>NZ_CP159872.1:0-4800000 GCF_040571325.1 Kitasatospora sp. HUAS MG31 | reverse complement strand
GGAGCACCTGGCCCGCCGGTTCCGCAACCGCGGCGAGCCACTGGACGACCTGACCCAGGTCGCCACCATCGGCCTGATCAAGTCGGTGGACCGCTTCGACCACGAGCGCGGGGTCGAGTTCTCCACCTACGCCACGCCGACCATCGTCGGCGAGATCAAGCGGCACTTCCGGGACAAGGGCTGGGCGGTCCGGGTGCCGCGCCGGCTCCAGGAGCTGCGGCTGTCGCTGACCACGGCCACCAGCGAGCTCTCCCAGCGGCACGGCCGCTCCCCCACCGTCCACGAGCTGGCGGAGCACCTCGGCATCTCCGAGGAGGACGTGCTGGAGGGCCTGGAGTCCGCCAACGCGTACTCCACGCTCTCCCTGGACGTCCCGGACAGCGACGACGAGTCGCCGGCCGTGGCGGACACCCTGGGGGCGACCGACGAGGCGCTGGAGGGGGTGGAGTACCGGGAGTCGCTCAAGCCGCTGCTGGCGCAGCTGCCGCCGCGGGAGCAGAAGATCCTGGTGCTCCGGTTCTTCCGGAACATGACCCAGTCGCAGATCGCGGCCGAGGTGGGCATCTCCCAGATGCACGTCTCCCGGCTGCTGGCGCGGACCCTCGCCCAGCTCCGCGAGAAGCTCCTCGTCGAGGAGTAGGCCCCCGTGCCGCAACGGCGCGAGGGGGAGGAACGGTCCGTTCCTCCCCCTCGCGCCGTTCCCGCGTCCCTCAGCGGTCGCCGTACAGCAGCTCGGTCACCCGCGGGTTGAGCAGGGTCACGATCCCCGCCAGGCCCAGCAGCGCCACCGCCACCGCCGCGGCGACCATCGCGCCGCCGGACTCCGACATGTAGTACGCGACCGGCAGGCAGATCGAGTTGGTCAGGATCGCCGGGCTGCGTCCCCAGCGGCGCCCGCGCAGCAGCGCGCGCCCGGCGAGCAGGGGGAAGAGCCCCATCAGCAGCAGCACCACGCCGCCGGCCTCGCTGCGCCCGAGGGACGCGGGGTCGGCGAAGAGTCCGGAGACCATGTCGTAGGCGCCCCAGCCGGCGAGGGCGAGGCCCTCCAGCGCGGTGATCCCGGCGCCGATCAGCAGCGGGGTGGGCCGGGCGGGGGCGGGGGCGGTGGATTCTGCGGTCACCCCAGCAGGGTAACCGTCACCCTCGTCACGGGTTCGGCAGGCCGCGCACCGTACCCTGATCGACATGCGCGCACTCCTGGTCGTGAACCCGAAGGCGACCACCACCAGCGGTCGGACCCGGGACGTGCTGACCCATGCCCTGCGCAGCGATCTGAAGCTGGACGTGGTGCACACCGAGTACCGGGGGCACGCGCGGGACCTGGCCGGCCAGGCGGCCGCCGAGGGGCTGGTGGACCTGGTGGTGGCCCTGGGGGGCGACGGGACGGTCAACGAGGTGGTGAACGGGCTGCTGGCCCAGGGCCCGTCCGAGCGGGTGCCCCGGCTGGCGGTCGTCCCCGGCGGTTCGACCAATGTGTTCGCCCGCGCGCTGGGCCTGCCGAACGACCCGGTGGAGGCCACCGGGGCGCTGCTGGACGCCCTGGCGCAGGGCCGGGAGCGGGCGATCAGCCTCGGCAAGGCGATGACCGAGGGCCTGCCGGACCGCTGGTTCACCTTCACCGCGGGGCTGGGCTTCGACGCCGGCGTGGTCGGCCGGGTGGAGGAGCAGCGCAGGACGGGGCGCAGGTCCACGCACGCGCTCTACGTCAACCAGGCGCTCCGGCACTACGTCACTGAGCGTGAACACCGCAGGAACGGCCCGGTCCGCCTGGAGATCAACGGCCAGGAGGCGGTGCCGGGCCTGGTTCTGGCGATAGTTTCCAACACCTCGCCGTGGACCTTCCTGGGCAACCGTCCGGTACTGCCCTCCCCCTCCGCCTCGTTCGACACGGATCTGGACATCTTCGGCATCACTCGAATGACGGCGTTCGCCACCGCTCGAACGGTCCGTCAGATCCTGCGTTCGCAAGCCCCTGCGGATGGCGGTTCCGGGCCCGTGGGGCCGACCGGGAAGCACCTCGTCTCCTATCACGACGTTCGACACTTCACCTTGGTTTCACAGGAACCGGCCCCGTTTCAGGTCGACGGGGACCACCTTGGAGACAGGAGTCGCGTCAGTTTCACAGGCGTTCGGCGGGCACTGCGTGTGATTGTGTGACCAGAAGGGGGTCTTGCCCTTCTTCTCGAACGTTCTAGCCCCCTTCACCCCATAGAAGTACGGCCTGTGAGGTAGGCGACACCGAAGAATCAAAAATTCCTTGCCGAAGGGGGTTGTATCCGGGCCCGAGGTTTGCGAACCTCTACATGGCGATCGGGACAGGCCGCAGCAGGACAGAGCGGCAGGATCCCTCGAATCGCCCGAACCCCACCCCAGCACCGACCACCCCGGCCTCGCAGGCCTCTGGTCCCTTTTGCTGTTGCGGGATTCGTGAAAGCGTTCACATTCACAAGCCATACGAGTGTGTCGCCGGGCCGCCGCCCGTCGACCGGAGGAGTTGGACGACCATGGACTGGCGCCACCGCGCTGTCTGCCGCGAAGAGGACCCGGAGCTGTTCTTCCCGATCGGGAACACCGGTCCGGCCCTGCTGCAGATCGAGGAAGCCAAGGCCGTGTGCCGCCGCTGTCCCGTCATGGAGCAGTGCCTGCAGTGGGCGCTGGAGACCGGCCAGGACGCCGGCGTCTGGGGCGGCATGAGCGAGGACGAGCGTCGCGCGATGAAGCGCCGCGCCGCCCGCAACCGCGCCCGCACCGCCTGACGTTCCGTCAGTTCGACCTGATCAAGCCATGATCAAGGGTTCGGCCGCAACGGCCGGCCGAGCCTTCCGAGGACGGGCCCCGCACCACGGCGCGGCCCTACGACGCGAGCGGCCCGGGCACTTGATACTGTTCACTTAGAGCAATATCGTGGACCTGAGGCGCTCACCGTGTGCAACGCACGAGGCGGGCGTCGCGCCACACCAGAGCCCCCGTTCCGGCCGACTCCCCCCGACGGCCGGACCGGGTTGAGAGGCCCTGCCGACCCACCCCCCCGGTCGGCAGGGCCTCGTTGCTGTCCCCGGGCGGTCCCGGGTCACCCCCGGCTACCGGATCGGGATCTCCAGGACGACCTTGGTGCCGCCCTCCGGGGCCGCGACCATGTCGAAGGTGCCGCCGAGTTCGCCGACCGCGAGGGTGCGGACGATCTGCAGCCCGAGGTTGCCCGCGCTCTGCGGGTCGAAGCCCTCGGGCATCCCCTTGCCGTCGTCCTGCACGGTGATCAGCAGGAACTCCTCCGGCTTCGCCCCGCCGTTCCAGCTGTCCGACCAGCCCTTGCCGCCGGCCGGGGCCCGGCCGCGCAGCGCGCTCACCTCCAGCCGCCCGGCGGCCGAGGGTCCGAACGCGTGCTCAAGCGCGTTCTGCATCAGCTCGGTGAGGATCATCGCCAGCGGGGTGGCCACCTCGGCGGCGAGGATCCCGAAGCTGCCGCTGCGCTTGGTGGAGACCTTGCCGTCCTGGGACAGCTCCATCACCATCGCCAGCACCCGGTCGGCGATCTCGTCGAAGGTCACCTTCTCGTCCAGGGCCTGCGAGAGCGTCTCGTGCACGATGGCGATCGAGCCGACCCGCCGCACCGCCTCGTCCAGGGCGGCCCGCCCGGCGTCCGAGTCCATCCGGCGGGACTGCAGGCGGAGCAGGGCCGCCACCGTCTGCAGGTTGTTCTTGACCCGGTGGTGGATCTCCCGGATGGTGGCGTCCTTGGTCATCAGCTCGCGGTCCCGGCGCCGCAGCTCGGTGACGTCCCGGCAGAGCACCAGGGAGCCGGTCGGGGTGCCCTTGGGCTTCAGCGGGATGGCCCGCAGGGTGACCACGCCGCCCTGCGCCTCGACCTCGGCCTGTCGGGGCGCCCAGCCGCTGGCCATCTTGACCAGGGCCTCGTGCACCGCGCTGCGGCTCGGCGGCACCAACTCGGCGGTGGTACGGCCCAGGTGACTGCCCACCAGATCGGTGGTGAGACCCAGCCGGTGGTACGCGGAGAGCGCGTTGGGGCTGGCGTAGGTGACCACGCCCTCGGCGTCCAGCCTGATCAGACCGTCGCCGACCCGCGGCGCCGCGTCCATGTCGGTCTGGTCGACCTCCGGGTACGGGAAGGTGCCGGCCGCGATCATCTGGGCCAGGTCGGAGGCGCTCTGCAGGTAGGTGAGCTCCAGCCGGCTGGGGGTGCGGACGGTCAGCAGGTTGGTGTTGCGGGCGATCACGCCGAGCACCCGGCCGTCCCGCCGGACCGGGATCGACTCGACCCGGACCGGCACCTCCTCGCGCCACTCCGGGTCGCCCTCGCGGACGATCCGGCCCTCGTCGTACGCGGCGTCCAGCAGCGGGCGGCGGCCGCGCGGCACCAGGTGGCCGACCATGTCGTCCTGGTACGAGGTCGGCCCGGTGTTCGGGCGCATCTGGGCGACCGAGACGTACCGGATGCCGTCCCAGGTGGGGATCCACAGCACCAGGTCGGCGAAGGAGAGGTCGGAGAGCAGCTGCCACTCCGAGACCAGCAGGTGGAGCCACTCCACGTCGGCACCGGTGAGGGTGGTGTGGCGGCGGACGAGTTCGTTCAGCGAGGGCACACCGTGAGCGTAACGCCGATGCCACCGGGGGGAACTCCGGCGGCCCGGGTGGGCGCAGGTTGTCCAGACCAATTCAGGGCGAGCCCTGGACAACCCAGATTGGTCTAGTCCACAATGGGGATGCACCAAGGAGAGGCCCCGCGCTCAACTGCCCTGACCGCGCGAGGCCCTCCGAGGTCGGAGTCCGTCGACCGGGGGTCCCGCACAACCCCCGGTCACCGACGGCCTCCGACGACAGCTCCGGGCTGCGGTGCCGCACGGGTTGAGGGTCCTGTGTCGGCGCCGTGGCCCGTAGTGCTTTTCCGCTGCGCGGAGAGGTGTCGGCACCGCCTCAGGCGCGGGAACCCGGATACGTCGAAGCCGCCCGAGGAGCAGGATCTGCTCCTCGGGCGGCTTCGGCGTGTTGCGCGGGGCTCCCGTCAGTGGGTCTCGGTGACCTTGGCGAGGGCGCGCGGGGCGTCCGGGTCCTGGCCGCGGGCGATGGTGACCTCGTACGCGAGCAGCTGCAGCGGCAGGATCTCCAGGATCGCCTGCACCTCCTCGGGCACCCCCGCCGGCAGCGCGAACCCGGCCGAGGCCGCGTCCACCTGCTCCCGCTGGCCGATCACCACGAGGTCGGCGCCGCGCCCGCGGAGCCGGTCGAGCACCGGCTGGAGCGCCTCGCCGCCCTTGCCGTCCGGGACGATCGCGATCACCGGGGAGACGTTGTCCACCATGGCGAGCGGGCCGTGCAGCAGGTCGGCACCGGAGAACGGGGAGGCCGGGATGTAGGTGGTCTCCATCAGCTTCAGCGCCGCCTCGCGGGCGGTCGGGTAGCCGTAGCCGCGCGAGGTGATGACCAGCCGCTGGGCGAAGCGGTACCGCTCGGCCAGCGCGCGGACCTCGGCCTGGCGGGCGAGCACGCCGGCGGCGAGCTCGGGCAGGTCCTTGGCCGCCGCACCGTCGCCGCCGCGCAGGCCCTCGACGAAGAGGTACAGCGCCAGCAGTTCGGCGGTGTACGTCTTGGTGGCGGGCAGCGCCTTCTCGGGGCCGGCCAGCACGTCGATGTGGAACTCGGAGACCTCGGCCAGCGGCGAGGCGGGGTTGTTGGTCACCGCGAGGGTGATCGCGCCGGCGTCCCGGGCGGCCTTGGTGGAGGCGACCAGGTCGGGCGAGCCGCCGGACTGGCTGACCGTGATGACCAGGCAGTCGGTGAGGTCGGGCTTGGCGCCGTACGCGGTGGTGGTGGACATCGAGGTGAGCCCGGCGGGCTTGCCCAGCAGGACCTCGATCAGGTACTTGGCGTACAGCGCGGCGTTGTCGGACGTGCCGCGCGCGGTCAGCAGGACGAAGCGGGGGTTGCGGGCGGCGATCTCGGCCGCGATCTCGCGGATCTTCGGGGCGCCCTCGTCGAGGATGCGCCGCAGGACGGCCGGCTGCTCGGCCATCTCCGCCGCCATGATGCGGCCGGGGACGTGGGCCTGCGTGTCGGACATCTGGATGTGCCTCCGATGAGATGGAACTACCCCCACGGGCGGCTGCCCGGCGGGGACCTCTACGGCGGCGAGTCCGCACACTCGCTGCGGGCGCCAGCGGCGCCCAGGCCGATAGTACGTGGGCGGGCACCCGGAGCACACTCCGGGCGCCCGCGCCGGGGTCAGGACGGGTCGTTGATCAGCTGGTCGATCCGGGCGTCGGCCTCCTTGGCGGCCTCGGCCACGGAGGTGCCCTTGAGGATGTCGCCCAGCATGGTCACCAGGACGTTCTGCTTCTCGATCGCGCCCCAGCCGGGGGCCAGCGGGGTGAACCAGGCGTCCGGGACGGCGTTGGCGGCCGCCGCGGTGGCGGGCTTGCTCCTCAACGGGGCGAGCTGGGTCAGGTTGTTGGGGAGGGTGTCCTTGTCCGCCAGCACCTGCTGCGACCTGGTGCTGGTGAACATCCGGATCCACTCCACGGCCAGGGCCTGGTTCTTCGACTTGGCGGTGACGCCGAGGTCGGAGCCGCCGATGAAGGTGGGCAGCGGCTTGCCGTTCGGGCCGGGCATGCTCGCCAGCCTGATGGAGTCCTTCAGCTTGGGGTCGCCGCTCAGCGGAGCGAGGGCGGTGGCGACCTCCCAGGAGTTGCCGTACATCAGGCCGGCCCTGCCGCGGCCGAGGACGCTGGCCTGGCCCAGCTCGTTCACCTTCCAGTCGCCCTTGTTGTACTTCCGCACCAGGTCGACGAAGTGCTGGAGGCCCTGCTGCGACTTGGGGTCGCTGAGGGTGCCGTGCCAGCGGCCGCTCTCGTCGAAGCGGGCGATGGACCCGCCGAACGCGGCGACGTAGGACATCGCGGCGTACCAGTACGGACCCGGCAGGTAGAGCGCGGAGTAGCCGGCCGTCCCCTTGTTCTTGGCGGCCAGCTTGTCCAGGGCGGCCATCAGGTCGTCCTCGGTGGCGGGGAACTCGGCGCTGCCGGTGGCCTCCTGGAACATCCTCGCGTTGTAGATGCCGACCCGGGCGCCCGCGTAGTAGGGGACGCAGTAGAGCTTGTCCTGGTAGGAGCAGGTGTTGACCAGACCCTTGATCCAGGCGTCGGAGTTGTCGAACACGGTCCGGTCCACCGGGGCGAGGGAGCCGTTGAGGATGTACTTCATCGGCTCGGTGTTGCCGAGCTCGACCACGTCGGGCGGGTTGTTCTCGGCCAGGGCGGCGTCCAGCCTGCCGAGCTTCTCCGTCCAGGTCTGGTAGCTGAGTCTGAGGTCGACCTTCGGGTACTTCGCCGCGAACTCCTCGTTGACCTGCTGCACCAGCTCCGGCCAGCTGGTCTGGGCGTCGTTCATCAGCCAGACCGTGAGGGTGCCGGAGGCGTTCTTCGGGTCGAGGGAGCTCGCGCCCCCGCCGGCCGTGCCGCCGGACGTGCCGGTTCCGCAGCCCGCGAGGGTGGTGAGCAGGGCGGCGGCACTGAGTCCGGCCAGGAATCGACGCTTCACGCAATCCTCCGGGGGTCCGCGGTCTGCGGAGTGGTACAGACCAGATTCCCTGGATCCTGGCCTAGACCATTAGCACCGTCAACGCACACCGAGTTCACAAGTCCCCACCGTTGCAGACCTGTTGTCCACCCTGGCGGAGGCACGTCAAGAATTCCGCCCAAAAGCCGCTTCAGATCCACTTAAGGCTCTCTTGAGGTTGCGGAGGGTGACGAAAGGCAGACTTGGTCCAGTCCAAGCACGGACTCGTCAAGCGTTGATAACGGCTTGTGCAGCCCCACTTCGAACCCTTGACGCCCTTCATTGGTCCATGCCAATCTCACGGCGTTGGTCTAAACCAATGGTCTACTCCGCTGATCCCCCACCCGGCACAACGACGCCCACGGCCCACGGCCGGGCAGCACGGTGCCACACCTTGCTCATCCCTCTGGAGGATGGTTTGAACCGCAAGATCGCAGCTGTGGCCGCCATTGCCACCGTGCTCGTCGCCTCGGCCTGCTCCTCGTCCGGCTCCTCCGGCGACAGCAAGCAGGCCACGCTGAGCAAGGACGGCAAGGGCAAGACCGTCACCGTCTGGCTGATGGACGACGCGCAGAAGGGCTGGCCGTCCGTCGTCGACGCCGCCAAGAAGCAGTTCGAGGAGGAGACCGGCGCCACCCTGAAGATCGAGTGGCAGACCTGGACCAACTACACCACCAAGCTGGACACCGCGCTGCTCTCCGGCAACGCCCCCGACGCGCTGGAGCTGGGCAACACCCAGACCGCCAAGTACATCGACGCCGGTTCCTTCCTCGACCTCACGGGCGTGAAGGGCCAGTTCGACAACTCGGACAAGTGGCTGGACTCGCTGGCCGCCTCCGGCCAGTCCGCCGACGGCGGCAAGACCTACGCCGTCCCCTACTACGCCGGCGCCCGCGTCCTGATCTACCGCAAGGACCTCTTCGAGGCCGCCGGTGTCACCCAGGCCCCGACCACCGTGGACGAGCTGAAGGCCGCCCTGGCGAAGGTCAAGGCCGCCAACGCCGGCACCCCGGGCTTCTCCGCCCTCTACCTGCCGGGCCAGAACTGGTACACCGCCGCCTCCTTCGGCGCCGGCTCCTTCGGCGTCAAGAACCTGATCGCCAAGAAGGACGGCGACAAGTGGGCCGGCACCCTGACCGACCCGAAGTTCGTCGAGGGCGTCAAGGTCTGGAACGACCTGCAGAAGGAGTACTCGACCGGCGGCACCACCGTCGACGAGGCCACCCAGGACGCGCTGATGGCCAAGGGCAACATCGCCGCCATCGTGGGCGCCGGCTGGGAGGTCGGCTCGGTCACCGACGCCAAGACCGGCGACCCGGGCCTGAAGGACAAGCTGGCCACCATCGCCCTCCCGGGCACCGCCGCCGGCACCCCGACCCCGGCCTTCCTCGGCGGCTCGGACCTGGCCGTCCCGGCCAAGGCCGCCAACCCGGGCCTGGGCGCGACCTTCCTGCAGATCTACACCAACACCAAGCAGCAGACCGAGCTCGCCAAGTTCGCCATCCCGAACAACAAGAGCCTGGTCGCCGCCTACAAGGCCGCCGCGCCGGCCAACAAGGCCGCCGGTGACGCCGCCGAGGGCGCGACCTGGTTCATCCCGAACTCCCCGCTGTGGTCGGGTGCCGACGAGACCGCGCTGAAGACCGCCTTCGGCGCCATCGCCGCCGGCGGCGACGCGGCCGCCGAGCTGAAGAAGGTCCAGGACACCATCGTCAAGGACCTGAACGGCTGAACCCGCTGACCGCGGGCCCGGGCACGACCGGGCCCGTCCAGCACCGAGCGCAAGGGGGTGGGCAGTTCGCGAGACCGCGGACTGCCCACCCGCGCGCCCAGGCACCGACCAGTTCCGCGGGCCCCGGGGAAGGACCCAGATGAGTGTGACAACCAATGACGCGCCGGCCACCGTCGAGCCGGCCGCCCCCGAAGCCCCGCGCGGGCGCCGGGGCTTCGTGGCCGGCGGCCACTACATCCCGTACGTGATGATCCTCCCGGCGGCCGCCGCGCTGGTCGCGGTCATGGGGTACCCGCTCTTCGAGCTCTTCGACCTGTCGTTCCAGAACGTCAACCGGTACGCGGTGCTGGTCAACCCGTCGCTGGCCGAGTACCTCGGCTTCGAGGGCTACACCAAGGTCCTCTCCGACGGCCAGTTCTGGGAGGTGGTGCTGCGCAGCTTCCTGTTCACCGTGGAGCTGGTCACCCTCTCGATGGTGCTCGGCATGCTCTTCGCCCTGCTGCTCAACCGGGTCTCCACCTGGGTGAAGATCACCGTGGTCACCGTGCTGATGTTCGTCTGGGCGATCCCGGCGCTGGTCACCGGCACCGTCTTCCGCTGGATCTTCGCCAGCACCGGCGGCATCGCCGACTACGTGCTCCACCTGGTCACCGGCAGCGAGTCGGTCAAGCACTACGACTGGTTCGCCGACCCCACCGTCGGCCTCTACGTGGTCGGCGCCGCGGTGATCGTCTGGGGCGCGCTGCCCTTCCTGGTGCTGGGCCTGAACGCCGCCCTCACCCAGGTGCCCAAGGAGCTGGTCGAGGCCGCCCGGCTGGACGGCGCCAACGCCCTGCAGACCTTCCGGCACGTGACCGTGCCGGTGATCAAGCCGTTCCTGACCCTCTCCGCCTCGCTCAGCTTCATCTGGGACTTCCAGGTCTTCGCGCAGATCTACGCGCTGCGCAACACCTCGCCCGAGCCGGAGTACTGGACCATCGGCACCTACCTGTACCAGAAGGGCGTGGTCAGCTCGCACTACAGCAGCAGCGCGGTGATCTCCATCGCGATGATCCTGCTGATGCTGGCGGTGCTGGTCTTCTACATCCGCCAGGTCGTCAAGATCGGAGCCCAGGACTGATGGCCGCCACCGACATCAAGGCCGCCCCGGCCCAGCCCGCCGCCACGGCCCCCGCGAAGGCCCCCCGCCGGGCCCGCAAGACCCGCGAGGCCGGCCGCAGCCCGGTGATGACCGCGGTCTGGAACACCGTCGCCCTCGGCTTCGCCGCGGTGATGGGCTTCCCGATCTACTGGATGGTCATCACCACGTTCAAGACGAACAAGGACCTGATCGCCAAGGACCCGACGTTCTGGCCCAGCTCGTTCTCGTTCGAGAGCTTCACGACAATCTTCGACGACAAGGCCTTCATCCCGGCGCTGCAGAACACCGTGCTGATCACGGTGGGCTCGGTGCTGCTGGGCCTGGTGGTCGGCTTCCTGGCCGCGGTCGCGGTCGCCCGGTTCGAGTTCCGCGGCCGGAACTTCTTCATCGTCACCATGCTGATCGTCCAGATGGTGCCGCTGCTGGCGATCATCATCCCGCTGTACGTGGTGATGAACGGCGCCGGCCTGACCGGTGCGCTCCTCGGCGTGGTGCTGGCCTACCTGGTGTTCACCATCCCGTACGTGGTGTGGACGCTGCGCTCGTTCATCGTCAACATCCCGGCCGAGCTGGACGAGGCGGCGATGGTCGACGGCTGCACCAAGTGGGGCGCGTTCTTCCGGATCGTCCTCCCGCTGACCCTGCCCGGCCTGGTCACCACCGGCGTGTACAGCTGGATCCAGGCCTGGAACGAGTTCATCGTGGCCAACACGCTGCTCAGCAGCGGCGGCAAGCAGACCTCGATGATCTGGCTGACGTTCTACTCCACCACCCCCACCCGCGGCGCCGACTACGGCGCGCAGATGGCCGGCGCCCTGCTGGTCTCACTGCCCGTGATCCTGCTGTTCGTGATCTTCCAGAAGAAGGTGTCGGCGGGTCTCACCGCCGGTGCGGTCAAGGGCTGACCCGCCCCTCCCCACCGACGGCACCCCCAGCACCCCACCCCCAGGGAAGGAACCATGGCGATTCCCGGTACGGAAAGCGTCGAACTCATCGGCGACGCCGGAGCGGTCCTGCAGCCGGGCTTCACCGGCCTGACCGCGCCCGACTGGCTGCGCCGCAGACTCGGCTCCGGCGAGCTCGGCGGGGTGGCCCTGTTCGGCCGCAACATCCGTACCCCGCAGCAGGTCGCCCGGCTGACCGCGGAGCTCTACGCGCTCAACGGGGACCTGCTGGTCGCCACCGACGAGGAGGGCGGGGACGTCACCCGGCTGGAGGTGGCCAGCGGCTCCTCGTACCCCGGCAACCTCGCACTCGGCGCGGTGGACGACACCGACCTCACCGAGCGGGTGGCCCGGTCGATCGGCTTCGACCTGTCCAGCGTGGGCGTCAACCTGGACTACGCCCCGGACGCGGACGTGAACTCCAACCCGGACAACCCGGTGATCGGCGTCCGCTCCTTCGGCGGCGACGGCGAGCTGGCCGCCCGGCACACCGCGGCGTACGTCCGCGGCCTGCAGTCCGCGGGGGTGGCGGCCTGTGCCAAGCACTTCCCCGGGCACGGCGACACGGCCGGCGACTCGCACCTCGGGCTGCCCCGGATCGACCTCACCCCGGAGCAGTTCCAGGAGCACCTGCTGCCCTTCCGGGCGGCCATCGCGGCCGGCGTGAAGAGCATCATGACCGCGCACATCCTCTTCCCCGCGTACGACCCGCACCTGCCGGCGACGATGTCCCGGGAGATCCTCACCGGTCTGCTCCGCGAGGAGCTGGGCTTCCAGGGCCTGATCGTCACCGACGGCATCGAGATGGGAGCCATCTCCGGCACCCACGGGGTCGCGGCCGGCGCGGTGAAGGCGATCGCGGCCGGTGCCGACACCATCTGCGTGGGCGGCGGGCTGCAGGACGAGGCGGCCTTCCTGTACCTGCGGGACGCGCTGGTCTGGGCGGTCCGCGAGGGCCGGCTGCCCGCCGAGCGGCTGCACGAGGCGGCCGAGCGCAACCGGGCGGTGGCCCGCTGGTCGGCGGCGGTGCGCGAGGCCCAGGTCGGCACCCACGGCGAGGTCGGCATCGGGCTGGCCGCGGCCCGCCGGGCGCTGCGGGTGCACGGCGAGCTGCGCCCGCTGCGCGGGGTGCCGCACGTGGTGGAGTTCTCCCCCGGCGCGAACATCGCGGTCGGCGACGAGACCCCCTGGGGCGTGGCCGGACCGCTGGCCGAGCTGGTCCCGGGCACCACCCGGGCCCGGGTCGGTGCCCCGGCGACCCGGCTGGAGGGTTCCGGGCTGCTGCACGTGGCGGTGGCCGCCGAGGGCGCCGAGGTGGACACCGCGCCGCTGCTGGGCGCGGCGGTGGGCCGCCCGCTGGTGGTGGTGGTCCGCGACGTGCACCGGCACGGCTGGATGCGGCGGGCCGCGCTGGCGCTGACCGCGGCCCGGCCGGACGCCGTGGTGGTGGAGATCGGTACCGCGCACGGCGTGGCCGAGGTCTTCGCCGACCGCGGGACGACCGTGCTGGCCACCCACGGCGGGGCCCGGGTCTGCGGGATCGCGGCCGCCGAGGCGCTGGCCGGGCTGGCCGTTCCGGCGGCCCGGAGTCACTGATCGGGGCGGTTGCCCGCGGGACTCACATTCACCTGCCCGCGCGTGCAACCATGTGCTGTTACATAGACGGAGGAGCCGGTGACGGCGGCGGTGCGAGGAGTGAGAGCGGCCATGAGCGGCGACAGGGATACGACGGCGGCGGGCGGCCTGGTGGAGGGCTCCGCGGTTCCTGCCCAGTCGGGCCCCGCCGCCGCGTCGGCCCGGGTGCCCAAGTACTACGGGCTCAAGCGCCACCTGCTGCAGCTCACCGAGACCCAGCCGGCCGGCACGCCCGTGCCGCCGGAGCGGGCGCTGGCCGCGCAGTTCGACACCTCGCGCACCACCGTGCGCCAGGCGCTGCAGGAGCTGGTGGTCGAGGGCCGACTGGAGCGGATCCAGGGCAAGGGCACCTTCGTGGCCAAGCCCAAGGTGGCCCAGGCGCTGCAACTGACCTCGTACACCGAGGACATGCGGGCGCAGGGCCTGGAGCCGACCTCCCGGCTGATCGAGATCGGGTACATCGCCGCGGACGACCGGCTGGCCCCCCTGCTGGACATCAAGCCCGGCGGCCGGGTGCTGCGGATCGAGCGCCTGCGGCTGGCCAACGGCGACCCGATGGCGATCGAGGTGGCGCACCTGTCCGCCAAGCGCTTCCCGGCGCTGCGGCGCAACCTCGCCAAGCACAACTCGCTGTACGCGGCGCTGCGCGAGGTGTACGGGGTCACCGTGGCCGAGGCCGAGGAGACCATCGAGACCACCCTGGCGAACCCGCGGGAGGCGGGCCTGCTCGGCTCGGACCTGGGCCTGCCGATGCTCCAGCTCTCCCGGCACTCCTTCGACGCCGAGGGCGCCCCCGTGGAGTGGGTGCGATCGATCTACCGCGGCGACCGGTACAAGTTCATCACCCGCCTGAAGCGGCCGGAATAGGTTCGATCGGGCAGCGCTCGTGGTCCGGAATACGGAAAGTTCGGCCGTATGTAGTGACACATGTCACTTCGTGCTCTAAATTCCGGCTGACTTCCGATCACCACGGGTGCTGCTCGGCGGGCGTACGGTCATGTGCGCTGCGGCGTCGCCGAGGTGAATCCACTTCAGCCGGAGCCGCTTACATGTCGTCAGAAACGCCACCGGACGGGCAGCTGCCCGTCGTCACGCCCGCGCGGGTGCTGGCCGGCCTGTGCCTGGCCGTGCCGATCGTCGCGATGCTCTGGGTCTCGTCCTACAGCAAGGCGGACCCGGAGATCGGCGGGATGCCGTTCT
Source organism: Kitasatospora sp. HUAS MG31 (assembly GCF_040571325.1). Taxonomy (GTDB): domain Bacteria; phylum Actinomycetota; class Actinomycetes; order Streptomycetales; family Streptomycetaceae; genus Kitasatospora; species Kitasatospora camelliae. The sequence continues at coordinate 4,785,779 of NZ_CP159872.1, read as the reverse complement.
TCTACTGGTACCAGTTGCTCTGGGTGCCGGTCTCGGCCGTGTTCACCCTCGGTGCCTACGTCCTGATCAACCGCGACGAGAGGGCCCGTCGGGCAGCCCGCGGGGGTGAGCCGGCATGACGGACGTCAACTGGGTCGCGCTCACCGTCTTCCTCCTGTTCTTCGTCCTGGTGTCGGTGATGGGCTTCCTGGCCTCCCGCTGGCGCCGCGCGGAGAACGCGCTGCACCTGGACGAGTGGGGGCTGGGCGGCCGGAGCTTCGGCACCTGGATCACCTGGTTCCTGCTGGGCGGCGACCTGTACACCGCGTACACCTTCGTGGCGGTGCCGGCGGCGATCTACGCAGCGGGCGCGGCGGGCTTCTTCGCGGTGCCGTACACGATCATCGCGTATCCGCTGGTCTTCCTGTTCCTGCCCCGGCTGTGGTCGGTCTCCCGGGTGCACGGGTACGTCACCCCGGCCGACTTCGTGCGCGGCCGGTACGGCTCGAAGTCGCTGTCCCTGGTGGTGGCGCTGACCGGCATCCTGGCCACCATGCCGTACATCGCGCTGCAGCTGGTCGGCATCCAGGCGGTGCTGGACGTGCTGGGCGTGGGCGGCGGCGAGACCACCAACTGGTTCGTCAAGGACCTGCCGCTGTTCCTGGCCTTCGGCGTGCTGGCGGCGTACACCTACTCGGCGGGCCTGCGGGCGCCGGCGCTGATCGCCTTCGTCAAGGACGCCCTGATCTACATCGTGATCATCGTCGCGGTGATCTACATCCCGATGCGACTGGGCGGGTACGGGCACATCTTCGACTCCGCGGCGCAGAAGTTCAGCACGCTGAACCCGGCCACCGGCAAGGCCTCCGGTGCGCTGGTGACCGGGCCGTCGGCGCAGTGGGCGTACGCGACGCTGGCGCTGGGCTCGGCGATGGCGCTGTTCATGTACCCGCACTCGGTCACCGGGGTGCTGGCGTCCAAGTCCCGCAACACGGTCCGCCGGAACATGGCGATCATGCCGGCGTACTCGCTGATGCTGGGCCTGCTGGCGCTGCTCGGGTTCATGGCCATCGCGGCCGGGGTCGGCAAGGGGGTCAAGGGCTACAACGCGCAGCTCTCGGTGCCGCAGCTGTTCGAGGACATGTTCCCGGACTGGTTCACCGGCGTGGCCTTCGCGGCGATCGGGATCGGCGCGCTGGTCCCGGCGGCGATCATGTCGATCGCGGCGGCCAACCTGTTCACCCGGAACGTCTACAAGGAGTTCGTGAAGCCGGACGCCACCCCGGCGGACGAGACCCGGGTCGCCAAGCTCACCTCGCTGCTGGTGAAGGTGGGCGCGCTGGTGTTCGTGCTGGCGATGGACAAGACCGTGGCGATCAACTTCCAGCTGCTCGGCGGCGTCTGGATGCTGCAGACCTTCGTGGCGATCGTGGGCGGCCTGTTCACCCGCTGGTTCCACCGCTGGGCGCTGCTGGCGGGCTGGGCGGTGGGCATGGCCTACGGCACCTGGACGGCGTACGCCACCGGGAACCCGGCCAACCCGAAGATCCACCACTTCGGCGCCAACTCGACCCAGATCCCGGTGATCGGCGAGATCGGCTACATCGGCCTGACCGCCTTCGTGCTGAACCTGGCGGTGGCGGTGGTGCTGACCCTGGTCCTGCGGGCCGCCAAGGCCCCCGAGGGCGTCGACGAGACCACCCGGGCGGACTACACCGCGGACGCCGGGGACGAGGCGCTGAAGGAGGCTCCGGAGCCCGCCGCAGCGCACTGAGTCGTCGGGGGCGCGCGCGACACCGCGTCATGCGCCCTGTGATCGCGCCGTCCCTTCCGTCAACACTGGAGGGGACGGCGCGATCGGCTGCTGTGGCCCGCCGTGGCAGCGATCGGATCACACGGGGAGACACCGCCATGGCAGAGACCGGGACCATACTGAACGGCCACCGCACCGACCTCACAGGGGGCTCGGCGCTGCCCTCCGTCCTGATCGCCACCCGGCACGGCGAGTCGGTGGCCAACGTCGAGTTCCGGCACGCGGACGCGACCGGCGCGCTGAGCGTCCCGATCACCAGCCGGGACGCGGACATCCCGCTCTCCATGCACGGCCAGGCCCAGGCCCAGGCGCTCGGCCGCTGGTGGGCCGCCCTGCCCCCGGCCGGCCGGCCCCGCTCGGTCTGGTGCTCCCCGTACGTGCGTACCGCGGAGACCGCCCGGATCGCGCTCGCCCAGGCCTCCGGCCTCGGCGCGGTCCCGGTCGGCCTGCCGGTCCGCTACGACGAGCGGCTGCGGGACAGAGAACTCGGCGTGCTGGAGATGCTCACCAAGGCCGCCATCGAGAAGGAGCACCCCGCCGAGGCGGCCCGCCGGCGGAAGATGGGCGAGCTGTACTACCGGCCGCCGGGCGGCGAGTCCTGGCTGGACGTGGCGCTGCGGGTGCGGAGCCTGCTGCGGGACCTCTCCGAGGAGGAGGCCGGGCGGCCGGTGCTGGTGGTGGCGCACGACTGCACGGTGCTGATGCTCCGGGCGGTGCTGGACCGGCTCAGCGAGGCGCAGCTGCTGGCGCTGGAGCCGGTGGCCAACTGCTCCACCAGCCGCTGGTACGCCCGCGACGGGCGGCTGCGGGCGGACCTGTGGAACGAGACGGTCCACCTGGACTGAACCCGGGTGCCCCCGCCGGTTCCCGCGACGGCGTCACGCCCTCGCGGCCGCTCGGCGCGCTCGCGCGGCGGGTCAGCTGCCCGCGAACGCCCGCCGGTACGCCTGCGGCGTCGTCCCCAGGGTCCGCCCGAAGTGGTGGCGGAGCGTGGCCGCGTTGCCGAACCCGCAGCGGGCCGCCACCGCCTCCACCGGCTCGGCGGTGCTCTCCAGCAGCCGCCGGGCGTGCAGCAGCCGCTGCCCGGTCAGCCACCGGTGCGGGGTGGTCCCGGTCTCCTGCTGGAACCGCCGGGCGAAGGTGCGCGGGGACATGTGCGCCAGCGCGGCGAGCTGGTCGACGGTGGTCTCCTGCTCCAGGTTGTGCCGCATCCAGTCGAGCACCCCGGCGAGCGAGTCCCCCTCGCACTCGGGCAGCGGCCGGTTGACGAACTGCGCCTGCCCGCCCTCGCGGTGGGGGGCGACCACCATCCGCCGGGCGATGCCGCGGGCCACCTCGGCGCCCTGGACCTTGCGGACCAGGTGCAGGCAGGCGTCGATCCCGGCGGCGGTGCCGGCCGAGGTGATCACCGGGTCGTCGTCCACGTAGAGCACGTCCGGCTCCACGGTGGTGAGCGGGAAGCGGCGGGCCATCTCGGCGGCGTGCTTCCAGTGGGTGGTGGAGCGGCGGCCGTCCAGCAGTCCGGCGGCGCCGAGCAGGAAGCTGCCGCTGCAGATGGACAGCGCCCGGGCGCCGCGCTCCACGGCGGCCCGGATCGCCCCGACCAGCTCGGCCGGGTACTCGTCGCGCAGGCCGGTGGCGGTGGCGACGATCAGGTCGGCCTCGGCGAGGCGCTCGGGACCGTACGGGACGTCCACGCTGAAGCCGGCGTGGGTGCGCATCGGGCCGGGCCGGTCGCCGGCCAGTGCGAACTCGTAAGCGGGCAGGCCGTCCTCGCTGCGGTCCAGCCCGAACACCTCGCAGGCCACCCCGAGTTCGAAGGGGTGGACCTCCTCCAGCACCACGGCCACCACGTTCTTCAGCATGCCGACCAGCATGCCACAGCCCTGGCAGGATTTCGATGGAACAGGGCATCTCTGCCACTCGTCCGGCCCGGACGGCGCCGGGAGAGTGGAGCCATGACCACCGCACTCGCCCTGATCGGCGTCATCGGCACCTTCACCCTGATCGGCGCCCTGGTCGGCCGGGACCAGGAGCGCACCGGCCGGCACGGCCGGGACAACTGGCACCGCCCGGGCGGCTATCCGGCCGACCCCGCGCTGCCGAACCGGCTGCACGGCACCCCCGCGCCGCACCACGTCCCGGCCGCCCCCGACCGCCGGGGCACCCTGCCCGCCGCCGCGGCGGCCGGCCCCGGCAGACTGGCGGCATGGACATCGTCATCCGCCGGGCCCGTGAGGAAGATCTCGACGCCGCGGGCGCCGTCACCGTCGAGGCGTTCGTCGGGGACGGCCACACCGCGCCGGACGGCGAGTACGTCCACCACCTCCGCGACACCCGCCGGCGGGCCGCGGAGGCCGAACTCCTCGTCGCGGTCGACCCGGCCGACCGGGACCGGGTGCTCGGCTGCGTGACCTTCGCCGCCGGCGGCAGCGCATGGGCCGACATCGCCGAGCCGCACGAGGGGGAGATCCGGATGCTCGCGGTCGGCCGGGCGGCCCGCGGCCGCGGCGTCGGGGAGGCCCTGGTGCGGGCGGCGACGGCCCGCAGCCGCGAGCTCGGACTGACCGGGATGGCCTTCTCCACCCGTCCGGGGATGACCGCGGCGCACCGGATCTACGAGCGGCTGGGCTTCGTTCGCACCCCCTCCCGCGACTGGGCGCCGCGGCCCGGGATCGACCTGATGGTCTACTCGATCGAGCTCTGAGCCGCCTGGGCCGTGGCTCCCCGCAGTCGTGCGACCACGACACGCGGCACTACATCTGGGGCCGCAACGCCAGCCCGCCCACAACATGTATGCTCGCTCTCGCTGTCGAACGCAGGGGAACCCGGTGCGAGTCCGGGACTGCCCCGCAACGGTGAGCGGGCTTCGAGCACCCTGGCCCGCACAGTCCGAGGACCTGCCGACGGTGTGCCACACGGCTTCCCCGCAGATGCCATGAAGCACAGCTTTGCCGACCGGGCCTCGCGGGTGGGCCGGGGGGACTCTCGACGCGCGCTCGGACCGGTTTCGGCGTGCCGTCCTCCCCTGCCGCGCGCGGACCCGGGCGACCACGTCCGCTGCCGCCACAGGAGAGAGTGCGCCTTGACCGTCGCTGCCTCAGTCACCCTGCCCTCCCAGGGGTCCGCCGCCGAAGCCCAGACCGACCCCGGTGCTGCGCTGCTCCGGCTGCTCACCGACCGCAGCACCGACCTCCCCGAGGTGGACCCCGGCCACGTCGCCGCCGCCGCACTGCGCGGCCGCCACGCCGGCTCGGACTTCGCCGAGCTCCGCGGGCTGGCCGTGGAGGCCGCCGCGTCGATGATCGCCGAGGACCCCCAGTACTCGAAGCTGGCCGCCCGCCTGCTCGCGCTGGAGATCCGGGACGAGGCCGTCTCCCAGGGCGCCGTCTCCTTCGCCGCCTCGATCGCCGTCGGCCACGCCGAGGGCCTGATCGGCGACACCACGGCCGCCTTCGTGGCCAAGCACGCCGCCGCCTTCGACGCCCTGATCGACGCCGAGGGTGACGACCGGTTCGAGTACTTCGGCCTGCGCACCGTCCAGTCCCGCTACCTGCTGCGCCACCCGATCACCCGCAAGGTGGTCGAGACCCCGCAGCACTTCCTGCTCCGCGTGGCCGCGGGCCTGGCGGTCGGCGACACCGAGCAGTCGGTGGCCGAGGTGGCCGAGCTGTACCGCCTGATGAGCCGTCTGGAGTACCTGACCAGCTCTCCGACGCTGTTCAACTCCGGTACCAAGCACCCGCAGATGTCCAGCTGCTACCTGCTGGACTCCCCGCTGGACAACCTGGACTCGATCTACAACCGCTACGCCCAGATCGCCCGCCTGTCCAAGCACGCCGGCGGCATCGGCCTGTCGTACTCCCGGATCCGTTCGCGCGGCAGCCTGATCCGCGGCACCAACGGCAAGTCCAACGGCATCGTGCCGTTCCTGCGGACCCTGGACTCCTCGGTCGCCGCCGTCAACCAGGGCGGCCGCCGCAAGGGCGCTGCCTGCGTCTACCTGGAGACCTGGCACGCCGACATCGAGGAGTTCCTGGAGCTCCGCGACAACACCGGCGAGGAGGCCCGCCGGACCCACAACCTCAACCTGGCGCACTGGATCCCGGACGAGTTCATGCGCCGGGTCAACGCCAACGAGGACTGGTCGCTGTTCTCCCCGGCCGACGTCCCCGAGCTGGTCGACCTGTGGGGCGCCGACTTCGACGAGGCGTACCGCAAGGCCGAGCTCGCCGGCAAGGCCGTCCGCACCATCCCGGCGCAGACCCTGTACGCCCGGATGATGCGCACCCTGGCGCAGACCGGCAACGGCTGGATGACCTTCAAGGACGCCTCCAACCGCGCCGCCAACCAGACCGCCCTGCCGGGCCGGACGGTGCACTCCTCCAACCTCTGCACCGAGATCCTGGAGGTCACCGACGACTCGGAGACCGCCGTCTGCAACCTCGGCTCGGTCAACCTGGGCGCCCACGTGGCCCCCGGCGCCACCGCCGCCGACCTGCTGGGCGCCATGGACTGGGAGCGGCTGGACGCCACCGTGCGCACCGCCGTGACCTTCCTGGACCGGGTCATCGACATCAACTTCTACCCGACCACCGAGGCGGGCACCTCCAACTCCCGCTGGCGCCCGGTGGGCCTGGGCGTGATGGGTCTGCAGGACGTCTTCTTCCAGCTGCGGATCGACTTCGACTCCGCCGAGGCGAAGGCCCTCTCCACCCTGATCGCCGAGCGCATCATGCTCACCGCGTACGAGCGCTCCGCCGACCTGGCCGAGCAGTTCGGCCGCCACGAGGCGTACGGCGAGACCCGCGCCGCCCGCGGCCAGCTGCACATCGACCACTTCGACGCGCAGCCGCAGTGGACCGAGCGCTGGGACGCCCTGCGCGCCCGGCTCGCCACCACCGGCCTGCGCAACTCGCTGCTGCTGGCCATCGCGCCGACCGCGACCATCGCCTCCATCGCCGGCGTGTACGAGTGCATCGAGCCGCAGGTCTCCAACCTGTTCAAGCGCGAAACCCTCTCCGGTGAGTTCCTCCAGGTCAACCCGTACCTGGTGCGCGAGCTCAAGGAGCTGGGCGTCTGGGACCAGCAGACCCGGGACGCGCTGCGCGAGACCAACGGCTCCGTCCAGGACCTCAACTGGCTGCCCGCCGAGGTCCGCTCGCTGTACCGCACGGCCTGGGAGCTGCCGCAGCGCGCGCTGATCGACCTGGCCGCGGCCCGCATGCCGTACCTGGACCAGAGCCAGTCGCTCAACCTCTTCATGGCCGCGCCCACCATCGGCAAGCTCAGCTCGATGTACGCGTACGCCTGGAAGGTCGGTCTGAAGACCACCTACTACCTGCGGTCGCGTCCGGCCACCCGGATCGCCCAGGCGGCCTCCGGCGCCGCCCGCACCGCGGTGCCGGTGCCCGCCCCGACCATGAGCCAGGAGGAGCAGGACGCGATCGCCTGCTCCCTGGAGAACCCCGAGTCCTGCGAGGCCTGCCAGTGAGCACCAACGACCGCAAGATGCTGCTCGACCCCGGTTTCGAGCTGACGCTGCGTCCGATGCGCTACCCGTCGTTCTACGACCGGTACCGGGACGCGATCAAGAACACCTGGACCGTGGAGGAGGTGGACCTGCACTCCGACGTCGCCGACCTCGCCAAGCTGAGCGAGGGCGAGCGGCACATGATCGGCCGCCTGGTCGCCTTCTTCGCCACCGGTGACTCGATCGTCGCCAACAACGTGGTGCTGAGCCTCTACAAGCACATCAACTCGCCCGAGGCCCGGCTCTACCTCTCCCGGCAGCTGTTCGAGGAGGCCGTGCACGTCCAGTTCTACCTGACGCTGCTCGACACCTACCTGCCCGACCCGGACGACCGCGCGGCGGCCTTCGCGGCGGTGGAGAACATCCCCTCCATCCACCAGAAGGCGCAGTTCTGCTTCACGTACATGAACGCGGTCGACCACATCGACTCGCTGCAGACCAAGGAGGACCGCCGCGCGTTCCTCCTGAACCTGATCTGCTTCGCGGCCTGCGTCGAGGGCCTGTTCTTCTACGGCGCCTTCGCCTACGTGTACTGGTTCCGCAGCCGCGGCCTGCTGCACGGCCTGGCCACCGGCACCAACTGGGTGTTCCGCGACGAGTCCATGCACATGGACTTCGCGTTCTCCGTCGTGGACACCGTCCGCGAGGAGGAGCCGGACCTCTTCGACGACGAGATGGCCAAGCAGGTCACCGAGATGCTGGAGGAGGCCGTCGAGGCCGAGCTCCAGTTCGCCCGCGACCTGTGCGGCGAGGGCCTGCCCGGCATGAACACCGAGTCGATGCGCCAGTACCTGGAGGCCGTGGCCGACCAGCGCCTGGCCCGCCTCGGCCTGCCGATCCGGTACGGCTCCACCAACCCGTTCGGCTTCATGGAGCTGCAGAACGTCCAGGAGCTGACCAACTTCTTCGAGCGCCGGGTCTCCGCGTACCAGGTCGCCGTCGAGGGCTCGGTCAGCTTCGACGACGACTTCTAGACCGGGCTCACCTGGTTCTTCCTGAGGGGCGCGTGCAGCTGCGCCAGGCGGGAGGGTACGGCGGTCGTACCTTCCGTCCCGCGCAGTTCCACGCGCCCCTGTCCTGCTCCCGGCTACGTGAGGTGCAGGGTCGGGTCCCCCGCCAGCATCCGCCGGTGCAGTTCGGTGACCGCGCGGCCCGGGTCCAGCCCCTGGTCCTCGACCAGCAGGTCCCGCAGCTCGCCGAAGAGCGCCAGCGCCTCCGCCTGCCGCCCGCAGCGGAACAGCGCCAGCATCAGCTGGGCCCGCAGCCCCTCCCGGAGGGGGTGCCGGGCCACCAGCTCCCGCAGCTCGGGAACCACCTCGGCGTGCCGCCCGAGCCCGAGTTCCGCGTCCACCAGCCATTCGGCGGCCGTCAGCCGGCCCTCCTCCAGCCGGCTGGCGTAGGCGTACACGGTCGGGGCGGCCGGCACGTCGGCCAGCGCCGGGCCGCGCCAGAGTCCGAGGGCCTCCCGCAGCTGCCGGGCGGCGGTCTCGGCGTCCCCGGCCCGCAGGGCGGTCCGGCCCGCGTCGGTGAGGCGCTGGAAGCGGACGGCGTCGATGGCGTCCGCCGCGCTGTGCAGCTCGTACCCGTCGCCGGTGGTGCTCAGCGCGCTCTTGCCGATCAGGCCGCGCAGCCGCCAGACGTAGCCCTGGAGGGTCTTGCGGGCCGACTGGGGCTCGTCCGCCTGCCAGAGCTCGGAGATGATCCGGTCCACCCCGACCGGGCGGTTGGCGTTGATCGCCAGGATGGCCAGCAGGGCGCGGTGCTTGGGGGCCGGGACGGCGACCGGGGTGCCGGCGCTCCGGAGCCGGAGCGGGCCGAGCAGGTCGAGACTGGTGACGGGCATGCAGGGGGTCTCCTCCACCGGTGGGGCGCACGAGTGCATGCCCGGGGGATCGCCCCGGGCATGCACCGTTCAAGAACTACCCCGATGCGACGCACTCGAACTTCAGTGCGTCACATCGTTCACACCAGCCCCATCCTGAGGAGCCGCCCGGTCTCAGCCGGCGACCGGCTCCACCAGTCCCGCCTCCACCAGGCCGGCGATGCCCGCGGCCAGCGGGCCGTCCTCGCCGAGCTGCTCGCGGTAGCTCGCCCGGATCTCCTCCAGGCCCCGCCCGTCGCACAGGGCGTAGATCAGCCAGGCGTGCTCGTTCAGCCAGTGGAAGCGCCGCGACGCGGGGGCCACGGCCAGCAACTGGCCGAGCTCCGGCAGCGGGCAGACCCCGACCGGCTCCACCTTGCGGTAGCCGCGCGGGTCCGGCTCCGGCACCGGGGCCGCCGCCACCGGCTCCGCGGCCGGGCCGGCGGCCGGGCCGTCCACCCGGGTGCCGGGGGCCAGCGGCTCGATGGCGTCCAGCATCCACTGCACGAACCGCCGCCCGGCCGGGGTGAGGGCGTCGCCGTGGGCCAGCAGGGCCTGCCGGCCGAGGAAGGCGGCCCGCTCCTTGCTGGTGGTGTAGCCGCCCTCGGCGGCGGCGAGGCTGCCGGGGGTGGGCACGCCCACGTCCTCGTCGGACGGCGGCTCGCCGAACCGCGCCCGCAGCTCGGCGGGGGCCTCCTCGGCCGCCGCGAAGAACAGCACCATGTGCGCGTAGACGTGGAAGGCGGCGATCACCCGGCGCAGGTCCCAGGGCACCACCCGCCAGGGAATGTCGGTCATCCGGTCCGGGTCGGCCACCAGCGAACCGGTCCGCAGCACCTCGAACTGCTTGAGGTGGAGGCCCTCGTGGAACAGGATCTCGGCGGTCTTCCAGGGCTTGGCCAGGTGCTCCGGCGCGACCAGCAGCGCCGAGGGCAGCGGGTCGCCGCCGGACAGCGAGTACAGCTGGCCGTCGTCGGTCTCGCCCTGGGCCAGGCCGATCAGCGAGATGTGCGGGAAGACCCCGGCACCGGCGTGCGGCAGCAGCTCGGCGAGCAGCTCCGCGCCCCGGGTGAGTCCCTCCAGCATCGCGGCGTCGGGGCTGACCCGCCGGGTGGCCCGCATCTCGGCCAGGGTGCCCTCGCGCAGCTCGTCCAGCCGGGCCGCGAGCGGGTGGGCGGCCTGCTTCGGGCGGACGTCGGTCCACACCCAGGCCCGGCCCCGGCCCGGCCAGGGGCGGTAGTGCGGCTCCATCAGGCGCTCGCAGGGTCCCAGCCCGTCGCCGCGGTCGGTCCCGGCGTACGCCAGGTACTCGGCCAGGGCACTCGGCTGGGTCCGCTGAAGCTCCAGGTTGACCAGGTCGTTCTCGAAGGCGTTCCGCAGCACCGGGTCGTACAGGTACGGCCGCAGCGCGGCGTCGTCCGCCTTGGCCAGCCACCCGAACCGCTCGGCCGACTCCGGATGGTGCCGGCTCAGCAGGGTCAGACCCAGGCGGTAGCGGGCGATGTTCCTGGCCTCGATCACCTCGGCGGCGCCGAACTGCGGGTCGGAGCCGAGGACGCGGTCGATCTCACGGTAGCTGGGCGGCAACGTTCACCTCACGGGGAAAGGGGGCGGCGGCACGACAGAGGCACAGCGACGGCACGGCAACGGGCCGGCCTCCCGGGGGAGACCGGCCCGCTGGTGGTCCCGGTTACTTCGCGGCGGGCGCGAGGTACGGCGGGGGCCAGGCGCGCTCGTGCTGAGCGTCGGAGGTGATGCTGGGCGCGGTCTTAGCGGCCGACACGAGCTTCGGCAGCTCCACGGTCTGAGACGGCATGTTCACTCCTCTCCAAGAGCCGGACTGACTGCCCACGAATCTAGGCAGCCCCGGTGTTCTCCCGGTGTTGCGGTGATCTCCCCGGCATCAACCGCCGCCCACGGCTCACTCGTTGGGAACGGTGGCGTACCGCGGGGTCCCCTCCGCCATCTGCCGCAGCGCGTCCTTGCGGTCCCGCTTGGAGAGCCGGTCGATGTACAGGTAGCCGTACAGGTGGTCGGTCTCGTGCTGGAGGCAGCGGGCGAAGAAACCGGAGCCCTCGACGCGGACCGGGTTGCCGTCCTTGTCCTGGCCGGTCACCGCGGCGAAGTCCGGCCGGGCCAGCTCCATGTACGCGGTCGGCACCGAGAGGCAGCCCTCGGGCGAGTCGTCCAGCACCCGGCGGGCGGAGGGCAGGTCCTCCAGCACCGGGTTGACCACGTGCCCGATGTGCCGGACGCCCTCGTCGTCCGGGCAGTCGTAGACGAACACCTTGGCGTCCACGCCGATCTGGTTGGCCGCCAGGCCGACTCCCTCGGCGGCGTACATCGACTGGAACATGTCGTCGATCAGCGCCGAGAGGTCGGCGTCGAACGCGGTCACGGTCCTGGTCTCGCGGTGCAGGACCGGGTTGCCCACCACGGTGATCGGCCGCGCGGTGCCCTTGGAGAGGTCCGGCTCCTCGCCGACCACCTTCGGCGCCGCCGTGGCCTCGTCCTGCTCGTGGTCGTGCGCGTGCTCGTGGTCGTGCTCGTCGGCCATGGCTGCTTCCCGCTCCCGTGGATCTACCCAGATGTACCGATCCAGGGTACGGGGCGGATCAGCAGACCTCTTCGAGGTCCCGGTACGCACGAGTGGCCGGGGAGGCGGCCGCCCAGCGGTCCAGCAGGCTGCGGACCAGGCCGGCCGGGGCGGCGATCCCGCACTCCCGCTCGGCCAGCCAGCCGCTGCCGGCGCTGCCCTGGCTGAGGTGGCTGAGGTGGCCGGGGTGGAAGGCGTCGCCGTCGTCGTGCGGGTCGTGGTGCACGGTCCGGCCGTCGTCGATGGCCATCCGGCTCTCCGAACAGGCCCGGCAGAGCAGCCGCACCGAGGAGGTCCAGTCCTCGGCGGCGTAGCCGGCGTCGGCCACCAGGCGCTCCAGCGCGTCCCGGTCGGCGGCGGTGGCGGCCTGCAGCAGCACCACCCAGGTGGGGACCGGCGAGGGCGCCCACAGCTCGATCTCGTCGAACACCGGGTAGGCCACCGCGTCGGCCACCCGCTCCCCGTGCGGGGCGCCGTCGTGCAGCACCACCTCGCCCCAGCGGCGGCCGGAGGAGGGCAGCGGGATGGAGAGCACCTCGATCCGGGCCGGGTCCAGGCGTCTGCCCCAGACCACCTCGGACTCGCCGTCCGGGGAGAGCCGGACCGGGGTGGTGCCGAGGTCCAGTTCGAGCGGGCCCTCGGCGGCGCCCCCGGGCAGCCGCAGGCCGTACGCCTGCCAGGCGCGCCGGGCGAGCGGCCAGTCCTGGAGCGCGGTGGCGGTGATGCCGAGGTTCCACCAGTCCGGGGCGCCGTGCTGGCGGTCGAGGAGGGCGACGGCGCGCAGCCCGGCGGTGCGGGCCTGCTCCCAGTCGCGGCGGAACTTGTGCAGCAGGGCGAGGTTGAACCAGGAGTCGGAGAGCCACGGTTCGAGGTCGGCCGCCATCACCAGCAGCGCCCCGGCGTCCTCGTACCGGCCGTCGCCGATCAGCGTGAAGGCCCGGTCGGTCGTCTGCCGCCAGGTCGCAGACGGCCGGTGCCGTGCGCGATGGAAGATCCTCACGTTCCGTCCCTGCCGTTGGTCGTCACCGGGTCGCCCCGCCTCGGGTGTTCCCGCCACGACCGCATCCAACCACGCCACCGGCGGGCCGCGCCTCCCGCGGCGCCATTCGGTCCGGGCTCACGCTCCTTCCCGGTTCCGCTCGCGGCCGCGGGCGGCCATCCTGGCCAGCGCGTCGACCACCCGCGGGTCGTAGGCGCGGCCGCGTTCCAGGCGCAGCGCCTCCAGGGCCTCCAGGCGGCCGGCCGGGTCGGGCAGCCCCCGGCCGCGGGCGGCGGTCAGCAGGTCGTCGTGGGCGTTGGCGACCCGGATGATCCGGGCGGACAGCGGCAGCGAGCCGTCCGGCCGGCCGTCGGCGCCGCGGCAGGGGTCGGCCAGCCTGGCGACCTGCTGCCAGACCTGGCGGGGCACGCCGGTTCGGCGGATCACCTCGCTGCCGAGCCGGGCGATCCGCTGCTGCTCGCCGTCCGGCAGCAGGGCGGTGGCTCCGCCGGGGACGGGCTGGACCAGGGAGAGCTGGCCGACGTCGTGCATCAGCGCGGCGTGCTCCAGCAGCTCCAGCTCGCGGCTGCCCAGGCCCAGCTCGCGGCCGAGGGCGCGGGCGGTGTCGGCGACCCGCCGGGCGTGCCCGGGCGGGGTGTACCCGGCGACCTCGGTGGCCCGGGCCAGGGTCTCGATGGTCTGCCCGGTGGTCGCCCGGACCGCGGCCGCGCGGCGGAAGGAGGCCTGGGCGAGCAGCAGCGGGGTGCAGAACAGCGGGAGCGCCCAGAGGCCGACCTCCCCGGCCAGCAGGCTGAGCAGCAGGCCGGTGGCGACGATCGCCGAGCCGATCCCGGGCAGCGAGCGGAGCTGGTCCTCCAGGGCGGCGGTGAAGGCCAGGCCGGTGGAGGCGCGGTGCGGCAGGGCGCCGAGCAGGGCGTCGCCGAGCGAGGCGAGGGCCGCCACCACGGTGAGGAACAGGCCGTACGCGGGCCCGCCGGGGGTGATCCGGTCGATCGCGCCGCTGTTGTAGAGCGGCTGGAAGAGCAGGGCGGCGAAGGTGACGGTGAGCATCCGCCGGGCCGCGTGCTCGCCGGAGCGGCCGGGCGGCGCCCAGAGCCGGCCGGGCAGGGGCCGGTGGCAGCCGCGGAGCGGGGCACGCCGGCCGCGGACCCGCCGGCACACCTCGTTGATCAGGCCGCCGAGCAGGGTGCCCAGGCCGGTGACGGCGGCGACCTGGAGGACGCCGTGCGAGGTGGGCAGCCCGCGCAGCGGTCCGAGCAGGGCGTACGCCAGGGCGGCGGCCGTCCCGATCGGGGCCTGTTCGCGGCCGCCGGGGAGGCTGATCCGGACGCACTCGCCGAGGGCGATCAGGCCGGCGAAGGCGAGTGCGGCGACCGGCTCGGCGGCGCCGTCCAGCAGCAGGTGGAGGAGCCCGGCCCCGAACAGGGCGGCGGCGGCCGCCCGCATCGCGAGCACCGGGAGGGTGCCGCGCGGCCGGCCGGTCACGGGGAGCCGCCGGTGGAGACGCCCCGGCCGCGGGTGGTGGGCACCCGGCGGGAGGGCTCGGGGACCCCGAGGGGGATGTCGGGCACCTCGCCGTCCCAGCCGCCGGGCGGCGGCGGCTCGGGCTGCCAGCCGTGCTCGGCGACGGCGGCGACCAGCGCCCCCACCATCACCGGGTCGAACTGGGTGCCGGCGCAGCGCTCCAGCTCGGCGACGGCCTCCTCGACCGGGCGTCCGCGCCGGTAGGAGCGGGTGGAGGTCATCGAGTCGAAGGCGTCGGCCACCGAGATGATCCGGGCGAACTCGGGGATCCGGTCCCCGGCCAGGCCGGCGGGGTAGCCGCGGCCGTCGAGGCGCTCGTGGTGGTGCAGGATGCCGTCCCGGGCCTCACCGAGGAAGGCCAGGTCGCGGGTCAGTTCGTGGCCGAAGACCGGGTGCACCTCGACGGCCCGCCGCTCGGCCTCGGTGAGCGGGCCGTTGCGGCGCAGCAGCTCGGTGGCCACGGCGAGCTTGCCGACGTCGTGCAGGGTGCCGGCGAAGTGCAGGGTGCGGGTGCGGTCCTCGGCCATGCCCAGCTGGCGGGCGATCAGCACCGAGGCGCGGCCGACCCGTTCGCTGTGACCGCGGGTGTAGGCGTCCTTGATCTCCACCGCCTGCACCAGGGCCTGGACGGTGGCCCGGTGGGCGGTGTGCTCGCGGTGGCCCTGGGCGGCGACCCAGGCCGAGATGGTCAGCGGCAGCAGGACGAGCACCGCCGCGAAGGCGCCGTACGGGCCCTGCCAGAGCACCGCGACCATCAGGCCGCCGGCGCCGTGCAGCAGGGCGGGCAGGGTAGCGCCGCCGAGGCCGCGCAGCCGGCCGTCGGCCGGGGGGCGGTCGGCGGGGTTCCGGGCGAGCAGCCGCATCCCGTCCACCAGCACGCCGTTGACCAGGCAGAACACCAGGACGGCGGCGAGCGTGCCGAGGGCCGCGGTGGGGAAGCGGGCGCCGAGCAGTTCCTCCGGGCCGCCGAGCAGGCGGAAGGCGGCGGCCGCGGCGAAGGCGGCGAGGGCGAGCTGGGCCGCGTTCCACGCCTTGCGCAGGGCGCGCGGCGCGGCCGTCTGCCCGACCAGGGCGGCGGGCACCGCGACCAGGGCGGCCGCGGACGGGGGCAGCATCAGCACCCCGGCGAACAGCACCGGGAAGAAGCCGCCGCCCCCGGGGGCGGGCGGCTCGACGGCGGAAGCCGGACGGCGCAGCAGGCGTCGCCAGAGCCGGGTGCAGGGGGTGGGGAGTCCCTGGGCGAGGGATTCCAGGCAGAGGTGGAGCAGGGCGAGCAGCGCCGCGCGCGGCCAGTCCACCTCCCCGCCGAGCCGTCCGGCCCGGGCGGGCACCGGGAGCGGGACCAGGCAGCAGGCCGCGGCGATCAGCACCACGGCGACGTATCCCACCGCCGCTGCGGGCAGGGCGGCGGCACCGCGTTCGCTAGCGATATCGGCCTCCCCGCCCCGCGCTCCGCCCAGCTGATCGTGGGCTCGTCAGGAGGATAGGACCCAGCCCGGGGGCTGGGGCGCACGATGCCCGATTGCCGCAGTCGGAGCAGCGACAGCTCACCCGATCGAGTGACCTGGAGGCATGGACGGGGTGCCGGGACGCACCGGGGCCCCGGGGCGTACGCCCCGGGGCCCGACAAGTCGCCGTTGTGCGCCGCGCTCCTCGGCGGAGCGGGGGGCGGAACGCTACTCGGTGGTGGCCGCCGCCGTCGCCGCGCCGTGGCCGGCCGAGCCCTCGACCGAGACCTCGGCGGTCACCGGCTCACCGGTGCGCTGGCCGGCCCTGATCGAGTCGATCCGGGCGAGCACCTTGGTCCGCAGGTCCGCCGGGGTGTCGTCACACCCGCAGGAGCGCTTGATCAACGCCTTGATCGCCTGTTCGAGGCCGTACTTCTCCAGGCAGGGGGAGCACTCCTCGAAGTGCACCCGAAGCTTGGCGCAGTCGCCCTCGGCCATCTCGTTGTCGAGGAATTCGTAGAGGTGGTCGAGCACCTCGCCACACTCGGTGTCGTGCGGATCGCCGCAGCTCATGAGCCCGCGCCCTTCGCTTCCTGCCCTGCACCGCTGCCCGCCGGAACGAGCCCGCGCTCACGGGCGTAGTCCTCCAGCATGCCGCGCAACTGTCGGCGGCCACGGTGCAGTCGCGACATCACCGTACCGATGGGTGTGCCCATGATGTCCGCGATCTCCTTGTACGCAAAACCCTCGACGTCCGCGAGGTAGACCGCGATCCGGAACTCCTCGGGGATGGCCTGCAGGGCGTCCTTCACGTCGCTGTCCGGCAGGTGGTCGAGCGCCTGGGCCTCGGCCGAGCGCAGACCGGTCGACATGTGCGACTCGGCCCGGGCCAGCTGCCAGTCCTCGATCTCCTCGGCCGCCGTCCGCTGGGGCTCGCGCTGCTTCTTGCGGTACGAGTTGATGAAGGTGTTGGTGAGGATGCGGTACAGCCAGGCCTTGAGGTTCGTCCCCTCGCGGAACTGGTGGAAGGACGCGTACGCCTTGGCGAACGCCTCCTGGAGCAGGTCCTCCGCGTCGGCCGGGTTGCGCGTCATGCGCAGGGCGGCGGAGTACATCGGATCCAGGAAGACCAGGGCGTCACGCTCGAAGCGGTCGCGCCGGGCCCCCTCGCTCTCGTCCGCGGACACCCGGAAGGTGTCCTCACCGATCGCCTCGGCCAGCTCGTCACCGGTGAGCGCCTCGCCCGCGACCGGGCTCTGGTCAGAGCCGCCCTCGCCCGGCACGGCCTCGTCCTCGGTCCCGACGACCGGACCCACCTCCTCGGCTTCGCGAGCACGGCCCACCGCGGGCCGACCCGAAAGGGAGGATATCGGGCTCACCGGCTTCTCGCCCGCGACCAGCCACTCCGACCAGTCGGGTACGAGTGCCGGAGTCTGCGACGCTCGCTCCTCCGGCCGCTCGGGGCACGCGATCGAACCCATGTGCGCTGCCTTTCCACCGTACCGGGATCTGCTGACGGTGGGGTCAACCACCACGGACCGCCCCGCATTCCCGTTCCGCTCGGTCATCCCCGATCCGCACCGGGTGACCTCCGCCACTCACCCCCGCGGGTCCCGCAGCCGCTCCAGGATCCAGTCCCCGACCGCGCCGGTGATCAGCGCCAGGGTCTCCTCCTCCGTCACCGGCGCCCGCTTCGGCACCTTGAACCCGTGGCCGCCGTACGGGACCTCCACCAGGCGATGGCCGGCCGGCAGCTCCGGGAACTCCCCGGGCGTCCCGAAGGTGTCCGCGCCGCCCTGCACCACCAGCGTCGGAACCCCGCTGCCGAGCAGTTCCTCGGCCCGGCTCCGCTCCGGCTTGCCCGGCGGGTGCAGCGGGAACGCCAGCGCCAGCACCCCGGCCGCCCCCGTCTCCGTCGCGGTCCGGCACGCCACCCGCGCCCCGGCGCTGCGGCCGCCCGCGAACACCGGCACCCCCGACCCGGTCAGCTCCGCCATCACCGGCCGCCAGCCCTCGTCCAGCGTCTTCGGCGCCGGCGCCACCCTCCGCCCCGCCACCCGCCACGGCTGCTCCGCCAGCACCACCCCGATCCCCCGCTCCGGCAGCGCCTCGGCCAGCGCCCGCAGGTCCGCCGCCTCCACCCCGCCCCCGGCCCCGTGCCCCAGCACCAGCACGGCCTCCGCCCCCGCCACCCCGAACTCCGTGACCCGCGCATCCCCCACCACCGTGGGGACGATCCTCACCATCCCCCCACCCTAGGACCGCCCCTGGCCAACCCCGGGGACCGCCCGCACCTGGGCACGCCGCGCAGCGGCGCGGAGCGGCACCTCCCGGCCGAAGGCAAGGGGAGAACTGCGCGTGGCGGGAGCGCAAGGGTGGGTGGCCGGGGCGCGTGATCGGGCCGGCGTTGCTCGCCGTCGGCGGGTGCGGGTTGGCGCCTTCCGTTGCGCGCAGTTCCCCGCGCGCCCCTCTTGAATGGGCCGATTGCGTACGGGTGAGCGTTTTCCGTTCCGTCAGAACAGCGTCGTCCGGTCGTCCTCGGTGAGTTCCCGGACGAGCTCCGCCCGGTTGTTCCGGATGTTGCCCACCGCCGCCCCCACCGGGTGGACCCGGAGCCGTCCGGGCGGCGGCGGCCGCAGGAGCGACCGCAGCTCCTCGGGGTCATCCCGCCTCGGGTCCAGCCAGGCGTCGTACCCGTCGGGATCGACGAACAGCGGCATCCGCTCGTGGATCGGCGCGAGCAGCGGCTCGGCCTCCGTGGTGACCACGGTGCAGGTGACCAGCCAGGCGTCGGGGTGGTCGCCGGGTACCTGCCGGTTGCGCCAGAACTCGAACAGCCCGGCCAGGGCGAGCGGCGCCCCGTCCACCCGGCTGACGAAGTACGGCTGCCGCGGCGGCCGGCCCCAGCCGTCCTCCGGTCCGGCCGGCGCGGGCACCTTCGCCGTCTGCCACTCGTAGTAGCCGTCCACCGGCAGCAGGCAGCGCCGCGCGGCGAACGCCTGCCGGTAGGCGGGCTTCTCGTGCACGGTGTCGGCCCGCGCGTTGATCATCTTGACCGCCGTCTCCGGCGAGTTCGACCAGGCGGGTACCAGCCCCCACCGCAGCACCCGCAGCTGCCGGACCGGTTCCCGGCCGCCCTTGGGGAGGCGTTCGAGGACGGCGAAGGCCGCGTTGGTGGGCGCGACGTTCCAGCTGGGGGCGAGGGTCTCCGCCGGGTCCCACTGCCGGACGCCGAAGAGGTCGACCAGGTCCTCGGGCCTGGTGCTGGAGGCGAATCGACCGCACATGCGGGCCACTCTGCCACGCCCGCGCCGCCCGCCGACGGCCGTCTCGACAACGTCTCGACACGAGGACGCCCGCACGCGGAACCCCTTCCCTCCCCCGCCCCGCAGAACCGGCCGCTACCCCTCGGCCGTCCCCGCATGGGAGGCTGCACCACCCCCGACCCGACAATCCGACCCGACAATCCGACCCCCGGCACCCACCCCCCCGACACACGAAGGCGAGCGCGACGGATGGACATCGCTCAGGTCTGGCACCGCGTGGCGGACGCCCAGCCCGACCCGCCCCGCTGGCTGGTCCTGGCCGCGGCCGGGCTGGCCCTGCTGGCCGTGCTGCCGCGCCCGGTCTGGCGGCTCAGCCGCAACGTGGTGACCATCGCCCACGAGGGCGGCCACGGCCTGGTCGCGCTGCTGACCCGGCGCCGGCTCTCGGGCATCCGGCTGCACTCGGACACCTCGGGCCTGACCGTCTCCTCCGGCCCGCCGACCGGCCCGGGCATGGTGCTGACCGCGGCGGCGGGCTACACCGCGCCCTCGCTGCTGGGCCTGGGCGGCGCGGCGCTGCTGGCGTCGGGCCGGATCACGGCCCTGCTGTGGATCGCGATCGCGCTGCTGGCCGGCATGCTGATCATGATCAGGAACGCCTTCGGGGTGCTCTCGGTGCTGGTCACCGGCGGCGCGTTCCTGGCGATCTCCTGGTACGGCGGGACGGAGCTGCAGGCGGCGTTCGCCTACCTCGGGGTGTGGTTCCTGCTGCTGGCGGGCGTCCGCCCGGTGGTGGAGCTGCAGCGCAAGCGGCGGCACGGCGGCGCGCCGGACTCGGACGCCGACCAGCTGGCCCGGCTGACCGGGGTGAGCGCGGTGCTCTGGGTGGCGCTCTTCCTCACCATCGCCCTGGCCAGCCTGCTCGCCGGCGGCAACTGGCTGCTGCACTGGCGCTGACGCTCCGCACCCGTCCGCCCGACGGGCCCGATCACCGCCTCTCCCGAATCCCCTCGCAGCACCCACGTTCGCCATTCGAATGGGAACAGGGCCGGTCCCGGCCGGGCCCCTAGACTTGGCGGCATGACCGAACCCCTGTGGCCCGCCCCCGTCGCCACCGCCGCCGTGGACGCGACCGTGACCATCCCCGGCTCGAAGTCCGCGACCAACCGCGCGCTGGTGCTGGCCGCCCTGGCCGACGGGCCGGGCTGGGTGCGCCGTCCGCTGCGCAGCCGTGACTCGCAGCTGATGGCGGACGGCCTGCGGGCGCTCGGCGTCACCATCGAGGAGACGGTCAACGCGGCCAGCGGCGGCACCGGCGGCGGCGAGGCGTGGCGGGTCATCCCGGCGGGCAAGCTGCACGGCCCGGCGCGGGTGGACGTGGGCAACGCCGGTACGGTGATGCGCTTCCTGCCTCCGGTCGCGGCCCTCGCGGACGGCCGGGTCGACTTCGACGGCGACCCGCGCAGCTACGAGCGCCCCCAGCACGGCGTGATCAACGCCCTGCGCGCGCTCGGCGCCCGGATCGACGACGGCGGCCGCGGCGGCTTCCCGCTGACCGTCCACGGCACCGGCGCGGTGGACGGCGGCCCGGTCGAGGTGGACGCGTCCTCGTCCTCCCAGTTCATCTCCGCCCTGCTGCTCTCCGGCGCCCGCTACAACAACGGCGTGGAGATCCGGAACGTGGGCGGCACGGTGCCCTCGCTGCCGCACATCCGGATGACCGTGGACATGGTCCGCAAGGCCGGCGCCCAGGTCGACGCCCCCGAGGACGGCGGCGAGAAGGACATCTGGCGGGTCACCCCGGGTGCCCTGCTCGGCCGCGACCTGGTGGTCGAGCCCGACCTCTCCAACGCCGCGCCGTTCTTCGCCGCCGCGCTGATCACCGGCGGCCGGGTGACCGTCCGGGACTGGCCGCGGCACACCTACCAGCCGGGCGACCAGCTGCGCGAGATCTACACCGCGATGGGCGGCTCCTGCCGGTTCACCGACGACGGCCTGGAGTTCACCGGCACCGGCCGGATCCACGGCATCGAGGCGGACCTGCACGACGTCGGCGAGCTCACCCCGGTGATCGCCGCGGTGGCCGCGCTGGCGGACTCCGAGTCCCACCTGTACGGCATCGCCCACCTGCGCCTGCACGAGACCGACCGGCTGGCGGCACTGGCCAAGGAGATCAACGACCTGGGCGGCGACGTCTCGGAGACCGAGGACGGCCTGCGGATCCGGCCGCGTCCGCTGCACGGCGGTGTCTTCCACACCTACGAGGACCACCGGCTGGCCACCGCGGCGGCCGTGATCGGCCTGGCGGTCGAGGGTGTCGAGGTGGAGAACGTGGCCACCACGGCCAAGACCCTGCCCGACTTCCCGCAGATGTGGGCCGACCTCCTCGGCCAGGGCTGACGGGGAGGAGGAGCATGCGCCGCTACGCCAAGGACGCCGACGAGGACGACATCCGCAACCGCCCGGGACGCCGGGGCTCCCGCCCCCGGACCCGGATCCGGCCCAAGCACGAGGACGCCGCCGAGGCGATGATCCTCACCGTGGACCGGGGCCGGCTGACCTGCCTGGTCGACGCCGGGACCAAGCAGGAGCGCGAGGTCGTCGCCATGAAGGCCCGCGAGCTGGGCCGCAAGGGCGTGGTGGTCGGCGACGTGGTCAACGTGGTCGGCGACCTGTCCGGCGAGCCGGACACCCTGGCCCGGATCGTCCGGGTCGAGGAGCGCAGCTCGGTGCTGCGGCGCACCGCGGACGACGACGACCCGTACGAGCGGATCGTCGTCGCCAACGCCGAGCAGCTGGCGATCGTCACCGCGCTGGCCGACCCGGAGCCGCGGCCGCGGCTGATCGACCGCTGCCTGGTCGCCGCGTACGACGCCGGCATGGAGCCGCTGCTGGTGCTGACCAAGTCGGACCTGGCCTCCCCGGAGTCGCTGCTGGAGGCGTACGCGCCGCTGGGCATCCGCTACGTCGTCACCCGGCAGGACGAGCTGGAGACGGCCGGTGCGGAGGCCGTCCGGGAGCACCTGCGCGGGCATTCGACGGTGTTCATCGGGCACTCGGGGGTCGGCAAGACCACCCTGGTCAACGCGCTGGTGCCGGAGCGGCAGCGGTCCACCGGCCGGGTCAACGCGGTCACCGGCCGCGGCCGGCACACCACCGTCTCGGCGCTGGCGCTGCGGCTGCCCCCGCCGCCGGGGGCCAAGCCGGGCTCGCGGAAGGCGCTCGACCCGGGCTGGGTGATCGACACCCCGGGCTTCCGGTCCTTCGGGTTGTCCCACATCGACCCCTCCCGGGTCATCCACGCCTTCCCGGACCTGGAGCCGGGCACCGAGGAGTGCCCGCGCGCCTGCAGCCACGACGAGAAGGACTGCGCCCTGGACGCCTGGGTCGAGGACGGGCACGCCGAGCCGGCCCGGCTCTACTCGCTGCGGCGGCTGCTCTCCACCCGCGAGGCCAACGAGGGCGACTGACCCCGGTCCCGTCCCACCCGGGCGGCGGACCGCGCCGCCCGGGACCCACGGACCCACGGACCCGCCGGAGGTGTCGGAGTGTCCGCGGCCGGTGATCATAGAAGGATGGGTTCGCTTCCCCGGGGACAGGGAGTCAGCGCGATGGCATGGGCCATGGTGATCCTCGCCGGACTGCTGGAGACCGGCTTCGCGGTCAACCTCAAGCTGAGCCACGGCTTCACCAAGCTCTGGCCGACCGTCAGCTTCTGCGCCTTCGCCCTCGGCAGCTTCGGCCTGCTCACCCTCTCCCTGAAGTACCTGCCGGTGGGCAGCGCCTACGCGGTCTGGACGGGCATCGGCGCGGCCGGCACCGCGGTCTACGGCATCGTCTTCCTGGACGAGCCGTCCGGCACGCTCAAGCTGGTCTCGATCAGTCTGGTCATCGCCGGTGTCGTCGGGCTCCAGCTCAGCGGAAGCGGGCATTGAGTCCGCTAGTGTTCGAGCATGGCCGATTACCACGACGATCTCCGACTGGCCCATGTCCTCGCCGACTCGGCCGATTCGGTCACCATGGAGCGCTTCAAGGCGCTGGACCTCAAGGTCGAGACCAAGCCGGACCTGACGCCGGTGAGCGACGCCGACAAGGCCGCCGAGGAGCTGGTGCGCAGCGTGCTGCAGCGGGCCCGCCCGCGCGACGCGGTGATGGGCGAGGAGTACGGGCTGCAGGGCTCGGGCCCCCGCCGCTGGGTGATCGACCCGATCGACGGCACCAAGAACTACGTCCGCGGCGTGCCGGTGTGGGCGACCCTGATCGCCCTGCTGGAGGAGCAGCCGGACGGCGATCTCCAGCCGGTGGTCGGCATCGTCTCCGCCCCGGCGCTGAACCGGCGCTGGTGGGCGGCCAAGGACCTGGGCGCGTACGCGGGCCGCAGCCTGGCCAAGGCGAGCCGGATCCAGGTCTCCAAGGTCGGCCGGATCGAGGACGCCTCCTTCTCCTACTCCTCGCTGACCGGCTGGGAGGAGCGCGGGCGCCTCGACCCGTTCCTGGACCTGACCCGGGCCTGCTGGCGGACCCGCGCGTACGGCGACTTCTGGTCGTACATGATGGTCGCCGAGGGTGCGGTGGACATCGCGGCCGAGCCGGAGCTGAGCCTGTGGGACATGGCCGCGCCCTGCATCGTGGTGCAGGAGGCGGGCGGCCGGTTCACCGGGCTGGACGGCATCGACGGCCCGACCGGCGCCGACGCGGTGGCCACCAACGGGCTGCTGCACAAGGAGGCCCTGCGCCGCCTCAGCGTCTGAGGCGGCGCGAGCCGACGGGCGTGTTTCGCCCGGTGGTCCGTCCGGTTTCCGGATGCTCCGCACCGCCGTCCCGGCGGCGCTGAGGCGGACGCAACTCCTGGGCAATGAGGGGCGCCTAGGCTCGGTGGCGGTCCAGGGCGGGTCTCGTGCCGCGCCCTCCGTCACCCGTGCGTCCCACCCCGCCGGGCCGTCTGCCGAGGGGGATCCCCCTGTGCGTACGCCCCGCTCCATCCGCCACCGGCTGGCCTTGCTGCTGGCACCGCCCACGGGCGCGCTGGTCCTGCTGGCCGGCCTCGGCACCGCCGCGCAGGCCGGCCGGTACTCCGCGGCCGACCGAACCGACGCCCGGGTGGCCCTGGTGGCGGCCACCGAGGAACTGGTGCACCGGCTCCAGCGCGAGCGCGGTCTGACGGCCGGCCTGCTCGGTGGCGAGGAGGCCTTCCGGGCGCGGCTCGGCCCCGAGCGGGCGGCTGCGGACCAGGCCCGGGGGGCGCTGGACCGGATGCTCGCCGCCGAGCCGCCGGGCGCCGAGGCGGTCCGCCGTTCGCTGGGGTCGCTCGCTCCCCTGGCGGCGCTGCGCGGCCGGGCCGACACCCAGGCCGCGACCCGGGCCGAGGCCCTGGAGTTCTTCACCGGTGCGGTCACCGCGCTGACCTCGGCCGCGTTCGCCGACCAGGACGGGTCCGGGGACCGGCGGCTGCAGGACGCGCTGGCCACCCTGCGGTCCCTGTGCGACGCCACCGAGGCGGCGGCGCTGGAGCGCGGAACGCTCAACGGGGTGCTGGCGGCGGGTTCGTTCAAGGGCGGTGACTACCCGGGCTTCGTCCGGATCACGGCGGTGAAGAACGCGGCGCTCGCGCAGGCTCCGCGCACCGCGACGCCGGCCCGGACCAGTGCGCTGGACGCGGTGCTGCGCAGCCCGTCCGCCGTCACGGTGGCGGGCATGGAGCAGCAGGCGCTGACCGGATTCGCGGCCGACCGCCTGCCGGTCCGGGCCGCGGACTGGTGGCAGGCGGCGTCGACCCTGGTCGACGATCTGCACCGGGTGCAGTCCGAGGCGGCCGACGAAGCCCGGGCGCGCGCCGGGGAACTGCGCTCGGAGGCCCTGGCCGGGCTGCTGCTGGACCTCTCGCTCGCGCTGGCGGCGGTGGCCGGTGCGGTGGCGCTGGGGCTGGCGGCGACCCGCTCGATCACCCGGCCGGTGGCCGCGCTGGTCGGCGAGGCCGTCGATCTGGCCGACCGGGTGCTGCCCGCGGCGGTGGCCCGAGCCCAGGAGGGCGTCGCCACCGATCCACCGGTCTCCGCGGCCGCCGGGGGCACCGCGGAGCTGGCCGAGCTGGGTGCGGCGCTGGACCGGGTGACCGGTACGGCGCTGCGGCTGGCCGTGGAGCAGTCCGCGCTGCGGCGGAACACCGCCGAGTCGCTGGCCAACCTGGGCCGTCGCAACCAGGCACTGGTCACCCGGCAGCTGGGCTTCCTGTCCATGCTGGAGCGCGGCGAGCACGATCCGGGGGTGCTGGCCGACCTGTTCGAGCTGGACCACCTGGCCACCCGGATGCGCCGGAACGCGGAGAGCCTGCTGGTGCTGGTCGGCGAGGAGAGCCCACGGCGCTGGGCACGACCGGTGGCGATGGGCGACGTGGTCCGCTCGGCCCTGGGCGAGGTGGAGGACTACCGACGGGTGGTGCTGCGGCAGGTGGACGAGGCGCTGCTGGACGGCGGAGCGGTGGCCGAGGTGGCGCACCTGCTGGCCGAGCTGATCGACAACGCGCTCGCCGCGTCGCCGCCGGACACCGACGTCGAGGTGTTCGCCCGGATCACCGGCGACGGGTACCTGATCGCGGTCCTGGACCAGGGGCGGGGCATGGCCGAGGCGGAACTGGCCCTGGCGAACGCCCGGCTGAGCGGCCGGGAGAGCTTCCTGGTCGGCCGCGACGGCCTGCTCGGCCACTACGTGGTGGGGCGGCTGGCGGAGCGGCTGGGGGCGGTGGTGCGGCTGACCCCGTCCCCGCTGACCGGGGTGACCGCGAGCGTGCTGCTGCCTGCCGTCCTGCTGGCCGAGCGGGCGGCAGCGGAGCGGGTGCCGTCGTGAACCGGGGCGGGGGCGAGGACGGTTACGAGACCGGGGAGGTGGTCCGCCCCTTCGTGGTGACCGCGGGACGGACCCGGCCGGTGCGGGAGGAGCTGCGGATCGAGACGCTGGTGTCCGCGGCCCCGGCTGCGCTCGCCGCCCCGCTGGGCTTCGAGCGGCACCGGATCGTGGAGCTGTGCCAGTACCCGCGCTCGGTCGCCGAGCTGGCGGCGCTGCTGCCGGTGCCGCTCGGGGTGGCTCGGGTGCTGGTGGCCGACCTCGCGGCGGAGCGGCACGTGCGGATCCACGACCAGCTGGCCGGCGATCCGTCGATCGCGCTGCTGGAGCGGATCCGGGACGGACTGCTCCGGCTCTGAACGGCGGCCCGCCGTCGGGGGGCTCCTCGCGCGCCGGAGCAATGAATCACAAGCGCCCGGAGACGAGCAACCCCTCGCGAGCCAAAGGGCGCGCCGGTGCCGAAAGCGACGAGCGAGCGCAGCGAGTGCGGGAGCGTGGGGGCACCTCCCGGCCGCCAGGCTGGGGGAGAGTGTCGGCGCCGGATCAGAAGCGCCCGGAGACGAGCGAGGAATAGTGGTCGCGGGCCCCGGGGAGCACCACGCATCCCGGGGCCCGCCGCTCTCGGGGTGCCTACCGCTGCTTGCGCAGCTCCCGCACCGCCTCCTCCAGGCGACGGCCGTAGTCGGCGTCGGCCCGGCGGAAGTTCTCCACCGCCCGCTCGACGATGTCCTCGCGGTCGGCGGAGACCTTGGCGATGAACCCGGCGAGGTTGGCGATCAGGCGCTGCTTCTCCTCCTCGGAGAAGAGCCGGTAGAGGGTGCCCGCCTGCACGAAGTCGTCGTCCTCGGCGTGCACGGGCGCCGCGTGGTTGCCGGTGAGCCCGTTCACGGGCACGGCCGACCAGAGCGGGCGGCCGGTCTGGACCGGGCCGCCGAAGGAGTTCGGCTCGTAGTTCTTCTGCCGGCCGTGGCGGCCGTCGTAGAGGTGGCCGTCCCGGCCGTTGGTGCGCGCCTCGGTGGCGTGCGGGCGGTTCACCGGCAGGTGGTCGGCGTTGATGCCGACCCGGTAGCGGTGGGCGTCCGCGTACGCGAACAGGCGGCCCTGGAGCATCTTGTCCGGGGACGGGCCGATGCCGGGCACGAAGTGCGCCGGGGAGAAGACCGACTGCTCGACCTCGGCGAAGACGTTGTCGGGGTTGCGGTTGAGCTCCAGGGTGCCGATCTCGATCGGCGGGTAGTCGGCGTGCGGCCAGACCTTGGTCAGGTCGAACGGGTTGAAGCGGTAGGCCGCGGCGTCGGCGGCGGGCATGATCTGCACCTGCACCGTCCAGGTCGGGAACTCGCCGCGCTCGATCGCCTCGCGCAGGTCCCGCTGGTGGCTGTCCGGGTCCTCGCCGGCGAGCCGGTTGGCCTCGCCCTGGGCGAGGTTGCGGATGCCCTGGTCGGTCTTGAAGTGGTACTTGACCCAGAAGTGCTCGCCGGCCTCGTTCTGCCACTGGTAGGTGTGGCTGCCGTAGCCGTTCATGTGCCGGTAGCTCGCCGGGATGCCGCGGTCGCCGAACAGCCAGGTCACCTGGTGGGTGGACTCGGGCGACAGGCCCCAGAAGTCCCAGACGTTGTCCGCCTCCTGCGAGCCGGTGTACGGGTCGCGCTTCTGGGTGTGGATGAAGTCGGGGAACTTGACGGCGTCCTTGATGAAGAACACCGGGGTGTTGTTGCCGACGAGGTCGTAGTTGCCCTCCTCGGTGTAGAACTTCAGCGCGAAGCCGCGCGGGTCGCGGACCGCGTCCGCCGCGCCGAGGTTGCCGGCCACGGTCGAGAAGCGCAGGAACGTCTCCGTCTGCTTGCCGACCTCGGAGAGGAACGCCGCCCTGGTGTAGGCCGTGACGTCGGCGGTCACCGTGAAGGTGCCGTACGCGCCGGCGCCACGGGCGTGCACCACCCGCTCCGGGATGCGCTCGCGGTTGAAGCGGGCGAGCTTCTCGAACAGCAGCTGGTCCTGGATCAGGGCGGGGCCGCCGATCCCGGCCGTCTCGGTGTTCTGGTTGTCGGCCACCGGAGCGCCGGACTCCGTGGTGAGGGTCGGCCGCAGCTCGTCCTGGGTGGTCATGGGGGTTCCTCCGCATGGTCCGGTCTCGTCGGTGAACTGATCCTAACTTGGACTCTGTCTAAGTCAATACCAAGGCGAACTTCGGAATGTCGTACTCTGTCTCCCATGAGTGACCTGCTGGAACGACTTCGCGACCGCGGCTGGCGGCTGACCTCGCAGCGGCGTGTGGTGGCCGAGGTCCTCGACGGTGAGCACGTCCACCTGACGGCGGACGAGGTGCACGCCCGCGCGGTGGCGCGGCTGCCCGAGATCAGCCGGGCGACCGTCTACAACACGCTCGGCGAGATGGTCGCCCTCGGCGAGGTCCTGGAGGTCGCCACCGACGGCCGGGCCAAGCGGTACGACCCCAACGCGCGGCACTCGCACCAGCACCTGGTCTGTTCGGGCTGCGGCGCGATCCGCGACGTCCACCCCGACGGCGACCCGATCGCCGCCCTCCCGGCCGCCGAACGCTTCGGCTTCACCATCTCCGGCGCCGAGATCACCTACCGCGGCCTCTGCCCCGACTGCGCCTGACCCACCCGGAGACCCGCGCGACCGGGCCGTCCGTCAGGGCCGCCCGGGCTCGGAGTCCTACGCCGACAGCTCCGCGTGCAGCGCGCCCAGCAGCCGTCCCGCCCGCTCCGCGACCTCCGCCGGCCCGTACTCGGTCGCCCGCCGGCACCAGTTCTCCGCCTGGACGGGCTCCCCCCGCCGCAGCGCGAGCAGCGCCAGCCGCAGCGCCGCCCGCCCGTGCCCGGCGTCCGCCGCCCGGGTATACCAGACCACCGCCTCGGCCTCGTCGTCCTGACGGGCCAGCAGCAGCCCGAGGTTGAACGCGGCGCTCCGGCTGCCGCCCTCCGCCGCGCGCCGGTACCAGCTCTCGGCGATCTCCAGCGCGCCGCGCTCCGCGGCCCGCACCCCCATCCGCACCTGCGCCCGCCGGTGCCCGGCGTCGGCGGCGACGGCGTACCAGTGCTCGGCCTCCTCGTCGGCGTCCCCGCGCCGGTCCAGCATTGAGGCGAGCCGGAACGCGCCCTCCGCCGAGCCGCCGTCGGCGGACTGCCGGTAGCGTTCCAGCGCGCCCGCGAGGTTGCCCCGCTGCTCCTGGGTGACGGCGAGCTGGAGGGCCGCCTCGCCGTGGCCCTCGGCCGCGGCGCGGGCGTACCACTCCTGGGCCTGCTGGTGCTCGCCGCGGCCGGCGTGCAGCACACCGAGGTTGAAGGCGCCGTCCACGCTGCCGGCCTCGGCGGCCTTGGAGAACCAGGGCTCGGCCCCGGTCTCGTCGCCGCGCTGCAGCAGCACCACGGCCAGCGCGTTGCAGGCCTCCCGGTGCCCGGCGTAGGCGGCGCGGCGGTACCACTGCTCGGCCTGGGTGTCCCGGCCGGCGCCGGCGCACAGCAGCCCGAGGTTGAAGGCGCCGTTGTGGTCGCCGGCGTCCAGGGCGACCCGGTACCAGCGCTCCGCCTCCACCGGCTCCCCGCGGCCCGCGTACAGCGCCCCGAGGGCGTTGGCGGCGGTGCCGTCACCGGCCTCGGCGGCCTCCTGCCACCATTCGGCGGCGGCGGTCTGCTCGCCGGCGTCCTTCAGCAGGAAGCCGAGCGCGCAGGCGGCCCGCGGCTCGCCGTTCTGGGCGGACTGCCGGTACCAGCG
The DNA here is from genome assembly GCF_040571325.1 of Kitasatospora sp. HUAS MG31. Classification (GTDB taxonomy): domain Bacteria; phylum Actinomycetota; class Actinomycetes; order Streptomycetales; family Streptomycetaceae; genus Kitasatospora; species Kitasatospora camelliae. The sequence continues at coordinate 4,756,178 of NZ_CP159872.1, read as the reverse complement.
GGCGGCCTCGTCGAGGTCGCCGCGCTCCTCCAGCAGGACGCCGAGCCGCAGCGCCGCACGGGCGTGGCTGCGGGCGGCGGCGGTGCGGTACCAGGTCTCGGCGGTGTCCTTGTCCCCGGCGGCCTCCCGCATCCGGGCGAGCCGGTAGGCGGCCTCGCGGTGTCCGGCGTCCGCGGCGGCCTTGAACCAGCGCTCGGCCCGGACGTCCCGCCGATGCTCCATCAGGTCGCCCAGGGCGTAAGCCCCGAGGGGGTGGCCGTGCTCGGCGGCGAAGTGCAGCCAGTACTCGGCGGCCTCCTCCTCGCCCTGGTCCCGCAGCTGCAGGCCGAGCGCGTGGGCGGCCGGCGCGGAGCCGGCGACGGCGGCCTGCCGCCACCACTGGGCGGCCTCGGCCCGGTGGCCCTGCTGGTGCAGCAGCACGCCGAGGTTGTTGGCGGCGGCCCGCAGCCCGGCGGCCGCGGCACTGCGCAGGTACGGCTCGGAGTCCTCCAGGTCGCCGCGGCGCAGCAGCATCGCGCCCAGCTGGCTGGCCGCGTTGGGGTCGCCGGCGTCGGCGGCCTGGCGGTGCCGGGCCTCCAGGGCGGCCTGCTCGCGGGCGGCCAGCGCGGTCTCGAAGCTGCCGGGCTCGAACGCACCGTCCGGCAGGGTGTCGCCGGCCCCCTCGGGCTCGGGCTCCACCGCCGGCTCGGGTGCGGCGCTGTACGGTCCGATGGCGTCGGAGAGCTGCTTGGCCGGGACGTGCACCAGGCTCTCGTACCCGTAGGCGCGCCCCGACTGGGTGCGCCCGGACTGGGTGCGCTGGGCAGGCAGGGGCGCCTGGGTGTCGTCGGTGCTCTGCGCCCAGGCGTCGGTGTCGACGTCGGTGTGAGCCCGACCGGACGGCGACCCCCCGGCCCCGTTCCTGCCGATCAACTTCATGCCGGCTCCCGCTCCCCCAGAGTGCTGCGGCATCCCCCGGGGGCGTGCCGGAGGCGACGGCGGCTGCTCCTCGGAGTCAACTGCCGTGCCGCGTCCCCCATGTGCTCCATCGTCGCATCACCCGCAACCCGCGTACACCTGCCCCGGCCGATTTTGGCGGAGCGGGGCCGAAGCCCGGCGAGACTGCTTCAGCGCTTTGTCGATTTCCCGACACTTGAGCCCCACAAACCCCGGCCAAGCATCGTACCGGAGTCGATCAACACCCCGGTGTAGACGACCGAAGGCCCGGAGGACGTGTCCTCCGGGCCTTCGTGCTACTGAGTAGCGGGGACAGGATTTGAACCTGCGACCTCTGGGTTATGAGCCCAGCGAGCTACCGAGCTGCTCCACCCCGCGTCGGTGAAACAACAGTAACACGGGTGCGGGGTGGAGCCGAAATCGGTTAACCGCAGCTCAGGGGCTCGCGCTCGCCGAGGGGGTCGGCGCCGGCGTCGGCGACGCGGACTGGGCCGCCGCCTTCCGCTGGGCCGCGTCGGCGGCGCTCAGGGCGTCCTGGAGCGCCTTCTGGGCCTGGCCGTACGCCGTCCAGTCGCCGTTCTTGAGGGCGGTCTGGCCGTCGGTGAAGGCCTTCTGGGCGTCCTGGATCGCCTTCTGCAGCTCCGGATTCCCGGTGGTGCCCGGCGTGGTGGGCGCCGTGGGAGCGGTGGTGCCGGGCGTGGTGGGCGCCGTCGGGGTGGTGGGCGCGCCGGTCGCCGCGCCGCCGAGGACCTTGGTCAGCGCCTTCTCCAGGGTGTCCTCCAGCGCCACGTTCTCGTTGCCGTAGACCGCCAGGACCTTCTTGAGCACCGGGACCTTGGCGCTCCGTCCGATCAGGTAGACCGGCTCGACGTTGAGCAGGCCGCCGCCGACCGGGAGGGTCAGCAGGTTGCCGTACTCGATGTCGGAGTCGGTACCGGTCTTCAGCAGGGTGAGCTGGTTGGCCACCGTCGGGTCCGAGTTGAACTTGGCCTGGGTCAGCTTCGGGCCGAGCGCACCGGAGCCGCTGGGCACCTTGAGGATCCGGATCTTGCCGTAGTCCGGGCCCGGGTCCGCGCTGACCGCCATGAAGGCGGCCAGGTTGTCGCGGCCGGAGGGCACGAAGCTGGTGGTCAGCGAGAAGCTGTCCGAGGGCGCGTCGGGCATCCGGACCGTCAGGTAGTACGGCGGCTGGACGTCACCGGTGTTGGTGGTGGGGTCGAGCGGCACCTGCCAGATGTCCGTGCCGTTGAAGAAGGAGCTGGCGTCGGTCATGTGGTACTGGCCGAGCAGGTCGCGCTGCACCTTGAAGAGGTCCTGCGGGTAGCGCAGGTGCGGCAGCAGGCCCGAAGGGATGTCCGCCCGCGCCTTGACCGTGCCGGGGAAGGCCTTCATCCAGGTCTTCAGCACCGGGTCGGCGTCGTCCCACTGGTAGAGCGTCACCTCGCCGGTGTAGGCGTCCACGGTCGCCTTCACCGAGTTGCGGATGTAGTTGACCTTGTTGTCCGCGGTCAGGGTGCGGCCGCGCTGGTCGGTCAGCGAGTCCTTGGTGACCTCGCCCAGGGTGGTCTCCGAGGAGAACGGGTAGCCGTCGGAGGTGGTGTAGCCGTCCAGCACCCACACCAGCCGGCCGTCCTGCACCACCGGGTACGGGTCGGCGTCGATGGACAGCCAGGGCGCGACCTTCTCGACCCGCTCCTTGGGGGTGCGGTCGTAGATCACCCGGGCGCCGTCCTTGATCGCCCCCGAGTAGAGGATCTGCGGCTCGGCGAACTTCACCGCGTACGCGGCCCGGGTCACCGGGTTGTTCAGCAGCACACCGCTGTCCCCGGTGTAGCGGTACTTCTGGTCCCCGCTGTCGGTGGAGTAGTCGATCTCCTCCATGTCGGTGCCGCCGACGATGGAGTACGAGGAGGTCTTCTCGCCGTAGTAGACCCGCTGCTCGTACGGGCCGAAGGTGCCCTGGGTCGGCAGCGCGGACTCGGTGTAGACCGGGTTGCCGTTGGCGTCGACCTGGTTGCCCTTGGCGGCGACGGCGCCGTAGCCGTGGGTGTACTTGAAGTGGTCGTTGATCCAGTTCCGCTGCTGGAGGCCGGTGAGGTCCAGCTCGCGGACGCCCAGCACGGTGTCCTGCTGGCCGTAGCGGTCCACGTCCAGGGTCTTCGGGAAGGCGTAGTACTTCCGCAGCGCCTCGTTCTGCTGGAAGGTCGGGGCGGCCACGTTCGGGTCCAGCAGCCGGATGTCCGCGATGGTCTGCGCGTCCGACTTGAGCGCGTCGGGGCTGGTGGAGTTCTTGGGGTCGTACTGCTGGGTCTGGCTGTCCGCGATGCCGTACGCCTGCCGGGTGGCGTCGATGTTCTTCTGGATGTACGGCGTCTCCTTGGCCTGCTCGTTCGGCTTGACCTGGAACTGCTGCACGATCGCCGGGTACAGCCCGCCGATCAGCACCGCCGAGAGCACCATCAGGCCGAAGCCGATCAGTGCGGGGGCCCAGGTGCGCCGGATCGGCGTCAGGAAGAACAGCAGGGCGCAGATGATCGCCACGAAGAACAGGATGGTCTTGGCCGGCAGGAAGGCGTTGGCGTCCACGTAGCGCAGGCCCGTCCAGCCCTCGACACCCTTGTAGGTGCCGGTCTTCACCGCCAGCGCGTACCGGTCGAGCCAGTACGCCCCGGCCTTGAGCAGCACGAAGACGCCGAGCAGCACGGCCAGGTGGCCCTGCGCGCCGCGGCTCGCCCGGCGGCCCGGGCCCTGCAGGCGCAGGCCGCCGTACAGGTAGTGCACCAGGCCCGAGGCCAGCAGCGAGACGATCACCGCGCTGAAGGCGAAGCCCAGCAGGAACTCGTAGAACGGCAGGCGGAAGGCGTAGAAGGAGACGTCCAGGTGGAACTGGCTGTCCTTGACGCCGAACGCGGTGCCGTTGGTCCACAGCATCCAGGTCCGCCACTGGCTGGTGGCGGTGGCGCCGGCGACCAGGCCGATCAGCAGCGAGACGCCGACCAGCAGGCGCTTCTTGTAGGGCGCCACGCCCATCCGGTAGCGGTCCAGGCTCTGCTGCTCGACCGACATCGCGGCCAGCGGCGGGCGCAGCCGGTGGGCCAGCCAGATGTTGGCGCCCACGACGACGGCCATCAGCAGCCCGAACACGGCGAACAGCCCGGCCTTGGTCCACAGCTGCGCGGTGAACACCGAGGAGTAGCTGACCGACTTGAACCACAGCCAGTCGGTCCAGAGCCCGGAGAACATCACGAACAGCAGGAAGAGCAGGGCGAGCACGCCCGCGGTGAGCAGGAGCACCCTGGTGCGGCGGGACGGCGGGCCGACTCTCGCACGGAAGGCGGGCCCTCCGGAGCGATCCGGCATCTGGAATACCAAGGTGGCACCTCTGCTGTGTCGTGATGCGGGTGAACGTGCGGTCGTCAGTGCAACTTAATCCGTCTTTACCCGAGTTCCCACGGTTCGGGGTTGACTTCCACACGTGAGCGGTGCACCGGGGCGGTGCCCGGCACGTGTGAGGATGGGGGCATGTCCGACGCCCATGACACCCCCGCCTCCGGCCTGCCCGCCGCGACCCCGCTGACCCGCGCCGCGCTGGAGATCGACGAGTACGCCGCCACCCTCGGCTGGGACCTCCCGGCCCGCCTGTTCGCCCTGGTGGACAACACCGCGATGCGCAAGGCCAACCCGAAGCTCGCCCGCCAGCTGGGCCTGGCGGACGACCAGACCGAAGGCCTGACCCCGGTCGAGCAGGACGAACTGCCGGCCGGCATGGAGCTGGACAAGTTCCTGGGCACCATCGCCTGGCCGGACCAGGTGGTCGGCTGCGCGCTGGTGGTCGAGCGGCTGATGCTGCCGCCGGGGGCGGAGGCCTCCCGGCCGAAGAACGCCACCGAGAAGGAGATCGCCGCCTGGGTGGCCGAGCACCCGCAGCGGCAGGAGGTCCGGATCACCGCGGCGGTGCTGCGGGACGGTTCCAAGGAGATCGCGCTGCGGCTCCGTGAGAAGGACGTCGCCCGCGAGGTGCTCACCGGCCCCGAGCTCGTCCCGGGCCTGACCGAGGCCCTGCTCGCCACCTTCTCCTAGGGCCGTGGGCGGGGAGTCGCGCCGGGTCCGGCCCGCGCTCCCCGCCCTGTCCGGTCAGGCCTTGCAGGACGGCAGTCCGGCGGTGTCCCCGCTGCGGATCTTCTCCAGCGCCTTCAGCGCCCCGTCCAGGTTCTCCACCTTCACCAGGGTGAGCCCGCTCGGCGTGGCCTTGCCGGCGTCGTCGCAGTTGTCGGCCGGGGTGAGGAAGTACTGGGCGCCCTTGTCGCGGGCCGCGATCAGCTTCATCCGGATGCCGCCGATCGGGCCGACCTGCCCGTTGTCGGTGATGGTGCCGGTGCCGGCCACGAAGGTGCCGCCGGTCAGGTCGTTCGGGGTCAGCTTGTCGATGATCCCGAGCGCGAACATCAGGCCGGCGCTGGGCCCGCCGACGTCCTGCAGCCCGATGTCGATCTTGAACGGGTAGGTGTGGTCCGTCCCCGGCATGATGCCGACTATGGCCCGCCCGTCGGTGGCCCGGCCGGTGGTGATCGGGACGGTGGTCTCGTCCGCCGGGTTGGGGGTGGCGGAGGCCTTGGCCCGCGGGACGACCGTGAACACCACCGTCTCGCCCGGCTGGTGCTTGGTGACCAGTTCGGCCACGCTGCCCTGGCCGGTGGTCCGCTGGCCGTCCACCGCCACGATCTGGTCGCCGGCGTGCAGCTTGCCCTCGGAGGGCCCGCCGGCCACCACCGAGGAGACGATCACCTCGGTGCCGACGGGGATGCCGAGCTGGTTGAGGGCCGCGGTCTTGGCGCTGTCCTCGGAGGAGGCGAACTCCTCGGCGTTCTGCTTCTGGGCCTCCTGGTCGGTCTGGCCCTTCGGGTACACGTTGTCGTGCGGTACCACCAGCACGTCGTCGCGCAGCCAGCCGACCACGGCGGAGATCAGGCTCGGCTGGTACTTCGCGCCGGTGACCTGGACCGTGGTCATGTTGAGGTTGCCGGCGGCCGGGTAGCTCTCGTGCCCGGTGATGGTGATCACCGGCTCACCGGTCTTCTCCTGCTGGCCGAGCGTGTTGTACGTCGGGCCGGGGCTCATCTCCGTGTACGGAACCTTGAGCAGCACGGAGACGCAGAGCAGGCCTATCAGCAGCAGGGTGGCGGCGAGCATCGTCGCGGAGCGGCGTGGCATGGCTCGACAGTACGGGAAGAGGGTGGCCGGACGCCGCCCGGGTCAGCGACCCGAACGGTTGTCGGGGGAGGTGCTGCGCTCCATCGCGGCGCGGAAGCGCTCGTGCTCGGCCAGCGAGCTGGGATCGGTGGCCGCGCGGGGCGGCCGGGCGGCCCAGATCGCCCAGATCGAGGCGAGGATCGCCGCTACGGCGGGAATGATCAACCAGGCGAGCGCAGCCATATCCGTACTCCCAGCTCATCGTGCCTATGAGCAGATTAACCGCCCGTCTGGAGAACGGCTGCGGCGCCATCCGGGTTACGGCGGGTGTGCGACCGAATTCAGCAGGTGCCGGCGCCGACCCACTCCTCCTCGCCGTCGGTGAAGACCTGGTGCTTCCAGATCGGCACCTGGTGCTTGAGGTCGTCGATCAGACGGCGGGCCGCCTCGAAGGCCTCGCCGCGGTGCGCGCAGGACACCGCCACGATCACGGCCTTGTCGGTGATGGCCAGCCGGCCGACCCGGTGGACGGCCGCCAGCGCGCGGACCGGGAAGTCGGCGCAGACCTTCTCGGCGATCCGGCGCAGCTCCTTCTCGGCGGTCGGGTGGGCGCTGTACTCCAGCGCGGCGACCGACTTGCCCCCGTCGTGGTCGCGGACCGTCCCGACGAAGAGCGTCGTCCCCCCGGCGGCGTCGTCGCCGACCGCGTCGTACACCTCGTCCAGGGAGAGCGGGGTGTCACGGATGGCGAGCAGGCGGATCGGGTCGTGGTTCTCGGACTCGGACATGGTCACCATGATTCCCCATCGTGCCCGACGGGGGCAGATGCTTCCGCATCACGATTGGGAAATTTCACATCGCGAGAAACCGGGCTCCGAACCGCGCCACCCCACCGTCCCGTCAGACCGCCCCGCCCCCGCCTCCGCGCTAGAACCGCCGCCGCTTCCGCGCCCGCCGGACCAGGGCCGCCGTACCGACCAGGGCCACCGTGGCGCCGGCCGCGCCGAGGCTGGTCGCCGCCTCCTTGCCGCCCAGCCGCCGGCCCGCCACCGCGTGCTTGCCGGAGACCTGCGCCAGCAGCTCGGCCAGCACCTCCTCGTTGGTGTACCGCGGCCGCCAGCCGGCCTCGTGCAGCCGGCTGCCGGAGACCACCCAGGGGTACATCGTGTACGCCAGGTCCCCGGCCGGGGCCGGGGTGAGGCCCAGCCGGTGCAGCCGGGCCGCGGTGCCCAGGGCCAGCGAGGCGGGCAGCTCCATCCGCCGGATCCCGGAGAGCGCCTCCACGTCCTCCTGCTCCAGCCAGCCGTCGCAGCCGACCGTCACCTCCCCCTCGACCAGGCCGAGCGCCGCGTACTCCAGCGCCGAGGCCAGGTCGTCCAGGTGGCAGAACTGCCAGCACGGCCGGGACCCGGCCACCACCAGCAGCCGGGGCGCCTCGAAGTGCCGGGTGAGCACGGTGTCGATGCCGGGTCCGACCACCACGGCGGGCCGCAGCACGGTGACCTGCAGGCCCGGGTGGGCGCGCGGGGCCCGGCGGGCCAGGCGCTCGATCTCCAGCAGGTCGCCGACCAGCGAGGCCTCCTCGGTGGCCCGCAGCTCGGAGTCCTCGGCCAGCGGCACCTCGTTGTCGGGCAGCGCGCCGTAGACCATCGCCGAGGTGCAGAGCACCACCCGGTGCACCCCGGCGGCCGCGGCGGCGGTCAGCACCGTCTGCGCGCCCCGCACGTTGTACGCGCTCCGGGCGCGCGGGTCGGACTCCATGCCCAGGTCCATCGCCAGGTGCACGACCACGTCCACCCCGGCGAGGCGCTCGGCCACCGCGGGGTCGCGGACGTCCAGGACCCGCCACTGCACCCCGGGGACGTCGCCGCGGCGGTCGTCCACGGCCAGCACCCTGCGGACGCCGGACGAGGCCACCAGCCGGGCAGCGACCCGTTCGCCGAGCACGCCCGCGGCGCCGGTCACGGCCACGGTCAGGGGCCGCCCGCCGTAGGCTGGAGACGGCGAACCGGCGTCGGCTGGGTCGTCCTCGTCCCCGGTCAGCCCAGAGCGAACGTCCGAAGGCGGGGAACTCACCGGCCATCCTCCACGGTTAGCTTATGTGCGTACGTACGAGTGTCACGTACCGTCCATCCTGCCCGAGGCGCGGGCCCAGCGGTGCACCGGCGCGGTCGGGCCGCGAGACCATCGCCCCCAGGCGCACCGTCTTCTCCCCCTCCCCGCCACACCCCCCGCGTGACGGCCGACCAGATCGAGGACCCCGTGAGTGACCTCCCCTTCGGCTTCGGAGTTCCCCCCGAGGAGCCCGAGGACGGCAACAGCAAGGGCAAGAAGGACGACGAGCAGGGCGACTCGACCCCGCAGCAGCCCCCCGCCTTCGGCTTCGGCACGGGCAACCCGCTGGGTGCCCTGTTCGGCATGGGCGGCGCCGGGAACGCCGGCGACAACCCCTTCGCCGCGATGATGGGCGGCTTCAACCCCAATGACCTCGGCGCCGCCTTCCAGCAGCTCGGGCAGATGCTCTCCTTCGAGGGCGGCCCGGTGAACTGGGACCTCGCCAAGAACATCGCCCGGCAGACCGTGGTCGCCGAGCAGCCCGAGGGCAGGAGCAAGGACCGCTCGGTGGGGGACGGCGAGCGCACCGCCGTGGCCGAGGCCGTCCGGCTGGCCGAGCTCTGGCTGGACGCGGCCACCGAGTTCCCCTCCGGCTCGACCACGGCCGTGGCCTGGAGCCGCGCCGAGTGGATCGAGGCCACCCTGCCGGTCTGGAAGGACCTGGTCGACCCGGTGGCCGAGCGGGTGGGCAACGCCATGGGCGGGGTGCTCCCGGCCGAGATGCAGGCCATGGCCGGCCCGCTGATGGGCGTCATGCGCTCGATGGGCGGCGCCATGTTCGGCACCCAGATCGGGCAGGCGCTCGGCGCCCTGGCCGCCGAGGTGCTGGGCTCCACCGACGTCGGTCTGCCGCTCGCCCCGGCCGGCAAGGCCGCGCTGCTGCCGCAGAACATCGCCGAGTTCGGCGAGGGCCTGAGCGTCCCCGCCGAGGAGGTCCGGCTCTACCTGGCCCTGCGCGAGGCCGCCCACCAGCGGCTGTTCGCCCACGTGCCGTGGCTGCGGACCCACCTGTTCGGCGCGGTCGAGGCGTACGCCCGCGGCATCAAGGTCGACACCTCCCGGATGGAGGAGCTGGTCGGCCAGCTCGACCCGAGCAACCCGGAGGCCCTGCAGGAGGCGCTGGCCGGCGGCCTGCTGCAGCCCGAGGACACCCCCGAGCAGAAGGCCGCGCTGGCCCGCCTGGAGACCGCGCTCGCCCTGGTCGAGGGTTGGGTGGACGCGGTGGTCCACGCCGCCGCCCAGCCGCACCTGCCGCAGGCCGCCGCGCTGCGCGAGACGCTCCGCCGCCGCCGCGCCACCGGCGGCCCCGCCGAGCAGACCTTCGCCACCCTGGTCGGCCTGGAGCTGCGCCCGCGCCGCCTGCGGGACGCCTCCCGGCTGTGGGCCTCGCTGGCCGACGCCCGAGGCGTCGAGGGCCGCGACGCCCTCTGGAGCCACCCCGACATGCTGCCCACCGCCGCCGACCTGGACGACCCGGACGGCTTCGTGCACCGCGGCTCCGGCGAGGGCCTGGAGGGCGGCATCGACTTCGCCGCCCTGGACAAGCTGCTCGGTGAGGCCGCCCAGGGCCGGACCGGCGCCGACGACAAGGGCGCCGCGGGCGACGCGGGCGCCGGCGACGGCAAGGCCGCCGGGGACGACGCGGACGGCGAGTCGAACGGGAAGGACGGGTCCGGCCGGTGACCACCCTGCACACCGACGCCGTCCGCGCGCTCAGCGACTGGACGGTGGCCGACGACCGCCAGGAGCGGCTGCGCCTGGACTACCTCGACCACCTCGCCGACCGGCCCGACGGCCTGTGGCGCGCCTGCCTGCCCGCCCACATCACGGCCAGCGCCGTGGTGGTCGACCCGTCCGCCGGGCGGGTGCTGCTGACCCTGCACCCCAAGGTAGGCCGCTGGCTGCAGATGGGCGGCCACTGTGAGCCGGGCGACACGACCCTGGCGGCCGCCGCCCTGCGCGAGGCCACCGAGGAGTCGGGCATCGCCGGGCTGGAGCTGCTCGGCGTCGACGGACGACCGGTGCCGGTCAAGCTCGACCGGCACCAGGTCCGCTGCGCCGGCAAGGACCGGCCGGAGAACACCCACCTCGACGTCCAGTACGTGGCCGTCGCCCCGGCCGGCGCCGAGGCCCTGATCAGCGAGGAGTCACTGGACCTCCGCTGGTTCGCCTACGACGCCCTCCCCGAGCCGACCGACCCCTCGGTCCGCGACCTGGTCACCCTGGCCCGCGAGCTCACCGCCTGAGTCGCTACGACGGCCGGGCACCGGCAGCGTGAGAACGGCCCGGGAGGCGGAAGGTACGGCATCGCACCTCCCGCCTCCCGGGCCGTTCCCCGCTCCTTCAGCACACGACAGGCAGCCGACAGGCACCCGACCTGCCCGGCGCGTCACCGCCGCGGCGGCAACAGCTCGCTCGGCTGCACCAGCACGTACCCCTCGCCGGTGAACGCCAGCTCCCACCCCTCGGTGGCCGTGCCGCGCCGGCGCCAGGCCTCGGTGTTGCTGCTCTGTGCCTGCAGCTGCACCTCCAGCCCCGAGGACCAGCCGACCACCGCGTCGGCGTCCCCGTAGACGAACTGCCCGGGCTGCACCCGCATCACCAGCGGGCGGCCCGAGGTCATCAGGACCAGGTGCCCGCTGCCGGTGAACTCCAGGCTGCGCCCGCCCACCCCGGCGATCCGTTCGCCGTTCTCGATGTTCACCGCCCGCCAGCTCAGCGTGGCGTCGAGCGCCAGCACGTACCCGCTGTTGACCACCAGTCCCTCGCCGGAGAGGTCGAGGATGTGCAGGTGCTGGGCGAGGTTGGCCAGGTAGACCGTGCCGGTGCCGGAGCAGCGCATCAGGTCGAGGACGTCCCGTGCCTGGCGCGGCTGTCCGCCCGGCTGGTTGCGGCGGTTGTTCTGCTGGGTCGGCGGGCGCCAGCCGGTGAAGGACATCCGCCCGGTGTGCGCGACCATGGCGCCCGAGCGGGCGAGGACCTCGGACCGGCCGTTCAGGGCGACCCGGAGCATCTGCGGGTTCTGCAGGGTGTAGCGGTCGGTGCCCTCGACGGCGGTGTGGGACAGCAGGGTGCTCTGCACGGATGGCTCCTCAGCCGCGGATCTTCAGACGGTCGGACGTGTCCTCGCTGGGCTGGACGACCACGAACCCGGAACCCTTGAAGCCCAGCTGCACGGCCTCGCCGCTGCCGCGGCCGATCAGCGAGCCGACCTTGACGGTGCGCCGGACCTTGATCTCCAGGCCGGTGGTCCAGGCGACCAGGGCGTCCGGGTCCACGTAGGTCTCGGCCTCGGCGCAGTCCAGCACCACGGGCACGCCCCGGGAGGTGACGGAGACCCAGCCGGAGCCGCCGACGGTGATGTTGTAGAGGCCGGTGCCGGCCATCAGGGCCGGCCCCTTGACCTTCTCGACACTGCAGGACAGCGTGGCGTCCATGGCCAGCAGGTGCGAGCCGTTGACGGACAGCTGCTCGTCGGCGAGATGGAGGTTGAGCACGTCCGCCCCCAGGTCCGCCAGGTACAGCGCGCCGTCGCCGGACCAGCGCAGCAGCGGGCTGCGCTCGCCGGAGGCCCACTCGCCGAGCGCCCGCCGCAGGGACTGGGGGACGGGCTCGTACTGCAGGTAGCCGTCGTAGGCCACCATGGCGCCGGCCTTGGCGTACACGTCCCGGTCCGCGGTCACCGCGACCCGGCACATGGTGGCGCCGTGGTTGCTCATCCGCTCGTTGCCGGCGACGGCCTGGAACTGGTCCAGCAGGCCGCCACCGCTGAGGATCTGCCGCTCCATGGCTCTCCCTAGACCTCGTACGGCTGGACGACGATGAAGTTCCCCGGGGCGCCGCGGAACTGGAGGCTGTACGACTCGGCCGCGTGGCCCGCGTACGCCGACCGGCGGATCCGCACCGGCGCGGTGGTGATCACCTGGGAGCCGCGCGACCACGCGACCAGCGCGTGGATGTCGGCGTAGGTCTCCGGCGCGGGGGTGACCGGGAGCACCACCGGGATGCCCCTGGTCTTCACCACCACCGTCCCGTGGCCGCTGAACTGCAGGGTGAAGAAGCCGCCGCCCGGCAGGCCCTCGCCCTCGATCCGGCGGACCTCGTGCTCCAGCCCGGCGTCGAAGGCCAGCACCCGGTCGGAGCTGACGCACAGCGAGTCGCCCTCCAGCCGGACCACGTGCAGGTCGCAGGCCTCGTCGGCGAGGAACACCTGGCCCTCGCCGGAGACCCGCATCAGCTTCAGCTGCTGGCCCGTCAGGTTGGCGGTGAGCTTGCGGAGCACGCCGGAGCCCTCGTGGGCGAAGTCCGCCCGGCCCTGGTACGCCACCATGCTGCCCTGCAGGGCGAGCACGTCCTGGCCCTTGGTGAGCGAGAAGCGGACCAGGTTGTCGCTCTGCTTCACCCAGCCGACCTGGTCGGGGACCTCGGCGTACTTGGTGAGGGTGATCCGGGCGCCGGCGGGCTGCGGCGGGAGGGGCATCGGGGCCACCACGGTCGCGTCCGCGGGGAACGCGGCGGCCGGTGGCGCTGCGACGGGTGCCGGGACGGCGGGCGGGGGACCCGGCTGAGCGGGGACGGCCGGCGCGGCGGGGACAGTCGGCGCGGCGGGGACGACCAGGGTGGGCTCGGGGGCCGCGTGGACGGGTGCCGGTGCGGGCGCCGCGGCGGGCGTGAACGCGGCCTCGGGGACCGGGACGGGCGCGGGCTCGTCCTCCTCCAGGGCCTCGCCGCCGAAGTTCTCCAGCAGGGCCCGCAGGCCGCCGTCGAAGCCCTGGCCCACCGCGGCGAACCGCCACTCGCCGTTGCGGCGGTAGACGTCCGCCAGCATCACGGCGCGCTCGGTGCTGAACTCGGCACCGGTGAAGGCGTACCGGCCGACCTCGGCCCCGTCCGCGACGATCCGGACGTGGCCGGCGGCGACCTGGGACATCACGCCGTCGCCGTCCACCGTCGCGGTCAGGCTGAGCTTGTGGATGCCCTCCGGCACCCGGTCCAGCGCGACCCGGAAGGACTCGGTGTCGCCGTCCTGCGCGCCGAGCAACCGAATGGAGTCCTCCGGGCTGGCCGGCTGGTTGAAGAAGACGAAGTAGCGGTCGTCGCTCAGCCGTTCGTCGGCGTCCAGACCGAAGCAGCTGATGTCGAAGGCCAGCCCCGGCGCGGTGAGGTGCACGCCGAGGTACAGCTCGGCGCTGGCGGTCAGCTCACTGATCCGGATGCGGGACGCCTTGGGGAGTTCCCTGGTCATGGCGGCGACCCTATCTCAGCACCCGGCCGCGGCAGGAGGGTTGCGGAGCGCCTCCTCGGCCGTCCTCGCCGGACGGCCACCGACCCTGCGGCCCGTCGGCCCGAACCTCGCGGCCCGTCAGCCCGACCCGGCGGCCCGTCAGCCCGGAACCCGCGAGCCGTCGCCGTGCGGCCGCGCGCCCGGACCGGTCAGCCGCAGTCCTCGGACTCCTCCGCGGCGGCGCCGGGGGCGAGGCCGCGGGCGCCGGGGATGTGCGGCAGCCGGGCGGCCGAGGCGACGCCCTCCAGGTAGCCGCGGGCCCGCTCGGTGCGCGGGTAGGCCTCCAGCAGCGCCCAGAACCGCGGGCCGTGGTCCGGCACCAGGAGGTGGGCCAGCTCGTGCAGGAGCACGTAGTCGATCACGTACTCGGGCATGCCCTGGAGGCGGTGCGACAGCCGGATGGTGCGCTCGCTGGGGGTGCAGGAGCCCCAGCGGGAGTTCTGGTTGGTGACCCACCGGACCTGCTGGGGCGCCGCGCGGCCGCCCAGGTAGGCGGCGGAGAGCTCGCGGGCGCGGGCGGCCAGGGCGTCGTCGCCGAGCACCCGGCGGCTCTCCTGGGCGGCCAGCTTCTCGAGCATCCGGGCCACCCAGCGCTGTTCCTCGGCGTGCGACATCCGGGCCGGGATCAGCACCACCGTGCGGTCGCCCTCGCGGTAGGCGGAGACGGTCCGGCTGCGGCGGGCGCTGCGGCGGACCTCGACGGTGGCGTGGTCGAGCGGGACGGGCTCCGTGGCGGGCGGCGCGGCGGCCTCCTGGGGCGCCGGGCCGGGGCGTGCACGCGTACCGGGCGTCGCACAGCCGGGCCCCGAGGCTGGACGGACCCGTCGGCGCGACGCCGGCGGCTGGGAGTCCGGTTCGGCTGCCATGGCACACGACGTTACCCGGTCGATCCGACAGAACCCGACTGCCGGGCCGGAAGGCCCCCGTGGCGGTGGCTGTCCGGCCGCGACGGTCGAGTTATCCACAGGGTGTGCGGACGGATAGTCGGATCATAGGCCAGCGCCTGTGGATAACCGGCTTCGCCGCTCTCCGAGGATCGGGCATGCTGCTGGAGCCACAGCGTTCCGAGCGCCTTCGGAGGTAGTCGTGCGCCCTGTCACCCGACCCGCTCTCAAGCCCGCCCTCGCCCGGCTCTGGCGCGACAGGCGGACGCTCCAGTTCGGCGCCGTCCGCCGGCACGCCCGGGTGGTCGAGGACGTGGACAAGGCGGTCTCCGCCTTCCTGGAGCTGATCGACGGCACCCGGGACGGCCCGGCCCTGGTCGCCGCCGGGCTGCGGCTCGGGCTCGACCCGGGCTTCTGCGAGGCACTGCTCGAATCGCTGGCCGAGGGCGAGCTGCTGGACGACGCCGACTCCGCCGGCCTGGCCCTGGCCGGGTACTCCCGCCCCCGGCAGGAGCTGCTGGCCCCGGATCTCGCCTCGCTCTCCCTGGTCCACCCGGCCCCGGGCGAGGCCGCGGCCGTCCTGCAGGGGCGGTCCCGGTCCCGGGTGGAGGTCCGCGGCGCCGGGCGGGTGGGGGCGGCGATCGGCGCGGTGCTGGCCGCAGGCGGTGTCGGCGAGGTCGAGGTCACCGACCGCGGCCGGGTCACCGCCCGGGACTGCTCCCCCGCCGGCCTCCCGCCCACCGAGGTCGGCCGGCTGCGGACGACGGCCGCCCGCGAGGTGGTGCAGCGCGCCGCGGGGAACACCGCCGTCGAGCGGTACCGGCGCCGGCCGCCCGCCGGAACCGCCCCGCCCGCCCTGGTGGTGCTGGCCCCGAGAGACGGCAGCGGCTCCTTCACCGGCCTGCCCACCGACGCCCAGGAGCTGATGCGGGCCGGCGTCCCGCACCTCTACGTCGGCGTGCTGGAGCACCTCGGGGTGGTCGGTCCGCTGGTGGTGCCCGGGGTCTCCTCCTGCGGCAGCTGCGCCACCCTCGCCCGCAAGGACGAGGACGAGGCCTGGCCCCGGCTGCTCGCCCAGCTCGCCGCGGACGGCCCGGGCCGGGCCCGGGATCCCGCCTGCGACAGCGCCCTGGCCACCGCCGTGGCGGGCCTGGCCGCCCTGCACGTCGGGCTCTACCTGGACGGGGTGCTGCCGCCCAGCGTGGACGGCTGGTGCGAGCTCTCCGCCGCCGACGGGATGACCCGGCGGCTGCGGCTGCCCAGCCACCCCGACTGCGGGTGCCAGTGGCAGTCGGTGCCCCGACCGCGGCCCGGCCCGGTCGAGACGGTCCGCGGCGGCTGACCGGAGCCGTGGGGCCGGGGCGCGGCCGGCCGGCGGTCCTTGGCTCCTTCGGTACTTCGGTCCCCCCGGGAGCCCGCGTCATCCGCCCGGGCCGGGAGGCCCCGTCCGAAAGGGAGTCGGATTATTCGTCGGACGCGCGAGGGGGAGCGGGCACAATGGCCTAGTGACCAAGGTCCGGTGCCACGCCGGGCGTCGGACAGGGAGGCCATGGGTGAGCGATCTTCCGCGCAAGGCAGTGACCCGGACGGCGAGGCTGGCAGCCCTGCCCCTCGGGATCGCCGGCCGAGCCACCCTCGGCCTGGGCCGCCGGATCGGCGGCCGCTCGGCGGAGACGGTCACCGCCGAGCTCCAGCAGGCCACCGCGGACCAGCTGTTCAAGGTCCTCGGCGAGCTCAAGGGCGGGGCGATGAAGTTCGGGCAGGCGCTGTCCGTCTTCGAGGCCGCCCTCCCCGAGGAGGTCGCCGGGCCGTACCGGGCCGCGCTCACCAAGCTGCAGGACGCGGCCCCGCCGATGCCCGCCGCCAAGGTGCACGCCGTCCTCGCCGAGCACCTCGGCCATCGCTGGCGCGACGAGTTCCGGGCCTTCGACGACCGTCCGGCGGCCGCCGCCTCGATCGGCCAGGTCCACAAGGCCGTCTGGCACGACGGCCGCGAGGTCGCCGTCAAGGTGCAGTACCCGGGCGCCGGGGACGCCCTGCTTTCGGACCTCGCCCAGCTCAGCCGGGTGGCCTGGCTGCTCGGCCCGCTCATCCCCGGGCTGGACGTCAAGCCGCTGATCACCGAGCTGCGGGAGCGGGTGGCCGAGGAGCTGGACTACGAGCTGGAGGCCGAGGCGCAGCGCCGGCACGCCGAGGAGTTCGCCGACGACCCGGACATCCGGGTCCCGCGGGTGGTCGCCCAGGCCGACCGGGTCCTGGTCACCGAGTGGATGGGCGGCACCCCGCTGGCCGAGGTGATCGCCCGCGGCACCCGCGAGGAGCGGGACCGCGCGGGGCAGCTGCTGGCCCGCTTCCTGTTCGCGGGCCCGTCCCGGACGGGTCTGCTGCACGCCGACCCGCACCCGGGCAACTTCCGGCTGCTCAAGGACGACGGCCCGGCGGAGGGCTGGCGGCTCGGCGTCATGGACTTCGGCACCGTCGACCGGCTGCCCGGCGGCCTGCCGCTGCCGATCGGCGACTCGCTGCGGATGGCCCTGGCCGGGGACGCCGCCGGGGTGCTGGAGATGCTGCGCGAGGAGGGCTTCGTGAAGCCCTCGATCGAGCTGGATCCGGACGCGGTGCTGGACTACCTGCTGCCGATCATCGAGCCGGCCACCGTGGAGAGCTTCCACTTCACCCGGGCCTGGATGCGCGCCCAGGCGGCCCGGATCGCCGACCCGCGCTCGCCCGCGTACAACCTGGGCAAGCAGCTCAACCTGCCGCCGGCGTACCTGCTGATCCACCGGGTGACGCTGTCCACCATCGGGGTGCTCTGCCAGCTGGGGGCCCAGGCGCCGTTCCGGGCCGAGATGCTGGAGTGGCTGCCCGGTTTCGCCGAGGAGGAGGTCCTGGAGGAGAGCTGACCCTCCACCAGGCGCCACGCCCGGGGCACTCGGACACTCGGGCACTCCACCGGACACCTCGCCGGACGCCCCATCAGGGGCCTCACCGGGCCCTGCGGCTCCGACCCCCGAACGCGGCAATGGCCGCCCCCTTCCGGAAGGGGGCGGCCATCACTGTTCAAACGGCTCGGCGTCCGCACGGCGGCGCACCGGCCCGACGGACCGTCACATCAGGGCGACGGCAAGCGCCTTGCGGGCGCGCAGCGAGGCGCGCTCGGCCTTCCGCTTGAGCTTGGCGGCCTGCAGGACACGCAGGCCGAGGCGTTGCTCCTCAGCCTCGTGGAGCCGTTCCTGCATATGGGCGCGGGCCAGGGATTCCTGGAGGAGATGCATTTCGAGGGTCCTGTTCTGGATCTGAAGTTCTTTGGTCTGCTCGGCGCGGACGGTCGGATCGATGGCGGCGGCGGTCATGTGGTGGTCCTGCTCGTGGTGCGTCGGGGTGGTTCGGGAGTGGGCGGAGTCCGCTTTGGCGGCCGCGATGCGGACCGACCGGCGGAGCATGTCGTCCAGCGGGGGCTGCTCTCCCCGTCGGACGGCTGCGACTCCGTGGGAGGAGGTCATTCCGGCGCTGCTCACGCCATGACCTCGGTCTTGCGCGGACGGCCCCGCGGCCGCTTGCGGGCCACGACGACACCCTGGACGAAGAGCTCGCCGCCCCAGACGCCCCAGGGCTCGCGGCGCTCCAGCGCACCGGTCAGGCAGGCCGCCTTCACCGGGCAGGTGCCGCAGAGCGACTTGGCGTACTCGACGTCGGCGGGCGTCTCGGCGAAGAAGACCTCCGGGTCGAAGGAGCGGCAGGGGATGGGGGCGCCCTGGGCGGCGGCCTCGTCGATCGCGGTGAGCTGCATGAGCGATACCTCCGGGGGGTCGGCCTGGTCGGCCTTGATGGTCTTGTCGGTCGGTACGGACGGGAGGGGCGGTGTGATGACCGTGGACACTGTGTGCGTCTTCCTCGTCTTCTCAGTGGATCCGGTCCAGCTGACTGGTGGGCTGGACCGGAGGCCCCGGAGGGCCTTGGTGGGTCTTGCGTACCGGACAAAACAGAAGGGCCGCGGATCCCGGTGGTGGGGGATTCCGCGGCCCTGGAGGCACAGACCTGAGTGTCGCTCAGGTACTTTCGCTCCAGGGTTCAGGCCCGCGGAAGGCCCGCATCCGGATGGCCTTGGCGCCTGCGAAGGCGGCCTCGGCCTGCTTGATCTGCTGCTCCTGCTTGGCGGCTCCGGCACCGACGACGGCTGCATAGTGGCCATGCTTGGCCACCGCAACTACGGCCTTCGGTGCCTGGGTCGGTCGCTCGTCACGCAGCTC
This sequence comes from Kitasatospora sp. HUAS MG31, assembly GCF_040571325.1. Taxonomy (GTDB): domain Bacteria; phylum Actinomycetota; class Actinomycetes; order Streptomycetales; family Streptomycetaceae; genus Kitasatospora; species Kitasatospora camelliae. Next base: position 4,737,519 of record NZ_CP159872.1, on the reverse strand, counting down.
ATCGCCGCCGTCGAACGCCCAGCCCAGGGACAGACCCGTCTCGACACGGGTGGCCTCATCGTTGCCCAGACCACTGACATTGCAGGGGGTGGCGACGGACAGGCCGGTGTTGCCGAGACCCAGACCGAACAGGGAGACGACGCCCGAGCGCAGGGCACGCGAGGGCATGGCAAAGACGGTCTGGCCAGTCATTTCGGTGATCGTCATGATGGTTTCCACTGTCCTCGCCTCCTCTCGGCGTCTCGCGGTGCCCAGTCCCCCGGGCTCCGAATGCTGGTCTTATGGTCGGGCACGCAGAAGGAGACCCTCTGCGGGCAGTGCGATCGCGTCCCCTTGACCGCTCCGGCAGGCTATTGCGCCTCGTACACGGCGCGCAAACTATTTTTCCGGCGAGTTCTGGACCGGCTCCTCTTCGGGCTCGCCAACGAGCTCCGGATCCTCCCCCGCGCACAACGAGAGCACGTCGGCGCCGTACTTGTCCAGCTTCATCGCGCCGACCCCGGAGATCGCCGCCAGGTCCCGCAGGCTGCCCGGGGCGTCCTCGGCGATGGCCATCAGGGTGGCGTCGGTGAAGACCACGTACGCCGGCACCGACTGCTTCCGGGCCTGGGCGGCCCGCCACTCGCGGAGCCGCTCGAACAGCGCCTCGTCCATCGAGGAGGGGCAGCTCTCGCAGCGGCGCAGCTTGCGCTCCACCGCCTCGGTCAGCGTCCGGTCGCAGACCCGGCACTTGACCGGGCCGCGGGAGCGGCGCGCGGCCGAGCGCTCGGCGCCCGCCTCGACGCCGCCCTGTCCGCCGCGGCCGCGCGGCCCGGTGGAACCGGATCCGGGCCGCAGGCCGTCCAGGAAGCGGGTGGGCCGCCGGCTCGCCCGGCCGCCCGGGGAGCGGGACAGGGCCCAGGACAGGGTCAGCAGCCGGCGGGCCCGGGTGACCCCGACGTAGAGCAGCCGGCGCTCCTCCTCGACCTGCTCGTCGGTCTTGGCGTAGATGATCGGGAGGGTGCCCTCGGTGAGGCCGACCAGGAAGACGGCGTCCCACTCCAGGCCCTTGGCGGCGTGCAGCGAGGCCAGGGTGACCCCTTCCACGGCCGGGGCGTGCTGGGCCGCGGCGCGGGCGTCCAGCTCGGCGACGTAGGCGGCCAGGTCGGCCCGCTCGCCGGCCGCCCGGCGGCCCGCCTCGAACTCCTCGGCCAGCCGGACCAGGGCCGCCAGCGACTCCCAGCGCTCCCGGACCGCGCCGGACCCGGCCGGCGGGGTCGCGGTGAACCCGCGGGTGGCCAGCACGGCCCGGACCTGGGCGGCCAGGTCGGGCGCCTCGGCGGTCAGCGGGTCGTCCGCGGCCCGGGCCGCGCCCTTGAGCAGGACGCCCGCCTCGCGCACCTCCGGCCGCTCGAAGAACCGCTCGGCCCCCTTCAGCTGGTACGAGATGCCGAGGTCGGCCAGCGCCTGCTCGTACACCTCGGACTGGCTGTTGGTGCGGAACAGCACCGCGACCTCGCTGGCCCGGACGCCGGTGGCCAGCAGGTCCTTGATCAGGTGGGCGGTCGACTCGGCCTCGGTGGGCTCGTCCGGGTACTCCTTGAAGGCCGGCTCGGGGCCCGCCTCCCGCTGCGAGACCAGCTCCAGCCGGTGCTGGGCGGCCTGGCCGCGGGCCTGCGAGAGCAGCCCGTTGGCGAGGTGGACGACCTGCGGGGTGGAGCGGTAGTCGCGGACCAGCTTCACCACCGTGGCCTCCGGGTGCCGGGTGCGGAAGCCGAGCAGGTAGTCCGGGGTGGCGCCGGTGAAGGAGTAGATGGTCTGGCTGGCGTCGCCGACCACGCAGAGGCTGGCGCCTCCGGCCGTCCACTGGTCGAGCAGCCGCTGCTGGAGCGGGGAGACGTCCTGGTACTCGTCGACGGTGAAGTGCCGGTACTGGGCGCGGACGCGCTCGGCGATCTCCGGGCGGTCCTCCAGGATGGCCGCGGTGAGCAGCAGTACGTCCTCGAAGTCGATCACCCCGCGGTCGCGCTTGGTCTGCTCATAGGTGGCGTACACCTTGGCGATCTCGGCCGGGTCGCGCGGGGCCTCACGGCTGCTCTTCGCCACGGCCGTCGGGTAGTCGTCCGGCACGATCTGGGTGACCTTGGCCCACTCGATCTCGGCGGTGAGGTCGCGCAGCTCGGTGCGCTGGACCCGCAGGCCGCTGCGGCCCGCGGCCTCGGCGACCAGCTGCACCTTGCGCTCCAGCAGCCGGGGCACCTCGCCGCCGACGGCCCGGGGCCAGAAGTACTGGAGCTGGCGGAGCGCGGCGGAGTGGAACGTCCGGGCCTGCACGCCGTCCGCGCCGAGCTGGCGCAGCCGGCCGCGCATCTCGCCGGCGGCGCGGGCGGTGAAGGTCACCGCGAGCACCTGCTGCGGCTGGTAGACGCCGCTGCGGACGCCGTACGCGATCCGGTGGGTGATCGCCCGGGTCTTGCCGGTGCCGGCGCCCGCGAGGACGCACACCGGGCCGTGCAGGGCCGTGGCGACGGCGCGCTGCTCCGGGTCGAGCCCGGCCAGCACGGAGTCGGCGCCCTGCCCGCCGCCCGGGCCGGCACCGGCGGTCTCGTACGGGCCGAAGGCACCCAAGAGCTCTTCCTGCATGCCTTCCATCCTCTCAGCCCGGCGGGCGTCCTCACCCGGCCTCGTGCCGGGCATCCCGGACACCCGGGACACCCTGGACATCCTGGCAGGGGCCGCCGACAGGCGGGGCGGGTTGTCCACAGCCACGGCGGGATGGTCGGATGATCAGCGCGCACCGGGGGCGTGTGGTGGGAATCACGCGCCGGGTGCCTGGAATGCCCGACGGGTGCGGCCGGTTGAAAGCCACGACCGCACTCCCCCCTCTCCGAAGGAGTCCTCAGCCATGTCCGGCAGCGTCACGATGTACAGCACGACCTGGTGCGGCTACTGCAACCGCCTCAAGAGCCAGCTGGACCGCGAGGGCATCGGCTACTCCGAGATCAACATCGAGGAGGACCCGGCGTCGGCCACCTACGTCGAGTCGGTCAACAACGGCAACCAGACCGTCCCGACCGTCGTCGTGGTCTCCGCCGCCGGCGAGCAGACGGTCATGACCAACCCCAGCCTCCGCCAGGTCCAGGCCGCCCTGGTCTGACGGCGCCACCGGGAGCGCCCCGTCGGGGGCGCACGGACTGCGCGCATCCGGAAGGCGCAGGCGTTCACGGAATTCCGTGCGCCAATTCGGCCTGCCGCTTTTAGGGCCACCTCCCCACACTCTCGGTGTGCGAATTACTGCGCGGCGAGAGCGCGGGAAAGCGCCTTCCGTTTCGCGCAGTTCTCCCCGGGTCCCGGTCGTCCCCGGTTGCCCCCGGTCATCCCCGGGCCGTCAGGTCGCCGAGGGCGTAGTGGAGGCGGCAGCGGTCCGCCGCATAGCGGGTCTCGATGACCCGGACGGGTCCGCGGCGGTCGTAGGTGACGCGGGTCTGGACGAGCAGCGGGGTGCCGGGCCCGACCTCGAACCAGGCGGCCTCCTCGGGGCCGGGCATCCGGGCGACCAGGTGGTCGACCCCGCCGACCTCGGTGCGGCCGAGGGCCGCCAGCACCTCCTCGTCCCCGCCCGGCACCGGCACGGGCTCCATCAGCGCGGTGCCGGCCGCGAGCCCGGCGCGGTAGTGGCTCTCCTCGATCGAGTAGGGCTCGCGGTCCGTCAATCTGAGCTGACGGCGCACCACCACCGCTTCCCCGGCGGCCAGTCCGAGCCGTTCGGCGATGTCCTCGCGGGCCCGGACGACGAGCATCTCGAAGTCGGCGACCAGCCGCCGCCCGGCGGCGCGGGCCTCCCGGGCGTACACCTCGGTGGGTGCGGCCAGCGGGTCGCGCTGGCCGGGCACCCGCGGCGGGGCGTACGCCTGGTGGTCGAGGACGGGTTGCTGCCTCAGGTAGGTGCCCTTGCCCTGGTGCCGGACCAGGCGGCCTTCGTTGACGAGGACGTCGACGGCGAGCCGGACGGTGTTGCGGGCCACACCGTAGTACCGCTCCAGCTCGCCCTCGACCGGGAGTTGGGCGCCGCCCTGCCACTCGCCCGCCTCGATGCGCCGGCGCAGGTCGGCCGCGAGGCGCTGGTACTTGGGGGAGGGTGCGCTGCCTCGGGGGATTGTCACGCGAGTGAATGTAGCGATCCGGCTTGCGCCATTTCAGCTAAACCCGCCAATATGAGCCGGGATTGGGGATTTGGACCATGATCCCGTCCAGCTGCATTTGCAGTCGAACATTCTCTCCACGCACACCCCCGGGGGCGGACCCATGCCCGTGAGCAGTACCCCGCAGCGGCACGGCGCCCGTGGCGCCGAGACCACCGATTCCTCCGGCGCCACCCGGCGCCCCGACCGCGTCCTGACGTCCGCCGAGCGCGGCGCCTGGTGCGCGACCGCCAGCTTCCCGCCGCAGCCGCCGAACGTCGCCCGGGCGCGCCGGCTGACCAGGACGGCCCTGGCCGCCTGGGGTGCGCCGCACCTGACGGACAGTGCGGAGTTGCTGGTGTCCGAGCTGGTCACCAACGCCGTGCGGTACGGCCGCGGGGCGGTCTCGCTGACGCTGACGCTGACCGATTCCGCGCTGCAGATCTCGGTGGCGGACTTCGGCCCGGCCATGCCGCAGATGCGGGAGGCCTCCGAGGAGGATTCGAACGGTCGCGGGCTGGCCATCGTCTCGGCGCTCTGCCAGCGCTGGACGGTGACCACCCGGTTGACCGGGAAGACCGTCAGCTGCTGGCTGGACGTCCGGTAGCAGGGCAGCAGAAAGGGGCGCGCGGCCGTGGCCACGCGCCCCGAATTCTCCGCCGGTACCGGGTCCCCCCGTCACCGGCGGGCACCCGTCACCAGCGGTCCGCGGTCACCAGCGGGCGGCCGCCGGCAGCGGTTCGCCGTACCAGAGTTCGACCAGGTGCCGGGCGATCGAGATCCCGGAGGGCGGCAGGATCTCCCCCGCCGCCATGCCGGCCCCCAGCTCCTCGCGGGAGAACCAGCGGGCCTCGGAGAGCTCCTCGCCGTCCACGGTGATCCCGGTGCCGGCCGGGTCGGCCTTGCCCAGGAAGCCGAGCATCAGGCTGGACGGGAACGGCCAGGGCTGGCTGGCCACGTACTCCACCTCGGCGACCCGGACGCCGGCCTCCTCGACGACCTCGCGGCGGACGGCCTGCTCGATCGACTCGCCGGGCTCGACGAACCCGGCCAGGGTGGACCAGCGGCCCTCCGGCCAGAGCGCCTGACGGCCCAGCAGGCAGCGGTCCTGCTCGTCGGTGATCAGCATGATCACCGCCGGGTCGGTCCGCGGGTAGTGCTCGGCGGCGCAGGAGGTGCACCGGCGGACGTGCCCGGCCCCGGCCTTCTCGGTCGGGTGTCCGCAGCGCGAGCAGAAGCTGTGCAGCCGGTGCCAGTGCTCCAGGGCGACGGCGTGCACCAGCAGGCCGGCGTCGCGGTCGGAGAGCGTGCCGCCGACCTCGCGCAGTCCGGCCGGACGGGCGTCGCCGTCCAGCCGCCCGGGCAGGCTCTCGCCGGCCAGGGCGAAGTACGAGACGCCGTCCTCGTCGGTGCCGAGGAAGTAGCGGTCGCCGGTCTGCGGCGCCTCGAAGGAGGGCAGCAGCACCAGTTCGGCGCCGTTCTCGGTGTCCACCACGAAGGCCTCGCCGCCGGAGATCGGCAGCACCTTGGTGGTGGGGTGGCTCCACGCGGCGGCGAGCCAGGGCTCGTCGAAGCGGTGGTGCGCCGCCCGGTCCACGCCCACCCGGGCCAGGGCCAGATCCTTGCTGTCAGGCACGGTGCTCAACCCGTTCCATCCCCGTATCCGTCGTCGTCCGGTGACTCACTGCCAGTTCTCGGCGAGGTCGCCCCACAGGTAGGCGGAGGTCTCCACGCCCTTGCGCAGCAGGTCCAGCTCGACCTTCTCGTTGACCGAGTGCCAGCCGTCGGAGGGCACCGAGATGCCGAGGAACAGCACTGGCGCGCCGAGCACGTCCTGCAGGTCCGCGGCCGGTCCGGAACCGCCCTCACGGGTGAAGAGGATCTTCTGGCCGAAGGCCCGGCCCATCGCCCGCACGGTGGACTGCAGCGCCGGGTGGTCCAGCGGGGTCAGGCAGGGCCGGGTCGCGCCGGGGAAGGCGATGTCGTACCGGATGCCCTCGGGGATCCGGGTGGCGACCCAGTCGCGGACCAGCTTCCGGACGTTCTCCACCTCCTGGCCGGCGACCAGCCGGAAGGAGAGCTTGACGTGCGCCTCGGCCGGCACGATGGTCTTCTGGCCCGGGCCGGTGTAGCCGCCCCAGATGCCGTTGACCTCCGCGGTGGGCCGGGCCCAGACCCGCTCCAGGGTGGAGTAGCCGGCCTCGCCCAGGGTGCCGCCGGACTTGGCCACCTTCAGCCACTGCTGCTCGTCGAAGGGCAGTTCGGCGAAGAGCTCGCGCTCCTGCTCGGTGAGCTCGACGATGCCGTCGTAGAAGCCCGGGATCGCCACCCGGCGGTCTGCGTCGTGCAGCGCGGCGACCAGGGAGGCGGCCACGTCGGCCGGGTTGGGGACGGCACCGCCGAAGGAGCCGGAGTGGATGTCGTTGGCCGGGCCGTAGAAGTCGATCTCGCAGTCGGCGAGGCCGCGCATGCCGGTGCAGACGGTCGGGGTGTCCTCGGCCCACATGCCGGTGTCCGAGATGATCACCACGTCGGCGGCCAGCCGGGCGGCCTCACGGCGGATCAGGGCACCGAAGTTCGGCGAACCGGACTCCTCCTCGCCCTCGATCAGCAGCTTGAGGTTGACCGCGGGAGCGGTCCGGCCGGTGGCGGCGAGGTGGGCCCGGACGCCGAGGGTGTGGAAGAACACCTGGCCCTTGTCGTCGGCGGCGCCGCGGGCGAACAGCTGCCGGCCGATCCGGGTGGGCTCGAAGGGCTCGGTGGCCCAGCCGTCCTCCTTGGCCGCGGGCTGCACGTCGTGGTGGCCGTAGACCAGCACGGTCGGCGCGGACGCGTCCCCGGACGGCCACTCGGCGAACACCGCCGGCAGCCCGTCCGACTCCCAGACCTCGGCCACCGGGAAGCCGGTCTCCCGGAGCTTGGCGACGAGCCACTCGGCGGAGCGGCGGACCTCCCCCGCCCGGCCGGGGTCGGCGGAGACGGAGGGGATCCGCAGCCAGGCGCTGAGGTCCTCCAGGAACTCCGCCTCGTGCTGGTCGATGTAGGAGCGGACGGCGCTGTCCGGGGTTTTCGTCATACGGACGACTTTAGTTCGCCCGGGTGGGGGCGCGTGACCGGGCTCCCCGGAAACGCGCCCCCGCCGGTCAGGCCTGGCGGCGGACCAGGCCGAGCTTGGAGCGGGTCAGCCCCATCGCCAGCAGGACGGCCAGCAGCGGCAGGACCACCATGGTCAGTCCCATCTGCAGCCACGGGAAGACGATCGGGGCCTCGGCGACCTCGCCGCCGGGCACCGACGCGTAACCCATGGTGGCCGCGTGCTCGAACTTCCGCAGGGCCACCGCCGGGACGATGCCGCAGACCGTGCCGAGGAGCACGCCCATCCCCGCGATCGTCCCGCACTGAAACCCGGACAGTCGGCGCCGGATGCCTCCGCTCGCACCGACCGCGGCCAGGGTGGCCAGGTCGTGCTGGGAGTCGGCGGCGGCCAGACCGGTGGCGATGCCGGCCGCACCGAGCGCCACCAGGGCCGAGAAGCCGATCAGACCGATGGTCATCAGGTCCTGCTGGGAGCGGTAGCCGCGCTCGACCTTGAGGTCGGCGCCGTCGGTGAGCTTGGTCACCGCGGCGGTGGCCCGCTGCTCGGCCGCGCTGGAGGGCAGGCGCTCGGGCAGCCAGACCGAGCCGCCGTCGGTGACGGTGAGGCCGAGCTTCCGGGCGGTGTCCGGGCCGAGGTACGCCTCCGCGTTGGGCGAGTCGCTGTGGGCCAGCACGGCCTCGACGCCGACCTCGTGGAAGGCGCGCTTCTGCGGGCCGCCGACCATGGCGGCCTTCATCTCGTTCTCGTGGGGCGGCTCGGTGAGCCGTACGGTGATCCGGCCGTCCTTCAGGTAGATCGGGTCGAAGACCACGGCCTTGCCCTGGGCGAAGGCCGCCTCGACGGCCTGGTCGCGGACGCCGAGCAGGTTGTGCAGCCCCTTCAGGTCGCCGACCGGGAGGGAGTTGAAGGAGCTGATCGAGCTGGACATCCGCTCAGCCGTGCAACGCGGGTCCTCCCGCATCGTCCGCTCGTACACGCCCGGGTCGGTCGGCTCCGGCCGGTCCTGGTCCATCACCGGGCAGCGGCGCTCGGGCGGGATGGAGACCTCCACCGAGCCGCAGACGCTCTTGCCCGTCCGGCAGTCGCCCTGGTAGCTGACGGTGGCGATGTCGGCGCGGGGGCCGAGGTCGGGCATGGCCTGCTCGACGGCGGCGCGCAGCGCGGGGAGTTGGGCGGGATCGGCGGTGGGGCCCCAGGCGGTGTTGACCTGGACGGCGCCGGCGGGCAGCGAGGCCGTGTACTGGCGTCGCATGTCGGCGTCCTCGCTGGTGGTGTAGACGCCGACGGCGACCGCGCCGGCGACCGCGGCCATGACGGCGGCCACGGCCGGGGCGGTCCGTCCGCGGTGCCGGACCGAGTCGCGCAGGGCGAGCCGGGGGCCGAGCGGGAGCCACCGGCCGAGGCGGCCGAAGAGGCCGACCAGGGTCGGGGTGAGCAGCACCATGCCGACCTCGGCGATCACCGAGCCGCCGAGCACCGAGAGGCTGCTGGCGATGTTCAGGGCCGCGCCGGCCATGGCCAGCAGGGCGCCGCCGGCCACCATCAGCAGGCCGAGCAGGGCGATCAGGCGGCTCGGGGGCTTGACGGAGCCGCGCCCGGTGAGCGCTTCCACCACGTCGGTCCGGGAGGCCTGGACGGCCGGGACGACGGCCGCGAGCAGGCCGGTGATCAGGCCGAGCGAGGCGATCGCCAGCAGGTCGACCGGCTGCAGGTCGAGGTGGCCGAACCGGCGGCCGGCGGCCTCCTCGGCCCACGGGCGCAGCGCGGCCACCATGCCGCTGGCCAGCACCACGCCGGTGACGGCACCGGCCAGGCCGAGCACCACGCCGCCACCGAGCACCACGGCCCGGACGTGGGAGCGGTCGCCGCCGCCGGCGGCGAGCAGGCCGAGCTGGCGGCGGGAGCGTCGGGCGCCGACCGCGAAGGCCGGGCCGGCCAGCAGGACGATCTCCAGCAGGGCCATGCCCACCACGGTGCCGACGACCACCAGGGCCACCTCGTCGATCCGGCCGCCGCCCTGGCTGTAGCCGTCGCGCTCCACCTCGCGGTAGTAGGGCACCTGGGAGCGGTCCGGCGGGTCGAGCATGACGCTGCGGGAGGAGACGGTGAAGCCGTAGGTGTTGAACTCCATGACCTTGGGCCAGTCCAGCGTGGCCCCGGCGGGGAGCTTGACCAGCCAGCGTCCGCCGTCGAACCGGCCGGTGGTCTGGGGTTGGCCGGCGGCCTGGCGGAGCGGCTCGATCAGCGTGCCGGGGCGGCCGATCAGCTCGGTGCTGCGCAGGTCGTTGGGGTGCTCGACCACCGCGGTGATGGTGAGGTCCCCGGGGAGTCCGCGCAGGGTGGTGGTGGAGCCGAGCCGCAGGCCGGAGTCGTCGAGGAACTTCCTGGTGGCGGCGATCTGCCGGGGGTTGCCCGGGGCGGTGCCCTCGACCACGTTCAGCGTGCCGTGCCAGACCGGGTCGGTCAGGTCGGCCTCGGTGACCTCCACGCCGAGCTGGCCGGCGACGGTGGTGGCCGCGGCCCGCTGGGACGGCCCGACGGGGAGCAGCACGCTGCCGGCCGGCAGGAGTTCGCGGGCCAGCTGCTCGGGCTCGGTCTCGGCGCTGCGGCGTTCCGCGGCGGTGGGCTGGGCGTTGTCCGGGCGGTAGCGGACCGAGGTGCGCTCGGTGCCGCTCGCCTCCTGGAACACCGTCATGCCGCGGGTGTAGGAGTTGACCAGGGCGTCGGCGCCGCCCAGGTACCGGGTGATCCGCTCCTGCGGCTCCAGTTCGGCGCTGCGGTAGACCACGTCGGCGCCGGCCACGCCGAGGACGGGCAGGGCGATCATGGCGAGGACCAGCGCGCTGCGGCCCTTGGCGCGCAGCACGTCGCGGCGGGCGATCCGCAGGGTGGCCCGCCAGGCGGTGAGCTTCACTCGGCCCCGCCGCCCTTCACGCTGTTGGTGGCGGCGGTGACCAGCAGGCCGGCGGCGGTCTGGTTGGCGGTCTCGTCGACCATCCGGCCGTCCCGGAGGAACACCACGCGGTCCGCCCAGGCGGCGTGCCGGGCCTCGTGGGTGACCATCATGGCGGCGGCGCCGGCGTCGCAGCGGGCCCGCAGCACGGACAGCACGGTCTCGCCGGTGGTGGAGTCGAGTGCGCCGGTCGGCTCGTCGGCGAGCACCAGGCGGCGGTCGCCGATCAGGGCGCGGGCGATGGCGACCCGCTGCTGCTGGCCGCCGGACATGTCGTCGGGGAAGCGGTCGGCGAGTTCGGCGATGCCCAGCTCCTCCAGGGCGGCGAGCGCCTCGCGGCGGGCGGCCCGGGCGGAGACGCCGTCCAGCTCCCGGGGCAGGGCGATGTTCTCGGCGGCGGTGAGCGCCGGTATCAGGTTGTAGTCCTGGAAGACGTAGCCGACCGCGCGGCGGCGGACCTGGGCCTGCTTCTTGCGGGAGAGGTCGCCGAGGACGACGCCCTCGACCAGGACCCGGCCGCCGGTCGGGGTGTCCAGGCCGCCGGCCAGCGTGAGCAGGGTGGACTTGCCGGAGCCGGAGGGCCCCATCACGGCGACCAGCTCGCCGGGGTGCACCTTCAGGTCGACGCCGCGCAGGGCGTGGACCTCGGCGGCCCCGTGGCCGTGGACGCGGCTGACGGATTCCAGGTGCAGCACGGGCCTGTCTGCTTGGGTCATGGTGGACTCTCCCCCTGCGGTGGTTCGGTGGGTTTCAGAATCGGGTGCGGCGGCGGCGCGGGGCGGATGCCTGCGGGACCTGCTCGCCGGGTGTTCCGGTGGGCTCTTCGGGTACGGCGGGCGCTGCGGCCCGGCGGGCGGCCTGCTGGGCGAGCCGGGTCTCGCAGTGGTCCAGCCAGCGGATCTCCGCCTCGGTCTGGAAGATCAGCTGCTCCAGGACCAGCAGCCACGCCAGGTCCGCCTCCTCGCCGCCGTCCGCGGCGAGGGCGCGGCCCTTGAGCCGGGTGTAGTCCTGGAGCGCCTTCATGCTGTGGTGGCGCTGCCCCTGGACGACCGAGGACACGTCGACGCCCGGCACGGTGACGGCCATGGCCAGCTTGATGGCCAGCTCGTCGCGGGGCGGGCTGGTGCGCGGCACCGGGGTGTCGAACCAGCGGCGCAGTTCGGCGCGTCCCTCCTCGGTGACGCTGTAGAAGAGGTGGCCCTCGTCGTCCTCGCCGGCGGGCTCGACCAGGCCGTCCCGTTCCAGCCGGCCCAGGGTCGTGTAGACCTGGCCGACGTTCAGCGGCCAGGTGGCGCCGGTGCGCGCCTCGAACTCGGTGCGGAGCTGGTAGCCGTAGCGCGGGCCCTGGTCGAGCAGGGCGAGCAGACCGTGACGGATGGACATACCAAGTATGTATACCGGGTATGCCCTAACGGCTCAAGCCCGCTCACCCGGTACCGTCGGGGTGTGAGCGAGCAGAGCGAGCGGATCTGGGATGCGGCGACGCCCGGCACGGGCCGGCTCCGCGTGGCCACCTACAACCTGCTGCACGGTCAGCCGGTGGCCTCCGACGGCAGCCCGCTGCCCTTCCCCGCCGACCCCGGCGAACCGCTCGGGGACGCCGTCGCCGACCTGGACGCCGACGTCCTGGCGCTCCAGGAGGTGGACCGCTACCAGGACCGCTCCGGCCTGGTCGACCAGGCCGCCGTCGCCGCCAAGGCGATGGGCGCCGCCGACTGGCGGTTCGCCGCCGCCCTGCACGGCACGCCCGCACCGCTGGCCGGCTGGGTGCCCGACCCGCAGGTGACCGGCCTTCAGGTGTACGGCCCCGCCGAGGTGGACACCGTCACCGGCCGGCCCTCGTACGGGACGGCGCTGCTCACCCGGCTCCCGGTCCGGCACTGGCGGGCCCGGCGGTTCGCCCCGGCGCCGTTCGGCCTGCCGCTGCGGGTGGCCGGCCGGCGCGGGCTGACCCCCGTCCCGGACGAGCCGCGGGCCGCGCTGGCCGCCGTCCTGGAGGGGCCCACCGGGCCGTTCACCGTGGTCGCCGCCCACCTGTCCTTCGTCCCCGGCTGGAACGTCGCCCAACTCGCCGCGATCCGGCGGTGGATCTCCGACCTGCCGCAGCCCTACCTGGTCCTCGGCGACTTCAACCTGATCGGTGCGGTGCCCCGGACGGTGCTCGGCGGCGCGACCGCGCTGGAGCGCACCACCTCCCGCGAGCGGGTCCGCGCCGCACGGGCCGCCCGCCGGGCCCGCGCCGCGGCGGCCGAGCCGCGGCGCCGCCGGGTCCGCGAACCGCGCCCCCGCCTCCAGGGCTGGTACGACCTGGCCCGCACCCCCACGTACCCGTCACACCGGCCGGCCGTCCAGTTCGACCACGTCCTCGCGGTCGGCGTCCCCCGCACCGCCGTCGGCTCCGTGGCCGCCCCCCGCACCACTGTCTCCGACCACCGCCCCCTCGTCGTCGACGTCACCCTCTGACCCCCGCGCGCTCCGCAGGAGCGGGTTGCCACCCCGGAACGGTCACCCAGGAGCGGGTCACCGCCCAAGAGCGGGATACCCAAAGGGGCGCGGGGAACTGCGCGAGACGGAAGGGCACAGCGCCGCGCCCGCCATCCCGCGCTGCCCCCCCCAGCCCGGCGGCCGGAAGGTACCCCCACGCCCCGAAGGCCCCGGCACCCGCTAGTGGTGCGCCGTCAGCGCCTGCTGCTGCGGCAGGTGCGGCGCCATCGGCTCGTACTGGAGCAGCAGCATCGCCGCGTCGTCCCCCAGCTTGTGCCCGACGTGCCGCACCACGTCGTCGTGCAACCGCCGCAGCACCTCCACCGGCCCGCCGACCGCCAGCTCGGGCAGTCGCTCGGCGAGCGGGTAGAACGCGCCCCGGTGGTCCCGTGCCTCGATCACGCCGTCGGTGTACAGCAGCACCCGGTCCCCCGGCCGGACGGTCACCCGCTGCACCGGCGGCCGGACGTCGGCCGGGTCCAGCACGCCGAGCGGCGGCACGGTCTCCCGCAGCTCCAGGGCCCGGACCGTCGTGGGCCGCCCGGGCTCCGCGGAGGGGACCAGCAGCGGAGCCGGGTGCCCGCAGTTGACGATCTCCGCGGTGCCGTCCGGGCAGACCCCGATCAGCACCAGGGTGACGAACTCCTCCTCCACCCCGGGGTGGTCGTTCTCGTGCAGGGCGCGGTCCAGGCTGACGGCCAGCCAGCGGGCCACCTTCTCCAGGGCGGGCTCCTGGTGCGCGGCCTCGCGAAAGGCGCCGAGCACGGCGGCGGCGGTCTCCACCGCGTTGAGGCCCTTGCCGCGGACGTCGCCGACCACCGCCCGGACCCCGTGCCGGGTGTTGACCACCTCGTACAGGTCGCCGCCGATCGAGGCGTGCTGGGCGGCCGCCGCGTAGTGCACGGCGGCCCGGACGCTGCCCACCCGGTCCGGGACGGAGCGCAGCAGCACCCGCCGGGCGATCTCGGCGACCAGCTGGGCCTCGGCCAGCGCCCGCTCCTGGCGCAGCCGCAGGGTGGCGCTGACCCAGCCGATGGCGGCGACCAGGCCGATCGCCAGCACGGTCGCGGTGTGCACGGACTCGCCGAGCACGTCGTTGTAGGCGGCCATCAGGAAGGCCCCCAGCTCGGCCACGGAGCCGATGAACAGCGGGTACCAGGTGTGCCGGCTCACCACCGCGGCCAGGGCCGGGACGGCGGTGAGGGCCGGCTCGACGGTGACCCGGCTGTCGCTGAAGTAGTCCAGGGCCAGGACGAGGAACATGCCGAGGACGGGCAACGTGTGTGCGGTCTTGGGCCAGGTGCCGGTCACCGAGCCCGGAACGGGGCCCGGCGCCGGGCCGGCAAGCCGGTCTCTGATCCATCCGGTCGCGCTCAACGTCGATCTCTCCAGCGGAAGGTGGCCGGTGCCAGGGGACACCTGCGGTGATGACGGAAAGTCAGGGGAGGACCCCTGCGGGCGGCCGGAGACCGGGTGATGACCGGTTACCGACCCCACAATAGGCGCGAAACGTGTAGAGAGAGCAGGTTTCGCGTGATCCGGTGACGTCTTGGATGCTCTGCGTGACTCATTCTTCACTATTCCCGATCAGAAGCCGGGTCAACTCTTTTCGGTCAGGAAGTCCTGAGGGTCTTTCGACCCGGCCGCTCCTGACGTACAGGAACGAAGCCGTGACCTGCTCCAGGGGCACCCCGGCCTGCTCCGCCCAGGCCACCCGGTAAATGGCCAGCTGCAGCGGGTCGGCGGTCTCCTCCCGGTGGGTCTTCCAGTCCACCACTTCATAGCGTGACGATACCGATGACGTACCGTCACCGTCACGCTCCCGGTACACCGCATCGATCCGGCCGCGCACCACCCGCCCCGCGAGCACCAGCTGGAAGGGCGCCTCGACCCGGTACGGCCGGCGGTCCGCGTACGGGGTGCGCAGGAAGGCCTCCTTGAGGCGTTCCAGGTCCTTCTCGTCCTCGATGCCGTCCTCGTCCACCCCGGGCAGCGCGTCCGGTTCGAGCAGCAGCCGCTGGTCGTAGCGGGACTGCACCCAGGCGTGGAACCGGGTGCCGCGGCGGGCGGCGGGGGCCGGCGGGCGCGGCATCGGGCGGGCCAGCTCGCGGGCGAAGCCGTCCGGGTCGCCGGCCAGCCGCATCAGCTGCGAGGCGGACAGCGAGGGCGGCAGGGGCACCTCGCGGACCGACCGCCGGGAGCGCTCCAGTTCGCCGAGGAGCGCGGTCAGGTCGCGGTCCCAGGAGGCGATCAGGCGGGCGTCCTCCGGAGCGGGCGGGGTCTCCTCCCCGGCGGCGGGCACGCCGGCCAGCCGGGCCTGCACCACCTCGGCCACCCGGCGCCGGGAGGTCTGCGCGGCCGGGTCGAGCGGCAGCGGCCACGGGGTCTCCACCGAGACCGCGAAGGCCGGGTTCTCCGCCTCCGGCAGCGGCTCCTCCGCCCAGTGCTCCACCTCACCCTGCCCGGGCCGCTCGCAGTGCGCCCGCAGCTCGTGCAGGAAGGAGGACGGGCCGCGGCGGCGCTTCTGGCTCGGCCCCCACCAGTGGCCGGAGGCGAGCAGCAGCGAGCGCGGCCGGGTGAAGGCCACGTACCCCAGCCGCAGTTCCTCGGTCTTCGAGTGCGCCGCCATCTCCTCCTTGAACAGGCCGATCTCCTTGGCCGTCCAGCCGGTGACGCGGGGCAGGGTGTCGGCGTCGCCGCGCAGCGCGTGCGGCAGTACCCGCTTGGTGCTGGTCCAGCGCTCGCGGCCCTTGCCGCTGGGGAAGGCGTCCTTCACCAGGCCGGGGACGGCGACCACGTCCCACTCCAGGCCCTTGGACTTGTGGGCGGTGAGCACCTTCACCGTGTCCTCGCCGCCGGGCAGGCTGCTGTCCAGGCCGCGCTCGTACTCCTGGGCCGCGCGCAGGAAGGCCAGGAAGGCGGACAGCCCCGGGTCGCCGTCCAGGTCGGCGAAGGAGGCGGCGATGTCCAGGAAGGCGTGCAGGGTCTCGCGGCGCCGGGCGGCCAGCGCCAGCGGGGAGGCGGAGAGCTCCACCTCCAGGCCGGTGGCGGCGAGCACCCGGTGCAGCACGTCCATCAGCGGCTCGGCGAGCGAGCGGCGCAGCTCGCGGACCTCCCGGGCGAGCCGGGCGAAGCGCACCCGGGCCTGCGGGGAGAACGGCAGCTCGTCCGGCTGCTCCGCCTCCAGGAAGGTCTCCAGCGCGTCGGCGAGCGAGGTCACCTCGGTCGGGTCGGTCTCGGCGACGGCGGCGGACAGCGCGTCCACGCCCTCCGGGCGGGCGGTGCGGACCAGTTCGGCGGCGCGGCGGCCGAGCAGGGCCAGGTCGCGCGGGCCGATCCGCCAGCGCGGGCCGATCAGCAGCCGGACCAGGGCGGCGTTGGCGGTCGGGTCCTGCAGCACCTCGCAGACCGCGACGAGGTCGGCCACCTCGGGCAGCTGCAGCAGCCCGCCGAGGCCGACCACCTCCACCGGGACCTCGCGGGCCACCAGGGCGGCGTGGATGTCCGGGAAGGAGACGGCGCCGCGGCAGAGCACCGCGATCCGCCCGGGCGCGGTGCCGGTGCGCACCAGGTGGGCGATCGAGTCGGCGAGCCAGTCGATCTCCTCGGCCTGGGTGGGCAGCAGGGCGCAGCGGACGTAGCCGTCCTGCTCGGCGCCGGGGGCCGGGCGGAGCGCCTCGACGCCCTCGTGCATGGCACGCAGCGGTGCGGCCAGGTGGTTGGCGAAGGCGAGCAGGCGGCCGCCGCTGCGACGGTTCTCGCTGAGCGCGTACCGGGCGGCGGGCGTGCCGTCCCGGCGGGGGAAGTGCCGCGGAAAGTCGTCCAGGTTGGCCACCGAGGCGCCGCGCCAGCCGTAGATCGCCTGGCAGGGGTCGCCGACCGCGGTCACCGGGTGGCCGCCGCCGGGCTCCCCGCCGAACAGGCCGGCGAGCATCAGCCGCTGGGCGACCGAGGTGTCCTGGTACTCGTCGAGCAGCACCACCCGGTACTGCTGCCGCAGCAGCCGGCCGACCTCGGGGCGTTCCTGGGCGAGCCGGGCGGAGGCGGCGATCTGGTCGCCGAAGTCCATCAGCCCGGCGGCCCGCTTGCGGCGGCGGTACTCCTCGACCAGCTGCAGCAGCTCCTGCCGGGCCCGGGCGGTGACGGGCACGGCCCGCAGGTCCTCGTTGGTGAGTTTCGCGGTGGCCAGGTCGTCGAGCAGGTCGGCGTCGTACGCCCGCAGCCGCTCCGGTTCGACCAGGTGCTCGGCCAGTTCGGCGTCCAGCGCGGTGAGGTCGGCGACCAGGGCGGAGAAGGTGCCGGTGAGCGCCGGGAACGGGCCGCGGGCCGAGCGCAGCACCTTGGCGGCGAGCTGGAAGCGGGTGGCGTCGGCGAGCAGCCGGACGTCCGGCTCGATGCCCAGCCGCAGCCCGTGCTCCTTGAGCAGGGTGCCGGCGAAGGCGTGGTACGTGGATATCTGCGGCTCGCCCAGGGAGTCCTCGTCGGGCTCCAGCACCTGGGCGCGGTGCAGGGCGTGGCGGACGCGCTCGGCCAGCTCGCCGGCCGCCTTGTTGGTGAAGGTGAGGCCGAGCACCTCCTCGGGGCGGACCGCCCCCGAGCCGACCAGCCAGACCACCCGGGCCGCCATCACGGTGGTCTTGCCGGAACCGGCGCCGGCCACGATCACCGCGGGCTCCATCGGGGCCGCGACGGCCGCCATCTGCTCCCTGTTGAAGGGGATGCCGAGCAGGTCCTTCAGTTCCTCGGGATCACTCAGCACACCGCGCACCCCACCAACGCTAACCGCCCGCGCGGACAACCCGGCGCACCGCCCGGCCCCCACCGGTCAGTCGATCAGCTGCCGGCCGTCCCGCTGGGCGGAACAGGAGCTGCGGAAGCCGCACCGGCCGCAGCCGTCCCCCGCGGTGGGCAGGAAGCGCTCGGCCAGCACCTGGCCGGCCGCCTCGGCGAGCAGGTTCTCGATCCACGGCTCGCCCTCCGGGGGGCCCTGCTGCTGCACCTTCGGGGTGTCCGGCTCGCCCTTGGCGGGCTCCCGCAGGTGGACCAGCTCGGCCCCGCCGGACACCGCAGGCCCCCCGGGGAACCCGGGCAACCCGTCCAGCGCCCCGTTGCGCACCGCCAGCTGGTACACCGCGAGCTGCTTGTGCTCGGGCAGCGACTTCTCGGTCGGGATCTGCTTGCCGGTCTTGAAGTCCACCACGTACGCGCGGCCGGCCTCGTCCTGCTCGACGCGGTCCATCGAGCCGCGGATCCGCACCGCGATCCCGCCGACGTCCAGGGTCAGGTCGAAGCCGTGCTCGGTGGCCACGGTGGCCCGGTCCCGTTCCAGCACGTGCCAGTTCAGGAAGCGCTCCAGCGCCGCCCGGGCCTCCGCCTTCTCCTGCTGCGACTTCCACGGCGCGTCGAACGCCAGCGCGTCCCAGACCGTGTCCAGGCGCTCCATCAGCACCGCCAGGTCGGCGGGCGTCCGACCGGAGCCGACCTCGTCCGCCAGCGCGTGCACCACGTTGCCGAAGCCCTGGGCGGCCGTGGCGGTGGTGGCGGCCTTCACGTCCTTGTCCAGGAACCACTGCAGGGAGCAGCTCTGCAACTGCTCCAGGCCGCTGCCGGACAGCCGCACCGGCGCCTCGCCGCTGCGCAGCGGCTCGGGCGCGGCGGTCTGGTCGACCAGGCCCCACCAGCGGTCGGGGTGGGCGGCCGGCACCAGCGGCAGGCCGTCCTCGTCCACTGCCCCCGCCAGCCGGGCGAGCCGCTCGGCGGCGGCCCGGCGCAGCTGCGGCGAGCGGGCCGGGTCCACGGTGACCGCGCGCAGCTCGGCGACCAGCGCGGGCACCGACAGCGGCCGGCGCGGCCGGCTGGCGACGTCCTCGACCACCACCTGCGGGGTACGGGACCGCACCCGGCCGGTCCGCGGGTCCAGCTCCTCCCGGTACAGCTCGCGCAGGAACCGGGACGGCTCGTCGCCGTCCTCCGCCGGGGCCTTCACCGCGGTGACCACCAGCCGCTCCCTGGCCCGGGTCGCCGCGACGTAGAACAGCCGGCGCTCCTCCGCCAGCAGCGCCGCCGGGGAGAGCGGCTCCGCCAGGCCGTCCCGCCCTATCCGGTCCGCCTCCAGCAGCGAACCGCGGCGCCGCAGGTCGGGCCAGAGGCCCTCCTGCACCCCGGCCACCACGACCACGCGCCACTCCAGGCCCTTGGACCGGTGGGCGGTCATCAGCCGGACCGCGTCGGGGCGGACCGGGCGGACGGTCAGGGTGTCCGCGGCGATGTCCTGGGCCTCCAGCTCGGCCAGGAAGTCCAGGGCGCTGCGGTGTCCCGCCACCTGCTCCTCCGCCCGCGCGGCGGTCTCGAACAGCGCGCACAGCGCGTCCAGGTCACGGTCGGCGTTGCGGCCCGCGGCGCCACCGCGCAGCGCCGCCCGCTCCAGCCGCTCGCGCCAGCGCCGGCTGCCGTCCCACAGCTCCCACAGTGCCTCCTCGGCCCCGCCGCCACCGGCCAGCAGCTCGCGGACCTTGCGCAGCAGCATCCCCAGGTCGCGGGCACGCCGCGCGTACGACGGCTCCATCGCCACCAGCCGCTCCGGCTCCGCCACCGCCTCCCGGATCAACTCCTCCGCCGACCGCACCGCCCGAACAACGGCCGGGGCGCCCCCTCGGACAGCATCCCCCTGGACAGCGCCCCCTTGGGGGCGCGAGGAACTGGGCGAAACGGAAGAGTCCTCGCCGTCACTGTGGGCACCCTCCTCCAGTGGCACCGCCCGGGGTGCAGGGATCCCTCCGTCACCGGCAGCCGCCGACGTACCTTCCGCCTCGCGCGGTTCTCCCCCAGCCTGGCGGCCGGGAGGTGCCCCCACGCGCCCCTGATGGTCGCTCGTGTGCGAGGCAGCCTCGCGGAGCGCGACCCGCTCCTCCTCGCGGAGGGCCCGGCCGAGGCGCCGGAGGTCGGAGCCGTCCAGCCCGCCGAGGGGTCCGGTGAGCAGGGTGTGGGCGACCTCCGCCGTCATCGCGGAGGCGGGCTCGGCGCAGACGCGGAGGGCGAGCAGCAGCGGCGCCACCCCGGGCTCCTCGCGCAGCGGCAGGTCGTCGCCGTCGATCTCCAGCGGCACGCCGGCAGCGCCGAGCGCCCGCCGGACCCCGGGGATGGACCGCCCGCCGGCGCGGACCAGCACCGCCATCTCGCCCCAGGGCACCCCGTCCTCCAGGTGGGCGCGGCGCAGCAGGTCGGCGACGGAGTCCAGTTCGGTGCCGGGGGTCGGGTACGTGTAGACCTCCACCGAGCCGCCCTCGCGGGAGGGCAGCAGGGCGCGGTGCTGGGCGAGCTTGTCGGCGGGCAGCCGGCCCATCGGCATCCGGCGGGTGAGTTCGCGGGAGGCGGCGAGCAGGACGGCCCCGGAGCGCCGGGAGACCCGCAGCACGCGGACGTCGGCGGGCCGGCCGTCGGCCTGCCGGAAGGTGGTGGGGAAGTCGAGGATGCCGTTGATGTCGGCGCCGCGGAAGGCGTAGATCGACTGGTCCGGGTCGCCGACCGCGACCAGGTCCCGTCCGCCGCCGGCCAGCCGCCGCAGCAGCCTGACCTGGGAGGGGTCGGTGTCCTGGTACTCGTCGACGAAGACCACGTCGTACCGGTCGCGCAGTTCGTCGCCGACCTCGGGCCGTTCGGCGAGCAGGACGGCGCGGTGGACCAGCTCGGCGTAGTCGAGGACGCCGCGCAGGTCGAGGACGTCGAGGTAGTCGGCGAGGAAGTGGGCGGCGGCGGCCCAGTCGGGGCGCTGGACGCCGTCGGCGAAGCGGGTGAGCTCGGCCTCGCCGAGTCCGAGTTCGCGGCTGCGGGCGAGGACGGCGCGGACCTCGTCGGCGAAGCCGCGGGTGGTGAGGCAGGCGCGCAGGTCGAGCGGCCAGCTGATCCGGCCGGCGCCGTGCCGGGCGTCCTCGGCGCCGCCGGCCAGCAGCTCGCGGACCATGACGTCCTGCTCGGGGCCGGAGAGCAGGCGCAGCGGCTCGGCGTAGTCGTCCGGGCTCTGGTGTTCGCGGAGCAGGGCGTAGCAGAAGGAGTGGAAGGTGGTGGCCTGCGGGGCGAGGGTGCCGGCGCCGACCCGGGCGGTCATCCGGTCGCGCAGTTCCATGGCGGCCTTGCGGCTGAAGGTGAGGACGAGGATCCGCTCGGGGTCGGTGCCCCGCTCGATCCGGCGGGCGACGGCCTCGACCAGGGTGGTGGTCTTGCCGGTGCCGGGGCCGGCGAGCACCAGCAGCGGCCCGGCGGCGTGCTCGACCACCGCACGCTGGTAGTCGTCCGGCGTCGGTGGGGCGGGCTGTGCGAGCGGGCTGCGTACCAGGCGGAAGGGGGAGGTCACTGCGGTCCAGGCGGGTCGTACGGCGCTGTGCCGCGGTCGGGCCGCGGCACGGGAGGGCGGGCCGCGACGGACCCGCCCGCATCGAGCCTACGATCCTGCACCGACAACCCCGGACCCGCACCCGTTTCCCGCGGATTGGCGACGGCCCGCCAGGGCCCGGGCGTCCCCGGGAGCGGGGGCCTCGTGGCCCGGGGGCCTACCGCCCGTCCCAGCGGGCGCGCCGCAGGTCGACCCGCGGTTCGCCGCCGACCGTCCGCAACGGGGTGCCCTCGGCGCGGTACTCGGGGAGGGCGCGGTGCTCGTGGCCGGGCAGCGGCTGGCCGTCCGCGCGGATCACCCGCCACCAGGGCACGCCGCCGCCGTACAGCGCCATCACCCGGCCGACCTGGCGCGGGCCGCCCTGTCCGAGGTACTCGGCGACGTCGCCGTAGGTCATCACCCGGCCGGGCGGGATCCGCTCGGTGAGGTCGAGCACGGCCTCGGCGAAGGGCGGAAGCCCGCCTTCCTCGGTACTGTCGGTCATCCGACGCATTCTTCCCCATCCGGTCCGCCCGGCGGCCCCGGGCGGGGCCTTGGGCCGTGCCCGATTCGGCCCCTGTCCAGCGCCGCGCGGCCCGGCATGGCAGCATCTTCGGGGCAGTGCGTGGGTGATACGAGGACAAGACCAGATGACCGGGACGGCAGGCGTGAACGTGGACAAGGGCTCGGACGAGTCCGCCACAGACGGGTCTGCGGACTCGGAGCGTCCCGGGGAACGTCCCGAGCCGCCCGGCGTGCCGTTGCGCAAAGAGCGCGCAGAGATCGAGCACACGGGGGAGAAGAACGACGTGGCGGAACCCGGGGAGCCACCCAGCGGCGAGCACCTGGCCGTGGACGAGCCGTTGCTCCCGGCCCGCGCGCACCGCCCGTCCGACCTGATCCGCTTCCTGGCCGGGCTGCTGGGGATCATCGCGGTGTTCGTGCTGGCCCGGGTGGCGATCTCGACCACCACCGGCATCGAGCGCGACATCTCGGTCAACGCCGAGCGGATCCCGAGCATCCTGTCGACCGTCGCCGCCCTGGTCTCCAGCATCGCCGTGCTGGCGGTGCCGCTGGCCTTCGCGGTGGAGCGGCTGATCAAACGGGACGGCCTGCGGGTCGCCGACGGCGTGCTGGCCTCGGTGCTGGCGTACGGCGTCTCGCTGGGCGTGGACTGGTGGGTGGCGGCCGGGGCGCCGACGGAGATCCGGGAGGCGCTGACCCAGTTCCCGCCGGGCGGCGGGGACACCCTCACCGATCCGGTGCACGGCTACCTGGCGCCGGTGATCGCCTACATGACGGCGGTCGGCATGTCGAGCCGACCACGCTGGCGGGTGGCGCTGTGGGTCGTGGTGGTGCTGAGCGCCGCGACCGAGCTGATCAGCGGCTACACCACGCCGCTGTCCCTGCTGCTGACGGTGCTGATCGGCTGGTCGGTGGCGTACGGCACGCTGTACGCGATCGGCTCGCCGAACATCCGCCCGACCGGCAAGCACCTGCTGATCGGCCTGCGCAAGGTCGGCTTCGCCCCGTCCGCCGCGCACCGCGCCCCGGACGCCCCCGGCGACACCCGCCGCTACCTGGTCACCCAGCAGGACGGCCCGCTGCTGGACGTCCACATCATCGACCGCGAGCAGCAGGCCTCCGGCTTCTTCTACCGGGCGTGGCGGCGGCTGCGGCTGCGCTCGGTGGCGGTGCGGCGCAGCCCGCAGTCGCTGCGCCAGGCGCTGGAGCAGGAGGCGCTGATCGCGTACGCGGCCGCCGCCTCCGGGGCCCGCGCCCCGCAGCTGGTGGCCACCTCCGAGCTGGGGCCGGACGCCGCGATCCTGGTCTACGAGTACGTGTCCGGCCGGACCCTGGACGAGCTGGCGGACGAGGAGATCACGGACGACGTGATGGCCTCGTTCTGGGAGTCGGTGGACGCCCTGCACGACCGGCGGATCGCCCACCGGCGGCTGACCGGCGAGTCGCTGCTGGTGGAGGACGAGAAGACCGGCTGCCTGACCAACCTCTCCGGCGGCGACATCGCGGCCGGCGACCTGACGCTGCGGATCGACGTCGCCCAGCTGCTCACCACCTTCGCGCTGCGGGTCGGCCCGGAGCGGGCGGTGGAGGTGGCCAACCGGGTGCTCGGCCCGAGCCGGGTGGCGGACTCGCTGCCGCTGCTCCAGCCGGTCGGCCTGAGCCGGCAGACCCGGCAGGACCTCAAGCGGATGTCCAAGGAGCGCCGGACCGCGGCCCGGGCGCTGGCCCTGGAGCAGGTGGCCGCCGGCGAGCGGACCCAGCAGCAGGCCGAGGAGGACATCGCGGCCGCGGGCGAGGACCTGCTGAGCCGGATCCGCGGCCAGATCCTGCAGATCGCCCCGGAGGCGCCGCTGGCGCCGGCCAAGCTGGAGCGGCTGAAGCCGAAGACCCTGATCATGGTCATCGCGCTGACCTTCGCCGCCTACCTGGCGCTGACCACCATCCAGCCGGGCCAGCTGAAGCTCTCCCAGATGGACTGGGCCTGGGCGTTCGCCGCGCTGGCGGCGGCCGCCGCCTCGTTCGGCGCGGCCGCGATGAGCCTGACCGGGTTCGTGCCGGAGAAGCTGCCGGTGGGACGGACGGTGGCGGCCCAGCTCGCCGGGTCCTTCGTGAAGCTGGTCGCGCCGGCGGCCATCGGCGGCATCGCGCTGAACACCCGGTACCTGCAGAAGGCCGGCATCCGCTCGGGCCAGGCGGTGGCCAGCGTGGGCGCCTCGCAGCTGGCCACCCTGGCCGGGCACCTGCTGCTGCTGTTCAGCTTCGGTCTGATCACCGGGTCGCAGACCAACGGGGACCTGGGTGCCTCCCGGGCGGTGATCATCGGGGTGCTGTCGGCGGCCGTGCTGGCGCTGGTGATCGCGGCGGTGGCGCCGCTGCGGCGGTTCGTGGTGACCCGGGTGCGCTCGCTGTTCTTCGGCGTGGTGCCCCGGATGCTCGACCTGATGCAGACCCCGAGCAAGCTGGTCACCGGCTTCGGCGGCATCCTGCTGCTCAACCTGTCCTTCACCGCCTGCCTGGACGCCTCGGTGCAGGCCTTCGGCGGGGCCGAGATCACCTTCTCGGCGGTGGCCGTGGTCTTCCTGACCGCCAACGCGGCCGGTTCGGCGATCCCCACCCCGGGCGGCATCGGCCCGGTGGAGATCGCCCTGATCGGTGCGCTGACGGTGGCCAACGTGCCGCCCTCGGTGGCCACCCCGGCCGTGTTCCTCTACCGGCTGCTCACCTTCTGGCTGCCGGTTCTGCCGGGCTGGATCGCCTACAACGTGCTGCAGCGCAAGGGCGCGCTCTAGCCCACCCGGGCAAGAACAGGGGCGCGGGGAACCGTTCGGTTCCCCGCGCCCCTGGCTTCGGCGCGCCGGCTCAGTACACCGGCTTGTGCGGCTCGATCTGGTTGACCCAGCCGATCACGCCGCCGCCGAGGTGGACCGCGTCCGAGAAGCCGGCCGACTTCAGGACGGCCAGCACCTCGGCCGAGCGGACACCGGTCTTGCAGTGCAGCACGATCCGGCGGTCCTGCGGGAGCTTCTCCAGGGCGTTGCCCATGAGGAACTCGTTCTTCGGGATCAGCCGCGCGCCCGGGATGCTGACGATCTCGTACTCGTTGACCTCGCGGACATCGATGATGTCGATGTTCTCGCCGCCGTCGATCCACTCCTTGAGCTGCTTGGAGGTGATCGTCGAGCCCTGGGCGGCCTCCTGGGCCTCCTCCGAGACGACACCGCAGAAGGACTCGTAGTCGATCAGCTCGGTGACGGTCGGGTTCTCGCCGCAGAGCGCGCAGTTCGGGTCCTTGCGGACCTTGACCGAGCGGTACTGCATCTCCAGGGCGTCGTAGATCATCAGACGGCCGACCAGCGGCTCGCCGACGCCGGCCAGCAGCTTGATGGCCTCGGTGACCTGGATCGAGCCGATCGAGGCGCACAGCACGCCCAGCACGCCGCCCTCGGCGCAGGAGGGGACCATGCCCGGCGGCGGGGCCTCCGGGTACAGGCAGCGGTAGCAGGGACCGTGCTCGGCCCAGAAGACGCTCGCCTGGCCGTCGAAGCGGTAGATCGAGCCCCACACGTACGGCTTGCCGAGCAGCACCGCGGCGTCGTTCACCAGGTACCGGGTGGCGAAGTTGTCGGTGCCGTCCACGATCAGGTCGTAGCCGGAGAAGATCTCCATGACGTTGTCGTTGTCGAGACGCTCGTCGTGGAGGATCACGTTGACGTAGGGGTTGATCTCCTTGACCGAGTCCCGCGCGGACTCGCCCTTGGAGCGGCCCACGTCGGACTGGCCGTGGATGATCTGGCGCTGCAGGTTGGACTCGTCGACGGTGTCGAACTCGACGATGCCCAGCGTGCCGACGCCGGCCGCGGCCAGGTACATCAGCGCCGGGGAGCCGAGGCCGCCGGCGCCGACACACAGCACCTTGGCGTTCTTCAGCCGCTTCTGCCCGTCCATGCCCACGTCGGGGATGATCAGGTGGCGGGAGTACCGGCGGACCTCGTCGACGGTGAGCTCGGCGGCCGGCTCGACCAGGGGTGGCAGCGACACGGGGACTCCGATGGTCGTCAGTTCGGTGATGACTACGCCAACAGTGTCACGTGCCGCCGGTATTCCGAGACAGCCGTTCCGATGGGCGAGACGGGCTCCGCCGGATGGTGGGACCTGCCGCTTTTCGGACGACACCGCAGGCCGCCGGGGCCAAGGGGGCCGGTGTGACCGGTCACACCCGGCAGGCGGTCTCCAGCCAGATGTCCCCGAGCGACTCCTCCAGCGGCACCTGTGTCCGCCAGCCGAGACGGTCCCGGGCGGTCCGGACGTCCGCCTGCCGCCACGGGACGGGCTCCGGGAGCGGGCGCGGCTCGGCCGGACGGGGGTGCTCCCCGGGCGGTCCGGGCTGGCTCGGCAGGACCGCGGGCCGGGCGTCCTCGGCCAGCTGGCCCTCGAAACCCGAGGCCCTGAGCAGCAGATGGGCGGCCTCCCGGGCGCGGACCGCGTGCCCGCTGCCGATGTTGATCACACCGGTGGCCGCCGACACCGCCGCCGCCTGGACGGCCCGGGCGACGTCCCGGACGTCCACGAAATCCCGGTATCCGGACAGGTCCGGCATCCTCACCTGCGGCTCGCCCCGCTCCAGGGACCGGCGCAGCCCGTCCGCCAGCCGTCCGAACAGCGAGGCCGGCGGCGAGCCGGGGCCCACCACGTCGAAGATCCGCAGCACCAGGGCGTCCAGCCCGGAGGCCAGCACCAGCTCGGTGCCGCCCAGCTTGGAGACCCCGTACGGCCCGCTCGGGCGCGGCTCGGCGCTCTCGTGGACCGGCCCGCCGGGCGGCACCGGGCCGTACTCGGCGGCCGAGCCGATGTGCACCAGCCGGGCGGGTTCCCGGCTGCGCCGGATCCCCTCGCAGACGGTGGCCACGGCCAGGGTGTTGGCCCGCAGCAGCGCACGCGGGGTGCCGTACGTCGCCCCGGCGCAGTTGATCACCACCTGCGGGGCCACCGCGTCCAGGAACCGGGCCAGCGCGCCGGGGCTCCCGTCCGCCAGGTCGAACCTGATGTCGGCCGAGTCCCGCCGGCCCAGCACCGTGACCTGCAGGCCGGGGTCGGTGAGCAGGCGGTCGGCGACCCGGCGGCCGATGAAGCCGTCGGCGCCCAGCAGCAGCACCCTCATCGGGGTGTCCTTCCACGAGGCCCGGCCGCGGTGGCCGGGCGGACAACGGTTGGCGAAGGTCTTCGGAACGTGGGCGGCCGGTGTCAGTCCGGCCGCGGGCGGTGCGAGGAGATCCGGCCGAGCAGCGGCCAGGCGTACCCGAGCAGGCCGGCGGCGACCGCGCCGGCGGCCGTGAGCCGGGCTGCCGCCGGGTCCGTCCCGGCCGCCGCCCAGCCGGCCGCCGCGCACCCGGCGGCCAGCACCGCGGCCGCGCCGAGCACCTCGCGCCCGCCGCGGAGCAGGACGGCTGCCGCCAGCAGCAGCAGGCCCGTGGCCGCCTGCGCGGCCCAGACCAGGGGGCCGGCCCGGTGTGCGGCGGCGTCCAGCGGCCCGTCCCAGGGCCCGGCGGTGGGCGCGCTAGCCGCCAGGAGCGCGGCGAAGGAGAGCCCGGCCAGGACGGCGAGCTGCACCGCCGCCGCGACCGGGAGCACCGGCCGCATCCGGGAGCGGAACTCGGCCAGGGTGGCGGCCGTGCCCAGGTGGGTCCGCCCGGCCCGCCGGATCCGGAGCGCCGCCGCGGCGGCGGGCCCGGCCCCCAGCCCGGCGGCCACCGCCAGCACGGCCCCCGTGCCGCCGCTCGCCGCCCCGGGTGCCAGCAGCAGGGCCGTGCCGAGGCCGTACCCGGCCCGCGGCAGGACGGGCGTCCCGGCGGGTGCGGCCCAGGCGAGGGCCGCGGCGGCCGGCAGCAGCGCCCAGGCCGCGGGCAGGGCGGCCGGGCCGGGCAGCACGGCCGCCAGCAGGGCCAGCAGCGACACCGGCACGGCGTGCGCCAAGGCGGCGCGGACCGCTTCACGGCCGACGCCGGCGGACACCGGCGGCCGGTCGGGGACTGGCGCGGGCGGGCGGCGCGGGACCCGGGCGTACAGCTCCTCGGCCAGGCCGAACACGTCGGCGTGCCGGCAGCGGGCCAGGGTCTCCCGGTCCACGCCCGCGTCCTCCAGCCCGGCGGCGATCTCCAGCACGTCCACCGCCTGCTCGCAGAGCTCGCGGTGGCGGAGCAGCAGGGCGCGGACCGGGTCGGCCGGCGGTGCCCCCGGTCCTCCCGGGGTCGCGGCGGTGGCCATCAGACCGCCTCCGCCATCGCCTCCACGGCCTCCACGGCCTCCTCGGTGTCCGCGGCCACCGCGGCCGGTTCCCCGGCCGAGCTGGGCGCGGGCGGGGACGCGGGCCGGCCGGGGCCGGCCATCCAGTACTCGGCGGGCCGGGCGAACGGCCGGGGGTGCTCGCCGGTACCGGCCGGGAAGGCGGGCCAGCGCGAGACCAGCTCCAGGTAGATCTCCCGGAAGGCGGTCACCACCGGCTCCACCGCGAACCGCTCCTGCGCCCGCAGCCGCCCCGCCAGCCCGAGCCGGGCCCGGCGCTCCTCGTCCTTCAGCAGCGCCAGGCAGGCCCCGGCCAGCGCCTGCGGGCTGCGCGGCGGCACCAGCAGGCCGCTCGGGCCGAGCACCTCCCCGGCCACCCCGGCCTCGGTGGCGACCACGGCACGGCCGCTGAGCATGGCGTCCACCAGCAGCCGGGAGCCGCGCCGGGCGAGCGCGGAGAACACCACCACGGTGCCCGCCTCCCAGATCTCGGCGGTGCCGTCCGGACGCCCCTCGAAGGTCACCGCCCCGCCCAGCCCCAGCCGCTCGGCCACCTGCCGGCAGTGCGCCAGGTACCCGGGGGCGGCCTCCTCGCCGTACATCCGCAGGCGGGCCCCGGGCAGTTCGGTCCGGATCCGGGCGAGGGCGTGCAGCGCGAGTTCCGGGTCCCGTCCGGGCTCCAGGGCGCCGGCCCAGACCAGGGTGGGCCGCTCCGGCTCGGGCCCGGCGGCCGGGCGGGCGACCGCCGGGGTGCCCTCGTACACCACCCGGATCCGTTCGGGATCGGCCCCGCACCGCCGCTGCCAGCTCACGTCGTGGGCGCTGCCGGGGGTGAGCACGGCGGCCTGCCGGTAGGTCTCCTCGGCGAGCAGCCGGAAGAAGGCCAGCAGCAGCGCCCGCACCGGCCAGCGGTAGGGCGCGGTGCGGTAGCTGGCGTACCGCTCGCGCAGGTGGAGGCCGTGTTCGGTGACCACGAAGGGCACCCCGTGCAGCCGCCGGGCGAGCAGGGCGGGCAGCGCGGCAGGGCCGCCGCCGACCACGTGGCAGAGGTCGGCGCCGCCGAGGCCGTCCGGCCCGGTGCCGTACCAGGGCGCGGAGAGCGGCCGCAGGACCTGCTCCAGCAGGTCGCCGGCGACCAGGACGTCCCGGACCAGCGGCTGGCCGGCCGCGGTGTCCGCCCCGGGCGAGCGCCAGACCCGCTCCAGCACCCGGTGGGCGTGCCCGGAGGCGAGGAAGACGGGCAGGCCGCCGTCCCCGGCCGCGAGCTCGGCCAGCCCGTACAGGCCGGCGGCGAAGGACGCCCGCTCGCCCGGCAGCACCAGGGCCCGGACCAGCGTCTCGTACGCCCGGGCGTACCGCCGGCGGCGGTGGGGGCCGGGCAGCCGGCCGGCCGGGCGGGCGTCCCACAGCGGCAGCTCGCGCACCGCGGCCACCCCGCGCGGAGGCTCCCCGGCCGGGGCCCGGCCGAGCAGGAACAGCCGGAACTCGTGCTCGACCAGTCCGCCGGTCAGGCGGCCGCACCAGGCGGATGCGAAACGCTGGGCGTTCGGTTGATTGCTCTCGGTGAGCAGAGCGACGCGCACGACGGCCTCCTGGCAGCGCGATGGACCGGGATTCGACGACTACGGGACAGGGAGCCTGATCAACCAGTGACACCGAAGTTCAGAAGGTCAGCGGCCCGACGGCGGCACCGCCGCTCCCCTGCGACGGGCACCACCCGGAGCCGCTGCGCGGCCCTCGGCCGCCGCTCCCCCACACCTGTTCGGTCTGACAACACGACGGTAGAGCGGGGGCCGGACCGCCCCCGGCCCGCCTGCCGCCTTGCCACCTGAACGAGTGAACGCCCGTTACCTCGCCCCCGCCCGCGCGTTTCCGGGCCGCCGCAACGGCTTCGGACGCACGACGCAGCCGGGCCGCAACCCGGCCTCAGCCCGGCCTGGCGCCGCTCAGGACTCGGCGAGCAGCTCCCGCACCGCCCGGGCGACCTGCTCGGGGTGCTCCATCATCGCCACGTGCCCGGAGTCGGGCAGCACCAGCAGCCGCGCGTCCGCGAAGGCCGCGCAGGCCCGCCGGGCGGAGCGGTACGACACCAGCCGGTCCTTGAGCCCGTACACCAGCAGCACCGGCGCCTTCACCTGCTCGGCCTGCCGCCACAGCGACTGGTCCCCGCGCTCGGTGTACGCCGAGACGATGCCGCGGGCCGAGCCGACCATCACCTGCACCGCGTACGGCAGGCCGGAGCGCCGCCGGTACTCGGCCACCGCCCGCTCCCGGCGGTCCGCCGCGATCGTGGTGGTGTCGCCGTAGACCAGCCGCAGCAGGCCCTCGGTGGCCTCCTCGGGGCTGCGCGGCCGGAGCGCCCCGGACCGCAGCAGGGCGGGCACGCCGGGCAGCGCGAGCAGCGCGGTGGGCCAGGCGCCGTGCTGCGGGGGCAGCTCGGGCAGGGCCGGGGAGATCAGGGTGAGGCTGCGGACCAGGTCGGGCCGCAGGGCGGCGAGCCGGACGGCGACGGCGCCGCCCATGGAGTTGCCGAACAGGTGGACCGGGCCGCGGCCGGTCTCCTCCAGGTACCCGATGACCGCCCGGACGTGGCCGGAGACGGACAGGTTGCCGTCCAGCGGCGGGGCGGAGTGGCCGAAGCCGGGCAGGTCGACCGCCTCGCCGTCGACCTCGTCCGAGAGCGCGGCCATCAGATCGGTCCAGTTGTCCCCGGAGCCGCCGAGCCCGTGCACGAAGAGCGCCGGCGGCCTCCCGTCGCCGGCTCCGGCGGGCGGTCCGCTCACCGCGAGCACCGCCCCGGGCACCTCCACGGTGCGGAACTCCTCGACGGCGGACTCCAGGCGCTGCTCAGGGCTCATGGAGCACGATGGTAGTGAGGCCGCGGGCCGGACCCCCAGTCCCCGCCGGGATCTCACCCTGTGGAAAGGCTGGTCCGGGGCCGTATTGTGGGCTCCCGACAAGGGAGTTTCTGCGCTTTACTCGGCTTCACCCGGCCCGATCGGGTTACCGAAAAGTAGAATCAATCACCTTGCCAGCCAAGCTCGACCGTGAAGTGAGGAGCGCCGTGACGGCCATCCAGGAGGCGCAGGAGCGCCCGCGCGGTGCCCGCCTGCCGCGAAGCGCCCGCCGTGAACAACTGCTCGGGGCGGCCCAGGAGGTGTTCGTCGCCCAGGGCTACCACTCGGCGGCCATGGACGACATCGCCGACCGCGCCGGGGTCAGCAAGCCGGTGCTGTACCAGCACTTCCCGGGCAAGCTGGAGCTCTACCTCGCGCTGCTCGACAAGCACTGCGACGCCCTGGTCGACGCCACCCGGGACGCGCTGTCCGCGACGACGGACAACAAGCAGCGCGTGGCCGCGACCATGGAGGCGTACTTCCACTACGTCTCCAGCGAGTCCGGCGCGTTCCGGCTCGTCTTCGAGTCCGACCTGACCAACGAGCCGGCCGTGCGCGAGCGGGTCGAGCGGGCCAGCGACCTGAGCGCCACCCTGGTCAGCAAGGTCATCGCCGAGGACACCGACCTCCCGGAGGCGGAGGCCAAGCTGCTGGCGGCCGGCGTCTGCGGCCTGGCCCAGATCACCGCGCGGTACTGGCTCTCCCAGGGCCGCGACATCCCGCGGGACGAGGCCGTCCGGCTGGTCGCCAGCCTGGCCTGGCGCGGCCTGAAGGGCTTCCCGATGCACCCCGCCCCGGAGGGCCAGCCGTCCGCGGGCGAGTAGCGATCCCCTGACCTTCGCCGATCGGTCCGGCCGTTGCTCTAAGGTGAAGCCGTACGGCGCGTCGCCCGCGAACTGCGGTTCGAGCGCTTGGAATCGCTGCAAACCGGAGGGACGGAAGCCGTGGAGGTCAAGATCGGCGTGCAGAACGCGCCGCGAGAGATCGTTCTGGAGAGCTCGCAGACGGCCGACGAGGTCGCGTCCGCGGTCGCCAAGGCCCTGGACGGCACCGCGAACGTCCTGGAGCTCGCGGACGAGCACGGCCGCCGGGTCATCGTCCCGGCCGACCGCCTCGCCTACGTCGAGATCGGCGAGCAGAGCGTGCGCAAGGTGGGCTTCGGCACCCTCTGAGCCCGGCGAGGGCCCGCTGTCCCCACTGCCCCGTTCCCCCGCCCGGGGGGCGGGGCAGCGCCATGTGTACGTCCTGTGCGTACCGGGGGGCCGCCCGGGGTATGGCGGGACGTACAGCGCCGTACCGCCCACCGCCGGGAGGCAGCCCGTGCTCGTCGAGACGATGACCTTCGCCCTGATCGGACTGGCCGTGGGAGCGGCCGCCGCGGCCCTGCTGCCCGGGTACTTCCCGACCTCCCGCAGTCTCACCGTGGCGACCGCCGTGGTCGCCGCCATGATCGGCGGGCTGATCTGCGACTTCTCGCTGGACGGCCGGCAGCCGGCGGTGGCCCTGGCGGTCTCGGCGGTCGGCTCGGTGCTGCTGGTCTCCGTCCTGGCCCGGCCCGAGCGCGCCGCTCCCCGCGCCCGCCGGCGCCGGCCGGCCTGACCCGGAGCCCGGCCGGAACCGGGCCCGTGCCGCGTACCTTCCTAGGAGGCCAGGCCGAGGGCGGCCATCCGCCGGGTGTGCGCCTCGGTGATCCGGTTGAACATCTTGCCGACCTCGACCAGGTCGAAGCCCTGCACCTGCGCGCCGCCCACCAGCAGGTTCGACAGCGCGTCGCGCTCGGCGACCACCCGCTGCGCCTGGCTGAGCGCCTCGCCCATCAGCCGCCGGCCCCACAGCGCCAGCCGGCCGCCGACCCGCGGGTCCTCCTCGATCGCCTGCCGCACCCGGTCCACCGCGAACTGCGCGTGCCCCGTGTCGGACATCACCCGCAGCACCAGCTCGCGGGTGTCGTCGTCCAGGCGGACGGCCACCTCGCGGTAGAAGTCGGTGGCGATGGCGTCGCCGACGTACGCCTTGACCAGGCCCTCCAGCCAGTCCGAGGGCGCCGTCATCCGGTGGAACGCCTCCAGCGGCTCGACGAACGGGGCCATCACCGCGGACGGGTCGACGCCCACCTCGGCCAGCCGGTCGTGCAGCAGCTGGTAGTGCTGGAACTCGGCGGAGGCCATCCGGGCCAGCGCGGCCTTCTCGGCGATCCCGGGGGCGAACTTGGCGTCCTCGGCCAGCCGCTCGAAGGCGCTCAGCTCGCCGTACGCCAGCGCGCCGAGCAGGTCGAGCACGGCGGCCCGGTAGCCGGGCTCGGCCGCGCAGCTCGCCCAGTCGCCGATCGATTCGGTCGGGAAGCCCTCGCCAGATTCCTGAGTCTCCATGGCACGAAACCTTAGACCGCCGCACCGCCCCACCCGCCCGCGCCCGCCCGCGCCCGCGCCCCCGGGGCGTCGCCGCCGGGCGCCCCGGGCCCCACCCCTGGTCGCCGGCCGTGGACCCCGGAGGGTCACGAGTAAGCGGCGTCACGTGTTCGAGTCGGCGCCGGACGGTATGGTGGTAGTGAGGCCTGGTGTACTCGCGCGGCCCGTCCCTCCCGGACAGGCCGCGCAGACGTGCCCCGCACGGGTGCCAGGCGCTCACGTACGCGGATGCCCGGTCGGAGAGCCGATCGGCTCCGACCTTGGCCCGGACCTCGGGCCTTGGCACCGCATCAGTGGCCGAGCGAGGGCCGCCGCGGACGGCGCCCCACGGCGCAGGTCCCGCGCCGAACCCCTCACGGGAATCCTCCCCCGCGCCGCCGGACGACGCGCCCGCCACGGGCCGCCCG
This sequence comes from Kitasatospora sp. HUAS MG31, assembly GCF_040571325.1. Classification (GTDB taxonomy): domain Bacteria; phylum Actinomycetota; class Actinomycetes; order Streptomycetales; family Streptomycetaceae; genus Kitasatospora; species Kitasatospora camelliae. The sequence continues at coordinate 4,703,941 of NZ_CP159872.1, read as the reverse complement.
CACCGGCACGCCGCAGGGGTCGGCGCGGTTGTGCGTCCCGCAGCTGCACCCGGGCTCACCGCGAGCCCGCAGTCCGCCGCGTGGCAGGCACACGCCGCCCGCTCGCTCTCGGCCCCCCACACGGAAGAGGCAGCACCCTGTCCACCACCGAACCCACCAAGACCACTTTCCGGGACCTGGGGATCCTCCCGGAGACCGCCGAGGCCCTGGAGGCCGTCGGCATCGTCCACCCCTTCCCCATCCAGGAGATGACCCTGCCGGTCGCGATGACCGGCCACGACGTCATCGGCCAGGCGAAGACCGGCACCGGCAAGACCCTCGGCTTCGGCCTCCCGCTCATCGAGCGGGTCGTCGTCCGCGCCGACCTGGACGCCGGCCGGGCCGAGGCCGCCCAGCTCTCCGACAGCCCGCAGGCGCTCATCGTGGTGCCTACCCGCGAGCTGTGCACCCAGGTCACCAATGACCTGCAGACCGCCGGCAAGGTCCGCAACGTCCGCGTGCTCGCGGTCTACGGCGGCCGCGCGTACGAGCCGCAGGTCGAGGCGCTGCAGAAGGGCGTCGACATCGTCGTCGGCACCCCCGGCCGCCTGCTCGACCTGGCCGGCCAGCGCAAGCTGGACCTGTCCAAGGTCCGCTCGCTGGTCCTCGACGAGGCCGACGAGATGCTCGACCTGGGCTTCCTGCCCGACGTCGAGAAGATCATCACCATGCTGCCCGCCAAGCGGCAGACCCTGCTCTTCTCGGCCACCATGCCGGGCCAGGTCATCAGCCTCGCCCGCCGGTACATGAGCCAGCCGACGCACATCCGCGCCGCCGCGCCGGACGACACCGGCACCACCGTGGCCAACATCGAGCAGCACATCTTCCGTGCGCACTCGCTCGACAAGGTCGAGATGCTCTCCCGGATCCTGCAGGCCGACGGCCGCGGGCTGGCGATGATCTTCTGCCGCACCAAGCGGACCGCCGCCGACGTGGCCGACCAGCTGACCCGCCGCGGCTTCGCGGCCGGCGCCGTCCACGGCGACCTCGGCCAGGGCGCCCGCGAGCAGGCCCTGCGGGCCTTCCGCAACGGCAAGGTCGACGTCCTGGTCTGCACCGACGTCGCCGCCCGCGGCATCGACGTCGAGGGTGTCACCCACGTCGTCAACTACCAGTGCCCCGAGGACGAGAAGACCTACCTCCACCGGATCGGCCGCACCGGCCGCGCCGGCGCCTCCGGCACCGCCGTCACCCTGGTCGACTGGGACGACATCCCGCGCTGGCAGCTGATCAACAAGGCGCTTGACCTGCCGTTCAACGACCCGGAGGAGACCTACTCCACCTCCGCGCACCTGTACGAGCTGCTCAAGATCGCCCCGGGCACCAAGGGCGTCCTGCCCCGCTCGGAGCGGACCCGGGCCGGCCTCGCCGCGGAGGAGGTCGAGGACCTCGGTGAGACCGGCGGCCGCGGCTCCCGCCGCCCCAAGGGCGGACGCGGCGGCCGGGACGGCGCGGGCTCCGGCTCCACCGGTCCCGAGCAGCCGGCCGAGCGGCCCGCCCGCAAGCCGCGCGAGCGGCGGCGGACCCGTGGCGCGGCGCGCACGGCGGGCGAGGGCGTCGAGGCCGTCACCGAGGTCGCGGCCGAGGTCGCGGCGACGGACGCCCCGGTGGTGGCCGCCGCCGAGACCGTGACGGCCGACACCCGGGCTCCGCGACGCCGTCGCCGCACCCGCGGCGGCTCGGCGGGCGAGGGCGGCGAGGCCGCGGTCGCGGTCGCGGTCGTCGAGGCTCCCGTGGCCGAGGCTCCGGCCGTCGTGGTCGCTGAGGAGGTGCCGGCCCCGCGCCGGCGCACCCGCAAGACCGCCGCTGCCGCCCCGGTCGAGGCTCCCGTGGCCGAGGTCGTGGTGGCGGAGACCCCGGAGACCGCGGAGGCGCCGAAGAAGCGCACCCGCACCCGCAAGACCGCGGTCGCCGCTCCGGTCGAGGCCGCCGCCGAGACCGTGGCGGCGGACGCCCCGGCCGAGGCGCCGAAGAAGCGGACCCGCACCCGCAAGACCGCGGCGACCGCCCCGGTCGAGGCCGCCGCCACCGAGGCCGCCGCCCCGGAGACCGCGGAGGCGCCGAAGAAGCGCACCCGCGCCCGCAAGGCCGCCACCACGGAGGCGTGACCCGCACCCGCACCCCGAAGGGGCGCGAGGACCCGGCTCGCCCGGGCTCCCCGCGCCCCTTCGGCGTTCCCGCCGGAGCACGGGGAAGCCCGCCTTCCCGGGCCGGACCCGTCGGGAGCGGCCGTCCGCACGGCCGGCCACCCGCCGCCGCTCCCGCGTCCCCCTCGTGCGGGGCCCGGCGGAGCGCGGTCTAGGCTCGGGGCGGTGATGGATCGCGGGAGGAGTCGTCAGGGATGAGTACGCCGCCGTTTCTGCGTCTGCCCGGGTGCGCGCGGGCGCTCCGGGTCACGACGGCCCGTGGCGAGTTCGCCGCGCTCTGGGCGGAACCGGCGGAGCCGTCCGAACCGGTCCGCGGGACCGCGCTGCTGGTGCCCGGGTTCACCGGCAGCAAGGAGGACTTCATCGCCCTGCTGGAGCCCCTCGCCGCCGCCGGCTACCGGGTCCTCGCCGTGGACCAGCGCGGCCAGTACGAGACCGGCGGCCCGGCCGACCCGGCCGCGTACGCGATCGACGAGCTGGCCCGTGACGTGCTCGCGCTGACCGAGTGGCTGGCCGAGCGGCCGGCCGCCCACGGGACGGACGGCGGCACCGCGCCCCTGCACCTGCTCGGCCACTCCTTCGGCGGCCAGGTGGTCCGCGAGGCGGTCCTGGCGGCCGCCGCCACCGGCCGTCCGCTGCCGTGGCGTTCGCTGACACTGCTGGCCACCGGCCCCGGCGCGATCGACCCGGCCGAGGCGACCCGGACCAAGCTGCTGGTGGACGCCCTGGAGTCGATGGACCTGGAGTCCATCTGGCAGGTGATGCAGCAGATGGAGGAGGGCAGCGGGTCCCGGCCGGACGAGCTGCACCCGGAGGTGGCGGAGTTCCTGCACCGCCGCTGGCTGGCCAACGTCCCGGTCTGCCTGCGGACCGCCGGCGCGCACCTGATCTCCGCCCCCGACCGGGTGGCCGAGCTGTCCGAGGTGGACCTGCCCAAGCTGGTGCTCTCGGGCGTCCGGGACTACGCCTGGCCGGTGGAGCTGCAGTCCACGATGGCGGAGCTCCTCGCGGCCCGCCGGGTGGTGGTCGAGGACGCCGGCCACTCCCCCAACGCGGAGCAGCCGGCCGCCACCGCCGCCGCCCTGGTCGACTTCTGGGCCTGACCGCAGGACCGCTCCCGTCTCAGCCCTGACCCCGGCCTCTTCACATCCCGGACACGCGGCGCGACCTCCTGTGCGCAAATCACGGGACAAAATTCGTTAGCTCGGGTAATATTTGATCCAGTCTGGCAATCACTCCCCCTCCCGCGGCGGTACATCCACGCCGAAACCAGGACTTTACGGGCGGGCAACCACCCCGAAGCAGCATCCCGGCACTGTGGATCCCGGAGGCACCTCGCCTCCACCCGTGCCGGATCCGGGAGTGACGACGGGTGCCCCGCACCCCGCCGGACGACCGATCCAGCCACGGCGGACGCCCCCTCACCGGGGCGTCGGCCACCACCGCCCCACGCCATGGGGCCGGGAAGGGAGAGGCCATGCGTTTCGAGATCCTCCGCCTGGACGACGCCGAGGGCGTCGCCACCGACCGCCTGATCGCCGACGCCGACACCGTCCGCGAGTACGTCAGGGAGGCCGCGCTGACCGGCGAACGCCTGTACATCCGGCCGTGCAAGACCGTCTGACCGGGAGCGGACCGGCCGAACCGACCGGCGACACGCCGGCCGACACGCCGTCCGACCCCCCGATACCCGACTGACGCCCCGTCATCCGCATACTCGGTGACGGGGCGTCAGTGCGTTCCGGGCCGGGTGCCGCGTGCCCGGGCGTCCCGGGCTGAACCCGGTGCCACACCCGCCCCACGGTGCCGCGCCGGCCCCCGCGACCAGCGCGGTGTTTGCCGCCGCCCCCGGCGGGACATTCCTTCCTGGGCCGCTTCCACCGCCCACCGGCCACGGCCAGGCGACGCGACGCACCACGTACGGGTGATCGTCCTTGACGCGGCGGTCCGGAGGGAGGAGCGTTGTCGGCTATGAGGGGCGAGCCAAGCTGCCCGAGGTGCGCTGGGAGGGTCCGCGCCCCCGGACTCTTCTCCGACACGTGGCAGTGCGACCGGCACGGCGCCGTGCACCCCATGCAACCGGTGCTGCCCCCGAGCGTGGACGCGCTCAACGTCGCCGTACTCCGCTCCCAGGTCCCCGTCTGGCTGCCCTGGCCGCTGCCGGTGGGCTGGCTGTTCACGGGCATCGCGCACGCCGGCGACGACCTGTCCGGGGCCCGCGCCACCGCCGTCGCCTGCTCGGGCCCGGCGCCGCTGGGGGGTTTCGGCGAGCTGGTACTGGTCGCCGAGGAGCTGGGGGTGGGCCTGGGCGCCCGCTACGCCGGGCTGGACGGCCCGGACCCGGGTGACTCGGTCTCCCTCTACAAGCCGGCCGACGCCAAGCTGATGGCCGCCGGGCGCCCCACCCCGATGTTCCACGTGCCGGACGCACCGGCCGACCGCGCGGTGTACGTGGGCGAGGCGCGCGGGCTGTGGCTGTGGGCGATCGCGTGGCCGGAGCAGTCGGCGCTGCTGATGCACGACGAGTTGGTGCTCACCGACCTGCGGGACGCGGGGGCCGAACTCAACCTGCTGCCCTGCGGGGCGCTCTCGCCGCGGCTGCTGGGCTGACCCTCCGCCCCGACGGTTCTCCCGGAAAGGGGGCCGTCCCGGGGGCTTTCCCGGGGGCCGAGGCGGGGCCGTCAGTATCCTGGGGCACACCCGAGAGTCCAGGAGGACAGGCCCGTGCGCATCGACCTGCACGCCCACAGCAACGCGTCCGACGGCACCGACAGCCCGGCGGAGCTGGTGGCGGCTGCGGTGGCCGCGGGCCTCGACGTGGTGGCGCTGACCGACCACGACACGGTGTCCGGGTACGGCGAGGCGATCGAGGCGGTCCAGGGCACCGGGCTGACCCTGGTGCCGGGCGCGGAGCTGTCCTGCCACATCGGCGGGGTGAGCCTGCACCTGCTGGCGTACCTGTTCGATCCGGCGGAGCCGACCTTCGCGGCCGAGCGCGAGCTGGTCCGCACGGACCGGTTCCGGCGCGGCCGGGCGATCGTGGACCGCTGCCGCGAGCTGGGCGCACCGATCAGCTGGGAGCAGGTGGAGCGGATCGCCGGCAGCGGATCGGTCGGACGGCCGCACATCGCCAGCGCGCTGGTCGAGGCCGGGGTGGTGGAGACGGTCTCGGACGCGTTCACCGCCGAGTGGCTGGCCAACGGCGGCCGGGCGGACGTCCGCAAGCACGAGACCGACCCGGTCACCGCCGTCCGGCTGGTCCGGGCCGCGGGCGGGGTGCCGGTGTTCGCGCACCCGGGCGCCGTGAAGCGCGGGAGGACGGTCTCCGACCAGGTGATCGCGGACCTGGCGGCGGCCGGGCTGGCCGGCCTGGAGGTCGACCACACCGACCACGACGAGGCGGCCCGCGCCCATCTGCGGGGCCTGGCCGCGGAGCTGGGGCTGCTGACCACCGGCTCCAGCGACTACCACGGCAGCCGCAAGACCGTCCGGCTCGGTGAGCACACCACCGACCCGGCGGTGTACGAGGCCCTGGTGGCCCAGGCGACCGGGGCCAAGCCGGTCACCGGCTGACGGAGGGTCGCCCTCCGGGGCGCCCTCGACCGCCCGCCCCCCGGGTGCCCCCACCCGCCCGGCGCACACGGCCCGCGCTCCGGCGTGCCCGGCCCGTGCCGCGAACGGACAATCCGTCACATGAGCGCAGCCACCGGCCGGGCGTCCGGCGGATGACCGTCTTCGACGCGACGACGTTCGGGTCGCTGTTCGTCACCCTGTTCGTGATCATGGACCCGCCGGGGACGATCCCGATCTTCCTGGCACTGACCTCCGGCCGGGCCGTCCGGGTGCAGCGGCGGATGGCGTGGCAGGCGGCGGCCGTGGCGCTGGGCGTGATCACCTGCTTCGGCCTGTTCGGCCAGCAGATCCTCGACTACCTGCACGTCTCCATCCCCGCGTTGCAGGTCTCCGGCGGGATCCTGCTGCTGCTGATCGCGCTGGACCTGCTCACCGGCAAGATCGAGGAGCCCGCGCAGACCAAGGACGTGAACGTCGCCCTCGTCCCGCTCGGCACGCCGCTGCTGGCCGGTCCGGGGGCGATCGTCGCGGTGATCCTGGCGGTGCAGACCGCCGACGCGGCGCGGCAGTACCTGGCGGTCTGGACCGCCATCGTGGCCATCCACGTGGTGCTCTGGCTGACCATGCGGTTCTCGCTGGTGATCATCCGGATCATCAAGGACGGCGGCGTGGTGTTGATCACACGGCTGTCCGGCCTGTTGCTCTCGGCGATCGCCGTGCAGCTGGTCGCCAGCGGCGTGTTCGCCTTCATCGCGTCGTACCGGTAGCCCGGTCCGGGAGGGTCCTCAGTCCAGCGGGACGGCCCGGCGGGCGGGGTCGCGGAGGTCGGTTCCGTGCCGCAGCCAGCGCTCCTCCAGCGCCTGGGCGCCCTGGACCCGCTTGTAGGCGGCCTCGTTGGGCGTCATCGGCAGCAGGGGCAGGAAGCGGACCGGGTCGGCCGGGTCGGCGAGGTCCAGGTCCTCGACCAGCCCGCCCGGTTCGGCCACCAGGACGGAGGTGAAGGGCGCGCCCTCCCAGAGCGGCGAGCCCAGGTCGAGCGAGCTGCCGGGCGCCACCACCAGGCCCTCGACCTGCGGCGACGCGGCGAACACGGCCAGCGCGCGGTGCGCCTCGTCGCGCCCCCCGCGGACGGTGAGCAAAAGTTCGGCGCGGGGTCCGCGGACCGGGTCGGCGACCGGCGCGGTGGGGTCGGCCATCGGCGCGCCGGCCATCCCGAGGGTCGCGTACCGGACCAGCCGGTCCTCGTCCGGGCCGAAGCGCAGCACCTCGATCCGGTCCGCGCCCAGGAAGGTGACCGCGGCCCGGCCGGTGGGCTCGCCGAAGGTGGTGATCAGCCGGGCCTCGACCGCGGCCAGCACGGCCGCGCGGGTGAGCTCCGAGCCGGCGTCGGGATCGGAGAAGTCGCCGAAGAGCGGGAAGTCGTGCGCCATGACGCGACCATAGCGCGGCGCCGTCGGGCCGTTCGCGAACACCCCAGCGGGGGAAGGCCGAAAACTGTTAGTGTGAGCAGCTGGCCACCGGGAACCTACTCCCCGGGGCCGCGGCCTGAAGGAGGTGGTTGCGGTGGATACCAGTCGACCATGCAGTACCGGCAGCTCTGCCCGGCCTGCCAACCTCCGCCGCCGCCTCTTCTCCTGAGGTAGTCGACGCAGCGTCAACCGCGGCCGGGAGAGCACCTTCCCCGGAGCCCGACGATCCAAACACGTGTCCTCGCACGTCTTTTCCTGATCCCGGGCCCGGTGTGTCCATCGGTGTTCCCGCCGCCGCATCCGGCCGCCGTTCCGGCCCGCCGTGCGACGGCTCCCGCGCAAGGAGCCTGCTGCCATGTCGATGATCAACAACCTGCGCGCCGCCGTCCGGCCGAGCCGTCGCCGGAGTGCCGACGCCTACGACCCGCTGCGCCCGGGGCACGCCCCCTCGGCCGTGGTGGACTGCGCCGTGTACCAGAACGGCCGCCGGGTGGGCGAGCGTTGCAGCCCCCGCGAGGCCGCGAAGCGGGTCAAGCTCGCCCAGCAGCTGGACGCAGGATCGTTCAGCTGGATCGGGCTGCACGAGCCCACCGAGGCGGAGTTCGAGGGCATCGCGCAGCGGTTCGGGCTGCACCCGCTGGCGGTGGAGGACGCGGTGCACGCGCACCAGCGGCCGAAGGTCGAGCGGTACGACGACGTGCTGTTCGCGGTCTTCAAGACCATCCGGTACGTGGAGCACGACCAGCTCACCCCGACCAGCGAGGTGGTGGAGACCGGCGAGCTGATGGTGTTCGCCGGGCACGACTTCGTGATCACCGTCCGGCACGGCGGGCACAGCTCGCTGCAGGAGCTGCGCCGCCGGCTGGAGGCGGACGTGGAGGGGCCGGACGGCGTCCCGCTGCTGGCCAAGGGCCCGTCGGCGGTGCTGCACGCGATCGCCGACCACGTGGTGGACAACTACCTGGTGGTCGCGGACCGGCTGCAGACGGACGTGGACGAGATCGAGTACGACGTCTTCGCCAACAAGGGCGGCCGCGGCACGGACGTCGGCCGGGTGTACCAGCTCAAGCGCGAGGTGCTGGAGTTCAAGCGCGCGGTGACCCCGCTGCTGCGGCCGATGCAGCAGCTGTCCGAGCCGCTCCAGCGGCTGGTCGACCCGGACATCCAGAAGTACTTCCGGGACGTCGCCGACCACCTGGCCCGGGTGACCGAGCAGGTGCACGGCTTCGACGAGCTGCTGAACTCGCTGCTCCAGGCGAACCTGGCGCAGGTCTCGGTGGCGCAGAACGAGGACATGCGCAAGATCACCGCCTGGGCGGCCATCTTCGCCGTTCCCACCATGATCACCGGTGTGTACGGCATGAACTTCGACTACATGCCCGAGCTGCACCACCGGTACGGCTACCCGATGGTGCTCGGCAGCGTGATCCTCATCTGTATCGGGATGTACCGCGGCTTCCGCCGCAACGGCTGGCTCTGACCCGGAGCGCGGCGGCGACAGCCGGCCGCTACCGACGGCCGCCGCGGGCGACCAGGACCAGGCCGAGCAGGATCAGCCCGACCGCCGGGTACGCGGCCACCGGCGGCCACTGGCCCAGCCACACGGCCGCGATCAGGGCCGCGCCCGGGGTCTCCAGCAGGATCGCCGTCGAGGTGACCGAGGGGCCCAGGGTGCGCACCACCCGGTTGCTCAGCGAGTGCCCGAGCAGCTGGGCGGCGACCATCAGCAGCGCGATCTGCCACCACACCCCGGCCGGCCAGCCGCCCAGCGGCGTACCGGCCACCAGGCAGACGCCCAGCAGCACCGCGGCGCAGGTGGCGTAGCAGACCAGGGTGTACGCGGTGGTGCTGACGGTCTTGCGGACCTCGGCGCCGAGCAGCATGTACCCGGCCGCGGCCAGGCCCGCGCCCAGGGCGAGGGCGTCGCCGGCCAGGGCGCGCGGGGAGAGCGAGAGGTCGACGCCGGTCAGCACCAGCACGCCGGCGAAGGCCACGCACATGCCGATCCAGACCAGCCGGGGGGCCCGCCGGCCGAACAGCCGCATCAGCAGGATGGTCCACAGCGGGGTGGTGGTCACCAGGGCGGTGGCCGAGGCCACCGAGGTCATCCGCAGGCTGGGCATCCACAGCGCGAAGTGCACCGCCAGCAGCGCGCCGGCGCCCGTCGCCAGCAGCAGCGCCCGGCGGCCGATCCCGCGCAGCTCGGCCCGGTGCCGCAGCAGGGCGTACGGGCCGAGGACGCCGACCGACATCAGGTTCCGCCAGAGGGCGATCGCCAGGGCGGGGGCGGCGGTGGCGCTGATCAGCGGCGCGGAGAGCGAGATGCCCGTGATCGACACGGCGAGCAGCACCAGGTCCGTCTTCGGCAGCGGCGCCGGCACGCCTTCGGCGGCCATACCGGCGGGAGTGGCGGTGACGGTGTCGGGCCGGGCGGCGGGCACGGGTCTCCTCGGCGGGCGGGCTGGGACGCGGATGTGACCACGGTAAGGCCTGTCAGGGCATCACGGCACTGTCGTTCTGATCGGTGAGACGCCTCGCGGACGGGCTCCGGCGGCAGGCCGTACGCTGTGCGCCATGGAGACGACGAGCACCGCGGCCGACTTCCAGGAGCGCGCACTGCTGGAGGAGGCGGCCAAGAAGTCCGGGCTGCTGTGGGTCCTTCCCGCCGGGCAGGCCCAGGCCCGGGCGCTGTGGCACGCCTGGTACGACGGCGCCGTGGTGGTCGTGGGCGACGGTGCGGAGCAGCCGCTGCACGGCCTGGTGGCCGGTCAGCCGGCCACGGTCACCGTCCGCAGCAAGGACAAGTGGGGCCGGCTGACCAGCTGGCCGGCCACGGTCAGCGAGCTGGAGCCGGGCAGCGAGGGCTGGCTCGGCGCGGTCGAGGAGCTCAAGGGCAAGCGGCTGAACGCGCCCGACACCGACACCATCGGCGACCGCTGGGCCCGCGAGTGCCGGGTGCTGCGGCTGGCCCCGTCCGGACCGCTCACCGAGCAGCCCGGCGCGATGCCCCACGGCTCGCACACGGCCCGCCCGATGGAGACTCCGGCGACCACCCGCGAGCCCATCCCGGCCGGCCTGCCGAAGCTGCTGTTCCGGCGCCGCGGGCGCTGACCTCCTCCCCCGCCGAGACGTCCCCGGGCCGGGCCGCCGCTCGGCGGGCTGGCGGGTGGGGGCACGGGTAGCCTTGGCCCGGGAATGACGGGAGAGAGAGGGAGTCCATGGCAGGGCCAGGCAGCCGGGTCTTCATCTCGCACCTCGCCGGTGTCGCCGTCTTCGACCCCAACGGCGACCAGGTGGGCCGGGTCCGCGACGTGGTGGTGTCGCTGCGGCTCGGCGGCAAGCCGCCGCGGGTGCTGGGCCTGGTGGTCGAGGTGATCGGGCGCCGCCGGATCTTCCTGCCGATGACCCGGGTGACCAGCCTGGAGTCCGGCCAGGTGATCACCACCGGCGTGGTCAACATGCGCCGCTTCGAGCAGCGTCCCTCGGAGACCCTGGTCCTCGCCGAGCTGCTGGACCGCACCGTGATGCGGACCAAGACCCGGGACGAGGTCACCGTCCTGGACGTGGCGATGGTGCAGAGCCGGGTCCGCGAGTGGGAGATCAGCAAGGTCTTCGTCCAGGTCGGCAAGGTCGGCCGGCTGCGCAAGGCCAAGGGCGAGACGCTCACCCTGGACTGGTCCGCCGTCACCGGCTTCTCGCTGGTCGAGGAGGGGCAGGGCGCGGCCAACCTGCTGGCCACCTTCGAGCAGCTGCGCCCCGCCGACCTGGCGAACGTGATGCACCACCTCTCGGCCAAGCGCCGCGCCGAGGTGGCCGCCGCGCTGGACGACGACCGGCTCGCCGACGTCCTGGAGGAGCTCCCCGAGGACGACCAGGTCGAGATCATCGGCAAGCTGAAGGAGGAGCGCGCCGCCGACGTCCTGGAGGCGATGGACCCGGACGACGCCGCCGACCTGCTCTCCGACCTCCCCGAGGAGGACGCCGAGCGGCTGCTGCGTCTGATGGAGCCGGAGGACGCCGCCGAGATGCGCCGCCTGCTCAGCTACGCGGAGGACACCGCGGGCGGTCTGATGACCACCGAGCCGATCGTCCTGGAGCCGGACGCCACCGTGGCCGAGGCCCTGGCCCGGATCCGGATCCGCGACCACAAGCCCGCGCTCGCCGCCCAGGTGTACGTCTGCCGCCCGCCGAACGAGACGCCCACCGGCAAGTACCTGGGCATCGTGCACTTCCAGCGGCTGCTGCGCGAGCCCCCGTTCACCCTGGTCGGCTCGCTGGTCGACGACGACCTGGACCCGATCCCCCCGGACACCCCGCTGCCGCTGATCACCAGCTACCTGGCCACCTACAACATGGTCGCCGCGCCGGTGGTCGACGAGGCGGACCACCTGCTGGGCGCCGTCACCGTCGACGACGTGCTCGACCACCTGCTGCCGGAGGACTGGCGCGAGTCCTCGCTGCACGGGATGGAGGGGCAGCCGGTGGGGCAGCCCGTCGGGGAGAGGGAGACCGCCGGTGGACGCTGACCGCAAGGGCCGGCCGGGCCGCGAGGACGGCGCGGGCCGGCGGATCCAGGGCGAGCTGCGGCAGCTGCGCGAACTGCGCACCCGCGAGGGCGGCCGCTCGCAGCGCACCGAGATCACCGGCGGGACCCGCGCCCGGCTGGACCAGCCGCGCACCGCCCGGCCCGGCCTGATCACCCTGCCCACCTACGACCCGGAGGCGTTCGGCAAGCTCTCCGAGCGGATCGCGCGGTTCCTGGGCACCGGCCGGTTCATCGTCTGGATGACCGTGGTGGTGATCGTCTGGGTCGGCTGGAACACCCTGCTGCCGGACGAGGTCCACTTCGACGACTACCCGTTCATCTTCCTGACCCTGATGCTCTCGCTTCAGGCCTCGTACGCGGCGCCGCTGATCCTGCTGGCGCAGAACCGCCAGGACGACCGGGACCGGGTCAACATGGAGCAGGACCGCGCCCGCAGCGACCGCAACATCGCCGACACCGAGTACCTCACCCGCGAGGTCGCGGCGCTCCGCCAGGGGCTCGGCGAGGTGGCCACCCGCGACTTCGTCCGCTCGGAGCTGCAGGCGCTGCTGAAGGAGCTGGAGGAGCAGCGCCGGGGTGCCTCGGACCTGGTCTGAGGAGCGGTCGACACGGGGCCGGTGAGGCGGCCGGGGCGGGGGCGGTGAGGCCGTCGGCGCGGGGTCGGTGAGGGGCTCGGCGCGGGGTCGGCGGGCGTGTGACCGGCGGCACGCTACCGGCGGGTCGGGGGGACGCCGCAGCGCCGTACCATCAAGGCATGGCCAACGAGACAGAGGTTGCGACCGGCGTGACGGAGGAGTCCGTCCGCGAGGCGCTGGCGACCGTCCACGACCCGGAGATCAACCGCCCGATCACCGAGATCGGCATGGTGAAATCCGTCGAGATCGCCGACGGCGGCGCGGTGCGCGTCGCGGTCTACCTGACCGTCTCGGGCTGTCCGATGCGCGAGACGATCGTGCAGCGGGTCACCGACGCGGTGTCGGCGGTCGCCGGGGTCGCCTCGGTCGCGGTCGAGCTGGACGTGATGAGCGACGAGCAGCGGCGCGAGCTCTCCCAGCTGCTGCGCGGCGGCGCCCCCGAGCGGGAGATCCCGTTCGCCAAGCCGGGCACGCTCACCCGGGTCTACGCGGTCGCCTCCGGCAAGGGCGGCGTCGGCAAGTCCTCGGTGACGGTCAACCTGGCCGCCGCGATGGCCGCCGACGGCCTGAAGGTCGCGGTGGTGGACGCCGACATCTACGGCCACAGCGTGCCGCGGATGCTGGGCGTCGAGGGCCGGCCGACCCAGGTCCAGGACATGATCATGCCGCCGGCCGCGAACGGCGTGAAGGTCATCTCGATCGGCATGTTCACCCCGGGCAACGCCCCGGTGGTGTGGCGCGGGCCGATGCTGCACCGCGCGCTCCAGCAGTTCCTCGCCGACGTGTACTGGGGCGACCTGGACGTCCTGCTGCTCGACCTGCCTCCGGGCACCGGCGACATCGCCATCTCGGTCGCCCAGCTGGTCCCGAACGCGGAGATCCTGATCGTCACCACCCCGCAGATGGCCGCCGCCGAGGTGGCCGAGCGGGCGGGCACCATCGCGCTCCAGACGCACCAGAAGATCGTCGGCGTGATCGAGAACATGTCGGGCATGCCCTGCCCGCACTGCGACGAGATGATCGACGTCTTCGGCACCGGCGGCGGCCAGACCGTCGCGGACGCGCTGACCCGCAGCGTTGGCGCCACCGTCCCGGTGCTCGGCTCGATCCCGATCGACGTCCGCCTCCGCGAGGGCGGCGACGACGGCCGCCCGGTGGTCCTCTCCAACCCGGAGTCCCCGGCCGGCTCGGCCCTCCGCACCATCGCCGGCAAGCTCGGCGGCCGCAAGCGCGGCCTCTCCGGCCTGTCCCTCGGCCTCACGCCGAAGAACAAGTTCTGATCCGTACGGCCCGGGGCCGTGTGCGGGGAGTCTCCCCGTGCGCGGCCCCTTGTCGTTGCCCGGCGGCGTTGCCCGGCGGCGGAACCCCGGGGGGGTGGGTGGGCGTCCCTGCGGGGGGGGGTGGCCGGGCCCGGGGTGGGTGGGCCGAAGGGGGAGGGGCCGTGAAGGGCTGTCTGATGGTGGGGCTGGTGCCGGTCTCGGCCCTGCTGCTGGTGATCGGCTACGCCGCGACGCTGGAGGCCGAGCAGCCGGACCAGTTCCCGGGGCTGCGGGACAACCGCGGCCCACTGGTGCTGATCGCGGTGGTGCTGAGCGCGGCGGCGGCGCTGGTCGCGCTGATCGCCGCCGCGCGGTCCTCCCGGCTGGTGCTGGCCACGGTCGGGACGGTCTGCGTCCTGCTGCTGGCTGGCGGCGTCCTGCGGGCGTACTCGGTGGCGCCGATGCTGGCCTGCCTGGGCCACAACGCGGTGGCCCGGGAGGCGGACGGCTCGTACTCCTGCGCCGACCGGTGAGGCCACCGGTGAGTCAGCGGCCGTTGTAGCCCGCGAGGTCGGGGACGGCGGTGAAGCCGACGCCGTACGCGCTCACGCCGCGGCCGTAGGCACCGAGCAGGACGCCCGGGGCCTCGCCGGCGAGCACCCAGCCGTACTCCGACTCGCGGTAGCGGAAGGGCTGCGGGACGCCGTTGACCGGGAGGGTGAGCGAGGACCAGGCCGGCCCTTCGAGGTCGTCGGCGAGGTCCCAGGCGAGGGCGGTCTGCTGGTCCAGCCAGTCCTGCCGCAGGGTCCGGTCCAGCTGGCCCGGCCAGGTGGCGGCGAGCAGGCCGGAGCCGGCCAGCCAGGCCGCCGAGGATGCGGAGGTGGCCTCCAGCGTCCCGGTGTTGTCGGCGCTGCGGCGCCCGGGCCGCCGTGCGACGGTCACCACCACGGCGAACCGGCGGACGTCCCGCACCTCGGCCTGCTTGGCGGGCTCGTCGCCGTGGCCGAGCGAGCCGTAGTCGACGGCGGCGGGCTCGCCGATCCGGCTGTGGCCGGCGCCGACCTGGCCGAGCCAGCGGCGGCCCGTCCAGCCCTCGTCGAGGCCGTACCACGGGAAGTCCGCGGCCAGGTACGGTGCCAGCGGGTCGACGGGCTTGGCCTGCGCGCCCACCACGGGCGTGGTGGCCGTCCCCGCGCCCGCCCCCACCGCACTACTCGTCGCGTCCATCCCGGACCTCCTCCAACCCGACGAACCGATCGGCTTTCGCCACAGCGCTCCATGGTGTCGTACCGGATGGCCCGGGACCGGCATCTCGGGGCCGAACACGGCCGAACGTGACGGAGGGCACGCCCGCGCCCCCGGCGCCCCACCACGGCGCCGACGGCATCCCTGCACCCTAGGCGGCCGGAACGCGAAGGCGCCCCACTCGGAGAGCGGGGCGCCAGGGGCACGGCGAGGGCGTACGGGCGTCAGGTGGCGTCCGGATCGAACGGCGGGCGCTCCCCGGTGGCGAGCGGCGCGCCGGAGCCGCCGGTCTTCGCGAGGCCGACGGCCGGGGTGGCGGCCGGGGCCGGCCGGGACGGCTCGTCGTTCAGCGCGGACGTGAAGTCCAGGCCGTCCTTGAGGTCCTTGAAGCCCAGCGGGTCCTCGTTGTCGCCGAGCAACTGCTTGCGGACGAAGGTCTTCGGGTGGAGGTCCTGGAACTCGAAGTCCTTGAACTCCGGGCCGAGCTCCTCGCGGATGTCCTGCTTGGCGCTGTCCGCGAAGGACCGGATCTTCCGGATGAAGCCCGTGGTGTCCTGGATCAGCTTCGGCAGCTTGTCCGGGCCGAAGATCACGATGGCCAGGATCACCAGCGTCACGACCTCAAGTGGGCCTATGTCTGAAAACACCTGAGCTCCCAGCGCCGGACAACGGTCTGTACAGAGTAATGGGCCCGGCCCGATTCGCGCCCCCCTCACCCCGTGAAGCGGGGGTGAAGTCCGCCCGCCCGGCGGCCCGCCGGCCGGCCTCCGGACGGCGCCGACCGGAGGCCGGGCAGCGCGGGGCCAGCCGGCCGTCGAGGCCGGCCGGCGCGGGGGTCAGCGGGGCAGGTGGCGCGGGTACCCGTCGGCCGCGGACTCCTGCTGGAACCGGAACGGCTGCGGCACGGCCGCGGGGGGCTGGTTGTTGGACATCGAGCGGTCCGACTGGTCGTACGGGAGCTGCGCGGTGACCGGGACGATCGCGTCGCCGCCGGGAACCCCGGCCGGGGTGACCGAGCGGTGCCGGTTCTCCCCCACCGACCCGGCCGCGCCGGTGGTGAACCCCACGCCGCCCAGCGTGACCGCGGCCACCGAGAAGGCGCCGGCCGCGGCGAAGACCAGTCGGCGGCCGCGCGCGGGAGCCGGCCGGAGCATCGCGGTACCGGCGAGCGCCGCCAGCGGACGGGGGGCCTCCAGCGGGCCGCCGCGGCGGCTCGCGAACGGCCGGGGCGGGGTCTGCCGGGCCCGCGGGTCGATGCCGGGTATCGGGGAGTCCGCCCCGAGCGCGCCGCCGCCGAACGTGGAGCCCGCGCCGCGCCCGAACGAGCCGCCGGTCAGCCGGCTGCCGCCGAGCGTGCCGGTGGCGGCGACCGAGCCGCCGCCCGGGCCGTCGCCGCGCTCGTCCTCCGGTGCGGCGGCGACCGCCAGCAGACGGGCCATCAGCATCGAGGAGGGGGCGGGGGTGACCGCCTCGGTCAGCAGGTGCTTGACCGCGCGGCCGGCGTCGGCCTCGGCCAGGCAGTCGGCGCAGGTCGCCAGGTGGGCCTGGACCCGCTCGCGCGAGTCGTGGCCGAGTTCGCCGTCCAGGTAGGCGGTCAGGCGGTCGCCGAGGTGCTCGTCGGGCGCGGGCTCGGCCGGGCGCACCGGGAGGGCCCGCAGCTCGGCGGACTCGCCCTGCTGCTCGCCCCGCTGCTGCTCAGCGCGCCGGGACAGCTGGGCCCATCGGGAGCGGCCCTGGGACTCCGGGCTGCGCTCGGTCATGAGCCCCTCCGGTCGGACTCACCGGCGAAAGGGCCGTCGGCTCCGACCGCGACCGGCTCGGCCGATCCGCCGCGCCGGGCCCGCCCGGGGGCGGTGTTCGGGGCGCGGTGCTTGAGGGCGGCCCGCAGGTGCGAGCGGCCGCGGTGGATACGGCTGCGCACGGTGCCGAGCTTCACGCCCAGGGTCGCGGCGATCTCCTCGTAGGAGAGGCCCTCGATGTCGCACAGCACCACGGCCGCGCGGAACTCGGGGGCGAGGGTGTCCAGCGCCTGCTGGACGTCGGCGTCGAAGTGGGTGTCGCTGAAGTGCTGGGCCGGGCTGGGCTCACGGCTCGGCAGCCGCTCGGCGGCGTCCTCGGCCAGGGCGTCGAAGCGGATCCGCTGACGGCGCCTCACCATGTCGAGGAAGAGATTGGTGGTGATCCGGTGCAGCCAGCCCTCGAACGTGCCGGGGGTGTAGGTGGACAGCGAGCGGAACACCCGGACGAAGACCTCCTGGGTGAGGTCCTCGGCGTCGTGCTGATTGCCCGTCAGGCGGTAGGCCAGCCGGTACACCCGGGCGCTGTGCGCCTCGACGATCTCCTCCCAGCTGGGAGGGGTCCAGCCCTCCGCGCCCGTGCCCTCGGTGAAGCTCGCCAGCACGGCGGCGGGCTCGGCCGCCGAGCCGTCGGCTGCGGTCGGCGTGTCCAGGGGGGAGTGCGCAGACTGGTTCATCACGGGCTTCGGCGTACGGGCCGACGCGGTGCCGCGGGGGTGCCGCCGCACAGGGACGTCGCCCTCGGCCACACCTCCTCGGTCGGCTCTTCTGCCCAGCAGGGCAACCACCATATCCACCTCACCCGTCGGATCCGGATAAAACCGATCGAACGCCCGTCTGCACGGCCGCCCGGCCCCCAGGACCGGGTGGTACGCACTCGTATCGGCGGTCCCGCTCTGGAACAACGGCCAGGCGTCGAACGCGGTTCCCGCCCGGACAGTAGTCTGTGGCTGAAATGTCGACATCAGGTCGGCATCCGGCGCTTCGGGGAGAGGCAGCCATCACCGAGTTCGGGCCCGAGCGCGTTGAACTCGCCGACACCTATGTCGGCGAGGACGCGGTGCTGACCTACGCCCGGGCCCTGGCGGCCAGGACCGGGATACGCGCGATCGGCCCGAGCGGCGGCGCCTGCCTGCGCCTGCTGGCCGCCGCGCTGGACGCCAAGGCGGTCGCCGAGATCGGCACCGGCACCGGCGTCTCCGGGGTGTACCTGCTGCGCGGCATGCGTCCTGACGGCGTGCTGACCACGGTGGACTCCGAACCGGTCCGCCAGCAGTACGCCCGCGAGGCGTACCACGCGGCCGGCTTCGCGCCCAACCGTTCGAGGTTCATCCCCGGCCGGGCGCTCGACGTGCTGCCCCGGCTCGCCGACGGCCAGTACGACCTGGTGTTCTGCGACGGCGATCCGGCCGAGTCGCAGTCCTACCTGGCGGAGGCGCTGCGGCTGCTGCGCCCCGGCGGGGCGGTCTGCTTCGAAGGGGTGTTCCAGGAGGGCCGACTGGCCGAGCCCGAGCAGAACGACCCGCAGACCCACGCGGTGCGCGAGCTGGTCCGGGAGGTCCGGGAGAGCGACCTGCTGCTGCCCGCCCTGCTGCCGGTCAGCGACGGCCTGCTCTGCGCGGTCAAACGCTGAACCCTGCCCCCGGGTGCCCCGGGAACGGCGAAGGGCCCGGATCCGTCCAGCGGAACCGGGCCCTCGCGCATCTCCAGGAGATGGGGGAACACCTGCTGCGGTCAGCCGCAGGCCTTCTTCAGCGCCTCGCCCAGTGCGTCTGCCTCATCGGGCGTGAGCTCCACCACCAGGCGTCCGCCGCCCTCAAGCGGAACTCGCATGATGATGCCCCGCCCCTCTTTGGTGACCTCGAGCGGGCCGTCACCCGTCCGCGGCTTCATGGCCGCCATGCTCGTTCCCCTTCCTGCAACCGCTCAGCTACGTACCGGCAGTCCGTCCACCACCGGCATCGAACGCTTTGATCGGAAGCCATTATCCCGCATGCGGCGGCCCGATGACCAACATCACTCTCTGCGCAAGCCCGTCCGGACGCGCCCGAATCGGCCGATTACCTGCCAGAAGCCGCATCACGACGGGCTACGACACGCTCCGGGAGGGTGCGCTACCTCACACTCCCCAGCCGGCCCCCGGCTCCGGCATGCTGACGAGCGACCTGTCCCACCACCCCCGGGAGCCCCCGCCATGACCGAACCCGTCGCCTACGAGCTCGACGGCCCGCTCGCCGTCATCACCATCAACCGCCCGGACGCCATGAACGCGCTGGACGTCCCCACCAAGGTGGCGCTGCGCGACACCCTGGTCGCGGTCGCCGCGGACGACGCCGTCCGGGCCGTGCTGCTCACCGGCGCGGGCGACAAGGCGTTCTGCGTCGGACAGGACCTCAAGGAGCACCTGGGGCTGCTGAAGCGGCAGGAGGAGACCGGCGAGGGCGCCCTGCGGACCGTCGCGGAGCACTACAACCCGCTGGTGCGGGCGCTGGCCGGGATGCGCAAGCCGACCGTCGCGGCGGTCAACGGGGTGGCCGCGGGCGCGGGCGCCTCGCTGGCCTTCGCCTGCGACTTCCGGATCGTCGCCGACACCGCTGGCTTCAACACCTCCTTCGCCGGGGTGGCGCTCACCGCCGACTCGGGTGCCTCCTGGACGCTGCCGCGGCTGGTCGGCCACGCCAGGGCCACCGAGCTGCTGATGCTGCCGCGGACCGTGAAGGCCCCCGAGGCGCTCACCCTGGGCCTGGCCACCCGGGTCGTGCCGACCGCCGAACTGGCCGGTGCCGCGCGCGAGTTCGCCAAGGAGCTGGCCGAGGGCCCGACGGTCGCCTACGGCGCGATCAAGGAGTCGCTGGCGTACGGCGCCTCGCACTCGCTGAGCGAGCTGCTGGACAAGGAGGACGAGCTGCAGACCCTGGCGGGCACCAGCGAGGACCACCGGATCGCGGTCCGCGCCTTCATCGCCAAGGAGAAGCCGGTCTACCTGGGGCGCTGAGGCACCTCCCGGAGCGGCCCGGAGCCCGCGCGGAGGTCAGCGGGCGTGGCAGTCGGCCAGGTGGTCGTTGACCAGGCCGCAGGCCTGCATCAGGGCGTACGCCGTGGTCGGGCCGACGAAGCGGAAGCCCCGCTTCTTGAGCTCCTTGGCCAGCGCCGTCGACTCGGGCGTCACGGCCGGCACCTCGTCCAGCGTGCGGGGGGCCGGCCGGCCCGGGTCGGCGGCGTACCGCCAGACCAGCTCGTCCAGGCCGCCGTCCAGGGCCAGCGCGGCCCCGGCGTTGGCCAGGGTGGCCTCGATCTTGGCGCGGTTGCGGATGATGCCCTCGTCGGCGAGCAGCCGCTCCACGTCGGCGGGGCCGAAGGCGGCCACCTCGGCGATCACGAACCCGGAGAACGCCGTCCGGAAGTTCTCCCGGCGGCGCAGGATGGTGATCCAGGACAGTCCGGACTGGAACGCCTCCAGGGAGATCCGCTCGAACAGGGCGTCCTCGCCGTGGACCGGGCGGCCCCACTCGGTGTCGTGGTACGTCCGGTAGTCCTCGGTCGAGTCGCCCCACCCGCAGCGGAGCAGCCCGTCGGCGCCGCGGACGGCCCCGCTCACCGCTCCCCCGTGCGGTCCTGCGTCTGCTCGCCGGCCGGGTGCGCCGGCTGTGCGGCGGCGTGGTCGACGACCTTGGCGAACTCCTCCAGGCCGGGCAGCGGCTCCTCGTCGGCCTCGCCCGCGGCCCCGGCCTCCACCGCGCCGCGCAGGGCGGCGGCGGCCTCCAGTTCGGCGATCCGGGAGTCCCGGTGGGCGAGCTCGGCACCGAGCCGGTCCAGGACGTCGTCCACCTCGTCCATGCGGTAGCCGCGCAGCGCCATCGGCAGCCGCAGCGCGTCCACGTCGTCGCGGCTGAGCGGGCGCTCCCGCGGCAGCCGGGCCCAGATGCGGTCGTGCTCCGCCTCCGGGAGCGAGCCGCCGCCACCCAGCGCCACCAGGGCGGCGCCGCCGACCACCACGGCCATCGCCGCCACGATCACCCAGAACACGAGCTGTCCTCCGTCTGTCCCCGGTCGGCCCCGGTACTGGTGGGATCATGGTCCCCGAGTAGGCCGGGGCCCATCATCGCACCCGGGCGAGCTGTGGAGGAGACACCGGTGGCACTACGCCTTGGCCCACGGGAGTTCGGCGACGACGAGCTGGTGATCATGGCCATCGTCAACCGCACCCCGGACTCCTTCTTCGACCGCGGGGCCACCTTCGCGGACGAGGCCGCGTTCGCCGCCGCGGACCGGGCGGTGGCCGAGGGCGCCGCCGTCCTGGACATCGGCGGGGTGAAGGCCGGCCCGGGCGAGGAGGTGACCGTCGAGGAGGAGCTGCGCCGGACGGTGCCCTTCGTCGCCGAGCTGCGCAAGCGCCACCCCGGGGCGGTGATCAGCGTGGACACCTGGCGGCACGAGGTCGGCGAGGCGGTCTGCGAGGTCGGCGCCGACCTGCTCAACGACGCCTGGGGCGGGGTGGACCCGCGGCTGGCCGAGGTCGCCGCCCGGTACGGCGCCGGGCTGGTGTGCACCCACGCCGGCGGTGCCGAGCCGCGTACCCGGCCGCACCGGGTGGGATACGAGGACGTGATGGCCGACATCCTGCGGGTGACGGTCGGGCTGGCCGAGCGGGCCGTGGAGCTGGGCGTCCGCCGGGACGCGGTGATCATCGACCCGGGCCACGACTTCGGCAAGAACACCCGGCACTCGCTGGAGGCCACCCGTCGGCTGCCGGAGATGACCGCGACCGGTTTCCCGGTGCTGGTGTCGCTCTCCAACAAGGACTTCGTCGGCGAGACGCTGGACAAGCCGGTCCAGGAGCGGCTGCTGGGCACCCTGGCCACCACCGCGGTCTCCGCCTGGCTGGGCGCCCGGATCTACCGGGTGCACCAGGTCGCCGAGACCCGCCAGGTGCTGGACATGGTGGCCTCGATCCGTGGCACCCGGCCCCCGGCGGTGGCCCGCCGGGGACTGGCCTGACCCCGGCGGCGGCAGCCGTACCGGGCCGGGGCCGGCCCCCGCGCACCGCGGGCTCAGATCTCGGAGCCGTTGGGCCGGCGGCTCTCCTCCAGGATCTTCAGCACCTCGTCCACCTCGTCGGTGACGTGGAACAGCTCCAGGTCGTGGGGGGCCGCCTTGCCCTGGGCGACCAGGGTGGTCCTCAGCCACTCCACCAGGCCGCCCCAGTACGCGCTGCCGAAGAGGATCACCGGGAACCGGGTGACCTTCTTCGTCTGAACCAGCGTCAGCGCCTCGAACAGCTCGTCCAGGGTGCCGAGCCCGCCCGGCAGCACCACGAAGCCCTGGGCGTACTTCACGAACATCGTCTTGCGGACGAAGAAGTACCGGAAGTTCAGACCGAGGTCGACGAACTCGTTGAGGCCCTGCTCGAAGGGCAGCTCGATGCCGAGCCCGACCGAGAGACCGCCGGCGTCCGAGGCGCCGCGGTTGGCGGCCTCCATCGCGCCCGGGCCGCCGCCGGTGATCACCGCGTACCCGGCCTCGGCGAGGGCCCGGCCGATGGCCACGCCGGCGGCGTACTCGGGTGAGTCGACCGAGGTCCGGGCCGAGCCGAAGACGCTGATGGCGGCGGGGAGTTCGGCGAGCGCGCCGAAGCCCTCGACGAACTCCGAGGTGATCCGCCAGACCCGCCAGGGGTCGGTGTGCAGCCAGTCGGTGGGGCCGGTGGTGTCCAGCAGCCGCTGGTCCGTGGTGCTGGTGCCGACCTGGTCGCGGCGGAGGAGGACGGGGCCCTTCTGCTTCTCGGGCCAGGGCTTCTTCCGTTCGGGCGCGCCGACTTCCTCGGGGCCGTGCCCGTAGTGCTTGTCTTCTCCAGTGGCTGTCATGACGAAACCCTACGCCCGGGCCCCCGGCTTTCCGGGGAACCCGGGGCGAACCCCCGGTGCCCCGTGGGTGCCCGGGGGATGCCGGGCACGCACGACGAACGCGGGGGTGGCGGTCAGCCGAGCCAGGCGCGCAGCCGGGCCTCGGTCTCGGCGATGGCGGTGAGGGAGCAGTGCTCGTCCCGCTTGTGGGCCAGGTTGGGATCGCCGGGCCCGTAGTTGACGGCCGGGACGCCGAGGGCGCTGAACCGGGCGACGTCGGTCCAGCCGAACTTGGCCCGCGGCTTCCCGCCGACGGCCGCCAGGAAGTCCCGGGCGGCGGGCTGGGCCAGCCCCGGCAGGGCGCCCGCGGCGCTGTCGGTGACGTCCACGTCGAAGCCGGCGAACACCTCGCGGACGTGGTCGGCCGCCTCCTCGACCGTGCGGTCCGGGGCGAACCGGAAGTTCACGTGGACCACGCACTCGTCCGGGATGACGTTGCCGGCCACCCCGCCGTCGATCCGGGTGGCGTTGAGGCCCTCGCGGTACTCCAGGCCGTCGATCTCCACCCGGCGCGGCTGGTACTCGGAGAGTCGGCGCAGCACCTCGACGGCCTTGTGGATGGCGTTGTCGCCGAGCCAGCTGCGGGCGGAGTGGGCCCGGGTACCGGTGAGCTTGACGTCGGCGCGCAGGGTGCCCTGGCAGCCGCCCTCGACGGTCGCGCCGCTGGGCTCCATCAGCACGGCGAAGTCGGCGGCCAGCCACTCGGGGTGGGCGGCGGCCAGCCGGCCCAGGCCGTTGCGGGAGGCCTCGATCTCCTCGCAGTCGTAGAAGACGAAGGTGAGGTCGCGGTTGGGCTCGGGCAGGGTGGCGGCGAGCCGCAGCGCCACGGCGACGCCGGACTTCATGTCGGAGGTGCCGCAGCCGTAGAGCAGGTCGCCCTCGACGTAGCTGGGCAGGTTGTCGGCGATCGGCACGGTGTCCAGGTGGCCGGCGATCAGCACCCGCTCGGCGCGGCCGAGGGTGGTGCGGGCGACCACGTTGTTGCCGAACCGGTCGACGGTGAGGTGGGGGTGGGCCCGCAGCGCGGCCTCGACGGCGTCGGCGAGCGGCTGCTCGTCGCCGCTGACGGAGGGGAAGTCGACGAGTCGGGCGGTCAGCGCTCCGCCGTCGATGGTCAGGTCGAGGGGCGCGTTCGGGCTGCTCATGGTCGCCCACCCTATCGAGCCGCGGCCCCGGGCACCCGCAGGTCGGCCCGTGCGCCCCCGCCCGGCGGCGACCCCCGGGAGGGCTGACGGGGGGTACGAACGGCACCGGCCGGGGACGTGGCGCAGATCGCGGCAACCGGTACGGACGTACAGCCGTCCGAGTGGGTACGGTGTCGCGAGCGGCGGGTTGGGACGAGAGGAGCTGCGGTGGCCGGGATGGCGGACGGCGGGCAGGGCGGCACCGCCGCGGCGGTGCGACGCGGGCGGCCGGTCCGGCGGCTGCTGGTGGGCCTGCTGGCGCTGGCCACGGTCGGCGCGCTGATCGTGTACCTCAACCGGGACAAGCTGTCCCCGCTGCCGCCGGAGGGCTGCAAGATCACCACCGTGGCCGGCGGCGGCACCCTGGACCTGGCGGCGGCCTCCAACGCGGCCACCATCACCGCGGTGGCGCTCTCCCGCGGGCTGCCCGAGCGGGCGGTGACCATCGCGCTGGCCACCGCGATGCAGGAGTCGAAGATCCACAACCTGGAGGGCGGCGACCGCGACTCGGTGGGCCTGTTCCAGCAGCGCCCGTCACAGGGCTGGGGCACCATCGACCAGATCAAGGACCCGGTCTACGCGACCAACAAGTTCCTGGACGGCCTGGTGAAGGTGCCCGGGTACGCCCGGATGCCGCTGACCGACGCCGCCCAGCAGGTGCAGAAGAGCGGCTACCCGCAGGCGTACGCCAAGCACGAGACCAACGCGACGCTGGTGTCCTCGGCGCTGACCGGCCGGGAGCCGGCCGCGCTCAGCTGCGTGGTGCACGACCTGGCGGCGCCCACCGCGGAGCCCAGCCCGACGGCCGCGCAGCAGCCGGCCGCGCAGGCGTCCGCCGCGCCGCAGCCGACCGACGTGTCGGAGCGGGTGAAGCGGGAGTTCGGCAAGGTGGTGGCGGTGTCGCCGGTCGAGAAGGCGGCGAAGGACCCGCGGTCGGTGCTGGCGCTGGTGCCGCAGCCGACGGCGAGCGCCGACTCCGGGCCGGGCGCGACCCGGCAGGTCGGCTGGGCGCTGGCGCAGTGGGCGGTGGCGCACGCGCAGGAGCTGGGCCTGGGCACGGTCGGGTACGACGGCAAGGTGTGGCGGGTGGACCGGCCCAACGACGGCTGGAAGGCGCAGAGCGAGGGCGCGCCGGTGGACCGGGTGCTGGTCAGCATCGGGGCTCCGGTCAAGAAGTGACGGTCCGCCGCTTGACGGACGGGTGAGCGGGTTACCACCCACCGGGTGATTCGGGTCCATCCGGGTTTACCCCGGCGGACGGGTTTCCGCCGCTCCTCACGGGTTCGACACGGTTCCGTGCGCGCCGTGCCCGACAAGGGAAGTGACGATTCTGCGGACACTCCCCCGGAGGTCGGAATATCCGGGATGTCCGAAAAAGGATCGTCTGATCTTTGCGCACTCTTTACCTTGACTCGCCGAAACCTTCTCGCTCCCCTAGCGGTAGTACACGTCGTCCGCCCGGCGGACCGCCGTCCCCTATCCCTGAGGAGCACCATGTCCTTCCCCCTCACGCGCCGGATCGCCCAGGCCGCGCTGGTCGTCGCAGCCGGTACGGCGCCGCTGGTCGCGGCCGGGTCCGCCGGCGCCACCGAACTGGTGCCGCAGACCGACCTGGGCACCGGGGTGACCAAGCTCGCCGATGCCCCCGCCCCGGGGTCGTCGGTGCAGGGAGCGGCGCAGGAGGTCGGCCACGTCGTCGGCACCACCGGCGCCGCGGCCCTTTCGGCCGGCGGTCCGGCCGCGAGCAACGCCCGCGACGCGGTGGCGCACCCGCTGCCCGGCGCCGACCGGGCGCTCGGCGAGCTGGGCGGCCCGGCCATGACCGAGAAGGTCCTGCCGGCCACCCGGTCCGCCTCGGCCTCCGCCCCGCTCGGCACGGTGGGCAAGGGCCTTCCGACCGGCGGCCTGACCCAGAACCTGCCCACCGACACCCTGGCCCCGGTGGCCGGCCCGGTCTCCGGTGCCACCGGCGGCATGGTCGACCAGGAGGCGGAGGGCCGGCTCGGCGGCGCGCCGGGCCTGGGCTCCAACCCGGTGGACAGCCTGCCGCTGTCCGGCGGGCTGCTGAACGGCGGCCTCGGCGGCGGCGCCCTGGGCGGCCTGGGCGGCCTGCCCAAGCTCGGCTGACACCGGTCGGACGCACGGAGGAGGGCCGGGGATATCCCCGGCCCTCCTCCCGTTCGTCGTACCGGCCCGGATCAGCGGGTCAGCCGCTCCACGGCCGCGGCCACCCGCTCGTCGGTGGCGGTGAACGCCACCCGGACGAACTGCGCCCCGGCCGGACCGTAGAAGTCGCCCGGGGCGACCAGGATGCCCAGGGCGGCCAGCTCGGCCACGGTCTCCCAGCACGGCCGGTCCTGGGTCGCCCACAGGTACAGGCTGGCCTCGGAGTGCTCGATCCGGAAGCCGTACGCCTCCAGCGCCGCCCGCAACGACGCCCGCCGCCGCGCGTACCGGTCGCGCTGCTCGGCGACGTGCGCGTCGTCCGCCAGGGCCGCCACGGTGGCCGCCTGGACGGGCGCCGGCACGATCATGCCGCCGTGCTTGCGGACCTCCAGCAGCTCCCTGATCACCACCGGGTCGCCGGCCACGAAGGAGGCCCGGTACCCGGCCAGGTTGGAGCGCTTGGAGAGCGAGTGGACGGCCAGCAGGCCCTCGTGGTCGCCGCCGCACACCGAGGGGTGCAGCACCGACGCCGGGTCGGCCTCCCAGCCCAGCTCCAGGTAGCACTCGTCGCTGACCAGCAGCACCCGGTGCTCCCGGGCCCAGGCCACCGCCCGGCGCAGCTCCTCGGCGGAGAGCACCCGGCCGGTCGGGTTGGACGGGGAGTTCAGCCAGAGCAGCCGGACCCGGGTCGGGTCCAGCTCGTCCACCGAGCCGTACTCCACCGGCTCGGCGCCGCACAGCCGCGCCCCGACCTCGTACGTCGGGTAGGCGAGCCGCGGGTAGGCGACCTGGTCGCCGGGGCCGAGACCGAGCTGGCCCGGCAGCCAGGCCACCAGCTCCTTGGAGCCGACCGTCGGCAGGACGGCCTCCGGGCCGATGTCGGCGCCGACCCGGCGGCGCAGCCAGCCGGCGATCGCCTCGCGCAGGTCGAGCGGGCCCCACACGGTCGGGTAGCCGGGCGTGTCGGTGTGGGCCGCCAGGGCCTTCTGGATCACCTCCGGGACCGGGTCCACCGGGGTGCCGACCGAGAAGTCGCAGAGCCCGCCCGGGTGGGCGAGGGCGGTCTTCTTGTACGGCTCCAGCTTGTCCCAGGGGAAGACCGGCAGGAGGTCGGAAACGCGGCGCGCCGCCCCCGGGTGGCCCGGGAACGGCGCTCGCGTGCTGTCGTTGGTGCTCACAGCTTCAGTTGCCGCCGATCAGTGGTCGGCGTTCTGCGGCGGGAGGGCCGCGATGAACGGGTGGTCCCGCTCGATGAGGCCGAGCTTGGAAGCACCACCGGGCGAGCCGAGGTCGTCGAAGAACTCGACGTTCGCCTTGTAGTAGTCCTTCCACTCCTCCGGGGTGTCGTCCTCGTAGAAGATGGCCTCGACCGGGCAGACCGGCTCGCAGGCGCCACAGTCGACGCACTCATCCGGGTGGATGTAGAGGGAACGCTCGCCCTCGTAGATGCAGTCGACCGGGCACTCTTCGATGCACGCCTTGTCCTTGACGTCGACACAAGGCTGCGCGATGACGTAGGTCACGCTGTCGTTCCTCCTCGGAAGGGCTGCCGCCCTACTGTTTGTCTGGCGCGCGGGTGAGCGCGGCGTCGTCGATGCCCGCCCCTAGTATCGCGGGTCTGGGACCGCAAATGCACAGGAGGTGCCCTTGATGCCGGGTGGAACTCCCGCGACGGACCGCCCGGAGGTCCGTCTGGACCGCTCTGACGTGGGACGACGGGTCTCCGTACGCCGACTTTCGGAGGTCGTGGACGGACGTCCGGTGTTCCGTGATGTGATCGGCGTGCTCGAATCCTGGGACGATCACGGCCTGACCGTGGTCCCGCGCAACGGCGAGGCGGTCACCTTCCCGGAGGACCTCCTGGTCGCGGGCAAGCCGGTACCGCTGTTCCCGGCCCGGCGGGTGCCCCGGCCGGAGGCCGGCCCCGGCGAGCTGATGGCGGTGGCCGCCCGCGGCTGGCCGGCCGTGGAGCAGGAACGGCTCGGCGACTGGACGCTGCGGGCCTCCGCCGGGTTCACCCGGCGGGCCAACTCCGTCGCGGCCACCGGCGATCCCGGCCTCCCACTGCCCGCAGCCCTGGAGGCGGTGCGCGACTGGTACGGGGCCCGCGGCCTGCCCGGGTACCTGGAACTGACCGGCGACTCCCCCGCAGGCCTGGACGCCGAACTCGACCGGCTGGGCGCCGAGTATGCCCCGACCCTGCTGCGGACCGCCGCGCTCGCCCCGCTCGCCCGGGCGGCCCGGGAGCCGGCCGGCGGGGCCGAACGGGTGCGCCTCGCCCGGACCGCGGGAGCCGAGTGGACGGCGCTGTACCGCCGCGTCTCCGGCGACCCGGCGACGGAGGAGGCGGCCCGACGGGTGCTGCACGGCGGCCCCTCGGTCTGGTTCGCCACCGCCCGGGCCGGCGACGGCACCCCGCTGGCCATCGGCCGGGTGGCCGTGGACGGCGTCTGGGCGGGGTTCGGCGCCGTCGAGGTCGCGCCCCACGCGCGCCGGACCGGCCTCGCCACCACGGTGATGGCGGTCCTCGCCGCCCGCGCCGCCGAGGAGGGGGCGACCGGGGCGTACCTGCAGGTGGAGGCGGACAACGGGGGCGCGATCGCCCTCTACGACCGGCTGGGCTTCACGACCAGTCACACTTACCAGTACGCCCGCCTCCCGCGGCGGTAGTCTCCGACCTCCGCATCACCCTGCACCACCCCGCAGCATTCCGCCCCGGCCCCCGGAGCGGACCCGTTCCGACCTGAGACCCGTACCGACGAAGGCTGCTGTGACCGAGCAGAGCAGATCCCGCTTCCGTACCGAGGCCCGGGCCGAGCACCCCGATCCGGTGCTGCTCTGCCTGCTCGCGGCGGCCGAGCACACGCTCGGCCCGGCGTCCGGCGCCGTGCAGATCGGCATCCCGGCGCCCGCCGGGAGGTCCGCCGAGGCCGAGGAGCCGCCGACCCTCCAGGCGCTGCTGGCCGCCTGCCAGGCCGCGCTGGACCGGCACGCCTCCGCCGTCCGGCGGGCGGTGGCGGAACGGCGGCCGGCCGGACCGGAGGAGACCGCGGCCCTGATGGCGGCGGTGCTCGGCGGCCGGGAACGGTTCCACGGCACCCCGGCCGACTACAAGCGGCTGGAGAGCTCGCTGCTGCCGGACGTGCTGCGGCGGCGGCGCGGGCTGCCGATCATGCTCTCGCTGGTGTGGAGCGCGGTGGCCGCCCGGGCCGGGCTGACCGTCCACGGGGTGGCGCTGCCCGGGCACTTCATCGTCGCGGTCGGCGGCCCCGCCGGGGGCAACGAGTACGTGCTGGCCGACCCGTTCCACGGCGGGCGGCTGCTCGACCTGCCGGACGTCGAGGCGCTGGTGAACGCGAGCGGGCACCGGTTCGGCCCGGAGATGCTGACGCCGGCGCAGCCGCTGGACATCGTGCTGCGGGTGCTCGGCAACATCCGCAGCTGGGCCGCCGACCGCCCGGAGCACGCCCGCACCCAGCTCTGGGCCACCGAACTGGCCCTGCTGCTGCCGCGGCACCCGGCCCAGCTCCGCCTGGAACGGGCCGAACTCCTGGTCCGGATGGGGGACTTCCTCACCGGGGCCACCGAGATGGACGGCTACGCCACGATCCTCGACGCCTTCGACCCGGACGCCGCCGCCCGCGTCCGCCGCGAAGCCCGCGCGGCCCGCCACCGGCTGAACTGACGTTCACGTCGCGGGGGGGCGGAGGCCGGGAGGTACCCCCGCGCGCCCCTAGTGGTTGACCGGTTTCCTCGGTTGCCCCGGGGGCCGGGCGGCTAGAGCCAGCCCTTTTCGCGGGCGATGCGGACCGCCTCGGCGCGGTTGCGGGCGGCGGTCTTCTGGATGGCCATCGACAGGTAGTTGCGCACGGTCCCCTCGGAGAGGTGGAGCCGCCGGGCGATGTCCGCGTTGACCGCGCCGTCCGCGGCCGCGGCCAGCACGTCGCGCTCCCGGGCGGTCAGCGGGTTGGCGCCCTCCGCGAGCGCGGCGGCGGCCAGCGTCGGGTCGATCACCCGCTCCCCCCGCAGCACCCGCCGGATCGCCTCGGCCAGCTCCGCCGCCGGCGCGTCCTTGACCAGGAAGGCGTCCGCCCCGGCCTCCATGGCCCGCCGCAGGTAGCCGGGCCGGCCGAAGGTGGTGGCGATGACCACCTTGGTGCCGGGCGAGCGCCGTCTGACCTCGGCGGCGGCCTCGATGCCGGTCATCCCGGGCATCTCGATGTCCAGGACCGCGACCTCGACCGCGTGCGCCGCCACCGCGTCGGCGACCTCGTCGCCCCGCGAGACCTGTGCCACGACCTCGATGTCGCCCTCCAGTCCGAGCAGCGCGGCCAGCGCCTCCCGCACCATTCCCTGGTCCTCGGCCAGCAGCACCCGCACGGCCCGTGTTCCCTCCGTCATGCGGCCAGCCTAGGGGCCGCTCCTGTGGCGGACGCCACCCGGTGCGGCCTCACGATCCGTCAACTGCCGTCGTGCCGCCGGGTGCGGCCACCGGGGCGAGGGGGACCAGCGCCCGCAGCCGGAAGCCCCGGCCGCGCGGCCCGCTGCCGGACTCCAGCCGGCCGCCGACCAGTTCCAGCCGCTCGGCCAGGCCGGAGAGCCCGTTGCCCGGGCCCGCCTTGCCGGGTCCGCGGCCGTTGTCCACCACCTCCAGGACGGCGTACCGGTCGCCCTCGCCCTCCCAGGTCTCGTCCACGGTCACCGAGCAGACGGTGGCCCCGGCGCCGTGCCGGACCACGTTGGTGACGCCCTCGCGCAGTGCCCAGGCCAGTGCCCCGGCCTCCTCCTCGCCGAGTCCGGGCCGGCCGTCGGCGACCGCCGGGTCGGCCTCCAGCTCGATCTGGGCGGTGGCGAGGGCGGTCCGGGCGCCGGCCAGTTCGACTCCCAGGGTGGGCC
Source organism: Kitasatospora sp. HUAS MG31 (assembly GCF_040571325.1). Lineage (GTDB taxonomy): Bacteria > Actinomycetota > Actinomycetes > Streptomycetales > Streptomycetaceae > Kitasatospora > Kitasatospora camelliae. The sequence continues at coordinate 4,673,083 of NZ_CP159872.1, read as the reverse complement.
GCCGGAAGCCGCTGACCGCCGAGCGGACGTCGGCCAGCGACTCCCGGGCGACCTTCTCGATGTCGGCGACCTGGGCCCGGGCGGCGTCCTGCCGGCCGGCGTCCATCAGCCGCCCGGTCAGCTCGCTCTTGATGGCGATCAGCGAGAGCGAGTGGCCGAGCAGGTCGTGCAGGTCGCGGGCGAGCCGCAGCCGTTCCTCGGAGGCGGCGAGGTGGGCGACCGTGGCCCGGGCCTCGCGCAGCTCGCGCATGGTGGCGACCAGCCGCTGCAGGCCGTTCATCGCCAGGCCGGAGAGCAGACAGGGCACCACCACGGCCAGCATGGTGTCGGCGTCCGCGTGCACGGCGACCGCCACGGCCAGGGTCACCGCGGTGAGCGCCAGTACGCCGTACACCCCGCGTTCCGCCGGCAGCACCACGGCCACGCAGACCGAGGTGTAGGTGAACAGGGTCAGCCACGCCGGTCCGAGGGTGAAGGAGGTGACCAGCGCGAGCGTGAACATCAGCACCGGCGGCACGTACTTGCCCCACCAGCCGGCCGGCCGGGTCGAGCGCAGCGCGACCAGGCTCCAGTAGCTGAGCAGGAAGACCACCAGCGCCGTCCAGCCGGCGACGGCGGCGGCGGCGCCGTGGCCGCCGCGGACCAGGTCCTCCACCGGGTAGATCAGGAAGACCATCCACAGCGTCATCCAGCAGAGCTTCACCAGCAGCTGCCGGCGGGTCTCCACGGGAGCGCCGGGGATGTTCCCGAACGAGCGGCGGCCACCCCCGCCCTCCTCGCCGGACGGGCCCCGGCCGCGGGCCGGAATGATCTTCGCCATGAGGGCCATCATGCCGCCTGGGTGTCCCTGCGGTACAGGTAGGCGGCGGCCGCGGTGAAGAGCACCAGGAAGGCGGCCAGGCCGCCGACCGCGGACAGGTCCAGCGCGTGGCCGGGCTGCACGAAGGTGGCCAGCCGGTTGTAGAGGTACACCGGGTTGAACCGGGCGAAGCGCTCCAGCGAGTCGCCCACCGGGAACCACGTCCCGCCGAGCAGCGCCATCGCCATGTACGTGATCATCACGATCGGCTGGACGGCGTCCGGCGCGGCCGCGTACCCGAGGGCCACCCCGAGCGCGGCGAACACGAAGCTGCCGAGCCAGAGCGCCGCCGCCAGGCCGATCCACTGCGCCGCGCCCAGCCGGACCCCCTCGACGGCGCCCACCGTGAACACCACCGCGATGGCCGGCAGGGTGGTCACTGCGCAGGAGGCGATCTTGCCGACGGTGTACGCCCGGCCGGGCAGCGCGGTCAGCCGCAGCTGCCGCACCCAGCCGCTCCTGCGCTCCAGCGAGATCCGCTGGGCCGAGCCGGTGAGCACCGCGCCGACCGCGCCGAAGGTGGCCATCGAGACCATGAAGTAGGTCTTCACCGGGATGCCGCCGCCGACCTCGTTGTGGCTGCCGTAGGCGCTGATGAAGAACACGTACATCAGGGCGGGGTAGAGCACGGTGAACAGCACGTACCGCTTGTTGCGCAGGGTGCGCAGGATCTCCAGCCGGATCAGGGTGGTCATCGCGTGCTCTCCTCGCGGGTGTCGTCGCGGCGGTCGTCCCGGTCGTCCCGGTCGTCCCGGTCGTCCCGGTCGTCCTGCCGGTCGTTGTCGTCCTGCCGGTCCTGGTCGCCGGTGATGGTCAGGAACGCCTGCTCCAGGCCCAGGCCGGTGACCTCCAGGCCGCGCGGGTACAGGCCGGCCCGGTAGAGGGTGGCGACGTCGGCGTCGGCGTCCGTGGAGCGGATCCGGACGGTGCGGACGCCGTCCGGACGGCCGGAGACGTCCACGCCCACCGCGCCGGGCAGGGCGCGCAGCACCGACTCGTCGAGGGGTCCGTCGGCGGTGTGCAGCTCGAAGGCGATCCGGCGGGCGCCGGCCTTGGCCTTGATCTCGGCGGAGGTGCCGTCGGCGATCAGCCGGCCGCGGTGCAGCACGAGCACCCGGTCGGCGATGGAGTCCGCCTCCTCCAGGTAGTGGGTGGCGAACAGGACGGTCCGGCCGGCCTCGGCCTGGGACCGCATCGCCGCCCAGAACCGCTGCCGGACGGAGACGTCCATGCCGGTGGTCGGCTCGTCCAGGACGATCAGGTCGTTCGCCCCGGCGATGGCCAGGGCGAACCGGACCCGCTGCTCCTGCCCGCCGGAGAGCTTGTCGACCCGGCGGCCGGCGAGGTCGGCGATCCCCGCCTCGGCCAGCACCTCCTCGGGGCGGCGGCCGCGCGGGTGGACGTCGCAGGCGAACCGCACCAGCTCGGCGACCTTCACGTCGGTCATCAGACCGCCGCTCTGCAGCATCGCGCCGACCCGGCCGGCCTCGATCGCCGCCCGGGGGCTGCCGCCGAAGAGCTCGACCCGGCCCCGGTCCGGCTCGCGCAGGCCCAGCAGCAGGTCGAGGCTGGTCGACTTGCCGGCGCCGTTCGGGCCGAGCAGGGCCACCGTCTCCCCCGGCCGCAGCACCAGGTCGAGCCCCTCCACGGCCTTCACCCGGCCGTAGTCCTTGCCGACCCCCCGGAAGGAGGCGACCTCCGCGCGTTCCGCTGTCGTTGTCCTCATGCCCCGAGCGTCCCGCGCCGGGGGGACCGGCCGGCAGTGCCCGGGATCGTGCCTTCCGTATGACGGATGTCATGGGGAGGGCGCCGGCGGGATCCCGGGCACGCCCGTCAGGCGGTCACCCCTCCAGCGAGCGCTTCAGGAAGTCCACCTGGAGCAGCAGCAGGTTCTCCGCCACCTGCTCCTGCGGCGTCATGTGGGTGACCCCCGACAGCGGCAGCACGGTGTGCGGCCGGCCCGCCGCCAGCAGCGCGGAGGACAGCCGCAGGGTGTGCGCCGCCACCACGTTGTCGTCGGCGAGCCCGTGGACGATCATCAGCGGCCGCTCCAGCCGGGCGGCGTCCCCGATCAGCGAGTTGGCGTCGTACACCTCCGGCCGCTCGTCCGGGTGGCCGAGGTACCGCTCGGTGTAGTGGGTGTCGTACAGCCGCCAGTCGGTGACCGGTGCGCCGGAGACGGCGGCGTGGAAGACGTCCGGGCGGCGCAGCACGGCGAGGGCGGCGAGGTAGCCGCCGTAGGACCAGCCGCGGATGCCGACCCGGCCGAGGTCGAGCGGGAACTCCTCGGCGAGCGCCCGCAGCGCGTCGACCTGGTCGTCCAGGGTGGCGCCGGCGAAGTCGAAGGCGATCGCCTTCTCCCAGGCGGGGCTGCGTCCGGGGGTGCCGCGGCCGTCCGCGACGATCACGGCGAAGCCCTGGTCGGCGAACCACTGCGAGGTCAGGTGCGGGTTGTGGGAGAGGACGACCCGCTGTCCGTGCGGCCCGCCGTACGGGTCCATCAGCACCGGCAGCGGCCCGTCCCGCTCGGCGTCGTACCCGGTGGGCAGGAACACCGCGCAGGGGATCCGCCGCTCCCCCGCGAACCGGAACACGGGGCGGGCGGTGATCAGCGGGGTCTCGGCGTACGAGGCGATGGTGGCGATGTGCCGCACGGTGCCGTGCTCGGGGACGTCCCGGCCGACGTGGACCAGGGCGCCTGGGCGGCCGGGCTCGGTGGTGGAGCGGACGGTGACGCCGCCGGCGTGGACGGCCGAGGTGACGTGGTCGAAGGGCTGGTCGGAGGCGGAGACCCAGCCGAGCCGCTGCCCGTCGTGGGTGATCCGGCCGACCGCGATCCAGCCGGGCAGCGGGTCCTTCTCGGCCGCGCCGCCGGAGGCGGTGAAGAACACCTCCCGGTCGGTGACCGCGACCACCGACCGCAGGTGCAGCGAGGGTTCGGTGACCACCCGGTCGCCGATCACCAGGGCGCGGACGCCGTCCTGGTCGGTGATCCGGACCAGCTGCCCGTCCGGGGTCCAGGCGGGGACTCCGGGGAAGAGGTCGTGCCAGACCGGGTCGCGCTCCTCCAGCAGCAGGGCGGTGGCGCCGGTGGCCGGGTCCACCGTGAGGATCTGCTGGGAGCGCTGGTCGCGGGCCTGGACGAGCAGCAGCGGCGGGCCGCCGGCGGACCAGTGCACCCGGGCCAGGTACGGGAACGCCGCGGTGTCCCAGCGCAGTTCGGTGCGGGAGCCGTCCAGGCCGAGCAGCCAGAGGCCGACCTCGGCGTTGGGGGTGCCGGCGGCCGGGTAGCCGACCTCGGCGGGGGCGGTCTGGGGGTTGGCCGGGTCGGCGATCCACCAGCGGCGGACGGGGGTGTCGTCGGCGCGGGCGGCGATCAGCCCGGTGCCGTCCGGGGCCCACCAGTACCCGCGGTCGCGGTCCATCTCCTCCTGGGCGATGAACTCGGCCTGACCCCAGGTCACGCCGTCGTGCTCGGGGGTGGCCAGCGCCCGGTCGCCGCTGCCGTCGGTCCGGCTGACGCGCAGTTCGCCGGCGGCGTTGACGTACGCGACGTGGCTGCCGTCGGGTGCCGGGCGGGGGTCCACCACCGGCCCCTCGGCGGGCAGTTCGCGGGCGGCGTGGGCGACCAGGTCGGCGGTGAAGAGCCGGCCGGAGAGCGCGAAGGCGGCGCGGGCGCCGGCGCCGTCCAGGGCGAAGCCGACGATGCCGGCCGAGCCCTCCCGGCTACGCTCGCGGCGGGCCCGCTCGGCGGCCGAGAGCTCCTCCTCGCCGCCGCCGAGCAGGACGGCCGGGTCGGCGGCGATCCGCTCCTCGCCGGTGGCGGTGTCGAGGGTCCAGAGCAGGTTGGCGCGGTCGGTGCCGGACCGGGAGCGCAGGAAGGCCACCCGGGAGCCGTCGGGTGCGACGGCGAACGACCGGGGGGCGCCCACGGTGTAGCGCAGGGTCCGCGCGTACTGCCGGGGGAAGGTCTCGGCGGCCGCGTCGGCGGCCGGGGACTCCGGGCTGGTCGGGGAGGTCGAGGGGGTCATGGGTCCAGACCCTATGCCCTGGGCCGTTCCTGATCACTCGTTCGGAGCAGCGGAGCGTGACCCTGCGCCGACGGCCCGGAAACCGCCCCTGACCGGCCGATCCGCCGTCCTTCGCGCCCGCCCGGCCCGCGACACGCCCTCACGGAGGGTAATGCGCGCCTCGCCGATCGGGTATCTGTTGTCCATCCGCCGCCCACCCTGGGCGGTGCACCCGGGAAAGGGTGTGAACACCAATGGCCTTGTCCGTCTCCGCAGCCGTGCTGATGCTGGTCATCGTCGTGGTCCTGATCCGCAAGTCCGGTCTGAGGCTCGCCCACGCGATCATCTGCGCGCTGCTCGGCTTCTACCTCGCCTCCAGTTCGCTGGCCCCGTCGATCCAGGCGATGACGGCCAACGTGGCCGGCATGATCAACGGCCTGAGGCTGTAGGAGGCGCCCACTCGCTAGGCTGCTGGCCATGAGCCCCGTCTCCGACCAGCAGCCGCGCCGCCTGCTCCTGGTGCACGCCCACCCCGACGACGAGTCGATCGTGACCGGCGCCACGATGGCGCGGTACGCCGCCGAGGGGGCCCGGGTCACCCTGGTGACCTGCACCCTCGGTGAGGGCGGTGAGGTGATCCCGGCCGAGCTGGCCCATCTGACGGCCGATCGGGACGACACCCTCGGCGAGCACCGGATCGGCGAGCTGGCCGCCGCGATGCGCGAGCTCGGGGTGGAGGACTTCCGCTTCCTCGGCGGCCCGGGCCGGTACCGCGACTCGGGGATGATGGGTGTGGCCGAGAACGACGCCCCCGGCTGCTTCTGGCGGGCCGGGGTGGACGAGGCGGCCGGCCACCTGGTGGCGGTGGTCCGCGAGGTCCGGCCGCAGGTGCTGGTGACCTACGACGAGCAGGGCGGCTACGGCCACCCCGACCACATCCAGGCGCACCGGGTGGCGCTGCGGGCGTACGAGCTGGCGGCCGATCCGGCGTACCGGCCGGAGCTGGGTGCGGCCTGGCGGATCGCCAAGGTGTACTACGCCCGGATGCCGCGCTCGGTGATCGAGCGGGGTCTGCGGGAGGCCGCGGAGAAGGCGGCCTTCCCCGGGGTGGCCCGGGTGTCGGACGTCCCCGGGGTGGTGCCCGACGAGACGGTGACCACGGTGCTGGACGGCACGGCGTACGCCGGTGCCAAGGCGGCCGCGATGCGGGCGCACGTCACGCAGATCACCGTGGACGGGGAGTTCTTCGCGCTGAGCAACGACCTCGGCCAGCCGCTGCTGGCGACCGAGTATTTCGAGCTGGTCCGCGGCGGGCTCGGGCCGGACCGTCCGGAGACCGACCTGTTCGCGGGGGTGGAGGGCTGATGGCGTTCCGTCCGCTCCCCGCGCTGCTCGGCACCCGGGCCGAGCGGCTGGCCGAGCCGCTGCCCTCGCGCGGGGCCCGGGTCGTGGCGTACGTCCTGCTGTTCCTGCTCGGTGCCGTGGTGTCGGTCTTTGGAGCCTTTGTGCAGACCCTGTGGTCCCCGCTGGGACTGCTGATCGCGATGGTGGGCACGATGGCGGTGTTCTACGGCGGGCTGCGGGTGACCGGCACCAAGCTGGGCGCGGGTGTGCCGATGGCGGGCTGGTTCATCGTCCTGATGGTGCTGCTGGCGCCGCGGGCGGAGGGCGACCTGGTGCTGGCGGCGGGGGTGACCTCGTACCTCTACCTGTTCCTCGGCGCGGTCGGCGGCGTGGTGTGCGCCACCCTGCCGACCCGGTCGGGGTTCGGCTTCGGGGCCGGTCCGGTGGAGCCTCGACGGCCTGTCAGGGACGGGCACGCATAGTCCCATACCGGAGGAACCGGACGTATCGGTTGTATCCGTTCCGGTTCGCCCGGTAGCGGTTCCCAGTAAGGTGGTGCCGTTCGGGGACATCTCCGGCCGTTCCGGCCGGGGGCGTCGGCCCCCGGTGACCTCGGGGCCAGGGCGGGAAGGTACCTTCAGCCCGGGTCGTGTGGCGGCCGGCGCCGCCGAGTCACACGTGAACAAGCTGGTGTCCCAGGGTCGGTCCGGCCCGGCCGCGAATCCGGAGCAGAGCAGCATTGAGCAGTCGCGAATCCGACAGCGCGTTCCCGCCGCCCCGCCGTGGCGGCAACCGCCCACAGCCCGGCGGCCGTGACGTGCCCGCCGGCCGGAAGCAGGGGGACGCCCCCGACGCCTACCCGTCGGGCACCCCGCCGTACGGCACTCCGGGCATCACCGGCGACCCGTTCCGGCCGACCGGCCGCCCCGCCGACACCGGCGGTGAGGACGACGTCCCGAAGACCGAGACCACGCTGACCACCCGGGTGCGGATCAACATCCCGGGTTCCCGGCCGATCCCGCCCGTGGTGGTGCGCAGCGCCGTCAAGAACGAGGACGAGGCCGCCGAGCGGACCGGCGGTCACCCGCTGCCCGGTGCGCAGGCCGCGCCCGTGCCCGATCTCCCGGCCGCCACCCGCCAGGAGGAGCGTCCCGCCGCCGGACGGTCGGACGCGCCCAGCGAGTCCGAGTCCACCGGCGCCTGGTTCCGGCCGCGGCAGAAGGGCCGCCCCGAGTCCGCCCCGGCCGGCGCTCCGGCCGCGGGCGGTTCCGAGGCGCCCGCCGCCGAGCCGCAGCGGGCGCAGGCGCCCCGGCCGACCGGTACGCCCGCCTCGCCGTTCGCCCCGCAGGGCGGTGCGGACACCGCGGAGGCCCCGTTCCGGCCCGCCGCGCGCCAGGAGCCGGCCGGCGCCGCGGGCAACGACCCGTACGCCGCCTCCTCCCCGTTCCGTGACGGCTCGGCGGCTCCCGCCGCGCCGGCCTCGCCGTTCCATGACGGCGCTCCCGCGGCCGACCCGTTCGGTACCGCTCCGGCCGCCGACCCGTTCGCCGCCGCGCCCGTCGCCGACCCGTTCGGCACCGCTCCGGCGGCCGCGCCGTTCGGTGCCGGTCCCGCCGCGGCGGGACCGGGTCAGCGTCCGGCCGGTCCGGGGCAGCGTCCGGGCCGTCCGGCGGGCCCGGGCGCGCAGCCGAACGGCGCGGCCCGTCCGGCGCCCCGGCCGCCGGTGGGCGAGGAGCCGGAGGACACCCAGATCGGCGGGTTCGAGCCGATCCGGGACGACGCCCCGGGCGGGATACCCGGCGCGCCCTCGGCCCCGCTGTTCAGCTCCGCCCCCGCGGCGGACCCGTTCAACTCCGCGCCCCCGGTCGACCCGTTCGCCACCGGCCGCCCGGCCGGCCCGGGCCGTGCGGGCGCTCCCGTCGCCGACCCGTTCGGCGCCTCCCCCGCCACCGCCGGCGCTCCCCGCGCGGGCCGGGTGGGCGCTGCCGCGCCGGGTGCCACCACCCCGGGCGGCGGCCGCTTCGCCGACATCCCGTACGAGCCGGCCGAGCCGTTCCCCGGCTCGCCCCGTGCGGTCAACCCGCAGGCCCCCGCCCAGGGCGCCGCGGCCGAGCCCGCCGCGGAGCCGGCCACCGAGCCGGCGAGCCCCGAGCCGGCCCGCACCCCGTCCGCCCCGGCGAAGTCCAAGGGCAAGGGCGGCAAGCTGGTGGTCTACGCGGTGGGCGGTCTGCTGTTCGCCGGCGCCGCCGCGTACGGCACCGGCCTGATGCTCAACCAGGCGGACATCCCCAAGGGCACGACCGTGCTCGGCACCGACATCGGCGGCGACACCCGCGACCAGGCGGTGAGCGCGCTGGACGGCTCGGTGGCGAAGACCGGGCAGCAGCCGGTGAAGCTGAAGATCGGCGAGACGCCGGTGGACCTGGATCCGGCCAGCGCCGGTCTGACCTTCGACACCACCGCCACGGTGGACGCGCTGACCAAGCACAGCTACAACCCGGTCGAGGTGATCGGCTCGCTGGCCGGTGGCGGCAAGGCCGTCGCGCCGGAGGTCCGGGTCGACCGGGCGAAGCTGAAGTCCGCGCTGGAGGAGCTGGCCGCCAAGTCCGGTCAGGGCCTGCAGGAGGGCTTCGTCCGCTTCACCGAGGCGGGTCAGACCGAGGTCGTGCCGGGCCGGGCCGGGCAGGCCGTGGACGCCTCCGCCGCGGTGGACCAGGTCGAGCAGGCGTACCGGGCCCGGGCCGCCGGCCAGCAGGAGGCCGTGGTGGCGCTGCCGCTGTCGGCCGCCCAGCCGAAGGTCGGCGAGGACGCCCTGAAGGCCGCCGCCGAGGGCCTCGGCAAGCAGGTGCTGGCCGGGAACGTCACGGTGACCGCCGGCGCCAAGAAGTTCGAGTTCGGCAAGGTCACCGCCGCCAAGGTGCTGGTGCTGGCGCCGGACGCCTCCGGCAAGGTCGGTCTCAAGTGGGACTACGACAAGCTGACCGCGCAGATGGCGGCGGCCGGCTTCGACAAGCTGAAGGTGAAGAAGAACGGCCAGCTGGTGCCGCTGACCGCGCAGGACGTCGCGGAGGGCATCGGCGGGGTGCTGGACAAGACGGGGGCCGCCCGCGCGGTGAAGTTCACCGTCTGACGCCGGTCTGACGTACCGTCAAGCCGCTACCGGAGGCCGGGACCTGATACGGGTCCCGGCCTCCGGCGTGCTGGCGGATCCTCGCCACTGGCGGGCCAGAACCGGACAAACCCCTCGTGCGGCCGGACCGGTCGCCCGCGTTACCAATCCTTGATCCGGGGCCCGTCGACAACTCCGCGCGCAGGTCAGGAAGATGTGCCACCGACCATGCCCCGCAGGGAGATCACCCACGTGCCCAGACCCCGGTTCACGCTCGCCCCGGCCGCCTGTGCGGCGGCTCTCTCGCTCGCGCTCGGTCTGTGCTCCTGTGCCGCGCCCGGGGATACGGCGGTGGACGGGGTGGCGGCCCCCGGGGCGGATCCGGCGGGCGCACCGCGGATGACCCAGCAGGCGCTGAACGCCCACCCCCGCGACCAGCTGCGCCAGGGCGGCACCCTGAACTGGGCCATCGACCAGTTCTCCACCCAGTGGAACCCGCTGCACGCGGACGGCTCCGAGTCCTCCACCAACGACGTGATGAAGGCCCTGCTGCCCACCTTCTGGCGGTCGGACGCCGGCGGCACCCAGACCCCGAACCCGGCCTACCTGAAGGACGTCCGGGTGGAGGTCAAGCAGGGCCGGCAGCAGGTCACCTGGACCCTCAACCCCAAGGCCCACTGGTCCGACGGCTCCCCGATGACCTGGAAGGACCTGGAGGCCACCTGGCGCGCGATGCGCGGCGACGACGACTTCAGGACCTCCAACACCGCCGGCTTCGACCAGGTCACCGACGTGGTCCGCGGGGTCGACGACCGGCAGGCCGTGATGACCTTCAAGGCGCCGTACTCGGAATGGCAGGCGATGTTCAACAACGCCGCCAACGCCCCGCTGCTGCCGGCCCGGTACGCGGCCACCGCGGAACAGTTCAACACCGCGTACAAGGACCGGATCCCGCTCACCGGCGGCCCGTTCCGGCTGGAGAGGCTGGATCCGCAGGCCCGGACGGTGACCGTGGCGGCCGACCCCGACTGGTGGGGCGAGCGGCCGCTGCTGGACAAGATCGTGTTCAAGGCCATCGACACCGCCGCGATGCCGGACGCCTTCGCCCGCGGCGACGTGGACTTCTTCAACAACGGCCCGAGCGCCACCGGCTACCAGAAGATCAAGGACACCAAGGGCGGCGAGGTCCGCCAGGCCGGCGGCCCCAACCTGCGCCAGATCGTGCTCAACGGCAGGAGCCCGCAGCTCACCGACGCCCGGGTCCGCCAGGCGCTGTTCCAGGCCCTCGACCGGGCCGAGATCACCCGCACCGACCTGGCCGGCCTGGACTGGCCGTACACGCCGATGAACAACCACTTCCTGGTGCCCAACCAGCACGGCTACAAGGACAACTCCGGCGGCCTGAGCCGGTACGACCCCAAGGCCGCCGAGCGCGCCCTGGACGAGGCCGGCTGGCGGCGCGGCCAGAACGGCACGCGGGCCAAGGACGGCCGGGAGCTGGCGCTGCGCTTCGTGGTGCCGGCCGGCAACCAACTGGCCGCGGGCGAGAGCGCCCTGGTCACCAGGATGCTCGGCGCGATCGGGGTCAAGGTCACCGTGGACCCGGTACCCGCCGGGGACTTCTTCCAACTGCACATCAACAAGTACGACTTCGACCTGACCGCGTTCGCCCTGCTGGGCACCCCCTTCCCGGCCACCGGCTCGGTGGGCACCTTCCAGCAGGGGGCCGGCGGCAACTACGCCCAGGTCGGCAGCGACGCCCTGGACCGGGCCCTCGCCGAGGCCGCCTCGGCCGACACCGTGGACCAGGAGTACGACGCGATCAACCGCGCGGACGCCGAGGCCTGGCAGGTCGCCGGGCTGGTCCCGCTCTACCAGCGGCCGGCGATCTACGGGGTGCGGCGGACCGTCGCCAACCTGGGCGCACCCGGTCTCGCCGACTTCGTCTACGAGAACATCGGCCTCGTGCGGCCGTAGTCGAACTTCCGCCACGGCGAATACTCGCCAATGGCGTGAAATAGCCATCAACAGACTTCGACGTCATCTCTGTGAAATTGGGCGAACCGTACCCAAAATTCGCGCCCGGTGGGGCCCAGAGGATAGTGTCCGATTATCGGACACCCAATTGCAGCTCCCAATTGACAACATAAAACGCATATCGGACACTCGGTCTACACGCGTCAACCGGTCGGTCAGGCGGAACGCGCGTCCTGATAGCGGACCTGCGGCGCTCGGGTTACGGACGCGTGAACCGGCTTCGACGGCTTATGTCCGGTTTTGACTGTCTCACCGGATGCGTGTCAAGACGTTTGGAACTACGAAGTGGTTGACATTCCAGCACGAAGCAGGAAATGCGTAGCCAGCAACTGAGAAACTCTTGACGTTCGATAAACGACTTGCAAGAGTCCGTGCATCCAACTTCTTACTCCTTGCTGCTGCACGGACCACGGTCGGGAGCTTTTGCACCATGACGACGCCAACAGGGGCCACGACAGAGGCCGACCCCGTCCTCGTCGAGCCCACGAAGGACGAGGGCGGTAACAACCCGCCCAAGCTCCTCGGGCGCACGCCGGGCCAGATCGCCTGGAGCCGCTTCAAGCGCAACCGGACCGGGGTCGTGTGCGCCGCGATCGTGATCTTCTATGTGTTGATCGCGCTCTGTGCCCCGCTCATCTCCTCGCTGTACGGCAAGGACCCGTACAGCTTCTACGGCCTGCGCGACGTGTCGCTGCTGGACGAGTTCAACATGCCGGCCGGCCCCAACGGCGGTATGAGCGGCGAGTACTGGTTCGGCATCTCGCCGCAGACCGGTCAGGACGTCTTCACCAACATCCTGTTCGGCATCCGCACCTCGCTGGGCATCGCGGTGGTCATCGTGATCATCTCGACCCTGATCGGCGCGGTCGTCGGCATCGCCCAGGGCTACCTCGGCGGCAAGTTCGACTACTTCGTCGGCCGCTTCACCGACCTGCTGCTGGCGATGCCGTCCCAGCTGTTCTTCATCGCCTTCACGCCGATCGTGCTGAACCTGTTCGTGCCGCTGAACAAGGAGACGCCGACCCACATCCGCATCTTCGCGATGTGGACCGTGCTGTCCGCCCTCGGCTGGATGGGCCTGGCCCGTCTGCTCCGCGCGATGACGCTGAGCCTGCGCGAGCGCGAGTACGTCGAGGCCGCGAAGATCGCCGGTGCGTCCAGCACCCGCATCATCTTCAAGGAGCTGCTGCCCAACCTCTCCACCACCATCCTGGTGCAGACCACACTGCTGCTGCCGGCGATGGTCACCGCGGAGGCGGGCCTCTCATTCCTCGGGGTGGGCATGGTGAGCCCGACGCCCGACCTGGGCCGGATGTTCGCGGATGCCGCGCAGTACTACGACACCGACCTCACCTACCTGATCTTCCCCGGCGTGACGCTGATGATCTTCGTCCTCGCGTTCAACCTGCTCGGGGACGCGGTCCGGGACGCTCTCGACCCGAAGACCATCCAGTAGCACCACCCTCGCACCACCTTGCTCCATCCCGCACCACCCCCCCTCGCACCACCCCCCGTCAGGCGGTCCGGCAGCCCTGGGCTCTCGCGCTGACCAGACATCACATGCCCAGTGACAGGTAGGAATCCATGAGACTTCGCAAGGCAGCGTACGTGCCCGCGATGCTGGCCATCAGCGCCCTCGCTCTGACCGGCTGCTCCAGCGGCAGCAACGGCAAGTCCGGCGACAAGGTCGGCGGCGCCAAGTCCGAGGTGCAGAACTTCGGTCTCGGCACCCTGGCCGACTCCACCGGCCCGGCCCCCGAGGTTCCGGGTGCCAAGCCGGGTGGCACGGCGTACAGCATCGAGTCCGCGGGTATCGACCACCTGGACCCGGGCCAGATCTACGTCAACGAGTACCAGGCCCTGGCGCAGCTCTACAGCCGCACCCTGACCGGTTACAAGGTCGACCCGGCCACCGGCAAGACCATCCTGGTCGGCGACATGGCCACGGACACCGGCAAGTCCTCGGACGAGGGCAAGACCTGGACCTGGACCCTCAAGGACAACCTGAAGTTCGAGGACGGCTCGCCGATCACCTCGAAGGACGTCAAGTACGCGGTCGAGCGCCTGTACGCGTCCTACCAGGACCAGGGCCCCACCTTCATCCAGGAGTGGCTGTCCGGCGCGGACTACCGCAAGGTCTACGAGGGTCCGTACGACGGCAAGGAGCTCGGTGACGACGTCATCGGGACCCCGGACGACAAGACCATCGTGTTCCACTTCAAGGAGGCGCACCTCGACGCCCCCTACGCCGCTGCGATGCCGAACATCACGGCCATCCAGAAGGCGAAGGACACGAAGGAGAAGTACGACGTCCACCCGGACTCGATCGGCCCCTACAAGATCGCCAGCCACGAGCCCGACAAGGCGATCAAGTTCGTCAAGAACCCGATGTGGGACCCGAAGTCGGACCCGATCCGCCACCAGTTCGTGGACGGCTGGGAGATCGAGCTCGGCATCACCAACCCGGCGCTCACCACCCGTCTGATGGCCGGCAACGGCAACGACAAGAACGCCATCACCCTGACCCAGACCGCGGACGCGCCGAACATCGCCAAGATCTCGGGCGACGCCTCCTACAAGGACCGTCTGGTCAGCAAGTTCATGCCGTTCGTCGATGTCTTCGACATCAACAACACCCGCGTGAAGGACCCGAAGGTCCGCAAGGCCCTCGCCCTCGCCTTCCCGCGCGCCCAGGTCCAGAAGCTGCTCGGTGGCGCCGCCACCGGCGACATGGCCACCAACCTGATCAGCCCGACCGTGTCCGGCTGGAAGGACTCCGACCCGCTGGGCCTGAAGGCCAAGCCGGAGGGTGACCCGGAGGCCGCCAAGGCCCTCCTCAAGGAGGCCGGCGCCGAGGGCTACCCGATCGTCCTCGCCTACGCCAACACCCCGCGCTGGCAGCCGATCTCGGCCGCCGTCCAGGAGGCCCTGAACAACGCGGGCTTCAAGGTCGAGCGCAAGGAGCTGGACCCGACCACGTACTACAGCGTGATCGGCAAGAAGGACAACCCGTACGACATGTACCGCACCGGTTGGGGCGCGGACTGGCCGGTCGCCTCGACCGTCATCCCGCCGACCATGGACGGCCGCAAGATCGCCGACGGTTCGCCGAACTACTCGCACTACAACAACGAGGCGAACAACGCCGAGATCGACCGCATCAACAAGATCGCGGACCCGAAGCAGCAGGCGGAGGAGTGGATGAAGCTCGCCGACAAGATGCTGGCGGACGCTCCGAAGATCCCGACCACCTACAGCAAGTTCTACCAGGTGTACGGCTCGGGTCTGGGCGGCGTTGGCTTCAACGAGGTCATCGGCGCGATCGACGTGAACAGCATCTACGTCAAGTAATGCACCGGGCGGTCGGGGAGGCCCTCCCCCGACCGCGACCCGGTGGGGGCCGCTCGACCGAGCGGCCCCTGCCGGGGCCCTCTGCCGACCACCCACAGGCCCTCATCCGGGCCCCGACCGTGCCCGGCACTCTCCACGACGCGGCCGCCGCCGGCGCCCTCACTCGGAAGAGCCCAACCCATGCTCAGATTTCTCATCCGCCGGGTGCTCGGCGCGATCATCATCCTCTTCCTGCTGGTCCTGTTGACGTACCTGGCGGTCATGACGCTGCCGGTCGACCAGGCCATGCTCAGCTGCCCGAAGACCTGCACCCCGCAGCAGCTCGAGAACCTCAGACACAACATGGGTCTGGACAAGTCCCTGGCCGAGCAGGTCTGGCAGTACATGTCGGGCCTGGTGACGGGCACCCAGTACAGCGACGGCTTCTGCAACGCCCCCTGCCTGGGCTACTCCTACGGGCGCAACGACTTCGTCTGGAACATCATCGTCGCCAACTACCCGGCGACCTTCGTGCTGGCCTCCGGCGGCGCCGTCTGCTTCCTGGTCATCGGCGTGACCCTGGGCATGCTCTCCGCGTGGAAGCAGGGCAGCACCTTCGACAAGATCGCCAGCTCCATCTCGCTGGTCGGTCAGTCGACCCAGATCTACTTCATCGGCCCCCTGGCCATCGCGCTCTTCGTCACCACGCTGCACTGGATGGAGAAGCCGGGCTACACCCCGTTCACCGAGGACCCGGCGGCGATGTTCGCCGGCATGCTGCTGCCGTGGCTCGTGATGTCGGTCATCTTCTGGTCGAACTACACCCGCCAGGTCCGCTCGCTGATGATCGAGCAGCTCTCCGAGGACCACATCCGGGCCGCCCGCGCCAAGGGCATGTCGAGCAGGTACGTCTGGTGGCGCTACGCGCTGCGCGGCGCGATGGCCCCGGTCATCACCATCTTCGGCATCGACCTGGGCGCCGTCTTCTCCGGTGCGATCATCACCGAGTTCACCTTCGGCATCCACGGCCTCGGCATGCTCGCCGTCCGCTCGGTGGTCACGCAGGACACCATGCTGGAGCTGGGCGTGCTGATGATCAGCGCCGCCTCGATCCTGCTCTTCAACATCATCGTCGACGCCGCGTACGGCCTCCTCGACCCCCGCGTGAGGATCGGATGACCATCCCCGCATCCGTCCCCGCCCCGCACCACCCCCTCTCCGAGGAGATCCGACCGTGAGCACCCTCACCAAGGACGAGGCCGCCCAGGCACCCGAGGCCCGCAGCTCGTTCCTCTCCGTCCAGGACCTGCGCGTCCGGTTCCGCACCGAGGACGGCATCGTCAAGGCCGTCAACGACCTCAGCTTCGAGCTGGAGGCCGGCAAGACCCTGGGCATCGTCGGCGAGTCCGGCTCGGGCAAGTCGGTGTCGAACCTGGCCGTGATGGGTCTGCACAACCCGCGGAACACCACCATCGAGGGTTCGGTCAAGCTGGAGGGGCAGGAGCTCCTCGGGATGCCGCAGAAGGAGCTGGAGCAGCTCCGCGGCAACAAGATGGCGATGATCTTCCAGGACTCGCTGGCCGCCCTCTCCCCGTACTACACGGTCGGCCGGCAGATCGCCGAGCCGTTCATGAAGCACACCGGGGCGAACAAGAAGCAGGGCCGCGAGCGGGCCATCGAGATGCTGGCCAAGGTCGGCATCCCGCAGCCCGACAAGCGGGTCGACTCCTACCCGCACCAGTTCTCCGGCGGTATGCGCCAGCGCGCCATGATCGCCATGGCCCTGGTCTGCAACCCCAAGCTGATCATCGCCGACGAGCCCACCACCGCCCTCGACGTGACGGTGCAGGCGCAGATCGTCGACCTGCTCAAGGAGCTCCAGCAGGAGTTCGGCACCTCGATCATCTTCATCACCCACGACCTCGGCGTGATCCGCGAGATCGCCGACGACGTGCTGGTGATGTACGCGGGCCGGGCCGTCGAGCGCGGCACCATGCGCGAGGTGCTGAAGACCCCCCAGCACCCGTACGGCTGGGGCCTGCTGAGCTCCATCCCGCGGATCAACGCCTCGGTCGACGTGCCGCTGCAGCCGATCCCGGGCACCCCGCCGAGCCTGCTCAACCCGCCGTCCGGCTGCGCCTTCAACCCGCGCTGCGAGTACCGCGAGCAGGTCACCGGCGACAAGTGCCGCACCGAGCGTCCGGCGCTGGAGATCGCCAACGGCCACCTCAGCGCCTGCCACCTCACCGCGGCGCAGAAGCAGTCCATCCTCACCGAGCAGATCCTGCCCCGGCTGAGCAGCTGATCGGTTAAGGAGCAACATCCCATGAGCGCAGAGAAGACCGTGGCCGCGCCGGCCGAGGCCAAGGCGGCCGCCACCGGCAGCCCGCTGCTGGAGGTGTCCGGCCTCACCAAGCACTTCCCGGTGATGGGCGGGTTCCCGTTCCGTCGCCAGATCGGCGCGGTCCAGGCCGTCGACGACGTCACCTTCTCGGTGGCGGCCGGCGAGAGCCTCGGCCTGGTCGGCGAGTCGGGCTGCGGCAAGTCGACCACCGGTCGTCTGATCACCCGGCTGTACGAGCCCACCGCGGGATCGATCAAGTACCTCGGCCAGGACATCGCGCACGCCTCCCGCAAGGAGCTGGCGCCGATCCGGTCCGAGATCCAGATGATCTTCCAGGACCCGTACTCCTCGCTGAACCCGCGCCACACGGTCGGCACGATCATCAGCGGCCCGATGGAGATCAACAACATCAACCCGCCGCAGGGCCGCGAGGCCCGGGTCAAGGAGCTGTTGGAGATCGTCGGGCTCAACCCCGAGCACTACAACCGCTTCCCGCACGAGTTCTCCGGCGGTCAGCGCCAGCGCATCGGCGTCGCCCGTGCGCTCGCGCTCAACCCGAAGCTGATCGTGGCGGACGAGCCGGTCTCGGCGCTGGACGTGTCGATCCAGGCCCAGGTCGTCAACCTGCTGCAGGAGCTGCAGCGGGAGCTGGGCATCGCGTTCGTCTTCATCGCCCACGACCTGTCGATCGTCCGGCACTTCTCGCAGCGCGTCGCGGTGATGTACCTGGGCAAGGTGGTGGAGATCGCCGACCGCGACTCCCTGTACGGCGCGCCGCGGCACCCGTACACCCACGCGCTGCTCTCGGCGGCGCCGGACGCCGACCCGGACAACGTGTCCGTCGAGCGCATCCGCCTCACCGGCGACGTGCCCTCGCCGCTCAACCCGCCGTCCGGCTGCCGGTTCCGCACCCGTTGCTGGAAGGCGCAGGACAAGTGCGCGACCGAGGAGCCGCCGCTCATCCAGCTGTCCGGCAGCGCCGAGGGCCACCTCACCGCCTGCCACTTCCCGGAGGACGGTGCCAAGGCGGCCGCGCTGGTCCCGGCCGCCCGTGAGGCCGAGAAGACCGACACGGCCGAGGCCGACCAGGCCTGATTCCGGCCGGCAGCACGTCAGGGCGCGGGGACCGCGCGGGGCGAGGGGCACGCACGTCGTGCCCGTCCGCCGCGCGGTCCCCGCGCCCTTCGTCGTGGTGCGGTGCCTCCCCGGGTGCCTAGGCGGGCGGCGCCTCGGACTCCTTCTCGGCCGCGAAGTGGCAGGCCGAGTCGTGTGCCGCAGGCCCCTCCAGCCACTGCCGCACGGTCAGCGCCGGCGTCTCGACGGCGCACTTCTCCTGGGCCTTCCAGCACCGGGTGCGGAACCGGCAGCCGCTCGGCGGGTTGGCCGGCGAGGGCACGTCACCGGTCAGCACGATCCGCCCCCTGGCGTCCCGGGCCGTCGGGTCGGGCACCGGCACGGCGGACAGCAGCGCCTGGGTGTACGGGTGGGTGGCGTGGTCGTAGATCTCCTCGTCCGAGCCGATCTCCACCATCCTGCCGAGGTACATCACGCCGACCCGGTCGGAGATGTGCCGGACGATCGAGAGGTCGTGGGCGATGAACATGTACGACAGGTTGAACTCGCTCTGCAGCTTCTCCAGCAGGTTGATCACCTGGGCCTGGACCGAGACGTCCAGGGCGGAGACCGGCTCGTCGCAGATGATGATCTCGGGCTTGAGGGCGAGCCCGCGGGCGATGCCGATGCGCTGGCGCTGGCCGCCGGAGAACTGGTGCGGGTACCTGGTGATGTACTCCGGGTTGAGGCCCACCACGTCCAGCAGGTCCTGGACGGCCTTGCGGCGGTCGCCCTTGGGCGCCACCTCGGGGTGGATCTCGAAGGGCTCGCCGATGATGTCGCCGACGGTCATCCGCGGGTTCAGCGAGGTGTACGGGTCCTGGAAGACCATCTGGATGTTGCGGCGGACGGCCTTCAGCGCCGCGCCCGAGAGCTTGGTGATCTCCTCGCCCTTGTACCGGATCGACCCGCTGGTCGCCGGCTCCAGGTTCATCAGCACCTTGGCGAGGGTGGACTTGCCGCAGCCCGACTCGCCGACGATGCCCAGGGTCTCCCCCTGCATCAGGTCGAAGGAGACGCCGTCCACGGCCTTGACCGCGCCGACCAGCTTCTTGAAGATGATGCCCTGGGTCAGCGGGAAGTGCTTGACCAGCTCGCGGACCTGGAGGATCGGCTCGCCCCGGTCGACCGGCTTCTCGAAGGCGGCCTCCTCGGGCACCGCGGCGGCACCCACCGCGCTGGATCCGTTAAGCGTCACGGAGGGTCTCCTTCCAGAAGAAGCACGCGCTGCCCCGCCCCTCCAGGGGCGTCCCGTCCTCCTCGGTCACGCCGTACAGTTCGGGCACCTCCCGCCGGCAGACGTCCTGGGCCCGCGGGCAGCGCGGGTTGAAGGCGCAGCCGGACGGGATCCGCAGCAGGTTGGGCGGCAGGCCCTTGATGGCGTAGAGCTCCTGGCCCTTCTGGTCCAGGCGCGGGATCGAGTCGAGCAGGCCGCGGGTGTAGGGGTGGGCGGGGCGCTTGTAGAGCTCGTGGACGGGCGAGGTCTCGACGATCCGGCCGGCGTACATCACGGCGATCTTGTCGGCCACGTCGGCGACCACGCCGAGGTCGTGGGTGATCAGGATCAGGCCCATGTTGTACTCGGCCTGGAGCTCGGCGAGCAGGTCCATCACCTGGGCCTGGACGGTGACGTCCAGGGCGGTGGTGGGCTCGTCGGCGATGATCAGGTCGGGTTCCAGGGCCATCGCCATCGCGATCATGATGCGCTGGCGCATGCCGCCGGAGAACTGGTGCGGGTAGTCGTTGACCCGCTGGGCGGCGGCCGGGATGCGGACCCGGTCCATCAGCTCGATGGCCTTGGCCCTGGCGTCCCTGCGGTTCAGGCCGCGGTGGACCCGGAACATCTCGCCGAGCTGGGTGCCGACCGAGTGCACCGGGTTCAGCGAGGAGAGCGCGTCCTGGAAGATCATGGCCATCTGGGCGCCGCGGATCTTCCGGCGCTCCTCGGTGCCGAGCTTCAGCAGGTCCCGGCCCTTGAAGATCACCTCGCCGCCGGTGACGTGGCCAGGCGGGCTGTCCAGGATGCCCATCACCGCCTGGGCGGTGACGGACTTCCCGGAGCCGGACTCGCCGAGCACGGCCAGGGTCTCGCCGGCGCGGACGGAGTAGTCGACCCCGTTCACCGCCTTGGCGACGCCGTCCCGGGTGCGGAACTCCACGTGCAGGTCGCGGACGTCCAGCAGCGGCGAGTCCTTCGACTCGGCCTCCCAGCCCTGCCGGTCGAGTTCCACGCTGCCGATCACGGGCTCGCCGCTCACGCTGTCGCTCATGGGTGGCCCCTCTCAGCGGAGCTTGGGGTCGAGGGCGTCGCGGACCGCGTCGCCGAGCATGATGAAGGCGAGCACGGTGAGGCTCAGCGCGCCGGCCGGGTAGAGCAGCATGTGCGGGGCGTTGCGGAAGGTCGCCGAGGCTGAGGAGATGTCGATGCCCCAGGAGACCGTCGGCGGTTTGAGGCCGACGCCGAGGAAGCTCAGGGTGGCCTCCAGGGCGATGTAGGTGCCGAGGGCGATGGTGGCGACGACGATGATCGGGGCGACGGCGTTGGGCAGGATGTGCCGCACCATCATCCGGCCGTTGCTCGCGCCGAGGGCCCTGGCCGCGGTCACGTAGTCCTGCTGTTTGGCGGTGATCACGGCGCCGCGGCCGATTCGGGCGATCTGCGGCCAGCCGAGCACCACGATGAAGGCGACCACGATCCAGATCGACCGGCTGGGGATGACCGACAGGAAGACCAGGCCGCCGAGCAGGATCGGGATGCCGAAGAAGATGTCGGCGACGCGGGAGATGACCGAGTCGCCCCAACCGCCGAAGAAGCCGGCCAGGCCGCCCAGCACGGTGCCGAGCACGGCGGCGCCGACGGTGGCGCAGACGCCGACCGTGATGGAGGCGCGGGCGCCGTAGATGGTGCGGGAGTAGACGTCGCAGCCCTGCCCGTCGAAGCCGAAGGGGTGGCCGGACTCGGCGCCCTGCTGGGACTTGGCCAGGTCGCACTTCAGCGGGTCGGTGGAGGTGAACAGGCCGGGCCAGATCGCCACCACCACCAGGAAGATGATGAGCAGTCCGGAGATGATGAAGATCGGGTTGCGGCGGAGGTCATGCCAGGCGTCCTGCCAGAGGCTGCGTGGCTTGACGCGGTCGTCGGCCGCGGGGATCTCGGGTTCGTCGTCGAGTCGCTCGTTTTTGATTAAAGTCTGCGCTTCCATGGTCCCGAGGTCGAAGGTGCGGCTCTCGACGGCGCTCTGGATTTCCTCTTCCTCGGTCCCGGCGTCCGCCAGCGGGTCGGCCTTGTTGTACTTCTCCTGGTCAGGCATAACGGATCCTCGGGTCCAGGACCGCGTAGAGCAGGTCGACGATCAGGTTGGCCGCCAGGTAGATGATGATCAGGACGGTCACGAATCCGACCACCGTCGCGGTGTTCTGGCGGACGATGCCCTGGTAGAGGTAGTAGCCGACGCCGTGGATGTTGAAGATCCGCTCGGTGACCAGCGCGCCGCCCATGAGGGCGCCCAGGTCGGCGCCGAGGAAGGTGACGACCGGGATGAGCGAGTTCCGCAGCAGGTGGTTCATCACCACGCGGCGGCGCGGGAGGCCCTTGGCCACCGCGGTGCGGACGTAGTCGGCCTTGGAGTTCTCGGCGACGGTGGTCCGGGTGAGTCTGGCGACGTACGCCAGCGAGACGGAGGCGAGCACGAGGCCGGGCAGCAGCAGGGACTCGAAGGTGAGGTCCTCGCCGGCCGTGGCGGGCAGGATGCCCCACTTCACGCCGACCAGGTACTGGAGCACGTAGCCGGTGACGAAGGTGGGGATCGAGATGACGATCAGAGTGAACATCAGCACGGTGTTGTCCGACCAGCCGCCGCGGCGCAGGCCGCTGATCAGGCCGAAGCCGACGCCGAAGACGACCTCGATGGTGAAGGCCACCGCGGTGAGCTTGATGGTCGCCGGGTAGGCGGTGGCGAGCAGCGAGGTGACCGACTGCCCGTTGAAGGTGGTGCCGAAGTCCCAGCGGAACAGGTTGCCCATGTACTTCAGGTACTGGAGCCAGAGCGGGTCGTTCAGGTTGTACTGCTCGCGGATCTGCTGGGCGACGACCGGGTCGGGGGCCCGGTCGCCGAAGAGTGCGTTCACCGGGTCGCCCAGCGCGTGGACCATCACGAAGATGAGGAAGGTGCTTCCGATGAACACCGGGATCATCTGGAGCAGGCGTCGGATGACGTAGCGTCCCATGCGAACCTCCAGGGGGCCGCCGGAGAGGGGACCGCCGGGGCCGGTGGCCCCGGCGGTCGCTGCCGACTACTTGACGGTGATCTGGTCGTAGACCGGGACGCTGAACGGGTTGAGCAGGACGTTGTCGACGCGGGCGGACCAGCCGACGGTGCCGTTCTGGTACCAGAGCGGGACGGCCGGGAGGTCGGTGGCGAGCAGCTTCTCGCCGTCCTGGAACTGGCCGACCGCGGCGGACTTGTCCGCATTGGCGTTGGCCTGGTTCACCAGCGAGTCGAACTGCGAGCTGCTGTAGCCCGAGTCGTTGGAGGAGGCGCCGGTGGTGTACACGGGCTGCAGGAAGTTCTGGATCAGCGGGTAGTCCATCTGCCAGCCGGTGCGGAACGGGCCGGTCATCTTCTTGGTGGTGACCTGGTTGCGGAAGTCCGCGAAGGTGCCGATCGGGTTGCCGACGCAGGCGCTGGTGTTGCCGAGGGCGTTGTTGATGCTGTTGCAGACGGCGTCGACCCACTCCTTGTGGGGGCCGTCGGCGTTGTAGGAGATGGTGAGCTGGCCGCCGGGGATGCCGCCGCCCTCCTGGACGAGCTGCTTGGCCATGGTCGGGTTGTAGGTGCAGGCCTGGCCGCAGATGCCTTCCTTGAAGCCGCCGGCAGCGCCGAGCACCGGGGAGGTCCAGTCACTGGCGGGGGTGCGGGTGTTGTTGAAGACGACCTTGGTGATGGTGGCGCGGTCGATCGCCATCGCCAGGCCCAGCCGGACCTTCTGGGCGTTCGGGGTGCTCCACTGCGGCTGGTAGAGCGGGAAGGAGACGGTCTGGATGATGCCGGCCGGGGTGTTGAGGAAGCGCCCGTTGAGGTCGGTCTCGACGGTCTTCAGGGCGGCGTTCGGCAGGCCGTTGTCGACGTCGAGGTTGCCGGCCTGGAGGTCGGCGTAGGCGGCGTTGGTGTCGGTGTAGACCTTGAGGTCGATGCCGCCGTTCTTCGGCTTGTCCGGGCCGCTGTAGTCGGTGAACGGCCGGAGCTCCATCTTCTGGCTCTTGGTCCAGGTGGCGATCTGGTACGGGCCGTTGCCGATCGGCTTCTCGAGGTAGGCCGCGTGGTTGGAGAAGAAGCTCGCCGGGAGCGGGACGAACGCCGAGTAGCCGAGGGTGGCGGGCCAGGTGGAGAACTTCTGGGTGAGCGCGACGGTGAAGGTGTTGTCGTCGACGACCTTGAGGCCGGACAGGGTCTGTGCCGTCGGGTTGCCGGATTCGGGCGCCACCTGGTCGTAGCCCTGGATGTAGGAGAAGAAGCTGCTGTTCAGCTGCTTGTTGGTGGAGAGGGCTCCGTAGTTCCAGGCGTCCACGTAGGACTTGGCGGTCACCGTGGTGCCGTCGCTGAACTTCCAGCCGGGCTTGAGCTTGACCGTCCAGTTCTGCTGGTCGTCCGAGGTGATCGAATCGGCGTTGGCGTTGCTCGGCTCGCTGGTCTTGGGGTCGTACTGGACCAGGCCCGTGAAGATCATGTCGATCACGGCGCCGCCGTTGACCTCGTTGGTGTTGGCGGGCTCCAGCGGGTTCTGCGGGTCGCCCCACCACGCCGTGACAATCCCGCTCGCATTGCCGCTGCTGCTGCTACTGCCTCCACCACTGCTACAACCCGCGGCCAACAGGGCCACGCTTGTCGCGACGATCACGGCCCAGCGGACTCGGGTGCCTGCAGGCATGGGGCTTCCTCCTTGAGGGTGTGTTGTGACGCATCACACCCCATTCGAAGCCCGGGCCGATGGCGGCGCGACCTGGGTACCGCCGGATGGAGGTACCCGGGTTTCCGCCGGGACGCACGAGGGCGCGGGGAGCCGTGCTCCCCGCGCCCTCGTGCGCTCCTCCGGTCGGTCAGGCCGCGACCGGCACCGCCCGCTCGGCGGCGAAGTGGCACGCGGACCGGTGCCTGGCCGGGCCCTCCAGCAGCTCCGGCACCGCGAGCAGCGGCAGCTCGGTGGAGCAGCGCTCCTCGGCCTTCCAGCAGCGGGTGCGGAAGCGGCAGCCGCTCGGCGGGTTGGCCGGCGAGGGGATGTCGCCGGAGAGGATGATCCGCTCGCGGCCCTCGCGGCCCGAGGGGTCGGGCACCGGCACGGCGGACAGCAGCGCCTGGGTGTACGGGTGGGTGGCGTGCTCGTAGATCTCCTCGTCCGAGCCGATCTCCACCATCTTGCCCAGGTACATCACGCCGACCCGGTCGGAGATGTGCCGGACGATCGAGAGGTCGTGGGCGATGAACATGTAGGAGAGCTCGAAGTCCTTCTGGAGCTGCTCCAGGAGGTTGATCACCTGAGCCTGGACCGAGACGTCCAGGGCGGAGACCGGCTCGTCGCAGATGATGACCTCGGGCTTGAGGGCGAGCCCGCGGGCGATGCCGATGCGCTGGCGCTGGCCGCCGGAGAACTGGTGCGGGTACCGGTTGATGTACTCCGGGTTGAGGCCCACCACGTCCAGCAGGTCCTGGACGGCCTTGCGGCGGTCGCCCTTGGGCGCCACCTCGGGGTGGATCTCGAAGGGCTCGCCGATGATGTCGCCGACGGTCATCCGCGGGTTCAGCGAGGTGTACGGGTCCTGGAAGACCATCTGGATGTTGCGGCGGACGGCCTTGAGGGCGGCGCCGGACAGCTTGGAGATGTCCTCGCCCTTGTAGAGGACCTGGCCGGAGGTGGCCCGCTCCAGGTTCATCAGCACCTTGGCGAGGGTGGACTTGCCGCAGCCCGACTCGCCGACGATGCCGAGGGTCTCGCCCCGGTCGAGGGTGAAGGAGATGCCGTCGACGGCCTTGACCGCGCCGACCTGCTTCTTGAAGAGGATGCCCTGGGTCAGCGGGTAGTGCTTGACCAGGTCCTTGACCTCCAGGATGGGCTCAGCCATGGAGGGTCTCCTTCCAGAGGTGGCAGGCGCTCTTGCGGCCGGCCTGCTCGGCGCCGCCGGTGTCGGTGACCTGGTGCAGCGCGGGGATCTCGGTGCGGCAGCGGTCGGTGGCGATGTCGCAGCGCGGGTTGAAGGCGCAGCCGGCCGGGACCTTGTAGAGGTTCGGCGGCAGGCCCTTGATCGCGTAGAGCTCCTCGCCCTTCTGGTCCAGCCGCGGGATGGAGCGGAGCAGGCCGCGGGTGTAGGGGTGGGCGGGGCGCTTGTAGAGCTCGTGGACGGGGGAGGTCTCGACGATCCGGCCGGCGTACATCACGGCGATCTTGTCGGCCACGTCGGCGACCACGCCGAGGTCGTGGGTGATCAGGATCAGGCCCATGTTGTGCTCGGCCTGGAGCTCGGCGAGCAGGTCCATCACCTGGGCCTGGACGGTGACGTCCAGGGCGGTGGTGGGCTCGTCGGCGATGATCAGGTCGGGTTCCAGGGCCATCGCCATCGCGATCATGATGCGCTGGCGCATGCCGCCGGAGAACTGGTGCGGGTAGTCGTCGACCCGCTGGGCGGCGGCCGGGATGCGGACCCGGTCCATCAGCTCGACGGCCTTGGCCTTGGCCTCCTTCCTGGAGGCGCCCTCGTGCACCCGGAACATCTCGCCGAGCTGGTAGCCGACGGAGAGCACGGGGTTGAGCGAGGAGAGCGCGTCCTGGAAGATCATCGCGATCTTGCGGCCGCGGATCCGCCGGCGCTCCTCGTCGGACATGGTGAGCATGTCCTGGCCGCGGTAGAGGATCTCGCCGGAGGTGACCCGGCCGGGCGGCATGTCGAGGATGCCCATGATGGTCTGGGCGGTGACGGACTTGCCGGAGCCGGACTCGCCGAGGACCGCGAGGGTCTCGCCGGCGGCGACCGAGTAGTTCACGCCGTTGACGGCCTTGGCGATGCCGTCGCGGGTCTTGAACTCCACGTGCAGGTCGCGGACTTCGAGCAGCGGGGTACCGGGGACGAGGCGGGCGCCGGTCTCCGGGGTGGTCTTCAGTGCGGTGGTCATGGTGCGCGTTCCCTCTCTCAGCGCAGCTTCGGGTCGAGGGCGTCGCGCACCGCGTCGCCGAGCATGATGAAGGCGAGCACGGTGACGCTCAGCATGCCGGCGGGGAAGAACAGCGCGAACGGCGCGGTACGGATGACCTTCTGGGCCGAGTTGATGTCGATGCCCCAGGAGATGGTCGGGTCCTGCAGGCCGATGCCGAGGAAGCTCAGCGTGGCCTCGGTGGCGATGTAGCCGCCGAGGGCGATGGTGGCGACCACGATCACCGGGGCGACCGCGTTCGGCAGGATGTGCTTGAACAGGATCCGGCCGGTGCCGGCGCCGAGCGCCTTGGCGGCCGTGACGTAGTCGGCCTGCTTGACGGTGATCACCGAGCCGCGCATCACGCGGGTCATCTGGGTCCAGCCGAGGGCGACCAGGGCGAAGACCACGGACCAGATGGTGCGGACGCTGAAGGCGTTGAGGATGACCAGCGCGCCGAGCAGCAGCGGGATGCCGAAGAAGATGTCGGTGATCCGGGAGACCAGCGTGTCGACCCAGCCGCCGAAGTAGCCGGCGAGCATGCCGGACAGGCCGCCGAGGACGGTGACGCCGGCGGTGACGCAGATGCCGACCACGACCGAGGCGCGGGCGCCGTAGATGACGCGGGCGTAGATCGAGCGGCCCTGGCCGTCGTAGCCGAACCAGTCGGGCTGGAAGAGGTGCCCGTAGTTCGGCCGGGTCAGGAAGTGGTGGCGCAGGTCGCCGGCGCGGGGGTCCGCCGAGGTGAACAGGCCGGGGGCGATCGCGATGGCGATCAGCAGCAGGATCAGCAGCGCGGAGATCACGAAGATCGGGCGCCTGCGCAGGTCGTGCCAGGCGTCCAGGCCGAGGCTGCGGGCCTT
Organism: Kitasatospora sp. HUAS MG31; assembly: GCF_040571325.1. Taxonomy (GTDB): domain Bacteria; phylum Actinomycetota; class Actinomycetes; order Streptomycetales; family Streptomycetaceae; genus Kitasatospora; species Kitasatospora camelliae. The sequence continues at coordinate 4,645,894 of NZ_CP159872.1, read as the reverse complement.
CTCCGGCTTGGGCTCGGCGCTCTCGGTGGAGCGCTGCGCCGGGAGGTCGGCGCTCTTCTTCTCGATCAGGTCAGGCATACCGGATCCTCGGGTCCAGGACCGCGTAGAGCAGGTCGACGATCAGGCTGGCGGCGAGGTAGACGAGCACCAGGACGACGACGAAGCCGGAGACGGTCGCGCCCTCCTTGAGGTTGATCGCGTGGTACAGCGCGTTGCCGACGCCCTTGACGTTGAAGATGCCCTCGGTGACGATCGCGCCGCCCATCAGGGCGCCGAGGTCGGTGCCGAGGAAGGTGACCACCGGGATCATCGAGTTGCGCAGCAGGTGGGTGCCGATCACCTTGCGCCGGGGCAGGCCCTTGGCGACGGCGGTGCGCATGTAGTCGGCCTTGACGTTCTCGACGATCGAGGTGCGGGTGAGCCGCGCCACGTACGCCAGCGAGAGCGAGCCCAGCACCACGGCGGGCAGCAGGAGTTGGCCGAGGTTCTCGGAGTTCTGGACGGTGGGGGTGACCCAGCCCAGGTTGGTGGCGAAGACGTTCTGGAAGATGAAGCCGAGCACCGGAACCGGGATGGAGATCAGCAGCAGGGTGAAGAGCAGGGTGCCCTTGTCGAAGGACTTGCCGCGGCGCAGGCCGGCGAACAGGCCGATCGCCACGCCGAGCACCAGCTCGATGGCGAAGGCCAGCAGGGCCAGGCGCATCGTCACCGGGAGGGCCTCACCGATGACGTCGATGACCTTGCGGCCGGCCATGGTCTGGCCGAAGTCGCCGGTGAGCAGGTTGCCCATGTAGTCCAGGTACTGCTGGATCATGGACTTGTCGAGGCCCATCCGGTGCTTGAAGGCGGCGAGCTGGGCCGGGTCCGGCGCCTTGTCGCCCCACATCGCCGCGACCGGGTCGCCGGGCAGCACGCGGACCATGAAGAAGATCAGCGTGGTCGTCCCGACGAAGACCGGGATCATTTGGAGCAGTCGCCTCGCGACAAAGCGCCCCATCGTGCCTCCAATTGGTGCTCTGACGGGAGGTCGTCCCGGTTCAGAGGTTCTCGGCGCGACACGGCCGGTGCCGGACTCGCCCTCGTGGGGCGGGATCGGGCACCGGCCGTGTCGGTTCAAGCCGTGCGGTGCCGGCTGCTTACTTCTGCTTGACCTCGACCTGGGTGAACACCGGGTCGCCGAAGGAGTCGAACTTCACGTTCTGGACGTTGTTCGAGTAGCCGGAGGTCGTCTTGTAGTACCAGAGCGGGATGGCCGGCATGTCCTTGGCCAGCTGGGCCTCGGCCTGCTGGTACAGCTCGGCGGTCTTCTCCACGGAGGTCGCCTTGTCCGCCTCGGCGGCGAACCTGTCGAACTCGGCGGAGGAGTAGCCGGCGTCGTTGGCCGCGGCACCGGTGCCGTAGACGTCGCGCAGGAAGTTGGCGTTCAGCGGGTAGTCCTGCACCCAGCCGGTCCGCATCATGCTCTGGACCTGCTTCTTCTTGATCAGGTCGCGCGAGGTCTTGAAGTCCGGCTTCGGGTCGCCGACGCACTCCACGCCGGTGGCCTGGCGGATGGAGTTGCAGACCGCGTCCACCCACTCCTTGTGGCCGCCGTCGGAGTTGTAGACGATGGTGATCTTGTTGTTCGGGACGCCGCCGCCCTCGGTCACCAGCTGCTTGGCCTTGGCCGGGTCGTACTTGCAGGCGTCGCCGCAGGTGCCGGCCTTGTAGCCCATGGCGCCCGGGGCGACCCAGCTGTCGGCGGGCTGGCGCGAGCCGTTGAGCACGGTCTTGGTGATGGTCTCGCGGTCGATCGCCATCGACAGGCCCTGGCGGACCTTGGCCTTGTCGACGCCCTGCCAGTCGGCCTGGTACATCGCGAAGGAGATGTTCTGGATGGCGCCCTGGGCCTGGTCCACCGCACGGTTGCCGAGGTCGCTCTTGTAGGAGGCGAGGTCGGCCGGGTCGACCTGGTCGAGCACGTCCAGGTTGTCGGAGACCAGGTCCTTGTAGGCGGCCTCGGACTGCGAGTAGTTCTTGAAGACGATGCCGCCGTTCTTCGGCTTGTCGGCGCCCGCGTACTGGTCGTACGCGGCGACGGTGATCGCCTTGTTGTGCTCCCACGAGACGAACTTGTAGGGGCCGTTGCCGACCGGGTTCTGGCCGTACTTGGCCGGGTCGGTGAAGAACGCCTTCGGCAGCGGCGAGAAGGCCGTGTAGCCGAGCTTGTACTGGAAGTACGAGACCGGGCCGGTCAGCTGGATGGTGAAGTGAGTGTCGTCCACGACCTTGAGACCGGACATGGTCTCGGCGGTCGGGTCGCCCTTCTCCGGGTGGACGGCCTCGTAGCCGGCGATGTCGGAGAACCAGTCCGAGTTGATCTGGCCGCTCTTGGTGTTGGCGCCCCAGTTCCAGGCGTCGACGAAGGAGGCGGCGGTGACCGGGGTGCCGTCGTGGAAGGTCCAGCCGGACTTCAGGGTGACGGTGTAGTTCTGCGCGTCGGTGGTCTCGATCTTCTCGGCGACCTGGTTGCGCAGCGCGCCGGTGGCGGGGTCGTAGTCGACCAGGCCCTTGAACAGGGACTTGATGACACGTCCGCCGCCGACCTCCATGGCGTTGGCCGGCTGGAGCGGGTTCTGCGGCTCGCTGCTCTGGTAGCTGAACGTGCCCGCGGCGTCGACGGGGCCGTTCGCCGCGTCACCGCCACCGGACGCGCCGCCGCCGCAGGCGGTGGCTGCGAGAGCGACCGCGACAGCTGCGACGACCCACTTGGCCTGGCTGGCACCGCGCATGGGTGTGCCTCCTGAATCCGTGTTGCAAACACTCGTGGCCTGGCGCGCACCCCTGCGCATGAGCCTGAGACCCGAGCTCGACTGCACCCACTATCGGTCACACAGGGACACGAAGATGACCAGTAGCGATCTCAATTTGGTCACATGGACGACGAATTAATCTCAGAAACCGGACAACCAGGACATACACAGACAGGGTTAAAACGGACAGTCGTCACGCATGACGGACGGTAGCGTCCGATTAACGAACACGCCGACATCACGGAACGTGACGAAAAACAGAAAAGCGGCCGGCGTCCCGAAGGACGCCGGCCGCTCTCGGCCGTCAGGTGAAGGGTCAGCCCTTCTTGGCGCGCGAGGCCGTGCGGCCGCGCTCCTTCTGGTCCAGGACGACCTTGCGGATGCGCACGGTCTCCGGGGTCACCTCGATGCACTCGTCCTCACGGCAGAACTCCAGGCTCTGCTCCAGGGACAGCTTGCGCGGCGGGACGATGGACTCGGCCACGTCGGCGGTCGAGGAGCGCATGTTGGTGAGCTTCTTCTCCTTGGTGATGTTCACGTCCATGTCGTCGGAGCGCGAGTTCTCGCCGACGATCATGCCCTCGTACACCTCGGTGCCGGGGTCGGTGAACAGCACGCCGCGCTCCTGCAGGTTGGTCATCGCGAAGGCGGTGACCACACCGGCCCGGTCGGCGACCAGGGAGCCGTTGTTGCGGGTCGTCAGGGCGCCGAACCACGGCTCGTAGCCCTCGTGGATCGAGTGCGCGATGCCGGTGCCGCGGGTGTTGGTGAGGAACTCCGTCCGGAATCCGATCAGACCGCGGGACGGCACCACGAACTCCATGCGGACCCAGCCCGAGCCGTGGTTGGACATGTTGTCCATCCGGCCCTTGCGGATGCCCATCAGCTGGGTGACGGCACCCATGTGCTCCTCGGGCACGTCCACGGTGAGGCGCTCGACCGGCTCGTGGGTCTTGCCGTTGATCTCCCGGGTGACCACCTGCGGCTTGCCGACGGTCAGCTCGAAGCCCTCGCGGCGCATGGTCTCGATGAGGATGGCCAGCGCCAGCTCACCGCGGCCCTGCACCTCCCAGGCGTCCGGGCGCTCGGTGTCCAGGACACGGAGCGAGACGTTACCGATCAGCTCGCGGTCCAGGCGGTCCTTCACCTGGCGGGCGGTGACCTTGCGGTCCACCTTGGCGCCGGACTTGGCGTCCGCGCCCTTACCGGAGCCGCCCTTGCCGACCAGCGGCGAGGTGTTGGTGCCGATGGTCATCGAGATCGCCGGCTCGTCCACCGTGATCAGCGGCAGCGCGATCGGGTTCTCGGTGTCGGCCAGGGTCTCGCCGATCATGATCTCGGAGATGCCGGCGACGGCGCAGATGTCACCGGGGCCCGCCACCTCGGCCGGCTTGCGGGTGAGCGCCTCGGTCATCAGCAGCTCGGAGATGCGGACGTTCTGGATCGAGCCGTCACGCTTGATCCAGGCCACCGTCTGGCCCTTGCGCAGCTCGCCCTGCTCGACGCGCAGCAGCGCGATGCGGCCGAGGAAGTTGTCGGCGTCCAGGTTGGTGACGTGGGCCTGCAGCGGGGCGCCCTCGTCGTAGACCGGGGCCGGGACGTGCTCCAGGATGGTGGAGAAGAACGGCTCCAGGCTGGTGGAGTCGGCCGGGACGGTGCCGTTCTCCGGCTTGGTCAGCGAGGCGACGCCGTCGCGGGCGCAGGCGTAGACGATCGGGAACTCGATCTGGTCCTCGTCCGCGTCCAGGTCCAGGAACAGGTCGTAGGTCTCGTTGATGACCTCGTCGATCCGGGCGTCCGGTCGGTCGGTCTTGTTGATGCAGAGGATGACGGGCAGGCGGGCCGTGAGCGCCTTGCGCAGCACGAAGCGGGTCTGCGGCAGCGGGCCCTCGGAGGCGTCGACCAGCAGGACGACCGCGTCCACCATCGACAGACCGCGCTCGACCTCGCCACCGAAGTCGGCGTGGCCCGGGGTGTCGATGATGTTGATGGTGATCGGCGCGCCACCGTCCTTGGGGTGGTACTTGACCGCGGTGTTCTTGGCGAGAATGGTGATGCCCTTCTCGCGCTCCAGGTCGTTGGAGTCCATCATGCGGTCGTCGAGCTGCTGGTGGGCGGCGAAGGCGCCGGCCTGCTTCAGCATGGCGTCGACCAGGGTGGTCTTGCCGTGGTCGACGTGGGCGACGATGGCGACGTTACGGATGTCGTTACGCGTGGGCATGCGGAGCGAATTCTCCCGGAATAGTGGGTTTCGGCGCCCGGCTGCGTGACGCCGACCGGCAATCCCTGTTGATCGCCGCCGCCCGTTCCGCCTGCTACTACCGGTCCACCCGCCGGGCATACCGATGCCACGGCTTGTTCCTATCGTACGGGGAACCCCCCACTCGGGCCGAAACGGTCGGCCCGCAGCGGGTGCAAGATCACATCCGGTACCACCCGGGGCGGCCCGTTTCAGCCGTCCTTGCGGAAGCCCAGGTCCTGGTAGCGGGGGGTGGTGAAGCCGTACGCGCCCACGCCGGCGACGGTGTCGCGGACGGCGACCAGGTCGGGTCGCTGGTAGAGCGGAACGGAGTGGGCCAGCTGCCAGATCCGGGCGTCGGCCTCCTGGAGCAGGGTGCGCTGGGCGGCCGGGTCGAGCTCGCGGCCGGCCCGGTCGAGCAGCTGGTCGAGCTCCTCGCTGCCGGTGCGGGCGTAGTTCAGGCCGACCACCGGGATGCCGTCCGGGCCGGGCCGGGGCTTGGTGTAGAGGGCGCGCTCCTCGCCGCCGGGGTAGGCGCTGGCGGGCCAGGAGAACAGCGCCAGGTCGAAGTCGCCGGTGGCCAGGTGGTCCTTGACGAAGCCGTCCACCGGGACAGGCTGCGGGTGGACCGTGATGCCCGCGGCGGCCAGGTCGGCGGCCAGCGCGTCGGCGGTGCGGCGGGCGGTGGTGGAGCCCTCGGGGATCAGCAGGCCGAGGTCGAGCTCCTTCCCGTCCTTGGTCCGGGTGCCGCCGGAGCCCTTCCAGCCGGCCTGGTCGAGCAGTTCGGCGGAGCCGGTGCCGCCCACCGCGGCGCTGTTGTCCCGGTAGCCGTCCTGCCCGGTGACCAGCAGGTGGTTGCCGAGCGGGACGGCGGACAGGCCGAGCGGGCCGAGGGCGGCGGTGGCGGCCTTCTGCCGGTCGACGGCCTTGGCGACCGCCCGGCGGACGGCCGGGTCGGTGAGCGGGCCGCGGGAGGAGTTCAGGGTGAGCTGGGTGACGGCGGCCGCCGGGGCCCGGTGCAGCCGCAGCCCGGGAAGGGTCTCGGCCCGCTTCAGCGCCTGGGCGGAGGCCTCGGCGAGGGCGGCGGCGTCCGGCGGCGCGGCGGCCTTGCCGCCGGCGGGCACCGCCCGGTCCACCGAGTCGGTGAGCCCGGCGACGTCCAGCTTGCCCTGGTCCAGCGCGTCCAGCCGGGTGGCGGCCGGGACGGCCAGGAAGTCGATCGCCTCGGCCTTCGCCGCGTCCCCCCACCAGCGCGGGTTGCGCACCAGCAGGGCGTGGCCGCCGACGGCGTCGTACGTCTGCAGCGTGAACGGGCCGGCCGAGGTGCGGAAGGAGTCGGCGAGCGGCTGGTTGAACGCCTCCGGGGTGCCGGTGGCGGCGGCCGGGTACAGCGGGCTGAACAGCTCGCGCCACGCCGCGTACGGCTGACGCAGCTCCACCCGGACCTCCTGCGGGTCGGCGCCCTGGGCGACCGACTCGATCCGGTCGTACCCGGCGGGGTGGTCCGTCTGGTAGGCGGCGTCGGTGCCGGCCAGGGCCTTCCACTGGGCGGTGAAGTCGGCGGCCGACAGCGGGGTGCCGTCGCTCCAGACGGCCTTGGGGTTGAGCCGGTAGGTGACGGTCTGCGGGCTCTGGCCGGGCGGGGTGGACTCGGCCGAGACCAGGTAGTCGGGGTCGGCGCTGGGGCGGGCGTGCTCGTCCAGCCGGAACAGGCTGGGCAGCAGGGCGCGGGCGACCAGGCCGGAGTCGGGGGTGGCCGCCGGCTGGTAGACGTTCAGCGTGGCCGGGACGGCGTCCACCGCCCAGCGCACGGTGCCGCCGTCGCGGACGGCCGCGCGGTCCGCGGCGGTCAGGTCGGTGACGGACGGCCCGGCGGCCCGGTCGGAGGAGCAGCCGGCCAGGCCGGCGGCCAGCAGCAGGGCGGCCGCGGCGGCGGCCACGCGGCTGTTGCGGCGGTGTCCGATGATCCGCTCGCCCATGTGATCCTCCGCCTGGTGGTCGGCCCCCGAAGACACGGTGGCTGCCCACTGAACGGCAATAGGCCCGGCTGGGTGCCGTGACACGGCGGACCACCGCCCCGGAAGCACCCGACCGGCGTACATAGAGGCCCCCGGTGGCCCCCGCCTGCGCACAGCACCCCGAGGCACCCGGCTGCGCAACAGAAGGGGCGACCGGTCGCTGCGCCCCGGGGCAGCCGGCTGCGCGCCCGCGTCCCGGCTGGCTAGAGCGCGAGCTCGAACCAGACGATCTTGCCGTTGGGTGTGCGCCGGCTGCCCCAGCGTTCGGCGAGGAGGCTGACCAGCTGCAGCCCGCGGCCGCCCTCGTCGGTCTCCTGGGCGCGGCGCTGCCGCGGCTGGGCGTACCCGTCGTCCCAGACCTCGCAGACCATCGACCGGTCCCGCAGCAGCCGCAGCCGGATCTCCCCCCGCCCGTGCCGCAGCGCGTTGGTGACCAGCTCGCTGACCAGCAGTTCGGTGGTGTCCACCAGCTCGTCCAGGCCGCGGGCGAGCAGCCACCCGCAGGCGGCCTCGCGGGCCTTGGCCACCGAGGTGGGCTCGGACGGGAAGCGCCAGTCCCCCACCGAGTCCTCGGGCAGCGGCTGGATCTTCGCCATCAGCAGGGCGATGTCGTCCTCGCCGTGGTGCGGGTTGAGCTCCTCCAGGACCTGGTCGCACAGCTGCTCCAGTTCGGCGGAGCCGTTGGTGAGCGCGGTGCGGAAGGCCTTGAGGCCCTCGTCCAGCTGGTGCTGGCGGGACTCCACCAGGCCGTCGGTGTAGAGGCCGAGCACCGAGCCGGCCGGCAGCTCGATGGTCACCTCCTCGAAGGGCTCGCCGCCGACGCCGAGCGGAAGCCCGGGCGGGACGTTCACCATCGCGGCGCTCTCGCCGGGGACGAGGAGCGCGGGCGGCAGGTGGCCGGCGTTGGCCAGGATGCAGCGCTGCTTGACGGCGTCGTACACGGCGTACACGCAGGTGGCGAGGTAGATCTCCTCGCCGGACTGGCCGGCGTCGGTGGTGCTGGTGTCGCCGAGGCCGCGGGCGATCTCGTCGAGGGCGGTGAGCACCTCGGCGGGGTCGAGGTCGAGCATGGCGAGGGTGCGGACGGCGGTGCGCAGCTGGCCCATGGCGACGGCGGCGCGCAGGCCGCGGCCCATCACGTCGCCGATGACCAGGGCGGTGCGGCTGCCGGGCAGCGGGATGACGTCGAACCAGTCGCCGCCGACCTCGGTGTTGTTGTTGCTGGGCAGGTAGCGGCGGGCGATCTCCAGGCCGCTGGCGGCGGGGTTGCCGGGGGGCAGCAGGCTGCGCTGGAGGATCAGCGCCCGCTCGTGCTCGCGGCGGTACAGCCGGGCGTTGTCCACGCAGACGGCGGCGCGGGCGACGAGCTCCTCGGCGATCGCCACGTCCCGGGCGTCGAACGGCTCGCTGCCGATCGCCCGGGAGAGCTGGACCAGGCCGAGCACCTGGTCGCGGGCGACCAGCGGGACGACCAGGGTGGAGCGCAGCAGCGGGTCGGGTCCGGGCTGCGGGACGACGCTGCGGCCGGTGCGCAGGGCCCGGGCGTGCGGGGAGCGCGGCGGGTAGCAGAGGGTGCCGCCGGCCTCGGCGACCCGGACGGAGCCGCGCTCGCTGCCGAGGACGGAGGGGGCGTTGCCGACCACGCTGGAGACGGCGACCCGGCGCAGCTCGCCGGTCTCCGGGTTGGCCAGCAGCGGGCCGGAGTCGCCGGTGAGCAGGGCGGTGTACAGGTCGACGGTGGCGACGTCGCAGAACTGCGGGACGATCACGTCCAGGAGTTCCTTGGCGGTGGTCTCCAGGTCGAGGGTGGAGCCGATGTGGGTGGAGGCCTCGTTGAGCAGGGCGAGGTTGCGGCGGACGCCGGCGGCCTCGCGTTCGGCGAGGTTGCGGCTGGTGATGTCCTGGACCTGGCCGGCGACGCCCATCGGGTGCCCGCCGGCGCCGTCCAGCCGGTAGAGCGAGATCGACCAGGCCTTGCCGCTCTCGCGGCCGGTGCCCTGGTCCTTGCGGTCGGGGCGGCAGGCGGCGGCCAGGGTGCCGGTGAAGCGCAGGTCGAGGATCGGCCCGTCGCCGGCCAGCACCTTGCGCAGGGCGACGTGGAAGCGGTCGGCGTCGGCGCCCGGGAAGAGCTCGGCGGGGGTACGGCCCCGCAGGTCGTCCGCGCCGAGGCCGGCGCCGGCGGCGAAGGCGTCGTTGACCCGCTGCAGCCGCAGGTCGGGGCCGAACAGGAAGAAGCCCGTGGGCGTCTGCCCGAAGACCGCCTCGGAGGCGGCCAGGTCGGTCTCCACGCTGCGCAGCGGGCCGAGGTCGAGGGCGAGGCAGGTGGCGCCGGCGGCGGGGTCCTCGCCGACGGGCATGGCGTACAGCTCGGCGAGGCCCTCGGTGCCGGCCCGGCCGCGGTACGGGGTGGTGCCGGCCCACTCCTCGCCGGACAGGACGCGCTCCAGCCGGGCCCGGCCGCGCTGCCACAGCTCGCGGGGGACGAGGGTGGTGATCGGGTCGGAGCCGACGGCGTCGGCGGCGGGCAGGCCGAAGAAGTCGGCGGCCCGCTCGCTCCACTGCGCGATCCGGCCGTCGGCACCGATGGCGAAGGTGGCGACCTTGACGTACTCGTCGATGGATCCCGGTCTGCCGCGGCCCTGTCCCGCGCGCGGTGTCGGCGGTGCGGTCGGCGCGCCCGGCTGACCGGGCACGACCGCACGGCCGCTGCCACTTGTCGCGTTCCGTGCCGGGATGTTGTTCAACGGACCGACCCCTCCCACCGTGCCCATCCGGATGTCGAGAAGACCGAGTAGTCCGTCCGAGTATTCATCATCCGGCGCCGAGCGCACACGTCCCGAACATCACAACATCAAATCAAGGAGGCCCAGGGCTCCAGCCCGTCGTCCTCCTCGAGTTGATCCTCACCCGGCAGGGCCAGTTCGAACCACACGACCTTGCCCATTCCCTCGGCGCGGGCTCCCCAGCGCAGGGCGAGGCGGCGGACCAGTTCCAGGCCGCGGCCGCCCTCGTCGCCCTCGGCGGCGTGCCGCTCGCGGGGCGGGTCGGGCAGCGGGTCGGAGATCTCCACCAGCAGGGTGGGGCCGAGGGTGAGCCGGACGCCGATCGGGGCGCTGGCGTACCGGACGGAGTTGGTGACCAGCTCGCTGACCAGCAGTTCTGCGGTGTCGGTGAGCTCCTCGGTCGCCCAGTCGGTGAGGGTGCCGCGGACCAGCCGGCGGGCCCGGGAGACGGCGGTGGGTTCGGCGGGGAGCGTCCAGCCGGCGGTCGGGGTGCCGGCCTGGCCGCGGCCGAGCCGGGCGAGCAGCAGGGCGACGTCGTCGGGTTCGCGGCCCTGTTCCATGGTGTCCAGGACGGCCTCGCAGGCCTGCTGGATGGAGGCGTACGGCTGTTCCAACACGCTGATCAGGCGGCTGAGGCCGACGTCGAGGTCCTTGTCCCGGGACTCCACCAGGCCGTCGGTGCACAGGGCGAGCAGGCTGCCCTCGGGGATCTCCAGCTCGATCGCCTCGAAGGGCACCCCGCCGACGCCGAGCGGCGCTCCGGAGGGCAGGTCGAGCACCTGGCCCAGACCGCCGGGGAGCGGGCTGCCGGTGCGGGTGGGTTCGTCGCCGTCGCCGTCCTTGGGGACGACCAGGACGGGCGGGATGTGGCCGGCCTTGGTGGCGCTGAGCCGGCGGGTGGCCGGGTCGAAGACGACGTAGACGCAGGTGGCGAGCAGGGCCTCGTCGGGGCCCTGGGCGAGGTCGTCGGCGAGTTCGTGGACGTGCCGCAGCAGGACGTCCGGGGGCAGGTCGAGGGCGGCGAGGACGCGGACGGCGGTGCGCAGCCGGCCCATGGTGGCGGCGGCCCGCAGGCCGTGGCCCATGACGTCGCCGACCACCAGGGCGGTGCGGTCGCCGGGCAGCGGGATGACGTCGAACCAGTCGCCGCCGACCTCGGTGCCGCTGCTGCCGGGGACGTAGCGGTAGGCGACCTCGACGCCGGTGGGCTGGGGGACCTGCTGGGGCAGCAGGGTGCGCTGGAGGGTGAGCGCGGCGGTGCGCTCGCGGGCGTACAGCCGGGCGTTGTCCAGGGAGCTGCCGGCGCGGTCGGCGAGTTCGACGGTGAAGGCGAGGTCGTCGCGGTCGAAGCCCTCCCGATAGCCGGCCCGGCTGACCGAGAGCAGGCCGATGACGATGCCGCGGGCGCGCAGCGGGACGACCAGCCGGGAGTGCACCCCGAGGTCGTGGGCGGCCTGCACCTTGGGGTCGCCGGGGTAGCTGATGTCGCTGAGTTCGTCGTTGCCGGAGAGGAGTTCTGGTACGCCGCTGCGCAGCACCCGGCCGAAGGCGGAGTCCTCGGCGAAGGTGATCCGGGCGCCGCGGCGGAGCATCGCCTCGACCTCGGGGCCGTCCTGGATGGAGGCCACGCCGAGCTGGAGCAGGGAGGTGCGGCGGTCGTGGCCGTGCCGCGGCAGGTCGTCGCCGTGGGCCACGGCCTGGAGCAGGATGACGCCCGCGTAGTCGGCGAGCCGGGGGACGACGGCGGTGGCCAGCTCCTGGGCGATCCGGGAGGCGTCCAGCAGGTCGCCGACCCGGGAGCCGAACTCGTTGAGCAGGGAGAGCCGGCGACGGGCGTGCTCGACCTTGGAGACGGCCCGGTACCGCTCGGTCACGTCCATGACGGTGCCGGAGATACCCAGCACCCGGCCGGCCCGGTCGGTCATCCGGCTGTAGGAGATCGAGCGGAAGCCGGAGCGGGCGGTGACCGGGGAGGCCAGGGTGACGTCGATGACGGGTTCGCCGGTGGCGAGGACCTGCCGCTGGATGGCGGTGATCTCGTCGGCGGCCCGCTCGGGGAGCGTCTCGCCGGTGGTCCGTCCGACGTGGTCCTCGGCGCTGACGCCGTTCATCTCGGCCAGGGTCTGGTTGACCGCGGTGTAGCGCAGGTCGGTGTCGAGGATGGCGATGCCGAGCGGGGACTGCTCGAACAGCGCGTCGCGGACCGCGAGGTCCCGTTCCACGGCCTGCAGGGTGCCGGCGTCGGCCATCGCGGCCTGGAGGAAGGGGGTGCCGTCGCCGTCCACCAGGAGGGAGATCCGGGCCTCGACGGCGACCCGGACGCCGTCCCGGTCGGCGAGTTCGGTGAAGCCGTGCCAGTGGCCGGTGGCCAGGGTGTGCTGGATGGCGGCGCGGGCCCGTTCGACCAGCTCGGGTTCGTCCATCAGCTCGTCGATCGGGCGGCCGACCAGCAGGTCGCTGGGCCAGCCGAGCATCTCCTCGGCGGCGGGGCTCCAGAGCACGACCCGGCCGGCGGTGTCGAGGATCGCGATGGCCACCTTGACGATGTCGAACAGGCTGCCCTGGGCCTCGGCGGGCGGCGGCTCGGGCTGTCCTGCCCGCCCGGTCCGCCGGCTCTGCCCGGCTTCCCCGGCGGAGGCGCCGGGGAAGGCCAGCGCGGGACGGCCGCGGTCGGGCGGGACGGGCGGGGAGCTCGGGGTGGCGTCGCGGGCCGGCTCGGGCGGCTGGCCGGCGAACCGGCGGACCTGGGCGGCGCGGGCCTGGGCCTCCCGGCGCTGGGCCGCGCTGCCCTGGCCGCGCGGCTGTCCGTACCGCGCCTGGCCGTACCGCGCCTGGGCGGCTCGGGAGGAGAGGGAGGGGGCCGGGACGGCGCGCGGCGGGGTGGGACCGTGACGGCGCAGACGGGCCCGGGCGCCCGCGGAGCCGCCGGACCTGGTGCCCGGAAGGCCGCCGGCGGGCGTCGCGCCACCGGACCTGACCGGGGCGTTCGAACGTTGCGACCCGCGCCTGGGGAGGCGACGGGCCCGCGGTTCGCCCCCGCCGTTACCCGCATTCGACACGTACGCGGCCTCCGGCTGTCGGACTGGGCACCACGGCCGGGCGGCCGGGGTGCGGGCGCTCGTCGGTCGGCGGGCCCGCCGGCTCACCGATGGTGACGAATGCTGCCGAAAAGTGACATACCCCCTGGGAGGCGCGGCTATCCCGGCAGACGGGTCGTGTTTGCCGATTGGCGTAGCCGGGGTCATGACGGGCCTGCGGCCCGGCGGACCGGCGGACCGGGGTGCGGTCAGGCGTGGCCCGCGGCCCGCTCCGGGGCGGCGAGCAGGCGGGCGACGTACGGGAGGACCTCGCGGTCGTGCTCCAGCCAGTCCACGTCGGTCAGCTCGGCCGGGCCGAGCCAGCGCACCTCGGAGTGGTCCTGCAGCGGCCGGGGGTCGCCGGAGAGCAGTTCGGCGGCCCAGATCCGCAGTTCCAGGCCGGCCCGGACGGTCCACCGCCCCGGCAGCGGCTCCAGCGCCCGGGCGTGCACGCCGAGTTCCTCGTACAGCTCGCGCTCCAGCGCCTGTTCCTCGGTCTCTCCGGGTTCGGCCTTGCCGCCGGGGAACTCCCAGGAACCCGCCACCTCGGGCGGGGCACTGCGGCGGGCGGCGAGCACCCGGCCGCAGTGGATGAGGGCGCCGCCGACGACGATCCGGTTCTCCATGCGGCCGACCCTATGCGGCCTCGGGCTCCACCCAGTACAGCTGCTTGTGGCCGCGGGCTTCCAGGGTGGCGGCGAGGTCCTCGGCCTCGGCGCGGCTCATCCCGCCGGCCACGCGGTACCGGTTCCCGTTGTCGTCCTGCCGCATCACGCGGAAGGTGGAGGTGTCCATGGCCCCACGGTACCGAGCACCGTCACGGCCCCGGGCGGCCCCGCGGCCTGGAGCCCGGCCCGGTGGGGGGCGGGCCGGACTCCGGACCGCCGTCAGACACTACCGCCGCGCGGGTGTCCGCAGGTTACGGCCAGGTAAGGCCTGGTAAAGCCTGGTGCGGACGGCCGGGGGATCTGGCCGTGGCCTGCGTCCCGCAGGGCGGAATCGTTGTCCTGAGGGGCGGACGGCCGGGAGAATCGACGGCATGGGAAAGACCTACGAACGCATCGAGGGCCGCCTGCGGAGGTTCATCGAGAGCCAGCCCGTGTACTTCGTCGCCACCGCGCCGCTCTCGGCGGACGGGCATGTGAACCTCTCCCCCAAGGGGCGCTCGGGGACGTTCACCGTGATCGACGAACTCACCGTCGCCTACCTGGACTTCGGCGGCAGCACCGCCGAGACCATCGCCCACCTGCGGGAGAACGGCCGGATCACGCTGATGTGGTGCGCCTTCGACGGCCCGCCGACCGTGGTGCGGGTGCACGGCCGGGGCGAGCCGGTGTTCCGGGACGACCCGCGGTTCGCCGGGCTGCTGGAGCGGTTCGACCCGGGGGCGGACGGCTCGGCGCTGCGGGCGATCGTGCTGGTCCGGGCCGACCGGATCAGCGACTCCTGCGGGTTCGCGGTGCCGTTCATGGACTACCGGGGCGACCGGACGCTGCACGAGGAGTACTTCGACCGCAAGACGGACGAGGAGTTCAGCGCCTACTGCGAGGGCAAGGACCACATCGCCACCAGCATCGACGGCCTGCCCGCGCTGCCGCTGCCGCTGCCCGCCCGGCCCGCCTGAGCGCACCGGGGAGGCGGGGTCGACCCCGCCCGTCGGTCGGCCCTGTCAGTTGACGGTGAACCAGGTGGACCGGGACTTCTTCCACTCCGGGTGGGTGAGGTCCTTGGCCGCGACGCCGTCGCCGTACAGGTCGGCGGCGCCGTCGTCGGTGATCAGCTGGGCGCGGGCGCCCGGCACGGTGAGGTCAGGCACGTCCACCACGGCCTCCCAGGCCCCGGCGTCGGCGGTCGGCAGGTCGCGCAGCTTGACCGGGGCGTCGGTCGCCACGCCCGTCCAGCTGTAGAGCGCGTACGGGTCGGTGTTGTCGTCGGCGGCCCAGGAGCCGGCCACGATCAGGTACTGGTCCGCGGCGTTCTTGCGGATGTCGCGGACGGACAGCCCGCCCAGGTCCAGGGTGACCGGGGTGCCGAACGCGGCGTGCACCGAACCGCCGGGCAGCTGGTTGTAGTTGGTGACCGGCACCAGCAGCGCCCTGCCACCGTTCTCCGGCGGCACCAGCGGGGCGCGGAAGGCGACGTACGCGGTGGTGGTGCTGCCCGGGGCGAACTCCAGGCCCTCCACGTTGAAGCCGTCGATCTGCTTCGGGACCTGGCCGGAGGCGGCTCCGGCGGCGAAGCCGAAGCGGTTGCCGTTGGTCTTGTCCCAGGTGATCAGGTCGTCGCGCAGGCCCTTGTACTTCCCGCCGAGGGTCAGCTGGCTGGCCGCGCCGGAGCCGCTGACGGTGGTGGTGAAGACGGTGGTGCGGTCCGGCTTGAGGCTGCCGTCCTTGCCGTTGCCGAGCGAGCCCGTCCAGTAGATCGTGTTGCCGACCCGGGCCGCGCCCTCGATGTCGATCTCCTTGGAGACGCCGAGCGCGGAGGAGAAGTCCCAGGTGCGGACGGGCGCGCCGGAGGCGTTGCGGTCGTACAGGCGCAGCACGTTGGACTCGTCGTCCGCGACCACGATGTAGCCGCCGCCCACGTCCACGGCGGCGGAGGCGTCGCTGGAGCCGGTCAGGTAGCGGCTGTCGGCGGAGTACTGGACGGCGGGCGAGGCCGCGTAGTGCAGGGTCCTGGAGGCCGTCTTGCCGCCCAGGCCGGTGACCTTGATCGTGAGGTCGGCGTAGCCCACGCCGCGGGCCGCCACCGCGAGGGTGCGGGTGCCGGCCGTGCCGGTGACGGTCACGTCGCCGGTCTGCGCCACGGTGGAGCGGGTGGTGGCGGTGGCCGCCACGGTCAGGGCCGAGGCGTCGGCGCCGCTCTGCGCCACGGTGACCGTCACGGTCGGGTCGCCGGTGGCGCCCACCGCGCCGGAGAGGTAGGCGGCGGACAGGGTGATGGTCGGCGTGCCGTAGGTCGCCGCCGAGGCGGGCACGCCGACCGCGGGGACGGCGGCGAGCGCGCAGACGGCGGCGATCAGGAGCGTACGGGGACGGGACACGGGCGGGCCCTTCGAGCCGGGGAGCGTGGTCCGGACCAGGGTGGGGTCGGGCGGCGAACACCGCTCGTACGGTGCCGGGCCGCCGGGCGAACAGCGCGGTGCGGTGCGGGAGTCGGGCGGACGGCGCCGTACGGTGGGCGGGACACCGAGAGATTGGACCCCCGCCCGTGCCCCGCCCGTACGTCCTGCTGAGCGCCGCCGTCTCGCTGGACGGCTACCTCGACGACGCCTCGCCCGAGCGGCTGCTGCTCTCCAACCCGGAGGACTTCGACCGGGTGGACGAGCTGCGCGCCGGCTGCGACGCGATCCTGGTCGGCGGCAACACGCTGCGCCGGGACAACCCCCGGCTGCTGGTCAACTCCCCCGCCCGGCGGGCAGAGCGGGAGGCGGCGGGCCGGCCCGCGTACCCGCTGAAGGTCACCCTCAGCGCGAGCGGGCGGCTCTCCCCCGAGCTCGCGTTCTGGCACACCGGCGGCGCCAAGGTCGCCTACACCACCGACGCGGCCGCGCCCGGTCTGCGGGCGGCGCTCGGCGGGGCGGCGGACGTCGTGGAGGCCGGCGAGCGGGTCGCCCTGGAGACGGTGCTGGACGACCTGGGCGAACGCGGGATCGGGCGGCTGATGGTCGAGGGCGGCGGCAGCGTGCACACCCAGTTCCTGGCCGCCGGACTGGCGGACGAGCTGCAACTGGCCGTCGCCCCGCTGCTGGTCGGGCAGGCCGAGGCACCGCGGTTCCTCGGCCCCGCCGCGTTCCCCGGCGGGCCCACCCGGCGGATGCGGCTGCTGGGGGCCCGTACGGTGGGCGACGTCGTCCTGCTCCGGTACGCCCCGAAGGAGTCCTCGCATGTCCGGTGACCTCGCCGAGTCCGGTGACCTCGTCCACCTCGCCCGCGCCGTGGAGCTGTCACGCCACTGCCCGCCCTCGGAGACCGCCTTCTCGGTGGGCGCGGTGATCGTCGGCGCGGACGGCGAGGTGCTGGCCGAGGGCTACAGCCGTGAGGTGGACGCGCACAACCACGCCGAGGAGGCCGCGCTCGGCAAGCTCCCGGCCGGCGACCCGCGGCTGCGGACCGCCACCGTGTACAGCTCCCTGGAGCCCTGCGGGCAACGGGCCTCCCGGCCGCGGACCTGCGCGGAGCTGATCATCGCCGCGGGCGTCCCGCGGGTGGTGGTGGCCTGGCGCGAGCCGGACCTGTTCGTCACCGCCTGCCAGGGGACGGCGATGCTCACCGCCGCCGGGGTGGAGGTGGTGGAGCTGCCGGAGCTCGCCGCTCAGGCGCGGGAGGTCAACGCCCACCTGCTGGGCTGAGCGGGTCTCGCCGGGTCCCGGGCGGAATCCGGACTGTTTGTATCATTGGGGAACAAACAGCTTCGGGTTCCCGCCCGAGGGAACCCGAACGAGGAGTCTCCGCCATGCCCGCCACCACCCTGTCCGCCCGGGCGCTGCTGCTCGACATGGACGGCACCCTGGTCAACTCCGACGCCGTGGTGGAGCGCTGCTGGCGCCGCTGGGCCGCCCGGCACGGGCTCGACGGGGACGCCGCGATGCGGGTGGTGCACGGCCGGCAGGGCCACCTGAGCATGGCCGTCCTGCTGCCCGACCGCCCGATGGAGGTGAACCTGGAGGAGAACCGGCAGATGCTCGCCGAGGAGACCGCCGACACCGACGGCGTCGTCCCCGTACCCGGCGCCGCCGCCTTCCTCGCCGCCCTCGCCGGGCTCCCGCACGCCCTGGTCACCTCCGCGGACGAGCGCCTCGCCCGGGTCCGGATGGCCGCCGCGGGCCTGCCCTTCCCGGCACTGGCGATCACCGCCGAACGGGTCGGCGCCAGCAAGCCCGACCCCGAGGGCTTCCTCAAGGCCGCCGCCGAACTCGGCATCGACCCGGCCGACTGCCTCGTCCTGGAGGACTCCGAGGCCGGGATCGCGGCCGGCCGCGCGGCGGGCATGCAGGTCCTCGGCATCGGCCCCCGCGCAGCCGCCCACCACCCCACCGCCCACACGGACGACCTGACCGGCGTCACCGTGACCCCCACCCCGGACGGCACCCTCACCCTCCACCTCGCCTGAGCCCCCGCGGCCCGCGGCCCCTGGGCCACCCACACACACCCGGGCACCCGTACGCACTCGGGTCACCACCAAGGGGCGCGTGGCGAGCCCTCTGCACCCGCGAACCCTGCCTGTGGCGAGCCCTCTGCACCCGCGAGCCGTGAGGCGTCGTCAGTCGCGCGGCGCGAGGCAGAGCGGGTGCCCGGCCGGGTCGATGAGGGTGATCCACCGTCCGGCGCCGGGCTGGTCCGAGGGGCGGGTGGCGCCGAGGGCGACCAGGGTGGTGGCGGCCTGCTCCGGGTCGTCCGCGGTGAAGTCCAGGTGGGCGACGGCGTGCTCGGCCGGCCAGCGGACGGGGCGGTGGTCGGTGACCCGCTGGAAGGCGATCCGGTGCGAGTCGCCCATGCCGATGAAGACGTACTCCTCGCTGCGGTACGTCACCTCCCATCCGGTCACCGCGAGGTAGAACGCGGCCAGCGCCTCCGGGTCCGGGCAGTCCAGGACGGTGGCGTGCAGCTCGGCGACGGGTGACGGCATGGCGGCGGCTCCTCGGCTCGGACGGGACGGTCGCCCCGAACGTACCGGACACCCCGTCGCGGGCCCCGGGGCCACGCGGCCCGCGGCCCTCCCGCTGGGAGCCCGGAGCGCGCGGGCGTAGCGTGGAAAGGGCCGACCTCGGGAACGTCGGCTCCCGTCGCGCTCCCGGCGGCCCAAGTGCGGCCCAGGGCAGGAGTGGTGTGATGGGCAACCAGACGCTGGAGGAGTTGCGGGAACGCGCGTACGGGGCGGTGGTGCTGCCCGGTGACGCGGAGTACGACGAGGCCCGTGCGGTCTACAACGCGATGATCGACCGGCGTCCCGCCGCCGTCGTACGGTGTGCCAACGCGGGCGACGTGGTGGCGACGGTGGGCTTCGCCCGGGAGTCGGGGATGCCGCTGGCGATCCGCGGCGGCTCGCACAGCGCGCCCGGGTTCGGGACGGTGGACGACGGCATCGTGGCGGACCTGTCCGGGCTGCGGTCGGTCCGGGTCGATCCGGCCGCCCGGACGGCGCGGGTCGACGGCGGCGCCACCCTGGCCGACCTCAACGCGGCGACCTGCGCCTTCGGTCTCGGCGTGACCGGCGGCATCATCTCCACCACCGGCGTGGCCGGCCTGACCCTCGGTGGCGGCATGGGCTACCTGGCCCGGAAGCTAGGCCTGACCTGCGACAACCTGCTCTCCGCGGACGTGGTGACGGCCGACGGCCGGTTCCTGACGGTGGACGAGTCGCACCACCCGGACCTGTTCTGGGCGCTGCGCGGCGGCGGCGGCAACTTCGGAGTGGTCACCTCCTTCGAGTTCCGGCTCAGCCCGGTCGGGGACGTGTACGCCGGGCCGATGCTCTTCGAGCTGGAGCACGCCGAGGCCGTGCTGCGGTGGTACCGGGACTACATCCGGACCGCCCCCGAGGAGTTCTACGTCTTCCCGGCCTTCCAGATCGCACCGCCGCTGCCGTTCATCAGTGAGGACCGGCACGGCGACCCGTTCATCCTGCTGGTGGCCTGCTGGTCCGGCCCGCCGGAGGAGGGCGAGAGGGCCGTCGCGCCCTGCCGGGAGGCGGCGCCGGTGGCGTTCGAGCACGTCGGCCCGATGCCGTACCCGGCGCTGGTGAGCGCCTTCGACGGACTGCTGCCGCCCGGACTGCAGCAGTACTGGAAGGGCAGCTACGCCACCGACCTCACCGACGACGCGATCGCCGCCCACCTGGAGCACGGCCCGAACGTCCCGAACCTCCACTCCACCTGCCACATCTACCCGGTGGACGGCGCGGTGCAGCGGGTCGCCCCGGACGCCACGGCCTACGCCTACCGGGACGCCGCCTTCGCCACGGTGATCGTGGGCGTGGGGCCGGACCCGGCCGGCAACGAGAGCCGCACGGCGTGGGTCCGGCGGTACTACGACGCGGTGTCCGCGCACTCCTCGCCCGGCGGGTACGTCAACTTCATCGGCGAGGACGACCAGGACAAGGTCACCGCCAACTACCGCGGCAACTACGACCGACTGGTGGAGGTCAAGCGCGCGTGGGACCCGGGCAACCTGTTCCGGGTGAACCACAACATCGCGCCCTGATCCCCCGGGCCCGCCGTGCCGCACCCGCGGTCCTGAGGCGGCGTCACGGCTTGGACGGCGCCGGCGGGAACACCGCGCCGGCGAGCTTCTGGATGTCCGCCGCCTCGGCGCCGTTCAGGCCGGTCGGGTTGAGCGAGTAGACGATCGTGCGGGACAGGTCCTTGGTGGCGAACACCCCGCTGGTCCAGCCCGGCCGGGAGCCGGTCTTGCCCCACAGGGTGACCCCGTTGATCTCGGCCCGGACCAGTCCCATGCTCATGCAGGCCCGCTCCGGCGTGCTGCTGGCCTTGCACTGGCTGTTCTGCTGGTTGGGCACGTCCGGGACGGTGAACAGCATCCGCTGCTGGGCCGGCGGCAGCAGCCGGCCGCGGAACAGCGCGGTGAGGAAACGGTCCAGGTCGGGGGCGCTGGAGATCATCCCGCCCTCGGCCCACGGCCAGGGGCTCTGCTCGGTGACGTCCACCAGCCGCCGGCCGTCCGGCCCGTCCACGGCGAGGTAGCCGTGCGCGGCGGGCCGGCTCAGCCGCAGGTCGTCCTTGTCCGGGACGGCGGTGTCCCGCAGGTGCAGCGGCCGGATGATCCGGCGTTCCACCTCGGTGGCGTACGGGCGGCCGGTGACCTTCTCGATCAGCAGGCCGGCGACGAAGGTGTTCATCCCGTTGTACTGCTGCGCGGTGCCGGGCGCGAAGCTCATCCGCCCGCCGGCCAGGGTCGCGACCACCTGCTCGGGGGTCCAGCCCTCCGTGCGGTGCTCGGCGAACCAGGCGGTGGTGCCGTCGCCCCAGGCCGCGTTCGACCCGCGGGGCAGCCCGCTGGTGTGGTCGAGCAGCTGGCCGACCTTCACCGGCGGCAGGTCGGCGGGGAGGACGCCGGGCAGGTACTGCTGCACGGTCCCGTCCAGGTCGATCCGGCCCTCGGCGGCGAGCTGGAGCACCACGGTGGCGGTGAAGACCTTGGAGATCGACCCGATCCGGAACCGGCCGTCGGGGTCCGGGCGGCGGCCGGTCGCCGCGTCCCCGGTGCCCGCGGAGGTCTCGAAGGTACCCGCGTCGCCGGTGATCCGGACCAGCACGCCGCTCACGTCGGCATCGGGAACGCCGGCCACCGCCCGTCGGACCGCCGCCCGGTCGAGCGGCGGCAGCCCGGCCGTGGCGGGCGTCGCGGCCGTGGCGGGCGTCGCGGCGGTGCCGGCGGGCACGACCGCGGAGGCCGGGGCGGCCGCGGTACCGGCGACGGCGACCGCCGCGAGCAGGGCACCGGCGGCGGCGAGGGCGGCGCGGCGGCGGCCGTTCGTACGGGCGTCCGGGCGGGGGTTCATGACGGTGGGTCTCCTGACGGTTCGACGGTTGTCGGCTCACCGGGAGTCTTCCGGCCGGCGACCACTCGGCCCATCGGGGATCCGCCCCGGTTCGACCCCGAACGGGACCCTAGGGGTCCGGCCGTACATCCCTTGCGGGGTACGGGGGTCGCGGGGTCGGCGGGGGTGCGGACGGCAGGGAGCCCCGGACGCCGGGTGGCGTCCGGGGCTCCCCTGCGCGGCCGCGGCCGCCGGACCGTTCAGCGCGGTCAGTGGGCGGCCGCGCCGTCCTTGACCGGGCCCATCAGGGCGAAGCGGGCGCCCTGGTCGTCGACCACCAGCGCGGAGCGGCCGAACGGGCTGTCCGAGGGCTCACGGGTGACGCCGCCGCCCAGGCTGCGGACCTTGGCCACGGCCTCGTCGGTGTCGGCCACCCAGAAGTACACCAGCGCGTGGGCGGGCAGCTCGGCCGGGTAGAACTCGTTCATCTGCAGGCGGCCGGCCACCGGGTAGCCGAGCGCGGGCAGCGACCAGATCTTGAAGTCGAACTCGTTGGCCTCGGAGACCTGCTGCCCCGCGAAGCCGAGCACGGCCTCGAAGAACGGGTCCACCGTCGCCTTGTCGCGGGTGTAGATCTCCGGCCAGAAGAACGCGCCGGGCTGCTGGCCCTGCAGCTCGAAGCCGGTCCGGCTGCCGGCCTGCCAGGCGCCGAACACCGCACCGCCCGGGTCCGCCACGACCAGCAGGGTGCCGAAGCCGCCGACCTCGAACGGGCCGCTCAGCACCTGGCCGCCCTCCGCCTTGACCTTGTCGGCCAGCGCGGCGGCGTCCGCCGTGGCGAAGTACAGGTTCCACGAGGCGGTCTTCGGGCTGCCCTCGGCCGGGGGCAGCAGGGCGGCGACGCTCTTGCCGTCGTTCAGCGCCTCGGTGTAGTGCCCGTACTCCTCACCCGAGTCCTTGAACGTCCAGCCGAAGAGCTCGCCGTAGAAGCGGCGCCCGGCGGCCAGGTCCGGAACCGTCACGTCCACCCAGCACGGGGCACCCTCAACGAAGTCGGCCACTGCTCTCTCTCCTCACACGCGTCCGCACGGTCCCCCGACGCTAGCCCCGTCCCCTGGAGCCCCACCGGAGCCGAGGTCGACCCGCCCGAGCCGGCCCCGCCCCGGGATCGGCCGGCGGACGCAGGTTGACGACCTCGTGGTCGGGCACCCGCCGGATCGCTACGGTTGTGCCATGACCGCACTGCCCGACTGGATGCGCCCGCCGCGCGCGGAAGGCTGGTTCGCGGAGGATCTGGACCGCCTCCCGAGGCGCCCCGCCACACCGAACTGATCGACGGAGCGCTCGTCTTCATGATGTCGCCGCGGAGGCGGTGGCACGGCCACCTCGTCACGCTGCTCACGGTCGCCCTCATGGACCAGGCACCTGCAGGAACCAGGGTCGGCCGCGAGATGACGATCAAGCTCGATCAGCGCAACCGGCCCGAACCGGACCTCCTCGTGACGACCGCCGACTTCGATGCGAACCGCACCTGGTTCGCCCCGGCCGAGGTCCAGCTCGCCGTCGAGGTCGTCTCCCCCGAATCGGCCCACCGGGACCGTACGGTCAAGCTCCGCAAGTACGCCGAGGCCGGCATCCCGCACTACTGGTGCATCGAGGACGAGGACGGCTCCCCCGTCGTCCACGTCTACGAGCTCGACGAACCGACGAGCGCCTACGCGCCCGCCGGCATCTTCCGGGGCACGCTCCGCCGCCCGGTCCCGTTCGAGATCGACCTCGATCTCGACAGGCTCACCCCGCGGCGCCGCGGCTGACCGTCGGCCCGAGGAACGTCGACGCCGGGACGGGCGGGTCGTCGGCGCGAGGTCGACCGGATGGCGGACCACATGGGCGTGTCCGCGGTTCCACCGTGCTGCGCCCCTCGGGGACCTGTGCTTCCCTGGGAATCGCCGCCCTGGAAATGTCCGGACGCGCCACTCATCCTTTCGTGTAAGACCGAAAAGGAATTCCGAAGTGACAGAAAACCCGCCGACCCAGCGCTGCAACTTCACCGATTCCCGACCGACGATCAAGCAGGGAGCGTCGGGGGACGCGGTCAAGCAGGCGCAGTGCTACCTCAACTCCTCGCTGACCGGGGAGCAACTCGCCGTGGACGGCGAATTCGGCCCTGTGACGGATGCCGCGGTGAGGCGGTTCCAGGTCTGCGCCAAAATCACGATCGACGGGATTGTCGGCGCCCAGACCTGGTCGTTCCTGACGTTCTGGTCCAACTCGCCGGGATTCGTCTGCTGAGCGCCTCCGCGTTTACGTCGAGAAACACCGAGAGGCCGCCCGACCCGCATCACGCGCGTCGGACGGCCTCTCGGAATACCACTAGACGTTGAAGCGGAACTCCACCACGTCGCCGTCCTGCATGACGTACTCCTTGCCCTCGATGCGGGCCTTGCCCTTGGAGCGGGCCTCGGCGATGGAGCCGGACTCGACCAGGTCGTGGAAGGAGATCACCTCGGCCTTGATGAAGCCCTTCTGGAAGTCGGTGTGGATGACACCGGCGGCCTCGGGGGCGGTGGCGCCCTTCTTGATCGTCCAGGCCCGGGCCTCCTTGGGGCCCGCGGTGAGGTAGGTCTGCAGGCCGAGGGTGGCGAAGCCGACCCGGGCGAGGGTGGCCAGGCCCGGCTCTTCCTGGCCCATCGACTGGAGGAGCTCCAGCGCCTCGGCGTCGTCCAGCTCGATCAGCTCGGACTCGATCTTGGCGTTGAGGAAGATCGCCTCGGCGGGGGCGACCAGCTCGCGCTGGGCGTTCTTGAAGTCCTCGTCGGCCAGCTCGTCCTCGTCCACGTTGAAGACGTAGAGGAAGGGCTTGGCGGTGAGCAGGTGGAGCTCGCGGATCGGGGCGGTGTCGAAGCCGGCCTCGAACAGGGTCTTGCCGTCCTCGAGGATCTTCTGCGCGGCCTCGGCGGCGGCCAGCACGGGCGCGGTGTCCTTCTTGAGGCGGGCCTCCTTCTGGAGGCGCGGCAGGGCCTTCTCCACGGTCTGGAGGTCGGCCAGGATCAGCTCGGTGTGGATGGTCTCGATGTCGTCCTTGGGCGAGACCTTGCCGTCCACGTGGACCACGTCCGGGTCGGTGAAGGCGCGGACGACCTGGCAGATCGCGTCCGACTCACGGATGTTGGCGAGGAACTTGTTGCCCAGGCCCTCGCCCTCGCTGGCGCCGCGCACGATACCCGCGATGTCGACGAAGTCGACGGTGGCGGGGAGGACGCGCTGCGAGTTGAAGATCTCGGCGAGCTTGCCCAGGCGCTCGTCCGGGACGCCGACGACGCCCACGTTGGGCTCGATGGTGGCGAACGGGTAGTTGGCCGCCAGGACGTCGTTCTTGGTCAGGGCGTTGAACAGGGTCGACTTGCCGACGTTCGGCAGGCCGACGATTCCGATCGTGAGCGACATGAAGCGATGTCCCGGGGCTTGGAGGGCGTGGAGCGGCACCGCGAGCGGGCCGATCCCCCAGTCTACGGGGCCCGCTCAGACCTCCCGGTCGGGCTCCAGGAACTCCAGCCGGTTCCCGAACGGGTCGGCGGAGTGGAAGCGTCGGAAGCCCGGGAAGCCGTCGTCCCAGGCCACCGGGTGCCCGGCGGCCTCCAGTCGGGCGGCGAGGGCGTCCAGGCCGGTCACCAGGACGGCGGGGTGCGCCTTGGGCGAGGGGGACGGCTCCGGGACGACGCCGAGGTGCACCTCGTACCCGCCGCCGCGGAACCAGCAGCCGCCGCGGGCCGCCAGCACCGGGGGCTTGGCCAGCTCGGCCATCCCGAGCACCCCGCCCCAGAACTCCCGGCAGCGCTCCTCGGAGCCCGCCGGGACGTCCAGCTGGACGTGGTGCAGCCGCTCGAACGCGAACGTCTCCATGGTCCCTCCCCGGTCGATCAGGCGACCCTACTCCCGGCGCGGAACTCCCGGTACGGAATTCCCGGCGCGGACACGAAGGCACCCATCCTCGGCCATTACACAGTGTGGCGATGATCTGACCGTACGTTGGGCGGGTGGAGCAGAGCATCCGTACCCAGGCGCCAGGGCCGAGACGGCGACCGCCGGGAGGCGGCGTCGACGGGGCCGCCGTACCGGGGCCCGCGCGGTCCCCCGACTCGCGGCTGCGGACGGCGTCCGGCGGTCGCTCCCGGCCGCGGCCGCGGCTGCGGTTCCGGCTGGCGCTGCCGGCCCGGTCGCCGTCCGGGGGCGGGCGCCCGGCCCGGCTGACCGCGGTGGGCACCGGGGTGGCCGGGGTGGTGGGCACGCTGGTGGTGGCGGTGCTGGACCGGCTGCTGTTCGGCGGTCTTGGTGTGCTGTTCGGGCTGGGGTACCTGGTGGTCTGCTTCCAGCTGGCGGTCCGGGTGCGGTTCGCGGACCTGCCGGCGGCGCCGATCAGCGGGCCGCTGGCGTTCGCGGCGGCGCTGGTGCTGGTGCAGCCGCCGGAGTCCGGCGGGCTGGTCGGGCGCGTGGTGGCGCTGGCGAGCGGGCTGGCACTGCGGGCCGGCTGGCTGTTCGCGGGCACCGGGCTGGCGGCGCTGATCGTCGCGGCGCGGTGGGTGGCGCAGCGGCCCGGCCGGCGGTCCCGCTGACCGGAGGCCGCCGTCCGGACGCCACCGGGCGGCGGCCCACCACACCGGGCCCAGGCCCCGAGGCCGCCCTCAGGCCGCCTTGGACGCCGCCATCGCCGCGCCCACGATCCCGGCGTCGTTGCGCAGCAGCGCCGGGACGACCTCGGCCTCGCGTTCCCGGAGCAGCGGCAGGAACCTGTCGTGCTTCCGACTGACCCCGCCACCGATGATGATCAGCTGGGGTGAGAACAGCATCTCCACCAGGTCGAGGTACTCGTCCACCCGGCCGGCCCACTCGGCCCAGCTGAGGTCGTGCCGCTCCCGGGCGGCCGAGGAGGCACGCCGCTCGGCGTCCTTGCCGCGCAGTTCGAGGTGGCCGAGTTCGGTGTTGGGGACGAGGGTGCCGTCCACGAACAGGGCGCTGCCGATGCCGGTGCCGAAGGTGAGCAGCAGGGTGACCCCGCCCCTGGCCCGCCCGGCGCCGTAGGCGACCTCGGCGATGCCGGCCGCGTCGGCGTCGTTGACCACGGTCGCGGGCAGGCCCAGCTCGTCGCGGAACAGGGCCTCGGCGTCCACGCCGATCCAGCGCTTGTCCACATTGGCGGCCGTCCGGGTGTGCCCGCGGACGACCACGCCGGGGAAGGTGAGCCCGACCGGCCCCCGGTGGTCGTACTGCCGGACCACCTCGCGGACCGCGGCGACCACGGCCTCGGGCGCGGCGGGATGGGGGGTGAGCACCTTGTGCCGTTCCTGGGCCAGCCCGCCCCGGACCAGGTCGACCGGGGCGCCCTTGATCCCGGAACCGCCGATGTCCACGCCGAAAACCGTCGCCATTGCCGCGCCCTCCGTTCATCCACAGCCTGTGAACAAAAACGTACGGGTGCCGGGACCGGCGCGCAGCCCACTCGGGCCGCCCGGTGGCGGGACGGGGTGCGCGACGACGCGCGGACGGGGTGCGGAGGGGGCCCGGCGGGGCCCGGACGGCGCGACGCCCGGGACCTGAGCGGTCCCGGGCGTCGGGGTGGTGCGCCGGCGCGGGCGCCGGGGTGCTACAGCTTGCCGGCGGCCTCCGCGCGCAGGTCGCGGCGGAGCTCCTTGGGCAGCGAGAAGGTGAGGTGCTCCTCGGCGGTCTTGACCGTCTCGACGTCGCCGAAGCCGCGCTCGGCGAGGCGGTCGAGCACGCCCTCGACCAGGATCTCCGGCACCGAGGCGCCGCTGGTCAGGCCGACCGTGGTGACGCCCTCCAGCCAGGCGTCGTCGATCTCCTCGGCGAAGTCGACCAGGTGGGCGGCCTTGGCGCCGTACTCCAGGCCGACCTCGACCAGGCGGACCGAGTTGGAGGAGTTCTTGGAGCCGACCACGATCAGCAGGTCGGTCTCGGGGGCCATCTGCTTGACGGCCACCTGCCGGTTCTGGGTGGCGTAGCAGATGTCGTCGCTGGGCGGGCTGACCAGCAGCGGGAAGCGCTTCTTCAGCTCGCCGACGGTGGCCATGGTCTCGTCCACCGAGAGGGTGGTCTGGGACAGCCAGACGACCTTGGACTCGTCCCGGACCTGCACCTTGGCCACGTCC
This sequence comes from Kitasatospora sp. HUAS MG31, assembly GCF_040571325.1. GTDB lineage: Bacteria > Actinomycetota > Actinomycetes > Streptomycetales > Streptomycetaceae > Kitasatospora > Kitasatospora camelliae. The sequence continues at coordinate 4,618,322 of NZ_CP159872.1, read as the reverse complement.
TCGGCGCCGTCCACCAGGTGGATCCGGTCCGGGGCCTCGCCCATGGTGCCGATGACCTCCTCGTGGCCCTCGTGGCCGACGAGCAGGATGTCGTAGTCCTCGTCGGCGAAGCGCACGGCCTCCTTGTGGACCTTGGTCACCAGGGGGCAGGTGGCGTCGACGGTGGCGAGCTTGCCGGCCTTGGCCTCGTCGTGCACCGAGGGGGCGACGCCGTGCGCGGAGAACACCACGATGGAGCCCTCGGGCACCTCCTCCGTCTCGTCGACGAAGATCGCGCCCTTCTTCTCCAGGGTCTGCACGACGTACTTGTTGTGGACGATCTGCTTGCGGACGTAGATCGGTGCCCCGTACTGCTCCAGGGCCTTCTCCACGGCGATCACGGCGCGGTCGACACCCGCGCAGTAGCCACGGGGGGCGGCGAGCAGGACACGGCGCTGAGCAGTGGTGGACATGGCTCCATCGTACGGGCGCCCCGGCGGGCCGCCCGCCGCGCGTCGCCGTCGGGGCCGGGAACCGGCTCGGGGTGATCACCGGGGCCGGGGCGCACGGCCTGCGGTGGTGCGGCCCGGGTGCGGCGGTGCGCCCCCGGACGGCGGCCGCGGGCGGCCCGGCGTGTCGGTCGCGGGGGTTAGCCTCGTCGCATGGCCCACACCAGTTCCCCGGAAGCCCCGATCGCGGTCGGGAAGGTCTCGGCGCTGATCGGCGGGTGGATCGACCGGCTCGGCGAGGTGTGGGTCGAGGGGCAGATCGCGCAGCTGAACCGCCGGCCCGGGGCGGGCATGGTGTTCCTGACCCTGCGTGACCCGGAACGGGACGTGTCGCTGACCGTCACCTGCTTCCGCTCGGTCTTCGACCAGGTCGCGGACGCGGTCCAGGAGGGCTCGCGGATCATCGTGCACGCCAAGCCGGAGTGGTACACGGCCCGCGGCACGCTGTCGCTGCGGGCCTCCGAGATCCGGCTGGTGGGGCTCGGGGAACTGCTGGCGCGGCTCGAGCAGTTGAAGCGCCGGCTGCAGGCCGAGGGGCTGTTCGACCCGGCCCGCCGCAAGCCGCTGCCGTTCCTGCCGCACTGCGTCGGTCTGGTGACCGGCCGGGGTTCGGCGGCCGAGCGGGACGTGCTGGAGGTGGCCCGGCGGCGCTGGCCGGCGGTCCGCTTCGAGGTGCGCAACGTGCTGGTGCAGGGCCCCAGCGCGGCGGCCCAGGTGAGCGCGGCGGTACGGGAGTTGGACGGACACCCCGAGGTGGACGTGATCGTGGTGGCCCGTGGCGGGGGCAGTGTGGAGGACCTGCTGCCGTTCTCCGACGAGGACCTGCTGCGCACGGTGGCGGCGGCCCGGACGCCGGTGGTCAGCGCGATCGGCCACGAGCCGGACCAGCCGCTGCTGGACCACGTCGCCGACCTGCGCGCCTCCACCCCGACCGACGCCGCCAAGCGCGTGGTGCCGGACGTGGGCGAGGAGTTGGCCAAGGTGCACCAGCTGCGGGACCGCGCCCGCCGGCACATCGTGCACCGGGTGGAGCGGGAGCTGGCGGGCCTGGCCGGGGTGCGCAGCCGCCCCGTGCTGGCCGCGCCGCGGCAGGCGATCGACGCCCGGGCGGAGGAGGTGACCGCGCTGCTGGAGCGCTCCCGGCGGGTGCTCGGCCACCGGCTGGACCACGCGCAGACCGATCTCGGCCACGCGCTGGCCCGGGTGGTGTCGCTGTCGCCGCTGGCCACCCTGCAGCGCGGGTACGCGGTGCTGCAGAAGGCGGACGGGCACGTGGTGACGGATCCGGCGCAGGTCGCCGCGGGCGAGGAGCTGCACGCCCGGGTGGCCGAGGGCGGGTTCAGCGTGACGGCGAAGCCCTGACCTGGGAGGGCTGGGCGGCCCGCTCGACCCGTTCGGCCCGTTCGGTCTGGCCGTGCATCGCCTCCCGGACCAGGGAGTTCCACTCACGGGCGAGGTCGGCGAGTTCGGCCTGGGCGTGTTCGGCGGTGGCGTTGGCGCGGCGCAGCTCGCGGTGGACGTCCTCCAGCACGCGCTGCTGGTCGGCGCGGCGGTCGGCCTGGTCGAGCCAGCGCCGGACGCGCTCCAGTGCGAACTCGGTGCCGGCGAAGGTGACCACGGCGAGGCAGCCGACGGCGGGGAGCCAGCGGGTGTCGTAGGTGCCCGCGACGATCAGCGCGATGCCGGCGATCGCGCCGCCCGCGCGCAGGACGTCGGTGGTGGTGGGCGAGATTCCCGGCATGTCGGCCTCATCTCTGCGTGTGCGTGCCGCGCTCGCTTTCCTGCTGCAGGTCGATCGCCTGCGCAATGGCGGCGAGAAGGAATTTCCGGATCACGGGGTGCCTGATTCCCCAGGAGTCCAATGCACCCTCAGGAGTGATGGGTGAGCGTACTCCCTGAGAAAGATCGTTGGCGGAATCCGGGGAAATGACACCGCCGCGTACCAGGAGGTCGGGGAGTTCGACGCGGACGGCCTGGGCGATCCGCTGGAACTGGGCCGGGCGCGGCAGGGTCTCGCCGCGCAGCATGCGGCTGACGGCCGAGGCGCTCATCCCGGTGTCCCTGGCCAGGGCGAGGCGGCCGCCCGCCCCCGGCGTGAGGTCGTACCCCGCGCGCCCCGCAGCCTCGTGGACGAGCGCCCCGAAGCGCTGAGCCGGTGTCGGTTCCGGGGTTTCCACTGTCGCCTGCATGCCGCGCAGGCTATCGCGTGTTCATGCAAAGCCGGATCGACTTGCACCATTGCAAGTTCCATCACCCTTATGGCGTACGAATCTTCAGGCGCTTTTTCGGAAGCACTTGCACGCATGCATGCGCCCTCGTAGCGTTGCGCACCCACTGCTGGGGAGGTCCGGCATGACAGTCACACCGGCGTTGATCGACGCCGCCAAGACCGGGGACCGGGACGCCTGGTCGGAGTTGTACCTCGAATACCGCAGGCCCGTACTGGCCTTCCTCACCCGCCGGACCGGAAACCCGGCGCTGGCCGAGGACCTGACGCAGGACACGTTCGTCCGCGCGATGACCGCGATCGCCGGCTACCGCTGGACCGGGAAGGACCCGGGGGCGTGGATCTTCACCATCGCCCGGAACATCATGATCGACCACGACAAGCGCCGTTCCACCCGGCGGGAGCGGGCGACCGAAGCGGTCACCGACGCCGACTCGGGGGTGCGGGTGGAGGAGCTGGTGATCGCCTCCGCCGAGGCGGACCGGGTCTGCGCCGCGCTCTGCTCGCTGAACGACCGCCAGCGCACCGTGCTGACGCTGCGCTACTGGGACGACCTGACGTCGCATGAGATAGCGGCCCGGATCGGGCTGCGGGTCGGCGCGGTCAAGACGCTGACCTACCGCGCCCGGGTCAACCTGCGGCGCACCCTGGCGGACGAGCCACCGGCCTGACGCGGTCGGCCACCGGCCACCGCGGGCCGGTCAGCCGGTCAGCGTGCGCTGCCGGGACAGCGCCACCGCGTGCTCGTGGAAGCCGAGGCCGCGGTACATCGCCTCGCCGCCCTCGGTGGCGTGCAGGTCGATCCTGGTGACCCGGCGGGCGTCGAACCAGGCCAGCAGCGCCTCGGTGCAGGCCCGTGCGTAGCCGCGCCGGCGACTGTCCGGGTCGGTGCAGATGTTGAAGACGAAGCCGAACAGGCCGTCCGGATGGCCGGGCGCCGGCAGTCGGCGCTCCAGGGTGCCGATCGCGCAGGAGGCCAGCCGGCCCGCGTGCTCCGGGTGGTCCACCACGAAGGCGGGCATGCCGCCCGCCGGATCCGCCAGGCGCTCCCGCAGCACCTCCTCCGCCACGGACTCCCAGGGGCCCGGGCGGGCACCGCCGTGCATCGCCGCGAACATCAGTCCGCGCAGCCGGACCAGCTCGGGAGCGTCGCCGGGCACGGCCGGCCGTACGGTGATCATGCCGCGAGGCTAGCGGGACGGCCCCGCCGGGCGCACCCGGTTCGCCGCACCCGGTTCGGGGCACCCGCTTCCGGGCTCCCGGTCCGGCACCCGTCTCGGCGCACCCGTCCTGTCGGCCCGACCCCCTACGCTGGCGCCATGGCAGATCAGGCGAACGGCAGCGGGGACAGCACCCTCGACACCCTGGGCTACGAGCAGGCGCGGGACGAGCTCCTGGAGGTCGTCCGGCAGTTGGAGAACGGCGGCGTCCCGCTGGAGGAGTCGCTGGCGCTGTGGGAGCGCGGCGAGCGGCTGGCCAAGGTCTGCCAGCGCTGGCTGGACGGGGCCCGGGCCCGGCTGGACGCCGCGCTGGCCGCCGAGGAGGCCGAGGGACCCGAGGGCCGGGCGTGACGCAGCTCACTCCCGCCGGTGGAATGTTTAAGTTTCACCCACAGTTGGACGGCATGTGCGGCACCCGCCGCTCACCGTAGCCGACTCGCACGAGGTGGACTAGATCATGACCCTGGCTCTCGACACCGCCGCCCAGGACCTGCTCTTCCGCGAGGCCCACACGGCCAACGCGTTCACGGACGAGCCCGTGAGCGACGAGCAGGTCCAGGCCATCTACGACCTGATCAAGTACGGCCCGACCGCGTTCAACGAGCAGCCGCTGCGCATCGTGCTGGTCCGCACCCCCGAGGGCCGTGAGCGCCTGGTGAAGCACATGGCGGAGGGCAACCGCGCCAAGACCGCCGCCGCCCCGCTGGTCGCCGTCCTCGCCGCGGACAACGAGTTCCACCACGAGCTGCCGCGCCTGCTGCCGTCCTTCCCGCAGGCCAAGGACCTCTTCTTCTCCGAGCGCCCGGTCCGCGAGGCCTCCGCCCAGCTGAACGGCGCCCTCCAGGCCGCGTACTTCATCATCGGCGTCCGCGCCGCCGGCCTGGCCGCCGGCCCGATGACCGGCTTCGACGCCGAGGGCCTGAACAAGGAGTTCTTCGGCGACGGCGAGCACTCGGTGCTGGCCGTGGTGAACATCGGCAAGCCCGGCGACGGCGCCTTCTACCCGCGCAGCCCGCGCCTGGAGTACGACGAGGTCGTCACCACCGTCTGATCCGGTCCCGCGTGCGACGAGGCCCCCGGCCTTCCTGGTCCGTCCAGGAGGTCCGGGGGCCTTCGCGTACTCGGTCCTACTTCAGCGACTGCGCGAGCCTGGCGAGCTCGTCGTAGGAGGCGGTGCCGGTGACCACGGTGGTGGCGGTGCCGGTCTGCCTGGTGAGGCCGCGGTACTTGTCGCCCTGGTAGCGCTGCCAGTCCTCGCCGGACACCGAGGCGTTGCCGTCGGGCTTGGCGCCGAGCGTCACCTCGCTGAGGACGGCCTCGCGCTCGCCGTCGCTCTGCTCGATCGCGGCGTACTGGCCGGTCGGGGTGACGAAGCCCAGGTGCCAGACGTTGTGGCCCTTCTTGTCCTGGCGGTACTCGACCGAGGTCGCCCGCCAGTCGTCCTCCAGCCCCTGCGGGCCGAGCACCGGGAACGGTGCCGCCCGCTTGGCGGAGGCCAGCGCGGAGCGGTAGTCGACCACGTGCACCCCGTCACCCCCCGAGTGCGGGAGGAAGAGGTAGCCGATGAAGACGACGCCGCCGACCGCCAGCATCGACAGGACCATGTCCCGTACCGTCTGCCGGGTTCTCATGCTGCTTGCCACCCGTCCATGGTGACCCATGCCGACGCGGGCCCGGCGCGCGGGGCGCCCTTCGACGGTGGAACCGACCCGAATGGCGACATGTCCGCAGGTGGTCGGGAGGTGCGCCACAGACACTCATCCGTTCGGCAGATACGATCGCTGCAACCCTCACCACGGCGTTCGACCTGGCAGTAGTCGGGCGCTCACTGGCCGTCGCGTACAGAGAGGTAACGACGATGACCGCGCAGTACCCTCACGACCTCCCCAGCGCCCTCCAGGTCGCTCCGGAGGCCCCGGACCGCAACCTCGCCCTCGAACTGGTCCGGGTGACCGAGGCCGCCGCGATGGCAGCCGGCCGCTGGGTCGGCCGGGGCGACAAGAACGGCGCCGACGGCGCGGCCGTGAAGGCGATGCGCACCCTCGTCTCCACCGTCTCGATGAACGGCGTGGTCGTCATCGGTGAGGGGGAGAAGGACGAGGCCCCGATGCTGTACAACGGCGAGCGGGTCGGCGACGGCACCGGCGCCGAGTGCGACGTCGCGGTGGACCCGGTGGACGGCACCACCCTCACCGCCAAGGGCATGAACAACGCGGTGGCCGTGCTGGCGGTCGCCGACCGCGGCACCATGTTCGACCCGAGCGCCGTCTTCTACATGGACAAGCTGGTGACCGGCCCCGAGGCCGCCGACTTCGTCGACATCACCGCCCCGACCGCGGTCAACATCCGACGGGTCGCCAAGGCCAAGGGCATCTCCGTCGAGGACGTCACCGTGGTGGTCCTGGACCGTCCTCGCCACGAGGACCTGGTGAGGGAGATCCGCGAGGCGGGCGCCCGGATCAAGTACATCTCGGACGGCGACGTGGCCGGCGCCATCATGGCCGCCCGCGAGGGCACCGGCGTCGACCTGCTGATGGGTGTCGGCGGCACGCCCGAGGGCATCATCGCGGCCTGCGCCATGAAGTGCATGGGCGGCGTCATCCAGGGCCGGCTTTGGCCGAAGGACGAGGCCGAGCGCCGGAAGGCGCTGGACGCCGGCCACGACCTGGACCGCGTCCTCACCACCAACGACCTGGTCAGCGGGGACAACGTGTTCTTCGTGGCCACCGGCATCACCGACGGCGAGCTGCTGCGCGGTGTGCACTACCGCCAGGAGACCGCCACCACCAGCTCGCTGGTGATGCGCTCCAAGAGCGGCACGATCCGCGAGGTCAACGCCACCCACAAGCTGTCCAAGCTGCGGGCGTACAGCGCGATCGACTTCGACCGCGCCAACTGACGCCGGGCCCACCGTCGAGGGGCACGCGGGGACTCCCCGCGTGCCCCTCGGTGGTCGGGCGGTCAGCCCGCTATCCGGCGGGCGCCGAGGCGGCTGGCCTCGCGGAGGTCCGCGTCGCGGCGCCGGCGGCGGGCGAGGACGACCCGGCGCTCGGCCGCGGTCAGCCCGCCCCACACGCCGTACGGCTCCGGCTGGGCGAGGGCGTGCTCGCGGCACTCCAGCAGCACCGGGCAGCGCGCGCACACCCGCTTGGCCTGCTCCTCGCGGGAGAGCCGGGCCGCCGTGGGCTCCTTGGACGGGGCGAAGAACAGACCCGCCTCGTCACTGCGGCAGGCCGCCCCGCTGTGCCAGGGGTCGTCCTCCAGATGCTCCAGTTGCTGCGCCGCCGAGGGGCGGGCGGCGGCTGAAACGCTGGACTCGATCGGATGCAGCACGGCGAACTCCTGACGAGGCTCAAGACTCGGGGAAGGCTCGCACCCGTCCGGCCACCCCCGGCTCACCCCCGCTTCGGCACCCGCGCCGCAGCTCGGAATCCCGGCCGGACAGGAACGATGTGCGAGAGGAACTACCCCGCCGCGCACCGATTCATGCACACAGCACACAACCGGCTACGCAGTGCACTCGAGCCAACCACGAGTGCCGGTCCACGAGTTGGACCGGCGCCGGGCCGACGGCCGCGAACCGCGACGGGCCGCCGCGAGCCGCCCGGCCCGCCCGGTCAGCCCTCCAGCCGCTTGCGCACCCACTCCTTGAGCTTCTTCCCGCGGCGCGGCCGGGCCTCGCAGCCGCCGAACACGGCCGCGCCCTTCACCCGCACCACCGGCGCGTACGGGTCGGCCGCGGTCTGCTCCTTGACGTCGAACCCGCCGAAGATGCCCACCCCGCCGCCGTGCAGGCTGACGTTCTCCGGCACCTTGATGTCCACCCCGCCGAACACCGCGGCGACCTCGACGACCACCTCGGGGGACTCGAAGACGGCGTCGGTGAGGTCGATCTCCACGCCGCCGAAGACCGCCACCGCGCGCAGGTGCGACCCCACCCGCCAGCGGCCCTTGCGGGTCGCCCCGCCGAACACCGCCACGATGGACGGCGATTCGGTCCGGGCCGGCGGCAGCGGCGCGGCCTGCGGGCGCGGCGCCGCGGGCTCCTTGGTCATCGACAGCGGGGTGTGGGCCGGCAGGTCCCGGGTCAGCGGGGCGAGTTCGCCGAAGGTCTTGGCCCGGTACGCGGCCTCGATCCGCTCGGAGTGCTCCTCCACGGTGAGCCGGCCCTCGGCGTAGGCGTCCCGGAGCAGGTCGGCGACCCGCTCGCGGTCGGCGTCCGACGCCCGCAGGTCCGCCTCGGCGACGGGCGTGTCCAGCGGGGCCCGCTCCGGCACGTCGAGCCGGGCCCGCTCGGGCTTGGTCATCGGTACGGGCGAGTTCTCCGGAGCCGCGGGCTCCTGGCCCGGGGCGTCCTGCGACGGGGAGTTGTCCACACCGCCAAGCCTATCCAGCGCCGGTCGGGACCGAACGGGAGTTCGCGCATTCCGCGTGACCCCGGTCACGCAGGCATACCTTCGCGCGGGGCCCCGGGCGGCTGCGCCTACCCTGGAGGGTGCTTCGTCGACGCAGCCGAAAGAACTGAGGATCTCCCCCATGGCTCCCACGCCAGAGTTCGCCTACCGCGACCTGCTCCCGCTCGGTGCCGACCCGACGCCGTACCGCAAGATCAGCTCGGAGGGCGTGTCCACGTTCGAGGCGGGCGGCCGCACCTTCCTGCAGGTCGAGCCCGAGGCGCTCCGGCTGCTCACCGCCGAGGCGATGCACGACATCTCGCACTACCTGCGCCCGGCCCACCTCGCCCAGCTGCGCCGCATCCTGGACGACCCGGAGGCCAGCCCGAACGACCGCTTCGTGGCGCTGGACCTGCTGAAGAACGTCAACATCTCGGCCGGCGGCATCCTGCCGATGTGCCAGGACACCGGTACCGCGATCGTCATGGGCAAGCGCGGCCAGAACGTCCTCACCTCCGGCCAGGACGAGGCCGCCATCGCACGCGGCGTCTTCGACGCGTACACCAAGCTCAACCTGCGCTACTCCCAGATGGCCCCGGTGACCATGTGGGACGAGAAGAACACCGGCAACAACCTGCCGGCCCAGATCGAGCTGTACGCCACCGACGGCGACGCCTACAAGTTCCTCTTCATGGCCAAGGGCGGCGGCTCGGCGAACAAGTCGTACCTGTACCAGGAGACCAAGGCGATCCTCAACGAGTCGTCGATGCTCTCCTTCCTGGAGCAGAAGATCCGCTCGCTGGGCACCGCGGCCTGCCCGCCGTACCACCTGGCGATCGTGGTCGGCGGCACCAGCGCCGAGTTCGCGCTGAAGACCGCCAAGTACGCCTCCGCGCACTACCTCGACCACCTGCCCACCTCCGGCGACGCGAAGACCGGCCACGGCTTCCGCGACCTGGAGCTGGAGGCCAAGGTCACCGAGCTGACCCAGAAGATCGGCATCGGCGCCCAGTTCGGCGGCAAGTACTTCTGCCACGACGTGCGGGTCATCCGCCTGCCGCGGCACGGCGCCTCGCTGCCGGTCGCGATGGCCGTCTCCTGCTCCGCCGACCGCCAGGCCCTGGGCAAGATCACCGCCGAGGGTATCTTCCTGGAGCAGCTGGAGACCGACCCGGCCAGGTACCTGCCGGACACCACCGACGCCCACCTGGACGACGAGGTGGTGAAGGTCGACCTCAACCAGCCGATGTCCGACATCCGCGCCCAGCTCTCCAAGTTCCCGGTCAAGACCCGGCTGTCGCTCAGCGGCACGCTGGTGGTCGCCCGCGACATCGCCCACGCGAAGATCAAGGAGCGGCTGGACGCCGGCGAGGGCATGCCGCAGTACATGAAGGACCACCCGGTCTACTACGCCGGCCCGGCCAAGACCCCCGAGGGCTACGCCTCCGGCTCCTTCGGCCCGACCACGGCCGGCCGGATGGACTCCTACGTGGACCAGTTCCAGGCGGCCGGCGGCTCGATGGTGATGCTCGCCAAGGGCAACCGCTCCAAGCAGGTCACCAAGGCCTGCGCCGAGCACGGCGGCTTCTACCTCGGCTCGATCGGCGGTCCGGCCGCCCGGCTCGCCCAGGACTGCATCAAGAAGGTCGAGGTCCTGGAGTACCCGGAGCTCGGCATGGAGGCGGTCTGGCGGATCGAGGTCGAGGACTTCCCGGCCTTCATCGTGGTGGACGACAAGGGCAACGACTTCTTCGCCGAGGTCACCGACGGCCCGCTGATCACCAGCCTGCGGGTGCGGTCCGCCGAGTAGCGCACGACGGCGCGCGCCCCGGACCGCGTGGTCCGGGGCGCGCGCCGCGTGTGCTTCAGGTCAGGGGCAGTTGCTGACGTTGCCGAGCGGCTCGAACACCTCGTCGGACTTGGGGTCGCCGGCGGGAAGCTGCTCGCCGGTCTTCGGCTCGGGCTCCTCGGCGAGGACCTCCAGCGCGTGCTGGATGGCGTTGGGGTCCACCGGGGCGGCGGTGTGCTCGGCGGGGGCAGCGTCGGCGGTCGGCTCGGTCGTGGTGGTGGTCTCGTCGGCCATGGGTGCGCCGCCTTTCTGGTCATCAGATCTCGGCGCCCCGACCGGATCGTTCAGGGCGCCCGCCCAGTATCGTAGGGGTCGTTAAATGTCTTATAAACGTCCCGTCTTGTACGCGACTCACGGATGTTTGCGCGCTTCCTCATAAGCTGACGCCTCACCGTTCGCGCGGGTGTCGCCGCACGCAACCACCAACACAGGGGCATCGGGGGAGGACATGGAGCTTCAGGGGACGGTCCCGGCCGACGCGCTGCGTTTCCAGGTGCTCGGCCCGGTCCAGGCCTGGCGCGGGGAGCAGCAGCTCGCCCTGGGGTCGCCGCAGCAGCAGGCGGTGCTCACCGCACTGCTGCTCAGCCAGGGCAGACCGGTCACCACCGACGACCTGGTGGACGGCGTGTGGGGCGAGCGGACCCCGCCGCAGGCCGTCGCGGCGCTGCGCACCTACATCTCCCGGCTGCGCTCGGTCATCGAGCCCAACCGGGCGGTGCGCAAACCGGCCGAGATCCTGGTCTCCGTCAGCGACGGCTATGCCCTGCGCGTCCCGGACGGCTCCCTCGACCTGACCTCCTTCGAGCGCCAGGTGGCCGAGGCCGCCGACGCCCGCTCCGAGGGCGACTTCCGCACCTCGCACGAGTCCCTGCTGGCGGCGCTGGCGCTGTGGCGCGGCCGCCCGCTGCCGGGGGTGCCCGGGCCGTACGCCGAGGCGCAGCGCGCCCGGCTGTCCGAGCGGCAGATCACCGTCGCCGAGGAGCGCTGCGCGGTGGCCCTGGAGGTGGGCCTGCACGCCGAGGTGGTCTCCGAGCTGAGCGCGCTGGCCGCCGCGCACCCGCTGCGGGAGCGGCTGCGCGAGCTGCTGATGCTGGCGCTGTACCGGTGCGGCCGACAGGCCGAGTCCCTGGGCGTGTACGCGGACACCCGCAAGCTGCTGATCGAGGAGCTCGGCGTCGAGCCCGGCAGCGGGCTGGCGGCCATGCACGGCCGGATCCTGGCCGGCGACCCGGCCCTGATGCCGGCGGTGACGGCGGCCCCACCGCTGGACGCCGAGGAGCCGGCGGCCTTCGTCCCGCCGGCCCAACTCCCGGCCGACGTCTCGGACTTCAGTGGGCGCAGCAAGCTGGTCAGCGAGCTGCGGGACGTGCTGCGCGGCGGCTCGGGGCAGGCCGTGGTGGTCACCTCGCTGGCCGGTATCGGCGGTGTCGGCAAGACCACGCTCGCCGTGCACGTCGCGCACCGCCTGCGGCCCGACTTCCCGGACGGGCAGCTGTACGTGGACCTGCGCGGCGCGGGCGCCTCGCCGGCCGACCCGGCCGTGGTGCTGGGCGACTTCCTGCACACCCTGGGTGCGTCGGACGCCCCGGACTCGCTCGACCAGCGCGCCGCGCTCTACCGCTCGCTGCTGGCCGACAAGCGGATGCTGATCCTGCTCGACAACGCCAGGGACGCGCGGCAGTTGATGCCGCTGATCCCGGGTGTCTCGGGCAACGCCGTGATGGTGACCAGCCGTTCACGGCTGGCGGAGATCCCCGGTGCGCACCTGGTGGACATCGAGGAGCTGTCCCCGGACGAGGCGCTCGCCCTGTTCTCGGCGATCGTCGGTCACGAGCGGGTGGCCGCCGAGCCGGAGGCGGCCCTGGCGGTGGTCGCCGCCTGCGGCTTCCTGCCGCTCGCGGTCCGCATCGCGGCCGCCCGGCTGGCCAGCCGTCCGCGCTGGAGCGTCTCGGACCTGGCCCGTCGGTTAGCCGACCAGCGCAACCGCCTCCAGGAGCTCCAGCTCGGCAACCTCGCCGTGGAGACCACCATCGGCCTCGGCTACGCGCAGTTGCGTCCCGAGGAGGCCCGGGCGTTCCGCCTCCTCTCGGTGGTGGACTCGCCGGACCTGCCGCTCGCCGCCGTCGCGGCCCTGCTCGGCACCGACGAGCAGACCGCCGAGGATCTGGCCGAGGCGCTGGTCGAGGCCAACATGCTGGAGTGCTTCACCCCGGGCCGCTACCGCTACCACGACCTGCTCCGGCTGTTCGCCCAGCGGCAGAACCAGAAGCTCGGCGACACCGAGCAGCAGCTGGCGGCCCTGCTGCGCCTGCTCGACCTGCTGCTCGCCACCCTGCAGAACGCCGCCCGGGTGATCGAGCCCGACGACATGCTGACCGAGCTGCTGCACACCCCGGCCACCCCGGGGCTGCGCCTGGCGGACAGCACGGCGGGCCGGGACTGGCTCCGGGCCGAACTCGCCCTGGTGCTCAGCGCCGTGGAGACGGCCGTCGGCCAGCCCGCGGAACTGCTGCGTCCCGGTGTCGACCTGGTGCTGGTCCTGCGCGCCCTGGTCGAGGACCCGACGCTCGGTCCGCGCATCGGCCGGGCGCTGCGGACGGCGGCGGGCCATGCGCAGGCCTACCGGGACACCGCTGCACTGGCACGCATCCGGTTCGCCCTGGGGCACCTGCACCGCATGGCGGGCGGGCTCACCGAGGCCGAGGACGCACTACGGCAGAGCCTGGCGCTCCAGGATCCCGAGGCCTGCACCCACCTGCGCCTCTCCGTGGCCAATGAGCTGGCGGTGGTGCTGATCCAGGCCGGCCGCCCGGCCGAGGCGCTGCCGTTCTACCAGCAGGCGCACGCGATCAGCCGTGCCCTCGGGGCGTCCATCGGCGAGGCCCGGCTGCTGGCGAACATGGCGCGGGCGTACGTGGGACTCGACCGGCACGAGGAGGCGGTGGAGTCGGCCCGGGCGGCCGTCTCGGCGGCGCGGACCTCGGGCAACACGCCGTGCCTGGCGGACACGCTGTACCAGCTGGGCGTGGTGCTGCGGGCGACCGGCTCCACGGCGGAGGCGGCGGAGGTGCTCCGCGAGGCGCACCAGCTGTACCAGTCCCAGCAGTACCGCTTCTGGGAGGGCTACTCCCTGGCCCGGCTGGCGGCCTGCCTGCTGGACGAGGGGCAGCACGCCGGGGCCGCGTCGGCGGCCGAGGAGTCGCTGTCGATCGCGCAGGAGATCGACGCCGCCTACTGCCAGGGCCTGGCCAACGCGGCCTTGGGCGAGGCGCTCCTGGAGCTCGGGCAGCCCTCGCGTGGGCTGGCGTGTCTCCAGGAGGCGCACTCGGTGTTCACCAGGCTCGGTGTGCCTGAGGCCTCCCCCGTCGAGAGCCTCATCTCACAGCAGCACACCGAGCCTTCCTCTCCCCCCGCGCCGTAGGCCCCGTCCCCCGGCGGAGCCTCCCCCGTCGCGCGTCGACGCTCCCGCAGCCCCCCGGCTGCGGGAGCGCCTCCAACGCTTCCCCGGCGCTGAGAACACTCTGACAGGGGCCGATTGACGTTCGATAAACGCCCGTGCGCAGGGCGTCACCGCAGGTGGTAGCGGGCTCGCCGGGGCGCTGTGCGGCGCGTGTCCGGCGGCCGCACCACCCCGCCCGCACCGCCGTGCTCCCGCGACCCGGCCATAATCGCCCCAACGGCACGAGTTGGCCGGAAACGGACCCCACGGCGCAGTGATCACGCATATTCTCGAAAGCCGACAGCAGCGACCTCGCGCAGCAGGACCCAACGGGAGTGTGACGGACCGTCGCGGGCATCGGCCGGTCGGCGGCAGGGCGAAAGGTGCCTCTCGAATCGTGACGACCGGACAGATATCCGACCCGGCCCGCAGCGGCCTCGCCGAGCCCCCCGTCGGTGCGGCCGCCGATCCCGCCGAGGGTGTCCGCGCCGAGGCCCGGCTGCGCCGCCGCGCCGAACGGGCCCTGCAGGCACTGGCCTTCGACGCGATCGGCGCCCGCTACGGCGCGGCGTATCCCGATCGGGCCGGTCAACTGGCGTGCGGGGATTGGATACTGCGCGAACTGCCGGCGAACTCGCGGGTGCTGGACGTGGGCTGCGGCGCCGGGGAGCCGACGCTGCGCCAGCTCGTCGACGGCGGCCTGGCGGTCTGCGGGGTGGACCTGTCGGAGGGCATGCTGCGCCGGGCCCGGGCGGCCGTTCCCGGGGCCGCGCTGCACCGGATCGACATGTACGACCTGGCCACCCCGCAGGCCGGCCGGGCCTGGGGGGTGCCGGAGCTGGGCCCGGAGGGGGCGGGCGGCTTCGACGCGGCGACCGCGTTCTTCTCGCTGGTCCTGCTGCCCCAGGGGGAGATCCCGGTGGTGCTCGGCCGGATCCGTGAACTGCTGCGCCCGGGTGGGTTGTTGGCGCTCAGCATGGTGGAGGCGGATCTGGACGACGCGCCGCTGCCGCTGCTCGGGCGGGAGGTGCGGGTCAGCGGGTACCTGCGGGAGGAGCTGGTCCAGGTGCTGACCCGGGCGGGCTTCGCGGTGGAGTCGCTCGCGGGCCATCCGTACGCGCCGGCGAGTACGGCGCTGCCGCCCGAGGAGCAGCTGTTCCTCTGCTGTCGGCGTCTCGGCTGAGCCCTCCGCCGTCCTCCTCCGACCGTCCGAGCCCCACCTCCGAGAACGGGCAGCCCGTGCGCGACCACCTGAAGCCCGAGGCGGGGCAGCCGCCGGCCGTTCCCTTCCAGCGCCACCCGCCGGCTCCGGAGCGCCCGCGGCTGGCCGAGCGGCTGGTGTACCTGGACGGCGCGGCCCGGCGGATCAACAGCTCGCTGGACCTGCGGGCGACCCTGCGCAACCTGGGCCGGGTGCTGGTGCCGGCCCTGGCCGACGCGCTGGTGGTGCAGCTGCGCGATCCGCTGCCGGACGTGGAACGGGACCCGGGCCGGCCTCAGGCGCTGCGGATCCACCACACCCACGGCACCCGGCTCGGCCGCCGCAGCGGACGCCGTCCGGTCGCGCCGGACGGGCCGCTGGCGCGTGCCCTGGCCGCCCGGGTGCCGGACGGTCCGGTGGTGATCGGCACGCCGGCCGCCGCGCTGCTGCGCCCGCTGCTGGCCGAGCTGCTGGGCGCCCGCGCGCTGGGCCGGCTGGCCGCCGGGACGGCCGTCCTCGCGCTGCCGCTGCACGGGCGCCGGGCCTCGCTGGGCATGCTGCTGCTGATCCGCCGGCCGGACAAGGAGGCCGCGGCCTGGTTCGATCCGGCGGACACCGCGACCGCGGGCCACCTGGCCACCCAGGCGGGCCTGGCGATCGACACCGCGCTGCGCTACTCCCGGGAGTGGGAGATCGCCGACGAGCTGCAGCGTTCGATGCTGCCCGCGCACCTGCCGCAGCCGCACGGCGTCCGGCTGGCCCACCGCTACCTGCCGGGTGAGCGGGGCGCGCAGGTGGGCGGGGACTGGTACGACTCGATCCCGTTGCCGGGCAACCGGGTGGCGCTGATCGTCGGCGACGTGATGGGCCACTCGCTGACCTCCGCCGCGGTGATGGGCCAGCTGCGCACCAGCGCGCAGACCCTGGCCGGGCTGGACCTGGCCCCGCACGAGGTGCTGTACCACCTGGACGACCAGGCGCAGCGGCTCGGCCGCGAGCAGCACCTGGCCACCTGCGTGTACGCGGTGTACGACCCGATCGCCAACCGGGTGGTGGTGGCCAACGCCGGGCACGTCCCGCCGGTGCTGGTCGGGCCGGACGGGCACAGCCGGCTGCTGGAGCTGCCGTCGGGGGCGCCGATCGGGGTGGGCGGGGTGGACTTCGAGTCGGTGGAGCTGGCGGCGCCGCCCGGTTCGGCGCTGCTGCTGTTCACCGACGGGCTGGTGGAGACCCGGCGCCGGCCGCTGAGCACCGGGCTGGAGCTGCTGCGCAGCCGGCTGGGCACGGCGCACCGGCACTCGCCCGAGCACCTGTGCCAGGAGGCGCTGCGGATCCTCCCGCCGGGGGACCGGATGGACGACATCGCGCTGCTGGCCGCCTCCTTCGACGGCATCCCGGCCGAGGACGTCGCGTACTGGTACCTCCAGCCGCGGCACGAGACCCCGAGCCGGGCCCGTCGGCTGGCCGCCCACGCGCTGCGCCGCTGGGGGCTGGAGCACCTGGCGGAGAGTACCGAGTTGATGGTGAGCGAGCTGGTCACCAACGCGATCCGGCACGCCACCCGGCCGGTCACCCTGCGGCTGGTGCGGACCTCGCTGCTGCGCTGCGAGGTGGGTGACGACAACGCGGAGCTGCCGCGGGCGCGCCGGGCCGGTCCGGAGGACGAGCGGGGCCGGGGTCTGCACATCGTGTCGCGGTGCGCGGACCGGTGGGGGGCGACCCGGCTGGGCGGCGGCAAGGTGGTCTGGTTCGAGCAGCGGCTGCCGGCCCGGTCCGGGATCCGGGCCCGGCAGGGGGCCTGAGCGCGAGGGTCTGGACGCGGGGTCCGAGCGACCGGGGGTCCGAGCGGCGAGGTCTCCCGGTGTCCGGCCGTCAGCGGAACCGGCGGTCGGTCCGGGCCAGCCGTTTCAGGGCGGTGAGCACCTCGGGGCCCAGGACGGTTTCGGCCAGGGCCGGGTTGCGGCGCAGCCGCAGTACCGAGCGGAGGACGTCGGCGTGGTGGAGCAGCCGCAGCGCCTCCAGGTACTCGGCGGACCGGGCGCCCTCGCCGCGCTCCCAGGCCAGCAGCAGCGACTTCACCACGGTGAACATCATCCGGCGCCCACGGACCAGCTCCGCCCGGGAGTTGAGGCCGAACACCTCGATGGTGGCCTCGCCCTTGGGGGTGAGCGCGTCGTAGGCGCCGGACTCCAGGTAGAGCAGCAGGTGGTCGGCCGGGTCCTCGCGGGAGGGGTCGACCAGCAGGTGCTCGCCGGTGGCCGGGTCGCAGGGGAAGCGGTCGCGCTTCTGGTTGCTGTTGCAGTGGGCGCAGGCCAGCAGGTGGTTCTGCCAGTCGAAGGTGCGCAGCGGGGCGCGGGCGATCGGCTCGAAGTGGTCGATGTCGGTGCCGAGGTTGTCCCCGCAGTACATGCAGCGTTCCAGGCCGGGCGCCATCTGCCGGAGCACGACCCGCAGTTGGGCCTTCTGCTGGCGGGCGTTGTGCCAGGCGGCGCGGCCGACGGCGGTGTCCGGGCCGACCGTCCGGATGGCGGCGGTCCGGCGGGCCAGCTCCGTGACCAGGGTCGGGGCCAGCGGCGGCCGCTGGAGCGGGATCACGGCTCGCGGCCGAGCACCCGCCCGGCGACCTCGTCGGCCCGGGCGCTCAGCGAGCTGTTCAGCTTGGCGCCGAGCTCCCGGTACTCGGCCAGTTCCTCGGTGGACGCCTGGCCGGCGTAGAGCTTGCGCTCCAGCCGGACCAGCAGGCCCCGCTCGGCCTCGGCGGCGGCCGAGTACGCGCTGGGCAGGCCGAACAGCTCGGACAGCGCGGTGTCGTCCCCGCTGCCGTACAGCACCCGCTGGCGGACCTCCTCGTCGAGCACCCGCGGCGGCTCCGGGACGCCGGGCGCGGTCATCCGTACCAGTGCCCCGGGATCGGCGGCCTGGCAGGTGTACGGGCTGTGCGCGGCGACCAGGAACTGGACGGCCGGGAAGTGCCGGGTGAGCCAGCCGCCGACGCTCTGCTGCCGGACCGGGTGCAGGTGCAGGTCGACGTCGTCGATCAGGGCGGTGCCGAAGGGGTGGGCGGCGAGTTCGGCGGCGATCCGGGCCAGCCGGGCGATGCCGGCGCCGAGCTGGTCGACCGGCACCTCCAGGCCGCCGGTGGCCACCGCGTGGGCGGCGGCGTCGCTGACCCGCCAGCCCTCGGGCAGCAGGCCGTCCGCGAGGATCTCGGCGGGCAGCGGGGCCGGCGTCCGGGGGTGGCCGGCGGCGCCGAGGTAGGTGCAGGGGCGGGGCGGGCCGGTGCGGGTACCGGCGGCCGGGTGCCAGCGCGAGCCGTCCACCTCGGCGGTGGCCTCGGTCGCGGCGGTGCCGTCGGCCACGTCGGGGGCGAGCCAGGAGGCGGCGTCCGGCGGGGGGCTCGCCGCGCCCAGGGCGACGGCGGCGGCGTGCAGCAGGGTGGTCTTGCCGGAGCCGTTCGGGCCGGCCAGGACCGTCCAGCCGGGGGCGGGGTCCAGTGCGAGGTCGGCGGCGCGCGGCCCGGCGAAGCACCTCAGCCCGGACACCCTGATGCGGGAGACGTACACCCGGCCACCCCCTCGCTCGACGCTGACCCGACGATCGAGGAAGGTATGCCCCGCCGGGCCGACCGGGCAACCACCCGGGGCGCGCCGGGTGCGGTCGGTCTTACTCGATGATCCGGACCGGGAGTTCCGTCAGGACCGTCCGGAGGGCCGCCGCGAAGCGGTCGTACTCGGGGGTGCGGGCGGAGCCGGGGCGGGTGGCGAGGCCGATCCGGCGGCCCGGCGCGGGTGCGGCGAACCGGACGGCCGCCAGCCGGTCGGTGCGGCCGGCCTCGACGTCCAGCGCGGTGGCGGGCAGCAGGGTGACCCCGAGCCCGCCGGCCACCAGCTGGACCAGGGTGGAAAGTCCGGCCGCCCGGGTGGTCCCGCCGGAGGGGTCGGCGCCGACCTCGCGGCAGATGTCCAGGGCCTGGTCCCGCAGGCAGTGCCCCTCCTCCAGCAGCAGCACGTCCAGGTCGAGCAGGACGTCCCTGGGGACGTCCGCCCGCCCGGCGAGTGCGTGGTCGGGCGGGGTGACCAGGACGAAGTCCTCGTCGAAGAGCGGGATGTCCCGGGTCGGGGAGGCGCCGCCGGCCGGCAGGGCGAGCAGCAGGACGTCCAGCCGCCCGGTGGCCAGCCCGTCCAGCAGGGAGGGGGTGCGCTCCTCGTGGACGTGGAGTTCGAGCTCGGGGAAGCGGTCGCGGACCAGCCGCAGCACGGCGGGCAGCAGGTACGGCGCGACGGTGGGGATGACGCCGAGGTGCAGCGGCCCGGTGAACGGCCGGCGGGCCGCCTCCACCTCCTCGGTCAGCGCGTGCAGCGATCCGAGCACCCGGCGGGCGTGCCCCACCACCCGCTCCCCCAGGGGTGTGACGATCACCCTCCGCGTCGTACGCTCGACCAGCTGCGCGCCGAGGGTCTCCTCCAGGGCGGCGACCGCACCGGACAGGCCGGGCTGGCTGGTGCCGATCGCGGCGGCGGCCTCGCGGAAGTGGAGGTGCTCCGCGACGGCCACGAAGGCCCTCAGCTGGGCCACCGTCGGGGTGCGTGGCCTGGGGTTCTGGGTACTGATAGCTCTCTCCGATCAGATGCATCGAGTGTAGCTATTTCCCCGATCAGTCCACGATGTGGAACTGTGGGCCGCGTCCGCAATCCGGACGAGAACCCTCACGCTGAAACCAGGAGAAGCGAACGTGCTCACGATCGGTGACAAGTTCCCCGAGTTCGAACTCAACGCCTGTGTCGACCTCGACGCCGCGAACGCCTTCGCCCAGATCGACCACAAGACCTACGAGGGCAAGTGGAAGATCGTCTTCTTCTGGCCGATGGACTTCACCTTCGTCTGCCCGACCGAGATCGCCGCGTTCGGCAAGCTGAACGACGAGTTCGCGGACCGCGACGCCCAGATCCTCGGCGTCTCCGGTGACTCGGAGTTCGTGCACCACGCGTGGCGCAAGGACCACAAGGACCTGCGCGACCTGCCGTTCCCGATGCTGGCCGACATCAAGCACGAGCTGATGCAGGCCTGCGGCGTCGAGGCCGCCGACGGCACCGCCCAGCGCGCCGTGTTCATCGTGGACCCGAACAACGAGATCCAGTTCGTCATGGTGACCGCTGGCTCCGTCGGCCGTAACCCCAAGGAGGTCCTGCGGGTGCTGGACGCCCTGCAGACCGACGAGCTGTGCCCCTGCAACTGGAACAAGGGCGACGAGACCCTGGACGCCCAGGCCCTGCTGGCGGGCTGACCCATGGCCCTCGACGAACTGAAGGCCGCCCTCCCCGGCTACGCCAAGGACCTCAAGCTCAACCTGGGCTCGGTCATCGGCAACTCGGACCTGCCCGAGCAGCAGCTCTGGGGCACCGTGCTGGCCTGCGCGATGGCCACCCGGTCCGCCGCGGTGCTGCGCGAGCTGGAGCCCGAGGCCAAGGCGAACCTGAAGCCGGAGGCCTACGAGGCCGCCAAGGGCGCCGCCGCCGTCATGGCGATGAACAACGTCTACTACCGGACCCTGCACCTGCTCTCCGACAAGGAGTACGGGAGCATGCGGGCCGGCCTGCGGATGAACATCATCGGCAACCCCGGCGTGGACAAGACCGACTTCGAGCTGTGGTGCTTCGCGGTGTCCGCGATCAACGGCTGCGGTCAGTGCCTGGACTCGCACGAGGCCGTGCTGCGGAAGGCCGGCGTGGAGCGCGAGGTCATCCAGGCCTCCGCGAAGATCGCCGCGGTGGTCCAGGCCGTCGCCGCGGTCCTCGACGCCGAGAACGCCATCGCGTAACCGACGCACCAGGGGCGCGGGATCCGCGCGACACGGAAGGCCGGGCCTCGGCCTCCTCCGTCTCGCGCGGGTCCCGCGCCCCTTCGGCGTGCTCTAGCTAGACCTGGGCGTTGCCCGCCCGGGCGGCCTCCAGGGCCTCGAAGACCTCCTGGCCCGCCGCGTTGCGCCGCCGCAGGTGGGAGACCACGGTGTTGGTGACCGCGATCAGCGGCACGGCGACGATCGCGCCGCCGATCCCGCCGACGATCGACCCCGCCGCGACGCCGAGCACCACGCCCAGCGGGTGCACCCGCACCGCCCGGCCGAGGATCAGCGGCTGCAGCAGGTGCCCCTCCAGCTGCTGGACGGCGACCAGCAGCACCAGCACCATCAGCGCGGTGAACGGCGGCCCGGTCACCAGCGCGATCAGCACCGCGATGGTCCCGGTCACCAGGGCGCCGACCAGCGGGACGAACGCCCCCAGGAAGATGATCACGGCCAGCGGCATGGCCATCTGCACGCCGAGCAGCTGCAGCCCGATGCCGATGCAGAGCGCGTCGATGAAGGCCACGAACACGGTGCCGCGGACGTACGCGGTCAGCGTGGCCCAGGCCTTGGGGCCGGCGCCGGCCATGGCGTAACGGGAGTGCAGCGGCAGGCCCTTCAGCACCCAGGTCCAGATCCGGGCGCCGTCGTAGAGCAGGAAGAAGGTGGTGAAGGCGGTCAGCACCACCCCGGTCAGCACCTCGACGGCGATGGTGACGCCGGTGAAGCCGGCCGAGGTGATCTGCTCGGAGTTGGTGCCGATGGCGGCCGAGATCTGCCGGGCGAAGTCGTTGATCTGCTGCTCGGTCAGGTGCAGCGGGCCGTCCACCAGCCAGCTGCGCAGGGTGTTGACGCCGTCCTGCGCCTTGTCGGTGACCGAGCCGAGGTTGGTGGTCACCTGCCAGACCACGAACCAGCCGACCAGGGCGATGCCGGCCACGCCGCTGAGGAAGGTGCCGGCGGCGGCGAGCGACCGCGGCACGCCCATCCGCCGCAGCCAGGAGACGGTGGGTTCCAGCAGTGCGGAGATCAGGACGGCGGCGAGGCCCGCGAAGGCGACCAGCCGGAGGGTGTCGATCACCCGGAAGACCAGGTAGAGCACGACGCCGAGCAGCAGCAGCCGCCAGGCCGACTCGGCGGCGACCCGCAGCGTCCAGGGGACGGACTCGGCCGGGGTGGCCGGGCGGCCGAGCGGGGTGGCACGCGGGGTGCGGGGGCCGGGGATGTGCTCGGCGCCCGACTGGGCGGCGGCGGCACGCTCCAGGCCGAGTTCCAGCGAACGGAGTTCACCGGCCCGCTGCTCGGCCGCGGCGGCGGCCCGGCGGCGGCGCTCCAGGGCCGCCACGACGCCGGCGGTCAGTGCGCCGGCCTTGGCCACCGCCCGCCACGCCTTCGAATCCCGTGCCACTCCCGACCACCCTCCCCGCTCGGATGCTGCGCCGTGGGTCCGCCCACGATCGTCCGGAACGACGCTACCTGCCCGCCTCCGCCGCGGTCCGGCCGGTCCTCCGGTCCGGCCGCCCGGACCGCCTGACGAAACTCGGACAAATGGCAGCGGATCAGGTGGTTTCAGGCGGCAGGAAGGGGGGAGGGGTCAGATTGTCCCTCGAAACCAACTGTCCGCGGACCGGCCGGGGCCGGAGGTACCAGGACCCTCTCCGGCTCCCCGCGTCCGCCAGGACCGCACCGCCCGTGGGCGCACTGGTCAGCGCAGCCCGGGCGGCGCGGCCCGCTGTGGGCAGTGCGAAGGCCCCCGGACCGCGGTGAGCGGTCCGGGGGCCTTCGCGTCGAGCCCGCGGGCACCGGACGGGTCCGGCGCCGGGTACTCCTAGTACCAGTGGTGCGACTGCCAGAACGACCAGGCGCCGCAGGGGCTGCCGTAGCGGCTGTTCATGTAGTTCAGGCCCCACTTGATCTGGGTGGCGGGGTTGGTCCGCCAGTCGTCGCCGGCCGAGGCCATCTTCGAGCCGGGCAGGGCCTGGACCAGGCCGTACGCGCCGGAGGAGGCGTTGGTGGCGGTGTAGTTCCAGCCGCTCTCGCGCTTGACGATCTGGCTGAAGCACTGGAACTGGTTGGCGTCCCCGATGATCTGGAGGGCCATGTCCTGGACGGAGCCGGGGCTGATCGAGGCCAGGGCGCTGCGGGCGGCGGAGCGGTTGGCCTCCTCGGCCTTGCGCTTCTCCTCGGCCGCCTTGGCGGCCTTCTCCGCGTCGGCCTTGGCCTGCGCGTCGGCGGCGGCCTTCTGGCGCGCGGCCTCCTCGGCGGCCTTCTTGGCCGCGGCGTCGGCCGACACCTGCTGCGCGGTCGCCTGACGGCTGAAGTGGTCGCTGACGGTCTGCGCCTGGGCGTCCGCGGGCACGTCGGCGAGCAGCGTGGCGCTCGCGACGTCGACCGTCTGGACGGTCTTGCCCTCACTGCCCGAGGCAGCGCCCACGACGGCACCGACGGCGGTGACGGCGGTGGCGGATGCCACAGCGACTCCCCGGACCGAGATCCGAGTCACATGGTTTCCTTCCAGCGTCGCCCATGCGTGACCGTACGGGCGCAATCTGCCCCGGACGCTGGCCTCCGCACTGCACTGGTCACGGGAGGCGCTGACTCGGCCCGACGGGCCGAGGAGACCTCGGAACAGCGGGTGGATCGAGCGGCGTACGGCCTTTCGGTGTTCAGTTTTCCGCCCGCCGACCGGAGTTGCCGGGCTGGTTCTGCCGTACGCGGGGCCTGACAGATCCCTCACCATGCCGCACGGGAGGCTGTCTACGCAATTCCCCTCTGCGTGGCGGATGTCACAGAGTCGGCGAACTGCGGGTTTGGGGGCGGCGGAGACGAAAGCCGGTCAGATGGGATGACAACGAAGGGGCCTGACGCTATGGCGCAGACCCCTTCGTCCCTATGTGTCCTGTTTTGCCCTAGGGCTGGATGTCCTCCAGCATCTCCGTCACCAGGGCGGCGATCGGCGAGCGCTCGGACCGGGTGAGGGTGATGTGGGCGAACAGCGGATGGCCCTTCAGCTTCTCCACCACCGCGACCACGCCGTCGTACCGGCCGACCCGGAGGTTGTCGCGCTGGGCGACGTCGTGGGTGAGCACCACCCGCGAGCCCTGGCCGATCCGGGAGAGCACGGTGAGCAGGACGTTCCGCTCCAGCGACTGGGCCTCGTCCACGATCACGAACGCGTCGTGCAGGGACCGGCCGCGGATGTGGGTGAGCGGGAGGACCTCCAGCATCCCGCGGGAGATCACCTCCTCGATCACGTCCGGGGTGGTGACCGCGGAGAGGGTGTCGAAGACCGCCTGGGCCCAGGGGCCCATCTTCTCCGCCTCGCTGCCGGGCAGGTAGCCCAGCTCCTGGCCGCCGACCGCGTACAGCGGACGGAAGACCATCACCTTGCGGTGCTGGCGGCGCTCCAGCACGGCCTCCAGGCCGGCGCACAACGCCAGCGCGGACTTGCCGGTGCCGGCCCGGCCGCCCATCGAGACGATCCCGATCTCCGGGTCGAGCAGCAGGTCGAGGGCGATCCGCTGCTCGGCGCTGCGGCCGCGCAGCCCGAACGCCTCGCGGTCGCCGCGGACCAGGCGCACCCCGCCGTCGTGGGTGACCCGGCCGAGGGCCCGGCCGCGCTCCGAGTGCAGCACCAGGCCGGTGTGCACGGGGAGTTCGGCGGCGCCCTCGATGTCCACGGCGACGTCCTGGCCGGGGTGGCCGGCGTGGCCCGCGCTGAACAGCGCGTCCACCTGGTCGCCGGAGACGTGCAGCTCGGACATGCCGGTCCAGCCGGAGGTGATCGCCAGCTCGGCCCGGTACTCCTCGGCCAGCAGGCCGACCGAGCTCGCCTTGATCCGCAGCGGCAGGTCCTTGGAGACGACCGTGACGTCGTACCCCTCGGCCTGCAGGTTGCGGGCGACCGCGAGGATCCGGGTGTCGGCCTCGCCGCCGCCCGTCCGGTAGCCGGCGGGCAGTATCGACGGGTCGGAGTGGTTCAGCTCGACCCGGATGGTGCCGCCGAGCTCCCCGACCGGGATCGGCTCGTCCAGCCGGCCGTGCCTGACCCGGTAGTCGTCGAGCAGGCGCAGCGCCTGCCGGGCGAAGTAGCCCAGCTCCGGGTGGTGCCGCTTGGCCTCCAGCTCGGTGACCACCACCACGGGGAGCACGACCTCGTGCTCCTCGAAGCGGGTCATGGCGAGGGGGTCCGCCAGGAGCACGCTGGTGTCGAGAACGTACGTGCGCCGGTCTGGTGTCCGGCGGCTCTTGGTACTGACCACTAGGCCTCCAGAGCGGATGACCCGACGTCATCCGCGGCTCACCGGTCCCCGCGACCCCGGTGGCCGGGGTACCGGTCTGCCTGGTGTATTCCCAGGCGAGTCGTGGTGCATTCCCCCGGGAGGGAACAGCGAGATCACAACTGATGAACGTTTGGTGCCCGATGGCCTGCGGGTATGCGCCCCTGACCGGCTGTCACGCCGTCCGGTCGGGGCGTACGGGGGATCACCGGCGGGCGGTCACAGTCCCATCCGCCGGTTCCGGAGCTGGTAGTCGCGCAGCGCCCGGAGGAAGTCGACCTTGCGGAAGGCCGGCCAGTACGCCTCGCAGAAGTAGAACTCGCTGTGCGCGCTCTGCCAGAGCAGGAAGCCGGAGAGCCGCTGCTCGCCGGAGGTGCGGATGACCAGGTCCGGGTCGGGCTGGCCCTTGGTGTAGAGGTGTTCGGCGATGTGCTCCACGTCGAGGATCTCGGCGAGCTCCTCGATCGAGGTGCCGCGGTCGGCGTGCTCCTGGAGCAGCGAGCGGACGGCGTCCGCGATCTCGCGGCGACCGCCGTAGCCGATGGCGACGTTGACCGTGATGCCCTCGATGTGGGCGGTGTCCTCGGCGGCCTTCTTCAGGACGTCCGAGGTGCGGCTGGGCAGCAGGTCGAGGGCGCCGACCGGGTTGACCTTCCAACGGCGGGCCTCGACCAGGCCCTTCACCGCGTCCTCGATGATGCCGAGCAGCGGGACCAGTTCGTCGGCCGGGCGGGAGAGGTTGTCGGTGGAGAGCATCCACAGGGTGACGACCCTGACGTGGGTCTCGTCGCACCAGCCGAGGAACTCGCTGATCTTGTCGGCGCCGCGCTGGTGGCCGTAGGCGGTGGTGCCGCCGGTGGCCTTGGCCCAGCGGCGGTTGCCGTCCAGGATCACGCCGATGTGGCGCGGGGTGTTGTCCAGGTGCACCTCGACCCGGCGCCCGTAGAGCCGGTAGGCGTTGTCCAGCAGGGTGCGCAGACCCGGCGTGCGCTCGACCACATCGCGCAGACCCATGTTGTACGGCCCCTCCGCCTCTGTTCGGTGCCCCCGGCTGCAAACTCCCCCGGCGCAGCCTACTCCGGCACCGTGTACGAAGGTAAAAGGCCAGGTACCGAAGGTGTCACAGCCGTGTAGCGAAACCGTTCCCGCCAGAGCGCCGCGGGGTTCCGGTGCGGCGTCGCGGGGGTGGGGACACGGAACGGTCAACGCTTCCTTAAACGACCCCTAAGCCGCGTCCGGGGTGCTTGACGCCCCGCAATGGTCTAGTCCAGCGTGTGGTCAGCACCAAGCGGACCCTCCCCCACGCGGAGCCGCCGCGACCCCCACCGCGGCGGCTCCCCCTCCTCCCCAGGAGCCCCCCACATGGCCCGTACGCTGCGGCAGCCGTCCCACCGGCGCCGGCGCATGACCGCCCCGCTGGCCCTCGCGGCCGGCACCACCGCCCTCGCCCTGGCCGGCAGCGGGCTGGCCCTGCTCGCCGGCGGCGCCGACGCCGCGGTCGGCAACCTGGTCGCCAACGGCGGCTTCGAGGCCGGCAACCTCTCCGGCTGGACCTGCGCCGGCAGCGCGAGCGCCGCCTCCTCGCCGGTGCACTCCGGCTCGTACGCCCTGGCCGCCGCCCCGAGCAGCTCGGACACCGCCGAGTGCCGGCAGACGGTCAGCGTGCTGCCGAACAGCACCTACACCCTGAGCGGCCGGGTCCAGGGCCCGTACGTCTACCTGGGCGCCAGCGGCACCGGCGGAACCGACCCGTCCACCTGGTCGAGCCAGAGCAGCTGGAACCAGCTGTCCACCACCTTCACCACCGGCGCGAGCACCACCAGCCTCACCCTCTACGTGCACGGCTGGTACGGCCAGGGCGGCTACGGCGCGGACGACATCACGCTGACCGGCCCGGGCGGCACCGCCTCGCCGTCGCCGTCGACCGCCACCCCGACGGTGTCCACCTCGCCCTCGAAGCCGCCGACCCAGTCGCCCACCCCGACCCGGACGGCCACCCAGTCGCCGACCGCCAGCCCGACGGCCACCCAGACCACCACCCCGCCGACCACCGGTCTGCCGAAGCACATCCTCACCGGCTACTGGCACAACTTCGACAACGGCTCGACCGCGCAGAAGCTGTCCGACGTGCAGAGCGCCTACGACGTCATCGCGGTCTCCTTCGCCGACGCCGTGCCCGGCCGGGCCGGCGCGATCAGCTTCACCCTGGACCCGGGCCTGTCGAGCAAGCTCGGCGGCTACACCGACGCCCAGTTCCGGGCGGACGTGAAGGCCAAGCAGGCGGCCGGCAAGAAGGTGATCCTCTCCATCGGCGGCCAGAACGGCGCCATCTCGGTCAACGACGCCACCGCCGCCCAGGCCTTCGCCGACTCCGCCGCCGCGGTGCTGAAGGACTACGGCTTCGACGGCGTCGACGTCGACCTGGAGAACGGCCTCAACCCGACCCACCTCGGCAACGCGCTGCACTCCCTCCAGGCGAAGGTCGGCTCCGGCTTCGTCCTCACCATGGCGCCCGAGACGATCGGGATGTACAGCACCAGCGGCTCCTACTTCCAGCTGGCGCTCAACACCAAGGACATCCTGACCGTGGTCAACACCCAGTTCTACAACTCGGGCAGCATGAACGGCTGCGACGGCAAGGTCTACTCGCAGGGCACCGTCGACTTCATCACCGCCCAGGTCTGCACCCACATCCAGGGCGGCCTGCGGCCGGACCAGGTCGGCATCGGCGTCCCGGCCTCCAGCCGGGCGGCGGGCAGCGGCTACGTCTCGCCGACCGTGGTGAAGAACGCGCTCAGCTGCCTCACCGCCGGCACCGACTGCGGCACCTTCGTCCCGCCGGCGAAGTGGCCGACCCTCCGCGGCGCGATGACCTGGTCGACCAACTGGGACGCCAACAACGGCAACGACTTCTCCACCAACGTCGGCCCCTACGTCCACTCGATGCCGTAACCCCGCCCGGTGCGCCGCCTCCCGAGGGTGGGGCCAGGCGCACCGCACAGGGGCCCGCCGTACCGCTGGGGTACGGCGGGCCCCGCCCATGTCCGGGCCCGCGCGACTACCCGGCGGCCACCGCCAGCAGGGCGCCCGCCAGCAGGAACGGGCCGAACGGGAGGGCGTCGCCGCGGCCGGCCCGGCGGGTGGCCAGCAGCACCACCGCCCAGCCGCCTGCCAGCAGCACCGCGTACAACTGGCCGCGGAGCACCGCGTCCCAGCCGTACCAGCCGAGCAGCGCGCCCAGCGCGGGGGCCAGCTTGGCGTCGCCGAGCCCGATCGGGACCAGCAGCGCCAGCCCCCCGTACACCAGGCCCAGGACCGCGGCGGCGAGCAGACAGCGCAGCAGCACCTCGCCGCGGTGCTCGACCGCGAGCAGCAGCACGGCGGTACCGGCGGCGAGCGACAGGGTGAGCGCGTCGGGCAGGCGGTGGACGGCGGCGTCCACGAAGCCGAGCACCACCCCGAGCAGTCCGGCCCAGACCAGGACCGCGCCGGCCGGCCAGGACGCCACCGCGCCCAGCGCGGCGCCGACGGCGGCGGCCACCAGTTCCACCGAACCCGGCCGGGGACCGCCGCGCTCCCCGCACCCGGAGCACCGCCCGCTCGGCGGCAACGGCCGCACCCCGGCGCAGCAGACCCGCGGCGGCTCGCCGTACGGCACCGCGTACCGGGTGGCGGCCGCCCGCAGCACGGGCGCGGCGGCCAGCCCGAGGACGGCCCCGGCCAGAGCTCCGATCATGCGGTCCCCTCCCCTTCTTCCCCTCTTACTCTCCCCCGGTGCCCCTCGGCCCCCCGAGTCCCGGCCGACCCTAGTGCCCGCGGGATACGCCCGTTGGAGTCCAGGTGGCGAACAACACTCCGGGGCGGCCGTAACACCGCCGTAAAGTAAGCGGGTATGCAGGTCATCCAGTCCAGCAAGCTCGCCAATGTCTGCTACGACATCCGCGGCCCGGTGCTCGACGAGGCGATGCGACTGGAGGACCAGGGGCATCGCATCCTCAAGCTGAACACGGGCAATCCCGCCGCCTTCGGTTTCGAGGCGCCGCCCGAGATCCTGCAGGACATCCTGCGCAACCTCGCCTCGGCGCACGGCTACGGCGACTCCAAGGGCCTGCTGTCCGCCCGCCGCGCGGTGGTGATGCACTACGAGGAGCGCGGCCTGCACGGCCTCACGGTGGAGGACGTCTACCTCGGCAACGGCGTCTCCGAGCTGATCCAGCTGGCGATGACCGCCCTGCTGGACGACGGCGACGAGGTGCTCGTCCCGGCCCCCGACTACCCGCTGTGGACCGCCTCGGTCACCCTGGCCGGCGGCAACGCCGTCCACTACCGCTGCGACGAGCTCTCCGACTGGTACCCGGACCTGGCCGACATCGAGTCCCGGATCACCGACCGGACCCGCGCCATCGTCGTGATCAACCCCAACAACCCCACCGGCGCGGTCTACCCGCGCGAGGTGCTGGAGGGGATCGTCGAGATCGCCCGCCGGAACAAGCTGGTGGTCTACGCGGACGAGATCTACGACAAGATCCTCTACGACGACGCCGAGCACGTGCCGCTGGCCACGCTGGCGCCCGACCTGTTCTGCGTCACCTTCAACGGCATGTCCAAGGCGTACCGGGTGGCCGGCTTCCGCAGCGGCTGGATGGTGCTCTCCGGCGAGCGGCAGCGGGCGCACAGCTACATCGAGGGGCTGAACGTGCTGGCCTCGATGCGGCTGTGCGCCAACATGCCGGCGCAGCACGCGGTGGCCGCGGCGCTCGGCGGACGCCAGTCGGTCAAGGACCTGGTGCTGCCGGGCGGCCGCCTGAAGGAGTCCCGCGACGCGGCGTACCGGCTGCTGAACGAGATCCCCGGGGTGAGCTGCGTGAAGCCGATGGGGGCGCTGTACGCGTTCCCGCGGCTGGACCCGCAGGTGTACAAGATCAAGGACGACGCACAGATGGTGCTGGACCTGCTGCGGGCGCAGCGGATCCTGATCGTCCAGGGCACCGGCTTCAACTGGCCCGACCCGGACCACTTCCGGCTGGTCACCCTGCCGCGCCCCGAGGAGATCACCGACGCGGTCACCCGCATCGGCGAGTTCCTCAGCGGCTACGCCCAGCCGTAGGGCGAGGGTCTTCCAGGGGGCAACCGGGCAAGCACCAGGGGCGCGGGGAACTGCGCGCGGCGGGAGGGCTCTACCTCAGCCGTCTCCCGCTTCGCGCAGTTCCTCGCGCCCCTGTCTGTGGTTTGCGGTTGTGCGCCGCCGCCCCCGGGTGAGGACACGGGGGCGGCGGCCCCTCAAACCCGGGCGTCAGCCCAGGCGCTTCACCAGCGCGCGGTACTCGTCCCAGAGCTCGGTCGGCGTGTGCTCGCCGAACATCTCCAGGTGGGACGGGACCAGTGCGGCCTCCTGGCGCCAGATGTCGGCGTCCACGGAGAACAGCAGGTCGAGGTCGGACTGCGCGATGTCCAGCCCGTCGAGGTCGAAGCCCTCGACCTTCGGCAGCACGCCGATCGCGGTCTCGACGCCCTCCGCGGTGCCGTCCAGGCGCTCGACGATCCACTTCAGCACGCGGCTGTTCTCGCCGAAGCCCGGCCAGATGAACTTGCCGGCGCTGTTCTTGCGGAACCAGTTGACGTAGAAGATCTTCGGCAGCTTGTCCGCGTCGGCCTGGCGGCCGATCTTCAGCCAGTGGGCGAAGTAGTCGCCCATGTTGTAGCCGCAGAACGGCAGCATCGCGAACGGGTCGCGGCGCAGCTCGCCGACGGTGCCCTCCTGGGCAGCGGTCTTCTCGGAGGCGATGTTGGCGCCGAGGAAGACGCCGTGCTGCCAGTCGAAGGACTCGGTGACCAGCGGGACGGCGGTGGCGCGGCGGCCGCCGAAGAGGATGGCCGAGATCGGCACACCCGCCGGGTCCTCCCATTCGGGGGCGATGGTCGGGCACTGCGCGGCCGGGACGGCGAACCGCGCGTTGGGGTGGGCGGCGGGGGTGCCGGACTCGGGGGTCCAGTCGTTGCCGCGCCAGTCGGTGAGGTGGGCCGGGGGCTGCTCGGTGAGGCCCTCCCACCAGACGTCGCCGTCGTCGGTGAGCGCGACGTTGGTGAAGACGGTGTTGCCCCAGAGGGTGTCGATGGCGTTGGCGTTGGTCTCCACGCCGGTGCCGGGGGCGACGCCGAAGAAGCCGGCCTCGGGGTTGATGGCGTACAGGCGGCCGTCGGCGCCGAAGCGCATCCAGGCGATGTCGTCGCCGATGGTCTCGACCTTCCAGCCCGGGATGGTGGGCTGGAGCATGGCGAGGTTGGTCTTGCCGCAGGCGGACGGGAAGGCGGCCGCGATGTACTTGGCCTCGCCGTTCGGCGGGGTGAGCTTGAGGACGAGCATGTGCTCGGCCAGCCAGCCCTCCTCGCGGGCCATGGTGGAGGCGATGCGCAGCGCGTAGCACTTCTTGCCGAGCAGGGCGTTGCCGCCGTAGCCGGAGCCGAAGGACCAGATCTCGCGGGTCTCCGGGAAGTGCGAGATGTACTTGGTGCTGTTGCAGGGCCACGGCACGTCCGCCTCGCCCTCGGCGAGCGGGGCGCCGACGGTGTGCACGGCCTTGACGAACTCGCCGTCCTCGCCGAGCTGGTCGATCACGGCCTGGCCCATGCGGGTCATCACGCGCATCGAGACGGCGACGTAGGCGGAGTCGGTGATCTCGACGCCGTAGGCGGCCAGCGGGGAGCCGACCGGGCCCATGGAGAAGGGCACGACGTACATCGTGCGGCCCTTCATCGACCCGCGGAACAGGCCGTTCTCGCCCGCGAAGACCTCCCGCATCTCGGCGGGGGCCTTCCAGTTGTTGGTCGGGCCGGCGTCCTTCTCCTGCTCGGAGCAGATGTAGGTGCGGTCCTCGACGCGGGCGACGTCGGACGGGTCGGAGGCGGCGTAGTACGAGTTGGGGCGCTTCTCGGAGTTCAGCTTCTTGAAGGTGCCCTGCTCGACCAGGAGGTCCGCGAGGCGCTGGAACTCCTCCTCGGAGCCGTCGCACCACTCGATGCGGTCGGGCTGGGTCAGCTCGGCGATCTCGGTGACCCAGGCCGCCAGACGCTTGTGACGGGTGGGCGCGGACTCGGCGAGCGCAGAGTTCAGAGAAGACACGATCGCTCCGTTTCACACCATCTCGGCCAGGAGACGGCATCGCGGGGTTTGAGGGTGGTTACACCGTAGCCCCGGGTCTCCGTCCCGAATTCGGCAGATCGTCGTCTTTGACGAAAGTTTTACGCCTGGCCGTACAGTTACCAGCCAGTAATGGCGCGATTCCGTCCTCCCGGAGACGAGCGTCACGTAGGGCCGAATACTCCAGAACGTCTAAAAGTGACGATCACCACTACCTACGCACCGGTAACCTACGGATCCGTAGGATGCTGCGCATGACTGCGGAAGCCCTTGAGATCAAGCCCCTGTGGCGTGGCTGGCTGCACGCCGGGATGTTCCCCGCCGCCCTGGCGGCCGGCATCGTGCTGATCTGCCTCGCCGAGACGACCGCCGCCCGGCTGGCCTGCACCGTCTACTCGGTGACCGCCTGGCTGCTGTTCGGCGTGAGTGCCGTGTACCACCGCTTCGACTGGGGGCCCCGGGGCGACGCGGTCCTGCGGCGGCTGGACCACGCCAACATCTTCCTGATCATCGCCGGCACCTACACCCCGTTCACCATCCTGCTGCTGGAGGGCGCCCGGCAGCAGGCGCTGCTCTGGGTGGTCTGGGGCGGCGCCCTGGCGGGGATCGGCTTCCGGGTGTTCTGGGTCGGCGCGCCGCGCTGGCTCTACACCCCCTGCTACGTGGCGCTGGGCTGGGCCGCGGTCTTCTTCCTGCCGGACTTCCTGCGCACCGGCGGAGTGGCGGTGATGGTCCTGATCATCGTCGGCGGTGTCCTCTACACCGTCGGCGGCCTGATCTACGGACTCAAGCGGCCGAACCCGTCACCGCGCTGGTTCGGCTTCCACGAGGTCTTCCACGCCTTCACCCTGGGCGCGTTCGTGGTCCAGTACATCGGTATCTCGATGGTGGCGTACACCGCCGTGGCCTGACCCCCCTCCGCCCGTGGCGCGGTGGCCGTCAGCGGACGACGGCCACCGCGTCCACCACGTCCCGCAGGTCGCCGCGCACCCGGAACGCCTCGCGCTGCCGGTCGGCCCCGCCGCCCCGGGCGCGGACCCCGCGCCACAGCTCACGGACGGCGGTCAGGTCCCCCGCCGCGGCCAGCCCGGGGCCGGCTCGCTCGATCAGCGCCTCCACCAGGTCCACCGCGGGCACCGTCCGTCCGGCCACCGGGTCGAAGCCCAGGCCGCCCAGCCCGTCCCGGGCCGCCCGCCAGTGCGCCGCCAGCAGCAGCGGATCCGGCACCTCGGGCACCGGCACGCCGTCCCGGTCCTCCGCCAGCAGCACCGCCGCCAGCCCGCGCAGCAGCCCGGCCAGCAGGATCACGCCGTCCAGGTCGGCGTTGGTGTCGGCGACCCGGACCTCCAGCGTCGGGTAGCTCTCCGAGGGGCGGGCGTACCAGTAGACCATCCGCCGGTCCAGCAGCATCCCGGAGCCGACCAGCGCGTCCACCGTCGCCTCGTACGCGGCGGCGTCGGTGAACCGGGGCATCGGACCCGCGCCCGGCCACTGCGCCCAGCGCAGCGACCGCCAGCTCGCATGGCCGGTGTCCCGTCCGGCGTGGAACGGCGAGTTCGCGGCGACCGCCTGCAGCACCGGCAGCCACGGCCGCAGGTGCCCGCCGAGCCGCACCGCCCGCTCCCGGTCGGGCACCCCGAGGTGGATGTGGCAGCCGCAGACCCCGGCGCCCTGGTCCCCGGTGACCAGCGGACCGTACTCCGCGGCGAGCCGGCGGTACCTGCTGTGGTCGCTCACCTCCAGCAGCCCGGACTCGGGCACCACGCTCGTCCCGCTGGCGGCCACCCGGCAGCCGATCTCGCCGGCGACCGCGGTCACGCCGGTCCGCACCCGCGCCAGGTCGGCCCGGAGGTCCGCCAGCGCGGACGCCGGCACCGACCGGGTCTCGATCATGCTCGGGAACAGCTCCCCGCCGACCTGGTCGCCGAGCGACTCCTGGGCGTGCTTCACCACCAGCGGTGCGGCCCCCGCCGGGGCCCTCGTCACCGCGTCCACGAGGAGGAACTCCTCCTCGACGCCCAGGGTGGGCAGCTCACCGATCGCCGTCACCGTCACGGCACCTACCTATCAGCTCCGCTCGCGGGCGAACGGCCGTCCCACTCGATCGGTGGCGTGTCGCCCGTCCCTCACCTCAAGCCTCTCTCGCGCGCGTCGGCAGCGCTCGCAGTGGTCCGTCCCGCCGCCGTCGGAGGCCGGCGGATGCAGCCGGGGACGGAACCTCCGCGCCACGTACGCCATCACCAGGACCACCTCGACGGCCGACACCGCCCAGACCACCCGGGCCCCGCCGAGCAGGTAGCCGACGACCACCGCCGCCGCGGCCGAGACCGCCGCCACCGAGCCCCAGAACCCCGCGTTTCGGAACGCCATGGGCACCCTCCGTCTCCCCACCCACGGTGACACGACCACCACACTCCGGGGGCGAACGGCGAGTGCACAACGCATCAATTCCTCGTGCAGCCCGCCTGGCGGGCGCACGGGGAAACCGGGCCGGCCACCAGGGGCGCGTGGGGCACCTCCCAGCCGCCAAGGCTGGGGGCGAACTGCGCGAAGAGGAGACCCGAACGTCGAGCCCTCCCACCCCGCACAGCCCCTCCCGCCCTGGCGCCAGCGCAACCGGGCACGCACAAAAGGCGAACGCACCCGGCCACCCCGGCCCCTCAGCTACGCCGCCGCCGAGCCGCCACCACCGCCGCCGTGGCCAGCACCGTGACGGTCAGCGCCGCCCCCGCCGTGAGCGGCGGAACGTACTCCGGGGTGTCGGCGGCACCGCCCGGGGCCTCGGCCTCGTACCCGCCGCCCCGGCCGGCCAGGTCGTACGCCGAGCCGGGCAGCTTGTCCCCGTACCGCTGGCGGACCTGCCGCCGGTACTCGGCGAGGGTCACCCCGCCCGCGCCGACGGCACCCTTCGCCTCGGCGTTGAGCGGCAGCACCCGCTCGCCCCGCTGCACGTACCAGGCGCCGATCTGCGGTTCGCGGAAGGCGACTCCCCCGCCGCCGGTGGCGGCGCGGGCGGGGTAGTCGGTCTCGTCGCCGCCGGTGGCGATGTTCACCACGCGCCAGCCGCCGCCCTGCTTCACGGTCCAGACGGAGGCGGTGGAGCCGTCCGCGGCGACCGCCTTGCTGGCGACGAACTCGGGTCTGGCGACCGGGGATCCGGTCGTTCCGGCGACGAACCCGGGGTCGAGGGTGTAGACGGCGGCCGTCTCGCCGGTCAGCCGGGGTGCCGCGGCGACGGCGGCCTCGGCCTCGGCAGCCGAGGAGGCCCCTGCCGGCGGGACGCCCTTGCGGGCGAAGAACCGGCCGAGCTGTTCGAGGACCCCCGGTGCACCGGCGGCGTCCCGTGCAGCGGCCAACTCCCCGTCCGCGACAGGCGCGACACCGACGACAGGCACCACGGGCGCCACCGGTGCAGCGGCCCCGAGCGGCGCCGCGGTCAGCCCGATCACTCCGGCCAGCACGACGGCGGCGGCTCCCCGGGCGAGAAGGATGCGGTTGTCGGTCATGGCTCGTCTCCTCACGCGCCGATCCGGTACAGGGAGTGGGTCCAGGAGAACGAGTCGTTGTCGACGTAGTACCAGTAGTCCGCCCAGTTGTAGCGGTGGTTGGAGGGCCACGGGTCGCCCCAGTACACCTGGCCGGCGGCCGTGTCGTAGCCGTACAGCACGTGCATGTGGCCGCCGCCGGAACTCCACTGGATGCGGGTCTCGATCGGCCGGCCGGCGTCGATCTCCGCCTGCACGGTGGTGGAGCGGAGGTAGCCGGTGACGTACGAGCCCTGGCTGATGCCGATCCGGCCGAGGGCGGTCTGCACGTTGCCGAGGGTGGCCTGGTTGTTGGGGCAGGTGGAGTTCGTCGAGCGGTTGAAGGCCAGGTTGCAGAACTGGTTCTGGCTGTAGCCGTAGCCGTAGTAGGTGGCGATGGTGTTGCCGCTCGCGGCCCAGCACCAGTTGGTCTGCTGCTGGGCCTGCATGGTGAGGTCGAGCCTCCGCGAGGTGGCGGTGAGCCCCGCCGGCCCGGCCGGCGGGTGGGGGACGCCGGCCGGGCGGGCCGCCGCCGCGGGCTGGGGGACCGGGGCGGCGTGGGCGGGGCTGGTCGAGGCGGCGGACAGGGCGGGGGCCAGGACGCCGAGGGCGAGCACCGCGACGGCGCGGCGCAGGGGTGTCCGGTGTCGTTGCATGGGGGCGTTCCTCCTTGCGGTTCCGCAGGAGTGGGGGTGTGGGGGGTGTGCAGAGGTGCGTCCGGACGCTCCGGGAGAGAGCCTGCGCCTTTGACGACTGACCGTCAACGAGGCTGCGGGGATGGGTGGTTCAGGTGTGAACGGGCGCGCGCGGGTGTGAACGCGACGGTCCGCCGTCGGCCCGGATGCGGGAAGCGGTGACAATCCGGCGAGGAGGTGTGAACATTCACCATCGCGTCCGGAGGTGGTCATGCAGCGGTCCGTTCCGCCCGAGCTCGCGTCCGTGCTCCGCACCGGCCCGTTCCACCTCGCCCTGCGGACGGCGCTGGCCGCGCGGGGGCTGGCCCTGCACCGCGTACGGGAGCACCTCGCGCTGCGCGGCGTCCGGGTCGGGGTGACCAGCCTCAGCTACTGGCAGCAGGGGCGAAGACGGCCCGAGCGGCCGGAGTCGCTGCGGGCGGTGACCGCGCTGGAGGAGGTCCTGGAGCTGCCGGAGCACGCGCTCACCCGGCTGCTCGGCCCGCGGCAACCGCAGCCGCAGCCCCCGTCCCCGCCCGCCGCCGAGGCGCGGCTCGTGCCGGACGTCCGGCCCTACCGTGAGCTGATCAACCCGGCCGAGGCGGTGGACGGACTGCTCGCCGTGCTCGCCGGCCCGGCCGACAGCGGGCTGCACACCCTCACCCACATCGAACGGATCCGGATCGGCTCCGACCGCCGGCAGACCCATCGCGACTCCCAGCACGTGCTGCGGGCCCACCGGGACGGCATCGACCGCTACCTCGCCCTCTACCAGGGCGACCCCGGCAGCGACGTGGACCGGGTGCGGGTCCGGGCGGAGGAGAACTGTCGCCCGGGCCGGATCCGCCGGGACCGGGCCGCCCACCTGCTGGTGGCCGAACTGCTGCTGGACCGCCGGCTGCGCGCCGGGGACACCCACCTGCTCGCGTACGGCTTCGACGACGCGCCGGCGCCCGGGCCGAGCGGCGAGTACCTGCGCGGTTTCCACTCCGGGGCCGGGCAGTACGTGCTGCAGGTCTCCTTCCACCCGGCCGCGTTGCCGGTCCGCTGCACCCGGTTCGCCACCCGGGCACCCGAGGAACACCCCTACGAGACCGAGGAGTTGACCCTGGACGGACACCACACCGTCCATCTGGTCGGAACGGCGCTGCGCCCGGGCCTGATCGGCATCCGCTGGGACTGGGAGTGACGCCGGTCCGCCCCGGGAGCCCTCCGGCCCCGTCCGGCGCTCAGTGCAGCCCGATCACCACGCAGTCGGTGACCGGCCGGTATCCGAGCTTCTGGTAGACGGAGTTGCTGGTGGGGTTGGCGAGGTCGGTGTAGAGCAGGACCTCCTCCGCGCCCAGGGCCAGGGTCGCGGCCGAGCGGGCGGCGACCACCCCGCCGGCGTAGCCCCGGCCGCGCTCCTCGGGCGGGGTGTAGACCGGCCCGATCCGGGCCATGCCGGCGATCACCGGGCTGACCCCGGCCAGCGAGACCGGGCGGCCGCCGTCCTCCCAGACGTGCCAGCCGCCGTCGGCGAGCCGCCGGTCGACCAGGCCGGTCACCCCGGTCTCGGGTTCGCCGACCTCCACCATGAAGGCGCGGCACCAGGCGATCAGCTGCTCGCGGTCCTCCGGCCGGCCGGGCCGGGCGTGCCCGCTGGGGACGGGGTGGGGCGGCCGCAGCACGTCGAGCCGGTACAGCCGCTGGTCGAGGTCGACGGCGGCGGTGGCGCCGGTGAGCTCCCGCCAGGCGGCGGCGAAGGCAACGGCCGCCTCCTTGCCGCCGCCGACCCCGGGCACCTCGCGGCCCGCGGCGTGCAGCGCCCCGGCCAGCTCGGCGCCGGCCTCCGCGGGCATCCGGCCGAGCCGGGGCGGGTACGGCAGGGTCTGCACGTAGACGCCCTCGACCGGGGCGCCGGGTCCGGGGCGCCACCAGCCGAAGGCGGGGTCGTGGTCGCCGAAGACGTGCGGGCCGTCCTTGGCCAGCCGGTCGACCAGGGTGAGCAGCACGGTGTTCTCGGCGGGGTGGGCGGCGAGGAAGGCGCCCGCCTCGTCGCGGAACTCGTCGAGGGAGGAGGAGAGGGTCCAGGTCATCCCACGGTGATAGCCGACCGGGAACCCGCTCCGCACCCGAATTGCCGCCGAGCCGGACGGTTTCGCCCCGCCCGGCTCCAGTCCCGCCGCCCACCGGAACGCCCGGCCGCCAAAACGGCCGGCCACCGGAACCCCGGCGCTCAGTCCGTCAGGGCGCCGATCTTCCCCGCCAGGTCGGCCGCGTCGGCGGTCGGCGCGTCGCAGGTGAAGTGCCGGCAGACGTAGGCGGCGGGCCGGCCGTCCAGCAGCGGGCGGTCGGCCAGCAGCGGGACCTGGTCGCCGCCGGGCTCGCCGAGGGCGACCACGGCGCCGGGGGCGGTGCCGCGCAGGGCGGTGCGGTGCAGCAGGGCGGTGGCCTCCTCGCCGGCCGGGCCGACCACGGCGACCTCGCGCGGGCCGTCCAGCAGGGCCTCGGCCACGGCCAGGCCCCAGCCGATGAACCGGGGGGCCCGGCTGCCCAGGGCGCTCACCACGCCGAGGGCCCGCTCGGCGGCGGTGCGGTGGCGCTCGGAGCCGGTGTAGGCGGCGTAGGTCAGCAGGGCGCCGGCCGCGGCGGTCCAGCCGGAGGGGGTGGCGTTGTCCGTGGGGTCCTGCGGCCGGCGGATCAGCTGCTCGGCGTCGTCGGCGGTGTCGTAGAGGGCGCCGGAGGCCTCGTCGGTGAAGTGTCGCAGGACCAGTTCGAGCAGTTCGCCGGCGAGTTCCAGCCAGGAGGTGTCGCCGGTGACGGCGTACAGGGTGAGGAAGCCCTCGGCGGTGTCGGCGTAGTCCTCCAGGACGCCCGCGTTGGGGCCGGGGCGGCCGTCGCGGGAGGTGCGCAGCAGTCGGCCCTCGGTGGTGAGGTGGACGGCGACCAGCAGGTCGGCGGCGCGCTCGGCGGCCTCGACCAGGTCGGGGCGGTCCAGCAGGGCGCCGGCCTCGGCGAGGGCGGCGACGGCCAGGCCGTTCCAGGCGGCGACCACCTTGTCGTCGCGGGCGGGGGCGGGGCGCCGGCCGCGGGCCTCGGTGAGGGCGGCGCGGATCCGGGCGTACGCCTCGGGGTCGGCCGGGTCGGTGAGCAGCTGGAGCACCGAGCTGCCGTGCTCGAAGGTGCCGGTGACCTGGAACATCTCCACGGCGAGGGCGGCGTCCTGCGCGCCGAGGACCTCGGTGAGCTGCTCGGGGGTCCAGGCGTAGTAGGCGCCCTCGGCGGTCTTGCCGGTGGCCGGGTCGAGGGAGTCGGCGTCGAGGGCGGAGGCGAAGCCGCCCTCGGGGGTGCGCAGGTCGCGGAGCAGGAACTCGGCGGTCTCCAGGGCGATCCGGCGGGCCTGCTCGCCGCCGGTGGCCCGCCACAGGTGGAGGTAGACGCGGAGCAGCAGCGCGTTGTCGTAGAGCATCTTCTCGAAGTGCGGGACGACCCACTCGCCGTCCACCGCGTAGCGGGCGAAGCCGCCGCCGAGCTGGTCGTAGATGCCGCCGCGGGCCATCGCGTCGCAGGTGCGCCCGGCCATCTCCAGGGCGGCCTCGGAGCCGGTCCTGGCGTGGTGGCGGAGCAGCCACTCGACGGTCATGGACGGCGGGAACTTGGGGGCTCCGCCGAAGCCGCCGTGCTTGTCGTCGAAGGTGCGGCTGAGTGCGAGCAGGGCCTGGTGCAGGTCGGTCTCGCCGGGCAGCGGGAGGACGCCGGCGCCGGCCCCGTACACCTTGGCCCGGTCGGCCAGGTCGGCGCGGATCCGGCCGGCGACCTCGGCGACCTCGTCGCGGCGGTCCCGCCAGGCGGCGCCGACGCCCTCCAGGACCTGCCGGAAGGAGGGCATGCCGTGCCGGGGCGCGGGCGGGAAGTAGGTGCCGAAGTAGAACGGCTCCTTGTCGGGGGTGAGGAAGACCGTCATGGGCCAGCCGCCCTGGCCGGTGGCGGCCTGGACCGCCTCCATGTAGACGGCGTCCACGTCGGGCCGCTCCTCGCGGTCGACCTTCACCGCGACGTAGTGCTCGTTGAGGTACTCGGCGACGGTCTCGTCCTCGAAGGACTCGTGCGCCATGACGTGGCACCAGTGGCAGGCCGCGTACCCGACCGAGAGCAGCACCGGGACCCCGCGCCGCCGGGCCTCATCGAACGCCTCGGGGCCCCAGGGCCACCAGTCCACCGGGTTGTCGGCGTGCTGCTGCAGGTACGGGGAGGTCGCGTCGGCGAGGCGGTTCGGCATGGGCCCATCCTTGCGCATCGGTGCCGCCCGTGGCAGGGGCGGCGACCGGTGGCGTGTCCGGGGCCCGGGGCCCGGTCAGTCCTCGGTCGGGTCCGGCTGCTCGACGAAGTCGATCTTCTTGAACCGGGAGTTCATCGACTTCAGCAGGAACCAGGTGGCCACGCCGAGGACGGCGAAGACCACGAAGCCCAGCAGGCCCGGGGTCACCTTGGACTCGTCCAGGGCGAGGTCGGCGGCGAGGTGGGTGAGGTTCACGGGGGTGCTCATCTCTCCATGGTGACCCGGCCCTACGCGGGCCGGGTCACCGGGGTGGGGCTACCGCGGGTGGCTACCCGGGGAGACCGGCGAAGAGGTCGGTCTCCGGCAGGTCGGTGTCGATCACGGACTTGGCCAGCTCGTAGTCCTCGGTCGGCCAGACCTTGCGCTGGATGTCCAGCGGCACGCGGAACCACGGGCCGTCGGGGTCGATCTGGGTGGCGTGGGCGATCAGCGCCTTGTCCCGGATCTCGAACCAGTCGTCGCAGGTCACCCGGGTGGTGATCTCGCGCTCCTGGCGGCCGCTCTTCTCCCAGCCGGCGATCCACTCGCCGTACGGGGAGTCCAGGCCCTGCTCGGTGAGGTAGGCGTGCAGGGCGCGGATCCGGCCCATCGGGAAGCCGTGGTTGTAGTAGACCTTGGACGGCTGCCAGGGCTCGCCGGCCTCCGGGTAGGCGTCGGGATCGCCGGCGGCGTCGAAGGCCGCCATGGTGATCTTGTGGGTCATGATGTGGTCGGGGTGCGGGTAGCCGCCGTTCTCGTCGTACGTGGTGATCACGTGCGGGCGGAACTCGCGGATCAGCTTCACCAGCGGCGCGGCGGCCTCGGCCACGTCCTGGAGGGCGAAGCAGCCCTCGGGCAGCGGGGGCAGCGGGTCGCCCTCGGGCAGGCCCGAGTCCACGAAGCCCAGCCAGGCCTGCCGCACGCCGAGGATCTCGCGGGCGGCGTCCATCTCCTTGCGCCGCACCTCGTGGATGTTCTCCTCGATCCACGGGTCGCCCTGCAGCTTGGGGTTGAGGATCGACCCGCGCTCGCCGCCGGTGCAGGTGGCGACCAGGACGTCCACCCCCTGCGAGACGTACTTCGCCATGGTGGCCGCGCCCTTGCTGGACTCGTCGTCCGGATGCGCGTGCACGGCCATCAGTCGGAACTGCTCAGTCAACGCCTGGTCCCTTCCGGGTATGTCCGATTCGTCGGGTCGGCTCCCCCGCCGCCTCCGGCGCGGACGTGCCCCTCCTATAGTGACGGACTGAAGGGCTCGTCCATTCCCCCCGCAGACCGAGGGCCCCTCCGCGAAAGGACCGAGCTCCGCCATGGACGCCAGGACTACGACCCCGCCCGAGGGCCGCTACAGCCGCCGGACCGACCGGGAGGCCGACCGCCGCCTGCGGATCGCGGCCGTGGTGTGCGGGGCGCTGTTCCTCGGTCTGATCGGCTGGCTGGGCACCTCGTACCTGCTGCGCGAGACCACCATGAACGGGACGGTGCCGACCTTCGAGGCGGTCTCCGACCACGAACTCCAGCTCCAGCTGTCGGTGAGC
The DNA here is from genome assembly GCF_040571325.1 of Kitasatospora sp. HUAS MG31. Lineage (GTDB taxonomy): Bacteria > Actinomycetota > Actinomycetes > Streptomycetales > Streptomycetaceae > Kitasatospora > Kitasatospora camelliae. The sequence continues at coordinate 4,576,208 of NZ_CP159872.1, read as the reverse complement.
AAGCGCGAGGGCACCGGGGGCCGGTGCACCGTCCGTTCGCAGGGGGAGGACGGCGCGGTGGTGGGCCAGCACGACTTCCCGGTACCGGCCGAGGGGGACGCCTACACCGAGGTGGTCACGCTGCGGACCACGGCCCGCGGCACCACCGCCGAGCTGCTGGGCTGCACGCCGGACCGGTGACGACCCGGACGGCCGCACCGGATGGCGGCCTTTGCAGAAGTCACCCGTCCGGGCGCATATTCGATGACATGGGCGGGAAACCCGTAGCGGGAGGCCCCCGTCCACGCCATCGCACGGCAACCGACCGTTAACGCTCCGTCGTCCGCACTCCCGCCGGGAGCGGGAAATTGTTAGGCTCGTGGTTTCGCCCCTTCCGAGCCCTTCGGCATGGAAGCGGGCGTTGCTTTGTAGTTACGACGGATATCGACACCACTGCTGACGATCAACCCTCAGCACCGCCAGCACCGACGAGGAGTACCTGTGACCCAGACCAGCGATGACGTGACCTGGCTCACTCAGGACCACTACAACAAGCTCAAGGCTGAGCTGGAGCACCTGACCGGCGCCTGGCGCATCGAGATCGCCCAGAAGATCGAGGCCGCCCGCGAGGAGGGCGACCTCAAGGAGAACGCCGGCTACCACGCCGCCAAGGACGACCAGGGCAAGGGCGAGGCACGGATCCGCCAGCTCACCCAGATCCTGGAGCGCGCCAAGGTCGGCGAGGCGCCCGCCGACTCGGGCATCGTCGCGCCCGGCATGATGGTCACCGTGGCCTTCGACGGCGACATGGACGACACCATGCAGTTCCTGCTCGCCTCCCGCGAAGTGGTCGACGGCGACCTGGACGTCTACTCCCCGCAGTCCCCGCTGGGCCGTGCCATCAGCGGCAAGAAGGTCGGCGAGGACGCCCGGTACGAGCTGCCCAACGGCAAGCAGGCCAGCGTGCGCATCGTCGAGGCCAAGCCGTTCGGCGCCTGACGCCCGGCCCCGACCGACGCCGAAGCGGCCGCCACCCTCCCCGGGCGGCGGCCGCTTCCGTGTGCACGGCGGTCGGCGGCGCCGCTCAGCCGGCCGCGGAGCGGTACTTGCGAACCGACAGCCAGGAGAACACCGCGGTGATGACCAGCGGCCAGAGCACCGACACCAGCACCGCGTGCTGCATCGGCCAGACGTCGTCGACCGGGCCGACCTGGTTGCCGAACAGGTCGCGGCAGGCCTGCACGGTGGCGCTGAACGGGTTCCAGTAGGCGATCGGCTGCAGCCAGCCCGGCATCGAGCTGATCGGCACGAACGCGTTGGAGACGAAGGTCAGCGGGAACAGCCAGATCAGGCCGGCCGAGGTGGCCGCCTCCGGGCTGCGCACCGACAGGCCGATCAGGGCTCCGATCCAGGAGAAGGAGTAGCCCAGCAGGAGCAGCAGCCCGAAGGCGCCGAGCGCGCTGGGGACGCCGTCGTGGATCCGCCAGCCGACCAGCAGCGCCACCATAGCCAGCACCAGCAGGATGAACGCGGTCTGCACCAGGTCGGCGAAGGTGCGGCCGGTGAGCACCGCGGAGCGGGCCATCGGCAGCGAGCGGAACCGGTCGACCAGGCCCTTGGTCATGTCCTCCGCGATGCCGGCGGAGGCGCCGGCCACGGCGAAGGTCACCGTCTGGGCGAAGATGCCGGCCATCAGGAACTGGGTGTACGCGTCGGAGCTGGCCTGCGTCCCCGGGATCTGGATCGCGCCGCCCATCACGTACGAGAAGAGCAGCACGAACATCACCGGCTGCATCAGACCGAAGACCACGATCTCGGGGATCCGGGTCATCCGGCGCAGGTTGCGCTTGGCCACCACCCAGGAGTCGTGGAGCATCGCGGACAGGCCGGCGCGGTGCTGCACCGGGGCCTTGCCGATGGCGTGCTCGGTGGAGGTCGCGGTGGTGGTCATCTCAGGCGTCCTTCCCGTGGCCGCGGCGGCCCTTGGCGGCGGAGGGCTTCCCGTCCGCGTCCCCGTTCTCGTCCTCGGCGGCGGTGACGTGCCCGGTGAGCGAGAGGAACACGTCGTCGAGGGTGGGGCGGCGCAGGCCGATGTCGTCGATCTCGATGGAGCGGGCGTCCAGCTCGCGGATCACGTCGGCCAGCACCTTGGCGCCGCCGCTGACCGGGACGGTGATCCGCCGGGTGTTCTTCTCGACCGCCGGGTCGCCCTTGGCGTACGGGCCGAGCGCGGCCACCGCCTCGGCGACCAGGTCCGGCTGGTGGACGACCACCTCGATCCGCTCGCCGCCGATCTGGGCCTTGAGCTCGTCGGCGGTGCCGCGGGCGATCACCTTGCCGTGGTCGACCACGGCGATGTCGTGGGCGAGGCGGTCGGCCTCCTCCAGGTACTGGGTGGTGAGGAGCAGGGTGGTGCCCTCGGCGACCAGCTGCTCGATGACCTCCCACAGGGCCATCCGGTTGCGCGGGTCGAGGCCGGTGGTGGGCTCGTCCATGAACATCACCGGCGGGCGGACGACGAGGGCGGCGGCCAGGTCGAGGCGGCGGCGCATGCCGCCGGAGTAGGTCTTGGCGGGGCGGTCCATGGCCTCGGAGAGGTTGAACCACTCCAGCAGCTCCAGGGCGCGGGCCTTGGAGTCGCGCGGGCTCATCTGGTAGAGCTCGCCGACCATCTGGAGGTTCTCGCGGCCGGTGAGGTACTCGTCGACGGCCGCGTACTGACCGGAGAGGCCGATCAGGCTGCGGACCTTGTTCGGGTGCTTGAGCACGTCCACCCCGGCGACCCGGGCCTGCCCGGAGTCGGGCTGGAGCAGGGTGGTGAGCACCCGGACGGCGGTGGTCTTGCCGGCGCCGTTGGGGCCGAGCAGCCCGAGCACCGTGCCCTCGGGCACGTCCAGGCTGACGCCGTCCAGGGCGCGGACGTCACCGAAGGTCTTCACCAGGTTCTCGGCATGGATGGCTGGCGGCATGAGCCTGCCTCATCTCCTCATTCGAGCGCGAAATGTCCGAGTTTGTCGTACCCGAGCACACTTCCTTCAAAGCTCGCGATACATCGCGAGGAGGATGCCAGATCGCGATATATCGCGTCAACGGATTTTCCGCGCCCGGGGGCGCGCGTCCCGCCTCCCGCGCCCGGTCTCCCGGCTAGGTGGTGACCACGTAGCCGGCGTGGCGCAGCTCGCCGAGCACCGCCGCGCAGTGCTCCGGCCCCTTGGTCTCCAGGTGCAGGTCCACCTCCACCTCGGTCAGCCCCAGCTGCGGATCGGTCCGCACGTGCGCCACGTCCAGCACGTTGGCGTCCACCCTGGCCAGCACGGCCAGCAGCTCCGCCAGCCTCCCCGGCCGGTCGGCCAGCCGGACCCGCAGCGACAGGTACCGGCCGGCCGCCGCCAGGCCGTGCCGCAGCACCCGCTGCATCAGCTGCGGGTCGATGTTGCCGCCGGACAGCACCGCCACCACCGGGCCCTCGAACCCGTCCGGGTCCTCCAGCAGCGCCGCGATCGGCACCGCGCCCGCCGGCTCCACCACCATCTTCAGCCGCTCCAGGCCGAGCAGCAGGGCCCGCGAGATGGCCTCCTCGGAGACCGTCCGGACACCGTCCGCCAGGGTGTTCACCACCTCGAACGGGATGTCCCCCGGCCGGCCCACCATGATCCCGTCCGCCATCGTGGCGTACCGCTCCAGCGACACCGGACGCCCCGCCGCCAGCGAGGGCGGGTACGCGGCCGCGGCCGCCGCCTGCACCCCGACCACCTTCACGTCCGGCCGCAGCGGCTTCACCGCGGTGGCGATCCCGGCCAGCAGCCCGCCGCCGCCCACCCCTGCGACGATGGTGCGGACCTCCGGGCACTGCTCCAGGATCTCCAGGCCGATGGTGGCCTGGCCGCAGATCACGTCCCAGTGGTCGAAGGGGTGGATGAACACCGCCCCCGAGGACTCCGCGTACCGCTGTGCCGCCTGCAGCGCCTCGTCCACGGTGGCGCCGTACAGCCGCACCTCGGCGCCGTACTCCCGGGTCGCCGCCACCTTCGGCAGCGGCGCCGCCAGCGGCATGAACACCGTCACCGGCACACCCAGCAGCGACGCCGCGTGCGCCACGCCCTGCGCGTGGTTCCCGGCGCTGGCCGCCACCACCCCGGCAGCCCGCTCCACCGGTGACAGCCCGGCGATCCGCAGGTACGCGCCGCGCAGCTTGAACGAACCGGTGCGCTGCAGGTTCTCGCACTTGAGGTGGACCGGCGCGCCGACCAGGGCGCCCAGGTGCCGGCTCGTCTCCATCGGGGTGACCCGGGCGATCCCGACGAGCATCTTCTGCGCGCCCCGGACGTCGTCCGTGGTGATCGGCCATCTGTGCATGGGGTTCAGACTAGGCGCGGTCGAAGCCGTGCGGGCCTGTTCCCGGGGCCGTGTTCCACGCGTACGCTGCTGCTCCACGAGCCACCCTCACCGCACCCCGATCGTGAGCCGCGATGACGACGCCCTCGCCCCACGCCACCGGAAGCAACGATCCGCTCCACTCCGAGCTGCAGTACCAGGTCGCGGTGTTCGCCCGGCGGATGGAACAGGTCCGGCTCGGCGCGGTGGGCGTCCTGGACCGCTCCGCCTACCTGCTGCTGGACCACCTCGCCAAGCACGGGCCCGCCAACGTCAAGGCCCTCGCCGAGGCGCTCGGCATCGACTCCTCGACGGTGACCCGGCAGGCCGCCCCGCTGGTCCGCGCCGACCTGGTGGGGCGGGTGCCATACCCCGCCGACCGGCGGACCGTGCGGCTCGCCCTCACCCCGCTCGGAGACCGGCGGCTCGCCCAGGTCCGGGCCGACCGGGAGGCGCTGATGCGGCGTCTGACCGCGGACTGGCCCGCCGAGGAGCGGCACGCGTTCTGCGCCCTGCTCGCCCGCTTCAACGGCTCGCTGGAGTCCTTCACCGCCGACCGCTCGACCGGATAGCCGGAGGCCGGGACGCCGGACGCCGGACAGCCGAAAGAGCCGGACAGCCGGCGGGCAACCGGGCGGCCGCGAGGGCGGCCCGGCTGCCCGCCGGGGAGGTGTCAGCCCAGCGCGCGCTGCAGGTCGGCCAGCAGGTCGTCGATCGACTCGATGCCCACCGACACGCGGACCAGGTCCGCCGGGACCTCCAGCGGCGAGCCCGCCGCCGACGCGTGGGTCATCCGGCCCGGGTGCTCGATCAGCGACTCCACGCCGCCCAGCGACTCGCCGAGGGTGAACAGCTCGGTGCGGTTGCACACCTCCACCGCCGCCTCCTCACCGCCCGCGACGCGGAACGACACCATGCCGCCGAAGGCCTTCATCTGCTTGGCGGCGACGTCGTGGCCGGGGTGCTCGGGCAGGCCCGGGTACAGCACCTGGGTCACCTTCGGGTGCGAGGTGAGCAGCTCGACGACCTTCTCGGCGTTGGAGCTGTGCCGGTCCATCCGGACGCCGAGGGTCTTGATGCCGCGCAGCACCAGCCAGGCGTCGAACGGCCCGGAGACCGCGCCCATCGCGTTCTGGTGGTACGTCAGCTCCTCGCCGAGGCCGGCGTCAGCCGCGACCAGGGCGCCGCCGACCACGTCGGAGTGGCCGCCCATGTACTTGGTGGTGGAGTGCACCACCACGTCCGCGCCGAGGGCGATCGGCTGCTGCAGGTAGGGGCTGGCGAAGGTGTTGTCCACCACCAGCAGGGCGCCGGCGGTGTGCGCGATCTGGGCGAGGGCGGCCAGGTCGGCGATGCCCAGCAGCGGGTTGGAGGGGGTCTCCACCCAGACCGCCCTGGTGTTCGGACGGATCGCCTCGCGCACCTTGTCGGCGTGGTGGGTGTCGGCCACGGAGAACTCGACGCCCCAGCGGGTCAGCACCTTGGCGAAGAGTCGGAAGGTGCCGCCGTAGGCGTCGTTCGGGATGACGATGTGGTCGCCCGGCTTGAGGATCGTGCGCAGCAGGGTGTCCTCGGCGGCGAGGCCGGAGGCGAAGGCGAGGCCGCGGGCGCCGCCCTCCAGGGCGGCGAGGCACTCCTCCAGCGCGGTCCTGGTGGGATTGGCGCTGCGGCTGTACTCGTACCCGTTCCGCAGGCCGCCCACCCCGTCCTGCTTGTAGGTGGACACCTGGTAGATCGGCGTGACGACGGCCCCGGTCTGGGGGTCTGCTTCCTGACCCGCGTGGATGGCGAGGGTCTCGAAGCCCTGGGGAAGCTGGTGCTCGGTCATACCGCTGAGCCTAGTCCGCGGAACCCGGTCCGGCCGGGCTTCGGGGTGCGGCCGGCAGGACCCTCCGGCGGCCGCGGCACCGGCCCCGGGCCGCTGCGGCCTCCGCCGCGGAAAGCCCGGACGCCGCCGGGGCCCGGTACCGCTACGATCTGCGCGGCCGTACACGTGATCGACAGAGGGACAGCGTGACCACACCCCCGACCAGCATGAACACCTCCACCAGGGCGGCGCTGGCCGTCACCATGCTCGCCGGCTTCTACCTGCTGGCCGCGACGATCGTGCTCGGCCTCCTCGGCCTGGACGTCTGGCTGTTCGTGGCGACCGGCCGGCTCAACCCGGCGGTGCTCAAGCTCTACGCCCTCTCCGCGGTGGTGGCCTACCCCGTGCTGCGGGTGGTCTTCCTGACCCGCCGCCCGCGCCACGACGGCCCGGAGTCCGGCCTGCCGCTGACCCGCGAGGAGCAGCCGGAGCTGTGGGCCAGGATCGACCGGATCGCCGAGCGGACCGGCGTCCGCGGACCGGCCGAGGTCCGGCTGGTCCCCGAGGTCAACGCCGGCGTCCGCGAGGACACCAAGCTGCTCGGCCTCGTCCCCGGCAAGCGCCACCTGCAGATCGGCGCCCCGCTGCTGCTCGGGCTCACCGAGGCCGAGCTGGAGTCGGTGCTGGCCCACGAGTTCGGGCACTACAGCAACCAGGACGTCAAGCTGGGCGCCGTCACCCGGGCCGGCCGGGTGGCCGTCCTGCACACCATCAGCACCCTGCACCGGCGCGCCGACCAGCACGAGGCCGAGGAGGCCGCCGAGCTGGCCGCCAAGGCCGCCAAGCGGGTCGCCAAGGGCCGGAAGCCCTCCGGCGAGAAGGCCGACGGCGGTGTCCAGCGGGTGCTGGCCAAGCTGTTCGCGCAGTACGCCAAGCTGTACTTCCGGGTCTCGGAGTCGGTGAGCCGCCGTCAGGAGTACGCCGCCGACCAGGTCGCCGCCAAGCTCGCCGGCCGTGACGCCACCGCGTCCGCGCTGCGCAGGATCCCGGCCCTGGACGCCGCGCACGACTTCTACCTCGGCAGCTACGCCACCCTCGGCTGGGACCTCGGCCTGCTCCCGCCGGCCGGCCAGTTCTACGGCGGCTTCGCCCACCTGCTCGCCGACCCGGACCGCCGCCGCGAGCTCGCCGACCTGGGCATGCCCGAGGACGACGAGAACCCGTACGACTCGCACCCGCCGGTGGCGCTGCGGGTCGCCGCGATCGAGGCGCTGCCGGCCGACGGGCGCGACGCCGAGGGCTCCGGCCCTGCCGTCGCCCTGCTGCGGGACGCCGACCGCGTGCTGGCCGAGCTGGAGATCGCCACCCTGGTCCCGGAGGCCGCCGGGATGCGCCGGACCGACTGGCCGGAGCTGGTCCAGGAGGTCTGCCACGCCGCCGCCCGCGAGGGCGCCCAGCCGATCCTGCGCGCGCTCACCGACCTCGGCCTGCCGGGCACGGTGGAGGCCATGGCGGACGCCCTCGACGCCGGCCGCGGCCGGGAGATCGCCGACCGGCTGCCCAAGAGCGAGCAGGCGGCGGCCGCGACCGGGCGGGCCGCCCGCGAGTTCCTCCGTCCCGTCCTGCGCCAGGGCCTGGCCCGGATCACGGTGCTCGCCCTGGCCGAGGCGGGCGTGGCCCGCTGGGAGCTGTCCTGGTCCGAGTCCGCGCGGTTCCGGCTGCCCGGGGGCGCCCAGGAGGACCTCACCGCGGCTCTGGACGCCGCAGTGGCCGACACCACGGACACCGCCCCGCTGCGCGCCCTCCTCGCCAAGGCGGGCCTGCCCGCCGCCCCGGCCACCACGGGCTGACGCCCGGCCCTGCCGACGACCGCCCGCCGCCCCGGCGGGCGGTCGTCGGCAGCTGGGGCCCTTGGTTCACCGCCCCCTTTGTTCTGCCCTGTTCTGCTCTGTCTGCCTTGTTCTGCCGCCGGGCTCCCCCGCCCGGCCGGTGTCTCCCTACCGGAAGAAGCCAGCGCCCATGGCCGTCCTCATCCTGCTCGTCCCCCTGCTCATCTGGGCCGGCGCCAAGCTCGTCACCTGGTACTTCAAGAACAAGCTCGCCCGGCTGGAGAAGAAGATCGCCGACCACGCGGCGGTCACCGAGGACCTCGCCGCCGAGCTCGGCCTGCCCGCCGGGGAGGAGCTCGACCTCAGCCGGCCCGGCCCGCCCACCCGGGGCACCGCCGTGGTCGCCGCCGCCCGGCCCGCCGCCGAGAAGGGCGACTGGAAGCCGTTCGCCGAGTACCTCGCCGAGGCCGGCGAGGACTGGGACGTCCGCTACCACCGCCTCCAGCCGATCGCCGAGGCCGCCGCCGAGGAGGACGGCTGGCTGAAGGCCTGGCAGGCGGCCGAGCCCGGTTCCCCGGACGCCGCCCTGGTGCACGCCACCGCGCTGATCGAGCTCGCCTGGGAGGTGCGCAGCGCCAAGCAGGCGAAGCACGTCAGCCGCGAACAGTTCGAGGCCTTCCACCGGATCCTCGGCGAGGCGGTCGCCGCCTCCGACGTGGCCGCCGAGCTGGCCCCCGCCGACCCGTCCCCGTGGGTCAGCCGGCTGCCCGTCGCCATGGGTCTCGGCTGGTCGCACGAGGAGTTCGGCGCGGTCTGGGACGAGGTCGTCCGCCGCGCCCCGCACCACTACAGCGCCCACCAGACCGCGCTGCAGTACTGGTGCGCCAAGTGGCGCGGCAGCCACGAGCTGATGACCGCGTTCGCCGACCGGGCCGCGGCCGACGCCCCGCCGCGGAGCCTGCTCTCGGGACTGCGGCTGGTCGCCCTCCACGAGCTGGAGTTCACCCAGGACGACTACAGCGCCTGGCAGACCCCCGAGGCCCAGCACGCCCTCGACCGGGTCCTCGCCGACCTGGAGACCGTCCCGGCCGACGACCACCGGGTGCCCGCGCTGCGCCAGCTGCTGGCGTACGGGCTGACCCACAACCGGCGCTGGGCCGAGGCGGTGGAGCAGTTCCGCCTGATCGGGAAGTACATCGGCGGCGCGCCGTGGACCTACACCGGCGACCCGGCCGGGGTGTTCCTGCAGATCCGCAACCGGGCCCTGCGGGGCTGGCACGAGGCGGGCCGGCCGGCGCTGCCGTCGGCCGGCGCGGGTGGCTCCGCCGCTTCCGGCGCGGGTGCCTCCGACGCGGAATCGGAGACCGCCGGCGGGCGTTGACACCCGTACCACCCTCGCTCGCCGATCCGTCTGGAGCAGGCCTTGTCGTTCTTCCTCCGCCCCACGCCCCGGCTCGTCACCGCCGAGCAGGCCCTGCCCGGCCGGTCCGAGCCTGCCTTCGTGCTCACCGAACCGCACACCGTCCTCGGCACCCCGCTGACCGGGCCGTACCCGGCAGGGCTGGAGGTCGCGGACTTCGGGCTCGGCTGCTTCTGGGGCGCCGAGCGGACGTTCTGGCGGCTGCCCGGCGTGTGGACCACCCTGGTCGGCTACCAGGGCGGCCACACCCCGCACCCGACCTACGACGAGGTCTGCTCCGGACTGACCGGCCACACCGAGGCCGTCCGGGTCGTCTTCGACCCGGCGGTCGTCTCCTACGAGACGCTGCTGAAGACCTTCTGGGAGGCCCACGACCCCACCCAGGGCTTCCGCCAGGGCAACGACGTCGGCACCCAGTACCGCTCCGCCGTCTACACCCACTCCCCCGCCCAGCAGGCCACCGCCGAGGCCTCCCGCGACGCCTTCCAGCCCGCCCTCACCGCCCTCGGCCTCGGCCCCATCACCACCGAGATCCTCCCCGCCGGCCCCTTCCACCCGGCCGAGCCCTACCACCAGCAGTACCTCTCCGAGGCCAAGAACCCGGGCGGCTACTGCGGCCTCGGCGGCACCGGCGCCAGCTGCCCGATCGGCGTGGCCAAGACCGGGACGCATGACTGATCGCCTCCCCTGATCGCCTCCTTGAGGCGATCAGGTCCCGCCGGGCGGGCGGGTTCGGCTTCCCCGAGCACTCGTCCGCATCGTCCGGGCCGGGGCGCCCGGCGTCCCGGTCGCCTGAGCCGCTCGGCCCCTTCCGGCCGGGTGGGCGGGCCCGCCGTAATCCGCGTGTGGGCGGGCCCGGCGGGCAGGTTGAATAGCGTCGTGAATCCGTGGCACGTGCGCTGGCGCTGGGAGCGCGACATCCCCCTGCGGTACGTCCTGACCACCGAGGCCCGCGGCCCGGAGGAGGCCGGCGGGCAACGGCTGCTGGCCCGGTGCGCGGGCGTGGAGGGGCTGTTCGCCGACCCGCCCCCGCCCGTGCGCGAGGAGTTGGTGCTGTTCGAGTGCGCACCGCGCGGCAGGCTCGCCGACGCGTCCGTGGCGCGGACGGCGGGCGGGCCGGCGACCTGTGGGTCGAGGTGAGCCTCAAGGGCGAGAAGGTGTACGACTGGCTGTACGACCTGCTGGACGTGGTCGTCCTGGAGCAGCGTCCCAGCCCGGCGGATCCGTCCTCATACGCCGACCCCGCCGTCACCGCCGACCCCGCCGTCACCGCCGACCCCGTCGACCTCGTCGTCGAGGCCGGCGTTCGGCCCCCGCACTGGTACTTCGGCGACCTGTCCCGGTCCCCCGGTCCCGGCAGGAGCAGCTCGGGTTCGAGCTGCTCGCGGCCGACGAAGGCGTACCGGCCGGCTCCTGCGCGGCGATACCGGGCCTGTTCGTCCGGCGGCCGGATCCGTGGTGGGGCGACCTCCGGCTGCTCGGCTGCCAGGCGGACGCCCCGCTGCTGGCGTCCGGTACCCGCGACGTTCCCCGGGCGGAGCTCCTCGCGGTCGACCGGACGGGACGGGTCCTGGGGGGCCGGGACGTTGCCCTGTGGGTGACGGGGACGGAGCCGTCCGCGCTGGGCCCGGGCCTGGTCGACGTGACGCTGAACGGGAGGATCCGCGACCGTCCGCCCGCCGCGTTCGAGGCCGTGTGGGAGCGCTGGGCGGAGGGACGCCCCGCCGCCCCCAACCAGTGGGCGGCGCTCCCGGAGGACCTCAGGAGCGAGTGGCTCTGGCTCACCGAGAAGACCACCGGTCCGGACCGGCAGGGCGGGGTCTTCCACCTCGACGGCCGCCACGTGACCGGCGCGTACGGCCTGCACTGCGCGCTGGGAGAGGCCGTCAACGGCCCCGGCGGGTACTACGGCCGGTGCTGGCACTCGCTCGCCGACTGCCTGGACGGCGGCTTCGGCCTCGTCCCGCCCTTCACTCTGGTCTGGCACGACTTCGACGTGGCCGGCCGGTCCTTCGCCGACGACCTGCTGGAGGGAAAGCCCTACGCCGAGGCGGTCGTCGAACGCCTGAGGCACTGGGGCATCACCGCCGACCTGCGCTGAGTTCGGCGCGGCGGCAGGACGGGAGGGGCGGGTCGGTGGCGGAGGCGGTCACCCGCGGTGGATGGCGTGCAGGAAGCAGCCGGCGCTGAGGGCGCGGATGTGGAGGAAGGCGGTGCCCGGGTCGGCCAGGAGGTCGCGGGCGGTGGACTCGGCGGTGTCGGGGGTGACGAGGGTGCCGTCGAGGATGTGCCCGCGGGCGTCGTACGCGCGGAGCACGCGCTGGCCGGCGTGCATGGCGCCCGGCCAGCCGGGCTCGGTGGGGCCGGCGCAGGGGTCGGCGTGGACGAAGACGGGGCCCTGCTCGTCGTACGGGCCGGGGTCGGCGCCGGTCTCGGCGGCCCAGCGGCGGAGCGGGGCGTAGGTGAGGAGGGCGATCCGCTCGCCGGGTCGGGCGCGGCCGAGGCAGCAGCGCAGGGGTGAGCCGCCCTCCTCGTCGGTGAGGAGGACGGGCGGACGGCCGGCGTCGTCGCGGGTGCGGAGCGTGTCGAGGACCTCGGCGGGGATGGCCCGGATGTCGAGTGCGTTCATGCCTCCAGGGTGGCCGCCGCGGTGCCCGGGGTCCGGCGGGAATCGGACCTGGCGTTCGGCGGCTGAACCCCGGGAGAACGCCGCGGCCCCGCCGCCCCCGGAGCGCGTCCGGGGGCGGCGGGGCCGCGAGGAGGATCGAGCGCCGACGGAACGTCAGCGGCTCACGGTCGGACCGTCAGGAGGCGAGCTCCTTCAGCTCCTCGAAGCTGAGGCCGGCCTTGTTGAGCGAGTTGGCCTCGTCCGCCCCGAGACCGAGCGCGGCCAGCTCCTGGAGCTGAGCGGCGGTCAGCGGCGTGGCGGCGGTGCCGGGGCCACCGACCTTGCCGGCACCGGCGCCGGCGCCGGCCGGGCTGATCCCGCCGGCGGTGCTCATCGCCAGGCCGATCAGGCCGGTCAGGTCCTGCTTGGTGACGGTGGTGGCACCGGTGGGCGCCTCGATGGCGGCGGCGTCCTTGCCGAAGGCGACCTTGACCGGGAAGTGGACGTCCGGGCCGGCCTTCTTGGCGAACTGCGCCAGGTCGACGGTGATCGCGGAGACGGTGCCGCCGCTGATCATGACGTCGGCGCCGACGTTCTTGTCCGGGACGTCCGCGGGGACGGAGTCCGGGATCTTGCCGAGCTGCGGCAGGTCCTTGGCGAACGGCTTGAGGGCCTTGAGCACGCCGTCGGCCAGCCCGCGCGCGGGGGCGGAGATCCGCACCACGTCGGCGCCGTCCTGCTTGCCCTTGTCCTCGAAGCTGAGGTTCTTGGAGAAGACGTCCGCGAGGGACTGGCCGAGGCTCTCGGCGGTCTTCGGGTCCAGGCTGGGCTGGGCCGAGGCCCCGGCCTTGCCGGCCTTGCCGGTCTGGCCGCCGGACTCCTTGGCGAGCTCGTTCATCAGCTCGGTGTCCAGGGAGACCCACTTGCCGTCGAGGACGTCCTTGACGAACTTGGCCTCGGCCGGGACGGAGGCGGCGAACGCGTCGATCTCGGACGGGTTCTCGCCGGCGAGCTGGGCCAGGCCGCGGGCGTCGCCCTTGAGGTACAGCTTGCCCTTGACGATCCGCAGGTCGACGTAGGTCTTGCCGTTCTTGGCGGCCAGGACGTACGAGAGGTCGACGTCCTTCTGGTTCAGCGCGGAGGCGTCGCCGGAGCCCTGGGACTGCTTCTTGAAGGACTCGACGTCCTTCAGCGGCTTGTCGGCGCTGACCGACACCGAGAGCGTGAGGCCGGCCAGCTTCTCGGCGTCCTCGCGCTTGATCGGGTCGTCGATCGCCTTGCCGAACTCGACCAGCTGGTCCGGGGTGGCCGCGACGGAGAACTCGGCCTTGAAGGTCTTACTCGCGCCGAGCTTCTCGAAGCCCTCGGAGACCTTCTCGGCCGCGCTGAGCTGCTTGACGGTGCCGCAGGCCGCGAGGCCGGTGGCGAGGGCCACGGTGCAGGCCGTGGCGGCGAACGCCGCACGGGTGGTACGGCGGAATGCGGTGTTGATGTGGATCTCCCCCTGGGATGCGCCCTGCGCGACGGCGGGCGACGACAGCGCCGAAACATCTCGGCGACCACCATCACAACATGCCGCGACGCCCTCTGGCACCGGGATTTCCACCTTGGTACGAAGGTGTGCCCAAACCTATATCCGGGCGTCAGGCGCCCCTGGGGGAAAGGGGTCCGCCGGATGATGAGGCCAGGTCAGGAGAGTGCCGGCCGCTCGGAGCGCTCGCCGGCCCGCCGCCCCCTCAGAGGGCGCTGCCGGCCTTCCAGTCGGCCCAGCCGAGGTTCCAGTCGCTCAGGCCGTTGGCCGGGTCGACCGGCCGGTCGCCGGAGTTCACCACCTCGACCACGTCGCCGACCATCGAGCTCTTGAAGAACGCGGCGGCGTTGGTGTTCCCGTCGGCACCGCCCTTGACGTCCTGGAGCGAGATGCAGCCGTGACTGGTGTTGGCGCTGCCGAACTGGGAGGCGGGCGACCAGTAGTTGCCGTGGATGAAGGTGCCGGAGTTGGTCAGCCGCTGGGCGTGCGGGACGTCCGGGATGTCGTACTCGCTGCCGAGGCCCACGGTGTTGGAGTTCATCCGGGTCTCCTGGTACTGCTCGGAGATGACCAGCTTGCCGCCCCAGGTCCGGTGGTCGGGGGCGCCGCCGATGATCGGGTAGGTGGCGGTGACCCGGCCGTCGGTGGTGACGGTGAGGGTGTTCTTCGCGAGGTCGGCGACGCTGGTCTGGCTGCGGCCGACGTTGAAGGTCACGTCCTTGGACTGGGTGCCGTAGACGCCCTTGGCGCCCTGCACGTCCTTCAGCCGGAGCTTGAGGGTGACCTGGCTGCCGCTGGGCCAGTACTCCGCGGGGCGGAAGTCGAGCCGGGTGCCGGAGTACCAGTGGCCGACCACCTCCACGCCGGAGGAGGAGGTGACGGTGATCGCCTGCTCGACGGCCTTGCGGTCGGTGACCGGCTTGTTGAAGTTGATCGACACCGGCATGCCCACGCCGACCGTGGAGCCGTCCTCGGGGCTGAAGTAGCCGACGAAGGTGTTGGCCGGGGTGGCGGTGGCGAACGAGGTGTTGGAGTCCGCGGTCAGCCCGTTGGCGTCGGTGGCCGAGACGGCGAGCTTGTACTTGGTGCCGCTGGCGAGCTTCCCGGTGGAGGCCCAGCCGGTGCCGTCGGCGGTGGGCTGCCCGGGTATCTCCCGGCCCGCGGTGTCGGTGAGCCGGACCGAGCTCAGCGTGCCGTCGGCGACGGTGACCTTGACCGGGTCGGAGAACGGGACGGCGGTGGCGCCGTCGGCCGGGGAGACGGCGATCTTGGCGACCGAGGCCTTGGGGCTGGCCGGCGCGGAGACCGCCGCCTCGGCCGCGGCCCCCTGGCCGCCGGGGGCGGCGGAGGTGGCGCCAGGGTGGCCGCCGCAGGCCGCGATCAGCAGGACGGGTACGCCGACCACGCCCGCGAGCACGCCGCGCCGGCTCCACCCGCGTCCGCCCGAACGCTCCCGCTTCTCCGATGCCGCCACTTCACACTCCCTGCTGCTCGACGTCGTCCCGGTTCGTCCCGGACATTCCGGAAGGAACCGACGAACCCAGCAGGACGGCAGTTCCCGTCTGAATCCGATCTCAAGGGGTCGAGATCGGACCAGACGACCCAGGATGCCGCGATAACGGACAAAAAGCCCGGTCCGGGAGGCCGGACCGGGCGAAAAGTGGGAGAGGTCACTTCACCTCGTACTCGTCCCAGCTCTCGTCATCGGGGTCGTAGTCCGTGGTCGCGGACTCCCAGGTGGCCGAGGTCAGCTCGACGCCCGGCACCTCGCCGAGCAGGGCGACCGGGTCGATGAAGTGGGCGAGCGAACCGGACGGGTCCACCTCGATGGCCTCGACGGACTGGGCGCGCTCCTCGTCGTCGAGGTACTCGTCACCCGCCACCTGGGAGAGCGCGGCGGCCTTGAGGGCCTGCTCGTCGGTGATCTCGGCGATGAGCTCGATGGTGAGGCGGACGTACCGCGGGGCGTCCTGCTCGGGCAGGTCAGTGCTGGTCATGTCAGCGAGCGTAGGCGTTCCGGCCGCGCCCGGGGAAACGGGAGCGGGAACGGGGCAGGGGAAACGGGAGGGCCGGCCCGGACCCTCTCCCGAGGAGAGGACCCAGGCCGGCCCACCGCCTCCGTCGGCGCTCCCCCACCCGGGAGCCCGCGGAGCCGCGCCTTTCGGCGCGAGAGGTGCCGTGGGAGCCGCCACACCCTGTCGCTCATCCCCGCCACGGGGGCGGGGTCGAACAGGGGCGGGACGACGGCGGCCCCCACGGGCGGACACGGTGAGCCGGGTCAGGGCCGACCGACGTGTCCAGGGTGACCGCGGGTCCGGGGAGCCGCTCCCGCCCCCGCCGCCACCGTGCTCGGCGTCTTGCCGTTGACCTCTACGATGCCCCACGGTTGTTAACCGGGTGATGCGTGGACGTGACGTAGGTGTACCAACCGGTGGAGCGCGAAGGCTCCACCCGGTCGGCCGCACACCGGCCCTGACGGGCGCTCAACCGACCGGGCGGTTACTCCCACCGCCCGGACGGCGACTCAGCGGACGGCGGCTCAGTGACCGGCGGCTCAGTGACCGGCGGCTCGGCGGACGGCGGCTCAGTGACCGGCGCGGGCGGTCAGGAACGCCAGCAGGTCCTGCCGGGTGACGATGCCCTGCGGCTTGCCCTCGACCAGCACCACCACGGCGTCCGCCTTCTCCAGCACCGCCATCAGGTTGGTCACCGACTCGCCGGAGCCGACCACCGGCAGCGGCTTGGACATCACCTTGTCCAGGGTGTCGGTCAGCTGGATCTTCTGCGAGAACAGGCCGTCCAGCAGCTCCCGCTCGACCACCGAGCCGATCACCTCGCCGGCCATGATGTCCGGGTGGCCGGCGCCCGGGGAGACCACCGGCATCTGCGAGACGCCGAAGTCGCGCAGCACCCGGACCGCCTCCGCGACCGTCTCGTTCGGGTGCATGTGGACGAACTGCGGGATGCCCTCGTGCTCGATGGCGTCCTTGCGGGCCAGCACCTCGCCGATGTGCGCCTCGTCGGTGGCGGTGGGCAGGAAGCCGTAGTCGGCCATCCAGTCGTCGTTGAAGATCTTGGACAGGTAGCCGCGGCCGCCGTCCGGCAGCAGCACCACGACCACGTCGTCCGGACCGAGCTCGCGGGCCACCTCCAGCGCGGCCACCACGGCCATGCCGCAGGAGCCGCCGACCAGCAGGCCCTCCTCCTTGGCCAGGCGGCGGGTCATCTGGAAGGAGTCCTTGTCGGACACGGCCACGATCCGGTCGGCCACGTCGCGGTCGTACGCGGTGGGCCAGAAGTCCTCGCCGACGCCCTCGACCAGGTACGGGCGGCCGGTGCCGCCGGAGTACACCGAGCCCTCCGGGTCGGCGCCGACCACCTGGACCTTGCCGCCGGAGACCTCCTTCAGGTAGTTGCCGGTGCCGGAGATGGTGCCGCCGGTGCCGACGCCCGCCACGAAGTGGGTGATCCGGC
Source organism: Kitasatospora sp. HUAS MG31 (assembly GCF_040571325.1). GTDB lineage: Bacteria > Actinomycetota > Actinomycetes > Streptomycetales > Streptomycetaceae > Kitasatospora > Kitasatospora camelliae. The sequence goes on along the minus strand of NZ_CP159872.1, from coordinate 4,559,186 downwards.
CCTCGGTCTGCTCCCACAGCTCGGGACCGGTGGAGTGGTAGTGCGAGGCCGGGTTGTCCGGGTTGGAGTACTGGTCCGGCTTCCAGGCGTTCGGGGTCTCGCGGACCAGGCGGTCGGAGACGTTGTAGTAGGAGTCCGGGTGCTCCGGCGCGACCGCGGTCGGGCAGACCACGACCTCGGCGCCGTACGCCCGCAGGGTGTTGATCTTGTCAGTGGAGACCTTGTCCGGGCAGACGAAGATGCACTTGTAGCCCTTCTGCTGCGCGACGATCGCCAGGCCCACACCGGTGTTGCCGGAGGTCGGCTCGACGATGGTGCCACCCGGCTTCAGCGCGCCCGAGGCCTCGGCGGCCTCGATCATGCGCATCGCGATCCGGTCCTTCACGGAGCCACCCGGGTTGAAGTACTCGACCTTCGCCAGCACGGTGGCGGTGATCCCCTCGGTGACCTTGTTGAGCTTCACCAGGGGCGTGTTGCCGACCAGATCGATGATCGAATTGCTGTACCGCACGGGGATCCTCCCGGTGAGTGGCGTATGTGACTGTGGGTGCTTAAAGCCTAGGCCGTGGGAACCCCCCGGCGGGCCACCACGGGCGGGGCGGCTCCTCCCGGATGGCCGATCGGGGCCGGTAGGCCGGTGGCATGGGCGGGTACTAAGGGGTACGAGGACTCTGGAAGACCGCACAAGGGGGTGCCGGATGCCAGGGGCACAGGCGTCGAGGGCCCGGGTGGCCCGCCGGATCGCCACCGCGGCCGCGTACGGCGGTGGCGGTCTCGGGCTGCTCGGGGTCGGACTGGCCGGGGTGCTGCTGACCGAGAGCCGGCTGGCGATCCGGGCGATCGGGATCCTGGACGGCGATCCGCCCCGCGCGGACGGCGTGTACGGCGCCGCGTTCGCCGACCCCGCCCAGGCCGCGGACCCGCTGGTGCTCGCCTTCCTGGGCGACTCGACGGCGGCCGGGCTCGGGGTGGCGCGCGGCGGGGAGACCCCCGGCGCGCTGCTGTCGGCCGGGCTGGCCTCGGTGGCCGAGCGCCGGGTGCGGCTGGTGAACGTCGCCAAGTCCGGCTCCCGCTCGGCCGACCTCGCCCTCCAGGTGGCGCAGGCCCTGCAGCACCGCCCCCGGGTCGCCGTGATCATGGTCGGTGCCAACGACGTGACCCGGCACAGCCCGGCGGCGACCTGCGTCCGCGCGCTCGGCGACGCCGTCCGCACCCTCCGGCTGGCCGGCTGCGACGTGGTGGTGGGCACCTGCCCCGATCTCGGCACCATCAAGCCGGTGCGTCCGCCGCTGCGGTGGGTGGCCCGGCGGCTGAGCCGGCAGCTGGCCGCGGCGCAGACCATCGCGGTGGTGGAGGCGGGCGGCCGGACGGTCTCGCTGGGGTCGCTGCTCGGCCCGGAGTTCGCGGCCCGCCCGGAGATGTTCGCCTCGGACCGCTACCACCCCTCGGCCCAGGGGTACGCGACGGCGGCGATGGCGCTGCTGCCCTCGCTCTGCGCGGCCCTCGACCTGTGGCCCGAGGAGACCGGCGGGGCCGCGGTGGAGCCGGAGGCCGTCCTGCCGGTGGCGGTCGCGGCGGCGGCGGCCGCGGGACGGTCCGGCACCGAGGTGGCGGCGGCCGGTCCGGACACCGGGGTGTGGCGCTGGGCCCTGATCAAGCACCGCCTGCGGCTGGGCCTGCCAGGGGCGGAGCAGCTGCGGACGGCGTCGGCCAACTCACACCCCGGGACGGGTGACGTTCGAGCTACTTAACGGTAACTTTCCCCCTGAGCATCCCTCAGGAGCGGACGAGCAGGCTCCTAAGTGAAGGCTCAGTAGCCTAGGCCACGCCATCGAGGAGCCCCCCATGCCCGAAGCCGTCATCGTCAGCGCCGCCCGTTCGCCGATCGGCCGGGCGGGCAAGGGCTCGCTGAAGGACGTCCGCCCGGACGACCTCACCGCGCAGATCATCGCCGCCGCCCTCGCCAAGGTGCCGCAGCTGGACCCGCGCCAGATCGACGACCTGATGCTCGGCTGCGGCCTGCCCGGCGGCGAGCAGGGCCACAACCTGGCCCGCATCGTGGCGGTGCAGATGGGCATGGACTACCTGCCCGGCGCCACCGTCACCCGCTACTGCTCCTCCTCGCTGCAGACCACCCGCATGGCGCTGCACGCGATCAAGGCCGGCGAGGGCGACGTCTTCATCTCGGCCGGCGTGGAGACCGTCTCCCGCTTCGTCAACGGCTCCTCGGACGGCATGCCGGGCACCATGAACCCGCTGTTCGACGAGGCCCAGGCCCGGACCGCCACCCGCGCCGCGGAGGGCGGCGGCGAGTGGCACGACCCGCGCGAGGACGGCCTGGTGCCGGACGCGTACATCACGATGGGCCAGACCGCCGAGAACCTGGCCGCGCTCAAGGGCGTCACCCGGGCCGACCAGGACGAGTTCGGCGTCCGCTCGCAGAACCTCGCCGAGGCCGCCATCAAGGCCGGCTTCTGGCAGCGCGAGATCACCCCGGTCACCACCCCGGACGGCACCGTGGTCTCCGCCGACGACGGCCCGCGCGCCGGGGTGACCCTGGAGGCCGTCCAGGGCCTCAAGCCGGTGTTCCGCCCGGACGGCACCGTGACCGCCGGCAACTGCTGCCCGCTGAACGACGGCGCCGCCGCCCTGGTGATCATGTCCGACACCAAGGCCCGCGAGCTGGGCATCACCCCGCTCGCCCGGGTCGTCTCCACCGGCGTCAGCGGCCTCTCCCCCGAGATCATGGGCCTGGGCCCGGTCGAGGCCTCCAAGCAGGCGCTGAAGCGGGCCGGCCTGTCCATCTCCGACATCGACCTGGTCGAGATCAACGAGGCCTTCGCCGCCCAGGTGATCCCGTCCTACCGGGACCTCGGCATCGACCTCGACCGCCTGAACGTCAACGGTGGCGCCATCGCGATCGGCCACCCCTTCGGCATGACCGGCGCCCGCCTCACCACCACCCTGATCAACTCCCTGCAGTGGCACGACAAGCAGTTCGGTCTGGAGACCATGTGCGTCGGCGGCGGCCAGGGCATGGCGATGGTCATCGAGCGCCTGAGCTGACCGGCGGGCGGTCCGTCCGCCCACCCGTTTGGACTCACCGTCCGTAATTGAGGGCCGAATCACACCCCGGTGCGATCCGGCCCTCTTTCGCGCCTTTCCCGGGCGAATTGTCGACGTTCCGAAACTGACCGACTGCGCTGCGTAGAGCGGCGTTACCTAACAATTTGAGGACAAGGCAGAAAGTCATGGCTAAACCGGACACCTGCATCTGCAGTAACGCGCCCCCATACGGCACTGTGGACGTGTAACCCCGTTCCGCTCCTCGTTGGGAGTACGTTCTGTGAGCGCCGTCTACATCTCCCTGCTGTTGATCCTCATCGCACTGTCGGCCGGCACCCTTCTCCGCGTACACGCCCTCTCGCGCCGCATCGACGCGCAGCGGTCTCCCGCGACGGTCGCGGACGAGACCCTGATACGCCGCGCGGTCACCGAGGCGCTCGCCGCCGACCGGGAGCGGGAGATCACCGAGGCCCGGGCGTTCTGGGCCGAGCAGGAGGCCCGGGCGGCCGAGGACTCGCCGCTCTTCGACGGCCCGCTGACCACCATCGGCGAGGAGTGGCCGCTCTTCTTCCCGCGCCCCACCGGCCCGCAGGACGCCCCCGACACCACCGCGGGGATCGACCCCGGCTTCGGCGAGGCGCTGCGGAACGCCCTCGAGGACATCATCAACGAGGAGAACCGGCAGAACGGCCCCACCGACGGGGGCGTCCACCCCGGCCACCCGGCACATCCCGGGCACCCCGCGCACGGCGGCTCCCCGGTCCCGGCGGACGCCGCCGGCGACGCCCGGGCCCGCCGCGAGGCCGACCTGCTGGCCACCGGCCTGGAGTCCGGCCTGCTCGACTCCGACACCGAGCCGGCCGTGGTCCCCGACCCGCGCCGCCACCCCTCCCACCCGGACTTCGTCCCCAGCCCCACCCCGTCCCGCGAGTGGACCGACGACCGGCTGGCCGCCCTCGCCGACGACCGGATCGCCCTCACCGACGTCCGCCCCGGCCCGCTGGGCACCCTCGACGTCTACGCCTTCGCCGACGGCACCACCCTCTGCGTGGCGCCCGGCGACCGGGAGGCGGCATACCGGCTGATCGACGCGGTGCAGGCGGGGGAGGACGTACGGCTGCTCGGCGGCTCCCGGTTCTCCGGCTCCTACTCCCTCACCTTCTCCACCGACGACGACACCGTCTACGTCCTCGCCGACCGCGTGGTCGCCTCCATCTGACGACCCGGAGCACCCGGGCAACCGGTCGACCACTGAAGGGGCGCGGGGAACTGCGCGCCGCGGAAGAAGCAGAGCTCAGCTGTCTCCCGCCCCGCGCAGTTCTCCCCCAGCCTTCGGTCGGGAGGTGCCCCCACGCGCCCCTGTCTGTGGCTCACCAGGTGCGCCCAGGCACTAGGCGGTGAGAGCCGCCGTCTCGCGGGTGTCGGCGGTGGCGGCGGCGAGGGTGTCCGGGTGGTCCGTGGCGGCGGCGGCGAGGTCGTGGCCGGCGACGGCGATCTGGTCGCCGACGGCGAAGGCGCCGGCGTCGGGGACCTCGCGGAGGGGCTCGCCCTCCAGCTCCAGCGCGAAGGCGGCCAGCCTGCGGGCCAGCGCCAGCCCGGCCGCGGCCCGTGACGGATACCCGGGCACCGCTCCCAGCAGCCGACTCTGCGGCATCGCGCGGAAGTGGTCCGCCAGGCGTTCCACGGCGTCCAGGAGGGTCTGTGCGTCGGACATGGCCCCGAGACTATCCGCCGCCCGGGCGAGCGCGGAAAGACCGCGGGCCCCGGGGTGGTCCCGGGGCCCGCGGTGGAAGTGGTGCGGCGTCAGTCGTCGCCGCGCAGGATGGCGATCAGCCGCAGCATCTCGAGGTAGATCCAGACCAGCGAGAGCGTCAGGCCGAACGCGGCCCGCCAGGACTCCTTCTGCGGGGCGCCCCCGCGGATGCCCTCCTCGATGGCCGCGAAGTCCAGGGTGAGGAAGAACGCGCCGAGGGCGATGGCGACCAGGCCGACCACGATGCCCAGCGGGCCGGACCGCAGGCCGAGGTCCGCGCCGAACATCGCCGCGACCGCGTTGACCAGCATGAGCAGCACGAAGCCGATCGCGATCGAGATGCCGATCTTGGCGTACCGCGAGGTGACCCGGATCCGGCCGCTCTTGTAGGCGAACAGCGTCGCCGCGAAGACGGCGGCGGTGCCCAGCACGGCCTGGATGGCGATGCCCGGCAGGAACGTCTCGAAGGCCTTGCTGAGGGCGCCGAGGAAGAAGCCCTCCAGGCCGGCGTAGGTCAGGATCAGGGCGGGGCTGACGCTCCGCTTGAAGCTGATGACCATGGCGACGACGAACGCGGCGAAGGCGGCGCCGATGGCCACACCGTAGCTGGTCGCCGGGGCGGTGAACCAGGCGACGGCACCCGCGGCCACGAGGGTCAGCAGGGTCATCGCCGTCCGGGCGACCACGTCGTCCATGGTCATCCGGCCGGTCTGCAGCGGGCCCGCGGACGGGGCCTGGTACAGCTCGACCAGCGGGTCCTCGGTGGCCTGCTGACCGTGCGGCTGCTGGGCGTGGGGGTTGGCGGCGTACGGGTTGGAGCCGTACGGCGACTGCTGCTGCGCCGTACCGAATCCCGCGTAGCCCGCGTCGCGGGTGAAGGTTCCCTCCCGCGAGAAGACCGGGTTACTGCTTCTCATGTCATTCCCTCCGGGGCGGCACGACACCGCCCACGGCCTACAGGGTAATGGTTTGGCAAAAGAAAGTGAGTACGCCGCGAGGAGGATCTCGCTCGCGGCGGATTCGGTGGAGTGGTGCCCGGGGCCGGACTCGAACCGGCACGGCCTCGCGGCCAAGCAGTTTTAAGCTGCCCGTGTCTGCGTTCCACCACCCGGGCGTACTGCGACATGCCCGGCTCACCTGGTGGGGGAAGCTCCGCCCCCGGTGCGTCGGGACACCCCTGAGCCTAGTCGCCCGACTCCCGGTTTCGCATAATTCCCGGCACGGAAGTTGTCATGCTTCCTTGCCATCTGACGAACCGTCCGGGATCAGGCCACCGGCCCCACCCTATTCGGCCAGCGCCCGCGCCGGAGCCCATGCCATGCCCTGGCCATGCCCGCACCGGAGCCCGTGTCACGCCCGTGCCGCGCCCTGGCCGGGCCCGTGCCGGGCTCGACCGCTGCTCGGGCATCAGGGCCGGTGTCATACCGCAGGAGGAGGGCCGGGCCCGGTCGTACGCCCTGCGGGGGTGGGTCCAACCGTCCGCCGGAGCGACGGATTTCCATGATCACGCAGCGGACGATGGGATAGCGGTCGGCGCGGGTGCGCCGGCCAGCCCGGATGTCCCCACCTCCCGTCCCGCAAGGAGCACCCCGTGACCACGACGACCGCCCCCGCCGCCCGCACCGGCCTCGCGGCCGCCCGCGCCACCGGCCTGAACAAGGTCTACGGCGAGGGCGAGACCCGCGTCGTGGCCCTGGAGGACGTCTCCGTGGCGTTCGGCCAGGGCGAGTTCACCGCGATCATGGGCCCGTCCGGCTCCGGCAAGTCCACCCTGATGCACTGCATGGCGGGCCTGGACACGGTCTCCTCCGGCTCCGCCACCATCGGCGACGTGGAGCTGGTCGGCCTGAAGGACCGCCAGCTGACCCAGTTGCGCCGGGACCGGATCGGCTTCGTCTTCCAGGCCTTCAACCTGCTGCCGACGCTGACCGCGCTGGAGAACATCACGCTGCCGATGGACATCGCCGGCCGCAAGCCCGACCAGGCGTGGCTGGACCGCGTGGTGGAGACGGTCGGCCTCTCCGGCCGCCTCTCGCACCGCCCCTCGCAGCTGTCCGGCGGTCAGCAGCAGCGCGTCGCCTGCGCCCGTGCGCTGGCCAGCCGGCCTGAGATCATCTTCGCCGACGAGCCCACCGGCAACCTGGACTCGCGCTCCGGCGCGGAGATCCTCGCCTTCCTGCGCAACTCGGTGCGCGAGCTGGGCCAGACCGTGGTGATGGTCACCCACGACCCGGTCGCCGCCTCGTACGCCGACCGCGTCGTCTTCCTCGCCGACGGCCGGATCGTCGACGAGCTGCGCGACCCCACCGCCGACGCGGTCCTCGACCGCATGCGCCGCTTCGACGCCAAGGGCCGGACGAGCTGACGCTCCGCCGGCAGCCCGCCCGACCCGACTCCCCAGGACTCAACCCATGTACCGCACCGCACTGCGCAATGTGCTGGCCCACAAGGGCCGCCTGCTGATGACGGCGCTCGCCGTCATGCTGGGCACCGCGTTCGTCGCCGGCACGATGGTGTTCTCGGACACCGCCGGCCAGGCCATGAGGAACAGCTACTCCAAGAGCTACACCGACATCTCGGTGCTGGTCTCGGACAACACGGCCGGACCGTACGTCACCGCCCGGGACAAGAGCGAGAAGGCCGGCGAGCTCGACCAGGCCGCCGTGGCCGGGCTGGCCGCCCTCCCCGGCGCGCAGAGCGCCCGCGGCGTGGTCACCGGGTTCACCGGCGTGGCCGACCGCAAGGGCAACCTGATCGGCGAGGCGTGGAGCGCCCGCGGCGCCAACTTCGCCCCGGACGCCGCCGGCAAGGACCCGCGCTACCCGCTCGCCGATGGCCGCGGCCCGAAGGCTCCCGGGGAGATCGCGCTCGACGAGGCCACCGCCGACAAGGGCGGCTACAAGGTCGGCGACACCGTCCGGATCGCCGGCAACGGCCCGGTGATGGACGCCACGCTGACCGGTGTCTTCACCACCAACGCCCCCGAGGTCACCTCCGGCGGCACGCTCGTCCTGATGGAGACCGGCACCGCGCAGAAGTGGCTGCTGGAGCCGGGCCGGTTCAGCTCGGTCGAGCTGGCCGCCAAGCCCGGCGTTGCGGAGAGCGACCTGAAGGACCAGGTCGCGCAGAAGCTGGGGCACCCGAACCAGTTCCGGGTCGAGACCGGCCAGCAGCTCGACGCCGAGCAGTCCCGGATGATCGCGGACTCGACCACCGCGCTGAAGACCACGCTGCTGGTGTTCGCCGGCATCTCGCTGTTCGTCGGCATCTTCATCATCGCCAACACCTTCACCATGCTGATCGCCCAGCGCATCAAGGAGCTGGCGCTGCTGCGCGCGGTCGGCGCGGCCCGCGGCCAGGTCACCCGCTCGGTCCTGGTCGAGGCGCTGGTCATCGGCGTCACCGCCTCGGTGGCCGGCCTGCTGACCGGTGTCGGGATCGGCGCCGGGATGCAGGCGGGCCTGGCCGCCCTCAACCCGAGCATGCCCACCGGCTCGCTGGTGATCGCCCCGGCGACCATCGTCACCGGCCTGACCGTCGGCATCCTGGTGACCGTGGTCTCCGCGGTGCTGCCCGCCATCCGCGCCTCCCGGATCCCCCCGGTGGCCGCGATGAGCAGCGGTGAGCAGCCGGCCACCCAGAAGAGCCTGGTGATCCGCAACGTGATCGGGTCGCTGATCGCCGGCGGCGGCATCGCGCTGATCCTGCTCGGCGCCAAGTCCGGCAAGGACGGCCGGGAGCTGCTGGAGGCGGGTGCCCCGATCACCCTGATCGGCATCTTCATCCTGCTGCCGCTGCTGTCCCGTCCGGTGATCGCGCTGGTCGGCCCGGTGATGAGCCGGCTGTTCGGCACCGCCGGCCGGCTGGCCCGGCTGAACGCGGTGCGCAACCCGCGCCGTACCGCCGCCACCGCGGCCGCCCTGACCATCGGTCTGACCCTGGTGAGCGCGCTGACCGTGCTCGGCGCCTCGGTCAACGACGCGGTCAGCCGGGCCGTCACCGGCTCGATGAAGGCCGACTACGACGTGGCGATGGCCGGTGGCGCCGGCCACCTCTCCCCGGAGGTGGCCGGGCTGGTCGCGAAGGCCCCCGGAGTGGCCGCCTCCAGCCCCGTGGCCAACGTGTACTGGGACCTGGACGGCCGGACCCGGGCGATCCAGGGCTTCGACGCCGGCGTCATCGACCAGCTGGTCAAGGTGACCATGGACGAGGGCAGCACCGCCGCCCTGAAGCAGGGTCAGATCCTGGTCAACGACGAGGTCGCCAAGACCCTCAACCTCAAGGTCGGCTCGACCATGAAGGCCGAGTACCCGGACGAGACCAAGGGCACCCTGACGGTCGGCGGCGTGTTCCAGCGCACCGAGACCCTCTCGCCCATCCTGATGGCCAACGCCGAGATCGCCAAGCACGACCCGGAGCCCTACCTCAGCGACATCATGGTGAAGGGCACCGACGGCGCCGGCTCCGCCCTCAAGCAGTCCCTCAAGGACGCCACCGGCAACAACCCGGTGATCGAGGTGAAGAGCAAGCAGGACATGAAGGACGACTTCAGCCGGCAGATCACCTTCGTGCTGAACCTGATGTACGGCCTGCTGGCCATGTCGGTGCTGGTCGCCGTCCTCGGTGTGATCAACACGCTGGCGATGTCGGTGTTCGAGCGCAAGCGCGAGATCGGCATGCTGCGGGCGATCGGCCTGGACCGCCGCGGGATCAAGCGGATGGTCCGGCTGGAGTCGGTGGTGATCTCCGTCTTCGGCGCCGTCATCGGCGTGGGCCTCGGCTGCTTCGTCGCCTGGGCCGCCAACCAGACCATCGCCCCCAGCATGAAGGGACTGACCACCGTGATTCCGTACGGCCAGATGATGATCTTCCTCGCGCTCGCCGCGCTGGTCGGCGTGGTGGCCGCCATGTGGCCGGCCCGCCGGGCCTCCCGCCTGGACATCCTGGACAGCATCAAGACCGACTGACGCCCCATCGGGCAGGTCACCCGCGGAGCCGGGAGCGGAGGGTCCCACGGACCCCCTGCTCCCGGCTTTTCGGCGTCCCCGGCCCGACCCACCCGGGACGCGCCTCGGGGGCGTGGAGCGTGCCTCCCGGCCGCCCCCGGTGGTGAATCCCGGCGCATGCGAAAGCCCCCCGCCCGAGGAATTCGGTGGCGGGGGGCCTTCTGCGTTCTTCTGTACTCCGCCCGGTCGTACGGCCGGCTGAGCACCACGGAGGTCGTGGTCCGGCGACACTGCCGGGCGGAGGGCCTCCGACTCGTACCCGAACTCTCGGGTCTGGTCGCTTACTTGCTTCCGGCGAGCTCCTTGGCGGGCTCGGCGGCGACGGCCGGCTTGGGAGCCGGGCCGGCAGCGTCCTGGAACGCCTCGAACGGCTTCTCCATCTCGGCGAGGCCGACGGTCTCGCGCTTGAGGAACATGGCCAGGGTCCAGTCGGTGAACACGCGGATCTTGCGGTTCATGGTCGGCACCATGGCGCCGTGGTAGCCGCGGTGGAACCACCAGGCGAGGCGGCCCTTCAGCTTGACCTTGCCGAAGAGGATCGCGACACCCTTGTGCAGGCCGAGGCCGGCGACCGCACCCAGGTTCTTGTGCTTGTACTCGGTCTGCGGGAAGCCCCGCATGCCGGCCAGCACGTTGTCACCGAGGACGGCGGCCTGACGCACCGCGTGCTGCGCGTTCGGCGGGCACCAGGCGCCCTCACCGGCGGCGAGGTCCGGCACCTGGGCGTTGTCGCCGGCGGCCCAGACGTAGTCGAAGCCCTGGACCTGCAGGGTCGCCGCGGTGTCCACGTGGCCGCGCGGGCCCAGCGGGAGGCCGAACCGGGACAGCACCGGGTTCGGCTTGACGCCGGCGGTCCACACGATGGTGGAGGCGTCCATCTCCAGGCCGTTCTTCAGCACCACGTGCTGGTCGACGCAGGACTCCATCGAGGTCTCGATGTAGATCTCGATGTTCCGCTCCTCGAGCTTCTCCTTGGTCCACAGACCGAGGTCCGGGCCCATCTCGGGGAGGATGCGGTTGGCCGCCTCGACCACCACGAAGCGCATGTCCTCGCGGCTGACGGTCTTGTAGATCTTGACGGCGTCGCGCGCCATGTCCTCGATCTCGGCGACGGTCTCGATGCCGGCGAAGCCACCGCCGATGACCACGAAGGTCAGCGCCTTGCGGCGGACATCCTCGTCCGCGGTGGACTCGGCCTTGTCCAGCTGCGCCATGACGTGGTTGCGGAGGCTGATCGCCTCCTCGACCGTCTTCATGCCGATACCGTGCTCGGCGAGACCCGGGATCGGGAAGGTGCGCGAGACCGAGCCGGTGGCCACGACCAGGTAGTCGAAGGGCAGCTCGTAGGCGTCGCCGGCCGCGGGCTGGATCGTGGCGACCTTGCCGGCGTGGTCCACGCCGGTGACCGCACCGGTGAGCACCTCCGCCTTCTTGAGGGCGCTGCGCAGCGGTGCGACGAGGTTGCGGGGCGCGACGTTGCCGCCGGCCGCCTCGGGAAGGAAGGGCAGGTAGGTCATGTACGGCCGCGGGTCGACGACCGTGACGGTCGCTTCGCCGTAGCGCATCTTCTTGAGGATGCGCATCGCGGCATACAGGCCGACGTAACCACCGCCGACAATGAGGATGCGAGGACGCTCCGTGGTGCTCATATCCGAAAGTATCCACCCCCCTCCGGCGTCCACTTCGTGAGGCCCGTCACAAGACTCTGGACACCCTCTGCTACACTGCGCGCCCGCAAAAACGGCCCGGGGGGTGCCCCTCACGCGGTGGAGGGACCGACGGTGAGCCGTCGCCCGCGGAGGGTGTCGCTGAGCAGCAACGATCCTTGTGGGGCCCGGGTTCCCGCTCGCCATTTCGATTTCGTCGGCGGCTCGGAGGCCCGGCCTGGGATCCGGTGGTGGACCCGTGGACCGGGCCTTAGGTCCCACATATCGGACGGAGCGGGCCCCGGAGTCCGACGAAAGGCTGGCTCGCCATGTGAAGATATTCACGAAGTTTCTCGCGGCGGCCGCCGGGTCGGGGCCCCAAGGGTCGGCCCCGGGCGCTCAGCAGGCGCTCCGGGGCCGATTCGGTAAGGGGTGACCGGGGTCAGGGGGCGATACTCCAGGCGATGCCGTCGAGGATGTCGTGCTCGCTGACGACCACCTCGGCGGCGCCGGTCCGCTCCATGATCTCCAGCAGCACCAGGGCGCCGGCCCCGATCACGTCCACCCGGCCCGGGTGCATCACCGGGATGGCGGCGCGCTCCTCGTGGGTGGAGCGCAGCAGCCGCTCGGTGACCTCGCGGACCTGCTCCACCGTCAGCCGGGAGTGGTGGATCAGCTCCGACCGGTACTCGGGCAGGTCGAGCACGATGCCCGCCACCGTGGTCACGGTGCCGGCGAGGCCGACCAGGGTGGCCGCCTCGGTGAGCGGGACGGTCTCCGCGGCCAGGTCGAGGGCCGCGAGGACGTCGGTCTTGGCCGCCTCGACCTGCTCGGCGGAGGGCAGCTCGGTGCCGGCGAAGTGCCGCTCGGTGAGCCGGACGCAGCCGATGTCCACCGAGCGGGCCGCCCCCACGTCCTCGGTGCCGAGCACGAACTCGGTGGAGCCGCCGCCCAGGTCGAAGACCAGGTACGGGCCGGGGAGGCTGCCGCCGGCCAGCTCCCTGGTGGCGCCGACGAAGGAGAGGTGGGCCTCCTCCTCGCCGGAGACCACCTCGGGCTCGACGCCCAGGATGTCCCGGACGCCCTTGGTGAACTCCTCGGCGTTCTCGGCGTCCCGGGAGGCGCTGGTGGCGGCCATCCGGATCCGGTCCGGGGCGACCCGGTGCTCGGCGATCAGCGCGGCGTACTCGCGGCAGGCGGCGAAGGTGCGCTCCAGCGCGTCCGGGTGGAGCCGGCCGGTGCGGTCGACGCCCTGGCCCAGCCGGTTGATGATCATCCGGCGGTCCAGGTCGGTGATCGCGCCGGTGGCCGGGTCGAGGTCCGCGATCAGCAGGCGGATCGAGTTGGTGCCGCAGTCGATGGCGGCGACCCTGGTGGCGGTCACTCGGACTCCTCCTCGGCCTGCGCCTCGGCCAGCTTCTTGGCCGCGCGCTCGGCGGTCTTCTGCTCCTTGGCCGCGATCACGGCCGCGTGGTCCTCGGCCTTCTGCCGGTTCCTGGCCACCCGCTCCCCGGCGGCCTCGACCTCGGCGGGGGAGACGCACGGGCCCTTGGCCCACCAGTCCTCCAGCCGCGCCAGGGCCTCGTCGCCGAGCGGGTTGACGCCGGGGCCGGCCGCCAGCGAGTGGCCGACCAGCACGTGCAGGCACTTCACCCGGTCCGGCATGCCGCCGGCGCTCGGGAAGCCCTCCAGCACCTCGATGGCGTCGCGGCGGGCGATGTAGTCCTCGTGCGCCCGCTGGTAGGCGGCGGCGAGCTCCGGGTCCTCGGCGAGCCGGGCCGTCTGCTCCTTCATGAGGCCGTCCGCCTCCAGGGTGCCGATCAGCGAGGCGGCCTTGGGGCAGGTCAGGTAGTACAGGGTCGGGAACGGCGTGCCGTCGGGCAGCCGGGGCGCCGTCTCCACGACGTCCGGGTTGCCGCAGGGGCAGCGGTGGGCCACCCCGCGCAGGCCGCGCGGGACGCGGCCGAGCTGGGCGGCGATGGCGGCGACGTCGGAGTCGTCCGCCGGGGTGCTCGGTACGGGGCTGTGCTCAGTGGTCATCAGGAGTGCTGTCTCAGTGGGAGGCGGGGGCAACGGTGGGGGGCGGGCCCGCGGCGTCGGCCTGGTCGACCGAGTCCCAGAACCCGGTGAACCAGGGCTTGGCGGCCCTGGCCTGGCCGGCCGGGGCCGGGGCGTGGGCGATCGCGGTCCGCTGGGGGTCGACCGAGACGAACGGCGTCTCCCCCGGCAGGGCGTAGTGCAGCCGCTCGCGGGCCTTCGCCTTGACGAACTCCGGGTCCTGCCAGCGGGCCCGCTCCCGGCGGAGCTCCTCGACCTGCTGGCGGACGTGGTCGGCCTTGGCGCGCTGCGCGGCGATCTCCGCGCGCTGCGAGACGAACTGCCGTGCGGGGTAAGCGAGTATCGCCACCAGCGAGCACAGGACGAGCACGAGCACGGTGGCCCGGCTGGTGAAGCGCGGTCGCGCCGCCAGCCCCGGGATCTTCCACTTCGCCATCGCTCGTACCCCTCCTGCGCACGCCGGTGCCCCGGCCCCACCCTACGCGGTGGGAGCCGGGGCACCGGATGGGAGCGCTGGGTGTCAGCCCTCGTGCTTGAAGCGCGGGAAGGCGCCGCGACCCGCGTACTCGGCGGCGTCGTCGAGGATCTCCTCGATGCGCAGCAGCTGGTTGTACTTGGCGACGCGCTCGGAGCGGGCCGGGGCGCCGGTCTTGATCTGGCCGCAGTTGGTGGCGACGGCGAGGTCGGCGATGGTGACGTCCTCGGTCTCGCCGGAGCGGTGCGACATCATGCAGCGGTAGCCGTTGCGCTGGGCCAGCTCGACGGCGTCCAGGGTCTCGGTCAGCGAGCCGATCTGGTTCACCTTCACCAGCAGGGCGTTGGCGGTGCCGGTCTCGATGCCCTTGGCGAGGCGGGCCGGGTTGGTCACGAACAGGTCGTCACCGACCAGCTGGACCTTGTCGCCCAGCTTGTCGGTCATGGCCTTCCAGCCGTCCCAGTCCGACTCGTCCAGCGGGTCCTCGATGGAGACCAGCGGGTACGCGGCGACCAGCTCGGCGTAGTACTCGATGAGCTCGGCGGCGGAGAGCGCCTTGCCCTCGAACTGGTAGGCGCCGTCCTTGTAGAACTCGGACGCGGCGACGTCCAGGGCGAGCGCGACGTCCTTGCCCGGCACGTAGCCGGCCTTCTTGATGGCCTCGGTGATGAGGTCCAGGGCCTCGCGGTTGGAGTCCAGGTTCGGCGCGAAGCCGCCCTCGTCGCCGAGGCCGGTGGACAGGCCGCGCTCCTTCAGGACGCCCTTGAGGGTGTGGTAGACCTCGACGCCCCAGCGGACGGCCTCGGAGAAGGACTCCGCGCCGATCGGGGCGATCATGAACTCCTGGATGTCGACGTTGGAGTCCGCGTGCGAGCCGCCGTTGAGGATGTTCATCATCGGGACCGGCAGGACGTGCGCGTTCGGGCCGCCCAGGTAGCGGAACAGCGGCAGGTCGCTGGCCTCGGAGGCGGCGTGCGCGACGGCCAGGGAGACGCCCAGGATGGCGTTGGCGCCGAGCGAGGACTTGTCCGGCGTGGCGTCCAGGTCGAGCATGGCCTGGTCGATCAGGCGCTGCTCGGTGGCGTCGTAGCCGACCAGCTCCGGGCCGATCTGCTCGATGACGGCGAGGACGGCCTTCTCCACGCCCTTGCCGAAGTAGCGGTTCTTGTCACCGTCGCGCAGCTCCAGGGCCTCGAAGGCACCGGTGGACGCGCCGGACGGAACGGCGGCACGGCCGGTGCTGCCGTCGTCGAGGCCCACCTCGACCTCGACCGTGGGGTTGCCGCGGGAGTCGAGGATCTCACGGGCGACGACGACATCGATGGACGGCACGAGGCATCTCCTAGCGGAAGCGTTGTCCGACGGACGGGGGTGCTGCCCGTCGGGACGAGAGCGGAGTCGTTACGACCAGAGCCTAACCGCACGTCGCGCCGGGGCCACGTCGGCCTTGGCACCGTCTCACCGTGTGGCTGCCCTACTCGCCGGTAGTTCACCTGAATGACCACAAAGGGGCCGTCTCGGACACCCTGACGGACGCCCGGGACGGCCCCGGCGGGTCAGAGCGCGAGCACCTGGCCCGGGTGGATCAGGTCCGGGTTCTCGCCGACGACGCCGCGGTTGGCCTCGTACAGGGCGCGCCAGCCGCCGCCCACGCCCTGGACGGCGGCGATGTCGGACAGGGTGTCACCGGGCCGCACGGTGTAGGCGCGGCCGGAGTTCACGGCCCCACTTCCCTCGGCGCTCTTCGCGGGGTCCTCGGCGGCGGCGCCCTTGCCGGCGAACTGCTCGTACACCGTGCGGTGGCCGGTCCAGTGCCAGCGGCCGTCCTCCTGGTACCAGTACTTCCCGGTGGCCGTGTCGTAGCCGGCCCTGCCGGGGAAGGCCGCGGAGCCCTTCGCCGCATCGGACGTCGCACCGGCCTCGGCACCGGTCTCGGCGCCGGCGTTGGCACCGGGCTTCTTCGGACCGGACTTCGCGGCCTGGGTCTTCGGCAGCGAGCCCCGGGAGTCCGTGCGCCCGGACTGGTCGTCGGTGTCGACCGCGGCGGCGGGCCCGCCCTTGGTCAGCCCGGCCCGGCGGGAGCAGACCGGCCAGGCGCCGGGGCCCTGGGAGGCGAGCACCCGCTCGGCGACGGCGATCTGCTGGTCCTTGGTCGCCTGGTGGGCCTGCGGTGCGTACTGGCCTCCGCCGTACGCCCGCCAGGTACTCGGACTGAATTGCAGGCCGCCGTAATAGCCGTTGCCGGTGTTGATGCGCCAGTTGCCGCCGCTCTCGCACTGGGCGACGCGGTCCCAGGTGGACACCGGGGCGGCGTGCGCGCCCGGGGCGGCGAGCAGGGGAAGGGCGAGACCGGCTCCGGCCACACCGGCGGCGACGATCGCGCGCTCGGCTCCGGACATCCGGCGCTGGGGACCTGTGGCGGTGAAGGACATGGGACTTCCTCTCGAACGCCTGCGAGGTGAGCTGTCGGGTTCGGACCGGGAGGTGGCCCGGCCGCCGGCGCAGGAGGGGCCCTGCGGGGCGGCTTCACCCCGAGCCGTTGGGGGACGGCGACGAACCTGGGTCCCCCGCCCCTGTCCTGTGGTCTGGTCGGTGGCCCAAGGGCGCGGCGGACAGGATTCGGCGTTCCGCGCAAGGGGCCCGCGGCTGCGAGCCCCAGGAGAGTAAGCAGATGTCACGATCGGTCACAAGCTCATATCGTCACAATCACGCGGAAATCACGACAATGGCGGCATCGCCGAGGGAAAGTCCCAGCTTGTCCGGTTTGATACCGGTTCAGATTCTGCCTGATCGGACCTGTCCGACACACCGTCAGCGTGTCGGCGGTGTCCCCTCCGAAGCCGGTGCCGCCGGCTCGGGGGTGAAGGACACCGGGAGTTCGCGCAGCCCGCGCATGATCAGGCCGCCGCGCCAGCGCAGTTCGGCCGGGTCGGCGTCGAGGCGGAGGTCCGGCAGACGGGTGAGCAGCGTGGCGAGGGCCCGCTGGCCCTCAAGTCGGGCCAGCGGCGCGCCGATGCAGTAGTGGATGCCGTGGCCGAAGCCGAGGTGGGGGTTGTCCTGCCGGGCGAGGTCCAGGGTGTTCTCGGCGCTGAACCGGGCCGGGTCGCGGTCGGCCGCGGCCAGCACCACCAGCACCGGGTCGCCGACCGGGATGTCCACCCCGCCGATGGTGAGCGGGTTGGTCGCGAACCGCCAGGTGGCCAGCTCCACCGGGCCGTCGTAGCGCAGGAGTTCCTCGACGCCGGTGGCCAGCAGGTCGCTCTCGCCGCGCCGCAGCGAGTCCTGCAGCAGCTCGCGCTGCCCGGGGTTGCGCAGCAGGGCGTAGGTGCCGTTGCCGATCAGGTTGACGGTGGTCTCGAAGCCGGCGAAGAGCAGGATGAAGGCCATCGCGGCGGCCTCGTTCTCGGTGAGGTGCTCGCCGTGGTCGCTGGCCCGGATCAGCCCGGAGATCAGGTCGTCGCCGAGGTCGGCCCGCTTCCGGTGGATCAGCTCCAGCAGGTACGCGCGCATCCGCTTCACGGCCCGGCCGACGCCGCCGCGCTGCCCGCCGTGGTGCCGGATCATCATCCCGGCCCAGTCCCGGAAGTCGTCCTGGTCCTCGGGCGGGACGCCGAGCAGGTCGCAGATCGCGTAGATCGGCAGCGGGAAGGCGAACTCGTGGATCAGGTCGGCGGTGCCGCGGGCCGCGAAGCCGTCGATCAGCCGGTCGGTGAGCTGCTGCACCCGCGGCTCGAAGGCGGCCACCCGGCGTGGGGTGAACGCCTTGGAGACCAGGCGGCGCAGCCGGGTGTGGTCCGGCGGGTCGATGTTGAGCAGGTGGGTCATCAGGTCGGCCTGCCGCTCCCCCGGGATGCCGACCCGGCCGCTGCGGTGGGCCTGCTCGCTGTGGTGGGCGGGGTTCTTGGAGAGCCGGCTGTCGGCCAGCGCCTGACGGGCGTCGGCGTACCGGGTGACCAGCCAGGCCTCGACGCCGCTGGGCAGCGTGGTGCGGTGGACCGGGGCGTGCTCCCGCAGCCAGGCGTACGCGGGGTAGGGGTCGGCGGCGAACTCCCAGGTGAAGAGTTCGGGCTGGGCGGGGTGGGGCGTGTCCGGCATGCCACGACGGTAGCCGGTGCGGTGGGCCGTCCCGGGCCGGCCCGGGGGTGGTCGGCCGGGCGGGCGTGAGTCTGGTCACCTGGGGGGTAATCCCTGTTGCGGAGGGTCGTGGCGTGCCTACGATCCTCCGATAGTCAAGGGTGACGGCGGTGCGGGCCGTCCACCGGGCGCGTTCCAAAGGAGGGACAGGCCATGCGAGTAGCCGGGGCAGTGGTGGTCATCGCCGTGCTCGACGGAGGTTCGGGAGCCGATCTGGCTCGCCGGTTCACGGCCGCGAACGCCGCCGGACTGCTCATCGCCGACCCGCGTCCGGGTGTCGCCGAGGACCTCGCCGTGGAGCTGGACCGGCCCGGCTGCCCGGTGGTCGGCGTGTGCGGCGACGTCCACCGCCCCAGCGACATCGCCGCCCTGGTGGCCACCGCCGCCAAGCACCTCGGCCCGATCGGCCTGTTCGCGGTCGCCGGGCCGGACGGCGAGCGGATCGTGTCGCTCGCCGACCTGCCCGACCACCTCGACCCGCTGGCCGAGCTGCTCGCCCCGGTGGGCGAGGCGATCAGCGAGGTCGTCCCGCCGCAGCGTCAGGCCTCCGACAGCCCCTCGGCCGCCCGGACCGCGGTCCGGTAGCCGCGGGCGGCGCCGCGCAGCGCCGCGTCCACGTCCACCCCGGCGTCGTAGGCGCGCTGGGCGACCGCCAGCAGCAGCGCCCCGGCCGACTCCTCGGTGAGCTCGGCGGGCAGCTCGTACGGCTGGTCGGGCACGGCGGTGAAGCCGGCCCGGCGGACCCGGGAGACCAGCTTCGCCGCGTACGCCAGGGCGGGCAGGCCGCCCGGCACGCCGTCCAGTACCGACTCGCGCTGCTTCTCGGCGGCCTTGAGCTGTTCCCAGTTCCGCTCGACCTGCTCGGACCCGGTGGCCTCGACGTCCCCGAAGACGTGGGGGTGGCGGTACATCAGCTTCTCGACGATGTCCCCGGCCACGTCGTCGATGGAGAACGGGTCCTCGGTGTGCTCCTCGGCGATCCGGGAGTGGAAGAACACCTGCAGCAGGACGTCGCCGAGCTCCTCGCGGAGGGTGTCCCGGTCGCCCTCCTCGATCGCCTCGACCAGTTCGAAGGCCTCTTCGACGAGGTACTTCACCAGGGTGGCGTGGGTCTGCTCGGCGTCCCACGGGCAGCCGCCGGGCGAGCGCAGCCGGTCCATCACCGCGACCAGGTCGAGCAGCCGGGCGCCCGGCAGGTCGTACGAGCCGGGGAGGACCTCGATCTCGGGGGCCCGGCCGGCCTCCTCCACCGAGATCCGGGCCAGCGCCTCGGTCAGGCCGGGGTCGCCGTCGGGGCTGCCCAGCCAGAGGACCGGCGCGGCCCCGACCAGCAGCCGGGCCAGCGCCGGGGCGGAGCCGCGCTCGACGAACTCCACCGCGACCCCGGCCTGCCGCAGCGCGGGCAGCTGGGGGTGGTCCGGGTCGGCGGCCAGCACCCGGGCGGCGCCGCGCAGGGCCTCCCACGCGGGCCAGGAGAGCAGGCCGGGGGCGACCCGGTGGGTGGTGGTGAGCAGGGTCAGCTTCGGAGTGTCCACACCCGGAAACCTACCCGGCCGCCGGGGGCCGGCGGGTGATCGCCCGGAGGCGCCCGGCGGTCCCCGGCTCCCGGCGGCCGGGCCGTCAGTACAGGGTGCGGTTACGCGGGAGCCAGTCCTCGACGGTCTCGGTGAGGCCGATCTGCTTCGGGTCCCAGTGGCCGTACCGCGGGTTGACCTCGATGCTGAGGGCCGAGCCCGCCGCGACCAGGGCCTGCCGGACGGCGGCGTCGCCGGTGGGGGTGCGGGCGTCCTGGCCGGCGGCGGAGGCGAGCTTGCGGATGGACAGCTGCTGCCGGTAGAAGGCGTCGATGCCCTCGGCGGGTACGGACTGCTTGAGCAGCAGCTCGCGGGAGAGCGCGTCCTCGCCGCCGAGCAGCTTGGCGTCGCCGCCGCGGGCGTCGGCGACCTCGGCGTCGGAGACGGTCAGCCCGCGGTCGGCCATCGCCCGTGCGATCACCCGGTCCAGGACCAGCTCGGCGACGGTCCGGCGGGCCAGCCCGGCCCGCTCGGCGCGCGGGCCGCCGTCCTGCCCGGCCGCCGCGTCGCGGACGGCAGCCACCCGGGCGTCCACCGTGGCGATCGGGATCCGCTCGCCGCCGACCACGGCGGCGGCCCCCTGGTGCGGGGGTTCGGCGCCGCAGGCACTGAGCACCGCGGCGGCGAGCGCGGCGGTGGTGGCCGCGGCGGCGCGGCGGCGGACGGCGGAGCTGGTGCGGATCACGTGGGGCCTCCCGAGCGGGGTGTGGCTGGTGCGGTCTCCGGTGGTTCTCCTGACTGGGACGAACAATAGGGAGCCGTACCGGGCCTTGCCCAGACCCCCGCCGCGCGGGCGGGTCGGCGGGGCCGTCCGGCGTCAGCCGCCCGCGGCGTACGGGTTGCCGGGCACCGGGGTCGGCGGCGGCGCGGCCGGGACGTACCGCCGCGGGTCGGGGCGGGCGGCGCCCGGCGGGGTGCTGCCGGGCAGCGGGGTGGCGGTGCGCAGTGCGCCGATCCGGTCGAGCAGGGCCCGCAGCCGGCGGACGTCGGCGTGGTGCGGGCCGCGGCGGCGCTCGGTGTCCAGCAGGAGTTCGAGCAGGGTGTGCCAGGCGCCGTCGTGGTCCCCGGCCGCGGTGAGCAGCCGGCCGGTCCGCTCGCGGACCTCCAGCGCCTGGTCGGAGTCGGGCGGCAGGGCGGCGGTGAGCTGCTGGTACTCGGCGAGCGCCTCGGTGGTGCGGCCGAGGCGTTCCAGGCAGTCGGCGGCGCGCTGCCGGTGGTCGAGCGCGGTGGCGTCGTAGGGGCCGCGCTCGGCGGCGGTGGCGGTGGCGAGCAGCCGGTACTCGGCGAGCGCCTCCTCGGCGCGGCCCTCCTCCAGCAGCGTGCGGGCGCGGATGGTCCGGACGGTGTGCAGCAGCGGCGCGGCGGCGCCCTGGGCGGCGGCGATCCGGGGCAGCAGCCCGGCGGCGAGGTCGATGACCTCGGTGTGGCGGCGGGCGGCGACCAGGTCGGAGAGTCGGGCGCAGGCGGCGGTGAGTTCCGCGTCCGGTTCGGTGGTGCCCGGCCCGACGTCCGCCATCTGGACGGGGGCCGGGTCGGCCGGTTGAGCCGGGGCGGGCAGGGTCAGCCGTACGGCGGCGGGTGCCGCGGTGCGGGCGGGGGCCGGCTGGTGCGGGTGGCGGTAGGGGCGGGCCGGGTCGGGCAGCGGGCCGTAGGGCGGCTGCGGGTCGGTGGACGGGCCGGGCAGCAGCGGCAGCAGGACCGCGTGGACCTGTTGGGCGTCGGCGGGGCGGTCGCCGGGCTGCTTGGCGAGCAGCGCGAGGACCAGCCGTTCCAGGGCGGGCGGGACGTCGGGGCGCAGCTCGCGCAGCGGGGGCGGCGGCTCGTCCACGTGCCGGCGCAGGACGCCGAGGGCGGTCGGGGCGGTGAACGGGGCGTCGCCGGTGAGCATCTCGTGCAGCAGGCAGCCGAGGGCGTAGAGGTCGCTGCGGGGGTCGACGCCGGCGGCGAGGGCCTGTTCCGGGGCCATGTAGGCGGGGCTGCCGATGGGGGTGCCGGTGAGGGTGAGCCGGGTGGCGTCCGGGTCGAGGGCGGTGGCGATGCCGAGGTCCAGCAGGACGGTCCGCCCGTCCGGACGGACCATCACATTGCTGGGTTTCAGGTCGCGGTGGACGACCGGGACGGCGTGGACGGCGGCGAGCGCGGCGCAGAGCTGGGCCGCGGTGGCGACCGTCCGCTCGACGGTGAGCGGGCCGTCCTCGGCGAGCAGGTCGGCGAGGCTGACGCCGGGGACCCGCTGCATCACGAGGTAGAGCTCGCCGCCGTCGGTGCCGGCGTCGAAGACGGTGACCAGCCCGGGGTGGTCGAGGGCGGCGCTGATCCGGCTCTCCCGCAGGAAGCGGCGGCGCAGTTCGTCGCCGCGGCTGCGGGTGGCGTCCTCGGGGCCGAGCAGGTCGGTGCGCAGGAGCTTGACGGCGACCCGGCGGTCGAGCCGCTGGTCGTGTCCGGCCCAGACCTGGCCCATGCCGCCGTGCCCGATCTTCTCGGTGAGCCGGTAGCGGCCGTCGACGACCCGGGCGCCGGTCACGGCCGGCCGTCCCCGGCCTGCCGGCGGAGCAGCTCACCGAGCTGCTGGAGGTCGTCGCCGCCGGGGGTGGCCTGGACGGTGGGCGGGTGCGGGCCGGGTGCCACCGCCTGCGGGTACGGGTGCGGGTGCGGCTGGGGCTGGTGCTGGTGCTGGTACGGCGGCTGGGGCTGCGGCTGGTGGTGGACGGGGGCCGGGGCGGGCACGCCGGCCGGGTACGGGCTCGGCGGGTGGAGGCCCTGCGGCGGCCAGGGCGCGGGCGTGGCGAGGCCGGCGTGGGTGGGGCCGGTCTGGGCGCCGCGGGCCCAGATCCCCGCGCTGTCCATGATCAGGAAGTGGACGGGCGCGCCGAGCCAGAGCACGATCGCGGTCAGGCCGGTCGCGGTGGAGTACCAGGTGCCGGTGGCGTCCTTCGGCGAGAGGCCGAGGACGACGTACATGGCCAGCTGGACGAGCCCGAGGAACACCGCGCCCAGCACGTCCAGCGCCCGGCGGCGGCGGACGGCGAGCAGGAGCGACGGCAGCATGCCGAGCAGACCGAAGGTCAGCAGCGGCGCCAGGCAGACGAGGATCCTGTGGAGCAGGCTGAACGGGCCGCCGGCACGGAGGCCGGGCTGCCCGTACAGGGGGCCGGACATGGGCGCTCCTGTGCGGGGGTGGAGGGTACGTCGCACACCGTACCGTCACACCGCCCCGGCCAGCAGGGCCTTTCCGTCCCGCGGCACCGCCGGGCGGCCGGACGCCGCGTCAGTCCGCTTCGGGCGCGGTCGCGGGGCCGGACTGCCGTTCCGTCAGGCCGCCGGTGGCGAGGCCGTCGGTGAGCCCCTGGGCGAGGGTCCGGCCGAGGGCGGCGGCCCGGTCGAGGGCGGCCTCGAACTCGGCGATCCGGCGGAAGGCGGCGCCGAGCGCGCGCTGCCGCTCGGGCGGGGTGCGCGGCAGTTCCACCCGGCGGACGTCCAGCCGGGTGGTGGTGGAGGCGTAGCTGCTGGCCCGGCGGGCGCTGCCGGAGGACCGCAGCACGCCGGCCAGGAAGTCGGGGTCGAGCTGGGCCGGGTCGGGGCGCAGCAGGTGCAGGCGGGGGCCGAGGGCGACGCCGTCCAGCGGGCCGCCGGCCCGCACCACCCGGGCGGTGCCGCCGCCGAGGGCGGGGACCAGGACGTCGCCGGGGCGGGTGGTGAGCAGGGTGTCGGCGGCGGCCGCGCCGGCGGTGGGGGCGGTGCCGGTGAGCAGGTCCTGGTCGGTGAGGACGGGCACGTCGGCCGGCCCGTCGCCGGGCGGGCCGGGCAGGACGCCCTGACCGCTGGAGTGCACCTCCAGCGCGCCGGCGCGGGCGAGTTCGCCGACGGTCACCTGCGGCGCCCCGGCGGGCGGCCGGGCGTCGGCGAACTCCGGCAGCGCGGCCGCCGGGTCGGCCGGGCCGGTCAGCAGTTCGGCGAGCCGGGATTGCAGGTGGTGCAGGGCGGCCGCACCGCCGTCGGGGGCGGCGGCGGGCAGGTGGCGGGCCGGTGAGAGGTCGGTCTCGTCGTCCAGCAGATCGAGGGCGGGCACCGCGCGGTGGACGCCGGGCCGGTCGGCGGGCAGCGGTGTGCCGGTGCGGGAGGCGGTGTCGAAGGCCCGCCAGGTGTCGAGGACGGTCCGGTGCAGGGCGGGCCAGTCGACCCGGTCGCGGCCGCCCTCGGCGGCGGGGTGGGCCGCGGCGGCGTCGAGCAGCAGGACGCGCCGGAAGTCGTCGTCGGGGCGGGGGCCGCGCAGCAGCCACAGGTGCAGCGGGACGCCGTACGGCGGGGCGGTGCCGGCGGGCAGCGCGACCACGGCGCGCAGGGCGCCGGAGCGGACGAGTTCGGCCCGGATCCGGCGGCCGGCGCGGCGGGAGGCGACGGTGGGCGGCAGCAGCAGGGCGGCCAGGCCGCCGGGGCGGGTGTGCGCCAGGCAGTGCAGGACCCAGGCGAGTTCGGACTCGCCGCGCGGCGGGACCAGGCCGCCGGGCCAGCGGAGGTCGTACTGGAGCTCGTCGTGGCCCCAGTCGCGCTCGTTGTAGGGCGGCTGGCAGAGCACGGCGTCGGCGCTGAGGCCGGGGTGGGCGTCGGCGCGCAGCGAGTCGCCGGGGCGCAGGTCGAGGGCGAGCGGGACCGGCGCGTCCGGCGGGGTGTGCAGGGCGAGCCGCAGCAGGGCGAGGGCGGTGTGCACCGGGTCGAGGTCCTGGCCGCGGCGGTCGGCGCCGGGGCCGGCGGCGAGCAGCAGGGCGCCGAGGCCGCAGGCCGGGTCGAGGACGGTGCCGCCGGGGCCCGCCAGGTCGGCGAGCAGGGCGGCGGCCTCGGGCGGGGTGGCGGCGCTCGGGCGGGCGGCGGCCTCGCCCAGGCGGGCGAGCAGTTGCTCCCACGCGCGGGCGGGGCCGTGCTCGGCGGCGAGCCGTTCGAGCAGGCGGACGAGGTCGAGGTAGGTGGCGCCGGCCAGCCCGGGCAGGGCGAGCAGGGCGGCGCCGTCCGGACCGAGGACGGTCTGCGCGGTGTGCCGCAGCAGGCGGGGCAGGGCGGTGGCGAGCCGGGTGTCGGGCTCCTTGCGCAGGGTGTCCCAGCCGGCCGGGTCGCGGTGCAGCTGCAGCAGCAGGGCGCCGGCGGCGAGCAGCGGCGCGGCCGGGTGGCCGTCCGGGTCGCGGAGGGTCTCCAGCTGCTGGCGGACGCGTTCCAGCAGCGGCAGTTCGGCGATCTTGCCCTGGGTGCGGAGCCAGCGCTCCACCTCGTCGAGGCGGAAGGTCGGGCTGGTGTCGGTGCCGCCGGCGGGCTGCGGGAAGTCGGGGTGGCGGCGGCGCCAGTTGCTGACGGCGGCCCGCCCGACCCCGGCCAGCCGGGCGATCTCGACGGCGGTCACCTCGGGACGGTCCGGCATCGGGGCTCCTCGGTCGGGGGGGCGGGGCGTGTGCCGCGGGTGGCGGGCGGGTGCCGTGGGGTGTGGCGCCGGGCTCCGCGGCGTGTGACCGCCCAGCATAGCCATGCACCACCCCGGGGTGTTCACACGTGAACAGAGGTGTTTCATGAATCGCCGTTGACAGTGTTCACAACCCATGGTGTGATCGGTGCATCGCCGGAACGGCCCGAAGCCGCGGCGAATCGACCCGTCACCGTTGGGAGTTCACGCCATGAACCGCAGCACCGCCCGCCGCTCCGCCGCCGCCCTGCTCGCCGCCTCGCTGGTCGTGCTGGGCGCCACCGCCTGCGACAGCGGCACCTCCTCGGTCTCCACCGAGGCCAAGCCGCCCGCCTCCGGCGCACCGGCCTCCACCGGCGGTGCCGAGAAGCCGGCCGCCGCGGCCCCCGCCAAGGTCGGCGACACCATCGCGCTCAAGGGCATCGAGAAGAGCACCACCGCCGACGTCACCGTGGTCAAGGTCGTCGACAACGCCGAGGGCGAGGACGAGTACAGCAAGCCGGCCGACGGCAAGCGCTTCGTCGCCGTCCAGTTCCGGATCAAGGCCACCGGCAAGGCCTACAGCGACGCCCCCGCCAACAGCGCCAGGCTGCTGGACGCCCAGGGCCAGTCCTTCACCACCAGCCTGTACGACACCAAGGCCGGCCAGGGCTTCGCCGGCTCGGTGAACATCGCCGCCGGTGAGAGCGGCCTCGGGTTCCTGACCTTCGAGGTGCCCAAGGACGCCGCCCTCGACAAGGTCCAGTTCACCCTGGACAGCGGCATGGCCGACCAGACCGGCCAGTGGAAGCTCTCCTGACCCGGTGCCGTCCCCCGCGGACGGGAACGCGGAAGGCGGCCCCGGGCCGAGGCCCGGAGCCGCCGATCGACGCGGACGGCGTTACCGCCTCGCGCCCGCCAGGTCGTCGAACATCGTGGTGAGGAACTCCGTGCACCACCCCAGCAACTCCCGCCCCAGCAGCGGCTTGCCGCCGATCCGCCCGCCGGTGCTCGGCCGGGGCACCAGCAGCTGCTGGGCGGCGGCCTTCACCTGGGTGCGCGGGTAGAGCCGGTTCAGCCGCAGCTCCTGCGACTCGCGCAGCTCCACCGGCCCGAACCGGACGAAGTTGCCCTGCAGGGTGATGTCCCCGATCCCGCAGCGCCGCGCGTACAGCCGCAGGCCCGCGACCATGAGCAGGTTCTCCACCGGCTCGGGCAGCTTGCCGTACCGGTCGGTGAGCTCCTCGCGGACGTGGACGATGTCCTCCTCGGAGTTGACCGCGGCGATCGAGCGGTACGCCTGCAGCCGCAGCCGCTCGCCCGGCGCGTAGTCGTGCGGGACGTGGGCGTCCACCGGCAGCTCGATCTTCACCTCCAGCGGCTCCTCCTCCGGCTCGCCGCCGGTCTCCAGCGACTCGCGGAACTCGGCGACGGCCTCGCCGACCATCCGCATGTAGAGGTCGAAGCCGACGCCCGCGATGTGGCCGGACTGCTCGCCGCCGAGCAGGTTGCCGGCACCGCGGATCTCCAGGTCCTTCATGGCCACGTACATGCCGGCGCCCATCTCGGTGTGCTGGGCGATGGTGGCCAGCCGCTCGTGGGCGGTCTCGGTGAGCGGCTTCTCCGGCGGGTACAGCATGTACGCGTAGCCGCGCTCGCGGCCTCGGCCGACCCGGCCGCGCAGCTGGTGCAGCTGGGAGAGGCCGAAGGTGTCGCCGCGCTCGACGATCAGGGTGTTGGCGTTGGAGATGTCGATGCCGGACTCCACGATCGTGGTGGAGACCAGGACGTCGAACTCCTTCTCCCAGAAGTCGACGACGACCTTCTCCAGCTGGGTCTCCCCCATCTGCCCGTGCGCGGTGGCGACCCGCGCCTCGGGAACGAGGTCCTTCAGCCGGGCGGCCGCCTTGTCGATCGACTCCACCCGGTTGTGGATGTAGAACACCTGGCCCTCGCGCAGGAGTTCACGCCGGACCGCGGCGGCGATCTGCTTCTCGTCGTACGGGCCGACGAAGGTGAGCACCGGGTGCCGCTCCTCCGGCGGGGTGGTGATGGTGGACATCTCACGGATGCCGGTGACGGCCATCTCCAGGGTGCGCGGGATCGGGGTCGCCGACATGGTCAGCACGTCGACGTTGGCCCGCAGCTTCTTCAGCTGTTCCTTGTGCTCGACGCCGAACCGCTGCTCCTCGTCGACGATCACCAGGCCGAGGTCCTTGAACCGGGTCTCCGAGGAGAACAGCCGGTGGGTGCCGATGACCACGTCCACCGACCCCTCGAACAGGCCCTCCAGGACGGCCTTCGCCTCGGAGTCGGTCTGGAACCGGGACAGCGCCTTCACGGTGACCGGGAAGTTGGCGTACCGCTCCGCGAAGGTGGAGAAGTGCTGCTGCACCAGCAGCGTGGTGGGCACCAGCACGGCCACCTGCTTGCCGTCCTGCACCGCCTTGAACGCCGCCCGCACCGCGATCTCGGTCTTGCCGTAGCCGACGTCGCCGCAGATCAGCCGGTCCATCGGGACGGACTTCTCCATGTCCGCCTTGACCTCGCCGATGGTGGTCAGCTGGTCGGGCGTCTCCGCGTACGGGAAGGCGTCCTCCAGCTCGCGCTGCCAGGGGGTGTCCGGGCCGAAGGAGTGGCCGGGGGCGGCCATCCGGGCCGAGTACAGCTTGATCAGGTCGGCGGCGATCTCCTTGACCGCCTTCTTGGCCCGCTGCTTGGTCTTCGCCCAGTCCGCGCCGCCCAGCCGGTGCAGGGTCGGGGCCTCGCCGCCGACGTACTTGGTCACCTGGTCGAGCTGGTCGGAGGGGACGAAGAGCCGGTCGCCGGGGTGGCCCCGCTTGGCGGGGGCGTACTCCAGCACCAGGTACTCGCGGGTGGCGCCCTGGACGGTGCGCTGCACCATCTCCACGTACCGGCCGACGCCGTGCTGCTCGTGCACCACGTAGTCGCCGGCCGCCAGGGCGAGCGGGTCGATGGCGTTGCGGCGGCGGGAGGGCATCCGGCGCATGTCCTTGGTGGAGGACTTCTGGCCGGACAGGTCGGTCTCGGTGACCACGGTGAGCTTGAGCGCCTCGTCCACGAAGCCGTGCTCGATGGAGCCGCAGGAGACGAAGACCACGTCCCGGGTGGGGGCCTCGGCGAGGTCGGCGACCAGGCGGGCCGGGATGCCCTCGTTGCCGAGCACCTCCGCCAGCCGGGCGGCCGGCCCGTGGCCCTCCGTCACCATGACGACCCGCCAGTCCGCGGCCAGCCGCTCCTTGGCGTCGGCGATCGCCCGGGCGGTGTCGCCGCGGTACGCCTCCACCGCGCGCATGCCCAGGGTGAGGGTGTCCGCGTCGAATTCGAGGATCTCGCTCACGCTGGAGTCGCTGGTGGCGAACGGGCTGACGGACCACCAGGGCAGCCCGATCTCCGCGGCGTGCTCGCGGAGGTCGGCGAGCGACCAGAGCGAGGCGGCGGAGACGTCGATCGCCTCCAGGTCGATCGGGCGGTCCGCGCCGGCGGCCGCCGCCACCCAGGAGGCCTGCAGGAACTCCTGGCTGGTCGCCACCAGGTCGGCCGCCCGGGTCCGGACCCGCTCCGGGTCGCAGACCACCGCGATGGAACCCTCGGGCAGGACGTCGACCAGCAGTTCCATGTCGTCCACCAGCACCGGGGCCAGCGACTCCATGCCCTCCACCGCGATGCCCTGGGCGATCCTGTCCAGGATCTCGGCCAGCCCGGGGTGCTCGGCGGCCAGCTCGGCGGCCCGCGCCCGGACCTCGTCGGTCAGCAGCAGCTCACGGCAGGGCGGCGCCCACAGGCCGTGCTCGGCGATCTCCAGCGAGCGCTGGTCGGCGACCTTGAAGTACCGGATCTCCTCGACGTCGTCGCCCCAGAACTCCACCCGCAGCGGGTGCTCCTCGGTCGGCGGGAAGACGTCCAGGATGCCGCCGCGCACCGCGAACTCGCCGCGCTTCTCGACCAGTTCGACCCGGGAGTAGGCGGCGGCCGCGAGCCGGCGGGCCACCTCCTCCAGATCGTGCTGCTCACCGCGCTGCACGGCCACCGGCTCCAGCTCGGCCAGCCCCTTCACCTGCGGCTGCAGCACCGAGCGGACCGGCGCCACCACCACCCGCACCGGACCCGCCGCCGGGTCGTCGGCGCTGGGGTGGACGATCCGGCGCAGCACCGCCAGGCGCCGGCCGACGGTGTCCGAGCGCGGGGACAGCCGCTCGTGCGGCAGGGTCTCCCAGGCGGGGAACTCGGCCACCGCGTCCGCGGGGAGCAGCGACCGCAGGCTGGCCGCGAGGTCCTCGGCCTCCCGGCCGGTGGCGGTCACCGCCAGCACCGGGCGGCCCTGCGCGTCGGCCCCGGCGGCCAGCGACCGGGCCAGCGCGGCGATCGCGAACGGCCGGGCGGCCGGCGGGCCCACCAGGTCGAGGTGCTGCCGGTGACCGGCGGCCGCGGCCTCGATCGCCTCGGCGAGGGCGGCGTCCCGTACGACGACATCGAGCAGTCCGGACAGGCTCATACTTCTCGGCTCCACGGGCTGGAATGCCCCGGCACCGGACGGCTCCGGCCGGGCAACGCGAACGGCCCGGTACGCGGAGCGCCCCGGGGGTCTCCAGCCTACGCCGCGGCGCCGACCGGCACCCCGCGCGGCGGCCCGGCGGCGCCGAGCGCGGATCGGATCCCGCTCGCGCCCGCCTCGCGCGGGCCGAGGCGCCCCGGCCGGAGAACGTTCGGGGCCAACCAGAGATCACGGAGCCGACACACTCCTGTCACTGCCCGGCCATGGTCGGCCCGCAGGATGGGGCGCAGCGCAGGCCGCAGCCAACCGTGGGGGATGGAGGCGGCGGCGCGACCGCACCACCCGATGGGGGTCGGGGGTGCGCGGGCCGGGCGGCCCTGGGTGGGGGCGCCCGTGCCACTCACGCCGGGACCGCGGCGTCCTTGGGAAAGGGCGCCGTGGGTCTCGGCGTCGACGTTCCCGGCGCCTGTTTCGACCCGTTTGCCAGAAGCGACCCCGGCAGGCGCGTGGCTCCGTACTCTCTTGTGAAGACGGTGTGGGGACATCGTCGTCGCGATGGAGGGGGTACTTCGGCATGCGCGTCGTCATCGCAGGTCAGGGCTACGTCGGACTGCCACTGGCGGTCCGCGCGGCCGAGGTCGGCCACCGGGTGGTCGGCTACGACGTGGACGAACGCCGGATCAAGAAGCTCACCGTCGGCGAGTCCTACGTCGAGGACATCCCCGGCGAGCGGCTGCGCCCCCTGCTGGACGGCGGCGCCTACCTGCCCTCCGCCGACCCCTCGGACGTGGCCGGCTTCGACATCGCGGTGATCACCGTGCCCACCCCGCTGCGGGACGGCGCGCCCGACCTCTCGTACATCGAGGCCTCGGCCCGGCTGCTCGCCTCCCACCTGCGGCCCGGCGCCACCGTCGTGCTGGAGTCCACCACCTACCCGGGGACGACCGAGGAACTGCTCGGCCCGCTCCTGGAGGAGGGATCCGGCCTGCGCGCCGGCGAGGACTTCCACCTCGGCTACAGCCCCGAGCGGATCGACCCGGGCAACCCGGTCTGGAAGCTGGAGAACACCCCGAAGGTGGTCTCCGGCACCACCCCGGAAGGCCTGAAGGCGGTCGACGGCTTCTACGGGCAGCTGGTGGAGCGCACCGTGCCGGTCTCCTCCTGCAAGGAGGCCGAACTGACCAAGCTGCTGGAGAACACCTTCCGCCACGTCAACATCGCGCTGGTCAACGAGCTGGCGATGTTCGCCCACGACCTGGGGATCGACGTCTGGGAGGCCATCGACGCCGCCTCCACCAAGCCGTTCGGCTTCCTGCGGTTCACCCCCGGCCCGGGGGTGGGCGGGCACTGCCTGCCGATCGACCCCTCCTACCTGTCCTGGCGGGTGGAGCGGGCCCTCGGACAGTCCTTCCGCTTCGTCGAGCTGGCCAACGACGTCAACTCCCACATGCCCGACTACGTGGTCCGCAGGCTCTCCGAGGCGCTGAACGAGCGGCGGCTGTCGGTGAACGGGTCGCGGGTGCTGCTGCTCGGGCTCGCGTACAAGAAGAACACCGGTGACGCCCGGGAGACGCCCGCGGCCCGGGTCGCGGAGCTGCTGACCCGGATGGGGGCGGAGGTCCGGGCGGCGGACCCGCACGTGGTGGCCGGGGTGCACGTGGCCGAGCCGAAGATCCCCGGACAGCGGGTGGCCGACCACGAGGGCGGCCCGCTGGCCACCGTCCGGCGGGTCGACGCCACGCCGGAGGAGCTGGCGGCGGCCGACGCGGTGGTCCTGCTCGCCGACCACGACGAGTTCGACTACACCGCGGTGGCCGAGCACGCCCGCTACGTCCTCGACTGCCGCCGCCGCCTCACCGGAGCCACGGTCGAGATCCTCTGACCGCCTCCACACGGCGGCGCACCGACTGCAAACGGGCAACCAACGTAAGACCCGAGTGCGAGGCCGGTCGTGGTGGGCCGAGGGCTGCCGGGAGGCTAGCCGCGGCGGGTGACGCGGTTGGGGAGGGTTTCGTAGTCCAGGCCGTCGTCGATGATGACGATCTTGGGCACGATCTTGGGCTCCGGCGCCTCCGGTGCCTCCTCGGCGGCGGCAGGGGCGGGCTCGGGCGCCTCCTCGGGGGCGGACTTGACCCAGGGGGCCGGCGGCACCGGCGGTACCTCCGGCAGCGCGGGCTGCGGCGGAGCCGCCGGCAGGGGCTGTTCCGCGGTGTCTGCCTCCTCCTCGCCGGGCTCGGGGGCGCCGACCACGGCGCCGGTGAGGGCGGCGAGGGTCTGCTTGATGTGGTCGAGCTGCTGCTGCACCTTCTCCAGCCGGGCGGTGAAGTCCCGCTGCTCGCGCTCGCTGACCGACTTGATCCGGTCGGCCTCGCGCCGGGCCCCGCCGAGCAGTTCGTCGGACTTTGCCTGGGCCTCGCCGTCCAGCCGGCGGACCTCGGCGAGCATGTCCTCGCGGTGCTGCTCGGCCTCGCGGACCCGCCGTTCGGCGCTGGCGGAGATCTTGGCGTCCTCGGCGTCGGCCTGGGCCTCGGCCGCGGTGAAGGACTCCTCGGCGCGGCGGCGCAGCTCGGCGAGCCTGCTCTCGGCGCTCTCCTCGGCCTCGGCGGCGGAGACCCGGATGCGGGCGGCCTCGGCGGTGGCGGCGTCCCGGATGCCGCGGGCGTCGCGGTCGGCCTCGGATCGGACCCGCTCGGCCTCGGCGCGGGAGCGCTCGTCGATGCGGCGGGCCGCCTGGTCCGCGTCGGCGCGGGTGGTGGCGGAGAACTCGCGGGCCTCGGCTCCGGCCTGCTGGCCGGCGTCGTAGGCCTGGTCGCGGGCGTCCTCGGCGGCGCGCTCGGCGGCCTCGCGGACGGCGAGGGCCTCGGCCTGGGCGGTCCGCATCAGGCCGGCGGCCTGCTCGCTGAGCTGGGTGTAGTCCGGGTCGGGCGCCTCCTCGGCGGCCTGCTGGACGTCGGCGAGGCGCTTCTCCATCTCGCGGGCGCCCGCGCCGAGGAGGCTGAGCCGGTCCCACGCCCCGTCCCGTTCGGCGCTCAGCGCCATCAGGGCGCGGTCGACCTGCTCGGGCGCGTATCCACGCCGGGCAACGGTGAAGCCGTACTGGGAGACGGCATCGCTCATCGGCTCTTCCCCTCGTGCTCGCGGGCCGCGCGGCCCCGGTTGGACCGTGGCGGCGGACGGACGCCGGCGTCCGTCCGCTTGACCTATTTTGCGCAGATAGGGAGGCAAACCCAACAACCCGGCACCGCGCGGCCAGGTGAAAGGGCCCGTCCAAGGGGCCGTGCCGCTGCCGGCACGGCCCCGGGGGACGGCTACATCAGCCCGTCCCAGAGCTGTTCCAGCAGCACCGCCCACCAGGACTCGGGGGTGAGCAGCGCGGCCGGGTCGACGGCCAGCAGCTGGGCCTGGAAGTCGGTGGTCCAGCGGCCGGCCTGGTCGGGGGTGAGGCCGTAGCGCAGGCGCCACATCCGGCCGAGCACGGCCATGCTGCGGACGAACTCCGGGACGCCGGTGTTGACGAACCGCGGGGGTTCGCCGGGGCGCTCCATGTCGACGGCGACCACCGCGGCGGTGCCGTACTGGACGCAGAGCTGGCGGCCGTAGTCGCTGCCGAGCACCAGGTAGCCGCCGAACTCCGGGGCGCCGGGCAGGCCGCGTTCGGCGGCGAGCTCGGCGAGGGTCGGGATCGGCCGGCCCTCCTGGGCCTGGGCCCAGAAGAACGGCGGGAACTCCCGCGGCAGGCCCGCCCACATCAGGGTCTGGGCCACCGGCTCGGGAACGCCCTGGCGGGAGACGGCGCGCTGCTCGAAGCGGAACACCCCGGGCCCGAAGGCCTGGCCCAGCTCGCCGGCCAGCTGCTGCGGCGGGAGCGGCGGCAGCTGGTGGACGGTGCCGGGCGGCGGCAGCGGGGCCCGGACGGGGCGCGGGCGCTGCGGCGCGGCGGCCAGCTGGTGCAGCTGGTCGAGGTGGTCGTGGAGCAGCGCCATCCCGGACTGCCGGCCGGCGAGGTCGCGGCCGTACGGGACGGTGTGGCTGATCCGGACGTTCGGCCAGGAGGCGTTGACCATCCGGGCGCAGTAGCCGCCGGGCAGGTCGCACAGCTCCAGGTCGGTGTGGAGTTCGAGCACCTGGTCCGGTGGCACGCCCAGCCGGCGGAGCTCGTGCAGGGCCTTCCACTCCGGGTGCGGGGTGCCGGGCTCGCTGCGCATCAGCAGGGTCTGCTCGGAGCCGTCCGGGCCGCGGTAGCTGACCACGGCCTGGGTGCCGGGCCCGATGGCGGGCACGCCGGGCGCCGCCGCAGGGGCGGGAGCCAC
Organism: Kitasatospora sp. HUAS MG31; assembly: GCF_040571325.1. Lineage (GTDB taxonomy): Bacteria > Actinomycetota > Actinomycetes > Streptomycetales > Streptomycetaceae > Kitasatospora > Kitasatospora camelliae. The sequence continues at coordinate 4,525,223 of NZ_CP159872.1, read as the reverse complement.
GGGGGCCGGCGTCGGCGGGGCGGCGGCGACCGGCGGCGGGCCGGCCGGGACGCCGGCGACCGGGTAGCCGTAGCCGGCCGGCGGCGCGCCCGGGACGGGCACCGCGCCCGGCGGGGGCGGCGGGGGCGCGGCGGGACCGCCCGCCGGCGGCCGACCGGGCACGCCGGGGACGCCTGGCACGGGCGGTGCGGGCGGGGCACCGGCGCCGGGCAGGTCGAGGGCCGGCGCGAGCTGGGTGGCCTGGTAGGCCACCTGGGCGGCGTTCGACGAGGCCGGGCCACCGGCCTGGCCCGCCGGCGGGACGGGCGGGGTCGGCGCGCCGCCGCGCAGCTCGCCGGGCGGCGGGGGCGGCGGGGCACCCGGGCCACCACGGCCGAGGGCGCCGCCGGCGGGTCCGCCCGCCTCGCCGCGCAGCTCGCCGGGCGGCGGCGGGGGCGGGACACCCGGGCCGCCGCGGCCCAGGGCACCGCCGGCCGGGGACGCGCCGCCGCCGCGCAGCTCACCCGGCGGCGGGGGTGGCGGGGCACCCGGGCCGCCACGACCCGGGGCACCGGCCCCCGCGGGCCCGGGCTGGCCGGGGGCGCCGGGGAGGCCCATCAGCCCGGGCGGGCCGTCGGTGGCCAGCATGGTGGGCGCGTACGCGATGGACCCGCCGCCGGGAGCGGCGGGTTCGGGGCGCGGCGGGAGGTCGCCGGGCGCGGCCAGCACCGTGGGGGCGTGCGCCACACCCGGTCCGGCGGGCGGCACCGCGCCGGGGAGCGGCGGGATGCCGTCCGGCGGGGCGAGCAGGGTGGGCGCCTGCTCCACGGCGGGCGGCGCGGGCGGCAGGTGGCCGGGCGGCGGCGGGACGGGCGCCGGTCCGGGCGGTGCCGGGGGCGCGCTGAAGGCGGCCGGCATCGGCGGGGTGGCGCCGTCGGGCAGCGGGGCGTGGACCGCCGGGGCGGGCATCGGGACGGTCAGGTTCTCCGAGCCGGGCAGGCCGGGCGCCCCCGGCGGCACGGGTACCCCGGGCGGTACCGGCGGCGAGGCCGGGCCCGGCTGCGCGGACGGCGGGGCGAGCATGGTCGGCGCGTCCCCGGCCGGGCGGCCGGACTCGGGCGGGGTGGTGAGCACCCCGGGCGCCGGGGTGGCCTGGGCGGGCACCGGTGCCGCCGGGGCGGTGCCGAGCTTGGCGGCCTCGGCCTCGATGGCCGCGGCGCCGGCCTCCTGGAGCCACTGCGGCGGGCTGAGCAGGAAGGAGGTGGCCTCGATCTGCCCCGGGACGGGCCTGGCCGCCCCGGCCGGGTTGGGCTCGACGTCGGCGCCGTACAGCTCCTCGAACTGCCGGACCACCTCGTTGACGGGCAGCGGCGGCCAGAGCGTGCTCGCCCCGCTGTCCCGGGCGATCACCAGCCGGATCCCGCTGCCCTCGTCGCCCGTGTCGCTGTCCTCCGCCCAGCAGACGAAGCCGAGGTCGAACTCGCGCACCCGCACCTCGCGCTGCCGGGAGCGCGGTACGCCGGCGTTGATCCAGTCCTCGGCGATCTCCTGCGCCTGCGCGTACGTCGTCACCACGCCAGGTCCACCCCTTCGTTCTGCCGCATGACCTGCCTGACGTTCCGCAGGTCCCGCGCGTTCCGTCGCATCAGTTCGCCGGGACGGCCCGGGCGAACCCGCCGTCCACCATCAGCTCCGCCACCGTCTCCAGCTCCGGCGGGCTGCCGGCGAGCCGGAGCAGGAACGCGTCGAACGTGTCCCCGCAGGGCAGCAGCAGCCGCTCGGTCCGCTCGGCGACGGTGAGCGCCGGGTCGTCGTCCCGCGCGTCGTCGTACGGGCAGAACCACACCGAGCCGGTGCGCTCGCCCTGCACCTTGAGCGCAAGCAGGCCGCCCTGCACGTAGGCGATGCCCAGGTAGTCCTTGCTGAGGTGGTCGCGCAGGCACTTGTTGGCGTACACCAGGTCGTGGACGCCGTACTCGTCACTGAGCGTCAGGAAGGGCTGGTCGAGGAGGATGCCGAACTCCGGGTCCAGGGCGACGCCGACCGGGACGCGGCCGCCGCCGAGCTTGAGGAAGCTGCGGTAGGCGGCGGGCAGCGGGTGGCCGAGGCGCTGCTCGGCCCGCTGGACGAGGTCCTCGGACACGGCGATCGGGTCGCCGCCGTCCTTGGCCAGCGAGAAGTGCGCGGGGCGGTGCTCCTGCAGCGGGCGGGTGCCGCGGCGGTGGTGGTCGGCCGAGGAGAGGGCGAGGCCGCCGTGGTGCCGCAGCAGGGCCTTCACCTCGACCGGGACGAGCTCCATCCGGCGCCAGCCGGGGGCGGCCCGGCCGGCCACGTGGTGCCAGGTCCAGCCGTGCGGGGTGGCGACGGCGCTCTCCAGGTCGGCCCAGAGCTCGTGGCCCGCGGTGTACAGGGCGGCGTTGGCGGAGACGTAGTCGGTCAGTCTCAGCTCGTCCACGCCGAAGCCCTCGGGCGGGTCGGCGACCTCGGCCGCGGCGGCCGCGTAGGCGCTGAAGTCCGGGTGGCCGTACTCGTCCACCGAGACCCCGGCCGGGTACCTGGCGGCCCGTACCGGGTCGGGGAACTGCACCTTCTGGCCCGCGTACGCCGCGTTGGGCGCGGCGGCCGTGCCGGGCCGACCTGTCGTCATCTGGGTTCCCCCACTGGCTGCTGGCGAATGCTGGTGTCCAGCGTAGGGGGTCCGCCCCGGCCGGCGGGCCGGCGGGCGACCACGGGGGTCGTGCCCGCCGGCCCGGGGCGGTCAGATCCGGGCGAGGGCCTTGCCGAGGGTCTCCGCGACCCGGGTCTGCTGGGCCTCGGTGATCTGCGGGTAGAGCGGCAGGGTGAGGAGCTCGGCCGCGGCGCGCTCGGCCACCGGGAAGGCGCCCTCGGTGTGGCCGAGGCCCCGGAAGGCGGGCTGCAGGTGCACCGGAACGGGGTAGTGCACACCGGCGCCGATGCCGGCGGCCTGGAGTTCGGCGAGGACGGTGTCCCGGCCGCGCTCGATCCGGACCGCGTACAGGTGCCAGACGTGCTCGTTGCCGGGAAGGGTCCGGGGGGTGGTGAGTCCGTCCACGCCGGCGAGCAGGGCGTCGTAGCGGGCGGCGGCCGCCCGGCGGGCCTCGTTCCAGGCGGGCAGCCGACGGAGCTTGGCCCGCAGCACCACGGCCTGCAGGGTGTCCATCCGGGAGTTGAAGCCGAACCGCTCGTGGACGTACTTGCGGCCGGAGCCGTGGTCGCCGATCAGCCGGACCGCGGTGGCGAGCCTCTCGTCGTCGGTGACCACCGCGCCGGCGTCGCCGTAGGCGCCGAGGTTCTTGCCGGGGTAGAAGCTGGTGGCGGCGATCCGGCCCCAGGACCCGGCGGGCCGGCCGTCCTGCCGGGCGCCCTGGGACTGCGCGCCGTCCTCCACCACCGGACGGTCTCCGGCCAGCTCCAGCAGCGGTGCCATCGGTGCGAGCTGGCCGTTCAGGTGGACCGGCAGCAGCGCGGCGGCCGAGGGCAGCACCTCGGCGACCCGGGCCGGGTCGATCAGCAGGTGCTCGGGGTCGACGTCCACCAGGACCGGCCGCAGCCCGGCCCGGACCACCGCCTCGGCGGTGGCCACGAAGGTGTTGGCGGGCAGCACCACCCCGCCGCCCTCCGGCAGGTCGAGGGCGCGCAGGGCCAGCTCCAGCGCGTCGGTGCCGTTGGCGGTGCCCACCGCGTGGCGGACCCCGGAGTACGCGGCGTACTCCTGCTCGAAGGCGGCGACGTCCGGCCCCTTGATGTAGGCGCCGGACGCCAGGACCCGGTCGAATCCCTCGCGCACCTCCTCGGCGACCTCGGCGTGGGCGGCTCGCAGGTCCACGAGCGGGATGTCGGTCATGTGGTGTGCCCCTCTGCTGGCGCTGGCTCGGACTCTGGGGTGGTGACGGGCTGCTCGGACGGTTCGACGAACAGGGGCAGGGTGCCGCCGGACAGGCAGGCGCCGGTCTCGGCGCTCCACCTCCAGTGGTGGCGCGGGCACTCCACGACCCCGTCCGCGATCACCGCATGGGTGAGGTCCTCCCCGGCGTGCGGGCAGTAGCGCTGCAGCCGCAGCCCGTCCCGCCGGATGGTCTCGGCCGGCCGGGCCCGCTCGCGGACCAGCTGCCGGGTCTGGGCCGGCTGGTGGCCGTAGCGCAGCAGACTCAGCAGGGTCAGGTCGAAGACGTCCGGGTCGCGGTGCAGGGCGAGCCGCATCGACAGCAGCGCCTCCTCCCAGCCGGTGCGGCCGTCCAGGACGGCCCGCAGGGCGCGCGGCGGCACCGCGATGGTGTACGAGGGGTCGGCCGGATCCTCCTCCAGCTCGACCCGGGCGGCCAGCTCGCCGAGCGGGACGCCCCACGCCGATCCCTGGGCGATCAGCCGCAGCCCGCCGCGGTAGTCGGCCAGCAGCGGGCGGTTGAGCAGCCGCAGCCGGGCGAAGTGGGCGTCCACCTCCTCGGCGGTGGGCGGCCGGTACGGCCGGGCGTGGTACGCCTGCCACTCGGTGCGGCGGCGCTCCCGGTAGGCGGCCAGGTAGCCCTGCGGGTCGGTGGCCCAGCGGCCGGGCGGGCTCGGCGCGGTGACCTCGTCCCCGGGCGCGGTGCGGACGGTCTCCACCCCGGGGCAGGCCGCGGCGAACTCCTCGGCCACGTCCTCCCACTGCGGGAAGATGGTCGCCGCCCGGTCGTTGAACCGGGCCAGTTCCGGGTCGAGGAAGCAGGCCGGGCCGGCGGAGGGCAGGTAGGCCCGGGCGCCGGTGAGCCGGACCTTGCGGACCAGGGTGTCCAGCAGGTCGGCGCGGACGGCGGCGGTCTTCTCCGCCATGGTGTCGGGCGGGTAGGCGTAGGCGTTCGGGTACCACATCGCGCCCGAGTACTGGGCGGCCAGCAGGTCGACGTCCGTGGGGAGTTCGGACATCGGGGTGTTGCAGTCGTTGAGGTCGAGGAAGCGGAAGCCGCCCAGGTCGAGCAGCAGGGCGCTGTCCTCCTTGTGGCTGGTGTCGAGCAGCACGGTGGCCGTGCAGTCCGGCCCGAGCCGCAGCCGGTCCCGGTGGCCGAGCCGCACCTGGTCGGTGAAGCCGAGGGCGGCGAGCCGGCGGCCGAGCGCCCGGCTGCGGAACCGCGGCACCAGCACGGTGGTCTCCCGGGACAGCCGGGCGAGCAGCCGCTCGTCCAGGTGGTCCTCGTGGGTGTGCGAGACGTACAGGTAGTCGTACCGGCCGGCGACCACCTCCGGCAGCAGGTGGCGGTTGTCCGGGTACGGGAACCACGCCTCCAGGAAGGCCGGGTGGAACCACGGGTCGATCAGGATGCGCAGTCCGGCGTGCTCGACCAGGAACCCGGCGTGGCCGAGGTGCCTGATCGAGGTGCCGTGCGGAAGGATCACCCGACCGCCTCGCGGAACGCCGCGACCACGGTGTCCTGCTGCGCCTCGGTGAGCGCGTGGTAGAGCGGGAGGATCACCGACCGGTGGGTGATCAGCTCGGTGGCGGGCAGCGGCACCCGGGCGGTCCCCTTGTACGGAGCCTCCAGGTGGGCCGCCATGATGCCGCGCCGGGCGGACACCCCGGCCGCGGCCATCCGGGTCAGCACCTCGGTCCGGTCGGGGGCACCCTCGGGCAGCAGCACCCAGCAGGCCTGGAAGTTGCCGGTCCCGTGCGCCGGGTCGGCGACCAGGCCCGCGGCCAGGTCGCCCAGCAGCGTCCGGTAGCGCTCCGCCAGCAGGCGGCGGCGGGCGACCAGTTCAGGCAGCTTGCGGAGCTGCACCAGACCGACCGCGGCCTGGATGTCGGTCATCCGGTGGTTGAACCCGATCTCGTCGTACGTCTCCACCACGCCGGCCCCGCCGCCCGCCGAGGCGTGCCGGTCGGCGGCCGAGACGCTCATCCCGTGCTCGCGCAACCGCCGCAGCCGGGCGGCCAGTTCGCCGTCCTGGCAGGTGACCATGCCACCCTCTCCGGTGGTCAGCAGCTTGCGCGGGTGGAAGGAGTACGCGGCGAGAGCCGCCGTACCGCCGACCGGGCCGCCCCGGTAGAGCGAGCCGGCGCCGCAGGCCGCGTCCTCGACCACGGTCACACCGCGCGGCTCCACCAGGGCCCGGATCGCGTCCAGGTCCACCGGCACACCGCCCTGGTCGACCACGATGACCGCCCTGGTCCGCTCGGTGAGCAGCGGTTCCACCGTCCCGGGGGTGAGGTTGCCGGTGGCCGGGTCCACGTCGGCGAAGACCGGGACGGCGCCGACGTAGGTGACGGCGTTGGCGGTGGCGATGAAGGAGAGCGAGGGCACCACCACCTCGTCGCCGGGGCCGACACCGGCGCCGATCATCGCCAGGTGCAGGGCGGTGGTGCAGTTGGAGACCGCGACGGCGTGCGGGGCGCCGGTGTACTCGGCGAACGCCTTCTCGAACGCCGCCACCCGCGGGCCCTGGGCGACCCACCCCGACCGCACCGCCTCGGCGGCGGCCTCGGCCTCCTCCTCACCGAGCCACGGGATCATGACGGGGATGCTGGACACGGGGTACTCCTCGGATCGTACGGGCGCAACCGGGTAGCCCAGGGGCGCGGGTGTTTCTGCGCAACCGGGTAGCCCAGGGGCGCGTGGGGGCACCTCCCAGCCGCCGAGGCTGGGGGAGAACTGCGCGAGGCGAAAGGGTGCGACCGTTCCTCGCTCCCACGAGATCCAGTTGCACGTGCCGCGATCTGACTGTTCGGTGATGGCTGGTCGCGCAGTTCCCCGCGCCCCTGAAAGACGCGCCCCTGGGGCGCTACTGCTGGCGCCACCAGGCGACGAGCTTGCGGAGGCCTTCGTCGAGGCCGAGTTCGGGCTTCCAGCCGAGGTCGCGTTCGGCGGCGGAGATGTCCGCGAGCCGCCGGACCACGCCGCCGGCGGTGCCGCGGGCCGGCCCGTGCTCCACGTCCAGGTCGGAGTCCATCGCGGTCAGCAGCGCGTCCGCCAGCCCCCGCAGGGACACCTCGCTGGAGGAGGCGATGTTGTAGACCCGGTCGGTGACCGGCGCCGCGGCGGCCAGCAGGTTGGCCCGGGCGATGTCCTCGGTGTAGACGAAGTCCATGGTCTGGCTGCCGTCGCCGAAGATCAGCGGGCGCTCGCCGGCGGCGATCCGCTCCATCCAGCGGATGAACACCTCGGTGTACCGGCCGTGGACGTCCATCCGGGGGCCGTACACGTTGAAGTACCGCAGGGCGACGTAGTCCAGCCCGTACATGGCGTGGAAGCTGCGCAGCAGGCCCTCGTTGAAGACCTTGGAGGCGCCGTACAGGGTGTCGTTGTGGTACGGGTGCTGGGTCTCCGGCGTGGGGAAGACGTCGGCGAGGCCGTAGACGGAGGCGGTGGAGGAGGCGATGACCTTGCGGACGCCCTTCTCGGCGGCGGCCTCGACCACGTCGAAGGTGCCGTCGACCATGACCTCCAGGGCGAGCCGGGGTTCGGCGGCGCACTGGGTGATCCGGATCGCGGCGAGGTGGAAGAGCAGGTCGGTGTCCTCGCCGAGCAGGTCGCGCAGCAGGGCGCGGTCGCGGATGTCGCCGTCCACGACGCGGAGTTGGCCGGGTGCGGCGGTGGCCTCGGCGTGGGCGAGGTTGGCCATCCGGCCGCGGACGAAGTTGTCGAGGACGACGACCTCGCGGGCCCCGGCCTCGATCAGCTGGTCCACCACGGTGGATCCGATGGTCCCGGCGCCGCCGGTGACCAGGCAGCGGGAGCCCTCAATGGGGACGGCGTTCATCGGGCGGCGGCCCTCTCGGTCGCGGTGGTGATCAGTTCGAGGTCGGTGTCGGCGCCGACCGGGACGGTGGCGCCGCCGAGTTCCAGGCTGCGCGAGGCGGCGTGCAGCAGGCGGAGCACCCGCAGGCCGGAGCGGCCGTCGGTGAGCGGGGCGCGGCGCTCGGTGATGGCGGCGGCGAACTCGGTCATCACGTTGCGCAGCGCCTCCTGCTCGACCAGGGCTGGCGCCACCATCTCGCCGACCCGGTAGGAGATCAGCGCCCGGTGCCGGATGGCGTCGGTGAGCTCGTCGGGCGGGGTGAGGTCCACGCCGCGGTCGTGGACGGCCAGCCGGGCCTGCGGGTTGAGGTCGTCCCAGACCAGGGTGCGCCGGGAGCCGCCGATCAGGGTGGTGCGGACCTTGGTCGGCGAGAGCCAGTTGACGTGGCAGTGGGCGAGGGCGCCGTTGCTGAGCCGGACGGTCAGGTAGGCGACGCAGGCGCGGCCGGCGCCGATCGGGTCGGCGCCCTGGGCGCTCACGCCGACCGGTTCGACGCCGGGCGGCAGGACGAAGTCGAGGATGGAGAGGTCGTGCGGGGCGAGGTCCCACAGCACGTCCACGTCGGGCTGGACCAGGCCGAGGTTGATCCGGACCGAGTCGAAGAACTGGACGTCGCCGATCTCGCCGCCGTGCACCAGCTCGCGGATCCGGCGGACCACCGGGGTGTAGCAGAACGTGTGGTCGCACATCAGTACCAGCCCGCGCTCGTCGGCGATCCGGACCAGGTCGGCGGCGTCCTCGACGGTGGTGGTGATGGGCTTCTCGACCAGGACGTGCTTTCCGGCCTCCAGGGCGGCGTGGACCAGCTTGTAGTGGGCGGCGGCGGGGGTGGCGATCGCCACCGCGCCGACCCGCTCGTCGGCCAGGACCTCTTCGAAGGAGGTGGTGGAGCGGACGGTGCTGTACTCGCCGAGCACCCGCCGGGAGCGCTCCTCGTCCAGGTCGCACAGCCAGTGCAGTCTGAGTCCGGCCGTCTGCTGCGCGTTGCGGACCAGGTTCGGTCCCCAGTACCCGGCGCCCACCACGGCCAGGCCGATCCGCTCGGTCGGCCTCGGCTCGGGCACCCCGGGAGTCGGTACGTGCTCCCCGGGCGCCTCGTGCGCCACTTCTCTCGACACGGTCGCCATCGCAAGACCCCCCTTGCCCGGCACCGGAGCCACCTTGCCCCGGCTGCCCCTGCGTACCCGGCGGCCCGTGTCCCCCCACGGCCACCGACGCTGGAACGCTACCGGTCGGCACAGGGGCCGGGGAGGGATTCGGAGAAAACCACTCCGCTCGGGCGGCGGTGGGGGGAACCTGGAGGGTGCCCTCCGTGCACCCCCGGATCGGCGGTCGTCGGAGGCGTTTGGCAGGCTTGTCCCCTTACCTGGAGTCACCGATCCGTCAGCCGACCCCCGGCAGCTGAGAACTGTCGGCGCACCGAGCACAGCCGAGGAGCAGCCATGGACAACACGGGGGAACCCGCGCAGGCACCGGCGCTGAGCCACCACCGGGACAGCCTGCTGCCGGCCGTGGCCGCCGCGCTGTCGCTGCGCGGCGGCGCGGTGCGGACCCTGGCGGGCGACAAGGGGGAGGCGGCCCCGCTGCTGCACCCGCTGGTGGCCGCCTTCCTGGCGGGGCTCCCGCTGGAGCAGCGGGAGCGGTTCCTCGGGCGGTGCCCGGAGGCGGTGCTGCTCTCGCAGTACCTGGCGGAGGTGGACGCCGGCCGCTCCAAGCGGGCCGCGCGCAAGCCGATGACGCTCCAGGAGGCCAGGAAGGCGCTCAAGGGCGCCCGGCTGACCACCGTTCGGATCCGGGAGGAGGGCGACCCGGCACACGGCACCCACGCGCCGCCGTGCCGGTCCTGCGCCCCGCTGCTGGAGCACCTGAACGTGGCCAGCGTGGCCGTCGGGCCGCCGGCCGGCTGACGGCCCGCGCCCCCGTCCCTGTCCCCGAACCTCTGGAGCACCCCCTGAACGCGACCGCTGTCCGTACCCAGCCCCGCTTCCCCGCCGACGTCGCCGCCGCGCTCAAGCACGCGGGCTGGCACCCCGGCCGCTGGGAGATCCGCCAGGCCGAGCAGTGGGCGGACGACCTGACGGCGCACGGCGGCCCGCTGGACCCCGCGCACTCGGTCTTCCCCGCCGCGATCGAGGCCTGGGCCGAGTTCGGCGGCCTCTCCTTCGACCTGGCCGGCGCCGGCCGGGAGCTGGCCCGCACCCCGTTCCTGCTGGACCCGCGCTGCGGCCTGCACCAGCCCCGCACCCTGGCCGACCTGGGCCGGGCGCTGGGCACCCGGGTGGCGCCGCTGGGCGAGGAGCTGTACGGGCAGGCGCTGCTGGCGATCGACGAGCAGGGCCGGGTGCTGAGCCTGGACCACACCGGGGAGTGGTTCCTCGGCGGCTCGATCGACCAGGCGCTGGCCACGCTGCTGCTCGGCCTGCCCCCGGAGCGTCTCACGGTGCAGGCCGCGCCCCCGATTTGACCGAAAGCCCCCGCGTACGCCCCGCGCGCGAGCAGACTGTGGCGCGATGCGGAATGTGGAGCTTTCGAGGAGATCCGCGATGAGCGAGCGTCACCCGCTCTTCGACAACGCCAAGTTCGCCGCGGTGGCGCTGGTGGTGTGCGCCCACACCTGGATGCCGCTGCTGGAGCGGGACCGCACCCTGGCCGCCGCGGTGCTGACGGTGGCGGCGTTCTCGATGCCGGTCTTCGTGACCCTGTGCGGGTACTTCTCCCGCCCCCGGCCGGGCCGGCCGCAGGTGGACGGCGCCCGGCTGGTCGCCGGGCTGGCCGTGCCGTACCTGGTGTTCCAGGTGCTCTACAACCTGGTGCCGATGGCGCTGGAGCGCCGGCTTGCCCCGATCCACCTGCTGGAGCCGCGCTGGCTCACCTGGTTCCTGCTCTCGCTGCTGATCTGGCGGCTGACCGTGCCGCTGTGGACGGCGCTGCGGTACCCGCTGCCGGTGGCCGTGGCGGTGGCGGCGGGCTTCGGGGCGGTGAACGCCTTCCCGCCGGAGCTCGCGCTCGGCCGGACCCTGGGCTTCCTGCCCTGGTTCGTGCTGGGCCTGGTGCTCACGCCGGACCGGTTCGCGCTGCTGCGCCGGCCCGCCGTCCGCCGGGCCGCGCCGGCGGTGCTGGCGGCGGTGTTCGCGGTGGTCTGGTGGGCGGTGCCGGGGCTGCTGGACCCGGGCTGGCTGGAGTACACCGAGAGCGCCGGGCAGCTGCGGGTCGGCTACCCCCTCTGGCTGGCCGTCCGGGTGGGGCTGGCGGCGCTCGCGCTGGTGGCGGGGGCGGCCTTCCTGGCGGTGCTGCCGGAGGGCCCCACCCGGTTCACGGCGCTCGGCGCGGCCTCGCTGTACGTCTACCTGCTGCACGGCTTCCCGCTGAAGCTGCTGCAGGCCTCGGGGGTGTACCGGGCGGGGGTGCTGCACCACTGGTACACCGCGCTGCCGCTGCTGGGGGCGTTCGCGCTGGGGCTGGCGGTGGTGCTGGCGCTGCCGCCGGTGGTGCGGCTGTTCGCGCCGGTGGTGCAGCCGCGGCTGGGGCGGCTACTGGCCGAGCCCGCCCGGGTGCACCGCCAGGCGTGAGGGCAGCACCGCCTCGACCCGGAAGCCGCCGCCCTCGGCCGGCCCGGCGGTGAAGCTGCCGCCGAGCGCCAGGACCCGCTCGCGCATCCCGACCAGCCCGTTGCCGCCGCTCGGCAGCAGCACGGCCGGTCCGCCAGCGGCGCGGTCGTTGACCACCGCGACCCGCACGCCGTTGGGCACGTACGCCAGCAGGACGGCGACCTGCGCGCCGCCGGCGTGCTTGTGGGCGTTGGTCAGGCCCTCCTGGACCACCCGGTAGGCGGTCTGCTCGGCCTCGTCGGCGTAGAGCCGGCGCTCGCCGCTGACGGTCAGGGTCACCGCCATCCCGGCGGCCCGGGACTGGTCGACCAGCCGGGGCAGCCGGGCCAGGGTGTCGGCGGGCTCGGCCTGCCGGGGCGCCTCGGTCATCCGCAGCACGCCGAGGATCTCGCGCAGCTCGTCCAGGGCCTGCCGGCCGACGTCGCCGACCAGCCGGGCGCTCTGCACGCCCTTCTCCGGGTCCTTGGGGATGATCCGCTCCAGCGCGGAGGCGTGCACCACCATCAGGCTGACCCGGTGGGCGACCACGTCGTGCATCTCCCGGGCGATCCGGGTGCGTTCCTCCAGCCGGGCCCGGGCGGCCCGCTCCCGGGCCTGCTCGGCGAGCAGCGAGAGCTCCGCCTCCAGGCCGTGGGCGCGGTCCTTGAGCGACTCCACCAGCCGCCGCCGGGCGCCCACGTACAGGCCGGTGACCACCGGCGGGACGGTCACCCCGATCGCCACCAGCGCCGCGAGCAGGACGAACACCCAGGTGGGCGGCAGCGGTTCGGGGGTGGGCCCGGAGGTGGGGGTGAACATCGCCAGCAGCGCCATGCCGAAGCTCTCGGCCAGCGCGAGCGCGGAGAGCGCCACCACCCGGCCGCGCCGGCTGGGCCACTCCCAGGTCGCCGCCAGGGTGTACAGCGAGACCACCATCAGCAGCACGCCGAACAGGGCGGGGACGAACACCAGGGCGACCACCACCGGCAGCACCGGCCACCGCCGCCGGACCAGCAGCGTCCCGCCGGCCAGTGCCCCCAGCACCGCCGACACCACGGCGAAGGGCTCCCCCAGCCCGAACCGGTCGATCGTCGCGGAGTACGCGCCGGCGGCGCACTCCAGCCCCGCCACGACGGCGAGGACCACATCCAGCAGCGCACTGCGGCGCCGTTCCCACCACCAGAGGCCGTGGGCCGGGCCGCCCCCCTCGGGCGACTTGCTCATGGGGGACAGCCTACGCAGTCGTCCGCCCGCCGGACCCGGGCCGGGGCACCCCCGGAGGATGTCCGGCATCCGGCCACTTCACGGACGCGGCACCCCGTGCCACCTATGCTGGTCGCGTCGGACAGCGCGGTCCGCACCCATCCCCGACAAGGCCGGCACCTGACGGCCGACGCGCGGAGGAGAGAGCCGTTGCCGAACCCCACCACCACAGGGAGACAGCCGTGACCGCTCCGGTCCCCACCTCGGCGGACAACCCCAGCCCACTGGACGACAATGCCGCGCTCCGCGCGGACATCCGCCGCCTGGGTGACCTGCTCGGCGAGACGCTCGTCCGTCAGGAGGGCCCCGAACTGCTGGGCCTGGTCGAGCAGGTCCGACTGCTCAGCCGCACCGACGGCGAGGCGACCGCCCAGCTGCTCGCCGACATCGACCTGGAGACCGCCGCCAAGCTCGTCCGGGCGTTCTCCACGTACTTCCACCTGGCGAACGTCACCGAGCAGGTGCACCGCGGCCGCGAGTTCGCCACCCGCCGGGCCCGTGAGGGCTCGCTGCTGGCGCAGACCGCGGACCAGCTCGCCGAGGCCGACCCCAAGCACCTCCAGGACACCCTGGCCCACCTGGCCGTCCGTCCGGTCTTCACCGCGCACCCCACCGAGGCGGCCCGCCGCAGCGTGCTCAACAAGCTCCGCCGGATCGGCGAGCTGCTGGAGCGGATCCACCGCGAGCACGCCGCCTCGGGCCTGGCCGAGGCCGACCCGGCCCGGCACACCTCCGCCCGCAGGCAGGCCGACCGCCGGCTCGCCGAGGTGATCGACCTGCTCTGGCAGACCGACGAGCTGCGGATCGCCCGCCCCGAGCCCACCGACGAGGCCCGCAACGCCGTCTACTACCTGGACGAGCTGTTCCGCGAGGCCGTCCCGGACGTGCTGGAGGAGCTGCACGAGGAGCTGGCCCGGGTCGGCCTGGCGCTGCCCGAGGGGGTCCGCCCGCTGACCTTCGGCACCTGGATCGGCGGCGACCGCGACGGCAACCCCAACGTCACCCCGCAGGTCACCTGGGACGTGCTCAACCTGCAGCACGAGTACGGCATCAAGGACGCCCTGGCGGCCGTCGACGACCTGCGCGCCTCGCTCTCCACCTCGGTCCGGCTGGCCGGCGCCTCGGAGGAGCTGCTCGCCTCGCTGGAGGCGGACCTGGTGCACCTGCCGGAGCTCAGCCCGCGCTACAAGCGGATGAACGCCGAGGAGCCGTACCGGCTGAAGGCCACCTGCATCCGGCTGAAGCTGGAGAACACCCGCGAGCGGCTGGCCGCGGGCACCCCGCACACCCCGGGCCGGGACTACGTCGGCACCCGCGAGCTGGTCGCCGACCTCAAGCTGATCCAGGACTCCCTGCGGGCCCACCGCGGCGGCCTGATCGCCGACGGCCGCCTCGCCCGCGCCATCCGCACCATCGAGGCGTTCGGCCTGCAGCTGGCCACCATGGACGTCCGCGAGCACGCCGAGGCCCACCACCACGCCCTCGGCCAGCTCTTCGACCGGCTCGGCGAGGAGGCCTGGCGCTACGCGGACATGCCGCGCGAGTACCGCCAGCGGCTGCTCGCCAAGGAGCTGCGCTCCCGCCGCCCGCTCGCCCCGATCCCGGCCCCGCTGGACGCGGCCGGCGCCAAGACCCTCGGGGTGTTCAGCACCATCCGGCAGGGCTTCGAGCGGTTCGGCGACGAGATCGTCGAGAGCTACATCATCTCGATGTGCCAGGGCGCCGACGACGTGTTCGCCGCCGTGGTGCTGGCCCGCGAGGCGGGTCTGGTCGACCTGCACTCCGGGGTCGCCAAGATCGGCATCGTCCCGCTCCTGGAGACCACCGACGAGCTGCAGCAGGCCGACCGGATCCTGGAGGAGATGCTCGCCGACCCGTCGTACCGGCTGCTGGTGTCGCTGCGCGGCGACGTCCAGGAGGTCATGCTCGGGTACTCGGACTCCTCCAAGTTCGGCGGTATCACCACCTCGCAGTGGGAGATCCACCGCGCCCAGCGCCGGCTGCGCGACGTGGCCCACCGGTACGGCATCCGGCTGCGCCTGTTCCACGGCCGCGGCGGGACCGTCGGCCGCGGCGGCGGCCCCTCGCACGAGGCGATCCTGGCCCAGCCCTGGGGCACCCTGGAGGGCGAGATCAAGGTGACCGAGCAGGGCGAGGTCATCTCCGACAAGTACCTGCTGCCCTCCCTGGCCCGGGAGAACCTGGAGCTGACCATCTCCGCCACGCTGTCCGCCTCGGCGCTGCACACCGCGCCGCGCCAGGCCCCGGAGGAGCTGGCCCGCTGGGACGCGGCGATGGACCAGGTCTCCGAGGCCGCCCACACCTCCTACCGGGCCCTGGTGGAGCAGGAGGACCTGCCGAAGTACTTCTTCGCCGCCACCCCGGTCGACCAGCTGGCCTCGCTGCACCTGGGCTCCCGCCCGTCCCGCCGCCCGGACTCGGGCGCCGGTCTGGACGGCCTGCGGGCCATCCCGTGGGTGTTCGGCTGGACGCAGTCCCGCCAGATCGTCCCCGGCTGGTACGGCGTCGGCTCCGGCCTGGCCGCCGCCCGCGCGGCGGGCCTGGGCGACGTGCTGGACGAGATGTACGGCCAGTGGCACTTCTTCCGCAACTTCCTGTCCAACGTCGCGATGACGCTGGCCAAGACCGACCTGCGGATCGCCCGCCACTACGTCGAGCAGCTGGTGCCCGCCGAGCTGCACCACGTCTTCGACCAGATCACGGCCGAGCACGAGCTCACCCTGAAGGAGGTGCTGCGGCTCACCGGCGAGAGCGAACTCCTGGAGCACAACCCGGTGTTGAAGCAGACCTTCACCGTCAGGGACGCCTACCTCGACCCGATCTCCTACCTCCAGGTCGCCCTGCTGCGCGACCAGCGCGAGCTGGCCGAGCACGGCCGCCAGGAGGACCCGCTGCGCGCCCGAGCGCTGCTGCTGACCGTGAACGGCATCGCCGCCGGCCTGCGCAACACGGGCTGACCGGCCTGACGGCACACCAGAAGCGGCCGGCCGTACGGGAGTCCCCGTACGGCCGGCCGCTTCTCAGTGGATGGTGACCTTGCCGGCGCGCTTGCGCCGCAGCCAGGTGGCCGCACCTCCGGCGACCACCACCAGCCCGCCGCCGACCGCGTAGACGCCGGCCGAGCCCACGCTCCCGGAGACCGGGTGCGGGCTCAGCTGCGCGGCGGCCGGGTCGGGGGAGCCCGAAGGCTCGACCCCCTCGGCGGCGGACGCCGGCGTCGCCCACCCGGCGACCGCCAGGCACAGCACGGCGCCCGAGACCATCCGCCCGACACGCTCCGACCGAACCACAGCCCCTACCCCCAGAGACGGCACCTCAACCCTTCGTACGGGACTGACCGTATCGGATGGCGGGGCCCGTCCCGGCCCCGATCGGACCCCCACCGGGCAAGCGTTGCACGAACGTTGCGTAATACCGCGTGGGTTTCTGACGAGAGGTCAGTGGTTCAGGAGTTGTACGTGCCCTGGGCGCGTTCCAGCCCCTCGGAGAGCAGCGCCTCCACCGCGTCCGCGGACCGGTCGACGAACCAGGCCAGGTCCTTGCGCTCGGTCGAGGAGAAGTCCTTGAGCACGAAGTCGGCGACCTCCATCCGGCCGGGCGGGCGGCCGATGCCGCAGCGCACCCGGTGGTAGTCCGGGCCCAGCGACTTGGTGATGGACTTCAGGCCGTTGTGGCCGTTGTCGCCGCCGCCGCACTTCAGCCGCAGGGCCGCGTAGTCGATGTCCAGCTCGTCGTGGACGGCGACGACCGCGGTGTTCGGCACCTTGTAGAAGTCCCGCAGCGCGGTGACCGGCCCGCCGGACAGGTTCATGAAGGCCATCGGCTTGGCCAGCACCACCCGGCGCCCGCCGAGACGCCCCTCGGCCACCTGGGCGCGGCTCTTGTGCGCCTTGAACCGGGCGCCCATCCGCTCGGCCAGCAGGTCCACCACCATGAAGCCGATGTTGTGGCGGTTGCGGGCGTACCCCTCCCCGGGGTTACCCAGACCGACCACCAGCCAGGGGCCGTCGTACCCGGCGTCACTCATCTGGTCTCGCTCCTTCTGCAGAGATCCACCATTGTCCCGGACACGCCGCTGCCCCGGCCTCTCCAGCGGAGCGGCCGGGGCAGCGGCGGAAGAACAGCCCTCAGGCTCAGGCCTCGACGACCTCGGCCTCGGCGGCCTCCTCCTCGGTGGCCTCGGGGGCCTGGGCGCCGATGACCTGCAGCACGACGGCGTCGGCGTCGACGGCCAGGGTGGCGCCCTTCGGCAGCACGATGTCGCCGGCGGTGATGGAGGCGCCGGCCTCCAGGCCCTCGACGGAGACGGTGACGGCCTCGGGCAGGTGGGTGGCCTCGGCCTCGATCGGCAGGGCGTTCAGCACGTTCTCGATCAGGTTGCCGCCGGGGGCCAGCTCGCCCTCGGTGTGGACCGGGATCTCGACGGTGACCTTCTCGCCGCGCTTCACCAGCAGCAGGTCGACGTGCTCGATGGAGCGCTTGATGGCCTCGCGCTGGACGGCCTTCGGCAGCACGTACTCGTCCTTGCCGTCGATCGGCACGACCAGCAGGGCGTTCGGGGTCTTCAGGGCCATCATCAGGTCGTGGCCGGGCAGGTTCAGGTGAACCGGGGCGTGGCCGTGGCCGTAGACGACACCGGGGACGAAGCCGGCGCGACGGGCGCGACGGGCGGCACCCTTGCCGAACTCGGTGCGGGACTCGGCGGCGAGACGGATCTCGGACATGCTGCACTCCTGGGGGGAAATACGGGTGCAGAAAGCGAAACCGCCGGAACCACACCCTCAAGTACATGGGGTCGCCCGGCGGAATTGATCCAGCGCGTCGATCACGGAGCACCTAGGCATCCCTCGCCGAGCAGTCTCTGAGTCTAACCGCAGCCCGGGTCAACCGTGAAATCGGCCCCCGGCGCCACGCGGGCGCCGGGGGCCGGTCCCGGACGGTCTCAGCCGACCGTGGGTCAGTGCACGCCCTCGAACAGGCTGGTGACCGAGCCGTCCTCGAAGACCTCCTTGATCGCGGCGGCGATCGAGGGGGCGATGGAGAGGGTGGTCACCTTGTCCAGCTGCAGCTGCTGCGGGGTGGGCAGGGTGTTGGTGAAGACGAACTCGCTGACCCGCGAGTTCTTCAGGCGGTCCGCGGCCGGGCCGGAGAGCACGCCGTGGGTGGCGGCCACGATGACGTCGGCGGCGCCGTTCTCGTACAGCGCGTCGGCGGCGGCGCAGATGGTGCCGGCGGTGTCGATCATGTCGTCGACCAGGACGCAGACCCGGTCCTGGACGTCACCGACGACCTCGGCCGACAGGATGGTGTTGGCCTGGGTCATGTCGCGGCGCTTGTGGATGATCGCCAGCGGGGCGCCGAGGCGGTCGCACCACTGGTCGGCGACCTTCACCCGGCCGGCGTCCGGGGAGACGATGGTGAGCCGGTCGCGGTCGACCCGCTCGCCCACGTAGTCGGCCAGCAGCGGCAGCGCGAAGAGGTGGTCCACCGGGCCGTCGAAGAAGCCCTGGATCTGCGCGGTGTGCAGGTCGACGGCCATCAGGCGGTCGGCGCCGGCCTGGCGGAGCAGGTCGGCGACCAGGCGGGCCGAGATGGGCTCGCGGCCGAGGTGCTTCTTGTCCTGGCGGGCGTACCCGTAGAACGGCAGGATCGCGGTGATGCTCCGGGCGGAGGCCCGCTTCAGAGCGTCGATCATGATCAGCTGCTCCATGATCCACTGGTTGATCGGAGCCGTGTGGCTCTGGATCACAAAGCAGTCCGCGCCACGCGCGGAGTCCAGGAACCGGACGTAGATCTCGCCGTTGGCGAAGTCCAGGGCCTTGGTCGGGACGAGCTCGGTGCCCAGCTCGCGGGCCACCTCCTCCGCCAGCTCGGGGTGGGCACGGCCGGAGAAGAGCTTCAGCTTCTTCTCACCCGACGTCGTGATCCCGCTCACTGCACCGTCTCCTCGCGTTGCTGCCGCACTTGGACCCGCTCCGGCGCACCCGGGCAAGACCCGGGCGGGCAGGTGGGCGGGGGAAATTGGGAGGTACGCCGAGGCGCGGACAGGGGCCCAGTGGCGCACGTATGTACACCAGGTTACGCGCCCCGGGCCGAACCCGGCGTGCCGGGACCACTCCTCAAGATCCCCCGCGACCGCCCGGACGCTACTTGGCCTCGTTGGCCGCGGCCGCCGCCGCGGCGGAGGAGGAACCCGGGCGCTTGCGCTCCACCCAGCCGGCGATGTTGCGCTGCTGGGCCCGGGCCACACCGAGCGAACCGGCCGGGACGTCGTTGGTGATCACCGAGCCGGCGGCCGTGTAGGCGCCGTCCCCGACCGTCACCGGGGCGATGAACATGTTGTCCGAGCCGGTTCGGCAGTGGGCGCCGATGACCGTGCGGTGCTTGTTGACCCCGTCGTAGTTGACCGTCACCGAGGCCGCGCCGACGTTGGAGCCCTCGCCGATGGTGGCGTCGCCGATGTACGACAGGTGGGGCACCTTGGCGCCCTCGCCCAGCTCGGAGTTCTTGATCTCCACGTAGGTGCCGGCCTTGGCCTTGCGGGCCAGCCGGGTGCCCGGCCGAAGGTAGGCGTACGGCCCGACGGAGGCCTCCTCGCCGATCTCGGCGCGGTCGGCCGTGGTGTTGGTCACACGGGCGCCGGCGCCGACCCGGGTGTCGGTGAGGGTGACGTTCGGGCCGACCTCGCAGCCCTCGCCGAGGTGGGTGGCGCCCTGCAGCTGGGTGTTGGGGAGCACCACGGCGTCCGGCTCGTAGCTCACCTGGACGTCGAACCAGGCGCTGGCCGGGTCGACCACGGTGACGCCCTCGCGCATCGCCCGCTCGACCAGCCGGCCGTTGAGGATCCGGCGGGCCTCGGCGAGCTGCACGCGGTCGTTGATGCCCAGCACGTCGCGGTGGTCGGCGGCGATCACCGCGCCGACCCGGTGGCCGGCCGTGCGCAGGATCTCCAGGGTGTCGGTGAGGTACTCCTCGCCCTGCACGTTGTCGGTGTCGAGCTGGGACAGCGCCGAGGCGAGCAGCTTGGCGTCGAAGGCGAAGACCCCGGAGTTGATCTCGGAGACGGCGCGCTGCTCCTCGGTGGCGTCCTTGTGCTCGACGATGGCGGCCACGGCGCCGTCGCCGTCGCCGTCGCGCAGGATCCGGCCGTAGCCGGTGGCGTCCGGCACCTCGGCGGTCAGCACGGTCACGCCGTTGCCCTGGGCGTGGTGGGCGGCGGCCAGGGCGGACAGGGTCCCTCCGGTCAGCAGCGGGGCGTCGCCGGTGGTGACGATCACGGTGCCGTCCAGCTCGACGCCGTCGGCGGCGAGCACCTCCAGCGCGGTGCGCACGGCGTGCCCGGTGCCGTTCTGCTCCAGCTGCACCGCGGTACGGGCGCCGGGGTGGTGGGCGGCCAGGTGCTCCTGGACCAGCTCGCGCATGTGGCCGATGACGACCACCAGGTGCGCGGGCTCCAGCTGCTCGGCGGCGGCCACCGCGTGGCCCACCAGCGACCGGCCGCAGAGCGAGTGCAGCACCTTGGGCAGGGCCCGGGACTTCATCCGGGTGCCGCCCCCGGCGGCGAGCACGATCACGGCGGCGGTCTGGTTGGCACTCACGCGGGGGCTCCTCGGTCGTCCTGTGAGGGGTGTGTCTGCCCGGCCCGACCCGCACAGCCGCGCCACGGCAGCTCTGAGAATAGTTGCCCCGGGAGGGCGCCCGGCTTCTCCGGACGCGGGCGGGGGCTTGGCCCGCTGGGCTCCCGGAGGAGGATTCGAACCCCCATAAGCTGGACCAAAACCAGCTGTCCTGCCCTTAGACGATCCGGGATCGACTGCCAGCGCCCCGATCTCAGGCGGGCAACGCAGCCCTAAGAGTACGGGGTGTGACGCCGCACATCCACCACCGTCTCCGAGCCGTCGGGAGCGGTGCGCGCGACACGTCTTCCCTTCGGACGTCCGATTACCTACGATGCCGTAGGTTACGGCCACGTAGGTATCGCTCCTTCCCCCCTTGGGACCTCTCATGACCATTCAGGCCGACGAGGCGCGCCCGCAGGCGGCCGACGTCACCGTCGTTCCGCTGTCCGCCACCATGGGGGGCGAGAGGCAGGGGCTGGCCGAGCGGATCACGCTCGGGCTGTTCATCGCGCTGCCGTTCGCGGCGCTGGTCGCGGCCGTGCCGGTGGCCTGGGGCTGGGGCCTCAGCTGGCTGGACCTGGCGCTCGCCACGGCGATGTACTTCCTCACCTGCCACGGCATCACCATCGGCTACCACCGCTACTTCACCCACGGCTCCTTCAAGCCCAACCGCGGCCTGAAGGCGGCGCTGGCGATCGCCGGCAGCATGGCCGTGGAGGGCCCGCTGGTCCGCTGGGTGGCCGACCACCGCAAGCACCACCGGTTCAGCGACAAGGAGGGCGACCCGCATTCGCCCTGGCGCTACGGCGAGTCCGTGCCGGCGCTGCTGAAGGGCCTGTGGTGGGCGCACATGGGCTGGCTGTTCGACGAGGAGCAGACCTCGCAGGTGAAGTACGCGCCGGACCTGGTCAACGACCCGGTGATCCGGCGGATCTCCCGGCTGTTCTGGCTCTGGACCACCCTCTCCCTGGCGCTGCCGCCGCTGGTCGGCGGTCTGGTGACGCTCTCCTGGCACGGCGCGCTGACCGCCTTCTTCTGGGGCTCGCTGGTCCGGGTCGCGCTGCTGCACCACGTCACCTGGTCGATCAACTCGATCTGCCACGCGGTGGGCGAGCGGCCGTTCAAGTCCCGGGACCGGTCCGGCAACGTGTGGTGGCTGGCGGTCCTCTCCTGCGGCGAGTCCTGGCACAACCTGCACCACGCCGACCCGACCAGCGCCCGGCACGGGGTGCTCCGCGGGCAGGTCGACTCCTCCGCCCGGCTGATCCGCTGGTTCGAGCTGGCCGGCTGGGCCCGGGACGTCCGCTGGCCCAGCACGCAGCGGATCGCCGCCCGCCGCGCCGGATGACTCCTCCGCTGAAGCATCATGTAGGGGTGAACGGGAGCAACGGAGACAGCGCGGCCGGCCATCAGAGCGCACGGCAGCCCGCCCGCGGCGGCAAGACCGGCGGGCGGGTCCGGATGACCGGCAAGCAGCGGCGCGAGCAGCTGCTGGAGATCGGCCGCGCGGTCTTCGCCGAGCGCGGGTACGACGGGACCTCGGTGGAGGAGATCGCCGAGCGCGCCGGGGTGTCCAAGCCGGTGGTCTACGAGCACTTCGGCGGCAAGGAGGGCCTGTACGCCGTCGTGGTCGACCGCGAGATGCAGCTGCTCCTCGACATGGTCACCGGCGCGCTGACCGGCGGGCACTCCCGCGAGCTGCTGGAGCAGGCGGCGTTCGCGCTGATGGACTACATCGACACCTCCACCGACGGCTTCAAGATCCTGGTCCGGGACTCGCCGGTGGCCCAGGCGACCGGCAGCTTCGCCTCGCTGATCAGCGACATCGCCACCCAGGTCGAGGACATCCTGGGCCTGGAGTTCAAGTCCCGGGGCTTCGACGCCCGGCTGGCGCCGATGTACTCGCAGATGCTGGTGGGCATGGTCGCGCTGACCGGCCAGTGGTGGCTGGAGGTCCGCAAGCCCGCCAAGGCCGAGGTGGCGGCCCACCTGGTGAACCTCGCCTGGCACGGCCTGGAGGGCCTGGAGCGGCACCCGAAGCTGGTCGGCGACCGCAGGGCGTGAGTACCGGACGCGGCCGTCCCCGGGGCGCACCCGGGCGGTCCGCGTGGGAAGGCGGGGGGCCTCGGGCCCGTCGTACGCTGGCGAGGGCGACGTTTGGACGGTTCCACCGTGGTCTTCGTTCTCGCGATCGGCGCGGCCTGCTTCCTCGGCCTCGGATTCGTACTCCAGCAGCACGCGGCACAGCGCGCACCCAAGTCCGACATGCTGCACTGGCGCCTGATCAAGGACCTGATGCAGATGCCGGACTGGCTGCTCGGGGTCTGCTTCATGGTTCTCGGCCTGGTGCTGAGCGCCCTGGCGCTGGACATCGGCGAGGTGTCGCTGGTCGAGCCGCTGCTCGCCACCAACCTGGTCTTCGCGATGGTGCTGGCGCGGGTGCTGACCCGGCAGTCGCTGGGCCGGTCCGGCTGGGCGGGGGTGGCGCTGATCGCCCTGGGGGTGACGTCCTTCATCGTGGCGGGCAAACCCCAGGGCGGCGGGCAGCCCGCCGGGGAGCTCCGCTACTGGCTGGTCTTCGGGATCGTCGCCGGGCTGGCCCTGATCCTGGTGACCACCGCCCGGCACCTCCCGCTCTTCGAGGAGGCCACCCTGCTCGCACTGGCCGCCGGACTGCTGTACGGGCTCCAGGACGCCCTCACCCGGTCCACCGCCGAGAAGATCGACGACGCCGGGATGGGGGCCGCGCTGTCCAGCTGGCAGCCGTACACGGTGGTGCTGATCGGGGTGGTGGGGCTGCTGCTGGTGCAGTCCGCCTTCGAGGCGGCGCCGCTGCGGATGTCCCTCCCCGCCCTCACCGCCGCCCAGCCCATCGCCGGCATCGCCTGCGCGGTCGGCTTCCTCGGCGACCGCCTCCGCGTCACCCCGCTCGCCCTCACCTTCCAGGCGCTCGGCCTCGCCGCCATCGTCGCCGGCGTCGTCATCCTCGGCCGCCACCCCGCCATGCCGGGCAGTACCAAGGACGCCGCCCCCTGACCGGCCTTCCGACGGAAGCACCCGGGTCACCACGACGGGGGCGACCCGATCGCCGTCTCAGCGGCGGATGCCCACCGCGAAGATCCGGCGGAAGGGGAACACCGTCCCGTACTCCCCCCGCGGGTACGCGTCGCGGAGCAGTGCCCGGTACTCCTCCGTGAACGCCGCCCGCTCCACCGGGTCGTCCAGGCGGGCGAGCACCGGTCGCAGGGCCGTCCCTGCGACCCACTGCAGCACCGGGTCCTCCCCGTCCAGCAGGGTGCTGTAGGTGGTCTCCCAGACGTCCGCCCGGCAGCCGGCCGCGAGCAGGGTCTCCAGGTACCGCTCCGGACCGTGCACCGGGGTCCGGCGGGCGCCCTCGCCGAGGATGTCCCGCCAGCGGGGGCTGAGCCGCAGGTCGGCGAGGAGGGTGTGGCTGGGCGCGTCGAAGTTGCCGGGCACCTGGATCGCGATCACCCCGCCGGGCCGCAGCGCCTCGGCCCACCGTCCGAGCAGGGCCAGGTGCCCCTCCACCCACTGGAGGGTGGCGTTGCTGGCGATGAGGTCGGGACGGTCGGCGGCCACGTCGTAGCCGGTGGCGTCGGCGAGCCGGTACTCGGCGCCGGGTTCGCCCTCGGTGCGGGCGGCGGCGATCATCTCGGCGGAGTTGTCGACGCCGATCAGGGTGGCGTCGGGCCAGCGCCGGCGGAGCACGGCGGTGGAGTTGCCGGGCCCGCAGCCGATGTCCAGCACCACGGGTGCGGGGGGCAGTTCGGGGACGCGGGCGAGGAGTTCCCCGAAGGGCCGGGTGCGCTCGTCGGCGAAGCGGAGGTACTGCTGCGGATCCCAGGTGGACATGGTGAACCCTCGCAAAGTATCTCGACATCAAGATATCTCTCGTGAATCAGCGTGCACTTTGTTATCTCTTGATGTCAAGAGACTTCACATCGACACAACCACCGATACACTGATCGCCATGGAGGACGAGGTCGACCGCCTGGTCGCAGCATGGCGCCGAGAGCGCCCCGACCTCGACGTGGAACCGCTCGAGGTGCTCAGCCGGGTCAGTCGACTCGCCCGGCACCTGGACCGTGCCCGCCGTACGGCGTTCGCCGAACACGGTCTGGAGCCGTGGGAGTTCGACGTGCTGACCGCCCTCCGCCGGGCCGGCTCCCCGTACCAGCTCTCGCCGGGGCAGCTGCTCACCCAGACGCTGGTGACCTCCGGCACCATGACCAACCGGATCGACCGGCTGACCGGCAAGGGCCTGGTCAGGCGGCTGCCCGACCCGGACGACCGGCGTGGCGTCCTGGTCCGGCTGACCGACGACGGCCGGGACAAGGCCGACCAGGCGCTGGCCGGGCTGCTGGCCCACGAGCGCGAGCTGCTCGCCCAGCTCAGCTCCGGTCAGCAGGACGAACTCGCCGCCCTGCTGCGCCGCCTGATCGCCCCGTTCGACCGCGCCGGCTGACCCTTCCCCGGCCCGGATCCGCTCCGGAGCGTTACTCCGCCCCGGTGCCGCCCGCCCGGGCGAACCCGCAGGCACGCCGCCCGCCGCCGCCCCGATCCACGGCGGCGCCTGCGCGAACACCCGGTCACCGTCCGCCCCGCCACCGGGTGCGCCGGGCACCGCCGTGCTCTGCTGGAAGCCTCTGCCGGGTGACGCTACGTCACCCCGGCGCGCCTTCCGAGGAGACCCCGTGCCCCGCTTCCCCCGACTCGCCGGCGCCCTCGGCGCCGCGGCCGCCGCCCTGGCGCTGCTCGCCGCCTCACCCGCCACCGCGGTCGCCCCGCCGCTGTCCGACGCCCGGATCCTGGTCCACCTCGACCTGGCGGCCGGCCAGATGCCCGAGAACAGCGCGCCCGAGCCGGACGGCTCCCTGGACGTGACCTTCCTCCGCGCCGCCCAGATCGCCCGGATCTCCCCGGCGGGCGGGGTGACCGTCCTGGCCGACCTGCCGTTCGAGGAGAACCCGAACACCCCGCTGGTGGGCTTCGCCGCCGCCACCGGCCTCGCCCGGGCCCACGACGGGACGCTCTACGCCGCGTACGCCACCGGCACCCCGCTCACCGGCGTCTACCGGCTGGACTGCGACGGCACCCTGACCCGGATCGCCCAGCTGCCGCCCGACGGTCTGCCCAACGGCCTGGCCCTGGACGAGGAGGCCGGCGTGCTCTACTCCGCCGACTCGGCGCAGGGCGTGGTCCGGCGGATCCCCCTGGACGGCGGCGAGCCCACGGTCTGGGCCTCCGGGACGCTGCTGGAGCCGACCGCATTCATCGGCGCCAACGGCATCAAGGTGCACCACCACGCGGTCTGGGTGAGCAACACCGACCGCGGCCTCCTGCTGCGCATCCCGGTCCGGCACGACGGCACCGCCGGCCCGATCGGGACGGCCGTGGAGGACCTCGGCGGCATCGACGACTTCACCTTCACCGGCGAGCACCAGGACACCGTGCTGGCCGCGCTCAACCTCTCGAACCAGGTGGCGTACGTGAACGTCCGGGACGGCTCGCGCACCATCGTGCTGACCGCCGACGACGGCCTGACCAGCCCCACCTCGGTGGCCGTCCACCGCAGCACCGTCTTCGTGACCAGCGCCGCCTTCAACCCGCCGCCGGACCCCAACGTGCTCACCGCCCGCCTCCACCGCTGACGGCCGCACGCCGCGGGCCCGGCCGCACCACGGGGCCGGGCCGGCGGCGGACGGCGGTCAGAACCCGTCGGGGTACGGCGCGCTCAGCGCCGGAACCGGGTCCGCCTCCGGCGCGCGGTAGCCGGGGAGCAGGTCGGCGAGCCGGTCGCGGACCTCCGCGTCGGCGTTGACCGCAGCGGCCTCGTACAGGCCGGTGAGCCCGCCCGCCAGGTCCTCCGGGCCGGCCGACCCGCCGGCCACGGTGGCGAGGATCCGGGCGTGCGCGGTGGGCAGCCGTTCCTCCCCCTCGGAGAACAGCGCCTCGTTGAGCTTCTCCCCGGCGCGCAGGCCGGTGTAGCGGATCTCCACGTCCTCGGCGCCGAGCTGCACCTGCTCGGCGAAGTTGTGCACCAGGTCGACGATCCGGACCGGCTCGCCCATGTCGAGGACGAACACCTCGCCGCCCTCGGCCATCCGTCCGGCCTCCAGCACCAGGCCGACGGCCTCCTCGATGGTCATGAAGAAGCGGGTCACGTCCGGGTGGGTGATGGTCACCGGGCTGCCGCTGCGCAGCTGCTCCTCCAGGACCGAGAGCAGCGAGCCGCGGGAGCCCAGCACGTTGCCGAAGCGGACGGCGGAGAACACCCCGGTGCCGAGGTTGCGGGCGTCGCGGGCGTTGGCCTGGACGATCAGCTCGGCGAGCCGCTTGCTGGCGCCGAGTACCGAGGTCGGGTCGGCCGCCTTGTCGGTGGAGATCAGCACGAACCGCTCCACGCCGGTGTCCAGCGCGGCCTCGACCAGGTTGTCGGTGCCGAGGACGTTGGACTTCACCGCCTCGGAGGGGTGGCGCTCCAGCAGCGGCAGGTGCTTGTGGGCGGCGGCGTGGAAGACCACCTCGGGCTTGAGGTCGCGAAAGATCTGCTGGATCCGCGGGCGGTCCCGGATGTCGGCGATCACCAGGGAGTCGTCGGTGAGCAGGGCCTCGCCCCAGATCTCCAGCTGGAGGCGGTGCAGGTTGGACTCGTCGTGGTCGAGCATGTAGAGCGCGGACGGGTCGAAGGCGTGCACCTGACGGCAGAGCTCACTGCCGATCGAGCCGCCGGCGCCGGTCACCAGGACCCGCCGGCCCTCGATCACGGCCCGGACGTCCGGTGAGACCACGTGCACCTCGTGCCGGCCGATCAGCCGGTTGACGTCCAGGGTGCGCATGTCCGAGCCGACCACCTCGCGGCGGAGCGCGGCGAGGAAGCTGGGAAGGTAACGGACGGCGGCGCCGGCCGCCGCGGCGGCGGTGGCGAGCTCGCGGACCCGGTGGTGCGGCAGGCCCGGGATGGCCAGGGCGACCACCTGGGCGCGGTGCTCCACGGCGAGGTCGGTGAGCTGGGCGAGGGTGCCGAGCACCGCGATGCCGTCGATCTCCCGGCCGGCCTTGGCCGGGTCGTCGTCGAGGACGCCGACCGGGGCGAGCCCGAACTCCGGTGCCCGGTGCAGGTCGCGGACCAGGGCGGATCCGGCCGCGCCTGCGCCGATCACCAGGGTCCGCAGGCCGAGGGCCGGATCGGACCCCCGGGGGAAGGGGATGCTGGACAAACTGGACATGCCGAGGCGTACGGCGGTGCGGTGCGGCGACATCTGTCCTCCGGTCTCGCTGACCTGACGGAGTCGGGTATCTGGTGCGGCGGGCTGCTCAGCCGGCGCCGGGGCCTGCGCTCGAAGCGACGGTCGGGATGACGGGTACGGCGTGCGGGGCCGGTGGCTCCGAGGGCGTGATCCCCGCCCGGCGGGCCACCGCGACGGCGGCGAGGGTGGAGTGCACCCCCAGCTTGCCGAGCACGTTCTGCATGTGGGTGCGCACGGTGTGCGGCGAGAGGTAGAGCCGCTCGGCGACCGCCTGGCGGCCGAGGCCGGCGACCATGCAGCGGAGCACCTCCTCCTCGCGCGGGGTGAGGGCGGCGACCAGCCGCTCGCTCTCCGAGCGGTCGCGCCGGGCCGAGGTGAGTTCGCGCACCACGCCGGTGAGCAGGGTGGGCGGGAGGTGGGTCTCGTCGCGGAGCACGCCGCGGACCACGCCCATCAGGGTGCCGAGGGTGCAGTCCTTGGCGACCCAGCCGCTGGCTCCGGCCTGCAGGGCGAGGACGGCGCGGTGCGGGTCGTCCGCCGCGGCCAGGACGACGGCGCGCAGGTCGGGGTAGGCCCGGCGGACCCGGGCGAGCAGGGCGATGCCGTCCATCGAGGGCCCGCCGGCCGGGCGCGGGGCGGCCGGTGCGGTGGCGGCGGGCCGGGCGGGGGCGGGCCGGGCGGTGGACAGGGCGGCCGGGTGCGGATGCGGGGCCCGGCGCGGGGCCGGGACGGCCCAGGCGGCCTGGCGGGCGGCGGTGTCCGGGTACGCCGGGCGGGCCGGCGGGAGCGGGGCGAGGTCGCCGTCGATCAGCACCACGCCGTACGGGCGCTGCTCGGCGGCCGCGCGCTCCAGGGCGCGCTCGGCGGCGGCGGCGCTGCCGGCCGCTCCGACGTCGACGTCCGGCTCGGTGGCCAGTGCCGTGGCGAGTGCCTCGGCGAAGATCCGGTGGTCGTCGACCACCAGGACGCGGATCCGCCCCATCGTTCCGTCCCCCCTGCCTCGACCCGGCCCCCACCGGTACGGCCCTCAGCGTACGGGCGGACGGGGGCGTCGGGTGGGGGTTTCGTGAAGTTCCCTTGCACACCGGAAGTTCGTCGGATATCCGGCGAATCCGGCACGCAAGGGCGGGCGTGGACGGGCGGCGGGCGGGCGGCTGGGGTCACGCCCGAAGGTCCCGCGCGGGGTGCGCCGCGGGTGGCGCCGCAGGTCAGACCAGGCGGCGGGCTCCGGTGGAGGGGACGGCGGTGAAGATCCGGGGGGCGGCGTAGCCGGCGTCCCGGAAGGCGTCCGCGACGGCGGTGCCGACGGTGTCGACGGCCCCGGCCTCGACCAGGGCGATCACCGAGCCGCCGAAGCCGCCGCCGGTCATCCGGGCGCCGAGCGCGCCGGCCGCCACGGCGGTGTCGGCGGCGAGGTCGGTCTCCGGGCAGGAGACCCGGTAGTCGTCCCGGAGCGAGGCGTGGCCGGCGGTGAGGATCGGGCCGAGGCCGGCCGGATCGCCGGCGTCCAGCAGGGCGACGGCCTGTTCGACCCGGGCGTTCTCGGTGACCACGTGCCGGACCAGCGGCCGCAGGTCGGCGGGGAGCCGGTCGAGGGCGGCATCCAGATCGGGCAGGGCGAGGTCGCGCAGGGCGGGCAGGCCGAGCAGTGCGGCGGCCCGCTCGCAGCCGGCCCGCAACTCGGCGTACGCGCCGTCGGCGAGGTCGTGCTTGACCCGGGTGTCGATCACCAGCAGGCGCAGCCCGGCGGCGGCCAGGTCGAAGGGCACCTGGCGCTGGGCGAGGTCGCGGGTGTCGAGGAAGAGCGCGGCGCCCTCGGCGCAGCTGGTGGAGGCCATCTGGTCCATCACGCCGCAGGGGACGCCGACGAACGCGTTCTCGGCCCGCTGGGCGATCAGGGCGGTCTCCACGGGCCCGAGGCCGAGCCCGTGGAGGTCGTCGTACGCCACGGCCACCGCGCACTCCAGGGCGGCCGAGGAGGAGAGTCCGGCGCCGCCGGGCACGTCGCTGTCGATCAGCAGGTCGGCGCCGCCGACCTCGTGCCCGGCCTGGCGCAGGGCCCAGACCACGGAGGCCGGGTACCGGGCCCACCCGCTCACGCCGCCGGGGACGAGGTCGTCCACCGCCAGCTCGGTGATCAGGCCGTCGCCCTGCTCGCTGTAGAGGCGCAGCAGGCCGTCGTCCCGGCGCCGCGCCTGGAGGCGGGCGGCGTGCGGGAGGGCGATCGGGAGGACGAAGCCGTCGTTGTAGTCGGTGTGCTCGCCGATCAGGTTGACCCGGCCCGGCGCCGCCCAGACCCCGTCCGGGGCGGCGCCGTACGTGGCCTTGAAGTCGGTCATGCGCGGTGCTCCAGGGTGAAGTTCCAGGCGTCGGCGACGATGTCGTCGAGCTGCGGGCGGCGGGGCTGCCAGCCGAGCGCCTCGTGGGCGCGGGCGGCGGAGGCGACCAGGACGGCCGGGTCGCCGGGGCGGCGGTCGGCGACGACGACCGGGATCTCGCGGCCGGTGACCCGCTTGACGGACTCGATGACCTCGCGGACCGAGAAGCCGCTGCCGTTGCCGAGGTTGCAGATCAGGTGCTCGCCGGGCTTGGCCGCGGTGAGGGCGAGCAGGTGGGCCTCGGCGAGGTCGGCGACGTGGATGTAGTCGCGGATGCAGGTGCCGTCCGGGGTCGGGTAGTCGTCGCCGTAGACGGCGATGTGCGGGCGCTGGCCGAGGGCGGCCTGGAAGACCAGCGGGATCAGGTGCGACTCGGGCTCGTGGCGCTCGCCGTAGGCCCCGTAGGCGCCGGCCACGTTGAAGTACCGGAGGCTGACGGCGGCCAGGCCGTGGGCGACGGCCTCGCTGGTGATCAGGTGGTCGACGGCCAGCTTGGTGGCGCCGTAGGTGTTGGTGGGGGCGGTGCGGGCGGTCTCGGCGATCGGGACCTCCTCGGGCTCGCCGTAGACGGCGGCGGTGGAGGAGAAGACCAGCTTGCCGACGCCGGCCTTGCGCATGGCGCTGATCAGCTCCAGCGAGCCGGCCACGTTGTTGCGCCAGTACTTCTCGGGGTCGGCGACCGACTCGCCGACCTGGGAGGAGGCGGCGAAGTGCAGGACGGCCTCGTAGGAGGAGTCGAGGACCTCGGCGGCGTCCTGGATGCGGCCGCGGACGAACTCGGCGCCGGTCGGGACGCCCTCCAGGAAGCCGGTGCAGAGGTCGTCGAGCACCGTCACCTGGTGACCCGCCTCCAGCAGGTGAGCGGCGACGACACTGCCGACGTAGCCGGCGCCACCCGTGACCAGGTACTTGCTCATGTTGCGACCTCCCGCATGCGCTGTGCCGCCGCTTCGGGCGACACGTCGTTGACGAACGCGTCCATGCCGGATTCGACCCCGGCCAGGAACTTCAGCTTGCCCACCGCGCGCCGGATCGTGAACAGCTCCAGGTGCAGTGCCAGCTCTTCTCCCTGGAGGGCCGGCGCCTGGTGCCATGCGGCGATGTACGGCGTGGGCGTGACCTGAGCATTCTGCCCTGTCTCGATGAAGAGACGATCGAAGCGCCGGAGGAGTTCGAGGTACAGGCCGGGGAACTCCGCGCGCTCGGCCTCGGTCAGCCGGGTCAGGTCGGGCACCCGGCGGTTCGGGTAGAGGTGGACCTCGTACGGCCAGCGGGCGGCGAAGGGGACGAAGGCCGTCCAGTGCTCGCCCTCCAGCACCACCCGGGCGGGGTCGGCGCGCTCTGCGGCGAGCAGGTCCTCGAAGAGGTTGCCGCCGGTGCGGGCGCGGTGCTCGGCGGCGGCGGCGATCATCTTGACGGTGCGCGGGGTGGTGAACGGGAAGGCGTACACCTGCCCGTGCGGGTGGGCCAGGGTGACGCCGATCTCGGCGCCGCGGTTCTCGAAGCAGTACACCTGCTGGACGCCGGGCAGGGCGGACAGCTCGGCGGTGCGGTCGGTCCAGGCGTCGAGGACCAGGCGGGCGCGCTCGGGGGTGAGGTCGGCGAAGGATGAGTCGTGGTCGGCGGTGAAGCAGACCACCTCGCAGCGGCCGAGGCCGGGGCTGCGGCCGTGCAGCGGGGCGTCGGCGGCGCCCGGGTGGCCCACGGCGCCGACGGCGAGCGAGGGGAAGCGGTTCTCGAAGACCGCGACCTCGTAGTCGGCGGCCGGGATCTCGCTGGGCCGGCCCTCCCGGGACGGGCAGAGCGGGCACTGGTCGGCCGGCGGGTGGTAGGTGCGGGTCTGGCGGTGGGCGGCGATGGTCACCCAGTCGCCGGTCACCGGGTCCCGGCGGACCTCGGAGAGGCTCACCGAGGGTTCCAGCGGGCGCTGGTCGGCGGCATCGCGGACGGCGGCCTCGTCGCGGTCGTAGTAGATGAGCTCGCGGCCGTCCGCGAGTTTGGTCGTGGTCTTCCGCACGGCCTCCGCCCTCCAGTGATCGTACGCTCTTCCAACATTTTCGAACACGAGCAACCATAAGTCAACAACTCACGGAAGGGTGAACCGAAACGGGGGCGGTTAGGGGCCCGGCGGCCCTCAGCGCAGGGCGATCCGGTCCAGCAGGCCGGTCCGGGCGGCGACGGCGGCGGCTTCCAGCCGGGTCCGGGCGTTGAGCTTCATCAGCACCCGCTGGACGTGGGTCCGGGCGGTGCTGGAGGCGATCCCCATCCCGGCCGCGATGGCCGCGGTGTCCTCGCCCTCGGCGATCCGGGTCAGCACCTGGACCTCGCGCCGGGTCAGCAGGGCCAGCAGCGCCCGCGCCTCGTCGTCCGGCTCGGCCACCGGCCACAGCAGCTGCTGGAACGCCTGCTGGAGCACCTCGGCCGCCACCGCCGCCTCCCCGGCGCGGACCCGGGAGACGGCCCGGTCCACCACCTCGATCCGCTCGTCCCCGCGGACGTACCCGGCGGCGCCGGCCGCGAAGGCCGCCGCCACCCGGGCCGGCTCCCCCGCCGGGCCGAGCACCACCACGGCGATCTCCGGGCGCTCCCGGCGCAGCAGGCGCAGCGGCTCCAGGCCGTCCTCGGCCGCCCGCCCGCCGGCCACGCCCAGCAGGCAGACCTCGGGACGGCGCTCGGCGACCAGCTCGCCGAGGGCCCCGGACGGCGCGCCGACCGCGAGCACCCGGTGCCCGCGCTGCTGCAGGGCCGTCCCCAGCGCCTCGGCCATCAACCGGTGGTCGTCCACCACGACCAGCCGTACGCTGCGCTCGTTCATGGGCGCACCCTCCCGGTGCCCGTCCGGCCACGGCTGGCGGCTCCGTCCCGCGCCGGCCTGACGCACCATCACAGCGCATCGGGCCTGGACACCGCTAGGGCGCGAAGGGTCGAACGATCCGGCCCGGGCAACGCGAAAGACCCCCGCCTGATGGCGAGGGCCTCTTGTTCGGAGCCCCCATGCGGAATCGAACCGCAGACCTTCTCCTTACCATGGAGACGCTCTACCGACTGAGCTATAGGGGCTTGCCGCTCCGTGCGTCCTGCTCGGTGCAACGAGGAAGACATTACACGGCCCTGAGCCCCGAGGGGAAATCGCACCCGTGAGCCCGGGTCAGAGCGCCGGGGCGCCCGCCTCGTGCCGCTCGTCGAACGCCTCCCGGGCGGCCACCACCTCGCCGGCGCAGTTCTCCACCCACTCGACGATCGGCTCCACCTTGAGGGCCAGCGCGTGGCCGAGCGGCAGCAGGCCGTAGACCACCCGCGGCGGGGTCTCGGGGTGGACGGTGCGCCGCACCAGCCCGTCCCGCTCCAGGGAGCGCAGCGACTGGGTGAGCATCTTGCGGCTGACGCCGCCCACCGACCGCTGGAGCTCGGAGAACCGCTGCTCACCGCGCTGATGGAGGCTCAGCAGGAGCAGCAGGTTCCATTTGTCCGCCAGCTCGGCGAACACCGTCCGACTGGGGCAGACCGCGGCGAAGACGTCGAACGCCAGGTCGGGTTGTGGGGTGGCCATGCCCCCAGAGTACTGCCCGGTCTCCGATCCATCCTTGGTAACCGATAGAAACCTGGTTTATATTGGAGACCGAGCCGCCCGGGACCGCCGGGCGCCCGCTCCCCTGCCTCACCGTCTGGAGTTCCCGCATGTCCACCGCCAGCCGCCCCACCGTCGCCGTCGCGTTCCACTCGGGCTACGGCCACACCGCCGTCCTCGCCGAGGCCGTCGCCCGCGGAGCCGCCGAGGGCGGCGCCGAGGTGGTCACCGTCCCGGTCGACACCATCACCGAGGAGCAGTGGGACCAGCTGGACGCCGCCGACGCGATCGTCTTCGGCTCGCCGACCTACATGGGCACCGCCTCCGGCGCCTTCCACGCCTTCGCCGAGGCCACCTCCAAGCGCTGGTTCACCTCCGCCTGGAAGGACAAGCTGGCGGCCGGCTTCACCAACTCCGGCTCCAAGAGCGGCGACAAGCTGCACACCCTGCAGTTCTTCAGCGTGCTGGCCGCGCAGCACGGCATGAACTGGATCAACCTCGGCCTGCACCCGGGCTGGAACACCTCCGAGGCCTCCGAGAACGACCTCAACCGCCTGGGCATCTTCCTCGGCGCGGGCGCCCAGACCCACACCGACCACGGCCCGGACGAGGTCCACAAGGCCGACATCGCCACCGCCGAGCACCTGGGCCGGCGGGTCGCCGAGCAGACCGCGGTCGTCCTGGCCGGCCGCACCGCCCTGGCCGCCGTAACCGTCTGACCCTGCCAGGCCGAGCCCGGCCCGGCCCCGGCCCGGCCCCTCAGCCGCCCGCCGCCGCGCCCCCGCCCACCGCGAGGGCGCGGCCGTGCCGTTCGGCGAGGTCGCGGCCGCGGGTCTCGGGCAGCACCCACAGGCACAGCAGCGACACCCCGGCCAGCGCGGCCAGGTACCAGCCGACCGGCTCCGCCGTGCCGTACACCGCGGTCAGCCGGGTGGCCACCAGCGGTGCGGTCGCCCCGCCGACCACCCCGCCGAGGTTGTACGTCAGCGCCGCCCCGGTGTACCGCACCCGGGTCGGGAACAGCTCCGGCAGGTACGAGGCCACCGGCCCGAGCATCGCGCCGAGCAGCGTCATCGCCCCGATCAGCGCCACCGCCGCCGGCCCGGTGCCGCCGGCCTCCAGCAGCGGGAACAGCAGCGGAGCCCACAGGGCCGCCGCCACCGTGGCGGCCACCAGCACCCGCCGCCGCCCGAACCGGTCGGCCGCCGCCGCGGCCGCCCACACCGCCCCGGCCTTGGCCACCGCGCCGGCCATCAGCAGCTCCAGCACCAGGGTGCGGGCCATCCCCAGGTCGGCGGTGGCGTGGGCCAGCGCGTAGGTGGTGGTCAGGTAGAACATCCCGTACCCGACCACGATCGCGCCGCCGCCCAGCAGCACCGGCCGGGCGTACGACCGCAGCAGCTCGGCGACCGGCACCCGGGCCCGGGCGGGCTCGCCGAGGAACAGCGGGGTCTCGGCGATCCGCAGCCGGACGAACAGGCCGACCAGCACCAGCGCGAAGGACAGCAGGAACGGCACCCGCCAGCCCCAGGCGAGGAAGGCCGACTCGCTCAGGCCGGTGGACAGCGCCAGGAACGCACCGGTGGCCAGGAAGAACCCGACGCACGGCCCGAGTTGCAGGAACCCGCCGTACCGGCCGCGCCGCCCGGCCGGGGCGTACTCGGCCAGCAGCAGCGCCGCGCCGCCCCACTCCCCGCCGAGGCCGACGCCCTGGCAGAACCGCAGCAGCGTCAGCAGCGCCGGCGCCCAGGCGCCCCACGGCCCGTACCCGGGGAGCAGCCCGACGGCCGCCGTGGACAGGCCCATCAGCAGCAGCGACACCACCAGCGTCGCCTTCCGACCCAGCCGGTCGCCGAAGTGCCCGAACAGCACCGCGCCCAGCGGGCGGGCCAGGAACGCCACCGCGTACACCGAGAAGGCGGCCAGCAGCGCGCCGGTGGCGCCCAGCTCGGGGAAGAACACCCGACCGAAGACCAGGGCGGCGGCCGTGCCGTAGATGAAGAAGTCGTAGAACTCGATCGCGGTGCCGACCAGGGCGGCGGCGGCCACCCGGCGCAGCGCGGCCCGGTCCGGGGGGTGGGTGGCACCGGCGGCCCGGCTGCCTGACGGGGTGTCGGCCGGGAGGCCTGAGGGGGTGCCCGAGGGGGTGCCGGGCGGGAGGTCGGGCGAGGGGGTTCCGATGGTCATGCGGACCACCCTGGCGGGCTGCTGACCTGCGATGACAGCAGGCACACGGGTGATTCGGGCGCGTACCGGACGGCGCGTGCCGGGGGTGGTGCGCGGTGCCGTCGGCGGCGGTATGGTGACCGCTCCCGGCGTGAAAGGGGCGGACATGAGCGACCTGTTCGAGAAGAACGGCGTGGTCGACCGGCTCCTGGCCGTCGCCTGTCTCGGGGTGAGCCTGATGCTGCTCGACCTCGGGGTGGATCACCGTCGCCACGGCGGCTCGATAGGCTGGGCGGTACCCGGCGCCGTGCTGGTGCTGGTCTCCTGCTACGCGACCGTGCGCCGCTTCCGCGCACGCCGCTGAACCCGGCCGGGCACCGGCGGAGGACGGGTGATCCCTTGTCAGTCCCCGGCCCCGAGGGCGCCGTTGACGAGCCGGGCACCCGGGAGCCCGCCTGGTGGGCCCGGGCCGCCCGCCCCGACCGTCCCCCGCTGCCACGGGCCCTGATGGTCCGTGCCGCGCTCGGCATGGCCCTGCCGCTCTTCGCCGGCCTACTCCTCGACCGGCTCGACCTCGGGGTGTTCGCCGCGCTCGGCGCGATGCACGCCACCATGAACGACCGGGTCGAGCCCACCCGGCTGCGCGCCCCCAGGATCGCCGCCGCGCTGTCCGCCTCCACGCTCGGCATGCTGGTCGGCGCCGCCCTCCAGCACCACGGCGCCGGCGCCCTGGCCGCCGGGCTCGCCCTCACCGCGCTGGCCTTCGCCTCGGGCGCGGTCAGCGCCACCGGTCCGCGCGGCTCCTCCGCCGGGATGCTGCTGCTGGTCTCCGCCTCGCTGGGCGGCGGCATGGCGCTGCCCGACCCGTGGTGGACCGGCGCGGCGATGCTGCCGGTCGGCGCCGCCCTGGTCGTCCTGCTGGGCCTGCGGTACCGGGTCCGGCCGGCCACCGACCCGCGCAACCGCGCGCTGGCCGACGCGTACCGGGCGCTCGGCGCGACCCTCGCCGACCTCGGCACCCCGCGCGGCGCCGACTCCCGCCGGCTGCTCACCGCCCGCCTCAACCAGGTGCAGGACCTGCTCCCGCACACCCGTCCCGGCCGGCCCGAGTCCGATCGCCGCCGCCGGCTGCGCCGGATGTACGAGGCCGCACTGGGCGCCACCGAGGCCGCCACCGGTCTGCTCTGGGCCCGGCGGAAGGTCCCGCCCGAGGTGGCCGCCTTCCCCGAGGCCCTGGCCCGGGCCGTCACCGGCGGCCCCCTGCCCGGCTACCCGGCCTGGCAGCCCGGCACCCCCGCGCTCAAGGCCCTGGACTCCGCGCTGCGGGCCGCCGCCGCCACGGTGGCCGGCGAGGACGTCCGGCTCGGCACCGCGCCCGTACCGCCGCCCGACCCGTGGCGGCTGCGCGCCCGGCTGCTCTCCCCCGTCTCGGTCCGGTACGGCCTGCGGGTGGCGCTGTGCATCGCGGTCGCCGAGGCCGCCACCGCCGGCATCCCGCTCAGCCGCAGCTACTGGGTGCCGATGACGGTCGCCTTCGTGCTCAAGCCGGACCTGGGCTCGGTCTTCCTCCGGGCGGTCAGCCGGGCGGTCGGCACCGTCCTCGGCATCGCGGTCACCGCCGTCCTGCTCGCCCTGACCACCGACCCCTGGGCGCTGGCCGTCGCGGTCTCGCTCTGCGTGGCGCTGCTGCCGTACTCCACCGCCGCGCACTACGGGCTGAACACCGCGGTGATGACCCCGGTCGCGCTGATCCTGGTGCAGCTCGGCGGCGAGAGCGGCACCTCGGTGTTCTGGCCGCGGGTCCTGGACACCGTGCTCGCCAGCGCGATCGTCCTGGTCTTCGGCTACCTGCTGTGGCCCGAGCGGCCGCCGCACCGGATCGAGCCCCGGCTGGTGGACGCCGCGGGCGCGCTGCGGGAGTACCTCGCCTCGGTGGTCGAGGAGCGGCCCGCGCCGGTGTCCGAGGTGTGGCTGCGGCGCAGCGCGTACCGGGCGCTGGCGCACGCCCGGCAGGAGGTGGCGCAGGGCCTCGCCGAACCGCCGCCCGCCGGGCGGCTGGCCGAGCAGTGGGTGCCGGCCACGGCCGCCCTGGAACGGCTGAGCGGCGCGGTCGCCGCCTACGCGGCGCAGATCCGGTACGGCGGGCACGTGCCCGAACCGGCCGAGGCGGCCCGGGTGTTCGCCGCCCTGGACCACCTCACCGACGCCGCCCGCGCGCACCGCCCGCCCACCGGACCGGCGGCCGGGCCCACCACGCCCCACGACCCGGCCCGCAGTGCCCTCACCCGGGCGGCCGACGAACTCGACGCCCTCCTGGACCGCCCTGCCGGGTAGCAACCGGCCGGCCACGCCCCTCAGTGGTACCCGCTCACGCGCGAGCGCCGGCTCAGACGTGCTCGGCCAGCTCCAGCCAGGCGAGTTCGAGGTGCTCCTTCTCCTCGCGGACCTTCCGCAGCTGCGCGTCCAGCTCCGCCACCTTGGAGAAGTCCGCGGCGTGCTCGGCGAGCTGGGTGTGCAGCTTGGACTCCTGCTCGTCCAGCTTGGCGATCTGCCGCTCCAGCTTCTGCATCTCCTTCTTCGCCGCCCGGACGTCCCCCGCCGACTTCCCGGACGCCTCCGCCGGGGCCGCCGCCGGGGCGGGCGCGGCGGCCTCGGCCATCGCGGTGCGCCGCTGGAGGTACTCGTCCACGCCGCCCGGCAGCATCCGCATCCGCCGGTCGCCGAGGAGGGCGAACACGGTGTCGGTGGTCCGCTCGATGAAGAACCGGTCGTGGCTGATCACGATCATCGAGCCGGGCCAGCCGTCGAGGAGGTCCTCCAGCTGGTTGAGGGTCTCGATGTCGAGGTCGTTGGTGGGCTCGTCGAGGAAGAGCACGTTGGGCTCGTCCATCAGCAGCCGGAGCAGCTGCAGCCGGCGGCGTTCACCACCGGACAGGTCGCCGACCGGGGTCCACTGCTTGTCCTTGCCGAAGCCGAACTGCTCGCAGAGCTGGCCGGCGCTCATCTCCCGGCCCTTGCCCAGGTCGACCCGGCCGCGGATCTGCTCCACGGCCTGCAGCACCCGGGTCTCGGGGTCGAGCTCGGCGACCTCCTGGGAGAGGTACGCCAGCCGGACGGTCTTGCCGACCTTCACCACGCCGCCGGCCGGCTGGACGTCGCCCTCGGTGGCGTACGCGGCCTGCATGGCGCGGAGCAGGGAGGTCTTGCCGGCGCCGTTGACGCCGAGCAGGCCGATCCGGTCGCCGGGGCCGAGCTGCCAGGTGAGGCGCTCCAGCAGGAGCTTCTCGCCGGCCTTGACGGTCACGTCCTCCAGGTCGAAGACGGTCCGGCCGAGGCGGGCGTTGGCGAACTTCATCAGCTCGGACTTGTCCCGCGGCTCCGGGACGTCGGCGATCAGCGCGTTGGCCGCCTCGATCCGGTAGCGCGGCTTGGAGGTGCGGGCCGGGGCGCCGCGGCGGAGCCAGGCGAGCTCCTTGCGGGCGAGGTTCTGGCGCTTCTGCTCCTCGGTGGCCTCGATCCGGGAGCGCTCGGCGCGGGCGAAGACGTAGTCGGAGTAGCCGCCGTCGTACTCGCGGACCTCGCCGCGCTGGACGTCCCACATCCGGGTGCAGACCTGGTCGAGGAACCAGCGGTCGTGGGTGACGCAGACCAGTCCGGAGCGGCGGTCGCGCAGGTGGGCGGCGAGCCAGGCGATGCCCTCCACGTCGAGGTGGTTGGTGGGCTCGTCCAGGACGATCAGGTCGTGCTCGCCGAGCAGCAGCTTGGCCAGGGCGATCCGGCGGCGCTCGCCACCGGAGAGCGGGCCGATGACGGTGTCCAGGCCGTCCTTGAAGCCGGGCAGGTCCAGGCCGCCGAACAGGCCCTGGATGATGTCGCGGATCCGGGCGTCGCCGAGCCACTCGTGGTCGGCCCGGTCGGCGATGACCTCGTGCCGGATGGTGGCCGCGGGGTCCAGCGAGTCGTGCTGGGTGAGGACGGCCATCCGCAGGCCGCCGGACCAGGTGATCCGGCCGGTGTCGGGCTCCTCCAGCTTGGC
This sequence comes from Kitasatospora sp. HUAS MG31, assembly GCF_040571325.1. Classification (GTDB taxonomy): domain Bacteria; phylum Actinomycetota; class Actinomycetes; order Streptomycetales; family Streptomycetaceae; genus Kitasatospora; species Kitasatospora camelliae. The sequence continues at coordinate 4,485,547 of NZ_CP159872.1, read as the reverse complement.
GAGCATCCGGATCAGGGTGGTCTTGCCGTCGCCGTTGCGTCCGACGACACCGATCCGGTCGCCCTCGCTGACACCGAGGCTGACGCCGTCGAGCAGAGCCCGAGTGCCGTAGACCTTGGTGACGGACTCGATGGTGGCGAGGTTGACGGCCACGGCTGCTGCGCTCCTGCGGGTCGGGTTCGCTCGGGGTCTGCCCCGATCTCCCCAGCCTAGTGGGCGGCCGGCGGTGGCCGGTCCGCCCGGAGGGCCGGGGCCGGTCGGACGAGCCCTACGCCTGGAGGGCGCGGGCCGCGCGCAGCCAGCCGGTGAACAGCTCGGGGTCGACCTCGGCGGCCTCGCGGAGCTTGACCGAGGCCATGCTGCGGGCGCCGGCGGCGAGCCGGCCGGAGCCGTCCTCGATCTCCTGGCCGCGCCAGAAGCCGAAGGTCAGGTACCGGGGGTAGGCCTTGACGAAGCAGACCGGGTCCTTGCCGGGGGCGGCCCCGAGGCTCCAGACCGGGTGGCCGTGCCAGAGCGCGCCGGTGCCGGGGAGGACGGCCTCGATCAGCGGGAGGATCCGGTCGGCGATCTCCCGCTGGTCGGCGGGGAGAACGGCCAGGTACGCGTCGACGGTGGTGGTGTTCATGAGGGCTGGCTCCTTGGGCGTGGGGTACAGGGTCGAGGGGCGGGCAGGGGTGTCAGGCGGTACGGCGGTGGTGCGCGGCGGCGGCGGAGGCCCAGAGCATCGCGGTGAGGGCGCCGACGGCGAGGGTCAGCGTCCCGGCCGGCCCGCCGCCCATCGCCCAGCCGTTACCGAGCAGCAGGGCGGTCCCGGCGACACGCGAGAGCAGGGCGCGGCGGCGGTCGCCGGTGCGGCGGTAGTGGCGGCCGAGGACGTAGCAGGCGGCGATCAGGGCGGTGAAGGCGAGGGAACCGGCGGCCAGGTGGGCGGCGGCGTGCCAGCTGAGGGTCTGCGGCGCCCCGTCGGGCGTACCGGCGGGGAAGCCCCCGGCCGGGTCCATGGTGAACAGGCCGGCGGCGATCGTGCCCAGGCCGCTGGCCAGGAGCAGCCGCGGTGCCCAGGTTCCGCCGGGGGTGCCGCGCAGGGACCGGCGCAGGCCCACCGCGCCGGCGGTGAACAGGGCACCGGAGAGCAGGAAGTTCGCGATCTGCAGCCAGCCGAGCGAGCCGGTGCTGAGCGCGCTGAGCGGGTGGCGGGTGAGGTCGAAGCCCTCGCGGGTGGCGGCCTGTCCGAGGGCGAGGGCCGCGAACAGCGGGCCGGCGAGGGCGCCGGCGGTGAGCAGCGTCCGGGTGCCGGCGGTGTGCGGGGCGGCCTGGGCGGTGGTGTGGGTGGTGGCGGCCTGGGCGGTGGTGGCAGTGGTGGCGGTGGGGTGTGGCAGGGCGGTCATCTCGGGGGTCCTCTCGGGGTGGTCCGGGGTGGTCCGGGGTGGGCCGTTGCGGTGTCTCGCCCTGACGTCGGACCACCGATGTGACAGGGAATGCTCGCGTTCCCGGTCACATCGCCCCGATCGACGTGTGGGCAGAGAGCCCGACACACGACACACGAGGCACGAGAGAGAGGGCGCACCATGCGCTTCCTGATGACCACCAAGGCCACCGACTCCGTCCCGGACGAGACCCTGTTCGCCGAGATGGGGAAGTTCATCGAGGAGCTGACCGCCTCCGGCGTGCTGCTGGCCACCGGCGGGCTGGAGGCGGGCGGGATCCTGGTCGCCTCCGCCGGTGACGAGATCACCGTGACGGACGGGCCCTTCGCCGAGGCCAAGGAGGCGGTGGCCGGCTTCGCGCTGGTCGAGGTCCGCAGCAAGGAGGAGGCGGTCGAGCTGGCCCGCCGGTTCCGCCGGATCGTCGGCGACGGCGAGAGCGTGATCCAGCAGGTGTTCAACTGATCCACCGGCGGTGATCCCTCCGGCGACCGTCGGTTGATTCCCCGTCAGCACCCGTTCCGGCTTGCGGTCCTGCCGGGACGGGTGCTGTCATCGTGGCCGTGCTCGACGTCCACCGCACCATCGACGCCGTCTGGAAGCTGGAGTCGGCGAGGATCGTCGCCGGTCTCACCCGGATGGTCCGCGACGTCGGCCTGGCCGAGGAGCTGGCCCAGGACGCGCTGGTCGCCGCGCTGGAGCAGTGGCCGGCGTCCGGTATCCCGGACAACCCGGGTGCCTGGCTGACGGCCATCGCCAAGCGCCGCGCGGTGGACCACATCCGCCGCGCCGAGCTGCACACCCGTAAGCAGGAGCAGCTGGCCCACGAGCTCGACCGCCGGACCGAGGGCGACCCGGTGGGCGCGGCCGAGGAGCCGGAGCAGGACGACGTCCTGCGGCTGATGTTCGTCTCCTGCCACCCGGTGCTGCCCACCGAGGAGCGGGTGGCGCTGACCCTGCGGCTGCTCGGCGGACTGACCGCGGCGGAGATCGCCCGGGCCTTCCTGGTCGGCGAGCAGGACGTGGCCCGGCGGATCGCCCGGGCCAAGCGGACCCTGGCCCGGGAGGGGGTGCCGTTCGAACTGCCCGACGGCTCCGAGCTGGCCGAGCGGCTGGCCTCGGTGCTGGAGGTGGTCTACCTGGTCTTCAACGAGGGGTACTCGGCCACCTCCGGCGACGACCTGATGCGGCCCGGGCTCTGCCTGGAGGCGCTGCGGCTGGGGCGGCTGCTGGCCGAGCTGGTGCCCGGCGAGGCGGAGGTGCACGGGCTGGTCGCGCTGATGGAGATCCAGGCCTCCCGGTCCGCGGCCAGGACCGGGCCCTCGGGCGAGCCGGTCCGGCTGCACGAGCAGAACCGGGGGCGCTGGGACCAGCTGCTGATCCGCCGCGGCTTCGGCGCGATGCTCCGCGCCCGCCAGGCCGGCGGCCCGCCCGGCCCGTACGTGCTGCAGGCGGCGATCGCGGTCTGCCACGCCCAGGCGCGGACCGCGGAGGAGACCGACTGGCCGCGGATCGCCTCCCTGTACGAGGCGCTGGTGCGGCTGCTGCCGACGCCGGTGGTCCGGCTGAACCTGGCCGTGGCGGTCGGCCGGGCCCGCGGCCCGGAGGCCGGGCTGGCGCTGGCCGACGAGTTGCTCGCCGACCCTGTGCTGCGGGACTACCACCTGCTGCCGGGCGTCCGGGGGGACCTGCTGGCCGACCTCGGCCGGTACCGGGAGGCCCGGCTGGAGTTCGAGCGGGCCGCCGCCCTCACCCGGAACGCCGCCGAGCGGGCCTTCCTGCTGCGCCGCGCCGACCGGGTCGGGGAAGGCGGGGCGGCCGGGGACGGTGGGGCGGCCGGAGTCGCTGGGGCGGCGCCCGTCCGGCGGCTCGGCGAGGCCGCCGAGGAGTTCCTGGCCGGCGGGGCGCTGGACCCGGGCACCGTCAGGTCGTACCGGCAGACCCTGCGCCGGCTCCGCCTGGGCCTGGGCGAGCGGCTGCCGCTGGCCGAACTGGACGCGGACCGGGTGGCCGGGGTGTTCGCCACCGCCTGGGGCGGGGCGGCGCCCGCGACCTGGAACCGGCACCGGTCCGCGGTCCGCTCCTTCGCCGCCTGGGCCGGCCTGGGCGACCCGGCCGCCGGCCTGGAGCGCAGGGCGCGTTCCCGCACCCCCGCCCCGGCGATCGACCCGGACGGGCTGGCGGCGCTCTGGGCGCTGCCGGGACCGGCGCTGCGCGAGCGGACGCTGTGGCGGCTGCTGTACGAGTCGGCGGCCCCGGTGGCCGCCGTCCTGGCGCTGAACGTGGAGGACCTGGACCTGGAGGACCGCCGGGCGCGGTCCGGCGGCCGCTGGGTCGACTGGCGGTCGGGCACCGCCCGGCTGCTGCCCGAGCTGCTGGCGGGCCGGAGCCGCGGGCCGGTCTTCCTCGCCGACCGCCGTCCCGGGCCCGGGCGGATGCCCGCGGAGGCGGACCGCTGCCCGGAGACCGGCCGGGGCCGGCTGTCCTACGAGCGGGCCGAGTACCTCTTCAAGCGGACCACCCGCCCGCTCGACCCGGACGGCCGGGGCTGGACCCTGCGGCGGCTGCGGCCCCGCGGCTGAGCCCCGCCCCGCCCCCGGTGAGAGAGCGGGCCTCAGCCCGCGAGCACCGCCGCGCCCGGGACCGGCCCGTGGGTGGCGTGCGCGGTCCGGCAGGTGCCGGAGGCGATCAGCGCCTCGGCCACCGCCGCCGCCGACTCGGCGTCCTTCGTCAGGAAGGCGCAGGTCGGGCCGGAGCCGGAGACCAGGGCCGCGAGCGCGCCGGCCCCGGTACCGGCCCGCAGGGTGTCGGCGAGCGCGGGTCGCAGCGAGAGGGCGGCGGCCTGGAGGTCGTTGGCGAGCGCGGCGGCGAGGGCCACCGGGTCGCCGTCGGCGAGGGCGGCGAGCAGCGCGGGGTCGGCGTCCGGGGTGGGCACCTCGCGGTCCGAGGAGCCGGTGCCGGCCTCCTCGCGGAGCCGGTCGCACTCGCGGAACACGGCCGGGGTGGAGAGGCCGCCGTCGGCGACCGCGAACACCCAGTGGAAGGGGCCCGCCACCGGCAGCGGCTCAAGGATCTCGCCCCGGCCACGGCCCAGCGCCACCCCGCCCAGCAGGGCGAACGGCACGTCGGAGCCCAGCTCGGCGGCCAGCTCCAGCAGGGTCTCCAGCGGGGTGTCCAGACCCCAGAGCGCGTCGCAGGCCACCAGGGCCGCCGCGCCGTCGGCACTGCCGCCCGCCATCCCGCCGGCCACCGGGATCGCCTTGGCGATGTGCAGGTGGACGCCGGGGTCGGCGAGGCCGTGGTGCGCGGCCAGCAGCCGGGCCGCCCGGGCGGCCAGGTTGGTGGCGTCCAGCGGGACGGAGGCGGCGTCCGGACCGGTGCAGGAGAGGGTGACCCCCTCGCCCGGGGTGGCGGTCACCTCGTCGGCGAGGGCCACCGCGAAGAAGACGTTGGCCAGGTCGTGGAAGCCGTCGGCCCGCAGCCCGCCCACCCCGAGCTGGACGTTGACCTTGGCGGGAACGCGGACGGTGATCATCGGGCGGCCTCGGGCTTGTGCTCGGCGATGGCGGCGAACTGCTCGACGGTGAGCATCTCGCCGCGCAGCTTGTGGTCGATGCCCGCGGCGTGCAGCGCCTCCTCGGCGGCGGCCGGGGAGCCGGCCCAGCCGGCGAGCGCGGCGCGCAGGGTCTTGCGGCGCTGGGCGAAGGCGGCGTCCACCACGGCGAACACCTCCGCGCGGGAGGCGGCGGTCTTCGGCGGGTCCCGGCGGATCAGCGAGACCAGGCCGGAGTCCACGTTCGGCGCCGGCCAGAAGACGTTGCGGCCGATGGCACCGGCGCGCTTCACCTCGGCGTACCAGTTGGCCTTCACCGAGGGGACGCCGTACACCTTGTTGCCGGGCTTGGCGGCGAGCCGGTCGGCGACCTCGCTCTGCACCATCACCAGGGTGCGCTCGATGCTCGGGAAGGTCTGCAGCATGTGCAGCAGCACCGGCACGGCCACGTTGTACGGGAGGTTGGCGACCAGCGCGGTGGGCGCCGGGCCGGGCAGCTCGGTGACCTCCATCGCGTCGCTCAGCACGAGGTCGAAGTCCTTCGCCTTCTCCGGCATCCGGGAGGCGACGGTGGTGGGGAGGTGCCGGGCGAGCAGCGGGTCGATCTCCACGGCGGTGACGTGCGCGGCCACCTCCAGCAGCGCCAGGGTCAGCGAACCCAGCCCCGGGCCGACTTCCACCACGCTGTCCTCGGCGGTCACCCCGCCCGCGCGGACGATCCGCCGCACGGTGTTGCCGTCGATGACGAAGTTCTGCCCGCGCTGCTTGGTCGGCTTCACCCCGAACGCGGCGGCCAGTTCACGGATGTCGGCGGCGCCCAGCAGGTGACTGTCGGACTGCGGCGTGGGATCGGTGCTGCTCACCCCGCAAGGATACGGGCGCCACACCGCCTCACCGTTCGACGGTCTCCCCGGGGACGGGGCACCGGAGCGTTCCGGCGGCGCCCGGCGTCCGTTCGCCGGTCAGTACCCGAAGGCCCTGGCCGTGTTGGCGGCGATGGCGGTGGCCGTCTCGTCCTCGTCGAGGCCGAGGTGGGCGGCCATGGCGCGGACGGTGACCGGGATGAGGTACGGGGCGTTGGGGCGGCCGCGGAACGGGTGCGGGGTGAGGAAGGGGGCGTCGGTCTCGACCAGGACGCGGTCGAGCGGGGTGGCCGACAGGGCCTCGCGCAGGGCGTGGTTGGCCTTGTAGGTGACCGGGCCGGCGAAGGAGAGGTACCAGCCGTGCTCGGCGCAGACCTTGGCCATCGCGGCGTCGCCGGAGTAGCAGTGGAAGACCGTCCGCTCGGGCGCGCCCTCCTCCAGCAGCAGGGCGATGACGTCCTCGTGGGCGTCCCGGTCGTGGATCACCAGGGCCTTGCCGTGCCGCTTGGCGATCTCGATGTGCCGGCGGAAGGACTCCTTCTGGATGTCCACGCCCTCGGGCCCGGTGCGGAAGTAGTCCAGCCCGGTCTCGCCGACCGCCTTCACCTGCGGAAGGGCGGCCAGCGCGTCGATCTCGGCGAGCGCCTCGTCGAGGGCCTTCGCCCCGCCGGGTGAGCGGTGCTGCCCGGACCAGCCGTCGGGGTCGCCGAGGAAGATCCGTGGCGCCTCGTTGGGGTGCAGGGCGACGGCCGCGTGCACGGCCTCGAACTCGGCGGCGAGTTCCGCCGCCCAGCGCGAGCCGCGCACGTCACAGCCCACCTGGACGACCGTGGTCACCCCGACCGAGGCGGCCTTGGCCAGGCCCTCGGCGGGGGTGCCGGACTGCATGTCCAGGTGGGTGTGCGAGTCGGCCACCGACACGGCCAGGGGTTCCGGCAGCGGCGGCGGGGTCGACCGGTCGTCGTCCTTCTTGGCCATCAGGAGGCGGGCTTCTCTTCCAGACGGGGGAACAGGATGTCGCCCTTGGTGACGGTGGAGCCGGCCGGCAGCCGGCCCCAGTCGGCGACGGTGCCGATGGTCTGGTCGGCGAGCGCGCCCAGCGAGGCCTCGGCGCCCAGCGAGTCCCAGAGCTTGGCCGCGGCGGTCGGCATCAGCGGGTTGAGCAGCACGGCGGTGGCCCGCAGCGCCTCGGCGGCGGTGTAGAGGACGGTCGCGAGGCGGGCCTGGCCCTCCTCGGAGGTGTCCTTGGCGACCTTCCACGGCTCCTGCTCGGTGAGGTAGCCGTTGACCAGCTTGATGAACTCGAACACGGCGGCGATGCCGCCGGCGAAGTCCAGCTCCTCGCCGATCTTGCGGTCGGCGGTCTCCGCGGCCTTGGCCAGGCCCTCGGCGACGGTCTGCTCGGCCGCGCCGGCGGCGGTGGCGGCCGGCAGCGCCCCGTCGAAGTACTTGCCGACCATGGCGGCGACCCGGGAGGCCAGGTTGCCGAAGTCGTTGGCCAGCTCGGAGGTGTACCGGGCGGTGAAGTCCTCCCAGGAGAACGAGCCGTCGGTGCCGAACGGGATGGCCCGCAGGAAGTAGTAGCGGTACGCGTCCACGCCGAAGTGCGAGGTCAGGTCGGTGGGCGCGATGCCGGTCAGGTTGGACTTGGACATCTTCTCGCCGCCGACCATCAGCCAGCCGTTGGCGACGACCCGCTTGGGCAGCGGCAGCCCGGCGGCCATCAGCATCGCGGGCCAGATCACCGCGTGGAAGCGGAGGATGTCCTTGCCGACCAGGTGCACCGAGGCGGGCCACAGCTCGGCGAACCGGGCCGGGTCGCTGCCGTAGCCGGCGGCGGTGATGTAGTTCTGCAGCGCGTCCACCCACACGTACAGGACGTGCTTCTCGTCCCAGGGCAGCGGGACGCCCCAGTTGAAGGTGGAGCGGGAGATCGAGAGGTCCTGCAGGCCCTGCTCGACGAAGCGCAGCACCTCGTTGCGGGCCGTGGCCGGCTGGATGAAGTCCGGGTTGGCGGCGTAGAACTCCAGCAGCTTCGGGCCGTACGCGGAGAGCCGGAAGAAGTAGTTCTCCTCCTCCAGCCACTCGACCGGGCGCTTGTGGATCGGGCAGAGCTTCTCGTCCTCGGTCGCGCCGGGGAGCAGCTCACCGGGGAGCTTGTACTCCTCGCAGCCGACGCAGTACGGGCCGGAGTAGCCGCCCTTGTAGATCTCGCCCTTGTCGTGCAGGTCCTGGACGAACTCCTGCACGCGGTCGGTGTGCCGCTTCTGGGTGGTGCGGATGAAGTCGTCGTTGGCGATGTTCAGGTGCTGCCAGAGCGGCTTCCACGCCTCCTCGACCAGCTTGTCGCACCACTCCTGCGGGGTGACGCCGTTGGCCTCGGCGGTCCGCAGGATCTTCTGGCCGTGCTCGTCGGTCCCGGTCAGGTACCAGACCTTCTCGCCGCGCTGGCGGTGCCAGCGGGTGAGCACGTCGCCGGCCACCGTCGTGTACGCGTGGCCCAGGTGCGGGCGGTCGTTCACGTAGTAGATCGGGGTGGTGACGTAGTAGGCCGAGCGCTGCGCCTCGGTGGTGCTGTGGTCTTCAGTGGCCGCCATGCCACCGAATCTTAGTCGCGCGAAGGAACCACCCACGACCGAGTATCGGTGCGCGGACGGCTCCCGCCCGGGCCCGGCCGGCCCGCCGAAGGGCCGGCCGGGCGCGGCGGGTCCTAGTCGGCCCGGCGGGAGAAGAAGCCGAACCAGCGGCGGCGGGTGCCGGCCGGCATCTCGGCCGGGGCCGGGACCGGGGCCTCGGCGTCGGCCGGCTCGGCGTGCGGCGCGTACCCGGGGGCCGGGGTGGATGACCGGTCGGCCGTGGCCACCCGCCCCTCGCGCATGATCCGCACCTTGTGCCCGCCGCAGCCGGGGCAGGTCGGGTTCTTCAGCGGCGACGGCACTCTCAGCCCGTTCGCCTTGTACTCGAACACGGTCTGCCCGTCGCGGGCCTTGTGGTGCTCGATGTCGTAGGCCTGCTCCCAGCCGTAGCCGCAGCTCAGGCAGACGAACGAGTACGCCTCCCGGACGGTCTCCACGGAGTTCCGCGGCCTGGTGGTGACACCGAGGCCGCTCGGCGCTCCGCCGCCGCTCAGAGGGCTACCGATCGTGTCGCTCATAGCCGTCTCCCAGCGCCCGCCGGACCCGCGCCCGGCTCAGGTCTTCCATCCCAGGGAATGCCCCGGTCGGCGCCTCCGCCACCCGGCTTGCCAAGTCTTGGAACCGAATTGGCGAGGCTTGGGGAAAGGCTGGGCCAAAGCTTCGCCCGGCCGGTGTTTACGGAGCGCTTGTTCCCAAGGTACGCGCCGGAATGCCTGGTGGCACGCCTGGTCACGGGCTGTTCTTGGCGGCCACCACGGCGTCGAACACCTCGCGCTTGGGCAGGCCGAGCTCGGCCGCGACGGCGGCGATGGCCTCCTTGCGGCGCTCCCCCGCCTCCTCCCGGACGGCCACCCGGCGGGCCAGCTCGGCCGGGGTGAGCTGCTCGGGCGCGGCCGGCGGGGCGCCGGCCACCACCACGGTGATCTCGCCCTTGACCCCGGCGGCCGCCCAGGTGGCCAGCTCGCCGATCGGGCCGCGCTTGACCTCCTCGTAGGTCTTGGTCAGCTCGCGGCAGACCGCGGCCGGGCGGTCGGCGCCGAAGGCCTCGGCCATCGCGGTGAGCGCCTCGGCGATCCGGTGCGGCGCCTCGAAGAACACCATGGTGCGCGGCTCGGCGGCGACCTCGGCCAGCTGCCGGGCCCGGTCGCCGGCCTTGCGCGGCAGGAAGCCCTCGAAGGTGAACCGGTCCACCGGCAGTCCGGACAGCGCGAGCGCGGTGAGCACCGCGGACGGGCCGGGGACGGCGGTGACCCTGACCTCCGCCGCGACGGCCGCGTCGACCAGCCGGTAGCCGGGGTCGGAGACCGAGGGCATGCCGGCGTCGGTGACCAGCAGCACCCGGGCGCCGCCGAGCAGCGCCTCGACCAGCTCGGGGGTGCGGGCCACCTCGTTGCCCTCGAAGTACGAGACGACCCGGCCGGTCGGCACCACCCCGAGCGCCTGGGTGAGCCGGCGCAGCCGGCGGGTGTCCTCGGCGGCGATCACGTCGGCCGAGGCCAGCTCGGTGAGCAGCCGGGGCGGCGCGTCCGCGACGTCGCCGATGGGGGTGCCTGCGAGAACGAGTACTCCTGTCACGTCCCCATCCTCCCAGCCCGGGCGGCCGCCGCCGTCCGCCCGTCCATAAGGGCCGGTCAGTCCGCCCGGCGCCGGGCGCGGTACCAGGCGAACAGGGTCGTCAGCCCGGCCGAGCCGAGGACCGCGGCCTTGACGGCGCCCCAGCCGAGCAGCAGCCCCAGGCCCGGGACGAGGTGCCCCAGCCAGCGGGAGATACCGAACAGCACCCCGCCCGCCAGCAGCGCGAATCCCACCGCGAGCGCCACGTCGACCGCTCCGCGTCCCCTGCTTCCCCCATCATCCATAGGACCGATCGTATACCTGACAACCCGTCAGCAGCCGGGTCGTAGCGCTGTTCCTCGCTCGTCTCCGGGCGCTCTTGACCCGGTGCCGACATTCCTCGCTCCCGCGCTCGCTGGCGCTCGCTTCCTCGCTCGTCATTTTCGGCCCCGGCGCGCCCTTCGACTCGTGCGACCCGGGCCCGGCCGGGCTGTGAAGGCCGGGGAGACCGTTGCGCGCTCATCCGCCGCCCCTACGATGTGCGCGTGACCGGCGACATGACAGCCAAGACGCACAGTGGTTCGGACCGCCCCGAGCAGGGCGGGGTGGCCGTGCTGGCCCCGACCGACGATCCGGCCCCGGTGCCGGAGCCGCGCGAGGGCCGGCCGGGGGCCTCCCGCTGGTCGCGGGTGCTCTCCGCGTACGGCTACCGGGCGCCGGCCGGGCCGACGTCGGCCGAGCGGCTGGTCCCGCCGATGCCGGACGGCCCGGGGGTGACCCCGGACCTGGTGCCGTCCTCGCTGCTGCTGCTCCGGCTGGGGGTGCGGCTGCCGGACGGCCTGTGGTCCTGGCTGTGCCGCTGGTCCGGCTGGCTCGGCCCGCTGGCGGTGGCGCTGTTCGCCGGCGTGCTGCGGTTCGCCGACCTGGGCTCCCCGCACGCGCTGATCTTCGACGAGACGTACTACGCCAAGGACGGCTACGCGCTCTGGCAGGGCGGCTACGAGACCTCCTGGGCCGACGACGCCAACGGCCAGATCACCGCCCCGAACCCCAATGTGCCGTACCGGATCGACCCGGCGTACGTGGTGCACCCGCCGGTGGGCAAGTGGATCATCGGCCTGGGCGAGCAGCTGTTCGGGATGAACCCGTACGGCTGGCGGTTCATGACGGCGGTGCTGGGCACGGTGTCGGTGCTGATGCTCGCCCGGATCTGCCGCCGGCTGCTGCGCTCCACGCTGCTGGGCTGCGTGGCCGGTCTGCTGCTGGCGGTGGACGGCCTGCACTTCGTGATGAGCCGTTCGGCGCTGCTGGACCTGGTGGTGATGTTCTGGTTCCTGGCGGCGTTCGGCTTCCTGCTGCTGGACCGGGACCGCACCCGCGGCCTGATCGCCCGGCGGATGGAGACCCACCCGGGCGGGGACTGGCTCACCCTGGGCCTGCGGCCGTACCGGCTGGCGGCGGCGGTCTGCCTGGGCCTGATGACGGCGACCAAGTGGAGCGGCCTGTACGCGCTGCTGGCCTTCGCGGTCATGACCGTGGTCTGGGACGCCACCGCGCGCCGGCTGGCCGGCAACCGCAACTGGTGGATCTGGGGCCTGTTCTGGGACTCGCTGGCGATGCCGCTGATGCTGCTGGTGACCGTGGTGGTCTACACGGCCAGCTGGACCGGCTGGTTCCTCAGCAGCGCCGTGCCGGGCCACGGCGGCTACTTCCGCGACTGGGCGGCCACCCGCCGGGGCCTCTCCCCGGACCACCTGCTCGGCATCCCGCTGCCGCAGGTGGACCTGACCTGGGTGCCGGCCGGGCTGCGCAGCCTGTGGCACTACCACGCCACGATGTACGACTTCCACGTCGGCCTGACCAGCCCGCACACCTACCAGTCGAACCCGAAGAGCTGGCTGGTGCTGGGCCGGCCGGTCTCCTTCTTCTACGAGTCCCCGAAGAACGGGCAGGCCGGCTGCGACGTGGCCGAGTGCGCCCGCGAGGTGCTGGGCATCGGCACCCCGCTGCTGTGGTGGGCCGGCATCGTGGCGCTGGTGTACTGCCTGTACCGCTGGGCGCTGCGCCGGGACTGGCGGGCCGGGGCGATCCTGTGCGCGATCGCGGCCGGGTACCTGCCGTGGTTCAACTACCAGCAGCGGACGATCTTCCTGTTCTACGCGGTGGCCTTCGTGCCCTTCCTGGTGCTGGCGGTGACGATGATGATCGGCGCGCTGATCGGGCCGGCGACCGCGAGCCGGGACCGCCGGATGCTGGGCACGGTGGCGGCGGGCGTGCTGGTGCTGGCCGTGATGGGGAACTTCCTCTACTTCCACCCGCTGTTCACCGGGGAGACGATCCCGATGGAGGACTGGCGGGCGCGGATGTGGTTCACCAGCTGGATCTGAGATCCATGCGTCCCTCCATGTAATGAATGTGTCACAAGGGACGCGTGTGTCGTGGGTGCACGGAGACTGTGTGCTTAGGGTGTCTGGGCCGGTCCGTCGGTCGACACCATGGGGGATCTCACCGTGCACAAGGGCGCCAAAATCGGCATCGCCACCGTCACCGCCGCGCTGTTCGTCGGCGGCGGCGTCAGCGCGTACGCGCTGCTCGCGGGCGACGAGGACGCCGGGCCGGGGAAGCCGAAGACCCGGACGGTGGTGGCCGAGCCCCCGACCGCCGAGCAGGCCGCCGAGGGGGCCAAGTCCTTCCTGGAGGCCTGGTCCAAGGGCGACCTGGAGGCGGCCGGCAAGCTCACCGACAAGCCGGACACAGCCAACGCCGCGCTGGTGGCGTTCCGGGAGAAGCTGAAGCCCAGCGCGATCGGGCTGACCCCGGGCGGTCCGGCGCCCGCGCCCACCTCCTCGACCGCGCCCACCACCAAGCCCTCCTCCGCCGCCGCGAGCGCGGCGTCCTCGGCCTCCCCGACGTCCGCGGCCCCGGCTCCGGCCGGCGTGCTGCTGGCCTTCAAGGCCAAGGTGGAGTTCGCCGAGACCGGGACGCCGTGGAACTACGACGGCGTGCTGAAGATGGTGAAGATGAGCGACGGCAAGGCCGCCGTGCTCTGGGACCCGACCGTGCTCCACCCCAAGCTGGCCGCCGGCCGGACGATCGCGGTGAAGCCGGTGTTCTCCCCGCCGTCCCAGATCCAGGACCGCAAGGGCCGCCCGCTGAGCGCCTTCGCCTCGCTGGCGCCGCTGCTGCCCACGGTCAAGGCCACCCCCGCGAGCGCCTCGCCCGACGACGCCGGGACGGGTGTGGTGATCACCGACGACGCGGGCAAGGCGGCCCAGGAGAAGCTCTTCACCATCAAGGAGCCCAAGCCGGCGGCGGCGCTGAAGCTGACCCTGGACGCCGATGTGCAGAAGGCGGCCGAGGAGGCCGTCCAGGAGCAGTCCAAGGGCGGGACCCGGGCCGCCTCGCTGGTCGCCATCGAGCCGTCCACCGGCAACATCCTGGCGGTGGCCAACGCCCCGGCGACCGGGCAGAACCGGGCCTTCCTGGGCGCCACCGCGCCCGGCTCCACCATGAAGGTGCTCTCCGCGGCGGCGCTGCTGGAGGCCGGGGTCACCCCGACCAGCACCATGCCCTGCCCGCCGACCACCAAGGTCACCGGGCTGGAGCTGAAGAACGACTTCGACGGGGACTTCCCGAACTACACGCTGACCGACGACTTCACCCGCTCCTGCAACACCGCCTTCATCGAGAAGGGCAAGGAGGTGCTGAAGCCGGACAGCCTGCCCAAGCTGGCCAAGGAGGTCTTCGGCCTGGGCCTGGAGTGGAAGACCGGCGTCAGCAACTTCGACACCCTCATCCCGGTGCAGAACAGCATGGCCGGCGCGGCCAGCGAGTACATCGGCCAGGGTGCGGTGCAGACCAACCCGCTGGGGATGGCCTCGGTGGCGGCCACCGTGCAGAACGGCACCTTCCACCAGCCCGTCCTGGTGGCGGACAGCAAGGACCGGGTGACCGCCGCCCGGCAGCTCGCCCCCGGGGTCCTGGAGGACCTGCGCGGGCTGATGCGGGCGACGGCGATGAACGGCACCGCCAAGCCGGTGATGGCGAGCCTGGGCGGCAACTCCGGTGCCAAGACCGGGACGGCCGAGATCGGCGGCGGGAAGCCGGCCAACAGCTGGTTCGTGGCCTACCGGGGCAACATCGCCGCGGCCGCCGAGGTCGAGGGCGCGGGCCACGGCATCGACGCGGCCGGTCCCGCGGTGGCCAAGGTCCTCAAGGTGGGCAACGGCTGACCGCTCCTGCGGTCACTCCCCGGTCACCCCACCAGGGCCACCGGCATTTGGTGCCGGGCCGGGTCCGGGTGGCGCCAGGTCCAGGTCCGGGTGGCCAGCCGCGGCCAGATCACCAGGACGGTGGGCAGCGCCAGGTACCCGAAGCGGCCGGCCGGGGCGAGCATGAAGGCGACCGTCAGCCCGACGGCCAGCAGGTCGCAGGCGGCGGTCGCCGAGGTGGGCGGGTAGGCCAGCAGCCAGAGCGCCACCGCGAGGCCGCCCAGGCAGAGCAGGGTCAGCGAGATCGTGTGCCCGGTCGGGCCGAAGCCGGCCAGCACCTTGCCGGGCAGCGGGCTGCCGGCCGGGGTGTGCACGGCGGTCATCCCGAGCGGGAAGCGGACCACCTGCTCGCGCAGCTCCCGGGCGTGGCCCAGGGCGACCGGGAGGATCACCGCCAGGCTGACCCCGACCGAGATCACCGCCGCCCGGGCGGCCCGCCGTCTGCCGTACAGCCGCCAGAGCAGCAGCAGGGCGACCGGGAGGGCGGGCCAGGCCGTCCACTTCAGGGTGCAGGCCAGGGCGAGGACCAGGCCGGTGCCGACCGGGCGGCCGCGGGCGGCCATCGCCATCGCCAGCGAGCAGACGCCGATCAGCGGCAGGTCGACGCCGCCGACGGTGAGCGCCAGGGCGATCAGCGGGGAGGCGGTGAGCACGGCCAGCGGCAGCACCGGCGCGCGGTCCCGGCTGGGCCGCAGCAGCCGCCAGCCGCCCAGCAGGCAGCCCAGGAAGGTCAGCGCGAACCAGATCCGGGCGTCCCCGAGCACCTGGCTGAGGCCGTTCCCGGTGCCGAGCGCGGCCCGGGGCAGGCCGAACAGGGCCATCGAGGGCAGATACGGGTTGAAGTCGGTGACCACCCGCGGGTCGGGCAGGTACGGGCTGCCGGTGTGCAGCAGCAGCCGGGCCGAGCGCTCGACCACCATCACCTCGGACTGGTGCCTTCCCCGCAGGGCCAGCACCGCCAGCGGCAGCAGCACCGCCCCGAACAGGGCGACCGCCGCGCCGACCCGGGGCCCGATCCGGCGGGGCAGGCCGAGGCAGAACACCGCCGCCAGGCCGTAGGCGGGGGCGGCGACGGCGCCCCAGAAGATCTGGTTGGACAGGTCGGACACCAGCGGGAAGGCCGCCGCCCACAGGGCCGCGATCACGCAGCCGACCGCCTGCACCCCCCGGTGGGCCGCCCAGCGGGCCGCCGCCGACTCCCCCGCGGTGCGCTGCCGGGGCACGCGTCGGGAGCCGCCGCGCCCGGGTGCACTGTGCACGGCGCAGGCGGCCTGGTCTGCGAGGTGGGACGGACGGGTGCTCACCATGCCTGGAAGGGTAGGGGGCCGAACCGGGCGGTGTCCCGGGACTCGGCGTGCTTCTTGTGTGCAACTTGACGCGGAAGGGGGACCGCCGGTGTACGGCGGTCCCCCCTTCCTCCCCCTGGTACCGGCCTTTCTCAGCCGATCTCGACCCTCTCGCGCGTCTCGGTGGCGGCGAGCTTGGAGTGCTTGACGCTGTAGCCGAAGTACACGGCCGTGGCGAGCACCAGGGTGACGCCGAAGGCCACGAAGGTGTCGGTGTGCAGGCCGGTGATCAGGTAGGCGCAGAAGCCGATGCTGAGCAGCGGGACGACCGGGTACAGCGGCACCCGGAAGCCGCGCGGCAGGTCGGGCTGGGTGCGGCGGAGGATGATCACGCCGACCGAGACCACGGCGAAGGCGACCAGGGTGCCCAGGCTGGTCATGTCGGCGAGCAGGCTGAGCGGGAAGAACGCGGCCAGCGCGGCGACGGCGATGCCGACCACCCAGGTGTTCCAGACCGGGGTGCCGGTGCGCGGCGAGACCTCGGCGAACTTCTTCGGCAGCATGCCGTCGCGGCCCATCGCGTACAGGATGCGGGTCTGGCCGTAGATCACCACCAGGGTGATGCTGAAGATCGAGACGATCGCGCCGAGCGCGAAGACCATGCCCGGCCAGCCCTGGCCGGTGACGTCCTGGAGGATCTGGGACAGGCCCGCCTCCTGGCCCTCGAACTTCTGCCAGGGCTGGGCGCCGACGGCGGTGACGGCGACGGCCACGTACAGCAGGGTGACCACGACCAGCGAGATCACGATCGCCAGCGGCAGGGTGCGGCGGGGGTTCTCGACCTCCTCACCGGCGGTGGAGACGGCGTCCAGGCCGATGAAGGAGAAGAAGATGCTGGAGGCGGCCACCTGCACGCCGGCCGCGCCGAGCGGCATGAACGGGGTGAGGTTGCCGGAGTGGAAGCCGGTCAGGCCGACCGCCACGAACAGCACCAGGACGGCCAGCTTGATCGCCACCATGGCGGCGTTGACCTTGGCGGACTCACTGGCGCCGCGCACCAGCAGCAGGACGACCAGGGCGACCAGGACCACGGCCGGCAGGTTGACGTACCCGCCGTTGCCGGGGGCGGCGGCGAGCGCGTCGGGGATGCGGACGCCGAAGGCCAGGTCGAGGAACTCGTTGAGGTACTCGCCCCAGCTGACCGCGATGGCCGAGGCGGAGACGCCGTACTCCATCAGCAGGCAGACGCCGACGCCGAAGGCGACCAGCTCGCCGAGGGTGGCGTAGGCGTACGAGTAGGAGGAGCCGGACACCGGGATGGCGGAGGCCATCTCGGCGTAGCAGAGCGCGGTCAGGCCGGCCGTGACCGCCGCGAGCACGAAGGACAGGATGACGGCCGGGCCAGCCTCCGGGACGGAGGTGGAGAGCACGAAGAAGATGCCGGTGCCGACGGTCGCCCCGATGCCGATGGACGAGAGCTGCCACAGGCCGATGGAGCGGCGCAGGTGGCCGCCTCCGCCGCCCTCCTCCCCGGCGGAGGCGGACTCCGCGATCAGGGTCTCGACCGGCTTCCGTCTGAGCAGACGGGAGCCCGGGGTGCTCTGGGGGGTGCTCACGTGGGTGGTTCTTTCTGGGCGGAGGAGGGTGTGCGTCGGCCGGGGTCGCGATGGCCGCGTGGGGCGACATGGCGGACCAACCGAACAAAGATGGGACAGTACCCCGCGAGGGCACCATGGGCGCAAACGGAACCATGAGGGGCGCGCCTTGGACGAATCACCACAGAGCACCCGACAAACCGGACACTTCGCCTACGGTGCGCTGCCCGCCCCGGGCGCTGTGCGGCGGGTGAACGGCCCGGTCAGCGGCTCTTGAGCACGGCCTGCATGACGGCGCGGGCGATCGGGGCGGCCAGCCCGCCGCCGGTGACCTCGCTCGCCGAGCTGTCCGCGACCACCACGGCCACCGCCACCGGCGGGACGGCGTCGGAACCGTCCGGCTTCGCCCAGGAGACGAACCAGGCGTACGGGGTGCCGCTGTTGCCCTCCCCGTGCTCGGCGGTGCCGGTCTTGCCGCCGACGGTGGCTCCGGCGATCCGCGCGTTGCGTCCGGTGCCCTGCTCCACCACGTCCACCATCAGCTGCCGGACCTGCTCGGCGACGGCGCCGCTCATCGCCTGCCGGTACTCCCGGGGGCTCATCAGCTGGATCGGGGTGCCGTCGCCGCGGGTCAGTCTGTCCACAAGCTGTGGATACATCACCGTGCCGTTGTTGGCGACGCCCGCCGCGACCATGGCCATCACCAGCGGGGTGGCGGCGGTGTCGTACTGGCCGATGGAGGAGAGCGCGAGCTGGGAGCGGTCCATCACGGTGTCGAAGTTGGACCGGGCGGCCCGGACCGGCACGTCCAGCTCGCCGTCGTCGAAGCCGTAGCCCTGCGCCGCCGCCACCATGCCCGGCAGGCCGACCTGGACGCCGAGGTAGCCGAGCACGCTGTTGCAGGAGTTGATCATCGCCTGGCGGAGCGAGAGGTTCGGGCGGTTGCAGGCCGAGGTGTCGTTGGGCAGCGCGGTGGTGGTGCCCGGCAGCACGTACGGGTAGGGCGCGGAGGTGGGCGCGTCCGGGTCGGTGACCACCCCGGCGGACAGCGCGGCGGCGGCGGTGACCACCTTGAAGGTGGATCCGGGCGGGTAGGTCTGGCGCAGCGCCCGGTTGAGCATCGGCTGGTCGGGGTCGGCCTGCAGCCGGTCCCAGGCCTGGCGGTCGGCGTCCGAGGTGCCGGCGAAGGTGCCGGGGTCGTAGGTCGGGGTGGAGGCCAGCGCGAGGATCCGGCCGGTGGCGGGCTCGATCGCGGCGACGGCCCCCTTCTGGTCGCCGAGTCCGCGCAGCGCGGCCTGCTGGGCGGCCGGGTCGATGGTGGTCCGGACGTCGCCGCCGGGCTGCCGGCCGCGGGAGATCGCGTCCCAGACCGCCCAGCTGGCCAGCCGGGGGTCGGTGCCGGACAGCAGGTCGTCGTAGATGCCCTCCAGCTGGGTGTTGCCGTAGGTCTGGGAGGAGTAGCCGGTGACCGCGGCGTACCGGCCGCCGTCGGGGTAGGTGCGGCGGTAGGCGTAGCGGCCGCCGGTCGGCTCCGAGCCGGTGACGGGCGCGCCGGCCACCAGGATGTTGCCGCGGGGCTCCGAGTAGCGCCGGACGGTGAGCCGCTGGTTGGCCGGGTTGTGGTCGAGTTCGTCCTTGCGGAACACCTGGACCCGGGTGGCCTGGGCGGCGAGGGCGACGATCAGCAGCAGGCAGAAGGTGCCGGCCCGGCGGCCGGTGGTGGAGATCCCGGGCAGTCCGTGCGGGCCGCCCTCGCCGTGTCTCACGCCGGCTCCTCGGGTGGGGGGCGGCGGGCGGTGTCGCTCATCCGCACCAGCAGCGCCACGATGATCCAGTTGGTGACCACGGAGGAGCCGCCCTGGGCGATGAAGGGCAGGGTCATGCCGGTGAGCGGGATCAGGTCGAGGACGCCGCTGGCCACCACGAACACCTGGAGGCCGACGATGGCGGCGAGACCGATCGCCAGCAACCGGCCGAACGGGTCGCGCAGCGCGATCCCGGTCCTGAACCCGCGGGAGACCAGCAGGGCGTACAGCAGCAGCACCGCGACCAGCCCGACCAGGCCGAGTTCCTCGCCGAGGGTGGCCAGGATGAAGTCGGACTTGGCGGCGAAGCCGATCAGCACGGACTGGCCGAGTCCGAGCCCGGTGCCGAGCATCCCGCCCCAGGCGAAGGCGAACAGCGACTGGGCGATCTGGTTGGCGCCCTGCCCGGCGGCGATCGAGCCCAGCGGGTGCAGCCAGTCGGTGACCCGGCTGTGCACGTGCGGGGAGAGCCGGCCCACCCCGACGGCGGCCACGGCGGCGAGGAGCAGCCCGATGGCGATCCAGCCGCTGCGGGCGGTGGCCACGTACAACATGATCACGAACAGGCCGAAGAACAGCAGCGAGGTGCCGAGGTCGGTCTCCAGCACCATGACGCCGACGAAGGCGGCCCAGATCAGCAGCACCGGCCCGAGCACCCGGCCGAGCGGCAGCCGGACCTTCCAGATCCGCCGGCCGGTCAGGGCCAGGGTGTCCCGGTGGACGGCCAGGTAGGCGGCGAAGAACACGGCGAGCAGGATCTTGGCGAACTCGCCCGGCTGGAAGGAGAACGGGCCGAGGGTGATCCAGATCCGGGAGCCGTACACCGGCGGGAAGAGCACCGGCAGGACCAGCAGCACCAGGGCGACCAGCGCCCCGAGGTAGGCGTACCGCTGGAGCACCCGGTGGTCGCGCAGCAGCAGGACGACGGCGATGAACAGGCCGACACCGAGGGCGGACCAGAGGAGTTGGGCGGGGGCGGCGGCGCTGCGGGGGGTGGCCCGGTCCAGGCGGTAGATGGCCACAAGGCCGATGCCGTTGAGCAGCACGGCGATCGGCAGCGGCAGCGGGTCCGCGTACGGCGCCCGCCAGCGCACCGCGCCGTGGGCCAGCAGTGCGAGGACGCCGAGCGCGGCGCCGTACCCGGCGGCCCCCCGCGGCACCTCCCCGTCGAGGTTGAGGCCGACCTCCGCGTACCCGAACACGGCGATCAGCACGGCCGCGAGGACGAGGGCGAGTTCGGTGTTGCGCCGGGTCCTCACCGGACGGGCGGGCACCGCGCCGCGGGCGGTCGCCGACGGGGAGGCCACGGGGGCGGCCGTCCGGTCAGGCGCCGGCGGACGACCGGGCCGCCTGCGCGATGGACCGGAGGTGCTCCTCCTCCTCGTGGCTGAGCGAGGTCTGGATCAGCTCGCCGCCGAAGGCCGCCACGGCGGGCACCACCTTGTCCTCGGTGGCGGTGCGGACCAGCGCGAACACCGCGGCGGTGCCCGGCTGCAGCTTCTGGCCGACCTGCTTCATGAACTTGTCGTCCACGCCGATGTCGGTGGCGGCGCCCACGGCGGCGCCGGTCGCACCGCCGATCGCCGCGCCGAGGAAGGGCATGAGGAAGAGGAGGCCGATCACACCGCCCCAGAGCGCGCCGGAGGCGGCGCCCATGCCGGTGGTGTTGACGGCCTGGTGCAGCTTGATCTTTCCGTCGCCGGCCCGCCGTTCGACGACGACGATGTCCTCCAGGTCGATCAGTTTCTGCTTCTGGAGGCTGATCAGCTCCTCCCGCACCTGCTGGGCGGTGACGAGGTCCGGATAGGCGATCACGAAGAGGTTGCTCACGTACGGGGTCCTTCCGACGCGGTGGGTCTGCCCTGCACCCTAGCGAGCATTCACCCCTTTTATTGCCGTTGGTGGCGGTGTGTCCGGTTTCCCCCGACGGGCCCGGAAAGGGGGCTCCGGACCGCAGGATTTCCGGTCCCGGGCACCGATGGCCGAAGGTTCACCCCCCTAGTCAGGGCTCCCGCCGTACGGAATGATCCCGCTGTCCCCCGACCGCTCTGGAGGAGCTGTGCCCCGTTCCACCCGCGCACCCCGGTCCGTCCGCGCCCCGCGCCTCGCCCTGGCCACCGCCGCGGCGCTCGCCACCCTCGCCGGCCTCGGCTCGGTGCCGGCCGCCGCCAAGCCGGCGCCCGGTACCACCACCGGCACCGGCCAGGTCTTCAAGGTCAACCCGGTGCAGGCCACCGGCGACGAGACCCTCACCGACGGCAAGGACGCCGCCTCCGCCGTCCCGGCCTCCGCCTACGCCACGGTCGCCCTGCGCAACCTCGACGGCAGCGGCTACCTGTCCGGCCGCTGGGCCGCCGTCCGCTCGGAGACCGGCACCCCGGTCCACTCGGCCACCGGCGACTTCCGCTTCACCCGTGACGCCGACCAGTTCGAGCAGGTCATGGCGTACTTCTGGGTCAACGAGGCGCAGGAGTACCTGCAGGGCCTCGGCTTCGGCAGCGAGCTGCGCGGCGCCAACGACCGGGTGCAGAACGTCCGCCTCAACCAGTGGGGCTCGGACAACTCCTTCTTCACCGACAAGAAGGACGAGATCCGCTTCGGCAAGGGCGGCGTGGACGACGCCGAGGACGCCGAGGTGATCGTCCACGAGTACGGTCACGCCGTGCACGAGGCCCAGGTCCCCGGCTTCGGCGCCTCCCCGGAGGCCGGCGCGATCGGCGAGGCCTTCGGCGACTACCTCGCGGTCGCCGTCGGCGACGCGGCGAGCGCCCGGTACGGCTGGACCTCGCGCACCCCCGAGGCCTGCGTCGCCGACTGGGACTCCACCGGCTACACCGACGGCCCGGTGCACTGCCTCCGCCGCCTGGACACCGGCAAGGTCTACGCGGACCGGGTCGGCGAGGTGCACGCGGACGGCGAGATCTGGTCGCAGGCGCTGTACGACATCCGCACGGCGCTCGGCGCCCGCACCGCGGACCGGATCATCGTCAACGCCCAGTTCTCCTTCGCCCCGGACACCGACTTCAGCGCCGCGGCGCTGGCCACGGTGGCGACGGCCCGACAGATGTACGGCGACCAGGCCGCCGCGACGGTCCGTCAGGCGTTCGCCGCCCGGCAGATCCCGGGCATGTGACGGCCCCGGGCGCCGCGGGCGGAGGGCCGCGGCGCCCGGTCGGCCCTCCCGCGCGCCGGGCGGGGGCCGGACGGTCCGCGCTCCGGCCCGCAGTGGCCCGGCCGAACTGATGCTCCATAGGATGCGGCCCGTGACGATCACCAGACGACGATTGCCGGTCGCGGGCCGCCTCCTGGGGGTGCTGACGGTCACCGTCGGCGCCGTCCTCGGCGGCATACCCGCCCACGCAGACGAACCGGCCGCAGGCGCGGCCGCCACCGCCGAGGCCCCCAAGGTCGACCTCGTGCTCGACGTCAGCGGCTCCATGCGGGCCGCCGACATCCAGGGCAAGAGCAGGATCGCGGTGGCCCAGCAGTCCCTCAACGAGGTCATCGACGGCCTGCCGGCCGAGACCGAGTTCGGCATCCGCACCCTGGGCGCGACCTACCCCGGCGACAACAAGGCCGAGGGCTGCAAGGACACCAAGCAGCTCTTCCCGGTCGGCAAGACCAACAAGGTCGAGGCCAAGACCGCCGTCGCCACCCTGCGGCCCACCGGCTGGACGCCGATCGGCCTCGCCCTGCGCGGCGCCGCCCAGGACCTCGGCACCGGCCCGACCACCCGCCGGATCGTCCTGATCACCGACGGCGAGGACTCCTGCGCCCCGCCGGACCCCTGCGACGTGGCCCGCGAGCTCGCCGCCCAGGGCATCCACCTGGTGGTGGACACCCTCGGCCTGGCGCACGACGACAAGACCCGCCAGCAGCTGCTCTGCATCGCCAACGCCACCGGCGGCACCTACACCGACGTGCGCACCCAGGAGCAGCTCACCCAGAAGGTGAAGCAGCTGGTCGGCCGGGCCGGCGAGACCCACAACGTGACGCCCGCCAAGGTCACCGGCACCGACGTCTGCGAGAGCGCACCGGTGCTCTCCCCCGGCGTCTACACCGACCGGGAGAAGTTCTCCGAGCACCGCGTCTACCGGGTGCCGGTCAAGCCCGGCCAGGAGCTGCGGGCCTCGGTCAGCGTCACCCCTGACCGCGCCGTGGCCAACGACTACGGGGTGCTGCTGCGGGCCACCGACACCTCGGGCCAGGAACTGGTCCGCGGTACCGACGGCAGCAGCGGGCGCACCGACGTCGCCTCCACCGGCCTGCGCTGGTCGGCCCCCGCGGCGGACAAGTCCGAGAAGGCCGAGAAGTCCGACAAGAAGTCCTCCGCCGCCCCGGGCGCCGACGGTTCCTCGGACGCCGCCGGACGCCCGGTCTGCCTGATCGTCAGCAGCTCCTTCGCCGGCCAGCCCGGTGTCCAGGCCGAGCCCGGCCTGCCGCTGGAGCTGACCGTGGACGTCACCGAGGCGTCCCCGGCGCCCGACGGCCCGGCCATGGGCCTCGGCCGCGGCTGGATCCTGCTGCTGGTGCTCACCCTGGCCGGCCTGCTCACCGGCCTGGTCTTCGGCTGGGTGGCGCGCTGGCGGATCGCTGTCTGGCGGGAGAACTGACGATGCGTACCCCTCTCAAGTCCGTGCTGCCGGCGCTCTGCCTGGTGGCCCTGGCCGCCCCGGCGGCCGTGGCCGCCTCGCCCTCGCCCTCCCCGTCCGGCTCCGCCTCCGGCTCGCTGGCCCCGGCCGGTACCGCGGGCACCAACTTCCTGACCGCCACCACCCTGGCGCCCGGCCAGAGCGCCGACGTCCCGGTGTCCACCGGTGACTACCTCTACTGGGCGTTCGCCGCCTCCGAGGGCCAGACCCCCACCGTCGCGGTGGACGTCGCCCTCGCGCCCTCCGGCGACCGGCACGGGCCGCAGACCTGGACGGTGGAGGTCTTCGACGGCCTCCGCCGCCGCCAGTCCTGCACCGCAGGACCGCAGAACGGCAGCGCCGACCAGAGCGCCACCAGCGTCGCGGTGCGGTGCACCCTGCGGCAGATCCGCTCCTGGGCCGAGCCCTGGTCCGGCGACCCGCTGCCCGGCACGTACTACGTCCGGCTCGCGGTCGGCGACGTCCCGCAGCAGGACCTGGGCCTCGCCGCCCAGGTCAAGGTGAAGGTCACCGCCAAGGGCGGGGCGGACGACGCCCAGCCCGAGGGCGGGGAGCTGAAGGCGCCGCTGGTGCCGCCGGTGAACCCCGGCGTGGTCGGCGGGAGCCCGGCCCCGGCCGCCACCGCCGCTCACGCCGCCGCCCCGGCGGAGCCCGAGGACCACTGGTACTCGGGCTGGTTCTCCGGCTGGAACACCCGCTGGTACTGGACCCTGGCCGGCGGCGCCCTCGCCGCCCTCGCGGGTGTCGCGGGCTACAAGCTCACCCGCCACCCCCGCGGCCACCGGCGCACCCCGCCCCCGGCCGTTCCCCGCCAGACCCCCCACCCCACCCCTCACTACGACCCCAACTGACCCACCCGGCCGGGGGCAGTGCGCACCCGGTCACCCCAGGGGCGCGGGGAACTGCGCGCAGGGAGAAAGCTCACGAAGAACCTTTCCTCCCCGCGCGGTTCCCCGCGCCCCTTCCTGCGCATCCGGCTACCCCAGGGGCTGCCCCTACCGGATGAGCTCCCGCACCCTCGCCGCCGAGGTCCCCAGCCCCGTCGGTCCGTACGACAGCGCCGGCACCGCCGGCACCCGCGCCGCCCGGTGCCGCCGCAGGTCCTCCTCGCCGTACCGCCGCGTCCCCTCGTGCCAGGTCCGGATCGCCACCAGCCAGTCCCGCAGCTCCCCGACGTACGCGTCGAGCGCCGCCCGCTCCGCCGCCCCCAGCCCGAGGTCCTCGCACAGGACCGGCAGTTCGTGCCCCACGATGTGCTCGAACTGCCGCATCCGCCCGTTCATCAGGTCCGCGACGATCCCCAGCGCCCGCGGCTGGTCGCAGTCGAGGAACGCCTCCACCACCAGCACCGCGTTGTGCAGCTCCCCCTCGTACTCGATCTCCTTCCGGTACGAGTACACGTCGTTCATCAGCCCGCCGAAGTCCGCCGCCGCGTTCTCCAGGGCCGTGATCGAGCCGCTGGCCAGCACCTCCGCGGGGAGCTCCCGCCCGTGTTCGAGCCGGGCGAGCCCCATGGTGAGGTCGGCGCCGAAGGTGAGCCGCCGCATCTCGATGTAGTCCACCGGGTCGGGGATCCGGTGCTGGGCCTGGTTGTCGAGCTCCCAGAGCCAGGCGCCGGTCATGTCGTCGACGGTCGTGCGGAAGGCCCGCCGGTCCTCGGCGGACATCCCCGCGGTGGTGCGCTGCCAGAGGTCGGCGAGGCCGCGTTCCAGGGCGCTGTCGGGGTCGGGGGCGGGGGCGATGTCGCCGTCCACCGGCATCAGGGCAGCGAGCCGCTCGGTGCAGCGCCTCGCCCCGGCGAGGTCGCGGGCGCGGCCGAAGACCGCGGGGTAGTAGTCGTCGGCGTAGGTGCCCCAGGCCAGCCAGGCGGCGCTGAGGTCGAGCTCCCCGGGGGTGGCGTCGGGGTCGATGGCCGCCGAGCAGAGCGCGAAGTCGAAGTCGACCAGCATCTCCTCGGTCCACAGGTCGGAGCCGGGCACGCCGGGTTCGGGCCGCAGCAGGCCCGTCCGGTGGGACCAGTCGACCAGGTTCCGGCGGGCGGCGGGCAGGTGCGGGTTCAGACCGCCGGTGAACGGCAGGTGGAACTCCGGCAGCTCGGACGGCCCGACCGCCCGGTGCGGGGTGTGGGTGAACTTCCGCAGCCCGCCGAGGCCGGCGGTCAGCCTGATGTCGGCGGCGGAGGTGCCCAGGCCGGTCGGTACGGCGAAGGCGGGGGCACCCGCGCCGGCGGCGGCGCCGCCCTGGTTCATGTACCGGCTGGACCGCAGGTGCCACTCGTGGCCGCCGGACTGCCAGTCCTGCAGGCCCTTGGCGTACGCCAGCACCCGGACACACTCCTCGGGCCCGAGACCGTGCTCGGCGAACAGCCCGGGCAGCTCGGTGAGCACGGTGTTCTCGAACTGCTGGAGCCGCGAGGTGAGTAGGTCGTTGACCCGGTCGGCGGCCTCCTGCGTGCCGCAGCCGAGGAAGGTCTCCAGGACGAGCACGCCGTTGCTCAGCTCGCCCTCCTCGCCGATCTCCCGCTCGTACGAGAACAGGTCGTTGCGCAGGTGGACGCCGTCCGAGAAGGAGTCCCGCAGGACCCGCAGCGGCCGGGTCCCGGAGACCGCCTCGGGCACCTCGGCCCGGGCCGCGTACTCCACCAGACCGGCGGACCAGGGCGCGCCGCCCACCTTGCGCCGCATCTCGATGTACTCGACCGGGTTGGCCACCCGGCCCTCGTTGATGTTGGAGAGCTCCCAGAGCGACTCGTTCAGCAGGTTGCGGGTGGACTCGGCGAACCGGGCCCGCCAGTCGGCCGACATGCTCGGGACGGTCCGGGCCCAGAGGTCGGCCAGGCCCGCCTCCACCGGGTTGGTCGGCTCGGGGAAGCCGTCGGCCAGGTCCATCGGCATGAACGCGGGCAGCCGGTCCAGGTACGCCTTGCCGCCCTCGCGGTCCTGGGTGCGCTTGAAGACCTCCAGGAAGTGGTCGTCGAAGAAGAAGACCCACACGTACCAGTCGGTGACCAGGGCGAGCGCCTCGGCGTCACAGTCGGGGTGGGTGTAGGCGCAGAGCAGGGCGTAGTCGTGCGACTCCAGATCGTCCGGCTCCCAGACCCCGGAGCCCTCCAGCATCCCCATCGCGCGGGCCCAGTCCCGGGTGTGCGAGCGCGCGTGCTCCAGATGCGGGTTGAGCCGTGCCGGGTACGGCACGTAGAAGTCCGGCAGTTCGAACGGCTGAGCCACGGCGCTCGCCCCTTCGTCGACAACGTCAGCGCCCTGGCTAACGAGCACGGACGGGTCCTGTCACCGCCGCAAACGAACCCCTCTTCGGAAACCCGGCACCCCGCCTGACGCCCCGTCCGCCCGCCCCACGGCCGGACCGCCGCCTGATCCCCCGCCACCACCCCCGCCGGACGGGCCGATTGCCGGGACCCGCCCGCGGAAAAGCAGAAATCCCGCCCGATCACATGGATCGGACGGGATTTCCGTCGGGTGGAGCTGAGGGGATTCGAACCCCTGACCCCCTCGATGCGAACGAGGTGCGCTACCGGACTGCGCCACAGCCCCAACGAGAAAGAACTCTATCACCTCCGGGGACCCGCTCATGACCATGGCCGTGGGCGGGTCGCCCCGCCGCGGCGCGCGGGCCTGCGGCGGGGCGCCGGCGGGTCATTCGTTGGCGGCCCGGGGGCGGGTGGCGTAGCCGTCCTCGGCGCCGGCGGCGGCCGGGTCGGCGTACTGGTCGAACAGCGGGGTCCGGCGCAGTTCGGCGGCGGGGCGGGCCTCGGCGGCGGGCCGGCCGGAGTCCCAGGTGCCGGGCGCGGAGAGGTCGAGGCCCCGGCTGACCCGCGGTGCGACCGGTGCGGTGACGTAGGTCGGCAGCGGGACCGGCACCGGCTCCCAGGAGTCCGGGCCGGCGGCGGCGCGCTCGCGCATGCCGTCCACCCACTCCTCGTGCTCGGTGGCCTCGACCAGGGCCGAAGCGGCCGATGCGGCAGGGGTCGCGGAGGCGGCGGTGGCGGGCTCCGGCGCGCCGTGGCCGCCGGGGTGGGCGGCGAGCCGCAGGTGGCCGCGCCCGGGGTCGGCGGCGTGCACCGCGTCGTGGTCGACGGCCGGCGCGGCCACGGCGGCCTGCCGGGCCAGCCGCTCCCGCTCCCGCTCCCGCAGCCGCTCGGCGGCCTGGGCCGCCCGGGTGCGGTCGAGCTTCACCTCGTACCGGTGGCGCTCCAGGCTGCGGAGGTGGCCGATGTAGAGGCTGAGCAGGATCGCGGGCAGGGCGGGCACCCAGATGAAGGCGATGCCCCAGACCGCCGCGACCACGGCGCCGAGTGCGAAGGCGAGGAAGAGGGCGGTGACCATCCGGCGGCGGCGGGCCAGCAGGCGGGCGCGCCGCTCGGCGGACTGCCGGGCCGCGCCGTCCCGGCGACCGGGGCGCGCGAACTCCGCGGCCGCAGCGACCTCCACAACCTCCACCGGACCGGCCGGGTCCGCGCCGGCTTCGGCGTCGGCGAGGTCCGGCTCCCCGACGGTCGCCGGCCCGTCGGCGGACAAGGCTTCACCCCCGCCCGCGGGCAGGGGTTCGGCCCCGTCGGGGGTCGCCTCCCGGTCGGGGGCGGATCCGTCCGCCGGGGTGCCGTCCTCGGGGGTCTCCTCGCCGAGGGCCCGGGCCGCACGCCGCTCCAAGGCCGAACGGCCGGCCAGCAGGCGGATCGCGGTACTGAATCGTTCCGTCGGACGCGACTCGTTGAGCTCGTCCTGCCTGCGGAGCCACATCGGCACCAGATAGGCAGCCCAGGCCCCTACGATGACCGCGTAGATAAGGCCGCTACTGCTCACGTTTCACACGGTACGGGCGTGCGGGAAGGCCCGGCAGCAATTTGGTCCGGCGTGTCGTGTGATCAAGCTGATTCTCCGACTATTTTGCCGGTATTTGTGACGGCTCGGCCCCGGCCCGATGCCCAATCGATATCTATTTCGAACATTTATTCAATTACTTTGCGAGCGCCCGCTCCTGATCGCCCGCCAGCGGTTCAGCATCCCCTCCGGGACCTCCTCCACCGTCAGCGCGTACACCAGGTGGTCGCGCCAGTCGCCGTCGATGTGGAGATAGCGGGGGCGCATTCCCTCCTCGCGGAAGCCGAGTTTCTCCGCGACCCGCCGGCTGGGCCCGTTCTCCGGGCGGACGCAGACCTCGATCCGGTGCAGGCCGAGGGCCCGGAAGCAGTGCTCCACCGCGAGCGCCACCGCGGTCGGCATGATGCCGCGCCCGGCGACCTCCTCGTCGATCCAGTAGCCGACGTTGGCGGAGCACATCGAGCCCCAGGTGATCCCGCCGACGGTCAGCTGACCGACCAGCCGGCCCTGGTACAGCACCACGAAGGGCAGCATCCGGCCGGCCGAGGCCTCGCCGCGCAGGTAGCGGACCATCTGGCGGTAGGTCGGCCGGGCGGCCGAGGACCGGCCGACCGGGGCCGGGGGCACGGTGGCCTCCCAGCGCCGCAGCCAGTCCCGGTTGCGGCGGCTGACCTCCTGCCAGGACCGCTGGTCGCGGGCACGGATCGGCCGCAGCGTGACGTCGCCCTCACGCAGTTCGACCGGCCAGCCGGCGTTCAGTGGGATCTCCCCTCGGAGGGCGCGGAAGGGGGTGCGGCGGGCGCCCCGGCGGGGCGGGGGTGGTCACCGCCGCCCAGTTGGTCGACGGCGTGCGCCAGCAGCGGTTCCAGCACCGCCAGGCCGTCCTTGACGCCGCCGGTGGACCCGGGCAGGTTGACGATCAGGGTACGGCCGGCCAGACCGGCCAGGCCCCTCGACAGGGCGGAGGTCGGGACCTTCTCCCGGCCGTACGCCCGGATGGCCTCGGCGATGCCGGGGACCTGGCGGTCGATCACCCGGGCGGTCATCTCCGGGGTGAGGTCCATCGGCGAGATGCCGGTGCCGCCGGTGGTGAGGACCACGTCGTACCCGGCGGCGACGGCCTCGCGCAGGACGGCCTCCACCGGGTCGCCGTCCGGGACGACCCGGGGGCCGTCGACGGCGAAGCCCATCCGCTCCAGGCCGGCGGCCAGCAGCGGGCCGCCCCTGTCCTCGTAGACCCCGGCGGAGGCCCGGTTGGAGACGGTGACGGCGAGCGCGCGCATCAGGCCTCCCGCTGCCAGTCGCCGCTCTTGCCGCCGGTCTTGCTGAGCACCCGGACGTCCTCGATGGCGGCGCCCTTGTCCACGGCCTTGACCATGTCGATCACGGTGAGCCCGGCGACCGCGACGGCGGTCAGCGCCTCCATCTCGACGCCGGTCCGGTCGGCGGTCCGCACGGTGGCGGTGATCTCCACCGCCTCGTCGGTGACCGCGAGGTCGACCGTGACGCCCGAGATGGCGATCGGGTGGCAGAGCGGGACCAGCTCGGGGGTCTTCTTGGCCCCCATGATCCCGGCGATCCGGGCCACAGCCAGGGCGTCGCCCTTGGGGACGCCCTCGCCGCGCAGCAGCTCGACCACCTTCGGCGCGACCCGGACGCGTCCGGCGGCCACCGCCGTGCGAACGGTGGTGGCCTTCTCGGAGACGTCGACCATGCGGGCCGCGCCGGTGTCGTCGACGTGGGTGAGGCGGTCGCCGGGTGGTGTGTCGGTCACGGGTAGCTCCATCAGCGCAGGTCGAGTACCGCGCTACGGTACAACCCCGAACGGGGCGGGCCGTGAGAAGGACCACATCCGCCTTCGAACCGGCCGGCCGGACCACCGGGTGCTCCCCCGGTCAGTCGGCCAGCAGGACCACGTCCACGGTGGAGCCGGCCGGGAGCGCGGTCTCGTCCTCGGGCACGGTGATCAGGCAGTCGGCCCGGGCCAGGGCGCCCACCAGGTGCGAGCCCTCGCCGCCGACCGGGGTGACCTCGCCGTCCGCGTACCGGCCGCGCAGGAACTGCCGGCGGCCGGCCGGGGACCGGAGCGCGGTGGTGCACACCGCCCGCACCACCGGCCGGTGCACGTCGGCGGCGCCCAGCATGGTCCGGATCACCGGCCGGACGAACAGCTCGAAGGAGATGTACGCGCTCACCGGGTTGCCCGGCAGGGTCAGCAGCGGGACGCCGTCCGCGCCGCCGATCCGGCCGAAGCCCTGCGGCTTGCCGGGCTGCATCCGCAGCCGCCGGAAGTCCACCCCGCCGTAGTCGGCGAAGACCTCCTTGACCACGTCGTACGCGCCGACGCTGACGCCGCCGCTGGTGACGATCAGGTCGGCCCGGCCGAGCTGGTCCTCCAGCACGCCGCGCAGGACCGCCGCGTCGTCGGGCACCCCGCCGACCCGGTAGGCGATGGCGCCGGCGTCCCGGGCGGCCGCGGTGAGGGTGAAGCTGTTGGAGTCGGAGATCTGCCCGGGCCCGATCGGCTCGCCGGGCTGGACCAGCTCGCTGCCGGTGGAGAGCACCACCACCCGCGGGCGGGGGCGGACCCTGACCGTGCCGCGGCCGATCGCGGCGAGCAGGCCGAGCTGGGTCGGTCCGAGCACGGTGCCGGCCGTGAGCACCGTGTCCCCGGCGGTGACGTCGCTGCCGCGGCGGCGGATGTGGGCGCCCTCGCCGACCGGGCGGAGCACCCGCACCTCCTGGTCCGCGGCCCGGTCGCCGCCCTGGGCGCCCATGGAGTCGGCGGCGAGACCGGTACCGGTGCCGCCGTCGGTCCACTCGACCGGGGCGACCGCCTCGGCGCCGGGCGGGACCGGGGCGCCGGTCATGATCCGGGCGGCCTGCCCGGGCCCGACCTTGGGCAGCTCGCCCGCGCCGGCCGCGATGTCGCCGACCACCGCGAGGACGGACGGGTACTGCCCGGTGGCGCGGGCGGTGTCGGCGGTGCGCAGGGCGTAGCCGTCCATCGAGCTGTTGTCGAAGGGCGGCAGGTCGACCTCGGCGACCGCGTCCTCGGCGAGCCGGCAGCCCTGGGCCTCCAGCAGCGGGAGCTCGATGGCCGGGAGCGGCGCCATGTGGGAGAGGACGTCGGCGAGGTGCTCGTCCACCGTCCACATGCGGGGCGATGCCGGGGCGCCCGCGCCCCCACAGCAGCCGTCGGTCTTCCCGGTCATCGCCTCACGCTCGCCTTCGTACGGTCAGCCCTGCATCTCGCCGGCGACGAACTCGCGGAGCCAGCCCCGGAACTCCGGGCCGAGGTCCTCGCGCTCGCACGCCAGTCGGACGATAGCGCGGAGGTAGTCGGCGCGGTCGCCCGTGTCGTAGCGGCGGCCCTTGAAGAGGACGCCGTGGACGGGGCCGCCGGCGCTCTCGTCCCGGGCGGCCAGCTCGCGCAGCGCGTCGGTGAGCTGGATCTCGCCGCCGCGGCCGGGCTTGGTGTCGCGCAGCACGTCGAAGACGGCCGGGTCCAGGATGTAGCGCCCGATGACGGCGTAGTTGGACGGCGCCTCGGCGGTGTCCGGCTTCTCCACCAGGTCGGTGATCCGGAAGACGTCCTCGCCCAGCCCGTTGGGCTTGACGGCGGCGCAGCCGTAGAGGTGGATCTGCGAGGGGTCGACCTCCATGAGGGCGACGACCGAGCCGCCGAGCTCCTGCTGGACCTCGATCATGCGGGACAGCAGCGGGTCGCGCGGGTCGATCAGGTCGTCGCCGAGGAGGACGGCGAAGGGCTGGCCGGCGACGTGCTGCTCGGCGACCGAGACGGCGTGGCCGAGGCCCTTGGGGTCGCCCTGGCGGACGTAGTGCATGTTGGCCAGCTGGACCGACTCCTGGACGCGGCGCAGGCGGTCGTGGTCGCCCTTGCGGGTGAGCAGCTCCTCCAGCTCGTACGCCCGGTCGAAGTGGTCCTCCAGGGCGCGCTTGTTGCGTCCGGTGACCATCAGTATGTCGGACAGGCCGGCGGCGGCGGCCTCCTCGACGACGTACTGGATCGCCGGCTTGTCGACGACCGGCAGCATCTCCTTGGGGGTTGCCTTGGTCGCCGGCAGGAAGCGGGTCCCCAGGCCGGCCGCGGGAACGACGGCCTTGGTGACGGGCTTACGGGCGTTCGTGTTCGTCATGCCTCGACCTTACTCAGGCGCACGTCCGTCCAGATGAGAGCGGAGTGAATCAGCGGTTGACCCCGTGCCGCGCCCCCGGACCGGCAGCTCGGGTGGTACCGGTCGACGCGATACGGGTCGGCTCGGCACAAGCGGATACATTACCGGTGATTCCGGCGGCCTCACCCCCGGCCTCGGCTCCGCCGTCGGCGAGCGGTCCTGGCCTGCCGGGGGCGGCCCGCCAGCAGTCGCCGCCGGCCCGGCGTGCCTCGGCCAGGGCGCCGTCGGCGGCCCGCAGCAGCAGGGCGGTGTGGCCGCCGTCCCGGGGCAGGACGGCGAGGCCGATCGCGGCGGTCAGCCCGTTGCCCGCCGCGGAGCGGCGCTTGGCGGGCCCGGCGGCGGACCAGTCGAGCAGCTGGTGGCGGCGGACCGTCCAGCAGAGCCGCTCGGCGACCTGGACGGCGCCCTCCGCGCCGGTGTCGGGCAGCAGCACCAGGAACTCCTCGCCGCCGTACCGACCGAGGGTGTCGGAGCGGCGGATCTCCACGCTGAGCCGCTGGGCGAGGTCGCGCAGCACCGCGCCGGCGCGGGCCCGGCCGTGCTCGGCGACCACCGCCTCGAATCCGGCGATCTCCATCATCAGCAGGGAGAGCGGGCGGGGTTCGGCCGAGGCGGCCTCGGCCCGGCGGGCGCGCTCGATCTCGCGGTCCAGCGTGAGCTGGAGGTGGCGGTAGTTCCACACCCCGGTGAGCGGGTCGCAGGAGGCGGTGCGCTGGAGGTCGGCGCACTCCTGCTCCAGCTCGGCGATCCGCTCGCGGAGCCCCTCCTCGCGCCCGGCGGCCTCGGCGGCGGTGCGGCGCAGGCGCCGCCCGTACCACCCGACGGCGGCCAGCGCCGGGGCGCCGAGGCCCGCGAGGGCCTGGAGCAGGAGCGGGGTGGACATGGGGCGGCCTCTGCGTGTCAGGCTCGTGCCACCCGTCCGGTGCCGAGCTGTGGAGATCCCTTGACTACCGATCCATTGCACAACGACAAGGCCGGACTGAGGTCACGCCTGCTGACGGAGCGCCGTGCCCTGGCGGCGGGCGCGCGGGAGGTGGCCGCCGCGGCGCTGGCCCTGCACGCGCTGGAGCTGGCCGAGCCGGCGGGGGTGGTGGCGGCCTATGTGTCGGTGGGCGCGGAGCCGGGCACCGGTCCGCTGCTGGACGCCCTGCTGGACCGCGGCGTGCGGGTGCTGCTGCCGGTGCTGCTGCCCGACAACGACCTGGACTGGGCCGAGTACACCGGTGCCGACCAGCTGGAGGCCGCCGCCCGGGGGCTGCGGGAGCCGACCGGTCCGCGGCTGGGGCCCCAGGCGGTCACCGGAGTCGGCCTGGTGCTGCTGCCGGGGCTGGCGGTGGACCGCCGGGGGGTGCGGCTGGGCCGCGGCGGGGGCAGCTACGACCGGGTGCTGGCCCGGCTGGCGGCGGCCCGGGCCGAGCCCTTCCTGGCCACCCTGCTCTACGACCACGAGCTGCTCGGCGAGGTGCCGGCCGAGCCGCACGACCTGCCGGTGCACGCGGTGGTCACCCCGTCGGGGGTGGTGCGCTTCCCGGCCGGGGGCGGCCGCTGACGGGGCTGCCGCCCGCGCCGCCGAGGGGCCGCTGAAGGGCCGCTGAAAGGGACAGCCCGCCGACCGGGTGCGCGGTCGGCGGGCTGAGCCCGGGTCAGGCCTCGGACGGGTCGCGGTCAGCCCGCGGTGATCGTCAGGGTGTCCTTGGTGGCCGTGGCGACCGCGTCGGCGCTGTACGCCCAGGGCAGCAGCTTGCCCGTGGCCCACAGCTCGGTCTGGTCGTTGTAGTGCGGGTGGAAGGCGTGGCCGGAGGCGCCGCCGACGTTGATCCACCGGGAGGCGTCGAAGTCGCTCAGGTCGACGACCATCCGCATCGAGGGGATCCAGTCCACCGCGAAGCCCGCGGCCGCGTTCCACCCGGCGGCGTTGACCGTGGCGGTGCCGCCGGCGAGGCGGTAGGGACCGCGGTTGAGCAGCCTGCGGACCACCCCGGAGGCGATCGAGGAGTCGTCGCTGCCGAGCGTCTGCTCCGCCAGCGTCAGGGTGTGCAGGCGGCCCCAGCTCCAGGTCTTGATGTCCTTGCCGAGCCGGGCGGTGAGGTCCTGGCGGGCGTTCTTCATCGCCTCGGCGAGCAGGCCGTCCAGGCCGTGCTGCGGCACGTGGTTGGTGTCGATGTAGTCCCACCACGTGCTGTCGGGCTGGGTGAGCTGCTGGCGGACCACCTCGGTCCAGCGGTCGCCGCCGTCGGGCTGGGCGGAGCCGGGGGCGCGGGTGCCGCACTCGGTGACGGCCGGCGGGGTGCCGTTGAGGTCGTCGTCGGGCAGCGTGGAGTCGCGCTTCTGGCGGACCAGCAGGCAGTCGCCCTCGGGGCGGATCCCGGCCGGGAACTTCTGGCCGAAGGCGAGGATCAGCAGCTGGCGCCAGACCCCGTTGTAGTACGCGGCGGCGGCCGAGTCGGCGTCCTGGTGGTGGTTCCAGTCCCGCAGCAGGTCCTGGGCCTCGCGCACGTACGGGTCGTCGATCTGCACCTTGAGCAGCAGCGGGACCAGGGTGTCGGCCATCACGCTGGTGTTGTCCAGCTGGATGGACTGCATGTCGTCCGGGGAGATCCGGCCGCCGTTCCTGAGCCGGCCGTCGATCAGGTCGGTGATCTGCTTGGCCCGGGTGCCGTACTCCCAGTCCTTGGTGATCAGGGACTTGTAGTTCGGGTCCACCACGGCCTGGTTGGCGGTCACGATGTAGCCGCTGGGCGGGTTGAGGCTGTACGGCAGGGACTTGAAGGGCAGGAAGTCCTTCTTCCAGCCGTAGGAGGAGTCCCAGCCGGGGGCCGGGTAGGTGCCGTCGCCCTTGATCCGCTGCGGGATCATGCCGGGCGCCTGGTAGCCGATGTTGTTCTTGGTGTCGGCGTACAGCAGGTTCTGGGCGGGGACGGCGAAGTCCTCGGCGGCGGCGCGGAACTCGTCCCAGCCGACGGCCCGGTCGATCTTGAAGACGGCGTCCATGGTGCGGGCCGGCATCAGGGCCGTCCACTGCAGGGCGACGCCGTAGCCGCCGGCCCGGTCCGGGGCGGTGGTGCCGGCCGGGGCGTACTTGCCGACGTCCCGCTGCTCGGCGCTCTGGTCGGAGATCAGCGGGCCGTGGCCGGTGCTGCGGACCGTGATGGTGCGGTCGCTGCCGCCGGCGACCTTGATGGTCTCCTTGCGGGTCTGGAACTTCACGTCCTTGCCGTCCACCTGGTAGGTGTCCGGTCCGGTGACCTTCTCCAGGTAGAGGTCGGTGACGTCGGCGCCCAGGTTGGTGAAGCCCCAGGCGATGTCCTTGTTGTGGCCGATGACCACGCCGGGCATGCCGGAGAAGGTGAAGCCGGCGGTGTCGTAGCCGCAGGTCTTGGAGACCGCGCGGCAGTGCAGGCCCATCTGGTACCAGGTCGAGGGCATGCCCGGGCCGAGGTGCGGGTCGTTGGCCAGCAGCGGCTTGTTGGTGGTGGTGTGGCTGCCGGAGACGACCCAGGAGTTGGAGCCGATGCCCTGGCCCTGCCGGCCGAGCAGCTGCGGCATCGCGGCCATCTTGCCGGCGATGTCCTGCAGCAGCCCGTCGGTCGCGGCACGGGCCTGGCCGGCCGCGGGCTGCCCGGCGGCCGGGGTGGCGGGGGCGGCCGGGGAGTCGGCCGGCTTGTAGACGCCGTCCGCGCCGACCGTGCCGGTCTTCACGATGGTGCCGTTGCGGTCGTACGGGTAGTCCGGGTAGAGCTGGGCGACCTTGTCGGTGCCGAAGTCCTGGGCCAGCAGGGAGCGGTCGATCTCCTCCTGCAGGTTGCCGGAGAGGTTCCAGGCCATCGCCTTGAGCCAGGCCACCGAGTCCACCGGGGTCCACTGCTCGGGCGTGTAGTCGCCGTTCACCGCGCCGAGCAGCGCGTACTCCAGCGAGGCGCCGGCCCCGCCGGGGTGCTCGGCCAGCCAGGCGTTCACACCCTCCGCGTAGGCCTGCAGGTTCTTCTTGGTGTCCTCGGCGAGCTTGGTGTCGTACTCCTCCTGCGCCACCTGCCGCCAGCCCATGGTGCGCAGGAAGGCGTCGGTCTCCACCTGGCCGTCGCCGAACATCTCGGAGAGCCGGCCGGCGGTGATGTGGCGGCGGACGTCCATCTCCCAGAAGCGGTCCTGGGCGTGCACGTAGCCCTGGGCCCGGAAGAGGTCGGCGTCGGTGTCGGCGTACAGCTGCGGGATGCCCTTGGCGTCCCGCTTCACCTCCACCGGGCCGGTCATCCCGGGCACCTTCACGGTGCCGGTCACCTCGGGGAAGGAGGAGCGGACGGTGTCGACCGCGAGGTACCCGCCGCCCGCGGCGCCGGCCAGCAACAGCACGGCCAGCACGAGCACGATCAGACGAGCGCGCCGGAACTTCTTCGAGCGGGGCATCCGATTCCTTGGGTGCGGGGGAGATTGCGGCCGTGACAGGGCACCACATTAGGCCGACTCAGGTGGCGGGCGTGCACGGGGGACACCCACGGTTGGAGTCACAGGGACGATACCCGGACCGACGGGCAGACCGGGTAGATCAAAGATCAGGTAAAATGTTAAACTTGGTAACGATTCCCCAGCTGCTCCCTCCCTGACCCCGAGGTGCTCCTGCGTGACCGTCGACCACCTGAACGCCTTCCTGCTTGAGTTCTCCGTGATCCTCCTGGTCGCGGTGGTCGCCGTGCGGATCTCCACCCGCTCGGGCCTCCCGAGCCTGCTGATCTACCTGGGCATCGGCGTCGCCCTCGGGCAGAACGGCCTGGGCATCACCTTCAACAACGCCGAGCTCACCCAGGTCCTGGGGTACGCCGCCCTGGTGGTGATCCTGGCCGAGGGCGGTCTGAAGACCAGCTGGCGGGAGATCAGACCGGTGGTGCCCGCCGCCTCCGTGCTGGCCACGGTCGGCGTCGCGATCAGCGTGGTGGTGACCGCGGTCGGCGCGCACGTCCTGGCCGGGTTCGACTGGCGGATCTCCCTGCTGCTGGGCGCGGTGGTGTCCTCCACGGACGCCGCCGCGGTCTTCTCGGTGCTGCGGATGGTGCCGCTCCCCCGCCGGCTGACCGGCCTGCTGGAGGCCGAGTCCGGCTTCAACGACGCCCCCGTGGTGATCCTGGTGATCGCCTTCGCCACCCCCGGCGAGCTGGACTCCTGGTACGTCCTGCTCGGCACGATGATCGCCGAGCTGGCCGTCGGCGCCGCCGTCGGCTACCTGGTCGGCCGGGTCGGCGCGTACGGGGTCAAGCGCGTGGCGCTGCCCTCCTCGGGCCTCTACCCGATCGCCGTGCTGGCGCTGACCGTGCTCGCCTACGCGGCGGGTGCGCTGCTGCACGCCTCCGGCTTCCTCGCCGCGTACATCGCCGCCGTGGTGCTCGGGAACTCCAAGCTGCCGCACGGCCCGGCGGTCCGCGGCTTCGCGGACGGGCTGGCCTGGATCGGGCAGATCGGCATGTTCGTCCTCCTCGGCCTGCTCTGCACGCCCGAGACCATGGGGTCGGCGGTCGTCCCGGCCCTGGTGGTGGGCGCGGTCCTGGTGTTCCTGGCCCGCCCGGCCTCGGTGCTGCTGACCATGACCCCGTTCCGGCTGCCCTGGCGCGAGCAGGTCCTGCTGAGCTGGGCCGGCCTGCGCGGAGCCGTCCCCATCGTGCTGGCCACCATCCCCCTGGTGGCCGACGCGCCGATGGCCCAGGAGGTCTTCAACATCGTCTTCGTCCTGGTGGTGGTCTTCACCCTGCTGCAGGGCCCGACCCTGCCGCTGGTGGCCCGCTGGCTGCGGATCGGCCCGGACGCGATGGGCGAGGACCTGGGCATCGAGTCGGCCCCGCTGGAGAAGCTGCACGGCCACCTGCTCTCGGTCGCGCTCGCCCCCGGCTCCCGGATGTCCGGCGTCGAGGTCGGCGAGCTGCGGCTGCCCAAGGGCGCGGCGGTGACCCTGGTGGTCCGCGAGGGCTCCAGCTTCGTGCCGGACAAGACCACCGTGCTGCGGGCCGGGGACGAGCTGCTGGTGGTCACCACCGAGGCGGTCAGCGAGGCGGCCGAGCGCCGGCTGCGGGCCGTGGACAAGGGCGGCAAGCTGGCCGGCTGGCTCCGCGGGCGGTGAGGCGGCGCGGGCGGCGGGCTCCGCAGGCGCCGCGCCCGGGAGGCCCGCGCGGGTCCGGACAACCGTTTCCTGTGATTTGGACGATCTTCACCTTGCCTTGACAGCCGGTTTCGGCTACCAGCCGCTACAATGAAGGCGTAGCTGTTTTCACAACCTGAACACCCGCAACATCTGCCTGATGCAGAGTTGGCGCGACCGCTCGGCGGCCGCGGTCCGTACGCAGTGGACGACACGCCCTGGCCCCGCTTCCGCACCGGCCAGCCGGACCCGGTATCTACCCCGGTCGACGCGCGAGAGGACGACTCTCGGCGCCGTCGGGGCTTTTCCCTGTCCCGGCGCGCTACCAGGCAGCAGGAAGGACCGACCGTGGCGGCCCGCCTTACGGTCGACGACACCACCCCCGCCCGCACCGGCTACGGCACCCTGCTGCGCACGCCCGGCGCCTGGACGTTCCTCGTCCCCGCCTTCGCCGCGCGCCTGCCGTACGCCATGCTCAGCCTCGGCATCGTCCTGCTGGTCCTGGAGACCCACGGGTCCTACGGCACCGCCGGCACCGTGGCCGCCGTCTCGGCGGTCGCCCAGGCGCTGGTCGGTCCGCAGACCGGCCGGCTCGCCGACCGCTACGGCCAGACCGCCGTGCTGCTGCCCAGCGTCGCGGTGCACGCCCTGTCGGTCGGCGCCCTGATCGCGCTGGCCCTCGGGCACGCCCCGGTCTGGGCGCTGCTGCTGGCCGCCGCGCCGGCCGGCGCCAGCGTGCCGCAGATCGGCGCGATGGTCCGCGCCCGCTGGGTGGCCAAGCTGGCCGACAACCCGCCGGTGCTGAACACGGCCTTCGCCTTCGAGTCGGTCACCGACGAGTTCACCTTCGTGGTCGGCCCGGTGCTGGCCACCGGCATCGCCACCGCCGTCACCCCGGCCGCCGGGCTGATCGCCGAGGCCGCGCTGACCGTGGCCGGCGGCCTGGCCTTCGCGGCGCAGCGCCGTACCGCCCCGGTCCTGAAGGTCCCGGCCGCCGGTGCCCGCCGGGTCTCGGCCCTGGCCTCCCCGGGGGTCCGGCTGCTGGTCGGCGCCTTCCTGGGCGTCGGAACCGTCTTCGGCGCGATGCAGGTCTCGGTCACCGCGTTCGCCACCCAGGTCGGCCAGCCCGGCATGAACGGCACGGTCTACGGGATCTTCGCCGGCGGCTCGATGCTGGCCGGCATCCTCTACGGGATGATCAACTGGCGGCGCTCGGCCCGTCAGCGGATGCTCGGCTGCTACGCGCTGCTGGTGCTGGGCTGCTCCACGCTGTGGGCGATGCCCAACCTGACCGCACTGGCGGTGGCCGGCCTGTTCTGCGGCCTGGCGATCGCGCCCACCCTGATCACCGGCTACACCCTGGTCGAGACCCTGGTCGCCGACGGCGCCAAGACCGAGGCCTTCACCTGGCTGACCGGCGCGATCGGCCTGGGCCTGGCGGCCGGCTCGACGGTCGCCGGACAGCTGATCGACCACGGCGGCCCCTCGGCAGGCTTCCTGGTGCCGATGGTCGGCTCCGGGCTGGGCCTGGCGGCGCTGGTCGGCCTGCGCCGGCTGCTGGTCGCACCGGGCACCCCGACCCGGACGGTGGCCCGGAGCGGCGCGCTGGTGGCCGGCTCGGCGGGGGCGTCCCACGGCTGACGTGCCGGGCCGGTGACCGGCGGACCCGGGGTCATCTCACACCCCGGGCGCTGGACTCATCCACCGGAATGTCGCATCATTGACCATCGTTAGCACTCATCAGGTTCGAGTGCCAGGGGGAGTGCAGGAGGAAGAGCAAGTGCCCACGTACCAGTACCAGTGCACCGAGTGCGGCAACGGCCTGGAGGCCGTGCAGAAGTTCACCGACGACGCGCTGACCACCTGCCCCGACTGCCAGGGCAAGCTGCGCAAGGTCTTCTCGGCCGTGGGCGTGGTCTTCAAGGGCTCGGGCTTCTACCGCACCGACAGCCGCTCCTCGTCGAGCAGCTCGGTGGGTGCCGGGGCCTCGTCCGGCGGCTCCTCCTCCTCGACCTCGTCCTCGTCGAGCTCCTCGACCGCGTCCTCGTCGGGCTCGTCCGGCTCCTCGGCCCCGGCCGCCGCTCCCGCGGCGGGCTGACCGGGAGTTCACCGGCTTCCGAGCGCCCGGTGGCGCCGCCTCTGCGCGGCTCCGCCGGGCGTTTCGCGTTTTCCGGGCCGTTCGGCGGGGGCGGTGGAGCGCGGGGTTATTCCCGGGTCGGGGTTTTTCACCCCGGTGGGGGACAGGGGTTTTCCACAGGGCCGGTTTATCCACAGGAATCGGGCCGGGGCTTCCGGGTTCCGCCTGGTGCGGCGCACCCTGATGCCGCGGGCCCGGCCGGGTCCGCGTCCCCTGTCCGAAGGGTGCTCCGCCATGTCGGGCTACCTCGCTCCCCCGCCGCTCGCCACCACCGTCCCGCCGCGTCACGCGGTACCGGCCTTCCCGCCGATCCGGCGCGGCGGGGGCGGCCGGCACCGGCTCCGGCAGGCCGTACGCCACCGGCCGGGGGTGCTGGCCACCGGGCTGCTCGCGGCCGCCACCGCGCTGGCCGCCGGCCCGCTGCGGCCCGGCCCACCGGTGCCCGCGACCTCCTCGGCGCCGGTCCCGTCCCCCGGGGCGACCGGCGGGTCCGTCGGCATCGCCCACTGCAGCGGTACCGCCGCTCCGCCGGGGTAGCGGGGTAGCGCGTCAGCGGGTAACGGCCGGTCGGATCATGCGCTCAACACCGGGGGTCAACCGGAATGCCGGGAATTGACCCGTGGCCCCGCCGACCTGACGCATTTCAGCGCAGCGTGAAGGGCTTCAAGGAATTCCTGCTGCGCGGCAATGTCATCGATCTCGCCGTGGCCGTCGTCATCGGCGCGGCTTTCACCCATATCGTCAACGCCTTCGTCCGGGGTGTCATCAATCCGCTGGTCGGACTCTTCGGTACCAAGGACCTCGCGTCCTACAGC
Source organism: Kitasatospora sp. HUAS MG31 (assembly GCF_040571325.1). GTDB lineage: Bacteria > Actinomycetota > Actinomycetes > Streptomycetales > Streptomycetaceae > Kitasatospora > Kitasatospora camelliae. The sequence continues at coordinate 4,443,798 of NZ_CP159872.1, read as the reverse complement.
TCCTGCCTGAAGGGCCCGTGCTCGGTGGACGGCGCCGGGAACGTGACCTCCGGCATCTTCATCCTGTGCGGCTCGGTGCTGAGCGCGGCGCCGAGCTTCGTGATCACCGCGGCGGTGGTCTACTTCCTGCTCATCCTGCCGATGAACCACTGCATGGCGAAGCGCACGACGCCGGAGGAGGAGTCGCTGGAGACCGAGACCGAAGAGGTCGAACTGCTCACCGAGATCCGGGACGCCCTGGTCCGCCGCGTCTGATCGGCACCCGGCGGCGCGTGCGGGGGCGGCACGAACGGGCAGGACGGACGGCGGGACGGTCGGCGGGACGGCCGGAGGCGGGCCTACTCGCCGTGGTGCGGGGGGCGCTGGCTCAGGTACCAGTCCAGGCCGCGTCGGCTCTCGCCGCCGGAGCGCTCGCCCCAGCCGCGGTCGGTGTCGTCGGAGCTCTGCCGGTCCAGCGGGTCACCGAACACCAACCGGGCCCTGTTCGCCTTGGCCTTGGCTGCCTTGGCCGACTCAGTCTCGACCGACCGAGCCTCGGCCGACTCAGCCGCGTCGGCCGTATCCGTCCCGGGCTCCCGGCCCGGCCGGCTGTCCTGCTCGCCCATCGTCCCGCCTTCCCTCGTTCCCTCCCAGCCTAGCCAGCCCCGGCTCCCAGCCGGCCCGGGCCGCAGCCGCCCGCACCGGGCAGCCGAGGAGCTCGGCGCGCGCACACGGCGGCGGGCCCCGGTGCGGCTCTCTCCTTCCGCACCGGGGCCCACCCGGCCTCCCGGCCCACCATCGCGGCGCCCCTCGCGCGCCGTCCTCTCCCGCACGCCCGACCCTCGCCGGGCGGCGTCAGGCCGCCTCGAAGCCCGCGTGGTCGGCGATCTTCTTCAGCTCCGCCAGCGCGTGCTTCTCGATCTGCCGGATCCGTTCGCGGGTCAGCCCGTGCTGCTTGCCGACCTCGGTCAGCGTCCGCTCCCGGCCGTCCTCCATGCCGTAGCGGGACCGGATGATCGAGGCCGTGCGGTCGTCCAGCCGGCCGATCAGGTCGTCCAGCTCCTCACGGCGCAGCATGACCATCACCGCGTCCTCCGGCGAGACGGCGCCGGTGTCCTCCACCAGGTCGCCGAACTGGGTCTCGCCCTCGTCGTCCACGGACATGTTGAGGCTGACCGGGTCACGGGCCCAGTCCAGGACGTCCTTGATCCGCTCCTCGGTGGTGTCCAGCTCGGCGGCGATCTCGGCGGGCTCGGGCTCGCGACCCAGTTCCTTGGACTTCTCGCGCTGCACCCGCCGGATCCGGCCGAGCTCCTCGACCAGGTGCACGGGCAGCCGGATGGTGCGGGACTGGTCGGCGATCGAGCGGGTGATCGCCTGCCGGATCCACCAGGTCGCGTAGGTGGAGAACTTGAAGCCCTTGGAGTAGTCGAACTTCTCCACCGCGCGGACCAAGCCGGCGTTGCCCTCCTGGATGAGGTCGAGAAGAGGGAGGCCGCTGCGCGGGTACCGCCGGGCCACCGCGACGACCAGGCGGAGGTTGGAGCGGATGAACACGTCCTTGGCGCGCTCCGCGTCGGCGGCTATGACCTCCAGCTCCTCCCGTGTGACGCCCTCCGGGACGCGCCCCTCGTCCAACAGGTGCTGGGCGTAGACGCCGGCCTCGATGCGGAGCGACAGCTCGACCTCCTCGGCGGCGTCGAGCAGCGGAGTCCTGGCGATCTCGTCGAGGTACATGCCGACGAGGTCGCGGTCGGCCTCCAGGTTGGTCGGCCGGGCCGTACGACTCCGGTCGGCGCTGTCGCGTACGACGGCACGAGTGGCCATGCTTGCTCCCTTGCTGGTGTCACCGGCTGGTGGTTGCCGCTCAAAGAGACGCTCATAGAGATGCGGGCCTCCAGGAGGCTCACACGTAACGATCCAACGCGCAGAAAACGGACAACATTCCCACAACACTCAGATTTTCTCGCGCGATGCAGTATCCTGCCGGTTTTCACCGCACGGTCGACGCTGCGTGACCCCTCGCGCACGCTCGGACCACAGGACGCTCGCGGCATCTCCGCACAAACGATGCCGAATCGCTATCGGTCCATGCCCGGACCGGACCCTGCTCCTGGGAGGGTGGCTGCCATGCCGCAGTCCGACGCCTCCCACGAGCTACAACGCCGGAACCTCCTCCGGTGTGCCGCGCTGGCGCTCGGATCCGCGGTTTTCTTCTTCGCGCTCCTGATCCTGGTGAAGACCGGCTGGTCGCCGCTGCGGCGGCTGGACCACGCCTGGGTCGAGCCGCTGCACGGCTACGCCCGCCGGCACGCCGCCTGGACGGCGTCCCTGCAGACCATGGCCGATCTGGGCAGCCCGCTCACCATGCGGATCCTGCTCGGGCTGGCCGCGCTGTGGCTGTGGAGCCTGGGCGCCCGGGTGCTGGCCTGCTGGGCCGTGGCCATGGCGGTGGTGGGCTGGGCGGTCGGCCAGCTCGGGAAGGAGGCGGTCGCCCGGCCGCGGCCGCACTTCCCGGACCCGGTGGCGGTGGGCGGCGGGTACGCCTTCCCGTCCGGGCACGCGCTGGCCTCGGCGCTCACCTGCGCGGTGCTGGTGCTGCTGGTCTGGTCGCGGGCCACCCCGGCCGGCCGGGTGGTGGCCAGCACCCTGGCCGGGCTGACCGTGCTGGCCGTCGGCTGGACCCGGGTGGCGCTGGGCGTCCACTGGCCGTCCGACGTGCTCGGCGGCTGGCTGGCGGCCGGTCTGGTGCTGGGCGGGGTGACGGTCACCGTGGAGCTCTGGCGGCCGGGTGCGCTGCTGCGTGACGCCCGCCGGGTGGACTGGCGAACCAGACCGCGGGTCCAACGCGTGTTGGTGTCGGAGGAGACGCCGGACCACGATCGCGATCAGTCATGACCAGGCGGTCGCGGGCACGCGGTCGCGACCAAGCGGTCGTGACCACGCTGCCGTGACCACGAAGCCGTGATCAAGATCACAAGCTCACCCGACACGACCGGGTGAATCCTGCCAAACCCGGCATTCCACCATGCGCGGGGCCGGTCCGGCCCGGCCGCGGCTCCGAGTCCCCCGACGGCGATCGCCTACGGACGGCACCCGGGTCGGCACGGGGTGCCGCGGTAGGGCAGACTGCTCGCTTCGGGTGCGCCCGCCCCGCCAACCCCACTGCCCAAGGAACGGATGACGGGGATCCGATGACCGACCATTCGAGGGACGAGTCCTCCGCCGCGCGCGCCTACCCGGACTCGCCGACCATGCCGCTGCGCAGGATCCCGGCGCAGGGCCCGGCCGGGTACGACGAGCCCGCCGGACCGGCCGCCACGGCCCCGGCCGCCCACCCGGCCGCTGCACCCACGCTCCCGGTGCCCCCGGCTCCGGCCGCCGCGTCCCAGGCCCCGCAGGCCGGAACCGCGCAGGCCGAGGCCCCGGAGACCGAGGAGAAGCCGCGCGGCTCGGTGGCCCGGAACGGCCTGATCATGGCGCTGGGCTCGCTGGCCTCGCGCGCGCTCGGCTTCGTCCGCAGCGCGATGATCGTCGCCGCACTGACCACCGGCCCGCTGGGCGACGCCTTCAACGTCGGCAACTCGCTGCCGAACATCGTCTACATGATGCTCATCGGCGGCGCCCTGGCCTCGGTGTTCGTCCCCGAGCTGGTGCACGCCGCGCAGACCCACAAGGACGGCGGCGTCGCGTACACCGACCGCCTGCTGACGCTCTGCGGCGTGGTGCTGGTGGTCCTGACCGTCGGCGCCTGGCTGGCGGCCCCGGTGATCGTCGACTTCTACTCGGAGTTCCACGGCGCCCAGCGCGACCTGACCATCGCCTTCGCCCGGTACTGCCTGCCGCAGATCTTCTTCTACGGCGTGTTCACCCTGCTCGGCCAGGTGCTCAACTCGCGCGACCGGTTCGGCGCGATGATGTGGACGCCGGTGCTGAACAACGTGGTCGCGATCGGCGTCTTCGGCCTCTACATGGTGATCGGCGACCAGGCCCGGACGGCCGACCAGATGACCTCCGGCCAGGCCATGCTGCTGGGCCTGGGCTCCACCCTGGGCATCGTGGTGCAGGCGGTCGGCCTGCTGCCCTCGCTGCGCGGCTCCGGCTTCCGGTACCGCCCGCGGTTCGACTGGAAGGGTGCCGGTCTGACCCGGCCGCTCCGCTCGGCCGGCTGGGCGCTGATGCTGGTGGTGGTCACCCAGCTCGCCTTCGCCGTGATCACCAAGCTCACCACCGCCGCCGGCCAGGCCGGCCAGGAGGCCGGGCTCCCGATGGGCCTCGGCAACCTGGCGTACTCCAACGCCTACCAGCTCTTCATGGTCCCGCAGGGCATCATCACCATCTCGATGGTGACCGCGATCCTGCCGGCCCTGTCACGCAACGCCGCGTCCGGCGAGTACACCGCCATCGGCGCCGACATCGCGGGGGTGCTGCGCGCCTCGGCCGCGATGATCGTGCCCGCCACGGTGATCCTCTTCGCGCTGGCCCCGCAGATCTGCACCCTGGCGTACGGCTACGGCCACTCCACCCAGGCCGACACCCTGGTGATCGCCCAGGTGCTGATGGCGATGGTGGTCGGCCTGCCGGCGTTCTGCGCCCAGTACGCGGTGGCCCGCGGCTTCTACGCGCTGAACGACGCACGCACCCCGTTCTGGATGACCGTGATCACCGTCGCGGTGAACGCCGTGGTGTCGGTGGTGGCGTACCAGCTGCTGGAGCCGCGCTGGATCATCGTCGGCATGGGTGTGGCGCAGAGTGCCGCGGCCCTGGCCAGCATCGTGACCACCGGCTGGGCGCTCGGTCGCCGGCTCAAGCGCGGCCCCCGCCCGACTCCGGAGGCCGCCGCGCCGGACGCCACCCTGGTGCTGGGCACCGGCCCGCTGAAGCGCCCGTCCAGCGGTCTGGAGGGCGGCCGGGTCACCCTGCTGCACGTGATGATCGCGCTGGCCTGTCTGCCCGGTGCGCTGGGCGCCCACTGGCTGGCCGGCCGGTTCGGCACCGACCTGCTGGGCAGCCTGGGCGGCCTGGCGGCGGGCTCGGTGGCGATCCTGGTCTCGCTGTTCGTGCTGGCCCGTCCGCTGGGTGCGGCGAGCGCCGTGGCGCCGCTGGCCCGCCGGCTGCGCATCCCGTACCCGGACCCCGCGGCGGCGGCCGGGCGTCACCGGCGCTGAGGCCGCAGGTCCCGGAGGGGGTCCTGAGGGGTCCGGAGGATTACTGAGCGGGTCGCCGACGAGGGTTCGGCGGCCCGCTCACCTGTTCGGCGCAGCCCTGATGGCCCGGCACGGCGGCGGCCCCGGAAGGTCGAGGGGCGAGCCCACGCCGTCGAAGGGGACCCGATGCGCCGCTACCCGCCGATCGCCGAACACGGCCTCATCGGGGACCTGCAGACCGCCGCGCTGGTCTCCTCCGATGGGGTCCTGAACTGGCTCTGCTCCCCGCGTTTCGACTCCCCCAGCGTGTTCGCCGCCCTGCTGGACCACGACCGCGGCGGGCACTTCGCGATCACCTCCGAGGTGCCGGGGACCTCCGTCCGGCAGCTCTACGTGGCGGACACCGCGGTGCTGATCACCCGGTTCCTGACCCCCGAGGGCGTCGGCGAGGTGGTGGACTTCATGCCGGTCGAGCAGCCGGAGACGGCCGGCTCCCGGCACCGGGTGGTGCGGGTGATGCGGGTGGTGCGCGGCACCGTCCGGTTGGCCCTGGAGTGCCGTCCGCGCTTCGACTACGGGCGCGAGCCGCACGAGCTGGTGCTGGACGACGGCACCGCGCACTTCCGCGGCCGCTCGATCGCGGCCCACCTGCAGGTGCTCGGCCCGGTGTCGATGGAGCGGGACGGCGACGACGTCCGCGCCTCGGTCACGCTGGACGCCGGCCGGCTGGCCGCGGCCGTCCTCACCCTGGACGACCCCGACGCCGAGCCTCCCGGGCCGCTCACCTCCGACGAGCTGTGGTCGCGGTTCATCGCGGTGCACCGGTTCTGGCACGGGTGGATCCGCCGCTGCCGTTACCGGGGCCGCTGGCAGCAGATGGTCAACCGCTCGGTGATCACGCTCAAGCTGCTGACCTACGCCCCGACCGGCGCGCCGATCGCCGCGGCCACCACCGGCCTGCCCGAGCAGGTGGGCGGCGAGCGCAACTGGGACTACCGGTACACCTGGGTGCGGGACGCCTCGCTGTCCGTCCGCGCCATGCTCGACCTGGGCTTCACCGAGGAGGCGCACGCCTTCCGCCAGTGGCTGGGCCGGCGGGCCAAGCCCGTCGGCGACGGGGACGAGGAGCCGCTGCAGATCATGTACCGGGTCGACGGAGACCCCGACCTGGTCGAGGAGACCCTGGACCACCTGGAGGGCTGGCGCGGCTCCGCCCCGGTCCGGGCCGGCAACGGTGCCGCCCGGCAGCTCCAGCTCGACATCTACGGCGAGGCCGCCTTCGCCCTCTCCCAGTCCCCCGACCTCGGCCGGGAGGGCGGCTACGACGGCTGGCAGCGGTTCGCGGCGATGCTCGACTGGCTGGCCGACCACTGGGACCGCCCGGACGAGGGCATCTGGGAGACCCGCGGCGGGCGCCAGGACTTCACCTTCAGCCGGGTGATGTGCTGGGTGGCCTTCGACCGCGGCGTCCGGGTCGCCACCGAGTACGCCCGCCCCGCCGACCTCCCCCGCTGGACCGCCGCCCGGGACGCCATCCTGCACCAGGTGATGCGGGAGGGCTGGAGCACCCGGCGCAACGCCTTCGTCCAGCACTACGGCAGTGAGGTGCTGGACGCCTCGCTGCTGCTGATGCCCGTGGTCGGCTTCGTCGCCCCGCGCGACCCCCGCTGGCTCTCCACCCTGGACGCCATGGACGAGGAGCTGGTCAGCGACAGCCTGGTCTACCGCTACGACCCCGCCGCCTCCCCCGACGGCCTGCGCGGCTCCGAGGGCACCTTCTCGCTGTGCAGCTTCCTGTACGTGGACGCACTCGCCCGGGCCGGCCGGCTCGACCAGGCCCGGTACGCCTTCGACAAGATGCTCACCTACGCCAACCACGTCGGGCTCTTCGCGGAGGAGATCGGGCCGACCGGCGAGCAGCTCGGCAACTTCCCGCAGGCCTTCACCCACCTGGCGCTGATCACGGCGGCGATGGCGCTGGACGCGGAGCTCGACCGCGCGGAGAGTGAGGGTGACGGGCACGTCGGCCGGTGGCCCCCCGACCGGCCCGTGGGAGGCGGGTCGCCGGCGGGCGGGGGCGGGCCGTGGCTCCCTGCCGTGGACTGACCGGACGGACGGTTCGCGGCGGACCGCCAACGGGTGGTCTGCCGGTGGGCGTGCCGAGGCCGTCGTGCGCGCCGCCGCCGGGAGGTGAATCCAGCCGTGGCCACCGAGCAGGACGACTCCGCCGCACCGGAGGAGCCCTCCCAGCCCCCTGAGCCGTCGGAGCCGCCGGATCGCCAAGAGCCGCCGGAGCCGCCGGATCATCAGGAGCCGCCGGAGCTGCCCCGGACGCTGTTCCACGCGCTGGCGACCGACCAGGGGCACCTGGCGGAGCGGCTGGCCGGGTTCGCGGTGAGCTGGCTCGGGGCCGGAGCGGGCCGGACGGCGGCCCGGCTGCGGGAGCGCGACCCGGACGCCTCGTTGGACGAGCTCCGGACGGCGGTGATCGACCGGGGCCGGCGGGAGAGCGAGCTGGAGGGCGCCTTCGTCGGCGGGCCGTTCATCGTCATGGTCCCGTTCGCGTTCTGCGCGGCGCTGCTGGCCCAGATCCGGATGGTGCTCACCCTGGCGGCCCTGGCCGGTCACGAGACCACCACGCCCGAGTCGGTGGCCCACCTCCTCGTCCTCCAGGGCGTCCACCCGGACCTGCCGCAGGCCCGGGCCGCGTTCGCCGCCCTGCCGCCCGCCGAGGAGGCCGCGCCGCGGTACACGGCCTGGCCCCGGGCGGTCTGGCGGGTGGTGTCGCGGATGGCCAAGCTGCTCGGCCTGGTCACCCCGGACCGGGAGGACCGCGACACCGGCCGGGTGCGGGCCGCCCTGCGCTGGGTCCCGGTGCTGGTGGTGTTCGCGGTCGGGACGGTGGCGCCACTGGTCTGGCTGCCGTATCTGGGCTTCTCCTACCACCGGGCCACGAACGAACTGGGCGAGCGGGCCGTGCGGTACTACGCCGGGCCGCAGCCGGTCGCCGCGCCACCGGAGGGCGGGACGGCGCCGCCCGTGGCGGCCGACGCCGACGGGGGCCCCCGGGAGCAGGACGGCAGCGGCGACCGGGCGGGAGCGGGACCGGAGGCGGAGGCCGAGGAGCGGCCGGTCCGGACCGCCCCCGCCGTGATCGGCGCCGGTATCCGCGCGCTGCTCACCCTGCTGGTGCCGGCCGCCGCGGTGGGGTTCGCGGTGGTGCTGGACCTCCGGGTGCTGGACAGCCGCTGGCCGGTCTTCGGCATCCTGCTGATCGTCTTCTCGGCCGCAGCCGGCGCGGCCTGGCGGCTCCACCACCACCGCCGGATCCACGCTCTCCACGCCCGGGACCGCAGCTGAAACCCCGCGCCCGGGGCGGTGGAATTCCCCCGGATCGGCCGGGGAAAAGCCCGGCGGGACGGGCAGCCGGAATGCACCTGCGGCCGTTCCGGAAATCCCGGGGAATCCCGGACGACGGCACTCCCCGCGTCCGGCGGACACCCGCGGAGGTGCCGGACGCCCAGGTCCACGGGGCCGGTCCGGCGGGCCACGGCGGACGGTGACGGCCCTTCGCCGCTCGCGGGCGGGACTTTTCCCGGCCCCGGAAAGGCGAAAGGACCGGCCTTCGAGGTGTGATCCTCGCGGGCCGGCCCTTCCGACGTTCGTACCGCATTGCGGTGTTGTGCCCCAGGCAGGATTCGAACCTGCGACACCGGCTTTAGGAGCCCGGGGGTTGGCCAACAGCCCTGACCTGCAACCTTCCTATTGATCAGAAACTCAATTGGTTCTCGTCGAGGGTGTAGCGGACCTGTGGACCATGGAAGTAGCCGCGGACGATGTGAGGTTGGCGCTGGCGTCGATGGAAGAAGCGCCGGGCTTCGGCTGCCAGTTCGGCCTGGTTGCGGGCCCGGTGGCTCATGGGCAGGCTGCGCTTGAGGTCGGCGTTGACCAGTTCGTCGGGGTTCAGCTCGGGCGAGTAGGACGGCAGGAAGTGCAGCTCGACCTGGTCGGCGTGGTCGGCCAGCCAGGCGCGGACCTTTTTGCTGCGGTGAGCCGAGTGCCGGTCCACGACGAGGTGAATCTTGCGGTCGAAGTGGCCGGCGAGCCGGCTGAGGAAGCGGCACATGACCTGCGCGTCGAAGGTGCCGGTGAAGACCATGAAGTGCATGCGGCCCTTGGTGCTGATCGCGGACATGGCGTTGACCGAGAACCGGTTCCCGGTCCGGCGCACGATCGGGGTCCGGCCCTTCTCACCCCAGGTCCGGCCGGTGACCTGGTCAGAGCGGATGCCGACCTGGTCGGCGAACAGCACCTCGGCGCCCTCGGCCCTCGCCTTCGCGCGGATCGCCGGCCAGGTCTCCTCCAGCCAGCCGCGCACCGCCTCGGGATCCTGCTCGACAGCCCGCTTGTCCGGACGCTGGAACGACAGCCCCCAGCGGCGCAGGTACTTGCCCACCCCTGGCTCGGTCAGCCGGACCCGGTACAGCTTCGCGATCAGCGCACCCACCTGGGAACGCGTCCACAGCTGACCGACAAGCCCCAGGTCACACGGCTGGTGGTCGAGCACGGCCTGCCGCACCGCGGCCTGCTCGGCCTCGGACAGCACCTGATGCTCCCCGACCCGCCGGCCGCGCGGGCGCCCGATCAGCGCCTCGCGCCCGCCGGCCAGCCACCTCGCCCACCAGCCGTCCACCGCCTTCAACGAGACCTTGAACACCGCCGCGACGTCCTCGCGATCCCGGCCCTCCACCAGCGCGGCCACCGCCCGCAGCCGCAACGCTTCCTGCGCCGACGGCGACAAGTGCCGCGCATCTCGCACCAGTTCACTCACGCGGTGTTCAACGAGCCGGAACCCCTACCGTTTCGGATCAATATGCCCATGGGTCTTCCATCCATCCCCCGCCCTATACCTCGATTCCCCGTGGCTCCCCCTCCGATCTGGCACGGCTGTGGCACGACCCGCTAGGCATCGCGTGCGAGCTCTGGGACCGGGAACGAGCGGCTTCACAGACCGCCACACAGCGGGCGTTCAAACCCACCGCAGCCTGCGGCTCAGCGTTAGACCGCACAACCAATGCGAGCTTGGTCCGTCGCTGGCCCTGGTTCCCCAGGACCTCTCCCAGTCCGACGTCGCGAGCACCCAAGTCATGCAGGACCTCCTGCCTACAAGGACTGGCCGAGGCGCTCGCAGAGGCCTGCAGGAAGCTGTGGGTGGCAGCTTCGTTGACTCCTCGATACTGGCCGCCGCGACGACGTATCGTGGCACAACGCTCGATCCGACACCCTGCATGCGGGCCGCTCGGCAGCACCAGCTGAAAAACGGCGGCCCCTGATGCACGCAGACCTAGTGACCGCCGACCAGCAGGGGAACGGGGTACATTTTCGGCCATTCCCCATGATTCCCGACTGATTCCTTACCACACAGGCACGGGCGGGCAGAGGAGTCAGCTTGAACACCCCGGATACCGGCAGGCAGCTCGGATGTCTGGTGATCCAAGGACCGGCCTGGAGATCATATCTTGGCTTCCACTCAAACAGGACGCCTTCTTCTAATTCTTAGCCCAGGCCCCTCTCGTGCACCATAACCACTGGCACGGCTCGGTGCGACCCCGCTGGGCTGCGCCCTGCCTGACTTTGCCGGAAACGAGGGCAAGCTTCCACCATTTCTGACATGATCTCCCCATGTCGACATGGCTCCGATCCCGAGATGTTAGGCAGCAGCGAGAAGCTTCTGCTAGCGAGATTGCGGAACTCGCAGCGAGCACAGCGCGTCTTTTCCCCGGCAGGGGAGTGCCGCTGCGGGTTCGCCTCGCCCTGCGCGTGTATGGGAGGACGCAGAAATCATCCTCTGCCGCCGCCGTGCTTTATGGAATGATCCTCGGGATTTGGTGGCCAATTCCAATTGCCATGATTTTGGACAAAGGTAGGGGGTCAATCAGAAACATGCTGGGCTGGTTCTATCATGGAAGCATTAATGCTGCCTCATCTATCGATGATCCCTCAAAGATGATCGAGTCAATCCTCAGGATGTGCGGCTCCCTCGCCCTCTACTTGACCATCTGGTACCTGCTGGCTTTCGCTCCTATCGTTACCCCCCTTCGCGCGATTCGCGGGTATCCCGGGATCCCGATACCGGGTCGCAGGGTGGCCTTGTTGAACCGCCAGGCTTCGATCGTTCACTCGTGCGCCGTAGCGATAATTGCATGCGGTAAGGCGGTTGGAAAGTCAGGCGAGCGCAGAGTGACGGAGGCCCATGCCGCAGCAGACGGAGTCCGACTGATCCGCCAAAAGTTGCCGATTTTGGCATATTCCGACGCAAGCCCAAAGGGGATCAGAAGAAAGAGAAGGAAGCTCGCCCTGAGTCATTCTCGGAAAGTTGCGAAGATACTCAAGGGTTACGAGGATCGAATGATTGAAGCGTCCGATGAGGAGCTCAAGGCGATTGCGGACAGCCTGCTAAAAATTGCAGATCGCGCGGCAAATCGACGCCACACCGAACTATTGGATGCCGATCAGCTGCCCGCCTCGATCGCCTCCGAGCGAGAATCATTTCGCCTCGCTGTTGGCGCCCTCCTGACGCTTCTTCTGTCGGCATCCTCGGTTGCAGTACTGAATTTCCTGGGCGTTGCGGACGGCCTGGAGCCTGTGGCAATAACGGCTTCATTGATTGTCTCGGCGGTTATTGTCTTCCGAGGGAAGGCTTTGCAGAAGCTGGAATCTCTCGGCCTTCTGGGAGGCGGCGCGAGCCGATCCGGGGGTGCCAGTGAGAACGATCCCGGGAACCCGACTTAGGGGTCGCCCTTGGCCGCCCTTGGACGGCCCACAGGCGGCCCGGATTGTCACCGTCCCAGGCATTCCTGAGCAGCAGGATTCGCGCCGCACGCTCAGGCGGCAGCACCGCCTGCCATCCCCGTTTGGTAACGAGATCAAGGCACTCAGTTATCACTCCCTGCCGGTACGCGATGATTCGCTCACCACGTCCACAACAGACCGAGGATCGCCCGCGTGAATCCGTACAACATGCCGTCAGCCAACCCGGCCCCGCGAAGCGGGAGAAACCGGCTGCTGCGGATTGTCTTGCTGGTCTTCCTGCCGCCGGTCGCGGCCGTCATGACATGGCGCTCGCGTCGCGTGCACATCGCCGCGAAGGTTCTGCTGACGGTGTGCTGCCTGTCCATGTCGCTCCTCTGGCTCGGGGTAATCATCAGCCCGAGCCCGAAGAGCGGGGCCCCAACGCCGGCGGCCAATACTGCCGCACCAGCGAGCAGTCCCACACCGACCCCCAGCGATAGCCCCACCCCGAGCACTACTCTCACGGCGACCCCATCCCCCACTCCGACGCCGGAGAATCCGAAGCCGACGCCGACCAGACCTCCCGTCTACGAGACCCAATCGCCCATCGTGGTGCCGACCACCGAGACAGTCACCCCTGAGCCCGAGCGCACCAGCGCCCCTGCGGCCGTCTACTTCAAGAACTGCGATGAAGCGAAGGCCGCCGGCGCCGCCCCGCTCCATCGCGGAGACCCCGGCTACCGCTCCGGGCTCGACCGCGACGGCGACGGGGTTGCTTGCGAGCGTTGACGGTGCCGCATGAAGAGCGAGCAAATGTCTGGGCTTGGGAATCTCGCTCTTGCCACGGCCCACACACCCACCACCTGCGGTTACGGGGGCAGCAGCCCTGGCGTGGCCTCGCCGTCGAGGGGCACTGTTGACCGCCATTGACCGCGTGTCCCCACTACTTAGGGCACGGCTGGGGCACGCCGCCAACCGTCACGCACTATTCAGGTCACCGCCGGGCCTGCCAGGTACTCGTCGGGACGAAGGTGCCACGCGGACTCCCAGGCACCCAGCATGAAGTTCCATCCCCTCGGGCCGCACCCTGTTGACCTGGGCATGAAGCCCTGGGCGAGATAGACGAATCTCCGGAGCGCCAGGCACCCGACGTCGTAGCATGCGCACATGACTGCAGCTGACGCGACGCCGCCAACAGTGTTCTCTGCTTTTGCAGGTCGTGACGATCTACAGGCCTACGGGGATAACGGGCTCATCCTGTTTGCTCTTCAGTTGAGCCTTGGAATTGACGACATCCACTCGGTAGCCGCGACAGCGCTCACAGACGGCAATAATGACAAGAAGTGCGACCTCGTCTACGTCGATCTGGACCGCGAACGAGTCATTGTCGGGCAAGCCTACTTCACCCAGAAGAACAGCAAGGAGGCCCCTGCCAATAAGGCGAGCGACCTGAATACGGCCGTAACATGGCTACTGAAGGGTCCACTAGAAGGATTGCCGGAGAATCTGCGATACGCCGCCGAGGAAGTCCGAGAGGCATTTCGGGCGGACAAGGTCCGCGAATTCGACATCTGGTACTGCCACAATCTCCCCGAGTCCACCAATGTGCGCACCGAGCTGGACCAAGTGGCCCACACGGCCAAGGCCCTAATTTCTAGTGAATTCCCCAATGCTCGAACCACATCCATTTCCGCATCGGAAATCGGCCAGGCGCGCCTCGAAGAGTACTATTTGCGGACTCGGAATCCAATCTCAGTCACCGAGACCTTCCGGATCCCGATCCAAGGCGGATTCGAGGCAAGCGGCGAGAAGTGGCGATCATTCTGCACTTCAGTACAAGGGGCATGGCTTCGCGACCTGTGGAAAAAGCATGAATCCGATTTGATGTCCCCCAACGTCCGCGACTATCTCGGAATCGTTCGATCCGAGCGCAACATCAACTACGGCATCAAGAATACTGCCCGCGACATGCCTGAGAATTTCTGGGTCTACAACAACGGCCTGACGATTCTCGTGAACTCGTTCTCTCACCAGGAGCCGGCCTCCCCCGGAGACACGGCCCACCTGGAGATTTCTGGAATGGGCATCATTAACGGCGCCCAGACCACGGGATCCATCGGCACGCTCGGCGAGGCGGAGGCGGAGCGGCTCGGAGACACCTGGATCATGGCCAGGTTCGTCAAGTGTGACGACCCCGACGTGCTGGCTGACATCGTCAAGTACAACAACACCCAGAACAAGGTGGAAGCCTCAGACTTCCGCAGCAAGGACGCCGTACAGGACCGCCTTCGAAAGGAGTTTGAAAAGATCCCGGATTCGGACTACCGGGGCGGGCGTCGCGGCGGCACAAAGGATGCAATCGAGAGGTCGCGAAACCTCCTGCCGGATTCGACAGTCGCACAGGCGCTTGCAGCTTTCCACGGGAAGCCCAACATCGCCTATAACGACACGCGACGCATCTGGGACGAAGATGGCGTCTATGCCCAGTTCTACAACGAGAAGACAACTGCAAGGCATGTCGTATTCACTTACTCGCTGCTGAGGGCAGTTGAGAGCGCGAAGCTTGAGATTTCCCAGATTCCTGACGACCAGCGAACGGCCGCGCAAGCGCGACACATGTCCTACTTTCGCCAGCGCGGGGCAATCCATCTGATGGTTTCAGCGGTAGCTGAGTGCCTTGAGACCATCATCACATCCGCCATTCCCGATCGCTTCTCGCTGCATTTCTCGGATAATGTCGGCCCAAAGGCGGCAGAAGAGGTCTGGAAGCCAATTGTAGCGAGCTGCCTTCCCTTCGCACATCAGCTCACCGATGCCGTATCTGGCGGCCTCAAGAGTGCGGACCGCGTCGCTTCCGCTATTACCAACTTCCAGGCAATGGTTGAAGCTACAGCAGCATCAAACGAGGACAGCTATGCGGAGTTTGCTCGCAAAGTGAAGTATTCGTAGCGGTTGATCGGCGCGGCGGCGGACGCACGCGGGTGGTGGAGCGGTTTTGGCCGGTGTCCTGTCTGGTCTGGGTCCGAGCATGATCGGGGTGCCGTAAGCTGCTGCGACTCGGTCAGGGCTCTTTGGGCCTGACCGCAATTTGGCCGAGTGGCCCCCCGGTCTTGCTCGGTGCGGGTCCCGGTCCTGGCAGGTGGGTAAAACCGTGGAGCCGCCCGCCCCCAGCGCCGGCGGGGTTCTGGGCTCAGCCCTCTTCTGCCGTCCGTCCGCCGGCGAAGCGGCCGGGGCGCCGCCGGAGCGGGGCGAAGACAGGAGCGTCGGCGAGCGGCCAGGGCCGCGCGCTGGCGCGCTGTGCGCGCCTTGACGATGTAGCGAAAGTCGTAACAGCTCTCGTCGCTTTCACCATCGGTGTGCGCGCCTCGCGGCCCCAAGCCTCAGCAGTCGTTGCTCGCCACCGCTCCCACAATGGTGGCGTCCTCGAAGCCGTGCTCGGCAGCAACCGCAGGCCGCTGCGCGACCCATCCAGAGACACGCGGTCCACCGTTCACCGCGCCCCCCTCGCGGACCGTACGTACATGCGAGAACCCGTGATCGAGGTAGTACTGCTGCAAGCGCGCGTTCGTCGTCCATGCATCCAGCCGAAGCCACCTTGCACCCTGGCCGGCCGCACGGGTGCCCGCCCAGTTCAGCAGCCGCCCCCCAATGTCGCGGCCCGCATAGGCGCGCGAGACCGTCAGCTTGTTGATGTAGCGCGCGGGCTCGCTGAGTTCGCTCGGCGTCCAGAGGCCATCCTCAGCTTCGGGTGTGAGCGTTATGGTCCCGACGATCTCCGCCCCGTCTCGGAGCATGAACACCGTACCGGCCTCTATCGTGGCCAGGAGCTTGTCCGCCGGGTACGGGCGGCTCCACTGGTCACTCCCGAGCGCACTCAACCACCCTGCCGCCTCTTCCCGGAAGGCGAGAAGCTGGCCCAGGTCCGCTGGCGTTCCTGACTCGATGATCACGCTTGCTCCTCCCGAGCCGCGAGGTTGCCGATCTCGTAGTTCATGTGGTTGAGATCGCCACGGAATGTGGTGACGGTGCATCGGATCGGCTTGTCCTGCGAATAGCCGGTCCGCACCCACACCAGCACCGGCACGCCGGCGCCCACCTGGAGAAGCCGCGCTTCGTCTGGCGTGGGCATCCGGGTGGAGATGTCGTCGAAGTAGCCGACCTGCTCCACTCCGAGTCCGGCCAGGTACCGGGTGGTTCCCTCCTCGATGTCGCCCGGCTCCGCCAACCGGGGCGCCTTCTCGACCAGCCACATGGGGTAGTTGGTGGCCTGCGTGGACCACGGCACGCCGTCGACATAGCGGTGGCAGAACCGCAGGACAGTCGTCGCCCCGTCAGCCACCCGGAGCTGTCCGGCTACGAGCGCCGACGCGGGCTGCATCTCCACCCTGAACTCTTGGTGAGGCCGCCGGCCGGCATGCGTCACGTCCGTGTTGTACGCGTCCCCATTCTGGGGGAACGTGAGGTTCTCGAAGCGCGAGGCGTTCAGGCTAAACACCTCGTGCGATCGGACCTCATAGCCGAGCCCCTGGCTAGCTGAGATCAGCCCCTCAGCGACGAGGACGTTCAGGCCCGCGCGCACGGTGTTCCTGGAGGCGTCGAACCGGTCACACAGGTCGCGCTCGGACGGCAGGCGCGCCCCGGGCGGGAACGCCCCCGCGCTGATCTCGTTCCGGAGCACGTCTGCGACTCGGCGGTACAGCGGCTGGCTACTCATACCTCCCATAATGCCCCACTGGGTCAACTGGTTCCTACATGTTGGACCAATGGGCTTGACGCTCGCTCTCCGTGAGTGCAGCATCATGTTCAGCAGCTTGTACCTACCAGTTGAGCCAGTGGCTCAAGAGGGACAAGAGGGCAGTGATGGGCTACGCCCAAAACCACCTCTGAGCTGTGCAATCTCAGCCCCGCGAATGGGCGGCTACCGCCGCACCCAGGGGCAGGAGCCCTCGCGGTTGATGAGGGGGAGGCACCCGGGCGCCTTGTCAGTCCCGGAGGGCAGAGATCGAAAGATCAGCCGTCCAGGCCTATGCGGGGAGCACGCTCCCCGAGAGGACGGCACTGCGGGCCTGCGCCACCACGGTGGCTGCGGGCCCGCCTTCGTGAACGAGTGACTTTGGTGACCGACCCGTCCTCTCGTGGGGCGGGTCGAGACCCATGGCTACTCGTACATGGCGAGTTGCCTGGGTCCGCGAGAACGGGCCGCCGCGCTCCGGCCAAGGATCGCGCGGCGGCCCTGGGGCCCACCCCCTTCTAGGAAGAGGTAGACCCGTGAAGTCGATTGTTGCAGGCCAGCGTGCCGCGAACGCCGATGAGTTCGCGGAGCTGGCGCTGGGCGTGGACGAGGAGCTGTTCGCTGGCGTGGCCGGTGAGTCGGCAATCGAGTGGCAGGCCCGGATGGACGTTGCCGTGGCGGTGCTGGCGGACCTGCGCCGGGAGGACCTGGAGCTGGCCGCCTACGCGGAGCGGCTGATGGACCGGGCGCCGGTCCCGATGGCGAAGACCCGACGGAAGACCGCCGCCGGTGCGCGGAGCGGTCTGGCGGTGGCGGCGTGAGCGGCTTCGGCGTGGCGCTCACGAGCGCTCACCGGGTGCTCACGGAGCGCCCGTCCGGCCCGGGGTGGTGGTCGTGGTGAAGGCTTCGATCAGTGTGGATCAGGTCCGCTCGGCTGAGCGGGCGCTGAGCGCGGGGACGTGGTTGATCACGTTCGGTGCGGTGCTGTACAGCGTGCTCACGGTGACCCCTTTGATGGCCGGCCACACCCCGAAGGGTTGGGAGTGGACGGCACCGATCCTGCCGCTGGTGGTGGACGCGGCGGTGGTCATCGTGGTCCGGATGGACAGTCTGCTGGCCCGCCTCGGCGGGGACGGCGGACGCTGGCCGGCTGTGCTGCGGTGGATGACCGGCCTGATGACGGTGCTGCTCAACGTGGGTCTGTCGGCGCTTAGCAGGGATCTCGTCGGGGTCGCCGTTCACGCGGTGGCGCCGTTGCTGCTGATCGTCACGGCAGAAACCTCGCTGGCGTATCGACGGGGCATTGCCGCAGCTCTCACCGCCAGAGACGCCGCTCAGCGGGCCGAACGGGCGGAGCGGGAGCGTCTGGCAGACGAGCGCCGGCAGCGCGAGCGTGCTGAGCGGCTTGAGCAGTGGGAGGCGCGTGAGCGGCTGGAGCGTGAGCGCCGTGAGCACGATGCCCGGATGGCTGCCGAGCAGCGTGAGCACGAAGCCCGGATCCGCCGGGAGGAGCGTGAGGAGGCCGCCCGTCGGGAGGCTGTTGAGCGGGCTGAGCGGGAGGCTCGTGAGCGCGAGATGAGCGAGCGTGAGCACCGTGAGCGCCTTGAGCGGCAGGCCCGTGAGGAGCGTGAGCGCCGGGAGCGGATCGAGCGCCAGGAGCGCGAGGAGGCCGCCCGTCGGGAGGCTGTTGAGCGGGCTGAGCGGGAGGCTCGTGAGCGCGAGATGAGCGCTCGTGAGCGCCGTGAGCGCCAGGCTGCGGAGCTGCTGGCCCAGGGGCCAGCGGGCGAGCGGCTGCCGGAGAGTGTGGCCCGGGAGGTCGCGGCGGCGGCGGTCGAGGCCGGCCTGTCGCAGCGGCAGGCGGTCGAGCTGACCGGCTGGTCCGCCGGGTGGATCGCGGCCCGCTACAAGGAGGCCGCCGCCCCGGAGCGTCACGCTCTCCACGCGGTCCCGGACGCTGAGGCGGTCGCGTCGTGAGCCGGCCGCGCTTCTGGGATCCGGCCGGGGAGCGGTTCGGGATTCCGACGTTCCCGTGGCGGATGGCCCCGGAAGGCTTCTGCACCCGCCGCCAGCTCCGCGCCCGGGGTCTGCGGCCCAACGGCCAGCCCGTGGCCGCGCAGGTCCTGTGGTACTCCCGCCGCTACGGGGGCGGGGTTCGGGCCGCGTACCTGTACCGGCCCGAGCTGGCCGCCCCGGTCCGGCCGATGACCCCCGCCAAGGCCGCCGCGCTCGCTGCCGCCAATGCCGCCCGCCGCCTCTGCCCGGACTGCGGGCTGGACGCGGGCCACGTCCTGCCGGCCCACCTGGGCCGCTGCCTGACCTGCGAATACGGCGATCCGCTCGCCGCCTGATCCCCGAACCATCCACTGACCCCACGATCTCAGGAGAGTCACCGATGACGGACGCCCTGATCCAGGTCGGAATCGAGACCATCGGCACCCTGCACCCCGACGCCATCAGCTTGGTCGGGGACGGCCTGTACTTCGACCTCGGCCACCGCTTCCGCAACCCCCACCACGACCCGGCGATGCGCTACCGCACCGGCCTGGACCCCGCAGTCCGCGAACACGTCCTCACCACCCCGGGCGTGATGCCGATGGTCGAGCGGATCGCCGAGAGCGCCAAGGCCGTCCTTGCCGCCTACGCCGATCCGCGCCGCCTGCTCGTGAACGTCACCATCGCCTGCCGCGGCGGCCGGCACCGCTCCGTCGCGGTCGCCGAAGCCGTCGCCGCCTACCTCCGCACGGACGGCATCGCCGTCGAGGTACGCCACCACCACATCGGCGAGCCGGTCATCGAGAACCAGCCGCCCGCCCTGTAGCCCGGCCCGAACCTGAGAGAGGACGTGCTCTGATGAACCGCCATCTGGCCGCTGTGCCCCCGCCGGACGACCGCCCGGACTTCGACATGGAGCGACTGGCCGCGCTGGTCGCCCTCCAGCTCCACACCAACCAGACCAACGCCATGCTGCCCGCCCCCGCGCCTGCCCCGATGCAGGCTCCGGTGAACCCGGTCGTGCAGCGCTACGGCGGCTACCTCGCGGTGGGCGCGGGGGCTGCGGCCGTGCTGATCCCGGTGCTGCTGGCCACCACGGCCGCGCTGCTGGCCGCCGGCATGGGTGCCCTGGCACTGGCCATCTCCGCGCTGGTGATCCGCTGGATCATCCGCGACATGCGCCGTGGCTGACCCGGGGGACCAGATGACCACCTACCGCGTCGTTCTCGCCCAGGGCCCGCGCGGCAACTGGCGGCTGTTCGTCGCCCTGCCCGGCCGCGTCGCCAACTGGCCGACCGAGGAGTTCGCCGGCGCCGCCATCCCGAGCGTCTCTGCCCGCGCGGCCGCGCTGGAACGGCTCGGCTACCGGCTTCCGGACGGGTCCTCCTGGGACTGGGACGAGGACGCTGACGACGCCGGCGGCGTCGTCCTGCTCGCTGGTGCCCAGGTGCGGCCGGCCTGACGGCTGCCCGTCCTCTCCCGGCCTTCAACGGCCGGGCGGGGGTGGGGAGTCGGGACAGTCCCGGCCCGCAGGGGAGGCACCGCCATGACCACCAGCGCGAAGCCGCCGACCGGCGGCACCACCAGCAACAGCAGCACCCGTAACGGCTTCGGCTCCGGGGCGTCGTTCTCCCCCGGGCTGAACATCAACATCAACGCGAACAAGGGCGTGCCGCCGCAGATGGGCGCCTCCGCGAACCCCGGCACCGGGGTGAACCGCAGCTCGGCCCTGGCGCTGCCGGAGCCGGCGTTCTACTCCGCCGCCGACGTCCGCACGTACTGCGAGGACCTGCGGGCGTTCGCCTCGTACGCCGCGATCGAGGTCGAGGTCGCCTCGGAGATCCTCAAGGCCGCCCTCGAGCAGGCGCCGGCCGCGCCGGGTGACCACGTGTTCCAGGCGAAGATGCGGGCCCGCGCCGTGGCCAAGAAGCTCGGCAAGGCCGCCGACGCGCTCACCGACGCGGCGAAGGACGCCGCCGCCGCGTGGGCCGCGTTCCAGCGCGAGTACGCCGACGTCATGACCCCCCGCCAGCAGCGCCCGCAGGCCCGTCCCTTCCAGTTCTGACAGGAGGCACCACCATGGCCAAGCACCACAACAGCACGGACCCGGAGGCCCAGTACCGGGAGAGCCTGGAAGGCGCCAGCAACGGCACGGGCGTGCTCGCCTGGGTCGCCCACCGGGCGAAGCCGCACACCCCGCCGTGGCTGATGACCGGCGCCGCCGGCATCGGCGGGTCGCTGGCGTGGGTGCCGGCGCACGGCTCCGCCGGGTACGCGGTGGGCCTCACCCTCGGGTCGGTCGGGCTCACCGCGGCGACCTGGTGGGCCGGGAAGTCCACCACGCCGCAGCGGCGCCTGCACTCCGCCGTGACCGTCGCCGCCGGTTCGGCGTGGTTCACCGGGGTGGCGCTGGCCGGGTGGAACAGCCTGACCTTCGGCGCGTTCTGGATCGGCGGAGCGGTGCTGTCGCTGTCGTGGAACGTGCGGCAGGTCATGCGCCGCAACCCCGACGCTGTTCAGGCCGCCACGGACGCGGACGGCTCGCTGCTGGAGAAGGTCAAGCTCGCCGGGGCAAAGATCCGCCGCACCGAGGTCGAGCCGAACCGGGTCACCGCCGATCTGGTCCTGCCAGCGGGTGAGCTGACCAACGACGACGTCACCAAGGCGCTGGGCAACCTCGCCTCCGGCCTCGACGTCGCCACCACCGCCGTCCGCTACCTTCCGGACCCGGACTCCGCCCGCCGCGGCACCCTGACCGTCGTCCCGAAGGACATGCTCGCCGACGTCGTGGAGTGGGAGATGCCCACCAACGTCGGCGGGTCGATCGCCGATCCGCTGGTGATCGGCCGGTACGACGACGGCTCGCCGCTGATGCTGTGGCTGCCCGGTGACCCGCAGGCCGGCCGCAACGCGACGCACCTGCTGATCTGCGGCATGTCCGGCTCCGGCAAGGGTGACGGCGCGCTCAACGTCCTCACCGAGATCATGGGCCGGCGCGACGTGATCGTGTGGCTGTCCGACCCGAAGGCGTTCCAGGACTTCGGGCCGCTGCGGCCCGGCCTGGACTGGGCCGTGGAAGGCGGCGCCGCGACCGAGGCCATGGTCAGCGCGGTGCAGGGCGTGATCCCGGCCCGCACGCGCTGGCTCGGCGCGCACGGCTACCGGCAGTGGACCCCGCAGGCGGCCGAGCCGCAGACCGACCCGGCGCACTCCTGCCGGAAGGGCCGGGCCTGCGGGTGTGAGGGGATGCCGTTCCTGGTCGCCTGGTTCGAGGAGGCCGCGAACACCCTGCGGTTCATGGGAGAGGACGCGTTCACCGGGGCCGCTCAGGAGGCCCGGTCCGCCGGTATGGCCCTGGTCATCTCTCTCCAGCGCCCGAGCCACGACCAGCTCTCCACCAGCACCCGCGCCTCCCTGCCCTCGGTGCTGACGTTCGGCCTGGACCCCCGGGACGAGGGCATGGCCCTGCCCGGTCCGGTGCTGGACGCCGGCGCCCACCCCGGGGCCTGGTCCAACCGGCGCCCCGGATACTGCTACCTGGTCACCCCCGGCGTGGACGAGCAGCGTCACTCCGCCCCGGGCCGCACCTGGCGGTTCACCGGCCGGGCCGCCCGGGTCATGGAACAGCTCGCCGCGTGGGCCCAGCGCAACGGCGCCAAGGTCGACCCGATCACCGCCAAGGCCGCCGCCGCCACGGTCGGCAACGCCTACACCCAGCGCAACGGCCAGAAGGACAACGCCGACGCCAGCGATGACCCCTACGAGGGCAGCGTGTACGTCGAGCAGGACCAGGACGACGACATGGCGGGCCGGGTCGACCCGGAGGACACCGGCCTGGACCCGCAGGCCGAGCTTCCGCCGGTGCCGGACTCCCTGGCGTCCTTCGTGCTCGCCGGCCCGTCCTCGGTTCCGGACTTCACCCCGGAGGAGGCCCGCGCCGCCATGGACGCCATCGTGGCCGGCTTCGAGCAGGCCGGCGTGATGGTCATCGGTCCGAAGGACGTCATGGAACAGGCCGAGCAGTTCGGCCGCTCCCGCCCGTGGGTTTCCGGGGAGTTCCGCCGGCTGGTCGAGGACGGCCGTCTGGTGCCGGCCGCGCAGAAGGGCCGGTACCGGATCGTCCCCGCCCCGGCCCTGGTCTGACACCCCTGACACCTGACACCGCTGACACCCAAACCCGTAGACAGGCGAGGGTGTCAGAGGCGTCTGACACCCGCTGACACCCGGCCCTGACACCTCGCCTGACAGCCCGGCGAGCGGCCCCGCGATGGTCGCCCCGCCGGGCTGTCCTATGACCGGAGGCAACCTCAGTGAACCTCTCCGACCGCCCGTCGAACGGGCTGCGGATCCTCGACGCGTTCTGCTGCGCGGGCGGCGCCGGCACCGGCTACCACCGCGCCGGGTTCGACGTCACCGGCATCGACATCCGCCCCCGCCCCAACTACCCGTACCGGTTCGTGCAGGGCGACGCGGTGGAGTACATCCGCGCCCACGGCCACGAATACGACCTGATCCACACCTCCCCGCCCTGCCAGGCAGGATGCGCCCTCACCGTGGGCACCAACACCGCCATGGGCTGGGGCACCGCCCACGTGGACCTGGTCGCCGCCACCCGGGAGGCGGCCGAGTCCACCGGACGGCCGTACGTGATCGAGCAGCCCAACGGGCGCGCCGCCGTCCGCAAGGACATCAGCCTGTGCGGCGAGATGTTCGGCCTCGCGGTCCTGCGGCACCGCAACTTCGAGTTGGGCGGCTGGTCCATGCCCAACCCGACCCACACGCGGCACCGGGGCAGGGTCCGCGGCTGGCGGCACGGCGAGTACTTCGACGGCCCGTACGTCGCCGCGTACGGCTCCGGCGGCGGCAAGGCCAGCATTTCGGAGATGCAGCAGGCCATGGGCATCACCTGGACCGACGTCCGCGAGGAACTCACCGAAGCCATCCCGCCCGCGTACACCGAACTGATCGGGCGCGCCGCCGCCCGCACGCTCACCACCGGGCCCGCAGCCCTGGCCGCGTAGGACCCACTGCCGTGGCCGCTCTGGACTGGCGCGACGCCCGGCACTACGACCGCACCGGCGACAAACCCTGCCGCTGGTGCGGTCGCCCCACCCCACTCCGCGACGACCAGCGCCGCCCCTCGCACAAGGTCTGCGCCGAGAACGCGGCGAACGACAACGGCGGCCCCCCTCTGCCAAGAAACGGGGCCGCCGCCAATCCAGGACCTGAACAGAACTGGAGACACCCAGCATGACCCAACCGACCTACATCCGGGGAGAGCACCTGCCCACCGCGCTCTCCCTGGCGCCGCACGGCGTCCCCGTGCT
This sequence comes from Kitasatospora sp. HUAS MG31, assembly GCF_040571325.1. Lineage (GTDB taxonomy): Bacteria > Actinomycetota > Actinomycetes > Streptomycetales > Streptomycetaceae > Kitasatospora > Kitasatospora camelliae. The sequence continues at coordinate 4,419,829 of NZ_CP159872.1, read as the reverse complement.
GCCGCTGCGAGCCGGGAAGAAGACCTTCGGCAACTGCCGGGACTGCGCCGGCAATGCCTGTGGCGGCCGGCCGAACATGAAGACCCCTGGCCCTTGCCAGTGCCCGGCCCCGTGCCACGGCTGGGCCGCCGCCACCACCGACCCTGACGTCATCGACTCGACCGCGTGGGCGCGTGCGTGGCGGGAGGCGGCGGCGGTGGCCTACCACCCCGGCGGCGCCGGCCTGACCGTCGTCGACCTCGACAACCCGGACGCTATCGCCTGGGCCCGCGCGGAGCTCCCGCCCACCCGCACCGTGCGCACCACCCGGGGCGAGCACTGGATCTACCAGGGCGTCATGCCCTCCGCCAACGCGGTACGGCCCAACGTGGACATCAAGTCGTCCATGCAGTACGCCCGGTGGCTCGGCCCCGGCACCGGCACCCTCACCGCCCTGCCGGACCTCGTTCGAGCCTTGGTGGTGCGCGAGCCTGTCCCGGTCCGGCCCCTGCCCGTCGCGGTGCCGTCCGGGGCTGCCGGTGGACAGTGTCCGCATTGGACGCCGACGTTCCTGGAGCGCGGCATCGCGATGGCCGAGCAGCGCATCACCGAGGCGACCAGCGCGGTGCACGCCACCGTGTTCGGGGCATTCCTGGCGGTGCTGTCGACGCACGGCCGGTGCGGATGCCTGACCGAGGCGTACACGGAGCGGCTGTTCGCCGCGGCGCAGGCCAAGGGCGAATCGCCCCGGCACTGCACGGACGCGTGGGCCAACGCCCTGACCCGGTTGGGGCTGTGACCGTGGCCGACGACGAGAAGACCCCGGCCCGCGAGGTCATCGCCGCCTACGCCCGCGAGCACTTCCGCTACTTCCGTACCGCCGAAGGCACCGTCTACGCGCAGCGGAAGGGTCACCCGGTGGCCCGGCCGATCCGCTCCCAGGGCACCACGGGCAGCCACCGGCAGGAACTCATGGTCGGCCTGTTCAAGGACGGGATCGGCGTGTTCAACGGGACCGCCATCAAGGAGGCGCTCGACCTGATCGAGGCGCTCGCCCTCTCCGAGGAGGTGCAGGCCGTCTACATCCGCGTCGCCCCCGGATTCGACGGAGCGACGTGGCTGGACCTCGGCCGCACCGACGGCATGTCCGTGCGCATCCACCCCACCGGCTGGGAGATCGCCGTCCCGGACCCGCGTGAGGTCTGCTGGCGGCGCACCCAGCTCACCGGCGAACTCCCGCTGCCGGCCAGTGACACCGACGGGAAGGGCATCGACCTGTTGTTCCGGCTGTGCAACTTCGCCAACGCCAGCTCCGAGTGCCTGGCGATGGCGTGGCTGATCGGCTGCCTCGGCCCGTCCGTGCCCGTCCCGGCACCGTTCCTCACCGGGCCGCAAGGCGCGGGCAAGTCCACGGGAGGCCGGATGCTGGTGCGGATCATCGAAGGCATGAGCGGTGACCTGCGCCGGGCCCCGAAGGACGAAGAGAACCTGATCGCCGCCGTGGCGGCCGGATGGGTCACGGCCCTGGACAACCTTTCCCACATGAGCCCCGACATGTCCGACGCGATGTGCTGCATCGTGACCGGCGCCGAGAGCGTCAAGCGCGCCCTGTTCACCGACGGCGACGTGCACCGCGCCAGCTACCGCCGGCCCCTGCTCCTGACCGGCATCGACGTGGGCGTCATCCGCCCCGACCTCGCCGAGCGCCTCCTGCCGCTGAGGCTGGAGCGGCCCACCGTCCGCCGCACCGAGGCCGAGCTGTGGGCCGACTACGCGGAAGCCCTGCCGGTCGTGCTCGGGTCGCTGCTCGACCTCACGGTCAAGGTCCGGGCGGTCGAGGCGGAGACCCCGACCGACCTGCGGATGGCGGACTTCGCCCACCTGTGCGCGCAGCTCGACGCCGCAACCGGCCTCGGCGCGCTGCCTGCGTACCGGGCCAGCCTGGACGACCTGAACGACGACGTGATCGAGGGGGACCTGCTGGCGCAGACCGTCCTGCAGCACGCCGAGACCATCGCCCCGGGCGGCGCGCAGCGCATGACGTCCACGGAGTGGCTGGCCTGCCTGAGCCGCGTCTACGCCGGGGATGAACTGCGGGCGCTGCCGAAGGGCTGGCCGACCACCGGCAAAGTCCTCTCCGACCGGCTCAAGCGCCTCCAGCCCACCCTGGCGGCCCGCCACGTGCTGATCGAAGCGGGCCGGACGAAAGAGGGCAGGTACCTCGAAATGACCCGCCCGGCGCCCACGCCGCCGCACGAGCAGCCGCCGCTGCTCTGACCGGGCCCCCGCCCGAACAGCAAGAGGAGCACCGGCCTCCGAGCGAGGGGTGCTCCTCTTGCTGTTCGGCGGCTGCGCCGCCCTAGAGCGTGCCGCGAAGCGGCTCCTTCTTTCGCTCTGAGGCGCACCTAACTACCTACAGGCACCCCCTCTTTTTTCTTAAGTAGGAAGATGCTGCGTCACCTGCGTCACCCGGGCCGAAAAACGGCCCCTGACCTGCGGCGAAAGCGGTGACGCAGACGGCCAGCTCTGCGTCATCCTGCGTCACCTGCGTCACCCGGCTGCGTCACCGTGACGCAGCCGATGACGCACGGGTGACGCAGACCCCGACCGCTGCGACACCCAAAACCGCAGGTCAGAAGCCCGGATGACGCTAATGACGCGGTGACGCAGAAATCCCTACCTCCGACACACGCGCACCGCGAGAAGCCCCGCCCCCGCACCACACGAGCCCGGACATCGAGCTCAGCCCTCAACTCCACCCCAAGCACAACCACGGGAAGGACCCCGTTTGGCCACCACGACGCACAAGCCCCGTCGCTCGGCCCGGACCAACGCCGGCGACCGCCCGACGCCCGCCCCCGCCAGGCTGGACCGGCTGCTGACGGTCGCAGAGGTCGCAGAAATGCTCGGCACCTGGAAGACCAGCGGGGAGCGCTACCCCCGCCGGCTGATCGAGGAACGCCGCATCACCTTCGTCAAGGTCGGCCGCCTGGTCCGCATCCCGGAGTCCGCCGTCCGCGAGCTCATCGCCGCCAACACCGTGCACCCCATCCGCGCACGCCGCACCAGCTACCGGAGGGCCATCTGATGGCTAACAACAAGAACAGCCGCCGCCGGTTCGGCGCTGTCCGTCAGCTGCCCTCCGGCCGCTGGCAGGTCCGCTATCGCGACCCGCTGACGGGCCAGCTCCGGCCGGCCGAGGAGACGTACGAGACCAAGACCGACGCCGAGGTGGCTCTCACCTTGCTGGAGGCGTCCATCCTGACCGACACGTGGGTCGACCCAGACGCCGGGAAGGTCAACTTCGGCGAGTACGCCACGCGGTGGCTCCAGGAGCGAAAGCTGGAGGAGAGCACGCGGGAGCGGTACGAGACCGTCCTTCGGCTGCACATCCTGCCCACGCTGGGCCCGCGGTTCGTTGTGGAGATCACCCCCGCGCGGGTGCGGACCTGGCGAACTCATCTGCTGGAAGCCAGGGTCGGTGAGCCCTCGGTGGTCAAGGCCTACCAAATGCTGCGGGCCATCATGAACACGGCCCTGGATGACGAGCTGATCAAGCGCAACCCGTGCCGGATCAAGGGGGCCGACACCTACGACGTGCCGGAACGGCCGACCCTCTCTGTGGCAGAGGTCTTCGCTGCGGCCGATGCCATCGCGCCCCGGTGGCGTGCGCTGGTCCTGGTCACCGCATTCACCACGCTCCGATTCGGTGAGCTTGCCGCGCTCCGCCAGCGGGACGTGGACCTGGAGGCTCGGCTTCTGCGGGTCCGGCGGAACCAGGCCGAGCTGTACAGCGGGAAGCTCTACGACAAGGCGCCGAAGAGCCGCGCCGGGTTCCGCCCGGTGGCCTTCCCCGCCTCCATCGTCGACGCCCTCCGGCACCACCTGGAGCACTACTCCTCCGCCGGGCCGAACGGCCATCTGTTCATCGGGCCGCGCGGTGGCCGGCTGCGCCGGAGCAACTTCCGGGACGACTGGAGCGCCGCGAAGGCGAAGGCTGGGATCTCGGCCGAGGTCCACTTTCACGATCTCCGCCACACCGGGAACACCCTCGCCTCGCAGAGCGGGGCCAGCACCCGGGAGCTCATGACCAGGATGGGCCACAGCACGGCGCGGGCCGCACTGATCTACCAGCACATGACCAGCGACCGTGACCGCGCCATCGCCGACCGCATGGGCGAGATGGTGCAGAACGAGCTGAAGAAGCAGGACCCGCCGGCGGCATCTGGCACGGACGTGGCACGGGTGGACTGACCGGCCCGGAAAGACTGAGGCCCAGATCAGGGGGATCACCCCTCTGATCTGGGCCTCTGCGCGTTTGCACTGCTGTGCCCCAGGCAGGATTCGAACCTGCGACACCGGCTTTAGGAGAGCCGTGCTCTATCCCCTGAGCTACTGAGGCGGGGCGCTGACAGCGTACCGGATCCGGTTGGTGGTGATCGCCGATTAGGGGAGACGGGGCCGGGAGGGGCGTGCCCGGGAAGTGGGGCGGCTCGTTGGTCCTGTGCCGGGAGTGTCCTGGATCGGCGTCGTAATGTGACGGGATGGGCGAATTGCGCGGATCGCTCCGTTCTGCGGGGGACCGGGCGGTGTGGCTGGGGCCCGCGCTGCTGACCCTGGTGGTCGGCCTGTACCGGATCGGGACGCCCGAGCTGTGGCGGGACGAGGTGTCGACCTGGAGCGCCTCGACCCGGGGTGTCGGCGAGCTGTTCGCGATGCTCGGCCACGTGGACGCCAGCCACGGCGCGTACTACCTGCCGCTGCACTTCTGGACGGCGGTGTTCGGGGACTCGCCCACGGCCCTGCGGCTGCCCTCCGCGCTGGCGATGGCCGGGGCCTGTGCCTTCGCGGCGCTGACCGCGCGACGGATGTTCGGCAGCCGGGTGGCCGGGCTGTCCGCGGGACTGCTGTTCGCCACCGTGCCGAACGTCTCCCGGTACGCCCAGGAGGCCCGCTCGTACGCGATCGTGACCTGCGCGGTGGCAGCAGGGCTGTGTCTGCTTCTGCGGGCGCTGGAGCGGCCCTCGGTGGGGCGCTGGGCCGGGTACGGCGCGGTGACGGCGGTGGCGGCGGCGCTCCACCTGGTGTCGCTGATCGGGCTGGTGGGACAGCTGCCGTTCGTGCTGCTGTCCCGCGGGCCGCGGCGGGGCCGGTGGCAGTTCCCGTTCGCGGCGCTGGCCGCGGTGGCGCTGGTGCTGCCGCTGGTGGCCGTGGGCCGGTCGCAGAGCACCCGCCAGCTGGCCTGGTTGCACCGGCCGACCGCGTACGAGCTGAGGTTCTTCTGGCAGGAGCTGTTCGGGTCGTACCAGGTGCTCTACGTCTTCCTGGCGCTGGCGGGGGTGGCGCTGCTGTGGCCCGGGCGGCGGGTGGCGGCCGTGCGGCTGCTGGTGCTGGCCGGGCTGCCGGTGGTGGTGGTCTGGCTGCTGTCCCAGGGCGGGACGTCGTACTTCGTGGACCGGTACCTGCTGTTCACGCTGCCGGGCTGGGCGGCGCTGGCGGGCGGCGGGGTCGCGGCCCTGGCGGCCGGTGTGCGCAGGCTGCTGGGAGGGTCGGTGACGAGCCGGAAGCGCGCGGACCTTCCGGCGGCGGACCTTCCGACGGCGGCGGAGCGGACGGTGGCCGCCGGGGCGGGCCCGGCGGCCGGCGGCACGGCCGACGGGGTGGCCGGCGGGCCGGGCGGCGAGGCGGGAGGCGGCGCGGTCGGGGAGGGCGGTGGGCGGGGCCGCGAGGGCGACGGTCCCGGGGCGGGGGCGGGCGTCGGGGTTGCGGCGACCGCGCTGGTCACGGCGGGGGTACTGGCCGTCCCGGTCGTGCTGGGGTTCCCCGCGGAGGAGGCCGTGCGGAGCGTCGCGGCGCACACCACGACGGACTTCCGGGGGGCGGCGCGTACGGTGGCCGCCGGTTACCGGGCGGGGGACGCCCTGGTCGCGCTGGGGGGCGACTACGCCTGGGCGATGACCGGCCCGGCCCTCTCCTACTACCTTCCGGACTCGATCCGCCCTGCTCAGCCCTTCGTCGAGCGTTCCGCGGTCCAGGCCGGGGACCTCTACCCTGTCGAGTCTCGGGCGCCCGCGAGCACCATCGGTGACGAGCCGCGCGTGTGGGTCGTTACCATCGGCACGGGCGAAGACCCGTATCGGAACCTCCCGGCCGCCCAGGCCGAGGCGCTACGGTCGGTCTTCACCCCGACCGAGGTCCGGCATGTCCGCGGCCTGACGGTGACGCTGCTGGTACGCAGCCGCCGGTAGCCGACGCGGAGGACGCACCAGTCCCCCGCGCCACCAAAACGTGAAAGGCACAGACGTGACTGCCCCCCAGGAGAGCACCTTCGCCGACCTCGGCAAGGTGCTGGTGATCATCCCGACCTACAACGAGGCCGAGAACGTCGACCGGATCGTCTCCCGGGTGCGCAAGGCCGTCCCCGAGGTCCACGTCCTGGTGGCCGACGACAACAGCCCCGACGGCACCGGCGAGCTCGCCGACAAGATCGCCGCCGAGGACGACCACGTCCACGTCATGCACCGCAAGGGCAAGGAGGGCCTGGGCGCCGCGTACCTGGCGGGCTTCCGCTGGGGCATCGACGCCGGCTACGACGTCCTGGTGGAGATGGACGCCGACGGCTCGCACCAGCCGGAGGAGCTGCCCCGGCTGCTGACCGCCCTGCGCACCGCGGACCTGGTGCTGGGCTCCCGCTGGGTGCCCGGCGGCGAGGTGGTCAACTGGCCGAAGTCCCGTCTGCTGATCTCGCGCGGCGGCTCGCTGTACTCCCGGCTGATGCTGAACGTGCCGATCCGCGACGTCACCGGCGGCTACCGCGCCTTCCGCAAGGAGACCCTGCTCGGCCTGGGCATGGACGAGGTGGCCTCGCAGGGCTACTGCTTCCAGGTCGACCTGGCGTGGCGCACCGTCAAGGCCGGCTTCAAGGTCGCCGAGGTGCCGATCACCTTCATCGAGCGCGAGTTCGGCGCCTCGAAGATGAGCAAGAACATCCTGGTCGAGGCGATGTGGCGGGTGGCCGGCTGGGGCGTCAGCAGCCGCGTCGCCAAGCTGACCGGCAAGAAGGGCTGAGCGCCGGACGGTGCGGAAGGCCCCGGGCACCCCGAGCAGGGGCCCGGGGCCTTCCGCGTCCCCTGGCCCGGAATCCGGGTGCGGGATCCGGGTGTGGAGCTCCGGCCCGGGATCCGGGTGCGGGAGGTGCGGGGCGGGGCGAGGATGGTGCCCACCCGTCCCCGGAGGTGCGCGTGACCGAGCCGCAGCGGGGCGAGGACGGGCCGGGTGAGGAGAGGCCGGGCCGCTGGTCGCGCGCCAGGAGCCGGGTCGCAGGGCTCGCCGGCACCGCGAAGGTCCTGCGCGAGGAGGTCCCGCTGGTCGGGCGGGCGCTGCGGCAGATCGTCCGGGTCAACCTGCTGGACAGCGCCACCCGGCTGGCCGCGCAGGCGTTCCTCAGCGCGCTGCCCGCGCTGCTGGCGGTGGCGGTGTTCGCCCCGGCCGCCATCCGGGACGGGGTGGTCAGCTCGATGCGGGACCAGCTGGGGATCACGGGCGAGGCCCAGAAGACCTTCCAGCAGATGATGTCGGCCGAGCACACCGACGTGACGCAGAGCTTCGGCGCCGTGGGCGTGGTGGTGACGCTGCTGTCGGCGACCACGCTGAGCCGGGCGCTCCAGCGGGTCTGCGAGCGCTGCTGGGAGATCCCCAAGGCGGGTACCCGGGTGGCGGCCTGGCGCTGGCTGGTCTGGCTGCTGGTGTGGCTGGTCTTCCTGGTGCTCCAGGTGCCGGTGCGCAAGGGCTTCGGGCTGGGGGTGTGGATCGGCTACCCGCTGCTTCTCGTGTTCGCGACCCTGCTCTGGTGGTGGACCCAGCACCTGCTGCTGGGCAGCCGGGTGCGCTGGTACCCGCTGCTGCCGGGCGCGGTCCTGTGCGGGGGCGGACAGGTGCTGCTGACCGTGGCCGCCCTGGTGTACCTGCCGGGGGCGGTCTCCCGCAGCGTGGCGAAGTTCGGACCGTACGGGGTGGTCTTCACCTCGCTGTCCTGGCTGATCGTGCTGTTCACCGCGATGACGCTGGGCATCGCGCTGGGGCGGGTGGTCTCCGAGGAGTCGGCGGCGGCGCGGCTGCTGGGGACGCCGACCGAGCCGGGTCGGTGGGGGCGGCGGGAGGGCTAGCGGCGGGCTGAGGGCGGACGGGGGGCGGGAACGGGGCGGGAACGGCCGCACCCGGCCGTCCTCGGCGCCCTTGCGGGTGCCGGACGGCCGGGTGCGGGCCTTCGTTCTGCGGGAGGAGCCGTCAGAGCAGACGGATCAGCCGGGAGAGGATCGACGGCGGGGCCAGGTCGGACTGCAGGGTGACCGGCACCTCCACGCGGCCGTCGCCCTCGCCGGCCGAGACCGTGCCCACCTGGGTGCCGGCCTTGGCGCTGTGCTTGAGCTTGGTCGTGTCGAGGGTGACCTGGGCGGTGATGCCGGACCAGCCGGCCACCGTGAGGTCGTTCGAGGCGACGACCGGGACCGTCCCGCCGAGGCCGTCCTCGACGCGGCCGACCACCTCGCCCTTCTTGGCCAGGGTCTGGCCGGTGAGGCCGTTCTGCGCGGCCGTGATGATCTTCTGGCTGACCGGCTGGGCCGCCTTGGTCAGGCTCGGCTCCTCCTTGGTGGCCGGCTGGCCCATGGTGACGCCGAGGATCATCCGCTGGACGCCGCCGATCTCCTTGACCGCGGCCCACATCAGGCAGGACTGGGCCGGGGTGGAGGAGCCGGTCTTGACGCCGATGACGCCGGTCTTGTTGTTCAGCAGGCCGTTGGTGTTGTAGATCCGCTGGCCCTTGAAGTTGGTGTCCGGCTCGGCGACGACCTGCCGGAACACGTCGGACTTCATCACCTGCTCGGCGAGCTTCAGCTGGTCCTTGGCGGTGCTCTTGGTGTCCGAGTTGAAGCCGGCCGGGTCGGCGTAGGTGGTGTTGGTCATGCCGAGCTTGGCGGCGGCGTCGTTCATCTTCTTGACGAACGTCTCCTCGGAACCGGAGTCCCAACGGGCCAGCAGGCGGGCCACGTTGTTGGCCGACGGCAGCATCAGCATCTCCAGCGCCTCGTACTGGCTGAGCTGCTGGCCCTCGACCAGGGTGACCTTGGACTCGTCCGCCGAGGTGGACTCGCGGGCGGCCTGGCCGTCCACGGTGATCAGCGGGCCGGGCTCGCCCTTCTTGAGCGGGTGGCCCTGGAGGATCAGGTAGGCGTTCATCACCTTGGTGACGCTGGCGATCGGGGCCGGGGTCTCCGGACCGGAGCTGCCCAGGGCGCCCACGCCCACCACCATCGCGGCGGTCTGGCCCTTGGCCGGCCAGGGCAGGTTCAGCTGCTCGCCGCCGAAGGTGTACGAGCGGGCCAGGGTCAGCTTGGTCTCCGGCTCCGGCAGCGGACGCAGCAGCTGGACGACCACCAGCACGCCCAGCAGCACGGACAGGAAGCCTGTCCAGATCGCGGTCCGCTTCACCGCCCGGCGGAACGGGGTCATCGGCCGCCGGCTGAGCGCGGCGAGCACCTCCATGGCCTCGACCGTGTTCTCGGGCGTGGGCAGCGGAGGCGCCGGCGGGGCGGGGGCCGGGTCCGGGACCGGCAGCGGGGAGGGCGCGGGCGGAACCGGGGCGGGCTTGGGAACCGGCTTGGGCGCGGGCGCGGGCTCGGGGTCCGGCGTCGGCTCCGGCTCGGGGGTCGGCGCGGGCTTGGGAGCGGGCTCCGGGACGGGCTCGGGCACCGTGCCGGCGCCCGCCTTGCGGGCGGCCTTGAGGGCCGACAGCGACAGCTTCATGGTCGGCTCGGGGCCGCCGGCCTCGGCGGGCGAGGCGGTGACGGCCTTGTCACCCTTGTCGCCCTTGTCGCCCTTGTCGGCGTCCGCGGCCTTCTTGTCGTCCTCGGCGCCCTCGCCGGCCTTCTCGGACGGCGCGGCGGTGTGGGGGCGGAGGGCGGGGGCCTTCTTGACGGTCAGCATGAGGGTGCGGTCCGGGGAGGCACCGTCCCCGGCCGGGACGGTCGGCTGGTCGGCGTCCTCGCCGTCCTCGTCCTCCTCGCCCTCGCCGTCCTCGCCGTCTGTGGTCTCGGCGGCCTCGGCCGTGGCGGGCGCCTGGGCCGCCTTCGTGTCCGGCTTCCCGGTGGCCGCCTCGGGCTTCGCCGCCGCGCCGGGTTCGGCCTCGTCCCCGGCGGGCTGGTCGTCCTCCGGCGCGGCCGGGGCCGGCTTCGCGGAGGCCTGGGCGGAGGGCTTCACCGCGGCCGAGGCGGTCGCGCCGGCGGGCCGCTTCGTCTCCTTCTCCGCAGCGGGCTCGGGCGTGTCCTCGTCCGCGGCGGGCTCCTCGTCCTCCGCCGCGGCCGGGGCCGGCTTCGCCGCCGCGACAGAAGCAGAAGCAGAAGCTGCCTTGCCGTCGGAGGTCTCCTCCGTCCGGGCGGCGGTCGGCTCGTCGGTCGCCTTGCCGTCGGAGGCCGCCTCGCCGTCCGCCGGCTCCTCGGCCTCCGGCTCGGGGGCGGGGGTCGGCGCGGCCTTCGCCGGGGCCGGCTTGGGGCCGGGCTTGAGGCCGGCGCCCGCGGTGGCGCGACCGTCCCGCATGGCGAGACGGGGGTCGGCGCCGGTGGGGCGGTCGGCGGGCTTGGCGGGGGCGGCCGGGGCCTCGTCGGCCGTGTCCTCCGCCGCCGCGGCCTCCTTCTTCGCCTTCTTCGCCGAGCCGCCGGGCATCCGGAGCGTGGTGGTGGCGTTGTCCACCGGCATCCGCAGCGAGGTCGTCCTGCTGTCCGTATCGCGGACGCGCAGCTGTACGGTCGAGCCGCTCGGCTCGGTGCCCTCCCCGGCCTCGTCGGGCTCGTCGGGCTCGGCCGGCCCGGTGTCCTCGCCCTGCCGCACGCTGTCGGGGGACTCGCCCACGTGCCCATCCTCCTCGTCCGCCCGGCCGCTGCCGGTTCGTCACCCAAGCTGTTTTTTCGCGCAGGTTCTCGCCCTGCTCCGGTACCTGTACAGTCTCCGCCACCGGCGGCCGTTCTCGGCCCGCACACCCCGCCCGACCGGCGGTTATCGTGTCGCGCCCGCCCCGTTCCCGGCCCGTCCGTGGCTCAGACGCAGGGCCGTTCGACAACGGTTCCGTCCCGTGGCCCGCAAGGTCACGATTCGGAGGCGTACTCGACAAGCCCGTGTGAGAGGCGTCACGCTGTCATTCATCCACGCGGGGAGGCTTGGATGGGCAGGAGCCGCAGAACAATTCCCGAGGAGCTTTTGCTGCTCGCGCTGGACCCGGCCACGGGTACCACCGCGCAGCCGCAGACCCTCGACCTCGGACTCGCCGGGGCACAGCTCGTCGAGCTGTCCCTGGCCGGAAGGATAGTCCCGGACGGGGACCGGATCGCCGTGGTGGTGCCACGGCCGACCGGCGACCCCACCCTGGACCACGCGCTCGAACTGCTGCGCCGACGCGGCAGTCCGGTCCGCGCGTCGCACTGGATCGGCGGGCCCCGGCTGGGGCTGCGTCAGACGTACCTGGCGCACCTGGAGCGGTGCGGCATGGTGACGGCGGTGCCGGGCCAGGTGTGCGGGGTGCTGCCGACGACGCGGTACCAGGCGTCGGACGACTGCACCAACGCCGCGATCAAGCAGCGTCTGGACACCGCGATCCGCACCGGCGTGCCGCCGGACCCGCGGACGGCCGCGCTGGCCGCGCTGGCGCACGCGGTGGGTCTGGGCAAGCACCTCTATCCCGGCAACGAGGGCCGGTCCTCGCGGTCCCGGCTGCGCGACCTGATCCGGTACGACCCGCTGGGCGGCATGGTGGCGCACGCGGTGATGGACGTGCAGAACGGGCTGCCCGCCCAGCAGGGCAGGTCCCCGGCACCTCCGGTGGCGGCCCGGCCGGCCGCTGGCCGGAGCGCCGCGGGTGGCCGTGGTGTGGCCACCCGGGTCGGCGCGTAGTGATCGGCGCGCGCCGTTAACGGCCAGCACACTTCTCGGGGCGGTTCGCCCGGCGTCCGTCGCCGGGGAGCCGCCCCGCAGTCGTTCACGGGCCTCGAACACCCTTACCGCTTCGGCATGTCCGCCGCAAGAGTCACCATCCGGATTGAACGGTTTTCCGATGATCTGTTCTAGTGCCGTCCTCTGATTCCCCGGCACGGACCCGAGGTGAGGTGGCATGCTGCTCCACGTCAGGGGGGTTGGTACCAATTTCCACACTGTTGCCGGAGATCCTGCCGGAGGTCGATGTGTCCGCCAGCGTCAATCCCACGGTGCGCCGTCGGAGGCTCGGGGCCGAGCTGCGCCGACTGCGCGAGCAGAGGGGGATGACGGCCGAGGAGGTCGCCGGCCGTCTGATGGTGTCCCAGTCGAAGATCAGCCGGCTGGAGAACGGCCGGCGCAGCATCAGCCAGCGCGACGTGCGCGACCTCTGCGACGTGTACGAGGTGGAGGACGACCGGGTCCGGGCCGGCCTGATGGAGATGGCCCGGGAGTCCCGTCAGCGCGGCTGGTGGCACGAGTTCGGGGACATCCCGTACAGCGTGTACATCGGCCTGGAGGCGGAGGCCTCCTCGATCCGCGCGTACGAGTCCTCCTTCGTGCCCGGGTTGCTGCAGACCCGGGAGTACGCCACGGCGGTGGTGGAGGGCACCTCGCCCGACTACGACGTGGCCGCGGTGCAGCGCCGGGTGGACGTCCGGATGAAGCGCCAGCACCGGATCTACGGCGAGGACCAGCTCGGCAGCCTCTGGGTGGTTATAGACGAGGCCGTCCTCAAGCGGGCGGTGGGCGGGGCCGAGGTGATGGCGGATCAGCTGTTCCAGCTGCTGGCGCTGATGGAGCGCCCGAACATCAACCTCCAGGTCATCCCGTTCCGGCACGGGGCCCATCCCGGCATGACCGGGACATTCTCCCTGATGGAGTTCCCGGAGTCAGCCGATTCCACGGTCGTCTACTTCGAAGGAGTGACGAGCGATCTCTACCTGGAGAAGGACGCGGACGTCCGCCGCTATACCAATCTCTACGACCACTTGCGGGCCGCGGCGCTCAGCGTCGCGGAGAGCCGGTCACTGATACACACCTATGCAGAGGGGTTCCAGAAATGAGCACGTCCTCCAAGCTGGTCTGGCGCAAGAGCAGCCACAGCGGCGGCAACGGCGCCTGCGTCGAGATCGCCGTCCCGAACGCCGCCTCCATCGCGGTCCGCGACTCGAAGGACCCCGAGGGTCCCCGGCTGACCTTCTCGAACGAGGCCTGGGCGGCGTTCGCGTCCGCGGCAGCGGCCGGTGCCTTCGGCGAGGCCTGAACCGTCCCTGACCCCACTGTCGGTGCCCGCCGTTCCTCCCGCGGCGGGCACCGCGTCGTTCCGGACGCGGCGTCAGGCGGCCGGGTAGCGCTCGTTCCAGCCGGTCGTGCCGTGCAGCTCCGGACCGTGCAGCAGTTCCAGGACGAAGTCGTCCGCCAGCTGCAGGACGGTCCCCCGCCCCTCCAGTTCCGCCACCAGCTCGGCCGGCAGCGCCGTCTCCCCGTGCAGCGCGCCCAGCAGGTTGCCGCAGATCGAGCCGGTGGAGTCGCTGTCCCCGGAGTGGTTGACGGCCAGCAGCAGGCCGGACTTCACGTCCTCGGCGACCAGCGCGCAGTACAGGCCGATGGCCAGCGCCTCCTCGGCGACCCAGCCCTCCCCCAGTTCCTCCACCCGCTCGGCCGAGGGCGTGCCGGCCCGGACGGCGTCCAGGGCGGCCCGCAGCGCGGCCGTGGTCTCCTCGTGGCGCGGCCGCTCGGAGAGCAGCGCCAGCGCCAGGTGGACGCCCTCCTCCAGGGTGCCGCCGCGGGCCACCGCATGGATGATCACCGCGAAGGCGCCGGCGGCCAGGTAGCCGGTGGGGTGGCCGTGGGTCAGCACCGAGCACTCCACGGCGAGCTGGAAGACCAGGCCGGGGTCCCAGGCGGCGAGCAGTCCGAACGGGGCGGCGCGCATGACGGTGCCGCAGCCCTTGGAGTGCTGGTTGCGCGGCGCCTCCACGGTGCCGAGCCGCTCGGCGTCCGGGCCGGTGAGGCCGGTCAGGCAGGCCTGGCCGGGGGCGCGCTGGGCGTACAGCCACTCCTCGCGGCCGAGCCAGCCGAGGTCGGCGCGGCGCTCGTCCGGGCCCCAGTCGCGCTGGGTGGCGGCCCAGCGCAGATAGGCGTGGTGGACGTCGGTCGGCGGGTGCCAGGCGCCGGAGTCGCGCTTGACGTGGGCGCGGATCAGCCCGTCGACGGTGAACAGGGTCATCTGGGTGTCGTCGGTGACCGTCCCGCGCCGGCCGTACGCGGGGACGTAGCCGGTGACGCCCGCGTCGCCGTGGGCGGACCGTATCTGCTCCAGCGCCTCGAACTCGATGCCGGCGCCGAGCGCGTCACCGATCGCCCCGCCCAGCAGGCAGCCGCGGACCCGGCTGCGGAAGTCCTGCTGCTGCGCGCGTGACCACAGTGCCATCACGGGTCGGTGCCTTTCGTCGGGTCGGGCCGGAAGCCTGCACTGTATTCGACGGCCCGGGCCGCACCGCCGCGGCCGTCGAACACCGACTCCTCGACACTCCCTTGCCGCCGGAACAGGCGCAGGTCACCTCCGCCGGGACCTGCCGGCCGACCGCGCCTGGACGGTGGCCGAGCCGGGACGGCGGCCGGTCAGTCCAGCACCGGGAGCAGCTCCGGGAGGTGGCCGTCCGAGGCGAGCGCGGCGGCCCGGCGCTCGGCCGGGACCTCCCCGTAGGTGGTGGTGCGCTGCCGGGCGGGCCGGCCGGCCGCCTCGGCGATGGCCTCCAGCTCCCGGATGGACTTGTGGCTTCCGTAGCCCGAGCCCGCCATCCGGGAGATGGTCTCCTCCATCAGGGTGCCGCCGAGGTCGTTGGCGCCGCTGCGGAGCATCTCGGCGGCGCCCTCCGCGCCCAGCTTCACCCAGCTGGTCTGGATGTTGGTGATGTGCGGGTGGAGCAGCAGCCGGGCCATCGCGGTGACCGCGCGGTTGTCGCGGGCGGTCGGGCCGGGCCGGGCGATGCCCGCCAGGTAGACCGGCGCGTTGGTGTGGACGAACGGCAGGGTGACGAACTCGGTGAAGCCGCCGGTGCGCTGCTGGATCCCGGCGAGCAGCCGGAGGTGGCCGAGCCAGTGCCGCGGGGTGTCCACGTGCCCGTACATCATCGTGGAGGAGGAGCGGATGCCCAGCTCGTGGGCGGTGGTGACGACCTCGACCCAGGTGGCGGCGGGGAGCTTGCCCTTGGTGAGGACCCAGCGGACCTCGTCGTCGAGGATCTCGGCGGCGGTGCCGGGGATGGTGTCGAGGCCGGCCTCCTTGGCCTGCTGGAGCCAGTCGCGGAGGGACAGGCCGGTGCGGGTGGCGCCGTTGACCACCTCCATCGGTGAGAAGGCGTGGACGTGGATGCCGGGCACCCGGGCCTTCACCGCGCGGGCGATGTCGAAGTAGGCGGTGCCGGGCAGGTCGGGGTGGATGCCGCCCTGCATGCAGACCTCGGTGGCGCCGACCTCCCAGGCCTGGGCGGCGCGTTCGGCGACCTGGTCGAGGGAGAGGGTGTACGCGTCGGCGTCGGTACGGCGCTGGGCGAAGGCGCAGAAGCGGCAGCCGGTGTAGCAGACGTTGGTGAAGTTGATGTTCCGGGTGACGCAGTAGGTGACCTGGTCGCCGACGGTGTCGCGGCGGAGGTCGTCGGCGATCCGGCAGAGGGTGTCCAGGGCGGGGCCGTCGGCCTGGAACAGGGTGAGGGCCTGGTCGTCGGTGAGCCGGACGGGGTCGTCGGCGGCGGTGGCCAGGGCCTGCCGGAGGTCAGCGGGCAGCCGGGCGGGCGCGCCGGCGGCGGGCTGCCGGGGCACGGCGGTCTCGCGGAGGACCTCCCAGTCGCCGTAGACCTCGTCGAAGTCGGCCCGGCGGTCGCCGGTGCGGCCCTCGGTGTCGATGGTGCGGTGCAGGTCGGTGCGGCCCCAGGAGGCGGGCAGGTCCTCGGGCTCCTGCCAGGGCAGGCCGGCCGGGAGGGCGTCCTCGCGGGCGAGGCCGGTCTCCGGGTCGGCGAGGGCGCGGACGTGCGGCAGGACCCGCGGGTCCAGCCAGGGCTCGCCGCGGTGCAGGTACTCCGGGTGGACGGTGAGCCGCTCGCGCAGGGTGAAGCCGGACTCGGCGGTGCGGGCGGCGAGTTCGTCGATGTGCGGCCAGGGGCGCTCGGGGTTGACGTGATCGGGGGTCAGCGGGGAGACGCCGCCCCAGTCGTCGATGCCGGCGCCGATGATCAGCGGGTACTCCCCCGCCACCAGGTTGGGCGGGGCCTGGATCCGGGCGGAGGGGCCGAGGACCAGCCGGGCCACGGCGATGGCGGCGGCGAGTTCGGAGAGTTCGGCGTCCGGCATGGCGCGCATCGCGGTGTCCGGCTTGGCCCGGAAGTTCTGCACGATGACCTCCTGGACACCGTGGTACTGCCGGGCGATCCGGCGGATCGCGAAGAAGGCGTCGGCCCGCTCCTCGTACGTCTCGCCGATGCCGATGAGGACGCCGGTGGTGAACGGGACGGAGCTGCGTCCGGCGTCCTCCAGGACCCGCAGCCGGACGGCGGGTTCCTTGTCGGGCGAGCCGTGGTGGGGCCCGCCGGGCTCGGACCAGAGCCGGGTGGCGGTGGTCTCCAGCATCATGCCCATCGAGGGGGCGACCGGCTTGAGCCGCTGGAAGTCGGTCCAGCTCAGCACGCCCGGGTTGAGGTGGGGCAGCAGGCCGGTCTCCTCCAGCACCCGGATCGCCATCGCCCGGACGTAGGCGAGGGTGTCGTCGTAGCCGTGCGCGTCCAGCCACTCGCGGGCCTCGGGCCAGCGGTCCTCGGGGCGGTCGCCGAGGGTGAAGAGGGCTTCCTTGCAGCCCAGTTCGGCGCCCCGGCGGGCGATCTCCAGCACCTCGTCGGGCGAGAGGTACAGGCCGTGGCCGTCCCGCTTCAGCTTGCCGGGGACGGTGACGAAGGTGCAGTAGTGGCAGCGGTCCCGGCAGAGCCGGGTGAGCGGGATGAAGACCTTCTTCGAGTAGGTCACGACCCCGGGCCGGCCGGCGGCGGCGAGGCCGGCGTCGCGCACCCGGGCGGCGCTGGCGCACAGGTCGGCCAGGTCCTCACCGCGGGCCTGGAGCAGGACGGCCGCCTCGCCGGCGTCCAGCGCCACACCGTCCCGGGCACGGCGCAGTGCCCGGCGCATCGCGGTGGCGGTGGGGCGGGGCTGCGCGGCGTCCGATGCGGTCATGAGGCGACGATACGCGAACGGTTTCCTCCCCCGGGACCACCCGACCCTGAGGCGGGCTCAGGGTCGGGTGCGCCGCGAGGCGTACCGGGATCTGGCCCTGTGGGGCGATGCCGGGGCGGCTGAGGGCGCCTCTAATGGAGTGAGAGGAAACGGAGCGAGGAGGGGCTGCAGTGGAGGAGCAGGAGAGGCCGTACCGGTCGCGTCGTCGGTCGGCGGTGCGGGTGGCGGTGCCGGCGGCGGTGGCCACGGCGATCGCGGTGGGGGTCGGCCTGGTGCCGGCGCTGGCCAGTGACACCTCGCCGGACCTGCCGGCGGTGACGGCGGAGCAGCTGGTGGCGAAGGTGCTGGGGGCGGACGCCGACGCCTTCAGCGGGACGGTGAAGGTCAAGGCCGATCTGGGTCTGCCGCCGGGGCTGTCGGCGATGGCCGGCGCGGGCGGGATGGGCGGCGGCCGCGGCGGGGAGTCCGGGGCGGATCCGTCGGCGAAGGCGCTGGAGCTGCTGGGCGGGGAGCACACCCTGCAGGTGGCGGTGGACGGGCCCGAGCGGCAGCGGATCGGGCTGCTGGGCAAGCTGTCGGGCTTCGAGCTGGTGCACAACGGCACGGATCTGTGGGCCTGGGACAGCGCGGCCAACGAGGCCGTGCACGCCACGGCGCCCGAGGGGGCGGCGGCGCGGTCCGAGGGGCTGCCGCTGAACGGTGCGGCGACGCCGCAGGAGGTGGCGAAGCGGTTCCTGGCCGCGACCTCCGGTTCGACCTCGGTGGCGGTGGACGGCACGACCTCGGTGGCCGGGCGGAAGGCGTACCTGCTGAGCGTGAAGCCCTCGGGTTCGGGTTCGACGCTGCGCGAGGTGCGGGTGTCGGTGGACGCGGAGCACGGGGTGCCGCTGGCGGTGCTGGTGACCGGGACGGACGGCGACCGGGTGTTCGACGCCCGGTTCAGCTCGGTCTCGTTCACCCGTCCGGACGCGAAGACCTTCGCCTTCTCGGCGCCCAAGGGGGCCAAGGTGACCGAGCACCGGGCCGGGGACGGTCCGACCGGTGGCGGCCACGGCGACGCGGGCCGGGAGCACCCGGAGGCGGACGGCGCCGCCCGCCCGGCCGGGGAGCCCGAGGTCCGGGTGATCGGTGAGGCCTGGACGGCCGTGGTCGCCGCGAAGCTGCCCCAGGCGCAGCCCGCGGACGGACAGCCGCCGGCCTCCTCCGGCCGGGAGAAGGGTGCGCCGCTGGACGGCGCGTCCTTCGCGAAGTCGCTGGGCAAGCCGGTCGGCGGCGGCACGCTGATCAGCACCAAGGTGGTGAACGTGCTGGTCACCGATGACGGCCGGGTGTTCGCCGGTGCGGTGACCCTGCCGGTGCTGCAGAGCGCGGCCGGGGTGCGGTAGTGGTGTCGCCCGTGGTGGCGGGGGGCCGGATCGCCGAGGGCGGTCCGGCCCCTGCCGGCGAGGTGATCCGGACGCGGGGGCTGACCAAGCGCTTCCGGGGCGGGCAGCTCGCCGTGGACGGCCTGGACCTGGCGGTGCCGCGCGGCAGCGTGTTCGGCTTCCTGGGTCCCAACGGCTCGGGGAAGACCACCACGATCCGGATGCTGATGGGCCTGATCGCGCCCACGGACGGGGTGGCCACGGTGCTGGGCGAGCCGATGCCGCAGGCGGTGGACCGGGTGCTGCCCCGGGTCGGCGCGCTGATCGAGGGCCCGGCGCTGTACGGGTTCCTGTCCGGCCGGGACAACCTGGTCCGGTTCGACGCCGCCGATCCGACGGCCGATCCCCGGACCCGGGCGCGCCGGGTCGCCGAGGCGCTGGACCGGGTGGGGCTGACCGCCGCCGCGGGCAAGCGGGCGAAGGCGTACTCGCTGGGCATGAAGCAGCGGCTGGGGCTGGCGGCGGCGCTGCTGCGGCCGCGGGAGCTGCTGGTGCTGGACGAGCCGACGAACGGGCTGGACCCGCAGGGCATGCGGGAGATCCGGGCGCTGGTGCGGGAGGTGGCGGCGGACGGCACCACGGTGTTCCTCTCCTCGCACCTGCTGGACGAGATCGAGCAGGTCTGCACGCACGCCGCGGTGATGTCCCGCGGGCGGCTGGTGGTGCAGGGCACGGTCGGCGAGCTGGCCGCCCGGGCGCAGGGCCGGCTGGTGGTGCGGACGCCGGACGTGGTCGCGGCGGCGAAGGTGCTGGCGGAGCACGGGGTGGCGGACCTGCGCGGCGGCGAGGGCCGGGTGGACGGGGTGCTGCCGGAGGGTGCTCCGGTGGGCGGCGGTTCGCTGGAGGGCTCGTCGGTGGGCGGCTCCTGGCTGGACGGCTCCTCGGTGGACGGCTCCTCGGCGGGTGCCGAGCAGGTGCTGGCCGGGCTGTGCGGGGCGCTGGTCGGGGCCGGGGTGCGGGTGCACGGCTTCGGGCTGGAGCGCGGCACGCTGGAGGACGCCTTCGTGGCGCTGACCGGGGAGGGTTTCGATGTCGCGGGCTGAGGCGGCGGCCGGGGTGCGCGGGTACGCGGCGCTGTTCGGCAGCGAGCTGGTGCTGACGTTCCGTCGGACGCGGACGCTGGTGCTGCTCGGGATCCTGGCCTCGCTGCCGGTGCTGATCGGCGTGGTGGTGAAGCTGAACACCGGGGAGGCGCACGGCGGGGACGGCCCGGCGTTCCTCGCCCAGGTGACCCAGAACGGCCTGTTCCTGGTGTTCACGGCGCTGGCGGTGGCCCTGCCGGTGTTCCTGCCGCTGACGGTCGGGGTGGTGGCGGGCGACGCGGTGGCCGGTGAGGCGGCCGGCGGCACGCTGCGCTACCTGCTGGTGGCGCCGGCCGGGCGGACCAGGCTGCTGGCCGCGAAGTTCACCGCGGGGCTGGCGTACTGCGCGGCGGCCACCACGGTGGTCGCGCTGTCGGCGCTGGCCACCGGGCTGGCGCTGTTCCCGGTCGGCGAGGTGACGCTGCTCTCCGGGGACGTGATCGGTCCCGGGGAGGCGGTGTTCCGGGTGGTGCTGGTGGCCGCGGTGGTGGCCGCCTCGCTGACCGGGCTGGTCGCGATCGGGCTGTTCGTCTCCACGCTGACCGGCAGCGGGATCGCGGCGATGGCGGCCACCGTGGTGCTGGTGATCACGGTGCAGATCCTGGACGGCTTCCCGCAGTTGAACGCGATCCAGCCGTGGCTGTTCACCCACCACTGGCTGACCTTCGGCGACCTGCTGCGGGAGCGGATGTACTGGGACGGCGTGCTGCGGAACCTCGGCCTGCAGGCCGCCTACACGGCGGTGTTCGCCTCGGCCGCCTGGGCGAGGTTCACCACCCGGGACGTGACCGCCTGAGTGCCGGTACGGGCGCGGCCGGCGTCAGTGGGCGGCGCGGCCGCGGACGGGGTGGCTGCGGGTGGTCGTGGCGGCCGCGCAGGCCAGGACCGGCAGCCGGTCCGGGGCGATCAGGAACAGCGGCGACCAGTCGCGGCTGACCAGCCGGATGCCGGCGGTGAGGCCGTGCAGCCGCGCCCGGTAGGAGCTCTTCAGGTCCACCCGGTCGATCCGGTACGGCGGCGCCAGGGCGATCGTGGGGCCGCCCGGCCGCTGCCACTGGATGGTCACCGGGCCGCCGCCCGGGCCGGGCGTGAGGAGGAGTTCGCCGGGTTCGAAGCCGGTCGCCTCCCGCCGTACCGCGGGCACCCGCGCGGTCGAGCTGACGGCGGCGGGGCGCCCCCGTACGACGCGCCGGAGCGGCCGAGTGATCTGCCCGGTGAGGTGGACCATGGCAAGCCCTCCTGAGGGCCCTTCGGCGCGACGCCGAGCGGGAGGGTGGGTTCAGAGCACGGACGTTAGCAGCAGTTCCGTCCACTTGAGGAGATCTTGCGAGGCGTTCTTCGGCGGGAGGCGCCGCTGCCCGGACGGCCACCGGGGAAGGTGCCCTCCGGAGCGGACCGGGTGAGTCCGTGCCGCGCTGCTTGACGCCCGACCCGGCGGGCGGTGGGATGGGGCGGCCCTCCGCCCGGACGGCCCACCGTCCGTGTCCGAGGAGGACCCTCCGCCGATGACGACCAGCCGCCGGGGACTGCTGCGCGCCGGTGTCGCCGCGGGCGCGGCCGCGCTGGTGGCCGGCTGCGGACGGGCGGTCGCCAGCTCGCTCGACCAGGGCCCCGCCGGGCTGGTCGAGGTGCACACCCGGTGGACCACCGAGGCCGAGCGGAACGGGCTGAGCGCGCTGCTCGCCGACCTGAAGGGCCACGCGCCCAACCTCACCTTCACCGACGCGGCGCCGGCGGCCGGCCGGGTGCCGGGCGGGCCGGAGGCGGAGCTCGCCCGCCGGTTCACGGCCGGGGACCCACCGGACGCCGTCCCGACCGAGCTCGGCGCCGAACTGGCCGCGCACACCGCGGCGGACCGGCTGGAGGGGCTCGACGCGCTGTACCGGCGGGAGGGCTGGGCGGCCGGCCCGCTGCCAGCCGGGCTGCTGCCGCTGCTGCGCGGCGAGGACGCGTACCGCTGCGTGCCGCTGGCGGTGCGGCGGTCGGACCTGCTCTGGTCCTGCCCCGCCGTGCTGGCCGAGGCGGGGGCCGGCGCCGCGCCCGGAACCGTGCCGGAGCTGGTCGAGGACCTGCGCCGGGTGCGGCGGACCGGGCGGGTGCCGCTCGCCGTCGGCGGGCCGGGCGGGGCGCGGCAGCTGCTGGAGGCGCTGCTGCTGGGACGGCTCGGGGCCGACGGCTGGGAGGCGCTCTGGCGGCCCGGCGCGGACTGGGGATCGGCGGGCGTGGCGGGGGCGCTGCGGGACTTCGACGTGCTGCTCGGGCTGTCCGACCTCGCCGACCCGGCCGACCACGCCGGGAGCGGGGCGCGGCCGATCGCCGACCCGGCCGGCGGCGAGGCGGCGACCCGGCTGGTCGGGAGCGGGCTCGCCGGGTACCAGGTGATCGGGGACCGGGCCGAGGAGATGCTGCGCGCCGGGATGGGGCTGCGGCCCGGGGCCGGGTACGGCTGGGCGGCGGCGCCGGGTACGGCGGGGGTGTTCCGGTTCCGGGCGGACGCGTTCGCGCTGCCGCGGGCGGCCAGGCGACGGGAGGCGTCGCTGGCCTGGCTGGCGGAGTGCGGCAGCCTCGGCGGTCAGGTCGCCTTCAGCGGCGCGCGGGGGTCGATCCCGGCGCGGACGGACCTGCCCGCCGAGGCGCGGGCGCTGTTCGGGGCGTACCAGCGGTGGTCGATGGACGAGTGGCGCCTCGGCCGGATCACCGGCCCCGCCACCTGGTCCCCCGCGGCGGACGCCGCCATCCTCGGCTACCTCGACCACCGCGACCCGCCCCGCTTCCAGGCCGCCCTCGCCGGCGGGTGACCGGGTGCCCGGGGTTGAGGCTCGTCAGACAAGCCTTAGGCCGGCTGGCGGTCGGCCGGGGCCTCGGCCGGGGCCGGGGCGGCGGCTGCCGCGGTGCGGGCCGGGGCGTGGGCGCGGTCGGCGCGGACGCGGCGGAAGGCGTCGACGGTGAGGATGACGAGGGCGGCCCAGACCAGGGCGAAGCCGGCCCAGCGGGCGGGCGGCATCGACTCGTGGAAGACGGCCACGCCGATCAGGAACTGGAACACCGGCGCCAGGTACTGCAGCAGCCCGAGCGTGGTCAGCGGCACCCGTACCGCCGCCGCCCCGAAGCACATCAGCGGGATCGCGGTCACCACGCCGCTGAGCATCAGCAGTCCGGAGTGTCCCCAGCCGTACTCCCCGGGCACCACCCGTCCGAAGCTGCCCTCGCCGTGGGCGGCCGTCCAGACGAGGAACGCGGCCGCGAAGGGGAACATCGCCGCGCTCTCCACCGCGAGGCTCTCCAGCCCGCCGAGGGCGATCTTCTTCTTCAGCAGGCCGTAGGTGGCGAAGGAGAGCGCGAGGGTGAGGGCGATCCAGGGCAGCCGGCCGTAGCCGACGGTGAGGACGGCGACCGCCGCGGCGCCGACGCCGACCGCGGCCCACTGGGCCGGGCGGAGCCGTTCCCGCAGCACCAGGACGCCGAAGGCGATGGTGACCAGCGGGTTGATGAAGTAGCCGAGGCTGGTCTCGACGACGTGTCCGGAGTTGACGCCCCAGATGTAGACGCCCCAGTTGACCGTGATGACGGCGGCGGCGAGGGCGGAGAGGGCGAGCCGGCGCGGCTGGGCGAGCAGCGGGCGGATCCACGCCCAGCGGCGCTGGACGAGGATCATCAGGGCGACGGCGACCAGGGACCAGACCATCCGGTTGGCGAGGATGTCGGCGGCCGCGGCGGGCTCCAGGAGGGGCCAGAACAGCGGGAAGAGCCCCCACATGCCGTAGGCGGCGAATCCGTACCAGAGTCCTCGTCCGGTCTCCTGCCGGGATTCGTCGGTCATGCCGGCCTGCCCTCCGCGCGCGCTGTCGTCGGGTCGACGGTAGCGGGCCGGAGGGCAACTGTCATCCCCGTATCCAGGTTTTGGTCATGACAGCTGGGTCACGACCGGCCGAGCCCTCCCCGACCACGCCCGACCACGCCGGGTCACGCCCGGTCACGCCCCGAGCGCGACCCGGACCGACTCGGCGAGCGGGGTGGTCGGGCGGCCGATCAGCCGGGCGAGGTCGCCCGGGGTGCGGGCCAGTTCACCGCGCCCGATGGCGGCGTCCACGTCGACCAGGATGCCCGCGAAGCCCTCCGGGAGGCCGGCGCCGACCAGGGCCTCATGGTGCTCCTCCGGAGTGACGTCCCGGTAGACGACCGGCTTGCCGGAGCGGGCGGCCAGCTCGGCGGCGTACTCGGAGAAGCTCCAGGCGGTGTCGCCGCTCAGCTCGTAGACGGCGTTCTCGTGGCCCTGGCCGGTGAGCACCGCCACGGCGGCGTCCGCGTAGTCGCGGCGGGCGGCGGAGGCGACCCGGCCGTCGCCGCTGCTGCCCAGGACCGCCCCGCGCTCCACGGTGCCGGCCGCCTGGGCGGTGTAGTTCTCGGTGTACCAGCCGTTGCGCAGGAAGACGAAGGGCAGGCCGCTGGCCCGAATCGCCGCCTCGGTGGCCTTGTGCTCCTCGGCGAGGGTGAAACCGGCGTCGTCGCCGCCGAGCACGCCGGTGTACGCGAGCAGGGCCACCCCCGCCGCCCGGGCGGCCTCCACCACGGCGGCGTGCTGGCCGACCCGGGAGCCGACCTCGCTGCCGGAGATCAGCAGCACCCGGTCGCCCTCGGCGAACGCCCCCGTCAGGGTCTGAGGCCGGCTGTAGTCGACCGCCCGGACGTCGACACCGCGGGCGGCCCAGTCCGCGGCCTTCTCGGGCGAGCGCACCGCGACGGCGATCTCCGCGGCGGGGACCCTGGCCAGCAGGCCCTCCACGACCAGGCGGCCCAGCTGTCCGGTGGCTCCGGTGACGACGATCATCTCTACTCCCGTGGAGTGGTGGTTTCCTCTTCAACAGTCACCGTAGGAGACTCACTCTCTATCGGGAAGTACGCACTTCGGAGTATGGTACTGACATGCAGGTAAGCCAGGTGGCCGCGGAGTCGGCCGTCACCGCACCGCCGGACGTCACCGACCGGATGTGCCCCTCCCGGGTCGTGCTGGAGCACGTCACCAGCAAGTGGGGGGTGCTGATCCTGATCGCGCTCGCCGAGCGGGAGCACCGGTTCAGCGAGCTGCGGCGGCGGGTGGCCGGGGTGAGCGAGAAGATGCTGGCGCAGACGCTCCAGACGCTGGAGCGGGACGGGTTCGTGCACCGCGAGGCGCACCCGGTGATCCCGCCACGGGTGGACTACCGGCTGACGCCGCTGGGCGTGGAGGCGGCCGGGATGGTCTCCGCCCTGGCCCACTGGGTCGAGAGCCGGACACCGGACGTCCTGACGGCCCGCGAGGTCTACGACACCCGCTGAGACTCGCAAGGCCCCTGGCGCAACCGGTCAACCAGAGAAGGGGCGCGGGGAACTGCGCGAGACGGAAGACAGCTCGGGTAGAGCCCTCCCGCACTGCGCCGTTCCCCGCACCCCTGGGGTGGCCGGCTGCGCCTCAGGCGACCGACCAGGTGTCGTTGCCGGTGAGGAGCTTGCCGAGGTCCCCCGGCCCGCGGTCGGCGACCGCGCGGTCGAGCTGCTCGGCCATCAGGGTGTCGTAGACCGGCCGGTTGACGTCGCGCAGGACGCCGATCGGGGTGTGGTGCAGGGTGTCGGCGTCGGCGAGACGGGTGAGGGCGAAGGCGGTGGCGGGGCCGGCCGCCCCGGCGTCGTGGACCAGGACGCGTCCCTCGTTCTCCGCGGTGACGGTGTCGACGTACAGCTCGCCGTCCGCGCCGCGGAAGACCCCCTGGTCGGTGCCGAAGCGGATCGGCTGCCCGTGCTCCAGCCGGATCAGGGCCTCGTCGCGGGTGCCGGGCTCCTTGAGGACCTCGAAGGCGCCGTCGTTGAAGATGTTGCAGTTCTGGTAGATCTCCACCAGCGCGGCGCCCTCGTGCTCGGCGGCGGCCCGCAGGACGGACTGCAGGTGCTGCCGGTCGGAGTCGATGGTCCGGGCGACGAAGGAGGCCTCGGCGCCGATGGCCAGCGAGAGTGGGTTGAACGGCGCGTCCAGGGAGCCCATCGGCGTGGACTTGGTGATCTTGCCGAGCTCGCTGGTGGGCGAGTACTGGCCCTTGGTGAGGCCGTAGATCCGGTTGTTGAACAGCAGGATCTTGAGGTTGACGTTCCTCCGCAGGGCGTGGATCAGGTGGTTGCCGCCGATGGACAGGGCGTCGCCGTCGCCGGTGACCACCCAGACCGACAGGTCGGGGCGGGAGGCGGCGAGGCCGGTGGCGATCGCCGGGGCGCGGCCGTGGATGGAGTGCATCCCGTAGGTGTTCATGTAGTACGGGAAGCGGGAGGAGCAGCCGATGCCGGAGACGAAGACGGTGTTCTCGCGGCGGATGCCGAGCTCGGGCATGAAGCCCTGGACGGCCGCCAGGATGGCGTAGTCACCGCAGCCGGGGCACCAGCGGACCTCCTGGTCGGTCTTGAAGTCCTTGGCGCTCTGCGGGGTGTCGCTCTTGGGCACCAGCCTGAGCGAGGGGAACCTGTGGTCGGTCATCGCTAGCTCTCCTCGTCCAGGTTGCCGATCGCGGCCCAGAGCACGTCCGCCAACTGGGCCGCCTTGAAGGGGAGTCCGCGTACCTGGTTGTAGGACTGGGCGTCCACCAGGTACTTGGCGCGCAGCAGCAGCGCCAGCTGGCCGAGGTTCATCTCGGGCACGATGACCTTGTCGTAGCCCTTCAGCACCGCGCCGAGGTTGGCCGGGAAGGGGTTGAGGTGGCGCAGGTGGGCCTGCGCGACGTGGCCGCCGTCGGCGCGGACCCGGCGGACGGCCGCGGTGATCGGGCCGTAGGTGGAGCCCCAGCCGAGCACCAGGACGCGGGCCTCGCCGGAGGGGTCGTCGACCTCCACCGCGGGGACGGCGATGCCGTCGACCTTGGCCTGCCGGGTGCGGACCATGAAGTCGTGGTTGGCCGGGTCGTAGGAGATGTTGCCGGTGCCGTTCTGCTTCTCGATGCCGCCGATGCGGTGTTCCAGGCCCGGGGTGCCGGGGACGGCCCAGGGGCGGGCGAGGGTCTGCGGGTCGCGCTTGTACGGCCAGAAGGCGGTGCTGCCGTCCTCCAGGGTGTGGTTCGGCTCGGTGGCGAACTCGACGGTGAGGTCGGGGAGTTCGTCGACCTTCGGGATCCGCCAGGGTTCGGAGCCGTTGGCCAGGTAGCCGTCGGATAGCAGGAACACCGGGGTGCGGTAGGTGAGCGCGATCCGGGCGGCCTCCAGGGCGGCGTCGAAGCACTCGGCCGGGGTGGCGGGGGCGACCACCGGGACGGGGGCCTCGCCGTTGCGGCCGAACATGGCCTGCAGCAGGTCCGCCTGCTCGGTCTTGGTGGGCAGGCCGGTGGAGGGGCCGCCGCGCTGGATGTCCACGACCAGCAGCGGGAGTTCGAGGGAGACGGCGAGGCCGATGGTCTCGGACTTCAGCGCCACGCCGGGGCCCGAGGTGGTGGTCACGCCGAGCGCGCCGCCGAAGGCCGCGCCGAGGGCGGCGCCGATGCCGGCGATCTCGTCCTCGGCCTGGAAGGTCCGCACGCCGAAGTTCTTGTGCTTGGACAGCTCGTGCAGGATGTCCGAGGCCGGGGTGATCGGGTACGAGCCGAGGAACAGCGGCAGCTGCGAGCGCTGGGAGGCGGCGATCAGGCCGTAGGAGAGCGCCAGGTTGCCGGAGATGTTGCGGTAGGTGCCGGTGGGCAGCGCGGCCGGGGCGATCTCGTAGCTGACCGCGAAGTCCTCGGTGGTCTCGCCGAAGTTCCAGCCGGCCCGGAAGGCGACGATGTTGGCCTCGGCGATGTCCGGCTTCTTGGCGAACTTCCGGCGCAGGAACGCCTCGGTGCCGTGGGTGGGCCGGTGGTACATCCAGGACAGCAGGCCCAGGGCGAACATGTTCTTCGCCCGCTCGGCGTCCTTGCGGGCCAGGCCGCTGTCCTTGAGCGCCTCGACGGTCAGCGCGGTCAGCGGCACCTTGTGCAGCCGGTACGCCTCCAGCGAGCCGTCGGCGAGCGGGTCGGCGGCGTAGCCGACCTTGGCCAGGGCGCGCTTGGTGAACTCGTCGGTGTTGACGATGATCTCGGCGCCGCGGGGCAGGTCCGCCAGGTTGGCCTTGAGGGCGGCCGGGTTCATCGCGACGAGGACGTTCGGCGCGTCGCCCGGGGTGAGGATGTCGTGGTCGGCGAAGTGCAGCTGGAAGCTGGACACGCCCGGCAGGGTGCCGGCGGGTGCCCGGATCTCGGCAGGGAAGTTCGGCAGGGTGGACAGGTCGTTGCCGAACGACGCCGTCTCCGACGTGAAGCGGTCACCGGTGAGCTGCATACCGTCACCGGAGTCGCCGGCGAACCGGATGATCACGCGGTCCAGCCGCCGGATCGGCTTCGCCGGGCGCCCGGCGTGCACCGCCGACGCGACCGGCTCGGGGCGGTCCCCGCCGTCCGATCCCTCCACTGCCTCTGACTGATCGACCTGACTGGTCACTGCCGCAGACCTCCTCGTGGGCGCCAGCCGCAGGCGTGAGCCGTGTGCCCCGTCCGCCTGGTGCACCAAATCGCATCCTAAGCGCGTGGAAGGCGGCTCGAACGGAACTTAAGCCCACGTCTCCAGGACCCGCCCCGTCACTCTCACCCCATCGCATGGAACGCGTTCGGGGGCCGCGTTCTTCCCGGGTGATCAGGAGTTCAGGTAGGTCACCACGGCGAGCACCCGGCGGTGGTCCTGCTGGCTCTGGGCGAGTCCGAGCTTGAGGAAGATGTTGCTGACGTGCTTCTCCACCGCGCCGTCGGAGACCACCAGCCGGGCGGCGATCGCGGCGTTGGTCCGGCCCTCGGCCATCAGCCCGAGCACCTCCCGCTCGCGCGGGGTGAGGGCCGCCAGGACGTCGCCGCGGCGGCTGCGGCTGAGCAGCTGCTGCACCACCTCGGGGTCGAGCGCGGTCCCGCCCCCGGCCACCCGCACCACCGCGTCCACGAACTCGCGGACGTCGGCCACCCGGTCCTTCAGCAGGTAGCCCACGCCCCGGGTGGAGCCGGCCAGCAGCTCGCCCGCGTAGCGCTCCTCCACGTACTGCGACAGCACCAGGATGCCCAGCCCGGGGTGGGCGGCCCGGAGGGCGACGCAGGCCTTGACGCCCTCGTCGGTGTGGGTGGGCGGCATCCGCACGTCGGCGACCACCACGTCGGGGAGCCGGCCCTCGGCCGCCAGGTCGTGGACCGCCTTCAGCAGGGCCTCGCCGTCGCCGACGCCGGCGACCACCTCCAGACCGCGGTCGGTGAGCAGTCGGGTCAGGCCCTCCCGCAGCAGCACGGAGTCCTCGGCGATCACGACACGCAGCATGGGGGGCAGCCTATCGACCGCACGAGCCGCTCCGGGGCGTACCCGGTCGATCACGGAGGCGGCGCCCACGGCGCCTACCTCGTGCGGATGCCTACATCGTGCGGATGGCGACCGAGTCGCAGAGCTCCTGGAGGGCGGTCTTGGCCGGGCAGTCCGGGAGGGCGGTGAGGAGCGCGGCCGCCTCCTCCGCGTAGCGCAGCGTCTCGCGGCGGGCCCGCTCCAGCGCCGGGTGCCGCCGCAGCAGCCGCAGGGCCTCGGCGTGCGCCTCGTCGTCGGCGGCGAGGTCGGTGTCCAGCAGCTCGCGCAGCCGGGTGTCCTCGGGGTCGGCGGGGTCGGCGGGCATCTGGCGGAGCAGCAGGACCGGCAGGGTGGGGACGCCCTCGCGGAGGTCGGTGCCGGGGGTCTTGCCGGACTCGTGGCCGTCGCTGGCGATGTCGAGGACGTCGTCGGCGAGCTGGAAGGCGGTGCCGATCCGCTCGCCGTACTGGGTGAGCAGGTCGACGACCTCCGGCTCGGCGCCGGCCATCATCGCGCCGAAGCGGCAGGAGACGGCGATCAGCGAGCCGGTCTTGCCGGCGAGGACGTCGAGGTAGTGGCGGAGCGGGTCGTCCTCGGGGCGGGGGCCGGCGGTCTCCAGGATCTGACCGGTGACCAGCCGCTCGAAGGCGTCGGACTGGATCCGGACCGCGTCCGGGCCGAGCTCGGAGAGCACCTGGGAGGCGCGGGAGAAGAGGAAGTCGCCGGTGAGGATGGCGACCGAGTTGTCCCAGCGGGAGTTGGCGCTGGGGGCGCCGCGGCGGACGGGAGCCTCGTCCATGACGTCGTCGTGGTACAGCGTGGCCAGGTGGGTGAGTTCGACGACGACGGCGGCGGGGACGATGCCGGGGGCGTTCGGGTCGCCGAACTGGGCGGACAGCATGACCAGGAGGGGGCGGAAGCGCTTGCCGCCGGCCTCGATGAGGTGGCTGGCGGTGACCGTGATGAACGGTACGTCGCTCTTGACGGCCTCGATCAGCGCGGCCTCCACGGCGTCCATCCCGGCCTGGACGTCACGGGTCAGATCGCGGTCCTGCACGCTCAGCCCGAAGGGCCCCACGACGGTCACGAAGACCACTCCTGTCCCTGGTCGATCCAGCGGGCTGGTCCCTGAGCGCCGCCGTTGCACGTACAAGGCAGGGTATCCGGTCGCGAGTGGATCACTGAACGGGCATGGGCCCCTCCTGCCCGGTGGCGCGGACGGAGGGGCCCGACGGGGTACCGCCTCGGGCGGGTACCCCGGACCGGTCGGACGACCTGCGGTTTCCTAGCGGACGAAGACGGAGGCCTTCGAGGCCAGATCGAGGAAGTACTGCGGCAGCAGGCCGAGGCCGAGGGTGACCAGCACGCCGACGCCGATGGCGGTGGCGGTGAGCGGGCTGGGCACGGCCACGGACGGGCCCTGCGGCTGCGGGTCGGAGAAGAACATCAGCACGATGACGCGGATGTAGAAGAACGCCGCGACGGCCGAGCTGAGCACACCGACGATGACCAGCGGGGTGGCGCCGCCGGCGGCCGCTGCCTGGAAGACCGCGAACTTGCCGGTGAAGCCGGAGGTGAGCGGGATACCGGCGAACGCCAGCAGGAACAGCGCGAACACCGCGGCCAGCAGCGGGGAGCGGCGGCCGAGCCCGGCCCAGTTGGAGAGGTGGGTGGCCTCGCCCTTGGAGTCCCGCACCAGGGTCACCACGGCGAAGGCGCCGAGGGTGACGAAGGAGTAGGCCAGCAGGTAGAAGAGCACCGAGCTCAGGCCCTGCTTGTTGGTGGCGATCAGGCCGGTGAGGATGAAGCCGGCGTGGGCGATCGAGGAGTAGGCGAGCAGCCGCTTCACGTCCTGCTGGGTGACGGCGAGGACGGCTCCGACCACCATGGTGAGAATGGCCACACCCCACATGACGGGCCGCCAGTCCCAGCGCAGGCCGGGGAAGGCGACGTAGAACAGCCGCAGGAGGGCGCCGAAGGCCGCGGTCTTGGTGGCGGCCGCCATGAAGCCGGTGACCGGGGTGGGGGCGCCCTGGTAGACGTCCGGGGTCCAGGCGTGGAACGGGACGGCGCCGACCTTGAAGAGCAGGCCGACCGCGAGCATCGCCAGGCCGATCAGCAGCAGGGCGTCGTTCTGGGTGGTGACGGCCAGGGCCGGGGTGACCGGCGCGACGCCTGACACCACGTCGGCGATGTCGCCGAGCTGGACGCTGCCCGCGTAGCCGTACAGCAGCGCGATGCCGAAGAGGAAGAACGCCGAGGCGAAGGCGCCGAGCAGGAAGTACTTGACGGCCGCCTCCTGGGAGAGCAGGCGGCGGCGCCGGGCGAGGGCGCACATCAGGTAGAGCGGGAGGGAGAGCACCTCCAGCGCCACGAACATGGTCAGCAGGTCGTTGGCGGCGGGGAAGAGCATCATGCCGCCGACCGCGAACAGGGTGAGCGGGTAGATCTCGGTGGTGCGGAACCCGGCCGTGGTGGCCTCCCGCTCCTGGTCGCCGCCGGGGACGGAGGCGGCCTGGGCGGCGAAGGCGTCCACCGTGTGACCGTTGAGGCGGGGCTCCAGGCGGCCCTCGGCGTAGGTGAGGACGGCGAGGACGGCGGTCAGCAGGATGACGCCCTGCAGGAACAGGGCCGGGCCGTCGATCGCCACCGCGCCCATGGCCAGCAGGCCGGCCTTGGTGGTGGCGTTGCCCTGGGCGGCGAGCACGACCACCGCGGCGAAGGCGCCGCCGAGGCCGAGCAGCGCGAGCGGCAGCTGGGCGCCGAGGCGCAGCCGGCGGGGCAGGAAGGCCTCGACCAGGATGCCGAGGACGGCGGCGCCGAAGACCACCAGCATCGGGGAGAGCTGGCCGTACTCGATGTGGGGGGCCGGGATGCTGGGGCTGTTGCCGCCGGCCGCTGCGAGCCAACCGGTCACTTCTGCTCACCTCCGGTGGTGGCGGCGACCGGGTGGGCCGGCGCCGGGTCGGTCTGGTGGACCTGGGAGAGCGTGGCGTCCACCGCCGGGTTGACGATGTCGGTGAGCGGCTTGGGGTACACGCCGAGCAGGAGGGTGAGCGCCACCAGCGGGGCCACCACGGCGAGTTCGCGCGCCTTCAGGTCGGTCATGGTGCGCACGCCCTCCTTGACCGGGCCGGTCATGGTGCGCTGGTAGAGCAGCAGCGCGTACAGCGCGGCGAGCACGATGCCGAAGGTGGCGATGATGCCGATGGCCGGGTACCGGGTGAAGGTGCCCACCAGGACCAGGAACTCGCTGACGAAGGGGGCGAGTCCGGGCAGCGAGAGGGTGGCCAGGCCGCCGATCAGGAAGGTGCCGGCCAGCACCGGGGCGACCTTCTGGACGCCGCCGTAGTCGGCGATCAGGCGGGAGCCGCGGCGGGAGATGAGGAAGCCGGCGACCAGCATCCACGCGCCGGTGGCGATGCCGTGGTTGACCATGTAGAGGGTGGCGCCGCTCTGGCCCTGGCTGGTCATCGCGAAGACGCCCATGATGATGAAGCCGAAGTGCGAGATGGAGGCGTAGGCGACCAGCCGCTTGATGTCCTTCTGGCCGATCGCCACCAGGGCGCCGTAGACGATGCCGATCAGCGCCAGGACCATGATCGTCGGGGCGAAGGTCTTCGAGGCGTCGGGGAAGAGTCCGAGGCAGAAGCGGAGCATCGCGAAGGTGCCGACCTTGTCCACCACGGCGGTGATGAGCACGGCCGTTCCGGCGGTGGACTCGCCCATGGCGTTGGGCAGCCAGGTGTGCAGCGGCCAGAGCGGGGCCTTGACGGCGAAGGCGAAGAAGAAGCCGAGGAACAGCGCCTTCTCGGCGGTCGGGTCGAGGACCAGACGGCCGTCGGCGATCGCGGTGGTGAGGGTCGGCAGGTCGAAGGTGCCCAGGCCCTGGTCGGAGGCGAGCACGTAGAGGCCGATCACGGCGGCCAGCATGATCAGGCCGCCGAGCAGGTTGTAGAGCAGGAACTTGACGGCCGCGTAGCTGCGCTGACGGGCCGACTCGGGGCCGCCGGCCCGGTCCCCGTAGCCGCCGATCAGGAAGTACATCGGGATCAGCATGGCTTCGAAGAACACGTAGAACAGGAAGACGTCGGTCGCCAGGAAGGAGACCAGCACCATCGCCTCGACGGCGAGGGTCAGGGCGAAGAAGCCCTGGGTGCGGCGGCGGCTCTCGAAGCCGCCCTCGTCGTCGACGGGGTCGGCGTCCTTCCAGCCGGCCAGCATCACCAGCGGCACCAGGACGGCGGTGAGCAGCACCAGGACGGCGGCGATGCCGTCCACACCGAGCGAGAAGCTGATCCCGAAGGACTTGATCCAGGTGTGCGACTCGGTCAACTGGTAGCGCGGGCCGCCGGGTTCGAACTCGGCGACGACGGCGGCGGACAGCGCCAGGGTGGCGGCGGCCACGGCCAGAGCGACGGTCTTGGTGGTCCGCCGCCGGGCCTCGGTGGTGCCCGCCGGCAGCGCGGCGGTGAGGACCGCGCCGGCGGCGGGGACGGCGCAGGTGGCGGTCAGCAGGTAGCTCATGGCCGGCCTCCCCGGGCGGAGTAGCGTGGGCGCATTACACGGACCTCATCAGGAGAGTGGTGGCGACCAGCACCAGCGTGCCGCCGAACATGGAGAGGGCGTAGGTGCGGACGAAACCGGTCTGGATCCGGCGCAGCCGGCTGGAGATGCCGCCGATGGCGGCGGCCAGGCCGTTGACGAAGCCGTCCAGGCCCTTGCTGTCGAAGTAGACCAGCGTGGCGGTGAGCGCGGAGCCGGGACGGACCAGGACGGCGTGGTTGAAGTCGTCCTGGAGCAGGTCGCGGCGGGCGGCCCGGGTGAGCGGGGAACCGATCGGCGGGACGACCGGGACGGGCGAGCGGCCGTACATCAGGTACGAGACCAGCACGCCGGCCAGGACGCAGACCGAGGTGAGGACGGTGACCACGGCCGGGGAGAGCGGGCCGTGCTCCTCGGTGAGGCCGGTGACCGGCTCCAGCCAGTGGGCGAAGGAGCTGTTGAGGGCGAAGATCCCGCCGGCGAAGACCGATCCGACGGCCAGGACGACCATCGGGACGACCATGGTCCTCGGCGACTCGTGCGGGTGGGGCTCCTCGCCGGTGACCGGGTCGGGCTGCCAGCGGCGCTCGCCGAAGAAGGTGAGGATCATGACCCGGGTCATGTAGAAGGCGGTGATCGCGGCGCCGAGGAGGGCGCAGCCGCCGAGGATCCAGCCCTGGGTGCCGCCCTTGGAGAAGGCGGCCTCGATGATGAGGTCCTTGGAGAAGAAGCCGGACAGGCCGGGGAAGCCGATGATGGCGAGGTAGCCGAGGCCGAAGGTGACGAAGGTGACCGGCATCAGCTTGCGCAGGCCGCCGTAGCGACGCATGTTCACCTCGTCGTTCATGCCGTGCATGACCGATCCGGCGCCGAGGAAGAGCCCGGCCTTGAAGAAGCCGTGGGTCACCAGGTGCATGATGGCGAAGGCGTAGCCGATCGGGCCGAGGCCGGCGGCGAGGACCATGTAGCCGATCTGGGACATGGTGGAGGCGGCGAGGGCCTTCTTGATGTCGTCCTTGGCGCAGCCGACCACGGCTCCGAAGAGCAGGGTGACGGCGCCGACCACGACCACGGCGGTCTGGGCGTCGGGGGCGAGGTTGAAGATCGGCCCGGAGCGGGTGATCAGGTAGACGCCGGCGGTGACCATGGTGGCCGCGTGGATCAGGGCGGAGACCGGGGTCGGGCCCTCCATGGCGTCGCCGAGCCAGGACTGCAGCGGCACCTGGGCGGACTTGCCGCAGGCGGCGAGCAGCAGCATCAGGCCGATGGCGGTGAGCTTGCCCTCGCCGGCCTGGCCGGCGGCGCCGAAGACCGGGCCGAAGGTGAAGGAGCCGAACTCGACGAACATCAGCATGATGGCGATCGAGAGGCCCATGTCGCCGACCCGGTTGACGATGAACGCCTTCTTGGCGGCGGTCGCGGCGCTCGGCTTGTGCTGCCAGAAGCCGATCAGGAGGTAGGAGGCGAGGCCGACGCCCTCCCAGCCGAAGTACAGCAGCAGGTAGTTGTCCGCCAGGACCAGCAGCAGCATGGCGGCGAGGAAGAGGTTGAGGTAGCCGAAGAACCGGCGGCGGCGCTCGTCGTGGGCCATGTAGCCCACCGAGTAGAGGTGGATCAGGGTGCCGACGCCGGTGATCAGCAGGACGAAGGTGATGGACAGCTGGTCGAGCTGGAAGGCGATGTCGGCCTGGAAGCCGTTCACCGAGATCCAGGTGTAGAGGTACTCGTGGACGGCTCGGTGCTCGGCCTCGCGGCCCAGCATGTCCGAGAAGAGGGTCAGGCCGAGGGCGAAGGACGCCAGGGCCGCCAGGGTGCCGAGCCAGTGCCCGAACCGGTCCAGTCGTCGCCCGCCGAGCAGCAGGAGGGCGGCGCCGGCCAGCGGGAGCGCGACCAGCAGCGGAATCAGAGAGTTCACCGTGGGCCCTCCGCCTACAGCTTCATCAGGTTGCTGTCGTCGACCGAGGCGGAGTGCCTGGTCCGGAAGATGGAGACGATGATGGCGAGGCCGACCACGACCTCGGCCGCCGCGACCACCATGGTGAAGAAGGCGATGATCTGGCCGTCCAGGTTGCCGTGCATCCGGCTGAAGGTGACCAGCGCCAGGTTGGCGGCGTTGAGCATCAGCTCGACGCACATGAACAGGACGATCGCGTTCCGGCGGATCAGCACGCCGCTGGCGCCGATGGTGAAGAGCAGGGCGGAGAGATAGAGGTAGTTGACCGGATTCACTCCGCCTCCTCCTTGGTCGGGACGGTCTCCAGCGCCGGGCGCCGCTCGGGGGCGGGCACCGGCGGGCGGGCGGAGGAGGGGCGGCCGAGCAGGTCGGCGGTGGACTCCTCCAGTTCGGCCATCCGGTCGAGCATCTCCCGGCTGACGTCGCGGATCTGGCCGCGCTCGCGGAGGGTGCCCATGACCGAGTCCTCGGCGATGGTGCCGTCCGGCAGCAGGGCCGGGATGTCCACGGCGTTGTGCCGGGCGTACACGCCGGGGGCGGGCTTCGGGGGCAGCTGGATGTTGTCCCTGACCCGCTGGGCGGCGAGCTGGCGCTGGGTCAGGGCCACGCGGACCCGCTCGCGGTGGGTGAGGACCATGGCGCCGATGGCGGCGGTGATCAGCAGGGCGCCGGTGATCTCGAAGGCCCAGACGTACCGGGTGAAGATCAGCTTGGCCAGGCCCTGGACGTTGCCCTCGGCGTTGGCCTCGGACAGGCCGGTGAAGTGGGAGAGCTTGGCGTTGGCGAGGCCTGCGATCAGCAGGACGCCGAGGCCCAGTCCGCAGAGCACGGCGGCCGGCCGCTGGCCCTTGAGCTGTTCGGTGAGCGAGTCGGCGCTGGTGACGCCGACCAGCATCACGACGAACAGGAAGAGCATCATGATCGCGCCGGTGTAGACGACGATCTGCACCACGCCGAGGAAGACGGCGCCCTGGGCCAGGTAGCAGACCGCGAGCGCCAGCATGGTGGCGCACAGGCAGAGCGCGCTGTGCACCGCCTTCCTCGTCAGCAGCATCCCGAGCGCGCCGCCGACCGCGATCACGGCGAGCACCCAGAACTGGACGGCCTCTCCGGTCGAGGTCATGACCGCACCTCCTTCTCCGGCTGGTGCCGCTCCTGCTGGACGGTGCCGGGGGCGGCCGCGGTGATCTCGCCGCGGTAGTAGGCGCCCTCGTCGGTGCCCGGGTAGAGGGCGTGCGGGCTGTCGACCATGCCCTCGGTGAGGCCGACCAGCAGCTGTTCCTTGGTGAAGATGAGGTCGGCGCGGCTGGAGTCGGCGAGCTCGTACTCGTTGGTCATGGTGAGCGCGCGGGTCGGGCAGGCCTCGACGCAGAGCCCGCAGAGGATGCAGCGGGCGTAGTTGATCTGGTAGACCGCGCCGTACCGCTCGCCGGGCGAGTAGCGCTCCTCGTCCCGGTTGTCGGCGCCCTCCACGTAGATGGCGTCGGCCGGGCAGGCCCAGGCGCACAGCTCGCAGCCGACGCACTTCTCCAGGCCGTCGGGGTGCCGGTTCAGCTGGTGGCGGCCGTGGAAGCGCGGAGCGGTGGGCTTCTTCTGCTCCGGGTACTGCTCGGTGAGCCGCTTCTTGAACATGGCCTTGAAGGTCACGCCGAAGCCGGCGGCCGGGCCAAGGATCGACTTGTCGGTGGGTTCGGACATCTCGGCTCAGCTCCCTTCGGAATGGTCGGCCCCGTTGAGGGCGTCCTGGAGTTGCTTCGGCGCCCGGCTGGGCCGGCGCGGTACGGGCGGGAGCTCCTGGCCGGGCATCGGGGGCACCGGGTACCCGCCGGCCATCGGGTCGAACTCGGGGGCGGGCGGCTCGGTCCCGGCGGCCGGGCGGCGCCGCATCACGTCCCAGACCAGGGCGATCAGCAGCAGGGCGCCGATCGGCGCGCCGGCGTAGAGGACCACCTCGGCGAAGTCGTAGCCCTCGTTGCGCAGGGCGCGGACGGTGGACACCATGACCAGCCAGACCAGCGAGACCGGGATCAGCACCTTCCAGCCGAGCTTCATGAACTGGTCGTAGCGGAGCCGGGGAAGGGTGCCGCGCAGCCAGATGAAGAAGAACAGCAGCAGCTGGATCTTGATGATGATCCACAGCATCGGCCACCAGCCGTGGTTGGCGCCCTCCCAGAAGGTGGAGATCGGCCAGGGGGCCCGCCAGCCGCCCAGGAAGAGGGTGCTGGCCACGGCGGAGACGGTGACCATGTTGACGTACTCGGCCAGCATGAACATCGCGAACTTCAGCGAGGAGTACTCGGTGTTGAAGCCGCCGACCAGCTCGCCCTCGGCCTCGGGGAGGTCGAACGGCGCGCGGTTGGTCTCGCCGACCATGGCGATGATGTAGACGATGAACGAGACCGGCAGCAGGACGGCGAACCAGGTCGGCTGCTGGGAGGCGACGATCTCCGAGGTGGACATCGAGCCGGAGTAGATGAACACCGCCGCGAAGGACAGGCCCATCGCGATCTCGTAGCTGACCATCTGGGCGGCCGAGCGGAGGCCGCCGAGCAGCGGGTAGGTGGATCCGGAGGACCAGCCGGCCAGGACGATCCCGTAGATGCCCACCGAGGCGACGGCCAGGATGTAGAGCAGGGCGATCGGCAGGTCGGTGAGCTGGAGCGGCGTCCGGGTGCCGAAGATCGACACCTGGTCGTCGGCGGGTCCGAACGGGATCACCGCGAAGGCCATGAAGGCGGGGATGGCGCTGACGATCGGGGCCAGGATGTAGACCGCCTTGTCGGCGCCCTTCACCACCAGGTCCTCCTTGAGCGCCAGCTTCACGCCGTCGGCCAGGGACTGCAGCATGCCCCAGGGGCCGTGCCGGTTGGGGCCGATCCGCAACTGCATCCAGGCGACGACCTTGCGCTCCCAGACGATCGCGATCAGCACCGTGAGGACCAGGAAGGCGAAGACGAACACGGCCTTCAGCAGGACCAGCCACCACGGGTCGCGGCCGAAGTAGCTGAGCGTGTCGTAGGAAGAAGCGAGCAGCATCACGCCTCCTCGGCGGCGGCGATGGTGACCAGGTGGCCGACCGTGGTGCCGAGGGCGCGGTGGGCGCCGCCCGGGGTGGAGTTGAGCGGCAGCCAGACCGTGCGGTCGGGCATGCCGTCCGTGATCTCCAGCGGGAGGGACAGCGAGCCGCCGGGGCCGGTGACCCGCAGGGCCCGGGTGGCGCCGATCTCCTCGGCGGTGGCCGGGGAGATCCGGGCGAGCGCCGGGTGCCGGGTGCCGGCCAGGTGCGGATCGCCGTCCTGGAGGGTGCCGTTGTCCAGCAGCATCCGGTGGCCGGCCAGGACGGCCTGGCCGGTGGCCGGGCGGGGCAGCGGCGCCGGGTGGGCGGCGGGGGCGGCCGGACGGTCGCCCTCCCAGGGGGCGAAGGTGTCCAGCTCCAGCCGGGCGGCCCGGACGTCGGGCAGGCCGAGCGGCCGGTCCAGCGCCCTGGCGAGCATGTCGAGCACCCGGACGTCCGGGTAGAGGTGGCGCCCCATCAGCTGGTCGGGCTTGAGGGCGGCCTCGAACATCCGCACCCGGCCCTCCCAGTCGAGGAAGGTGCCGGCCTTCTCGGCCACCGCGGCGACCGGCAGCACCACGTCGGCGTGCCGGGTGGCGGCGGACGGGCGCAGCTCCAGCGAGACCACGAAGGAGGCCCGGGTCAGGGCTTCCTCGGCGAGCGCCGGGTCGGCCAGGTCCTCCAGGCCGACGCCGCCGAGCAGCAGCGCGTCCAGGTCGCCGCGGACGGTCGCGTCCAGGATCCCGTCGGTGTCCCGGCCGGGCCGGGAGGGCAGGTCGGCGACGCCCCAGCGGGCGGCGGCGTCGGCGCGGGCGGCCGGTACCGGGACGGCGCGGCCGCCGGGCAGCAGCCCGGGCAGGGCGCCGGCCTCGACCGCGCCGCGCTCCCCCGCCCTGCGGGGGACCCAGGCGAGCCGGGCCCCGGTGGCGTGGGCCAGCCGGAGGACGGCGGTGAGGCCGCCGGAGACCTGGGCCAGCCGCTCGCCGACCAGGATCACGGCGCCGGGCGAGCGGAGCGCGTCGGCGGCCCGGCCGGCGTCGTCGGCGAGGACCTCGTCGCCCGCCAGTGCGTTCAGCCACTCGGCCTCGGTGCCGGGGGCGGCGGGCAGCAGCGCGCCGCGGAGCTTGGCCAGGCCCCGGGTGGCGTGCGCGGCGACGGCGAAGACCCGCAGCCCGGCGGCCCGGTTGGCCTTGCGCAGCCGGAGGAAGACGATCGGCGCCTCCTCCTCGGGCTCCAGCCCGGCCAGCAGGACCGCCGGGGCGGCCTCCAGGTCGCGGTAGCTCGGCCCGGTGCCGTCCAGGTCCACGCCGTGGCCGGCGACGGCGGCGGCCAGGAACTCGGCCTCCTCCTCGCTGTGCGGGCGGGCGCGGAAGTCCACGTCGTTGGTGCCGAGCACCACCCGGGCGAACTTGGCGTAGGCGTAGGCGTCCTCGACGGTGACCCGGCCGCCGGCGAGCACGCCGGTGCGGGCGCCGCGCAGGCCCTCGGCGGCGCGGGCGAGCGCCTCGGGCCAGGAGGCGGGGACGAGTTCACCGCTCTCGTCGCGGACCAGCGGCTCGGCCAGCCGGTCGCGCTGCTGCGCGTACCGGAAGGCGAACCGGCCCTTGTCGCAGTTCCACTCCTCGTTGACCTCCGGCTCCTCGCCGGCGAGGCGGCGCAGCACCTTGCCGCGGCGGTGGTCGGTGCGCTGGCCGCAGCCGGCCGAGCAGTGCTCGCAGACGCTGGGCGAGGAGACCAGGTCGAACGGGCGGGAGCGGAAGCGGTAGGCCGCGGAGGTCAGGGCGCCGACCGGGCAGATCTGGATGGTGTTGCCGGAGAAGTACGAGCGGAGGTCGTCGCCCTCGCCGGTGCCGACCTGCTGGAGGGCGCCGCGCTCGACCAGGTCGATGAACGGGTCGCCGGCGATCTGCTGGGAGAAGCGGGTGCAGCGGGCGCAGAGCACGCACCGCTCGCGGTCGAGCAGGACCTGGCTGCTGAGCGGGATCGGCTTCTCGTAGGTGCGCTTGACGCCCTCGAAGCGGCTCTCCGGGTCGCCGGTGGACATCGCCTGGTTCTGCAGCGGGCACTCGCCGCCCTTGTCGCAGACCGGGCAGTCCAGCGGGTGGTTGATCAGCAGCAGTTCCATCACGCCGCGCTGGGCCTTCTCGGCGACCGGGGAGCTGTTCTGCGTCCGGACCACCATGCCCTCGGCGACCGGGATGGTGCAGGAGGCGACCGGCTTGCGCTGGCCCTCGATCTCGACGATGCACTGCCGGCAGGCGCCCGCGGGGTCGAGCAGCGGGTGGTCGCAGAAGCGCGGGATCTGGGTGCCGATCTGCTCGGCGGCGCGGATCACCAGGGTGCCCTTGGGCACCGTGACCTCGACGCCGTCGATGGTGAGCGTGACCAGCTCCACCTCGGTGGAGGGCTGAGTGATCGTCACGCGTGCACCTCCCTCTCGGTGGCGGACGGGTGGGCTCCGGGCTGGTCGGCCCAGACGGTGGAGGCCGCCGGGTCCAGCGGGCAGCGGCGTTCCTGGATGTGCTGCTCGTACTCGGCGCGGAAGTACTGGAGCGAGGAGACGATCGGGCTGGCGGCGCCGTCGCCGAGGGCGCAGAAGGACTTGCCGTTGATGTTGTCGGCGATGTCCAGCAGCTTCTCCAGGTCGCCGTCCACGCCCTGGCCGGCCTCGATCCGCTGGAGCAGCTGGACCAGCCAGTAGGTTCCCTCGCGGCAGGGGGTGCACTTGCCGCAGGACTCGTGGGCGTAGAACTCGGTCCAGCGGGTGACCGCGCGGACCACGCAGGTGGTCTCGTCGAAGACCTGCAGGGCCTTGGTGCCGAGCATGGAGCCGGCCGCGCCGACGCCCTCGTAGTCGAGGGGCACGTCCAGGTGCTCCTCGGTGAACATCGGGGTGGACGAGCCGCCCGGGGTCCAGAACTTCAGCCGGTGCCCGGCCCGGATGCCGCCGCTGATGTCCAGCAGCTGGCGCAGGGTGATGCCGAGCGGGGCCTCGTACTGGCCGGGGTTGGTGACGTGCCCGGAGAGGGAGTAGAGCGTGAAGCCGGGGGACTTCTCGGTGCCGAGCGCCTTGAACCACTCCTTGCCGCGGGTCAGGATCGGCGGCACCGAGGCGATGGACTCGACGTTGTTGACCACCGTCGGGCAGGCGTACAGGCCGGCGATGGCGGGGAACGGCGGGCGCAGCCGGGGCTGGCCTCGGCGGCCCTCCAGCGAGTCGAGGAGGGCGGTCTCCTCGCCGCAGATGTACGCGCCGGCGCCGGCGTGGACGGTGATGTCCAGGTTGACGCCGGAGCCGAGGATGTCCCGGCCGAGGTAGCCGGCCCGGTAGGCCTCCTCGACCGCGGCGTGCAGCCGGCGGAGCACCGGGACGACCTCGCCGCGCAGGTAGATGAAGGCGTGGTCGCAGCGGATCGCGTGGGAGGCGATGACCATGCCCTCGATCAGCGCGTGCGGGTTGGCGAAGAGCAGCGGGATGTCCTTGCAGGTGCCCGGCTCGGACTCGTCGGCGTTGACCACCAGGTAGTGCGGCTTGCCGTCGTTCTGCGGGATGAACTGCCACTTCATGCCGGTGGGGAAGCCGGCGCCGCCGCGGCCGCGCAGTCCGGCGTCCTTGACCAGGGCGATCACCTCGTCCGGCGGCATGCCGAGGGCGGTGCGCAGGCCGCGGTAGCCGTCGTGGCGGAGGTAGGTGCCGAGGGTCCAGGGCCGGTCGTCGTCCCAGGATGCGGAGAGCACGGGCGCGAGCAGCTTCTCGGCCGGCTCGGCGGAGGTCATCACGCTTCCGTCCCTTCGTGCCGGGGGGATACCACCTTGGTGCCGGGGGTGCCGGGCAGGGCCTCGCCGCGGGCGAGCCGCAGGCCGGCCATGGAGGGGGCGCCGCCCGCGCCGGAGGCGTCGACGGCGCCTGGGCGCTCGTCGGGGAATCCGGCGAGGATCCGGGCGGTCTCCTTGAAGGTGCAGAGCCGGGCGCCGCGGGTGGGCTGCACCTCGGTGCCGGCCCGCAGCTGGTCGACCAGCTGCCGGGCGCTCTGCGGGGTCTGGTTGTCGAAGAACTCCCAGTTGACCATCACCACGGGGGCGTAGTCGCAGGCCGCGTTGCACTCGATGTGTTCGAGGGAGATCTCGCCGTCGGCGGTGGTCTCGTTGTTCTCCACGCCGAGGTGCTGCTTGAGCTCCTCGAAGATCTGGTCGCCGCCGAGCACCGCGCAGAGGGTGTTGGTGCAGACCCCGACGTGGTACTTCCCGGCCGGGCGGCGGCGGTACATGGTGTAGAAGGTCGCGACGGCGGTGACCTCGGCGGTGGTGAGGTCCAGCTGCTCGGCGCAGAACCGGATGCCGGTGGGGCTGACGTGCCCCTCCTCGGCCTGCACCAGGTGCAGCAGCGGCAGCAGCGCGGAGCGGGACTGGGGGTAGCGCCCGATCAGCTCGGCGGCGTCCCGCGCGAGCCGGTCGTGCACCTCCTGGGGGTACGGCTTGGCCGGCAGCGCCGGCAGGCCGAGTTCGACGTTGCTCACCGGTCCACGCCTCCCATCACCGGGTCGATCCCGGCCACCGCGACGATCACGTCGGCGACCTGGCCGCCCTCGCACATCGCCGCCATCGTCTGCAGGTTGGTGAACGAGGGGTCCCGGAAGTGGACCCGGTACGGGCGGGTCCCGCCGTCGCTGACCACGTGCACCCCGAGCTCGCCCTTGGGCGACTCGACCGCCGTGTACGCCTGCCCGACCGGGACCCGGAAGCCCTCGGTGACCAGCTTGAAGTGGTGGATCAGGGCCTCCATCGAGGTGCCCATGATCTTCCGGATGTGGTCGAGCGAGTTGCCCATGCCGTCCGGGCCGACGGCCAGTTGGGACGGCCAGGCGATCTTCTTGTCGGCCACCATCACCGGGCCGGGGCGCAGCCGCTCCAGGCACTGCTCGGCGATCCGCAGGGACTGCCGCATCTCCTCCAGCCGGATCAGGAACCGGCCGTAGGAGTCGCAGGAGTCCGCCACCGCGACGTCGAACTCGTA
The DNA here is from genome assembly GCF_040571325.1 of Kitasatospora sp. HUAS MG31. Taxonomy (GTDB): domain Bacteria; phylum Actinomycetota; class Actinomycetes; order Streptomycetales; family Streptomycetaceae; genus Kitasatospora; species Kitasatospora camelliae. The sequence goes on along the minus strand of NZ_CP159872.1, from coordinate 4,376,196 downwards.
GTCCTCGTAGCCGCAGTACGGGTCGGACTTGCGCAGGTCGTGGGGCAGGCCGGTGGCCCGCAGGATCGGGCCGGTGGCGCCGAGCGCGAGGCAGCCGGCCAGGTCGAGGTGGCCGACGTCGACCAGGCGGGCCTTGAACACCGGGTTGTCGGTGGCGAGTTTGTCGTACTCGTGCATCCGGGAGCGGAGCAGGGCGATGCCCTCGCGGATCTGGTCGACGGCGCCGGGCGGGAGGTCCTGGGCGAGGCCGCCGGGGCGGACGTACGCGTGGTTCATGCGCAGGCCGGTGACCAGCTCGAAGATGTCCAGGACGACCTCGCGGTCGCGGAAGCCGTAGATCATCAGGGTGGTGGAGCCGATCTCCATGCCGCCGGTGGCGAGGGCCACCAGGTGGGAGGAGATCCGGTTCAGCTCCATCATCAGGACGCGGATGACGGTGGCCCGTTCGGGGACGTCCGCGGTGATGCCGAGCAGCTTCTCGACGGCCAGGCAGTAGGCGGTCTCGTTGTACAGCGGCGTGAGGTAGTCCATGCGGGTCACGAAGGTGGTGCCCTGGACCCAGTTGCGGAACTCCATGTTCTTCTCGATGCCGGTGTGCAGGTACCCGATGCCGCAGCGGGCCTCGGTGACCGTCTCGCCGTCGATCTCCAGGATCAGCCGCAGCACGCCGTGGGTGGACGGGTGCTGGGGACCCATGTTGACGATGATGCGCTCGTCGTCGGCCCGGGCGGCGGCCTCGACGACCTCGCCCCAGTCGCCGCCGGTGACGGTGAAGACCCGGCCTTCGGTGGTGTCGCGGGGGCCGGCGTGGAATTCGGTGCTCATCAGCTGTACGACCTCCGCTGGTCGGGCGCCGGGATCTGGGCGCCCTTGTACTCGACGGGGATGCCGCCGAGCGGGTAGTCCTTGCGCTGCGGGTGGCCCAGCCAGTCGTCGGGCATCATGATCCGGGTGAGCGCCGGGTGGCCGTCGAAGACCAGGCCGAAGAAGTCGTAGGCCTCGCGCTCGTGCCAGTCGTTGGTCGGGTAGACGCTGACCACCGAGGGGATCCGCGGGTCGGCGTCCGGGGCGGTGACCTCCAGCCGGATCAGCCGGCCGTGGGTGATCGACCGCAGGTGGTAGACGGCGTGCAGCTCGCGGCCGCGGTCCTGCGGGTAGTGCACGCCGCTGACGCCGAGGCAGAGTTCGAACCGGAGCGCGGGGTCGTCGCGGAGCGTCCGGGCCGCGGCCGGCAGGTGCTCGCGGGCGATGTGGAAGGTGAGCTCGCCGTGGTCGACCACGGTCTTCTCGATCACCTCGGAGACGTCGAGGCCCTGCTCCTCCAGGGCGCCCTCGAACTCGTCGGCGACCTCGTCGAAGTAGCCGCCGTAGGGGCGCTCGCTGGCGGAGGGCAGCACGATCGGGGCCTGCAGGCCGCCGAAGCCGGAGGTGTCGCCGGTGCCCTGGCCGCCGAACATGCCGCGCCGGGCGCCGACCACCTCGACCGGGATCTCCCGGCGGGTGGCGGGGACGGTCTCGGGGCCGTCCGGCCCGCCGTTCTGCTCGCTCATCGCAGCAGCCCCCCCATCTCGCTGGTGGGGACGGCCTGCAGCGCCTCGCGCTCGGCCTCCTCCTCGGCCCGGCGGCGGTTCACGCCGAGCTTCTCGTGCTGGATCTTGTCGTGGAGCTTGAGGATGGCGTCCAGCAGCATCTCCGGCCGGGGCGGACAGCCCGGCAGGTAGATGTCGACCGGGACGATGTGGTCCACGCCCTGGACGATCGCGTAGTTGTTGAACATGCCGCCGGAGGAGGCGCACACGCCCATCGAGATGACCCACTTCGGGTTGGCCATCTGGTCGTAGACCTGCCGCAGCACCGGCGCCATCTTCTGGCTCACCCGGCCGGCCACGATCATCAGGTCGGCCTGGCGCGGCGAGCCGCGGAAGACCTCCATGCCGAACCGGGCCAGGTCGTAGCGGCCGGCGCCGGTGGTCATCATCTCGATCGCGCAGCAGGCGAGCCCGAAGGTGGCGGGGAAGAGCGACGCCTTCCGCACCCACCCCGCGGCGGCCTCCACGCTGGTGAGCAGAAAGCCGCTCGGCAGCTTCTCCTCGATTCCCATCTGTACCCTCTCAATGCCCTCAAGTCCGGTGGCTTGTACGCCCGTTCACAAACGGTTCGTCAGTCCCACTCCAGACCGCCGCGGCGCCAGACGTAGGCGTACGCGACGAAGACGGTGGCGATGAACAGGAGCATCTCGACCAGCCCGAAGATCCCCAGGGCGTCGAAGCTGACCGCCCACGGGTAGAGGAAGACGATCTCGATGTCGAAGACGATGAAGAGCATCGCCGTCAGGTAGTACTTGATCGGGAACCGACCGCCGCCCTTGGGCTGCGGGGTCGGCTCGATGCCGCACTCGTACGCCTCCAACTTGGCCCGGTTGTAACGCTTCGGGCCGGTGAGCGAGGCCATCACGACGGAGCCGACCGCGAACGCCGCCGCGATGGCACCGAGTACGAGGATCGGCGCGTAGGCATTCATAGCCCCCGCTCCCTCCGTCCAGTCGTCCTTGACTGCAGATCGGAACCGCCGGGTCACGTTGGGTCGGACCCGCGTTCCACACCGTGAGATCCACCGCATGTGAGGCAGTTCACAAAGCCTGGAACGAGCGCATCCTATGCCCGTCGGCTTGTGATCTGCGACACGCGGTTCCTAACGATCTTTGTGATCTGCGCCACCTCACAAACGCTGCCCAAGGCGCCCAAGTCCCCATCAGGCCACGCAACGGAGGCAAACGGACACAATCTGTCGCAATCGACTGTGAAGCGACTGGTCAGAGGCCGTCGCCCATACCAACCCGAGGGTGGCGGAGGCAAATTTCGATCTTGCCGGGTTGACGTGTTATAGGCCCTCACTCGCCCGGGTGCGGACCCGGTGCAGCCGCTTGACCCTTCGTTCACAAGCTCACGAGGAGCCCGCCGGACCGGGCCCGGGCGGCGGGCCCGACGGCGGCCCGGCGGCGGCCCGGCGGGGGGCTCGACCGGTCGCCGGGGACGCTGGGCGGCGCTAGGCGGGCGTCTGCGCCGTGCGGCGGCCCCACTCGGTGCCGGCGAGCACGCAGAGGCCGCCCAGCAGCGCCGCGGCCCCCGGCCGGTCCCCGGCGACGGCGATGCCGAACACCGCCGCCCAGAGCGGCTCGGTGCCCAGTAGCAGGCTCACCCGGGACGGCGAGGTCGCCCGGACCGCCCACGCCTGCACGAAGAACGCGAACACCGTGCAGAACAGCGACAGGTACAGCAGCAGGCCCCAGCCGGCCGCTCCGAACTCCGCCGCGAGGGCCAGCGGGGACGGCCCGGCGAACGGCGCCGCCAGGGCGAACACCGCGGTGGCCGAGGCCAGTTGGACCCAGGTCAGGGCCAGCGAGTCGGTGTCCGCCACCGCCCGGCTGCGGGCCGTGGCCAGCACGAACGCGGTCCGCACCACGGCCGCCGCGAGCACCAGCAGATCGCCCGCGGAAGGGGCCCGCAGGCCGCCGTCCGCGGTCAGCAGGGCGACCCCGAGCACCGAGAGACCGGCCGCCGCCAGGAACGGCCGGGACGGCCGGGTACGCCGCAGGGCGCTGTCGGCGAGCGGGGTGAAGACCATGGTGAGGCTGATGATCAGCCCGGCGTTGGTGGCGCTGGTGTGCACCGCGCCGTACGTCTCCAGCAGGAAGATCCCGCCGAGCACCAGCCCCAGCGCGGCGCCGCCGAGCCACTCCCGGCGGGTCAGCCGGCGCAGCGCCGGCCAGGCGGCGAGGCCGAGCGGCGGGAGGACCAGGCCGAAGCGGAGCACCAGCACGGCGAGGGCGGTGCCCGGGTCGGCGACCTCCTTGACCACCAGGAAGCTGGATCCCCAGACCGCGGCGACCGCGAGGACGGGCAGGTCGCGGAAGGACTGCCGGGGAACGGGCAGGTCGGCGGGGGTGGCGGTCATGCGGGGCCCTCCGGGGTGACGGTTAGGGCCCGTACACCGTCGGACGGGGGCTGCCTGGCCCGCCATCGTCCCGCACCGGGCGCCCCGGGTCCAACGGCTTTGCCCGGCCACCCGTGTGGCCGGGCGGGTGCGGTGAGGGCAACCAGATGGGTGCGGTGGATCAGGCGTTGGGCGCGACCTTGGCGAGGCCGTTGATGATGCGGTCCATGGCGTCGCCGCCCTGCGGGTCCGTCAGGTTGGCGAGGAGCTTGAGGACGAACTTCATCAGGACCGGGTGGGTCAGCCCGCGGTCCGTGGCCAGCTGCATGATCCTCGGGTTGCCGAGCAGCTTCACGAACGCCCGGCCGAGCGTGTAGTAGCCGCCGTACACCTCCTTGAGGATCTGCGGGTACCGCTGCAGGGCCCGCTCCCGCCCGGCGTCGGTGACCCGGGCGTTGGCCTGGATGATGACGCCGGCCGCGATCTGCCCGGACTCCATCGCGTAGGCGATGCCCTCGCCGTTGAACGGGTTGACCATGCCGCCCGCGTCGCCGACCAGGAGCAGGCCGCGGGTGTAGTGCGGCTGCCGGTTGAAGGCCATCGGCAGGGCTGCGCCGCGGATCGGGTCGGTCATGTTCTCCGGGGTGTAGCCCCACTCCTCGGGCATCGAGGCGCACCAGGCCTTCAGCACCTCGCGCCAGTTGAGGTCGCCGAACGCGGGCGAGGAGTTGAGGATGCCGAGGCCGACGTTGGAGGTGCCGTCGCCCATGCCGAAGATCCAGCCGTAGCCGGGCAGCAGCTTCTTCTCGCCGCCGCGGGTGTCCCACAGCTCCAGCCAGGACTCCAGGTAGTCGTCCTGGTGGCGCGGGGAGGTGAAGTACGTCCGGTAGGCGACGCCCATCGGGCGGGACTCGATCCGGTGCAGGCCCATGGCGAGCGAGAGCCGGGTGGAGTTGCCGTCGGCGGCGACCACCAGCGGGGCGCGGAAGACGACCTCGCGCTTCTCGTCGCCGAGCTTCGCGGTCACCCCGGTGATCCGGCCGGTGCGGTCGTCCAGGACCGGCCCGGTGACGTTGCAGGTCTCGTAGAGGCGGGCGCCGGCCTTCTGGGCCTGACGGGCCAGCAGCTCGTCGAAGTCGGCGCGCTTGCGGACCAGTCCGTAGTCGGGGAAGGCGGACAGCTCCGGCCAGTCGAGCTCCAGCCGGACGCCGCCGCCGATGATCCGCAGGCCGCGGTTGTGCAGCCAGCCGTTCTCCACCGAGACGTCGATGCCCATGTCGACCAGCTGCTTGGTGGCGCGGGGGGTCAGGCCGTCGCCGCAGACCTTCTCCCGGGGGAAGGCGGTCTTCTCCAGCAGCAGCACGTCGAGGCCGGCCTGGGCCAGGTAGTACGCGGTGGTCGAGCCGGCCGGGCCCGCCCCGACCACGATGACGTCAGCGGTGCTCTCGACGGCGGTCTCGGTCATGGGCGGTGTTCTCCTGAGCGCTGCGACGGGGGCACGGTCCGGCATTCCGGAGCAGTCTACGGGGTGGTCACTCGACCGGTTCCGAGGCGTTCCAGAGGTCGTTGAAGCGGCGCATCCGGCGGGCGACCCGGTCCGGACGGAGGACCAGCCGGGTGCTGGCGATGACCGGCTGGGCGGCCTGTTCCACCGGCAGGCCCGGGGTGACCTCGTAGCTGATCGCCTGGTCGAAGACGATGAAGTCGAACATCGGGTCCAGCCGGACCGGGGCGGGCAGGTCCGCGGTGGTGACCACCCGGACCGACACGTTCAGCGCGGCCTGCTGACGGCCCACCCGGTGCACCTCGGCCAGCTCCTCGGCGGTCGGGCTGTCCAGGATGAAGACCCGGCGGACCTTCACCCCGCGGTCGATCGCCTCGCGCTGCGCGGCCAGGTAGCGCAGGCCCAGCTCGGAGGTCCAGAAGCCGACGTCCACGGCGGTGCTGGTGGCGTCGATGGTGGCGTTGGCGCTGCCGGCCAGGGTGAGCAGCCAGTCGCGGTCCTCGCCGTCGTACGCGGCCTCGCCGGTGCGCAGTTCGCGCATCAGGACGGCGAGCCGGCGGATCTCCTTCTGGGCGAAGCCGTGCACGATCTCCGGCCGGTCGGGGCCGATCTCCAGGGCGCTGCGGACCAGTTCGGTCACCTCGCCGGTGTCCAGCCGGGAGGACTCGACCCGGCCGAACAGCTCGGTGGCCTCGTTGATCCGGGCGAAGCCGCCGCCGACCAGGGTCTGCATCTCGGTGGTGTGCTCCTCGAGGGCGTGCTCGACGCCGGTGAGCCGGCGCTCGAAGCCGATCAGGAAGCCGACCATCAGAACCGTGCCGCCGACCAGGGTGCCGACGATCAGACTGGTGCTGTTGGACTGCTTGGTGAGCTGGGTGAGGCCGTAACTGACCCCACCCGACACGACACTGGTCAGGATCCTCTTCATGACCGGGCTCAGACGGCGCGGCTGGTCCATGGCTCTCCCCCGTGCGTAGGTGTGACGGTACCGATCAATCCCCGTGGTGGCGGCGCGGGTTCAGGCCGACGGCCTGGAGCGCCAGGTGGTCGCGGATGCGCTGGACGGCGGCCGACCACTGGCGGGTGAACCCCGGGCGGGCCTCCAGTCCGGCCCAGAGCGGGGCGAGCGCGTGCTCGACCCGGGCCCCGGGCATCCACAGGTGCAGCAGGTGGTTCACGGCCGGCGTCAGCCGCAGCACGGCGTCGGCGCCGGGCCGGGAACCGAGTCCGCTCCGCTCGATCAGCCTGCCCAGGGTGGTGAGCAGCCAGTCGTGCAGGGCGAGGTCCTCGCAGAAGGCGGTGACGGCCGCCGGGTCGATCCGGTCGAGGACCAGGCGCAGGGTGCGGTGGTCCTCGTCCTCGATGGTGAACCGGCCGCCCGGGCCGTCGGCGGTCAGGTCGGTACGGACGGCGGTCCAGCGCAGGAAGGTGCGCCGGGACCGGAAGGGCGCCCGGCGGTCCAGGGCGCGCCGGCCCTGGATGTCGGTCAGCAGGCGGTCGGCGAGCGCGCCGAGGTCCAGGGCGGGGCCGGGCGGGGCGGTGAGGAAGCCCTCGGCGAGGTCGTCGGCGCCGGCCCGGCCGGTGAGCTCCACGGTGCCCGGGTGGGCCAGGTAGTGGCTCCAGGCGAGCCGGCCCTCGCCGGTGGCGGCGGTGATCCGGGCGCGGACGGAGGCCTGCAGCACCCGCCCCTCGGTGAGCACGGCCCGGGAGACGGCGGTGCCGACCCCGCGGACGGACCGGTGCGAGCCGGTGGGCAGGGCGCAGTCCACGCCGGTGAGCAGGTCGGGCGAGACGGCCCGCAGGTTGGGGCGTTCGGAGGTGCGGACCGGCTCGCCGTGGCGCAGGGCGAGCAGGTCGGCGGCGGCGCCGTGCTCCAGCTCCACCGAGTGCTGGAGCAGGCCGCTGCGCACCTCGCCGTACAGCAGGGACGGGCCCTCCCCGGGCTGGTCGGGCTTCACGGCTGTCCGTGGAAGACGTAGCCGACCCGGGCGGTCAGGTCGTCGGGCAGCGGCAGCCCCTCGCCCGCGGCCCGCTCGGCGAGCTGGCGCAGCACCGGCTCCTCGGGCGCCCACTGGTCCAGCACCACCTTGACCGCGTGCTCGATCGGCAGGAAGCGGGATGCGAGCACCGAGACCGTCCGGTACGCGGCGAACGGGTCGGCGTCCGGGTTGAGCCGGACCAGCGGCGGCAGGGCGTCCCAGGAGGTGGGGAAGGCGGCGGGTCGGGGGACGGGCGGCAGCACCTCGCGGCCGCCGTCGCGGAGCAGCCCGAGCCGCAGCAGCTGCCAGACGGCGGCCAGGAACGGGCAGGACCAGGTGCGGCGGCCGCCCTGCTCGTCCCAGAGTTCGACGTCCAGGAAGACCGAGTGCCGGCGGGCCTCGTTCTCCCGCGGCGGGCGCCAGCCGGCGGCCGCGCTCATCGCCTCTCCGAGGCCGTCGGACGGGGAGCGCTCGCCGTTGCTGAGCCAGCCGGTCTCGGTGGCGGGCGGGCGGGAGCCGTTGCTGCCGGGCGGCGGGGACTGCACCAGGCGGCCCTCCACCAGCCGCGCCGGGTGGCGGCCGTCAGCCTCGGCGCAGGCCGACTCGCGGGCCAGGTAGTCGATCACCAGGCCGCACTCGGCGGCCTGGGCCAGCAGTTCGGGCACCACCTCGGCGGGGGTGGAGAACCGGGTGAAGTAGTCGTCTATCAGGAAGCAGGTGCTGATCCTGGGCCGGCGGCCGGCCGGGGCGGTGCAGGCCGCGCGGGCGGCGTCCGCCCAGGGCTTCACCCGCTCGAACTGCTCGCGCAGCCGGGCCGGGCCGGCCGCGAAGTCGTCCATGTAGAGGTGGCCGAGTTCGAGGGACAGGTGGGAGAGCGGTACGGCGGCCGTTCTCGGGTCCGAGGAAACCTCCCGGAACGTGGTGTCCAACTGGCTCACTCCTCGTGCTCGGCTCGCCGGCCCGGGCCGCGGGGGCGCGGCGGACGGCTTCACGGTGCGGGATCGAACGGACGGGCGGCGTACGGACGGGCACCGGGCTGGCCCGGGGGGCGGGTCAGAGCGGGGTGTCCCAGGCGCGGTCGTCGGTGAGCGCGGCGGCCAGCCCGATGAAGGCGCTGCGGGTCTCCGGGTTGGCCACCTTGCTGGCCAGCACGTCGTCGTCGGTGATCAGCTGCTCCTGCCACTGCAGCACCGGGTCCAGCGGGACGGCGCCGAGCAGCCGGGTCTGGCCGAGCCGGTGCTCGGCGGCGAGCCGGGTGAGCTCCTCGTCGCAGGCCTGCAGCCAGGCCGCCTGGGCCGGCCGGAGGTTGGTGAACATCGGCGAGGCGGGGTCGGGGACGGCGGCCCGGACGAACCGGACGGACTCCCGCAGGGCCTCCTCGTCGTGACCGCGGGCGGCGCCGGCCGCCATGATCCCGCGGTCCCCGTAGACCAGGCCGGAGGCGGCGATGATGTGCTGCCGCGTCCAGCGGTGGAAGACCAGCCAGCGGCAGACCACCCCGGCGAGCTCGGGCCGGGAGGTGGCCTCCAGCACCATCTCGGCGGCGTAGCTGCGGCCGGCGCTGAGGTCGACCAGGATGACGTCGAACTCCTCCTCCAGCCGCAGGAACAGCTCGGCGCAGCGGCGGACGGCGTCGCCGCCGGTGACGAACTCGCCGCCACCCCGGTCGCCCGGGACGAGGACCAGCCGTCCGGTGCCGGCCGGCCGGCTGCGCAGGCCGGTGCTGTCCGACTCGGCCCAGACGTTGATCCGCTTCGGCTCGGCCACGTGGCCCCGCAGGTACGAGTGCAGGCCGGCCTGGTCGACCCCGCGCAGCGCGGTGGGCACGTCGAACACCGCGGCGCTGGTGGGCGAGCCGAAGTCGAAGTCCAGGTAGCAGACGTCGTCACCGCTCAGCGAGCGGCGGTAGGCGATGTTGGCGCTGGTGACGGAGCGGCCCGTGCCGCCCTTGTCGGAGGTGGCGAAGATCAGCACCGGTCAGCCCCTCCACGCGGCGGCCCGTCGGGCGGTGACCAGTTCGTCCAGGGTGGCCAGCACCTGGAGGGCCAGGGCGCAGGCGGTGCCGGGGCGGTCGCGGACGATCCGGCGGGCCCGCTGGAGCTGGACCTCGGCCTGCTGCAGGGTGCTGCGGACCGAGGAGAAGCCGCCGGAGCTGAGCTGCATCAGTTCCATGTCCAGCAGGTGGTCGGCCTCGCTCAGCAGGTCGGTGGCGACCTCGATCAGCCGGACGCTGCGGATCGGGGTCTGCCCGACCACGCCGGAGGCGGCGACCAGGCACTCCACCACGCGCTCGGTGAGGTTCCAGGAGAGGGTGCTCGGCCGCTCGCCGATCTCCGGGTAGACGCCGGTGATGTCGTCCCAGAGCTTCTCGCCGGTGCCGGTGCCGATCCGGCGGGCCCACAGGTGGTCCATGATCTTCTCGGACAGCCGGACCAGCCGGTCGTGCGAGCCGATGTTCCGGGACAGGCCGCTGAGCTGGAGGCTGCGCTTGAGCAGCTGGGCCGAGAAGTCCGAGACCGACCAGCGCAGCAGCGGCCCGATCCGCTCGCTGCCGAGCAGGGTCAGCTCCACGCCGGGGACGTGCAGCCGCAGCGCGCCGTCGTTGACCGCCATCCGGCGGGTGGTCCGGGAGCGCAGCGCCAGCTCCTCCATGACGGCGACGGTCCGGGTCAGGTCGTCGTCGGTGGCCTTCCGGCGGACCAGGTCCTGCACCAGGATGGAGGCGACCAGCAGCGAGAAGTACGCGGACTCCTGCTGGTCGGTGGTCCGCCAGGGGATGTCCTCCAGGGGCCAGGCCTCGTCGTCGAACCGGGCGATCGCCGACCAGTACTGCTGGGTGAGCTCCCAGCGCAGCCGCAGCGCCTGGGCGAGCCGCTGCTGCTCCTCGTTGAGCAGCCCGAGGGTGAGGGTGCGCTCGGAGAACAGGTCGGCGATGCCGTCCAGGGCGACCACGGTGAAGTAGAGGTACGGGGCGGGCTGGGCCAGGCCCTCGGGCTGGACGCCGATCGGCTCGCTGGTGTCGATCGGCGGGGCGTCCTCCACGACGCCCCAGGACCAGCCGCACTCGAAGAGCAGGTTCTCGTTCTCCAGGTCGCCGGTGCCGGCGAGGCCGATGGTGAAGTAGTCGCGGATGGTGGCCCGCAGCGGGCGCAGCCGGCGCTGCAGCTGCTGGACGATGAGGCGGTCGGGGGCGCCGGTCTGGTTGACCATCGAGCAGAGGGTGCGGCCCTGGTCGGAGTCGGCCTCGAAGACGCTCACCGTGAAGCAGCGCAGCAGCGCCGCCATGGCGGCGGAGAGCCGGACGTTGGTGGCCTCCTCCAGCTTGGTCGCCATCTCGCGGAGGTCGGCCCGCCGGATGTTGCGGGTGAAGATCTTCAGGAAGCCCAGGGTGGCCAGGGAGAGGGTGATGGACAGCGAGTAGGCGTCCACCACGCCCAGCTTGTACTGCGCGTGGGTGGGCTGGGCGCCGGGCTCCACGGCGGTGAGGTAGCGGCCGGCGGGGAAGGTCGCGCCGCCCTCGTCGCTGTGCCGGGCCATGAAGTCGGTGAGGGCGTGCACCAGCTTGCGCGGGATCTCCACGCTGTCGCCGAGGCCGCGCAGGTGGGACAGCACGTCCTCGGCGGTCTCGTCCGGGACGTCGAGCCGCAGCGAGGGCAGCTCGGTGGCGGGGTACAGGATGCAGAGCAGCTGCTCGGCGTCGCTGACGCTGCTCGGGTCCCCCTCCGCGCCGAACTCCCAGGCCTTGTCGCTGAAGCTGGCCCGCCCGATGGCCTGCCAGATCTCCAGCAGCTGCTGGCGTGGCTGGATCCGCACCCCTCACCCCTGTTCTGCCGTCGTCCCCCGTGGAACCGGCGCCGGTCGGACCGGGCCGGGCCGTGCTCAGCCGGTGCCGTCGGACCTCCGTCCGAGCGCGAGCAGCATGCCGGTGTACCCGTCGCGCAGCAGCAGCTCGGCGGGGATGTCGATCCGCTCCACCTTCATCCCCTCCGCGGCGAAGGGCTCCAGGCTGTGCGTGACGTGCTCGGCCTCGATCCGGCAGGCCGGGAAGCGCAGGTCGCCGACCTCGTACCCGAGCGAGTTCTCCATGAACGCGGCCGCGAACGGCGCACCGGGCGCCAGCGAGCCGGCGAAGGCCGAGACCGCGTCCTGGAACTCGCCGTACTCGGTGGACAGCGACTCGGCGACGAAGAACATGGTGCCGATGCCGTACCCCGAACCGGGCAGCCCGCCGAACAGGTCGCCCTGCCGGACGTCGGCGACCCGGCTGAAGGCGGCCCGCGGGTCGGGGAACAGGTCGTACGGCTCGTTGACGGTCAGCACGTCCCAGAACGGCTGCCAGTTGGCACCGAACCCCTCCGCCTTGGCCCGGCCCAGCCACTCGACGTTGCCGGCCGAGCGCTCGAAGAGGGTGATCGTCTCGCACCAGGGCAGCATCGCGAGCGCGGGGTAGAGGTTCGTCCCGGCACCGACGTCGATGCCGTGCAGCTGCTTGGCGGGGAACTCGGCGAAGTGCGCGCTGAAGTGGGCGCCGACCCGGGCCAGGATCTGCCGGTCGTCGGAGCGGAGCGTGCGGTAGTTGTGTTCGAAGTACGCCAGGGAGTCGAAGGAGTCCCAGGGGGCCTCGCTGTTCCGCTCGGTTCTGACGCTGTCGGCTTCGGTGCTGACGGGCACGAGATCCCCTTATGTGACGCACCATCGGGTCACACGGAATTCTAACAGCCTGTCAACTCTCCACCATGTCTGGCGTGTTCAGATAATGAGCAAAAATGCCTAGGATGGAGTACGGATACGTCCGAAGCCGTTCCCCGCCGAAGCCGCGGCCAGGCCGCCGCCGCCCGGCGCCGAGCCGACGGAAGGTGCAGACGTGAACCAGGGCTCCACCCGAAGGAGCGAACCGGAAGGCGTCCGGACCGCCGCCGAGGCGGACCTCGACCAGCTCAGCCGGATCGACAACGAGATCTTCCCGCACGACGCCTACCCGTACTTCGTGCTCCGCCAGCTCTTCGACGTGCACAGCGACGGCTTCCTGGTGCTCGACAGTGCCACCGGGCTGCTCGGCTACACGCTGCTGGCCACCAAGCCGGACGTGAAGACCAGCTGGGTGCTCGGCCTCGGCGTGGTGCCGGGCTCGCGCGGGCTCGGGCACGGGCGGCGGCTGATGACCGAGGGTCTGGTCCGGCTGGCGGCCGAGGGGGTGGGCGAGGTCCGGCTCAGCGTGGAGCCCACCAACGTCATCGCGCTCAACCTCTACCACTCGCTCGGCTTCGGCGTGGTGGAGGAGCGCCCCGGCTTCTTCGGCGCGGGGAACGACCGGCTGATCATGGGCCTGCCGCTGGCCGACCGGCGCTGACCCCGCGCCGGTCGGTCCCGTCGGTCGGTCCCGTCCGTCGAGCCGTGATCAGTCCGCGGTCAGGCCTTGAAGCCGCGGTGCAGGGCGACGATGCCACCGGTGAGGTTGCGCCACGCCACCTTCGACCAGCCGGCCTGCTGCAGCTTGGCGGCCAGCGCCGGCTGGTCCGGCCACGCCTTGATGGACTCGGCCAGGTACACGTACGCGTCCGGGTTGCTGCTCACGGCGGTCGCCACCGGCGGCAGGGCGCGCATCAGGTACTCGGTGTAGACCGTCCGGAACGGCGTCCAGGTCGGGGTGGAGAACTCGCAGATCACCAGCTTGCCGCCGGGCTTGGTGACCCGGAGCATCTCGCGCAGCGCGGTGTCGGTGTCCTGCACGTTCCGCAGGGCGAAGGAGATCGTCACCGCGTCGAAGCTCTCGTCCGCGAACGGCAGCTTCGTCGCGTCGCCGGCCGTCAGGGCCAGCTCCGGGTGGCGGCGCTTGCCCTCGGCCAGCATGCCGATCGAGAAGTCGCACGGGACGACGTCGGCGCCGGCCAGCGCGAAGGGCAGCGACGAGGTGCCGGTCCCGGCCCCGAGGTCGAGCACCCGCTGGCCCGCCGAGGCGCCCACCGCGTCGGCCACCGCCCGGCGCCACAGCCGGGCCTGGCCCAGGGAGAGCACGTCGTTGGTGCGGTCGTAGTTGGCCGCGACGTCGTCGAACATCGAGGCGACTTCCTGCGGCTGCTTGTCCAGAGAGGCTCGGGTCACGCCCCCATTCTTCACCGTCACCCCCGCCCACCCGTACCCGGGGCGGAACAAACCCCGACAATCGCCCGAGCGGGCGCGGACACCGGCGGCGACCGGCGCACCACCCGGGGCGCCGAGCGGCTACCGCAGCGCCCGCCGACCGCCCTTGCGCCGCCTGCGGCTGCGCTTCCCGTGGGTGAGCGCGGGCATCCCCTCCGCCGCGAAGGCGACGGTCGCGGTCCGGAACCGTCCGCCGCCGGGCGTCCCCGGGTGGGCCCGCCGGAACCGCCAGATCCGCCCCACGCACAGCAGGCAGCACAGCAGCGCGGTCGGCACGCTCGTCTGCGCCAGCCCGATCCCCACCGGCTGCGGGTACCGCTTCCCGCAGACCCGGACCGCCTCCGGGTCGCCCGCCGCGTACTCCAGGCAGATCGGGTCGCCGACCCGGGCCTCCTCCGGGAGCCAGAGGTCGGCGGCGACGTACCGGTGGCCCTCGGCCTGGTACACGATCTGGCTGTAGGTGCCGCTGCCGCCGGGGAGCTGGGTGACCGTCCCCTCGGCGCGGATCGGGTCGGCCGCGATGCGGTCCGCCTGGTCGGCCTGGCGCCAGCCGAGCAGGCACATGCCGACCGCGAGGACGGCGCTGAGCACCGCGCCGATGTACCAGCCCCGGCCGAGTCGCGGACGCGCGGGCGAACCCTGTCCGTGCGGTCGGTCGACTGTCCCCGGTCCCATGCTTCCTGTCCTGGCTGGTGTCTCACCGTCACCTGATCGGCTGTCCGGGATCGTAGCCGCTGGCGGGCCCTCAGGTCACGGCGAGCGATCACCGGCCGGTATGACCATCGCCACGGCCGGGTCGGGATTCAGCCGCCGGACCTGCGGGAACGCACGCCCCGTCAGCGCCGCCGGTAGAGCAGCCGGCCGGCCAGGACGGTGGCCAGGCAGCAGCCCGCGCCGCGGAGTTGGAGCTCCTCGACCGAGTCGGCGGCGAAGACCGCGAAGTCGGCGGGCCCGCCCACGGCGAGCGGGCGGTGGACCAGGTCGGCCACGGTCCCGCCGGTCAGCGGGTCCAGGCCGCCGGACCGCCCGTCGCCGGGCAGCGCGGCCAGTCCGGACCGGGTCACGGCCGTCCGGACGGCGGGCAGCCGGAACGGTCCGGCGACCGCGGTGGTCCCGTACCCGAGCATCCGCTGGAGGCCGCGCCGGGCGCTGCCGCCGCGGGCCTCCTCGCCGACCTCCACGAGCAGCGGCTCGGCACCGAGCTCCTCGCGCGGGTCGGGGTGGTAGGCGGTCTCCAGCAGCCAGCCGCCGGCGGGGTTGCGCAGCCCGGGCAGCAGCAGGCCGCCCCAGTCGCGGACCCGGGCCGCGGCACCGGCTCCGGCGGCGAGGTCGGCGAAGGGCCCGAGGGCGGCGACGGCGGAGCCGTCCACCAGCACCGCCCCGTCGGTGATCGACGGGGCGGCGGGGTCGGCCGGATCGGCCACCAGGAGGGCGGCCCGGTGGAGGGTCAGCATCAGCTGGTGGAGAGGATCGTCAGCTCCGGGTGCGCGGTGCCGCCCTCCAGGGCGGTGGAGGCGATGTGCGAGGCGACCCGCGGGTCCACCGGGTCGTTCGCCGGGTCGTCCAGCACACGCAGGTGCTCGTAGGTGGTGGAGCGCTGGGCGGGGACGCGGCCGGCCGCGCGGATCAGGTGGATCAGCTCGGTCAGGTTGGAGCGGTGCTTGGCGCCGGCCATCGACACCACGTTCTCCTCCAGCATCACCGAGCCGAGGTCGTCGGCGCCGTAGTGCAGGGAGAGCTGGCCGGCCTCCTTGCCGGTGGTCAGCCAGGAGCCCTGGATGTGGGCCACGTTGTCGAGGAACAGCCGGGCGATCGAGATCATCCGCAGGTACTCGAAGACCGTGGCCTGGGTCGAGCCCTTCAGGTGGTTGTTCTGCGGCTGGTAGGTGTACGGGATGAAGGCGCG
Source organism: Kitasatospora sp. HUAS MG31 (assembly GCF_040571325.1). Lineage (GTDB taxonomy): Bacteria > Actinomycetota > Actinomycetes > Streptomycetales > Streptomycetaceae > Kitasatospora > Kitasatospora camelliae. Next base: position 4,360,733 of record NZ_CP159872.1, on the reverse strand, counting down.
GAAGCCGCCGGTGCGGTCCTGCACCTCGCGGATCATCCGCAGGTGCTCGATCCGCTCGGCGTTGGTCTCGCCGGTGCCCATCAGCATGGTGGAGGTGGACTCCACGCCCAGGTTGTGGGCGGCCTCCATGATCTCCAGCCAGCGCTCGCCGGACTCCTTCAGCGGGGCGATCGCCTTGCGCGGGCGGGCCGGCAGCAGCTCGGCGCCGGCGCCGGCGAAGGAGTCCAGGCCGGCCGCGTGGATCCGGGTGATGGCCTCCTCGATGGAGACGCCCGAGATCTTCGCCATGTGCTCGACCTCGGAGGCGCCCAGCGAGTGGATCACCAGCTGCGGGAAGTCGGCCTTGATGGCGGAGAAGGCCCGCTCGTAGTACTCCACGCCGTAGTCGGGGTGGTGGCCGCCCTGGAACATCACCTGGGTGCCGCCCAGCTCGACCGTCTCGGCGCAGCGGCGGAGGATCTCCTCCAGGTCGCGGGACCAGCCCTTGTCGCTCTTCGGCGGGACGTAGAAGGCGCAGAACTTGCAGGCCGTCACGCAGACGTTGGTGTAGTTGATGTTCCGCTCGATGATGTACGTCGCGATGTGCTCGGTACCGGCGTAGCGGCGGCGGCGCACGGTGTCGGCGGCCGAGCCGAGGGCGTGCAGCGGCGCGGAGCGGTAGAGCTCCAGCGCCTCCTCGGGGGTGATCCGGCCGCCGGCGGCCGCGCGGTCCAGGACGGCCTGCAGGTCAGTGGCGGAAAGGGTCTGCTCGGACACCTGGCGGGCCTTCTTTCTCCAACGTCGGGTCGCCTCGGCCTGGGCGGCGGGGGCGCCGGCCGACATGACCGAACCAGCCTACGCCAGCCGTTCCGGGCGGCCCCGACCCCCTGCTCACCGTCAGACCGCGTCGCCCGCACCGGCGCCGGCCCGTACCGCGGCCGGTACTCCGGCCGTGCCCGGTCCGGGCCGGGCCGTGCGCCGACCGGGCCCGGACGGGGTGCGGACCGGCCGCCGGGGCCGTTACGACGCGACGGCCGCCGAGGGCTCCAGCAGGCGGACCGGGACGTCCGGGGCGTACCCGGAGTCGTGGGCCGTCCGACGGGCGAACTCGGCGATGCCGGCCAACTGGCGGTCACCGAGCGAGAAGTCCAGCGCCGCGCTGAAGTACCGCTCCAGGACGCCCGCGTCGAACGCCTCCCAGCGGGCGGCCTGCTCGGCCACCTTGCCGGCCTCGGTCAGCGAGAGGTCGCGGGACTCCAGGAAGGCCCGGTGGACGGCGGCGGTGGTCTCCGGGTTGAGCTCGGCGTACTCGCGGCGGGCGGCCCAGACCGCGAAGACGAAGGGCAGGCCGGTCCACTCCTTCCACATCTCGCCGAGGTCGTGCACGGCCAGTCCCTGCCGGGGGGCGTCCTCCAGCGAGGCGCGCAGGGCCGGGTCGCCGATCAGGACGGCGGCGTCCGCCTCGGCCAGCATGGCGTCCAGGTCCGGCGGGCAGGAGAAGTACTCGGGCCGGACGCCCTCGCGCTCCTCCAGCAGCAGCCGGGCCAGCCGGACCGAGGTCCGGCTGGTGGAGCCGAGCGCGACCCGGCGGCCGTCCAGCTCGGCCAGCGGCCGCTTGCTGACGATGACGCAGGACATCACCGGGCCGTCGCTGCCGACGGCGATGTCCGGGAGCACCACCAGCTGGTCGGCGTTCCGGAGGTACTCCACGCAGGTGATCGGGCCGATGTCGAGCAGGCCGTTGACCAGCTGGTCGCTGAGCTTCTCCGGGGTGTCCTTGGTGAGGTCGAGATCGAGCAGGTTCCCCGTCCTCGCCAGCCCCCAGTACAGGGGAAGGCAGTTCAGGAACTGAATATGTCCGACCCGTGGCCTGATCGCCGCCATCGGGCTGCCCGCGTCCCGTCCGGTCACCGCATGCTCCCTGCTAGCTGTTCGTACTCAGCACGCAGGCTACGCCCGGGTCGCCCGGGGGCCTGCAACCGGCCTCCGACACACCGCTGTGACCGACCGGTGACCTCTGGTCGGGGCCGTCGCAGCGTGCTACCGTTCCACTCAGTTGCAGTTTGATTTCCCTTGCAGTACTTGGAGCCTGCGGAGCATGTAACCGCAGGCTTTTTGTAATTTTTCAGCAGTAACAGCATCAATTGAGCATTGATTGAGCGCTGTGCGAAAAACTCCGGAACTCTCCGGAGGCGGGGCGATCAGCGCAGCGGACCGGATGGCCACACGGTGTGGCCTCCAACACGTCCCTCGCAAGGAGAACGGCATGGCTCAGGGAACCGTCAAGTGGTTCAACGCTGAGAAGGGCTTCGGCTTCATCGCCCAGGAGGGCGGCGGCCCGGACGTCTTCGTCCACTACTCCGCCATCAACGCGACCGGTTTCCGCTCGCTGGAGGAGAACCAGTCTGTCAGCTTCGACGTGACCCAGGGTCCGAAGGGCCCGCAGGCGGAGAACGTCACCCCGATCTGACACTCCTCTGATCATCAATTCGTGATCATCTGATCGCTCGACGAGCAGTCCCAAGGGGGCCCGTCCCGTCCGGAACACCGGACGCGGCGGGCCCCCTGCCCGTGTCCCCCGGACGGCACGGGCATGATCGGCCCTATGCACCGACTCCGATCCGCCCTGGGCAACGTCGACCGCGCACTGCACCGGATCGGGATCGACGGCTACCTCCTGCTGCTGCTCGCCACGGTGGGCCTGGCCACCCTGCTGCCCGCCCGCGGCGCCGCCGCCGGTGTGGTCGACAGGGCCGTCAGCGTCGCGGTCGGCCTGCTGTTCTTCCTGTACGGCGCCCGGCTCTCCCCGCAGGAGGCGCTGGCCGGCGCCCGGAACTGGCGGCTGCACCTGCTGATCCTCGGCTGCACCTTCGTGCTCTTCCCGCTGCTCGGGGAGGCGGCCCGGGTCCTGCCGGACAGCGTGCTCCCGCCGCCGCTCTACACCGGCGTCCTGTTCCTCACCCTGCTGTCCTCGACGGTGCAGTCCTCGATCGCCTTCACCTCGATGGCCCGCGGCAACGTGGCCGCCGCGATCTGCGCCGCCACCTTCTCCAGCCTGGCCGGCATCGTGCTGACCCCGCTGCTGGCCGCCTGGCTGCTGGCCGGGGCGAGCGGGGCGGCGGTCAGCGGGGAGCAGGTGCTGGACATCGTGCTGCAGCTGCTGGTGCCGTTCGCCGCCGGGCAGCTGCTGCGGCGCTGGGTCGGGCCGTGGATCCGGCGGCACCGGGTGGTGACCATGGCGGTCGACCGGGGCTCGATCCTGCTGATCGTCTACACCGCGTTCAGCGAGGGCGTCCGGGAAGGGATCTGGGGCGAGGTGACCGCCGGTCAGCTCGCCTGGCTGGTGGCGGTGTGCGCCGCCCTGCTCGCCCTCGTCCTGGCCTTCACCCACACCGTCTCCGGCCGCCTGGGCTTCGACCGGGCCGACCGGGTGACCATCCAGTTCTGCGGCTCCAAGAAGAGCCTGGCGAACGGACTGCCGCTGGCCACCATCCTGTTCCCCGCGGCGGAGGTGGGGATCACCGTCCTGCCGCTGATGCTGTTCCACCTGATCCAGCTGGTGGTCTGCACCGTCCTCGCCCAACGCTGGGGCCGCCGGGCCGAATCCACCTGAGCACCCGGCAGGGCCCGGGGCGCCGCACCCGGAAGACCCGAGGGGGCGCGGGGAACGGTGCGCAGCGGCGGGCCTCCTCGGCCTGCCCGCCCGCCCCGTCCCCGCGCCCCTCGGGAGGGAGCGTCAGGCCGCCGGAGTGGCCACCGCCTCACGGTCCAGCAGGTCGCCGGTCGGGCTGTCGTACGCGGCCCGGTCCAGCGTGCCCTCGCGGGCCGAGACCAGGATCGGTACGACCGCCTGGCCGGCCACGTTGGTCGCGGTGCGGACCATGTCGAGGATCGGGTCGATGGCCAGCAGCAGGCCGACGCCCTCCAGCGGGAGGCCGAGGGTGGAGAGGGTCAGGGTCAGCATCACGATGGCGCCGGTGAGTCCGGCCGTGGCGGCGGAACCGATGACCGAGACGAAGGCGATCAGCAGGTAGTCGCCCACGCCGAGGTCGATCCCGTACACCTGGGCGACGAAGATCGCGGCCAGCGAGGGGTAGATCGCCGCGCAGCCGTCCATCTTGGTGGTGGCGCCGAGCGGGACGGAGAAGGAGGCGTACTCGCCCGGCACGCCGAGGCGCTCGGTGACGCGGCGGGTGACCGGCAGGGTGCCGACCGAGGAGCGGGAGACGAAGGCCAGCTGGATGGCGGGCCAGGCGCCCTTGAAGAAGTTCAGCGGGTTGAGGCCGCCGGCCAGCCGGAGCAGCGCCGGGTACACCACGAACAGCACCAGCGCGCAGCCGAGGTACACGTCGGCGGTGAGGGTGGCGAAGGGCTCGAGCAGGTCCCAGCCGTAGACGGCGACGGACTTGCCGATCAGGCCGAGGGTGCCGAGCGGGGCGAGCCGGATGACCCACCAGAGCGCGGTCTGGGTGAGTTCCAGGACGGACTCGCTCAGCCGGAGCGCGGGGGCGGCCTTCTCGCCGGTCTTGAGGATCGCGGCGCCGGCCACCACGGCCAGGAAGACGATCTGGAGGACGTTCACCTTCAGGAAGGCGTCGGCGATGTTGGTCGGGATGATCCCGGTCAGGAAGTCGATCCAGCTGCCGCCCTTCTCCGGGGCCTTGAGGCCCTCGGTGGACAGCCCGGCGCCCTGGCCCGGGTCGGTGAGCAGGCCGAGGACCAGGCCGATCGCCACGGCCATCAGCGAGGTGGCCAGGAACCAGAGGAGGGTGCGGACGGCGAGCCGGGCGGCGTTGGTCACGTTCCGCAGGTTGGCCACGCTGACCACCAGGGCGGTGAAGACCAGCGGTGGCACCGCCAGCTTCAGCAGCTGGACGAAGGTCTTGCCGATGGTGTCGAGCGTGGTGGTGAGCCAGGCGACGTCCTGGACGCGGGCCAGGTAGCCGAGCAGCAGGCCGAGGACCAGGCCGCCGACGATCTGGGCCCAGAACGGGGTGCGGCGCACCCGGCTCAGGAAGGAGGGGTCGGCGGATGCGGGCGCGTCGGGGGACGCCGCCGCGGGCGTGGGCGCGGTGGGCATGGGGGTACGGCTCCGGGGAGTGGGGTGTGGCGGACGGACGGCGACGGGGCGGCGGCACGCGGACGCCGGTCCGGCAACCGAGGTGCCGGAGCGTCAGGGCGTCAGGAGGGGCGTGCCGCCCCGGTACAGCCGAGCGCGCGACAGCGGCGGGGGCCGTCCAGGGCGCCGAGCAGGCGCACGCGGCGGGCGGCGGGCCGAGGGCCCGTCCCGTGCAGGTGTGCGGCGCCGGGGGTGGTCATGGGCGTCAGACTAGCAACGAATCTTATGGATGTTCAAAGCAGTGGTTTGAGATGGGGTACCGATCCGGCCATCGACGAGCTTTGACCGGCGGACGGTTATACGTATAACTTGGCAGGACGATCCCACCGTCCATCCCCCCTGCCCCGGGAGACCCGTCCATGGGCTACCTCGCCCTGCTCCGCGCCCCCCACGTCACTCGGTTGCTCCTGGGCACCCTGCTCGGCCGGCTCCCCGCCGGCATGACGGCCCTGGTCATCGCCCTCGCCCTGCGCGAGGCCGGTGCGCCCTACGGCCGGATCGGCCTGGCCACCGCCGCGTACGCGATCGCCGCCGCGGTCGGCGGGCCGGTGCTCGGCCGGATCGTCGACCTCACCGGGCAGCCCCGGGTGCTGGTCAGCTCCGCCGTGGTCGCCGGCGGCGGCTACGCGCTGCTGGCGCTGGCTCCGGGCTCGCCGGTCGCCGCCCCGGTCGGCGCCGCCCTCGCCGGACTGGCCATGCCCCCGCTCGAACCCTGCCTGCGCGCCCTGTGGCCCTCCGTGGTCGAGGAGGAGCAGCTGGACACCGCGTACGCCTTCGACTCCGCCTCCCAGCAGGTGCTGTACGTCGCCGGGCCGCTCGCCGTCGCCGGGATCGCGGCCGCCTTCGGTCCGTCCACAGCCCTGTGGACAGCCGCCGCGCTCGGCCTGCTCGGCGCCCTGGTCGTCGCCACCACCGGACCCGCCCGCGTCTGGCGACCCGCCCCGCGGGAGGCCTCCGCCGGACTCCTCGGACCGCTCCGCTCCCCCGGCCTGGTCCTCCTGCTGCTCGGCCTGGCCGGCGCCGGCTGGGCGGTCGGCTCGCAGAACGTCCTGTTCATCGCGTACGCCGAGCAGCACCCCGGCGCCCTCCCCGGCGGCGCCGGGACCCTGCTCGCGCTGGCGGCGCTCGCCGGACTGCTCGGTGCGCTGGCGTACGGGGCGCTGCCCTGGCGCGCCGACACGGCCACCCGCACCTGGGTGCTCGCGCTCGGCATGGCGGTCAGCTACCTGCCGCTGCTGTGGCTGCCCGGGCCGGCGGCGATGGCCGGGCTGGCGTTCGTCTCCGGCGTGGGGCTGGCGCCGCTGCTGGCGGCGGCGTTCGTGCTGGTCGCGGAGCTGGCGCCGCGGGGCACGGTGACGGAGGCGTTCGCCTGGCTGGTGACGCTGTTCGCGACCGGGAACGCGGCGGGGTACGCGGTGTCCGGCTCGCTGGCGGAGAGCTCGCTGGGGGCGGTGGCGCTGTGCGCGGCGGGGGGCATCGGGGTCGGCGGCCTGCTCCTGTTCGGCGCCCGCGGACGCCTCCGGCCGGCTGCCGCCGTCGCACCGCCGGAGCGGGTGCCGGTCGGCGCCTGAACGGCGAACGGCGACGCGCCCCGGTCCGGTGGACCGGGGCGCGTCGTGGCGTTCGGCGCGTCGGTGTCAGCGGCCCGCGGTCGCGGGCGCGCTGGCGGCCGGGCCGGGGGTGGCGGTGCCGGTCGTGGCGGTGTCGGTCGCGGTGGTCGACGGGGTCGACGGGGTGGACGGGGTCGACGGCGGGGTCCAGCCCGGCATGGCGACCCACATCTTCGGGCGGGCCTCGATGGTGTCCGCGTCGTGGCCGCCGGAGGTCGCCCCCAGGGTGAACACCCACTGCGAGGTCGACATGTCGTGGGCGTCCATGGTGTAGCCGAAGCGGAACGCGAACCGGGCGGCCTCCCCCGGCGCGAGGAGCTGCCGCAGCGCGGAGGTGTCCACCTTCACCGAACGGCTCGCCTCGTCGTCCAGGGTGGTCAGCGTCCGCCACTGGCCGCCGATCTTCACCTCGGCGGTCACCCGGACCGCCCGCAGCCGGTAGCTGCTGCCGGGGAAGACCGACTCGTCGTGCACCAGCACCACGGGCTCGGCGACCGGCATCGGGGTGTCGGTGCCGTTGCGGACCTCCAGCTCCATCTCGGTCAGCGTCCGCCCGGCCGTGAACTCGGTCGGCCCGGACACCAGGGCGACCGTCGGACGGTGGCGGTCCACCACGGCGGCTGGCGCGGACTCCCGGCCCGCGGCGGGCGCGGGCGCCTTCACCTGCGGCGCCTGCGGAGCGGCGGCCGGACGGCCCGGGGCCGGCGCGGACACCGGCGCCGCCGCGGCCTCGGTGACGGACGTGGACGCGGAGGCGGCGGCCGACGCGCCCTCGGTGACGGCCGGGATGTCCGCGGCGGCGAAGGCGGAGGGCGCGGACGGGGTGCCGGGCGCGGCGACCGCCGCGGCCGCCGGCGGCACGGCCGCAGCGGTGGCCGCCATCCCGGCCGGGCCGGCGCACACCACGGCCCCGACCGCGGCCACGGCCGCCAGCGGGACGGCCAGCGCCAGGCGACGCCGGCGGCGGCCCGCGTCCGAGGACCCGGCGGTGGTGATGTTCTTCACGAAACGGCTGATAACGGGCGTGCCCATGACGCAACCCCCCAGGGAGACGAACAGAACGGAGTGGATCGAGAGCCTCCGGCGTCTACGCCGCTTTCCGTGCTCTCACTCTGATGGACGTCCATCCCCCGGCGGGGTTGCAGGTCGTTCCGAAGATTTTTTCCGGCGCCCCGGCGGAGCTCCGCCGGACCCCCGCGGCCGGGCACGCCCTCGCTAGGTGGAGGCCCGGGGCACGAACCTGGTCGGCAGCGGGGGGACCGGGGTCGCCGGGGTGCCCCGGAGGAGGGCGGCGAGGGCGGTGACGCCGGTGCGGCCGAGGGCCTCGCCGGGGAGGTCGACGGTGGTGAGGGGCGGGGCGAGGAGTTCGGCGACCGGGATGTTGTCCATGCCGACCACGGAGACGTCGTCGGGGATCCGGAGGCCGAGTTCGGCGGCGGCGCGGTAGAGGCCGGAGGCGACCACGTCGTCGTCGCAGATGACGGCGCGGGGGCGGTCGGCCCGGTCGAGGAGTTCGCGGGCGGCGGTGTGCCCGGCCTGGCTGCCCTCGTTGAGGGTGACGCCGAGTTCGAGGACCTCCAGGCCCCGGTCGGCCACCGCCGCCTCGAAGGCGGCCTGCCGGACCCGGAAGGTGTACGCGGAGTGGGTGGACCGCAGGTGGCCGATCCGCCGGTGTCCGAGGGCGGCCAGGTGGTCGACGGCGGCCCGCATGCCGCCGGCCACGTCGAGTTCGACCGTGGGGCGGCCCGGGTTGCCGGCCGGGTCGGCGTCGAGGAAGACGGCAGGGGTGTCGGCGGGGAGGTCGCCGAGCTGGCTGTCGTCGGGGCTGCAGATGATCAGGCCGTCGAAGCGGCCGTCCGCGGCGGCGTCGGCGAGGGTGCCGCTGTCCCAGCCGCTGCTGACCACCACGGCCAGGCCGCGCTTTCCGGCCTCCTCGTGGACCCCGGTGAGGACCCGGCCGAAGAACGGGCCGAGCAGGTTGGGGACGGCGAGCAGGATCATGCCGCTGCGGCCGAGCCGCAGCTGCCGGCCGGCGGCCTGGGGGCGGTAGCCGAGGGTGCGGGCGGCCTCGCGGATCCGGTCGCGGGTGGCCTCGGAGACCCGGTGACCGGCGTCGGAACCGGAGAAGACGAGGGAGACGGTGGCCTGGGAGACGCCGGCGAGGCGGGCCACGTCCCGCCCGGTGGGGCGCTTCGCCGTACCGGTCCGGCCGCGCGGCGGACCGGCGGCCGGGCCGTCGGCGGGCTGCGGGGGCTCGGACGCGGCGGGCACGGCGGGCGGGGTCAGGCCTGCGGGGCGGCCGCGGAGGCGCGGGCGGCCTCGTCCGCGGCGTCCTCCTCGGCGTTCTGGGCGGCGATCCGCTCGGCGGTGCGGAAGCGCATCCCGGAGACCTTGTCCGCGATCTGGGCGGACATCGCGTCGCGCTGCCGGCTCAGCACCACGTAGCTGATCGGCGCCGACACCAGGCCGGCGAGCATCACCAGGAAGATCACGCCCGCACCGCCGGCAACCGGGATGATCCCGTAGTGGCCGAGCACCAGCGCGACCAGCAGGCAGCTCAGGAAGATGCTGAGCCGCAGGGCGGTGTAGCGGAGCGTGGCGTGGGACTTGCTGCTCACGGGAGGGCGTCCTTTGCTGGTCGGGTCGGCCGGCGGGCGCTGGTACGACGGGCGGTGCGGCCTTCCAGTGAAGCATGCCTTACCCCGTCCGGCGGAGAGCGCCTCCCGGCGGCGCCGGAGCACCGCCGTGCGCCGGGCCCGCGCGGGCCCCGGGGCCGGACCGGGAGCGCCCCCGTGCGCCGGGCCGGGCGGCGGTTCAGACGGTGAGGTCGAGCCACATGGTGATCTCGTCGCGGTCGTCGCCGGGGGCGACCCGGATGGACCGGGGGACGCGGCCGACCTCGACGTAGCCACCGGCCTTGTAGAAGCGCTCCAGGCCGGTGCCGCCGCGGACGGTGAGCCGGAGGCTGTCGAGTCCCCATCCGCGGGCGATCCGCTCGGCCTCGGCGAGCAGCCGGGCGCCGTAGCCGGTGCCCTGCATCGAGGGGTGGACCATGACCCGCTTGAGCATCCGCCAGTGCTCCTGGAGGTCGAAGCGCTGGGACTCGAAGAACAGCAGGCCGGCCAGCCGCCCGGTGGCGGTCTCCCGGGCGATCAGCAGCCGGTCGGGGCGGCCGGGTCCGACGCCGGCGAACTGCTTCTCGGCGGTGACGCGGACCCGGTCCTCGGTGACCGGCGGGACGAAGCCGACGGCGCCGCCGGCGTTGCTGACCCCGGTCCACAGGGCGACCACCTCGGCGAGCAGTCCGGGGGTGGGGTCGGGGTCCAGGGTGAAGGTGAGCGGCATGATCGCTCAGCCTATGTGGCCGTGACGGCGGCGGTGTCCGCGGTGGGCCGGGGCCGCAGGGCGAGGCAGAACAGGACGGCGAGGGCGCACAGGGCGCCGGCCGCGTACCAGGAGGCGTCGTAGTCGCCGAGCCGGTCGCGGGCCAGGCCGGCGGCGGAGGCGACGGCGGCGGCGCCGATCTGATGGCAGGCCAGGACCCAGCCGAAGACCACGGGGGCGTCGGCGCCGAAGTGGCGGCGGCAGAGCGCGATGGTGGGCGGGACGGTGGCGACCCAGTCCAGGCCGTAGAAGATGACGAAGGCCAGGATCGGCGGCTTGAGCGAGCCGTCGAACAGCTGCGGCAGCAGGAGCAGGGAGAGGCCGCGCAGGCCGTAGTAGGCGATCAGCAGCGCGCGGGAGTCGAAGCGGTCGGTGAACCAGCCGCTGGCCACGGTGCCGACCATGTCGAAGACGCCGATCAGGGCCAGCAGGCTCGCCGCGGTGGCGACCGGCATCCCGTGGTCGTGGGCGGCGGGGATGAAGTGGGTGCCGACCAGGCCGGCGGTGGTGGCGCCGCAGATCGCGAAGGACCCGGCCAGCAGCCAGAAGGCCCGGGTGCGGGCGGCGTCCCGGAGCACGCGGAGCGAGCGGAGCACCGCGCTGCCGTCGGTGGCGGGGGCCGGCGGCTGCTCGGTGGCGCCGTACGGGAGGAGGCCGAGGTCGGCGGGGCGCTCGCGCATCAGCAGGAGGACGGGGACGGCGACGGCGCTGGCGGCGAGCGAGACCACGACCACGGCGGTGCGCCAGCCGTGCTCCTCGACCAGCCAGGCGAGCAGCGGCATGAAGACCAGGTTGCCGGCGGCGCCGGCGGCGGTGAGCACGCCGGTGACCAGGCCCTGGCGGGCGTGGAACCAGCGGCCGGTGACGGTGGTGGCGAAGGCGCCGGCCATCGAGCCGCTGCCGAGGCCGACCAGGACGCCCCAGCAGAGCACCAGCTGCCAGGGCTCGGTCATCAGCACGGTGAGGCCGGCGCCGGTGGCGATGGTGAGCAGGGCGCTGACCACGACCAGCCGGACGCCGAACCGGTCCATCAGGGCGGCGGCGAAGGGGGCGGTGAGCCCGTACAGGGTGAGGTTGACCGAGACGGCGCTGGAGACGGTGGCGTGGGACCAGCCGAACTCCAGGTGGAGGGTGTCCATCATCAGGCTGGGGACGGACCGGAAGCCCGCCGCACCGACCAGGACGAGCAGGGCGACGCCGGCCACCACCCAGGCGTAGTGGAGGCGGGGCCGGCGGGCGGGCGCGGGAGCGGGGGCCCGCTGGACGGTCAGTTCGTTCACCTGCCCGATTCTGCTGACCGGGGTGGCAGGCGGCGAGGGCCGGGACTGCCAGGTTTCGTCAGGATCGGGCCATCGCGGACGCCTTCCGGTCGGGCACCCGGCGCAGGCCGCGGATCGGGGGGCTGAGCAGCAGGGCGGCGACCACCAGCAGGGCGACGGCGCCGCCGCCGGCGAGGACGGAGTGCGGGCCGAACCGGTCGGCGGCCGGTCCGGCCAGGGCGGCGCCGACCGGGGCCATGCAGACCGAGCCGGCCACCTCGTAGGCGTGGATCCGGTTGAGCACCTCGCCGGGGACCTGGGTCTGCACGCTGGTGGCCCACATGACGCCCCAGAAGGTGATGCCGGCTCCGGCGGCGAGCTGGGCGGCGGCGAGCGCGGCGGCGGGCAGGTCGAGGGCCAGGGCGAACTGGGGCAGCGGGAAGGCGAGCAGGGCGACCGCGCCGCCGGCCAGCGGCCGCAGCGGCTTGACCCGGATGGCGACCAGCCCGCCGAGCACGGTGCCGGCCCCGAAGGCGCAGTTGAGCAGGCCGTACACGGTGGCGCCGTGCTCGGGCACCACCAGGCCCGCCGCCAGCGGCAGCAGCGGGCCGAACGAGAGGAGGCTGAACGCCATGAAGATCACGATCACGCCCCACATCCAGCTGCGGGAGCGGAATTCGTGCCAGCCGGTCGCCAGGTTGCGCCAGAGGCTGTCGCCGGGCGGCGGTGCGGGGACGGGGCCGAGCCGCAGGGTCAGCAGGCAGACGGCGCTGAGGCCGTAGGTGGTGGCGGCGAGCACCATCACCCAGCCGGTGGCGGCGGCGCCGGCGAGCAGGCCGGCCAGGGCCGGGCCGAGCAGGGCGGTGACGGCCTCGGAGACCCGCAGCACGCCGTTGGCGCCCTGGACGTCGCGGGAGACCAGCGGGACGGTGGAGGCGGCGCCGGGCTGGAACATCGCGGCGGCGGTGCCGGCCAGCGCCAGCAGGGCGTAGAGCAGCCAGAGCTGGTCGACGCCGCGGAAGAACAGCACGGCCAGCAGGACGCGGGTGGCGAGGTTGGTCAGGTCGGCGGCGATCATCAGCCGGCGGGCGGTGAAGCGGTCGGCCAACACGCCGCCGACCAGCACCAGACCGGCGAAGGGGGCGAGCAGGCAGGCGGTGGCCAGGCCGACGGTGCCCAGCGGGTGGCCGGCGGAGAGCAGTCCGGCCGAGACGGCGACCGGGAGCATGGCGTCGCCGAGCAGGCCGCTGGAGCGGGCGGTGAAGTAGAGCCGGAAGTTGCGCGACCAGATGGCGGGGGCGGGGTCGGCGCCACGGGGCAGGGTGGGGGCCTGCCGGGTCTCGGGTGGGGTCACGGACAGCAGTTTTGGTGTAGACCACTCGGAGCGCCAGTCATTTCCCACGATCCGGAATGGCGGCCGCCGCACGCGCCCCGAGCACGGCACGACGACCGCCATCCGTCGTGGACGTCCGAGCCCTGAAACCCCGGTACGCCGGCTCTCCGCACTCGCCGAGGAAGCGCTCACGGGCGGACGGGCGGGCACCTGACCCCCTGTGCCGGCACCGCACCGGAGCTGCCTCGGCGTCCCCTCGCAACGGAAAGCTGCACCCAAGAGTGATCAGTCGGATACGTCACGTCAATGGGTTGTCCGAAATTCTGAAGGGTTGCGGCGCGCCGGGGAGTGCCGGGAGCGCGGCGGTGGTGGAACGGGGGCGCCGCGCGCCCCGGGGCGGCGCCGGTCAGACCGCGAGGACGGCGGCCGGCTGGTCGACCGGACAGCCGGCCGGGCCGGCGGGGTCGATCTCGCACCAGACCCGCTTGCCGGAGCCGTCCGGGTACCAGCCCCAGCGGGCGCAGAGCAGCTCGACCAGTTCCAGGCCGCGCCCGCTGGTGGCGTCCGCGTCGTAGCCGGCCCGGCGCGGGGCGGGGGCGACCACGCTGGAGTCGGCGACCTCGACCCGTACCTTGGCGGGCTCGCCGCCGTCCGCCAGGGGCATGCAGAGCCGCAGCACGGCCGGGCAGCCGGTGTGCACCACCGCGTTGGTGACCAGCTCGGAGACCACCAGCACCAGGGTCTCGGCCACCGGCGCGTCCGGGTCGAGGCCGTTCCCCTGCAGTCGCGCGCGGACCCACCGCCGGGCCCGGCCCACCTCGGACGGGTCCGCCTGGATCGCCAGTTGCACCTGAAGTACCTGCACCGCTCCACCACCCGCACTCGGTCATCGGCCCGGCAGTTCGGCCACTGTCCCCGCTGTCCGGACCGGGCAGCGGGGGCCCTTGGATCACGTCGGTCGGCCCGGCCGGCCACGTCCCGCCGGACGGGGCCTCAGAACTGCCCGTGGCTCGACCCGAATACGCCTCAGGATGGTTGTGCCGGGAGGTCGCAGCAAGCGCTTCGGGCATATTCCAGCGATCGGGGGACAGCACGGTGCATACTGTCCCGCTCGCCCTGGCGGGCGTCGCACCGGTGCTCGCAGGACCGGGTCGCGCGCTCCGGTGCGGGCACAACGACGGTACCGCCAAAGGCCGGGAACCCCGGGGTCGCCACGAGCGAACAACCCTTCCAACATGTGTCCGGCCGCCGTCGAACGGACGGCGGCCGGACAGCGCGGCGTGCGGGGCCGCGGAAGGGTTACGGGGACCGTCGGCGGGTACGGGTCCGGGCGGTACGCCCGGGTCGTACGGCCGCCCCGGGGGTCAGGTGAAGACCACCGTCCGGTTGCCGTTGAGGAGCACCCGGCGCTCGCTGTGCCACTTCACGGCGCGGGCCAGCGCCTGGCACTCCACGTCGCGGCCCACCGCGACCAGCTGGTCGGGCGTCACGTCGTGGGTCACCCGGGCCACTTCCTGCTCGATGATCGGGCCCTCGTCCAGGTCCGCGGTGACGTAGTGCGCGGTGGCGCCGATCAGCTTCACGCCCCGGGCGTGCGCCTGGTGGTAGGGCTTGGCGCCCTTGAAGCTGGGCAGGAAGGAGTGGTGGATGTTGATCACCCGGCCGGAGAGCTCCTTGCAGAGGTCGTCCGACAGCACCTGCATGTAGCGCGCCAGCACCACCAGGTCCACGTCCTGCTCGGCGACCAGGTCCAGCAGCCGCTGCTCGGCCTCCGCCTTGGTGTCCCTGGTCACCGGGACGTGGTGGAACGGGATGCCGTAGGACTCGGTCAGCTCGCGGAAGTCGGTGTGGTTGGAGACCACGGCCGCGACCTCCACCGGCAGCGCGCCGATCCGGGTGCGGAAGAGCAGGTCGTTCAGGCAGTGGCCGAACTTCGACACCATCAGGACCACCCGCATCTTCTCGGTGGTCGCGTGGATCTGCCAGTCCATCCGGAACGAGGCGCCGATCGCGGCGAAGCTGGCCCGCAGCTTCTCCACGGTGACCGAATGGTCGGCGGAGAAGTGCACCCGCATGAAGAACAGGCCGCTGTCCCCGTCGCCGAACTGCTGGCTGTCGATGATGTTGCAGCCGGTCATGAAGAGGTAGCTGGAGACCGCGTGCACGATCCCCTGCTTGTCCGGGCAGGACAGCGTGAGGACGTACTGGGAACTGGCGGTCTGCTCGTCCACGGTGCGGGCCCCGTTTCTGGTCACTCAGGTCTTGGCGCGGATGGGCCAGCCTTTCACAGATCGGGGAGCGCCTGCTCCGCTGCCCGTGATGCGGGACCGCCGGGGGCGGGGCCGGCCTCCCGGCGGGCCCCGGTTCGGGCCGCCGGGGTGCTCGGCCGCCCGTCCGGGTGCTCAGGCCGCCTGGGCGCTCAGGCCGCCTGGGTGAGGATGCGCAGCACTTCGAGGGTGCGCGGCACGGTGTCCGGGTCCTCGCCGTCGTTCACCGCCAGCCGGACGTGCGCCTCGCGGGCCGCCCGGACCGCCTCCGGCCAGCCCGGGTGCCCGAGGTACCGGCCGGCCGGGGCGTCCGCGCCGACCTCGTGCAGGATCCGCAGCACCCGGAGCACCGCCGCGTCGACCGCCGCGGCCTCGGCCGGGTCGCGGAAGATCGTGCCGACGTACTTCTCCGCGGACCAGCGGTCCAGCCAGGTGTCCTCGACGAGGCGGTACACGGCGTCGGTCACGTCGCCGTAGCCGTCCCGGCCGGCCAGCCACGTCTCCTGCTGGAAGGCGGGGTCGGACAGCATGTGCAGCGCCGAGCGCAGCCGGGCGCGCCAGCGCCACCAGGGCAGGTCGTTCAGGGGCATGCCGCCCATCGTGCTGGAGCGGTGGCCTGTTCGAGAAGGGGTTCGGGCGGACCGATACCGAGAATCCATGCTGTCGGACACAGAAAGGGATCGTAAGCGATCGTGCACGTCCTCCGCTCCTTCACGATCTACACGCGTCAACCCCGGCTGTTCCTCGTGCGTTGGCCGGCCGTTCGCCGAACGGCCCTCTCGGCGTGCGGGGCCGGGTCAAGGCTGGATCACGCCAGACCTGCGCGTCGCGCGTCCTCCGGGAGGGACAGGACAGATGAAGCGGAACGGATCACCCGTCCACCATCGGCCGACCGGTCTCGGGGGACGCCGCCGGCCACGCACCGCCGCCCTCGTCGCCGCGGCGCTCCCCCTCCTCGGCTCCCTGGCCGCCTGCGGGGGGCCGGCGGACGCCGCCACCGGCAGCAGCGAGCTCACCGTGATGACCTGGTCCCCCGCCGGCACCGGCGCCATCGACCGGCCCGGCATGACCGCCCTCGCCGAGGCCGTCGGCCGCGAGATCAACGCCAAGGGCGGCATCGCCGGCCGCAGGCTGCGGGTGCTCACCTGCAACGAGCACAACACCGCGGACGGCGCCACCGCCTGCGCCCGCCAGGCGGTGGACGCCAAGGCCGTCGCCGTGATCGGCTCCTTCAGCCAGTACGGCAGCAACTTCATGCCCGCCCTGGAGGTGGCCGGAATCCCCTACCTCGGCGGGTACGGCCTCACCGGCCCCGAGTTCAGCAGCCCGCTCTCGTACCCCGTGGCCGGCGGCATGCCCGCCCTGATCGCCGGCAGCGGACGCCAGCTGGTCGAGGCCGGGTGCCGGCAGATCGCCCTCATCCGCCCGGACACCCGGGCCGGCGACACCCTCGCCAACTACCTCAGCAGCGCCGTCCGGCAGACCAGCACCAAGGTCACCGACCTCAAGGCGCCCGAGATGTCCAACGACTACACCACCATCGCCAAGCGGGCCATCGGCGAGGACAAGCCCGGCAACTGCGTCCTCAGCGCGCTCGGCGCCGAGCCCACCTCCAACCTGCTCGACCCCTACCGCCGCCAGGCCGCCAGGAACACCCAGCTCGCCTCGGTCATCGGCAGCTTCCAGCAGTCCGTGGTGGACTCCACCGGCGGCGACTCCGGACCGCTCCGCGGCGCCTACGCCACCGGCTGGTTCCCCGCCGAGTCCTCGCAGGTGTGGGACCCGCTGCGGGCCACCGTCCGCGGCAACCGGGACGGCGGCACCGCGATCGACGTGGCGGACCCCGGCGTCCAGACCACCTGGGTCGCGTACGAGGTGTTCCGGCAGGCGGTGGAACGCGTCGGCAAGGACCGCCCGGTGACCGGCAAGGCCCTGCGGGCCGTCCTCGACAGCGGGGACCCGATCGACACCGGGGGGACGACCCCGCCGCTGAGCTGGGGGGTCACCAGCATGCTGCCCAGCGCCGAGTCGCCGCGGCTGGTGAACACCGCGGTCACCTTCCAGCAGGTCCAGGGCGGCCGCCTGGTCGAACAGCGCAAGGGCTTCATCGACGTCCGCTGGGTCCTCAGCAACGGCAAGCCCCCGGCCTGACGCAACGGGGCGAATCAGGGGCGCGGGGAACTGCGCGAAACGGAAGGTACGACGCCGCGCCCTCCCGCCTCGCGCCGTTCCCCGCGCCCCTCAGTGGTTCACCGGGTGTCATGAGCTCCTGCGAGGTGCCGCCCGGCCCACCTGCCGAGACCGCGGCCCGGCCTCTCCCGACCTCGCGCAGTTCCCCGCGCCCCTGGCGGGGTTCGGCGCCCGCGCCTAGGTTCCCCGCGCCCCGGATGTGCTCGCCGGGTGCGAGGAGCCTGCCGGCGGGGGGGCGGGTCAGAGGTCCTGTTCGGAGTGGGTGGGGAGCTTGGCCTTGGTGGCGATGGGGTTCCAGAGGCCGGCGGCCTGCCGCTTGGCGGTGGTGGCCTGGCCGCTGGCGGTGTTGCCGTTCCTGTTGTGCGGGTTGTTGGTCTTGGCGGCGTTGCAGTCGGCGATGGCGTCGCCGGCCCAGGCGGCGTACTCGGTGTCGGCGGTGGCGGACGCCTGCCACGCGGCCTTGAGCGCGTCGGCCAGCTGCTGCCCGTTGTCCAGCTTGTCGAGCTTGAGGCCGGCCAGCTTGTTCACCAGGTCGGTCCGCTGGCCGGCCGCCTCCGTGAGCTGGGCCTGGGACTCCGGCAGCTTGTCGCACTTGCCGACGGCCGTCACTGCGGACACCACGGACTGCCGGCTGGCGTTGGCGGTGGAGAGGAGGTCGGCGAGCGCCTGGGCCTGGGCCTTGGCCTCCGGGCTCAGTTCGGCGGCCGCGTCGCCCGAGGGTGCGCCGGTGGGGTCGGCGGGGGCGGCGGAGCTCTGCGCGGCGGGGGCCTTGGTGGGGCCCTTCTCGTCGTCGCCGCCGCTGAGCAGGACGGCGACCAGGACGCCCGCCGCGACGACACCGGCCGCGACACCGCCGATGATCAGCTTCTGGTTGGGGCGGCCGGACCCCCCGCCCGGGTGGGGCTCCCCCGGGTACCCGCCGTACCCGGCGCCGGCCGGCGCGTACCCGGGCTGGGCGGGCGGGGCCGCCGGGTAGCCCGGGTCGGCGGCCGGGAAGGCCGGTGGCGGCGCGGGCTGGAAGCCCTGACCGCCGAAACTCTGCGGCGCGGCGCCGTACCCCGGCTGCGGGGCCGGGGCGCCGTACGGGGCCTGCGGGGGTGCGGCCGGGGCCGCCGACGGGGCGCCGGTGGGGTACGGCGGCAGGTACTGGGTCTCGGAGGCGGGGTCAGGTCCGCCCGGTGCGGCCATCGGCGCGACGGGCGGCGCGGCCTGCGGCGGGGCACCCCAGTACTCGGGCCCACCGCTCTGCCCGGGCTGCTGCGGAACGGGCGGCTGCCCGGGCTGGGCGACGGGGGGCTGGTAGGCGGTCGGCTGCTCGGTGAACGCGGGCTGGACGGGCTGGGCGGGGTAGCCGGGCTGCCCGGGCGCCTGGGCCGGAGCCTGGGCGGGCTCCGGCCGGAAGAGGTCGTCCAGATTGAAGTCGTTCGAGTTGGAATACGAGCGGCGCTGGCTCAACGCGTTTCCTCACCTGTGCGCGGCCCCGGGCTCCCGGGCCTTTCGGTTGTCCCGCACGTTCGTTGACGGCGGACCACAACTGCGGGGCCACGCTACCGGGTGACCGGCACGGGTGACTACGCGGGCAGGGGCACGGATCTCAGGCGGCCTCCCCGTCCATCCTGGCGTGGAACTCGCGGACCGCCCGGTGCCCGCGGAACGGCTCCAGCCGGGTGCGGAAGTCGTCCAGGTACTCGACGCCCCGGTTGGAGCGCAGCCCGCTGAGCAGCCGGACCGCCTCGGTGCCGGTCTCGCAGGCGCGTTCCAGGTCGCGCTGCTGGAGCTGGGCGGTGGCGAGCAGCACCAGGTCGACCGCGCGCCGGCGGACCCGGTGGGCGGGGTGGAGCTCCAGCGCGGTACGGGCGTACCGCTCGGCCTTCTCGCCCTGCTGGAGGTCGCGGTGGCAGTGCGCCAACTCGTCGGCCAGGTAGGCGTCGTCGAAGTGGACGATCCAGTCCGGGTCGTCGGCGGGGTTGCGGCGCTCCATGGCGGCGAGGGCCTTGTCGGCCACCGCCTCGCAGGAGACGGCGTCACCGAGCAGGGCGTGGCCGCGGGCCTCGGCGGCGTAGAACATGGCCATCGCGGTCGGGGTGGCCACCGCGCGGGTGCCCTCCTGGGCGGCGCGGGCGAGTTGGGCGATCTCGCGGGGGTTGCCGAGGGTGGCGGCGAGGTGGCTCATGGAGGCGGCGAGGACGTAGCCGCCGTAGCCGCGGTCGTCGGCGGCCTGGGCGAGCCGCAGGGCCTGGATGTAGTAGCGCTGGGCAAGGCCGGGCTGGCCGGTGTCGACGGCCATGTAGCCGGCGAGTTCGGTGAGCCGGGCGACCGCGCCGAAGAGCTGACGGCCGGTCTCCTCCCGGTACGTGCCGCCGAGGAAGCCGGAGACCACGCTGTTGAGGTAGTGGACCACCACCGGGCGGACGTGGCCGCTGCCGAAGCGGTGGTCGAGGTCGACCAGCATCTGGGTGGTGGCGCGGATCGCGGCCACGTCGGCCATCCCGACCCGGGTGCCGCCGGCCCGGGCGACCACCGGATCGGGCGGGGTGATCAGCCAGTCCCGGCTGGGCTCGACCAGCGCGGAGGCGGCGACGGTGGCGCCGGCCAGGAAGTCGCGGCGGCCGACGTCGCTGCGCCACAGCTCGCAGATCTGCTCCAGCGCGGCGCCGAGGCTCGGCGCGAACTGGAGCCCCACGGCGGAGCTGAGGTTCTTGCCGTCGGCCATGCCGATCTCGTCCACCGTGATGCCGCGCCCGAGCTTGCGGCCCAGTGCCTCGGCGATCACGGCGGGTGCCTGTCCGCGCGGTTGCTGGCCGCGTAGCCAGCGGGCGACGGAGGTCTTGTCGTAGCGCAGGTCCAGCCCGTGCTCGGCGCCGCAGAGATTGACCCGGCGGGCGAGGCCCGCGTTCGAGCAGCTCGCCTCCTGGATCAGCTGCTGCAAACGCTCGTTGGGCTCTCGTGCGACGAGTGGTCTCGCGGCCATGGGCTTCGCCTCCCCACGCCACCCCGGTCCCGGCCGGGAGGCGACGATCTGCTGCTCACTCTTGCCTGTCACCGGGAGGCAGGGGAGAGTGGCCCCCGGCCCGCAGCCGGCAACATCAAGCGGAATACCCACCGTGACGGATCCACTCCCCACGCGCCCTGCTGAATGCCCCTGTGCGCCCCCATTGCGCCCGTTACCGCCCCAGCTCACAGCGGCGTGCTCCATCCCGGTTCACTCGTGCGGGTGACAGGACCGACCGGCCGCCGACCGGCCCCCCTTCGGCCGTAACCCCACTCGGCGGCGGTAGTTGTGCAGCACGTGGAAGACACCCCCGGAGCCCCCGAGCAGGTCCTGAGCCCGCTCCTCATCGAAGCCGTCAGTTACGCCGAGGACCGCCACTGGGAGGTCGTCCCCGGCACCTGGCTGGTCGACGGCGACGGCCCGGCCCGCTGCTCGTGCGGTGAGCCGCGCTGCGTCCTCCCCGGCGCACACCCGGCCGGCGAGGACTGGCGGCGCAAGGCCAGCGCCGGCCCGGGCGTGGTGCGCCGCTGGTGGACGGAGAACCCGGAGGCGTCGGTCCTGCTGCCCACCGGACGCTCCTTCGACGTCCTGGACGTGCCTGAGGTGGCGGGCTGTCTGGCCCTGGCGCGGATGGAGCGGATGGGCCTCCAGCTCGGTCCGGTGGTGGCCGCCCCGGGGGCTCCGGGGCAGGCCGGGCGTCGGCTGCACTTCCTGGTGCTGCCGGGGGTGCCGGCGAAGCTGCCGGAGATGCTGCGCAAGCTCGGCTGGGCGGCCGGGCGGCTCGATCTGACGGCCCGTGGGGAGGGTGACTGGATCGTGGCGCCGCCCTCCCGGGTCGGCCCGTACAGCTTCGCCCAGTGGGCCCGGCCGCCGTCCGCCCTCAACCGCTGGCTGCCGGACGCCGCCGAGCTGATCAACCCGCTCGCCTACGCCTGCGGACGGGACGCCCCCGCCCCCCGGGTGCCCAGGGCCCAGCCCGCGGGCGTCCGCTGAACGGGGGTCACCATTCTGCCGCTCTACTCCCAACAGGTGAGGGCGCGCACCGCGCGGCACCCCGCGCGCATCTGACGGGCCTTGTCCCCCACCGGGGGCGGGGTCCGTCAGACGCATGTCCGGATAAGAGATCGGTGTACCCGGTCGTCGCAGCTGAAAGCCGCTCTTACGGGTGACAGGGCTCAAGGATTGGGGCGATCTGCCGAGGGGAGGATTTCCTCCGTGGGGACGGATCGGAGCGGGTGAGGAGGCGAGGCCGGGACGGAGGCGTCCGGGGTACCGGGGGCCGGAGGGGATCGCAGCGCGGGGGGCCGCCGGGAGGGGTTCGGACGGGGAAGCCGAACGGGCGGTGAGGTGAGGAGGGGCCGGCGGGGGAGCCGGGGGGAAACGGAGGGGGCCGTGTCACCTGCCTGCTCGGGGCGGCAGGTGGCACGGCGGAGGGGACGGGGAGGACGGAGGGGGCCCTCGAGGGCCCGCCGCTCGGAGAGGCGGCGGGCCCTCGTCCGGTGTCCCGCGGTCGGGCCCCGTGCCGGGAACGCCCTGTTGCCGGAGCGACGTCGGCGACGTCCCTCCGGCGGAGCGATGGTTCTACGGCCGGTCGGTGCCCCTACGGCTGGGCGACGAAGACGTGTGCGGCGATGTCCTTGCCCAGCTCTGCGGCGCTGTCGCCGCTGCCCACCAGGACGCCGCCGGCGCCGACGGAGACCTTGATGGTCGCCCCCGGGCGGACGCCGGCCCGGCGGAGGGTGCGCATCAGGTCGCCGTCGGTCTGGATGGGCTCGCCGATCCGGCGGACCACCACGTCGGCGCCGTCGCCACCGGAGGCCACCGTGTCCAGGGTGACCAGGCCCGCGTCGAAGCCCTCGCCCTCGGCCTTGGCGTCGCCCAGCTCGTCCAGGCCCGGGATCGGGTTGCCGTACGGGGACTGGGTGGGGTGGCCGAGCATCGCGAGGACCTTGCGCTCGACCGTCTCGCTCATCACGTGCTCCCAGCGACAGGCCTCCTCGTGGACCTGCTCCCACTCCAGGCCGATCACGTCGACCAGGAGGCACTCCGCGATGCGGTGCTTGCGCATCACTCGGACGGCCAGCTTGCGGCCCTCCGCGGTGAGCTCCAGGTGCCGGTCCTCGGCGACCTGGAGCAGGCCGTCCCGCTCCATCCGGCCGACCGTCTGGCTGACGGTCGGGCCGCTCTGCTCCAGCCGCTCGGCGATCCGGGCGCGCATCGGGGTGATGCCCTCTTCCTCCAGCTCCAGAATGGTGCGGAGGTACATCTCCGTGGTGTCGATCAGCCCAGACATCGCCCCTGGCTCCGTTCTTCGGTGTCCCTCACCGCCAATTCTGACGTACCGCACTGACAACCGAGGCCGCCGGACGGGTATGCCCGCCTCTTTTCGTCCCTGTTGACAGCGGACCGCCCCAGGCAGCACGGTGCAGCCCGTAGCTTTCTCCATGCGCGGTCTGGACCACCAGGCCGCCCCGCCCCTGACGGAGAACCGATGACCGACCTGGTCGGACAGTACCTGGACGCCGCCGTGGCCCACCTGGAACGGATCCGCGGCGAGGAGGCGGCGACCATCGACACCGCCGCCGAGCTGCTGGCCGAGGCGGTGGAGGGCGATCGGCGGATCTTCGTCTTCGGTGCCGGCCACTCCTCGCTGGCCGCGCAGGACGTGGTGTACCGGGCCGGCGGCCTGGTGGTGATCAACCTGCTGAACGTGCCGGGCATGACCGGGGTCAACGTGATGCCCGCCCCGCTGGGCAGCGCCCTGGAGCGGGTCTCCGGGCTGGCCACCGCGACCCTCGACCTCACGCCGGCCCGGGCGGGCGACCTGCTCTTCCTGATCTCGCTCTCCGGCCGCCAGGTGATGCCGGTGGAGCTGGCCCGGCACGCCCGGTCCCGCGGGATGACGGTGGTCGGGGTGACCTCGCTGGCGTATCCGGGCGAGGTCTCGGCCAACCACCCCTCCGGGACGTACCTGAAGGACAACTGCGACCTCGTCCTGGACAGCGGGATCGCGGTGGGCGACGGCGAGCTGTCCCACCCGGGGGCGGGGGCGCCGTTCGGGTCGGTGTCCACGATCGTCACCAGCGCGCTGATGCAGGCGGTGGTGGCCTCGGCGATCGGCAAGCTGGCCGACCGGGGCGTCACCCCGCCGCTGTTCCGCTCGGGGAACGTGGACGGCGGCACCGAGTGGAACGCCAAGGCGATGGCCGACAACGCCGACCGGATCTACTACTCCTGGTAGCACACCTGGACCGTCCGTCCACGATTGGCCATCTCCCTTGCGGGGAAGGCTGGTTCGGACGTGGGTTCGGCGGCGACGGGGGTCGGCATGGCTGCTGGGGCGGGCGGGGTCGGGCGTTCGATCGGCTGGGTCAGGGAGCAGGACCTGCTGCCGCGGCTGTTCTGGGCGGCCGACTCGGCCTCGTTACAGGGCCAGTACCGGGCGGTGACCCTCTCCCGCTGGGAGCTGCTGCTGCTGGTGATCGCCGCGGTGACCGGCTCGGCGGACGGCGCGGCCTGGGCCTGGGGGGCCGCCGTCGCGTACCTGGGCGCCCTGTTCATGGCCGCCATGGTGGCCTGGCAGAACCCGCAGCGGCTCTGGTACGACGGCCGGGCGGTGGCCGAGTCGGTCAAGACCCTGGTGTGGAAGTACGCCGTGCGGGCCGACTCGTACCAGCCGCCGCCGCGCAAGCTCCCCGACGCGGAGCGGCTCTACGGCATGCAGCTCGACGGGCTGCTCGGCGAGTTCGACACCGCGCAGGTGATCCCGGGGATGG
This sequence comes from Kitasatospora sp. HUAS MG31, assembly GCF_040571325.1. GTDB lineage: Bacteria > Actinomycetota > Actinomycetes > Streptomycetales > Streptomycetaceae > Kitasatospora > Kitasatospora camelliae. The sequence continues at coordinate 4,336,824 of NZ_CP159872.1, read as the reverse complement.
CCGAGATGTCGGCCGAGCTGTCCGGCTGGCGGGCGCCGGCCCGGCACCCGCAGATCACCGAGCGGATGGAGCAGCTGCGCGCGGAGCCGCTGTCGGTGCGCCGCGAGGTGTACGTCCGGGAGCGGGTGCGGACGCAGCGGGACTGGTACCAGACCAAGGCGCTGTACTGCCGGAACGCCTCGCGCCGGGCCGGGCGGCTGGCGATCGTGCTGCCGCTGGCGGGGCTGCTGCTGGCGGTGCTGCGGGCGCTCGGGGTGTTCTCCTTCGACGCGCTGGGCGCGGTGTCCGCGGTGGCGGCCTCGGTGACGGCCTGGGCGCAGCTGCGGCAGTACCGGCCGCAGGCGGCGGCGTACACGCTGGCGGCGGCGGAGCTGGCGAAGGTGGAGGTCCAGCTGGCCCGGCTGGACCTGAGCTCGGAGGACGCGGAGGAGATCTGGGCCCGGCTGGCGCGGGACTCCGAGGACGCGATCTCCCGGGAGCACACGACCTGGCAGGCGCGGCGCGAGGTGCGCAGCCTGGACATCCCGAACTGACCTGGAGGTCGGCTTGGCGACACGCATGGTCGAGGCGGCGGGCGGGCGGCTGCTGGCGGTCGATACCTCGGGGGATCCCGGCGGGAGGCCGGTCTTCCTGCTGCACGGCACGCCGGGCAGCCGGGTCGGTCCGGCGCCGCGCGGCAAGGTGCTGTCGCTGATGCGGGTGCGGCTGGTCTCCTTCGACCGGCCGGGGTACGGGGACTCCGCGCGGTTGCCGGGGCGGCGGGTGGCGGCGGCGGCGGAGGACGTGGCGGCGATCGCGGACGAGCTGGGACTGGGCCGGTTCGCGGTGGTGGGGCGGTCCGGCGGCGGGCCGCACGCGCTGGCCTGCGCGGCGCTGCTGCCGGAGCGAGTGACCCGGGCGGCGGTGCTGGTGAGTCCGGCGCCGCGGGACGCGGAGGGGCTCGACTGGTACGCCGGGATGACCGCGTCCAACGTGCGGGAGTACCGGCGGGCGGAGCTGGGGCAGCCGCGGATCGACCGGCCGTTCCAGCTGCGGTCCCGGCTGATCCGGCGCGATCCGGCGCGGCTGATCCGGGACCTGGTGCCGGAGCTGCCCCCGACCGACCGCACGGTGGTGGCGGACGCCGGGGTCCGGCGGATGCTGCTGTCCACCTACCGGCAGGCGTTCCGGTACGGCGCGGACGGCTGGATCGACGACGTGATGGCGTTCCTCGCGGGCTGGGGGTTCGCGGTGGAGTCGATCGGGGTGCCGGTGCGGTTGTGGCACGGCGCGGACGACCAGTTCTCGCCGGTCTCGCACTCGCGCTGGCTGGCCGACCGCATCCCGGGCGCCGAGCTGTACCTGGAGCCGGGGGCTGCGCACTTCGGCGCGTTCAAGGAGCTGGCCGAGGCGATCCGCTGGGCGGCGGCCGGGGCGACGGCACCGGCGGGGTGACGGCCCCGCCGGACGGGCGGCGGTGGCGTCGGCGGGCGGTGCCGTCGCCCCGGCGGGCGGCGGTGGCCCGGGTCAGCCGAGCGGGGTGACCGGGTCCTTGCCGTCGAGAACGGCGAGCACGTTGTCCACCGCGAGGTCGCCCATGGCCTGCCGGGTGCGGACGGTGGCGCTGCCGAGGTGCGGGGCGAGGACGGCCCGCTCCTGGGCGAGCAGGGCCGGGTCGACCCGCGGCTCGCGTTCGAAGTTGTCGACCGCGGCGGCGAACAGGTGGCCGTTCTCCAGGGCGGCGGCCAGCGCCGCCTCGTCCACCACGCCGGCGGTCATGCTGACCAGGACGGCGCCGCGGGGCAGCCGGGCGATCCGTTCGGCGTTCAACAGGTGCCGGGTGGCGGCGGTGAACGGGCAGGTCACCACCAGGATCCCGGATTCGGCGAGCAGGTCGTCCAGCGGCCGCCACGTCGCGCCCTGCTCCTCGGACTCGGGCAGCCGGGTGCGGTTGTGGTAGCTGACCGGCATGTCGAAGCCGGTGGCCCGGCGGGCCACCGCGCGGCCGATCCGGCCCATGCCGAGGATGCCCAGCGGGGTGCCGGCGAGTTCCTGGCCGAGCATGAAGGTGGGGGCCCAGGCCCAGGGGGTGCCGGAGCGCAGCAGCCGCTCGCCCTCGCCGAGGCGGCGGGCGGCGGCCAGCAGCAGGGCCCACGCCATGTCGGCGGTGGCGCCGGTGAGGACGCCGGGGGTGTTGCTGACGTGGACGCCGCGGGCGGCGCAGGCGGCCTGGTCGATGTTGTGGGTGCCGACGGCGTGGTTGGCGACGATCCGCAGCGCGGGCCCGGCGGCGTCGAGGAACTCGGCGTCGACCGTGTCGTCCAGGGTGGTGATCACGGCCGTGCGGCCGTGGACGGCGCGGAGCAGCTCCGCCCGGGGCAGCGGCTGCTCGCTGTCGTGGACGGTGGCCAGGTCGCCGAGACGTTCGGCGACGCCGGGGGCGAGCCGGCGGGTGACGAGGACGGGGGGCTGCATGGCGCCCACGCTAGCCGAAGCCCCTGCCGGCCCATGCGCCCCGTGGGCCCCGCGTCACGAGCACGGGGCGCACGAGCACGGGGCGCACGGTCGATCACATGGGCTGCGGCTCCAGGTCGCGGTTGGTGCGCTGCCAGCTGCGGGCGGCGATCACCGTGGGGTGGTCCTCGCCGAAGAGTTCGACCAGGGCGGCGATGGCCTGGCTGCGCAGGTTCTCGGCCTCGCCGCGCCGGCCGGCGGACCGCAGGGTGACGGCCAGGTTGGCCTGGCAGACCAGCGCGTCGGGGTGGGTGGGCCCGTACCGGGTGGCGAGTCCCTCGTAGGCGGCGCGGCCGAGCTGTTCGGCCTCGGCGATCTGCCGGTTCTCGGCGTAGGTGTTGGCGAGGTTGATGGTGGCGTTGAGGGTGAAGGGGTGGTCCTCGCCGAGGCCGCGGGTCAGGCCGGCCAGGGCCTGTTCGCCGTGGTGGACGGCGCCGGCGAGGTCGCCGCTGCCGCGCAGGTAGATGGCGAGGTTGTTCTCGCAGGCGTAGGTGAAGGGGTGCTCCTCGCCGAGCAGCCGCTTGTGGCCCTCGTAGGAGTCGGCGGCGATGTCGCGGGCGGTCTCCTTGTCGCCGGCGGCGCTGAGGTCGGCGGCGAGGTTGAGCCGGCAGGCGAGGGTGTCGGCGAAGTCTGGGCCGAACAGGTCGAGGTAGCGCTGGTAGGTGCGTTCGGTGAGGTCGCGGGCCTCGGTGTAGGCGCCGGCGCGGCGGAGCGAGACGGCGAGGGACTTGCAGTTGCGCAGGTCCTCGGGGAGGTCGCTCTGCGGGAGGTCGGCGAAGGCCTCGGTGACCTCGCGGAGGAGTTCCACCGAGCTCTTGTAGTCGCCGAGTTCGCGGCGGTCGCGGGCGAGGTTGCCCTTGCTGGCGAGGGTGTAGGGGTGGAGCGGGCCGCGGACCACCAGGTTGCGTTCGAAGGTGTCCTGGTCGAGGTCGTGGGCGGCCTGGCTGTTGCCGATCAGGCGGTGGTCGATGGCGAGGTTGTTGGCGACGGCGAGGGTGCGCGGGTCGTCCTCGCCGAAGAGTTCGACGAACTGGTTGTAGGTGTCCTGGTCGAGGGTGAGGGCCTCCTGGAAGCGGTTGAGGTACCGCAGGTCGGCGGCCATCGAGTTGGCGGTCATCAGGGTGTACGGGTGGTGCTCGCCGAGGAGTTCGCGCTGGCCGACCAGGGTGGCCTGGTTGAGGGCGAGGGCCTCGGTGTAGGAGCCCTTGGAGCGCAGGACGTTGGCGATCTGGAGCCGGAGGCTGAGGACCTGCCGCCGCCAGATGCGCTGTTCGGCCAGGTCGGGCTCGACCTCGGAGCGGACGCTCCAGGAGGCGTCCAGCTGGCGGCCGAGCTGCAGGGCCTGGTCGAGGTCGACGCGCTTCCACAGGTAGCGGACGCGGTCGATGAGCAGCTCGCGGACGTCGCGTTCGTCGCAGTCCTGGGCGCGGGAGGGCGTCAGGTGCGGCCAGATCTTCTCCAGGGTGGGCCAGTTGGCGGGGTCGTCGGTGTCGCCGCGCGGGGGCCGGGCGCTGACCAGGATGCGGTGGACCTGGTGCATGGCGAGGTTGCGTTCGGCCTCGGTCATGCCGCTGCGGACCACGGCCTGGACGAGCCGGTGGACCTGGAAGCTGTCGCTGCCGGCGTCGGTCTTGGCGAGGGCGTACCGGCTGACCGCGCGGAGCACCTTGCCGAGCAGGAAGGTGTCGGTGAGCTCGTCGTCGTACGGGACGAGGGCGAGCCGCATCTGCTCGGAGAAGAAGAACTGCCGCAGGGAGATGGGTTCGGGGGCGAAGAAGGCGCAGAGTTCGAGGAGGCGGACGGCGGCGGGCGACTGGTCGCGGAGCCGGGCGATGGAGACGTTCCAGGTGAGGCCGACGGGGGTGGGGTAGTCGACCGGGGTCTCGCCGGCGGCGAGGACCTTGGTGGCCTCGGCCTTGAGCTGGTTGACGTACGACTCCACCGGGGTGCGGGTGGTCTCCAGCCAGGCGGCGGCGACTTCGACGGCGAGCGGGAGGTCGCCGACGGCCTCGGCGACCCGGTCGGCGTCCTGGCGGCTGAGGCCGCGGACCCGGCGGGTGAGGTGGTCGACGCTCTCCACCCGGTCGAAGACGTCTACGCTGAGCACCCCGGCCTGGCCGGACCAGCCCTGGTTGCGGGAGGTGACCAGGATGTGGCCGGGGCCGTCGGGGAAGTAGCGGCGGATCTGGGCGGGCTCGTCGGCGTTGTCGAAGATGAGCAGCCAGTTGGGGGTGGGGATGCCCTGGCGGAGGGCGTCGCGGGCGGCCTGGGCGGCCTCGTTCATGCTGTCGCCGACGCGCAGGCCGAGCCGGGCGGCGAGTTCGGCGAGGTCGACGACGACGTTCTCGGTCTGCTCGGCGTCGATCCACCAGACCAGGTCGTAGTGCGACATGTAGCGGTGGGCGTACTCCAGGGCGACCTGGGTCTTGCCGACGCCGCCGAGGCCGTAGAGGGTCTGCGGCGGGGGCAGGACGGCGGTGGTGCCGCCGGCGAGCTGGGCGCGGAGGTCGTCGAGGACCTGGACCCGGCCGGTGAAGGAGTGGTTGCGCTGCGGCACCTCCCAGTAGGTGGGCTTGGTGCCGGGGAAGCGGGGGGCGCCGGGGCTGCGCTCGGGCAGTTCGGCCTCGGTGCGGCCGAGGGCGCGGAGCAGGGTGAGCGCGGCCTGCTGCTCGTCGCGGCCGATCAGGTCGACCGGGTTGCGGCTGTTGTACGGGGCGTTGAGGCGGACGTCGCTGACCCGGACGGGGATCAGCTGCCGTCTGGCGCCGGCCGGGTCGGAGAGCACGGTGCGGTCCCACAGTGCCTGTGCCTGCGGCGACTGGAGGTAGGCGGCGGAGAGCAGGGCGACGGTGCGGTAGGCGGAGTCGATGCCGCGCTCGGTGGAGGAGCGGGGGTTGGCGCCGGCGCCGGCGTCCCGGGGGACGACCCGGAAGCCGGCTCCGGTGAGCACCGAGGAGATCCAGTCGGCCCAGGCGCGGTCCTCGGGCACGTAGCTGAGGTAGAGGTCGGCGGGGGCGGTGGGGCGGCGCCGGACGAAGCCGTCGAGGTGCCGCAGCCGCAGGTCCTCGGGCATCACGGGCAGTCCGGCCACCCGGTTCTGGGTGATCTCGCGGGTGAGCCGTTCGCAGGCGGCGAGCATCGAGCCGGGCAGTCCGGGCTGGTCGCCGAACGGGGCGAGGATCTCCTCGTAGGCGTAGAACGGCCGGTACGGGATCTCCACCCCGGCCCAGTAGCGGGCGAGTTCGGGTTCGCCGAGGCCGGTGGGCAGGCCGGCGAACTTGATCCGGGCGAGGGCCCGGCCGGCGTCGGCCTTCTCCTTCTCGCCCTCGTCGATGCGCATCGGCACGGGCAGGATCCGGATGCCGCGGTCGCCGTAGCGGTCCTCGATGACCCGGGCGATCCGGGAGGCGCCGTCGATGGACTGGTCGCTGAGGGTGAAGCAGACCACCAGGTCGTCGGGCATCTCGACGGTGCAGATGTCGGCGGTGTCGGTGAGGCCGGTGCGGCTGTCGATCAGCACGTAGTCGTAGCGGCGCTTCATGTCGGCGCGCAGGGCCTGGATGAACCGCTGGCCGTCGTAGCGCTCGTAGAGCAGGTCCCAGTCGATGCGGGAGGAGGAGCCGGAGTAGTCGCGGTTCTGCTGGCCGGCCGGGACGAGGTCGATCCGGCCGCCGCCGGGGAAGTGCTGCCAGGCCAGCGAGATGGCGTGCGGGTGGATCCGGGCGAAGTCCTCGTACCACTCGGGGTCGCGCTCGACCGGGCGGCGGGCCTCGTCGAGGTAGTCGGCGAACAGGTCCATGATGCCGGTGGTGGCCGCGACCACCTCGGGGTTGAGGAAGGGGCGGAAGAACTGGCCGAGGCCGGGCGCCTCCAGGTCCCAGTCGACGGTGAGCACCCGGTAGCCGTTGGCGGCCAGGATCCAGGCGGTGTTGGCCAGGGCCATGGTGCGCCCGGTGCCGCCCTTGTACGAGTAGAAGGTGACGATCCGGCCCTGCCGGTCCTCGGCCGCCGTCTCGCGGCGGCGGACGAGGACCTGCTGGTTCCTGGACGGCCTCTCGGTCATGACGGTTCCCTCCCCCAGACGCGTCCTCCGTGGTGCGCGCTCCGTGCCACCGGACGGGGTCCCGACCGTCCGGTGTGGTGCCGAACTCATCTGCCGATGCTGGGTCTTCGGTGCTGGGGCGGCTCCGGCCGAGCGGTCTCCTGCTCGTACGCGGTGCTGGCGCGCATCACCGCGCGTTCCAGCTCGCCGCGGAAGTCGTCGAGGTTGCCGGGGCTGCCGCCGACGGCGTCGCCGCGCAGGCTGGGCTTGCGCCGGCTGCCGCGGCTGACGGTGAGGACGGTGTCGCCGAGGTCGTTGAGCATCCGCTCGTTGTCCCGGCACTGCTGGTCCTCGCGGTTCCAGGGCTCCAGGATGCTCACCGAGCCGAGGTTGCGGCGGTCCAGCCGGCGTACCGTCTCGGCGCGCTGGCTGTCGAGGAAGGCCCACCGGTCGACCAGCAGGACGCTGGGCCCGGCGGGGCGGTCGGCGGCCAGCAGGTTCTCCGCCTCCTCCTCGAACTCGTGGACGGTGGGCTGGAAGCCCATGTTCCGGGCCACGTCGGCGGCGTCCTCGGCGAGCGGGCGGCCGGAGGGCGGCCGGAACGGCTGCCAGTCGGTGCGCCGCTCGCCGTAGCAGGTGGCGCTCCTGGTCGGCGGCAGTTCCGGCTGGCGGTAGGAGAAGACGGAGATCCGCACCCGGTCGGTGGGCTCGGGCGGGTCGAAGGCGGAGGGCGAGGACTCGAAGTCCAGCGGCTGGGTCACCGGGATGACCGTCTGGTCGGCCACGTCGACGATCCGCTGCGCCAGCCGCAGCACGGCGGTGGCGTACTGGGAGCTGTAGGAGGCGATCTTCATCAGCGCGTACAGGCCCTCGGCGGCGTAGTCGGCGCCGAAGCTGTCGTGGCTGAACTGGAGTTCACTGGCCACCCGGGGCAGCGTGTAGTGCTCCATGGAGACCCACAGCGCGGGCACGATCCCGGTCATCCGCTCGGCGCCGGGCCGGCGCTGGTAGACCGAGCGGCGGGTGAACAGATGCCATTCCTTGCCGCAGGCCTCGCTCTTGAAGTAGCGCGGCGAGTACAGCGGGACGAACACCCGGCAGCCGGACAGCTCGCGGGAGAGCCGCTCGGCCCACTTCTGCCCCTGGTGCATCGAGCGGTCCATGAAGCCGATGGGGTGGCCCGCGGGCGCGTCGGTGATCTGGAGGATCGCCTCGCAGAGGTCCTGGTAGAGCTTGGCCACCCAGAGGTTGGGGTCCGCGGCGCGGGGGTTGATCCTCGGCGTGTGCGCGTAGCTGAGAAAGAAGTACGGCCTGGCCGAGTCCTTGCCCCTGCCCGCCGGGCTGTTCACACGCGCCTCCCCCGAGACCGCCCGCCACCTGCTCCCCCGCAGGAGTCTCAAGTGTAGGAAGCGCGGGTTCCCCAATGGAATAGGGCGTACCGCCCGGCCGGGCGTGTCGCGGTCAAGCAGGCCGGTTCCGCAGCCACTTGTCGGCGCATTCCACGGCGTCCCGGATCGGCAGCAGGAAGCAGTGGGCCTCCCCCAGCCGCCCGTGCCGCAGGCTCTCCAGCCGGGCCAGTTCCTCACCGACCGCCGCGAAGTGGGCGTCCGACAGTCGCAGTCCCCGGAAGTGCTCCCAGACCGGCGCGCCGTCCGCGCCCCGGACCACGCAGCCGTAGGTCTGCGGCTCCCGGTCCGGCTGCCAGTACTCGGCCAGGTGGAGCGGGGTGCAGCACCAGACCGGGACGCCGACCAGCAGGGCGCGGGCCCGGTCCCGGTAGAGCCGGTGGACCGGGGAGTCCTCGCCCAGGTGGCTCCGGAGCGGGTGGCCGGCGGTGATCCGCTCGGCGGCCGGTCCGACCGCGGCGAAGGAGGTCTGCGGGTGGGCGCTGCGCACCGCGCCTGGGTGCAGCCGGACCTCCTCGGCGATCCGGCCCATGGTGGGCGAGGCGGGGGTGCGGGCCGGGTCGAAGGCGGGCATCGCCGCCCGGAACCGCCGCACCCCCTCGGGGTCCAGCCCGGCGATGGCCCGGTGGTGCAGCGGCGAGGTGTCGGAGTTCTCCGGGGTCGCCGTGTAGACCACCAGGGTCCCGGTGGGGCCGAGGGCCTCCAGCAGGGCCGCGACGACCGCCGCCGAGCCGCCCGCCACCGGCCCGATCGCCCGGGTGGAGGACTGGACGAGGAGGGTCTCCCCCTCCCGCACGCCCGACGCGCGGAGATCGGCGACCAGCTCCGCCTGGGTGATCAAAGGGACCTCCAGCGGCCGGGGACGGGGAACACCAGGCTCTCAGTGACCGGCCGTGGTGCGGAAGGCCGCCAGGTTCTCGGCGGCCGCCGCGCGGGCCGCCTCCTGGGCCCCGGCGCCCACCGGCTCGTCCAGCCAGCGGGCCGCGCTGTCCCGCATCCCGTTCGCGAAGCGCTCGCCGAGCGCGGTGAGCGACCCCGACCCGGCGAGCGTCTCCACGGCCCGCACGGTGTGCCCGCGCCAGGTGGCCAGCTGCACCCGGGCGGTCTCGGCCGCCGCCCCGCGCAGCCCGTCGTACGCCCGGACCCGGGTGCCCCAGAACTCGGTGACCGCCAGGTGCGCGTAGGTGCCCTGGAACAGACCCTCCAGCGGGCGCGGGTCGGGCCGCCAGGGGGCGTGGAACAGCCGGTCGTCCGCCGGGTCGAACAGGTCGTGGAAGTCCAGGACGGCACCCAGCTTGACGTGCTGGAACTCGTGCGCGAGGAGCAGGGCGAGGATCGGCGCGGTGGCCGGTCGGGCGATGCCGACGGCGCCGGGGGCCTGGCGGGCGGCGGCGCTGACGTCGCGGCCGTCCGGGCCGGGGGCGAGCGGGGTGACGACGGCCAGGCCGGCGCCGATGCCGGCCGCGTACCCGGGCAGGTCGCGGCCGAGCAGTTCCCAGGCCTCGCGCAGCGCCCCGGACCAGGCGAGCAGTTCCGGTTCCGCGAGCCGCGGGGCGGGGGCCCACCGGTGGCTGTCGCGCTGCGGGTCGGTGTCCTCCAGGGCGACCGTCCAGCCGGGGAGGGCGACCCGGCGGACCGGCTGCCAGGACGGTCCGCCGGGCTGGTCCCAGCCGATCCGGTGGCCGCCCGCCGAGAAGCCCTCGGCGGTGCCGGTCAGCCGGGTCTCGCCGGTGCCGCCGACCTTCAGCCGGCCGAGGGTGGGCAGGTGCAGGGCGCCGCCGCGGACCGGCAGGTCCAGGGTGAAGGGGTGCCCGGCGCGGAGCGCGGCGGCGGCGGCGATCTCGGCCAGGCCGCCGGTGTCGGCGCCCGGCTCTCCGGCCAGCAGCCGGACCGCCCAGGCGCGGACGTAGGGGTGGGCGAGCACGGCGTCCACGGCGGCGGGGGCGCGGCCGTCCAGTTCGGCGAGCAGATCCCAGGCCGCCGACCCGCCGGCACCGGCGGCCGCCAACAGCCGCCGGGAGACGTCGAGTTGGGCCCTGCCTAGGGCGGCGACGGTGGCGGCCGAGCCGTAGCCGGTGGCCAGGTCGTCCAGCTGGGCGTCGGTCAGCGGGCCGCGCGGCCCGCCCTGCGGCGGTACGGCCGCCGGGCCGCCGACGCGGTCGCGGATGGTGGTGATCAGCTTCATCAAGTCCCCGCAGAAGACCGAAGGGTTGTCGAAGGCGCCGCCGGTCCGGTACCGGTGGGCGTACAGGCCGCCGCCACAGGACCGGACCACCGGACAGGCGCGGCAGTCGGCGCTCAACCCGGCCAGGCCGGACTGCCGTTCCACCATGCCGGGGTGCCGGGCCACCTCGTCCAGGGTGTGGGTGAAGAGGTCGAACCCGGTGGCCGCGGCGCCGTCGTAGGCCGTCTTGAGGCTGTCGGCCTGCTCCAGGCTGCCGTCGGTCTCGATCACCACCAGGTCGGCCGGGTCCAGGCCGAGCGCCTCGGTGAGGCTGGAGCGCCCGCGCAGGGTGCGGTGGATCGAGTCGAAGCTCCGGATCGGGACGGGCCGGCCCTGCGCCGTCCAGCGGTCGTGCACCGCGAGCAGCCACTCGGCGTACGGCGTGGGGCCGGCGCCGGGCGGCCGGGCGGGCGGGTTGTCCCAGGTGGCGTGGGGCAGCAGGAAGTCGATCCGGGGCGGTTCCAGGGCGAGGAGCGCGTCGTAGACCGCCACCGGGTCGTTCTCGACGTCGACGGTGCACAGCAGGCCGGCGTACAGGTGCCGGAACTCCGGCTGCCGCAGCAGCGCGACGGCGGCGAGGACCTTGCCGTGGCTGCTGCGGCCGTCGGCGAACCGGCGGTGCCGGTCGTTGGCGGCCCGGTCGCCGTCGAGCGAGACGCCCACCCGGATGTCCAGCTCGGCGAACAGCTCGCAGAACCGGCGGTCCAGCAGCACGCCGTTGGTGTGGATCCGCAGGTCCAGGGCGCAGCCCTCGGGGAGGGCGGCGCGCAGCAGTTCGCCGGCCCGGCGTAGTCGGGCCGGGCCGGCGAGCAGGGGTTCACCGCCGTGCAGGACGACGTGGACGGCGGGCAGCCGGTGGGTACGGGCGTGTTCGCCGATCCGCGCGGCCGCCGCGGCCAGCACCTCCTCGCTCGCACTGCGCGGCCGGCCGCGCCAGCTGGTGTCCGCGTGTTCGTAGACGTAGCAGTGGTCGCAGGCGAGGTCGCAGCGGCTGTGCACCTTCAGCACGAACTGACTGAAGGGGACGGGGTGGTGCGTCATCGAAGCGGTCCGCGGTGTGGTCCGCCCCGGGTCAGATGCAGGACTGGAAGGCGGCGACCGGCACCTGCCGCGCGGCGCTCGGCAGGACCCGATGCAGCTCGGCCGCGAGGTCCTCGGCGTCGAGTGCGGCGAGATCGGCGAGCGAGACCCTGTCCGCGACGGTCTGACCCTCGGTCAGATCCTCGACTGGAGCGGCGGCGAGTGCAGTGGTCATGGGAGTGCCTTCTGGTCGGCAGAGCACGAAGAGAAAGGTTTCTGAATGCGCGTCAGGAATCGCCTGGACCGCCGCGCATGGGGGCCGTGGAACGACCTGCCGCGCGAGCGCGACACGCTTGAGGGCAAGGGTAATGCCACGCCCCGCTGGAGCATGGCCGGAAACGGCTGACTGGTGACGGCCGCTTCCGGCCGTCCGGCGCCCCGCGCCGCGTCGCAGCAGGTCGGCGGGGTGCCGTCACCCGATCAGTGGACGGCGGCGCGCGCCGGACGCTTCACACCGACGGCTCCCGGCCGCCTCGCCCGGACGGCTCAGTCCGCCCGGCCCGGCCGGACGGATGCGTCCCGGCGTGCCCGGCGCGTCACGGGCAGAGCCGCTCCACCCGCCAGCCGCCGTCGGGCTCGGCCAGGTAGACCAGGCGGTCGTGCAGGCGGTTCTCGCGCCCCTGCCAGAACTCCACCGTCTCCGGGATCACCCGGTAGCCGCCCCAGAACGGCGGCACCGGCACGCCCTCCCCCTCGGGGTAGCGGGCGGCGAGGTCGGCGTAGCGCTGTTCCAGCACCTCCCGGCCCTCGACCGGGCTGGACTGCTCGCTGGCCCAGGCGCCGAGCTGGGAGCCGTGCGGGCGGGTCCGGAAGTAGGCGGCGGTCTCGTCCCGGCCGACCTTCTCGACCCGGCCGCCGACGATCACCTGGCGGGCCAGCGGGATCCACGGGAAGAGCAGGGAGGCCTGCGGGTTGGCCGCGAGGTCGGTGCCCTTGCGGGAGCCGTAGTTGGTGAAGAAGACGAACCCGCGCCGGTCGTAGCTCTTCAGCAGCACGGTGCGGGAGGTGGGCCGGCCGTCGGCGCCGGCGGTGGAGACCACCATGGCGTTGGGCTCGACCACGCCGGCCTCGTCCGCCTCGTGGAACCAGCGGGTGAACTGGCTGATCGGGTCGGCCTCGAGCCGGCCCTCGACGAGGCCCTCGTGCTGGTAATGCTTGCGCATCACGGTGAGGTCCGGACCGGGCCGTTCCTCGGTGGACATGGTCAGGGCGCTCGGCTGGTGTTCCGCGGTAGGCACGCCAACATCATCCCGTACGACAAGCGTCGGACACGGCTACGTGCGTGCAAACACCTGGGGATATGGTGGCTCGCCATCGTTCCACCGCGCGCCGCGTGGGGAATCGCCCGGATAGCGGCTGATTCCTCCCGTCTTGTCCGCCATCGTCGTCGGGCCTGAGGGCGGTATTCGCTGCCCGTGGGGGAAACATCACCGTGGTGGTGTATGGCGCAATGCACTCGGTGCCTGAGAGTCTGACACCGAGTGCCAACCCACCATCGGTCACCGACGCGCCCGACCCCACCATGGTCACGCGTCGGATCGGATCACTGAAGGAGCCGTCTGATGTCCGATTTCGTACCCGGACTTGAAGGAGTTGTCGCCTTCGAGAGCGAGATCGCCGAGCCCGACCGCGAGGGCGGCGCACTGCGCTACCGCGGTGTGGACATCGAGGATCTCGTCGGCCAGGTCTCCTTCGGCCAGGTCTGGGGCCTGCTCGTCGACGGGCGGTTCGCGCCGGGTCTTCCGGCCGCCGAGCCGTTCCCGATCCCGGTGCACTCCGGTGACATCCGGGTGGACGTGCAGTCCGCGCTCGCCATGCTCGCGCCGGTCTGGGGCCTGAAGCCGCTGCTCGACATCTCCGCCGAGGAGGCCCGCGACGACCTCGCCCGCGCGGCCGTCATGGCGCTGTCGTACGTGGCCCAGTCCGCCCGCGGCCAGGGCCTGCCGATGGTCCCGCAGCGTGAGATCGACAAGGCCGAGACCATCGTCGAGCGGTTCATGATCCGCTGGCGTGGCGAGCCCGACCCGAAGCACGTCAAGGCCGTGGACGCGTACTGGACCTCCGCCGCCGAGCACGGCATGAACGCCTCCACCTTCACCGCCCGCGTCATCGCCTCCACCGGCGCCGACGTGGCGGCCGCGCTCTCCGGCGCGGTGGGCGCGATGTCCGGCCCGCTGCACGGCGGCGCGCCGTCCCGCGTGCTCGGCATGATCGAGGAGATCGAGCGCACCGGCGACGCGGTCGGCTACGTCAAGAAGGCCCTCGACAAGGGCGAGCGCCTGATGGGCTTCGGCCACCGCGTGTACCGCGCCGAGGACCCGCGCGCCCGCGTGCTGCGGCGGACCGCCAAGGAGCTCGGCGCGCCGCGCTTCGAGATCGCCGAGGCCCTGGAGAAGGCCGCGCTGGAGGAGCTGCACAACCGCCGCCCCGACCGCGTGCTGGCCACCAACGTGGAGTTCTGGGCCGCGATCATGCTGGACTTCGCCGAGGTCCCGGCGCACATGTTCACCTCGATGTTCACCTGCGCCCGGACGGCCGGCTGGTCCGCGCACATCCTGGAGCAGAAGCGCACCGGCCGGCTGGTCCGCCCGGCCGCCCGGTACATCGGCCCCGCCGCCCGCCGCCCCGAGGACGTCGAGGGCTGGGACGCCATCGCCCACTAACGGGTGAACCGCGCGCCCGGCGAGGGGCGCGGGGGCCCGCGACCTGCCCGGCACCCGTGCGGTGCGGGGGCCCGGTCGCGCGGTTCCCCGCGCCCCCGTCGGCGCTGCCCGAAGCACACGAGACCACGTCTCACCGGGCGGACGACCGTCCCGCCCGCACCTCCCGGAACAGTAGGCTGCGCCCGTGGCTCAGATTCAGATCCCCGCCGACAATCTGCCCGCCGACGGCCGCTTCGGCTGCGGCCCGTCCAAGGTCCGGCCCGAGGCACTGAGTGCCCTGGCCGCCACCGGAACCTCCCTGCTGGGCACCTCGCACCGCCAGGCCACCGTGAAGAACGTGGTCAAGCGCGTCCGCGAGGGCGTCAGCAGCCTCTTCTCGCTCCCCGAGGGCTACCAGGTCGTCCTCGGCAACGGCGGCTCCACCGCCTTCTGGGACATCGCCGCCTTCGGCCTGGTCCGCGAGAAGTCCCAGCACCTGAACTTCGGTGAGTTCTCGTCCAAGTTCGCCTCCTCGGTCAAGGCCGCCCCGTGGCTGGCCGAGCCGAGCGTGATCAAGTCCGAGCCGGGCACCCACCCGCTGCCGGTCGCCGAGGCGGGCGTGGACGTGTACGCGCTCACCCACAACGAGACCTCCACCGGTGTCGCCATGCCGATCCGCCGCCCGGCGGGCGCGGACGCCGGCTCGCTGGTCCTGGTGGACGCCACCTCGGGCGCCGGCGGCCTGCCGGTGGACATCTCCGAGACGGACGTCTACTACTTCGCGCCGCAGAAGTCCTTCGCCTCCGAGGGCGGCCTCTGGCTGGCGACGTTCTCCCCGGCCGCCCTGGAGCGCGCCGCCGAGATCGCCGGCTCCGGCCGGTACATCCCGCCGTTCTTCGACCTGCCGACCGCGATCGACAACTCCTCGAAGGACCAGACGTACAACACCCCGGCGATCTCCACCCTCTTCCTGCTCGCCGAGCAGCTGGAGTGGCTGAACGGCCAGGGCGGCCTGGACTGGGCCGTGGCCCGGACCGCCGAGTCCTCCTCGATCCTGTACTCCTGGGCCGAGAAGTCCTCCTACGCGCAGCCGTTCGTGGCCAAGCCGGAGGAGCGCTCGCAGGTGGTCGGCACCATCGACTTCGACGAGTCGGTGGACGCCGCCGCGGTGGCCAAGGTGCTGCGCGCCAACGGCATCCTGGACACCGAGCCGTACCGCAAGCTGGGCCGCAACCAGCTGCGCATCGCGATGTTCCCGGCGATCGACCCGGCGGACGTCGAGGCGCTCACCCGCTGCATCGACCTGGTGGTCGAGCAGCTCTGACCGTGCCGTGCGAAGGGCCCCCGCTCGGTGGAGCGGGGGCCCTTCGGCGTCCGGGCGCCGCTGCCGCGCGGGCGCGGCGGGATGCCGGGCGAGGGGTCAGCGGCGGACCAGCGAGCTGACCAGCACCACCACGAACAGCAGTACCAGGGCGCCGGTCACGATCCGCATGCGAGTCTTCGGGTCCACACGTCGAGGTTAGTCGGTCGCCCTGAACGCCTCGGCACTGCCCCGCTCCGGCCCGTACAGCTCGGTCAGCTCGCGGGCCAGCTCCTCGCGGCGGACCGGCCGGAGCTGGCGGTCGCCCCGGTAGTGCTGGGCGCGGAAGACCGAGGGCGCCACCCCGACCCGGCGGGTGAAGATCCGGGTGAAGTACGCGGGGTCCTCGTAGCCGACCCGGCGGGCCACCGCCGAGACCGGCAGCTCGCTGGCGGCCAGCAGCTCCTTGGCCTCGTTCAGCCGGACGGTGAGCAGGTACTCCTTCGGGCCGACCGCGCCCACCGCCCGGACGGCCCGGCGCAGCTCGGCGACGGTCATCCCGGCCCGCCGGGCGTGCTCGGCGACGGAGAGCGGCAGGCAGGCGTCCCGGCGCAGCACCTCCAGCACCGGCTCGCCGGCCGGGTCCAGGTCGGCCCGGTGGCGGCGCAGCTCGACCAGCAGCTCGTGCACCCCGGCGGCGGCCTCGACGGCGGCCAGCGGGCCGCCGCGGCGGCAGGCGGCGGCGATCCTGGCCAGCACCCGCTGGGCGGGCTCGGCGGTGGTCAGCGGCACCACGTCGGCCGCGGGCAGCAGGCCGAGCTCCGTGTAGGCGGTGGTGGCGGGGCCGGTGAAGTCCACGAAGCCCTCGGACCAGCCGTTGCGGTCCGGCGCGTAGTGGTGCGGCACGCCGGGGCGGAGCCAGATCACGGCGGGGGCGGCGACCGGGCGGCGGCCGCCGTCGGGGGCGGCGAACCAGCCGCGTCCCGAGCCGACCAGGACGGCCACCCAGTGGTCCAGCCGGCGCGGCCCGACGGTGGGCAGCCGTCCGCGCTGCATGCCCACGCCCAGGCAGGCCAGCCCGGTGGCCAGCTGGGCGGGACCGGGCGTCAGGTACTGCCACCACCGTTCCACGTCACTCCTCCTCGCCGGGCGTCGCCCTCGGCCGCCGTACCGGCCCGGGCCGGCGGGCGGCGCGTCGGGGACGACAATCCAACACGCCGTCGGGCTTTGTCCATGGCTGCGGGCGGTGCCTTCCCGCAGGCTGGAGGGCATGCTCACCTATGACGCGACCGGCTTCCGCCTCGACGGCCGCCCGCTGCGGATCCTGTCCGGCGCCATGCACTACTTCCGCACCCACCCCGGGCAGTGGCCGCAGCGCCTGGCCGCGCTGCGCGCGATGGGCCTGAACACGGTGGAGACCTACGTCGCGTGGAACATCCACGAGCCGGCCCCGGGCCGGTACGAGCGGATGGAGGAGCTGGCAGCCTTCCTGGACGAGGCCGCCCGGCAGGGCCTGTGGGCGATCGTCCGGCCCGGGCCGTACATCTGCGCGGAGTGGGACAACGGCGGGCTGCCGGGGTGGCTGACCGCCCGGGTCGGCCGGCGGGCCCGGACGAGCGACCCGGAGTACCTGGCGGCCGTGGACGCGTTCTTCGACCGGCTGCTGCCAGCCGTGGTGGAGCGGCAGGTGGACCGCGGCGGCAACGTGCTGATGGTGCAGGTCGAGAACGAGTACGGGTCGTTCGGCAGCGACGCGGCCTACCTGGCACACCTGGCGGACGGACTGCGGGCGCGGGGGGTGGAGGTCCCGCTGTTCACCTCGGACGGCCCGGAGGAGCACATGCTGACCGGCGGGACGCTGCCCGGGGTACCGGCCACGGTGAACTTCGGCTCCAAGCCGGAGGACGCCTTCGGGGTGCTGCGCGCGCTGCGGCCCGAGGACCCGCCGTTCTGCATGGAGTTCTGGAACGGCTGGTTCGACCACTGGGGCCGGCCGCACCACACCCGGGACGCCGAGGACGCCGCCGACGCCCTGCGCCGCATCCTGGCCGCCGGCGGCTCGGTCAACCTGTACATGGCCCACGGCGGCACCAACTTCGGCACCACGGCCGGCGCCAACCACGCCGACCCGCCGTTCAACTCCACCGACTGGGAGCACTCGCCGTTCCAGCCGGTCACCACCAGCTACGACTACGACGCCCCGCTGGACGAGCGCGGCGCGCCCACCCGCAAGTACGAGCTGTTCCGGGAGGTGCTGGCCCAGTTCGCGGCCGAGCACCCCGAGCAGGCCCGCTTCCTGGACGACCGGACGCCCGAGCTGCCACCGCCCGCGCCGGTCCTGCCGGCCGCCGAGGTGGCGCTGACCGAGACCGCCGAGCCGCCGTTCGGCCCGCCGGCCGTGCACCCGGTGCCGCCGGTCTTCGAGGAGCTGGGGCTGGAGCACGGCCTGGTCCGGTACACCTTCCGGGTGCCCGGGCCGCGGCCGGAACTGCCGCTCACCGTGGACGGCCTGCGCGACCGGGCCACCCTCTGGGTGGACGGGCGGCGGGTCGCGGAGCTGGAGCGCGGGGCGGAGTCCGAGCCGGTGACGGTGGCCGGCGGCTGCGAGGTCGCGCTGCTGGTGGAGTCGCTCGGCCGGGTCAACTACGGCCCGCTGGTGGGCGAGACCAAGGGCCTGACCGGCGGCCTGCGGCACGAGCGGCAGTACCTGCACGGGTGCCGGACCGAGGTGCTGCGGCTGGAGTCCTGCCCGGAGGCGGAGTTCCGCGCGGCCGACGGCGGCGTGACCGGTGACGGTGGTGGTCCGGTGCTGGTGCGCGGCGGGCTGGAGGTCGGCGAGGCCACCGGGGACGCCTTCCTCGCGGTGCCCGGCGGGGTGCGCGGCTACCTGTGGGTCAACGGCTTCCTGCTGGGCCGGTACGACGCCCGCGGCCCGCAGAGCACCTTCTACTGCCCGCAGCCGCTGCTGCGGCCCGGCCGGAACGCGATCACCCTGCTGGAGCTCGGCGACGCCCGGCCCGACCGGGTGGAGCTGCGGGAGGCGCCCGAGCTGGGCTGAGCGGACCGTCCGTGGTCGAACGCCAGGTCCGATTCCCGCCGGAACCGGGGCCCCGGCGGCGGCCAGGATCGAGGACATGAATCGCATCGGAGGACAGGTGGCCCTGGGCGCGGGTCCCCGTTCCCGGGCGGAGCGGGGACCCGTCACGCGTCCGGTCAGGCCCCGGTCAGGTCTCGGTCCAGCGGGCGAGCGGCCAGGACCGCACGCTGGTGTACCGGGCCGGGCCGTAGCCCATTTCGCTCCGCATCAGGTGGACCTCGGCGGCCTCCCAGTCGCTGCCCCGGAAGCCCTCCAGCGCCGCCGCCATCAGGCGCAGCTCGCCCGCGGCGAGGCGCTGGACGGCGCGGCGGGTCCCGTGCGAGGAGCCCGCCCGGGCGAGGGTCACGTGCGGGTGGAACCCGTGCTGGTCGCTCTCGATCCCCGCCGCCTCCACCGCCCCGCGCACCCCGTCCGCGAGGCGCCGCAGCGCCCACGTCTCACCCCCGACCCCGGCCCACAGCACCTTGTCGCCGAAGCAGCCGCCACCCTCCAGGCGCAGCCTGTGCACCCCGTGCTCGCCGGGGACGCGGCCGATCTCCTCCGCCAGCGCGGGGATGTCCGCCGCCGGCACCTCCCCCAGGAACGCCAGCGTCAGGTGCCACCCCGCCACGTCGCTCCACCGCAGCCGGTCCGCCCCGGACATCCCCCGCAGCTCCGCAGCCGCGTCGACCAACTCCTGCAACGCCGTACCCGGCGGATTCACCGCCACGAAGAGCCTCATACGCCCATCCTCCCCCGCCCACCGGAACGCACCCGGCGGTTATCCGGTTCGCCGGGGTGTCCAGCCCCCGCGCCCCTGAGGAACCCGGTTGCCCACGCCTCGCCGGGGTCGGTCGGTTGCTCATGGTTACCGGATGGTAGGACTGTTGGTATGAAGATCCGTGGTGGGGACGCCGATTCGGTGGCGGAGATCCTGGCGCTGCTCGACGGGGCCGTGGCGTGGCTGGTGTCACAGGGCCGGACGGGGCAGTGGGGGACGGAGCCGTGGAGCGGGCGGCCGGCGGCCGTGGCGCGGTTGCGGGAGACGGCGCGGGAGTGCGTGGTCCGGCTCGCGGTGGACGAGGAGGGCCGGACGGTCGGCGCGTGCGTGCTGGCCGAGGAGGCGCCGGACCATGCGCCGGCGGTGGCGGAGCGGGAGCTGTACGTCCGCTGGCTGCTGACCGACCGGAGCCGGAAGGGGGCGGGGATCGGTGCGGCGCTGGTCGCGGACGCGGTGGAGGAGACCCGCGCCCGCGGGATCTCGCTGCTGCGGGTGGACTGCTACGCCGGTGGCGACCGCGCCCTGGTCGAGCAGTACGTCCGCCTGGGTTTCACCCCCACCGAGGCGTTCGAGCTGGACCGGCCCGAGGGCCCGTGGCCGGGTCAGGTCCTGGAGATCAGGCTCTGACCCGGCCACACGCGGCCGCCCGTCAGCCGAAGGCCGTCACCGTCAGCAGGCGGTCGCCAGGTCCCGCTCGTGCGCCGGGCGGACGGTCGTCCGCGGGACGACCGCGAACACCCGTCCACGGCGGCCGCGGTGCAGGTCGACCCGGACCTTGAGGTCGGCGGCACGGGCCAGCACCAGGCCGATGACGGCGGCGGCCGTCGCGGCGACGAGCCCGCAGGCGAGCAGGCCGATCCGCGGCCCGTACAGGTCGGTGACCCAGCCGACCAGGGGGGCGCCGATCGGGGTGCCGCCGGTGAACACCAGGACCAGCAGGCCCATCACCCGGCCGCGCACCTCGGGGTCGGTGGCGAGCTGCAGGGCGGAGTTGACCGAGGTGTTGAAGGTCAGGCCGAACACGCCGATCAGGGTGAGCAGGACGGCGAAGGTCCAGTACCCGGGGGCGAAGGCGGCGACGACCTCCAGGGTGCCGAAGGCGAGCGCCGCACCGACCAGCCGCCGCAGGCGGGGCGCGCCGCGGCGGGCGGCGAGCAGGGCGCCGGCGAGGGAGCCGACGGCCATGGCGGTGTTGAGCAGGCCGTACTGGCCGGCGCCGACGTGGAAGGTGTCGTAGGCGAACCCGGAGAGCAGCGTCGGGAAGTTGAACCCGAACGTGCCGATGAAGCCGGCCAGCACCATCGGCCAGAGCAGCTCGGGACGTTCCTTCACGTAGCGCAGGCCCTCGCGGAGCTGTCCCTTCTCGCGGGCGACCGGCTCGGTCGGCCGGAGTTCGCTCTCGCGCATGGCGAGCAGGCCGCCGATCACGGCCGCGAAGGAGAGCGCGTTGACCGCGAAGGCCCAGCCGCTGCCGACGGCGGCGATCAGCAGGCCGGCCACGGCGGGGCCGACCAGTCGGGCGGTCTGGAAGTTGGCCGCGTTGAGGCTGACCGCGTTGGCGAGCTGCCGGGCGGGCACCATCTCGCTGACGAAGGCCTGCCGGGTCGGGTTGTCGACCACGGTGACCAGGCCGAGCAGCAGCGCGAACAGGTACACGTACCCGGCGGTGACCGTCCCGGTGACGGTGAGGACCGCGAGGCCGGCGGCGAGCAGTCCCATGGCGCCCTGGGTGGCGACCAGCAGTCGGCGCTTGGGCAGCCGGTCGGCGAGGACGCCGCCCCAGAGCCCGAGCAGCAGCATCGGGAGGAACTGCATGGCGGTGGTGACGCCGACCGCGAACGGGCTGCCGGTGAGGCTGAGGACCAGCCAGTCCTGGGCGATGCGCTGCATCCAGGTGCCGGTGTTGGAGACCACCTGGCCGACGAAGTAGTAGCGGTAGTTGCGGATCCGGAGCGAGGAGAACATGCCCCCGGTCCGGGAGGCGGCGCGGGCTCGCGCGGTGGCCCCGGCGGGTCCGGGGCTCGGAGCGGCGGTGGGGTCCGCCGCGGTGCGTATCTCGGGGTCTTCGTCGCCGCTGCCGGGCAGGCCCACCGGAAGGGGTGCCGGGCTGTCGGCGGCGGTGACCGCCGGGTCGGTGGTGGTGTCGTCGGTGCGGATGGCGGCGGCGCTGGCTGCGGCCGGCGGTGTCACTGTGGTCTCCCCTCGATGCGCGACGGCGGGCTGGGTGCCCGCCGCGCGGCTGGTGTCACGGATGGTTCCTGCGGTGATGCGGTGCTCCTTCTTCCGGTCCCGGTGATGTCGTGTGTGCGCGGCGTCTCAGAGGTGGGCGAGCCGGTACAGGACCGGCGCGGCCTCGCGCAGGACGGCGAGCTCCTCCTCGGTGAGCTGGGAGGCCAGCTCGGCCAGCCAGGCGTTCCGCCGCCGCCGGCTCTCGTTGAGGATGGTCTCGGCCTGCTCGGTGCTGGTGACGACCACCTGGCGGCGGTCGTCCGGGTGCGGCTCGCGCCGGACCAGCCCCTTCTCCTCCAGCATCGCGATGATCCTGGTCATGGACGGCGGCTGGACGTGCTCCCGCCGCGCCAGCTCCCCCGGTGTGGCCTTGCCGCACCGGGCGAGCGTGCCGAGCACCCCCATCTCGGTGGGGCTCAGCGACTCCTCGACCCGCTGGTGTCGCAACCGGCGGGCGAGGCGCATGGTGGCCGACCTGAGCTGGCTGATCGCCGCCAGGTCGGCCTCGGACATCTCGGGCATGGTGCTTAGCCTACGTCATTACCCTCGCTAAAGAAAATTGATTTCGGCCACCCGGCACCCCGCCCGGCATCTCGCCCGGCAGCCCACCCCCGCGACTGCGGAGCGCGGCTGAACATCCGGTCGAAGGTTGGTGTCGCGATCTTGCCGATTGCGTGAAGCACCCACACCCACCTGGGAGTTCACCGAATCCGCCACCGTTGCCCATATCGAGGGGCGCCGCTAGGGTGTGCGCTTTGTCAGGAGCACGGCATGTAGGACCCACTGCACCCCCTCGTCCTGGGAGTCCCATGGATCACCTCCACCACGCGGTCTACGGCTGGGCGACACCGGCGATCTCCTACCTCGCCGCCTGCCTCGGCGCCCTGGTCGCGCTCCGCGCCACCCGCTGGGCCCTGCTCACCGAGGGCCGCTCCCGGCGCAACTGGCTGGTCTTCGCCTCGGTCTCGCTCGGCGGCGGCATCTGGACCATGCACTTCATCGCCATGCTGGGCTTCGTCGTCTCCGGCGCCCAGATCCGCTACGACCTCCCGCTCACCCTGCTCAGCCTGGCGGTCGCGATCGTGGTGGTCGGCGTCGGGCTGTTCACCGTCGGCCACAGCGCCCGCCCCCTCCGCGCCCTGCCGATCGGCGGCCTGGCCACCGGACTCGGCGTCGCCGCCATGCACTACCTGGGCATGGCGGCGGTGCGGCTGCCGGGCACGATCACGTACGACCTGTTCACGGTCGGCGCCTCGGTGGGCATCGCGGTGCTCGCCGCCACGGCCGCGCTCTGGGCCGCGCTGAACCTGCGGGGCCTCGGCCTGGTGGTGGCGGCCGCGCCGGTGATGGGGCTGGCGGTCTGCGCCATGCACTACACCGGCATGGCGGCGGTGTCGGTGGCCGTGGACCCCGACCGCCAGGTCACCGGCGGCGTGGTGGCGGTGCAGTTCGTCTTCCCGCTCGCGGTCGGCTTCGGCACGTACATCTTCATCAGTTCGCTGGCCTTCGCGGTCTCGCCGAGTTCCCTCGCCCGGCCGGCCGTCCTGTTCGGCCCGGGCCCGGCCGCCCCGGCGGCGGCCCGCCGGTAGCCCGGCGCCCGGGCCCGGCCGGGGCGACCGGCCGGGCACCGGCGGCGCTCAGCCCCGCAGGTGGGCGGGGGTTTCGACCGGGCAGTCCTTGTGCACGAAGGCCCGGCGCAGCTCGTGGTACGGCTCGCCCTCGGCGAAGAAGTTCCGCCGCATCCAGGCGAGTTCGGCGGCCCGGTAGGCGGCGAGCGGCCTGGCGGCCTCGTCCTCGGCGCGCCGCCGCTTCTTCTCCAGCAGCCGGGCCGCGAGGTCCGGGGAGACGGCCAGCCGGGCGGCCTCCCGGGCCGTCCAGTGGCGGAACTCGGCCGCACCGCCGCCCGACGTCCGGTCCACCAGCCCGATCTCCTCGGCCCGCCGGGCGCCGACCGGCAGCGCGTCGGAGGTCAGCCGGGCGGCCTGCTCCAGCCCGACCCGGCGGGGCAGGCTGTAGGTCCAGTACTCGGAGCCGTACAGGCCCATCAGGCGGTAGTGCGGGTTGAGCACGACCGACTCCCGGCACCACACCTCGTCGGCGGCGATCGCCAGCATCACCCCGCCGGCGGCCGCGTTGCCGGCCAGCGCGGAGACGGTCAGCTTGTCGGTGGTGGTGAGGACCGCCTCGACCAGGTCGTCCATGGCGTTGATGTTCCGCCAGGACTCCTCGCCCGGGTCGGCCGCCGCCTCGATCACGTTCAGGTGGATGCCGTTGGAGAAGAAGTCCCGGGCCGGGCCGAGCACCAGCACCGAGGTCGGCCGGGTCGCCGCCTCCCGGTACGCGGCCAGCAGCCGTTCGCACTGCCCGGTGCTCATCGCCCCGCCGGCGAAAGCGAATTCGAGGAACCCGACGCCACCCTGCTCCCGGTAGCGCAGCTCCGACCAGGTGGTCCGGCGGGCCGCCTCCGCCGGCGTCACCGGCACCTCGGGGACCTCGGCCAGCCGCTCGCCCAGCACCTGCGCGGCCGGCAGCTTGTACGTCCGCGGGCCGCCGGGCACCCGGGGCGGGCGCAGCTGCGGAATCCACACCGCGCCGTCCGCGGTGGCCCGGCAGATCGCGCCGTCCCGGGTGGCGATCACCGCGCCGGGGGCGCCGCGCAGCCGGTCCTCGGGGTGGCCGCCGTGCAGGTGGTACGGGGTGCCGTCCAGCTCGTCCAGCACGCCGGGATGGGAGTCCGCGGCGCGCAGCCGGCGCAGCACCGTGGCGGTGGTGTCGGTGCGCCAGTCGATCCGGCGGAACTCCTGGGCGTGGTAGGGGCGGTGGGTGCCGGTGACGCCCTGGCGGCGGGGGTCCGGCGGCTGCGGCGCGTACGACCTGCTCTCGAACCGCCGGACGGCGAGCAGCACCGCCGCCACGGCGGCGTCGGCGGCCTCGGTGCGGTAGAGCTCGCTCTTGCCGCAGGGCTGCGGGCGGAACGGGACGGAGGCCCAGACCGGTCCGGCGTCCAGCTCGGCCACGGCCTGGAGCACGGTGACGCCCCACTCCTCGGCGCCCTCGTGGACGGCCCAGTCCAGCGAGGACGGCCCGCGGTCGCCCTCGGGGCCGGGGTGGACGATGAGGACGGTGTGGCGCGACCAGATGTCCTCCGGTATCGCCCGGGTGAGCATCGGTGCCAGGACGAGGTCCGGGGCGATGCGCGTGACGGCGGCCCGGAGCGGGTCGTCGCCCCGCGCCAACTCCACGGCCACGGCGTGCCCCTGGGAGCGCAGTTCGGTGTGGACGCGCTGGGTGAGGCTGTTGAACGCACTGGCGACCAGCAGGATTCGCAAAGCTGCCTCCGACGGTGTGTCAGCGGTACCGCGGCCCGTCCGGCCGCGAGGCGCGCCCATCCAACCATGGTCATGGACACGTAACCCAGGGTCGGAAGGGGTAGCCCACCGGCCCTGCACAACACCCGCGCCGAACGGCCGTCCGACTGCGGGAATGTGGACGTACGGGGTGAATGCGGGCGCGGGGAGGGCGAGTTGCGGAGGTCGTGTCACTCCGGGGGTCCGGACGCGGGCCGGTGACGCGGGCCGGGTGGTGCGCACCACCCGGCCCGGCCCCCGGTCACCTCACGCGGATCGCCCCGCGTGGATCAACGGCCTGGCTCAGCGGCCGGTGGCCCGCCGGTACGCCGCCAAGTCGCCGACCGAGATCAGCGGGAGGCCGTCCCGCTCGGCCAGCCGGACCAGGTCCGGGAGGCGGGCCATGCCCCAGTCCGGCCGGACGATCTCGCAGATCGCCGCCGCCCCGGACAGCCCGGCCAGCCTGGACAGGTCGACCGCCGCCTCGGTGTGCCCGTCCCTCGCCAGCACGCCCCCGGGCACCGCCCGGATCGGGAAGACGTGCCCGGGCCGGCCCAGGTCCTCGGGCCGGGTCGCCGGGTCGGCCAGCGCCTGGACGGTACGGGACCGCTCGGCCGCGGAGATCCCGGTCGTCCCGCCGGGCCGGAGGTCCACCGAGACCGTGAACGCCGTCTCGTGCAGCCCGCTGTTCACCTCGGTCATCTGCGGCAGCTCCAGCGCCGCGGCGACCCGGTCCGGGACGGCCACGCACACCACGCCGGAGGTGTTCTCCAGCAGGTACCGCATCGCCGCCTCGGTGGTGTGCTCGGCCGCCACCACCAGGTCACCCTCGTTCTCACGGGACTCGTCGTCGAAGACGATCACGAACCCGCCGCGGGCGAACGCCTCGACGGCCCGTTCGACCTCCGCGATCCGCTCGGCGGCACTCCGCCCGTCCGGGTCCACCCGGACCTCGACGGACCCGACCGCCTCTACTACCTCTACTGCCTCTACTGCCTCGATCATGGCCATGCGTACACTCCTGCAGTTCTGAGCCGGCCACCGTGGCGGGCTCGTCCGGTCTGCTCAGAGGGACCGCCGCGCGGGCATGCCGAAGCACCCGTGCGGACGGTCGCGACGCGACGGGTGGGAAGGACCGATGGGCAGCCCGCCTCCCGTGCGCCGACGCCGTTCCGGGATATGCGGGCACGACGCCGCCACCGGGCGGGCAGGGCTCAACCCCGCCGCACGGGTACGGCTGTGGCCGCCGCGCACTTCCTTCCATCCGGACTCTCACCGTCGGTCCTGGAATCCCACCAGGTCAGCCGGCCGATGGCTTCGGCCGGGTCGCGGACTTTCACCGCCGGTTCGGACTTTCACCGACCCCGGAGCGCGCGAACACTCGGACCCGATCCTGTCACACCGTCAGCCGCGTGGACCGGTGTTCCCGCTCACTGCCCGGGTAGCTGACCGGGCGTCGGAAGACTGTCCGCGAAGCGGCGGGACACCGCCGCCGCTCGGGAGCCGAACCAGGGGAGTACCGCCGAGATGACCGTGATCGCCGTGACCGGGCACCGCGACCTCGCCGAGGCCACCGTGCCGCTGGTCCGGGGCGCCCTGCGCGAGCTGCTCGCCGCCCATCCCGCCGAGGAACTGACCGGCCTGTCCTGCCTCGCCGAGGGGGCCGACGCGCTGTTCGCCGAGGCGGTCCTGGCCCACGGCGGGCGGCTGGTGGCCGTCCTGCCCTCCCCCGCCTACCGGGCCGAACGGGTCGGTCCCGGGTACGCCCCCGCCTTCGACCGGCTCTGCGCCTCCGCCGCCGAGATCCTGGTCCTCCCCCACGCGACGGCCGACGACCGCGCCTTCACGGCCGCCAACGACCTCCTCCTCGCCCGCGCCGGCCTCCTGGTCGCCGTCTGGGACGGCCACCCCGGCAACGGCCCCGGCGGCACCGCCCACGCCGTCGCCGCCGCCCGCACCACAGGCCTCCCCGTCACCGTCCTCTGGCCCCCCACCGCCACCCGCACCGGCCACCCCTGACCGCCCGGCGGCCCGGCACACCGGTCAGTCGGCCGTACCGGACGGGACGACCCAGCGGGTGGGCTGGCCGGTGATGGCGGCGATCATGTCGTAGTCGCCGTCGTAGTGCAGGACGGTGGCCCCGTGCCGTTCGGCCGTGGCCGCGATCAGCAGGTCGGCCATCGACAGCGCCCGGTGGTCGCCCCGGAACAGGGCACGGCGCTGGGCGGCCGGAGCGCTCAGAGCAGGCCGAGGGCCGGCATCAGGTAGTAGAAGGCGAAGACGGCGGAGACCGCGTACATCGCGACCGGGACCTCGCGGCCGCGGCCCGCGGCGAGGCGGAGGACGCAGAAGGCGACGAAGCCGAACCCGATGCCGTTGGTGATCGAGTAGGTGAACGGCATCAGCACGATGGTGAGGAACGCCGGGACGGCGATCGTGTGGTCGGCCCAGTCGATCTCCTTGACCGAGTTGGCCAGGATGAGGAAGCCGACGGTGACCAGGGCCGGGGTGGCGGCCTGGGCCGGGACCATGGTGGCCAGCGGGGTGAGGAAGAGGGCGAGGAGGAACAGCGCGCCGGTGACCAGCGAGGCGAAGCCGGTCCGGGCGCCCTCGCCGACGCCGGCGGTGGACTCGACGTAGCAGGTGTTGGCGGAGCAGGAGGTGGCGCCGCCGGCCGCGGTGGCGATGCCGTCGACCATGAGGATCCGGTTGATCCCCGGCAGGTCGCCCTTCTCGTCCAGCAGCCGGGCCTCGTCGGCCACGCCGAGGATGGTGCCCATCGCGTCGAAGAAACAGCTCATGAGCACGGTGAAGACGAAGAGCGCGCCGGTGAGCACCCCGACCTTCTCGAAGCCGCCGAACAGGCTGACCTGGCCGACCAGGCCGAAGTCGGGTGCGGCGACCGGGTTGCCGGGCCAGGCCGGCACGGTGAGGCCCCAGGAGAGCCCGGGGAGGTGGGCGACCTGCTGGACGACCACCGCGACCGCGGTGCTGGCGGCGATGCCGAGCAGGATGGCGCCCGGCACCTTGCGGATCACCAGGACCAGGGTGAGCAGCAGGCCGATCACGAAGACCAGGACCGGCCAGCCGGTCAGGTGGCCGCCGGCGCCGAGCTGCAGCGGGACGGTGGTGTGGGCGGCGTCCGGGATGCGGCTGACGAAGCCAGCGTCGACCAGGCCGACCAGGGCGATGAAGAGGCCGATGCCGATCGCGATGGCCTTGCGCAGGCCGAGCGGGACGGCGTTCATGACCCGCTCGCGGAGGCCGGTGGCCACCAGGAGCATGATCGCGATGCCGGCCAGCACCACCATGCCCATGGCGTCGGCCCAGGTCATCCTGGGAGCGAGCTGGAGCGCCACGATGGTGTTGACGCCGAGTCCGGCGGCGAGGCCGATCGGGACGTTGCCGATCACGCCCATCAGCAGGGTGGTGAGACCGGCGGTGAGCGCGGTGGCGGTGACCAGCTGGGCGCTGTCGAGGTGGGCGCCGGTCAGGTCGGTGGCGCTCGCCAGGATGATCGGGTTCAGCACCAAGATGTACGCCATGGTGAAGAAGGTGGCGACGCCACCGCGGATCTCGCGGGACAGCGTGGAGCCGCGCTCGGAGATCCGGAAGAAGCGGTCGACGGCGCCGGCGGGGGGCTCGGGGGCCGTCGGGGTGGGTGTGGCGTTCGACTCGGCGGTCGGGGCGGCCAGCGGAGGCATGCGGGTGTCCTCGTCGGTGGGGGCTCAGGAGGAGGGGGTAACCCGAGCGTCGTCGGCCGGGTCCGCGGGGGCGCTGCGGGGCGGCGGTGGCACGCTCCGAGAGCCGCCTGGCGGGCACAAGTATGGGTTCGCCGGTCGTGCACGCGCCATCTTCGCGCGTAGAGAATGCCCCTTACCGGAGCGTTCCGGTCGGGTTCGGACACCGCACCGGGACCCGGGCCACCCCCCGCCTCTGCCGGGCGGGTCGCCGCTCCCCGTACGCTAGGGCGCATGGCCAAGACCCACCTCCGCCCCGCTCCCCCTCCGCTGGAGGCCAACGACGTCGCGATCGTCGGGGGCGGCACGGTGCTGTGGTTCCTCGCCTTCCTGGTGCTGGTGCCGTTCCAGGGCGCGCTCTCGGACGCCGGGCACGGCAGCTGGCCGTGGATCTGCCTGTCCGGGGCCGGGCTGGGCCTGATCGGCCTCTGGTACTGCCGGGCGCGCCGGGCCGCGATCGAGCGCGACCGCGCCGCCGCGGCGGTCGAGGGTGCCGGCCAGGACGGGAACGGCGACGGGGACCGGGCGGGCCACCAGGCCTGAGGCGAGTCCGCGGGTCGGGCCCGAGGCCGCGGCGGACGCCCGTCGGCGGGGCCGCCGACACCCGGTTGGGCCGATTTCCCCCCGACGACGCGCACACAACGGACACATCGGACATTTCCCCCTCATAGAGTCGTGCCATGACGCATCCCGCGGACGGCACGGCTCCCTTCGGCGGCCCGGCGCACTCCGGCGGTCCGGATCCGGACGGCGCGGAAGCCGTCCCCGGGCCGGGCCTGACCTCCGCCGAGGTCGCCGAGCGGGTGGCCCGCGGCGAGGTGAACGACGTCCCGGTCCGTTCCAGCCGCTCGGCGAAGGAGATCGTCCGGGCCAACGTGTTCACCCGGTTCAACGCGATCATCGGCGTGATGTTCGGGATCATCCTGGTGGTCGGTCCGATCCAGGACGGTCTGTTCGGCCTGGTCATCGTGGCCAACACGGCGATCGGCATCGTCCAGGAGCTGCGGGCCAAGCGGACCCTGGACAGCCTGGCGCTGATCGGCGAGGCCAAGCCGCAGGTCCGCCGGGACGGCGCCGCCCGGCAGGTGGCCACCGCCGGGATCGTGCTGGACGACACCGTCCTGCTCGGCATCGGCGACAAGGTGGTGGTCGACGGCCGGGTCACCGAGGCTGACGGCCTGGAGGTCGACGAGTCCCTGCTCACCGGCGAGCCCGACCCGGTGCACAAGCGCCCCGGCGACGAGGTGATGTCCGGCAGCTTCGTGGTGGCGGGGTCGGGCGCGTTCACCGCCTCCCGGGTCGGCCGCGAGGCGTACGCGGCCCGGCTGGCCGAGGAGGCCAGCAAGTTCACCCTGGTCCGGTCCGAGCTGCGCAGCGGCATCAACGAGATCCTGCGGTTCATCACCTACCTGCTGATCCCGACGGCGCTGGGCCTGGTGATCAGCCAGCTGGCGGTGGAGCGGCACGACTGGAAGGAGGCCGTGCGCCGGATGGTGGCCGGGATCGTCCCGATGGTGCCGGAGGGGCTGGTGCTGCTCACCTCGGTGGCCTTCGCGATCGGTGTGATCCGGCTGGGCCGCAAGCAGTGCCTGGTGCAGGAGCTGCCGGCGATCGAGGGGCTGGCCCGGGTGGACACGGTCTGCCTGGACAAGACCGGGACGCTCACCGAGGGCGGGATGGACCTGGTCGAGCTGCGGCCCCTCGGCGGGCGGGCGAGCGGCACGGACGGCCCGTCCGGGGCGGCGGACGGCCGGCACGTCGCCGACCGGGAGGTGCTGGAGCAGGCGCTCGGTGCGATGGGCGGCGCGGACGCCCGCCCCAACCCGAGCATGCAGGCGGTGATCGCCGCGTACGGGCGGCCCGCGAACGGCGAGTGGCGGGTGGTGGACGCCGTCCCGTTCTCCTCCGCCCGGAAGTGGAGCGGGGTGCAGCTGCTGGAGCCGCAGGGCGCCGAGGCCAGCTGGCTGCTGGGCGCGCCGGACGTGCTGCTCGACCGCGGCGACCCGGCCCTGGCGGAGGCCGACGAGCTGGGCGCCCGGGGCCTGCGGGTACTGCTGCTGGGCCGCACCGGGACGCGGCTGGACTCCCCCGACCCGACGGCCGGCCTCCAGCCGCTGGCCCTGGTCGTCCTGCAGCAGCGGCTGCGCGAGGACGCGGCCCGGACCCTGCGCTACTTCCAGGGCCAGCAGGTGCGGGCCAAGGTGATCTCCGGCGACGCGGCGGTGTCGGTGGGCGCGGTGGCCGAGCACCTGGGCCTGCCGGGGGCGGAGCGTCCGGTGGACGCCCGCACCCTGCCCGAGGAGCCCGAGGCGCTGGCCGCGGCGATGGACGATTCCTCGGTGTTCGGGCGGGTGGCCCCCCGGCAGAAGCGGGACATGGTGGGCGCGCTGCAGTCGCACGGGCACACCGTGGCGATGACCGGCGACGGCGTCAACGACGTGCTGGCCCTGAAGGACGCCGACATCGGCGTGGCCATGGGCACCGGCTCGGACGCCACCAAGGCGGTCGCCCAGATCGTGCTGCTGGACGACCGGTTCGCCACCCTGCCCTCGGTGGTGGGCGAGGGCCGCCGGGTGATCGGCAACATCGAGCGGGTGGCCACCCTGTTCCTGGTGAAGACGGTCTACTCGGTGCTGCTGGCCCTGCTGGTGGTGTTCACCCAGGTGCCGTACCCGTTCCTGCCGCGGCACTCCACCGCGCTGTCCACGCTGACCATCGGCGTCCCGGCGTTCTTCCTGGCGCTGGCGCCCAACAACGAGCGGGCCAGGACGGGGTTCGTCCGCCGGGTGCTGCGGCTGGCGGTGCCGGCCGGGATCATCGCGGGGGCGGCGACCTTCACCTCGTACATGCTGGCGCGGTCGAACGACTCCACCGACCTGAAGGCGGACACCAGTGTGGCCACGCTGACGCTGTTCCTGGTGGCGATGTGGGTGCTGGCGATCGTGGCGCGGCCGTACACCTGGTGGCGGCTGCTGCTGATCGGGACGATGGGCGGGGCGTTCGCGCTGGTGCTGGTGGTGCCGTGGCTGCAGGACTTCTTCCAGCTGTCGCTGCCCGGCTGGCGGGACACCTGGACGGGGGTGCTGATCGCGCTGGCCGCCGGGGTGCTGCTGGAGGTCTCCTGGCGGGTGATCGCGCACCGGATGGGCGAGGACGAACCGCCCGCGGGCCGGGCCGAGTCCCCTGCAGGGCCTGCGTCCGGGCAGGACGGGTAGGGCGGGTAGAGCGGGTAGGTCGGCCGGGACGGCGTCAGCTCGCGGACAGCTCGGCGTCGGCCCGCTCGGTGACCAGGGCGAGGACGCGGGCCGCGGCGGCCAGGTCCTCGGCCGGAATGCCCGCGTAGAGCCGGGCGGCGATCTCGGCGCCGAAACCGCTGATCTCCTGCTGCAGCGCCCGGCCCTCCGAGGTCAGCCCGAGCCGGCCGGGCTCCCCGGGCAGCTCGGCGAGGCGGCCGGCGGCGAGCAGCTCGTCCAGGACCGCCTCCAGCTCGGCGAGCGGGAGCTTCAGGCTGCCGGCGAGCCGCCCGAGCAGCTGGGCGCGGTCGGCGGAGCCGCCGGCGCGGGCGAGGGCGTTGAGCGCCAGCGACTGGTTGAAGGTGGTGCCGCTGGGGGTCAGCCGGCGCTCCAGGACGGCCCGGGAGGCGTAGTGGGCGAGGCCGACCACCTGGCCGTTGACGGCGGGCGCGGCGGGGGTCGTGGTGGGGGCGGCGGTGGTGCTCTCGGACATGACTACTCCTTGCTCCGGTGATCAGCGGGTGCATCGAGCGGTGCGTCGGGCTGGACGTCGAGTGGGACGTCGAGCAGGGCCGTCAGCTCGGCGGCGAACGCCCCGGTCCGTTCGCCGTCCAGGCCGCCGAGCGGCGCCAGCAGGCGGTCGAGGAGTCCCTGGACCACGGTGACGGCGTCGGCGGTGACGTCCCGTCCGCGGGGGGTCAGCGCCAGCTGGACGGCCCGGCTGTCGGCCGGGTCGGCGGTGCGGGTGATGAGGCCGGCGGCCTCCAGGGCCCGGGCCAGCTTGGAGACGTACAGCGGCTCCAGGCCGGTGTGGTCGGCGAGCCGGCGCTGGCTGGGCTTCTCGCCGGCGCGGCGCATGCCGTACAGCGAGGCCAGCACCGAGTACTGCGCGTGCGTCAGGCCGAGCGGGGCGAGCGCCCGGTCGACGGCCACCCGCCACTTCATCGACAGGCGCCAGACCAGGAAGCCCGGCGTGGGGCCGGTGGGAGGCTGATGGCTCATGAGAAATACAGTACATGGCTATTGAGTACATGGCTACTATTTCGTGAAGCCCTCCCGCAGAGGTGTCAGGCGCAAAGGCGGCGGCCCGTTCCGCGGCCGCCACCGGTGGGGCGGGGCCGTGGAACGGGCCGCGGGTGCTCAGGCCTCGTAGTCGCGGGCGGCCAGGAGCTCGTAGGCGCGGTCCGGCTCGGCGAGCGCGGCGAGGATCTCGAACCGGCGGTGCCACTGGCCGACCGACCAGGCCAGGCCGGCGGCCAGGCCCTCCGGGGTGGCCGCGTGCAGCAGGCCGGGCACCGGCGGGACCTCGAACTCGTCGTCCTCGTCCGCCGCCTCGGTCTCCTCCGGGTCATAGGGCAGCTCGGGCGCGGCGGCCTGGGTGTCCCAGCGCCAGTCGACCTGCGCCTCTCCGCCGTCGGGGCCGACGACCAGCAGTTCCTCGTGCTCCTCGTACGCGGCCGGGCAGCCCGGCAGCAGCTCGCGGACCACGGCGGGCACCCGGTGCAGGGTGCCCTCGGAGAGCACCCGGCCGCCGGCCACCTCGCTGGCCAGCGAGACGTGCAGCCGCTCGGCCAGGTCGGCCGCCAGCGCCGGGTCGACCGGCAGCACCGGGTGGTCGTGCAGCAGCTCCACCAGGTCGGGGGCGTCGGCGACCACCGCCTGCGCGGCGTCCACCACCACCGTCCGGTCGTCGCGGCGGCCGGTCTCCGCGTCCAGCGGGGCGAGCGCCCGGACCTCGTCCAGCCCCTCCACCCGGTCCAGCGGCAGCCGGGCCAGCGCCGAGTAGATGCCGTGCAGCTGGCGGTGGGTCACCTCGGAGTCCGGATCGGCCAGCCGGTCCAGCAGCTCCTCCGGGCCGCGCGGCTCGGCGAGCAGCGCGGCCAGCGTGGTGCGGACGCCCAGGGCGTGCAGGAACGGCTCGTCCAGCGTGGTCCTGGCCTCGTCGTAGAGGCCGCGGAGCAGCGGGTCGGCCCCGGCGGCCCGGAGGCCGGCCGGCTCCCGGCCGTCCAGCACCGGGTGGTCCCGCAGCCACCAGGCGGTGTACGGCGGCAGGTCGACGTAGGTGCCGTTCGGCAGCAGGGTGCGGACCGGGTTGACCACGGCGTCCCGGTACGGCGGGCGGGCCAGCAGGGCGAGGGCCTGGGGCCAGGCGGCGTAGTCGACCAGGTCCAGGTCGCGGACGGCGAGCAGCTCGGCGGCGACCGGCGGTACGCCCAGGTCGCCCGCGTCGTCGGCGTGCAGCGACTCCAGGACGTCCTCGCACCACTCGGCGAGGCCGTCGGGGGCCTCGTCGATCAGACCGGTCGGGCTGCCGCCGGCGGCACGGTCGGCGGGGGCGGTGGGGTCGAGACGCTCCAGGTCGTCCGGGTCGAGCACCACGTCCTCGGCGCGGACCAGGGCGAAGGAGGCGAGCACCCCGGCGGCGGCCAGCACCTCGGGACCCCAGCGCTCCAGCAGGTCCTCGTCGACGAAGGGAGCGTCGTCCTCGCCGGCCAGGGCGGCGAGCGGGCTGTCCGGGAGGATCAGCTCGCCGGCGCGGGCCAGCTCGCCCTCGTCGTCGGTCAGGGCGAGCCGGGCCAGCCACGGGTGGTCGCCGGGGGCGGTGCCGGCGGCCTTCACCAGGCCGAGGACGGCGTCGGCGAGGTCGGCGGCGGCGTCGAAGTCGTCCTCGCCCAGCTCCAGCGAGCGGGCCACCGCGGCCCGGACCTCGGGGGTGTCCAGCACCCCGGCGGGGGTGGCGGTGTCGGCGCCGAGCTTGGCCAGCAGCGGGTGGGCGGCGTCGGGGTGGGCGAGCCGCAGGTCGAGCAGGTCGAGGGCCTCGGCGAGCGCCTCGGGGTAGCCCTCGAAGCCGGCCCAGTCGGCGTCGCCGGAGGGCAGCAGGACCCGGCGCGGGCCGGTGACGGTACGGCCGTCGGCCAGCGGGACGGGCAGCGCGCCGAGCGACTCCGGGTCGGCCCCGGCCAGCGCCCCGTACAGGCTGCGCCACCAGGTGGGCTCCCGCTCCAGGCCGCCGAGCTGGTCGACCACCTCGGCCAGCGGGACCCGGCGGACGTTCAGCGCGCGCAGCTCGGCCCGGCGCTCCAGGCCGGCCGGGAGCAGCCCGGGGAAGATCGGGACCAGCGCCTCCACCACCGAGTGGTCGGCGCCCTCCAGCAGCGTGGCGTCGCGCGGCCGCAGGGCGGGGGTGCCCTCGTCCACGCCGCGGGGGTGCGGCAGGAAGGGGGTGCCGGGCAGGCGGTCGAGGATCGCGGCGCGCAGCGCGTTGTCCAGGGTGCCCCGGCCGAGGGCGGCCGGGACCAGCGAGAGCGAGTGCAGGTCGGCGCCGCGGGCGCGGAGCAGGTCGGCGTAGGCGTCGGCGGCGCGCTCGGTGAGGAAGTCGGTGAGCGGTCCCGGGGCGACGTGCCGCCGGGTGGAGTCCAGCGGGAAGCTGGCGATCAGCAGCGCGGGGACGCCGAGCGGCTCGTCGCTGGGCGTGGGAGCGTGCACCACGGCGGCGGTCCGCAGCTGCTGCGGCCGGCCGTCGGCGGCGACCGGGACGGCCCAGGTCACCGACCAGAACGGGCGGGTGCGCTCCTCGGTGGTGCGGTCCGCCAGCAGCGCCGGGTCGAGCGAGCCGGAGGCGCCGACGATCTGCCAGACCGTCTGCTCGGCGCCGTCCTCCACGGTGACGGTGGCGACCCCGTCGGGCCGCTGGACGGCCTCGGAGCGGGCCAGCGTCCGGACGGTCTCCGGGGTCTCCACGGTGATCTCGGCGAGGCCGGGGAGGGTGAGCAGCAGGGCGTCGTCGATCTCGGAGAGCAGCCGGCGGGTGAGGTCCTCGGCGGCGGCGTCGCGCAGCGGCAGCACGACCACGGTGTCGTACCCGTCGGGCGCGGTGCCCTCGGCGGGCAGCGGCAGGCGCAGCAGCGGGACGTGCCCCTCGCGGCGGCGGAGCTCCTCGGCCAGCTCGGGGCGTGCCCCGGCGAGCGCGTGCGCCTCGGCCAGCGACCAGCGGACGCCGCCGTGCGCGCCGAGTACGGCGGGCTCGTCGGTGACCGCGAGGACGGCCGAGAAGCCGACGCCGAAGCGGCCGACGGTGGGGCCCTCGGCGCGCTTGGCGGAGGCGCGGAGGGTGGACAGCGACTCGACCGCGGTGGCGTCCAGCGGGGCGCCGGTGTTGGCGGCGGCGAGGACGCCGTCCCGGAGGGTCAGCCGGAGGCGGCCGGGGCCGAGGCCGGCGCGGGCGGCCGCGTCGGCGGCGTTCTGGGCGAGCTCGACGATCAGGCGGTCGCGGTAGCCGCCGAGGGCGAGCTCCTCCTCGGCGTTGGCGTCCTCCCGGAACCGGGCCGGGGCGGCCGTCCACGCGTCCAGCACCCGCCGACGCAGGCCCGCCGTGTCGAAGACGTCGGCCGCCTGGCCGTCCCCGCCGCTGCCGATGATCCGAGGCTCCACTGGCCCTGCCGCCTTCCGCCGTGACTCGCACTGCCTGCGTACGGTCGGCATTCTCCCCTGCCCGCCCGACACCCGGTCCACCGGTCCGGGGACGCGGCACCCCGGGGGCGCAGGTGGCCGCTCGCGACCGGGCACCTCGGGGTCACCCGGGTGCCCGAGGTTGCCCGGGGAGCGTCAGGAGTGGCCGAGCTCCTCGGTGGGGCCGTCGGGCTCGACGGAACCGCTGGTGCGGTCGGCGTGGATGTGGAGCGGCTCGACGACCGTCTCGTCGAGGATCAGCTCGGACGGGGTCGGCGGAGCCGGCAGCACGGCGGCCTCCGAGTGCGCCCCGCATCCGAACGCCAGCGACACCACCTGGCCGTCCGCGGGACCGAACTCGTTGCCGCACACACCGAACGCCTGTCCCAGCGAGCCCCCGATCGGCACCAGGAACCCGCAGGTGGCGCAGGAGGCCGGCGCGGACTGCGCCATCGGCGTCTGCGGCCCGTACGCGGACTCCCAGCGCTCGGCGGCCTGGTGCAGCCCGAGGCGGGACAGCACGCGGGCCCGGCCGAGGCCCAACTCGTCCGCGACGGCGCCGATCTGGGCGCGGACCGGGGCGGCCTGGAGGTCCGGGTCGCTGACCACCACGTCCTCGTCGGCGGTCTCCGCCAGCACGGAGTTGGGGGCCGGCTCGTCCTCGCCGCTCCAGCCGGGCTCCAGCCGCAGGTCGTCCGCGCCGGTGGGCAGCAGGTCGCCGGGGCCGAGGTCGCCGGGGCGCAGCCGCTCGCTCCACGGCACCCACTGGGGGGCGAGCACCGCGTCGGGGCCGGGCAGCAGCGCGACCTCGTCGAGGGTCACGTTCTTGGCGCGCGGGGCGCGGGCGACGGTGACGGCCCAGCGCCAGCCGCGGTAGGCGGCGTCCTGGCATTCGAAGGTGTGAGTGACCACGCGGTCGGCGTCGGCGTGCACCCCGAGGTGGAGGCCGACGCTCGCGGCCCCGACGGTGTCCACGGCTGCCTGGCGGGCGAGTTCGACGGCCTCGGCACAGAGCCGGTCAGGGGTACGGCTTCGCATCGCAGCACTCACGGCGTCGATTCTCTCCCAGTCCTGTCAATCCTGCGGACGATCCGGTACGGCGGCCCGGCCCGCCGCTCGCCGCGTTTCGGCCACTTCTATTCTGCTCGACTCCGGAGCTCTCCAGGGCCGGGCCGCGCCGCCCCGGGGGGCGCCCCCGCGCCGTACCCGGGTACGCGCGTAGTGCAGGCTACCCGTCGGTCGGCCGCCGAGCACAGCCCGGGCCGCGCCGCCGGGCACGCGGGCGCCCTCCGGGCGGGGCGCCGCGCCGTCCGCAATCACTCGTCGGCGGCGACAATCTCGGGCAGGATTGGCGGTGTGGCGGACGAATCCCCGTCGCGGCACGGACTGCACTCCCCGCAGGCCGAGGGGCCCGTGGAGCCGTCCGCGGTGCCGCGACCGCAGCCGACGGTCCCCTCCTCGGACGGCCCCGGGCCGTCGGTGGAGGCCGGCGCCGCACCGCCTTCGGGGGACGCCGGGGCGGGCACGAACTCCGCGGACGCCGAGGCGGGAACGGACGCCGGGGCCGGGAAGGACGCCGGGGCGGGGACGGAGAGCGCGGCGGGGTCGGGCGGGCCGGCGGAGGATGCCGAGGAGCACACGGTCACCAAGCACCGCAACGTGCTGGTGCGCGGCGCCTCGGTCGCGGGGCTGCGGACCGGCCGCGTGGTGCACGGAACGGGCCGGCGGATCCGGAGGGCGACCGCGGCGGAGGGCGCGGGCGAGTCGGGGCTGGCGAAGCTGATCGAGCTGCACGCCATCAACTCCTTCGGCGACATGCTGATCACCATCGCGCTGGCGTCCACCATCTTCTTCTCCGTACCGACCGGCGAGGCCCGCGGCCGGGTCGCGCTCTACCTGCTGATCACCATGGCGCCGTTCGCGCTGCTGGCGCCGGTGATCGGTCCGCTGCTGGACCGGCTGCCGCACGGC
The DNA here is from genome assembly GCF_040571325.1 of Kitasatospora sp. HUAS MG31. Taxonomy (GTDB): domain Bacteria; phylum Actinomycetota; class Actinomycetes; order Streptomycetales; family Streptomycetaceae; genus Kitasatospora; species Kitasatospora camelliae. The sequence goes on along the minus strand of NZ_CP159872.1, from coordinate 4,298,811 downwards.
CGCCGTTCGGCGATGGCGATGTCGATGCTGGCCCGGGCGGTGCTGGCGTGGACGATGGCGGGGGTGGTCGCGACCGGCGGGCTGGCGCTGTATCCGGAGGCCCTCGGGGTGCTGGTCGCCTCGAAGGCCTACGGAGTGGTGCGCAGCGTGGTGGTGCCGCGGCTGCTGCCCCCTCAGCTCTCGCTGGTGAAGGCGAACTCGCGGGTGACCCTGGCCGGGCTCCTGGCCACGCTGGTGGCGGCGGGGGTGGGCGGGCTGCTGCACCTGATCGGGCCGGGCTGGCCGCTGCGCGGAGCGTTCCTGGTGTTCGTGATCGGCACGCTGATGGCGTTTCACCTGCCGCACAAGGTGGACTCCGCGAAGGGCGAGGTCCGGGCGGATCTGCACGCGGAGCCGCACGGGCCGACCTCGGCCAAGGGCGTGCTGCGGACGGTGGGACCGTCGGTGGTGCTGGCGTTGCGCGGGGTGGCGACGCTGCGCTGGCTGGTGGGTTTCCTGGTGATGTTCCTGGCGTTCCTGATCCGCAAGGATCCGGTGGGCGGGCTGCCGGAGACGGCGGCGCTGGGCCTGGTGGCCGCGGCGGCCGGGGTGGGCAACGCGCTGGGCTCGGTGTTCGGCTCGCTGCTGCGCACCCGCGGCTCGGAGGCCACGGTGACCGCGATGCTGCTGCTGGCGACGGCGGCGACCACGGCCACGGCGCTCTGGTACGGGCTGCCGACGGTGATCGCGGTGGCGGCGGCGGCCGGGATGGCGGCTTCGCTGGGCAAGCTGGCGCTGGACGCGCTGATCCAGCGGGACGTGCCGGAGGCGGTGCGGACCTCGGCGTTCGCCCGGTCGGAGACGCTGTTGCAGCTGTGCTGGGTGGTCGGCGGCGTGGTGGGCATCTCGCTGCCGCTGAACGCGGCGCTCGGCATGTGGCTGGCGGCCGTGGTGCTCGGTGTGATGCTGCTGCTGACGTTCCGCTCGCTGCTGCGGGTGGGGCTGCGGGGTCACGCGGCTCGGCCGCGCGTGGCATAGGCCGCACGACTCGGCAACCCCCGCGTCGCGTGATCGCGGAAGCCGGGTAGATTCTTGCCCATGAGCCTCAGCACCCGCGCGATCGCCGGCATCGGCGCCGTCGTCCTGATCGGAGCCGGCACGGTCGCCGGTTCGATCGCCTACGCCAACAGCGAGGGCAAGCCGTCCGAGCACAAGGTCACCCTGACGGTGGGCACCTCCTCCGTCGAGAGTGCGCCGTCCTGCTACAACGGCGGCCAGCCGCTCGACCAGGCGATGCTGGCCAAGTGCCGCACGGAGGCGAAGGACGCCCGCGACAACAACAAGATCGTGAGCTCGGACGTGGAGTCCAGCGACCGGGTCGGCGTCGGCGTGCCGCCCGAGATCGCGGACAAGGGCTGGTTCGCCTTCACCGACGGCGGCGCCCAGGGCGAGGCCGTGATCGCGCAGGACGTCCGGGGTTCGACCTACTCCGGCTCGGTGCCCGCCTCGACCATCCTGAACGGCAGCGGCACCACCACCGTCACGGTGGTCGCGGCCGACCAGAAGTCCAACGAGGTGTACGGCATCTGGTACTTCGACCTGAAGCAGAAGAACTGACCGGGCCGCGATGACCCCGCAGACCTCCGACGAGCGGCCCGGCCTCCCGCAGGCCCGGCTGCTCGTCGTCGTCGCGGTCGGGCCCGAGGCCGAGGCCGTGCTGCGTGGGCTGGGCGGCGACGCCCGTCCGGTGCCGCTGCCCGGCGGTGTGCTGCACCGCGCCGAGCACGCCTCGGGGGTGGTGGTGGACGTGCTGGCCGGTGGTGTCGGTCCGGCGGCCGCCGCGGCCGCCGCGGCGGGTGCCCTGACGCTGCGGCCGTACGAGCTGGTGGTGTCGGCCGGGATCGCCGGCGGTTTCGCGCCCCGGGCGCCGATCGGGGCGACCGTGGTGGCGGAGGAGATCGTCGCCGCGGACCTGGGCGCCGAGACGCCGGAGGGCTTCCGGAGCGTCACCGAGCTGGGTTTCGGGACGGTCCGCCACCTCCCGCCGGTGGCCGTGGTGCGGCTGGCGGCCGAGGCGCTGGGGGCCGTGACCGGCCCGGTGCTGACGGTCTCCACGGTGACCGGCTCCGCCGAGCGGGCCGCCGCGCTGGCCGAGCGCCACCCGGAGGTGGCGGCCGAGGCCATGGAGGGCTCCGGGGTGGCCGAGGCGGCCGCCCGGTTCGGGGTGCCGGTGGCGGAGATCCGTACCGTGTCCAACGCCGTGGGCCCGCGTGACCGGGCCGCCTGGCGGATCGGCGAGGCGCTGGGGGCCCTGGAGAGGGCCTTCGCGGCGCTGCCCTACGAGCGCCTGCTGAAGGAGGTCACCCGTGGCTGACCCGCTGCGGATCGCCTACTCGCCCTGCCCGAACGACACCTTCGTCTTCCACGCCTGGGCGCACGGCCTGGTCCCGGGGGCCGCGGCGCCCGAGGTGCTGTTCGCCGACATCGACGTCACCAACGGCCTCGCCGAGCGCGGCGAGCTGGACGTCCTGAAGATCTCGTACGGGCAGCTGCCGTGGGTGCTGGAGGAGTACGCGCTGCTGCCCTGTGGCGGGGCGCTGGGGCGGGGCTGCGGGCCACTGGTGCTGACCGCGGAGGAGACCTCGCCGGCCGGGCTGGCCGGGCGGACGGTGGCGGTGCCGAGCGAGCGCTCCACCGCGTACCTGCTGTTCCGGCTCTGGGCGGCGAAGGCGGTGCCGGACGGGTTCGGGGAGATCGTGGTGCTGCCGTTCCACGAGATCATGCCCGCCGTCCGGGACGGCCGGGTGGATGCCGGCCTGGTGATCCACGAGGCCCGGTTCACGTACCAGCGGTACGGGCTGCACCGGCTCGCCGACATGGGTGAGGCCTGGGAGGCGGAGACCGGACTGCCGATCCCGCTCGGGGCGATCGTCGCCCGGCGCTCGCTGGGCGACGCCCGGCTGAAGGAGCTGTCGGAGACGATCCGGGCCTCGGTCCGGGCCGCCTGGGAGCACCCGGAGGCGTCCCGTGGGTACGTGCTGGCGCACGCCCAGGAGATGGACCCGGACGTGGCCGACCGGCACATCGCCCTGTACGTGAACGCGTTCACCGCCGACCTGGGCGAGGAGGGCCTCGCCGCGGTGCGGGCGCTGCTGACCCGGGCCGCCGAGGAGGGACTCGTCCCCGCCGTCGAGCCGGGTGCGCTGGTGCTCTGAGCCCTTGCGGGCTCAGAGCGACCGGCCGGTCTCAGACGTCGAACTGGTCGGCGACCGCGCGCAGCAGGACGGCCAGCTGCTGGCCCTCCTTCTTGACCGGGTACCGGCCGCGCTGGAGGCCGGGGAGAACCCCGTCCAGCGTGGTGATCAGGTCCTGCACGATGGGGGCCATGTCGTCCGGGCTGCGGCGCTGGGCGACGGCCACCGAGGGCAGCGCGTCCAGCAGCGTGACGCCCATCGCCTGGTCGCCGCGGTGGCCGGCGGCGATGCCGAACTCGACGCGCTGGCCCGGCCTGAGCGTGGTCACTCCGGCGGGCAGCGCCTTGGTGTGGACGAAGACCTCGCCCCCGTCGTCGCGCGACAGGAAGCCGTAGCCCTTCGTCTCGTTGAACCACTTGACCTGGCCGGTGGGCATCTCGAAAAGTCCTCGTCGATGGGTGTGAAGGATCCCGGTTCGGGGCCGGGTCGCCGTGATCAGCAGAGCAATGATCCCTCAGGGATCACTCGCGCGCCGCCGAGATTCCGGACCGGGGACCGGCGCCGCCGGGAGGCGTCATCGCACCGTCCACTGGCCCGCACCCCCGATCGCCGACGCGGGGCGTTCTGATCAACCCCGTGCGAAGGGTGGCATACCCTGCGGCGGCGGAGGCCGAAACTCCCAGTTTCCGAGGAACTGCGCGCAGTGACGACTCGCCGGTCAGGCGGGTGCGTTGAGGTGCTCGCCGAGCCAGCCGAGCGAGGCCGGGAGCATCCGCGTCCAGGTGTTGAAGTTGTGGCCGCCGGTCTCCAGCGTGATCGAGGAGACCTTGGTCGGGGTGCCCTTGGCGGCCTCGACGAACTTCTGGGTGTCCCGGTAGTAGTCGCCGTCGCCCTCGCGGCTGCCGCCGACGAGCAGGGCGACCTGCGGCTGCGGGAGGTTGGCCAGGCGCCAGTCGAGGTCGGCCTCGTCGCGGCGCTGCTGGCTGCCGCCGAAGAGGTCGCCGGTGGTCGGGTCCTCGGCCGCGTGGTAGTAGCCGGAGAGCGAGACGCCGGCGGAGAACACGTCCGGGTGGCGCATGGCCAGCTTGAGCGCGCAGTAGCCGCCGGTGGAGTTGCCCATCACGGCGAAGCTGCCCGGGCCGTCGGCGACCCGGTACGAGCCGCGGATCGCGGCCGGCACGTCCTTGGCGAAGTAGGTGTCGGACTGCGGGCCGCCGGGGATGTCCTCGCACTCGGTGTCGCGGGGCATCGCCGGGGAGGGCCGCATCAGGACCAGCACGGTCGGCTTCATCTTGCCGTCGCGGATCTGCTGCAGCTCGGTGCCCGGGTAGTTGAGCTTGGTGATGAGGTTCTTGGCGTCGCCGGGGAAGCCGGTGATGGCGATCGCGGCCGGGAAGTGCTTGTCCTGGTACTCCGGCTGGAAGTACTGCGGCGGCAGGTAGACGTACCCCTCGGTGGCGAGGCCGGTGGTGGCGCCGGGGATGAGGATCCGCTCCAGCTTGCCCACCTGGATCGGCTCGCGGCCCACCGAGTTGGTGCCGCGGACCTTCTCGTGGGAGATCTGCTGGACGCCCGGCGGCCGGCCGCTCAGCTGGTTCTGGACGGTGACCGGGCCCTCGGCGCCGGTGCCCAGCAGGTCCGCCCAGCTGCTGTAGAAGGCGAAGTAGTTGTTGGCGACCAGGCCCAGGGTGCACATCACCGCCAGCTGGGTGCCGACGATCGTGCCGACCCGGCCGAGCACCGGGCCCACCCCGCGACTCGCCAGCCTCGGCCACAGCCAGACCGTGCCGCCCACCATGAGCACGGATATCAGCGCGGACAGCGCCAGCACCTTGTGACTGGTCAGACCCATGGCCCGGTACTCCTGTGTCCCCCGAGAAAAGCCGGCCGCCCCGACGGACCCAGGGGTAGCCATTCCAACAAACACCAGAGTGCCTGAGAGTTTTCTGGGAGAACTGAGCGTCCAGGGTGAACCGGACCTTCACCACCCCCGCCGATCGGCGGGGGTCCCGTGCTCTGCCAGACTGGACGGGCCGCGAACTGAGGAGCAGATGTGAACGAGAAGACCGCCGCCGACCCGGCTGACGTGCTGGTCCGGGTGGGGGGATACGTCTTCGGCTTCGGGGCCCTGGCCACCCTGGTGACCTTCGTCCCGCTGTTCTTCGACTTCGACCGGTTCCCCACCTTCGCCTACTGGCTGTGCATGCTGATGCCGGGCGGGTTCCTGGTCTCGCTGGTCGGCCTGCTGCTGTCGGCGCGGGCGCAGCGGCGAAGGGTGCGGGAGCGCGCCGCCGCGGCGCAGGGGGGTGCGGCGCAGGAGGCCTAGGCCACGGCGCAGGAGGTCCGCGCCGCGGCCCGACCGGGCGTCAGGCCGTGTGCGCGGCCAGCCAGGCGGGGAAGCCGGTGAGGTCGGTGAGGACCACGTCCGCCCCGGCCGCGCGCAGTTCCTCCGGGCCGTACGGGCCGGTGGCGACGCCCACCGCGACGGCGTCGGCCGCGCGGGCGCCGAGGATGTCCCCGAGGTGGTCGCCGACGTACACGCCGGCGCCGTGGGCGCGCAGGGCGGCGCCCTTGGTCTCGGCCCACAGGTCGCCCTGGACAACGTCCACCACGAGGCCGACGTGGTCCAGCTGGAGGCGGGCGTTGGGCTCGTACTTGCCGGTGATCACCGCGACCCGGCCGCCGAGCGCGCGGACCGCGGCCACCGCCTCGGCCGCCCCGGGCAGCAGCAGGGTGCCGGGCAGGGCGTGCTCGCGGTACAGCTCCCGGTAGCGGGCCACCGCCGCGTCGACCCGGTCGGCCGGGAACCAGTGGGCGATCTCCCGGGCGAGCGGCGGGCCCAGCCGGCTGACCGCCAGGTCGCTGTCGATGCGGGTGCCGGTCTCGGCGGCGAGGACGTCGTAGGTCGCCTTGATCCCGGGACGGGTGTCGAGCAGGGTCATGTCGAGGTCGAAGCCGACGGTGAGAGCCATGCCGCCAGCCTACGCAGGCGGACGCCGGGCGGGTCGGGGTGTCCGACCTACGGCACCGGAAGCCGCATTCCGGACATAATCCTTGGTAACTCCCGTTACCCCGGAGGTCTCCGGTGCACCCTCAGCTGACGCGGCGGACCCTGCTGGCCGGCCTCGGCACCCTGGCACTCGGCGGCTGCACCGGCGACCCGTTCGGACCGCGTCACCGGCTGCCCCCCGTGCCCTCGGACGGCTCCCCCGTCCCGCTCCCCACCCCCAGCGTCACGGTCACCGCCGCCACCGGCCCGGTCACCGTGCCCGGCGGCGCCACCCGGGTGGTCGCCCTGGACACCGCCGAGCTGGACTCCGCGATGACCCTCGGCATCACCCCGGTCGGCGCTGCGAAGTCCGCCCTGGACAGCGGCCTGCCGGGGTACTGGCCGGCTTCCCGGCTCGACGCCGTCGCGGTGGTCGGCGACATCGGCGCCGAGCCGGACCCGTACGCGATCCGGGCCGTCCGCCCGCACCTGATCCTCGGCAACCAGACCCGCGACGGCGCCCACCACGACCTCCTCCAGCGGCTCGCCCCCACCGTCCTCACCTCCGGCACCGGCCACCCGTGGAAGGACAACTTCCGGCTGCACGCCGCCGCCCTCTCCCGCACCGAGCAGGCCGAGGCGGTCGTCACCGCGTACGAGCGGCACGTCGCGCAGACCGTCCGGGCGATCGCCGACGCCGGGTCCGCCGGTCGCCGCATCAGCATCCTCCGGTTCGTCGACGGCACCCCCGGGCCGGCGAGCATCCGCCTGTACGGGCGGCAGAACTTCATCGGCACCCTGCTGGACGACCTCGGGCTCGGCCGGCCCGACCCGCAGAACACCGACCGGCCGGACACCGAGATCACCCCCGCCCAGATCGGCCAGGCCGACGGCGGCGACTACCTCTTCTACGCCACCTACGGGGACCCGGAGAAGGCCGGGACGGCGGCGGTGCTGGCCGGGGAGGCCTGGAAGGCGCTCGGGGCGGTACGGGCGCACCGGGCGTTCCCGGTGGACGACCAGCTGTGGTTCCAGGGCATCGGCTACACCGGGGCCAACCTCGTCCTCGCGGAACTGCAGCGCGCCCTCGGCGGGTGAGGGCCGGCCCGTGGACGGGCTCCCCGCGCCACCCGGGCCTGTTGAGCCCGGGTCAGCCCTTGGCGGGGGCGGGGCGGCGGCGGAGGGTCAGCACCAGGAGGACCAGCGCCGACACCACCGCGGCCACCCGCAGCACCCCGGGAGCCGCCTGCCACGCCGCCTGGCCCACCTGGGCGCCGGGGCTGACCGGGTCGCCCCAGCGGCCCTGGGTCCGGCCCCAGTACCAGAAGGAGGAGACCGTCATGGTGATCAGCGGCACCCCGAGGACGACGAACTTCCGGGTGAACTCGCCGATCTTCCGGGAGAGGTACGCGGCACCCCAGCCGAGCAGCATCACCAGGAGCTGGCCGGTGGCCGATCCGCCGAGCAGCAGCAGCGCGGCCAGCAGCAGGAGCGGGGACGGGCGGCGGCCGGCGAGCAGGCCGAGGGCGGCGGGCGCCCCGGGGGCGGTGGCGGCTCCGTCGCCCTCCGGCTCGGCGCCCGGCTGCGGCTCCGCCGGGTCGGGTCCGGCAGCGGTGCGCTGGTCGGGCAGTTCGCGGGCGGCGCGCTCGGCGCCGAAGTCGAACTCGACCCGGTCCCAGCCGGGGTAGGCGTCGGTGACGACCGTCGGGCCGCCGCCGGCGGCCCGGGCGATCGCCCGGCCCACGCCGGTCCCGGTCTCCTCCGGCCGGTCGGCCTTCGACGGCGGGACGGGCTTCGCGGCGGCCTCCGCCGGAGCGGTCGGAGGGGCCGTGGGAGGGGGCGCGGGGGCCGCGGGCTGCTCGGGGACGTAGACGCTCTCCCCCGGCCCTCCGGAGTCCGACGTCCCGTCATGCCACCACACGCCGCCGGCCATCTCCGCCACCCGCCTCGTCTCGTGCTCCCCGCTCCACCCCGAAGCTACAGGGCAACGTACCCAGCACGGGTCAGCGGACGTACGCGGGTCTTCCGGGGCACAGGACGGGAGGGTGCGGGCGGGACGTCCTGCGATGCGCGCGCCGTTCCCCGCACCTCCTGGGAAGCCCCGGCTGCGACTACGCTGGGTCGGATGACCGCACCGCAGAGCGTGCCGCGCAACGGCCGCGCCACCGTCCCCCGCACGCTGGCCGAGGAGCTCCGCTCCCGCAGCGACGAGGCGCTGGCCGGCCTGCTCCGGGCCCGCCCGGATCTGCTGAACCCGGTCCCGGGGGATCTGACCCAGCTGGCGGCCCGGCTCTCCAGCCGCGCCTCGGCGCTGCGCGCGCTGGAGCGGCTCGACCGCTTCACCCTGCAGGTGGCGGAGGCGCTGGCGGCCGCGCCGGACGGCTGCCCGGAGGCGACCGTCCGCACCCTGCTGACCGGCCCGGCGCGGGTGAAGCCGCACCCCGGCGCGGAGCCGGTGGACCGGGCAGCCGTGACGGCCGCGCTGCCGGCGGCCCTGGCGACGCTCCGCGAGCAGGCGCTGCTGTGGGGTCCGGACTCGGCGCTGCGGCTGGTGATCGCGGTACGCGAGGCGCTGGCCCCGAGCGCGGCGAACCCCGGACGGACCGGCCTCGGCCCGACGCTGGCCGAGGCGACCCTGGGGATGTCACCGGCCCGGCTGCAGCAGCTGCTGGAGGGGGCCGGGCTGCCGGCCACGCCGGATCCGGTGACGGCCGTGGCCGAGCTGACCGCCCTGCTCGCCGACCGTCGGCGGTGCGCCGCGCTGCTGGCCCAGGCGCCCGAGCCCGCGCTGGCGCTGCTGGACCGCCTGGTGTGGGGCCCGCCGACCGGCACGGTGCCGGACGCGGCCCGGCCGGTGACGGCGCAGAGCGCGCACAGCCCGGTGGAGTGGCTGCTGGCCCGGGGCCTGCTGCTGCCGTCCAGCGCCGGCAGCGTGGTGCTGCCGCGGGAGCTGGCGCTGCACCTGCGCGGCGGCCGGTCGCACCGGGCGGTGGAGCCGGCGCCGCCGGAGCCGGTGGCGGGCGCCGAGCGCGAGCCCCGGACGGTGGACGGCGCGGCGGCGGGCCAGGCGTACACGGCGGTGCGGACGGTGCAGGAGCTGCTCGACGCCTGGGGCCTGCAGCCGCCGCCCACCCTGCGGGCCGGCGGGCTGGGGGTCCGCGACCTGAAGCGGGCCGCGCTGACCCTGGAGTGCGCGGAGCCGACCGCCGCATTCTGGCTGGAACTCGCCTACACCGCGGGCCTGCTGGCACCGGACGGCGAGGTGGACGAGCGGTGGGCGCCCACGCCCGCGTACGACGCCTGGCTGCAGGACCCGGTGGCGGAGCGCTGGTCGGTGCTGGCCCGGTCCTGGCTGGCGGCGACCCGGGTGGCGGCGCTGACCGGCACCCCGGACGGCAAGGGCAGGACCCGGGCGGCGCTCGGCCCCGAGCTGGACCGCACCCTGGCGCCTTCGGTCCGCCGCGCGGTGCTGGGCCTGCTGGACACCCTCCCGCCCGGCTCGACCGCCGGCGCGGACGGCCTGCTGCCCCGGCTGCGCTGGCAGCGGCCGCTGCGCGGCGGAGCGGTCGGCCAGGACGGCCGCGACCTCCGCGACCACCTGGTGGACTGGACGCTGGAGGAGGCCGAGCTGCTCGGGGTCACCGGCCGCGGCGCGCTGGCCGCTCCGGCGCGGGCGCTGCTGGGCGGCGGGGACCCGGTGCCCGTCCTGGAGCCGCTGCTGCCGCAGCCACTGGACCACGTGATCCTGCAGCCCGACCTGACCGCCATCGCGCCCGGCCCGCTGCTCACCCCGCTGGCCCAGGCGCTGGCGCTGTGCGCGGAGGTGGAGTCCAAGGGCGGCGCCACGGTCTACCGGTTCACCCCGGAGTCGGTGCGGCGCTCGCTGGACGCCGGGCGGACCGCCGCCGACCTGCGGACCTTCCTGGAGCGGCACTCCCGGACGCCGGTGCCGCAGCCGCTGACGTACCTGATCGACGACGTGGCCCGCCGCCACGGCGTGCTGCGGGTCGGTGCCGCCTCCGCGTACCTGCGCTGCGACGACACCGCGCTGCTGAACGAGGTGCTGGCGGACCGGCGGGCGGCCGAGCTGCGGCTGCGGATGCTGGCGCCGACCGTGCTGGCCGCCCAGGCCGGGCCGGAGACCCTGCTCGGTGTGCTGCGCTCGATGGGGTACGCGCCGGTGGCCGAGTCGGCCGAGGGCGACGTGCTGATCACCCGCCCGGACAGCCACCGCACCCCGCCGCGGAGCGCCCCGGCGCCGGTGCCGGACGGTCCCGCCCGGCCGGACGGGGTGCTGCTGGGCGCGGCGGTGAAGGCGATCCGGGCGGGCGACCGGGCGGCGACCGCCGTCCGCCGGGAGACCGTGGCCGGACCGGCCGCCACCCCGCACCAGGCCGGCCCGGCCCGGACCGACACCCGGCAGCTGCCGCGGACGGCCTCCGCCGACACGCTGGCCGCCCTGCAGACCGCGGTGCTGCTCGGCGAGCGGATGTGGATCGGCTACGTCAACGCCGAGGGGCTGGCCTCCCAGCGGGTGGTGGACCCGGTCAAGGTGGAGGGCGGGTTCGTCACCGCGTACGACCACCTGTCGGACGAGGTGCGCACCTTCGCCCTGCACCGGATCACCGGCGTGGCCGAGGTGGACGAGCCGGCCTGACGAGCCGGCCCGGGGCCTCGGCGGCCTGGGCGGGGGCGGCGCCGACGGCGGTGGCGAGGGCGGCGCCGGAGAGGGCGAGGCCGGCGCGGATGCGGTTCCGCTCGTTCATGGGCCTGCCCGACGAGGCGGCGGGCCCGAGGTCACCGGCTGTCCGGCGGACCTTGGAGCGTTCCACCCGGGTGCGGGACACTGGAAAGATTGCGACCGACCTACGGAGGGCTCCCCGCGTGAACGACGGACCGCTCATCGTCCAGAGCGACAAGACGCTCCTGCTGGAGATCGACCACCCGAAGGCCGCCGAGTGCCGCCGCGCGATCGCCCCCTTCGCCGAGCTGGAGCGGGCGCCCGAGCACATCCACACCTACCGGGTCACCCCGCTCGGCCTGTGGAACGCCCGGGCCGCCGGGCACGACGCCGAGCAGGTCGTGGACGCGCTGGTCACCCACTCCCGGTACCCGGTCCCGCACGCACTGCTGGTCGACGTCGCCGACACCATGGCCCGGTACGGCCGGCTCCAGCTGCAGAAGCACCCGGTGCACGGCCTGGTGCTCAGCACCACCGACCGCCCGGTGCTGGAGGAGGTGCTGCGCTCGAAGCGGATCGTCCCGCTGGTCGGCGCGCGGGTCGACGCGGACACCGTGGTCGTGCACCCCTCCGAGCGCGGCCAGATCAAGCAGGTGCTGCTGAAGCTGGGCTGGCCGGCCGAGGACCACGCCGGCTACGTGGACGGCGAGGCGCACCCGATCCACCTGGAGGAGGACGGCTGGAAGCTGCGCCCGTACCAGGCCCAGGCCGTGGAGGGCTTCTGGCACGGCGGCAGCGGCGTGGTGGTGCTGCCCTGCGGCGCCGGGAAGACGCTGGTGGGCGCGGCGGCGATGGCGGAGGCCAAGTCGACCACGCTGATCCTGGTCACCAACACCGTCTCGGCCCGCCAGTGGAAGCACGAGCTGGTGAAGCGGACCTCGCTGACCGAGGACGAGATCGGCGAGTACAGCGGCACCCGCAAGGAGATCCGCCCGGTCACCATCGCCACGTACCAGGTGATGACGACCAAGCGGAAGGGCGTCTACCCGCACCTGGAGCTGTTCGACGCCCGCAACTGGGGCCTGGTGGTCTACGACGAGGTGCACCTGCTGCCGGCCCCGGTGTTCAAGTTCACCGCCGACCTGCAGGCCCGGCGGCGGCTCGGCCTGACCGCCACCCTGGTGCGCGAGGACGGCCGCGAGGGCGACGTGTTCTCGCTGATCGGCCCGAAGCGCTTCGACGCGCCCTGGAAGGAGATCGAGGCGCAGGGCTACATCGCGCCGGCGGACTGCTGCGAGGTGCGGGTGACCCTGAGCGAGTCGGAGCGGCTGACGTACGCCACGGCCGAGCCGGAGGAGAAGTACCGCTACTGCTCCACCACGGCGACCAAGCGGCGGGTGGTGGAGGCGCTGGTGAAGAAGCACCAGGGCGACCAGACGCTGGTCATCGGGCAGTACATCGACCAGCTGGACGAGCTGGGCGAGGCGCTGAACGCCCCGGTGATCAAGGGCGAGACCAGCAACGCCCAGCGGGAGAAGCTGTTCGACGCGTTCCGGGCCAAGGAGATCAGCGTGCTGGTGGTCTCCAAGGTGGCCAACTTCTCGATCGACCTGCCGGAGGCCACGGTGGCCATCCAGGTCTCGGGCACCTTCGGCTCCCGGCAGGAGGAGGCGCAGCGGCTCGGCCGGGTGCTCCGCCCGAAGGCGGACGGCCACGCAGCGCACTTCTACTCAGTGGTCGCCCGGGACACCGTCGACCAGGACTTCGCGGCCCACCGGCAGCGGTTCCTGGCCGAGCAGGGCTACGCGTACCGGATCATCGACGCCGACGACATCTGAGCCGGGGCTTCCGGCCGGGGCGGCGGCGCGCGGCGGGCCCGTGGGGGCGAGTCAGTAGCGGACGCCGTCCCGGCCGAGGAAGAGCACCCGGACGGCGGTGTCGAGGAGGATCCCGAGATTGCGGACGGCCACCGCGAGCGGGTTGTGGTGGCGGGCGTGGGCAGCGGTGCTGCCGCTGGTGTCGTGGCTGATGTGTGCGGTGCTCATGGTTCCACCGTAGGTTTCCGGCGGCCCGGACACATCAGCCCACGGTGTGCGGTCCGCGGGGGCCGGGTCGTCCTTCCGGCGTACGGCACCCCTACGGAAATGATTGGTCCGCGGAGCGACGCCGGTCTATCATCTCCGGTCTGCCCCCTCCCGAACCGTGGTGCCCGTCGTCGGCAGCCGTGGGAGGTACCGGCCGGTCGGCAACCGGGCGGTGTCCTTCTCCGTGAGCTACGCCGAGTCCGCCGCCCCTGATGCCGGGCGGCCGGGAAGGTTCGCTGTGCAGTCCCCCACTTCCACCGATCCGCTCCAGCGCGAGCGCGACCACCTGGCCGCCTCCCGGGCCGCGCTGCGGGCGATGCGCGAGGACGTCGAGGCGCTCGACCTGAGCGACGTCACCGGTACCTGGGTCTCGGCCCAGGTCCTGCGCAACCAGATCGAGCAGCGCATCGCCGCGCTGGCCGACCTCGCCCACACCCCGCTGTTCTTCGGCCGCCTCGACTACCTGCACGCGATCAGCGAGGAGCTGGCCGAGGGCGGCAGCGGCGAGCGGTTCTACATCGGCCGCCGGCACGTGCACGACGCCGACGGCGACCCGATGGTCATCGACTGGCGCGCCCCGGTCTCCCAGCCGTTCTACCGGGCCAGCCGCAAGGACCCGCTGGACGTCGAGAAGCGCCGCCGGTTCGGCTACACCGGCGGCGAGTTGACCGCGTACGAGGACGAGAACCTGTCCGACCCGGCCGAGACCGACACCCGGTCGGCCCTGCTCGCGGCCGAGATCGAGAAGCCCCGCGTCGGTCCGATGCGCGACATCGTGGCCACCATCCAGCCCGAGCAGGACGAGATCGTCCGCGCCGACGTCACCGGCACGGTCTGCGTCCAGGGCGCCCCCGGCACCGGGAAGACCGCGGTCGGCCTGCACCGGGTCGCCTACCTGCTGTACGCCCACCGGGAGCGGCTGGCCCGCACCGGCACCCTGGTGATCGGCCCGAACCGTTCCTTCCTGCAGTACATCGAGCAGGTGCTGCCCGCGCTGGGCGAGGTGGACGTCGCCCAGTCCACCGTCCAGGAGCTGGTCGGCCACGTCGAGGTGCGCGGCACCGACTCGGCCAGGTCGGCCACGCTCAAGGGCGACGCCCGGATGGCCGAGGTGCTGCGGCGGGCCGTCCGCTCCGGTATCAGCCTGCCCACCGAGCCCTGCGTGGTCGTCCGCGGCTCCCGCCGCTGGCGCGTCCCGGCGTACGAACTCACCGAGATCATCGAGGAGTTGAAGAGCCGGGAGATCCGCTACGGCGCGGCCGGGGAGGCGCTGCCGCAGCGGATCGCGCACGCCGTGCTGGTGAAGATGGAGCACGGCGGCGAGGCGCCCGACGACCGGGTGCAGGACGCGGTGGCCCGGAACGCCGCGGTGAAGGCCGTGGTCAAGGAGTGCTGGCCGCCGGTGGACCCGGTCAAGCTGGTGCACCGGCTGCTCTCCGACCCGGAGTTCCTGGCAGCGTGCGCCGAGGGCGTGCTGGACGAGGAGGAGCAGCGGGCCGTGCTCTGGCCGAGGCCCGCGCGTTCGCCGCGGACCGCGCCCTGGACGGAGGCGGACGCCGTCCTGGTGGACGAGGCCACCGACCTGGTGCAGCGGACGGTCTCGCTGGGGCACGTGGTGGTGGACGAGGCGCAGGACCTCTCCCCGATGCAGTACCGGGCGGTCGGCCGGCGGTGCACCACCGGCTCGGCCACCGTGCTCGGGGACCTCGCCCAGGGCACCACGCCGTGGGCGACGGCGAGTTGGGACGAGGCGCTGCACCACCTCGGCAAGTCCGCGGCCCATGTGGAGGAGCTGACCCAGGGCTTCCGGGTGCCCGAGGAGGTGATCGTGTACGCCTCGCGGCTGCTGCCCGCGATCGCGCCGGGGCTGGCTCCGGCGAGTTCGGTGCGCGAGGCGCCGGGTTCGCTGACGGTGACGCCGGTGGCGGAGGGGTCGGAGCTGGTGGAGGCCGTGGTGGCGGCCTGCCGCCGGGCGCTGGACCGGGAGGGTTCCACCGGCCTGATCGCGGCCGACGCCCGGCTGCCGCTGCTCGCCGAGGCGCTGACGGCGGCCGGGCTGCCGTTCCTCGCGCCCGGCGACGAGACCACCGCCCAGGCGCGGCTGACCCTGGTGCCGGCCTCGCTGGCCAAGGGTCTGGAGTACGACTACGTGGTGCTGGACGAGCCGGCCGCGGTGGTCGCGGGCGAGCCGGACGAGCGGACCGGCCTGCGCCGGCTGTACGTGGCGCTCACCCGGGCGGTGTCGGGGCTGGCGGTCCTGCACGCCGAGCCGCTGCCGGAGCAGCTGGCCGGGGTGTAGCGACCGCCCGCCCTCGGCGGGCGGCGCCGACCGGGCGGGCGCCTGGGCCGGCGGGTGCCGGGGCCGGCGGTCCGTCAGGTGTCGAGCAGGGTGCGCCACTCGGCGACCCGGGCGGCGTCCACCGCGCCGGACCAGCCGCCCTCGCGGACGGCGCCGCCGATGTGGAAGGCGTCGAAGCCGGCGGCCTTCAGGCCGGGCACGTGCTCGGCCCGCAGGCCGCCGCCGACGAGGATCCGCTGCCGGTAGCCGGGGTCGCCGGCCTTGGCGAGTTCGCCGGCCAGCACCTCCCGTCCGGCCTCGACCCCGGCGGCGGAGCCCGAGGTGAGGAAGGTGTCCAGTCCGGGCAGGTCGGCGACGGCGGCGCGGAGTTCGGCGCGGTCGGCGCTGTGGTCCACGGCCCGGTGGAAGGTCCAGCAGCAGCCGGCCACCGCCTCGGCGAGCGCGGTGGTGGCGGCGAGGTCGACCCGCCCGTCGGCGCCGAGGAAGCCGAACACGAACTCCTCGGCGCCCTCGGCGCGCAGCCGCGCGGTCCGCTCCAGTAGGGCGTCCAGGTCGCCGGGGGTGAAGCCGTCCCGGATCCGCAGCATGACGCGGAGCGGGAGGCGGACGGCGGCGCGGATGGCGGCGAAGTCCGGCAGGGAGGGGGTCAGGCCGTCGGCGGCCATGTCCGTGACCAGTTCGAGCCGGTCGGCGCCACCGGCCTGGGCGGCCTGGGCGTCCTGCGTGGTCAGCGCGATGACTTCGAGCAGTGGTCTAGACATATCGCTTACCTTGCCACATCGCCCGTCCGCCCGGCGAGCCCCCTCCCGCCGGACGGTCAGCCCGCCGCCGGCGGCACCGTGGGCCTGCGGCGGAGGTACAGCGCCAGCCGGACGGCCACCACC
This sequence comes from Kitasatospora sp. HUAS MG31, assembly GCF_040571325.1. Classification (GTDB taxonomy): domain Bacteria; phylum Actinomycetota; class Actinomycetes; order Streptomycetales; family Streptomycetaceae; genus Kitasatospora; species Kitasatospora camelliae. The sequence goes on along the minus strand of NZ_CP159872.1, from coordinate 4,282,701 downwards.
GACGCGGCCAGCGCGGCCACCAGGACCAGGGCCAGCAGCCGCAGGCCCGGCAGCCAGAGATGGAGGTACCAGACGCTCGCCGTCAGCAGGGGCGGGAGCGCGGCGAGCGAGATCGCGGCGGGCAGCAGCCGGCCGTACACGGCGGGCAGCAGGGCCAGCGCGGCCACCACGGCGGCGAGGGCCGCCCCCTCGGGGCTGATCAGGTAGAGGCCTCCGGTCCACTGCAGGACGGCCACCGCGCCGGTCAGCAGCGCGGCCACGCCGAGGCGGCGCCAGGCCACCCGTCCGAGCAGGTCCGGCGGGGCCGCGACCAGCAGGACGGCCCACAGCACCGGGAACAGCTCCAGGGCGATGTCGATCAGGAGCGAACCGTCGTATATCCGGGGCCTGCTGAGGATCCACCAGGCGTCGTGGACGACCACCGCCACCCAGCCGGCGCCGGCCACCACGGCCAGGGCCCGTGCCACCGTCCAGCGCCCGGCCAGGGCCGCCACCGCAGCCGGCACCACCGACCCGAGGGAGAGGAGGAACGGCAGCGAGGCCGGGCTGAACCGCCGGACGGTCAGGCGCGGATGGAGCCCGAGGCCGATCAGATACGGCAGCACCAGTCCGAGGACCACGGCCAGCACCATCGGCGCGGCCTCGGCCAGCAGCCGGCCGGGCGTCCCGGCCGAGGTGAGGCCGGTGCGGACCCGCAGCCCGTACCCGGCGATCCCGGCGAGCTCCCACAGCCGGGCGACCCGCCCGGCCCCGGCGGTGGTGCCGGCATAGACCTCGGCGATCTCGTCGGCCCGCTCCCGCCGGTAGCCGGCCGGGTAGCACCGCAGCGCGGCCCTGAGCATCCGGTCTCCCATCGCTTCCTCCCCTGTTCCTTCAGTCGTCATCCCCGCATCCCCCCGGTCGCCCGTACCGCCCCGGGGCCGGAACCCGGACCGGGCCCGGCCACTTCACCAGGCCGAGGACACGCCCGGCAGCCAGGGCGGCGAGCACCAGCACGACCAGGGCGGCCATCGCCCCAGGGCCGGTCCATTCGCCGCCGGTCTCCCTGACCAGGAGGGCGTAGGCCGGGAGCAGCACCATCGGGGCGCCGGCCAGCACGACCGCGGCCGGGAAGAGCACCCCGCGGCGGAGCGCCGGCAGTGCCGCCACCAGCATGGCCAGCCCGAACCAGGCCGCCGCCTCCATCATCGGACCAGTGAACCGCGCACCCGGCAACCGTGACGTGAGCATCAACTGCTGCAGCCCCACCCCACCGAGCACGATCCCCGCCAGCAGACCGGCCGCGCGGCCCGGGGCCGACCCGCCGAGCACGTCACGGGGAGCGGCGAGCAGCATCAGGCACCAGAGCACCGACGGCAGGCCGAGGACCAGGACTTCGGTGGCCAGGCTGTGCGGGTCGACGGTGCCGTAGGCCCACCACCTCCAACTCAGTCGGCCCATCAGCGAGACCACCATGACGGTCGGGGTGAGAAGGCGCGCCGTCGACCACCGGCCCAGCAGCACCGCGGCCGCCGCCGGCAGCGCGAGCAGCGCGGCGAGGTGGGCCAGCACCAGCTCGGGCGTGACCGCCCCCGGCAGGAACTCCCGGTTCGCGTACCAGTAGAGCAGCGACGAGAGGGCCGAACCGCCGAGGACGGCACCCGCGGCGAACGGCGCGGCCACGGCCAGCAGCCGGCCGTGCAGCCCGCCGAAGGTCAGCCCGCAGCGCATCCGCAGCCCGTACCCGGCGATCCCGGCCAGCTCGACCAGCCGGGTGACCCACCCGGCCCCGGCGGTGGCCGCCTCGTACACCCCGGCGATCTCCTCCCCGCCGGCCCGGCGGTAGGCGGCCGGGTAGAGCCGCAGGACCGCCCGCAGGGCGCGGCCGGTCATGCGAACGCCCCGCGGGCCTTGGGGCCGGCGAAGCCGCGGGAGGTGCCGCGGGAAGTCCGGCCGCCGGCGGCGAGCCGGCGCTCGGTCTCGGCGGCCAGCACGCGCATCCGCTCGGCCTCGGCGCCGAGCACCTCGCGGCCGCTGTCGCCGAGCGCGTAGGTGCGGCGGGCCCGGCCGTCGACCACCTCCTCGCTGTCGACCCGGATCAGGCCCTGCTGGAGCAGGCGGTCGAGGGCGCCGTAGAGGGTGCCGGTGCGCATCCGGACCCGACCGCCGGAGATCGCGGCGATCTCCTGGATCAGCGCGTAGCCGTGCCGAGGGGCGTCGGCCAGTGCGGTGAGCAGGAGCAGGGTCGGCTCCTGCATCGTGCGTTCTGTCATGCGTCTACATATACAGTCCACCGACATATGCCGTCCGGCGATTCCCGAAACTTGCCGGGGAGCAGAATGGACGTCATGACCTCTTCGCTGCTGGACCGTTGGAACGCCCTGCTGTCGCGCTGCGGCGCCACCGTCGACCCGGTGCCGTACGGGACGGACCTGCTCGACCGGTGGGCCGAGCCCCAGCGCCGGTACCACACCACCGAGCACCTGCGGGCGGTGCTCGACCACGTCGACGCGCTGGCCGGACAGGCCGAGGACGCGGACGCGGTCCGGCTGGCCGCCTGGTTCCACGACGCGGTCTACCGCCCGGACCGCTCGGAGAACGAGGAGCGCAGCGCCCACCTGGCCGTCCGCGCGCTGCGCGAGGCCGGACTCCCCGAGCCGCTGGTGGCGGAGGTCGCCCGGCTGGTCCGACTCACCGTCACCCACGCGCCGGAGCCCGGGGACCGCAACGGCGAGGTGCTCTGCGACGCCGACCTGGCGGTGCTCGGCGGCACGCCCGAGAGCTACGCGGCGTACACCGCCGCGGTCCGCGAGGAGTACGCCTTCGTCCCCGAGGAGGCCTTCCGGGAGGGCCGGGCGGCGATCCTCCGGGCCCTGCTGGAGCTGCCCGCGCTCTACCGCACCCCGGCGGCCCGCGAACGCTTCGACGCGGCGGCCCGGGCCAACCTGGCCGCCGAACTCGGGACCCTGACCGGCTGATCCGCCCGCCGGGGGCGACCCGCCACGGCCTCGGGGTTCACGGCGCCGGGTGGGCGCTCTTGCGGCGCCGCAGCCCGGCCGCCGTCAGCCGGGCCACCAGCTCCCGGCTGGCCACCGGCTCCGCGCCGAGCGCGACGGCCTTCTCGTACCAGGCCGCCGGGATGTCGTAGTGGTCCCGTTCGAAGCCCTTCGCGGGCGCGCCCAGCCGCGCCGCGAACGCGTGCAGTTCCTCCAGCGAGTGGTCGCTCACCAGGTGCGACCAGTACTTCCCGTGGCCGGGCCAGGTCGGCGGGTCGATGAGGATCACGCCAGCTCCCCGACCGGGGCCACCACCACACCGCGCTTGCCGCACACCCAGTGCGGGTCGGGGCCGAGCTCCGGCTCCACGCTCAGCGCGTGCGGGTCGTCCTCGGCTGCGCAGTCGGCGCACAGCGGCCAGCGCCCGTACGCCTCCAGCAGCGCGTCCTGCACGTCCTGGGCGACCAGCCCCAGCACGAACTCCACGCCGTCCGGCCACTGCTCCAGCCACCACCGCCGGTGCGTCACCGCGTCCTCCACCAGCGACACCACCGCCGCGTCCGCCACGTCCCGGGCGGTCAGGTCGGCGAGGATCAGCGCACGCGCGCCGTGCAGGGCGGATTCGATCTCAGGACTGGCCATCCGCCCATTCTCCCGCAGCTCACTCGGGCCCGGGGAAGCCGTCCGTGAGCAGCACGGTGTCGAACGGCTCCGGCAGCGCGACCGGCTTGCCGAACGGGCGCCGCACGGCCTGCTGGTACGCGCCGTTGACCGGCTCGGAGAACAGCGTCACGGTCGGGCCGTGCTCGTCGAACCGGTCGATCAGGAGGTAGAGCGGTACGGGCGCGTGGGCGTATGACCAGAGCTTTTTCGTCCGGTCGTGGCGCGCGTCGCCGGCTGAGGTGATCTCCACCGCCAGCAGGATGTCCGCGGCATCGATCGGGAGGGCGTCCTCGCTCCGCGGCGCCTCCAGGGCGTCCTTGTCCAGCACCACGAGATCGGGGACGTAGACCTTTTCCAGGCGCGCGGTCTCGGTGCCGAGCGATTGGTACACGCCGATCTCTCGCGGCAGGCAGCGCAGCAACGCGTCGTGCACCTCACCGGCGATCAGGTTGTGGCCCTTGCCGGGCGGTGGCACCAGGACGATCTGCCCTCCCTCGATCTCGGCACGCCATCCCTCCGGGACATCCAGCTCACGCCAGGTGGCCAGCAGGTAGGACCATTGCCGACCCGACTCCACCGTCATCGCGGTCATTGCCGTCCTCCCCTCTTCCGCACGACGCCGCTCGCCCTCACCGTAGTCACGCTCCGACGTGCCGGCACCGTTCATGGGCTCAGCGTCCCACGGAGGGGTGACGCGGGCGAGAACGCCGCGAGGGCGGCCTCCCCTGGTGGGGAGACCGCCCTCGCGGAACGTGCGGAGCTGCCGATCCTCGGGAGGATCAGAAGTCCATGTCACCGCCCGGCATGCCGCCGCCGGCGGCCGCGGCGGCCTTCTCCGGCTTGTCGGCGATGACGGCCTCGGTGGTGAGGAAGAGCGCCGCGATGGAGGCGGCGTTCTGCAGCGCGGAGCGGGTGACCTTGGCCGGGTCGATGATGCCCGCGGCGATGAGGTCGACGTACTCGTTGCTGGCGGCGTTCAGGCCGTGACCGGCGGGAAGGTTGCGCACCTTCTCCACCACGACGCCGCCCTCGAGGCCGGCGTTGGTCGCGATCTGCTTGATCGGGGCCTCCAGCGCCACGCGGACGATGTTGGCACCGGTGGCCTCGTCGCCGTCCAGCTCCAGCTTGTCGAACGCGACACCGGCCTGCAGCAGGGCGACGCCACCACCGGCGACGATGCCCTCCTCGACGGCGGCCTTGGCGTTGCGGACGGCGTCCTCGATGCGGTGCTTGCGCTCCTTGAGCTCCACCTCGGTGGCCGCGCCGGCCTTGATGACGGCCACGCCGCCGGCCAGCTTGGCGAGGCGCTCCTGGAGCTTCTCGCGGTCGTAGTCCGAGTCGCTGTTCTCGATCTCGGCGCGGATCTGGTTCACGCGACCGGCGACCTGCTCGCTGTCGCCGCCACCGTCGACGATGGTGGTCTCGTCCTTGGTGATGACCACCTTGCGGGCGGTGCCCAGCAGGTCGAGGCCCGCGTTCTCCAGCTTGAGGCCGACCTCCTCGGAGATGACCGTGCCGCCGGTGAGGATGGCGATGTCGCCGAGCATGGCCTTGCGGCGGTCGCCGAAGCCCGGGGCCTTGACGGCGACGGACTTGAAGGTGCCGCGGATCTTGTTCACGACCAGGGTCGACAGGGCCTCGCCCTCGACGTCCTCGGCGATGATGACGAGCGGCTTGCCGCTCTGCATGACCTTCTCCAGCAGCGGGAGGAGGTCCTTGACCGAGGAGATCTTGGAGTTGGCGATGAGGATGTACGGGTCCTCGAAGGTCGCCTCCATCCGCTCCAGGTCGGTGGCGAAGTAGGCGGAGATGTAGCCCTTGTCGAAGCGCATGCCCTCGGTGAGCTCGAGCTCCAGGCCGAAGGTGTTGCTCTCCTCGACGGTGATGACGCCTTCCTTGCCGACCTTGTCCATGGCCTCGGCGATCAGCTCGCCGATCTGGGTGTCGGCGGCGGAGATGGAGGCGGTGGAGGCGATCTGCTCCTTGGTCTCCACGTCCTTGGCCTGCGCCAGCAGCTGGTCGGAGACGGCGGCGACGGCCTTCTCGATGCCGCGCTTCAGGGCCATCGGGTTGGCGCCGGCGGCGACGTTGCGCAGACCCTCGCGGACGAGCGCCTGGGCGAGCACGGTGGCGGTGGTGGTGCCGTCACCCGCGACGTCGTCGGTCTTCTTGGCGACCTCCTTGACGAGCTCCGCGCCGATCTTCTCGTAGGGGTCCTCGAGCTCGATCTCCTTGGCGATGGAGACACCGTCGTTGGTGATCGTGGGGGCGCCCCACTTCTTCTCCAGGACGACGTTGCGACCCTTGGGGCCGAGCGTGACCTTCACCGCGTCGGCGAGCTGGTTCATGCCACGCTCGAGGCCGCGGCGAGCTTCCTCATCAAAGGCGATGATCTTGGCCATGTGAAGTGGTCCTCCGGGACACGGTCGACTGCTCGGACCAAGAGGTGCCCGCGACGGACGGCCCTGAAGAGCGGGGGTCCCTTCCCCTGCCGCTCCCGGAGCCTCACCGACCCGGTCCGCTTATCACTCTCAAGCTGAGAGTGCTAACGCCAATGATTAGCACTCTCAGGTGGCGAGTGCAAGCCCGATCGCCGTGGCGCACCGACCTCGTCCGGACATGGCGGCAGGCCCGTACGGACGAGCCGTACGGGCCTGCCGCCCGTGTCTGGAGGTCGCCGGGTCCGACGATCCCGCGCTCCTCGGAGCCGTCAGGCCGAGGCGGCGCGAACCATGTCCGCCTGCGGGCCCTTCTGCCCCTGCGAGATCTCGAACTCGACCCGCTGCCCCTCCTCCAGGGTGCGGTAGCCGTCCATCTGGATCGCGCTGTAGTGGACGAAGACGTCCGCACCACCGTCGACCGCGATGAAGCCGTAGCCCTTCTCGGCGTTGAACCACTTGACGGTGCCCTGAGCCATTCCGAACTCCCCTTGTGCTGTGCTGGCCCTTCACGGACCCGCACGCCGCGGGTCCAAGGTCTGTGAGGCCGGCCCGGGGAACCCCCCCATAGGCGCAGCCTTGTCGCGGCTGAATGTATCCGGACAGACGCCCTGTGCAACAGGCCCAAATTTCGGGAAATCCTATGGACCAAGAGGGGATATGACGGGCAGAAAGCCGCACAGCCGCACAATTGACGCGGGACAGAAGGGGCGAATGTCCGCAAATCGCCGGAAGAATTCTGACGGCGGCCTGACAGGATCGAGCGTGCACCGTCCACCGCTCGTCTCGGCGGATGGACCGGCCGCGAGCGATCGGCCGCCGGAACCTCGTCGGCGGGCCCGCCCGGGCCTTCGCGTGGCACTCTACTCCCTCTTGAGTGCGCGAATTTCCGCTGGTCATGGCGAGAGCCGCCGCCGGGTCCGGAATTCTTCGATCCGGCCCGACGACGGCTCTCTGGGTACTTCCCGGGACGGTTCCCGGAGTCGTTCCCGGGTGGTTCCCGGGGTGGTGCGGACGATCTGTCCGCAGGTCAGCAGCCGCCGGCCACGGCGGGGATGATCGAGACCGAGGAGCCGTCCTTGATCTCGGTCTCCAGGCCCTCCGCGAACCGCACGTCGTCGTCGTTGACGTAGACGTTGACGAAACGGCGCAGCTTGCCGGTGTCGTCGAGGATGCGGGCGGAGATACCGGTGTGGTTGGCCTCCAGGTCCGCGATGACGGCGGCCAGGGTGGCGCCCTCGGCGGTGACCTCGGCGGCGCCGCCGGTGTAGGTGCGCAGGATGGTCGGGATGCGGACGGTGGCGCTCATGTGGGTGCTCCTCGGGGAGAGGGGGTGGGGGGTCAGGAGGTGGCGAGTCCGGCGGCGCGGAAGGCGTCCAGGGTGGGCCGGATGACGGCGGTCATCCCGGCGTCGGCGACCGCGTCCAGGGTCTTCAGGCCGTCGCCGGTGTTGATCGCCACGGTCTCCTTGGCCGGGTCGAGCTGCCCGGTGGCGACCAGCTTCCTGAGGACGCCGACGGTGACCCCGCCCGCGGTCTCGGCGAAGATGCCCTCGGTGCGGGCCAGCAGCTTGATCGCGTCCACCACCTCGGCGTCGGTGACGTCCTCGACGGCGCCGCCGGTGCGGCGGGCGATGTCCAGCACGTACGGGCCGTCGGCCGGGTTGCCGATGGCCAGCGACTTGGCGATGGTGTCCGGCTTGACCGGGCGGATCACGTCGTGGCCGGCCTTGAAGGCGGCGGAGACCGGGGAGCAGCCGGCCGCCTGGGCGCCGAAGATCCGGTACGGGCGGTCCTCGACCAGGCCGAGCTTGATCAGCTCCTGCAGGCCCTTGTCGATCTTGGTGAGCTGGGAGCCCGAGGCGATCGGGATGACGATCTGCTCCGGCAGGCGCCAGCCCAGCTGCTCGCAGATCTCGTACGCCAGGGTCTTGGAGCCCTCGCCGTAGTACGGGCGGAGGTTGACGTTGACGAAGCCCCAGCCCTCGCCGGCCGCGTCGCCGATCAGCTCGGAGCAGAAGCGGTTCACGTCGTCGTAGGTGCCGTCGATGCCGACCAGCTCGCCGCCGTAGACGCCGGCCATGACGACCTTGCCCTGCTCCAGGTCGTGCGGGATGAACACGCAGGACTTGAAGCCGGCCCGGGCGGCGGCGGCGCCCACCGCGCCGGCCAGGTTGCCGGTGGAGGAGCAGGAGAGGGTGGTGAAGTCGAAGGCGCGGGCGGCCTCGATGGCGCAGGCGACCACGCGGTCCTTGAAGGAGTGGGTGGGGTTGCCCGAGTCGTCCTTGATGTGCAGCTGCGCGGTGAAGCCCAGCTCGCGGCCCAGGTTGTCGGCCTTGACCAGCGGGGTCCAGCCGGGGTTCAGGTTGGGCTTGCCGGCCACGTCGGCGGGGACGGGCAGCAGCGGGGCGTACCGCCAGATGCTGGCCGGACCGTTCTCGATCCGCTTGCGCAGGTCCTCGGTGTCGTAGCCGCTGTAGTCGTACGCGACCTCCAGCGGGCCGAAGCACTCCAGGCAGGCGAAGCTGGGACCGAGCGGGAAGGTGGTGCCGCACTCGCGACAGGACAGCCGGGCAGCGGGGCCGAGGTCGACCGTCGGGTCAGCGGGTACAGGGGTAGCGGTAGCCATGGTGGCGGAGGCCTCTCTCCTCATCTTCCCCGCGGCGCGGGCGCGCCACAGGCCGGAATTGGCACCTGTCCCGGGCGGGCCTGCGGCCGCGCGGGAGGGTTGCCGGGACGTCGACGGGCCGTTCCCTCAGTCCCTCTGGATGAGCTCTGTGAAGTTGTCGGCGGCCCGGAAAGCCGCCGGTTCCCTGCGACCTACCCCGACGTGCGAACGTCTGACCGCAGTACGAAGACTGTATCCGAAGGCCCGAACCGTGGCCCCATACCGTCCGACACCCGAGACAGATGCGACGAGGGAGCGAGATCTTGCCCGCCGAGCCTGACGCTGCGGTCACCCCTGAGGTTCTCCCGGAGGTGGCGTCCTGGCTCCGCCGCCGCTCCTGGTCGGCGACCGACCGCCCGGTCGAGTCGCTGCTGGCCGCCAAGCGCGCGGCCGGCCCGGCGGGGACGGTCAGCGTGGTGCTGCCGGCGCTGGACGAGGAGCCGACGGTCGGCGAGATCGTCACCGCGATCCGGGTCGAGTTGATGGAGCGTCTGCCGCTGGTGGACGAGCTGGTGGTGGTGGACTCCGGCTCGATGGACCGGACCGCCGAGACCGCCGCCCGGGCCGGCGCCCGGGTGGTGCACCGGGACGGGATACTCCCGCGGCTGGCCGCCGAGCCGGGCAAGGGCGAGGTGCTGTGGCGGTCGCTGCTGGTCACCTCCGGGGCGATCGTCTGCTTCATCGACGCCGACCTGCGGGAGTTCGACCCCGCCTTCGTCTCCGGGATCGTCGGCCCGCTGCTCACCGATCCCGGGATCCAGCTGGTCAAGGCGATGTACGACCGGCCGCTGGAGACCGACGGCGCCGTGGTGCCGGCCGGCGGCGGGCGGGTGACCGAGCTGGTGGCGCGCCCGCTGCTCAACCTGCACTGGCCGCAACTGGCCGGGTTCGTCCAGCCGCTCGGCGGCGAGTACGCGGCGCGCCGCTCGCTGCTGGAGCGACTGCCGTTCCCGACCGGGTACGGGGTGGAGCTCGGGCTGCTGGTGGACGCGCTGGACGCGGTCGGCCTGGACGCGCTGGCGCAGGTGGACGTGGGGGTCCGGCACCACCGCCACCAGGACGGCCAGGCCCTCGGGCGGATGGCCGCCACCATCTACCGGACGGCCCTGGAACGGCTCGACCGCACCCACCGGCTCAAGGCCTCGGCGGACCTGGTGCACCCGCTGCTCACCCAGTTCAGCCGGGACGCGACCAGCCGCGAGTTCACCGCCCACACCCACCGGGTCGGTGCCACCGAGCGCCCGCCGATGGCGACCGTGCCGGAGTACCTGGCCCGGCGGTGACGGCCGGCGGTCGCCGGGCCACCGGAACCGACCCCCGGAACCGGGACCCTCCGCCGGCGTGTCGCGCCCCGTACGGGTTGCCCGGGGGACCGTCGTGGTGCGCCTGCTGGTTTGCACCCCCCGGCACCCGGCAAGGTTGGAACCATGGCCGATCTCGCGTCCGACCGTTCGAATCCGCCCGGCGCCGCACCGATCCTGGTCGCCTCCAACCGCGGTCCGGTGTCCTTCAGCAGTGAGGACGACGGATCCCTGACCCTGCGCAGAGGCGGTGGCGGCCTGGTCTCCGGCCTCTCCGCGATCGACGACCCGTCCGCGGTCTGGGTCTGCGCCGCGCTCGGCGAGGCCGACCGGCAGGCCGTCCGGCAGGCCCCCGACGGCCGGCTGGACCTCGCCGGGTTCGACGTCGGCGGACAGGCCGTCCGTATGCTGGACATCGAACCGGGGACCTTCACCCGCGCGTACAACGGCGTCGCCAACTCCACCCTGTGGTTCGTCCACCACCTGCTGTACGACATCCCGGTCACGCCCGTCTTCGACGACCGCTTCCGCCGCGAGTGGGAGTCCTACACCGCCTACAACACCGCCTTCGCCGAGGCCCTCGCCGCCGAGGCCGCCCCGGGCGCCGCCGTGCTCGTGCAGGACTACCACCTGTCCCTGGTCCCCGCCCTGCTCCGCGGCCTCCGACCCGACCTGCGGATCGGCCACTTCTCGCACACCCCCTGGGCCCCGCCCGAGTACTACCGGATGCTGCCCGACGACGTGGCCGAGGCCGTGCTCACCGGCATCCTCGGCGCGGACCGGGCCGGCTTCCTCACCCGCCGCTGGGCGCTCGCCTTCGCCGACTGCTGCGCGGCACTGCTCGGCGCCACCGTGGACCGCGACGGCCTCACCGTCACCCACGCCGGCCGGACCACCCGGCTCGGGGTGCACGGGCTGGGCGCCGACGCCGACTTCCTGCGCGAACGCTCCCACCGGCCCGACGTGGACGCCCGACTGGCCGCCCTCCGCGAGGCCGTCGGCGACCGCCGGACCGTCGTCCGGGTCGACCGCACCGAGCTGAGCAAGAACATCGTCCGCGGGCTGCTCGCCTACCGGCACCTTCTGCGGTCCCGGCCCGAGTGGCAGGGCCGGGTGGTGCACATCGCCTTCGCCTACCCCTCCCGACACGACCTGCCCGAGTACCGCGAGTACACCGCCGCCGTGCAGCGGATCGCCCACGAGATCAACGACGAGTTCGGCACGCCCGAGTGGCAGCCGCTGATCCTGCACGTCAACGACGACTTCCCACGGTCACTGGCCGCCTACCGGCTGGCCGACGTCGCCCTGGTGAACCCGATCCGGGACGGCATGAACCTGGTCGCCAAGGAGATCCCGGTGGTCTCCGACAACGGCTGCGCCCTGGTGCTCTCCCGCGAGGCGGGCGCCTTCGAGGAGCTGGCCGAGGACGCGATCACGGTCAACCCGTACGACGTCATCGCCACCGCCGAGGCCCTGCACCGGGCGCTCACCATGCCGCCCGCCGAACGCACCGACCGCACCAAGCGGCTGGCCGCGGCGGCGACGGCGCTGCCGCCGCAGCAGTGGTTCCTCGACCAGCTCAACGCCCTGCGTGGCTGACGGCTGATCCTCGGGCCGGTCCGACCGGTCCGAGGATCACCGGCCCTCGCGGATCCGCTCCGCGAGGGCGCCGAGCACCTCCACCACGCCGGCCGGGCCCCGGACCACCAGGTCCGCCCGGTCGGCGAGTTCGCGCAGCGGCGGCTCGCCGGTCACCGGCCCGCTGTAGACCAGCACCCCGGGCAGCCCCTCGGCGCGGCGCTCCTCCACCGCGGCGTACGCAGCCAGATCGCCGAGGTCGTCCCCGGCGTAGACCACGCCCCGCGCCCCGCGCTCGGCCAGGAACCCGGTCAGCGCCGCGCCCTTGTCCACCCCGGGCGGACGCAGCTCCAGCACCATCCGGCCCGGCTCCACCATCAGCCCGTGCCGGGCGGCCAGCTCCACCAGCGGGCCGCGCAGCCGTTCCAGGCTGCCGTCCGGGTCGGAGGTGCGGCGCGTGTGCACGACCACGGCCCGGCCCTTGTCCTCGGTCCACGTCCCCTCGGGCGCCCCGGCCCGCTCCAGCACCTCGGGCAGCTCCGCCCGGACCAGCGCCACCCCCGGATGCACCTCGGGGGCCGTCACCTCGCCCGTCCGGGCCTCCCACCGCTCGGCGCCGTAGTGGCCGAGCACGGTCAGGTGCTCCAGCCCCGGGACCCCGGCGAAGCCGCCGTACTCCACCGCCACCGCCGCCGGGCGGCCGGTCACCACGACCACGGCACCCACCAGCGGCGCGAGCGCGGAAAGGGCGGGGACCACGTCCGGGTGGGCACGCGCCCGGTCCGGATCCGCCACGATCTGCGCCAGCGTCCCGTCGAAGTCCAGCCCCACCACGGCCTCACCCGGAGCCGCCAGCACCCCGGCCAGCCCCTCCCGCCCAGCCGCCGTTCCCGGCACGATCACCTCAACACCCATAACCCCGACCGTACCCACCCACACCCCGACACCACACGCAGTCGGGCAACCCCAGGGTCATGCTCAACCGCCGGCGTCAGCCCTCAGCCCTTCGGGGGCGCGTGGGGGTGACCCACTCACACCAGCCCCTCAGCGGGCCGCCCGCTTCTCCTCGCGGAGCCTCCGCAGCCGGTTCACCAGCACCGGCGCCTGCGCCAGCGCCTCCTCCCGGTCCAGCAACCCGTTCAGCACCTGGTAGTACCGCGTGCTGGAGATCCCCAGTTCCTCCCGGATGGCCCGTTCCTTGGCCCCCGCCGTCCGCCACTGCCGGCCCTCCAGCGCGAGCACCGCCAGCTCCCGCTCGTCCAGCCGTCCCGGCTCAGCCACCGCACCCGCCTCCCGTCCGCGTCACCGCTCCGCCAGCGCCTCCGCGCCGACCGGGCCAGGCTAACCCCGTCCCCGGGCCTTCCCCGCCTCGGCCGCGGCCGCGCTCTGCAGGTCGGCGAGCACCTGGTCGCCGTCCTTCTTCACCGCCGCCCCGATCCGCTGCTTGACCATGCCGCTGACCTTGTCCCAGGAGGGGTCCCCCAGCGGGTAGAAGTTGGCGTTGGGGAGGGCGTTGAGGAACTCGGTGAGGTCCTTGTGGTTGCCGGCGCCGGTCATCTCGGCCTTGGTGTCGAGGGTGACCGGGAGGAGGTTGTACCGCTCGTCGAAGGTGAGCGTGTTCTCCTTGCTGTAGACGAAGTTGAGGAACTTCTTGATCTCCGTCTTGTGGCCGTTGGCCTTGAAGGCCATCATCCAGTCGGCCACGCCGAGGGTGCCGGGCCGGACGGAGGCGTCCTTCCGCGGGATGGCCGCCGTCCCGTAGTCGACCTTCGCCTCGATCGCCCGCTGGACCAGGCCCGGGTGGCCGTTGAGCATGGCCGTCTTGCCCGCCGCGAAGTCGGCGAAGGCGGTCTTGCGGTCCACCGTTCCCGGCTCGGCGTAGGTGAGTTGGCGCTGCACCAGGTTGGTCCGCAGCCAGCCGAAGGTGGCCCGGTTCTGGGGGCTGTCGATGGTGTAGTTGCCGGCGTTGTCGGCCAGGCTCCCGCCGCCGCTCATGGCCCAGATCATGGATTCGCCCTGGGCCTCCTCGGGCCCGAGCGGCAGCGCGTACGGGACGACCCCGGGCACCTTGGCCTTGATCAGTTCGGCGTCCCGGCGGAGTTCGTCCCAGGTGGCCGGGGGTGCGGTGATACCCGCCTTCTGGAAGATCGCCTTGTTGTAGACGAACACCCGGGTGGAGGCGACGAAGGGGATGCCGTACTGGCTGCCGAGCACCTGGCCGGCCTTGGAGAAGGCGTCGATGATGTTGGCCTGGGTGTCGATCGACAGCACGTCGCCGGCCGGGTAGAGCCGGTCGGCGGCGACCTGGTCGGCGTAGCCACCGGTCTGCACCATGTCGGGCACCCTGCCCCCGGCGACCAGGTCGGCGACCCGCTTGTCGATGTCGTTCCAACTGACCACCTCCACCTCGACCTTGAAGCCGGGGTCGGTCTGCTCGAAGCGGCGGAGCAGGTCGTCCCAGTAGTGCCGGGTGCTGGTGGTCTCGTTGTCGCCGTAGTCGGCGGCGACCAGCCGGAGCGTCACCTCTCCCGCGCCGAGGCCGGGGAGGGCGCCGCAGCCGCCCAGCAGCAGGCAGAGCGCGAGGGAAGCGGCCGGCGCAGCCGATCTGTTCACGTGGGTTACCGCCTTCGAAAGGGAGAGCGGCGGCCACCCTGACAGCAGGTGGACGGGGTGGTCCAGACCTGTACCGGATTTGGTTACCGAAGTGACGGTGCGCGCTGCAGAGCGCGCAACGCGCCTCCACGGCAAGGAAGTTCAGGTTTCACCAACCGAACGGACGGCCTGCCCCGCGGGCCTCCCCGGCGGTCGTGGATCAGGCGGTGAGCAGTTCCACGCCGGCCTCGGTGAAGGCGGCGGCCAGGTCGGGGGCGACGGCGGAGTCGGTGACCAGGGTGTCGACCTGCTCCAGCGCGCAGATCCGGGCGAAGGCGCGGTGGCCGAGCTTGGAGGAGTCGGCGGCGACGACCACCCGGCGGGCCCGCTCGGCGAGCAGCCGGTTGACGCTGGCCTCGCCCTCGTGGTGGGCGGTGGCGCCGTGCTCGACGTCGATCGCGTCCACGCCCAGGACGGTGATGTCCAGGGTGAGTTCGGAGAGCACCAGGCCGGCCAGCGGGCCGATCAGCTCGTAGGACTGCGGGCGGGCGACCCCGCCGGTGACGACGATCTTGACCTGGGGGCGGACGGTCAGCTCGTTGGCGATGTTGAGGGCGTTGGTGACCACGGTGAGGGTCTGCCCGGGGCCGCCCTCGGGACGGTCGGCGAGGTCGGGGCGGACGGCCAGGGCACGGGCCACCTCGGTGGTGGTGGTGCCGCCGTTGAGGCCGACCACCTCGCCGGGGGCGATCAGGGCGGCGACCGCGGCGCCGATCCGCTGCTTGGCGTCGGCGTTGCGGGCGGTCTTGTAGCGCAGCGGAAGGTCGTAGGAGACGTTGTGGGCGACCGCGCCGCCTCGGGTCCGGGTGACCATCTGCTGGCGGGCGAGCTGGTCGAGGTCCCGGCGGATGGTGGCGGCGGAGACGTTGAGCGCGTCGGCGGCCTCCTCGACCTCCAACTTGCCGTGCTCGGCGAGCAGTTCCAGCAGTGAGTTCCACCGCTCGTACCTGGACACGCGGGCCGCCCCTCCGGATTGCGCAGAACCCCGCACGGATGCGCGGGGCGGTGCCCAGCTTCGCACACTCCCGTCGGCCCGCGCTGCGCCGGATGGGCGGTCCACGCCTCAGCACCATTGCGCAATGATGCGCGAAAAGGCTATAAATCAATCAGGTTCACGCAGCAGGGATGACCCAAGGAGTCCACACCCATGCCTCAGACCTCCCTGACGGGCGAGGAGCTCGCCACCCAGCCCGACGACTGGCGGACGGCCGCCGCCCTGGCGGCCGAGTCGGTCGGCGCCCTGCCGCGCCGCGGCGAGCGGGTGGCGGTGGTCGGCTGCGGCACCTCGTGGTTCATGGCGCAGGCGTACGCGGCGCTGCGCGAGTCGGGCGGCCATGGCGAGACGGACGCCTTCGCCGCCTCCGAGTGCCCGGAGGGCCGGCGGTACGACCGCGTCCTGGCGATCACCCGGTCCGGCACCACCACCGAGGTGCTGGAGCTGCTCGGCCGCCTCAAGGCGCCCAGCACGGCGCTCACCGCGGACGCCTCGCAGCCGGTCGCGGCGGCGGCCGAACAGCTGGTGGAGCTGGCCTTCGCCGACGAGCGGTCGGTGGTGCAGACCCGGTTCGCCACCACCGCGCTGGCCCTGCTGCGGGCACACCTGGAGTCCGAGGGCGCGCTGCCGGCCGGCGTGCGCCCGATCGCCCGGGCGGCCCGGGACGCCGAGGCGGCGGTCGCCTGGTCGGTCCCGGAGGAGCTGACCGCCTGCGAGCAGTTCACCTTCCTCGGCACCGGCTGGACCAACGGCCTGGCCCTGGAGGCCGGGCTGAAGATGCGCGAGGCCGCGCTGGCATGGACCGAGGCGTACCCGGGGATGGAGTACCGGCACGGGCCGATCAGCATCGCCGCCCCGGGCCGCGCCGTGTGGGCGCTCGGCGGGCTGCCGGCCGGCCTGGCCGGGGAGGTGTCCTCGGTCGGCGCGCTGCTGCTGGACGGCTCGGGGACGGACGGGATCGATCCGCTGGCCGACCTGGTCCGGGTGCAGAAGCTGGCCGTGGCCCTGGCCGCCGCCCGCGGGCTGGATCCGGACGCCCCCCGCCACCTGACCCGCTCGATCGTCCTGGAGCACTGACCCGCCCGGCGCCGCGACCGCACGAACCCCGGGCCCGCCGGGCCCCCGGCCTCCGACTTTCCGGACAAGGAGGGTTGCCCAAGGCGCACAAATGCCCCGTCCGCGCCCCCGGCGCGACACAGCTCACTCCTTTGGACCAGACCAATCAAGCAACTGGACTAGACCTCTCCGACCGGCCAAGGGAAACTGTCCCCCGTGAAGCACGTCATCGCACTCGATGTAGGCGGCACCGGCATGAAGGCCGCGCTCGTCGCCCAGGACGGCTCCGTGCTGTTCGAAGCACGCCGCCCGACCGGGCGGGAGCACGGCACGGACGCCGTCGTCGCCACCATCCTCGACTTCGCCGCCGACCTGGCGGAGGAGGGCCGCGCCCGCTTCGGCGGCGCGCCCCTCGCCGCCGGCGTGGCCGTGCCGGGGACGATCGACGAGAGGAACGGGATCGCGGTGTTCTCCGCCAACCTCGGTTGGCGGGACCTGCCGATGCGCAAGCTGCTCGGCGAGCGGCTCGACGGCATCCCGGTCGCGCTCGGCCACGACGTCCGCTCCGGCGGGCTGGCCGAGGGCCGGATCGGGGCGGGCCGCGGCGTGGACCGCTTCCTGTTCATCGCGCTGGGCACCGGCATCGCCGGCGCCATCGGCATCGGCGGACGGATCGAGGCGGGCGCCCACGGCTACGGCGGGGAGATCGGCCATGTGGTGGTCCGCCCCGGCGGACCGGCCTGCGGCTGCGGTGCCCGCGGCTGTCTGGAGACCCTGGCCTCGGCCTCCGCGGTCTCCCGGGCCTGGGCCGAGGCGAGCGGCGACCCGCTCGCCGACGCCGCGGCCTGCGCCGAGGCGGTCGACGCCGGCGACCCGCGGGCGGCCGAGGTCTGGGGACGCGCGGTGGACGCCCTCGCCGACGGGATCGTGCTGGCCCAGAGCCTGCTCGACCCGTCGACGGTGATCGTCGGCGGCGGCCTGGCGGAAGCCGGCGACACGCTCTTCACACCCCTGCGTGCCGCGGTGAGCGAGCGCCTGACCTTCCAGATGCCCCCGGAGGTCGTACCGGCCATGCTCAAAGACACCGCGGCTTCCCTGGGCGCCGGGCTGCTCGCCTGGGACCTGCTCTCCAAGGAGGTGACCGCGTGACCACCGCGCGGAACGGATCGGCGGCTGTGCCGCGCGGCATCGCGCTCGGCGGCGCCCGGCTGGTACTGCCGGGCGGCGTCGTCGAGGACGGCCGGCTGGTCGTCGAGGGCTCGCGGATCGTTGCCCTGGGCGGCGCGAGCGCCCCCGGCGACCTGGACCTGGCCGGGCGCACCGTGGTGCCGGGCTTCGTCGACCTGCACGTCCACGGCGGCGGCGGCGCCTCGTACGCCTCCGGGGTGGCCGAGGAGGCCCTCAAGGCCGCCCGGACGCACCTGGAGCACGGCACCACCACGACGGTGGCCTCCACCGTCACCGGCGAGATCGACGAGATCTGCCGACAGGCGGCGGTGCTCTCCGAACTGGTCGAGGACGGGGTGCTGGCCGGCATCCACTTCGAGGGCCCGTTCATCTCGCACCACCGGTGCGGCGCCCACCGCCCGGACCTGCTGCGCGACCCCGACCCGGCACTGGTCCGCAAGCTGGTGGACGCGGCCCGCGGCCACGCCAGGATGGTCACCCTCGCCCCCGAGCTGCCGGGCGGCCTGGAGTCCGTCCGGATGCTGGCCGACCTGGGCGTGATCGCGGCCGTCGGCCACACCGACGCCGACTACGGCCGGACCCTGGAGGCGGTCGAGGCCGGCGCCACCGTCGCCACCCACCTGTTCAACGCGATGCCGGGCATCCAGCACCGCGCCCCCGGGCCGATCGTCGCCCTGCTGGAGGACGAGCGGGTCACCGTCGAACTCATCAACGACGGCGTCCACCTGCACCCCTCGGTGCTCGACCTGGCGTACGGCTCCGCCGGCGCCGAGCGGGTCGCGCTGATCACCGACGCCATGGGCGCGGCCGGCATGGGCGACGGGCTGTACCCGCTCGGCCCGCTGCAGGTCCGGGTGGAGAACGGGGTGGCCCGCCTGGTCGAGGGCGGCTCCATCGCCGGCTCCACGCTCACCCTGGACGTCGCCTTCAAGCGGTCCGTCACGGTCAACGGCCTGTCGCTCAACCAGGCCGTGCAGTCCCTGTCCACCGTCCCCGCCCGGCTGCTCGGCCTGGCGGACACCACCGGCTCCCTGGAGGCAGGCAAGAACGCCGACCTCGTCGTGCTCGACTCCGACACCTTCGACCTCGTCGCGGTGATGCGCCGCGGCGAGTGGATCGTCGGCGCGGACCGCCTCACCAAGGCCCACGCGGCCTGAGCCTCCCCGTCCCACCGGGGGGTGAGCAGCGGAACCCTGCGCCCCGCTACTCACCTCCTGGGGGACACCCATGCCTCTCGCCCGTACCTCCGAGCTGCTCGCCGACGCCGCCTCGCGCGGCTGCGGCCTGCCCGCCTTCAACGTCATCACCCTGGAGCACGCCGAGGCGATCGCCGCCGGCGCCGAACTGGCCGGCACCCCGGCCGTGCTGCAACTCAGCCAGAACGCCGTGGCCTTCCACGGCGGCCGGGTGCTGCCGATCGCCCGCGCCTGCGCCGAACTGGCCGCGGCCTGCCGGGTACCGCTCTCGCTGCACCTGGACCACGTCGAGGAGTTCGACCTGCTGCGCGAGGCGCCGGCCGCCGGGTTCTCCTCCGCGATGTACGACGCCTCCGCCCTACCCCCCGCCGAGAACGTCAAGGCCACCGCCGAGGCGGCCGCCTGGGCGCACCGTCACGGCCTGCACCTGGAGGCGGAGTTGGGCCGGGTGGGCGGCAAGGACGGCGAGCCGCCGCTGTCCGCGCACGCCCCCGGCGCCCGGACCGACCCCGCGGAGGCCGCCGGCTACGTGGCCGACACCGGGGTGGACGCGCTGGCGGTGGCGGTCGGCAGTTCGCACGCGATGACCACCCGGACCGCCGAGCTGGACCTGGACCTGATCCGCCGGCTCGCCGCGGCGGTGCCCGTCCCCCTGGTGCTGCACGGGAGTTCGGGCGTCCCGGACGAGGCGCTGGCCGCCGCGGTGGCGGCCGGCATGGTGAAGGTCAACATCGGCACGGCGCTCAACCTCGCCTTCACCGCGGCCGTCCGCCGGCACCTGGCCCAGGACCCCGCCGTCACCGACCCCCGCCGCTACCTGACCCCGGCCCGCGCCGGGGCGGCGGAGACCGTCGCCCACCTGGCCCGGGTGGTCAGCGGCGGCTGAGACTCAGGACGCGCCGGGGTAGGTGGTGGTACTGCCGTCCGTCAGAGCCACCTGGTCCACCAGGATCGGACCGGACGGGACCGTCAGCACCACCGTGTTGGGCCCGGCCTGCAGCTGAGGCGTTATCCAGCTCTTGAACCAGGACTTGGCCGGGTCAGCGCTGCCCTTGCTGTAGTTCTTCAACACCCATCCGCCGGGGTGCGGCTGCCCGTTGACGGTGACCGTCGCGGGCACGTCGCCACCGGCGTTGTTGAAGTGCAGGTGGAGGTTGTACGGGCCGGCGGTGGGCACGGTGACGGTCCAGGTCACCGTCGACCCCGCCTGCAGGGTCAGGTAGCTGCCGTCCGCGGAGACGGCGCCCTTGACGGTGTTGCCCGAGGGCGCGTTCTGCGCCTGCAGCTTGGTCGCGTCCGTCACGCCCGAGGACAGGGTGGGCGCGCTGGCCGAGGCCGAGCCGCCCGGGGAGGCCGAGGCGCCCGGGGATGCCGGGGCACTGGCGGTCTGGCCGCCGGAGCCCGTGGTCTTGTCACCCTTGTCCTGGCCGGAGAGCGCGATGCCGGCGCCGATCGCCACGGCGGCCACCACGGCCACCGCACCGATCACCGCGGCCTTGCCGCGCCCGCCGCTCGGCCGGTCCTCGCCCGGCTGCGGGCGCGACCGCTCGGCGTACCGGGTCTGCTGCGGGACGGCCGCCGGCGGCGCCTGGCCGGGCTGCTGCTGCGGGTACGTCGGCGCGGCCGGTGCGGGCCGCTGGCCGTACTGGGCGCGGCCGACCTCCATCGGGCGGCTGTACGGGCTGCGCTGCTGCGTCGGCGCCGCCTCGCCCTCGGCCGGCCGGTAGAGGTAGGCAAAGGGGTCGTCGTCGCCCGCGCCCTCGGGCGCGCCGTTGCTGCCGGCCGTCGTCACGGTCAACTCCCCAGGGATGGACGCTGTACCCAGGGCACCCTACCTGCCGCGGGCGACGGCGGAAAAAGCCGGTGACCACGGGGGTCAGCCGGCCCGGCGGTGTGAACGCTCTCCGCGCGCTCCCCTCACCGCTCCTCCACGGGCCCGCTTCTCGTCGTACATGCGCTCGTCGGCCGCGCGCAACACCTCGTCGATGCCCATCCCGCAGCCGGCCCAGCCGATGCCGAGGCTGACGCCGACCCGCATCGCCCGGTTGTCGATCCGCATCGGCGGGATGATCGCGTTGCGCAGCCGTCCGGCCAGGTCCTTGGCCTCCTCGCGGCCGATCCCGTCGGCCAGCACCACGAACTCGTCGCCGCCCATCCGGGCGACCGTGTCGCCCTCCCGGACGGCCTGCTGGAGGCGGCGGGCGACCTCGATCAGGACGGCGTCGCCGGCGTTGTGGCCGAACCGGTCGTTGACGGACTTGAAGCCGTCCAGGTCGCAGAAGAGCACCGCGAGCCCCTTGTCGGGCGCGGGCGCCCCTCCGGGGCGCGGGCCGGCCCAGAGCTCCGCGCCCGGCTCGGTGGGGACGGCGGCGTGCACGTGGCCCGGGTCGGAGCCGCTGTAGCGCAGCACCTGGCCGGCCGCGAAGGCCTCGCGGTCGCGCTCCAGGGCCTCGTCGGGGGCGCCGTAGCCGTGGTCCGCGGTGGTCGGGGCCCCGAGACCGTCGAAGGCGCTGTGGGCGCTGTAGGAGGTGCTCTGGCCGGCGTAGGCGGGCATCCCCTGGCCGGCGTAGGCGGCGGGGCCGTGGGCGGCGCCGGGCACCGGCTGCGGGAGGTTGCACAGCCGGCGGGCCAGCCGGGCGCGCAGCTCGGCGCCGTTGGGCAGGCCGGTGAGCGCGTCGTGGCTGGCCCGGTGGGCGAGCTGGAGCTCGTGGCGCTTGCGGTCCTCGATGTCCTCGACGTGGGTGAGCAGGAAGCTCGGGCCCTCGGCGGCGTCGGCGACCACGGAGTTGCGCAGACAGACCCACTGGTAGCCGCCGTCCCGGCGGGAGAGCCGCAGTTCGGCGCGGCCGCCCTCGGCGCTGGTGCGCTGGAGGAGCTCCAGGTCGTCCGGGTGGACCAGGTCGGCGAAGCGCTGCTGGCGGAGGGTGGCCCGGGGGCGGCCGAGCAGCCGGCACAGCGCGTCGTTCACCCGGGTCAGCTGGCCCATCGCGTCGCCGTGCAGCTCGGTGATGGCCATGCCGCTCGGGGCGTACTCGAAGGCCTGGCGGAAGCTCTCCTCGCTGGCCCGCAGCGCCTGCTGCTCCTTCTCCAGGCGGGCCAGCGCCCGTTGCATCTCGGCGCGCAGCCGGGCGTTGCCGATGGCGATGGAGGCCTGGAGGGAGAACATCTCCAGGGCCTCGCGGGTCCAGGCGCCGGGGCGCTTGCCGCTGCGCGGGCGGTCCACCGAGAGCACGCCGAGGAGGTCGCCGCCGGCGCTGTACATCGGGGCGAGCAGGATGTCGGCGGGGTGCCAGTCGTTGGCGTACACGGGCAGCGGGCCGTCGCCGGTCCAGGTCGGGACGTCGGTGCCGATCGCCCAGCCGCGGTCGTGCGGGAGGAAGCGCAGGGTGCCCCAGTGGTCGCTGACGCTGAGCATCCGTTCCCAGGACTCCCGGGAGCCGACCTGGCCGAGCAGCACGGCCGGGCCGCCGAAGGCACTCTCCTCGATCTCCCAGACGGCGGCCACCACCAGGTCGCCGTCGGGGCGGACCAGGCTGACCGCGGCCGCGTCGAAGCCGAGCCCGTGGACGGCGCCCTCCACCACGGCCTGCAGGGTGCCGGCCAGGCTCCGGGCAGCGTTGAGGTCCGCCACGACCCGGTGCAAGGTGCGGAGGGTCGCGAGGCGGACGTAGGGCTCCGACTCGGCTTCCATGCGGGGGCTCCCCGGCTGCTTCGGATAGTTCTTGAATGGTTATCGTCCGATTGCCAGAAGAACTGAATCACAGGGAGCACTGCGATAGGCACGCTCGGTCAGCAATAGCCTGCCACTGTGACTCAAATCACACAATCCCGGTCTCTTCATATCCTCGTGAGATATCGGAAACCGGGACATTCCCTGACAGCGGACCACCTGGTGGTCGGCTTTCCGGCCCCTCGACTCAAGCCCCTGGACGGCCGGCAGGCCCCCTGCCATCACCCCTGAGAGTGAGTCAGGCCACTCCCCGAACCCCTGGTCCTACGACCAGGGCCCGATACCGCCACCACCCGGTGGCGACTACCGTGCGGTACGTGTACAGCAGCTCCCCACAGCCCGCGGCCGCTCCGACGGCGACACCCGACGAGTTCCGGGCCGCGCTCTCCCAGCTCGCCTCCGGCGTCACCCTGGTGACCTCCCACGACCCCGAGGACGGCGAGGACGTCGGCATGACCGCGACCTCGTTCCTCTCGGTGTCGCTGGAGCCACCCCTGGTCCTGGTGTCGGTCCGGGAGGACTCCCGGATGGACGAGGTGCTGACCCGGGCCGAGACCTGGGCCGTCTCGCTGCTCGCCGAGGACCACCGCGCGCTCGCCTCGCGGTTCGCCATGAAGGGCCGGCTCAGCGACCGGCTGCTGTTCGCCGACGCCCCGCACCGGCGCGGCCCGCAGACCGGCGCGCCGCTCATCGAGGGGGCGCTGGCCACCGTCGAGTGCCGTACCGAGCAGCGGGTCGCGGCGGGTGACCACACCCTGGTGATCGGCCGGGTGCTGGAGGCGACGGTGCCCGGCCCGGCCGGCCGGCCGCTGCTTTACTTCCGCGGCGGCTACCGCCAGTTGGGCTGAGGCCGGGCCGCCCGCGCCGGCTGGAGGAACGTCACTCCGGGAGGAACGTCACTCCGGTCGGAGCCGGCCGCGACCCTGTTTGAGCTGCGAGCGGTGCCGCTTGGTCTCCAGCCTCCGCTCGATCATCCCGCGGGTGGGCTTGGTCGCCCGGCGCGCCTTGGGCGGCGGCGCGGTGGCCTCGCCCAGCAGCGACGCCAGCCGGGCCGCGGCCACCTCGCGGTTGCGCCACTGCGAACGGTGCTCGGAGGCGCGGACCACCAGCACCGCGCCGTCCACCAGCCGGTGGGCGAGCCGCTCCAGGGCGCGCTCCTTCCAGACCGGCGGGAGGGCGTCGGACGCGGCGAGGTCGTAACGGAGTTCGACCTGGGTGTCCGACGTGTTGACGTGCTGGCCACCGGGGCCGGAGGAACGGGAGAAACGCCACACGAGTTCGGCGTCCGGAACGACCACCGATCCCCGGACGCGAATGGGCTCGGGCATACCCCCATCATCCCGCCCGCACCCCGTCCGGATCCACGGGATTAACCGGCGCGATCGGGCCACCCGCAAAGCCTCCGATTCGCGCGGTTCCCCGCGCCCGAACCAGCCGCCCGTGGACTGAGAGAATGGCCCGGTGATCGAGCTCGGCTACTCCCTCTCCAACCGCTTTCCCGACCCCCCGCAGACCGACTACCGCACCGCCCCCGTCCGCACCCTCCGCCACGACCTCTTCTGCGGCGACGTGTTCCTGGACGTGGACGGCCACGAGCTGGCCACCGGCTGGGAGTGGGTGCCGGTGCTGGACTTCGCGTGGGCGGTGTGCGACATCGTCGAGCAGCTGGACGATGACCCCCGGGGCAGCCGCGCCGCCACCGTGCGGACCGCCGACCTGGACTTCACCCAGAACACCGAGCTGCTGCGGTTCGCCCGCCGCTTCGGCTGGGTCGAGATCAGCGCGACCTGGCGGCGGAACTCCGAGCCGCTGGTCGTCCGCCACGCGGACCTGCGGCGGGAGGCCCGGGACTTCCTCCAGGACGTCCTGGCAGATCTGTTCGACATGCACGAGGGCCTGGCCGACAATCCGAACATCTGGACCGTCCAGGGACGTTTTCCCCGGGTCTGAGACGCGCCGTGCCGACGGTTCGTGAAAGAACTCAGCGGCTTGGTGGAACCATGGAGCGGCCGGTCCGCGTTCTTCCGGCAAAAGCGACCGAAGGGACACCACACACCATGCCAGTGAGCCTCTCCAAGGGTGGCAACGTCTCGCTGACCAAGGAGGCCCCCGGCCT
This sequence comes from Kitasatospora sp. HUAS MG31, assembly GCF_040571325.1. Taxonomy (GTDB): domain Bacteria; phylum Actinomycetota; class Actinomycetes; order Streptomycetales; family Streptomycetaceae; genus Kitasatospora; species Kitasatospora camelliae. Next base: position 4,258,147 of record NZ_CP159872.1, on the reverse strand, counting down.
GACCGCGGTCACCGTCGGCCTCGGCTGGGACGTCCGCACCACCACCGGCGCCGAGTTCGACCTCGACGCCAGCGCGATCGTCCTGAACAACGACGGCAAGGTGTACTCCGACCGTCACTTCGTCTTCTTCAACAACACCAGCACCCCGGACAGCACCGTGGTGCACACCGGCGACAACCGCACCGGCGAGGGCGCCGGCGACGACGAGCAGATCAACGTCAACCTGGCCGGCCTGCCGGCCGACGTCACCCGGATCACCTTCCCGGTGTCGATCTACGACGCCACCTCGCGCGGCCAGAGCTTCGGCCAGGTCCGCAACGCGTACATCCGCGTGCTCAACGCCAGCGGCGGCGCCGAGATCGCCCGCTACGACCTCTCCGAGGACGCGGCCACCGAGACGGCCATGATCTTCGGCGAGCTGTACCGCAGCGGCGCCGAGTGGAAGTTCCGCGCCATCGGCCAGGGCTACGCCTCCGGCCTGGTGGGCATCGCCCAGGACTTCGGCGTCAACGTCTGACCCCTCGGGTCCCCGACCTGACGCACGATGCCCCCGGAGCCCGTGGCTCCGGGGGCATCGCCCGTTTCCGGCAGGGTCAGGAGCGTCCGGCGCGGAGCTCGGGGAGCTCCAGCAGCTCGGTCTCCTCGTGCGGGGTCAGGTCGACCACCTCGGGCTCCTCGGCGGGCTCCGGACGCTGGTGGGCCGGGGTCTCCTCGGCCCGGGCCTCGGCCGTCCCGTCCGGGCGTTCCTCCGGGGCCGCCTCGGCCTCCGGCGCCGCGTAGCGGGCGCTGGCGGCGATCGCCTCGTCCCCGACGACGTCCGCCAGGTCCCCGACCGCGGGGGCGGGCGCGGCTGCCCGCAGCGCCGTCCGGGCGGCACCCGGGCGGCCGAAGAAGCTGAACCCGGCCCCGCGCCCGGCCCCGGCACCCTGCGGGCGCGGACGGGCGCTGCGGACCAGCGCGGTGGAGGCGGAACCGCTCGTCTCGGACGGGCCGGCGAGCGCCGGGCGCACCGGCGCGGCGGCCACCTCGGGCCGCCCGGCCGGGGCCGGGCGCTCGGAGAACTCGGGACGCTCGGAGAACTCGGGACGCTCGGAACGCGCCGTGCCCACGGCCTCGGCGGCCGGGCGCAGCGGTACCAGGCCGGTCTCCCTGGCCGGCGCCGCGGGTGCGGCGGGCAGTTCGGCCCGGCGGGCGGCGGCGCGCTGCGCCTCGGCGATCGCGGCCCGCCGCTCGACGTGCCGCAGCGCGGCCGCGGCCCGGACGTACGCCGCCGTGGTCACCGGGTGCTTGGGCCGGGCCGCCTCCTGGGCCCGCCGGCTCGCCTCGGCCTCCTTCATCGCCTGCTCGGCCACCATCACCGCGCGTTCGCGCAGCAGCCGGGCGATCTCGGTCTCCGCCTTCGCCAGCCGGGACTTCTCCGCCGTCAGCCGCCGGCCGAAGCGGGTCGCCCGCTCCTCGGCCACCTCGGCGGCGTACTCGGCCTCGGCCAGCTGCTCCTCGAAGCGCTCCTCGTCGCGCATCCGCCGGACCACCGCGGCCTGGGCCGCCTCGCGGGCCAGCCGGTCGCGCTGACGCAGCAGCAGGCCGAGGCCGACCGCCGCGATCACGGCCGCCACGCCCACCGATTGGGCCACCACGGGGTCGGGACTGACCACCAGGGCGGCCACCGCCCCCAGGACGAGCACACCGGTCGCGAGCGGGGGGCCGGACCGGCTGAGGACGGAGGAATGGCGGTGGCGTCCACGAGACATGCCAAAGAAACTAGCGTGCGAATTGGCGCGCTGTCAGCCTCGCCACTCATTCAGCTCTTGACAGTCCGTCGAAAACACTCGGAGTGTTCGCCCGGTTGCGAATCGTTACGATACCCGACACCCGGCCGCCCCCTGCGGCCGGTCCCGCCCGCAGGGCGGGCACTGTGGAGAGCGAGGCGCCGTGACCGCCGGATTCCGTGTCCACCCCACCGGGTTGGCCGATGCCGGGCAGCATGCCCGGTCCACCGCCGAGCGGCTCCGCGCGGACGCCGCAGCGGTGGCCGGTCCGGGCGACGCCGCCGTGGCCGCCCTCCCCGGCTGGCGCACCGCGGCGGCGCTGCACGACTGCGCGGAGGCGTGGCGGGTGCTGCTGCTGCGGCTGGTCGAGGAGCTCGACGGCCTGGGCGCCGACCTGGACCGGACGGCCGCCAACTACCGGGAGGCCGAGGACGAGGCCCACCACACGCTGCGATCGGCGGGCTGACCCGTGGACCACGCCGCCCTGCTCGCCGCCCGACCCGCCGCGCTGGCGGAGGCCGCCGAGGCCTATCAGCGCCTGGTCGACGCCGTCGAGGCCCGGCACGACGACTGGGCCCGGGACACCGTCGCCCGGCTGGACGCCTCCGGCTGGCAGGGCCGGGCCGCCGACCTCGCCGGCGCCGCGGTGCACCGGGCGGGCGGCCGGCTGCAGGCCGCCTGGATGGAGCTGGTCCTGGTCCGGGACGTGCTGCGGGAGGCGGCCGAGGCGTTCGGGCTCGTCCAGTCCCGCGGCCGCGATCACCCCGTCGACGGTACGGACACTGACGGCACGTCACTCGCGCGGGTGCTCGCCGAGGCCGAGCACGCCGACCGGGCCACCGCCGACCGGCTCGCCCGGCTCGCCGCCTCCGCGCGCGACCCGGACGCCCTGCGGGTCGGCCACGCCGCCCTCGGCGCGTACCGGCTGGCCGACCCGACGGACGGGCTGGGCAGCCTGCTCGACGGCACGCTCCCGCCGCCGGACAGCCCACCCGAGCGTCTCGCCGCCTGGTGGGCCGGGCTGGGCCCGGACGCCCGGGACGCCCTCGTCCTGAGCCGCCCCGAGCTGATCGGCCGCCTCGACGGCCTGCCCGCCCGCGACCGCGACCGGGCCAACCGGATCCTCCTCGACCGGCTGCTCGCCCACCCCGACCGGCTCTCCCCGCGGGTCGGCGAGGGCCTGCTCGCCATCCGCGGCCGGCTGGCCGCCGAGGGTCCGGACGTCCTGCTGCTCGCCCTGGACTCGGCGGGCCAGGGCCGGGCCGTCCTCTCCTTCGGCGACCCGGACCGGGCGGACGACGTCGCGGTGTACGTGCCGGGTTTCGGCACCGAGCTGGCCTGCGTGGGCCACGGGGACGGCGACCGGGCGCAGCGGGTCCGGGCCGCCGCCGAGCGGCAGGGCGGGGGGCGGACGGCCGCCGGCCTGGTCTGGCTGGGCTACGACGCGCCGCCGAACGAGGGGCTGCGCCCGGGTTCGGTGCACGTCGCCGGGGACGCCCGGGCCCGCGAGGGCGCCGTCTCCTACCGGCGCTTCCTGGACGGCCTGCGGGCGGCCCGCCCGCCGGGGGCGGCGCCGGCCCACGTCACGGCGCTCGGGCACAGCTACGGGTCGCTGGTGGTGGGGACGGCCGCCGCGCGGCCGGGCGGGCCGCTGGCGGACGAGGTGGTGCTGGTGGGGAGCCCGGGGGTGGGGTCGGACCGGGCGGAGCAGCTCGGGGTGGGGGCGGAGCACGTGTACGTGGGGGCGGCCGGCTGCGATCCGGTGGGGCGGGTGCCCGCGCGAGGGGAGGCGGCGGGCGGGCTGCTGGCCGCCGGTCCGGTGGGGGTGGCGGCCCGGGTGCTGGCGCCGGACGACCTCTGGTTCGGCCGCGACCCGGCGGGTGACGCCTTCGGCGCCCGGCGCTTCCAGGTCGCCCCGGGCGAGCCGTCCCACGCATTCGACAGTCACTCCGCGTACTTCGACGAGGGCTCCGAGTCCCTCGCCAACATCGCCCGCGTCGTCTCCGGCCACCCGGATGCCGTCACACGGCCGGGCTGAGGCGGCCGCGCCCCCGGGGGGTGTCGACCTGCCGACTCAGCGCGCCGAGGGCGCCGTCCCGCTGGGTCCGTGCGGGTGGTCGTGGTCCTCCGGGAGGCGGCAGATGTGCTGGATCCACAGCCCGGCCGCGATCACCGCGGCTCCCGCCAGCACCGCCAGTCCCGCCGTGATCGCCTGCGACTTCCGTGCCGCGATGTCCAGTTCGCCGAGCAGGAACACCCCCACGCCGGCGTAGATCCCGGTCACCACCGAGGACACCAGGGCGCTCGCCTGCCCGAGGACCAGGGCCCGCGCGGCCGCCAGCGGGTCGACGCCCTTGGCGTCGGGCTCGCGCTCGCGGACGGCCTTGAGCCGCGACCGCAGCGTGATCGCGACCGCGAACAGCACCACGGCGATCGCCGCGAGGGCGAGCGGTGCGAACGACGGCACTCCGGGCAGCGACCCGAGCGAGTCCCACATCCTGGCGCCGGCCCAGGAGAGCACCCCCGCCACCAGGACGATGACGAGCAGCAGGCGGAGACGGAGCGGCTTCACGCGGACGAGGTCCTTCCCGACGAACACGACGGCGGCTGATTCTGACGGACCGTCGCAGGGGCGGCGGCGCCAGGCCACCGTACCGGCCGGACCCGCCACCTCTGAGCTACGGGCGCGGCCGCACGGAAGTTCCCGGCCCGGTTCCGCGGACCGACCGGGGCCGGTCCGGTGGGGCCGCCGCCCGGGCGGTCACTCCGGCAGGCAGAGCCGGAGGTCGTCGCGGCGGCGGACGCCCTGGGCGGCGGCGCCGCCGAGCCCGTTCAGCAGGTCCGCCGCGGTGCCCTGGCCGGGGACCTCGGCGGCCGGGTCGGCGTCCAGCCAGGGGGCGAGGACGAAGGCGCGCTCGTGGGCGCGCGGGTGCGGCAGCAGCAGGTGCGGGTCGTCGCTGGTGACGCCCTCGTAGGCGAGGATGTCGACGTCGAGGGTGCGCGGGCCCCAGCGGACCTCGCGGACCCGCCCGAAGGCGTCCTCGACGGCGTTGGCGCGGTCCAGCAGGTCGACGGGCGGCAGGGTGGTGCGCAGCACGGCGACGGCGTTGAAGTAGCTGGGCTGGTCGGCCGGGCCGCCGACGGCGTCGGTCTCGTAGACGGCGGAGACGGCCAGGATCCGGACGCCGGGGGTGTCCTCCAGTGCGTCCACGGCGCCCTGGAGGGTCTCCAGGCGGTTGCCGAGGTTGCTGCCGAGGGCGATGACGGCGTGGCGGGGCTGGTGCAGGGTCGAGTCGGCCTTGTCCACCCGGCGCTCCAGGTCGAAGGTGGTCGGCGAGGCGGTCGGGTCGCTGGTGCTCATCGGGTTCCCTCTGTTCGGGCCGCGGGCACTGCGGCGGGCTGCGGTCGGTGGGGCCGGCGCGGTACGCGGGTCAGGCGCGGTACGCGGGTCGCGCCCGGTGCGCGGGTCAGGCGCGGCCCCGGTGGATGGTGATGGTGACGTCGTCGAACGGGACGGTGATCGGGGCGTCCGGCTTGTGCACGGTGACCTCGACCTCCTGGACCACCTCGTGCTTGAGGCACTGGTCGGCGATGCGCTGGGCGAGGGTCTCGATCAGGTCGACCGGGTCGCCGGCGATGACCGCGGTGACCTCCTCGGCGATGATCCCGTAGTGCGCGGTGAGGGTGAGGTCGTCACCTGCTGCGGCGGGGCGGGTGTCGAGGAACAGCACGAGGTCGACCACGAAGGTCTGCCCCTCGATGCGCTCGCGCTCGAAGACGCCGTGGTGGCCGCGGGCACGCAGGCCCCGCAGGGTGACGCGGTCCAGCAAACGAATCACTGCTCCCAGGATGACGTCCCTGCTCGGGGCAGGGCGGTGGCGGGCCCCGTCGCCCGCTGCCCCACGAATCTACCCGCGGGGAAGGACAACGCCAGACCGCCTACCCGGCCCGGAGGGCCGCCACGCGCGCCGTTTCGGCACTTGACGTGAACGTTTCGTGCCGTCGTGGCGGCCACCCGGCGGCGTCCGTGCCCAGGTGGCCCGGCGGGTGCTGGGAGCAGTCCGGGGCCTACTCCTCGTCCTCGTCGTCTCCGCTGGTCAGGACGGGTGAGCCGTGGTGGGACCAGAGGTGCCAGCCGTCCTCGGTGCGACGGAAGACGTTGGTCGAGACGACCTTGCCGCCGACCAGCGGGCCGAGCTCGCCCTCGGTCTCCGGCTCGCCGCCGGAGAGGATGTTCTCGGTGCAGGTGACAAGGGCCACATCGCCCTGGACCTCGACCTCGACGTCGGTCAGGAAGAACTGGATGTACTCGGTGTTCGCCATGATCAGCATGTACGACCGGGTGACCTGGGCGCGGCCGCGGAGGACCGGCCAGCCGGGGTGGACGCAGACCACGCCGTGCTTGTCGTCGGCGTCGGCGGCGCCGAGCCAGATCGCCTCGACGGCCTCCAGGTCGCCGTTCTCCAACGCCTCGTAGAGCGCCCGGTTGGCCGCCAGGACGGCCTCGCGGTCGAGCTCCAGGGCGGCCGCGCCGTTGTTGCCGTTCGCCGCTTCTGCCACGCCTACCCCCTCTGTGCGGCCCGCTGCCAGGCCGCGACGACCCGTACGGCGTCGGCCGTGCCGGCGACGTCGTGCACCCGGACGGCCCAGGCGCCGGCCCGGGCCGAGAGCACCGAGACCGCGGCGGTGGCGTCGTCGCGCTGCCGTGCGGGCCTCGGCTCCCCGGTTTCCGGGTTGGCGAGCAGCGTACCCAGGAAGCGCTTGCGGGATGCCGCGACCAGGACCGGCCGGCCGAGGGCGGTGAGGGCGTCGAGGCGGCCGAGCAGGGCCCAGTTGTGCTCGCTGGTCTTGGCGAAGCCGAGGCCGGGGTCCAGGATCAGCTGTTCCTCCTTGACGCCGGCGGCGAGCAGCGCGCCCGTCCGGGCGGCGAGTTCGGCGACGACGTCGGCGACCACGTCCCGGTAGACGGCCAGGCTGTCCATGTCGGCGGACTGACCGCGCCAGTGCATCACCACGAAGGGGGCGCCGGTGGCGGCGACCACCTCGGCCATGGCGGGGTCGGCGAGGCCGCCGGAGACGTCGTTGATCAGCCGGGCGCCGGCGGCGACGGCCTGCTCGGCGACGCTCGCCCGCATGGTGTCCACGGAGACGACCACGCCGGCGGCGGCCAGCTCGCGGACCACCGGGAGGACCCGGCGGATCTCCTCCTCCTCGGTGACCCGCTGGGCGCCGGGGCGGGTGGACTCGCCGCCGACGTCCACCAGGTCCGCCCCCTTGGCCACCAGGTCGAGCCCGTGCCGGACGGCCGCGGCGGGGTCCAGCCACAGCCCGCCGTCGGAGAACGAGTCGGGGGTCACGTTGACCACGCCCATCACGGCGCAGCGGTCCAGGGCCGGGAGTCCGGGCAGCGGGTTGTTCATGCGGCCATTATCGACCGCGTCCCGGAACGCCGGAGGGGCGCGGTCGCCCGCGCCCCTCCGGCGTTCTCCTGTTCGGACCCGTCCGTTTCCGGTGTCCGTTCCGACCGGCTACGCGGCCTTGTCCACCGTCACCGTCTCCGGCATCAGCCCCTGCCGCTGGCGCTTGCGTCCGAAGCGCGGCATGCCGAGCGTGATGAACGCCTCCGCCTGCATCGCGGCGAAGCCGATCCGCGGGAGGTCGCGGGTCTGCGGGTAGACCAGGAACCGCGGCTCCCACTCGGGCTGGAACTTGGCGTTGAACTTGTAGAGCGACTCGATCTGGAACCAGCGGGAGAGGAACACCAGCAGACCGCGCCAGGCGCGCAGCACCGGTCCCGCGCCGATCCGCTCGCCGCGGGCGAGGGCGGAGCGGAACATCGCGAAGTTCAGCGAGACCCGCTTCACGCCGAGGGCCGAGACCTGCTGGAGGGCGGCGACGATGAGCAGCTCGTTGAGGCCGGGGTCGGCCTCGCGGTCGCGGCGCATCAGCTCCAGGGAGATGCCGTCCGGGCCCCAGGGCACGAAGTGCAGCACGGCCTTGAGGTCGCTGCCGGGCGGGCCCTCGGGCTCGCCCTCCTCGGGGGCCTTGTGCGCGGTGACGACCACGCAGTCGTCGTCGGCGGCGTCGCCGAAGCGGCCGAGGGCCATCGAGAAGCCGCGCTCGGTGTCGGTGCCGCGCCAGCGGGCGGCGGCGTCGGCGACCTGTCGCTTCTCCTCCAGGGTCAGCTCGGAGACCCGGCGGACCTTGCACGAATAGCCATTGCGTTCGATCCGCTTGACCATCTGGCGGACGTTGCGCATCGCCCGGCCGGAGAGCGAGAAGACGGAGGTGTCGACGATGGCCTCGTCGCCGAGCTCCAGGGCGTCCAGGTCCGCCTCGCGGGTCCAGATCTCGCCGCCGAGCTCGCTGCAGCCCATGACGGCGGGCACCCAGGCGTGGGCGCGGGCCTCGGCCATGAAGACCTTGATGGCGCCGGGCCAGGCCTCGTAGTCGCCGACCGGGTCGCCGGAGGCGAGCATCACGCCGGAGACCACGCGGTAGGAGATCGCGGCCTTGCCGGAGGGCGAGAACAGCACGCTCTTGTCGCGGCGGAGCGCGAAGTAGCCGAGCGAGTCGCGCTGGCCGTGGCGCTGGAGCAGCTCGCGGACCTTCACCTCGTCCTCGGGGGTGAGCTCCGGCTCGGGCTTCTCCGGGCGGAGCGCGAGGTAGGCGGTGGTGGAGGCGGTGACCAGGCCGAGGGCGCCGAGCGAGTAGGCGACGAACCAGGAGACCCGGTCGTTGCCGTAGCCGATGGGTCCTTCGAAGCCGAACAGTCCGTAGACCACGTGCTCCAGACGCTGGAACAGGCTCGGGTCGCCGACCTCGGCCTTGAACCGGGCGCTGACGATCAGCAGGCCGAGCAGGACGCTGAGGGTGCCGAGGACGACCAGGTTGGCGAGCGCGCGCCAGCGGGTCCGCGGGTCGGCCTTGGCGTAGAACTCGCGGCGGTGCACCAGCATCACGGCCAGCAGCACCAGGGAGATGGCGGCCTGGCCGAACTGGTGCCAGCGCAGCAGGTGCAGCGTGGCGCCGATCGGCAGCAGGACGCAGACGGCGCGCCAGGCGCGGCGCTTGCGGCGGCGGAGGGCGTGTGCCAGCAGGACCAGCAGCACGCCGACCATCAGCGTGCCGGCGGCGGCCAGCGAGGTGGTGCCGCCGGGCAGCTGACCGGCCCACAGGTGCACCCGGGTGTAGCGCAGCCGGGGGAACACCGCGCAGGCGATGTCGATCAGTCCGATCAGCAGGCAGGCATAGCCGACGGCTCCGGGGAGCCAGGCCCGCGGGACGGCGGCGGCTTGGGTACGGAGCGTCTGCAGACCCCGGCGACGGGGCTGCTCGGCGGACGGCTCAACGGACACGGGAACGCTCATGGAAGCTCAGCGTAGAGGCTGCGGAGGCTCGTCCTGTCACTCCGGAGGAGGAGCTGTGATGGACCTTCATGACTATTCCTTGGGCAGGCAATCCGCACGTCAAGGAAGTGCCTCCCGAAGGTCAAGAGGACACCTCCCGCCGTCGGAAACGGGGACAGGTGGAGCCGCCCGGCCCACTCGCCCGGCGGGACGACCGGACGGCTGGAGCGGCGGGTGCGGCAGTGGCTTGGGTCCGACGCGGCCGCGCCCCGCGACGCAGCGGTCGCGGACGCATCACACACGGTGGACGCCGCATTCTAGGGCTTCGGTTGCGTGGGGCACACAGGCGGCCCGCCGGCCGGCAGGGGGCCGATCGGCCCAGCCCCGGTGGCCGGTGCCTGCGGGCGGCCGGAGGATGAACGCCCGCGCGAGGGCGGCCCGAGGAGGACGGCGGCGATGGAACTGACCGGCGATGCGCTGCTGTACTCGCTGATCGCGATGGCCCTCCTGGGGCTCGCGGCCACCCTGTGGCTGTGGCCGCGCCTGGCCCGCCAGCGCCCGCTCCCGGTGCTCGTCCGGCTGGCGCTGCTGACGGTGGTCCAGGTCGCGGTGACCGCCTCGCTCGGGCTGTCGGTCAACAACGCGTACGGGTTCTACACCTCCTGGAACGACCTGCTGCACCCGGGCGGGACGGCGCTGGCGCTGGCCGCGCCGCCGCCGGGCGGCGGCTCGGGGGACGCCGGCCGGCTGGTGCAGGCGACCGCGGAGGGCGGGCTGGAGACCGTCCGGGACCTGCTGCCGCAGGGGCCGCCCGAGGAGGTGGGGAAGGTGGAGTCGGTCCACGTCACCGGCACCGAGTCCGGCCTGGCCGACCAGGTGTTCGTCTACCTGCCGCCGGAGTACTTCATCCCGCGGTACGCGCGCGAACGGTTCCCGGTGCTGCTGGCCATCGGCGGCTACCCGGGACCATCCCTGCACCTGGTGGAGGGGCTGCGGGTGCCGCTGACCGCCTCGCAGCTCCAGCGCGAGGGCCGGATGGCGCCGACCGTGATCGTGATGGCCCGGCCCACCGTGGCGCCGCCGCGCAACACCGAGTGCGTGGACGTGTCCGGCGGCCCGCGGACCGAGACCTGGTTCGCCAGGGACCTGCCGGCGGCGATCCGCTCGGCGTACCGGGTCAGCCGCTCGGCGGCCTCCTGGGGGGTGCTGGGCTACTCGACCGGCGGCAACTGCGCGCTGCGGCTGGCGATGCGGAACCCGGACGCCCTGCCGACCGCGGCCGGGCTGCACGCCGAGTACCAGGTGCCGAACGACCGCTGGACGGACGGCGACCTGTTCCACGGGGACACGGCGGCCGCCCAGCAGTCCGACCTGCTCTGGCGGCTGAAGAACCTGCCCGCGCCGAGGACGGCGCTGCTGCTGGTCTCCACCCGGACCGAGGACGACTACCCGGCGACCGAGCAGTTCCTGGCCGCCGCCCGGGAGGTGGCCGCCGCCCACCCGGAGTTCACGGTGGACTCGCTCCTCCTGCCGGACGGCGGGCACAGCTTCGAGACCTGGCGCAGCGAGCTGCCCGCCACGCTGGAGTGGCTCAGCGACCGCCTCGCCGTCCCCCAGGACCGGGAGCCGCGGGGCTGACCGGGGCCGGCCGCCGGGGTGCTCAGCGCCCGATGATGAGGCTCATCGCCTCGGCGCGGGTGGCGGGGTCGCGGAGCTGGCCGCGGACGGCGGAGGTGAGCGTCTTGGCGCCGGGCTTGCGGATGCCGCGCATCGACATGCACATGTGCTCGCACTCGATGACCACGATGGCGCCGCGCGGCTCCAGGATCCGCATCAGCGAGTCGGCGACCTGGCTGGTGAGCCGCTCCTGCACCTGCGGGCGGCGGGCGTACACGTCGACCAGGCGGGCCAGCTTGGACAGGCCGGTGATCTTGCCGCTGGTGGACGGGATGTACCCGACGTGCGCCACGCCCTGGAACGGCACCAGGTGGTGCTCGCAGGTGGAGAACACCTCGATGTCCTTGACCAGCACCATCTCGTCGTGGCCGAGGTCGAAGGTGGTGGTGAGGACGTCCTCCGGCTCCTGCCAGAGCCCGGCGAATATCTCCTTGTACGCGCGGGCGACACGGGCCGGCGTCTCCAGGAGGCCCTCGCGGTCCGGGTCCTCCCCGACGGCGATCAGCAGCTCGCGCACGGCGTTCTCGGCACGCTTCTGGTCGAAGTGCCCGATGGGGGACTCACCCTCGAGGGTCACCGGGTCGATCATGCGTACCTCGCTGCTGTCGTACGGACTGGGCCTGCAGCACGAATGCCGCGCCTCCAGGGTACAAACCCTGGAAACGCGGCATCCATTCCGTCCTGCGGATCAGCTCTCGGCGGGGCTGTCACCGGTGGCCGGCGGCAGCTTCACCACGTCGACCGGGCCCTCCTGGGCGGTGCTGGTGATGACGCCGTTGGTGAGCGCCAGCTCCTTGGGCGACTGGACCGGCGGGCGGGTGGACGGGGTGCGGCGGGCCGAACCCGTCCAGGCCGGACGGTGCGGACGCTTGATCACCGGAGCGAAGATCTCGGCGATCTGCTCCTTGTTCAGCGTCTCCTTCTCCAGCAGCTCCAGCACGAGGTTGTCGAGCACGTCGCGGTTCTCGACCAGGATCTCCCAGGCCTCGTTGTGCGCGGTCTCGATGAGCTTCTTGACCTCCTCGTCCACCAGCCCGGCGATCTCCTCGGAGTAGTCGCGCTGGTGGGCCATCTCGCGGCCCAGGAAGGGCTCGGAGTCGGAGGAGCCGAACTTGATCGCGCCGAGGCGCTCGCTCATGCCGTACTGGGTGACCATGGCCCGCGCGGTGGCGGTGGCCTTCTCGATGTCGTTCGAGGCGCCGGTGGTCGGGTCGTGGAAGACCAGCTCCTCCGCCGCCCGGCCGCCCAGCATGTAGGCGAGCTGGTCGAGCATCTCGTTGCGGGTGGTCGAGTACTTGTCCTCGTCCGGCAGGACCATCGTGTAGCCCAGGGCGCGGCCGCGGGACAGGATGGTGATCTTGTGCACCGGGTCGGAGTAGTTGCAGGCCGCCGCGACCAGGGCGTGTCCGCCCTCGTGGTACGCGGTGATCTTCTTCTCCTTGTCGGACATGATCCGGCTGCGCTTCTGCGGACCGGCGACCACGCGGTCGATCGCCTCGTCCAGCACGCCGTTGTCGATCAGCTTCTTGTCCGAGCGGGCCGTCAGCAGGGCGGCCTCGTTGAGGACGTTCGACAGGTCGGCGCCGGTGAAGCCGGGGGTGCGCTTGGCGACGGCCGAGAGGTCGACGTCGGGCGCGATCGGCTTGCCCTTCTGGTGGACCTTGAGGATGTCCACGCGGCCCTGGAGGTCCGGGCGGTCGACGGCGATCTGCCGGTCGAAGCGGCCGGGGCGCAGCAGCGCCGGGTCCAGGATGTCGGGGCGGTTGGTGGCGGCGATCAGGATGACGCCGCCCTTGACGTCGAAGCCGTCCATCTCGACCAGCAGCTGGTTGAGGGTCTGCTCGCGCTCGTCGTGGCCGCCGCCGAGGCCCGCGCCGCGGTGCCGGCCGACGGCGTCGATCTCGTCGACGAAGATGATCGCCGGGGCGTTCGCCTTGGCCTGCTCGAACAGGTCGCGGACCCGGGAGGCACCGACACCGACGAACATCTCGACGAAGTCGGAACCGGAGATCGAGTAGAACGGCACGCCGGCCTCGCCCGCGACGGCGCGCGCCAGCAGGGTCTTGCCGGTGCCGGGCGGGCCGTAGAGCAGCACGCCCTTGGGGATCTTGGCGCCGACGGCCTGGAACTTCGAGGGCTCCTGCAGGAACTCCTTGATCTCCTGGAGCTCCTCGACCGCCTCGTCCGCACCGGCCACGTCCGCGAAGGTGGTCTTCGGGGTGTCCTTGGTGAGCAGCTTGGCCTTGGACTTGCCGAACTGCATGACCCGGGAGCCGCCGCCCTGCATCTGGTTCATCAGGAAGAGGAAGACCAGGACGATGATGACGATCGGCAGCATCGACAGCAGCAGGCTGACGAAGGTGGACTGCCGCTCGGGGCTCACGGTGTAGCCGTTCGGCAGCTGGCCGTTCTTGAACTCGTCCTGCAGGGTGCTGGAAATGCTGGCGGCCTGCGAGTCGGAGACGTAGGAGGCTTGGAACTTGGTGCCCTTGGGCGCCTTCTCGGAGCCGTTGGTCGGCAGCGTCTGGCCGTCCTTCAGCTCGATCTTGATGAGGTTCGAGTCACCGGTGGTGAGCTTCGCGGCCTTGACCTGGTTCGCGTTGATCGCCGCGATCACCTGACCGGTGTCCGCCGTCTTGTAGCCGCTCGAGTCCGAGACCACCTGCATCAACACGATGACGGCGAGGACGGCCAGCACGATCCACATGATCGGCGCACGGAAGTATCGCTTGACGTCCATCCATGCGGGGCGTTGCCGCCCCGTCCCTCCTGCCACTCAACGGCGCTGTACGGCCCTGGGCCTCGGCGCATCCGGATGTTGCTCATGAGAAGAGCGGTTAATTGGACCGTACCGCAGCGCGCCCCGGTGATGGCGGGAGCGCGACGGCACGGCGTATTTTCCTACCTCGGCACAACGGGTGGGAACAGCGTGCTGTTCCCACCCGCCGCCCGGACGGCTTCAGCCGCCGTAGACGTGCGGCGCGAGGGTACCGATGAACGGCAGGTTGCGCAGCTTCTCGGCGTAGTCGAGGCCGTAGCCGACCACGAACTCGTTGGGAATGTCGAATCCGACGTACTTGACGTCGATCTCGACCTTGGCGGCGTCCGGCTTGCGCAGCAGGGTGCAGACCTCCAGCGAGGCCGGGCCGCGGGAGCCGAGGTTGCCCAGCAGCCAGGACAGGGTCAGGCCGGAGTCGATGATGTCCTCGACGATCAGGACGTCCCGGCCGGCGATGTCGGTGTCGAGGTCCTTGAGGATCCGCACCACACCGGAGGACTTGGTGCCCATGCCGTACGAGGAGACGGCCATCCAGTCCATGGTGACCTGCGAGTGCAGCGCACGGGCGAGGTCGGCCATGACCATGACGGCGCCCTTGAGCACGCCGACGATCAGCAGATCCCGCCCGGCGTAGTCCTGGTCGATCCGCTCGGCCAGCTCCAGCAGCTTGGCGTCGATCTCGTCCTTGCTGATGAGCACCTTCGCGAGGTCAGCGCCCATGTCGTTCTGATCCACCGGGGATACGTCCTCAAACGTTCGGGGTCCTGTGTCGGCGGCGGCCGGCCGACCTCGCGGCTCTAAGCCCGGTGGTCGCCCTGGCGCCGAAAGACCAGCGTGCCACACCTTCGGACGGCTTCGACCCCCCCGGGTAGGTGCAGCGGGCCCTGGCCGCGCCAGCCGGTGACCAGGAGGTCGATCGCCTCCAGGTGCCGGGCGAAGAGGTCGCCGCCCGGGGAGCCCGCGCGCAGCGCGGCCCGGCGGAGCACCCGGCGGCGGACGGCGGGGGGCAGTTCGGCGAGCTTGGCGACGTCCAGGGAGCCCTCGCCGGTCCGCAGGTCGCGCTCGGCGAGGGCGGCCCACTGGTCGAGCGCGTCGGCGTCGTCGCGGAAGAGCCGGGCGGTCCGGGCCAGGGCCTCGACCACGCCGCCGCCGAGGTGCTTCTCCAGTACCGGCAGCACCTCGTGGCGGACCCGGGAGCGGGTGTAGGCGGGGTCGGAGTTGTGCGGGTCGTCCCAGATCGGGATGGACTGGGCCGAGCAGGCCTGGCGGGTGGCGGCGCGGTCGAGTTCCAGCAGCGGACGGCGGTAGCGGCCCTTCTGGGCGGGCATGCCGGCCAGCGACCGGGCGCCGGAGCCGCGGGCGAGGCCGAGCAGCACGGTCTCGGCCTGGTCGTCGCGGGTGTGGCCGAGCAGCACGGCCAGCGCGCCGTGGCGCTCGGCCGCCTCGTCCAGGGCGGCGTACCGGGCGTCCCGGGCCGCGTTCTCCGGCCCGCCCTCCCGGCCGACCCGCACGCCGATCGCCTCGACCGGGTCCAGCCCGAGCTCGCGCAGCCGGCCGACCACCGCTTCGGCGCGCTCGGCGGAACCGGGCTGCAGCCCGTGGTCCACCGTCACCGCACCGACCCGCAGGCCCAGCTTGGGCGCCTCGAAGGCGGTCGCGGTGGCCAGCGCCATCGAGTCGGCGCCGCCGCTGACCGCGACCAGGACGAGCGGGGAGCCCGGCGCCGCGGGGGTGCGCGGCAGGCCGGAGGGGTGCCGGTGGGCGTTGCCGATCAGGGTGGTGCCGGCGGCGGCCAGCACCGGCGCCTGCGGCGGCGGGACGTGCCGGGCGCGGACGGGCGCTCCGGTCACGACGCCGGCCTCGGCGGCGAGTTCGGCGAGGGTACGGCGGACGGCGAGACGTATCGCCGCGACGGCGGGGTGAGGGCCCATGGGGGTGCACTCCTTGACGGAGGGATGTGACGGGGCCGCCTGTCAGCTGTCGGTCACCAGGCGCTCACAGATGGTCGCAGAATCCGGCCACCGGCTACGCCACGCGCGCCACCGGTACGACAACGGTCCCACGTACGGGTGAATGAAGAAACGTTCAACCAACCGCCGCATGGACGTCTGCACCCATGCTGTACGGAAACCTCACCCCCCCGCCCGCCCGCACCGGCGGGGCCGGCGGGGCCTCACCGGCAGGCCCGGTGGCGGGCTCAGCGCCGGGCTCGGTGGCGGGCTCAGCGCCGGGCCAGCTCCGCCTGGAGGCCGTCCAGCAGGGTGTCCAGGCCGCGCTCGAAGGTCCGCTCCGGGGTGGCGTTGTAGTCGGCGGCGGCCGGGCTGTCCAGCCGGGCGCGGAGCCGGGGGAAGCCGGCGGCGACCTCGGCGGCGCTCCTGAGGGTGGCCGCCATCCGCTCCCCGGGGTCGGCGCCGTCCCGGCCGAGGCGGCGGACCAGGGAGGCGGTGGCCGCCCCGGCGAGCGCGTTGCCGAGCACGAAGGTGAAGACCGTGGCGGCGGCGCGGTCCGCGTCGGGGCCGGTGAAGCCGGCCCGCTCGTAGACCGCGAGGCTGTGGTCGTCGTGGCGGGCCTTGCCGGGGCCGTAGAAGAGGTGGGAGCCGAGGGCCTGCACCAGCCAGGGGTGCCGGGCGAACATGGCGTGCAGCCCGCCGGCCATCGCGGCGGCGGCGGTCCGCCAGTCCACCGCGTCGAGGTCGGGCAGCGCGATCTCGTCCCAGACCCGGTCGCCGGCCAGCACCACGAGGTCGTCCTTGTTCTTGACGTGCCAGTAGACCGCGGTGGCCGCGGCTCCCAGGCGCTTGCCCAGGCTGCGCATGTTCAGGCCTTCCAGGCCCTCGTCGTCGAGGAGCTCGACGGCGGTGGTGACGATCTGGTCCTTGGTGAGGGTCTCGCGCGGCATGGGCCCACCCTAGGGCCCGCGCCGGGTGGCGACGGCGCTCCTGCACCAAGGCTCCTGCACAAAGTTCAAGCAGTCTCTTGCACTTAGTTCAAGTGGGTCCTAGATTGAACTTGCACTTAGTTCAACAAACCGAATCGCCGGGGGACCCGCCACCATGAACGCGCTGATCGCCGTCCTGCAGCTACTCGTCGCAGCCGCCTTCGTCAGCATCCCGGTCGTCCGTGACCGCTACGGGGCCCTGGCCGCCGCGGCCGCCGAGGCCGAACTGCGCCGCCAGGGCGTCCGGACCACGGCGCTCAGCGAGAACGGGATGCGCTTCGACGCGGGCGGCCACGAGACCTGGGCGCCGGTCGGCATCGCGGCCGTGATCACCGCGAGCGCGGTGCTCAACCTCACCCAGGCGGGCATCGCCACCACCGCCACCTGGATCGTCCAGAGCCTGGTCCTGGCCGTCAACGGACTGATCCTCTACAGCAACCTGACCGCCGTGTCCTCCGTGCAGGCCGCCTTCCGCCGCAAGGACGACCCGGAGCTGGCCCGGATCGAGGTCGCCCCGCTGCTCCGGGCCGCCGAGCACGCCTTCCCCCGCTGGGTGCGGACCCTGCAGAACGCCCGGCACACGGTGGTGTTCGGCGCCTCGGCCCTCGCCCTGGTCGCCCTCGCCGCCGCCTGACCCGCCTGCGGTCCGCCCTCCGGTCCGCCCCGCGCCCCGCCCCGCGGCGCTCCCCCTGACGGGAGCGCCCGGGGCGCCGTCCGTCAGGTGGCGTCGTCGCCGATGACGCGGGCGACCCAGGCGCCCGGGTCGTGGATCTCCTCCTTGGTGGGGAGGGTGTTCGGCGAGGTCCAGACCCGGTTGAAGCCAGCCATGCCGACCCGGGCCACCACCCCGCGGACGAACACCGCGCCGTCCTGGTACTGCCGCAGCTTGGCGTCCATGCCGAGCAGCCGCCGCAGCATCAGGTCGAGCCGCCCGGCCCCGCGGTCCCGCCGCTTCTGGAACTTCTCCCGGATCTCCGCGACCGAGGGCACCACGGCCGGCCCGACCCCGTCCATCACCACGTCCGCATGGCCCTCCAGCAGGGACATCACGGCGGTGAGCCGGGCCAGGATCTCGCGCTGGGCGGGGGTCTGGACGACCTCCATCAGCGTGCCCGCCGAGGACCCGTTGCCCCGGCCGCCCAGGCCCGGAACCCCGCCGACCGCGTCCCGCAGCCGCTCCACCAGGGCGCCCGGGTCCACCTCGGTCCGGCCCAGGAAGTCCTGCACCTCGGACTCGATGTGGTCGCGCAGCCAGGGCACCGCCGTGAACTGGGTGCGGTGGGTCTCCTCGTGCAGGCAGACCCAGAGCCGGAAGTCGTGCGGGTCCACGTCCAGCTCGCGCTCCACCTGGACGATGTTCGGCGCGACCAGCAGCAGCCGGCCCGGCCCGGGGGCGTCCAGGCCGCGGCGGGGGCGGTCGAACAGCCCGGCCGGGCTGTCCGGGGCGGCCGGCAGTTCGGCGGGGGCGAAGGTCTCGTACTGGCCCAGCACCTTGGTGGAGAGGAAGGCGAGCACCGCGCCCAGCTCGACGCCGGTGGCCTTCTCCCCCAGCGAGCCGAACACCGCGGCGCCCGAGGAGTCGGTACGGCGGGCCTGCAGCTTGTCGACGAGCGGCCGGATGATGCTCCGGAACCCGGCCACGTTGGCCTTCACCCAGCCGACCCGGTCCACCACCAGGACGGGGGTCGCCGGGGCGTCCATCAGGCTGGCGGCCGGCATCCCGGTGAACTCGCGGACGTGCTCCTCCGCCTCCAGGGCGTGCCGGCGCAGCTCGGCGACCACCGTGCGCGCCTCCTCCCGGGTCACCTCCGGGCCCGGCCTGGCCAGCCGGGTCGCGGTCTGGACCGCGAGATTCCAGTCGACCATGTCGGTACCGCCGCTCGCGCTCGTCATTCCCTCACCGTACGTGCTGGCGCGCTCCTGGGGGAGGGAAGCGGGCGCGGGGCGCGCGGCCGGTCCGGGCTTCCCGGACCGGCCTGTCCGTGACCGCCGTCCGGCGCGCCGCCGCTGAGCGGCGGACGGTCGGCGGTGGGTGCTCGGCGGTGAGCGCTCAGTGGCAGCCGCAGGCGGCGATCCTGGCGACGATCCGGTCCACGGCGGCGCGGGCGACGTCCGGGCCGGCGCTGGTCCTGGTCATCAGCGCGAAGGCCAGGACCCGCCCGTCGGCGTCCACCACGGTGCCGGCGAGGGTGTTGACCCCGGAGAGGGTGCCGGTCTTGGCCCGGACGATGCCGGCGGCCTCGCCGGCGCCGGACTTGGCGCCGAAACGGTTCACCAGGGTGCCGGTGAACCCGGCGATCGGCAGGCCGGTGACGACCGGGCGCAGCTCCGGATGGTCGGGGGCGGAGGCGGCGGCCAGCAGCTTGACCAGGGTGACCGGGGGGATCAGGTTCGCCTTGCTGAGGCCGCTGCCGTCGTTGATCACCACACCGGTGAGCGGGACGCCCAGGCCCTTCAGCACCGTGGTCACCGCGCCGGCGGCGCCCTCGAAGCTGGCCGGCTTCCCGGCGGCGACGGCCACCTGCCGCGCCACCGCCTCGGCCAGGGTGTTGTCGGAGGTGGTCAGCATCCGCTCGACCAGGCGCGGCACGGTCGGGGAGAGCACCGCGCCGAGCTGCTGGGCGCCGGCACCGGCCCGGCCCGCGGCGGCCCGGCCCTGGACGGTGATCCCCTCGGCCCTGAGCAGGGCGGCGAACGCCTCGGCCGCCTGCGCGGCCGGGTCGGCCACCCGGGCCGGCGCCTCCTCGGCGGACCGGGGGTCGACCCGGCCCTCGTCGATCATCAGCGGGGTGACGGCGGCGATGTTGGTCCCGTCGTGCTCCTTGTGGAGCAGGTCGCCGGAGTAGAGCGAGGTGTCGAAGCCGAGCTTGACGGAGGTGGTCCCGGCGGCCTTGAGGGAGGCGGCGGTCTGCCGGGCGAGGTCGGCCAGCGAGGCCGGGGCGGTCTCCTGGTCGACCGTGGCGCCGCCGACCCGGACCTGGTCCTGCGGGAGGGCCGTGAGGAGGGGGTCGCCGCCGCCGACCAGGGTGATCTCGCCCGGCGTGGCGCCCTGCACCACCCGGGTGGTCATCCGGAAGTCCGCGGGCAGCAGCGCGAGGGCGGCGACCGCGGTGGCGAGCTTGGTGGTGGAGGCCGGGGTGCCCGGCGTGGTCTCCCCGGAGCCCAGCAGCAGGCGGCCGGTGGCGGCGTCCGCCACGGCGAAGGTGAGGGTGCCCAGGGACTTGTCCTGGAGCGGGGTGGTGAGCGACTGCTGCAGCCCCCGGTCGGTCGGCGCGCCGTCCTTGGCGTCCGCCAGCGGGGCCAGGACCGGGCCGCGGGTGGGCGCCGGCTTGTGCTTCCTGCCGCGCTGCGTGCCGGGGCGGTCGCCCTTGTGGTCGCCGCCCGTCGCGCTGTGCGTGCCCCCCGTCGGCGTACGGTCGCCGGGCTTGCCTGACGGCGTCCGGGTGGGGTGCCCGCTGCTGCTCGGGCTCGGTGTCGGCTGCGCCTGGGCCGGCGCACCCCCCACCGTCAGACCTCCCGCCGCGAGAGCCACCCCGAGGACGCCCGCGACGGCCGCTCTCCGACCCCTCCGCGTCCCTGCGCCACTGTTCACCGACCGGCCCCTTTCCTGAGCACACCCTGCCGTAGGAGACACTTGGATTCTGTCAGTACCTACCTTGGAGGAACCGTTGGAGTTCGACGTCCTGATCGAGATCCCTAAGGGCTCGCGCAACAAGTACGAGGTCGACCACGAGACCGGCCGCCTGCGCCTCGACCGGATGCTCTTCACCTCGACCCGCTACCCGGCCGACTACGGCTACGTCGAGGGCACCCTCGGCGAGGACGGCGACCCGCTGGACGCCCTGGTCATCCTGGACGAGCCGACCTTCCCGGGCTGCCTCATCAAGTGCCGCGCCATCGGCATGTTCCACATGACCGACGAGGCCGGCGGCGACGACAAGCTGCTCTGCGTCCCGGCGACCGACCCGCGCTGGGAGCACCTGCGGGACATCCACCACGTGTCGGAGTTCGACCGCCTGGAGATCCAGCACTTCTTCGAGGTCTACAAGGACCTGGAGCCCGGCAAGTCCGTCGAGGGCGCCAACTGGGTCGGCCGCACCGAGGCCGAGGCGGAGATCACCGCTTCGATCAAGCGCCTGGAGGAGCAGGGCGGCCACTGAGCCGAGCCCCGCACCACCGTTCCGTACGAGGTGGGCCTCCGGGAGGCCGGGACGTGCCAGGGGCCGTCCCGGCCTCTCGTGTTGTCCCGCCCCTCCGCGGGGCGGTCGACGGACGGCACCGCGCCCTGCCGCGTGAGAGGCGGCAGGGCGCGGTGTCGTTGTGTCACCCCACGGGCGACGGTCCGTCAGGACCGCTGTGGGTCCCGGCGGTCGGAGCCGTCCGTCAGGAGTTGCGGGTACGGCGCATGCGGATCAGCGCACCGCCCGCCCCGATCAGAGCGGTGGCGCCGAGGCCCAGGGTGAGGCCGTCCGCACCGGTGTGAGCCAGCTCGGCGCGGGCCGCGGCAGCGCCGGCGGCACCGTTGGAAGCCGGGTCGTGGTCACTGCTCGACCCGTCGTTGTGCCACTCCTTGTGGCCCTTCTTGTGGTCGCCCTTCTCGTGGTCGCCCTTCTTGTTGTTGGAGATGTTGACCGCCTCTGCGGAGTTGTGGTTGTGGTTCTCCGCCGTGTTGTCGACCAGCACGGTGACGACCACGTTCTGCACCTGGTCCTGGAGCTGGCCCTGGTCCTGGTTCTGAGCCTGGCCCTGGTCCTGGAGCTGAGCCTGGTCCTGGTCCTGGAGCTGAGCCTGGTCCTGGTCCTGGAGCTGAGCCTGGTCCTGACCCTGGCCCTGGCCCTGGCCCTGGCCCTGGCCCTGGCCCTGGCCCTTGTTGGCGTCCTCACCCTGGCACTCGCCGGCCTCGCCCTTGCTCGGCTTGCCGTGCTCCTCGCCCTTCGGCCTGTCCTGCTTGGGGGTGTCCAGCTTCACCGCGTCGGTCTTCGGCGCGTCGGCCTTGGGGGCGTCGCCCTTCGGGGCCTCGACCTTCGGGGCGTCGGCCTTGGGCGCATCGGCCTTCGGAACGTCGGCCTTCGGAGCGTCGACCTTCGGCGCGTCGGCCTTCGGCGCGTCGGCCTTCGGCGCGGTGGCCGTCGGGGCGGTGGCCTGGGTCGACCCGGCCTGAGCCGGCATGATCTGCGCCGCGGGCTTGCCCTGGGCCGGCTTGCCCTGGGCCGGCTTGCCCTGGGCCGGCTTGCCCTGGGCCGGCTTGCCCTGGGCCGGCTTGCCCTGCTGCGGCGCGGCCGACGGACGCTCGTCGGACTTGGCCGCGGCCGGCGTGGAGGCCTGGCTGCTGCTGGCGTGCGACTGCTGGTGGCTGTTGGACGTCTGGTCGCGCTCGACCTTGGAGACGCCCTGCGTCGAGTTGGTCAACGCGGAATCATCCCGCTGGTCGGCGTAGGCCGAGGTGGTGCCGCCGAGCACGAGGGCGAAGGAAAACAGTCCGGCCGTGACAAGGCCGATCGGACGCGCTTGCATGACTCTCCCAGTTGATCGGTAAAGCGGACTTTCTGTGTACGGGGAGCCGGAAGCGGAGTCTCGTCGCGTCGCCGCGCGGGTCACCACTTCAGCCGATCCGGTTCGCTCGGACAGCCGCCGCGGCCCCCGTTCGGAGGGCAGGGCAGGTTTGAAGCTCCGATGCGTCGTCAAATGTGCTGCCGAATGGTGGACTTGACCGACCGTCGCATGTCGCGCCAGAGCGCGAGGAAACGCCCCGGCCCGAGCCGCGAAGCGGGCTCGGACCGGGGCGCTGGCCCCGGTCGTCCGGTCGGAGGCGGGCGGGTCAGCCCGCGTCCTCCAGGCGGAAGCCGACCTTGAGGCCGACCTGGTAGTGCTCGATCCGCCCGTCCACGATGTGACCGCGCATCTGGATCACCTCGAACCAGTCCAGGTTGCGCAGTGTCTGGGCGGCCCGGTCGATCGCGTTCTTGATGGCGTCGTCGATCCCCTCCCGTGAGGAGCCGACGATCTCGGTGACCCGGTAGATGTGGTCCGTCATGGCAGTCTCCCTGAGCAGTGTGCGGCCCCCGGTCCACCGTGCCCCAGGGCGCACCGCCCCGCGCGCTGGACCGGCGCACCGGGGTGACCCGCCGCAACGCCCGCGGAAAGCGGCGCTCCCGGCCCCACACCGGGCCGGGAGGGCCCGGAGGCGGGCGGGCGACCCCCGCCCCGAGCGGTCAACGGCGAGCGGGCGACCCCCGCCCCGAGCGGTCAACGGCGAGCGGGCGACCCCCGCCCCGAGCCGAAGGGCCCGCCGGTGTCGAAAGGGAGGCGCGAGGGAGCGACGCAGGAGCGAGGGAGCAACGACCGTCGGCGCCGGGTCGGGAGGGCCCGGAGGCGAGCGGGCGACAAAGCAGCGGGCGAGTCTCAGAACGCCGCGCGGATCTCGCCGACCACCGCGCCGCCGCCGTGCAGCGGTTCGGCCCCGATCCGGGTGAGCACCTCGTCCTCCAGGCCGAGCCGCCGCAGGGCGGCCGCCAGGACGGGTCCGCGGGCCCGCTCGGCGCCGTCCTCGATCTTGAAGGCCAGGGCGCGCCCGTCGGCCAGCGCGACGACCTGGACGGCCTCCGCGCCCATCTTGGAGAGCGCCCCGGGCACGGCCCGCATCAGCCAGGTGTCGGCGCGGCGGGTGCCGGCGACGTACTCGGGGTGGGCGCGCATGGCGTCGGCGACGCGGCGCTGCGGGGTGCCGGGGTCGGCGAGGACGAAGGAGCGGTAGCCGCGGGCGAGGCCGGTCAGGGAGACGGCGTGCAGCGGCGCGCCGCAGCCGTCGGTGCCGACGTGGACGGGGGTCTCGCCGGTGGCCTCCTCCAGGGCCTCGCGGGCCAGCACCTGGATGGGGTGGGCGGGGTCGAGGTAGCCGGCGAGGTCCCAGGCGTTGGCGGCGGAGGCGGCGAGCCAGCCGGCGTGCTTGCCGGAGCAGTCCATCATGATCGGCGCGCGCTCGCCGCCGTTGCGCAGCAGCAGCTCGGCCTCGACCTGGTCCATCGGCAGGTCGGCCGGGGTGCGCAGGGCGGCCTCGTTGAGTCCGGCGGCGACCAGGATCCGCCGGACGGCGTCGCGGTGGAAGGCCTCGGCGGAGTGGCTGGAGGCGGCGAGGGCGAGCAGTTCGCCGTTCAGGGCGAGCCCGGCGCGCAGGGTGGCGACGGCCTGGAAGGGCTTGGCGGTGGAGCGGGGGAAAACCGGGGCGTCCGGCGCGCCGAGCGCGAGGTCGACCGAGCCGTCGGCGGCGAGCAGGACCAGTGAGCCGCGGTGGCGGCCCTCGGTGAAGCCGGAGCGTATGACCTCGGCGAGGGCGGGGAGGACGGCGGACTGCGGCATGAGGCGGTACTCCAGGATCCAGCGGCACTAGGTGAGGGTCGGCCCGGCCGCCGACCGCTCCCAGGGCTCGTCGGATGAGCCCTATCCCCCGCTGAGCAGGTCGTCGACCCGTGCTTCCCCCTCACGGTACCTGCGGGTGATCTCGGCGCTGCAGTCGTCCGCCGTCCGCTGCAGCCGCTGGCGGCGGCCGGAGACCTCGCGCTCGTGTTCGGCGAGCCGTTCCACGGCGGCCAGCAGGGCTGCGGTGGGGTGGGCGGCGAGGTCGGCGAGCCGGACGTCGCCCATCAGCGCGTCCGCCTCGCGCTGGGCCTGCTCGCTGCGGGGCGGTCCGAGGGTGACGTGCCGGGCCGGGCGGCGGACGGAGGAGGGGGCGTCGGCCAGGATGGCGGGCAGCCGGTCCAGGAGGGCGCCCGGCTCGGGGTGGGTCACCGCGGGGGCGCCGACCGGCACCCGGCGGCGGTCCAGTTCGGCGCGGAGGATGTCCATCCGGCCGTGGAGCAGGCGGCGCAGGTAGGAGAGGTCGGCCTCCTGCTCCTGCGCGTCCCGCCGCAGGGCGCGGAGTTCGTCCAGACCGAGGCCGGACGGTTCGCCGGACTCCCCGTGGGCCGTGCTGCTCGCGTCCATCAATCAACCACCTGCCGTCGTCCCGTGGTGCCCGCCTTGTGCACGTGCGCGCGCCCCCGGGAAGTTCCCCCGAAACGTCGCCACCACCCGCCCGGGTGACCTCCCGCGGCACGCCGGCGGGCCCTCGTACCGTCCGACAGCGTGCCACCCCGGCCCGGTCGGTGCACGCTCCGGCACTCGAACGGCCCCCTGGCGAACAGGGGTGGCTGATACGACTGGCGCGCCGCCACCCCCGACCTGCACCGATGGGGGCGCGGGCCCGTACCCCCCGGCGCGCGTGAGGGGTGTTCACGCCGGGGTCGTGGGCGTCCCTCAGCCATGGACCGGCCTCCCCGCGGACCGGCCTCCCGGCGGGACGGGCGGCCCCGGCACAATGGGCCGCATGAGAGCAGTGGTGCAGCGGGTGGCCGAGGCCGCCGTGGTGGTGGACGGCGAGTGTGTCGGGTCGATCGACGGGCCGGGCCTGTGCGTCCTGGTCGGGGTGACCCACGAGGACACCCCGGCGAAGGCCGCCCAGCTGGCCCGCAAGCTCTGGACGCTGCGGCTGTTCGACCCGGAGACCGGGGAGACCGGGGAGGCCGCCGGGGGCTCCGGCGGCGAGCGGTCCTGCTCGGACTTCGGCGCGCCGCTGCTGGTGATCAGCCAGTTCACGCTCTACGGCGACGCCCGCAAGGGCCGCCGGCCCACCTGGAACGCCGCCGCGCCCGGCCCGGTGGCCGAGCCGCTGGTCGACGCGGTGGTGGCCGAGCTGCGGGCGCTGGGCGCCAAGGTGGAGACCGGGCGGTTCGGGGCGGACATGAAGGTGTCGCTGGTGAACGACGGCCCGTTCACCGTCCTGCTGGAGGTCTGAGCCCGCCGTCGGGGCCTCGGACAAGCCCTGGGAGCCCTACGCGGGGACGATGACGTCCTGGGTGCCGGGGACGGTGTCGGCCAGCAGCACCGCGTCCACCGGGGTGTTCCGCTTGACCAGGGCCAGGGCGACCGGGCCGAGCTCGTGGTGGCGGGCCGAGGAGGTCACGAAGCCCACCGGCCGGTCCTGGCCCGCGACGCGGATCTCGGTGCCGTGCGGGGGGAGCTTCTCCTCGGTGCCGTCCAGGTGGAGGAAGACCAGTCGGCGCGGCGGCCGGCCGAGGTTGTGCACCCGGGCGACGGTCTCCTGGCCGCGGTAGCAGCCCTTCTGCAGGTGGACGGCGGTCTCCAGCCAGTCCACCTCGTGCGGGATGGTGCGGTGGTCGGTCTCGAAGCCCAGCCGCGGCCGGTGGCCCTCGATCCGGAGCGCCTCGTACGCCCAGACGCCGGCCGCCGGCCCGAACGCCGCCACCGCGTCGGCGAGGCCCTCCCGGGGCAGGAAGAGGTCGCGCCCGTACGGGAGTTCGCGGACGGCGGCGGCGCCGTCCGCGGCCGCGGTGGAGCCGGCCGGGAGGTGGACCACGGCGAATTCGGCCGTCGCGTCGGCCACCTCGACCCGGTAGAAGAACTTCATGCTCTCCAGGTAGGCGATCAGCGCCTGCTGGGTGCCCGGCTCGACGTGCGCCCAGACCGTGGTGCCGTCGTCGACCAGGTAGAGCGCGTGCTCGACGTGGCCGTTCGGGGAGAGGATCAGGGCGTCGGCGGCCTGCCCGGGAGGCAGCGCGCTGACGTGCTGGGTGAGCAGCAGGTGCAGCCAGGACAGCCGGTCCTCGCCGGTCACGGTGACCACGCCGCGGTGCGAGAGGTCCACGAAGCCGCGGCCCTCGGCGAGCGCGCGCTGTTCGCCGAAGATGGTGCCGTAGTGGGCGGCGACGCCCTCGTCGGGTCCTTCGGCGGGGACGGCGCCGGGCAGGGCAAGCAGCGGGCTCTTCATACCGGCCAGCTTACGACTGCGCCTCGGCCCGCTTGGCGGTGCAGTCGGCGCAGCGGCCGAAGATCGCGAAGTGCTTGAGGTCGGTGTCGAAGCCGTACCGCTCGCGCAGCCGCTCGACCAGGGGGGCGGCGATCTCGGTGTCGGTCTCGGTGATCCGGTCGCAGTCGCGGCAGACCAGGTGCAGGTGGTGGTGACGGCCCGCCAGGTGGTAGGTGGGGGCGCCGTGTCCGAGGTGCGCGTGGGAGACCAGGCCGAGCTCCTCCAGCAGCTCCAGCGTCCGGTAGACGGTGGAGATGTTCACGCCGCTGGCGGTCTTGCGGACCTGCCCCAGGATCTCGTCCGGGGTCGCGTGGTCGAGGGTGTCGACGGCCTCCAGCACCAGCTGGCGCTGCGGGGTCAGTCGGTACCCGCGCTCCCGCAGGTCGGCCTTCCAGTCGGTGGTCTCGGTGTTCGCCACGTTGCTGTCCCTGCCCGGTTAGAGGTCGTGAGAACAAGTGTAGGGACCGGTCGGCGGACCGGTCCCCACGCTGTACGACCGCGGTTCAGCGGAAGAAGGCGATGCCGTCGTCCGGGAGGTCGTTGATGTCCTGGATCAGCTTGGCGGGGCTGAGGACCTTCTTCAGCTGTGCCGACATGTACGGGCGCAGCGGGACCTCGGGGGCGGCCTTCTCGCCGACCCAGAGGAGTTCCTCGTTCACCAGGCCGAAGAGGCGCTTGCCGCCGCTGTACGGGGCGGAGCCGTCGATCCGGGCCACGGCGTCGGTGGCGATGTCGATCTGCGGCTTGCCGTCGGCCAGCTTGCCGTACCAGATCTCGACGGTGCCGTCGTCGCGGACCGAGGAGACCTCGATCTCGCGCTCGCCGCTGGTGCCGTGCTGGTTGGTGGTGATCCGCCAGAAGGCGTGCTCGTTCTCCAGCGGGCGGACCTTCTCGCCCTCGTTGTCCAGCACCCAGGTGCGGGAGCGGAACTCGAGGAACGGGCGTCCGTCGTGCCGGAAGACGACCTCCTGGCCGAAGTTGCACTTCTCGGTGCCGGGGAAGTCGTAGACGCCCGCGCCCTCCCAGGTACCCAGGAGGAAGGCCAGCGGGACGACGTCCTTGTGGAGGTCGGAAGGGATCTCGATCATTGTCCTGGTCGCTGTCGACGGTGGGGGAACGATGTCAACCGTACGGCAGCGGGGGTCAGCGCTGGCCCTGGTAGAGCTTCATCACCGAGAAGATGGCGAACCAGGTGATCAGGACGGCCATCAGGGCAAGCAGGCTGTCGAAGAAGATCTCAAGACCGGACACGAGGCGCTCCCATTGACGGCATGGACGGG
The DNA here is from genome assembly GCF_040571325.1 of Kitasatospora sp. HUAS MG31. Lineage (GTDB taxonomy): Bacteria > Actinomycetota > Actinomycetes > Streptomycetales > Streptomycetaceae > Kitasatospora > Kitasatospora camelliae. Next base: position 4,230,493 of record NZ_CP159872.1, on the reverse strand, counting down.
GGTGGTGCGACGGCGCCGAGTCTATCCGGCGGGGTTGCGCCGCGTAGTCTCTGGGGCATGTCGAAGAAGCTGGTCATCAAGGTCACGGCCGGAGCGGACGCGCCGGAGCGCTGCTCGCAGGCGTTCACCGTGGCGGCGGTCGCCGTCGCCAGCGGGGTGGAGGTGTCCCTCTGGCTGACCGGGGAGTCGTCCTGGTTCGCGCTGCCGGGGCGGGCGGCCGAGTTCGAGCTGCCGCACGCGGCGCCGCTGCCGGACCTGCTGGAGTCGATCCTCGCGGCCGGGACGGTCACCCTGTGCACGCAGTGCGCGGCGCGGCGCGGGATCGAGGAGAAGGACACCGTGCCGGGTGTCCGGATCGCGGGCGCCCAGGTCTTCGTCAGCGAGATCATGGCCGAGGGCGTGCAGGCGCTGGTCTACTGACGCGTCGGCCCGCTGAGGCCGGCCGGGTCCTGCCTGCGTTCACGGCTCGCGGGGTTCGCGGTCGGGGCGGTCGCGGTCGTGGCCGGGCTCGTCCCACCGGGGGTCCTCCCAGCGGGGGTCGTTCCACCAGTCGTCGTCCGGGTCGCGCTTGTTGGCGAACACCGCCGCCAGCGGGGGGATGACCATGGCGAACAGGCACATCCCGATGGCCGCGCCGACCGAGTAGAAGCGCACCACGCCCCACGCGAGGACGAACGTGCCCAGGCAGACGCCCATCATCACGAAGTAGCGCACATGCCGCCGGTGTGCCTGCACGCTTCCCAGGATAGGGCCGTGGCCCCCTGCCCGGGCAGGGGGCCACGGCCGGTGCACCACCGGTCAGACGGCGATCGCGACCTCGGTGAACTCGCCCTGGGAGGCGACCACCTGGCGGTCGACGGTCGCGCCGGGGACCAGGGCGCGGAGGGTCCACTTGCCCGGGCGGGCGAAGAACCGGAACTGGCCGGTCGCCGAGGTGGGGACCTCGGCCGTGAACTCGCCGCCCTCGTCGAGCAGCCGGACGTAGCCGTTGACCGGCTCACCGTCGCGGGTCACCGAACCCTGAATGATCGTCTCGCTCGCCACGTCAACTCCTGCCAGGTCGGGGCCGCCGGCCTTCGCACCGCACATGTCTTGTCTTCCCTTTCCTACGGTTCGAGCCGGTGGCTCAGTTGCCGAGCTCGATCGGCACGCCGACGAGGCTGCCGTACTCGGTCCAGGAGCCGTCGTAGTTCTTGACGTTCTCCTGGCCGAGCAGCTCGTGCAGGACGAACCAGGTGAGCGCGGAGCGCTCGCCGATGCGGCAGTACGCGATGGTGTCCGTGGCCAGGTCGACGCCCTCGGCCTGGTAGAGCGCGCGCAGCTCGTCGTCGCTCTTGAAGGTGCCGTCGTCGTTGGCGTTCTTGGCCCACGGGATGTTCTTGGCGGTCGGGACGTGGCCCGGGCGCTGCGACTGCTCCTGCGGGAGGTGGGCCGGGGCGAGCAGCTTGCCGGAGAACTCGTCGGGCGAGCGCACGTCGACCAGGTTGAGGGTGCCGATTGCGGCGATCACGTCGTCGCGGAAGGCGCGGATCGAGGAGTCGGCGGCCTGCGCCCGGTACTCGGTGGCGGCGCGGGCGGGGACCTCGGCGACCAGCTCGCGGGAGTCGAGCTCCCACTTCTTGCGGCCGCCGTCCAGCAGGCGGACGTCGCCGTGGCCGTACAGCTTGAAGTACCAGTAGGCGTACGAGGCGAACCAGTTGTTGTTGCCGCCGTAGAGCACCACGGTGTCGTCGCCCGCGATGCCCTTGGCGCTGAGCAGCGCCTCGAAGCCGGCCTGGTCGATGAAGTCGCGGCGGACCGGGTCCTGGAGGTCCTTCTTCCAGTCGATCCGGACGGCGTTGCGGATGTGGTTCTTCTCGTAGGCGGTGGTGTCCTCGTCGACCTCGACGATGACGACCTTCGGGTCGTCCAGGCGGGCCTGGACCCAGTCGGCGTCGACCAGGACGTCGCTGCGGCTCATGGTGTGTTCTCCATCCGGGGGCGGTTGGCGGAAGAGGCTGTTGGGGGGCTGGCCGGCGCGCCACCGCCCGCACACCTGTCCGCATGGCGAGACAGGGCGGGGTGGGGCCGGGCCACGCAGGGCTCGATCGGTGAAGGGGAGGTGAGGCCGGGCGGAACGCCGGCGCAGGTCACCGGGAGGGTCGGGCGGAACCGGAACTGCCGGTCAGAACGGCCCGGTCAGCGCATTCGACACAGGCACGTGGCCACGCGGCACAGGTCTACCGCCCGCCGCTTCGTGAGGTCCGCCTGTCGCTTCATGACGACGATGCTAGGGACTGTCGCGCCCGGCTGTCATCAGCGTGTCGAATGGTGAGATTCAAACGCTCGGATAGTGGGATTTGACCCTCCCTCGACCAAGCGGCGCCCGGCCGGGGGTGGTCGGACCGTCCCAGGTGGCCGCTGCGAGGAGGCCGTACGCACCGCCGATGGACGCCCCGTCTCGCGGATCGGGACGGCGTCCGGGTCGGATCAGCCGATCAGCCGGACGTTCTCGCCCTTGAACTCCAGCCGCAGCCCGGAGGGCTCCGGGGACACCCCGGACAGCTCCATCCCGGCCGGGAGCTCGCTCAGCGACAGGCTCAGGGTGGCCGGAAGCTTCCCCAACTTGGCCGCGGCGCCGCTGAATTGGAGGTTCTCCAGGGTGACCGCGTTCTTCGCCCGGCGGACCTCGCCGGTGGCCGACACCCCGAGCGGGAAGGTCGCCTTCATCCGCCCCGGGCCGCCGTACTCCAGCTGCACGCCCTGCCCGCCGGGCACCAGCCGCGCGGCGTCGGCGTACCCGACCAGGCCCTCCCCGCTGCCGCTGCGCACCGAGGCGCCGCGGTAGTCCCCGTCCACCTTCACCCCGGCCAGGTGGGCCCGGAAGGACTGCAGGGCCACCTTCTGGCCGGCCCCGGTGACCGTCATGCCCGCGCCGGACAGCCGGACGCCGTCGAACTCGCCGGACACCGCCTGAGTGAGGAAGGGGAAGCCCTCGATGGACACCTCGGGACGGGCGCTGAGGTGCCCGCTGGAGACCAGCCGGTCGGCGGCCTCGTCCTCGGCCACCCCCACCGCCAGCCGGTCCGCCCCGGCGAGCAGGCCGAGCAGCACGGCCACTCCGATCAGCAGCTTCAGCCAGCCCCGCATCCCGCGCTCCCCATGGGTGTCGTCGGTCCCCCGTCCCGCGGTACGACGAACGCCCCGGCGGGTTGGTTCCGGACGGCCGGTCCCGGAGGGACGGACACCGCCGGGCCACCCACGCGCCGGGGCGGGCGCCGGTGCCGGCCTCAGCCGCCGGCGAAGGGGGGCAGCACCTCGACCGAGCCGCCCTCGCTCAGCCGGACCTCCGCGTGGTCCCGGGTGCCCACCGGGTCGCCGTCCACCAGGTACGAGCAGACACCGAGCACCCGGGCCAGGTCCGGCCGATCGGCGTGGCGGGCGCGCGCGGCGTCCAGCGCCTCGGCGAGGGTCACGGCCAGGTAGGGCTCCTCGGCCGCCCCGGCCGCGGCCTTGGCGGCGGCCCAGTAACGGATGGTGCCGCCCACCGGCGCAGTTCCGGTCACCCCTCGGGGTGACGTCGCGGCGGTCCGGGCATCGGTGGTCGCGCTCATGGCAACCCCTTCCAGTCGTCCTCGCCCGGTGCGGCGGCCGGCTCCACTGCCGGGCCGCCCACGCCAAAGGTGTACACGTACCGTGCGGCCGGTGCGGCTCCCATCATCGCCCGACCACCCTCCGGTGGGGCAAGTACCGCCGGCCGCGGGGTGCGCCGGGACCTGCGCGGCCGTGTCCGAGGTCACGGCCGAAACCGTCCCCCGGGGCCATGCGGCGGCCTCGGTCCCCTCCCGTCCCGGGGTGTGGTCGGCTATTCTCGTGGCGTGAGGGATCCGGGCAGAGTCGCCCCCGGGTCCTTTTGTGCTTTCAGGACGCCAGTACGGACGTCCTTGCGAACGGCGCCCCACCCGCGCCGGAGCGCGAGGACCGCCCCGTCGCTCGCGGCACAACGGAGTGCCGCGGGGAGCCGGGGCCGGAGACCGGTGCCGGGCCCCCGCCCGGCGCGGGACAGACCGGAAGGTTCGCGAATGGGCAGGGCAGCAGCGGAGCACCAGGGGTTGCGGGACTCCCGGTGTGCGGCCCACGGCGCCGTGCCCGCTCCCGAGTCGTCCGGATCTCACCCTGCGAGCGCTCCCCCACCCAGCCACGCGGTGCGCCGGCCGTCCCGGCGCCCGCGACCGCGACGACCCGGAAAGGGGACTAACCGGGTATGAGTTCTCTCCTGCTCCTCACCAACGCGCTCCAGCCCTCCGCCGAGGTACTGCCCGCCCTGGGCCTGCTGCTGCACAACGTCCGGGTGGCCCCGGCCGAAGGGTCCGCCCTGGTGGACACCCCGAGCGCCGACGTCATCCTGGTGGACGGCCGGCGGGACCTGCCGCAGATCCGCAGCCTGTGCCAGCTGCTGCGCTCCACCGGCATCGGCTGCCCGCTGATCCTGGTGGTGACCGAGGGCGGCCTGGCCGCCGTCACCGCCGAGTGGGGCATCGACGACGTGCTGCTCGACACCGCGGGACCGGCCGAGGTGGAGGCCCGGCTGCGGCTGGCCACCGGCCGGCTCCAGGTCGTCACGGACGACAGCCCGATGGAGATCCGCAACGGCGACCTGTCGGTGGACGAGGCGACCTACTCGGCCAAGCTCAAGGGCCGGGTGCTGGACCTCACCTTCAAGGAGTTCGAGCTCCTCAAGTACCTGGCCCAGCACCCCGGCCGGGTGTTCACCCGGGCGCAGCTGCTGCAGGAGGTCTGGGGCTACGACTACTTCGGCGGCACGCGGACGGTGGACGTCCACGTCCGGCGGCTGCGGGCCAAGCTCGGCGTGGAGCACGAGCAGCTGATCGGGACGGTGCGCAACGTCGGCTACCGCTTCGTAGTACCGGAGAAGCCCGAAAAGGGCGAGCGTCCGGGGTCGGAGCCGTCGCACGCCGCGGCGGCCAGCGAGGCCTGAGGGGGTCGGGGCGGTCGGCTCCCGGCCGGCCGCTCCGCCCGGTTCGCCGGATTGGTTCCTTTTCGTGACCCGCATCCGTCTCGTACCGTGACGCTCCTCATACCGCCACCGCGCGACCCGCGTAGACTCCCTCCGTGGCCAAGGTGACGCGCGACGATGTAGCCCGACTGGCTGGGACCTCGACCGCGGTCGTCAGCTACGTGATCAACAACGGACCCCGCCCGGTGGCGCCCGCGACCCGGGAGAAGGTGCTCGCCGCGATCGAGCAGCTCGGGTACCGGCCCAACAGCGTCGCCCAGGCGATGGCCTCCCGGCGGACCAACCTGATCGGCATGGTCGTCCCGGACGCCCGCCAGCCCTTCTTCGCCGAGATGGCGCACGCGGTGGAACGCGCCGCCTCCGAGCGCGGCAAGCTCGTGCTGATCGGCAACTCCGACTACGTGGACGACCGCGAGGTGCACTACGTCCGCGCCTTCCTCGGCATGCGGGTCTCCGGTCTGATCCTGGTCAGCCAGGGCCCCTCGCAGCGGGCCGCCGAGGAGTTCGCCGCCATGGAGGGCGCCAAGGTGGTGCTGCTGCACCGCCGCCCCGAGGCGATCGACGACGTCGCGGTGGTCAGCGACGACGTGGGCGGCGCCGAGGCCGTCGTCCGCCACCTGCTGGAGGAACACGGCCACCCGTACGTGCTCTGCTTCGGCGGCCCGGTCGAGGCCCCCGCGCCCGGCGACCCGGTCATCGACCACGTCGAGGGCTGGCAGCGGGCCATGGACGCGCACGGCCTGCCCACCGGGCCGCACCTGGTCGACGCGCCCTTCCACCGCTACGGCGCCTACCAGGTCGCGCTGGAGCTGCTGCGCTCCCCCGGACGCCCGCCGGCGATCTTCTGCTCCACCGACGACCAGGCGATCGGCGTGCTCCGGGCCGCCCGCGAGGCCGGACTGCGGGTGCCCGAGGACCTCGCGGTGGCCGGCTACGACGACGTTCCGGAGGCCGCCTTCGTCGACCCGCCGCTGACCACGGTCGCCTCCGACCGGGACGCGATGGCCCGGGCCGCGATCGACCTGGTGCTGGACGACTCGCTGATGGTGCCGGGCTCGGACACCGAGCGGGTCCGCCGGTTCCCGTCCCGCCTGGTGATCCGCCGCTCCTGCGGCTGCGGCGAGCCCTCCGCCTGACGGCCGGACCGGCCGGACCGGCTGGGGACCGACCGGCCTGACCGGCACTGACCTGGCTTTATGAGAAGCTGACGGGCTTCTCGCCCGGCTCTGACCCCGCTCTCATCCGCTCTTCATGAAGCGGGCGGAGGTTGGTGCCCATGAACGAGCAGCAGAACCAGGGCAGCGACCCGTACCGCGACGATCACGGTCACACCCCGGGCGGGCACCCCGCGGGTGTCCCGCTCCCCGGGCCCGGCACGCCCGGCCCGCACACCATCCCGTCCGGATGGATACCGCCGCGGCCGGCCGAGCCGCCGGATCCGCCCGAGGGGCCCGGCCGGGCCCGCCGCGGCTTCCTGAGGGGCAGGGTCGCCCTGGTCACCGCCGTCGCGGCGGCCGCCGCCCTGCTCGGCGGGACGGCCGGCGGGATGCTGGCCGGGACGGCGGAGGCCACCCGGGCGAGCTCCGGGACGGTGGTCAGCCCGGTCTCGGTCAACGCCGACGGCAGCACCGACACGGCCGCCGTGGCCGCCGCGGTCTCGCCGGCCGTGGTCCAGATCGCCGTGCGGGGCTCGGGCTCCACCGCGATCGGTACCGGCGTGGTGCTCACCAGCGGCGGGCAGATCCTCACCAACTACCACGTCATCGCGGGCGCGGTGAGCGGCGGCGGCCGGATCACCGTCACCTTCCACGACGGCCGGACCGCCGGCGCCACGGTCACCGGCACCGACACCTCCCTGGACGCGGCCGTGATCACCGCCACGGGCGTCGGCGGCCTGAGCTCCGCCGTGCTCGGCGACTCCGACGGCGTCCGGGTCGGCGACCCGGTGGTGGCCATCGGCAACCCGGAGGGGCTGACCGACACCGTCACCTCCGGCATCATCAGCGCCAAGGACCGCGAGGTCACCGTCCAGGTCGACCAGGACTCCACCGCGGGCAACGGCGGCTTCGGCTTCCCCGACCTGCCCGGACAGCGCGGGCAGGGCTCCGGCTCCGCCTCCGGCGACACCGCGACCTACAAGGCGCTGCAGACCGACGCCTCGCTCAACCCCGGCAACTCCGGCGGCCCGCTGATCAACGCCAACGGGCAGGTGATCGGCATCAACTCGGCGATGTACTCGGCGAGCGGCGCGGGCTCCACGGCCTCCTCGGGCGGTTCCGGCAGCGTCGGCCTGGGCTTCGCCATCCCGATCAACGACATCAAGCAGGTCCTCCCCCTGATGCAGGCCGGGCAGAACCTGTAGACCGCACCGCTCCGACGGACAATGGCCCCACGCCACGGACTCAGAAAGGGCCCGCGCCCATGACTCCCTTCGCCGACGACCGCAACCCCGCCGAGGCGGTGGGCGGCAACGCCCGCGTCCTCGTGGTCGACGACGAACCCGCCCTCCGGGACGCCCTGGAGAGCAGCCTCGCCTTCGAGGGCTACCACGTCAGCACCGCCACCGACGGCTACGAGGCGCTGGAGGCCGTCGACCGCGACCACCCCGACCTGGTGCTGCTCGACATCATGATGCCGCGGATGGACGGCCTGACCGCGGTCCGCCGGATGCGTTCCCGCGGGGACACCGTGCCGGTGCTGATGCTCACCGCCAGGGACGCGGTCGGCGACCGGGTCACCGGCCTCGACGTGGGCGCCGACGACTACCTGGCCAAGCCCTTCGAGCTGGACGAGCTGCTCGCCCGGGTCCGGGCCCTGCTGCGGCGCAACGCGCTGGCGGCCGAGGCCGCGGCCCGGGCCACGGCCGAGCAGGAGGAGAGCGAGGTGCTGTCCTTCGCCGACCTGCGGATGAACACCGCCACCCGGGAGGTGACCCGTGAGGGCCGCCCGATCGAGCTGACCCGGACCGAGTTCATGCTGCTGGAGATGTTCCTCTCGCACCCGCGGCAGGTGCTGACCCGGGAGCAGATCCTCAAGGCGGTCTGGGGCTTCGACTTCGAGCCCTCCTCCAACTCGCTGGACGTGTACGTGATGTACCTGCGCCGCAAGACCGAGCAGGGCGGCATGCCGCGGTTGATCCAGACCGTCCGCGGCGTCGGCTACGCGCTCCGCCCCGCCTCGGGCGCGGCGGCGTGACCGACCTCGTCCCGCCGATGCCCGGCCACCCGCCGAAGCAGCCCGGCCACCCGCCGAGGCGTCGCGGCCGGCTCGTCTCCTGGTACCGCGGCCGCTCGCTGCGCAGCCGGCTGGCGCTGCTCACCGCCGCAGCCGTCGCGGTGGTGATCGCGCTGTCCGCGCTGGCCTGCTGGTTCGTGGTCAGGAACCAGCTGTACGGGCAGGTGGAGACCAGCCTCAAGCAGGCGCCGCCGCTGCCCGCCAACCCCCGGGTGCTCTGTGCGGACAACCCGCAGAAGGCGCTCGCCGACGCGCAGCTGGACGACCGGCGGCCGCCGAACAAGTGGGACACCCAGCTGGTCTCGGCGGGCGGGGAGTACTGCTTCCCGCTCGGCTCCACCCGGATCATCAAGTCCGCCCCGTCCGACTTCACGGTCCCCGACACGCCCGGGTACAGCTTCCGCGACGGCAGCTTCCAGGACGGCACGCCGGCGATGATCCGGCAGTCGGTGGTGCGGGTGGACGGCAAGCCGTACACGCTGTTGGTGGCGGCCTCGGTGGCGGAGGTGGAGGACTCGCTGCGCGGGCTGGCCCTGCTGCTGCTGGGCGTGGCCGGGCTCGGCGTGGTCGCGGCCGGGGTGACCGGGCGGCTGGTGTCCCGGTCGGCGCTGAAGCCGGTGGACCGGCTCACCGACGCGGTGGAGCACATCGCCCGGACCGAGGAGGTGGGGACGACCATCCCGGTGCACGGCAGCGACGAGATCGCCCGGCTGTCCGCCTCGTTCAACTCGATGTCGGTGGCGCTGGCCAACTCGCGGGAGCGGCAGACCCGGCTGATCGCGGACGCCGGGCACGAGCTGCGCACCCCGCTCACCTCGCTGCGGACCAACGTGGACCTGCTGATCCGCAGCGACGAGACCGGCCGGGCGCTGCCCGCGGTGACCCGCAGCCGGCTGCTGGGCAGCATGAAGGCGCAGATGCAGGAGCTGACCGTGCTGATCGGCGACCTGCTCCAGCTCTCCAAGCCGGATTCGCCGAAGCCGGGCGGCGTGCTGTCGGTGGTGGCGCTGCACGAGATCGCGCACCGGGCGGTGGACCGGGCCCGGCTGCGCGGGCCGGGGCTGGAGTTCCGGCTGGCGATCGAGCCCTGGTACGTGCGCGGGGACGCGGCGGCGCTGGAGCGGGCGGTGATCAACCTGCTGGACAACGCGGTGAAGTACTCGCCGCCCGCGGGGACGGTGGAGGTCACCCTGGCGGCCGGGCGGCTGACGGTCCGGGACCACGGTCCGGGCATTCCGTCGGACGAACTGCCGTACGTCTTCGACCGGTTCTGGCGTTCACCGTCCTCGCGGCAGCTGCCCGGGTCGGGGCTGGGGCTGTCGATCGTGGCGCAGACCGTCCGGGACGGCGGGGGCGAGGTGTCGCTCGGGCCTGCGGCCGACGGCGGCCTGGGCACGGTGGCGACGGTCCGGTTGCCGGGGCAGCCGGAAGCGCCGGAGCTGCCGGGGCCGGCCGACTGAACGCCGAGGGGCGGGGCGCCGCAGCGCCCCGCCCCTCATGCCGTCGGTACGGTCAGTACCGTCGGTCGATCGTCAGTGGTTGTCCTGGCCGCCGCCGACGAGGGTGATGCGGTCCTTGGCCGGGACGGGCAGCGGCTTGCTCGCCGAGCTGTTCGCGCCCAGGTAGGCGGCGAAGAGGTCCAGGTCGGAGGCGCCGACCAGCTTGTCGGCGCCGGCCGCGAAGGCCGGGAAGCCGTCGCCGCCGCCGGCCAGGAACTCGTTGGCCGCGACGCGGTACTTGCCGGCGGGGTCGATCGGGGAGCCGTTCAGCTTGACCGTGTCGACCAGGACGCGGGCGGCGCCGGTCTTGGTGAGGTCCAGGGTGTAGGTGAAGCCCTTGGAGACCTGGAGGACCTTCGGGGAGGCCTCGTTGCCGCCGCTCACCTGCTGCTGCAGCAGCTGGATGATCTGGGCGCCGGTCAGGGTCTTGACCTGCATCATGTTGGTGAACGGCTGGACGGTGAACGCCTCGCCGTAGGTCACCACGCCGTCGCCCTCGCTGCCGCTGGCCTTGTAGACCAGGTCGGAGCGGATGCCGCCGGGGTTCATGAAGGCGATCTGCGCGCCGCCCTTGTCCGCGGCGGCCAGACCGGCCAGCTGTGCGTCGGCGATCACGTCACCGAGCGGCTTCTCGTAGTCGGCCGAGCCGCGGCCGTTGATGTCCGCGCCGATCCAGCCCAGCGGGCGGTTGGCGATCGGGGCGGCCAGCTTGCTGTAGTACGAGATCAGCTCGGTCATGTCCGGCGCCTTCTCCACGGTGCGGCGCACCACGTGGTTGGCGGCGGTGACCGACGGGCGCACGATGGTGCCGTTGCGCTTGTCGAGCTTGAGGTTGATCTCGGTGTACAGGCGGCCGAAGGAGGCGGCGCTGGTGACCGAGCGCGGGACGCCCTGCGGGTCCGGGATGGAGCAGGCGTAAGCGTTGTGGGTGTGGCCGGTGACGATGGCGCCGATCGCCGGGTCCAGGTTCTTGGCGATGTCGACGATCGGGCCGGAGATGCCCGCACCGTTGGCACCGCAGTCGTAGTCGTAGGTCGCGCCGGTGGGGACGCCGCCCTCGTGGATCAGCGCGACGATCGAGTTGACGCCCTTGTGCTTGAGCTCCTTGGCGTACTTGTTGATCGTCTCGACCTCGTCGCCGAACTTCAGGCCCTTGATGCCCTCGGCGGTGACGACGTTGGGGGTGCCCTCCAGCGTGGCGCCGATGAAGCCGACCTTGATGCCGCGGACGGTCTTCACCCAGTACGGCTTGAGGATCGGCTTGCCGGTCTTCTCGCTGGTGACGTTGGCGGCCAGGTACTGGAAGTCGGCACCGCCGAAGTCGTTGTCGTCGCCGAAGCAGCCGTCGACCGGGTGGCAGCCGCCGTTCTGCATGCGCAGAAGCTCCTTGGCGCCCTCGTCGAACTCGTGGTTGCCGACGCTGGTGACGTCCAGGCCGAGCTTGTTCATCGCCTCGATGGTCGGCTCGTCGTGGAACAGGCCGGACAGCAGCGGGCTGGCGCCGACGATGTCGCCGGCCGCGACGGTGATCGAGTTGCGCTTGCCCTCGCGGGCCTGGCGCAGGGCGGTGGCCAGGTACTCCACGCCGCCGGCGGGGGTGGAGACGATCTGGCCGGTGGCCGGGTCGGTCTCCTTGATGGTGCCGGAGGAGCCGGCCGGCGGCTCCAGGTTGCCGTGGAAGTCGTTGATGGCCAGCAGCTGGAGGTCCTCGGTCTTCGGCTTCTGATGACCGTGGGCCTCGGCGGCCACCGGCACCGCGAGGGTGCCGAAGATCGATACGGCGGCCGCGACGGCCAGCGTCGTCGCGCGGCGGCCGGTGTGACCGGAAATGGGCATGAGGGTTCCCCTGCACGTCGGGGCCCCACGCGAGGTGGGGGCCTGGGCGTGGTGTGTGACTTGTGAAGCCTAGAGTCAACGCGCGTAGCTGTCAGGACCCTCGACGTAACGAGAGGGTTTCCGATTACTGACGAGTTGTCTTGGGACGGGCACTCAGCCCACCCTCCCCGCAGGGCAGTCGGGCGGTCTCGCCTGTTTCGTCTAGATTCGCGGCTGGGCGGCCAGCTGCTGCTCGGCGCGCTCGCGCTCGGCCACGGCGTCCTCGGTCATCGCCCGGTCGGTGTAGACCAGTGGCCGCTCGGCGTCGGTGATGATGTGCTTCACGACCTGGACGTTGCCGTTGACGTCCCAGACCGCGATGCCCGGCGACAGGGTCGGGATGATCTCCACGGCCCACCGGGGCAGGCCCAGCACCCGGCCGGTGGATCTCGCCTCCTCGGCCTTCTGCATGTAGATCGTCCGGGTCGAGGCCATCTTGAGGATCGCCGAGGCCTCCTTGGCCGCCGCGCCGTCCACCACGTCGGACAGGTGGTGGACCACCGCCACGAACGACAGGCCCAGCCGGCGGCCGAACTTCAGCAGCCGCTGGAACAGCTGGGCCACGAACGGGCTGTTGATGATGTGCCAGGCCTCCTCGACCAGGAAGATGCGCTTCACCCGGTCCGGCCGCAGCCAGGTGTGCTCCAGCCACACCCCGACGATCGCCATCAGGATCGGCATGGCGATGGAGTTCCGGTCGATGTGCGAGAGGTCGAAGACGATCAGCGGCGCGTCCAGGTCGATGCCGGCCGAGGTCGGGCCGTCGAACATGCCGCGCAGGTCGCCGTCGACCAGCCGGTCCAGCACCAGCGCCACGTCCAGGCCCCAGGACTGCACGTCCCCGACCTCCACGCCCAGCGACTCCACCGAGGACAGGTCGGGGTTGCGCAGGGTGGCGATGATGTCGTCCAGGACCGGCTGACGGCCCTTCACCGTGGCGTGTACATAGGCGTGCGCGGCCTTCAGCGCGAAACCGGCCCGCTCATCCAGGCCCCGGCCCATCGCCACCTCGATGATGGTCCGCAGCAGCGAGAGCTGGCCGGTGGTGGTGATCGCCGGGTCGAGCGGGTTGAGCCTCACCCCGCCGTCCCGGGCCGCCATCGGGTCCAGGCGGATCGACTTTATGCCCAGCGCGTTGGCGATCAGGTTCCACTCGCCGACGCCGTCCTCGCCCTGCGCGTCCAGCACCACCACCTGCCGGTCGCGGAACCGCAGCTGGCGCAGCACGTACGTCTTCTCCAGCGCCGACTTGCCGTTGCCGGACTCGCCGAGCACCAGCCAGTGCGGGGCCGGCAGCTGCTGGCCGTACAGCTGGAAGGGGTCGTAGACGTAGCCCTTGCCGCTGTACACCTCGCGGCCGATGATCACGCCGCTGTCGCCCAGGCCGGGTGCCGCGGTCGGCAGGTAGACCGCCTGGGCCTGGCCGGTGGAGGTGCGGACGGGCAGCCGGGTGGTCTCCACCCGGCCGAACATCAGGCTGGTGAACGAGTCGGTGAGCTTGCTGAGCACGGCACGGCCTCCGAGGGGTCAGCGGCGGATGCCGGTGGCGAACGGCAGGGTGTTCACGAACGCCCGGTGGTGCTCGCGGTCGCACCACTCCAGCTTGAGGTAGCTCTTGCCGGCCGAGGCACGGATGGTCCGCTTGTCCCGGGCCAGCGCCTCCGGGCTGCGGGCGGAGACGGTCAGGTACCCGACCAGGTTGACGCCGGCGGCGCCGGAGGCCAGGTCGTCGCCGCGCTGGTCGACCCGGCCGGTGTGGGCCAGGTCGCGGGGGTCGACGGTGCGGTTCATCTTGGCGGCCCGGTTGGCCTCGGCCTCGTCGTTGGTCTTCTCGGTGAGCATCCGCTCGATGGCGACGTCGGTGGGCTCCAGGTCCATGGTGACCGCGACCGTGCGGATCACGTCCGGTGTGTGCACCAGCAGCGGGGCCAGGAAGTTGACGCCGACCGGGGTGAGCGGCCACTCCTTGATCCAGGCGGTGGCGTGGCACCAGGGCTCACGGGTGGCCGCCTCCCGGGTCTTGGCCTGCAGGAACTGCGGGTGGGTGGCGTCCAGCTCGGCCGGCCAGGCGTTCCGCCGGCTCATCGCCTGGATGTGGTCGATCGGGTGGTCCGGGTCGTACATCGAGTGCACCAGCGAGGCCAGCCGGGCCTGGCCCAGAGGCTGCCGGACCCGGATGTCCGCCTCGGCCAGCCGGGCGCAGATGTCGGTGAGCTCACGGGCCATCACGGTGGCCAGCCCGTCGTCGTCCCGCGCCCGGCGCCCGTCCGCCCGGGTGTCGTACGCGGTCCGGCCCATGGCGTGCGCCTCGGCGGCCAGGTCGCGGGTGTAGTGCATGCAGGCGACCAGGTAGGCGCGGTGCTGCTCCGAGGAGGTCGACACCATCGACTGCAGCTGGTCGTAGGAGTCCTGCAGCCAGCGCGGGGCCTCGTGGTCGCCGCGCCGCTCCACGTCCTTGGCGTGGGCGTCCGGGTCGGCGGGCAGGGTGCGGGCCAGGATCTGCAACCGCGTCACGAAGCCGTCGCCGTTGGCCACGTGCTTGAGCAGGGTGCCGAACCGGTCGACCAGGGTTTCCTGGTCCTCGGAGTCCCGCAGGCCCACGCCCGGGCCCTCGATCTCGATCGCGGCGGTGACCGTCCGGCGCTCCAGGTGCATCAGCACCGCCACCTCGTCCGGCCCGAACGGCGCGGTCAGCCAGCGCAGCCGACCCACCCCGGGCGGCGGCCCGATCTCCACCTCACGGCCGTCCAGCCGCGTCCCGGCGTCCATCGCCTCGGACTTCCACACCGCCCGCCCGCTGCGCACGGTGCGCCGGTAGGTGCGGTTGATCTCCACCCACTTGTAGAAGGTGCGGCGGCGGTACGGCACGTAGACCGCCATGATGGCGAGCAGCGGCAGGCCGACCAGGCCGGCGATCCTCAGCGGCAGGACCGGCATCAGCAGGCCCCACATCATGCCGAGGAACGCGCCGAAGATGATCAGCACGATCTCGCCGGTCTCCCGGTTGCGCCCGATCGGCGCGTTGGGCCGGGACTTGCCGATCAGATAGGTACGACGCTGGTGGACGTACGGCTGGGCGTACTGGGCGCCGTACTGGCCGAGTGGTTCGCTGCTCACCTACCCGTCACCCTCCCTTCGCTGGATTGCTGTCACGGACGGACGGAGTCTGCGCCGGCGGCACCGCGGCCCGGGCCGCGCCCGGGGTGCGGCCCGCGTGCGCGGCGATGCCGGGGGCCACCGAGCCGCCGCCCGCCCCGGAGGCGTTGGCGGCCTGCGGGCCGCCGCGGGAGCCGTGCGTGCTGATGCCCTGCTTCACCAGGTTCGCCGGACCGTTGATCATCGCGCTGCCGGCCGACACCGCGCTCGCCCGGGCCCGGCGCATCGCCAGCATCTCGTCGCCGAACCCCGGCACGAACCGGTACACGGCGGCGCTCGCGAAGATCGACAGGAAGATGATCGCCAGCCCCGACAGCACCCGGGCGAAGTCGTCCTCCGCCCCGGCCCCGGTGGCCACCGCCCCGGCCAGGCCCAGGATGATCACGATGATCGGCTTCGCCAGGTCCACCGCCAGCATCAGACCCGCCCAGCGGCGCACGTGCTTCCACAGCTGCTTGTCCACCAGACCCGCGTACACCGCGGTGCCGAGCAACGCGCCCACGTACAGCATCGCGGCACGGATCAGCAGCTCGATCCAGAGCACCGCGGCGGCCAGCACCGCGACCAGCGAGACGATGATCAGGATCAGCGGGCCGCCACCGATCGACCCCTTCTCCAGGGTGTCCGCGAAGCCGCCCAGGTAGGTGCCGGTGTCCGACTTGGTGCCCGCCGCGATCGCCGCCGTCAGCCCGTCGGTCGCCGACACCACCGTGTACAGCACCAGCGGCGTGAACGCCGAGGCCACCACCGTCAGCCACAGGAAGCCGATCGCCTCGGCGAACGCCTGGGACAGCGGGGCGCCGCGGACGGCCCGCTTGGTCACCGCGAGCAGCCAGAGCACCAGCGTGATGATGGTCGAGCCGGCGAAGACCACCGCGTACTGCTGCAGGAACGCCGCGTTGGTGAAGTCCACCTGCGTCGTCCCGTCGATCGCCCCCGACAGCTTCCGCACCACCCACCCGGCGGCCTGCGCACACCCCTTCGCCAACGACCCGAGCGGATCGGTCACCCCGCCCACCGTCTCGCCCCCGGGCACCACGACGGCGCCGGGCGGAGCACAGAGCTTGTCGGCGCCGAGGACGGTGGCATCCTGACCGGCGCACTTGGACGGGGAGGAAGTCGGGCTCGGGGACGGGTCCGCGAAGGCCCGCTGCGCGACCGTCAGCGCGGCTACCTGGAGCGCCGCCAGGCTTCCGGCGAGCGCGCCTGCGCGGCTCAGGCGTCGGGCGGCGTCAGCGGGCATAGCGGAAGCCTCCGAACTGCTGGACGGCATTGGTGATCTCCTGCGCGGTGGCGGCCTGCTGGTCGCCCGGCACGGGCGCCGGGCCGGAGGCCCGGGAGAAGTCGGTCAGCTTCCAGTCGTTCCCGGACCAGCGCATGGTGACGGTGAGCGTGTACCAGTCCTGGGAGACCGGGTTGGTGGACCCCTCCCCCGCCAGGCCGTAGAGCCCGGTGCACCACACCTCCACCTTGGTGGCGGTGTCCGCGGTGTTCGTGGTGCGCGTGCCGACGGGGACGATGCGGCTGACGAAGGTGAGCCCCTTGGGGGCGCGGCCCTGGCCGTCCAGTCCGAAGCGAGTGAGCGTCTCCGCGTTGAAGGCCTGGTCGAGGCGCGACTGCAGGCCGGCGGTGACGGTGGGATCGGCGACGGTGGCGACGATGGTGTGGCGGGTGTCGGTGCGGAACATCTCGGCGGAGCCGAGGGCCACCGCGTAGTTGGCGGCGGCGGACTGGGCGCCTTGGTCGGTGTGCGGGAAGCTGTTCGCGATGCCGTTGGCGGTGGTGGTGACGGGCTGCTGGCCGGAGGGGGCGGTGGTGCCGGGGCCGGGGGCGGTGGTGGCGGCCCGGTCGGTGGAGGGGGAGCCGGAGGAGGACGGGTCGGCCTTGCCGCGGTTGGCGACGGAGATGGCGAGGACCAGGAGGGCGACCACGGCCAGGATCGTCAGGAGGGTGCGCAGAGGCCTGGCCTGGCGCCCGCCGCCGGGGTGGACCGGCTGTTCGGCGACCGGTAGCCGCGTACGGGTGTGCGGCTGGTCGTCGGACAGCGGCACGTCGGCCCTCCTGGTGCGGGGGAGCCCAGGTGGGCGCCCGGTCGTAAGCGTCGCGGCGCATGCCGCTTCGCCGGGACGGCTGCCCCGGCGTTCCGTCGGTCCGGTAGTCGGATCGTCAGATGGCCATCCCGTAGACAATGGTGAACAGCGTGCCGAGGGATCCGATGATGAACACGCCGGTCAGTCCGGCGATGATCAATCCCTTGCCCTGTTCGGCACTGAAGGTGTCGCGCATCGCGGTGGCGCCGATCCGCTGCTTCGCGGCCCCCCAGACCGCGATCCCGAGGCAGGCGAGGATGGCGACGGCCATGATCACCTCGACCATCACCCGGGCCTCGGAGCCGAGACTGGCGAACGGCCCCCAGTCGGGGGCGATCCCGCCGATGATGGTGTCGATGTTCGGCTTCTTCGGTGGGTCCTCCGCTAGGTACCCGGCGACACTCTGTTCCACGCTGCTCAGGTTCATTTCATCTCACCGCCCGATCAGGCAAATTCAAGGCCCCGAACCAGGTCGAGCGAAGGGGCAGGTCCTATTCTTGGCCAGATCTGATGTCGACTTGGCTACTTCTCGCGGATTGGTCGTGCGGCACGGGACGCGTACGCCAGGATGTCCATCGTAGGAAGGATACTGCTCACTCTTTGTATCTCTGATGATTGCACCGGGCAACGCCTTGAAGGACACTGACTGCTGACGCCTCGTCGGGATGGTGCTGATGGTACTCCGCAAGGCCGGCGCGGCCGCGGTCGCTGCGGTGGTGGGGACGGTCGGGTTCGTCGGCCTGGTCACCGTCGGCACGTACGCCGCGAGCGGGGTCCCGCAGGGGCAGGCGGCCCGGCCGGGGCTGTCGGGCGGTACGGTGCCGGCCGCCTACCGGCCGCTGATCGAGCGCTGGGGCGCGCTCTGCCCCGAGATCTCCCCCCCGATGCTGGCGGCGCAGCTCTACCAGGAGAGCGGATTCAACCCCGCGGCGCGCAGCCCCGCGAAGGCGTACGGAATGGCGCAGTTCCTGGAGGGGACGTGGGCGCACTACGGGACCGACGGGGACGGTGACGGCACCCGGGACATCTGGAATCCGGCGGACGCGATCGCCTCGGCGGCGACCTACGACTGCGCGCTGGCGAAGGACGTGTCCAAGGTGCCCGGCGATCGGCAGGCGAACATGCTGGCCGCGTACAACGCCGGCCCGTACGCGGTGATAGAGAACGGCGGGGTCCCGCCGTACCGGGAGACCCAGGGGTACGTCCGCAGCATCCAGTCGCTGACCCGGAGCTTCAGCGCCCCGGCGGCGGGCTCGGTGATGACGCTGTCGCGGCAGGCCGCGGGGGCGATCTACTTCGCGCAGACCAAGCTGGGCACCCCGTACCTGTGGGGCGGTGAGGGGCTGCCCTCGCAGGACGGGCGGTTCGACTGCTCCGGGCTGATGCAGGCCGCGTACGCCAGCGTGGGGATCCGGCTGCCCCGGGTGGCCAACGACCAGTGGTACGCCGGGGCGCACCCCTCGCGGAGCGAGCTGCAACCGGGCGACCTGGTGTTCTTCGCCCACGACCTGAACGACCCGCGGTCGATCTACCACGTGGGGATCTACGTGGGCGGCGGCTACATGATCGACGCGCCGCGGACCGGCGCGGTGATCCGCTACGACAAGATCGACCAGCGGGACTACATCGGGGCGACCCGGGTCACCCAGGACGGCGCGGACGCCCTGCCGGTCCGCGGTGAGGACGGCACCATCACCACCGGCCGGACGGGCACCGTGCCGACCAGCTGACCGGTGGGCCCGGGACGGGTGCCCTCCGACCCGGCGGGCCCGGCCGGCCCGGCCTGCGGATGTGCGAGCTCCGTGGACACCCAGTCAAGTTTCCATAACACGGGGTTTCCGTGGAACCCTGTGCCTCGACGATCGCGTTCTGTTCCTGGGCGGGCAGAGCGCCGCAGGCGCTGACGGACGACGGAGTGGACCCACAGGGAGGTGCGGCGTGTCGACGCTGCTGGCCGACACGAGCGACCCGGACCTCGGTCTGCTCCGCGCTGTCAACGGCCTGGCCAAGTCCTCGCCCGACTGGCTGGACGCACTGGTGGCCTGGGTCGGCGAGTACGGCATCCTGCTCGGCCTGGCCGCGCTCGGGGTGACCGCCTGGCTGCAGGCCCGCCGCGCGCCGGACGCGCCGGTGGCGGTCGCCGGGCTGCTCTGGGCACCGCTGGCGGTGGCCGTCTCCGAGCTGGCGAACCTGCCGATCTCGGCGATCGTGGACCGGCCGCGGCCTTTCGTCGACCACCCCGAGCTGGACGTCCTGGTGGAGGGCAAGGAGGGCACGCTCTCCTTCGTCAGCGACCACTCGGCGATGTCCATGGGCATCGCGGTGGCCCTGCTGCTGGTGAACCGGAGACTCGGCCTGCTGGCCGGCGTGCTGGCGCTGCTGCAGGGCTTCTGCCGGATGTTCGTCGGCGTCCACTACCCCACCGACGTGATCGGCGGCTTCGCCCTGGCCACGGCCGTGGTGCTGCTGCTCGCGCCGATCGCCATGGCGGTGCTCGTCCCGCTCTGCCACGCGCTGACCCGGACGGCCGCCGCACCGCTGATCGTCGCCGGGAAGCGCGGCGCCCCGGGCCCGGGCGGGGACGGCGGCCGGCGCCGCCGGCGGGCCTCCCGGTCCTCGGCGGACCCGGACCCGGGCGAGCCGGACGAGGAGCCGGCCCGCGACCTGGCGGCCTGACCCAGGATCAGGACCCGCCGGGCGGCCTCACAGCCGCTCAGCGCTCAGACCGCGGCGCCGCCCGCCTCCCCGGCCGTCTCGGCCGCATGGTCGGCGGCGTCCCGCCGGGCCTTGTCCCGGGATCTGCGCCCGGGGGCGAACCAGCCGCAGCTGCAGCCGGCGAAGCTGAAGGAGCCGCGTTCCTCGACGGACACCCGGTGACCGTCCGACGGTGCTGCGCCGGGCCGCGCCGGCAGCTCGCTGTACACGTGCTTCACCGTAACGCGGTCGGACCCCGGCGCGCGATGCCCTTCGCACGCCTACCTCCGCGTAACCCCGTCCGCCTCCCCTCGTTGGTGGTTGGGGAGCTCCGCCCACCCGGGGCGGCGTTGCCGGGCGCCGGGGCCCAAGGGGGTTGTGTCGAAGTGAAGATGCCGAAGTGGGCCGCCGCGGCCCTGGTCACCGTCGCGCTGGCCGGCTGCTCCGGCGGGGGCGGCACCGCGCCCGGAGGCTCGGCGGACCAGCTCTCCACCGATCCGCTGACGGCGGTGCGGAACGCCGCCGACATCACCGGCCGGACGGGCTCGGCCCAAGCGAAGACGGAGCTGACCACGGAGTCCGCCGACAAGAAGGCCGTGTTCAACGGCAGCGGCGGGTACGACTACGTGAAGCGGATCGGCCGGCTGGAGATCGCCGTCCCGCCCGGTGCCGCGACCACCGGGAAGATCGTCGAGGTGGTCCTCCCCGGCACGGTCTACCTGCAGAACAGCGGCGCCAAGATCCCCGAGGGCAAGTGGGTCAAGCTCGACGTCCGCCAGCTGCCCGACGGCAACCTGGTGAGCAGCGGCGCCACCGACCCGGCCAGTGCCGCCGGGGCGCTGCGCGGGGCGCAGACCGCCGAGCTGGTCGGCAGCGAGACGGTGGACGGCGTGGAGCTCAAGCACTACAAGGGCACCCTGGACCTGGCCAAGGCGGCGGACGCCACCGGCGGCCGGGGCGGTGACGGGCTGAAGATGGCCGCGCAGACCTTCACGGTCAAGGAGGTCCCGTACGAGGCCTGGCTGGACGCCCAGGGGCGGCTGCACAAGGTGGTGGAGACCTTCGCGTTCTCGGGCGTGGCCGGGTCGAAGGCGGCGAAGGACCAGGTGAAGGTGGTCTCGGCCACCTCGCTGCGCGACTTCGGCACGCCGGTGGAGGCGGCGGAGCCGTCCGCCGGGGAGATCTATTCGATGAAGGCCTCGGCGCCCGCGAAGTGACGGCGGATCACCGCGTCCGGTGGTGGAAATAGGCGCCTCGGGCGGCAGAGATGGCCCGTCCGTGCCATGTGGGCCGGCTCACTCCTGCCTACGCTGGACGGACGGGGCTGCCGTCCTGACCGGCAGGTGGCGCTGAAGGGGTGGTGCAGGTGGCGTCCTCGGAGGGCCGGGCGGGTGGCCACGACAAGACGGCGCTCGACGAGATCGAGCTGGCCGGCGAGCTGATGATCGCCGCTTCGGACAGCCGCGAGGAGCGGCTGGCGACCGAGCGGATCGACGAGGTCCTGCTGGACCGGGAGCAGCCGCCCGGGGGCTGCGGGCCGGGCCGGGCCGGCCTGAACGGGCCCGGGCTGCCCAGACCCGGGCTGCACGGGCCCGGGCCGGGTGGGGAAGAGGGCTGAGCGGGGACGAGGGGCGAGTACGGCGGGGAGCGGGCTGAGCCGGGCTCAGGTCCGCAGCAGGCGGGCGATGGCGGCGGTGGCCTCGGCGACCTTGGCGTCCAGCTCGACGCCGCCCTCCTCGGCGGCGGCCGCGACGCAGTGCCGCAGGTGCTCCTCCAGCAGGGCGAGGGCGAAGGACTGCAGGGCCTTGGTGCCGGCGGAGACCTGGGTGAGGATGTCGATGCAGTAGACGTCCTCGTCCACCATGCGCTGGAGGCCGCGGATCTGGCCCTCGATCCGGCGCAGCCGCTTGAGGTGCTCGCTCTTCTGGGAGCTGTAGCCGTGCGGTCCGTGGGCGGCCGACTCCGCGCTGCCCGGCTCGCCGTGCGTGTCGATCGTGGTCATCCGGTCCGCCTCGTGTCTCGGTGCTCGTCCCCGCCGGGCGCAACCCGCCCCGGCCGGGCATCCAGTGTGCAACGCCGGGCGCCCGCCGGGTGTTCCCCCGTCCGGACGTCAGCAGAGGGATCCCCGCGCACGGGGGGAGCAAACCGGCCGGGGTTGGGCCAGACTGGGGCTCGAGTCCCGTCCCTCGTTTGGGTAGTTCGAACTGGTTGCGCCTAGCATCGTTCAGTCCGTACCCCGCACATCGGAGATATCCGTGCGTTTTAGCCTGACCCCGAAGGAGACGAGCTTCTACGACATGTTCGCCGCTGCGGCGGAGAACCTGGTCGTCGGATCGAAGCTCCTGCTGGAACTGCTGGGATCAGACGTCTCGGCCCGTGCGGAGATCGTCGAGCGCATGCGCGCGGCCGAGCACGCGGGTGACGACACCACCCATGCGATCTTCCACCAGCTGAACTCCTCCTTCATCACGCCCTTCGACCGCGAGGACATCTACTCCCTCGCCTCGTCGCTGGACGACATCATGGACTTCATGGAGGAGGCCGTCGACCTGGTCGTCCTCTACGACATCGAGACCCTGCCGAAGGGGATCGAGGAGCAGATCGAGGTGCTGGCCCGGGCCGCCGAGCTGACCGCCGACGCGATGCCCAAGCTGCGGTCGATGGACCACCTCACCGAGTACTGGATCGAGGTCAACCGGCTGGAGAACCAGGCGGACCAGATCCACCGCAAGCTGCTCGCACACCTGTTCAGCGGCCAGTACGACGCGATCGAGGTGCTCAAGCTGAAGCAGGTCGTGGACGTCCTGGAAGAGGCCGCCGACGCGTTCGAGCACGTGGCCAACACGGTGGAGACCATCGCGGTCAAGGAGTCCTGACCACCGTGGACATGGCAGCACTGATCGCCGTCCTCGGCGTGGCCTTCTTCTTCACGTACACCAACGGCTTCCACGACTCGGCGAACGCCATCGCCACCTCGGTCTCCACCCGGGCGCTGACCCCGCGGGCGGCGCTGGCGATGGCCGCGGTGATGAACCTGGCCGGTGCCTTCCTCGGGAGCGGCGTGGCGAAGACGGTCTCCCAGGGCCTGATCGCCACGCCGACCGGCAGCCAGGGGATGGGGATCCTGTTCGCGGCGCTGGTCGGCGCGATCACCTGGAACCTGGCCACCTGGTACTTCGGCCTGCCGTCCTCCTCCTCGCACGCGCTGTTCGGCGGCCTGGTGGGTGCGGCGCTGGCCGGTGGCACCGAGGTGATCTGGTCCGGCGTGGTCGACAAGATCATCATTCCGATGGTGGTCTCGCCGGTGGTCGGCCTGCTGGCCGGTTTCCTGGTGATGGCGGCGATCCTGTGGATCTTCCGCCGGGCCAACCCGCACCGGGCCAAGCGCGGTTTCCGGATCGCGCAGACGGGTTCGGCGGCCGCGATGGCCCTGGCGCACGGCCTGCAGGACGCCCAGAAGACCATGGGCATCGTGGTGATGGCCCTGGTGATCTCGGGCCACCAGACCGGCTATGACATCCCGGTGTGGGTGAAGGTCTCCTGCGCCGCCGCGCTGTCGCTGGGCACCTACGCGGGTGGCTGGCGGATCATGCGGACCCTCGGCCGCAAGATCATCGAGCTGGACCCGCCGCAGGGCTTCGCCGCGGAGGCCACCGCCTCGACGATCATGTACATCACCTCGTTCGTCTTCAAGGCACCGATCTCCACCACCCACGTGATCACCTCGGCGATCATGGGTGCGGGTGCCACCCGGCGGATCCGCGCGGTCCGCTGGGGCGTGGCGAAGAACATCGTGCTGGGCTGGTTCATCACCATGCCGGCCGCGGCGATCGTGGCCGCGGCGATCTACGGTCTGGTCGACCTGATCTTCCTCTGAGCCCCTCGGCGCCGACCGCCGGCCGCCGTGGCGGGACCGGGGGGTGCCGCGGGTCGGCACCGCGACACAAGGGTCGGCACCGCGACACACGACAGGGCCCGCCCCCCACAGTCCGGGGGGCGGGCCCTGCTTGCTCCGCGGCGGCACCGCCATGCAGCACCGAGGAGCAGCTCGGGGGGATCAGCCGAAGCGACCGGAGATGTAGTCCTCGGTGGCCTGGACCGACGGGTTGGAGAAGATCCGCGGGGTGTCGTCCAGCTCGATCAGCTTGCCCGGCTGGCCGACGCCGGCCAGGTTGAAGAAGGCGGTGCGGTCGGAGACGCGGGCCGCCTGCTGCATGTTGTGGGTGACGATGACGATCGTGTACTGCGACTTCAGCTCGCCGATCAGGTCCTCGATGGCGAGGGTGGAGATCGGGTCGAGGGCCGAGCAGGGCTCGTCCATCAGCAGGACCTGGGGCTCGACCGCGATGGCGCGGGCGATGCACAGGCGCTGCTGCTGGCCGCCGGAGAGGCCGGCGCCGGGCTTGCTGAGCCGGTCCTTGACCTCGTTCCAGAGGTTGGCGCCCTTGAGGGACTTCTCCACGACGCCGTCGAGCACGGACTTCTTCTTGACCCCGGCGAGCCGGAGGCCGGCGATCACGTTGTCGTAGATCGACATGGTCGGGAAGGGGTTGGGCCGCTGGAACACCATGCCGACCGAGCGGCGGACGGCGACCGGGTCGACGCCGGAGCCGTAGAGGTTCTCGTCGTCCAGCATCACCTTGCCCTCGACGCGGGCGCCGGGGATCACCTCGTGCATCCGGTTGAGGGTGCGCAGGAAGGTGGACTTGCCGCAGCCGGAGGGGCCGATGAAGGCGGTCACGGAGCGGGGCTCGATGGTCATCGAGATGTCCTCGATGGCCTTGGTGGTGCCGTAGAAGGCCGACAGTCCGCTGACGTCGATGCGCTTGGCCATGATCTTCTGTCTTCTCTCGTCGTCTCGTACGTCAGTCGGGGTCAGTGCCCGGCCTTGGGCGAGCGCCAGCGGGCGACGCCGCGGGCGATGAGGTTGAGCCCCATCACGATGGCGATCAGCACCAGGGCGGCACCCCAGGCACGGGCGTAGCCGTATTCGTTGTTGACCATCGCGTACTGCTGCCAGATGTAGAGCGGCAGGGACTGCTGCGGGTCCTTGAACGGGTTCTCGTTGATCACGTCCGAGCCGAACACCAGCATCATCACCGGGGCGGTCTCGCCGGTGATGCGGGCGACGGCCAGCATCACGCCGGTGGTGATGCCGCCGATGGCGGTCGGGATCACGATCCGCAGGATGGTCTTCCACTTGGGCACGCCGAGGGCGTACGAGGCTTCGCGGAGCTCGTTGGGGACGAGCTTCAGCATCTCCTCGGTCGAGCGGACCACGACCGGGATCATCAGGATGGCCAGGGCCAGGCTGCCGGAGAAGCCGGAGTAGCCGAAGTCCAGGATGATGTTCCAGATCGAGAAGATGAACAGGCCGGCGACGATGGACGGGATGCCGGTCATCACGTCGACGAAGAAGGTGACCGCCTTGGCGAGCCGGCCGCGGCCGTACTCGACGAGGTAGACGGCGGTCAGCAGGCCGATCGGGGCGGCCATCGCGGTGGCCAGCAGGACCTGCTCGAGGGTGCCGATGATCGCGTGGTAGATGCCGCCGCCGGGGCCGGAGGACAGCACGCCCTTCATCGAGTGGCTGAGGAAGTAGTCGTCGACCACCTCGATGCCCTGCTGGACGGTGTAGACGGTGAGGGCGACCAGCGGGATGACCGCGAGGATGAAGGAGACCCAGATCACCGAGGTGGCGAACCGGTCCTTGGCCTGGCGGCGGCCCTCGACCTTGGCGGACAGGCCGTAGCTGACCAGCAGGAACAGCCCGGCGGAGATCAGGCCCCACTGGAGCTTGCTGGCGAGGTCGGCGGCCGCGCCGATGCCGCAGCCCACGGCGACGGACAGCGCGGCCACGGCGGCCGGGGTCCACTTGGGCAGCCGGGCGCCGTTCAGGTCCTGGCGGAGCTGGGGGATGACCGTGTCGGAGACGGGTGTGGTGGTGCTCATGCGTTGGCCCCCGAGTACTCCTTGCGGCGCGCGATGATCAGTCGCGCGGCGCCGTTCACCAGCAGAGTGATCAAGAACAGGACGAGACCGGAGGCCATCAGGGCGTCCCGGCCGAGGTCGCCGGCCTCCAGGTACTTCTGCGCGATGTTCTGCGCGAAGGTGCCGCCGTTGGGGTCCAGGATGTGCAGCGAGAGCACGTTGCTGGCGGAGAGCACGGTGGCGACGGCGATGGTCTCGCCGAGCGCGCGGCCGAGGCCGAGCATCGAGGCCGAGATGATGCCGGGGCGGCCGAAGGGCAGCACGGCGGTGCGGATCATCTCCCAGCGGGTCGCGCCGAGGGCGAGCGCCGCCTCCTCGTGCATCCGCGGGACCTGCCGGAACACCTCGCGGGTGACGGCGGTGATGATCGGCAGCACCATGATCGCCAGCAGGATGCCGACGGTGAACAGGTTGCGCGGGCTGACGCCGGTCCGGGTCTGGTCGAAGATGTACGTCCAGCCCAGGTACTCGTCCATCCAGGAGGTCAGGCCGTCCATGTGCGGGACGAGGAAGAGCACGCCCCACAGGCCGTAGACGATGCTGGGGACGGCGGCCAGCAGGTCCACCAGGTAGGCGAACGGCTGGGCGATCCTGCGCGGCGCGTAGTGCGAGATGAACAGCGCGATGCCGACCGCGACCGGGACGGCGATGACCATCGCGATCAGGGCGCTGACCAGGGTGCCGAAGGCCAGGACGGCGATGCCGAAGACCGGCTTCGGGGCGTCCGGCGCCCACTCGAAGGTGGTGAGGAAGTTGGCCTGGTCCTTCGAGATCGCGATGGCGGAGCGGTAGGCCAGGAATCCGGCGATGGCGGCCATGATGACCAGCAGCAGGATGCCCGAGCCCCGGGAGAGGTTGAAGAAGATGCTGTCGCCGAGGCGGCTGTCGCCCCGGCTCCTGCGGGCCCTGTCCGTGGTGACGGCAGGGGGTGATGAAGTCATGGTCGTCTACTCCGGTCTGACGGCGCTGCCCCGAGGGGGCGGCACCATGGCGGCGGTGCCCCGGACGTTCGTCGGTCGGTCAGTGGGCCCGGCGGGGGCGGCCCGTCCCCCTCGTAAGGGGCCGCCCCACCGGTGGTCCTGCGGGTCAGGCGAGGGCGGCGACGACGCCCTGGACCTTGGAGGACAGCTCCTTCGGCAGCGGGACGTAGCCGCCGTCGCCGATGGCCTTCTGGCCGTCGGCGCTGATCGCGTAGGTGAGG
This sequence comes from Kitasatospora sp. HUAS MG31, assembly GCF_040571325.1. Classification (GTDB taxonomy): domain Bacteria; phylum Actinomycetota; class Actinomycetes; order Streptomycetales; family Streptomycetaceae; genus Kitasatospora; species Kitasatospora camelliae. The sequence goes on along the minus strand of NZ_CP159872.1, from coordinate 4,203,736 downwards.
AAGGACTTCAGGGTGTCCAGCGACTCGGCCTTGTTGCCCTTGTCGCAGACGATCTCGTAGGTGACCAGGACGATCGGGTAGGCACCCTCGTCCTTGGTGGCGTAGTCCAGGCTGAGGGCCAGGTCGCTGCCGGTGCCGGCGATCTTCGCCTTGGCGAAGGTGGTGGCGGCGTTGGCGGCGGTGGCCTCGACCGGCTTGGAGGCGCCGGTGCTGATCGCGGCGCTCTTCAGCTTGTTGGTCTGGGCGAAGGAGAGCTCGACGTAGCTGATCGAGTTCTTGACGCTCTTGACCTGGGCGGAGACGCCGGCGCTGCCGTTGGCGGACTGACCGCCCTTGGCGGCCCAGGTCTTGGAGGCCGGGTAGGTCCAGGCGCCGTTGGAGGCCTTCGCCAGGTACTTGGTGAGGTTGTCGGTGGTGCCGGAGTCGTCCGAGCGGTGGACGTGCTGGATGTCCGCGTCCGGCAGGGTCACGCCCGGGTTGAGGGCGGCGATGGCCGGGTCGTTCCACTTGGTGATCTGCGAGTCGAAGATCTTGGCGATGGTGGTCGCGTCGAGGGTGAGCTTGTCCACGCCGTCGATGTTGTAGACGATCGAGATCAGACCGCCGACCATCGGCAGGTTGACGCCCTGGCCGCCGGTGCAGACCGCCTTGGAGGCCTCGACCTCGGCCGGCTTGAGGGCCGAGTCGGAGCCCGCGAAGGCGACCTTGCCCTGGTTGAACTGCTGGACGCCGGCGCCGGAGCCGCCGCCGCCGTAGGTGATGGTGGTGCCGGAGCAGGCGGCGCCGTACGCGGTCTTCCAGACGTCGATGGCGTTGCCCTGGGCGGTGGAGCCGGCACCCAGCAGCTGGCCGCCCTTGCCGCAGGCGATCTTCGCGGCCGCGGCCGTGGTGCCACCGCCGGTCGCGCCGTTGGACGAGGTGTTGTCGTCCGAGCCGCAGGCGGTGAGCGACAGCGCGCTGACGAGCGCCACGGCACCGATCGCGAGGGCCTTGGAGCGGCCGTTCCGCTGGAGCTTCACAGGTGTCCCCTTCTGAGGCAGTACCCAGCGCCGAGTCTCTGCCTTCGGCGCGGATCATGCGTGGTCCGGGGCCCGTCCGGCCCTCCGGTAGTCCAGAAGTTAGGCCGGGCAGGTGACGCATCAGGCGGTCACAGTTGAACGGGAAGTGAACCTCGGAGGGATGGCAGGAAACTGCGGTCGGTAGTAACGGTTGCGTCACGGTGGGGGCGCGGTGAGATCACCCGCCCGCGGACGCCGGGACCCCAGCTCAGCCCGGGTCCGCCCCGGTCAACCCCGGCCCAGCAGCTCCAGCAGGGCGTCCACCAGAATCCGGTCACGCGGGTGGGTGAGCCGCTCCTTGGCCTTCCGGGGCGGCAGCCACTCCAGCCGGTCCACCTCCCGGTTGGGCGTGAAGGCACCGCCGGTCGGGACGGCAGCCCAGTACCGGACCTCCTTGGGCCGCCCCTGCGCCCGGTAGTGCTGCACCGGCAGCTCCGGCCCCAGCGCGCACCGCATCCCGGTCTCCTCGTGCACCTCGCGCAGGGCGGCGGCCCGCCAGCCCTCACCGGGGTCGAGCTTGCCCTTGGGCAGGCTCCAGTCGTCGTACTTCGGCCGGTGGATCAGCGCGATCCGGGGCTTCTTCCGCCGCACGCCGTCCTTCCTCAGCGGGCCGGGCACCCACAGCACCGCCCCGGCCGCCAGGATGGTCGGCTCCCAGGGGCGGGCGAGGCTCGCCGGCGGGTGTCCGCCGCCGGGAGGAGGGGTCGCGTAGCGCGCGGCGGTCAGGCGGTCGCCCATGCATGCCATCCGTGGTGCTGGAGGTTCGGCCACTGGTGGCCGAAGGCGTACCGGGCCGCCTCCACCTCCAGTCGCTGATCAGCATGCACCACTCCGAGCACGTACGCGGTCGCCGGGGTGATCCGCGGGGTCCGGGCGGCCGCCGCGGCCGTCAGCGCCGCGTCGGCGGCCTCCTGGTGCCGGTGCAGGACGCGGTCCAGGCCGTCCAGCCCGTCCAGCGGGGCACCGCACACCTCCAGCGCGTACCGGGCCCGCTTGACCAGGACACGCAGCCGGTGCCAGGGGGCGTCGGCGGCGGTCAGCGCCGCCTCGGCGTCCAGGACCGGGCCGCGGGCCGGCGGCACGGTCGCCAGCCGGTGCAGCCCGTCCCCGCCGTACGGTGCCGCGAGGCGGGCCAGCGGGAGCCGCTCGGTGCCCTCCGCGAGCGCCGCCAGCGCGGTGGCGGCCTGCGGCCGCAGCACCTCGGCCGACTGCCTGGCCGCCCGCGGCTCCAGCGGCACCTCCCCGGCCAACAGGGTCATCCGGTCGGCCAGCGCGTGCAGCCGGGCCGACCGCAGCTCCTGCAGCAGCCCGGAGTGCGCCCGGGTCCGCGCCAGGGTGAGCTGCCGCTCCAGCAGGGCCCGGGCCTTCGGCGCGCCGGTGTGCCCGGCCAGGATCCCCGGCCCGTCGCCGGCGGTGTCGCTCAGCGAGTCCAGCGCGGCCAGCAGCCGGTCGGCCCGCCGCTGGTAGGCCGGCTCCTGCCCGAGCAGGTCGAGCAGCCAGCGCAGCTCGGTACGGGCCTCGGCGGCCCAGGCCGGCTCGAAGGCCGGCTCGAAGGTGTGCAGCGCCCCGCCCACCCGGCGGACGGCCCGCAGCAGGTCGGCGGCGGCCGCCGCGGAGGCCGGCAGCGCGCCCGGTCTCGAGCCGGCCTCGCCCACCGCCTGCGGCAGGGCGCGCAGGAACGCGCCCGCCTGGGCGGCGAGGTACCCGGCGAGGACCTCCCCGGCGGTCCCGGCGGCCGGGTCGGCGGACCCGTACGGCTCCGGGGCCGTCGTCGGCGCTTCGGTCATGGCTGTGGCTCTCCCCGTTTCCGTCCCGGAGCGGCGCTCCGGGGCTGCTGGCCCCGCGGGGCCGGTCAGTGCGGCTCGGCCGGGCCCGCGGTGGGCGCGGCCCGGCCGTGGTGCAGCGCCGGGCGGCCGGGCGTGCCGTCGGGGCGCGCCCGGCCGAGGCGGTGGATCAACGACCGCCCGACGCGCTGCGGTGCCGGCGCCGGGCGTCGATCAGCAGGTCCTGGACGTGCCGCAGCGGCCGTCCCTCCCCGTCCTGCGCACGCCGGGTCCAGCTGCCGTCCGCGCCCAGGTGCCAGGACTGGGTCTCGTCCGACATGCCGAGGTCGAGCAGGGCCGACAGCTCCTGCCGCTGCGCCGGGTCGGCGACCCGGACCAGCGCCTCGATCCGGCGGTCCAGGTTGCGGTGCATCATGTCGGCGCTGCCGATCCACACCTCCGGGTCGCCGCCGTTGCCGAACACGAAGACCCGCGAGTGCTCAAGGAACCGGCCGAGCACGCTGCGGACCCTGACGTTCTCGCTCAGCCCGGCCACCCCCGGCCGGATGGCGCAGATACCGCGCACCCAGACGTCCACCGGCACCCCGGCCTGCGAGGCCCGGTACAGCGCGTCGATGACGACCTCGTCGACGATCGAGTTGACCTTGATCTTCACGTACGCCGGGCGGCCGGCCCGGTGGTGCGCGATCTCGCCCTGGATCCGCGAGATCAGCCCGTCCCGCAGGCCGCGCGGCGCGGTCAGCAGCCGCCGGTACGACTCGCGGCGCGAGTAGCCGGACAGCCGGTTGAACAGGTCGCTCAGGTCGGCGCCCACCTGCGGGTCGGAGGTCAGCAGGCCGAGGTCCTCGTACAGCCGGGCGGTCTTCGGGTGGTAGTTGCCGGTGCCGACGTGCGAGTAGCGGCGGAGGGTCTCGCCCTCCTGCCGGACCACCAGGGACAGCTTGCAGTGGGTCTTCAGCCCGATCAGGCCGTAGACCACGTGGCAGCCGGCCTCCTCCAGCTTCCGGGCCCACTTGATGTTGGCCTGCTCGTCGAACCGCGCCTTGATCTCGACCAGCACCAGCACCTGCTTGCCGGACTCCGCTGCGTCGATCAGCGCGTCGACGATCGGCGAGTCACCGGAGGTCCGGTACAGCGTCTGCTTGATCGCCAGCACGTTCGGGTCGGCGGCCGCCTGCTCCAGGAAGGCCTGCACCGAGGTGGAGAAGCTGTCGTACGGGTGGTGTAGCAGCACGTCCCGCTCGCGCGTGGCCGCGAAGATGTCCGGCTGCGAGGCCGACTCCACGTCGGTCAGGCCGCGGGCGGTGCCGGCCACGAACTTCGGGTACTTCAGCTCCGGCCGGTCCTGGTCGGAGATCCCGAACAGCCCGGTCAGGTCGAGCGGGCCGGGCAGCGGGAAGACCTCGGCCTCGGTGATGTTCAGCTCGCGGACCAGCAGGTCGAGGATGTAGGGGTCGATCGACTCCTCCACCTCCAGCCGGACCGGCGGGCCGAACCGGCGGCGCATGAGCTCCTTCTCCAGCGCCTTGAGGATGTTCTCGGTGTCGTCCTCCTCCACCTCCAGGTCCTCGTTGCGGGTGACCCGGAAGGCGTGGTGGGCGAGCACCTCCATCCCCGGGAACAGCTCCTCCAGGTGCGCCCCCATGACGTCCTCCAGCGGCACGTACCGCTGCGGGGAGGCCTCCAGGAAGCGGGACAGCGACTGCGGCACCTTCACCCGGGCGAAGTGCTTGTGCCCGGACACCGGGTTGCGGACGACCACCGCGAGGTTGAGCGAGAGTCCCGATATGTACGGGAAGGGGTGCGCCGGGTCCACGGCCAGCGGCGTCAGCACCGGGAAGATCTGCTGCCGGAACAGGGTGTGCAGCCGGGCCTGCTCCTTGTCCGCCAGCTCCGGCCAGCGGACCAGCTCGATGCCCTCGGCCGCCAGGTCGGGCAGCACCTCGTGCTGGAAGGTGGCGGCGTGCCGGGCCATCAGCTCGCGCGAGCGCCGCCAGATCAGGTCCAGCACCTCGCGCGGCTGGAGGCCGGAGGCGCTGCGCTGGGCGACGCCGGTGGCGATCCGCCGCTTCAGGCCGGCGACCCGGACCATGAAGAACTCGTCCAGGTTGCTGGCGAAGATCGCCAGGAACTTGGCCCGCTCCAGCAGCGGGATCTGCGGGTCCTCGGCAAGCTCCAGCACCCGCTCGTTGAACGCCAGCCAGCTGCGCTCGCGGTCAAGGAAGCGGCCCTGCGGGAGCTCGGCGTACTCGGCGGGGACCGAGGCCTGCGTGACCGTCGGCTGTCCGTCCGCGGCGGCCAGGCCGAGAGCGGCGGTGACCGAGGCGGGCAGCACGGGCGCCGGGGCGGGGTTGGCCGCGGTGGTCTCGGCGGTCGTGGACCGGCCGGCCGCCTGCTCGGCGCTGTCGGCGCCCGGCTTCGCGGCTGCGGGCTCCGCGGCCGGGGGCTTGGCGGAGGCGGCCTGGGCAGCGCCGGCGGGGCGCGCGCCGGACCGGGCCGAGGTCCCGGCCGACTTCCGGGTCGCCTTCGCGGCGGACCTGCCGGCGGCCTTCTCGGTGCTCTTGGCCCCGCGGGCCCGGACGGAGGGGTCGGCGGACTGCTCGACCTGCCCGGGCGAGGCGGAGACGGGGCGGGGGATGCTCATGGGGTCCAGCTCCTCCTGCAGGGCGAAATCCCGGCGGCGCGCAGGTCGCACGACGCACACGGGGTCCTCGTCCCCCGGGACCGCTTCCCGGACCCCGGATGCGACGGCGGCACCGCCGGGGTGCCGGCGGTCCGTCACGGGACGAGGAACCACGTACGTCATTCTGTGATCTTCGCGGCGTCAATTGAATCCACGGTAAACACCGCATGGCCAGGAGGAAAGCTGAGTCGGTCACCCCTGTGGCGGCTACCGGACGCCGCCTTCCGACGCCTGGACGCGGTACATCAGGTCCACCTCGTGGATGGTGAACCCCAGTCGTTCATATACCCGCACGGCGGCCGGATTGTCAGCGTCCACATAGAGCAGAACGGTCTCCAGCTTCCGGTCCAGCGCCAGGTGCCTCAGACCGGCCGCGGTGAGCGCCCGCCCGAGCCCGCTGCCCTGCTCGGCCGGGGCCACCCCGACCACGTACACCTCGCCGAGGCCCTCCGGGTGCACCTTGGTCCAGTGGAAGCCGACCGGCGCGCCGCCCCGGGTGGCGAGGAAGAAGCCGGCCGGGTCGAACCAGGGCTCGGCCTCCCGGTCCGCCAGGTCCGCCGCGGTCCACGCGCCCTGCTCGGGGTGGTGGGCGAACGCCCGGGCGTTGAGGGCGAGCCAGGCGGCCTCGTCCTCGCCCGGGTGGAAGGTCCGCAGCTCCACGCCCGCCGGCAGCGGCACCGGCTCGGGGGCCTCGCCCGTGCGCCGCATCTGCCGCAGCTCACGGACCAGCTCCGCGCCCCGCTCGGCCGCCAGGCGGGCGGCGGCCGGGTGCCCGCCGTGCGCCCAGAAGTCGACGGTGGTGTCCGGGCCCGCGGCCGCCAGGACGGCGTCCAGGAGCTGCCGGCCGAGGCCGCGGCCGCGGTGGGCCGGGTCGACGGTCAGCTCGGCGGTGCCCCGGGCGGAGCCGGTTTCGAGCTGCGCGTACCCGGTGGTCAAGCCGGACACCGTCTGGATCAGGTGCCGGACACCCGGGCGCGGGGTCCCGGCCCGGAGCCGGAGCCGACCGGCCTCGGACACCGCCTCCCGGCCGTCCGCATCTCCGGCCGCGGCCAGGACCGCGCGGACCGCGTCGACCTGGGCCGGGGTGAGGCTGTCGACGACGTCGACGCGGGCGGTGTCGTTGCCGGCGCCGGGGGGTGACGGGGTCTCAGAGGTCTCCATGCCTGCGACCTTACGCCGCTGTCGGGACCGGTCCACGGTCTCGCTAGGACCGGAGTTCCGGTTCCCCTGAACTCCCCCGGAAATGCGAAAAGGGCCCCGCACGAATGCGGGGCCCTTCCCTGAATGATTGTTCGGCGGCGTCCTACTCTCCCACAGGGTCCCCCCTGCAGTACCATCGGCGCTGTGAGGCTTAGCTTCCGGGTTCGGAATGTAACCGGGCGTTTCCCTCACGCTATGACCACCGAAACACTATGAAACTATCCGCCGGCAAGACGGGTCGTGGTTTCAGAACCAACACAGTGGACGCGAGCAACTGAGGACAAGCCCTCGGCCTATTAGTACCGGTCAACTCCACCCCTCACAGGGCTTCCATATCCGGCCTATCAACCCAGTCGTCTACTGGGAGCCTTACCCTCTCAAGGAGGTGGGAGTGCTCATCTCGAAGCAGGCTTCCCGCTTAGATGCTTTCAGCGGTTATCCCTCCCGAACGTAGCCAACCAGCCATGCCCTTGGCAGGACAACTGGCACACCAGAGGTTCGTCCGTCCCGGTCCTCTCGTACTAGGGACAGCCCTTCTCAACACTCCTACGCGCACAGCGGATAGGGACCGAACTGTCTCACGACGTTCTAAACCCAGCTCGCGTACCGCTTTAATGGGCGAACAGCCCAACCCTTGGGACCTACTCCAGCCCCAGGATGCGACGAGCCGACATCGAGGTGCCAAACCATCCCGTCGATATGGACTCTTGGGGAAGATCAGCCTGTTATCCCCGGGGTACCTTTTATCCGTTGAGCGACGGCGCTTCCACAAGCCACCGCCGGATCACTAGTCCCTACTTTCGTACCTGCTCGACCCGTCAGTCTCACAGTCAAGCTCCCTTGTGCACTTACACTCAACACCTGATTGCCAACCAGGCTGAGGGAACCTTTGGGCGCCTCCGTTACCCTTTGGGAGGCAACCGCCCCAGTTAAACTACCCACCAGACACTGTCCCTGATCCGGATCACGGACCCAGGTTAGACATCCAGCACGACCAGAGTGGTATTTCAACGTCGACTCCACAACAACTGGCGTTGCTGCTTCAAAGTCTCCCACCTATCCTACACAAGCCGAACCGAACACCAATATCAAGCTATAGTAAAGGTCCCGGGGTCTTTCCGTCCTGCTGCGCGAAACGAGCATCTTTACTCGTAATGCAATTTCACCGGGCCTGTGGTTGAGACAGTCGAGAAGTCGTTACGCCATTCGTGCAGGTCGGAACTTACCCGACAAGGAATTTCGCTACCTTAGGATGGTTATAGTTACCACCGCCGTTTACTGGCGCTTAAGTTCTCAGCTTCGCCTAGCCGAAACTAGACTAACCGGTCCCCTTAACGTTCCAGCACCGGGCAGGCGTCAGTCCGTATACATCGCCTTACGGCTTCGCACGGACCTGTGTTTTTAGTAAACAGTCGCTTCTCGCTGGTCTCTGCGGCCACCCCCAGCTCGGAGTGCAAGACTCGTCACCAGGAATGGCCCCCCTTCTCCCGAAGTTACGGGGGCATTTTGCCGAGTTCCTTAACCACAGTTCACCCGAACGCCTCGGTATTCTCTACCTGACCACCTGAGTCGGTTTAGGGTACGGGCCGCCATGAAACTCGCTAGAGGCTTTTCTCGACAGCATAGGATCATCCACTTCACCACAATCGGCTCGGCATCAGGTCTCAGCCTCAATGAGTGACGGATTTGCCTATCACTCGGCCTACACCCTTACCCCGGGACTACCACCGCCCGGGCTGGACTACCTTCCTGCGTCACCCCATCGCTCACCTACTACCACCTTGGTTCAGCGGCTCCACCACTCCCCTTCGCCCGAAGGCTCCGGGGCGGCTTCACGGCCTTAGCATCAGAGGGTTCAACGTTGGCGCTTCAAAGCGGGTACGGGAATATCAACCCGTTGTCCATCGACTACGCCTGTCGGCCTCGCCTTAGGTCCCGACTTACCCTGGGCAGATCAGCTTGACCCAGGAACCCTTGGTCAATCGGCGCAAGAGTTTCCCACTCTTGTATCGCTACTCATGCCTGCATTCTCACTCGTGAACCGTCCACAACTCGATTCCTCGGCTGCTTCACCCGGCACACGACGCTCCCCTACCCATCCACACAGCCGTTGGGCCTACACGTGTGAATGACACGACTTCGGTGGTGTACTTGAGCCCCGCTACATTGTCGGCGCGGAATCACTTGACCAGTGAGCTATTACGCACTCTTTCAAGGGTGGCTGCTTCTAAGCCAACCTCCTGGTTGTCTCTGCGACTCCACATCCTTTCCCACTTAGCACACGCTTAGGGACCTTAGTCGGTGTTCTGGGCTGTTTCCCTCTCGACCATGGAGCTTATCCCCCACAGTCTCACTGCCGTGCTCTCACTTACCGGCATTCGGAGTTTGGCTAAGGTCAGTAACCCGGTGAGGCCCATCGCCTATCCAGTGCTCTACCTCCGGCAAGAAACACACGACGCTGCACCTAAATGCATTTCGGGGAGAACCAGCTATCACGGAGTTTGATTGGCCTTTCACCCCTAACCACAGGTCATCCCCCAGGTTTTCAACCCTGGTGGGTTCGGTCCTCCACACGGTCTTACCCGCGCTTCAACCTGCCCATGGCTAGATCACTCCGCTTCGGGTCTTGGGCGTGCAACTCAATCGCCCTATTCGGACTCGCTTTCGCTACGGCTACCCCACACGGGTTAACCTCGCTACACACCGCAAACTCGCAGGCTCATTCTTCAAAAGGCACGCAGTCACAGTCCGAAGACTGCCCCCACGGCTTGTAGGCACACGGTTTCAGGTACTATTTCACTCCGCTCCCGCGGTACTTTTCACCATTCCCTCACGGTACTATCCGCTATCGGTCACCAGGGAATATTTAGGCTTAGCGGGTGGTCCCGCCAGATTCACACGGGATTTCTCGGGCCCCGTGCTACTTGGGAGATGAGCAAGCAAGCCGCTAATGTTTCGTCTACGGGGGTCTTACCCTCTACGCCGGACCTTTCGCATGTCCTTCGACTACACCAACGGTTTCTGACTCGCCGACCGGCCGGCAGACCGATCAAGCTCATTCCCACGACCCCCAAGCGGCAACCCCTGCCGGGTCTCACACCACTTGGGTTTAGCCTCATCCGGTTTCGCTCGCCACTACTCCCGGAATCACGGTTGTTTTCTCTTCCTGCGGGTACTGAGATGTTTCACTTCCCCGCGTTCCCTCCACACTGCCTATGTGTTCAGCAGCGGGTGACAGCCCATGACGACTGCCGGGTTTCCCCATTCGGACACCCCCGGATCAAAGCTCGGTTGACAGCTCCCCGGGGCCTATCGCGGCCTCCCACGTCCTTCATCGGTTCCTGGTGCCAAGGCATCCACCGTGCGCCCTTAAAAACTTGGCCACAGATGCTCGCGTCCACTGTGCAGTTCTCAAACAACGACCAGACACCCAAACTCAACACCCCGAACCGGGATGCCTCGCATGAGGCCGGCAACTCTGAAGCAACAACCTTGATGGCCGTTCCTTCAGGACCCAACAGCGTGCCCGACACACCAGCGGTCGTCCTGTGTTCCACGCCGAAGCAGTACTAACAGACCCCATACCAGTGTGCCGAATAGTCAACGTTCCACCCATGAGCAACCGTGCGAGACATTCGCTCGCAGTCGGCCATGTGCTCCTTAGAAAGGAGGTGATCCAGCCGCACCTTCCGGTACGGCTACCTTGTTACGACTTCGTCCCAATCGCTGGTCCCACCTTCGACGGCTCCCTCCCAAGGGTTAGGCCACCGGCTTCGGGTGTTACCGACTTTCGTGACGTGACGGGCGGTGTGTACAAGGCCCGGGAACGTATTCACCGCAGCATGCTGATCTGCGATTACTAGCAACTCCAACTTCATGGGGTCGAGTTGCAGACCCCAATCCGAACTGAGGCCGGCTTTTTGGGATTCGCTCCGCCTCGCGGCATCGCAGCCCTTTGTACCGACCATTGTAGCACGTGTGCAGCCCAAGACATAAGGGGCATGATGATTTGACGTCGTCCCCACCTTCCTCCGAGTTGACCCCGGCAGTCTCCTGTGAGTCCCCATCACCCCGAAAGGCATGCTGGCAACACAGAACAAGGGTTGCGCTCGTTGCGGGACTTAACCCAACATCTCACGACACGAGCTGACGACAACCATGCACCACCTGTACACCGACCACAAGGGGGCGCCCATCTCTGGACGTTTCCGGCGTATGTCAAGCCTTGGTAAGGTTCTTCGCGTTGCGTCGAATTAAGCCACATGCTCCGCTGCTTGTGCGGGCCCCCGTCAATTCCTTTGAGTTTTAGCCTTGCGGCCGTACTCCCCAGGCGGGGAACTTAATGCGTTAGCTGCGGCACCGACGACGTGGAATGTCGCCAACACCTAGTTCCCAACGTTTACGGCGTGGACTACCAGGGTATCTAATCCTGTTCGCTCCCCACGCTTTCGCTCCTCAGCGTCAGTAATGGCCCAGAGATCCGCCTTCGCCACCGGTGTTCCTCCTGATATCTGCGCATTTCACCGCTACACCAGGAATTCCGATCTCCCCTACCACACTCTAGCCTGCCCGTATCGAATGCAGACCCGGGGTTAAGCCCCGGGCTTTCACATCCGACGCGACAGGCCGCCTACGAGCTCTTTACGCCCAATAATTCCGGACAACGCTCGCACCCTACGTATTACCGCGGCTGCTGGCACGTAGTTAGCCGGTGCTTCTTCTGCAGGTACCGTCACTTGCGCTTCTTCCCTGCTGAAAGAGGTTTACAACCCGAAGGCCGTCATCCCTCACGCGGCGTCGCTGCATCAGGCTTTCGCCCATTGTGCAATATTCCCCACTGCTGCCTCCCGTAGGAGTCTGGGCCGTGTCTCAGTCCCAGTGTGGCCGGTCGCCCTCTCAGGCCGGCTACCCGTCGTCGCCTTGGTGGGCCGTTACCCCACCAACAAGCTGATAGGCCGCGGGATCATCCTGCACCGCCGGAGCTTTCCACCCACCCCCATGCAGGAGCAGGTCATATCCGGTATTAGACCTCGTTTCCAAGGCTTGTCCCAGAGTGCAGGGCAGATTTCCCACGTGTTACTCACCCGTTCGCCACTGATCCACCCCGAAGGGCTTCACCGTTCGACTTGCATGTGTTAAGCACGCCGCCAGCGTTCGTCCTGAGCCAGGATCAAACTCTCCGTGAATGTCAACCCGTGATCGGGTATCCCACTCGCGGAAGAGCGGCACGGCAACCACCGGAATAAGGTGATCCCGCGCACTGCGTCCTCGCTAGTGTTATTTCAAAAGGAATCTCCAACAAGACCATGACGGCCTCGCCGGGGATGTCAACATATCTGGCGTTGACTTTTGGCACGCTGTTGAGTTCTCAAGGAACGGACGCTTCCTTCGGACCGCCTTCCAGCGGGCCCTCCGGGCGCTTCGTTCTTTCGTGTTTCCAGCTTATCAGATCCGAGCTTGTGCTCTTTCCCGACTCGCTTTCGTCTTCTGCGCCTTGACGGCCCGTCCGACGTTTCAAACTCTAGCCGATCCCCGCTCCGAAAAGCGAATCCGGCCGCAATCCATATAAACGCGCACGCCGAATTCGCACAGGGGCGCGACAAAGCGCGACCCAGCCCGGACCGGGAAGTGGTGTTTCAAGGGATTGGCTGCCCCGGGACCGTCCGCGCAGACGCGTGTCCGGTGCTCCCTGTCAGGCAACTCGAAGAACTTTACACACCTGCTCCACCCGAATCAACCCCAGCCTGCCGGGTCCTCGGTGGCGGGGTCGCCACCGGTCGGGTCGTCAGGGTCCTCCTCGTCCAGCGGGAGCTGGAAGGCCAGGACGGCCACGTCGTCGTCGTGCTCGGCGGTGACCCCCATCGCCCGCAGCAGCCGGGCGCAGACGACCTCGGGGCCTCCGATCGCGCCGCCGAGGGTGCGGGCGAGCAGGTCGAGGCCGTGGTCGATGTCCTCCTCGCGGCGTTCGACCAGGCCGTCGGTGTAGAGGACGCCGGTGGTGCCGGGGAGCAGGCGGAGGGTGTGGGAGAGGTGGGTGCCGTCGCCGGTGCCGAGAGGCGGTCCGTTCTGCTCCTCGCCGCGCAGGACGATGCCGTCGGGGCCGCGCAGCAGGAGGGGGAGGTGGCCGGCGGAGGCGTAGAGGAGGGTGTGGGCGCCCGGGTCCCAGATGGCATAGGTGCAGGTGGCGATCTGGTTGGCGTCGATCTCCATGGCCAGGCCGTCGAGGAGGCGCATCACCTCGTGCGGGGGCAGGTCGAGGCGGGCGTAGGCGCGGACCGCCGTACGGAGCTGGCCCATGACGGCGGCGGCGCGCAGGCCGCGGCCCATCACGTCGCCGATGACCAGGGCGGTGCGCCCGCCGCCGAGGCCGATGACGTCGTACCAGTCGCCGCCGACCGCGGCGTCGGCTCCGCCGGGTTGGTAGGTGGCGGCGACGCGGAGGTCGGCGGGCTGTTCGAGTTTCTGCGGCAGGAGGCTGCGCTGGAGGGTGACGGCGGCCTCGCGCTGGCGGCGTTCGGCTTCGCGGAGGCGGGTGGCGGCCTGGACCTGGTCGGTGACCTCGGCGGCGAAGACCAGCACGCCGCGGGGCGTGGAGGGGCCGTCGGCGCCGAGCGGGACGCAGGAGATGTTGTAGTAGCGGCCGCCACCGGGGCCGGCGATGCACCGGGCCTTGACGCTGCGCGGGCGGCCGCTGCGGAGCACCTGGTCGAGGAGCGGGAGGACGCCGAGTTCGATGAGCTCGGGGAGGGCCTCGGTGGCGGGCAGGCCGTTGGTGCGGGGGCCGAAGAGCTCGCGGTAGGCGCGGTTGGCGTAGCCGAGCTGGTGCTGGGGGCCGTAGGTGACGGCGACCGGGGCGGGGAGGCGACGGAGGACGTCGCGGTGGTCGTACAGCTGCTCCAGCTCGCGCGGGTCGAGGAGACCGGAGGCGGCGACCGGGTCGCGCGGGCCGGGCACGGGCACGGTGGGGGCCCCGTCGGCGGCGGGGGGAGCGGCACGCCACGGGGCTCCGGTGAGCCGGGCGCTCCAGCGCATGAGGTTCAACTCGGCCGCTTCCTCGGTTCGGGGGCTGGGCGGGATCGGGTCGGACTGGCGTCGGGTGGGGTGACTCTGGCAGAGATGGCTGGGCAACGGCTGGGAACGGCGTGAAGTGGTAACAACAATGTCGGTTCATCACACCATGCTTACGACTGACGACCCCAGGTGATGGACCGGTGGGGCTGATCCTGTCAGGCTGGGGCCCTATTCCGGAAGTCGCGTCCGTTTCGCGGCGCGTTCACCCGCTTCGGGGACCGGTTCAGCCTTCATGGTCGCGCGCGCCGATCGGAGCCGGACTCGAATCCGGACTCGAACTCGGCTCGCGGATTCTCGACCGTGCCCAGCGAGACCACCTCCCGGCTGAACACCCCGCCGAGCAGCCAGTCGGTCAGCACCCGGACCCGGCGCTCCAGGCTGGGCAGCCGGCGCAGGTGCCGGGCTCGGTGCAGCCACCAGGCCCGGCGGCCGGTGAGCTGGCCGCGGCGGGTGTGGGCGACGGCCCGGTGCAGCCCGAGCGAGGTGGAGCAGGTGGGCCGCTCCGGCCGGTACGGGTTCAGCGGGCGGCCGTCGAGCGCGGCGGCGAGGTTGTCGGCGAGCAGCGCGGCCTGGGCGAGGGCGTGCTGGGCGTTGGGGGCGCAGGGGGCGCCGTCGGCCCCGGGGTCGGGGACGGAGGCACAGTCGCCGGCGGCCCAGGCGTCGGGGAGGGGGTCGTCGGCGGGGCCGAGGATCTGGAGGGTGGGGAGGCAACGGACGCGGCCGGTGGCGTCGAGCGGGAGGTCGGTGGTGGCGAGCATGGGCGCGGGCCGGGTGCCGGCGGTCCAGACCAGGGTGCGGGCGGCGAACCGGCTGCCGTCGGAGAGGGTGACGAGCCGGTCGGCGGCGGATTCGAGGGTGGTGCCGAGGCGGACGTCGACGTTGCGTTCGCGCAGTTCGGTGAGGGTGTGGGCGGCGAGTTCGGGGGACTCCTCGGGCAGGATCCGGTCGGTGGCCTCGACCAGGACCCAGCGGAGGTCGTCGGGGGTGAGGTTGTGGATGCCCCTGGCCGCGTACCTGGCCATGTCCTCCAGCTCGGCGAGGGCGCCGACGCCGGCGTACCCGGCGCCGACGAAGACGAAGGTGAGGGCGGCCTGGCGGAGTTCGACGTCGCGGGTGGTGGAGGCCAGGTCGAGCTGCTCCAGGACGTGGTTGCGGAGGCTGACGGCCTCACCGACGGTGGCGAAGCCGAGGCCGTGTTCGGCGAGACCGGGGACGGGCGCGGTGCGGGAGACCGAGCCGGGGGCGACCACGAGGACGTCGTACGGGATCTCGGTGGGGAGCCGGAGTTCGCCGCGGGGTGCGGCGTCGACCCAGGCGCGCCGGTTGGCGTGGTCGACGCTGGTGACGCGGGCGGTGAGGACGCGGCAGTCGCGGAGGGTGCGGCGGAGCGGGACGACGACGTGGCGGGGGTCGATGGAGCCGGCCGCGACCTCGGCGAGCAGCGGGTGGTAGGTGAGGTAGGGCTGCGGCTCGACGATGGTGATCTCCACCTCACCGGCCCGGATGCGGGCCTTGAGCTGCTGTTGGAGGCGGAGCGCGGCGGTCATGCCGGCGCAGCCGCCGCCGATGATCAGGATCCTGATGGGGCACCTCCGGCCGTCGTGATCCGGTTCGCGTTCCCCCTATGAAGCCCGCGCGGGGGCCTCTTGTCCACAGCCCGGGCCGGATCCGGTGGGTCGGGCATGTCGTCCCGGCCGGACGAAGGTGCACTTCTGCCGCGAACTTGCTTGAACTATGGTCGGATTGTGCGTCGTCGGCGAATGCCGACTGCACCCGGAGGAACCGGGGAAGGGTAGTGCGCGGACCTCGAGCGGTTGCCGGGGTCGGCGTCGTGCACCGGGGGGTGCGCAGTGTCTGGACGGGAGCCCGGAACCGGGCGCCTGCGGGGGAGGGTTGGATGACGGATCAGGAATTCACGGTGGAGCGGCTGCTGCCTGCGGTGGGCCAGGTGCCCGAGCAGCGGATGCCGTTCGACCCGGGGGTGTTCGCGCCCGAGGTCCCGGGTGTCGCTTCTTTCGGCGCCGGCTCGCTCGGTGCCGGTTCACTCGGTGCCGGTTCGTTCGGTACGGGCGCACCGGAGCGCGGTCTGCCCGAGCGCGGTCTGTCCGAGCGGGCGGTGCCGGTGCGGGCTCAGGCGGGGATGGAGCGCCCCTCGGGCGGCGGTCGGGCGGCCGGTGCGCGGCTGCGGGTGGATGCCCGGCGGAACCTGGAGAGCGTGCTGAAGGCGGCCCGCCAGGTGTTCGGCGAGCTGGGCTACGACGCGCCGATGGAGGAGGTGGCGCGGCGGGCAGGGGTCGGGGTCGGCACGGTGTACCGGCGATTCCCGAGCAAGGAGGTGCTGGTCCAGCGGATCGCGGCCGAGGAGGTCGCGTGGCTGACGGCGCGCGCCCGGGATTCGCTGTACGGCGGCGACGGCCCGTGGGAGGCGCTGTCCGGGTTCCTCGCGCGGGCGGTGAGCTCGGGTGCCGGGCGGCTGCTGCCGCCGGAGGCGTTCCGGTACGCCGAGGAGATCGGCCGGGTGCCGGAGCAGCGGGTCGCCGGGAACCGGGTCTTCGAGACGCCGGGGGCGGAGGGCGAGCAGTCGCTGGACGCCGATCCGCGGCTGCTGCTGGACCTGCTGGCGGCGCTGGTGGCCCGGGCGGGTGCGGCGGGTGAGCTGCGGCCGGGTGTGACGGTGTCGGACGTGGTGCTGGTGTTGACGGCGGCGGTGCCGGTGCACGCGGGTGCGGCGCTGACGGCCGGCGGCCGCGACGCGCGGGACGGGCGGGACGTGAGGGACGCCAGGGACCGGCGGGAATCGCGCGAGGCCCGGGACGTCCGGGAGGTCGCCGAGGGCGACGCTCCGGGGGACCGGCTGCTGCGGATCCTGCTGCACGGGCTGCGGGCCCGCTGACGGTGATCCGCTGATGGTGGTGCGTTGACGGTGGCATGCTGACCACCGTGGTCGGCTGACGGCGGTTCGGCCACGGCGGGTCCGCCGACAGGGGATCGGGCGGGGGCTCGGGCGGGGGCTCGGGCGGGGGCTCGGAGCGGGGCGGGCGGCCGCGGCAGCGCGCCGATAGGCGGCCCGGACGAGTGGGTTCGTGTCCGATCGGGTTCCCGATGGCCGCTCCGCTATGCCATTCTTTGCCCGTGGTTGGAGCCATTGTCCCGTTGCGTGCCGTTCCGCTGGTCGCCGTGTGCGACGGGCGGGCCGCCGAGGGCGCCGAGTTCGGCGGCGTCCGACCGTTCTCCGCGTCCGGGGGCCGGAGTTGAGCACCGAGGACCAGAGCGAGCACGCCCCGGGCGTGGATGTGCCGGGTCAGGTGCCGGACCAGGCCGGCTCCCCGGCCCGCGAGTCGCTGTCCGGGCGGGTGCCCGGCCAGGCGGCGGCCGGGCGGGGTCGGGTGACCCCGGAGGCGTTCGTCGGGGAGGACCTCCCGGCCCGGGTGGTGGTTCCGGCGCCGACCGAACCGGTGGACGGCGAGCGCCCGCCCTCCGACGCCGAGTTGACCGCCCGGGTGCGGGCGGGGGACGACACCGCGTACGAGGAGCTGTACCGGCGCCACGCCGATTCGGTGCGCCGCTACGCGCGGACCTGCTGCCGCGACAGCTTCACGGCGGAGGACCTGGCGGGCGAGGTGTTCGCCCGGACGCTGCAGGCGCTGCGGGCCGGCCGGGGGCCGGAGTTCGCGGTCCGCGCGTACCTGCTGACGGCGGTGCGGAACGTCGCGGCCGCCTGGGCGCGCAGCGAGCGCCGGGAGCAACTGGTCGACGACTTCGGCACCTTCGCACAGTCCTCGGCGACGGCGATCGAGTTCGATCTGGCCGATCCGGGCGCGGACGCGTGGGCGATGGCGCTGGCCGACCAGCGCATGGTGATGCGGGCGTACGCCGAACTCCCCGAGGACGACCGGGTGGTGCTCTGGCACACCGAGGTGGAGCGGGAGTCGCCGAAGACGGTGGCGGTGCTGCTCGGCAAGACGGCGAACGCGACGGCGGTCCAGGCGCACCGGGCGCGGGACCGGCTGGCGGCGGCGTTCCTGCAGGCACATGTGTCGGGCAGCCAGGAGTCTGGCTGCGCGGTGTACGCGAACCGGCTGGGCTCGTACGCCCGGGGTTCGCTGCGCAAGCGGGCGACGGCGGAGGTGGGCCGGCACGTCCGGGACTGCGACCGCTGCACGGCGGCGTACCTGGAGCTCACGGACATCAACCACAGCCTGCGGGCGGTGCTGCCCGACGGGGTGCTGCTCTGGATCGGAGCCGGGTACCTCACGGCCGCGGCGGCCGCGGTCGGTGCCGGCGCGGCGGTCGGCTGTGCCGCCGCGGGTGCGGCCGCAGGGGCGGCCGGTGCGGGGACGGCGGGGGCCGGGGCGGCCGCGGGCGGCGCGGCGTCCGGCTCCGGGTCGGGCTCGGTGGCCGGCGCGGTGGCCGGGGAGGCCGTCGGAACGGCCGCGAAGGCGGGGATCGCGGCGGGTCTGGCGGTGACCGCGGCGGTGGTCGTGGCGTACACGCTGAGCGGGCAGTCCGAGGAGCCGCGGACGCCGGTCGCGGCGCCGGTGGTCTCGGCTCCGGTGGTGCCGGCGCCGGTCGTGCCGAACCGGCCGGAGCCGAGCCCGACGGCGAGCGAGGAGCCCTCGCCGGAGCCGAGCCCGGCGCCGTCCCTGGCGGCGGCCGTTCCGCGGCCGAGCCCGTCGCCGACTCCCCCGCCGTCCCGGCCGTCGCCCAGCGCCACGCCGGCGCCGCCGGTGACGCCGTCCCCGGTGGTGGTGCCGCCGCAGCCCCCGACGCCGACGCCGACCCCGCCGGAGCCCCCGGTGGTGACCCTCTACTGGCTGGACGAGCTGCCGTTCGGCCCGGGCACGCAGCGCGAGGTGGCGGAGGGCCCGTCGATCCGGAGGACCGGTCAGCTGGTGCAGCGCGGCGGTGGCTGGATGCGCGGCGGGTTCCACCGGCACGCGCTGACCGTGGCGGTGCCGTCCCAGGTGACGGTGGACCTCGGCGGCCGGTGCAGCGCGCTGGACGCGGTGGTCGGGCTGGACGACCGGACGGTGCGGCTCGGCGGCGCGGTGTTCAGCGTGCAGGGCGGGGACGGGCGGACGCTGTGGTCCTCGGGCGAGGTGTCGCCGTGGGCGGTACCGGTGCCGGCGCACGTGTCGCTGGCGGGCCAGACCTCGGTCCGGCTGGTGGTGAAGCCCGGGGCGGACGGGTGGCCGTTGATCGACCTGGCCGACTGGGCGGACGCGCGGCTGACCTGCGGGTGATCTGCGGGTGATCTGCGGGGGAGGCCGTCCCGCACGGTCGGCGCAGGTCGATCGGACCGTGCGGGATCGGACCGTACGGGGTCAGACGGCGCAGGCTCCGTCGGTGCAGGCGTCGCCGTCCGGGGTGACCGGGGCGGTTTCGGCGATCTCCGCCTCGACCTGCTGGAGGACGCGGAGGAAGGTGTCGGCCTCCTGGCCGCCCTGGACGGCCCACTGGCCCTCGAAGACGAAGGTCGGCACCGCGCTGATGCCCATCGCGCGGCCGGCCGAGAGCTGGGCCCGGACCTCGGCGGCGCCCTCGTCACCGGCCAGGTAGGCCTCCACCCGGGCGCGGTCCAGGCCCGCCTCGACGGCCAGCCCGGTCAGCGCGGCGCGGTCGCCGATGTCGACGCCGTCGGTGAAGTGCGCCTTCAGCAGGCGCTCCTTGAGGTCGGCCTGGACGGCGGAGCCGTACTCGGTCTCGGCGAGGTGCA
Source organism: Kitasatospora sp. HUAS MG31 (assembly GCF_040571325.1). Classification (GTDB taxonomy): domain Bacteria; phylum Actinomycetota; class Actinomycetes; order Streptomycetales; family Streptomycetaceae; genus Kitasatospora; species Kitasatospora camelliae. The sequence continues at coordinate 4,184,224 of NZ_CP159872.1, read as the reverse complement.
GCAGCCGGTGGGCGCGCAGCGTGTTGACCTCGATGGCGGCGTCGAAGTCGTAGTCGATGCCGACGGCCCGGCCGAGCTCGGCGACCCTGGCGTCCATCGCCACCGACTGCGGGCCGTAGCGCTCGGCAAGCCACTCGCGGTGCGGGCGCGGGGTCTCGGAGGCGTCCGGCACCAGCTGGAACGGCCGGTAGACCACCTCGACGCCGTCCTTGCCGGCGAAGCGGTCGAGCGCCTGCTCGAAGCGTCGCTTGCCGATGTAGCACCAGGGGCAGGCGATGTCGGAGTAGATCTCGACCTTCATGGCGTGGGGCTCCTTGTCGGGGCGGGGGACGGTACCGGTAGGTGAACCGTCAACCACCTGGGGGCATTCCCGGACCGGTCGGGCGTTTCGGGTGTGGGGCTACTCGGCGGCCGGGGCCGGGACGACCAGGACCGGGCAGGCCGCGTGATGGACGGCCGCGGTGCTGACCGAACCGAGCAGCAGGCGGGGGAAGCCACCGTTGCCGCGGGTGCCGACCACCAGGGTGTGCTGGTCCGCGGAGCAGCGCAGCAGCACCTCGATGACGTTGCCCAGCACCACGTGCAGGGTGAGTTCCCCGCCGTACGGGCGGCGGCGGGCGGTCTGGACGGTGTCCACGGCGCGGCGGAGGCCGTCGGCCATGCTCGCGGCGAGGCGTTCGACGCTCTCCTGCACCAGCTCCGCCATGCCGGGCGGGTAGCCGGTGGGCGACGGGTTCACCACCGCCACGACGTACAGCGGCAGCCGGAAGAGCTCCGCCTCGGTCATCGCCCGGTCGAGCGCCCAGAGCGAGCCGTCCGAACCGTCGCAGGCGGCCAGCACCCCGGGGAACCCGGGCGCGGGGGCCTCACCGGACACGGGCAGCGGTTCTCTCACAGCAGGGCCTCCTGGCTACGGACCACCCCGCCATGATCCCCGCCGACGGCGGGCGGGGGCGGCGAGGCGCGCCCATGCGGGGGCTGCGGAGGCGCAGGTGCGGCGGGGCGGGGGGTGCGGCGGGCCTTGCGGCCCGCGCAGTTCCCCGCGCCCCTGGGTGAGCCCGACAAGCGGAGCGCGGTGGACCTGGGGAGGTGTCAGGTACGGGTGAGGGCGGGGCGGGGGGTCGGGGGGAGGCCGGTCCAGGAGGAGCCGGCGCGGCGGGCGGTGAGGCGGCGGAGCCAGAGTTCGGTGGCGATGAGTTCGGCGAGCCCGTCGAGGGTGTCGGAGGGCAGCGGGGTGTCGGGGTCGGCGGCGCGGGCGAGGGTGCGTCGGACGGCGGTGGTGTCGAGCAGGCCGATCTCGCCGAGCAGGGGGCGTTCGAAGAGCAGGTGGAGGCTGTCGGCGGCGAGCCGGAGTCCGGTCCGGTCGGCCTCGGCGCGGTCGGGTCGCGGGGTGCGGCCCCAGTCGGGGGGCAGGTCGTTCCGGCCGGCGCCGGTGAGAACGGCGCGCAGCAGGGCGTGCCGGGCGCCGGGCTGGAGCCGGACGTCGTCGGGCAGCAGCCGGGCGGCTCGGACCACCTGGTTGTCGAGGAAGGGGGCGTGCAGGCGCTGTCCGTACTGTTCGGCGGCGTGGACGAGGGTGCGGTACCCGGCGGCGTGGCGGTGCAGGGCGTGGCCGGCCCGGCGGGCACCGGGGTGTTCGGTGGGGGCGGGGCCGCGGGCGGCGGTGCGCAGGCGCTGGGCGACGGTGGCGAGGGCGTCGTCGGTGAGCCAGCGGGCGGCGGGACCGGGGACGCCCCAGGCGAGGTCGGCGGCGGAGCTGGCGCCCGCGGTGGTCCCGCCGCCGGGGGCCTTGCGGATCGTCAGTTTCAGGGCGAGGTCGTCGAGCCCTTCGGCGTAGCGGGCACGGGCCAGCCGGTGGGCCGCCCGCAGGACGGTGAGCGGGGTGCGCAGGGTGCCGGTGAGGGCGCCGGCGACGGCGCGGTCGGCGCCGGCCAGGGCGGCGACGGGGGCGAGGAGTTCGCGGGATCGGCCGGTGCGGATCAGGTCGGCGAGGCGGGCCGGGTGGCCGTCCAGGACCTGGCGGGCGCCGTGGCCGGTGAGGTGGTCGGCGCCGCCGGCGCGGTAGGCGGCGCGGAGTCGTTCGGCGGCGATCAGGGCGGGCCCGGGTTCGTCGGTGAGCGGTCCGGTGAGCGGGTCCGCCGCCAGCCCGGCGTACGGGTGTGCGGGGGGCAGGACGATGTGCCGCAGCCGGGGGACGTCGACGGCGAGGGCGAGCCCGTCGGCGCGGCCGACGGTGACGGCGGCGAGCGCCTCGGGGTCCAGGGGTTCGGGTGGTTCGGGGGCCGGGCCGCGGGCCCAGGAGCCCTTGACCGCGCCGGTGCGGGGCGGATCGGCGTACGGGTCCGGGTCGCGCTCCCGTACGCCGGGGTCGTTCTCCGGGACGGGGTCCCGGTCCGGGTGCACGGTGACCGGTGGGCGGGCCGGTCCGGGGCCGCCCCCCGGGTACGGTCCGGGGCGGGGCGGCGGGGGGAGGCGCGGGACCGGCGGGTCGGCCGGGTTCCGCCCGGTGGGCGCCGGACCGATCGGCACGGCGGCGGCCAGCAGGGCCACGGTGGCGGAGGCGGTCCCGTACGAGAGGTCGACGCCGAGCCGGGGCCGGTCCGCGACCGGCGCCGAGCTGCGGACCCGGCAGCGGACGGCCTCCAGCAGCGCCCGGGTGAGTTCGCGGACGGCGGGCGCCTCGGCGCGCGGGCCGGGGCCGGCGGGTTCCTCGTACCGGTCGGTGTACGGGCGGCCGCCGCGGATGCCGAGCGCGTGTCCGGGCGGCACCCGGTGGACTCCGGCGTACGGGGTGCCGGTGCCGAGCGCCTCCGGCGACTCGGGGACCGCGAGCCGGGCGGCCAGGTGCTCGGGGTCGAGGGGCGCGCCCACCAGGTCGGCGAGGGCGAGGGCGGTGGTGGCGTACGCCGTGCCGCCGCACCACGGGGTGTGGAAGACCGGGAGGGCGCCGGCGAGGTCGGCGAGCAGCACGGTGGATCGGGTGCCGGTGCGGAGGACCACGGTGTAGCTGCCGGGCCAGCGGGTGAGGTGGCGGACGGCGCCGCCGCGGGCGGCGGCCAGGCCGGCGGCGAGTTCGGCGTCGCTGGCGCCGCAGCGGCCGAGGACGGCGAGGCGCACGGTGGCGGGGGTGTCGCGGTCGGCGGGCTCGGGCGGGGTGAGGCCGGTGGTGACGGCGGCGGGGGCGCCGGGACGGAGCACGGCCAGGCGGATCTCCTCGGGGCGCCAGTCGCCGACGGCCCAGAGCGGGTCGGGGCCGCTCCACAGCGGGGTGCCGGCGAGCGGGCGGATCGCGGCCAGCTCGGGTCCGGCCGCGCCGGAGGTACCGCTCCAGCCGGTGATCCACCGCATCGCGCCTCCGCAGGGCCGAGGGTCGGGCGCGCGGGAGTGGTGGTGCGGGTGTGGCGCGCCGTCAGATCCCATCGTGCCATCGGTTGGTCGCCTGCGGGACAAGTCCGACGGGGGAAGTGGTGCGCTTGGTAGGCGGCTTGCGGGTGGGCGGGCTTTCGGGCTCGCGCAGTTCCCCGCGCCCCTGTTGTGGTTGACCGGTTGCACGGGACCGACCTGGGAGCTGGTGCGCTTGGTAGGCGGCTTGCGGGTGGGCGGACTTCCGTCTCGCGCAGTTCCCCGCGCCCCTGTTGTGGTTGACCGGTTGCACGGGACCGACCTGGGAGCTGGTGCGCTTGGTAGGCGGCTTGCGGGTGGGCGGACTTCCGTCTCGCGCAGTTCCCCGCGCCCCTGTTGTGGTTGACCGGTTGCACGGGGCCACGCCGGTCGGGGCGGGCCGGGCCTCCCCCTCCGTGGCCCGGGCCGCCCCGGTGTGCCCGCCGGCCTTCCGCGGCATGGCCGAGCCAAGCCGGGACGGCCCGTGGATGGCCGAAAGGCGTCGCACGTCCGGGAGGGCATCCGCATGCCCTCCCGGACCTGCCGCCGCCCGCGGGGATGGAGGCAGCGGTTTCCCCCGGCCCGCCGGGTCCTCGGCGGCGGGCCGATCCACAGCGTCCAGCGAATCGCCGACCTGCCGCTGTGGCCAGGGGGCACGGGTGGCGCACATCGGCACATGACCGGAGCACAGTCGCTCGCCGGACGGTCCGGAGGGCCGTGGTGTCCGCCCCGGGCGCAGGGCGTCGACCGGCCGGGCGGGCACGCGATTCCGCCAACCGGAATGCCGGCTCTTAACCGTCGGAACCCGGACGACTACGCTAGGTGCAGCAGCAGCCCGGGGGTGGGTGCCGCCCGTGCCCGCCCGCCCGTCCGCGCGCCACGTCGCCAGGGGGTGCCACCGCCATGACCGCCATCTCACGGACCGCCGGTTCGCGCGGGCCGAACGATCGGCTCGGCGCACTCCTCTCGCTCGCCCAGATCAGCAATGCCGGCCTCGCGAGGCGGGTCAACGACCTGGGCGCCCAGCGCGGTCTGACGCTGCGCTACGACAAGACGTCGGTCGCCCGCTGGGTGACCAAGGGCATGGTGCCGCAGCGGCCGGTGCCGCACCTGATCGCGACCGCGCTGGGCAACAAGCTGGGCCGGCCGGTGCCGCTGGAGGAGATCGGCCTGGGGGACTCGCACCCGGCGCCGGAGCTGGGGCTGGAGTTCCCGCGCGAGGTACCGGAGGCCGTCCGGTCGGCGACCGAGCTGTGGCGGGTGGACCTGGACCTGCGGCGTGGTCCGGGCGGCGGGCGGTGGAGCGACAGCCTGGCCGGCACGTTCTCGGTGGCGGCGTACGCGACGCCGGTCTCCCGCTGGCTGATCACCCCGGCGGACGGGTCGGTGGCCCGGGAGGCGCCGGTGCCCGACCTGGCCGGGTACCGGGTGGGCCACTCGGACGCGGCCAAGCTCCGCGAGGCGGCCCAGGAGGCGCGGCGCTGGGACTCCAAGTACGGCGGCGGGGACTGGCGTTCGTCGATGGTGCCGGAGTGCCTGCGGGTGGAGGCGGCGCCGCTGCTGCTGGCCTCGTACAGCGACGCGGTGGGGCGGGCGCTGTTCGGCGCCACCGCCGAACTCACCCGGCTGGCCGGGTGGATGGCCTTCGACACCGGTCAGCACGAGGCGGCGCAGCGGTACTACATCCAGGCGCTGCGGCTGGCCCGGGCGGCGGGGGACGTGCCGCTGGGCGGGTACGTGCTGGCGTCGATGAGCCTGCAGGCGGCGTACCGGAACTTCCCCGAGGAGGCGGTGGACCTGGCGCAGGCGGCGCTGGAGCGCAACCGGGGGCTGGCGACGGCGCGGACGATGAGCTTCTTCCATCTGGTGGAGGCGCGGGCGCAGGCGCGGGCGGGGAACGCGCCGGCCTGTTCCTCGGCACTGTCGGCGGCCGAGGCGGCGCTGGACCGGTCCCGGCCGGGGGATCCGGATCCGACCTGGATCGACTTCTACGCCTACGACCGGCTGGCCGCGGACGCCGCGGAGTGCTTCCGGGACCTCGGGGTGCCGGCGAAGGTCCGGCAGTTCACCCGGGAGGCGCTGGCCCGCCCGACCGAGGGGTTCGTCCGCTCGCACGGGCTGCGGTTGTTCGTGTCGGCGATGGCCGAGGCGGAGGCGGGGGACCTGGAGGCGGCGGTGGCGGCCGGCGAGCGGGCGGTGGAGGTGGCGGGGCGGATCTCCTCGCAGCGCAGCCGGGAGTACGTGGTGGAGCTGCTGCGCCGGCTGGAGCCGTTCCAGGACGAGCAGCGGGTGCGGGAGTTGGCCGAGCGGGCGCGGTTGGTGCTGTCGCCGTCCTGAGTGCCGGTTCGCCGGTTCCCCCGGGCCCGGGCGTGGAAGCATCGACCCCGGGGACGAGCGAAGGGGGCGAGCATGGCGTACGACGTCGACGTGCTGGTGGTGGGGGGCGGGATCGTGGGGCTCTCCACGGCGTACGCGCTGACCCGGGCCCGGCCCGGGCTGAGCGTGTGCGTGCTGGAGAAGGAGCCGGGTTTCGCCGCGCACCAGACCGGCCGCAACAGCGGGGTGATCCACAGCGGTGTCTACTACCGGCCGGGTTCGCTGAAGGCCCGGTACGCGACCGGGGGCGCCGCCGAGATGGTGGAGTTCTGCCGGGAGAACGGGATCCCGTACGAGGTGACGGGCAAGCTGATCGTGGCGACGGCGGCCGAGGAGCTGCCGCGGCTGGCGGCGCTGGCGGAGCGCGGCCGGGAGAACGGCATCCCGGTGACGGAGCTGGACGCGGCCGGCATCCGCGGGTACGAGCCGCAGGTGACGGGGGTGGCCGGGCTGCGCATCGGGACCACCGGGATCTGCGACTTCCCGGCGGTGGCCCGCCGGTACGCGGAGCTGGCCGGGGAGAAGGGGGCGGTGCTGCGGACCGGCAGCGAGCTGCGGGCGGTGGCGCGGCGCCGGGACGGGGTGACCGTGCAGACCTCCGGCGGCGAGCTGCGCTGCGGGGTGCTCGTGAACTGCGCGGGGCTGCACAGCGACCGGGTGGCCCGGATGGCCGGGGACGACCCGGGGGTGCGGATCATCCCGTTCCGCGGTGAGTACTACGAACTGGCGGAGCACCGCCGGGGGCTGGTCCGCGGCCTGGTGTACCCGGTGCCGGACCCGGCGTTCCCGTTCCTCGGGGTGCACCTGACCCGGGGCGTGCACGGCGACGTCCACGTCGGCCCGAACGCGGTGCCGGCGCTGGCCCGCGAGGGCTACGACTGGCGGACGGTCCGGCTGCGCGACCTGGTCGAGACGGCCCGGTTCCCGGGGACGTGGCAGATCGCCCGGCGGCACTGGCGGTACGAGGTGGGCGAGCTGCACCGGTCGCTGTCCAAGCGGGCGTTCACCGCGGCGGTGCGACGGCTGCTCCCGGCGGTGTCGGCGGCGGACCTGGTGCCGACCACGGCCGGGGTCCGGGCGCAGGCGGTGGCCAGGGACGGTTCGCTGCTGGACGACTTCGCCTTCGCCGGCTTCGACCCGGCGGACCCGTCCTCGCCGCGCCGGACGGTGCACGTGCTGAACGCCCCCTCGCCGGCGGCCACCGCCTCGCTGGGGATCGGCAGGGAGGTCGCCCGCCGGGCGCTGGCGGCCCTGGAGGCGGGGGGATGAGGAATGCGTCACGCCCGGGTCCGGCCCGTGGGCGGCGCCCGTAGACTGGGGCGATTGTGACTGCCTCTGCCCCGAGCCCCCAGCTGTCCCCGTCCGCCCGGCTCTCCGCCGCCCCGGCGGGGTTCCCCGCGCCGATGTACCCGCACAAGGCCACCGAGGCGCAGCACCGGGAGCGGCGGATCCGCAGCTTCCAGCCGCGCCGCGGCCGGATGACCAAGGCCCAGGCGGGTGCCCTGGACCGGGGCTGGGAGCGGTACGGCCTGGCGATCGACGGCACCCCGCTGGACCTGGCGGGGCTGTTCGGCGGGCTGCCGGTGACGCTGGAGATCGGCTTCGGGATGGGCGACACCACGGCCGCGATGGCCGCGGCCGACCCGTCCTCGGGCATCCTGGCCGCCGACGTGCACACCCCGGGCCACGGCAACCTGCTGCAGTTCCTGGAGCGGGACGGTTCCGAGAACGTCCGGCTGGCCGCCGGCGATGCGATCATCCTGCTGCGCGACATGCTGCCGGACGCCTCGCTGGCGGGGCTGCGGGTGTACTTCCCGGACCCGTGGCCGAAGCCGAAGCACCACAAGCGCCGGCTGATCCAGGAGTCTTTCCTGGAGCTGGTGCTGCCGCGGCTGGCGCCGGGCGCCCTGGTGCACTGCGCCACCGACTGGGAGCCGTACGCGGAGCAGATGGCCCGGGTGCTGTCGGCCTGCCCGGAGCTGGAGAACCTGCACCCGGAGGGTGACGGCTCCGGCTGGCTGGAGCCGGAGGAGCACCCGGCGGGCAGTGTGCCGGGGTACGCACCGCGGCCCGCGTGGCGTCCGATGACCAAGTTCGAGCGGGCCGGTCTGGCGAAGGGCCACGTGGTCCACGACCTGCTGTTCCGGCGGCGCTGAGCCGGTCCGGCCGGCTGACGGGCCGTCACCCCGGGTGATCGTCCGGACGCGGATCGCTCCGGTCCCTCCCCCGGAAGCGGCGGAGTCCCCTACGCTTTCGGGGGTGAGCAGCCCGTCGAGCGGGGCCGTCCCCACGGTGCCCGCCGCCGACCGCCCGCCCGCGCCCCCGGTCGGCACCCGGTCCGTCCCGCGGCCGCGGGCGCACCGGGCTGTGCGGCTGCTGCCCCGGCACACCTCCCGACAGGCCCGCGGTCTGCTGCGGCGGGCCCGGTCGCTGCGGCTGCCTGCCCTGTCCTCCGCGCTGGCGGCGTTCGCGCTGGCCGGCTGCGGGGTGCTGATACTCCGGCTGGTCCAGGCCCAGACCGGGACGACGGGCCTGCTGGTCGGCCTGGGGCTGGCGCTGCTGCCGCTGCCGTTCGTGCTGGGCGGGCTGGCCTGGCTCAACCAGACGGCCCGGGTGCCGGTGCGGCACACGGTGTTCTGCCTGGCCTGGGGGGCCTGCGCGGCGACCACCGTGGCGATCATGGCGAACGGCTGGGCCAGTGACTTCCTCATCGCGCACCAGGGCAGTGCGCGCGGCGAGACGCTGGGAGCGGAGTTCGCCACCCCGCTGATCGAGGAGACGGCCAAGGCCGCGGCGCTGCTGATCCTGCTGCTGCCGGTCCGCCGGCGGCTGCGCTGCCGGACCCGGCGGGGCCCGGGGCTGCTGCGCCGGGCGGCCGGGCGGCCACCGCGGGGGCCCGGCCGGACGCGGGTGGGACCCGGCCCGTCCCGGTACGTCCGGGCGGTGCCGCACGAGCGGCGGCGGGCCAGGTCAAGCCCGCGGACGCTGGCCGCCGGGACGGTCCTGGGCGGGCTCACCGCCTGCGGGTTCGCCTTCACCGAGAACGCCCTCTACCTCGGGCGGGCCTTCACCGCGGACCAGCAGGCCCGGCTGGACTCGATCGGCCTGGGCGAGGCGCCGAGCCTGCGGGACTTCGACGGCACCGTGCACACCTTCGTGCTGCGCGGCCTGCTGTCGCCGTTCGCGCACCCGCTGTTCACCGCACTGACGGGGCTGGGCCTGGCGCTCACCCTGACCACCGGGCGGCGCTGGCTGGCCCGGGTCGCCGCCCCGGCCGGCCTGCTGCTGTCGATGGCCCTGCACGGTGTCTGGAACGCGGCCGCCGGACTGGGCACGGACGGCTTCCTGCTGGTGTACGGGCTGCTGATGGTGCCGGCCTTCGCGCTGCTGGTGTGCTTCGCGGCGTGGGCGCAGACCCGGCGCTCCCGGCAGCCGGTCCGGGCCGTCGCCAGGTGCTGAGACCCGCTGGTCCGGATACCGATTTCCCTTCTGCGCGGCACTCACGTAGTGTGGTGTTCACCGACGCGGGGTGGAGCAGCTCGGTAGCTCGCTGGGCTCATAACCCAGAGGTCGCAGGTTCAAATCCTGTCCCCGCTACTCAGTGGCCGAAGGCCCGGAGGATCTTCCTCCGGGCCTTCGGTGCGTTTCGGGTGGAAAAACCCGTTGCCTCTCCGGAGTGGGCCTGCCTATGGTGGGCGCACACTGAAAGGAGGTGATCCTGAGTTGAGTTCCATCAGGATGCGTGAGGTGGCTGCTCGCTAGAGCCGCCCCTGCCCCGCAGGTAGTGGCCCGCAAGGCCCTCGGCGGAGGCGAATTCCCAGCAGTCACCCGGCCCGTGGTCTCACCGGTACATCCCCGGTGCCTCGGCCGCCGACCCCTCGGGGCCGGCGCCGAGGAAGCAGCCCACGGGCCGTCTGCTTTTCCCCTCCGGCGGGCAAGAGCCTTGTACCGGGGGGTTGTTGCGGCCCTGCCCGCCGGTGGCGCGGTCGGTGCGTACCGCTACAGTCGCCTGGGGTCGGGGGAGACGACGGGGAGGGCGGTTCGGTGGAGCTGGAGCGGGGCGGGGAGCCGGTACCGGCGGTGAAGATCGGGCTCGGCTGCGTGGTCGGGGCCGGGGTGCTCGGGCTGGTGCTGTACGCGCTGGCGGGGGACCACGGGGCGGCGGCGCTCGGCGGCGGGCTGATGGTGGCGGGGACCTTCGCGGTGGGCGGCGGGTTGCTCGGCTTCCTGTTCGGCATCCCGCGGCTGCTGACCAGCGGGGCGGCCGCGCGGCCGGACGACCAGGGCGCGACCTCCACGGCGGGCTACGCCCCGAACACCAACCTGGAGCAGGTCTCCGACTGGCTGACCAAGATCCTGCTCGGTGCGGGGCTGACCCAGATCGGGACCATCCCGCGCCGGCTGCGCCGGCTCGGGGAGGAGCTGGCGCCGGTGCTCGGCGGCGGCGAGGGGGCGGCCGCGTTCGCGGCGGCACTGGCGGTGTACTTCACGGTGCTCGGGTTCGTCGCCGGGTGGCTGCTGACCCGGCTGCTGCTGGCCCGGGCGCTGACCGCCGCGGACCGGCAGACCCTGGCCGACTCGGTGAACCAGACGGCGATAGCGGCCGCGGGGCTGGGCTTCAGCTCCGAGCAGGTGCGGACGCTCTTCGAGACCGGGGTGGAGGGCCTGCGGATCCAGGCGCTGGCCCTGCTGCAGGGTGCGCCGGACCGGAACAACCTCGATCTGATCATCACCGCGATCGACCGCCACCTGTCGCCGTTCGAGCTGCTGCAGGCGCTGCTGGCCGCCCGGGAGGCGGCCGCCCTGCCCGACCTGACCGCGCAGGAGCGGTCGGCGCTGCGGAAGGCGGTGGAGTACAAGACCCGCAACTCGCGGAACGTCCCGCCGTACTCGCGGCGGCGGTCGGTGGCCGAGGACATCCTCAGGCGGCTGCCGGCTCCGGCGGCGGCGACGGCCTGAGCGCTCCGGCCGGGCAGTTTCAGGGGCGTGCCCGCACGGAGCGCGCCGCGAGGTGACCAGCGGCTCCATCGGCGTGCTCCTCCGCGGCGGTCGGACGCCAGCCCCTCGGGCGGCGGGTCCATCGGACCACGGGCCCCCGCGGGCCGCACGCCGGCCGCAGGGGCTCAGCGGGCGCCGAGCAGGCCGCGGATCGCCAGCCGGTGCACGTTGGTGATGCCGCGGACCAGCTGCGGGGTGAGCAGCACCAGAGCGATGCCGATCAGCGAGACCGCGGCGATCTGCCAGGGCGCCTCGACGTAGTAGGCGTGGTGCCGGCCGGAGGCGGTGGTGTAGTCGAAGACCCGGTAGCCGGGCCAGTCGGTGAACCGGGCGAAGACCCAGTGGTAGGCCGGGTAGAGCGCGACCACCCAGCCGGTGAGCAGGAAGGTCACCGAGACGGTGAAGCCGAACACCCGCCACGGGAACATCAGCACCTGGTAGAGCACGGCCCGCCAGCCGGCCGGGTCCACCGCCCGGGCCACGACGCCGCCCCAGAAGCCGCGCCGGGTGGCCACCACCGGCGCGGGCGCGGTCACCTCCATCGCCAGCAGCCCGCGCGCCTGCTCGCGCTCCAGTGCGCCGAACCCGCGCGCGGCCGTCAGCAGCGCGGCGAGGACGGGCAGGCCGAGGGCGGTCACCAGCAGGCCGAGGCCCGCGCTGAACAGCACGGTGCAGACGGTGAACCCGGCCACTCCGACCGGCAGCCCGATCAGCGTGAAGGAGACCTCGCGGTAGGTGGCCGCCGAGAACGGCGCCCGCCAGAAGCCGGGCCGCCCCCGCACCGGCGCGGGCAGACCCCGGCAGGGAAGGCCGCCGGGGACGTCACCGGCGAGGTCGGCGGGGTGGAGCGGGCTGCTGGCGGCCATGGGGGTCTCCCGGGGTTCGGTCACTGCCGTCGTCGTCACCCCTCCACGGTGCCGCCGACCACCCCCCGGCCGGTATCCCGCCTGCCGCCGGATCCGGGGTGGGGTTGTCCCCACCCCCGTCCCCACCCCGGCCCACCCCCCGTCATCCCGTGCGCGGGGGGCTCCCGTTGACGACCGCCCACTCCGCGGCCAGCAGCGAGTACTGCAGGCTGTCCCGCCACTGGCCGCGCAGCCGGGTGTCCTCCCGGATCCGCCCCTCCAGCCGGAAGCCGGCCCGGGTGAGCACCCGGACCGAGGCGGTGTTGTCCGGGTCGACCCGGGCGGCCAGCCGGTGCAGGCCGAGCCGCTCGAAGCCGAACCCGCAGAGCAGGGCGGCGATCTCCCCCGCGTAGCCGAGGCCCCAGCGGTCGGGGCGCAGCGCGTAGCCGATCAGTCCGGCGGTCTCGCCGTCCCGGGTGAGTGCGGCCTGGCCGATCGGGACGGGGTCCCCGGCCTCGGCGCGCAGGGTGACGGCGAGCCGGTAGCAGCCGCGCGGGCGCTGTTCGGCCTCGTCGAGGTAGAGCTCGATCTGGTCGGCGCACTCCTCCTCGTCCCGCGGTCCGGCCGGCAGGAAGCGGCCGGCCACCGGGTCGCCGAGGACGGCGTACAGGGCCTCGGCGTCCTCGGGGGTCTGCCGGTACTCGCGGAGGATGAGGCGCGGGCCGGTCAGCCGTACGTGCTCCATGCCGCCCGACCCTACCGCCGGGGTGGCCCGGGACCGGCTAACGTACCTGCGTGAACGACGAAGACCTGCAGCTCATCCCCCGTACCAGGACCGACGAGCTGCTCGCCTGGGCAGCGCAGCGGGAACTGCCCGCGGTGGACGGCGCGGCGCTGCGGGCGGTGCTGGCGCTGCTGGAGCTGGGCGGCGCCCGGATGCACGACGGCTACCCGGAGCTGACCTCGCCCGCCGTGGAACAGCTGCTCTACCAGCAGCTGCACCTGTACGTGCAGCCCGTGGCGGAGCCGGAGGCGTACGGCGCGGCGGTGGGGCTGCTGATCGAGCATCAGCGGGAGGCCCGGCGGCTGAACGCCAAGCGCCGGCAGCGGCTGCACGAGGAGGCCGAGTGGCAGGGCGAGGTGCTCTGCGGGCTGCTGCGCCGGCCGGACCTGCTGACCTGGCCGCGGCTGTACGCCCTGCTGCTGCGGGCGGACGGCGTGGCGGTGGAGGACCCGGCGGCGGTGCGCGGCTGGCTGGACGGCTTCCGGGAGCTGACGGCCGGGCAGCGGCTGGCCGCGTACGAGGCGGTGCCGGGGGTGGATCCGGACGGCGGCTGGGACGCCGGGCGGGTGCTGCTGGTCGGGATGGCCTCGGACGGTGCGCGGCGGCTGCTGGAGCAGGGGCTGATGCGGCGCAGCTACCGCAACCTGGCCGCGCTGACGGCGCTGGGGCGGCCGATGCCGGAGGAACTCGCCGGGGACTTCGAGGGGTTCGAGGCGGCGGTGGCGGCCGAGGCGCTGCGGCTGTGCGGGGAGTGGACGGTGCCGGGGCTGCCGGAGCTGCTGGTGGCGGAGTACCCGGACCTGGCGCCGGAGGACACCTCGGCCTGGTGACCGGCCCCGGGACCGCTCGCGGAGGGTGCGGCGCGGGCCGCACCCACCGGCGGAGGGTGGATCAGGGGTTGAGGCCGTGGGCGCGGAGCCAGGGCTCCGGGTCGACCGGGGCGCCGCCGCCCGGGCGGACCTCCATGTGGAGGTGCGGGCCGGTGACGTTGCCGGTGGCGCCGACGGCGCCGATCACGGTGCCGGCCTGGACCTGGCCGGAGGACTTGGCGATCCGGGAGAGGTGGCAGTACCAGATCTCGGTGCCGTCGGGCAGCGTCTCGATGACCCGGTAGCCGTAGGAGCCGGACCAGCCGGCCGAGGTGATGGTGCCGGCGCCGAGCGCGGTGACCTTGGTGCCGGTCGGGGCGGCGAAGTCCATGCCGGTGTGCAGGTGGGCCCAGTGCACGCCGGACTGGCCGTAGTGCGCGGTGAGCTCGTAGTCGGCGACCGGGAGGGCGAGGGCGCGCTGGCGCTCGGCCTCCTGGGCGGCGCGCTTGGCCTGCGCCTCCTGGGCGGCGGCGATGCGCGCGTTCTCCTCGGCGGCGGTGCGCTGGCTGTCGGCCTGCTGCTGGATCCGGGCGGCCAGGGCGAGGCCCGGGTCGGCGGACAGGACGCTCTCGGAGGCCTCGTCGGGGGAGGCGACGGAGGGAGCCTGGGCGGTGGCCGACGGGGCCGCGGCGAAGGCGGTGGCGCCGAGGGCGGCGGTCATCGCGGTCACGCCGAGCAGCGGTGCGCTGCCGCGCGACTGGCGCGGCATCCGGTGACGGGCCCCTTCGGGCTCCGCCGGGTGCTCCAGCACCTGGGTACCGGCGGTGGTGCTCGTCTCCGAGTAGGTCGACGCCACGGAGGCGCACTCCTTCCTTCCCTCTCGCCGACCGGGTTAGCTGACGGGTTCGGAGGTGGAAGGTCTCCTACGGTCAGGCCTGGACCTGACCGATTCACCCCGGTGGAACGGTGGTTCCCCGGCTCCCGACCCGCCGGTGAGGCGGGCCTGAAGGATTAGGCGATGGCGCACGGTGCCGCTTGGTTGCGGCGTTGCCGACCGCGCTGCGTTATCAAACGTTAATGCTATGGCCCCTCGGATTCCAAGCGGCTCAGGAGAGGCAATCACAAAAGCCTGACGCATGGTGGGCGATTTGTGATGATTGGCCAGATCGGGTGTCACCGACGGTGACGGGACGGTCGGGGTTGCGTACCGGCCGGGCCCCGCATCGCGACCGAGCCGTGACCTCGGGGCCGTGACCTCGGGGCCGCTGCGGCGTTGGTCCCGGCATGAAGAAGCGAAGCATCCTCGCGTTTGCCTCCCTCGCCGTCGGCGTGGTGGCCTCGCTCACCGCCCCCAGCGCCGCCCACGCCTCCGAGCCGGCGCTCGGCGGTCTCGCCCCCGACGGAGTGTCGGCTCCGGACCTGCCGGTGGACACCGCGGTCTCGGGCTCGGTCGGCACCGACCTGCCGGACCTCCCGCAGCTGCCCGCGTAGCGAGCCGACGGAGGGGGCCGCCCGGCGGGCGGGGCGGCCCCCGTCCGCACCCGACGTGACCGCTGTCACCGCCGCTCGCGGAGATTCGACCCGCGCGACCCGTAACACGGAGCCGCCCCCGGGGAGTCATTCCACCGGGGTGCGCCGGGCCGGCGCGCGCCCCCTCGGAGGAGACGAGCGGAGCCGGGCCAGAAGCACGGAGGTCGCACACCATGACTCAGGCGGCGCAGCGCGGCGGGAGCACCACCGCGTTCCTCCCTACCAGGCACCACCTCGCCGAGCCCCGCGTCCCGGCCGCGCGTCGCCGCCCCGACCGGTCGGCGGCCCGGATCGCCCGCCGCGCGCTGGCGGTGTTCACCGGGATGCGGCTGCTGCGGCCGGTCCCCTCCCCGTCCGAGACCCCGCAGGACTGGTACGAGGGCCACTGACCCGGCCCGGTGCCGGCCGGGCCGACCTGGTCGGCGGCGGAGTCCGACATTCGGGTACCGACCGGACATCCGGCGTAGATTGGCGCTGGAACCAGCGGATGGTCAGCGGATGGCCAGTGGCCTGACCCGAGTCTCGGCGGAGGATCCGTGCCGGCAGTCACGACGGTCGCCCGGCGGTCGGCCGCAGTGCTGCGGCGCGGCGCCGTCGGCCGCTGGCTGAGCCGGTTGCTGGACGGTGATCCGTTCGCCGAGCGGGCGGCGTTGGCGCTGCTGGTGGTGTTCGCCCTGGCGCTGACCTTGCTGGCGATCCGGGAGCCGGACCTCTGCCCGCCCTCGGCGCTGGTCTTCCCGCTGGTGCTCGGCGGGTACGTGCTGCACACCCGGCGGCAGTACCTGTTGATCGGCGTCCTGGCCGCCTGTCTGGCGGCGGACAGCCTGCTGCGCGAGCCGCGTGGGCTGCGGCTCGGCGCGGTGCTGGTGGTCGGCGGGGCGGCGCTGATCGTGCTGCTGACCTCCCGTCACCGCACCCGGTTGGGGCTGCGCGGGACGCGCGGGGACTCGATGCTGCTGGAGCTGTCCGAGCGGTCGCGGGCGCTCGGCAAGCTGCCGGAGGGGCTGCTGGACTGGCGGCTCCACCAGGCGCTGATCCCGGCCGGCGGCGCGCTGTTCTCCGGGGACTTCCTGCTCTCGGCGCACCGGCAGGAGCAGGACCTGCTGGAGGTGGTGCTGGTCGACGTGTCCGGCAAGGGCAATCGGGCGGCGGCGCGGTCGATGCACCTGTCCGGGGCGTTCGCGGTGCTGCTGGGCTCGGTGCCGCCGGAGCACTTCCTGCCGACCGCCAACGACTACCTGGCCCGGCTGGACTGGGAGGACGGCTTCGCCACCGCCGTCCACCTGGCGCTGCGCCCCTCCGACGGCCGGTACGAGTTGTTCAGCGCCGGCCATCCGCCGGCCGGGCAGTACCGGCGGGCCGGCGGGGGCAGCTGGCTGCGGGTGGATCCCGGCGGGCCGGCGCTCGGCCTGCTGCCGGGGGTGCCGTACACGCCCGCGCACGGGCGGCTGGACCTGGGGGACGCGCTGCTGCTGTACAGCGACGGTCTGGTGGAGGTGCCGGGGGAGGACATCGACGAGGGGATCGAGCGGCTGCTGGAGGAGGCGGGCCCGCTGCTGCGGTACGGCGGGCGGGTCGATCCGGCGGCGGAGCTGCTGCGGAGGGTGGCGGCCGACGTTCCGGACGACCGCACGGTGGTGGTGGTCCGGCGGCTCGGCGCCGGGTCCTGAGCCCTCCCGCACGGCCCGCGGCGGGCCCGGGCGGAGCCGGCCGGCGCACGACCCGGCCGGGCGTTCGATTCCTCCCTAAGATGGACGGAACTGGTGAGCGCTCCGCGCAGGACGGCGGCATGAGCGAAAGGCCGGGTGAGCGTGCATGGATCTTGCCTCGGACCGCCCTGCCACCCGCACCGAGATGCGCTGCGTCCGGTTGCTGCTGCGCTGCTCCGGCGCCGCCGAGCTGCTCGGGACCCTGCTCGCCGAGGGCCCGACCTGGATCACCGGCGAGGGGTCCGCGCTCTACCTGCTGGACGGCGACGGCATGCTCCGGCTGGCGGCCTCGCACGGCCTGCCGGACTGGGCTCACGAGCGGTACGGCCTGGTCGACCCGGACGGCGACCTGCCCGCGGCGCTGGCCCTGCGCCGCCGCGAGCCGGTGCTGCTCAGTCCGCAGCAGACCGGCACCGACTACCCGGACACCAACGTGGGCCGCGGCACCGGGCTGGTCGCCCTGGCGGTGCTGCCGCTGATCGTGGACGGCTCGGCGCTGGGCTCGCTGGCGCTGGCCCTGGCGCACCGGGGCACGGTGCCGCGGCGCGACCTGGACACCCTGGAGACCCTGGCGGAGGCCTGCGCCCACCGGCTGTCCCACCTGATCGACCACGTCCACGCGGCCGGGACGGTGCCGGAGGGCATCCGGGCCGGGTCGCACCCGGTCGAGCAGCCGCTGCTGTCGCTGGCGGTGAAGGCGGCCGGGGCGGGCGCCTTCGAGCGCGACCTGGTCACCGGGGAGACCACCTGGGACGCCCGGGTGTACGAGGTCTTCGGCCTGGTCCGGTCGGCCGACCGGGCCGGGCCGGCCCCCGACCCGACCCGGCTGGTCCACCCCGAGGACCTGCCCGACCTGCAGGCCGCGACGGCCGACGCGCTGGCCGCCGGCGGGCCGTACCGGCTGGCGTACCGGGTGGTGCGGCCGGACGGCGGGGTCACCCGGGTGGCGGAGTGGGGCGAGGTGATGCTCGACCTGCACGGCCGTCCGGTGCGGGTCGCGGGGCTGCTGGCCGAGCTGGGCCGGGCCGGGCCGCCCGGGGCGCGGCCGGAGCGCCGGTTGGCCGACGCGACCGCGGGGGCCCGTTCCGCGCTGCTGCTGGCGCTCACCCGGGCGCTGTCCCGGGCGGTCACCGTCCGGGACGTGACCACGGCGCTCACCGACGTGGCCCGGCCGGCCCTGGGCGCGGCCAGCGTGGTGCTGGACCTGGTCGACGAGGGCCGGCTGCTGCCGGTCTCCCCCGCGGTCTACGGCGGCCCGTACCGCAACGAGCTGAACCGGCTGCACGAGCTGTCGGCGGGCGTGATGCGCCGTGCGCTGGCCCGGTCCACCCCGCTGTTCAGCGATCCCGGCCGGGCGGCCGGGGGCGGGCCGCCGGCCCCGTCGTCATGGGCGGTGCTGCCGTTGGTGGCCTCCGGCCGCCAGGTCGGGTCCTGTCTGATCACCTTCGGCACCGAGCGGGTGTTCAGCCGGGAGGACCGGACGATGTACTCGGCGTTCGCCGGCATCCTGGCCCAGTCGCTGGAACGCGCCCGGCTCTACGACACCCACCACCACCGGGCCTCCGAGTTGCAGCGGGCGATGCTGCCGCGCACCCTCCCCCGGCTGGCCGGGGTGCTCTCCGCCGCCCGCTACCTGCCGAGCACCGAGGGCATGCAGATCGGCGGCGACTGGTACGACCTGCTGCGGCTGCCGGACGGCGGGGTCGGGCTGGTGATCGGGGACGTCCAGGGGCACAACGCCGAGGCCACCGCGGTGATGGGGCAGCTCCGCAGCGGGCTGCGGGCGTACGCCACCGACGGGAACGACCCGGCCGCCACCCTGGCCAGGACCAGCCGGCTGCTGGCCGAGCTGGACACCGAGCTGTTCGCCACCTGCCTGTACCTGACCCTGGACCCGGGCAGCGGCCGACTGCGGGCCGCCCGGGCCGGGCACCCGCAGCCGGTGCTGCTCTCCGGCGGCAAGGCCCGGGAGCTGGAGGTGGCCGGCGGCCCGCCGCTCGGTGTGGATCCGGCCGTCCGGTACCCGCTGGAGGAGGGCCGGCTGGCGGCCGGGGAGACGCTGCTGGCGTACACCGACGGGCTGGTGGAGGAGCGGGACGAGGACTACGACGAGTCGCTGCAGCGGATGCTGGGCAGCCTGGAGCTGTGGGCGCGGCGGACCGGCGACCCCGGCGCGGACGGGCCGGACGCCGGACCGGAGTCGGGGCTGGAGCGGCTGGCCGACCTGCTGACGCTGAACGCGACGGAACGGCACTCGCTGCCGGACGATGTGGCGATCCTCCTGCTGTACCGCCTGGCCTCCGCGGACTGACCAACATCACTGCAGGTGGCGGCACTTGGCGAACCCGACGAACCGTCAGGTATTTTTCAGGAAGCCTTCAGCTTACCCGCCAGTTTCTGTCGGATTCAGGTCATTTGAGTCTGAATCCGTTCACACGAACATAGGATCATCACCCTAGAATTCGCGGCGTGACGATGACTCAGTGGTGCGGAGCGGCAGCCGGTCTTCTCTCCGTCCTCTCGCTCCTGACCGCCGCGAGGTACCGCGCCGTCACCGCCACACTCCGCGAACGGCTCGCCGACGGGCAGCGGGAGAACGACCTGCTGCGGGCCCGGCTGGAGGCCGAACTGGCCGACCGCAGCGCCGAGAACAGAGCCGTCCAGCACGAGCAGGAGCTCAACGCCGCCACCCGTCGCGCCTTCCTCAGCGTGGCCCGCCGGATCCTGGTGATGGCCCACGACCAGCAGGCCGGGCTGGACGAGATGGAGCGCACCCACGACGACCCGGCCCTGCTGGAGGGGCTGCTCAAGGCCGACCACGCCGCCGCCCAGCAGGCCCGGCTGGCGCAGACCCTGGCCGTGCTCTGCGGCGCCAGGGCGGGCCGGCACTGGCCCGAGCCGGTCCCGCTGGAGGACGTGGTGCGCGGTGCCCAGTCCCGCATCCTGCCGTTCCAGCGGGTGGTGGTGCGCAGCCGGATCGAGACCGCGGTGGTGGGTGCGGCCGCCGAGGCGCTGATCCACGCGGTCGCCGAGCTGCTGGACAACGGCACCCGGTACTCGCCGCCCAGCACCCAGGTGTTCGTCACGCTGATGCCGGTGCACAACGGCGTGGTGATCGAGATCGACGACTGCGGGGTCGGGATGTCCGAGACCTCGCTGGAGCGGGCCGCCGCGGCGCTGGCGGGCGACGGCACGCTGGAGGTGTCCCGGCTCGGCGAGGTCCCGCAGCTGGGTCTGGCCGCGGTCGGCCGGCTGGCCGCGCAGTACGGCTTCCGGGCCACCCTGAGCTCGGCGCCCTCGCCGTACGGCGGGGTGCGGGTGGTGGTGCTGCTGCCCAACGATCTGCTCACCGAGCCGCTACCGGCCGGTGCGGGGTCGGTGTCCGCCCTGCCCACCGTGCCGACCCAGTCGCCGGTGCGGCCCACGCCGTCGGCCCACGTCCAGCGCTCCGCCCCCGTTCCCCCCGCCGCCCCTTCCGCGCCGCTCGCGCCTGCGGGACCGGCCGCGCCCGCCGCACCGTTCGTGCCCCCGGCCGCCGAACGGCCGCGGGAGCGGGCGGCGGAGCGGCCCGTCGAGCGGCCGGTGGAACGCCCTGCGGAGGCGCCCCCGGCCGGTCCCGCGGGCCTGCCCCGCCGCACCAACCGGCGGCCGGCCGACCCCACGCCCCGCCGCACCGCCACCGTCTCCGGCGGCGGTGCCACGCCGCCGCGCTCGGCCCGGGAGGCGCAGGCCTTCATGGCGCTGTTCCAGGCCGGTACCGCCAGCGGCCGGTCCGCCGCCCGCCGGCAGCAGAACGACGAACCTTTCCCCGCTTCCCCCCAACTTCCCCAGCGCTCGGGAGACTTCAATGACCACCAATCCTGATCTCGGCTGGCTGCTGACGGACATCGTCACCGTCCCCGAGGTGCAGCACGCCGTCGTGGTGTCCAGCGACGGGCTGGAGATCGGCCGCAGCGAGCGGATCGGCCGGGACGACGCCGAACGGCTGGCCGCCGCCTGCTCGGGCCTCCAGTCGCTGGCCCGCGGGGTGGCCCAGGGGTTCGGCGGCCGGCACAGCGCGACCCGGCAGATCATCATCGAGTACGGCGGCGGCTACCTGTTCGTGGTGGCCGCGGGGACCGGTGCGCACCTGGCCGTGGTGACCGGGGAGTCCGTGGACGCCGGCCTGGTGGCGTACCAGATGCAGATGCTGGTGGAGCGGATCGGCGCCCACCTGACCAGCCCGCCGCGGTTCGACCACGCGGCGGAGGACCTCCGGTGAGCGGGCCGGTCCGGCCGTACGTGATCACCGGCGGGCGCAGCAGGTCCAGCCGGGAGGTGCTGGCCGTGGAGAGCCTGGTGGCCGCCGTCCCGGGGGCCGCGCCGACCGGTGACGCGGTCAACCGGGAGCACCTGGCGATCACCGCGCTGTGCGGCCGGCTGCTGTCGGTGGCCGAGATCGCGGCCCATCTGAGGCTGCCGATCAGCGTGGTGAAGGTCCTGGTCGGCGATCTGTGGGGGCTGGGTGCCGTCCAGGTGCTGCCGCCGGCGCCGCGCACCGATCGGCTGCCCACCGCGCTGCTGGAGGAGGTGCTCGTTGGACTCCGGCAACTCCGCTGAGCCGTCGTACCTGCCGCCCACCGTGCAGGGGGCGGTGAAGATCCTGGTCACCGGCCCGTTCGGGGTGGGGAAGACCACCCTGGTCGGCTCGCTCAGCGAGATCACCCCGCTGCGGACCGAGGAGACCATGACCACGGCCGGCGCCGGGGTGGACGACCTGGCCGGGGTGCCGGACAAGACCACCACCACGGTGGCGCTGGACTTCGGCCGGATCACGCTCAACCCGCGCCTGGCGCTGTACCTGTTCGGCACGCCGGGCCAGCAGCGGTTCTGGCCGCTGTGGGAGGACCTGTCGCGCGGCGCGTTGGGGGCGATCGTGCTGGTCGACACCCGCAGGATCGAGGAGAGCTTCGAGGTGATGGGGCAGTTGGAGGAGCAGCGGATCCCGTTCGCGGTGGCCGTCAACCGCTTCCCGGACACCCCGGGCCACCCGGAGGAGGAGCTGCGGTCCGCGCTGGACCTGCTGCCCGAGGTCCCGATCCTGCACTGCGACGCCCGCAGCCGCGCGGACGCCTACGACGTGCTGATCGACTTCGTGGACCACCTGCTCGCCACCGCCGTCCTGGAGCTGCAGCCATGACCACTCCCCCGCCGGAGCTGGCCGTGGTGCCGCCGCCGGGCTGCCCCGCGCACGTCCCCAGCACCGCCCTGACGCCGCTGTACGGCCCACCGGTGGCCGAGGACCCGCACGGCCTGTACGCGCGGCTGCGGGCCCGGTACGGCGCGGTGGCGCCGATCGAGCTGGAGCCGGGGGTGGAGGCCTGGCTGGTGCTGGGCTACCCGGAGCTGCTCGAACTCACCCGCAACGAGCAGCTGTTCTCGAAGGACTCGCGGCGCTGGCGGGTGCCGTTGGAGGGCCGGCTGCGGCCGGATTCGCGGCTGCTGCCGATGACCTCCTGGCGGCCGACCCTGCTCAGCCTGGACGGCGCCGAGCACCAGCGGCTGCGGGCAGCGGTCTCGGAGACGCTGGCGCGGATCGACCAGCGGCAGCTGCGGGAGACCACCGAGGCGGCCGCCGACGCGCTGATCGACAGCTGGGGCCCGGACGGCACGGCCGATCTGATCGCCCAGTACGCCCGGCAGTTGCCGCTGCTGGTGTTCACCCGGCTGCTGGGTCTGCCGGTCTCGGCGGGGCCCCGCCTGGTCGAGCTGATCAGCCACTTCGTGGACAGCAGCGACAAGTCGGTGCCGGCGAACGCCGAGTTCCAGGCGATCCTGGCCGACCTGGTGCGCAGCCGGCGGGAGCGGCCGGGGGCCGACCTGACCTCCTGGCTGCTGGCGCACCCGGCGGGGATGACCGACGAGGAGGCGGTGCACCACCTGGTGGTGATCCTGGTCGCGGGCAACGAGACGACGATCAACTGGACCGGGAACACGCTGCGGCTGCTGCTGACCGACCGCCGGTTCCGGGCCACCCTGACCGGGGGCCGGCTGACCGTCTCGGACGCGCTGGAGGAGGTGCTGTGGCGGGATCCGCCGACGCAGAACTTCCCCGGCCGCTGGGCGACCAGCGACACCGTGCTGGGCGGCCAGTACATCAGCGCGGGCGACATGCTGGTGCTCGGCCTGGCCGCGGCCAACGCGGACCCGTCGGTGCAGTCCCCCGAGGGGCTGGCCGGGAACCGGGCGCACCTGGCCTGGGGTGCCGGGCGGCACGTCTGCCCGGCGCAGCACCCGGCCCGGCTGATCGTCGAGACGGCGGTGGAGACCCTGCTGCACCGACTGCCGGACCTCCAACTCGCCGTGCCGGCGCACGAGCTGACCTGGCGGCCGTCGCCCTGGTCGCGGGCGCTCACCTCGCTGCCGGTGCTGTACAGCGCGTTCACCCCGCCCCGAGCCTCCGTCCCGGAAAGGTCGCCATGGTCACCACGTCCGACTCCCTCGTCCCGGTTCGACTCGATCCCTTCGGCCGTCACCAGCACGCCGAGAACGCCCGACTCCGGGACGCCGGGCCGGCGGTCCTGGTGGAACTCCCTGGCGGGGTGGTGGTGTGGGCGGTGACCCGGCACGACACCCTGCAGGAGGTGCTGGCCGATCCGCGGGTGGGCAAGGACGCCCGGCTCTGGGACACCTTCCGGGAGGGCCGGCTGCCCGAGGGCTGGCCGCTGATCAACTTCGTGACGGTGCCGGGTATGGTGACCGCCGACGGCGCGGACCACCGGCGGCTGCGCGGCCTGGTGTCGCAGGCGTTCACGCCGCGCCGGGTGGCCGAGCTGGCCCCGGCGGTGGAGGCCCGGGCCGCGGAGCTGCTGGACGCGATGGCGGGCCTGGAGGGCGCCTTCGACCTGCGCCGGCACTTCGCGTACCCGCTGCCGATGTGGGTGATCGGCCGGCTGCTGGGGCTGGCGCCGGAGCAGCAGGACGAGTTGCACGAGCTGTCCGACACGCTGGTGAGCAGTTCGGCGACGCCCGAGGCGGCGGTGGCGGCGCAGCGGGGGCTGTTCGGGCTGCTGGGGTCGGTGGTGGCGGCGAAGCGGGCGGAGCCGGGGGACGATCTGACCTCGGATCTGATAGCGGCCCGCGAGGAGGGCGACCGGCTGTCCGAGCAGGAGCTGGTGGGCACGCTGCTGCTGATGCTGGTGGCCGGGCACGAGACCACGCTCAACCTGATCACCAACGCGGTCCGGGCGCTGCTGGCGCACCCTGAGCAGCTGGAGGCGGTGCTCTCCGGGCGGGTGCCGTGGTCGGCCGTGGTGGAGGAGACGCTGCGGTACGACTCGCCGGTGGGGCAGTTCCCGCTGCGGTACGCGGTGGAGGACATCCGGGTCGGGTCGGTGCTGATCCGGCGGGGTGAGGCGCTGCTGGCCTCGTACGCGGCGGCGGGCCGGGACGGTTCGCACTACCCGGACGCGGACCGGTTCGACGTGACCCGGCAGCCGGTCAGGCACCTGTCGCTGGGACACGGGCCGCACTTCTGCCTGGGGTCGGGGCTGGCCCGGCTGGAGGCGGAGATCGCGCTGCGCGGGCTGTTCACCCGGTACCCGAAGCTGTCGGTGGCGGTGGAGGAGCCGGCGCCGGAGCCGATCGCCTCGTTCGTCAGCAACAGTGTGCGCACGCTGCCGGTGCTCCTCGGCTGAGCTGCCCGAGGGTCTGAGGGTCTTGAGAGCCGGAATGCGGCGAGGCCCGGTGCTCCCGGCGTTTCCGCTGGGGGCACCGGGCCTCGACCGGTGTGGAGCGCCAGGCCCGGGTTGAACGGACTCTCCCCACTGAAAGTGGGACGTGCTCCGGTAGCACCACTGACGCGTGTTCGGGAGGTTTCCCTCTCGACATGAGAAACAGTATCAGACCTGGGGCTTTGCTCAAATTCGCGGGTCCCGGGAGGCGGTGACGGCCCCCCAGCCGGGGGAGCGCGGGTGACCCGGGGCGGTCCGGATCGCTGGTCGGGCCATGAAGACGATCTCGGCGCTCGCCGCCCTCTCCCTGGCCGGACTCGCGATGTCCTCGGCGCCCGCGCAGGCGGCCGACCACGGCTTCGGCACCGCGGAGGGTGCGGCGGCCGGTCCGTGGACGGTGACCGCGGAGGAGCTGTGCCACCGGGACCTGGAGAGCTACCCGCTGGTGGGCTCGGAGGTCGACCGGGCCACCGGCGCCTGTGCGGCGCTCGGCGCGGTGCTGGACCGCCCGGCCGCGCCGCTGCCGGGCGTCAGCGACTGAACAGGCCGTTGAGCCGGCCGTAGTCGAGGCCGCCGTCGAGCCCGCCCCAGGTGCCGTGGGCGTACACCTCGCGGGCGGCGCGCTCCACGGCGGCGTAGGCCGCCTCGGCGAGGCCGGGGCCGAGGCTGATCCGGGCGACGCCGAGGGCGGCCAGTTCGGCGACGGTGGGGGCGCCGGGGCCGACCAGGACGTTGAGCGGCAGGGGGAGTTCGGCGGCGAGGGCCCGGACGGTGGCCGGGTCGGTGACGCCGGGGACGAACACGCCGCTGGCGCCGGCCTCGGCGAAGGCCCGGCCGCGGGCGACCGCCTCGGCGAGCCGGTCGGCGGGGTCGCCGACGGCCCGCAGGAAGACGTCGGTCCGGGCGTTGAGGAACAGCCGGACGCCCGCCGCGTCGGCCGCGGCGCGGGCGGCGGCGATCCGGGCGGCCGCGTCGGCGAGCGGGCGCAGGCCGGGGCCGTGGTCCGCGGCGCCGTCCTCCAGGTTGACGCCGACGGCGCCGGTTTCGAGGAGTTCGGCGATGGTTGCGGCGACGCCCTCGGGGCTGTCGGCGTAGCCGCTCTCCAGGTCGGCGGTGACCGGCAGGTCGACGGCGGAGGCGATCAGCGCGGTCTGCGCGATGGCCCGGGCGCGGTCGAGCCCGTCGCCGTCCGGGCTGCCGAGGGTCCAGGAGACGCTGGCGCTGGCGGTGGCGACGGCGGGTGCGCCGGCCTCGGCGACCAGGCGGGCGCCGACCGGGTCCCAGACGTTGGCCAGGACCAGCGGGTCGCCGGGGCGGTGGAGGTCGTGCAGGCGCTCGGCCTTGGCGTGTCGGGTCATGGTGGCAGCCTGTCAGGGCGGGCCGGCCGGGGCCGGCGGTTCTCGGACGCGGACGGCGGTCGGACGCGGGCGGTGCGGGCGGTGGTTCGCGGACGCGGGCGGTGCGGGCGATGGTTCGCGGACGCGGGCGGTGGGGCTCAGGCCTGCTTGGGGGCCGGGGAGAGCCGGGAGGTGACGCCGATCCGGTTCCAGGAGTTGATCGTGATGATCAGACCGATCAGGTGGGCCAGTTCGGCCTGGTCGAACTGCTTGGCGGCCTCGTCGTAGACGCTGTCGGGGACGTGGGTGTCGGCGACCAGGGTGACCGCCTCGGTGAGGGCCAGGGCGGCGCGCTCGCGGGCGGTGAAGTATGGGGTCTCCCGCCAGGCGGCCAGGGTGTGCAGGCGGTGCTCCTGCTCGCCGTGGGCGCGGGCGTCGGTGGCGTGCATGTCGAGGCAGAACGCGCAGCCGTTGAGCTGGGATGCGCGGATCTTCACCAGTTCGACGAGCTGCGGGTCGTCCAGGCCGGCCTTGGCGGCCTGCTCCAGGGCGATCATCGCGCGGTAGAACGCGGGGGCCTGCTCGGGCAGGGAGATCCGCTGGACGGGGGCCGGGACGGTGGTGCTGTCGGTCATGCTCCCAACCTAGGTGCCGACCGGCCCGCCGCTGTGGTTCATTCGTCCCATGGAATCCTGGGCCACTTCCGGCGGCGACCTGCATCTGGACCTCTCGGCCGGGCGGGCCCGCGGGCTGGGGCTGCGCGCCTCGCTGGAGGACGCGATCCGGTCGGCGGTCCGCGAGAGCCGGCTGGCGGCCGGCACCCGGCTGCCCTCCTCCCGCGCCCTGGCCGCCGACCTGGGGATCGCCAGGAACACCGTCGCGGAGGCGTACGCCCAGCTGTCCGCGGAGGGCTGGCTGGCGTCCCGTCAGGGCTCGGGCACGGTGGTGGCCGAGCGCGGCAGCGGTGCGGCCGCCGCGCCGCTGCCGGGCCCGCCCCGGCCGCCCGCCGTCCGGTACGACCTGATGCCGGGCCGCCCGGACGTCTCCCGGTTCCCGCGCGCGGCCTGGCTGGCGGCGGCCCGGCGGGCGCTGGCCGTCGCCCCGCACGAGGTGTTCTCGTACGGCGACCCGCGCGGCCGGATCGAGCTGCGCCGGGCGCTGGCCGGCTACCTGGCCCGGGTCCGCGGCGTGCGGACCGACCCCGAGCGGCTGCTGGTCTGCTCGGGCTACACCCAGGGCCTGGCCCTGGTCTGTGCCGCGCTCCGCGAGCGCGGGCTGCGCACGGTGGCGGTGGAGGAGTACGGGCTGCCCTCGCAGCACGCGGTGATCGCGGCGGCGGGGCTGGCGGCCGTTCCGCTGCCGCTGGACGAGGGCGGGGCCCGGGTCGGGGAGCTGCCCGGTTCGGGCGCGGGTCTGGCCGTGCTGACCCCGGCCCACCAGTTCCCCACCGGTGTCCCGCTACGGGCCGCGCGCCGGGCGGCGGCCGTGGACTGGGCCCGGGAGTCGGGGGCGGTGCTGCTGGAGGACGACTACGACGGCGAGTTCCGGTACGACCGCCAGCCGGTGGGCGCGGTGCAGGCGCTGGACCCGGAGCGGGTGGTGTACGCCGGGACGGCCAGCAAGTCGCTGGCGCCGGGGCTGCGGCTGGCCTGGCTGGCCCTGCCGTCCTGGCTGGTCGAGCCGGTGATGCGGCACAAGGAGCTGGCGGACGGCCAGTCCGGCGCGCTCGACCAGCTCGCGCTGGCCGAGCTGATCGTCTCCGGGGACTACGACCGGCACGTCCGGCGCAGCCGGCTGCAGTACCGGCGCCGCCGGGACCGGCTGGTCTCGGTGCTGGCCGACCGGGCGCCGGAGGTGCGGGTGACCGGGATCGCGGCCGGGCTGCACGCGGTGCTGCGGCTGCCCGCCGGGTCGCCAGGGGAGCCGGAGCTGCTGCGCGGGGCGGGGCGGCTCGGGCTCTCGCTGAACGGGTTGTCCTGGTGCCGGGCGCCGGGCGCGGTGGTGGATCCCGGGGCGCCGCCGGCCCTGGTGATCGGCTACGGCACCCCGCCGGAGCACGCCTTCCCGGGGGCCCTGGAGGCGCTCTGCGCGCTGGTCGGGCGCTGAGCGGTCCGGGTTCAGCGGCCGCGGCCGCCGAGTTCGAAGAGCAGGATGACGAAGCCGGCGAAGACGTGGGTGGCGGCGATGTAGATGGTGGCCCGGATCCAGACCCGGCGGTCGGTGCGGTGGCCGGCGTCGGTGGTCACGGTCGGTGCGGTCGCGGCGCGGGTGCCGGCGGTCGTCCCGGCGGCGGGAGTGGTCTCGGTCATGGCGTCCTCCTCGGAGGCGGGGGGGTTGGCGGACGGTTCGGCGGACCGTCCGGGGGTCACAGCCGGGGCTGGTCGCCGAGGCAGAGTTCGCCGCCCGGGCTCTGCAGCAGGGTGTGGAGGAACAGCAGCTCGACGCCGTCCGGGGAGTCGGAGGCGATGCAGTGCGGGGTGAGCGAGTCGAAGTGCGCGGAGTCGCCCTCGTCCAGCAGGTGGACCCGCTCGCCGAGGGTGAGCCGCATCCGGCCCTTGGTGACGTACAGCCACTCCTCGCCGGGGTGCACCCGGACCACCGCGTCCTGCACGGTCGGCGGGACGTGCACCCGCAGCGCCTGCATCGCCCGGCCGGGCGCGCCCGCGCGCCGGTAGCCCCAGCCGCCGGCGAGTCCGGGGCCGATGGCGCCGCCGCGGACCACCGGGTCGGGTTCTCCCGGCTGCTCGCCGAGGAGGCCCGACACTGTGGTGCCGTACGCCCGGGCCAGGCCGAGCAGCACCGGCAGCGAGGGCTGTCGCCGGCCGGTCTCCAGCCGGGACAGATACGCTGGGGAGAGCCCGACCCGGGCGGCCGCCGCCTCCAGCGTCAGCCGGCTCCCCCTCCGGTGCTCGCGCAGCCGCGCGCCGAGGCCCGCGACCTCTTCCTGGTCGTCCGTCATGCGTCCAGTCCACACCCGCCGTGCCTGTCGGGCAAGAATTTTGCCTCCCAGGCAAACGCGCCGCTCCCAGGCCCCTTCAGGGGCGACGGGGAGCGGCGCGGGCCGGGAGGCTGCGAGTGGTCTACCCGACCAGCACCCGCTCCTCGGCCACCGACGAGTCGACCGGCGAGCCTTCCGCGCCGCCGGGGACGCCGCGCCGCGGCAGCGCCCCCATCAGCACGAACACCAGCACCAGGCCCCCGGCAACCCACCACAGCGACTGCCCGAACGCGTCCACGAAGTCCTGCCGCACCGCGCCGTGCTCGACGTCCACGCTCCCGAAGAACGCGATCGAGGACAGTCCGAGGCCGAGCGCCACCCCCAGCTGCTGGGTGGTGTTGATCAGGCCGGAGGCCGCGCCGGCGTGCTCCCGCGGCACCTCGGAGAGCACCGTGTCGGTCAGCGGCGCCACGATCAGGCCCATCCCGGCGCCCATCACCACCAGCGGGCCGGCCATCTGCCAGGGCTGGATCCCGGTGCCCAGCCAGTGCGCCTCGCCGAGGTACAGCAGGGTGCCCGCCGCCATCACCAGCGCACCGGCCCGCAGCACCCGGCGCCCGAACCGCGGCACCAGCTTCTGCACGGACAGGCCCGCGGCCACGGACACCGCCAGCGAGAACGGGATGCCGGTCAGGCCGGACTTGAGCGGGCCCCAGCCGAGGCCGAGCTGCAGGTAGAGCGTCCAGACCAGGAAGAACAGGCCGGAGGCGACGCCGAAACCGAGCTGCACCCCGATGCCGCCGGCGAAGCTGCGGACCCGGAACAGCGCGAGCTCGACCAGCGGCGAGCCGTCCTTGGCGGCCTTGTACCGCTCGTACCGGACGAAGCCGAGCAGGACCGCCACGCCGCCGACCATCATCGCGTAGCCCCAGAGCGGCCAGCCCAGCTCACGGCCCCGGGTCAGCGGGTAGAGCACCATCAGCAGGCCGGCGGCGGCGAGGACCATGCCGGCCAGGTCCAGGCGCAGCGCCTGCGGGGCCCGGGACTCGTCGATGAAGTGCCGGCCCAGCAGCAGGCCCGCCACGCCCAGCGGCAGGTTGACCAGGAAGATCGGCCGCCACTCCAGGCCGAACAGGTTCCACTCGGTGAGCAGCGCGCCGATCAGCGGGCCGCTGACCGCGCCGAGGCCGACCATGGCGCCGAACATGCCGAACACCTTGCCGCGTTCGTGCGCGGGGAAGCCGGCGTGGATGATCGACAGCACCTGGGGCACCATCAGCGCCGCGGTGGCGCCCTGCAGGACGCGGGCGGCGACCAGCATGTCGGCGCCGGAGGCCAGTCCGCAGAGTGCCGAGGCGGCGGTGAAGCCGCCGATGCCGATGAGGAACAGCCGCTTGCGGCCGAAGATGTCGCCCAGCCGGCCGCCGGTGATCAGTCCGATGGCGAAGGCGAGCGCATAGCCCGCGGTGATCCACTGCAGCGCGCTGAACGAGGCGCCGGTGTCCTGCTGGATGCTCGGAATGGCGATGTTGACGATCGTGACGTCGACGAGGTCCATCAGGCTGGCCGTCATCACGACGGCCAGCGCGTACCAGCGCCGGCGGTCGCCGGCTGCGAGGTCGGTCATGGTGCTTTCAACTCCCGGTGCTGCTCGGTGCGTACGTTCCGAGGCTAGGGGTCGATTAGGTCAGCTCCTGTCCCAGTTCTCGGGCATGCTGGGGGCCATGACGGACACCCCCGCGAGACTGCTGAACCTGCTCTCCCTGCTGCAGACGCCGCGTGAGTGGCCGGGCAGCGAGCTGGCCGACCGGCTGCGGGTGAGCCCGCGCACCATCCGGCGGGACATCGACCGGCTGCGCGAGCTCGGCTACCCGGTGCAGGCCAGCCAGGGCCCGCTCGGCGGGTACCGGCTGGTGGCGGGCACCGCGATGCCCCCGCTGCTGCTGGACGACGAGGAGGCGGTGGCCATCGCGGTGGGTCTGCGGACGGCGGCGGGCCACGCGGTGGAGGGCATCGAGGAGGCCTCGGTCCGGGCGCTGGCCAAGCTGGTCCAGGTGCTGCCCTCGCGGCTGCGGCACCGGGTGAGCACGCTCAACGCGGCCACCTCGCCGATGCTGGCCGGGGACGGTCCGCGGATCGACCCGGAGGACCTGGCCGTGCTGGCCTCCTCGGTGGCGGCCGGGGAGCGGCTGCGGTTCGCGTACCAGGCGGGGGACGGCGCGGAGAGCCGCCGGCTGGTGGAGCCGCACCGGCTGGTGTCGGCCGGCCGGCGCTGGTACCTGGTGGCCTTCGACCCCGACCGGGCGGACTGGCGGATCTTCCGGGTGGACCGGCTGAGCGACCCGCAGCGCACCGGGGTGCGGTTCGAGCCGCGCGAGCTGCCGGCCGAGGACGCGGCGGCGTACGTGGCCGCCAAGCTGAGCTGGTCGGCGCGCTCCTACCGGGCGGTGGTGACGCTGCACGCACCGGCCGAGCAGGTCAGGCCGCGGCTGGGCGGGGCGGTGGAGCGGCTGGAGCCGGTCGACGCGGGCCGATGCCGGCTGCACACCCGGGCCGACTCGCTGGAGTGGCTGGCGCTGCGGCTGGCCACGCTGGGCTGCGAGTTCGAGGTCCACGAGCCGGCCGAGCTGGCCGACCACCTGCGGGCGCTCGGGGACCGCGCCCTGCGGGCCGCGGGCCATCCGGAGGCGTCCCCCGCCGGGTGAGGGGACGAGCGCTACGGCCGGGGGATGTTCCGCAGGTTGCTGCGGGCGAGGTCGATCATCCTGCCGACGCCGCCGGCGAGCACGGTCCGTCCGGCGGCCAGGGCGAAGCCCTTCACCTGGGCGGCGGTGATCTGCGGCGGGATGGAGAGGGCGTTGGGGTCGGTGACCACGTCGACCAGGGCGGGGCCGGGCCGCTCCAGCGCCTCGGCGAGCACCTCGCGGACCTTGGCCGGGTCGGTGACCCGCTTCGCGGCGATGCCGCAGGCGCGGGCGATCGCCGCGTAGTCCACGTCGCCGTTGTCCACCTCCCACTCGGGGTAGCCGCTGACCAGCATCTCCAGCTTGATCATGCCGAGGGCGCCGTTGTTGAACACCACGGTCTTCACCGGCAGCCGGTGCTTGGCCACGGTGAGCAGTTCGCCGAGCAGCATGCCCAGCCCGCCGTCCCCGGACATCGAGACCACCTGGCGCCCGGGGAAGGCGAGTTGGGCGCCGATGGCGTGCGGCAGGGCGTTGGCCATCGAGCCGTGCAGGAAGGAGCCGATCACCCGGCGGCGGCCGTTCGGGGTGAGGTAGCGGGCGGCCCAGACGTTGCACATACCGGTGTCGACGGTGAACACCGCGTCGTCGGCGGCGAGTTCGTCGAGGGTGGCGGCCACGTACTCGGGGTGGACCGGGCGGTGGCCGGCGATGTCCTTGGTGTAGGCGCCGACGACCTGTTCCAGCGCCTTGCAGTGCCGGTCGAGCATCCCGTCCAGGAACGCCCGGTCGGTCTTCCGCTCCAGCAGCGGCAGGACGGCCCGCAGGGTGGCCGAGACGTCGCCGTGGACGGCGAGTTCGAGCGGGGTGCGGCGGCCGAGCCGGGTGGCGTCGTGGTCCACCTGGACGGTCCGCCGGCCGGGCAGGAAGGTGTCGTACGGGAAGTCGGTGCCCAGCAGCAGGACCAGGTCGGCCTCGTGCAGGGCGTCGTGGCAGGCGCCGTAGCCGAGCAGGCCGCTCATCCCGACGTCGAAGGGGTTGTCCCACTGCACCCACTCCTTGCCGCGGAGCGAGTGCCCGATCGGGGCGGCCAGGGTGTCGGCCAGTTCCATCAGGGGCTCGTGGGCGCCGCGGACCCCGGCGCCGGCGAAGAGGGTGACGGTCCGGGCCTCGTTGAGCATCCGGGCCAGGGCCTGGACCTGGGACCAGGGCGGGGCGGCCACCGCCTGCTCGGCGAGGAAGGTGCTGGTGCCGGTGGGGCCGGCGGCGGGCCGGGCGGCGACGTCCCCGGGGAAGGCCAGCACGGCCACCCCGGGCGAGCCGATGGCGTGCTGGACGGCGACCCGCAGCAGCCGGGGCAGCTGGGCCGGGGTGGAGACCAGTTCGCAGAAGGCGCTGCAGTCGGTGAACACCCGGTCGGGGTGGGTCTCCTGGAAGAAGCCGGTGCCGATCTGCCCCGACGGGATGTGGCTGGCCAGCGCCAGCACCGGGACGCCGCTGCGCTGGGCGTCGTACAGGCCCTGGATGAGGTGGGTGTTGCCCGGGCCGCAGGAGCCGGCGCAGACCGCGAGCCGCCCGGTGAGTTCGGCCTCCGCGGCGGCGGCGAAGGCGCCGGCCTCCTCGTTGCGGACGTGCACCCAGGAGATGCCCTCGGCCCGGCGGATGGCGTCCACCACCGGGTTGAGGCTGTCGCCGACCACCCCGTAGACGCGTTCGACGCCGGCCTGCCGGAGCACCTCGACCATCTGCTCGGCCACACTGACCACGGCTCACCTCGTCCCGACCGACGCCACGAACCGCCCCAGGCTATGACAGAACGGACACCTTTCCGGGGAAGGCGCTCGGGAGCCCCGGTCCCGGGCGAGCCACCGGTCCGCCCTACTCGGCCGGCAGGTGGTCGACCACCACGCCGCCGGCCTGGACGCCCGCCTGGGCGTGGCGGCGGGCGGGTTCGCGGCCGGGCGGCTGGACGCAGCGGTCGGCCGGCACCTCCACGATCGCGGTGGGCCGGCTGACCGCGCCGGCGGCCCCGATCCGCAGCGTCTCGCCGTCGTGCTGGACGGTGATCGGGCCGCCGCGGGGCACGGTGTAGGTGGTGGTGTCGTGGGTGATCTCCACCCGCAGCAGGCTGGAGCGGACCTTCATGGAGAAGGACAGCCGCTGCAGTCCGGAGGGCAGCCGGGGCCGGAAGGTCAGGTGCTCGTGGTGGTCGCGCAGCCCGCCGAACCCGGCGACCAGGGCGATGCAGGCCCCGGCCAGCGAGGCCATGTGCAGCCCGTCGGCGGTGTTCCCGCCGAGGTCGTGCAGGTCCATCAGGGCGGCCTCGGCGGTGTAGTCGTACGCGAGGTCGAGCTGTCCGACCTCGGCGGCGATCACCGCCTGGGTGCAGGCGGAGAGCGAGGAGTCCCGGACGGTGATCCGCTCGTAGTAGGCGAAGTTGCGGGCCTTCTGGTCCTCGGTGAAGGCGTCGCCGCGCTTCTGCATCGCCAGCACCAGGTCGGCCTGCTTGACCACCTGCTTCCGGTACAGGTCGAAGTACGGGTAGTGCAGCAGCAGCGGGTACTTCTCCCCCGGGGTGCCCTCGAAGTCCCAGAGCTGGTGGTCGGTGAAGCCGTCCGCCTGCGGGTGCACCCCGAGCTTCTCGTCGTACGGGATGAACATCGCGGCGGCGGCGTCCCGCCAGGCGGCGGCCTCCTCGGTGTCCACGCCGAGCGCGGCGGCCTCCAGCTGGTGCCGGGTGGCGGCCTCGGCGGCGTGCCGGAGGTTCGACTGGGCCATCAGGTTGGTGTAGACGTTGTTGTCCGCCACCGCGCTGTACTCGTCGGGCCCGGTGACGCCCTCGATCCGGAACCGGCCGACCGCGTCGTGGTGCCCCAGCGAGCGCCACATCCGGGCGGTCTCCACCAGCAGCTCGAGCCCGAACTCGCGCTCGAACTCCTGGTCGCCGGTGGCCCGGACGTAGCCGACCACGGCCGCCGCGATGTCGGCGCCGATGTGGAAGGCGGCGGTACCGGCCGGCCAGTACCCGGAGCACTCCTCGCCGCGGATCGTCCGCCAGGGGAACACCGCGCCGGCGAGGCCCAGTTGGGCGGCCCGGTCGCGGGCCATCGGCAGGGTGGTGTGCCGCCAGCGGAGCGCCTGGTTGACCGCGGCGGGCAGGCAGTAGGTGAGCACCGGCAGCACGAACGCCTCGGTGTCCCAGAAGCTGTGCCCGTCGTACCCGGGCCCGGTGAGGCCCTTGGCGGGGATGGCCCGCTCCTCGCTGCGGGCGCCGGCCTGGAGGACGTGGAAGAGGGCGAACCGGACGGCCTGCTGGAGTTCGACGTCGCCCTCGATCTCGATGTCGTTCTCGGACCAGAACTCGCCCAGGTAGTTCCGCTGTTCGGCGACCAGCCCGTCCCAGCCGGTGTACCGGGCGGCGGTCAGCGCCGCCTCCACCTGGTCCCGGACGGCGGGCAGCGAGCGGGTCGCCGACCAGCCGTACGCGATGAACTTCACCAGGCGCAGCCGCTGGCCGGCCCCCAGCACGGTGGTGGCGCTGATCCGGCCCTGGTCGTCGCTGGACTCGGCGCTGACGTCCACCCGCTCGGGGCCCTCGATCAGATGGTCGATGCCGGCCGCCACCCGCAGTCCGCTGTACCGGGTGCGGTGCACCAGCACCGCCTTCGTCCCGGAGGCGTGCTGGAACTCGGGCACCAGCGGCGCCTCCAGGGCGGCGGCGGCGCGCGGGTCGGCCTCGCTGTGGGTGGGCAGCTGCTCGTTGGCGACCAGCTCGGACTGGAGGACGATCCGGACCGGCCCGTCCACCGCCTCGACGGTGTACTCCACGGCGGCGACCGCGCGCTGGGTGAGCGAGACCAGCCGTCCCGAGGACACCCGGACGGTCCGGCCGGCCGGCGAGGTCCACTCGACCCGGCGCTGCAGCAGCCCGTCCCGGAAGTCCAGGCTGCGCTGGTGGCTGCGGAGTCCGCCGTACCGGAGGTCGAAGGGCTCGTCGTCGACCAGCAGCCGGACCAGCTTGCCGTTGGTGACGTTGATGACGCTCTGCCCGGACTCGGGGTAGCCGTAGCCGCCCTCCGCGTAGGGCAGCGGGCGCAGCTCGAAGACGCCGTTGAGGTAGGTGCCGGGGAGTCCGTGCGGCTCGCCCTCGTCGAGGTTGCCGCGCAGGCCGATATGGCCGTTGGAGAGGGCGAAGACGGATTCGGCGCGGGCCTGTCCGGAGAGGTCCAGGCCGTGTTCGGCGACCCCCCAGGGGTCGATGCTGAAGGAGTCGGTGACGCTCATGCGTCCTCCTCGGTCCGCGCGCTCATACCGGCTCCCCCTCGATGAGTTCGGACAGGTCCGCGACGACCAGGTCGGCGCCGTGGGCGCGGAGTTCGGCGGCCTGGCCGGCGCGGTCGACGCCGACCACGGCGCCGAACCCGCCGGCCCGGCCGGAGGCGACGCCGGCCAGGGCGTCCTCGAACACGGCGGCGTGCTCGGGCGGGGTGTCCAGGGCCCGGGCGGCGGCCAGGTAGGTGTCGGGGGCGGGTTTGCCGGCCAGCTGCTCCCGCCGGGCGACCAGGCCGTCCACCACCACCTCGAACAGTCCGTCGATGCCGGCGGCGCGCAGCACGTCCCGGCAGTTGGCGCTGGAGGAGACCACGGCCCGGGGCAGGCCGAGCACCCGCAGCCGGTGCAGGTACTCCACCGAGCCGGGGTAGGGCCGCACGCCCTCCTCGCGGATCAGGCGGAGCACGGTGTCGTTCTTGGCGCCGCTCAGGCCCTGGACGGTCCGGGTGCCGGGCGGGTCCTGTTCGGTGCCCTCGGGGAGGTCGATGCCACGGGAGGCGAGGAAGGTGCGGGTGCCGTCGAGGCGTGGCCGGCCGTCGACGTACCGGTCGTAGTCGGTGACCTGGTCGAACGGGACGAACTCCTCGTCGGTGCGTTCCGCCTCGGCGCGGAGGAAGGCGTCGAAGGTCCTCTTCCAGGCGGCGGCGTGGACCTCGGCGGTCTGGGTGAGCACGCCGTCGAGGTCGAAGAGGAACGCGTGGATGTGGTCCGGAAGCCCCAGCATGGCGCCAGTCTCGCCCCGATCGGGCCGTGGGCGTCCGATTCCGGGCCTCTGGCGCGTCGCGGCGGGCGGCCGGCGCGGTGGGCGGCCGGCGCGGTGGGCTACCGCGGGACCCGGATCATGGCGAAGACGGAGCCCTGCGGGTCCTGGACGACCGCCGTCCGGCCGTAGGGCGCGTCGAAGGGCGGGACCAGGACCGAGCCGCCGGCCCTGACCAGGGCGTCCACGGTGCTGTCGGCGTCGTCCACCTCGAAGTAGGTCAGCCAGTGCGAGGGGGTGCCGGGCGGGAGGTCGTCGAGGGTGCGGACGCCGCCGACCGTCCGGCCGGCCACGTCGAGGCCCCAGTGCTTCCGCTCGCCCTCCCTCGGAGGCATCCGGACGCCGAAGACGGCGGGGTAGAAGGCCTGGGCGAGCTGCGGGTCGGAGGTGTAGAGCTCGTTCCAGGTGAGCGCGCCGGGCTCGTTGACCACCTGTGCGCCGATGAAGTCCACCGGCTGCCAGGCGCCGAACACGGCGCCGGTGGCGTCGGCGGCGATCAGCATCCGGCCGGTGGTGCCGACGTCCATCACCGGGGCGATCACGGTGCCGCCGTTCTCGGTGACCGCGGCGAGGGTGGCGTCCGCGTCGTCGGTGGCGAGGTAGGTGGTCCAGACGGTGGGCGGCGGGGGCTGGTCGCCCATGGCCACGGCGGGGCCGATGCCCGCCACCGGGCGGCCGTTGAGGGTGCAGACGGCGTAGCCGCCGAACTCGGCCGGGCCGATCTCGCCCTGCCAGCCGAAGAGGTCGCGGTAGAAGTCGAGCGCGGCCTGCTGGTCCGCGGCCATCAGGTCGACCCAGCACGGGGTGCCGGGCTGGTAGCGGGTGGTGACCTCGGGCATGGCGCCTCCAGGTGGTGCGATGGGTGCGGGCCCGCCGGCGCCGTGCGGACGGTTCGGGCGGTTCGGGTCGTCCGGGCGATCCGGACCGGCGGGTCGTGGCGCCGGCGGCCGGGGGCGGGTCGGGGTCAGCCCTGGTCGTGCCGGCGGTGCGGCTCCGGCACGAAGTACGGCTGGACCTTGCCGCTCTGCAGGTAGTCCTTGAGCCGGACCAGCAGCTCGGCCCAGGTGCCGGCGACCATCGGGACGCCCGGCTCGGCGTCCTTGCTCCAGCCGAGGTGGCGGAAGAGCAGGCGGGTGCGGTGCGGGTCGTCCGGGTGGTCGAACAGGTCCCAGGTCACGGTGGTGTCCGCCCAGTGCGGGGGGAAGGCACCGACGCTGGTCCAGGCGACCCGGTCCTCGTCCGCGCGGTCCCGGCGCAGCCGGAAGGGCTCGGGGACGTCCGGGAAGTCGAAGAGCAGGTCGTCGCCGTCCCGGCCGACGCCGGTGGTCCACCATGAGGTCAGGCCCTCGTGGGTGTCCAGCGCCGCCAGTACCTTGGCACGCGACGCGGCGATGTCGATCTGCATCGCGATCTCGGCCATCAGAACCCGCCTCTCCCGGTCGGCCCCTCGCCGACACCTTCGCCCAGCCGTCCCGGGGCCGCCAACCGGACGGGTCCGAACCGTCCGGTGGTCGCGGGCCTCTCGGTGCCCGTCCCGGCGCCCGCCGCCGCCCGTTCAGCCGCCCGTTCAGCCGCCGGTGACCAGGCGGCCGACCGCGGCCTCCACGGGGTCGTCGCCGGAGGTGAGCTCGAAGGTCCCGGCGGCGGTGGCCGGGGTGTCGAGCAGGGCGAGGAGGGTGCGGGCGACGTCGTCGCGGGGGACGGAGCCCCAGGGGGCGGGCGGCGGGCCGAGCCGGATCCGGCCGGTTCCGGGGTCGTCGGTGAGCGCGCCGGGACGGAGGATCGTCCAGTCCAGCGGGCGGAGGCGGAGCTCCTCCTCGGCGGCGGCCTTGGCCCGCAGGTAGGCGTCGAACTGGGGGTCGAGGCCGGCGGCACCGGCCCGTTCCAGGCCCATCGAGCTGACCAGCAGGTACCGGCGAACCCCGGCGATCCGGGCGGCGTCGGCGAGCAGGACGGCCGCGGCGCGGTCCACCGTCTCCTTCCGGGCGGCTCCGCTGCCCGGGCCGGCGCCGGCGGCGAAGACCACCGCGTCGGCCCCGCGCAGGTGGTCCGCCAGGTCGCCGGCGGCGGCCGATTCGAGGTCGCAGACCACCGCCCGGGCGCCGAGCGCCTCCAGGTCGCCGGTCTGGGCGGGGTTCCGGATCAGGCCGACGGCCTCGTCCCCGCGTCCGGTGAGCAGCTTCTCCAGCCGCATCGCGATCTGCCCGTGTCCACCCGCGATCACCACTCGCATGGCCGGGACGTTAGCGGGCGGCCCGGGCCGGGCGGGCGAGGCGCGCGTCCGGGTCACCCGCCCGGCGGGGGCGGGTGACCCGGGTGGGGTGCGGGCCGTCCGGGGTCAGCGGGCGGCGGTGGAGACGTTGGCGCGCACCCAGGCGGCCCACTCGGCCTGGAACTGGTCCACCGACAGGCCGGTCATGGTGCGGATCTGCTGCTCGTACTGGTCCGGCGCGTTGTAGTGGGCGGTGACGAAGGCGAACAGCTTCTCCTCGCCGTACTTCTGCGCCGCGTAGCGGGTGGCCAGTCCGGCGAGCACGTAGTGGGCCGACCGGGCCTCGGCGCGGTTGTCGTAGAAGTTCTGGCTGTCGGGCAGCTTGCCGTCGAAGGGGTAGCCCTTGAGGCCGAACTCCGCCTCGGTGCGGGCCTTGGCGTCCTTGCCGCGCAGGGCCATGTACTCGCCGAAGCCCTCGACCACCCACATCTGGGTCTTCTGGAAGCCCTGGATGAGGACCTTCTCGGAGCGGAAGGCCGCGACGATGGCGTGGCCCATCTCGTGGCGGCCGATGTCGGCGATGCCGTTCTTCCAGTCGGAGCCGGTGAAGCGGCCGAGCGAGGTGTCCATGACGATGCGGGAGCCGCCGGGGACGTCCTCGTTCTCGTGCGAGGCGACCTCCATGTTCACGCCGGCTTCGAGCTTGTCGTTCTCCCGGCCGTCGTTGACGTAGAGCTTGTTGTAGACCTCGCGGCGCTTCTCCAGGGTGATGAAGAAGCCGGGAGCGGCCTCGCGGCCGGCGATCGGACCGGGTGCGGCCTTCTTCCAGGCGGTGAGGTCGTCCTTGGCGGCCTGGGCGAGGATCTCGACGTCCCGCTTCAGCTCGGCGGCCTGGTCCTGGTCGGCGACGACCACCAGGTTCTCCCGGCTCTCCACCGCCAGCTGGTCGTACAGGTCCCAGGGGGCGGGGTAGTTGCCGGACCGGATCCGGGTGCCGGAGACGCCCGTGACCACCGGGGCGGTGCCGGCGGCCGGGGTGGCGCCGCCGTTGTCGAGCTCCCAGTCGTAGGCCTCGGGCAGCGCCTTGTTGTCCACGCCCTTCACCTGGTGGACGAAGACCACCGGGATCCTCCCGTTGGTCGGGAACGGGTCCTGGGTCTCCCAACGGGCCGTCTCCCAGGAGATCTTGACCAGGTTGCGGAAGACCTTGCGCTGCTTCTCCCGGACCTCGCCCTCCTTGAACCCCTTGACGAACGCCTCCTCGTCCTTGGCGGCCAGCGCGGCGGTCATCCCGTCGGCGAGCTTCTGCCAGGGGCTGTTCTCCCGGGTGGTGTACGCGGGGGGCTTCTGGTGCAGGGTGTGGTTGACCACCAGGCCGGCGAAGAGGGCGATCAGCCCGACCACCGAACCGCCGACGATCAGCAGCACCTTCTTCCCGCGGCGCTTCGGCTGCTCGGCGGGCGGTCCCGGGTACCCGGGGTGACCCGGGACCGGCGGCTGTCCGTACGGCGGGTACCCCTGCGGGGGCTGGCCGAACGACGGCTGCGCGCCGGGCACGGGCGGCTGGCCGAACGGCGACTGCTGGCCCGGCACGGGCGGCTGACCCGGCACGGGCGGCTGGCCGAACGGTGGCTGACCGCCGTAGGGCGTCTGCTGCGGCGGGTAGGACATGGGCTCCCCCTGTAAATCGAACGCCCATTCATAGCACAGGACTTCACCCCGGTCGGCGGACCGTCCGGCCCCGTGCGGCGACAGCCGTCTCAGGCCGTGAAGAGCCGCTCCAGGACGGCCGCCACGCCGTCCTCCTCGTTGGACGCGGTGTGCCGCGCCACCGCGGACAGCACGGTGGGGTGGGCGTTGGCGACCGCGTAGCCGGCGCCCGCCCAGTGGAGGACGGACAGGTCGTTGGGCATGTCCCCGAAGGCGACCACCTCGGCGGCCTCGATCCCGCGTTCGGCGCAGAGCGCGGACAGGGTGTCCGCCTTGGTCACGCCCGCCGCACTGATCTCCAGCAGCCCCGTCCCGCCGGAGTGGGTGACGTGCGCGACCGGGCCGACCGCGTGCCCGGCGGCGGCCACCATGGCGTCGGCGTCGAACACGGGGGACCAGGCGAGGAGTTTCACGACCGGGGCACCGGCCGACCACAGATCGTCGAGGGCCGCCACCGCGAACTCCGCGCCGGAATCCTCGGGAAGGCGCAGTCCGTACCCCGGGGCGTGCAGCACCCGGTGTCCCGTCTCGACGGCGAATCCGATCCCGGGCAGGGCCTGCGCCAGGGAACCGGCTATCCGGCGGGCGAGGCCGACGGACAGCGTGCGCGAACTGATCACGGTGCGGGACGCGATGTCGTAGACCAGGGCGCCGTTGCTGCACACCGCCGTACCGGTCAATCCGTGGGCCTCGGCGAGCGCGTCGACGAACCGGGGAGGCCGGGCGGTCACGAGGACGACCTCCGCCCCGGCCGCGGAGGCGAGGCCCAGGGCCCGCCGGGTCCGGGCCGAGAGCGCCCGGTCGTCGCGGAGCAGGGTTCCGTCGAGATCGGTGGCGACCAGGCGGCATCGTTTCATCGCCGGATTCTAGCGAGCACCCTCGTGACGGAATTCCCGCCGGGGACATTTCCGGATGGTCCGGAATATCGCGGCGCCCGGATATTCCGGACATGACCGCGGGCCGGAACGCCACCCGCCGGACGGCGTCGACAGGGTGCCAGGAATGCCGAGAACCAGGTCAGTTGGGACCGACCTGGTTCTCGTTGGGCAGTGGGCCGCCAGGGGCTCGAACCCTGAACCTACGGATTAAAAGTCCGCAGCTCTGCCAATTGAGCTAGCGGCCCGCCGACCGGCGCCCACCGGGTGGTACAGCGCCTGCCAGGGCGATCCTACCCGGTGATCCCCACGGCTTGGCCAGGGGATTGCCGGGCGGTGTCACGGCCGTTCGGGTCCTCGGCGGGGACGGCGGGCGCCGGCCGGGGCCGGGTGTCCTACCCGACCGGGGTGAGGTGGGCGGCCCGGACGCGGCGCAGCCAGGCCTCGGCGGGGGCCTCGTCGGGCTGGTCGGGCAGCGCGCCCGGCCGGTCGAAGCGGGCCTCGGCCGCGGCCAGCAGGGCCTGGGCGTCGGCGGGCCGCTCGGCGAACCGCTCGCCGAGCTCGCGGACCCGGTCGGGGTCGGCCAGCCGGATCACCATGTGCCCGGTCTCGTGCAGGGCGAGCCCCTGCTCGACCAGCCGGACCAGGTGCCGGGCGTTCTTGGCGGCCCGGGCGCGGCCGGTCGGGTCGTCCTGGTCGCGGGTGGTCATCTTCCTGAACTGCTGGGTGGCGTACCCGAGATAGGAGTTGCGGACGGTCCGGGCGGCGAGGAAGGAGCGACGGATGGCGATGAGCTCCTCGCCGAGCGGGGTGCGCACCTCGTAGAGGTCCTCGGGCAGCCAGACCAGTTCGGAGGCGGTCGGGTTGCCGCCGAGGGCGAGGCGGCACCACTTGGCCGCCTCGTGCAGGGTGCGGTCGGGGGCGGTGCTGACGTGCGACTCGGCGGGCCGGTGCAGGCCGTGAAACTCGGTGGTCGGTGCGGCGAACAGGCCGAGCCGGTCGATGTCGGAGCCGGCGTGGGCGAGGCCGTACGCGGTGGAGCCGACGATGCCGGAGAGCAGGACGTGCACGGGTCGTCGCCTCCTCGGCGAGGTCGGTCGGGGCGGCGCGCGGGTGCGGTACGCCCGGCCCGCCGCTGTCAACGGGCTCCGGGAAGTTTCCCCCGTCCGGGTGAGCTGGTGCGACTCATTTGTCGGCCCGTCGGTCCGCCCGCCCGGACGGCCGCCCGTCGATACTGGGGCCATGGCGAACAGCGGGAACCCGGTGGCGAAACTCCGCGCCTGGTGGGCGCACCGGCAGTGGCTGGACGGCACCCGGGCGGGCGCCTCGGCCGCCGAGGCGCTGGCCGCGACCGGCTGGGCACGCTCGGTGGGCGGCGCCGCGCCGTACCTGGGGCTGTTCGCCCGGACGGGCCTGGGGCGGGAGGCGGTGGACGCGGCGGTGGCCGGCTTGGAGATCCACGAGCTGCCCTCGGCCCGCGGCTGCACCTACGTCCTGCCCGCGCAGGACTTCGCGCTGGGGCTGGCGGCCGGCGCCGGGGCGCC
Source organism: Kitasatospora sp. HUAS MG31 (assembly GCF_040571325.1). Taxonomy (GTDB): domain Bacteria; phylum Actinomycetota; class Actinomycetes; order Streptomycetales; family Streptomycetaceae; genus Kitasatospora; species Kitasatospora camelliae. The sequence continues at coordinate 4,141,688 of NZ_CP159872.1, read as the reverse complement.
CGAGGCGGACATCGCCTCCGCGGTCAAGCACCTGGGGGTGACCCGGGACGAGATCGAGAAGCTCTGCCTGACGATCGCCCAGATCCTGCCCGAGGAAGGGCCGATGGACCCGCCGGCGATCCGCGAGGCGGCCGGGTCGGCGGTGCGGAGCCTGGGCGAGGCGGGCAAGAAGCGCGGCCAGTCGACCACGCTGCCGCTCGCCCTCGGGCTGCTGCAGTCCCGCGGCCGGATCCGCCGGGTGCCGGTGAACGGGCGGCTGGACCAGCAGCGCTACGGGTACGTCGGCTGGGACCAGCCGGTGCGCGGGTCGGCGGCGGAGCTGGCGGAGCGGTACTTCGCCTGGGCGGCGCCGGCCTCGGTGAAGCACTTCCGCTGGTTCTCCGGGTTCACGGCGGCGACCGCCAAGGCGGCGCTCGGCCCGCTGGACCTGGTCGAGCTGCCCGGCACCGACCTCCTGATGCCCGCCGAACTGGCCGACGCCTTCGAGGACTTCACCCCGCCGGCCGAGCCCGCCTACGCGCTGCTGGCGGGCATCGACGGGATCCACCTGCTGCACCGCGACCTGCCGCGGCTGCTCGACGAGGCCGACGCCGAGCGCCCGACCCCGGCCGCCCGCGCGGGCCGCAGCTTCGGCACCGAGGCCGATCCGCAGAGCCACGTGGTGGTCGACCGGGGCCGGATCGTCGGCCTGTGGGAGTACGACACCGAGCAGCGGGAGATCGTGCACCAGCTGTTCGTCCCGGCCGACGCCGCGCTGCGGGAGGCGATCGCCCGGACCGAGGCGTTCGTCCGGGACGAGCTGGGCGATGCCCGCGGCTTCAGCCTGGACTCGCCGAAGAGCCGCGCGCCGAAGATCGAGGCGCTGCGGGAGGCGTCCGACCGGAATTCGGCCGACCGGAATTCGGCCCGACAGAGTTGGTCCGGTCAGAGTTCGGCGGGCAGGTAGTCGTACCCGCCGGCGCCGGGACGCGTCCGGGCGAGGCCGGCGAGCAGCACCGGCGGCACGGTCGGGTGGACGGTGGGGTAGTGGTACTCGTCCTTCTCCGGGTCGCTGGGCCAGGCGGTCCGCTCCTCGGCGGGGTCGGTGGCGAACCGGCTGTCGACCAGGCCGGGGATGTTGCCGCGCGGGTCGAGCCGCACCCAGCCGCTGCCGGGCCAGTGCACGGCGACGAGCCCGTGCAGCACCTCCAGCTTCTGGTAACACAGGCCGGCCGGGATGCCCTGGGCGCGCAGCAGGGCGGCGAGCAGGTGGGCCTTGCCGTGGCAGATCGCGTCGCCCCGGGCGAGTACCTCGGAAGCCCGGTACGCGCCGCTCCAGCGGCCGATGTCGGCGGAGTGGGCGACCTCGTCGCGGACGAACTCGAAGGCGGCCCGGGCGGTCTCCGCCACGCCGTCGCGGCGCAGGCCGGCGGCGCGTTCGCGGATCGCGGGGTGGTCGTGGTCGATCACCGCGTCGGCGGCCAGGTAGGCGGCGGGGTCGGCGGAGGCGGCGCTGAGCGGGCCGGTGGCGAACGGGTCGGCGGCGGGCTGCCCGGCGGCGCGGTCGCGTGGTTCCGGGGTGGCGGGAGCGGTGTCCATGGGCGCCATGCTGGGCGCGTGGCGGGTGACTCCGCCGGCCATTCCGGTATGTGGGCTACGGTCTGTCGCAGCCGCAGTCACCGGCGGAGCCGCTGCCGGAGTCGTCGACGTGTGTGGGAGGACGGATGTCCGAGGTCGTGCTGATCACCGGTGCCGGGCGCGGGATCGGCGCCGCCACCGCCCTGCTGGCGGCCCGGCGCGGCTACCGGGTCTGCGTCAACTACCGGGCGGACGAGGAGTCCGCGGACGCCGTGGTGCGGGAGATCCGGGACGGCGGGGGCACCGCGCTCGCGGTCCGGGCGGACGTCAGCCGGGCGAGTGAGGTGGAGCGGCTGTTCCGTACCGTCGACGAGGAACTCGGCCCCCTCACGGCGCTGGTCAACAACGCGGGCACGCTGGAGGAGCAGTGCCGGCTGGACGCGTTGGACGAGGACCGGCTGGCCAGGATCTGGGCGGCCAACATCACCGGCCCGTTCCTCTGCGCGGGCGCGGCGGTCCGCCGGATGTCCACCCGGTACGGCGGGAGCGGCGGGGCGATCGTCAACGTCTCCTCGGCGGCGTCCCGGCTGGGCTCGCCCAACGAGTACGTGGACTACGCGGCCTCCAAGGGCGCGCTGGACTCGATGACCCGGGGCCTGGCCCTGGAGGTCGCCGCCGAGGGCATCCGGGTGAACGCGGTGCGGCCCGGCCTGATCCACACCGGCATCCACGCGCTCGGCGGCGAGCCGGGCCGGGTGGACCGGCTCGGTCCGGACCTGCCGATGGGCCGGGGCGGCCAGCCGGAGGAGATCGCGGAGTCGATCATGTTCCTGCTCTCGCCCGCCTCCTCGTACACCACCGGGGCCTTCGTGGACCTCGCGGGCGGGCGCTGAACCCGGCTGAACCTCCGGCTGAACCCCGTTCGCCGCCGGTCGAGTTGGCCGATCGCCGGTCGGCGCGGGGCGGGCCGCCCTACGGTGGTGCCATGACCGACCGCGCGCCCGACGCCACCACCGCCGCCCTCGCCGCCACCGTCACCACCACCGCCGCCCTCGCCGACCTCCCCGTGGTTCCCGATGTCCCCGCCGTCCCGAACTTCCGCGACGCCGGCGGCGGGCTGCTCCGCGCCGGTCTGCTGTACCGCTCCGGCGGGCTGCACGGCCTGGCGCCGGAGGGCGCGCGCCGGATCGGGGAGTTGGGCATCCGGACGGTCGTCGACCTGCGGTCGGAGCTGGAGCGCTCGGTCTGGCCGGACCGGCGCGACGGGTTCGACGCCGAGCACCTGCACCTGCCGCTGCTGCCGGAGCGCACCGCCGAGGCGCCGTCCTGGCCTTCGGACCAGCGCGCCCTCTACCTGCTGATGGCCGAGTCCGGCGGCCAGGCGATCGCCGGGACGGTCCGGGCGCTGGCCACCGGTCACCCGGTGCTCGTCCACTGCGCGGTGGGCAAGGACCGGACCGGCCTCACGGTGGCGGTGGTCCACCGGCTGGCCGGCCTGCCGGAGGCCGAGATCACCGCGGACTTCCTCCGCTCCAACCGGGCCCTCGGCCTGCACGACGGGCCCGTCCCGTACCTGGACGAGCACGGCCGCGAGCGGATCTCCCAGCCGGTCGAGGAGACCAACCTGCACGCCGCCCTGGCCCACATCGAGGCCCGCCACGGCGGCGTGGAGGGCTACCTCCTCGCCCACGGCGCCACCGAGGCCGACCTGGCCGCCGTCCGCACGCTGCTCTCCGCGTGACGACACCCCACGCCCGGCCCGTCGGCCGGCGGTCGGCCGGCCGACGGCACGGGCGCGAGGTGTTCCGCGTCTGACCGGCCGACCCGGGTGGGGTCAGGCGGGGCGGAGTTCCTCGTGGGCGAGGGCGGCGGCCAGGACCGCGAGGACGGCGGCGACCTGGGCCAGGGCGCAGACGCCGGTGCCGAGCGGGACGGTGGCCGCCGCCAGGACGGCCGCGGTCAGGCGAGGCAGCAGCGGGGTGAGGCCCAGGGTGCGGCGGATGGCGGTGTTGGCCGCGAGGAAGAGGGTGACCCCGGCGGCGAGGGCGCCGGCCTCCGCGGTACCGAGGGTGCCGGTCGGGTGGGCGACCGCGGTCTTGGCCCCGGCGGCGAACAGGATGACGCCGAGGAGCAGTGCGTAGTGGCCGAGGTTGTAGATCCGGACGGCCAGGTGGTTGCGGCGGGCGTCGTCCAGGCCGGCCATGAACCGCACGGCGTGCTCGTCGTCCTCGCGGCCGAAGTAGGCCCACCAGAGCGCGACGCAGACGCCGAGGGTGAGCATCGCGGTGGCGACCAGGGTGCCGGTGAGGTCCGTGTCGCCGGCCCCGACGCCTATGGCGATCACGCTCTCGCCGAAGGCGATGATGATCACCAGCCCGTGCCGTTCCACGAAGTGGCCCGACCGCAGCCGGAAGCTCGGCAGGTCGACCAGGTACGGGATGGCGAACTGCAGCCCGAACGCCAGCATCCAGAGCAGGAGTTGGACCGTCCCCTGGAGGTACCCGCCGGCCACCACCAGGGCCGCGCCGACCAGGTTGAGCAGGCCCATCCGCAGCACCGGCCCGAACTCGACCCCGGCCGCCGCGAAAAGCCCGGTGTGTACGGCCACCACCAGCAGGTACGCCCAGCCGAAGGCCACCCCGCTGCCCTCGAAGGCGTGCGGGACGGACAGCGAGATCACCAGGAACCCGCCCATGCCGAGCAGTAGCAGGCCGCGCCGGGGGTGCGTGGTGGGCGGCATCGCGTTGGTCAGCCAGATGAAGGCGTCGTACATCCACCAGATCACCGCCAGCATCACCAGCACCCGGGCCAGGCCGGCGGCGCCCAGGTGGTGGGCGAGGCTGTCGGTGAGCTGGGTGACGGTGAAGACGAAGACCAGGTCGAAGAACAGTTCCAGCGGGCTGACCCGCAGTTCGGCCGGGTCGGCGAGGTCGGCGGCGGGCGGGGCCCCGGCGGCCGGCGGGTTCAGGGGGCCCGGGGTGGGCGCGGAGTCGACGGTCACGCCGCGAGTATGGAGGAACGGGGCTGCCGGGGCAGCCGGTTTCCGCGGGCCGGACGGGGTTACGGTGGGATCCCCCGTACCGGGCGGGGCGGGCCGCGCCGAGCGGCCGCGCCGCCCCGCCGAGAAGGAGTCGCACCATGGCCGGCATCCCCACCGCAGCCGTCGCCGCCGCCGGCCTGATCGGCGGGTACGGAACCGCCCGCTGGAGCGGGCGGCGTGAACTCGGTGGCGCGGTCCTGGCCGTGGCCGGCGCGGCGTCGGCCGTCCAGTGGCGGCGCACGGCGGGCACCGGGACGGCGGCCGCGCTGACCGGCCTCTACGTGGCCGCGTTCGGCGGCTCGCACCCGCTGGCCAAGAAGATCGGAGCCTGGCCCGCGGTCCTCGCCGTCACCGGCGTGGTGGCCGCCGCCTCCGTCCTCACCACCGGGAGCTGAGCCCCCGCCCTTGACGCCGGTTCAGGCGCCGGGCGGTCTTAGCTGCCGAACCGGGTCTCGAACGCCGTCCGGTTGGCCGAGGGCTTCGCCCGGTCCCAGACCGCGAAGACCACCCGTTCGAAGGCCGCGCCGTACTCGGCCAGTGCCCGCTCGAAGGCCTCGGCCACCACCGCCGGGTCGTTGCGGAACACCCCGCAGCCCCAGGCGCCCAGCACCAGTTCCCGCGCCCCGTGCGCGGCCGCCACCGCCAGCACCCGGCCGGCCCGCTCCACCAGCACCTCGGCCACGTCCACCGGCCGCCCGCCCGAACGGAGCTGCAGCTGGCCGGCGTTGGGGGCCGGTGAGGTCAGGAAGGACACCGTGTACGGCTCCGCGAGGAGCTCGCCCCGCCCGTCCCTGATCACCGGGACGTCCGGGGACCAGATCACCCGGTGGCTGTACCGCAGGTCGTCGGAGGCGCGGTGGGCCTCGTAGTAGTCCGGCGCCTCCAGCAGGCAGCGGTAGAGCAGGGCCGTCCGGCAGACGTCCTCCTCCTGGGCCTTGGCCCCGCGCAGGTAGCCGCCGCCCGGGTTGCGCGCGGAGGCGAAGTTGAGCACCGCGACCCGCTCCCCGCCCGCTGCGACCAGCCGCCGCGCGGCCTCCATGCTGCCCTCGGCCGTGACCTCCACCGGCCCGGTCAGCGGGCCGCGCGGGCGGGCCCCGGTGGTCTCGGCGGTCTCGGTGGTCTCGGCGGGAGGGGCGATCTCCCCGGTCGGGGCGTAGGACACCGTCCCGGCCCGGGCCGCCGCCAGGAGGGCGGCGATCTCCACCGGCCGGCCACCCGGGGTCCGGTAGCCGCCCCGGTCGGCGATCTCCTCGTTCTCGGCGGCTACGTGGTGCAATCGGCTGCTCATGGAAGCGACGCTACGCGAGCCTGGCCGGCCGCGCCACCGAGTTGTTCTCATTGCGAGAACATCACCGGGGTGAATCCGTCCGGGAACGCGGACGGGCCCGCTCCACCGAGGTGGAACGGGCCCGTCGGGCGTTCAGGTGCGCCGGTCAGTTCTTCCAGCGCGGCTTGCGGTCGCCGCCGTTGAAGCCACCGCGCTCGCGGTCACGGTCGCGGTCGCCGAACGGACGGCCGCCGCGCTCGTCCCGGCCGAAGCCCTGCGGACGGCCGCCGGAGCGGTGGTCGTCGCGGCGGGCGAACGGACGGCTGCTGCTGCCGCGGTCGCGGTCGCCGAAGGCCGGACGGTCACCGAAGGAACGGGCCGGACGGTCGCCGAAGGAGCGGCCGCCGCGGTCGTCGCGGTCGCGGTTGCCGAAGCCACCGCCCTGGCGGTCACGGTCACCGAAGGAACGGCCACCACGCTCGTCACGGTCACGGTTGCCGAAGCCACCGGAACGGCCACCACGGTCGTCGCGGTTGAAGCCACCGGAACGGCCCCCGAAGCCACGGTCCTCACGGTCGCGGTTGCCGAAGCCACCACGCTCGCGGTCACGGTCACGGTCACCGAAGGAACGGCCACCACGCTCGTCACGGTCACGGTTGCCGAAGCCACCGGAACGGCCACCACGGTCGTCGCGGTTGAAGCCACCGGAACGGCCCCCGAAGCCACGGTCCTCACGGTCGCGGTTGCCGAAGCCACCACGCTCGCGGTCACGGTCACCGAAGGAACGGCCACCACGCTCGTCACGGTCACGGTCGCGGCCGAAGGACGGGCGCTCCCGGTCGCGGTCGCGGTTGAACGCCGGGCGCTCGGAGCGCGCCTCGCGGTACGAGGAGGAGCGGTCCTCCGCGGCGGCGGGAGCGGCCTGGTCGGCGGCCTCCGCGGCCGGGGCGGCCTCGGCGGCCTTCGCGGCGTCGGCGGACTCGTCCAGGGTGACGACCACCGGCTCCTCGTCCTCGATGCCCAGCTCGGCCCGCTCGCGGGCGGCCCGGGCGGACAGGCGGTCGGCCTCCTCGCGCAGCTCGCCGGCCCGGCGCTGGGCGCGCTCCAGCTGGCGGGTCAGCTCGGCGACCTCGCGCTCGGCGGCACCGGCGATGCCGGCCGCGCTCTCGGCCTGGACCTCGACCAGCGAACGGGCGCCGGTGATCCGGGCGACCTCGGCGTCGAAGGCGTGGTCGAGGATGTGGCGGCCGGCGTCCACACCGGCGTCCTCCATCAGGCGGAAGACGCTGCGGCGCTGGTGCGGCAGCACCAGGGTGACGACGGTGCCGGAGCGGCCGGCGCGGGCGGTACGGCCCGAGCGGTGCAGGTAGTCCTTGTGGTCGCCGGCCGGGTCGACGTTGAGCACCAGGTCGATGCCGTCCACGTGGATGCCGCGGGCGGCGACGTCGGTGGCGACGACGACGTTGATGTAGCCGTCCTTGAAGTCGCCCAGCACCCGGGTACGGGCGCCCTGGGTCATGCCGCCGTGCAGGGCGTCGGCCTTCACCCCGGCCTCGACCAGCTGCTCGGCGACGCGGTCGGCGCCCATCTGGGTGCGGACGAAGATGATGGTGCGGCCCTTGCGGGCGGCGATCGCGTTGGTGATCGGCGCCTTGTCCTTGGGCTTCACCACGAGGATGTGGTGGGTCATGGTGGTCACCGCGCCGGCCGACGGGTCGACCTCGTGGGTGACCGGGCTGTTCAGGTAGCGCTTGACCAGGGTGTCGATCTCGTTCTCCAGCGTGGCGGAGAACAGCAGGCGCTGGCCGCCGGCCGGGACCTGGTCGAGGATCTCGGTGACCTCGGGCAGGAAGCCCATGTCGGCCATCTGGTCGGCCTCGTCCAGGACGGCGATCTGCACGTCGTCCAGCTTGGCCGAGCCACGCGCGATCAGGTCGCGGAGGCGGCCGGGGGTGGCCACCAGGACGTCCACGCCGCGCTCCAGCGCGTACATCTGGTTGGACATCGAGGTACCGCCGCAGACGACCTTGAGGCGCAGGCCCAGCACCGAGCCGAAGGGCTCCAGCGCGTCGGCGACCTGCATCGCCAGCTCGCGGGTGGGGACGAGGATCAGGCCGCGCGGGTGCTTGGCGCGGGTGCGCTCGCCGTCGGCGAGGCGGGTGAGCAGCGGCAGGCCGAAGCTCAGGGTCTTGCCGGAGCCGGTGCGGCCGCGGCCCAGGACGTCCTTGCCGGCCAGCGCGTCCGGGATGGTGGCGGCCTGGATCGGGAACGGGGTGGTGACGCCGCGCTTGGCGAGCGCGCGGACCACGTCCTCCGGGAGACCGAGGTCGCCGAAGGTGAGGGTGGGCTCCGCGGGCTCGGCCTGCTCGGCCGGGGTCTCGGTGGGCTCGACCGCGTCGACGGTCTCGATCACGTCGTCGGCGGTGGGAGCGGTGGAATCGGCGGCGTCCCCGTTCGCGGGCATGGCGAAGCGGGCGTCGTCAACGAGAGACATCTAAAACCTTCCGGAAGTGGCACGCGCCAAAGTCCGGGGTTCTGTTTCACAACCGCCTCTATGCGGTCAGCCACGGATCGCCGGAACGCGCCAAGGGCGCCGGGGGGTACAGGGCGCCAGTCAAATGGATCAAACGAACGATCTACCACCATAGACGAGCCTCGGGATCCAAGGCAAATGTCCTGGCCAGGCCCCTAATGTCCGCCCGGCCCCTGGCTCGGGGCCGAAGATCCGGAACCGGTGGTGGCGGTGGGGGTGGGCTGCGCGGAGGCCGACGGGGCGGCGCTGCTGGGGTGCGCGCTGGGCGACGGGTGGGCCGGGGGCGAGGTGCTGGGCTCCGGGCCGCTGGTGGGGGCCGGGGAGCCGGGCGCCGGCTGCTCGGGGGGCTCGCTGGACACCGGGACCACCACCGGCGCACCGGGCGCCGGCGGCGTCACCCCGGGCGGGACGGCCTCCACCACGACACTGGTGCCGGGCGAGACCCCGTCCACGCTGAGCGTCCCGCCGTGCTCGCCGCGCTGCCCGGCCCCGCCGGTCCGGCCGGGGGACCCGACCGGCCCGGGCTTGGCGCCCGTCCCGGACTGCCCGACCGACCCGGCCCCGCCCTGCGGGTTCGAGGGGCTCTCGCCGACCGACATGCACCCGCTCAACCCGAGACCGGCGAGGGTCACCGCCACCGTGCCCACCGCCACCCGCCGACGCGCCCACCGAACCGCCATCACCGAGCCACCTCTCGCGCCGGGCCCCCACGGGCCGCACCGCCGTTACCGGTGCCCAACGCGCATCCGGGCCGCCGGACACGGCCGGGACCTGCAAAGCCCGCACGGGGGCTCCCGGGGGTTCCTGGCCGCCCGCCGTGGCGCCGCGGGCAGGATTCCGGCCCGATCACCTGGCAACCCGTCATCGCGCATCCGACAATGAGGCGGTGGAGATGACCCGGGACGACTTCGAGACGCTGGTCGCCGATGCCCTCGACCAGATCCCCCCGCAGCTCGCGGCGATGATGGACAACGTCGCGATCTTCGTCGAGGACGAGCCCGACCCGGCCACCCCCGACCTCTTCGGCCTGTACGAGGGCACCCCGCTGACCGAGCGCGGCGAGTGGTACGCGGGGGTCCTGCCCGATCGGATCATCATCTACATGGGGCCGACCCTGCGGCACTGCGAGGACTACGACGAGGCCGTGGACGAGGTCCGGATCACCGTGGTCCACGAGGTAGCCCACCACTTCGGCTTCGACGACCACGAGCTCCACGAGCTGGGCTGGTCCTGACCGGGGGCCTGCGGGCGTTGTGGCTGCCACGGGTGCCGCGACGCGCCCGGGGCGCACCCCTCCTGGGCACCCGCTCCGGGCGCCGTCCGGGGCGCGTCCGCAGGTCGCCGCCACCCCCGGCGGAAACCGTTTTGGTGTTCCCGCCCGGCATCCCATATGCTTCTCGACGTCCCCGAACGCTGGATGGTCAGCCGGAAGGGCCGCAAGCCCTCATCGTCTAGTGGCCCAGGACGCCGCCCTTTCAAGGCGGTAGCACGGGTTCGAATCCCGTTGGGGGCACGCAGTACCGTAGTAAAGTCAGTGCCGCAAGGCCCTGTGCGGAGCAATACCGCACGAGGTCCCGTGGAGCAGTTGGTTAGCTCGCCACCCTGTCAAGGTGGAGGTCGCGGGTTCAAGTCCCGTCGGGATCGCGCGTCTCGCAAGAGACGATGCTGTACGGCCAGGTAGCTCAGTTGGTACGAGCGTCCGCCTGAAAAGCGGAAGGTCGCCGGTTCGACCCCGGCCCTGGCCACAGCGGGAAAGCCCCGGAGAGATCACTCTCCGGGGCTTTCTGCATGTCCCGTACGCCAACCCGTGTGCCAACCGTGTCGCCGGCTCCGGCGGGCCTCCCGGCCGGCTGGGCCCGGCGTCCGGAAGCAGTCCGCCGGCCGGCGCGACAGGGCGCGCCGGCCGGCGGAGGAGGGTGGTCAGGCCCGCGAGCGGCGGCGGGCGGCGAGAACCGCACCGGCGCCCAGGGCGACGGCAGCGGCACCGGCGGCGGTGAGCTCGCCGAGCGGGGCGGTCGAGCCGGTGGCGGCCAGCGAGCCGGTGGTGTTCCGGTCCTCCGTGGTGGCGGTGACCGTGGTGGTGACCGAGGCGGGGACGGTGGTGGTGCCCGCCTGGGTGGTGGCCGTGGAGCCGCTCTGCGCGGCCTCGGCGGCGGCCTTGTCCTTGGCGCGGGCCGTGAACTGGCCCTCCTTCAGGAAGGCCCGGACGTCGGCGATGGAGCCGTCGAGCGCGGCGGAACCGGCCTTCCGGACCTCGGGGCCCCCGGCCTCGATGATCTGGGAGACGCGGATCCGGTCGTCGGAGACCTGCAGCGGCTCCAGCTCCACCTTGAGGAAGCGCTCGACGTCCGCGGCCGTGCCCGCGAGCGCCTTGGCGGCCGCCTCCCGGACGTGCCGCCCGGTGTTCGGGTCGTCGAGGATCCGCTGCACCGCGGCGCGGTTCTCGTCCTCGGCGCGGGCGACGTACTGGCCGGTCTTCAGGAACGCGCGGACGTCCTCGATGGTGCCGCTGAGCGCGGCGTTGGCGGCCTTCCGGACGGCCGGGCCGCCGAGGGACATGATCTGGGTGGTCAGGACCCGGTCGTCGGTCTCCGCGGCCCTCTTCAGACCCACCTTGAGGAACTGCTCGACGTCCGCGGCCGTACCCGCGAGCGCCTTCCGCGCGCCCTCGCGCACACCCGGTCCGCTGCTCGGGTCGTCGAGGATCCGCTGCAGCTCGGCGCGGTTCTCGTCCTCGGCGCGGGCCGTGTACTGGCCGGTGTTCAGGAAGGCCCGGAACACCTCGAGGTCGTCGGACTTGAACGCGGCCTCGGCGGCCTTCTTCACGACCGGACCGCCCGCACCCAGGATCCGCAGGATCGCGATCCGCGCGTCGTCCCGGCGGATCGCGGCGACCTCCACGGCGAGGAAGTGCGCCCGGTCCTCCGGGGTGCCGGCGAGGACCTTCGCCACCGCCTCGCGCAGGTAGTCGCTCGGGGCGGTGAGCAGGTAGTCGTTCGGGTAGACGAGCAGCTTCTCGATGGCCGAGCGGTTCTCCTCGTCCACCTTCGTCCCGGCCGGGTCGGTCTGCTCCTGCCCGGCCGGGGTGGTGTCGGCGAAGGCGGGGGTGGCGCCCATGGCGACGGGTGCGGCGGCCGTGGCGAGGAGAACGGCAGCGGCGAGCGAACGACGGATCTTCAACGGTCCCCCGGGATCTGAATGCGAATGAGCCCGCCGCGGCCCCGCCGCAGGCGGCCGGGTGATCGTATAGCAGCGGCACCCTCCGCTGCCGAACGGATTTCCGAACCCTGCGACGGGGACACCCGCCGCACATGCCGATGCCCGGCCGGCCCCCTCGAGAAGGGGACCGCCGGGCACCTGAGACAGTGTCCGCCGAAGCTGACCGGTGGTCAGGGGGCGGTCAGACGCACTTCACCGCGTTGCTGAAGAGGGACATCGCGGTGACCTTGCCGCCCTCGGTGACGAAGACGCTCTCCCACTCCGAGGAGCCCTCGACGGGGAGGGTGTAGCCGCCCTCGATGGGGGCGACCTTGGGGTAGGCCTTCTTCAGCTCGTCCTCGGTGGAACCGGCGCCGATGCCCTCGGCGGTCCGGGCCTTCGGCGGGGCGATCAGCTGCTTGAGCCGGCCGTCGGTGCCGAACTTGGCGCCGCCGGTGGTCTCGAAGGCCTTGTCCCGGGTCGCCATGAGCTTGAGCTCGTCGGCGATGGCACCGGTGGAGGCGGCCATCAGCTTGGCGACGTCGGCCGAGCGCTTGGCATCGTCGGCGTACTCCTGGGCCGAGGCGCCGGCGCCGGGGCGCTTGGCGTCGGCCTCCGTCTTGGCCTTGTCGGCCGCCTCGCGGGTCTCCTTGGACTTGGTGGTGGCCGCGGTCTCGGCCGCGATCACCGCCGGGTCGGGCGCCGGGCCGTCCTGGTACGAGAACAGGGCGCAGCCGGTCAGCGCGGAGAGCGACGCGGTCTGCAGGGCGCCGGTGCCCATCGCGGCGTCCTTGGTGGTCCCGGGGCCGAGGCCGCGGTACCCCTTCGGGCCGAACACCTCGGCCTTGGCGGCGGTGGAGCCCTTCCCGGAGCCCTTGGCGTCGTCCGAGCCGCCCGAGCCGGAGCAGGCCGTGCCGCCGGCGAACACCGCGGCCGTCAGCAGGACGGCCCCCAGAAGCCGGGCGCGGCCCCCTCGGCGCGGGCCCTGCGGCCCGGCCGCCTGTGCCGCCTGCCGAATCCGGTCCCGCCCCTGTGCCTGCGTCATCAAGTGGACAACCCCCGTGCTGTGCTGAGTGTGGAAGGCCGTCCGGCGAACGGTGCCCGGCCGGCGGCACGCCGTCCGGACCGCCGCGACGAACCCCCGTACCTGTGCGGCGCGCTGTCCGCTGCCGTCCCGGGTGGCCGTCGTCCTGCGGATGGCCGCCGGACAGCATGGCAGAGGGTCCGGGGGTGCTCAACCCGATATCCGATGCCCCGTCAGGGGGCGGAACGGCCCCGCCTGCGCCCGGAGTAGGCCGGAGAGGGCCGGGAGTGGGCCCGGGGCGGCCCGGCGGCCGACGCGCCGTTAGCCATCTCACACGGCGAACCCCCCGAAACGGGACGGGGCGGTCTCCGGCCGTGCCTACTATTTAGACTGACTGGTCAGTTCAAAAACGGGGAGGCTCAGGATGATCGATCGGCGAGGCGGGGCGACCGTCGCTACGGCGGGGCTGTCGCTGCGGGGTGCGCGCGGCTGGGTGTACCAGGAGATCGGGTTCCAGGCGCAGCCGGGCGAGCTGGTGGTGTTCGAGGGCCCCGCCGGTTCGGGCCGGACCTCGCTGCTGCTGACGCTGGCCGGCCGGATGCGGCCGACCGCCGGCACCGCCGAGGTGGACGGGCTGCCGCTGCCGGCGCAGGCCGGGCACGTCCGGGAGTTCACCGCGCTGGGCCCGATGGCCGGGGTGAACGAGCTGGACGACTCGCTGAGCGTCAGCGCCCACCTGCGCGAACGCCAGCTGCTCCACATGCCGCTGATCGGCCTGCCGGCCCGCCGGGAGACCTTCGCCCGGGCGCACGCGGCGCTGGCCGCCACCGGTCTGGTGGCCGAGCGGCTGCCGGCCGGGCTGCGGACGGCGGCGGGCGCGCTGACCCTGCTGGACCGGTTCCGGCTGGGGATGGCGCTGGCGCTGATGGGCCAGCCGCGGCTGGTCTGCGTGGACGACGTGGACGACCGGTTGCACAGCGCCGAGCGGGCCGCCGCCTGGCAGCTGCTGCGGGCGGTGGCCGACGGCGGGGTGACGGTGCTGGCCGCGACCACCGACACCGCGCACGCGGCGCTGGGACTGGCCGACCGGACGGTGCACATGCTCGGGGAGGAGCACGCGGCGCGGTTCGGGGGGCTGGCCGATGCGCGCGTTTAGTCTCGCCGGCCTGGAGCTGGGCCGGTTCGCCCGCGGGAAGCTCCCCCGGGCGGCGATGGTGGCGATGCTGCTCCTGCCGCTGCTGTACGGCGCGCTCTACCTGTGCTCGTTCTGGGACCCGTACGGGAAGCTGGACAAGCTGCCGGTGGCCCTGGTGAACCAGGACCGCACGGTCACCGTGGACGGCAAGGAGGTGAACGTCGGCCGGGACGTGGTCTCCTCGCTGCAGGAGAGCCGGACCTTCGGCTGGCGGGAGACCACCGCCGAGGACGCGGCGAAGGGCGTGGCCTCGGGCAAGTACTACCTCTCGCTGACCATTCCGGAGGAGTTCAGCCGGAACATCACCGGCAGCAACAGCGACCACCCCGAGCGCGGCACCCTGCGGGTGCAGACCAACGACTCCAACAACTACGTGGTCGGCTCGATCTCGCGGACGGTCTTCACCCAGCTGCGGGCCGGGGTGTCCGCCAAGTCCTCGGCCAAGTTCTACGACAAGATCTTCGTCGGCTTCTCCGACCTGCACGAGAAGACGCTGACCGCAGCCGAGGGCGCGGACAAGCTCAACACCGGTGCGGGCGAGGCCCGTCAGGGTTCGGCGCAGCTGGCCGAGGGCAGCCGGACGGCGCAGGACGCGGCCGGGAAGCTGGCCGAGGGCGGCACGGCGGCGAAGCAGGGCGCGGACCGGCTGGCCTCCGGCGCCGAGACCGCGGCCGGTGCCGCCGACCGGCTGGCGGCCGGCCTGGACCAGGCCAAGCAGGGCAGTGGCGACCTGACCGCGGGACTGACCCGGATCGACGACAGCCTGGCGCAGCTCTCCGAGGGCGCCGGTCGGGTGGCCGACGGCACCCGGCAGCTCGCCGACCAGGTGGGCACGGAGGCGGCGAAGGTCTCCCCACTGCTGCACACCTACGGGCGGCAGATCCAGGACGCGGCCGCGCTGACCGCCAAGGCGGCGCACGACCTGCGGACCGGTCTGAAGGACCTGCCGGTGCGCAGCGCGAAGGTGCTGGCCGACACCCGGTCCACGGTCGCCGAGCTGGACGCGGTGTACGCGCAGCGCTGCCCGGCCGACCAGGCCGCGACGGCGCAGTGCCGGCTGGACGCCCGGGTGGTCGACCTCGCGCACCAGCTGCTGGCCAACGCCGAGCGGCTGGACGCGGTGGTGCAGAAGGACGTGCCGCGGCTGGACGAGTTCGCGGCCGACGCGGCGCAGGTGGAGCAGCTGGCCCGCAAGCTGTCGCAGGACGGGCTGGCGGACGCGTTCGACGCCAAGGTGGCGAAGATCGGTGAGCTGGACGCCGGGGCCCGGCGTCTGGCGGACGGTGCGGCGCAGCTGAAGCAGGGCACCACGCAGGCGCTGACCGGCATCCGCACGCTGGACGGCGGTCTTGGCCGGCTGGCGGAGGGCGCGCACGGGCTGTCGGGCGGTCTGTACCAGCTGTCCACCGGCACCCGGACGCTGGAGGACGCCACCGGCCGGATCGCGGACGGCAACGGCCGGCTCGCCGACGGGCTGGGCACGCTGGGCGACGGTGCCGAGCGGCTGGACGACGGCCTCGGCCGGATCGCGGACGGCACCCGGGAGCTGGCCGGCGGCCTGCACCAGGGTGCGGAGCAGATCCCGGACTACTCGGTGGAGCAGCGGGACACCCGGGCGGCCGCGATGAGCGACCCGGTGGACCTGGCCCGGCAGGAGCTCAACAAGGCGCAGAACTACGGCACCGGCCTGGCGCCGTACTTCATCCCGCTGGCGCTGTGGGTGGGCGCGATGGTGGCGTACATGCTGCTGCGTCCGCTGAGTCCGCGGGCGCTGGCGGCGAACGGGCCGGCCTGGCGGGTGGCGCTGGCCGGGTGGCTGCCGGCCGCGGCGGTGGGTCTGGCGCAGGCGGCGCTGCTGTTCGCGGTGCTGCACTGGTGGATCGGTCTGGAGATGGTCCGGACGGCGGGGATGCTGGGGTACCTGGTGCTGACCGTGCTGTGCTTCACGGCGGTCATGCAGTGGGTGAACGCGAAGTTCGGCCCGGCCGGGCGGCTGCTGGCGCTGGCGCTGCTGATGCTGCAGCTGACCTCGGGCGGCGGGACCTATCCGGTGGAGACCAGCCCCGGGTTCTTCGGCGCCATCCACCCGTTCCTGCCGATGTCGTACGTGATCGCGGGTATGCGGCGGCTGATCAGCGGCGGCGACCTGGCGGTGGTCTGGCAGGGGTCGGCGGTGCTGGTGGCGTTCTGGCTGGGTTCGCTGGCGCTGACCGTGCTGACCGCGCGGGGCAAGCAGATGTGGACGATGTCCCGGCTGCACCCCGAGCTGTCGCTCTGACGGCTGTGAGCCGACCGGCCGCCGGGCACCCGGCGGCCGTACCGGAGGGCGGTCCGCTCCGGCGGACCGTCGCTCCGTCCACGACCGGGCGCGCGGTACGATCCGCGCGCCCGGCCCCACTCGAACCGTTTCCGGAAGAGGCTCCATGAGCGACCGTCGCAGCGCGACCCGGCAGAAGCTGTACGAGGCGGCCGTCACCCTCATCGCGGAGCAGGGCTTCTCCGCCACGACGGTGGACGAGATCGCCGAGCGGGCCAAGGTCGCCAAGGGGACCGTCTACTACAACTTCGCCAGCAAGACCGAGCTGTTCGAGGGGCTGCTGAAGCACGGGACCGAGTTGCTGACGGTCTCGCTGCGCAGGGCCGCGGAGGGGCGTCCGCCGATCGAGGGCCTGGACGCGATGATCCGGGCGGGTCTGGAGTTCATCGCCGCCTACCCGTCCTTCGCGCAGCTGTTCATCGCGGAGACCTGGCGCACCAACCGGTCCTGGCACGAGGCGCTGCGGGAGCTGCGGGACAGCGCCGTGGCGGTGGTGGCGGACGTGCTGGACGAGGCGGTCCGGCAGGGCCAGTTCTCGGCCGACCTGGACACCCAGCTGACCGCCTCGGCGCTGTACGGGATGGTGCTGGTGGTGGCGCTGGACTGGCTGGCGTTCCAGCCGGAGCGCAGCCTGGAGGACGTGCACGCGGCGCTGGTGCGCCTGGTGCACGGGCGGATCACCCCGGACTGACCGGGCGGGCCGACCCCGGACCGACCGGGCCTGCGGGCCGACCGGGCCTGCGGACCGACCGGGTCAGCGGGTCGGGTCCAGCACCCGGTAGTGGTACCGGTGCGAGGGGCGGAAGCCGGCTCGGGTGTAGAGGGCGCGGGCGGCGGTGTTGGCCTCCTCGACCTGGAGGTAGAGGTACTCGGCCGACCGCTCGCGGGCCCAGCGGGCGCCCTCGCGGAGGACGGCCCCGGCCACGCCCCGGCGGCGGTGGCGGGGGTGGGTCGCCAGGCAGAACACCCCGGCCCAGCCCTCGGCCGCGGCGAACAGGGCGATCCCGGCCGGCTCCCCGTCCACGGCGGCGCTCAGGAAGGCGGCCGGTCCGGGGATGCGGGCGATCACCCGCTCGGCCACCGCGGCGCTGTCGGGGCGCCCGTCGAGGGCGGTGAAGGCCGCTGTCCAGGCGGGCCCGGGGTGTTCCTCCGAGCGGACCGACACCCCGGGGGCGGTGGCGGCCGGGGTGGCCAGGGTGTCGGCGGTGGCGGCCACGCAGACCAGGGTGGGGGCGGCGAGCCGGTACCCGCGGGCGGCGAGGTGGGCGTCCAGGGCGGTGTGCTGCTCGGCCGGGCTGACCTGCACGGTCACCGGGAGGCCGCGTTCGGCGTAGAAGGCCTCGACGGGTGCGAGGTCGTAGGCGCCGGCCGCGCCGGCGGGGTCCGTGCGGTCGAGGCCGGTGCGGTCGGGGCCGGGGCCGGTGCGGTCGGGGCCGTGGCCCTCGGGCAGGGCCGAGTTGGAGCGGCGGCGGTCCACCCCCGCGGTGTGCCGCAGCAGCCAGCCGCCGGTGCGCACGCTGTGTCCGGCCGGCCAGGCGTCCGCGGCGAGCCGTTCGACGTGCCGGGCGTCCAGGCTCCAGGCGTCGGCGGTCCAGGGCTCGCCGGGCCACCGGCCGCGAGGCGTCCCGTCCGGCTCGCCGGGCGTGGTCGTGGTGGTCCGGGTGTCGGTCATGGTTCCCCCTCGGCTGGTCGGTCCCGTCCGTCCGCCAGGATGCCGCCGTAGAGTCGTCAAGATCCACCACGCATTGCTTCACCGACCTGTTAGGAATGCTTGATGTTGGATCCCGTCCGGCTGCTGCTGCTCCGCGAGCTGGCCGACCGCGGCACGATGACGGCCGTCGCGGCGGCCTGCGGCTACACCTCCTCCGCGGTGTCCCAGCAGCTGGCCACGCTGGAGCGGGAGTCGGGCACCCGGCTGTTCGAGCGGGCCGGGCGCCGGGTGCGGCTGACCGCCGAGGGCCGCCGGCTGGCGGGGCACGCCCGGACGGTGCTGGCCGCGCTCCAGGCGGCCGAGGACGGCCTGCGGGCCGCCGACACCCCGCGCGGGCCGCTGGCGGTCGGCTGCTTCGCCACGATGGCGGCGGCCCGGCTGATCCCCGCGCTGGCGGTGGCCCGGGTGCGGCATCCGCAGCTGCGGCTGACGGTGCACGAGTGGGAGCCGCCGGAGGCGGTGGCGGCGCTGCGGGAGGGGCGCTGCGAGGTGGCGGTCCGGTACGCCTACGACCTGGACCCCGAGCCGGAACCGGTCGACCTGGACGTCCACCCGCTCGCGGTCGAACCCCTGCTGCTGGCCGTACCGGAGGGCCACCCGGTGGCCGCCGCGGCCGCCGCGGCCGCCGTCGACCTGCGGGAGCTGGCCGGGGCCGAGTGGATCGCCGGTTCGCGCGCGGACAGCGACCGCACCCTGGTCGAGCGGGCCTGCGCGATCGCCGGCTACCGGCCCCGGATCACCCACACCGCGGACGACTACCACCTGGTGCTGCGGATGGTCGCGCACGGGCTCGGCGTCGCCCTGGTGCCGCGGATGGCCGTCCGCGCGTACGGCGGCGGCGCGGGGGCGGGGACGGCGTTCCCCGGGGTGGCCCTGCGGGAGGTGTCCACCGTGCCGCTCACCCGGCGGATCACGGCGCTGACCCGCCCGGCCTCGGCCGGCGACCCGGCCGTACGGGCCCTGCTCGACCTGCTGCGCTCGGCGGAGGATCCCTCCGCGTGACCGGGCGCCGACGGCCGGACACGGCCGGGCCCCCGGCGCGGGTGTGCGCCGGGGGCCCGGGTGCAGCGGCCGGTCAGGCGGAGGTCACTCCACGCCGTTGCGGCGGTACGGCTTGTACCGCTGGTCGCCGTGGTAGTACGGGTACGGGATCTCGTGGGAGACGCAGCCCTGGCTGCCGCTGTCCTCGATGGCGATGTAGCGGGTGTGCTCCTTGTTGGCCCAGCCGCCGAAGAGCACCGTGTGGTCGCCCATGATCATCGCGTCACCCGGCTTGAGGTCCTCCTTGTCGATCCGGTGAGAGATCTTGGAGCCCATCAGACCGTAGGTGTCGAGGCCGGGGCCGGGCAGGCCCCAGGCGCAGGAGACCAGGCCGGAGCAGTCCACCCGGTAGCCGTTGGTCACGGCGCCCTGGCTGTAGCCGAGCTTGCGCTCGGCATTTTTTTTTTTTTTTTTTTTTTTTTTTTTTTTTTTTTTTTTTTTTTTTTTTTTTTTTTTTTTTTTTTTTTTTTTTTTTTTTTTTTTTTTTTTTTTTTTTTTTTTTTTTTTTTTTTTTTTTTTTTTTTTTTTTTTTTTTTTTTTTTTTTTTTTTTTTTTTTTTTTTTTTTTTTTTTTTTTTTTTTTTTTTTTTTTTTTTTTTTTTTTTTTTTTTTTTTTTTTTTTTTTTTTTTTTTTTTTTTTTTTTTTTTTTTTTTTTTTTTTTTTTTTTTTTTTTTTTTTTTTTTTTTTTTTTTTTTTTTTTTTTTTTTTTTTTTTTTTTTTTTTTTTTTTTTTTTTTTTTTTTTTTTTTTTTTTTTTTTTTTTTTTTGGTCCAGCGCCCGCTCGACGATCTCCTGGCGCTGCTTCGACACGCCGTCCAGCTTGGGGCGGTCCTCCACGCCCTTGCCCTGGCCGTTGCGCGGGTGGGGACGGCCGTTGGCCCAGTCGTCCCAGTTGCGACCGTTGATCATCCGGGTCTTCCAGTCACCCGTGCTGTCGTCCTTGATCGGCGGCCCGGAGTGGTTCCCGCCGCCGCCGTGGCTGCCGCCACCGCCGCCACCACCGCCACCGCCGTCGCCCGCACCGTCGATCCCGGTGTGCGAGGGCTTCTGGTGGTGGCCGCCGCCACCCCCGCCGCCACCGTTCGAGTCGGGACGGGTGCTCGGGGAGTGCGGCTTCTCCTGGCCGCCGTGCCCCTTGCGCATCGCCTCCTCGATCTTGCGCTCGATCTCCTGGTACTCGGTGATGACCTTCTTGACCTTCTCGGCGTCCTCGGCGAGCGCCTTGGTCAGCTTCTCCTTGGTCTGCTGGAGGTGCTCGGCACGGGACTCGATGTCCTTGACGTCCCGGTACACCTCGACCGCCACCGCCGCGAAGCCCGCGATGCCCGCGAGCTGCGACGACCAGAGGTCGGTCGCCGCGGCCTTGGCGATCGTCGCCTTGGCGTGGCCGATCTTGTTGCTCATCTCGGCCATCTTCTGGTTCAGGCGCTGGAAGTCCTGCTGGATCTTCGCCAACTCCTGAAGCTGCAGCCCGAACTGTCCGCTCATCAATCCCCCGCTGGTGCAGATATCCGTGGTGTGGTCAGAAGACGTTGGCGAGACGCCGGACGGCCTCGCCCAGGCCGTTCAGCTCGTCGGCGACGCCGGACAGCTCGCGGACCCGGCCCCGGGCGTGCGCGGTGAAGGCGTCGGCGGCGGCGCCGTGCCAGGTCAGGTGCCCCAGCGCGGAGTTGATCTCCTTGCCGAGCTCGTCGACCTGCTTGCCCATCTCCTCCAGCTCGCGGGCCAGCTTCTCCAGCTCGGCGTCGGCGTCGCCGAACATCTTGCTGAGCACCCAGTGGGCGATCTCGGAGGGCGCCATCACGATCTTCTTGAGGTCCCCGACCAGGTCCATATCCACTCCCCCATGAGCCCGACAGAAAGACTGATAATCAGTCAAGAGGCTAGCTCAGTCGACGCCCCTCGAAGAAGGCCACCCCCGGGTCGAGGCTGGAACCAACCCGTGACATGCCCGGCCGCTCCGGGACCCGGGCGACGGGGCCGTTCAGCGGCGCGCGGTGGCCAGCAGCGCGACGGCGGGCAGCTCCAGCAGGCCGTCCCCGGCCGTCCGCTCCCCGGCCAGCCGGTCGTACTCCTCCTTGATCCGCGCCCGCATGGCCGGCGACTGGGAGCCGACCACCAGGCCGACGTTCGCCACCCCGCCGGCCGGCCCGGCCCACCAGTCCTCCGGGTCCACCCGGTGCGTCCAGGCCACGTCCCGGGCCTCCACCTCCGACCAGCCCGCGGCCGCCAGCACGCCGGCGAATCCCTCGGCCGTCCGCGGGAAGTCCACCGGCAGGGTCGGCAGCTCCATCCGCTCCACCCCGGCCACCGCCAGCGCCTGCCCGAACAGGTCCATCGACCGGTTCGCGGTGCCGTGCCAGATGGTCACCGCGACCCGCCCGCCCGGACGGACCACCCGGCGCAGCTCGGCCAGGGCGGCGACCGGGTCCTCCACGTGGTTGACCACGAAGTTGCCGACCACGGTGTCGAAGGCCGCGTCCTCGAAGGGGAGCTCGGGGAGCAGCGCCCGGCGCACCTCGGCGCCGGGCACCCGGGCGGCGGCGAGCGCGACCATGCCGGGCTCGGCGTCCACGGCGGTGACCTCGGCGCCGAGCGCCACCGCGGCGGCGGCCACCGTGCCGGGGCCGGTGCCCACGTCCAGCAGGACGGTGTCCGGGCCGATCGCGGCGGCCGCCAGCAGCGCCGGCACGGCCCCCGCGCAGAGCGCGGCGAAGCTGCGGTCGTACGCCTCGGCCTTCCCGGCCCACACCCGCCGCTCGTGCGCGTCGAACTCCCCCGCCACCGGACTCCCCCTCCACCGTTCGGATGATCACCGGCAGCCTACGGTGGGCCGCCGGGCCCGTGCTTCCCGGGAGGTCCGGGCTCCGGGGACGCGGCCCGTCGGAGCCGAGCGGGCGAGGTCCGGGCGCTGTTCGGGTGCCGTTTGGCAGGAGGCCGGTCGGCCCTGTGACACTGGAGGCGCTCGAAAACCGAGGTGCGCCCCGCCCGCACCTCCTTGCAACCTAGAGGGATGCCCGCAGTGAGTTCTCCCGTAGCCCAGCCCGCCGAGGTGCCCTCCGTGGGGGAGCTGGCAGCCCGGCTGCCCGAGCTGATGCTGCGCGACCAGCAGCGGATCGGCCGCCGGCTGGACGGCACCCGCAAGGTCCGCGACGCCCAGTCCCGGCGGAGGATCGCCGAGGAGCTGGCCGCCGACATCGCGCGGGCCGAGCTCCGGGTGGAGCAGCGCCGCGCCGCGGTGCCCGCCATCACGTACCCCGCCGAGCTGCCGGTCAGCCAGAAGAAGGACGAGATCCTCGCCGCGATCCGGGACCACCAGGTGGTGATCGTCGCGGGCGAGACGGGTTCCGGGAAGACCACCCAGATCCCGAAGATCTGTCTGGAGCTGGGCCGGGGCGTCAAGGGCCTGGTCGGCCACACCCAGCCGCGCCGGATCGCCGCCCGGACGGTGGCGGAGCGGGTGGCGGAGGAGATGTCCACGCCGCTCGGCGAGGCGGTCGGCTGGAAGGTCAGGTTCACCGACCAGGTGGGCCAGGACACCCTGGTCAAGCTGATGACGGACGGCATCCTGCTGGCCGAGATCCAGACCGACCGGGACCTGCGCCAGTACGACACGCTGATCATCGACGAGGCGCACGAGCGCAGCCTGAACATCGACTTCCTGCTCGGCTACCTCAAGCAGCTGCTCCCCCGGCGCCCCGATCTCAAGATCGTGATCACCTCGGCGACCATCGACCCGGAGCGGTTCGCCGCCCACTTCGACGACGCCCCGATCGTCGAGGTCTCCGGCCGGACCTATCCGGTGGAGGTCCGCTACCGGCCCGTCCTGGACGAGGACGCCTCCGAGGACGCGGAGGTCGACCGCGACCGGGACCAGATCCAGGCGATCTGCGACGCCGTGGAGGAGCTGCAGGCCGAGGGGCCCGGCGACATCCTGGTGTTCCTCTCCGGCGAGCGGGAGATCCGCGACACCGCGGACGCCCTGAACCGGATGAAGCTCAGGTTCACCGAGGTCCTCCCGCTGTACGCCCGGCTGTCCTCGGCCGAGCAGCACCGGGTGTTCCAGCGCTCCAACAGCCGCCGGGTGGTGCTGGCCACCAACGTCGCGGAGACCTCGCTCACCGTCCCGGGCATCAAGTACGTGATCGACCCGGGCACCGCGCGGATCTCCCGCTACAGCCACCGCACCAAGGTGCAGCGGCTGCCGATCGAGGCAGTCAGCCAGGCCAGCGCCAACCAGCGCAAGGGCCGCTGCGGCCGCACCTCGGACGGCATCTGCATCCGGCTGTACTCGGAGGAGGACTTCCTCTCCCGGCCGGAGTTCACCGACGCGGAGATCCTGCGCACCAACCTGGCCTCGGTCATCCTGCAGATGACGGCGGCCGGGCTCGGCGACATCGCCGCCTTCCCGTTCCTCGACCCGCCGGACCCCCGGAACATCAAGGACGGCGTCAACCTGCTCCACGAGCTGGGGGCGCTGGACCCGGCGGAGAAGGACCACCGCAAGCGGCTCACCCCGCTCGGCCGCAAGCTGGCCCAGCTGCCGGTGGACCCGCGGATGGCCCGCATGGTCATCGAGGCCGACCGCCTGGGCTGCGTCCGGGACGTGATGGTGATCGCCGCCGCGCTGTCCATCCAGGACCCGCGGGAGCGCCCGGCGGAGAAGCGGCAGGCCGCCGACGAGCGGCACCGCCGGTTCTCCTCGGAGACCTCGGACTTCCTCGCGTACCTGGCGATGTGGCGGTACGTCAGGGAGCAGCAGCGGGAGCTGTCCTCCTCGGCGTTCCGCCGGATGTGCAAGCAGGAGTTCCTGAACTACCTGCGGATACGCGAGTGGCAGGACGTCTACGTCCAGCTGCGGACGGTGGCCAAGCAGCTCGGGGTGACGATCGACGAACCCCACCCGGATGCCGAGCCGGACGCGGACCGGATCCACCAGGCGCTGCTGTCCGGCCTGCTCTCCCACATCGGCCTGTTCGACGTGGAGAAGCGGGAGTACGGCGGTGCCCGCGGTGCCCGGTTCGCGGTGTTCCCGGGGTCGGGCCTGTTCAAGAAGCCGCCGCGCTGGGTGATGTCCGCCGAGCTGGTGGAGACCTCCCGGCTGTGGGCGCGGATCAACGCGAAGATCGAGCCGGAGTGGGTGGAGCCGCTCGCCGGGCACCTGATCAAGCGGACGTACAGCGAGCCGCACTGGGAGAAGAAGGCCGGCGCCGTGATGGCGTGCGAGAAGGTGACCCTGTACGGGATGCCGGTCGTCGCCCAGCGGAAGGTGAACTACGGCCGGATCGACCGGGAGCTGTGCCGGGAGCTGTTCATCCGCAACGCGCTGGTGGAGGGCGACTGGGAGACCCACCACCGGTTCTTCGCGGAGAACCGCAGGCTGCTCGGCGAGGTCGAGGAGCTGGAGAACCGGGCCCGCCGCCGGGACATCATGGTGGACGACCAGACCCTGTTCGACTTCTACGACGCCAGGCTGCCGGAGGAGATCGTCTCCACCCGGCACTTCGACTCCTGGTGGAAGAAGGCCCGGCACGACCAGCCGGACCTGCTGAACTTCGAGAAGTCGATGCTGATCAACGAGTCGGCGGACGGGATCACCGAGGCCGACTACCCGGACCACTGGCAGCAGGGGAAGCTGCGCTTCCGGCTGACGTACCAGTTCGAGCCGGGCAGCGACGCGGACGGCGTGACCGTGCACATCCCGCTGCCGGTGCTCAACCAGGTGACCGCGGAGGGCTTCGACTGGCAGATCCCGGGTCTGCGGGCGGAGCTGGTGACGGCGTACATCCGGGCGCTGCCGAAGGCGATCCGCCGGAACTTCGTGCCGGCGCCGGACTTCGCCGCGGCGGCGCTGCGCGAGATGACCGACCGGCAGGAGCCGCTGCTGCCCACCCTGGAGCGGGTGCTGCACCGGATGTCCGGCCAGCCGGTCCCGGCCGACGCCTGGGACGAGGACCGGGTGCCGGACCACCTGAAGGTGACCTTCCGGGTGGTGGACGGGAAGCGGAAGCTGGCCGAGTCCAAGGACCTGGAGGAGCTGCGGCTGAAGCTGCAGCCGAAGCTGTCCGCGACGCTGTCCAGCGCGGCCTCAGGACGGGGGATCGAGCGCTCCGGGCTGACCGCCTGGCCCGAGGACCTGCCGAAGCTGCAGCGGACCTTCGAGCAGCGCTCCCAGGGCCACGCACTGCGGGCGTACCCGGCGCTGGTGGACGAGGGCACCTCGGTGGCGGTCCGGCTGTTCGACACGCCCCAGGCGCAGGAGCGGGCGATGTGGGTCGGCACCCGCCGGCTGCTGATGCTCACCGTCAACTCGCCGGCCAAGTCGATCCAGGGGCGGCTGGGCAACCAGGCGAAGCTGGCGCTGTCGTACAACCCGCACGGGTCGATCCCGGCGCTGTTCGAGGACATCGTGGCGGCTGCGACGGACCGGCTGATGACCCTGCACGGCGGTCCGGCCTGGGACGCGGAGTCCTTCGCGACGCTGTACGACAAGGTCCGGGCGGACCTGTACGACCTCGCGGCGGACACCACGCTGAAGACGGCCTCGGCGCTGATCGCCTTCCACCGGGCGTCCACCCGGCTGAAGTCGGTGAGCAGCCCGGTGCTGCTGACCGCGGTGAACGACGTGCGGCTGCACCTGGCCTCGCTGGTGCACCCGCCGGCGAAGGACTCGCCGGGCTTCGTCACGGCGGCCGGCTGGCAGCGGCTGGGCGACCTCAAGCGCTACCTGCTGGCGGTGGACCGCCGGCTGGAGGCGCTGCCCGACCACCCCCAGCGGGACCTGCAGCACCTGCAGCGGGTCCAGGCGGTGCAGGAGGCGTACGGGGAGCTGCTGGCCCGGGTGCCGGCCGGACGGGAGCCCTCGCCGGAGGTGCGGGCGGTCCGCTGGATGATCGAGGAGCTGCGGGTGAGCTTCTTCGCCCAGGGCCTGGGCACCCCGAGCCCGGTCTCGGAGAAGCGCATCCTCAAGGCGATGGAGGCCGCCGCGGCGACCCTCTGACCCGGATTCGACCTGGAGGCCCGGGATCCAGTACGATCTGTCTTGTTCGCAGGCGAGAGCAGGCGGACGAGATCAGAAATCTCTGGTCCCGTGGAGCAGTTGGTTAGCTCGCCACCCTGTCAAGGTGGAGGTCGCGGGTTCAAGTCCCGTCGGGATCGCAGTACAGGAGAGGCCCGGAGCCGAAAGGTTCCGGGCCTCTCTGCTTTGGAGGGCCGGAGTGACGAGCGGTCAGCTTGTACCCGATTCCAGGTCCAGACCACAAGATCACGAATGCGTGACGGTCGTCACGCGCCATGCAGCGGGACGGCGCCTTCCTCAAGGCATCCTCAAAGGCCCATAATTTAATATATAAAATTGCACCTTCATTCACTGTATTTCCCCCACCATCATCAGCATCAATAGGAATGGCCAATTCCGGCATGCCGAAGGGGCCGTACCCGACCCGGCGGAGTCAGGGATACGGCCCCTTCAGAAAGCTTTGGGCGAGACCTCAGGCCTCGGTGCGCTGGGCGGGAATCCCGGCCAGCAGAGCGCGCACCTCCGCCTCGCGGTAACGGCGGTGCCCGCCCAGGGTGCGGATGGACGTGAGCTTGCCCGCCTTGGCCCAACGGGTGACCGTCTTGGGGTCAACGCGGAACATGGTGGCGACCTCTGCCGGCGTCAGCAGAGGTTCGGCGTCAGGGGTACGAGCGGTCATGAGCGGCCTCCTCGGGAGAACCGAACCAGGGCGGTTCTATCCTTCAAATTCTGCACCTTGGCCCCCGATGCCCGAAATGGCACGGACGGGCCGAGTCGGTTATAGGACGAACGGCTTGTCCTGGTGTCTACAACTACACCATCCGTCCAGCCCCATCGACCAAACCGCCAAAATCGGCCCCTCCCGGGTTCAAGAGAGACGGATGGCCATGGACCGTCCCATAACGGACAGTCACACAATGATGACATCCGGTTACGGAAAGACCAGACCCGCCGTTTCACCGCAAAGGGCGCACCGGCACCAGATCCACCCAGACATGGACACACCCGAGCGAACTTGGGCCGGTTGTCCCATTTTTGCATATAGGGGTAAGTTCGCGTCAACGGTGAGTAGTGTCACGTTCGCGAGGTATTGACCCGAACCTGGACACGGCCCCGCCCGGCGGCCGCCAGGTACGTACCATCCTGGCGTGTCGCACTGACATTCGGCCAGGGGTGGCCGCTTGAGCGCCCGTCAGCTGCCCTGGCGCAGCGCCAGCACCTTCCGCCAACGCGCCGTCACCGACTCGTACATCCGGACCGCCTCCGGCGCGTCGCCGGCCCGCAGAGCGGCGAGTCCGGCGTCGATCTCCTCGGCGGAGTGGTCCGCGGACAGCCGCTCGGGCCCCAGCAGGTGGACCAGGCCGCCGTAGTCCAGCTCCACCAGGGAGCGCGGGTGGAACTCCTCCAGCCAGCGCCCCACCTGCTCGGCGCCCTGCACCAGCGGGCCGCGCGGCAGCTTCTCGCGCAGCACCCGGTAGCCGCGGGCCACCCGGCGGCGGGCCTGGACCATCGGGGTCAGGTAGCAGAGGGCGGCCGGCTCCGGGCCGGCCGCGTCCCCGGCGGGCACCGGCGGGACGAAGTGCCGGTCCTCCTTGCCGAAGGGCAGGAACCAGCGCACCGGCACCTCCCAGCGGCTGGTGAGGATCCACGGCCGGGCATCCGGGTGGGACTTCCGCCAGGCCGCCTGGTCGGCCTCGGCGGCGGCCCGGACGGCCGGCGGCATCACGGTGTCCAGCAGGGCCGCGGGCAGCACCCCGGCGAGCTCCTCCAGCGCCTGCCAGCTGCGCAGCCGGGTGGTCCACGGGCAGACGTAGGTGACCCCGTCCAGCACCCGGACGAAGGCCCGCTCGCTCTCCCGCTCGGGCAGCGCCCTGGGGGTGCGGGCGAGCAGCTCGGCCAGGGCGGCGCGCTGCTCCTCCAGGGCCGCCCCGGCGACCGTCCGCTCAGGGCCCTCGGCGTCCGGGCCGTGCGCGGCCGCGTAGGCCTGCCATCGGGCCCGCTCGGGCCCGGGGTAGGCGGCCAGCGGCTCGTACACCCGCAGGTGGGCCGCATAGGGAGGAAGCACCGAGGTTCGCACAGCGGTCACGTTCGGCATCGTCGCACGGGCCGGGCGCCGTCCGGGAGAGTGCCGTGACACGGTTCGGGTCGTTATGTCTCAGGGACCTCCAGGGGGCAGATTCCTGGAGGCCCCGGGGCTAGGCTTCGATCCAGACGCCCGCACCACAGCCGCGGGCCATCATTACTGGAGTCACCACAGTGACCGACGTACACACGGCGTCCGCCACGCACCCCGCACCCGGCGTGCTGAGCAGGATCTTCGGTACCGCACAGGACGGCTCGGCCGGCGAAGGCCACGAGCAGGTGGTCCTCTGCCACGACCGGAGCACCGGCCTCAAGGCGATCATCGCCATCCACTCCACCGCCCTCGGCCCGGCCCTCGGCGGCACCCGCTTCTTCCCGTACGCGACGGAGGAGGAGGCGCTGCAGGACGCGCTGAACCTCTCCCGCGGGATGAGCTACAAGAACGCGCTCGCCGGGCTGGACCTCGGCGGCGGCAAGGCCGTGATCGTCGGCGACCCGAACCAGGACAAGAACGAGGCGATGCTCCGGGCCTACGGCCGCTTCGTGGAGTCGCTGCGCGGCCGCTACATCACCGCCTGCGACGTGGGCACCTACGTCCAGGACATGGACGTCGTGGCCCGCGAGACCCAGTTCGTCACCGGCCGCTCGCCGGAGCACGGCGGCGCCGGCGACTCCTCCATCCTGACCGCCTTCGGCGTGTTCCAGGGCATGCGCGCCTCGGCCCAGGCCCGCTGGGGCCAGCCGACCCTGCGCGGCAAGCGGGTCGGCGTCGCGGGCGTCGGCAAGGTCGGCCACTACCTGGTCGGCCACCTGGTCGCGGACGGCGCGACCGTGGTCGTCACGGACGTCTCCGAGGCCGCGGTGAACCGCGTCCGGGCCGCCCACCCCGAGGTCGAGGTGGTGGCGGACACCGCCGCCCTGCTGCAGGCGAAGCTGGACGTCTACGCCCCCTGCGCCCTGGGCGGCGCGCTGGACGACCACACGGTCGGCGCGCTGGGCGAGGCCGGCACCTCGATCGTCTGCGGCGCGGCCAACAACCAGCTCGCGCACGGCGGCGTGGAGAAGGACCTGGCCGGTCGCGGCATCCTGTACGCGCCCGACTACCTGGTGAACTCGGGCGGCGTGATCCAGGTCGCCGACGAGATCGAGGGCTTCAACTTCGAGCGTGCCAAGAACAAGGCCACGAAGATCTTCGACACCACCCTGGAGATCTTCACCCGGGCCGCGGCCGACGGCATCCCGCCGGCGGTGGCCGCCGACCGCCTCGCCGAGAAGCGGATGCGGGAGGTCAGCGCGCTCCGCTCGATCCTCCTCCCCGGTGCCCGCCGGGCCTGATCGCGGACGGCTCGTGAGCGAGGGGACGGAGGCTCTCCGTCCCCTCGCATCACAATGTGGAACCGGATTCTCACTCTGTCGCCCGATCGGGCGATCCGGGGCCTCCATCGGGGGATAATCACTACGGGAACGACGGGCCCGGACAAGCTCCGGGAAGCCTGCAAAAGCCCCAAATTATCCCTTTGACCTGGAGTGATCCGGCTCGGGGGGGCGACGGTGCGCGCCACGTCACACTCGCGACGTACCGTCCGGCGGCGGAAACAGGTACCGTTAATGCTCCAAGGGACGGTTCTCCCACTGAGGGACGGCCGCACCTGATCATCAACACGTGTCAGACTCGGGGCCGTGAGCCCCATCGTTGAGGGGGTCGACCCATGGGGCGCGGCCGGGCCAAGGCCAAGCAGACGAAGGTCGCCCGCGAGCTGAAGTACAACAGCGGCGGGTTCGACGCTAACCGTCTGTCTCACGAGCTGGGCGTATCGCCGTCCACCGCGATCGAGCCGGAGCCGATCGAGGACGAGGACGAGGACGACCCCTACGCGGCGTACGCGGACCTTTACGCCGACGAGGACGACGACGAGGACGCGGACAGCGGCCAGTCGCGCCGACGGGCGTAGTAGCTCTCTTCACCGGACCGGTCCGGCGCTCCCCCGGGAGCGCCGGACCGGTTTTCGGCGTACCCGGGTGCAGGGCGCCCGCCGGTGGCGGGCAGCCGGAACGGCGGAGGGGCCCCGCCGGTGGCGGAGCCCCTCGACCGCCGCGGATCAGGCCAGGTCGAAGGCCTCGTACCGGTTGTAGAGCGCGGCGCCGCCGTCGTGCTCGTCGGTGCGGTCCACGATGTCGCCGAGCAGCCACGCCTCCACGCCGCGGTCCTCGAGGACCGACAGCACCACGTCGACCGAGTGCGGCGGGACGACGGCCACCATGCCGACGCCCATGTTGAGCGTCTTCTCGATCTCCAGGGACTGCATCCGGCCGACCTTCGCCACGGTCTGGAACACCGGCAGCGGGGTCCAGGTGCCGCGGTCCAGGCGGGCGTGCAGGCCGTCCGGGATGACCCGGGCCAGGTTGGCCGCCAGGCCGCCGCCGGTGACATGCGAGAAGGCGTGGATCTCGGTGGCGCGGGTGAGCGCCAGGCAGTCCAGGGAGTAGATCCGGGTGGGCTCCAGCAGCTCCTCGCCGAGGGTGCGGCCGAACTCCTCCACCTGCCGGTCCAGCGACCAGCCGGCCTGGTTCAGCAGCACGTGCCGGACCAGCGAGTAGCCGTTGGAGTGCAGACCGGAGGCGGCCATGGCGATGACCACGTCGCCGGCCCGGACCCGGTCGGCGCCGAGCAGCGCGTCGGCCTCCACCACACCGGTGCCGGCGCCCGCGACGTCGTACTCGTCCGGGCCGAGCAGGCCGGGGTGCTCGGCGGTCTCGCCGCCGACCAGCGCGCAGCCGGCCAGGGTGCAGCCCTCGGCGATGCCCTTGACGATGGCGGCGACCCGCTCGGGGACGACCTTGCCGACGCAGATGTAGTCGGTCATGAACAGCGGCTCGGCACCGCAGACCACCAGGTCGTCGACGACCATGCCGACCAGGTCGTGGCCGATGGTGTCGTGCTTGTCCATGGCCTGGGCGATGGCGACCTTGGTGCCGACGCCGTCGGTCGCGGTGGCCAGCAGCGGGCGCTCGTAGCGCTTGAAGGCGGAGGCGTCGAAGAGCCCGGCGAAGCCACCGAGGCCGCCGACCACCTCGGGGCGGTCGGCCTTCCTCACCCACTGCTTCATCAGCTCGACGGCGCGGTCTCCGGCCTCGATGTCGACACCTGCGGCGGCATAGGTGGCGCCGCTCTCGTTGCTGGTCACCTTGGTGTGGCCCTTTCAGAAACGGTTGACCCGTGAGGGGCACGGGGAACTGTGTGCCCGACCAGGCACCTCCGTGGAGGGCTGCTCGCGCGGTTCCCCGTGCCCCGGGTGGTACATCGTGTTACGGGCGTCGCAGCGCGTCCGCCGCGCCGGCTCCACCGAGCAGCGACTGCACGCCGTCCAGGTCGCTGGTGGGCTTGCCCCCGCGGACCGGGGGCTGCGCCTTCCCGCCCGCGATCTCGGCCTCCAGCAGCAGTTTGCCGAGCAGCGCCGGGTCCGGCAGCTCCATCGGGTACTCGCCGTCGAAGCAGGCCCGGCAGAGCCGGTCCTTGGGCTGCGCGGTGGCCTCGATCATGCCGTCGAGGGAGATGTAGGCCAGCGAGTCGGCGCCGAGGGTGCGGCCGATCTCCTCGATGGTCATGCCGTTGGCGATCAGCTCCGCGCGGGTGGCGAAGTCGATGCCGAAGAAGCAGGGCCACTTGACCGGCGGGGAGGAGATCCGGATGTGGACCTCGGCGGCGCCCGCCTCGCGCAGCATCTTCACGAGCGCCCGCTGGGTGTTGCCGCGGACGATCGAGTCGTCCACGACCACCAGCCGCTTGCCCGCGATGACTTCCTTCAGCGGGTTGAGCTTGAGCCGGATGCCGAGCTGGCGGATGGTCTGGCTGGGCTGGATGAAGGTGCGGCCCACGTAGGCGTTCTTCACCAGGCCGGAGCCGTACGGGATGCCGCTGGCCTCGGCGTAGCCGATGGCGGCGGGGGTGCCGGACTCCGGGGTCGCTATCACCAGGTCGGCCTCGACCGGGGCCTCCTTCGCCAGGCGGCGGCCCATCTCGACGCGCGAGAGGTGGACGTTGCGGCCGGCGATGGTGGTGTCGGGGCGGGCCAGGTAGACGTACTCGAAGACGCAGCCCTTGGGCTTGGCCTCGGCGAACCGCGAGGTGCGGATGCCGTTCTCGTCGATGGCGATGAGCTCGCCGGGCTCCACCTCGCGGATGAAGGAGGCGCCGCAGATGTCGAGGGCCGCCGTCTCGGAGGCGACCACCCAGCCGCGCTCCAGCCGGCCGAGGACCAGCGGGCGGATGCCCTGCGGGTCGCGGGCGGCGTAGAGGGTGTGCTCGTCCATGAAGACCAGCGAGAAGGCACCGCGGACCCTGGGCAGGACCTGCCGGGCCGTCTCCTCGATGGAGAGGTCCGGATGCCCGGCGAGCAGCGCGGTCACCAGGTCGGTGTCGTTGGTCGCCGCGGTGCGGCCCGAGCGGGAGACGTGCTCCTCGCCGGGCAGCTCGGCGACCATCGCCGCGAGTTCGGCGGTGTTGACCAGGTTCCCGTTGTGACCGAGGGCGAGCGAGCCGTGGGCCGTCGCGCGGAAGGTCGGCTGGGCGTTCTCCCAGACCGAGGAACCGGTCGTCGAATAGCGGGCATGTCCGACGGCGATATGCCCGTGCAACGACCCCAGGGAGGTCTCGTCGAAGACCTGGGAGACGAGTCCCATGTCCTTGAAGACGAGAATCTGGGAGCCGTTGCTCACTGCGATGCCCGCGGATTCCTGTCCGCGGTGCTGCAGGGCATAGAGGCCGAAGTACGTGAGCTTCGCGACCTCCTCGCCGGGAGCCCAGACACCGAAGACGCCACACGCGTCCTGGGGGCCTTTCTCGCCGGGAAGAAGATCGTGGTTGAGTCGTCCGTCACCACGTGGCACGTCTTCGAGTCTAGGGCAGTTCCGGAGGGCTTCCTGAAAGCGGCATCCGTGAACGCGCGTAGATAAAGCCCCTTACTATTCGATCGGACAATTCCCCACCCCGCCGGTGCCCTTGTCATGGGCGCTTTGCACAGGTGCGCGGCGAAGGAAACGTGAGCCTGCTCACCCGGCCGGGAGCAGCAGTTCCCAGGCGCCGGCGTGGACCGTCCAGGTGCGCTGGCGGACCGGACCCGAGGGGCGGCCGTCCGCCTGGTAGCCGAATCCGCGCCCGGTGACGGTCAGCGAGGCGGCCCGGTGGCGGCACGGTTCGCCGTCCAGCCGCAGGACGATCTCCATGCAGCCGTCGGCCACCGAGATCCGCAGCCGGGAGACGTGCTGGTGCAGGTCGGCGAGCAGCCGGCCGTCGGCCTCGATCCGGACCTCCTCGGCGGCGGGGAGCTTCCCCTGCTCGGGCGCAGCGAATTTCGCCCATAGCGAACGCCATCCGTCCGTCCGGCCCCACCGGCCGCCGGTGAACCGGACCTCGGAGAGGACCACCCCGCCACCGTCGTCGATCAGCAGGTCCTGCTTACGCGGGCTGCCGCCGAGCACCGCGCGGGCGGCCGCGACGGGTTCGGCCGGGACGCCGAGGGTACGGGCGGCGGCGGTCGCCGGGGGGCGGCCGACCGGGATCACGCCGATCGGGTCGGTGCCCAACTCGCGCTGCCGGTGCAGTGCCTGCAGGGCCCGTTGCACGGCCGGGTCGGATCCGATCACGACCGGTCGGCGGCGGCCACGGTGCGACAGCACCCGGTCCAGTTCGGACGGACTCTCGGGCATGACCACCTTGACGTCGGCGCCCCCGCAGAGGACGTCCTTGGCGATCCGCACCGACTCGCCGTCGGCCTGCCGCGCGACCGGGTCGAGGAGCACCAGCAGGGGGGCCGGGCCGGCTGGTTCCGCAGGGTGGGATGCGGGCGTGGACAGGGACGACACGACCGGTCCTTCCTCAGGTAATCTCTCGGTGCAAGAGCCCCTTGCGCTATTGCGCCAGGGGCTTCGTCTATCTCGGGTCAGACTGCGGCCTACGCAGGATGCCCCAACCGGAAGGGGTGTACGCCTGTGCCGGCACTCGTGCTCGTTGGTGCCCAGTGGGGAGACGAGGGCAAGGGGAAGGCCACGGACCTCCTCGGCGGCTCCGTCGACTACGTCGTCCGCTACCAGGGCGGCAACAATGCCGGTCACACGGTGGTCATCGGCGACCAGAAGTATGCCCTGCACCTGCTGCCTTCCGGCATCCTCAGCCCGAATGTGACGCCGGTGATCGGCAACGGCGTCGTCATCGACCCGGGTGTGCTGCTCTCCGAGCTGAACGGGCTCAACGAGCGAGGCATCGACACCTCCAAGCTGCTGATCTCGGGCAACGCCCATCTGATCACGCCGTACCACCGCACCCTGGACAAGGTCACCGAGCGCTTCCTCGGCAAGCGCCGGATCGGCACCACCGGCCGCGGCATCGGCCCGACCTACGCGGACAAGATCAACCGCGTGGGCATCCGGGTCCAGGACCTGTTCGACGAATCGATCCTCCGGCAGAAGATCGAGGCGGCGCTGCACGACAAGAACCAGATCCTGGTCAAGCTGTACAACCGCCGCGCCATCCCGGCCGAGCTGGTGCTGGAGGAGTACCTCGGCTACGCCGAGAAGATCCGCCCGTTCCTGGCCGACACCACCCTCGTCCTGGACGAGGCGCTGAAGGCGAACAAGGTGGTCCTGCTGGAGGGCGGCCAGGGCACCCTGCTGGACGTGGACCACGGCACGTACCCCTTCGTGACCTCGTCGAACCCGACCGCCGGCGGTGCCTGCACCGGTGCCGGCATCGGCCCGACCAAGATCGACCGGGTCATCGGCATCCTCAAGGCGTACACCACCCGCGTCGGCTCGGGCCCGTTCCCGACCGAGCTGCTGGACGCCGACGGCGAGGCGCTGCGCCGGATCGGCGGCGAGCGCGGTGTCACCACCGGCCGTGACCGGCGCTGCGGCTGGTTCGACGCGGTGATCGCGCGGTACGCGACCCGGGTCAACGGTCTGACCGACTTCTTCCTGACCAAGCTCGACGTGCTCACCGGCTGGGAGCAGATCCCGGTCTGCGTGGCGTACGAGGTCGACGGCCGCCGGGTGGAGGAGCTGCCGTACAACCAGTCGGACTTCCACCACGCCAAGCCGGTCTACGAGACGCTGCCCGGCTGGAGCGAGGACATCAGCAAGGCGCAGACCTTCTCCGACCTGCCGAAGAACGCCCAGGCGTACGTGAAGGCGCTGGAGGAGATGTCGGGCGCCCCGATCTCGGCGATCGGTGTCGGCCCCGGCCGGACCGAGACGATCCAGATCAACTCGTTCATCTGATCCTCCGGCTCCGGTCGGACGGTCGCGACGGGCCCCGCGCACCCCGGTGCGCGGGGCCTCTTCGCGCGGCGGGAACATTGCACTAGTACAGATATGGATTGCACCTAGTGCGATAGCGGGCTACCGTCCTCGTCATGACTGCGAAGCTTCCCGCCCCGATCACGCTGACCGGCCGCCACGTCCGCCTGGAGCCGCTGGGCCGCGCCCATGTGCCCGACCTGTTCGCGGCGGGCGGCGGTGACGAGGAGGTGTGGCGCTGGATCCCGACGCCGGTGCCGCGGACGGTGGAGGAGATGGCGGCGGTGGTCGACGCCCGGCTGGCCGACACCGCCTGCGAGCCGTTCGCGGTCGTCGACCGGGCGAGCGGCCGGGCCATCGGGGTGACCTGCTACTTCGACGCCAGCGCCGAGGACGAGCTGCTGGAGATCGGCGGCACCTGGTATGCCCGGGCGGTGTGGCGCACGGCGGTGAACACCGAGGCCAAGCTGCTGCTGCTCACCCACGCCTTCGAGGACCTGGGCATGGGCCGGGTGGTGTGGAAGACCGACCACCTCAACGAGCGGTCGCAGAACGCGATCCAGCGGCTGGGCGCCAGCTACGAGGGCACCTTCCGGCGCTCCAGGCGGCGGCCGGACGGGAGCTGGCGGGACAGCGTGTACTTCTCGATGCTGCGCGAGGAGTGGCCGGTGGCGAAGGCGCGGCTGACCGAGCGGCTGCACGCCGGGGCGGCCGTACCCGCCTGACGGGACATCCATCGGGCTGCCGCGGCGGGCGGGTCGGGTGGATCAGTAGATGGCGGCGGCGACGATCGCCGAGACGGCCAGGTTGGTCGAGGCGGTGACCCACACCGCCGGGTGCGGATCCGGGTCGACCAGGATGGCGCCGAGCTTGCCGGGGGTGAACAGGTCGATCGCCCAGAACGCGACGGCCAGCACCACCAGGCCGAACAGCCCGAACACGCCCGCCGCGGCGACGCCCTTCCCGAACTCGTCGTAGGTGGAGATGATCGCGGTGAAGACGATCAGGCCGATCCCCAGCAGCGCCGAGCTCAGCACCACCGCGGCGTTCCGGTTCCGCTCCACCCAGATCTGCCGGCCCAGCTTGCCGGGCGTCAGCAGGTCGACCAGCCCGACGCCGAGCAGCAGGAGCAGCAGGCCCACCCCGCTGTACGCGGCGGCCTCGCCGAGCTGGTGCGCGATCTCGTTCATGCCGACCCCACCCTGTTCCCCGGTTACCCCGGGCTCCGTCCTTCAGGCGGCACAAGATATCCCATGGAACGGCCGCGGGCCGGGGCCGGAGCGGAAGTCCGCTCGGGCCCCGGCCCGCGGCACGGGGGAGGGGGGAGAGGTGGTTCAGGCGTCGGTCGGGCGGGGGCGGCCGACGGTGACGATCGCCAGCAGGGCGGCGGCGGCGAGGCCGCCGGCGATCCAGGTGATGCTCGCCAGGCCGATGTGGTCCACGGTGAGGCCGCCGAGCAGCGAGCCGAGCGCGATCGAGGTGTTGAAGCAGGTGATGTAGAGCGAGGAGGCCGAGTCGGTGGCGTCCGCGGCCGAGGTCATCACCCAGGTCTGCAGGCAGACCGGCAGGGCCGCGTAGGCCAGGCCCCACAGGACCAGGACGGCGTAGGCGGCGATCTCCCAGTCCCGCAGGACGGCCAGCAGGACCATGGAGACCACCAGGCCGCCGACCGCGCCGATCAGCGAGCCGCGCAGCGAGCGGGCCACGGTGGCGCCGGCCAGGAAGTTGCCGGCCACACCGGCGACGCCGAAGACCAGCAGCAGGACGCCGATCAGGCCGGAGTCGATGCCGGTCTCGCGCTCCAGGTACGGGGTGATGTACGTGAAGGCCAGGTAGTGGCCGATCATCGTCAGGCAGGTGACCAGCAGCGCCGTCATGAACGGGCGGCGGCGCAGCAGGCTGGGGATGGCGGAGAGGCTGGCGCCGCCCGCGGGCAGGGCCGGGAGCAGGAGCAGGGCGCCGACCATGACCAGGACGCCGAGGCCGGCCATCGCCAGGAAGGCGACCTGCCACTCGGTCTGCTGGCCGAGGTAGGTGCCGAGCGGCACGCCGAGCACGGAGGCGATGGAGATGCCGCTGAGGACGATGGCGGTGGCCTTGACGGACTGCCGCTCGGGGACCAGGCGGACGGTGCTGCCGGGCACGGTGGACCAGAACACGCCGTGGGCGAAGCCCATGAGGATGCGGGCCAGGATGAGCACGGTGTAGTTCGGGGCGTACGCGGTGACCACGTTGCCGGCGACGACCACGGCCATCAGCGCGGGGACCAGGAGGCGGCGGTCGGTGCGGCCGAACAGGGCGGTGAGCGGGACGGCGGTGAGCGCGGCGACGGCGCCGTAGAGCGTGACGGTCAGGCCGGCGACGCCGTCGGAGACGCCGACGTCCTTGGCGATCGGGGGCAGCAGGCCGACCGGGAGGAGCTCGGAGGTGACGATGGCGAAGACGCCGAGGCCGAGCGTGATCACGGACAGCCAGCGGACCAGCGGGCTGCGGCCTTCGGGGTTGTCGGCGGGGATCTGGCGGGTGCGGGCGGCGGCCTTGGGACGGGCCGGCGCTTCGTCGAGCGCGGCCCGGAATTCGGCGGACGATGTGGACACGGGGTCTCCAGGGGGATCCGGTGCGTGGACGGCTTAGGCGGGCGGCAGCACGCGCTTGGCGACTCCCAGGGCGTTCATCACCTTGGGGATGCCGGCGTACGCGGCGACGTGGGTGAGCAGCGCGACGATCTCCGCGCGGGTGGCGCCGGCCCGGAGGGTGGCGCGCAGGTGGGTCTCCAGCTGCGGCTCGCAGCCGCCGAGCGTGGTGAGGATCGCCAGGGTGGCCAGTTGGCGGGTGCGCAGGTCGAGTTCGGGGCGGCCGACGATGTCGCCGAAGATGTACTCGACGATGGTGTGGCCGAAGCGCTCGTCGAGCGGGGCGACGCCGGCGATCACCGCGTTCGGGTCGATGCCGAGCGTGCGCATCACCTCGGCGCCGTGCTGCTCCCGCTCGGACACCGTGGCGGTGCCGGTCTCGGTCATCTCGGTTCCCTTCCGGGGTGGTGGGGTGGTGCGGGTACGGGGTGGCTGGTGCGGCGGGTCAGCGGGTGACCGGCATGATGGCGGCGGGGTAGCGCTCGCCGACCACCTTGTCGGGGCTGAACGCCTCGTCCAGCAGGGCCAGTTCGTCGTCGGCGAGCTTGACGTGGCTGGCGCCGATGTTCTGTGCGAGGTAGTCGGTCCGCTTGGTGCCGGGGATCGGGACGA
Organism: Kitasatospora sp. HUAS MG31; assembly: GCF_040571325.1. Lineage (GTDB taxonomy): Bacteria > Actinomycetota > Actinomycetes > Streptomycetales > Streptomycetaceae > Kitasatospora > Kitasatospora camelliae. Next base: position 4,103,171 of record NZ_CP159872.1, on the reverse strand, counting down.
TGTCCTCGCCCTGGGCGAGGACCCAGGCGATGGCGATCTGGCCGGGGGTGGCGTCGTGGGCGGCGGCGATCGCGTGCAGGTGGTCGAGCAGCGGGAGGTTGGCCTCCAGGCCGCCGTCCGCGAAGCGGGGGTTGGCTCGGCGGAAGTCCCCTTCCGGCAGCGCGTCGACGCTCCGGACCGTGCCGGTGAGGAATCCCCGGCCGAGGGGCGAGTACGGCACCAGGGAGATGCCGAGCTCGCGGGCGGTGCCGAGGACGCCGTCGTCGATCACGTTGCGGGTCCACAGCGAGAACTCGCTCTGGACGGCGGCGATCGGGTGGACGGCGTGGGCGCGGCGGAGGTTGGCGGCGCTGACCTCGCTGAGGCCGATGTGCCGGACCTTGCCCTCGGCGACCAGGTCGGCGAGGGCGCCGACGGTCTCCTCGATCGGGGTCTGCCCGTCGAGGCGGTGGACGTAGTACAGGTCGATCACGTCGACGCCGAGCCGGTGCAGCGAGGCCTCGCAGGCCTGGCGGGCGTACTCGGGGGTGCTGTCGTTCCAGCGGCGGCCGTCGGCGCGGCGGATGCCGAACTTGGTGGCGAGGACGGCGTCGTCGCGGCGGGTGCGGAGCACCCGGCCGACGAGGTCCTCGTTGTGGCCGCCGCCGTACATGTCGGCGGTGTCGATCAGGGTGACGCCGGCGTCGAGCGCGGCGTTGATGACCTTGGTCGAGCACTCGTCCTCGGCGGCGCCGTAGTAGTCGCCGCTCATTCCCATGCAGCCGAGGCCGATGGCGCCGACCAGGGGTCCGGTGGCTCCGATGCGGCGCTGGGGGCCGCCGATGGTCGGCACGTCCACGACTTTGTCTCCCATGATGTTCTTCTCCTCGGATCCCGCCCGGGCGGGGGTCAGCGCCGCCTGCTGAGTTCCGCGAAGTCGGGGTCGGAGCCGAGCGCGCCGGCCTCGCCCCACCGGTCGGCGGGTACCTCGGTCAGGTAGACGGTGATCTTGTCCAGCGGCAGACCCAGCACCTTGTGGGTCGTGGCCGTGATTTCCTCGATGAGTTCCTTGGCGGCCTCGTCGCTCTGCTTCCAGGCCGTGATGTGGATGACGGGCATGGCTGTCCCCTCGGTGAAGTACCTGTCGGTTTCTCGGGTGGTGTGCCAGCTGTCCCCGATTTCAAGGTAGTTGGGGTGGTCAGCGACTCACCACGCCTCTTTTCGGCTGGCCGTCCGGGCTGCCCGGCGGGGGTGGCCGGCTGGTGCGGCCGGTCGGAGTGGCCGTTCGGGGTGGCGGTCCGGGGTGGCCGATCGGCTACCCCCGCCGGGCGGGGCCCGGTCAGCCGGCGGTGGTGGTGAACTCCTGGAAGCTGGCGGTCTGCAGCTTCAGTTGGGCGTGGATGTCCCCGCCGAGGCCGAAATACCCGATCGCGCCGCCGTAGTTCTGCTGGTAGCTCATCCAGAGCAGGACGACGTTGACGATCCGCTTCGGCCCCGGGGCGCCTTCCGCGGGGAAGGGGTTCGGCAGCGTGGCGCGGTAGTGCGCCTTGCCGTCCCGGTCGGTCATGAAGACGTTGGGGATGCCGAGCGGGCCGGGCCGGGAGGGGCCGACCGGGGCGGGCGCGAGGTCGTTCTCGCGCAGGGACATCACGGTGTACATGCTGTCCGGGACCAGGCCGGAGAACTCGAAGGAGAACTCGGCGGCGCGGCCCCGGTCCACCAGGGACACCTCCATCCAGCCCTGGGCCTGGACCCACTGGCCGAGGGTGACCGGCTCGGTGACCCTGAGGCCGTCCTCGGGGCGGGCGTCCGGGATCGGCACCTCGTGGAAGGGGTAGCTGGGCCGCTCCACGTAGTGGGCCTGGGGGCAGCCCTCGGGGGCGAACAGCATCGGGTAGTTGTTGATGGGCAGCGGCAGGGGCAGGGTGTACAGCACCATGTCCCGGTCCGCGGCGGTGAGTTGCTCGGGCAGCTCGCGGACGATCCGGTACGGCAGCTGCTCGCCGTGCGGCGGCATCGGGCTGGCGGCGGAGACGATGGCCCGGCCCCACTCGGAGCTGACGCCGCCGTCCGGGGTGCCGCGGTTGACCCGGCCGATGACGATGAAGTCGCCGTTGGCGTCCATCACCTCGCTGGGCGGGTAGGTGGGCCCCTGGGTGGTCAGGCTGAGCTCGTAGGACTGCGACCGCATGCTCAGGCCTCGATCCGGGCGTAGGTCTTGAGGAACAGACCGCGGTCGCCGCCCTGCGGGACGATGTAGTTGTCCCGGGCCTGGACCAGGATGGCCTCGTACTCGGGGGTGCGGAACACCGCGTTGTGCACGGCCGGGTCGCCGGAGAAGCCGGCAACGAAGAGCACGCCGGGCTCGGTGCTGAGCAGCGAGTGGTAGGCCAGGAAGACCTCGGACTCGGGGGCGTTGCGGACGGTCTCGAAGATGGTGCGGTCGCGCCAGGCGCGGTAGTCGGCGAGGACCGGGGGCTTGACCTCGACCCGGCGCAGCTGGACGTGGGCGGTGTCGGGGAGGGCGAGGTCGGTGTCCTTGGGGGCCTCGACGAACTCCTGGACCTGGCGCCGGAAGTCGCCGGCGAGGTGGGGGGCGGTGGCGGTGAAGAGCTGCTGCCACTCCTCGTGGAGGGCGGCGAGGTCGGTGAGCGAGTCGAGCGGGCGGAGCTCCAGCAGGGCGGAGTCCTCCAGGGAGCGGTAGAGCTGGGCCGGCGAGCCGGCGGTGAGCTCCGCCCAGGCCTTGGCGGCCTGGTCGAGGGCCTCGGGCCGGACGTTGACCTCGGTGACGAGCAGCAGGTTCGCGGACATGGCGGTTCAACCTCTTCTTCAGGGAGTCTGGGGCGGTCCGGCCGGGGTGGGGATGCGGACCGGGGAGCGGTCGGAGAGCCGGAGGGCGTGGATCCGCACCTCCTGCCACACTCCGCCGGCGGTGAACGGGTCCTCGTCGACCCAGCGCCGGACGGTGGCGCGGTCGGGGGCCTCGATCAGGAACAGGCTGCCGAGCTGAGTGACGCCGTCGTCGGCGAGCAGCGGCCCGTAGAGCAGCGGGGCGGGGTCGGCGGTGCCCAGCCGGGCCGAGTGGGCGGGGCGCAGCTCGTCGCGGCGCCCCGCCGCACCCGGTCCGTCCAGGCAGTGGAGGGTCCACAGCACCGAGGTCACCCGCCGACGCCGGCGAGTTCGGGGCTGGCGAGCGCGGTGAGCTCGTCGCGGACGGCCTGCCGGGCGGCCATCGCCTCCTGCTTGGCGGCGAACAGCTGCGGGATGACCCGGATCTCGGCGTTGAAGGTGGCCGCCTTCTCGCCCTGCTGGTGGACCTCGACGGTGAAGGCGATGGTCTGTCCGACCGGGCTGCGCTGGTGGCTGACCAGCCGGTACTCCAGGGTGGCGGGCAGCGGGAAGACGAACCGGTGGAACGCGGAGTCGACCGAGTTGATCACGAACCGGGTCGGGATGTCCTCGGTGAGCAGGAACTGCTCGGTGACCACGGTCCAGGTCTGCCGGGCGGCCTCCAGCAGGGTGACGGCCGGGATGTGCTGGCCGGTGAGGTGGTCCTCCAGGACCTCGACGCGCTCGTCGAGGACGAGCGGTGCCCGGAAGGTGCCGGCTCCGGTCTGCTCGACGGTGCCGATCAGCACGTTCTTGGCGTCGTGCTTGTGGGTGAGGCGCCGCTCCGCCGGGGCCGGCACCGCACCCTGGCGTATCGCCACTATGGTCGGGCCGCGTTCGGCGAGGGCGGCGAGCTCGGCCAGCTGGGCGGCGGTCAGGCCCTGGCCGACCGTGAGCTGGATCCTGGGCGGCAGGTCGCCGTTGCGCAGGCGCTCCAGCAGGACGCCGGCGGGCACGGTGCCCTTGTTCTCCAGGAACTCCTCGAAGCGGTCGCCGACGACCACCATGGTTTCGTCCGTCATGTCTCGACCTCCTGTGGTGTGGGGTCCCCTCAGGCGGCGACGGGCGCGCCGAGGGTGCGGGCGTAGGCGTCGACCAGCTCGTCGACGGTGCGGATGTCGGAGATGACCAGGTCCTCCTCGGCGAAGGGGTCGACGCCGAGGTCGATCTCCAGCTGGATGATCAGGCGGGCGAGCAGCAGGGAGGTCAGTCCGATGGCGTTGAGGCGCTCGGCGCCGGTGAACTCGCCGTGCTCGACCTCGGCCTCGCGGAGCAGCTCGGTGATCTGCTCGACGACGGCGGCCTTGATGTCGGTGACTAGCATGTGATTCCTCCGTCTACGACGATGGTCTGTCCGGTGATGAAGGACGCCTGGTCCGAGATCAGGAAGTGGACGGCGTTGGCGATCTCCTCGACGTCGGCCAACCGGCCGAGCGGGGTGCGGCGCTGGATGCGCTCGCGGTTCTGATCGGTGACGTCGGTGGTCATGTCGCTGTCGAAGAACCCCGGGACGATGGAGTTGACCCGGATGTTCAGCGGTCCGAGCTCGCGGGCCAGGCTGCGGCTGAAGCCGTCCAGGCCGGCCTTGGTGGCCGCGTACACGGCCACGCCGCGGTAGCCGCGGATGGCGTTGATCGAGGACACGTTGATGATCTGGCCGCCCTGGCGGGTGCTCATCACCCGGGCGCAGGCCTGGGCGAGGGCGATCGGTGCGGCGAGGTTGCTGGCGATGAGGGTGTCGACCTGGCCGGCCGAGGTGGTCAGGAACAGCTCCTGGCGGTTGAGCACCGCGGCGTTGTTGATCAGCAGGTCGACGCCGCCGAACCGGCGGGCGGTGGCGGAGACGAACTGCCGCAGCGCCTTGCGGTCGGAGAGGTCGACGGCCTCCCAGACGAAGTCCTCGGAGCGTTCGGCGAGGGTGTCCTTGACGAACTCGTTGGCGGAGCGGCTGAAGGTGGCGACCTTCCAGCCCTCGGCGAGCAGCCGCTCGACCATGATCCGTCCGAGTCCGCGGCTGCCGCCGCTGATGACCGCGACCCGGCCCTGGGCCGGCGCGGGCTGGCCGGTCATGCGCCGACCCGGATCTTCTTGTAGCGGTCGGAGTGCTGGCGCTCCCCGGAGACCTCGACCACGGCCGGCACCTTGAAGGCCTCCAGCTTGCTCGCGCAGTGCGCGCGGACCCGGCGGGCGACCGAGCGGGCGTCCTCGTCCAGGTCGGGGGCGAGGAGCACGGTGGCCTTGACCACCATGCCGGTGACGTGGCTGGGGCGGCCGCTGACGGTGGCCTCGGCGATGCCGGGCACCTCCAGGACGACGCTCTCCACCTCGCTGGGGTAGACCTTCTCGCCGCCGACGTTGATGATCTCGGAGCGGCGGCCGAGGATGCGGATCCAGTCGCCGTCGGTCTCCACCACGTCCTGGGTGTTGAAGTACCCCTCCTCGTCGAAGGGCGCCGGGGCGTTGAGGTAGCCGAGCATCGCCATGTCGGAGCGGATCCACAGGACCGAGTCGATGATCTTGTGGTCGAACCCGGAGTTGCCGAGCTTGACCCACAGGGTGTCGTCGCCGCGGGACTTGGTCGGCAGGATGCCGAGCTCGGAGAGCCCGTACGTCTGCTTGAACCGCACCTCGGGGAGCTGCTGGGCGAGCCGCTTGAGGGTCTGCAGCGGCATCGGCTCGGTGCCGTAGGTGATCAGCTGCAGGGCCGAGGTGTCGTACCGCTCCAGGGCGCCGGAGATCAGCACCATGTTGAGGAAGGTGGGGGTGGTCGGCAGGACCTGGACGCCGTGGTCCCGGACGGCCGCCATGACGGCGTCCGGGGTGCGCTCGCCGACGGTGACCACCGTGCCGCCCACGCTGAGCGTGTGCAGCAGGGTGTTGACGCCGCCGATGTGGTCCAGGCTGAGGAAGGACAGGATCCTCATCGCCCGGCCGCCGTCCCGGTACCGTGCGAGCACCTTGGTGAAGTCCAGGACGGAGGCCTTGCTGCGGCCGGTGGTGCCGGAGCTGAACAGCACCAGGCCGGGGTGGCGGCGCTCCCGCAGCCGGGCGTACAGCTCGTGCCCGGCGGTGCGGCCGGTACGGGCCAGCTGTCGGCCGCCGTCGCCGTCGACGGCGATGGTGACCTCGACCTCGGCGACGTCGAGGAACTCGGTCCGCTTGGCCTCCGGGAGGACGGTCAGCGGGACGACCACGACGCCGCGTTCGATCAGGGCGATCAGGCCGGCGCAGGCGGCCGGCGAGTAGGCGCCCTCCAGGGTCACCACCTCGCCGGGTCGCACCTGGTGCCGGTCGAGGTAGCCGCGCCAGTCCTCGACCATGTCGAGCAACTGCCGGTAGCTGTAGGTGCTGCCGTCGAAGACGACGGCGTCGGCGCCGCCGTGGCGGGCCAGCTTCTCCACGAGGGAACTGTTCACACTGCTCTCCATAACCGTGAGTGGCATGGACTGCGGCGGATTCTTCGACGCCGCGTCATATCCCCCCGAGAGCGGGGGGCTTCGTCATCCCTCCGTTCTCGACGGAGCGGAATCCCTGTTCGAGTTCGATCCTAGGAAGCCCGCCATCTGCACTCAACGGGCCTTTGGAGCGCCGGAATTCGCATCGCCGAACGGCTACCCCAAGGGTCCCTGCTGGCATGCCGGAGCGGCCGCCCGCGATGTCTCGCGAGCGGCCGCTCGGGTGGGGGGAATGGCGATGGGGAATGGTGGAACGGGCAATTCCGGCGTCATCCGGCGGGGACGGTCACCGCGGTCGCCACCCGGCCGTCGCCGGCCGTCCAGCGGCCGGTGAAACGGTCCGGGCCGCCCTCGCCGGGGTCCAGCACCCGGGCGGTGAAGACACCGTCGGGGTGCAGGTCCAGCCGGGCACCCTGGAAGCCGAGCCAGCGACCGGTGAGCGGGTACCACGCCTTGTAGACGCTCTCCTTGGCGCTGAACAGCACGACGTCCCAGGGGACGTGGCCGGCGTGCCCGGTGAGTTCGGCCAGCATCGGGAGTTCCTCGGGCCGGGCGACGGCCCGCAGCAGCCCGGGGCCGAGCGGGCGGGCAGGCTCGGCGTCCACCCCGACCGCCGCGTACGCGCTGCGCGGGGCCACCGCGACCGCGCGGTAGCCCGCGCAGTGGGTGAGGCTGCCGACCACGCCGGCGGGCCAGCGCGGCTCGCCCCTGGGGCCGGTGAGCAGCGGCGCGCCGGGGTGTCCCAGTTCGGCGAGGGCGCCGCGGGCGAGGTGCCGGGTGGTGGTGAACTCGCGGCGGCGTTCGGGGACGCAGTCCTGGAGCAGGGCCTGTTCGGCGGGCAGCAGCCGGGCGTCGGGCGGGTCGGCGGTGCCGGACCGGCTGATGACGCCGGGTGGCAGGATCCGCTCGATCACTGCCAGAGCCAGGCGTCCAGGTCCACCCGGGCGGGCATCGCGCGGGCGGGGCTGCGCAGCACGTCGAGGGTGGCCCCGGCGACGTCCTCGGGGGACATCATCCGGGCGCGCTGTTCGGCGCTGTAGACGATGTGCGGGGCCATCCGGTCGCGGAAGGCGGTGTCCACCTTGTCCAGGACCATGCTGGTGACCTTGACGCCCCAGGCCCGGGCCTCCTCGCGGAGGCAGTCGGTGAGGCCCTCGACGCCGAACTTGGACACCGAGTAGGCGAGCATCGCCCCGGCGGGGGAGCAGCGGTGCCCCCAGATCGAGGACATGTTGACGATGTGCCCGGAGCCCGCCGCCCGCATGTGCGGCAGGACGGCCCGGGCCATCAGGAAGTAGCCGGTCAGGTTGGTGCGCAGGGTGTGCTCCCAGGTGTCCTGGTCGGTGTCCAGGACACCGCCGTGGAAGGCCACGCCGGCGACGTTGAGCAGCTGGTCGATCCGGCCGAAGCGGTCGACGGCGGCCGCCACCGCGGCCTCGACGGCGGGCCCGTCCGCCACGTCGTGGACGGCGGTGAGGACCCGGTCCGGCAGCCAGCCCTGGTCGGCGACCAGCTTGGCGAGGCCGTCGGCGTTGTCGGAGTGGAGGACGAGGCGGCACCCGGCCTCGTGGAGGGACCGGGCGAGTGCCCGCCCGATTCCCCCGTCGGCCCCGGTGATCAGCGCCACGTCGTTGCGGTTGATGGTCACGTCTGCCTCCGTGTCGAGTGGTCGGTTCGGGGGCGTGCCGGACGGGCCGCGCCACGGGTCCGGCGGGATCCGTCCGGCACGCCCAAGATCAGCTCCGGACCGCGGACGCCAGCGCGCCGGGTGCACCGGAGAGCATCGGCCAGCCGTGCAGCGCGGCCTGCCCGGCGAGGACCGGGTCCTCGCCGACCACCCGCGGGCGGCCGACCGTGCGCAGCATCGGCAGGTCGCTGGAGTGGTCGCCGTAGGCGTAGCAGTCGGCGGGGGACAGGCCGAGCTCGGCCTGCGTCTCGACGACCGCCTGGGCCTTGACCGGGCCGATCATGGGCCGCAGGATCTCGCCGGTCAGGATGCCGTCGGCGTCGGCCAGCGGCTCGCTGCAGAGCACCCGGGTGGCGCCGATCTCGGCGGCGAACGGGTCGAGCACGCCGCGGAAGGAGCCGGAGACGAGCACCACCGTGTCGCCCTGGGCGCGGTGGTCGGCGACCGCGGCGAGCGAGGCGCCGATGAAGGCGTCCTCGCGGTGGCGGTACTCCGCGTACCAGGCGTGGCCGGCGTCGAACAGGCGCCGGCGCGGCACTCCGGCGAACCGCCGGTAGTAGTCGCGGTTGATCTCCGACCGGTCGACCCCGGCGGCGGCGCGGGCGCGGACCCGCTCCACGGCGGCGCGGTGCTCGGTGCCGTCGTCGCCGTGCAGCGCCAGCCAGTAGCCCAGGAAGTCGAACATGCTCTTGACGGTGATCAGCGTCTCGTCGACGTCGAAGAACGCCGCGCCGCTCGGGGTGGGGCCTGCCATGACGGGCTCACTTCTCCTTCGGTGGTGGGTGGTTCGGTACCTCGGCGGCGGACCGGCCGGGGCTGACCCGGGGCTGACCCGGGGTCGGCCGGCGGTCCGGGGTCGGCCGTCGGCGCAGGTCGGTCCGGGCCGGTGCAGGTCGGTGCGGGTCGGCCGCCGGCGTGGTTCAGCCGGCCGGCTCGTACAGCCCCTCGCGCAGCGCCCGGGTGACCGCGTAGGTGCGGTTGGGGCAGTCGAGCTTGGCGAGGATGTTGGCCACCAGGCGCTTGGCGCCGTGGTCGGAGATCGCCATCCGGCGGCCGATCTGCTTGTTGCTCAGGCCGTCCACCAGCAGGGCGAGGGCCTCCCGCTCGCGCGGGGTGAGCCGGGGCGCCGGGCGTTCGGGGGCGGCGAGCCGGCCGGGGGCGAGCAGCCGGTGGGCGAGCACCGGGGGGATCGGCACCTCGCCGGCGGCGATCCGGGCCAGGGTGTCCAGCAGGGCGCGGGCGGTGAGCTGCGCGGTGCCGAGGAATCCGGCGCTGCGCACCCGGGTGACCCGGTCGAGGTCGACGTGCTCCTCGTCGTCGATCAGCAGCAGCAGCCGGGGGCCACCGGCGCCGAGCGTGTCCAGCGACCGGGCGGCGGGCTCGTCGAGTTCGGCGAGTGCCAGGACCAGGATGTCGGCCCCGGCGGCGGTGGCGACGGTGATCGCCTCGGTCGCGTCGGTCACGCAGTCGAGGCGGCCGACGGTGTCGGCGGACTGCAGGATGCGCTCCACGCCGAAGCGCTGCAGGTCGTTTCTCAGCCCCAGGACCACATCGACGGACGGGGCCGGCTCCGGATGACTCGCCTCACTGCTCCACACGACGACATTCCCCTCGATCGCGCTGCCTGCGACCGGGCGCGGTGGCGCCCGATGGACTCATCATGCCACACTAAAATACCTTTGCGAAGGTTTTTTTCGACCGAGACTCGCCAGGCGGCCTACCAACCGGCCCGCCCACCAGCCAAAATGGCGGGTGCACAACGGGGACAAAACATACCGGGACGATGGTATTTTCTTGACAGGCTCAGCAAGGAGGTCACCGGTGATGAAGCAGGAGCGGGCACGACGCACCTACGAGTCGATCCTCGACGCCGCCGCCGAGGAGTTCCTCCTGCTCGGGTACGCCCAGGCCACCCTGAGCGGGGTGGTCGCCCGGACCGGCATGACCAAGGGCGCGCTCTACGGCCACTTCTCCTCCAAGGAGGCGCTGGCCGCCACGCTGGTCGAGCAGGGCGCCGCGGTCTGGTCCCAGGTGCTGGCCGAGACGGAGTCCTCCCGGCTGGGGCCGGTCGAGAAGCTGCAGGCCCTCACGGTGGGCCTCACCAACCGGATCGAGACGGACGTCCGGGTCCGCGCCGCCCTGCGGCTGGCCTCCGAGCTCCGCGACAGCATCGGCGAGGGCGACCAACTCCTGCGCGACATCGGCTGGTTCCTGACCAGCAGCGCCCGCCGCGCCCAGGCCACCGAGGAGCTGTCCGCGCTGCACTCCCCCACCGCCGTCTCCCACCTGCTGATGGCCGTGGTCTTCGGCTACCAGCACCTCGCGGCGGCCTGCCGCGACCGGGCGGCGCTCTCGGACATCGAGGAGTTGTGGGAGGTCCTGGCGTACGCCCTGCGGGGCTCGGTGGTGTAGCCGCCAGCGGTCGGCGGCCCGCGTGGACCTGCGACCAGGCTCCGGCCGACGGACACGCGTGTGCCCCCTCGGGGATCCCGAGGGGGCACGTACGTGCGGGGTCCGGCGGTGGGGCGCCGGCTCAGGCCCGCCAGGAACCGGCCGGGCGCCGGCGACCGCCGAGGCGAAGCCGGTCCCAGGCCGCACGGCCCTCGCCGACCCGCGCGGCCGAACCGCCGCCGCCGCCGCCGTCGCCGCCACCGTTGCCGCCGCCGCGCTGGGCGACCGCGAGCAGCACCGCGGTGACCGCGGCCAGTTCCTCCGGGGGGAGGCCGCCGCCGCGCACCACCCGCAGGGTCTCCTCGCGCGGGCTCACAGCGGCGGGTTCCCGTGCTTGCGGCTGGGCAGGTCGGCGTGCTTGGTGCGCAGCATCTCCAGCGACCGGATGAGCACCGCGCGGGTCTCGGCCGGGTCGATGACGTCGTCCACGAGGCCGCGTTCGGCCGCGTAGTACGGGTGCATCAGCTCGCTCTTGTACTCCTTGATCTTCTGGGCGCGCATCGCCTCCGGATCCTCGGCGCCGGCGATGTCGCGGCGGAAGATCACGTTGGCGGCGCCCTCGGCGCCCATCACGGCGATCTCGTTGGTCGGCCAGGCGAAGGACAGGTCCGCGCCGATGGAGCGGGAGTCCATGACGATGTACGCGCCGCCGTAGGCCTTGCGCAGGATCAGCTGGATCCGCGGCACGGTGGCGTTGCAGTAGGCGTAGAGCAGCTTGGCGCCGTGCCGGATGATGCCGCCGTGCTCCTGGTCCACCCCCGGCAGAAAGCCGGGGACGTCGAGCATGGTGATCAGCGGGATGTTGAACGCGTCGCACATCTGCACGAAGCGGGCCGACTTCTCGCTGGCGTTGATGTCCAACACCCCGGCGTACGAGGAGGGCTGGTTGGCGATGATGCCGACGACCTGCCCGCCCATCCGGGCCAGCACGCAGAGCACGTTGCCCGCCCAGCGCTCGTGGACCTCGAAGAAGTCGCCGTCGTCGACGATCTCCTCGATCACCCTGCGCATGTCGTACGAGTGGCTCGGGTCGGCCGGGACCACCGTCAGCAGGCCCTCGCAGCGCCGGTCGGCGGGGTCGTCCGTCGGGAGCACGGGCGGGAGTTCGCGGTTGTTGGAGGGGAGCAGCGAGAGCAGGTGGCGGACGTCCGCGAGGCAGCTCTCCTCGTCCTCGTAGGCGAATCCGGCCACGCCGGAGGTGCCGGCGTGCACGTCGGCGCCGCCCAGTTCGTCCAGGGTGACCCGCTCGCCGGTGACGGCCTGGACCACGTCCGGTCCGGTGATGAACATCTGCGAGATGCCGCGGACCATGAACACGAAGTCGGTCAGCGCGGGCGAGTACGCGGCGCCGCCGGCGCACGGACCGAGCATCACGCTGATCTGTGGGATCACACCCGAGGCGCGGGCGTTGCGCTGGAAGATGCCGCCGTAGCCGGCCAGGGCCGTGACGCCCTCCTGGATCCGGGCGCCGGCGCCGTCGCTGAGCGAGACCAGCGGTGCGCCGGCCTGTTCGGCCAGGTCCATGATCTTGTGGATCTTCTGGGCGTGCGCCTCGCCCAGCGCGCCGCCGAAGATCCGGAAGTCGTGGGCGTAGACGAAGACCGTCCGGCCGTCGACGGTGCCCCAGCCGGTGACCACGCCGTCGGTGTAGGGGCGCTTGGCCTCCATCCCGAAGCCGCTGGCCCGGTGTCGGCGCAGCGGTTCGACCTCGGTGAACGAGCCCTCGTCCAGGAGCAGGGCGATCCGCTCGCGGGCGGTCAGCTTGCCCCGTCTGTGCTGGGCCTCGGTGGCGCCGGGGGTGGGGCCCTGGATCACCTCGTCCCGGATCCAGGCCAACTCGGCCAGCCGGTCGCGCGCTTCGGGAACGGGCGGCCGGAGGGCGACCGGTGTCGCCTCGTCGACGACGGTCATGTCTGCTCCTTCGACTGGGGATGACGGTTCATCGCGCCATACTCTGCGCCGGGCTCTGCGCCGTCGGGTCGACGAGCCGCTGGGCGGTGCGGGCGGCGTCCGCGGCGGTCCGCAGGGCGGCGAGTTCGGCCGGGGCGAGCGGGGTCTCGACCACCTTGTTGACGCCCTGTGCGCCGAGCTCCGCCTGGACGCCGAGCCAGACGCCGTCGATCCCGAACCGCCCGTCCACCCAGGCGCAGACGGGCAGCACCCGGCCGGCGTCCTCGATCACCGCGAGGGCCACCGCGGCGGCCGCGACGGCCGGGGCCCGCAGCCCGCCCCCGCCGCCGAGCAGCGAGACCAGCTCGGGACCGGCGTAGCGGGTGCGCTCGACCAGTTCCTCCAGTTCGTCGCAGGAGAGCAGTTCGTCGAGCGGGCGGCCGTCCACCTCGCAGGCGGAGATCGCGGGGATCAGGTCCTCGCCGTGCCAGCCGAGGGCGACGGCGCGGACCAGGCCGGGCTCGACGTCCAGTTCCTCGGCGAGGAAGTGGGTGAACCGGGCGGTGTCGAGCGCGGTGCTCTGCCCGATCACCCGGGAGGCGGGGAAGCCGGAGGCGCGGTGGGCGACGGCGGTGAGTTCGGCGACCGGGTTGGCCACCACCAACAGGACGGCGTCGGGGGAGAGTTCGGCTATCGGGGCGACCATCTCGCGGACCAGGGCGGCGTTGGTCGCGAGGTGTTCGGCGCGGCTGCCGCCGGGTTCGGGGCGGCGGCCCGCGGCGAGCACCACGAGGTCGGAGCCCGCGGTGTCGCGGTAGTCGTCGCCGTCCGGGCCGCAGGTGACGCCGAGCACCCTGGTCCGGTGGCCGGTCAGCGGGCGGCAGTGGTTGATGTCCAGGGCCGCGCCCTCGGCGCGACCCTCGATCGCGTCGGTGAGCACGACGGTTTCCAGGACGTCGCGCTCGGCCAGCCGGTGCGCGATCGCCGCACCCTGCGCGCCGGCGCCGACGACGGTGACCTTGCCTGTGCGTGCCATGGTGTCCGAACTCCTCACTCGCGGGGTCGCTCCAGAAATAATACCTTCGCAGAGGTATTTTTCTAGAGCCTGCTGCCCGGAAGTCGAAATGTCTTTCGCGGAAGGGGTGTTGGGAACGGGTCTGCTGTCATGGGGGCGCGGGTTCGCGCCGGATCTACACGGGATGTGCGCCGGATGTGCGCCGGGGGCCCAGGAGATCCGGACCGCCCGGGCGTCGTCCGCGGACGCGGGCGGCGGCAGCCCGAGGGCCCCGGGGTGGTCGGGACCCCGGGGGTGCGGACGGGTCGATCACCGCGCGAGGGCGGCCCGAGCGGGTGCTGCGAACGTGGTGCCGAGCGGCTGCCCCGAGGGAGGCGCCGCCCGTACGGCAGGCGGGTCCCCGGCAGGGTCAGCTGCCGAGGACGGCCCGGCCGTACGCCTGCGCCGCGAGGTCGAAGCGGAGCATCGCATGGGTGGCCGCCGTCCGGATGTCCCGCCAGCGGCGCTGGAGCGGGTCGCCGGTGGCGTGGGCGCGCGAGCCCGCGGCCCGGAACAACCGGTCGGCGGCCTCCGTGCACAGCTCGGTGGCGGTGATCGAGTCGCGGACGTTCTCCGCGACGGCCAGCGGGGTGATCCCGTCGCCGTCGGCGCGCCCGGCGGCGCCGTCGAGCAGCAGTCCGGCCGCCCGGATCCCGGCCGAGGCCCGGGTCAGCACTTCCGCCGAGCCGGGCGGCGCGGTGGCCGTCCAGTCGGCGAGCAGCCCGCGGGCCGCTCCGAGCACCGGCGCCGCGAACATCAGTGCCGCCACGAACGGGTACGGCAGGGCGTGGCAGCGGGCCGCGCCCGGTTCGGCCGGCTCGGCGGCCGCCAGCCGCTCCCTGGACAGGGTGCGGTGCTCCGGGACGTCCACGCCGTCCAGCCGCAGGGTGTGGCTGCCGGTGCCGCGCATGCCGAGGGTGTGCCAGGTGTCCAGGACGGTGCCCTCCCCGGCCGGGACGGCGAACAGCCGGCTGTCCCGGGTCCCGTCCGGTTGCGGCGCCCAGGCGGACAGCAGCACCCAGTCCGCGGAGTCGATACCGCTGGCAGGCGCCCAGGTACCGGTCAGCCGCCAGCCCCCGGCGGTCGCCACGGCCTCCACGGCGGGCGGCGTGACCGCCGCGGCGATCCGGACCGGACCGCCGCCGCCCCAGATCTCCCGCCGGGCGGGCCCCGGCAGGTAGCCGGCGAGCCGCCCGTGGGCCGCGTACAGCGCGGCGCACCACGCGGCCGAGGCACAGCCCTCGCCCACCAGGGCCACCGCTTCGACCAGGTCGGCGAAGGAGCCGGCCCGGCCGCCGTCGGCGACGGGCACGAAGTGCCGGTCGAACCCGGCGGCGGTGAGGGCGGCGACCACCTCGGGCGTGAGCCTGCGGTCCCGGTCCGCCGCCTCCGCGTCGCGGGCGGCGGCGAGCGCGGCGCGGCGGACGGCCTCCGGCGCCAGGGTCGGCGGCGGCGACGGGTGTGCGGAGGCCGAGGCCGGCTGCGGCGACGGGCGCGCCGAGGCGTGGTGCGGCGACGGGTGCGCGGGGGCCGGGTGCAGCGACGGGTGCGCGGGGGCCGGCGGCGTGGTCAGACGCATTCCACGACCTCCCGGGCCGCCCCCGGCGCGGACTCGACCGGAGCGGGTACCGTCCAGGCCATCTCGCCGGTGGCCACCACCCGCCCGTACTGCACGGCGGCCACCTCGAAGGACCAGCGCTCCAGGTCGGCCCCGGCCCCGGTCGCGGCCCCGGCAACCGCCGCCGTGGCGACCGGTGCGACGGCGAGGAAGGTCGGGGCGTCCAGCTCGCAGAAGGCGGTGAAGGCGGTACGGCCGCCGACCATGGCCAGCTCGTCCACGGTCCGGCCCGTCGCCCGTCCGGCGGCGCAGCCGGTGGCCTGCCGGAACGCCTCCAGCAGCAGCATCCCGGGGACGTGGTCGAGCGGGTGGTCGAAGAACACCGGGTGGGTCTGGTCGACGTGCAGCAGCCAGGCGCCGCGGGCGCCGGTGCCGAGATCCGCCAGCAGGACGTCGGCGTCCCGGCGGCGGCCGGCCTCGGCGGCCGTGAGCAGCCGGGCGGCGGCGCCGATGCCCGGGGTGGTGACGCCGTCCCGGCCGGCGGCTGCCGCCCCGGACCGTCCGGCGCCCCGGGCGCGGTCGCGGATCACCGTGTACCGCGAGCGGTCGACCGCCTGCCAGCTGACGCTGCCGCGGCCGCAGGTGCGGCCGTCGACGGAGACGGTGGCCTCCAGGCGCATGCCCACCTTGCTGGCGGTGGGCCGGGTGGTGGAGGACAGGGTGAGGTCGAGGACGACCTGCGGGCCGAACGGCCGGGTGCGGAAGGCCGTCGGGTCCTTCACCTCGTAGCCGAGGTCGCAGAAGATGAACGGGTGGTCGAGCGGGACACCGTAGAAGCGGTGCGAGAGGTAGACGGCGGTCTGGCGGAGCGTCTCCACCAGGAGCATCGGGTCGCTCATGCCGTGCTGTGCGGGGTGGTACAGGCCGTGTCCGACCGGCCAGCGGGCGGCAACGACGAAGCGGTCGCCGGCTAGGTGGACCACGTCGGTCAGCAGCACCTCGGCGGGCGCGACCTTGTGGACCAGCTCGTTCGGGACAGTGAGGTCGAGAGCGTCGACCGCAAGTGGCAACACGCCAGTGCTCATGAGAACTCCCCCAAGAACATGATGACTTGAACGCGTGCATCACGGCCTGGACGGGTCTCGTCCAGCGCCGGTCCAGCGAAAATATACCGACGGGAAGGTATATTGCAATCGCTACAATCGAGCCACACACTGCCAGCGATCCGGCCGCCGGCAGCATCGAGAGCCTGGAACCCCCACGTGAACGACATCGCCTCCGCAGCGACCGCCGCCGCCGAAGCCGCCCTCAGCAGGCGGCCCGAGCCCAAGCAGGAGCGTGCCCAGCGCACCCGGACACTCGTGCTCGCGGCCGCCGCCGAACTCTTCGCCTCCAAGGGCTTCCCCGCCACCTCGATCACCGACATCGCCCAGCAGGTCGGCCTCACCAAGGGTGCGGTCTACTTCCACTTCAAGAACAAGGAGGACATGGCCATCGCGGTGGTCGAGGCCAACTACCTCCTGTGGCCCACCCTGCTCGACGAGGTGCGGGCCGAGGGCCTGGACCCGCTCCAGACCCTCCGCGAGCTGCTCGACCGCACGGCCCACACCTTCCACACCAACGTGATCGTCCGGGCCACCTCCCGGCTGCAGGCCGAGCGCACCCTGATCGGCTCCCAGCTGCCGCAGCCGTACGTCGGGTGGATCGAGATCCTCACCACCCTGCTCGCCGAGGCCCGGGGCGCCGGCCAGGTCCGCCGCGACATGACTCCCGAGGCGCTGGCCCGGGTGATCGTCGCCGCTTTCTACGGCATGCAGCACATCTCCGATGTCCTGCACGGGCAGGCCGACCTGATGGAGCGCTGGGCCGAAGTCCGCGAGGTCATCTTCAGCAGCCTCGCCCCACGCTGACCCGGGGCCGGGGCCTGGCCCTGGGCGCCGCATGACCCGCGGCCCGGGCCCGGCGGATCAGCCCTCCTGCTCCCCGAGCCGGTCCACGCAGACCGCGACGGCGAGCAGGAGGGGAACGTCCCCGCCCGGTGCGACCTCTACGCCGTAGCCGTCCCGCAGCCCGAACCACCGCCGGGAGATCTCGGCGACGGTCTCCCCGTCCGCCTCGATCCGGTACTCCTTGCCCAGCAGGTCGCCGCGGACGTCCAGCTCGCCGCCGTCCTCGAGCTCGACCCGGTAGCCGTCCCGCAGCGGCGTGAACAGCTTCCGCCGGACGGTGGCCACCGTCCCGCCGCCGGCGTCCTCGACCCGCATCGCGTCCCGCAGCGAGAACGCCTTCTCCCGGACCACCGCCACCACCTGCCCGGCCTGGTCCTTCAGCTCGAAGGTCTGCCGCAGCCGCAGCACCTTGCCGTCGACCAGGTACGCCTTCTCGCCGTCCTCGTCCTCGATCCAGTAGTCGTCCCCGATCGAGAACAGCCGCTCCCGCACCACGTACTTCACGCCGCATCCTCCTCCGCCGACCCGAACCTGCCCGCCCATCCTGCCCGCCCCACCGCCGCCCGCCACGGTGCACCCCACACCCGGCCCCGCCCGCCTCACCCGTCCGGCCGCCGGATCCCCGGTGCGGGTCGCGCGGATGCTCGACGGGTACGGCCTCCGGTCGGGGTGCCCAGGGGCCGGTGGAACGCCACGAGCGGGGTTGCGGCGAGCGACGAGTTCTGCCCTCTCTCACCAAGAACTCGCGCAGATCGGCGTGGAGTGGGAGCCGGGAGTAGGACAGGCACGGGTCTCGGGCGATGATGGATTTGCGACGCTCTGTGATCACTCGGGGGAACCTGTGCCCGTCCTGCCGTCATGCTTACCGCCCCGCTGCGGGACCGGTACCCCGCCGCCACGCACCCCGCTCGGCCAGGGGGCCCGGACCACTGCGGTCGACGCCCACGTCGACCTCGCCGACACCATCATCACCGTGCGTAGCCCGATCTCGTACGGCTGGGCCGCTCGCCGCCGCAGCATCCGACCGGGAGTCATGGAGGTTTCGAGATGAACACCGACCACGCCCTCGCGCTGGAACTGATCCGCAGCGCCGAGACGGCCGTCCTGCGGGCCCTGGCCGGCCATGAGGCGGCAGCCGGCGAAGCACAGCGCCAGGCCGCGAAAGCCGCGCGGTTGCTGGCGCCGACCCGGGACGGCGGGCCGTGCCAGCGCGTGGGATGCCCCAACCGGGTCGTCAACCGCACGACCGGACGCCGCCGCCTCTACTGCTGCACCACCTGCCAGCAGGCCGCCTACTGGGCCCGCAAGGCGGACGCCACGTAGCGCGAGCGGTCGGAGACCACGCCTCGTCAGCTACGGGCGGGCCACCTTGATGCGGGTATGACCGGAGACCTCGACGAGTTCCCCGATGTCCCCTAGATCGTCGGTGAGGATCGGCGCGTCGAGATGCTCGATGGCTGCCAGGACGATACTCGCGTCCACCACGTCGCGGCTGCCCGCACGGTGACAGAGCTCGGCTGCCGCCTTGGCCCGGTCCTCTGTCAACGCAAGGACCTCACAGCCCCGCAGCACCCGGTGGAGGACCGCCGAGGACGGCCTGGCGTTCCACACCTGAGCCAGGACGCCCGCCGGCACCAACGGCCGGACACGGGCGGAGAGGAAGGTCTCGTGCTGGGCCACGAAAGGCCGGTCGTTCTTCTCCGCGGCGATCAATGCCCCGGAGTCGTAGACGATCGCGTTCACGCGCTTTGCCGCTCCGACGTGGCGGTCCAGCCCATCAGCTCATCGACCCGTTCTGAAGCAGCTCGGCGCTCCTCGGTGGTGAAAGCCCCGTGCTCACGCTGGTACTCGGCCATGGCCGCCAGGCCGTCCAGCCGACGTTCCTCGTTGGCGAAGTAGTCCACCAGGGCGTGAGTCACCACGGTGGAGATCTGTTCCTGGCGCTGCGCGGCGACGGCCCGCAGTCTCGCCCCGAGCTCTCCTTCGAGGCTGATGCTCAGCTTGGCCTTCTCGCTCATATTCCAACCGTAATACGCCTCGGGGCGGCGGTCCACCGGCTTCACTCGGAATGCCGACCCGCATGGTGGGGTTGGATGTGGCCATGGCTTCTCGTGCACGTGTACGCGCCCCCGAGCTGGTGGGCGAGGGCGGATGGCTGAACACCGGCGGCAAGGACCTGTCGCTGGCGGACTTCCGCGGCAAGATCACAATTCTCGACTTCTGGACGTTCTGCTGCATCAACTGCCTCCACGTCCTGGACGAACTCCGGGAGCTGGAGGAGAAGCACCGCGACACCGTGGTGATCGTCGGCGTCCACTCCCCCAAGTTCGTCCACGAGGCAGATCACCAGGCGGTGGTGGACGCGGTCGCCCGGTACGAGGTGCACCACCCGGTGCTGGACGACCCGAAGCTGGTGACGTGGAAGCAGTACGCCGTCCGCGCCTGGCCGACCCTGGTGGTGATCGACCCCGAGGGGTACGTGGTCGCGCAGCACGCGGGCGAGGGCCACGCGCACGCGATCGCGCGGCTGGTGGAGGAGTTGGAGGCGGAGCACGAGGCCAAGGGCACGCTGCGCCGCGGCGACGGCCCGTACGTGCCGGCCGAGCCGGAGGCGGGTGACCTGCGGTTCCCGGGCAAGGCGGTCCGGCTCGCGGACGGCCACTTCCTGGTGGCCGACTCCGGGCACCACGCGCTGGTCGAGCTGGCCGAGGACGGCGAGACGGTGGTCCGCCGGATCGGCGACGGCGAGCGCGGGTTCGTGGACGGCGCGGCGCCGCGGTTCAGCGAACCGCAGGGCCTGGCGCTGGTGCCCGAGGGGCTGGGTCTGGACTACGACGTGGTCGTGGCGGACACGGTGAACCACGCGCTGCGCGGCGTCCGCCTCGCGGACGGGCACGTCAGCACGCTGGCCGGGACGGGCCGGCAGTGGTGGCAGGGCTCCCCGACCGAGGGTCCGGCCCGTGAGGTGGACCTCTCCTCGCCGTGGGACGTGGCCTTCTTCGACGGCCGGGTGTGGATCGCGATGGCGGGCGTGCACCAGCTGTGGGCGTTCGACCCGGTGGCCGGCACGGTCGGCGTCGCGGCGGGGACGACCAACGAGGGCCTGGTGGACGGCCCCGTCGCCGAGGCGTGGTTCGCCCAGCCGTCCGGTCTGGCGGTGTCGGCGGACGGCGAGCGGCTGTGGGTGGCTGACTCGGAGACCTCGGCGCTGCGCTGGGTTTCACGTGAAACCGGGACGGTCCACACGGCCGTCGGCACCGGCCTGTTCGACTTCGGGCACCGGGACGGCGAGGCCGGGCAGGCGCTGCTCCAGCACCCGCTGGGGGTGACGGTGCTGCCGGACGGCTCGGTGGCCGTCAGCGACACCTACAACCACGCGCTGCGCCGGTTCGACCCGGCCGCCGGCGAGGTGAGCACGCTGGCCACGGATCTGCGCGAGCCCTCGGGCGCGGTGCTGGTGGACGGCGACATCGTGGTGGTGGAGTCGGCCCGGCACCGGCTGACCCGGCTGCGGCTGCCCGAGGAGGCGGTCCGGGTGGACGCGGTGGCGCACCGCACCCAGCGGGCCGCGACCGAGGTGGCGCCGGGCCGGCTGCGGCTGGACGTGGTGTTCCAAGCGCCGAGCGGGCAGAAGCTGGACGAGCGGTACGGCCCGTCGACGCGGCTGCTGGTGAGTTCGACCCCGGCGGAGCTGCTGGTCTCGGGCGCGGGAGCGGACACCGCGCTCTCGCGTGAGCTGGTGCTGTCCGAGGAGGTCGCCGAGGGCGTGCTGCACGTGTCGGCGATGGCCGCGTCCTGCGACGACGACCCGGAGATCGAGTTCCCGGCCTGCCACGTGCACCAGCAGGACTGGGGCGTGCCGGTGCGGCTCACCGCGGGCGGGGCGACCCGGCTTCCGCTGGTGCTGGCGGGCATGGAAGACGCGGCGGACGGAGCGGAGGCGGCGGACGGAGCGAAGGCGGCGGAGTAGCGCCGGCGCTCGACCTGGGCCGCGCGGCTCCGGACGGGTGCCCTGTGCCCCGGCCCTCGCGCGGCCCGGTGTCCCGGGCCCGGGTCCGGGTTCGGGTTCAGCCCTCCAGGAAGGACTTGATCGCGGAGGCCAGCAGGTACGGGTCCTCCGCGCCGCACAGCTCGCGGGCGGAGTGCATGGACAGCGCCGCGATGCCGCAGTCGACGGTGGTGATGCCGAGCCGGGCGGCGGTGATCGGTCCGATGGTGGTGCCGCAGGGCATGGAGTTGTTGGAGACGAAGCTCTGCCACGGCACGCCGGCCTTCTCGCAGGCGGCGGCGAACACGGCGCGGCCGAGCGAGTCGGTGGCGTAGCGGTTGTTGACGTTGACCTTGAGGATCGGGCCTCCGTTGGGCATCGGGTGGTGGCCGGGCTCGTGCCGCTCGCTGTAGTTGGGGTGGACGGCGTGGCCCATGTCGGAGGAGAGGCAGACGGTGCCGGCGAGCGCCCGGGCGCGGTCCTCGGGGGTGCCGCCCCGCGCGTAGACCGTGCGCTCCAGGACGTTGCCGAGCAGCGGGCTCTGCGCGCCGGTGTCGGACTCGCTGCCGGTCTCCTCGTGGTCGAAGGCGGCCAGCACCGGGACGTACGGGAGCGGGCCGGTGGTGTTGGCGGCCACGGCGGCGAGGGCGGCGGTGGCGGCGTGGACGGAGAGCAGGTTGTCCAGTCGGGGGGCGGCGAGCAGTTCGCGGTCCCGGCCGAGGTAGGAGGGCGGCTGGACGTCATGGGTCATCAGGTCCCAGCCGGCGATGTCCTCGACGGTGACGCCGGCCTTGGCGGCGACGTACGCCATCAGCGAGCCCTCGTCCACGGCGCCGAGTCCCCAGATCGGCGTCAGGTGGCGCTGCTTGTCGAGCTTGAGCCCCTCGTTGACCTGGCGGTCGAGGTGGATGGCGAGCTGCGGGACCCGCAGCAGGGGCTCGTCGATCTGGACCAGCCGGGCGGTGCCGTCGCGGAGGGCGAGGCGGCCGGAGAGGCCGAGGTCGCGGTCGAGCCAGGTGTTGAGCGGGACGCCGCCGTAGATCTCCACGGCGACCTGGCGCCAGCCGGAGGAGCCGGTGTCGGGCACCGGCTTGACCCGCAGGTTGGGCGAGTCGGTGTGAGTGCCCACGATGCGGAACGGGGTCTCGGGGCCGGCCCCCTCGGGCACGTACCAGGCGATCAGCGCGCCGCCGCGGACGACGTACCGGCCGCCGGTGCCGGCCGACCACGCGTCGGTCTCGGCGACCTGCCGGAAGCCCGCCTTCTCCAAGCGCTCCGCGGCGCTGGCCACGGCGTGGTACGGCGACGGCGAGGCGCTGAGGAAGGCGATCAGGTCGTCGGTGTGCGTCCGGTCGAAGTAGGCCGTGCGGGCGGCGGTCGACATGTTGCTCCTGTGTTGAGGGAGGTCGGAGACCGGATGGGGGACCGGGTCCGCACCCGAGCATATGCCCGTACACGGACAGGACACCGGGAACCCGCGAACAGTGACAGAACGGTGAAGGGTGGTCGCTTTCCGGTCCCCCGCGGACGGGTCGTCACCTCGGTGAAACACCGCGGGGCCCGGTGTGGTACCGGGCCCCGCGGTGTTGAGGGTGTGTCAGGCGGTCGGTGTGCCTGGCGTCCTTAGAACGCCTCCTCCGCGAGCTCCATCAGCTCGTTGTCGACACCCTCGGCGATCAGGCGCTGCGGGGTGACGGTCGGGAGGATGTTGCGGGCGAAGAAGCGGGCCGCGGCGACCTTGCCCTGGTAGAAGGGGACGTCCTTCTCCGAGGCGCCGGCTTCCAGCTTGGCCAGCGCGACCGCGGCCTGGCGGAGCAGCAGCCAGCCGACGACGACGTCGCCGGAGGCCATCAGCAGGCGGGTGGTGTTCTGGCCGACCAGGTACATGTTCTTGACGTCCTGCTCGACGCCGGAGAGGTCGGCGAGCAGCTTGCCGACGATGCCCTCCAGGTCGCCGGCGGCCTTGCCGAGCAGCTCGCGCTCGGCGGCCAGGGCGTCGCCGCCCTCGGCGGCGGCCAGGAACTTCTTGATCTGCTCGGAGACGACGGTCAGCGCCTGGCCGCCGTCCTTGACGATCTTGCGGAAGAAGAAGTCCAGGCCCTGGATCGCGGTGGTGCCCTCGTAGAGGGTGTCGATCTTGGCGTCGCGGATGTACTGCTCGATCGGGTACTCCTGCAGGTAGCCGGAGCCACCGAAGGTCTGCAGGGACTGGGCGAGCTGCTCGTAGGACTTCTCGGAGCCGTAGCCCTTGACGATCGGCAGGAGCAGGTCGTTCAGGCGCTCCGCGGCCTCGTCGTGCTCGCCGCGCAGGCGGGCGGCCAGCATGTCGTCCTGGACGGAGGCGGTGTAGAGGACGAGGGCGCGCATGCCCTCGGCGTACGCCTTCTGCTGGAGCAGCGAGCGGCGGACGTCGGGGTGGTTGGTGATGGCGACGCGCGGGGCGGTCTTGTCCAGGAACTGGGAGATGTCGGCGCCCTGCACACGCTCCTTGGCGTACTCCAGCGCGTTCAGGTAGCCGGTGGAGAGGGTGGCGATGGCCTTCGTGCCGACCATCATGCGGGCGAACTCGATGATCTTGAACATCTGGCGGATGCCGTCGACCTTCTCGCCGAGCAGCCAGCCCTTGGCGGGGTGCTTGGCGCCGAAGGTCATCTCGCAGGTGTTCGAGGCCTTGAGGCCCATCTTGTGCTCGACGTTGGTGGCGTAGGCGCCGTTGCGCTCGCCGAGCTCGCCGGTCTCCCAGTCGAAGTCGTACTTCGGCACGATGTAGAGGCCGAGGCCCTTGGTGCCGGGGGCGCCGCCCTCGGGGCGGGCCAGCACCAGGTGGATGATGTTGTCGGACATGTCGTGCTCACCGGAGGTGATGAAGCGCTTCACACCCTCGATGTGCCAGGAGCCGTCCTCCTGCTTGATGGCCTTGGTGCGGCCGGCGCCCACGTCCGAGCCGGCGTCGGGCTCGGTCAGCACCATCGTGGCGCCCCAGAGGCCGTCGATCATGCGCTGGGCGACCTTGTGCTGCTCCTCGGTGCCCTCGTCGTAGACGACGCCGGCGAACGCCGGGCCGGAGGAGTACATCCAGATCGCGGGGTTGGAGCCGAGGATCTGCTCCGCGTAGGCCCAGACCAGGGAGGACGGGGTGACCTGGCCGCCGATGCCCTCCGGGATGCCCAGGCGCCACCACTCGGCGTCCATGTAGGCCTGGTAGGACTTCTTGAAGGTCGCGGGGACCGGAGCGGTGTTGGTCTCCGGGTCGAAGACCGGCGGGTTGCGGTCGGTGTCGGCGAAGGAGGCGGCCAGGTCGTTCTCGGCCAGGCGAGCGATCTCGCTGAGGATGTTCTTCGCGGTCTCGACGTCCATGTCGGCGAACGGACCGGTGCCGTACACCTGGTCGCGCCCGAACACCTCGAAGAGGTTGAACTCCACGTCCCGCAGGTTGGACTTGTAGTGACCCATGACCGTTATCTCCGGTTCGTCTGCTTCCGCGGGTCCGCCACTTGGAGCGTCCCACTTACCCACCAGTAGCCACCATGATGCTACCGGTTGGTAACTTGTTCAAGCCCCCGCGAACGAATGGGCTATGAACGTGGTCACGTCCCACAACGCGACAAGTCCCGCGTTGTCCGGATCACCGTCCCACAGCGCCCCTCCGGCCCGATAGCCTTGTGCTCGTGTACGGCTACGAGCAGACCGCCTACCAGGGTGACCCCTACCAGCAGGGGATGCACCAGGGCATGCACCCGGGAATGTCCGGCATGCCCGGGGCCGGCCCGTACGCCGACCAGCAGCAGGCGCCCCAGCAGTCGCTCTATCCCGAGCCCTCGCCGCCCTCGCTGGCCGACGCCGTCCGCGCCTTCACCACCGGCTCGATGCCGGTCGAGGACTTCCAGGCCATCTTCATCACCTCCAAGGTGTACTGCCCGCGCGGCGAGCGCCCCGGCTTCCTGGCCCTGCACAACACGCCGACGCCGGTGATCCCGATGTTCAGCTCACTCAAGGAGCTCAAGCGGTACGCGGGCAAGGAGTCCAAGCACTTCAGCGTCTCCGGCGCCGAGGTGCTGGACCTGCTGCCCACCGGCTACGGCTTCGCGCTGGACATGGAGGGCGAGCACCGGATGGTGTTCGACGCCAAGGCCGTCGAGCAGATGGTCGACTTCACCATGCGCCGGATGTACGGCTGACCCGACCGGCCCGGGGGCGCCACGGGCGCCCATCCCCGCCCGAGCGCCCCACCTGCACATTCCGCTCCGTGCCGCACCTCTGCTCACCCGCATAGTTCAATTTTCAACCTTGCGTTTGGTTGAGTGTTGAACTATTCTTGCGGATGCAGGCCACAGACCCCGAGGAGGCCGACATGCCAGCCGTGACCGTCGAGAACCCGCTGACCCTTCCGCGCGTCGCGACGCCGGACAGCACCGTCGCGGTGCCCCGTCCGGTGCTCGCGGTGGTCACCGCGCCCGAGGGCTTCGAGGGCGAGGGCTTCCCCGTCCGCCGCGCCTTCGCGAAGATCAACACCAAGTACCTCGACCCGTTCATCATGATGGACCAGATGGGCGAGGTGGAGTACGCCGCCGGGGAGCCCAAGGGCACCCCGTGGCACCCGCACCGCGGCTTCGAGACGGTGACGTACCTGATCGACGGCGAGTTCATCCACAAGGACTCGCACGGCGGCGGCGGCCACCTCGGTGGCGGCGACACCCAGTGGATGACCGCCGGCTCGGGCATCCTGCACATCGAGACCCCGCCCGAGTCGCTGGTCGCCTCCGGCGGCCTGTTCCACGGCATCCAGCTGTGGGTCAACCTGCCCGCCAGCGACAAGTTCGCCACCCCGCGCTACCAGGACATCCACGGCGGGCACGTGAAGCTGCTCTCCACCCCGGACGGCGGCGCGATCCTGCGGCTGATCGCCGGCGAGCTGGACGGCCACCAGGGCCCCGGCGCGACCCACACGCCGATCACCCTGATGCACGCCACCATCACCCCGGGCGCCGAGATCACCATCCCGTGGCGACCCGACTTCAACGCCCTGGTGTACGTGCTCAACGGCGACGGCCGGATCGGCGCCGAGGGGCGGCCGGTCCATACCGGCCAGGCCGCGGTGTTCGGCGAGGGTGACACGCTCACGATCGCGGCGGACGCCAAGCAGGAGTCCCGCCACCCCAACCTGGACGTGATCGTCCTGGGCGGGCAGCCGATCCGGGAGCCGGTGGCCTGGTACGGGCCGTTCGTGATGAACAGCCACCGCGAGCTGCAGCAGGCGATGGAGGACTTCCAGTCCGGGCGGTTCGGTCACCCGATCGACTGACCGGACCCAGGTCCGGGGCGCGCGGGCGGAGCGGGAGCACGGCACGGAGCCGGCTCCCGCTCCGCCCGCGCGCCCGTTTCCCGGCTCCGCGGCCATCCTGGACGGCTTGACGGGCTTCCCGGTCCGCCGCCGCCTCAGATCCGGGCGTAGAGCGCCGAGGCGTCGTCGTGCGCCTTGCCGCGCGGCCAGCGCTCGCAGGCCACGTCGGAGCGCTCGACCTCGCGGACCCGGGCGATCAGCTCGCCCGGGCCGTCCTCGGCCATCAGCCGCAGGGCGTCCGCCCAGCTGCCGAGCCGGAAACGCTCGGTGAACCGGGCGGCGCCGTCGGTGAGCGCGGCCAGCGCCCGCAGCTCGGCCAGCGGGACGAACCCGGTCTCGGCGTGGTGGGCCGCCTTCGGCATGGCCGCGGCGATCCACGGACCGCTGCCGGAGTTGCGGGCCGCCCGTACCGCCCGGGCGTACCGCAGGTGCAGGGCGGCCCGCTCGGCCGAACCGGGCACCGTGGTCCAGATCTGCCGGCGCAGCTCCTCGCCGCCCGGGAAGCGCTGGTTGTCGCCGATCACCCGGGGCGGGCCGTCCTTGGGCTGCAGGACGAGCAGCGAGTCGCCGAGCACCAGGTACTCCAGGCTGGCGCCGTGCACCCGGGCGGCGACCACCATGGCGGCCGGGGTGTTGGGGTGGGCGAGGTCGCAGCGGCCGCCGTGCAGGGCGGCGGTCTCGACGATGGCGTCGGCCAGGCACTCGGTGATGGCGCGGTCGGCCCGGTCGGTCAGCCGTGCCAGCAGGTGGACGCCCAGCCGCCGGACGTACCAGGCGATGCCGTGGCGGCAGCCGGAGTCCAGGGTGGCGGGCGAGGTCGATCCGTCCAGCAGTACGAGGGCCTCCGGGGAGGCCGCGGCGAAGTCCTCGTTCGTCCGGTCCGTCCGCCGCGGTTGCGCGGCAAGCTCAACCTGCATGCCGACAGTCTGCGGTCGGTGGGCGGGCCGGGGACAGGGGTCGGACCGTGATCCCTCGAAGGGGTGGAGCGGTGGCAGGACCGGAAACCCGGACATATCGTCAGATGGCCGACTGTCCTGCTCGCGGAGGGAGCCTCCCCATGGTCTGGCAGTTCTTCGTTCTGATGTTCGCCTCGCTCGGGTTCCCGACCCTGGCGCTCTTCTGGATGATCGGTGGACCGAACTACCGCGACGAGCAGAACTGAGCCGACTCGGAACCCTGTGGCGTGGGAAGGTGTGCAGTGCAGTGCACCAGCGTCCGTCCACGGAGGTCCCGTATGAGCAGCGAAACTGCCGAACCAGCCGAGCAGCCCGAGGAGACGGCGGCTCCGGCCGACGACGTCAAGTCGAAGTTCCTGGCCGCGCTGCAGGCCAAGCAGGGCGGCAAGGGCGGTGCCGGGTCCGGCGGACCGGCCGGCGACTCCAAGATCCACGGCGCCCATGCGGCGGCCGGCGGCAAGCGGACCTTCCGCCGCAAGAGCGGCGGCTGACCCGCACGGGCGGCGGCTGACCGCGGCCACCGGGCCGAAACGCACGTCCCGCGGGGGCGGATCCCACCGGGTCCGCCCCCGTCGCCGTTCGGCACCGACCCCGGCCCGCCCGCTGCCGATCCTGCCGACGCGTCGGCGGGCGGCTGCTACGCGGCTACGCGGCCAGGCGCTGCTCGATCAGAGCGGCGAAGCCCAGCAGGTCCTCGTCCGCGCCGGCGGATCCCACCAGCTGCAGGCCGATCGGCAGCCCGTCCAGCCGTCCGGCGGGGAGGGAGACGGCGGGCAGGCCGGCGTAGCTCCAGGGCTTGGACATCACGGCGTCACCGGTGGAGTCCAGGCCGCGCGGGGCCGGGCCGGGGGCGGCGGGGGTGATCCAGAGGTCGACGCCCGCCTCGGCGGTGGCCTCGGCGAGGCGGCGCTGGAAGCCCGCCCGGGCCTGCAGGGCCGCGGTGTGGTCGGCACGGTCGATCTCGTGCCCGCGCCGGATGGCCGCCGCGGTCTCGGGCCGGTAGAGCGTGGCAAAGCGGGCGAACAGGTCGGCGTGCACCTGGGCCAGCTCGTACCGGTCGATGACCTGGAGGTGGCGGTGCAGGTCGTCGAGGTCGGGCAGCAGGTCGACGTGGCGGACCGTCAGCCCGAGGGTGGCGAGCCGTCGCAGGAACTCCTCGCGGGCGTCCGGGCGGGTCCGTTCCAGGTACGGGCCGACCGGGACGCCGACCACCGGGTCGCGGCCGGGCGGCGGGCGGTGCTCCCAGCCGTCGCAGAGCACGCCGGCGGCGAGGGCGGCGCCGGCCGTGTCGGCGGTGAACAGGCCGACCGTGTCCAGGCTGGGCGAGTGGGCGATGACCCCGGCGGTGGGGATCCGGCCGTAGCCGGGGCGGAAGCCGACCACACCGCAGTACGCGGCCGGTCGGACGATCGAGCCCATCGTCTGGGTGCCGACGGCGAGCGGCAGCAGGCCCGCGGCGACGGCGGCGGCGGACCCGCTGCTGGAGCCGCCGGGGGTGTGCGCCAGGTCGTGCGGGTTCCTGGTCGGCCCGGGGGCGGAGCCGGCGAACTCGGCGGTGGCGGTCTTGCCGGCGACCAGCGCCCCGGCGGCGCGCAGCCGGGTGACCAGCGGGGCCTCCGGTCCGGCCAGCACGCCGGGCGGGAGGGAGGAGCCCGCGTGGGTGGGCAGTCCGTCGACGTGGATGACGTCCTTGATCCCGACCGGGACGCCGTACAGCACCGGGAGGCCGTCGGGCGGGCCGTGCCGGTGGCGGGCGGCCAGGGCCCGGGCCTCGGCGGTGAGCCGCTCGTAGCGGCCGTGCTCGGGGACGAAGGCGCGGATCACGGGGTCGATCCGGTCGATCCGGGTGCAGAGCAGGTCGGCGTGGGCCTCCGGCTCCAGGTGGCCGGTGCGCAGGTCGGCCGCCTCGCGCAGCAGCGGGATCATCGGCTCCATGGCAGCAAGCTAGCCGCTGACGGGCGGGGGCGGGGGCGCGGGCGCCGGCCCGGCGGGCGTCCGGTCACTCGGGGTGCTCGCCGGGCAGGTAGGGGCTCTCGCGCAGGAAGAGCGCGCCGCAGGTGTGGCAGTTGTGGTCGGGGTCGGTCGTCCACAGGCTGGCGTCCTGGCGGGCGCCGGTGCCGTCCAGCTCGCGGCCGCACATCGCGACCGTGTCCTCGTCGCGGACGATGTGCCAGGTGACCACCCCGGCGGAGGCTCCGGCCGGACCGTACTCCGCACGCATCTGATGCCTCATGGCCACCATGCTCCGTCCGGGGGACGGTTCGGGCAATTCGCGCGGACCGGGCGGGCCGGCGGCCGCGGGCCGGTCAGGCGTGGGGCTCGACCAGGCTGCCGTGCAGGCGGAGGCGGGCGATGCCGCCGTCCGGGAGGACGTCGAGGCGGACGTGGGTCGCCGGGCGGGGCGCGGACAGCGGCAGGCGGTAGAGGGTGTCCGGCTGGAGGCGGGTGGGCGGCAGGAGCTCGAACCACTCGCCGCTCCCGCCGTCGCGGCCGCGCAGCGCGGCCCAGCCGGCGGCGTTGCCGACGTAGTGGGCGGTGTCGATCTCCACGGCGCGGATCTCGCCTCGGCCGGCCAGCCGGAGCCGGACCCAGTCGTGCCCGTCGTCCCGGCGGCGCCGGGTCTCCCAGCCGTCGCCCATCACCCGGGACCGCCCGGGGAGGATGAGGTTGACGGGCGGGGAGAAGAAGCGGTCGGAGGCGTCCTCGACGGTGCCGCCGTTCTCCAGTGGCCGCGGTTGTCAGGGAAGGGGCGGCGCCGCGGAGGTACACGGTGAGCCGGTGTGGCGTCAGGAGGCCCGGAGCAGTGCGTCGTCCTGCCACTTGAGGATCTTGTCGAAGCTGACGATCGCGCCGCGCAGCGGGTGGTTGCGGAGCTGCACGTGGTCGGTCAGGGCGTGGATCAGGAAGAGGCCGCGGCCGCTCTCGGCGGCGGGGTCCGGCAGGGCGTCCAGGTCCGGGGTGCGGGTGGGCAGCGGACGGCCGACCGGCAGGACGTGGGTGTCGTACGGGGCCGGGCGGTCGGTGGTGCGGGAGCGGCGGACGGTCAGCAGCCGGCCCGAGAGGCTGGCCCGGCCGCGCCGGGTGCGGCAGCGGGCGACGGCCGGCCGGGGCGGGGACGTCGCGGACGAGGGGCGCGGCAGCGGCGGGGCGGTGCCGGGTGCGGGGACCGGGTCGGCCGCCGGGGCGGGTGCGGGGGCGGCGATCGGCGGGAGGCCGGGGCCGGAGTCCACCACCTCGATCCGCAGCCGGTCGCCGTCGAGCGAGGCGGTGACCTGGAAGCCGTCGTCCGGCCGGCCGGAGACGGCGTGCTCGACGGCGTTGGCACAGGCCTCGGTGATGGCGACCCCGAGGTCGTAGGCCACCTGGGGGTCGACGCCGGCGGTCTCCATGGCGCTGAGCAGGATACGGCGGGCCAGCGGCACACTGGCCGGGTCGCGCTTGAGGTGCAGAGTCCACCAGATGTCCACGGGAGGTCCCTCCTGGCTGCGGCTCCACATACAACTAGGTATCTCCGAGGCTTCCGGGGGTGAACCGTCCGTTCGGGGCGCTACCGCCCGTTCGGCGGATGGACTGGTGCGGAAGTGTGTGCCGCGCGGCGCACGGGACGGCGCGCACGCCGGGGCCGAACGGGGCATTCTGATGTATTTCCCACCCGGCCGGATCCGGTTCGGGGGCCGGTGAGATGATGGCTCGGCCATGACCGACCACCACGCCGCCCCGCGCCGAGGCACCACCGTGCCCGCGGCCCGACCGGCGGCCGCCGGATGGGACCTGCGCCTGCTGCGCGCGGTGCCGTTCGCGCTGGTGTGCACCCTGATCGCCGCGGCCGGGCACGCCCTGGTCGGCGGCGGGGACGTGGCACCGTCCGCCCTGCTGCTCGGATTCACCGTGGTGTGCGCCGCGGCGGTCCTGCTCGGTGGGCGCGAGCGCTCGATGGCCGCGATCGCCGGGCTGCTCGGGCTGGGCCAGCTCGGCCTGCACGGCCTGTTCCACGGCACGGCCGCAGCCGCCGCCCACCACGCTCCCGGCCTGGCCGAGACGGCCGGGCGGCTGCTCTGCGACGACCGGACGGGCAACGGGCTCACCCCCGTCCCGGCGGGCACGACCGCCGAGCAGGTGGTCAGCGCCGCCGGCCTGGACCCGCAGGCGTACGTCGCCGCTCCGGCCTCGGCGACCCTGTTCGGCCTGACTCCGGCCATGCTGGCCGGGCACCTGGCGGCGGCCGTGCTGGCCGGCTGGTGGCTGCGGCGCGGCGAGGCCGCGCTGTGGCGGGTGGTCCGGCTGACCGCCGACACCGCGCGGTCCTGGGCCGAGCCGCTGCGGACGGCGCTGGCGCTGGCCCTGGTCCTGCTGCTCGGCCCGCTGGCCGCGTGCCGGCCGGGCGCACAGGGGCGGGACCGGGCGGGCGACCGGCGACTTCCGGCGGCCGCCGCGCTGCGGCACAGCCTGGTACGGCGGGGTCCCCCGGTGGCGGCGTTCGCGCGCTGACCCGGCCCTCCGGGCTCGGGCGCGCCTCCGCACGGCCGTACCCGGAAGTGGTGCGGCCGCACAGCCACCCGTCTGCCCGGGCGCCGAGCCGTGCCCGCCGTACACCGGAGATCCACTGATGCGTTCCCTCCACACCCGCCGCTTCACCACCGCCGCCGCCCTCGCCGCCGCGACCGTGCTGGCCGCCGCCGTCCCCGCCTTCGCCCACGTGACCGTGCAGCCGGGCAACGCCCCGCAGGGCGGCTACACCGCGGTGGCGTTCCGGGTGCCGAACGAGAACGAGTCCGCCTCCACCGTGAAGCTGGAGGTCAGCCTGCCGATGGACCACCCGCTGGCCTCGGTCCGTACCCAGCCGATGCCGGGCTGGACGGCCACCCTGGAGAAGTCCAAGCTCGACAAGCCGCTGAAGTCGCACGGCCAGGACATCAACGAGGCCGTCTCCAAGATCACCTGGACCGCCGACGCCGGCACCAAGATCGGCCCGGGCCAGTTCCAGGAGTTCCGGGTCTCGCTCGGCGCGCTGCCGACCGACACCGACAAGCTCGTCTTCAAGGCCCTGCAGAGCTACGACAACGGCGACGTCGTCCGCTGGATCGAGGAGTCCAAGGAGGGCCAGCCCGAGCCCGCCAAGCCCGCCCCGGTGCTGGCGCTCACCAAGGCCGCCGACGCCCCCGCCGCCGGTGTCTCCGCCTCCCCGGCCGCCGGCGGCCACCACGGCGGCGACTCCGCCGGCGCCACCACCGAGCAGGCGAGCGCCAAGAGCAGCGACGCCACCGCCCGCACCCTCGGTGTGGTCGGCATCGTGGTCGGCGTGATCGGCGCCGGCCTCGGTGTCGCCGGCCTGCGCCGCAAGAACGGTTCCCCCTCCGCCTGACCCGCCGCCGGCGGAGCCGCGCCCTGACCCCGGCGCGGCCCCGCCGGCCAGCCCCCGCACGATCGGACCCCTCATGCCTCGCACGCACGCCCGCCTGCTCCCGCTCGCCGCCCTCGCCCTCTCCGGCGCCCTCGCCCTCACCGCCTGCTCCTCCGGCGGCTCCGCCGGCGACACCGGTACCGCGAAGGTCACCAGGGCGAGCAGCAAGTCGCCCTACAAGGGCACCGTCCTCAGCAAGCACTTCGACAAGCCGGACCTGGTCCTCACCGACACCGCCGGCCAGCCGTACGACCTGCGCAAGCAGACCGCCGGCCGCCCCACCCTGATCTTCTTCGGCTACACCAGCTGCCCCGACGTGTGCCCGACGACCATGGGCGACATCGGCGTGGCGATGTCCAAGCTCTCCCCCGAGGACCGTAAGAAGATCGACGTGGTCTTCGTCTCCACCGATCCCGCGCGCGACAACCCCAAGGTGCTGCGCACCTGGCTGGACTCCATGGGCAAGGACTTCATCGGCCTCACCGGCGACCTCACCCTGGTCAAGGCCGCCGCCAAGCCGCTCGGTGTGATGGTCGAGGACCCGGTCGTCAACCAGGACGGCTCGGTCACCTCCACCCACGGCGCCCAGGTGCTCGCCTTCCTGCCCTCCGACGACAAGGCGCACCTGCTGTACCTGAGCAACAGCTCCGTCGACGTCTACACCCAGGACCTGGCGCTGATGGCCAAGGGGGTGCCGGCGTGACCTTCCGACGCAGGGCGCTGATCGGCGCGGCGGTCGCGGCGGTGCTCAGCGCCGGGACGATAGTCGCCGGCTGCTCCTCGGACTCCGGGAACCCGGCCGGCGGGCAGGACGCGGACAGCGCGCGGGCGGCGTCCGTGAGTGCACCGGCGGGTGGGGCGATGGCGGGCGGGGGCTCGGTCGCGGGTGACGGCTCGGCGGCCGGTGGCGGCTCTTCTGCGGGCGGCGGCTCGGCGGCGGGTGGCGGCTCGGCGGCCGGTGGCGGCTTCTCGGTGGGGCAGCTGAGTGTCAGTGACCCGTACGTTCCGCTGCCCGCGACTCCGGGCGGCATGGGGGCCGGGTACCTGACCGTCCGCAACGACGGGGGCGAGGCCGACGAGCTGGTGAAGGTCACCAGTCCGGCCGCCGACTCGATCACCCTGCACAGCTCGTCCGAGAGCACCATGAAGGAGCTGACCGGCCTTCCGGTGCCCCCGCACGGCACGCTGCAGCTGGCCCGGGGCGGCAACCACATGATGATCATGGGGTGGCGGCAGCCGCCCGCGCTCGGCGACGAGCTGGAACTGACCCTCACCTTCGCCAAGAGCGGCACCGTCGTGGTCAAGATGCCGGTGAAGCCGCTCACCTGGCGTCCGGGGAGCTGACGACAGAGTGGGCACACGGGACGACGGCGGGACGACGAGGAGGGCAGCGGGCGTGCGGAGGACGGATGCGGGCCGGCCCGGGTACGGGGCGGCGTACGGCGAGTCGGCGCGAATGGCCCGGCGGGTGGGCGCGGCTCGGCGGGTGGGTTCGGCCCGGAGCGTGAGTTCGACCCGGCAGGTGGGCGCGGCTCGGCAGGTGGCCACGGTGCTGGCGCTGCTGGGGGCGGCGCTGACGCTGCTGCTGGGCGGAGCCGCAGGTACGGCGGCGGCGCACGCGACGCTGGTCGCCACGGACCCGGCCGCCAACTCGGTGGTACCGACCGCCCCGGCCACGGTCACCCTGAGCTTCAGCGAGGGCGTCTCGCTCTCCTCGGACTCGGTGCGGGTACTCGACCCGGCCGGACAGCCCGTGGACGCGGGCGACCCCGGTCATGCCGACGGCAAGGCGGAGACCGCCCGGGTCTCGCTCAAGCCCGGTCTGGCCAACGGCACGTACACGGTGGCCTGGCGCGCCGTCTCCGAGGACTCGCACCCCATCGGCGGTGCCTTCGTCTTCTCCATCGGCGCCCCCTCCGACACCTCGGTCTCGGCGGCCGCGATCCAGAACGCGGAGCCGGACCGGCTGGTCGCCTTCGCCTACGGCGCCGGCCGGACGGCCGCGTACGCCGCGTTCGCACTGCTGGCCGGCACGGCCGCGTTCGTCCTGATCTGCTGGCCGCGCGGCGCGTCCGTGCGGCAGGTGCAGCGGCTGCTGATGACCGGCTGGATCACGCTGCTGGTGGCCACCGTCGCGGTGCTGCTGCTGCGCGGACCGTACGAGCGGGGCAGCGGCATCTCCCAGGCCCTGGACCTGTCGCTGGTGCGCAGCACGCTCGACGAGCGGATCGGGACCGCCCTGGCCGCCCGGCTGCTGCTGCTCGCGGCGAGCGGGGTGTTCCTGTCGCTGCTGGTCGGTCAGCTCGGACAGCCGGACCGGTCCGGGGCGGCGCTGCCGCCTGCGGAGGACGCCGATGACGTCGTGGCTGCGGCGGACGCCCAGGCCGCCGGGGACGGGCCGGACGATGAGGGTTCCGGTCATGGTGAGGCACGGGGTGACGCGCGGGGTGACGCGCGGGCGATCAAAGGTGTCGGCTCGGCGGATGCGACCGATGCAGCCGATGCAGCCGATGCGGCGGACGATGCCGAGGAGGCGGAGCTGCAGCTGCTGGAGCAGCGGGCCGCCGAACGGCCGCAGCGGGACGCGCGCCTCGCGCTCGGGCTGGCCGGGCTGGTGCTGGCGGTCGCACTGACCGCCACCTGGGTCGGTGCCGACCACGCCTCGGTGGGCATCCAGGTGTGGCTCGCCCTGCCGATGTCGGCCGCCCACCTGCTGGCGATGGCCCTCTGGCTCGGCGGTCTGGCCACCCTGGTGGTCGGGCTGCGGCACGGGCTGGAGGCGTCGGCGGTCGAGCTCTTCTCGAAGCTGGCGTTCGGCGTGGTGGCCGTCCTGGTGGCCACCGGCCTGTACCAGTCCTGGCGCGGGCTGGGTTCGTGGAGCGCGCTGGTCGACACCGAGTACGGGCGGCTGCTGCTGCTCAAGACCGGGCTGGTCGTGGCGATGGTGGGCGTGGCCTGGATCTCGCGCTCCTGGGTGGCGCGGCTCCGGACCGAGCCGGCGGCGGGACGTGCGGGCGCAGGCGCGGGTGTGGCGTCCGGCGCGATCGACGGCGCTTCCGTGGCAGCGTCGGCTCGGACGGCGGGCGCAGGCGCGGGTGCGGGTGCGGGTGCGGGTGCGGGTGCGGGTGCGGGTGCGGGTGCGGGTGCGAGTAGGAGTGGGAGTACGGCGAGCGGCGCCGACGGCTCGGACGGGGTGAAGGACCCGGTTCGGGAGGCGCAGCTGGCGCGCCAGCGGGCGGCTCTGGCTGCCGCGGGCGAGCGTCGCGAGAAGGACGGCACGCCCGCGCGGGCGGGGCTGCGGCGCACGGTGCTGACGGAGACCGTGGTCGCGGTGGCGGTGCTGGTGGTGACGACGATGCTCACCAACTCTCCGCCCGGGCGGGTCGCCGGCGCCATCGCGGCCACACCGGGACAGACGCAGGCTCCGGCAGCCGGGGCCACCGCCGTTCCCGGGAAGACGGTCGAGGTGCGACTCCCGTACGACACCGGCGGGCGGACCCCGAACGCGAAAGGGACGGCCACGGTGGCCGTGAACCCGGCGGCGCCGGGGCCGAACACCGTGCAGCTCCGGCTGGACGACTCGTCCGGCAAGCCCGTTGAGGTGCCGGAGCTGGAGCTGGCGTTCACGCTGCCGGACCGCGACCTCGGTCCGCTGCCGGTGACGCTGAAGGCGGAGGGACCGGGCCGGTGGTCGGGTACCGCGCAGCTGCCCCTGGCGGGCAACTGGGTGGTCTCGGTGATGGTGCGTTCCTCGGACATCGACCAGGTGACGGTCGTTCAGCCGTTGAAGATCGGCGGCTGAAACGGGACGGGCGCGGTGTTCGCGGATCGGTGGACGTCAACGGGTGCGTGGACGTCCACCGGTCGGTGAACGGTCGCGAGTGGGCCACCATCCACGATGCGGTGGCCATCCGCAGGACCGCGACCATCCACGCATCAGTGACCATTCACGGTTCGGTGAATGGTTGGGAATGCGTGAACGCTCGCGGGTCGGTGAACGCTCGTGCATCGGTGAATGGTGGCGGTCCGGTGAACGGCCCGGCGCGGGCGACCGCTCACGGGTCCGTGGACGCTGACGGCAACGTGAATGGTCGCGGCCCGGTGAACGCTTGCGATTCGGCACACGGTCGCCGATCGGTGAACGCTCACGCCGCGGCGAACGTCCGCGT
Organism: Kitasatospora sp. HUAS MG31; assembly: GCF_040571325.1. Taxonomy (GTDB): domain Bacteria; phylum Actinomycetota; class Actinomycetes; order Streptomycetales; family Streptomycetaceae; genus Kitasatospora; species Kitasatospora camelliae. The sequence goes on along the minus strand of NZ_CP159872.1, from coordinate 4,066,404 downwards.
TCCGGTGAACGTCCGCGGTCCGGTGAACGCCCCGGCGACGGGTCAACGTCCGCAGTCCAGTGAACGGCCCGGCGACGGGTGAACGTCCGCGGTCCGGTGAACGGCGCCGCCTCCCGCGAACGCTCGCGGCCAGATGCAGATCAGCAGGGAAGTAGAGGGTGACCGGGATGACGGAGTTCTCGCGGCGGGCGGTGCTCGGCGGGATCGGAGCCGGGCTGGCCGTCGGGGCGGTCGGCGGTGGTGTGGCCGGCGCCCGGGTGGGCGCGGCCGACGCGGAGGCCGGCACGGCTGCCACCGGCGCCGCCGGCGGCACTCCGTCGCTCGGCTCCGCAGCGGTGCCGTTCCACGGGGAGCGGCAGGCCGGCATCCTGCAGCCCGCCCAGGCCCGGGTGCAGCTCGCCGTCTTCGACCTGGTCCCGGAGGCCGGCCGGGACGGGCTGCGGCGGCTGATGCAGGCGTGGTCCGCGACCGCCGCCCGGCTGGCCGCGGGTGAGCCGGCTGCCGAGTTCGACAACCAGGTGGCGCTGGACGCCGGCCCCTGTTCGCTGACCGTCACCTTCGGGTTCGGCGCGTCGCTGTTCGACAAGACCGGGCTGGCCGCCCGCCGGCCCGAGGCGCTGTCCCCGCTGCCGGACTTCCCCGGCGACGCCCTGGACCGGGCGCGCAGTGACGGCGACCTGTGGGTGCAGATCGGCGCCGACGACGCGCTGGTGGTCTTCCACGCCCTGCGGACCCTGCAGCGCCAGGCGTCCGGGACGGCCGTGCTGCGCTGGCAGGCCACCGGTTTCGGGCGGACCCCGGGCGCGACCGAGCGGCCGATGACCGGCCGCAACCTGATGGGCCAGGTCGACGGCACCAACAACCCGAAGCCCTCCTCGCCCGACTTCGCCCGGACGGTGTTCGCGGACGGCCCCGACTGGATGACCGGAGGCTCGTACGCGGTGTACCGGCGGATCCGGATGCTGCTGGACAACTGGGACAACCTGCCGACGGACCGTCAGGAGCGGGTGATCGGGCGGCGGAAGTCGGACGGCGCCCCACTCTCCGGCGGTACCGAGACCACCCCGGTGGACCTCGCCAAGGTGAATCCGGACGGCACCCTGGCCGTCGCCGCCGACGCCCACGTCCGGGTCGCCGCGCCGTCCGGCAACGGCGGTGCGGCGATGCTGCGCCGCGGCTTCTCGTACCAGGACGGCCTGCTGCCGGACGGTTCGCCGGACGCCGGGCTGCTGTTCATCGCCTTCCAGGCGGACCCGGCCCGCGGGTTCGTCCCCGTACAGCGTCGGCTGGCGCGCGGGGACAGCCTGTCGCGGTTCCTGCGCCACGAGGCGAGCGGCCTGTACGCGGTGCCACCCGGCGCACCGGAGGGCGGGTACGTGGGCCAGCCCCTGCTCGAAAGCTGAGCCCGGCCATCCCAGCCCACCCCACCCCAGCCCACCCCGCCCACCGTCACACCCAGCCCCGCGCCCCGCGCCCCGCAGCACGTACGGGCGGACGGTGGGGGTCCGCAGAGCGGACCTTGACCGTGCGGGGCCGTCCGAGTGGCTAAGGTGGCAAATCGAGTACTGCTCTGCACCAGGTTCCCCGTACGGAGGCGGCCATGTCGGCGACCCGCTACACCTATCTCGGGCCCGCGGGCACCTTCACCGAGGCGGCGCTGCGCACCCTGCCGGAGGCGGGGACCCGCGAGCTGGTGCCGTTGTCCTCCGTCCCGGCGGTGCTGGACGCGGTCCGGGCGGGGCAGGCCGCAGGCGCCTTCGTCGCGGTGGAGAACTCGGTGGAGGGCGCGGTGACCGCCACCAGCGACGAGCTGGTCAACGGCACGCCGCTGATGATCTACCGCGAGGTGCTGCTGCCGATCTCCTTCGCGCTGCTGGTCCGGCCCGGCACCTCGATGGCGGACATCAAGACCGTCACCAGCCACCCGGTCGCGCAGGCGCAGGTGCGCCGTTGGCTGGCCGCGAACCTGCCGGACGCGCAGTGGGAGTCGGCGGCGTCCAACGCGGACGGCGCGCGGCTGGTCCAGGAGGGCCGGTACGACGCCGCGGTGGCCGGGGTCTTCGCGGCGCCGCTGTACAAGCTGGACGTGCTGGCCGACGAGATCCACGACGCCGAGAGCCCGACCACCCGCTTCATCCTGGTGGGCCGCCCGGGCCGGGTCTCCTCGGCGACCGGGTTCGACAAGACCTCGATGGTGGTCTGGCTGCCGGACGACCACCCGGGTGCGCTGCTGGAGCTGCTGCAGGAGTTCGCGGTGCGCGGGATCAACCTGATGCGCATCGAGTCCCGGCCCACCGGCGAAGGCATGGGCAACTACTGCTTCCTGATCGACTGCGAGGGCCACCTCAGCGAGCGCCGGGTGAGCGAGGCGCTGATGGGGCTGCGGCGGATCTGCCCGCAGGTGCGGTTCCTGGGCTCCTATCCGCGCGCGGACCACGGCGCCCCGGCCCCGCTCCGCCCGGGCACCTCGGAGCAGGACTTCGCCGACGCCGCCGACTGGCTCTCCCGCTGCCTGGACGGCCGCGGGGAACTCTGAGCCTCGGGGGCCCCTCACCACCGGAACCCCCGAACCACCGGAACCCCGGCCCGAAGGCCGAGAACCACAAACCGGCGGGCCCACCGGAACTCCCCGACCACCCTTCCGGCATTCGCCCGCCATTCGCCCGGAGACCGACCCAGGACTGACCCGCGACCGGCGGCCAGCAACCCGCGACTCGCAACCGGTAACCGCGACCGGCGACCGGCGCCCCGAGAAGGTCCGGCAGCCGCTTCCGGTACCCACGTTCCGCCCCCGAGCCGCCCCCGATCCGGTTGGACCGTGTGCGTTCTCCGGGGACTCGCGCGGAGTTCACCCAGGCGCCGGAACGCGTCCCGACGGTGCCGGACGGCGGGGTGGCGCGGTCCACAGCCGCTGTGGTGCGGTCATCCACAGCCCGCCGTCCCCATCCACAGGCGCCCGGAGCGCTGAGTTATCCACAGGTATCCACAGGCTGGGGACGAGTCGACAAACCGGTATAGCTACTGACGAGTCCGATCAGATCATCAGCTAGGGCCACAGGGCTGACTAATCGCACCAGAGTCACCCTTGAGCCGGTAAATCACCTGTCCGAGCGAGCGAATTCGTTCACTCGGGAAGGCTTATCGAGGTTTGAAACCTCAATTCCCTTGCGCGTCAGCCATCGCTCGCGGGTTTCGCGCCGATCCACAGGCTCACTCCCGCGCCTGTGGAAAACACCCCCGCCGGACGGTTCTCCACAGCGGTTATCCACAGGTTCGGAGCGGTTATCCCCAGGCCCTGTCCACCGCCCCGGCCCCGACCCCGCGGCGGGCCCGGCACAGGATGGCAGAATTCCGGCCGGACCGCGACAAACCTCCTCACTCGGAATGCAACCGGCGAATCGGTTGATCAACCCCGATTTCCGACGGGCCGTCAGCCGGACGACATCCGCCACCGAACGCGATAACCCGTCCGGGACCGGGCCCCCGCCCCGGTAGGCTGGGCCCCGTGATTGACCTTCGCCTGCTCCGTGAGGACCCAGACCGAGTGCGCGCCTCGCAGCGCGCCCGTGGTGAGGACGTCGACCTGGTCGACGCCCTCCTCTCCGCCGACGAGCGTCGCCGGTCCTCGGGCAGTCGCTTCGACGAACTGCGCAACGAGCAGAAGGTGCTCGGCAAGCAGGTGCCCAAGGCCCAGGGCGACGAGAAGGCCGCGCTGCTGGAGCGCACCAAGGAGCTCGCCGCCGCGGTCAAGGCCGCCGACGCCGAGCAGACCGAGGCCAAGGAGGAGGCGGAGCGCCTGCTCCGCTCGCTCGCCAACCTCATCGACCCGGCCGCCCCGGTCGGTGGCGAGGAGGACTTCGTCACGCTCGAGGAGGTCGGCACCCCGCGCGACTTCGCCGCGGAGGGCTTCGAGCCCCGCGACCACGTCGAGCTGGGCCAGGTCCTCGGCGCGATCGACACCGAGCGTGGCGCCAAGGTCGCCGGCGCCCGTTCGTACTACCTGACCGGTCCCGGCGCGCTGCTGGAGCTCGCCCTGGTCAACATGGCGATGGCGCAGGCCACCGCCGCCGGCTTCACCCCGATGATCACCCCGGCCCTGGTCCGCCCGGCGGCCATGGACGGCACCGGCTTCCTCGGCCAGGCCGCGGAGAACGTGTACTTCCTCGAAGGGGACGACCGCTACCTGGTCGGCACCAGCGAGGTCCCGCTCGCGGCGTACCACATGGACGAGATCCTGGACGCCGAGAAGCTGCCGCTGCGGTACGCCGGGTACTCCTCCTGCTTCCGCCGTGAGGCGGGCACCTACGGCAAGGACACCCGCGGCATCATCCGGGTCCACCAGTTCGAGAAGGTGGAGATGTTCGTCTTCACCACCCCGGAGGACGCCGAGGCCGAGCACCGCCGCCTGCTCCAGTGGGAGAAGGACTTCCTGAACGCGCTGGAGCTGCCGTACCGGGTGATCGACGTCGCCTCGGGTGACCTCGGTGCCTCCGCGGCCCGGAAGTTCGACATCGAGGCGTGGATCCCGACCCAGGGCAAGTACCGCGAGGTCACCTCGACCTCGAACACCACCGAGTACCAGTCGCGCCGTCTGTCCATCCGGATGCGCGAGGAGGGCAAGGTGCGTCCGCTGGCGACGCTGAACGGCACCCTGGTCGCCGTTCCCCGGGTGATCGTCGCGCTGCTGGAGAACCACCAGCAGGCCGACGGCTCGGTGGTCGTCCCGGAGGCGCTCCGGCCGTTCCTCGGCGGGCGCACCGTGCTGGAACCCGTCAAGTGACCGATCCCGCTCCGGAGGGTGGCGGCCTGCCGTACCGGCTGGTCGCCACCGATCTCGACGGCACCCTGCTGACCTCCACCGAGACGGTGTCCGAGCGCACCCGGGCCGCGCTGGCGGCGGTGGAGGCGCTCGGTGCCCGGCACATCGTGGTGACCGGCCGCTCGGCCGGCTGGACGCGGCCGGTGCTGGACCAGATCGGCTACACCGGGATAGCGGTGTGCGGTCAGGGCGCCCAGGTGTACGACGCCGGCGCGCACCGGCTGCTCACCTCGGTGACCCTCGACCGGCAGCTGGCCGCGCTCGCCCTGGGCAAGATCGAGGCCGAGGTCGGGACGGTCGCCGTGGCGGCGAGCCAGGACGGCCTGGACGGCGAGGTGCTGGCGGGCCCCGGCTACCGGTTGATCAGCGATCTGCCGGTGGTGTGGACGGACCGTCAGGACCTGCTGGCGAAGCCGATCAGCAAGCTGTACCTGCAGCACCCGGAGCTGTCGGACGAGGCCCTGGTGGCCGCCGCCCGGCAGGTGGCCGGGGGGCTGGTGGACGTGGTGCTGGCCGGTCCCGACATCGTGGAGCTGCTGCCGCTCGGCCTCACCAAGGCCACCGGCCTGGCGATCGCCGCCCGGCGGCTGGGCGTGCGGGGCGCGGAGACCATCGCGTTCGGGGACATGCCGAACGACGTGCCGATGCTCCGCTGGGCGGGGTACGGCGTGGCGATGGCGGGGGCGCACGAGGAACTCCGCGCGGTGGCCGACGAGGTGACGGCGGGCCATGACGAGGACGGCGTGGCCGTCGTACTGGAGCGGGTCTTCGGGCTGACCGCCGGGGCGTAGCGCCGGCGGGCGGGTCACCAGGGGCGCGTGAGGGATTCCCCCACGCGCCCTCGGCGTTCCGGCAGCCGATCCGACCAGCCGACGAGCCGACCAGCGACCAGCCGGCGGAGCGCCCGGCCAGCCGTCAGCCGTAGGAGACGTTGGAGCAGGGGTCGTCGTCCGCGGAGCGGGCTTCCTTGGCGACGGAGGACGGGAGCGCCTTCGGGGCGGCCGCGGCGGTGCCGGTCGCGCTGTCGCCGCTGGTGCTGGCGTAGTCCTTGCCGAGGACGAGGTTCACGCCGGCCTTGGAGACCTGCTCGACGGTGGAGCCCGGGAAGAGCGAGGCGACGGCCTGGGCGTTGGCCTTCTCCCCCGGTCCGTACTGGACGACGGTGGTGGCGTGGTTCTGCTGGGCGGCGTTGGTCTTGGCGGTGACGGTGAACTGGGCGGCGGCGAGGACGTCCGCGGCCTTGCTGCTGAGTCCGCTGGTGGTGGTGCCGTTGTAGACGCCGACCTTGATGCCGACGCCCTTGACCGGGGTGGCGGCGGGCTTCTCGGTGGCGGCGCTGGGGGCGGGGGCGGCGGCCGTGGTGGCACCGGCGTCGGGGGTGGCCTCGCCGCTGGCGTCCTGGCCGTCGAGGGTGCGGTCGGCCTTGAGGGCGCCCCAGAGCTGGTCCACGTCGGGGTGGACCAGGGCGACCCGCTCCTTCTCGTACCGCCAGGGCGGGGTGAGGAACTTGATGTCGTGCAGGTCGATGTTCTTGAGGGACATCGCGAAGGTGATGAGCTTGCTGGCCGAGTCGAGGCCCTTGTCGACGGTGAGCGCCTTGGTGGCGGCGTTGGCCACCGGGAGGAGGGTCGTGGGGTTCATGCCGGCGCCCTTGACCTCCTTGATGAGGGAGCTCATGAAGGCCTGCTGGCGGCGCATGCGGCCGATGTCGGAGCCGTCGCCGATGCCGTGGCGGAGGCGGACGTAGTCGAGGGCGGCCTGGCCCTGGACCTTCTGCTGGCCCTTGGGGTACAGCTGCTTGCCCTTGCGGCCGAGGTTGGGGTTGAGGTCACCCTCGTAGATGGCGTTGGGGAGGCAGACGTTGACGCCGTTGACGGCCTCGGTCATCGAGGCGAAGCCCTCGAAGTTGACCACCATGGTGTGGTCGACCCGGATGCCGGTGAGCTTCTCGACGGTGTTCTGGGTGCAGGCCGGGTTGCCCTCCTCGGTGTTGCCGGTGGAGAAGGCGCTGTTGAACATGACGCCGCTCTGCTGCTTGGTCCACTTGCCGTTGGGCAGCTTGCAGGGCGGGATGTCGACCAGGGCGTCGCGGGGGAAGGAGACGCCGACGGCGTGCCGGTGGTCGGCGTAGACGTGCAGCAGGATGGTGGTGTCGGAGCGGGCGCCGCCGTCCTCGCCGCCGCCGAGGTCCTTGTTGTTGCCGGCGCGGGAGTCGGAGCCGATCAGCAGCAGGTTGACGGGGGTGCGGCCCTCCGCGTCGGGGGCGGTGGCGTCGGGGCGGTCCTTGCTGACGCCGCCGTCGTCGAAGACCTTGATGTTGCCGTTGAGTTGCCAGTAGACGACGCCGCCGGCGGCGACCACCAGGCCGAGGGCGGAGACGGCCACCAGGGCGACGATCTTCTTGCGGCTGCGCGGTTTGCGCCGGCCGGCCCGGGCGGCGGCTCTGCCTCCGGTGGGTGCGGGGGGCTGGCCGCCGCGGCGTCCGCCACCGCTGCCCTGCTGGGAGCGGCGGGCCTCGGCGCGGCCGCCGCTGCGCGACCCGTCGCCGGGCTCGTCGGTGCTGCGGCGGGGCCGCGGGACCTCCTCGTGCTGCGGTGCGGCACCGGGGCCGCCACCGCCCCGGCGCGGAGCATCGTCACGCCACCAGCCAGCGTCCTGGTCGGACGCCCCCGCCCTCTGGCCTGCCATGAGTCAACCCTTCGCCGGTGGCAGCTACACGAAGCTCGATGGCGCACCCTGTGCAGCACCGACGCGCAAAGCTTCTGCGGAGCATATAAAGGCATCATTCCGGAGTCACGGGCCGGGCTGCCGTTTGCACGTTCCGACGACAGCCGGGCCCGTTCCCGGGCGGTCAGTCCTCGAAGAAGTCCTCGACCGCGTCCTCGAAGACGTCCTCCACCACGTCCTCGACCAGTTCCTCGAGGACCAGTCCGCCGACCACGCCGGCGACCGCGCCGGCGGCGACACCCGCGGCCACTCCGGCGCCGCCGTGGCCGTGCCCGCCGTACCCGTGGCCGTGCGAGGAGGAGACGGCGTGCCGGAGCCAGTCCTCGACCACCGGGGTGAGGTCGTGCTCGGCGGCGGAGTGGTCCAGCAGGTGGCGGTTGATCACGTCGCCGTGCCGCTTGTCGAACTCCAGCACCACCTCGACCTGCTGCGGGGTGGTGACGAAGGTGATCTCGGCCATCCGCCCGAGGTGGCTGTACGGGGACGGGACCGCGTACTCGATCTCCTGGTAGAACGGCAGGCTCTGGGCGCTGCCGCGGATGTGGCCCGCCTCCAGGTCGGCGCTGTGCAGGCGGAAGCCGAGGGCGGTGAAGGCCTGCAGCACGCGCTCCTGGACGGGCAGCGGGGCGATGCCCAGCGGGTCGGCGTCGCCCTTGTCGCGGGCCCCGGCGATCTCGACCTCGGTGCGGACGCCGACGGCCATGCCGTGCGGCTGCCAGCCGTCGAAGACGGTGATCGGCGCCTCGTGGGGCAGCTGGACGGAGAACGGGACGGAGCGCTGCTCGCCCTCGGCCAGCCGGAGCGGCGGGGTGACGGAGAAGCGGGCGAACGGCGACAGGCCGCTGCTCTCGCCCTCCTCGTGCTCGATCTCGACGCGGGCGACCAGGGTGAGCGTGATGCCGGTGATCTCGGCGTCCTGCTTGCCGCCGACCAGGTTCACCTGCCCCTGGATCTGGCCGCCGGGCCGCACGACGGGGGTGGAGAGGACGGTGTCGACGGTCGGTCCGCCGACGCCCAGCGCACCGAGCAGCTTCTTGAACACCATGCGGGGTGACTCCAGTGACATGTGACAGGGGCGACCGGAGAAACGCAGGCGACACCCCGTCGGTTCCGCGCCCGGCAGTTGTAGGATGACCGGGCAATCAGTTGTAGGATGACCGATGACCGGCGGACGGGGAGTCCGGGCCGGTCGGAGCCATGGCCGGGCACGGCCGCGACCAGGGAGGAGCGCACGGTGGGCGACGGACTGCACGCGGCCGGGCGGCGCTCCCTGGTGGACGTGGCGATCGAGCAGCTGCGCGAGCAGCTCGGCGCGGGGGTGTGGCCGGTGGGGTCGCGGATCCCGACCGAGCATGAGCTCGCCGAGCGGCTGCAGGTCGGACGGAACACGGTGCGCGAGGCGATCCGGGTGCTGGTGCACGCGGGGATGCTGGTGTCCCGGCAGGGTGAGGGGACGTTCGTCCGCTCCACCAGTGACCCGGCGGCGGTGCTGCGCGGGGTCCAGCGCTCGGGCGTCCGTGACGTGCTGGAGGTCCGGGCGGCGCTGGAGGCGGAGGCGGCCCGGCTGGCCGCGCTGCGGCACACGCCGGAGGACATCGCCCGGATGCGGGACGCGCTGGCCCGCGAGGCCGAGGTGATGGCGTCCCACCCGGAGCGGACCGGCCGGGAGGCCACGGTCGAGCACGACCTGGAGTTCCACACGGCCGTGGTGGACGCGGCGCACAACCCGGCCCTGGCCGAGGTGTACCGCTACTTCGGGGCCTCGGTGCGGGAGTCGATGCGGGCGTCGTTCGGCGACCACGAGATGCCCGAGGTGAACCTGACGACCCACCGGGCGCTGGTCGACGCGATCGAGAGCGGGGACCCGGACCAGGCCGAGGCGGCGTGTCGCGAGCTGCTCGCGGGGCCGACGGCCGCCGTGGAGCAGCTGCTCGCCGCCATCGCCGCGCGGAAGTGACGCGGGTCCGCGTCCGTCCGTAGCCGTTCCCCCTCCCCTCTCCTTCCTCGTCCGACTTCTTCCGAGAGAGCCTCCGCACGCCATGTCGGTCCTCCGTGCCGCCCAGCCGGCCGTCGCCCTGAAGGTCAGTACCCGTACGAAGCTCGCGCACCCCTTTCTGCTGCTGGCCGGCATCCTGCTGGTCGCGCTGAACATGCGGGCCTGCCTGGCGGCGGTGTCGCCGATGGTGGCCGAGATCCAGCGGACCTTCGGGCTGTCGGCGGCGGCGAGCGGTCTGATCACCACGGTGCCGGTGCTGTTCCAGGGTGTCGGCGCGCCGCTGACCCCGCGGCTGACCCGGCGGTTCGGGACGGAGCGGGTGGTCCTGGGCGCGGTGCTGACGCTGGGCGCGGGGGTGCTGCTGCGGGTGCTGCCGTCGGCGGTGGCGCTGTACGCGGGGTGCGTGGTGATCGGTGTGGCGATCGCGGTGCTGAACGTGTCGATGCCGGGTCTGGTGAAGCGGGAGTTCCCGGGCCGGGCGGCGGCGATGACCGGGGTGTACTCGACCACGATGCTGGTGGGCGCGACCCTGGCGGCGGGCCTGTCGGTGCCGCTGGAGCGGGCGCTGGGCGGTGGCTGGCAGGCCTCGCTGGGCTCCTGGTCGGTGCTGGCGCTGGTGGCCGGGTTGGCCTGGCTGCCGCAGCTGCTGCGGGCGCGTCAGCTGCCTCGTACGGCGGCGGCCGGTGCTGCGGCGGCCGGAGCTGCGGCGGCCACGGCCGGCCCGGCGGGTCCGGAGAGCCCGGCGATCGAGGGTCTGTGGCGGTCGCCGCTGGCCTGGCGGATCAGCCTGTTCATGGGCATCTCCTCGCTGCTGGTGTACACGCTGGTGGCGTGGCTGCCGACGATCCTGGCGGACCACGGCATGGACCGGGGCAAGGCGGGCCTGGTGTTCGCGTTCAGCAACCTGGTGCAGGTGTCGGGTGCGTTCCTGGTGCCGCTGGTGGCCGGCCGGATGACCCGGCAGCGGGCGCTCGCGGTGTCGATGGCGCTGCTGAACGGGGTGGGCATCGCCTGGCTGCTGCTGGCGCCGGTGTCCGGGGCGTGGATCGCGGCCGGGGTACTGGGCGTGGCGCAGGGCGGCTCGCTGGGGCTGGCACTGGCCTTCATCGTGCTGCGGACGGGCAGTGCCGCGGGGGCGGCGCAGCTGGGCGGGATGAGCCAGGCGGTGGGGTACCTGGTCGCGGCGGTGGGCCCGGTGGGCGGCGGCGCGCTGCACCAGCTGACGGGTGGTTGGGGGCTGACCCTGTCGCTGATGCTGGTGCTGGCGGGGGTGGCGGCGGTGGCCGGCTGGGGGGCCGGCCGGGACCGGACGCTCTGATCCGTTCCCGACCGTTCTCAGCCGACCGCGGCCGTCATCCTCGGGTGACGGCCGCGGTCGCGTTCCTCGGTGACGCCGGCAGCCGTCACTTCTCGCTGACGCCGGCGGCCCTCACTCCTCGGTGACGGCGGCGGCCCTCACTCCTCGGCGGTCATGGTGAACCCGGCCAGCCGGACGGAGGCGAGGGCGGTGGCGCCGGCGGCGACGATGATCAGCATCGGGATGGCGGCGCCGAGGGAGACGGTGGCGTCCAGGGCGCCCTCGGCGGCGACCTTCTCGGCGACCGACAGGCCCCACTGCTGGATGCTGAGGGTCTTGGCGCCGGGGACGTAGTTGCCGATCAGGCTCTCCCAGACCAGCGCGTAGGCGAGTCCGGCGACCACGGCGTGCCGGGTGACGACGCCGAGCAGCAGGAAGACGGCGCTGTAGACGGCGCCGGAGGCGAGGGCGCCGACGGCGTACCCGGCGGCGATGCCGTCCTGGGTACCGACCAGGACGAGGCCGGCGGCCAGGGTGGGGACGGCGGAGAACACCCAGGTGGTGAGGATCGCCACGAAGAGCTTGGTGGTGACGATCTGTCCGCGGGGCAGGGGCTTGGCGAGCAGGTAGACGATCGAGCCGTCGTCGATCTCGGTGGCGATGACGCCGGTGCCGACGACCAGGCCGAGGATGGGCACCAGGGTGCCGAGGGCGAGCTGGCCGAGGATGGTGGTGGTCAGTGAGCGCGGGTCGGTGCTGGTGGCGCGGGCGATGACGGAGATGACCAGGAGGACGGCGGGTACGGCCAGCAGCAGGACGCCTCGGCGGCGGCCGACCAGTCCGCGCAGGGTGAGCCTGGCGACGGTGGGGTTCATGGGGTTCTCAGCTCCGGGTGGGCGAGGGGTCGGGGGCGTTCGGCCGCTCAGGACGAGACGAGGTAGGAGAAGACGCTCTCCAGCGACTCGTCCGCCGGGGAGACGGTGTACAGCCGGATGCCGGCCTCCTTGGCGACCCGGGGGAGCAGGGTGGTGAAGCCCTGGAAGTTGATCGCCTGGATCTGGAGGGCCTTCTCCTTCCAGTCCAGTTCGATGCCGGCCGTGGAGCCGTCGGCGATGAGCGCGGCGGCGAGGCGGCGGTCGTCGCTGGAGCGGACCAGGTAGCGGTGCGGCCGGTCGGTCATCAGGCGGCGGATGCGGCGGAAGTCGCCGGAGGCGGCGTGCCGGCCGGCGACGACGACCTCGATGTGCCGGGCGAGCTGTTCGACCTCCTCCAGGATGTGCGAGGAGAAGAGGACGGTGCGGCCGTCCTCGCCGAACCGCCGGAGCAGGTCCATGAGCTGGAGCCGCTGGCGCGGGTCCATGCCGTTGAAGGGCTCGTCGAGGAGCAGCACGGAGGGCTCGTGGACCAGCGCGGAGGCCATCTTGACGCGCTGCTTCATGCCCTTGGAGTAGGTGCCGGTCTTGCGGTCCTGCGCGTACTCCATCTCGACCAGGGCGAGGGCGCGCCGGGCGGCGGCGCCGGGGTCGGCGAGGCCGTGGAGTTCGGCGTTGGCGAGGACGAACTCCCAGCCGGTGAGGTAGTCGTACATCGACTCGCGTTCGGGGACGAGGCCGATGTTCCGGTAGGTCTGCTGGTTGCGCCAGATCGGCGTGCCGTCCAGGGTGACCGCGCCGGAGGAGGGGGCGAGGAAGCCGCTCATCATGTGGATGAGGGTGGACTTCCCGGCGCCGTTGGGGCCGAGCAGGCCGGTGATGCCGGGCCCGATGGTCATCGAGACGTCGTTGACGGCGACCACGTTGCCGAACCAGCGGGAGACCTTGTCGATGGTGATGACGGCCATGACGCCCTCTCAGATGTTCCGGTAGCGGCGGCGCAGCAGCCCGTACGAGGCGGCGACCAGGGCGACGGTCTCGACGGCGAACACGACCGCGCCGAGGGCGCCGGGGGCGCGGCCGGGCCGGTCGAAGGCGCCGAGGTCGAAGACCTGGTTGACGAAGCCCTCGACGAGCATGCCGGGCGAGAGCAGCAGGGCCCACTGGGCGGACTGCGGCGGCGGGTAGCCCAGGCCGCCGATCAGGTTGAAGACGATGGCGGCGAGGATGTTGGTGACGGTGAGCACGCCCATGATGGCGGCCACGCCGAAGCCGCGGCGCGGGGTGGCGGCGGCGATCAGGAGGCCGAGGCCGGCGTAGAGCACGGCGTACAGGAGGGCGGCGACCACGCCGTAGAGGAGGTGCTCGGTGTTCTCGCCGAACGGGAGCTTGGCGAGCAGGGCGCCGGCGTAGAGCACCAGCAGCGGGCTGAGCATGAGGAGGAGCAGGGCCGCGGCCATCGCGCCGAACTTGGCGCCGACGTAGTCGGTGCGGGTGATCGGGCGGGAGAAGTACAGCGGGACGGTGTTGTGCCGCAGGTCGCGGGACATCAGCACGGGGGCCTGGGCGGCGGTGAAGATCGCCGGGAAGAGGCCGAAGATGCTGAGGTACTCGGCGTAGTCGAGCGGCAGCTTGTCGGCGCCGGTCATGATGCCGACGGCGACCATGATCAGGGCGGGCACGGTGACGACCGCCAGGACGAGCATCGGCAGGACCTTGGACTTGCCGGAGCGGCCGAGTCCGTAGGCGGCGCGCAGGCTCTGCTCGAAGAGGGAGCGGGTGGCGTAGCGGCGGCCGAGCCGGGGGCCGGTGTAGGGCCGGTAGCCGATGTCGTGGATGACGCCGGAGTGGGTCTCAGTGGGCGGAGGCGTGGACATCCGGGGCACCTCCTGCCTGGTGAGCGTGGTCGGTGAAGATCTCGGCGACGCGGTGGCGGCGCTGTTCCAGCCGGACCAGGCCGAGGCCCAGCGCGGCGACGGTGTCGCGGACGGTGTCGTAGGTGTCCTCGCCCTCGAGTTCGACGAGCAGCACCCGGGATCCGTCGGGACGGACCGTCAGGCCGGCGGCGGCCAGGCGCTCGCGAACGGCCTCCCCGCTGTCGAGGGTGTGGTCCTCGGGGTGGTCGGTGACCTCGACGGCGAGGGTGTGGGTGGCCTCGGTGAAGGAGGCGGTGGAGGAGGAGCGCAGCAGCTTGCCGCCGTCGATGACGACGAGGTGGTCGCAGGTGCGCTCGAGTTCGCCGAGCAGGTGGGTGGTGACCAGGACGGAGATGCCGAAGTCGGTGTGGACCCGGCGGATCAGGTCGAGCATGTCGTCGCGGCCGACCGGGTCGAGGCCGTTGGTGGGCTCGTCGAGGAGGACCAGCTGCGGGTCGTGGACCAGGGCCTGGGCGAGCTTGACGCGCTGCTTCATGCCGGTGGAGTAGCCGCCCATGGGGCGGTAGCGCTCCTCGTACAGCCCGACGTGGCGCAGGGTGTCGGCGGTCCGTTCACGGGCGGCCGCGGCCGGGAGGCCGGCCATCCGGGCCATGTGGACGACGAACTCGGTGGCCGAGACGTCCGGCGGGAGGCAGTCGTGCTCGGGCATGTAGCCGACACGCTCGCGGATCGCCGAGCCCTCGGTGGCGATGTCCAGTCCGAGGACGTGGCCGGTGCCGGAGGTGGCGGGCGCGAGCCCGAGCAGGATCTTGATCAGCGTGGACTTGCCGGCGCCGTTCGAACCGACCAGGCCTACCACGCCGGGCTGCACCTCGATGGTGAGGCCGTCGAGCGCGGTGACCCGGGGGAACTTCTTGGTCAGGCCGTCCGTCTTGATGACTGTGGACACCCGGCACACGCTAGTGGCCGCGGGGCCCGGCCGGAATGCACTGGGACGATGAGTTGGGGCTCCGCCGCCAGGAGGACGGGGTCCGCCTCCAGGATGACCTCCCCGGCCCGTTCCCGGGGGTAACGGGCCGGGGAGGATGACGGGTCATCCGTCGAGCATGCTGCTCTGCAGGGCGACGACCTGCCGGAACGGCTGGATCGGGACGCCCGCGGGGTTGGCGAGCTGGATCACCGCGACGAGGTCCCCGGCGAGCAGGTAGCCGACCCGGCCGGCCGGGTCGCCGTCCTTGCCGACGGTGGGGGCGCTGCGGACCATCAGGTTGCCGGTGCCGACGGGGTACTCGTTGCGGAGGTCGACGGCGGCCGAGGCCAGGTCCTTGGTGCCGTCGGCCTGGGAGAGCGTGCCGTAGACGTCGTTCGCCTCGGCGTAGGAGCCGAAGCGCAGCAGCCGGATCTCGGTCCGGGTGCCGTCCTTGGCGGTCCAGCCCTGGGCGGCGGCGGCCCGGCAGGCGTTGACGGTCAGCTTGAGGGTGATCGCGGCCGCGTCCTTGCCCAGGGCGCCCGTGCCGTCGCAGGGCACCCAGCGGCCGGGGACCGGCGGCAGGGTGGGGGTGGCGGACGGCGAGGCGCCGGCGGACTCCGTGGCGGTGGCCGACGCGGAGGGCGAGGCCGTGGCCGAGGGCTGGGCCGGGGTCGCGGTGGCGGTCGCGGTGGGCTCGGGCCGGGCCTCCCGGGGGGCCGGCAGCAGCAGACCGCGGAGGTCGGCGTGGTGCCGGCTCTTGCTGTCGGTGGGCGCCGCGGAGCCCTGGGGCAGCGGCGGCAGTGCGAGCGCCGGGAAGGTGTACCGCCCGTCGTTCGGGGTCTGCAGGCCGGGCAGGTCGGTGCGCTCGGGCAGGGTGACGGCGACCGCGGTGGCGGTGCCGGTGAGCACCAGGACCGCGGCGGCGGCGCCGAGCCGGATCAGCTTCTTGCGGTCGCGCGGCGGCTTCGGCTCCGCGGGCGGCAGGCCGGCCGGGAGGGCGTCGCCGGGCGGGAGCTGCCCGGGCAGGGCGGCATCGGGCAGCGCCCACGGGTCGGGCGCGGCGGCCGGGACGGGCGGCTGCTCCACGACGGGCGGCTGCTGCGGCACGGCCGGGGAAGCGGGGGCCGGGGCGTCGACGGTCGGAGCCTTCGTCAGATCGGCCCGCTGCGGGGTGCCCTGCTCCGGGGTGGCCTGGGTCTGCTCCGGGCGGTCCGGCTCGGGGGTGGTGCGGTCGTCGCTCATACGGAGGCTCCCGGTCGGGCCAGTCGGTCCAGCTGCTGACGGAACAGGTCGACGACCTTGTCCTGGTTGAGGGGCGCGGTGCCGGAGACGTTCATGGTCACCAGCAGGTCGCCCTCGGCGGAGAAGCAGTGCATGAAGTCCAGCTCGTCGCCGGCGCGCAGCGGCGGCAGCACGCAGCGGGCGGCGTCGTGGCCGGGCACGGCCGGGCCGTGCCGGAACACGCCGGTGTCGTCCACCATCGCGCCGTACAGCTCGGTGGTCTGGGTGACGGCCTGCTGGTTGAACTGGTCCAGGTACATCTCGACCAGCAGGTCGGCGCCGCCGCTGCGGTAGGTGCGGATGCCGGAGCCCTTCTGGTGCAGTGCCTCCCAGGCCCCCTTGACCCGGTCGCGGTACTGGTTCGGCACGCCGTCCAGGTTCTTCTCCATGCGCTTGTCGAGCTGCTCGCGGCCGAGTTCGCTGTCGTTGCCCAGGGCGCCGGCGTCGGGGCCGAGGGTGTAGCCGGTCGGGACGGGCAGCAGCAGGTCGCGGAGCCGGCCGAAGTGGTTGCCGTTCGACTGGGCGCCCCACTCGGGCGCGGCGGGGGTGCTCGGCGCGGGCTTGGCCACGGCCGCGACCGCCGGGCGGTTCTCGTCGTAGTGGATCGCGAGGACGGCCTCGCCGATGCCGACACCGACCAGGGCGGCGACCAGGACGGCCGCGGCGCCGCGCAGCAGGGTGCGGCTGCCGGGGCGGCCGGCCGGTCGTCCGGGCGGGGTGCCGAGGTCGGCGGACGCCTCCGGAGCGGGCAGGTCGGCCGGGTCGACGGGTACGGCGGGGGCGCCGGCCTCGACGGGCGCGGGCGGGGTGCCCGGCTCCGCGGGAGCGGTGGGGGTGCCCGGCTCGGCCGGCGCGGGGGTGGTGGATTCGATGTCGGTCACGCGAGTCGCTCCCACTGGCGCTTGGCGAGGTCTTCGAGCTTGGCGCGGTCCACCGCGCCCGGCGAGTACACCTCGACGTCCATGATCACGGTGCCCTTCCGGGCCAGCGCCTCGCCGTAGTAGTACTCCTTGGTGCTGTCCGCGTAGTGCCGCGGCTTGTCGAGGACCTTCACGGTGCCCTCGGCGTTGCCCGGGACCTTGGAGACGCCGGCGCCGCCGGTGCTGTCCTGCCGGGCGCCGGAGACGGCCTCGCCGGCGTCGTCCGGGAAGTACTGGATCAGACGGATCCGGTACTCGGTCTCGCCCTCGCGCCAGCTGGTCACGGCGGCGCGGCGGAAGCCGCTGCGCAGCAGTTCCTGGAACTCCTGGTCGGAGCGGCCGACGGACTCGGCCATCTCGGCGGCGTCCATCCAGCCGCCGGAGCCGGCGTTGTCGGCCCACTCCTTGGTGCCGTCCGGGCGCTTGAGCAGCAGGTCGCGCAGGTCGCCGTCGATGTTCAGCGGCTTGGGGGCGGCATCGGCCAGCGCCTGGGCGTCGATCCGCTCGGCCGGGTAGGCCAGCTGGACCGGCTTGAGCGGCGGCAGCGGGGTCGCCGGGCGGGCGGCCTGGACCGCGTACCCGACCGCGGCGCCGGCCACCGGGCCGATCAGCAGGGCGGCGAGCAGCAGCGCACGGGTGCTCAGGCTCCGCTTGGCGGCGGGGGCGGCGGTGTCCTCGGCGGGCTGCTCGGCGGTGCCGTCCTCGGCGGGGGCGGGCTCGACGGCGGCGGCCTCAGCGGTCGGGTCGGTGGTCGGCTCGGCGGCCGGCGCCGGGGCGGCGGTCGGCTGCGGGGGGACGGCCGGCCGGGGCGGGTCGGCCGGTTCGGGAGCGTCCGGCTCCACGGTCTCGGTGCTCAACAGGTGCTCCTGCTCCTGGAAGAAAGGGGTTCGAGGGGTGACGTCGGCTCAGCCGTTGGCGAGCCGGTCGAACTGCCGCTTCATCGCGTCGGCGAGCAGGGCCTTGTTCGGGTCGCCCTTGACCTCGACGCTGACCTCGAAGACGGTGTCGCCCTGGTAGCCGATGCCGACCAACTCGCCGGTGTAGGCCTGCTGTTCGGGCTTGAAGAGGTAGCCGCGGGCGCCGTCGACGCCGTCGATGTCGAAGCTGTCGCCCTTGAGGCTGATGTTCTCGGCGAATCCCCTGGCCCGGTCCGCGCGGGCGAACCGCTTCAGCTCGGCCCGGACCTCGATCTTGCCGTCCCTGGTCCGGTAGGTGCGGGTGACCGACTCCTGGAAGCCCCAGGAGTCCAGGACGCCCTTGATGTCGGTGGTCTTGGGGTACTGCGCCGCGATCTCCTCCATCGACATCTCCGCGCCGTCGGGGGAGCCGTACGGGTCGGCCAGGTCCGGCACAGGCACCAGGAAGTACCGCAGGTCACCGCTGTGCTTGCCGCCCGAGACGCTGCCCTTGAGGGTGCTGACCGGCTTGGGCGGCGCGCTCGGCACCGCGGTCGCGGTGGGGGTGGGGGCGGCGGTCGGGCTGGGGCTGGCGGTGGGGCTCGGCGCGGCCGAGGACGCGGCCGGGGCGGCGACCGCGACGGACCGGTCCGGCTTGCCGACCGCCACGGTGACGGTGGCGCTGAGCGCGGTCACGGCGACCAGGCCGACCACCGCGAGGGCGGTGGGCAGGCCCTTCCTCGGACGCGGCGCCCCGGGCGCGGCCTCCGCGGTGACGTCTACGGCGACATCCGCGGCGACGGGCTCGGCGGCGACATCCGCGGTAACGGGCTCGGCCGACTCAGCGGGCGCAGCGGGCTCGACCGGCGCGGCAGGCTCGACCGGCGCGGCGGGTTCGGGCACAGCGGTGGCGACCGGTTCGGGTGCGGCAGGTTCGGGCACGGCCTCTTCGGGCGTGGACAAGGGAGTTCCCCCAGGGAGCACGGAGCGTGTGATGGCACGCGGGGCGGCGGGCCGGCGACCAGCCCCCCTGATCGGCCGTCAACGACGAATCGTCCGCGTGTTCAGCGAATTATGAGAGCCGCGCTCGACCACGAACAACACGTTTCGGCCTGACATCCCGTCGCATTCTCCGCGATTGGGACACCCCGTGACCGAATAGCAATGGGACGGCTCGCATGGCGGACCTCGACCCGCGTCCCGCAGGTCCACGCGGTCTCCGCCACCCCTGGCCACCGCCACCCGGGGCCGACCCCGACCCCGGTCCGCGACGCGGCCTCGCCCGCGTCCGACGCCCGGCCTCGCCCCGTCCACGCCCCGCCCGGACCGTGACCGAAGTCGACCGCCGCACCTGTCACTTCACGATCGGTCAGGAGCGCCCCGCACCCCTCCGACCTGCGATCGTGACCGCTTGACGATCGTGTCGATCTTCGATCGGTGCGTGTGCTACGTTCCGGCCCATCCCGAAAATTAACGACCCCGGCGGTGCTACCAACACCCCGGGGTCAGGCACCAGGAGACCGAAACTCCCGATGCACGTCCATCGTACCGAACAGGTCCGCAACTTCACGGTTCTGCCCAACGGCGTCCTGCAGTTCCGGCAGCTCTCCTACACCGCCCGCGGCCTGCTCGCCGACCTCCTCTCCCGGCCCGACGGCTGGCGCGAGGACGCCCGGCACATGGCCGACACCAGCCCCCAGGGACGCGGTGCGATCCGCAAGGCCCTGAAGGAGCTGACCGAGGCCGGCTTCTACCGGGTCGAGAAGATCCGCATGCCCGACGGCACCCTCCGCACCAGGACCCACGTCTACGACGCCGCCCAGGCCGGGCCGCCGGGTGCCACCCGTCCGGTCCCCGGTGGAGCGACCACCGGCGGCGCTGACGTCCAGGTAAAGAACCCGGTGAAAGAACCCTCCCTCCCCGCCGAGCGGACCGGGACGCGGACAGGAGGGCGGGGGAACGGCCCCGAGGAGCAGCCCGTGGAGCCGCTCGTCCGGCAGCCCCCGGCCGCGCCCGACAAACGGCTCCACGAGGCGCTGGCCACCCTGTTCCGGGTGATCCGCCCCGAGCCCCGCCTACGGCTCGGCGAGCGGGAGGCGCGTGAACTCTCCCCCTTGGTCGCCCAGTGGCTGGACCGCGGCAGCACCCCCGCCGACCTCGCCCACGCCCTGCTGCCGGGCCTGCCCAGCCCGATGCACTCGCCCGTGGCGGTGCTCCGCCACCGCCTGCAGCGCAAGATGCCGCCCGACCGAGCCACGGCCCCGCCCCCGCCGGCCCGCTACACCGAGTGCGCCGGGTGCCACGACCCGGTGCCCCGCCCCGGCATCTGCGGCCCCTGCGCGGGCCTCGGTACCCGGAGTAGCCGGAGTACCCGGCTCACCGGGGCCGACGGCGGAGCGGCGGCAGCCCGTGCCGGGGCGACGCGGGCCCGGGACGCGATGCGCACCGCGAGAGCCGCATGGCAGATCGGCCCGGTCGCGGCGGCCACGTAGCAGGGCCACCTGGCCGGCCACGTAGCCGGTCAGGGCGTGTCTCAGGGACGCGCGACCTGGATGACGGCATGGCGGCCGCTGGTGCGCCACGCCGTCCCCGTGCCGTCCAGCCGGGCGGCGGTGGTGGCGTCCAGGCCGACGATCACGTCGGACTTCAGCGTCCGCAGGGCCGCGACGGGCGACGGGAAGTGGCTCACCGCCCCGGCGAACGGGGTGGTCGGCGGCCAGAGCCGGTCGCCCACCAGGCGGCGGTAGTTGAGGTCGCCCTTGAGGATCGTCAGCTTCGCACCGGAGAGTTCGCCCCGGAGAGCGGCGGGCATGTCGTGGAACGGCAGCGGCGCGCAGAAGAACGGGTCCGTGCGGACCACCAGCGTGCCGCTGTTCATGGCCTGCCACAGCCGGCCGCCGACCGCCCCGGCGGCCGGACAGGGCGCGGTGCGCAGGCGGCCGACCGCGGCGAGGACGTCGGCCATCGTCGCGTCCGACACGAAGTACGGCTGCGGCTTCACATACAGGACGACCTGCGCCGCCAGGCCGCCGGACAGGAGGTGGTCGATCAGCACGAGGTCCGGCAGCAGCTCCCGGCCCGCGTTGTCCGCGACGACGCAGACCCGCCCGCCCCCGGCCCGTTCCAGTTCGGCCCAGAGCGTCGCGCTGTCGTCGACGAGCAGGTCCGACGCGGTCGCACCGCCGGTCCCCGCGGTGATCCGGAAGCTCAGGTCCGCGCGGTTGCCCCACAGCGCGGAGGACAGCAGAGCCTCCGCCCGACGGGCCCCGGGCAGGCCGTCGAGCCCACCCAGCGCGGCCAGCTCCTCGTCCACCGCCTCCCCGGCCAGCTCGGCGGCCTTGAACGGCGCGAACGGGTCGACGCCCTGCCACGCCCCGGGTCGGAAGTACCCGGTGGCGTCGAGCAGTCGGCGGTAGAAGTAGCTCTCGGCCCACAGGAACGGCGCCTCGCCCCACGGCTTCCCCCACAGGCCGCCGCCCCACTCCAGCCACCGGGCGGCGTCCTGGGCGTCCTCGCCCAGCGGCTCCAGGACGCCGGTGGTGCTCTCCACCAGCAGCCGCTCCACCGCCGCCCGCTCCACCGGGCCGTACGGCAGGGCTCCGAGGACCTGCCGGACGAGCTCGGGGTGGCGGTCGTGGAAGACGGCCCGGGCGAAGGAGCCGGGGACGTCGCTGCGGATCACGGGTGCGGTCGGCACGGTCGGGCTCGTCCTTCTCCTCAGGCGGGCAGGCGGGCGGGCAGGCGGGTACGGGACGGACCGGGCGGTGACCGGTCCGTCCCCGCGGCAGGACCTCAGCCGAGCTGCGCGAGACCCTCGGTGGCGATCCGCTCGAACACCGCGAGGTCGTTCTCGAAGATCGAGTCCGGCACCGGCCAGTGGATCACCAGCTCGGTGATGCCCAGGTCGCGATATGTGCCGGCCCAGTCGACGAAGGCGTCCAGGGACGCCAGCGGACGCTCGGCCGTCGACCCCTGCAGCATGACCTTCTCCAGCTCGTCCACGTCCCGGCCGCGCGCCTCGCAGGCGGCGCGCAGCTTGGCCAGCTGCCCGGCGATCACGGCCGGTGCCTGGTCCACCGGGACGTCCGCCGGGCCGCGCGGGTCGCCGTAGGTGACCCAGCCCTGGCCGTGCTCGGCGGCCAGCCGCAGCCCGCGCGGGCCGGTCGCCGCGACGTAGAACGGCACCCGGGGACGCTGGACGCAGCCCGGGATGTTGCGGGCCTCCACCGCCGAGTAGTAAGCGCCCTCACGGGTGGTGGCGTCGCTGGTCAGCAGCTCGTCCAGGAGGGGGAGGAACTCACCGAACCGGTCCGCCCGCTCCTTCGGCGACCACGGCTCCTGGCCCATCGCGGTGGCGTCGAAACCGACGCCACCCGCCCCGATGCCGACCGTCAGCCGTCCGCCGGAGATGTCGTCCACCGTCAGCAGATCCTTGGCCAGCGTGACCGGGTGCCGAAAGTTCGGCGAGGTCACCAGCGTGCCCAGCCGCAGCCGCTCGGTGGCCGACGCGGCGGCCGTGAGGGTGGGGACCGCCCCGAACCACGGCGCGTCCCGGAACGACCGCCAGGACAGATGGTCATAGGTGTACGCGGCGTGGAACCCGAGGTCCTCGGCCCGACGCCAGATCTTCTGACCCTCGCTCCACCGGTGGATGGGGAGGATCACCGTGCTCAGTCGCATGCCGCCGACCCTACGGTAGCCGTCATCGGCCGGCGCCCTCCGACGTGACGAGGCACGACCGGGCGCCGCTCACCCGGTTCCCGCCGGATCCGTTCACGCGTTCGCGGCCGGATCCTCTCCGGGACACGACCGCCGGTGCGGACCGGCTCCCTGTCGGATTCAACGCCGCAGCCAGCTCAGCAGGGTCGTCGCCGTGAACACCGTGCCCGACGCCAGACAGACCGCGCGCGGGGTCAGCCACCGAGGGCCTTCCAGGGGCTGGGACTGCGGGACCGGATCCAGCAGCGCGTCCGCGAAGGCCCGGGCGGTCGGCGGTCGGTCCGCCGGCTCGACGGACATCGCGGACCGCAGCAGCAGGGCGACGTTCGGTGGGAGCTCCGCTCCGGCTGGGAGCGCCGGCAGCGTCGAGGCGGTCGGCTGGTCGGTCATCAGGGCTGCGGCGCGTCCGCCCGGGCCGAACGGCTTCTGCCCGGTCAGCAGCTCGTAGGCCACGACGGCCAGCGCGTACACGTCGGCCCTCCCGTCGAACCCGCCGGTCTGGAAGGCCTGTTCCGGTGCCATGTACGCGGGCGTGCCCGTGGTCACCGTCAGCCCGGACGCGTCGGCCAGCTGCTTCGCGCTGCCCAGATCCGCCACCAGCACCGCGGCGGGCGCAGGGTCGGTGGCGAGCAGGAGGTTGGACGGCTTGACGTCGCGGTGCACCACGCCCGCCTCGTGCAGGACCTGGACCGCGTAGGCCGCCTCCGCGGCCAGCCGCAGCGCCTCCTGCGGGTCGCACTGCCCGACCCGGTCCGCCAGGGTGCCGCCGCGTACGTGGTCCATGACGAAGTAGGGCCGGTCCTCCTGCACCCCGACGTCGTGCACCCGGACCACCCGCGGGCTGACGATCCGGCGCAGCAGCCTCGCCTCCGCCAGGAACCGCTCGCGCACATCGGCGTTGGCGGCCCAGTTCTCGGCCAGCACCTTCACCGCGACCTCGGTGTCGAGCTCCGGATCGTAGGCCTTCCAGACCGTCGCGAAGGAGCCGGCTCCGAGCCGCTCCAGGAGGAGGTAACGGCCGAGCTTGTGCATGTGGCAGCATTCTGCCGGAGTCGGGGGGAGTGCGGAACTCCCGTTCGACGGGGCGGATGCCGGGCGGGACGGAACGGGGGGATCCGGGTGTTCGAGGAAGCTGAGCTGGAACGGCTCGTGACGGCTGCTCAGGCGGGGGACCCGGGGTCGAGGGAGCACCTGCTGGCCAAGCTGCGGCCGGTGGTGCTGCGCCGCTGCTCGCGCTTCCTGCCCCACCACGCCGACGCGGAGGAGGCCGCGCAGGACGCGCTCCTGTCCATCAGCACGCACCTGGGCGAGTACGGCGGCCACGGCTCCTTCCTGGGCTGGGTGACGGTGATCGCCTCGAACGCCGCCCGGTCCACCTACCGCTCGATGCGCCGGCGTGCCGAGGACAGCCACGCCGACCTCCCCGAGTCCGTCGACCCGCGTACCACCAGCGTCATCGCCGGGACCCGGCTCGACCTGATGGAGGCGCTGGCCGCGCTGGAGCAGCAGCACCCCGCCCTGGTGGAGTCCTTCGTGCTGCGCGACCTGGGCGACCTGACCTACGTCCAGGTGGCCGAGGAGCTGGGCGCCCCGTTGGGCACGGTCAAGGACCGTATCCACCAGGCCCGCCGCTTCATGCGCGAGCGCCTGGTCACCGGTCTGTGAACGGCGGTCCCGCGGCGGGCGGCGGCCACGCCGCCGTCCGGCCACGGTCCGCCGTCGCCGCCCTGGTGGCAGCCGCCGTGCTCGGGCTGGCGACCGGCCGGTTCGTCCTGCCACCACCTCCCGGCGCCACCGCGCACCCGGCAGCACGGTCGGGTGCCGCGGTCGGCGGGGCATCCCAGGGCGCGTCCGCTCTCGCGACACCCGGCGGGTCCGTCCCGACGCCCGCGTCCTCGGCCTCCGGCTCCGCCTCGACGACCGGTGCGACCGGTGCGACCGGGCCGGTGACGACCACGAACCTCCTGGAGCCGGCGGCGTTCGGCCCGGACGTCGGCACCCGGAAGATCCACGTCACCGACCGGTACGGCGACGGGGTCTACGCCAACGCGGCCTGCTCCGGCGAGAAGACCCTCACCCAGACCCTGGGCGGGCCCGGTGCCCACTTCCGCGGACTGATGACCAGCCCCCGCACCAACCCAGGCGACCCCACGCTGGCCGCCGACCGCGTCGACCAGGTCGCCCGCGAGGTCGCCGCCGAGGCCCGGAACCCTTCCATGGCGCAGAACTTCACCGAGCGCCTGCTGCTGGAGGAGGTGCCCTGCCAGGAGGAACCGCCGGGGCACTGGGTCTACGGAAGGACCACGACGCTGCAGCTCGCCCCGGACGTCACCGCGAGCTGGATGGGCGCCTACCAGGGATCCCTCAACACCACCGGCAGAGCGCCCGAGGGCAAGGAGCCCTGCGGCGGCATCGCCGTGCTGCGCAGCGGCACCCACTACGGGGTGCTGGAGGTCCATGCCTGCCTGGGGACGGCCGCGATGGACCGCGTCGTCAGGACCGCTCTGTCACAGCTGTGAAACAGCAGGTCGGGGCTCCAACTTTCCCTCCCCCGGCGGCATCTCCCCGGTTGTACGAGGACGCAGCAGGCGTCCCGACCAGCAGGGGGACCAGATGACCGAGAACCAGACCGTCCAGCAGAAGTCCGCTCGCCGCAACCGGGTCGCCGCCGCGGCCTGCTTCGCCGCCGCACTGATCACGGCCAGCGTCGTCGGCACCCAGTCGGCCAGCGCCGACGGGGCCGCGCACAACGCCGCGTACCGCACAACGGCCGCCGCGCCCGGACTCGGCTCCGCCGCCCTCGTCCAGAGCGAGGACTTCCAGAAGGGCCTGAACCCGGTCGGCGCGACCGTTGCGCTGACCGGACGCCAGGGGCTGTCCGCGTGCTCCGGCGAGGAGACGATGCGCGACCTGACCAAGGGCAACGCCACCGCGTACGCGTCCGTGACCTGGACCTTCGACACCGACGGCCTACTGATCGAGTCGGCCGCGAGCGCCCCCACCGAGACCGCGGCCGCCACCTGGGAGAAGCAGCTCGTCGCGCTCGTTCAGGACTGCCAGGACGAGCCCGCCGGCCACTGGCACTACGGCGCGGCCCACACGCTGACCGTCACCGGCGGCACCGCCCGCTGGTACCCGTCCTACAACGGCGACGGCACCGTCACCGGCGGGGTCGCGGTCCTGCGCAGCGGCACCAGGGTCGCCATCGTCGAGCTCACCGGCCGACCCACCGACGGCCCGACCTCCGTCGAAGGCATCGCCACCGCAGCACTGAACCGCCTCCCCTCCTGAGCCGGTGCTCCACCGACCGGAGCTCCACCGGCCGGAGCTCCACGGGATGGGGAGGATCACGGTGCTCAGTCGCATCCCCGCGACCCTACGTTCCGGCGTGCGCTACCCACCCTCCCGCTTGATCCACTCGCCCCCGCCCAGGGGGTAGTCGTAGCCGGGGCGCCCGGCGCCGGCACTCGTCCGGAACGGGGTGTTGTCGTTGTCGATCCGCACGGTGCCGCGGCGGCCACCGCTGGACCAGTCCAGGGAGAGGTCCCAGCGGACGTCGTGCGCCTCGGTGTGCGCGGTGACGTAGAAGACCTCCGGGTCGGACTTGCTGACCTTGTACGGGAAGTCCCGCTGTCCGTGCGTGGCGGTGACGGTGGGGCTGCCCCGGTCGAGGTCGATGTCGAACGACTTGGTCTCGACGCTGCCACCGCAGCCGACGCCCATCGAGAAGTCGTTCCAGCCGAGCGGCGCCCGCCGGGACGTGACCCTCACGTGCAGGGCCTCCAGGACGACCGTCTCCGCGCCGGTGCCCTGCACGGTGAGGGCGATGCGCTGCTCCCCGGAGGAGACGGCGCCGTACGCGGCGGCCCAGCGGGGGGCGTCGTGCTCGTTCGCGGGCGGGCCCACCTGGGCCGGCCCGCTCTGGACGAGGAAGTGCTGGCTGCACGGGTTGGCGTAGACGTACGGGCGGATGCCGACGGTCAGCGGGACGGGCCCGCTGTCGTGGGAGGCGTCCGGCGCGGGAGCGGCAGCCGGGGAGGCGGGCGGGGACGCGGGTGGGGAGTTCGTCGTGGCTGCCGTCGACGCCGTGACGCCGGCCGCCCGCCGGTCTCCCCCGGCACCCCCGAGTCGGGGACCCACGACGAGCACCACGGACGTCAGGAGGGCGAGGGCCGCGGCCGAGGCGATCAGCGGGGTGCGGCGGCGCCGGGGCCGTGCGGCGGCCGGCTCACCCTCCGGTGCATCCTCCGGCGGCATGCCCACCAGGCCGGACGAGTCGGCCGAAGGTGCCGTACCCGTTGCGCCGTCCGCCCTGCGTCCCCGGGCCGCGTCGGCGAGGATCCAGCGCCGGTGCAGTTCGACCATCTCCTGCGGGGTCGCCCGGCACGCCCGGGCGAGGCGCTCCACCGGGGCGAACTCGTTGGGCACCGCGGTGCCGTTGCAGTAGCGGTGCAGCGTCGAGGTGCTCATGTGCAGCCGCTTGGCCAGCGACCCGTAGCTCAGCCCGGAGCGGCTCTTGAGGTCCTGCAGAAGGCGCGCGAAGTCCCCCGCGCCATCCGGTTCCGTCGCCCCCACCACGCGCCCCTCCGGCCCCTCAGCGTCCCGTTCCAGCGTTCCAGGGACGACCCGTTTCCGCTGGTCAGGGTATGTTTCACCGTTCCAGCGTCCCCACCATGCCCGCAACCGTGGCGGCTGGGACAGATCACTCCACACACTGCGGTCATCCAATCACCGGCCCGCCGGAACGAACAACGGAAGGAGCCGCGACCACGTGTTCGCCGCCCGCACCTCCCGCACCCGTCTGATCACCGCCGCCGCGACCGCCGCACTCGCCCTCTGCACCCTGACCGCCTGCGACGACGGCGCGGCCACCGCCGCGGGCCCGGCCTCCCCCAGCGGTGCCGCTCCGACCGGCGCCGTCGCCGGCTCCCCCGCCGCCGCGCCCGCCTCGAACGCCCCCACCGCCCACGCCGCCCCCACCGCTGCCGCGAAGACCGCCGCGCCGACGCGGACGCCCGCCGCCCCCGACAAGCAGGTCCCCTGCGAAGGCTCCAACACCAAGACGACCGCGGCCCCGCTGAACCGGCCCGTCAACCACATGCTGCTCACCGTCACCAACACCGGCACCGGCAGCTGCAACCTCTACGGCTACCCGGCCGTCCGGTTCGGCGAGGCCCAGGCCGTACCCCCGGTCATCGAGGACTCGCACCCGCAGGCCGTCGTCACGCTCAGGCCCGGCGAGTCCGGCTACGCCTCCGTGAACCTCGCCGCCGCCGACGGGAGCGCCGCCCACGGCCACACCGTGACCTCCCTGACCGTCTACTTCCACGGCCCCTCGGGCAACCAGAGCGTCGGCACGGGCGCCCGCCCGGCACTGCCGGCGACCGGCGTCCACGTGGACGACTCCCTCAAGGTCACGTACTGGCAGCGGTCACTCGACGAGGCCACCAGCTGGTGACGGCCGAGCGCCCCGAGGAGCAGCGGCACATGACCCGTCGGCCGCACCCGGCGCCAGGATGGCCCCACTCGGGCGCATACCGCAGTATGCTCGTGCCATGTCAGCAACCACGCGGATCACCGTGACGCTCCCGACGGAACAGGTGGCCGAGCTGAAGAAGCTCACCGACAACGTCTCCGGATACGTCGCGGAGGCGGTCGCCCGCCAGATTCGGCACCAGTTGCTCGCGGAGGATCTCCGCCGCTACCAGGAGGAGCAGGGCCGCTTCACCGATGAGGAGCTGTCCGAGGCGCACGCCAGGATCTTCGGCTCCGGCGGGGCCGCCGGTTCGGCGAGCGCCGCGTGACCGAGCGGTTCGAGACGGTCGTACTGGACTCCCAGGGACTGTCCTCGTGGATCCTGCAGGACCGCGCCGTGCTGGCGATGCTTCAGGTGTTCCACGCCATGGGGGCCGACTTCGTCGTCGGCGCGAACACCATCGTCGAAGCCACGCACGCACGCGTGAACGAAGCCCGGCTGAACTGGACACTCTCCCGGGTCAAGGTCGAGGCGGTCACCGAGCAGGCCGCGAGGGCCTCGGCCGCGCTGCTCAAGCAGGCCGGCCTGCACGGCCACAAGTACGCGATCGACGCGACCGTCGCCGAGATGGCGCTGCGCCAGCCCGGGCCGGTGGCCATGCTCACCTCCGACGTCGACGACATGTCCAAGCTCTGCGGCGGCCGGGTCCGACTCATCGCGATCTGACCCGGACCGCAGCGAAGCGGGGGTGGCACGGGCGCGCGCCCGGCACTGCCGGCGACCGGCGTCCACGGCGGTGTGACAGTCGTGACCAGCGACGTCGACGACCTGCGTCGGCTGTGCCACCGCCGGATCGCGGTCGAGCCGGTCTGACGGCCACCCGAGGACACGGGATCCGGCCGCGTCCCCGGGTGGCTGTCCGGTGGCCCGGGGCAGAGGCCGGATCAGTCGGCCTCCGGGGTCCAGCGGGCGGCTTGGCGGGTGGCTTGGGCGGCGCTGGCGAGCCAGCTGGCGAGGGCGAGCAGGAGGCTGGTGGCGGCCATGGCCATGACGCCGGTGTCGGAGAGCTTGCCCCCGATCAGGGGGACGGTCATCGGGGCGACCAGCCAGTAGTTCGCGATCAGTCCGATCAGTGTGGCGGCCACCAGCGGGAGCCCGATGGTCCAGGCCGCGATCGCCGCGTAGAGACTGCGCCGCCCGGAGAGGACGGTGAGCGGTGCGGCGGTCCGGCTGAACCGGAGGAACTCGCCGGCGTTGTTCACGGCCGCGGCCAGGCCGAGCGTGGTCAGCGCGACGATGCCGAACAGAATGGCCCAGTACACCGTCTGGGCGCGCTCGGTGGCGCCGATCAGCCAGGTGTAGCCGAGGGTGCCGACGTTGGGGCTGAGCGAGAGGTGCTGGTAGGCGGCCGACTTGATCGCGGGCAGCGGCAGCTCGGCACGCGAGTCGGAGACCAGGACGAGCTGCTGGACGGCGAGCGCGGCCTGCTGGTCCAGCGGCCCGGCGACCACGGTCAGGTGGCCGTCGGGGCTGCCCCAGTCGGCGAGTTCGGCGAGCCGGGGGTCGGACTGAGCGCGGGTGAGGACGGTCTCCCCGGTGCAGCCGATCCCGACCTGGGTGAGGGTCTCGCAGGGGGCTCGCAGGATCGGGCGGCCCTCGTCGTCGGGCTCGGTGAGTGCGAGGATGCCGATCCCGGACGGCAGGGCGGCGGCGAAGTCCGCGGTCCGCCGGGCATCGCCCGGGGCCTTGACGGTGACCACGCTGCCGCCGATCCGGTCGACGGTCCGCTGGGCCGCGATCATGGGTTCGCTGATCCGGCTGGAGTGCACCTGGACCTGGCCCATCAGGCCGATGCCGATCACCACGCCCGCCACCAACCGGGCGGTGACGCCCGGCCGTTCGGCCATCCACCGGCCGGCCACCAGAGCGCTGGAGCGGCCCGCGCGAAAGCCGAGCCGGGCCAGGGCGGCCCCGGCGCGGGCGGTGCCGAGCGCGATCACCGCGGGCAGCGTCGCCAGGGTGGCGACAACGCCCACCGCGTAGACGATGACGAACCAGAACGGGGAGCGCGCGGCGAGCAGTTCCGGTCCGCGGGTCGCGACCAGGAGCGCCACCGGGCAGATCATCGCCCGCAGCCGGGGCAGCCGGTCCGCTTCCGCGCGGGGCGCGGTGCGTCGGGAGCGGCGGCCGGCCGTGCCGGCGCGGTGCAGCAGCACCACCGCGCAGAGCACGGTGAGCGCGGCGAGCAGCCCGGCCCCGACCGCCTGCCAGGTGACTGCGCGGAGATCGGGCTGCGGCAGCTGGTACCCGGTCAGCGGGATCCGCAGGTCGGTGCTCAGGCCCAGCAGCCAGGGCAGCAGTCCGGCGGCGGTGCCGAGGAGGACGGGCAGGGCCGCCTCGCCCAGGTTGATCAACGCCCGGGCCGACCAGCCGCTGCCGAGGGCGTCGAGCAGGGCGGTCCGGCGGTCGCGCCCGGTGGCGCCGAGCCTGGCCGCGATGGTGGTGAGGACCAGGGCGGGGAGGACGAGGAGGCAGACCAGGGCGGTCTGCAGCACCCAGAGCGGCCCGATCAGGGTGTGTTCGCCGAAGCCGCCGAGACCCTCGGTTCCGAAGCCGACGATCTGGAACAGCCGCGCGTCGTCGAGGCGGGAGTCGACCGGCCGGACGTAGGCGAGCCGTTCCTGCGGGGACTCCAGGCCCTCGGTGCCGATGGTGCCCACGGTCCGGCCGAACCGGTCACCGATGCCGGCGTTCGCGCCCGCCTCCGCGAGAGCCGGGGAGAGCAGGGCCTCGCCGGGTCCCGGCCAGTGGTCCACGCCCGGGGGCAGGGGTGCGCCGTCGACCAGCGGGGCGATGAAGACGACCGAGTACTGCAGGTCGTCGATGGTGTCGTAGGTGTAGCCCCAGAGCGCGACGGGACGTTCGTCGGGCCGGGCGTCGAGGGTGACCGGGCTGCGTTCGGCGGACCGTACGGCCCGGCCGTCGTACACGGCGGCCGCGGCCACGACGGCGGTGAGCGCGGTGGCGAGCAGGCCGGTCGCGGCGAGCAGCGCGAAGAAGCGCAGCCGGTTCTCGCGGGCCCCGCGGCCGGCGGCCCAGCCGACCCTCAGGAGCTGGGCGGTCAGGTGGAGGCGCCTCATGCGGTGCCGTCCTCGGCTCCGCGGGCGGTGGTGGGGCCGCCCCGGTGGTCGACGAGGACGCCGCCGCGCAGTTCGAGCCGCCGGTCGGCACGGTCGGCGACGGTGCCGTCGTGGGTGACCACGACCAGGGCGCAGCCGTGTGTGCGGGGCAGGGCGAACAGCAGGTCGCAGACGTGGTCGCGGGTGGCCTGGTCGAGTGCGCCGGTGGGTTCGTCGGCGAGCAGCAGGGCGGGGCGGTTGATCAGGGCGCGGGCGACCGCGACCCGCTGGCGTTCGCCGCCGGAGAGCCGGCCGGTGCTGGTGCGGTCGGCGGGCACGCCGAGTTCGTCAAGGAGTTCGCGGGCCTGGGCGACGGCGGTGTTCCGGGACTGGCCGGCGAGCAGTCCGGCCAGCACGACGTTCTCCACGGGGCTGAGTTCCGGGAGGAGTTCGCCGAACTGGAAGACCACACCGATGTGGTCGCGCCGGTGGTGGGCGCGGCGGCGGGGGGAGAGTGCGGTGACGTCGGTTCCGGCGACGCTGACGCGGCCGGAATCGGGGGTGATCAGTCCCAGCGCGCACATGAGCAGGGTGCTCTTGCCGCTTCCGCTGGGTCCGGTGACGGCGACCGAGGTGCCGGACTCCACGGTGAGGTCGAGTCCGTCGAGCAGTGTGCGGTCGCCGATGCGGTAGGAGGCGGCGGTGACGACCAGCGGCGCGCCGGCGACCGGGGCCCTCCCCTGGTTCGGCACGCGGTCCGCGCTCGTGGTCTGCTGCCCCATCGTGGAGTTCCCCTTCGTCAACCGGGCAGGGGCCCACCCCGGTCGTGGTGGGCCCCGCCGTTCCGGTCCGGTCGGTCACGGCCCTGTCGGGCCGTGCTCAGGACACTGTGGATCAGGCGGCCCAGCCGCCACAGGTGTCCGAGGCCCACTGCTCCTGGCGGCAGGCGCGGATCTTGTAGACCTGGGCGCCGTCGGAGGTGGCGACCGTGCCGGAGCCACTCTTGTTCCACAGGTTCCGGACCTCGCCCGGGGCGGACTTGCGCTCGTACTGGCCGTAGGCGGAGCGGCTGTCGGCGCTGGTGTCCTTGACGTTCACCTTGCCGTCGGTGACGCCGCTGTCCGACCGCGAGGTGTAGGCGTTCGAGCCGGCGGTGGTGGACGAGAGCGCGAAGGCCGGGGCGCTGGCGAGCAGCGCGCCGATGCCGAGCGTGACGACGGCGAGGCGCTTGGCGACTGCCATGTGTTTCTCCTCTGGTGAGGCCCCCCGCGGGGCAGCAATCGGGCGCCTGTTCGGCGCCCGACCAAGATCAAACCACTGTTGACCAAGAAGAAGAAGTCATGGACACAACATGGCCGATTGCTGCTCATCTCGGCGTTCTCGCAGGTCAATCCATGGACAACTCGATGGACGGGCGACTCTTGGAGGCCGTCCCGGGGGCCGCCACCCCACCGCTCGGCGGGGCCGGTCGGCAGGGCGGTTTTCGGCCATCCGGGCGGCCG
This sequence comes from Kitasatospora sp. HUAS MG31, assembly GCF_040571325.1. Lineage (GTDB taxonomy): Bacteria > Actinomycetota > Actinomycetes > Streptomycetales > Streptomycetaceae > Kitasatospora > Kitasatospora camelliae. Next base: position 4,033,933 of record NZ_CP159872.1, on the reverse strand, counting down.
TCGGTCCGAAGTCGGTAGGGTGTCCGGTCGTCGGATCGGAGGCCGGGGGACGGCCTGGGACGGGGGAATGTGATCGTGACGGTTCGCAGTGTTCGCGGTGCTCGCGGTGTTCTCGGTGCGGTGGCGGTGACGGCGGCCTCGGTGCTGCTGCTGACGGCGTGTGAGCCCGACGGTTCGTCGGATGCGGCCGGTGGTGCGACCGCCGCCGCCACGACCGCGCCGACCGGGGCGCCGCAGCCCACCGGCACGGCGGCGGCCTCGCCGTCGGCCAAGCCGAGTGCGGCGAAGTCCACCGCCGGGGACGCGCCCGGCCGGGAGTGCACCACGCCGAAGCCGGCCGCCGGCCACAAGATCGCGTACCCGGTGCGGCAGCCCTCCAAGGACTCGCTGTACTGGAAGGACACCCGGTTCGTCTGCGACGCCGCGGGCGGCCACTACGAGCCGACCGGCGCCGAGCAGCACCCGCTGGTCTTCTCGGTGGACGCCACCGGCGAGCTGGTCGCCCCGGGCGGGCGCAAGCAGAAGGTCGAGTACCTGGGCCAGCTGTGGCAGCACATCGGCGACTGCCTGGCCGGCGGCGACAAGCAGCACCCGTGCTCCCCGTACCCGGCGTACGACGTCACCCTCGACGCCCAGGGGCAGATCGCCGCGATCTCGGAGATCCCGCACGCCTGACGCGGCGGGCGGGCCCGGTCACCACGGGCCCGCCCCCTCACGGTCGCGACGGCGGGTGCGGGAAGATGGGGCGATGACCACCAGCACGCCCCGCCCCCGCCTGATCGCCACCGACCTGGACGGCACCCTGCTCGGCCCCGGCGGCGCGGTCTCACCCCGGACGGCGACGACCCTGGCCGCGGCCGAGGAGGCGGGCATCCAGGTGGTCTTCGTGACCGGTCGGCCGCCGCGCTGGATGCGGCAGCTCAGCGGGCACATCGGCGGCCACGGCGTGGCCATCTGCTCGAACGGCGGCGCGATCGTCGACGTCCGCCGCGGCGAGCTGCTGGAGAGCTTCCCGCTGCGGCCCGCGGACGCCCTGGCGGTGGTCCGGGCCCTGCGCGAGGCGCTGCCCGGGACGGCCTTCGCCTTCGAGTACCCGGGCGGCTTCGCCCGCGAGCCCGAGTACACCGTGGTGATGTGGGAGTCCGACAAGGAGCACCCGGTGGCCCCCGCCGAGGAACTGCTCGCGGACGGGCAGGTCGGCGGCCTGTTCAAGGTGCTGGCCAAGCACCCGGACCTGGGGCCCGACGCGTTCCTGGCCCGAGCCCGTGAGGCGGCCGGCGACCTGGCGGAGATCACCAGGTCCAGCCCGATCGCCCTGCTGGAGATCAGCGCCCGGGGGGTCACCAAGGCGAGCACCCTGGCGAGCTGGTGCCGTGAGCAGGGCATCGACCGGTCCGAGGTGGTGGCCTTCGGCGACATGCCGAACGACCTGGAGATGCTGGCCTGGGCCGGGCGCTCCTACGCCGTGGCCAACGCCCACCCCGAGGTGCTGGCCGCAGTGGCCCGGCACACCGTGAGCAACGAGCAGGACGGCGTCGCCGCGGTGATCGAGACACTGTTCTGAGGATGTCTCAGAACGGTCTCCCGGCCCGAACCGACAGCCCAGGTCGATAGTCTGTGCGACCGTCGGATCCGCAGCCGTCCCGGCTGCGACTACCTGGGGGAATCATCACCGTGTCTTCTCGCAAGCTCCTGCTGGCCGTCGTGGCCGCGACCGCCGCCCTCACACTCACCGCCTGCGAGGGCGACGGCTCGGACACCGCCGGCGCCCAGGGCGCGCCCACCACGGCCGCCGCCACGAGCTCCGCCGCCGCACCGAGCACGGCGCCCACGGCCTCGAAGTCCACCGCCGCCAAGCCCACCGCGGCCAAGCCCACCGGCGGCGCCACCCGGACCGCCGACCCCAGCTGCGCGCCGAAGCTGTCGGCCGGCCACAAGGTGGTCAAGGTCACCAAGCACGCCACCGCCACCCAGCTGTTCGCCGCCGACACGGTCTACGAGTGCAAGATGCCCGACCAGGGCTGGTGGGAGAACGGCCCGGAGAAGACCTACCCGGTCGCCGCCAACGCCAAGGCGGTGCTCTCGGACGCCGGCAAGAAGCCGGCCGTCCCGGTCGCCAAGCTGGTGGAGCACCTGAACAAGTGCCTCGACGGCACCAAGGACACCTACCAGTGCGACACCGGCACCGAGTACGAGATCACCGTGGACGGCTCCGGCAAGGTCACCGCCATCGAGGAGCTCTGGGGCCCGCAGCTCCCGTCCGAGTTCTGACCCCTTCGGCCCGGACCGGCCACCGGCCCCGGCCCGCTACAGCCGGGCGCTCCAGCGGATCCGGGTGCCCCGGCCGTCCGGACCCGGCTCGTGCCAGGCGTCCCCGCCGAGCGCCTCGGCCCGCCGGGTGAGGTTCTTCAGACCGCTGCGCCGCCCGCCGGCCGGGATGCCGACACCGTCGTCCGTGACGGTGAGCAGGACCCCCGGCCGGCCGGGCCGGTCCGGGGCCTGCGGGTCGCCGGAGAGCGGGCGCCCCTCCTCGTCCAGGTGGACGGTGGCGTCCACCTGGACCGAGACCCTGGAGGCCCGGGCGTGCCGGGCCGTGTTGGAGAGCATCTCCCGCAGCGCGGCCAGCAGCTGACGGGCTGTCTGGTCACCGACCAGGCTCTCCATCGGCCCGGCGAAGGTGATGCCGGGCTTGAAGCCCAGGGCCGCCGCGGCCTGGCTGCCCTCCCGCAGGACACGGGTGCGCAGGGTGTCCGGCTCGTCGTCGGTGTCGCCGTGCTGCAGCGCGTAGATGGTGGTGCGGACCTCCTGGATGGTGGCGTCCAGCTCGTCCACCGCCTGGCCGATGCCCGTCCGCACCTCGGGGACGACGCTGCGGCGGGCCGCGCTCTCCAGCATCATGCCGGTGGCGAAGAGCCGCTGGATGACCAGGTCGTGCAGGTCCCGGGCGATCCGGTCGCGGTCCTGGAACACGGCCAGCCGCTGCTTGTCCCGCTGGTACTCGGACACCCGCAGGGCCAGCGCCGCCTGCGAGGCGAAGGTCTGCGCGAGCTGCTGCTCGGAGGCGCTGAACGGCGCGGTGCCGGGCCGCCGCCAGACGCACAGCGCGCCGAGCACCCGGCCCGAGGAGACCATCGGGACGGCCAGCGAGGGGCCGAACGCCCGGGCCGGACGGATCACCGCGGTGGGCTCGGACGCCAGGTCGTCGATGGAGACGCTCTCCCCCGCCAGCAACCGGCCCGCGAAGCCCTGCGCCTGCACCAGCTCGCCCTTGAGGTACTCGGCGGCCTCGCCGGAGGCGTGCGCGACCCGCAGCCCGCCCTCGCCGGCCGGCAGCAGGATCATGCCGAGCGCCGCGTCGGCCAGGTCGCGGACCTGCTCGGCCGCCACCGTCAGGGCGATACCGGCCTCGTCGGTGGAGAGCAGCGCGGTGGTGACGGCGGCGGCACCGGAGATCCAGCGCTCCCGGCGGCGGCCCTCCTCGTACAGCCGGGCGTTCTCGATGGCCACGCCGGCCGCGGCGGCCAGGGCGTGCACCACCTGCTCGTCCTCGGGGGTGAAGCCGCCGCCGCCCTTCTTCTCGGTGAGGTAGAGGTTGCCGAACACCTCGCCGCGGACCCGGATCGGCTCGCCCAGGAAGGACCGCATCGGCGGGTGGTGCGGCGGGAAGCCGGAGGAGCGCGGGTCGGCGCCCAGGTCGGCCAGCCGGAGCGGCTCCGGGTTCTCGATCAGCGCGCCGAGGATGCCGCGCCCGATGGGGAGTTCACCGATCCGGGCGGCCGTCTCGTCGTCGATCCCGACGTGGATGAAGTCGGACAGCCCGGGCCCGTGGCGGGAGATCACCCCGAGGGCCGCGTACTCGGCGTCGACCAGTTCGGCGGCGCCGGTGGCGATCCGGTGCAGGGTGGCGTGCAGGTCCAGCCCGGCCCCGACCGAGACCACCGCCTCCAGCAGGCGCTGCATCCGGTCGGTGACCGCGGCCGCCGACTGGAGGCGCTCGGAGACCTCGGTGACCAGGGTGTCCAGGCCGAGCGAGGAGATCTCCGGCACCCGCGGGGGCGTCGGCTCGGGGGTGGGGTCCGCCGGTCTCTCCATGCAGCCCAGTCTGCCCCGGTTCGTCCCGTGCGTCAGACCGGCTCCAGAAGCGTGTCGGCCGCCAGCTCGCGCCGCCGCATCGCGGCGAGCCGCCCGTCCTGACGGGCGATCAGCTCGGACCAGCGGCCACGCTCGACGACCTCGCCGGCGTCCAGGACGAGCACCTCGTCCACCGTGGCGTCGTCCAGTCCGGCCAGCCGGTGGGTGATCAGCAGGGTGGTCCGGCCCTCGGTGGCGGCCAGCAGGTCCGCGGTGAGCGCGTCGGCGGTGGGCAGGTCCAGGTGCTCGGCGGGCTCGTCCAGCACCAGCACCGGGAAGTCCGCCAGCAGTGCCCGGGCCAGCGCCAGCCGGCGGCGCTGGCCGCCGGACAGCCGGGCGCCGTGCTCGCCGACCATGGTGTCCAGGCCGTCCGGCAGGGTGTCCACCCAGTCGAGCAGCCGGGCGGCGGCCAGCGCCCGGCGCAGATCCTCCTCGCCGGCACCGGGCGCGGCGAGGCGGAGGTTCTCCCGCAGCGAGCTGTCGAAGACATGGGCGTCCTGGGCGCACAGGCCGATCACCCGGCGGACGTCATCCGAGGCGAGCTCGCGGCTGTCCACAGGCTGTGGACAGCCCAGCTCGACCCGGCCCTCGCGCTGGTCCAGGAACCGCAGCAGCACCTGCGCCAGCGTCGTCTTGCCCGAACCGGACGGACCGACCACCGCGATCCGGCGGCCCGGGGCGAGGTCCAGGTCCACCCCCGACAGCGCGTCCCGCTCCGCCCCCGGCCACCGGGCGGACAGCCCGCGGACCGCGACCGGCAGCGGCTCGGCGGGCAGCGGACGCGGCTCGGCCGGCTCGACCACCGGCTCCGGCGCGGTCAGCACCTCGTCCAGCCGGGCCCGGGCGGCCCGCGCCCGCTCACGGAACCGGACCGCGGTCGGCATCCCCGCCACCCCCTCGAACGCGGCCAGCGGCGTGAGCACCACCAGCGCCAGGCACACCGGCTCCAGGGCGCCCGTCCGCACCCCCCACACCCCGGCCGCCGCGGCCAGCGTCACGGTGAGGCCGGTCACCAGCGCCGTCAGCCCGGCCGAGAGCGCCGCCCCCGCCGCACTGCGGGCCGCCAGCGCCGTCAGCCGCCCGTCGGCCGCCCTGACCCCGGCCAGCCGGGCAGGCAGCGCACCCGCGACCGTCAGCTCCGCCGTACCGGTGAACGTCTCCACCACCGCGGTCGACAACTCACCCCGCGCCGGGGACTGCCGCCGCTCCGCCCGCCCCGACAGCAGGGCCCCCAACGCCGGGACGACGGCCCCCGCCAGCACCAGCCCCACCGCCAGCACGGCCCCCGCCAGCGGCAGGAACGCCGCCAGCGCCGCCGACGCCCCGAGCGACACCACCACCGCGACGGCGGCCGGCAGCCGCCAGCGCAGGTAGTGGTCCTGCACCGAGTCCACGTCCGAGACCAGCCGGGCCAGCAGATCACCCCGCCGGTACGCCGGCAGCGCCGCCGGGGCCAGCCGCTCCAGGCGGGCGTAGACGGCGGTCCGGACGCCGCCGAGGGCGGACAGCACCGCGTCGTGGGAGAGCAGGCGCTCCGCGTAGCGGAACACGCTGCGGCCGATCCCGAACGCCCGGACGGAGGTGACCGCCATCATCAGGTACAGCACCGGGGGCATCTCCGACGCTCGCGAGATCAGCCACCCCGACGTCGCCATCAACGCCACCGCACACCCGAGCCCCAACGCCCCGAGCCCCACCGACGGCCAGAGTCTGGGCGCGGCACCCGGGCCCCTCAGGGGCGCGGGGAACTGCGCGGTCCGGAGGGCACCCTCGGCAAGATCCGGTTCGGACCCCGGCTCGTTGTTCGGTACGGCCTCCGGCAACCGGGTTCGCCCTTCCAGGGGCACCGACTGCGGGAGGGGGATGCTGTCGGCGCCGGACCTGACCGTCTGAGCCTCCCGGTTCGCGCAGTTCCCCGCGCCCCTGGTGGTGACCCCGCCCGGGGTGGGGGTGAGCCCGTGCGCGGCGGTGAGGTGGTGGCGGTGGTCGGCGGTGGTGAGGAGGGCGGGGCGGTGGGCGATGAGGAGGATGGTGCGGTGGCCGCGGAGGGCGGCGAGGGCGGTGACGATCGCGGCTTCGCTCGCGCCGTCGAGGTTCGCCGTCGGCTCGTCCAGCACCAGCAGCGGCCGGTCGGTGAGCAGGGCCCGCGCCAGCGCCAGCCGCTGCCGCTGCCCGGCGGACAGGCCGGCCCCGCCCTCGCCGAGGACGGTGCCGGGCTCGGCGAAGCCGTCCGCGTGGGCGGCGGCGAGGGCGTCGCGGACCTGGAGGTCGGTGGCGTCGGGGCGGGCGAGCCGGACGTTCTCGGCGACGGTCCCGGCGAAGAGGTACGGGTGCTGCGGCACCCAGGCGATCTGCCGGCGCCAGCCGTCGAGGTCGTGGTCGGCGAGGTCGCGGCCGTCGATCAGGACGCGCCCGCGGTCCGGCGGGGTGAAGCCGAGCAGGACGGAGACCAGGGTGGACTTGCCGGCACCGCTGGGTCCGGTGATCGCGGTGGTCCGGCCGGGCGGGAGGGTGAGCGAGAGGCCGTCGAGGGCGGGGTGGCTGCGTCCGGGGTGGGTGACGGTCACGTCGGCGAGGGTGATGACGGCGCGGTCCAGTGGCGGGACCGGGTGGGTGCCGCCCGCGGGGAGCGGGGTCTGCAGGACCTCGAAGATCTCCCCGGCGGCGGTGAGCCCCTCGACGCTGGAGTGGTAGAGCGCGCCGACCTGGCGGATCGGCAGGTACACCTCGGGGGCGAGGACGAGGACCAGCAGCCCGGTCTCCAGGTCCAGGGTGCCGTTCACCAGCCGGAAGCCGATGGAGACGGCGACCAGGGCGACCGAGAGGGTGGAGAGGAGTTCCAGAGCGAAGGAGGAGAGGAAGGCGATCCGCAGGGTCTTCAGGGTGGCCCGGCGGTAGTCGTCGGTGATCCGGGCGATGGTCCGGGCCTGGTGCTTGGCCCGGTTGAAGACCTTGAGGGTGGGCAGGCCGGCGACCACGTCGAGGAAGTGGTGGGAGAGCCGGGAGAGTCCGGCCCACTGGCGGTCCATCCGGCTCTGGGTGGCCATGCCGATGAGCACCATGAACAGCGGGATCAGCGGCAGGGTGACCGCGATGATCGCGGCGGACTCCCAGTCGGCGCCGAGGATCCGGGCCAGCACCACGGCGGGCACGACCACGGCCAGGGCCAGCTGGGGCAGGTACCGGGCGAAGTAGTCGTCCAGGGCGTCGATGCCGCGGGTGGCGAGGGTGGTGAGCTCGCCGGTGCGACGGCCCGTGAGGTAGGCCGGGCCGAGGGCGGTGGCGTGTTCCAGCAGGCGGCGGCGGAGGGTGGACTTCACCCGGGCGACCGAGCGGTGGGCGGCGAGCTCGGTCAGCCAGGCGACGGCGGCCCGGCCGAGGGCGACCAGGGCGAGGCCGAGCAGCGGCCCGGTCAGGTCGTAGCTGTGCTGCTGGAAGGCGCGGACGACGATCTCGGCGATCAGGCTGGCCTGGGCCACCACCAGGACCGCGCCCGCCCCGCCGAGGATCACGGATCCGGCGAGGAAGGCGCGGGTGGTGCGGGCGTGGGCCAGCAGCCGGGGGTCGACCGGGCGCATCGACTGCCGTCGTTCCATGGCTGTTCCCCGTGGGTCAGTGGTCAGTGGTCAGTGGTCGGCGGCCGGGGCCGCGGCCGGGATGTGCTGGACGCCGATCCGCTTGCGGAACACCCAGTACGTCCAGCCCTGGTAGAGCAGCACGATCGGGGTGAACACGGCCGCGACGACGGTCATCACCTTGAGGGTGTAGGCCGAGGAGGCGGCGTTCTCCACGGTGAGCGACCAGGCGGGGTCGAGGGTGGAGGGCATCACGTCCGGGAAGAGCGCCAGGAAGAGCATGGCGACGGCGGCCACCACGGTCAGTCCGGAGAGCGCGAAGGCCCAGCCCTCGCGGCCGATCCGGTTGGCGCCGAGCGCGGCGAGCAGGGCGAGCACGGCGACCACCAGCGCGGCCAGGCTCCAGCCGTCGCCCTGGTCGGCCTGGGTCCAGATCAGGAAGCCCAGCGCGGCCGGGGCGGTGGCGAGGCCGAGCACGGCGGCCTGGGTCCGGGCCCGCTCGCGGATCTCGCCGACCGTCTTGAGGGCGGCGAACACCGCGCCGTGGAAGGTGAACAGCAGCAGGGTGACCAGGCCGCCGAGCAGGGCGTACGGGGTGAGCAGGTCGCCGAGGCCGCCGATGTAGTTCTTCTGACCGTCGATCGCCGTGCCGTGGACGATGTTGGCGAAGACCACGCCCCACAGGAAGGCGGGGACGAGGGAGGTCCAGAAGATGGCGAGCTCCCAGTTCCGCTGCCAGCGCTCGTCGGTGCGCTTGGCCCGGTACTCGAAGGCCACGCCGCGGACGATCAGGCAGACCAGGATCGCCAGCAGCGGCAGGTAGAAGCCGCTGAACAGGGTGGCGTACCAGTCCGGGAAGGCGGCGAAGGTGGCGCCGCCGGCGGTCAGCAGCCAGACCTCGTTGCCGTCCCAGACCGGGCCGATGGTGTTGATCAGGACTCGCCGCTCGGTGGTGTCCCGGGCGAGGGTGCGGGTGAGGATCCCGATGCCGAAGTCGAAGCCCTCCAGGAAGAAGTACCCGGTCCACAGGACGGCGATCAGGATGAACCAGACGTCGTGAAGCTGCATGGTGGCGTCCTCAGTAGGCGAAGGCGAGGGGCTTGTCGGCGTCCTCGTCGGAGGACGGGCCGCGCAGGGTGGGGTCCTTCGCCGGGGGCTTCTCGGAGGTGACCGGGCCGGCCTTGGCGTACTTGACGAGCAGCTTGACCTCGATCACGGCGAGGATCGCGTAGAGCGCGGTGAAGGTGCACAGGGCGCCGATCTGGGTGCCGACGCTCACGTTGGGGGAGACGCCGTCGGCGGTGCGCATCAGGCCGAACACCACCCAGGGCTGACGGCCCATCTCGGTGAAGATCCAGCCGAAGCTGTTGGCGATCAGCGGGAAACCCATGGTCAGGATGCCGATCCGCCAGCTCCACCGGGTGAGGAGGGTGTTCATCTCGCGGTGCTTGGTGAGCATCAGCTTCGGCGGCTCCTCCTCGCCGGTGCGGTGCTCGGGCGCCAGCCAGAACGACCGGCGGGTGGTCCACAGCCCGATCAGCGCGGCGACGAAGGAGGTCATCCCGAACCCGATCATGAGGCGGAAGCCCCAGTAGGTGACGAAGATGCTCGGGATGTAGTCCTGCGGCTCGCCGCCGTACCGGGCCGCCTCGGCGGCGGCGGTGTCGTTGATACCGGGGACGGCGGAGCTGAAGTCGCCGTTGGCGAGGAAGGACAGTATCCCGGGGATCTCCAACTCCACCGAGTTGTGGCCCTTGTTGACGTCGCCGACCGCGAAGACGGAGAACGGCGCCGGCGCCTGGGTCTCCCACAGCGCCTCGGCGGCGGCCATCTTCATCGGCTGCTGCTCGAACATCACCTTGGCGAGGCTGTCGCCGCTGACCGCGGTGCCCAGGCCGGCGACCGCGGCGATGACCAGGGCGACCCTCAGCGAGGTCCGCATCGAGGCGGTCTTCCGGCCGTCGGTCTCCTTGCCCCGCTTGGCCCGCCACAGGTGGTACGAGGCGATGCCGACCATGAAGGCGGCGCCGGTGAGGAAGGCGGCGGTGATCGTGTGGAACGCCTGGACCAGGGTGGTGTTCTGGAACAGCACCCGGCCGATGTCGGTGAGCTGGGCCTTCCCGGTGGCCGGGTCGATCCGGTACCCGACCGGGTGCTGCATCCAGGAGTTGGCCGCCAGGATGAAGTACCCGGAGAGCACGGTGCCGATCGCCACCAGCCAGATGCAGGCGCAGTGGAGCTTCCTCGGCAGCTTGTCCCAGCCGAAGATCCACAGGCCGATGAAGGTGGACTCGAAGAAGAAGGCGATCAGCGCCTCCATCGCGAGCGGGGCGCCGAACACGTCGCCGACGAACCGCGAGTAGTCCGACCAGTTCATGCCGAACTGGAACTCCTGGACGATGCCGGTGACCACGCCCATCGCGATGTTGATCAGGAAGAGCTTGCCCCAGAACTTGGTGGCGTGGAAGTACTTCTCCTTGCCGGTCCTGATCCAGGCCGTCTCCAGCCCGGCGACGATCGCGGCCAGGCTGATGGTCAGCGGGACGAAGAGGAAGTGGTAGACGGTGGTGATGCCGAACTGCCATCGCGCGATGGTCTCGTGAGCGACTGCTAGCTCCACTGCGCCCTTCTCTCACCAAGAAATCCGTACGAAACCGGGCAAAGACGTACCTCTAGCACGCAACCGCTCCGAAGCACGCCAAGCTTGCCCGCTTGTGAAAGTGAACACTTTCACAAGGGCAGTATCCACCATGCTTACGTGGGACCTGTGAGCGGGGTGTGGTTGTCGTTGAAGGAGATCATCCGATAGGACTCCCGCGGCGACAATGAACCACCGGGAGAGCCGGCTGGACGCGGCGGCACTTGACAGCGGCCTGGCACCCGGCCGGACCGCCGCCGGACTCAGCGCTGGTGCGGCAGCTCGACCCGGAAGGCCGCGCCGCGGCCGGGCTCGCTCTCCAGGCTGATGGTGCCCCCGTGGGCGCGCACCAGGGCGCTGGCGATGGCGAGCCCGAGGCCCGCCCCCCCGCCGTCCTTGCGGCTGCGCGAGGCGTCCACCCGGTAGAACCGCTCGAAAACCAGGGCGGCTTGATCCTCCGTCAGCCCGGGACCGTGATCGGCGACCTCCAGCAGGCACTGCCCGCCGCGCGCGCCCACGCCGATCCGGACCGGGGTCCCGGCGGGGGTGTGCTTGACCGCGTTGCCGACCAGGTTGGTGACCACCTGGCGCAGCCGGGCCTCGTCGCCGAGGACCGGCGCGGGCTGGGGTGCGCCGGTGCCGTCCGGTCCGGTGAGTGAGACGGGGCGTCCCGGATCGAGCGCGGTCAGGTCGTGCAGGGCGTCGGCGGCGAGGGTCCGCAGGTCCATCGGGGCGAGCGCGAGCGGCCGTTCCTCGTCCAGCCGGGCCAGCGTGAGGAGGTCCTCGACCAGCCGGCCCATCCGGACCGCCTCGCTCTCGATCCGGTCCATGGCCCGGTCGACGTCCGGCAGGGCGCCCATCCGGTACAGCTCGGCGAAGCCGCGGATGCCGGCCAGCGGGGTGCGCAGCTCGTGCGAGGCGTCGGCGACGAACCGGCGCATCCGGGCCTCGGAGGCGGCCCGGGCGGCGAACGCGGCCTCGATCTGGCTGAGCATGCCGTTGAGCGCGGTGGAGAGCCGACCCACCTCGGTCCGGCCGCCGAGTTCGGGCATCCGGTGGGAGAGCTCGCCGGAGGCGATCCGCGCGGCCCCCTGCTCGATCCGGCGCAGCGGCCGCAGCCCGGCCCGGACGGCGAAGGCGCCGAGCACGGCGATGCCCGCCAGGACCACGCCGCCGATGGTGAGGAAGGTGATGCGCATCCGCTCGATCACGGCGTCCACGTCGGACAGCGAGACGGCGACCAGGACGTACGCGGGGGCCGAGAAGTCGGAGCCGGCGGTGCGCTGGAGGGGCAGCACCAGGACCCGCCAGCTGCCGCCGTCGGGCAGCTCGGGGACGGTGAAGGCGCGGCCCTTGCGGGCGGTGAGGGTGTCCGGGGTGAGTCCGGTCACCTCGGGCGCCGGGTCGGAGTCGGCGATCGGTTGGCGGAGCACGGTCTGCACCGCGCCGTCGGCGCCGAGGTACTGGACCACGTACTGGCTGGGCAGGGCGAGGCCGGCCCGGCGGTTGACCTGGCCGAGCGGGCCGAGCTGCCCGAACGGACCCTGCTGGCCCGGCCCCGGGGCCTGACCCGGCTGGCCGCCCTGCTGGGCGATCCGGCCGGGGTTGCGCTTGGCGAGCGGTTCGGCGAACCGGGTCAGCTGCACGTCGGCCCGCTCCACCAGCTGCCGGCGGACGGTCCCTAGCACCAGGGTGTCGCTGACCACCAGGCCGGTGGTCACCAGGAGCAGGGCGAGCACCAGCAGCCGGGTGCGCAGCGAGAAGCGGGCCACGGTCGTGGTCAGCCCTGCGGCGGGCGGCGCAGCGCGTACCCGATGCCGCGCACCGTGTGGATCAGCTTCGGCCCGTGCGCCGGGCCGGAGTCGAGCTTGCGGCGCAGGTAGGAGATGTACGACTCGACGATGGAGAGGTCGCCGCCGAAGTCGTAGGCCCAGACGTGGTCGAGGATCTGCGCCTTGGAGACCACCCGGCCGACGTTGGCCATCAGGTAGTGCAGCAGCTTGAACTCGGTGGGCGAGAGGGAGACCGGGAGGCCGCCGCGGGTGACCTCGTGGGCGATCGGGTCGAGGGTGAGGTCGGCGACGGCGAGCCGGCCGTCGTCGGCGGGGCCGCCGGCCCGGCGGAGGATGGCCCGGATCCGGGCGATCAGCTCCTCCAGGCTGAACGGCTTGGTGACGTAGTCGTCGCCGCCCACCGCGAGGCCCTGGACCTTGTCGCCGGTGCCGTCCTTGGCGGTGAGGAAGAGCACGGGGACGTGCTCGCCGCCCTGCGACCACTGGGACTGCTCGCGCAGTCGTTCGACCACGGAGAACCCGTCCAGATCCGGCAGCATCACGTCGAGCACCACCAGGTCGGGGCGCTCGGCGGCGACGGCCGCGAGGGCCTCCTCCCCGGTGGCCGCGGAGGCGACCCGGAAGCCCGAGAACCGCAGGCTGGCCGAGAGCAGCTCCCTGATGTTCGGCTCGTCGTCGACGACCAGCAGGAACGCCTCGCCGGAGGCGCCGCCGCCCGGCAGCGGGCCTCCTGCGGTCCGCACAGTCCCTGACACAGCTGATCCGCCTCCCGGTCGGACGAAAGTTACCCATCGGACGATAGCTCGGGGAGGCTATGCGCGGTTGATGAAGGTTGGATTAATCACGCCCGACCGGGCGGTCAGGCGTGATTTCGGGGGATCCGCCCGGGTTCGGCCCGGGGTCAGCCGCTGGTCGACGGGGCGGCGCCCTGCTGGCGGGCTCCGGGGAAGCCGCCGGCGGCGCCCTCGGTGAGCTGGGTGGCGGTGTAGCCGCCGTCGGCGGAGCGGGTGCCGACCACGGTGACGGTCTGCCCGGGGAGCAGGTCGGCGACCTTGCCCTCCTTGTTGAGGCTGACCTTGGTGCTGTCGGCGGTGGTGATCTTGACGGTGTTGCCGCTCGGGTCGGTGAGGTAGACCGTGGTGCCGTCCACGGCCTTCACGGTGCCCCGGGTGAACCCGGCGCCGCCCTGACCGCCCTGCCCCTGACCACCCTGCCCCTGCTGACCGGCCCGGCCGCCGCCCTGGCCCTGCTGGCCGTTCTGGCCCTGCCCGGCGCCGCGCCGGCCGCCGTTCTGCCCGCCGAAGCCGCCGAACCCCTGCTGGCCGCCGCCCTGGGCCGCCGCCCGGACGCCGCCGCCCGCCGGGGCGCTGTCCTTCTGGTACCAGACCCCTCCGGCGAAGGACAGGGTGGCGATCACCCCGCCGGCCAGGGCCAGGGTCAGCCAGGGCAGGGGCCGGCGCGGCGGCGCGGCCAGCTCGGCGGTCACGTCGCGGGCGTCCGGCGCGGTGGCGAGCAGCTCCTGCTCCTCGGACATCGGGTACTCCTCGTCAGATTGTCTGGTCGTCTGGTCTTCGTTTGGATCCGGGTGGTCCCGTGGGTGGGCCCGGCCGCCCGGTCGCGGGCGGCCGGTGCCCGGTCACTCGTGGCGGAGCGCGTCGATCGGCCGGAGCCGGGCGGCCCGGTTGGCGGGGTAGCTGCCGAAGAACAGGCCGATGGCGACGGCGATGCCGAACGCCCCGAGCACGGACCCGGGGATGACCACCGGCTCGATGCCGACGATCGGGAACCGGGCGCCCACCAGGCCGACCACCACCCCGAGGCCCGCCCCGATCACCGAGAGCAGGGTCGACTCGGTGAGGAACTGCCCGAGGATAGCCGCCCGGGGCGCGCCGAGCGCCTTGCGGATGCCGATCTCCTTGGTCCGCTCGGTGACGGTCACCAGCATGATGTTGGTGATCCCGATGCCGCCGACCAGCAGCGAGATCGCGGCCACCGCGCCGAGCAGCACGGTGAAGGTGCGGGTGGTGGACTCGCGGGCGGTCAGCAGCGAGGCCTGGTTCGCGATGCGGAAGTCCAGCCTGGTGCTGTCCTTGATCGCGTGGGTGCCCATCAGGATCCGGGTCACGTCGGACTGGGCCTCGGTGACCGCATCGGCCGAGCGGGCCTGCACCAGGATCTGGTTGACCGAGCCGAAGCCGGTGAAGGCGTTCTGCACGGTCGGCAGCGGCGCGATCACCACGTCGTCCGGGTCGCCGAAGCCGGTGGAGCCCTTCGGGCGGAGCACGCCGACCACGGTGAACGGGGTGCCGCCGATGGTGATCCGGCGGCCGACCGGGTCCGCGGTGTCGAACAGCTGCTTGGCGGTGGTGGCCCCGATCACCGCCACCTTGCGGGCGGCCAGCACGTCGTCGTTCGAGAAGTAGTCCCCGCGGTCGACCCTCTGGTTGGCGGTCTCGAAGTACGCCGGGTAGGTGCCGACGATCGAGCCCGGCTGGTGCGAGATGTCGCCGTACAGCGCGGTGCCGGAGGTGGTGACCACGGGGGCCACCGACTTGATCGCCGGTGCGTCCGCGGTGGAGGCCAGCGCCCGGGCGTCGTCCACGGTGAGCTTGCGCGGGGTGGTGGCCGAGCCGCGGAGCTGGGTGGAGGAGACGGTCAGCGCGTTGGTGCCGAGCGCGGTGATCGAGTCCTTGACCGCGACCGAGGAGCCGTTGCCGACGGCGAGCAACAGGATCACCGAGGCCACGCCGATCAGCACCCCGAGCATGGTGAGCGCGGAGCGGACCTTGTTGGCGGCCAGGCCGGCGACGGCGAAGCGGAGCATCTGCCAGGTGATCACGCACCCACCTCCTGGGCGAGCGCGGGCGGCGGCCCGTCCACGGCGGCCTGGCGGACGTCCGACACGATCGCGCCGTCGACCAGCCGGACGACCCGCTTGGCGTGCCGGGCGACCTCGTCCTCGTGGGTGATCATCACGACCGTACGGCCGGCCGCGTTGAGCCCGTCGATGATGGCGAGCACCTCCTCGGTGGAGCGGCTGTCCAGGTTGCCGGTGGGCTCGTCGGCCAGCAGCATCGCGGGGGAGGTGACCAGCGCCCGGGCGACCGCGACGCGCTGCTGCTGGCCGCCGGAGAGCTCGTTGGGCCGGTGTCCGGCGCGCTCGGCCAGCCCGACCAGGGCCAGCGCGGCCTCGGCCCGGCGGCGCCGCTCGGCGGACCTGACCCCGGCATAGGCGAGCGGCAGCTCCACCTGGGCCAGGGCGGTGGTGCGGGGCACCAGGTTGAAGGACTGGAAGACGAAGCCGATCTTGCGGTTGCGGACCAGCGCGAGCTGGTGCTCGTCCAGCCCGCCGACGTCGATGCCGTCCAGCAGGTAGCGGCCGGAGCTGGGGACGTCCAGGCAGCCGAGGATGTTCATCAGGGTGGACTTGCCCGATCCCGAGCTGCCCATGACCGCGACGTAGTCGCCCTCCTCGACGTCCAGGCGGACGCCGAGGGGCTCGCCGTCGGGGCCGCTCGGCCCGCGCAGCGCGTGCACGGCGGCCTCGCCCTGGCCGTACGACTTGGTGACCCCGCGGAGCTGGATCACCGGGGGCTTGGGGCCGGGCATCAGCGGCCGCCCCCGCCGGCTCCGGCACCGCCGCCGCGCTGTCCGCCGCCGCCCTGGCCCTGGCCGCCGGGCAGGGCGCCACCGCCGAGGCCGGGGAAGCCGCCGCCCGGGAAGCCGTTGCCGGTGCCCGCGGTGGTGCTGGTGAGCTCGACCTTGTCGCCCTCCTTGAGGCCCTCGACCACCTGGACGGTGGAGTCGCCCTCCACGCCGACGGTGACCGGGACCCGCTCGGTGCCGCCGTCCGCGCGGACCAGGGTGGCGGTCCGGCTGGCTCCGGTGCCCGCCAGGGCCGCGGTGGGCACCGAGAGCGCGTCGGAGGCCTCGCCGGTGACCACCGAGACGGTGGCGCTCAGCCCGGTGCGCAGCTTGGCCGTGTCTCCGGTGATCTGCAGGCTGGCCGCGTACTGGACGGCGCCGGAACCGTTGCCGCCGCTCGACACCGGGAGCGAACTGACCGACAGCACGGTGGCGTTGAGCTTGGTGTCGGACTGCGCGTTGAGCGTGACGGTGGCCGACTGGCCCTTCTTCAGCTTCAGCGAGTCCAGCTCGGAGAAGTTGGCGGTGACCTGCATCCCGGTGGGGTTGGTCAGCACGACGAAGCCGCTCGGGGCGCTCCCGGAGGAGGAGGTCGACCCGGTGCCGGTGCCGGACTTGGTGCCACCGCCGGAGGCGGTCGTCCCGGAGACGGTGTCGCCGACCCGGCCCGAGACCGAGGCGACCGTGCCGTCCGCGGAGGCGGTCAGGGTGGTGCCGGCCAGCGCGGTCTTGGCGTTGGCGAGGTTGGTCTCGGCGGTGTCCACCTGCTGCTTGGCCTGGGCCACCTGGGCCTGGTCGACCTTGGTGGTGGTCGTGGTGGCGGCCGGCTGCGGGGTGGCGCCGCCCTGGGTCTGGGAGCCGCCGCCCGTCCTGGCGGCCGAGCCGCCGGAGGTGGTGGTGACGGTCTCACCGGCCTCGGCCTTGTCCAGGTTGGCCTCGGCGGTGTCCAGGGCGGCCTCGGCGGCGGCGACCTGCTGCTTGGCCGCGGTGGTGTCCACGGTGGCGAGGACCTGGCCCTTGGTCACGGCGTCGCCGACCGCGACCTTGATCGCGGTGACCTTGCCGCCGGTGGTGAAGTCCTGGCCGGCGTCGGAGGGCGAGACGAGCGTGCCGGACCCGGACACGGTGGCCAGGACCGTGCCCTTGGCCACCGTCGCGGTCCGCACCCCGGTCCGGCTCGCGGCCGCGCTGGGGCCGGCGTCCAGGGTGGTGTACGCGACGGCGGCCCCGCCCAACAGGGCCACACCGAGCGCGGAGTTGACGAGGACGGCACCACGCCGTCGCGGGAGCACCTTCATGCCGGACAGCTTCGCCGGGCGCCCTTTCCGGGTCCTGGGCCCGGACTGTGAGCAGCCTGGTGCCAGCAATCCGGACATCTGCCACCGGACCGGGACAACCGGGCGCCGGACCCCGCTCCACGGCACCGGACGGGTGTACGAGCGTCCAGGGACTTCCCAGGGAGTTCGTGTCCCGTTCTGAGGCGGGCGCGCCCCGGGGCGGCGCGGATCCCCTGGGGGGACCGGCCGCCCGGGGCCTCGGGGCTACGGCTCCTCGGGCTACAGCTCCTTGCGGAACGCCTCCGCGGTCGCCAGGAAGATGTCGTTGCCGGCCACCTCGCCGATCGAGACGCGGACGCCCTCGCCCGGGAACGGGCGGACCACCACGCCGGCCGCGCCGCAGGCCGCGGCGAAGTCCAGGGTGCGCTCGCCGAGCCGCAGCCAGACGAAGTTGGCCTGCGAGTCGACCACGGTCCAGCCCTGCCCGGTCAGCGCGGCGGTGACCCGGGTGCGCTCCTCCACCAGCGACTCGACCCGCTCCAGCAGGGCGTCCTCGGCGCGCAGCGAGGCCACCGCGGCGTCCTGGGCGAGCTGGCTGACGCCGAACGGCACGGCGGTCTTGCGCAGCGCGGTGGCGACCGGCTCGTGGGCGATGGCGAAGCCGACCCGCAGGCCGGCCAGGCCGTACGCCTTGGAGAAGGTGCGCAGCACGCAGACGTTGGGGCGGTCGCGGTAGAGCTCGATGCCGTCCGGCACCCGCTCGTCGCGGATGAACTCGCGGTAGGCCTCGTCCAGGACGACGAGGATGTCGCCCGGGACGGCGTCCAGGAAGCGGAGCAGCTCCTCGCGGTGGATCGCCGCGCCGGTGGGGTTGTTGGGGTTGCAGACGAAGATCAGCCGGGTGCGCTCGGTGATCGCCGCGAGCATGGCGTCGAGGTCGTGCTCCTCGGCCGCGGTGAGCGGCACCGGGACGGGGGTGGCGCCGGCGACCTGGGTGATGATCGGGTAGGCCTCGAAGGAACGCCAGGCGAAGATCACCTCGTCACCCGGGCCCGCGGTGGAGAGCACCAGGGACTGCGCGACGCTGACCGAGCCGGTGCCGGTGGCGACGTGCTCGGCCGGGACGCCGAAGCGCCGGGCGAGCTCCTCGGTGAGCGCGGTGGCGGCCATGTCGGGGTAGCGGTTGAACGAACCGGCGGCCGCCACGGCGGACTCCAGGACGCCCGGGAGCGGCGGGTACGGGTTCTCGTTGGAGGACAGCTTGTACGCGTCGGCCCCGGCGGGCTTGCCGGGCTTGTAGGTGGGGATGCCGTCCAGGCTCGGGCGGAGCCGCGGACCCTGCGCTGCCGTACCGCTCACGGTGGTCTCCATATCTCTTCGTGCGATGGTCTGCGCACGTACGGGATCGCCGTCGTGCGGAGTCCTCGGTACGCACCCGTGCCACCCCGGTCGGGTGCCCCGAACGATACCGACCCCGCTCACCCGTAGGGGTGAGATGCTCGTCCGGGTCACAGGTGCAGATCAGCCATTCTGCCGGGTTCCCATGGCACATGTCAGAGGTCAGGGCGCCGAAAAACCGCAGGTATCCAGGGCTGTACTCAGAGCCGCTCATGGAGAAACGTCTCTCCGACGTCTTGTAGCCACCCGGTCACAGAACGGGGTCGTGCGCCATACGATCGGTCCGCCATGACAGCAGCAGCGAACCAGAACGGTCGGCGACCCACCACCTCGCGGCGTCTGGAGCGGGCCGGCATCCGGGATGTGGCGGCAGCCGCCGGAGTGTCGATCACCACGGTCTCGGACGCGCTGAACGGAAAGGGCCGCCTACCCGACGAAACCAGAAGCCGGGTGCGCGAGGTCGCCGAGCGCCTGGGCTACCGCCCCTCCGCCGCGGCCCGAACCTTGCGCACCGGCCGGTCCGGACTCATCGGACTGACGGTCACCACCTACGGCGAGGAGCCCTTCACCTTCACCGAGTTCGCCTACTTCGCCGAGATGGCCAGGGCGGCCACCAGCGCGGCACTCAGCCGCGGCTACGCACTGGTGGTGCTGCCGGCCTCCTCCCGCCACGACGTCTGGAGCAACATCGCCCTGGACGGCACCGTGGTCATCGACCCGCCCGACCAGGACCCCCTGGTCAGCGAGCTCTACCGGTCCGGCGTGCCGGTGGTCAGCGACGGCAAGCCGGGCAACTGCCCGGTCACCGCCTGGGTGGACAACGACCACGAGGCGGCCGTCCTCGGCATCCTGGACCACCTGAGCGAGGCCGGCGCCCGCCGAATCGGCCTGCTCACCGGCACCTCCACCGACACCTACACCCGGCTCTCCACCGAGGCCTACCTCGGCTGGTGCGGCCGGGTCGGCCAGGAACCCGTCTACGAGTCCTACCCAGCCCACGACCCGGCGGCCGGCGCGGTCGCCGCGGACCGGCTGCTGGCCCGTCCGGACCGCCCGGACGCCGTCTACGGCCTGTTCGACCCCAACGGCACCGATCTGCTCGCCGCCGCCCGGCGGTACGGGCTGCGGGTGCCGGAGGACCTGCTGCTGGTCTGCTGCAGCGAGAGCGACGTGTACTCCGGCACCGAGCCGCCGATCACCACGCTCTCGCTCAAACCGCGGCGGATCGGCACCACGGTCGTCAACCTGCTGATCGACGCCATCGAGGGAGTCGACTCGGGGACGGGCGTGGACATCGGCCGGCTCTTCCCGCCGCGCTACCGGACCGCCGGGGCCGGGCCGCCGCCGGGCACCCTGATGCCCACCGAGCTGATGGTCCGCTGTTCCTCGCAGCGCCGCAGCCCCCGACGGACCGTCAGCCCGCCGCGGTCCCCGAACACCGGGTAGCCGGCGCGGGCCGAGGGGCGCGCGGGTCCGCCGTGCGCCCCTAGGCCCGGACCGCGTGGGCCGCCGCGTTCTCGTGGCGGGCTCGCGGCGGACCCGGCGACCGGTGTGAGGACCACCACAGACCCGGGCGGAACGGACGACCGCGACCCGTCCCGGCGACGCCCCGACGCATTGGATACCGACCAGGTGAGGACGGCGGGAGAGTGCTCTTCCTATGATGGGCGAATGACACCCGAGGACCTCTTCCGCGAGCCTGAGCCGGACCTCTCAGGGACCCGCCACCAGCAGGACCTCGATGTGCTCCCCTACGGGTCCTGGTTCGAGGTCCCGGAGCAGCCCCCGGCCGGGTACCCGAGCGACGAGACGCACAGCGCCTTCGGCGGCGCCAGCTACCTGGAACGCCACTGGCCGACGCAGGGTCAGATCCCCGTCGGGGAACCGCTCCCGGTGGTGGGAGCCGTCCCCGGGCACTACGCGCCGAGCTTCCTGGCACCCCCGTTCCCCGTCGACGGCACGGCCGGAACGCCCGGGGCGCCGCGTCCGGAGGACCCGCCCACGATCGAGCTCGGCCCGCCGATCCCGCAGGACGTGCACTTCCCGTACCCGCAGCCCGACCCGGACGAGGGCCCCGGCCCGCTGTACGTGATCGGCGACGTCCACGGGTACCTGGACGAGCTGCTCGCGGCCCTGCACCAGCAGCGGCTGATCGACGCCGAGGGGCACTGGTCGGCCGGGCGGTCCCGGGTCTGGTTCCTCGGCGACTTCACCGACCGCGGGCCGGACGGCATCGGCGTCATCGACCTGGTGATGCAGCTGGCCGCCGAGGCCGCCGCCGCCGGCGGGTACTGCCGCGCCCTGATGGGCAATCACGAACTGCTCTTCCTCGGGGCGGCCAAGTTCGGCGACGAGCCGGTGCAGTCCACCGCCGGCACCGCCTCCTTCCTCGCCGCCTGGCGGCTCAACGGCGGCCAGCAGCACGACCTGGAGCGGCTGCAGCCGCACCACGTCAGCTGGCTCTCCCGGCTCCCCGCCATGGCCGTCGAGGACGGCCACCTGCTGCTGCACTCCGACACCACGGCCTACCTGGAGTACGGCGAGACCGTCGCCGACGTCAACGAGGCGATGCACAAGCTCCTCGCCGACGAGGGCATCGACGAGTGGTGGGACGCCTTCCGCAAGTTCACCAAGCGCTTCGCCTTCCGCGGGCAGGCCGGCACCATGGCCGCCCAGGAGCTGCTCGGCACGTACGGCGGCTACCGGGTGGTGCACGGCCACAGCCCGATCCCGTACCTCACCGGCGCCGACCACCCCGAGGACGGCACCCCGCCGCACGTGCCCGGCCCGTACATCTACGCCGACGAGCTGGCCATCGCCATGGACGGCGGCGTCACCATGGAGGGAAGACTGCTGGTCGCGCGGCTTCCGCTGAACTGAAGACGCGTCACAGACCTTGCCTTCCGTCCCTTTTCACCCCTGAAGCACGCTGAAAAACCGGAAAGAGACTGTCTGACGGCGCGGGGCCGCCCCTACCATCAAGGCACCACGGGCGCCCCGCGACCGGGTCCGTCCGCCCTCGCAACCGGCCCCGTGGACCAGTCCACCTCCGTTGACCCAGCGGATCGGGGTACCCATGAGCAACGCCCCGCACCTGCTCGTCGAGGACCGCCCGGACTTCGCACGCGTCCTCGACGAAGCACTGCGAGACGAATCCGTCCGGCGCGCGCTGAGCGCGCCCGGAGAACACCTGAACGCCGAGCAGCTGCGCACCAAGTGCATGCTGGTCGCGGAGAGCGTGGCGGCCGGCGCCGCCGAGGAGTACCGGCACTACACCGCGCTGCGGACCGCCCTGGGCGAGCAGCCGACGGGCGGCCGGGGCGGTACGGCCGGTTCGGCCGTCGGTGAGCTGTCCGGCCGGCTGCGGTCCGAGGAGGGCGCCGGGCTGTTCCCGGTGCTCACCGTGCTCGCGCCGATCCTCTCCTGGTCCGCGGCCGGATTGCTGCTGGCGATCGGCTACACCCTGCGGGCCGCCGATCCGGACGTCACCCTCGGCCGCACGGTGGTCACCGCCGGCTGGGTGGCGATCGCCGTGGGCATCGGCGCGATGCTGATCGGGATCGTCGGGCTGCTGCTGACCGCCCTGCGCGACGGCTCCGCCGCACCCGCCGGACAGGACCCCCACCTGCTCGCCGACGTCGCCGAGGCCCGCGCCGCCTGGCACGCCGCCCTGCGCGACCGGGGGATCCTCCCCTACCTCTACGCCAACCTGGACTCCGAGCCCGCGCTCTCCCCCCGCCCGGCCGGCCGGCCCGCCCCACCCGACCTGCACCGGCCCGGCTACAGCAGCGCCACCTACTCCAGCCCCGGCTTCACCAGCCCCGGCGTCGAGGGCATCACCGACCCCGAGGGCCGCCAACCCCGCACCGCGGAGTTCACCGGCCCCGGCTACACCTCCCCCGACTTCACCGGCCCCGACGAGGTCTGACCGCCGTGCGGGCGGGAAACACGCCGGCGGCCTCCCGGGGGAGCGCTGCCCTGGGAAGCCCCCTCCACCTCCCAGAGCAGCGCGGTCGAGGTGGCGGGTCAGTCGGCGAGCGGGAGGTAGACCCGGTTGCCCTGGGCGGCGAACTCCTCGGACTTGGCCTGCATGCCGGCCAGGGCCTCGGCGTCGAACCCGCTCTCCACGGCGGTGGATCCGTCGCCGTGCTCGTCGCGGATCTTCTGGGAGATCTTCATCGAGCAGAACTTCGGCCCGCACATGGAGCAGAAGTGCGCGGTCTTCGCCGGCTCGGCCGGGAGGGTCTCGTCGTGGAAGTCGCGCGCGGTCTCCGGGTCGAGGGCCAGGTTGAACTGGTCCTCCCAGCGGAACTCGAAGCGGGCGTCGGAGAGGGCGTCGTCCCACTCCTGGGCGCCCGGGTGGCCCTTGGCGAGGTCCGCGGCGTGGGCGGCGATCTTGTACGTGATCACGCCGGTCTTCACGTCGTCCCGGTTGGGCAGGCCGAGGTGCTCCTTGGGCGTGACGTAGCAGAGCATCGCGGTGCCCCACCAGGCGATCATCGCCGCGCCGATCCCGGAGGTGATGTGGTCGTACCCGGGGGCGACGTCGGTGGTCAGCGGGCCGAGCGTGTAGAAGGGCGCCTCGTCGCAGATCTCCTTCTGGAGGTCCATGTTCTCCTTGATCTTGTGCATCGGGACGTGTCCCGGGCCCTCGATCATGACCTGGACGTCGCGCTCGCGGGCGATCCGCCCGAGCTCGCCGAGGGTCTGCAGCTCGGCGAACTGCGCCTCGTCGTTGGCGTCCGCGATCGACCCCGGACGCAGGCCGTCACCGAGCGAGAAGGTGACGTCGTACGTGGCGAGGATGTCGCAGAGCTCCTCGAAGTTGGTGTAGAGGAAGTTCTCCCGGTGGTGCGCCAGACACCAGGCCGCCATGATCGATCCGCCGCGGGAGACGATGCCGGTCTTCCGGCGGGCCGTCATCGGCACGTAGCGCAGCAGCACGCCGGCGTGGACGGTCATGTAGTCGACGCCCTGCTCGCACTGCTCGATGATGGTGTCGCGGTAGACCTCCCAGCTGAGGTCCTCGGCCCGGCCGTCGACCTTCTCCAGGGCCTGGTAGAGCGGCACGGTGCCGATCGGCACGGGGGAGTTGCGCAGGATCCACTCGCGGGTGGTGTGGATGTTGCGGCCGGTGGAGAGGTCCATGACCGTGTCGGCGCCCCAGCGGGTGGCCCAGGTCATCTTCTCGACCTCCTCCTCGATGGAGGAGGTGACCGCCGAGTTGCCGATGTTGGCGTTGATCTTCACCAGGAAGTTGGTGCCGATGATCGCCGGCTCGACCTCGGGGTGGTTCACGTTGACCGGGATGACCGCGCGGCCGCGGGCGACCTCGGCGCGGACGAACTCCGGTGCCAGGCCCTCGCGGAGGGCCACGAACTCCATCTCCGGGGTGACGACGCCCCGCTTGGCGTACGCGAGCTGGGTCACCGCGGCGCCGTCGCGGCCGCGCAGCGGGCGGCGCGGGCGGCCGGGGAAGACCGCGTCCAGATTGCGCAGGTTGCCCCCGCGCGGCGAGGTGTGCTTGATGCCGTCGTCCTCGGGGCGGGCCTCGCGGCCCTCGTACTCCTCGACGTCGCCGCGCTGGCGGATCCACGGGTCGCGCAGGGCGGGGAGTCCGCGCCGCACGTCGGGCTCGTACGCGCTGTCGGTGTACGGGCCGGAGGTGTCGTACAGCGGGACGGTGCGCCCGTTGGTCAGCTGCACCTCGCGGTACGGGACGCGGAGGTCGGGGCGGGATCCCTCGCGGTAGGCCTTGCGCCAGGCCGGGGTCGGGTAGCCGGTGCCGGCCGACCGGACGGAGGCAGACTTCTGCTGTGCATCGAACGTGGTCATGAGACCCTCTACTCCCTACGCCGGCATTACCCGGTCCAGGTTCCTGCGGTCGGCGCAGCGGCCGGTCCGTCCGGTGACGGATCGTTCAGCGCCCTCTCAGCCCGGTGCTCCGAGCTCCCGTGTCCTGCGAGCGCAGGACGTCGAACACCGTAGCGGCACGGCTGACGGAGGTCCAGGCGGGTTCCGGCCACTGGAACGGGGGGCAGGGTGGGGACATGGTGGGGTTGATCGGGCGGGTGACCGGGCGGGTCGGGGACGGGCTGGTCGGCGAGGTGATGGTGCTCGTACCGGAGCGGCAGGGGTCGGAGGCGTTCCTGGCGTACCCGGCGGTGCCGGGGGAGCCGTCGCTGCCGGTGGGCCGCCAGGTGGTGGTGGTCGAGTACCAGCCGCCGCGGACGGTGTACGTGGCTCCGCTTTGACGCAACCTTGACGCTCCTGGGGCGGAATCAGGACGCGTTCCGCTTCCCAAGCGATCATCCGAGGCGCAGAATCTCCTGCTGCCACCCGCGTTCCGCGCCGTCCTGCACAGCCGAGCGCAGCCACGGGACGGGGTGTGCCCTGAAGGGGGAAAGCCGATGCTGATCGGCATCGCGGGGGCCGTGGTGGCCTCCATCGTCGTCCTGGTCGTGCTCTTCAAGCTCATGTGGCGGGTCGCCGAGCCGAACGAGGCACTGATCATCTCCGGTTCCAAGCACGGCGAGGGGCTGGGGTTCCGGATCGTCACGGGCCGCGGCACCTTCGTGATGCCGGGCGTGCAGGTGGTGCGACGGCTGTCGCTGGACCTGAACGAGGCCGACCTGGACGTGGAGTGCGTGACATCGCAGGGTATCCCGGTGCACGTCAAGGGAGTTGTGATCTTCAAGGTGGGCGACGACTCGGTGTCGATCGCCAACGCGGGCCGGCGCTTCCTGGACCAGCAGCAGATGATGGGCCACCGGGTCCACAACGTGTTCGCGGGTCATCTGCGGTCCATCGTCGGCGGGTTGACGGTCGAGGACATGATCCGCGACCGCGAGCGGCTGACCGCCGAGACCCGGGCGGCGTCCGGGGCCGAGATGGAGAAGCTCGGCCTGATCATCGACTCGCTGCAGATCCAGGAGATCCTGGACCCGACCGGCTACATCACCAACCTGGCCGCCCCGCACGCGGCGGCGGTCCAGCGGGACGCTCGCATCGCCGCCGCGGAGGCCGACCGGGCGGCCACCGAGGCCGAGCAGGAGGCGTTCGCCCGCAAGGCCGAGGCCACCCGCAACTCCGGCATCCAGCAGGCCGGCTACCAGGCCGAGCTGGAGACGGCGCAGGCCCGTGCGCTGCAGGCGGGACCGCTGGCGCAGGCCGCGTCCCGGCAGGAGGTGGTGGTCCAGGAGACCAAGGTCGCGGAGCTGGAGGCGCACCGCAAGGAGCAGCAGCTCCAGGCGGACGTCCGCAAGCCGGCGGACGCCCGGGCGTACGAGACCCGGACGAAGGCCGAGGCGGACCGTGACGCCCGGATCTCGGCTGCGGAGGCGCTGGCCCGGGAGACCGAGCTGAAGGCCGGGGCCGAGGCGAACCGGGTGAAGGTGGCGGCCACCGCGGAGGCGGAGGCCACCCGGGCCCGGGGTCTGGCGGCGGCCGAGGCCACCCGGGCGACCGGTCAGGCGGAGGCGGCCGCGGCCGAGGCGAAGGGTCTGGCGCAGGCCGAGGCGGCCCGGGCGCTGGGTCTGGCCGAGGCCGAGGCGATCAAGGCGCGGGCGGCGGCCCTGGCGGAGAACCAGGAGGCGGTGGTCGCGCAGCAGCTCGCCGAGAACTGGCCGGAGATCGTTCGGGCCGGTGCGGACGCCTTCGGCAACGTGGAGCACATGGTGCTGCTGAACGGCGCGGACGGGATGGGCGAGATGTTCGCCAAGGCGCTGACCATGGGCGGGACGGGCCTGGGCCTGGCCCGGCAGCTGCTGGGCGCGATGAACGCGCAGCAGTCGGCGGCCGCGGCGGCGCCGGCCGCCGGGGAGCGCCCGGTGGCCCAGTCGATCCCGGTGCAGGACCAGGGCTGAGCACGGACGGCGCCCGCCCGCTCCCGGGGAGCGGGCGGGCGCCGACGTTCCTGCGGCGGGGCGGTCCGGCTGGTTCCGGTAGGCGGGCCGGATCAGGCGGCGAGGGCGGTGTCGACCGGGGTCCGGGCCTCGGCGGCGACCAGCTCGCCCATCCGGCCGGCGAAGCGGTTGCCCACCACGATGCCCAGGCCGATCGCGACGGCCAGGAAGACGGTGCCCATCCAGACCATGGTCTCCACCGGCAGGGTGTAGGCGCCGACCACCTTGGCCGCACACTCGGCGACCAGGACGGTGCCCCAGGTGAGGGTGAAGCTCCGCTCCAGGCGGCGGAAGCGGTCCGAGCCGGCGGCGAGCCGCTCCCAGGCGGCGGCGCGGGCGGCGCTGCCGCGGATCAGGAAGGGGCGCAGGCCGGCGGTCATCAGCGGCCGTCCGACCAGCGCGGTGACGATCATCGTGCCGCCGATGACGCTGCTGACCAGGCCGTCCTTGGCGATCATCAGGCGGGCGTCGCCGGTGAGGGCGGAGAGCGCGATGCCGACCAGGTTGACCACGAGCATCAGGCCCGCCAGCGCGTTGAGCGAGCGGTCCTTCAGGAGCCCGGCCACGGTCCGTACGGCGGGGATGGCGCTGCCGATGGCGAGCGAGGCGACCAGGCTCAGCCCGAGCCCGGTGTGGGCCAGGTAGTAGGCGCCGATCGGCGCCGCCACGTCGACGGCCAGCGGGGCCAGGGCGGCGGCCCGGGAGGGCGCCTGCTCGGCGACCGCGCCGGCGGTGGTGGTGCTCTTGGTGGTGGTCTCGACGGCCATGGTCCGCTCCCCGTTTCCCTCTCCCGCCGGCTCCCTGCCGACGACTCAAGACTCCCGCGCCGGGGGGTGCGGCCGTCAGTGTGCGCTGTGCCGGAATCGGCATGACGGATGTCATGGTTGGGCCCGACGCCCCGTCATCTCTGAGTACGCGTACTCAGGTCGGGGCGCCCGCGGGCGGTCAGCATGGCAGCCATGGACCTCCACACGACGCGCGTCGGCATCACCGCCGTGGGCGCCTGCCTGCCGGAGCTGGAGCTGACCTCGCAGCAGCTCCAGGACGAGGTGACGGCCGGCTGCGGCCTGCGCCTCCCCGACCGGATGTTCGAGAAGGCGACCGGGATCCGCACCCGCAGGTTCGCGGCCGAGGGCGAGTACGCCTCGACCCTGGCGATCGGCGCGGCCCGGGAGGCGCTGGACCGGGCCGGCTGCGACCCGTCCGACATCGACCTGCTGCTGTACGCCTCGGCCACCCGGGACGTCTGCGAGCCGGCCACCGCCCACCTGGTGCAGGCCGAACTCGGCTCCCGCGCCCACGCCCTGGACGTCTCCAACGCCTGCAACAGCTTCCTCAACGGCATCGACACCGCCCGCGCGATGATCCTCGCCGGGCGGGCCCGGCGGGCCCTGGTGGTGACCGGGGAGACCCCGAGCCGGGCCATGCGCCGCGACCCGAGCGGCCTGGCCGAGTTCCGCGAGGGCTTCGCCGGGTACACCTTCGGCGATGCGGGCGCGGCCGTGCTGGTCGAGCCGGTCGCCTCCGGCGGGATCCTCGACATCGAGACCGAGACCGCCTCCGAGCACTGGGAGGTCGGCGGCATCCCGGGCGGCGGGTCGCGCCACCCGCGCGGTGACGAGTGGAGCTACTTCCGGGGCGGCGGCAAGGAGTTGCGCGGGGTCTTCGAGAAGATCGGCGGCGACATCCTGACCCGGGTGGCCGCCCGGACCGGCCTGGGCTGGGACGCCTACGCCCGGGTGCTGGTGCACCAGGTGACCCTGCCCTACCTGGAGCGGTTCGTGGAGCTCACCGGGGTGCCCGAGGAGAAGCTGGTGGTCACCGTGCCCCAGCTGGGCAACCTGGCGAGCGCCACCATCGGCGTCCAGCTCCACCGGACGGCCGACGCCCTGGCACCCGGCGACAGGGTGCTGATGGTGGGCCTGGGCGGCGGCGTCAGCCTGATGACGATGGTCTGGGAGAAGTCGTGAGCGCGCTGTGGGTGGTGATCCCGGCCTACCGCGAGGAGGCCCGGATCGAGGGCGCGCTGAACGCCCTGGCGGCCCAGCGGGACCTGGACTTCACCCTGCTGGTGGTCGACAACGACTCCCCGGACGGCACCGCGGACCGGGTGCGCGCCTTCGCCGACCGTGCACCGTTCCCGGTCGAGCTGCTGGTGGAGACCGAGAAGGGCGTCGGCTCGGCGGTGGACACCGGCTTCCGGCACGCGATCGCGCACGGCGCCACGCTGCTGGCCCGCACCGACGCCGACTGCCTGCCACAGCCAGGGTGGACGGCCGCCGCCCGGGCCGGGATGCTCGCCTCCGGCGGCCTGGTCTGCGGGCACATCACCGCCCGCCACGACGAGCACGGACCGGCCGGGCGCGCGGTGTTCCGGACCCTGGTGGTCCTCGGCGCCTTCTTCGGCCGGATCCGCCCGGCGCACCACCGGCGGCACGGCTTCCTCACCCCGTACCGGATGCACGCCGGCAACAACATGGCGATCACCGCCGAGCTCTACCAGGCGGTCGGCGGGATGCCGCGCCGGCCCTCGCCCACCGACCGGACCTTCCTCAACCGGGTCCGCCGGCACACCACCGCCGTCGTCCACCGCCGCGACATGGTGGTGCAGAACTCCACCCGCAGGATCCGCGCCTACGGCGTGCTCGGCACCGCCCGCTGGTACCTGGAGCGCGGCGCGGGCGGCCGCGGCGTCGACCCGCGCTGAACCCCACCACCCACGACCCCGGAGGGCCCCGTGCTCGACCAGCTCGACCACACCCTGCGCCAGGGCGGCGACCGCCCGGCCGTCCTCGGGTGCACCCGCGCCGGAGCCGTCCGGGTCCGGGTGCGCTGCGCCGAACTGGCCGATCTGGCCGACGGGTACGCGGCCGCGCTGCACCACCGCCACGGCCTGCGGCCCGGCGACACCCTCGGGGTCGCGGTCCGGCCCGGGCCGCGCGCCCTGGCCGTGATGCTGGCCGCCCACCGGCTCGGGCTGCGCGCCGCCGCCCTCGACCCGGCCGCCGGGCCCGAGGTGCTGCTCGCCCGGCTGGAACTGGCCCGGCCCGCCCTGATCCTGGCCGACGCCGCCGCCCAGGCCGTGGCCGGCTGGGCCCGGCCGCTGGCCCGCCGCGCCCACCTCGCCCTGCCGCCGCTGCACCGGCTCGGACCGGTGGCCACCGTCGGCCCGCGCCGGCCCGGCTGCGCCCCCGCCCTGGCCGCCGCCGGCCGGCCCGCCCCGTCGCCCTACGACGGCGACGGGGACGCCGTGATCGTCTTCACCTCCGGCACCACCTCGGCACCCCGGGCGGTGGTCCACACCCGCTCGGGGCTGGCCGCGGGCATGCGCGCGGTCGCCCGACTGGTCGGTCCCCGACCGGGCGGCGCGGTGCTCGGCGGCACGTTCTTCGTCCTGGTGCCCTCACTCGCCGCCGGCGCCACCGTCGCCCTGCCGGCCCGCTCCGCCCGCGTCCTGGACCGCCAGATCGCCCGGCTCCGGCCCGACGAGACCTATCTGACGCCGCCCCAGCTGCGCGGGGTCACCGCCTTCACCGGCCGGGTCTGGACCGGCTCCGCCCCCGCCTCCGCCGAGCTGCTCGGCCGGGTGAAGCGGGCCGGCGCCACCGAGGCCTGGGGCGTCTACGCGCTGACCGAACTGTTCCCGGCGGCGGCCGTGGAGGAGGCCGACAAGGCCGCGTTCACCGAGGACGGCGACCTGCTCGGCCACCCGCTGCCGGGAGTGCGGACGAGGGTGTCCGAGGGCGGCGAGCTCCTGCTCTCCGGCCCCGCCGCCCGCGAACGCTACCTGGGCGAGGCCCCCGACCCGTGGGTCCGCACCGGCGACCGCGCCCGCCTCACCGCGGACGGCCGGATCGTGCTGGCCGGACGGCTCAAGGACATGGTCCTGCGCCACGCCGAGAACATCTACCCCGGCCTGTACGAACCCGCCCTCCACCTGCCCGGGGTGGACCTGGCCGTCCTCGTCGGCGTCCCCGCCGGCGACGGCGACGAGCGCCTGGTGGCCCTGGTCCAGCCGCGGCCCGGCACCGACCCGCGCCGGCTGCGGGCCGCCCTGCAGGCACCGCTGGCCAGGATGGGCGCCGCCCGCCCGGACGCCCTGCTGTTCGCCGACGTCCCGCTCGCCGGACGGTCCCGCAAGCCCGACCGCGCCGCCGCCTCCCGCTACTGCGCCCGGGAGCTGGCCCGCCGATGAACCGCCTCCCCGACCCGTCCCGCGCCGCGGCCGCCGCCCGCCGGGCCGACCGCCTGGTCTACCTGCGCAGCCACCCGCTGCTCTTCGGCCTGCTGAGCGCCACCCGCGGCCGGCCCGTGGTCCGGCTCGGCCGGACCGTCCTGGTCCACGGCCCCGACGAGTACCGGCAGGTCCTCACCCGGGTGCCGCTGGACCGCACCGCGGCCGGCACCACGGGCGGCGCCGCCGCCGAACTCACCGACGGGGGACTGCTCTTCGACCAGGAGGGCGAGGAGCACCGGACCGCCCGCCGCGGCCTCGCCGACCAGCTCGGCCGCCGGGGCGTGGAACGGCTGCGCCCGCTCTGGCAGGACGTCCTCGACCGCGAGCTCACCGGGATCGACCAGGGGATCGACCTGCTCCCGGTGGTCCGCCGACTGGCGGGCGCCACCGCGGCCGCGCTCACCGGCAGCACCGCCGACCCCGACCTGCTCGCCCGGGCCGCCGCCCGGGCCGCCGCGGACGCCGCCGGGGACCACCTGCCCCGGCTGCTGCCCCGCCGCGACCGGGCGGCCGACTCCGCCCGGGCGCTCACCGACCTGCTGCCCGACCCGCTGGACGCGATGCTCGTGGTGGCCGCCGTGAACACGAC
The DNA here is from genome assembly GCF_040571325.1 of Kitasatospora sp. HUAS MG31. Classification (GTDB taxonomy): domain Bacteria; phylum Actinomycetota; class Actinomycetes; order Streptomycetales; family Streptomycetaceae; genus Kitasatospora; species Kitasatospora camelliae. The sequence goes on along the minus strand of NZ_CP159872.1, from coordinate 4,002,746 downwards.
CGTGGCCGCCCTGCCACGGGCCGCCGCATGGTGCGCCCGGGCCCGCCTCTGGGACCGGGTCTCCCCCGAACTCGCCGCCGAGCTGCTGCGGTTGACCGCGCCCTCGCCCATCCTGCCGCGGGTGGCGGCGGCCGACGCCACGGTCGCCGACTGCCCGATCCGGCGCGGTGACCGGCTGGTCCTGGTCGCCCGGCACGCGGCCGAGGCCCACCGCGACACCCCCGCCGACCGCGTCCGCGCGTCCCACGCCGTCTTCGGCGCCGGCCCGCACGCCTGCCCCGGCGCCCACCTCGCCCGCGTCCAGCTCACCGACCTCCTCACCGCCCTGGCTCCCCACCACCCCACCGTCACCCACGCCGTCCCCGACCCCCACGCCGCCCTCCCCGGCTACGCCCGCCTCACCCTCAGGACCGGGAAACCCGCACCCCGCCAGGCCCCGTGACCCACCCCGACCCGCACCCCTGAAGAGCCCGCCCCGTGCGGCGCCCCTCCCCGAAAGGAACCCCCTCATGCGGATCGCCGTCACCGGCGCCAGCGGCTTCTGCGGCACCCACGTCGCCCGCGCGGCCGCTGCGGCCGGCGCCGACGTCCTCTGCCTGAGCCGCCGCCCCGGCCCGCTCGGCCGCCACGTCCCCTGGGACGCCGCCGCCGAGCGCCCCGACCTCGCCGGCGCCGACGTGATCGTGCACTGCGCCGCCGCCGTCGGCGACCACCCGCCGGGCTCTCCCGCGGAACGCGTCCAGCAGGCGGTCAACGTCGACGGCACCGCCCGCCTCCTCGACGCCGCGGCGGGCCGCCCGGTGGTGTGGGTGAGCAGCGCCAGCGTCTACGACCCCCGGCCGGACCGCTCGCTGGTGGCCGAGGACCACCCCACCGACGGCGGCCACCTCAACGCGTACGGCCGCACCAAGGCGGCCGGTGAGCGCCTCGCGCTGGCGGCCGGCGCGGTGGTGCTGCGTCCGCGGGCGGTGTACGGGCCCGGGGACCCGCACCTGGTGCCGCGGCTGTTGGCCCGGGTGCGCGGGGGCGTGCTGCTGCTGCCGGGCCCGGACGTGGCGCTGAGCCTGACCGCCGTGGAGAACCTGGCGGAGGCCTGCCTGGCGGCCGCGGGCTGGCCGCCCGGGGCGTACAACATCGCCGACGCCGCGCCCTACCGGCGGGACGCGGTGGTGCGCCGGGTGCTGGCGGCGCACGGGGTGCGGGCGCGGATCGGCCGGGTGCCGCTGCCGCTGCTGCGGGTGGTCCGGCCGCCGGGTCTGAGCCGGTACGCGATCGACCAGCTCGCCCGCAGCGTGGTGCTGGACACGACGAAGTCCCGGCGCCAGGGCTTCACCCCGGGCCGGGACCTCGGATCGTTCCTCGGACGGTGAGTGGCGGGGCCGGCGTCGTGACGCGGCCGGCCGACCCACCGTCAACCTCAGCTCTTGGCGGCCTTCTTCACCAGGATCACCACCGCGGCGGCCACGCCCACCAGCACCGCCACCTTGATGAGGAAGCCGACCAGGCTCGCGATCGCCCCCACCAGGAACCAGATCACGTTCCAGGCCAGGATCAGCACGATGATCGGGACCACGATGTTGCGCACCCACGAGGGCAGCGACTTCCAGAGCTCAGCCATGTCCGTTCCTTCTCTCCTCTCGGGCTCGGCGCCGGTTGTGCTCCGCCGCGGTCCCGTTCTCTTCCGGTACTTCGACCGTACCGGCGCGCGGACACCGAAACGAGGGCCGTGGGCCCGGAGACAACCCGGAGATCACCCCGAGGCCGGGCCTGGGGGTGAGCCCCGAGGGCGGGGTCAGACCGGCCAGGTCTCGCCGCGCCAGGCGGCGTCCCAGAACATCCACTCGTAGCGCGAGGTGGTGGTGAAGTGCTCGACCATGCGCCGGTGTTCGGCGGGTGAGATCTCCTCGCCGAGGCGGTCGGTGAGGTCGAGCACCCGGCGGACGACGCTCTGGAAGGCCTCGTCGCCGTAGGTGGCGATCCAGCGGGCGTAGAGGGGTTCGGGGGACGACTTGGCGAGCAGCTGCTCGCCGACCCGGGCGTAGATCCAGTAGCAGGGCAGCACGGCGGCGACCGCCTCGGCGAAGGAGCCGCCGTAGACGGTGGCCAGCAGGTAGCTGGTGTAGGCGCGGGTGGTGGGGAGGACCGGCTCGGCGGCGGCCTGCGCGGCGGTCTCGCCGAAGGCGGTGAGGAAGTCGGCGTGCATGCTCTGCTCGGCGGCGATCGCGCCGACGGCGTCGTCGGCGAACGCCTGCACGTCCTCCTCCGAGGTGGCCCGGGCCGCGCAGACGGCCAGCGCCCGGGCGTAGTCGCGGAGGTAGTGGGAGTCCTGGACGACGAAGTGGCGGAAGGCGTGGCGCGGCAGGGTGCCGTCGGTGAGGCCGCCGATGAAGGGGTGGGCGAGGATCTCGGCGTAGATCGGCTCGATGGCCGACCAGAGTTCTTCGGTCAGGGTCATGGCTGCTTCTCCCGCGGCGCTGTCGGACAGGGGACGACCCTATCCGGGCGGAGACATGCGCAGAGAGCTTCCCTGTCGCCGCCTGGCCTGCGACGATCCGGCCATGAAGAGTTTCGCGCTCAAAACGCTCATCAACGCGGCGGCGATCTGGGTCGCCGCATGGATCGTCGCGGGGATCACCCTGTCCGGCGACGACTGGCAGGACAAGACCCTCACGGTGATCGCGGTCGCGCTGGTCTTCGGGGTGGTCAACTTCCTGATCAAGCCGGTGGTGAAGCTGTTCTCGCTCCCGCTGTTCGTGGTGACGCTCGGGCTGATCACCTTCGTGATCAACGCCCTGATGCTCTGGCTGACCTCCTGGGCCTCGGACAAGCTGAGCCTGGACTTCCACGTCGACGACTTCTGGTCGGCGCTGTTCGGCGCGCTGATCATCAGCCTGGTGTCCTGGGGCCTCAACCTGGCCCTCGGGGACGACTGAACGGCCGCGCGCCGACGTCCTGCGCGCCCTCGCGACCGCTCCACGGCCCCTCGCCGGGTCGCCCGACGGGGCCCGCTGCCGGTACCGCCCGGTGGTGGGCCCCGTCCGCCGTCCTGGCCGGGGCGCCCCGCGCGGTGCGGCTACCCGCAGCCGGGTGCGGAGAGGATGCCGGCCAGCTGCGCGTCGAGCTCGCCGTCGGTGAGCTCCTGGCCCATGGGGACCAGCCGGTCGGTGCGGGCGAGGAAGGCGATCAGCGGCGGCACGGAGGCGCGCAGGGTGGCGTCGCCCTCGGGGGAGCGCAGCACGACGCACACCTCGGAGAGGTCCTCGCCGACCGGGTGGATGTGCACGTCCCCCTCGCCGGTCGGGTGGCTGATCCCGTCGACCAGCAGCTCCCGGGCGAACACCCAGGCCACCGGGGCGTCGCCGGGCAGGTGGAAGGTGAAGCGGACGGCGTACGGGTCGTCGGCCTGGTACTCCAGGTCGACCAGGATGCGGAAGGCGAGCTCGCTCGACGCCACGAGGTGCATGACCATGTGGCCTTGGACGGTGCTGTGCATGCGTCGTACCTCTCTTCGTGCAGCTGAGCCTGTGGATTTGTCCCTGATCACCCGTTCAAACCTCATCGTCCACTTTTGGTGAGGTTCGGGACAAGGTGTGGTTTTTCAAATGGTGAAACGGCACCTCCGGTTCAGTGGACGAGTGCGTGGGACATCGTGCCGACCAGGGAGCGAAGCCCGGCCGCGGCGGCGGGGAGCCGGCCGGCCTGCTCGATCGGGAGCGAGAGCGCCATGGTGGCGATCACCGAGCCGATGGTGATCGGGACGGCGGCGCAGACGGTGCCGAGCGCGTACTCCTGCCGCTCCACCACCGGGACGGTGGGGCGGACGGCGGCGAGCCGGCTGAGCACGGCGGGCACCCGGGCGACGGTGGAGGGGGTCAGCGCCTCGGGCGGGTGGCGGGAGAGGTGGTCGCGCCGTTCCTCCTCGCCGAGTTGGGAGAGCAGGCACATCCCGATGGCGTGGGCGTGCGCGGTGGCCCGGAAGTCGGCCCACTCCTCGACCGCGGGGGCGGCCTCGTCGGCGACCGCGTCGACCACCCGGATCTCGCCCTCCTCGTAGACGGCGAAGTACACGGCGGCCCCGAGCTCGGCGCGGAACCGCTCCATCCGCCGGCGCAGTTCGGCCCGCTGGGCCTGGCGGCAGTCGGCCCGGGAGATGCCCTCCACCGACTCCCCGTAGCGGAACCGGCCTTCCGTGCGGCACAGGTAGCCCTCGTGGGCCAGGGTCCGCAGCAGGTGGTACGTGGTGCCGAGGGGCAGTCCGGCGGCGCGGGCGAGCTGCTTGGCGGTGGCACCGCCCGGGTGGGATCCGACCGCCTCCAGCAGGCGCAGGGCGCGCTGCACGGAGGTGATCAGGGTGGGGGACCTCCCGGACCTGATCCCGCCGGGCGGCTCCTCGGTGGACGTCCTGGTCATCTGCTCCACGGCCAACCCAGCCCCCAGCCCGCGTCATGGCGCCCAACGGCATGCGGAGGGGTCGCCTCCGGGTGCCGGATCGTCGCTCATTGCAGCACAGGGCCGACCGGGCTGCAATCATTCTCCACCGCCGTTCGGGAGTTTCACCTTGGAACACAAGGCCACCAGGTGACCCGTTCGCGCTTCCGATCGCCACCGCAGCCTCCCGTCGAGGATTAGAAGATCCATTGGGTTCCGGCCCCGACCTGCGCCGGACACACCCGGGATCCGGGGATCAGCCGTTCAGCGGAACGCCGTCCTCCTGTTCGTCCGCCCGAACGGGTTTCGGCGCGCCCGCGCTGCGGGAGACTCCCGCACAACGCTCGCGCGCCTGTGGAGGTGGCAGCCCATGGCCGGCCCCGTCCGTCCTGTCGTCAAGCGCACGGCCAGGGCGATCCTGCTGGAGCTGGACCCTGACAACCCGCACGCGCCGGCCACGATCGTGCTGATCAAACGGACCCGCCCGGGCTCCCCGCACCCGTACTGGATCACCCCGGGCGGCGGGGTGGAGGCCGGGGACCGCACGGTGATGGAGGCCCTGCACCGGGAGGTGGACGAGGAGCTCGGCGGCAAGATCGAGGATGCCGTGCCCGCCTTCGTCGACACCGTCGCGCACGCGCACCACGAGGACGGAACCCTGGCCCATCCGCACGGGGTGAAGGTGCAGCACTTCTTCGTCTGCCGGCTGGCCTCGATGGACCCGGCCCGGCGCCACGGCCCCGAGGTGGACGAGCCGAACGGCGAGTACGAGATCGTCCGGCTGCCGTTCACCCGGGAGGGCGTCACCTCGGTGAACGTCGTCCCGCCGAGTCTGCGGGCCTACCTCGCCGCCAACATCGAGGGCGTCCGCGCCCTGCTCGCGCCCGACCTCGGCTGAGGCCCGGTCAGCCGGCCGCGAGGTCACCGGTGAGGTCGTGGTGGATCCGGTCCGTCGGGAGGCCGGCCCTCAGCAGCGCGGCGGCCGCCCGGCGGACCATCGCGGGCGGGCCGCTGAGGTAGGCGGCGCGGCCGTCCCAGCGGCGGTCCCACCGGCCGTGCCGGGCGGCCACCTCGGGCAGGTCGCCGATCTCCACGCCCGGGTCGGCGTCCAACTGCGCGGAGACCACCGGCCGGACCGAGAGCCAGGGGTGCCGGTCGGCCAGCCGGCGCAGCGAGTCCAGCGCGTACAGGCCGGACTGCTGGCGGGCGCCGTAGTACACCTCGACCGAGCGGCCGGCGGCGCCGTGCTCGGCCACCTCCTCCACGAGGGCGGCGATCGGGGCGATGCCGGTGCCGCCGCCGAGGCAGAGCAGGTCCTGCGGGTGGTCGTGGTCCACCACCATGCCGCCGGCGGCCGGGCCCAGCCGCAGCACGTCGCCCGGCGCCGCCCGGTGGACCAGCGCGTTGCTGACCCAGCCGGCCTGCACCGCCTTCACGTGGAAGGTCAGCAGACCGTCCGGCCGGGGGGCGGTGGCGAGCGAGAAGTGCCGCCAGACCCGGGGCCACCAGGGCGTCTCCACGGTGGCGTACTGGCCGGCCCGGTAGGGGTAGGCCTGGTCGGGCCGGAGGGTGAGCACGGCGACGTCCGGGGTGCGGGCCTCGGTGGAGACGATCTCCGCCTGCCACCAGGGCGGAGAGGTCAGGGCGGCCCGCTCGGCCGCCTCGATCATGATCCTGGACACCAGCCCGTACACCCGCCGCCAGGCGACCTCGGTCTCGGCGTCCCAGCGGGAGCCGCAGTACCGGGCCAGGGCGGCCACCAGGCACTCGCCGACCGGCCCGTAGTGGCCGGACAGGGTGCCGTACCTGCGGTGGCCGCAGCCCAACCCGGTGAGGTACTCGGTCAGTTCGGCGGGCCGGTCGGCGTTCCTGGCGGCCACCAGCAGGGCGCGGAACAGCCGGTCCCGCTGGACGTCCATGGCGGCGGGGAAGAGCGCCCGGACCTCGGGGTGGTGGACGAAGATCAGCGCGTAGAAGTGGGCGGTGGCCCGGTCCGCGACCGGCTCGACGGTGGCCAGGCTGGCCCGGATCAGCTCGATGTCCCGCAGGGTCGGCGCCTCGACCGGGGCCGGCGGTAGCGCGGCGGGGGCCGGCGGGGTGCGCGGGGACTCGGCCAGCGTCTCCAGTGCCCAGGCCCGGCTCCAGCGGTCGTTCGGTCCCGCCCAGTTGAGCCCCGGAGCATCGGGGAACCGGGGCTGGTACCCGAGGGCCGGCGCCCGGACCAGGCCGTCGGGGACGCCCTCGGAGCCGTCGGTGGGCGCGGGGATCCGCGGCGGTTCGGTGGGCCTCGCCGGGATCGCCCGGGCGGCCGGCAGCACGGGGCCGGCGCCCGGATCGGCGGCCTCCGCCGCGAACGGCTCGGACGGCTCCGACGGACCCGGCGCAGCGGCTGCGCCGGGATCCGGCCCGGCGGGCAGCGGGCCGAAGGGTTCCGGCACCACGGGCTCCGGCTCGGGTGTTCCCGACCCGGCGGCGGTCGCCGGGCCCTCCCCACCGGCCCCCGGGGCGGCCGGACCCGGCACGTCGGCCGCCCCCGCCGACCCGGAACCGGTGCGGATCTTCAGCGGTCTGCTTTTCAGCGCGATCTGACGAGTGCCCAAGAGAATCGTTCCGCTTCCGGTCGGACCAGTCTGCTGACGCGTTCAGCAGACTGGCACCGGCCGGAAAGCTCATCGGACGAATCCGAAGAAGCCCGGACACCCGCGCCCCGGGCGCGCTACGCTCGCTCGACCTGCGGCCTACAGCTGCCGCAGCAGCATCCCGGGGTGTTCCACACAGTCGGCGACGAACCGCAGGAAGCCTCCGGCCGTACCGCCGTCGCAGACCCGGTGGTCGAAGGTGAACGACAGCTGGGTCACCTCCCGGACCGCCAGCTGGCCCTCGTGGACCCACGGCTTGGGCGTGATCCGGCCGACCCCGAGCATCGCGGCCTCGGGGTGGTTGAGGATCGGCGTCGAGCCGTCCACCCCGAAGACCCCGTAGTTGTTCAGGGTGAACGTGCCGCCGGTCAGCTCGGCCGGGGTGAGCGATCCGGCCCGGGCCGACTCGGTCAGCCTGGCCAGCTCCTCGCCGAGCCGCTCGGTGCCCAGCAGGTGGGCGTCGCGGACCACCGGGACGACCAGGCCGCGCTCGCTCTGGGCGGCGAAGCCCAGGTGCACGACGCGGTGCCGGAGGATGCCGGAACCGTCGGGCGACACGCTGGAGTTGAGCTCCGGGAAGCGGGCCAGCGCGGTGGTGCAGATCCGGGCCAGCAGCGCCAGCACACTGATCTTCGGGCCCGGCGTGCTGTTCAACTGCCGGCGCAGGGCCATGAGTTCCGTGGCGTCGGCGTCCACCCAGCAGGTGGCGGCCGGGATCTCCTGGTGGCTGCGGGTGAGCTTCTCGGCGATCGTGCGGCGCAGCCCGCGCAGCGGGATCACCTCCGCCTCGGCCGTGCCCGCCGCGGCGGGGGCGGAGGGGACGGCGGCCGCCGGGGCGGCCAGCGCCTGCTCCACGTCGCGGCGCATGATCAGCCCGTCCGGGCCGGTGCCGCTGAGCCCGGCCAGGTCGATGCCGTGCTCCCGGGCCATCCGCCGGACCAGCGGCGAGATCACGGCGACCACGGCCGGCGCCGCCGCGGTGGCGACCGGCGTTGGGGCGACCGGCGTAGTAGCGACCGGGGCGGGGGCGACCGCCACGGCGACCGGGGCCGGCGCGACGACCGGAGCCGGAGCGGGCGCGACGACCGGGCCGCCGACCACCACCCGGCGCCGGCGGGCGCCCCTGCTCTCCGCCACGCCGTAGCCGACCAGCGGCCGCTCGACGGTACCGGTGGCGGCAGCGTCGCCGTCGTCGTCGCTGCCACCGGGGACCGCCACGGTCACCAGCGGGGCGCCGACCGGCACCTCCTCGCCGACCTCGCCGAACAGCGCGGTGACCACGCCGCCGTACGGGCAGGGGACCTCCACGACGGCCTTGGCGGTCTCCACCTCGACCACCGGCTGGTCGACGGCGATCACGTCGCCGACCTCGACCATCCATCGGACGACCTCGGCTCCGGTGAGGCCCTCGCCGAGGTCGGGCAGGGTGAACTCGCGGACGACAGGCATACGTCAGTCCTCCCACTGGAGCCGGGCGACGGCGTCCAGGATCCGGTCCACCCCGGGCAGGTGGTGGTGCTCAAGCATCGGCGGCGGGTACGGGATGTCGAACCCGGTCACCCGCAGCACCGGGGCGGCCAGGTGGTGGAAGCACTTCTCGGTGATCCGGGCGGCGATCTCCGCGCCGGCCCCGCCGAACCCGGACGCCTCGTGCACGACCACGGCCCGGCCGACCGAGCGGACGACCTCGCAGACCGTCTCCTCGTCGAAGGGCACCAGGCTGCGCAGGTCCAGCACCGCCAGGTCCCAGCCCTCCGCCTTGGCGGCCTCGGCGGCCTCCAGGCAGACCGGCAGCGAGGGGCCGTAGCTGATCAGCACGGCCGAGCGGCCGGTGCGCCGCAGTGCGGCCCGGCCGATCGGCTCCACGCCGGCGGCCGAGTCCCAGGTGTCCTTGCCCCAGTAGAGCCGCTTGGGCTCCAGGAAGACCACCGGGTCGTCGGAGGCGATGGAGGCCCGCAGCAGGCCGTACGCGTCGGCGACGGTGGCCGGGGTGACCACGTGCAGGCCGGGGGTGTGCGTGTAGTACGCCTCGGAGGCGTCGCTGTGGTGCTCGACGCCGCCGATGCCGCCGCCGTAGGGGATGCGGATGGTGATCGGCAGCGGGAGCTTGCCGGCGGTGCGGTTGCGCATCTTGGCGACGTGCGAGAACAGCTGCTCCAGCGCCGGGTAGGCGAAGGCGTCGAACTGCATCTCCACCACCGGGCGGAGGCCGTACATGGCCATGCCCACGGCGGTGCCGAGGATGCCGGCCTCGGCGAGCGGGGTGTCCAGGCAGCGGTCCGGGCCGAACTCGGCGGTGAGGCCGTCGGTGATCCGGAAGACCCCGCCCAGCTGACCGACGTCCTCGCCCATGACGTGGACGGTCGGGTCGGCCTTCATGGCGTCGCGCAGGGCGGCGTTGAGGGCCTGGGCCATGGTGGTGGTGCGGACGGAGGGGGCGGCGTCGAGCGCCGGGGCGGTGGTCATCGGTCGTGCACCTCGGCCTCGGCGGCCAGTTCGGCGGCCAGCTGGGCGGCCTGCTCGCGCAGCTGGGGGGTGGGCTCGGCGTAGACGTGGGCGAACAGCGACATCGGGTCGAGTTCGGCGTCGGCGTGGAACTCGGCGCGCATCCGCGCGGCGAGCGCCTCGGCCTCGTCGGCCGCCTGCTGGACCAGTTCGTCGTCGATCAGGCCGAGCGGGCGCAGGTGGCGCTCCATGAGCTGGATCGGGTCGTGCTCGCGCCAGGCGGCGACCTCGTCCTCGTCGCGGTAGCGGGTGGCGTCGTCGGCGTTGGTGTGCGCCTCGACGCGGTAGGTGAGGGCCTCGACCAGGGTCGGGCCGCCGCCGTTGCGGGCGCGCTCCACGGCCTCGGTGAGCACGGCGTGGACGGCGGGCGCGTCGTTGCCGTCCACCAGGCGTCCGGGGATGCCGTAGCCGACGGCCTTGTGGGCCAGGCTGGGCGCGGCGGACTGCTGGGTGAGCGGGACGGAGATCGCGTAGCCGTTGTTCTGGACCAGGAAGACCACCGGCGCGTTGAGCACCGCGGCGAAGTTCAGGGCCTCGTGGAAGTCGCCCTCGCTGGTGCCGCCGTCGCCGAGCATGGTCAGCGCCACCACGGGGTCGCCGGCCAGCCGGGCGGCGTGGGCCAGGCCGACCGCGTGCGGGGCCTGGGTGGCGAGCGGGGTGCAGAGCGGTGCGGTCCGGCTGGCGCGTGGGTCGTAGCCGGTGTGGGCGGAGCCGCGCAGCAGGGTGAGCGCCTCCAGCGGGTCCACGCCGCGGGCGACCACGGCGAGGGTGTCGCGGTAGCTGGGGAAGAGCCAGTCCTGCTCGCGCAGGGCCATGGCGGCCGCGACCTGGCAGGCCTCCTGGCCGGTCGAGGCGGGGTAGACCGCGAGTCGACCCTGCTTGGTCAGGGTGGTGGCCTGCTGGTTGTAGCGGCGGCCGACGACGAGGCGGCGGTAGAGCTCGCGGAGCAGCTCGGGGTCGGTCTTCTCCAGGGCGGAGGTGCCGAGGACGCGCAGGGGTGAGGCGTCCGGGAGCAGCGGAGCCGGGTCGGAGCGGTGGCCGGTCGCGCCGGGAAGCCACCCGGGTACGGCGGCCAGGTGTCTGTGGTCGAGAACGGTCATCTCGGGGGCACCTCCAGGAGTGGCGGGGGGCTCCCTACCGATTGTTCGGTCGTCTGTTCATCTTGGCCATATCCGTGACAAGGTGGTGGACAGTCGGCCGCAACGGCTGTCTTCTGGAGTCAGCACGTCCAATCAGGGAGGGTGGGGGGCCGTGTCGGCTGAACAGACGTCCAGACTCGACCGGGTCGACCGTTCGATCCTGCGGCTGCTGCAGCAGGACGGTCGCGCCTCGATCCGCTCGGTCGCCGAACGGGTGCACGTGTCCCGGGCGAACGCCTACGCCCGGATCTCCAGGATGGTCGAGGACGGGGTCATCCGCGGCTTCACCGCGCGGGTCGACCACGAACGGGCGGGGCAGGGCGCGTCGGCGTACATCACCCTGAAGATCGTGCAGAACTCCTGGCGGACGGTGCGGGAGCAGCTGCTGGCCCTGCCCGGGGTGGCGCACATCGCGCTGGTCGGCGGGGACTTCGACGTGCTGCTGCTGGTGCACACGGCCGACAACCGGGCCCTGAGGGAGCTGGTGCTCAACCGGATCCAGTCGATCCCCCAGGTGCTGGGCACCCAGACGATGCTGGTCTTCGAGGAGACGGACCAGGTGCCGCCGGACTGATCCCCGCAGGGGTCCGGGGGCGGCCCGCGTGGGGGCTACCGCGCCCGCAGGCCGTCGAAGGCGAGGTGGACCACCGCGTCGGCGACGCCGTCCGTGCCCTTGGCGCCGGGGCGGTACCACTCCACGATCGAGTTGATCATGCCGAAGAGCAGGCGGGTGGCCAGCCGCGGCTCCACGTCGGCCCGCAGCTCCCCCGCGGTGACCGCGGCCCGGAGCAGCTCTGCCACCCGGTGGTCGAAGTCGCGGCGGCGCTCCAGCGCCCACTGCTCGGTGGCGGTGTTGCCGCGCACCCGCAGCAGCAGGGTGACGTACGGGAGCTCGGAGAGCAGCACCTCGGCCGTCCGCCGCACCACGTGCTCCAGGCGGTCCACCGGCGGGCCGGTCTCCGCCTCCGCCTCGTCCAGGATGGCGAAGAGCGCGTCCAGCGCCCGGCCGACGGCGAGCCGCAGCAGTTCCTCCTTGCCGCGGACGTGGTGGTAGATCGAGGACTTGGAGATGCCGGCAGCACGCGAGAGGTCCTCCATGGAGGTCCCGTCGTAGCCGCGCTCGTTGAACACCCCGACGGTGACGGCGAGCAGCGAGTCGACGGTGTAGGCGGTGCGCGTGCTGTTGTCGGCCATGGGCACGAGTATCCCCGGCGGCCGCCGCCCGCCCTCCGGCGGGTCTACTCCCCTGAGGCGGTGCTCCGCTCGGCGGAGTCGTACCCGATGAAGTAGGTGGGCCGGCGCTGGACGGCGGTGTAGATCCGGCCGATGTACTCGCCGAGCAGGCCGACGCAGATCAGCTGGACGCCGCCGATGAAGAGCATCGCCACGAACAGCGAGGTCCAGCCGGGCACCACGTGGCCGGCCAGGTAGGCGGTGAGGCAGAAGACCAGCATGGCCAGGCAGGCGAAGAAGCTGACCACGCCGAGCCAGGTGGCGATCCGCAGCGGTGCGGCGGAGAAGCCGGTGACGCTGTCCAGGGCCAGCCGGATCATCTTGCTGAGCGGGTACTTGGTCTCGCCGGCCACCCGCTCCTCGCGGTGGTAGGACACCTGCCCGCTGGGGAAGCCCAGCCAGGGCACCAGCAGCCGGTAGACCTGCTGCTGGTCGGGCAGCGACTTGAGCGCCTCGACGGCCTCCCGGCTGAGCAGCCGGAAGTCGCCCGCCTGGGAGGGCATCTGCTTGCCCACCAGGCGGCGCATCATCCAGTAGTAGAGGCCGGCGGTGCGGCGCTTGAAGCCGGTGTCGGTGCTGCGGTCGTCGCGGACGCCGTAGACGATGTCGAGGCCGTCCCGGCGGGCGAGGTCCAGCATCTCCGGGATCTTCTCCGGCGGGTCCTGGAGGTCGGCGTCGATGCTGGCGACGTAGGCGCCCACGGCGCGGTGCAGTCCGGAGGCGAGGGCGGCCTGGTGCCCGGAGTTCCGGCGCAGCCGCAGTATTCGCAGCTCGGGCCAGGACTCCCGGAGGTCGGCGAGCAGGGCCGCGGTCTTGTCGGTGCTGCCGTCGTCGACGGCGACCACCTCGTAGCGCTCGCCCAGGCCGTCCAGTGCGGGGCGCAGCCGGGCCACCAGGGCCGGCAGCGCCTCCTCCTCGTTGTACATCGGGATGACGACGGACAGCTCGGTCCGGTCGTGGTGTACGGCGGCGGTCATGGGGATTCAGTCCTGGCTGTGCGCTCGGCGGGCGGCTGGCCCCCATAACGTAGACTCCGGCAGCACCGCTCGTACACCCGCGGATCGCCTCACGCACGCCGAGCGGCCGTCCGACCGCACGCAGGAGGGCCCGCCGCCATGCCGGTCCGCAGTCCAGTAGGCCGGCAGCTGCCGGTGTTCGCGGTGATCGGCGCCGTCTCCACGGTGGCGTACCTGCTGCTGTACCTGCTGCTGCGGCCGTTCGCCGGGGACCAGGGCGCGAACCTGGTGGCTCTGCTGACCACGGCGGTCGCCAACACCGCCGCCAACCGCCGGTTCACCTTCCGAGTGCGGGGCTCGCAGGACGCCGCCAAGCACCAGTTGCAGGGCCTGGTGGCCTTCCTGGCCGGGCTGGCGCTGAGCAGCGGGGCGCTGGCGCTGGTCTCCGCGACGGTGCCCGACCCGTCCCGGGCGGTGGAGGTCGCCGCCCTGGTCGCCGCCAACGTGGCGGCCACGCTGCTGAGGTTCACCCTGCTCAGGCTCTGGGTGTTCCGCCCGCGGACGAACGCGTAGGGGTCTGGACCAGCCGCTCACGGTCCGCCCGGAGGGGCGGCGCACCCGGTGCCATAAACTCGGCGGACGGTCGTCGACAGGGTGGGGTTCGATTTCCATGAACGAAGCACCGGCCATGCCCGAGCAGCGCCGGCGGGAGCCCGCTCCCACCCGCGCCGACTGGCGCGACCGGTCGCGGAGCCTGGCGTACCGTTTCGGTCCCGCCCTCTGGCTGTACGCGGTCCTGAAGCTGATCGGCTTCAGCGTGTTCATGCTGCTGCTGGAGGCGGCCGCCGAGTACCCCAGGCGGAACCCGCGGTTCGGCGGCGGGGCCCACGCCTGGGACGTCCTGGGGTCCTGGGACGGCTGGTGGTACACCCAGATCGCCGAGCTGGGCTACGACCCCAAGCTGGAGGTCATCGGCGCCGGGCCGTGGATGTACGAGCAGAACTCGGCCGCCTTCTTCCCGCTGTACCCGGGCCTGATGCGGCTGGTCTCGGAGGTCACCGGCCTCGGCTCGTACGGCGCCGGGATGCTGGTCTCGATCCTCTCCTCCTTCGTGGCCGCGGCCGGGATCTTCGCGGTGGTGGACCGGCTGGCCGGCCGCCGGGCCGGTGTGATCGCGGCGGGCGTCTGGGCGGTCTTCCCGGGCTCGGGCGTGGAGTGGGCGCTGTACTCGGACTCGCTGTTCGTCGCGCTGGCCGCCTGGGCGAGCTACTTCGTGCTGGACCGCAACTGGGCCGCGGCCGGCTTCACCACCTTCGTGGCCGGTCTCAACCGGCCCACCTCCGCGGCGCTGATCGCCGGTCTGGGCGTGGCCGCCCTGGTGGCCCTCGTCCGGCGCCGGGACGGGGTGCTCGGCCCGGTCGGGGCCGTCCTGATCGCCCCGCTCGGCCTGGCCGGCTACATCGCCTGGGTCTGCTGGCGGATGGGTGACTGGAGCGGCTACTTCAAGCTGCAGCGCGGCGCCTGGCTGCACTACTTCGACTACGGTGCGCACACCCTGAACGTGCTGAGCACCAACCTGCTCGGCAAGGGCAGCTACGTCTTCACGTACCCGACCGAGGACCTGATCGGGATGCTGCTGGTGTTCAGCCTGCCGATCCTGATCTTCCTGCTGATCCGGCTGCGGCCTCCGGTGTTCCTGGTGGTCTACACGCTGATCACCGTCGTGCTGGTGCTCGGCAGCGCGCAGATATTCGGCAACGTGTCGCGGTACCTGCTGCCCTGCTTCCCGCTGTTCCTGCCGATCGCGGTGGCCCTCAAGCGGCTGTCGCTGCCCTCGCTGGCCACCGTGCTCGGGGTGCTGGCCGCCGCCTCCGGCTGGTACGCCGGGTATGTCATCTTCGAGCTCGGCATCCCGTAGACCGCGGGGACCCCCGGGAGGATCCGGTGGGCCGGGCACTCACCCGGTCCCGGTCCGGCCCGGCCTCTTGCCCCGACCGATCGTTCGGTTACTCTGAGGTGTGTCACGCCCGCCCCTGCTGAGGAGCGCACCATGGTTGCTGCGACCCCCGACCCGTCGGTCGCCGAAATGATCGAACGCCACCAGGACACCCTCGACCGTGCGCTCGCCGCGATCGAGAGCCGTGACTACTGGTCGCCGTACCCCGAGTTCCCCAAGGCTTACGGGGAGTCCGGCCCGGCCGACGGCAAGGCCGCGTTCGACGCCCTGCTCGGCAAGGTCTTCGCGATCGAGGGCCAGCCGACCAACGGCGACCTGGTGGCGGGCGAGGCCTCGCCGTACGGGATCGAGCTCGGCGTCAGCTACCCCCACGCGGAGGCGGACGACCTGGTCGCCGCCATGGAGCAGGCCCGCCCGGCCTGGGCCCAGGCCACCCCGGCCGCCCGCGCGGCGGTCTGCCTGGAGATCCTGGCCCGGATCAACGCCCGCTCGCACGAGTTCGCGCAGGCGGTCATGCACACCACCGGCCAGGCGTACGGCATGGCCTTCCAGGCCGGCGGCCCGCACGCCCAGGACCGCGGCCTCGAGGCCGTCGCCTATGCGTACGCCGAGCAGGTCCGGCTGCCCCGCCAGGCCACCTGGACCAAGCCGCAGGGCAAGCGCGAGCCGCTGAGCATGGTCAAGGAGTTCACCGTGGTGCCGCGCGGCCTCGCGCTGCTGATCGGCTGCAACACCTTCCCCACCTGGAACGGCTACCCCGGCCTGTTCGCCTCCCTCGCCACCGGCAACCCGGTGCTGGTCAAGCCGCACCCGCGGGCCGTCCTGCCGCTGGCGCTGACCGTCCGGATCGCCCGCGAGGTGCTCGCCGAGGCCGGCTTCGACCCCAACCTGGTCTGCCTGGCCGCCGAGCACGAGGGCGGCGCGATCGCCCAGGTGCTGGCCGTCCGTCCCGAGGTCAAGCTGATCGACTACACCGGCTCGACCTCCTTCGGCGACTGGCTGGAGGAGCACGCCCGCCAGGCGCAGGTCTACACCGAGAAGGCCGGCGTCAACACGGTGGTGATCGACTCCACCGACAACTACAAGGGCATGCTGTCCAACCTGGCCTTCGCGCTCTCGCTGTACAGCGGCCAGATGTGCACCACCCCGCAGAACCTGCTGATCCCGCGGGGCGGCATCCGCACCGACGAGGGCACCAAGTCCTACGACGAGGTGGTAGCCGACCTCGCCGCCGCGATCGACGGCCTGCTCGGGGACGACGCCCGGGCCGCCGCCATCCTGGGCGCCGTGGTCAACCCCGGAGTGCTCCAGCGCACGGTCGCCGCGGCGGCCGGCGAGTACGGCGAGCTGGCGCTCACCCCGCGCGTGGTGGAGTCCGCCGAGTTCCCCGGCGCCACCATCCGCACCCCCGCCCTGGTCAAGGTGGACGCCGACAAGCCGGACGACCGCACCGCCTTCCTCGGCGAGTGCTTCGGCCCGGTCTCCTTCGCGGTGGCCGTGGACTCCAGCGAGGCCGCGGTCGAGCTGCTCCGCCGCACCGTGCGCGAGCAGGGCGCGATGACGGCCGGCGCCTACACCGTGGACGAGGGCGTGGAGGCCGCGCTGGTCGAGGCCGCGCTGGACTCCGGCGTCTCGCTGTCGCTCAACCTGACCGGCGGCGTGTACGTCAACCAGACCGCCGCCTTCTCCGACCTGCACGGCACCGGCGCCAACCCGGCGGCGAACGCGGCCTACTGCGACGGCGCGTTCGTGGCCGGCCGCTTCCGCACCGTCCAGGTGCGCCGCCACAGCTGACGCACCGGCTGACCGCACACGGGGCGCGGGGACCCGCGCGGAGACGGAAGGTGACGGCCTTCCGCTTCGCGCCGGTCCCCGCGCTTCAGCGTCCCCGCCTGGGGTTGAACACCCACACCCGCAGCAGCAGGAACCGCAGCACGGTCGCCACCGCGTTGGCCCCCACCAGCACCGCCAGCTCCACCCCGTGCCCTACCCCGGGCCGCACCGCGTGCAGCAGCCCGATCGCCCCGCTGCTCAGCACCAGCCCGATCAGGAAGGCGATCCCGCCCTCCACCTGATGCCGCAGCGCGTCCCGCCGGCCGGTGACCCCGAAGGTGAACCGCCGGTTCGCCGCCGTGTTGGCCACCGCCGTGGCCCCCAGGGCCAGCGCGTTGGCCGGCAGCGCGGGCATCAGCTGCCGCAGCCCGAGGAAGAGCAGCACGTACGCCAGGGTGCTCACGGTGCCGACCACCGCGAAGCTGGCCAGCTGCCAGCCCAGGCCCGGCGGGAGCCGCTCCGCGCGGGCCGTCCCGGCCCCGCCGGGACGGGTGAGCGAACGGCGGGCGATCCGGGCCATGCCCCTGAGGTCGTCCAGCGCGGTGCGCACGACGTCCACCCGGCTGTCGGGGTCGTCCACCCAGTCCACCGGGACCTCGTGGATCCGCAGCCCGGTGCGCTCGGCGAGCAGCAGCAGCTCGGTGTCGAAAAACCAGGCGTTGTCCTCCACCTCGTCCAGCAGCCGCTTGACCACCTCGGTCCGACCGGCCTTGAAGCCGCACTGGGCGTCCGAGAACCTGGCCGCCATGGTGGCCCGGAGCAGCAGGTTGTAGCCGCGGGAGATGAGTTCCCGCTTGGGTCCGCGGGTCACGGCCGAGCCGTGGTGCAGCCGGCTGCCGATGGCCAGGTCGCTGTGGCCGGAGAGGAGGGGCGCCACCAGCGGCAGGAAGGCCTCCAGGCCGGTGGAGAGGTCCACGTCCATGTAGGCGACCACATCGGCCTCGCTGGCGCCCCAGACCTGCCGCAGGGCCCGTCCGCGGCCCTTGAGGGCCAGGTGCACGGCGCGGACCCGGGGGAGCTCCTCGGAGAGCCGGGTGGCCACTTCCCAGGTGCCGTCCACCGAGGCGTTGTCCGCGATGGTGATCAGGTAGTCGTACGGGAAGGTCTCGTCGAGGTACGCCTGCAGCCTGCGGACGCAGGTCTCGACGGTGTGCTGCTCGTTGTAGACGGGCACGACCACTTCGACCAGCCGGGTCCGCACCCTGGTCTCGCGGGTGGGGAGGGGGCCGGGCAGGGTCGCGCCCCGCGTTGCGGGCTGTGTCATGGAAAAGGACGTTCACAGGCCCGGATGGGGCCGCGATGATGGGAGGCTGAGAGCGGGCTGAGATTCGGGCCGCTCCGGCCGGCGCGCCGATGCTGTTGCGACCAACGGGAGATGACCGATGTCCGAGAAGCCGACCGACTCCGATGTGGTGATCGTCGGAGCGGGTCCCACCGGGCTGCTGATGGCCGGCGACCTGGCCGTCGCCGGGGTCCGCGTGACGGTGCTGGAGAAGCGCGCGGCCGAGTCCAACCTGACCCGCGCCTTCGCCGTGCACGCCCGCACGCTGGAGCAGTTGGACGCCCGTGGGCTGGCCGACGACCTGATCGCCACCGGTGCCGCGCTGGGCTCGCTGCGGCTGTTCGGCCGGCTGCGGGTGGACCTGGGCGCGCTGCCGACCCGCTTCCCGTTCGTCCTGATCACCCCGCAGTCCAACACCGAGCGGCTGCTGCAGGAACGGGCCGCCAAGGCCGGCGCGGTGATCGTCCGGGGCGCCGAGGCGGTCGGGCTGCGGCAGGACGCCGAGGGGGTCACCCTGACCGTCCGCGAGGGCGACGCCACCACCGCCTACCGGGCCCGGTACGCGGTCGGCTGCGACGGCGTGCGCAGCGCGGTGCGGGACCTGCTGGGCATCCCGTTCCCGGGCGAGTCGGTGGTCAACTCGGTGGTGCTGGCCGACGTGCGGCTGGAGGAGGAGCCGGAGGAGGTGCTGACGGTCGGCGCGGGCGAGGCCGGCTTCGCCTTCCTGGCGCCGTTCGGCGACGGCTGGTACCGGGTGATCGCCTGGGACCGGGACCGGCAGCTGCCCGACGGCGCCCCGGTGGAGCTCTCCGAGATCGCGGACATCACCCGGGCCGTGTTCGACCGCGACTACGGGCTGCGGGACGCCCGGTGGATGTCCCGGTTCCACAGCGACGAGCGGCAGGTGCCGACCTACCGCTCGGGCCGGGTCTTCCTGGCCGGCGACGCCGCGCACTGCCACTCCCCGGCGGGCGGACAGGGCATGAACACCGGCCTGCAGGACGCCGCCAACCTCGGCTGGAAGCTGGCCGCGGCGGTGCAGGGACGGGCTCCTGACGCGCTGTTGGACACCTACCAGACGGAGCGTCACCCGGTCGGCCGGGCGGTGCTGCGCAGCTCCGGTGCGCTGGTGCGGGTGGCGCTGGCGCAGAACGGGCCGACCCGGGCGCTGCGTTCGGCGCTGACCAGCGTGGCCGACCACCTCGGGCCGGTGGCGCAGTTCGGCGCCAAGCAGATCTCCGGGATCGGGGTCTCGTACCCGGCCGAGAAGGGCTCGCACCCGCTGGCCGGCCGCCGGGTGCCCGACCTGCGGCTGGCGGTGGACCGCCCGGGCGGCCCGGCGCGGCTGTACGAGGCGCTGCGGGCGGGCCGGGCGGTGCTGGTGAGCAACGACGAGCTGTCGGTGGCCGAGCCGTGGGCGGACCGGGTGGTGACGGCGGCGCCGGCCGATCCGCACGGCAAGCTGCGGGACACCGTGCTGCTGGTCCGGCCGGACGGGTACGCCGCCTGGGCGGCCGTGGACCCCACCCGGGGCGAGCTCCGGGCGGCGCTCACCCACTGGCTGGGCACGCCGCAGTAGCCCGGGGGCGCCCGCCCTGCGAGGACCCCTAGCGGGTCACCTTCTCGTAGTGGCGGGCGGCCTTGGCGCGGTTGCCGCAGACGGCCATCGAGCACCAGCGGCGGCGGCCGTTCTGCGAGGTGTCGAAGAAGTGCAGGATGCAGGTGGAGTGGGCGCAGGCCTTGATCCGGTGGGCGCCCTGCCCGAGCAGGCCGAGGTAGTCGTCGGCGGCCAGCCAGGCGGCCAGCCAGTGCGGCTCGTCCACCTCGACGGTCTCGGCCGGGCCGCCCGAGGTCAGGACGTGCCGGATCCGGCCGTGGGCGAGCACCTCGTTGAGGGCGTCCAGCGGTGCCGGCCGCTGCTCCTCGGCGGCGCCGACCAGCGCGGCCAGCGCCTCGCGCGCGGTGAGAACGGCGTCCAGTCCGGCCCGGTCGGCCGGGCAGCGCTCGGCGAGCCCGGCGGAGGACAGCCAGATGCCGTAGCCCTCCGGGTCGGTCAGCAGGTCGTTGACCGGGGTGCCCCGCCAGCGCGTGTTGAGCAGATCGAGCGAGAGGGGTTCGCCGATCAGCGGGCGCGGGTCGCGGGGGTCAGCCATACCGTCGAGTGTACGGACCGTCGGGGCGGGCACGGGGGCCCGTGTTTCCTCCATGTTTCAACTGCTGCTGATCTGCGGATTTCTTGTCGTGACCACTGTCATATGTCCGAGTTGATGACGTAACCTCTCAACCTTGCGTAGGGTTCCCACAGCTCGGTGGCCGATCTCCCGGCGCGCGGAAGCGCCCGGGCCGAACCCGCCGAACTCGCCTGGTGGGGAAGGTGTCCGCATGGGCTCACAGCATCCGCAGCACGTCGGTCGGCTCCGGCTGGTCGGCCAACGACAGACCGGACCCGAGGCCGCCGCGCGCGCCGGCACGAACGGCACTCCGGCCCCCGCCCCGACCCCGGTCGCGGCGGCACCGGCCGGCCCGGTCACGCCGGCACCGGCCGCCCCCGGCTCCTCCGGGCCGCCGGCCGGCTTCGCCGAGGTGCTGAACGCCGCGATCGAGGCCAGCGGCCTCAGCCTGGACCGGATCAGGTCCGCCCTCGCCCAACAGGGCGTCAGGGTGAGCATCACCACACTCAGTTACTGGCGGCGCGGCCGCAGCCAGCCCGAGCGGGCGGCCTCGCTGCGCGCCGTGCAGCTGCTGGAGGAGCTGCTGGGCCTGCGGGTGGGCAGCCTGACCTCGCTGCTCGGCCCGCCGCGGCCGCGCGGACGCTGGGTCACCCAGACCGCCCCGGACAGCCTGAGGGTCGAGCAGGTGTGGCCCGGCGAGCAGGAGATCGCCGAGATCTTCGAGGAGCTGGACGCGCCGCCGACCGGCGACCTGGAGCGGCTGTCGATCCACGACTCCTACTTCGTGGACGCCAACCGCCGCGGCCACCTGCTGCGGATGCGCCAGGTCGTGCGGGCCACCGTGCCCGACGTGAGCCGGCACGTGGTGGTGCACAAGGCGGACGAGGGGGTGAAGGTCTGCCCCGAGATCAACTCGGTGCGGCACGCTCGGCTGGGCCGGGTCCGGCGCCGCCCGGAGAGCGGCCTGCTGGTCGCCGAGCTGCTGCTGGACCGGCCGCTGGGCCTGGGCGACAGCACGGTCTTCGAGTACGAGGTCACCGTCCCGGACTCCGGTCCGACCACCGACTACGGGCGGTTCTTCGCCGTCCCGGTGCGCGAGTACGTGCTGCAGGTGCACTTCGAGCCGTCCACCGTCCCGGCTCAGTGCGAGCGCTTCGACCGGGCGCCCGGCGAGGAGGTGGACCGCAACCGCCAGCAGCTGTGGATCGGTGCCTCGGCCAGCGCGCACGTCCTGTCGCCGGACCAGCAGCCGGGCCAGGTCGGCATCCGCTGGCAGTGGGAGTAGCCCACACCTAACCGCTACAGAACTTCATACCGGTTGACCCATCGAGCGACTAACCATTACTGTCACTAGTAACGGTTAGTCGAGCTCGGGAGTGCCGCCATGAAGTCCCTGCAGACCGGTCACATCGGCCTGAACGTCACCGACCTGCCCCGCTCGGTCGCCTTCTACCGGCGCGTCCTGGGCCTGGAGACGGTGACCGAGAGCACCACGCCCTCGCCGTTCGCCCTGCTCGGCCGGGACGGCCGGCTGGTGGTCACGCTCTGGCAGCAGTCCACCGGCACCCACGACACCACCCGGCCCGGCCTGCACCACCTCTCCTTCCAGGTGGACACCCTGGAGGAGGTCCACGAGGCGGAGCGGGTGCTCAAGGAGCTGGGCGCCGGGTTCCGGTACGACGGCGTGGTGCCGCACCGGGAGGGCGGCACCTCCGGCGGCATCTTCTTCCACGACCCGGACGGCACCCGCCTGGAGATCTTCACCCCCGAGGGGGTGGACGCCACCGGGGCCGCCGCCCCCAGCACCGAGGCCCCCACCTGCGGGTTCTTCTGAGGCACACCCCAGTCCCCGCCCGGACCGACCACCGCGGCAGCAGGAGGTCCCGCCGTGACCACGACCAGCCCGTACCACCCCGGCGAGCGCGCGGTGCAGCTGCGCACCGGCGTGACCGACCGCTCCGACCACGTGGGCCGGTCCGTCGGCCGCACCATCCCCCCGGTGGCCGCCCAGTTCCTCACCGAGCGGCGGACCCTGGTGGTGGGCGCCGCCGACCCGGCCGGACGGGTCTGGGCCGGCCTGCTCAGCGGCGCGCCCGGCTTCCTGCGCGCCGCGGATCCGCACACCCTGGCGGTGGCGGCCGCACCCGTCCCCGGCGATCCGCTCGCCGGGGTGCTGGCCCGCCCTGCCCCGGTCGGCACCATCGCCCTGGACCCGGCCAGCCGCCGCCGGATGCGGGTGAACGGCCGCTCCCGGCCGGACGGCCGCGACGGCCTGGTGATCGAGGCCGACCAGGTGTACGCCAACTGCCCCAAGTACATCCAGCGCCGCAGTCCGGTCGACCTGCCCGCCCGGCCCACGCCGGCCACCGTCGGCGAGGAGCTGACGACCGCCCAGCAGCTGGCCGTCTCCACCGCCGACACCTTCTTCATCGCCAGCGTCGGCCCGGACGGCTCGGTGGACGCCTCGCACCGCGGCGGCAACCCGGGCTTCGTCTCAGTGCTCGGCCCGGGCCGGCTGCGCTGGCCCGAGTACCCCGGCAACTCCATGTTCATGACCCTGGGGAACCTGGAGGTCGAGCCCCGGGCCGGCCTCCTCCTGTCCGACTGGGAGACCGGCGGCACCCTCCAGCTCACCGGCCGCGCCGAGGTGGATTGGACGGACCCGGCCGCCCCCGCGGTGGACTTCGAGATCCGGCGGGTGGTGGAACTCGCCCACGCCACACAGCTGAGCTGGACCGATCCCGAATACTCCCCGGCCAACCCGCCCCTCGCGGGGTAGCTCGGACCGGCCCACCGGTTACCCCATTCGTCGCATTTTATGACTAATCAGCTGATGTTCCCTCCGCTCCCGTGGAACGTATGCCGATTCCATGACGGAAAGGCAGGGATCAACGTGCTGATGGAGTTCAGCGACGTCGAGCCGGACCAGAACTGCTCCTGCGCCGGCTGTTCCGCCCGCAGGCTGGCCCGGCTCCGCGCGGCCCACCCCCGGGACGGCGGACACCCGTCGGCCCGGGGCGCCCGGCGTGCCGCCGTCCTGGTGGCCGCGGTGGGCACCGTCCTCGGCGGCGCCACCGGCGCGATAGCCGCCACCGGACCCCGGACGGGCGACACCAGCGACAGCGGGCAGGGGATACCCGACGCCCCCCAGGGCGAGGTCAGCGACCTGTACGGAGACGCCCCCGCCGCCGAGACCCGCCGAGCCGCGGCGGCCCAGCCCGCCACCACCCGCGCCGAGATCCTCCGCCGTGCCCAGACCTGGGTCGACCAGCAGGTGCCGTACAGCATGAGCCGCTACTGGTCGGACGGCTACCGCCAGGACTGCTCCGGGTACGTCTCGATGGCCTGGGGCCTGGGCAGCAGTCAGACCACCTGGACCCTGCCGCAGTTCGCCGAGCGGATCTCCAAGAACGACCTCCAGCCCGGCGACGCGCTGATCTACAACAACCCGACCAACCCGGGCGCCGGCTCCCACACGGTGCTCTTCGGCGGCTGGACGGACTCCACCCGCACCCGGTACGTCGCCTACGAGCAGACCCGCCCCGGCACCACCAAGCGCTCCACCCCCTACGCGTACTGGAGCAACTCCGGCTCCTACGTCCCCTACCGCTACAAGGGCCTGAGCACCCCCCAGCCGGCCCCCGACGCCTTCCCCGGCGCGGACAAGTTCGGCCCCGGCAAGGTCAACCCGTACGTCCAGCGGCTCGGCGAGATGCTGGTGAAGCGCGGCGGCGCGCGGTTCTACCACGAGGGCCCCAGCCCCGACTGGGGCGAGGCCGACCGCAAGGCCACCGAGGCCTTCCAGCTCGCCCAGGGCTGGCGCGGCGCCGAGGCCGACGGCTACCCGGGCAAGGACACCTGGGACTACCTGGTGAACGGCAAGGGCAAGGACATCCCGCCCGCGGCCGCCCCGGCGACGCCTCCCCCGCCCCCGACCGCGCCGGCCGTCCCCGCCTTCCCCGGCGCGGACAAGTTCGGCCCCGGCAAGGTCAACCCGTACGTGCTGCAGCTCGGCCAACAGCTGGTGAAGCGCGGCTTCGGCCGCAACTACCGGCAGGGGCCCAGCCAGAGCTGGTCGGAGGCCGACCGGCTCAACGTCCAGGCGTTCCAGCAGGCCCAGGGCTGGCGCGGCGCCGAGGCCGACGGCTACCCGGGGCCGCACACCTGGCGGCTGCTGTTCAGCTGACCGCCCCCGCCACATCGCCGTGCGCGCGGATCCACCCGTGCATGGCGATGGCGGCGGCGGCCCCGGCGTTGATCGAGCGGGTCGAGCCGAACTGGGCGATCGAGCAGACCGCGGCGGAGTGCTTCCAGGCCTCCTCGGTGAGACCCGGACCCTCCTGGCCGAACAGCAGCACGCAGCGCTCGGGCAGCTCGAAGGTCTCCAGCGGCACCGCCCCGGGCAGGTTGTCGATGCCGATGATCGGCAACCCGTGCCCGGCGGCGAAGGAGGCCAGCGAGGCGACCGAGTCGTGGTGCCGTACGTGCTGGTAGCGGTCGGTCACCATGGCGCCGCGCCGGTTCCAGCGGCGGCGGCCCACGATGTGCACCTGCTGCGCCAGGAAGGCGTTGGCCGTCCGCACCACGGAACCGATGTTGAAGTCGTGCTGCCAGTTCTCCACGGCCACGTGGAAGCCGTGCCGGCGGGTGTCCAGGTCGGCGACGATCGCCTCGCGGGTCCAGTAGCGGTAGCGGTCCACCACGTTGCGGCGGTCCCCGGCGGCCAGCAGCTCCGGGTCCAGCCGCGGATCGGCCGGCCAGGGCCCGGGGTGCGGGCCGACGCCGACCTCGCGGTCCTCCGGCACGAAGGCGTCGTCGTACTGCTCGCCCTGGTGGGGCACTCCCGTTCCGCTCATCCCACCGAGGGTACGGCCCCGGGATGCCCGGCCAGGCGGCGGATCCGGCGCTCGGCCGCCAGCAGCACCCCGGTCGGCAGGAACACCGCGTCGGCGGCGATCATCGCCAGCGAGAAGAACGGCAGGCCCAGCACCACGGCGATCACCGCGTGCTCGGCCACCATCAGGGCCAGCAGGACGTTCTTCAGCCGCCGGTTGGCCAGCGCGAACGGGAAGCCGACCTGCAGCACCACCGTCCCGTAACTGAGCAGGAAGGTGACCAGCAGGCTCGCCCCGAGCAGACCGGACAGGGCGGGCCAGGGGGTGAAGTAGTCCAGGTGCAGCGGGTAGTGCAGCGCCGTGCCGTCCTGCCAGCGGGAGCCCTGCACCTTGTACCAGCCGGCCGTCGCGTAGACCAGGACCACCTGGCCGGCGATCACCAGCATCCCGCAGTTGTGCAGCATCGTGGTCAGGGCGTCCATCAGGGCGCGCAGCTCGCCCCCGGGCGGCCGGGCCGGCCGGCGGGCGCGGCGCCGGGCGTCCAGCGACCAGACCCGGCCACAGCGGGTCAGCACCAGGTAGATCGCCATCAGGTGGATCACGTTGTCCCCGCCGTCGCCGACGAAGACGTTGCGGTTCTGCAGGGAGACCACGGTGACGGCGAAGAGCACCCCGACCGCCCGGGTCCGCCAGCCGAGCACCAGCAGCACGGCGGCCGCGATCGCCAGGTGGTAGACCAGCTCGAACCAGAGCCGGCCCTCGGACCAGCCGAGCACGGTGAAGGCGTGGGACTCGGCGATCAGCCGCGCGTTCAGCTCGGCGGACCAGGGGGACAGGTCGCCGTACAGCACCCGGCGGTGGGGCCATTCGCGGAGCAGGAAGCCGCCCCAGGCCAGGCCCGTGCCGATCCGCAGCACCGCCGCCTGGTACGGGGCGGCGGTGCGGCCGACGAAGGCGGCGAAGGCGTCCCGCAGCAGGGCGTGGGGAGCCGGCCGGCCGGGTATCGGCGGGCGCTCCGGCCGCACCGGAGGCGCGGGCGGCCGCTCGTCGGCCGGGGCCGCACCGACCGGGCCGTCACCGACCGGCTCCGGGGCGGCCTCGGGCTGGCGGGGGATGGCGGGGAGCAGCCGCGGCCCCTCGCCGGTCGCCCCGGCCGGGGTCGGAGCGCCGACCGGCTCTCTCGGGTCCCCCGGCTTCACCGCAGCCCCCGGTAGTCCTCGTCGTTCACCGGCCACCAGGGCAGTTCACGGTGGACGGCCTCGGTGGAGACCTGCTCGGTGCTCCAGGCCGGCGGCGGCACGGTGGCCGAGCCGCTGCGGAACTGGATCTGCAGGATGCGCTCGCCGTGGGCCGTCCGCCCGATCCGCTGCAGGGCGATCCGCTTGAGGTAGAGCTCGGCGAGCTTGCCGCGCGGACCGGCGACCGCGCCCTCCTGGGCGGGGTGGGTGGCGTCGTAGAAGTCCCAGGCGCGGCGCAGCAGGTTCTGCTCGGTGTGGCTGGGGGCGGGGTTGCCGCGGACGGCGGCGATGTCCTGGGCGGTCAGGCCGATCCAGTCGCGGGTGGTCACCGCGCCGTCGTCGGCGATGGTCTGCACCCGGGCGTCGACGGTGACGTTCTGCTGCAGCGGGTCCGGCGCGAACAGCTTCCAGTTCTGCTCGAACTCGGGGAAGACCACGGCGTCGATCTGCCGCTGGTACTCCTTGGAGACCGAGTTCGGCGGCGCGACGTGCAGGAAGAGCGCGGCCAGGAACAGCCCGGTGCCGCCGAGCAGCAGGGCGGCGGCCACAACGAGCGCCGCCCTGGCGGGCAGGGACCGGACAGGCATGCCGGTCATCCTGCCTCACCGGGGCGCGGGGCGACAGACCCGTCAGAGGACGAAGGCGTCCCCGCCGGAGCCGCTCACCATCGGGCGGCCGGCGGCCTCCCAGGCGTACATGCCGCCGTCCACGTTGACCGCGTCCCGGCCCTGGGCGACCAGGTACTGGACGACCTGCGCGGAGCGGCCGCCGACCCGGCACAGCACGTACAGCCTGTCCTCGGGCAGCTCGGTGATCCGGGCGACGACCTCGCCGATCGGGATGTGCAGCGCACCGTCCACGTGGCCGGCGTCCCACTCGTCCTGCTCGCGGACGTCGAGCAGCACGGCGTCGGCGGGCACCGCGGCGGCGGTGGTGGTGGGCAGCTGCTGGGCGAACATCGTGGGGTTCTCCTGGGTGTCGGGGCCGTGGACTCCAGTATCGGCCAGCAGCCGCTCCAGCTCGGCACGCCGTTCGGAGGCCCGGGCGAGCAGCTGCTCGGCGAGCTCCTCCAGCAGCCGCTCGGGCTCCTGCGGGGCGAGCAGCAGCAGCTCGCCCATGGGGGTGCGCTCCAGCCGGACCTGCTCGGCGGCCAGCCGGCCGATCCGGGCGGTGAGGAACTCCAGGCGCTGATGGAGCCAGGCCTCCCGCTCGGGGGAGCCCGGGGCGGGGGCGGTCTCCGGGGCGGTGGACCACTCCTCGGCGAGCTGCTCCAGGGCGGCGCCGTCGCCGGCGGCGTAGGCCTCGTTGACCCGGCTGATGAAGACGGAGCGGCGCTCCTGCTCGGCCGGGTCGGTGGTCAGGTCGGGGTGGGCGCGGCGGGCGAGGTCGCGGTAGAGCCGCTGGGACTCCCGGTCGGGCCGGACCTTCCGGGGAGCCTCCGGCTCCACCGGCGGCACCTCGTCCGGGTCGGCCGGCTCGCCGGCCCGCTCCCGGGCCTCGATGGCCCGCAGCACGTCCTCGGGCCGGCCGGTCCGGGCGGCCAGCGCCTCGGCGATCAGGGCGTCCAGCTCGTCCAGGCCGGCGTACAGCGGGCCGAGCAGCTGGTGGTGGACCAGGGCGAAGTTGTCGATCTCCACGCGGAGGGTCTCGACCTCGACGTCCAGGGTCAGCCAGGCCAGTTCGGCCGCGGCCACCCGCTCCTCCAGGTCGCCGATCTGAACGGGGATCTCTGCGCTCACCTGCTCGCCTTCGCTGGGTCCGGCCGTACGGCCAGCAACCCTACCCGCGTGGGTGTCACGCGACGCGCTGCTCCGGTCCGGTGAACCCGGTGCATTCGAGGGCGCACGGTGTGTGACACACAACCGATATTGACGAATCTCATCGATTCGCTGTCGGACGCGGCCTCGTCCGTGCTTCGCTGGAGGGTGCCACGACCCGGCAAGACGGCCAGGCGGGAGCAGACCGAATCCATGGCGGACGAGCCCAACTCCACACCGAACCCGGACGACGCCACGGGTGACCAGCCCCCAGGGGTGGTCGCCCTGCTTCGTGTCGCCGCCGTCCTGATCGACCCGGACGGCCGGATCGCGCAGTGGAACCGCACAGCCGAGGAGTTGTTCGGGCACCGGGCCGAGGTGGCCTGCGGGCGGACGGCCTCCGGGCTGCTGCCCGCAGTGGAGCCCCGGGCCGAGACCGAGCCCCCGCCGCCCGGCGGCGCCCGTCCGTGCGACGCCTTCGACACCCTGGACGACCTGACCTGCGGCGGCTCCCCCTGGGCCGGGGCGATGGCGGTGACCGACCGCGAGGAGCGGCTGCGCGACGTGCTGTGGTGGGCGTACCCGCTGGTCGAGCCGGCCGGGCGCAGCCTGCTGGCGCTGGCCGCCGACGCCCGCCCGCTGCGCACGGCCGGCCCGCGGATCGCCCTCGGCGAGCGGCTGGTGCCGTACGCGGCGGCGCCCGCCGGTCCCGGCCGGCTGCACCGGGTGGCCGCCACCTTCACCCCGGCCGGTCCGGCCGGGGCCGCCGCGCTGGGCTCGCTGCTACCGCGCGGGTCCGAGGAGCGCCGCGCCCGGCTGCTGGCCGCACTGGCCGAGGCGGGGCTGCCGGCGCTGTGGGTGGACGCCGGGGCGCGGCTGGCTGTGGTGCCCTACCAGACCTCCGGTAGCGGGACGGCCCGGATCGCCGCGGGGCTCGGCCGCCGCTACCCGACACCGCAGCAGCGCGCCGCCCAGCCCCGGGCGGGCCGGCGGCCGGCCGGGTCCAGACCCGCGATCCAGGGCCGGGCCGACGGCGCGGGGGACCCGGGCCGGGTGTGGGCCGGCCAGATCCCCGGTCCGCGCGACGCGGCCCCCGGTGCCGGCGATCAGGCCGGTGCGCAGGGCATCCTCAACGGGACGACGCAGGGAGGCACCGCCATCGAGTCCGCAGCCAACGGCACGCCGGTCCGCGCCGAGCTCCCGGCCGCCGAGGTCCCGCCCCAGACGGTGCCGCCCGCCGACGGGGTGGAGGTACTCCGGGGCAGTCCGGACGGGGACCAGCTGGCACTGCTGAGCGAGGTCGGCAGCCGGGTGGGCACCACGCTGGACCTGGACACCACGGCGCGCGAGCTGTGCGAGGTGCTGGTCCCCCGGGTCGCCGACTTCGCCTGCGTCGACCTGCTGGACGGCCTGATCTCCGACTCCGAGCTGCCCGAGGCCCGGCCGGACGACGCCACGATGCTGCGCCGGGTGGCCCGGGTGTTCAATCCGTCCTCCGGCCAGTGGGCGCACGTGCTGGACGAGGGCGCGCTGCTGGCGATGCCGCGGTCCACCCCGCCGGGGCTGGCACTGCAGGAGAACGAGCCGGTGCTGGTCCCGGTGATCAACCCGCAGGTCGCGGTGGAGTACGCGGAGTCGCTCGGCGGTCCGGAGCTGGCACCGGTGGTGGTGGACCGTTCGATGCTGGTCCTGCCGCTGTCCGCGCGGGGGACGGTGCTGGGCATCCTCAAGCTGCTCCGGCTGCCGGACCGCGGCCCGTTCGCCAAGGGCGACTCGGACACCCTGAAGGAGCTGGCGGCGCGGGCCGCGCTGTCGCTGGACAACGCCCGGCTGCACCGGGCGGAGTCCAAGGTGGCCACCACTCTGCAGCGGTCGATGATCCCGACCCGCCCGCCGAAGATCCCCGGGGTGCAGGTCGCCCACCGCTACCTGCCCGGTGACCCGAAGGCGCAGGTCGGCGGCGACTGGTTCGACGCGATCCAGCTGCCCGGCAGC
This sequence comes from Kitasatospora sp. HUAS MG31, assembly GCF_040571325.1. GTDB lineage: Bacteria > Actinomycetota > Actinomycetes > Streptomycetales > Streptomycetaceae > Kitasatospora > Kitasatospora camelliae. Next base: position 3,972,778 of record NZ_CP159872.1, on the reverse strand, counting down.
CGGGTGGCCTTGGTGGTCGGCGACGTGATGGGCCACGGTCTGCACTCGGCGGCGGCGATGGGCCGGTTCCGGACGGCGATGCAGACCCTGGCCGCCCTGGACCTGCCGCCCGGCCAGCTGCTGCGGCACCTGGACAACCTGGCCCAGAAGCTCGGCGACGACCACCTGGCGACCTGCCTGTACGCGGTCTACGACCCGATCAACCGCACCTGCGAGCTGGCCAGCGCCGGGCACGTCCCGCCGGTGCTGGTGCATCCGGACGGGCGCGGCGAGCTGCTGCGGATCCCGGCGGGCGCGCCGATCGGGGTCGGCGGGGTGCCGTTCGTCGCCAAGCGGATCGACGTGTCGGACGGCTCGATGCTGGTGCTGTGCACCGACGGGCTGGTCGAGGTCCGCGGCGGGGACATAGGAGAGGGCCTGGCCGCGCTGTGCGGCAACCTGATCGACCCCAAGCAGACCCCGGAGGAGGCCTGCGACACCGTCCTGGACCGGCTGCACTCGGACGACCGCAAGGACGACGTCGCCCTGCTGGTGGCCCGGTTCGACGGGGTGCCGCCGACCGAGGTGGCCACCTGGCGGCTGGCGGTGGACCTGACCGAGGTGCGGCGGGCCCGCCAGCTGGTCCGCGACCAGCTGGCGGCCTGGCGGCTGAGCGCGCTCACCGACACGGTGGAGCTGCTGGTCAGCGAGCTGGTCACCAACGCGGTCCGGGTCGCCCGGGACCACGTCCAGCTGCAGCTGATCCGGGTGGACAAGCTGCTGGTGGAGGTCAGCGACGACAACCACAACCTGCCGTCGCTGGAGCCCGCCGAGTCGATGGACGAGAACGGGCGCGGCCTCAACCTGGTCAGCAAGCTGGCCGAGAAGTGGGGCACCGCCCGCAAGGCCGTCGGCAAGGTCGTGTACTTCGAGATGCCGCTGCCTAGGGGATGACCGCTCCCGGGGCGGCCCGGCGGGCGGCCTCGGTGGCGATCGAGGCCGCCGCGCCAACGCCGGCCAGCACCCGCGGCCAGTAGTTGCCGAACACCTCGGCGCTGGCCGCGATCAGGACGGCCACCAGCAGCGCGACCACGTGCTCCAGCCCGGCCAGGTTGGGCAGCAGGACGGCCTCCACCACCATGGCCAGCGCCACCGCGCCGGCGGTCCACCAGGCGCGGCAGCGGATCGCCACGCAGACCGCGAGCGCCACCACGGCGGCCGACGGGCCGGTGTCCCGGACGTGCGCCACCCAGGACGGGAAGCCGAAGAGGTGGTCGGGCCCGATCGCGACGCCGACCCGGGCGAACAGGGTGCCCGCCAGGGTGCAGGAGTAGGCGACCACCAGGGTGGCCCGGCGGCCGAGCACGATCTCGGCGACCCCGAAGACCAGGAAGACCTGGACCAGCGCCCCCCAGACCGGCAGGTCCAGCGCCGGGACGTACAGCGACAGCGGGGTGCGCAGCAGTGACACCTCCAGCGGCAGCGAGGCCTTGACCACGCCGATCCGGGTGACGAACTGCTCCCCGCCGGGCAGGTGCTGGACGATGCTGAACAGCAGGACCAGAAGGGTCGCCGTGGTCGCGAGCGGAACGGCCGCGAAGCGTTTCCGCACGATGTGCCGGGTGACCACGGAGAACAGTGCCCCCCACTCCGCGACAGCGGCCCGGACCGCATAATCCGGAATCCTGCTGCGCACGCCCCCCGCGTGGGTCGTCTGATGCACGGCTGCCTCTCTCCCCGATCGGTATCCCGAAAGCAGCTTCCGTTCTGCCACTCAATCGACACTACGCAGCGGATAAACGTGGCGCGTCAGCACGACTGCCGACCGAGAATCATCCTCTAGGGGGAGAAAAAGCCGGTTTCCCTCCGCCCCCCGGCGGAGGGATCACCCCTACCCGCGCGCGTGCCGACGACGGAACAGTGCGGGAAGACTCGGGACGGTGATGAAGCCCTCGGCACGGGCACTGGCGATGCCGATCCGGGGGATCTCGCTGCTCTTCTGGAACAGCAGATAACGCGGCTCCCAGATCGGGCGATACTTCGCATTCGCCCGGTAGAGCGACTCGATCTGCCACCAGCGGGAGAAGAATCCGAGGGTGGAGCGCCACAGCCGGAGCACCGGTCCGGCACCGAGCCTGGAACCGCGCTCGAATACCGATCGGAACATCGCGAAGTTCAGCGAGACGCGCCGCAGGTCGACCTCCTCGGCACGCTGCAGCAGCTCGATCACCATGAATTCCATCAGCCCGTTCTCGCTGTCGCGGTCACGCCGCATGAGATCGAGCGAAAGTCCGTCCGCACCCCAGGGGACGAAACTCAGCAGGGCCCGCAGCTCGCCGTCCCCGTCCGAGCACTCCAGCATCACGCAGCGCCCGTCGTCCGGATCGCCGAGGCGGCCGAGCGCCATCGAGAAGCCGCGCTCGGTGGCGCCGTCCCGCCAGTGGTCGGCCTTCTCCACCAGGGCGGCCATCTCCGCCTCGGGGATGTCCTCGTGCCGGCGGATCCGCACCGTGTACCCGGCCCGCTTGACCCGGTTGTACGCCTGGCGGACCACCCGCATCGCGCGGCCGTCCAGCGAGAACTCGTCCAGCTCGACGATCGCCTCGTCGCCGAGCTCCAGCGCGTCCAGCCCGTGCCGGGCGTAGATCACGCCGGCCTCCTCGGAGGCACCCATCACGGCCGGCACCCAGGCGTGCTCCCGGGCCTCGGCCAGCCAGCAGTCGATCGCGCCCGGCCAGGCCTCCGGATCGCCGATCGGATCGCCGGAGGCCAGCGACACCCCGCCGAGCACCCGGTAGGCCACCGCGGCCTTGCCGCTCGGCGAGAAGATCACCGCCTTGTCGCGGCGCAGCGCGAAGTACCCCAGCGAGTCCCGCTCGCCCTGCCGGTCCAGCAGCTCGCGGAGCCGGCCCTCGTCCTCGGAGGTGAGCAGCTCCTGGCCGCGCGGGCTGCGGAAGGTCACGTACACCACGGCGAGGAAGAGCACCGCGCCCATGACGTTGATGCAGGCGTCCACCCAGGTGGGCACCGAGATGACGTCGACGACCCGCTCCGAGGGGGTCACCGTCACCATGCGCGCGACCGAGTACCCGAACCGCACGCCGAAGGCGTCGCCCGGGATGGTGTTGGTCAGCTGCACCAGCACCGAGCCGACCGCACCGCCGAGCAGCAGGCCGCCGATGCCGGCCGCCACCGCGGTCTTCGGGTTGGAGGCGTCTCCCTTGGAGGTGAACTCCTTGCGGCCGACCACCAGGGCCAGCAGGAACAGCCCGGTCAGCACGGTGGAGAAGTAGTTCAGCGGGTGGCTGGCGAACCGGTCGCCCACCACCATCAGCACCAGGAAGGCGAGGAAGGTCAGTCCGGACAGGCCGGCGTTGAAGATCCAGGCGGCCCGCTTGCGCCGCCGCATCGCCACTGCGAGGAACAGCGAGAGCAGCACGGTGGTCAGACCCGCCGTCACCAGGTACGGCGTGAAGTACTCGCCCTCGTTGTGGGTGCGCACCTGCTCGCGGAACGGCACGGCCAGCACGGCGACCAGGTTGACCAGGGCGATCAGCCGCAGGTACCAGACGGTGGCCGTGGCGGCACGCCGGCGCCAGCGGGCGCGCGGGCCCGGGGACTGGTCGGAGCGCGCCTCGGACGCGGCTGAGGAGGCCGTCTTCACAGTGGACACAGCTCCCATTCGAAACGATCAAACCTGGGGGCGCATCCGCGCCGCACCCCGGCGACCGGGCGCCGATTTCCATCGTTGCCCACCGATGATGAGAATTGCGTGAATCCGGTAGCGGATTCCAACCCCCGCCGATCGGCGGGGGTGGCGTCACTCCGGCGGGCACCAGCCCCGCCGGGCGGCCGTCCTAGGCTCGATGGAACCCCACCCCGCCCGCCCGGGCGGAGCCGTACACGCGAGGAGAGACCATGTCGCCGACCCGCGTCCTGATCGTGGACGACGAGGTACTGGTCCGCTCCGGTCTCAGCCTGATCGTCGGCTCCGCGCCCGACCTGGAGGTGGTCGGCAGCTGCTCCGGCGGCCAGGCCGAGGAGCAGGTCGGCGCGCTCGGCCCGCACGTGGTGCTGCTGGACGTCCGGATGCCCGACCTGGACGGGATCACCGTGCTGCGCCGGCTGCGCACCCTGCCCGACCCGCCGGCGGTCGCCATGCTGACCACCTTCGACACGGACGAGTACATCGGCACCGCGCTGCGGGCCGGCGCGGCGGGCTTCCTGCTCAAGGACACCGCCCCGGAACAGCTGGTGCACTCCGTCCGGATCCTCGCCGCCGGCGGCAGCGTGCTCTCCCCCACGGTGACCCGCACCGTGATCAGCGGGTACGTGGACGGCGGAGGCCCGGACACCGAGGCCGCCCGGCTGGCCCGCCAGCTCACCAGTCGCGAGCTGGACGTGCTCGCCCTGCTCGGCGAGGGCCTCTCCAACGCCGAGATCGCCGACCGGCTGTACCTGGGAACCGGCACGGTGAAGGACCACATCAGCGCGATCCTCGGCAAGCTGGGCGCGGCCAACCGGGTCCAGGCCGCGGTGATCGCCCACCGGGCGGGGCTGGCCCGCGGCCCCGAGGGCGCATGACCGCCCCGAGAGGCCTGCCGGCCCGGCTCACCGCGCCCTGGCTGATGCTGCTGCTGCCCGCCCTGATGTCGGCGCTGGACACCGCGCTGGTCGCCCGGGACGTGGCGCCCTGGCAGGTGGTGCTCTCCGGGCTGGCCGCGGCCGTCCTGCTGCTGCGCCGGCGCTTCCCGGTGCCGGTGATGCTGGCGACCCTGCCGGGCACCTACGTCAGCTCGATCTGGCTGGCGCCGATCACCGCCGTCTACACGGTGGCCGCGGCCCGAACCCGGCTGCGGACCACCGTGCTGTGCGCCAGCGCCTTCGCCCTGGTGGAGTTCTTCCACTACCCGCTGGCCGACCACCCGATCGCCTTCGACCGGGACACCGTCCTCAACGCCATCACCGCCGTGATGCTGGCCGCCGGCCCGGCCGCGCTCGGCCTGCTCACCCGGACCCGCCGGGAACTGGCCGACCGGCTCACCGAGCTGACCGAGGGCCAGCAGCGGGAGAGCCGGCTGCTGGCCGAGCGGGTGCTGGCCAGCGAGCGGGCCCGGCTCGCCCGGGAGATGCACGACGTGGTGTCGCACCAGGTGAGCCTGATCTCCATCCAGGCCGGCGCGCTCCAGGTCTCCACCACCGACCCGCGGGCCCGGGACACCGCCCGCACCATCCGGGAGCTGTCCGTCCGCACCCTGGAGGAGCTGCGGCAGATGGTGGGCGTGCTCCGGGCGGCGAGCGTCCGCCGGGACGAGCCGCTGGCGCCGCAGCCCCGGCTGGCCGACCTGCCCGGGCTGATCGAGGGCAGCGGGCTGCCCGTCGCCGGCGAGTTCACCCCCGGCGACCGGCCCTGGCCGGAGGCGGTGGAGCGAGCCGCGTACCGGACCGTGCAGGAGGCGCTGACCAACATCAGCAAGCACGCCCCGGGCGCCGAGGTCCGGGTGCGGGTGGCGGCCCGCGGCCCACGGCTGGTGGTGGAGGTGCGCAACGGACCACCGCCGCACCGGCCCGATGCGGGGGCGCCGCTGCCCGGCGGCGGGCACGGGCTGGTGGGCCTGCGCGAGCGCGCCCAGCTGCTCGGCGGCAGCTTCACGGCGGCGGCGGGCCCCGACGGGGGCTTCACGGTGCGCGCCGAGCTCCCCGCCGCGGCCGAGTAGGCCCGCGGGTCAGCACCCCTTTGAGCAGGTCCGCACCGCTCGGAGGGGTGCCCGGTCGGGCGGGCGACACCGCGGGCGGACAACGAGAAAGCCCCGCAGATCCGTAGATCTGCGGGGCTTCGCTGTGCGCGAGGGGGGAGTTGAACCCCCACGCCCTTTCGGGCACTGGAACCTGAATCCAGCGCGTCTGCCTATTCCGCCACCCGCGCATGGGTGTTGTCTTCAGATGCTTGCCGCTCTTCCGACCTGGTCGGAACCTTACCGGTCCCGCTCGGTCTTCCGTTCGGCTCCCTCTCGGGCGCCCCTTCCGACGTGGAAAACATTAGCACGACCTGCGGGGTACCTCCGAATCCATATCCGCGGGCACCGCAACCCGGGCTCCGTCGGACGGATGAGCGGGCCCCCGGCCGGGTAGCCCTCCCACGCACACGTGCCGGGGGAACCGTACGGATGGCCCAGGCGTGGATACGATCAGTACGGAAGTACCGCAATCAGGCCGACCGACCGCGGCCCGACCGACGCCCTGGAAGGGGGTGCCCCGTGGGAGTCCTGAAGAAGTTCGAGCAGCGGCTCGAGGGTCTCGTGAACGGCACCTTCGCCAAGGTGTTCAAGTCCGAGGTCCAGCCGGTGGAGATCGCGGGCGCGCTGCAGCGCGAGTGCGACAACAACGCCACCATCTGGAACCGCGACCGCACGGTCGTCCCGAACGACTTCATCGTCGAACTCAGCCCGCACGACCACGAGCGCCTGAGCCCGTACGCGAGCCAGCTGGGCACCGAGCTGGCCGGCATGGTCCGCGAGTACGCCGAGGCCCAGCGGTACAGCTTCATGGGCCCGCTGCGGGTGAGCCTGGAGAAGGCCGACGACCTCGACACCGGCCTGTACCGGGTCCGCAGCCGCACGCTGGCCGCCGAGGAGCCGCAGGCCCCGGCCGCGCCGACCGCCCAGCCCGGCTACGGGCGCCCGCCCACGCCCCCCGCGCCCGGCGCACCGTGGCAGCAGCAGGGCGCGGCCCCGTACGGCGCGCCGCCGCCGCCCGCCGCGCCCCCGGCGATGCCCTCCGCCCCGCCCGCGCCGGCCGGGAACGTCCGGCCCTTCCCGGGCGCCGGTCACGGCGGCGTCGGCACCCGGCGCTGGATCGAGGTGAACGGCACCCGTCACCAGATCACCGGGAACGCGGTGGTGCTCGGGCGCTCCACCGAGGCGGACGTCCGGATCGACGACCCCGGGGTCTCCCGGAAGCACGCCGAGATCCGGCCCGGAACGCCGGCGATGGTGCTCGACCTCGGGTCCACCAATGGCATCGTGGTGGACGGACAGCACACCCAGCGCGCTACGCTCCGCGACGGCTCCCGAATCGTCCTCGGGTCCACCACCATCGTCTACCGACAGGTCGAAGGGTAGAGCGGGCCACCTATGTCAGATCTGACCCTGACGGTCATGCGGCTGGGCTTCCTCGCCGTGCTGTGGCTGTTCGTCATCGTCGCCGTGCAGGTGATCCGTAGCGATCTCTTCGGCACCAAGGCCGCCGCGCGCCCCGCGCGCCGCGGCCAGTCCGCGAGCTCGACCGCGGCCACCCAGCCCGTCCGTACGCCCCCGGCGCAGCCGGCGGCCCCGCAGCAGTCCGGCGGGCGCCGCCGCGGCGCCCCGACCCACCTCGTGGTGGTCCAGGGCTCGCTCGCCGGCACCACGGTCGCCCTGCAGGGCCAGACCATCACGCTCGGCCGGGCCCACGACTCCACGATCGTGCTCGACGACGACTACGCCTCGTCCCGGCATGCCAGGATCTACCCCGATCAGACTGGGCAGTGGACGGTGGAGGATCTAGGCTCCACCAACGGCACCTATCTGGACCGGCAGCGGCTGACCGCGCCGATGCCGCTCCAGCCCGGGATGCCGATCCGAATCGGCAGGACCGTCATCGAGCTGCGGAAGTAGTCGCGCATGAGGACCAGCTCCACCCGAAGGAGGGCACGGACCGCATGACCCTCGTGCTGCGATTTGCCGCCGGCTCCCACAAAGGCCTGATCCGGGAGGGGAACGAGGACTCCGGCTACGCCGGGCCCCGCCTGCTGGCCGTGGCCGACGGCATGGGCGGCGCGGCCGCCGGCGAGGTCGCCTCCTCCGAGGTCCTCGGCTCCCTGGTCCGCCTGGACGAGGGCGTGCCCGGCGCCGACCTGCTGACCCTGCTGAACGACGCGGTGCAGACCGCGAACGACCGGCTGCGCCAGATGGTCGAGGCGGATCCGCAGCTGGAGGGCATGGGCTGCACGCTGACCGCGCTGCTGTGGACCGGCCGGCAGATGGGCCTGGTCCACATCGGCGACTCCCGCGCGTACCTGCTGCGCGACGGCTCGCTCAGCCAGATCACCCAGGACCACACCTGGGTCCAGCGCTTGGTCGACGAGGGGCGGATCACCCCCGAGGAGGCCGAGACCCACCCGCAGCGCTCGCTGCTGATGCGCGCCCTGGACGGCCGCGGCCAGGTCGAGCCCGACCTGTCGATCCGCGAGGTCCGGGCCGGCGACCGCTACCTGATCTGCTCCGACGGCCTCTCCGGCCCGGTCAGCCACCAGACGCTGGAGGAGACCCTCGGGAGCTTCTACGCCCCGGAGCAGACCGTCCAGGAGCTGATCCAGCTCGCGCTGCGCGGCGGCGGTCCCGACAACATCACCTGCATCGTCGCGGACGTCATCGACGTCGGCGCCACCGACACCCTGAGCGGCCGACTGGCCGAGCTCCCGGTGGTGGTCGGCGCGGTGGCCGACACGCCTCCGCCCACCGTCACCGACCCGAACCTGCTGAACACCCCGGCCGCCCGCGCCGCCGGCCTGGGCCGCCCGCAGCCGCCGCAGGGCGCCTTCGGCCCGGCCGAGGGCTACGGCGACCCGGCGGCCGGCTACGGCGCCGCACCGGGCTTCGGCCCGGCCGAGGGGTACGGGGACCGGGCCGCCGGCTACGGCGAGCAGCAGCCCGGTTTCGGCGAGCCCTACGGCACCTTCGGCGGCCCCGAGCAGGGCGAGTACGACTACGAGCAGCCCGCGCCCCGGCGCCGCAAGCGCCGCGGCCTGAAGATCTCGCTGACCGCGCTGATCGCGCTGGGCCTGATCGGCGGCGGCGGGTACTTCGCCTGGAAGTGGACCCAGGACCAGTACTACGTCGGCGCCGAGGGCGAGCACGTGGCGGTCTACCGCGGGATCAACCAGAACCTCGCGGGCCTCAGCCTCTCCAAGGTCTACGAGCCTCACGGCGACGTGGAGCTCAAGTTCCTGCCCGAGTATCAGCGCACCCAGGTGGGCAACACGATCCAGGCCAAGAGCCTGGACGACGCCCGGGCCCAGGTGAAGCGCCTGGGCGAGCAGGCGGCAGTCTGCAAGAAGGTCGCCGAGGGGGCCCAGCCCGGCGCGGGCGGCACCCCCACGCCCGAGCAGCCCACCCCGTCCGCCAGCCCGAGCGCCTCGGGCATCGTGAACGCCTCGTTCCCGGGCACGGGTACGGTGAGCAGCGGGACACCGGTCACCGCACCGCCCCTGACCGAGCAGGAGCAGCAGCTCGCCGCCTCCTGCCCGACCAAGTGACAAGGCCCCGCGGGGTCACCCCCAGCCGTCGGGGAGCGGCCCACACGTGAGTACCTTCGACAGCCTCAGCACCCCCGCCGCCGAGCAGCGGCGGGGTCCTGCCGCCGACGCGCCGCAGGCCGCGCCGACCCGGCGCAACACCGAGCTGGCCATGCTGGCCTTCGCCGTGGTGATCCCGATGCTCGCCTACGCGAACGTCGGCCTCGCCATGGACGGCACGCTGCCCGGCGGCATGCTCGGGTACAGCCTCGGCATGGGCGCGCTCGCTCTGATCGCCCACCTGGTGATGCGCCGCTTCGCGCCGTACGCGGACCCGCTGCTGCTGCCGCTGGCGACGCTGCTCAACGGCCTCGGCGTGGTGATGATCTGGCGCCTGGACAAGGCCGGGGGCCTCCTCGTCCCGAACTACCCGGCGGCCACCAACCAGCTGATGTGGTCCGGCCTGGGCGTGGCGCTGTTCGTCGGCGTGGCCATCCTGCTCAAGGACCACCGGATCCTCCAGCGCTACACGTACATCTCGATGGCCGTGTCCCTGGTGCTGCTGGTCGCGCCGGTCTTCTTCCCGAGCCGGGACGAGGACTTCGGTGCCAAGATCTGGATCCGGATCGGCTCGTTCTCGATCCAGCCCGGCGAGTTCGCCAAGATCATCCTGACCATCTTCTTCGCCGGCTTCCTGATGGTGAAGCGGGACGCCCTGGCGCTGGCCAGCCGCCGGTTCATGGGCCTGTACCTGCCGCGCGGCCGCGACCTCGGCCCGATCATCGTGATCTGGCTGCTCAGCCTGCTCATCCTGATCTTCGAGAACGACCTCGGTACCTCGTTCCTGTTCTTCGGCCTGTTCGTGGTGATGCTCTACGTCGCCACCGAGCGGACCAGCTGGATCATCTTCGGCCTGGTGCTGTCCATCGGCGGCGCGACGGTGGTGGCCTCCACCGCCAGCCACGTCAAGATCCGCATCAACTCCTGGCTGGACCCGATGGCCGCGTTCCAGGAGCCGCCGCCGAAGGGCACCAGCGAGCAGATCGGCCAGACCCTGATGTCGCTGGGCTCCGGCGGCACCACCGGCACCGGCCTCGGACAGGGGCGCTCCTGGCTGATCCAGTTCGCCGCCAAGAGCGACTTCATCCTGGGGTCGTTCGGCGAGGAGCTGGGCCTGACCGGCCTGATGGCGATCTTCATGCTGTACGCCCTGATCGTGCAGCGCGGCCTGCGGACGGCCATCGCCGCCCGCGACCCGTTCGGGAAGCTGCTCGCGGTCGGCCTGTCCTCGGCCTTCGCGCTCCAGGTGTTCGTGGTCGCCGGCGGAGTCACCGGCCTGATCCCGCTGACCGGTATGACCATGCCGTTCCTGGCCCAGGGCGGTTCCTCGCTGCTGGCCAACTGGGCGCTGATCGCCGTCCTGCTGAAGATCAGCGACACCGCGCGCCGCCCGGCCGCCGAGCCCGCCGCCGCCATCCCGGAACCGAACCGCGGGGGAACCGTCTCGTGAACAAGCCGATCCGCCGCGTCGCGATCTTCTGCATGGTGCTGATCCTCGCCCTGATGGTCCGGGTCAACTGGGTGCAGGGCGTCCAGGCCGCCGCCTGGGCGAGCAACGAGCACAACAAGCGCAACCAGTACGACCGCTACGCCCACCCGCGCGGCAACATCATCGTCGGCGGCCAGCCGATCACCCGCTCCGACTTCGTCAACGGCCTGCGCTACAAGTACAAGCGCGGCTGGAACGACGCGGAGATGTACGCCCCCATCACCGGCTACTCCTCGCAGGCCTTCGGCAACAGCCAGCTGGAGTCGCTGGAGGACGGCCTGCTCTCCGGCAGCGACTCCCGGCTGTTCTTCCGCAACACGCTGGACATGCTGACCGGCGAGCAGCGCCAGGGCGGCGACGTGGTGACCACGATCGACCCCAAGGCGCAGAAGGCGGCCTTCGACGGCCTGGCCGGCAAGAAGGGCGCCGCGGTGGCGATCGACCCGCGCACCGGCGCGATCCTCGCCCTGGTCTCGGCCCCCTCCTACGACCCGGGCAAGTTCGCGGGCACCGGCGCGGAGGACACCAAGGCGTACAACGACTACCTGAAGAACCCGGACAAGCCGATGGCCAACCGGGCGCTGCGCGAGACGTACCCGCCCGGCTCGACCTTCAAGCTGGTCACCGCGGCCGCGGCGTTCGAGAACAACGTCTACAAGAACGTCGACGACCAGACCCAGACGCCGAACCCGTACATCCTGCCGAACACCCGCACCGAGCTGAAGAACGAGTCGGACACCGAGCCCTGCGAGAACGCCACCGTCAAGGTGGGCATGGACTACTCCTGCAACACCGTGTTCGGCAAGATCGGCGCCGAGCTGGGCAAGGACAAGATGCGGACCCAGGCGGAGAAGTTCGGCTTCAACGACGACAAGGTCGACGTGCCGATCCGGGCCACCGCCAGCGTCTTCCCGAAAGGCTCCGACCAGGCCGGCACCGCGCTGGACTCCATCGGGCAGCACGACACCCGGGCCACCCCGCTGCAGATGGCCATGGTGGCCTCGGCGATCGCCAACAACGGCACCCTGATGCAGCCCTACCTGGTCGCCCAGGAGCGGGCCAGCAACCTCGAAGTGATCTCCAACCACACCGAGAAGCAGTACGGCCAGGCGATCAGCCCGGCGACCGCGCAGAAGCTCCAGCAGCTGATGGAGAGCGTGGTGCAGAACGGCACCGGCAAGAAGGCGAAGATCCCGGGGCTGACCGTGGGCGGCAAGACCGGCACCGCCCAGCACGGCCAGGACAACAGCGGGCTGCCGTACGCGTGGTTCGTCTCCTACGCCAAGGGCGCCGACAACAAGATGGTGGCCGTGGCCGTGGTGGTCGAGGACGGCGCCGCCCAGCGCAACGAGATCAGCGGCGGCTCGCTCGCCGCGCCGATCGCCCGGAGCGTGATGGAGGCGGTGCTGACCAAGTAGCGCTCGTCACAGCGGAGGGTCCGGTACGTCCGATCCCAGCCGTTTCGACCCGCGGGTTGTCACAATGGGACGGTCCCGGTCGATACCGGTCCGGTCTCAGCTGGCGGTAGGCGCCGGTTGCCTCAGGTCGGCCCGGTAGCGTATCCGCAAGCAGCGGGTGTATCCGCTGTCCGCCCGTGGCCCCGGTCACCGGCGGCGCCGCCGCGGAAACCGCCGTAGGCGGCGAAGGCGTCAACAGAGCGTGCGGGGACACCAACGTCATATCCTCACCGACCGGTGGGGGAGAGGGTCGGAGATATGGAAGAGCCTCGTCGCCTCGGCGGCAGGTACGAGCTCGGCGGCGTCCTCGGACGCGGCGGCATGGCCGAGGTCTACCTCGCCCATGACACCCGGCTCGGCCGCACGGTCGCCGTGAAGACGCTCCGTGCCGACATGGCCCGCGACCCGTCCTTCCAGGCCCGGTTCCGGCGCGAGGCCCAGTCGGCGGCCTCCCTGAACCACCCCGCCATCGTCGCCGTGTACGACACCGGCGAGGACTACATCGACGGCATCTCCATCCCGTACATCGTGATGGAGTACGTCGAGGGCTCCACCCTCCGCGAGCTGCTGCACTCCGGCCGCCGGCTGCTGCCCGAGCGCGCGCTCGAGATGACCATCGGCATCCTGCAGGCCCTGGAGTACTCGCACCGGGCCGGCATCGTCCACCGCGACATCAAGCCGGCCAACGTCATGCTCACCCGGCAGGGCAACGTCAAGGTCATGGACTTCGGCATCGCCCGTGCGATGGGTGACGCCGGCATGACGATGACGCAGACCTCCGCGGTCATCGGCACCGCCCAGTACCTCTCCCCCGAGCAGGCCAAGGGCGAGACGGTCGACGCGCGCTCCGACCTCTACTCCACCGGCTGCCTGCTCTACGAGCTGCTGACCGTGCGCCCGCCGTTCGTCGGCGACTCGCCGGTCGCGGTGGCCTACCAGCACGTCCGCGAGGAGGCCGCGCCGCCGTCGGCGTACGACCCGGAGGTGCGTCCCGAGGTCGACGCGATCGTGCTCAAGGCCCTCGCCAAGGAGCGCGACTACCGGTACCAGTCCGCCGACGAGATGCGCGACGACATCGAGCGCTTCCTCGACGGCCTGCCGGTCGCCGCCGCCCAGCAGGCCGCCGCCTACGGCATGGGCGGCGCCGGGTACGGCTACGACCAGACCGGCGCGCAGTACGACCCGTACGGGCAGACCAACCTGCTGCCGCAGCAGGGCGCGGCCGGCCCGACCACGATGCTCCCGCAGGTCGGCACGCAGCAGCCGGGCTACGGCTACCAGGAGGACACGTACTCCGGCGGCGCCGGGGGCGGCGGCTACGACGACGGCTACTCCGGGGGCGGGCGCCGCCGGGGCGACGACGAGCCGAAGAAGTCCAACACCTCGTGGATCGTGCTGGCGATCGCCGCGGTGCTGGTGCTGGTCGGCGCGTTCTTCGTGGTCCAGGCGATGGTGAACAAGGGCGGCGCCTCGGGCAGCCAGACCACCGCGCCCAGCCTGGTCGGCAAGAGCCTCCAGGAGGCCCAGAACGCGGCCAAGGCGCAGGCCAAGGACCTGACGGTCAAGGCTGCGGACCCGGTGGCCTGCCCGGACCCGAAGATCCAGAAGGACCAGGTCTGCACCCAGGAGCCGGTGGCCGGCTCGGCCATCGCGAACGACGCCGAGATCAAGGTCCACCTGTCCTCCGGCCCGGCCGAGAGCGCCGTTCCGGACGTCACCGGCCAGACCAAGGACTCCGCCGCCGCCGCGCTGACCAAGGCCGGCTACGTGGTCGGCACCGTCACGTACCAGAACAGCGACACGGTCGACCAGGAGAAGGTCATCTCGCAGAGTCCGTCCGGCAAGGCGGCCGCGGGCGCGACGATCAACCTGGTGGTCTCCTCCGGCCAGGGCAAGTCCAACCTGCCCAGCGTCGTGGGCAAGCAGCAGGCCGAGGCCGAGCAGATCCTCGGCGACGCCGGGTTCACCGTCAACGCGAAGACCCAGAGCGTCACCGACCCGGCCAAGGTCGGCGTCGTCCTGGACCAGTCGCCGAAGGCCGGCGCCCAGAAGAAGGGCACCCAGGTCACCCTCACCGTCGGCAAGCTGGCCGACAAGGTGCAGATGCCCGACCTGCGGAACAAGCCGGTCAAGGACGCGATCGCCCAGCTGAAGTCCCTCGGCCTGCAGTGGAACTTCAGCGGCGCGGGTGGGGCCGACACCAACACGGTGGTCAGCACCAACCCGGGTCCGAACGACCTGGTCGACCCCGGCTCCTCGGTCCAGCTGTTCACCAGGCCGGGTGCCGGCACCAACCCGCCGTTCCCGGGCGGCTGACACCTCCCGCTCCCGAAGGGGGCTGCCGCCACCCGGCGGCAGCCCCCTTCGGCGTGACGGCCCGCTCCCCTCGTTCGACGGCTTCCCCGCGTGTCAGGGCCTCCGGACCGCCCGACAGGGCGCGGTAGGACCCGGGGAAGCGGCAGGAACCGGAAAGCCGCCCCAGGAGGCCCCTCACAGGGCGCTGGGGCGGCTCGGGTGTCCCGGTCAGCCGGTCGTGGCGATGGCGGCCGGCTTGCCCTCGCTCCGGGGCTTCTCCTCGGTCAGCTTGCCGAAGACGATCAGGCGGGCCTTCGCGGTGAACTCCGGGGTGCAGGTCGTCAACGTGATGTACCGCCCCGGCTGGGTGAACGAGGAGCCCTTGGGCACCTTCTGGATCACCCCGACATTGCTCGGCGGGGTCTCCGGGATCCCGCCGGTCACCTGATAGGTGAAGTACGAGGTCGCCGTCTCCACCACGATGCTGTCGCCCGGCGCCAGCTTGTTGATGTACCGGAACGGCTCGCCGTGGGTGTTGCGGTGCGCGGCCAGGGCGAAGTTGCCCTCCTTGTCGGCCGGCATCGCGGTGCCGGTGTAGTGGCCGACCAGGCCCTTGTCCAGCACCTTCTCCTTACCGGTGCCCTCCGCGATCGGGAACTTCAGGCCGAGCTTGGGCAGGTAGATGATGGCGAAGCCCTTGCCCGGCTCGAAGGCCTCCGGGGTGGGCGGGGCACCCGGCGTGGGCGTACCGCCGCTCGGCTGGGGCTGGGGCTGGCTGCTCCACTGCTGTTCCAGCTGGTTGCGCGCGTCACTGGCTGCGCCGTCCGCCTGCAGGTTGGTCCACCACAGCTGGTACGAGACGAACAGCAGCATCACCAGGCCGAGGGTGATGAAGAGCTCGCCCACCGTCCGGGCGACCACCACGCCGACCGGCTCCTTGTCGCGCGGCCTCGACGGCGGCGCGGGCTGCCGCCCACTGGCCCGCCGGCGGCCGTTGCCGGGCCCCAGCTGGACCTTGCCCTGAGCAGCCCGGCGCCGCTCGGCCCGGCCCCCCGGGGGCGGGCCGTCCCCACGTTCCGGCGGCACCGGTATCGACCTGAGCTGCAGGGTCTGCTCGACCACCGGCTCGTAGACGCCCCACTCCTGGGCCCCGGTGCCCTCCGGCTCCGAGCCCTCCTGGGTGTCCCCCTCCGGACGTACGGCCGTCACTCGATCATCCCCGCCCGATCACCGGGGCCAGCCCGGTCGAGCGGCCCACCGCCTCCGGAAAGCCGCATTCGGCCAGCCAGTTCGCCAGCATCCGGTGTCCGCCCTCGGTGAGCACCGACTCCGGGTGGAACTGCACGCCCTCGACCAGCAGGTCGCGGTGGCGCAGGCCCATGATCACACCGCTGTCCGTCCGCGCGGTCACCACCAGCTCCGCGGGCACCGTCGCCGGGTCCACGGCCAGCGAGTGGTACCGGGTGGCGGTCATCGGCGACGGCAGGCCGGCGAACACCCCTCCGTCCTCGTGCTCCACCGGCGAGGTCTTGCCGTGCAGCAGCTCGGGCGCCCGGTCGACCACCGCGCCGTACGCCACCGCGATCGACTGCAGTCCGAGGCAGACCCCGAACACCGGAAGCCCGATCTCCGCACAGCGGTGGACCATCTCCACGCAGACCCCGGCCTCCTCCGGCGTGCCGGGCCCGGGGGAGAGCAGCACCCCGTCGAACCCCTCCTCGCCCGCCCGGCGGACCGCGTGCTCCACGCTCACCTCGTCGTTGCGGACCACCTCGCACACCGCGCCGAGCTGGTACAGGTACTGGACGAGGTTGAAGACGAAGCTGTCGTAGTTGTCGACCACGAGGATCCGGGGCGCCGGGCCGGCGGGGGTCATCGCGCTACTCCTTGCGTGCGAACTCGTTGCGTGCAGGATCGGACAGGGGCGGGGCGGCCCGGACTCAGCCGGCACCGCCCTCGTCCACCGTGACGTCGCTGAACGGCAGCAGCGGTTCGGCCCACGGGAAGACGTACTGGAACAGCAGGTAGACCACCGCGACGACCAGCAGGGCTGCGATGAGCGCCCGGACCAGGGCGTTGCCGGGCAGGTGCCGCCAGATCCAGCCGTACATGGTGCTCCTTCGAGGTTCAGGTCGGACCAAGCGTAGACCTCGTACCACACGGGCACCGCTACTATCCGGCCTCCGACGGCGTGCCCCGGCGTGGCGGCACCCGGGCGGGCCGGTCAGAGGGCCGTCGCCACGCGCAGGTCCACCGAGCCGTCGTACCCCGGCACGGTCATCTCCGGGTTCTCCTGCACCTTCCACCCGAGCCCGTACGCGGCGACGTACTGCAGGTAGTTGCGGATGGTCGGGTCCGCGTCCACGGCCGCCTTCAGGCCGTCGGTCTTCCCCACCGCCCGGATCACGTAGGGCGGGGAGTAGACCCGGCCCTGCAGCAGCAGGGTGTTGCCCACGCAGCGGACGGCGCTGGTGGAGATCAGCCGCTGGTCCATCACCTGGATGCCCTCGGCGCCGCCGCGCCAGAGGGCGTTGACCACGGCCTGGATGTCCTGCTGGTGGATGACCAGGTCGTTGACCCCGGGCTCGGGGATGCCCGGGATGCGGGCGGTGGCGTTCGGCGGGGCGTCGTTGAGGGTGACCACCAGGCCGGGGCCGCGCAGCGGCTCCAGCCCGGCCTGCTGCTGCAGGGTGCCGAGCTGGGCCAGGTCGGCCGGACTCTGCGCCTGCTGCCCGGCCAGCTCGTCGGCCCGGTCCTGGAGGTCGCCGACCTCGCCCTGGAGCTGCTGGTTCTGGTTGGAGCGCTCGCGTATGACGTCGCTCAGCTTCAGCAGGGAGTTGTCGGTCCGCAGATCGGTGCCCTTGGCGGTCTGCGCGCTGATGTAGAAGAGCAGTCCGGCGAGGGCGAAAACCGCGCACGTCAGGACACGTCCGACAATTCGCATCCCGCCGGCGCGGGAGGAGCCGGGCTGTGGGGGATTCATGGAATTCGGCACCGTACCCTTATCTCCTCAAGACCCGGCGAGCCACTACGCTAACGGACGCCGGTGGCATGTGCGGGGCACCCGGTCCGTGCGGACCGTTCCCCACACCTTGCCACCAGTTCCCCGCATACTGCCCCGCTGCACCCTGCGCGGTCACAGCGCATCGACAGGAGAACATCTCGTGCCGAAGTCTCGACTCCGCAAGAAGTCCGACTACACCCCGCCGACCACGGCGACGGTGAAGATCAGTTCCGGGCGCAGCTGGGTCGCACCGCTGATGCTCGCGCTGTTCCTGATCGGTCTGGTCTGGATCGTCACCTACTACGTGACCAGCGGCCAGTGGCCGGTGCAGAGCTGGGGCAACTGGAACATCCTGGCCGGCTTCGGCTTCATCGCGGCGGGTTTCGGCGTCTCCACGCAGTGGAAGTAGGCCGCACCGCGGATCCCCGGGTCCACCACGCCGCCCCGGCCCGGCCGGGGCGGTGTTCCGTCGCCCGTTCGAACGTGCCGAACGTTTATCCACACGGTTATCCACACTGGGGAAAAGTGACCCCGGCCTGTGGATAACCCGATTCGGCCGACCGTTCGCGCTTTCCCGCTCGAATGTCCTTCCATGCAGGAAGACGCGCGTAGAACGGCCGTCCGGAACCGGCCTTCCACACCGACTGTGCACAGCCGCGAGCGCACTGTGGACAACTTCAGACCGACAGCCGCGCGGTCTGGAGCACCAGCACCAGGACGGTGACCCCCAGGACACCCGCCACCGTCAACCCCTGCACGATCGAGCGATGCGCTCGTGGGGCGTACATCAGGCCCGCCGCCGTGACGACTCCGGCCACCAGCCCGCCGACGTGCGCCCGCCAGTCGATCGCCGGCACCGCGAAGGTGATCACCAGGTTGAAGACCAGCAGGGCCACCACCGGCCCGAGCGGCACCCGGTTCTGCCGGAACAGCACCACGGTGGCGCCCAGCAGCCCGAAGATCGCCCCGGAGGCGCCCAGGCTGTAGAGGCTCTCCCCCGACACCAGGTACGCCAGCGCGTTCCCGGCCAGCCCGGACACCAGGTACAGCGCGAGGAAGCGCACCCGACCCAGCGCCCGCTCCAGCGGCGGGCCGAGCACCCAGAGCGAGATCATGTTCATCACGATGTGGGCGATCCCGCCGTGCACGAACATGGCCGTGACCATCCGGTACCACTCGCCGGGCCCGGCGGCCAGGCCAAGCTCCAGCCCGGGGACGGGCACCAGGCTGACCAGCCCGAGCCGGACCTTCAGCGCCGGGTCGACGAACTCGGTGAACACGAAGACCAGCAGGTTGAGGGCGATCAGGGTCCGGGTGACCAGGGCGCCGTCGGTGGTCAGCGCGCCCCCGAACCGGGTGGTCGGCTTCCGGGCGGCCCGCGCGGTGCCCTCGACGCACTCCGGGCACTGGAAGCCCACCGAGGCGCTCACCATGCAGTTCGGGCAGATCGGCCGCCCGCAGCGGACGCAGGCGACGCCGGTCTCCCGGTCGGGGTGCCGGTAGCAGGGGGGCAGTGCGGCCCCGCCCTCCGCCCGCGGCACCGCGGGCTCGTCCGGATGCATGCCGCCGCCTCCCTCACAGGCCGGTCCCGGCGGCGCAGTGCACCGCCGGGACCGTCCAGGCTACTTCGGGGCGGGTCAGCCGCGGGCGATCTCCACGGACTCGATCACCACGTCCTCGATCGGGCGGTCGCCCGGGCGGGTCGGGAGCTTGGAGATCGCCGCGACCACGGCCTGGCTGGCCGGGTCCACGACCTCGCCGAAGATGGTGTGCTTGTTGGTCAGCCAGGTGGTCGGCGCGACCGTGATGAAGAACTGCGAGCCGTTGGTGCCCGGGCCGGCGTTGGCCATGGCCAGCAGGAACGGGCGGGTGAAGGCGAGGTCCGGGTGGAACTCGTCGGCGAAGCGGTAGCCCGGGCCGCCGCGGCCGGTGCCCAGCGGGTCACCGCCCTGGATCATGAAGTCGCCGATGACCCGGTGGAAGACCGTGCCGTCGTACAGCGGGGCCTTCGAGGTCACACCGGTCTCGGGGTGGGTCCACTCGCGGGTGCCCTCGGCCAGCTCCACGAAGTTCGCCACCGTCTTGGGGGCGTGGTTCGGGAAGAGCTTGATCACGATGTCGCCGTGATTGGTCTTCAGGGTCGCGGTCAGATCCTGGGCCACGATGCCGTCCTATCTCCCTACGTCATTACCGCCGGGAATCATCCCACGGCCCCCGCGAACGGCTCAGCCCGGCATGCTGGAGGGCATAACCGGATGCATGATCTCGAATCAGGTGGAAATGTGCATACCGGACGCCTTACGCCACCGAGTGAGGAGAGACCCGTGACCCGCATGGACTCAGCGCGTGAGACAACCGGACGGACGAAGGAGGCCCTCGCGCCGTACGTCGCCAACGCCAGGGACACCGCGCTGCACTACGCGGACGAGGCGAAGCTGGTCATCGGCCCGTACGCGGCCCAGGCCGGTGCACAGGCCAGGAGCGGCGCCTCCCACGCCGCGCAGACCGCGCGCCAGCAGTTCGCCGTCCGGGTCGCCCCGCACCTGGAGCAGGCCTTCGCCGGCCTGCCGCCGAGCACCCAGCAAGCCACCCTGAAGGCCGTCCACCGGGCCCAGGAGGCCGCGCTGGCGGCCAAGATCTCCGCCACCAGGGCCGCCAGCCAGACCCGGAGCACGGTGATCCCCAAGGTCACCGATGCCGTGGACCAGGCCCGCGCGACCGTCACCCCGCTGGCCACCGAGGCCCAGACCCGGGGCGCCGCGGCGCTCACCGCCCTGCACGGCCACGTCACGGCCGCCGAGATCAGCGAGCTGGCCGCCAAGAACGCCAGGAAGGAGCACCGCAACCACTGGGCCACCGGCCTCGCGGTCGCGGGTACCCTCGCCATCGGCACCGGGGTGCTGGCCTGGCAGTGGTGGCGCAAGCAGAGCAACCCCGAGTGGCTGGTCGAGCCGCCGTCCGGCCCGGCGGCCGACGGCACCTCCACCGGGGCCACCGGCTCGCGCACGGCCGCCGACGCCCCGATGAACGGCTCGGTCCCCGGCGAGCAGCCGGCCGCCGAGCAGCCGCCCTCCGCGGACTCCGAGGAACCGCACCCCAAGCCCGGCCCGCCGCCCGGCCACCGGCCCCAGGACGACCAGCCCCAGGACGACCGGCCCAAGCCGCACGACCCGCGCAAGCCGCACTGACGGGCCCGGGGAACTCCCCGGCGGAAACAGATCGGCCGCTGACCTCCGAAGAGGTCAGCGGCCGAATGGCTGTGGAGCTTAGGAGATTCGAACTCCTGACATCTGCCATGCAAAGACAGCGCTCTACCAACTGAGCTAAAGCCCCGAGTGCCGTGCACCGAGCACTAGCGTACCCGGTCCGACGGGAAACCTTGAGCGGGAATCCGGCGCCCCCGCGGGCAGCGGAGAGCGGCCCCGGCCGTCGGGCCAGGGCCGTCCGGAGACGTCAGTGGCCTCAGCGACCGGCCGGGACCGGGTCGGTGGCCTCGGTCCACAGGTCCTGCTCGGCGCGGTCGGCCTGGACCTGACGGTAGACAAAGAAGCCGCCGAGGGCGACCAGGGCGACCAGGAGGAGCTTCTTCACCGCGGGACCTCGTCCTTCTTGCGTGCAGTGGTGACCCGTCAGCACGCCGCCCCGGGCGGGAGGCGCTCACGTCGGGCCTTGGGATGTACGAGCGCGAAACGGCGGTCAGGCTACGGACCGCCCTGCGGCCGATGATACACACCGGTAATCCGTTCCAGAGCGGCCACCACCATGTCCAACCGGCCGATCCGAACGCAGGATTGACGCCGCACCTCCTGCCGCGCGCCGACTCGCGCCGACTCGCGCGGTCACCCGTCGGACGGGAGCCGCACCACCGCGGTCCCCCGGGCCAGATCGACCCGGGTGCGCGGCGGCGCGCCCTCGCCCTCCTCGTCGCGCAGCATCGAGGTCGAACGGCGCTGGTCGAGTTCGTGCTGCTTGCCGGCCGCGAACTGGGCGTGCAGCTGCTCGAACCCGGTCGCCGAGACCTGACCCTCGCGGCCGGTGCCGCGCCACGGGACGCACCGGGCCCGGCGGGCGCGCAGGGCGAGCTGGTCGACGAACGCCACCACCACCAGCGCGCAGACCAGACCCGGGATGCTCATCGCCCAGAACAGCGCCACACCGGCCTCCTCCGGGGCTCCCCCGGCCCCACCGCGCAAGGGGCGGGACTCCCCCGCACGGCCCGGCGTACGGCTCGCGCCGCGGCCCGGGTCGGCTACCGCCGGCGGTGGGCCCGCAGCCGGGCCAGGTCGCGCCGGACGAGCAGCAGCTCCCGCCGGATCGCCCGGAGGTCGTCGCCGTGGCGGCCGGCCCGCTCGTCCACGGTGCCGAGCGTGCGTCCGTGCGCGTCGAGGCGCCGGTCGACGGCGGCGAGCCGTTCCTCCAGCCGGCCGCGGAGCCCGCCGTCGCCACCGGAGGCCGGCCGGGGGCCCAGGCCGGGCTCGGAACGCCCGGCGAACGGGCCGGGGGCGGGCTCGGCGGGACGGACGACTCCGGCGGCCGGGTCGGCGCTGACCGTCCGGTGCTCGCTCCAGCGCAGCGCGTCCCAGCGCTTCCAGCGGCGGGCGCGGAACTCGGCGGCCGGCCCGCGGGGCGCGACGGCGGGCGGGAGGCCCCCGACGAGCGGGCCGTCACCGAGCGGCCCGTCCCCGAGCGGAAAGGCCTCCAGCAGGTCGTCCCGGACCCGGCGCGCCACCTCGCTGCCCCGCAGCAGCATCCCGACGGTCAGCACGGCCCGGCGCGGGAAGAGGGTGAGCACCGAGGGGGTCATCCCGCTGGCGGTGAGTTCGGCGCGGTGGCGACGGGCCAGCACCGCGACCTCCTCCACCCCGACCTCGTAGTAGTCGGCGACCATCCGGGCGGTCATGTGGAGGCCGTCGGGGAGCAGGACGGGCGGCTTGACCCGGTCGAGGGCCTCGGTGCACCCGCCGAGGCGGCGGCGGAAGGTCGGGGATTCCAGGATCACGGCGTCCAGGGACATGGAGGGTCCTCCGGGTGGGAGCGGGATGGCGTGGACCCGCCCTGTCACCCCGGGCGTGCGGGACTGGACTTCCGCCAGCAGGAACAGAGGCCGCGTTCGTGTCCACAGATCCCATGACCGGTACTGACGCCCGGCTATCCCCAGCTTCACGGCGGTTTCGAGTCGGCTCATCCCAAGTCGCCTCTGCGCATCCCGTACAACGACGGTTCGGCTGTCCGGGTTACGCGGGTCCGCGGATCCCGGCCGCCACCCGGCCCGCACCCGTGTGACGGTCGACACCATGGGTGCCGGGAGCGGGGCCCCGCGAGGGGATCGACGGCCCCTGACCACCCATCGACGCGGACCGTCTCCGCAACTGGCATGCAGAAGGGCCCGGATGACGAATCATCCGGGCCCTTCCGGCAGGTGGGGCTAACAGGACTTGAACCTGTGGCCTCTTCCTTATCAGGGAAGCGCTCTAACCGTCTGAGCTATAGCCCCTTGCCGCACTGAAAGATTAGCGGACCGATGGCCGATCTCCCAAATCCGCGCCGGCGGCCCCCGCCGCGCGGCGCAGCTCAGGGGCCGGGAGGGTCTCTCCGAGCCACTGTCCGCGGGTGGCCGGCATGCCGCTGGCGCCGTCCGGGCCGGGGTGCACGGCGAGGATCTGGTTGATCCCGATCCGGTTCTCCTCGAAGGCGAGGGCGGAGGCGGCCATGTACAGCCGCCAGACCCGGGCCCGGCCGCGGCCGACCAGCCGGACCGCCTCGGGCCAGTGGGCCTCCAGGTTGGCGACCCACTCGCGCAGGGTCAGCCCGTAGTGCTCGCGCAGCGACTCCACGTCCCGCACCTCGAAGCCGGCCTGCTCCAGCACCGAGACGGTGGTGCCCACCGGCGAGAGCTCGCCGTCGGGGAAGACGTACCGGTCGATGAAGGGGCTGGGCGCGTACCGCTCGCCGGGCCGGTCGGGGCGGCGGGCGATCTGGTGGTTGAGCAGCCGGCCGCCGGAGGCGAGCAGGCGGTGGAGGCCCGAGGCGTAGGTCAGGTACTGGGCGGAGCCGACGTGCTCGGCCATGCCGACGCTGGAGATCGCGTCGAAGGGGTCGTCCGGGATCTCCCGGTAGTCCTGCAGGCGGATCTCGATCCGCCCCGCCAGGCCGGCTTTCTCGACCCGCTGCCGGGCCAGCGCGACCTGCTCGCCGGAGATGGACACCCCGACCGCGGTGACGCCGTAGTGGCGGGCGGCGTGCAGGACCAGCGACCCCCAGCCGCAGCCCACGTCCAGCAGGCGCAGGCCCGGCCGCAGACCCAGCTTGCGGCAGATCAGGTCGAGCTTGGCCTCCTGGGCGTCCTCCAGGCTCTTGGCCTCCGGCATCCAGTACGCGCAGGAGTAGACCATGCTCGGGCCCAGGACGAGCCCGTAGAAGGCGTTGCCGACGTCGTAGTGGTGGCTGATGGCAGCGCGGTCGCGCAGGAGGCTGTGGAGACGGCCCTTGGCCCGGTGGACCTCCTGGGCCGGGGGAGCCGGCGGGAGGCCCAGCACGCCCGCCCCGAGGGCCGCCCGGAGCAGGTTGCGGCCCTTCTCGCCGAACGCGTCGGCGGGGCCGATGCGCATCCGGCGGATCGCGGGCCGCTCGGCGAAGGCGGCGACGGCCGAGAGCACCTCGTAGAGATCGCTGTCGGGGGCGATCGCCAGGTCGCCGGAGACGTACGCGCGGGCCAGGCCCAGCTCGCCGGGCCGCCAGAGCAGGCGGCGGACCGCGCGGCGGTTGCGCAGGACCACGCCGGGGGCGCCGGGCGGGCCGGCCACCGAGCCGTCCCAGGCCTGGACGCGCAGCGGGAGCGACTCGCCGAGCAGCTCCTCCGCGGCGCCGACCAGTTGCTTCGCGACCTCAGCCATGACGGACCTCCGACAAGCCGTCCCGTCTACCTGCCCGACCGGCAGAGGCTTCCCCACCGGCGGATCCACTAATCCACGGCAGCGGCGCGACGCCCGCCCGGCACGCCCGGCAGGGGGACGGCAACCACCCGAATGCGCCCGGCCGGGGCCCGGGACGGCCCGGCGGCAGGTGTCGGGAACGGCGGAGGGCCCCGCGGACCGGAACGGTCCGCGGGGCCCTCGGGGCCGGTTGACGGAGGGTCAGTCCTCCTCGGCCAGGGTCAGCTCGATGCCGCCGGTGAACCCGGCCGCGGTGTTGTAGATGAACGCGGACAGCGTGGCCAGCGCGGTCATCAGGACCACGTCCACCACCGCGATCAGGGTGGTGAACATCATGACCCGGCCGAAGCCGATGTAGTCCATCAGGTTGGCGCCGCCGCCGTTGTCGGCGCTGGTGACGTCCTTCAGGGTGCCGCCCAGCGAGTCGAAGACGCCCAGCGCGCTCAGCAGCATCCACAGCACCGCGGAGGACACGATGATCACGACGCCCACGGCCAGCGAGAGCAGGAAGCTCACCTTCATGACCGACCACGGGTCGGCCTTGGTGATCCGCAGCCGGGCCTTGCGGACCCGGCCGGTGGCCGCACCGGCCGCGCCGGTGCCCGGGCGGCGGGACTGGTTGCCGGGGCCGACCCGGGTGCCGCGGGCGGGAGTGTTCTGACCCGCGCCGTAGGTGGTCGGCTGCGAGAAGCCGCCCGGGGCGCCCTGCGGCGCCGGAGGGGCCTGCGGCGGCTGCGCGGGCTGGGACGGCTGCCCGCCGAAACCCGCGGCGGCGCCCGGCTGCCCGGCGGCAGCCGAGGGCATCACCGAGGTGGACGCGGCGCCGGGGTGCTCGGCCGGCCGCGGCGGCACCCCGCCGTAGGTCGGGCCTCCCTGCGCGGCACCCGGCAGACCGCCCGGGCCACCTCCCGCAGCACCCGTGGCTCCACTCACCTGGTCCTCCCGCACTTCCCGCCGGGCACCGTCACGGCCCGGTCATCGCTCGGTCCAACGTCCGACCACCGTCCCCGGTGCCGGCCGGCGGCCGGTGCCCGCTCCTGTCAGGAGAGCCGGCACCGGCCTGCGAAGCGCGCGGTCAGGCCTCGGGGCCCGGTTCACCCGCCGTCGTCTCGCCCTCGGTGGCGGTGGCCTCCAGGGCCTCCTCCTCCGAGCTGTCCTCGTCCTCCGCCTCGGCGTTGCGGGCCATGCCCACCACCGCGTCGCGCTTTCCGAGGTTGATCAGTTGGACGCCCATCGTGTCACGTCCGGTTTCACGAACTTCGGAGACCCGGGTCCGGATCACGCCGCCGGACAGCGTGATGGCCATGATCTCGTCGGTCTCCTCGACCACCAGCGCCCCGACCAGGGAGCCGCGGCCCTCGACGATCTTCGCCGCCTTGATGCCGAATCCGCCGCGACCCTGGACACGGTACTCGTCGACCGAGGTGCGCTTGGCGTATCCGCCGTCCGTGGCCGTGAACACGAAGGTGCCCGGCCGGATCCCGTTCATCGACAGCAGCTCGTCGCCCTCGCGGAAGGACATGCCCTTCACACCGGAGGTGGCCCGGCTCATCGGCCGGAGCGCCTCGTCGGTGGCGGTGAAGCGGATCGACTGCGCCTTCTTGGAGATCAGCAGCAGGTCGTCCTCGGCGGAGACCAGCTCGGCGCCGATCAGCTCGTCGTCCCGGCCCTCCTCGTCCTGCCGCAGGTTGATCGCGATCAGGCCGCCGGAGCGGGGCGAGTCGTAGTCCTTCAGCGGGGACTTCTTCACCAGGCCGTTGCGGGTGGCCAGCACGAGGTACGGCTTGTCCTCGTAGGTGCGCACCGCCATCACCTGGGCGATGTGCTCCTCCGGCTGGAAGGCCAGCAGGTTGGCCACGTGCTGGCCGCGGGCGTCCCGGCCGGCGTCGGGCAGCTCGTAGCCCTTGGCGCGGTAGACCCGGCCCTTGTTGGTGAAGAACAGGATCCAGTTGTGGGTGGTCGTCACGAAGAAGTGGTCGACGATGTCGTCCTGCTTCAGCTGCGCGCCGCGGACGCCCTTGCCGCCGCGCTTCTGCGAGCGGTAGAGGTCGGAGCGGGTGCGCTTGACGTAGCCGCCGCGGGTGATGGTGACGACGATGTCCTCCTCGGCGATGAGGTCCTCGATCGAGAGGTCGCCGTCGGAGGGGATGAGGGTGGAGCGCCGCTCGTCGCCGTACTTATCGACGATCTGGGTGAGCTCCTCCGAGATGATCGCGCGCTGGCGGGGCGGCGAGGCGAGGATCTGGTTGTACTCGTTGATCTTCGCCTGGAGCTCGTCGTGCTCGCTGAGGATGCGGGCGCTCTCCAGTGCGGCCAGCCGGCGGAGCTGCATCTCCAGGATCGCGTTCGCCTGGATCTCGTCGATCTCCAGCAGGCCCATCAGGCCGGTGCGGGCGGCGTCGGCGCTCTCCGAGGCACGGATCAGCGCGATGACCGCGTCGATCTGGTCCAGCGCCTTCAGCAGGGCGCGCAGGATGTGCGCCCGCTCCTCGGCCTTGCGCAGGCGGAAGGTCGTCCGGCGGACGATGACCTCGACCTGGTGGGACACCCAGTGCCGGATGAAGGCGTCCAGCGACAGGGTGCGCGGCACGCCGTCGACCAGGGCCAGCATGTTGGCGCCGAAGTTGGTCTGCAGGTCGGTGTGCTTGTACAGGTTGTTCAGCACGACCTTGGCCACCGCGTCGCGCTTGAGCACGATCACCAGGCGCTGGCCGGTGCGGGAGGAGGACTCGTCGCGGACGTCGGCGATGCCGGCGATCTTGCCGTCCTTCACCAGGTCGGCGATCTTCAGCGCCAGGTTGTCCGGGTTGACCTGGTACGGCAGCTCGGTGATCACCAGGCACTGGCGGCCCTGGATCTCCTCCACCTCGACCACCGCGCGCATGGTGATGGAGCCGCGACCGGTGCGGTACGCCTCCTCGATGCCGCGGCGGCCGACGATCAGCGCGCCGGTCGGGAAGTCGGGGCCCTTGATCCGCTCGATCAGGGCCTCCAGCAGCTCCTCGTTGGAGGCGTCCGGGTGCTCCAGCGCCCACAGCGCGCCGGAGGCGACCTCGCGGAGGTTGTGCGGCGGGATGTTGGTGGCCATGCCGACCGCGATGCCGGTGGCACCGTTGATCAGCAGGTTGGGGATGCGGGCCGGGAGGACCGTCGGCTCCTGCTGCCGGCCGTCGTAGTTGGCGGCGAAATCGACGGTGTCCTCGTCGATGTCCCGCATCATCTCCATGGCCAGCGGCATCATCTTGCACTCGGTGTACCGCATGGCCGCGGCCGGGTCGTTGCCCGGGGAACCGAAGTTGCCGTTGCCGTCCACCAGCGGCATCCGCATCGACCACGTCTGGGCGAGGCGCACCAGGGTGTCGTAGATCGAGGTGTCGCCGTGCGGGTGGTAGTTGCCCATCACGTCGCCGACCACGCGGGCGCACTTGTAGTAGCCCTTCTCGGGCCGGTAGCCGCCGTCGTACATCGCGTAGAGCACGCGGCGGTGCACCGGCTTGAGGCCGTCGCGGACCTCCGGCAGCGCACGCGACACGATGACGCTCATCGCGTAGTCGAGGTAGGACCGCTGCATCTCGGTCTCGAGCTCGATCGGCTCGATCCGCAGGGTGCCCTGGGGGGTGGTGTCCTCGGACTGCTCGGCGCCGTCCGGACGGTTGTCGTCGACCACTGCTGGTCAGTTTCCTTTCACGCGTGCCTGGTGGTGTGCGGGCCCTCGGAGGGGTCACACGTCCAGGAAGCGGACGTCCTTGGCGTTGCGCTGGATGAAGGAGCGGCGGGCCTCGACGTCCTCGCCCATGAGGACCGAGAACAGGTCGTCGGCGCGGGCCGCGTCCTCCAGGGTGACCTGCAGCAGCAGGCGGTGCGCCGGGTCCATGGTGGTGATCCGGAGCTCCTCGGCGTTCATCTCGCCGAGACCCTTGAAGCGCTGGATGGCGTCGTCCTTCGGCAGCCGTCGGCCGGCCTCCACGCCGGCCGCGATCACCGCGTCGCGCTCGCGGTCGGAGTAGGCGTACTCGAAGTCGTCCTTGCCCCACTTGATCTTGTACAGCGGGGGCATGGCCAGGTAGACGTACCCGGCCTCGACCAGCGGCCGCATGAAGCGGAACAGCAGGGTCAGCAGAAGGGTGCGGATGTGCTGGCCGTCGACGTCGGCGTCCGCCATCAGGACGATCTTGTGATAGCGGAGCTTCTCGGCGTCGTAGTCCTCCTGGATGCCGCAGCCGAAGGCCGAGATCAGCGCCTGGACCTCGGTGTTCTGCAGGACCTTGTCGATCCGGGCCTTCTCGACGTTGAGGATCTTGCCGCGGATCGGGAGGATCGCCTGGGTGCGCGGGTCGCGGCCCTGCTTGGCCGAGCCGCCGGCCGAGTCACCCTCGACGATGAAGATCTCGCACTCGGCCGGGTCCTTGGACTGGCAGTCCGACAGCTTGCCCGGCAGCGAGGCGGTCTCCAGCAGGCCCTTGCGGCGGGTGAGGTCGCGGGCCTTGCGGGCCGCGACGCGGGCCGAGGCGGCCTGGATGGACTTGCGGACGATGTCCGCGGCCTCGTTGGGGTTGCGGTCGAGCCAGTCGGCCAGGTGCTCGTTCACGACCTTCTGCACGAAGGTCTTGGCCTCGGTGTTGCCGAGCTTGTCCTTGGTCTGGCCCTCGAACTGCGGCTCGCCGAGCTTGATCGAGATGATCGCGGTCAGACCCTCGCGGATGTCCTCGCCGGAGAGGTTGTCGTCCTTCTCGCGCAGCAGCTTCTTGTCCCGGGCGTACCGGTTCATCAGACCGGTCAGCGCGGCGCGGAAGCCCTCCTCGTGGGTACCGCCGCCGTGGGTGTGGATGGTGTTGGCGAAGGAGTACACGCCCTCGGTGTAGGACGCGTTCCACTGCATCGCGATCTCGACCGAGATCCGCTTCTCGCGGTCCTCGGACTCGAAGGCGATCACCGAGGGGTGGACCGGCTCGCCCTTGCGGGAGTTGAGGTGGGCGACGTAGTCGGCGATGCCGCCGTCGTACTTGTAGGTGACCGAGAGGGGCTTGCCGTCCTCGTCCAGGTGCTCCAGGCGCTCGTCGGTCAGCGCGATGGTCAGGCCCTTGTTGAGGAAGGCCATCTCCTGGAAGCGCCGGGACAGCGTCTCGAACGAGTAGACCGTGGTCTCGAAGATGTCGCCGTCGGCCCAGAAGGTGACGGCGGTGCCGGTGCGCTCGGTGGCCTCGTGCTTGGCCAGCGGCGCGGTCGGCGCGCCGGCCTTGTACTCCTGGGTCCAGCGGGCGCCGTCCGTCCAGATCTCCACCGCGAGGCGGGTGGACAGCGCGTTCACCACGGAGACGCCGACGCCGTGCAGACCGCCGGAGACGGCGTAGCCGCCGCCGCCGAACTTGCCGCCGGCGTGCAGGACGGTGAGCACGACCTCGACGGCCGGCTTGTCCTGGCCGGGCATGATGCCCACCGGGATGCCTCGGCCGTTGTCGACCACCCGGACGCCGCCGTCGGCCAGGATCGTCACATCGATGGTGTCGGCGTGCCCCGCCATCGCCTCGTCGACGGAGTTGTCCACGATCTCCTGCACCAGGTGGTGCAGGCCACGCTCACCGGTCGAGCCGATGTACATGCCCGGGCGCTTGCGGACGGCGTCGAGGCCCTCCAGCACCTGGATCGCGCTGGCGTCGTAGGCCTTGTTGCCGGACTGGTCGGTGGGGTCTGGGGTCTGGCTGGGGTTGCCGGAATCGGCCACGAAGCGCCCTCTCTGGCACAGCGCGGGCCGCATCCCCGCCCCGTTCGGGCAGGCGTGCGACCACGGCGTTTCGACTCGGTTGCTGCAAGCAACGGTGTTTGCCTCTAAGTCTACCGGTACGACTGACAGAGAGGGGCGTTTGGCAGCCCCTGAGGGCAGATGTGCCGCCCTGAATCCCCTCCGGACATCTCCCCATACTCGGCCAGGGGGCTCAGAGCCCTCACGACGGCCGCCAGCGATTCCGGACGGACACCCTCCGCCGACCTCCGGTCAGCCCCAGGTGTCACCGGGGCCGCGACTGCCCGGCGCACGCAGCCGGCCGTACCCGCGGACCGGGGCGTCCGGGCCCAGCACCTTGATCACGCGGACCGTGCCGTGGCCCAGCTCGTGGTTGAGGCGGGCGACCAACTGCCGTGCCAGCAGACGGAGTTGTGTGGCCCATGCGGTGGAGTCGCACTGCACGGTGAGCACCGCATCGGCCTCGACGTACTGCTTGGGCACGCAGTGCGCGGCGATGTCCGGGCCGACGATCTGGGGCCAGCGGCCCATCACCCCGCCCACCGCGGCGGGCGCCTCCCAGCCCCGCTCGGTGATCAAACGATTCAGCGCTGCGCCCAGCGGCACCGGATCCCGGCCGTCCGAACGCGCTCCCGAACGGAGACCGTGCCGACGGGCCTCCCGCTTCTCCCGGACCTGCTCGCCCCGCTTGCGCGCCTGCTCCTTCGCCGCCCGCAGCGCCACCCGCGCCAGATCCACGCCCGACGACTCAGAGCCCTCGCTCACGGCGTTCCTTCCCCAGGCTGTGGACAACTTTCGCCGCCCCGGAACGACGCGCGAGCTGTCCAGGGTACGGAACCCGCGCGGCTCACGGGTCCAGGCGGGCCACCGAGCCCTCCGCGACGCCGTAGCGGGCACCGGAAAGCGCCTTGGGCACGTCCTCCGCCACCGCCGCGGTCACCAGCACCTGCTCGCCGGGCGCCACCAGCTCCGCCAGCCGGTCCCGCCGGCGGGCGTCCAGCTCGGCGAACACGTCGTCCAGGATCAGCACCGGCTCGCCGCCGTCCGCCCGCAGCAGCTCGTACGAGGCCAGCCGCAGCGCCAGCGCGTACGACCAGGACTCACCGTGGCTCGCGTACCCCTTGGCCGGCAGCGGGCCGAGCCGGAGCACCAGCTCGTCCCGGTGCGGGCCGACCAGGGTCACCCCGCGGTCGATCTCCTGCTTGCGGACCTCCTGCAGCGCCGCCAGCAGCTGCTCCTCGGCCTGCTCGCGGCTGGTCGGCAGGGCGCCCTCGAAGGAGGACCGGTACTCCAGCACGGTCTCCCCGCCACCCGGCGCCAGCTGCTCGTACGCCTGCGCCACCAGCGGCTGCAGGGCGCCCACCAGCTGCAGCCGGAAGGCCGTCAGCTCGGCGCCGGCGCGGGCCAGGTGGCCGTCCCAGACCTCCAGGGTGGACAGGTCGGCACGCTTGCCGCCGCCCGCCCGGCGGGCCATCGCGGCGGTCTTCAGCAGGGCGTTGCGCTGCTTGAGCACCCGTTCGTAGTCCTGCCGGACACCGGCCAGCCGCGGCGCCCGGGCGGTCAGCAGCTCGTCCAGGAACCTCCGCCGCTCACCGGGGTCGCCCTTGACCAGGGCGAGGTCCTCCGGGGCGAACAGCACCGTCCGCAGCAGGCCCAGCACGTCACGCGGGCGGACGTTGTCCGAGCGGTTGATCCGGGCCCGGTTGGCCTTCCCGGGCGTGATCTCCAGCTCCACCAGGGTGGTCCGGGAGCCCTGGACGATGCTGCTGCGGACCACCGCCCGCTCGGCGCCCAGGCGCACCAGCGGAGCATCGGTGGCGACCCGGTGGCTGCCCAGGGTGGCGACGTAGCCGATGGCCTCGACCAGGTTGGTCTTGCCCTGGCCGTTCGGGCCCACGAACGCCGTCACGCCCGGGTCGAGCGGAACCTCGACCCGGGCGTAGGAGCGGAAATCGGCGAGCGACAGGTGCGCGACGTGCATGGCTGTGGACTGCGCTCGCCTTCTGTGGATAACCCGGTTACTTCGACTCGACCGCGTGGCCGCCGAACTGGTTGCGCAGGGCGGCGATCATCTTCATCTGCGGCGAGTCGTCCTGGCGGGAGGCGAAGCGCGCGAACAGCGAGGCGGTGATCGCCGGCAGCGGGACGGCGTGGTCGATGGCGGCCTCGACCGTCCAGCGGCCCTCGCCGGAGTCGGCGGCCCAGCCGCGCAGCTTGGCCAGGTGCTCGTCCTCGTCCAGGGCGCGGACGGCCAGGTCCAGCAGCCAGGAGCGGATGACCGTGCCCTCCTGCCAGCTGCGGAAGACCTCGCGCACGTCGGTGACCTCGGGCGCCGCCTCCAGCAGCTCCCAGCCCTCGGCGAAGGCCTGCATCATCGCGTACTCGATGCCGTTGTGGACCATCTTGGCGAAGTGGCCGGCGCCGACCTTGCCCGCGTGCACCGCGCCGAACTCGCTCTCCGGCTTCAGGGCGTCGAAGACCGGCTGCACCCGGGCCACGTGCTCGGCGTCGCCGCCGTACATCAGCGCGTAGCCGTTCTCCAGGCCCCAGACGCCGCCGGAGACGCCGCAGTCGACGAAGCCGATGCCCTTGGCGGCCAGGAACTCGGCGTGCTTGACGTCGTCCGTCCAGCGGGAGTTGCCGCCGTCCACCACCACGTCGCCGGGGGAGAGCAGCTCGCCGAGGAGCTCCACGGTCTCCTGGGTCGGACCGCCGGCCGGCACCATCACCCACACCACCCGCGGGCCCTGCAGCTTGCTGACGAGCTCCTCGAGGCTGTCCACGTCGGCGAGTTCCGGGTTGCGGTCGTAGCCGATGACGGTGTGGCCGGCGCGGCGGATGCGCTCGCGCATGTTGCCGCCCATCTTGCCGAGACCGATGAGGCCGAGCTCCATGACTAGTCCTTCACTGTGGTGGCGTGCCTGAAGGCGGCGCCGTTGCCGCGCTGACCCGAGCCTACGCCGCTGACGGCGCCAGGCCTCCCCCGGCAAGGTCTGACCGGGGGAGGCCTGGATCGTCCACAGCCTGTGGACACACCGCGCGGTCCGTGGACGGTGCCGGAGCACCGGGGGACCGCGCCGGGCGTCAGCCGGAGAGGCGGACCGGCATGATCAGGTACTGGTACGCCTCGTCGGACTCCGCGTCCACCGCGGCCTTGCCGGTGAGCAGGGCGGGCTTGGTGGGCGTGGTGAAGCTCAGCTGGGCGTAGGCGGAGTCGATGGCCTTCAGGCCCTCCTCCAGGTACCCCGGGTTGAAGGCGATCGAGATGTCGTCGCCCTCCAGGTCCGCGTCGACCCGCTCGGAGGCCTGGGCGTCGTCGCCGGAGCCCGCCTCCAGGGTCAGCACGCCCTGCTCGAAGTTGAGCCGGACCGGGGTGTTGCGCTCGGCCACCAGGGAGACGCGCTTGAGCGCCTCCAGGAACGGCTGGGTCTGCACCGCGGCGACCGCGCTGAACTCGGTCGGGAAGATCGACCGGAACTTGGGGAACTCACCCTCCAGCAGGCGGGTGGTGGTCCGCCGGCCTGCGCCCTCGAAGCCGATCAGGCCCTCGCCCGCGCCACCGGTGGACAGCGCGATCGAGACGTTGTCGCCGCTGCCCAGGGACTTCGCGATGTCCTGCAGGGTCTTGGCGGGCACCAGGGCGACCGCGTTGATGTCCGGCTGCTCGGGCTTCCACAGCAGCTCCCGGACGGCGAAGCGGTACCGGTCGGTGGCGGCCAGGGTGATCCGGTCGCCGTCGATCTCCACCCGGACACCGGTCAGCACCGGCAGGGTGTCGTCCCGCCCGGCGGCCACGGCGGCCTGGCTGACGGCCGAGGCGAACACGTCGCCGGGGACCGTGCCGGTCGCGGTGGGCATCACCGGCAGGGCCGGGTACTCGTCCACCGGCAGGGTCGGCAGGGTGAACCGCGAGCTGCCGCACACCACGCTGACCCGCATGCCGTCGGTGGAGATCTCCACCGGCCGGTTGGGCAGGTTGCGGGAGATGTCGTTGAGCAGGCGGCCGGAGACCAGCACGGTGCCCGCCTCCTCGACGTCCGCCTCCAGCTCGACCCGGGCCGAGACCTCGTAGTCGAAGCCGGAGAGGGCCAGGGAGCCCTCCTGGGCCGTCAGCAGCAGGCCGGCGAGCACCGGCACCGGCGGCCGCGCCGGGAGGCTGCGAGCAGCCCAGGCCACCGCCTCCGCGAGGACATCACGCTCCACCCGGAACTTCACCGGTAACCGCCTCCTGGGTCCTGCTGCGCATCAGCGCTGTTGATCGTCGACCGGCACCGGACCGCCGGGGCTGAGCCGCCCCGCATCCGGTTGCCGGAGAACAGTCTGACGTACTCCACCGACAGACGGGGCAGATGGGCGGAAGCAAAGCCGAACAGATGTCGGGGAGCGGTTGTCCACAGATTTCGGCCCGCCCCGCTGTTGATCAAGCTTCCAGGTCTCTATGTGTAGCAGTAGTAGTAGGGCCTGTGGATACCGTGGATAACCTCGTTTTCGCAGGTCAGGGCCCAGATTTCATCCACAGCTCCTGTGGACGCCGGGTGTGGACAACCAGGCGTCGCTGTGGATGGCTGAGCGTTACCCACAGGGCACGCTGAGTATCCACAGGTTATCCCCAGCACTTTCCCCAGATCTTGGTCGGGTTATCCACGGGCCCCTGGGCAACATCACGTGACGGCTTTCACACCCGGGCATGAACGGGCGGCCCGAGTTGTCGAACTGTGGACACAGCTGTGGAGAACCTGGGGATAACCTCCGAAAGCCTGGGGACAAGCGGTGGACAACCCGAACGGCCCCCTGACGGGCCGCCAACTGTCCACAGCCTGTGGAAAACCGTTGTGCACAAGTCCACAGGCCCCTGACCTGCGGGGTAGAGCGTAGCGCCGTCGCCCCTGTGGAGTAATTCTGGATAACTCACAGCTCCACGGCCTGTGGACGGGGAGAAACCACCCGATCCTGTGGATTGTCGCGCCGACGCCCCAACCTGTTCGAATTGCTGGTCAGATGTTCGGCTGAGCTTCACTCTTGAGAACAGCCCGGCGGCCGCCGTGAACCCCGTGAGAACCCCCGAGAACCCCCCGCTCGCCGGGATTCCTGCCCCGCCGCGCAGCCGTCCACACCCTTCGGCACGCTCCGTCCGCCTGCGCCGCCCGGCGGGCCCGGGGTCCGTCCACACGGGCCGGCCGTCCACACCCGCCGCCGGGGCCGTCCACACCGCTTCCGCGGGCCGCCCACAGACGACCGAGGGGAGCCGGGCGGTGGCCCGACTCCCCTCGGTGGGAACGCTGTTGGCGCGCGGTCAGCTCTTGATGCGGTTGGTGAGCTCGGTGACCTGGTTGTACAGCGAGCGCCGCTCGGCCATCAGCGAGCGGATCTTGCGGTCGGCGTGCATCACCGTGGTGTGGTCCCGTCCGCCGAACTGCGCGCCGATCTTCGGCAGCGACAGGTCGGTGAGCTCGCGGCAGAGGTACATCGCGATCTGGCGCGCCGTCGCCAGCACCCGGCTGCGGGAGGAGCCGCACAGGTCGTCCACGCTGAGGCCGAAGTACGCGGCGGTCTGCTGCATGATCACCTGAGCGGTGATCTCCGGGACGGCGTCCTCGTCCCCGCCGGGGATGAGGTCCTTCAGCACGATGCCGGCCAGCTCCATGTCGACCGGCGCCCGGTTGAGGTTGGCGAAGGCCGTGACGCGGATCAGCGCGCCCTCCAGCTCGCGGATGTTGCGGGTGATCCGGGAGGCGATGAACTCCAGCACGTCGGCCGGGGCGTTCAGCTGCTCCTGGATCGCCTTCTTCCGCAGGATCGCGATCCGGGTCTCCAGCTCGGGCGGGGTGACGTCGGTGATCAGACCCCACTCGAAGCGGTTCCGCAGCCGGTCCTCCAGGGTGATCAGCTGCTTGGGCGGCCGGTCCGAGGAGAGCACGATCTGCTTGTTGGCGTTGTGCAGGGTGTTGAAGGTGTGGAAGAACTCCTCCTGGGTCGACTCCTTGCTCGCCAGGAACTGGATGTCGTCGACCAGCAGGATGTCCACGTCCCGGTAGCGCTTGCGGAACGCGTCCGCCTTGCCGTCCCGGATCGAGTTGATGAACTCGTTGGTGAACTCCTCGGAGCTCACGTACCGCACCCGGGTGCCCGGGAACAGGCTGCGCGAGTAGTGCCCGATGGCGTGCAGCAGGTGGGTCTTGCCCAGCCCGGACTCGCCGTAGACGAAGAGCGGGTTGTACGCCTTCGCCGGGGCCTCGGCCACCGCCACCGCCGCGGCGTGCGCGAACCGGTTGCTGGCGCCGATCACGAAGGTGTCGAAGAGGTACTTGGGGTTCAGCCGCGCCGCGGGCTCGTCCTTGCGGGAGCCGCCGGCCGGAGGGGCTCCCGGCGGGGCGGGTACGCCCGGGGCCGGGGTGCGGTCGGCCGGACCGGGCCGTCCCTGCGGCTGGGCCGCGGGACCGGGGCGCGCCGCCGCCCGGCGCCCGGCGGCCGGACGCGGGCGGTCCTCCTCGGGGGAGCCGAGGGCGCCGCCGAACAGGTCGCCCTGGCCGGAGTCGGCGGGGGTGCGGCTGGTGCGCCGGGGGGAGGGATCGGTACGGCGATCCGGCGGGGCGGCCGGGTTCTCCCAGCCGCCGGGCCGCTCGGGCCGCCCGGCCGACCAGCCCGGCTCCTCGGCGCCGTAGCCGCCGGTGGGCTGCGGGTAGCCGGGGGACTCGTAGCGCGGCGCGGGGTAGCCCTGGTCGTAGGGGTTCTGCTCGTACGCGTGCTGGTAGTCCGGGGCGGGCGGGTAGGCCTCGGGCGCCGGCCAGCCGCCGCGCCCCGGGTACCCGGAGGACGGGGCGCCGTGCGGATCGGCCGGCCGCGCCGGGTGCGGCTCGTCGTGCGGGGAGTGCGCGGGGTGCGCGGGATGGGAGGAGTGCTCCCACTCGTCCTCGACGGGCTGCGGCTCGGCGGCCGGGGAGGCGGCGGGCGGGACGGCGTTGGCGTCCACCATCACCGCGATCCGCACCGGGCGGCCGAACTCACGGGAGAGCGCGTCGGTCAGCTGCGGGAGCAGCCGGCCCTCCAGCACCTGCTTGGCGAACTCGTTCGGCGCCGCGAGCAGGGCGGTGTCGTGCATCATCCACATGGGCTGGGTGCGGCGCACCCAGGTCTTGTCCTTGTCCCCGACGTTGGTGTCGTTGACCAGTCGCTCGACGATCCTCGCCCAGACCGGAACGAGATCGCTGTTGACATCAGCCACTGGTACACGCTTTCTCGTTCCCCCGTAAGGGGGGTGTCAAGGGACAGAACAAACCAGACAAGTCCTGCAACGGTAGTCAGCGGACAGAGCTGATTCAAGTTGTTGTCCACAGGCTGTGGGCAGCCGCGATCCGCCGACCGGCTGGCCACCTGGTTTGACCCTCGCCCCCGCCGCCGCGTACCGTAACCAGGTCGAGTTGTCGATGGCCGCTGCCGCATGTCCGCGGGTCCGCCCGCTTCCATGACGCGCGCAGCACGGGCGCCGTGGATTGCCCCCATCCCAGCAGATCTGGGTACCAGGGGCCGGATTTCCCAAGTAATGGGGGAGATCGCGCGGACGCACGGTGACGGCCAAGCGTCATCTCGTCACCCTACGATTCACCTCAGGAGCCCCCGAGTGAGCAAGCGCACCTTCCAGCCGAACAACCGTCGTCGCGCCAAGACCCACGGTTTCCGCCTGCGGATGCGTACCCGCGCCGGCCGCGCCATCCTGGCCGCCCGCCGGGGCAAGGGCCGCGC
This sequence comes from Kitasatospora sp. HUAS MG31, assembly GCF_040571325.1. Classification (GTDB taxonomy): domain Bacteria; phylum Actinomycetota; class Actinomycetes; order Streptomycetales; family Streptomycetaceae; genus Kitasatospora; species Kitasatospora camelliae. Next base: position 3,934,808 of record NZ_CP159872.1, on the reverse strand, counting down.
CTCCCTGTCCGCCTGATCCGAGTCAGGGTCTGCAGTGCTGCCCTCCGAGAATCGGCTGCGGCGGCGCCAGGACTTCTCGACCGCGGTGAAACGCGGTCGGCGGGCCGGTCGGCCCCTGCTGGTCGTCCATCTCAACAGAGACGGCGGCCTGCCGGGGCGGACCGATCCGCATCGCGACTCCAGCCCGCACGCCGCCGAGGGGCTCCCTTCGGCGCGTGCGGGTTTCGTCGTGAGCAAGGCCGTGGGCCCGGCGGTCACCCGCAACCTGGTGAAGCGTCGGCTACGTCACCTGGTCCGCGAGCGTCTGGACCGGCTGCCCGAAGGTAGCCTGATAGTGGTACGCGCGCTGCCCGGAGCCGCGGCGGCCTCGTACCTCGATCTCGAACACGACCTGGACGCGGCGCTGCGGCGCCTCCTCCGGACGGAGCCGACCGGCAGTGCGCCGACGGGAGCAGGGCGATGAAGTACCTGCTGATGGGGCTGATCAGGCTCTACCAGTGGACGATCAGTCCACTGCTGGGCCCGGTCTGCCGCTACTACCCCTCGTGCTCGCACTACGGATACGAGGCGGTGCGCCGGCACGGCGCCATCAAGGGCAGCGGCCTGACCGCCTGGCGCATCCTGCGATGCAATCCCTGGTCGCCCGGTGGGGTCGACCACGTGCCGCCGCGCAAGCACCCGGTGTGGCACCGCCGGCTGCGTGATCTGCTGAGCCCGAAGAGTGGGACCGCCGGGCCGGAGCCGGTGGCGAAGCCCGATGTCCAAGGAGCCTGACCGGTGACCTTCTCCTTCCTGAATCCCCTCTACGACGCGGTGTCCTGGATCATCGTCCAGTTCCACGCGCTGTACAGCCACATCTTCGATCCGAACGGTGGCTGGGCTTGGGGTCTGGCCATCGTCTCCATGGTGGTCGTCATCCGGATCTGCCTGATCCCGCTCTTCGTGAAGCAGATCAAGGCGACCCGGGCCATGCAGGCGATCCAGCCGAAGATGAAGGCCATCCAGGAGCGCTACAAGAACGACAAGCAGCGCCAGTCCGAAGAGATGATGAAGCTGTACAAGGAGGCGGGGACCAACCCCTTCTCCAGCTGCCTTCCGATTCTCGTCCAGGCGCCGTTCTTCACCGCCCTCTACGGTGTGCTGGCCTCGGTCGCCGACGGCAAGACCATCGGCGTCATCGACGGCCCGCTGCTCTCCAGCGCCCAGCAGGCGCACATCCTCGGCGCTCCGCTCTCCGCGACCTTCCTCGGGTCGGACGAGCTCAGCGTCAAGATCGTCGTCGCGGTCATGATCGTGCTGATGTCGCTGTCGCAGTTCATCACCCAGCGCCAGCTGATGACCAAGAACATGGACCTCACGGTCAAGACGCCGTTCATGCAGCAGCAGAAGATGCTGATGTACGTCTTCCCGATCATGTTCGCCGTGATGGGCATCAACTTCCCGGTCGGTGTCCTGGTCTACTGGCTGACCACCAACGTCTGGTCGATGGGCCAGCAGCTGATCGTCATCCGCAACAACCCGACTCCGGGCAGCAAGGCCTTCGCCGAGCGCCAGGAGCGGCTGAAGAAGGCCGGCCGGCTGAACCCGGACGGCACGGTCAAGAAGGCCGGGGTCATGGCCCTCCTCAGCGGCGGTCGGGCCAGCTCGACGGCCACCGCCGAGGCCGCGGTCGAGGACAGCGTGCAGGTGCGCCGGCAGCAGCCCCGTAAGCAGAGCAAGGCCCAGCGCCACGCCGCAGGGACGGCCGCCGCGACGAGCCTGACCAAGCCGACCGGGTCCACGGACGCCGCCGATTCCGCCGAGCCCGCGGACACCCGGGCGGCGGAGCCGGCCGCGGCCGGCAAGCAGGGCCCGGCCAAGCCGGCCGCCAAGTCGGGCCAGCGCCAGCAGCCCCGCCGCGGCGGCCAGAGCGGCCAGCGGCCGAAGAAGAGGTCCTGACCGGCAACGCTGCGACCGCAGCCGCACAGCCTCCATCCCGGCCCAGACCCCCAGGGCCCATCTCCGAAGGAGTCCATCAGTGACGGAAGGCACCACCTCGGCTGTCGACACCGCGGCCGAGACCGGCGCGGGTGCCGCCGAGAGCACCATCGCCCGGCTGGAGCACGAGGGCGACATCGCGGCCGACTACCTGGAGGGTCTGCTCGACATCGCGGACCTGGACGGCGACATCGACATGGACGTCGAGGGCGACCGCGCCCTGGTCTCCATCGTCAGTGAGGGCCCCGACCGCGCGCTGCAGCGCCTGGTCGGCCAGGACGGTGAGGTGCTGGAGGCGCTGCAGGAGCTGACCCGGCTGGCCGTGCACCGGGAGACCGGTGAGCGCAGCAGGCTGATGCTGGACATCGCGGGCTTCCGGGCGCGCAAGCGGACGGAGCTGGCCACGCTCGGCGCCGACGCCGCGGCGAAGGTGAAGACCAGCGGCGAGCGGGTGAAGCTGCGGCCGATGACCCCCTTCGAGCGCAAGGTCGTCCACGACGCGGTGGCGGCCGCCGGGCTGCGCAGCGAGTCGGAGGGCGAGGAGCCGCAGCGCTGCGTCGTCGTGCTCCCGGCCTGACGCCGCAGACGGAACGCCGGCCGACCCCGTCCGCCTCGTGCGGGCGGGGTCGAGCCCTTTCGGGTCGAGCCCCTCGGGTCGGGACCGCTGCCCGGTCTCGGCTGGCGGACCGCCTCGGTGCGGGTTGGATGTTTCACGTGAAACAGTGCTTGTAGTGCGGTGGATTCGACGGTGAGCGGAGAGGCAGAGATGGACAGGGACGGCACGGCCGCCGAGCCGGACGAGGCGGCGGTCGACGCGGCGGAGGACGCCCCGGTGGAGGGGCTCGCCCCGGCCCCGGCCGTGGCGCAGGAGATCTTCGGCGACCGGCTGCCGATCGCCGAGCGCTACACCGAGCTGCTGGCGACGGCCGCCGTTCAGCGCGGACTGATCGGCCCGCGCGAGGTGCCCCGGCTGTGGGACCGGCACGTGCTGAACTGCGCGGTGCTGGCGGAACTGCTGCCGAAGGAGGCCTCCCTCTGCGACGTCGGCTCCGGTGCCGGCCTGCCCGGCATCCCGGTGGCGCTGGCCCGCCCCGACGTGTCGGTGACCCTGCTGGAGCCGCTGCTGCGCCGCACCACCTTCCTGGAGGAGGTGGTGCGCGAGCTCGGCCTGGACAACGTCACCGTGCTGCGCGGCCGGGCCGAGGAGATGGTCGGCAAGCTGGCGGTGGACGTGGTGACCGCGCGTGCCGTGGCGCCGCTGGACCGGCTGGCCGGTTGGGGGATGCCGCTGCTCCGCCCGTACGGGCAGATGCTGGCGCTCAAGGGCGACACCGCCGAGCAGGAGCTGGCCGACTCGCGGTCGGCGCTGACCCGGCTGGGCGCGGTGAAGTGGTCGGTGACCTCGGTGGGCGAGGGCCTGCTGGAGACCTCCACCCGGGTGGTCCGGGTGGAGGCGGGCGAGAGCCCGGGCGGGGTCAAGGCGGCGGCACGGCGGGCCAAGGCGGCCCGGGCGGGCCGCAGCGGGCGGGAGCGCGAGGGCGGCCGCGGAGGGGCCCGGCGCCGCCGCTGAGCGGGTTCCGGCACGTGTGCAGCTGAGCGGTTTCCGGCCGTGAGGACGGACGAAGGCGGGTGGTCTGCGGACCGCCCGCCTTCGTCCGTCCGGGGGCCCGGTGCGTTCTCCGGGGTGCTGAACTGTCCGCCAGGCGGGGGTATCCGGTGTGTCGCACCGTCAGATTTGCGGACATTCCGGTCAGGGTGTTTCACGTGAAACGTCGCCCTCTGCTCCCCGGAATCCTCGCCCGCAGCCGGGCGGCGACTGTTGCCGCTCCGGTTTCACGTGAAACACTGACCCCCATGCAGGACTCGGAGATCGTCGACCACATCGATGACACGCCCATCGCACGGGCTGCCCAGGCGGCCGTGCGGGCCGTCGGGCGTACTGGTGAGGGGCTGCCCAGGCCCGCCGCCACCAGGGTGATCGTGGTGGCCAACCAGAAGGGCGGGGTGGGCAAGACCACCACGACCGTCAACCTGGCCGCCTCGCTCGCGATGCACGGCCTACGGGTGCTGGTGATCGACCTCGACCCGCAGGGCAACGCCTCCACCGCACTCGGCATCGACCACCACGCCGAGGTGCCGTCGATCTACGACGTGCTGGTGGAGGGCAAGCCGCTCGCCGACGTGGTGCAGCCGGTGGTGGACGTCGAGGGGCTGTTCTGCTGCCCGGCGACCATCGACCTGGCGGGCGCCGAGATCGAGCTGGTCTCGCTGGTCGCCCGGGAGAGCCGGCTCCAGCGCGCCATCGCCGCGTACGAGCAGCCGCTGGACTACGTCCTGATCGACTGCCCTCCCTCCCTCGGGCTGCTGACCGTCAACGCCCTGGTCGCCGGCCAGGAGGTGCTGATCCCGATCCAGTGCGAGTACTACGCGCTGGAGGGCCTCGGGCAGCTGCTGCGCAACGTCGAGCTGGTGCGCGCCCACCTCAACCCGGTGCTGCACGTCTCCACCATCCTGCTCACCATGTACGACGCCCGTACCCGGCTGGCCGCCCAGGTCGCCGAGGAGGTCCGGACCCACTTCGAGAACGAGGTGCTCCGGACGGCCATCCCGCGCTCGGTCCGGATCTCCGAGGCGCCGAGCTACGGTCAGACGGTGCTGACCTACGACCCGGGCTCCGCCGGTGCGCTCTCCTACCTGGAGGCGGCCCGCGAGCTGGCGCTGCGCGCGGCGGGCGGAGCGGCGGCGCAGGGCGGTCAGCCGGGCTACGGCTCGGTGGGGCAGCAGCGGAACGGACTCGGCGAGCAGGCGGCGCCGATGGCAGAGCACGGCACGATGGAGGGCAACCGGTGAGTGGTGGGCGCAGGGGACTCGGACGAGGGCTCGGGGCACTGATCCCGGCCGCCGCGCCGGCCGGTACGGCGACGGCACCGATCTCCCCCACGGCGGTGCCGGTGCTGCCGACCGACCGCGGCACGGTGGCCGCCAAGGTGGCCGCCGAGAGCCTGCGCGAGCTGGCCGCGGAGCCGTACCCGCGGAGTGCGCTGGAGACCGAGCTGATGCCGGTGGCCGGCGCGCGGTTCGCCGAGCTGTCGCTGGAATCGATCACGCCGAACCCGCGGCAGCCGCGCGAGATCTTCGACGAGGAGAAGCTCGACGAGCTGGTCACCTCGATCAAGGCCGTGGGCCTGCTCCAGCCCGTGGTGGTGCGTCAGGTCGGCGCCGACCGCTTCGAGCTGATCATGGGCGAGCGGCGCTGGCGGGCCTCGAAGCTGGCCGGCCTGGAGGTGATCCCGGCGATCGTCCGGGCCACCGAGGATGACAAGCTGCTGCTGGACGCCCTGCTGGAGAACCTGCACCGGGCCGAGCTCAACCCGCTGGAGGAGGCGGCCGCCTACGACCAGTTGCTGCGGGACTTCTCCTGCACCCACGACCAGCTGGCCGACCGGATCGGCCGGTCCCGGCCGCACGTCTCCAACACCCTGCGGCTGATGAAGCTCCCGCCCGCCGTGCAGCTGAAGGTGGCGGCCGGGGAGCTCTCGGCCAGCCACGCGCGGGCGCTGCTGGGCGTGCCCGACGCCGAGCGGCAGATCGCGCTGGCGACCCGGATCATCGCGGAGGGCCTCTCGGTGCGGACCACCGAGGAGATCGTGATGCTGATGTCCCCGGAGGAGAAGCCGCGCCGGGGGGCCGCCCCGAAGGCGGGCAAGCTGGTCTCCCCGGCCTTCAACGAGCTCGCCGGGCGGCTCTCGGACCGCTTCGACACCCGGGTCAAGGTGGAGGTCTCCCAGCGGGGCGGGAAGCTCGGCAAGGGCAAGGTGGTCCTGGAGTTCGCCTCGGTGGAGGACCTGAACCGGATCCTGGACAGCCTCGCCCCGGGCGAGGAGGGCCTGCGGCTCTCGCAGGGCTGAGCCGGGGACGACCTGGATGAGTGACCGAGCGGGTGCATGTTTCACGTGAAACATGCACCCGCTCTGCTGTGCGGAGGACACTGGAGTGCGCGGCGGACGCGCTGGAGGAGGTGTGGGGAGTGGGACGCAGGATCGCCCCGCTGACGCTGGACAACCTCGCGGACCTTCCGTCGACCTGCCGGTCCTGCGTCTTCTGGGAGCTGGATCCGGTCACCGCCCGGGCGGCGGTGGAGGCGGGCAAGGCGGAGCAGGAGAAGGAGAGCTGGGTCTCGGCGGTGCTGCTGGAGTGGGGGTCCTGCGGGCGGATCGTCTATGTGGACGACCTCCCCGCGGGGTTCGTGACCTACGCGCCGCCGGCCTATGTGCCGCGCTCGCTGTCCTTCCCGACCAGTCCGATCTCGCCGGACGCGGTGCAGCTGATGGTCAGTCGCGTGCTGCCCGGCTACCAGCGGCAGGGGCTCGGCCGGGTGCTGGTGCAGGCGGTGGCCAAGGACCTGATCGGCCGGGGGTTCCGGGCGATCGAGGCCTTCGGCGCGGTCGGCCGTGATCTGCCCACCTGTGTGCTGCCGGCCGACCACCTGCTGGCGGTGGGCTTCAAGACGGTCCGGCCGCACCACCGCTACCCGCGGATGCGGCTGGAGGCCCGGACCACGCTCTCCTGGAAGGAGGACGTGGAGGGGGCGCTGGAGCGTCTGCTCGGCGGCCGGCGGAAGGAGCCGGCCCTGCGGCCGTTCTGAACGGGGCAGGGAACGGCGGAGGGCCCCGGGGTGATCCCCGTGGCCCTCCGCCGTAGCCGTCGTCGCCGGACCTAGATGAACTCGGCCAGCTCGCGGAGCAGCGCGGCCTTCGGGCGGGCACCGGTGATGGTCTTCACCAGCTCGCCGTTCTGGTACACGTTCAGCGTCGGGATCGAGATCACGTTGTACTCGGCGGCGGTCTGCTGGTTGGCGTCCACGTCGAGCTTGGCGATGGTCAGCCTGTCACCGTGCTCGGCGGCGATCTCCTCCAGGATGGGGGCGACCTGACGGCACGGGCCGCACCAGGTGGCCCAGAAGTCGACCAGAACGGGCTTGTCGCTCTTGAGAACCTCGGCGTCGAAAGTCGCGTCGGTCACTTCGATGGTGGCGCCGGCCACGGGAGCTCCTTGGGGTGAAAGGCGAGGGGGGTATCAGGGACAACAGACGGGGGAGCCGTTCTGTTTCCCCGGTGGGGTGTTTCACGTGAAACGGAGCACCCGCGGGGCGGAGGCTCCGTTCCACGTGGAACGGAGGCTGGGTGGGACGGTCAGACCGCGACCGAGGCGGTCTGCGACTCCAGGTCGGCGAGCGAGGCCAGGTACCGCTCGGCGTCCAGCGCGGCGGCGCACCCGGTGCCGGCCGCGGTGATGGCCTGGCGGTAGGTGTGGTCGACCACGTCACCGGCGGCGAAGACGCCCGGGATGTTCGTCCGGGTGGAGGGGGCCTCCACGGTGAGGTAGCCCTCGGCGTCGACGTCCAGCTGGCCCTTGAAGAGCTCCGAGCGCGGGTCGTGGCCGATCGCGATGAACAGACCGGTGACGGCCAGCTCGCGCTTCTCGCCGGTGGTGGTGTCCCGGAGGGTCACGCCGGTGAGCTTCGGGTCGCCGTGGATCTCCTCCACCGCGCTGTCCCAGGCGAAGGTGATCTTCGGGTCGGCGAAGGCGCGCTCCTGCATCGCCTTGGAGGCGCGCAGGGTGTCCCGGCGGTGCACCACGGTGACGCTGCGGGCGAAGCGGGAGAGGAAGGTGGCCTCCTCCAGGGCGGTGTCACCGCCGCCGACGACCGCGATGTCCTGGTCGCGGAAGAAGAACCCGTCACAGGTGGCGCACCAGGAGACGCCGCGGCCGGAGAGCGCGTCCTCGCGGGGCAGCCCCAGCTTGCGGTGCTGGGAGCCGGTGGTGACGATCACGGCGCGGGCCCGGTGGACGGTGCCCTCGGAGTCGGTGACGGTCTTGATGTCACCGGTGAGGTCCACGGCGACGACGTCGTCCGGCACCAGCTCGGCGCCGAAGCGCTCGGCCTGGGCACGCATGTTGTCCATCAGCTCGGGGCCCATGATGCCGTCCCGGAAGCCGGGGAAGTTCTCGACCTCGGTGGTGTTCATCAGCGCGCCACCGGCGGTGACGGCCCCCTCGAAGACCAGCGGGTTGAGGGAGGCACGCGCGGTGTAGAGCGCAGCGGTGTACCCGGCCGGGCCGGACCCGATGATGATCACGTTACGGACGTCGCTCACTGCATCTCCTGGTTCGCATCGCGACCCGCGCTAGTGCGGGGAGGGCGGTCCTGCTCCGCCGCCCGGGACAACGATTCACCAGTGTCGCGCATTCCCAGGCCCAGCCGCACCAGTCGCCCGGAGTGTGGGCGTCCGTGTCCGCCGGGGAACAGGAATCAGGGGGTGGGGACGGTCCGGTGCAGCAGAACCTTCGCCCCGGGGCACTGCGGGGTGACCAGGTAGACCTCGACGGCCTCGCCGTCCGTCCCGGAGGCTGGGTAGACCAGCACGGTGACGTCGGTCGCGCCGTAGCGGCCCGGGCCGCCGGCGACCGGGGTCTGGCCGGGCCGCCCGACGGCCTCGGTCACGCAGGCCTGCGGCGCGGGCACGGCGGGCAGCGTGCTGCCGGGGTCGCGCTCGGGCTGGAGCGCCGGCTGGGAGCCCTTGCCGGTCGCCGTGGTGGGCGCGGAGGCGGCGCCGGCGAGCAGCTGCCGGACCTGGGCGGCCAGGGTGTCCTCGCGGTACTCGGGCCGTGGCTGGGCGGAGGAGGCGGAGGTGAGGTTCGGCGAGCCGCCCGCAGCGGCCGTGGAGTCGCCGGCGGTCGATGAACTCCCGCGCAGGGCGAGACCGCCCACGGTGAGTAGTCCGGTCAGGGCGGCGGCACCGAGCAGCAGGAAGGACGCCCGCCGCCGTCGGCCCGCCCGGCCCGGTCCACCGGGCCCGCCCGGTGACGCGGGGGCATTCCGGCCGGCCGGACGGGACGAGGTGCCCGGACGGTCCGCGGTGGGGCGGGGAGCCGGGGTGTGGGGCCGGCGGGGGCCGTCGGAGCCGAGGGCGGCCTCGTCCGGCTCAGGCCCCGCCGCGGCGGCGGCCAGTGCGGCGTCGATCCGGTCGGCGAGGTCGGCGGGCATGGGGCCGGGGTCGATCGCGTCGAACAGCAGGCCGATGTCGGTGAGCGCCGCGTAGTCCTCGGCGCAGGACGGGCAGCCGTCCAGGTGGCGGCGGAGCTCGGCGGCCTCCGCCGGGTCGACCAGGTCCTCGGCGAGGTCGGCCAGCACGTCCGGCTCGGGATGGCGGTCCGGTCCGTCGGGCGCGGGGGAGGAAGGGGAGTGCGGCGTCATCGCGGGGTCACATCTCCTTCCAGGGCCGTCGTGGGGATCGCCGGGACCCCCGGTGGTGTGACGGACCCGGGGCCGCCCGGGTTCCCGCGCGGTGTTTCACGTGAAACCGGATCGGCCGGGCGACCGCCGGACGCCGACCGTCCGTCCGGTGTCGGAGTCGTCGGTGCGGACGTGGTTTCACGTGAAACACCCTCCGTCCGCAGGTGCCGGACCAGCGGCAGCAGCCGGGCCCGCCCCCGGGCGCACCGGCTCTTGACCGTGCCGACCGGAACGCCGAGCAGCTCGGCGGCCTCGGCGACCGAGTAGCCCTGCATGTCCACCAGGACCAGGGCGGCCCGCTGGTCGACCGGGAGGGCGGCCAGCGCCTCCGTCACCTCACGGCGCAGCTCCGCGCGGACCACGAGGGCGTCGGCGGCCTCGGCGCTGCCCAGGGCGCCGAGCAGGGCCGCCTCCTGGCCCGGGTCCTCGTCGAGGGAGCGGGCGCGGCGGGTGGAGTTGCGGCGGGCCCGGTCGATGCAGGCGTTCACCACGATGCGGTGCAGCCAGGTGGTGACGGCCGAGCGGCCCTCGAAGCCGGCCGCCGCACGGAAGGCGGAGACCAGGGCGTCCTGCAGGGCGTCGGCGGCCTCCTCGCGGTCGCCCAGGGTGCGCAGGGCCACCGCCCAGAGGCGGTCCCGGTGCCGGCCGACCAGGAGGCCGAAGGCCTCGGGGTCACCGGCGGTGTGCCGGGCGAGCAACTCGGTGTCGGAGAGCTCCGCGCCCATCTCCACCCCCTCTGCCGGCCGCGCGGTCTGTCGTGTCACATCGTTGGGGATGGCAGGGGGTGGGATCAAGGGGGACGGCCGCACCGGAGGGTGCGGCCGTCCGGTCAGCTGGTGACGCTGATCTCGGAGACCTTGGCCCGGAAGCCCTCAGGGTCGGTCGGGATGGCCGTGATCCAGACGAGCAGGAACCGGGTGGAGGCCGGCTTGGGGAGCTTCAGCTCCACCGCGGTGCCGCTGCCTCCGACCAGGGATCCGCCGAAGGACTTGAGGCCGGCCTCGTTGGCCTTGGGCACCGAGGTGGCATCCGCCGGGGCGGCCATCAGCTCGACCTTGTGCGCGCCGTCGAACTGGATCTTCACAGTGCCGACCTGCTGGGCGGAGCCGAGATCGAGCACCACCCCGGTACCCGACTTGTAGAGGTTGGCGGCGAACTGCTCACGGTAGCCCTGGCTGGTCCACTCGGTGCCGGGGTTGCCGTCGATCAGGTTGGCCAGCTCGCTCGGGTGCTCGGGCTTGTCGCCGAGGGCGTTGAAGGGCAGGACGGCGACCGGGTTGATCTTGTTGCCGGCCGGCACGACGGGGACGGGTGCCGGAGCGGAGCCGCTGGCGCTGGTCTGGACGCCGGGCACCCCCTGGTTGGTGCGGTGGTTCAGGCGGTCCACCAGCTGCCAGGAGGTCGCCGCGATCGCGGCCAGGGCCACCACCGATGCCGTCCACTTCACGGCCGCCACGAGGACCCGCCGCCGACGGCGGGGCCGCGGCCGGGGCTGACCGGGCGGGACCGACTCGACCGCGGGCATCTCGCGGGTGCGCCGGTCGGCGTACCGGGGCGGCTGCGAGGTGGGCAGCGCGCGCAGGGCGGGCGGGGCCGGGGGCTCGGGCTGGCGGATCTTCGGCATCAGCGAGAGCGCCTTGGCCAGCTGCTCGGGGGTGGTGATCGGGTCCTTGTGGTGCGGCGGGTGGTCGCACAGGGCGCGCGCCGCGATCTCCGAGAGGCCCTTGTGGACACCCGCGCGGACCTGGTCCGGCGGCACGCAGCCGAGGCTCTTCGGCATGCCCTGGAGGTCGTAGCGGTCCTCCGGGTAGGGCCAGCGGTGGGTCAGCGCGGCGAACAGCAGCGCGGCGACGGCACGGGTGTCGGTGAGCTCCGCCTCCTCGGTGGGCAGCCCGCGCAGGGCGGCGTCCACGGCGAGGCCGTTGATCCGGTACTGGCCGCTGTCGGTCCGCATCACGCACTTGGGGGTCAGCCGCAGATGGGCCTGCCCGCGCTGGTGCGCGGCCGCGAGCGCCTCAGTCACCTGGCGCACCATCTGGTACGCGTCGTACGGCTCCATCGGGCCGTCGGCGAGCAGGGTGGTGAGGTCGGAGGCGTCCGGCAGCCACTCCCGGACGATGTAGACCGTGTCGCCCATCTGCACCGCGTCCAGCACCTGGACGAAGCGCGGGTCGCCGAGGAGGGCGGCCGAGCGGGCGGCGGTGAGCACGGACTTGGCCCGCGCGTGGCCGGCTGCGAGGAGGTGGACGCCGACCGCGCGGCGGAGCTTCTCGTCGACCGCCCGCCAGCTGCTGAAGGTGTCCGACTGGGTGATGCACTCCTCCAGCCGGTACCGGCCGGCGATGGTGTCGCCACTGTGCCGCAGCGGGGCCGGCAGCACGGCCGGGAGGGTGGCGGTGTCGGCGTCCAGGGTCTCGGTGCTGGCGGTGTGCGCGGCGGCCGGGGCGGGAGCCGCGGCGGGCTGGGCAGCGGTCCTGGAGGCCGCCGCGGCCGCGTCGGCCGACCGCTTGGCGGTGCCCGCGGCCAGCTCGGCGGCGATCTCGGTGGCGGACAGCGGCGCGGTGGACTCCGCGGCCTCCTCGGGGCCCTGGGCGGCGTCCGTGCCGGGCTCGTCGGCGGCCTCGGGGGACCGGGCCTCGGACGGCTTCTGGGCGGCCGTGGCGGGCCGGGACGCGGCGGTCTTCGAGGGGGTCGCCTCGGCGGCGGGGGCCTTCACCTCGTCGGCCTTCACACCGTCCTGCTTCGCGCCGTCCTGTTTCAATCCGTCGTGCTGCTCGCCGTCCCGCTTCACGCCGTCCCGCTTCGGGGTGGCCGCCTTCGCGCCGCCCGCGGCCTTGGCGCCGCCCTTCCCCGTGCCGGCCCTGCCGGAGGCCGCCCTCGCGGCGGCCGGCTTGGATCCGTTCGCCCGGGCCCGCGTCGCGGCCGAGGGGTCGGAGGACTTCCCGCCCGCCCCCGAGCCGGCGTCGGAGCCGTCCGGGAGGTCGTCGAGTGCCGTGGCCGGTGCCGTCTCGTCCCGCACGGACGTGTCGACGACCGCCTTGGTGCCATCAGCCACCGTGGTCATGCCTCCCCTTGTGTCGCCCCGGGTACCGAGAATCCGGCCTGCTCGTCCGCGCTCGGCAGAGCGAAGCATGCCAGGACAATTGTGCCCACTTCCGCTCCCCTGGTACGACCGCTGAGGGGCCCGACTGGTTGCGCGGCCAGGCAACCGGGTGATCTCGGCGAGGTGGTGGCGAAGACGTGGAAATCCCGTGCGGATTCCGCCGTCTGAGGGAACGGGGGATCCGCACGGGATCGGGTTGACGCGAGGTCAGTGCGGCCGGGCGGCCGGATCAGCGGCCGAGGCGGCTGCGGACCATGCCGAGCAGCGAGTTCAGCTCCTCGATCCGCATCCGCCGGGCGATCACCAGGAACAGCGCGACCTGGACCGCACCGGCCGCGACCAGCGTGATCACGCTGCCCGCCCAGCCGTGCACCAGGCCGAGCAGCGCCACCTCGACGGCCACGCCGGCCGCCGCCGCCGGCACCGAGGCGATCGCCAGCCGGACGTAGGTCCGGGAGATCCGGCCGGTGTCCAGCCCCCCGATCCGGGCCTTCAGTCGGGGCAGGGCGACGGCCACGCCGACCGCGTACGCCACGCCGTAGCCGAAGGCCATGCCGGTCACCGCCCACTCGGCGGGCAGCGCCACGAAGCAGAGCGCCGCGATGCCGGCCTGGACCGCGGCCACCCAGACGGTGTTGGAGAACGGGGTGCGGGTGTCCTCGTAGGCGTAGAAGCCGCGCAGCAGCACGTACTGGACCGAGAACGGGATCAGGCCCAGCGCGAAGGCGGAGAGCATGAAGCCGATCATCCGGGCGCCGTCGGCGGTGTCGCCGCCGTTGCCCAGGCCGTAGATCGAGGAGCCGATCACCGGACCGAGCGACAGGAACAGGAACGCGGCGGGCACGATCGCCACCGCCGAGGTGCGCAGGCCGTAGGACAGGTCGTCGCGGACGGCTCCGGCGTCCTCGTCGGCGGCGGCCCGGGAGAGCCGCGGCAGGACGGCGCTCATCACCGAGACCGTGATCACGGCCTGCGGCAGCTGCCAGATCAGCAGGGCGTTGGAGTACGCCGCCAGACCGGTGCCCAGGTGACCGGCCGCCTCCGCGGTCTTGCCCGCGGCGGTGGCGAACTGGGTGATCACCAGGTAGCCGGCCTGGTTGGCGAGCACGAACAGGAAGGTCCACTTGGCCAGCCGGGCGGCCTTGCCGAGCCCGTGGCCGCGCCAGTCGAACCGGGGACGGAAGCGGAAGCCGGCCGCCCGCAGGTACGGGACCATCGACAGCGCCTGCACGGTCAGGCCGAGCAGGGTGCCGATGCCGAGCAGCCGCAGGCCCTCCGGGGTGACGGTGTCCGGGCCGACGGCGGTGTCCTGGAAGGTGCCGAACACCCAGATGTACATCCCGAAGGTGAAGATCACCACGATGTTGTTGAGGACCGGGGTCCACATCATCGCGCCGAACCGGCCGCGGGCGTTGAGGATCTGGCCCATCACCACGTGCACGCCCATGAAGAAGATGGTCGGCAGGCAGTAGCGGGCCAGCGTCACGGTGGCGTCGGCGCTGGCCGGGTCGGCCATCAGCGCGTGCGAGATCAGCTGGACCAGCAGCGGCGCGGCCAGCACGGCCACGAAGGTCACCCCGGCCAGGCCCACCATCACCAGGGTCAGCAGGCGGTTGGCGTAGGCGGTGCCGCCGTCCTCGTCGTTCTTCATGCTGCGCACCAGCTGCGGCACGAAGACGGCGTTCAGCGCCCCGCCGCCGATCAGGATGTACAGCAGGGTGGGCAGGGTGTTCGCGGCGTTGTACGAGTCGCCCATGGTGGTAACGCCGATCGCGGCGGCGATCACCATCGTGCGCAGGAAACCGGTGCCGCGGGAGACCAGGGTGCCGGCCGCCATCACGGCGGAGGAGTTCAGCAGGCTCGCGACCTTGCCGGCCCCGCCGCCCCCGCCGGACGCGGCGGGCGGCTCGTCGGCCGGGACGGGACCGGCGGGCGGGGCGCCCATCGCGCTGTTCGCCTCGGTGACCGCCGCGCTGGTCTGGAGGAGGGCCTCCTCCTCGGTGAGCGGGGGGTCGAACTCGATCGGCGGCACGAACGGCCGGGCGTCGGCGCTCTCGCCCTTCGAGGATCCGCTCAGCAGCGCGTCCACGCCGACGTACTCGGTGGTCTCGGTGTTCCACGGCGAGCTCTCGACCGGGGGACGGGCCGGGGACTCGGCCGGGGGCCCGGTGAAGGCGGGCGCCTGGGCCGGGGCGGGGGTGCCCCAGCGGCCGGTCGGGGCGGTCAGCCGCATCGTGGGCTCCGACTGCGGCGCGGCCTGCGGCGGCAGCGCGGCCGGGGCCTCCTCCGCCGGCGCGTACGCGTCGTGCGGGGCGTACGCGTCCTGCGGCCCGTACCCCTCCTCGGCGTACGGGTCGCGGGCGTAGGTGTCGGCCACGTACCAGTCGGCGGCGCCGGGCTCGCCCGGCGGGCGGCCGCCCCGGCCCTCTGCTGGGCGCTCGGTCATGCGCTCTCCTCGGTTCGCTCGTCAGTCGCCTCGCGAGCCGCGCAGCCGTCGACGATCCGCCCGCCGCGCTCGCTCCTGCACCGGATCCACCACCGGGTGGCCGCCCCGGCCGGGGCGGAGGTCAGTGATCCACCTTCTCATTCCCGGGTGCCCGATCGGCGTCACCCGACGCGGACGCGGGGTCCGCGTCGGCCGCGCCGACGGGCTCGGAGGCCGGGTGCTCGGACGCCGGCCCGGCAGGGGCCTGGGCGGCGCTCCGGGCGTCCGCGTCGGCGGTGGCCGGGGCGGGTCCGTCGGAAGCCGGCTCGGCCGGGGCGAGCGGAGCGTCCGGGTCGGTCGCCTCCTCGCCCGCGGCGGCCCGCTTCTTGCGCTGGAGGTAGAACCGGATCCCGGCGAGCGCCATCAGCACCACGCCGCCGCCGATCACGTAGAACACGCCGCTGGCGACCGAGGTCACCTCCACGGTGAAGACCACCGGGGCGCCGTAGCGCTGCGCGTTGGGTCCGGTGGTCCAGAGCTCGGCGGTCATCTGGACCGGGCCGTTGACCTGGGCCTCGGCAGGGAAGCGGAAGGTGCGGCTGGTGGTGGCGTCCAGCACGACCGGCTCGGGGTCGCCGACGTTCAGCCGGTTCACCTGGCCGGAGGTCAGCCGGAGCTGGAGGTTGCCGACCGCCTGGTTGAGGTCGTTCTTGACGCTGATCAGCAGGGTGGCGTTGTCGCCCGGCAGCGTGATCACGCTCTTCGCGGGGACCCTGACCGCCGAGGTCAGGTTGTTCAGGTACTCGCCGACCCCGTGCCGGTAGGCGGCGCCGGCGGCCGCCTGGTCGCGCCATCCGGTGGACATCGAGCGGACCATGGCCGCGCTGAACGGGCCGCGCACCCGCTGCGGCTGGGTGAGGATCAGCATCAGCCGGTCCAGGCCGCTCTGCACCGCCATGGTCTCGGAGAGCGCGCCCGCGGTGAGCTCGGAGCCCGCCGTCTCGCGCGGATAGTCCTTGGGGACCGCGGTGTTGGCGTCCGGATCCGCCGTGGCACCGGCCACCGCGTCCAGCTTCACCGGGGTGATCCAGCCGCCGGTCTGCGCGGCGCGCACCGACTGGGCGATCGCCGTGGCGGTGCCGGCGGTGAGCGAGCGCTGCGGCATCACCAGCAGGCCGCGCTGGTTCTCCGGCTCCTGACTGGTGATCATCATGGTCTCGACGAGGAACCGCTGCTCGGCCGCCGACCGGGCGCCCGGCGTGTTGAGGTCGCCCTGGAACAGGGCGGAGACGGTGGTGTCCGCGACCACCGCGGTCTGGCCGTCGATCCCGCGGGCCGCGCCCGGGGTGTACGCCATCGACCGGGACTCCGGCATCGAGGCGCCGTTGACCAGCACCACCCGGGAGCCGGAGGCCTGGGCCACCGAGGCGGTGGCCTGGTCCAGCAGCCCGAGGTATGGCCAGGCGACGTCCGAGCGGACGTCCACCGACAGCCGGCCCTCGGCGGTCAGCTGGCCGGCGGTGACCGCCTTGCGCAGCGCGGTGTCCATGCCCGGCAGCCGCGAGCCGTTGTGGGCGATCGAGGCCAGGTCCGGGTCGGCGTACGGGAGGGAGACCACCTCGTCGCCCTGCCGGGCCACCACGGTGCGCAGCTGGGCCAGCCAGGCGGTGGCGGCGTCCCGGCCGGCGCCCGGCACGGTGTTGTCCTCGCGGGCCGTCTCGCCGCCGGTCCCGGGCTTCTGCACCCGGTACGGGCGGGTCATCGCATAGACCGTGTCCAGCAGGTCGGGGTCGACCACCCACGTGAGGTTCTGCAGATCGCCGCCGATCCGCACCAGCTCGTGCAGCCGGCCGCCGGGGGCCAGCTCGGTGGCCAGGCTGTCGTCGCGCAGCACCGACACCTGGTCGTTGTCCGGCATGGTCTGGGCGACCAGGCCGGGCGCGTGGGTGATCGGCCAGATCACCGAGACCTGGGTCGGCTTGACCACCGGCTCGCTGTTGTACGGCAGGAAGCTGCGGGCGATGCCCAGCGGGTGCTCGCGCTCGTTGTCCGCGGTGCCGCCCCAGACGTCCACGGCGAGCTCGTACACGCCGCCGCTCTTGAGCCGCAGGTCGGCGGTGGACACCCTGATGCTGTAGTCGCGGGCCTGGCCCGGGCCGAGGTCGCCGAGCTCGACCTCCGGGGAGTCGAGATCCACGCCGTCCTGGCTGCTCGGCGAGGTGCGGGCCGCGACCTGGCCGATCTCGCTGCGGGTGCTCAGCTCGCGGTTCGGCGAGCGGACCGCCACGTGCGCGGACTTCAGCGCGGACCGGCCCGCGTTGGTCACCTTGCCGGTGACCGTCACGGTGGCGTTCTCGCCGGCCACGGCGGGGGAGACGGCGTCGATCTCCACCGTGGCGGGGTAGTCGGTGTTCGCGGTGACGAACCCGGAGCGCTCGGCCAGCGCCGGCGGCGCGGCCGTGAGCAGCACGGTGCCGGCGGCCGCCACGGCCGCCGCCCACTTGGCCGCCGACCGGCGCCGCCCGTTCGGCGCGTGCCTGCCAACGGTCAGCCCGCTCCGGATGTCCACGCGCCCTCGCCGTTCTAGATCGTGTTCGATCGGTTCACCGCCGTCGTCGGCCGCTCGCCGACGGGCAGCGGGGCTCGGCGGCACCCGTGCCGCCGGACAGCCCGTCCACCCGGCATGGTAACGATGTCGCCCGGCCGGCAGTGTTGCGGGCCGGAAGCTGGGGGCGTCCGGGAGCACGACGGCGGCCGTCGAAACCGCGCCGGGGGCGCCCTGACCGCAAGGACGCCGGGCGGGCCGGAACGGTTCCCGGGATCCGCGCTGCCTGCCGGCCCGGGCGGTGCCGGGCCCGGTCCGGGCTCGACCGGATCGGCCGGGCCCGTTCCAGTGTGCCGTCCCGCCCCGGTTTCCGGAGCACGTCGCGGCCGACGCCCGGAAAGCCGCGGGCGGCGGGGGAGGCCGGGCACGTACCCTTGTGAGCCGTGTCCACTGCCAACGCGTCCAGCGCCAATCATTCCACCGCCGCCGCCTCCGAGGCCCTTCCGGGCCTGACCGAGGCGCAGACCAGGGGTCTCCAGGAGCTGCTCCGGGTCTCCCCGGTCGCCGACGAGATCGCCCGCCGCTTCCAGGCGGCCGGCCACCGCCTGGCACTGGTCGGCGGCTCGGTACGGGACGCGCTGCTCGGCCGGCTGGGCAACGACCTCGACTTCACCACCGACGCCCGCCCGCAACAGGTGCTCAAGCTGGTCAGGGGCTGGGCGGACGCGGTCTGGGACGTCGGCATCGCCTTCGGCACCGTCGGCGCGCGCAAGGACACCCCCGAGGGCTCCTTCCTGATCGAGATCACCACCTACCGCAGTGAGGCGTACGACCGGACCTCGCGCAAGCCCGAGGTCACCTACGGCGACACCATCGAGCAGGACCTGGTGCGCCGCGACTTCACCGTCAACGCGATGGCCGTCGACCTCCCCGGTCGGGGCTTCATCGACCCGCACCGCGGCCTGGAGGACCTGGAGGAGCGCGTCCTGCGCACCCCCGCCACCCCCGAGGAGTCCTTCTCCGACGACCCGCTGCGGATGATGCGGGCCGCCCGCTTCGCCGCCCAGCTCGACTTCGACCCGGCGCCCGAGGTGGTCGCGGCGATGACCGCGATGGCCGAGCGGATCACCATCGTCTCCGCCGAGCGGGTGCAGGCCGAGCTGAACAAGCTGCTGACGGCCGCCCACCCGGTGAAGGGCCTGCGGCTGCTGGTGGACACCGGCCTGGCCGACCACGTGCTGCCCGAGCTGCCCGCGCTGCGCCTGGAGCGCGACGAGCACCACCGGCACAAGGACGTCTACGAGCACTCGCTGACCGTCCTGGAGCAGGCGATCGACCTGGAGACCGACGGCCCGGACCTCACCCTGCGACTGGCCGCGCTGCTGCACGACATCGGCAAGCCGCGCACCCGCCGCTTCGAGTCCGACGGCCGGGTCTCGTTCCACCACCACGAGATCGTCGGCGCCAAGATGACCCGCAAGCGGATGCGGGAGCTCAAGTACTCCAAGGAGCTCACCGAGGACGTCTCGCGGCTGGTCGAGCTGCACCTGCGCTTCCACGGCTACGGCGGCGGCGAGTGGACGGACTCCGCGGTCCGCCGGTACGTCACCGACGCCGGCCCGCTGCTGGAGCGGCTGCACCGGCTGACCCGCTCCGACTGCACCACCCGCAACAAGAAGAAGGCCGCCGCGCTGGCCCGCACCTACGACTCGCTGGAGGTGCGGATCACGCAGCTCAAGCAGCAGGAGGAGCTGGACGCCGTCCGCCCCGCGCTGGACGGCAACCAGATCATGGAGCTGCTCGGGCTGCGGCCCGGCCCCCAGGTGGGCAAGGCCTACAAGCACCTGCTGGAACTGCGCCTGGAGCACGGCCCGATGGAGTACGACGTGGCCGTGGCGGCGCTGCGGGAGTGGTGGGCGGCCCAGCCGCAGGGCTGACGCTCGCCGGTTGGCAGGGCCGTCGGGGGTTCAGCCCTTCCGGCGGCCCAGACAGAGGACGTGGCCGTGCTGGTGCCAGCGCCGTCCGGTCCGGACCCGGTGGGTGCGGACGGTCCGGGGCTCGTCGGTGCAGCGCCGCCCGTCGCCGTTCCCGGTCCGCTTGAGCACCACGTACTCGGCCCGGGGGTCGGTGCACTCCACCAGCCGGACCTGCCGGTGGTTCCGGGTGAGCCGGGCGCAGTCCCCGGCCTGGGCGTCGGCGTCGCCCCGTCCGGTCGCGCCGAGGTACCCGAACAGGACGACCAGGACGCAGAGCACCGCCCCGGCCGTGACGGCCCACACCCGCATGGCAATCCCCCCGGTGCCCGCTCCCCCGCCGGCGGACGGCGGTGGCCCGACCCTAGCCCCCGGAACGGGGCTCAGGGCGAGCGGGGCTCAGGGCCGGCGGGCCGCCCGGAAGTAGAGCAGCGCGCCCAGCGCGTAGACCACCGAGACGCCGACCACGATCCCGGTGGACCGCCCGTCCAGCGGCAGCACCAGGGCGGTCACCCCGGCCGCCGCCACGAAGGAGACGTTGAACAGGACGTCGTAGACGGCGAACACCCGGCCGCGGTATTCGTCCTCCACCGAGGTCTGGACCAACGTGTCGGCGCAGATCTTGGTGCCCTGGGTGACCAGGCCGAGCAGCAGGGCGGCCGCCAGCGCCGCGCGCTCCTCGAAGGCCAGGCCGAGCGCCGGGACGAACACCGCCGCCGAGGCCAGGCAGGCGGTGAGCCAGCCGCTCAGGCCGAGCAGCCGGGTGGCGCGGGGGCTGACCACCGCCGCCAGGAAGAACCCCACCGCGGAGAGCGCCACCGCCTGCCCGAGGGTGGCCAGGCCGCCCTTGCTGTCCTCGGGGCTGTTGAAGGTGTACCGGGAGAGCATCAGCACCACGACGATCAGCACGCCGTAGCAGAACCGGGCCAGGGTGACGGCGGCCAGGGCCAGCACCGCCGGCCGACAGTCCTCGCGCAGGTGCCGCAGGCCGGCCAGCAGCCCGTGCCAGGTGGCAACCACGGCCTGCCGGAGCGCGGGGCGGTCGGGGTGCTGCTCGGGGCCGAGCCGGTCCGGGTCGATCCGCTGGGCGGCGAGCGCGGCGCAGAGGTAGAGCAGGGCGGCGAGGGTGACCAGGACGGCGTCCGCCTGGCGGCCCGGCGGCAGCAGCTGGTGCACCAGAAAGCCGACCCCGCCGCCGCCGGCCGCGGCCACCGTGCCCAGGGTGGGGGAGATCGCGTTGGCGGTGACCAGTTCCTCCGGCTCCACCACCCGGGGCAGGGAGGCGGACAGGCCGGCCAGGATGAACCGGTTGAGCGCGGTCACCAGCAGCGCCGCGGCGAAGAAGGTCCAGGCGGGCGCCCCGGCGAGCAGCAGGGCGGCGGTGCCCAGGCCCAGCCCGAACCGGGCCAGGTTGCCCAGCTGGAGCACCTGGCGCCGCCGCCAGCGGTCCAGCAGCACCCCGGCGAACGGGCCGATCAGCGAGAACGGCAGCAGCATCACCGCCAGCACCGCCGCGATGTCCGCGGGGGAGGACTGCCGTTCGGGGGAGAAGATCACGTAGGCGGCCAGCGAGACCTGGAAGACGCCGTCGGAGAGCTGGGAGAGGATCCGTACGGTGAGCAGCCGGCGGAAGTCCCGCCCGCGTAGCAGCGCGCGGAGGCCTGCCCGGTGGGGGTCGTGCACGCTGCCGTCGTCGGTGATCACCCGCCCAGGGTGCCACGGAGGGCGCCGATGTTTCACGTGAAACCTCTCCGGGACGGCGAAGGGCCCCGGTCCGAAGACCGGGGCCCTTCAACGGAGCTCATGAGCGGTCAGCTCAGCGCTCGACCTCACCGCGGATGAACTTCTCGACGTTCTCCTTGGCCTCGTCGTCGAAGTACTGGACCGGCGGGGACTTCATGAAGTACGAGGACGCCGACAGGATCGGGCCACCGATGCCGCGGTCCTTGGCGATCTTCGCGGCGCGCACGGCGTCGATGATGACACCGGCCGAGTTCGGGGAGTCCCAGACCTCGAGCTTGTACTCCAGGTTCAGCGGGACGTCGCCGAAGGCGCGACCCTCGAGGCGGACGTACGCCCACTTGCGGTCGTCGAGCCACGCGACGTAGTCGGACGGGCCGATGTGGACGTTCTTCGCACCCAGCTCGCGGTCGCGGATCTGCGAGGTGACGGCCTGGGTCTTGGAGATCTTCTTGGACTCCAGGCGCTCGCGCTCGAGCATGTTCTTGAAGTCCATGTTGCCGCCGACGTTCAGCTGCATGGTGCGCTCGAGGATGACACCGCGGTCCTCGAACAGCTTCGCCATGACGCGGTGCGTGATGGTGGCGCCGACCTGG
Organism: Kitasatospora sp. HUAS MG31; assembly: GCF_040571325.1. Lineage (GTDB taxonomy): Bacteria > Actinomycetota > Actinomycetes > Streptomycetales > Streptomycetaceae > Kitasatospora > Kitasatospora camelliae. The sequence continues at coordinate 3,913,152 of NZ_CP159872.1, read as the reverse complement.
GACTTGATGTCGTCACCGACGATCGGCACGCCCGCCTCGGTGAACTTGTCCGCCCACTCCTTGGTGCCGGCGATGAACACCGGGAGGGCGTTCACGAAGGCGACCTTGGCGTCGATGGCGCACTGGGCGTAGAACTTGGCGGCGGCCTCGGAGCCCACCGGCAGGTAGCAGACCAGGACGTCGACCTGGGCGTCCTTCAGGGCCTGGACGACGTCGACCGGCGCCTCGTCCGACTCCTCGATGGTCTCGCGGTAGTACTTGCCCAGACCGTCGAGGGTGTGGCCGCGCTGGACGGTGACGCCGGTCGGCGGCACGTCGCAGATCTTGATGGTGTTGTTCTCGCTGTTGCCGATGGCGTCGGCCAGGTCGAAGCCGACCTTCTTGGCGTCGACGTCGAACGCGGCGACGAACTCCACGTCACGGACGTGGTAGTCACCGAACTGGACGTGCATCAGCCCGGGGACCTTGCCGGCCGGGTCGGCGTCCTTGTAGTACTCGACACCCTGCACCAGCGAGGCGGCGCAGTTGCCCACGCCGACGATGGCTACGCGAACCGAACCCATTCCGGTTGCTCCCTGATTCCTCATGAGACCACCGGGGACCGGCGGATCTCGTTCCACATCTGTTCGACTGCTGTCTGGCGGGCGCACGGAGCGCCCTCAACTCCCCGGGGCCGTACCGAACGGCACAGGGGGTCAGCGCTCCGGTCAGGAGCGCCCCGGGCGGTCGTGCGGTGGCCCCGGCGGGTCCGAGGACCCGGCCTCCTGGCCACGGCCGTCCGAAGTCATGGGGGTGCCGGCGGACGCCTCGTTGCGCCCGGTCCGGTTGGCCCGCTCGGTCTCGATCAGCTCGTTGAGCCAGCGGACCTCGCGCTCGACCGATTCGAGCCCGTGCCGCTGGAGCTCCAGCGTGTAGTCGTCGAACCGCTCGCGGGTGCGGGCGATCGAGCTGCGCATCCGCTCCAGTCGCTCCTCCAGCCGGCTCCGGCGGCCTTCCAGCACGCGCATCCGCACGGCCTTGTCGGTACGTCCGAAGAAGGCGAAGTGGACGCCGAAGTGCTCGTCCTCCCAGGCGTCCGGCCCGGAGTCGGCGAGCAGCTCCTCGAAGCGCTGCTTGCCCTCGGGCGAGAGCCGGTAGACGATCTTCGACCGCTTGCCGTTGAGTGCGGTGGCCGGCACGTACTCGGTGTCCGGGTTGTCCTCCACCAGGAAACCCTGGGCGACCAGGCTCTTCAGGCAGGGGTAGAGCGTTCCGTAGGAGAAGGCCCGGAAGGAGCCGAGCAGGACGTTGAGCCGCTTGCGCAGCTCGTAGCCGTGCATCGGGGCGTCGTGGAGCAGGCCGAGGACGGCGAACTCCAGCACTCCCGAGCGCCTGCTCATGGCCGTCCCCCTCCCTTCCCCACGCTATGCCGGACCGATGTGTCGTGCCGATGTATCGGCTCGATATATCGAGAACAGTAAACCTGGGTCACGGAACGGGCAAGGGGGGCTCGCGTGAACGTGATCACAAGATGTTGGGCAACGGGCATGTAATGATCTGCCGGTTTTATGCGGCTTTCGTCCAGGTTTGAGCAAAGAGTCACGTTTCAGAGGTGCGTACGCTGTCGCGTGTGCACGAGGACCAGGCCTGACCGAGGAGTTGCTGAGAAATGAGCGAACACCGGCGGCGGCCGGCCGGCCCGGGCGGTGAAGAGCCACCGGGTCGTCGGTCGGACGGCGGGCGGCCGTCCGCCTTCGGCTCCCCGGTGGGGGGCGCTCCCGGCGGAGGCCGTGGCGCGGACGAGCTGAGCTCGGGGCGCGCGCGCCGCGGGGTCCGCGAGACCGCCCAGCAGCCGCAGATGACCCGGGCCGAGATGCGCAGACAGGCCCAGAAGGGCGGAGGCGGCCGCCGCGGCGGTGCGGCGACCGCCACCCGTGACGGCAAGCCGCCGAAGAAGCGGTTCATCGACTACCCGCGCTTCGACAAGGACGGCTTCCGGCGCTGGGTGCCCTCCTGGAAGCAGTGGCTGACGCTGTTCCTGGTGTTCTTCGGCGGCGGCGTGGCCGCGGTCGGGGTGGCCTATGCGCTCACCCCCGTCCCGGACCCGAAGAACCTGGTGAGCAACGAGAACAACATCTACTTCTGGGCCGACGGCTCGGAGATGACGCGCTCCGGCGGCAGCAACGGCAACAAGGAGAACGTCGAGCTCGCCGCGATAAGCCGGGAGGCCCAGGACGCCGCCATCGCCGCGGAGAACGAGAGCTTCCGCACCGACAGCGGCATCGACCCCAAGGGCATCGCCCGCGCCGTGTACAACATGGCGCGCGGTCAGGAGACCCAGGGCGGTTCGACGATCACTCAGCAGTACGTCAAGAACGTCTACCTGAGCCAGGACCAGACGCTGACGCGCAAGATGAAGGAGTTCTTCATCACGCTGAAGATCAACGGTCAAACCAGCAAGGACGTCATCCTCCGGGACTACCTCAACACCGCCTGGTACGGCCGCGGTTCCACCGGCATCCAGGCCGCCGCCCAGGCGTACTACGGTGTCGATGCCAAGGACCTGAACGCCTGCCAGTCCGCCATGCTGGCCGGCCTGCTGAAGGGCGCCGGCCTCTACGACCCCAGCATCCCCGCCAACAAGGAGCGGGCGGTCGAGCGGTGGAAGTGGATCCTGGACCGGATGGTCATCACCAAGGCACTCACCCCGGAGAAGCGGGCCGAGTGCACCACCTTCCCCGAGCCGATCGTGAAGAAGGCCCCGGCGAGCATGAACGGCGAGGTCAGCTACCTCGTCGAGACGGCCAACAAGTACCTCTCGGCCCACGGCATCCCTGAGGAGCAGTTGGGCCGCGGCGGCTACAAGGTGTACACCACCTTCCAGAAGGACAAGGTCGACCTCCTCAAGAAGGCCGTCGACGAGGCCGAGGCCAAGGCGCTCAAGCCGGACAAGCGCCCGGAGGACCAGTTCGTCCAGGTGGGCGCCTCCTCGGTGGTGCCGAACGACGGCGCGATCGTGGCCCTCTACGGCGGCCCGGGTGTGGAGAACAACCACCACACCAACAACGCCGACTCCACCGGTATCCCGGTGGGCTCGACCTTCAAGCCCTTCGTGCTGGCCACCGCGATGCAGTCCGGCGTGCTCACCAAGCAGGGCGAGGACGGCAAGCCGGCCCGGATCAACCCCGACTCGCGCTACCTGGCCGACGACAAGGCGCAGATCTACACCAAGGACGGCTCCCCGGCCATCGGCGACGACGGCAAGCCGTACCGCCAGGCCAACGAGAGCCGGGACAAGCCGGGTTACGTCTCCCTGAAGGAGGCGATGAAGAACTCGTACAACGTCCCCTTCGTCCAGCTCGGCCAGGACGTCGGCGGCAAGAACATCGAGAACATGGCGATCGCCCTCGGCCTGCGCAAGGAGAGCCTGGCGCCGTCCTCGACCCTCACCTTCCCGCTGGGCACCTCGACCCCGAGCGCGATCCGGATGGCCTCCGCGTACTCGGTGTTCGCGGCCCGGGGCCAGCAGGCCGACCCGTACTCGGTGACCAAGGTGGAGCACCAGAACAAGGAGGTTGCCGGGTTCACCCGGAAGCCCGCGAAGACCGTGCTCGACCAGGCCGTCGCGGACAACATCACCGACGTGCTGGTGAACGTGGCCAAGAACGGCACCGGTAAGGCCACCAACGCGCTGAACCGCCCGGTGGCCGGCAAGACCGGTACCACCGACGACGGCATGTCGGCCTGGTGGGTCGGCTACACCCCGCAGCTGGTGACCTCGGTCGGTATGTGGCGAGAGGAGCCGGGCAAGAGCAAGCTGCTCTCGCTGGACGGCACCGCTGGCCAGAAGTCCTTCCACGGTGGTGGCCTGCCGACCGACATCTTCGTCCGGTACATGGGCGCCGCCCTGGACGGCCAGCCCAAGACCGACTTCCCGAAGGCGGACAAGGTCGGCGAGCAGGTCGACTCCTCCGGTGCGCCGTCCACGGCCTCCCCGTCGCCCTCCGCCTCGGAGACCGCGGCCACGGCCGCGCCGTCCACCGCGGCCCCGGAGCCGACCGCGACCACCGGTCCGACGCCCAGCGCCAGCATCACCGGGAAGCCCTCGCCGAGCTGCGGCGGCATCCTCGGGTCGCTCTGTCCCTCGCCGACCCGGACCAAGCCGAGCGGCAAGCCGACCGATCCGACGATGGATCCGAGCACACCCATCGGAGTCCCACCCCAGCAGTAGCCGCCCGCACGGCGGTCCGACCGGAGGCGGTCCCCACCCGGGGGCCGCCTCCGGCGTGTCCGGAGGTCGGGCTCGTCGGCCCGCCGCGCGTGCGGCAGGATGTCCGCCATGACGTCGAGCACCCGAGACGAGGCCGCCGGGCCCGCCCCCGCCCCGGCCGAGGGCCCGCTGCCCAACACCGTCGTCGTCCCGGCGGACGAGGACCCGGTCGCGGCGGCCGGCAGCGAGGTGTTCGGCGGCCCGCCCGGCCGGCGCGCCCTGCTCGGCGTCTCGTGGTGGACCCCGGCCCGGTTCCTGGTGCTGGTGACGATCGCCGTCTACGTGCTCGGGCTGGCCCAGAAGCTGCCCTGCTACGAGGGCGGGTGGTTCCACGGCGCCACCGCCCAGTACACCCACGCCTGTTACAGCGACATCCCGCACCTGTTCTCCGGCCGCGGCTTCTCCTCCGGCCTGAAGCCCTACCTGGACCCGCTGCCGGGCGGCTCGCCGGACATGCAGTACCTGGAGTACCCGGTCCTCACCGGCCTGTTCATGCAGATCGCGGCCTGGCTGACCACGCCGGACGGCGTCATCCAGGACCGCGAGCAGTGGTTCTGGATGGTCAACGCCGGGATGCTGATGGTCTGCGCGGTGATCGCCGTGGTCGCCGTCTCCCGGACCCACCGCCGCCGGCCCTGGGACGCCCTGCTGTTCGCCCTGGCCCCGTGCCTCGCGCTGGACGCCACCATCAACTGGGACCTGCTCGCGGTCGCCCTGGCCGCGGTGGCGATGGCGTTCTGGTCCGGCTCCCGGCCGGTCTGGGCCGGTGTGTTCATCGGTCTGGCCACCGCGGCCAAGCTCTACCCGGTCCTGCTGCTCGGCCCGCTGCTGGTGCTGTGCTGGCGGGCCGGCCGGTGGCGGGCCTTCGGGCAGGTCGCCGGCGGTGCGGTCGCGGCCTGGCTGGTGGTCAACCTCCCGATCATGATCGCGAACCAGGAGGGCTGGGCCACCTTCTACACCTTCAGCCAGCGGCGCAAGGAGGACTTCGGCTCGTTCTGGCTGATCCTCATGCAGGACCGCGGGCAGCAGCTGGCCACCCTGAACACCTGGATCGGCGTGACCCTGGTGCTCTGCTGCCTCGCCATCGCCTGGCTGGCGCTGTCCGCTCCGCGCCGCCCGCGCTTCGCCCAGCTGGCCTTCCTGGTGGTGGCGGCCTTCGTGCTCACCAACAAGGTCTACTCGCCGCAGTACGTGCTCTGGCTGATCCCGCTCGCCGTGCTGGCCCGGCCGCGCTGGCGGGACTTCCTGATCTGGCAGGCCTTCGAGGTGCTGTACTTCCTCGGCATCTGGTCGTTCCTGGCCTACAGCGGGGACTCCAAGCAGCACGGCATCGGCCAGGACTGGTACCACCTGGCGATCGTGCTGCACCTGGCCGGCACGCTCTACCTGTGCGCCCTGGTGGTCCGCGACGTCCTCTACCCGGAGCGCGATCCGGTGCGCCAGGACGGCAGCGACGACCCCTCCGGCGGTGTGCTGGACCACGCCCCGGACGTCTTCGTCCTCGGCACGGCCCGGGCCCGCCACGAGGAGGAGACCTACGCGGAGTACGCCCCCGACGGCGAGCCCGACTGGCTCACCAAGCCGTAGGGGCCGCCCGGCGGGCGGCCCCCGGGGGTCAGCGGTCCACCACCCGGTCGAAATGGGTGGTGGTGTGCCGCACGTGCAGGGTCAGCTCGTCGCCGATCGCGGGCGGCTTGGACTCGGACGGCAGGAACAGCAGCGAGACCTGCATGTGCGGCGGCTCGGCGAACCACAGCTGCTTGCCGCCCCACACGTAGGGCGACAGCGTCCGGTTCACCGTGGCCAGCCCGGCCCGGGCCAGGCCCTTGGCCCGCGGCACCATGCCCTGGACGTGCTTGGGCGCCTCCAGGCCCACGCCGTGCGCGGTGCCTCCGGTGGCCACCAGCAGGTGGCCGTCGGACGGGGCGCGGTTCTGGCGGTAGCCGAACCGGTCGCCCTTGGCCACCGCGTTCACGTCCAGCACGGTCGCCCGGGACTGGATCGCCTCGTGGTCGCCGAGCCAGAGCCGGGTGCCGATCCGGGAGCGGAAGACCGTCGCCGGGTAGCGCTCGGCCAGCCGGGCCGAGTCGGCCGCGCCCAGGTGGCTCAGGTAGACGAACCGGGTGGGCAGGCCCGCCGCGGCGATCGCGTCCACCCAGCCGGCGACCTCGTCCACCGGGTCCGTGCCGTCCGGCCGGTCCAGCGGCAGGTGCAGGGCGAAGCCCTCCAGCTGGACCCGGTCCAGGGCGAGCCGCGACAGGTCCTCCGGGGCGATGCCGTGCCGGCGCATACCGGTCATGCACTCCACGACCACCCGGGTGCCGGGCGGCAGCGCGGTCAGCGCGTCGGCGTGCGCCACCGTCCGCACCACCCGCCCGGCGGGCATCGCGAAGCCCTCCTCGCCGGGCCGGAACGGAGTCAGCACCAGCAGGTCGCCGGGGAAGACGGCGGCCGTCTCCGCCGCCTCCCGCGCGGTGCCCACCGCGAGCATCGGGCTGCCGAGCAGCACCGCCTCCTGCGCCAGCCGCTCGTTGCGGAAGCCGTACCCGTTGCCCTTGGCCACCGGCACCAGACCGGGGAACTCGGCCAGCACGGACTGCTGGTGCGTCCGCCAGCGAGCGGTGTCCACGTACAGCGACAGGGTCATTCGGCTCTCCCGGAAGGGTGGGTGACGGTCGGTCAGCGCCGCGACATGTAGATGTCGAGGGCCTTGTGCAGAAGCTTGTTCAGCGGGAAGTCCCACTCGCCGAGGTACTCCGCGGCCTGCCCGCCGGTGCCCACCTTGAACTGGATCAGACCGAACAGGTGGTCGTTCTCGTCCAGGGTGTCGCTGATGCCGCGCAGGTCGTAGACGCCCGCACCGAGCGCGTACGAGTCGCGCATCATCCGCCATTGCACCGCGTTGGACGGCTTCACCTCGCGCTTGTGGTTGGCCGAGGCGCCGTAGGAGTACCAGACGTGCTCGCCGACCGTCAGCATGGTGGTCGCGGCCAGCGCCTCGCCCTCGTGGTACGCCAGGTAGAGCCGCATGCGGTTCGGGTCCTCGGCGGTGAGCGCCGTCCACATCCGCTGGAAGTAGCTCAGCGGACGCGGGGTGAAGCGGTCGCGCTCGGCGGTGACCACGTACAGCCGGTGGAACTCGGGCAGGTCGTCGTAGCCGCCCTGGACCACCTCGACGCCGCTCTTCTCGGCCTTCTTGATGTTCCGGCGCCAGAGCTGGTTGAAGCCCTTCTGGATGTCGTCCAGCGAGCGGTTGGCCAGCGGCACCTGGAAGACGTAGCGCGGCTGGACGTCGCCGAAGCCGGCGCCGCCGTCCTCGCCCTGCAGCCAGCCCGCCTTGCGCAGCCGGTCGGCCACCTCGAAGGCCCGCGGCTCGTACCAGTCCGGCTCGACGTCGCGCAGGCGCTTGGCCTGCTTGGCGGCGATCGCCTCCTTGATGGTGGGGGCGTCCCAGCGGCGGATCACCACCGGCGGGCCCATCTTGACCGAGAAGGCGCCCTGGGACTTCAGGTGGGCGAGCATCGGCTCCAGCCACTGGTCCAGGTCGCGGTCGAACCAGTCGATGACCGGGCCCTCGGGCAGGTAGGCCAGGTAGCGCTTCAGCTTCGGCAGCTGGCGGTACAGCACCAGGCCGGCGCCGACCACCTCGCCGGACTCGTCGATCCAGCCGATGCTCTCGGTGCGCCACTCGGCCTTCACCTCGCCCCAGGACGGGACCTGCATGTGGCTGGCGGAGGGACGGCTCCTGATGAAGGCCAGGTGCTCCTCGCGGGTGATCGTCCTCAGGCGCAGGCTCATGCTCGGGTGCTCCTCCTCGGTCGGCCGGTCCAGGCTGACCTTATCCCCCGGGGCCGCCCGCACCAGCGGGGTGGGCGCGGACATGGCGGCGCCCCCGCCGCGGACCGGTCGAAACCGGGCCGGCGACGGGGGCGCCGGGTGTGCTCCGTCCGGGGCGGTCCCCGGCGGGTGCCGCGGACCGGGGCCGGGCGGGCCCGGCTGGTCGGGCCGGGCGAATCGGTCGGACGCCGGTCAGATCAGGCCGCCGCGGGCCACCCCCAGGTACAGGCCGACCCCGGCCACGACGGCCGAGACCACCAGGACGAACCGCTCCGAGGTGGTCACCGACTCGTAGAACCCGACCATGGCGGTGACGAAGCCGAACAGGCCGGTCCAGGACGTGAGGATGTGCAGGTTGTAGAAGAACGAGGTCGCGAAGGACACCAGGCCGAGCAGGGCGGCCACACCGACCAGGGCGTTCTCCCGCGGGTGCGGGTGTCCGTCGGAGTTCAGGGAGAGCATCGGGTAGCGCCGGGTAAGAGCCTGTGCCATGGGACCCACCTCCAGGCAAGCGGGACGTTTCCGTTCTGTCCAGGTTGATCCCCCGATGTCGCTGATCACAACCGCTAAGTGTTTTGTTCGTCGGGCCTCGGCCCGGTAGGCTGTGCGGTCTGCACTGGTGTAGTTGTGCCCCCTCATGCCCGCTTCCGGGTGGGCGGGGGCCGTTGTCAGACCCCGCCACTACGGTGGTCGGTGTCGTCACTGCTCCGGTGCCGACGCTGCACAACCCTCCTGCCACGGAGAGACCGTGGCCGCTGAGTCCAAAGGAGGTGGGTTCCACATGCGTCACTACGAGCTGATGGTCATCCTCGACCCTTCGGTCGAGGAGCGCGCTGTCGCCCCCCTGATCGAGAACTTCCTCAACGTCGTCCGCACCGGTGGCGGCAAGGTTGAGAAGGTCGACACCTGGGGTCGCCGCCGTCTGGCCTACGAGATCAACAAGCAGTCCGAGGGCATCTACTCGGTCATCGACCTGAAGGCCACGCCTGAGGTCGTCAAGGAGCTCGACCGCCAGCTCAGCCTGAGCGAGTCGGTTCTGCGGACCAAGGTCCTGCGCCCGGACACCCACTGAGCCAGTCCTGACGCCTAGGCGTCGGGTGGTTCACGTCCGGTGTTTCACGTGAAACACCGCGACGAGCACCGCAGAACTCCTTTTCCGAGAGGTCATCACCACCATGGCAGGCGAGACCGTCATCACCCTCGTCGGCAACCTCGTCGACGACCCCGAGCTGCGCTTCACCCCGTCGGGTGCCGCGGTCGCGAAGTTCCGTATCGCGTCCACCCCGCGCACCTTCGACCGTCAGACGAACGAGTGGAAGGACGGCGAGAGCCTCTTCCTCACGTGCAACGTCTGGCGTCAGCCGGCGGAGAACGTGGCCGAGTCGCTGCAGCGCGGCATGCGCGTCATCGTGCAGGGCCGACTGCGCCAGCGGTCTTACGAGACCAAGGAAGGCGAGAAGCGGACGGTCTTCGAGGTCGAGGTCGACGAGGTCGGCCCCAGCCTGCGCTCGGCGACCGCCAAGGTCACCCGCGCCAACCGCTCCGGCGGTCCGGGCGGGGGCGGCTACGGCGGCCAGCAGGGCGGCGGCGGTTACAGCGGCGGCGGCCAGCAGGGCGGCGGCGGCTGGGGCTCCGGCTCCGGCGGCGGTCAGTCCGGCCCCTCCGACGACCCGTGGGCGTCCAGCGCTCCCTCTGGTGGCAACCAGGGTGGCGGCGGCTGGGGTGCCCCGTCCGGTGGCGGCTACTCGGAAGAGCCCCCGTTCTAGAGCGGTGCCCGCCGGGCAACGGCCCGGCGCGGCTGACAGATTTCGTACCCAACGGAGCACACAATGGCGAAGCCGCCTGCTCGCAAGCCGAAGAAGAAGGTTTGCGTCTTCTGCAAGGACAAGGTCAACTACGTTGACTACAAGGACACGAACCTGCTGCGGAAGTTCATCTCCGACCGCGGCAAGATCCGTGCCCGCCGGGTGACCGGCAACTGCACCCAGCACCAGCGTGACGTCGCCACGGCCGTGAAGAACAGCCGTGAGATGGCGCTGCTGCCCTACACCTCCACCACGCGCTAAGAGAGGGTGACCGAAGAATGAAGATCATCCTCACCCACGAGGTCCCCGGCCTCGGCAGCGCCGGTGACGTCGTCGAGGTCAAGGACGGCTACGCCCGCAACTTCCTGGTCCCGCGTGGCTTCGCCATCCGCTGGACCAAGGGCGGTCAGAAGGACGTCGACGCCATCCGTCGCGCCCGGAAGATCCACGCCATTCAGACCCTGGAGGCGGCCAACGAGGTCAAGGCCAAGCTGGAGGGCCTGCAGGTCAAGCTGGCCGTCCGCTCGGGCGACGCCGGCCGTCTGTTCGGCTCGGTGACCCAGGCCGACGTCGTCGAGGCCATCAAGGCCGCCGACGGCCCGGCGGTGGACAAGCGCGCCGTCGCGATCGCCTCGCCGATCAAGACGCTGGGCACCCACAAGGTGTCGGTCAAGCTGCACGCGGACGTCCAGGCCAACCTCGACGTCGCCGTCGTGTCTGCCTGAGACCGCTAGCGGTTCCCCGAGGGCCGGTCTCCTCCGTACGGAGGAGACCGGCCCTCGGCGCGTCCGCCGTGCCGGCCGGTGACTGTGCTGCGGGTGTGCGTGGTGCTTCCCGGGCTGCCGGGTCCGCCCGTGCTCAGGCCCGGACGGCCCCGGTGACCAGCCACTTGCCGGTGCGCGCCCGGAGCGCCAGGAAGGCGGCCCGGACCAGCATGAACAGGTTCATCGCCCACCAGAGCCCGAGCAGCCCGCCGTTCAGCAGCAGGACGGCGAGGGCCGCCGGGGCGAAGCAGACCAGCGTGCCGAACATCGCCCAGGCCAGGTAGCCGCCGTCGCCGGCGCCCATCAGCACGCCGTCCAGGACGAAGACCAGGCCGCCCGCCGGCTGGGTGAGCGCCGCCAGCAGCAGCACGGTGGAGAGCTGCTGCTGCACCGCCGGGTCCGAGGTGAACAGCGGGATGTACAGCGGTCGGGCCAGCACCATCAGCAGGCCCAGCAGCACGCCGGAGCCCACCCCCCACTCGATCATGCGACGGGTGGCGGCCCGGGTGCCCGGGACGTCCGCGGCGCCGAGGTACCGGCCGATGATGGCCTGCCCGGCGATGGCGATGGCGTCCATGGCGAAGGCGACGAAGATCCAGACCGTCATGGTGATCTGGTGCGCGGCCACCTCGGCGTCGCCCAGGTGGGCCGCCACCGCGGTGGCGATCAGCAGGACGACGCGCAGGCTGAGGGTGCGGACCAGCAGCGGGCCGCCGGTGCGGGCGCAGGCCTTGATGCCCTCGACGTTCGGCCGCAGGCCCGCGCCCTCCCGGCGGGCGCCGCGGACCACCACGGCGACGTAGGCGGCGGCCATGCCGGTCTGGGCCAGCACGGTGCCCCAGGCGGAGCCGGCCACGCCCAGGTTCGCGCCGTAGACCAGTCCGACGTTGAGCAGCAGGTTGGCGCCGAAGCCGGCCACCGCGACCACCAGTGGCGTCCGGGTGTCCTGGAGGCCGCGCAGCACCCCGGTCGCGGCCATCACCAGCAGCATCGCCGGGACGCCCAGCGCGCTGATCCGCAGGTAGGTCACCGCGTACGGCGCCGCCGTGGGGGAGGCCCCGAGGGCAGTGGCGGCCTCCGGGGCCAGGGCCAGGGTGAGCGCCACCATCACGGCGGAGAGGATCAGGGAGAGCCAGATGCCGTCGATGCCCTGCTGGATCGCCGCCCGGCGGTCGCCCGCGCCGATCCGCCGGGCCACCGCCGCCGTGGTGGCGTACGCCAGGAAGATGAACAGCCCGGTCACGGTCGTGAGCGCCGCCGAAGCCACCCCGAGGCCGGCCAGCTGGGCCGTCCCCAGGTGCCCGACGATGGCGGAGTCGGCCATCAGGAACAGCGGCTCCGCGACCAGCGCGCCGAAGGCCGGGACGGCCAGGGCGAGGATCTCGCGGTCGTGCCGGCGGCGATCGGTGAGGGTGTGCATGGAAGCAGGGTACTCATCCACAGGTAAGTGGTGCAATGCGATTTCATCACTTACTCGAAATCCTGAGCGAGCGCCGGTGGCGGTGCTGTGCACAGGGGGTCCCCGGGCTGTGTGAAGAATTTCTCATGCACAGGTCGTGGAAGGAGTAATCCCAGGTCAGCGAGTTGACGCCAGGCGGATCGTGTGGTTATCCACAGTGGTGTCCACAGGGTTGTTCACAGCTTTGGGGTGGTTCTCCACAGGGGTGGCCTGGTTATCCACACAGCCTGTGGATAACCATCTTGGCCGATCGGCCCCCGGCGCCGTAGCGTGGGCCGGGACCCGACCAGGAGCCCGTGCGACACCGTCCGCCCGGCGTCGGAATTGTCGGCGAGGTGGCGTAAGAAGGTAGATGCGCCCTCGTCGCCTCCCGTACCACTCGCACCGCACTCGCTGATCGGGGAAACGCGTGACCGGCCCCCAGTACGACGACCACGACGTACCTCCGCCGCCCGAGGACGACTGGCAGCCCACCGACGACGCCTTCTCCCCCGAGTCCTTCCCCGAGGGCCCGGGCGACCGCCTGCCCGTCTCGCGCCGGCGCGACCTGCCCGGTCAGTCCGGCGGATCCGGCGGTCAGGGCGGTTTCCAGCGGCGGGACGGCTTCGCCAAGGGCGGCTTCCCGGGCAAGGGCGGCGACCGCGAGCGCGGCGGCCGGGAGCGCGAGGAGGGCGGCCAGGGGTCCGGTGACGGCTTCGAGCGGGTCCCGCCGCAGGACCTCGCCGCCGAGCAGTCCGTCCTCGGCGGCATGCTGCTCTCCAAGGACGCCATCGCGGACGTGGTCGAGGTGCTCAAGCCAGCCGACTACTACCGCCCCGCCCACGAGCTGATCCACGGCGCCATCCTCGACCTCTACGCCCGGGGCGAGCCCGCCGACCCGATCACCGTGGCCGGCGAGCTCACCAAGCGCGGCGAGCTGGCCCGGGTCGGCGGCGCCTCGTACCTGCACACCCTGGTCAACTCCGTGCCCACGGCCGCCAACGCGGAGTACTACGCGGAGATCGTCCACGAGCGGGCCGTGCTGCGCCGGCTGGTCGAGGCCGGCACCCGGATCGCGGGCATGGGCTACGCCGCCGAGGGCGACGTGGACGACATCGTCAACGCCGCCCAGGCCGAGATCTACGCCGTCACCGAGCAGCGCACCAGCGAGGACTACGCTCCGCTCGCCGACATCATGGAGGGAGCCCTCGACGAGATCGAGGCGATCGGCTCCCGGGCCGGCCAGATGTCCGGCGTGCCCACCGGGTTCGCCGACTTCGACGCCCTCACCAACGGCCTGCACCCCGGCCAGATGATCGTCATCGCGGCCCGTCCCGCGATGGGCAAGTCCACCCTGGCGCTGGACTTCGCCCGGGCCTGCTCGATCCACAACAACCTGCCGAGCGTGATCTTCTCGCTCGAAATGGGGCGCAACGAGATCGCCATGCGCCTGCTGTCGGCCGAGGCGCGGGTGGCCCTGCACCACATGCGCTCCGGCAACATGACGGACGACGACTGGACGCGGGTGGCCCGCCGGATGCCGGACGTCACCAACGCGCCGCTGTACATCGACGATTCGCCGAACCTGTCGATGATGGAGATCCGCGCCAAGTGCCGCCGGCTCAAGCAGCGCAACGACCTCAAGCTGGTCGTCATCGACTACCTCCAGCTGATGCAGGCGGGTGGCTCGCGCCGGGCCGAGAGCCGACAGCAGGAGGTCTCGGACATGTCCCGTAACCTCAAGCTGCTGGCCAAGGAGCTGGAGATCCCGGTCATCGCGCTGTCCCAGCTGAACCGTGGTCCCGAGCAGCGCACCGACAAGAAGCCGATGGTCTCGGACCTCCGCGAGTCCGGCTCGATCGAGCAGGACGCCGACATGGTCATCCTGCTGCACCGTGAGGACGCCTACGAGAAGGAGTCCCCGCGGGCCGGCGAGGCCGACCTGATCGTCGCCAAGCACCGTAACGGCCCGACGGCCACCATCACCGTGGCCTTCCAGGGCCACTACTCCCGGTTCGTCGACATGACCCGGGACGTCACCTGACCTCCCGTTCCGCGATGGTCCGGTCGAGGGTCCGGACCATCCGGCGGTAGTGGTCGACGGCGCTCCCGAGTTCCTCCAGACGTGCGAGCAGTGCACCGGGAGTACGGTCCGCCAGGAGGCTCCGCAGCAGCCGGTCGGGGGCGAACTCGTCGGAGAAACCGTTCGGGGTGTTGGTGCGGATCGTCGGCACGCCGGCGAACAGCGAGAAGCCGTCCTCGGCGTGCCGGAACCGCCAGCGGCAGGGCAGGTGCCGCACCGCGGTCTCCCCGACGTACCGGACCGCGCCCTCCAGGAAGCCGTCGGCCTCGGCGGCCTCCAGGGCGGCGGGTCCTTCGTAGCGGTCCAGCACCAGCCGTTCGAGGACGGCGAGCGAGTCCATCGAGTGGTCGAAGGGGAAGTCCCCGGGCAGACAGGCCGTCCGCCATCCGTCCAGGGCACGGTCCATCGGGGCCAGCCAGGCGTCGAGACCGCGGCGGGAGTCCTCGCCGCTGTTCAGCCGGTCGTCCTCCCGGTACCAGGCGGGTGACTCCGGGGCCGTCCCGCCGGCCGGGTCGTGGATCTCGTAGCCCAGATCCACCGGCATCGGCAGGCCGAACTCCTCCAGGCCCTCGGCCTGTTCGGGGGTCAGCAGCAGCCACCAGGCGTCGTAGGAGTCCTCGTCGAGCTGGTGGAACCGCCGGGGATCGCCGTTGCCGGGCACCAGGTCGGAGAGGGCCTCGAAGGCGACGTGCCAGTCCAGGTAGCGGGTGGTGTCCGAGAGGTGCCCGGTGTGGTACCAGATCGGCCGGCCGTTGCGCCGGAAGTGCAGGTACTCGGTCCCGTCCTCGTCCCGCACCAGCGCGACCCGGTCGACCACCACCGAGCCGCCCGAGCACGCCGCCGCGTCCCGCAGCAACTCCTCGTAGCCCTCGTCGAGATCGGCCGTGACCTTCTCCGGCGTCTGGAAGCCGAGGCCGCAGTCGCCGACCAGGAAGGTCAGCTCCTCGACGTCCTCGAACTCCTCGTCGAGGTCCATGCCGATCCGGGCGGCCTCCGCCAGCCCGGTGGCGGCCTGCTCCTCGGTGGCGATGCCCAGCCGGACCAGGGTCTCCGCGAAGTCGCGGAGCGAGTGTCGTATCGCGTCGCTCATGGCTGCACTCTCACACGCGGGTCTGTCAGGAACCATCGTCCAAGCCCTGTCGCAGATCTGACGATCACTAACCTGAGGGCATGACGAACGAGGCGGTGCTGTCGATCGCGTTGGAGGGCCGGCCCGGGCCGGGGCTGCGGCCGCTGCCGGTGCGGGCGGCCGAGCTGCTGGCGGCCCTGGACGCCCCGCCGCGGCTGGTGGCGCACCTGCGGGCGGTGCACGACGTCGCGGTGCAGCTGCTCGACCGGGTGGCGGAGCGGGGCATCGGGCCGGCCGTGGACCGCGGAGCGGTGCTGTTCGGTGCCGCCACCCACGACATCGGCAAGGTCCGCCACCCCGAGGAGCTCTCCGGGCCGGGCTCCCGGCACGAGGAGGCCGGGCGGGAACTCCTGCTGGCCCAGTGGGTGCGCCCGGCCTGGGCCCGCTTCGCGGCCACCCACGGCTCCTGGCACCGCCACGGCGTGCACATGGAGGACCTGCTGGTGAGCCTGGCCGACAAGGTCTGGAAGAACAAGCGGGTGGCCGACCTGGAGGACCTGGTGGTGGCCGAGCTGGTCCGGTCCGGCGGCCGCCCGGCCTGGGAGGAGTTCCTGGCCCTGGACGAGGTCCTCACCGCGATCGGGGACCGGGCCGAGGAGCGGCTGGTGTACCAGGCGAGCCATCCCGTGGGCCGCTGAACGGTTCCGGCAACCCGCGGCGGGGCCGGGCGCCCGGCAGGCCGCAGACGGCGACGGCGGTCAGCAGCACGGCCGTGGCGGCCCGGAGCAGACCCGCCTCGTAGGTGTCGTCGGTGATCCAGTGGACGGCCGCCCAGCCCGCGCCGGCGCCGAGGACCGCGGCCGGGACGAGCCGGAGCAGCGGTGGGCGCGGCCCCTCCGGTACGGCGAGCAGGGCCGCAGCGCCCAGGACGAGGGCCCCCGCCCCGGCGGCGAGCGGCGCGCTCCCGAAGGTGACCTCCGGGGGCCGTGGGGGCGGCCGGTCCCCTGCTCCGGCCGCCCCGCCCGTCGCTGCGGGCCGTGGCCCTGCGCCTCCGGCCCCGCCCCAGTGGCTGTCCGCGCGCGGACGGGTGTCCTTCGGGTGGTCCGCTGTCGGCGGCATCCCGCGGTCAGACGGTGAGCAGGACGGCGCCGCGGGTGCCCGGGGTGGAGAGGCGGGCGTGGGCGGCGGCCGCGTCGGCGAGGTCGTGGACGGAGTCGACCCGGACGGTGAGCAGACCGTCCGCGGCCAGCCGGGCCAGCTCGGCCAGCTCACCCCCGTCCGGACGGACGTTGATCACCGACACCCGGACGTCCCGCTCCGGGGCGGGCCCCACGTTCGGCCGGACGGTGACGAAGACCCCGCCCGCCTTGACCGCCGCGATCAGCTCGGCGCCCAGCAGGGCGGTGTCCACGGCGGCGTCCGCACCCTCGGGGGCCAGGGCGCGGATCGCGGCCACCGCCTCGGGGCCGCGCTCCACGAACTCGGCACCGAGGCCGGTGAGGAACGCGCGGTCGCCCGCGCCGGCGACGGCGATCACCCGCAGGCCGCGGCGGACGGCCAGCTCGGTGGTGTACCCCCCGAGGTTGCCGGCCGCGCCGGTGACGACCAGGGTCTGCCCCTCGCTCAGGCCGGCGAGGTCGAGCGACTGCCGGGCGGTCAGGCCGTTGAGCGGCAGGGCGGCCGCCTTCTCGATCGGCAGCTCCTCGGGGACGGGGGCGAGGGCGTCCGCGGCGACGACCGCGAACTCGGCGTGGGTGCCGTTGCGGGTGGCGAACCAGTGGGAGAGGCCGATCACCCGGTCGCCGGGCCGGAATCCGGTGACGCCCTCGCCGACCGCGTCCACCGTGCCGGCCACGTCCCAGCCGAGCCGGTGGAACGGGGCCTCGGGCAGGTGGGCGGCCACGGCGCCGGAGCGCACCGCGATGTCGGCCGGGTGGACGGCCAGGGCCTGGTTGCGGACCCGGACCTCGCCCGGCCCGGGGACGGGGAGTTCGAGCTCGGCGAGCTCCAGGACCTCGGGGCCGCCGAAGGTGCTGATGACGAGGGCGCGCATGGCTTCTCCTTGCGGGTTGTCGCGGGGGTCGGCCGGTCTCTCGGCCACGACGGAAAGGTTTCCACCGGTGACGGGCGGAGAGGAGAGGAGAGTTCACCCTGGGATCGGCGGTCCCAGGCTGGGCGTCGGAGTGGACCGGGACTTCGGGGAGGAGCGGCGATGACGACCGTGGTACGACCGGCCGGTGCGGTGGGATACCGGGAAGCGGCACAGGAGTTGGCGGAGCAGTACGAGGCGGTGAGCTTCGAGCAGGTGCACGGCGAGGTGCTGCACCTGCTCCCCGGGACGCCCAGCCGGGTGCTGGACGTGGGTGCGGGGACGGGTCGGGACGCGGCGGCGCTGGCCGCGCGCGGCCACCGGGTGGTGGCCGTGGAGCCGACCCTGGAACTCCGGGTGCACCGGAACGGCGGTTTCCGCTGGCTGTCCGATGCCCTTCCCGAACTCCCCTCGGTGGCAGGTGAGTTCGACCTGGTTCTGGTGACCGCGGTGTGGATGCACCTGGAGCTGGGGGAGCGGGAGGCGGCGATGCGCCGGCTGGCCGGGCTGCTGGCGTCCGGCGGACGGATGCTGCTGATGCTGCGGCACGGCCCGGTGCCCGTCGGGCGGCGGATGTTCGAGGTCTCGGCGGACGAGACCGTGGCGCTGGCCCGGCAGTTCGGGCTGGCCGAGGTGTTCCGCTCGGTCCGGCCCGACGGCTATCGGCGGTCCGGGGTGACGTGGACCCACCTCGCCCTGGAGGTGGATCCCTGGCGCAGCCCGGAGCTGCGGTTCAGAGGGTGACGGTGGCGCGGAAGACGGTGGCGCCGGGCCCGGCCAGCGCGGTCGGGGTGCCGCCCGCGGGCAGGAACGCGGACTCGCCGCGGGCGAGCCGCAGGGTGCGTCCGTCGGCGGCGGTGAGCTCGGCGGTACCGCCGGTGCAGAGCAGGATCTGCGGGGCGTGGCCGTCCAGCCGAGCGGGCTCGGCGCCCAGGACGTAGCGCGAGAGCCGGAACTCGTCGATCGGGACCGGGTAGTGGCACTCGCCGTCGGCGGCCGGCTCGGGGCGCAGCACGTCCGGCCGGGCGGAGCGGAAGTCGACCACCCGGAGCAGCTCGGGGACGTCCACGTGCTTGGGCGTGAGCCCGCAGCGCAGCACGTTGTCGGAGTTGGCCATGATCTCCACGCCGGTGCCGCGCAGGTAGGCGTGCGGGACGCCGGCCCCGAGGTAGAGCGCCTCGCCCGGGCGCAGCACCACGTGGTTGAGCAGCAGGGCGGCCAGCAGGCCGGTGTCCCCGGGGTGGGTGCGGGCGGCGTAGGCGTAGCCGGCCAGGGCGCCGGTGGGGTCCTCGGCGGCCTTCGCCTCCAGGGCGGCGGCGACCTCGGCGACGGTCCGCTCGGCCTCGTCCCCGCTCAGCGAGAGGACGGCGGCCAGCACCTCGCTGAGCGCCTCGGGCTCCGGCTTGGTGCGCAGCACCTCGATCAGCGGGGTCAGCCGGGGCGCGCCGAGCGACTCCATCAGGTCGGCCGTCCCGGCCGGGTCGCGGAAGCCGCACAGGCCCTCGAAGTCGTCGAGTGCGCAGATGAGCTCGGGCTTGTGGTTGTCGTCGCGGTAGTTCCGCCGCGGGGCGTCCAGCGGGATCCCCCGGGCCTCCTCCTCGGCGAAGCCGGCCCGGGCCTGCTCCAGGCTGGGGTGGGCCTGCAGGGAGAGCGGGATGCTCGCGGCGAGCACCTTGAGCAGGAAGGGCAGGGCGGGCCCGAAGGCGGCCACGGCCCGGGGGCCGAGCTCCGCGTGCGGGTCGGCGGCGATCAGCTCGGAGAGCGGGCGGTGGCCGTCGCCCCGGTCGATCTCGGAGGGCGATCCGGGGTGGGCGCCCATCCACAGCTCGGCCTGCGGCAGGTCGGTCGGGTCCTGTCCGAGCAGCTCCGGGATCGCGGTGAGGGAGCCCCAGGCGTAGGGACGGACGGTGTTGCGGAGCCTGTCCATGGCGCGCTGCCTGCTCTTTCCCTACGGCGTGACGGGGCTGTGAAGGATCCGACTCTAGCCCAGGACCCGCCGGGCCAGGGAAGCTCCGGCGCCCTCCGCCCGCGGTCTCAGCAGGTGGTCCCCCCAGGCGCCGCCGGCAGGTGCTCGACGGCCCAGCTGTGCAGCTCGGAGAGGGCGGGGCCGAGCGCCGTGCCGGAGTCGGTCAGCCGGTAGCGGACCCGCAGCGGCGGGCCCTCGTCGACCTCGCGGACCAGCAGGCCGTACTCGGCGAGCTCGGTGAGCCGGTCGGAGAGCATCCGCTCGCTGATGCCCGGGACGGCCCGGCGCAGCTCGGAGAAGTAGGCGGGGCTGGTGGTGAGCACGGCCACGATCAGGCCGGTCCAGCGCTTGCCGAGCAGGGCGAACACCCGGGTGAGCGCGATGTCCACGCCGGTGCAGGCCGTCGGTGTGGTCGTTGCCGTCGTGGTTGCCGTCTCATCGCCCATGCCCCCAGAGTACTGCCCGCGCGCTAGTGACTAAAGAAAAGTAAGCTGCTACTGTTCATTCAGCTGCACGGGAAAGCGCAGCTACTTCTCAAATGGAGGAACCCCATGGCCACGCTGCTGCACATCGACTCGTCCGCCCTCACCGAGGGCTCGGTCTCCCGCGAGGTCTCGGCGACCTTCCGCGAGGCCTGGGAGGCCGAGAACCCGGGCGGCACGGTGATCTACCGCGACCTCGCCGCCGCCCCCGTCCCGCACCTGTCCGCCGATGGCATCACCGCCGGGTTCCTGGCCCCCGACCAGCGCACCCCCGAGCAGCAGGCCGCCTTCGCGCTCCGCGACGAGCTGATCGGCGAGCTGGAGCGGGCGGACGCCGTGGTCATCGGCACCCCGATGTACAACTTCACGATCCCGTCCAGCCTCAAGGCCTGGCTGGACCAGGTGATCCTGATGGGCCGCAGCGCGGGCGAGCAGCCCTCCGCCGCCGGCACCCCGGTCACCGTGGTCTCCGCCCGCGGCGGCTCGTACGGCCCCGGCACCCCGCGCGAGAGCTTCGAGTTCGTGACCACCTACCTGGAGAAGGTGTTCACCGGCATGCTTGGCATGGACGTGGACTTCATCGTTCCCGAGTTCACGCTGGCCCGGGTCAACCCGGCCATGGCGCAGTTCGCCGAGACGGCCGACGCCTCCAAGGCCCGGGCCCACGAGGACGCCGACCGCCGGGCCCGGGAACTCAGCGCCAAGGTCGCGGCCTGACCGCTGCGCCGGCCCGATCCCGGTCCGGCCCGATCCCGGTCCGCCCCGCCGTCCCGGAGCCGGCCCCGCGGGCCCGTCCCGCAGGGGCCGCCGGGCGCGCCTACCCGGCATCGGCGGTGCCTTCCTCCCAAGCTGGTACGGACAGGGCCCGCGCCGGGCCCGCCGCGCCGACCAGGGAGCAAGCAGTGACGCCGCCACCGTCCTCCGAGACCGCCGGACCGGCCCACCAGGCGCCCGGCCCGCCGCCCCGGCCGCTGGAGGTCGAGGTCTTCACCGGCCCGGAGAGCGGCTTCTTCGCCACCTCCTCGCTGATCATGGGCGAGCACGCCGCGATCCTGGTCGACGCCCAGCTCACCCGCAGCGCCGGCCGGGAGCTCGCCGAGTGGATCGCCGGCAAGAACCGCCAGCTGCTCGCCATCGTGATCACCCACCAGCACCCGGACCACTACTTCGGGGCCGAGGAGGTGCTCCGGCTCTTCCCGAACGCCCAGCTGCTCGCCGCCCCCGGCGTGGTCGAGGGCATCATGCGGACGGCCGCCGCCAAGGTCGCCCAGTGGAAGCCGGTCTACGGCGCCGACGTCCCCGACCAGCCGCTGGTCCCCGCCCCGCTGCTGCCGCAGCCGCTGATGATCGACCGGCAGCTGATCCGGGTCCTCCCGCTCGGCCAGGGCGACTGCGCCGACTCCACCGCCGTCCACATCCCCAGCATCGCCACCGTGGTCGCCGGCGACTTCGCGTACAACGGCACCCACGTGTGGACCGCCGACACCCTTCCCGGGCAGCGCATCGACTGGGGCCACAACCTGGCCAGGATCGCCGACCTCGGCGCGATCCGGGTGATCGCCGGGCACCGCGCCCCCGGCAGCGACGACGAAGCCCTGCGGGTGCTCGCCTTCACCGGCGAGTACCTCCAGGACTTCGACCGCGCGCTGGCGGCCCACCCGTACGACGCGGAGGCGCTCACCGCCACGATGAACGAGCGCTACGGCGGCCTGACCCTGCCCGCCATCCTCGACCTCGGCGCGGCCGCCAACACCGCCCACCGGGCCGCCGCCGCCCAGCCCTCCGCTGCCGTCGAACCCGCGCCGCACCGGCACGTCGACGAGGAAGGCATCGTCGACGCCGAGATCGTCGAGGACACCGAGGAGTTCTGACCCCGACCGTCTCCCGTCTCCCGGCTCCCGTCAGGCTCCCGCCCGTCCGGCCCGCCGAGTGCCGGGCGGATACTGTCCGCATGACGGTGTACGACGCGATGGTGCTGGCCGGCGGCGCGGCCAGCCGGCTCGGCGGCGGTGTGGACAAGCCGGGCCTCGCGGTCGGCGGCCACACCCTGCTCGACCGGGTGATCGCCGCCTGCGACGGCGCCCGGACCGTGGTCGCCGTCGGCCCGCGGCGGCCCACCGAGCGGGCCGGCGTCCGGTGGACCCGGGAACAGCCCCCCGGCGGTGGACCGGTCGCCGCCGTCGCCGCCGGACTCGACCTGGTCACCGCCGACCGGGTCCTCGTCCTCGCCGCCGACCTGCCCTTCCTCGACCGGCCGACCGTGAACCGCCTGCTGGCCGGACTCGCCGACGCCGAGGCCGCCCTGCTGGTCGACGCCGGCGGCCGTGACCAGATGCTCGCCGCCGCCTACCGCACCCCCGCCCTCCGCACCGCCCTGGCCGCCCTCGGCGACCCGGCCGGCCAGCCGCTGCGCCGCCTGGTCGCCCCCCTGCACACCCTCCGCCTCGCCGACCCGGAGGGCGTCGCCTACGACTGCGACACCTGGGAGCACCTCGCCCAGGCCCGGACCCGCGACGCCGCCGAACACCCCCCGGCCTGACCCTTCACGCCCCGTGCCCGCGACCTGTGAGCGAAACGACCCAGGATGCTCACCGCGGTACGCACCGCCGCCGACCGCGGATCGGGCAGCATGGGGCTATGGAGCGCACCCTGGATGACTGGATCGCCGCGGTCGAGACCGAGCTGGGCATCGACCTGGACGTCGACGTCCGCGCACTGCTCGACGCCGCCCGGGTGGTCGCGCACGGGGTCGACCGCCCCGCCGCCCCGCTGACCGCCTTCCTGGTCGGCTACGCCGCCGCCCGGAACGGCGGAGGACCCGAGGCCGTGGCCGCCGCCAACGCCAAGGCCGTCGCGCTCGCCGAGCGCTGGTCCCGGGGGGAGGGCCCGTGAGGTCCGTCGACCCGCTCCCGGTGGCGCCGCCGCCCGGCCTGGACCTCGGCGACCCCGCCCCCACCCTGCGCGGCTGCCCCTGGCCGCTCGCCCGCCGCGCCGCCCGGCTCGCCGGCCGCACCCCGCTGCCCGCCGCCGAACTCGACCTCGCCGACGCCCTCGGGCACACCCTCGCCGCCCCGCTCACCGCCCTCACCGACCTGCCGGCCTTCGACACCTCCGCCATGGACGGCTGGGCCGTCGCCGGTCCCGGGCCGTGGCGGACCGCCGGACGGATCCTGGCCGGCGCCACCGGCGAGCCCCTGGCCGACGGCGCCGCGGTGGAGATCGCCACCGGCGCCCAGCTGCCCCCGGGCGCCACCGGCGTCCTGCGCCGCGAGCACGGCCGCCTCGACCGCGGCCTGCTGCACGGCACCGTCACCCCCGGCCAGGACGTCCGCCCGCGCGGCCAGGAGTGCCACCGCGACGACGAGCTCCTTGCGGCCGGCACCGCCGTCACCCCCGCCGTCCTCGGCCTCGCCGCCGCCTGCGGCCACGACCGGCTCCCGGTGCGCCGCCGGCCCACCGTGGACCTGCTGGTCCTCGGCGACGAACTGCTCGACTCCGGCCCGCCCCGCCCCGGTCTGGTCCGCGACGCCCTCGGACCGCTGCTGCCGCCCTGGCTCGCCGCCGCCGGCGCCGAGGTGATCGGTCGGCGCCACGTCCGCGACGACTTCGGGCTGCTCCGGGACGCCGTCCGGCACTCGCCCGCCGACCTGGTGATCACCACCGGCGGGACCGCGGCCGGCCCGGTCGACTTCCTGCACGACGCGCTGGAGGCCACCGGGGCGCACCTGCTGGTCGACGGCGTCGCCGTCCGGCCCGGACACCCCATGCTGCTGGCCGAACTCCCCGGCGGACGGCACCTGGTCGGCCTGCCCGGCAACCCGCTCGCCGCGGTGGCCGGGACGGTGACCCTCGCCCTGCCGCTGCTCCACGCCCTGAGCGGGAGGCCGGCCGACCCGTACCGGACCGAGCCGGTCGCGGTCGCCGTCCCCGGGCACCCGCGGGACACCCGGCTGGTGCCGGTGGCCCGTACGGACGAGGGGGTCGTGGCACTGAGGTTCGACGGGCCCGCGATGCTCCGCGGCCTCGCCCTGGCCGAGGCCCTCGCGGTGGTGCCCCCGGGCGGCGCCGAGCCGGGTGACCGGCTGGAACTGATCCCGTTGCGCTGAGGCCCCGCCGGGGCGTGCCGGTCGGGACGCGTCGGAGGCGCCCTGGCTAGGCGGGGTGCCGGGGGGTGGCCGGCTTGATGACGATCAGGCGGTCGGTGAGCTGGAGCGTCTCCGCCTCGGGCTCGGTGTAGTTGAGGACCCGCCGGCCGCGGACCACCGCCACCACGAGCTCGGGGCACTCCCGCGGGCTGCGCCCGGCCTCCGCCCGGGTGACCGGCCGCTCCTCCACGTCCAGCCCGTGGCCGTAGGTGAGCAGGTCCTCCATCACCGACCCCGCGTGCGGACTGAGCATCGACATGCCCAGCAGCCGCCCCGCCGAGCTGGAGCTGGTGACCACCACGTCGGCGCCGCTCTGCCGCAGCAGCGGCGCGTTCTCGTCCTCCCGGACCGCCGCCACCACCGTGGCGCCCTTGTTGAGCTGGCGGGCGGTGAGGGTGATGAGGGCGGCCGTGTCGTCCCGCTGCGGGCAGACCACGACCCGGTCGGCCTTGGGGAGTTCGGCGCGCAGCAGGGTCTCGGTCCGGGTGGCGTCGCCGACCACGCCGGCCAGGCCGTCCTGGGTGGCCTGCTCGACGGCCCTCGGCTGGGGGTCGACCACCACGATCGAGCCCTTGGGCACGCCCTGCCCGAGCAGGGTGTCCACCGCGCTGCGGCCCTTGGTGCCGTAGCCGATGACGACGG
This sequence comes from Kitasatospora sp. HUAS MG31, assembly GCF_040571325.1. Classification (GTDB taxonomy): domain Bacteria; phylum Actinomycetota; class Actinomycetes; order Streptomycetales; family Streptomycetaceae; genus Kitasatospora; species Kitasatospora camelliae. The sequence goes on along the minus strand of NZ_CP159872.1, from coordinate 3,888,583 downwards.
TGTGCTCGCGCACGGTGGACCTCCAGCGCTGGACCCGCCACTGCTGTCGGGTCCGTTCGGTGAGTACTTCGAGGGTGGTGCCGACCAGGATGATCAGGAAGAGCACCCGCAGCGGGGTGATCACCAGGATGTTGACCAGGCGCGCGCCGTCGCTCGTCGGGGTGATGTCGCCGTACCCGGTGGTGGAGAGGGTGACGGTGGCGTAGTACGCGGCGTCCAGCAGGCTGACCGAGCCGTCGGCGCTGTCGCGGTAGCCGGCGCGGTCGCCCCAGACGATCAGCGTGGTCAGCACCAGGACGCCGAGCGCCAGCGCCAGGCGCTTGGTCACCTGGCGCATCGGCGGCGCGGTCGTCCGGGAGGGCAGCACGATCCGGCGGGACGTGTCGCCCTCCGGGCCTCCTCCGCGTGCGGGTGGCGGGGTGGGACCGGCGCCGCCGGCACCCGGCGCGGTCGGTGGATCGATGTTCGGCACGCAGCCAAGCATGCGGTGCCGACGTGGTGGCCCGCGCCCCCTTCCGCGGAGTGTCGCCACCCCGCCATCCCGACGACATGTCACTTGACGTGCCGCCGAAGGCGCTCCCACGGCCGCGGAGGAGGGCGGACGGCGGACGCCGGGTGCCCTCCGCGCGTAGCGTGGCGGCCATGCGAGCCATCACGATTCCCCAGCCGGGCGGCCCCGAGGTGCTGACCTGGGAGGAAGTGCCCGATCCCGTCCCGGCCGCCGGCGAGGTGCTGGTCGAGGTCGCGGCCACCGCCGTCAACCGGGCCGACCTGTTGCAGCGCCAGGGCTACTACGACCCCCCGCCGGGCAGCTCGCCCTACCCGGGACTGGAGTGCGCGGGCCGGATCGTCGCGCTGGGGCCGGGGGTGTCCGGCTGGGGCGTCGGCGACGAGGTCTGCGCGCTGCTGGCCGGCGGCGGGTACGCGGAGCGGGTCGCGGTGCCGGCCGGGCAGCTGCTGCCGGTCCCCAAGGGGCTGACCGCGGCCGAGGCCGCCGCGCTGCCCGAGGCGGCCTCGACGGTCTGGTCGAACGTCTTCCAGGTGGCGCAACTGAGGCCGGGGGAGACCGTCCTGGTGCACGGCGGGGCCAGCGGCATCGGGACCATGGCCATCCAGCTGGCGAAGGCGGTCGGCGCCCGGGTGCTGGTCACCGCCGGCGGCCCGGAGAAGCTGGCGCGCTGTGCGGAGCTGGGCGCGGACGTCGGCGTCGACTACCGCGAGCAGGACTTCGTCGAGGCCGTCCGGGAGGCCACCGGCGGGGCCGGGGCGGACGTGATCCTGGACATCATCGGCGCCAAGTACCTGCAGCGGAACGTGGACGCGCTGGCGGTGAACGGCCGCCTGGTGGTCATCGGCCTGCAGGGCGGGGTGAAGGCCGAGCTCGACCTCGGCTCCCTGCTGCGCAAGCGGGCGGCGGTGGTCGCCACCAACCTGCGCGGCCGCCCGCTGGCCGAGAAGGCCGCCATCGTCGCCGCGGTGCGTGAGCACGTCTGGCCGCTGGTCGAGGCGGGGGTGGTCCGGCCGGTGGTGCACCGGGTGCTGCCGATCCTGGAGGCCGGCGACGCGCACCGGGTGCTGGAGGCCGGGGAGCAGGTCGGCAAGGTCGTCCTGACCGTGGGCTGATCGGGTCGCGGGACGGTCGGTGGTGGGGCGGTCGGTCCACGGAGTGTCCGAAATGCCCGAATTATTGGAGTGTGTGACGCTGGTCCGGAGCTGTCCCGCCGCCGACCCCGCCGCCGTGCGAGGTCGGCCGTCGGAAGGACCTGCTTCCCATGGCCGCGCTCCTGTTCCCGCACTCAGCACCCCCGGTGTCCCCCGCGTCCGACGCGGCCGCTCCTGCTTCCTCCTCGCCGCCGTCCACCGCCTGGCGCTGGGCGGCGGCGGCCGGCGCGGGCCTGCTCCTCCCGCTGCTGCTGGCCGGCGCGGCCCTGGCCTCGGGGAAGCCCTGCCCGACCGGCCCCGATCAGGGCGGATCCGACCAGGCGCTGCCGTGGACGGCGGCCTCGGTCATACCCGGCGGGGTGATCCCCCCGATCGTCCTGCCCACCGTCGTCCTGTCGTCGATGCCTGCCCTGCCCGACGTCCCGCCGCTGCCGGACGTCCCCGCCCTGCCCGACGTCCCGCCGCTGCCGGACGTCCCCGCCCTGCCCGACGTCCCGCCGCTGCCCGACCTCCCCGGCCTGCCCGACACGGTGCCGCTGCCCACCGCCCCGGCCGGCCCGTCCTGCTCGCCCACCCGCTCCGTCCCCTCCGTACCGGAGCAGCCCGCGCCGGAGCCCTCCGACAGCGGCCCGGCCGTCCCCCCGGCCCCGACGGCGCCCGCCGCGACCCCGGTGCCCGCCCCCGAGCCCTCCTCGGGCGGGGGACCCGTCGAGCCGGCCCCGCCCGGCGAGCCCCCGAGCAGCCTCCCGGCCATCGACCCGGCCCCCGGGCCCGCGCGCGGCGCCGGGCCGGCCCCCCGCGGCGAGGCCCGCGGCGAGGCCCGCGGCGACGCGGTCCGCCCGCACCGGCAGCCCGACCGCGCCACGCCGCCGCCCACCGTGCAGCCCGAGGCGGAGCCGTCCGCCAGCGTCCGGCCGCAGGCCCAGGGCCCGCTCGCCCCGGCCCCGCCGCTGCGCTGGTCCGACCCCTCGGCCCTGCAACTGCCCCTCGGCGCCGGGCTCACCCTGATCGGCTGCGGCCTCGGCCTGATCGGCCTCCGGATGCGCCGGCGCTGACCCCGCCGGCCACCCCCGCCGACCGCCCGCGGCATCCGCCACGCGGCCGGACCCGGCGCCGGCCACCGGGATTGACGCCGTGCCAGGACGGACGGTCGCGCGCGGACCCGGTGCCGACCCGGGAAGGGTTGTGGGACGATCTGGCCCTGGCGTGGCCCGGTTCGTTGACCGGCTCGACGGACGAAGCATATGAAGGAGCTATGACCAATCCGATGAACGAACGGTCGCAGCAGGAACCCCTCCGGGCCGCGGGCGGTCAGCCCGAGGACGGCCCCAGGGTGCTGATCGTCGGGCCGGACGGGATGCCGGTCGGCATGACCCCGGGCTCGACGCTCGGCCGGGACGAGGGCGACGAGCCGCGCGAGCTGCCGGTGACCGAGATGGTCGAGCAGCCCGCGAAGGTGATGCGGATCGGCAGCATGATCAAGCAGCTGCTGGAAGAGGTCCGGATGGCCCCGCTGGACGAGGCCAGCCGCGCCCGCCTCAGGGAGATCCACGCCAGCTCGATCAAGGAGCTGGAACTGGGCCTCGCCCCCGAGCTGGTCGAGGAGCTGGAGCGGCTCTCCCTGCCGTTCACCGAGGACTCCATCCCCACCGAGGCGGAGCTGCGGATCGCCCAGGCCCAGCTGGTCGGCTGGCTGGAGGGCCTGTTCCACGGCATCCAGACCGCCCTGTTCGCCCAGCAGATGGCGGCCCGGGCCCAGCTGGAGCAGATGCGCCGGGCACTGCCGCCCGGCCTGCAGGGCGCCGAGCCCGAGGAGGACCCGGGCGCCGGTCGCGGCGTCCGCTCCGGCCCCTATCTGTAGGTGTACCACCGGGCGAGGGTGGCGCAGCGCCCCGGGAGGGCGACCGCCCCTGCACCCGATCATCCGGCAGCGAGCCGATACCCTGGCCCCTGTCGTCGGCGCGGCCGACGGCAGGGGCCTTCAGGATCCGGACAGACCAGCCGGCAGCGGGTTCGCCGCGCCGAGGGGGAGACAGTGACCATGAGCGAGGACGGCACCGCGGTCGAGGGCCACTCCCTGGGCAACGGCCGGTACGTGCTGCAGCGGCTGCTGGGCCAGGGCGGCATGGCCTCCGTGCACCTGGCGTACGACTCCGTACTGGACCGCCAGGTCGCGGTGAAGACCCTGCACACCGAGCTGGGCCGGGAGTCCTCGTTCAAGGAGCGCTTCCGCCGTGAGGCGCAGGCCGTCGCGCGGCTGCAGCACACCAACATCGTCTCGGTCTTCGACTCCGGCGAGGACGTGGCCGCCGACGGCACCACGACCCCGTACATCGTCATGGAGTACGTCGAGGGCAAGGCCCTGCGGGACGTGCTCAACGAGGCGATCACCGCGCACGGCGCGATGCCCACCGAGCAGGCGCTGAAGATCACCGCCGCGGTGCTCTCCGCCCTGGAGGCCTCGCACGACCAGGGCCTGGTGCACCGCGACATCAAGCCCGGCAACGTCATGGTCAGCACCAAGGGCACCGTCAAGGTGATGGACTTCGGCATCGCCCGCGCGCTGCAGTCCGGCGTCACCTCGATGACCCAGACCGGCATGGTGGTCGGCACCCCGCAGTACCTCTCGCCCGAGCAGGCCCTCGGAAAGAGCGTGGACGCCCGGTCCGACCTCTACTCGGTCGGCTGCATGCTGTTCGAGCTGCTCAGCGGCCAGCTGCCGTTCGACGGCGACTCGGCCTTCTCGATCGCGTACAAGCACGTCCAGGAAGAGCCCCCGGCGGTCTCCACACTGAACCGCGCGGTGACCCCCGCCGTCGACGCGCTGATCGCCCGCGCCCTGCGCAAGGACCCGGCCCACCGCTTCCCCACCGCCGAGGCCATGCGCGAGGAGGTCGAGCGGGTCGCCGGCGCCGAGAAGGGCGGCACCCCGCTGCAGGCCAGCACCCCGCTGGTGATCGGCGAGGGCCCGCGCTCGGTCTCCGCCGCGCCGTCGCTCACCAACTTCCCGCAGGTCGGCGGCGACATCCGGACGCCGACCCCGCAGATCCAGCAGCCCTACCAGCCGGCCCCCGGCCCGCACACCCCGCCGCCGTACGCCCCGCAGACGCCGCCGCAGGCGTACCCGCAGGTGCAGGCGCCGCACACGCCCACCCCGTTCCCGCAGCAGGGCTACCAGACCCCGGCCCCGCAGCCGTACCGGACGCCGACGCCGTTCCCGCAGCAGGCCCCGGTGCCGCAGCCCGGCCCGGCCTTCGCGCCGCAGCCGGCGAACAACAACAGCGGCTGCTCCACCGCCCTGATCGTGGTCGGTGTGATCATCGGCGTCATCGTGCTGGCCTGCATCATCGTGGCGATCGCGGCCGCCTCGGACGAGAACAAGAGCAGCACCTACGGCGCCCCGCGCCCGGCCGTCGTCCTCGACCTCGGGCCCGCGGACGACCGGAGCTGACCCCGGTGCCCCGGATCGCCGGGGCCCCGACGGACAGCCCGACGCGGTAGCGTTCATCGGGGACGGAGCCGACAGGGCGAACCGCGCGCCCATCCGGTGGGCCGGATGCTCGATCGAGGACAGGAGCGATGGCAGACAACGCGCAGCCGGGCGACGGCGAGCAGGACCGCACCCCCCAGGACGACCGTGACGGGGGGACGGCCCCCGCGGCGCCCGCCGGCGACACCGCCGAGACCCGGGTGCTGCCCGGTGGTGTCGGAGGACCGTCCACCCCGTCCCGCGGAACCGCGGCCCCGCTCGGAACCGTCGGCGACGGCCGCTACCGGCTGACCGGCCGGCTCGGCCGCGGCGGCATGGCCGAGGTCTTCGCCGCCCAGGACGTCCGGCTCGGCCGTACCGTCGCGGTCAAGCTGCTCCGCTCCGAACTCGCCCAGGACGACGTCGCCCGGCAGCGCTTCACCCGTGAGGCACACTCGGTGGCCTCGCTCAACCACCACTCCATCGTCGCCGTCTACGACACCGGCGAGGAGCGCGAGGAGAACGGCGAGACCACCCCGTACATCGTCATGGAGCTGGTCGAGGGCCGGACGGTCCGCGAGCTCCTGGTGGACGAGGAGGCGCCGCCGGTCGACCAGGCGCTGATCATCGTCGCCGGCGTGCTGGAGGCCCTCGCCTACAGCCACCGGCACGGCATCGTCCACCGCGACATCAAGCCCGCCAACGTCATCATCACCACCGGCGGCGCGGTCAAGGTGATGGACTTCGGCATCGCCCGGGCGCTGACCGGCGCGGCCACCACCATGACCCAGACCGGCATGGTGATGGGCACCCCGCAGTACCTGTCGCCCGAGCAGGCCCTCGGCAAGACCGTCGACCACCGCTCCGACCTGTACGCCGCCGGCTGCATGCTCTACGAACTGCTGGTGCTGCGCCCGCCGTTCACCGGCGACACCCCGCTCTCGGTGGTCTACCAGCACGTCCAGGACAACCCCGTGCCGCCGTCCCGGGCCGGCGACCGGGTGTCGCCCCAGCTCGACGACCTGGTGCTGCGCGCCCTCGCCAAGAACCCGGACGACCGCTACCAGAGCGCCGACGAGTTCCGCGCCCACCTCCAGCACGCGCTGCGGGAGATGCACGGCGCCGGCGGCGCCGGGTACGCGGCGGGCTCCGCCGCGGCGGCGGCCGCCGCCGCCGGGCTGGCCGCCGCGGCCACCGGCAACACCGGCCACTACCCCGGCTTCGACGGCTCCACCGGCAACGGCACCTCGGTCACCGAGCCGCTCGGCCGCACCCCGGACGGCGGCTCCTCCACCACGGCCGAGATGCCCTACCAGGTCACCTCGCCCTACCAGACCCCCTCGCAGCCCTACCCGGGCGGCGGCGGCCCGGCCGGCTCCGACGGCGGCTACGACGGGTACGGCGGCGACGGGGGCGGGCAGGAGCCCGGCGGCAGGCGCAACCCGTGGGCGTGGGTGCTGGGCGCGGCCGCGATCGTGCTGGCGGCCTCGATCGGCATCGCGCTCGCGCTGAGCGGCGGCGACGGCTCCCACACGCCGACCGTCACGAGCACCTCGACCGGAGCGCCCACCGCCCAGGAGTCGCCGAGCGAGAAGGCCAGCACCGCGGCCCCCAGCCGGAGCCCGAGCAGCACCCGGGCCCCCGAGGTGCCGACCACCGTGCCGACCTTTACCACCACCCGGTCCGCGACGCCGACCCGTTCCGGTTCGCCGACCGCCTCCACCTCGCCGAGCGGCTCGCCCACCGCCAGCAGCAGTGCGTCCAAGCCGCCGACGAACAACCCCAGCACCGCGACGGGCAACCCGGCCCCGAGCTCGCTGAAGCCCACCCTGGGAGGGAACTGACGGAATCCCCACCGAGGGACGCGTGGGGCACCCCCTCTCGCGTCCCTCGGTGCCGGCGCGGTCCTAGTTGGTGAAGGCGTCCAGGACCTGCTCGTACTCCTGGCACCACCAGGTGAGCTGCCCCGCCGAGGCGGGGAAGAGCGGGTCGGCGCGGTGGTCGCCGCGCTGGTAGCGCCACTGGAGCATCCACAGGTCGTTGAGCCGCTCCCACCAGACCCGGTGGACCGCCGCCGCCACCTGCTCCGCGCAGGCCGCCCCGGTGGCGCGGTAGGCGCGGGCGTAGTGCCGCACCCGGCCGAGGTCCAGCACCCCACTCGCCCGGTCGTTGAAGACCAGCGTCGCGGCCCGGACCGCCTCCTCGGCGACCGGGTGCGGGGCGAGCTTGTCCCAGTCGAGGACGGCGGCCACCGCGCGGCCGCGGTAGAGCAGGTTCAGGCCGTGGAAGTCGCCGTGGGTCCAGCCGGTGGGCGGGGCGTCCCCGGGCCCTGGGCGGCGGTGGCGGTGCTCGGCGAGCAGATCGAGCCGTTCGGCGAGCCGCTGCTCGACCAGGTCGTCGAACGGGCCGTGCGGGCGGTGCTCACGGGCCCGTTCCCGTAGGTCGGCGACGAGACGGAGGGTCTCGTCCGGGTCGGCGGAGAGGACCTTCCCGGGTTGGTCCACGGGGGCGCAGACCTCGGCGAGCGCGCCGTGCAGCCGGCCGAGCAGCGTGCCCAGCTCCCCGCACTCCGACGGGTCCAGCTCCGATCCGTGCCGGTGCCCGCCCTCGATCCAGGGGAAGAGGGCGAACAGCCGGCCGCCGTGGGCGGTGACGGTGCGGCCGTCCCGGGCCGGCAGCGGCGGGGCGACCGGGAGGCCGAGGCGGTGGAGGGCGAGGGTGGCGCCGTGCTGGGCGGTGACCGTGGCCCGGCCCGCGGTGGCGTGGTCGACGTAGCACTTCAGGAAGTAGTCGCCGGTTCGGGTGGTCACGCGGTAGCCGCGGTTGAGGAGTCCCTCGGCGACCGGCGAGACGGTCTCCGGCGGGGCGGTCGGGTAGGCGCGGAGCACTCCGGCGACGGCCGCGTGGGCGACCGGCGGGCTGAGGGTTCCGATGGGCGGTGCGGCCACGTCGGGGCGGGCGGGCGCGAGGGAGATGATCTGACCGTGCGTCACACCGAGAGCGTATTACTCGGCGTGATAGCTGCTTGACAGAGAGTCAGATATGTGATTAGCGATGGTGGTCCGCCTGGCGGCGGGCGACGTAGGCGGCGACCTGGGTCCGGCGCTCCATGCCCATCTTGGCGAGCAGGCTGCTGACGTAGTTCTTCACGGTCTTCTCGGCCAGGTGGAGCTCGTTGCCGATCTGCCGGTTGGTCATGCCCTCGCCGATCAGGTCGAGGATCCGCCGCTCCTGTTTCGTCAACTGCGCGAGCCGTTCGTCCTCCTTCCCGCTCCCTTCGCGCAGCCGTTCCAGGACGCGTCCGGTGGCGACCGGGTCGAGCAGGGACCGGCCCGCGGCGACGTCCCGGACGGCCGAGATCAGGTCGGTGCCGCGGATCGCCTTGAGGACGTACCCGGAGGCCCCGGCCATGATCGCGTCGAAGAGCGCCTCGTCGTCGGAGAAGGAGGTGAGCATCAGGCATCGGATCGACGGGTCCTGGGAGCGGACCTCGCGGCAGACGGACACCCCGTCGCCGTCCGGCAGGCGGACGTCGAGGATGGCGACATCGGGGTGGACGGCCGGAATCCTGGCGAGTGCCTCGGCCGCCGTGCCCGCCTCGCCGACGACTTCGACGTCTCGCTCCGTGGACAACAGGTCGTGCACGCCCCGTCGGACCACCTCGTGGTCGTCGAGGAGGAAGACCCTGATTTGTCCGTTTTCCGCCACGGACAAAGCCTCCCATATCCTCGGAGGACGGACCTATCGCTCAAGGCGGTGACCTCAATGAAATCGATGCCGATTACCCCCTTACGCGCAGGCCCGTGCCCGGATAGCGTGCGCAGGTGTCCTGACGGCACCGGTCGAGATCCGCACCACACCAGCGGTTCTCGAGAGGGAACAACTAGGACGTCCTAGCGCAAGCGCGCCAAGGGTCGCGGCTGGGTAACGTTCTCGTGAGGGACGCCGTCGGAATGGGAACACCACCTGCCCCGCAGTTCGGTGCGCATACCCACGCGTGCTTGCGAGGAGGTGACCGGACCGGTCACCGGCGACCCCGGGCGGCCGGACAGACCGAGGAGTGAACGTGACCGTCAAAAGCACGGCGAGGGCGCGCAAGAAGGCGGCCCCCGGCGTCCCTGACAACCGGGCCGGTGTCGCCGCACCGGAACTCGTCCAGCTGCTCACGCCGGAAGGCGACCGGGTCGAGCACCCGGACTTCCCGCTGACGACCACCCCCGAGGAGCTCCGCTCCCTCTACCGCGACCTGGTGCTGGTCCGGCGCTTCGACGCCGAGGCCACCTCGCTGCAGCGCCAGGGCGAGCTCGGTCTGTGGGCCTCCCTGCTCGGCCAGGAGGCCGCCCAGGTCGGCTCCGGTCGCGCGATGCGACCCGGCGACTACGCGTTCCCGACCTACCGCGAGCACGGCGTCGCCTGGTGCCGCGACGTCGACCCGCTGAACCTGCTCGGCATGTTCCGCGGCGTGAACCACGGCGGCTGGGACCCGAACGAGAAGAACTTCCACCTCTACACCATCGTGATCGGCTCGCAGACCCTGCACGCCACCGGGTACGCGATGGGCATCACCAAGGACGGCGCGGACGACGCGGTCATCGCCTACTTCGGCGACGGCGCCTCCAGCCAGGGCGACGTCAACGAGGCGTTCACCTTCGCGTCGGTCTACAACGCGCCGGTCGTGTTCTTCTGCCAGAACAACCAGTGGGCGATCTCCGAGCCCACCACCAACCAGACCCGCATCCCGCTGTACCGCCGCGCCTCCGGCTTCGGCTTCCCCGGCGTCCGGGTCGACGGCAACGACGTGCTGGCCTGCCTCGCGGTCACCCGCTGGGCCATGGACCACGCCCGCAGCGGCAACGGCCCGGTGCTGATCGAGGCGTTCACCTACCGCATGGGCGCGCACACCACCTCGGACGACCCGACCCGCTACCGGCTGGCCGAGGAGACCGAGGCCTGGAAGGCCAAGGACCCGATCCTCCGCCTGAAGGCCCACCTGGACAAGGAGGGCCTGGCCGACGAGGCGTTCTTCGCCGAGGTCGAGGCCGAGAGCGAGAAGCTCGGCCTGCGGGTGCGCGAGGGCGTCCGCTCCATGCCGGACCCGGACCCGACCCTCATCTTCGACCACGTCTACAGCGAGCCGCACACACTGGTCGACGAGGAGCGCGCCGAGTACCTGGAGTACGCGGCCTCCTTCGAGGGTGGGGAGCACAACTGATGTCCGCTCAGCTCAGCATCGCCAAGGCGCTCAACGAGGCGCTGCGCAAGTCGCTGGAGAACGACCCGAAGACCGTCCTGATGGGCGAGGACATCGGTAAGCTCGGTGGCGTCTTCCGGATCACCGACGGCCTGCAGAAGGACTTCGGCGAGGACCGGGTGATCGACACCCCGCTCGCCGAGTCCGGCATCATGGGCACCGCGATCGGCCTCGCGCTGCGCGGCTACCGCCCGGTGGTCGAGATCCAGTTCGACGGCTTCGTCTACCCGGCCTTCGACCAGATCGTCACCCAGCTGGCCAAGATGCACGCCCGTGCGCTGGGCCACGTCAAGATGCCGATCACCGTCCGCATCCCGTACGGCGGCGGCATCGGCGCGGTCGAGCACCACAGCGAGTCGCACGAGGCGTACTTCGCGCACACCGCCGGTCTGCGCGTGGTCACCCCGTCCAACGCGCACGACGCGCACTGGATGCTCCGCCAGTCCATCGAGTCCGACGACCCGGTGATCTTCCTGGAGCCCAAGCGCCGCTACTGGGACAAGGGCGAGGTCGGCGAGGACCCCGGCTTCCCGCTGTACTCGGCCCGCGTGGTCCGCCCCGGTACCGACGCGACGCTGATCGCGTACGGCCCGATGGTCAAGGTGTGCCAGGAGGTCGCCGCCGTCGCCGAGGAGGACGGCCGCCGGCTGGAGGTCGTCGACCTGCGCTCGGTCTCGCCGATCGACTTCGCCACCCTGGAGGAGTCGGTCAAGCGCACCGGCCGCGGCATCGTGGTCCACGAGGCCTCGGTGTTCATGGGCGTCGGCGCCGAGATCGCGGCCCGCCTCACGGAGCGCTGCTTCTACCACCTGGAGGCCCCGATCCTCCGGGTCGGCGGCTACCACGCCCCCTACCCGCCGTCGCGGGTGGAGGAGACCTTCCTGCCCGACCTGGACCGTGTGCTCGACGCCGTCGACCGCGCGATGGCCTTCTGACCCGGGAAGCGACGATGACCACTGAAGTTCGCTCGCTCCGCGAGTTCAAGATGCCCGACGTCGGCGAGGGCCTGACCGAGGCGGAGATCCTCACCTGGTACGTGAAGCCGGGTGACACGGTCACCGACGGCCAGGTCGTCTGCGAGGTCGAGACCGCCAAGGCCGCCGTCGAGCTGCCGATCCCGTTCACCGGCACCGTGGAGAAGCTCTTCTTCCCGGAGGGCCAGACCGTCGACGTCGGTACCCCGATCATCGCGGTGGCCGTGGCCGGCGCGGCCCCCGAGGCCGCTGCGGCCCCGGCGGCGCCCGCCGCCGCCCCGGCCGCCGAGGCCGAGCCGGAGCGCCGCGAGGTGCTGGTCGGCTACGGTCCGCGGACCGGCACCGCCCAGCGCCGGGCCCGCCGGACCACCGCCAAGCCGGCCGCCGCCGCCCCGGCGGCCCCGGCCGCGCCGGTGTACCACGCGCCCGCGCCGACCCCGGCTGCCGCCGTGCCGGCCCCCGTGGTGCCCGCTCCGGCGGCGCCCGGTGACGAGCGCCCGCTGGCCAAGCCGCCGGTGCGCAAGCTCGCCAAGGACCTCGGCATCGACCTGCGGACGGTCGTCCCGACCGGCCCGGGCGGGGTGATCACCCGCGAGGACGTGCACGCCGCCGCCGCGCCCGCACCCGCCGCCCCGGCGGTCGAGGCACCGGTGGCCGTCGAGGTGCCGGTGCTGGCGCCGGCCCAGGCTCCCGCCGCGGCCGGCGACGTCCGGGTGCCGATCAAGGGCGTCCGCAAGGCCACCGCGGCCGCGATGGTCTCCTCGGCCTTCACCGCGCCGCACGTCACCGAGTTCGTGCAGGTCGACGTGACCCGCACGATGAAGCTGGTCCGCAAGCTCAAGGAGACCGGCGAGCTCGGCCAGGGCGTCCGGGTCAGCCCGCTGCTGCTGGTGGCCAAGGCGCTGCTGACGGCGGTCAAGCGGCACCCGGAGATCAACGCCAGCTGGGACGAGGTCGCCCAGGAGATCGTGCTCAAGGGCGCGGTCAACCTCGGCATCGCCGCCGCCACCCCGCGCGGCCTGATCGTCCCGAACATCAAGGACGCCGGCGCCAAGACCCTGTCCCAGCTGTCGATCGCGCTCGGCGAGCTGGTGGAGACGGCCCGCCAGGGCAAGACCTCCCCGGCCGACATGCAGGGCGGCTCGATCACCATCACCAACGTCGGCGTCTTCGGCGTCGACACCGGCACCCCGATCCTCAACCCGGGCGAGGCGGCCATCCTGGCCTTCGGCGCCGTCCGGGAGATGCCCTGGGTGCACAAGGGCAAGGTGGTCCCGCGCCAGGTGACCACCCTCGCGCTCTCCTTCGACCACCGCCTGGTCGACGGCGAGCTGGGTTCCAAGGTGCTCGCGGACACCGCGGCCATCCTGGAGTACCCGAAGCGCCTGATCACCTGGGGCTGACGCCCCGGTGCAGACGGAAGGGCCCCCGCTCCACCCGGAGCGGGGGCCCTTCCCGTACGCGTCAGCGCTTCGCGATCCGGCGCACGCCGTACAGCACCCCGCCGCCGAGCAGGAGCGCGAAGGCGCCCGACACGAAGAGGAACCGGGTGGGGGTGACCGAGCCGGTCTCGGCGAGCTGGGCGGGGGACTGCTCCGCGGCCTCGGTCGTGGCGGCGGCCCGGGTGCCGCCGGTCAGGACGGCCTGCGAGACCGGGGCGGCCTTGGACTCGGCCTCGACGGCCGCGGTCGCGGTGACCGTCGGGGCCGGGGCGGCCGTGCTCGGGGCGGTGGGCGCCTTCGGGCGGGCGATGGCGAGGGTGAAGGAGGCGACGCCCCCGTTGACGCCCCCGCCGGTGTGGACGTCGATCGTCTTCAGCTCCTTGGGCGCCTTCGCCGAGAGGCCGATGCGGAACGTGTAGCGGTGCGCGCGACCGTCCGCCAGCGGCTCGGCGACCGGGGAGGTGTCGGCGCTGAGCGCGGGGTCGCAGCCGGGGGCCAGGTTCAGCCGCTTCCACGTCCCCTGGTGCAGGACCTCCACCGTGACGTGCTCCGGCTGCAGGTTCACCACCCGGTTCGGGTCCGTGCTCGACGGCTCCGACGCGAAGAGGGCGAAGCCGGGCGCCAGGTGCTGGTAGGGCTGGCCGGTGAAGTTGGCCTGCTCGACGCCGACCTCCACCTTGGCGCCGCCGGCGGTGACCGAGGTCGGGAAGGGCGCGATGAAGGAGCTGACCGCGTCCTGGGCGTGGTGCTCGGCCGGCTGGACGGCGGCGGCCGGGCTGTCCGCGCCGCACGCCCAGGCGGGGGTGCCGGCGAGGAGGGGAAGCCCGATACCGAGGGTGAGCGCGGCGGCCGAGGTGGCGAGGGAGTTGCGGACGAAACGGGAGATAACGGGCGCGCGCATGATGGGAAGTCCCCCCGGGGATGACGTGCTGACGGTGTGTAGGTGAAGGCATCCTGCGCGTCGGCCGCCGGCCGCTCCGCTCGTCCCGCCCTCACCCTGATAGACGTCCATCCCCGCCGGGGGTTGCAGGTGGGTCCGAAGAATTTTTCCGCGGGTTTCCGTCCACGGGTCAAGACAGTCGCATGGAGCACCTGCGGACCTGACACCTGCTTGGGGATACTGCTCGGATGGCAGAGCAGACGGCGACCCCGGTCGCGACCACCACCGGCCCCGCGGCCACGGACCGGCCCTCGCTGCGGCGGGACGTCTCGGCGCCGGCCCTGCTGGCCGGACTGGTCTGCATCGCCGTCTCCTTCTCCGGCCCGCTCGTGGTGGTGCTGGCCGCCGCCGGGGCCGGACACCTGGACCCGGCCCGGACCGCCTCCTGGATCTGGGCGGTCTCCCTCGGCAGCGGCCTCACCTGCCTGCTGCTCAGCTGGTACACCCGCACCCCCGTGATCACCGCCTGGTCGACCCCGGGCGCCGCCCTGCTGGTCACCAGCCTCGGCGCGTACCCCTGGCGGGAGGCCGTCGGCGCCTTCCTGCTGAGCAGCGCGGCGGTGGCGCTGTTCGGCTTCACCGGGCTGTTCGGGCGGCTGATCCGGGCCATCCCGGTGGGCATCGTGAACGCCATGCTGGCCGGCATCCTGTTCTCCTTCGGCGCCGGGATCTTCACCGAACTCCATACCGCCCCCGTCCTGGTGCTCGGCAGCTTCGCGGCCTTCCTGGCGGCCAAGCGGCTGGTCCCGCGGTACGCCGTCCCGATCGCGCTGCTGGCCGGCGCCGCACTCGCCGCGGCCACCGTCGGCCTGCCGCTGCACCTCGGCTCCGGCGGACCGGTCCGGCCGGTCCTCACCCTCCCCGCCTTCTCCTGGGCGGCCACCGTCGGCCTGGCGCTGCCGCTCACCCTGGTCGCCCTCGCCTCCCAGAACGCGCCCGGCCTCGCCATCATGCGGGCCTCCGGCTACCGGCCCGACGACCGCCTGCTGGTCGGCGCCACCGGGACGCTCTCGGTGCTGCTGGCGCCGTTCGGCTCGCCCGGGATCAACCTGGCCGCCATCACCGCCGCGATCTGCACCAGCCCCGAGAGCCACCCCGACCCGCGCCGCCGGTACGTCGCCGGGATGTCCGCCGGCGTGCTCTACCTGGTGGTGGGCAGCTTCGGCGGCGTCCTGGTCAGCCTGTTCACCGGACTGCCGCACGCCCTGATCGCGGTGATCGCCGGAGTGGCGCTGCTCGCCTCCTTCCAGGGCAGCCTGGCCGGGGCGCTGGCCGAGGAACACGGCCGGGACGGTGCGGTGGTGACCTTCCTGGCCACCGCGTCGGGGATGAGCCTGTTCGGTATCGGCGCCGCCTTCTGGGGCCTGCTGCTCGGCGTGGCCACCCACCTGGTGATCACCGCCCGACGCCCCGGCTGAACCGGCGAACTCCACTGCCGAGCAGCCCACTTGAGTTGATCGTTCACCGTTCGACGGCCCGTCCCGGCCGGTAGGGTGAGGCCATTCGGCCAGGGGGCGGCGGGAGTTCGGCAGTGAGTGAGCTGGCACAGCGGCACGTCGAGGACACCGTGGCACCGGGCGGGCCGCCGGCCCCCGACCAGGACCGGGCCCTGGGCCCGTCCCGGCTGGCCAGGCGGCGGCGCCTGCTGCTCCTCACGACCGTCCTCGCCGCGGTGGCCGCCGGCGGCGGACTGGCGGCGGCCTCGCTGGTGAAGTCCCCGGCCGAGCGGGCCGCGGACACCGCACCCCCGCCGCCCACCCTGATCACCGCGCCGGTCACCAGCCGGGTGCTCACCCGGTCCACCGTCGTCCGCGGCCAGGTGTACCCGCCGACCCGGTACGACGTCGCCCCCGCCGCCGCGTCCACCGAGATCACCCAGCTCTACCTCTCCGAGGCGCCGGTCAGGGCCGGGGACCAGGTGGCCAACGGGCAGCTGCTCGCCGAGGTCTCCGGCCAGCCGCTGTTCGTCCTGCGCGGCGCCGTCCCCGCGTACCGGGACCTCAAACCCGGCAGCAGCGGCGGGGACGTCACCGAACTGCGCGCCGCCCTGGAGGAGCTGGGGTTCGACTCGGGCAGCGACCCGGAGGGCTCCTACGGGCGCGGCACGGCCGCGGCGGTGACCGCGTACTACCGCAGCCTCGGCTACCGGCCCCCGACCACCGGGCCGGCCACCCAGCAGGCGGTGGACGCCGCCCGCCGCCAGGTGGACGGCGACCAGGCCGCGCTGGACGCCCTCCGCGAGCAGGCGGCCGCGCCCACACCCCCGCCGACCACCCCGGGACGTCCCGGTCTCGACCGCCAACTCGCCGACGCCAGAAGGAAGCTGACCGAGTCCAAGGAGGCGCTGGCGGCCGCCGAGGCGGTGAACGGACCGATGGTGCCGGCCGGCGAGGTGGTCTTCCTGCCCGGCCTGCCGGCCACCGTCACGGCGGTGAACGGCGCGGTCGGCGCACCCGTCTCCGGGGCGCTCCTCTCGCTCACCAGCGGCCCGCTCGCGGTGACCGGCCAGCTCAGCCCCGCCCAGGCCGCCGGGATCACCCCCGGGATGGCGGTGGAGATCCTCTCCGAGTCGACCGGGCGGACGATCCGCGGCACGGTGGCCGACCTCGGCACCCCCGCCACCACCCCGCCGGCCGGCCGGGTGGTGCCGATCGGCGCGGCCGCCGCCGCACCGGCCGGAGCGGGCCAGGGCGGACCGGGCGCGGCCCCGGGCCAGGGCGGCCAGGCCGGACCCAACCAGGCCGGCCAGGTGCCCGCGTACGTGCCGGTGCGGATCACCCCGGCCGAACCGCTGCCGGCCGACTTCAGCGGCCAGAACGTCCGGATCACCGTGCTGCGCGACGCGGCCGCCGCGCCGGTGCTCAGCGTCCCGGTCGCGGCGGTCTCCACCGACGCGTCCGGGCGGACCAGCGTGACCCGGGTGGACCCGGACGGGCAGCGCACCACCGTGCCGGTCGCCGCCGGGGTGAGCGCCGCCGGGTTCGTCGGCGTGACCCCGGCCGACGGCGCCCGGCTGCGCGAGGGCGACCTGGTGGCGGTGGGCCGGTGACCCCGGTCATCCGCCTGGACGGCCTGGCCCGGAGCTTCGCCGGACCGCCCCCGGTCACCGCCCTCCACCCCTGCGACCTGACCGTGGAGCGCGGCGAGTACCTGGCCGTCACCGGCCCCTCCGGCTCCGGCAAGTCCACCCTGCTGCACCTGCTGGGCCTGCTCGACACCCCCACCGCGGGCGGCTACACCCTGGACGGGATCGACACCGCCCGGCTCACTGACCGCGACCGCTCCACCCTGCGCGGCCGGCGGATCGGCTTCGTCTTCCAGTCCTTCCACCTGATCGCCCACCGCACCGCCGAGGAGAACGTGCTGCTCGCCCAGGTGTACAACCGCGCCCCCCGTGCCGAGCGCCGCGCCCGGGCCCGGGCCGCGCTGCGCCGGGTCGGCCTCGGACACCGGCTGGACGCGCTGCCCACCACCCTCTCCGGCGGCGAGCGGCAGCGGGTGGCCATCGCCCGCGCCCTGGTCAACCGGCCCAGCCTGCTGCTCTGCGACGAACCGACCGGCAACCTGGACTCGGCCAACGCCCAGGCCGTGCTGGACGACTTCGACAGCCTGCACGCCGAGGGCTACACCCTGGTGGTGATCACCCACGATCCGGCGGTGGCCGCCCGGGCCGGCCGGACGGTCCGGATCCGGGACGGCCGCCTCGCCGAGGCGGAGGAGGCCTGAGATGGCCCGCGGCGTCCTCGCCGACCCGCCCTCCCGCCTCGGTCCGCGCGACCTGCTCGGCGAGGCCCTGGCGGGCGTGCTGCAACGCCCGGCCCGGTCGGCGCTGACCATGCTCGGCACGGTGCTCGGCGTCGGCGCCTTCGTCGCCGTCCTCGGGCTCACCGCGACCGCCTCCGGGCAGATCGGCGACCGGTTCAACCCGACCCGGGCGACCACCGTCACGGTGGTCGACGACCCGCCCGGGGACGGCCTCCCGCCGGGCGCCGCCCCACCGGTCGGCTTCCCCGAGGACGCCGACACCCGGGTCGCCCGGATCGACGGCGTCACCGCCGCCGGTGTCTGGTGGCGGATCCCGTCCGAGGGCCTGCGGATCGCCGCCACCCCGACCGGGGACGGCACCGCCGGGCAGGGCCTGTCGGTGTACGCGGCGACCCCGGGCGCGGTGGCGGCGATGCGGCCGACCCTGGCCGCCGGGGTGAGCCTGGACGCCTACCCGCAGCAGGCCCGGCTGCCGGTGGTGCTGCTCAGCCAGGCCGCCGCGGCCCGGCTCGGGGTGTCCCGGCTGGACGCCCAGCCGGCGGTCTTCGTCGACGGCCTGCCCTACACCGTGATCGGGATCTACCGGGATGTGGAACGGCTGCCGGACACCCTGCTGGGCGTGGTCATCCCCACCAGCACCGCCCTGGACCGGTTCGGCAACCCCGGGCCCGGCGAGGAGCGGGCCGCCCACCTGCTGGTCGCCACCCGGATCGGCGCGGCCCGGACGGTCGCCGCCCAGCTGGCCCCCGCCCTGCGGCCGGACGCGGTGAACCGGCTCACCGTCACCGAGCCGCCGGACCCGCACGCCCTGCAGGACCGGGTCGCCTCCGACCTGACCGGCCTCTTCCTCGCCCTGGCCGCGATCTGCCTGGCGGTCGGAGCGGTCGGCATCGCCAACACCACCCTGGTGGCAGTGCTGGAGAGGACCGAGGAGATCGGCCTGCGCCGGGCGCTCGGCGCCCGGACCCGGCACATCGCGGCGCAGTTCCTCACCGAGTCCACCGCCCTCGGCACGCTCGGCGGGCTGATCGGCACCGCGCTCGGCACCCTGGTGGTGGTCACGGTGGCCGCCGCCCGGGACTGGACCGCCGTGCTGCCGCCGCTGGCCACCCTGCCCGCGCCGCTGATCGGCAGCGTGGTGGGTCTGCTGGCGGGCCTCTACCCGGCCGTCCGGGCCGCCCGGACCGACCCGCTGCGGGCGCTGCGCTCCGGCTGACCCGGTCCGGTCGGCCGACACCGGGCCGCCGGTCCCGCCACGGCGTACGGACGGTGTGCCGACGGGCGCACGGGGAGCGCACGGCGGCGTGTCCGGTGTACGCCGGTGGGGGGAGATCCGGTGGCGAACCGTTGTTCGGTCACCGGATCCGGGTACGTCTCCGCGACCCTTCACCCGGGCGCTCGGCCCGGGTGACCGGAGCAGCGAGGACGTCCCCGAGATGCCGTCTGGCAAGCCCGGTCGTTTCGTACCGAGCGCGACAGCGCTGGTCCTGCTCTCAGCCGCCGCTCTGCCGGCCGCCCTGGAGCTGGCCGGCCCCGCGCCCTCCAGCGTCATAGGCCCGCCGGCGGAGCCCCTGGTCGACCGGGCCGCCCCGCCGGGCGCCGCCGCCCCGGCCGACCTGCGGGCCCCCGGCACCGCCCCGACCGTCGACCTCAAGCTCTCCGGGGACCCGGCCAACCGGATCACCCTGGTGCTGCTGGGCGACGGCTACACCGACAGTCAGCAGGGCCTGTACCGCGAGCAGGCGGACCGGGCCTGGCGGGCCCTGATGGAGATCGAGCCGTTCCGCACCTACCAGGGCTTCTTCAACATACGGCGGGTCGACGTGGTGTCCACCGTCCCCGGGATCGCCGAGACCGAGCCCGACGCCGGCTCCGGGGCGCCGTCCACCCCGCTGGGCATGCACTTCTGGTGCGAGGGCACCGCCCGGCTGCTCTGCGCGGACGAGGACGCCACGGCCCGGCTGGCCGGCGCGGGCGACGGCCCGCAGTACCTGATAGCCCTGGCCAACTCCACCGAGTACGGCGGCGCCGGCGGCACCGGGGTGACCACCCTGGCGGGCGGCAGCCCGGACGCCGGGCGGATCATCCAGCACGAGATCGGGCACACCATCGGCGACCTCGGCGACGAGTACGACAGTGCCCCCGAGGACTCCGACTACCCCAACCTCGCCGAGGTGGACGCGGAGGAGATGCGCCGGACCCGGGTGAAGTGGTGGCGCTGGCTCGACGCCCCCTCGCCCGACGGCGGCAGCCCGATCGGCGCCTACCGGAGCACCAACGGGCTGTACCGCCCGACCGAGGACTCCGTGATGCGCACCCTCGGCGGCGTCTACAACCTCCCCTCCCGAGAGGCGATCCTGGAGCAGATCTACCGCCGGGTGAAGCCGATGGACACCCCCTCCCCGCCGCCCGGCGAGGTCCCCGGACGTCCCAAGCTCCAGGTCAACCCGCTGCGGCTGACCGGGCAGCGGCAGCTCCAGGTGGACTGGACGGTGGACGGCCGGCCGGTCGAACCCACCTCGCCGGACCGCACCTGGCTGGACACCGCGCTGCTCGCGATCGAGCCGGGCCGGCGGGTCACCGTGACGGCGACCGTCCGGGACACCACCGACTGGCTGCGCGACGAGGAGTTCCGCGACCGGTACATGACCCGGACGGTGAGCTGGACGGTCGCCGGCTGAAGGCCCCGCGGCCCCGGAGGGCCCGAGGGTCCCCGTCGAATAGATCATTTGATGGGATGACTAGCCTGGGGTCACTATGACCGTGGACCCCGCCAGCGCCGCCCGCCCCGTCCCCGTACCCGGTCCGCGGCCGCAGCTCGGTCCGGTGCCGCCGGGCGGCCGTGCCGCGTGGACCGCCTGGGCGATCGGCTGCACCGTGTACGTCCTGGCCGTGGTGCACCGCACCAGCCTCGGCGTGGCCGGGCTGGACGCCGCCGAGCGGTTCGGGATCGGGGCCTCCGCGCTCTCCACCTTCTCCATCCTCCAGGTGCTGGTCTACGCGGCGATGCAGATCCCGGTCGGGCTGCTGGTGGACCGGTTCGGGCCGCGCCGGGTGCTGCTGCTCGGCGTGCTGCTGATGAGCCTCGGGCAGCTGGCCTTCGCCCTCGGCACCTCCTTCGGCCCGGCCCTGGCCTCCCGGGCGGTGCTCGGCTGCGGGGACGCGATGACCTTCATCAGCGTGCTCAGGGTGGCCGCCCGCTGGTTCCCGCCGGCCCGGAACCCGCTGCTGGCCCAGCTCACCGGACTGGCCGGGATGGGCGGCAACCTGGTCACCACCGTGGTGCTGGCCGAGGCCCTGCACCGGGAGGGCTGGACCTTCACCTTCGGCACCATCGCGCTGGCCGGGACCGGAGTGTTCGCGCTGGTGGCGCTGCTCCGCGAGGGCCCGGCCCCGGAAGGCCCGGGCCGGGGCCCGCAGCCGGGGCGGCGGCTGTCCGTCCGGCGGCAGATCCGGGACGCCTGGAGCGAGCCCGGCACCCGGCTCGGCATGTGGGTGCACTTCACCACCGCCTTCCCGGCCGCCGCCTTCGGCCTGCTCTGGGGCCTGCCGTACCTGGTGGAGGCCCAGGGCCTGTCCCGCGGCGCGGCGGGCGGGCTGCTGACCCTGCTGGTGGCCAGCAACATGGTCTTCGCGCTGGTCTTCGGACGGCTGGTCTCCCGCTCCGCGGCCCTGCGGATGCCGATCGCGCTGACCGTGCTGGGCGCCACGGCCGGCTGCTGGGCCGTGGTGCTGGCCTGGCCCGCCGGACGCCCGCCGCTCGGGCTGCTGGTGGTCCTGCTGGTGGTGATGGGCACCAACGGGCCCGCCTCGCTGATCGGCCTGGACTACGCCCGCGCGTACAACCCGTCCGAGCGGCTGGGCACCGCCTCCGGCATCGCCAACATGGGCGGCTTCATCGGCTCGACGATCACCCTGCTCGGCATCGGGATCCTGCTCGACCTGCTGTCGGGCGGAGCGGCGCACTCGGCCGCGGCCTACCGCTGGGCGTTCTGCTGGCAGTTCGTCCCGCTGGCGGTGGGAACGGCGATGATCCTCCGGCTGCGCCGGAGGATCAGCTGACCGCGGCCCTTCGGAGCCCGCCGGCTCAGGGGGTCAGCGCGAAGTGGGCGAGCACCCGCGCCGCCAGCTCGCCGTCCCCGTCGACCCGCAGCCGGCCCGCCACCGCCTCCGGACGGACCCGGCCGCAGGCCAGCCGGACGTAGGTCTCCCAGTCCATGGACAGCTGGAGGTCGGGCGCCAGGTGCACCGACTCCTCCATCGCGCCCCGGCCGTTGGCGTCCACCCGGACGGTGCGCAGGAACTCCAGCGGCCCGGTCACGTCCAGCGCCACCGTGGTGCCGGCCGGCGCCCCCGCCAGCCGGGCCACCACCCTGGGCAGACCCTCCAGCAGGTAGTCACGGGTCACCTGCGCGGCGGGCGAGCCCAGGTTGCCGGGGAGGCCGACCGCCCGGCGCAGGTCCTGCTCGTGCACCCAGACGTCGAAGGCGCGGTTGCGCAGCAGCTGGAGGTAGGTGATGTCGCGGGAGAGCGGGCCGGCCGGCCAGCGGACCAGGTCGCCCGGCCCGTACTTGGCGTTGCGCAGGGCCCGGCAGCGGCGGATGACGGTGTACTCCAGCTCGCTGACCACCTCGACCGGCGTGTGGCAGCGCCGCTTGTCCACCGGCAGCTCGATGTACCGGGCGTACTCGCTGGTGACGTGCCGCAGGTCGCGCGGGAGCGCGTGGATCGGGCGCGGGTCCCCCAGCAGCTCGGACTCGACCGCGATGATGTGCGAGACCACGTCGCGGACCGACCAGCCCGGGCACTCGGTGGCGCGGTTCCAGGAGTCGGTCGGGAGGGCGGCGATCAGCTCCGCCACCGACTCGATGGACTGGGCCCACGCGTCGGTGTAAGCCTGCACGGTCTGGTTGTCCGTCACGGGAATCTCGGCCCTCCGTCAGCTTCCGTCCCACCCGCCGGGAGACCTGGCGACCTCCGGGCACGGGCGCTACCCGCACGTTACGCTGCCGGGTGACAGCAGGGCAGCGCTTTCGGGTGATGATCGTAGGACTCTTGTCGTGGACGGTGGTACTGTGCGCGCTTCATTGATCCAACTCGCGGTCTCCGAGGCCGAACCCGCCGACGAGCGACGGGCCCGGGCGGCGGCGCTGGTCCGTGCCCAGCGGGGTGCCGACCTGGTGGTCCTCCCCGAGCTGTGGGCGCTCGGCGGCTTCGCCTACGAGGCCTGGTCCGAGGGCGCCGAGCCGCTGGACGGACCGACCGCGGACACCATGGCGGAGGCCGCCCGGGCGGCCGGCGTCTGGCTGCACGCCGGTTCGATCGTCGAACGCGACCCGGACGGCCCGATCTACAACACCTCGCTGCTCTTCGCCCCGGACGGCGAGCTGGTCCGTACGTACCGCAAGATCCACCGCTTCGGGTTCGACAGCGGCGAGGCCGTGGTGATGGGCGCCGGGCAGGAGATCGCCACCGCCGCCACCGACCTCGGCGTGATCGGCCTGGCCACCTGCTACGACCTGCGCTTCCCCGAGCTCTTCCGGGCCCTGCTGGACGCCGGGGCCGAGCTGCTGGTCGTCCCCGCGGCCTGGCCCGAACGCCGCCGCGAGCACTGGAGCCTGCTGGCCCGGGCCCGCGCGGTGGAGGAGCAGGCGTACGTGCTGGCCTGCAACACCGCCGGCACCCACGGCGGCGTCGAGCAGGCCGGGCACAGCGTGGTGGTCGACCCCTGGGGCCGGGTGCTGGCCGAGGCCGGCGCCGGGGAGGAGGTCCTCACGGTGGAGTTCGATCCGGCCGAGGTGGCCAAGGCCCGGTCCGAGTTCCCGGTCCACCGCGACCGGCTGCTCGGCATCCCCGCCCCGGTCCGGCGCTGAGTGGCGCTGCGCACAGCGGGGCGCGGGGGGCTGGGTCCGGCTTGACGCGGTTGTGTACCCTGTGGGCGATTTGGGGAAGGTGAGCCCGAGTCGCGTTTTCGCCGGCCGGACTCCGCCCGGCCGGGAGAGGGGTGGCCGTGGGGGAGTACGGTGGCGGCCGTTCCGCGATCAGGCGCAACAGCCTCCGGGAGCAGATCGCCGAGGCGCTCCGCGAGGAGATGATGGCCGGCCGGCTCCCCGCCGGACGGAACTTCACCGTCAAGGAGATCGCCGATCTCTACGGGGTCTCGGCCACCCCGGCCCGTGAGGCCCTGGTCGACCTCGCCGCCCAGGGACTGCTCCGCACCGAGCACCACCGCGGCTTCACCGTGCCCGAGTTCACCTGGGACGACTTCCTGGAGATCTCCGAGGCGCGGACGCTGCTGACCGACAACGCGATCCGCCGGCTGCACGCCAGGATCGCCCACTACGACTGGGCCCGGCTGCCCTCGCTGCGCCGCCGGGCCGTCGCCGCGTCCCGCGCCTCCCGGGCCGGACAGCTGGACGTGCTGGTCGGCTGCGACCTGAGGTTCTGGCAGGAGGCCGCGGCGCTGCTGGGCAACGAGCGGATCGCCGGCTACCTGGGCTGGCTCAGGGTGCAGTCCTGGATGTTCGCCGCCCCGCACCTGCGGACCGCGGGCGACCTGCGCGGGGTCTGCTGGGACCGGCACGGCGAGCTGGTCGACCGGATCGAGGCCCGGGACCCGGCCGGCGCCCACCAGGTGGTCAACGACTACAACCTGTTCACGGTCGAACTGATGGCCAGGATCACCGGGAACCCGCTGGAGACGGTCGAGATCATGCCGCTGCTGCGGGAGACCGCGAACCCGGCACCGGCGGTCCCGCCGACCGCGGGCCCCGCGGAGGCCGTCCCGCCGACCGCTCCAGTGACCGCGCGGGCGAGCCGGTCCGAGGACCCGGCCGGGCCGGGGGGCGAGCCCGACGCCGGGAGCGTGGCCGACGCCGGCCTCGGCCGGGTGCCGTTGCCGAGGTTCGTCCCGCCGGGACGGTTCGGGCGCCCGTTGCGGCCGGTGGCACCCCTTCGGCCGGAGGGCGGGCAGCCCGGCGCGGGCCGGTAGGGTAAGCCGTCATTGCCCGCCCCGTGCACGGCGCCGACCGACCGGCGCCCGCCCCTCCAGGAGAGGATGAGCCGGCTCATGGCCTGCGACCTCTGGCTCGTCCCGCTGGTGGACGTCCTGACCCACAGCCCGGAGAACCCTTTCCGCGAGGACCTCGGCCGCTACAACGCGGTGCTGGCCTCGCACGGCCTCCCCGAGGTGCCGATCCACCCGTACGTGCCGGGCTTCACCGGGACCGTGGAGCCGATAGCCGCCTTCGACTACGACTCCCTGCACTTCCTGCGCCGGGCCTACATGCTGGGCATCACCGGCTTCGAGATCACCCCGGTGGACGCGCTCGGCGGCGACTACGAGCAGCTGCTGGAGATGTTCGAGTCCACCGCCGAACAGTCGCACCTGGTCTGGCACTTCGACCACGCCGGGGCGTACGTTCCGGTCGACTTCCAACTCCCGCTGGTGGAGGACGAGTTGCTGGCAGCCGGCGGGCCGCTCGGCTCCTCGTACGGACTGCTGCGCGAACTGAGTGCGGTGGCACCGGTGTTGGGGATCGACGTGCTCAACCCACCGGCGCCGACCCGGCCGCTCGGCCCCACCCAGCTGGAGCAGCCGTTCGGGCCTCCGCTGGACGACTTCCACCCCTACGCCCGCGAACGCCACGCCTGGGCCGGCCTGTTCGCCGCCGCCACCCGCAGCGTCACCCAGGGCTCGATGGTGGTCTTCGCCTGACGGCCGCGCCCCCCGCGCCGCCGTCCGCCTGCCGTCCGCCTGCCGTCCGTCGCGCCGCCTGTCGCCCCGCCCGGAGCGGCGAGGCCGGTGGCACTACCGCAGCGGGCCCTCCGGCGGGCGCTGGCGGGGCATGGTGGGCCGGGTGCCGGGCGCCGGGAGGACGCGCACCTGGGCGCCGGCGCCCTCGGTCCGGCTGCCCCAGGGGCCCGGTGCCTGGGTCGGCAGCTGGCTCATCCCGGCCCGGAACTCCAGCATCCACTCCGAGGTCTCGCAGCGGACCAGGTCCGACACGTCCTCGCAGAACCGCCGCAGCACACCGAGGCAGCGCTCCGCCGCCTCGCCCGCGGTGCCCTCGGTCGGGCCGAGCACCTCCCGCACGCACTCCGACGCCCAGTCGAACTGGAAGGCCTCCAGGCGCCGTTGGAGTGCCTGCGAGGTGGAGACGTCCCGCATCCAGCCGGAGGTCAGCCCGAACACCCGGTCCGCCGCCAGGCAGGCGCCGGACAGCGCCAGGCCCACGTACCCCCAGGTGGCGGCCAACTGCGGAACCCCGGCCAGCGAGACCAGCGGCACGGTGGCCCCGGCGACCGCGAACGAGGCCGCGCCGAACCGCAGCAGCCGCGCCCAGCGGCGCTTCCACACCCGGTCCCGGCGGTACCAGTCGATCGCCTCGACCGCACGCTCCTCGGACCAGCGGTAGAGCTCCTCCAGCCGCTCGGCCGGCTCCCCCCAGTCCCCGAGCGGGAACTGACGTGCACTCAGATCGGTGCGGTGGCGGGTGGGCGTCCGCCCGGTGGCGGGCAGGGGCGGCTGGTCATCGTCGCCGACGTCCTTGCCCCAGGGGCTCTCCTCGGGCTGCATTTCCGGCTGACTCACCTGTGGCGCTCCCTGTGGCGGGGTGACTGCGGAGGCCCGGCGGGCAACCGGGACTGACGGTGCATCCAGCTGACGCCGAGTCGGTTCGGATGGAGCGTCGAGCTGATTGTGCGTCGGACCCGCAGTTCCGCGGGCGGTCCGGACCGCCCGTGGTGCCCTGTCCCGGCGCTCGGCCGAATTCCGGGTCCAACAGCACTTCTTACCGCCAAATGGCTGACCGTGGGGGCGCTTCCCCGGTGATCGTTATCGGAATTCACCTCCGGATGCCGAGGTCGGAGGGTTTCGGTGGGGGGCGGGATTTCACCCGTCCGAGCGAGGGTTCCGGGGGTCGCCGATCTGACCCGGGGCTTTGTTGGATGTTCCTCCAACCATCTGCTCCGGGAGCCGCTCCGCTTTGGAGGTTCCACCAGCGACTACCCTTGCCAAGCGTGAAGGTCCTCGTCATCGGCGGCGGCGCCCGCGAACACGCCCTGTGCCGCTCCCTGTCCCATGATCCCGCCGTCACCGAGCTGCACTGCGCCCCGGGCAACGCCGGGATCGCGCGGGTGGCGACGGTCCACCCGGTCGACCAGCTTGACGGTGCCGAGGTCACCGCCCTCGCCCGGCGGCTCGGTGCCGACCTGGTCGTGGTCGGCCCGGAGGCCCCGCTGGTGGCCGGCGTCGCCGACCCGCTGCGCGCGGCCGGCATCCCGGTCTTCGGCCCGTCCGCCGAGGCCGCCCAGCTGGAGGGCTCGAAGGCCTTCGCCAAGGACGTGATGGCCGGCGCCGGCGTGCCGACCGCCCGCTCCTACATCTGCACCACCGCCGAGGAGGCGGCCGCCGCGCTGGACGCCTTCGGCGCACCGTACGTGGTGAAGGACGACGGCCTGGCCGCCGGCAAGGGCGTCGTGGTGACCTCCGACCGCGAGGCCGCCCTGGCCCACGCGGCCTCCTGCGAGCGCGTGGTCATCGAGGAGTACCTGGACGGCCCCGAGGTCTCGCTGTTCGCGATCACCGACGGCAGCACCGTGCTGCCGCTCGTCCCCGCGCAGGACTTCAAGCGCGCCCTGGACGGCGACGAGGGCCCCAACACCGGCGGCATGGGTGCCTACTCCCCGCTGCCCTGGGCCCCCGAGGGCCTGGTCGCGGAGGTCCTGGAGACCGTCCTCCAGCCCACCGTGGACGAGCTGCGCCGTCGCGGCACCCCGTTCTCGGGGCTGCTCTACGCCGGCCTCGCGCTCACCTCCCGCGGCACCCGGGTGATCGAGTTCAACGCCCGGTTCGGCGACCCCGAGACCCAGGTGGTGCTGGCCCGGCTGGAGACCCCGCTGGCGGGCGTGCTGCTGGCCGCCGCCGAGGGCACCCTGGCCGGGCTGGAGCCGCTGCGCTGGAGCGAGGGCGCCGCGGTCACCGTGGTGCTGGCCTCCGAGGGGTACCCGGCCGCGCCGCGCACCGGCGACCCGATCGAGGGCCTGGACGAGGCCGAGGCCGACGGCACCGCCTTCGTGCTGCACGCGGGCACCCGGGCCGGCGAGGGCGACGAGGTGCTGACCGCCGGCGGCCGAGTCCTGTCGGTCACCGCCACCGGGGCCGACCTGGCCGAGGCCCGCACCAAGGCGTACGCCGGCGTCGCGAAGATCTCCTTCAAGGGCGCCCAGCACCGCACCGACATCGCGCTCAAGGTCGCCCGCTGACCAGGCCCACCTGCGCTTCTCCTGCGGGGCGCCGTGCCCGGGACAACCCGTCCGGACGCGGCGCCCCGCGGCGTTTCCCGGCGCACGCCGCCACACCGGGCGGACCAGGAATTCCAGCCCTTCGAGTGATGTGTTGGCCATCCGGCTGACGTTGTGGCGCGGCCGGTCGTAGGGTGCGCTGGGTCGCCGTGGGGCAGGGTGGTTTCGGTGCGGACGCGTCGGTGGCGGGATCGCGCCGGGGGGATGCTGGGACCAGTTGTGCGGCCGGTGTCACCGGGACGGGTGGAATCCGTCGCGATCCGGAACACCGGTGGGCACAGCGGCGTCAAAACTGTCAGAACTGCCGCGCACCATGCACAGACGGGGGTCGGCTGTTGCCCTTCCCCGCCGGAATTTGAGCGTTCTCAGCGCTGCGAAGGGGGTTTCGCGTCCTATGGCCGAAGTCGACGTCGCACGCGCACGGGCCCAGGCCGTGCTGCGGGTCCGCGGGCGGGCCGTGGCCGCCGCGGTCCTCCCCGCCGCTCTCGCGGTGATCCTGCTGGCCGGCCGGCTCACCGGCCGGATCGGCGCCCCCGGCTCCGCCGACACGACGGCCTGGGACGCCGTCCGGTGGGCGGTCGGTGCCGTCGCCGCCCTCACCCTGCTGCTGGCCGCCCTGGTGGCCCGCTCGCACCGGCGGGCCGAGCCGCCGGTCACCCCGGCCGTCCCGGTGTCCCGGGCGGAGGCCCCCGAACTCCACCGGCTGATCGGCGAGCTCGCCGACCGGCTGGAGGTGCCCGCGCCCTCCGCGATCGCCCTCACCCCGGACTGCGACAGCTGGCTGGAGGAGGTCGCCGAGCGGCCCGGCACCCACGGGCCGCGGCCCGCGCCCGTCCTGGTGGTCGGCTCCCCGTTCCTGTGGTGGATGCGGGCCGGCGAGCTGCGTGCTCTGCTGGCCCCCGTGGTCGCCGGGACGGCCGCCGCCGCCGACCCGGACATCGCGGCCGCCCGCCGCTTCGTCCGCAGCCTGGACGCGGCGCTCGGCAACCCGCACCGCGGCCCGGCCGGCCTGGTGGACCGGGTCAACCGCGCCCTGCTGCGGGCCTGCGGCGAGCACTCCGCCGAGCTGGAGCGGGCCGTCGCCGTCTGGGCCTCCGACCAGGCCAAGGCGGTGGACTACGGCCTGCGGATCGCCGCCCAGGAGCAGGTCGGCCTCGCCTACGCCGGCTGGGACCGCCTGCTCACCCGGGTCGCGCTGCCCGCCTGGCGGCTCGGCCGCCACCCCGCGCACCTCAACGCCGGCGTGGTCGCCGCGCTGACCGAGCTCTCCCGCCGCGACCGCCTGGCGGACGGCTACGAGACCCGGCTCGGTGACCGGCCCGCCTGCGACCTGCTGGAGGAGCCCGGCCGGGTGGACGCCGCGGTCTCCCTGCTCGCCGCCGAGCTGCTGCACGAGGTGCCCGGGGCCGGCTGGCAGGAGCTGGACTGGGCCGACTACCCGACCGACGTGGTGGACCGCGGCTGGCGGGTCCAGGCCGCGGCGCTGCAGAGCGCCCTCGGCGGGGACGACCGCGACGGGCCGACCCTGGCCCGGGTCCTCGCCCGCCTCGCCGGCGGCGAGAGCGAGAGCCTGGCCGCCGCCCTGGCCGGCCAGGTGGCGCGCGCCGCCAGGGTCGCGCCCCCGCTGCCCCCCGTGCGCAGCGGCCGGGAGCTCCTGGTCGAGCACGTCACCGCGATGGTCTGCTGCGCCGCGGTGGACGCCGGGTCGGCCGCCCCGGGGCTGGACTGGCTGGACGGCCCGGTGCTCCTGATCGCCGGGGTGCGGCAGACCGAGCCGGCCGCCCTGGTCGCCCGGGCCGTGGAGCAGGGCGAGGACAAACCGCTGCGGGCCTGGCTGCGGTCGGTCGGCGTGCGGCTGGAGCGGCCGGTGCGGCTGTCGGGCTGACCGGGGCGGGCGGGAAGGCCCCGCGCGGCGCGCGCCGGGGCCGGACGAGTACCAGTTGCTACCGTGGGGTGACGGAGCGCCAGCACTTTGTGGTGTGCTAGACCGCACGCACATCCGTATGGCACATGCCAGCCCGGCGGGGGTGCAGACGGTGGGGAGGGCGCATGGGGACGGAAGGCATCCGCCGGTGGGAGTCCGGGACGCTGGCGCACGGCGTGTCGGACCCGTTCGGCCAGGGCCCGCTGCCCTGGCTGCGCAGCCCCGACCAGTACCTCGACGGCGGCGAGGGTGCGGTGCCCTGGTACGTCAGCGTGGACGCGCCCGGCCAGCAGCCGCTGACCGCCCCGCTGAGCCGCCCGTCCGTGATCGGACCGCGGAACTCCGACGACGTGGACCAGCAGATCAAGGGCTTCGCCTCGGCCGGGGTGATCCGGCCCGGCGGCTCGGTGGACTTCCGGGTCACGGTGAACCCGCCGCGCGAGTTCACCGTGGACGTCTACCGGATCGGGCACTACGGCGGCGACGGGGCCCGGCACATGACCTCCAGCCCGCGGATCGCCGGGATGGCCCAGGCCGACCCGCTCGTGGTCGGCCGCACGGTCTCCTGCCACCACTGGTGGCAGTCCTGGCGGCTGCACGTCCCGGCGCACTGGCAGCCCGGCGCGTACGTCGCCGTGCTGACCACCGAGGACAACCGCCACCGCAGCCACATCCCGTTCACCGTCCGCGACTTCGAGGACCACCTGCACCCGGCCGAGCTGCTGCTGGTCGTCCCGGACGTCACCTGGCAGGCGTACAACCTCTTCCCGGAGGACGGCCACACCGGCGCCAGCCTGTACCACGCCTGGGACGGCGACGGGCGGCTGGTGGGGGAGTCGGAAGCGGCGGTCACGGTCTCCTTCGACCGGCCGCACGCCGGTGCCGGGCTGCCGCTGCACGTGGGCCACGCCTACGACTTCATCCGCTGGGCCGAGCGCTACGGCTACGACCTCGCCTACGCCACCGCCACCGACCTGCACGCGGGCCTGGTGACGCCGTCCCGGCACAAGGCGCTGGTCTTCCCGGGCCACGACGAGTACTGGTCCGACCAGATGCGGCGGGCCGTCGAGCAGGCCAGGGACGGCGGCACCTCGCTGGTCTTCCTCTCCGCCAACACCATGTACTGGCGGGTCGACCTCACCCCGAGCGCCGCGGGCGAGCCGAACCGGCTGCTGAACTGCCGCAAGCGCCAGCGCGTCCCGGCGCAGAGCCAGGCCGCCGGCCTGCCCGGCAGCACCAGCGCGCTGTGGCGGGACGCGGGCGAGCCCGAGCAGCACCTGCTCGGCGTCCAGTACGCGGGCCGGGTGCCCACCCCCGTCCCGCTGGTGGCCCGGAACACCGCGCACTGGCTCTGGGACGGCACCGGGCTGCGGGACGGGGACGGGCTGCCCGGGCTGGTCGCCGGGGAGGCCGACCGCTACTTCCCGAAGGTCGCGCTCCCCGCGAGCACCGAGCGGACGCTGCTCGCCCACTCCCCGTACCGGGACGCCGCCGGGCGGCGGGCCCACCAGGAGACCTCGCTGTACCGGGCGCCGAGCGGGGCGTACGTCTTCGCCGCGGGCACCTTCGCCTGGTCGCCGGCGCTGGACCGGCCCGGCCACACCGACGAGCGGATCCAGCGGGCGACCGCCAACCTGCTCGACCACCTCTGCAAGGAGGGCCGGACCGGGCCGTGAAAGACTCGATCCCAGAGCCCCCCATCTCTGAGGACTGACCTTGAGCGGATTTGTCACGAAGCCCGAGCCGGTCCAGGTGCCCGGCCTGGTCCACCTCCACACCGGGAAGGTGCGCGACCTCTACCGCGCCGGGAACGGCGACCTGGTGATGGTGGCCAGCGACCGGACCTCGGCCTTCGACTGGGTGCTGCCCAACGAGATCCCGGACAAGGGCCGGATCCTCACCCGGCTCTCGCTGTGGTGGTTCGAGCGGATCGCCGACATCGTGCCGAACCACGTGATCTCCACCGAGCTGCCGGCCGGCGCCCCCGCCGACTGGGCCGGGCGGACGCTGATCTGCCGCTCCCTGGACATGGTGCCGGTGGAGTGCGTGGCGCGCGGCTACCTGACCGGCTCCGGCCTGCTGGAGTACGACGCCGACCGGACGGTCTGCGGCATCGCGCTGCCGGAGGGCCTGGAGGACGGCTCCGAGCTGCCCGCCCCGATCTACACCCCGGCCCTCAAGGCGGAGGTCGGCGAGCACGACGAGAACGTCTCCTACGAGGAGACCGCCCGCCGGATCGGCGCCGAGCTGGCGGCCACCCTGCGACAGACCACCCTGGCCGTCTACGGCCGGGCGCGCGACATCGCCCGCGAGCGCGGGATCATCCTCGCCGACACCAAGTTCGAGTTCGGGCTCGCCGGGGACGAACTCG
Source organism: Kitasatospora sp. HUAS MG31 (assembly GCF_040571325.1). Taxonomy (GTDB): domain Bacteria; phylum Actinomycetota; class Actinomycetes; order Streptomycetales; family Streptomycetaceae; genus Kitasatospora; species Kitasatospora camelliae. The sequence continues at coordinate 3,856,480 of NZ_CP159872.1, read as the reverse complement.
TGATCGGCGACGAGGTGCTGACCCCCGACTCCTCGCGGTTCTGGCCGGCCGACGAGTGGAAGCCGGGCCAGGTCCAGCCGTCGTACGACAAGCAGATCATCCGTAACTGGCTCTCCTCGCCCGAGTCGGGCTGGGACCGCACCGGCGAGCTCCCGCCGCCGGAGCTCCCGGAGAAGGTGGTCGACCTGACCCGGGCCCGCTACATCGAGGCCTACGAGCGCCTCACCGGCACCTCCTGGGTCTGACCGCCCGGCCCGGAGCCCCGGAACCCGCCCGCCGCACCCCCTGCGGCGGGCGGGCCGCGTTCCGGACCCGTCCCGAGGGCGGCCCGCCCGGTCAGATCCAGCCGTGCTCGCGGGCGATCCGGACCGCGGCGTGGCGGTTCTCCGCGCCGAGCTTGCCGGCCGCCGAGGAGAGGTAGTTGCGGACCGTCCCGGGGGAGAGCGCGGCCCGGTCGGCGATCTCCGCGATCGAGGTGCCGTGCGCGGCCAGCTCCAGGACGTCCGTCTCGCGCGGGGTCAGCGGGCTGTCCCCGGCGCTGATCGCGTCCGCCGCCAGCTCCGGGTCCACGTACCGCCCGCCCGCCCGGACGGTCCGGATGATCCCGGCCAGGTCGGAGGCGGAGACCGTCTTGGGCAGGAACCCCCGGACCCCCACCTCCAGCGCCCGCTTCAGGTAGCCGGGCCGGCCGTGGCCGGTCACGATCATCGTCCGGCAGTCCGGCAGCCGGTGGCGCAGCTCGGCCGCCACCTCGATGCCGTCCAGGCCGGGCATCTGCAGGTCCAGCACCGCGACGTCCGGCCGGTGCGCCTTGGCCATGGCCAGCGCCTCCGGCCCGGAGGCGGCCTCGGCCACCACGGTGATGTCCACCTCCAGCGACAGCAGCGCGGCCAGCGCCCCGCGGATCAGGTGCTCGTCGTCGGCCAGCAGGACGCGTACGGGGTCGGTCATCGGGACGGCACCTCCGGGGCCGTGGTGTCGAGCGGCAGGACGGCCAGCACCGTGAAGGCGCCCGGCACGGCGGCCGGCAGGTGCAGCTCGCCGCCGTGGGCGGCCAGCCGCTCGCGCAGCCCGGCCAGCCCGTGGCCGCCGGTGGAGCCGGCCGGGGTGGCCGGGGCGGCCGGCACCCCGTCGTTCTCGATCTCCAGCAGGGCGCGGCCGTCCTCGGTCCGCAGCCGGATCCGGCAGTGCGCGGCCTCGCTGTGCCGCAGCACGTTGGTGGTCGCCTCGCGGACCACCCAGCCCAGCACCGACTGCGCGGCGGCGGGCAGCGACCCCACCTCGGCCACCAGGTCGACCTCGCAGGCCACGTCGGCCGACCGCAGCACCGAGCGGGCGCCGGTCAGCTCGACCTGCAGGTCGGCCGAGCGGTAGCCGCGCACCAGGTCGCGGACCTCGCGCTGCGACTCCTGGGCGATCCGCTGCACCTCGGTCATCTGGTCTGCCGCCTCCGGGCGGCCGCGGACCGCCAGCTGGACGGCCAGCTCGCTCTTCAGCGCCATGGTGGTGAGGTTGCGCCCCAGGACGTCGTGCAGGTCGCGGGAGAACCGCAGCCGCTCCTGGGCCACCGCCAGCTGGGACTGGGTCTCGCGGGCGGCGTCCAGCTCCCACACCACCCCGGCCAGCCAGGCCGAGCAGCGGCAGGTGCCCGCGACCACGACCAGAGCGAAGGACAGGCCGGTCAGCGCCCCGACGGCCTCACCCACCCCCATCCCGCCGACCAGCAGCGGCGGGACGGCGAGCGCCATCATCGCGCCGGCCACCAGCGCCGCCCGTCGCGGCGGCACCGCCACACTGATCGGGGCGAACCAGAAGGGCAGCGCCACCGGCGCCATGAGGGCTCCCGTGGGCGTGGTCCCGTCGGGACCGGGCCCGAGCAGCGCCACCCCCCACACCGTCGCCAGGGCCAGGGCGAAGCCGGTGGCCAGGGCGGCGACCGGCAGGTCGCGCCGGCCCAGGTAGTGGTCGAGACCGGCGCGCAGGGTGACCACCATCACCACCGCGTCGGCCAGGCCCGCGGCCACCACGAAGCGCAGCACCCAGACCGGAGGGTCCAGGTCGGGGTTGGCGCCGATGGCGAGGAGCACGAAGAACAGCTGCATCGGTGCCATCAGGTACAGCGACCAGCGGACGTACATCTCGGTGCGCTGGGGCTTGCCGAGGGCCCGCCAGCTCCGCACCGGCCGGGTCACCGGCCTGATCAGTGTGTCGACGCCCATCCCGTCCCCCCGTGGCTGCTGCATGGTGCGGTGCCTTCCTATCAGCCCCGCGGCCCTCCGCCGGGTGCGGGGGCGGAGGGCGCCTCGGGTGGGTGCGCGGTGGACCGAGCGGGTGCGGGGCCGGTGCTCAGCGCCGGGGCTCCCAGCGGAACCAGCGGTGGGCGGCCCAGAACGCGGTGGCGGTCCACAGCACGCCCAGCATGAGGTGGAAGGCGCCCTGGCTCCAGGTGCCGAGGAAGTCGGTGGCCGGGTCCGCGTCGTCGGTCCCGAACCAGCCGAGCCGCAGCAGCTGGAAGGCCGGGGTGGTCGGCAGCGTCTTGCAGGCCGCGGCGATCGGCTGCGGCATGGTCTCCAGCGGGATCAGCAGGCCGGAGCCGAACTGGGCGAGCAGCATCAGCGGCATGGTGGTGAGGCCGGCGCTCTCCACCGTCTTGGTGAAGGAGCTGGTCACCGCAGCGAGGGCCCCCAGCAGAGCGATCGCCAGCGTCAGCCCGATGATCATGAGGAGCGGGTTCACCGGCATCGGCAGGCCCATCAGGACCGCCGCCGCGCCGCCGAGCAGGGCGCACTGCAGCAGGGCCAGCACCACCGAGGGGAGCGCGGTGCCCGCCAGGATCTCCACGTCCGAGGCCTCGCCGGTGCGCAGCCGCTTGAGCACCAGCTCGCCGCGCCGGGCCACGAAGGAGCCGGTCAGGTTGTAGTAGACGACCATCATCAGGATCAGCCCGGCCACACCGTTCACCAGGGTGGCGTGGAGGTCGATCCCGGGGTGGGACCCGGCCTGGGCCTCCAGGATCCCGCGCAGGCCGACGATCATGACGGGCGGCATCGCCAGGGCCATGAACAGGGCGGTCCGGTTGCGCAGCAGCAGCGTGGTCTCGGTCCGGCCGAGAGCCAGCATCCGGCGTACGGGGGTGGTCCGGGCGGTGCCGGGGGCGGCGTCGGCGGCGGTCGTCGCGGGGGCGGCGGTGGTCATCGGGCGTTTCCGATCAGCGACGGGGCGGGGGTGGTCTCGGCGGCGTCGGCCGCGATGGCGAGGAAGGCCTCCTCCAGCGAGGCACTGCGGGCGTCCAGCCCGCCCAGGGCGACCCCGTGGTGGGCGGCCCAGCCGAGCAGCCCGGTGAGGGTGGCCTGGAGGGTGGGCGTCCGGACGGTGATCCGGCGGCCGTCCGCGGCCACCTCGGCCCCCGGCATGGCCGGCAGTCCCAGGCCGTCGTACGCGCCGCAGCGCTCGGGCAGCTCGAAGGTGATCCGGGACGGGTGCCCGGCGATCACCTCGGCGACGGTGCCGCCGGCGACCACCCGGCCGCGGTGCATGATCGCCAGCCGGTCGGCCAGCTCCTCGGCCTCCTCCAGGTAGTGCGTGGTGAGCAGCACCGTGGTGCCCTGCTCGCGCAGCTCCCGGACCAGCCGCCAGACGGCCGCGCGGGCCTCCGGGTCGAGACCGGTGGTGGGCTCGTCCAGGAACAGCACCTCCGGGCGGCCCAGCAGGGCGATCGCCAGGTCCAGCCGGCGGCGCTCGCCGCCGGAGAGCTGCTTCACCCGGACCCTGCGGCGGTCCAGCAGGCCGACCAGCTCCAGCGCCTCGTCCACCGGGCGGGCCCCGGAGGTCAGCCCGGTCCAGGTCCGCCCGGTCTCGGCCACCGTGAGGTCCCCGGGGAACCCGCCCTCCTGCAGCATGATCCCGATCCGCTGGCGGACCGCGGTGCGTTCCCGGTACGGGTCCCGGCCGAGCACCCGGACGGTGCCGGCGGTGGGGGCGGCCAGGCCCTCGATCAGTTCCATGCTGGACGTCTTGCCGGCGCCGTTGGTGCCGAGCAGGGCGAAGAGCTCGCCCCGGTGGACGGTGAGGTCCAGGCCGCGGACCGCGTCGAAGCCGGCGGCGCCGGCGGGCCCGTAGCGGCGGTGCAGGCCGGCGGCCTCGACCGCGGGCTCCCGGTGGCTGGTGTCGTTCATGCCTCCAGCCTCCCGGCGGCCGGGCGGCGCCGGCAGTGCGCGGCGTCATGGAACCCGGGTGCGGATCCACGGGTCGGCGATGACATATGTCACCGGGCCGGCCGACGGAACACCCGGCGCGGGCTGGCGAGACCGGCCGCACCGACCCGGAGAACGCGGAAGGCCCCCTCGATCGAGGGGGCCTTCCGGATGGAGCGGACGACGAGATTCGAACTCGCGACCCTCACCTTGGCAAGGTGATGCTCTACCAACTGAGCCACGTCCGCAGGTCTGTGAAATTGTACTGCACACCCCAAGGGGTGCTGCGAGCGGACGACGAGATTCGAACTCGCGACCCTCACCTTGGCAAGGTGATGCTCTACCAACTGAGCCACGTCCGCGTGGCGCCTGGGCGCCTGTCGCTTCCGGGGGCTTCCCCTTGGCGACGAGAAATACTCTACAACATCGATCGGAGTGCTCGCCCCACCCTTCCCCTCCGAGGACCGGCCGGGGCGGGTGGGGCGGGAGCGCGACGGCTCAGTTGGCGTCCGCGAACGCCTCGTACACGTGCTTCGGGATCCGGCCGCGGGCCGGCAGTTCCATTCCGTTCGACTGCGCCCAGGCGCGGACCGCGGCCGGGTCCGGGGTGAGGGCGGTGCGGCGGAAGGACTTCCCGCTGCGGCTCTGGCGCCGCCCGGCGGCGACGAACGGGGCGAGGGCCTCCCGCAGCTTTTCCGCGTTGTCCGCAGACAGGTCGATCTCGTACGACTTCCCGTCGACGCCGAAGTGGACGGTTTCCGCGGCGGCACCGCCGTCCAGGTCGTCGGAGAGCGTGACGACTACACGCTGAGCCATGGGTGTCAATCCTCTCGGGCCATTTGCCGCCGGGTGTCTCGGGTGCCCCGTCGGCCCGGCCGGCCACGGAGTTCGCGCACACGGGCAGGCGTGGGGGCACGTGCCCGCAACGCCAGTGGTCCTGGCCGTCGGTCGCCCTATTCTGCACCCAAAGAGGCCGAAAATCGAAGGGCTCCGGATTCCTTTTTCGGGATATTCACGTGCTTCACCTCAAGTCTGATAGCGAGCTGATAGCCGTGGTCGATCTGTCCGGAGTGCCGGTATTCGGGCGTTCTCGGCGGGGGGTCCCGAGGACCTGATTAACCGTCGAAAACCGCGCTCCGGGAGCCCGGAACCCTTGGTGCGTAAGGGGCGAGGGTCTACGCGCGTCGCTCCGGCGGGGCCGCAATCCGACCCGAAAGCCCAGGTAGTCTGAAGGTCCCCCGCCTTCACGAAGACACCACCGGGAGTGCCAGTGGCACGCGTCGTAGTCGACGTCATGCTCAAGCCGGAGATCCTCGACCCCCAGGGACAGGCGGTGCAGCGTGCACTGCCGCGTCTCGGATTCGACGGCATCGCCGACGTCCGCCAGGGCAAGCGTTTCGAGCTGGAGCTGGAGGGTCCGGTCGACGAGGCCGCGCTCGCCCGCATCCGCGAAGCCGCCGAGACCTTCCTCGCCAACACCGTGATCGAGGACTTCACCGTCCGCGTCGAGGAGGAGGCGAAGTGACCACCCGCGTCGGCGTCGTCACTTTCCCCGGTTCCCTCGACGACCGCGACGCCCAGCGCGCGGTCCGCCTCGCCGGCGCCGAGCCGGTCGCCCTCTGGCACCGTGACAAGGATCTCCACCAGGTCGACGCCGTCGTCCTGCCGGGCGGATTCAGTTACGGCGACTATCTGCGCTGCGGCGCCATCTCCCGCTTCTCGCCGGTGATGGAGACCGTCATCGAGCAGGCGAAGCTGGGAATGCCGGTCCTCGGTATCTGCAACGGCTTCCAGGTGCTCTGCGAATCGCACCTGCTGCCCGGCGCGCTCACCCGCAACGACTCGCTGCACTTCATCTGCCGCGACCAGAAGCTGCGCATCGAGAACGCGGGGACCGCCTGGACCCGTGATTACTCGGCGGGCCAGGAAATCGTCGTCCCGCTGAAGAACGGCGAGGGCCGCTTCGTCGCGGACGAGCACGTCCTGGACGAACTCGAGGCCGAGGGCCGCGTCGTCGCCCGCTACCTCGACGTGAACCCCAACGGTTCGTACCGCGACATCGCCGGCATCACCAACGCCGCGGGCAATGTCGTCGGCCTCATGCCGCACCCGGAGCACGCCGTGGAGCCGCTCACCGGCCCGACCACCGAGGGCCTGGGCTTCTTCACTTCCGTACTGAAGCAGCTGGTGAACGCCTGATGTCCCTGGACACCGTCAAGAAGGCCGAGCAGACCCCGGACGCCGTCCAGCCCTGGGCCGAGCTCGGCCTGAAGGAAGACGAGTACGCCCGGATCCGCGAGATCCTCGACCGCCGCCCCACCGGCGCCGAGCTGGCGATGTACTCCGTCATGTGGTCGGAGCACTGCTCGTACAAGAGCTCCAAGGTCCACCTGAAGCAGTTCGGCGAGAAGGCCCCGCGCAACGACGCCATGCTCGTCGGCATCGGCGAGAACGCCGGCGTCGTCGACGTCGGCCAGGGTTACGCGGTCACCTTCAAGGTCGAGTCGCACAACCACCCGTCGTACATCGAGCCCTACCAGGGCGCGGCCACCGGCATCGGCGGCATCGTCCGCGACATCCTCGCCATGGGTGCCCGCCCGGTCGCCGTGATGGACCCGCTGCGCTTCGGCGCCGCGGACCACCCCGACACCCGGCGGGTGCTCCCCGGCATCGTCGCGGGCATCGGCGGCTACGGCAACTGCCTGGGCCTGCCCAACATCGGCGGCGAGGTCGTCTTCGACTCCTGCTACCAGGGCAACCCGCTGGTCAACGCGCTGTGCGTCGGCGTGATGAAGCACGAGGACATCCACCTGGCCAAGGCCTCCGGCCCCGGCAACAAGGTCATCCTCTACGGCGCCCGCACCGGCGGCGACGGCATCGGCGGCGTCTCCGTGCTGGCCTCGGAGACCTTCGACGCCACCGGCCCGGCCAAGCGCCCCGCGGTCCAGGTCGGCGACCCGTTCCAGGAGAAGCTGCTCATCGAGTGCACCCTGGAGATCTTCAAGGAGGACCTGGTCGCCGGTATCCAGGACCTCGGCGGCGCCGGCCTCTCCTGCGCCACCTCCGAGCTGGCCTCGGCCGGTACCGGCGGCATGCGGATCGAGCTCGACACCGTCCCGCTGCGCGACCAGACGCTCTCGCCGGAGGAGATCCTCATGAGCGAGTCGCAGGAGCGCATGTGCGCCATCGTCGAGCCCGCCAAGGTCGACCGCTTCCTGGAGATCTGCGAGAAGTGGGACGTCATCGCCACCGTCATCGGTGAGGTGACCGACGGCGACCGCCTGGAGATCTTCTGGCACGGCGAGCAGGTGGTGGACGTGCCGCCGCGCACCGTCGCCCACGAGGGCCCGACGTACCACCGCCCCTTCGCCCGGCCGAGCTGGCAGGACGCCCTCCAGGCGGACGCCCCGACCGCCGAGCGGCTGGCCCGCCCGACCACCGGCGAGGGCCTCAAGGCCGACCTGCTGAAGGTCGCCGCCCACCCGAACCAGGCCTCCAAGTCCTGGATCACCGACCAGTACGACCGCTACGTGCTCGGCAACACCGTGCTCTCGGTCGGCGAGGACTCGGGCATGATCCGGATCGACGAGGAGACCAACCTCGGCGTCTCGGTCGCCACCGACGGCAACGGCCGCTACGCCAAGCTGGACCCGTACACCGGTGCCCAGCTGGCCCTGGCCGAGGCGTACCGCAACGTCGCGGCCGGCGGTGCCAAGCCGCTCGCCGTCTCCGACTGCCTCAACTTCGGCTCCCCCGAGGACCCGGACGTGATGTGGCAGTTCGCCGAGGCCACCCGCGGTCTGGCCGACGCCTGCCAGGTGCTCGGCACCCCGGTCACCGGCGGCAACGTCTCGCTCTACAACCAGACCGGCGAGACCGCCATCCACCCGACCCCGGTGGTCGCGGTGCTCGGCGTGATCGACGACGTCACCCGCCGGACCCCGATCGGCTTCGCCGAGGAGGGCCAGCTGCTCTACCTGCTGGGCGACACCGAGGACGAGCTCGGCGGCTCGGCCTGGTCCCAGGTGGTCCACGACCACCTCGGCGGCCTGCCGCCCAAGGTCGACCTGGAGCGCGAGCGCCTGCTCGGCGAGATCCTCATCGCGGGCTCCCGCGACGGCATGATCGACGCCGCGCACGACCTCTCCGACGGCGGCCTGGGCCAGGCCCTGGTGGAGAGCAGCCTCAAGGGCGGCAAGGGCGCCCGCGTGGTGGTGCCCGAGGGCATGGACCCGTTCGTGTTCCTGTTCTCCGAGTCGGCGGGCCGGGCCGTGGTGTCCGTGCCGCGCAGCGAGGAGCTCCGGTTCAACGACATGTGCGGCGCCCGCGGCCTCCCGGCCACCCGCATCGGTGTCGTGGACGGCGACGTCCTGGACGTCCAGGGGCAGTTCACCGTCTCGCTGGCCGAGCTGAAGGACGCCCACACCGGCGTCATCGAGGCCCTGCTCGCCTGACGTACGACCCCTCGAAGGGTGGTCGGTCGACTACGGACCGGCCACCCTTCGGCGTACGCTGCCGCGTATGCCGACGAAGAGCCGCAGTTACGACCCGGTGAAGGTGCGCGCCGCGCTCACCGGGCAGGTGGAGGCGCTGCGTGAGACCGTGCGCGGCCTCACCGAGGACCAGTTGGCCCGGCCGACCCGACTGGGGGACTGGCGGGTCAGGGAGTTGGTCTCCCACCTGGGCATGGTGATCACCTGGGTGCCCGCCCACCTGGACGACCCGCTGCCCGCCCGGCCGCCCATCACCCCCCTGGACTGGGCCCGCAGCACCCGGACCGCCGCCGCCACCATCAACGAGATCGCCGAGGAGCTCGCGGCCAGCCCCTTCGCCGGCACTCCGAACGAGGTCGCGGCCGAATTCGACCGCTGCTGCGCCGAGTTGGTCGCCGCACTGCCGGCTGCGGAGCAGCCCGGACGGCTGATCGCGATGCGCTTCGGGCCGATGCCGCTGGCCGACTTCCTGGTGACCCGGCTGGTCGAGACGGTGGTGCACGCCGACGACCTGGCCGCCGCGCTCGGCCCGGCCCCCTTCCCGCACGACCGGCAGGCGGTGGCCGCCGTCTCCCGGCTGCTCGCCGACGCGTTCGCGGACCGGACGCCCGGCGGCGCCGTCGAGCTGCGGATCCCGCCGTACGCGGTCGTCCAGGCCGTCGAGGGGCCGCGGCACACCCGTGGGACCCCGCCCAACGTGGTGGAGACCGACCCGCTGACCTGGATCCGGCTCGCCACCGGGCGGACCGGCTGGGCCGCGGCGGTCGAGTCCGCCGCGGTCAGCGCCAGCGGCGAGCGGAGCGACCTGAGCGGGTACCTGCCCGTCCTGGCCTGACCCGCCGGGAGCACCGTCCGGACCGTCCGGCCGGAGCGTTCATCCGGACCGTCCGACCGGGGCCCGATACGGGGTCAGTAAGCTCGGTCGGTCGGTGTCGGGGACGGGAGGGCCACGGTGACGGGTGACGGCGGGCGGCGGATTCCGGCGCTGCGGGCGGGACGGCGGCCAGCCGGGCTGGCCCTGCTGGGCTGGCTGAAGGACGGCATGGCACCGCGGCTGTGCCGGATCTCGGGTGGCCCCGGAGCCGGCAAGTCCCACCTCCTGGACTGGCTCGCCGAGGGCTTCTCGGGCAAGGACGCCCCGGCCGACCGCCGGGTGCACGCCGTGCTCCCGGCCGCCGGCGTCAGCACCCGCGGCGCCGCCTGGGCCCTGGCCCACCAGCTCGGGCTCACCGCCCGCACCCCCGAGGACCTCGTCACCGCCGTCGACGAGGAGGGCCGTCCGGTGGTCCTCTGCGTCCCGCGGCTCGACGAGGCCGCCGACCCGGCCGCCCTGGTCGCCGAGCTCCTCGACCCGCTGCTGCGGTCGGAGCACGTCCGGCTGATCGCCGAGGCCGCCGAGGGGGGACCGGCGGCCACGGCGTTCACCGCCGTCCCCGCGCCCGCGGTGCTCGACCTCGACCTGCCGCAGTGGACCGACCGGGCCCGGTTCGAGGCCTGGTGCGCGACCGAGCAGGCCGACCCGGCGCAGTACCCCAGCCCCGGCCGGGCGCTCGGCCGTCCGGCCGCCGACCCGCGCCGGCCGGAGAGCGCCGCCGACCTGCTGCGCGACGTCCGGCTCCTCGCCCACGCCGACCCGCTGGCCGTCACCACCGCGCTGGACGGCCGGTCCGGCATGGTGCCCACCGCCTGGGACGCGGCCGGGCCGGCCCTGGTCGCCACCGCCGACCCGGCGGTCCGCGCGGCCGTCCTGCGCACCCGGCTGTTCGGCTTCGACGAGGAGGCCGCAGAGCTCCTCGGGCAGCTCCCCGCCCCCTGGCAGGGCGCCTGGGCGATGTGGCCGGACTCCTCGCGCGGCTGGCCCGGCCCGGTGGCCTCGCTGGCCGTCGGCAGCGGCCCGTACGCCGGGCAGCTGCTGCTCGCCGACCCCGGCGGGGTCATCCGCACCGTGGACACCGCCAGCGGCCGCCCGCTGGCCCGGCTGCCGCTGGCCGCCGAGGCCCGCCCGCTGCGCGGCCTGACCGTGGCCCACGGCGGCGACGCGGTGCTGCTGGACGCCGGGGGCGCACTCGCGCCCGCCGCTGCGGAGCCCGGCGGTCCGCGCGGGGCCATGGCGGCCCTCGGCGGCGCGGGTCTCGGGCTGAGCGCGGTGGCCGCGGTCGCCGACCTGCCCGAGGACGCCCTGGCGGTGGGGGACGAGACCGGCGCGGTGCACTGGTACCGTTCCGGCGAGCGGTGGAGCGAGGAGCTCCACCAGGGCCCGGTGACCGCCCTGGCCGGCACGCTCTCCGGCGGAATTCCGGTGCTGGTCAGCGGTGGGTTCGACGGTTCCGTCCGGCTGTGGGGGCCCGGTGCCAACCAGCCGCTGGAGCTGGACCGCCGCGGCCGGGAGATCAGCGCGGTGGCGCTGGCCGACGGCGCCCTGGGCATGACGGTCGCCGCCGCCTGGTCGGACGGCCTGGTCCGGGTGCACCGGTCGGCCGCCGGTCGGCCGCTGGAGCTGCGCCTCGGCTCCCCGGTGTGGGCCCTCGGCGTGGCGGAGGACCTGCTGGTGCTCGGCACCTCGGACGGGGTGGCCGCGATCAGGCTGTGAGGGTCCGGCCGTGAGGGGCCGGTCGGGGAACGGCCGGGGTCAGGGCACCGCCGGGCCGCTGAGGTAGGTGCCGTCGGCGGAGTACGGCCAGGCGTTCTCCTTGCAGCCCTTGAGACCGTAGATCTGCTGCATCATGGCCGGCGCCGGTTTGCCCGGGCCGGGGCAGGTCTCGTGGCCGTGGCCGATCCGGTGGCCGACCTCGTGGTTGATGATCAGCGCCCGGTACTCCTCGATCGGCCCCTGGAACTGCGGCGAACCGGTCAGCCAGCGCTTGGAGTTGACCATCACCTGCTTGCCGACGTCGCAGTTCACCTCGCCCTTGGTGTCCAGTCCGGCGGCGCGGCAGATCTTGTCCACGGTGTCCGGCGAGGCGATCCGCACGGTGAAGTCGTAGGTGCCGGAGGCGACCAGCTGGAACCCGTTCTTCCCGTCCGAGGTCCAGCTGCGCTTGTCCGAGAGGATGGCGTTGATCTGGTCGGCGGCGGTCTTCGGATCGACCTCCAGGCCGTCCTCCACCTCCACCTTGTAGCGCCGGATCGTCCCCTTGCCGACGGCGTCGCCGCCCGCGACCGCCGTGGAGAAGGTGCCCTGGCCGGCCGCGCCGGAGGCGGTCGGGGACGCGGCGGCGCCGGACTGCGGCGCCCCGCCGCCGCCGGGTGCGGCCGTGGGCTCCGGCGCGATGGGCTCGGCCGGGTCGACCGTGGGGGACTCGGAGAGCGAGGGGACCGCCCGGGCCTGGGTGCTGCGGCCGTCGCCCTCGTCGCCCCCGCCCTGCAGCAGCACCACGCCGGCCGTCCCCAGGACGGCCAGCGCACCGGCCGCCGCGATGCCCATCCCCAGCCGCTTTCGCCGCGCCTGCCGGCGCATCCGCTTGGCCTGGCGCCGGCTGACGGGAGCTCTCCTGGACCTGGTGGCTGTGGGCAACTGACGGACTCTCTGCTCGGGGATCGGGCTGACGAGGCGTCGGTTGCCCCATGGGAGAAGGACGCCGGACGCGTCCCGGCGGTTGCCGGCCGGCGACCCGGTCGGCCCGCGGCGGACGGCTCCGCTCAGGATCCGCGGCGGGGCGCGCACGGATGCGAGGCAGCCTCGATGATCATGGGGAAACCCTACCGAGCCCAGGATTCGGCTGCACGTTCGAATGTCTCGTGCGGCAGGGGCCCGGGTGGCAGACTGCCACCATGGCGATTCACAAGAACCTCCTCGACGGACCGGAGCCGACCCTCCTGCCGGAGGACGAGCAGCCGTACCGCATGATGGCGGAGCAGTCGGCCTCCCCGACCCAGGTGGCCGCGGACTTCCCGACCTTCTGCCTGGCGTGGGCGATGCTCTCCGACGACGCGTTCACGGCCGGCCGCTACGTCGAGTCGTACGCCTACGCGCGCACCGGCTACCACCGCGGGCTGGACGCGCTGCGCCGCAGCGGCTGGCGAGGGCACGGCCCGATTCCGTGGGAGCACCGCGGCAACCGCGGCTTCCTGCGCTGTCTGGCGGCCCTGGCCCGCGCGGCCGGCGCGATCAACGAGACCGAGGAGGCCGAGCGCTGCTGGGAGTTCCTCAAGGACAGCAGCGCCGAGGCGTACACCGAGCTGAAGCAGTAGCCGCAGGGCCCACCCGCGCCGGTGCCCCCGTACGGAGATCCGTACGGGGGCACCGGCGTCCGGCGACTACTTGATGCGGTTGCCCGCCGAGCGCAGCTGCTGGGCGGCCTCGAGCACGCGGGCGGCCATGCCGGCCTCGGCCAGCTTGCCCCAGGTGCGCGGGTCGTAGGTGTTCTTCTTGCCGACCTCGCCGTCGACCTTCAGCACACCGTCGTAGTTGCGGAACATGTGGTCCACGACCGGACGGGTGAAGGCGTACTGGGTGTCGGTGTCCAGGTTCATCTTCACCACGCCGTTCTCCAGCGCGGTGGCGATCTCCTCGGCCGTGGAGCCCGAGCCGCCGTGGAAGACGAAGTCGAACGGGTCGGCCTTGCCGTACTGCTTGCCGATGGCGTCCTGCAGCTCGCGCAGCAGCTCCGGCTTCAGGACGACGTTGCCCGGCTTGTAGACGCCGTGCACGTTGCCGAAGGAGGCGGCCAGCAGGTAGCGGCCGCGGTCGCCCAGGCCCAGGGCCTCGGCGGTGCGGACGGCGTCGTTGACCGTGGTGTACAGGTCGTCGTTGATCTCGTGGGAGACGCCGTCCTCCTCGCCACCGGTCGGGGTGATCTCGACCTCAAGGATGATCTTGGCGGCGGCGGCGCGGGCCAGCAGCTCCTCGGCGATCGACAGGTTGTCGGCCAGGGTCTCGGCGGAGCCGTCCCACATGTGCGACTGGAAGAGCGGGTTGCGGCCCTGGGCCACGCGCTCCTCGGAGATGGCCAGCAGCGGGCGGACGTAGCCGTCCAGCTTGTCCTTCGGGCAGTGGTCGGTGTGCAGCGCGACGGTGATGTCGTACTTGGCCGCCACGATGTGGGCGAACTCGGCCAGGGCGACTGCGCCGGTGACCATGTCCTTGTTGTGCTGGCCGCCCAGGAACTCCGCGCCACCCGTGGAGATCTGGATGATGCCGTCGCTCTCGGCCTCGGCGAAGCCGCGCAGCGCGGCGTGCAGGGTCTGGGACGAGGTCACGTTGATGGCCGGGTAGGCGAACTTGCCCGCCTTTGCCCGGTCCAGCATCTCGTTGTAGACCTCGGGAGTTGCGATGGGCATGCGAATCCGCTCCTGTCGGTGTGGGGCGATCGGACGACGCTGTCCGATGCTCGATACGCCTCTGGTACACGGCGTGGATCGCGGCACGAGAAGAGGGTGGGCCTCGACCGCGGGCCGGACACCTGGGCCATCTTCCCAGACTCCCCCTCCCGACACACCAGGCAGCCCGCTCCTTGGGACGGACGGGGCGATGGGGGATGATCGGGGGCTGTGGGGCGGACGGGAGCTTTAGGTGGCCCACAGGTCCATGGGCGCTATCCTGCGCCCGTGGACTACAACCAGCTCGCGGTCAATCTGCTTGACGCCAAATCGCTCGTCTCGTCGGTGGGCGCCATCGGAGTTCTGGCGATCATCTTCGCCGAAACCGGCCTGCTGGTCGGGTTCTTCTTCCCCGGCGACTCCCTGCTCATCCTGGCCGGCGTCGCCGCCTCCAGTGCCGCCACGGAGGTGTTCGGCCCGGGCGCGCAGATGAACATCGCGCTGCTGCTGATCGGCACTCCGATCGCCGCCGTCGCCGGCGCCCAGCTGGGCCACGCCTTCGGGACGAAGATGGGGCCGCGGCTCTTCGACAAGCCGGACTCGAAGATCTTCCGGCGCGAGTACGTGTCCAAGGCCGAGGAGTACTTCGCCAAGTTCGGCCCCGCCAAGGCCGTGGTGCTGGCCCGGTTCATCCCGGTGGTCCGGACCTTCCTCAACCCGGTCGCCGGCACCCTGGAGATGCCCGCCCGGACCTTCTTCGTGTGGAACGTGGTCGGCGGCGTGCTGTGGACCGAGTCCATGCTGCTGATCGGCTACTTCTTCGGCGACGCGATGGCCCCGGTGATCGACAAGTACCTGATCCCGGCCATCCTGCTGATCGTGCTGATCTCGGTCTCCCCGATCATCGTCGAGGTGATCCGCGAGCGCCGGAAGAAGAAGGCCGCCGGCGCCGAGGCCGAGGAGCCGGTGGGCGGCGGGCGGCACCGCCGCGGCTGAACCGCACCGACCACGGCCGGGGCCCGCACTGTTTCACGTGAAACAGTGCGGGCCCCGGCCGTTCGTCCTCCGGCGGGGCCGCCTCAGGAAGGCGGCCCCGAGCGGGCTCAGAGGCCCAGGTCGTCCTTGTGGAAGGCGGTCAGGTACGGGAGACCGGTGGCCTCCACCGCCGCGGCACCGCCGCGCTCCACGATCACCGCGACGCCGACCACCTCGGCGCCAGCCTCGCGCAGGGCCTCCACGGCGGTCAGCACCGAGCCACCGGTGGTGGAGGTGTCCTCCACCGCCAGCACCCGGCGGCCCTTGACGTCCGGGCCCTCGATCCGGCGCTGCAGGCCGTGCGCCTTGCCCGCCTTACGGACCACGAAGGCGTCCAGCTTGCGGCCGCGGGCGGCGGCGGCGTGCAGCATGGCGGCGGCCACCGGGTCGGCGCCCAGGGTCAGGCCACCGACCGCGTCGTAGTCCAGCTCTGCGGTGGTGTCCAGCATGACCCGGCCGACCAGCGGCGCCGCCTCGGCGTCCAGCGTGATGCGGCGCAGGTCGACGTAGTAATCGGCCTCCTGCCCGGAGGAGAGGGTGACCTTGCCGTGCACGACGGCCTTGTCCTTGATCTGCGCCAGCAGGGCGTCGCGGTCATTGCTCATGAGCAGCCAGTTTAGGGGCTGACCGCCACGGCCCGTCGGGAGCGGCCCGCCGGGGTGGCGGGGCCGGCGTCAGCGCCGGCGCAGCGCGCGGACCAGCACCACCGCACCGCCGATCAGCGCCACCCCGCCGCCGATCATCCACGGCACCGCGCTGCGCTCGCCCCCGCCCGACAGCGCGGTCGGCTCCACCCCGCCCCAGCGGGACGCGGCCCGGGCCCGGGCACTGTGGGCCGGCGGTGCCGGGGCGTACCGCCCGCGCGGGGGCGCGTGGTCCACCTCCTCGGCGGAACGCCCGACGATGCTGCGCTTCACCGGCCCGGCCAGCGCCGGCTCCGGCTCGTACGGCAGCCCGGGCTCGCCGCCCTCCGGCTCCGCGCCCGGCGCGGGCGGTTCGTCGGAGAAGGCGATCAGGTCGGAGAGGTCGTCGTCCAGGTCCTGCTCGACGGCCCGGTCCTCCAGGTAGACGACGGTCGCGGCGTCCTCGGCGTCGTCCGCGCCGCCGTCCGGCTCGGAGAGCTCCTCGGTGAGCGCGGCGGCCGTCCGGTCGACCATCCGGCGGGCCAGCGCCTCGCGGAGCTCGGCGTCGAACTCCGGGAGCCGGCCGCCCTCCCGCGACTCCACCTCGCCGGAGCAGGCCAGCAGGGTGCCGTCCGGCACCTCCCGCAGGGCCACCCGGATCCGGGCCGAGACCAGCCCGGGCCCGCGCACCTCCTTGCCGGAGAGCACCACCGTCAGCACCCCCTCCTCCCACGGGAGGACCGACAGACTGCCCAGGTAGGTGATGGTGGAGCCGCCGATCCTGATCCGCATCCGGCCGCCGGCCTCCTCCGGGGAGGACTCGGCCTCCACCGCGCTTAGGCCGGGGACGCAGCGCCCCACCAGACGGTGGTCCAGCAGGGCCTGACGGACCACCTCGACCGGCAGCGGGACGACAACCTCATGCTCCATGCCCGCGAGCCTACCGACCCGGCCGCCCCATGCGGAGGCTTGCGGTCGGGTTCGGCTGCGTCGCCCGCCGAGCAGTACACGTACGGACCCACCGGTGCCGGGACGGGCCGACCGGGCCCGGCGACGAGGCGCTAGCCCAGCAGGCTGTGCGGCGGCGGCAGACGGGACGGCCGCAGGGCGGCGATCCGGTCCGCGGAGGCGCGCAGCGTGGCGGCGGTCAGCGACTGGGGGAGCGGGGTGTCCGCGGCCAGGCCCAGCACCGGATCGGCCCGCCCGGCCAGCACGAAGGCCGGCTGCGCCCCGGCGGCACAGCCGGGCGCTCCCGCGGCGCCCTGGTACGGGACGGTCCGCAGCCCGGCCGCCCGCAGCCCGGACTCGGTGGCCCACAGGCGGCGCCCGACCGGCCCGGTCCGCACCGCGAGCCGCCCGTCCGGCGCCAGCCGCCCGGCCGCCAGCGCGTAGAACTCCCGGGAGAGGTACTTCCCGCCGGAGGTCTCGCCGTGCAGGTCGGAGAGGACCACGTCGAACTCCGGACCCGGCCGGCGCAGCCAGTCCAGCGGGTCGGCGTTGACCACCCGCACCCGGGGGTCGTCGAACCCGTGACCGCCGAGCGCGGCGAGCGCCGGGTCCCGGCGGGCCAACCCGCTCAGCACCGGGTCGGGCTCGACCACCAGCACCTCCCGGACCGACGGGTGGAGCAGGGCCTCGCGCAGCGCCAGCCCGTCCCCGCCGAGCAGCAGCACCCGGCCGCTCGGTCCCTGGGCCAGCGCCGGGTGGACCAGCGCCTCGTGCTCGCGGTACTCGTCCGCCCCGCACACCGTGAGCCGGCCGTCCAGGTAGAGCCGCAGCGGCGCGGGCCGCTGCCCGGGCGCCCGCGGGCCCGGGGGGACGGTACCGCCGGTCAGCACGATCTCCTGGAACCGGCTGTGCGCGGCGAACCGCAGCTGCGCCCCGTACAGCGCCTGCCGGGCCGCCCGCTCGATCGCGCCGGTGCAGGCGGCGGCCGCCGCGAGCAGCACCAGCACCAGACCGCAGCCCGCCCAGAGCAGCGCCCGGGCGCGGGGACGCGGCTCCTCGCGGAACAGCCACAGCACCACGGCCGCCCCGGCCACCGCGTTCACCGCGCCGGTGAGCAGCGCGCCGGCGGCCTGGCCGAGGGACGGCAGCAGCAGGAAGGGGAAGGCGAGACCGCCGATCAGCGCCCCGACGTAGTCGGCAGCGAACAGGTCGGCCACGGCCTTGCCGGGGTGCTCCCGCCGGATCCGCTGGATCAGCGTCATCAACAGCGGGATCTCGGCACCGATCAGCAGGCCGATCAGGAAGGTCAGGCCGACCAGGCCGGCGGTGGTGGCCCGGTGCTCGGAGAGCCACGCCCAGCCCGAGTACAGCACCAGCACCGACAGCCCGCCGACCAGGGCCAGCGCGCACTCCACCAGGGCGAAGGAGGTCACCGGCCGGGGGGTGAGCCGTTTGGCCAGCAGCGACCCGACCCCCATCGCGAACACCATGACCGACAGCACCACGGAGGTCTGGGTGACCGAGTCGCCGAGCAGGTAACCGCCGAGGGCCACCAGCTCCAGCTCGTACACCAGGCCGCAGGCCGCGCAGACGAAGGCCGCCAGCAGGACCAGCGGCCGGGCCAGCCGGGCGCGCAGCCCGGTCCGCCGTATCGCGTCCGGGCCGCGCGGCCGGATCGCACTGGCCCCGGACTCCGCCGCGGGGGAGGAGGTCCCGGGTCCGTCGAGGCCCGGTCGCGCGGGTGGTCCGGCCGAATGGTTGATCATGAACAAACGCTAGACAAGAACGGGTGGCCCTCGCTGCGCCCATCCGGTGGACTCACCCGCTCATCCGGTTGACGGACGGTCACCCCGGAGCGGGCCGCGACGGGAGGTACGGCCGGGGCGCGGAGAACGGCCGGGCAGGGAGAACGGCCGGCCGGGGCACAGTGGCCGGGCTCAGCCGGTGCCGTCCGGCTCCTCCCGCAGCACCAGCGAGGAGCGGGTGCACACCAGCCGCCCCTCCTGCGGGTACGCGTGCCAGGTGCGCCAGAGCACCCGGCGGTCCTCGCAGTGCGCCACCAGGGCGGTGAAGGCGCTCGGGTCGCCCGGGAAGATGCCGGCCAGGCCGCGAGGGTGCCCTTCGACCAGCGCCAGCAGCTCCTGCGCCCGGGCGGCGAACACGTGCGGCGGCAGTTCCTCGATCCGGGCGGCGAACTCGTACTCCCAGCCCGCCACCCGCTCGGCCACCCGCGCGGGCAGCGGGGTGCGGCGCCCGGGCAGGCAGGCCACCGTCTCCAGGCAGTCACCCGGGCCGGCGGCCAGGATCACCTGGTGGGAGGCGCCGAGCAGGCGGAGTTGCAGCGTGCCGCAGATCCGGCCGTCCGGCCCGGCGCCGGGGGCGGCGGGAGCCGGAGCGGGGACGGCGTCCGGCCCGGCGGAGGGTGGGGATCCGTCCGGGCCGTCGAGTCTGAGGTCCCGCACCGCCAGGGCGGGCAGCGGTTCGCCGCCCAGGCACCAGGCGAGGTCGCCCGCGCGGGTGTCCGTGTAGGAAGTCTGCAGTGTGGTGAG
This sequence comes from Kitasatospora sp. HUAS MG31, assembly GCF_040571325.1. GTDB lineage: Bacteria > Actinomycetota > Actinomycetes > Streptomycetales > Streptomycetaceae > Kitasatospora > Kitasatospora camelliae. The sequence goes on along the minus strand of NZ_CP159872.1, from coordinate 3,837,380 downwards.
CATGCTGGGCTCCGCAATTCAGCTCCGTGCGCGTCCGCCGTGCAGCGTCAGCCCCGGCCGGGATCGGCGGGGCGTTTCGAGGCTGTGCGGTCCGGGACGCGGCCGACCGTGGAAGGAAGGATTCCGGCTGGAGATTCAGCAGCAGAGAAGCACGAATTCTCCGGGACCGTCAGGGATTTACCCATCTTTGCCAGGCAATCACCGACTTGGGCGCAGCCTCGGATCGGGTGTGATCATCCACGGTTTCGACTCTGCGCGCCGCACGTCCATACCCACGCGCGCACGCCGTGCGCGCCGGTCGTGCGCCCCCGCGCAACCGCGCGGTCGGCCTCGGCGTGGGGAACCGCGCCGAGGCCTCGATCGTCCACACGTTCGGATCGTTGAGCGGCGAGTGCCCATGGGGGAGACTGACGTTGTCGATCGAGCTGCCGCCGGAGCTTGTCTGGATCATGGACTTGATGGGCCTCAACTGGCCCGACGTCGACGAGGACGAGCTGCGCGAGTGGGCCGCCCATGTCCGCGAGTTCGCCAGTGGCATGACGGAAGCTCACGACGACACCGGCACCCTCCTGGCGAACCTCGCGGGCGCGTACCAAGGGGCCTCCTACGAGGCGCTGGTCGGGCGTTGGGGCCGGGCGTCGTCCGAGCACATGACGGTGCTGATCAACTGCTGTGAGGTGCTGGCGGTCGGTCTGGAGGTCGCGGCCGACGCCGTGATCGTGGCGAAGGGCGCGGTCATCGCGCAACTCATCGCGATGGCAGCGGAGATGGCGGCCGCAGCCGCAGCGGCGGTGGCGACCCTCGGGGCCGCCGCGGCCGCCGAGGCGCTGATCGTCGAGGCGGGCAAGCGGATCGTGAACGCCATCATCCAGGAGATCGAGGAGGTCGTCATCGCCGAGCTCGTGTCGATGGCGGTCGATCCGTTCCAGGCTGCCATCCAGGAAGCGGTCTCGGGCCTGGTCTTCGAGGGTGTCGAGGCGGCACTGGATGCGGGGGGCACGGCATGAGCGACGGGTTCCAGGCGGACACGGAGGCGCTGGGGCGGGCCGCCGCCCAGGCGCGGCAGCACGCGAACCGGGTGGAGAGACACGGCCACAACCTCGACTCCCGGACCCGCGGCCGCCTGCTCGGCAAGGGCAAGTTCGGGCAGATCCTGGAGAAGGCGGTCCGTCCGGTCATCGACTCGATGATCTCCGACATGTCGCGTGCGATGGCGAAGGGCCACCGGTCGATCGGGCACGGGCTCGACATGACCAAGAAGAACATCGACGACGCCGAGGAGGCGATCCGCAAGAGCCTGCGGAGCCAGCCGCGCGGCCGGGACGCCATCCAGATCAAGCTCGGGCAGTCCGTGCTGGGCGAGAAGGGGATGCGGGACGTCTACCCAGGAGGGTCTCCACCCGGGTCGACGGGCTGCGCCGGCAGGGCCACGGCCCGCAGCGGCACCTGGATCCCACCGACGACATGCTGAAGGCGCGTCTCGGCACCCCGTCTTCGCCCAGCTCGGCCGGCGAGTACCCGCGGATGGACGGCGGCTACATCCAGAGCCAGAACAAGATCGACCCTGCGCACGGCCCGGATGCGAGGTCAAGGTTGCAGGGGTCCGATCTCTACAAGGACGCGGAGGACTCGTCCAGGAGGCACAAGTGCGGTGCCTTCTCGACGGCTTTCAAGCCCGGCCAGGACGAGGCGTTCATGCATGCCGACATCCACGGCAGGAGCAGGCTCGACCCCAGTAGTACGGAGCGGCAGGTCATCCGCTTCTCGCCGGAGGATGCATGGGGGCCTCACAATGGTCATCACCGAAGATTCCGGGGCTTCTACATCGACCGTGACAACCCGGTCGACGGGAACGGGAACGTCAACTACAAGCCGGTCGACTTCCGGGACGCGAATCTGCTCGCGATCTATGATCCGGACGGCAGGGGCGGGCATCGACTCGTGACCATGTATCCGGAGCCACTGCAAGCGAGGAACCGATGAGTTTTCTGCGATCGAGCATTCCGCACTTCGCCACGGACGACCACGTCAATACGTTCTTCACCGTCGCTCTCGGTGTCGAGTTCATTGACGACATCGACAAGATGAAGCCCAGCAGGAAGAGCATGGCGTCGTCGCACGGCCGCCACCTGCGCGAGGCGATCGAATACTTCCTGCGGGAGCGGCCCTGCAACGTGATCGAGTGGGCGTCGCTGACCCATGTCGCCTTCTTGGACGACGCCCATCTGTACGCTTACCTGCAGGATCTCCACGACTACTTCTATGGGGACCGCAAGAAGCCGCCGGTGGCGCCGGACCCGGAGGCCCCGATGCCGGACTGGGTCCAGGAGCGCTGGGGTCCCGGGCGCTGACACGATGTCGATGACGATCCCTGACCGACCAAGGACGGAGCCTTTCCCCCATGCCGATTCGCGACGAGCTGCCGCCCCGTACCGGGCCCTGGGCGAGCCGTTTCGACTCCGAGGAGTCGCTCGTTCAGGCCGATGACGCTCTTCGTGCTGCGGCGCTGAAGAACCACGATCTGGCGCCGATCCTGCCGTTCGAGGCTGTCTACGGCCCCTGGACGGACTGCCTAGGGAAGGCCACGGCCATCGCGATCGATCCGCGGAATCCGTACGGAGCCGACGGACAGGTCAACTACGTCTACGCGGACTTCCTGACCCTCGGCCTGCTGTACGGCGTCTACCGCCCCGCCGAGGGCGCCGGACCGGGTGGTCCGGTCGACGAGGACGGACTATGGGGCACCACGCTCTACCCCTACCCGGGCGGAGCCGTCGATCCCACCTCCGTCCCGCTGGCCGTACTCGGACTGGACGTCCCAGGCGTCGACCGGCGCTTCGTGCACTTCTGCGCCGGGATCCTCGGCGTGGAGGCCGTCGACGACCTCGGCGAGCTCCGGGAGACCTTCGGCGAGGCCTGGCCCGACTACCGCGAGGTGGTCAGGACGGGACTGCTGCACCTGGTCCGGAACCGCCCGATCACGGTCGAGCAGTGGTACGAGCTGACCTACGTCCGCTTTCCTGACCAAGGGGAGCTGACCGCCTACCTCGCGCAGGTGTACGCCTACCTCTTCGACGGCTTCGACGCCATGCCGCTCGCCCCGTAGGAGCCCGGCCTCAGAGCCGGGCCAGCCGCTCCACCGCCTCGGTGAGCACGGAGTCCTGCTTGCAGAAGGTGAAGCGGACCAGGCTGCGCCCGGCCTCCGTGTCGTCGTAGAACACGGCGTTGGGGATGGCGACCACGCCGCAGCGCTCGGGCAGCGAGCGGCAGAACTCGATGCCGTCCTTCTCGCCGAGCGGGGTGATGTCGGTGGTGATGAAGTACGTGCCCGCGGGCTCGAACACCCGGAAGCCCGCCGCCGACAGGCCGTCCGCGAGCAGGTCGCGCTTGCGGAGCAGATCGGCCCGCAGGGTGTCGAAGTAGCCGTCGGGCAGCCGCAGCGCCTCGGCCACGGCGTACTGGAACGGGCCGGCCGAGACGTAGGTGAGGTACTGCTTGGCGGTGCGGACCGCGCTCACCAGCGCGGGCGCGGCGGTGACCCAGCCGACCTTCCAGCCGGTGAAGGAGAAGGTCTTGCCGGCGGAGGAGATGGAGACCGTCCGCTCCCGCATGCCGGGCAGCGCGGCGATCGGGTGGTGCCCGGTGGCGAACACCAGGTGCTCGTACACCTCGTCGGTGACCACCAACAGGTCGTGCTCGACGGCGAGTTCGGCGATGGCGGCGAGCTCGGCCGGCTCCAGGACCAGGCCGGTCGGGTTGTGCGGGGTGTTGATCAGCAGCAGCCGGGTGCGCGGGGTGATCAGCGAGCGCAGCTCGTCCAGGTCGGGGCGGAAGGACGGCGCGCGCAGGGTGAGCGGCACCCGGACGGCCCCGGCCATGGCGATGCAGGCGGCGTACGAGTCGTAGAACGGCTCGAAGGCGATCACCTCGTCGCCCGGTTCCAGCAGGGCGAGCAGCGCGGCCGCGATGGCCTCGGTTGCGCCCGCGGTGACCAGCACCTCGGTGTCCGGGTCGAACGTGAGCCCGTAGAAGCGCTGTTGGTGCTCGGCGACGGCCCGTCGCAGCTCGGGGACGCCCGGGCCGGGCGGGTACTGGTTGCCGCGGCCCTCCCGCAGCGCCCGGACGGCCGCCTCGCGGACCTCCTCCGGCCCGTCCGTGTCCGGGAAGCCCTGGCCGAGGTTGATCGAACCGGTGGCCGTGGCCAGGGCGGACATCTCGGCAAAAATTGTCGTGCCCATGCCTGAAAGCCGGCGGTTCAGCAGCGGCCTCGTACCCATTCCGGCTCCTCGCGGTCGGTCGTCGGGCCCATCCTCCGGCCACCGGGGGAGCCGGGACAAGCCCACCCGGGCGTCGGCGCGCCGACCCGCCGACCCGCCGGGCCGGGGAGGCCGCTGAGGCCGGGAGGAAACGGGCTGATCGGGGCGCCGCCGCCAACTGATGGCCGGGCACTACGCGTTGCTACCGCTGGCGGTCCGCACCCGGGCCAAGGTGATCGCCGTGATCCGCGAGGAGCTGGAGCGGATCGGCGCCCAGGAGTGGCTGCTGCCGGCCGTCCACCCCGTGGAGCTCTGGCAGCGCTCCGGCCGCTGGGCCGCCGCTACACCGACGCCCTGGACGTCGCCGTGCTCGGCCCGGACGGCGGCCGGGGTGGTCGCCGGCCTGGTCGAGCGGGCCCGCGACGAGGGCCGTTGCACGCCCTGACCCGTACCGCGCCCTGACCGGGGCCGGCACGGCAGCGGGAGCCCCGTCGCGGCAGCGGGAGCCCCGTCACGGCACCGGGGACGCGGATCGGGCCCGCCCCCACGCGGGGAGCGGGCCCGATCGACGGATGCGGAGGTCAGGCCTCGTCGGACGGCTCGCCGTCCTCGCCTTCCTCGTTCTCGATCTCGTCCTGGAGGCCCAGGCGCTCGACCATCCACTGCTCGAAGCCGACCGAGGCCTGCGTCCAGTTGGCGGTGGTGGTGACGAAGTAGTCCAGGTTCACGCCGGCGCCCACGATCATCTGGGACTCGCCGATCAGACGGACCACGCCGTCCTCGTGGGTGTGGGTGTAGACCTTCGGCCAGAGGGTCTCACGGTTCCACTCGTCGACCAGGTCGAGGATCTCGCCCTTGCGCTCCAGCGGGTACGGGCGGTCGTAGAACGCCCGGACCGCGAAGAGCTCCTTGTGGTCGCCGCGGAACATGAAGTAGACCCGGAAGCCCTCCCACGGCGCGGTGAGGTCGCCCTCCTCGTCCACGACATGCTTCAGCTGCATCTGGTCCAGGAGCTGGGTGACCAGCGCCTGGTCCGGAACGATCACCGGCGGCGGGCCGGCGGGCTTGCCGCCGCCCTGGTTGCCGCCCGACGGCATGCCGAAAGAGGGGATGGACGACGGGTCGATGCTCACGGGGGTGTCCCTTTCACAATGCACGAGGGTGGCTGTCAGTGAGGGGCCGCCCTTCCATGTCTCCATCCTGCCTCATTCGGGCCCGGCGGCACAGGGACCACCGCCGGGCGGAAGCGATCACTTCGCCGCGGACGCGTCACTTCACCAGCGAGGGCTTGGGGCCGACGCTGAGCCGGTCGCCGTCCCCGTCCCGGTCCACCAGCACGGTGTCGCCGTCGTGCACCCGGCCGGAGAGGATCTCCTTGGCCAACTGGTCGCCGATCGCCGACTGCACCAGGCGGCGCAGCGGCCGCGCGCCGTACGCCGGGTCGTAGCCGGTGAGCGCCAGCCAGTCCCGGGCCGCGGGGGTGACCTCCAGGGTGAGCCGGCGGTCGTGCAGACGCTGGGACAGCCGGGCGATCTGGAGATCGACGATCCGGCTCAGCTCGCCGGTGCCGAGCGGGTCGAAGACCACGATGTCGTCCAGCCGGTTGAGGAACTCCGGCTTGAAGGCGGCCCGGACCGTCTCCAGCACCAGCTCCTTCTTCCGCTCCTGAGCCGTGGTCGGGTCGACCAGGAACTGCGAGCCGAGGTTGGAGGTGAGGATCAGGATCGTGTTGCGGAAGTCCACCGTGCGGCCCTGGCCGTCGGTGAGCCGCCCGTCGTCCAGCACCTGCAGCAGGACGTCGAACACCTCCGGGTGCGCCTTCTCCACCTCGTCCAGCAGCACCACGCTGTACGGGCGCCTCCGGATCGCCTCGGTGAGCTGGCCACCCTCCTCGTAGCCGACGTACCCGGGCGGGGCGCCGACCAGGCGGGAGACCGAGTGCTTCTCGCCGTACTCGCTCATGTCGATCCGGACCATGGCCCGCTCGTCGTCGAACAGGAAGTCCGCGAGCGCCTTGGCCAGCTCGGTCTTGCCGACACCGGTCGGGCCGAGGAACAGGAAGGAACCGGTCGGCCGGTCCGGGTCGGCGATGCCCGACCGGGTGCGGCGCACCGCGTCCGACACCGCCCGGACCGCCTCCGGCTGGCCGATCAGGCGCCGGCCCAGCTCCTCCTCCATGCGCAGCAGCTTGGCGCTCTCGCCCTCCAGCAGCCGGCCGGCCGGGATACCCGTCCAGGACGAGACCACGTCGGCCACGTCGTCCGGACCGACCTCCTCCTTGACCATGGACGCGGAGGCGTTCTCGTCCGCCGCCCGGTCCTGGGCCTCGGCCAGCTCCCGCTCGGCGGCCGGGATCTCGGCGTACATCAGCTTGGAGGCACGCTCGAAGTCGCCGTCCCGCTGGGCGCGGTCCAGGGCTCCGTGCAGGTCGTCCAGGCGCTCCTTGAGCTCGCCGACCCGGTTGAGCGACTTCTTCTCCTGCTCCCAGCGGGCGTTGAGCGTGCTGAGCTGCTCCTGCTTGTCGGCGAGGTCGCGGCGCAGGCGGCCCAGGCGCTCGACCGAGGCCGGGTCGGACTCCTTCTCCAGCGCCAGCTCCTCCATCCGCAGCCGGTCCACGGACCGCTGCAGCTGGTCGATCTCCACCGGGGAGGAGTCGATCTCCATCCGCAGCCGGGAGGCGGCCTCGTCGACCAGGTCGATCGCCTTGTCGGGCAGGAAACGGGAGGTGATGTACCGGTTGGACAGGCTGGCGGCGGCGACCAGGGCGGCGTCCGAGATCTCCACCTTGTGGTGCGCCTCGTACCGGCCCTTGAGGCCGCGGAGGATCGCGATGGTGTCCTCCACCGAGGGCTCGCCGACCATGACCTGCTGGAAGCGGCGCTCCAGGGCCGGGTCCTTCTCGATCCGCTCACGGTACTCGTCCAGGGTGGTGGCGCCGACCATGCGGAGCTCGCCGCGGGCCAGCATCGGCTTGAGCATGTTGCCGGCGTCCATCGCGGAGTCGCCGCCGGCGCCCGCGCCGACCATGGTGTGCAGCTCGTCGATGAAGGTGATCACCTGGCCGTCGCTGTCCTTGATGTCGTTCAGGACGGCCTTCAGCCGCTCCTCGAACTCGCCGCGGTACTTGGCGCCGGCGACCATCGCGGAGAGGTCGAGGGCGACCAGCCGCTTGCCGCGCAGCGACTCGGGGACGTCCCCGGCGACGATCCGCTGGGCCAGGCCCTCCACCACGGCGGTCTTGCCGACGCCGGGCTCGCCGATCAGCACCGGGTTGTTCTTGGTGCGGCGGGAGAGCACCTGGACCACCCGGCGGATCTCCTGGTCGCGGCCGATCACCGGGTCGAGCTTGCCGTCCCGCGCGGCCTGGGTGAGGTCGGTGCCGTACTTCTCCAGGGCCTTGTAGGTGCCCTCCGGGTCCGGCGAGGTGACCTTGGCGCTGCCCCGGACGTCCTTGAACGCGGCGAGCAGGGCCTTGACGGTGGCGCCGTTCTCCCGCAGCAGGTCGGCCACCTGCCCGCCCTCGGCGGCCAGGCCGACCAGCAGGTGTTCGGTGGAGACGTAGAGGTCGTCCAGGTCGGCCGCGCGCCGGCCGGCCTCCTCCAGCACGGCCAGGGTGTCCCGGGCCAGCTGCGGGGCGGCCACGGTGGAGCCCTGGGCGGAGGGCAGCGCGGCGAGCTGCTGCCGCGCGGCGGCGGTGACCCGCGCCGCGTCCGCGCCGACCGCCTCCAGCAGCGGCCGGGCCAGGCCCTCCGGCTGGTCGAGCAGCGCCAGCAGGATGTGGACCGGCTTGACGTCCGGGTTGCCGGCCGTGCCGGCCTGGCGGATGGCGGAGGACAGCGCGTCCTGCGTCCGACTGGTGAACTTGCTGGCATCCACTGCTGGCGTGCCCCTCTCTGTGGTCGTCCTACGGCCTGCTGTATCCAGCATGCACTAAGTTGAGTGTACTCCGCTCAACTTTCCGGAGAACGTCCTCCGGACCGGCGGACGGGCCCTCGCCTCCTCTGCCCGGACGCCCCACGCGGGCCGCCCGGACGCCCGGCGTGGGCTATCCGGAGGCCCGGGTCAGCCCGAGCAGCACCCGGGCCGGCCCCACCGGCCGGTGGCCGGCCGGCCAGACCGCGCGCAGCGGCCGGTGCAGGTCCAGCCCGGCCAGCGGGACGGCGACCAGCCGACGGGTGGCCAGCTCCTCGGTCACCGCCAGCTCGCTCAGGCAGACCGGCCCGGCCCCGGTCATCGCCGCCGCCTTCAGCGCGGTGGACGACGCCAGCTCCAGCCGCGGCGCGGCAATGCCCCCGTACGGCGCCAGCGCCTCCTCCAGCACCTCCCGGGTGCCCGACCCGGGCTCCCGCAGCACCAGCGGGGTGGCTGCCAGCTCGCCCCCGGTCACCGGGGAGCGCCGGCGGGCCCAGGCGTGCCCGGGGGCCACCACGACCACCAGCCGGTCCGCCGCCACCACCACCCCCTCAAGGCCGGAGGGCGTCCCGGTGCCCTCGACGAAGCCCAGGTCCGCCTCGCCGGCCAGGACGTGCGCCGCCACCTCGACCGAGTTGGCCGTCCGCAGGGTGACCGCCGTCCCCGGGCTGGCCGCGTTGAGCGCCAGCAGCCAGCCCGGCATCAGGTACTCGGCCACCGTCAGGCTGGCCACCACCCGCAGCCGGGCGTCCCGGCGGCCGCGCAGCGCGTCGATCCCGGCGTCCATCGCCTCGGCGGCCTCCACCACGTGCCGGGCCCACTCGACCACCAGCCGGCCCGCCTCGGTCGGCCGCGAACCGCGCGGCGAGCGGTCCAGCAGGGGTACCCCGATCTGCCGCTCCATGCTCTTGATCCGCGCGCTGGCGGCCGGCTGGCTCACCCCGAGCGCCGCCGCCGCCCGCCCCACGCTGCCCAGCCGGGCGACCGCCAGCAGCAGTTCCAGGGCGCCGAGTTCGGGCACGCGCGGGGAGAGGGCCATAGGGCCAGGCTATGTCCTCATAGAGGGCCGGGTGCTACCGGGCGTCAGCCGCACCCGGGACGGTGGGGCCATGGCCACCCTCACCACCTCCTACGCCGCACCCCGGCGTCCCGATCTCGCCCGACTCGGCCCGAACTGGTACGCGGTCGTCATGGGCACCGCGATCACCGCCAACGCGGCGGCCGCCCTCCCGCTCCACCTGCCCGGGCTGCGCTCCTTCGCCGAACTGGTCTGGGTGCTGGCGGCGAACCTGCTGGTGCTCCTGGTGATCGGCCGGACGGTGCACCTGGTCCGCCACCGCGAGGCCGCCCGCGCCCAGCTGCTGGACCCGGCCACCGCGGTCTTCTACGGCTGCCCGCCGATGGCCCTGCTCGCCGTGGGCTACGGGACGCTCGTCCTCGGCGGCCCGCTGATCGGCACCGGCCCGGCGGTGGCGATCGACCTCGTGCTGTGGACCCTCGGCACGGTGTACGCCCTCGCGGTGGCCGTGGGCATCCCCGCCCTGATGGTCGCCCGGCGCCGGGTCTCCGCGCTGCGTGCCAACCCGACCTGGCTGCTGCCGGTGGTCGCGCCGATGGTGGCCGCCGCGCTGGGCCCGGCCCTCGTCCCGCACCTGCCGGCCGGCGCGCGGACGGCCATGCTGTTCGGCTGCTACGGGCTGTTCGGGGCGAGCCTGCTGGCCTGTCTGACGCTGCTGCCGGTGGTGTTCGCCGGGCTGCTGCACGGGGGGCCGCCCGCGCTCGCCCTCACCCCGTCGCTGTTCCTGGTGCTCGGCCCGCTGGGTCAGTCCACCACCGCCGTGCACCAGCTCGCCGACGCCGCCCGGCTGGCCGATCCGGGCCTGGCGGCCCCCGCCGGGGCCTTCGCGGTGCTGTACGGGATCACGATGCTGGGTTTCGCGCTGCTCTGGCTGGTTCTCGCCGGTGCGGCCAACCTCCGGGCCTGGCGGTCCGGGATGCGCTTCGCGATGACCTGGTGGGCCTACACGTTCCCGGTGGGCACCCTGGTCACCGGCTCCGCCGCGATGGCCCGGCACACCGGGTTCGCCGGGTTCACCGTTCTCGCCGCCGGGCTCTTCGCCCTCCTGCTGGCCGCCTGGGCGGTGGCCGCTGGACGGACCGCGGCCGGGCTGTACGCCGGGCGGCTGCTCGGCCCGGCGGTGTGAACCGGGCGGCCCCGGGAAACTGATATGGCGTGCACATGACCTGAAATGCCGGACGGCCGCCGGATGCCCCCGACGGCCGTCATCGAATAGCCTCAACCGGGATTTCCACATCCATTTCCGATACCGTCCGCCGACCGGGCGGACACCCTCGGCAACCGTCCCCACGTGCGAGGACGCCCGGATCGACCTGCGTGGAGACTCCGTACCCGCCGAATGAACGTTTGGTCGACACCGTCGGTCCGTGCCGATCGGCCCCCGGGTCGCGGGAAATCGGAGAAATCCCCGCCGTGCCAATCCGCGCAATGGTCTGCAGGATCATGCAGTTGCGGGAACCTGCAGTCGGACGCCACTTGTCCCCCGGCCGTCACGCTGTGAGGGTGGAATCACGCCAGGTCGTCACGGGCCGCCGCAGCCCGTGGGACGGCTTGCCCTTCGCGTGGGTGCGCGGTGCGATTCGCACCACCGCACCGGGGGGAGGGGCGCCGGCCGGGACGCCATGTGTGGTGATGGCCCCCGGGACCCGGATTCGGTGAGGCGTTGCTGCTCCGCCTCGCCGAAAGCGTCCACCGACGACACCGGCGTGACACCAGCGGGTCCCCCCGGGGCCGAGTGCGCGAGCGCTCGGGCCCCGGGGGGACGCGCCAGGTTCGACAGAGGGTTCCCGGGGTGAGTGCCGCCCGGACCTGTTGAGATCATGACCGTAGCTGAAGAGGCGACTGTCAGGGAGTGCTCGACGTGGCTGCGGATCCGATCGCCGATCTCGAGGACGGCCTGCCCGACGAGGCCGCCGGACGCCTCTACCTCCGCATCATCGACGAGGGCGGCCGGATCCCGATCGAGGCCGTCGCCGTCCACGAGAAGGACGCCCTGGACCAGCTCCTGGCCGTCGGCCTGCTGCTCACCAACCCGCTGGACGGCGCCTACATCGCGGTGAGCCCGCGGACCGTCGGCGACCGGGTCGGCGCCGACATGCGCGCCCGGGCGGCCGGCCTGCTGCACCGGGCGGAGCGGTTGCCGGACGCGTTCGCCGCCCTCGCCCACGCCTACGAGGCGCTCCCGCGCGGCGACGACGAGCGGCACCACGCCGTCTACGTCGAGGGCCAGGACCGCATCCGCCACCGGATCGCCGAGCTGATGTCCGAGTGCAAGGAGGAACTCCTCGCCGCCCAGCCCGGCTCCCGCGGCCCGGAGACCAGACAGCTCGCCAGGCGGCAGGACACCGCCATGCTCGACCGCGGCGGCCGCATGCGCACGCTCTACCAGCCGGTGGTGCTCACCGAGCCCGGCACGGTCGGCTACGCGGCCGAGCTCAGCGCCCTCGGCGCGCACGTCCGGGTCCTGGACGAGCCGTTCCAGCGCATGATCGTCATCGACCGGAAGACCGCCGTCATCCCGGCGTCGGACGACAACAACCGGGCGGTCTTCATCTCGGACCCCGCGGCCGTCGCCTTCCTGGTGGCCGGCTTCGACCGGGACTGGGCCCGGGCCGACGTGGTCCTCTGGGACCAGCTGGACGCCCCGGCGGTGTCCCGCTCGGTCTCCGACCGGATCGGCCGCCTGCTCGCCGCCGGGCTCACCCAGCGCGGAGTCGCCACCCGGCTCGGCCTCAGCGAGCGCACGGTGGCCGGCCACATCTCCCGGCTGCGCGAGCGTTACGGCGCGCAGACCCTCTTCCAGCTCGGCTGGCTGATGCGGGGCGGACGCGACGAGTGAACGGGGACCGCCGTACGCGGTCAGCCGGTGGCGATCTCCGGCGACCAGTAGCCGTAGGAGGTCGGCGTCTTGCGCGGGCTGGGGAACTGCTCGCTCGGGGCGGTCCAGAAGCCCTCGCGCAGCGAGAGCGCCATGCCGGCCCAGTCCAGGGCGGTCTCGACCGTGTGGTGCAGGGCCTCCTGCGACCAGGTGTCGTCGAACACCAGCGGCAGCACCGGGGAGACCTGCTCGATGGTGGCGATCAGCGGGTTGTGGGTGATGGCCTCGTCGACCAGCAGCACGATCGGCTTGCGCAGGGCGGAGGCCCAGCCGAGCTCCAGGCTCACCCCGGCCGACAGCGGCGCGCCCACGTACGCGAAGACCAGGTCGGCGGTCTGCAGCGCGCGGAAGTCGGAGGGCACCCGCGGCTCCGGCGCGCGGCCGGCCACCGTCCAGGCGTCGCTGTGGTGAGCGCTGTACACCGCGGCACCGCTGCGGAGCAGGGTGGAGCGCAGGGTGGTCAGCCGGGTCCGGCTGGCGAGGGTCACCACACTGTCCGCGGGACCGGTGAGCCGCATCAGCGGCGCGGCCAGGAACACGCGTGCGCGGCGACCCTCGGGGGTCTGGGCCACGCGGTGACGCATATTGGGCTCACTCATGTCGACTCCGGAGCGACGGCCGACCGGGGCTGCGCTGAGTCCTGGCCGACGTGCGGGCGTTGGGGGAAGGCGGTTGTGCGGCACAGACCTGGCTCGGCGGCCCGGATCGGCTGGACCGACCGGCAGGGCCTGGTGAGGCGCGACCCTGGGATCTCCGCGGTCACGGAATCCCTATCGGGTGTGCACTGATCGTCTCTGCTTGCTCCGCGAAACGTCCACTGGCACAGGGTGTCATCTCTGTGTCTGGCAGTCAGATGACAGTCTCTGACTGATCACTGCCGGCAGCGGTTTCCCCGAACGGGTGTCATCTTTGTGCCTGGCGAAAGAATGACACCACCGGGACCGGACAACTGTTTGCACGGTGTCTCGGCTTCAGGCTTACATTGCTAGGCGTCAAACGGCGGTGAGGAACTCCGGGTTCGGACCCTACGCTGTTGGTTATAGCAGATACATGACAAAGGGGAGTGTGGCATGCGCCGTGTTGCTCAGTTCGTGATCCGTGCGTCGGCCGTTTCACTCCTGGTGGCAGGTGCTCTGTCGGTTGCCGGTGTCGGCGACTGGGGTTGGCAGGCCGGTCACGGTGCGGCCGTCGATTCGAGCAGCGTCCAGCTCGATGACACCGACTGGGGCTGGGGCAGTGCCGACCGCGGCTCGGTCGGCACGGGCGACGTCCAGATCGCCGCCGAGGACTGGGGCTGGGGTTTCTCCGGTGAGCAGGCCGACACCGGCACGCTCGCGGCCGGCGACTGGGGCTGGGGCAGCGCCGCCCCGAGTGCCTGACGGATCGTCCACTCGGCCGGCGGGGCTAACCCTCCCCGCATCCGGGCCCGGCCGGCGGGTGGTCGACGAGCACGGGGTCGTCCTCGTCCACGTCGACGAGCTGGGGGTTCTGCTGGGCCATCCGCCAGCCGAGCTGGAACAGCGTCTCGGCGCCGTACTCCTCGCGGATGTCGGCGATGTGACGGGCCAGCGTCCGTTCGCTGATGCCCAGGCTGCGGGCGATGACCCGGTGGCCCACGCCCTGGATGAGCATCTGGACGATCCGGGTCCGCAGGCGTGAGATCACCTCCTGCGGCACCTCGGTGGCGCCGGGGAAGGGGATGGCCCGGTCCCACAGGCCCTCGAAGGTGCCGGTCAGGTACCGGACGACGGCCGCGTCGTGGATGAAGGCCGCCTTCTCGTCGCCCTGGGCCGGGATGACGGCCACCTCGCGGTCCACGATGATCAGCCGGGTGAAGGGCTCGGCCAGGGTCCTGATCTCGGCGCCGAGCTCGGTCATCCGCTCGGCGTACTGTCTGGTCGGTGGCGAGTAGCGGGCGCTCGGCTGGTAGATCGTCCGCCGGGAGACGCCGCGGCGGACCAGGACCACGTCCCGGTCGCCGATCCGCTGGATCAGGTGCTGGGGTCGACTGCCGCCCGGCTGGGCGGTCAGGACCTCCTTGTACGCGCCCTCGACCAGGATTTCCAGGCGCTGGCTGATCTCGGCAACTCCGTGCACGTACTCCACCGGACCGCCGCTTTCCACGAGGTGTCCGAGGGAACCGTACGCCTGGCTGAGATCCTGCAGGGCGGTGGGGACGTTGACCGCGCGGGAAAGCAGGGCGAGCGCCTGCTCCTGCCACTGCGAGCTGAGCCTTCCCGCGATGTGCGCGGGATCGACGACGGTACTGCAGTCGGGATCATGCGAGTCGGGTATCAGGAGACCGAGATCCAGGAGTTCCGAGCGCAGCGGTCCGTCGGCGTCCGGGACGGATTCCAGCCGGCCTCCGGCGGCGACTATCCGCAGGTAGAGCTCTCTCGCCTCGGGCGAAAGAATCTCCGACGCCGGGCCGCCGACGTCATTCCGGCCCGATTCCTTCATGTGCTCTCCCCTCCTTCCCGGCCCCGTGACGCGAGGTCGTCCGCTGCCTGGACACGCACCGCGAAGCCGGTCCCCGGCACCGCGCCGACGGCTCCGGGCGACCACTGAGCACTCTACGCACGGCCAGGAGCTGTTGGCACCCCCTCTGATGGGGGGCCAACAGCTCCCGGTGACGATAGCGGCAGTCAGCGCTTGGGGCGCCAGACCACCAGTGCGCTGGACTGCTGCACCTGCTGGTAGGGGACGAGGTCGCGGCGGTAGGAGGCGTGCACGGCGGCCTCCCGCTGCTGGAGGGTGGCGGCCGCGCCCTCCAGGGCGTCGGCGAGCTCGACGACCCGGGACTGGAGCGCGGTGACCTGGTTCTCCAGCTCGATGATCCGCTTGATCCCCGCCAGGTTGATCCCCTCGTCCTGGGACAGCCGCTGCACCTCGCGAAGCTGCTGGATGTCCCGGGACGAGTAGCGGCGGCCGCGGCCGGCGGTGCGGTCCGGGCAGACCAGGCCGAGCCGGTCGTACTGCCGGAGCGTCTGCGGGTGCAGGCCGGAGAGCTCGGCGGCCACCGAGATCACGTAGACCGGGGTGTCCTCGGTGAGCTGGTACGGGTTGCCACGGGCCGCGGCCGGACGGCGGGGGGTGCCGCCGGGCAGGCCCTCGCCGAGGCCGGGACCGATCGGGCTGTCGGGGGTCATCTGGTGATCACGCTCCCTCCGCCGCCTTGAACAGGGCGGCACGTGGGTCGTCCGAGGCCGTGGCCTCGCGGTACTGCTCCAGCGCCGTCAGCGCGTCGCCGGTGACGTGCTTCGGGACCACGACCTCCACGGTGACCAGCAGGTCGCCGCGGGTGCCGTCCTTGCGGGTGGCGCCCTTGCCCCGGGCCCGCATGGTGAGCCCGTTGGCGCTGCCGGACGGCAGCTTGAGCCTCACCGAGGGGCCCTTGAGGGTCGGCACCTCGATGGTGCCGCCCAGCGCGGCTTCGGGGAAGGTCACCGGCACGGTCACGGTGAGGTTGTCGCCCTTGCGCCCGAACACCGGGTGCGGGTCGACGTGCACGGTGACGTAGAGGTCGCCGGGCTGGCCGCCCCGCTCGCCCTGGGCCCCCTTGCCCTTGAGCCGGATCCGCTGCCCGTCCTGCACCCCGGCGGGGATGCGGACCTGCATGGTGCGGGCGGAGGAGGCCCGGCCGCTGCCGTGGCAGACGGTGCAGGGGTCGTCGACGATCATGCCGCGGCCCTTGCAGTCCCGGCAGGGCTCGGACAGTGCGAACGCGCCCTGGCCTCGGCTGACCGTACCGGCGCCGACGCAGGTCGGGCAGACCCGCGGGGTGGTGCCGGCCTTGGCGCCGGTGCCGGCGCAGGCCCGGCAGGCCGCCTGGCTGGTCATCCGCAGCGGGACCGTGGCGCCGTCCACGGCCTCGTCGAAGCTCAGGGTGACCTCGGTCTCCACATCGGCGCCGCGCCGCGGCTGGGCCTGCCGGCCGCCGCGGTTGAACAGCCCGCCGAACACGTCGCCGAGGCCCCCGCCGCCGCCCTGCGGCGAACCGTTGTTGAACAGGTCGCCGAAGTCGAAGTTGTAGTTGCCCCCGGCGCCGCCCGGACGGAACCCGCCGGACCCGAACAGCGAGCGGGCCTCGTCGTACTCCTTGCGGCGCTTGTCGTCCGACAGCACGTCGTACGCCTCGGAGATGTCCTTGAACCGCTCCTCGGCCTTGGCGTCGCCCTTGTTGGCGTCCGGGTGGAACTCGCGGGCGAGCTTCCGGTAGGTCTTCTTGATCTCTGCGGCGGTGGCGTCCTTGGGCACGCCGAGGACCTTGTAGTAGTCCTTCTCCACATAGTCCTTGGCACTCATGGCTCTACCGCCACCTCCCGGAGTCTCTGTATACGGCACTGCGGAGCCGTGCGCCGTACTGGACGACGTACGACTCCGCAGTGCGCGGTGTGTCAGTTGTCGGCCGCACCGTCGGCCTTGTCGGCGTCCGGCTCGGCGGTGGTCTGGGTGCCCGGCTGGGGCTCCGCGACCGCGACCATGGCCGGGCGGATGATCCGCTCGCCGATCCGGTAGCCCGGCTGGAGGATCTGGACACAGGTGTCCTCGGTGACCTCCGAGGAGTAGCTGTGCATCAGCGCCTCGTGCAGCGTCGGGTCGAAGGGCTCGCCCTCCTTGCCGAACTGCTGCAGACCCAGCTTGGCGACCACGGTCTCCAGCGACTCGGCGACGGACTTGAAGCCGCCGGTCACCTCACCGTGCTCGCGCGCCCGGCCGATGTCGTCCAGCACCGGGATCAGCGACTCCAGGATGTTGGAGATCGCGATCTCGCGCACCGTCAGCCGGTCGCGCTCCACCCGCTTGCGGTAGTTCTGGTACTCGGCCTGCAGTCGCTGCAGGTCGGCCGTCCGCTCCTTGGCCTCGCGCTTGGCGGCGGCGAGCTCGTCGCCGGACGCGCCGGCGACGGCCTCCTCCGCGGCCTTGATCACAGCCTCATCGGCGGCGGAGTCGTCGCCGGGCTGCTCGCCCTGCGGCTTCTCCGTCATGCGGCACCGCCCTTGGGCTTCTCGTCGTCCACGATCTCGGCGTCGACCACGTCGTCGTCCTTGGCGCCCGCGGACTCGCCGGCACCGGCCGCACCGGCGGCGTCGGTCTGCGCGTACAGCGCGGCGCCGAGCTTCTGGGCGGTGGTGGACACCTTCTCGGTGGTCTCGCGGATCTTGGCGATGTCCTCGCCCTTCAGGGCCTCCTTGAGCTCGCCGATCGCCGTCTCGACCTCGGTCTTGACGTCGGCCGGGAGCTTCTCGGCGTTGTCCGCGATGAACTTCTCGGTCGAGTAGACCAGCTGCTCGCCCTGGTTGCGGGTCTCCACGGCCTCGCGGCGCTTGTGGTCCTCCTCCGCGTACTTCTCGGCCTCTTCGCGCATCCGGTTGACCTCGTCCTTCGGCAGCGAGGACCCGCCGGTGACGGTCATCTTCTGCTCCTTGCCGGTGCCGAGGTCCTTCGCGGCCACGTGCATGATGCCGTTGGCGTCGATGTCGAAGGTGACCTCGATCTGCGGCAGGCCGCGCGGCGCCGGCGGCAGGCCGGTCAGCTCGAACATGCCGAGCTTCTTGTTGTACGCCGCGATCTCGCGCTCGCCCTGGTAGACCTGGATCTGCACCGACGGCTGGTTGTCCTCGGCCGTGGTGAAGATCTCCGAGCGCTTGGTCGGGATCGTGGTGTTGCGCTCGATCAGCTTGGTCATGATGCCGCCCTTGGTCTCGATGCCGAGGGACAGCGGGGTGACGTCGAGCAGCAGGACGTCCTTGACCTCACCCTTCAGGACACCGGCCTGGAGGGAGGCGCCGATGGCGACGACCTCGTCCGGGTTGACGCCCTTGTTGGCGTCCTTGCCGCCGGTCAGCTCCTTGACGAGCTCGGCGACGGCCGGCATACGGGTCGAGCCGCCGACCAGGACCACGTGGTCGATCTCGGACAGCGCGATGCCGGCGTCCTTGATGACGTTGTGGAACGGGATCTTGCAGCGCTCGAGCAGGTCCAGGGAGAGCTGCTGGAACTGGGCCCGGGTGAGCTTCTCGTCCAGGTGCAGCGGGCCCTCGGCGGAGGCCGTGATGTAGGGCAGGTTGATCGAGGTCTCCGAGGAGGAGGACAGCTCGATCTTGGCCTTCTCGGCGGCCTCGCGGAGGCGCTGGAGGGCCATCTTGTCCTTGGACAGGTCCACGCCGTGGCCGGCGTGGAAGGTCTTCACCAGGTGGTCGACGATGCGCTGGTCCCAGTCGTCACCACCGAGGTGGTTGTCACCGTTGGTGGCCTTCACCTCGACGACGCCGTCGCCGATCTCCAGGAGGGACACGTCGAACGTGCCGCCACCGAGGTCGAAGACCAGGATGGTCTGGTCGTCCTTGTCCAGGCCGTACGCCAGGGCGGCGGCGGTCGGCTCGTTGACGATGCGCAGGACGTTGAGGCCCGCGATCTCGCCGGCCTCCTTGGTGGCCTGGCGCTCCGAGTCGTTGAAGTACGCCGGGACGGTGATGACCGCGTCGGTGACGGTCTCGCCCAGGTACGACTCGGCGTCGCGCTTGAGCTTCTGCAGGACGAAGGCGGAGATCTGCTGCGGCGTGAAGTCCTTGCCGTCGATGCCGATCTTCCAGTCGGTGCCCATGTGGCGCTTCACCGAGCGGATGGTGCGGTCGACGTTGGTGACCGCCTGACGCTTGGCGACCTCGCCGACCAGCACCTCGCCGTTCTTGGCGAAGGCGACGACGGACGGCGTGGTCCGAGCGCCCTCGGCGTTGGTGATGACCGTGGGCTCACCGCCCTCAAGAACACTGACGACGGAGTTCGTCGTACCGAGGTCGATGCCGACCGCGCGTGCCATCGTTGTACCTCCAGGGGGGAAGTTGAGCTGTACGGACTCAAGGATGCACGAGGACCCGGAGAGCGTCAACAGCCATGAGTCGGCATGGCTCAACTTTACTGAGCGCTTATGTGGAGGTGCCTGCCGACCGGGTGAGTGTGGCCTTACGTGACTGTCGCCATACCTTGAGCATCTTCTGAGCGACTGGTAGAGGGCGGTATTGTCCGGCCCGTCGGCCGTGGAAGTTACCGACGAGTACACTCGTAGAGACACTGCTATAGGAAGCCGCAGGAGACGGAGAGCCGATGCAGCTAGCAGCGATCGTCATCTCGCTGGTCACCACTGTGATCGGCACCGCGCTCGCCGCCCGTGCGGCCGCGTACATCTACAAGGTGGTGAGGACCGGTTCGCCGGACTCCACCCGGTTCGGCGCGCCCGCGAGCCGCATGAAGACCCTGGTGGCCGAGTTCCTCGGCCACACCAGGATGAACCGCTGGGGCATCGTCGGCGTCGCGCACTGGTTCGTCGCGGTCGGCTTCTTCTCCCTGGTGCTGACCCTGGTCAACGCCTTCGGGCAGCTCTTCGACGCCGAGTTCGTGCTGCCGGTGATCGGCCACTGGCTGCCCTGGAACATCTTCGTCGAGCTGATCGGCACCCTGACCACGCTGGGCATCGCGACCCTGATCGTGATCCGGCTGCTCAGCCTGCCCTCCCGGGCCGGCCGCAAGTCCCGGTTCGCCGGCTCGATCGCCTGGCAGGCGTTCTACGTCGAGTACACGATCCTCGGCATCGGCCTGTGCATCATGATGCTGCGCGGCCTGGAGGGCGCCCTGGAGGGCGTCGACTCCTACGACCCGGCCTACCTGGTCTCGTACCCGATCGCCGCCGCGTTCGACGGCGTCGCGCACGGCACCCTGGTCAACCTGGTCTACCTCTTCGCGATGCTGAAGATCTGCATCTCCTTCGCGTGGGCGACCACCATCGGCATCAACCCGTCGATGGGCGTGGCCTGGCACCGCTTCCTGGCGTTCTTCAACATCTACTTCAAGCGCGAGGAGGACGGCGGCACCGCGCTGGGCGCCCTGCGCCCGATGACCAGCAACGGCGCCCCGATCGACTTCGAGGACCCGGCCGACGACGCGGTCTTCGGCGTCTCCCAGGTCGAGCACTTCTCCTGGAAGGGCATCCTCGACTTCTCCACCTGCACCGAGTGCGGCCGCTGCCAGTCGCAGTGCCCCGCCTGGAACACCGGCAAGCCGCTCTCCCCGAAGCTGCTGATCATGAGCATGCGGGAGCACGCCTTCGCCAAGGCGCCGTACCTGCTGGCCGGCGGCGGCAAGGACATGGAGGGCACCGAGCAGGCCACTCCCGAGCAGCTGAAGGACGTCCCCGCCGCGGCCCTCGCCGAGGCCGAGCGCCCGCTCATCGGCACCGCCGAGGAGAACGGCGTCATCGACCCGGACGTGCTGTGGTCCTGCACCACCTGCGGCGCCTGCGTCGAGCAGTGCCCGGTGGACATCGAGCACATCGACCACATCGTCGACATGCGCCGCTACCAGGTGATGATCGAGAGCAGCTTCCCGACCGAGGCCGGGACGATGCTCAAGAACCTGGAGAACAAGGGCAACCCGTGGGGCATGGCCACCAAGGCCCGCCTCGACTGGGTCAAGGAGCTCAAGAAGGAGACCGGCATCGAGGTGCCGGTGATCGGCGAGGACATCGACCCCGCCGAGGTCGAGTACCTCTACTGGGTCGGTTGCGCCGGCGCCCTGGAGGACCGCGCCAAGAAGACCACCAAGGCCTTCGCCGAGCTGCTGCACACCGCGGGCGTCAAGTTCGCGATCCTCGGCAAGGAGGAGACCTGCACCGGTGACTCCCCCCGCCGTCTCGGCAACGAGTTCCTCTTCCAGATGCTCGGCGCCCAGAACGTCGAGACGCTGAACGCCGCGCTGGAGGACGCCCCGACCAAGCGGATCGTGGCCACCTGCCCGCACTGCTTCAACACCATCGCCAACGAGTACCCGCAGCTGGGCGGCCACTTCGAGGTCATCCACCACACCCAGCTGCTGCAGCACCTGATCGACGAGGGCAAGCTCGTCCCGGTCAACCCGGTCGAGGGTCTGATCACCTACCACGACCCGTGCTACCTGGGCCGCCACAACAAGGTCTACACGCCGCCGCGCGAGATCATCGGCAAGGTCCCGGGCCTGCGCAACGAGGAGATGCACCGCCACAAGGAGCGGGGTTTCTGCTGCGGCGCCGGCGGCGCGCGGATGTGGATGGAGGAGCGGATCGGCAAGCGGATCAACACCGAGCGCGTGGACGAGGCGCTGTCCCTCAACCCGGACATCGTCTCCACCGCCTGCCCGTTCTGCCTGGTCATGCTCTCCGACTCGGTCAACGGCAAGAAGAACGAGGGCGCGGCCAAGGAGCACCTGAAGGTGGTCGACGTCGCCCAGCTGCTGCTCGAGTCGGTCAAGGCCCAGCCGGTCGAGGCCGCGGCGGAGCCCGTCGAGGCCTGACGCACCCGG
Organism: Kitasatospora sp. HUAS MG31; assembly: GCF_040571325.1. GTDB lineage: Bacteria > Actinomycetota > Actinomycetes > Streptomycetales > Streptomycetaceae > Kitasatospora > Kitasatospora camelliae. Next base: position 3,815,923 of record NZ_CP159872.1, on the reverse strand, counting down.
CCCGGTCCGAGGGGGCGCGGGGACGCACGCGAGACGGAGGGAACCGACCCGGTTCCCTCCCGCCGCGCACGGATCCCCGCGCCCCTTCGGCGTACCCGGGCACCGGAGGATGACGGTCGGTCATGCCCTAGCATTCGGCGCATGACTGATGGCGGGGGCATAACGGGAGCGTCCGGTACGGGGCCGGTGGGGACGGGTGGACAGACGGCCGGCCAGGGCGACCCGGGCGGCTGGGGCGGCACCCCGGCCTACCTGCCGCCGGTGACCAGCGCCGGACCCGACTGGGCCGCGATGGCCGACGCCAACGAGGCCGAGCACCGGCGGAAGAAGCTGATGAAGATCGGCGGCGCCGTCCTCGGCGTGGCCGTGGCCGGCGCCCTGGTGGCCACCGCCGTCGCCGTCTCCCGCCCCGGCGGCGACCCCGAGGCGAAGGCGAGCGCCAGCGCCCCGGTCAACCCCGACGGCCCGGCCGTCGCCGCGACCGGCTCCGCCACCCCCGCGCCCAGCACCTCCGGCACCCCCGCCGAGTCCCCGTCCGCCACCCCCACCGACGGCGCCTCCGGCCCCCCCAAGCCCACCAAGGGCACCACCAAGCCCGCCGCCGGCGCCACCGGCCCGGGCCCCGGCGGTGCGGCGCCCGCAGCCGGCCTGCCCGGCCTGTCGCTCGGCAACGGCGCCGCCGTCGGCACCACCGAGGGCCACACCGGACCCACCCTCAACCTGCGCGGCTCCGGCGACGGCTACGCCCAGAGCGGCGCACCCCTGGTCGACACGTCGAAGAGCTTCACCGTCTCCGCCGTGGTCCGCAACAACGCCCCCACCGGCGGCCGTGCGGTCGTCACCCAGGGCACCGGCAGCTACTACTCCTTCTACCTGGGCCGCGACTACTGGGACACCCACAACCAGTGGGTCTTCAAGGTGCAGACCGCCGCCGGCGACCAGGACACCACCACCCGTCAGGCCTTCTCCACCGCCCCCGCCACCACCGGCCAGTGGACCGTGCTCACCGGCGTCTACGACGCCGGCACCCAGAAGATCCAGCTCTACGTCAACGGGGCACTCCAGCAGACCACCTCCATTCCGGGGATCTGGCAGACCTCGGGCGCCCTGCAGATCGGCCGGACCCGCTGGAAGTCCCAGTGGACCGACTACTGGGACGGCGCCATCGCCGACGTCCAGGTCTGGAACCAGGCCCTCCCCGGAGCCGCCGTGGCCCAGCTCGGCAGCAGCGGCGGCGTCTCCGCGGGCGCGGCCCCCGCGCACTCCTGGCTGCTCCCCTGACCGTCCCGGCCGGCCGGCGGACGGCTGCCGGACCGCCGCTGCGCCACCCGGGTGACGGTCCTCGCACCCCCGTGAGGAAGGGGCTCACGGGAGAGGAAATACAGTAGGCCCTGGTCCGCACCTCGCGGACCGCTGGAACCGGCCACCGGCGGGGCTCCAGCCAGGTCACCGAGGAGCGGAACCGGCCACCGGCCGGGCCCGTACCGGTAGCAGGGGAGAAGCGCGCACCATGACCGAGGCGATCATGCTGGTCGGCGGAAAGGGCACTCGGCTGCGCCCGCTGACCACCCACACGCCCAAGCCGATGCTCCCGGTCGCCGGCGTGCCGTTCATCGCGCACCAGCTGGCCCGCGCCGCCGCCGCCGGCGTCACCCGGGTGGTGCTGGCCACCTCCTACCTGGCCGACGTCTTCGTCGACCACTTCAAGGACGGCAGCCCGTACGGCATCGAGCTGGTCTACCTGACCGAGGAGGAGCCGCTGGGCACCGGCGGCGCGATCCGCAACGCCGCCTCGGGCCTCACCTGCGGCCCCGACGAGCCGGTCCTGGTCTTCAACGGCGACATCCTCTCCGGCCTGGACATCGCCGCCCTGCGGGACGGCCACGTGGCCGCCGGGGCGGACGTCACCCTCCACCTCACCCGGGTCGAGGACCCGCGGGCCTTCGGCCTGGTGCCCACCGACGCCCACGGGCGGGTGCTGGAGTTCCTGGAGAAGCCCGAGACCCCCGAGCAGATCGTCACCGACCAGATCAACGCCGGCTGCTACGTCTTCACCCGGTCCGTGATCGACCGGATCCCCACCGGCCGCGAGGTCTCCGTCGAGCGCGAGACCTTCCCCGAACTGCTGGAGACCGGCGCCCTGGTCCGCGGCGTGGTGGACACCTCGTACTGGCTGGACCTCGGCACCCCCGGCGCCTTCGTCCGCGGCTCGGCCGACCTGGTGCTCGGCAAGGTCGACTCCCCGGCCGTCCCGGGCCCCACCGGCGAGGCGCTGCTGCTGCCCGGCTCCCGGGTCGACCGCGCGGCGGTGCTCGGCTCCGGCACCGTGGTCTCCGAGGACGCCCGGATCGACGCCGGCGCGATCGTCGAGGGCAGCGTCATCCTGCCCGGCGCGGTGATCGGCCCCGACGCCTACGTGAAGGACTCCATCGTCGGCGCGTACGCCGTGATCGGGGCCCGCTGCAGCCTGGACGGCGCGGTCATCGGCGACGGCGCCGTGCTGGAGTCCGACAACGAGCTCACCCCCGGCCTGCGGATCGCCTGCGGCACCCTGCTGCCGGTCGGCGCGGTGCGCACCACCGCCGGTCCGGGCGGCTGCCCGGCGGGCGAGAACGCCGCGGCCGCCGTCCACGGGCCCGCCGGACGCCTCACCGTGGCCGGACCGCGCAGCGGCGAGACCGCCACCGTCGGCGACTGAGCCCCACCCGGCGCCCCGCGTGGCGCCGGTCGGAGCGGCCGGCCCGATACCGCCGGGTCGTCACAGGACGGCTGCAATCTCCCGACCGGCCCGTGATCACCCGACGGTCGGTCAGCCGGACCGGGTACCGTCGATGCGTGGCAGGCAATCGACACGACAACGGGCAGGGCGGCGATCCCCGGCAGGGCTGGGCGGCGTCCGGGCAGCAGCCGTACGGCGGCAACCAGCCGTACGGCCCGCCCTCGGGGGAGCCCGAGTACTTCACCGCGCCGCACCCGCAGGCGTCCCACCCGCAGCCGCCCCAGGGCGGCGACCGGTACGCGGGCGACCAGCCCGGGCACACCCGGGCCTTCGCCGTCGGCGAGGAGCCCTACGGGCCGTACGACCCCTACCCGCCCCAGCAGCCGTACGGCGGCGAGCCGTACGCCGAGGGCGCGTACGGGGACGACCCGTACGGCGGGTACGACCAGGGCGGCTACGGCGCCGAGGACAACGTCGCCGTCTACCGCGCCGGCGGCCAGTCCGCCCCGCAGGTCAGCGGCCCGCCGCTGCCGTGGCGCGCCCTGCTGGTCGGCATCTACCGCGAGCCCGCCCGGACCTTCGCCCGAATGCGCGACCACCAGGTGTGGCTGCCCGCGCTGGCCGTCTCGCTGATCTACGGCGTGCTCGCGGTCTTCGCCCTGGGCAGCACCCGCCAGGACGTGGTGAACTCCACCTTCTCGGTCGCCGCCTGGTCCATCGTGGCCGCCGCGATCGGCTTCACCGTGGCCGGCGGCATGCTCGGCGCGGTCACCTTCGGACTCGCCCGGCAGTTCGGCGGCGACGGCCCCTGGCAGTCGACGGTCGGCCTGGCCGTGCTGATCGGCTGGACCACCGACGCTCCCCGGCTGCTGCTGGCGCTCTTCCTGCCGACCGGGAACATGGTCGTCCAGGTCGTCGGCTGGATCACCTGGCTGATCTGCGCCGTCCTGCTGACCACGATGGTCCGGCGGATCCACGACCTGCCCTGGGGCAAGGCGGCCGGCGCCGCGGCGCTGCAACTGCTGGCCCTGCTGGTCCTGATCAAGCTGCCCACGCTGGGCTGACGCCCCGGCGTCCGCCGGTCCGCCCGCTCGGCCCGGCCCGCTCGGCCCGCTCGACACCGCCCGCTCGGCCCCGGCCGGGCGGGCGTCGGGCTTCCGGGGGTCCGTCCGACCGGGACCGATCGCGGAGGTGTCCGGATGCCGGGATTTTGTAGGGTGTGGTGTCCGCCCGGTCACCCCGCGGCGACGTCCGCCCCGCCCACACACCGCGTCCGGAGCCACCGAATGACCCTCCCCACCACCCATGTCAGCTTCCCGGCCGGAGCGGTGACCGGCGAGTCGCCGGTCCTCGCCGTGCACGCCCTGTCCGACGGCCGCCACGCCGTGGTCACCGAGGCGACCCCGTTCCACCCGCTCGACCACACCTGGCCCGACCAGCCCGCCGACCACGGCACGCTGGTCGTCGACGGCACCGAGCACCCCGTGGTCGACTGCCTGACCGGTGCGGTCGGCCCCGAGGGCGGCGACCTGCTGGTCGGTGCCGACATCCCGGTGCGCCGCGGCGACGAGGAGTGGTCCTGGCTGGTGCTGCACGTCCTGGACGGCGCACCCGGCGAGATCGTCGGCCGGACCGCCGAGCTCCGGGTCGACGCCGAGCGCCGCGCCCTGCTCTCCGCCTCGCACAGCGGCTGCCACCTGCTGGCACTCGCCCTCAACGCCGCGCTCGCCCCGCGCTGGCGCAAGGACCCGGGCCGCTCCGACGCCTTCGGCAACCCCGACTTCGACAGCCTGGCGATGGCCACCTCGGTCATGGACATCGAGGCCAGCACGGACACCTACCGGCTCGGCAAGTCCCTGAAGAAGAAGGGCTTCACCGCCGACGCCACCGAGGAGCTCCCCTCCCTCGCCGACGCCCTCCCGGCGCTCACCGAGACCGTCAACGCCCAGCTGGCCGCCTGGGTCGCCGCCGACGCCGCCGTCCGCATCGAGGTGCCCGGCCCCGAGCTGACCGCCCGCCGCCGCTGGCACTGCGAGCTCCCGGTCGGCACCGCCGAGATCTTCTGCGGCGGCACCCACCTCCACCACCTCGGCGAGCTCGCCGAGCTGCGCACCGAGCTGCGCCTCTCCGAGGACGGCAGCGAGCTGGTCGCCGTCACCCGCCCCAAGCGGGCCTGACCCGCCCCGGCGCGAGCGCCGGACGCCGACGGCGAACGACGGAGGGGCGGCCCGGGTGGAGTACCCGGGCCGCCCCTCGTCGTCTTCAGTCGTTCCGCTGAACCGCTGTTCCAGGCCGGTACCAGCCGGCGGCTGCCCACTCACCGGCCGGAGAACTCCGGCCCACCCCCGCGGGCGGTGGAGCTCAGACCTGGCTGCGGTGGAAGTTCAGGTGCGAACGCGAGGCCGTCGGGCCGCGCTGACCCTGGTAGCGCGAGCCGTAGCGCTCCGAGCCGTACGGGTGCTCGGCCGGCGAGGACAGCCGGAACAGGCACAGCTGCCCGATCTTCATCCCCGGGTACAGCTTGATCGGCAGGGTGGCGACGTTCGACAGCTCCAGGGTCACGTGGCCGCTGAAACCGGGGTCGATGAAGCCGGCCGTCGAGTGCGTCAGCAGACCGAGCCGACCGAGGCTGGACTTGCCCTCCAGCCGCGCCGCCACGTCCTCCGGCAGCGTGATCACCTCGTACGTCGAGGCCAGCACGAACTCGCCCGGGTGCAGGATGAACGGCTCGTCGCCCTCCGGCTCCACCAGCCGGGTCAGGTCCGGCTGCTCCTCGGAGGGGTCGATGTACGGGTAGCGGTGGTTCTCGAACACCCGGAAGAAGCGGTCCAGCCGTACGTCGATGCTGGAGGGCTGGACCATCGCAGGGTCGAACGGGTCGATCACGACCCGGCCCTTGTCGATCTCGGTTCGAATGTCCTTGTCAGAGAGCAGCACGCCCCCGAGGTTACGTGGACCGGTGGGCCAGGCACGAATCGCCCCTGGGCCCGCCCACCGGCCGCCCGGCCGCCTCAGGCCAGGAACTCGGCGGCCTCCAGCCGCATCGCCCGCGCCAGCTGCGGCTCCGAGAGCTCGCTCACGTCGGCCGGCACCGAGCTGCGCAACCGCCCGCACTGCGGACAGCGGATCAGCCGCCCGGGGCCCAGCCGACGGGGGCCGAGCATCTGCATCGGGAACGTGCTGGTGCTGAACAGGTGCCCCTCGGCACAACGAACGACGGTGCGCTGCTCCATCGGTCCCCTTCCCGTACTTCCCCGTGAGCCGCCCGGCCCGCGCCTCAGGCGCCCGGGCGACAGCGTCACATTAGGGGATGTACCGGACACACCTCGCCGAGGCTCGCCGCCCCCGACGCCTCCCGAACGGGCGACACAGTACGCCCCGCAAACCCTCCGCCGCACCGACCCGCGGACGCGTTCACGCCAGGCGTCCGGGCGCCCTCCCGGATGGGGTACAGTGGTGATTGATCGAGCAGTCGCTGACGGCTCGTCAGCTGCGGGCGTAGTTTAATGGTAGAACATGAGCTTCCCAAGCTTAGAGCGCGAGTTCGATTCTCGTCGCCCGCTCCAAAGGAAAGCCGCAGGTCACACGACCTGCGGCTTCTCTGTTGTCCGGAGTGCTCCCGGCGCCCCGCCCCTCGTGATCGGCCCCGAGCGCGGCCGCTCCGCCGCCCCGGAGCCCCCGTGGGAGCCCCCGCCCGGGTGATCTGTCGGTCCGTCAGCCAGACTGGGCGGCACCTTGGTTCGTCCAGCGAAGGGGGAAGCGCATGCGGTACGCCGACGGGCCCACCGCCCACCACGAGGTCCATGTCGAGGCGGCTCCGGCCCGGGTCTGGGAGCTGGTGACCGACATCCACCTGCCCACACGTCTGAGCGCCGAACTCCAGCGGGTCGAGTGGCTCGACGACGCCGCCGCACCCGCGATCGGCGCCCGGTTCGCGGGCTACAACCACCACCCGGTGGTGGGGGACTGGCGGACGGTGTCGCAGATCGTCGAGCTGGACGCCGAGCGTGCCTTCGGCTGGGCCGTGATGGACGCGGACGGCCGCTACGGGGAGGCCTCGGACGACCCGGACCGCCGGATGGCGACCTGGCGGTTCGACCTGGAGCCCGAGGCGAACGGCACCCGGGTCCGGCAGTCCGTGCGGATCGGTCCGGCCCGCTCCGGCATCAGCCCCTGGATCGACCGCATGCCGGAGCGGGAGGAGGAGCTGCTGGTTCGCAGGCTCGGCGAGCTGCGCACCGGCATGGAGGCCACCCTCGACGGCCTCAAGGCCCTCGCCGAGGGCGATGCGGGCAAGCGCGGTCTCCAGGACTAGCGAACCCGTTCCGCAGGCGGGCGCGGCGCCTCGGAGGTAGCCGCGCCACATCTTCTCGATCAGCACCGCACCACCCTGGGAGAATCGACCCGCTCGGCCCGATCGGCCGGGCGGGTACGAGATCGGCCGGGGGGAACAGGTGGGGGACGTCACGCTCGCGGGAGTGTCGTTCTATGTGACGCGGATGACCGACGTGATCGGCGACAGGTGGACCGTCGAGTACGAGGGTCGCGGGCCGGACGGCTTCCTGATCTGGGTCTCGCGCGGCTTCGACGCTCCGGCCGGCCGTCTGGAGGTCGGTTCCTCACGGGAGTTGGCGCCCGAGCTGCGGGCTGCCGTGATCGCGGACGCCCGGGAGTGGCTGGCGGACTTCGTCAGTGAGGACGAGGAGCGGCTGCTCGCCGAGCGGGAGCGGATCGCGGGCCGGCCGGACGAGGAGGACTGGGCCCCTCCGGGCCTCAGCCGGTTCGAGCTCCGGGTGGATGGTCCGGCGGAGGAGTACGCGGCCCGGCTGCGGACGGTTCTCGCGGCGGCCGTCGACCGGGCGGTCGCCGGGGCGGGGATCGACCCGGCCGTCGTCCCGGGCCCGCTGCCCGCGTGGTTCGCCGCCGCCTGCGCGAACGACGGCTCCGGCGTGCCCGGGTTCGCGCGCCGTGGAGCCGAGCGGTTCCGGGCCGCCGGTCACGGCGTCGGGTGGTCGGCGGAGGGCTGGCTGGAGCGGTTCGAAATCGACTGTCCGTTCCGGACCTGGTCGTGGTGGGATCTCACCGGCGGCGACGACCGCACGACCCTCTCGCTCTGGGTCGACGCCGCCGGCGAGGACTTCTTCGCCTGCGACGAGCTGCGCTGGGCCGCCTACACGGCCGGGGCGCAGGCGGTCACCGGCCCCGCCCTGGACCGGCTCGACGGATGGCGCGGCGAACCGTCGGTCTAGGGCGTTTCGGCCAAGCCCTGGCGCCGGCCCGGGCCGGTCAGGCCGGGGAGCGCCGTCGTCTCCGCCCTCGCCACCATGAGCCCACCGACCCCGGAGTACCCGTGACCACCGTCCAACCGCCGCTCCCCGCCCGGCAGATCCGCGCCGCGTACGACGACCGCAGCCTGGTCGTCTACCAGGCGTACCCCGTCGACATCGCCGAACCCGCCCTCGCCGTAGGCGGGTTCGTGCCGCCGTTCAAGCGCGAGCGGATGACCTGGATCAAGCCCTCGTTCCGCTGGATGATGTACCGCTCGGGCTGGGCCACCAAGCCGGGCCAGGAGCGGGTGCTGGCCGTCCGGATCAGCCGGGAGGGGTTCGAGTGGGCCCTCGGTCGCGCCTGCCTCAGCCACCACGACAAGGGCCTGCACGTCTCGGCCGCCGAGTGGAAGCGGGAGCTGGCCGCCAGCCCGGTCCGGGTGCAGTGGGACCCGGAGCGCGGCACCCAGCTCCAGCCGCTGCCCCACCGGGCCGTACAGATCGGCCTGTCCCGTGAGGCGGTCCACCGGTACGTCGACGAGTGGATCCTCGGTCTGGAGGACGTCACCGACCTGGCCCACGCCGCCCACGCGCTGGTCCGGGAGCGACGGCTCGCCGAGGCCGACGCGCTGATCCCGGCGGAGACCCCCTACCCGCTGCCCGACCACCTGGCGGCGCGGATCGACGCCACGACCACCGGCACGACCACCGGAGGCTGACCCGGGCGGCGCTCGTCCCGGTTCCACCGACAGCGGGTCCGTCACATCCGTGCCCGCCCGCGGGTCAAGGGGACGGAAGCGATCGGAGAGGGGCGAGCGATGGACCGGCACGAGTTCCTGGCGGAGCAGTTCGAGACGCACCGGACCCACCTGCGGTCGGTGGCCTACCGCATGCTGGGCTCGCTCAGCGAGGCGGAGGACGCCGTCCAGGAGGCGTGGCTGCGGCTCGACCGCTCGGACGCCGCCGGGGTGGAGAACATGGCGGGCTGGCTGACCACGGTCGTCGGCCGGATCTGCCTGAACATGCTGCGCTCCCGCAGCACCCGGCGGGAGGAGCCGCTGGAGGTGCACATGCCCGATCCGGTGGTGAGCGGCGCGGACGGCATGGACCCGGAGCAGGAGGCGCTGCTCGCCGACTCGGTCGGGCTGGCGCTGCTGGTGGTGCTGGACTCGCTCGGCCCGGCGGAACGGCTCGCCTTCGTGCTGCACGACATGTTCGCCGTGCCCTTCGACGAGATCGCGCCGGTCGTCGGACGTACCCCGGCCGCGACCCGGCAGCTGGCCAGCCGGGCCCGTCGGCGCGTGCAGGGGGTCCCGGCCCCCGACACCGACCTGGGCCGGCAGCGCGAGGTCGTCGACGCCTTCCTCGCCGCGGCCCGGGGCGGAGACTTCGAGGCCCTGGTGGCCGTGCTCGACCCGGACGTGGTGCTGCGGTTCGACGCCGGGGCGCTGCGGCCCGGCGGACTGGTCCGGGGGGCGGCCGCGGTGGCCGGCGGTGCGGTCACCTTCGCCCGGCTCGCCGAGTCCGCACGACCGGCCCTGGTCAACGGGGTGGCGGGCGTCGTCGCCGTCAAGGACGGCCGGCCGGCGTCGGTGGTGGCGTTCACGGTGGTGGACGGCCGGGTGCTGGCGCTCGACATCCTCGCCGACCCGGAACGCCTGGCCGGGCTCGACCTGATCTTCCCGGACGCCTGAGACGCCTGAGATGCCTGAGACGTCTGAGAAGCCGGACCTCCGGGCTGAGGGCTCAGATGCTGCACACCCGGTCGGGGTGGCTCAGGCGGGCACCCGGTCGGGCATCGGCCAGCTCCGCCCGTCGATCTCCAGGGTGCAGACCAGCGGCCCGCCGCCCGCCGGGTGCTCGACGCGGACCGACAGCGCCCGGCCGCCCACCCGGTCGGCCTCGGCGGTGAGGACCAGTGGGCGGGTGCCCTGCCCGTGCTCGCGGTGGAAGGCCAGCTCCCGGCCGTCCACCAGCAGCTCGGTCTCGGTGATGTAGCCGGCGCGGACGTTCACGGTGACGGCGTGGCCGTCCCGGTCCAGGTGGAAGCTGTGCCGACGTCGCATGGACCCTCCGTAGCGCCTTCCCGTCCGTCCCGTCCGTCCCGTCCGTCCGGTCCAGCTTCCCCCGCCGGACTGCCGCGGCGAGTGGGCCGATCGGGTGTCGCGGGCCGGGCGGACGGGCCCGCACCGAGGCCTCGTGCGCACGTCCCGGCGCAGGCGGTCCGCCGCCCCCGGGCAGGGCGGCGGACCGGTGACGGGACGCTCCGGGATGTCAGGCCAGGATCTTCTCCTTGGCGCGCTGGAACTCCGCCTCGCTGATGGCGCCGCTGTTCTTCAGCTCGGCGAGCTTGGCGAGCTCGTCCGCGTGACTGGCCGCAGCCGTGCCGCCCGTTCCACCGCTGGGCGGTACGGCAGCGGCGTCCTGGATGTAGGCGCGGAAGGCCGCCTCGTTCTCCTGGGCCTGCTTGAGGTCGCGTTCCCCCATGGACCGGCCGCGTGCGATCAGGTAGACGAAGACGCCGAGGAAGGGCAGCAGGATCACGAAGACCAGCCATCCGGCCTTGCCCCAGCCGTTCATGTCGTGGCTGCGGAAGATATCAGTGATGATCTTGAACAACAGGAAGAACCAGAGGATCCACAGGAACAGCCACATCATCGTCCAGAAGATGTTGAGCAGCGGGTAGTCGTCCACGGGATGCTCCCTTCGATGGCGCCGACCACGCGGGCGGCGGGCGCGACTATCCGAGTCGTACCACCGCGTACGGGGCCCTGCATCTTGACGTCGGGACCGCCGCCCGCCCTCCGCCGTGTCCCCGTCAGGACTCCGTCGGTCTCCTGCCGGGCCTCCGCGAGCCGCGCGCGATCGGCTGCCGCCGCCCGTCGTGCGGCCGTCCCGCCGCCACCCCTCCGGATCCTGCTGCGGGGCGCGCTTGCGGAATCGACGCACCAGACCTTTGTCATCATCTGATGACATATCGGACGAACGGGCGTGCATGCTACTTGACCGGGTGGAGCCGGGCGTAGAAACCTGAACCCCCTCTGGGCTCATCCTCCCCATCTCCCTTTCAGCGCCTGCGAATTGGTGAACATGCACATGCCTACACTCGCCCGTGCGGCCGCCGTCGTCGCCGCGGCCGGCCTGGCGGCCCTCCCCGCCTCGCCGGCTTTCGCCACCGGCGGCACCACCACCCTCCCGCTCCACCAGGCGACCCCGATCACGGCCGCCACCTACGAGCACGGTGACTGCCCCGGCATCGCCAAGGACAAGGACGGCTGGCACTTCGTGCTGACCGGTAACTCCGGCAGCTTCGTGAAGCTGACCGTCACCTTCGAGCCGGGCGGCCAGCAGGTCGTCACCACCTTCGGCCCGCCGAGCGACAAGCACGCCTACGTGGCCTCCGCGCCGGGCGCCAAGCTCACCGCGGCCAGCGCCGAGATCTCGGGCGACGCCAAGCTGCTCAACCTGTCGCACACCTGCCCGGCCAGCGACAAGCCGACCGGCAGCCCGTCCCCCAGCGTCTCGCCGAGCGCCAGCACCTCGCCGAGCGCCAGCACCTCGCCGTCCGCCAGCACCTCCCCCTCGGCCTCCACCTCCACCTCGGCGAGCGGCAGCCCGTCCGCGAGCACCTCCCCGAGCCAGTCCACCGGCTCCTCGGAGAGCCCCTCGGCCGCCGTGAGCCCGTCCGCGAGCACCAGCGACGCGGCCACCAAGTCGTCGGACACCCTCGCCTCGACCGGCGCGAACATCGGCTTCGTCCTGCTCGCCGCGGTGGCGCTGCTCGGTGCCGGTGGCGTGCTGGTGATGCGTCGCCGCAAGGTCGCGCGCCACGGCTGACCGGGCTCCCGCACGACCTGGACGAGCCCCGGGCCCCACGGCCCGGGGCTCGTCCCGTCACCGGCCCGCCGAACACTCAGCAGTCGACCCGATCGCGCCGGCTGGTGGAGCGCCGCCGGCCCCGACGGCGCTCCACCAGCCAGGAGATCGCCAGCAGCAGCGGCAGCGCGACCGCGAGCAGCAGCGCGCAGCCGGTGACCGCGCTCATCACGAAGTCGCCGCCGACCTTCGCCACGCCCTGGTAGTAGCCGATCGTCACGGCCATCAGCAGCAGGTACCCGCCGAGCGCCGTCCCGAGCAGGTGACGGACCAGCGCCGGCCAGCCGCCTCCGCCCCGCCGCGGGTCCGGGCCCTCGGGGTGGCGGCGGTGGAGGCGGAGGCCGAACGCCAGGTACACCATCACCAGCAGGTACCCCGACAGCATCAGGGTGAGGTTCACCCCGGTGGTCAGCAAGGGGCCGGGCGGCTCCACGTCAGCCGCCGCTGCGCAGCAGGAAGTGCCAGCCCCGGACGAAGAAGTGCCAGCCCAGCCAGAGCCAGAGCGCGAACAGCGCCCACCGGCCGACCGGGTAGCGCATCACCGCCCGCGCCGCGTCGCTCAGCGTCGGGATGCCCCGGTCCGGGAGGGCCAGCGCCAACCCCTCCCAGGCGAAGATCGCCCCGAACAGGACCGCCCAGACGAGATATCCGACCACCGGATGCTCCGCCATCGTGGACCTCCCACACTCGCGCCGCTCCGCCGCCGTACGGCGGGGCGATCAGGCCGACCGGCTCGATCGTCCGCCATCGCGGGCCGGGAAGGGCGGACGGCGGCGACGGCGTGTCGGTCCGGCCGGGCTTCCGGGCACGCCCCGTCCCGGCCCGGTCCTTAGCCGTCGCCCTCCAGGGCCGCGGCCCGGGCGGTCAGGTGGCGGCGCTCGGGCGCGCTGGCGGTACGGCGGGCGGCCTCGCGATAGGCCTCCGCGGCGGCCGGGTGCTCGCCGAGCAGCTCCAGCAGGTGTGCCCGGGTCGCGTACAGCCGGTGGTGGCTGGCCGTGCGCTTGTCGTCCTCCAGGGTGGCGAGCAGCTCCAGCCCGGCCTCGGGGCCGCGCACCATGGCGAGGGCGACCGCCCGGTTCAGCGTCACCACCGGGTTCGGTGCGAGGCGTTCCAGCAGGTCGTACAGGCCGAGGATCTGCGGCCAGTCCGTGGCGTCCACCTCCCCGGCCTCCGCGTGGACGGCGGCGATGGCCGCCTGCAGCTGGTACGGGCCGACCCGGCCCCGGGGCAGGGTCTCGGTCAGCAGCGCCACGCCCTCGGCGATGCGCGCGGAGTCCCACCGGGTGCGGTCCTGCTCGGCCAGCGGAACCAGGGTGCCGTCCGGCCGGGTGCGGGCGGCCCGGCGGGCGTCGATCAGCAGCATCAGGGCCAGCAGTCCGGCCACCTCGGCGTCCTCGGGCAGCATCCGGCGCAGGTTCCGGGTCAGCCGGATCGCCTCGTCGGAGAGCTGCGGCGCGGTCAGGTCCGCGCCGGCGGCGGCCGTGTAGCCCTCGTTGAAGACCAGGTAGAGCACCTGGAGGACGGCTTGCAGCCGTGCGCCGTGCTCGGCCGGATCCGGCATCCGGAACGGCAGCCCCGAGGTGCGGATGCCCTGCTTGGCCCGGCTGATCCGCTGCGCGACCGTCGCCTCCGGCACCAGGAAGGCCGCGGCGATCTGCGCGGTCGTCAGACCGCCCACCGCCCGCAGGGTCAGCGCCACCTGACTCGGCCCGGAGAGCGAGGGGTGGCAGCACAGGAACAGCAGCGTCAGGGAGTCGTCCCGGTCGGCGGCCGGATCGGCGTCGGCCGGCCGTCCCAGCAGCTCCGCCTGCGGCGTGGCGACGGCGATCGCCTCCTCCCGACGGCGCCGCGCGGCCTCGCTGCGCACCTGGTCCAGCAGGCGGCGGGAGGCCACCGTCACCAGCCAGCCGCGCGGGTTCGCCGGCACGCCCTCCGAGGGCCACTGCAGCGCGGCGGCCAGCAACGCCTCCTGCACCGCGTCCTCGCAGGCGTCGAACTGCCCGTACCGGCGGACCAGTGCGCCGAGGACCTGCGGCGCCAGCTCGCGCAGCAGGTCCTCGGAACGGGGGGCGACGCTCACACGTCCGCCGCGGACTCGTGCAGGATCGGCCACAGCTCCACCGGCTGCTCGTCGGCGAACGGCAGGTCCGCGGCGATCTGCCGCGCCCGCTCCTCGCTCTCGCAGTCGAGCAGGTAGAAGCTGGCCATGTACTCCTTGGTCTCCAGGTACGGCCCGTCGGTGACCGCCGGGGCGCCGGCCTCGTCCCGCCGCACCAGCCTGGCCGCGGCGGCGTCCGCCAGGCCGTACGCGCCCAGCAGTTCGCCGGTCTCGCGGTACCGGCGGTTGAACGCCTCCTGCCGGGCGATCGCCTCCGGCCAGGCCTCGGCGGGGAACGACTCCCACTTCTCCTGGTTGCCGTAGATCATCGCGAGGTACTTCATCTCGGGTGTCCTCCCCGTCCCCGCGCGCCCCGGTGGCGCGCCGTCACCCCTCGGTCGGAGCCGCCGCCTCGTCCTCGACATCGCCGCGGCGGATCTTTCCAAGATCTTTCCACCGCGCCGCTCGGCCGGGATTCCAGCGGTACGCGGGCAGCCCGCCGGGGCTCAGGCGGCGCGGTGAGCCGGGGCGGTGAGCCGGCAAGCCGCGGGCCCGGGGAGGAGGGACTGGGCGAGGGTGGCCCGGTGCGACGGCGGGACGCCCACGGCGGCGAGCGCGGAGGCCACGGTCACCGCCGCGTCGTCGGGGAGGGCGGCGGCCGGGGCGAGCCGCGGCAGGAGCAGCAGCAGGCGGATGCGCCGGTCGGTGACCGGGTCGGCGGCGCCGGGATGCCGGGCAGCGTGCAGCAGCTGAGGCCAGGAGAGCGGGCGGCCGGCGAACGGCCCCGGGCCCTCCGCGCCGGCCAGCGCGACCCGGACCGCCTCCACCTGGGCGGCGGTGGCCCCGAACAGCTCCGGCCGGGTCGGGAGGGGCTGCGGGTCGCCCGTGCCGTGCGGCCGCAGGTAGGCCGCCCAGAAACCGGGCATCCGCACCAGCCGCTCGCCCGGGGTGAGCGGCCCGTCCTCGCGTCCAGGAGTCAGCACCCCGCCATGCTCGCACCCGGCACCGACAACCGGAACCCCGCGCCGCGTCCCGGCTACCGCCCGTCCGGCTCGGCGGCCGGCCGGGGACCGAAGACGGTGCGCTCCTGCGGGTCGATCGGGAGGTCGTTGATGCTGGCCTCGCGACGGGCCATCAGGCCGTCCGGGTCGAACTCCCACAGCTCGTTGCCGTGGCTGCGCCACCACTGGCCGTCGGCGTCCCGCCACTCGTACGTGAACCGGACGGCGATCCGGTTCCCGGTGAACGACCAGAGGTCCTTGCGGAGCGCGTAGTCGAGCTCGGTCTCCCACTTCCGGGTGAGGAACTCCTCGATCTCGGCGCGTCCGTTGATGAACTGCGCACGGTTGCGCCAGACAGAGTCCGGTGTGTACGCCTGCGCGACCCGCCGCGGGTCGCGGGTGTTCCAGGCGTCCTCGGCGGCCTGCACCTTGGCGCGGGCGGTTTCGAGGGTGAACGGGGGCAGCGGCGGACGCACGGACGACATGGGGCTCCTCGGGCAGCGGAAAACCTAACCGTTCAATCATCTATTAATGGTTAGGTGTGGCGCAACCGGGCGGCGGAGGGACGGAGGTGCGGTCATGAGACGGCTGATCCGGGCGACCGGGACGGTGCTGACGGCCCTGGCGGTGCTGTTCGCATCGCCCCAGGCGGTCCCGGCGGCGGGCCGGGACCGCGACGCGGCGCTGGTGGACGAGTTCCTCGGCGCGTACCGGGACGCGGTGCTCGGCGCGGGCGACACCGGATGGACGCCCTCCGAGGTGCGGGCGCTCTACCTGACGCCGGAGCTGAACGCCGCACTCGACCGCTGGGCGGCGGACCACACGGCCGACCCGGTCTTCCGGGCACCGCACGTGCCCACGGGCTGGAGCGTCCGGCGCGCGGACGGTCCGGTCGGCGCCGCGCTGACCCCCGTGGACGCCACCGAACGCTGGGACGACGGGAGTTCGCTGCGCGTCCGGTACACCGTGCGGGTCGCGGACCGGTCCATCACCGGCCTCACCGGAGGCTGACACCCGGCCCCGGGCGACAGCGGCCGCACGGGGGCTGGCGTTGACGCGGACGGGAAGGTCTAGCGTCGGGGCATGCGGATCGGCGAACTGGCGGCACGCGCGGGGACCACGACCCGGACCCTGCGCTACTACGAGGAGCGCGGCCTGCTGCCCGCGCGGCGGAACGGCAACGGGTACCGCGCCTACGACGAGGAGGACCTGCGGCTGCTCCGGCAGATCAGGACCCTCCAGGAGTTCGGATTCGAGCTGGAGGAGACCCGGCCCTTCGTCGAGTGCCTGCAGGCCGGGCACCCGGCCGGCGACTCCTGCCCCGCCTCGCTGGACGTCTACCGGGCCAAGCTCGCCGAGCTGGACGCCTGTCTGGACGAGCTCCAGCAGGTGCGCGACCGGGTCGCCGACGAGCTGGCCCGGGCCGAACGGGAACGCGCCGCCGCGTCCGGCCCCGAACCGCGCTGCGAACTGACCACCCCCTGAACCGAGGAGCACACCCATGGGAGCGCACCTGTCCGAGGTCACCGACGCCACCTTCGCCGACGAGGTGCTGGCCGCCGACCGGCCCGTCCTGGTCGACTTCACCGCCGCCTGGTGCCCGCCGTGCCGGCAGATCGCCCCGGTCCTCGCCGAGATCGCCCGCGAGGAGGCCGCCCGGCTCAAGGTGGTGGCGCTGGACGTGGACACCAACCCCGAGACCCAGGCCGCGTACGGGGTGCTGTCGATGCCCACCCTGATCCTCTTCCGCGACGGCGAGCCGGTGAAGTCCATGGTCGGCGCCAAGGCCAAGGCCCGGCTGCTGCGCGAGCTCGCCGAGGTGATCTGACCGGGCCGCGGACCTCAGGGCTTGCCCGGGCCGTCGCGGCGGGGCCCGGCGGCGATCCGGGCGGGCGCGGGCCGGTCGGCGCCCGCCCCCGGCCGGACCCCTACGGTGGTCCGCAGCACCCGGAACGAAGGAGCACCCGCCATGCCCGACCGCGACGCCGCGCTGGAGATGATCCAGCGGGAGCTGACCGCGTTCGCCCGCCGGGCCCGCCACAAGGCGGCCCGCATCCACCCGGACCTCTCCCTGGTCACCTACAGCATGCTCGACTTGGTGAAGGAACGCGGATCCTGCCGGGGTGCCGACCTGGCCTCGCACTTCATGCTCGACAAGTCCACGGTCAGCCGCCAGGTGGGTGCCCTGGAGCGGCTCGGACTGCTGCGCCGCGAAGCCGACCCGGAGGACCAGCGCGGCCAGCTGCTGCGCCTCACCGACGCCGGCGAACAGCTGCTGGCGGAGGCGTACGAGCGGCGCCGCCAGTCCTTCGCGGGCCGGTTCGAGGGCTGGTCCGACGAGGACCTCGACCGCTTCGCCGGCTACCTGGAGCGCTACGGCCTCGCCGACCGCCCGCCGGCCGACCCCACGCAGGCCGGCTGACCGCCCGCGCCGACCCGCCCGAGCCGACCACGACACCGGTCCGGCGCCGTGTCGAAGCCAGAGGTCACCACCCCGGTTCCGCCAGGATGGGCGGCATGCCCCGCATGACCGAGCCCGAGTGGCGCGCCTTCCTCTCCCACGGCACCCGTACCGGCAAACTCGCCACCACCCGGGCCGACGGGCGCCCGCACCTCGCCCCGGTGTGGTTCCTGGTGGACGGCCCCGACCTCGTCCTCACCACCGGGAAGTCCACCGTCAAGGGCCGCACCCTCGCCCGCGACGGCCGGGTGGCGCTCTGCGTGGACGACGACCGGCCGCCGTTCGCCTTCGTCCTGGTCGAGGGCACCGCCCGGATCAGCGAGGACCTGCCCGATCTGCGCACCTGGGCGACCCGGATCGCCGCCCGCTACATGGGCGCCGACCGGGCCGAGGAGTACGGGGCCCGCAACGGGGTACCGGGCGAGCTGCTGGTCCGCATCGCCATCGAGCGCGTGGTCGCCGAGCGCGGCGTCGCGGACTGACCGGACTGACCGGACCGACCGGGTCGCCGGGCCGTCGGGTCGCCGCGGAGCCGCCAGGAATGCCGGGCGCCCCCACGGACTTGTGGACCAGTGGCCGGGGCCCGCCCGGCCGCGACGGGGAGGGACCCGATGACCCAGCGCAGCTTCCTGTTCCTGCTCGGCTCGACCCGGCTGGAGGGCAACTCCGAACTGCTCGCCCGCCGCGCCGCCGAGCAGCTCCCGGACGGCGCCGAGCAGCGCTGGCTGCGCCTCGCCGACCTGCCGATGGAGCCCTTCGAGGACGCCCGGCACGACGGCGAGGGGGACTACCCGGTCCCCACCGGCCACGCCCGCACCCTGATGGATGCCACCCTCGACGCCACCGACCTGGTGCTGGTCTCCCCGCTCTACTGGTACGCCGTCAGCACCAGCACCAAGCTCTACCTGGACCACTGGTCCGGCTGGATGCGGGCGCCCGGCGTGGACTTCCGCCGCCGGATGGCCGGCCGTACCCTCTGGGGCGTCACCGCCCTGGCCGGTACCGACCGGGCCGACGCCGACCCGCTGGTGGGCACCCTGCGGCTGACCGCGCGCTACCTGGCCATGGACTTCGGCGGCGTCCTGCTCGGCAACGGCTCCCGACCGGGCGACGTCCTCGCGGACGAGACCGCGCTGCTCGACGCCAAGACCTTCTTCACGGGCTGAGACCGCGTACTGAGACCCCACACGGCAGGGCCGGCCGCCGCTCAGCGGCCGGCCGGGTGGGCCAGCAGCTCCCGGGCGTCGTCCGGAGCGAGGTGCCGGGCCCGGCCGAACAACGCCGTCACCACCGCCAACCCGACCGCCGCGCCCGCCGCCTGGGCCAGCACGAAGGCCGGCACCGACCCCGGCGCGATCCCGGTGTACGTGTCGCTCAGCGCCCGGCCGAGGGTCAGCGCCGGGTTGGCGAAGCTGCCCGAGGAGGTCCCCCAGCAGGCCGCGCCGATCCAGGCCGCCACCGCCACCGGCGCGTACCGGCCGCGGTCCGACCGCAGCAGGCCGAACACCAGCAGAATCAGCACCCCGGTGGCCACCCCCTCGGCCAGCCAGAGGTGCCCGGCCGCCCGCTCCTGCCCCGACAGCTCCACGAACGGCCGCTCGAACATTGCGTTCGCCACCCCGACCCCGGCCGTCGCCCCGGCCAGTTGCGCCAGCACGTACCCGGCCAGTTCGCGGCCGGTCAGGCCGGTGCCCGAGCGGCGCTCGGTCCACCAGGCGGCGGCCGAGACCAGCGGGTTGAGGTGCGCTCCGGAGACCGGCGAGAGCAGCGCGATCAGCACCGCCAACGCCAGCACCGAGGCGAGCACGTTCGCCAGGAGGCGCACCCCGCCGTCCTGGCTCAGCCCGGTGGCCCGGATGCCGGAGCCGACCAGGACCGCGGCCAGCACGGCCGTGCCGACCGCCTCGGCGGCCAGCCGCCGGGGCAGGGGAGTCGTCATCATGCGGTCATCGTCCCGGGGCGCGCCGACCCCCGACAATTGGGTGGTGTGCCAGGGAACCGCGCCCGCGCCCGGCCCCCGGATCGGAGACTCGTACGGCGTGCACCCGCGCCCCGGCGGCGGTCGGCACCGTCCGGTCCGGGAACCGGCTTGACCCTCACGCAGCGGAAGGCCGGAGAGTCGACACCAGCGAGGAGGGAGCAAACCCGGTGAACACCTACTCGGTGGGCCAGTTGGCCAAGATCGCCAAGGTGACCGTGCGCACGCTGCATCACTACGACGAGATCGGCCTGCTGTCGCCCGGCGGCCGCACCCCGGCCGGCTACCGCCGGTACGAGGAGGCCGACCTGGACCGCCTGCAGAAGATCCTGTTCTACCGTGAGCTCGACTTCCCGCTCGAAGAGATCGCGGCCATCCTGGACGACGACTCGGTCACCCCGACCGAGCACCTGCGCCGTCAGCGCGAGCTGATCGGCAACCGGATCAGGCACCTCCAGGAACTGGCCGCGGCGGTCGAACGAGCCATGGAGGCACAGAAGATGGGGATCCAGTTGACGCCGGAGGAGAAGTTCGAGGTCTTCGGCCCGGACTACCAGGAGAGCTGGGAGTCGGAAGCGGAGCAGCGCTGGGGCGACACCGACGCCTGGAAGGAGTCGCAGCGCCGCACCGCGCGCTACACCAAGGAGGACTGGCAGCGCATCCAGGCCGCCGGGGAGGAGCTCAACTCCCGGATGGCCCGGGCGGTCGCGGACGGGGTCGCGCCGGACAGCGACGAGGCGGCCGAGCTCGCCGAGGAGCACCGCCGGCAGATCACCGAGAACTTCTACGACTGCCCGTACGAGATGCACCGCTGCCTGGCCGGGATGTACGTCGCCGACCCCCGGTTCACCGCCACCTACGAGAAGATCGCCCCGGGCCTCGCCCAGTGGCTGCACGACGCGATCACGGCCAACGCGGACCGCCGGGGCTGACCCGGGCGCCGGAGACCGCCGGGGCGGACCCCGGCGGTCTCCGGACCGTTCAGGCCACCGTACGGCCGAAGGTCCGCCGGTACGCGGTGGGGGAGGTCCGCACGACCCGGCCGAAGTGGTGCCGGAAGGTCGCCGCGCTGTCGAACCCGACCGCGGCGGCGATCTCCTCCACCGTGCCGTCCGGGGACTCCAGCAACGGCAGGCTGGCCGCGATGCGCTGGGTGACCACCCAGCGCATCGGGCTGGTGCCGTTGCGGGCCGTGAAGTGCCGCAGGTAGGAGCGCTCCGACATCCGGGCCCGGCGGGCCAGCAGCGGGACGGACAGCGGTTCGGCGAGGTGGTCCAGGGCCCAGCGCATCGAGCGGCCGATCCCGTCGTCCTCCTCCTCGACCGGCTTCACCGCCGCCTCGATGAACTGCGCCTGCCCGCCGTCCCGGTGCGGCGGCACCACGAACCGGCGGGCCACCGTGTTGGCCACCCTCGCCCCGTGGTCCCGGCGGACCAGGTGCAGGCACAGGTCGATGCCGGCCGCGCTGCCGGCACTGGTCAGCACCGAGCCGTTGTCCACGTACAGCACGTCCGGATTGACCCGGACCCGCGGGTGGCGCTGCTGCAGCAGGTCGGCGTACCGCCAGTGGGTGGTCGCCTCCAGACCGTCCAGCAGACCGGCGGCGGCCAGCGCGAAGGCACCCGAGCAGATGGACACGATCCGGGCGCCCCGCCGGTGCGCCGTCCGCAGGGCCGCGACCAGACCGGGCGGGACCGCGCCGCCGGAGGCGTCGGGCACCCCGGGCACGATCACCGTGTCCGCCGCCGCCAGCTCGTCCAGGCCGTGTCGCGCCGTCAGCGAGAAACCGCCGACCGCGTCCAGCGGCACGCCCGGCTCGTCCGCGCAGACCACCACCCCGTACCAGGGCACCGCCAGCAGCCCCGACACCTCCGGCCGGGCCAGGCCGAACACCTCGACCACCACGCCGAGTTCGAAGGGCGCCATGCCGGCGAAGGCGTACACGGCGACGGTGTGCACCGGCTCCGGTCGCGGTCCGATGGCGACGGACACGGCCACGGCGTCCTCCCGTTCCTGCGGGGTCCGGCGAAATCCCCGCGAGTGTAGCCGCGACCGCCTCCCGGAAATCCCGCACCCGCCCGCAACCTCGCGCGGGGATGGACGTCTACCAGGGCGAGCCATCCGAGCGCCCCGGGGGACCTGCACCGGGCCCGACCGCGCCGGTGGACCACCCGAACGGTGGACCACCTGCGGACCCGGCGAGAGGGCACTGGGATGATCTCGCCGTTCGAACTCATGATCACAGGTGTGGCGGCCGCCGCGGTGCCGCCACCGGGGGGAGCGGAAAACGCATGTCCATGGCTGTCGCGCCGGCACGGCACTTCGGCGCGGGTGGGGGAGTCCGGCGTCTGCTGGGACTGCTCTTCGGCGCACCCGCGGAAGCCGCACCACCACCGGGTGACCGGGCCGGAGCCCCGGCCGCCGGTCGGTGGAGCGGCCTGCGGCTGCTCCGCGGCGGCAGGGCGGCCGACGAACCCCGCCCCACCCTGACCGAGCTGTACCACGCCCACCGGCTGAGCCTGGTCCGGATGGCCGTCCTGCTGGTCGACCACCAGGACATCGCCGAGGACGTGGTGCAGGAGGCGTTCACCGCGCTCTACCAGAAGCACGGCGAGGAGCTCGACAGCCTCGACAACGCCCTCGGCTACCTCAGGACCTCCGTGGTCAACGGCGCCCGCTCGGTCCTGAGGCGCCGCAAGACCGCCCGCGAGTACGTGCCCCCGCACGAGGCGGACGCCCCCTCCGCCGAGGATCACGCCGTCCTCAACGACGAGCACCGCCGGGTGCTGCTCGCCCTGAACGAGCTGACACAGCGCCAGCGCGAGGTCCTGGTGCTCCGCTACTGGTCCGATCTCTCCGAGGCGCAGATCGCCGAGACCCTGGGCCTGTCCCGGGGCGCCGTGAAGTCGACCGCCAGCCGGGCCCTGGACGCCCTGGAGAAGCAACTGGAGAAGGTGCGATGAACGACCACCAGAACCATCCCGAGGAGACCCCCACCGAACGGCTGCTGCGCGAGGCACTGAACGCCCGTGCCCAGCAGGTCACCGCGCACGGCCTGCGACAGGCCCTGCCGCCGGCCACCCGGATACGCCGGCTGAAGCCGGTGTACGCGGTGGTGGTCCCGCTGTTCGGGCTGGCCGCGGGCGTGGCCGGATACCTCACCATCCCCGACGCGACCACCAGCGCCGTCCGCAAGGACGACGGCCCGGCGGCCACCGTCAGCGCCAACCCCACCGCGACCGCCGCGCTGCCGATCGGGCCCAGCCCCACCCCGTCCGGCCCCGCCGGCGTCCCGGCCGCCGCCTCGGACTACAAGTCCGGCGTGGTCCAGGTGAAGATCGACGGCCTCGGCGCCGCCCAGCAGGCCTCCTCCGGCGGTGACCCGGTGCCCTTCTCGGTGACCTGGATCAACACCGCCGAGCTGCGCCTGGAGGGTCTGCTCCCGCAGGTCGTCCAGGTCCCGGCGGGCGTCGGCTGCGACACCGACCGGGGGAAGGGCGCCGTGCTCCAGGTCAGCACCGGCGACGACTGGAAGGACCTCCCGGCGGGGTCGGCGGACCAGCCGCCCGCCTCCCGCGCCGACGCCTTTACCCTCGAACCGGGCGCCAGCCTCACCACCCAGTACCGCGTCAAGGTCGGCGCGAGCCGCTCCGCCGGCCCGCTCCAGATCACCGCGGCCGTGTTCGCCCGGCCCGGCACCGCCGCGGTCAACCTCGGCGCCGACCACGCCGAACTGACGGTGCTGGACCCTCGGCAGCCCCAGGTCGCCGTGGTGTCCGGGCCGACCGCGTTCACCCCCGGACGGACCACCACCCAGATCGACGTGGAGGTCCGCAACCGTACCGGGGGCGGCTACGCCGAGGCCCTCCCGCAGGTCACCCTCGCCGGGGACCGCCTGGCCGCCTCGCGGATCACCGCCGAGGCGCTGGTCGGCGGGCAGTGGCGCCGGCTCCCGGTCAGCGACGGCACCTGCCCCGACGGGGTCCGGGTGGACACCTCCGGTCTCAAGCGGGCGCTGGCCGCCGGCGACGCGGCCCGGTTCACCCTCCGGTTCGGCGCCACCGACGGCACCACCGGTCCCGCCGCCTGGCAGTTCCAGGTCGGTGCCACCGGCGACGGGCACCAGGCCGACCCGGTCCACGCCCTGGCGGTGCCCACGGCCGAGGCGGCCCAGCCGCCCGCCCAGGCGGCCACCCCCACGCCGGCCCCCACGGCGTCCGCGACCACCGCCGCGCCACCGAAGCCGGGTGCCTCCGCGACCGGCTGACCGGCCGGGCCGGACACGGCACCGCCCCCGGCCGCGGACGCGGACCGGGGGCGGTGCCGGAGGAACGGACGTCGGGACGTCAGGACGTCAGCGAGGCCATCCAGGCCTCGATCTCCTCCGACCGGCGGGGTAGGCCGGCCGAGAGGTTCTCGTTGCCGTCGGCGGTGACCAGGATGTCGTCCTCGATCCGGACACCGATGCCGCGGTACTCCTCCGGGACGGTCAGGTCGTCCAGCTGGAAGTAGAGACCCGGCTCGACCGTCAGCACCATGCCCGGGACCAGCTCGGCGTCCACGTAGTCCTCGCGGCGGGCGTGGGCGCAGTCGTGCACGTCCAGGCCGAGCATGTGGCCGGTGCCGTGCAGTGTCCAGCGGCGCTGCAGGCCCAGCTCCAGCACCTTCTCCACGTCGTACACCGAGGCGTCCAGCAGGCCCCAGGCGAGCAGGCGCTCGGCGAGCACCCGCTGGGCGGCGTCGTGGAAGTCCCGGAACCGGCCGCCCGGCTTCACCGCCGCGATGCCGGCCTCCTGGGCGTCGAACACCGCGTCGTAGATCCGGCGCTGCAGCTCGTTGAACCGGCCGCTGATCGGCAGGGTGCGGGTGACGTCCGCGGTGTAGAGGGTATTGGTCTCCACACCGGCGTCCAGCAGCAGCAGCTCACCCGGACGGACCTCGCCGTCGTTGCGCACCCAGTGCAGGGTGGTGGCGTGCGGGCCGGCGGCGGCGATCGAGCCGTAGCCGACGTCGTTGCCCTCGACCCGGGCACGACGCCAGAAGGTGCCCTCGATCCAGCGCTCCGAGGTGGCCACGGCCTGGCCCAGCTCGCGGACCACGTCGGTGAAGCCGTTCACGGTCGAGGTGCAGGCCGCCCGCAGCTCGCCGACCTCCCACGCGTCCTTCACCAGCCGCAGGCCGCTCAGGAAGGTCTTGAGCTCGTCGTCCTTCTCCTCGACCAGCTGCCCGTCCAGCGCCGACTCCAGGCCGGCGTCGTAGCCGCGGACGATCCGGGTGGGCACCGTGACGGCGGCCAGCTCCTCGGCCGCCTTCCGCACGTCGCGGGTGGGCAGGCCGTACAGCTGCGAGGCCTCGGTCAGGCTGTGGCGGCGGCCGACCCACAGCTCGCCGTAGCCGTCCAGCCAGAACTCGCCGTTCTCCCGGTCCGAGCGCGGGCGCAGGTACAGCGCGAACTCGTGCCCGGCCTCGCCGGTCGGCTCGGCCACCAGCACCGCGTCCTCGGTCTGGTCGCCGGTCAGGTGCACGTACTCGCTGGCGGCCCGGAAGCTGTAGTCCGTGTCGTTGGCCCGCACCCGCAGGTTGCCGGCCGGCACCACCAGGCGCTCGCCCGGGAAGGCCGCGGACAGCCTGGCCCGGCGCTCGGCCGCGTACGGGGCCTGCGCCACCGGCTGCAGCCCGTGCAGCTCGGTGTCGGCCCAGCCGGACTTCATCGAGGCGGCCAGCTCGTCGGAGACCTCGCCGTAGAGCCCGTTCTTCCGGCTCTTGATCGGCTGCTCCTCGTCCTCAGCGGCAGCCCCCTCGGGGTTCTCGGACACCGCCGGGGTACGGTCCTCGGTCACGTACGTCGCCTCCTCGCGCGTGGTGCCGCCACCTGCCCCTCCGGATCGCGGCGGGCACGGGCGGCCGTCCGCTCCATGGTACGGATGCGCGTTCGGCCCCGGGGTGCCCCGGCACGGACCGGGTCCATGCCGTCCGGCCGCCGGGCCCCTCCCGCCGTGCCGCCGGAGCGGCTCAGAGGAACCGGGCGACCAGCAGGACCAGGTCGTCCGCGACCGGCGCCCCCGACCGGTCGGCCAGCGCCAGCAGGTGGGCGCAGAGCCGGTCCGGGTCCAGCCGGACGTCGCGCGGGGCGTCCCCGGCGGCCCGCCGCAGCGCCGCCTGCCCGGCGTGCAGGGTCGGCCCGCAGCGGCGCGCCAGTCCCTCGGTGTACAGCACCAGCACGTCGCCGCGCTCGGCGGTCAGCTCCACCCCGGGCGCCTCCCAGCAGCTGAGCATCCCCAGCGGAGCCGAGAGGGAGGTCTCCACGAAGTTCGCGCCGTAGCGGGTGATCAGCACCGGCGGGCAGTGGCCGGCCCCGGCCAGGGCGATCCGCTGCTCCTCCGGCCGGACGCAGGCGTACACCGCGGTCGCCGACCGGTGCGGCTCGGTGGTCTTCAGCAGCAGCTCCAGGTCGCCCAGCACCGAGACCGGGTCCTCGCCCTCCAGCACCGCGTACGCCCGCAGCGCCGCCCGGACCCGCCCCATCGCCGCGGCCGCGCCCGGCGCGGAGGCCGGACCCGCGCCCGGGCCGTCGCCCAGCACGCTGCCCACGGTGAGCCCGACCGTGCCGTCCGGCAGCACCACCGCGTCGTACCAGTCGCTGCCCGCCGCCCGGTCCAGGCCGGCCGGTACGCAGCGCGCCGCCAGCCGCAGCCCGGCGACCGCCGGCAGGTGGTCCGGCAGCAGGCCGCGCCGCAGCGCCTCGGTGGCCCGCGCCGCCCGCTCGGCCTCCAGCTGCCGGGCCAGCATCGGTGCGGCGAACTCGCAGTAGCGCCGGGCCAGGTGCTGCCGGCGCTCGTCCGGGCGGGCCGGCTCGTCGTAGAACCAGACCGCCGCGCCCAGCGGCCCCCCGGGCGTCGCGACCAGCGGCAGCGCGAAGCTGGCGCCGAGGCCCAGCTGCCCGGCGACCTCCCGGAAGCGCGGGCCCACCGCCGGGTCCGCCGCCAGGTCGGAGATCAGCAGCTGCCCCGACTCGGCGGGGTGGCTCAGCAGCCGGGCGAACGGGCCGTGCTCGGCCGGGACGGTCTCCAGGGCGCCGATCCCGGGCGGGTCCAGCCCGAGGCCGGCCGGCCGGCCGCCGCCGGGCGCGGTCACCGTGACCAGCCCCCGGCGGGCGCCGAGCAGCGCCGCACCGGACTCCAGCACCGCCGCCAGCACCTCGGCCAGACCGTGGCACCGGGCGAGCGCCTCGGTGTGCTCGTGGAGGCTGGTGAAATCGGACAACCATCCGGCCAAACGGTCCTGCAGACTCTCCGGGCCCTCCTCGCCGATCAGCCCGACAAGGCCGCCGAGCCCGGTGAGGCCGGGGAGGACCGGACTGCCGGATCCGGCCGGGTCGGCCGGATCCGCGGGGTCGGCCGCGCCGGCCTCACCGTCGGGAACCGGGCGGGTCGCGGCGGCGCCGGGCAGCGCCGCGCCCGCCGGTGCCAGGTCGAGCCGATGGGCGTCGGTCATGTCGCAACTCCCCACATACCGGTACTTGTCACGCAGGACCCTGCCGCTGACCGAAATCAGCGGCTACCTCACTACTCGGCACCAATCCACCACTTGTACACAGGCCGATCGGGGCATGTCCAGATTCGTGAACGAGGCTGGTGCCCACCGGTCGCGGCCCGCCTCGCGGCGGGCGCGGAGGTGACGGGGGGTCAGGCGGTGCAGGGGATCGTATGCGCCGGCCGCCCGTGGGCCGCCCGGAGCGGCTCCCGCTCACTCGTACGGTGGAACCGGCGGCTCCCGACAGGCGTCCATCCGGACGTATGCGGGATTCTCGTTTCCCAGGGCCCGACCTTCTCCGAGCTCCCCGGGCCGCTCCGAGCTCCACGGTCGCGGAAAGGAACGAGCACCATGCGTCGTACGCGCCGATACGGGATGGCACAGCGGGCCGTCTGGTGGCCGGGGGGCCGCCGGAGGGAGCGGTCAGCGGCCCTGGCGGCCGCCCTGGAGGCGGCGGTGGGCCACGGATGGCCCGTCGTCCCCGGAGCCAGGACGGTCCGCGGCGGGCGCGGACCCTGCTCCTGCGGCGACCGGGACTGCCACCTGCCGGGCGCCCACCCCGCCGACCCGGCGCTGGAAGCGGCCACCACCGACCCCCGGATGGTCCGCTGGTGGTGGGAGCGGCGCGCCCCGGGCGCCCCCGTGCTGCTGGCGACCGGCCGGACGGTCTGCGCCGTCAGCCTGCCCGCCACCGCCGGCGGCTGGCTGCTCGACCACTTCGCCGCACTCGGCGTCCCGTACGGCCCGGTGCTGGCCACGCCCGGGCGCCACGTGCTGCTGGTCGCCCCGTACACGCTGGACGAGCTGGGCGGGCTGCTGGCCGAGAAGACCTGGGTGCCGGGCTCGCTGCGCTACCACGGCACCGGCGGATACGTGGTGCTCCCGCCGTCCCGGACGGGGGCCGGCCCGGTGCACTGGGTGCAGCCGCCGCGGGCCGGCGACGCCTGGCTGCCGCAGGTGAGCACCCTGCTCGGCGGACTGATCGCGGCGAGCTGCGCCGCGCCGAACGGCAGTCGGCTGCCGTTCTGATCACGCGTTTCCGATCAGGTGTTCCGATCGCGCTCCGCACATGGAAAATCCGGTCGCTGGCGACGGGGGATGCACCAGCGACCGGACTGTTCAAACAGTAACAAAGATCCGTCTCCGCGCCAATTTGTCCACGCCGCCTCCATGTTGAAAACATCCTGGGGGCGATTCGCGAGTGGCGCGGGTCACCGCCGGATCAGTTCAGGGTGATCTGACGGTTCACCAGGTTCGCCCGGGCCCGGCGCTCCTCGCCGGTCAGCGGGGCCGGGTCGGCCAGCACGCCCGCCAGCCGCTCGGCGAACTCCGCGGCCGGCTTCTCACAGTCGTCCGCGGTCATCTCCAGCGGCAGGTCCCACACCGGCACGGTCAGGCCGTGCGCCCGGAACGAGCCGACCAGCTTGGTGCCCTCACCCAACGAGGCACGACCGGCCGCGGCCAGCCGGGCCAGCGCGTCCAGCAGCTGCTCCTCCGGGACGGTCATCACCCAGCGCAGGTGGTTCTTGTCCGGCGTGCCGCACCAGTACGAGGACTCCACCCCGGACAGCTTCTCGGTCGGGATCGCCGAGGCGTTGGCCCGCTCAAGGGAGGCGGCCACCTCGCCGGTGGCGGTCTCCGCGTCCTCCAGCCAGAACTCGAAGCCGGTGTGCACGGCCGGGGTGAACTCGGCGCCGGTGTCCAGCAGGTCCTGCAGGCGGCGGCCGCCCGGCACGGTCCGGCGGGCCGGCACCGGGGTGCCCGGCTCGGTGGCCAGCGCCAGCTCCAGGGCGTCCGCCAGGTCACGGCTGAGGTCGCCGGAGGAGGACTGGGTCTGCAGACCCAGCAGGATCGAGCCGTCCGCGCGGCGCAGCGCCGGCCAGGCCAGCGGCAGCACGGTCGCCAGGGTCACCGACGGCACCTCGCCCAGCGCGCCCTCGGTCACCCCCGGGGCCAGCGTCAGCGGCACGGTCGCTGCCGGGACCAGCTCGCGCAGCGCCACCCAGTCCGCCTCGCCGGGCAGCCCCTCGAACGGGCGGTGCACCAACTCCTGGACGGCGTGCGCGGCCTGACGGCCGTGGCAGGCCTTGTACCGGCGGCCGGAACCGCACGGGCACGCTTCGCGCGCGCCGACGACGGGGACCTCGCCCTCGACGGCAGGGGACTGGCTGGGCTGAGGCTTCTTGGCGGCCTTCTTGGCCATGGTGCGGCTCTCCCGGAGACGGCGACGTTGCTCCCGGCAGCCTACTGACGTCCGCCGCCCGCTACGCGCTCCTGGCCCCCGGCTCGTCCAGCCGGTCGGCGCCCCGGGCCGGCAGCTCGGCCCACACCGTCACCCGGCCGGGAGCGTGCCGCACGCCCCAGTGGCGGGCCAACTTGCCCACGATGTTCAGCCCCCGCCCGCCGCGCGCGGTCACCGACGGGCTGGCCGGCAGCGGACGGGTGGCCGCGCCGCCGTCCGTCACCTCCAGCGTCAGCAGGCCGTCCGAGTGCATCTGCCACCGCACCAGGATTTCGCCGTCACCCTCCGCCGAATCCGCGCCCCCACCGGCCAGGGGTCGTGCGTACCGGCAGGAATTGCTGAGCAGTTCGGAAAGGATCAGCACGGCGTCGTCGATCACCGTGTCCGCAATCTCCCGGCCGCCCAGATCACTCCTCAGCCGCCGACGGGCGAGGCCCACGCTGGCCGGCCCGTGCGGCACCGCCAGGGCCGATGACGCCGCCCTGGCCTCCACATGCACGGCACGTGCCACCATCAACGCCACCCCCGGACCTCCTTCAGCATCTGCCGAGGGATGGATGCCCCCCGGTAATGCGTCGGAAACGACCGTCGGGCGATCGCTCAAGGGCAATTCAGGGCACCGCGACGCACCGTGCCCGAAAGGGAAAACCCGCTCACGGTCAGTCGTGAAACCGGCCCCGCAATACCCCGATTCCGCGGTTCACACCGCCCGTTCGCGCCGGGCGCACCACGCAATTCACCGACCGAGCCGGGCCAGCACCTCGCGCGGCCGGTTGGTGATCAGCGCCTCCACCCCGAGCTCCACACACAGGTCCACGTCCGCCGGGTCGTCCACGGTCCACACGTGCACCCGGTGCCCCGCCCGGCGCAGCGCCGGCACCAGCCCCGGATCCCGGCGCACCAGCTCGATTCCCGGACCGGCGATCCCCGCCCCGCCCGGCAGCGCCCGCGTCCGGCCCAGCAGCGGCAGCCGACGCTCCAGCAGGTACACCGTCGGCACCGCCGGAGCGGCCCGCCGGATCCGGTGCAGCGCCAGCTCGGAGAAACTCATGATCCGCACCTGCGCGTCCGCCGCGCGCTCCGGACCCTTCGGCAGCAGCCCGAAACGGTCCAGCAGACGCACCAGCTCGGCCTCGGTCCGACCGCGGTAGCGGGTCGGGTGCTTGGTCTCGATCGCCAGCTCCACCCGGCGCCCGGCGTCCGCCACCAGCTCCAGCAGACCCTCCAGGGTGAGCACCGCGCTGCGCCGCGGATCCCCCGGCGACTTCCAGGAGCCGAAGTCCAGCTCGGCCAGCTGCGCCAGGGTCATCGCGGAGACCGCGCCGCGCCCGTCGGAGGTCCGGCGCACCGTCCGGTCGTGGACGCACACCAGCTGCCCGTCCGCGGTCAGCCGGACGTCGCACTCCAGCCCGTCCGCGCCCTCCTCGATGGCCAGCCGGTACGCCTCGGCGGTGTGCTCGGGGAGCGCGGCGGAGGAGCCGCGGTGCGCGATGACCCGGACGGCCGAAGGGTCCGGGGAGACGCCGTCCGGGGCCGGCGCGCCGAGGTGCTGGATGTCCACGGCGACCACCCTACGCGGGCCCCGTGGGCCGGGCGCCGGCACCACCGGGAACACCCGGTGAACAGCCCGCCCGGCCCCGGACGGGCCGCCCCGGTGCTCAGTCGCCCTTGCGGGACAGCGCCGCCGTCGCCCCGGTCGCCAGCGCGGCCACCAGGAAGGAGAACAGCGAGGCCGAAGTCCACGGCTGCGGGGTGAAGCCCACCGCCTCCTGCAGGCCCGTCCACCGCTCCGTCCACCACGCCCCGACCGCGGTCGGCGCCAGGAACTGGTACGCGGCGAAGCCGAGCGCCCACGGCAGCAGCATCAGCCAGCGCGAGGGGGCGTCCTGCTCCAGGTTCCAGCCGCGCCGTCCGGCCCCGAAGAAGTAGTCCACCGCCAGCACCGCGAACAGCGGCACGAACACCGAGCCGATCAGGCCCAGGAAGGCGTAGTACCCGGCGGTGAACTCCTGGATCCACAGCGCCAGGCCGGTCACCAGCACACCGATCCCGCCGGTGAGCACCCGGCGGTCCACCCGGGGCAGCAGGTTGTGGATCGACATCGCGGTCGAGTACACGTTAGCGAAGGACTGGTCGGTCTCCCGAAGCACCAGCACCAGCAGGAAGAACCAGCCCGCCGCCACGCCGGTGAACGAGGAGAACACCTGCGTCGGGTCGCCGCCCGACTGCAGCAGCGCGACCAGACCCAGCGCGTAGCACCAGACCTGCGCCACCGTGTAGCCCGAGAAGGTGCCCCAGAACGCCGAACCCGAGCTCTTCGCGTGCCGGGTGTAGTCGGCGGCCAGCGGCACGAAGGAGATCGACACCGCGATCACGTAGTCCGTCGCGGTCAGGAAGCCGCCCCAGTGACCCGCACCCGGGTCCGGGAAGCCCTGCCGGACCAGCTGGACGGTGAAGTACACCATCGCCACGCCCACCGCGATCGCCACGTACGTGCGCAGCACCGCGATCGCCCCCAGCGGCCAGATCGTCAGCACCGTGGTGAGCACGCCCGCCAGCACCACGAACAGCCAGCGCCAGCCCTCCGTGCCGGCCACCGTCTGGGCACCCCAGGCGATCACCGTCAGCTCGTACACGCCCCAGCCGATGCACTGCAGGATGTTCAGCACCGTCGGCACGTACGACAACCGGGTGCCGAACAGGCCGCGCAGCAGCGCCATCGCCGGCGCGCCGGACCGGGCGCCGATCATCGCCGCCACACCCAGCATCGCGGTGCCGATCGCGGTGCCGACCACGATCGCGGTCATCGCCGCCGTGAAGCCCAGCTCGGCGCCGGGCGCGCCCAGCACGGTGGCGGCACTGGTGAAGCCGATCAGGCTCACACCCAGGTTGGCCCAGAGCGCGAACAGCGCCCGGAAGTCCAGCGTCCGCGGCGGGGCCGTGTCGAGCACCAGCGGTGCCTCGACCCGGTCCTTGACCGCGTCGTCGGAAATTGGGGCAGGCGAAACAGCCGTCATGGCCGATACTCCCTACGCCGGCATTACCCGGACAGGTTCCGGCGGTCAGCGCCACCTCGCCGTGCCCGGCTCGGTGGCCTGGGGGCATACGGTCGAACAGCGCACTCTCAGCCTGGTGGGTCCAAGCTCCCGCGTCGTGTCAGTTGTGGAGCGACAGGCTAGCCAACGTCGGGGCGAAGGCCAAGGCCAGGGGGCCGCCGTCCGGATACCGGGACCGCGGCGGGGGTGTCGTCAGGAGGCCGTAAGCATTCTCATGAGTTCTTCAGGGGCCCGCTTACGGCGCCTGAATCGGCCATACGAAAAACTATGGTCCAAGGTTCTGACAGCTATGGAGGTCGTCCGTGAGCACCGAGCACGCGAGTGGTTCCACCGGGCCGGAGGACGGGCAGCCCGCCGTCGGTTCGGATGCGATCGCTCCCGGCCCCGAGGCCGGGGCCGCGGCGGCCGACGCGGCGCCCGCGCCGACGCTCTCGTTCGGCAAGGTGAGCGCCCCGGCCCCGGCCCAGCACGCCGCGGCGCCCGCGGAGACCACCTACATCGACGCCCCGCCGCCGGTCCTGCCCGCCGCGCAGACGCCGCCCCCGGCCCCGGCGCAGCCGTACGCGCCGCCGAGCGAGCCGGCGGCCGCCGGCCCGGTCGGCATGCCCGCCGAGGGCCAGCACCACCACCCGTTCGGCGCCGGACAGCCGCTCGGCGGCTGGGGCACCCCGCCCGGCGGCCCCGGCGGTCCCGGCGGTCCCGGCGGCCCCGGCCACCCGTCCGAGTGGCCCGGCTCCGGCGCCCCCCACCCCGGCCGCAAGCGCGGCGGCCTGGTCGCCCTGGTCGCCGCCGTCGCCCTGGTGGCCGGCCTGGCCGGCGGTGCGATCGGCGTCGCCGTCTCCGGCAAGGACGGCGGCTCGATCTCCCCCGCCAGCCGCACCAGCACCACCGTGACCGTCGGCGACAACAAGAAGGCCCTCGACCGCGCCCCCGACTCGGTCGCCGGCATCGCCGCCAAGGCGCTGCCCAGCACCGTCACCATCAAGGCCCAGGGCTCCGGCGAGTCCGGCACCGGCACCGGCTTCGTCTTCGACACCGAGGGCCACATCCTCACCAACAACCACGTCGTCGCGCCGGCCGCCAAGGGCGGCAAGCTCACCGTCAAGTTCTCCGACGGCAGCTCCTACGCCGCCTCGGTCGTCGGCCGCGCCCAGGGCTACGACGTCGCCGTCATCAAGCTCGACAGCCCGCCCACCGGCAAGCTGGTCCCGCTCCCGCTCGGCGACTCCGACAAGGTCGCCATCGGCGACGCCACCATCGCCATCGGCGCGCCCTACGGCCTGGAGGGCACCGTCACCACCGGCATCATCAGCGCCAAGGACCGCCCGGTGGCCTCCGGCGACGAGACCGGCGCCCAGGCCTCGTACATGAACGCCCTGCAGACCGACGCCTCGATCAACCCCGGCAACTCCGGCGGCCCCCTGCTCAACGCCTCCGGCGCGGTGATCGGCATCAACTCCGCCATCCAGTCCAACGCCGGCGCCTCCGGCCGGGCCGGCTCCATCGGCCTCGGCTTCGCCATCCCGATCAACCAGGCCAAGTGGGTCGCCGAGAACCTGATCAAGGACGGCACGCCCGTCTACGCGATCCTCGGCGTGCTGCGCAACGACGACTACAAGGGCGACGGCGCGCAGATCCAGACCAACGCCGTCCAGGGCACCCCGGCCGTCACCCCCGGCGGCCCCGCCGACAAGGCCGGCCTCAAGCCGGGCGACGTGATCACCAAGCTGGGCGGCATCCCGATCGACAGCGGCCCGACCCTGGTCAGCGAGATCTGGACGCACAAGCCCGGCGAGAGCGTCGAGGTCGAGTACACCCGTGACGGCAAGACCGCCAAGACCACCGTCGTCCTCGGGGAGCGCAAGGGCGACAACTGACCCGGCCCGCACCGGGACCCGCCCACCGAAACGGTGTGCACCGAACCCCGCCGAAACCGTTAGGCTGGCCTCCGCCGAGGAGGGTTGCCCGAGCGGCCTAAGGGAACAGTCTTGAAAACTGTCGTGGCCTTGCGTCACCGTGGGTTCAAATCCCACACCCTCCGCCCGTGAGAACGGCCCCTGGCCAGCGTGTCTGGTCAGGGGCCGTTGTCGTGCCCGGCAGTCGTGACGGCCCGTCAGTGACTATGGGCGCCGGGCCGGCTGGGTCGCGGGCGTCACTCGAAGGCGAAGTCCTCCCGGTCCTGGAAGATCTCGTACCAGAAGCCGGAGGCGTCCGTGTCCGGGTCGAGCTCCACGGCCCAGTCGCCGTTGGGGCGGGGGCCGCTACAGCAGGCCGTCCCAGAGCTGTTCGACGACAACGGCCCACCAGTTCTCCGGATCGGAGTACACCGTGCCGTCCACGGCGGCCAGTTCGCGCTGGAACACCTCGACGGCCGCTCCGGTCGCGTACGGGTCCAGTCCCCGCCACGCGGGCCGGGCGCCGGCGAGGAGGGCCAGGCAGCGGACGAAGGAGGCGAGGTCGGCGTCGAGGTACCGGCCGGTGCCGTTGTCCGGGTCGACGGCCCAGACCCGGCCGATCCCCGCCCCGGTGCCGGTACCGCCGTCGCCGCACTGTACGGCGATCAGCGCGTGCCCGTCGGTGCCGAGGACCACGTACTCGGCCAGCACGGCGAGGGTCGGCTCGGAGATCCGGCCGCTCCCACCGGTGGCGGCCAGGTGCCCGGCGACCGTCGGAAGACCGGGGAGGAACTCGAAGAAGCCCTCCACCCGGCGGGGGAGACCCGCCCAGACGAGGGTCTCCGCGGCAGCCTCGGGCAGCAGGCTCGCCGCCGTGAGGTCGGCGTCGAAACGGTGCATCCCGTCCGCGCCGAACTGCTCCGCCAGCCGACGGCCGAGGGCGACGTTCCGCTCCGGCTCCGCCGCCGGCACCGCCCGCGGGAAGGGCACCCGGTTCGGCTTCGGCGGCACGGGGCGTCCGGCGCTGCGGAACACCTTCTCGGTCTGCTCGGTCAGCGCCCGCACCCCGGCGGCCCGGCGGTCGAAGCGCGGCCCGTAGTCGTGCCCGTACGAGAAGGAGGCCACCGGAAGCTCCGCGAGCAGGGTCGCCGCGCAGTACCCGCCGGGGAGTTCGCACGGCCGCAGATCGGTGTACACGGCCAGCACGTCCTCGGGCCGCACGCCCTGGGCCTGGAGGCTGCGCCACGCCCGTACCTCGGGGTGCCCGTACCCGGGCGCGGAGGCCTGGAACAGGCTCTGCTCCTCGCCGCCGGCGTCGCGGTAGGTGAGCACGGCCGTCGAACCCGGCCCGGTCACCGGCGGAAGAGCCGGGTCGAACGAGCCGGCGCCGAGCTTGTCGCGATAGAGCTGGACGACCTCCTCGACCGGTACCGAGGGCCAGGTGGTCAGCTCACCGGTCTCCCGGTCGACCACGGCGCAGGCCGAGCCGATCACCTCCGGCGCCCGCCGCTCGCCCGAGCCCGGGTCCGTCCGGGCCGGGGGCTGCTCGGGCCAGAGCACCCATCCCAGCTCGAACTCGTGGACGGCGACGTCACGCCACCGCTCCTCGGGCAGCCCGTCGTTCATCCACCGGCGGGCCGCCTCGATCGCCTGCTCGCGGGTCGTCACGGGATCGCTCTCCTCAGGGCTGGTTCGGGTCGGTTCAGATTAACGGCGTCAGGCTCCCGAGCCGCTCTCCACGGACGGGACGACGAGGCGCAGGGCGCTGACACCACGGGCATCGGCGAGCAGCAGCACACCGTCCACGGTGACGTCCGCGCCGCCGAGCGGTTCCGGCGAGACGAAAGTCGCCACCGGGTGCCCGCCGTCCCGTGGCCAGACCCGCACGTAGTCGGCTCCTTTGCTCAACCGCAGCGGGCTGTCCTCACGTTGCTCGTCGGACGGGCGGAGCAGCTGCTCCGGATCGCCGGTCACGGCGGCGCCGGTGAGGACGTCGTAGAGAGCGATCGGCGGCTCGGCGCCCGGGACGTGCGCGGCAAGGACGGAGGTGCCATCCGGAGCGATGGCCGCGGCGACCCCGTCGACCCCCGGGAGCGGTGCGGCCCACAGGGTTCGCCAGGGCAGATCGAGGCCGAACTCCACTGCGGGGAGACCGTCCTGGCACAGTGCGTGCTCGAGCAGGGCCGCGCGCGGGATCGGGCCGGCCTCGGTGCGGGTGAACAGCGGTGCCAGTCGTAGCCAGGTACGGGCGGGCGCGGGCAGCTCGGCCCCGTCGGCGGCCAGGTGC
This sequence comes from Kitasatospora sp. HUAS MG31, assembly GCF_040571325.1. Taxonomy (GTDB): domain Bacteria; phylum Actinomycetota; class Actinomycetes; order Streptomycetales; family Streptomycetaceae; genus Kitasatospora; species Kitasatospora camelliae. The sequence continues at coordinate 3,779,510 of NZ_CP159872.1, read as the reverse complement.
TCGACCGCCGCACGCAGCGCCACCTGCTCGGCGTGCAGAAGGAAACCCGGGTCGACCAGCAGCTCCGGCAGCACCCCGCCCTCCAGCGCGTGCCCGATCAGCTGCTCACGCACGTAGGGCGCGGCGGCGGACCAGCGGTCGGAACCGGCCGGGAGGGTGGCCAGCAGGGCGTGGGCGATCCGCCGCTGAACCTCTCGGAGGACCGAGCCGAAGCGCTCGCGCAGCTCCGCTGCCACCGCGGGGTGGACGAGCCGAGCCGCCGGCTCGTCGCCGTCGACCAGCTCGAAGAACGGCATCAGCAGCTGCTGGCCGCTGGCGAGCGCGGCAGACAGATCCCTGCCCGCGACCGCGGAGGCCAGCGGGGCCCACAGCGAGAACGGCAGTGTCGCACCGTCCCCGGCCAGCGCGAGCGGCGCCAGGAGCCGTCGCAGCGTCAGTTCGTCGACGCCGCAGCGCTCGGCGTGCAGGTCGAGCGCCTCGCCGACGTTGCGCGGGAAGACCCCGGTCCCGGCGTCGGGGACGGCGCGCAGCGACCAGGCGGCGAGCCGAACGGTCAGCGGGCCGTCGGCGTGCCGGGCCAGCTCGGCGGCGAATCCGGGCTTCTCCACCGCGTGCTCCGCCTGCAGGAGCAGCCCGTCCGGATCCGCCCACGGCTCCTCGTCGAGATCGACGACTCGCACCCGGCCCTCGGGCAGTCGCTCGACCAGCCATCGCGCCTGTTCGCGCGGGACGTCGGCGAGTAGGCGGACCCGCGGTGAGAGCGCGAGCGGCAGCAGCACCTCGGCAGCCGTCCGGGCGGCCCCGTCCAGCGCGCGAAGGACCCCGGCCCTGTCCACATCGGGGACGACGACCGGTACCGGCGGCAGGCCCTCGTCGGCCGGTTCCGCCAGGAGCCGGAGGGCGTCCTCGGTCCGGGTGGCGGCCATGCCCAGTGCGTCGGTCACCGACCACAGCAGCTGAGCGGCGGTCAGTCCGCTGGCGTCGAAGACCAGCGGGGCGGGCAGCTCGGGCGCCGGAACGGTGGCCGGGTCGAGTGCCGCCACGTCGATGCGTTGACGGGATTCCGGATCGCAGAGCATCAGGAAGCCGGTCAGCAGGCGTGTCCGGCCGCTGCCCGAACTCCCGGTCAGCAGAATCGTCTTGGGCGACGACGCCACCCCCTCGCGCCACCGACTGAGTTCGCGCAGCGCGGTGTCGCGGCCGCCGATGTAGGGGTGCGGCTGGTGGATGGTCGTATCGGTCACGTTCCGGGCTCCAGGATCTCGGAGGTGCGGTCTTCACGGCTGGTCGACAGGTTTGTCCGGACCCTCGGGCGCCCGGGACCGCCGTCGCCGAGCGACCTCTCGGACCACACGGCGTCCGGCAGATCTCTCATTCCCAGTTGTCGGGGTCCAGCGCGTACCCCCAGCAGTCCGAGCCCGCCGCGTCCGGGGCGATCCCGGTCAGCTGGATCTCCAGTTCGGCCAGTGCATCGTCCCGGTCGGGCCCGTCGAACACCTGGTAGATCTCGACGTAGCGGGCCGTGAGCGCGACCATGGTCAGGAACGAGCGCAGAGTCGATCCGACCAGCGGGCCCCGCGGATGCTCCCATTCGGGTGCCCCCGGCGGCAGCATGCGAAGGACCCGTCCGTCGTGCCCGTCCAGGACCACCTGGCAGCCCATCCACTCGCCGAGCAGCCAGTAGGGCCCGGCTCCGGCAGGCTGTGCCGCCTCCGGCACGGACTCCCACGGTACTGGGGCCAACGAGTCCGGGGTGAGGCGGTCGAGCCACAGACCGACCAGGCCCACGACCTCCGGGACGCCCACGTCGACGAGCAGGTGCCGGGTCGGCTCGTCCCGGAGGCCGGGGGGCAGGTCGGCCGGCGGGATCCGGTGGAGCGACTCGGGACCGAAGGCACGCTCCAGCAGCGCCCGGAGGTCGGCACACGCGGCGGGATCGTACGGTCGCGGCTTGACCTCGCCGCGCCAGCCGAGTTCCGGGAGCCGGTGGAAGGGTTCCGGGTGCAGAGCCGAGGGCTCGACCGTCAGTGCGTACAGGCCGCAGGAGTCGGCGACGATCAGCGTCGACCCCGCCACCGTGCAGGAGAGCTCGTCGCCGGGCAGCTGAAGGGCACCGAGCGGTCGGCCGTCCACCGGGTCGAAGAGGTCCACCCGCCCGGGGACGGCGTACGCCACCTCCGCACGCCAGCGGGCGGTGAGGTGCTCGCCGACCGCCGGCGTGGGCCCACCCGCGGCGGCGGTCGGCGAGCCGACGGGGCCTTCCAGCACCTCACCGGTGGCGGCGTCCCAGACCCACCGGCCCCCTGCCCCGTCCTCGCTCTGAACGGCGGGCCGCCCCTCGTGCGAGACCGCCGTGACGCGGATCGGTGCGGCCGTGTGGGGCAGCGCAGGACGCTCGAACGTCCCCGCCGGGCGCCGGTGCGACCAGAGAGGTGTGAACGGCAGTGGTTCCGAGGAGGAGGCGGCGAGTTGCTGCGCGCGCTCGATCCGGCCCCGGGTGAAGGCATCGTGGCTCAGCCAGGCCACCCACTCGGCCTGCGAGAGACCCGAAAGGTTCCGGTGCGTCAGGTAGTGGAGGGCGGCGGCGTCGGTGTCCTGCTCGAAGCCCTCGGGGTAGCCGGAATCGAAGCCCTCCAACAAGTGCTGCCGCGGAATCCGCGCCAACACGGCGGCATCAGCCAGCAGCTCGTCGAACCTACCCGCCACCGCCGTGTGCCCGGGGAGCGACCGGGCGGCCCAGGCCGACATGTCCCCCGTCAGCAGGCGGGTGGTCATCCGGTCGTGGACGACGGCGGAGGGAACGCCTTCCAGGCGCCTCAGCGCACGGGCCAGATCGCGGGAACGGAACCCGAAGTGCCTGCCCTCCGGGTTCTCCTCGACGGCGACGTCGGCGAACCGTTCGGCCCAGGCGGCCAGTTCGTCCTCCCGGGCGTCAACCTCCGCGCAGGCGCACAGGGCCGACCACGCATCGGCCGGAACCCGGTCCAGCTGGGCATGGGCCAGTGCTCGCAGCGCGGCCAGGGCCGGGGGCGGGCATGCGGCGACGAGCGCTCGAACCCCCGCATCCTCCTCCCCGGGCAGCTCGACGACGTCGGTGCCGGGGTGCCGGACCGGAGGGGCGGACGAGGTCTCGGTCACCAGCTTGAACGGGGCCTGCTCGGCCGCGTGCGCCAGCGAGTCCAGTACACCGCTCAGCCTGGCCGGCTCGCCGCCGTCGGCAAGGATGCCGGCCCACTGCGGGTTGGCCACCAGGACGATCCGCGGCTTCCCCTCGCCGCGGAACTTCCGGACCAGGTCCGACAGGCTGTTCAGTCCGGCCGACTCGGACGGATCCAGCTGCCCGATGAGCTCCCCCACGACCGCGTCCGCGCCGAGGCCGGTGGCATCCACGTGGAGTGCCTCGGTGAAGGCGTCCCGAAGCTCTGTCAGCAACCGGGTCTTACCGCTCCCACCCGGTCCGGAGACGTACAGGCGCCCGGACGGCGCGGGGCCGGCCAGCCACGCACGGACCTCCTGGTACGCCGACCCGGCCGCATCCGTACTTCCGCTCACTGGTCCGTCTCCTCAGCAACGGCCTTTCCACCGAGGCCGAGTCCGTTCTTCTGTGCGGACAGCCAGACGTCGCCCACCTTGGCAATGTACGCCCTGAAGTCCTTGTCCATCTTCTGCTTGGGGGTGCCCTCGCCCTTCAGGCCCGGATTGACCAACTCGCCCTTCCGGAATTCCGTCGCGTAGTAGATGGGAACTCCGGGGAAATCCTTGGAGAGGTAGGGGGAGCAGTGGCCGTGGCCCTGTCCGGTACCGCAGGGCTCCCGCTCCGTGTACAGGGTGAGGACCTCGTACTTCTGGTCGTCGCCGGCCTTCTCCTTCTCCGCGTTGAGACGCTTGACCCATTGACCGAGGTGCTTCTCGGAATGGAGCGGGGTAATGCCCGCGCGCTCGGGCGAGGCGGGAACCGAACTGTCCACCACGAAGATTGTGTCTCCGGGCTTCGACGGGTCGTGGAGCTCCATGACCGCGTAGTTGCGCGCGGTGAAGTCCGGCCGGTGCGGCCCGGAGTTCAGGACGGCCGACGGAACGTCCGGCTGCTGGAACGCCTGCCTGATGGCGGCCTTGAGCTCGACGGCGCCCTTCAGACCCACCTCCGACTTCGTGTTCGCGTGGTCGACCTGGCCGCGGGAGGCCGGGTCGTCGCTGCCCTTCGGCAGCGGGTTCCCGTCGGCGTCGACGCCCGCCTCGCCGGCCTCGTCGGTCGGTGCGTACGGACGTTCCCGGTGCTCGGGGTTCACACCCACGCCGTGCTGTTCGTGGAACGAATGGCTCATCCGGCCGAGTGCGGCCACCACCGCGCCCTGCTCGCCCGGGTGCATGTCCCCGAAGCCGGGCAGCGCCTTGGACAGTTCGGCCCGGGTGAAGGTGAACCCGTCGGGACCCTCGGTGCGCTGGAGCAGCTTGGCCAGGTCCTGGGGCTTCTGGGAGGCCCAGCGGTCGAGCTCGTTGTAGACATGCTCCATGCGGACGGCGCGCACGTCGTTGGTCTGGCGTAGGGTCTGCTGGGACGCGTCGGGACGCATACCGTGGGCGAGGTGATCGGGCTCCTGCTTGGCGGGCAGGCGCTCGTGCTCCGTGCGGTGCTTCTCGTCCCGCGGGTGCACGGCCGGACCGTCCTGCTGCGGGTCCGCGTCCTCGGTCTTCTGCTTCTTCGCGTCCGGGCCGTCGGGGTCCTCGTCGGTCTTGTGCTTGCCGGCGGGGTCGGCGGGTCGGCGATCGGTGCCGCTCGGCGTCGAGTCGGGGCGGCCGGCGTGGTCCGGGCCGTGGCCGGTGGACGGGATGGGACGGCGGTCGGGGCCGAGGGGAACGGCCCAGACGCCGTGCCTGCCGTCGTGGAGGGGCTTGTCGCCGCGGGCGCCGGTCTGGTTGTCGAGGTAGGTGATCCTGCCGTTGTGGTTGACCACGTTCCAGGCGTGGGCACGGCCGTTGGCGTCCTGGGTGATGATGACGGCCTGCGAGCCGTGGCCGGACCGGCGGAGCTGGTCCTCCAGCCGGTGGAAGGCCTGATCGCCGTTGCCGAGGTCGCGGAAGGGCGCGCCGAGCTGGCGTTCGGCGCGGTCGCGTCCGCCGTGCTCGCCGTCGGGGCTGCCGTCGTTGCTGCGCGGGGCGGCCGCGGTGGGGCGGCCGCTGTAGGTGTCCACGCTGGAGAGCGCGACGTCGAGGCAGTTGTTGTCGCGGCCGGGCGTACGGTGGCCGTCGCCGTTGACCGCGCCGGGCCAGTCGCCGTACGGGTCCGGGTGACGCTGCGGGGTGCCGTCCGGGTTGCGCGGGATCCGGCTCTCCAGATCCTGCTGGTGCCGCGGGTCGACGGGCGCGAGGCCGCCGGGGGTGTCGTGCGGCCGGCTCTCGGAGAGCAGGCGGTCGGGGGTGGGGGTGTGGTCGTCGGGCGTGGTGGGGTCGTGGTCCTTGGACGGATCGTGGTCCTTCGACGCCTCGTCAGGCCGGTGCGACGAGTCGTCAGGCCGGGAGGTGTCGGCGGTTCGGCGGTCGTTGTCCGGGTGCCGGGACGGACGGTCGTTCGTGCGGTCCGGGGTCGACTGCTCGGGGCGCGTGGCGTTGTCAGGGGTGCGCGTCGGCTGGTCGGCGTTCGGACGGTCGGCGGTGGGCCGGGCGTAGGCCGTACGCGGGTCCAAGCGCGGGTCGGGGCGCATGGTGCCGTCGGGCGTCCGGGCTGGGCGGTCGCCGGACGGCTGCTGGCCGAGCCGGACAGGCCCGGTGGCACCGTCCGGGCGGCCGTCGGGCCGACCGGAGGTGGGCGGGCGGTGGACGGACGGCCCATCGCCGGGCGCGTTCGTCGAGGGCCCGCCGGTGCGCGGGGGAGCGGTCGAGCCGCTCGGCGAGGCCGAGCCGCCGGGCGCGGGGGACGGTGTGGGAACTCCCGCACCGGGGACGACCGGGCCGGTCTGGCCCGGACTGCCGCTCGGCGGAGCGGTCGGACCGGCCTGCTCCGGTGTGGCGATGCGGTTCGTGGGCGGGTCGGCGACGGCGGTGGAGGCGGTCTCGACCGTCGGGACACGGTTCGGGCCCTCGGAAGCGGTGGGACGGGAGGCGTCCGGCGCGGAGGTGTGCGGAGCCGTCCCGGGCGGTGCGATGCGCGGATCCGCACCACGCGGCGGCGCACCGGCGTCCTCGGCCGGGCTGTGCCGCTCGGGCGCAGGCGCGGGGTGGTCGTCGCTACGGACGGGACCGTAGGTGGGCGTGCTCCGCTCACCCGTGTGCGGCGGAGTGGACGGGGAGCCCTCACCGCCGCGCTCCGGCCCGTTCGACGGGGTGCGGCCGTCTCCACCGGGTGCGGGGGCCGGCGTGCTGTCACGTGTCGGATGGCCGGTTCCCTGACCCGAGCCGGTCGTACCGTCGCCGCTCGGGTGCGGCGCGGGCGGCGCGTTGTGCGCAGGGGCGGGTGTGGAGTCGGGCGTGGTCGGGGTGGGGATTGGTCCGGGGCGGTTGTCGCCCACCGGACGGGGTGCCGTCTGGGATCCGTCCGCGCCGTCGCGGGCGGGTGGGACCGTGCCGTCCGAGGGACGCGCGCCGTGGTCGCCCGGCGTGGGACGGCCATCCGTACCGGAGGTGGTCGAACCGCCGGGCGTGGCGGTGTCGTTGGCGGGCGCGGGCCGGCTGTCGGTGCCCGTGTGCGTGGGGGTGTCCGTGCCGCGGGTGGGTGCCGGGCCGTCGGCGCCGGGACGGGCGGTGGTGCCCGGGTCTGTCGACGCGGAGCGGCCGCTGTCCTCGCCATGGGCGGGGGTGGGGCCGGGGGCCGGGTCGGGGGTGAGGCGGGTGCCGAACGGGTCGAGTGGCCCGGTGCCACGGCCGCTGTCGCCGGTGGGCGGCGTGCTCGGCCGCCCGGTGCTCGGGCTGCCCGCGCCGGTGTCGCCCCGCGAGCCGGACGAGTCGCCGCCGGTGGGCGTCGAGCCGGTGCTCGTACCGCCGTCACCGGAGGACCCCCGCGAGCCACCGGGCGTACCCGACGAGCCCGGAGACGAGGACCCTGCCGAGCCGCTCGAACTCCCGGACCCGGCCGACCCGGTGGCGGTCCCACCCGAGGAACCCGAGGAACCCGAGGACCCCGAGGAGCCGGAGTCACCGGAGGAGCGCCCGCTCCCCGACGAAGTCCCGGAACTCCCGGAACTCCCCGAGTCGCCGCCCTTGCCGTCCCCGTCGCCGCCGTGCCCGCCGTCCCCGTCGCCGCGGCCGGCGGCGTGGTCCAGGCCCCGGCGGGCGTGGCCGCCCGCGCGCGAGCCGACCCCGTCCCGCAGCGCCTCGGTGAACGTCTGCCCGGAGTTCTTCACCGCGTCGGTGAAGTCCTCCGCGCCCCGCTTGGCGGTCCGGCCCAGGTCGTAGCCGTCCTGGGCGCCGAAGCCCTGGTTGACGGTCTGGGCGATCAGGTCGCTGATCATGCCCTGCACGGCCGAGACCGCGGGCTCCTTCAGCGTTTCGAGGATCGCCTCCATCAGCGCCTGCCGAAGCTCCTTCAGCAGCCGCCGCACGATCATCTTGGTCGCCGTGGTCGCACCCAGCGCGCCGACCTCGGACAGACCGAAGGTGAACGGTGCCGCCGCCTGGGCCGCGATGATCTCCGCCGCCAGGATCGCCAGCTGCGCGATCACCGCGACCTTGCAGGTCACCACGATCACTGCGGCCGCGTCGAACGCCACCGCGATGAACCGGGCCGCCATCGCCGCGTCCGCCAGGTAGCCGTCGCCGCCCGTGGAGAACTTGTCGAAGGCCTTCCCGAACGCCTCGATCGAGTCGCCGGCGTTCGCCGACCGCACCGAGTTCGCCGCGCTCAGGGCGCGGTAGTTCATCTCGTCGACCTGGTCCGCGAAGTCCCGCCACACCTGCGCGCACTCACGCAGCTTGTCCTCGTCCGCCTTCGGCCAGTCGAAGCCGAGCATCTCCAGGACCCACTCAAGGCTGTCCGGCAGCATCATCGACACAGCGTCAATTCCCCCTGGATGGACGCCCGGATGAAGCGGTCACGGGCGCATGGTGAGCGGTCGGTCGTTCGATCGGCGTGGTCGGGTCGGCGGCGGAGCCGTCAGCGGGACGGGTGGTGGAGGGCGCGGATCTGGCCGCCGACCGCGTCCGTCCGGCCGCCGAGGGAGTCGAAGCCGCCCGTGGTGGAGTCCTCGTTCGCGGCATGGTTGGACGCCATGGCCGCCAGCTTCTTGCCCATCTCGCCGAGACGCTGGGCGAGCGAGTCCATCGACTCCTGCATGCCGTCGCGCAGGCCCTCGTAGACGATCCCGAACTTCTCGCCCAGGTCGTCGTCGCCCCACGGCGGCTCGCTGCCGCCCTCCAGCGCCTGCAGGCGCGACTTCATCTGGTCGGCCGCGCGCTGGAACTCCCGGCCGATGTCCTCCATCGACCGTCCCTGCGACGTGAGGTTCTCCTCGTCGACGACGACATGCTGTCCCATGCCGAGCCCCCGCCCTGTCCCCGTGGTGCGGCCTCCCGCCCCACGGGACTCCATCGCCGACACCTAGTCATATGACCGTACTGCAAGGGCGCAACTCTATGCCGCCGGTCCGACGGTCCCCGCGGACGCCTTCCGTGTATCCCGCCCCCGCGGACGCCTTCCGTGTATCCCGCCCCCGCGGACGCCCTCCATCCGTCCGTCCCCGCGGACGCCCGCCGTGCGTCCGGAGCCGCCCTCACCAGTGCCACGGCGTTCTTGCCCGGTGACGGCCGCAGGAGGAGAGTCGGAGCACGGACGCGCGTGTGGCGGAGGCTGTCGTGGGTGATCTGGTCGAACGGTTGGCGCAGGGCCTGGGCGAGGGGGCCGTCGCGGTGGACCCGGACGTCACCGCCGCCTACGCCCACGACATGGCGGGCTTCTGCGAGGCCGGCCGGCCCGCGGTGGTGGTCTTCCCGGAGACGGTCGAGCAGGTGCGGCACGTGCTGCGTACGGCGACCGACCTGCGCGTCCCGGTGGTGCCGCAGGGCGCCCGGACCGGCCTGTCCGGCGGCGCCAACGCGGTGGACGGCTGCATCCTCCTGTCGATGACCCGGATGAACCGGATCCTGGAGATCGACCCGGTCAACCGGATCGCCGTGGTCGAGCCCGGGGTGGTGAACGCCGAGCTGTCCCGCGCGGCGGCCGGCCACGGCCTGGCCTATCCGCCGGACCCGTCCAGTTGGGAGTCCTGCACCATCGGCGGCAACATCGGCACCGGCGCGGGCGGCCTGTGCTGCGTCAAGTACGGCACCACCAGCGAGTACGTGCTGGGGCTCGACGTGGTCCTGGCGGACGGCCGGCTGCTGACCACCGGACGCCGCACCGCCAAGGGCGTCGCCGGATACGACCTGACCCGGCTGCTGGTCGGCTCGGAGGGCACCCTCGCGGTGGTGGTCCGGGCGGTCCTGGCGCTGCGCCCCGCGCCGCCGCCGCAGCTGGTGCTGGCCGCCGAGTTCCGCAGTACGGACGAGGCCTGCGCGGCGGTCTGCGAGGTGATGGCCAAGGGGTACACCCCCTCGCTGATGGAACTGATGGACTCCACCACCGTCCGGGCGGTCAACGAGATGGCCCGCATGGGACTGCCCGAGTCCACCCGGGCCCTGCTGCTGGTGGCCTTCGACGGGCCCGACCAGCGGCGGGAGGTCGCCGAGGTGGCCGCGCTGTGCGATGCGGCGGGGGCGAGTGGGGTGGTACCGGCCGAGGACCGCGCCGAGTCGGACCTGCTGCTGCAGGCCAGGCGGCTCTCCCTGCCCGCCATGGAACGGCTCGGCACCACGATGATCGACGACGTGGCGGTGCCGCGCTCCCGGCTGGCGGAGATGCTGACCGGGGTGGCGGCGATCGCCGAACGGCAGCGGCTGACCATCGGGATGGTCGCCCACGCCGGGGATGGCAACACCCACCCGGTGGTGATCTTCGACGCGGGTGACGCGGAGGAGACCGCCCGGGCCCGGGGGTCCTTCGACGAGATCATGGCGCTCGGCCTGGAGCTGGGCGGCACGGTGACCGGCGAGCACGGCGTGGGCCTGCTGAAGCGCGAGTGGCTCGCCCGGGAACTCGGACCGGTGGGGCTGGAACTGCAGCGGCAGATCAAGGCGGTTTTCGACCCGCTGGGCATCCTCAACCCCGGGAAGACCCTCTGACCCTCTCACCCTCTGACGTTCCGACCTTCCGACCTTCCGACCTTCCGACCTTCCGACCGGCCCGGCCGGTCGGGCCGCGGAGGGAGAATCCGCCCGGCCCCGGAACCGGCCGGAATTGTCGACACGGTTGGCTGATTCTCCCTTTTCGGGGCGCGCATCGATTCGCGTACGCCCTGGGTGGTGTTCCCGGAGCTCGTGGCGATGCCGTCCGCCGCCCTTGATTTCCCCTCGCGCCCGCCGCCATTCGGGCGAACGTCCTGGCAGGGAGCGGTGTGTCTGTCGACGAACCGATGTCGTGTGGATGATGGGCCGGGACTTCGTTTTCACGCGAACGGGCGAAATGGTGGCCCGTGACTGGTGCTTTGTCGATTTGTTGCGGAAGGCTGTGGCCCGGCGCCGCAGCCACCGGGGTTCGTGCGGCGGCGAACTCCGACCAGAGCACCCCGGCAGGACCGTCCGCCCGGCACCCCACAGCACCCCCACAGCACCCCAGCATCCACGGAGGACATGCATGGCCCGTCTGCGCACCATCCGCCCGGCCGCCCTACGAGCCGTCGCCTCCGGGCAGCCCTGACGCGGGTGCGGGCCGGCGCGTCGCCGGCTCCGTCCGAGGCGGGGGCGCCGAGGACGGGGCGGACACGGTGACACGGTTCGGCGACCGGGAGCAGGAAAGGGTCTCTGCGTACCGGCTCGGACGGGCGGTGCCGATCACGGCACCGCCCGTCGGCGTTCCCACGGTCACCGCGCCCGGCACCCCGCGTACCCGTGTACCCGCGTACCCGTCCCGGGGCGGTCAGCGCCGCCCGGTCAGCGTCGCGCCGACACTCGCCAGCACCACACAGCCGATGCCCAGCACCTGGGGCCAGTCCAGGAGCTGACCGAGCACCACCAGTCCGACCAGGGCGCTGACCGCCGGGTCCAGGCTGACGATCACGCTGAACACCCGCTGCGGCATCCGCCGCAGCGCCGTCATCTCCAGTGCGTACGGGACGACAGGGAAGAGCAGGGCCACCCCGGCCACCGCGAGCAGCAGCAGGGCGGGGGAGGAAGCGGTGGTGAGGCCGTGCCAGGCCTGCGCGGCCCCGACCGGCGCCAGTACCAGGGTGCCGATGGCGAACGAGACGGCCAGGCCCTCGAAGCCCCGGAACGCGGCGCCCACCTTGTCGGTGAACAGGATGTACCCGGCGTAGCAGGCGGCTGCCCCGAAGGCGTACGCCAGGCCGACCGGGTCCAGCGAGCCGTCCCCGCCGCCGTGGCCCGCGCCGCCGAGCAGGGTCAGCAGGGCCACCCCGCTGCCGGCCAGCAGCACCCAGACCAGGTGGCTCACCCGGCGGGCCAGCACCATGGCCACCACCAGCGGGCCGAGGAACTCGATGGTCGCGGCGGTGCCCATCGGCAGCCGGTCCACGGCGCCCGCGAAGAGGGTGGTCATCCCGGCGGAGGCAATGCCGAGCAGCACGGCCAGGCCAAGGTCGCACCGGCTCCGCCCGCGCAGCCGGGGGCGGGTGACGGCGAGCAGGATCGCGGCGGCGAAGGCGAGCCGCAGGAAGGTCGCCCCGGCGACGCCGAAGACGCCGAACAGCGGCTTGGACGCCGCGATGCCGAGCTGCACCGCGAACATCGCCGCCACGCACAGCACCGGCGCCGGAACGGCGGCCAGGCTCACCCGGCCGCGCCACCCGCCGGAGGGCGACCCGCTCCGGCCGCCGCCCGGCCCGCCGGCTCGCTCCAGCCCTCCGGTGCCTCCGCGTCGCCGTCCCCCGCCGCGTTCCCCGGCGGGGCCGTCCGGCGTTCCGGGCTGAAGGGTGGAGGCACCGGCGAAGGCGTCGCCGGCCGGGGCCGAGATGTCCGGTTGGGGATGGTTGGCGGTGGGCATGGGCCCGAGTCTTCCGTAAGCCCCACAACCGCCGCAAGCTGGTTACATGTGTCCTTCCTCGCAGGTCCGGCCGGGTGAATCGCGGTTAACCGTCCGCGCGCCGAGGGCCCGACGTGACGGGAGGTCAGTAGCCCTGGAGGGTGCGCTACTTAGGTCCGGCGGCGACCGTGTCCGCCTCGCTCGTGCTGCTGCTCGCCACCGGCCTCGGCGGGGCCCCCGAGCCCGCCGCCCCCGGCGCCGGGACGGGACCCGCCACCCGGGCGCCGGCCACCGTCCCGGTCGAGGCCCTGACCCTGGAACCCGCCGCTGCGGCGCTCCCCACGTCCACACCCGAGACATCACCCCCACCGTCCGGGCCGTCCGGGCAGGCCTCACCGGCCCCGGCCCGCCGGGTGCTGGCCGACCCGGTCGCCCGCGGCCGTACCCCGCTCCCCGCCGAGGTGTTCACCGGCGCGGGCTTCGACGCGTGCAGCGCACCCGCGCTGGAAACCATGAGGGCCTGGCGGGACTCCTCCCCGTACGGCGCCCTCGGCGTCTACGTCAGCGGCCGGCAGCGTGCCTGCGGCCAGCCCAGGCTCACCGCCGACTGGGTTCGCCGGGTCCGCGCCATGGGCTGGCGGCTGTTGCCCACCCACGTCGGCCTCCAGGCGCCCTGCGCCCCCGCCCGGCAGCCCTCGCAGCGCATCGACCCCGACCGCGCCGTCCAGCAGGGCAAGGAGGAGGCGGCCGAGGCGGTCCGCGCCCTGAAGCGCCTCGGTCTGGCCAAGGGCAGCCCGGTCTACCTGGACATCGAGGCCTATCCGCGGGGCGACGCCCGGTGCAGCGGGGCGGTGGTCGACTTCGCCCTCGGCTGGACCCAGGCCCTCCACCGGGCCGGCTTCCACGCGGGCCTCTACTCCAGCACCGACTCCGGCGTCGCCGACCTGTCCGCCGCCGCCCGGGCCGGCAGCTCCCCGCTGCCGGACGCCGTCTGGTACGCCCGCTGGGACGGCAGGGCCACCACCACCGACGGCGCCGGCGCCCTCGGCGCCGACCTCTGGTCCCGGCAGCGGCGGGTCCACCAGCACTGGGGCAACGTCAAGGAGACCTACGGCGGCCACACCCTCAACATCGACCGCGACCAGCTCGACACCCTGGTCGCCCGTTGAGCCCTCCCCCTCCCACGCCGCGGGTTCACCTTTCCGGTGAGCCATCGGTCACGGCCGCCCGCTACTGACACCGGACCCCTCGGACCGTCAGAATCGGGCCACGCGGCGCACGACTACTCGTGGGTAGCCCGGGTGCCGCGCCGCCAGCTCCACCCGGTCAAGGAGGACCCGCGTGTTCAGCACGATGCAGGACGTACCACTCACCGTCGCCCGGATCCTGACCCACGGGGCCACCGTCCACGGCCGCTCCACCGTCACCACCTGGGACGGCACCGGCCCGGTCGTCCGCAGCTACGCCGAGGTCGGCGCCCGCGCCGCCCGGCTCGCCCACGCGCTCCACGACGAGCTCGGCGTCCGGGAGGACACCGTGGTCGCCACCCTGATGTGGAACAACGCCGAACACCTGGAGGCGTACCTCGCCGTCCCCTCCATGGGCGCCGTCCTGCATACCCTCAACCTCCGCCTGCCGGCCCACCAGCTCGCGTACATCGTCAACCACGCCGCCGACCACGTGGTGATCGTCGACGGCACCGTGCTGCCGCTGCTCGCCGGCGTGCTGCCGCAGCTGGGCGACACCCTCCGGCACATCGTGGTCAACGGCCCGTACGAGGCCTCGCTGCTCGACGGCTTCACCGGCGGCGTGCACGCGTACGAGGACCTGATCGACGGCCGCCCGGACGCCTACCCGTGGCGGACCGACATCGACGAGCGCCGGGCCGCCGCCATCTGCTACACCTCGGGCACCACCGGCGACCCCAAGGGCGTGGTCTACAGCCACCGCTCGGTCTACCTGCACTGCCTGCAGGTCAACGCCGCCGACAGCTTCGGACTGACCCCCCGCGACACCGCCCTGCCGGTGGTGCCGATGTTCCACGTCAACGCCTGGGGCATGCCGCACGCCGCCTACATGTCCGGCGCCAACCTGCTGATGCCCGACCGCTTCCTGCAGCCGAAGCCGCTCGCCGAGATGATCGACCGGGTCCGCCCCACCGTGAGTGCCGCCGTCCCCACCATCTGGAACGGTCTGCTGGACGAGCTGGACGCCGGCGGCCACGACACCTCCTCGCTGCGCATGGTGGTGATCGGCGGCTCGGCCTGCCCGCCCGCGCTGATGAAGGGCTTCGAGGAGCGGCACGGCATCCGCGTCGTGCACGCCTGGGGCATGACCGAGACCTCCCCGCTGGGCACCTTCGCCCAGCCCCCGGGCGGGCTGACCCCCGAGCAGGAGTGGCCGTACCGGCTCACCCAGGGCCTCTTCCCGGCCTCCGTCGAGGCCCGGCTGATCGGCCCGGGCGGCGAGCGGATGCCGCACGACGGCGAGTCCGCCGGCGAGCTGGAGGTCCGCGGCCCGTGGATCGCCGGCGCCTACTTCGCCGGCCAGGGCAAGGAGCCCGAGCGGCCCGAGGACAAGTTCAGCGAGGACGGCTGGCTGCGCACCGGCGACGTCGGCACCATCACCCCGGACGGCTACCTCACCCTCACCGACCGGGCCAAGGACGTCATCAAGTCCGGCGGCGAGTGGATCTCCTCGGTGGAGCTGGAGAACCAGCTGATGGCCCACCCCGAGGTCGCCGAGGCCGCGGTGGTCGCGGTGCCGGACGAGAAGTGGGGCGAGCGGCCGCTGGCCACCGTGGTGCTGCGGCCCGGCGCCACCGCCGGCCTGGCCGAGCTGCGCGCCTTCCTGGCCGAGCGGGTGGCCTCCTGGCAGCTGCCGGAGCGCTGGGCGATCGTCGAGGCCGTGCCCAAGACCTCGGTGGGCAAGTTCGACAAGAAGGTGATCCGGGCGGACTACGCGGCCGACCGGCTGGAGGTCACCCTGCTCGGGAAGTGAGGCGCCGGGCGGGCTCCTCCGCGTTTCCGGGAATACCCCCAGGGGGTATGTGGTTGTCGAAGCCGAACGGTGAGGACGACACGGAGGGGCCCGCCATGGACAACCGCCACGCACACCACCAGCACCCCCACCACCGGCACCACCACACCCCGCCCACCGGCAGCAGCTGGCGGACCGCCGCCCAGGCGACCCTGCACTGCCTCACCGGCTGTGCCATCGGCGAGATCCTCGGCCTGGTCATCGGCACCGCGCTCGGCCTGCACGGCGGCGCCACCATCGCGCTCTCCGTGCTGCTCGCCTTCGCCTTCGGCTACGCCCTCACCATGCGCGGCGTCCTGAGGGCCGGCCTCGACCTCGGTCAGGCGTTCCGCGTGGCGCTGGCCGCCGACACCCTGTCGATCGTGGTCATGGAGATCATCGACAACACGGCCATGGTCGCCATCCCCGGCGCCATGGACGCCGGACTGGACAGCCCGCTCTTCTGGGCCTCCCTGGCCGCCGCACTGGCCCTGGCCTTCGTGATCACCGTGCCGGTCAACCGCTGGCTGATCGGCCGCGGCCGGGGCCACGCCGTGGTGCACGCGCACCACTGACCCCGGCCTCCCGCCGGCGCAGAGCCGCCGGCATCCGCGGGGCCGGTCACTGACCCGCGGAGCCGACCTCGCCCATCGCGCCGATCCGGGTCAGCAGGTCGACGATCCTGGACTGCACGTCCTCGGTCGTCGACCGCTCGGCCAGGAACAGCACCGTCTCACCGGTCCGCAGCCTCGGCAGCTCCTGCGGATCGAGGTCCACCGAGGTGTAGACGACCAGCGGCGTCCGGTACAGCCGGTCGTTCGCCCGCAGCCAGTCCAGCAGCCCGACCCGGCGGCGACGGATCTGCAGCAGGTCCATCACCACCAGGTTGGGCTGCACGCTGCTCGCCCGGGCCACCGCCTCGTTCTCGTCCTGGGCGTGCTCCACGTGCATGCCCCGCCGCTCCAGGCTGGCGATCATCGCCGCCGCGATGTCCGGGTCGGACTCCACCAGCAGCACCCGCGCCGCGTGGTTCTCCCCGTCCCGCGGAGCCAGCGCCCGCAGCAGCACCGCCGGATCCGCGCCGTACGCGGCATCCCGGGTCGCCTGCCCGAGACCGGCCGTCACCAGCACCGGAACCCGGCTGTTCAACGCCGCCGTCCGCAGCGACTGCAGCGCCGTCCGGGTGATCGGACCGGTCAGCGGATCCACGAACAGTGCCGCCGGCAGCCCGGCCACCTGCGCGTCCACCTCCTCGCGGGAGCGGACGATCACCGGACGGTAGCCACGCTCCTGCAACGCCTGCGCGGTGGACGGATCCGGCTCCGGCCAGACCAGCAGCCGCCGCGGACCGCCGTCCACGGCCACGACCTGGTCCCGCTGCTCCGCCGACTCCTCCTGAGCCCCGCCGGCGGGCGCGAGCTCCGCCATCGGACGCGGCGGGGTCCGCGGCTCCAGCGCGGTCGCCGTCGCCGGCCGCGCGGGCATCAGCTCCAGCGCCCCCGAACCGCCACCGGACTCCGGCCCGGACCCGTTGACCTCCGCGACCGACCCGCCCGGCCCGGCCGGGACCGGCTGCGTCGCGACCGCGCCGCCCGCCGCCGCGGCCTCGGACTGCGCGAACTCCCCGGGGAACGCCGGGGCGAAGCCACCACCCATCGGACGCGGCGGTGACAGCTCACCGAGCCCCGACCCCACCGGCCGCGGCTGCTCGGGAACCACCGGCGCCGACGCGGGCATCGGCGGGATCGCCGCCGCCGGCCGGGCCGGCTCCAACTCCGCGGCCGGAGCCGCCTCGGCGGCCGGCTGCTCCACGGACGCCGGCTCGGGCGCCGCGGGCTCGGCCGGTACGGCCAGCCGGCGCCGACGGCCGGTCGGCTGCACGGCGGGAACCACCGGCTCCGCCGCGGCGGCCGGAAGCGCGTTCTCCAGACCCGGGTACAGCTCCGCCCCCGGAGCCGGCAGCCCCGGAAGGGCCAGCCCGCCCAGCGACTCGTCACCCGCCGGTACGGCCCGTCGGCGCCGGCCGACCCGCCCGGTCTCCTCACCGCCCTGCGCGGACCGCGCCGCATCCTCGGCCGCAGCCGGAAGCGCGTCCACCGCAGCGGCGGTACCCGGCACCGCGTCGGCCTGCTCGCGGCCGGCGGCCGGCGACTCGGGACCCGTCGGGGCCGCGCCCTGGCCGGCACCCAGCACCACCGGGCCCTGGCCGCCCTCGTCCGCCGCCGAGGAGTCGATCCCCCGGCCCTCGGAACCCTGGGCCTCGCCCGGCCCGGCGGGCTTCCCGGCGCCGCCCTCGGCACGCTTCGCCGCAGCGGCCGGCGGGACCTCGGGCAGGTCCGGCAGCATCGCCGTGTCGGTCTCCTTGGGCACCCGGCGGGCCCGGCCCGCCGCGCCCGCAGCGGCCGCCGCCGGATCCAGCGGAAGCTCCACCACGTACGTCGTCCCGGCCCGGCCGGGCAGCTCGTGCCGCTGCAGCACGCCGCCGTGCCGCTCGACCACCGCGCGGGCGATCGGCAGGTGCACCGGGCTCGCCTTGCGGGCCGGCCCGCGGACCTCGATCCGGGCGACCTCGCCGCGCTGAGCGGCGGCCAGCACCACCATCGGCGCGTCCCCGCCCACCGGCGGGAGCGCCGGAACACCCAGCCCGGCGCCGTCCGCCGTTCCGGTCGCCGCGTCCAGCGAGGGGGTCACCCCGCTGACGTCCGCGACCAGGTGGGCCAGCGCCCCGGCCAGCCGGTCGCGGTCGGCCGAGACCTCGACGGCCGCCGCGTGCACCGAGTAGCGCACCCGACCGGCGCCGACCAGCTCCCCGGCCAGCTCCACCGCCTGCTGCACCACCTCGTCCAGCCCGACCTCGGCCCGCTCCAGCGGCTTCTTGCCGCCGTCCGAGGTCGAATCGAACCGCTGGTGCTCCAGCACGCCGTCGATCAGCCGGCCGAACCGGCGGCACTCGTCGGCCAGCCGGCGCAGCGTCCAGTTCGCCTCCGGCCACAGCTGCCCGGCCGGGTCGCCGGCCAGCGCGTCGATCCGGCGGTGGAGGGCGGTCAGCGCGTCGCCGAGCTCCTCCTCCAGGACCGCCGTCAGGTGCTCGTTGCGGGCGATCAGCGCCAGCTCGCGGGTCTTGTCGGTGAAGGTCATCACCGCACCGACCAGCTGGTCGCCGTCCCGCACCGGCGCCGTGGTGACGTCCACCGTCACCGGGGTGCCGTCCTTGCGCCAGAGCACGGTGTTGCGCACCCGGTGCTTGCGTCCGGAGAGCAGCGTGTCCAGCAGCGCCGAGCCCTCCAGGGCCAGCGGGCTGCCGTCCGGCTGGGAGTGCTGGATCAGCGGGTGCAGCTCGCGGCCGCCCAGCTCGCTGGCCCGGTAGTCGAGGATGTGCGCGGCGGCCGGGTTGACCAGCACGACGCGGCCCTCCAGGTCCACACCGAGGACGCCCTCGGCCGCGGCCCGCAGGATCATCTCGGTCTGCTTGTGCTGCCGGCGCAGCTCCGCCTCCACCCCGAGGCGGCCCGAGAGGTCCCGGACGAGCAGCAGTAGCAGGTCGCTGCCCGCGGAGGCGAACGGCAGGAAGCCACTGGGCTCGCCGGCGCCGTCGTCGGCGAAGTCGTTGCCGGACACCTCGACCGGGAAGGTCGACCCGTCGGTCCGGCGGGCGGTCATCCGGACCGGGCGGTCCAGCCCCTCCGGCTCGGCGGCCGCCGGCCGCATCGAGCCCGGGATCCGGCTTGGGTCGAACTCGGGGAGGAGGTCGAGAACACCCATCCCCACGAGTGACGTACCGGGGGTCTGCATCGCCTGCACTGCGGCCTTGTTGGCGTCCACCACCGTGCCGTTGCTGTTCACCAACAGCAGCGGATCGGGCAGGGCGTCGAGTATCGCGGCGAGGCGAGCAGCGCCTCGGGTCGGCCTGCTGCTCACGTCGACAGGTCTCCTCACGGCTTGGGGCCGCCGCTGCGGCTCGCGGCTCGCGCTCTCCTCGGGAGACTGGAGTATCTCATTCTTCTTTGCGCCGTGGACGACCCGCCCAGTATCGTTGTCGGTGGTTGGTGCCAGGGCCTCAGGCTGTGGCATCATCGCAGTCGCACGGAGTGCGCCGCTGGTCGGCGCGGTCCGGGTGAAGGAGGCGTCGCCTAGTCCGGTCTATGGCGCCGCACTGCTAATGCGGTTTGGGTCTTAAAGCCCATCGAGGGTTCAAATCCCTCCGCCTCCGCATCGGAGAGCCCCGACGGCCATCGGCCGCCGGGGCTCTCGTGCGTCCGGCTGCCCTCCGATCGCCGCTCCGGCGCTGGTCCGATGGCCGGTGCGGCCCCTTGACGGGCCTCGCCGCAATCGATTTCGCCCCAGGTCGAGGGTCATGTAATGTTGTCCCCGCACCGCCCCGGAGGCCAGGCCGACAGGGCGAGCGCTCATAGCTCAACGGATAGAGCACTTGACTACGGATCAAGAGGTTGCAGGTTCGAATCCTGCTGAGCGCACCAACCTCCGCTCGCGGCTCCTCCAGGGGTCGTACGAGCGCTCATAGCTCAACGGATAGAGCACTTGACTACGGATCAAGAGGTTGCAGGTTCGAATCCTGCTGAGCGCACCAGCCGAAGGCCCCGGACGAGAGTCCGGGGCCTTCGTCGTGTCCTGGCCGCCCGCCGAGGCCCGGCCCCGGCGGGCCGGGGCGGGCGGAGCCCGGGCCGGTCAGCCGAGTTCGGTCCGGTTGATCCACGGGACGTCGCGGCGGTCCAGGAACCAGTCGGACGAGGTCAGCGGCCGGGCCCGGTTGAGCGTCGCCGGCACCGGGTCGTGCCGGATCAGCGCGGGGTCGGCGCCCTGGACGGTCAGCTGCCGGGCCACCGCCGGGGCGAGGCCCGGCGGCCCGCTCAGGTGCACGTCGTACCCGGCGCAGTCCCCGAGGTCGCGCAGCCCCTCCAGCAGCAGGGCGATGCCCTCCTCGCGGGGCGCGCGGTCGGCGGGTGCGGCGAGCAGGACGTGCAGCCAGGCGTGCCGCTCCACCAGGGCGTGGACGGCGGGCAGGTCGTACTGGTCGGCGTCGTCCCGGGCGGCCAGGAAGACGGTGGCGGGCCGGCCGCCGTCCGACGCGAGCTGCTCCAGCAGCGCCTTGGTCTGGGCCCAGCCGGTGCCACCGGCGACCGCGAGCAGCGGGCGGGCGGAGCCGGGGTCGAGCACCGCCTCGCCCAGCGGCGGGCCGATGCGCAGCCGCTCGCCCGGCATGACCTCGTTGACCAGGGCGGTGGAGAGCTGCCCGTCGGGCACCCGCCGGACGTGCAGCTCCAGGCTGCCGTCGACGCGCGGGGCGCAGGCGATGGAGTAGGGGCGCCAGACCTGCGGACGCCGGTCCGAACTGAGGGTGAGGTACTGACCGGCGGTGAACGGGTAGGGGCGGTCGGGGGCCAGGGTGAGCACCACGACGTCGGGCGCGGCCCGGCGGCGGCGGAGCACCTCGGCCTCCCACCAGCGCGGCGCCTCCTCGGGAACGGCCGCGGCGGCGTCGATCATGGCCTGGGCGATCACGGTGTACGCCTCGGTCCAGGCCTTCTCGATCTCGGTGGTCCAGGAGTGCCCGGAGAAGTGCCGCAGGGCGGCGATCAGGCTCGCCCCGACGGCCGGGTAGTGCTCGGGCGCGGCCCGGAACTTGCGGTGGTCGCGCCCGAGCGCCGCCAGGTACCCGGCGAGCCGTTCGGGGTCGTCGAGCCGGAGCACCAGCTGGGTGAGCGCTGCGAAGAGCCGGTCGCGCTGCTCGGCCAGCCGGGCGGGGAACAGCTCCTGGACACCCGGGTTGTGGGTGAACAGGTGGGCGTAGAAGTACCTGGTCAGCTGGTCGGCGCGGCGCTCGACGACGGCGAAGCTGGCGCGGATGACCGCGGGGTCGAAGGGCACCGGGCCGGCCTCACGCCGAGGGCGCGGACGGCACGGCTTCCGCCATGGCCTCGCCCATCGTCCCGGCCACCACGCCGTACACGGCGGTCCAGGACTCGGCGGCCTCGGGCGTCCAGGCGTCGCCGGCGAAGTGCTCCAGGGCGGCCAGCAGGCTCGCCCCGACGGCCGGGAAGTGCTCCGGCACGGCGCCGTACCCGGCGTGCCGGCGGCCGAGGTCGCGCAGGATCCCGACCAGGGTCTCGGTGTCCTCCAGGTGGGTGACCAGGGCGCCGACGGCCGCCCAGAGGCGATCCTGCTGCTCGTCCAGGTGTTCGGCGAACAAGCCCCGGACCTGCGGGTTGTGCTCGAACAGATGGCGGTAGAAGTGCGCCGTGACCTGCGAACCGTGCGGTTCCACGACGGCGAAACTGCTCTTGATCACTGCGGGATTTATGGTCACGGGCTCTGACTCTACTGATAGCCGCACCAATTCGAACAGAGTCGATTGATGAATGATCAAAAACTTTACGGTTAAACCGTGTTGCGCCATGCGGCGCCCGGCGTCCGCGCCGTACGGGCGGCGGGTGCGTCCGGATGCGATCCACGGCCGGGCGGGCGGCCGCCAATCGGGTGGTGGGGCGATCACCGAAGCGGTGTCGCGGTTTGACCGACTCCCGATCGTGATTCCCTTTTGTCGGATCGTATGGCGTCGTCAGAAATCCCGCCCGGCACGCGACTTGGCGGCAGATCGACGAAGGAGAGCCGGATGTGCCGACAGTCCCGCCACCGCGCACCGGCATCCGTCGCGGGCCCCGTCCGGGCGCGGCGCGGGCGCCGTACGGTCGGCCGATCGGCGGCGGCCGTGCTCGCCACCGGCCTGCTGGTCGCCCTGAACGCCGGGCCGGCCGTCCGCGCCCAGCAGACCCCCGGAACCTGGTCCCCGGAACGCCGGGCCGTCCTGCCCTCCGGCCTCACCGTCCAGCTGGACTTCGCCCCGCTCCCCGGGGTCACCGCCACCGCCGCACCCGGCGCCCTCGCCGCCCGCGCCGGCCGTGCCGACGGCAGCGGCCCGGCCTATGCGGACGGCCTCAAGGCGGGCGATCCGGCCGAGACCTTCCTGGTCGCCGAGCAGCGCCCCAACGCCGACGGCTCCTGGCGCACCCTGGGCACCCTGCAGATCTCCTTCTCCCGCCCGGTCCGCAACCCCCGCCTGCACGTCAGCGGCCTCGCCGGGACGGCCACCGGCCGATCCGGCACCACCGTCACCACTACCCGACTGACCGTCACCGGCGGCTCGCCGAGCGCCCCGAGCCTGGTCGGCCGGACCGGCTGGAGCGGCTGGACGGTCAGCCCCGGCGACCTCACCCCGGCCGCCGAGACCGCCACCCCGGCCGCGGCCCCGGCTGCCGTCGAGGGTGCCGGCACCCTCGAACTGGCCGGCACCGTCGGCACCGTGGTCCTCCGCGTCGAGCAGCGCAGCACCGCCCTGTCCGGCAGCACCACACCCCCCGCCGCCCTGCGCCAGGCGTACACCGTCACCCTCGACGAGAGCCTGGGCAGCGCACCGCAGGGCTACGGCACCGTCTCGCACCTGCTCTCCGACCTCTTCCTCGGCCAGGACGCCGCCGGGGCCGCCGCCCGGTCCGGCTCCGGTCCGGCCGCCCCGTCCCCGGCCGCCCCGCCCGGGACCGGGGACCGGCCGCTGGTCGCGGTGGACGGCGGCGCGACCCCCCGCAGTCCCTGGGCCAACCCGGGCCCGTCCCGGCTCCAGCCCGGCCGGTCCGGCTACCGGGGCGCCGACCCGACGCTCGCCTTCCCCGCCGAGGCCGCGATCGGCCGGTACTACGGCCTCGACGTGCCGGTCAGTGCCGGCGGCTCCCCGGCCACCCTGGCAGGCTGGCTCGACTTCGACCGCAACGGCCGGTTCGACCCGCCGGAACGGGTGCAGGCCGAGATCCCGGCCGGTGCCACCACCGCCCACCTGGAGTGGACCGTGCCCACCGGCGCCGCCTCCGGGGACACCTGGGCCCGGCTGCGGATCGCCCGCGGCGGCACCCAACTCGTCGGCCCCGGCGGCTTCGCGGACTCCGGGCAGGTGGTCGACCAGCAGATCAGGCTGGCCGTCGGGGCGGCCAGGCCCGAGATCTCCCGACCGGCCACCGGCACCATGACGGCCGACGCCCGACCGGAGCTGCGCGGCGAGGGCGCCATGCCGGGCGCCGGCGTCGCGGTCGTCTCCGGCGACACCGTGCTCTGCCAGGCCACCGCCGCGGCCGACGGCGGCTGGTCCTGCCGCCCGGACGCCCCGCCCGGCCAGGGCACCCACACCCTGGTACCGGTCGAGACCACCAAGAGCGGCCAGGTGCTCCGCGGCGAACCGGTCCGACTGACCGTCAAGACCACCCCGCCGACCGCCCCGGTCCTCACCCTGCCCGAGTTCACCAACGACCCCGGCCTCCTGATCACCGGCCTCGGCGAACCCGGCAGCACCGTCGCCGTCACCGTCGCGGCCACCCCCGGACGCCCTGTCACCGAGCTCTGCCGCACCGCCGTCGCGGCGAACGGCAACTGGTCCTGCCTTCCGGTGGAGAACCTCCCGGACGGGCGGTACCAGCCGGTCGCCACGGCCGTGGACGGGGCCGGCAACCGCACCGACGGCAAGCCGGTCGCGCTCACCGTGGACACCGCCGCACCGGCCCGGCCGGTACTCACCGCCCCGGCCGCCGGCGAGACCCTCCACACCGCCCGCCCCCGGTTCGGCGGCCGGGCCGAGGCCGGCGCCACCGTCACCGCCCGGGCGGCCGGAGGCGAGCGGACCACCCTCTGCAACGCGGTGGTCGCCGCCGACGGCACCTGGAACTGCACGGCCACCCGGGATCTGGCGGAGGGGGAGCAGGCCCTGGTCGCCACGGTCACCGACCGGGCGGGCAACGGGACGGCGGGGGAGCCGGTGACGGTGACGGTGGCCCCGGCCGCGCCGCCGTCACCCCCGGCGTCGCCCACGCCGTCCGCCGCAGCGGCCGCACCGGCGCCCCCCGTGCCCTCCGCCCCGGCGGCGCCCAGCCTAGGAGTTCCGGCCGCCTCGCCGAGCCCCTCGCCGTCCGGATCCGCGTCCGCAGCGCCGGCCTCCGGACCCGGCGGCAGCCCGAGCACCCGGCGGTCCGCCTCCCCGGCCGTCCCGAGCGGCTCCCTGAGCGGGGCGTCCCCGCGCCCGTCCCCGCCCGTGGCGGAGGCCGTGGCCGCCGCCGGTGCCGCGGTCCTGCGGGCGCTCGACGGCCCGGCCGCCCGGCAGCCGACGTCCCCGCCGGCCCCCACTCCGATCCCCGCGCCGGGCCAGGGCGCGGCTGTCTCCCGTCCGCCCTCGGCGGCCCCGAAACCCCGCGATGCCCCCGCCGGGAACGGCCCCGCGGAGACCACCGGCCGCGCCGGAGCCCGCCCGGCCGCCCCTCGGGAGCAGCCCGCCGGCACCGCCCCGGTGGCCGCCGGCTCGCTCCGGCCCGGCTGGCGGGGGACGGCCGTGGCCGGCCTGCTGCTCCTCGCCGCCACCGGGCTGCTCGCCCGCCGGGTGCTCGCCGAGGGATCCGGCACCCGCCGCCGCTGATCGCGAGGCAGGCGATCCGACGGTCCGTCAGTCCAATGGCGGACAGAACGTGAACAAAACATCCCATCTGATGGCATATCAATCTAGCCTGGCTGGCACTGCCCATCCGTTCCGGGCCGCCCGTCGCGCGACACACCGAACCCCCGAGGACCGAGCATGGACGTCACCCGCGACTCATCTCAGCGCCCCGACACCTGGCCGGCCGACCTGACCGAACACCCCCAGGCGGGCGCCACCCAGCTCAGCCGGGTGATCGCCAGGGCCGTGACCAGGCCGCTCATCAGCCAGCCACCGCCCGCCCGGGACGAGCTGGAGGACGGCCCCGCCACCCAGCCCCTGCCCAGGGTGATCGACCCGCCGGCCACCTCCCTGCGCAAGGCGAGCGCGCTCAACGGCCCGCGCCCGGCGCGCTCCGAACCCGCCGAACCCGCCGAACCCGCCACGCCGGCCGAAGCGGCCACCGAGGGCCACTCCGCGCGCCGCCCCCCGCGCGCCGACCACTCCATCCGCGAGCGGACCGCCTTCTCCCTCCCCGGCTGGAGCGCCCTCCTGGTGCTGCTCCTCGCCGTGGCCGGCGTGCTGGCGGCCCTGATGAACGCCGGGGTCCTCGCGTCGGTCCTCGGCCTCCCCGACCTCCGCAGCCCCGCGGCCCTGGCGACCGGCCGCCCCGACCTCTCCGCGCCGATCATCACGGAGATCTCCGCCGCCGGAGTCCTCATCCTCGCCGCCGTGGCCGGACTGCTCACCAACCCCGGCGGCCGGACCCGGGTGCTGTCCCGCTGGGGCCGCTACCGCGGAACGGTCCGCCGCACCGGGCTGATCTGGGTCAACCCGCTGCTGCGCTGTCGCCAGGTCGACGTCCGGCTCCGGCACTGGCGCAGCGATCCGGTCCAGGTCACCGACCGCAACGGCATGCCGATCATGGTCCGGCTGCTCGTCGTCTGGCGGGTCAGGGACACCGCGCGGGTGCTGTTCGCGATCGAGGAGCACGAGACCTACCTGCGCGAACAGGTCGAGGCCGTGCTCACCCGGACGGCCAGCACCCTGCCCTGCGACTCCCACGCCGAGCCCGGTCCCGCCCTCCGCGACGGCCAGTGGTTCGCCGACGAGCTGACCCGGGCGCTCGCCGCCGAGACCGCCCCCGCCGGGCTGGAGATCTACTCCGTCCAGCCGCTCTCGCTCGACTACGCCCCCGAGGTCGCCGAGTCGATGCGCCGTCGCCGGATGGCCGAGCTGGACGCCGGCCTGCGCACCGCCCTGGTCGACGACGCCGTCGAGGCGGCCGCGCTTGCCGTCCGGCGACTGGAGCGCGTCACCGCACAGGACCTGGATGAGGCCGCCCGGCGGGCGCTCATGGAGCACCTGCTGGTCGCCTTCGTCGCCCCCGCCGGGGTCACCGCGGTCACCGCCGGCCACCTGCCCCGGTCACCGCGCAAGGAGGCGAGGTCCGGCTGACCCGCGCTCCGGGAAACCATCCACAGGCTGTGGACGCCCCCGACGGTCGAGGGCGTCCACAGTCGTGTTGGGTGCGGTGATCGCGGTCAGGCCGAGGCGGCGTCCAGCAGCTTGAGGTCCTCCGGGGTCAGGACCAGCGCGGCCGCGTCCAGCAGCGGGGCCAGCTGCTCGACCGTCCGGGCGCTGGCCAGCGGGGCCGCCACCGTGGGCTGCGCCGCCAGCCAGGCCAGCGCCACCGAGGCCGGCCGGACGCCGTGCGCCCCCGCGACCTCGTCGAGCGCGGCGAGCACCTGCGGGCCGCGCGGGTCCTCCAGGTACCGGCCGGCCCCCTGCGCCCGGGCGCTGTCCACCGCCGCCCCGCCCGGCCGGTACTTGCCGGTCAGGAAGCCGGAGGCCAGCGCGTAGTAGGGGACGGCCGACAGCCCGTGCTCGTCGACCACCTCCGCCAGTGGGCCCTCGTAGGTGCCGCGGGAGACCAGGTTGTAGTGCGGCTGCACGGCGACGTACCGGGCCAGGCCCTCCCGCTCGGCGAAGGCCAGCGACTCGGCGAGGCGCTCCGGGCCGATGTTGGAGGCGGCGACCTCGCGCACCTTGCCCTCGCGGACCAGTTCGTCCAGAGCCGTGACGATCTCCTCCACCGGCGTCCCCGGGTCGTCCCGGTGGGTGTAGAAGAGGTCGATCCGCTCGATGCCGAGCCGCCGCAGCGACTCCTCGGCGCCGCGCTTGATCGTCGCGGCCCGCAGCCCGGTCAGCTCGGGGTGCATGCCGACCTTGGTGGCGAGGACGATCCCGTCCCGGTTGCCGCGGCTGCGCAGCCAGTCGCCGATCACGGTCTCCGACTCGCCGCCGGTGTTGCCCGGCACCCAGGCCGAGTACACGTCGGCGGTGTCGACGAAATTGCCGCCGGCCGCCGCGTAGGCGTCCAGCACGGCGAAGGAGGCGGCCTCGTCCGCCGTCCAACCGAACACGTTGCCGCCGAGGGCGAGCGGGGAGACGGCCAGGTCGGAGGAGCCGAGGCGGACACGGGCGGAGTCACTGCGGGTTTCGGTCATACCCCGGGTCAACCGGGCACCCCGGACCGCCATTCCGGCCTGCGGCCCCCGTTCACGAACCCGTCGCACGCCCGTAGCGCGCGGCCCGCCGTAGCCCGGGACCGCCCCTTCCGGGAGCCGTCGCGGCAGGTGAGGGGACGGTGGAGAACGCCGATCCGTCGGGGGTCCGGGGTGTCGGCCGGGCGGGGCGGTTGGCTAGAGTCCTGCCATGGCTGACAACGACTACGACCCCGCCGGCAGCACTCAGATGTTCCGGGCGTTCGTCGACGAGGCCCCGGCCCCGCAGGCCCCGGGCTCCGTCACCACCTACGGCAGCAACAACACCTCGTCGAGCCGGACGGGCCTGATCGTCCTGGTGGCCGTCGCCGCCATCGCCGTGCTCGGCGCCGTCGTCTGGCTCGCCGTCAAGTAACACCCTCCGACCGAACCACCGCTTCCGCCCCGGGCGGGTGCCGCCGAGGCGCCCGCCCCGGTCCGCGCGGCCGATCGGCGCCGTGCTCCCGGCCGGAGCACACCGGACCCGGCCGCTGCCGCGGTGTGCCCTGCCCGCGGGCCCGGGTGCCGGCGGAGGACGATCATCGGCCGGCGCGGCTCCGTCGGCGGCCGGCCCTAGACTGAACGGGTCCGCGCCTCTCGTACGGCCGTGCCCATGGAGGACCCCGTGACCCAGCAGCTCCCCGAGACCGCCTGCACGCTGGGCCTGGCGGGCGCGGTCAACGCCCGTGATCTCGGGGGGTACCGCACGGGCGACGGCCGGGTGCTCAAGCACGGCACCGTCCTGCGCGCCGACGCGCTCAACCGCCTCACCGACGAGGACCTCACCGCACTCGCCGTCCACGGCCTGCGCCAGATCGTCGACCTGCGGAGCCTGGACGAGGTCCGCGAGGCCGGCCCCGACCGCGTCCCCGGCCTGCCGACCGCCGAGATCGCCGAGGCCGAGCTCTCCGACACCGCCGTCACCGTCGAGCGCCTCACCGACGACGGCATCACGCTGCACCACCTGCCGGTGTTCGCCGCGGACTTCGACATCTACGTCGCCCTCCGCAACGCCCTCGCCGACCGCGACGCCGACAAGCAGCACGCCCTGCTCGGCGACGGCAAGGCCGAGCGGATGATGACCGGCCTCTACCGCTGGTTCGTCACCGACGCCCTGGCCCGCCAGCGGTTCGCCACCGTGGTCCGGCTGCTCGCCGAGCCCGGCGGCACCCCGCTGCTCTTCCACTGCTCCGCCGGCAAGGACCGCACCGGCTGGACGGCCGCCCTGGTCCTCACCGCCCTCGGCGTCGACCGGGCCACCGTCTTCGAGGACTACCTGCTCACCAACGAGCGCACGGCCGCCCTCATCGACCACGTCGTGGAGACCTTCTACAGCCGCGGCCTGATGAAGGACCCGACCCTGCTGCTGCCGGTCTTCCGCGCCGACCGCGGCTACCTCGAAGCCGCCTTCGCCGAGGTCGAGGCCAGCTGGGCCGGCTTCGACAAGTTCTGGCAGGACGGCCTCGGCCTCGACGACGAGGTCCTCGAAGGCCTCCGCACCAACCTCCTGGACGGCCCTGCCGCCGTCTGACGTCATCCCGAGAGCGTTCGGGCCGAGCTGCAGGACCGAGCCGGCCGGCCGTGTTCGACAGCGCGTTGACCACCGGCTCGGCGTCATCACCAAGCACCGGGGCGCCTGGAGAGGCGCCCCGATGGCGAGCTGTGACGAACGGCCCTGCGGCCGCTACGCCTCGGTGATCAGGCCGTCCCGGAGCTGGGCGAGGGTCTTGGTCAGCAGCCGGGAGACGTGCATCTGGGAGATGCCGATCTCCTCGCCGATCTGCGACTGGGTCAGGTTGCCGAAGAAGCGCAGCATGATGATCCGTCGCTCCCGTGGCGGCAGCTTGGCCAGCAGCGGCTTGAGCGACTCCCGGTACTCCACGCCCTCCAGCGCCAGGTCCTCGTACCCGAGCCGGTCGGCCAGCGGCCCCTCGCCGCCGTCGTCCTCGCCCGGGGTGGAGTCCAGCGAGCTCGCAGTGTACGCGTTGCCCACCGCCAGCCCCTCGACCACGTCGTCCTCACTGACGCCCAGGAAGGCGGCCAGCTCGGGCACGGTCGGGGAGCGGTCCAGCTTCTGCGACAGCTCGTCGCCCGCCTTGGTCAGCGCCAGCCGCAGCTCCTGCAGCCGCCGCGGCACCCGCACCGACCAGCTGGTGTCCCGGAAGAACCGCTTGATCTCCCCGACCACCGTCGGCATCGCGAAGGTGGGGAACTCCACCCCGCGGTCCGGGTCGAACCGGTCGATCGCCTTGATCAGCCCGATCGTGCCGACCTGGACGATGTCCTCCATCGGCTCGTTCCGGCTGCGGAAGCGCGCCGAGGCGTACCTGACCAGCGGCAGGTTCAGCTCGATCAGGGTGTCCCGGACGTACGCGTGCTCGGCCGTACCGGGCTCCACGTCGGCCAGCCGGCGGAACAGCGACCGCGACAGCGTACGGGTGTCCAACGTCCGGTCGGCGGGCGCAGGCTGCCCGGGGACCGCCTCGACGACTGCGACCGCACTGCTCATGTCTCCGGACACGCGCCCCACCCCCTCGTGACTGACTGTTCAACGGCGGCCACCGCACAGTGGTTCCCGGGTCGGCGACGTCCATCTGCTCCATACCGGCACACCGGCCCCGGCAAACCCGAGCGTCGCAAGTTGTCACCCGCCGGTAACGCGCAGCGATCCGGCGGCAACCCTCCCGCCACCCCTCCCCGGCTCACTCTTCCCAGGAGTTGCCGCTCCGAAGCCGGGCCAGGATCCGCGACAGCAGCCGCGAGACGTGCATCTGCGACATCCCCAGCTCGGTGGAGATCTGCGACTGGGTCAGATTGGCGAAGAACCGCAGCATGATGATCCGGCGCTCCCGCTCCGGCAGCTGCACCAGCAGGTGCCGGACCATGTCCCGGTGCTCCACGTCGGCCAGCGCCGAGTCCTCGTACCCCAGCCGGTCCAGCAGCGCCAGGCCGCCCTCGTGCTCCTGCGCCGCCTCCAGCGAGGCCGCGTTGTACGCCCGCCCGGCGTCCAGGCAGGCCCGTACGTCCTCCTCGGGGATCCGCAGGTTGGCCGCGATCTCCGGCACCTTGGGCGCCCGCCCGTGGGTGACCGTCAGCTCCTCCATCGCGCTGCTGACCTGCACCCACAGCTCCTGCAGCCGCCGCGGCACGTGCATCGTCCGGACGTTGTCCCGGAAGTACCGCTTGATCTCGCCCAGGATCGTCGGCAGCGCGTACGTCGGGAACTGCACCCCGCGGGTGGGGTCGAACCGGTCGATGGCGTTGATCAGGCCGATCGTGCCGACCTGGACGATGTCCTCCATCGGCTCGCTGCGGCTGCGGAAGCGGGTGGCCGCGTAGCGGACCAGCGGGATGTTGATCTCGATCAGCGCGGCTCGGACCCGGACCCGCTCGGGCGTCTCCGGCGGCAGTTCGGCCAGCCGCTCGAACAGCACCCGGGTGAGCGTCCGGACGTCCACCGAGCCGCGCGCACCCGGGCGGCCGAGCGGCAGGCGGTCGGTGCCGAACGGCGTCCGCGGCGCGGCCGCCGCCTCGGTGTCCTCCTCGGTCTCCCCCGGATCACCGCCGTCGAGGGGCGGCTCTGCGCGGTCGGGTGTCAGGGGCGGATCGGCCGGCGGTGCCGGTTGCGGAGGTGCCGGTTGCGGGGGTCCTTGCTGTGTGGGTGGGGCCTGCTGTGGCGGTGCCTGCTGCGAGGGCGGGGCCGCCTGCTGGGTGACGGTTGCCGGCAGGGGCGGCGGCGCCGCGTCGGCGGGCGGCTCGGGCCGTGGGACCGTGTCCAGGTGCTCGGGGCGCGGGGCGGGGGTGGGTGC
This sequence comes from Kitasatospora sp. HUAS MG31, assembly GCF_040571325.1. GTDB lineage: Bacteria > Actinomycetota > Actinomycetes > Streptomycetales > Streptomycetaceae > Kitasatospora > Kitasatospora camelliae. Next base: position 3,748,670 of record NZ_CP159872.1, on the reverse strand, counting down.
CTCGGGTTCGGGCCGCGGGGCAGCGGCGCGCGGCTGGGCCGACGCGGGAGCGGATTGTCCGGGCTCCTCGCCGGTCTCCGGCGCGCTGTCCTGTGTCCGCACGGACACGTCACCCCTCCCAAATCCGACACCATGTGAGCTGATCCGTCGCCGTCCTGGTCGGGCCGAGTCACCACCTCGCCATATCCGGCAAAACCGGTCATAGCATCACAAGTCGCACACAGGGCGGGCAAGTACCGGCCCGGGGCGTGTTGACGAACCACCCTGCTGGTCCGTCCGCGCCACCCGGATGCGCCGCGACCCCCCTCCCGTAGCCGGGAGGGGGGTCGCAAGGGCCGTGCGTGTGCGGCGGAACGGCCGGCGGGGGTGGGGCCGGATCAGACCTCGACGTCCGCGATCACCCAGGTGGCGAACTCGCGCCACTGCCCGGCGGCGGCCTGGTGCGCCGGGTGGCCCAGGTAGGCGGCGAGCGCCTCGCGGTCCTCGACCAGGCTGTTGATCGCGAAGTCGTACGCGATGTCGCGGTCGGTGGTGTTCCAGCCGCACTCCCACTCGCGCAGCTCGGGGATCAGCGGGCCGAGCTCCTCGAACGCCTTGGCGCCGGCGAGCGCCCGCTCGTCGTCCTTGGTGACGCCTTCGTTGAGCTTGAACAGGACCAGGTGACGGATCACGACGCCGCTCCTAGCGGGGTTGGTGAGGGTGAACGAACCCCGCCACGGTAGCCGCCCCGGTCCGGGGGCGGCCCACCTGCCCGCCATCCGACCTGCGACGGCCGTGACGACGGCTGCGGTGCCGGCCGTGGCGCTAGTTCACCAGCCCGGTCATGAACTCGCCGACGGCCTTCGCCGCGTCCGAGATCCCCACGAACCCCGACTGCACGAGCTCGGCGGCCCGCTGGGGCGAGGTGATGATCGTGTAGACCACGAAGATGAGCAGAAGGTACATGCCGACCTTCTTCGCCTGAGCCATCGAACGGGCCTCCCTCCCTCGCGCGTCCCGTCCCCGGGCCGTTCCGACTGCTCCGCGCAGCTTATCCACCGGACGGCCCATCAAGTGAGGGCGGTGTTCACCCGCCGGGACGAAGGTCCCGCCCGCACAGGGCTTTCTCCGGATGTGGCCGGAGCCGCCCTCCAGCAGGATGGATGACGTGCCGAGGGGCCTGGCAGGAGTCCCCGGTGCACGGATCCGGGGCTCCCCGCTGTGGGACCGGCCCGCAGCCTCCCCGAGGCGGCCCGCCGGAGAGGGACCCCGTCCGGGGCAGCGGCCCACCCCCCCGGGGCCGCTGCCCCCTCCGAACCGCCTCACGCCCTCCGGGGCCTGAAACGAACGAAGCCCCGTCCGAACCGGACGGGGCTTGCGTCGTGATGCTCTGGCGGTAGCGGTGGGATTCGAACCCACGGTGGAGTTGCCCCCACACACGCTTTCGAGGCGTGCTCCTTTGGCCGCTCGGACACGCTACCGAGAGGAACTCTACTGGATGGGTCCGGCTGGGACGAAATCCGTTCCGGCGGGGCGGGGCGAGGCCGTGGGACGTGGCCGCGGGGCCGGCGGGTCAGCGGTGGGTGTCGAAGAAGTCGCGGAGCTGCTCGGCGCACTCGTCCGCGAGGACGCCCCAGACGACCTCGGGCCGGTGGTTGAGGCGGCGGTCCCGCATGACGTCGAAGAGGGAGCCGGCCGCGCCGGCCTTCTCGTCGAGGGCGCCGTAGACGACCCGGTCGAGGCGGGAGAGGACGATGGCGCCCGCGCACATGGTGCAGGGCTCCAGGGTCACGACCAGGGTGCAGCCGCCGAGCCGCCACTCGCCGACCGCGGCGGCCGCCTGCCGGATGGCCACCACCTCGGCGTGCGCGGTAGGGTCGCCGACCGCCTCGCGCTCGTTGTGGCCGCGGCCGATCACGCTGCCGTCCGGCCCGAGCACGAGCGCCCCGACCGGTACGTCCCCGGTGGCGACGGCCAGCTCCGCCTCGGCCATGGCGAGGCGCATGGGGGCCGCCCACCGGTCGCGTACCGGGTCGGGGCGCACGGGGGCCGGAAGGGGAGTGATCCGCGGGGTCGGGACGGGCTGCATGGACCCAGTGTCGGGCACCGGGGCACCGGCTATCGAACGGCCTCCAGCACCTCGCCGCAGCCGAGCGCCTCGGCGATCTCGCTCAGCGCCTCGCCGGGCTCGCCGCTCTCGCCGGCCAGCTGCAGCAGGGCCCGGGCGGTCAGGCCGTACTCGGTCAGCAGCTCCGAGTCGCCGAGCGGGCCGACCGGGACGCCGCCGGGACCGAAGTCGGCGTCGGAGTCGTCCTCCGAGTCCTCGGAGTCGGCCGGGGTCGACTCCTCGTCCTCGTCGAGCTCGGCCACCAGGTCGTCCAGGTCGTCGAAGTCCTCGCCGGCCTGGACGAACAGTTCGTCGGTGAGCACCGCTCCGTAGCTGCTGCGGGCCGCCGCGGCGCCGTCGGACACGAAGATCCGCGGATCGTCCTCGCCGTCGACCCGGACGACACCGAACCAGGCGTCCTCCTGCTCGATGAAGACCAGGACGGTCTCGTCGTCGAACGACGCCTCGCGGGCCAGGTCCGCCAGGTCGCTCAGGGTCTCCACCTCGTCGAGTTCCGTCTCGCTCACATCCCAACCGGCACCGGTGCGAGCAAGCAGTGCAGCGAAGTACGCCACCAGGGACACTCCCAATCTGGTCTCGGCTGTCGGCGATCTCGGGCGAACGCGGTCTGGCCGCCCCCGCGCCAGAGGCGGTCCGCTTGTTCGGACCGTCCCATCGCATCGTGACAGAAAGCCCGCCGCTGCGGGGGGTGTTCGGCAGCGCGTCTTCGCAGGTCGTGTCGGAATGGCCCGCCCGTGGCCGGCCGAGCGGCCGGTCCTGCGTCAGATCCGGAAGGTCCGCATCCGCATGGCCTCACGCATTCGGCGCTCCTTGGTGCGCCGGGGCTGGACCCGCGCACGGAGCTCGCGGGCTTCGGCGAGTTCTCTGAGGAACACGGCGCGGCGCTTTCGCCGCTCCGCGTCGGTCTCGGGGACGGGCGGGGACTCGTCTGTCGAGCCGGGCCCGCCCGCCGCGTCAGCGGAAGATTTCCGAGTCGGGGTGCTCTTCATACCGTCCGACTTTCCCAGATGTGTGCGACGGATACCACAGCCCGAGCAGTGCTTCGGTCATTGACACAAGACCTCCGGCCCGCCCCCCGCGAGTCGTACGGATGTGCCGACGGCCGTTATGGTCGGACCATGCGTCTCCATGTCGTCGACCACCCGCTGGTGGCCCACAAGCTCTCAACTCTGCGCGACGAGCGCACCGATTCGCCGACCTTCCGGCGGCTCACCGACGAGCTGGTGACCCTGCTCGCCTACGAGGCCACCCGGGACGTCCGCACCGACGAGGTCGAGATCACCACCCCGGTCGCCGTCACCACCGGCACCCGGCTGAGCTACCCGCGCCCGCTGGTCGTCCCGATCCTCCGGGCCGGCCTCGGGATGCTGGACGGCATGACCCGGCTGCTCCCCACCGCCGAGGTCGGCTTCCTGGGCATGGTGCGCAACGAGGAGACCCTGGAGGCCTCCACCTACGCCACCCGCATGCCGGACGACCTCTCCGGCCGGCAGGTCTACGTGCTCGACCCGATGCTGGCCACCGGCGGCACCCTGGTCGCGGCCATCAACATGCTGCTGGAGCGGGGCGCCACCGACGTCACCGCCGTGGTGCTGCTGGCCGCCCCCGAGGGCGTCGAGCTGATGGAGAAGGCCCTCTCCGGCAAGCCGGTCACCGTGGTCACCGCCGCGATGGACCAGCGCCTCAACGAGCACGGCTACATCGTCCCCGGCCTCGGCGACGCGGGCGACCGCCTCTACGGCACCGCCGGCTGACCCAGCCGCCGACCGCGCCGCCCGGGCGGCGGCGCGAAGCCACCGCCGACGCGGCACGATGGACATGGAAAGGGCCCCACCGGTCACCGGTGGGGCCCTTTCCGCGTCTGCCGGGTGCGTCCGGCTCAGCAGCTACCGGGCACGGACGGGGTGGGCGAGGGCTTGGTGGCCTCGGCCAGGGCCGCGGCCGCCGCGGTCGGGTCGAGCACGGCCGTCCAGGCGTCGCCGATCACCAGGTCGACGGTGGCGTCGGTACGGCTGTCCTCGGTGGCGGTCGAACCGGCCACCTGGGCGGCGAGCAGGACGGCGGAGCCGGCGCCGGCCGGTCCGCTGATCACCTGGGCCGGCCCGGGCACCTTGCGGTCCAGCGCGGTCGGGGCGTTGCCCACCGTGCCGATGGCGAAGCCGCGCTTCTTCAGCTCGTCCGCGGTGCGCGCGGCCAGACCGGAGGTGGCGGTGGCGTTGTAGACGTTCACCGTCACGTTCTGCGGCTGCGGCACGGCGGTGTTGCGGGCGCCGGCGGGGGTGGCCGCGCCGCTGGGCACCGACTCGCCGGCGGGCGCTGCCAGCGGCTTGCCGGAGGCGCTGGGGGAGGCGCAGGCCTGGGCGGTGGCGTTCTTGCCGCGGCCGTTGAAGATGTCCACCAGCTGTACGCCGCCCAGGGCGATCAGGGACAGCGCCAGCAGCGAACCGATCAGGACGGCGATCCGGCGGCTCCGGCGCGGGGGGCGGCCAAGGCGGGGGTACGAGTTGCCGGTGATCCGGTACTGCTTCCCCTTCAGTCCCTGGGGAGTCAACATGCTCACGGTGGTCTCCCCCTTGGTGCCGGGGCGGGGTGGTGGCGGGTACGGCCGAGGTCAGCGCGGGTACGGCCGTGTAAGCAGCAGATTAGTGCCGAGCGGCGCTGTTGGTACTAAACGATCATCATCTGGAGTACCGGGGCACTCGAAAGGATGTACCGGCGCCGCCGCGAGGCGTCCCCGGCAGGGGTGGGTGGAGGGGCGGACGGGCCCGGTCAGTCCATTTCCAGCACGCGGGCGTGCAGCACCTGGCGCTGCTGCAGGGCAGCCCGCACCGCGCGGTGCAGGCCGTCCTCCAGGTACAGGTCGCCGCGCCACTTCACCACATGGGCGAAGAGGTCCCCGTAGAAGGTGGAGTCCTCGGCGAGCAAGGTCTCCAGGTCCAACTGGCCCTTGGTGGTCACCAGCTGGTCCAGCCGCACCGGACGCGGCGCGACGTCCGCCCACTGTCGGGTGCTGGTCCGGCCGTGATCCGGGTACGGCCGTCCGTTGCCGATGCGCTTGAAGATCACACGGAAAGCCTACCGTTCGGAGTGCTGGGGGCGCAGCAGGCGGGACCTGACCTGCGGGGCGCGAAGGGTGGCGTTTTCATGGGGAATGCCGCATTCCGCCGTCCGCGCCCCGGGAGCCGCCGTCATGACCACCGCTCAGCCGCCCGAGGGCTCCGGCCGGGACGCCGCCGCGAACCCGCAGGTCACGGCCCCGGAGGAGGTCGGCAGGATCGCCGCCGGCTATGCCTTCACCGGCCCGGCACTGGACCTCGGCGCGGTGCTGTGGGACGGCACCGCCCACCCCGGCGCCCAGGTGCGGATCCCGCTCGGCGTCCTGAACCGGCACGGCCTGGTCGCGGGCGCCACCGGCACGGGCAAGACCAAGACCCTGCAGCTGGTGGCCGAGCAGCTCTCCGCCCAGGGCGTGCCGGTGTTCCTGGCCGACGTCAAGGGCGACGTGTCCGGCGTCAGCCTCCCCGGGACACCGGCCGAACGGGTGACCGCCCGGGCCGCCGAGGTGGGCCAGCGCTGGACGGCCCGGGGCTGCCCGGCCGAGTTCTACGCGCCCGGCGGGCTGGGCACCGGCATCCCGGTCCGGGCCACCGTCACCAGCTTCGGGCCGCTGCTGCTGGCCAAGGTGCTGGAGCTGAACGAGACCCAGGAGGCCTCGCTCGGCCTGGTCTTCCACTACGCGGACCGCCATGGCCTGGAGCTGTACGACCTCAAGGACCTCACCGCGGTGATCACCTTCCTGACCTCGCCCGAGGGCCGGGAGGAGCTGAGGAGCGTCGGCGGACTGTCGGCCGCCACCGCCGGAGTCATCCTCCGCTCGCTGACGATCCTGGAGAACGAGGGCGCCGGGGCGTTCTTCGGCGAGCCCGAGTTCGACACGGCCGAGCTGCTGCGGACCGCGCCGGACGGCCGGGGGATCGTCTCGCTGCTGGAGCTGCCGGCGGTGCAGGACCGGCCGCGGCTGTTCTCCACCTTCCTGATGTGGCTGCTGGCCGACCTCTACCAGGAGCTGCCGGAGGTGGGCGACCTCGACCGGCCCAAGCTGGTGTTCTTCTTCGACGAGGCGCACCTGCTGTTCAAGGGCGCCTCCAAGGCCTTCCTGGAGGCGATCACCCAGACGGTGCGGCTGATCCGGTCGAAGGGGGTCGGGATCTTCTTCGTCACCCAGACGCCCCGGGACGTGCCCGCCGAGGTGCTGGCCCAGCTCGGCAACCGGGTGCAGCACGCGCTGCGGGCGTTCACCCCGGACGACGCCAAGGCGCTGAAGGCCACCGTCTCCACCTTCCCGCGCTCCCCGTACGACCTGGGCGAGGTGCTGACCCAGCTGGGGACGGGGGAGGCGGTGGTGACCGTGCTCTCCGAGAAGGGGGCGCCGACGCCGGTGGCGGCGACCCGGCTGCGGGCGCCGCAGTCGCTGATGGGGCCGGTGGGCGCGGCCGAGCTGCTGGCGGCGGTCGAGGCCTCGCCGCTGGCGGCGCGTTACCGGGAGGCGATCGACCGGGAGTCGGCGTACGAGAAGCTGGCGGCCCGTCCGGCCGAGCGCGCGCCGCAACGGGAGACGCGGCAGGAGACCGCCGGCGAACGGGAGCCGGAGCCGGAGCAGGGGCGGGAGCAAGAGCAGGGCGGCGGGCTGCTCGGGGCGCTGCTGAGCAACCCCGCGGTGAGGTCCTTCGCCCGTTCGGCGGGGACGCAGATCGGCCGGGAGATCACCCGGAGCCTGTTCGGCACCTCCCGCCGCCGGCGCTGACGGTCCACCACCGGGTGCGGCGGTCAGCCGCGCAGGGCCCGGCCGATGCGGTCGAGGGAGGAGAGCCGCATCAGGCCGTAGTGGTAGAACTCGACCTCCGGGACGCCCAGGCCACGCAGGACGGCGACCTTGGCGGCGAGGTTCTCCGGTCCGTCGCAGTCCTCGGCCATCGGCCGGAGGATGACGGCCAGCTCCTCGGGACGGACGCCGTGCAGCGCGAAGGCGGCGACCCGCTCGCGGACCGCCTCCGGGGTCCTGGCGTAGCCGAGGGTCTCCACCTGGTGGGCGGCCTTGGCGATGGTGGGCAGGTCGATGCCCGAGAGCCAGCCCCGGCCGGGACCGGCGCCGTCCATGAAGGTCAGTCGCATGCCGTGGGCGGCCGCGGCCTCGGCCACCTCGGCGGCGAGCGAGGTGACGGTGCGGGCGGAGGCGTCCAGGTAGGCGGCCAGCGCGCCGTCGGCCAGCGCGTCCAGGGCGGCCGGCTCGGCGGCGCGCCGCTCGTCCTCCAGTCGGGCCCGGACCTCCTTCCGGACGGCCCGGCCGACCTCCTCGGCCGGGACGCCCGCAGCGGTGGCGGCGGCCAGGCAGTGCGGGCAGAAGCAGATCCCGAGCAGCGCCTCGGCGACCGGACCGAGCTCCTCGAAGTAGCGCTCGTGGTGGTAGCCGTGCCGCAGGCCGTGGAAGTGCAGCGACTCGGCGCGGACCGCGTCCACGCCGTACCGGGCGAACTCGTCGACCAGGGTGAGCGCGTACGCGCGGACCTCCGGGTTGGCCGGGCAGAGCTCGGTGAGGAGGCGGTCGCCGAAGGCGTTGGCGGGGGAGCAGTCCGGGTGGGCGAAGCCGAGCCGGTCGTTGTGGCAGAAGACCGTCCAGGCGTGCAGCTTCAGGCCGCGGCGATGGCACTCGGCGGCGGCCTCGGCGAAGGGATCGCGGTCGCCGATGGCGGTGGACGGGACGGGGGCGAGCCGGCGGCCGGCCCAGCGGACGGGGTCGGGGCGGAAGTAGGCCGCGCCCGGCTCCAGGTAGCGCACCACCCGGTGGGGGTGGTGCGGGAAGACGTCCCGGGCCGCGTGGTAGACCGAGGCGAGGGTCACCCCGCCGACGCCGGCCCGCTCGGTAAGGTGGCCGAAGAAGGTGTCGGCCCCCTCGTCCAGCAGGTCGGTGGCGAACGCGAGGACGGACGACTCCACGGGGCGGCTCCGGAGCAGGCGGTTCGGGATCCCCACGCTAGCGGGCCACCCCCTATTGGTCTATACCTGACGATCCGACGGCGCGTCGCGCCCGGCGGGTCACGGCGAGGAGTGCGCGGGATGGCGGCGGTCTACCGGGAGTTCGACCAGGCGGAGCTCGACCGCGAGTACTCGCCCAGCAGCAAGGTCGCCGACCTGGCGGCCGAGCTGGCCGCCTACACCCGGGGCAGCGAGGCCGCGTACGCCGCCCTGCCCGTCCGGCGCGACCTGCGGTTCGGCGAGGACGCCCCCGAACTGCTCGACTTCTTCCCCGCCGAGGGGCCCGGCGCCCCGCTGCACGTCTTCGTGCACGGCGGCTACTGGCAGGAGCTGGACAAGACCGACTCCGCCTTCGCCGCCCCCGACTTCACCGCCCGCGGTACGGCCTTCGCCGCCATCGGCTACGGCCTGGCCCCCGACTGGACGCTGGACCGGATCGTCGACCAGGTGCGCCGCGGCGTCCGCTGGCTGCTCGACCACGCCGAGGAGCTCGGCGTGGACCCGGCGCGGATCCGGCTCAGCGGCAGCTCGGCCGGCGCCCACCTGGTCGCGATGGCCCTGCTCGACCCGGCGATCGGCCCCCGGGTCGCCGGAGCCGTGCTGCTCAGCGGCATCTACGACCTGGAGCCGATCGCGCTGAGCTACGTCAACGAGCCGCTCGGCCTGGACGCGGCCGCCGCCCGCCGCTCCAGCCCGCTGCACCTGCCGCTGGCCAGCCTGCCGCCGCTGCTGATCGCGCTGGGCGAGCACGAGACCGCCGAGTTCGGAAGGCAGCAGCGGGAGTTCGCGGACGCCGCCCGGGCCGCCGGCGTGCCCGTCCGGGAGATCGTGGTGGACGGGCGCAACCACTTCGACCTGCCGCTCGACCTGGGCCGCCCGGAGACCGTCCTGGGCGCCGAGGTGGCGGCCCTGCCCGGCGCCTGACGCTCCGTAGACTGCCCGGGAGAACGCCCATCCCCAGCGTCGAGGAGAGGACACCCGCGATGACGGCCCGTCCACCGCTTCCCTACGACTTCCTGCCCCCGGTCCCGTCCTTCCAGGTCACCAGCCGCGACCTGACCGACGGCGCGACCATGCCGGACGAGCACGTGTACGCGAAGGGCAACCTGTCGCCGCACCTGGCCTGGAGCGGATTCCCCGACACCACGCAGGGCTTCGCCGTCACCTGCTACGACCCGGACGCGCCCACCGGCAGCGGCTGGTGGCACTGGCTCGCGCTCGACCTGCCGGCCACCGCCACCGAGCTGACCCGCGGCGCCGGCTCCTCCGACCACGACCTGCCGGGCCACGGCTTCCACGCCCGCAACGACTTCCCCGGCCACCGCTACGACGGCGCCGCCCCGCCGCCCGGCCCGGCCCACCGGTACGTCTTCGTGGTGCACGCCCTCGACGTGCCCTCGCTCGGCCTCAAGGCCGACACCCCGGCCGCCGTGGTCGGCTTCCACCTCTCCGCGCACGCGGTCGGCCGCGCCATGCTGGTCGTCGAGTACGCCGCCGGCTGAGCCCGCCTCGCACGGGCACCGGGCTCCTCGGCCGCGCGGCCGGGGAGCCCGGCGGTTCACTCGGTGGCCAGCACCTGGTCCAGGAAGGCGTTCAGGTTGGCCACCGTCCGGGCGACCTGGGCCTCCAGCGGGAGGGACTCCTCCGGCCGGCTCACCGTGGCCGAGGTCTTCCGGCCCCGGACGTAGAGCGAACAGGCCAGGTCGGCGCAGATGTAGGTGCCCACCGTGTTGCCCTCGCGCCCGGCGGCCCCGGCCCGGCGGGCGGTCAGCAGGGCCACCCCGGACCCGGCGTGCACGGTGATGCACAGCGAACAGACGTTGGTCCTGGTCAGGCTGCGGCGGACGTTCGGCACCCGCAGGGTGATCCCGACCAGCCGGTCGCCGCGGTCGGCCACCAAGTAGCTGCGGTCGGGCGCCCCCGGATCCCGCCAGCCGAGGAAGTCCAGGCCGTCCCAGGGCAGTCCGGCCAGGTCGCGGGGAAGGTTCAGTCTGCGCGCCTCGCCCTTCGAGCAGTTGACGAAGGACTCGCGGATCTCGTTCTCGGCACGTGGGAGCATTGTCCCGACGCTAGCGGCCGAAATGCCCCGTGTCGTCTGATTAACCGGCCGGTGGCAGGCTGGGAGGCATGGTGCGAACGCCGCTGGAATCCACCTGCGTCCGCTCCGCCGGGTACGACACCGAGGCCCGCGAGCTGGAGATCGAGTTCACCGGCGGCGCGGTGTACCGCTACCTCGCGGTGCCGGCCGCGGTCTACGGCGAGCTGCTCGCCGCCGACAGCCACGGGCGCTACCTCAACGCCCGGATCAAGGGCGTCTTCGCCTACCGCCGGCTGTAGGGCTACCCCTTCGCCTCCTTGGCCGCCTTCGCCTCCTTGGCGGCCCGCTTGGCCTCCTGCTTGAACGCCCGGACCTTCACCAGCGACTCCGGGCCGGTGATGTCCGCCACCGAGCGGAAGCCCCCCTCCTCCCCGTACGCGCCCGCGGCCTCCCGCCAGCCGGCCGGCCGGACCCCGAACTGCTTCCCCAGCAGCGCCAGGAAGATCTGCGACTTCTGCTTCCCGAACCCCGGCAGCGCCGTCAGCCGGGCCAGCAGCTCCTTGCCCGAGCCGACGTCCCGCCAGACCGCCTCGGCGTCCCCCTCGTAGTGCTCGACCAGGTACCCGCACAGCTGCTGCACCCGGGTGGCCATCGACCCCGGGTAGCGGTGCACCGCCGGCTTCTCGGACAGCAGCGCGGCGAACTCCTCCGGATCCGCCGCCGCGATCCGGTGCGCGTCCAGGTCGTCCGAGCCCATCCGTTGCGCCAGCGTGTACGGGCCGGTGAAGGCCCATTCCATCGGGATCTGCTGGTCCAGGAGCATGCCCACGAGCGCGGCCAGCGGGCTGCGTCCGAGCAGCTCGTCCGCGTCGGGCTGCTGCGCGAGGTGAAGGGTGACGGCCATGCAGCCCATCATCGGGGCTGGACCCGACCGGCCGGCGGGCCGACACGCGAGGGCGCGCGGGGCCGAGGTCCGCGCAGCTCAGGAGGGCGGCGCGGTCAGCAGCTCGCGGATCCGGTCGCGCAGCCAGGCGTGCGCGGGGTCGGCGTCGTGCCGCGGGTGCCAGGCCATCCCGAACGGCAGCGGCGGCAACGGCAGCGGTATCTCGAAGGGGACCAGTCCGAGCGCGTCGGCCAGTCCGGTCGACCGCTGCGTCACCAGGCCCACCAGGTCGGTGGAGCGCACCACGAACAGCCCCGCCGGGAAGGAACCCACGCTGCCCGCCACCCGCCGGGCCAGGCCCAGCTCCTCCAACGCCCGGTCGATCGGGCCGGCCAGTCGGCCGCGCCGGGAGACGCTGAGGTGCTCGGCCGCGGCGAACCGCTCCGCGGTCACCGGCCCGTCCGACAGCAGCGGATGGCCGGGGCGCACCACGGCCAGCATCCGGTCCTCGAACAGCGCCTCCACCCGGACCTCGGGGGCGGTGGTGTCGATCACCCCGAGCTCCAGGTCCGCCGCGCCCTCGCGCAGGGCCGGCACGTCCAGGTGGCTCTCGGCCAGGAAGCGCAGCCGCACCCCCGGGGCCTCGGCGGCCGCCCGGGCGAACAGCGCGGGGCCGTGGGCCGCGGCGAAGGAGTCGTGGGCCAGCACCGTGAACGTTCGGTTCAGGGTCGGCAGGTCCACCGCCCCGGCCGCGGCGAACAGCGTCCGGGCCCGCTCGACCACCGCGCGGACCTCCGCCTGGATGGCCAGGGCGTGCGGCGTCGGCACCATCGCCCGGCCGGCCCGGACCAGCACCGGATCGCCCAGCGCCCGCCGGATCCGGCCCAGCGTCCGGCTCATCGCGGGCTCGGACAGGTGCAGCCTGCGGGCCGCGCCGGAGACGCTGCCCTCCTCCAGCAGCAGGTCCAGGGCGACCAGCAGGTTCAGGTCGAGGTTGGAATGCGCCACATGCATTCCTTTCGTGTGGAACTTGCACTGGAGTGCAACCTACCGTCGCCCTAGCGTGGGAGGCGATCCCATCGACCACCAGCTCCAGGGGGAGCCTTGCCCACGCCTGCCCGGAACCGGGACCACCTGACCCGCCCCACCCTCGTGGTGATCTGCCTCTGCGTCCTCGTGGCCCAGAGCATGGTCGCCGCGATCAACCTGATGATCCCCCAGCTCGCCGCCTCCACCCTGGCCCCCACCTCCGGCCAACTGCTCTGGGCCGTGGACGCCTACGTCATCGCCTTCGCCGGCCTGCTCATCCCGGCCGGCGCCTGCGGCGACCGCTACGGGCGGCGCCGCGCCCTGCTCGCCGGACTCGCCCTGTTCGCCCTCGGCGCCGCGGTCAGCGCCCTGGCCGGCGACCCCGCCGTCCTGATCGCCGGACGGGCCGCCTCCGGCGCCGGCGCCGCCCTGATCATGCCCGCCACCATGGCGATCCTGGTCCAGCTGGCCGGACCCGAAGGACGCGTCCAGGCCCTCGCCTCCTGGACCCTCGCCCTCGGCCTCGGCGGACTCGCCGGCAACCTCGGCGGCGGCCTGGTCGCCCAGTACCTGCCCTGGCAGGCGCTGTTCTGGCTGATGCCGCCGATCGCCGCCGTCCTCGTCCTCGCCGTGCTGCGCACCGTCCCGGCCCTGCCCGGACAGCCCGCCGCCGCCCCCGACCCGATCGGCGCCGTCCTGCTCACCGCCGGGGTGACCGTGCTGCTCCACGGCGTCATCGAGAGCCCCGCCCACGGCTGGACCTCGGCCGGGGTGCTCTCCGCCCTCGCGCTCGGCGCCCTGCTGCTGGCCGGCTTCACCCGCCACGCGCTGCGGTCCGCTCACCCGCTGGTCGACCCGCGGCTGTTCGCCGCCCGCAGGCTGCGCGCCGCCGTGCTCGGCTCGGCCACCAGCTTCTTCGGGCTGTTCGCCCTCTTCTACGTCAACTCGCAGTACCTGCAGTACGTCAAGGGCTACTCGGCGGTGCTGACCGGCGTCGCCATCGTGCCGCTCACCGTCGGGATGGCGCTGGTGCCGCGGATCGCCGTCCGGCTGCAGGCCCGCTCCGGGCCGCGCCCGCTGATCGGCGGCGGCCTCGCGCTGATCGGCGCCGGACTGCTGGCCGCCTCGACGGCGGACGCGGCGACGCCGTACCCGCTGTACGCGGTCTGGCTGCTGGTGATCTCGGTCGGGATGGGGCTCTCCGCACCCGCGCTGGCCTTCGGCGTGGTGTCGGAACTCCCGCCGGGGCAGGCCGGCCTGGGCTCGGGCCTGAACACGGCGGCCCGCGAGCTCGGGGCGGCCACTGGGGTGGCCGTGGTCGGCACGGTGCTGACCGGGAGGTTCGCCGGGCGGCCGGCCGACCTGATCGGGGCCGCCGGCGGCAGCCGGGTCGCGGAGTACGCGGCGGCGAGCGGAGCCGGGCTCCGGGTGGTGGGCGTGCTGGTGCTGGTGGCCGCGGCCACGGTCTGGTTCGGCCTGCGGGGCGGCCCGGCCGAGCTGCCCGGGACACCGGCCCCGGAGCCGGCGCGGAAGACGCTCGTCTAGCCGGTTCCCGCCGGCGCGCGGTCGTCCTCGACGCCCGCAGCGCGTCCGAACACCTTCGCGTCCGGTGAAGGTCCTGGCGGATTCCGAGCGTGTGGGCCTGCCGGGCGGGCCGGGGAGGCCGCAGACTGGGGCGCATGACCGCTGCTGCACGGCTGATCGTCCTCAGGCACGCGAAGTCCGCCTGGCCCGACGTGCCCGACCAGGACCGGCCGCTGGCCGAACGGGGACGCGCGGACGCCCCCGCGGCCGGCCGGTGGCTGCGCGAGCACCGCATGGTCCCGGACCTGGTGGTGTGCTCCACCTCCCGGCGGACCCGGGAGACCTGGGAACTGGCCGTCGCCGAGCTGGGCGCCGACCCGCCGGTCCGGTACGACGACCGGGCGTACCGGGCGGAGGCCGAGGAACTGATCGCCCTGCTGCGGGAGGTGCCGCCGTCGGCCGGCACGGTGCTGCTGGTGGGCCACCGGCCCGAGGTGCAGGACCTGGTGCTGTCGCTGGCCGAGGACACCGGGTCCCAGGACCTGGCCCGGGTCCGGGAGAAGTACCCGACCACGGGCATCGCCGTCCTCGACCTGGTGGGCGACTGGCCGGGGCTGGGCCACGGCACCGCCGAGCTCAGTGCGTTCGCCGTCCCCCGCGGAACCCCGGCGGAACCGGCCAATACCGATCAGTAGAGCTGGCAGCGGTTGACAATATCTCGAAACGGACAATCCTCAAATGATGCTCAATTATCGGGGCGAATTCGCCGAAAGGGGTTAACAGTGAATAGCCGGGCGGGTTAGCTTTCCTGCCGTTGCGCGGAGCACCCCCCGCCGCGCAGGAGAGGCAGTACACCCCCCATGAGCACGGACACCTCAAGGCCCACCCGGCAGTCGACCCCACCCCCGGCGGCAGCGGACGGACACCTCAAGGCCGGCCTGAAGAACCGCCACCTGTCGATGATCGCGATCGGCGGTGTGATCGGCGCCGGTCTGTTCGTCGGATCCGGTGCGGGTATCGCGGCCACCGGCCCCGGCATTCTGCTCTCCTACACGCTGGCCGGTGTGCTGGTCGTCATGGTGATGCGGATGCTCGGCGAGATGGCCGCCGCGGACCCGCAGAGCGGCTCGTTCTCCGCGTACGCCGACCGGGCGCTCGGCCGCTGGGCCGGCTTCACCATCGGCTGGCTCTACTGGTTCTTCTGGGTGGTCGTGCTGGCCGTGGAGGCCACCGCCGGCGCGCGGATCCTCAACGGCTGGATGCCCGGCGTGCCGCAGTGGGCGTTCGCCCTGATCGTGATGGCCGTCCTGACCGCCACCAACCTGTTCTCGGTCGCCTCCTACGGCGAGTTCGAGTTCTGGTTCGCCGGCATCAAGGTCGTGGCGATCGCCGCGTTCCTCGTGGTGGGCGGCCTGGCGCTGTTCGGCGTGCTGCCCGAGACCCACGCGGTCGGCACCGAGAACCTGCTCGACCACGGCGGCTTCCTGCCCCACGGCATCGGCGCGGTCTTCACCGGCATGCTCACCGTGGTCTTCGCCTTCATGGGCAGCGAGATCGTCACCCTGGCCGCCGGCGAGTCCGAGGACCCGGCCCGCGCGGTCAGCAAGGCCACCAACAGCGTGATCTGGCGCATCGGCATCTTCTACCTGGGCTCCATCGCCATCGTGGTCACCCTGCTGCCCTGGGACTCCGCGGACGTCGCCAAGAGCCCGTACGTGGCCGTGCTGGAGCACGTGGGCCTGCCCTACGCCGCCCCGGTGATGGACTTCATCGTGCTCACCGCGGTGCTCTCCTGCCTCAACTCCGGCATGTACACCGCCTCCCGGATGGCCTTCTCGCTCGGCCAGCGCGGCGACGCCCCCAAGGCGTTCGCCAAGGTCACCTCCCGCGGCGTCCCGCTGATCGCGATCCTCGCCTCGGTGGTCTTCGGCTTCGTCGCGGTGTTCTTCAACTACACCTCGCCGGACACCGTGTTCAGCTTCCTGCTCAACTCCTCCGGTGCGGTCGCGCTCTTCGTCTGGCTGGTGATCTGCTTCTCGCAGCTGCGGATGCGCCGCATCCTGGAGCAGGAGTCCCCGGAGAAGCTCACCGTCCGGATGTGGCTCTACCCGTACCTGACCTGGGCCACCATCGGCCTGATCGGCTTCGTCGTGGCCTACATGTTCACCGACGCCTCCGGCCGCGAGCAGATGATCCTCTCGCTGGTCGCCGCCGCGATCGTGCTGATCGCCGCCCGCGTCGTGGAGACCCGCCGTCGCAAGGCGCTCGCCTGACCCGGCGCCGCTGACGGCCCAGGGGCCCCGGACCGCACACCACGCGGTCCGGGGCCCCGGGCGTTCCGGTGGGATCCGGGCGCCGGTCCGGGCCGGTGGGGCGCTGGCGAACCGCCCTGTCCCGCCTGGTACTCATGGCGGGTGCGTTTCGACTCCGTTCCCATGCCGCAGACCGTCCACGACCGGCCGAGGGACAGCCGCGGCTACCCGGTGCCGGCGATCACCCCGTGGGAGGAGGGCGTCCCGCAGTTCGCCCTCACCGACCACGGCCGCAGCGCCGACTGCGCCACCCGGCGGCTCTGCTCGGTCTGCAACACGCTGATGCCCCGCGGCCCGGTCTGGCGGGTGGTCGGCGAGACCGAGGCCACCGCCATCGCCGAGGCCCTCGCCGCCGGGCGGCCCTACCGCAACATGGCGCCGACCCTGGAGGGGCCCGGGCACCGCGCCTGCATGCTGTACGCCTCGATGGTCTGCCCCTACCTGGCCCGGCCCAACGCCCGCCGGGGCACGACGGCCCAGCAGCCCGACGAACTGACCGACCACGTCCGCCGCGGTGTCGCACGCGGCACGTCCGGAGCCGTGGTCGGCTTCGCCGACTACGAGTACGCCGTCACCGAGACCCGGGTGCTGTTCCGCTTCCTCGACGTCGTCGAGTTCCTGCCGCACGAGATCTCGGACGTTCACCTCGCCGAGCTCCGGGCGGAGTTGGACCGCCGGGGCGGCGCCCAGGAGCCGACCGCCTGAGGTGGGCGGGCCCGTCGCCGCGCCCGCTCAGCGCTGGGCGCGGTAGGCGGGGTGGCCGGCGTGGTCGGAGACCTTGGTCGGCGCGGCGGACCCGTTGACCGGCAGGGTGTAGACGCCGTCGGCACCGCGGACGGCGACGGTCTTGCCGTCGGCGGAGAACACCGGCTCGTGGAAGTCGGCGGTGGCGCGCGGGGTGAGGTCCTTGGCGCCCTCGCCGGCGCGGTCGGCGCGGAAGATGTGGTCGTGGCCGTCGACCGAGCGGACGAAGACCACGCTCTCGCCGTCGGCGGAGAAGGCGGGCTCGGAGCCCTTGGTGATCGGGCCGCCCTGCTGGCGCAGGTACTCGTCGCGGATGTAGACCTGGCCGTCCTTGTTCGCGTAGACGGAGGTGCCCTGCGTGCCGCCGCCGCTCGGCCAGGAGTTGCCGGTCATCGGGGGCACGACCACCTCGGGCCCGCCCGAGGCGGAGCCCAGGGCCAGGAGCTCCGGGACGGCGCCGGTGGCCCGGGCCGAGACGCGCTTCAGCTTGAGCTTGCCGCCCTCGGAGACGGAGAAGATCAGGTTGTTCTTGGCCGGGATCGCGTACTGGGTGTCGGCCGGGGCGACCTGCCAGGCCGGGTGGGTCCAGGTCTGGCCGCCGGGGTTCTTGGCGACGGTGACCCGGCCGGTGCCGTCCGGGTTGGCCACGGCGAGGTCGCCGGCGCCGGTGATGAAGGCGGCCTTCTTCCCGTCCGGGGACCAGACCAGGTCGCGGACGGCGACGCCGAAGTCCACGGTGGTGCCGTTCATCAGCACGTACCGGGAGCCGTCGCTGATGGTCAGGCCGTTGCGGGCGGTACCGTTCAGCGCCTTGGTGGCCGTGGAGGACGAGGCCGGGGCGGCCGTGGACGGCGACGCGGAGGCGGTGGCCGGGGCGGAGGCCGAGACGGTCGGGGTGGCGGACGCCGTCGGGGTGGCGGAGGCCGACGCGGTGGGGGTGGCGGCGGCCGGGGTGCCGGTCGGGAGCGCCGAGGGGGCGGCGGAGGCCTGGGCGGCGTCCGTGTGCTGCTGCGGGTTGTCGCAGGCGACCAGGCCGACCGCGCTGATCGCGGCGAGCGGCACGGCCAGGGCGAGGCGGCGGGCGCGGCCGACCCGCTTCGGACGGACGCCCTCGGCGGTGACGTTCTTCGCAAAACGGGTGATAACGGACGCGGTCATGACGTGGCCCCCAGGGTGCGGACGTGCTCGGATTTCGTCGGGTGAGCGCCGACGCCCTCCGCGGTGTCCCCGCGGGTGCCTCCCCTGCGCTCTCACCCGGATAGACGTGCATCCGTCCGGGGGGTTGCAGGTGGATCCGAGAAATTTCTTCCGGCGGTCTGCGGGCGGCCCCGGCGGGGGCTGGCTACTGTGACAAATCGGGATGAATCCATGCGGAATGAGAGGTCGAGGTCATGGCTGTGCAACCCGAGGGAACGCCCTGCTGGGTCGATGCGATGTTCTCCGACGTGGAAGGCGCCAAGAGCTTCTACGCCGACGTTCTGGGCTGGACCTTCGGCGAGGCGGCGTCGGAGTACGGCAACTACACCCAGGCGTACAAGGACGGGAAGGCGGTCGCCGCCGTCGTCCCGCCGATGCCCGGGCAGGAGGGACAGTCGGCCTGGTGCCTGTACCTCGCGTCACCGGACGTCGCCGCCACCGCGGCGAAGATCCGCGACAACGGCGGCGAGGTGATGATGGAGCCGATGCAGGTCGGCGACTTCGGCTCGATGATGCTGGCCCGCGACCCCGGCGGCGCGGTCTTCGGCGTCTGGCAGGCCGGCACCCACGAGGGCTTCGAGGCGATCGGCGCGGTGGGCTCGTACGCCTGGGCGGAGGTCTTCACCCGGGACACCGGCAAGGTCGACGCCTTCTACCCGGCGGTCTTCCCCTACAAGGCCCGCCGGATGGTCACCGACGAGGTCGACTACCGGACGTTCGACGTCGGCGGGAACCCCGTGCTCGGCCGGATGGCGATGGGCGACGAGTTCCCCGCCGAGGTGCCGTCCTACGTCCAGGTGTACTTCGCCGTGGACGACTGCGACGCGGCGATCGGCAGGGCCACCGAGCGCGGCGGCAAGCTGGTGTTCGGGCCGATGGGCAGCCCCTTCGGCCGGTTCGCCGCCCTGCTCGACCCGCAGGGCGCCGCGTTCGCGGTGATCGACATGGGCACCACCGAGGGCGAGATGCCCCAGATGGCCGACGCCTGAGC
This sequence comes from Kitasatospora sp. HUAS MG31, assembly GCF_040571325.1. Taxonomy (GTDB): domain Bacteria; phylum Actinomycetota; class Actinomycetes; order Streptomycetales; family Streptomycetaceae; genus Kitasatospora; species Kitasatospora camelliae. The sequence continues at coordinate 3,729,812 of NZ_CP159872.1, read as the reverse complement.
CCGCCGCCCGGACCCGGCCGACCGACGGGGACCGGCCGGGTCCCGCGCTGTCCGGACGTCCGTACGAGGCCCCGACCGGTGCGGGTGAACCCGGCGGCCGGCGGACGTGTCGGGCGGCCCGCCCCGGCGGCGCTGTGCTTCCGTGGTCCGGACCGTCCCGTGCGCCGGCACCGCCCGGTGCGACCCCGAGCGGAGGAGCCGTCCGCCATGAGCACCCAGCAGCCGAACCCCACCGGACAGCCGCCCGCCGCCGACCTCGAACGGGCCGACCTGCTGGAGACCCTCGCCAAGCACCGGGGCTTCCTGCGCCACACCGTCCGCGGACTCGACGACGAGCAGGCCGCCCGGCGGACCACCGTCAGCGAGCTCTGCCTGGGCGGCCTGATCAAGCACGTCGCCGGGGTCGAGGCCCGCTGGATGCGGTTCGCCGTCGGCGGCGCCGAGGCCATGCGCAGCGAACCGGTGGACTGGGAGGGCCAGTTCAGGATGATCGGGGACGAGACCCTGGAGAGCCTGCTCCACACCTACGAGAAGGTCTCCCAGGAGACCGACGCCCTGGTGGCCACCCTCGACCTGAACACCTCCCACGCGCTCCCCGAGGCGCCCTGGTTCGAACCCGGCGCCCGCTGGTCGGTGCGCAGGGTCCTGCTGCACGTCATCGCCGAGACCGCCCAGCACGCCGGCCACGCCGACATCATCCGCGAGTCCCTGGACGGCGCGAAGACCATGGGCTGACCCCGCGTCAGGGCCGAGGGTGGAGGGCGACGAGTGGCTCTGGCCGTGGGTCGGCGGGGGGTGGCCGTCGGTCGGGAGCTCGCGTGCATCCGGCTGTGGGGTGCCGTTCTCCTGGTCGGGTCTTCCGTCTCGCGCAGTCCCCCACGCCCCGGGTGGGGGCCCCTGGCGTGCGTCAGTCGGTGACGTGGTCGTCCAGGGCGGCGCGGAGCCAGTCGTGGGCCGTCCCTGTGGTGACCGCCGGGTCGGGGGAGAGTTCGGCGGCGAGCCGCCAGTACCGCTCCAGCCACGGGTCCCGGGCCGCCGCCAGCTTCCCGCTGAGCTTGCGGCGGAAGTCCGGGGTGTCCCGGGTGCCGATCGACCGGGCGTAGGCGTCGACGAAGCAGTCGAGCGCGGCACCCCCGCGCGGCGCCCGCCGTCCCCGCAGGTCCGCCTCCGCCAGCCGGTACGCCTCGCCCAGCCCCTCGTAGAGCTCGGCCGGCCGGAAGCCGTCCACCGGCAGCCGGGTCTCCGGCCGCCACGGCCGGCCGTCCGGTCCGGACGCGGTGACCAGCGCGTGCAGCCGGGCGAAGGCCAGCACCTGCGCCGGGGTCGGATCCGCCGGCGGCTGCGGCACCGAGGCGTCGACGATCGACTCGGTCAGCTTCGGCGGCATCCGCAGCGGCAGCACCCGCCGCCAGAACCGGGCCAGCGCCGTGGTGTCCGGCGGTGTCGTCATGCCCCCGATCAGCCGGAGCCGGTCGGCCCGCTCCTCGGGGGAGCAGTCCCGGAGCAGTTGCAGGGCGGCCTCCCGCCACCGTAGGGCGGCCAGCTGCGAGCCGATGTCCCGCAGCTGCCCGTCGATCACGTCCTCCAGGGCGTCCTCGCGGTCCAGGACCCGCTCCACCTCGGGCACCGGCAGGTCCAGGGAGCGCAGCGAGCGGATCAGCCGGAGCCGTTCGATCGCCTCGGGACCGTACCGGCGGTGGCCGCCACTGCTGCGCCCGGTCTCGGGCAGCAGGCCGCGGTCGGAGTAGAAGCGGACGGTCTTGACGGTCACCCCGGCGTGCTCCGCGAGTTCGCCGATGCTCCACATGCCGTCGGGCGCCAACGTTTGAACCTCCCTCAGGGGGAGCTCCTACGGTACCCGGGAGCGCGGGACGGCCGGTTGGGCGCCCTCCGAGCGTTCCCCGGCGTGCGAGGAGGCGCGGCATGACGGCATTCGTTCTGGTCTCGGGAACCTTCACCGGCGGCTGGATCTGGGAGGACGTGGCGGCCCGGCTGCGGGAGGCCGGCGCCGAGGCGTACCCGGTGACCCTCACCGGCATGGGCGGCGACAGCGGGACAGGTGACCCGGGGACGGACCTGGAGACGCACATCGAGGACCTGCTGCGGGTGATCGACGGCCTGTCGGCGCCGGAGCTGGTCCTCGTCGGCCACGAGTACGCCGTCCACCCGGTGCTCGGAGCGGCCGACCGCCGGCCCGGGCGGATCGGCCGGGTCGTCCACCTGGACGCCGGCATGCCCACGGACGGCGACGCGGCCGTGGCGCTGGTGCCGGACCCGGAGGTCCGCGAGCGGCTGCTGCAGGACGGCCCCGGCGCCGCCGACGGGTGGAGCGTCCCCGTCCCCGGCCCGGACGGCTGGTCCCGCTGGGGCAGCACCGAGGGCCTCGGCGAGGAGGCGCTCGCCCGGCTCACCGCCCTCGCCGTGCCGCAGCCGGCGGCCACCCTCACCCGGCCGCTCCGGCTCACCGGCGCGGTCGAAGGGGTCCCGGCCAGCGGGATCTTCTGCACCGCGGGCGGGATGAGCATCTCGGTGCTGGAGGGCATGACGGCCTCCGGCCTGCCGCAGTTCCAGGCCCTGGCCGACCGGCGGGTGACCTTCTTCGACCTCGCCACCGGCCACTGGCCGATGCTCTCCGCCCCCGCCGAGCTGGCCGAGGCCCTGCTGCGGGCCGCTGCAGGCGAGGGCCACCGGGTGACCGCCCCGACCGGCGATCAGCAGCCGTTCTACCTCCGCCCGTTCCTGCTGGACACCCCCGAGCCGCGCCGCGAGCGCACCGGCCCGGTCGACCTCTACCTCCCCGCCGACGCCTCCCCGGCGGACGGGCCGCGTCCGGCCGTGCTGCTGGTCCACGGCGGCCCGATCCCCCCGGACCTGAAGCCGACCCCGCGTGACTGGAGCACCTACACCGGCTACGGCGCGCACCTCGCCGCCCAGGGCGTGATCGCCGCGACGGTCGACCACCGGCTGTACGGCCTCACCGAGTACCCGGTGGCCGCCCGGGACGTCGCGGCCGCCGTCGACCTGCTCCGGGCCGACCCGCGGGTTGACGGCGAGCGGATCGCCCTCTGGTTCTTCTCCGGCGGCGGACTGCTCGCCGCCCCCTGGCTCGCCGCCGCGCCGGCCTGGCTGCGCTGCGTGGCCCTGACCTACCCGATCGCCGTACCGCTGCCCGGCTGGGGCCAGGTTGACGCCGCGTTCCGGCCGGCCGACGCGCTGGGCGCGCCCGGGCAGCCGCCCGTGGTGCTGACCCGGGCCGGCCTGGAGGAGGTGGAGATCGCGGCCACCGTGGAGCAGTTCCTGGCCGCCGCCGAGGAGCGCAAGGCCGAGATCGAGGTGATCGAGGTCCCCGAGGGCCGCCACGGCTTCGAGACCCTGGACCACACCGACGGCACCCGCGAGGCCGTCACCCGCGCGGTGGGCGCCGTCCTCGCCCACCTCCGCCGGCCCTGATCGCTCCCGCTCCTCCGGCCGAGGACCCTACGCCGGTCCGGGGCCGGAGGCGCACCCCGAGGACGCGGCGGCTACTCGCTCGCCTCGGCCCTGATGTAGTCCTCGTACTCGGCGGCGGTGAGCAGCCCCTCCAGCTGCCCCTTGTCGGACAATGTGACCTCGATCATCCAGCCCTCGCCGTACGGCTCGGTGTTGACCAGCTCGGGCTCGTCGTTGAGGCCGTCGTTCAGCGTGGTGACCGAGCCGGTCAGCGGCATGTAGACCTCGGTCACCGCCTTCACCGATTCCACGCTGCCGAACGGCTCCGAGGCCTCGAACCGGTCGCCGGTCTTGGGCAGTTCGACGTAGACCACGTCGCCGAGCTGCTTCTGGGCGAAGTCGGTGATCCCCACGCGGGCCTTGTCGCCCGTGACGCGGACCCACTCGTGGTCCTTGGTGTACTTGAGGTCTTCCGGGCTGGCCATGGGCTCCTCCGAGGAATGCTCGCCATCGTGCCGACGGATCGTTCGGGCACCACCGCAGAGCGTCCTACAGCCTCCGCGCCGCACCGCGGATTCTCACCCCACCGGGTGAGTCCGGGAGGTCTCCGACGTCACGCCCCGCCGCGACAGTGGCGGGTCTCATTCCAGCGGGCTCGCGGATGCGCCGAAGGCCCCGGCCGCCGAGCGGTCGGGGCCTTGCCGAAGGGGCAGGGCGCGAGATTCGAACTCCTGCGGGTCTGCCGGACGGCTCAGCCGAGCAGGAGTTCTGCCGCAGGGGTGTGGTTTCCGGTCGTGGAGGCTCCGGCCATCGCCGAGGCGGCTGCGTCCGGGGCGGTGCCGGGTGGCACCACCAGCAGCAGGAAGTGGTCCTGGAAGCCCCGGGTGACGCTGATCGTCGCGTCGGTGCCGGCAAGCCGGTTGATCTTGATCATCAGGCCGTTCACCACGACGGACCGGGGCACACCGTCCCAGGTCGAGGTGTCGAGGCCGACCCGGAGGATGCGCCCGAAGTGGGCGCCGAGCGCGGTGATCAGGTCCGGCAGCTCGGCGACGACGTGGTTCGAGCGGGGCCACCAGGCCCCGTCGAAGACGCCCTCCCGCGACATCGTCGGCTCCAGTACCAGGCGGGGCAGCAGCGGACCACCGGCCACCGACCATGGCCCGGAGGAAGTGGGGAAAGGAATCGGCATCATGCGAAGCCGCCCGTCCGGTCCGCGAGGGACCCGTCACGACCCAGGGCGACGCCGACGCTGATGCCGGTGTGCGGAATGTCCTCGGTTGTCTCCCACGCTACTCCGCCGCGGTCTCCTCCGGACCGTCCGTCACCGGAGTAGCCTCGACGACATCCAGGGCACCCCGCATTCCGGGTACCCGTTCCGGCTTCGTTCTGGGTGTAGAACCTCCCGGCAGCCCAGCCGGCAGTCGGAGACGGGAACGGTGAACGCCGTGACCACTCACTCCCCGCAGTCGGCAGGGCGCGGCCACGGCCTCACGGTCGCCGACGCCATGGAGCCCTGTGATCGCCAGATAGCCGACGACAACACCGTCGACCAGGTCGGCGACATCCTCCGCGGTGCCGACATCGAGTACCTGCTCGTCCGCGACCACGACGGCCGGTGCGAGGGCGTGGTCACCCGCACCGGACTCACCCGTTCCTGAGCCGCTCCCGTCCAGCGAGCGGACCGCGATCAGCTCCACCTCGTACCAGCGCGGCCCGTCCGCCTGGCCGACCATGGGCCTGGCCCCGGCCGCGATCGTGATGCGCGTCAAGCACCCGGCGGTCTGGCCCGTCGTCGACGAGGACGGCTACATCCTCGGCGTGCTCACCGCGGACCGCGCCACCGGCCTGCTCGCCGCCGCGGCGGCTCCGTGAAAGCCGGCGACGCCGGGCTGGGTCGGCCCGTGCGGGCGGAGTACCGTGGGGATATCGGGGCGACCCGAACCGCCGCGCCCCGAGGGCCGGCCCTCGCTCAGGGGGCCCGGTCTGCGCCCGCGGTGAGGTGGCGAGCCATGTCGGACGAAACCAGTGCTTCGCACCGCGAGCCGCTGCCGGACCGGATCCGGGAGGCCGCGAAGCCGGGGGTGCTCGTGCTGCGCCTGGAGACCACCCAGTCACGCGAAGGTGCGCTCGACGGCGCGTGGTGGCCGCACTCACGGGACATCAGCACCGAACTTCCGGACTTGGTGCGCGCGTTGACCGAGCATATCGGCCCTATCGCGAGCGTCGGTCTGGACGCGGACGCCTGGGACGACGTCCCGGCCCGCCTGGTCGTCGACGGCCGGTCGGTGCACCTCGACCGGTACCCGGTCGGTGACGACACGGTGATCATCACGCGGGGCGACCGCGACCACTTCAGCCTGCTCGTCGTCCCCCCGCAGGCAAGCCAGGAGGCAGCCCTGGCCTCGATGGCACGAGCGGTTCAGGCCGGCGGTACCGACTCGGCGCGACAGATCCTCATCGCCACCGGCATCGGTCACGAGCCACCGGCCGGAGCACCCTGAGAGGGCCGGCCCCGCAGGCAGGCCCTCGGCAGACGGGAAGGCGGGACGGAGAGATGTCCGTATACGTGAAACTCTCGGCCGAGGCCCGCGCGCCGGCGGAGCCGTCCGAGGGGCCGTTGGACCTGCAGTACGAGGACGGCGCGGACGGGGTCACCTTCGAGTACGACCTGCATCCGAGCGGCGCGCTGCGCGTCCTGAGGGTCTTCGAGGACACGCCGCACCGGATCGAGACGTGCTTCGGCCCCGGAGCGTGGCTCCAGGTCGCCGGCACCTACCTGCGAAGCGGCTCCGAGTACTGATCCGGCGTCGACGGCTCGCAGCGGCGAGCGGCGGCACACGGCGTGTTGGAGCGGCGGCACACGGCGTGTTGGACAGGCGGCACACGGCGTGTTGGACAGGCGTGCGGACAGGGGAGAGCTCAGCGAGTGGGGCGTCGGCCACCGCGCCGGAACCGGACGACGGAGATGACCAGGGCCAGAAGCAGAACGGCGATACCGATGAACAGCAGGTAGAGCAGACCATCGGCGACGGCGCCGACCAATCCGAGCACGATCGCCAGGACGATCAGAAACAACACCAGCGCCATCGTCAGCCTCCTTCGTAGCGTGTCGGCTCCTACCGGCGGGCCAGGCGGCGTTCCCCACCCGCGCCCGGCACGTACTCCAGCTCGTAGTGGGCGAAGACGGCTGCCTCACCCTCGGCAGGCAGCTCACCGTCGGTGTCGATCGTCGGCGCGTGTTTCACCTGGCTCTTGGGCCGGGGGACCTTCAGATAGCCGGGACCGACGGTTGCGCCGGTCAAGGGGACGAAGACGAGGCGGCGGCGTGTGGGCAGGCCGACCGTGACCGTGGCGAACGACGGTTGATCGGTCGCGGTGTCCACGTAGACGGACTCCAGCGTGCCGATCTTGCGGCCGCCGATGTCGACCACATCGTGGCCGCGCCATTCCCGGATGTCACCCGCCTCGAACACCGACGACCTCCTCTGCGCGTGCTTCCATCGTGACATCCAGGTCGTAGCCCGACCCGTCCGGTGAGCCGACCGGGGCGAGTACGACCGCCCGAGCCGGGCGTACACCGAACTGCCCCGGTCGCCGCCGGCCCGCCCGCCTCATACGGTCGTGTTCAAGGCAGGATCCTTGTCACAGGAGGCCACGATGCGGCGTTACCGGTGGGTTCTGGAGACCCAGGACGACGATGGCCACTGGTCCCGGCAGGACGGCACTCCCATGGAGAATCCGCTGGAATACGACGGTCCGCCCCAGCGGGCGGCCAACCACCTGCGCGACGTGTTCGTACGCACGCTCTCCAGGCCTGCTCCCGGCCCACGGGCCGTCAGGATCCGCCTCTGGGAGGGGGCCGACGCCGCCGGCGAGCCCCAGGCCGAGACCGAGTGGTCACGCGAGTGACGCACCCGGTTCCGGCCGTGCCGGGTGGCCCCCGTCCGCCGACTACGCGGGTGCCGGCCAGGAGGCGGCCCGGCTCCGGGCGAGATCCGCTCGCTGGCCGACCTGACCGACACCGTCGGACGGCGCGACGGGCGACGGCAGGAAGCCGGAACGGAACTCCGGCTCTGCCGCGCCACCGCCCGTCCCCGCAGCGAGCAGCTCGCTCGCGGTCCTGGTGTTCGCGGGGTCGGCGGCCTCGGTCATCAGCCGGGCGGCATCGGCGGCATCCGTCTGTGGCGGGACGACCAGCAGGTTCAGCCGGCGCGGGGCGTACGAGCAGACCATGATCATGTGCTCGTCCTGCTCGGTGGTGAACCAGCCCGCATGGACGACGTGGCCCGTGACCGGGATCCGCCGCGGGATGAGCGGCCACTGGCCGGGATTCACCGTGATCCGGGTGACCCGGCCCCACCGCTCGTCGATCTCAGCGGCCAGGGAGGGGAGTTCGAGAAGAAGATCACGCGACCGGGGCCACCAGGCTCCGTCCAGCCGGCCGGGCCGTACGCCGTCGGGCGCCATGGAGAGCCGCACGGCGGATTCGGGGGTGGTCGGCGTCGTCGCAGAATCGAGGATCGCAGTCATGATCAAAGACCTGTCTCCGAACCCGACCCGGGGCCGGGTCCGGGATAGCCGTTCGCCGGAGACGACGCCAGTATCCGGTGCCGGCATGCGAAGTGCCTTCGGTGGTGTCCAGGCTACTCTCGGTCCGGCCCGAACCCGGCATGGTGGCGATGGTCAGGTCTTCCGCCCGGCGCCTCCGGGCACGCGGCACGGCGGGGGCGGCCCCTCAGACACGCCCGTAGTGGATCGCCTGGTCGGCGAACTCGCGGGCCATCTCTTCGGAAACGGTCGGACGGGTGCGGCGGATGGCGTCCAGATAGTCCTGAGTGCTGGGTTGGATCCGCTCCCCCGTGTCGAGCGTGTGCTCGAAGGCGCTCTGGGCGACCGCCAGGGCGACCTGTCTGATGTCGGCGGGAGTGTAGCCCTCACTGGCTTCGGCGAGGACCGCCGTGTCGGCGGTGGTACCCGTTTTCGCCGTGTAGCCGGCCCACAGCGCGTCGCGGGCCCTGGGGTCCGGCGGCCCGACCGGCAGGACGTAGTCGAACCGGCCGTGGCGCAGAAACGCCGGGTCCAGGGCGGCCACCGAGTTGGTGGCGCAGACCAGGAGCCGGCCTTCACGGTCACGGAACCGCACGATCGACTTGAGGAGCTCGTTGACCACGCCGACCGACGCGGGGGCGGCGAGGCTGCGCGTACCGGCGACCTCCTCGACCTCGTCGATGAAGAGCAGCACGTGGTCGAGCTGCGCCACCTCCTCGAAGCGGCGGCTGATGCCGCTGGCCAGCCCGTCCTCGGACGCGAGCCGGGAGGGGAAGAGCTCGACGAACGGCCAGCCGAGCCGACCGGCCACGCCCTTGGCGAACGTGCTCTTGCCCGTGCCCGGTGGACCGAACAGCACGACCGCGCGGGGCGGTTCCACTCCGTGAGCGTCCGCCAGCTCGGGATTCGCCAGGGGCAGCACCAGGCGCCGTTCGATGAGCCGCTTCTCGTCGGCCATGCCCCTGAGCCGTTCCCAGAGGCGGGCTTCGGGCATGACCGCGCCCAGCATGGTGAGGACCGCCGTGCCCTGGGCGCTGACGGCCTCCGACTTCTCGAAGTACGTGAGCCCCCGGCGGGGACGGAATCCGGAATTGGCCAGCGCCGTGGCGCCGGTCTCCTCATCGGGCAGCAGCGCTGCGACGATCCTGGCGCCGGCGTCCCGCAGGCGGTGCTCCAACGCGGACAGCAGCGCGGTACCCATGCCCAGGTTCCGCCAGGCGGGGTGCAGTGAGATGCGCAACACCCAGGCCCGGTCCCCGTCCACCCGGCCCACCGCTGCGCCCACGAGATGCCCGTCGGCCACCGCGACGACGCTCGGACCCCGCGCCTGCAGCGCGGCGACGACGTCGGAGAGGCGGAAGACGGCGGGGAGGTCCGTGGTGGCGCTCTCGGCGTCGAGCCGGACCACCGCTTCGAGGTCGTCCGGTGTGAAGTCCCGGACATGCCATACAGCCATACGCCGCTCTCGAACCTCGCGCGCCCCCGGACTTCCATCATCGGCTGCCCCCTGCGCGGCCGCCCGCCCGGAGGGCGATCACGACCGCTCCGTGTGGGCGCCTCTCCGGGATCCGCCGCGGAGGGACCGGCCACTGCGCGGGATTCACGGTGACCCGGGTGATCCGGCCCCACCGCACGTCGATCTCGGCAGCCCGGGCAGGGAGTTCGAGAAGGAGCTCACCGGACCGGGGCCACCAGGCGCCGTCCGACCGGCGGGGCCGCTTCGCGGCCGTGCGCGGTCGTCCGCGACTATCCGTTGTGCGACCGGGACGAGGTGCCGCGCGAGCCGTCGGCGGTCTGCCGGGTGCGGGCGGCGGAGGCGGGGCGGCCGTAGCGGTTCCGGCCGACCGGCCGGCTGTGGCGCGGCCGCTCGACGACGGGGTCGGGGATCACGACGGGCACGCCGGTGGGGACGCGGGCACCGGTGATCCGGGTGAGCTCCTCGTCGCCGGCCCGGACCTTGGTGGTGACGGGGGTGATGCCGGCCGTGGTCAGCATCCGGTTCATCCCGCGGCGCTGGTTGGGAAGGACCAGCGTGACGACGGTGCCGGATTCGCCGGCCCGGGCGGTGCGTCCGCCGCGGTGCAGGTAGTCCTTGTGGTCGCCCGGCGGGTCCAGGTTGACGACCAGGTCGAGGCCGTCGACGTGGATGCCCCGGGCGGCGACGTCTGTCGCGACGAGCGCAGCCACCTGCCCGCTGCGGAACTGTTCCAGGGTGCGGGTGCGCTGCGGCTGGGACTTGCCGCCGTGCAGGGCTGCGGCCTTCACGCCGCTCGCGAGCAGCGTCTCGACCAGGCGGTCCGCTCCGTGCTTGGTGTCGATGAACATGATCACCCTGCCGTCGCGGGAGGCGATGTGGGCGATCGTGGCGTGCTTGTCGGAGTTCTGCACGTGCAGCACGTGGTGCTCCATGGTGCAGACCGCTCCTGCGGACGGGTCCACCGCGTGCGTGACCGGGTCCTTCAGGAAGCGCCGCACCAGGCGGTCGACGTTGCGGTCCAGAGTGGCGGAGAACAACAGCGTCTGGCCGCCTTCGGCAACCTGTTCGAGGAATCCGGTGACCGTCGGCAGGAAGCCCATGTCGGCCATCTGGTCGGCCTCGTCGAGGACGGTGACGCCGACCGCGTCCAGTCGGCAGAGCCTGCGCTCGACCAGGTCCTTGAGCCGACCGGGCGTGGCCACCACGATCTCCGCTCCGCGGTTCAGCACCTCTGCCTGGCGGCGGACCGGTACCCCGCCGACCACGGTGGCCAACCGCAGACGCACCGCCTGGGCGTACGGGGTGAGGGCCTCGGTGACCTGCTGGGCGAGCTCGCGGGTGGGAACCAGGACCAGCGCCACCGGGCGCCGCGGCTCGGCCTGCCGACCCGCGGTGCGGGCGAGCACGGCGAGACCGAACGCGAGGGTCTTGCCGGAGCCGGTGCGGCCCCGCCCCAGCACGTCGCGGCCGGCCAGCGAGTTCGGCAGCGTCGCGGCCTGGATCGGGAAGGGGGCGGTGACGCCCCTCCGGGCCAGTACCGACAGCAGTTCCTGCGGCAGGCCCAGGTCGTCGAAGGACTCGACGGCCGGCAGGGCCGGAACGGTGCTCACCGGTACGGCGAACTCCCGTCCGGCACCGTCGACCGGTGCGGACCGGGAGCCGGCGTTCTGGCGCGGCAGGCGACTGGAGCGGTTCATGTGGGAGGCCTTCCTCGGGGCGGCACCTGACGTACGGTCGGCGCTCACGAACGGGCGGGAACGGAAGACCTCGAACCGCGGACCGCCAGGGCCCGGCCCCGATCCGGACGCGGCGCCGCGCGTTCGCGCGGGAGGGCCGTCGGCGGCCCGGACCGGGCCGGATCGGCCGGGGACGAGTGATGACATGCCGAGGGGCCCGCACCGGGCATGTGCGCGGTGCGGGCCCCTCGCCGCCGGGCGGGTGCCGCGGCGGTGGGAACTACAGCGGGCGAATGTTCTCGGCCTGCGGGCCCTTCTGGCCCTGCGTGACGTCGAACTCGACCTTCTGGCCCTCGAGCAGCTCGCGGAAGCCGTTGGCGTTGATGTTCGAGTAGTGGGCGAACACGTCCGGGCCGCCGCCCTCCTGCTCGATGAAGCCGAAGCCCTTTTCCGCGTTGAACCACTTCACGGTGCCATTAGCCATGTAAAAAAATCTCCTTCAAGGGACTTTCCGGCACCCGCACGATGCGAACGCCGAGTCACCGCGATGAGCACCCGCCCGGGAAAGATCCGGAAAACAAAAATGCGCCCGCATACATGAGCAGGCGCACACAAAGTTCATGGGAACCACTACTGCAACTACCTCGACTGTAGCAGCCGCGAGCCCGCTCCGGGGGAAATTTCCACCCCAGTTTTTGCGGGGTTGCCCGCTGTCTCGTCGGACCGAGCCGCCTTGCCTGTCAACAGGCCTTTCGGGAAAGGCAGTTGATCTGGTTGTAGGCTGCGCCCCGGCCCGGCGGCCGACCTGCGGTCGCCTTCCGGTCGCCCCGGGGGGTGCTGTTCGACGCACCCGGCATTTTGGACTCCTCGGGATTCTGGTGTCCTGCAAAGGCCCGACTCGGCTCCCCGCGGCGCATACTGGCCAGGATGAGAAAACCTGAAGCAGTCCGTCGACACCTGCCCACCAGTCCTTTCAAAGCCAGGACCGAAGCACCGCGCAAGCACTTCGCCGTCGGCGACCGCGTCACCCATGACGTCTACGGCCTCGGTCGGGTCATCGGCGCCGAGGGCGACATCGCGGTCCTGGTCGACTTCGGATCACGACAGGAGCGCATCACCCAGCCGTACACCGGGATGTTCAACCTCTGACCCGACCACCGCAGGCCGCCCCCGCCGAACTCCTCGCGGCCCGGGGGCGCCACTCGGCCACCGCCTCGGGGCCGTCACGGCAACGGGGCGGTGGCCTGACATCCGATCCGGGACGCTGGTCGAACAGCTCCGCCCGTGAGCAGGAAACCGCCAGCCGTGGCGTCCGTCAGCCGTTCGTCGCAGGGCGGCCCGAGCCAGGGCCGGGGCCGGTTCGAGTGGCCGGCGGACTGGAACCCGTCCGGCAGGCGGCCGGGCCCGCCTCGCCGCGTTCGGAGGCCGTGGCCGGACCCTGCGCGGGGCGGCGTACTCGAAGGCCCGGTGCGGGGTGAGCGGGGTCGCTCCGCAGCGAAGCCCTTTCCGGGTGCTTCCAGTGCGAGGAGGACGACCGGGCCGGCCTGAAGAGTCGTCACGCCGAGCGGTGTGTCGTCGACGTCGACCCCGCCCCGGTGAACCAGCGGAGCGGTCGGTGCCGGTCCAGAGCGCCAACGGGGAGCATGGCACGACGAAGGCCCCGACCGCTGAGCGGTCGGGGCCTTGCGTTGCCCTGGCGGGCAGAGGCGGAGGATACGAGATTCGAACTCGTGAGGGTTTTATCCCAACGCGCTTTCCAATTCACCCGAACGCCGTCCGCCGGGGTTCACGTCCATCCTGACCTGCACCGGAGCAAGCCTTCGGGTGGCGATTGAACCCGGCCGAACGGCGATGAATGAGACCAGAACTGAGACCACGCTGCCTGGCGCCCACGGTCGGATCAGTGCACCTCACACCTGGTCAGCTGTCTGTGTCTTTCGGATGCCGAGGCGAGGCGCAGACGAGGTGGACGGTCCGCCCCGGCTCGTCGACGAGGTAGCGCACGCGCCCGCCGGCAGTCACCTCGTACTCCCATTGCGGTAGCTCGTCCCCACCGAGAACGCGCGTCGCCAGGCGGCCGCGGAGTCGGTGCTGTCGATCAGGGTCACTCGTGGACAGGGGGTTGGTGCGGAGGGCTTCGAAGCAGCGACGGGTGTTGCCCGGCGCCTCTACGCAGAGGGCGCCCCATCCCTTGGCGGCTTCGTTGGTGGCGAATCGCAGTCGCCACTCGTTGCCGATCGGTGGCGGTGGGACGTCGTCCCCACGCTTGGGGCTCACGGGGCGAGCACCTCACCGTGGTCCTCGCGGGGGAGTGCTCCGGTGAGCTGCGTGCTCAGCTCGGGATCAGCCAGGATCCTGGCGGTGGCCCGCCACTCGACGATCACGCGGTGCAGGTTGGCGTGGACGTCCAACTCCACCACGTCGCGGGTGGCGTTCACGAGGTCGACGACGAACTCGCGCACCTCCTCGGCCGACAGGTGCCGGGTCCACGGGAAGACCTCGGGGAGTGCGAGGAGGACCGCGCGCGCACCCTCGTCACTGGTGATCAGGGCCGCAAACAGGCGAGCGGTGACATCAGCGGTCTCCTCGCGTTGGCGGTCATGGCGCTCGGTGGTGAGGTACAGGTCCTCACCATCACGGCGGGTGACGTGGACGCGCTGCGCCTGCTCGACGGTGTCCGCGACGCGCTTCGAGTTCTTCGACAGGTCGGAGAACGACACGATGAGAGTGGACATGCGGCCACGCTACTTCGGAATACGTTCCGAAGTCAATCGAAAGGGCTGCGTTCCTCGGGGCCGGAGCCCAGGGCGGCCGATCGGACCGGAGGTCCTGCGTGGGGCCGCGCCGAACGGGGGGCGGCCGGGTCGATGCCTCCGCTCCGCGGCTGCCGTTACGGAGCGTGTCGACGCTCCTCGTGACCTTCAGGGGTGCCGGGTCCCGGAGGGCTCCCGAGGGTTTCCCGTCGCGCACCTTCCCTGCAAGCGTGAAGTTCACGGTTTGCCTCTTGCTCTGGTCAACCGCAGGGGAAAGTTTGTGGCTCACCAGTAAAGATGCAGTTCAGCCCCACTCTTCTGGATGGCGCTCTGCTCTTTAGCTAGAGGCTGCCGCGGTGAAGAATGGTCAGCCGGCGAAGCCCGGGACCACCAGGCCGGACTCGTACGCGATCACCACGGCATGGGTCCGGTTCTGCGCGCCGAGCTTGGTCAGCACGTTTCCGACATGGGTCTTGACCGTCTCCAGGCTCACCGTGAGGGACTCCGCGATCTCCGGGTTGGAGCGCCCGGTGGCCATCAGGCGCAGCACCTCCTCCTCCCGGCCGGTCAGGGCGGCCTGCGGCAGGGCCTCGGCGGAGCCCAGCGGGCGGGCGGCGACCATGCGGCCCAGTGCGGCCGGGAAGAGGACCGCTTCGCCCGCCGCCACCACCCGGACCGCCTCGGCGATCTGGCGGACCGGGAGGCGCTTGAGGACGAAGCCGCTGGCGCCCGCGCTGAGGGCGGCGGTGACGTAGCCGTCGTTCTCGAAGGTGGTGATAACCACGACCTTCGGCGGGTCGGCCGCTTCGGCCAGCAGTTGGCGGGTGGCCTCGATCCCGTTGCGACGCGGCATCCGGACGTCCATCAGGACCACGTCCGGCCGCAGGCTCTGCGCCCGTTCGACCGCCTCGACGCCGTCGGCGGCCTCGCCGACCACCGTGATCCCCGGCTGTGCGGCGAGCAGCATGCGCAGGCCGCTGCGGGTCACCTCGTCGTCGTCCGCGATCATGAGGGTGACGGCGGGGAGGGCCATGCCTTCGCCCGCGTCGGATCCACTCACGCCGAGACCCGTACCGGCAGCCGGACGGCCAGCCGCCAGTGCTGCGTCCCGTCCGGGCCGGCCTGGAACTCACCGTGCAGCAGCCGTACGCGCTCGGCCAGTCCGGACAGACCGTGGCCGGAGGTCGGGAAGGCACCCGTGCCCGGGCCCGTCCGCGCCCCGGTCCGGTTGACCACCGTGAGATCCAGTCCGTCCGGCCCGGCCGCCACCCGGACTTCGATCGGCCCGCCCGCCCCGTGGCGCAGCGCGTTCGTCAGCCCCTCCTGGAGGATCCGGTACGCCGCCCGGGAGAGCGTTCCCTGCACCTGCGCCAACTCGCCCGACAGCTCCGGTTCCACCACCGCCCCCGCGTGCCGCAGCCGGTCCAGCAGCTCGGGGAGGTCGGCCAGGGTCCGGGTCGGCGCTGTTCCTGACTGTTCCTCGCGCAGCACTCCGAGCACGTAGTCCAGGTCCTCCAGCGCGGCCCGGGTCGACTCCTCGATGCTGCGCAGGGCGGCCCGCGCCGCCGCCGGGTCGGCGGAGAGCACCTCGCCCGCCACCGCCGCTTGGATGGTGGCCGCCGTCAGCGTGTGCCCGATCGAGTCGTGCAACTCGTGAGCGATCCGGTTGCGTTCGGCCAGCAGCAGCTCCCGCTCGGCAGCCAGCGCGAGCCGCTCGGCCGCCGACGGGCCCAACAGCCGTGGCGCCGACCACCGCAGGGCCTTCGTCACCAGTACGCAGACGGTCACCGCCAACAGGATGCACACGGCCGCCATCACCCAGCTCCACCCGCCCGACACCCGGACCGACGTGCCGAACAGACTCGCCCGCGCCTCGCCGCCGAGCCAGTTCCCCGGCAGGGAGAGGCCCATGATGAACAGCACCCCGCTCGCCAGCGCCCCCGTCCACCCGACGGCCACATGCAGCACCAGCCAGATCGGGGTCCGCCAGCGGTCGAGGCCGAGTGAACCAGAGGTCCGGCGACCGGCCACCGGATTCGGCAGCGGCACCCGCAGCAGCCGGCGGGCGGACACGACCAGCGCCCGCCGTACGGGGCGCGCCAGTCCGACCACGCCGACCAGAACCGCCCAGACCAGCAGGACCAGGACGATCTGCACGCTTTCCGGAGCGGATCGCCACGACAGCGCCGGCAACAGGGCGAGAGGCAGCAGCGGAAGGCTCGCCAGCGCGCCGCAATAGGCGAACAGCACACCCGAATACGTGGAGCCGCGCAGCAGCGGCCGGATTCCCCTGATCATGGTCGCCAGTATCGCCGGGCAGCCCACCGGCAGCCTCCCTCGATCGGGGGAGCGATTTCTCCCGCCTTCCCGCGATGCGGTCAGAGGGCCCTGGAAACCAGGATCGTGCCCAGACCAAACGATTCCCCAGGAGTTGACTGATGCGTGCTCAGATCCGGCAGGGCCTTCGTTCCTCGACCCGGCAGCAGGGCGGCAGGCGGCGACGAGCCGTGTCGGCCGCCGCCGCGGTGGCCATCGGCGTCATGACGCTGGGCGCCCTCGCCCCGCCCGCCGCCTCCGCCTCCGATTCCGCAGCCGCCTCCGCTGCTGCGGCCGCCAGGCCGGACGCCGTCCAGCAGGCCCTGAACACGCTGGTGCGCGACGACGGGATGCCCGCCGCGCTGGCGAGCGTCCAGGACCGGAACGGCCGCACCCGCACCTACACCGCAGGAGTCGGCGACCTGACCACCGGCTCGATGGTGCCCAGGGACGGCCAGGTACGGATCGGCAGCAACACCAAGGCGTTCACGGCGGTCGTGATCCTGCAACTGGTCGGCGAAGGGAAGATCGGCCTCGACGCCACCGTCGACACCTACCTGCCCGGCCTCGTCCGCGGAGAGGGGATCGACGGGCGCCGCATCACCGTCCGCCAGCTCCTCCAGCACACCAGCGGACTCCCCGAGTACGGCATCCACGTCGACGACGACGAGATCAGGAACCGGTACTTCGAGCCCCGCGAGCTGCTCGACATCGCCCTCCGGTACAAGGCCGACGCGGCTCCGGGGACGACGTGGGGGTACAGCAACACCAACTACGTCCTGGCCGGCCTGATCGTCCAGAAGGTCACCGGCCGCCCCCTCGCCGAGGAGATGGACCGGCGCATCATCAAGCGCATCGGGCTGCGCCACACCTACTTCCCCGCCCCTGGCGAGATGACCATCCGAGAGCCGCACCCCCAGGGCTACCACCGCAACCCGGCGGACGGACCGCTGCGCGACTTCACGGAGATGGACCCCTCCGCAGGCTGGGCCGCAGGCCAGTTGATCTCCACCAACTCCGACCTCAACCGCTTCTTCACCGCGCTCCTCGCCGGCCACCTCCTCCCGGCGGACCAGCTCGCCGAGATGCGCACGACCGTCCCCGCCGGGACCTCAGGCCTCCGCTACGGGCTGGGGCTCACGAGCAGGCCGCTGTCGTGCGGCGGCGTCTACTGGGGCCACGGCGGCGACATCGCGGGGTACGAGACCCGGGGCGGTGTCACCGACGACGGCCGCGCCGCCAACGTCGTGGTCACCACCATCCCGACGGACGAGGCGGCCACACAGCACGTGAAGGACGCAGTGGACAGGGCCCTGTGCGACTGAGGCACGCCAC
Organism: Kitasatospora sp. HUAS MG31; assembly: GCF_040571325.1. Lineage (GTDB taxonomy): Bacteria > Actinomycetota > Actinomycetes > Streptomycetales > Streptomycetaceae > Kitasatospora > Kitasatospora camelliae. The sequence goes on along the minus strand of NZ_CP159872.1, from coordinate 3,712,275 downwards.
CCAGCCTGGGCCCGGCTCGCCGGGCCCGGGCGACCCGAACGAAGATCCAGCAATTCCCCAGGAGTTGACTCATGCGTGGACAGACACGGCAAGGACTTCGGCGGCGACGGGCCCTGTCGGCCGCAGCCGCGCTGGCCATCGGCGTCATGACGCCGGGCGTCCTGTCGGCGCCCCAGGCCTCCGCCGCCAGGCAGGATTCCGTCCAGCGGAGCCTGAACGCGCTGGTGCGCGACGACGGGATGCCCGCCGCGCTGGCGAGCGTCCAGGACCGGAACGGCCGCACCCGGACCTACACCGCAGGAGTCGGAGACCTGGCCACCGGCGCACCGGCACCCGTCGACGGGCAGGTGCGGATCGGCAGCAACACCAAGACCTTCGTCGCGGTCGTCGTCCTCCAGCTCGTCGCGGAGCGGAGGGTGGACCTGGGCGCCTCCGTCGACACCTACCTGCCCGGCCTCGTCCGCGGGGAGGGGATCGACGGGCGCCGCATCACCGTCCGCCAGCTCCTCCAGCAGACCAGCGGACTCCCCAACTACAGCGACTACCTCGGGGACGACGTCCGGTACTACGCCCCCCGCGAACTGCTCGCCACAGCCCTCCAGCACCCGGCCGACTTCGCCCCCGGGACGAGTTGGAAGTACAGCAACACCAACTACGTGCTCGCCGGCCTGATCGTCCAGAAGGTCACCGGCCGCCCCCTGGCCGAGGAGATCGACCGGCGCGTCGTCCGACCCGCCGGGCTGCGCCACACCTACTTCCCCGCCCCTGGTGACGCGAGCATCCGGGAGTCCCACCCCCACGGCTACTACCGGGAATCGGCGGACGCGCCGCTGCGCGACATCACGGAGATCGACCCCTCCTGGGGCTGGGCGGCAGGCCAGATGGTCTCCACCGGCTCCGACCTCAACCGCTTCTTCAGCGCACTCCTGGCCGGCCGCCTCCTGCCCTCGGCCCAGCTCGCCCAGATGCGCTCCACCGTCCCCGCCGAAGCGACCTTCGGCCCCGGCGCCCGCTACGGACTTGGACTCGTCAGCCGGCCGCTGCCGTGCGGCGGCCTCTCCTGGGGCCACGGCGGCAGCTTCCCGGGGTACGAGACCCGGGGCGGCGCCACCGACGACGGCCGCGCCGCCAACGTCGCGGTCACCATGCAGCTCACCGACGAGGCGGGCCGGAGGAATCTCGAACGCGCCGTGGACACCGTCCTGTGCCGCTGAACCTTGCCGAGGGCGTTCCGTGAAGCAGAACGACCGATGGGCCCGACCTCACGGTGGCCCACCTCGCCGGCCTCGTGCATCGCGACATCAAGCCCGCCATGTGATGCTCACCGCCGACGGCACGGTCACGGTCGTCGACTTCGGAATCGCCCGCTCTTCACGCGTCCGCGCGCGGGCCGCGACGGGTCCGAGAAGTCAGACGAATCGCTGGTCGGCCCCGTCGTGATCCTGCCCATCGGGATGCTCGCCTGCAAAACTGCACAACGATGAAGGCCCCGACCACTGTGTGGTCGGGGCCTTCCGTTTGCCCTGGCGGGCAGAGGCGGAGGATACGAGATTCGAACTCGTGAGGGTTTTATCCCAACACGCTTTCCAAGCGTGCGCCCTAGGCCTCTAGGCGAATCCTCCGTGGGAGAGCTTAGTACATGTCGAGGGGTGCTCGCGAACCGCTATCCCGCAGGTCCTCGGGAGCGGGTGCCTGCGGATCCGAGTTGGGGGTGGAGTGCGGGAGCAGCGGCCGGGATCCGCTACGCTGGGGACCAGCCCCTCGTGTGGCGTCATCTCTCTGAACCCCCCCAGGGCCGGAAGGCAGCAAGGGTAGGAGGGCTCTGGCGGGTGCACGGGGGGTCCTTGCGTTCCCGGGCGCCGCCGCGGGGCCGGGCCCGGCGGTTCGGCCGGCGGAGGGACGACGCGTTTGTCGGTGCGTCCCGATATCGTCGAGGGCGTGTCCCTAGCCCTGTACCGCCGCTACCGCCCCGAGACCTTCGCGGAGGTCATCGGGCAGGAGCACGTGACCGCCCCGCTCCAGCAGGCCCTGCGCAACAACAGGGTCAACCACGCGTACCTGTTCAGCGGGCCGCGCGGCTGCGGAAAGACCACCAGCGCGCGCATCCTCGCCCGCTGCCTGAACTGCGAGCAGGGCCCGACGCCGACGCCCTGCGGCGCGTGCCAGTCCTGCCGTGACCTGGCGACCGGCGGCCCCGGCTCGATCGACGTGATCGAGATCGACGCCGCCTCGCACGGTGGTGTGGACGACGCGCGCGAGCTGCGCGAGCGGGCGTTCTTCGCGCCGGTGCACAGCCGGTACAAGATCTTCATCCTGGACGAGGCCCACATGGTCACCTCGGCCGGCTTCAACGCGCTGCTGAAGGTGGTGGAGGAGCCGCCGGAGCACCTCAAGTTCATCTTCGCCACCACCGAGCCGGAGAAGGTGATCGGGACGATCCGGTCCCGCACCCACCACTACCCGTTCCGGCTGGTGCCGCCCGGCACCCTGCGCGACTACCTGACGGAGGTCTGCGGGCGCGAGGGCATCCAGGTCGAGGACCCGGTCTTCCCGCTGGTGGTCCGGGCGGGCGCCGGCTCGGTCCGTGACTCGATGTCGGTGATGGACCAGCTGCTCGCGGGCGCCGGCGAGGCCGGGGTCACGTACCAGATGGCGACCGCGCTGCTCGGGTACACCGACTCGGCCCTGCTGGACGAGGTGGTGGACTCCTTCGCCGCGCACGACGGCGCGACCGTCTTCCAGGTGATCGACCGGGTGGTCGAGGGCGGGCACGACCCGCGCCGGTTCGTGACGGACCTGCTGGAGCGGCTGCGCGACCTGGTGATCCTCGCCACCGTGCCGGACGCGGGGGAGAAGGGCCTGATCGACGCTCCCGCCGACCGGGTCGCGATCATGCAGGCGCAGGCGGACCGGTTCGGCGCCGCCGAGCTCAGCCGCGCCGCCGACATCGTCAACACCGGCCTGACCGAGATGCGCGGCAACGCGGCGCCGCGGCTCCAGCTGGAGCTGATCTGCGCCCGGGTGATGCTGCCGGGCGCCTACGCCGACGAGCTCTCGCTGCAGGCCCGGCTGGACAAGCTGGAGCGCCGCGCCGCCGCCGGCGGCCTCACCGCGGCGGTGGCGGTGCCCGGGATGCCCGTGGGCGGAGCGGCCCTGGAGGTCGGCCCGCCCGCCGGAGTCCCGGCAGCGGCCGTTCCCGCCGCTCCGGCGTACTCCGCGCCGCCCGTCGCCCAGCCGGCCGCGCCGGCCGTGCAGCCGCCCCCCCAGGTCGCCCCCGCCGTGCCGCCGGCCCCGCCGGCTTCGGCCGGTCCGGTGCCCGGCGCCTGGCCGATCCCGCGCAGCTTCCCGCCGGCCGGCGCCCCGGAGACCCCGGCGCCCGGCCCCGCCGCACCGACCCCGCCGCCCACCCCCGCTCCCGCCGTCTCGCCGCAGCCGCATCCGCAGCCGAGCGTGGTGCAGCCGGGTGCCGGTCAGCCCGCGGGCGGACAGCCCACGGCCGCCGCCCAGCAGGGTGCCGCGCAGGTCCGCCAGCTGTGGCCGCAGATCCTGGACGCGGTGAAGAACCGCCGCCGGTTCACCTGGATCCTGCTCAGCCAGAACGGCCAGGTCGCCGGTTTCGACGGCAGCGTCCTGCAGATCTCCTTCGTCAACGCGGGTGCCCGCGACAGCTTCGTCGGCAGCGGCAGCGACGAGGTGCTGCGCCAGGCCCTGGCGGACGCCCTCGGGGTGGACTGGCGGATCGAGTGCATCGTCGACCCGTCCGGTGGCGCCGGCGGCGGTGCGCCCGCGCCGCAGCAGGGCGGCGGGGGCTGGGGCGCCGCCCCGCAGGCCCCGCGCCCCGCCTTCCAGCCCGCGGCTCCGGCCCCGGCCCCGGCCGCTCCCGTGCCGGCGGCACCGGCGCCGACCCCCCAGGTCCAGGCCCCGGCCGTGCCGGCCCCGGTGGCCGAGCCGGTCCACCGGCCCGCCGCCCAGCCGCCGGCCGCACCGCCGCAGCCGCAGGTGCGGCCGGAGGACGACGTCCCGGAGGACGACGACCCGGATCTCACCGAGGAGGCGTACTCGGGCCAGGAGCTGATCATCCGGGAGCTGGGCGCCACGGTGCTGGAGGAGATCCACCACAACACCTGAGCGGCTCCGGCCGCCAGCCGGCGCGCGTAGGCTCGGGGGGTACCGGGATTCCGCGTACCGAGATTTTCCGTGCACAGGCAGGAGAGAGAGCCGTGTTCCCTGGTGGCCAGCCCAACATGCAGCAGCTGCTGAAGCAGGCGCAGAAGATGCAGGAGGAGCTCGGCAAGGCTCAGAAGGAGCTGGCCGAGGCGAAGGTGAGCGGCTCGGCGGGCGGCGGCCTGGTCGAGGCGACCGTGACGGGCGCGGGCGAGCTGGTCGCGCTGACCATCGCCCCGGCCGCGGTGGACCCGGAGGACACCGAGACCCTGGCCGACCTGGTGCTGGCCGCGGTCCGGGACGCCAACGCGGCGGCCCAGAAGCTGCAGGCCGAGCGGATGGGCCCGCTGACCCAGGGCCTGGGCGGCGGCGGCATCCCCGGGCTGCCGTTCTGAGACCGTGCCCCCCGGGGGCGCCGCGCGGCGGACGTTTCCGGAGTGCGGTGTGTGATTTCTGCATGAGTCGGGCGTCGGACGGTGTGTCCGGCGCCCGAATCGTTGGATGATGGCTCCGGGGAATTCCGACCCCGGGTCGACCGAGACCGATAGGAAGGCGCGACGTGTACGAGGGCGTGGTTCAGGACCTGATCGACGAACTGGGCAGGCTGCCCGGCGTCGGGCCCAAGAGCGCCCAGCGGATCGCCTTCCACGTGCTCCAGGCCGACCCGATCGACGTCCGCCGGCTGGCGCACGCGCTGCTGGAGGTCAAGGACAAGGTCCGGTTCTGCGTGGTCTGCGGCAACGTCGCGGAGGCCGAGCAGTGCCGGGTCTGCCTGGACCCGCGCCGCGACCTCGCGGTGATCTGCGTGGTCGAGGAGCCCAAGGACGTCGTGGCGATCGAACGCACCCGCGAGTTCCGGGGCCGGTACCACGTCCTGGGCGGCGCGATCAGCCCGATCGAGGGCGTCGGTCCGGACGACCTGCGGATCCGCGAGCTGATGACCAGGCTCGCGGACGGCACGGTCACCGAGCTGATCCTGGCCACCGACCCCAACCTGGAGGGGGAGGCGACCGCCACCTATCTGGCCCGGCTGTGCAAGCCGATGGGTCTGAAGGTGACCCGGCTGGCGAGCGGTCTGCCCGTCGGCGGGGACCTGGAGTACGCCGACGAGGTCACCCTCGGCCGGGCCTTCGAAGGGAGACGACTGCTCGATGTCTGACCGAACTCAGAGCCTGTCCCACACGGACGAGCCGGACGACTTCGCCGTCCAGATCGCGGACTCGGTGGAGAGCTTCGTGCTCGCCGTCACCGAGGTCGCCAAGGGCGACGAGCCGGGCAGCGCGATCTCGCTGCTGCTGCTGGAGGTCTCCCAGCTGCTGCTGGCCGGCGGGCGGCTGGGCGCGATCGAGGACGTCCTCCCCGAGGACCGCTTCGAGCCGGACACCGGCCCGGAGCCGGACGGCGTCGAGCTGCGCGAACGGCTGGCCGAGCTGCTCGCCCCGATCGACGTCTACCACGAGGTCTTCGACCCGTACGGCCCGCCGGAGAAGCCCAGCGCCTTCCGGATCTCCGACGACCTGGCCGGGGTGGTGGCCGAGCTGCGGCACGGCCTGACCCACTACCGCGAGGGCCGGGTCAGCGAGGCGCTCTGGTGGTGGCAGTTCTCGTACCTCTCCAACTGGGGCTCCACCTGCACCGCGGTGCTCCGCGCGCTGCAGTCGCTGATCGCGCACGTCCGGCTGGACAGCCCGATCGGTGCCGCGGTGGACGGCGCCGACACCGACGACGACGGGCTCACGGACGAGCAGTTGGAGCAGCAGGCGGGCGACCTGATGGTGGCGGAGCTGGGGCTGCAGCCCCGGCTGTGACGCAGTCGTCAGAAATTCCGGGCGCCGCCAAATCCGGGACGAGAGGGCCCGCCGTCCCGGCGATTCTTCGGACCGGGAGGGCCGGGCCCGTAGACCTGCCGGTCCGGGGTGACCACGGACCGATATCGTGGTCTCACGATATGGAAAGCGACGGAAGCCCGGAACCCGCTCGTTAGACTGGCGAGGACCAGACCACCCCAAGTCGAGGAGCCCCCGTGGGCCTTGTCGTGCAGAAGTACGGCGGCTCATCCGTCGCGGATGCCGAGGGCATCAAGCGCGTCGCCCGCCGAATCGTGGACACCAGGAAGGCCGGCCATGAGGTCGTCGTCGTGGTCTCCGCGATGGGTGACACCACGGACGAGCTCATCGAACTCGCGGAACAGGTGACCCCTATTCCGTCCGGCCGTGAGTTCGACATGCTGCTGACCGCCGGAGAGCGCATCTCCATGGCGCTGCTGGCCATGGCGATCAAAACGCTGGGCTTCGACGCCCAGTCGTTCACGGGCAGTCAGGCCGGCGTCATCACCGACGCGACCCACAACAAGGCCCGCATCATCGATGTGACGCCGGGTCGGATCCGCAGCGCCCTGGACGAGGGCAACGTCGCGATCGTGGCCGGCTTCCAGGGTGTGTCCCAGGTCAGCAAGGACATCACCACCCTCGGCCGCGGCGGCTCCGACACCACCGCCGTCGCGCTGGCCGCCGCCCTCGGCGCCGAGGTCTGCGAGATCTACACCGACGTGGACGGCGTGTTCACCGCGGACCCGCGCGTGGTGAAGAAGGCGCGCAAGATCGACTGGATCGCCTTCGAGGACATGCTGGAACTGGCGTCCTCCGGCTCCAAGGTGCTGCTCGACCGCTGTGTCGAGTACGCCCGCCGCTACAACATCCCGATTCACGTACGCTCGTCGTTCTCCGGTCTGCCCGGCACGATCGTGAGCAACGACAACCCCAACAAGCCCGAAGGGGGCGAGATGGAGCAGGCCATCATCTCCGGAGTCGCCCACGACACATCCGAGGCCAAGATCACGGTCGTCGGCGTGCCGGACAAGCCCGGCGAGGCCGCCCGGATCTTCCGTGCCATCGCGGACGCCGAGGTCAACATCGACATGGTGGTGCAGAACGTCTCCGCCACCTCCACCGGACTCACCGACATCACCTTCACCCTCCCCAAGACCGAGGGCCAGAAGGCGATCGACGCACTCAACCGGGTCCAGGACGGCATCGGCTACGAGTCGCTCCGCTACGACGACGCGATCGGCAAGATCTCGCTGGTCGGCGCGGGCATGCGCTCCAACCCTGGCGTCACCGCGACCTTCTTCGAGGCGCTCTCCGAGGCCGGCGTCAACATCGAGCTGATCTCCACCTCCGAGATCCGCATCTCGGTCGTCACCCGCGCCGAGGACGTCCCGGAGGCCGTGCGCGCCGTGCACACCGCCTTCGGCCTCGACAGCGACACCGACGAGGCGGTCGTCTACGGCGGCACCGGCCGCTGAGCACCCGTCGGACGGCGGCGCCGGGCCGCGGAGCTTACCGCGACCGGCCGCCCGTCCGAGACGGTCTGTCAGAATCCCCCTCCAGGGTGCTCCGACCCCTGGAGGGGGATTCGCAGTTTGCGGAAGAATGCCACCCAGGTCAGGGCAACCATGACAGGGGATCGAGTGTCCAACGAGCGTGGCGAACGTGATGGGGGCAGTGGGAGTGGTGACGCTGCCCGCGCCGACGCTGCCGGGGGTTCCCCGGAAGTCGGCCGATAGTCGGATGGGCCTTGCTGCGGCGGCAGCGGACGCGACCGGGGCCAGCGTCGATCAGCTCACCGAGACCTACCAGGCCCACTACCGCTCACTGCTGCGCCTCGCCGCGCTGCTGCTCGACGACATCGCCTCCTGCGAGGACGTCGTCCAGGAGGCGTTCATCCGGGTGCACGCCGCCCGGCGGCGGGTGCGCGAGCCCGAGAAGACCCTCGCCTACCTGCGGCAGACCGTGGTCAACCTCTCCCGGTCCACGCTGCGGCGGCGCATCCTCGGCCTGCGCCTGCTCCCCAAGCCGATGCCTGACATGGCCAGTGCAGAAGAAGGCGCCTACGATGCGCTGGAGCGCGATCAGTTGAAGACCGCGCTGCGGGGGTTGCAACGCCGTCAGCGGGAGGTGCTGGTGCTGCGCTACTACCTGGACCTGACCGAGGCTCAGGTCGCCGAGGTCCTCGGCATCTCGGTCGGCTCGGTGAAGGCGTACGGATCGCGTGGTCTGGCGGCGCTGCGGACGCTGATGGAGAGCGGCGATGACTGACCGCCGGCCGGACGGCCGGACCGGCGACCGGGCGGACGGGCTCGGCGAGCGCGAACTGCGCAGACTGCTCCACCACGCCGTCGCCGACCTCGAACCCGACCCCGGCGCCCTGCCCCGGCTCCGCTACGCCGTACCCCGGCGGCGCGCCCGCCACCGCAACGCCTGGACCGGCGCCGCGGCCGCCGTGCTCACCATGATCGCCGCTGTCCCGGCCCTCCAGGGCGTCGAGCAGTTCGACCTCTCCGGCGGCACCGCCGGCGGCCCCGGCTCCGCCGTCTCGGCCGACGGCCACCCCGAGGCCTCCCGGAGCGCCGCGTTCGGCGCCACCCCGCTCCACCACGTGCCGGCCTCCTTCCCGGCCGACTCCCAGGCGCCCTCCGGCCCCGCCCCCGCCGGCCCGCCCACGACCGGCGGCGCCGGCGGCCCGACCGCCGTCCCGGCCCCGCCCTGCACCCGCGCCGACCTGGGCCGGGCCGAGTCCGGCCTCAGCCCGGCCGGCACCGACGGCCGGGTGTACGGCTGGTTCACCGTCCACAACACCGCCGGGCAGGGCTGCCGCCTCGCCGAACCCGGCGTCCTCACCGTCAACGACGCCGTCGGGACGGACGCGGCCAACGTGAAGGTCCTGAGGCACGCCGCCGGGGACGGCGCGGACGCGCTGCCCGACCCCGGCACCGCCGCCCGCGAACTGCTCCTCCCGCCCGGCGGCGGCTACCGGATCCGGTTCGGCTGGGTCCCCGGCCGCGCCTGTACCGTCCCCGGCGGGGCCTCCGCCGCACCCAGCGGGCAGGGCGTGGCGGTCGCCGGGCCGGAGGGCTCGCCCAAGCCCGGCGACGGGGGCGGCGCGCCCGGCGTCCCCGGCAGCGGCGCCAGCCCGACGCCCACCGCCACCCCCAGCCCCGCCCCCACGCCCACCGGTCCCACCCGCGTCGAGCCCACGGTCACCCTCGGGTACGCGCCGGTCGCCGGCGGGCCCGGCGCGGCCGCGGTGGTCCTCAAGTCCGCCTGCGAGGGCACGGTCTACCAGGCCGCCCCCGAAGCGCTCCCCGGCACCACCCCGCCCGATCCGGCGGCGACGACGGGCTGACCGCCCCCGTCCCGGGCGGGCCGGGCGCCGCGGGAGCAGCCGTCTCCCCGCCGCGGGGCCCGACCCCGGCGGCGGGGGAGGGTGTGTGGACTGGTTACCGTGGTGGGTGTGTACCGGTTTCTCCTGACCCCCCGCTGGCTCGGCGGCACCGCCGTCGCCGTGGTGGCGATCGCCGTCTGCCTGGTGCTCGGCTCCTGGCAGCTCGGCCGCTTCGAGGACCGGGTCGCGACCCACAAGGACCTCGCCGCCTCGGCCACCGCGGCCGAGGCCGCCCCCGCCGCCCCGCTCGGCGAGGTGCTGGACGCGCAGCACCCGCGGGTCGGCACCGACACCGTCGGCCGGACCGTCACGGTGACCGGCAGCTACGATCCCGGGCACCAGCTGCTGGTCCCGAACCGCACGGTGGACGGCCGCCAGGGCTACTACGTCCTCACCCCGCTCCGCACGCCCGCAGGACCCGCCGTCGCCGTGGTCCGCGGCTGGCTCCCCGGCGAACCGGCCGCCGGTGCGTCCGCGGGGACCGTCCCGGCCGCGCCGCCCGGCGAGGTCACCGTGACCGGCCGCATCCAGGCTCCGGAGAACAGCGGCAGCGGCGGCGCGGTGGCCGGCGGACTGCCCACCGGCCAGCTCGGCACCATCAGCCCGGCCACCCTGGTCAACGTGCTGCCGTACGAGGTGTCCGACGGCTGGGTGGCCGCCGACGCCGCGGCCGACGGCCTGACCACGGTGCCGACCGTGCAGCCGCAGGGTGGCGACGGGCTGAGCCTGCGCGCCTTCCAGAACCTCGGCTACACCCTGGAGTGGTTCGTCTTCGCCGGCTTCGTGGTCTTCATGTGGTACCGGCTGGTCCGGCGCGAGGCCGAGGCCGCCGAGGACCGGGCCCTCGGCCTGGACCCGGCCCTCTGACCCACGCCCGGGCCCTGAGCCCGGGTCAGCGCTTGGCGCCCGCCGTCGGCACCGGGACCGGCGCGGCCGGCGTGGCCTTGAGCGGAGCGGACGGCAGCGGCACCGAGGGCGAGGGCGCCGGCCGGTCGCACCCGTCACCGTCGTGCCGGCGGACGGTGCTCGACGTGCTCCTGCTCCCCGAGGACCCCGAGGACTTGGAACCGGAGGACTTCGACCCCGAGCCCTTCGAACTCCGGCTGCCGCTGCTACTGCTGCTGCCCTTGCTGCCCTTGGCCATCAGCTGCGCCGAGGCCGCCCGGGCCCCGTCCTCGGAGCGGAGCGCGCCCGGGCAGCCGTCCCCGTCGTCCGAGGCGCACCCGCTCGCGGTGAGCAGCAGGGCGAGCACCGCCACCACTGCCACCGCCGTAGGTCTGTTCACCGCGTGTCCCCCAGGTGGCGTCGGACGAAGTCGATCTCCAGCCGCAGCTGCTTGATCCGCTCCTCGACGACGAGCGAACCGTGGCCGGCATCGTAGCGGTAGACCTCGTGGGCCTTCCCCAGTTCCTCCAGCCGCCGCACGTAGTTGTCGATCTGCCGGATCGGGCAGCGCGGGTCGTTGACCCCGGCGCTGATGTACACCGGCGCCTTGACCCGCTCGACGTGGGTGAGCGGGGAGGAGGCCCGCCAGCGCTCCGGGACCTCCTCCGGGGTGCCGCCGAACAGGGTCCGGTCCAGGGACTTGAGCGCCTCCATCTCGTCCTCGTACGCGGCGAGGTAGTCCGCGACCGGGACGGCGGCCAGGCCCAGCGACCAGTCACCGGGCTGGACCCCGAGGCCCAGCAGGGTCAGGTAGCCGCCCCAGGAACCGCCGGACAGCACCAGCCGCGCGGGATCGGCCAGCCCGGACTCCACCGCCCAGGCGCGGACCGCGCCGATGTCCTCCAGCTCGATCAGGCCGACCCGCTCGCGCAGCGCGTCCGTCCAGGCCTGCCCGTACCCGGTCGAGCCGCGGTAGTTGACCCGGACCACCGCGTACCCGTGGTCCAGCCAGGCCGCCGGGCCCGCCGCGAACGCGTCGCTGTCGTGGTGGGTCGGGCCGCCGTGGACCTCGAACACGGTCGGGAACGGCCCCTCGCCGGCCGGCCGCTGGACCAGCGCGTGCACCCGGCCGCCCGGCCCTTCCACCCAGACGTCCTCCACCGGCACCGAGCGCGGCGGCACCGGCCCCGGTGCCCGCAGCACCACCGCACCGGAGGTGGACCGCACGGCCGACGGCTCGGCCGCCGAGGACCACAGGAACTCCACCGTCCCGTCCGGCCGGGCGGTCGCCCCCGAGACGGTCCCGCGCGGCGTGTCCAGCCGGGTCAGCACGCCGGTGGCCAGCTCGTACGAGAACAGCTCGCTGCGCGCCTCGTACTCGTGCTCGATCAGCAGGGAACGGGCGCCGGGCCGCCACTGCGCCGACAGGTCGCCGGGGAACTCCCGGCCCTGCTCGTCGCGGAGCTCCAGCGCGGTCTCGGTGCCGTCGGCCACGTCCCAGAGCACCGGCTCCCAGTGGCCGCGGCGCTGGTGCGCCACCAGCAGCCGGGTGTCGCCGTCGGCCGGGGCGAAGCCCAGACAGGCCACCCCGCACGGGTGCTGCCGGCCCGTCACCTCGTCCAGCTCGGCCACCGTCGAGCCGTCGGCGGTACGCACCACCCGGATCGCCGCGTGCATCGCGTCGCCGTGCTCGGTGTGGTCGATCGCCAGCAGCGTGCCGTCGTAGCTCAGGTCGCCCACGCCGCCGTACTCCGCGTGCCGGTAGAGCACCTCCGGCCCGTCCGCGCCCGGGCGGCGCAGGTAGAGGGTGGTGCCCTCCTCCTCGGTCGAGGTGCCGACCACCACCGTGCCGTCGCGGCCCAGCGCCAGACCGGCCGAGTACGCGGCCGGGACGCCCGGCACCGCCTCCTCGTCCGGGCCGCCGCCGAAGGGCTGCCGGCGCCACACACCGAGCTCGTCGCCGGCCGTGTCGTCGAACCACCAGATCCACTCGCCGTCGGGGCTCAGCTCGGCGTCGGTCGTCCCGTTCGGCCGGTCCGTCACCCGCCGGTGGCCGCCGGCCGCCCGGTCCCAGGCGTACACCTCGAAGGTGCCGGTCGCGTTCGACACGTACAGCGCCCGCTCCGGCGCGTCCTCCGCCCAATCCGGCAGCGACACCCGCGCAGCCCGGAACCGCTGCTCCCACGCCGGTACGGCGTTCGTCTCCTCGGTCATGCCCTCCATCCAACCGGATGCCCCGCGGCCCGGAACAGCGCGGGGCACGGACCGGGCGTTCCGGCGCCGCACCCGGACGCGGCCGGGACTTCCGCAGGTCCGGCCCGGACAGGTCGGGGGACTTCCGCCCGTCCTGCCCGGGCACGTCCGGCCGGCCCGCCGACACGCGGACCGCTTCGTGCGCCGACCACATGACAGCGGCCGGCATCCGGGCTATCAACGAAATCGGTACGAACAAGGACAAACCGACCAGGAGGAGCCCCCGTGCCCACCCCTTCCCCGACCCTCCACCGGCCCGCCCCCCACCCGCCGCTGCTCACCCTCGACGGCTCCGGCCTGGTCGAGGAGATCGAGCGGTACCTCGCCTCCCTCCCGCCGAGCGCCCGCCCCGCCATCCCCTACGTCTGCCCGCTCGGCAGCACCCTCCAGCCCTGGAACGCCGGCTACCCGCCGCCCCGCCGCACCCCGCTGGACCGGCTGCTGCGCCGCCCGGCCCGCCCGGTCGAGGTCACCGTGGCCGGCCACCTCAGGCTGACCTCGCGCTACCTCGCCGCCGCCGGCTGGCTGCAGGGCGCCATGTGGGACGCCGGCGGCCGGGTCTGCCTGCTCGGCGCCCAGGCCGCCGTCCTCGCCCACGGGTACGGCACCCCGTACACCGTGCGCCGGGCCCGCACCCAGGTCATGGAGGTGCTGCACGCCACCGGGCGACCCGTCCCCTCCCCGGACAGCTACAACGACGCCCCGGGCACCACCCAGGCCGACGTTCACCGGCTGCTCGACCAGGCCGCGGCCCGCGCCGGAGTCCTGGGCATCTGAGCCGCCGGGACTCCCGGTGTTCCCATATCCGGGATAGCATCCCTGATATGGGAACACCGGGAGTGCTGGAGCCGTCCGACGCCCGCCTCGCCGCGCGGCTGGCCGAACTGCGCGCCGAGCGCGGCTGGTCACTGGAGGAGCTGGCCCGGCTCAGCGGGGTCAGCCGGTCCACGCTGTCCCGGCTGGAGCGGGCCGAGATCAGCCCCACCGCCGCCCAGCTGGGGCGGCTGTGCACCGCTTACGGCCGGACCATGTCCCGGCTGCTCGCCGAGGTCGAGGCCGAGCCCCCGCAGCTGGTCCGCGCCGCCGGGCAGACGGTCTGGACCGACCCGGCCAGCGGCTTCGTCCGGCGATCCGTCTCACCCCCGCACGCCGGGCTGCGCGCCGAGCTGATCGAGGGCACCATCCCCGTCGGCGGCGCCATCGACTACGACGCACCGCCCGTCCCCGGGCTGGAACAGCACCTCTGGGTCCTCGACGGCAGCCTGGAGATCACCGTCCAGGGCGAACCCCACCTGCTGCACTCCGGCGACTGCCTGCGGTTCCGGCTCTGGGGCCCGTCCCGCTTCCAGTGCCCCGGGCCGGAGGCGGTCCGGTACGCCCTCGCCATCGTCCTGCCCTGACCCGGCCCCGCCGTCGACACCGTCGACGCCGTTGAGTCGACGCCATCGAGAGGAGCGCCCGCATGACCGCCGTCACGCCGACCGAGACCACCGAGGCCGTTGAGGCTGCCGGGACCGCCGGGACCGCCGCGGCCGCCGAGGCCGTCCGGATCACCCGCCTCGACCCCGAGGAGCTGCCCGCCCACCTCCCCGGCCTCGCCGAGCTGCTGGCCGACGCCGTCGACGGAGGGGCCTCGGTCGGCTTCCTCGCCCCCTTCGACCGGGACGCCGCCCGAACCTGGTGGGAGACCCAGCTCCCCGACCTCACCGCCGGCCACCGCCAGCTGTGGATCGCCCGCGACGGCGACCGCGTCCTCGGCACCATCGGCCTCGTCCCGGAACGCAAGCCCAACGGCCGCCACCGCGCCGAGATCGTCAAACTGATGGTCCACCGCACCGCCCGCGGCCGCGGCCTCGCCCGCGCCCTGCTGGCCACAGCCGAGCGCGCCGCCGCCGACCTCGGCGCCACCCTCCTCATCCTCGACACCGAGACCGACAGCCCCGCCGAACACCTCTACCGCCGGGCCGGCTGGATCCCCTACGGCCTCCTCCCCGACCACGCCGCCCGGCCCGACGGCACCCTGGCCGCCACCACCTTCTTCCGCAAGCCGCTCACGCCCCGCACGTCGCTCACGCCGCCCGCCTGAGGGCACCATGTCCTCCGCCGTGGCCCCGCCATGGCAGGAATGGTGGGAAGCGCGTCATTGCTGCCGTCCAACCCCGCTGCGAGGCTGAGGACATGACGACCCGCAGCGTGCTCATCGTGCTCTTCGACGGTGTGCAGAGCCTCGACGTGACCGGCCCGCTGGAGGTGTTCTCCGGAGCCGCGAAGGCCTCCGGGCGCCCGGAGGCGTACCGGGTGCGGACGGCCTCCCCCGGGGGCGGGCCGATCCGCTCCCACAGCGGCCTCGGCCTCCTCCCCGACGAGGACCTCGCCACCGCCGCGCCCCCGCACACCCTGGTCCTCCCCGGCGGCTACGGCGCCCTCACCCCGTCCTCCGACCTGGTCGACCGCATCGCCGAACTGGCCGAGGCGGCCGAGCGGGTGGTGTCCGTCTGCACCGGCGCCTTCCTCCTCGCCGAGGCCGGACTGCTCACCGGCCGCCGGGTCACCACGCACTGGGCGCACTGCGAGGCCCTGGCCCACCGCTTCCCCGACACCGAGGTCGACCCCGAACCCATATACATCCGCGACGGCCGGATCGCCAGCTCCGCCGGCGTCACCGCCGGCATCGACCTCAGCCTCGCCCTGGTCGAGGAGGACCTGGGCCGGGAGACCGCCCTCCGGGTCGCCCGCCACCTGGTGATGTTCCTGCGCCGACCCGGCGGCCAGGCCCAGTTCAGCACCCAGCTCGCCGCCCAGCTCGCCGAACGCCGACCGCTGCGTGAGGTCCAGGGCTGGATCGCCGACCACCCCGAGGCCGACCTCTCCGTGGAGACCCTCGCCCGGCGCGCCGCCCTCTCACCCCGCCAGTTCGCCCGCGCCTTCACCGCCGAGGTCGGCACCACCCCCGGCCGCTACGTCGGCGGGATCCGCCTCGAAGCCGCCCGCCGCCGCCTGGAGGACACCGAGGACGGCATCGAGGAGGTCGCCCGCGCCTGCGGCTACGGCACCCCCGAGGCCATGCGCCGCGCCTTCACCCGCACCCTCGCGGTCGCCCCCGGCGAGTACCGCCGCCGCTTCCGCACCCCCTGACCGGACGTTCCCTTCGCCCGGCCGTATCCGTCCCTGCCCTTCCCCACCCTGTCCTTCCCTTCCCTTCCCTTCCCTTCCCTTCCCACCGGAGTGCCGCATGCAGATCGCCGTCCTGCTCTACGACCGCTTCACCGCCCTGGACGCCGTCGGCCCGTACGAGATCCTCTCCCGGCTGCCCGGCGTCGAGGTGGTGTTCACCGCCGCCGAACCCGGTCCCATTCGCAGCGACATGGGCAGCCTCGCCCTCACCGCCGACGCCGCCCTCACCGAGGTGACCAGCCCCGACCTGGTCCTCGTCCCCGGCGGACCGGGCACCGCCGACCAGCTCGGCAACACCGCCGTCCTCGACTGGCTGCGGCTGGTGGACCGGTCCACCACCTGGACCACCTCGGTCTGCTCCGGATCCGTGGTGCTCGCCGCCGCCGGCCTGCTCACCGGGCGGCGGGCCACCTCGCACTGGATCTGCCTCGACCAGCTGGCGACCATGGGCGCCACCCCGACCAGCGAGCGGGTGGTCATGGACGGCAAGTACGCCACCGCCGCCGGCGTCTCCGCCGGCATCGACCTCGCCCTCACCCTGGCCGGCCGGATCGCCGGGGACCGGGCCGCCCAGGCCGTCCAGCTGGTGGTCGAGTACGACCCGCAGCCGCCCTACTCGGCGGGATCCCCCGCCACCGCCCCGGCCGGCCTGGTCGAGGAGCTCAGCGCCTCCGGCCTGATCGTCCAGAGCGCCTGACCGCACCCGGACCCCCCGCCCGGCTCCGGTGCCCGCCGGAGCGCCGACGGTGCCGCCGGGTCTCCGGCCCCGTACCGCCGGCGCTCCACCCACGCGTTGACAAGCCTTAGGCGGCCCCGCCGATCCGCCACTGGGGGCTGGTCGCCAGCGCGGTCAGCTGCTCGACGGTCAGTGCGGGCGCGGAACGGGTGGCCTCCCGCGGGTTCGGCCCGCCGATGGCGGACACCGCCACCCGCGTCCCGTCCGTCAGCAGCGCCTCCACCGACCAGCGGACCATCCCCGCCGCGGACTTGCCGTCACCGTCCGCGTCCCGGTCGACCAGCACCCGGGTGCCGTCCGCCCGTACGGTCGCGTTCGCGAACCGGGCCTCCGCCGAGCCGCCCTTGGGCCCGGACGGCGCCGTCCCGCTCCAGTCGGCGACGTTGATCTCGACCAGGCCGGCGCCCTTGCCGTCGTCCACCGTGAAGTGGGCGAACCCGGGGCCGCCTCCGGCGGCATCGGCCGGCGAGAGGCCCGCGGGCAGCAGCCCCTTCGCGGTGCCCACCATCGCCTGCCAGCCGGGAACGGTCCGGCCCGCCGGGGTCGCGGCCGACCCGGGCTGCCACCCGCCGTTCGTCGGCTTCGGGATCCGGTCGAACAGCGACACCCAGGCGGAGTCGGTGACCAGCGCCTTCAGCCGGTCCAGGTCCAGCGGCGGGTCGACCCGGGACACCGGCGCGTCCTTCTCCTGCGCCGCGTTCCACTCGGTGAACGCCACCCGCCGACCGTCCGTGGTGGTCAGCACCGCCCGCCAGCTCTTGGTCAACACCCGCTTGTCCGGGTACTCGTACCCCTTCAGCAGCAGCAGCTTCGAGCCGTCGGCCAGCTGCTCGGCGACACAGCCGTCGTTCGGCACGTACACCGGGTCCGGGCAGGCGATGTCGCCCTGGTCGGGTGCGTCGGTGAAGCGCCGCAGGCTGATGGAGACCGCGGCGGCGCCGTGGCCGTCGTCCAGGCGGGCGCCGGCGAACACCTCCGGGTCGTCCGGGTTCGCGCTGCCGACCGTGGTGTCGGTGACCTGGGTGCCGGGCAGCAGCCCCTGGAGGGCGGCCACCAGCTGAGCCGGCGTCACCGGGGCGCCACTCGCGGCGGGCGCGGCCGGGCCGATCCCCCCGGAGCCGGCGGACCCGGTCGCGGCCGACGCCGCCGTGACCGCCCCGCGGTCGGCGCCGAGGCTCGACACGAAGCCGCCGGCGACGCCGACCACGGCCAGCGCGGTGACGCTCCCGGCCACGGCGGTGAGCGTGCGGCGGCGCCGCAGCCGGCGGCCCCGGTCCAGCACCCCGGCCATCGCCGCCGCCGGATCGCCTCGGAAACTCTCACCGGTACGGGTGAGGACGTCGACCAGGACATCCTCGTGGACCGGATCTGGCTGCACGTCCGAAGACATGGTGGATCCCCCTTCTGGGAAACCGAGTTCGGGTTCGGTGTTCAACGGACGGCCAGCTCGGCGAGCTGGCCGTCGAGGAGCTTGCGCAGCCGGGCCAGCGCCCGACTGGTCCGGGTCCGGACGGCACCGGAGCCGGCCCGGAGGATCTCGGCGGTCTCCTCGATGCTGCGGTCCTCCCAGTAGCGCAGGACCAGCACCGCACGGTCCTGCGGTGACAACCGGGCGAGACCGCTCAGCATCACCAGCCGCAGGTCACCGTCCTCCGCCGGCCCCGGGAGATCCGGCAGGTCGCCACTCGGACGCTCGGAGCTGCTCAGACGGCGCCGATGCGTCAGGAACTGGCGGACCAACACGCTGTGCGCGTACGCGGCCGGATTGTCGATCTTCTTCCCGGCGTGCACCCCGGGGATCCACGTCGTCCGCCGCCACACCGCGTACATCCGCCCGAGCGTCTCCTGCACCAGGTCCTCGGCCAGATGGGTGTCACCCCCGGTGAGCAGGCATGCCGTGCGGTACAGGTGCCCGTAGCGCCCGGCCGCGAACTCCATGAACGCGGCATCCCCACCGCCGCCCGCAGCACTCCTCCGGATCATTGCCACCCCTTGCTCTCAGACCCTGACAGCACAAGGACGCGCCGACTCCCCGGCGTGTTACACCCCGATCCGAATTTCCTCCCGCCGCCGGCCCCGCCGGCCCCGCCGCCCCGCGCCCACCGCTCGCCGTCCGCCCACACCCGGCCCCGCCCCGACACCGCGGCGACGGGAAGGACCCACGGAACCGGGGAGCCGCCCGACACGACGCTCGCGGGACGGGCTCCTCGAACGCCCACCTGAGGCACAGTCACGCAGATGGGCGCGCAACAACGACAGAGGCCCTGCCGGATCTCTCCGGCAGGGCCTCTGCACTGGGTCGGGGTGGCGGGATTTGAACCCACGGCCTCTTCGTCCCGAACGAAGCGCGCTACCAAGCTGCGCCACACCCCGGTCCTGCTTCGTTGCTCTCCGTCTCCGGCGCAACGAGTAGAACTCTACCGGACGGGTGCCGCGAGACCAAAATCGATTCGCGTCGTGGCGTCGACGCAGGTCAGCGGCGGGCCGTCAGCGTGAGCAGGGTGGCCTCCGGCGGGCAGGCGAAGCGGACGGGGGTGTAGCGGTTGGTGCCGCAGCCGGCCGAGACGTGGAGGTACGAGCGGTGCCCGCCGGCCCGGTGGGTGGAGAGGCCCTTCACGCGGTCGGCGTCCAGGTCGCAGTTGGTGACCAGGGCGCCGTAGAACGGGACGCAGAGCTGCCCGCCGTGGGTGTGCCCGGCGAGGATCAGCGGGTACCGGTCGGCAGTGAAGGCGTCGAGCACCCGCAGGTACGGCGCGTGCACCACGGCCACCGACAGGTCGGCGTCCCCGGAGGGGCCGCCGGCGACCTCGTCGTACCGGTCGCGGTGGATGTGCGGGTCGTCCAGGCCGGTGAACTCCATGTCCAGCCCGGCGACCTTGAGCCGGCCGCGGGTGTTGGTCAGGTTCACCCAGCCGGCGGCGTCGAAGCCGTCGCGGAGGTCCTGCCAGGGATTGTGGACGGCGCCGACGATCCCGGCCCGCTTGCTGCCGTCCGGGTTGTTCAGGCCGTGGATGCCGGTGCGGAGCGCCTTCAGGTAGCGGGCCGGGTTCTTCCGGGCGGGGCCGTAGTAGTCGTTGGAGCCGAAGACGTAGACGCCGGGGAAGTCCATCAGCGGACCGAGCGCGTCCAGGGTGGCCGGGACGCCGAGCGGGTCGGAGAGGTTGTCGCCGGTGTTGACGACCAGGTCGGGGCGGAGCCCGGCGAGGCTCTGCAGCCACCGCTGCTTCTTCCCCTGACCGTTCACCATGTGGATGTCGGAGACCTGCAGCACCCGGATCGGTCGGACGCCCTTCGGCAGGATCGGGACCTCGACGCGGCGCACACGGAACGAGCGGACCTCGTACCCGGCGGCGTAGGCGAGACAGACGGCGCCGGTGGCGGCGATTCCGAGGGGAACGGAGTACAGCGGTCGCATCGGTCCATGCTCTCAGACCGCTGATCAGCGTGGGAACCGACGGCCCGCCTCGGACGGCCCGCCCGCGCGCACCCTCACCACCCCGCTACGGGCCGGGGGCACCGCCGCGGGCGCGGGCGCCTCAGCCGCGGTCCCTGTCAGCGGTCCCCGTCAGGCGCGGTCACCGTCGGCCCGGCGGACGGCGACGACGCCGGACAGGTCGGGCGCCAGCGGCAGGTCCACGGCCCGCAGCGCGGGATGCCCGAGCCAGTGCAGCCGCGCCCCGTCCGGCTGCCCGTCGAACACCGGCGGCCATTCGGCGGACGGGGTGAAGTCGTCGACCACCAGCACACCGCCCGGCACCAGCAGCCGCTCGGGATCGGCGGCCGGCCCGGCGTCCTTGCCCTGCCCGCCGCCGTCCAGCACCAGCAGGTCGTACGGTCCGTGCGCGTACAGCTCCGTCCAGTCGGCGTTCAGCACCCGGACGGCCGGGGTGTCGGCGAACAGCTCGGCCGCCGCCTCCGCCCGGTCGGGATCCCGCTCGACGCTGACCAGCTCCACCCCGGGCCGTGCCCCGGCGGCCAGCCAGGCGAGCCCCACGCCGTACCCGGTGCCGCTCTCGCCGATCCGCAGCCGGGCGCCGCCGGCCAGCGTCCGCAGCAGCCGCCCCTGCTCCGGCCGGCAGGAGTACCCGAACCCGGCGTCCCATGCCGCCGCCACCGCCTCGGCCACCCGCTCGGGCAGCTCCTTGGCCGGCTCGTGCTCGTACGCGTCCGTTCCACTCCATGACATGCCGTCATCATGCCCGCGCGCCGGACCCGCTGTCCCCAAGGTCCGGTGATCCGGAGCGGGGAGCGGCGGACGGCCGGGGATCGGTGGGTGGCAACCACCCGAGGGGCGGCGGCGAGGACGTGCGGGGGTCGGCCACGCGGAATATGGTGCGCGGGAAGAGCCGCGGCCTGCGAGGATGAGGCCCATGACGACGCTCAAGCAGCAGCTGCAGGAGGACCTCACGGCTGCGATCAAGGCCCGGGACGAGCTCCGCTCGTCCACCATCCGGCTCACCCTGGCCGCGGTCACCAGCGAGGAGGTGGCCGGCAAGGAGAAGCGCGAGCTCAGCGACGACGAGGTGCTGAAGGTGATCGCCCGCGAGGCGAAGAAGCGCCGCGAGGCCGCCGAGGCGTTCGAGAACGCCGGCCGGGCCGAGTCCGCGGCCGCCGAGCGCGCCGAGGGCGAGGTGCTCGCGGGCTACCTGCCGCAGCAGCTGTCGGACGAGGAGCTCACCGCGATCGTCGCCGCGGCGGTGGCGGAGAGCGGCGCGAGCGGTCCGCAGGCCATGGGCGCCGTGATGAAGCTGGTGCGCCCCAAGGTGGGCGACCGTGCCGAGGGCGGCCGGGTCGCCGCCGCGGTGAAGGCCGCGCTGGCGGGCTGACGCCCGGCACGCACCCGCGCAGCCAGCACGCACCCGCACACCCAGCACCCAGGCGGACATACGCGGAAGCACGCGGAAGGACGCAGCAGCGCCACCACGGCCCCCGCGCGAACGAGAGGGCGGCCCCTGAACCAGGGGCCGCCCTCTCCGTTCTGCCGTCTCAGCCGTCCTCAGCCGTCCTCGGCCGTCAGCGGTGTCCGCCCGCCCGGCCGCCGCTCCCGTTGTTCCCGCCGATGATGTTCGGCGGGAAGGTCCAGCCGCCGTTGATCAGGCCGGCCACCGTGGCGCCGTCCTGGGACGGGGGCTGGGTGCCGTCGGGCGGGGTGGTCGGGGTCGGGGCCGGGATGTTGACGGTCTGGAAGGAGCTGCGCGGCGTGCCGCCCAGCGCGTCGTTCATGGCGTCACGCCAGATCGGGCCGGGGCCGTCGGCGCCGTACACCGCGTCGAAGTACTTGCCGCCGATCCTGATGTTCTTCATCGAGACGTTGCCGGTCGGGCCGCCGAGCCAGACCGACGTGGCCAGGTCCGGGGTGTAGCCGGTGAACCAGGCGGCGTAGCGCTCGTCGGTGGTACCGGTCTTGCCGGCGATCTGCCGTCCGTCGTTGAGCCCGAGCTGGGCGGCGGTGCCCTTCTCGGTCACGCCGAGCAGCAGGGTGTTGATGCCGTCCGCGGTGGTCTGGGACATCGCCTGGGTGCAGTTCGCCTTCGGGATCTCCAGCTTCTTGCCCTCGGTGTTGACCACGGAGGTGAGCGCGACCGGGTTGCAGTACTTGCCGCGGGCGGCGAAGGCGGCGTAGGCGCTGGCCATGGTCAGCGGGCTGACCTCCTGGGTGCCGAGCACCATCGACGGGACCTCCAGGAGCGGCTGGCCGCTGGCCCGGGTCTTGATGCCCAGCTTGTTGGTCATCTGCTTGACCGCGCAGAGGCCGACCTGCTCCTCCAGCTGCACGAAGTAGGTGTTGACCGACTTCGCCATGGCGACCTGCATCGAGTACGGCCCGTGCTCCTCCTTGCTCTCGTTGGAGAACTTGCTGGTGTCGGTCGTCGTCTTGTTGTCGCAGGTCTTCATCCGCGGGTAGGGCATCTCGTACGGGGAGGAGTACTCCTGCGTGATCGGGATGCCGGCCTCCAGCGCGGCCGCGGCGACCAGCGGCTTGAAGTTCGAGCCGGGGGAGAAGCCGTTGCCGCCGCCCATGGCGGCGTCGACGTTGAGGTTGAGGACGGTCTGGTTCTGCTTGCCGTCCAGGCCGTACGGCCGGGTCTGGGCCATGGCGAGGATCTCGCCGGTGCCCGGCTTCACCATGGTGGCGGCGGAGGAGACCGAGTCGGTGGCGTACACCCGCTTGGTGACCGCGTTGTAGGCGGCCTTCTGCTTCTCCGGGTCCAGGGTGGTGTAGATCTTCAGGCCGCCCTGGGTCCAGAGCTTCTTGCGGTCGGCGGCGGTCTTGCCGAACGCCGGGTCCTGCTGGACGACCTTGCGGACGTAGTCGCAGAAGAAGCCCATCCCGAGCTCGGCGGTGATGCAGCCGTTCTGCGGGGCCTGGAACTTCAGGCCGAGCGGCGCGGCGGTCGCCTCCTTGGCCTGGTCCGGGTTGATGTGCTTGGCCTCCAGCATCTTGGCGATCACCGTGTTGCGGCGGGTGAGCGCCGCCTGCGGGTGCAGCTGGGGGTCGTACGCCGAGGGGTTCTGCACCAGGCCGGCCAGCATGGCGGCCTCGGGCAGGGTGAGGTCCTTGGCCTTCTTGCTGAAGTAGCGGTTGGCGGCGGCCTCGATGCCGTACGCCTGGTTGCCGTAGAAGGTGATGTTCAGGTAGTTGGTGAGGATCTGGTCCTTGGTCAGTTCCTCTTCCAGCTTGATGGCGTACTTCAGCTCCTGGATCTTGCGGCCCAGGCTCTTGCGGGTCGCCTCCAGGAACGCCTTCTCGTCGTCGCCTGCCTGCTCGACGAAGACGTTCTTCACGTACTGCTGGGTCAGCGTGGAGGCACCCTGGGAGGCGCTGCCGGACTCCGCGTTCTTGGTCGCGGCGCGCAGCACGCCCTTGAGGTCGACGGCGCCGTGCTCGTAGAAGCGGGCGTCCTCGATGTCGACCTGGGCGGTGCGGATCAGCTCGCCCATCTCCTCCTTGGTGACGATCGTGCGGTCACGCGCGTACACCTTGGCGATCTGGCCGCCCTTGGCGTCGTAGACGAAGGAGGCCTGGGAGAGTGGCGGCGTCTTGAAGTCCGCCGGGATGTTGTCGAAGCTCTCGGCGGTGTCCTTGGCGGTGAGCCCGAGCGCGCCGACAGCCGGCATCGCCATACCGGCGACCAGGACTCCGGCCAGCACGCTGCCGCCCAGGAACTTGATGCCGAGGCTTGCCTTGTCGAGCGGGGAGCCCGCGGATCGCTGAGGTGCCATGGGGAGCAGCCTACGTCGCCGAATCCCGTACAGGGGGGCAGGTGTTCGCCTACGCTTGTCACAGAACTGCGACAGCTTCGCTCTGTTCATCATCATCACTCTTGTGAGTGATGAGCTTTGCCCGAATTGCCCGGGCTGGGGGTGGATGTCATGCTCCGCCGTCCGGCCGATCGTTGCACAGTGTGACCGAACCCGGGTGCGGGCGGCTGGCAAGGCCGGCGACCTGCGATCACTCCAACGAGTGAGGTGTCGGGTACCCATAGTCCGATCGGGTCATTTGAGATTGGGCCCGGAGGGGCTGTTGCGGACTGGCGTTCTTCCGTAACGTCCTCAACTGGCAGCGGTGAATATGCCGTTGCCGCCGTGGGGGAGCCCCGATTCGGGAGAGGACGGCGCCGGCATGGGCTGGGTAGACGACTGGAGCGCACAGGCGGCCTGCCGCACGAGCGATCCGGATGAATTGTTCGTTCAGGGGGCTGCGCAGAATCGCGCCAAGGCGGTGTGCAGCGGGTGTCCGGTGCGCACCGAGTGCCTGGCGGACGCGCTCGACAACCGCGTGGAGTTCGGCGTCTGGGGCGGGATGACCGAGCGTGAGCGCAGGGCGCTGCTGCGCCGCCGCCCCACGGTGGTCTCGTGGCGCCGGCTGCTGGAGACGGCCCGGCTGGAGTACGAGGAGTCGCTGGCCACCGGTGTGGTCCTGCGGGACTTCGCCCAGGCCGGCTGAGCGGCGCCACCACCCGCTCGGCGGCACCGCTCGTTCGACGGAGCCATCCGCACGACGGTGCAGTCCGCACGACCGCACGGCCCGCCTCCCAGCGCGGGCTCGCACGACGGTACGGCCGGCCCGGCAGCACGTCCTCCTCTGGCGGCAGCGGTCCTGACGGCCGGTCACCGCAGGCCCACCGGCCTGCCACCGGCCCCGACCGCAGCCGGCCTCGGGTGTCCCCCACGGACCCGCCGGGCCCCCACCGACCCGCGACAGCCGACCGGGAACCACGGCCCCGACGCCGCGGACCGTCAGCCCGGCTCAGGCGTCCGCGCCACCCAGCCGGCCGCCGATCGCCCGCAGCCCGTCCAGGTCGTGCACGTCCCCCGCCAGCGCGGCCACCTCGATGATCGGCACGTCCGGGTAGACCGAGACGAACCGGTCCCGGGTGCGCCGCTCGCGGTCCATCACCTGCATCCGCTCGGCGTGCAGCCGCAGCAGCCCGGCGGCCAGCGTCTCCGCCGCCGCCGAGGAGGTCTGCGACCCGTTCTCCTCCAGCGCCTCCGCCGCGGCCAGCGCCCGCTCGGCGGTCAGCTGCGGCGCGCCGCTGGTGTGCACCCGGTTGAGCACCAGCCCGGCCAGCGGCATCTCGTCCGCGTCCAGCCGGTCCACGAAGTACGCCGCCTCGCGCAGCGCGTCCCGCTCCGGCGCCGCCACCACCAGGAACGCCGTCCCCGGCGCCTTGAGCAGCTGGTACGTCCGGTCCGCCCGCTCGCGGAAGCCGCCGAACATCGAGTCCATCGCGGAGACGAAGGTCTGCACGTCGGTCAGCAGCTGGGCGCCGAAGATCTTGCCCAGGGTGCCGGTGATCAGGCCCATGCCCACGTTGAGGAACTTCATCGCGCTGCGCCCGCCCACCTTCGCGGGCGCGGTCAGCAGCCGGATCACCTTCCCGTCCAGGAAGGAGCCCAGCCGGCTCGGCGCGTCCAGGAAGTCCAGCGCGGAGCGCGACGGCGGGGTGTCGACGACGATCAGGTCCCACTGGTCCTCGGCCCGCAGCTGCCCCAGCTTCTCCATCGCCATGTACTCCTGCGTGCCCGCGAAGCCGGCCGACAGGGACTGGTAGAAGGGGTTCTCCAGGATGGCCCGGGCCC
Source organism: Kitasatospora sp. HUAS MG31 (assembly GCF_040571325.1). GTDB lineage: Bacteria > Actinomycetota > Actinomycetes > Streptomycetales > Streptomycetaceae > Kitasatospora > Kitasatospora camelliae. The sequence goes on along the minus strand of NZ_CP159872.1, from coordinate 3,686,756 downwards.
GCTCGGGCTCGGCGTGGGCCAGCACGACCTCGTCGAAGGTCCGCTTCATGTCGAGCATCATCGCCTGCAGCTCCCCGCTGCCCGAGACGCCCTTGACCACCCGCGGGGTGTTGTCCAGCTCGGTCAGGCCCATCGACTGGGCGAGCCGGCGGGCCGGGTCGATGGTCAGCACCACCACCCGCCGGCCGCGCTCGGCCGCCCGCAGCCCGATCGCCGCCGCCGTGGTGGTCTTGCCGACCCCGCCCGAGCCGCAGCAGACCACGATCCTCGTCCCCGGATCGTCGATCAGCGCGTCGATGTCCAGCTGTGCCGTCATGCCGCCCCCTGCCGCTTCAGTTCCCCCGCCAGCCGGTACAGCCCGCCCAGGTCCACGCCCTCGCCGAGCAGCGGCAGCTCGTACGTGGGCAGCTTCAACTGCTGCAGGTCGGCGCGCTGCTCGCGCTCCAGCTCGACCCGCTCGGCGTGCTCCCTGGCCTGCTCCAGCAGCGGGCCGAGCAGCGGCTCCACGGCCGCCCGGACGGTCTCCGGCTTCCGCGACCGCCCGCCGAGGCCCGCCTCGCCCAGCGCCACCGCCACCTCCTCGCGGTGGTCCCCGTGCACCGCCGCCACCGCGGCCGCGTCCAGCACCGGCGGGCGGACCATGTTCACCAGCACCCCGCCGACCGGCAGCTGCGCCTCCCGGAGCTCCGTGATGCCGTCCACGGTCTCCTGTACCGGCATCTCCTCCAGCAGGGTCACGAAGTGGACGGCGGTCTCCGGGGACCGCAGCACCCGCATCACGGCCTGCGCCTGCGAGTGGATCGGGCCGAACCGGGCCAGCCCGGCCACCTCCGAGTTCACGTTCAGGAACCGGGTGATCCGCCCGGTGGGCGGCGCGTCCATCACCACCGCGTCGTACGCCGGCCGCCCGTCCGGGCCCTTGCGCCGGGCGGCCTCGCAGGCCTTCCCGGTCAGCAGCACGTCCCGCACGCCGGGCGCGATGGTGGTCGCGAAGTCGACGAAGCCGACCTTCTGCAGCGCCTTCCCCGCCCGCCCGAGCTTGTAGAACATCTCCAGGTACTCCAGCAGCGCCAGCTCGGTGTCGATCGCCAGCGCGTACAGCTCGCCCTGACCGCCGCCCTTCCCCGGCAGGCCCAGCCGGGCCGGGCTCACCGTGGCGACCTTGCGCTCCTCGTAGGGCAGCGCCGCCATCCCGAACAGCTCGGCGATGCCCTGCCGGCCCTCGACCTCGATCAGCAGCGTCCGGCCGCCCTCCGCGGCCAGCGCCAGCGCGAGCGCGGCGGCCAGGGTGGTCTTCCCGGTGCCGCCCTTGCCGCTGACGACGTGCAGCCTGACGCCCTCCCAGTCGGGATCGCGCTCCCCGGCGGGAGCCGATGGGTCCGCTGGGCCGGGAGTGCTCGCCACGCTCCGTCTCCGTCCGTCGTCGACCGGCACCCCGCAGGTGCCCTCCCGGCGAGCGTAACCAGCCCGCGCCGCCGATGCCGGGACCATCCGGGCGGTAGGTCCGATTCATGCCCGCTCTGTGTCCCACCTCACACCGGGGCCTCCGGCTAGAGTCACCCCCATGACCAAGTGGGAATACGTCACCGTGCCGCTCCTCGTGCACGCCACCAAGCAGATCCTGGACACCTGGGGCGAGGACGGCTGGGAGCTCGTCCAGGTCGTGCCGGGCCCGAACAACCCCGAGCAGCTGGTCGCGTACCTGAAGCGGGAGAAGAACGCATGAGCAAGGTCGAGGAGAAGCTCGCCGAGCTCGGCCTGACCCTCCCGGACGTGGCGCCGCCGGTCGCCGCCTACGTCCCCGCGGTCCGCTCCGGCGAGTACGTCTTCACCTCCGGCCAGCTGCCGATGGTGGCGGGCAAGCTGGAGGACACCGGCAAGGTCGGCGCCGAGGTCACCCCGGAGCGGGCCAAGCAGCTCGCCCAGATCTGCGCGCTCAACGCGCTGGCCGCGGTGAAGTCCGTGGTCGGCGACCTGGACAAGGTCGAGCAGGTCGTCAAGGTGGTCGGCTTCGTCGCCTCCGCCCCCGACTTCGCCGGCCAGCCCGCCGTGGTCAACGGCACCAGCGAGCTGCTCGGCCAGGTGTTCGGCGCGGCCGGCGTGCACGCCCGCAGCGCGGTCGGCGTCGCCGTCCTGCCGCTGGACGCCCCGGTCGAGGTCGAGCTCCAGGTCCGCGTCCGCGACTGATCGAGGCGACGAGGGGGCGGGGGGCCCTGTCCAACCCCGCCCCCTCCGCCTTAGCATCCGGGGCATGGATCACCGAGCACCGTCGCTCCCGATGCCGCCCGGCTGGCCTGCCCGGATCCGCGCCGTCGCGGCCGGCGAGCTGACCCCGGCCGAGCCCAAGCCGTCCGCCACCGTCGTGCTGCTGCGCGACACCGCCGACGGCCCCCGGGCCTACCTGCTGCGCCGGCGCACCTCGATGGCCTTCGCCGGCGGCATGTACGCCTACCCCGGCGGCAAGGTCGACCCGCGGGACGCCGAGGCCGAGATCGGCTGGGCCGGCCCGAGCCCCGAGGAGTGGGCCGAGCGCCTCGGCGTCGACGTCCGCACCGCCCAGGCCGTGGTCTGCGCCGCCGTCCGGGAGACCTTCGAGGAGGCCGGCGTCCTGCTGGCCGGACCGGACGCGGACACCGTCGTCCCGCCCCGGGACTGGAGCGCCGACCGCGCCGCCCTGGAGGCCCACGAACTCTCCTTCGCCGAGTTCCTCGGCAAGCACGGCCTGGTGCTGCGCAGCGACCTGCTCGCGGCCTGGGCCCGCTGGATCACCCCGGCCTTCGAGGAGCGCCGCTTCGACACCTGGTTCTTCGTCGCCGTCCTCCCCGGCGGGCAGGCCGCCGCCGAGCAGGTCGGCGAGGCGGACCGGGTCGCCTGGCTGACCCCCGCCGAGGCCGTCGAGGGCTACGCCGAGGGCCGCTACGGCATGCTGCCGCCCACCGTCACGGTGCTGCGCGAGCTGCTGCCGGTCCGGACCGCCGCCGGAGCGCTGGCCGCCGCCGCGGACCGGACCGTCCGCCCGGTCCTCGGCGAGGCCGAGGTGGCGGGCGATCGTATGACGGTGCGATGGTCGGGGTATGAGGAGCTGACCATCGACGGGATCTTCCCCGCCTAGCGGGGAACCGCGAAAGTTCACGTCGGAACCACACGCCGGAAGCACGCTCCGGCACCTCACGGAAGGAACAAGCCGATGACCCACAACGACGTGGCTCGCCGGTCGGCGCCCCGCATGCCCGCCCGCAGCCTCACCCCCCGCGCTCTGCCCCGGGACACCGTGTCCGAGCCCGGGGACGCCTTCCGGGCCCTCAACCGGGACCTCCCGCCGCGCAGCCTGGAACGTTCCAGCGAGGGCGGCCGGTGAGCGGTCTCCTTCCGGGCGACCCCGCCGACACCGTCGGCGGGGCCGCCACCCCGCGGGCGCACTGCGTCCTGGCCCCCAATCCCTCGCCGATGACCCTGGACGGCACCAACACCTGGCTGCTCTCCGAACCCGGGTCCGACCTGGCCGTGGTCGTCGACCCCGGCCCGCTCGACGAGGGGCACCTGCGCAACGTCGTCCGGACCGCCGAGGAGCAGGGCAAGCGGATCGCCCTCACCCTGCTGACCCACGGTCACCACGACCACGCCGAGGGCGCCGCCCGCTTCGCCGAGCTGACCGGCACTCAGGTCCGCGCCCTGGACCCGGCCCACCGGCTCGGCGACGAGGGGCTGCGCGGCGGCCAGGTGATCGAGGTCGGCGGCCTCGAACTGCGCGTCCTGGGCACCCCCGGCCACACCGCCGACTCGCTGACCTTCCACCTGCCGGCCGACGGTGCCATCCTCACCGGCGACACCGTCCTCGGCCGCGGCACCACCATGGTCGCCCACCCCGACGGCCGCCTCGGCGACTACCTGGACTCGCTGCGCCGCCTGCACACCATGGCCTCCGAGGGCGGCGTCCGCACCGTCCTGCCCGGCCACGGCCCGGTGCTGGCCGACGCCCTCGGCGCCGTGGACTACTACCTCGCCCACCGCGCCAGCCGGCTGGCCCAGGTCGAGACCGCGGTCGAGGCGGGCTGCCGCACCGCCGCCGCGGTGGTCGCCCGGGTCTACGCCGACGTCGACCGCGCCCTCTGGCCGGCCGCCGAACTCTCCGTCCAGGCCCAGCTCACGTACCTGGAGGACCACGGCCTCATCTGAGCCGCCGCCGGCCCGGGCCGGACACCGGGACCGCACACCGGGCGCCGAAACGCACCGGAGGGCGCGGGGAGAACCCCGCGCCCTCCGGCGTCAGCGTGATCGGTCAGCGCGAGCGCCGCGACAGCCGCTCCACGTCCATCAGCACCACCGCACGCGCCTCCAGCTTCAGCCAGCCACGGCCGGCGAAGTCGGCCAGCGCCTTGTTGACCGTCTCGCGGGAGGCGCCGACCAGCTGGGCCAGCTCCTCCTGGGTGAGGTCGTGCGCCACGTGGATGCCCTCCTCGGACTGCACGCCGAAACGGCGCGACAGGTCCAGCAGCGCCTTGGCCACGCGGCCCGGCACGTCGGAGAAGACCAGGTCGGACATCACGTCGTTGGTCCGCCGCAGCCGGCGCGCGATGGCACGCAGCAGCGCGATCGACACCTCGGGGCGGGCGTGCAGCAGCGGCAGCAGGTCGCCGTGGCCGAGGCCGAGCAGCTTGCACTCGGTGAGGGCGGTGGCGGTGGCGGTCCGCGGGCCCGGGTCGAACAGCGACAGCTCGCCGATCATCTCGCTGGGGCCGAGGACGGCGAGCATGTTCTCGCGGCCGTCCGGCGAGGCGCGGTGCAGCTTGACCTTGCCCTCCACCACGACGTACAGGCGGTCGCCGGGGTCGCCTTCGTGGAACAGCGACTCACCGCGGGCGAGCGTCACCTCGGTCATGGAAGCGCGAAGCTCGGCAGCCTGGTCGTCGTCGAGAGCCGCGAAGAGCGCGGCGCGCCGCAGAACGTCGTCCACGAGCTTCCTCCTGCTGGTGTCTGGGCAGTGCTACTCACCACCAAGGATGACGCATGTCGCTCCGATCATATGAGGAGGGGGTCCGGTCCCGGGCGCCGTACGCGGCCATTCGTAGCCATGACACGCCGGTGTGGATTGTCCCGGTTGGGGCCGCCCGGCTTGTTTTGCGGTCCTCCAGGTGGGAAAGGAGCGGATCCACCGCTTTTGCGCGGAGGGGCCCGGGCCGGGGCCGAAGCCCTTCGGCGGACCCGGGCCCGGCGGGCGCCGAATGGCGGACCGCCGTCCGCCGACCGTTCGCCAGGCGCCGACCGCCCACCGAGGATGAAGAGGCCAACGGACCTGCGTACCAAGCCCTTTCGGTGCCGGATACCCCGGCCTCCGGCGCGGGTCCACCCCTCGGAAGGAGAGGCCGCCTTGTCCGGTACCCCCGCCCTGAGCCACCGCCCCGCCCCCGCCGACCCCGCATCCGACCCCGCGTCCGAGGTCGCTCCGGACGTCGCCCCGGACGCCGTCTCGGACGGCGTGAAGTCCGACGCGAAGACCGGCGGCACCCCGCGGTCCGACCAGCTCAACCCGCTGCCGACCGCACCGTGCGACCCCTGGCTCCCCCGGGCCGACAAGACCTTCAAGGATGCCCGTACGGGCAATCCGCCGGAGGTCGGCGCGGTCCTCAACCGCTGCTCGAAACCCGGGGATTGAGCAGCCGCCGGGCACGGTCCCGGGCCGCGCCCGCTGTCCGCGCGCCGGTGGCCGGTTCCGGACAGGCGGTCAGTTCTCCGCCGCGGCCAGCAGCTCCGGCAGCTTCCGCACGTCCTCGAACACCACCGTCCCCGGTCCCTCCAGCCAGGACGCCGGGGTGACCCCGCCCGCGTAGCCGAAGGCCCGCATCCCGGCCGCCCGCGCCGCCTGGACGCCGTACCGGCTGTCCTCCACCACCGCGCAGGCGGCCGGCGCGAAGCCCATCCGCTCGGCCGCGTACAGGAAGAGGTCCGGGGCCGGCTTGCCCCGGGCCACCTCCTCCGCGCTGAATATCCGGCCCGCGAACCGCTCGTACAGCCCGGTTCGGCCCAGGGTGTGCCGCATCTTCTCGTGGCCGCCGCTGGAGGCGACGCAGAACGGCCGCCCGATCCCGTCGAGCGCCTCCGCGATCCCCTCCACCGCCGCCAGCCCGGCCTCCACCTCGCGGTGGTGCAGCTCGCGGAACCGCTCGTCCCAGCGCCGGGCCGCGGCCACGCCCAGCCGGGCGGCCACCTGTTCGCCGACCGAGGCCGCCGACCGCCCGATGAACAGCTCCAGCACCTCGGCCCCGGTGATCGGCCAGCCCAGCTCCGCCCCCACCGCCACCTGGCAGCGCAGCGCGATCCGCTCGCTGTCGACCAGCACCCCGTCGCAGTCGAAGACCACCAGCTCCACCGGCCGTCCCATGGCCTCCCCCTTCGCTCACCCCGTCCGAGCGGCCCACCCTGCCCTGCCCCGTCCGGAGGAGCAAGATCCCCCGGCAACGGCCGGCCCTCGCCGGCCCGCCCGGACGGAGCCGTGGAGATCGCCCGCAACCGGGCGGCGGTTCGGCGTAGCCTTCGGTCATGGCAGAGAGCAAGGCCCGGAAGACCGCGGCCAAGCCGGCGGAGCGGCCGACGGCGAAGAGGCCCGCGGCGAAGCCGCGGAAGCCCGAGTCGCGACTGGCGATGGTGCGCCGGGCACGGAGGATCAACCGCGGACTGGCGGAGCTGTACCCGTACGCGCACCCGGAGCTGGACTTCGACAACCCGTTCCAGCTGTTGGTGGCCACCGTGCTGTCGGCGCAGACCACCGACCTGCGGGTGAACCAGACCACCCCCGCGCTGTTCGCGAAGTACCCGACCCCGGAGGACATGGCCGCGGCCGAGCCCGAGGTGCTGGAGGAGCTCATCCGCCCGACCGGGTTCTTCCGGAACAAGGCGAAGTCGCTGCTCGGCCTCTCCCGCGCGCTCCGCGACGAGTTCGACGGCCGGGTCCCCGGGACACTGGACGAGCTGGTCACCCTCCCCGGCGTCGGCCGCAAGACCGCCAACGTCGTCCTCGGCAACGCCTTCGGCGTCCCCGGCATCACCGTGGACACCCACTTCGGACGCCTCTCCCGCCGCTTCGGCTGGACGACCGACGAGGACCCGGTCAAGGTCGAGGCCGCCGTCGCCGAGATCTTCCCGAAGTCCGAGTGGACGATGCTCTCCCACCGGGTCGTCTTCCACGGCCGCCGCGTCTGCCACTCCCGCAAGCCCGCCTGCGGCGCCTGCCCGATCGCCCCGCTCTGCCCCTCCTACGGCGAGGGCGAGACCGATCCCGAGCAGGCCCGCAAGCTGCTCAAGTACGAGCTCGCCGGCCAGCCCGGCCAGCGCCTGCGCCCCCCGGCGGACTTCCCCGGCGAGGCCGCGGCCCGCGCCGACGCCGCCGAGCACGACGGCGTCCTCCCCGACATGGCGGACCCGGAGGCGGCCGGGCCGTCCGCGGGCCCGGCGTCGGCGGACGGTACCGGCACGGCGGAGGTGGCCGGGTGACCACCGCGGTCGAGCGCGACGGCCTCCCCGAGTGGCTGCTGCCGGTGCGGGCCGCCGCCGAGGCGGTCCTGCCGGAGCAGCTCAGCCGCTTCCTGCCGCCGCCGGAGGGCGGCCGGCGGTCCGCGGTGCTGATGCTGTTCGGCGAGGGCCCGACCGGGCCGGACCTGCTGCTGATCGAGCGGGCGAGGTCGCTGCGCTCGCACGCCGGCCAGCCCTCCTTCCCCGGAGGGGCCCTGGACCCGGAGGACGGCGATCCCGAGGGCAGCGGGCCGATCGCCGCCGCCCTCCGCGAGGCGGCCGAGGAGACCGGCCTCGACCCGTCCGGGGTGCAGGTCTTCGCCACCCTGCCGGCCCTCTACATCCCGGTCAGCCGCTTCGTGGTCACCCCGGTGCTCGGCTGGTGGCGGCGCCAGACCCCGGTCGCCCCGGTCGACCCCGCGGAGACCGGAGCGGTGTTCCGGGTCCCGCTCACCGAGCTGACCGATCCCGCCAACCGGTCCCGGCTCCGGCACCCCTCCGGCCACGTCGGCCCGGCCTTCGAGGTGGCCGACCGCCTGGTCTGGGGCTTCACCGCCGGGGTCATCGACCGGGTGCTGCACTACAGCGGCCTGGAGCGGCCGTGGGACCGGTCCCGGGTGATCTCCCTCTCCGAGGAGGCGCTCGACCTGTCCCGCCGCCGGGGCTCCTGACCCCCCGCCCCGCCCTACCGCGCCGCCCCGCCCAGCGGGGCCGGCCGGTCCAGCAGGTCCAGCTGCCGGGTGACCGAGGCGTCGTAGTCGTCGTCCCAGGTGGCGTCGGTGGTGAACGAGCTGACCAGGTACGAGACCGCCCCGATCACGATGAACACCACCAGCAGCACCCGGCCGCCGCTGCTCAGCAGCAGCGGCCGGGTCGCGGAGCTGCGCGGCACGGTCTTGTCCAGCTCGTCGCCGAACAGCCGCTTCGGGTACGCGGAGGTCAGCATCAGCAGGTACGCCTGGAAGCGCATCCGGTACCGCAGGATGGCCGCGGTGGCCTCGAACAGCGGATCGGGCATCCGGCCGAGGACCAGCACCACGATCCAGCTGATCAGCGCCACGGTCCACCAGCCGGAATACAGCACGCTCTGGACGATCGCCGCCGGGATGGCCAGGATCAGGCGGAAGAGCACCGCGAGCCGGTTGAGCGGCCCCGGCCGCAGCTCGATCCGCACCGGGTAGTCGGGGGCGTCGAACCGGAACGGCGGGTACGCGTCCAGGGTCAGTTGCAGGTAGGCGTTGACCCGGGTGTCGTACCCGACGTACCCGCCCAGGTACCGGACCGCGAACTCCGGCAGCTCGGCGGTGACCAGCGCGACCACCCAGCCGATCACCGCCACGAAGAAACCGATCACCGACAGCACCCACACCACGATGATCTGCGGGATGGCCAGCAGCAGGCGGACCAGCACGGTGAGCCGGTTCTGCGGCCCGGCGTCGGGCATGTCCAGGGCCGGCAGCCACTCCGTGTCGGTCGGGGGCGGTGCGTTCCACATCGGCGCCTCCAGCGCTCGGCTCGCGGGCGTGCGGCGGCAGAGGCCCGTCCGCTCCGACGCTTCCAGCGGGTGACCGTCCGCGCGCGCCGAGTGGCCCGTGCGGGCGACCGGGCCGGTGCTCTGCCCCTCGGCCGCCGGGACGTGGCAGGGTAGCCGGGACGACGTGGGAGGGTAGCCGGGTGAACGTCCTGGATCTGCTGCTGATCGCCGCCGCGGTGGGCTTCGCCGTCTCCGGGTACCGGCAGGGCTTCGTGGTGGGCGTGCTCTCCGTTCTGGGCTTCCTGGGCGGCGGCCTCATCGCGGTACAGCTCCTGCCGCTGCTGCTGCGCCACATCGGCCAGGGCACCACCGCCTCGGTGGTGGCCGTGGTCGTGGTGATCGTGCTGGCGGCGATCGGCCAGGCGATCACCACGCACTTCGGCTGGAAGCTCCGCGGCCACATCGGCCGCCGCCGGTCCAAGACCCTGGACGCGATCGGCGGCTCGGTGGTGAACGTGATCTCGATGCTGCTGGTGGCCTGGCTGATCGGCTCGGCCCTGGCCGGCACCGCGCTCCCCACCGTCTCCAAGCAGGTCCGCACCTCCAAGGTGCTCTCCACGGTCCAGGACGCCCTCCCGGCCGACGCCCCGAACTGGTTCTCCGACTTCAGCAAGGAACTCGCCCAGAACGGCTTCCCGCAGGTCTTCAACCCGTTCGAGCACGAGCCGATCACCGAGGTCGAGGCCCCGGACCCGGCCCTGGCGGCCAGTCCCGGCGTCCAGCGCGCCAAGCAGAGCCTGGTGAAGGTCGTCGGCACGGCCACCGCCTGCGGCAAGACCCTGGAGGGCAGCGGGTTCGTGTTCGCCCCGCACCGGGTGATGACCAACGCCCACGTGGTCGGCGGGGTGGACGAGCCGACCGTGCAGATCGCCGGCGCCGGCCAGCTCTACGACGCCACCGTGGTCCGGTACGACTGGCAGCGCGACATCGCCGTGCTGGACGTCCCCAAGCTCAACGCCCCGCCGCTGTCCTTCGCCGGAGACGCCCGCACCAACGACAGCGCGATCGTGGCCGGCTTCCCGGAGAACGGCGCCTTCAACGTCCAGCCCGCCCGGATCCGCGGCCGCATCCAGGCCAACGGCCCGGACATCTACCACCGCGGCCAGGTGGTCCGCGACGTGTACTCGGTGCGCTCCCTGGTCCGCCAGGGCAACAGCGGCGGCCCGCTGCTCAGCCCGGAGGGCCAGGTGTACGGCGTGGTCTTCGCCAAGTCGCTGGACAGCCCCGACACCGGGTACGTGCTGACCGCCGAGGAGGTCCGCGAGGACGTCACCCAGGGCACCACGGCCACCGCCCGGGTGGACACCGAGGGCTGCGCCCTCTGACCCGCCCGTCCGCGGCGGCCGCCGGGTGATCCGTCAGCCCCGGCCGGAGCCTCGGCGGACCGGCCGGCGTCCCGGCGGGCCGGGCCGCTCCCCGGCGCGGGCCTCAGACCTCGCGCCGCAGGCGTGCGCCCACCCAGCGGGCGCGCCGCCCGAGGATCCGCGGGATGCCCAGCCGTCCGGTCGTCGCCGAGCGCTGCCGCCCCGGGAACTCGTACACCTCGTGCGACCGGGACGGCTCGACGGGCCGCCCCGGCTCGTACCCGCGCTCGGACTGGTGGGACTGGCTCTGCGTGCCGCCGCGCCGGCGTCGGCGCGCGGCGGCCTCGCGATCGGGCATCCAGGTCATACCGGATGGATGCCCCTGGACCAGGCGGAGTAACCGCCTCCGCAGGGTGCTCCTGGACTATGCGATTGTCATATGAGTGATCGTCATATGTTCGTGCTCGCCTAGTCCTTGTGCTGACGAACCCAGTCGATCAGCTCGGCCGTGAACTCCTCCGGCATCTCCTCGTGAGGGAAGTGGCCGACCCCCGGCAGCAGCCGCCAGCGGTACGGCGCCTCCACGTACTCGCCCGCCCCGAGCGCCGTTTGAGCCAGCAGCACCGGATCGGCCGCCCCCTGGATGTGCAGGGTCGGCGCGGTGATCGGCTTCTTCATCCGGCGGGCGAACTGGATCCCGTCCGGCCGCGCCATCGAGCGCAGCAGCCAGCGGTACGGCTCGATCGAGCAGTGCGCCGTGGAGGGGATCTGGATCGCCTGCCGGTACGCCGCCACGGCCTCCGGCTCCAGGCTGTTGGGCCCGGTCCAGGCCGCCAGGTACTCGCCGACCAGAGCGGCATCGTCCGCGACCAACCGCCGCTCGGGGATCCACGGCCGCTGGAAGCCGAGCACGTGGTCGAAGGCGGCCATCTGCCGTCGGTCGGTCAGCAGTGCCCGCCGCAGGTGCCGCGGATGCGCGGCGGACACCGCCGTCAGGCTGCGGATCACCGAGGGCCGCATCACTGCCGCGACCCAGGCCAGCGTGCCGCCGGTGGCATGGCCGACCAGGTGGGCCCGCCGCTCGCCCAGCGAACGGATCACCCCGGTGATGTCCAGCGCCAGGTTGCCCGGGTCGTAGCCGCGCGGGGTGCGGTCGCTGCCGCCCATCCCGCGCAGGTCCAGCGCCACGGCCCGGAACCCCGCCTCGGCCAGCGCGGTCAACTGGTGGCGCCACGCCCACCAGTACTGCGGCCAGCCGTGCACCAGCAGGACCAGCGGGCCCTCACCGACCTCGGCGATGTGGAAACGGGCGCCGTTGGCCGCGAGGTCGCGGTGGGTCCACGGTCCGGCCGAGCGGACGCTCCAGGCCGCCGGGGCGGCGGGCCGGGGCGTGGCGGGCGGCGTGGGTACGGGCTTCTGGTCCAGCGGCATACCGGCAGCCTGTCATACCCGGCCCGGGAACTCGCCCCCGGCACTCGCGAAGACGCCGAACCGCGACCGGCCACCCCACCGGGGCGCAGGCCGTCGCCTGCGGGGCCGGCCGGCACCGGTGGGCGGATCCGGCCGGCGGGCGGTTACGGGATCCGGCCCAGCGCCCGGTCGATCTCCTCCTTGGTGGCCGGGCGCGGACGGGCGTTCTTCAGTACGTCCGCGGTCGCCTGGGCGCCCTCGATGGTCCGGCGCGGCTTCTCGATCCGCTTGAACGAGCGCAGCGCCAGCAGGCCCAGCAGAGCCGCCAGCAGCAGGTACGCACCGGCCACGATCAGGAACGACCAGCCCAGGGTGATGCCAAGGGCGTGCAGGCCGAACGCGGCGGCGGCACTCAGCATCGGCACCGCCGCCAGCGCCACCACGCCGGCCACGGTCAGCGAGACGCCACCGGACACCCCGCGCTTGACGTCCGCCCGGATCTCCGCCTTCGCGAGCGCGATCTCGTCGTGCACGAGCGCGGAGAGATCGGCGGTCGCCGCGGCGAACAGCTGCCCGACCGAGCGCTCGCCGTCGTACGGGGCCCGGCCGGTGCTGGTCGGGTCTGCGGCTCCTGCGGCCATCGGCGGTTCTCCTTCGCGGCTTCACTTCTCGGTCGACAGCTCAGCATCATGCCCCTACCGGTCAGTCAGACACCACTCCGGGGCCGTCGCCCGGCGGTGTGTCGGGGCGTCAGCGGGCTGTCGGCCGAGCGTCAGTCCGCGGTCTGGTACACGTCCGGGATGCCGTCCCCGTCGGAGTCGCGGTCCTCGTACTCGCACAGCTGCTGGTAGTGCCGGTTCCGCAGCTTCAGCAGCACGGTGGCGACCGTGGCGCAGAGCAGCGAGCCCACCAGGACGGCAGTCTTGGCGCGCGCCGCCAGAGTGGCGTCCTCCGGGAAGGCCAGCTCGCTGATCAGCAGCGAGACCGTGAAGCCGATGCCGGCCAGGGTGGACACCGCGAACAGGTCGCTCCAGGTGAGCCGCGGGTTGAGTTCGGCCCGGGTGAAGCGGGCCGCCAGCCAGGTGCCGCCGAAGATGCCGACCGACTTGCCGACCAGCAGGCCCAGCACGATGCCCAACGGTATGGCCTGGGTGAACACCTCTCCCAGGGCCTTCCCGGAGATCGCCACCCCGGCCGCGAACAGCGCGAACACCGGCACGGCGAACCCCGCCGAGAGCGGCCTGACCTGGTGCTCGATCCGTTCGCCGGGCGACTGCTCCTCGTCCCCCTCGGTGTGGCAGCGCAGCAGCAGGCCCATCGCCACACCGGCCACCGTCGCGTGCACCCCGCTCTCGTGCATCAGCGCCCAGACCACGAAGGCCAGCGGGACGAAGAGGTACCAGCCGTGCACGTTGCGCCGGTGCAGGAACCAGAACAGCACCAGACCGGCGAGCGACAGCCCCAGCGCCCAGAACTTGATGCCCGAGCTGTAGAACACCGCGATGATCAGGATCGCGATCAGATCGTCCACCACGGCCAGCGTGAGCAGGAACGCCCGGAGCGCCGACGGCAGATGAGTGCCCACCACGGCCAGCACGCCGAGTGCGAAGGCGATGTCGGTGGCGGTGGGCACCGCCCAGCCGCCGAGGTGTCCGCCCGGGCCGCTGTTGACGACCGCGTACAGCACGGCGGGCAGCACCACGCCCGAGACCGCGGCGATCACCGGGAGCATCGCCGCACTTCGGTTCCGTAGCTCACCGGCCACGAACTCGCGCTTCAGCTCGATGCCGGCCACGAAGAAGAAGATGGTCAGCAGCCCGTCGTTGGCCCAGGCCTCCAGCGAGAGGTCGAGGTGCAGCGGTGTCGACGGGCCGACGGTGAAGTCACTGGCCGTCTCGTACGCGTGCGGCCAGACGTTCGCCCAGATCAGCGCCACCAGGGCGGCGAGCAGCAGCAGGACGCCGCCGACCGTCTCGGTGCGCAGGGCGTCGGCGATGAACCGGCGCTCGGGCAGCGGCAGCAGGCCGAGGAACTGGCGGTGGCCGCCGGAGGGCTGCGGCGGGGGAGTGGGCTGCGCGGGGGGCGGCGTGGCCACGTGAGCGGACCTCCAGAGTGCGAGCACGGCGACGGAAGCACCCGGGGTGCGATGGCCGACCAGACTTCCCGGCGCGCCTCAGAGATCTTGATGTGTGGTTGACAGTCTACGCGGCGGGGCCGCGCGGTCCAGGCGGACGATCCGGTCCTGCGGCCGGCCGCTGCCGCCCTGACCTGCGGAGAGCCGCCTCGGCCTCGCGCTCGGCACGGCTGACCCGGATGGATTCGACCGGATGCGGCGGGTGGTCCCGTTCCTGTCGTCGGTGGCATCTCCGCCCGACCCCGGGCCCTGCAGTCCTTGTACGGCGGATCCCGGCCGGACACCCCCAAGCCGGTGCCGCCGTGGCAGCGCGAGCTGGGGGCCGTCGGTCCGGGTCTGGGTCCGCGGCGAGGGCGGCGCCCCCGACGGCCGCGGCGGCTCCGGGGCCCGGGCGGGAGCCCGCGGCGGCTCCGGGATCGGCACGGCGGTCGGCTCGGGGTACGAGACGCTCCGCGACCTGGCGGTCGACGACGGGACGGCCGAGCCGGTGGACTGACGGCCTTCGACCCCGGCCGACCCCGGCCGGCCCCGTCCGGTGCCGGCCGGAGGCGTGACGGACGACGGCGGGCCCCGCCCCACCCGATCATGGGGTGGAGCAGGGCCCGCCGTGGTGTGCCGTCCGGATTCGCCCGGAGGCGAGCGGCGTCAGTCCTCGCTCGAGGCGGAGGGGAGCTGGGCCTGGATCAGGTTCATGACCGAGGAGTCGGCGAGGGTGGTGACGTCGCCGATCTCGCGGTTCTCGGCGACGTCGCGGAGCAGGCGGCGCATGATCTTGCCGGACCGGGTCTTGGGGAGCTCGTTGACGACCAGGACCCGCTTCGGCTTGGCGATCGGGCCCAGGGTCCGGCCGACGTGCGCCCGCAGGTCCTCCACGAGCGCCTCGCCCCGGTCGGTGGCGGTGCCTCGGAGGATGACGAACGCGACGATCGCCTGCCCGGTCGTGGCATCCGCCGCACCGACCACCGCCGCCTCCGCCACCGCCGGATGCCCGACCAGCGCCGACTCCACCTCGGTGGTCGAGATGTTGTGCCCGGACACCAGCATCACATCGTCCACCCGGCCCAGCAGCCAGATGTCCCCGTCCTCGTCCTTCTTCGCCCCGTCCCCCGCGAAGTACCGGCCCTCGAACCGCGACCAGTACGTGTCCAGATACCGCTGATCGTCCCCCCACACCGTGCGGAGCATCGACGGCCACGGCTCGGTCAGCACCAGATACCCACCCGCACCGTTCGGCACCTCCCGCGCCTCGTCGTCGACCACCGTCGCCGCGATCCCCGGCAACGGCCGCTGCGCCGAACCCGGCTTGGTCTCGGTCACCCCCGGCAGCGGACTGATCATGATCGCGCCGGTCTCGGTCTGCCACCACGTGTCCACGATCGGGCACCGCGAGCCACCGATGTGCTCCCGGTACCACACCCACGCCTCCGGGTTGATCGGCTCCCCCACACTGCCCAGCACCCGCAGCGACGACAGGTCGAACTTCGCCGGGATGTCATCGCCCCACTTCATGAACGTACGGATCGCGGTCGGCGCCGTGTACAGGATGCTCACCCCGTACTTCTGCACGATCTCCCAGAACCGGCCCTGATGCGGGGTGTCCGGAGTCCCCTCGTAGATCACCTGGGTCGCGCCGTTCGCCAGCGGCCCGTACACGATGTACGAATGCCCGGTCACCCAGCCGATGTCCGCCGTGCACCAGTACACATCCGTCTCGGGCTTCAGGTCGAACACCGCGTGATGCGTGTACGCGGCCTGGGTCAGGTACCCGCCCGAGGTGTGCAGGATGCCCTTCGGCTTCCCCGTCGTCCCCGAGGTGTACAGGATGAACAGCGGGTGCTCCGCCTCGTGCGCCACCGGCGCGTGCTCCGCGGACTGCTGCTCCACCAGCTCGTGCCACCACACGTCGCGGCCCTCGGTGAACGCCACGTCCTGGCCGGTGCGGCGCACCACCAGCACCCGCTCCACCCCCGGACACCTCTCCAGGGCCTCGTCGATCGCCGGCTTCAGCGCGGACGGCTTCCCGCGGCGCCACCCGCCGTCCGCGGTGATCACCAGCTTCGCGTCCGCGTCCTGGATCCGGGAGGCCACCGCGTCCGCGGAGAACCCGCCGAAGACGACGGAGTGGGTCGCGCCGATCCGGGCGCAGGCCAGCATCGCCACCACCGCCTCGGGGATCATCGGCAGGTACACCGCGACCCGGTCGCCCTTGCCCACCCCCAACGCGAGCAGCGCGTTCGCCGCCCGGGACACCTCGTCCTTCAACTCGGCGTAGGTGATCGACCGGCCGTCCCCCGGCTCACCCTCGAAATGGATCGCGACCCGCTCCCCGTGCCCGGCCTCCACATGCCGGTCCACACAGTTGTACGCCACGTTCAGCGTGCCGTCGGCGAACCACCGCGCGAACGGCGCCCGCGACCAGTCCAGCGTCTCGGTCGGCTCCACCGCCCAGCTCAACCGCCGCGCCTGCTCCGCCCAGAACGCCAGCCGGTCCCCGGACGCGGCCGCGTACGCCGCACCCGACACGTTCGCGGAAGCCGCCAACCCCGCCGGCGGCGCGAAGCGACGCTCCTCCCTCAGCAGATTGGCCAGGCTCTCGTTGCTCACGTGCACTCCTCATCGAGTCTCAGCTGCCGGGTCATCCCGTGCGGTGGGATTGTCCCGTGTGCCCCAGGACACAGCTCACCAGGCGAACGGTCGTGTTGACAAGAGGCGCCGGGAAATTGGTGTAGACCTTTGGCTGGTCGGCGGGGCGGTGGACAGGTGGGGGCGGGGGCGCGCGCCGAGTGCGCCCGGCGCCGCGGTTTCGTGCGCGGGCCCTTGACGGCTCGGCCGAGCGGTACTCCACTGTCTAGGCGGGCCTGCGCGGACGGGCGGGGCCCGCCCAATCCGCGCAGCGGTCCTGTCGGTCCTGAACCGGGGGTCGAGCCATGCCCGGAACACCCTCCACCCCACCCCTCCCCGGCGACTTCGCGGTCGTCCGGATGGACGGCCACGTCGGTCGGCTCATCCGGATCGGCCAGTGGCTCAACGGCGACGGGTTCGCCGACTACGAACACGCCTACCTCCACGTCGGCGACGGCCTGCTGGTCGAGGCCCAGCCCGGCGGCGCCGAACTCCGCCCCCTCTCCACCTACGCGGATCACCGGCCGCTCTGGTCCACCGGCAGGTTCGACCTCACCGACCGGCAGCGGTCGGACATCGTCGCGGCCGCCCGCGGTCACCTCGGCACGCCCTACAGCTATCTGGACTACCTGGCCCTCGCCGTCCACCGGTTCCACCTGCCGTTCAGCCCCCTCCTGAAGTCCTACGTGGCCGACAGCCGGCACATGATCTGCTCGCAACTGGTGGACCAGTGCTACCTGGACGCCGGGGTCCACCTCTTCCGCGACGGACGCTGGCCCGGGTACGTCACCCCCGCCGACCTGGCCGGCCTGCTGCGCTCCTGACCCACCCGCGTGCCCCGCGGGCGCTCCCGGCCGGCGCCCACCCCGCCGTCGTGGCCCGGAACCGGCCGGCCCGGGCCCGACGGTGCGTCAACCCCTCCCTCAGGCCACCAGCTCCGGCCAGTCCTCGCGGCCGCTCTCGTGCCCGGCCGCGCCGAACGCCGCGGCGAACTCCTCGCCGACCGGGGCGAAGCGCCCGGTCTCCTGGTCCAGCACGTACGCCTGGGCGGTGGCGAAGTCGAAGTACATGCCCACCAGGCGCAGGCTGCCGGCCGCGACCCTGCGCTCCACCGCCGGGTTGGCGAGCAACTGGTCCAATTGCTGGACCACGTTGGTGATGCAGAGCTGCTCCACCGCGTCCACGCAGGGGCGCCCGGCGAACTCGGCCGGCACCCGCCGCAGCCGGGCGAGCGAGCCGCGCCCGTTCCGCAGCCAGCGGGCCAGCGGGGTCGGCGGGCCGGGCTGCTCGTGCAGACCGTCCAGCAGGGCCTTCATCGCCCCGCAGCCGGAGTGCCCGCAGACCGTGATGCTCCGCACCTCCAACACCTCGACGGCGTACTGCACGGCGGCCGCGACCGAGTCGTCCGCCGCGCCGATCTCGTGCGGCGCGGGCACCAGGTTGCCGACGTTCCGGACGGTGAACAGGTCGCCCGGGCCGCTGCTGGTGATCATGCTTGTGACCATCCGCGAGTCGGCGCAGGTGAGGAAGAGCTGGGAGGGCGTCTGCCCGTCCCGCGCCAGCCGGGCGAGCTCCTGGCGGACCAGCGGCGCGGTGTGCTGCTGGAAGCCGCGGACGCCGTCCAGCAGCCGGCCGTGCGGGTCGTCCTCCTGCTCGATGCAGTGGTGGCCCACCCAGGGCGTCCAGGCCCGGCAGCGGTGCGGCCCGGTCGAACTGCCGGTGCGGGCCGTCCCGTCCGGATCCAGCACCCGCTCCCCGTCGTGCTCGGTGACCATCGAGACCCGGCCGCCGGTGGACTGGTGGACGGCCCGCCAGATGTGCAGCGCCTCGTACGCGGCGTGGTCCAGGAAGGAGCCGTCGTGGTGGACCGAGACCTTGGCGCCGGCCGGGATCCGGGCCAGGGCCCGGCTGAGCCGCGGCACCGAGGCGAAGGTCAGCGGGCCCCGGGTGCGGACCGTGTACCCGCCCGTGGGCTCGGCCACCACCTCGACCCGGGCCCGGGTGAGCCGGTAGAGCGCCAGCAGCACCGCGACCGAGCCGCCGATCGCCACCCCGAGCGGTACGCCCAGCAGGACGACGCCGAGCACCGTCACCAGGTAGACCGGGAACTCGCGGTGCCGGTGCACCCGGCGGATGTGCGCGAAGCTGACCATCTGCAGGCCGACCACCAGGACCAGCGCGGCCAGCGCGGCGAGCGGAATCCGGCGGAGGGCACCGGCCAGCAGCAGGGCGGCCAGCACCACCCAGCAGCCGTGCAGCACCGAGGACATCCGGGTGGCCGCGCCGGCCCGGATGTTGGCCGTGCTCCGCACCGCGCCACCGGCCACCGGGAGGCCGCCGAGCAGGCCGGAGACCACGTTCGACAGGCCCTGGCCGCGCAGCTCGCGGTGCAGGTCGCTGGTGCTGTGGGCCATCCGGTCCACCGCGACGGAGGAGAGCAGCGACTCCACGCTGGCCACGGCGGTGACCGTCAGGACGGTGCCGAGCAGGGCCGGCCAGTGGTCGGCGAGCAGCGCCCCGGAGGGCGGTGAGGCGAAGGCGTGGTGCTGCCACTCGGGCAGTTCCACCCGGGCGAGCCGGAGACCCGCGGTGGCCGAGAAGGCGGTGGCGGCGCCGACGGCCACCAGGGCGGCGGGCAGCCGGGCCAGCCGCGCGCCCAGCCGGCCCGCGGCACCGGGCAGCAGGCCCAGCCGCGGCCAGCAGGACAGCACGGCGATGGCGATCGCCCCGACGGCCAGGGCCGGGAGGTGCGCGCCCGCCAGCTGACCCGGCAGGGAGAGCAGGTTGGCCAGGGCCGAACTCTGCGGCGAGCCGCCGAGGATGACGTGCAGCTGGGCCAGCGCGATGGCGATGCCGATGCCGGCGAGCATCCCGTGCACGATCGCGGGGGAGACGGCCAGCGTCGCCCGGGCCACCCGCAGCGCGCCGAGCAGGACCTGGAGCAGCCCGGCCGCCACGGTGACCGCGCAGGCGACCTGCCAACCGTACTGGAGGATCACCCCCGCGATGATCACCGTCAGTGCCGCGGAGGGCCCGCTGACCTGCAGGGGGGTGCCACCGAGCAGGCCGGCGACCAGCCCGCCCGCGGCGGCGGCCACCAGGCCGGCGGTGAGCGGGGCGCCGGTGGCGAGGGCGATGCCGAGCGAGAACGGCACGGCGATCAGGAACACCGCCAGCGAGGCGGAGAGGTCGTGCAGCAGGGCGCGCGGCCCGCGGGAGGGCGGGCGGCTGCCGGGCTCGGAGGCCGGCGGAGCGTGGTCCCTGGTGTCCGAGGCGATGGGCGCGCTGGAGAGATCGAGGGTCATGGTCTTCCCGTCTGTCCGGGGGAACGAACGCAGTCAGGTCCGGCGGTGGTGCTTCGGGGGGTCGGATCGGCTGTCGTGGGTCGCGACGGTGTGGCGGGATGGCGTGGGCGGGCGGCCGCCATGGCGCGCGGCCGACCCGGGACCATCAAGAATCGGTAAACCGAGAGTAATGAAGTCTTTGCACAGCGTACAGCTGAGCGAGAGTCCGGAGGATGGGATTCACCTTTATGGGTGGTAGTCGAACCGCCCGGGAATGCGTATGGCGGTTGGTGTTCCCGGGTGTGAAAAACGGACCGGCGGCACCGTGGAGGTGCCGCCGATCCGTGGTTGCGCACAGTGACGGAATGGGAGTCGCGGAGGGGACGGGGCGTCGCGTCAGACTCCGGCCCCGGCCGGCTCGGCCTCGGTCACGCCGAGCACGAAGCCCTCGTCGACCTGGGTGGACAGGTCGGCGCCCACCTTGGCGTTGCCCCAGCTCTCCGCGTTCCGCAGGTGGAAGTGGACGGCCTGCGCCGTGTAGCGTGCCGGGTCGCGCAGCGCGTACGCGGCTCCGACCTCCTGGCGGAGCTGCTCCAGGACGGCCCGGTTGGACGGCTCCAGGCTGCGCAGCGCGGGCTCGTCCCCCCGCTCCAGCCGGCGCACCCAGTCGGACTGGCCGAAGGTGGTGAGCAGGTCGTCGCCGACCTCGCGGCGGAGGAAGGCCAGGTCGTCGGGGGTCTGCACCTTGTTGCCGACGACCCGCAGCTCGACGCCGAAGTCCTGCGCGTACTCCTTGTACTGGCGGTAGACCGAGACGCCCTTCCGGGTCGGCTCGGCCACCAGGAAGGTGAGGTCGAAGCGGGTGAACAGCCCGGAGGCGAAGGAGTCCGACCCGGCGGTCATGTCCGTCACCAGGTACTCCTCGGGGCCGTCGACCAGGTGGTTCAGCAGCAGCTCCACCGCGCCGACCTTGGAGTGGTAGCAGGCGACCCCGAGGTCCTCCTCGGTGAAGGCACCGGTGGCCAGCAGGCGCACCGAGCCCTCGTCCAGGGCGATCGGCCGGGCGCAGGCCGCGTACACCGGGTTCTCCTCGACGATCCGCAGCAGGCGGGAGCCGCGGCCGGGCGGGGTGGTCTTGATCATCGCCTCGGCGGAGGGGATCAGCGGGTTGCTGCCGCGCAGGTACTCCTTGATCTCCGGGAGGTGCGCGCCGAGCGACGGCAGGGCGGCGGCCTGGGAGTCCGTCAGGCCGAGGGCCGGGCCGAGGTGTTGGTTGATGTCGGCGTCGACGGCGATGACCGGGCAGCCGGCCGCGGCCAGGTGGCGGATGAACAGCGCGGACAGCGTGGTCTTGCCGCTGCCGCCCTTGCCGACGAAGGCGATCTTCATCTGAGACTCCGGCTTCTTGCTGTTGGTAATCGTTATCGTCACCGATAGGCAGCATGCTATCCAGCGTTTGCGTGACCGCGCAGGGGGGAACGCGGGATTGCCCCTAACGGGTGATCCCGGGGTTGCCGCGCCGGCTCCCACCCGGGCGTCTTACTCTCGGGTAGGTGAGCACTGGAACAGATCCCCTCGCCCCGCTGGCCGAGCTGCCCGGGGTGCCCGAGGCCGTCGCCGAGGTCCGCAAGGCCGTCGACCGCCTCTACGGTCACCGCGTGATGCGCCGCCGTGCGGCCGAGGTGACCTCGGAGTCCGCCCTGCGCGGCGCCCGCGCCTCGGCGGCCCTGGCCGGCGCGGACTGGCCGCTGGAGGAGGTCCGCCGGCGCACCGACTTCAGCGCGGACGCCGAGGCCCGTACGGTCGGCGCGGCCCTGCGCATCTCGGCCGAGGCGGGCCAGCTGCTCAGCGTCTGGCGGCATTCGCCGCTGCAGGTGCTGGCCCGGCTGCACCTGCTGGCGGTCGGCGACGCGGACGAGCCGGCCGGTCGGCCGCGCCGGGAGGGCGAGCCCCTCGCCGAGCTGTTCCCGATCGAGCTGAAGGCCACCGAGGGCGAGGGCGGTGAGGGCGGCGCGGTCCTGCCGCCGGCGCCCTCCGCCGCGGAGGCCGCCGTCCGGCTCGACCAGCTGGCGCAGCTGCTGGTCGCGCGCGGCGAGGGCGGGAACACCGGCGCGCCGGCCCTGGTCGTCGCGGCGGTGGTGCACGGCGAGCTGATGGCGCTGCGCGCCTTCGGCAGCCACAACGGCCTGATCGCGCGCGCCGCCCAGCGGATCGTCCTGATCGCGGAGGGGCTGGACCCGAAGGCCATCTGCCCGGCCGAGGTGGGCCTGGCCGAACTCGGCACGGCCGCCTACCGGGACGCCCTGGCCGGCTACCTCGCCGGCACCCCGGAGGGCATGGCCCGCTGGATCACGCACTGCGCCTCGGCGCTGCGGCTCGGCGTGCGCGAGAGCACGGCCGTCTGCGAGGCGATGCAGCGCGGCATGGTCTGACACCGGCCGACACCGGGGGCGCCGCCGCAGGGCCGGGCCCGTGCGCGTCCCGCGTGCGGACATGCCGGAGCCCGGGCCTCGTGGGGCCCGGGCTCGGGTGCGAAAGATGCGGCGGCACCCGGTCCTGCTGGTGCCGCCGCTGGCACAGGTGCCGGGTTACCAAGCATGCACCGTTAAGTGCCCATCAGGCGGGGATCCTGCCCGTTCACCTGGTGCGGCGGCCCGACAGCGGGTCGGCTGCATGTGGGTGCCCAGCTATCTGTACACGCGGTCCGTGTGGCCTGAAACTGCGTTGTCGACACGACCCCTCAGGGTCCTGACCGGGTCTCGCGGGCCGTAAGTCATTTCTATCGCGCTTCGGGTGAAATCGGAACCCGAAACCGGAAGCTTTTGGCCATTTGTCCGTTTCGGTGAACCGTTCCGGAAGGGGCCGCCACCCCAGGTCCGGGGCGGTTCAGGCGATGGCGCGCCGCCGCTTGGCGCTGTACCAGAGGACGCTCGCGGTGACCACGGCCGCTCCGACCGCGACCGCGGTCAGCACCGCACGGCTCGGCGCGCGGAACTCCGGGAGCCGGCGGTGCAGTTCCACCGGGCGGCTGAACACCAGCACCGGCCAGTCACGGGCCAGCGCCTCCTTGCGGAGCGCGCGGTCCGGGTTGACCGCCGAGGGGTGCCCGACCGTCTCCAGCATCGGCAGGTCGGTGGAGGAGTCGCTGTACGCGTAGCAGTCGGCGAGGTCGTAGCCCTCGACGGCGGCGAGCTCGCGGATCGCGGCGGCCTTGTTCTCGGCGTAGGCGTAGTACTCGATCTCGCCGGTGTACCGGCCGTCCTCGACCATCAGCCGGGTGGCGATGACGTGGTCCGCGCCGAGCAGCTGGCCGATGGGCTCCACCACCTCGGAGCCGGAGCTGCTGACGATCACCACGTCGCGGCCGGCCGCGTGGTGTTGCTCGATCAGCGAGGCGGCCTCGTCGTAGATGATCGGGTCGATCAGCCCGTGCAGGGTCTCGGCGACGATCTCCCGCACCTGCTGGACGTTCCAGCCCCGGGTGAGCGCCGAGAGGTACTCCCGCATCTTCTCCATCTGGTCGTGGTCCGCGCCCCCGACCAGGAAGACGAACTGGGCGTAGGCGCTCTTCAGCACGCCGCGGCGGTTGATCAGTCCACCCTGGTAGAAGGGGCGGCTGAAGGCCAGGGCGCTCGACTTGGCGATGATCGTCTTGTCGAGGTCGAAGAAGGCCGCGGTGCGTGGTACTCCATAGGCGCGGCTGGGCGCGGCGGCGGTGCCGGAGGCGGGTCCGATCGCGGTCTCCGGGGCGGAGTCGGAGCCCTCGTCGGCGGTGTCGGCGTTCTCAGTGGTGTCCACGGGATCTGAGGATAGAGGGCACTCCAAAACACCCCGCCATTCGGCGTACTCGCGGGCATGCGGGTTTGTGTTTCTGGCCGCTCGGGTACACCATGGAAGTCACGGATCGTTCGCGACCGTGCTAACCCGGTCCGGCTCCTCCCCCCCGAGTCGGGCCGTGGATAGACGACCCCCGCTCTCCCCCCCGGCGGGGGTCGTCGCATGTCCGGGGCCATTTTCCAGGCCAGTTGAGGGTCGGCGCGGCCGCCCGCCGGATCGCCGGTCGGGATCGTGCCACGCGCTCGGGCCGGCAGCCCATCGGGGCGACTTGATCACTGTCGGTAGTCGCCGTCCGTGCTGTCATCAGCCTGCTGCGCGTAGCCGCGCGGGTGCCGCGCGCGTGGCCGCGCGCGTGTGCCGAGCGATCTTCGAGAAGCACTCGAGTGTCAATTCGAGATGCCTTTGCCCCCCGTTCGAGTGAACAAAGTTATCCACAGCCCCGAGTTGTCCACAGGGATTCGACCGGGGGCTGACGGATTACTCCGCGACCTTCACCGTGGTGCCCGGGCGGTCGCCACCCCTCCTCGTGAGACGGCGAACTGACGCCCCACCGGACCGCGTCCGACCAGGCCCTGCCCCGGTCGGACGCCGGACAGCACCCACGGGGGAGCCAGCCATGTCCACACCGACCACCGATCCCGACCTCGCCGATCGGCAGGCCCCGATCGGACCCCTGATCGTCACCGGCGACGCCCCGCTCGCCGACCACCTCACCCGGCTGTGCGCGGCCGCCGGCACCGAACCCCGGCTGTTCACCGGCGAACCGCCGCCGCGCGGTGAGTGGGAGAGCGCGCCGCTGGTCCTGGTCGGGGACGACTTCGCCGACCGCTGCTCGGAGCTCGGCCGCCGCCCCGGCGTCCTGCTGCTCGGACTCGACCTGGACGACGGCGCGATCTGGGTCCGGGCCGTGCGGCTCGGCGCGGAGCACGTCCTGTTCCTGCCGGACGCGCAGTCCTGGCTGCTGGACCGGATCGCCGACGCGGTCGAGGGGGTCGGCCCGCCCGCCCTCACGGTGGCCGTGCTCGGCGGCCGCGGCGGCGCCGGAGCCTCCACCCTGGCCTGCGCGCTCGCCGTCACCGGCGCACGGGCCGGTCACCGGACGATGCTCATCGACGCCGACCCGCTCGGCGGCGGACTGGACGTGCTGCTCGGCGCGGAGCAGGTCGGCGGCCTCCGCTGGCCGGACCTGGCCGGCTCCCGCGGCCGGGTCAGCGGCAGCGAGCTGGCCAAGGCGCTGCCCGAACTCCACCGGCTGAGCACGCTGTCCTGGGACCGGTCGGACACCCTGACCATCCCGCCCGAGGCCATGCGCAGCGTGCTGGCCGCGGCCCGAAGACGCGGGGGGCTGGTGGTGGTCGACCTGCCCCGGCATCCCGACCCGGCCGCCGCCCAGGCGCTGGAGCAGACCGACACCGGCCTGCTGGTCGTCCCCGCCGAACTCCGCGCCACGGCCGCCGCCCACCGGGTCGCCGCGGCCGCCCGGATGCGGCTCACCGACCTCCGGGTGGTCGCCCGGGTCCCGGGCCCCGCCGGGCTCACCGCAGCCGACCTCGCCCGCGGCCTGCGGCTCCCCCTGGCCGGGGAGCTCCCGCGCGAGCCCGGCCTGGCCACCGACATCGAGCGCGGTTCGCCGCCCGGCATCCGCGAGCGCGGGCCGCTGGCCCGCTTCTGCACCAGTTTCCTGAACGAGGCCATGCCGCCGGTGCCGGTGGCTGGAGGAGGTGCGCTGTGACCGAACGCCTGCGCAGGCCCGGCCTGCGGAACGCCACCCGGAAGGCCAAGCGGAGCGCCGCCCCGAAGCCGCACCGGAGGCCGCCGGAGTCGCTCAGGCCGCCGGGGACGGGCCTGCGGCGGCCGACGCCTCCGCGGTCCGTCGCTCCGGCTGCCCAGGCCGCCCCGGCTGCGGGCACCTGGGGTGTCCGGGCCTCCGGCACGGCCGTGCTGGAGACGGCCGGGGCGGTGACGGCCGGGCCGACCGGTGCGGCCGGCGTCGCGCCGCCGCTGCCGGCGGAGGCCGGCTTGGTGGAGAGCGCCGCACCGGCCGACGTGGCCGCTCGGGCCCGGGCCGGGGGCGACTCCCGAGCGGAGCAGGCCGGCAGGGCCTGGGCGGAGGCCGTACAGCCGGGCCCGACCGCTCCCGTGGTCCGGCCGCCCGAGGAGCCCAGAGGGCCGCGCCCGGCCGGCGCGCCCCTCGGCCTCACGGCCCGTCAGGCCGTCCCGCCCGCGCCGAGGTCCGCCGGGGTGCGACCCGGGTACGCGGCCCCGTCCGGGCCGGTGGCTCCCGCCGCGGACCCCGCCCCGACCGGGCGGGCCATGGCCGAACGGGCGGCTGCCCTGGTCGACGCCGTACGGCTCCGCCTGGTCGAGGCCGGCACCCCGCCCACCAGCGGCTCGGTGGCCGCCGCCCTCCGGGCCGCCCGGCCGCCGCTCGGCGGTGACGACGTCCTCGACACGGTCCGGGTCCTGCGGGCCGAACTCGTCGGCGCCGGACCGCTCGACCCGCTGCTCGCGGAGGCCGAGGTCACCGACGTCCTGGTCAACGGGCCGGACGAGATCTGGGTCGACCGCGGCCGCGGTCTCCAGCGGGCGCCGGGCATCCGGTTCGCCGACGCCGAGGCCGTCCGCCGCCTGGCCCACCGCCTCGCCACCGCCGCCGGACGGCGACTCGACGACGCCCGGCCCTGGGTCGACGCACGGCTCCCCGACGGCACCCGGCTGCACGCCGTCCTCCCGCCGATCGCCACCGGCTGCACCCACCTCTCGCTGCGGACCAGCCGCAGCCGGCCGTTCACCCTGCCCGAACTCGTCGCGGCCGGCTCGCTCCCGCAGACCGGAGCCGACCTGCTGGCCGCGGTCATCCGGGCCAGGCTCTCGCTGCTGATCACCGGCGGCACCGGCACCGGGAAGACCACCCTGCTCGCCGCCCTGCTCGGCCTGGTCGAACCCGGCGAACGGATCGTGCTGGCCGAGGACTCGGCCGAGCTGCGCCCCGACCACCCCCACGTGGTGCGGCTCCAGAGCAGGCCGCCGAACCAGGAGGGCCTCGGCGAACTGACCCTCCGCGACCTCGTCCGACAGGCACTGCGGATGCGGCCGGACCGGCTGGTGGTCGGCGAGGTGCGCGGCGCCGAGGTGGTTGACCTGCTGGCCGCGCTGAACACCGGCCACGAGGGCGGCGCGGGAACGGCCCACGCCAACACGGCAGCGGACGTCCCGGCGCGGCTGGAGGCGCTCGGCTCGCTCGCCGGGCTCCCCCGGGACGCCCTGCACAGCCAGCTCCGCGCCGCGCTGGACGTGGTCGTCCACCTGGTCCGCGAACCGGCCAGCGGCCGGCGCCGGGTGGCCGGGCTGCACATCCTGGACGGCACCGGCGCGGGCCCGACCCGGACGGTCCCGGCGATCACCTTCCCCGCCACCGGCGGATGCGAGCCCGGCCCCGGCTGGGAACGGCTGCGGCAGTGCTGCGCCGAGCGGGGCACCGAGCTGCCGGGGGTGTCGCGGTGACCGCCCGGCAGGCCGAACTCCTGTGGGTGCTGGTGCTGTCCGGAGCCGCCGGGGGCGCCTGGTGGCTGCTCCAGCCGGCGGTCAGGAGCTCCCGATGAACCCGAACCCGTCGACCTGGGCCGCCGCGCAGAACGGCGAAGGCCTGGTCCACGCGGTGGCGTGCGCGGCCACCCTCGCCGGTGTGCTGCTCGGCCTCACCCTCGGGGCAGCCGGCCTGCGGCGCCGACGGCGGACGGTGGCGCGGGCCCGGACGGTCGTCCCGCTGGCCGTGGGCCGTGCGGGCTGCGGCGGGCGCGGTCCCACGGCAGCGCTGAACGGGCTGCGGAGCCGGATCGCCCTGACCCGACCGCGCTGGCTGGTGGCGGAACTCCTGCTGCTCCCCGTCGGCCTCGTGCTCGCCCGGGCCACCGCCTCGGTCGTGCCCCTGCTGGGCGCGGCGGCCCTCGTGGCGCCGCTCCGGCGGTGGCGGAAGCGACGGCGGACGGCCGCCGAGGCGCGCCGCCGCGCCACGGCCGTGATCGACCTCTGCACCGGCCTGGCCGCCGAACTCCGCAGCGGCTCCACCCCCGAACAGGCCCTGCACACCGTCACCTCCCGGGCCGGGCAGGCGCTGCGGCGCGACCTGGGCGCCGAGGCCACCGCCCGCTTGGCCGCAGGCCGGTACGGCGGGAACGTCCCGGCCGCGCTCCGGTTGGTCGCCGAACTGCCCGGCGGGAGCGGGGCGGCCGCCGTCGCCGCCTGCTGGCAGGTCACCGCGGACAGCGGAAGCGGCCTGGCCGTCGGCCTGGACCAGGTCGCCGACGCCCTGCGGGCGGAACGGGCGCTCGCCGAAGAGATCGCCGGCGAGCTGGCCGGCCCGAAGACGACCATCGCCGTCCTCGCCGCGCTGCCCCTGCTGGGGTTGCTGCTCGGTGCCGCGCTCGGGGCACAGCCCGTACGGGTGCTGCTCCACACGCCGGCCGGGCTGGGGTGCCTGCTGGGCGGGGCGCTGCTGGAGGCCGGCGGGCTGCTCTGGACGGCCCGGCTGGTGCGGGCGGCGGAGGGGACGGAGCAGGGGCGCGGCTGTCCTCCCGGTCGGCGGGAACCGGATCGGCCGGGAGCGAGGGCCGGGGCCGCGGACGGCTGCGGCCTCTCCCGCACCCGGGCCGACCTGCACGCCGGCGGCCGGGCGGAGGTGGCGTGGTGAGCGGCGACACGGCCGGGGCCCGTGGGTGCGCCAGGCGGCGGAGCGTCCGGACGAGCCCGGCCCGGACGCGAGGCCGGTGCACGGCGCCGCGAGAGGCCCCGACCGGCGGGTCGAGGGCGGTCGAGCTCGGACGGCTGCGCGGCCGCGCGACTGTCCTGGAGCGGTCGGCGGGGCCTGTGGGGTCTGCGGGGTCGGTGGGGCGAGGCGAGGTACGGACCGCGGCGGCCTGCCGATCGGGTGCAGCGCCGCAGGCCGGTCCGACCGGACAGGAGGTGCGGGGTGGTGACACTGCTGGTGCTGCCCGTGGTGGCCGGGGGAGTGGTCGGCGAGCTCGCCGCGGCGCGGTGGCGGCGTGGGGCACGGCGGCGCTTCGGGCGGTGTCTGCCGTCCGAGGTGCCGACCCCGGGACGGAGACGCGGCGGACGCACTGCCGCGCGGATGAGGCGGCTGGCGTCGTCGAGTTGGGCCGTCCCGCTGGCCGTGGGCCTCGGCGCGACGGCCGCGGTCGGCGGATGGGCCGGGGTGCCGGCGGGAGCCCTGGTGGCCCTGGCCGCGCAGCGGTGGCTGCCGAGGACGCGCTCGCCCGCCCAACGGCAGGCGCAACGCGACCGGGACCGCCTGGAGCGGCAACTCCCGCTCACCGCCGACCTGCTGGCCGCCTGCCTGGGCTCTGTTCCCTCCCCGGCGGTGGCGGCCGCGGCCGTGGCGCAGAGCGTCGGCTCGCCGATGCGCGAGCGGCTGGCGGCGGTGGCCGCCCAGCTGTCCCTGGGAGCGGCGCCGGAGGCCTGCTGGGAAGGCCTGGCCGAGGGCTGTCCGCCACTCGCCCCGCTCGCCCGCTGTCTCGTCCGGACGAGTCTCGGCGGAGCCCCGCCGAGCGCGGCCCTGACCGGCCTCGGCCATGCCCAACGCGCCACCGCGAGCCGGGCCGCCCATGCCCGGGTACGCCGGGCCGGGGTGCTCGCCACCGCCCCGCTGGGCCTGTGCTTCCTGCCCGCGTTCGTCCTGATCGGAGTCGTCCCGGTGGTGGTCGGCCTGACCGCCCAGTTCGCCGTTCGGATCTGACCGATCGTCGGCCCCTCACGAGAAGGAGACCAGCCATGAACACCTCCGCCCTCCCCAAGCCGGCCGGTGGTGACACCGGAGCGTTCCGCGGCGCATCGCGCCGATGGGGTGACAGGCTGCGCGTCCGGCTCCGACGGCTGGCGCGCGGCCGCGGCGACGCGGGGAGCGTCACCGCGGAGTACGCGATCGGGACGGTCGCGGCCTGCGCCTTTGCCGCGGTCCTCTACCGCGTGGTCACCAGCGAAGCGGTCTCCGGCCTGCTCAACGAACTGCTGCAACGGGCTCTCCATGTGGTCTGACCCCCGACAGCGGGTGGGCCGACGGATTCGGCGCACCGCGGGTGCGGCAGGACGGGCGGGGCGTGAGGCCGGCTCGGTGACCGCGGAGACGGCTGTCGTCCTCCCGGCCCTGGTCCTGCTGGCGGCGATGCTGATGTGGGCCGTGGTGGTGGCTTCCGACCAGATCCGGTGCGTGGACGCGGCCCGGGTGGGGGCGCGCTCCGCCGCCCGGGGCGAACCGGACGCGGAGGCCGTGGCCCGCGCCGCCGCTCCGGCGGGCGCCGTGATCGGACTGGCCCAGGACGCGGAGACCGTCCGCGTGACCGTGGACGCGCCCTGTCCGGGCCCCGGCGTCCTGGCGGCGCGACTCTCGGTCCGGCTCACCGCCTCGGCGGTGGCCGCCCGTGAGGACGTCGACACCCTGCATCCCGGGGGTGGCACGTGACCGGGCCCTCCGGCCTGTGGACAGGCGCGCTGACAGGTCGTCGAACGTCAGGCTGCGCGGCGACGGGAGGTCGGCGATGAGGTGGTCGTCCCCGGTCATGCGGCGCCGCACCGTCCGGTCGCAGTCCCGTGGGCGGAGTGCGCCGGACCAGGGCTCGGCGACGGTGTGGCTGGTCGCCCTGCTCATGCTCGGGTGCACGGTGGTCGGGTGCGCCCTGTGGTTCGGCGCGGTGGTGGCCGCACGGCACCGGGCCGAGTCGACGGCGGATCTGGCCGCCCTGGGCGCGGCTGATCATCTGCTCATCGACCCGGACGGCGGCTGCGGCTGGGCGGCCCGCATCGCGGCCGTGCAGGGGGCCGAGCTGGTGTCCTGCACGGTCCTGTCGGACAGCGACGTGGTGGAGGTGGTGGTCCAGGTCCGGATCGAGAGGCCGCCCGTTCCGGTCGGTCCCGTCCGGGCCCGAGCCCGGGCCGGCCCCGTCTGGACCTGGGCCGACGACTCGCCCGACGGCGGCCAGGAGAGCGCGGCGTCCGCCACCACTGCCGCATCCGCCGTCACCACCACCGCTGCGTCCACCGGCCCCGCGGCCGTCCAGGCGGGAACACGGCTCACCCGCCGCGCCGGCGGGCGGGCCCTACCCGGTCGGACCTGCGGCGTCCGTACCCTCCCCGGCTCCGGCCGACCCGGCCGACCCGCCCGACCCCTATGGATCGCCCGCGGCGACCGGCGGCGCACCGGCGAGCAGGGCATCCAGCAACCGGACGGCCGCGGCCTTGTCCAGCGGGTCGTTCCCGTTGCCGCACTTCGGCGACTGCACACAGGACGGGCAGCCGCGCTCGCACTCGCAGGCCGCGATCGCCTCCCGGGTGGCCTTCAGCCAGACCACCGCCCGCCGGAAGCCCCGCTCGGCGAAGCCGGCGCCGCCCGAGTGGCCGTCGTACACGAAGACCGTCGGCAGCCCGGTGTCCGGATGCAACGGCACCGAGACCCCGCCGATGTCCCAGCGGTCGCAGGTGGCGAAGAGCGGCAGGAGGCCGATCGAGGCGTGCTCGGCCGCGTGGGCGGCGCCCGGCAACTGGTCGACCGGGATGTCGGCGTCCAGGAGCTGGTCCTCGGTGACGGACCACCAGACGGCCCGGGTCCGCAGCGTCCTGGGCGGCAGGTCCAGCTTGCTCTCGCCCATGATCTCGCCCGTGGCGATCCGCTTCCGCAGGAACCCCACCACCTGGTTGACCACCTCCACCGAGCCGAAGCTCAGCCGCGCCTCGCCCCACTCCTCCGTGATGTCGGTGGACAGCACCGAGATGGAGGTGATGTCCCGGGCCGAGGTGGTGTACGGCGGATCGGCGGGAGCGACCAGGGCGACCGAGTTCTCCAGGTCCAGGTCCTGCACCAGGTACGTACGACCCTGGTGCAGGTGCACGGCACCGGTGTGCACGGTGGTGTGGGCGGCCGCGGCGTCCACCGTGCCGAGCAGACGGCCGGTCGGCGCCTCCACGATCTGCACCGGGCTGCCCCCGCTGCCGCGCAGGTCCACCCCGTCGACGGCCCGCTCGCGCCGGGTCCAGTACCAGGAACCGTCCGGCCGCCGCCGCAGCAGCCCCCGGCGCTCCAGCACCGGCAGCAGCTGCGCCGCCGAAGGGCCGAACAGCTCGTTGTCGGCCTCCGTGAGCGGCAGCTCGGCCGCCGCCGCGCACAGGTGCGGAGCGAGTACGTGCGGGTTGTCGGGGTCGAGCACGGTCGCCTCGACCGGGTTGGCGAACAGCGCCTCCGGGTGGTGCACCAGATAGGTGTCGAGCGGGTCGTCGCGGGCGATCAGCACCGCCAACGCGCCCTGCGCCTCCCGACCGGCCCGACCGGCCTGCTGCCACAACGAGGCGCGGGTGCCCGGATATCCGGCCATCAGCACCGCGTCCAGCCCCGAGATGTCCACGCCGAGTTCGAGGGCCGAGGTGGAGGCCACCCCGAGCAGCTTCCCCGCGTGGAGGTCCCGTTCCAGGGCCCGGCGCTCCTCGGCCAGGTACCCGCCCCGGTACGCCGCGACACGCGCGGCCAGCGGCGACCCCAACTGGTCCTGGGCCTGCAGCGCGACCAGCTCCGCGGCCCGCCGGGAGCGGACGAAGACCACGGTCCGGGTGCCCAGCTCGACGAGTTCGGTGAGCAGGTGCCCGGCCTCCGCGGCCGCGGTCCGCCGGACGGGGGCACCGTGCTCGCCCACGTTCTCGGTGAGCGGCGGCTCCCAGAGCCCGAAGACCAGCGGCCCGCGCGGCGAGGCGTCCTCGGTCACCGCCACCGCGGGCAGCCCGGTCAGCCGGCCGGCGGTCACGGCCGGTTCCGCGGTGGTGGCCGAGGCCAGCAGGAACACCGGCGACGACCCGTACCGCGCGCACAGCCGCCGCAGCCGGCGCAGCACCTGGGCGACGTGCGAGCCGAACACGCCCCGATAGCTGTGGCACTCGTCGATCACCACGTACCTGAGCGCCTTGAGGAAGGAGGACCAGCGCGGATGGGCCGGCAGGATCCCCCGGTGCAGCATGTCCGGATTGGTCAGCACGTACGAGGCGTACTGGCGCACCCACTCCCGCTCCTCCGGCGGGGTGTCGCCGTCGTAGAGCGCGACCCGCACCCGGTTCGGCACCAGCTCGGCCGCGCGCCGCCGCTGGTCGGCGGCCAGCGCCTTGGTCGGGGCCAGGTAGAGCGCGGTGGCGCCGCGGCCGTTGCGCGCCTCGGTGCCGTCCAGCAGATCGCTGAGGACCGGGGCCAGATAGCCGAGCGACTTGCCCGAGGCCGTACCGGTGGCGATCACCACGGCGGCCTCGGTCCGGGCCAGCTCCATGGCCTCCGCCTGGTGGGCCCACGGCTGCTCCACGCCGAGTTCGCCCGCCGCCCTCACGATCTCCGTGCGGATTCCCTCCGGCCAGGGGGCGTAACGGGCCGCGCGGGCGGGCAGATGCTCCGTATGGGTGAGGCGGGTCAACCGGCCGCGCTCGGTGGACAGGGTCGTGAGCAGGGCCTCGGGCGGGTGATGACGGGGCGGCATGAGGACCCAGTGTGTCACCGGCGTGACGGAGAATCGCCCCAAGCCATCGTGCGGTCATGGTCACAAGTGGTTGAATGAGGCCGTGACGGCCGCATGGTCGGGGCAACGACGCCGAGGCTCTGACGTGCCGGTTTGCCGCGCCCAGGCCCTGCGACCATGCGGTGGCGGCCGCCTGGCCGATGATCGCAATGACGTAGCAAGGCAAGGTGCTGGAGGTTCCGTGGACCTGTCCCTGTCGACCCGTACAGTCGGCGATCGCACGGTCGTCGAGGTTGGCGGCGAGATCGATGTGTACACCGCCCCCAAGCTGCGCGAGCAGCTGGTCGAGCTCGTCAACGATGGCAACTATCACCTCGTTGTCGACATGGAGGGCGTGGACTTCCTCGACTCGACCGGCCTCGGTGTGCTGGTCGGCGGTCTGAAGCGGGTTCGTGCTCACGAGGGTTCGCTCCGTCTGGTGTGCAACCAGGAGCGCATCCTGAAGATCTTCCGGATCACCGGTCTCACCAAGGTCTTCCCGATCCACAACTCCGTGGACGAGGCCGTCGCGGCGACCGACTGATCCCGCGCGTTCCCGGGCGGCCCTCGGGTCGCCCGCTGACCGCCTTCTCGCCGCCGGCGGGGCCTTCGGGGCCCGCCGGCGGGCCAGCCTGACATCACCCGGTCGCGGCCGGGGCCGTAGGTGCCCCGGCGCCGGGTGAGCGCAACCCCGGAGGGGGAGAGATGGCAACCGTCGAACTTCGATTCAGTGCGCTTCCCGAGCACGTGCGGACGGCACGGCTCGTGGCGGCGGCTGTGGCCAGACGGGCCGGGGTCGACGAGTCGTTGCTCGACGAGGTGCGGCTCGCCGTCGGCGAGGCCTGCTCGCGTGCGGTCGGTCTGCACCAGCGGAGCGGCCTGAACGGTGCCGTCCGGGTGGCGCTCATCGAAGAGGAGAAGCGTTTCCTCATCGAGGTCGAGGACGAGGCCGGCCCGATCGGCGGGTCCGCGGGTGGCGGCGGTGCCGGCGAGGCCGAGGGTGACGCCGACGGCGGCGAGGACGTCCTCGGGCTCGCGGTGATCACCGGCCTGGTCGAGGACGTCGAGGTCGGCAACGGCAACGAGGGCGGCCTGATCCGGATGAGCTGGCCCGTCTCCACCACCTCCGTCGGCGTCTGATCAGCTTCGCTCGGGGCGCGGAGCTGATCCTTTCGGCCCTTTCCGGCCACCTTTCCCGTTTTCCTGCCAGCTGGTTCCCTGCCGGCTGGTCCGCCGGCCGTTCCTGCCTGCCCGGCCCCCGTGCACGTGGTGATCTCCGTGCGCCCGCTTCCGGTCGCCCTGTCCCCGGACAACCCCCGTTTGGTTGACAAAATGTTGAAGACGGCGGTTCCCTGCTCCCCGGCGCGATCGGTTCGGTTCGAGAGGTACGGGAGAAGGAAACCCCATGCGGATACGCATCCTGTGGCCGGCCGGGCAGGCGACGGCCGAGCTCCGGTCGACGCCCACCGCCGAGGCACTCTGGGCGGCACTGCCGATCAGCTCCTCCGCCAGCACCTGGGGCGAGGAGGTCTACTTCGACACCCTGGTCAGCGTGGCGAGGGAGCCTGACGCCCAGCAGGTCGTCGAGCCCGGGACGGTCGCCTTCCGGACGGACGGGGACAGCCTGGCGCTGCCCTACGGCCAGACGCCGATCTCCCGCGGGGGCGAGTGCCGGCTGGCCAGCCCCTGCAACGTCCTCGGCGTGCTGGACGAGGACCCGGAGGTTCTGCGGTCGGTCCGCAGTGGTGACCCGATCCGGGTCGAGCGGGCCTGAGGAGGTCGTCCTGCACGCCCGTCCTCCCCGATGGCCGCCCGTTCCGAGCGGTGGTGGCCGGTCCCGCCCGGTACAGGGGGTGGGCGGGCAGGGCGGCCGGCCGTGTAGGTTCGCTGCTCGACGTCCGAACCGGGCGTTCGAGAGCGAAGGGGCCTGCGGGTGAAGAAGCGACTGCTGACCGTGTCCGTGCTCGGTGCGGTGCTGGCGTTCGGCGCCGTGGGGTGCGGTGGGGACGAGGACAACGCCGCGCAGCTGAACACCTGGGCGAAGAGCGTCTGCGACGCCGCCCAGGACCCGATCGCGCAGTCGCGGACGGCGTTCTCCGACACCGGCAAGGTCCAGCCCGGCGAGGCCCCCGGCGATCTGCAGAAGCGGCTGTCCGGCGACCTCGCGGTGCTGGCCAAGTCCAGCGAGCAGTTCGCCGACGCCGTGGACAAGGCGGGCGCCCCCAAGGTCACCGACGGGGAGAAGCTGCGGACCGACGCGGTCGCCGAGCTGCGGCAGGCGGCGCAGGGCTACCAGGAGGCCCAGAAGAAGCTGGACGCCCTGCCGGTCGCCGACCAGGAGAAGTTCGCGGACGGGCTGAAGAGCGTCGGCGACCAGGTGCAGCGCCTGTCGCAGCAGTCCACCCGGGCGCGGAACCGCCTGGAGAGCGGCGAGCTCGGCGGCGCCATCAAGAAGCAGGACGGGTGCAAGTCCACCGGCACCTCCGGGGCGCCGAGCTCGGCCCCCGCCGACCCGGCAGCCGCCTCCACCGCCCCGGCGGCCTCGGCCGCCTCGCCGTCGGCCGGCTGATCGCGGACCCGGCCCGCTGCGGTGCCCCCGCGCCGGCGCCCCCGCGTGGGGCGGTCGGCGCCGGCGGCCGGCGGGGGACAATGTGCGGGTGACCAGTAGCCCCGTTCTTGACCCGACCCGCCTGGCGAAGCTGCGTGAGGCGCTGCTCGCCGCCTCGTACACCGCCGACGGCTGCCTCGACCTGCTCGGTCCGACCGGGTACGCGGCGCTCGCCCGCAGCGAGGTGGTGCCGGCGCTGCGGAAGACCCGTGGCGGCACGCCGCTGGAGACGCTGGTGCGGCTCTTCCTGCTGCAGCGGCCGGTCCCGTACGCCGCGGCGGAGGCCGCGCTGCCCGTCCAGGACTGCCTGGCCGACGGCTGGCTGGTCCGCGACGGGGACGAGGTGCGGGCCACGGTCGACGTGCGCCCGTACGCCAACGAGGTCGCCGGGATGCCGAGCGCGGACGCCTGGGTGGTGTCCGACCTGGGCTGCGCGGTCGGCGGCGCCGGCGGGATCGGCTCGGGCGGGAGCGCGGCCGGGATCGCCCGCAAGGACCTGGTGCTGGGCGTCGGCGGCGCCTCCACCACGCTGGCGAACCTCGCCGTCCGGCGCCCGGTGCGCGAGGCACTGGACCTCGGCTCGGGCTCGGGCGTCCAGGCGCTGCACGCCGCCCGGCACGCCCAGCACGTCACCGCCACCGACCTCAACCCGCGCGCGCTGCACTTCACCCGGCTGACCCTGGGCCTCTCCGGCTTCGAGAACACCGAGGTGGCCGAGGGCAGCCTGTTCGAGCCGGTCGGCGACCGCCGGTTCGACCTGATCGTCTCCAACCCGCCGTTCGTGATCTCCCCCGGCAGCCGGTTCGTCTACCGGGACGGCGGCATGGCCGGCGACGAGCTGTGCCGGAGCCTGGTCCGCCGGGCCGCCGCGCACCTGGAGCCCGGCGGCTACTGCCACCTGCTCGCCAACTGGCAGCACGTCAAGGGCGAGGACTGGCACGACCGGCTGGCCGGCTGGGTCGCCGGCACCGGCCTGGACGCCTGGGTGGTGCAGCGCGAGGTCCAGGACACCGCCCAGTACGCCGAGCTGTGGCTGCGCGACGGCGGCGACCACCGGAGTTCCGGCGCCGAGTACCAGGCGCGGTACGACGAGTGGCTGGACGCCTTCGAATCGGGCGGCGTGGAGGGCATCGGCTTCGGCTGGATCACCCTGCGGGCCGGCGGCGCCGAGACGCCCACCGTGCGGATCGAGGAGTGGCCGCACCCGGTCGAGCAGCCCCTCGGCCCGCACATCGAGAGCTGGTTCGCCCGGCAGGACTTCCTGCGCTCCTCCGACGACGCGGGCCTGCTCGCGGCCCGGTACGTGCTGGCCGACGAGGTGGTGCAGGAGCAGGTCGGCGCGCCCGGCGCCGAGGACCCGGAGCACGTGATCCTCCGTCACAACCGCGGCATGCGGCGGGCGACGAAGGTGGACACCGTCGGCGCCGGCTTCGTGGGCGTCTGCGACGGGACCCTGTCCGCGGGGGAGATCGTCGACGCCATCGCCCAGCTGCTCGGCGAGGAGCGGGTGGTCCTGCGCGACCGGGTGCCCGAGTCGCTGCGGATGCTCACCGAGCAGGGGTTCATCGAGCCGGTCTTCGGCGAGCTGGCCGAGGACTGAGGACGGTTCAGGCGGGACGGGAGGGCCGCACGGCCCTCCCGTGCCCCCGCCGGAGCAGCCCGGCGGCACGGAAGGCCCCGTGCTCCGGCACCCCGGCGGTCCGGCGGCACCAGCGACCCCGGAGTCCCCGGCGCCCCCGGGCGTAGCGGCGAGCCGGCGGCTCCCGCCGCCCGGGATCAGGCCGGGACCTCGCTGATGGCGGTGATCCGCCCGGCGGTGTCCACCGTGACCTGGAAGTTGTTGCCGTGGCAGGAGAACGGCGCGGCCACCGTCCGCTTCGCCCCGCAGTCCGTGACGTGCGCGGCCAGCTTGGAGAACGGCGTGACGTCCTGGGCGAGTTCGGCGGTGCCCGACTTCGCCAGCAGCCGGATCCGCAGCTGCGGGGTGACGGTGAACTGCACCGGCGCGCCGGTCGGCTCGTAGCGGTCGCCGCTCGGGCCGCAGGCGTGCCGGGTGTCGGTGGCCGTGAGCTGCGACTTGGCGCCGTCGGCCGCGGTCACGTGGATCACCCGCTCGTCTCCGCGCGGCCGGCTGGTGGCGCAGCCGCGCGAGGTGGCCGAACTGCTCGCGGCCGGACGGGCCGTGCTGTCCACGTCCGTCGTGGAGTGGGTCGAGCTGCTGTGGCTGCGGCTGGAGCGCTTGTGCTTCGACCCGCCGCCGCACCCGCTGAGCGCGAGGACGGCGGTGAGACCGAGAACTGCTGCCGAGGTGAGCCGGCGCGCGGTCATATGTTCTTCCCCCTGAGGCACTGTCCGAGAGCCTGTCGTTCCTGTCCGGACGGCGGTCGGAGGGCATGCCCGGCCAAGGCCGGTTCACCCGGCCGTCCCCCCGATGTCGCCTGTCATACGGCGGGAGTCCGCCCCCGGTTGTCCCCGGACTGCGAACCTCCCGTCCACAAGGCTGTGGACAGTACCAGGGAGGGCCAACGGTGGAGATGCCGACAGCGGTCACGGCAGGAGCCGTCCTCACCCTCTTCGGCAGCGCACTCCTCCTCTGGTGCGCCGTTGAACTGCGCCTTCGCCACCATCTGCGCCGGCACGGCGTCCCCACCACCGCCCGCGTGGTCGGCGACGGCGACCGCCGCCTCGACCCGTACGGCGACCCCTACGGCGAGCTCGACAGCGCCCCTCTGATCACCTACACCGCGACCACCGGCCCCGGCGCCGGACTGCGCGAGGCCGCCCTCACGGAGGCCGGGCCGCAGGAGCCCGGGCCGCGCGAGCTGCGGGCGGTCCCGCCGGGGGAGCGGGCCGAGGGCCGGACCGTCCTGACCCGGCCGCGCGGGCACACGCCGCTGCGCCGGCCCGGCCGGCTGGTCCCCGGGGCGATCGTGCAGGTGGCGTACGACCCGCGGCGCCCGAGCCGGGTGGTCCTGGCCGGCGCGGACCAGCTGCGGACGCTGCCGAGCGACATCTTCTGGACGGTCCTCGGTACCGCCGCGGTGGCGGGCGGCCTGAGCCTGCTCGCCACGGTGCTCGCCCACTGAACGCTCGCCCGCCGGACGCTCGCGCCACTGAGCCCGGCCCACCCGGGACGACGACGTCCCGCCGAGCGGACCCGGGACCGGCCGGCCCGGGGCGAGCCGGCCTCGCGCGCGGCTCGTCCCCGCCTCGGCGATCGGGAGCCGCCCCGTCCCGCCGGTGATCACCGCCGACCTTCCCACCCTCCCGGCACCCGCCGGCCCGGAACCGCCGGGACTCCCGTGACCTCCCGTGACCTCCCCGGACGCGAGGGAAGGAGGTGAGCCCGCCCGGGCTGATCGACCGTCAGCCACCGGCGAGCGGGATCCGGCCGCCGGAGCCCGCTCTCTCCCCCTCCACGCGGCGCGAACGCCTGCCGTCGGGTTACCGTTCGAGTGGCGCAGGTCGGCCTAGCCGGTGAAAAAGCGGGTTCCGTCCGTTTGACAAGGGTGGCCAGGGTACGGTCACACTCCGCTGGTGGGGCCGTCGCACAACGGCTGCCCCGGACGGCTGCGGGTCGGGCGCACCACCCGCTGCCCTCCGCGCCGACCGCACACATCACGACCGGGAGAGAAGAGCGAAGGTGTCCCCGAGCAGCGAGACCGCGCACGGTAAGCGACTCGTCATCGTCGAGTCGCCGGCCAAGGCCAAGACGATCAAGGGCTACCTGGGCCCCGGCTACATCGTCGAGGCCAGCGTGGGGCACATCCGCGACCTTCCCGGCACGGCCGCCGAGGTGCCGGACGAGTACACCGGCGAGGTCCGCCGGCTCGGTGTCGACGTGGACCACGACTTCGCCCCCATCTATGTGGTGAACCCGGACAAGAAGTCCCAGGTCACCAAGCTGAAGTCGCTGCTCAAGGAGTCCGACGAGCTCTTCCTCGCCACCGATGAGGACCGCGAGGGCGAGGCCATCGCCTGGCACCTCCAGGAGGTGTTGAAGCCCAAGGTGCCGGTGCACCGGATGGTCTTCCACGAGATCACCAAGGACGCCATCCAGGAGGCCGTCCGCAACCCGCGCGACCTGAACCAGCGCCTGGTCGACGCCCAGGAGACCCGCCGCATCCTCGACCGCCTCTACGGCTACGAGGTCTCGCCGGTGCTGTGGAAGAAGGTCATGCCGAAGCTGTCGGCGGGCCGCGTGCAGTCCGTCGCCACCCGGCTGGTCGTCGAGCGCGAGCGCGAGCGGATCGCCTTCACCAGCGCCCACTACTGGGACCTCGTCGCCACCTTCTCCACCGGCCGCACCGCCGCCGACGCCGCCAACCCGGAGAACTTCGGCGCCCGCCTGGTCAACGTCGACGGCAAGCGGATCGCCACCGGTCGCGACTTCGGCTCCGACGGCCGACTGAAGACCGCCAACACCCTGCACCTCGACGAGCAGGCCGCCCGCGCCCTGGCCGCCGCCCTGGAGCAGACCGCCTTCGCCGTCCGCAGCGTCGAGTCCAAGCCGTACCGCCGTTCCCCGTACGCGCCGTTCCGCACCACCACGCTGCAGCAGGAGGCCAGCCGCAAGCTGGGCTTCGGCGCCAAGCGCACCATGCAGGTGGCCCAGAAGCTGTACGAGAACGGCTTCATCACCTATATGCGTACCGACTCCACCACGCTGTCG
Organism: Kitasatospora sp. HUAS MG31; assembly: GCF_040571325.1. Classification (GTDB taxonomy): domain Bacteria; phylum Actinomycetota; class Actinomycetes; order Streptomycetales; family Streptomycetaceae; genus Kitasatospora; species Kitasatospora camelliae. The sequence goes on along the minus strand of NZ_CP159872.1, from coordinate 3,646,312 downwards.
GAGACGGCGATCACCGCCGCCCGCACGCAGGTCACCCAGCTGTACGGCCGGGACTACCTGCCGGACGCGCCGCGCACCTACGCCTCCAAGGTCAAGAACGCGCAGGAGGCGCACGAGGCGATCCGTCCCTCCGGCGACCGCTTCCGCACCCCCGCCGAGACCGGCCTCGCCGGCGACGACTTCCGGCTCTACGAGCTGATCTGGATGCGCACCGTCGCCTCCCAGATGAAGGACGCCGTCGGCCAGTCGGTGACCGTGAAGGTCGGCGGCCGCTCCTCCGACGGCCGGGACGCCGAGTTCTCCGCCTCCGGCAAGATCATCACCTTCCACGGCTTCCTCAAGGCCTACGTCGAGGGCGCCGACGACCCCAACGCCGAGCTGGACGACCGCGAGCGCCGGCTGCCCCAGGTCTCCGAGGGCGACCCGCTGGCCGCCGACCGCCTCACCCCCGAGGGCCACTCCACCAAGCCCCCGGCCCGCTACACCGAGGCCTCGCTGGTCAAGGAGCTGGAGGACCGGGAGATCGGCCGCCCCTCCACCTACGCCTCGATCATCGACACCATCATCGGCCGCAAGTACGTGTTCAAGAAGGGCACCGCCCTGGTGCCCTCCTTCCTCTCCTTCGCCGTCGTCAACCTGCTGGAGAAGCACTTCGGCCGACTGGTCGACTACGACTTCACCGCCAAGATGGAGGACGACCTCGACCGGATCGCCGCCGGCCAGGCCGAGTCCGTGCCCTGGCTGAAGCGCTTCTACTTCGGTGAGGGCGAGGGCGCCGGCACCGCCGCCGAGGCCGGCAACGGCGACGGCGACCACCTCGGCGGGCTCAAGGAACTGGTCACCGACCTCGGCGCCATCGACGCCCGCGAGATCAGCTCCTTCCCGATCGGCGAGGGCCTGGTCCTGCGGGTCGGCCGCTACGGCCCGTACGTCGAGAAGCCCTCCGCCGTCGAGGGCGAGCCCGGCCAGCGCGCCGACATCCCCGACGACCTGCCGCCGGACGAGCTGACCGTCGAGCTGGCCGAGGAACTGCTGGCCAAGCCCAGCGGCGAGCGCGTGCTCGGCAGCGACCCCGAGTCCGGCCACCCGCTGGTCGCCAAGGACGGCCGGTACGGCCCCTACGTCACCGAGGTCCTCCCCGAGGGCACCCCGAAGACCGGCAAGAACGCGGTCAAGCCGCGCACCGCCTCGCTCTTCAAGACGATGTCCCTGGACACCGTCACCCTGGAAGACGCCCTGCGGCTGCTCTCGCTGCCCCGCGTGGTCGGCAGCGACCCGGACGGCAACGAGATCACCGCGCAGAACGGCCGCTACGGCCCGTACCTCAAGCGCGGCACCGACTCCCGCTCGCTCACCAGCGAGGACCAGCTGCTCACCATCACGCTGGAGGAGGCGCTGGCCATCTACGCCCAGCCCAAGCAGCGCGGGCGCGCGGCCGCCGCCGCCCCGCTCAAGGAGCTCGGCCCCGACCCGGTCAGCGAGAAGCCCGTGGTGGTCAAGGACGGCCGGTTCGGCCCGTACGTGACCGACGGCGAGACCAACGCGACCCTGCGCAAGGACGACGAGGTCGAGACCATCACGCCCGAGCGCGCCTTCGAGCTGCTGGCCGAGAAGCGCGCCCGCGGGCCGGTGAAGAAGGCCGCCAAGAAGGCGCCGGCGAAGAAGGCCACCGCCAAGAAGACCGCCACCAAGACCGCGGCCACCAACACCGCCGCCAAGAAGACGGTGGCGAAGAAGACCGTGACCAAGACGGCCGCCGCGAAGACGGCCGCGACCAAGACGGCGGCCAAGAAGACCGCCGCGAAGAAGACCGTTGCCGGGAAGACCTCCTCGGCCCCCGAGGAGAGCTGACCCGGACCGGCCGGGGCCCGCACACCCGTGCGGGCCCCGGCCGCGTCACAACCGTGTCATGAACCGCGTTCCGGACGGGTGTACCCCCCTTTTGAGCCAACGCCGGACCGCTACGCTGACCGTATGACGAGCGAGGAGCAGCCCAGCAGCGCGACCACCGCACCACCCGGCCTCCCCGAGACGGCCCCGGCCGGGACACCCGGTGAACGGGTCCGCGCCTTGCTGCGCCAGCGCCCGTACCGACGGCTGTGGACGGCCCAGCTGGTGAGCGGCACGGCCGACCGGCTCGCCCTGCTCGTGCTTGTCCCGCTGACCGTGATCGCCGCCTACCTGGGCGGCCAGCTCGGCGACGGGTACCGCTCCCTCGCGCTCGCCGTCGCCGCCGTCTTCGCCGTGCGACTGCTGGCCACCGTGCTGTTCGGCGCCGCCCTGCTCGGCCCGGTGCACACCCTGGTCTCCCGGCTGGACCGCCGCTGGGTGCTCCTCGGCGCCGACGCCCTGCGGGCCGTGCTGATCGGCCTCGCCGCCTGGTGGGCCACCTGGACACCCGGCTCGGCGTTCTGGGCCCTGCTCGCCACCGTCTTCGTCACCGGCGCCGCCGAGCGGATCTGGGCCGTCGGCAAGGACGCGGCCGTCCCCGGCCTGCTGCCCGCCGCCGACCCGTACGCGCCCGCCGCCGAGCGCCGGCCCGCCGCCTCCAGCCTGGACGCGGTCCGCATCCTCGATACCCGCACCGGCTGGGCCACCGTGCCGCTGGCCGCCACCGCGCTGGTCGCGCTCACCCTGGTCAACAACGTGTTCGCGGCCCTGGCCTCGGACTGGCTGCGCGCCAACCAGACCACCGCGGCCGCCCTCGGCGCGGCGCTGCTGTTCGCGGCCTCCGCCGTCCTGATCCACCTCCAGACGCTGCCCGCCGGCGCCGCCCCCGCACCGCGCTCCCCGCTCCAGGGCCTGCGCGCCCCGACGGACGCCACCCCCGGCCCCGCCCTGCGCAAGGGCCGCACCGGCTCCGCCCCCTACTTCACCTTCTCCGTCGCCGCCGGCTACGCCGCGATGGCCGGCACCGCCGCCCTCGGCCTGCTGACCGCCGTCGACCACCGGGCCGGACCGATCGGCTACGGCCTGGTCGTCCTCGCCGCCGTCGGGGCACCCGCCCTCGGCATCCGGGCCACCCGCGCCACCCTGCCGATGCTCTCCCGCCGCCGGCTGCTCGCCCTCGCCCTGCTGACCGAGGGCGTGGCGCTGATCCTGGCCGGGCTGGTGCTCGACTTCGTCCTCGTCCTGCTCCTCGTGGTGCTCGCCGGCCTGGCCGCCGGCGTGGTGATCGCCACCGGCCGCACCCTGCTCGCCCAGGAGATCGAGGAGGCCCGGCTGCCCAAGGTCACCGAGCACCTCTACGCCGTGCTCCGGGTCGTGGTCGGTGTCGCCCTGATCGGCCTGCCGCTTGTCGCCGCCGCCTACGGCGAGGTCGCGTACGGGAGGATCGAGCCCGGCAGCTTCACCTTCATCCACGACGGCGCCGCGCTCGCCGTCTCCACCGCCGGACTGCTCACCCTGGTGCTGGCCGCCGTGGTGGTGCTGAAGACCGACGACCGCCGCGGCACCATCCCGTTCGGCCGGGAGCTGATCCGCGCCGTGCGCGGCGGCGCCGAGCCCGCCCCGCACCGGGTCGCCGGCAAGGGCTTCTTCATCGCCCTGGAAGGCGGCGACGGCGCCGGCAAGTCCACCCAGGCGCAGGCCCTCGCGGAGTGGATCCGCAGCAAGGGCCACGAGGTCGTGGTCACCCGCGAGCCCGGCGGCAGCCCGGTCGGCCAGCGCCTGCGCGGCCTGGTCCTGGACGTGGGCAACACCGGCCTCTCCCACCGCGCCGAGGCGCTGATCTACGCCGCCGACCGGGCCGAGCACGTGGAGAACGTCATCCGGCCCGCGCTGGCCCGCGGCGCCGTGGTGATCACCGACCGCTACATGGACTCCTCCATCGCCTACCAGGGCGCCGGCCGCGACCTGGCCGCCACCGAGGTGGCCCGGATCTCCCGCTGGGCGACCGGCGGCCTGCTGCCCGACCTGACCGTGGTGCTGGACGTCGACCCGACCGCCGCCCGCGAGCGGTTCACCGAGGCACTGGACCGGCTGGAGTCCGAGCCGACCGAGTTCCACCAGCGCGTCCGCAGCGGGTTCCTGGCGCTCGCCGCCGCCGACCCCGCCCGCTACCTGGTCGTCGACGGCTCCCAGCAGCCCGCCTTCGTCACCACCGCGATCCGCCACCGGCTCGACCGTGAACTCCCGCTCTCCGACCAGGAGCGCGCCGCCAAGGCCGAGCAGGAGCGGCTCGCCCGCGAGGAGGCCGAGCGCCGCGCCGCCGAGGAGGCCCGCCAGAAGGCCGAGGCCGAGGAAGCCGAGCGCAAGCGGCAGGCCATGCTGGAGCAGCTGCGCGCCGAGCAGGCCGAGAAGGAGCGCCTCGCCAAGGAGGAGGCCGACCGGGCCGCCGCCGAGGCCGCGCGCAAGGCCGCCGAGGAGGCGCGTGTCAGGGCGGAGGAGGAAGCCCGTCGCCGGGCCGAGGAGGAGGCCGAGCGGCGTGTCGCCGAGGAGGCCCGGCTGGCCGAGGAGGCTGCCGAGCGCCGGCGCCTGGAGGCGGAGGCCGCCGCCCAGGCCGAGCTGCAGCGGCAGCGTGAACTCCAGCGGGCCGAGCAGCGCCGCCGGGCCGAGGAGGCCCTGCAGCACGCGGAGGAGGCACGGCTGAAGGCCGAGGCCGAGGCGGCCGCTGCGGCAGCCGCCGCCGCGGCGACCGCGGCGCGGGAGGGCGGGGAGGACGCGGTCACGGCCGAGCTGCCCCAGGTTGCGGAGGAGACCGGTCCGGCGGACGGGCACGGCTCGGAGGTCACCCGGGAGCTGCGGGTGCGGCCCGAGCGTCCGGCCGACCGGGAGACCGACGAGACCGCCGTGCTGCCGCGGGTCGAGGGCGAGGGGCCGGGCCGTTCCGACGCCCCGACCACCGAGGCGCCGCGGCCGGGTGCCGCCGGCCGTCCCGGTGCGTCCGGCCGTCCCGGTGCGTCCGGTCGGGCCTCGTCCGTGGACGAGACGGCGGTCCTGCCGACCGTTGAGTCCGCCCCGTCCGGCGCGACCGACGCGACCGCCGTGCTGCCGACCGTCGGCCCCGGCAAGGCCGTGCCGGCCACCGGGGACCGGGTGCCGCCGGGCCTCTGGCGCGACGAGCCCGAGGAGACCGACGAGACCACCCGGGAACTCCCGACCGCCGAGCGCCCGCGGCCGGACTGGGCCGAGGAGACCCCGCTCGACGACCTGCCGAGCCTGACCGACACCCTGCTGGGCTCCCGCGAGGAGTGGGCCCGCTGGGACGCCGCCGACGAGACCGACCAGGCGGTCGACCCCGCCCCGGAGCAGGACGGCCAGCGCGGCTGGGGCCGCAAGCGCCGCAAGGACTGATCCACAAGGGTCCCCACGGACCGGGTCCCGTATCCGCCCCTCGGCACACCGCCGGGGCACGGGTACGGGACCTCCTGCGTTCCCGGGTACCACCGGCTCCCGGTCAGCCGCTGATTGGGGAGCACGGGGTTCGGAGCCCGTCCGGCCGTGGTCGTCCGGCCGTGGTCGGGCGGACGGCGGTCGGGTGTCGGCCGGTGGGGTTAGGCTCAGGGGCAGGCGGTGGTGCGGTAGGGAGTGCGGCGTGAGCGTGTGGGACGACCTGGTCGGCCAGGATCGGGTGGTCGAGCAGCTGCAGGCGGCCGCCCGCGCGGCCCGGGCCACCGTGACCGCCGGCCGTACCGCCACCCCCGAGGCCGGCGTCAACGCCTCGCTGATGACCCACGCCTGGCTGTTCACCGGCCCGCCCGGCGCCGGCCAGACCACCGCCGCGCGCGCCTTCGCCGCCGCCCTCCAGTGCACCAGCCCCGACCTCGAACTCGGCGGCACGCCCGGCTGCGGCTTCTGCGAGGGCTGCCACACCGTCCTCTCCGGCAGCCACGCCGACGTCAAGCAGGTCCGCACCGACGGCCTCTCGATCGGCGTCGGCGACATGCGTGACCTGGTCCTGCGCGCCGCCAGCTACCCGACCGGCGGCCGCTGGTCCGCGATCCTGATCGACTCCGCGCACCGGCTCACCGAGGCCGCCGCCAACGCCCTGCTGAAGGGCGTCGAGGAGCCCTCCCCACGGACGGTCTGGCTGCTGTGCGCGCCCTCCGTCCAGGACGTGCTGCCCACCATCCGCTCGCGCTGCCGGCTGCTGGTCCTGCGCACCCCGGACGCCGAGGCCGTCGCCGACATGCTGATCCGGCGGGACGGAGTGGAGCCGGAGACCGCCCGCTTCGCCGCCCTCGCCGGGCAGGGCGACATCGAGCGCTCCCGCCGCCTCGCCGTCGACGAGCAGGCCCGCTCCCGGCGGGCCGAGGTCCTGCGGATCCCCCTGGAGGTCGCCGATCTCGGCGGCTGCCTGGCCGCCGCCCAGCGACTGGTGGACACCGCCAAGGCCGACGCCGAGGCCCTCGCCGAGTCGCAGGACGCCAAGGAGACCGACGACCTCCGGGCCGCGTACGGCGCGACCGAGGGCAGCCGGGCCCCGCGCGGCCTCGCCGGCGCCGTCAAGGAACTGGAGAAGCGGCAGAAGAGCCGGGCCACCCGCACCCGCCGCGAGACCCTCGCCGTGGCCCTCAACGACCTGCTCGGCTTCTACCGGGACGTCCTGGCCCTCCAGCTCGGCGCCCCCGGTGCGCTGGCCAACGAGGACCAGCGCCCCGCCCTCACCAAGGTCGCCTCGGCCGGGCAGCCGGAGAACACCCTGCGCCGGATCGAGGCGGTACTGGCCTGCCGGGAGGCGCTGGACCGGAACGTCGACCCGCTGCTCGCCGTCGAGGCGATGACCGTCGCCCTGCGGGCCGGCTGACGCCGCCCCGCCGCACCCCGTCCTTCCCCGGTTGCTCGCAGGATGCTTGACGGACCGTCCGACGATCTTCCGATCGGAGGGGGTGTGCCCCGGCGTCACATCCCTCGTTCGAGTGAACGTCGCCCCGGGCCCGGACGGCCCCGACCCCGCCGCACGCGGCGCCCGGCACGCTGAGGACGAATCCCGCCGTGGTGCGGCGGCCGGTCCCTCCCCCGAGGCGGTGTGCCCATGTTCCGTCCGCTGCTCCTCGTCCCGCTGCTGTGCGCCGCGCTGGCCGGCGGCTGGCTGGCCCGGACCGCGGTGCTCCGCTGGCGCGACCTGCGGTCCGCGCAGACCTACGAACTCGCCGCCGAGCTCCGGCCGGTGCTGCTCCGAGCGGGCGGCGCCGCGGTGTGCGGGATGTGCGTCACCGCGTTCACCGTCGCCCTCGCCGTGAGCGGGCAACCCGGGACCACGCCCCTGACCGCCGCCGAGGCCGCCCGGGCGGCCGCTGCGCCCAGACCCGCCGGGTCCGCCGTACCCGCCGCGCCCCCGATGCCCACCCGGGCCGACCAGGCGCCCGGCGAACTCCCGCCCGTGGTCACCCAGTTCGAGATCATCGGCCGGCCCGCCGAGGGCGAACTGCTCCAGGCCGCCGTGGCCGCCCCCGACGGCCACCCCCGCACCGTACGGGTCTGGCTGCCCGCCCAGTACCGGGAGCACCCCGGCATCCGCTTCCCGGTCATCGTGCTGCACTCCGGCACCGCCGGGAAGACCGCCGACGCCGAGCTCCCCGACCTGTTCGACGGCGTCACCTCCGCCGTGAAACTCGGCAAGGCCCACCCGTTCGTGGTGGTCGCCCCCGAGGCGCCCAGCGGCACCGGCCACCCCTGCGAACTGCTCGCCGCCGCCCCGCAGGCCGTCGCCGACGACAGCGCGCTGCGCACCGCCGTCGGCGGCGCCTTCCGCACCCTCCCCGCCGGGCCCGCCGGATGGGGCGTGCTCGGCGTCGAGAACGGCGCCCCCTGCGCGGCCGCCGCCGGACTGGCCCGCCCCGACCTGTACGGCGCCGCCGTCGCCGTCTCCGGCCGCTACGACGCCCCCGCCCTCACCGCCGCCGGCGCCGAAGCCCCCGAGAACACCTCCGCCCGACTGCTGCTCGCCGCCGCCAAGGGCGACGGAAGTGGCCTGGCCTCCGCCCGCGCCCTCCAGTCCGCCCTCCAGGCGGGCCGGGGACGGGCCGCCAAGGCCACGGTGAGGATCTCCGAGGTGGTCCAGGACTACACGCCCGAGCGGGAGCGTCTCCGGCTCGTCCGGGTCGCCGTCCAGTACCTGGCCGAGACCCTCGCCAAGCCCTCCTGAAGCCCGCGGCACAGCCCGCCGCAAGGGTGCCCTCCGGGTCCCCCGGGCGGTTGATCGTCCGGTGATCGTCCGGGCGGTGCGCCGCCATGACCTGGCGACCTTTCGGGCGCGCGCCCCCGCCGGCCGGGGACCGGCCCGCTAGGCTCGGCAGAGCCGCGTCCCGCGTGGGGCCGCGTCCCGCGCAGAGCGGTCCCCGGCGCCCGAGGAGAGAGACCCCACCATGCGAGCTGTCCGGCCCCACCGGTTCCTCCCCGCCGTCGTGGCCGCGGCCCTGCTGCTCGCCGGGTGCTCCGGCGGCGAGGGAACCGCCACCGCCTCGCCGGGCTCCTCCACCGACGGCGCACCCCCCACCGCCACCCCCGCGAGCGGCTCCACCGCCGCGACCCCGCTCCAGCCGCTGCCCGCCGAGATCCCCGCCGCGCTCTCCTCCTACTACACGCAGAAGCTCACCTGGCAGCCCTGCGACGACGGCTTCGAGTGCACCACCTTCAAGGTCCCGGTCGACTACGCCAACCCCTCCGGCGGCGACCTCACCCTCACCGCCACCCGCGCCCGCGCCACCGGCGGCGCCACCCGGCTCGGCTCCCTGCTACTCAACCCCGGCGGCCCCGGAGGCTCCGCCATCGAGTACGTGCAGGCCACCGCCAAGAGCTTCGACCCCGGCGTCCGCGCCGCGTACGACCTGGTCGGCGTCGACCCGCGCGGCGTCGGCGAATCCAGCCCCGTCAGCTGCCTCAACGGCGACCGGATGGACGCCTACACCGCCACCGACATCACCCCCGACGACCAGGCCGAGACCGACGCCCTGGTCGCCGCCGACAAGGAGTTCGCCGCCGCCTGCCAGCAGAAGTCCGGTGCCACCCTCGGCCACGTCAGCACCGTCGAGGCCGCCCGCGACATGGACGTGCTGCGCGCCCTGGTCGGCGACGACAAGCTGCACTACCTCGGCAAGTCCTACGGCACCTTCCTCGGCGCCACCTACGCCGGCCTCTTCCCCGGCCGGGTCGGCCCCATGGTCCTCGACGGCGCCCTCGACCCCTCCCTCGACGCCCGCGCCGGCAACCGCGGCCAGGCCGGCGGCTTCGAAACCGCCTGGGCCGCCTTCGCCAAGGACTGCGCCAAGCGCGACAACTGCCCGCTCGGCAGCAACGAGAAGGAGATCGGCGAGCAGCTCGACGCCTTCTTCCGCAAGGTCGACGCCCAGCCGCTGCCCACCGACTCCGGCCGCAAGCTCACCGAGTCCCTCGCCACCACCGGCGTGATCCAGGCCATGTACGCCGAGTTCCTCTGGCCCCGGCTGCGCGATGCCTTCACCACCGCCAAGGCCGGCGACGGCACCGGACTGCTCAAGCTCTCCGACGACTACTACGAGCGCTCCGCCGACGGCACGTACCCCAACCTGATGTCCGCCAACATGGCGGTCAACTGCCTCGACCTGCCCGCGCCCTTCGCCGACCCGGCCGCCGCCCGACAGGCCGTGCCCGAGTTCGAGCAGGCCTCCCCGCACTTCGGCCGCGACATGGCCTGGATGGCCCTCGCCTGCGGCTACTGGCCGCTCAAGGCCACCGGCGCCCCGCACACCGTCCGCGCGGCGGGCTCCGCCCCGATCGTCGTGGTCGGCACCACCCGCGACCCGGCCACCCCGTACGCCTGGTCCCAGGCGCTCGCCGGCCAGCTGGAGTCCGGTCGCCTCCTCACCTACGACGGCGACGGCCACACCGCGTACGGCCGCCGCAACGCCTGCATCGACACCGCGATCAACCGCTACCTGCTCGGCGGCGAGGCCCCGGCGAACGGTACGCGCTGCGCCAAGTAATTACCGTTTCGGTGGATCGGTGCTGGCGGTTAGCATGAGTCGCCAGCCCCCACCGCCTGCCCGACCCGCGCGCGTGCTCCTTCTCTGTCGTTGTCGCGCGTGCCTGCCGGGCTGCGCGCGCCTGCCGAAGGAGTCCCCACCGTGCTCGGAGTCCACGACCTGGCGACCTACATCGTCGGCGCCCTCCTGATCGTCCTGCTGCCCGGCCCGAACTCGCTCTACGTCCTCTCGGTGGCCGCCCGCCAGGGCATCCGGACCGGCTACCAGGCCGCCGCGGGCGTCTTCGTCGGCGACCTCACGCTGATCAGCCTCACCTCGCTCGGCGCGGCCTCGCTGCTGAAGGCCAACCCGGCGGTGTTCGCGGTGGTGAAGTTCGGCGGCGCCGCGTACCTGCTCTGGATCGGCTTCGGCATGCTGCGTGCCGCCCGGCAGTTGTGGCGGGAGCGGAACGCGGTGGCTGCGGCTGCGGCTGCCTCCGCCGAGGCGGGGGCCGGTCCGGTCGGCGAGGCGGGCGTCGCGTCGACGGGGGAGCGGCCGTTCCGGCGGGCGCTGCTGATCAGCCTGCTCAACCCGAAGGCCATCCTCTTCCTGCTGTCCTTCTTCACCCAGTTCGCCGACCCCACCTACGGCGCCCCGGTCCTCTCCTTCGGCCTGCTCGGCGGCATCCTGCAGACCTTCAGCGTGCTCTACCTCTCCCTGCTGATCTTCGCGGGCACCACGCTGGCCGCCGCCTTCCGCCGCCGCAAGCACCTCTCCGCCGGGCTCACCGGTGGCGTCGCCGCCCTCTTCGCCGGCTTCGCCGCCAAGCTCGCCGTCACCTCCGTCTGACCCGGTCCGACCTCCCCACCGGCGGCGGCCACCCCCGCCGCCGCCGGAAAGCCGCTGGTACGGACACCCCGGGAAACTGTGTAGACTGGCCCGCGTTGTCAGTGCGAAGCTCGACCCATTGGTTGGGCCACCCCGGCAGCAGCGCCGCCTTAGCTCAGTTGGCCAGAGCAACGCACTCGTAATGCGTAGGTCGCGGGTTCGAATCCCGCAGGCGGCTCAGACGAGAAGGCCCGGTCGGATACTCTGACCGGGCCTTTTGCCATCTACGCCATGCGCCGACGGCGGCGCGCTCGGGCCGCCCGGGTGTTCGTGGTCTCAGTTGGGGTCTCAGTTCCGGCCTGCTGCGGGAAGAGCGCGTTGCCCATCCGCCGGGCCGCTTCGCGGGTGGTCGGGGTAGTGGTCTTGACGTACCGCCGGGTCATGCTGATCTGCGAGTGGCCGAGAATCTCCATGATGGTGAAGGGGTCCACGCCCAGCTCGTTCAGGATTGTGCCTGCGGAGTGGCGGCTCCCGTCGTGCTGCCGCCGGTCCTCGATCCCCGCCTCGCCTAGCAGTGCCTTGAACTCCTCCCAGTCGTCGTGCGGGTCGATCGGCCGGCCGTCGGGGCGGCAGAACACGAGGTCGTACTCCTGCCACGTCTCGCCCGCGGCAGCCTTGGTGGCCTCCTGCTGAGCACGGTGCTCGCGGAGCGCGGGCTTCAGCGGCGGAAGGAGGGGAGCCGTCCGGCGGCTGCCCTTGGTCTTCGGCCGCGTGAACACCAGGCCGCCGCCGTGCCGCTCGGGGCAGGCGCTGGCATGCCGGGTGCAGTCCGGCAGGCACGGCTTCGGGCACCCGCGCTTGTAGGTCCGGTGCCTGGTACACCCGGGCTCGCACGGGCCGCGGTGGAGACGTGTTCCGCACCCGTGGGGATCGGCGCAGCCGTGCCGCCACGTCAGCCGCTGGAGCTGCCAGGAGGTGTCCAGGGACTCGGCTTCCTCGTCGATGAACCTCCACCGCAGGCCGAGGGCTTCCCCCTGGCGAAGCCCCAGCCCGACGCCGATTGCCCACCGCAGGGCGGTCGGGCGCTTCATCGCGGCCAGCAGGAAGCGACGGGCCTCCTCCTGAGTGAAGGGGTTGGCGTCCACCTCCTCCAGCGACGGCGGGTCTACCAGGGTTGCCACGTTCCGGGCGACCATCTCTCGGCGCAGGGCGATCTTCAGCGCCCGGGAGAGGATCCGGTGCACTTTCAGCACGTGGGACGCGGCTCGGCCCTCGGTGCGGAGCTGCACGTAGAAGGCGTCCAAGTGCTCGGGCCGGAGCCGGTCCAGCCGGTGCTGGCCGAGGCCGGGGATGATGTGGTTGCGAGTCTTCGACCAGTAGTCGTCCAGGCTGCGGGGCTTGAGTCGCTGGGACGCGATGGTGTCGAGGTAGGTGGTCATCCACTTCTCGACCGTCGGGATCTTCCCCGCCTTGGTGACCCGGCCCGCGTCTCGTGCGCGCTCCAGCGCCTTCACCTTCCGCCGGACCTCCGTCTCGGTCTTGGCCCTGCGGTGTCGCCGGTCGGGGCTGCCGTCAGCCTTCACGCCCATGGTGACGCGGCCGTGCCACCAGCCGTCCGCACCGAGATAGACGGTCGATTCCATGTTGGGCTGGCGGGTCTTGCGCTCGCTCAAGTGGCGCTCCTGAAAGTGGGAAGGGCACCGGGCGGATTGCCCGGTGCCCTCAATTGGGATGTGTTGATGGTCAGTTGGCTTGGACGGCCTGACGCTCGATGTACGCGTCGATGTCCGCCGGCCGGACGCGGCGGGAGCGTCCGATCTTGATGGAGGTCAACTCTTGGTCAGCCAGGAGCTGGTAGAGCTTCGAGCGGCCGATTCGGAGCACGCGCGCGGCCTCCTCGGGTGTCAGGAGAGCCGGGCGGAGCGTGGCGACGGGCACGGTCACGGTGGATCCCTCCGGGGTGATCTCGATTGCGGATCGGGGCCCCTCGGCCCCTCTCTTCTCTGGGATCCGCTACTGCCGCTACTGCCGCTACCGTGCAGGTCAGGGGCATGATCGAGGTAGCGGATTGGGTAGCGGTAGCGGATTGGTGCCGCTCCCGCCGGGGTGGCGGGAGCGGCGGGGTGGTCAGCGCGGGGCGGCGCCGGCCGTGGCGGTCTCGGGGGCGGGTAGCGGATTGCTATCCGCTACCTGGGGCGTATCCGCTACCGGAAACAGGGCCCTGACCTGCGCGGTAGCGGAGGTAGCGGCAGTAGCGGATGCCTGGGAAGGGGGCGGGCAGTAGCGCAGCCAGGCGTCGGCGAGGTCGCTGGCGTAGTAGCCCTTGGCGCTGCTCTTGGGGCCGGTCTTGATGTTGCGGGGCTTGATGGGGTCGTTGTCGGCGGTGACGTAGTCGCCGAGCATGCGGGCGAGCGCGCGGGCGGTGATGGGCTTGCCGTCGAGGTCGGCCCACGGGGCGTCGTCCAGCTCGGCGAGCCTGCCGAGCAGGTCGGTGCTGAGCATGCGCTCGGCGCCGTTGAAGATGTCCCGCAGGTCGGTCAGCAGGCGGATGCCAATGCTGCCCTTGTCGTTGGCCTTGGCGGCTGTGACGAGCTGGACGCAGGCGGCGCGGGCGCGCTTGGGCCAGTGGCCGCCGGCGGCGTCGGCGACGGCGAGCAGGGGCTCCCAGACGTCGGCGGGGCGGTCGCTGATGCCGTCGGGCAGCTCGGGCCATACGTCGTGGAGCTGGTCGCGGATGGCGGCGGCCCAGGTGGCGAGGCGCTCGCGCAGGGCGTGGCCCTGGGCGGCGTGGATGCGCTCGCGGTAGGGCTCGACCTTCTCGTTGGGGGCGCGGCGGCGCATCCGGACGATGACGGAGCGGCTCATGATGGTGTCGGGGAGGTCGCCGAGTCCGCCCATGGCGAGGGCGGCGTAGACGGGGAAGGGCTGGACGGTCTGGGTGTTGCCGTCGCCGACGCAGCGCAGGACGACGCCGGAGCGGCGGTGGCCGGAGTTGATGAGGCCGCGCAGGTCCTCGTTGCCAGCGGCTTTGGGGCCGAAGGTGGTGTCGATCTCGTCGAACAGCACCGTGGGGCGGGCCTCGGGGTCGGACACGGAGCGGAACAGGGCGGCCGGGCTGACGTCGGTGGTCAGCATCGACCGCGGCGTGAGCGTCTCGATGATCTCCAGGGCGCGGGTCTTGCCGCTGCCGGGCTCCGGGGAGAGGAACGCGATCCGCGGGGTGGACTCGAACGCGTCGAGCAGGTGCGTGTGGGCGTCCCACAGCACGACGGCGACGTACGCGGCCTCGGAGGGGAAGACGTTGAAGCGTCGGTGGAACGCCTCCACCGCGTCGAGGAGGGCGGCGCCGTCCTCGGGCGGGCGGCTGTTGGCGGTGCGGGTGGGATCGGTCATGCTTGGGTCTCCCGGTTCTTGTCGGGCTGGGGATACCGGGGCGGCCGTCGGTCTTTGGCGAGAGTGGACGGCCGCCCCGGGGCGCTCAGTTGGCCGCGCCGGCGGTGGTGAAGCCGTTGGCGACGGCGCGGGCGGCGTAGTCGGGAGGGACGCCGACGGCTGCGGCGGCGTCGATCAGCTCCCGGGCGATGGCGTCGAGGCCGCAGGGGCCCGGGCACCCGGTGTGCCGGGCGGCGAGGAAGCGTGCGACGCCGAAGGTCTGCGACCCGGCGCCGCTCTCCTGGTGGTTGAGGATCTTGGCGACGCCGCGCGTCAAGCCGGTGCGGACGTACCGCTCCGTGTGCCTGCACCCGGTGGCCACCGACCGGCTCCACCCGGTGGCCGGTGAGGAAGAGGCCACCCGGCCCCGATGCGGCGGCGGGGTGGCCTCTTCTCCTCGGTCGGCCAGGGCCCGGACGGCGTCGGGCAGCGGAATCATTGCGCCCATCCCGGGGCCGAGCCATCGGGCGTACGCGGCGTGGGACTTGATGTCGACGCCGGGTCGGACGGCGTTGGCGGAGCGCATGGCGCCGAGGTAGACCCAGTGCTCGCCGCGGGTGGTGGGCACCGTGCGGGTCGGCGGCAGGCTGTGGCAGGCCCAGGCGACGGCAGCGGGGGTGTCGAGGTCGAGGACGGTCAGCCCGGCCCCGCCGGGGTGGTAGGCCAGGGCGGCGGCCTCCCGCCAGGCCGCTGCCCACGCGGGGCTGAGGAGCACGTCCAGGTCGGCGGTGGCGGCGGCCCAGGCGTGGCAGGGGTGCGGGCAGGCGCACGGGCCTGCGGCTTTCATGTTCGGCCGGTCCCCGCAGGCGCTGTCGCGGCAGGCCGGGCAGTTGCCGACGGGGAGTTTGCCCTCCCGCAGCATCAGGACCGGGACGCCCGCGCGGGCGAGCGTCAGGGCGTCGGCGAGGAGGTCGTCTTGTGTGGTCATCGCGGTCCTTCCGGGCCGCGGCCGGCCCCGTGTCCGCCGGGGTGGGCCGCGGCCGGGGCTAGAAGAGGGCGTCCGCCTGGGGCGGTTCGGCGCGGACCTGCCGGCGGGCGCTCGTGCGGGTGGCGTCGTGGCAGACCGGGCACCAGGCGGCCAGCCGCTCGGGCGGGAGGGCCGCGGCCCGGTGCGGGGGCAGGAGCATGTCGGCCGGGTCGAGCGGTGCGACGGTGAGGCGGACGACGCGGCCGTGCTTGCCGGCCCAGCCGCCGTGCTCGCGGTCGCAGCGTCCGCCGCTCTTGGCGTGCTTGACGCCGCAGGTGCCGGTGCATTGGCAGCGCATGGTGGCGGCGGTGGTGACGGTCTGCCAGAGGGCTACGCCGGCCAGCGGCGGGCGGGTGCTCACGCCGCCACCGTGCCCAGGTCGGCGCCGAGCGCGCGGGCGGCGGCACGGCCGATGAACTCGGCGTAGGCCGGGGGAATGGCCTCGGCGATCTCACGGCGGACGTCGGTCCAGCGGATCCGCATGGCGTCCTGCCACTCGGCGACGGTGCCCTTTCCGCCACCGTTCCCGTAGACCTGGAAGTACGGGCCGTCGTAGCGCACGCCGTGCCGGTAGCCAGCGACCCGGCCGTGGTGCGGGACGTGCGCCGGGCGGGCCATCGACCAGCCGCCCAACTCGAAGTTGCGGTGCCGCAGGACGCCGAGCCGGAACATCTCCCCGCACAGGGTGAGGTCGACCCTCATTCGCCTGGAGGCACGGCCGGGGGGCTGCTCGATCACGTACGGCCGACCCGTCGACTCCAGCGCCTGCCGGGTGGGCTCCAGCAGGTCCGGGTACCGCTCGCGATAGCAGGCGTTGGTGCCGGCGGTCAGGGTGCAGTCGAACTGGCACGGCGGCCCGGCCGAGTTCAGGTCGAAGCCGTGGCCGTGCTCGCGGATGAACTCGATCGCGTCGCCCTGGACGAAGGCGAAGGGGTAGTTCGGCTGGTCGCGCAGGTCGACGCCGAGGACGTCGAACCCGGCCAGGTACAGGCCCATGCCGGTGCCGCCGATGTTGCAGAACGCGTCGAGCACCGTCAGGCCGTTCCACGGCCGCACCGGCAGCCACGCTGCGGTGGGCCGGGCCTCCACGGGCCACGTGCGGGCGGTCACCGGATGGTCCGGGCGAGCAGGTCGCCGAGCAGATGGGCGTGGGCGTTCGCGTGGTCCACCAGGGTGTTCACGGTCTTCTTGGCCTGGTAGGTCATCAGTGGGCTGGGTTCGGCGACGGTCGGGGCGTCGAGCAGACGGGCGGGCACGGGGACGAGGATGGTGGCGGTGATCAGCAGGGCGGTACGGTCGGTGCGCTCCGGCTCCACCAGCGCGGTGAAGCCGCTGTTCCCGGTGGCCCAGGGGTCCGCCTGCCAGTCGCCGACGATCATGGCGGGCCACTCGGCGAGGGCGCGGTGCCGCAGGGGGACGTCGATGCGCAGGGCGACGTCGTGGCCGTCCTCGCCGGTGGAGACCAGGGTGACGGCGTGGATGTCGGGGCGGATACGCACGTAGCCGGGGGACATGACCGGGCCGGTGGCGATCTGCCACGTGGAGAACGCGAACTCCTTCGCGGTGAGGGGCTGGCCGTCGTCGTGGAGGAGGCCGGGGTTGTGGGCGAGGTAGGCGCCGAAACGCGAGTACCCGTCCGAGGCGTGAGCCCGGTCGTGTGCGTCGTCGGCGATGGCGAGCGTGTGGTGGGTGAACTCGGGCATGCTGGTGTCCTGGTTCGTCTCGTACGGACTTGTGGGCCCCGCGACAGCCGTCTCTCTGCCAAGATCCGGCGGCTGCGCGGGGCTTCGTGCTGGTCGGGTCGGACTGTCCGTCCCCCGCACCGCCCACCAACCGCCGTCGGGGCGGGCGTTGGGCGGCACGGCCGGTCGGAACAGGCCGGTCAGCGGTTGCGGTTGGAGACCTTGACGGAGAGGTTCACGGCCCCGGCCCGGCCGCCCGCACCGCCGCCGGTGCTCTTCAGCAGCCAGACCAGGGCGAGGACGGCGGCGAGCAGGCCGATACCGGTGGTCGCGGCGGCGAGGGCCTGGAACAGGAAGGCGAGGCCGACGCTGGCGGCCCCGGCGCCGATGCCGCCGGCGAGCAGGCGGGCGGGCCAGGGGTCGCGGCCGGGCTCGGCGGGCAGGTACGCGGCTGCGGGATGGGCGAGCGGCGCGGCCTGCTGCTGGATGGGGACGAGCCCGGCCGCCGTGGGCTGGTAGAGGGCCAGGGGCGCGGCCTGCGGCGGTGCGGCGTAGTAGGGGGTGCCGTCCGGGGCGTGGAGCACTGGGGCAGCGGTCTGCGCGTAGGGGTGGGTGTGGTCCACGGTGCTTCTCCTGTCGGCGAGTTGGTTCGGTGCTGGGTCAGTGGAGGGTGGAGAGCATGTGGACGGCGGCGTCGAGGCCCTGGTTGACGGGTCCGGCGAGGCCGGTGCCGGCGACGGTGAAGCCGGACAGCCACACGGCGAGGGCGGAGCCGGCGCTGACGCGCTGGGTGCGGATCAGGACGGCGGTGATGACGCCGAACAGGACGGCGGTGGAGATCGTGACGAGCACGGCAGCGGGTCCTTCCGAGGGGCGGAGGAGGGGTGTCAGCGGGTTCAAGATCAGGTGTCAGGGTGTGCATGATCAGCTGTCAGGAGGGGTGTCAGACGGTGTCTGACACCCCTCGCGCGCACGCGTTACCTGGGGAAATGGGCCGTTTGCTGTCTGACGGTGTCTGACACCTCGGGGGTGTCAGACACCCCGGTTCAGGCGGCGTGGGTCTCAGGGACGATGCGGTAGCGGCCAGCCTCGTGGGTCTCGGCGAGGCGGCCGGTCAGGAGCATCTCCTTGACCTGGGTGGAGATCCACGAGCGGCTGCGGCCGATGCGGTCGCAGTAGTCCATGAAGTCCTTCGGACCGACGGTGTCGCGGCCGTCGTCCTCGAACTCGGCGAGGATCTCCGCCATGATCTCCCGCGCCTCCGCGCCGTCGACCTTGCCCCGCGCAGCCGAGTTGCCGGACTGCGGGAGCTGGACCACGGCGGTCACGGGCGGGAGTTCGGCCTGCGGGTCGATCCACCCAACGTCGTCGCCGTCCTCCTCGGTGTCGTGGTCGGGGTCGAGGTAGAGCGGCTGCTCGTCCTCGTCGTCCCACCCGTCTGGGCCGTCCTGGTGGCCGGGCCGGGCGGGGAGGGGGTGGCGGGTGCGCTGGAGGAAGGCGCCGCCGACGGCGCGGGCGGCGGCGTTGCCGGTGATCGGGTCACACGCGGCCCGGACGTCGGCGAACTCGGTGACGGCCCAGGCGATGTAGTCGCCCGGGGTGAGGAACGCGCGGCCCGGGGTGGCCCAGAAGGTCTCGGGGACGCCGTTGGCGACCAGGTAGGAGTAGCCGGGCTTCTTGTCCTTCCAGGCGTGCGGCGCGGCGCCGGCGTCGAGGGCTTCGTCGGGGAGGGCGAATCCGGCGTCCCGCTCGTCGCGCAGGCCGAACACCCAGGACGAGCCGAGGGAGGCGCGGGTGTCGGTGGACATCTGCGACCCGGAGGCCCGCTGGAGGGAAACGACCAGGGACAGGCCGGCCGACCTCGCTTCCTGGGCGATGCCGGTGAAGACGTCGTCGTCGGTCTCGCGGATGGTCTTGGCGGCCTCCTCGAACCAGGCGATCAGGTAGGGCATGCCCGGGGAGCCGTCCGTCTGCGGCTCGGCGCACGCGGGTTCCCACTGCTTGTAGCCGTACTTGGCGAGCCACGAGGTGCGGGCGGGGATCACGGCCTTGAGGGCTTCGACCATGGCCTTGGTGGAGGTCATGTCGAGGGCGGCCCAGTCGATCGCGGGCAGCAGCGGGCCGAGAGTCTGCTCGGCCTTGGCCGGGTCGGACGCCCACACGATCACGTCCCGGCGGGTGATGACCTCCGACAGGGCGGTGATGCAGCCCTCGGACTTGCCCGACCCGGTCATCCCCATGCCGAGCAGGTGCATCGCGTTGCGGCCTTCTGCGGGGTCGCCGGGGAAGAACAGCACCATCGGGGTGCCGTCCTCGTAGATCCCGACGACGACCGGGTCGGCGATCGAGCCGCCCGGGTGGGACGGGCCGGGGTGCGGTGCGCCGGCCTTGAGCAGGTCGTTCGGCACGACCGTGAGGGTGGCGCGGGAGGAGTCGTCCGGGTCCGGGGTCATCCGGACGGCGTTCTTGGCGACCTTGAATGCCCCGGCGAGTCGCGGCAGGGCCTTCGCCACGTCGTCCGGCGTCAGCTCACCGGGCGGGAGCTGGAGGTCGAACGTCGCCTTGTTCGGGGCGACGCTCCCGCCGGTGACCACGGTCTTCGCGAGGCCGACTTTCTCCAGTAGGCCCTTGTCGGCGGAGCCCGCGCCGCCGTCGGGGTTGACCCGCAGGAGCTGGCGGACGTTCCACGTCGCGGCGAGGGCCGAGCCTCCTATGAAGTAGAGGCTGCCGAGCGGGCCAGCGGCGGGGCCGGCGAGGGCCGCCGCCGTGAACCAGCCGGTTCCGGCGGCGACCGTGATCGCCGAGTGCAGGCGACGCTGCTGCGTGGTGGGCTTGCCCGCCCACCACGTCGCCGCCGTCAGCCCGACCGAGGCCAGGGTCAGGCCGGCGGACGCGGCGGCTGAGCCGCCCCACGCCAGGTGGGCCGGGAGGGAGAGGATGCCGACACCGCCTGCGAGCAGCCACGGCGGCAGGTAGGGCTTGGCGCGGTGGAGCAGGTACTCGCCCACCCCGCCGCTGTGCTGGTTCGGGTCGAGCTGCAGCGGCTGAGCGGCCGCGTGGTTGGTGCCGGACACGGGGAATCCACTCCCTTCCGGGGAATCGTGGCTGGTCAGCCGTTGAAGTCGAACGAGCGGCGCGGGGCCCGCGGCCGGCCGGTGCGCGACAGCTCCGGGTCGTACTCGCGCTGGAACGCGGCGTAGGTGCGGGCGGCGTTCGCTGCGGCGTCCTTCGCGTCGTCGGCGGCCTTCTTCAGGTGCTTCGCGACCCGGCGGGCGCGGAACTGCGAGCCGAACGGCCGCCCGTCCGCGTCCGGGACCTCCTTCAGCACCGCCTGCAGAACCTCGGCGGCCATCGCCAGTTCGAACGAGAGCTGGAGGAACGCCGATCGGCCCTGCTCGCAGTAGTTGCGGATGTCGGCGTTGGTGAAGAACTCCGGGTCCGCCAGCGGTGAGTGCGTACGCCCACCGGCCCCCTGCCCGCCGCCGGCACCCTGGGCGCCGCGCTGCTGGCCGCCGATGCCGCCCGCCATGCCGCCGCCGGCCGGGCCGGAGCCGCCGGGGCGGTAGTTGAAGTGGAACTGTGGGCCGCTGCGGTTGGTCGTCCGGTTCGTCGTCCGGCCCTGGCCCGGCTGCTGCCGCTGGCCACCGCCGCCTGCACTGCCGGTGTTGTTGCCGCGTTGCGGGGGCGGGAAGAAGCTCTTGTCCATGCGGATCTCTCCTACCTGCGGTTTCAGGGCTGGATGGGCTTGGTCGTGAGGCCGCAGCGCGTGCGCCACCAGGCGGCCTGGGCCGCGCCGGTGCCGAGCAGCCAGAGCGTGAACAGCGGCCAGTTCACGGGGCCGAACAGGCACGCCGCCCCGACCCACGCGAGAGCGGCGGAGCTGGCGAGCACCTGGGTGCGCAGGTCGCGGGCCCTGCGGCGCACCGCCGAACGCGGGTGCCAGCGCTTCGCGGCGAACCAGCCAGCCGGGACGAGCACCGCGGGGACGGCAAAGCCGATTCCGGCGGCCGGGGCGATCGCCGACAGCACGCCGGTGGTGAGGAAGATGCCACCCCCGGCCCAGGACGGCGCCCAGGCCACGCGGTGGCGCCACAGCGCCCCACCCACCGCGAGCGCCAACCGCCCGGCCGGGGAGGGACGGTGGGGGACGACCACGACCAGCGGCTGTGTGCCGCGGCCGAGGTCGATGACGTGCGCGGACGTCTGCCGGCGACCGCGCTGACGGGGTATCTGAACCTTGGTGGTGCGGACGCGCCGACCCATGGCGGGTCCTCCGATCATGTCGAAGCTGACGGGTTGGGGCGCTGATCGATCAGGCGGAGGCGATGACGGCTGCGGCGGTCTCGAAGGCGTGGTGCCACGCCTGGTCGAGGCAGTACGCGCCGTTCAGGCCGAAGTCCGCGAGGCGGACGAAGTTGGCCTTGCCGGTGGCATCGGCGAGCCTGCGCAGGGGCTCGCGCCGGTCGGCGATGTAGTGCGTGACCGCCGACAGGGCGAGCGCGGCGGCGACCGGGCCGGGCCGCAGGCGCAGGCCCAGCAGCCGGGATCCGGCGAGCATGGCCGCGGCCTGGGTGGCGGTGTAGGTGGCGACGTGGGCGGCGCAGGCGCGGCGGCCGGCCGCGCTGGACTGCCCGTCGTTGTGGTCGTGCTGGCCCTTGATGCGGGCCTGGTGGTCGGTCTGCACCCAGTGGTCCGCCACGTCCGCGGACGCACGGAGCAGGGCGTAGACGGCGGCGAACCGGGCCGCGCGGCCCGGGTTCACCGCGGACCGCCCGACCGCTTGGCCTGCTGGATGACCGCGCCGACGTACTCCGCGCGGCTGGTGGAGCCGAGGTAGTGGCCGTCGGCGGCGAATACGTGCCACCAGTCGACAGTGCCGTGGCCGTTCGTGGTGTGAGCGCAGGTGAATCCGTGGAGCGGGAAGACGTCCACGACGCGGGTCTGCTCGAAGTCCGGCTCGCAGGCCGGGATGGACTCGGTGCTCATGGCGGGGCCTCCTCGGCCTGTCAGGCGATCGCGGGCACGGGCTGACCGTGCTGGTCGTGCTGGTCGTGCTGGGAGTCGAGGCGCTTGTAGACCTTGGCGACGAACGACGGCGAGCGGGTGGCGAGTTGGGCGGCCTTGCGCTGGGCGAGGCCGAGTCGCCAGCACTCCTCGATCACCGCCGCCGCGTCGGCCTCCGACAGCCGCTCGGAGTCGGCGTCGACGTCGTCCGAGCCGGGGTCCTCGCCCTCCGGCTCGTCGGTGAGCGCCTGGCTGTCCGCAGGGTCGGTGTCGGTGAGCACGGTGGCGCTCACCGGCTCGACGGACCTCATCTCGGCGGGCTCTGCGGACGTCTCCAGCGCAGCGCCGTCCGGGGTCGGCGCGGGCGGGGTGAGCACCACGGCAGCAGAGGTGAGCGCGGAGTGAGCGGCCGGGCCGCTCACCGCAGCCACCGGAACCGCCTGCGGGCGGATCGGGACGGCCGGCGAAGGCGTCTCGACCGGTGCCGCGAGCCCAGTTGGCGGCAGGGTGTGCACACCAGTGAGCACCGGCTCCGGGGTGGTGTACAGCGGGGCGAAGCCGTCGTCGAACGGCGGCGGGGTGGCCTCTTCCCCGGCGCGGCGGGCAAGGTGGGCGAGGGAACGGCGGTAGGCCGGTCCGGCCTCCGCGACCAGCAGCAGAAGCAGCGGCGGAATCAGGTGGACGACCACGCCGACCAGGTCCTTCGCCAGTGCGGCGGCCCCGATGTTCAGCCACACCGTGGCCAGCCCCGTCACCCAGCGGAAGACCCGCGGCCAGGCTCCGCCGGCCACCCCGTAGCGGGACAGAGTGCTGTCCGACTGGAGGGAGAGGACGAAGCAGCCGTCGGTGGCGACCGCCATCACCGGGCCGGTTCCCCAGCCGGGCGAGTGGGCGTCGATGAACGGCGCTGCGGTGGACATGCTCACCGCGGTCACGGCCCCGGTCAGCACCCACGTGAACCCGGTGATCACCCGGCTCGTGCGGCGGATCTCGGCCGGGGTGGGCACCTCGGTGAACACCCGGTGAGCACCCTCGCCGGGACGGTGGGCGCTCACCCCGCGCCCCCTGCGCTCACCCCGGCCACTGCAACGTGGCGCGGGGCCCGCTGCCCATCGGACAGCGACTTCTTCAGCGCGCGGCGCTCAGCGGCGGTCAGGCCGCCGAAGACGCCGTGCGGCTCGACCCGGACCAGCGCCAGCGTCAGGCACAGCTCCTTGACCGGGCAGCCGGCGCACACCGCCTTGACCCGGCGGACGGCGAAGTCGACCGCGTCCGGGTCAGCGTCGGTGTCATCGGGGTCGACCTCGGCGAAGAACAGATCCGGGTCGACCCCCTTGCACGCCGCGCCGGGCAGGCTGCCAGCCGAGGACGGAATGACCTCCACGGCCACCGGACCGGTCGGACGGGCGGTCAGGTGCGGGCGGGCAGTGCCACGCAGCCCGCGGCGAACGAAGCGCGCCATCACGCCGCCGCCTTCCACACCAGGGCCCGGCGCCGCTCGGCCGTGCGCATCAGCGCCTTGGCGTAGCGGGCGGGCTCGGGGGCAAGGTCACGCAGAACTTCCCGCGCCACCGCGAGGCGCACCACCGTGTCGGTCGCCGTCTCGTCGGTGGCGCCAGCGAACAGCTCCACGTCGATGCCGAGGGCCAACTCGGCGAACTCCGAGGCCGTAGCGGCCTCCTGGCCTGCAACAATCAGTCTCATGGGTCTACCTCTTCCAAACAGTGGAGTAGGCCCGTGAGGGGCTGCCGCGCGCCCGGCCAAGGAAGGCGCGGCAGCCCCGATTCACGGAAAAGTTGAGGCCCTCGCCACTGGTTGCCCAGGGCGATCAGGCCGGATGTGCCGCTGCTTTTCGGGAGCGCGCTCCCGTTCCAGGACGCAGACGGCATGATCTTTCGATCTCGAACCCTCCGGGCTGACAAGGTGCCCGGGTACCTCGGCCCGATCTGTTCCGGGCCCCTTCACCCACCAAGCGCGGCAGCGAGCCGACGCCAGCGGGCGCATTTGCGCAGGTCAGGGCAGCCCAAAGAAAGGCCTCCCTTTGCCGCTCTGCGTCTCGCAGTGGCGACACACACAACATAGACAACCTGCCTAGGCAGGTCAAGAGAGCTGGGTTTCTCGCGTGTGTTGAGCACCTGCCCTAGCATGGGTGCATGAGCCTCGACCCGGATGACTCCCGCCCGCCGTATCAGCAGGTCAGCAGCTCTTTGCGGGCCTCGATCCTCACCAAGAAGCCCGGCTTCGAGACGGGCGACAAGCTGCCCTCGGGCCCGGAACTCGCCAAGCACTTCGGTGTTGCGCGCGGCACCGTCGACAAGGCGCTCGACCTGCTCAGGACCGAGGGGCTGATCGTGACTCGGCAGGGCAGCGGGTCTTTCGTTCGGGAGCGCACGTCCCGCCCAGTGGGCCTCCGGCCGCATCTTGAAGCCGCCTTTGAGCAGCAGCAAGTGACGCTGGACTTTGCAGGCTTCTCCAGCGAGACGCTCCACAACGCTCTGCAGGAGCCGCTCGACAAGGTGCGCTCCGGCCGCCTGGCCCCGGAGTCCATCACGGTGCGACTCCTGCTGCCGGACACGACCGAACCCATGGCTGTGCCAGTGCTGGTGGAGGGCCTCCGGGATGAACCGGCGCTTCGGCAGCGTGCACGCAACATCGCCCTGACTAACGCCGGCGGAATCGCCCACTCAGTGGAGGTGCTCGGGGAGCTGGGACTCGTCCAGTCCGTCTCGGTCCAGGTGAAGGTGCATCGCGCGTCGAGCCTCTTCAAGCTCTACATCCTGAACCGCGCCGAGGCATTCTTCGGGTTCTACCCGCTCAGGGAAAGGACGGTTGCGATGGATGGCAACGACCACACGTTTTACGACGTAACGGGCAAGGACACAACGCTGTTTCACCACGCCGCTGGCCCGGATGATGCTTCACTCGGGTCGCAATACGTCCAGCAGGCTCAGGCATGGTTTGACAGTGTGTGGTCGACGATCGCCTATGAGCGTCAGCCGTGACCGCGGCCTCCCCGTCGCTCGCCGACGTGCTCCGTCCCGTGAAACACGTCCTGCTCGACTTCGACGGCCCGATCTGCTCGGTGTTCGCCGGGCTGCCGGCGCCGGAGGTCGCCCGACGTCTCTGCTCGGGACTAATCGCCGCTGGCGAGCAGGCTCCGCCCGGAGCGGAGGCTGAGGCCGACCCGCTCGCTCTTCTTCGGCTGATTGCGGATGCCCGGCCCGATCTTGCCGCCGCAGCGGATGGCGCCCTGGCAACACTGGAGACTGAGGCTGTACGTCTTGGCCGACCGACACTGGGGGGCGAATCGGTTTTGCGTGCCTGCTTTCAGACCGGCCGCTCAATCTCGGTGGTCAGCAACAACGCGGGCAAGGCAATCGAGACGTACCTTGCTGACCACGGACTTAGCGGCTTTGTGGCCGGGGTCTATGGCCGAACTCCGGGTGACCCGTCGTCGATGAAGCCAAACCCAAGGCTGCTGATGCAGGCCATGGAGTCTGCTGGCGCCAAGCCCGAGGAGTGCATCTTCATCGGCGACGCAGCAAGGGACGTCGAGGCTGGCGACGCCGCCGGGGTGGCCACGATCGGGTACGCCAACAAGCCAGGCAAGGATCTTCGACTGGCTGCAGCTGGCGCCGTGGTGATCGTCACTTCGATGCAGGCAGTTGCCGATGCCCTCGCTTGAAAAGCCAGTTCTGCGAATTCAGCGTCGCAACCGGGAGTGCCTTCGGAGCCGCCTTATCGAACTAGGGTTAGGTGACCGGATACCGGGGGTGCTGTTTGGCGACCCCCAGGGAGCGCTGAAATAGCTAGACCAAATACCAATGCGTCGAGGTCTTTCGCATTATCCCCAAGATCGGCCGCAATCCCCTTGATGGACCATCCATCCTCGCGCGCCATTCGGAATAGCTCCGAAAGAAGCTTCGAGCTCTCTCGGTCCATTCCGCCCGGCTCGGCGGACCTAAATCCTCTCTGCGAGAGGTCGATCATCCATTGCCGTCGAGTCCACTCTGTAATGAAATCAAGCTGATAGAGGCGCTCGACCATTGCAACGGCCGACACCTTCCAGTAGGCCTTCAGCTTGAAGACATCATCAATTCGTAGCTTTCCGACGACCTGTGCGTGAAGCTCATCAGCGGGAATCAGGAAGCTGGCTGCGAACTCGTGAGCCTCCTGCTCCGTCTGTCGCGAAAGATTCTTCTTCGAGCCCTTATGGAGAATCATGTGGCCAAGCTCGTGCGCGAGATCAAAGCGCATCCGCTCTGCCGACTTTGACGTGTTCAAGAATACGAACGGCCGGCCTTCGAAGGTGAACTCAAAGGCGTCGACCTCCCTGTCGGGGCGGGGGAGGGAGAATACTCTGACGCCCTTTCGCTCCAGAAGCGTAATCATGTTTTTGATCGGCTTCTGATGAAGGCCCCAGATGGATCGCACCTGTTCAGCGGCCAGCGTGGGCGGCAAGTCCGCCATGTCTGCGAGATCTGGAATGTCGACGGAAGGAGTCCCGTAGTGCTTGTCGATCCATGCGCCGAGTTCAATCGCAAGGGAGCTGACGGCCAGGACGCGAGAAATTTGCCGCGCGCTTACGGATGAAAGCGCGCGGAAGCTTACCGACGATTCTTCAACTTGCGGCGCATCGTCGGCATAGAAAAACTCGGGCGGGACGTCGAGGGCGTCGGCGAGAGCATCAACGGGCGGAGCGTCAACGTCGCCAGCTTCCCATGATGTGACCGCCCTCCGTGTTACGCCGCAGAGCTCCGCCAGGCCCTGCTTGGTCAGGGCCCGGCGTTCGCGAACGAGGGTCAGGCGCGAGGGGTTGAATGACCTCAGGTCATGCCGGTCGAGTGACCATCGGGTCTCCGTCATCGTCGTCCTCGTCAGGCTCAATCGGTGCGACCGCACCTGTAACCGGTACGGGGGGAAGAAGGATACGTTCGATCCACTCCCCGACGAGCCCGTCATCCCCGACTCGCACGGGGAGCGATAGCTCGACTCGAACCTTATCCTCATCCGGGTGGATCACCAGGAACCAGGTCGAGCATGCTTCGTCTGCTGGGAGCTCTTCCCTCGCGCCAGGGATTTCTAGATCGAAGGCAAGCTGGCCGATGACGGCATTACGCCGCACCCGCTCCTTCGTCTTCGGGCCCCGCTTCCGGGTCAGCTTGGGGTCGCGCCTACCGTCGATACCGGTATAGGTGTCGCCGGATACGACCGCAAACGCAACCTCACGTTCGATCGAGTAGACGGTCTCGTAGTTGCTCGTGGATCCGATGCGCCAGCCCCGCCGGATCTTGAGCAGCTGCCGCCGAAGGCCGGCGAGCGTCTCGGCCCACATCGTGATCCCCGCATAGTTGCGAGGGTAGTAGCGACTTGAGACGCGGCTCCGCGCATCGTCGCCAGCGATGACGCTCTGGTGGATCTGTTCAACCGAGAGGCCCCATTGGGCCAGTCGGGCGTCCGCTTGCTCGGGCGGAACGACCTTGCTGCGTCGAGCAGGACTCTGCTCAGGCTGCTGGATCACAGTGCCTCCGTTGGCCGACTTCCTCATACGGTACCTCATCCGAGGCGAAGAAAGAGGAAGATCCTCTTCTTCGTTGCGCTGCGTAGTCGAATCTCCATGCCATGACCCTGCCTATCGGGTGGGGCCGCCCCGGCAAGGCGGCCCCACCCGACGTGCTCACTGTCGCGGGTCGACCTGCGAGAAGGCTGCGATCGGGAGGAAGCGCTTCCTGCCTTCGCCGTCCGGCAGGTGAAGAGCCGGCGGCTGGTCGTTCGTTGCAAACCGCTGCGTCTTCTGGGCGCAGATCTGGGAGAAATCGCAGCTGCCGCACTTGCTACTGGAGGCGCGCTGGGGGAAGTCGCCGTCCGTGATCCGGTCTACCGCCCATTCCACGTTGGCCACCGCCGCGTCGACCGCGTCGGCGTCGACCGGGACCTGAATCCGCTGGCTGTCCTTGAGGAGGTGGACCGCGCCGGTTCGGGCGTTCGCGCCGTGAACCAGCTCGGCACCTCGGCCGTACAGCTGGACCTGCAGGGAGAGGTCTTCCCAGTGCAGGTCCGGGTTCTTGGTCGGGTCCGGACCGCCCTCCATGGTCTTGAAGTCGACGACCTTGGCGTCCTGGATCTTCTCCGCGTCGTCGAAGCTCAGCAGGAGATCGATGGCTCCCGAGATCACCGCGCCCTTGATCGGGATCTCGAACGGAAGCTCCACCTGCCGCTTGGTCTCGAAGTCCTCGGCGTAGTCGGCGGCGTAGTCGGCGACGATGTCCGAGGACTTCTGGCGGGCGCGCTCGTACGCGCCAGGGCGGTTGACCGGGTCGGAGCTGGGGGCGACGTGCTTGAGGTGGAAGAGCTGCTCGGCGATCGCCCGGGCCTCGTCAGGGGTGGGGGCGCTCTCCTTGTAGGCCTGGTGCAGCTTGCCCACGGCGGCGTGGACGGCTCGCCCGAACCCGAAGAGTTCCGGGATGGGCGGGGCGAAGCCGTTGACCACGCTCAGCTTGTAAGCGTGGGGACAGCGCATGTAGGTGTGGATCTGGGAGTAGGTCGTGGGGAGCACCGACTCGTCGCCGCGCCGGCGGGGAGTGGCCGGCGGCGGCGTCACGGCGGGCGGTGCGCCCGGATCGAGGAGATCCCGCCGGATCTCGGGATGGTTGAGCCGGGCCGCGAACGGGGAGACCCTGGCGATCCGCTTGCCGCCGGGGAGCTGGGCGGACCCCGTGACGTACAGGTACCGCTCGGCCCGAGTGATCGCGGTGTAGAAAAGGCGGGCCTGGTCGGGCGTGCCCGTCTGGTATGAGCCGTTGTCGAGCGCCTGCTGGATGAGGGTCGCGGGCATCCAGCCGTCATAGCTGCGGCGCCGGCCCGGGAAGCGATTGGCCTCCACGTCGACGACGAAGACCACCGGAAACTCAAGGCCCTTGGCCTTGTGCACGGTCGACACGGACACCGCGTCCGGCCGGCTCATCATCTGGTTGTCGGTCTCGTAGCCTTCGCCGGCGACGTTCTGCAAGAAGTTGAGGAGCTCGCCGAAACGGCGGCTGCCGTCGATGGAGACGTACACGGTCTCGACGTCCTTCAGGATGCGACTGAAGGTGCCCAGGTCGGCCATCACGCCGTCGTCGAACCCGCTGTCGGCGACGTTGAGCGCCTGCAGGAGGTCATGCAGGAGCTGCTGCGGGAACAGCCGCTGCCGCGGAGCGCCCTGGACGACGGGAGTGTGGATGCGGCGACCCCACTGCGCGAAGACGTGCCGAACGCGGTGCAGATCGGCGAGCGGGAAGGCGATCGACAGCTCGGAGTTGAAGAGCTGGTCGACCTCGTTGCGGTCCGGGGACTTCTCCCGCAGCAGTTCGAACGCGCTGCGAACCGCGGCGGGCTGAGCGCGGTCGAACAACTGGCCGCCGGCGTTGAGGTCGTAGACGATCCCCCGCGTGTCCAGGGCCTGGATGTATGCGGTGTGTCGCTTGGTGCCGTCCGCCTCCGGCTGCTCGGTCGAGCGCATCAGGATCGCGAAGTCCGCCGGAGTGAGTCCTCGACGGGTCCCGTCGGGCTCTTCGTACTCCGTGCCGAGGAGCTCCTGGATGCGGTCGGCGACGAACTCGGCCTCCGTCTGCCGGTCGGGGAACTGCTGGACGGCGAGCTCCCTCGGGTCGCGGTCCGCGTGGGCCTTCAAGACCTTCGGAAGCCGCATGGCACCCAGTTCCTGGGCCGCGAAGTCACCGGCCGCCTCGACGATCGCCGAGGTGGAACGGAAGTTGGTGAGCAGCTTGTGCACCGAGGCATTCGGGTGCCGCTTGTCGAACTCCAGGATGTTGGTTACGTCGGCGCCGCGCCATCCGTAGATCGCCTGGTCATCGTCGCCCACCACGAACAGCGTGTCGGAGTGGTGGTGCATGAGCTCCACCAGGCGCTCCTGCACCACGTTCACGTCCTGATACTCGTCCACCAGCACGTGGCGAAGCGGGGCAAGAGCCTCTGCGGCTCCCGGTTCACCGGCCTCCAGCGCCTCCACGACGAGCCGCTGCATCAGCGAGAAGTCGATGTAGTGGTCCTTCTCCATGTTGGACCGCAGCCGCTCCAGGGCGGCACCCAGTTCGGCGTCCTCGGCTGCGACCTGCTCGGGGTCGAGCAGCTCGTCGTTCATCATTTGCCAGGCCCGTCCGAGCTGCCTGAGCGACTCGAAGTAGCCGCGCCGGCTGCCCTTGGCGGTGGGGTGCGCGTCGCGCAGCGCGTTGATCCCGAGCTTGGGGTAGCGCGAGATCAGATAGACCTGGAACTGCATCTCGTCCAGCACGTCGAACTGCCGGTAGCGGGCGTCCATCTCCCCGAGCACCCGGCGGCACCAGGCATGGATGGTCCCGATGTACATGCCTCCGACCATGAGCGGGTCCAGTCCGCACTGCTGCAGTGCGGAGGCCACCCGGGTCTTGATCTGCTCGCCCGCCTTCTCGGAGAACGTGAAGGCGACGATCGACTCGGGCGGTGCCCCAGAGGCGACCTGATGCGCCACACGGCCCGCCAGCGTCCGGGACTTGCCCGAGCCCGCTCCCGCCAGCGCCAGGACTTCGCTCTCCGGGGCGACCGCGGCCGCGAACTGTTCAGCGGTTAACCAACTCTGCAGCGCCGTCTCGACGTTCATCCTTAAGGCCTCCGAGCCATACCGGTCAGTGAGGCCAGGGTGCCACGCGGGACTGACAAACAGCCCCGACCTCCCGCCACCTGCGAAGCAACGAGAGGCAGCAAGCAGGCGTGCGAACGCTCGTGTGGTCTCAGTCCTGGTCTCAGTCCACCCTGACCGTGACAGTCCTTGTCTGTCCGCCGCCATCCTCTGACCTGCGCCGTGGATGGCGGCGGACGGTGGCGGATGACAATCGCGCAAACTCGTAATGCGTAGGTCGCGGGTTCGAATCCCGCAGGCGGCTCAGACATAGAAGGCCCGGTCAGTCATCCTGACCGGGCCTTTGTCATGTGTGCGATTCGCCGGAAGGCGTGCCTGCGGCCGGACTATGGTGATCCGATGGACGTGGGGGCGGTACTGATCGCGATCACCGGTGTGGCGGGCACGCTCGGCGGTGCGTTGCTCACCCAGCGGGGGGCCGACCGGGCCAAGAAGCGTGAGCTGGAGATGGGCCACGCCATCCAGGAGGCGCGTGAGAATCTGGAACTGCGGCGGCGGTGCTACACCGAACTCCACCGGGAGGCCCGGCAGTTCGCCACGGCGCTGAGCCGGCACCTGTACGTCATGCGGGATCGTGCGCCCGGGGAGGAGGACATCCGGGCGCTGGAGACTGCCAAGGACGCCCACCGGGACTGCTGGTCAGAGACGCTGATGGTCGCCCCGGACACCGTGATCGGTCCGGCCAACGAGCTGAACGATGCACTGACCCGGGTGTACGGGCAGATCAAGCGCATGGAGCAGGGGAAGCCCCGACAGGGCGAGACCCTGCGGTCGGCCGCCGAGGCGCAACACGCGCTCTGGCCCCTGATACGCGCCACCCGAGAGGCGATGCGCGGTGATCTGGGTGTCACGGGAGCCGCCCCCTGGCCCCGGTCGGACGCGTCCGACCATCCGGCGGTGATGATCGGGGACTTCGAGGAGGCCCTGGGCGGCCCGGACTCCTAGCCCGTGCCGCCGGCCGTGTCAGAGGCGGGGTGGTGGCCGCTGGCCGCCTGGAGGACGGCGGCGAGGGTGTCGGCCTCGGTGGCGGGTTTGTCGTCGCGGTAGCGGAGGACGCGCGCGAAGCGGAGGGCGACGCCGTCGGGGTAGCGGGTGGAGCGCTGGACGCCGTCGAAGGCGATCTCGACGACGAGTTCGGGGCGGACCACCACGCCCCAGGGTTCGCGGGAGACGGCCAGCTGCTGGAGGCGTTCGGTCTGCCAGGCGAGGACGGCGTCGGTCAGGCCCTTGAAGGTCTTGCCGAGCATGGCGAAGGAACCGTCCGGGCGGCGGGCGCCGAGGTGGAGGTTGGAGAGCAGCCCGGTGCGCCGGCCGTGCCCCCACTCGGCGGCCAGCACCACCAGGTCCAGCGTGTGCACCGGCTTCACCTTCAGCCAGGAGGTGCCGCGCCGCCCCGCGCTGTACGGCGCGTCCAGCGCCTTGACCACCACACCCTCGTGCCGGTGCTCGCCGGTGGCCGTGGCCGTGAACGCGCGGGCCGCGTCACGGGCGGCCGGGTCGTCCGGATCGGCCACCACCAGGCGGCGGACCCGGGACGACTCCGGTACCAGGCGTGCGAGTTGCTCGTGCCGCTCGGCGGAGGTGAGGTCCAGGAGGTCGCGGCCGTCCACCGCCAGCAGGTCGAAGAAGACCGGGGAGAGGGCGAGCGCCGCGTTGGAAACCGCGGCATCCAGGGGAGCGCGGTCGGCGGTCGAGGCGACCCGGCCGGAGGTCTCCTGGAACAGTCGCGGCCGCCCCTGCTCGTCCAGTGCCAGCACCTCGCCGTCCAGCACCGCCTGCCGCGCCGGCAACCCGGCCACCAGGGCGACCACCTCCGGCAGCCGCTCGGTGATCTCGGCCAGCGTCCGGGTGAAGATCCGTACCGCCTCGCCGTCGCGGTGCACCTGGATGCGCACCCCGTCCAGCTTCTCCTCCAACGCGCACGGCCCGAGCCGGTCGATCGCCTCGTCCACGTCCTTCGCCGTGTGCGCCAGCATCGGCAGCACCGGGCGGCCCACCGTCAGCGTGAACTCGCCCAGGACGGACGGTCCTTCGGCCAGCAGCCGCTCGGCCAAGCCGCCCAGCGAACCCGACAGCATCAACGCCCGCCGCACCTCGGCCGCCGGCGCCCCGCAGACCACCGCCAGCCCCTCCACCGCCAGCGCGTCCAGCGCCCCCTGGCGCAGCTCCCCGCCGATCAGCCGGAGCAGGAACAGCTGCTCCTCGGCCGTCGCCGCGCCCATCAACTCCTCGACCAGGCGCTTGCGTTCCGCTTGTGCGCCCTTGCCCGCCACGGCCGCCAGGCGGGTCAGTGCCGCGTCCACCTCCAGCACGTCGAGCCGCGGCTCGGCCGCCGGCGGCACCGGCTCCTGCAAGGTCCGCCAGCCCACCCCGATCCGGCCCTGCGGGAGCCGTCCCGCCAGGTAGGTGATCACCACCGGCGCCTCGGCCGGTTCGGTCCGCCGGAACAGGCCGGCCAGCAGCGCGATCTTCTCCGTGCGGGAGGAGGTCAGGCCGATCTCCCGCGAGGTCTGGGCGACGTCAGCCAGGTGCATGGGCCCATCCTCACCCGCGCCGCCGGAGAAACGCCGGAGCAGCGCGTCGAGGAGAGGGGGAGAGAGGAGAGAGAGGAAGGGAGTCAGACGGTGCGGACGGACAGGGTGCGGACCTCGCCCGTGCAGGCCGCCAGGCGGGCGGCCTCCGCCTCCAGGCCCGCCTCCGGCACCCCGCCCTCCTCCGCGAACAGCCGGACGTCCACCACGCCGTCGGTGAACTCCCACACCCCGACCACCCGGCCCCCGAACACCACCACCGGCGAGATCCACCCCGCCGTCCGGCTCACCGCCTTGCGGCGCTCCGCGGCGATCAGCCGGGTGTCCGCCGTGCCGGGACCCAACACGTACTGGTCGAACCCCGGCAGCAGCCGCACCTCCCGCGACGGATCGGTCGCCGCCAGCACGTCCACGTCCCCCGCCCGCAGCCACCCCGGTACGCCGTCCACCTCCACCTGCGCCAGCCCGTCCCCCAGCGCCGCGAACCAGCCGCGCAGCTGCGCCTTCCGCGAGGCGCCGCGGATCAGCCAGGCGTCGAACACCTCCGGGGACGCCGGCCCGTGCGCGCCCAGGTAGGCGGGGATCACGGCGGCCGCCGCCTCCTCCGGGTCCGGCAGCCCGGGCCAGTCGGGCAGCCAGGCGGCGGGCGAGGTGAAGGTCGTCGTCCGGGTGCCCCGGGACGGACCGTTGCACAGCCGCCCCGTCCAGGCCAGCGGCTTGAGCACCGTGCCCCAGCCGGAGGTCAGCTGCTCC
The DNA here is from genome assembly GCF_040571325.1 of Kitasatospora sp. HUAS MG31. Classification (GTDB taxonomy): domain Bacteria; phylum Actinomycetota; class Actinomycetes; order Streptomycetales; family Streptomycetaceae; genus Kitasatospora; species Kitasatospora camelliae. Next base: position 3,612,554 of record NZ_CP159872.1, on the reverse strand, counting down.
CGCAGCCCGGCGAACCCCGGCCGGGCGACCAGCGCCTCGGTGAGCTCCTGCCGGGTCAGCGGCGGACCGTCCAGCACCTCCTCCACCGCCTCGCCCAGCGCCGCCATCTGCGCCGGCGCCACCCCGAAGGCCCGCTGCCAGGACGGCTTCTCCCAGGTCCTGGCCGCCGCCATCAGCGACAGGTACGCGGGCGCGTGCCGGGCCGCGAGCAGATGCAGCGTGCCGCGCATGGCCCAGGTGCGGACCAGCGTCCGGGCGGCCAGCGCCTGCTCGACCCCGGCCGGACGCGGTTCGCGCTGCCGTACCGCGACCGCCAGTTCGGCGGCGGACGGCACCTGGGCCTGCACCCCGGCCAGGCGCTCCACCAACTCCTCGGCGGAGGCCGTCAGCCGCGGCGCCAGGCCCTGCTGCCGCAGCCGCCAGGCCAGCACCTGCCCGTGCGTCACCTTCATCCGCGTCCTCCCCACACCGGGTGCCGGTCCGTCCGGGCGGCGTTCGAGCCGAAGCGCCCCTGACGGGCCGACCCGGTCCGAGGCCGATTCTGCCCGCCGCCGGGTCCGTGGTCCGCGGATTCGCCCGGTCCCGCAGCCCTCAGAGCGCCAGCACGATCTTGCCCTTGGTCCGGCGCGACTCGATCAGGCGGTGCGCCTGCGCCGCCTCCTCCAGCGGCAGCACATGCTCCACGAACGGCTTCAGCCGGCCCGTCTCCACCAAGTCGGTCAGCGCCTCCAGACCCACGTGGTCCGGCTCCACGACCACGCCGGCGTACCGCTTGCCGTCCGCGGTCACCCGCGCGGCCAGCTCCTCGTCGAAGTGCTCGGTGATGGTGGCCAGCACGCCGCCGTCGCGCAGCACCGGAAGCGACCGAAGCCCGGTGCCCGACCCCACGGTGTCGAACACCGCGTCCAGGTCGGTCAGCCCCTCAGCGAAGTCCCCGGCCGTGTAGTCGATCAGGTGGTCGGCCCCGAGCTCCCGGACGAACTCGTGCTTCGCCGCGCTCGCCGTCGCGTACACCTCCGCGCCCAGTGCCTTGGCGATCTGCACCGCCAGGTGGCCGACCCCGCCGGCGCCGCCGTGGATCAGCACCCGCTGCCCCGGCTGCAACCGGGCCGCGTCCACCAGCGCCTGCCAGGCCGTCAGGCCCGCCAGCGGCAGCGCCGCCGCCTGCGCGTGGTCCAGGCCCTTCGGCTTCCGGGCGAAGTGCCGCGACGGCGCCGCCACGTACTCGCCGTACCCGCCCGCCGCCCGCGGGAAGAACGGCATGCCGTACACCTCGTCGCCGACCGCGAACCGGTTCACCCCCGCCCCGACCTGCTCCACCACCCCGGACACGTCCCAGCCGAGCACGAACGGCGGCTCGCCCAGCAGCGGGAAGGCCCCCGCCCGGACGTACGCGTCCACCGGGTTCACCCCCGCCGCCCGGACCTTCACCAGGACCTCGGTGATCAGCGGCTCGGGCCGGGCCACCTCGCCCACCGTGAGGACGTCCGGCTCTCCGAAGGACTGCTGGGTTACGGCGCGCATGGGCGCCTCCTTCCGTCGGGGCCGATCCCCGTGACCGGCCACGCCCTCAACGTTAGGGAGTCGGAAGGAGACGATGAATAGCCGAAACTCTCGATTCCCTGTCCGATCGTCTCGTCGATCGAGCGTACGGGCGTAGGCTGGGCTCATGGACATCCTCACCGAGGCCGTGGCCTTCATGCGCTCCGACACCCCGCGCACCGCCCGCACCGAATGCCGCGCCCCCTGGGGCCTGCGCTTCAACGAGGCCGCCGGCGCCGGCTTCCACATCGTGATGTCCGGCTCCTGCTGGCTGATCCGCCCGGACGGCTCCACCATCCCCCTCGCCGCCGGGGACGTCGTCTTCCTGCGCAGCGGCGCCGAACACGTCCTCGCCGACGACCCGGACTCACCCGCCGAGGCCTTCTGCCCCGACCGCGCCGACCGCACCTCGCCCATCGGCCGGTTCACCATCGACGGCCCCGGCGCCCGCACCGTCCTGCTCTGCGGCTCCTACCACCTCGACCACGAACGCCCCCACCCGCTCGTCGCCGCCCTCCCCGAGATCATCCACCTCCCCGCCCGCCGCGACCGCCACCTCGCCCTGCGCTCCGCCATCGAGATGCTCGGCGCCGAACTCGACGACCCCCGCCCCGGCTCCGACGGCATCGCCACCGAACTGATCGACCTGCTGCTGCTCTACATCCTCCGCGCCTGGTTCGACGACCAGCCCGCCGACGCCACCGCCGGCTGGGCCGCCGCCCTCACCGACCCGGCCATAGCCCCCGCCCTGCGCGCCATCCACGCCGACCCCGCCGAGGGCTGGACCGTCGAGGGCCTCGCCGCCAGTGCCGGACTCTCCCGCGCCGCCTTCGCCCGCCGCTTCACCGCCATGGTCGGCGAACCCCCGCTCGCCTACCTCACCCGCTGGCGGATGACCTGCGCCGCCCGGATGCTCCGCCACTCCGACACCCCGCTCGGCGTGGTCGGCGGCCGGGTCGGCTACGGCTCCGAGTTCGCCTTCGCCAAGGCCTTCAAGCGCGCCCACGGCGTCCCGCCCGGCCAGTACCGCCGCCGGCTCCGGGCCGCCGCCTGACGAACGGGCCCCGCCGGCGCCCGACCCCGCCACCCCGACGCGCCGACGGACCGTCCACGCTGCGCGCCCGAGCGCCCACCGGCGGATACTTGCGGCATGCCCCAGAACCCTGAGAACCCCGAGTTCCCCGAAGACCTCGACGAGGAATCCCCGGCGCTCCTGGAGGCGGAGGACGAGGAACGCGAGATCGCCGAGCACGAGATCGACAGCCTCGAAGTGCTGCGCGAACGCCGCGCCGGGGGCGCCGCCCAGGCCGACGACGGCGACGCGGTCGAGCAGACCCTGGTGGTCCAGCTGGACGACGACGAGTACCGGGACTGAGCACCGGGACGACCGGGGCCGCGCACCGGAACCGACCCGACCCGACCGGACCGACCCAGAGCCCTGGCCCGAGCCCCGGCCCGAGCGCCGACCCGGACGCGAAGAGCCCCGCTCAGAGCGCCTTGCGCCGCTGCAACCAGGCGAACGCCGCCCACCCCGGCAGCACCGGCAACAGGAACACCAGCAGCCGGAACAGCATCACGGCCGCCAGCGCCGCACCCTCGTCCATCGCCCCGGTGCTCGCCAGCATCTTGGTCATCACCGTCTCGACGCCGCCCACACCGCCCGGCGTCGGCGCCGCGCTGCCCACCGCGTTGCCGGCCAGGAAGGTCACCGCCACCGCCGAGAAGTCCGGCTGCCGCCCCACCGCCTGCACACAGCAGTACAGACAGACCACGAACGCCATCGACACCAGCAGCTGCCCCGCCAGGCCCGCGGCCAGCTTCCCCGGCTGCTGCAACAGGTCCAGCAGGCGCGGCAGCACCTCCGCCCGCAGCGGGCGCAGCAGCGTCTGCACCCGCCGTCGCAGCACCGGCACCGCCACCACCGACAGCAGCAGCACCCCGACCCCGGCCAGCGCCAGGCCCATCACCCACGGGTCCGGCAGCTTCGACTCCGAACCGGCCGCCGGACCCAGCCCGAGCAGCGCACCGAAAAGCGCCAACTGCACCAGGTGCAGCCCCAGCCCGATCAGCTGCGAGGCCCCGACGCTGGACAGCGCCTGCGCCGTCGGGATCCCGGCCGACTGCAGGAACCGCGTGTTCAGCGCCACCCCGCCGACCCCGCCCGGCGACACCAGCTTCACGAACGACCCCGCCAGCTGCGCCGCCAGCGCCCGCCCGAAGGACAGCCGCTCCGGGACGAAGCCGACGAACCCCAGCGTCGCCGCCAGGTAGCTGGCCGCGGCGGCCACCACCGCGCCCGCCAGCCAGAGCGGATCGGCGCCCGCCAGCAGCGCGAACGGGTTGCTGCCGCTGCCGAACAGGTACCTCAGCAGCAGGTACCCGGCCAGGATGCCCGCCACCAGGGTGACCAGGACCCGCGGCCGCAACCGCTCCAGCCGCACCGGCTCGACCGGCGCCTGCGGCAGGTGGAGCAGCACCTCGGCGCGGATCCGGGCGGGCAGGCCCGGCTGCTCCTTGAGCGCCGCCCGGGTACCGCGGGGGAGGGCGATCGGCTGCAGCAGCGGCAGCGCCGCGCCGACCGCGGCCGGGCCGAGCACCGCCATCGCCGCCGCCACCGCCCGCTCCGGACCCACCCGCAGGGCGACGGCGGTCAGCAGACCGGCCACGTCCAGGCGGAGCAGCAGGTCGCCGGCGGCGATCTCCCCGTCGGCCGGCTCCGCCAGGTGCACCTGCCCGGCGTCGTCCACCAGCACGGACTCCGGGCCGAGGCCGCGGTGGGCGATCCGGCGCCCCTGCAGCAGGCGCAGCTGGCGCCAGGCGTCCACCAGCAGCGGGTCGGTCAGCTCCTCGTCCGCCAGCTCGCCGAGCGGACGGGCCGCCAGGTGGGGGTACGCCACCAGCATGGCCTCGGGCCCCACCTCGGTGACCGCGGCGGGCCGGCGGGTGCGCACCCCTGCGGCGGCCGCCGCGTACGCCAGCAGGGCCAGGTGCTCGGCGCCGGCGCGCAGCGGGCGCAGGCCCAGCGGGCGGGGTGCCGTGCGCAGCCTCAGCAGCTGCCACAGGTGGTGCGGCAGGCCGTTGGCCTGGGCGCGGCGGTCGAGCAGGTGGACGTCCAGGTCGGGGCCGTCCTCGTGCTGGGTGGCCAGGTAGCGGGTGCGGCCGGTCGGCCGGACGGCGTCCGGCCGCACCCCCGCCTGGGCCAGCGCGTGCGCGATCTGGCGGAGGGTCGGGGTGTGCGTGGGCTCGCCGACCGCGTACCGGACGGTCTGGGCGGTGGTCCAGCCGACCAGCAGGGCCAGCACCAGCGAGAGCGGGGTGGCGTAGCCGGTGATCAGGCCGGAGAGCGCGGCCAGGCCGAGCGCGGCGGTCAGCGCGGTGCGCCAGCGGCGCAGCCCGGAGAGGCCGACGGCGGTCATGAAGGCGATGACGGGGGCGAGGTGGCCGTACACCGGGTCGGTGTGGCCCGGGCCGTCCGGCGAGGGGTGGGTGAGGGCGGTCAGGTCGCCGACCGCGAGGTCCAGCCCGAGCGCCAGCCCGTACGCGGCCACCGCTGCCAGCACGCCGTCCGGGATCCGGCGGCCCTCGCCGCGGACCAGCCGGTCGACGGCGAAGCCGAGCGGGACCACCAGCAGCGCGGCCGCGCACAGCGCCCCGGCCAGCTGCACCGGCGGCCAGGGCAGCATGCCGGCGCCGAGGGTGACGTCGGCGTCCAGCCCGCCGGCGGTGCCCTCCGCGTAGTCGGCGAGCAGCAGCACCAGGCCGGTCGTGGCCAGCCCGGTGAGCACGCGGATCAGCGAGGCGGGGTGCCGGACGCGCCGGTCGGCCCGCTCGGGGCGTTCCGGGGCCGCCTCCCGGGACTCGTCAGCTTGTATCACCGTGGCCACGCGGCATGTTTTCACACAGGCGCCCGACTGACGCCGTAGTCGGATGAAGCCCACAGGTAGGGTTATGGGTATATCGGCTAATATCCGGGCATACCGGAATGCATCCGCAGCCCGAGCGGCCACCCGCCCCACGGCGCGGGCCGCCGAAGGGAGGTCGACATGACCAAGCGCACGACGGGCAAGATGGCCAAGCTCCGCCGCGGCACCCAGGAACTCCTCGAACGCCGGAGCATGGAAGCGAACCCCAGCCCGCTCGCCCCACAACTGCACACGGACGGCCCGGCGGCGGCCCGCTCGGGGCCGTACTTCGGGGACGTTACGTTCAGCCACGGCGGGCGTCGCGAGATGGCCACCACCGGACCGCTCGGCGGACCGGCCGGCCACGTCGAACTCCCCGGACACCGGCACCGCGGGGCCGAGAAGCACTCGGCGCACTGACGCCGCCCGGCGCACCGGACCCGCCGTCCGGAGCGCAGCCGGAACACCGACGAGGTGGCACCCTCCCGTGGAGGGTGCCACCTCGTCGCGTCCTTCCGGCGCAGGGTGGGCGCGGGAGGATTCGAACCTCCACAGCCGGAGCGGGGGCTTTACAGGCCCTTGGGCTCACCGATGCCCAGCACACCCTGGTCAGGCCAACTCCACTGCTCCGGAGGCTGGTTGAGCTGCCCTGCGGACATGATTCTCCCGGCGCGGCCGGGGTGGGGCAAAGGGATTTCCGCCGCGGCGCGCCCGGTGCGAGAGTGGGGGCGCGCCGCGATCGTTCCACCGCCCCCGCCGTCACAGCCCACAGCCGAAACCCCACCGCAACACCCACCGAGGAGTGCCATGTCGGAAGCGCCGGAGTTCAAGTCCCGCGAGGAATGGCTGAATTCACTGCACCGCGTGTACGCCGCATCGGGCTGCCTGATCAGCGACCCGGAAGGCCGGGTGCTGATCGTCAAGGCCGGCTACCGCGACCACTGGCAGTTCGTCGGCGGCACCGTCGACCTCGGCGAGAACCCGCAGCACTGCGCGGAGCGCGAACTCCTGGAGGAGACCGGCCTGGTCCGGCCCGCCGGTGAACTCCTCGCCGTGGGCTGGACCAACCCCTCCGGCGAACTCGCCCACCCCGCCTGCCACTTCCTCTTCGACTTCGGCACGCTCCCGGCCGACTCGACGATCACCCTGCCGGCCGGCGAACTCGACGCCTACCGCTGGGTCGAGGTCGACGAGGCGCTCGACCTGCTCGGCCCGGCCCGCGCGCTGCGCCTCCAGGCCGGCCTCGCCGCCCGCGCGGACGGCCGCACCCGGGTGATCACCACCCCGGTCCCGGGTTTCTGACGGGAGCCCTTCGCCCACCGGATCAGAGCGTCAGCTTGAAGCCGTCGTGGCTGCGGTCGAAGCCGAGCGAGGCGTAGAAGCGGTGGGCGTCGCCGCGACGCTTGGCGCTGGTCAGCTGGACCAGCCCGCAGCCGCGCTCCCGGGCGCGGTCCACGGCGCGGGTCATCAGCTCCCGGCCCAGGCCCGTACCGCGCCGGTCCGCACGGATCCGGACCGCCTCGACCAGGGCGCGCTCCCTGCCGCGCTTCCCGAGCCCCGGGATGTAGGTGAGCTGGAGGCAGCCGAGGACGGTGCCGTCGCCCTCGTCCAGCACCATCACCTCGTTGCGCGGGTCCGCCTCGATCGCGGCGAACGCCGTCTCGTACGCCGCGTCCACCACGACGGACGCCGGATCGACCACGCGGTCCTCGTCCGCCAGCAGGGCGAGGACGGCGGGGAGGTCGCGGCGGGCGGCGGTACGGAAGATCATGCCGGGAGTCTCCCAGGCCGGCGGGCCCCGGTCAGGGCAGCAGGCGGGTGCGGACGGCGGTGGCGTCGGCGGGCGGGAGGTAGCCCTCGGGGTCGAACTCGGTGAGGACCTGGAGGAGGACGTCCTCGGCGGTGGTGCCGGCGTCGCGGAGGATCTTCTCGATCAGCTCGGTCTCGTCGGGCCGGCCGAGCATCCCCCACAGCGGCTGGAGGTTGGCGGTGCTCAGCTGGTAGTCGGCCGCGATGGCGGTGTGCTCGACGCCCGCGAGGGCGAGCAGGACGAGGGTGGCCAGCCCGGTGCGGTCGCGGCCCGCGCCGCAGTGCACCACCACCCCGCCCGGCCGGGCCCGGCCGACCGCGGCGACGACGGCCGCCACCGCCTCCCGGCAGTGGTCGAGGTACGGGCGGAAGGCCAGCGGGGTGCCGTCCAGCCCGCCGAACCGGGCCCACCAGTCGGGGCCGGCCAGCGCGTCCAGCGGCACCCGGACCAGCTCGACGCCCTCGGGCAGCGGCAGCAGCGGCCGGTACTCCTCGTCATTGCGCAGGTCGACCACGGTCCGGATGCCGTGGGCGGCGAGCGCGGCCCAGCCCTCGGCGGTGAGCCGGTCGAGGTTGTCGGCACGGACGACGGCGCCGCGGCGGGTGCGGCGGCCGTCCACGGTGGGCAGACCGCCGAGGTCCCGTACGTTGAGGCAGCCGTCCCAGACCAGCCGGCGATCGTCCGTCATGAGTCGCAAGTCCCCCGTCATCCCCCGAGTCGCACGGCGGCCGGATGGCCCCGTCGTGGTTCGTCGTCCTTCAAGGACACCGGGACCGTGTCACCCGGTTCCGGTCGTCCGTCCACGGCCCCATGGCGACGGACCCACCGCGACAAGCCGGCCGCGGCGAAGCGGCCACGACGGGCCGACCGCGCCGGACGGGCCGGGGTTGCCACGGGCCGGGCCCAAGGGTTCAGCCGCCGTCCGGCCGATCGGCCTCGGAGCGGCCCGGTGCGCCGAGGGACCACAGCTCCCGCCCGAGCGTGTCGAACACCCGCACCCGGTGGTAGCGCTCGTCGCCCGCGGAGAGGAACCCCTCGGCGGTGCTCTCCAGCACCCGGCGGGCGACCCGGTCGGACCGGACCCAGGCACCGCGCAGCAGCAGCTCCCCGTCCGCGGTCAGCTCGGTGCGGCGGATCCGGGAGACCGCTGCCCGGGCGAGGGCGGCGTTGACCTCCTCCAGCTCCACGGCGGACAGGTACGTCCGGGTGGCGGGCTCCTCCAGGCGGCGCAGCAGCTCGGGGAGCCCGTAGCGGCGGACGGCGGCCACCGAGTCCTCGACCGCGACCAGCCAGCGCGGGCCCGGGGCGATCTCCCACCAGACGTCCCCGCCGGCCGGCAGCAGCTCGCCGATCCGGGCCCGCCAGCTCTCCAGCCCGGAGGCGGTGTTCGGGTCGGGCCGCAGCGAGCCGCGCTGACGCGGGGCCCGCCCGGCCCAGGCGTCCTTGGCGGTGACGCTCAGGTTGAGCGTGTAGCGGACGGCCGGGTCGCCGGCCCCCGCGGCCGCCACCTCGACGCCGAGCAGCGCCCAGTGGGCGCGGTCGGGGACGGAGAAGGTGTACCGCCAGCCGGTGAAGCCGAGCGTCCGGAGGGCCGGCGCGAAGTGGTCGCGCAGGCCCTCGGCGAGGAGCTGCCAGGCAGCGGTGGTCATCACGGGTCCCGTGGTCGGTGGGGGAGCGGCGGGGAGCGGGGGTGGGGGGCGGGATCAACCGGGATCGGCGAGGGATCGCTGCGGATCGCTGCGGATCGGCAGGAATCGGCAGGAATCGGCACGGAACGGCGCGGCCCGGCGGGGAGGAAGGCGGGCGCAGCCCGCACCGGCCGCGCCCGCCCACACCCACCCACCCACCCACCCACCGGAGAACCTATGTCCCGGACACCTTTGTCGGCTGCGGACGAATGGCAGCCGCTGCCAGGACGTTGGTCCTGGTCAGCGCGGTCCTCGGACCTTCCGACCCGGCGCGCCACGGGGATGGCGCATCATGTGGCGGGTGCACAGAGCAGAACACCACGGGGTGGGCGGCCACGACCCGACCGGTACCCCTTCAGGTGCCCACGACCCGTACAGGACCCCCGCACCGCCAGGGCACCCGCCCGACCGCCGGACCGACCTCACCGCGGCCGTCGAGGCCGCCCGGCAGGGCGACGAGGAGGCGTTCCGGCTGCTGTTCCGGGCCGTCCAGCCGGGCCTGCTGCGCTACCTGCGGGTCCTGGTCGGCGGCCGGGCCGAGGACGCCGAGGACATCGCCTCCGAGGCGTGGCTCCAGATCGCCCGCGACCTGCACACCTTCACCGGCGACTCGGACGGCTTCCGGGGCTGGGCCGCCACCGTCGCCCGCAACCGGGCCCTCGACCACCTGCGCCGCCAGCGCCGCCGTCCGGTGGCCGACCTGCCGGTCGAGTTCCTCGCCGAGCTCGCCGCCGCCGAGGACACCGCGGGCAGCGCCATCGCCACCGTCGCCACCTCCGACGCCCTCGCGCTGATCGCCGGACTGCCCCGCGACCAGGCCGAGGCCGTCCTGCTGCGGGTGGTGCTGGAACTGGACGCCGAGAGCGCCGCCCGCGTCCTCGGCAAGCGCTCCGGCAGCGTCCGGATGGCCGCCCACCGGGGCCTGCGCAAGCTCGCCAAGCTGCTGGAGAGCAGTGGAGGAGTCGCCGCCGGAGTACCCCGGCAGAAGCCGCTGGAAAAAAGTTCTCGGAAAGGTGTGACACCCGCCGGGGCCGCGACGCTGAAGGACATGAGATGAGCAAGAACCGATCCCGCCGGATCGACCGGGCGACCGCCGAGCAGCTGCTCTCGGGTGCCGAGGTCGGCTCGGAGGCCGGTCCGGCCCCCCTCACCGGTCACGCGGCCCTCGCCGGGCTGCTCGCCGCCGCAGCCGCCCCGGCCGCCGACGGCGAACTGCCCGGGGAACGGGAAGCCGTGGCCGCCTTCCGGGAGGCTCGTCGCACCCCCGTTCCACAGCCCAGGAGACGAACGATGGCGGACACCGCGATGGCGCGGGCCTTCAGCGCGAAGGCCCTCGTCGCCGCGTTCGCCGTCACCGCGGTCGGCGGCGTCGCCGTGGCCGCCGGCACCGGCAGCCTGCCCGCCGCCCTCGGCGGCGGACCCGACCGGGACACCCCGGCCGCCGCCGGCACCAGCGGTTCCCCGAACCGGTCGCACCCCGCCTCCGGCGACCCGTCCGCCCGGACCACCGGGCCCGGCAGCGTCGCACCGTACGGCGGCCCCACCACCGACCCCGGGGCGGCCTCCGCCGGCCCCGCCGACCTGCCCGCGCTCTGCCGCACCTTCACCGAGCGCACCGGCAGCGGCGCCAAGGCCAAGGACCTGCTCGCCGAGCCGGCCCTGCAACCCCTGGTCAAGGCCGCCGGCACCGCCGAACGCGTCCAGGGCTACTGCAACGGCCTCGGCAAGAAGGACACCGCCTCACCGACCCCCGACCACGGCGGGGACGGCCACAACCCCTCCGCCACCCCGACCAAGGCCGAACGGACCGAGAAACCCGGCCCCTCGGCCACCCCCTCACCCAGTACCGGCCGCGACAGCCGTTCCAACGGCTCGCCGGACGGAACCGCCAAGGGGTGACCCGAACCCCGGTCGGGCGGTGGGCACATCCCCCCGGGCCCACCGCCCGACCGGCGAAGCGGCACCACGGACCGCCAGGAGCGGCACCACGGCACCGCGCCACCCGCAGGACCGCACGAACCGCAGGACCGCACCACCAGTAGCAACCGCAGTACCGCAGCACCCCTGCGCCGCCCCCGCGGCGGCGCCCCCGGATTCCGGGTGGTCGGCGGGCTCCCCTGTGCCCGCCGCCCGCCCGGCACGGTTCCGGACGGGCGGTGGACTCCCCCGGGTCCGCCGCCCGCCCGGCACGGTTCCGGACGGGCGGTGGACTCCCCCGGGTCCGCCGCCCGTCCGGACCGGCCCGGCCGCGGGCCGGGAGCCGAGGCGTCCGGTGGGTTCCCCCGTGCCCGCCGTCCGCCCGCTCCCGGCCCGCCGCCGGTCCGCCCCGCCCCCGCTCAGAACCTGGACCCACGGTGATCGACGACACCACCCGGCTCGCCCCGGTGCCGCCCGGCCCGCAGCCCGCCACCGCCCGCCCGAGCGGACCGCCGAGCGCACCCCCGCCGGTCTTCGTCGACTCCAGCGGCCGCCGCCAGCGCCGGGTCCGCCGCCTCGGCCGGCTCCTCGCCGTCCCCGCCGTCGGTTACCTGGCCCTCGTCCTCAGCAGCCTGCTGGGCGGCCCCGCCATCGACGCGCCCTTCCTGCCGCAGCCGCCCGCGCGCCCCGCCGACACCCTCCCCGGCGCCGCGCCCACCGCCTCAGAGGAGGCCGCCGGCGCCGAACCCACGGACGACGCCACCGGCCAGGCCGCCACCCGCCGACCCACCCCCGCCGGCACCGGCCAGGCCACCACCGTCCGACCGGCCGCCACCGCCGTCGCCGACCCGCCCACGACACCGAACCCCGCACCCACCTCCAGCCGAGGCAAACCCACGGAACCCAACGCCCACAAGCCCACCAAGACCCCCTGACCCGCCCCGAGGACCCCGTGGCCACGCCGACCCGCCCCCACACCCGCCGCGGCCGCCGCGGCGTGGTCCGCCAGGTACCCCTGCGCACCCACTGGCTGCTGCTCACCACCCTGGTGCTCACCCTGAGCGCGGCCCTCCTGCTCCAGGGCTACACCCAGCACATGTACGGCCACGAGGCCGACGGCGCCCCCCGCCCCCGCAGCGGTTCCGCGGCCGTCCCCGCCCAGATCGCCGACGGCGGCCCGCTCATCGACACCAGCGGCTCCGAACCCCGTACCGCCGCCCCCGCCGAGAAGACCGTCGCCCTCACCTTCGACGACGGCCCCGACCCCGAGTGGACCCCGCGGATCCTCGACACCCTCCGCCGCCACCAGGTCCACGCCACCTTCTTCGTGGTCGGCACCCGGGTCGCCGAACACCCGGAACTCGCCCGCCGGATCCTCGCCGAGGGCCACCAGATCGGCATCCACACCTTCACCCACGCCGACCTCTCCGCCGCCGCCCCCTGGCGCCGCACCCTGGAACTCCGCGAGGCCCAGCTCGCCCTCGCCGGCGCCACCGGCACCACCAGCTCCCTGCTCCGCCCGCCCTACTCCTCCACCCCCGACGCCGTCACCGACGTCGACTACGAGGCCCTCCGCACCGCCGGCCAGCAGGGCTACCTCACCGTCCTCACCACCCAGGACAGCGAGGACTGGCGCCGCCCGGGCGTCGAGAAGATCGTCGCCGACTCCACCCCGCAGGGCACCGCCGGCCAGGTCCTGCTGATGCACGACTCCGGCGGCGACCGCAGTCAGACCCTCGCCGCCCTCGACCGGCTGCTCCCCGACCTCAAAACCCGCGGCTTCACCGTCACCACCGTCGGCGCCGCCGCGGGCCTGCCCCAGGTCATGCACCCCGCCGAGTCCGGCGACCACTGGCAGGGCCTCGCCCTGATCGGCGCCCTCACCGCCAGCGACTGGGCCCTCACCGTGCTCGGCTGGCTGCTCTGGGCGGCCGGCGCGATCGGCGTCCTGCGCGCCGTGGCGCTGCTGGCGGCCGCCCGGCGGCACAAGAAGCTGCGCCGCCGCGGCTGGGGCGCCCCGGTCACCGAACCGGTCTCGGTCATCGTCCCCGCCTACAACGAGAGCGCCGGCATCGAGGCCGCCGTCCGCTCCCTGCTCGCCTCCGACCACCCGGTCGAGGTGATCGTCGTCGACGACGGCTCCACCGACGGCACCGCCGACCTGGTCGAGTCCCTGAACCTCCCGTACGTCCGGGTGATCCGCCAGGCCAACGCCGGCAAGCCGGCCGCTCTCAACAACGGCCTGCGGCACGCCCGCGCCGAACTCGTGGTGATGGTCGACGGCGACACCGTCTTCGAACGCGACGCCGTGCGGATGCTCATCCAGCCCTTCGCCGACCGCCGGGTCGGCGCCGTCTCCGGCAACGCCAAGGTCGTCAACCGCGGCGGCCTGCTCGGCCGCTGGCAGCACATCGAGTACGTGGTCGGGTTCAACCTCGACCGCCGGCTGTTCGACCTCGCCGAGTGCATGCCCACCGTCCCCGGCGCGGTCGGCGCCTTCCGCCGCTCCGCCCTGCTCAGGCTCGGCGGCGTCGCCGAGGAGACCCTCGCCGAGGACACCGACCTCACCATGGCGCTGTGCCGGGCCGGCTGGCGGGTGGTCTACGAGGAGCGGGCCAAGGCCTGGACCGAGGCCCCCGCCACCCTCGGCGCCCTCTGGCGCCAGCGCTACCGCTGGTGCTACGGCACCCTGCAGGCCATGTGGAAGCACCGCGGCGCGCTCGGCCAGCGCGGCCAGGCCGGCAAGCTCGGCCGCCGCGGCCTGCTCTACCTGCTGATGTTCCAGGTCCTGCTGCCGCTGCTCGCCCCGGTCGTGGACGTCTTCGCGCTGTACGGCCTGGTCTTCCTCGACCCGGTGCGGATCATCGGCCTGTGGGGCGCCTTCCTGCTGCTGCAGACCGCGATCGCCGGCTACGCCTTCCGGCTCGACGGCGAGAAGCTCGGCCCGCTGTGGACTCTCCCGCTCCAGCAGTTCGTCTACCGGCAGCTGATGTACCTGGTCGTCGTCCAGTCCGTCTGCACCGCCCTGGCCGGCTCCCGGCTGCGCTGGCAGCGGATGCAGCGCTACGGCACCCTCCAGGTGCCTCCGGCGGCGGGGTGAGAGGCCAGGGCACGCCCGCGCGGGACGCCCCGGTCGGCGTGCCCGCTATCGTTTGCCTCCAGCCGGCGGACAGAGAGGAGCGGATCCGATGATCGGACGTGCGCTGAACGGGCGCTACGAACTCGGCGAGATACTCGGCGTCGGCGGCATGGCCACCGTCTACCGGGGCGTCGACCGGCAGCTCGGCCGCCCGGTCGCGGTCAAGGTCCTCAACGGCGGCCTCGCCGACGACCCCCGCTTCGCCGAGCGCTTCACCCTGGAGGCCCAGCACGCGGCGATCCTGGTCCACCCCCGGATCGTCACCGTCTTCGACTCCGGCGTCGACCAGGGCTTCCCGTACATCGTCATGGAGCTGGTCCACGGCCGGCCGCTGAGCCACCTGATCGCCGAGTCCGGGGTCCTGCCGGTCGAGCGCGCGGTCGGCATCGCCTCCGCGGTCCTCGAAGCCCTGGAAGCCGCCCACGGCCAGGATCTGGTGCACCGGGACATCAAGCCCGGCAACATCATGATCACCGCGGACGGCGGGGTGAAGGTGGTGGACTTCGGCATCGCCCGCGCCGGCTCCTCCGCCGGGAACCTCACCCAGACCGCCGCCGTGGTCGGCACCGCCAACTACCTCTCGCCCGAGCAGGCCACCGCCTCCGCGCTGGACGGCCGTGCCGACCTGTACGCGGTCGGCTGCGTGCTGATGGAGATGCTCACCGGCGCCCCGCCGTTCACCGCGGACACCCCGGTCGCGATCGCCTTCAAGCACGTCAGCGAGTACCCCGTCCCGGTCTCGGTCCGCCGCCCGGACATCCCGCCGGCCCTCGACGCCGCCATCCTGCGCCTGCTCGCCAAGAACCCCGCCGACCGTCCGAACGACGCCGGCCGGGCCCGCGCCGAGCTGCTCGGCGCCGTCCCCGGCGGTGCCGCCGCCGACCGCACCAGCGAGCTCCTCGGCGCCGCCACCCAGCTCCTCCCGCCGGTCACCCCGCCCCCCGGCTTCCCCCAGGCCGCCCCCGCGCAGCCGTACGTGGAGAACAACCGCACCTCGCTCCTCCCGTCGCTGCCCTCCATGGACCGGGCCGAGGCGTACGAGGACCGTGAGCCGGCGCGCGACCGCAACCCGATGCTGCTCGCCGGGATCGGCGCGGCCGTGCTGGCCGTGATCGTCGCCGTCGCCGCCTTCGCGCTCACCGGCGGCGGCTCCCAGGCCCGGAAGAGCCCCGCCGCGGCCCCGGCCGCCTCCTCCGCCCCGGCGGCCTCCGCCGAGCCGTCCGCCTCGCCCTCCGCGGCGCCCAGCCCGACCGCCAGCGCCTCCGCCAGCCCCTCGGCCGGTGCCAAGGCGAACCCGGCGGGCCAGATCGCCCAGCTGAGAGCCGCCGTGGCGCAGACCGACGTGCACCGCGAGCGGGACCGCCAGGAGGACCTGCTGCGGGTCCTCGACGAGGCCACCCGGGACGTCGCGGCCCGCCGCAACGACGCCGCGGCCGACGCCCTGAAGGACGCTCAGCGGATCGTCGCCGACCTCTCCAAGAAGCGGGCCGTGGACAAGGGCACCGCCTCCGCCTGGCAGAACAAGCTCGGCTCGCTGATCAACACCCTGCGCGACGGCAACGACTGAGCCGTCCGGCTCAGCGGTCCGGCTCCGGCGGGCGGGCGCCCGCCCGCCGCGCCACGTCGGCCTTGACCCGCCGGTTCAGTGCCGCCGCCCCGGCCGTCAGGAACACCACGGTGTAGGCGATCTGGAGCATCACCACCACCCGGGCCGTCTGCCCGGTCGGGACGATGTCCCCGTACCCGACCGTGGCCATGGTGATCACCGTGAAGTAGAGCGCGTCCACCTTGGTGTGCAGCCCGTCCAGCTCACCGGGGGTCCGCGAGATCGTCAGGTACGCGGTCGCGAAGATCACCAGCGCGGTGCAGAGCAGCATAAGGATCGCCCGGGCGGGCCGGCCGGGCAGTCCCAGGGCCTCGCGCCGGATCTCGCGCAGCAGGAAGGCGGCCAGCAGGCCGAGGGCGAGCGCGAAGACCGTCCAGCCGAGGACCGGCTGATCGGGCCCGAAGACCCCGAGCGGCACCAGGAACCACGCGGTCAGCAGGGCCACCGGGCCGCTGGCGGTCGCCAGCAGCGCCACCGACTCGGCGCGGTCGACGGCCATCCGGGCCGCCCGTCAGCCGGTGGTGCCGGGCGGCGCGGGCTCCGGACGGTCCGCCGGGGCCGACCCGTCCGGCGGCTCGGCGGGTGCGCGGCGCTCCGGTCCGGCAGGCCGGCGGCGCGGTCCGGTGGGTTCCCCGCCGTTCGCCGAAGCGTCGTCCGCCATCCCAACCTCCGGGTCCTCAGGGCTGCCAGCCGGAAACCAGGAGATACCAGAACACATCGGACTGCCAGTCGGCCGGACACGCAACGGAGCCGCCGACCCGTCAGCTGACGGGTCGGCGGCTCCGGAACGAGCGACTCAGGCGGTGGTGGACTTCGGGGTCTCCGTGGCCTTGGTCACCGTGGTCGGCTCGACGGCCTGAGGACGGGGCTGCTCGGCGGTGCGGGCGGCGGTACCGGCGGCAGCGCCGGCCTCCGCGGGGGCGTCGTCCTCGCGCAGGGCCTTGGTCTCGGCCTTGAGGATACGCATCGACTTGCCGAGGCCACGGGCCATCTCGGGCAGCTTCTTCGAGCCGAAGAGCAGGACGAGCACTGCCACCATGATGATGAAGTGCCAGGGCTCGAGACCGTTACGGAACATCCCTGACCACCGGGCCTTTCGCGGAGTATCTCGCCGAATCACTGGGAACGGGCGGACAAGCCCGACCCGGCCAGTATGCCTGGCGGGATCGACCAACGTACACACCCGTCGGCGAACACCTGTCGAAAAGCAGGTGATCACGCCTTTATGGTCTATACCACTATCGGGGTGCGGGGCCGGCCAGCACCCCCCAGGCGCACCCCGCCGCGACCACCGCCACCACCACCGCCAGCACCCGCACCGGCAGCGCCCGGACGGCTTCCGGCGCACCGCCCGGACTCCGTCCGGCGCGCCGCCGCCGACGCAGTCCGTACCCGTAGAACCCCGCCGCCGCAGCGGCCAGCAGCCCGCCCAGCACGGTCAGCCCGGCCTGTCGCCGCACCAGTCCCGTCCGCAGCAGCAGCACCGCGTCCACCACCAGCAGCAGCGCCGTCCGGCTCCACGCCAGCAGGGTCCGCTCCGGCTGCAGGCCCGGGTCGCGGACCGGACCGCCGCGGCCCCCGCCCGGGGCGGTCACCGGGCCGACCCGACGATCAGCACCGACAGCACCACCGCCGCCAGCGCCACGCACACCGTCAGCACCAGCATCGTCCGGGTGTACGGCAGTGGGAGCCCCAGCCGCATCGCCCGCTCCACCCGCGCCCACCGCCGGTACGCCGCCGCGCCCAGCGCCGCCCCGGACAGCGCCAGCACCACCGCCAGGCCGGCCCGCACCGGGCGCGGCGCCAGCTCGGGGGTCAGCTGGTCCAGCACCACCGCGCCGGCCAGCAGCGCCAGCGAGGTCCGGATCCAGGCCAGGAAGGTCCGCTCGTTGGCCAGCGAGAACCGGTAGTCCGGGTCCTCGCCCTCGCGGCGCCAGGACGGTTCCTCCATCGCCCGCCGCCCTCCCGTCTCCTCGGGGCCGTCCGGGTGACCCGCCCCTGGCGGGCGCCCTCGACGGGCTCCGACGACACGCTAGGCCGCCCGCGGCCGCCCCGCGCGGCGAGGCCGCGAACAGCCGTCGGCCCCGGCCGGCTGCTGCCGACCGGGGCCGTCCATGACGCGCTCCCGAGTGCCCGGGCGGGCGGTGGTCACACCGCGGCGGGGGCCTCCTCGGGCTCCGGCTCCGCCGCGGCCGCCGCGCCCTGCACCGGCAGGTGCCGCATCAGCCGGTGCGCGGCCAGCGCCGCCGCCAGCAGGAAGACCACACCGACCACGGCCGCCACGTGCATGCCCTCCGCGAAGGCCGCCCGCCCGGCCTCCAGCAGCTGCGCGCCCACCGCGTCCCCGCGCTGCGCGGCCACGGTGACCGCGCCGCCGAGGGTGTCCCGCGCCGCCCGGGCCGCGTCCGCGTCCAGCCCGACGGGCAGGGCGTCCTCCAGGCGGGACTTGTAGATCGCCGCGCCGGCCGCGCCGAGCAGCGCGATCCCGAGCGAGCTGCCCAGCTCCTGGGCGGTCTCGGAGGTGGCCGAGGCCGCGCCGGCCCGCTCGGCGGGGGCGGCCGAGACCACCATGTCGGCGGTGATGGTGACGGTGCCCACCGACCCGGCCGCGATCACCCCGGCCGCGACCAGGATCAGCGCCAGCGGCGAGTCGGGCCGGACGGTGGTCATCAGTGCGAAGCCGGCCGCGCCGATCAGGAAGCCGCAGGTCAGCAGGGTCGCCGGGCGGACCTTGCCGGACAGCGCGCCGAAGGTGCCCACCGCCGCGCCCACCCCGAGGCTGGGCAGCAGCGCCCACAGCGAGGCGGCCAGCGGGCTCAGCCCCTTGACCAGCTGCAGGTACTGCGAGGTGAAGAGGGTGAAGCCCATCATCGCGAACATCGCGATGGTGTTGACCGTGATCGCCCCGCTGAAGGTGCGGATCCGGAACAGGCCGAGGTCGATCAGGGGGTGCGCGGCCGTCCGCAGCCGGGCCACCAGACCCGCCCCGGCCAGCAGGCCGCCGGCCAGCGCCAGCGCCGGCGGCAGGCTCCAGCCGTCCACGGCGAGCGACTTGATCCCGTACACCGCCGGCATCACCGTGGCGATCGAGAGCACCGCGCCGGCCAGGTCGAAGGAGCCGGCCTTCGGCGCCCGGTACTCGGGCAGCAGCAGCGGGGCGGCGAGCAGGGTCAGCACCATCACCGGGATCGCGATCAGGAACGCCGAACCCCACCAGAAGTGGTCCAGCAGCAGCCCGCCGACCACCGGCCCGGCGGTCACCCCGGCCATCATCACGCCGCTCCAGGCGCCGATCGCGGTCTGCCGCTGCCGGCCCTCCTCGAACATGTTGCGGATCAGCGCCAGCGTGGACGGCCCGAAGACCGCCCCGGCGACCCCGAGCAGGGCCCGCGCCGCGATCAGCTGCCCCGCGCCGTCGGCGTACGCCGCCACCAGCGAGGCCGCCGCGAACGCCGCCGCACCGCACATCAGCAGCCGGCGCCGCCCGAACCGGTCGCCCAGCGCCCCCATCGGGATCAGCAGGCCGGCCAGCAGGAACGAGTACATGTCCATGATCCACAGCTGCTCGGTGCCGCTGGGCCGCAGATCGGTGGCGATGAAGGGGGCGGCGAAGAACAGCACGCCCATGTCCATGGTCAGGACGAGGGTCGGGAGCAGGAGGACGGCCAGGCCGATCCAGGCGCGTCGGCCGCTGAGGCCGTGGGTTGCGGTCATGCCGATGACTGTACGGATGTGTCACACGCTTGTCTAGTACGTTCGTCTGACTCAACCGTGCAAGACGTTCGTCCAGCATTCGCGTAGCATCGGCGCCATGGGAAATCGCGAGGACCTGCTGGCCGGCGCCAAGCGCTGCCTGTACGAGAAGGGCTACGGCCGCACCACCGCCCGGGACATCGCCTCGGCGGCCGGCGTCAGCCTGGCGGCCATCGGCTACCACTACGGCTCCAAGGACGCCCTGATGAACCAGGCGATGATGGCCGCGATGGGGGAGTGGGGTGACGCCGTCGGCGCCGTGCTCACCGAGACCGCCGGGGTGACCGACCCCCGGGAGCGGTTCGTCGCCGCCTGGGACCGGGTGCTGGAGACCTTCGCCGAGTACCGCGGCCTGTGGACCGCGCAGTTCGAGGCACTCGCCCAGCTCGACCACGCGGAGGAACTCCGGGCGATGTTCGACGGCGCCCAGAAGGAGGCCCGGCTCGGCCTCTCCGCGATCTTCCAGGGGCTGCCCGAGGTGCCGGACACCCCGGACGAGATCGCCCGCGGCACCTTCTACCAGGCCCTCCTCGGCGGGCTCGCCGCCCAGTGGGTGGTCTCCCCGGACCAGGTGCCGAGCGGGAAGGACTTCCTGCGCGGCCTGCAACTGGTCAGCGAAGGCGTGCTCGGCACCGGCTGACGCCGACCCGGCTCGCCCGCGCGGCCCGACCGGTCGGGCCGCGCGCCTCAGTTGGTGACGGCGGTGAGCAGCACCACCGAGTCCACGTGCGCCAGCAGACCGTGCCGCTCCTGCGGAATGGCGTGCAGCTCGCCCGCCGCCACGTCCTGCCGGTGACCCGCGATGGTCAGCGCCACCCGCCCGCGCAGCACCAGCAGGCTCGCCGCCACCGGCGCGCTGTGCTCGTCCAGCGCCGTCCCGGCGGTCAGCGCGATCACCGTCTGCCGCAGCACCCCGTCGTGCAGCACCAGGTGGGCGCTGCGCCCGTGCGGGTTGCCGGCGGCCTTCGCGGCGTGCTCCTCGGCGAGCGCAGTGAGATCGATGTGAACCGGCGCCGCCATCACGGCCTCCTCCACGGTCGTCGAGCCCCCGCCGCGACCCTAGGGCCGGCCCCGGGGTCCTGCGCGCTGGGCCACGCACCCGGGGTAGCCCGCCCGGCCGCCCGTCCGGGCCGCTCGGCGTGCGGACGCGGCGACCCGGGCCGATGGTGGAGGGTATGGCGACCAATCAGAAGTTCATGGCCGGATTCCAGATCAACCGCGGCATGCTCACCGCCGGTGCCGTCCTCACCGGCCTCGGCGCGGCGATGGCCTTCGCCGGCACCGTGGTCCTCAGCGTCGCGGTGGCCTCGGCCGGCCGCGGCTGGATGCAGCAGCTCGACACCCCGCCCACCGAGATCGCGCGGCGCGGCCTCAACCAGGCCAGGGCCGCGTCCCTGGCGGGTCTCGAAGCCTGGCGCACGGAGGGGCGGGCCTCCGCCAACTGACCGGGCCGGCATCCGCGGCGCTGCCGCACCCGCCGCTCAGGTGCGGGGCGGCAGCGCCGCGAGCTGCTGCCGCAGCACGGGTTTGACGACCTTGCCGATCGGGTTCCGCGGCAGCGGCTCCGAGCGGACCAGCACGTGCGCGGGCACCTTGAACGCCGCCAGCTCCCCGGCCACATGGGCGCGCAGCTCCTCGGCGTCGGCCGCGGCGCCCGGACGCGGCACCACCACCGCCGCGACCTCCTCGCCGAGCAGCGGGTGCGGCACGCCCAGCACCGCCGCGTCCGCCACCGCCGGATGCCCGGCCAGCACCGCCTCGACCTCCCCGCAGTACACGTTCTCGCCGCCCCGGATCACCACGTCCTTGAGCCGGTCGACCACGGACACCTCGCCGCCCCGGGACCGGGCCAGATCCCCCGTCCGGAACCAGCCGCCCTCCGCGGCGAAGGCGGCGGCCGTCGCCCCGGCGTCCCCCCGGTAGCCGCGGAACACGGCCTGGCCGCGCACCCACAGCTCGCCGACCGCGCCCTCGGCCAGCTCGGACCCGTCCGGGCCGGCGATCCGGATCTCCACCCCGGGGGAGGGGCGGCCCACCGAGCCGGGCTCGGCCAGGTAGCGGGCACCGAAGTGGGCGAGCACCCCGCCGCAGGTCTCGGTGAGGCCGTAGCCGTTGCGGGCCTCCACCCGGCCGGCGAAGCGCTCCGCGACCCGGCGGGACAACCCGGGCGGGGCGGGCGCGCCACCGGTGCTCAGCAGGGTCAGCGAGGGCATCGCGTCGCCCGCCGCGTCGGCCGCGTCCAGCAGGCCCAGCGCGGTGGTCGGCACCCCGGAGAAGGTGGTCACCCGGTGCTCGGCGATCAGGGCGAGCGCCGCCGGGGCGTCCCACCGGCGCATCAGCACCGCGGTGCCGCCCGCCGCCATCAGCGGCAGCAGCGTGGTGAACGCCGCGACGTGGAAGAACGGGAAGGTCACCAGCGCCGTTTGCGGCGGCGCCTGGGCCGGGTCGACACCCCGGCAGCGCAGCGAGCTCGCCGCGAAGAACCGCGCCCCGGCCAGCGCCGCGCACCAGGCCGCGTGCCCCGCCGTGACCCCCTTCGGCCGGCCGGTGGTCCCGGAGGTGTAGATGATCGTCGCGTCGTCCCCCGGCGCCGGCGCGGGCAGCTCCCCGGGCCCCGCCGCCAGGGCCGCCAGGTCCTCCAGCCGCTCGGCGCCGTCGGGCCCTCCACCGGCCGGGACCCCGGCGGTGAGCAGCGGCACGCCGTGGCGGGCCGCCCAGGCCGCGGTGCGCCCGGCCCGTTCGGCGTCCACCACCAGCACTCCCGGCGCGCAGTCGTCCAGGGCGAGGGAGAGCTCGCGCTCGGTCCACCAGGCGTTCAGCGGGACGGCGACCAGGCCCGCCGCCTGGGCGGCCCAGAACGCGGTCTGCCAGGCGGGCAGGTTGGGCATCGCGATGGCCACCCGGTCGCCGGGGCGCAGCCCGTACCGGTCGAGGAGGTGGCGGGCGAGGGTGGTGGCCGCGGCGTGGTGCTCGGCGTAGCCCAGCCGGCCGCCGTCGGCGACCAGGAAGGTCAGGTCCCCGTGGGCGCGGGTGGAGTCCAGGAACTCCCGCAGCGTGCGCGGTCCGTGCCGGTAGCGCGGACCGGTCGGCCCGGGCACCGCCTCGAACGGGGCGCCGGGTGCGCTGAGCGCCGCCTGCACCCGGGTGACCAGGTCGCGGGAGTCGGCTGTCATCGGGTCCTCGGTGCGGGGCGGCGGCGGGTGCCCGGGTGGGCGGCCGCCAGGCTACCGGCGGCCGCCGCCCGCTGCGGGCAGCGGGCCCATGGGGGCGGCCCGCTGCCCGCGCGGAAGGGCCCGGTCGGCCCGGTGGACCGCTACAGGCCCAGGTCGGCCCGGTGGACCGGTGGACCGCTACAGGCCCAGCGACTTGGCGACGATGGTCCGCATGACCTCGCTGGTGCCGCCGTAGATCCGGAACACCCGGTTGTCGGTGTAGAGCCGGGCGATCGGGTACTCCAGGATGTAGCCGTAACCGCCGTGCAGCTGCAGGCACTTGTCGATCACCTGGGAGGCCGACTCGGTGCAGAACAGCTTGGTCGCGGCCGCGTCGGCCACCGTCAGGGCGCCGTCCTGGTACAGCTCCAGGGCCCGGTCCACCATCGACTGCTGGGCCATCACCTGGGCCTCGCAGTCCGCCAGGGTGAACTTGGTGTTCTGGAACTCCGCCACCGTCTGCCCGAACACCTTGCGGTCCTTGACGTACTGCACCGCGAACCGCACCGCCGCCGCGGCCGAGGCGTACGCGCCCACCGCGATGGCCAGCCGCTCCTGCACCAGGTTGTGGGTCAGGTAGGCGAAGGCGCGGCCCTCCTCGCCGAGCAGGTTCTCCACCGGCACCCGGACGTCCGAGAACGCCAACTCCGCGGTGTCCGAGGTGCGCAGGCCGATCTTCTGCAGCTTGCGGCCGACCGCGTAGCCCTCGGAGTCGGTCTCCACGCACAGGATCGACAGGCCCGCCCGGCGGTTCGCCGGGTCGTACGGGGAGGTGCGGCAGATCACCAGCACCAGGTCGGCCAGGACCCCGCCGGTGATGAAGGTCTTCGCGCCGTTCAGCACGTAGTGCGTGCCGTCCTCGGACAGCCGCGCGGTGGTGGAGATGCCCGCCAGGTCGCTGCCGGCGCCCGGCTCGGTCATCGCGATCGCGGTCATCATGTCGCCCGAGACGAACCCCGGCAGCCAGCGCCGCTTCTGCTCCTCGCTGGCGTACTCCAGCAGGTACGGCAGCACCAGGCCGGTGTGCACCCCGGAGGAGCCGAAGGTCACGCCCGCCCGGGCGCACTCCTCGGACACCACCGCCTGGTACTTGAACCCGCTCTCGCCCGCGCCGCCGTACTCCTCGGGGACCTCGATGCCGTACACGCCCAGCGCGCCGAGCTTGCGGTAGAAGTCCCGCGGGGGGTGACCGGCGGCCTCCCAGCCCTCGTAGACCGGGACGACCTCCTTGGCGATGAAGTCCCGGATGGTCGCCCGGAACGCCTCGTGGTCCTCGTTGAACACCGTACGGCGCACGGCGGGCTCCCTTCGTTCGGCCGCTGATCGCACGACAAGTTAATCGCCGGTAGCCAAGGCTGTCCAGCATCCCGGACGGCCTGCCGCACGGGAGACCGGACGGTCAAGTGAATCCTTGGTAGCCTCGTCGCCGAACCCGGGAACCGACCGCGAGGGGTGGGACGACGTGGCCACGGGACGCGAGACCGTCCGCCGGCCGCCCGGCCGCCGGACGCAGATCCTCACCGCCGCCAGTGACCAGTTCCACCGCCGCGGCTACCACCAGGTCTCCATGGCCGAGGTCGCCGCCGAGGTCGGCATCACCGCCCCCGCCCTCTACCGGCACTTCCGCAGCAAGCCCGAGCTCCTGCTGCGCGCCGTCACCCGCGGCCTCGACGCGCTGCGCGAGGCCGTCGCCCGCGCCACCGACGGCACCCCCGCCGGCCTCTGCGCCGCCCTCGCCTCCGTCGCCGTCGACCACCGCGCCCTCGGCACCCTCTGGCAGCGCGACTCCCGCCTGCTGCCGCCCGCCCAACGCGCCATCCTGCGCCGGGAACTGCGCCGCACCGCCGCCGCGATGGCCCGCACCCTGCACCGGGCCCGGCCCGAACTGGCCGACGGGGAGGCCCAGTCGCTCTGCTGGGCGGTGCTCTCGGCCTACGGCAGCCTGTCGTACCACACCTTCGCGCCGCCCCGGCGGCGGTTCGAGGCCCTGCTCGGGCGGCTCGGGGAGCAGCTGCTGGCCGTCCGCCTCGACGAGGTGCCCGGTGCCGGCCGTACCTCCGGGAGCGAGTCCCGGCCCGCGCCCGCACCGGTCGAGTCCCGCCGTGAGGAACTCCTGGTCACCGCCGTCCGGATGTTCCACGAACGCGGCTTCGACAACGTCAGCACCGAACAGCTCGGCGCCGCGGTCGGCATCGCCGGCCCCAGCCTCTACAAGCACTTCGACACCAAGGCCGACCTGCTCGCCGCGGCCCTGGTCCGCAGCCGCGAACGGCTCTGGCAGGAGGTCGAGGGCGCCATCGCCGGTGCCGCCGGACCGCGCGAGGCGCTCACCGCCGGCCTCGACGCCTACACCGGCTTCGCCCTCCGCAACAGCCACTACCTCGGCGCGATGATGAGCGAGACCGAGCGCCTGGCCCCCGCCGACCGCAAGGCCGCCGTCGACTTCCGCCGGGACTTCCTGCGCACCTGGGTCGGCCTGCTGCAGCAGCTCCACCCGGAGTACGACCAGGCCGAGGCCCGGATCCGGGTGCACGCCATGTTCGCGCTGGTCAACGACGGGGTGCGGAACCGGCCCCGGGGCGCCGGGCCGGATCCGGCCGGCAGCCTGCCGCTGCTCGGCCGAGCGGCTCTGGGCCTGGACCGGAACCCGGGTCCGGACCCGGACCCGGACTGACAGTCCGTCCGGCGCCTCGGCGGTCTCCGTCTCCGGGGCGTGACGGTGGGGGCGGGCCCGCGCGGCCCGCCCCCACCAGCTCATGGCCGGCCCGCGGCCACCGGAGCTGCCCGGCCGGACCGTTCCCGACGCCACTCAACCGATTCCCCTGAGCAGGAACGCGCCGAGAGCGGTCACGGCGGCCGCCGCGTGAATACGGGACAGGATGGTCTCCCTGCTAACCGGTGCGAATGCGGCGCCGGACCGTGGCCGCCCCACCCGCGTGGACCGCCGGCGTCGCGTCACCAGGATTGCGTGCCAGGGCGGTTGGCCTCCAGGGGTATCGACCGGGTTCCCCCGAAGGTGTCACGGCCGGGGATTCGGCGGCTATTGCCCCCACCGTGGCGCACAAGGCCGAGCGGGCTTCTCCGCGTCAATCCAAAGTTGACCGAGGATCGCCATAAACAGCTCATCCGGAAACCGGTGGTCCGAGGATTGTCGTACTGGCACACTGGGGCCTCATGTCTGAAGGTCTGCCGCCCGGCCACGGGCCCTCCGAATTCCCCGCAGCCGACGACCTGCGCACGACCGAGGTCGACCTCGGCGGCCTGGTGGGCGTCCTCGCCACCCACCTCTACTCCACCCCCCTGGTCGCCGTCCGCGAACTCGTCCAGAACGCCCACGACTCGCACACCCGGCGCACCCTGGAAGACCCCACGACCCCGTACCACGCCGCCATCCGCGTCCGCGGCGACGCCGCCCGCCGCACCATCGCCATCGAGGACACCGGCGCCGGCCTCACCGAACCCGAGATCCACGCCTACCTCGCCACCGTCGGCACCGGCTACACCCGGATGCTCCGCGACCTGACCGGCGACCAGGACCTCATCGGCGCCTTCGGACTCGGCTTCCTCTCCGCCTTCTCCATCGCCCACGAGGTCACCGTCACCACCACCTCGCACCGCGAACCCCACCGCACCCACCAGTACCGCAGCCGCGGCGGCGAGCAGTACAGCGTCCGGCCCGTCGACCCCCGCCCCCACCCCGGCACCGTCGTCGAACTCCACCTCAAGCCCGAGCACGCCCACCTCGCCGACGAGCACGCCCTGCGCGAGGTCCTCCTGCGCTACTGCGTCCTGCTCCCCATCCCGGTCCACGTCGGCGACGACGACCAGCCGGTCAACGACGTCCCCGTCCCCTGGCGCCAGGACGTCCCCGGCTCCCTCCACCTCACCCGGATGCGCTTCGCCGCCTCCTTCTCCCGCACCTTCGAGCCGCTCACCGCCTTCCCCGTCACCCCCACCGAGGACCGCACCGACGCCGTCGGCCTGCTCTGGGTCCAGGACGGCGGCACCTACGGCTCCACCGACAACCGCGACCTCGCCGTCTACCTGCGCGGGATGCTCCTCGCCGAGGACGCCCGCGACCTGCTGCCCAGCTGGGCCGGCTTCATCGGCGGCGTCATCGAATCCAGCCGCCTCACCCCCACCGCCAGCCGCGAGGACCTCCAGCGCGACGAGCACTACCGCGCCCTCCAGCAGGCCCTCACCGACGCCATCGTCGACGGCCTCTACGAGACCGCCCGCCTCCAGCCCGCCGCCTGGCGCCGCATCCTCGCCCGCCACGGCCAGGAACTCCTCGGCGCCGCCCTCTGCGACGAACGCCTCTTCACCCTCCTCGCCGACGACGTCCCCGTCCCCACCTCCCAGGGCGACCTCACCGCCGGCGCCCTCCGCGCCGCCGGCCACGGCGCCGTCCACGTCGCCCTCGGCAGCGGCGGCGGCTTCGAGGAGATGCTCTACCGCGCGATGCAGGTCCCCATCGCCCGCGGCGACCGCTACGCCGTCCTCCCCTTCCTCCGCCGCTACGCCCAGCTCCGCGACGCCCGGATCGTCGAACTCGGCAGCGAGAGCGGCAACCGCGAACTCTTCCGCGCCCCCGAACACCCCCTCGCCGCCGACGAACAGGCCTGGCTGGCCGCCGCCCTCGCCGAGGACGGCGAGCAACTCCTCCCCGCCCGCTTCGACCCCCCCGGCCTGCCGCTCGTCCTCGTCCCCGACCGCGAGGCCGAACTCAAGGCCCGGATCGAGGACGACCAGGCCGACGCCCGGATCCCCTCCGCCGCGCTGCGCCTCGCCCGCGCCTTCACCGCCCGCACCGACGGCACCGTCCGGGCCCGGCTCTACCTCAACCTCGCGGCCCCCGCCGTCCAGGACCTGCTCGCCGCCTACCGCACCGGCCACACCGGCGCCGCCACCGCCGCCGGCCTGCTCCGCAGCCTCAAGGTCATCATGGCCGCCGCGGCCGGTTCCCCCACCGGCGACCTCACCGCCGCCCTCGACGGCATCGGCACCGCCGTCGCCGCCCTCACCGCCGCCCTCCCGGACGGGCTGTCAGCGGTACCGGACACACTGCCCGCAGACGACCCCCACCAGGGCCACCAGGGAGACCGCGCATGAGCACCGACATCTGGGCCTGGGTGCACGACACCCACGACCGGCTCACCGAATCCGGCCACCACCGGCTCGCCACCGCACTCGTCGAGATCGCCGGCCACGCCGTCGACGGCCGCAACGAGCAGCTCGACGCGATGTTCCCCGAGGCCCTCGCCTCCGCCCGCGCCCTCGGCCTGCCCTGGGTCGAGGTCTTCCTCCGCCACTGGCGCCTGCAGAACCTCCTCAACAAGCGCCACCAGGGCGAGGCCGCCATGAGCGAGGCCGTCTCCCTGCTGGAGTTCGCCCACCGCGAGGAGACCGCCTCCTGCCCGCAGTCCGTCTGCGCCGTCCAGGACTTCACCATCTGCCACGCCAACATCGACGGCCCCGGGTACGTGCCCGAGCGGCTCGCCGTCCTGGAGGAGGCCCTCGCCCGGGTCGAGCCCGCCCGCGCCTGCTTCGACTGCCTCTCCCGCGAGTACGCCGACACCCTGGAGGACGACGGCCGCACCGAGGAGGCCCTCACCCACCTCGACCGCGCCCAGGTCCGCATCCAGACCGCCGGCGAACAGGTCTCGCTCTCCTTCGGCCTCGGCCGCGCCGGCGCCCTCTACCGCCTCGGCCGACACCAGGACGCCCTCGACGCCTACGACACCGCCGAACACGCCTACGTCGCCGGCCGGAACGAGCTGGACGACGACGACCGCCGCAAGCTCGCCGTCGGCCGCGCCCGCGCCCTGGCCGCCCTCGGCCGCACCGACGCCGCCCTCGCCCTCCTCCCCGACGCGGAGGAGGCCGAGGAGTACGCCGACATCCGCCACCGCTGGGCCGACGCCGTCGAACTCCTCGCCGCCGCCGGCGCCCACCCCAACGACGCCGCCCTCGGCGCCCGGCTCGCCGGCTGGGTCGGCTACCTCGACGCCGCCGGCTCCCACCGCCCCTGCCTCGACCTCCTGCTGGTCGCCGGTCGGCTCGCCGTCGCCCGCGGCGCCCGGACCGTCGCCCTCACCCTCGCCGCCACCGGCGAACGCAAGCTCGCCCTGCTCCGCCGCACCGACGGCGTCGCCGAGGACCTCGCCGCGCTCAAGGCCGCCGCCGAGGCCCTCCCGCACCCCGAACTCCCGGTGCCCGCCGAGGACCTGGCCGACTGGCTCTCCGAGCACGCCCCCGACCCCGAGACCGGCGCCGACCTGCTCTCCGCCGCCCGCGCCACCCTCGGCGACGAGGACACCACCCTGGTCGTCAACCTCGCCGGCGCCCTCGCCGCCCTCGGCCACGCCCGCACCGTCACCGACCTGCTCTGGACCCAACTGGAGCGCGACCCCGGACACGCGTACCTGGTCGACCTGCTCGGCTCCCTGCTCATCGAGGCCGAGGACGGCGACGGCGTCCACCGACTGGCCGACCGGCTCGGTACCGACACCCCCGCCGACGCGCACTGGCTGCGCGCCCGCTGGGCCGCCCGCCAGGGCCGCTGGGCCGACACCGGCGAGCACTGCGACGCGGTCCTCGCCCACGAGCCCGACGCGATCAACACCCGGCGCCTGGCCGGCAGCGCCGCAACCCGGCTCGGCGACCACACCCGCGCCCAGCGGCTGTACCAGGAGATCGTGGAGCACGCCCTCCCCGCGGAGACCACCGAGCCCGAGCTCGGCCACAAGACGCTCCGGGAATCCGACCTCTGGCACCTGATCACCGCCGCCACCGCCAACCGCGACTGGCCCGCCGTCCGCGCCGCCGGCGCCCGCATCGGCATCGAGTTCGACACCGACAGCGGCCCGGTCGACGAGGAGTGGCAGCTGATCACCCTCCGCGCCACCCGCACCAACGGCTCCACCGCCGACCTGCCCGCCCTGCGCACCGGCCCGGCCACCGCCCGGGTGCTGCCCGTCCTCGGCGACGAGCTGCCGCTCAACCACCGCGACACCGTGGTGTTCTCCCCGGCCCTGCTCAACGACGGCCCCGAGCCCGGCGCGGAGGAGGGCTGGCGCCCCGCCTTCGAACTGCTCACCCTGCTCGACCCGGCCGGGTACACCACCCACTGGATCGACGGCGCCTGGCCCGGCGACGAGGAGTGGCTCACCCTCCGCAAGAACCTCCAGGAGGCCGGCTACGGGGTCTGGGCCTACAGCGGCGACCAGTACGCGATCACCGACCCCGCCGACGAGGACGGCTCGCTGCCCGGGATCTACGCCGCGCTCGGCGTCCCGCCCACCGCCTCCGCCGCGGAGGCCGACGCCCTGCTCCAGCGCCTCACGGCCGGCTGGGCCCACCCGCTCAGCTGGCTGGACCTGGCCGAGGCGGCCGGCGCCGACACCACCCGCCACCGGGAGACCGTCGAGCGCTACGGGCTCTGAGGACACCCACCGGCGGCCGGGTGAGAGCCGTCCGGGAGCCGCAGGAATGCCGTCCGGGGCGCGGGGGACCGTTCCGCCGGGCAAGTGCGACGAACCGTACATATGCACGAGGGCGTCGGATTTGGCAAGGTGGGACGGACGATCACACCGTGGCCCCGGACGGCCACCAGGGGCGGCGAGGAGCGGACGTGCCGAAGCGGGGCAGGCCGGGCGGCGGCAACGAGGCCAGGGGCGGCCGACCGGGCCCCCACCCGGCACCCCCGGCCACCCCGGACTCTCCCGCCACCCCGGACTCTCCCGCCGCGCCGGCGGCACCCGCGCCGCCCACCGAGGGCCTGCTCGGACCCGACGCACCCGCGCGCACCACCGCCACCGTCATCCCGCTCGCCCCCGAACCCACCGAGACCCAGGGCCTGCTCCGCCCACCCGCCCTCACCGTCCCGGCCGAGCCCGAGCCCGAGCCCACCGCCGAGCAGCCGGACGAGGCCGAGGAGCCCGAGGAGACCGGCGCCGCCCGCGGCTACCTCACCGCCGCCGAGGACACCCTCACCCCCGAGGACTGGCGCGCCGCCGGCTACGCCCCGCCCGGCGGCACCCGCCGCCACACCGACACGGGCACCGACACCGGCGGCGGCTCCGACACCGCTGGGCGCACCGTCGCCCCCGCCCTCGACGAGAGCCTCACCGGCGCCGTCCTCTGGCCCGACCGGATGCGCACCCTGCTGCGCACCCCCATGTCCGAACGCCCCGCCTTCGAACGCACCGCCCGCGAACTCCACCCCTCCGCCGGCCGCAACGTCCCCCGCATCCTCGACCTCACCCTGCGCATCGGCGAACTCCTCCTCGCCAGCGGCGAGGCCGCCGAGGACGTCGAAGCCGCCATGCTCGGCATCGCCCACGCCTACCGCCTCGACCACTGCGAGCCGGAGGTCACCTTCACCCTGATCTCCATCTCCCACCAGCCCTCCCTGGTGGACGCCCCGATCACCGCCAACCGGTCGGTCCGCCGCCGCACCTCCGACTACACCCGCCTCGCCGCCGTCTACCGCCTCGTCGCCGACATCACCGCCGAACAGGTCAGCGTCAACGACGCCTACCGCCGGCTCGCCGTGATCCGCCGCAACCGCCACCCCTACCCGGTCTGGCTGCTCGCCCTCGCCACCGGCCTGCTCGCCGGCGCCGCCACCTTCCTGGTCGGAGGCAAGATCGACGGCAAGGCCTGGCTGGTGTTCCTCAGCGCCTTCGTCGCCGCCGTCGCGGGCGACCGCCTCGCCTCCCAGGTCGCCCGCCGCGGACTGCCGGAGTTCTACCAGTTCGTCGTCGCCGCCATGCCGGCCGCCGTCCTCGGCATCCTGCTCTCCTTCAACGACCTCCACCTGCGCGGCTCCGTGGTCATCACCGGCGGACTCTTCGCCCTGCTCCCCGGCCGCGCCCTGGTCGCCGCCGTCGCCGACGGCCTCACCGGCTTCTACATCACCGCCGCCGCCCGGCTGCTCGAAGTGATCTACCTGGTCGCCGGCATCGTCATCGGCGTCATGCTCGTCCTCTACCTCGGCGTCAACTACAACGCCAAGCTCCGCCCCGACGAAGCCCTCGCCACCAGCGTCAACCCGCCCGTCCAGCTCGCCGCCGCCATGCTGCTCGCCCTCGCCTTCGCGATGCTGCTGCAGACCGCCCCGCGCGCCCTGCCCATGGTCGTCCTCAACGCCGCCATCGGCTGGTCCACCTACGGAGTCCTCACCAACGCCCGGGTCAACCCCATCGTCGCCACCGGCGTCGCGGCCGGCCTGGTCGGCCTCTTCGGCCAGCTGATGGCCCGCTACCGGTACGCCTCCGCCCTCCCGTACGTCACCGCCGCCATCGGCTCCCTGATGCCCGGATCCGCGATGTACCTCGGCATGCTCTCCTTCGCCCAGGGCCACCCCAGTGCCGGCCTGGTCCAGATCAGCCGGGCCGCCGCCCTCGCCATGGCCCTCGCCATCGGCGTCAACCTCGGAGGCGAGGTCGCCCGGCTGTTCATGAAGTCCCCCGGCGCCAGCGAACGCCTCGCCCCCTACCTGCTGGTCCCGCGCCGCGCCGCCAAGCGCACCCGGGGGTTCTGAGCGAACGTTAGCCGCAAGGAGCGGCCGGACCGGTCCCGAGGACCGCCGGCACCGCACCGGAGGACCACCCGGGCCGGACGGACGGCACCCCGCAGCACCACCGAAGGACGAAGGCACCACCCGTGACCCGTGACCTGCTGGACGGCTACCGCGACCACATCATCGCCGCGCACAAACAGCCGCTGTTCCTGCTGCTCGTCGGGTTCATCTGCTCGTTCGTCTTCATCCGCTTCAGCGTCCGCATGATCCGCGCCAAGGTCCGCTGGTGGCCCGGCAACGTCACCCCCGGCGGCCTGCACATCCACCACATGGTCTTCGGCCTGGGATTCCTGCTGGTCAGCGGCATCGGGGTGTTCGCCACCAGCGGCGGACACCCCTGGATCGACTGGTTCGGCCTGCTCTTCGGCATCGGCTGCGGCCTCGTCCTCGACGAGTTCGCCCTGATCCTCCACCTCGACGACGTGTACTGGGGCGAACAGGGCCGCAAGTCCGTCGACGCCGTCATCCTCGGCATCCTCATCACCGCCCTGCTCCTCACCGGGTACGTCCCGCTCGGCGTCGTCCCCGGCCAGGACACCCGGTGGGGACTGGTCAGCGTCATCGCGGTCAACGCCCTCGTCTCGATCATCGCCCTGCTCAAGGGCAAGATGTGGATGGGTCTGCTCGGCATCATGGTCCCCGGCCTGTCCTGGATCGGCGCCATCCGGCTCGCCCGCCCCAGCAGCCCCTGGGCCCGCTGGCGGTACGCCGACCGGCCCCGCCGGATGGCCCGCGCCCGCCGCCGCGAACGCCGCCTGCACGCCCGCGCCGACCGCGCCCGCACCTGGCTCTTCGACCTGATCGCCGGCGCCCCCGACAAGGTCGCCGCCCACCACACCGCCACCCACCGGGTCGCCGAACGGATGGCCGCCCGCGCCACCGCCCACCTCGACGCCCACGCCGCCCGCGCCCTCGCCCGCCGGCACGCCCGCCTCGCCGACCGCCGCGGCGCCGCCGAGAGCCAGTCCGCCCGGGCGGCCGGGGCGGCCGGGGCCGCTCGCGCCGCCGCTGCCGGCGGCGAGCCCGGACGGCAGGACCGGGCCCGGGCCCGTCTGAGGGTGGTGCAGGCCGGACGCCGGCGCGCGTACTCCGTCCGCCCGCTGCCCACCGCCGCCCCCGCCCCGCGGAACCCGTACCCGCACCCGCGGCTGCCGCACCCCCACCCGCACCGGCGCGCCTGACCGGCGGGGAGGTTCCGCGGCCGAAGCCGTGGCGGGGTGGGCCGGTCCGAGCAGGTCCGGTCCGAGCAGGTCCGGTCCGAGCAGGTCCGGTCCGAGCAGGTCCGGTCCGGTCCGAGCCGGGGAGTTCGGGGGAGCGGGGGCCCTGGAACCCGACAATCTGACATTCCACCCGTGCGGGCGTATGGCGATGGCACACCCGGGCCGAGGAACTTGCGACGATGCGGCGAGTGAACGGTCCGTCACGCCCTGGGACCGCCGGCTGATCGTCGGCCGACCAGCAGCCGAGAGAGGTCCCGGCCATGCCCCGCAGACTGCTCCCGATCCTCCTGCTGGCCCTCACCGCCACCCTCGGCCTCCTCCCCACCGCGGCCGCCGCCCCAGCCCCGCACCACCCGGCGCAACCCCCGCACCACCCGGCGCACCCCGCCGACGACCCCTACCCCTCCACCGGCGACATCGCCCGCGCCCAGGCCGAGGCCGACGCCAAGGCCGCCGACACCGCCGCCATCGAAACCCTCCTCACCACCGCCCAGGCCGAACTCGACGCCGCCGGCCACGCCGCCGAACAGGCCGTCGAGGCCTACAACGGCGCCCAGGCCCATCTGCTCCGGGCCCGCGCCGAGGCCACCGCCGCCGCCCAGCGGTCCACCACCGCCGAAGCCGCCCGTGCCGAAGCCGCCGAACGCGCCGCCCGACTCGCCGCCGAGACCTACCGCCAGGGCGGCGCCTCCCCCGCACTCTCCGCCATCGACGCCCTGCTCGGCGCCCGCAGCCCGCGCGCCCTCAGCGACCGCGCCGCCGCCATCGGCGTCGCCGCCTCCCGCACCCGGCAGATCCTCGACGACGCCACCTCCACCGCCGCCGAGGCCGACCGCACCGCCCGCGTCGCTCGTACCGCGGAGGACCAGGCCCGGCACGCCGCCGACGCCGTCCGCACCGCCAAGGAACAGGCCGAAGCCCGGCTCGCCGACCAGAGGGCCCAGGTCACCGCGGTCACCGCCCGCCGCGAACAACTCCTCGCCGAACTCGCCGCCGCCCGCAACACCACCGTCGACCTCGAACGCCGACGCCGCCAGGCCCTGGAGGAGATCGCCGCCCGCCAGGCCGAGGAAGCCGCCAAGGCCGCCGCAGCCGCCGCCGAGGCCGCCAGGAACACCCCGCCCGCCGCACTCCGCACCGCCGGGTCCCCCCAGGGCGCCGAGGCCGCCATCGCCTTCGCCCGCACCACCATCGGCCTCCCCTACATCTGGGGCGGCGAGGGCCCGGACGGCTACGACTGCTCCGGGCTCACCATGCTGGCCTGGCGCCAGGGCGGCAGGAACCTCACCCACTTCGCCGCCGACCAGTACGCCGAATCCACGCCGATCGGCTACGGCCAACTCCGCCCCGGCGACCTGGTCTTCTGGACCGACACCGGCCGCGCCGCCGACATCCACCACGTCGCCCTCTACATCGGCGACGACCAGATCATCGAGGCCCCCCGCCCCGGCACGGCCGTCAAGCAGGCCAGCCTCTGGATCATGGGCACCCCGGACTTCTACGCCCGCCCCTGACCGGCCCGCCCACCGGCTGCCCGGGCGGCGACGAGAAGGCGCCACGCCTCGGCCACGAGCCGCGACCGGCAGGTGACGGCAGGTCAGCGGCGCGCCTCCCGGCGGCCCGGAAAACGGGATGCCGCACCCGGGGGTGCGACGTACCTTGACGGGATGGGCACCTCTGCAGCAGCGAACGGCCAGGACCAGCAGATCGAGGTCCGCGCGGTCACCGAGGACGAACTCCCGGTGTGGGACCGGGCCATCGCCCGCGGATTCCTCCGCCCCCACGTCGGCGACGGCACCGAGTACCGCAAGCTGATCTTCGAGCCGGGCCGGATGCTCGCCGCCTTCGACCACACCGACGGCGGCCGCGCCGTGGCGACCTTCCGCAGCTTCGACCAGGAACTCACCGTGCCCGGCGGCGCGACCCTCCCCGTGGACGCCATCACCGCCGTCACCGTCAACTCCACCCACCGCCGGCGCGGCCTGCTCAGCCGCATGATGCGCCACGACCTCGTCGCCGCCCGCGAGCGCGGCAGCGCCGCCGCCATCCTGATCGCCGCCGAGTACAACATCTACGGCCGCTTCGGCTTCGGCCCCGCCACCCGCGCCAACGGCTGGCGGATCGACGTCCAGCGCTCCGGTGGCCTCCGCCCCGACCTGCCCGTCCCCGACGGCGGCCGGATCGACTTCGTCACCCTGGAGGAGATCCGCAAGATCGGCCCCGACCTCCACGAACGCTGGCGGCTCACCCAGCCCGGCGCCATCGGCCCCCGCGCCGACTACTGGTGGAAGCTCAACACCGGCGAGGTCACCCTCCCCGGCTACGACTGGAAGGAGCCGTTCGTCGCCGTCCACCGCGACGCCGGCGGCACCGCCACCGGCCTGGTCGGCTACACCGTCGACGACGACTGGGACGGCTCCTACCCCAACTGCACCCTCACCGTCACGGAGTTCCTCGCCCTCGACCGGCCCACCGCCAACGCCCTGCTGCGGCTGGTGTTCTCGGTCGACTGGGTCCGCCGAATCACCATCGCCAACCGCGGCGTCGACGACCCGCTGCCGCTGCTCCTCAACGACCCGCGCGGCGCCGTCCCGCACGAGGAGAACGCCGACTTCATGTGGCTGCGGCTGCTCGACGTCCCCGCCGCCTTCGGCGCCCGCAGGTACGCGGCACCCGGCCGGGTCGTCCTCGAGGTCACCGACCCCGAGGGGTACGCGGCCGGCCGCTGGGCCCTGGAGGCCGACGCCGACGGCACCGGCCGCTGCACCCCGACCGGCGAGGAGCCCGATCTCGCCCTGGGCGCCCCGCAGTTCGCCTCGCTCTACCTCGGCACCGAGACCGCCTCACGGCTCGCCGCCGCCGCGCTGCTCCGGGAGATCCGCCCGGGCGCCGCGGCCGCGGCCGACCTGATGCTCCGGATGCCGATCCAGCCCTGGAACCCGGACGGGTTCTGACCACCGGCCGGAAGCGGCGCGGGCCGGCCCGGGAGAACGGGCCGGCCCGAGGACGTTCGGCATGCCCAACGGCTACGGGTGCGGCCGCGGTTACGGCTACGGCTTGGCGGTCTTGCCGATGGTGGGCAGGATGAAGTCCTGGATGAGCCCCTTGGCGTCCCGCACGATCGGCCGGAACACCCGGTACCGGGAGAGGTTGATGACCCGGGCCGCCATCGGAGTGGAGCGGCGGACGAATTCCCGGGTGCGCTCGGTGTCCGGCGTTCGGTCGAACACCCAGTAGAGGACGACCACCATCAGGTGGAGCCAGAGCAGGTCGGGCAGCAGGTCGGCGAGTTCGGAGTCCAGCTTGGGAGCCAGCTCCGAGCCGGTGAGGACCTCCCGGAACAACTCCACGGCCGTCGCTCGGGCCGGGTGCGACTCGTTCGAGAACGGGCTGAGCGAACTGGTCGGATCGGCGGCCGTACGGAAGAACTGCGCCGCGAACTCGTGGTACGGCGCCGCGCAGTCGAGCCACGAGGTGAGGGCGATCTGCAGCCGCTCGTCGAAATCCTTCTTCCCGGCCATCCGCAGCCGGGCATCCGCCGCATGCTCGTACGTCATTTTGTCATAGAATCCTTGAATCAAGAATTCCTTTGACTCGAAATAGTAATACGCATTTCCGACGGAAACGCCGGCCTCGGTCGCAATGGCGCGCATGGTCGTCTTGTCATAACCGCGCTCCTGGAATATCCGCATCGCGGTCTCCAGGATCAGCGCCCGCGTCTGCTCACTCTTCCCGGTCTTGGGCCGCGCCCGACCGCCCGGGAGCTCCGCGGCCACCGGAGCGTCCGGCGTGTTCTCGTCGCCCATGCCTTCCCCGCCGCTTCCCTTCTCCTCGCCCACCTCGTCCACAATTGCCGAGCCTACCGGGCGGTGCCGACCCGCCCCGCCGGCAACGGCGCGAGTGGCAGGTACCCGCCGGAGCCGCGCACGCTGGAACTGCGAGGACACCCCCGCCGGCGGCAGGAGACGCACATGGTCGACACGGGCGCACCGGACGTACTGGTCGTCGGGGCCGGACCGGTCGGCCTCACCGCGGCCGCCGAACTGCGACGGCACGGAACCGAGTGCCGCATCGTCGACCGGCTCACCACCCCGCACCGCTACGCCAAGGCCGTCGGGATCCAGCCCCGCACCCTGGAACTCTGGGACACCATGGGCCTCGCCCGCGAGGTCCTCGCCGCCGCCCTGCCCATGCGCGGCAACCTCAGCTGGATCGACGGCCGCGAACAGCCCCGCCTCGACCTCACCCTGCCCCCCGACGTGCCCTACGGCTTCGCCGCGCTGCCCCAGTACACCACCGAGGAGATCCTCACCGGCCACCTCGCCCGCCACGGCACCCGGGTGGAACGCGGAACCGCACTCGAATCCTTCACCCAGGACCCCGACGGCGTCGACGCCGTCCTGCGCACCCCCGACGGCACCGAACGCGTCCGCTGCCGCTACCTGATCGGCTGCGACGGCGCCCACAGCAGTGTCCGCAAGGGCCTCGGACTCGACTTCGGCGGCGGCGCCTTCACCGAGTCCTACATGCTCGGCGACATCGAGGTCGACTGGGCCATGCCCGCCGGCTACGGCGTCCGGGTCGTCAACCACCGCCCGGACGGCGGCCCCGACGACATCCTGGTGGCGATCCCGCTGCCCGGCCGCAGCCGCTACCGGATGTCCGCCGTCGCCGCCCCCGAACTCCTCGTGCCGGACAACGGAACCGACGAGGTCCTCCACGGCCTCGACACCGGACGCCGACCCGAACTCGGCCACCTCCAAGCCGTCTTCGACCGCCTCTGGCCCCGCCCGGTCACCCTCTCCACGCTGCGCTGGTCCTCGGTCTTCCGAATCAGCCACCGGCTCGCCGACCGCTACCGCGACGGCCGGGTGTTCATCGCCGGCGACGCCGCCCACATCCACCCCCCGACCGGCGCCCAGGGCATGAACACCGGCATCCAGGACGCCCACAACCTCGCCTGGAAACTCGCCCTCGTCCTCCACGCCACCGCCGACCCCGCCCTCCTCGACAGCTACCACTCCGAACGGCACCCGATCGGCGAGGAGGTCGTCGGACGGACCGTCCGCCACGCCCGCACCGGCATCGGCGCCGACGGCGACGGCATCCAGGACGTGATCCGCCGCGAGGCCCAACTCCTCGTCGGCTACCCCGACAGCCCCCTGGTCGACCCCGACGGCACGGCCGGCACCGCCGACCTCCCCGTCCGCCCCGGCGACCGCGCACCCGACTGCGCCGGCCTCGTCCAGCCGATCGCCACCTACCCGCAACGGCTCCTCGACCTCCTCCGCAGCCCCCGCCACACCCTGCTGCTCTACGCCGGCCCCACCCTCCCCGCCGGCCTCCTCCCCGTCTGCGCCGAAGCCTCCCGGGCCGCCGCCCGCGGCCACCTCGACGTCTACGCCGTCCTCGCCCCCGGCACCCCCGCCGACGGGCTGCTGGTCCCGGCCGTCCACGACGAACGGGAGACCTTCCGCACCGGCTACGGCGCCCGCGACCCCGAGGCCTTCCTGATCCGGCCGGACGGCTACCTCGCCGGCCGGATCCACCCGGCCGACCCCGCCCGGATCACCGCCCTGCTGCGCCGGACGTTCACCTCGGGCCGAGCAGGCCGAGCGGGGCGGGAGGGCTGAGCGGGCTGAGCGGGCTGAGCGGGCTGAGCGGGCCGGGCGGCCGGTGGTGGGCCGGCTCACGGGCGGGCCCGACCGGGCGGTGGCCCGGACACCGAGCAGAAACCGTCCCCGCAGGGTTCCAGGCCCGGCGGCCAGCCCGCGAAGTCCGTCCCGTCCGCGCCGTCCGTCCCGTATGCCGGGCCGGGGGCCGTGGGCGTCGCACCGGGTGTCCCCTCCTCATCCGGTGCGACCCGGCCGACCCCCACGGCGGCGCGGTACTTGCTGGCGGCGAACGCGGCGGCCCGGGCCAGCGGCAGGCCGGCCGGGGTCGACAGCCGTACGGCGAGCGGACGGTGCTCGGCCAGCGCCCACAGGCAGGCGACGAAGGCGTGCGCGCCGCGCCACACCTCACCGGTGTCGGCGACGACCGTGATCTCGCCGAGCGAGGCGTCGTGGTCGAGCCCGGGGAACCGCTTCCGGGCCTCGGCCGAGGCCACCGTGATGAACTCCAGGGGCACCAGCTGCGGCTGCCCCCGCAGCCAGGCGGTCAGGTGCCGGCAGAGCAGGCAGCCGGGATCGTGCAGCACGGTGATCCGGCGGACCGGCGGCGTGGCTCCGGCCGCGGGGCTTGTGATCGCGTCCACGGCGGGTCAGGCCTGGTTCGGCTGGACCCACGCCTGCGGCGCGACCGGCGGCCGGTGCTGCTTCTCCAGCGTGCTCCGGCGGCGGATCCGGTTGAGCACGTACACGTTGCCCAGGTGCATCACGCCGAGCAGCAGCAGCACGGTGCCGAGCTTGTACGAGAGCGCGTTGAACACGCCCTGGACGTTCTCCACCTGCTCGTCGGAGCGCATCCAGAGCGCGACGAAGCCGAGGTTGATCAGGTAGAAGCCGACCACCAGCAGGTGGTTGACCGCGTCGGCGAGCCGCTCGTCGCCGGCGAACACGTCGGCCAGGAAGATCCGGCCGTTCTTGCTCAGTGTCCGGGCCACCCACACGGTCACGCCGGTGGCGACCGGCAGGTAGGCGGCATAGCTGACCACTGTGTAGTCCATCGGGACCCACTCCGTTTCGAACGTGTTCAAAACCCTGCGGGCATGACTCTAGGGCAAGTATTTGAACGTGTTCAACCTTGCGTCGTGGGATGCTCGTCACATGATTCGGACGACGGGGGAAAGCGGAGGATCGGACGAGATGACCGGCGCGACGGGGGAGATCGTCATCCGCACGGGCGGTGCGGCCGACGCGGAGGCGGTGGCCGACCTGCACACCGTGAGCTGGCGGACCGCATACGCCGGGATCGTTCCGGCCGAGGCGCTCGGGGACGGCCTGGCGGCACAGCGCCGCGAGGTGTGGCAGATCCGGCTCACCGTCGACTACGGCGGGGCGGAGGACACGCCGGTGCTGCTGATTGCCGAACCGGCGGAGGGCGGCGAGCCGCTCGGCTTCGCGTACCTGGTGCCCGAGCACGACGGGCGGACCCTCCTGGACAACCTGCACGTCCGTCCCGGCCTCACCGGCGGCGGCATCGGCGGGCGGCTGCTGCGGGCGGCGCTCGCTGCCACCGTCGGGCCGCTGCGGCTGGAGGTGCTGCGGGACAACGTCCGCGCGGTCGCCTTCTACGAGCGCGAGGGCGGCGTACGGACCGAGGAGCGCGAGGCGGAGTTCCCCGGGGGCCACCTGCTCCCCGAGTACGAGTACACCTGGAACCGGGCCGGCTGACCGGCTGCGGCGGACCGGGGCGGCGGCCCGGGCGGGATCAGTGGTCGTAGACCGTGACCGGGACGCCGCGGTCGGTCAGCCGGGCGGTGACCAGCGGCTCGATCCGCTCCCACCGGCCGCCGGCCAGGCCGCAGCCGATCCGCGGCATGTGGACGGAGGCCTCCAGGCGCAGCGCGTGCCCGGCGAGGGCGGCGAGCGCGGTGTCGATCGCCTCGTAGCGGACCGGCACACCGGTGGAACGGCCGGTGCGGATACCGCGCTGACCGACCATGTTGGCCACCCAGAGCCGCGGCTCCACCTGGACCAACTGCACCGCGCCGAGCCCGAAGTCGTTGCCCGCCCGCTCCCGGTGCCAGCGCCGGTAGGCGGCCTCCGGTTCCGGCCAGCGGCGGGAGAGCGCCACCACGAAGCCCTTGCCCCAGCCGCCCAGGTCGTTGCAGACGTGGGCGATCACCTTGACGCCCTTGGCCTGGGGTGAGGTGGCGTCCCCGCGGAGGTAGGTGATCCCGTTCGACACGGCGGCGATTCTGCCACCGGGTACTGACAGTCCGTCGGTCGGCCGGTCTGCCGGCCGGGCGTCGCCGGGGCGGGCGCGTCGCCCGGTCAGCAGACCGGCGCCGGGGCCGGGGCCGGGAGGTGCGGGGCCCCGGTGGGCCGGGGTGCGCGCAGCCGGGGCCGGCCGACGAGTGCGGTGAGGGCCGCCAGCGCGGCCGCAGCGGCCGGGATGAGGTAGCCGGTGCCCGGGGAGGCGTGGTCGGCGACCGCGCCGCCGAGCGCGGCGCCCGCCGAGATACCGACCAGGATCGCGGAGACGGCCAGCGCCATGCCCTCGTTGAGCCGGCCCGGCGGCAGCAGTTCCTGGCACAGGGTCATCCCGCTCACCATGGTCGGTGCGGTGCCCGAGCCCGCGACGAACAGCGCCGCCCCGAGGACCGTGAGCCCGGAGCCGGACAGCCCGGCCGCCAGCGGCAGCAGCATCAGCCCCGCCATCACGGCGACCCCGATCAGCAGGCGTCCCTCGGGTTCCCGCCGCAGCCGCAGCGCCCCGAACACCAGCCCGGAGACGCAGGATCCGGCCGCCACCAGCCCCAGCAGCACGCCCGCGGCCGGCTTCTGCCCGAGCCCGTCGGCGTACGCGATGGTGGAGACCTCCATCGAGCCGAACACCACGCCGGTGGCGAGGAAGGTCAGCAGCAGGACCCCCAGCCCGCCGCCCACCGCCATCCCGCCCCGCCGGGCACCGCGGGGGGCGTCAGAGGAGCCGGAGGAGCCGGAGGTGCGGGCGGCGACGGGTGCGAGCGGCGGTTCGGTGGAGCGCTGGGCCGCGAACAGCAGCACCCCCGTGACGCCCAGGGCGCCGGCCGTGATCAGCCCAGCCTCCGGGGCGACCCCGGTGCACAGCGCCATCGCGACCACCGGCCCGGTCATGAAGCAGAGTTCGTCCAGTGCCTGCTCCAGTGCGTTGGCCCGGTGCCGGGTGGCCTCGTCCTCGCGGTGGAGGTGGGCCCAGCGGGCGCGGGCCATCCCGCCGACGTTGGGCACGGTGGCGGATGCGGCCCAGCAGGCGAACAGCGTCCAGTCGGGGGCGCCGGACCGGACGCACAGCAGCAGTCCGACCAGCGGCAGTGCCCCGGTCAGCACGGTGGGGACGGAGACGCGGGCCTGCCCGTACCGGTCGACCAGGCGGCCGATCAGTGGCATCAGCACCGCGCCGGCCGCCACCCCGAGGGCCGAGACCGCCCCCGCCAGGCCGTACGAGCCGCGGCGTTCGGCGATCAACACGACCACGGACACGCCGCACATCGGGCCGGCGAGCCGGGCGAGCAGCCCGGCCAGGGTGAAGGCGAGGCTGCCGGGACGGGAGAAGACCTTGCGGTACGGGGCGAACACGGGGCTCCTGGGATCGGGGTCGTGCCTCCACCCTCGCGGCGGCGACCCCGGGCGGTCCAACACCTGTTCGGCGCCATTGACGTGGTTCTGTTGTTAATCTCCGGGGATGCCCCGTGACCTGCACCCCCGCCAACTGCGCGGCTTCGTGGCCGTCGCCGAGACCCTGCACTTCGGGCGGGCGGCGACCCGGCTGCACATCGCGCAGCAGGCGCTCAGCCGGGACGTCCGGGCGCTGGAGCGGGCGCTGGGCACCGCGCTGTTCCACCGGTCCACCCGGAGCGTGGAACTCACCCCCGACGGGCGGCGGTTGCTCCCCAAGGTGCGCCGACTGCTGGCGCTGCACGACGAGATCGCCACGGCGGGCGAGTCCCGGGCGCTGCTGGTCGACCTCAACAGCGAGGGCGGCGTCGAGACCACCCCCGAGCGGGTGCTGGCCGCGGCCCGGTCGGCCCGGCCGGACTGCGAGCTGCTCGCCCGGTTCCACGGCGGGCTGACCGACGCGGCCCGGGCGCTGGTGGAACACCGGCTGGACGCCTCCTTCGGACGGTTCGCCGGTCTGCCGGCCGCGCTCCGCGCCCACCTGGTCCACCGGCCGGTCCGGTTGGAGCGGCTCGCGGTGTTCCTCCCGGCGGGCCACCCGCTGGCGGCGCGCGCCGAGGTGCCGCTGGCCGCCCTGTCCGGGCACCCGGTGGACGTCTGCGCCGGGAACCCGGGGACGGCGGAGTGGACCGACCTCGGCCTCCAACTGTTCGGCGCGCACGGCCTGGAGGCCGCACCGGGGCGGGAACGGCCGGTCGGGATAGGTGAGTTCGCCCACTACCTGGTCCGGCACGGCGATCCGGTGCTGACCACGGTGGACGCGCCGGCAGTGGCCGGGGGCGTGGTCCGCCCGCTGGTCGACCCCGTACCGCTGAGTCTGCTCGGACTGGTCCACCGGCCCGGACCGCTCCACCCGGGCCTCGCCGCCCTGCACGCGGCCGCCGCCGAACTCGCCGCGGAACAGGGCTGGTTGCGACGGCCGCCGGGCAGCTGGCTGCCCCGGGAGGACGCGGCGCTGCTCGGGGCCGGCTGACCGGAGCCCGGGGCCGGTCGGCGGGAATCCGGGTGCCTGGCCGGTGGGGTGGGAGCCCGGGCCGGCCGGTGGGGCGGGCATGCCGGCGCCCCTGCCGTGGGGGGAACGGCAGGGGCGGGACCGGGGTGGGCGGCTGCCGGGTCAGGCGGCCTTGACGGCGGAGACGTCCAGGGTGAGCTTGACCTTCTCGCCGATCAGCACGCCGCCGGTCTCCAGCGCGGCGTTGTAGGTGAGGCCCCAGGCCGTCCGGTCGACGGTGGTGCCACCCTCGAAGCCGACCCGCTCGGCGCCGTACACGTCGGTGGCCGTGCCGGTGAAGTCCAGGTCGAGGACGATTTGGCGGGTGGTGTCCTTGATGGTGAGGTCGCCGGTCATCCGGTAGAGGTCACTGTCGATCCGCTCGGCGGAGGTTGAGCGGAAGGTGATCTCCGGGTAGGAGTCGGCGGCGAAGAAGTCGCCGGTGCGCAGGTGCTCGTCGCGCTGGGCCTGGTTGGTGTCGATCGAGGCGACCTTGATCACCAGCTCGGCCGTGGAGTTCGCCGGGTCGGCGCCGTCGAGGAACAGCTTGCCCTCGTAGTCGGTGAACTCGCCGCGGACGTTGGTGACCATGGCGTGGCGGACGGCGAAGCCGATCCGGCTGTGCGCGGGGTCGATGGTGTACTCGCCGGTCAGGTGGGCCAGGTCCGGCCCGGCGGCCTCGGCGACCGCGACGGCGGGGGCGGTGGTCTTGGCGGTGCGGTTGAAGATGCCCATGGCTCCTCCTCGGGTCCGAAGCCAGTTGTTTAGGCTTCAACTTGATGGCTCCACCATAGCCCCATGTGGTTCAAAGTTCAACCACTGGACTTCGCGACCCCTGCCGTAGCGCCCCCGCCCCACCCCGGGCTAGCTCTCCTGGGCCTGGTAGAGCAGCTCGAAAGCGGTCTTTCCGTCCAGGGACTCGCGGATCACGTCGGCGTGCCCGGCGTGCCGGGCGACCTCCTCGATCAGGTGCAGCAGCATCCAGCGGGCCGAACGGCGGCTGTTCGGCGAGAACCACGGCGCCTCGGGCAGCGGGAAGTCCACGTCCAGGCTCGGGAGGTCGCG
Organism: Kitasatospora sp. HUAS MG31; assembly: GCF_040571325.1. Taxonomy (GTDB): domain Bacteria; phylum Actinomycetota; class Actinomycetes; order Streptomycetales; family Streptomycetaceae; genus Kitasatospora; species Kitasatospora camelliae. The sequence goes on along the minus strand of NZ_CP159872.1, from coordinate 3,567,800 downwards.
GATCACCTTCTCGGTCGCGGCCGCCACCTCCTCGTACCGGACCAGCCACTGGGCGAGGGTCTCGCCCTCCGGCATCCGGTACTCGTCCGCCCAGTTCGCCGGCGCGCTCGCGGCCGGGCCGCCCAGCAGCTGCTCGACCCACCACTGCTCGCCGCGGGCCGCGTGCCGCACCAGCACCGCCAGCGACAGGCTGCTCGCCGACGGGGTGCTCGCCGCCTGCTCCTCGGTCAGTCCCGACGCGGCCCGGCGCAGGCCGCCGCGCTGCGCCTCCAGGAAGGCGAGCAGGGCGTCGCGCTCATTGCTGACGGCATCCACCAGGGTCGGCACAGGGGCTCCTCTCGACTGGGCCGGCGATCACGCTCCGCTCGGCCTAGGTGACTCCGACGCTATCGGCGAAATAGGCCGGATCCTGTCCGCAATTCGCCGCCCGCTGCGGGTTCGTGGGCGGGTCCGCAGACGGCCCGCAGTGGATCCGTCGCGAAACCGAGGCGTCCGGCGGTCGCGACCAGGGGGCTCCGGCGCCACGCCGTAGGGTTCCTGTCAGAGGCCGCCGCGAGAATCCCTTCCGCCCGCCCGCCCTCGGAACCGCCCGCCCGCCATCCAGCACCACCCGCCGTCCAGCACCGCCCGCCCGCCAGCACCGCCCACCGGAAGGCCCGCCGCATGTACGCCCTGCACGCGCTCTGGCGGTCCGACGACCGGCTGGCGCTCTGGGCCGAGGACGCCGCCGCCTACCGCCGTACCGTCCCCGCCGCCGGCCCCGCGCACCCGTACGCCTGCCCGGCCGGCGAGGTCGCCCGCCTGCTCGCCGCCCTCGGACCGGGCCCCGGCTGGCTCGCCGACCAGGCCGCCGAACGCTGGACCGGCCTGCGCCTCCCCACCCTCGACGGCCGGCCCACCCCCTCGCCCGAACTCCCCGTCGGCACCCCCGCCCGGGGCCTCGCCCTCACCGCGTGGCGGGTCCCCACCCTGCTCCTCGAACCCGCCGAGGCCGCCCAACTGCTCGGCGAGCTCTTCGACCCGCGCTGGTCCGTCCTCACCGCCGAACTCCCCGGCACCGGACCGGTCGAGATCGCCCTCGGCGCCTCGCTGCGCTGGCTCACCGCCGTCCACGACCTCGCCTGGCGCCTGGTCGGCCGCGGCCGGGTGCTCCCCGTCCTGCTCGACGGGGAGCAGGCGGACGGGGCAACGGCACCCGGACAGCCCGGCGGACAGCCCCCCGCGCAGCCCCCCGAGGCGTACGCCCGCTGGCAGCCCGCACCCGACGGCGCCGCCCGCGCCGAGGCCGCCGCCCTCGCCGCAGGCTGCCCGCCCGTCTGCCGCGCCGAGGCCGCTCCCGCCGGCGAACCCCAGCGCGAGCGCACCGGCAGCCGGCTGGTCGCCGACCTCCTGGACGTCCTGGTCGACCGGGAGGCCCGGGTGGCCCTTGCCGGCACCACCCTGGCCCCGGCCGGTACGACACCCGGCACCCCGCGCGCCGGCGACGCCGCCGGAACCGAGGCCTGGCTGGCCGCCCTGACCACCGACCACGGCCGCGTCCACCCGGTACCCGCCGGCCTCGCCGAGCGGCTCGCCGCCTGGTACGCCGGCCCGGGCGCCGCCGGCCGTCCGCTGCGGCTCTGCCTCCGGCTCACCGAGCCGCTCGGCCCCGCCGACGACGACCCCGACGGCCTCCCCGCCCGCGACCACTGGCGCCTCGACCTGCTCCTCCAGGCCGTCGACCGCCCCTCCCTGCTGGTCACCGCCGAGGACCTGTGGACCCAGGGGCCGGCCCTCAACGCCCTCGCCCGGATCACCCCCGACCCCGCCGAACACCTCCTCGCCGAACTCCAGCGCGCCGCCCTGGCCCGCCCGGAACTCCGCCCCGCCCTGCGCCGGATCCGCCCCACCGGCCTCGACCTCGACCGCGCCGGCGCCCTGCGCTTCCTCCGCGACGCCGCCCCCGTCCTGGCCGAGGCCGGTTTCGGCGTCCTGCTGCCCGCCTGGTGGCGCCGCCGCCCCCGCCTCGGCCTGGTCCTCACCGCCCGGCCCGCCCCCACCGCCTCCGCCGCGGTCCAGCGCACCGCCCAGGTCGACCACGACGCCCTGGTCGCCTTCCAGTGGCAGGCCGCCCTCGGCGAAGTCACCCTCACCCACGAGGAGTTGACCGAACTCGCCGCCGCCCAGCAGGGCCTGGTCCGACTCCGCGGCCGCTGGCTGGAGGCCGACCCCGCCCAGATCGCCGCCGCCCTCGCCTTCCTCGACCGGCACGCCGACGGCACCATGCCCGCCACCGAACTGCTGCGCCTGGCCCTCGACGGCGACGCCACCGCCGGCGGGCTCCCCGTCACCGCCGTCCACGCCACCGGCCCCCTCGACGACCTCCTCGCCGGCCGGTCCGACACCCGCGACACCCACCCCGAACCGCCCGCCGGATTCACCGGCACCCTCCGCCCGTACCAGCTCCGCGGCCTCGCCTGGCTGCACCAGCTCGGCCGGCTCGGCCTCGGCGCCGTCCTCGCCGACGACATGGGCCTCGGCAAGACCGTCCAGACCCTCGCCCTGCTGGCCTACGAGAAGTCCCGCGGCGCCACCGGCCCGACCCTGCTGGTCTGCCCGACCTCGGTGGTCGGCAACTGGCAGCGGGAGGCCGCCCGGTTCACCCCCGACCTAAGCGTCACGGTCCACCACGGCGCCGGACGCGGCACCCTGCCCGCCCCCGGCGAGCCCGGCGGCACACCCGCCGACCTGGTCATCACCAGCTACGGCGTGGTCCAGCGCGACGCCGCCGACCTCCGGCGCACCACCTGGCGGCGGATCGTCGCCGACGAGGCCCAGAACATCAAGAACCCCGCCACCGCCCAGTCCCGGATCCTCCGGTCGCTGCGTTCCGGACCGCGGATCGCCCTCACCGGCACCCCCGTCGAGAACCGCCTCGCCGACCTGCACACCATCCTGGACTTCGCCAATCCCGGCCTGTTCGGCGGCGCCGAGTCCTTCAAGGAGCGCTTCGCCGTCCCCGTCGAGCAGACCGGCAACCCCACCGTGGCCGCCGAACTCGCCCGGCTCACCCGGCCGTTCGTCCTGCGCAGGCTCAAGGCCGACCCCGCCGTGGCCGCCGACCTGCCCGCCAAGCAGGAGTTCACCGTCCGCTGCACCCTCACCGCCGAACAGGCCGGCCTCTACCAGGCCGTGGTCGCCGACCTGCTGGAACGGCTGCGCGGGCTGCGCGGCGTGGAACGCAAGGGCGCCGTCCTCGCGGCCATCGGACGGCTCAAGCAGGTCTGCAACCACCCCGCCCAACTGCTGCACGACGGATCGGCGTTGGACGGCCGCTCCGGCAAGGTCGAGCGGCTGGTCGAACTGCTCGGCGAGGCCCTCGCCGAGGGCGACCGGGCGCTGGTCTTCACCCAGTACGCCGAGTTCGGCGCGATGCTCCAGCCCGGGCTGCGCCGACGGCTCGACGAGGAGGTGCTCTACCTGCACGGTCGGGTCCCGAAGAGCCGCCGGGACGACCTGGTCGCGCGGTTCCAGGCGCCGGACGGGCCACGGGTGTTCCTGCTCTCGCTGAAGGCGGGCGGCACCGGGCTCAACCTGACCGCCGCCAACCAGGTCATCCACCTCGACCGCTGGTGGAACCCCGCCGTCGAGGACCAGGCAACCGACCGCGCCTTCCGGATCGGCCAGCGCCGGGACGTCCAGGTGCGGCGCCTGGTCTGCGCCGGCACGGTCGAGGAGCGGATCGCCGAACTCATCGACGCCAAGCGGACGCTGGCTGCCTCCGTGGTCGGCGTCGGCGAGCACTGGCTCACCGAACTGCCCGCCGAGCAGCTCCGCGAACTGCTCACCCTGTCCGCCGACGCCCTCGGGGAGTGACCGTGCCGCCGGAGTCCCACCTGTACACCGCGGAGGGCGCCGGCCCCGGCGACCGCCCGCTCGCCCACTGCCTGGACACCTTCTGGCAGGGCGATTTCCGCCTCCACGACGGGATCGGTCCCCGGGAGGCGGCCCCCACCGCGCTCGACGGCCTCGGACCGTCCGGGATCACCGTCCGCGGCCGGGAACTCGCCACCCTGCTCGCCGCCGCCTACCGGAGCTTCACGGCGGACGGCTGAGCACCGCGCCGCGAAGGTCCGGGCGCCGCACGAAAGTCCCGAGCGGAGCCGTCACATTCCGCGGGGCTGCGTCGTCACACCTCTGAACCGCCCCCGGGAGGCACCCGGGCGGCCCGGAAACGGAGGCAATCGCCATGGCCCGCGTCTCGCTCACCCCGCCCGGCACCCTGCTCAACCGCCTCGGCGCGTGGTACTCCCGCCGCACCTACGGCAAGGTCCTGGACCCCGGCCTCGCCCTCGGCCACAACTCCCGGGTGCTGATGTCCTTCGTCCGCCACGAGCGCACCGTGGCCGGGTGGAACCGGCTCGACCCCGGGCTCAAGCACCTCGCCGTGATGGTGTCCGCGGCCCGGATCAACTGCTCCTGGTGCATGGACTTCGGCCAGTGGGCGGCCGGCGAGCTCGGGCTACCGCTGGAGAGGACCGCGCTGGTCCCGCAGTGGCGCGAACACCGCGCGGAGTTCACCGAGGTCGAACAGCTGGTGATGGAGTACGCCGAGGCCATGACCGAGACCGAGCCCTGCGTCACCGACGAGCTCGCCGCCGCCCTGGTCGCCCGGCTCGGCGAGCCGGCGTTCGTCGAACTCACCGCCATGGTCGCGCTGGAGAACTACCGCTCGCGGATCAACAGCGCGCTCGGCCTCACCAGCCAGGGGTTCTCGGACTCCTGCGAGATCCCGGCGCGGGCCTGACCGTCGCGCGACACCCCTCCGGGTTGTCCACAGGGTGTGGACAACCCGGAGAAACCTTAATTCCGTGGCCCGCCTCCCCGGGGCTGCGGAAGGATCCGCCCATGAGCGCACCGGGACTGAACCAGGACGGCACCATCGCCCGCGAGGGCGCGCTCGACCGGGTGCCGCCCGCCTTCGCCGCTGTGGTGGCCGCGGCCCGCGCGCGGATCTCCGCGACCTACGGCGAGGACCGCCTGCACAGCGCCTACCTGTACGGCAGTATCCCGCGCGGCACCGCCCGCCCCGGCAGCTCCGACCTGGACCTGCTGCTCGCGCTCCACCGCGACCCCACCGACGCCGACCGGGCCGACGCCCGCCGCCTGGAGGTCGCACTCGACGACGGCTTCGAGGAGATCGACGGCGTCGGCGTGCTGCTCTTCGGGGTCCCCACCCTGCTGAGCGAGCTGGAGCGTTACGACCTGGGGTTCTTCCTCGCCTGCCTGTGCACCCCGCTGATCGGCGAGGACCTCGCCGCGGGGCTCCCCGCGTACCGGCCGACCCCGCTGCTGGCCCGCGAGACCAACGGCGACCTCGCGCTCGCCATCCCCCGGTGGCGCCGCCGGATGGCCGAGGAGACCTCGGACGACCAGCGCCGCAGCCTCGTCCGCGGGGTGGCCCGCCGGTTGGTCCGGACCGGCTTCACCCTCGTCATGCCGCGCTGGGGCGGCTGGACCAGCGACCTCGGCCGGTGCGCCGAGGTGTTCGGCCGCTACTACCCCGACCGGGCCGACCAGTTGCGGACCGCCGCCGCGGCCGGCCGCACCCCCACCGCCGATCCGGCCCTGCTCCGACTGCTCGTGGAGGACCTGGCGCCCTGGCTGGCGGCCGAGTACCTCGCCGTGCACGGTGCGAAGTCGACCCGCGGATAGGCCCGTTGGACGGCCGGGCGCGGACCGGGCGGGGACCGGGCGCGGGCCGGAGGGGCGTGGACGAACGGCGGCCGCGCTGTCTAGGATCGCGAGCACGGCATCGCGTGTCGGTCACCGTCCGGGTGAGGCATGGAGGTGCCCGTGAGTGCCTTCTGGAGGCATTCCCACCGTGTCAGTCGAACTGAACCACACCATCGTCCACGCCCGGGACAACCGGGAGTCCGCCGAGTTCCTCGGCCGCATCCTCGGCCTGGAGGTCGGCGAGGCCTGGGGCCCGTTCGTCCCCGTCCTCACCGCCAACGGCGTCGGACTCGACTTCGCCACCGTGCCCGCCGGGACGATCGCCCCGCAGCACTACGCCTTCCTGGTCTCCGACGAGGAGTTCGACGCCGCCTTCGCCCGCATCCTGGAAGCCGGCATCACCTACTGGGCCGACCCGCGTATGCGCCACCCCGGCGAGATCAACCACAACCACGGCGGCCGCGGCGTCTACTTCCTGGACCCCTCCGGCCACTACCTGGAGATCATCACCCGCCCCTACGGCGGCGACCTCCCGTAGCCACCCCCACCGACCCCGCCCGGCCGCCACCCGGCAGCCGGGCGGGGTCGCGTCCCGGCCCGGCCCGCCGCACCGGGGCGGTTGCAGCTGTTAGCGGCCTGCTTGCAATTGCAAGCAGGGTGGGGCAAGCTGGCGGCATGGCCTCACTGAACGTCGGCTCGCTGGGCGAGTACATCCGGGAGCAGCGGCGCAACGCGCAGTACTCGTTGCGGCAGCTCGCGGAGGCGGCGGGAGTGTCCAACCCCTACCTGAGCCAGATCGAGCGCGGGCTGCGCAAGCCGAGCGCCGAGATCCTCCAGCAGATCGCCAAGGCGCTGCGGATCTCGGCGGAGACGCTGTACGTGCAGGCCGGGATTCTGGAGGAGCGGCAGGAGAGCGGCCCCGGACTGCGGGCGGCGATCCTGGCGGATCCGCTGATCAACGAACGGCAGAAGCAGGCGCTGCTCGCCGTCTACGAAGCCTTCCTCAAGGAGAACCGCGAGCAGCCGGACGGCCCCGTCCCCGGCGCCGCGGCCGCCGCCGACTCCTCGGCGACACCCAACTGACCACCGACCCCGCAGACCCTCGACCGGGAGGACCGGACATGCCGATCACCGACGAGCTCAAGAAGACCCTGAGCGACCCGACCCCGCTGTACGCCCTGGCCGGCGCCGGCGACCTGGCCTACGAGAAGCTCCGCGAGGTGCCCGGCCAGATCGAGGCCCTGGCCGCCGACCCCAAGGCCACCCAGGAGAAGGCGGCGGCCCGGCTGCAGGAGGCCGGCGTGAAGCTGGTCGAGGCGCAGGCCAAGGTGACCGAGTCGGTCTCCGCGCTGCCCACCGACGTGAAGGTGCTGCAGGAGAAGGCCCAGCACTTCGCGATGCAGCAGGTCGGCCGGGCCCTGGAGTTCGCGGTGAAGGCCAAGGAGACGTACGACGAGCTGGCCGAGCGCGGCCGGACGGTCGTGGACAAGGCTCGGTCCGGCGAGCCGGCCGGGGCCGGGGTCACCGAGGTCGTGGTGGACCCGGACGCCTCGGTGGACCCGGCCGGGGAGACCGTCGAGGGCGAGCTGGTGGACGGCCCCGCCGCGGAGGCGTCCGCGAGCGCCGAGGCCCCGGCCACCGCCGCGCCGAAGAAGTCGGCCCGGGCGAAGAAGACCACCGGGAAGACCACCGGCGAGAAGTGAGCCCGCCCGGGCGCATCCCCCGGCGACCGGCGGGGGAGAGAACCGGGGGACAACCAGCGACGACGGCACGTTGTGCAGGTGAGTGGACGGCCGGCCGTGCCACGATGGGCGGCGAGGATCCGGAAGCCGCAGTGAGGAGACCGCAGTGGAGATCCTGTACTTCGAGGTCCGGAATCCGTTCTGGTGGCTGGCCGCAGCGATCATCCTGTTCAAGGCGTTCGCCTTCGTGGACGCCGCGACGCGACGCGAGGACGCCTACCGGGCGGCGGACAAGAAGACCAAGCCGTTCTGGCTGGTCGTCCTCGGACTCTCGCTCGGCCTGGATCTGCTGTTCGGCGCCAACCCGGTGACCGGATTCCTGACTCTGATCGGCCTGGTGGCCTCGATCGTCTACATGGTCGACGTCCGGCCGGCGATCAAGCAGCTGACGGATGGCCGAGGCCGCGGCGGGAACCGCAACGCCGGCCCGTACGGCCCCTGGTGACGGCTGCTCGCGGACGACGCGTGTGCCGCGTGTGCCGCCTGTGAGCGGGACGAAGCGAAATGACGGAGGGCGGCACCCCGGTGATGGGGGTGCCGCCCTCCGGCCGTTCCGTGGGGCGGCGCGCTGCCCGGTACCTGCCCCGGGCCGGGCGGCCGACGGGTCGTCAGCCCAGCAGGGTGGGCGCCGGATTGCGCTCCAGCAGCAGGACGGCCACATCGTCCGTCAGCGCGCCGCCGTTGAGCTCCTCGACCTCGGCCAGGGCGCTGTCGACCAGCCGGCCCCGAGTGAGGCCCGCCGCGTGGTGCTCCGCGATCAGGTCGATCAGCCCCTCCTGCCCCAGCCGGCGGGAATCCGCGCCGACCCGACCCTCGACCAGGCCGTCGGTGTAGAGCATCAGCCGCCAGCCCGGCCGGAGCGCCAGCCGCCGGGCGGGCCAGACGGCGTGCGTCGTGTCGCAGGGCAGCAGGCCCAGCGCCGGACCGGCCTGGTCGGCGGGGAGTAGCACCGGCCGCGCGTCCGGACCGAGCAGCAGCGGCGCAGGGTGCCCGGCCAGGTACAGCTCGGCGTACTCCGCACCGGGGCCGTCCTCGCCCGCTGCGGCGCCTGCCGCGGCACCCGTCTCGCCGCCGCCGGCCGCCTCCGGACCGCCCGCGTCGTCCGTGGGCCCGCCCTCGACGGGGTGCAGCACGACCATGCACAGCGTCGCGAAGATCTCGTCGCTGCGCCGCTCGTGCTCCAGCACGTGCTGGAGCGTGGTGAGCAGCCGCTGGCCGCTCAGCCCGGCGAAGACCAGCGTCCGCCACGCTATCCGCAGCGCGACGCCGAGGGCGGCCTCGTCCGGCCCGTGGCCGCAGACGTCGCCGATCACCACGTGGACCGTGCCGTCCTTGGTGCGGACGGCGTCGTAGAAGTCGCCGCCGAGCAGGGCGCGGCGGCGGCCGGGCCGGTAGCGGCGGGTGAAGGCCAGGCCGGCCCCGTCCAGCAGCGGGGTGGGCAGGAGGTGGCGCTGGAGGCGTGCGTTCTCCTGGCCGCGCAGCTCGGCCTCGACCAGCCGGCGCTGGGACTCGTCGGCCCGCTTGCGCTCGACGGCGTAGCGCAGGGTACGGGCGAGCAGGGCGCCGTCCGTCTCGTGCTTGATCAGGAAGTCCTGGGCGCCGGCGGCCACCGCGGCCGCGCCGAGCTCAGCCCCGGCGGCGTCGGTAAGCACCACCACGGCGATGTGCGGGGCGCGGCGGAGCAGCTCGCGCAGCCCGTCCAGGCCGTCGCCGTCCGCCGGGTGAGGGAGGTCGCAGGGTGCGACGAGATCGAGCAGGACGCAGTTGAACGCCGTGTGGGAGGGGTGCCCGAGCACCCGGCGGCCGCTGCCGGACGCGGGGGAGAGCAGCGCGGAGGCCTCCTCGATGCCGCGGGCGCGGTGCAGCTCGACCCGGGTGCCGCTCGCGGCCACCAGGGACTCGATCAGGCCGGTGTCGGAGCAGCCGTCCTCGATGACGAGCAGCCGGTACTGGCCCTCGGCGCTCGTGGACGCGGCGCTGGCGCCGCCGCGCGGATGCGGTATCGGCAGGGCGGTGCCGGGGACTCCCGCCGGGGTGGACGACTTCGCCGGCTCACCCGGGCGCTCCTTCGCCCTGCGTCCGGACGGTCGGCCTGCCCGGGACACCGCCGCAGTGCCGGACGGCACTCCGGCCTCGGACGGCATGCCGACCGCGCCGGCCGCCCGCCCGTCTCCCGTTACGGGCATTGGTCGGTCCTCCCTTTCCCCGACTGGCCAACGGCTGGGATCCGTGCGCGGTGCCCGCCTGGCACCACGAGTCGGGGAGCTTCTCGCGACCATAACGTGATCTCCGGGAATTTCTCGGACCGAGCGCCGCCGATGTGGTTATTGCCACGCTCTTGGTGGGTGGTTTGGTTACGGTGGGCGCCCGGGGGACAAGCGCCGAGAGGAGGCCGAGACCGGTGACGCAGATCACGTTGGTCCAGGGTGACATCACGGAACAGCAGGTGGACGTGGTGGTGAACGCCGCCAACTCCTCGCTGCTCGGCGGCGGCGGAGTGGACGGGGCGATCCACCGCAAGGGCGGGCCGGAGATCCTCGCGGACTGCCGCAGGCTCCGCGCCTCTCACTACGGCAAGGGCCTGCCCACCGGCCAGGCCGTGGCCACCACGGCGGGCCGGCTGCCCGCCCGCTGGGTGGTGCACACCGTCGGCCCGGTGTACGCCGAGGGCGACTACCGCCGGCGGGCGGAGCTTCTCACCTCCTGCTATCGGGAATCGCTGCGCGTGGCAGCGGAGTTGGGCGCGCGGACGGTGGCCTTCCCGGCGATCTCGGCGGGGATCTTCGGATGGCCGATGGAGGACGCGGCGCGGATCGCCCTCACCACGGTGCTGGAGGTCGGCGCCGAGCTGGAGGAGATTCGCTTCGTGCTCTTCGGTGCGGAGGCGTACGAGGTGTTCGAACGGGTGTGGCGCAGGATCGAGCGGGACCAGGACTGAGCGGGATCAGGACCGAGTGGGCGGGAGCAGGCGGAACACGAGGTGTCGGCGGGACGCCTCGTGTGACACGTGCGGCCCTCCTGCCATGGCACCACCATGGTGGCGTGACGGGGCGTCAACACGCCAGAGGAATTCGATAACTCGTTCGAGTGAATCGTTCGACCTGGTCGAACGCGCAGTCCGGTCCCACAGGGACGGAACGGCAGCCGGCGACCACGACGACCACCGCCCACCGCCCACCGGCCGGGCCGGGTGCCTCAGGGCGCCAGCGCCGACCACGCCACGGTGACCTCGCCCTGCCGCCAGCGCCCCCGGGCGTCCACCAGCGGCCAGTTCCCCGCCAGCGAGGCGCAGGCCGCCGCCCAGCGCTGCCGCGCCCCGAACGCCCCGAACGGCGCGGCCGCCGCCCACGCCCGGTCGAAGTCGGTCAGGAAGGCGTGCACCGGACGTCCGGGCACGTTGTGGTGGATCAGCGCCTTCGGCAGCCGCTCGGCCAGGTCCGACGGACGGACCAGGTTGCCAAGCCGGGCCGCGAAGGTCACCGTCCGCGGCCCCTCCGGGCCGAGCGCCACCCACACGTGCCGACGCCCGATCTCGTCGCAGGTGCCCTCCACCAGCAGGCCGTCCGGCGCCAGCCGCCCGCACAGCCGCTCCCACACCTCGGCGACCTCGCGCTCCTCGTACTGCCGCAGCACGTTCGCCGCCCGGATCAGCTGCGCCCCGGCGCCGCCGTCCAGCGGCACCTCGAAGCCGCCCCGGCGGAAGCCGAGCAGCGGCGGGTCCGCGTACGGCAGGGCGGCGGCCACCCGCTCCGGGTCGATCTCGATGCCGACCACCCGGACGTCCGGCCGGACCGCGCGCAGCCGCGCCGACAACTCCACGGCCGTCCACGGCGCCGCGCCGTAGCCCAGGTCCACGGCGACCGGCGGCCGGTCGGCGGACCGCAGCGTCCGAGCCAGGGTGTGGGCGATCCAGCGGTCCATCCGGCGCAGCCGGTTGGTGTTGGTGGTGCCGCGGGTGATCGTCCCGACCGGGCGGGCGGAGCGCCCGCGGCTGGACGGGGTGTCGGAGGCGGCCATGCCCCGCAGCCTACGCAACAGGGCGGCGCCGACTCGAACACCGGCCGACCGCGACCAGCCGCCCCGGCCGCCCCGATGGGCCGGACAGAACGCGCGGGCGGTCCGGGCGCACCTGCCTGCCGCAGCAGGGCCGGCGGCCCGGGCGGAGGGTGAGCCGGGTCTCATGGGATGAGACGGGAATACCGTCCATCGGCGCGGTGGTTGCCACACTCGACGACTGTCCGCCCCCGGCCGCGTGCCGAGGGCGGGCCCGCGTGCGCACGGCCTCCGGGCCCGCGTGCACGCACCCAGCGCGGTCCGGGAGCAAGAGGAGGCTTCAGCCAGGTGACCCAGCACCCCGTACGGACGGCCCCCGCCCGCCGTGACCGGCTCCACCTGCCGACCGGTCGTGGCCGCCTGCAGGCCCTGGTGGGCGGCCGCGGCCGCCGCCCCCGCCGGATCGCCATGCTCAGCGTCCACACCTCCCCGCTGCACCAGCCGGGCACCGGCGACGCCGGCGGGATGAACGTCTACATCGTCGAGCTTGCCAAGCGGCTCGCCGACCTCGACATCGAGGTCGAGGTGTTCACCCGGGCCGCCAGCTCGGACGACGCCCCGACCGTCCAGCTCGCCCCCGGCGTGCTGGTCCGGCACGTCACCGCCGGCCCCTACGAGGGCCTGGTCAAGGAGGACCTGCCGGCCCAGCTCTGCGCCTTCACCCACGGCGTGCTCCGCACCGAGGCCGGCCACCGCCCGGGCCACTACGACCTGGTCCACTCCCATTACTGGCTCTCGGGCCACGTGGGCTGGCTGGCCGCCGAGCGCTGGGGCGTCCCCCTGGTGCACACCATGCACACCATGGCCAAGGTGAAGAACGCGGCGCTCGCCGACGGCGACAGTCCCGAGCCCGCCGCCCGGGTGATCGGCGAGACCCAGGTGGTCGAGGCCGCCGACCGGCTGATCGCCAACACCGCCGAGGAGGCCGACGAGCTCGCCCGGCACTACGCCGCCCTGCCCGGCCAGCTCGCCGTGGTCCACCCCGGCGTCAACCTGGACGTCTTCCGGCCCGGCGACCAGCGCGCCGCCCGCGCCCGCCTCGGCCTGCCGCAGGACGCGGCCGTGCTGCTCTTCGCCGGCCGGATACAGCCCCTCAAGGCCCCGGACGTGCTGCTCAAGGCCGTCGCCGAGCTGCTCGCCCGGGAGCCCGGGCTGCGCGAGCGGCTGGTCGTCCCGGTGGTCGGCGGGCCCTCCGGCACCGGCCTCGCCCGGCCCGAGAGCCTGCACAAACTGGCCGCCCAGCTCGGAATCTCCGACGTGGTCCGCTTCCACCCGCCGGTCGGGCAGCAGGTCCTCGCCGAGTGGTACCGGGCGGCCACCGCCCTGGTGATGCCCTCGCACAGCGAGTCCTTCGGCCTGGTCGCCCTGGAGGCGCAGGCCTGCGGCACCCCCGTGGTCGCCGCCGCGGTCGGCGGCCTCCCGGTCGCCGTCCGGGACGCGGTCACCGGCACCCTGGTCCACGGCCACCGGCCGGAGGCCTGGGCGGAGGCGCTGCGGCCGTACGTCACCGACCGGGCGCTGGTCGCCCGGCGCGGGGCCGCCGCCGCCCGGCACGCCGCACGCTTCGGCTGGGACGCGGCGGCGGCGGCCACCGCCGAGGTGTACGCGGGGGCGATGGCGGGCCGCGGCGCCGGCCGCCTGCGGTTCGCCTGACCGACCCGGAGCCGGCACGACGGCCGCGGGCGGACGGACACCCGTCCGCCCGCGGCCCCTGCCCGCGGTCCCTGCCGCGGCCGACGTGATCGAGATCGCCGGGCGGCTCGGTGCCCGGGTGCTGCGCTCCGGGCGTACCGCCAAGTAACGTCAGCCGCATGGCTATCCGCACCAAGGACGAGGCGCTGACCCTGCTGCGCACCGCGCTCGACGAGGCCGGGGTGGCCTGGGAGCCGGCCGTCACCGATCCGTACACCCTGGTCGCGACCCTCCCGGGCACCCGCAAGCTCTCCACCACCTGCGCGCTGCGGGTCGGCGACCACACCCTCTCGGTGAACGCCTTCGTGGTCCGCCGGCCGGACGAGAACCACGAGGGCGTCTACCGGTGGCTGCTGGAGCGCAACACCCGCATGTACGGGGTCGCCTACGCGATCGACCCGCTGGGCGACGTCTACCTGGCCGGCCGGCTCCCGCTGGAGGCGCTGACCGCGGAGTCGGTGGACCGGCTGCTCGGCACGGTGCTGGAGAACGCCGACGAGCCCTTCAACACCCTGCTGGAACTGGGCTTCGCCACCGCGATCCGCCGCGAGTGGGAGTGGCGCACCAAGCGCGGCGAGTCCACCCGCAATCTGGCGGCCTTCGCCCACCTCGCCGCCCCCGCGAAGGACGGTGACCGGCCGGAGGACGCCGGGTAGCGTCCGTCCCACCCGGCCGTCGGCCGCCGGGAAAACCCTCCCCCGGGCCGGGCCCGTTCTGCTTGGATGACCGGCAGGGCGGGCGGACCGAGGGTGGGGGAGCCATGGAGCCAGGGCTGGGGATCGACGACCACCGGGAGACGCGGGAGACGGCGGAACGACGGCTCGCGTTCATCGAACTGGAGGTCCGGCAGCAGCTGGTCGGCCGGCGCCGCCGCCGCGACTGGGACCGCCGCCGCGCTTTCGGCCTGCAGATCGCCGCCATCGCACTGTCGGCCACCGTCACGGTGCTGCTCGGCCTCAAGGTGGCCGAACCGCTGGACCGCTGGCTCGCCAACACCGCCCTCGGCCTGGGCGCGCTGACCACCGTGCTGGCCGCCTGGGGGTCCTTCTACTCGCACCGCACCCTGTGGATCCAGCGGGCCGAGACCGTCCACCGGCTCGGCATGCTGGAGCGCCGGCTGGCGTACCACCGGACCGGGCTTGGCGCGGAGCCGCCCGACCCGGCGGAGGTCGACGCGTTCTTCGCCGAGTACGAGGAACTCGTCCAGAACGACCACGAGTCCTGGGTGCGGATCCGTCAGATCGAGGGCCTGGGCCCGTCCGCCGGGGCGATCGGCGCCTGAACCCGACCCGCCCCCTGGTGGCGGCGACGGGCGCCCCTTCCGGGAACCCGGCCGCACGATGCCCCGTCAGGGACGCCCCGCGCGATTCACCGTCAGGGCACCCCGCGCACGGCCGCGGGACTACGGCGCGACCGCGGCCACCGGCTGCTCGGCCGGTGCGGGGGCCCCGGCGGGCCGCCGGATCCGGCCGATCCCGAGGAAGGCGAGCGCCGCGCCCGTACCCGCCACCGCGCAGGCACCCCAGACCGCCGCGCTGCCCGCGTGGTCGAGCAGCAGGCCGCCCGCGGCCGGGCCGACGAAGGAGGCGAGCGACCAGGACAGCGAGTACACGCCCTGGTACCGGCCCCGGGCGTGGGTCGGGGAGAGCTCGGAGACCAGGCCCATCATGGTGGGCGCGTTCACGATCTCGCCGATCGTCCAGACCGCGACCGTCCAGGCGTAGAACCCGGCCGAGGAGCCCGCCAGCGCGGTCAGCCCGAAGCCCCAGCCGGTCAGCAGTGCGCTGACCACCAGCAGCGCCGTCCGGTTCCGGCCCTCCATCAGCTTGGTGAGCGGCAGCTGGAGCACCACGATCAGCAGGCCGTTCAGGCTCGCCACCAGGCCGAATTCGGTGGTGCTGATGCCGTGCTCGCCCATGTCCACGGCCAGGGTGGTGCTGCCCTGCTGGTAGACCAGCGCCAGCAGCAGGGTCACCCCGACCACCGCCATGAACGGGCCGTCCCGCAGCACCGTGCCGAGGCCGATCCGCTGCTCGGCCGCATCCGCCGGGCCGCGCTCCGGCCGGGTCTCCGGGATCTTCACGAACACCAGCACCGCGCAGACCAGCGTGGAGAGCGCGTCGAGCAGGAAGAGCAGCAGATAGCCGTGGGCCGCGATCAGGCCGGCCGCGGCAGCCGAGACGCCGAAGCCGATGTTGATCGCCCAGTAGTTCAGCGCGAAGGCCCGCACCCGGTGCTCGGCCGGGACGATGTCCGCGATCATCGCGGCGATGGCCGGCCGGGAGGCGTTGCTGGCCAGACCGGTCAGGAAGGCCACCACCGCGATCGTCACCGGCCCGTCCATGAAGCCGAGCGCCGCCGTGGACGCGGCCGTCCCCAGCTGCGCCGCGAGCAGGGTCGGCCGCCGGCCGAGCCGGTCGGTGAGCACGCCGCCGGCCAGCGCCGCGACCGCCGAGCCCAGCCCGAACAGGGCCGCGACCAGGCCCGCGTAACTGGCCGAGTAGCCGCGGTCCACGGTCAGGTACAGCGCGAGGAAGGTGACCACGAAGCCGCCGAGGCGGTTCACCAGGGTGCTGGTCCAGAGCCACCAGAACCGGCGGGGCAGCCCGCCGACGGAGTCCGAGATCGCGGAGCGGAGGCGGGGTGACACGGGCAAAGGGGGCTCCCGGGCGGCGTGGCGCACGCTGGGCGGAGTGGGGAGGACCGCTCAGCGGGCGGTAAGTGGCACGACTGTCGACCGCACATTACCCACGGCCCCCGTGCCAGGTCACCCGGATTTTCGGCTCGCTAAGCTGGGGGCCATGGCTGACACGACCTACCGACTGATCCTCCTCCGCCACGGCGAGAGCCAGTGGAACCAGAAGAACCTCTTCACCGGCTGGGTCGACGTCGACCTCAACGAGAAGGGCGAGAAGGAGGCCGCCCGCGGCGGCGAGCTGCTGCTCTCCGAAGGCCTCCTCCCCGACGTGCTGCACACCTCCCTGCTGCGCCGCGCCATCCGCACCTCCCAGATCGCCCTCGACAAGGCCGATCGCCACTGGATCCCGGTCCGTCGCAGCTGGCGCCTCAACGAGCGCCACTACGGCGCCCTCCAGGGCAAGGACAAGGCCCAGACCCTGGCCGAGTTCGGCGAGGAGCAGTTCCAGCTCTGGCGCCGCTCGTACGACACCCCGCCGCCGGTCCTGGCCGACGACAACGAGTACTCGCAGGCCGGCGACCCGCGCTACGGCGAGATCCCGTCCGAGATGCGCCCGCGCACCGAGTGCCTCAAGGACGTCGTCGAGCGGATGCTGCCCTACTGGTACGACGCGATCGTGCCGGACCTGGCCGCCGGCAAGACCGTCCTGGTCACCGCGCACGGCAACAGCCTCCGCGCCCTGGTGAAGCACCTGGACGGCATCTCCGACGCCGACATCGCCGGCCTCAACATCCCCACCGGCATCCCGCTCGTCTACGAGCTCGACGCCGACTTCAAGCCGGTCACCCCCGGCGGCCGCTACCTCGACCCGGAGGCCGCCGCGGCCGCCATCGAGGCGGTCAAGAACCAGGGCAAGAAGTAAGCCCACAGGCAAAACGGCCCCTGGCCGGCGCACCCGTCGCCGGCCGGGGGCCGTCGCCGTTCCCGGGCCGGAGCGGGGCCGCGCCGCCGGGGAGATCAGGACGGTGCTTCCCCACCCGATTCCGGGGCGCGGTCACCCTGTCAGGCGGCGGATCAACTCGCTTGCACCCCAAGCTGGTTCAGACCATTGACGGGTGGCGGCAGGGATCCTAGCGTGAGAGGACTAGACCGGTGCGGGCATGACAACACCCCCCACGCACGTCACCCGCGTCCGGGCGTACTCCATCCACCCCCACGGAGGGAGCACCATGCGCAAGAGCAGAATCCTGGCCGCCGTTGCGGTCGGGCTGGCGGTACCGCTGGCCACCGCCGTCCCGGCCAGCTCGCACGGCCACGTCACCGGCCCGCCGAGCCGCGCCGCCCTGTGCGCCGCCGGCACCGTCAAGAACTGCGGCGAGATCCAGTGGGAGCCGCAGAGCGTCGAGGGCCCCAAGGGCTTCCCCACCCGCGGCCCTGCCGACGGCACCCTCTGCGCCGGCGGCAACAGCCGCTTCGCCCAGCTCGACGACCCGCGCGGCGGCGGCTGGCCCACCACCCGGGTGTCGGCCGGCCAGCGACTGACCTTCACCTGGAAGTTCACCGCCCGGCACTCCACCACGTCGTTCAGCTACTACCTGACCAAGCCCGGCTACAGCGCCACCAGCAAGCTCACCCGCGCCAACCTCGACCTGGCGCCCTTCCTCAAGGTGCCCTACAACGGCGCGCAGCCGCCCACCACCCTGAGCCACACGGCGACCCTGCCGAGCGGACGGAGCGGACACCAGGTGGTCCTCGCCGTCTGGGAGATCGCCGACACCGGCAACGCCTTCTACCAGTGCATCGACGTCACGTTCTGACCCCGGCCCGGTAGGGCCGGCCCGCCCGGCGGGAAGCCCACGGGGACGCCCGTGGGCAGGCAACGTTACGGGCGGAACGACGTACGGGCGGGTGGCGGCCCGGGAGCCGCCACCCGCCCGGACCGGGCCGGGGCCCGTGGTCAGTGGCCGCCGCAGCAGCCGCCGGTCGCACCGCCGCACTGGCAGGGCGCGCCGGACTGGCAGCCGCAGCCGCAGCCCGGGCCGCAGCCGCACCCGGCCGCGACGATCGGCAGCAGGCGTACGGCCGGCGGCGCGGTGGGATTCGACTGCGGGGTGGTCGGGTTCGGGGTTGCCTTCATCACGCTGAAGCCTCCTCGTCCGGACGCATGACGGTGGCGCCCGCTCTTCGAGTGAAGCCGCGCGGTCGACGGAGCGTCAACGGGCGCGCGGAGGTAGGGCGCACACCACCGTGTGCGCCCCCGGCCCCACCCGTCACCCGAGAGCCCCCGAGGCCTGCCCGACCGCTCAGCCGGAGTAGCCGACCGCCCGGGAGTCGGCCGACCGCTCAGCCGGAGATCGGCGTGTCCGCGGTCGCGACGAAGTCGTCCACGTGCTCACCGGTCACCAGGTACACCACCCGCTTGGCCACCGACACCGCGTGGTCGGCGAACCGCTCGTAGTACCGGCCGACCAGGGTGACGTCCACCGCGGTCTCGATGCCGTGCTGCCAGCGGTCGTCCAGCAGGTGCGAGAACAGCTCGCGGTGCAGCGCGTCGATCGCGTCGTCGTCGCTCTCCAGCTCCAGCGCCTTGTGCACGTCCTTGGTGGCGATCACCAGGCCGGCCTTGGCCACCAGGCGCTGCGCCAGCTGGCCCATCTCCAGGACGATCGGGTGCAGGTCGTTCGGGACGGCCGTCTCCGGGAAGCGCAGCCGCGCCACCTTGGCGACGTGCCGGGCCAGGTCGCCGCAGCGCTCCAGGTCGGCGCTCATCCGCAGCGAGGTGACGACGATCCGAAGGTCGGTGGCGACCGGCTGCTGGCGGGCCAGCAGGTCGATGGCCCGGTTCTCCAGGTCGTGGTGCAGGGTGTTGACCTTCTCGTCGGCCGCGATCACGCTCTCGGCGAGCGACAGGTCCGCGTCGAGCAGCGCGGTCGTGGCCCGCCCCATGGCCGAACCGACCAGGCGGGCCATCTCGACCAGACCGTCGCTGATCGAGTCGAGTTCCTCGTGGTACGCGTCGCGCATGCGCTCTTCTCCTCCAGTACCTGTGTCGGTGGCGGTGCCGACCGGTCCGTCCCGCCGCCGGAGCGGGGGACGACCGCTGCTGGTGGCGCGAATGGTAGCCGCGCCGCCGCCCGAACGGGCTTGCTCTGACAAGACTGCGCCGTACGGGCGACCACGCACGACCCGTGTGGTGAACCGATGGCAGCCTGAAGGTGAATTCTCGGCAACGCGTGGCCGATCCCTTGATCGCACTGTGGCGGGAGCCCTTCGGGGTGCGCTTACGCTGGCGGTATGGACGTGAATGTGGCCGCCGCCGCTGCCTGCGCCATAGCCGGGCTCGGCGTCGGCCTCACGGCCGCCATCGCCTTCCGCTGGAGCGAGCGCGAGCAGTCGCGCGGCAGGAACCGCACCCGGCTCGGCACCGGCACCACCCCGCTCTACGAACCGGCCCTGCCGCCGGGCGTGGACACGGTGCTCTCCGTGCTGCGCTCCTGCGCGATCGTGCTGGGGGAGGGCGACGAGGTGGTCAAGGCCAGCTCCGCCGCGTACGCGATGGGGCTGGTCCGCGGCGGTGCGATGGCCGTGGAGCAGATGCTCTCGCTGGCTCGCGCGACCCGCCGGGACGGGGAGATCCGCCAGGTCGACCTGGAGCTGCCCCGGCCCGGCACCGCCCGCACCACCGAGCCGCTGGCCGTCTCGGTCCGGGTCGCGCCGCTGGGCTCAAGGCTGGTCCTCGTCCTGGTCGAGGACCTCACCGAGCGCCGCCGGATCGAGGCGATCCGGCGCGACTTCGTGGCCAACGTCTCGCACGAGCTGAAGACCCCGGTCGGCGCGCTCTCCCTGCTCTCCGAGGCCGTCGCGGACGCCGCCGACGACCCGGAGGCGGTGCAGCGCTTCGCCGGGCGGATGCAGATCGAGGCGACCCGGCTGGCCAGCCTGGTCCAGGAGATCATCGACCTCTCCCGGGTCCAGGACGACCGGCTCAAGGCCGACCCCGAGCCCGTCCCGGTGGATGAGCTGATCGCCGAGGCGATCGACCGGTGCCGGCAGCCCGCCGCCGCCAAGCAGATCCTCATCGCCGCCGGCGGCGTCGGCGGCCTCTACCTCGACGGCAACCGCGGCCAGCTGGCCGCCGCCCTCGGCAACCTGGTCGAGAACGCCGTCAACTACAGTCCGCCGCGGACCAGGGTGGCCATCGCCACCCGCCGCATCTCCAGCGCCGCCGCCCTCGGCGAGGCGGAGGGCGAGCTGATCGAGATATCGGTGACCGACCAGGGCATCGGCATCTCGGAGAAGGACCGCGAGCGGATCTTCGAACGCTTCTACCGGGTCGACCCGGCCCGGTCCCGCGCCACCGGAGGAACCGGCCTCGGCCTCTCCATCGTCAAGCACGTGGCCGCGTCCCACCGCGGCACCGTCACGGTGTGGAGCGTCGAGGGACAGGGCTCCACCTTCACCCTGCGGCTCCCGGCCGGGAAGGCACCGGCCGGCGAGACCGCACCCGTCAGCACAGCAACCGACGCAACAACCCTTCCTGCCCCGGAGGCCCGAACGTGACCCGAGTACTGGTGGTCGAGGACGAGGAGTCGTTCAGCGACGCCCTCTCGTACATGCTCCGCAAGGAGGGCTTCGAGGTGGCCGTGGCCGCCACCGGCCCGGACGCGCTGGAGCAGTTCGAGCGCAACGGTGCCGACCTGGTCCTGCTCGACCTGATGCTGCCGGGCCTGCCCGGCACCGAGGTCTGCCGCCAGCTGCGGGTGCGCTCCAACGTCCCGGTGATCATGGTCACCGCCAAGGACAGCGAGATCGACAAGGTGGTCGGCCTGGAGATAGGTGCCGACGACTACGTGACCAAGCCGTACTCCACCCGGGAGCTGGTCGCCCGGATCCGCGCGGTGCTCCGCCGCCGCGGCGAGGACGGCGGCGGCGACGGCAACGGCGGCAGCCCCGGCGCGCTGGAGGCCGGCCCGGTCCGGATGGACGTCGACCGGCACGTGGTCACCGTGGACGGGGCCAAGGTCGACCTGCCGCTCAAGGAGTTCGACCTGCTGGAGATGCTGCTCCGCAACGCCGGCCGGGTGCTCACCCGGATGCAGCTGATCGACCGGGTCTGGGGCGCGGACTACGTCGGCGACACCAAGACCCTGGACGTCCACGTCAAGCGGCTGCGCGCCAAGATCGAGCCGGACCCGGGAGCGCCGCGGTACCTGGTGACCGTCCGCGGCCTGGGCTACAAGTTCGAGCCGTAGGCCGGCCCGGGAGCGACCGGGAGCGGAACACGGCGAAGGGCCCCTGCCGGAGCAGGGGCCCTTCGCCGTCGGATCAGTGGGTGGCCGCGGTGGAGCTCGCCGAGCCGCTCGGCTTGGCGGCGCCGGTCGGCGCGGCGTTCGGGGTGGCCGAGCCGGAGACGGTCGCGCCCGGGGAGGCGCTGCCGCCCGGGGACGCGGCGCCGGTCGGGGTCGCGGCGCCGGTCGGCGAGGCCGCACCGGTGACGGCGGCGGACGGCGAGGCCGGGGCCTCGACCTTCGGGCCGAACCCGGCGTAGAAGCTGCGGGCCGGAACCACGCTGGCGTCGGCGCTCACCTTGCCGGCGGAGCCGAAGGTGAAGGAGGTCGGGGTCAGGCCGCCGAGGGTGACCTTGGCCGAGCTCGCCTGGGCGGTCGGCTGGCCCTCGCCGCCGATCAGCAGCGACCCGCCGGCCGGGATGACCAGCTCGTTGACCCGGGCGCCGCTGGCGTCGGTCAGGACGGCCTGGGCGTCGCCGATGGTGATCGACTTCAGCGTCTCCGGGGCGGAGCCGCCGTTGTTGATGTTGACCGTGACGGTCGCCGGGCCGCTGTACTCGGCGGTGGGGGACACCCGGGTCACCACCACGATGTTGTTGAGCAGGATGTTGCTGCCGAGCGTGGCCGACACGTTGTCCGGCTTGATCTCCATCGTGTCCGCGCTGTTGCCGGCCGCGCAGGCCGACAGCGGGACGATCGCGGCGAGGACGAGGGCGGCGATGGCGCCGCGTCGAAGGCTCCGGCTCACGGCGGCGACTTCTCCTTAGTGGATCACGGTTCGGTGGTCGAGGTCAGACTACCGACCCCCTTATGCGGTTCTGACGGGGTGGGTCCGTGTCGCGGAGAACGGTCACGATCCGGCCACGGCGGCGCGGAGTGTGAAAACTCAAGATCCAATCATGGTTTCGTGGAGGTTGCCAGAGGTTTCGCGAGCCTTTCCTCGGGCGGCCGCACCCCCTCCGACCTGCGAGAAGCCGTCGTCGAACACCGGTCGCAGCATGCCATGGGGGTGGTTGTCAAGCCCCGAGACCCGCCCTGACCTGCGAAAACGCCCTTCGGGCGCGCCGAAAAGCGTGTTATTCTGGAAAGCCACGGAAGGGGTCCTGTCACATGACGTTCAAGGTTGGCGACACGGTGGTCTACCCCCATCACGGGGCTGCGCTGATCGAGGCCATCGAAACTCGCCAGATCAAAGGTGTGGACAAGACCTACCTGGTGCTGAAGGTGCAGCAGGGTGATCTGACGCTGCGGGTGCCCGCCGAGAACGCAGAGTTCGTCGGCGTGCGCGACGTGGTCGGTCAGGAAGGTCTCGACCGGGTCTTCGAGGTGCTGCGTGCACCGTACACCGAAGAGCCGACCAACTGGTCCCGGCGCTACAAGGCGAACCTGGAGAAGCTGGCGTCCGGTGACGTCATCAAGGTCGCCGAGGTCGTCCGCGACCTGTGGCGTCGCGAGCGCGAGCGCGGCCTGTCGGCCGGCGAGAAGCGGATGCTCGCCAAGGCGCGCCAGATCCTGGTCAGCGAGCTCGCACTCGCGGAGAACACCAACGAGGACAAGGCGGAGACGCTGCTCGACGAGGTGCTGGCCTCGTAACGGGTGGCCGGTCGGTCCTCCCTGCGACGGTGGCTGCCGCGCGGGCCCCGACACACGCATGACGTTGCGCCCGATGCCGGAGCGCCACCACGGCGGTACAGCCGTCCGGGTGGCGTGTCGGCATGCCGGGCGCTTCGGCATGCCCGGACACGGGTCCACGCCCGGTGGCCGTTGGACACCGGGAGCCGGACGGACGGTCACGGAACGGTGGGCGGCGCACAGGTCGTCACCCGGGGGGCGTCACACGGTCGGTACACGGTCGGCACACGAGGATCGGGTCGTGCGGGTCGCACCGGTCGTACGGAAGGGGCGGGGGCCCGGCGGGAGGCACGGAGCGGAACGCCACGGTCGTTCCGCTAACGTGCAGTCGGATCGGTCGGAGGGGGTCGTGCCGGCGCCCGACGCGCACGGCAGGGCCATACCCATCGCGACTAAGGAGCGAAACCTGAACGCCACAGCACAGCTCGCCGCAGCCGTCGTCCCCGCCGCCGGGCGGGGCGAGCGGCTGGGACCCGGCGCGCCCAAGGCCCTGCGCGAACTCGGCGGCGTCCCGCTGCTGGTGCACGCCGTCCGGGCGCTGGCCCGCAGCCGGGCGATCGGCCTGGTCGTGGTGGCCGCGCCCGCCGGCGGCGAGGCCGAGGTCGCCGCGCTGCTGGACAGCCACGGCCTGGACGGCAAGGACGTCCGGGTGGTGGCCGGCGGCGCGACCCGGCAGGAGTCCGTCCGGCTCGGCCTCGCCGCCATTCCGGCGGACGTCGAGGTGGTCCTGGTGCACGACGCGGCCCGCCCGCTGGTCCCGGTCGAGGTGGTGGACGCGGTGGCCGCCGCCGTCCGCGCCGGGGCGGAGGCGGTGGTGCCGGCCGTCCCGCTGGCCGACACCGTCAAGCGGGTCGAACCGCAGCCGGCCGGCCGCCCCGAGCCGGTGCTGGACACCCCCGACCGGGCCACCCTGCGCGCCGTCCAGACCCCGCAGGGCTTCCGCCGCGACACGCTCCACGAGGTGCACCTC
Organism: Kitasatospora sp. HUAS MG31; assembly: GCF_040571325.1. GTDB lineage: Bacteria > Actinomycetota > Actinomycetes > Streptomycetales > Streptomycetaceae > Kitasatospora > Kitasatospora camelliae. The sequence continues at coordinate 3,544,070 of NZ_CP159872.1, read as the reverse complement.
AAGGCGCTGGCCGAGGAGTCCGCGCCGGAGCCGGACGCGCTGCCGCCGGTCACCGACGACGCCGGCCTGGTCGAGCGGTACGGCGGCCGGGTGGTCGTGGTGCCCGGCCACGAGGAGGCGTTCAAGGTGACCCGTCCGCTGGACCTCGTGCTCGCCGAGGCCGTACTCGCCCGCAGGAGGGCCACCGATGGCTACTGAACCGATCCTCCCCCGGGTGGGCATCGGCACCGACGTGCACGCCTTCGAGGCCGGCCGCCCGCTGCGGGTCGCCGGGCTGGAGTGGCCCGACTCGGAGTACGGCCTGGCCGGGCACTCCGACGCCGACGTGGCCGCGCACGCCGCCTGCGACGCCCTGTTCTCCGCAGCCGGCCTGGGTGACCTCGGCGCGCACTTCGGCACCGACCGGCCCGAGTGGGCCGGCGCGGCCGGCGTGGTGCTGCTCGCCGAGGCGGCCCGGATCGTCCGCGCGGCCGGCTACGAGATCGGCAACGTGGCGATCCAGGTGATCGGCGTCCGGCCGAAGATCGGCAAGCGCCGCGAGGAGGCCCAGGCGGTGCTCTCCGAGGCGGTCGGCGCGCCGGTGTCGGTCTCCGGCACCACCACCGACGGTCTCGGCCTGACCGGCCGCGCCGAGGGACTCGCCGCACTGGCCACAGCGCTGGTCTACCGGGCCGACCGGGCATAACCTGCGCCTGGCGGGGGGTCAGGAACCGGGGCGAGCGGGAGGAATCCGCCGATGACCGAGCAACTCTCCGACCGGGCGAAGGAACTGCTGGACGGCACCAGCTTCGCCGTGCTGGCCACCGTCCAGCCGGACGGCAGTCCGCAGGCGTCCGTCGTCTGGGTGAAACGGGACGGGAACGACATCCTGTTCTCCACCCTGGAGGGCCGCCGCAAGCACGACAACATGGTCCGGGACCCGCGGGTCAGCTTCGTGATCAACCCGCCCGACCACCCGTACCACTACCTGGAGGTGCGCGGCGAGGTCACCATGACCCGGGCCGGCGGGCGCGACCTGATCAACGAGCTCTCCCGCAAGTACCGCCACGGCAAGGACTACGAGGCGGACGGCCCGGGCGACGTCCGGGTCGTGGTCCGGCTCACCCCCCGCCGGATCGTCGGCAACATCTGATCGGGCCGCAGACCGCCGCGGTCGTCGCCGGTCGTCGCAGGTCGCGGTGGTGGGCCGCGTCCTCGAGTGGTATTGGTGGCGGGGCACCCCCCGCCGCCCACTACCCTGGACGCTGTGAGCCTTCGCCTGTACGACACCAGAACCCGCCAGGTACGCGACTTCGTCCCGCTTGTACCGGGCTGTGTCTCGATCTACCTGTGTGGCGCCACCGTCCAGGCACCCCCGCACATCGGGCACATCCGGTCCGGCCTCAACTTCGACGTGATGCAGCGCTGGTTCCGCTACCGCGGCTACCGGGTCAGCTTCGTCCGCAACGTCACCGACATCGACGACAAGGTGATCGCCAAGGGCCAGGAGACCGGCACCCCCTGGTACGAGATCGCCTACGCCAACGAGCGTGCCTTCAACGAGGGTTACACCGCGCTCGGCTGCCTGCCCCCGTCCGTGGAGCCGCGGGCCACCGGGCACGTGCCCGAGATGATCGAGATGATGCGCGGCCTCATCGAGCGCGGCCACGCGTACGAGGCCGAGGGCAACGTCTACTTCGCCGTCACCACCTTCCCCGAGTACCTGGAGCTCTCCAACCAGGAGCTGGAGAACCTGCGCCAGCCCTCCGGCGAGGGCGAGGGCGGCAAGCGGGACCCGCGCGACTTCGCGATGTGGAAGGCCGCCAAGCCCGGCGAGCCCAGCTGGGAGACCCCGTGGGGCCGCGGCCGGCCGGGCTGGCACCTGGAGTGCTCCGCGATGGCGCACAAGTACCTGGGCGAGGCCTTCGACATCCACGGCGGCGGGCTCGACCTGATCTTCCCGCACCACGAGAACGAGATCGCCCAGTCCCGGGCGTTCGGCGACGAGTTCGCGAACTTCTGGGTGCACAACGCCTGGGTCACCATGAGCGGCGAGAAGATGTCCAAGTCGCTGGGCAACTCGGTGCTGGTCTCCGAGATGGTGCAGCGCTGGCGGCCGATCGTGCTCCGCTACTACCTGGCCGCCCCGCACTACCGCTCGATGATCGAGTACAGCGAGGAGTCGCTGCGCGAGGCCGAGGTGGCCTTCGCCCGGATCGAGGGCTTCATCCAGCGCGCCGTGGAGGTCTGCGGCCCGGTGGACGCGGCGCCCGAGGTGCCGCTGGCCTTCGCCGAGGCGATGGACGACGACCTGGGCGTGCCGCAGGCGCTCGCCGTGGTGCACACCGCCGTCCGCCAGGGCAACAGCGCCCTCACCGCGGACGACAAGGAGAGCGCCCTGGCCCGGCTGGCCGAGGTCCGGGCGATGCTCGCGGTGCTCGGCCTCGACCCGCTCGACGAGATGTGGGCCGGCGACGACCGCGGCGACGACCTGCACGGCGTGGTGGACGCCCTGGTCCGGCTGGTGCTCGACCAGCGCCAGGCCGCCCGGGCCCGCAAGGACTTCGCCACCGCGGACGCGATCCGCAACCAGCTCGGCGAGGCCGGGCTGGTGATCGAGGACACCCCGTCCGGCCCGCGCTGGACGGTCGGCGGCCCGTAGCCGTCGGCCGGTCGGCAGCCGGACCTCCCGGCCGGTCGGCCGCCCTCCGGGGCGGAAGGCCGGCCACCCGCCCTCCGGGGCACAGCACCAGGCGCCCTCCGGGGCGCCACAACCAGTAGCCCTCCGGGGCGAGCGGGAGCCCCCCGGGGCGCGGGCGGGCCGTACCCTCGTGGGTGCGGCCCTCTCCCTCCTGCCCGCCGCCGGTCCGTGGGTCCGCCCCCGCCGAAGGCAGGGGAGAGGCCCGGCAGGACGCAGACGAGTAGAGACAGGAAGTACAGCCATGGCCGGCAACAGCCAGCGCAGGAACCGCCGCAACCCCGGATCGAAGAAGGGCGCGAGTGTCGGTACCGGCGGCCACAGCCGGAAGGCGCTCCAGGGCAAGGGCCCGACGCCGCCCGGCGCGGAGCGCAAGGGCCACCCCAAGCAGCGCGCCGCCAACGCCGCTCTCAAGCGCGAGCGTGACGCCAAGTCCCGCGCCGGCATGCGCAAGGCCGGGGCGGGCCGCGGCGGGCGCGGCGGCGCCGGCGCGGCCGAGCTGGTGGTCGGCCGCAATTCGGTGGTCGAGGCGATCCAGGGCGGCGTGCCGGCCAACACGCTGTACGTCCAGCAGTTCATCGACACCGACGACCGCGTCCGCGACGCCTTCCAGCTGGCCAACGAGCGCGGCATCGCGCTGATGGAGGCCCCGCGCGCGCAGCTCGACCAGATGACCGGCGGGCTCAACCACCAGGGCCTGGTGCTCCAGGTCCCGCCGTACGAGTACGCCCACCCGGACGACCTGCTGGTCGAGGCCTCCGACGCCGGCCAGGACGCGCTGATCATGGCGCTGGACGGGGTCACCGACTCGCGCAACCTCGGCGCCGTGGTCCGTTCCGCCGCCGCGTTCGGCGCGCACGGCGTGGTCATCCCCGAGCGGCGCGCGGCCGGCATGACCGCCGGCGCCTGGAAGACCTCCTCCGGCGCCGCCGCCCGGCTGCCCGTGGCCCGGGCCACCAACCTGACCCGCGCCCTGGAGTCGTACCAGAAGGCCGGTCTGATGGTGGTCGGCCTGGCCGCCGACGGCGAGGCCGAGATCGGCGACCTGGACCTGCTCGCCGGCCCGGTGGTCATCGTGGCCGGCTCCGAGGGCAAGGGCCTGTCCCGCCTGGTCGCCGAGACCTGTGACATCCGGGTGCGGATCCCGATGCCGGGTCAGACCGAGTCGCTGAACGCCGGCGTCGCGGCGGGCATCGTGCTCTACGAGGCCGCCCGGCTGCGCGCCAAGCGCTGACCGGCCGGGACGACGGCGGCCCTCCCGGTCGGGCGGTGTGTCGACCGGTTGTGCACCGCTGTGTACCGCTTCCTGGGATGAACCGATCGGGTCCTGCCGGACCCGATCGGTTTTCTCATGATCACTTCAAATCCGCGCCAGGAATCCACCCGGGAGAGTGTCCTAAGGGCCCGTCACCCGGTTAGAGGGGTGTGGACACCAGAACACCTCGGCGCCCCGTCCAGGGCGGCCCGGCGGGGATAGACTCCGGCCCCGGCCTCAACACGGTCAAGGTGCCGTCCGACCCGGCGAAGCTCAGCAGCACCCAGGCCAGCTTCCGGATCAGGCTGGGCGCCCCCGTGGCGCCGATGCTCGACGCCCCCGGCGCCGCCTTCGGCGACCCGTACGGCATCCAGGGCTTCGGCGGCCGGTCCGTCACCCCGCAGGTCGTGGTCCCCGCCTCCGCCATGCCGGCGCTGGTCGGCGTGGGCGGCGGCGCGCTCGGGGCCGGCCTCGCGGGCGCAGGACCGGCGGTCCGGGGCGCGGCGGCGGCCGGCGGCCCGGGCACCGGCCCGTCCGGCGCGACCGGCAGCACGGCGGCCCCGCGGCGCAAGCCCCGGGTGGTCAGCTGGAACGGCCAGGCAGCCCCCGGCGACCTCGCCGCCACCAGCCTGCTGGAGGCCGTCCGGCTCAACACCGTGCCGGCCCCCGCCGGCAGCCCGATCGACGACACCCAGCCGCTCCACGCGGTGCCCCGGCAGTCCGGCTCGCCCGAGACCACCCCGTACCCCGTCCCGGGCCGTCACCCCGACCAGCGCCCGCGCGCCGGCGGCACCGTGCTCACCACGGACGACCCCGGCCCGCGCTGGGAGCCCACCGGCGAGCTGCCCGAGGTGTCCGCCACCGGCGACTCCCGGCACGCCTACCCCGGCCGCCGGGTCGACCTCGGCCTGGTGCTGCTCCCGCTCCGGGTGCTGCTCGGCTCGCTGTCGGTCTACGCCGGGTTCAGCAAGCTCTGCGACCCGGTGTACTTCGACGGCGGCGACCGCGGCTCGATGATGCGCTGGCTGTCCTCGCTGCACCCGTGGCCGGTCGCCCAGCCGCTGCTCGACTTCGCGATGGCCCACCCGGTGGGGTCCGGGCTGCTCGTGGCGTTCACCGAGATCGTGGTCGGCGTGCTCTCCATCCTCGGCCTCTGGCAGCGGGTGGCATCGGGGCTGGCGATGGCGCTCTCGGCGGCGCTGCTCTTCACCGTCAGCTGGCGGGCCGTGCCGGTGTACGACGCCCCCGACCTGATCTTCCTGGCGGCCTGGAGCCCGCTGCTGATCGCCGGCGCGCCGTTCGGCTCGCTGGACGGGCGGATCGCCCTGGAGGCCTGGCGGCGGCTCGGTTCCCAGGACCCGGGCGCCGTCCGCCGGCGGGTGCTCCGCCGCCGGACCGTGGTCACCGCCGTGGTGGTCGGCCTCACCCTGCTGGTCGGCTCGATGCTCGGCGCGGCCGTCCGCACCGGCCGGACCCAGCCCGAGCCGACCCGGACGCCCACCGACTTCGGCTCCCCGATGTGGCCGGGCAACGGCCCCTCGCCGAGCCCGAGCGTCGCCCCCTCGAAGGCGCCCAGCAAGGCGCCGTCCACCGCGCCGGCCTCCCCGTCGCCGTCCCCCAGCAAGAGCGGCAAGGCGCCCGCCTCCTCGAAGCCCACCTCCGGCTCCACCGGCCACCCGCCGGCGGGCGGCTCGGCCGGCGGCACCGGGACGGGCGGCACCGGGCAGACCGGCGGGTCCACGCCTCGGTCCACGCCCAGCGGTGGGTCGCTGATCGGCGGCGTGCTGGGCAGCGGGGCGCCGCTGCTGGAGCTCGGCATGCCCCGGACGGCCACCGGCCCGGCGGTCTGACGCCCGGGTACACGTCGGAGCCCCCTCCACCCGCGGGTGGAGGGGGCTCCGACGTACGTGTCCGGTGTCGTTCCGGGTTCGTGTCGTTCCGTGCGCGTCGGCGGTCGCGGGTGCGGGCTGCTCCGTGGTGTGAGCTATTCCGTGGTGCGGGCTATGCCGAGGCGCGACCGGAGACCGCGGCGAGCTCCTTGGCGGCCTCGGTGAGGTCCTTGGCGGTGTCGATCGCCCGCCAGTAGCAGCCCTGGGGGAGCTGGTAGCCCGCCAGCTTCTTGCTGCGCGCCAGTTGCGGGAAGGTGGTCCGCTCGTGGTCACCGACGTCCGGCAGCAGCTCCTGGAAGGCAGGGCTGAAGACGTACAGCCCGGCGTTGATGAGGAACGGCGAGGGCGGGGCCTCGATGAAGTCCAGCACGTTGCCGAACTGGTCGGTCTCCACGGCCCCCCACGGGATCCGCGGCCGGGCCAGCGCCAGCGTGGCGACGGCGTCCCGCTCGTGGTGGAAGGCGGCCATCTCGCGGAGGCTGAACCGGGTCCAGATGTCGCCGTTGGTCGCGTACCAGGGCTGGTCCGGCCGCGGCAGCGAACGGGAGGCGAACTTCAGCCCGCCGCCCCGCCCGAGCGGCTCGGTCTCCACCACCGTCCGGACGTTCAGCGGCAGGTCGGCCTTGTCCAGCCAGTCCTGCAGGACCTCGGCGAGGTGCCCGCAGGAGATCACCGCGTCCGTCACACCCTCCGAGGCCAGCCACGCCAACTGATGGCCCACGATCGGGATCCCGGTCCCGGGAATCTCCACCAGCGGCTTCGGACGGTCGTCGGTGTACGGGCGGAGCCGCGAACCCTGGCCGCCGGCCAGGATCACGGCCTGGGTCACGGCGGGGGAAGCGGTGCCGGGGCGAGGGGAGTCAGCGGTCATAGCGGACACAATAGGGTCCGCGCGCCGCGGACCCCATCCCCGGAGCCGCCGCGCGCGGACCTTCGTCCAACCGACCCCGGTGCGGCGGGTGCCGCCGACGGAGCCGGGCCGGCCGGCCGGTTCAGCCCACCACGCCCGAGGCGAACGACCCGTCGCATACCGGACGCGCGAAGGAACGGGCCCGCTGCAGGTCGCCCTGGTACTTCTTCACCGCGGCCCGGCCGAGTTCGGCGGCCAGCGAGGTGCAGTACGGCGTCAGCGAGGGCTTCTCCCGCATGGTGCGCTCCAGCAGGTCGAGCGCGCTGCCGGGGTTGTGGGAGCGGAGCTCCTCCATCATGTCGACCCGGAGCGCCTCCTGCGGGGCCAGGCCCTGGGTGCTGGGGGCGGTCGAGGTGCGTCCGATGGTGCCGTCGCCGCTGGACGCCGCGACCACCTGCTGGTCCAGCCCGGTCGGCGGGGCCCACGGGACGCGGGTGACGGCGAGCGTCCCGGTGGTCACCAGGATCACCGGGAGGGTAAAGGCAATGGTCTGGCCGATGCGGCGAACGAGCTGCTTCACGCGACAGAAGCGTAGCGGTGGGTGTCGGCTACGGCGCTCTCCGTTACACCAACGAGTGAGCGGTGTCCTGTTTCGTTCCGCCGTCATGTTGACGCGCGCCGCCGTTCGGGTGACCGTCCGGGCCGCTGTTCGCCTGGTCGTTCGGGTCGTGGTGCGGGCGGTTCCGGGAACGCGCGTGCCCCCGCCGGACGGATCCGGCGGGGGCACGGCGGGAGATCAGCGAGGGACCGGCGGGCGGTTCCTGCGGATCACTCAGCTGCTCAGGCGCTCGCCCGTGCTGGAGGAGAAGACGTGCGGCTCGCCGCCGGCCGGGACCACGTGGATGGTCTCGCCCTTCTGCGGGACCTGGCGGCCGTGCACGCGCACGACGATGTCCTTGTCCTCGCCGCTGATCTTGGTGGTGCCGTAGACGAAGCCGTCGGCGCCGAGCTCCTCGACCACGTTCACGGTGACCGCGACGCCCTCGATGCCGCCGGACGGGACGATCTCGAAGTGCTCCGGGCGGATGCCGACCGTGACGGTCTTGTCGCTGCCGGCGCCGGTCAGGTCCTCGCGGGAGATGTTGATGACCGAGCCGCCGAACTTCACGCCGCCGTCGACCAGCGGCACCTCGACCAGGTTCATCGCGGGCGAGCCGATGAAGCCGGCCACGAAGAGGTTCGCCGGGCGGTCGTACATGTTGCGCGGGGTGTCGACCTGCTGCAGCAGACCGTCCTTGAGCACCGCGACGCGGTCGCCCATGGTCATGGCCTCGGTCTGGTCGTGGGTGACGTAGACCGTGGTGATGCCCAGGCGGCGCTGGAGCGAGGCGATCTGGGTGCGGGTGGAGACGCGGAGCTTGGCGTCCAGGTTGGACAGCGGCTCGTCCATCAGGAAGACCTGCGGCTGGCGGACGATCGCCCGGCCCATCGCGACACGCTGGCGCTGACCGCCGGAGAGCGCCTTCGGCTTGCGGTCCAGGTAGTCGGTGAGGTCGAGGATCTTCGCGGCCTCCTCGACCTTGGTGCGGATCTCGGCCTTGTTGACGCCCGCGATCTTGAGCGCGAAGCCCATGTTCTCCGCGACGGTCATGTGCGGGTACAGCGCGTAGTTCTGGAACACCATGGCGATGTCCCGGTCCTTCGGCGGGAGGTGGGTGACGTCGCGGTCGCCGATGCGGATGGCACCGCCGTTCACGTCCTCCAGGCCGGCCAGCATGCGGAGGCTGGTGGACTTGCCGCAGCCGGACGGGCCGACCAGCACGAGGAACTCGCCGTCCTCGATGTGCAGGTCCAGCGCGTCGACGGAGGGCTTGGTGGCACCCGGGTACACGCGGGTCGCCTTGTCGTACGTGACAGAGGCCATGGTGATTCGCTCCTTCACCGGCAGGAACGTGCCGGACGATCCGAGTAAAGGGGTTGGATTGTTGAGCCCGCCGGCCCGCCCCTCCGCTGGTCTGAACCACTGGGAGGTGAGCCGACGTCCAGGCGACGGTACCCGTACGTTCATCCGCTTGTCAGCCCCCGCCGGTGGCCGAATTCGGCATCAGTCCGGTCACAACCGGGACACTCCGCCCAAACCCCCCGCAACCGCCCCGCCGACCCGCGCACCCCCTTTAACCACCGGCATCGCCCCCGCCCGCCCCGGTACACTGCCCCATGGTGCCGCCGTGGTCCGCCGCGGACGGCTACCGCGCCTCCTTAGCTCAGCTGGCCAGAGCACCGCTCTTGTAAAGCGGGGGTCGTCGGTTCGAACCCGACAGGGGGCTCAGCACCAGGAACGCGAAAAGGGCCAGCTCACGAGGGTGATCCTCGGAGACTGGCCCTTCGTCGTTGCCGGGGTGGCGAGCCCGGTCAGTCCGGCCGTGCCGCAGGCGTGCCACAAGCGAGCGGCGGGTCTCTGCCCTTGTCGCCGGGCGTTCTACCGGCGGCTCTCTGCTCGCGCGCGGAACTGGCGGGCGTGGTCCGCGGCCTTGGCGAGCCCGATCGTGCCGTCGCCGTCGGCGATGGTCACGTAGGTGTTCCCGTCCAGCCACGCACAGGTGGTCGCGGTGAACAGGTGGTTGCCGAACGAGTCCGTCGATTCGGTCTTCGTGATGGTCACCTTGCACTTCATGACGCCGCCCAGCGGCCCGGGGTCAGCGTCCTTGACCTCGCCATGGGTCACCTTCATGCCCGGCACGTCCACCGAGCCGTCATTCATGTCGGCCAGCGCCTCGGCGCGGTCCTTCTCGGAGAACGGGACGTCGCTCTCGACCGCGATGACCTCCACGTGGTTCTCCCCGAACTGGCCGCTCTTGTACGTGGTCGCGACGACGCGCAGGTGCGGGTCGTCCTGCGCCATGGCCTCGGCCCGCTGCCGCATCACCGCGGCCCCGGGGGCGTTGTCGTCGCGCTTCATCCCGAGGAAGGTGTCGGGCAGGTGGAGGCGACCCATCGTGGCGTTCCCCGCACCCGGCGCCTGCTCGCCCGAACCCGCCCCGGCGGCTGCCCCCGCGCCGTCCGCCGCCGGTGCGGCCGCACCTCTGGCCGGAGCCGTGGCGGGTTGTGCGGTGCCCCCCGGCCTCGTCACGGCGAACGCCGTACCGGCCAGGACGATCGCGCCGACGACCCCCAGCGCGATCCACAACCCGGTACGGGAGGGCCGGGCCGGCGCCGGCTGGTTCCACCCGGCCGCCGGCGGTCCGTACGCGTGCGGAGGTGGACCGTAGGCGGGCGGGAGCGGGGGTGGTGGCGGGACGGCCCCGTTGGGCGCCTGTGCGGGTAACCCGGATGGCTGCTCGTGCATCTGCGAACTCCTGGACGTCGAGTGACGATGCGGTGGAGGATCGGTGGGCCTGGAAGGAATATGCCCCAGCCTTGGGTCCCCGCGCCCAGTTCGGACGATCACTGTTTCCGATCTGCAGCAAGCGCCGCCGCCGCGCTCCTGATCGACGGTCACCGGCAGTTGCACGCCGTCGAGATGTTCATCCCGACACTCCGGGGGGCGCCTTCGTCAGGACCAGCGGGTCGGCGGCGGTACCGCCGTCGATCACGCTGTACCGCAGGGTGCCGTCCGGAAGGAGCTCCAGCTCCCGCTGTCCGGCGGTGCTGCATTCCATGCCCTTGGACTCGATCAGCCGCGAGGTGAAGCGCAGCTTGGTGGTGGACGCGGAGGTCAGCGTCCATGCCGCGTCGCAGTGGCCGTCCGCGGTGATCAGATAGCCCTCGGCGGCGTTCGGGTCGTTGACCCGGGTGTTGTGGACGGTGACGGTGAGCGCCTTCGTGCGGCCCACCTTCGCTCCCCAGATGCCGATGAAGGCGGACCGGTCGCCGTTCGCCGCCGGGTCTCCGGACGGCGACTTCGACGCGGGCGGCGCCGACGCGCGGTCGGTCGCCTCGTCGCTGCCCGAGGTGGCCGAGACCGGTGGGACGGCTCCGGCCGAGGTGGTGCGCTTGGTGTCCGGGGTGCCGCCGGCCCCGTTGAGCCGGGTGATGCCGTAGCCGACCGCGGCCGCCGCTAACAGCGTCCCGACCGTGATCCCCGCGCTCAGCCGACCGCGCCGACCGCGCCGGCCGGGCACTGGTGGCGGGCCTGGCGGGGCCGGCGGGCCGTAGGGCAGTGGTTCGGCGGGGCCGTAGGCGCCCGGCGCCGGCGGCCCGAACCCCGGCGGCGGGGGAGGAGTGGTGACGGTGTGGTGGGTCTGGTGGCCGGAGAGCGGGGCGGGGGTGGGGCGGTGCCCTCCGGTGCGCTCGCGGCCGGACTGCCGCTGGGCTGGATCGTCGGAGCGGCGCTGCTCGCCGGCATCGGGGCCGCCGTCTGCGAGACGCTGTACACCACCTCGACCCAGCAGCACGTCCCGGCGGAGGCGCTGGCCCGGGTCAGCGCGTTCACCACGCTCGGCGCCTTCGTCCTGGGCCCGCTCGGGCTGGCCCTGGCCGGACCGGTGGCCGAACAGGGCGGCGCCTCCCGGGTGCTCGGCTACGGCGCGCTGTGGCAGGTCGCCGCCTGCGCCGCGGTGCTGGCGCTCCCCTCGGTACGCCGCCTCGGCCGGCCGGCCCCCGGGGTGCGGGATGCCGACCGGCCGAGGGCCGGGCAGGAGGTGCCACCCGAGGTGCACCGAGGGGTGCACCAGGAGGTGCACCAGGAGGCGAGCTGAGCAGCGCGCTCAGCCGCTCAGATCCCGAGGGCCGTCCGGATCTGCTCGGCGACCGCCCGAGCGGTGGTGTCGTTGGACCCGCCGACCAGGAGGTTGTGGGTGCAGGCGAAGGCCAGTCCGCTCTCCGGGTCGGCGAAGGCGACACTGCCGCCGCTGCCGTTGTGGCCGAAGGCCGTCGGCCGGGTGCCGCTCTCCGGCAGGGCGAGGAAGTACCCGAGGCCCTTGGCGATGGGCGAGACGAACATCCGGTCCGGCTCGCCGGTGGCCAGGGCCGAGACCTGGGCGACCCGCTCGGGCGGGAGCAGCCGGACGCCGTCCACCTCGCCGATCAGGGCGGCGTACATCCGGGCCACCGCCCGGGCGCTCATCGTCCCGCCGGCCGGTACGTGGGCGCGGAGGTAGTCGGGACGGTTGCCGAGCGTGGCGGTGGGCCAGATGTCGCGGTTCGGGACGGCGAGGAAGAACGGCCAGCTGGCCGGGATGGACTCCAGCAGCGCCTCCCAGTTGCCCTCGACCAGGGTGGCGACCCGCGGTGCGGCCTCGTCCGGGATGCCGAAGAACAGCGAGTCCTCGACGCCCAGCGGCTTGCCGATCTCCTCCCGCAGCACCTCGGCCACCGTCCGTCCGGAGGCGCGGCGGACGATCTCGCCGATGATCCAGCCGAAGGTCCAGCCGTGGTAGCCGGTGGCGGTGCCGGGCTCCCAGAGCGGCGCGGTGTCGGCGATCACCGCACACATCCGGTCCCAGTCGGCGATGTCGGCCAGCGAGGTCGAGGCCGGCAGCTGCGGAATCCCGGCGGTGTGGGTCAGCGCGTGCCGGACGGTCACCCGCTCCTTGCCCTGCGCGGCGAACTCCGGCCAGTACGCGGCGATCGGCGCGTCGTAGTCGACCAGGCCGCGCTCGGCGACCAGGTGCAGCACGGTCGCGGTGACCCCCTTGCCGGTGGAGAAGCTGTGGAACAGCGTGTCCCCGTCCACCGGGCGGCCCGACGCAGGATCGGCCACCCCGGCCCAGGCGTCCACCACCGGCTCCCCGTGCAGGTAGGCGGCGACCTGCACCCCGACCTCGGCGCCCGACTCGACCGCCCGGTCGATCGTCCGCTGGACCTGATCCTGCAGATCGGTCGCGCCGGTGGCGCCGGTCCCGCCGGGCGTACCAGTCGCACTGGCCGCACCGGTCACACGGGTCACACGGGTCACATCCGTCATCGCGAGCCCCCTCGTCCGAACGCCGCTCCTGAGCACTGTTCAAGTTGAGCAGTGTTCAAGATAGGCTGACGGCCACTCAGGAGTCAACGTCCACCCCCGGAGGGTCCGATGCCGACGCGACGCACCGATGTCATCGACGCCGCGATGAACCTGCTCGACGAGGCGGGTCTGGACGAGCTCTCCACCCGCCGCCTCGCCGAGCGGCTCGGCGTACGGGTCGGCGCCCTCTACTGGCACCTCAAGGACAAGGACGAACTGCTGGCCGAACTCGCCGACCGCATCGTCGGCGAGTGCCTCGCGGCGGCCGACGGTGAACGGGGAAACGGTGCGGCAGCCGTTGAGGGCGGGGATCGGACCGAAAGCGGCATCGAACGGCTGGCGGCGACCGCGCGGGCGCTGCGCCGGGCGATGCTCGGGCACCGGGACGGCGCCCGGCTGGTGGCGGGCCACGCCGTCCCCGGGCCGAACAGCCTGCTCCTCGCCGACCGCATGATCCGCACCGCCCGGGAGGCCGGGGTCCCACTGCCGCTGGCCGCGTACGCCACGGACACCCTGATCAGCTATGTGACCGGGTTCGTGCTCCAGGAACAGCGGATCGCCGACCGGACGGCCCGCGAGCCCGAGCCCGGACCGGCGCCGGCCCTCGACCCCGCCCGGCTCGCAGGGCTGCCGGACCTCGCCGAGATGCTGGCCGACGGTCCGCCCGACGACGAGACGGCGTTCACGGCGGGCCTCGGGCTGATCACGGCGGGACTACGGCGAACGACCTCGGCGGGGGAGTGACGGCCTCGGGCGGGGAAGCAGTGGGGCGGCGGACCGGCCCGGCCGGTCGTACGGTGGACGGCGGGGGCCCACGGAAGGAGGCCGCGATGCCCGGTTCTGTCACCATCGGCCACACCGACGCCCTGGTCATGCTCAGCCACGACGACGCCCGGCGTCTCGCGGCGGTGCTGCGCGAGATGTCCGGCCTGCTGGCCGACGCCGGCCCGGACCGGCTCACCGACGCGCAGGTCACCGCACTGTGCGAGGGCAAGCCCCGGCACCGGGACGAGTTCACCGAGTGGTCCCAGCGGCTCGCCGAGTACCTGAAGGCGCACCTGTAGCGCCCGCTGGAGCCGCGCCGCCGACCGTCCCCACGAACGGTTCCGGAGCGGTGGCCGCGCGAGGCGGAAGGACGTTCCACGGGGCGGAAGGACGCACCGCGGGACGCCCTCCGGTTCGTGCGGTCCCCGCGTACCCGGGTGGGCCGTTCGGACTTCGGCGTGTCCGGCCCCGGAGTAGGTTGGCCGGTATGGAGATCTCCTGGGTGGCCGTCGAGACGCCGCTCCCCAGCGGCCGGATGCACTTCGGCGTGACCCCGCGCGGCGTGGCGGTGGCCACGTACGCGGGCGAGTCGATCGCCGGGCTGCCGGTCGGCGTCCCGGCCTGCCCGGACCAGCGCAAGACCTCCCTGGTGACCTCCCGGCTGGCGGAGTTCTTCGCCGGCGAGCGCAAGGAGGTGGACCTCCCGCTCGACTGGAGCCTCGCCACCGGCCCGCACCGGACGGTCCTCCAGCGGCTGCTCGCCGACGTGCCGTACGGCGCCACCATCACCTACGGCGAACTCGCCACCCGCAGCGGGGTGTTCGAGGAGGTCACCGAACCGGGACTGGCGGCGCGGACGGTCGGCCAGATGATGGGCGCCAATCCGCTAGCGCTGCTCGTCCCCTGCCACCGGGTGGTGGCGGCGGACGGGCTCGGCGGGTTCGGCGGCGGGCCCCACGGGCTGGAGATCAAGCGCTGGCTGCTCACCCTGGAGGGCGTGCTGCCGCCGACCCTCGACTGGAACGGGCCGACCGGCTGAACCGGACGGCCCGTCGCCCGCCGGGACGGCTACACCGGCACGGCCGCCGCCGCGGGGCGCAACTCGGCCGCGGTCGGGACGGAGGCCGGGATGGACGCCGGGACGGAAGCCGGAGCGGTGATCCGCTCCACGGCCGGGGCGGCGGCCTGCCGGGGCAGCAGCCGCTGGACGTCGGCGACCAGTGTGTAGTCCTCGCCGAGCGGCCCCACCGACGGCAGCAGCGGGGCCGCACCGAGCGCCAACTCCACGGCCGCCCAAGGGAGGTTGAGGCCGCAGAGCCGCAGCTGGTGGAGGCCGCCGGACGGCCTGGTGTTGACGTCCAGCACCACGGGACGCCCGCGGTGGTGCCGGAACTGCACGTTGGACAGGAACCCCACGCCGAACGCCTCGACCAGGCGGCGGGCCGGCTCCAGGTAGACCGGGTCGGTGGTGAAGCTGCGCCGGCGGCCAGACTTGACGCGGCCCACGGCGGATATCAGGCGGCCGTCCGGCGCGGCCAGGCAGTCCACCGACACCTCGGGGCCGTCCAGGTAGGGCATCACCAGCAGGTCGGCGGGCTCGGGGGACGCCTCCAGCGCGCTGAGCACCTGGTCCAGCGGGACGGTGGCGTCCGCGAACCCGGCGAGCCGGCGCAGGCTGAACGGCTCGCGGCTGAGGATCCGGAAGCCCTCGCCGCCGGCCCCGGTCGCGGGCTTGAGGCAGGCCCGTCCGCCGTCCGCCTCGATCTCCTCGACGGCCAGCCGGAGTTCCGCGGCCGTGCGGACGTGCCGCCACAGCGGGGTGGGCAGGCCCAGCGCCTCCATCGCCGCGTAGGCGTCCGCCTTGCTCTCGAACACGGCTATCGCCGGGGCCGGCGGGCAGACCAGTGCGGTGCCCACGGCCTCGAAGTCCCGGCGGCGCAGCGAGATGGCCAGCTGGCCGAGCCGGGGGAGGAAGACGTCGATCCGGTGGCGGGCGCAGAATTCCAGGGCGAATTCCACGTATGCTTCGGGGGAGAGGTGGTCCGGTTCGAGTGAGCCGAAATCCGCGGCGGCGAGCACCGGAGAGTCCGGATCGACATGCGTGGCATGAATCTCCACGGGGCGCGGAGCGGCCCGCAGCAGGTCGATGAAGTAGACGTTCTCGGCGTAGGTACGGTTCAGCCAGACGCGTACGGGGACGCTCACGGAGTCTCCCTGGAAAAGGGCGCAACGGTGGGGAGGACGCAGTCGGGCCACCGGCCGGCCATCGCCTCTGCCGTGCCCTTGAGGTGGCACCTTAGCGCCCGTCATGTGCCCGGCGGACGCGGGGTGGGGCGCTGCCGGGCCCGGTCGGGCGAGGGGTGGCGCGTCGGGTGGGTCGGATGTGCTGACTGTACGTCAACTTCGCTGGTCCGGAGCTTTGTTGGTGGATCTTCGCGGCGCCGGCCCGGCGGAGTCGGGGAGATTGCGGCGGTGTGAACGCGCCGACGGCCGCACTGCCGGTCGCGCCACGGGCGCCGACGGGTGCGGTGTTCGAGCGGGGCGCGTCCATGACATGCGGAAATGCCGCCGCATCGAGTGAATGCGCGAGGGATTATCGATCGGGTGATCTACTCGTACTATTTGTTCATCTCCCTAGACCACTCGTACGAGTGATTGCGGACGGCCCTGAATGGACCTCAGCATGTTGATGCAACGTGTCCATCATTGGCACCCGGGTGATTCGCGGGCTGCGTGCGGAGGGGTCCCCATATGTCGACCGAAGCCAACGTCGGAATTCCGGCCCAGGAAGGGCAGCCGCAGTCCGCGCGGCAGTCCAGCCTGAGCGTCGCCGGCGCGCGGAATCTCGCGACGACGACCAAGTCCGCCCCGCAGATGCAGGAGATCAGCTCCCGCTGGCTGCTGAGGATGCTGCCCTGGGCCGAGGTCTCGGGCGGCACGTACCGGGTCAACCGGCGGCTCAGCTACGCGGTCGGGCGGGGCCGGGTGAGCTTCGTCAAGACCGGGTCCCGGGTGCGGGTGGTGCCGCCGACGCTGCGCGAGGTGCCGGTGCTCCGCGGCTTCGAGGACGACGCGCTGCTGGAGGAGCTGGCCGGCCGGTTCGCCCAGCGCGACTTCGCCCCCGGCGACCTCCTCGTCGAGGAGGGCGGGGCGATCGACGAGGTCTTCCTGATCGCGCACGGCAAGGTCGACAAGGTCGGCACCGGCCGGTACGGCGACTCCACCGTGCTCGGCGTCTTCGCGGACGGCGACCACATCGGCGACGAGGCGCTCACCCAGGCCGACGGCACCTGGTCGTACAGCGTCAGGGCCGCCACCTCCGGGACGGCCCTCGTCCTGCCCTGGCCCGCCTTCCAGGAGCTCGCCGACCGCTCCGAGGCCCTCCGCGACCGGATCCTGGACTACCTCGCCGACTCCCGGCAGCCGCAGGGCCGCAAGGGCGAGGCCGAGATCCGGATGTCGGCCGGCCACGAGGGCGAGTACGAGCTGCCCGGTGCCTTCGTCGACTACGAGCTCGAACCGCGCGAGTACGAGCTGAGCGTGGCCCAGACCGTCCTCAAGATCCACACCCGGGTCGCGGACCTCTACAACAAGCCGATGAACCAGACCGAGCACCAGCTCCGGCTGACCATCGAGGCGCTGCGCGAGCGCCAGGAGCACGAGCTGATCAACAACCCCGAGTTCGGCCTCCTGGAGAACGCGGAGTACAGCCAGCGGATCCAGACCCACTCCGGCCCGCCCACCCCGGACGACATGGACGAGCTGCTCAGCCGCCGCCGCGGCACCAAGTTCTACCTCGCGCACCCCAAGGCGGTCGCCGCCTTCGGCCGGGAGTGCAACAAGCGCGGCCTGTACCCGAAGCCGGTCGAGGTCCAGGGGCGGACGGTGCCGGCCTGGCGGGGGGTCCCGATCCTCACCTGCAACAAGATCCCGATCCTGGGCGGCCAGACCACCTCGATCCTGGCCATGCGGACCGGCGAGGACAAGCAGGGCGTCATCGGCCTCCACCAGACCGGGCTGCCCGACGAGTACGAGCCCGGCCTGTCGGTCCGGTTCATGGGCATCGACGAGAAGGCGATCATCTCGTACCTGGTCAGCGCGTACTACTCCGCGGCGATCCTGGTGCCGGACGCGATCGGCGTCCTGGAGAACGTGGTGATCGGCCAGTCCTACAGCTGACGAGGGTGCCGGCCGGAGCCCCGGGGCCTCCGCCTGCGCACCGGGCCGCCATTCCGTCCGACGCCGTCCCGTCCGACGCGTCCGGCGCCGTCCCGTCCGGCGGCGCCTTCTGCCGGGCACCCGTCCCCGGCGCAGGCCGGGCCCCGCACCGGCTGCCCGTCACCGGCACCCGGCCATCCGTCACCGCCCCGACGCCCTCGTGGGGCGCGGTCCCGTCCGACCGCGCCCCGGCGTCCGGGACACACCGCCCGGCCCGAGCGCCGGGCCCATCTGGGGGAGGAGCCCACATGGCCATCTTCACGCTGGAGCGTGACCACCGGGAGGGCAACGAGGCGGCCGACGTGCTCGCCCGGGCCCGGACCGTCGTCGACCCGGCCCTGCGGGCGGCGGTGGAGTCCCTGCCCGGGGCCATGCGGCTGATCGCGGGCTACCACTTCGGCTGGTGGGAGGCCGACGGCACGCCCGCCGTCGGTGGATCCGGCAAGGCCATCCGGCCCGCCATGGTGCTCGCCGCGGCCCAGGCCGTCGGCGGCCGTGCGGCGGACGCGGTCCGGGCCGCCGCGGCGGTCGAGCTGGTGCACAACTTCACCCTGCTGCACGACGACGTGATCGACCGTGACCCGACCCGGCGCCACCGTCCCACCGTCTGGCGTGTGTTCGGCACCACCGAGGCCATCCTGGCCGGGGACGCGATGCACTCGCTGGGGCTGCGCGTCCTCGCCGAGGAGCCGCACCCCGCGACCCGGGCCGCCATCCGGCGGCTCGCCGACTGCATCGTCGAGCTGTGCGCCGGGCAGCAGGCCGACTGCGCCTTCGAGCAGCGGAGCGACGTCTCGCTCGCCGAGTGCCTGGCCATGGCCGAGGGCAAGACCGGGGCCCTGCTGGGCAGCGCCTGCGCGATGGGCGCGCTGTTCGGCGGCGCCGGCGAGCGGGCGGCCGACGCCTTGGACGCCTTCGGCCGCGAGATCGGCCTGGCCTTCCAGCTGATCGACGACCTGATCGGGATCTGGGGCGACCCGGCGGTCACCGGCAAGCCCGTCGGCGCCGACCTGGCCGCCCGGAAGAAGTCGCTGCCGGTGGTGTTCGCCCTCGGGTCGGACACGGCCGCGGGGGAGGAGCTGGCCGAGCTGTACGCGCTCGACCGCCCGCTCAGCCCCGCCGAGCTGGAGCGGGCCGCGACGGCGGTGGAGAAGGCGGGCGGGCGTGGCTGGGCCCAGGGCGAGTCCTGCGACCGGATGGCCGCGGCGATCGCCCACCTCGCCGACGCCGTCCCGGTCCCCTCGGCCGCCGACGACCTGCTCGCCCTGGCGGAGCTGGTCACCCGCCGCAGCCACTGAGACGTCCGAGACCACGGAGGGGTCCGGCCGGCGGCAGGCCCGCACCCCGCCCCAGGACCGCCGGCCGCGACGGCTACGGGGTTGCCGTCGCGGCCGGTGCCGGCGGGCCGCCGCCGTGGACCATCGGCGGCGGCGGACCACTGCGGTCGCTAATCACTGCGGTCGTGCTCAGCCCTCGGCGCCCAGCAGCCGTGCCTCCTGTTCGGCCGTGGTGCCGAGCGGGAGGTCGCCCTGCAGGTAGGTGACCTCCGACCGGCCGCCGTTCTCCAACCAGGCCCAGGTGTCCCGGACGGTCTCGGCGATCGGCCGGTTGCGCAGGCCGGCGGCCTCGGCCCGGGAGGCGTCGGCGTTCCAGGTGCCCTCCCAGTCCGGCTGGTCCAGCGCCCAGAACGGCAGTCCCACCCAGGGCGTCACCCCCGCCGCCTCCAGGTCCGCGTCCGCCGTCCACACCAGCTCGGCGGTGCCGCCGGTGGCCTCGACGCAGTGCGCCAGCAGCTCGCCCAGGGTGGTCCGGCCGATCGGCGCCGTGGTGACGAAGCGTCCGCCCTGCCGCCGTTCGGCGAGGTCCAGGCCGAAGGCGGCGAAGTCGCGGGCGTCGATCAGCTGGATCCGCCGGTCGGGCCGGCCGGGCGCGGGCAGCCGGCCGCCCCGGGCCGTCCGGTCCAGCCACCACGGCAGCCGGCCGATCGGCTCGTGCGGTCCGACCAGCAGCCCGCAGTTGAGCAGCAGCGACCCCTTCTCGCCGAACCCCTCCAGGACGGCCCGCTCGCAGCCGGCCTTGAGGGCGTTGGCCGCCGGCTGGTCGGGCGGGGAGTCGGCCGGGCAGTCGTGGGTCGGGGAGCCCTCGTCCACCGGGCGGGCCGGCCAGTCGGCGAAGGCGTGGACGGAGGAGACGAAGGTGTAGTGGTCGGCGTGGTCGCGCAGCAGCCGGGCCGAGCGGGACACGTCGTACGGCTGCTGGCCCGAGGTGTCGACCACCGCGTCCCAGCGGCGACCCTCGACCAGCCGGGCGAGGTCCCCGGCGTCGGTGCGGTCGCCGTGGACGGCCTCGACACCGGGGAGGTCGGCGCGGCTGCGGCCGCGGTTGAAGGTGGTGACCTCGTGGCCACGGGAGAGGGCTTCCACGGCGTAGGCCCGACCGAGGAACTTCGAGCCGCCGAGCAGGAGGAGCTTCATGCCGCTCAGCCTCTCCACCCGGCTCCGGGCGCACACGGCCGTTCACTCCGAGCGGACCGCCGGACCACCGGAGCCCCAGGTCCGGCCCTGAGCCGCCCGGCGGTGAGGTGCCGACATACCGGGGACCAGGAGTCGCAGCTCCCACACCGCGTCCCGCCGTCCTGGTATGCCTGATTCGTCCCCATTCGGAGTGCTGGAGCAGGAGAAGGGCCTCGGCAGTATGGGCAACCCGGCAATCGTCGACCAGGCGACCGTCCGCAGCACCGCCGCCGAGGCCTGGATCTGGGGCTACCCGCTGCTCCGGAACTACCGGACGCTCTACCCCCAGGCCATCGACGACGCCGACCCGCGGTACGTCGGCGGGTTCGGCGTGTTCCGGCACCACCCGCACCCGTGCGCCCCCGCAGGCACCACCGACACCACCGACACCACCGACACCGACCCGGTCACACCGGACAGCGACACCCCGTACTCCTGCGCCTGGCTGGACCTGCGTGCCGAGCCCTGGCTGGTCGAGGTCCCGGCGGTCGACCGCTACTACGTCCTGCCGCTGCACGACCTGGACACCCGGTACGTCGGGTTCATCGGGTCCCGCAGCACCGGCGGCAAGGCCGGCCGCCACCTGGTCGTCGGCCCCGGCTGGAGCGGCACCGAGCCGCCCGGCCTGGACGGCGTGCTGCGCGCGGACGGCAACCTGGTCGGGATCGTCGGCCGCACCCACCTGGCCGGTCCCGAGGACGTCCCCGCCCTGGAGCGGATCCAGGCCGGGTACCGGCTGACGCCGCTCAGCCGCCACCTCGGCACCCCCGCCCCCGTCGCCGCCGAACCGGTCTGGCCCGTCTGGCGGGAGGAGGTGATGGACACCCTGGAGTTCTTCTCCTTCCTGGACTTCCTGCTCGGCTTCCTCCCGGTCCGCCCCGGCGACGCCGATCTGCGCGGCCGCCTCGCCGAACTGGGCGTCGGTCCCGGGGACTTCGAACCCGCCACGCTGAGCGCCGAGATCCGCCACGCGATGGAGCAGGGCATCGCCGACGGCCGCGCCACGCTGGCCCGCGCCGCCGAGGAGACCCGCGACGCGCAGGAGCCGCTCGGCATCCGTGCCAAGCCCGATCCCGACCCCGCCGCCGCCCCCCTCGGACGGGCCGTCGGCGCCTTGGCGGGCCTCTACGACCTGCCCGCCGACGAGGCCTGGTCCGGCGGCTGGCCCACCGACGACCGCGGCGACCGGCCCGACGCCTCCCGCCGCGACTACACCGTTCGCTTCCCGCCCGGTCAGCTCCCGCCCGCCGCGTTCTGCTGGTCCGTCACCGCCCACCGCCGGCCCGGACCACTGCCGGTCGGGGACCCCGCCACCCGGTCCTCGATCGGCGACCGCACCCCCGGCCTGACCCACGACCCCGACGGCGGGCTGACCCTGCACATCCGCCGTCGACGCCCCGCCGACCCCGCGCAGGCCGCCAACTGGCTGCCCGCCCCGGACGGCCCGTTCACCCTCGTGCTGCGGATCTACGGCCCGGACCCGGCCGTCCTGGACGGCCGTTGGAGCCCCCCGCCGCTGGCCGCCACCGAACGCTGACCCGACGCCACCACGGAGCCACCCGAAGCCCGTAGCCCGAGCCCGAAGCCCGGAGCCACTCGATCGAGCCCGAGCCCGAGCCACACGAGCCACCCGGTTCCGAGCCCCAGCCCCAGCGAAGGAGCGCCATGTCCGACGGCACGCCGGAGAGCCTCGCCGCCGACGCCTACGTCTACGGCTACCCGCTCGTCGCGGGCCTCTCCGCGGTCGAAGTGACCGCCGCCCACGGCCTCGGCCCGGTACCGCCCACCGGCTTCAACGCCTTCGCCCACGCCCGCGAGCTCGCTACCCCGCAGACCCGGTTCGTCTCCGCCAGCAACGACACCCTCTACTCGATCGCCCACCTCGACCTCTCCGGCGGCCCGATCCTCCTGCACACCCCGGACACCGGCGGGGCGTACGGCGTCCTGCAGTTCATCGACGCCTGGACCGACAACTTCGCCTACCTCGGCCGCCGCGCCACCGGCACCGCGGCGCAGACCCGGCTGATCGTCCCGCCGCACTGGCACGGGACCCCGCCCGAGGGCGTCCCGGTGATCGTCTCCCCGACCGTCCTCGCCACCGTCGCCGGCCGCAACGTCTGCGCCGGCCCCGAGGACCTGCCGCGGGTCCACGCGCTGCAGCGCGGCCTGACCCTCGAACCCCTGGAGCCGGGCGGCATCTGCGCGGGCGTCCCCGAACCCGACCCGGACGTGCCCGAGGACCTCGCCTTCCTGGAACGGCTGCGGGTCTGGACGGCCGCCTTCCCGCCCTCCGAGGCGGACCTCGCGTACGAGCGCCGGTTCGCCCCGATCGCCCTGCTCGACGAGGGCCGCTCCCCGTACCTCGCCCCCGAACCCGGCTGGGCCGCCGCCCTCGCCCGCGGCCTGGCGGCCGGCCGCGAACGGGTGGAGGCCGCCACCCGCCCCTCCGGCGACGAGCCCACCGGCGAGTGGGCGGCCAACCTCCACCTCTTCGACTACAACCTCGACCACCTCGGCCCCGGCACCCTCGACGAACCCGGCTGGCGCATCCCGGACCGCAGGGCCGCGTACCTCACCCGCGCCGTCGCCGCCCGTATCAGCCTCTGGGGCAACCATGCCTACGAGGCCGTCTACGCCACCACGTACCAGGACGCCGACGGCCACCCCCTCACCGGCGCCCGCGCCTACACCCTGCGCTTCGAGGAACCGCCACCCGTGGACGCCTTCTGGTCGGTCACCATGTACGACGTCCCCGACTACCACCTGGTCGAGAACCCCGCCGGGCGGTACTCCGTCGGCGACCGCACCCCCGGCCTGCGGTACGGGCCCGACGGCTCGCTCACCCTGGTGCTCCAGCGCGAACGGCCCACCGACCCGGCCGAGTCGGCGAACTGGCTGCCCACCCCCGAGGGCGAGTTCCGCCCGATGATCCGGCTCTACCAGCCCCGCCGGGAGGTCCTGGACGGCACCTACCGGCTCCCGCCGATCCGCCCCTGCTGACGGGCGCCGCCGCGACCCGGACGGAAGCTCCTGGAGCCCCGGGGCACCGACACGGTCTCCGCCGCCATCGCCACCCGGGCCCGGCTGGCACGTCCTGGCCCGGCAGGCCGCGGGGGCTCAGAGTCTCAGGGGCTTCCGGTGGCCGGGGCCGACGGCGCCGACGACGGCATCGACGACGGCGCGGTACCGGACGGTGAACCGCTCGATGCCGGCGCGGACGGGCTCCCGCCGGAGGAGTCGCCGGAGGAACCGTCGGCCGGGGGCGGTGTCGTCGGCCTGCCCGTCCCCGGCGAGCCGTTCGTCCCCGGCGCGCCGCCCGGGCCGGACGGGCCGCCCGGGCCGGACGGGCCGCCCGGCCCGGTGGGCGCCGACGGGCCGCCGGACGGTGGGGTCGAGGGTCCGGGAGTGGCCGGGGGCGTTCCGCCGCGCCGTACCGGTCCGCCCTCCAGGGTGACCACCGCCTCCGAGGGCGGCAGGGCGATCCGCGCCGTCCAGTGCCCCTCCGGCACCCGGCTCTCGTCCACGGTGACGGTCACCGTGATCCGCTGGCCGGGGGCCAGGCTCCCCGAGTCCCGGCTGAGCCGGAGCCAGTCGACGTCCACCACCGCGTGCCAGGTGAAGGCCGTACCGCCGGTGTTGGTCAGGGTGATGACGGTCCGGCTGCCGTACTCGTTGGCCTCCACGGTCAGCAGCCCGGGACCGGACGCCGCCGGGGGCGAGGCGGCGCCGGTGGTCCGGCCGTCCGCCACCTCGGGTACGGCCGCCAGCCCGGACTCCCACAGTCGGGACGCCCCGCCGGAGGGCACCGGGACCACCGGCCCGACCACCGGAGGCAGTGACGTTTCTGCAGAGGCCGCCCCGGCCAGCTCCAGCCCGTCGTCGCCGGACGGCGCCGCGCTCACCGGGGGCCGGCCCCCCTCCGCCGACGCCGCCGACGAATCCGCTGACGCCGAAGCCGCCGCGTCCACCTGGACCGAGGAGACCGAGGCCGCCGCCGTCGGCGAACCGCCGTCGCGGTGCTCGGCCCACAGGGCGATCACCGGCGCCGTCAGGACGGCGGCCAGCACCCCGGTGGTCACCATCTGCCGCCGGACGGTCTGCGCCCGACCCGAGGCGGAGGGCGCCCGGTGCCGCGGGAACCCCCGCTGGTCGAACCTCAGCTCCCCGCCGTCCCGAACGGCCGCCCCCGTGCCACCTACCGCGGAACCCGCTGATGCCGCCGAAGCGCCGGTGAAGGCCGCCGAGGCCCCCGCCCGCGCCGGAGCCGCCGTCCCCGTCGCCCGCCGGGCCGCCGCCGCACCCGCCAGGAACGCCGACCCGGCCGTCCCCTTCGGCAGCTCCCGCGCGCGAAGCCCGCCCACCCGGGCCACCACCGGCGCGGTCAGCACCGGCAGCCCGGGCAGCCCGGCCAGGTCCGCGCCCAGCTCGCCGGAGACCCGCTCCGCCGTCCCCCGGCAGGTCGGGCAGTCGACCACGTGCTGCACCAGCTCCCGCCGCAGCGCGGGACCGAGCACCCACTCCCGCCAGCTCTCCGCGCCCACCCCGCCGAGCCGGGCCAGCTCCGGACAACTGCCCACACCGAGCACCAGCAGCGCCGTCCGGGTCCGTCCGACCTCCTCGCCGCCCTCCGTGAGCAGCCGGCCGGCCGCCTCCTCGGCGAGCCCCAGCACCGCCGCCACCTCCGCGGCGGAGAGCCGGTGGCGGACGGCGAGCTCCAGTGCCTCGCGCTGCTCGGGACCGGTGCCGGCCGCCTCCGGCCACGCGAGCGACCCCAGCTCGCGCCGGCGCTCGGCGGCCCGCTCCGGTCCGGGTGCGGCCCCGGGGGCCTCGCCGACCCCGGACTCCAGCCGGACCAGGCAGCAGTGCCGGGCCAGCGCGTAGAGCCAGGCCCGGTACAGGGCGGGGTCGGCGGCCCGGTCGCCGTGGCGGAGTGCGAGGTCGCGGACCTCGGTCAGCGCGGTGAGCGCGGCGTCGTGCTCGCAGAGCACGGAGAGGCAGTAGGTGAACAGTCCGTCGACGTACTGCCCGTAGGCGCTTAGGACCGGGGCGGTGCCCGGCGTGGAGGTGGCAAGCCTGGTCGTCACGTTCCCGACGGTAGGGAGCGGCGCGGGGATGACAGGGGGGTTCCCCGGGCTTGTCCTTCTTTCGGGTAACAGGATCGCGCTACGGACCGGTCCGCTCGTACGGACGAGCGAACGCCCGGCGCCGGGGACGGGCCCGTCCGCCGCTGCCGGGCCGCCCGGCCGCTGCCGAGCCGCCCGCCCGCCCGGCCGTCGGCGTGATCGGTACCCGCCGCCGGTGCCCCCGACGTCGGGTGGCACCCGTTGTCAGTGGCGACCGCTACGGTTGGCCGCATGGCTGCCCGCACCAAGACCACCGCCAAGCCGCGCCCGGCGTACCGCTGCACCGAGTGCGGCAACCAGCTGCCCAAGTGGGTCGGCCGCTGCCCCGAGTGCAACGCCTGGGGCACCGTGGAGGAGTACGGCGCCGTCCCGATCCGGACCACGGCGGCCGGGCCGGTCTCCTCGCCCGCCAAGCCGATCGGCCAGGTCGACGGGCAGGTGGCCACGGCCCGCTCCACCGGCGTCCCGGAGCTGGACCGGGTGCTCGGCGGAGGCATCGTGCCGGGTGCGGTGGTGCTGCTCGCGGGCGAGCCGGGCGTCGGCAAGTCCACCCTGCTGCTGGACGTCGCCGCCAAGGCCGCCAGCGACCGGCACCGCACCCTGTACGTCACCGGCGAGGAGTCGGCCGGGCAGGTCAAGATGCGGGCGGACCGGATCAACGCGCTCTCCGACCACCTCTACCTCGCCGCCGAGTCGGACCTGGGCGCGGTGCTCGGCCACATCGAGGCGGTCAACCCGGGCCTGCTGATCCTGGACTCGGTGCAGACCATCGCCTCCGCCGAGCTGGACGGGGCGCCCGGCGGCCCGGCCCAGGTCCGCGAGGTGGCGAACGCGCTGATCCGCGCCTCCAAGGAGCGCGGCATGGCCAGCCTGCTGGTCGGCCACGTCACCAAGGACGGCCAGATCGCCGGCCCCCGTCTGCTGGAGCACCTGGTCGACGTGGTGCTCAGTTTCGAGGGTGACCGGCACGCCCGGCTGCGGATCATCCGCGGCGTCAAGAACCGGTACGGCGCCACCGACGAGGTCGGCTGCTTCGAGCTGCACGACGAGGGCATCGAGGGCCTGGCCGACCCGTCCGGCCTGTTCCTGACCCGCCGCGCCAAGCCCGTCCCCGGCACCTGTCTGACGGTGACGCTGGAGGGCCGCCGCCCGCTGGTCGCCGAGGTGCAGGCGCTGATGGTGGATTCGCAGATCCCCTCCCCGCGCCGGACGACCTCCGGCCTGGAGTCGCCCCGGATCGCGATGATCCTCGCCGTGGTCGAGCGGCACGGCGGCGTGAAGCTCGGCAAGCAGGACATCTACACCGCCACGGTCGGCGGCGTGCGCCTCAGCGAGCCCTCGGCGGACCTCGCGATCGCGCTGGCCGTGGCCAGCTCCTCCTCCGACACCCCGCTGCCCAGCAACCTGGTCGCGATCGGCGAGGTCGGCCTGGCCGGCGAGGTCCGCCGGGTCACCGGGGTGCAGCGCCGGCTCGCCGAGGCGCACCGGCTGGGCTTCACCCACGCCCTGGTCCCGCCGGATCCGGGCAAGGTGCCGCCGGGCATGAAGGTGGTCGAGGTGGCCGACATCGGCGAGGCGCTCCGGGCCATCCCGGGCCGTCGCCGGGCCCCTTCGAAGTCGCGGGCGGAGGCCACCCCGGCCCCGCGCCGGCCCGCCCGCGAGACCGGCCGTGAGACCGCCCGCCAGGCCGCCCCGGTGCCCGCCGCGGCCTTCCCCGACGAGCTCATGGAGGGGTGGGAACCCATCGACTCGGACGAACTGGGCTGACTCACGCCCCGTTATTGCTGCACGCAGTTAGACTTTGCCCTGTCTAATTGGCGATAAGTACAGCTATAACGACGGACCGTCGGCTCCCGCCACACGGTTCGGGTCGGCCGGAGGAGTCACGTGGCAGCCAGCGACCGGGCGGACAAGTCCTCCCGCGAGGAGGCCCTGCTGCGGGCTTCCCTCAGTGCCATCGCGCCGGGCACGGCGCTCCGCGACGGGCTGGAGCGCGTCCTGCGGGCCAACACCGGCGGTCTCATCGTGCTCGGCATGGACAAGAGCGTGGACGCACTCTGCACCGGCGGGTTCGTGCTCGACGTCGAGTTCACCGCCACCCGCCTGCGCGAGCTGTGCAAGCTCGACGGCGCGGTGGTCCTGGACAAGGACATCACCAAGATCGTCCGGGCCGGCGTCCACCTGATGCCGGACGCCTCGATCCCCACCGACGAGACCGGCACCCGCCACCGCACCGCCGAACGGGTCAACCGGCAGACCGGCTTCCCGGTCGTCGCGGTCTCGCACTCGATGCGCCTGATCGCCATGTACGTCAACGGCACCCGCCGGGTGCTGGAGGACTCCACCACCGTCCTCTCCCGCGCCAACCAGGCGCTCGCCACCCTGGAGCGGTACAAGCTCCGCCTCGACGAGGTCGCCGGCACGCTCTCCGCGCTGGAGATCGAGGACCTGGTCACCGTCCGGGACGTCTCGGCCGTGGTCCAGCGCCTGGAGATGGTCCGGCTGATCGCCGCCGAGATCGCGGGGTACGTGCTGGAGCTCGGCACCGACGGCCGCCTGCTCTCGCTCCAGCTGGACGAGCTGATCGCCGGCGTCGAGCCCGAGCGGGAGCTCGTCGCCCGGGACTACTTCCCCGAGCGCGCCGCCAAGAAGGGCCGGACGGTCACCGAGGTGCTCGGCGACCTGGAGGCCCTCACCCACGCCGAGCTGCTCGACCTGCAGACGGTGGCCAAGGCGCTCGGGTACTCGGGCACCCCCGAGTCGCTGGACTCGGCGGTCTCGCCGCGCGGGTACCGGCTGCTCGCCAAGGTGCCGCGCCTGCCGAACACCGTCATCGAGCGGCTGGTCGAGCACTTCGGCGGACTGCAGAAGCTGCTCGCGGCCAGCATCGACGACCTGCAGACGGTGGAGGGCGTCGGCGAGACCCGGGCCCGCTCGGTCCGCGAGGGTCTCTCGCGGCTCGCCGAGTCCTCGATCCTGGAGCGGTACGTCTGACGGACGCTCTGAGCCCGCGCCCGCGGCTGGCTGTGGGCGGGCTCTGGGCTTGCTCCCTCCCATGGGCGGGTTCGCCGGACGTTTCGGGGCCCGGCCCCGCCGCCCGGCCGTGGGCCCGACCCGCGGCCGGGCGGCGCGGGCCGTACGGCGCCGGCCGGCCAGTGGTGTCAGCGACCGTGGGGGTCGTTGGGCTTCAGCGCGTACAGCATCGTGAAGAGCGTGACGTCGATCGCGTCCTCGTCCGCCGAGTCGCCCTCCTCGGCGAGCTCGTCCAGCAGCCCACGGATCTGGTTGCGCAGCCGGACCAGGCGCTCGGGGCGGATCCGCATGCTGAAGTGGCTGAACATGCCCGGCGCCGGCGCGGAGCCGTCCCCCGGGCCGAGGTCGAGCCGGTTGGCGAGGTAGTGGCCGCGGAAGTCGGAGCGGATCAGGTCGACGGTCGCGAGCAGCGCGGCCAGGGCCTCCGGGTGGTCGGAGGTGTCCCCGGCGAAGGCCTCCCGGGAGAGCCGCAGTGAGTGCTGCGCGACCCGGTAGCGGCTCTCGACGATCCCGGAGACCAGCCGGGTCTCGGCCACCCGGATCAGCTCGACCTGCTCCAGCTGCCTGATGTGCCGGTAGAGCTTGTTGGGCGACTCCTCGATGGCCGCCGCAACCTCCTTCACCGACATCGGCTCGGGTTCGTGCTTCCACATCATGTTGAGGATCGCCAGCCGGACGGGGTCGGCGAGGGCCTTCAGCGTCGCGACATCGCTGACCTCACGCTCTTTCACCTGATCAAACACGTCGTCATTCATCCACACCGTCAACGCTTGCGCAACCATTCACGTCTCTGTCACCATTCACGCGTCCGCAACCATTCACGCAAACGTTAATGGTTGCGGGCGCGTAAGTATCCACGGCTGGGTGAATGCCCGGAGTGAACGGGGGAACCGGTGTCGACGGCAGATCTTGACGAGCGGAACGCCCATGCCCGGGAACCCGGCGGCGGATCAGCCGCCACCGTCCCCGCCCCCGCCCCCGCCCTCACGCCCCTGCGGCGCAACTGGCGATTCCAACTGCTCTGGGGCGGCGCCGCCTCCGCGATGCTCGGCACCCTGGTGGCCGACACCGCCTACCCGCTGCTCCTGCTGGCGCTGACCGGCTCGCCCTCGCTGGCGGGCTCGTTCGCCGCGGTCCAGTTCACCGCCATGGTCCTGCTCGGCCTGCACGGCGGCGTTCTCGCCGACCGCCACGACCGCCGCCGGATCCTCATCCTCGCGGACGCCACCCGCCTCGCCGCCGCGCTGAGCGTCGTCCTCGCCCTGACGGTGGCCCACCTCACCGTCGCGCACGCCCTGCTCGTCGCCGCCGTCCTGGGCGCCACCATGGCGTACGGCGGGCCGGTGCGGATGCTGGCCGTCCGCTCGGTCGTCCCGCCCGAGCAACTGCGGCAGGCACTGGCTCAGGACGAGATCCGGGTCAGCGGCGCCGCCCTGATCGGCCCGCCGCTGGCCGGGTTCCTGCTCGGGCTCGGCCGGGCCGTCCCGTTCCTCACCACCGCGCTCACCTCGCTGCTGGCCCTCGGCGCCGCCGTCGCGGTCCGGTTCGACGGCAAACCGGGTGCTGCGGACGCGGCCGACCCCGCCGCCGACCGAGACCCCGCCCCCGACGACCGGGACCCCGCCAGCGATGCCACCACCGCCACCACCGCCACCGCCACCACCACAGCGGGGAACTCCGGCGGGATGCTGGACGGCCTGCGCCATCTGACGGCCAACCCGCTGCTGCGCTCGACCGTGCTGCTGGCCTTCGCGCTCAACCTCGCCGGGGCCGCGGTGACCCTCTGCGTCATCGTGCTGATGCGCGACGGCGGCACGTCCAGCTCGGGCATCGGGTTCGCCCTCGCCGGTGAGGCGGTCGGCGGACTGCTGGGCGCGCCCCTGGTCCGCCGGCTGCACCGGATGCTGGCGCCGGGCGCGCTGCAACTGACGGTGGCCTGGACGAGCGTCCCGCTGTTCCTGGTGCCCGCGGTGTTCGACGGTGGCCCGGTCACGGTGTTCGCCGTGCTGCTGCTGATGATGCTCGGGGTGCCGGCGCTCCGGGTGATGGTGGACGTCCTGATCTTCCAGCGGGTACCCGACGCGCTGCGCGGCCGGGTGATCGCGGCGACCATGACCGCCTTCATGCTGGGCATGCCGGTCGGGATGTTCACGGCCGGGCTGCTGTTGGACCACCACGCGCCGGGCACGGTGCTCACCGTGTTCGCGGCGGTCCTGGCGGCCGGCCTGCTCCCGCTGACCCTCGGCAGGTCCCTGCGCGGCACCTCCTGGCCCGCCCCCGTCGACTAGCCCGGCCGGCCCGCCCCCGTCGACCAGCCCGGTCGACCAGCCCGGCCAGCCAGCCCGGCCCGCCCCTCCTCGGTCAGCCCGAGCCGGGACGGTCCGTACCCCCGCAGAAGCCCGACGGCCTCCCCCGAGCACGGGAGAGGCCGTTCGCGTTCCGCAGCCGGCACGGGCCAAGCCCACCCACGGGGCGAGCCCCGCCCCGGCGTCCGGTCTCAGCTGTCCAGGCGGATGGACGTCCGCGCGGACACCGGACCGCCCGACGGGCCGGTCAGGTCGGCCTGGACGAGGTAGTTGCCCGGCTGCGCGGCGGTGCCGTCGGTGGAGGCGCACTGCGGCTTGCTGCGGCTGCGGTCCCAGTTGAACGTCTCGGTCAGGCCGCTGCCCGCCGTGATCTGCACCCAGGCGCTCTGGCGGTCCGTCGGGCAGTCCGCCGAGGACCAGACCCGGTCGCCGGTGCTGGAGGTCACGGTGATGCTGGAGGTGGTCCGGCCCAGGTCCACGCGGCAGTTGGCGCCCGAGGTGTTGCGGACGGTCAGTGCCAGCCGCGGCTTGTCCTTGGGCTGGTACGCGTTCTGCGCGCTCGACAGCTCCAGCGAGATCTGGGACGCCGCGCACACCGGCAGGGCCATCACCTCGGAGGTGTTCACCTGCGGGGTCCCGGCCGTACCGCCGGACGTGCCGCCCGCGCCGCCGCCGGAGCTGCCCGCGGAGCCCGTACCGCCGGGGGAGGACGAGGCGCCACCGCCGGTGCCGCCGGAGGTCAGGCTGACGTCCCCGCCGCCACCGCCCGAGACGCCGCCGGAGCCGGACCCCGTACCGCCGCCGCTCGAACCGCCGGGGCGGGTCGTGATCGCCGAGCCGGACGGCGCGGCGCCCGGGGTGATCGACTGGGCCGGGGCGGGCTGGGCGGTGTTCTGCGTGGGCTGCTTGTCGCCGCTGCCGGTGCCGACGGTCAGCCAGGCGACCAGAGCCGCCACGGCGACCAGCGCGACGAGCACGACGACGCGCCGCCGCCAGTAGATCGATGCCGGCAGCGGTCCCACGGGTTGACGCAGAGAGGGCACGGGCAAACTCTACGAGACTGTGTGCACCCGTTGACGCATCAACACTGCACCAGGGCCACTTCCTTCACATGATCCGCCATTTGCTCCGGACGAGGTAGGGACACTGCCCGGGCCCCGCCCTATAGTCGGGCGCATGGGCACCGAACGGAACAGTGCAGTCGATCCGGCACGCATGGTCGCGGAGGCGCGCCGGGCGTTCTTCACGGTGTTCGCGTTCCTCTGCGTGATCTGGCTGCTCCAGCTCGCCAACTGGCTGGCGGACAACCGGATCGCGTACGACTTCGGGATCGTCGCGCAGGACGTGGAGCGGCTGCCGGACGTGTTCGCGGCGCCCTTCCTGCACCTGAACTGGCAGCACCTGGAGGGCAATTCCGGCCCGCTGTTCGTCTTCGGCTTCCTGGCCGCGTACCGCGGGGTCAAGAAGTTCCTCGGACTGACGCTGCTGGTCGCGCTCAGCAGCGGCCTCACGGTCTGGCTGTTCGAGCGGGACACGGCGGTCACCGTCGGCGCCAGCGGCGTGGTCTTCGGGTATTTCGGCTACGTGGTGCTCCGCGGGCTCATCGACCGCAACCTCATCGACAGCCTGATCGGCGTCGTGATGTTCGCCTCCTTCGCCTACATCCTCACCACCGCCGTCCCGGGTACCCCGGGCGTCAGCTGGCTCGGCCACCTGGGCGGCCTGGTCGGCGGCCTCGCCGGCGCCTGGATCTTCCGCGACCGCACCGACCCCACCGACCGCGCCAGGCGCACCGACCGCTCCGACCGCAGCAACGGCTCCGGCCGCGCCGACGGCTCCGGTACGGCGGCCGTCCCCACCCAGGGCGGCGCACCGGTCAGTCCCCGCGCCGAACTGCTCAAGGAACTCGACGACCTCGGCCTCTGACCCACCCACCCCCGGGGACCGATCCGTACACCCCGAGGACCGTGACCCGAGGAGAAGCATCCCGACCCGGCCGCCCTCCCGCCCGTGGGAGGATCGAAGCGCCATGGTTGCCGATATCTCCGCCGCCCCCGCCGCCCTGACCGCTGCCGCCCCCTCCGGAGCCCCCGGCTCCGCCGCCCCCGCCGCAGCCTCAGGCTCAGCCGCCCCCGCCACCCCCGGCTCGGCCGCGGCCACCGCGCTGCTCCACACCACCGTCCTCGACTGGTACGCCGAGAACGCCCGCGACCTGCCCTGGCGGTCGCCCGGCGTCTCGCCGTGGGCGGTGATGGTGAGCGAGTTCATGCTCCAGCAGACGCCGGTGAAGCGGGTGCTGCCCGCGTACCGCGCCTGGATGGAGCGCTGGCCCAGCCCCGCCGACCTGGCCGCGGACGCTCCCGGCGAGGCCGTCCGGATGTGGGGCCGGCTCGGGTACCCGCGGCGCGCGCTGCGCCTGCACGCGGCGGCCGTGGCGATCACCGAGGAGCACGGCGGTGTGGTGCCGGACGACCACGCCGCGCTGCTGGACCTGCCCGGGGTGGGAGAGTACACGGCGGCCGCGGTGGCCTCCTTCGCCTTCCGGCAGCGCCACGCGGTGCTGGACACCAACGTCCGCCGGGTGTTCGCCCGGGCGGTGAGCGGGGTCGAGTACCCGGCGCAGGCCACCACCGCCGCCGAGCGCCGTACGGCCGTCGAGCTGCTGCCCACGACCGCCGAGACGGCCGCCACCTGGGCGGTGGCCGTGATGGAGCTGGGCGCCCTGGTGTGCACCGCGCGCGGACCCGAGTGCGCGGGGTGCCCGCTGCTGGCGCAGTGCGCCTGGCAGCGGGCCGGCCGGCCGCCGTACCAGGGCCCGGCCCGCCGCGGCCAGTCGTACGAGGGGACGGACCGTCAGGTGCGCGGCAAGCTGCTGGCGGTGCTGCGCGAGGCGCACGGCGAGGTGGAGCAGGCCCGGCTGGACGAGGTCTGGCACGAGCCGGTGCAGCGGGCCAGGGCCCTGGACGGGCTGGTCGCCGACGGGCTGGTGGAACCGGTCGGCCCGGGCCTCTACCGCCTGCCCACCTGACCTGACCTGACCCGCCCGACCCCGGCGACCCCGGCCGTGCCCCGGAGGCACTAGAGGCACAGGAGCACGCCGCAGAACGCCGGAGGCCCTCCGGACGCATCCCGCGTCCGGAGGGCCTCCGTGTGTCGGTACCGGCACCCGCGCCGGGCCTCAGGCCGCGACCGGCTCCTGCGGAGCCTTGTCGTCGGCCTGGCCGCCGCCGCGCAGCGGAACCTCGCGCAGGAACACCGCCGCCGCGATGGCCACCACGCTGACCACGGCGCCCCACAGGAACACCGTGTGCATGCCGTTGGAGACGGCCTGGTGGGCCACCTCCTGGACCTTCGGGTCCAGGGACTTCAGCCGGGTCGGGTCCAGCTGGCCGCCGCCGGCCGGAGCGCCGCCGCCGAGCTGGGCCATGGTGTCGCTGACCCGGTTGTTGAACAGCGCGCCGAACAGCGCCACACCGAACGAGCCGCCGATGGTGCGGAACAGGGTGGCCGAGGAGGAGGCCACGCCCATGTCCTTGAGCTCCACGCTGTTCTGGGCGACCAGCATGGTGATCTGCATCAGGAAGCCCATGCCGGCGCCGAGCACCACCATGTAGCAGGCCGAGGTGAACCGGCTGGTGTCCGTGCCGAGGGTGGAGAGCAGCAGCGAGCCGCCCGCCATGACCGCGGTGCCGATGATCGGGAAGATCCGGTACTTGCCGGTCTTGGTGACCGCCTGGCCGACCACCAGCGAGACCGCCAGCATGCCGAACATCATCGGCATCAGCAGCAGGCCGGAGTTGGTGGCCGAGGCGCCCTGCACGATCTGCTGGTAGAGCGGCAGGTACGCGACCGCGCCGAACATCGCGAAGCCGACGATGAAGCCGATCACCGAGACCAGGGTGAAGTTGCGGATGCGGAACAGGCCGAGCGGGATCACCGGCTCGTCGGCCTTCTGCTCGACGTAGCAGAAGCCGATCAGCGAGGCGATCGCGAGCGCGCCCAGGCCGAGGATCTGCTTGGAGTCCCAGTCGTACTCCTGGCCGCCCCAGGTCGTGATCAGGACCAGCGAGGTGATGCCCGCGGTCAGCAGGGCCGCGCCCGCGTAGTCGATCCGGGCGGTGGAGCGGTACTTCGGCAGCTTCAGGGTGACCACGATGAACGCGAGCGCCACGGCGCCCAGCGGCAGGTTGACGTAGAACGTCCAGCGCCAGCTGAGGTGATCGGTGAGGAAGCCGCCGATCAGCGGGCCGCCGACGGTGGCCAGGGCCATCACGGCGGCGAACATGCCCTGGTACTTGCCGCGGTCCCGCGGCGGGACCAGCGCGCCCATGATGGACATCACGCCGACCATCAGACCGCCGGCGCCCAGGCCCTGCAGCGCGCGGAAGACGATCAGCTGGGTCATCGAGTCGGAGAGGCCGCAGAGCGCCGAGCCGACCAGGAAGATCGCGATGGAGATCAGGAAGGTGCCCTTGCGGCCGTACAGGTCACCCAGCTTGCCCCAGATCGGGGTGGAGACCGCGGTGGCCAGGGTGTACGCGGTGACCACCCAGGCCATGTGCTCGGAGCCGTGCAGCTCGCCGACGATGGTGGGCATGGCGGTGCCGATGATCAGGTTGTCCAGCATCGCCAGCAGCATGGCGATCACCAGCCCGATCATCACCAGCCGGATCTCGCGGGGCGACCGCGGCTCCGGCTCGCTCCCCGGTCCTCCCGGGGCTGCGGAGGCGTCCTCCGCTGCTCCGACCTGCTGTTGTGACATGGTCCGTTCTCCCCTGGCCCTGCTGGCCGCGGGCTCCCCGCGGCTCACTTACTTGACGACCGGCTAGTGCACTGTCGCGGTCGCACGGTAAGTTGTTCCCTAGCCGGGCGTCAAGCCGGTTTCGGCTCAGGCCCCACGGGCAGGGAGAATGCACGCCATGAGTAGGACGCAGAGCCCCCGTAGCGACACGCGCGCGCGGATCCTCGACGTGGCATTGGAACTCTTCGCCGCCCAGGGGTACGAGAAGACCTCGCTCCGGGAGATCGCCGACCGACTCGGCGTCACCAAGGCCGCGCTCTACTACCACTTCAAGACCAAGGACGACATCGTCCGCGGCATCGTGCAGAGCATGTCGGCCCCGATCGACGAGACCATCGAGTACGGCCGCGGCAAGCCCTGGTCACCCGAGCTGCGCGACGAACTGGTCCGGAGGTTCGCCGCGGGGATGGCCGAAAGGGCACCGCTGCTGCGCTTCTTCCACGAGAACCAGCCGGCCCTCCGGGAGTCCCAGGCGGGCCTGGAGTTCAAGGACCGCATGGTGGCGATGGTCCGCCTGGTGCACGGGCCGGACGCCGACTTCCACGACCGGCTGCGGGCCGCCGTGGCGCTGTTCTCCATCAACTCGGCGCTGTTCCTGCTGAAGCAGGACGTCTACGGCGAGGTCGAGCCCGACCGGGAGTCCACCGGCCCGCGGGTCGCCACCCTGGAGGAGGCGATGGCGGCCGCACTGGACGTCGCCCTGGAGATCTCCGCCCGGATAACCCCCGCCCCCGCCTGACCCCTCCCGCCCCCGTCTGACCCCACCTGGCGGCACCTGGCCGGCATCTGACCCGGCCACCCGCCGTGCGAACGGTACGGGCCGCCCCCGGCCCGTGGAGGGCTGGAGGCGGCCCGGTGTCCCGTTCCGCTGCGCCGGAGGTCAGTCCGCTCAGAAGTTGGCCGCGCCGTGGCCCTTCAGGTACCCGATCGGGTCGATCACGGCGGCGTACTTGTTGGCGGTGCGGATCTCGAAGTGCAGGTGCGGGCCGGTCGAGTTGCCGGTGTTGCCGGACTTGCCGATCTGCTGCCCGGCCGTCACCTTCTGGCCGGCCTTCACCGCGAGCTGCGACATGTGGGCGTACTGGGCGAAGCGGCCGTCCGGCAGCTTGAGCACGATCTCGTTGCCGTAGGCGCCGGCGGGGCCGGCCGAGACCACGGTGGCGTCGGCCACGGCGAGCAGCGGGGTGCCCACGGAGACCGCGAAGTCGGTGCCGGTGTGGTAGCCGGCCGCGTACGACGCGTTGGTCTTGTGGTACGGGTTGCTGATGCTCGCGCCCGGGGCGGGGGAGGACCAGGAGACCTTCGCCGGAGCCGGAGCCGGAGCCGGAGCCGGAGCGGGCGCCGGAGCGGGCGCCGGAGCCGGGGCGGGGGCGGGCGCAGGGGCCGGAGCCGGGGCCGGGGCGGCGGCGGGCGCAGCAGCCTCGGCGGGGGCCGGAGCCGGAGCCGGAGCGGCCTCGGCGGCGGGCGCGGGCGCGGGGGCCTCGGCCGCCGGCAGCTCGGCGCGCTCGGAGTCACGGGCGGCCCGCTGGTCGCCGTCACCGCTCGCGGCGTCGGCCTGGGCCGGGGCCAGGTTGGTCGCCACCGCGACCGCGTGCTGGGTGGAGTCCGAGGCCGGCACCCGGTACGAGGTCGGCTCGCCGATCTGCACCACGCCCGGCTGCCCCAGGTCGGCCGCCTCGACGGTGAAGGCCGAGCTGCCCGGGGTGGTCGGGTGCACGGTCTGGGCCGCGGCGTGGCCGCCCGGCAGCATCAGCGCGCCGACGGCCAGCAGGGCGGCGCCGCCCCAGGCCGCGGTGGCCGGGGTCTTCCGGAGGCCGGCGGCCAGGGCACCGGCACGCGGCAGCGGTGCGAAGGGGAGCCGGGCGGAGCCGCCGGCGGCGGCGCGGACGTGCTGGGAGGAGGCGATCGCCTGGAGGAGTCGGCGGCCGGCGCTGGGGATGGAACGCATGCGGTGAACGGACCTCGCTGACGGGGGTGGCACCCGTGCGGGCCGGAGGGCCTCGCGGTGGTGCCGGGGGGACTCGTCAGGTGTAAACGGCCGCCCGGACCGGGCCCAAACGGTGTGACGTACGACGGTGCGTAGTGCGTCCGCCCCTCGCGCCGGGCCCGGCGGGCTCCGGCCGGCCGCCAGCCGCCCAGCCGCGCGGGCCCGGGGCGGGGGGAGGTTCCGCGGTGGTCTACTACCGGGCTTCGTACAACCCCTGGGGCCTGTGAGCATCGCCACCGGAATGCACGGGTTCACCCGGGTTCTGTCCGGTTCAACCCCCGCCTCCGAAGGCCGGTAACGGCCTCGAACTTCGGTTCCCGCTCGGGGATGATCGGCGGATGGACACTTCCCGTGACCGCGCGGACGCCCTCTCCGCGGACGAGCACCGGGCGCGCTGGTTCACCGCCCGCCGCACCGCCGAACGACTGCTCTCCGGCCCCCGGCCGCAGACCGTCCGCGAACGGCTGGCCGCCCTGGCAGCGCTCGGCACCCCCGACCCCGCAGCCGCCACCAGCCCCATCGCGCCCGCCGGCCCCGGCGACGACCTCGACCTCGACCTCCTCCTGGACGGGCGCCCCGACCAGTACGGCGACGGCCCGGTCCGGGTGCTGGAGCGGCGGGTCGCCGCGCTGCTCGGCACGGCGGACGCCGCCTACTTCCCCACCGGCACCATGGCCCAACAGGCCGCCCTGCAGCACTGGGCGGACCTCGACGGCGGCCGCACGGTGGCCATGCACCCGCTCGCCCACCCCGAGCGACACGAGCGGCGCGCCTACTCTCGGCTCAGCGGCCTGCGCGCGGTCTGGCCGACCACCGCGCCGCGGCTGCCCACCGCCGAGGAAGTCCGCTCGCTGGACGAGGAGTTCGGCACCCTGATGCTGGAACTCCCGCTCCGTGAGGCGGGGTTCGTCCTGCCCACCTGGGAGGAGCTGACCGCCACGGTCGCGGCGGCCCGGGAGCGCGGCGCCCGCCTGCACCTGGACGGCGCCCGACTGTGGGAATCCGCACCGCACTTCGGGCGCCCGCCGGCCGACATCGCCGCGCTGTTCGACTCGGTCTACGTCTCCTGCTACAAGTCGCTGGGCGCGGTCAGCGGCGCCCTGGTGGCGGGCGACGAGGGGTTCGTCCGCGGGGTCAGGGCCTGGCGGCACCGCTACGGCGGCCAGCTGTTCCAGCAGTGGCCGGCCGTGCTCTCCGCGCTGGCCGGCCTGGACCGCGAACTGCCGCGACTGGATGACTATGTGACGCACGCCCGGACGGTCGCGGAGGCCCTCGCCGAGCTGCCCGGCGCCCGGATCAACCCGGCGCCCCCGCACACCCACCAGTTCCAGCTCTGGCTGCCCCACCCGGCCGAGGCCCTGGACCGCGCCGGCCTCCGGCTGGCCGAGGAGGAGGGGATCGCCCTGTTCGGCACCTGGACCGATCCCGGCCTGCCGCCCGGCTGGTCGATGACCGAGGTGACCGTGGCCGGCCCCGCCCTCGACTGGACCCCGAAGGAGGTCACCGAGGCCGGCACCGCCCTGCTGGCCCTGCTGTGACCACCGATGGCCACCGATGGCCACCGATGGTCACCGGTGCGCCCGGAAACCCGCCCGCACACCCGGGCGGGAACGCCAGTGGCCCCCGGCACCGAGTGCCGGGGGCCACCGAACCTGCCTAGACGGTCAGGTGACGCGAGGTCACTTCACCGGCTTGACGCGGACCAGGGCCTCGAGCTGGTTCCAGCTCTGCCACAGGACCTCGATCTGCGTGCCGGTGTTGGGCACCTTCACGCTGCTGTACTTGTTCTCCTCGGTCCAGTAGGACTTCCGGTCGTCGAAGACCGTGACGCCCTTGGCGCTCGGGATCTTGGTCTCGACGTCGGCCTTGTGCAGCTTCAGGGCGTCGGTGCGCTCGAAGCCGAAGGTGGAGTCGTAGCCCTGGACGCGCGGACGCATCAGGGTGCCGTCCGCCCACTTCAGGGTGTTCGGGTGGGAGTCCACCGGGATGGCGAGGCCCTGGCCCGGGTGGTTGGCGACGTTGTTGTCCGACTGCGAGGAGTCCCACAGCCAGATCAGGATGCCGTTCTGGTTCGCGTAGTGCTCGACCCAGCCGGGCTTGGTGGTGCTGAAGCCGAAGTTGTACGGGCCGGTCTTCAGCGTGGTGTCGTAGGACACGTACTGACGGTTCTCGACCAGGTACTTCTGGTCGTAGTCCTTCGAGAACTTGCCGGAGATCCGGGAGAACCCGGTCGCGGTCCAGCCGTTGTCGCCGCTCTCGGCACCGTCGGTGAAGACGGTGGCGCCGTCAGCGGTGATGGCGATCTCGTCGAGGGCCAGGCCCTTCATGTGAACGCCACCGTCGGTGGTGTTGTGGAAGCGGACCTTGATGGCCTTGCCGGCGTAGGCGTCCAGCGGGAAGGCCAGGTCGCCCCAGTTGCCGCCGGAGGTGCCGTTGATGGCGTTGTCCGGGAGCGCGGTGCCGTTGAAGGTACCGGCCAGAGCGGTCCAGTTCGCGCCACCGTCGGTCGAGACCTCGGCGTACGCGTAGTCGTAGTCCGTCTCCAGGTCGTACCAGGCCTTGGCGGTGAGCTTGGCCGAGGTCTTCCCGGTCAGGTCGAGGTCGCGCGTCATCGTGACGTTCAGGTCGTCAGCGCTGCCGCTCCACCACTCGTTGCCACCGGCGAACGGGGTGTTGATCTCGGTGGTGACGGTCTTCTTCGGGAGGTCGACGACCAGCGCCTGCTTGCGCTTGGTGTTGAACTCCACCGGGCCGAGCAGGTGGAAGGAGCTCTTGCCGGCCTGGGCCTTGTCGTAGTCGAGCCAGCCGAGCTGCAGCTTGCTCCACACGTCCAGGTCGTTCGGCTTGTCGCCGATCGAGTCCTTGCCCTCACCGAGCCAGGAACCCGAGGACATCAGCGACCAGAAACCGACGGAGTTGTCGATGCCCTGGCCGGAGGTGTCGTAGAGGTCCGGCAGACCGAGGTCGTGGCCGTACTCGTGGGCGAACACGCCCAGGCCGCCGTTCTCCGGCTGCATGGTGTAGTCGCCGACCCAGATGCCCGAGGCGCCCACCGGGGTGCCACCGAGCTTGTTGTTGTCCGGGCCCTGCTTGCCGGCCTGGTTGCCGTAGGCGTACGAACGGTGGGCCCAGAGCGCGTTGGTGCCCTGAGCGCCGCCGCCGGCCGACTCGTCCTCACCGGCGTGCACGATCTGGAAGTGGTCGATGTAACCGTCGGGCTCGTTGAAGTTGCCGTCGTGGTCGAAGTCGTACCGGTCCCACTGGTCGTACTGCGCGATGGTGGCCTTGACCTGCTCGTCCGACTGGCCCTTGGCCTTCTGGTCGGCGACCCAGGCGTTGATGCCGTCGCGGATCAGGTCCTGCGCGTTGTTGCAGACGTGCTGGCCGCAGTAGTTCGAGCCGTAACGGGCCTCGTTCCACGGCACCTTCACCCAGTCGGTGACCTGGCCGTCGACCGAGTAGCGGCCCGAGGACTGGCGCTCGTAGTACGTCTTCAGCGAGTCCTGGGTCTTGCTGAAGTACAGGTCCTGGAAGTGCTGCTGGTTGTAGTCGGCCTGCCAGGCGGTCGAGTTGTCCTTGGTGCGGTCCGGAGCCGCGATCTTGTTGTGCGCCGGGCCGGGCTCGCCGCCGTACTTCGGCTTGCCGTCAGGGCCGGTGGTGGTGCTGTCCACCTGGTCACCGAACTCGACCAGGATGGTGAAGATCTTGTCCGTGCGCTCGCGGGCGAGCTCGACGTACTTGTCGCGGCCCAGCTTGATCGCGCTGCTGGCGCCGTGCTTCTCGATCTTCGCGGTGCCGTTGACCAGCTGCTCGACGGCGGCCTTCTGCTCCGCCTCGACCTTCGCGGTCAGCGGACCGGGAATGTTGTGGTCGACCTTGACCGACTGGACGGCGTCGGCCGGGTCCCGCGGAACGGGGTTGGCAGGAGCCGCGGTGGCCGTCCCGGGCAGCATGCCCGCACCAAGCGCGGCGACGACCGCCATCGTGGCGGTGGCCGCGGCAGCCCTCTTGGATATCTTCAACGTGGTGACGTCCTCCCCTTACCGGCGCGGCTCATGGCCTCACCGGCGAACCAATGAAAGACAGGTGGACGACATTTGATCCAACAGTGCTTAAAAAAGAAAGACCTTGACCGGGACATGGTGCGCCGCTATCCTCCGGCAACTTGGATGACCTGATAGTCAGTCAAAAGTACCGATCTGGCCTGCAACTTGGGCTTCCATCGCACCCGTACGAGCGACGGAGGTCACCCGTTCGGGTGCGGATCGGCCGCGATTCACAGCCGACGGAAGCGTAAACAGTTTTTCAACTGAAGAGCCCCCGAGAAAAGACGGACAAAAAGGACCGAGGCCCCGACGGGAAGTCGAGGCCTCAGTCTATTTTGTCGACAGATTTACTTAGTGAGATCCGGGCCGGCCGTACCCACCGCCGCCGGAGTGTCCGCCACCGGGGACTTCTCCTCACCGCGGAAGGTGAACTTGGCCTCCTTGCCCTCGCCCTCGGTGCCGACGACCACCAGGTGGCCGGCGCGCAGCTCGCCGAAGAGGATCTTCTCGGAGAGGTGGTCCTCGATCTCGCGCTGGATCGTCCGGCGGAGCGGGCGGGCGCCCAGGATCGGGTCGTAGCCCTTCTTCGCCAGCAGCTTCTTCGCCTCGACGCTCAGCTCCAGGCCCATGTCGCGGTCACGCAGGCGGGAGTCCACCTTGGCGATCATGAGGTCGACGATCTGGATGATGTCGTCCTCGGACAGCTGGTGGAACACCACGATGTCGTCGACACGGTTGAGGAACTCGGGGCGGAAGTGCTGCTTGAGCTCCTCGCCGACCTTGGCCTTCATCCGCTCGTAGCCGGTGGCGGTGTCGCCGGTGGCCGCGAAGCCCAGGTTGAAGCCCTTGGAGATGTCCCGGGTGCCGAGGTTGGTGGTCATGATGATGACCGTGTTCTTGAAGTCGACGACCCGGCCCTGGGAGTCGGTCAGGCGACCGTCCTCCAGGATCTGCAGCAGCGAGTTGAAGATGTCCGGGTGGGCCTTCTCGACCTCGTCGAAGAGGACGACCGAGAACGGCTTGCGGCGCACCTTCTCGGTGAGCTGGCCGCCCTCCTCGTAGCCCACGTACCCGGGCGGGGAGCCGAACAGCCGGGAGACGGTGTGCTTCTCGGAGAACTCGGACATGTCGAGCGCGATCAGCGCGTCCTCGTCGCCGAACAGGAACTCCGCCAGCGTCTTGGACAGCTCGGTCTTACCGACACCGGACGGACCGGCGAAGATGAACGAACCACCGGGGCGCTTCGGGTCCTTGAGGCCCGCACGGGTACGCCGGATGGCCTGCGAGAGCGCCTTGATGGCGTCCTTCTGGCCGATGACGCGCTTGTGCAGCTCGTCCTCCATGCGCAGCAGGCGGGAGGACTCCTCCTCGGTCAGCTTGAAGACCGGGATGCCGGTGGCGGTGGCCAGGACCTCGGCGATGAGCTCCTCGTCCACCTCGGCCACGACGTCCATGTCGCCGGCCTTCCACTCCTTCTCCCGCTTGGCCTTCGCCTGCAGCAGCTGCTTCTCGCTGTCGCGCAGGCCGGCCGCCTTCTCGAAGTCCTGCGCGTCGATCGCGGACTCCTTCTCCCGGCGCACCTCGGCGATCTTCTCGTCGAACTCGCGCAGGTCCGGCGGCGCGGTCATCCGGCGGATGCGCATCCGGGAACCGGCCTCGTCGATCAGGTCGATCGCCTTGTCCGGCAGGAAGCGGTCCGAGATGTACCGGTCGGCCAGGGTGGCGGCGGCGACCAGGGCGGCGTCGGTGATCGAGACGCGGTGGTGCGCCTCGTACCGGTCGCGCAGGCCCTTGAGGATCTCGATGGTGTGCGGCAGCGACGGCTCGGCGACCTGGATCGGCTGGAAGCGGCGCTCCAGCGCGGCGTCCTTCTCCAGGTGCTTGCGGTACTCGTCCAGCGTGGTGGCACCGATGGTCTGCAGCTCGCCGCGGGCCAGCATCGGCTTGAGGATGCTGGCGGCGTCGATCGCGCCCTCGGCGGCGCCCGCGCCGACCAGGGTGTGCAGCTCGTCGATGAACAGGATGATGTCGCCGCGGGTGCGGATCTCCTTGAGCACCTTCTTCAGGCGCTCCTCGAAGTCACCGCGGTACCGGGAACCGGCGACCAGGGCGCCCAGGTCGAGGGTGTAGAGCTGCTTGTCCTTCAGCGTCTCCGGGACCTCGCCCTTGACGATCGCCTGGGCCAGGCCCTCCACCACGGCGGTCTTGCCGACGCCGGGCTCACCGATCAGCACCGGGTTGTTCTTGGTGCGGCGGGACAGCACCTGCATGACCCGCTCGATCTCCTTCTCGCGCCCGATCACCGGGTCGAGCTTGGCCTCGCGGGCGGCCTGGGTCAGGTTCCGGCCGAACTGGTCGAGGACCAGCGAGGTCGACGGGGTGCCCTCGGCGGGGCCGCCGGCCGTGGCCGACTCCTTGCCGCCGCCGGAGTAACCGGAGAGCAGCTGGATGACCTGCTGCCGCACCCGGTTGAGATCGGCGCCCAGCTTCACCAGGACCTGGGCGGCGACGCCCTCGCCCTCGCGGATCAGGCCCAGCAGGATGTGCTCGGTGCCGATGTAGTTGTGGCCGAGCTGGAGGGCCTCGCGGAGCGACAGCTCCAGGACCTTCTTCGCCCGGGGGGTGAAGGGGATGTGGCCGGACGGGGCCTGCTGGCCCTGGCCGATGATCTCCTCCACCTGCTGGCGGACCGCCTCGAGCGAGATCCCGAGGCTCTCCAGCGCCTTGGCGGCGACACCCTCGCCCTCGTGGATCAGGCCCAGGAGAATGTGCTCGGTGCCGATGTAGTTGTGGTTGAGCATCCGGGCTTCTTCCTGAGCCAGGACGACAACCCGCCGCGCGCGGTCGGTGAACCTCTCGAACATCGTT
Organism: Kitasatospora sp. HUAS MG31; assembly: GCF_040571325.1. Lineage (GTDB taxonomy): Bacteria > Actinomycetota > Actinomycetes > Streptomycetales > Streptomycetaceae > Kitasatospora > Kitasatospora camelliae. Next base: position 3,499,795 of record NZ_CP159872.1, on the reverse strand, counting down.
AATCGCTCCTCAGAGCGGTCGGTCAGTTCGGGGTCCGTCCCCGCCCTGTCCTTCCGCATGCTAGTCCCGCTCAGCGGCGCGGCTACGGAACTCCCACGTGCGCGGGAGCAACATGCTGCGCGACCAGCCGACACCTTTCCCAACCTGATGCTGGGAGACGGTGTTCCCACAGCTGGGCCTGATGCACCAGATGCCGCTACGCCATCGGCGAACAGAGCCCGCCGGGCGAGAGGCGACCGGTCCCGCGAACAGCTTCGGCCGGGGCGGTCTGGCCCCGTCCACCTGCATTCATACCCGGTATTCCGGCGAGTTTCGCGCGGTTTCCGGGGTGGTGGTGTTCGCCTGGCGAGAAGTCCCCGCCTCGGGGACCCCGCCCCCGGCGGCTGCCGGTGCGCCGTCGGATGGCCGTCGGGCGGCTGCCCGGAACCCGGGCCCGACCACCGGGTGACGGTGGCTCAGCCGGGGGTCCGCGGGTGCGGCCGCGTTACCGCTTCGCCCCTACAGCGTTGCACAGCCCGTGAGTGTTCCGCCGCTCGTGGGGCCGGGCCGGGTTCCGGCCGCCGGCCCGTGCTGTGTGCAGGCACGCCCCGCCGACCCGCTCGCCGCCCTGCTCGGGCACGACCGGGTCGAGCTGCGGCTGCGCACCGCCCTGGCGGCGCTGGCCCGGCTGGACCGGCTGGCACGCCCGTACGGGCCGGTGGTGCGGCGCGGCCCGCTGGCCGCCTTCCTGCTCGCCCCCGACACCGCGGACCTGGTGCCCGACCTGCTGGACTGGCTCGGCTGGGGCGCCGGACTCCGGCTCGGGCTACGGCCGGCCGGCGCGGGGCGGACGCCCCGGCCGCGGGACGCGGAGGGCGGACCCCCGCGTCCCGAGCGGCGGCCGCCCGGCGGGCGGGCCGTCTGGCTGCGACCCGGTGGGGGCGGGCCCGCACTGGACCTGCGCACCCCCGACCTGCTGCGCCTGCTCGACTGCCTGGCGGACGCCTGCGCGCGCGACCTGCTCGGCCTCCCGCCGGCGCCCTGAGACCCGGGGACGGGTCAGGAGGCGTTGGCCTTCTCGTACGCCGCGCGGATGTCGCTGGGGACCCGGCCGCGGTCGTTGACCTGGTAGCCGTTCTCCTTCGCCCAGTTGCGGATCTTGGCGGTGTCCGGCTGGCCCGCGGAGGCGCGGCCGGCGCCGCGGCCGCCACCGGTGCTGCCACTGCGCCGCGGGGCGGCGAGCCGGCCGCTCTGCTTGCGGCCCTTCTCGACGTACGGGGCCAGCAGATCGCGGAGCTTCTCCGCGTTGTCGCTCTTCAGGTCGATCTCGTAGGCAACGCCGTCGAGCGCGAACGTCACCGTCTCGTCCGCAGAGCCGCCGTCGAGATCGTCTTCCAGAATGACCTGAACCCTCTGTGCCACGGGCTTCCCTTTCCGTGTAAACGCCTCATTGCCTGAGGAAAGGAAACCGCCTTTTCTGTGAAAACACAAACCCCCGCCCGGTCCCGGGGGTGTGCGGGCAAGCCCCGGAGGGTGCCGTCAGAGGTGTAGCAGCATCCGTGAGTTGCCCAGGGTGTTGGGCTTCACCCGCTCCAGGTCCAGGAACTCCGCGACTCCTTCATCGTACGAGCGCAGGAGTTCTTCATAGACTTCCCCTGCCACCGCCGCCGGGTCTGACGTACGATCGTCGTTTTCGCCGATCTCCACGAAGCCGTGTTTCGCGAAGAAGGCGACCTCGAACGTCAAGCAGAAAATCCGACGGACGCCGAGCCAGCGCGCGGTCTGCAGCAGCTTCTCCAGCAGCAGGTGTCCGACGCCGTGGCCCGTGCAGGACGGGTCGACCGCGAGTGTGCGGACTTCCGCCAGGTCCTCCCACATCACGTGCAGGGCGCCGCAGGCCACCACCGTTCCGTTGTCGTCCCGCTCGGCGACCCAGAACTCCTGGACCGCCTCGAACAGGGTGACGGTCGGCTTGTCGAGCAGGATCCCGTCCCGCGCGTACGCGTCGATGAGGCGGCGCACCGCCCGAACGTCCGTGGTCCGCGCCCGGCGGATGGTGACCTCCATGGCGGGACGTTATCGTGCCGGGGCGCCGCCGGTCTCCCCGGTTCCACCGCCGGGCGAATCCCCGGATTCCGGTTCCGGTTCCGCGGGCAGCACGGCGGCCACCCGGAGTGCGTCCCTCAGTGCCTCGCGCTGCTCGGGGGACATCAGCCCGAAGAAGTGCACCAGCGCGGCCGCCGGATTGTCACTGGTCGCCCACGCCTCGTTCATCAGCGCGGCGGTGTATGCCTCGCGCGAGGAGACCGGCTCATATCGATAGGCCCGGCCGACCTGCTCGCGGCGGAGCCAGCCCTTTCTGTGGAGCTTGTCCAGCACCGTCATCACCGTCGTGTACGCGATATCGCGTTCCGACCGCAGATCCTCCAGAACCTCGCGAACCGTGACCGGGCGGTTCCACTGCCACACCCGGGTCATGATGTCGTTCTCTAGTTCTCCGAGTGGCCGCACCATAGTGCGGCCAGGATAGGGCCGATACGGACAAACGCCGTCATCGGTAAACAAACCGGCGCGCCGCCGCCCCGGGAAGGGGTGGCGACGCGCCGGTGGAGACGCCGTTATTCGGCCGCGGAACGGGCCGCCATCGCCTCGGCGGCGGCGTCCTCCTTGGCCTTCTGCGCACCGCCCTGGCTGCGGATGATCGCCCGCACCAGGAATCCGAAACCGATCGCCATGACGAGCGGCGGGACGATCGCGCTGACGTAGTCCATCAGGTCACTCCTCCTCGGTGGTGGCGGCGTCCGCGGACTTCTCCGCCGCGCTCTGCTTCGCCTCCGGCTTCACCAGCGGGAAGAGCACGGTCTCGCGGATGTTCTTGCCGGTGAGCAGCATGATCAGGCGGTCCACGCCGAGGCCGAGGCCGCCGGTGGGCGGCATCGCGTACTCCAGGGCGCGCAGGAAGTCCTCGTCCAGCTGCATCGCCTCGACGTCGCCGCCGGCGGCCAGCAGCGACTGGGCGGTGAGGCGGGCGCGCTGCTCGACCGGGTCGATCAGCTCGGAGTAGGCGGTGCCGATCTCGGTCCCGAAGATCACCAGGTCCCACTTCTCGGCCACGCCCGCGATCGAGCGGTGCTGGCGGGTCAGCGGGGAGACCTCGGTCGGGTAGTCCTTGATGAAGGTCGGCCGGATCGCGTGGTGCTCCAGCAGGCGCTCGATCATCTCCAGGACGATCTGGCCGTGGCCCCACTCCTTCTCCCACGGCACGCCCGCCCCGTCGGCGAGCGCGCGGAGCTCCTCCACGGAGGTCTCCGGAGTGACCTCGACGCCCAGGCGGGCGGAGATGCCGGGGTAGACCGACACCTCCTCCCAGGGCTCGGCCAGGTCGATCTCGTGCTCCTGGCCGTCCGGGCCGAGGCCCCTGACCACCGTGGTGCCGAGGGCGTCCCGGGCGGCGTTGACGATGATCGCCCGGATCAGCTCGGCCTGGGTGTCGTAGTCGCCGTAGGCCTCGTACGACTCCAGCGCGGTGAACTCCGGGTTGTGGGTCGCGTCGGCGCCCTCGTTGCGGAAGTTCCGGTTGATCTCGAAGACCTTCTCGGCGCCGCCGACCACCAGGCGCTTGAGGTAGAGCTCGGTGGCGATGCGCAGGTAGAGCTCGATGTCGTAGGCGTTGATGTGCGTCTTGAACGGACGCGCGTTGGCGCCGCCGTGGATCGGCTGCAGCATCGGGGTCTCGACCTCGAGGTAGCCGCGGTCCTCGTAGGTGCGGCGGATCGAGCGGATCACCTTGGTGCGCAGCTGGAGCATCTCGCGCGCCTCGGGGTTCACGATCAGGTCCACGTACCGCTGGCGGACCCGGGCCTCCGGGTCGGTCAGGCCCTTGTGCTTGTCCGGCAGCGGGCGCAGGCACTTGGCGGTGAGCTCCCAGCGGTCCACCATCACGCTCAGCTCGCCGCGGCGGGAGGTGATCACCTCGCCCTCGACGCCCACCTGGTCGCCCAGGTCGATGTCGGTCTTCCAGGCGCCCAGCCGCTCCTCGCCCAGCTTGTCCAGGGAGAGCATCACCTGGAGGTCGCCGGAGCCGTCCCGCAGGGTGGCGAAGCAGAGCTTGCCGCCGGTGCGGGCCAGGATCACGCGGCCGGTGATGCCGACCCGCTCGCCGGTCGCGGTGTCCGGCTCCAGGTCGGGGTGCTTGGCGCGCAGGTCGGCGATGGTGGAGGTGCGGGGGAAACCGACCGGGTACGGGTCGATGCCGGCCGCCCGGAGCCGGTCCAGCTTCTCGCGCCGGACGCGCATCTGCTCGGGAAGGTCGTCGGCCTGGGGGACGCTGCTCTGATCGCTCACCCCACAAGGGTAGCCAGCCTCACGGCGCGGCCCGCCACGGGTTATCCGACGGCCCGCGGGAAGTCGCCCGACTCCCCGCGGCCCGCCGCCCACTCGGCCCGCTCAGCCGGTGGGGCCCCCGGCCTCCGGTGCCTCGGCGGCCTCGGCGGCCTCGGCGGTGGTGCCGGTGGGCTCGGTGCCCAGCCGCCGGGTCACGCTGTCGTTCTTCGGCTTCGGGTCCCAGCGCAGGTACGGGACCGGCCGGCCCTGGTCGTCCGTCCCGGCGTCGTTGTACGCGCGGACGACGGCCGGAAGCTTCGCCGTGGTGTCCGTCTCCAGCCCGAACTCGAACCCGGCCCGGTAGCCGGCCGGGATCCAGGAGGCGGTGGCGCACAGGTAGAGCGCGGTGTCGGTCTCCAGCCAGGTCTGCCGGTAGCAGCCGGCCGGGACGGAGGTGACCCTGACCTCCTTGGGCAGGCTCAGCTGGACGTCGGCCGGGTCGTTGCCGGAGCGGCCGAAGTAGATGCCGGCCGGGCCCTTGTTGCGCAGGCCGACGGTGAGCCGGCCGCCCGTCCCGCCGGCGTCCGGCGCCCAGGCGGCCAGGGCCCGGAAGTCGGCGGTGTTGCGGACGATGCCGTCCAGGCTGGTGGTGCCCTGCCCGTCCCAGCCCAGGTCGCCGACCCGGTCGCCCGCCGGGGCGGGCCGCTCGGGACGGCCGGCGGTCAGCCGGGGGGCGTTGGCCGGGCCGGGGGTGAAGGTGTAGTGGGTCCGGATCCAGGAGTCCGCCGGGTAGGCGTCCGGGCGGACGGTGATGTCCCCGGTCACGATGAAGGCGTCGGGGGCGATCCGCAGGGTGACCGGGTCGAGCGCGGCGGTCTCGCCCGGGGCGAGCTCCGAGTCGACGGTGCACAGCACGGCGGTGTCGGCGGGGCCCGGGGCCTGCGGGGCGGCCGGGGTGCCGTACTCGCAGTTGGCGAAGCGCTGGGCGAAGGAGTAGCCGGCGTTGCCGGTGAAGGCCACCACGAGGCGGGGCGCGGCGAGCTGCCCGCGGTTGGCGATCTCCAGGCGCGGCGACCAGGTGTCGCCGGCGCCGAGGTCCTCGGGCAGGTGCGGCTCCGCGGGGGTCAGCCGGGTGCCGCCCAGCGCGACGGTGGTGTCCAGGCCCGCGGTGGTGCCGTCCTCGGCGGTGGCCGTGGTGTGCACGGTGGCCGTCCTGCCCAACGGCGCGCCCGCGGCGGGCGAGAGCGGGACGAACACGTACCGGGAGTAGGTCTCCGCGGTCAGGTCGCACTCGACGGTGGTGGCCTGCGTGGCGCAGGTGGCCCAGGGGGTGCTGGTGCTGACGGTGCCGACCTCGGCGAGGCCCTGCAGGGCGGCGAGGTCGATGCTGACGTGGGCCTTCCGCCCGGCGCCCTCGGCCACCCGGACGTCCAGCATCAGCTGCTGCGGGCCCTGCTCTGCCGGGCGGTCCAAGTCGAGCGCGAGGAAGGCGGGGCCCTGAACCCGCAGGGCGCCGCCGGCCGCCTGCGCGGGCCCGGCGGCGACACCGAAGGTCACGGCGGTGACCGCGGTGGCGAGGACGGTGGTGGCGAGCTGTGCGGTACGGCGTTCGAGACGCATGGAACCCCCCTGGTTCGTCCGGTCGGCTCGTGCGAGCCGACGAGACTCTAGGCCCCGGGAGCCCCGTCCGCGCGGGGTTTTCGTACCCGTCACAGCCGGAGGGGGAGGCCGCGGCACGGCCTCCCCCTCCGACCGGCGCCTACTGGTGCGAGCCGGCCTTCCGGCGGCGGGCGACCAGGAACAGCAGACCGCCCGCCACGACCGCAGCGGCCCCGACCCCGGCCGTCAGCCCGAGCCCGGACGACCCGGTGCTGGCGAGGTTGCCGCCGGCGCCGGTCCCGGCGCTGCTCTGCGAGGCGGCGGGGGTGGCCGCCGTGGTGGCGGGGCCGGTCGCGGTGCCGCCGGTGGTGGCCGTTCCGCCCGCGGTCGGCTTGGGCGACGCGGTCGGCAGGTTGCCGGCCTCCTTCGCCCCGAGGGCGACGGAGGTCGCGTTGTTCGCCGGGACGGGGTCGAAGCGGAGGTCGGCCCCCGGGCGGTTCTCCATGTAGCTGCTGAAGTTGTGCAGCACGATGGCGGCGGTGCCCTCGCCGGCGAGCTTCAGCTTGAAGTCGAAGGTCTTCCGGACGCCGCTGGGCACCCACAGACCGGTCCCACAGGAGTAGTGGCCGCCGGGACGGATCTGGCAGTCCTTCGGGGCGGCGCCGTCGAGCGAGGCTCCCTTCGGGAGGGCCACGTCGACGTACACGACGCCCTCGCCACCGCTGCGGAAGTCGTTGATCGAGGCCGGGCCCTGGTTCCACAGGCCGGCGGTGAGGACGCCGGAGGTGCCGCCGGCGTTCGGCTTCCACTGCCCGACGGCGGTGTAGTCGGCCGTGTTGACCGTGCCGAAGTCGACGCTCGCGTATCCGCCCCGGGTGTTGTTCAGGTCGGCGACCGGGGTGCCGGTCGGCACGCCGGACTCCGGCTTGTCGGCCAGGACGAGCCGGGTGGTCCCCCCGCCGGGCTTCAGGTCGGCCTCCCTGCGGAGCCAGGCGTCCGGGCCGTCGTTCGGAGCCACGTTGAGGTCGACGATGTCGTGCAGCGCGGAGGGCTCGACCGTGAACTCGATCGGCTTGAGGTGCACGGTCTCGCCCGGCGCGAGTGCGCTGTTGACGGTGCAGATCGCCACGTGCTGGACGGGCGATCCGTCCTGGAGCCGATCGCCGTACTCGCAGTTGGCGAACCGCTGCTTGAACTGGAGCCCGGTGCCGACCTGGAAGGCCAGGACCAGCTTGGGCGCGGCGATCTGGCCCTTGTTGGTGAGGGTGAGGCTGCGGCTGACGGTGGCGCCGGGCTTGAGCCCGTCCTGTCCGTCGAAGCCGGCCACCTCGATGCGCGTGCCGCCCACCATGACGGTCGCCTCGGTCTCGGTGGAGGTCCCGTTCTCCCAGGTCTGCTTGATCCGGACCTTCCCGCTGGTGCCTGCGGCGGCGCCCTTGCGGGGAGTGAACTTCAGGCCCGTGCTGGCCGTGTCCCAGCCGGCGGTCCAGACGAGTTCGGGAGCGCAGGTGGCGACCGATCCGGTCTCCGAGCACTGCCCGCCCCGGCCCACGGCGCCGCCGAAGGTCGCGAACTCCTTCACGCCGGAGTAGTCGACGGTCAGGTTCAGGCTCTTCGGCTCCGGCGCGCCGGCGCCACGGGTGACCTTGAGCTGCAGCTCCGCAGTGGTGGCATCACCGTTGGCGGGAGCAGGCTCCAGGGCCAGGACCGACTCGGAACCGAAGGTGTTCGATGCCGTGTCGGCGTGGGCCGGCAGGGTGGCGCCGGTGGTGATCAGGGCGGCGATGGCGATGGGTGCGGCGAGTGCACGGGAGCGCGGGGCGCGCATGATCCCCCCGGGGGCGTCGTTCTGGGCTTGGCGCGCTGACCCTAGGTGAGTTCTCGGACAGTCAGGGGGAGGGATTTCGGACAGTTCGGGACAGGAACGTTCGTATGGATCGGAGATGTTGTGAACCCGTGATCAGCGAACCCCCGAGGTGTCGTCACTTTGTCGACACCTCGGGGGTCCGGGGGAGGGTGAGGGCAGGTCAGCCCGTGCCGGTGGCGAGCTCGGTGTCCTCGTCCTCGGTGGGGGGCTGCGGCTGGGCCTGCGGCTTGGGGGCGGGCTTGGGGCGGCGGCCGAAGAGCTCGGCGGGGGTGGGCATGCGGTGCTGCTGGGGGCGGCCGGTGGGGGGTTCGGGCTTCTGGGTGCTCATCGGGATCCGTCCTCCAACTGGGGTGGGTTCGGGGGCTGGGCTCGGTACCGCGGCGAGGTGGCGCTGGCCCGAGGTGAGCGAGAGCCGTTCGCGGACCTCGGCCTCGGCCAGGGCGTGGCAGCGGCCGGCCAGCCGGGACCTCCGGGACCGCTCGGCGGCCCCGCACGGCAGCCGCGACAGCGACCGCAGGGCGGAGAGGTCCTCGGGCGTGGGCAGGTAGCCGTCGGTGACGGCCTCCTCCAAGCGGTCCAGGTAGCCGGCGGCGCCGCCGGGCAGGGCGGACCGGTAGCGGACCAGGTCGGCGAGCAGGAACATCCGCAGCCGGCCGCCCTCCGAGGCGGCCTCGTCGATGGCCTCGGTGAGCCGCAGGGCGTCCTGGACGTCCTCCGCCCACAACTCGGCGGTCGGCCCGGAGGCGTGCGGGTGACCGGCGAGGGTCGGGTAGAGGGCTTGGGCGAGGGCGCGGCGCAGCACGCGGACTTCGTCGGCGCTGAAAGCCATGCCGCCGCGCGATCCGTGTGGCGTAGGCATGGCATGACAGTACGTGGCATGCGTCCGATTTGTGGCGATTGGCGAGCGCGTCTGTCCCGATCGGCGTATCTGCGGTTGATCTGATTCGGCGGACTTCCCGACCCGGCCGTGACCTGCGGCGCAGCACCCCGTCGGCTCGCCCGCGGCGGGTGGGGCCGGGGAGTCGCGGCCGCCCCGGTGCGCCGCCGCGGCGGTCACCCACCGCGACGCCCGCGCCTCCCGGAGGGAGGCCGCTCAGGGCCGGGGCGCGGCGCGCCGCAGCGACCGGGCGGGGCTGCTGCGGGCGGCCCCGAGGGCGGCCGGGAGCCCGGCCAGCAGGCCCGCGAGCAGCCCGGCGGGCAGGGCGGCGAGGACCGCCCACGGACTGATCCGGGCCGTCCAGCCGTGCGCCAGGACGACGCCCAGCACCGCGAGCACCCCGAGCGCGGCCCCGGTCGGTGCGGCCAGCAGGCCGACCGCCGTGGTCCGGGCCAGCACCTGGGCCAGGACGTGCCGCCGGGCCGCACCGAGGGCCCGGCGCAGCCCGATCTCCCCGGCGCGCCGCCGCACTCCCAGGAGGGCGGCCAGGGCGAGCACGGCGGTACCGGCGGCCAGACCGCACCCGGCGGCGAGCAGCACGGTCCGCTCCGGGACGCCGGGGACGGGGGAGCGCAGGGTGCGCGGATCCGGCGGCGGCAGGGCGCGGAACTGGTCGGGCCGGGTCGGATCCAGCGCCACCGGGACCTCGGCGGCGATCTGTTCGGCCGCCCCGGCCCGGGTGGCGACCAGCATCCGGGCGGGCGCGGCAACAGGCCCGCCGAAGAGCAGCGCGGCGGTGCCCCGCGGGATGGTCACCGAGCGCAGCAGCTCGGGCCCGCGGCCGCCGCCGTCGGTGATCCCGATGACCGCGAACGGCTGGTCGGCGATGTAGACGGCGGGCCGCGCCGCCAGCGAGGTGATGCCCAGCCGGGCGGCGGTCTCCGCACCGAGGACGGCCACCCGCTGCGCCGTGGCGTCGTGCCAGCCGTCGAAGAGCCGGCCCTGGACCAGGTGCGGGGCGGCGGCCTCCAGTGCCCCGGCGGAGGCGGCGAGCACGGGGGTCCGTCCGGTGCCGGGGGCCTCCTGGGTGGCGGACACCTCGGCCCCGTCCGTGCCGACGCTCCAGTACAGCCCGGCGGCCCGCACCCCGCGCAGCCGGGTCACCCGGTACTCGGCGTCGGCCGGGAAGGCGGCGGGCAGGTCGGACGCGCCCTCCACGGTGACGGTGGTGGCGGCGGCCACCGAGAACCGGCCGTCGTACTGCGAGGCCGTGGTGGAGCCGAGGCCGAGGGCGGCGACCAGGGCGCCGATGCCCAGCACCACGCCCAGCCCGGCCGCCGCCGTCCGCCCGGGCCGGTCGAGCAGGTCGCCGACCGCCTCGGCGACCAGGTCGCGCGGCCCCAGCCGGGAGGACGGCACGGACGGCCCGGCGGGTCCGAGGCGCCGGCGGGGACCCTCGCGCCGGCCGCCCTGACGGCGCCGCCGCCGCAGCCGGGCGAACCGGCGGGGCGGCCGGTCGCCGTCCCCGTGGAGCGGACGGAGCGTCATCGCGCCCCCACCTCCTCCTCGTAAGCGTCGGGCCCCTCGTCCGGGCCCCGGCCGCTCCGCCCGGACCGGTCGCCCGGCGCGGACCAGCCGACGAGCCCGGACCGGCCGGTCTGACCCGACCAGCCGTCAGGCTCGGCCCAGGCCGCCGGGTCGACCAGGGTGTCCGGTTCGGCCCACCCCTCCTCCTCGGGCTCCGGCCACTCCTCGGACCAGCCGTCCGACCACCCGTCGGACCACCTGTTCGACCACCCGTCGGGCGACGCGTTCGACCAGCCCCCGGGCGACCCGTCCCGGCCCGCCGGCGGGCCGCCCCGCCACACACCGCCGCCGTGCCACCCGAGGTCCCGCAGCACGCCGCCCCGGACCGTGACCACCCGGTCGGCCCGGGCGGCCACCGAGCCGTCCCCGGTGGCCAGGACCACGGTCAGGCCGTCGGCGTTGAGCCCGTCCATCAGGTCGAGGAGGTGCTCGGCGTCCTGCGGGGCCAGGCCGCCGGACGGTTCCTCGCACACCAGCAGCACCGGGTCGGCGGCGAGGGCCCGGGCGAGGGCGACCCGCCGCCGTTCGCCGGGCGTGAGCCCGCGGACGGGCCGGGCGGCGCGGGCGGCGAGGCCGACCCGGGCGAGCGCCTCCCCGGCCGCGGCCAGCCGCTCGGCCGGGCGGCGGGTCCCGCGGTCGGCGGTGTAGAGCAGGGCCAGGGCGGCGTTCTCGGCGGCGGTGCGGTCGGGCATCAGCAGGTCCGCGGTGCGCAGCAGGCCGATCCGGCGGCCGCGCAGGGCCGAGCGCCGGCGATCGGTCAGCGCGGTGGTGTCCACCCCGTCCAGCAGGTAGCGGCCGCGGGTCGGGGCGGTGAGCAGGCCGAGCAGGTCGACCAGCGCGGACCGGCCCTCCCCGGGCGGCCCGGTGACCGCGAGGTACTCGCCGGGCCGGACGGTCAGCCCGCACGGGCCGAGGACGGTCGCCGGGGGCGGCCCCGGCAGGGTCAGGCCGACCTCGCGGAACTCGACGACGGGGGTGCTCACGCCGGACCGTTCCGGACGCCGACCACCACCTGCTCCCCGTCGGCCAGCACGGCGCCCTCCACCGGCCGGACCTCGACGCTGCCGCCGCCGGTCATCCCGCAGACCACCTCCACCTGCTCCCGCCGCCCGTCCCGGACCACCGTCACCTGGGTCTTCCCGTCCGGGGTGGAGGCGACCGCGGAGACCGGGACGACCAGCACCGGCTCGGTGGAGGCCGCCGCCTGGACGGTCAGCCGGACCTCCTCGCCCAGCGATCCGGGGTCGAGCGGGCGGCCCGGCTGGAGGACCATCTGGAAGGCCGTCTGCGGCCCGGTCCCGCCGCCGTCGGCCGTCCCGGTACCGGGGCCGGTGAGCTGTCCGTCCGAGACCGAGGCGACCGTGGCCGTGGTGGTGAGCCCGTTCTGCTCGGAGACGATGCTGGCGGTCTGGCCGACCTGGACCAGCCGCTTCTGGGCCGGGGTCAGCGTGGCTTTGGCGACCAGGGCCCCGGCCGAGACGGTCAGCAGGCCGCCGGTCACGTCGCCGCCGATCCGGCCGGCCACCGCGTCCACCCGGGCCGGGAACCCCGTCAGGTAGACCACCTCGGTCGCCGGGACCATCGCCGCCGCGGCGTCCTGGGCCTCGGTGAGCCGCTGGCGCAGCTTGGTGAGGTCCTCGGTGGCGCGGGTCTCCTTCCGCCGGGCGGCCGTGGAGCCCGAGGTGCCGGCGGCCGCGCGCCGGGCGTCCCGGGCGTCCTCCACGGCCCGCTGGCCGGCGGTGACGGCGTCCTCGGCGGCGGCCACCCGGGCCGGACCGTCGGGCTGGGCGGGCAGCGGGTCGTAGCCCTGGGAGGTGTAGAAGGACTTCACGGCCGCCGCGGTCTTCGGCCCGTACGTGCCGGGGGCGTCGCCGGCCGAGGTGAACCCGAGGGTCTCCAGGGCCTGCTGAAGCTGCTTCACGTCCGGCCCGGTGGTGCCGGGCCGCAGGTCGCGGTAGACCGGCAGCTCGCCGGGCAGGGCGAACACCGGCCGGCCGGACACCTCGGCGATCGGGCGGCCCGGTTCCACCGAGCCGCCGGCCGGGACGGGCAGCCGGGTGATCACCGCCCGGCCCCCGCCCGGCGGGACGGGTGTCACCACCACGGTCTGGACGGCGGTGACCTGACCGCGCAGCACCACCGAGTCCACCAGCACCCGCCGTTCCACCGCGGCGGTCAGCACGTCGGCGGGGGGCGGCGGCTGTTCGGCGGCGACCTGGGCCGAGGACCTGATCACCGCGCCGGCGCCCACCCCGGCCGCCGACACCAGGACGGCGGTGGCCACCGCGTACAGCAGGACCCGCCGGCGGCGGCCGGTGGGCCCGGCGGGTTCGTCCGGCTCGGTCGGCGGTGCCCCGGGGGCGCCGCCGGCCCCCGGTTCCTCGATCGCACCCATCCGCCCTCCTGGCCCTCGGGCACCCGGACCCCTGCGAACGGACTCGCGAGGCCGGTCGGTCTGTTCGACCAGCTTCGTCTGCCGTCCGCCGAGGGCGGCGGCGGCGCGCGGGGGTGCGGCCAGGTGGGCGGAATTGTCGGGCCGACCGGTCCCCCCGGGACCTCCGGGGTCGGACCGGCCGCGGCGACCCGCCGGATCAGGCGGTGGCGGGCCGGTTGCGCTCGTAGATCAGCCGCAGGCCGATCAGGGTGAGCCAGGGCTCGTGGACGTCGATCTCCTCGGCCTCGCCGAGGACCAGCGGGGCCAGCCCGCCCGTGGCGATCACCTGGACGTCGCTCGGGTCCTTGGCCAGCTCCTTGGCCATCCGGTTCACCAGGCCGTCGACCTGGCCCGCGAAGCCGTACAGGATGCCGGACTGCATGCCCTCGACGGTGTTCTTGCCGATCACGTTCCGCGGACGGGCCAGCTCGATCTTGCGGAGCTGGGCGCCCCGGACACCGAGCGCCTCCACCGAGATCTCGATGCCGGGGGCGATCGCGCCGCCCACGTAGTCGCCGCGCTCGTTGATCGCGTCGAAGGTGGTGGCGGTGCCGAAGTCGACCACGATGCACGGGCCGCCGTACAGGCTGTTGGCGGCCAGCGCGTTCACGATCCGGTCGGCGCCGACCTCCTTGGGGTTGTCCATCAGGACGTGCACCCCGGTCTTCACCCCCGGCTCCACGATCACCGCGGGGACGTCGCCGTAGTAGCGGCGGGTCACCTCGCGGAGCTCGTGGAGCACGGCGGGCACCGAGGAGCAGATCGCCAGACCCTCCACCCGGTCGGAGGCGGAGACGATCGGGTGCGCACCCATCAGCCCCTGCAGCAGCACGGCCAGTTCGTCCGCCGTGCGGCGCGGATCGGTGGAGATCCGCCAGTGCTCGACGATCTCCTCGCCGTCGAACAGGCCGAGCGTGGTCTGGGTGTTGCCGACGTCGATGGTCAGGAGCATGGGCTGCTTTCTGCGGTGAGGGGTGGTCAGGCGCGGAGGTCCAGGCCGATGTCGAGGATCGGCGAGGAGTGCGTCAGGGCCCCGACGGCGAGGTAGTCGACACCAGTCTCGGCGACCTCGCGCGCGGTGGCCAGGGTCAGACCGCCGGAAGCCTCCAGCTTCGCCCGGCCCGCCACCAGCTCGACGGCCTGCTTCAGCCGCTCGACGGGGAAGTTGTCCAGCAGGATCAGGTCCGCGCCCGCCTCCAGGACCGGCGGGATCTGCTCCAGGGTGTCGACCTCGACCTCCACCGGCAGCTCGGGGTACATGGCCCGGACCGCCTTGAACGCCTCGGCCACGCCGCCGGCCGCCACCACGTGGTTGTCCTTCACCAGCGCCGCGTCGGACAGCCCCATCCGGTGGTTGGCGCCACCGCCCGCGCGGACCGCGTACTTCTCCAGCGCGCGCAGGCCCGGGGTGGTCTTGCGGGTGTCGCGGACCACCGCGCCGGTGCCCTCCAGGGCGTCCGCCCACGCCCGGGTGGCGGTGGCGATGCCCGACAGGTGGCAGAGCAGGTTGAGCGCGCTGCGCTCGGCGGTCAGCAGGTCGCGGGTCCGGCTGCGGACCGACAGCAGCACCTGGCCGGCCTCGACCCGGGCGCCGTCCTCGACGTGCCGCTCGACCTCGAACTCCTCCTCGCAGACCAGCGAGACCACGGCCTCGGCGATCCGCAGACCGGCCACCACGCCCGCCTGGCGGGCGGTGAAGTCCGCGGTGGCCACCGCGTCGGCCGGGACGGTGGCGACCGAGGTGACGTCCTCGCCGCCGGCCAGGTCCTCGCCCAGCGCCAGCGAGGCGATGTCCTCGACCTCGACCGGGTCCAGGCCGGCCTCCTCCAGCAGCGCGGCGAGCGCCGGGTCCAGGCCGGTCTCGTACGCCTCGCCCTCGCCGCAGGCGCAGCCGTCGCCGCAGCCGCCGGCGGAGGCGAGCGGAAGTTCGTCGTGGGTCATCGGAATGCTCCTTGCAAGGTTTGTGACGCTGAGTGGGTCACCCACGCGCCCCTGTCTCCGGCAGCGTGCGCCCGCCGGTCACGGCCGGGCCGCCACCTTCAGGCCGTCCTCGTCGAGGGTGGTGACGAGGTGGTGGTGCCAGTGGGTGTCGTCGCGGTCGGGGTGGTCCTCGCGCCAGTGGCAGCCGCGGGTCTCCTCCCGCAGCGCCGCCGCCGCGACCAGCGCGCCGGCGACCAGGTGCAGGTTGGTGGACTCCCAGGTCTCCACCCGCGGGTCGGCGGGCTTCTCCTCGGCGGTGTGGGTCCGGGCCTCCTCGGCCAGGCGGGCCAGCCCGGCGGCGGTGGCGGCGGTGGAGGCGGCCGAGCGGATCACGCCGGCGCCGGTGGACATCAGCCGCTGGATCTCGGCCCGCGCCTCGGGCGCGAGCAGCGGCACCGCGTGGGCGGCCCGGGCGCCGGCCACGTCCACCGCGCGCTCGGGCAGGGCGCCGGCGGCGTGCAGGTCGGCGAGGTCGGCGGCGATCCGCTCGGCGAAGACCAGGCCCTCCAGCAGGGAGTTGGAGGCGAGCCGGTTGGCGCCGTGGACGCCGGTGCAGGCGACCTCGCCGCAGGCGTACAGGCCGGGAACCGTGGTGCGGCCGTGCAGGTCGGTGCGGATGCCGCCGGAGGCGTAGTGCGAGGCGGGGGCGACCGGGATCAGGTCGGTGACCGGGTCGATGCCGTGCGCGCGGCAGGAGGCGAGGATGGTCGGGAACCGCTCGGCCCACATCGCGGCGCCGAAGTGCCGCCCGTCCAGGTACATGTGCGCGGTGCCCTGCTCGAGCATCCGGCGGGTGATCGCCTTGGCGACGATGTCCCGGGGCGCCAGCTCGGCCAGCTCGTGCTGCCCGACCATGAAGCGGACGCCGTCGCGGTCGACCAGGTACGCGCCCTCGCCGCGGACCGCCTCGGAGACCAGCGGCTGCTGGCCCTCGGCGTCCGGGCCGAGGAAGAGGACGGTCGGGTGGAACTGCACGAACTCCAGGTCGGTGACCTCGGCCCCGGCGCGCAGCGCCAGGGCCACGCCGTCGCCGGTGGAGACGGCCGGGTTGGTGGTGGCGGAGTAGACCTGGCCCATGCCGCCGGTGGCGAGCACCACCGCGCGGGCCCGGATCGCGCCGACGCCGTCCCGCTGGCCCTCGCCCATCACGTGCAGGGTGATCCCGGCGGCGTGGCCCGCCGCGTCGGTCAGCAGGTCCAGCACCAGGGCGTGCTCGATCAGCTCCAGGCCCGGGTCGCTGCGGACCGCGGAGACCAGGGCGCGGGAGATCTCGGCGCCGGTGGCGTCGCCGCCGGCGTGGGCGATCCGGCGGCGGTGGTGACCGCCCTCGCGGGTCAGCAGGATCTCGCCCTCGGCGTCCAGGTCGAAGGCGGCGCCTATGCCGATCAGCCGGCGGACCGCGTCCGGTCCCTCGGTGACCAGGGCCCGGACCGCGTCCTCGTCGCACAGCCCGGCGCCGGCCACCAGGGTGTCGTCCAGGTGCTGCTCGGGGGTGTCCCCCTCGCCCAGGGCGGCCGCGATGCCGCCCTGGGCCCAGCGGGTGGAGCCGTCGTCGAGCATCGCCTTGGTGACCACCATCGCCCGCAGGCCGGCCTTGCGGACGTTGAGCGCGACGGTCAGGCCGGCGACGCCGGACCCGACCACGACGACGTCGGTGGTGCTGGTCCAGCCGGGGGCGGGGGCGGTCAGGCGGTACGACATGGGTTCAACTGCTCCTTCAGTGCGCGGCGGCCGGGGCCGCATCCCCGCCACGGTACGCCTGGTCGCCCCGGAGCAGTCCGGCGCCCTCGGGGGCGTCGGCGGCGTCCGGGCCGATCGAGGTGATCTTGTTGTCGCCGTCGACGAAGACCACCTTCGGCAGGTACGCCTTGGCCTCGGCGGTCTCCATCTGCCCGTAGGCGATGAGGATCACCAGGTCGCCGGGGTGCACCAGACGGGCCGCGGCGCCGTTGATGCCTATCACCCCCGTGCCGCGCGGCCCGGCGATGGTGTACGTCTCCAGCCGGGCGCCGTTGTTGATGTCGACGATGTGGACCAGCTCACCGGGGAGCAGGTCGGCGGCGTCGAGCAGGTCCTCGTCCACCGTGACCGACCCGACGTAGTGCAGGTCGGCCTGGGTGACGGTGGCACGGTGGATCTTGGACTTGAGCATGGTGCGGATCATGGGTCACGCCTCCTGGGAGTGCCCCCGGTGGGCCGGGGGCGAGTGCATGCCTTACCGGACGATGATGCGGACGTTGTCGATCAGGCGGGTCGAGCCCACCCTGGCGGCGACGGCCAGCACCGCCTCGCCCCGGAAGTCGTCCGGCGCCTCGGTGAAGGCGTCCGGGTCGATCAGGGCGAGGTAGTCGAGGTCGACGCCCTCGGCGGCGTCGAGGGCGGCGGAGGCGGCCTCGCGGACGGCCTGCGCGCCGCGGGCGCCCGCGTCCCGTCCGGCGAACAGCGCCCGGGACAGCGCCAGCGCCTGCCCGCGCTCCTGCTCGGACAGGTAGTGGTTGCGCGAGGACAGCGCCAGGCCGTCCTCCTCGCGGACGGTCGGGACGCCGACGATCTCCACGTCGAAGTCCAGGTCGGCCACCATCCGGCGGACGATCGCCAGCTGCTGGGCGTCCTTCTCGCCGAAGAAGGCGAAGTCCGGGTCGGTGATGTGCAGCAGCTTGGCCACCACGGTCAGCACGCCGTCGAAGTGACCGGGCCGGCTGGCGCCCTCGAACCGCTCGCCCATCGGGCCGGCCGCCAGCCGCACCAGCGGCTCGCCGTTCGGGTACACCTCCTCGCCGCTCGGCGCGAAGACCACGTCGGCGCCGGCCTCGGCGGCCAGCTTCACGTCGGCCTCCAGGGACCGCGGGTAGCGGTCCAGGTCCTCGCCGGCGCCGAACTGCAGCGGGTTGACGAACACCGTCACCGCCACCCGGCCGTCCCGGCCCACCTGCTTGCGGGCGGCCCGGATCAGCGCGGCGTGGCCCTCGTGCAGCGCGCCCATGGTCATCACCACCGCGTTGTCCACCGGCTGCTCGTCCGGCCAGAACGCGGACTCGAAGTCCTCGACGGTGTGCGTCAGCTCCGCCGTGTGGACCTTCGGCGCCTTCGCCGCCTGCCGGCCGCGCTGGTTCTTCCCCGCCATCAGTGGTTCTCCTCGTTGAGTACGTCCAGCAGCGCCGCCGCCGGCTCCGGCTTCAGCGTCCCGCTCCGGACGGCGCGCTGCGCGGTGGCCCGGGCCATCGCCCGGTACGCCTGCCCGATGTCCGGGGCCACCGTAGCGAGCTGTTCCAGGTGGCGGCGGACCGTCCCGCCGTCGCCGCGCGCCACCGGGCCGGTCAGCGCGAGGTCGCCCGAGCGCAGGGCGTTGTCCAGGGCCGCGCCGAGCAGCGGGCCGAGCATCTGGCCGGGCTCCGCCACGCCCGCCGCCCGCAGCAGCTCCATGGCCTGGGCGACCAGGGTGACCAGGTGGTTCGCGCCGTGTGCCAGGGCCGTGTGGTACATCGCCCGGACCTGCTCCGGCACCCAGGCGGGCTCGCCGCCCATCTCCACCACCAGGGCCTCGGCCACCGGCCGCAGCTCCTCGGGCGCGGTCACCCCGAACGGGCAGCCGGCCAGCCGGGCCACGTCCACCGAGGTGCCGGTGAAGGTCATCGCCGGGTGCAGCGCCAGCGGCAGCGCCCCGGCCCGCGCCGCGGGCTCCAGGACGGCGACGCCGTGCGCCCCCGAGGTGTGCACCACGATCTGGCCGGGCCGGATCGCGCCGGTCGAGGCCAGCCCGGCGACCAGCTCGGCCAGCACGTCGTCCGGCACGGTCAGCAGCACCAGGTCGGCGGCGGCCAGCACCTGCGGCGGGGTCACCAGGCGGACGCCCGGCAGCAGCGCCTCGGCCCGCCGGCGGCTGGCCGAGGACACGCCGGAGGCGGCCACCACCCGGTGGCCGGCCAGTTGCAGCGCGGCGCCCAGCGCCGGGCCGACCCGGCCGGTGCCGACCACGCCGACGGCCAGCCGGGCGGGCCGGTTGCCGGGGTCCGCGGGGTCGCCGAAGGGATCGGCGGGTGCGCCGAAATCAGGGTGCACGGCTCTTTTTCCGTTCCAGTCCTCTGCGGGTACCAGACGTACCGCCCCATGGTACGGGCAGCCGCGCGCGCCGGAACCTCCCTACGGCACCCCTACAGCGGCTCTCCGGCCCGCACCAGACCGTTCTCGTACGCCAGCACCACGGCCTGGACCCGGTCGCGCAGGCCGAGCTTGGCCAGGATCCGGCCGACGTGGGTCTTCACGGTCGCCTCGGAGAGGGTCAGCCGGGCGGCGATCTCGCCGTTCGACAGGCCCTGGGCGACCAGCAGGAACACCTCGCGCTCCCGCTCGGTGAGCGGCGCCAGCACCGGCGGCCCGCCGGCCGTGGCCGGGGTCGGCAGCACCTCGGCGAAACGGTCGATCATGCGGCGGGTGGTGGTCGGCGCCACCACCGCGTCGCCGCCGTGCACCGCCCGGATCGCCGCCACCAGCTCGGTCGGCGGCACGTCCTTCAGCAGGAAGCCGCTCGCCCCGGCCTTGAGCGCCGCGAAGGCGTACTCGTCCAGGTCGAAGGTGGTGAGGATGAGCACGTGCGGGGCGCCCGGCAGCGGCGAGCCCTCGGCGTCCAGGCAGATCCGCCGGGTGGCCTGCACCCCGTCCAGGCGCGGCATCCGGACGTCCATCAGGATCACGTCGACCTCGGTGCCCTTCAGCACCTCCAGCGCCTGGGCGCCGTCACCCGCCTCGGCGGCGATCTCGATGTCGCCCTGGGACTGCAGGATCATCCGGAAGCCGGTGCGCAGCAGCTCCTGGTCGTCGACGAGCATCACGCGGATGGGCACGGTCGGGACTCCGTTCACTTGGACGCCTTGAGGGGGAGCACTGCGCGGATCCGGAAGCCTCCGCCGGGCCGCGGCCCGACGTCCAGGCTGCCGCTGACCATGCCGACCCGCTCCCGCATGCCGATCAGACCATGTCCGAGCCCGTCCTCACCACCCGCGGTCAGCTGGTCGTCGGTGGTGCCGCGGCCGTCGTCCTCGATCAGGACCTCCAGGTCGCGCTCCCGGAAGTCCACGGCCACCCGGGCCCGGACCCCGGGGCCGCCGTGCTTGCGGACGTTGGTCAGCGCCTCCTGGACGATGCGGTAGACCGTCAGCTCCAGGCCGCGCGGCAGGTCGCGGGCCTCGCCGCTGGTGGCGAACTCCACCGGCAGGCCCGCCGCGCGGACCTGCTCCAGCAGCTCGGGCAGCTCCTCCACCCCCGGCTGCGGCACGTACTCCTCGGCGGTCTCGGTGGTCCGCAGCACGCCCAGCAGCCGGCGCATCTCCACCAGCGCCTGCCGCCCGGTGGAGGCGATGGTGCCCAGCGCCTCCTTGGCCTGCTGCGGCGAGTTGTCCAGTACGTACGCGGCGCCGTCCGCCTGGACGATCATCACCGAGACGTTGTGCGCCACCACGTCGTGCAGCTCCCGGGCGATCCGGGCTCGCTCGGCGGCCACCGCCACCTTCGCCTTGGCGTCCCGCTCCCGCTCCAGCCGGGACGCCCGGTCCTCCAGCTCCACCAGGTACGCCGCCCGGACCCGGGTCAGCCGGCCCCACGCCCAGCACAGGATGAAGGGGGTGGACATCAGCACCGAGATGAACGCCTGCTGCCAGAAGCTCGGCGGGTTCGGCGGCGGCAGGTCGGTGGCCAGATCGGAGGCCGCCGGCTGGTCCCCGGACTCGTCGAACCGCCACATGGTCAGCGGCCCCGCCGCCAGCCCCGCCACCATCACCAGTCTCGACGCCCACGGCGCCCCGAACGCCGCCGCCGTGTACGCGAGAACCAGGTAGCCGATGCTGGAGGCGCCCGGGTTGACGTGGGCCACGATCTGGGTGAGGCCGAGGCCCACCCCGGCCGCCGCGGTGGCACTGGGGTACCGCCGGCGGAGCACCATCAGCACGGCGACCAGCAGCGAGACCACGACCCCGCCCCAGGCCTGGGCCTCGGTCGTCGAGGGGTCGTCGAAGTACGCCAGGTCGGACAGCAGCCCGAGGAAGAGGACCGGCAGCGCCCAGACGGAGTCGACCACCATCGGGTGTCGTCGGAGCCAGGCGTTGAGTCGATGCACGCCTCAAGCCTAGGGAGTCCGGGGCCGCCCCCAAGTCCGCCGGGAGGGCGATCCGGTCCTACTCCGCAGGGTGGAGACGGCCCCCACCTCGGCTAACGTCCCCCGCATGGACTGGATGCGCTGGCGGCCCGCCACCGAGCACGCCCTCTACCGGCCGGACGGCGGCTTCTACCGCAGGTCGGAGGGCCCCGCCGGGCACTTCCGGACCTCCGTGCACGCATCACCCCGGTACGCCGCGGCGGTCGCCCGGCTCCTCACCGAGGTGGACGAGGCCCTCGGCCGCCCGGCGGAACTCGCCCTGATCGACGTCGGGGCCGGCCGCGGCGAACTCCTCACCGGCGTGCTCGCCGCCCTCCCCGCCCACGCCGCCGCCCGGCTGCGCCCGTACGCCGTCGAACTCGCCGACCGGCCCGCCGGCCTGCCCGACCGGGTGGAGTGGACCGACCGCGTCCCCGAGGGCGCCACCGGCCTGCTCTTCGCCAACGAGTGGCTGGACAACGTGCCGCTGGACGTCGCCGAACGCGACGAGGACGGCCGGCTGCGCTACGTCGAGGTCTCCCCGGAGGGCGAGGAGCGGCTCGGCGCCGAACTCGGCGCGGCCGACGCCCGCTGGGCCGGGCAGTGGTGGCCCGAGGGCGAGCGGATCGAACTGGGCGGCCCCCGCGACGAGGCCTGGGCCGCCGCCGTCGGCGCCCTCGACCGCGGCCTCGCCGTCGCCGTGGACTACGCCCACACCCGCGCCACCCGGCCGCCCTTCGGCACCCTCACCGGCTTCCGGGCCGGCCGCGAGGTGCCGCCCGTCCCGGACGGCAGCTGCGACGTCACCGCCCACGTCGCCCTGGACTCCGCCGCCGCCCCCGGCCTCCCCACCCTGCGGACCACCCAGCGCGAGGCCCTGCACGCGCTCGGCCTCCACGGCGGCCGGCCGCCGCTGGCCCTCGCCACCACCGACCCCGCCGGCTACCTCCGCGCCCTCTCCGCGGCCGGCGAGGCCGCCGAGCTCACCGACCCGGGCGGCCTCGGCGGATTCGGCTGGCTCGCCCAGGCTGTCCGCATGCCGGTACCGGCGGCCCTCGCCGCCCTCCCGGGGTGGCAGACTCTGATGCCATGAGGGAGACCACGGTCGGCATCGGTGCAGGCGCCCAGACGCTCACGGGAGAGCTGGGCACCAGCGACATGGTGCTCAACATCGGCCCGCAGCACCCGTCCACCCACGGCGTGCTGCGCCTGAAGCTGGTGCTGGACGGCGAGCGCATCGTCGCCGCCGAGCCGGTGATCGGGTACATGCACCGCGGCGCCGAGAAGCTCTTCGAGGCCCGGGACTACCGGCAGATCATCATGCTGGCCAACCGGCACGACTGGCTCTCCGCCTTCTCCAACGAGCTGGGCGTGGTGCTCGCCGTCGAGCGGATGCTCGGCATGGAGGTGCCCGAGCGAGCCGTCTGGCTGCGCACCCTGCTGGCCGAGCTCAACCGGGTGCTCAACCACCTGATGTTCCTCGGCTCGTACCCGCTGGAGCTGGGCGGGATCACCCCGATCTTCCACGCCTTCGCCAGCCGCGAGGACCTCCAGCACGTGCTGGAGGAGGCCTCCGGCGGCCGCATGCACTACATGTTCAACCGGGTCGGCGGCCTCAAGGAGGACCTCCCCGCCGGCTGGCTCGGCCGGGTCCGCACCGCTGTCGCCACCGTCCGCTCCCAGCTCCCGGTCTTCGAGGACCTCGTCCTCGGCAACGAGATCTTCCGCGGCCGCACCGCCGGTGTCGGGGTGCTCTCCCGCGAGCACGTCCACGCGTACGGGGTCAGCGGCCCGATCGCCCGCGCCAGCGGCGTCGACTTCGACCTGCGGCGGGACGAGCCCTACCTGGCCTACGGCGAGCTGCAGGACGTCCTGTCGGTGGCCGTCCGCGAGGAGGGCGACTGCCTGGCCCGGTTCGAGTGCCTGCTGGAGCAGACCGTCAACGCCCTCACCCTCGCCGACGCCTGCCTCGACCGCCTGGCCGAGCTGCCGCCCGGCCCGGTCAACCAGCGGCTGCCCAAGGTCCTCAAGGCCCCCGAGGGCGAGACCTACGCCTGGACCGAGAACCCGCTCGGCGTGAACGGCTACTACCTGGTCTCCCGCGGCGACAAGACCCCGTGGCGGCTCAAGCTGCGGTCCGCCTCGTACAACAACATCCAGGCCCTGACCGAGCTGCTGCCCGGCACCCTGGTCGCCGACATGGTCGCCATCCTCGGCTCGATGTTCTTCGTCGTCGGCGACATCGACAAGTAGCCCCCGGGCCGCCTGGGCGCTCAGTCGGCCGGGTGCGGGGCGAGGGTGCGGTGGGCGCCGGTGGCGATGCGCTGTTCGCAGAGGTCGGCCAGGACCTTGTACGCGGCGGCCCCCATCAGCTCGGTCAGCTCGGCCCGGTAGCTGACGTACACCGGGTCGGGGGCGTTGTGCGCCTCGGGGCTGCCGGTGCACCACCAGTGCAGGTCGTGCCCGCCCGGTCCCCACCCGCGCCGGTCGTACTCCCCGATGCTCACCTGGAGGTAGCGGGTGTCGTCCGGCCGGTCGATCCAGTCGTAGGTGCGGCGGATCGGCAGCTGCCAGCAGACGTCCGGCTTGGTCTCCAGCGGCTCCCGGCCCTCCTTCAGGGCGAGGATGTGCAGCGAGCAGCCGGCCCCGCCGGGGAACCCGGGGCCGTTGCGGAAGAGGCAGGCGCCGTCGATCCGGCGGGTCTGCCGGTCGCCGTCCTCGTCGAACATGGTGATGCCGCCGTCGAGCTTGATCCGGCCCTTGGCGTCGGTGCCGTGCGCGCGGTTCTCCCAGATGTCGGGGGTGAGCCGGGCCGCGTGCTCGGCGACCCGCCGCTCGTCGTCCTCGTCGGAGTAGTGGGCGCCGAGCGTGCAGCAGCCGTCCGAGGCCCCGCGGCCGGGCCGGATGCCGTGGCAGCCGTTGCCGAAGATGCAGCCCCAGCCGGAGGTGAGCCAGGTCAGGTCGCAGCGGAAGACCTGGTCCTCGTCCTCGGGGTCGGCGAACTCCACCCAGGCGCGCGGGAAGTCGAGCGGCACCTCGGGGCGGATCGTCGGCATCGCGAGATCGACGGCCCCGCTCTTCCCGGCCTTCTTCTTGTTCTTGCTCTTCGCGCTCTCAGCTGCTGCCACGCTGCCAAGGGTATGGCCTCGGCCCCGTTCGGACGCTTCCCGGGGGCCGGGCCGATTGTCCCGGTTCGTTCCGGCTTCCGCGCCGGCCGGACCGCCGTTCGTCCGCGGAGCGTCCCGTGACGGGCGCGTCCGGTCTCCGTGAAGCCGCTGTGAAAAGCCGGACGGCCCGGCGGGCGCGTCCGATCCGGGGCCTAGGATGGCGCCCTCAGGGGGTCGGCGCGGGGCGCCGGCGAGAGAGACGGGGGACGGGGATGGCGGACAAGGTCGTCATCAAGCCGTGGGAAGTCCACGGCGAGGGGCGGGAGTTCGAGAACATCTCGAACGACTTCGGGCGGGCCGCGCTCGATCTGGAGAACCGGCTGGCGGGCCTCGGCACCCCCTGGGGCGCGGACGAGCCGGGCACCGGGTTCGGCCACGCGTACGGCGAGGCCCGGGAGGGCGTGCTGGGCGGGCTGCAGGGGCTCTCCGAGCGGCTGCGGAAGATCGGCGCGGGGCTGCACACCATGGCGGACAACGCCGAGCGCAACGACGGCGACGTCCGGGCCGACTTCTCCGGCCTGGAGGCCGGGCTGCCGAACGGCGGCGGAACCGGACACCGTCCCACCGCGGTCTGAGCTGACACAGCGCCAGACCCGCCCGATCCGTACCACCCGAAGGGGGACCCCAACGTGTCCAGGAAGCTGCCGGAGGAGCTCGCCCCGGTCCTGGCCCGACTCGGCCAGCGCTGGCCGGAGGCGGACGAGGACGGGCTGCGCCGGGCCGCCGGGCTGTGGCGGGAGTTCGGCGCCGAGGCCGAGCGGCTTTCGCGCCGCGGCGGGGACTCGGCCCAGCGGGTCACCGGCGAGAACTCGGGCCGTGCCGTCGAGGCGTTCGGCGAGCACTGGCGGAACTTCTCCGGCGGCGGACGCGGCCACCTCGACGACGCGCACGGCGCGGCCGAGGCGATGGCCCACGCCTTCGACAAGGCCGCCGCGGCCGCCGACCACTGCAAGGCGGAGCTGGTCTCCGTCCTCACCGAGCTGGCCGCGGAGATCGAGAAGGACGACGCGGCCGAGGCCGCCGCCAAGACCCAGGTGGACACCGCGGGGTGTGGCGTCGGCGGGCTGGTCGACAAGGTGGCCGGCACGGTCAAGGGCGCGGTAGCGGAGGTGGCCGAGGCCGCTGCCGTGGAGGTCGCCAAGCTCAAGGTGATCGGCCTGCTGCACGAGCTCGGCCGGGAGATGCGCGACGCGGTGCAGGCCGCCGTCAAGGAGCCCGCGGTCACCGCGCTGGAGCGGATAGCCCAGGCGGACGGCCGCGGCCTGCACGGCGAGTACCGGACGATGAGCGCCGCCCGCGCCTCCGGCCAGTTGGAGGGCGCCCTGGGCGCCGGGGCGATCGCCGGGTCCGCCGCCGTGTCCGGGGTCACCGCGCTCAGCGCCAAGGTCGGCCCGGACGGCAAGGTGGTCACCGACCGCCACGGCAACCCGGTGCTGGTCGCCCCCGACGGCACCACCGTGAGCGGGGTGAAGGGCCTGAGCCTCGCCGTGGGCGAGGACGGCAAGCCCGAGATCGGCCCGGACGGCAAGCCGGTGCTGGTCGACGCCGCCGGCCGGGAGGTCACCGGCCTCGCGGTCGGCGCGGACGGCAAGCCGATGGTCGGCGCCGACGGCAAGCCCCTGCTGGTCTCCGCCGAGGGCGACCTCGGCGACACCGGCCTCAAGCTCACCCTCGGTCCCGACGGGCAGCCGCTGCTCGGCGGGGACGGGCGGCCCGCCGTGGTCGGCGAGGACGGCCTGCCGGTCGTGGCGATGGCCATCGGCACCAACGGCCGCCTGCTGGCCGACAAGGAGGGCCACGTCGTCGGCCTGGACGGCGACGGCCACCGCCTGGACGGCCTGCCCGGCGGCCTGCCGGGCACCGCGGTCGGCCCGGACGGCCCCGACGGCGGCCCGGACCGGACCAAGACGGGCCCCGGCGGCCCGCTGGGCCCCGGCGACGGGCACGGCCTCGGCAAGGACGGCAAGCCCGTCCTCGGCGTGGACACCCAGGTCGGCCCGCACGGCGTCGACCTCGACCTGCGGACGGCCGCCGGCGACCTCGGTACGGGCCTCCAGCCCGACGCCGAGAGCGGCGTCCACGCGGGCGCCGGCTTCGGCGGCAACGGCGACCAGGGCCCCCGCCCGTTCGGCGGCGACCACGGCGCCCGCGGCAACGGCGGCGGCAGCAGCGGCGGTTGGGGATCCTCCGGGTTCCAGACCCAGGCCGCCGTCGACGTCTCCGGCGGCTTCGATCCCGACCCCTCGCCCGCGCCCTCGCACCACGTGCGCGGCCCGATCTCGGTCCACACCGACTCGGTCGCGATGGCGCCCCCGGCGCCCTCGCCGGTCCTCGGCGGTGGTGACGGCCCCTCCGGCGGCGGCTGGCGTCCCGAGCCGGCCGGACCCGTGGGCCCCGGCGGCTCCGCCGGTTCGGGCGGCGGCTTCCAGCTCGGCCCGGTCGGCGGCGGCTCGGCGGGCGTTCCCGCCGGCGGCGCGGCCGGTGTGCCCGCCGGCGGCACCGTGGGCGGCGCGCCCGGCGCGGTGCCCCCGGTCGGCGCGGGCGCGGGCGTCCCGGCTCCCGGTCCGGCGGCGCCCGGTGGTGCGGCCGGCCCGGCCGCGGGTGCCGTCCCCGGCCAGCCGGGCGCGGCCCCGGCCGCCGGCTCGGTGGTCGGCGCCCCCCTCGCCGGGCAGCCCGGCCAGGGCGGCCAGGGCGGCAGCGCCGCCGCGGTCGTCGTCGGGCCGCACCCCGGCTCCGGCGCCCGGACCCCCGCCGCCCCCGCCCCCGGTGGCGGCGGCATCGGCCAGCAGCCCGCCAACCCCGGCCCGGTCCGGATGGAGCCGTACGCCGAGTACCGCCGCCGGCCGGAGGGCTTCGACACCCCCACCGCGGGTGGCAACGGCCTGCCGGTCCACCCCGGCCAGGCGTCCGCCGCCTGGCTGGTCGTGCAGACCTCCCGCCGGACCGGCGACGGCGCCCCGGGCGCCCCGCGCCGACCCGGCACCCTGGCCGACAGCCGCCCGTACGGGCAGCCCGGCGGGCTCGGCCCGGTCGACCCGGCCCACCAGGCCGAGTCCGTCCGCCGTGCCCCGCTCGGCCTCGACGGCGTCCCCGCCGTGCATCCGGACCCGCGCGCCGGGGCCTGGACCGAGGCGGTCAACGGCGGCGGCTACCGCGAGCCGGGCCGTGCCAACAACTGCGTGGACCTCGCCCTGTCCACCGTCGAGGGCTACGCCAGCAACCCCACCTGCGGCGCGCCCCGACTGCCCGACGGCCCGGCCGGCGAGCGCGGCGGCCGCGACCGCGCCGAGAGCGAGCTGGGCACCCGCTTCCTCGACCTCGGCGACGGCCCGGCGGCCCTGGAGCGGCTGGCCCGGTCGCTGCTGTTCACCGGGCACGGCGCGCAGGCGGTGCTGCTCACCCTCGACGAGTTCGGGCGGTCGCACACCTGGAACGCGGTCAACCACGAGGGGGTGCTCGGCTACCTCGACCCGCAGACCGGACGGCAGTCGGACACCCCGCTGTACCGGGCCGAGCAGGGCCTCTGGGCGATCGCCCTGGACGCCGAGCGGCGCCCGGTCGACCTGACCGAAGCCCCCAGCACGGTCGCCGTCCCGAGCACCCCTGCCCCGGCTCCGGCCCCCAGGACGGCCACCGCGCCGCCCGCGCCGGAGCCTGCCCCCGCCGCGCCCGCCCCCGCCGAGCCCGCCGGCGAGCCCGCGAAGCCGGAGCCCGCGAGGGCCGCCGCCACCGAGCCCGAGCCCGCGGCCGAGCCGGCGCCCGCCGCACCCGAGCCGGCGGCGCCGCGCTCGCGCCTGACCGTCCACCGCACCGCCGCCCGTCCGAGGAGCACCCGCTGATGATCACCCGTGAGCAGGCCGTCGAGGCCGCCCACCGCTGGGTCAACGGCGCGCTCCCCCCGGAGGGCGTGCGGCCGGTCCTGTCGCACGAGTTCGACCTCGGCTGGGTGGTGTGGCCGGAGCCCCCGCCGATCCAGATCGACCCGCTGACCGGCGAGCGCCGCGCCCCGGAGGAGATCGGCGCCGCCTGCGCCGTGGTCGACCGGGTCACCGGCGAACTCACCGTCTGGCCCTCCGTCCCGGTCGGCGAGGTGATCCGGCTCTACCGCGACAGGCTCGGCGCCGGCAGCTACAACCCCGTGCTGCCCCCGGTCACCGGGCCCGGCACCCGGGCCACCCTCACCTACCGCGGCAAGGAGGGCGCCGAGCAGACCCTCGCGGTCGACTCCGAACTCGGCCTGCCGCACCCCGCCCTGCGCGCCTGGCAGCGCCTGCGCGAGCAGGGCGTCGCCGCCGAGGACGTCCTCGGCCTCCACACCGACCTGCGGCTCGGCATGCTGCCCGGCGGCTACTGGGCGTACGTCATCGGCTCCCAGCTGCCCGAGGTCCCGGTCGGCTACGACCTCGCCCACGGCCCGCACTTCGACCAGCGCGCGGCGGCCGTCCGGGCCCTGGACGGCCGGCGGGAGCGCGGTGGGCTGCCGCCGATGAACCGGGTGCCGTTCCCGGCCGCCGTCCCGCCCGCCCAGCCGGAGCCGGCCGCCGCCCTCGCCGCCCGCCTCGCCGAGCGGTTCGGCCCGGACGGCGTGCGCCGCTTCGACCCCGCGGCGGTGGCCGACGCCGACCTGCCGGAGGCCGTCGCCGGGCCGCTGCTCGACCTCGGCCTGCCGCGGACCGTCGAGGGCTTCTTCTCGCTGCACCACCCCGAGCCGGACGGCGTCGCGGACGGCACCGCGGACGGCACCGTCCTGCCCGACCTGGCCGGCCACCTGGCCGCCCTCGGCCGCGGCGAGCGGGCCACCGCCGAGGCCCGCAAGGCGCTGCTGGGCCAGCTGCTGATCGGTACCGACGGCTGGGCCCTGATCACCGTGGACACCGCCCAGGGCCGGGTCCGCGCGGTCGACCCCGACTACGCCACCGCCCGCTACTGCAACACCGACCTGACGGCTTTCATCCGCTGCCTCGCCCTCTTCGCCGAGCGCTACCCGCGGCTGCGCGGCCTCGACCCGCAGACCGCCGGCCCGGCCGTGGCCGAACTCCAGTGGGCCCTCGCCGCCCTGGACCGCACCGTCTTCTCCGACCCGGAGAACTGGTGGGCGGTCATCGTCGAGCAGCTCTGGTGCGGGCTGCTGTGAACCCCACCGAGATGAACGCCGCCACCGTGCACCCCACCCCGGTGAACGAGCCCAAGCGGCAGGCCGCCGCGGTCGCCGCCATCGTCGTCCTGCTGTTCCCGCTGGCCGTGCTGGCGGGAAGCGGGGCCTCCCGCTCGGTGGCCGGGACCTGGCGGGAGTGCATGGGCCACCTGGACGCCTCGCTCAACGTCTCGCTGGGCCTGATCTTCCTCTGCGGGACCTGCTTCTCCTTCCTGGCCGGAGCGGTGGCCGCGGGCCTCGGCCACCGCCTCACGCCGAACGCGCGGCCGCTCCAGCGGTTCGGCGCGATGCTGGCCTTCGCCGGGATCGCGGTGTTCCTCACCTTCCTGGTGGTGGCGGCCGTCAACGCGGGCACCCCGTACGGCCCGGACCACTGCCCGGGGCGCGACTCCTACTGACCCGTGCCTCCGGGAGGCCGCGCGAGGGCTACTCCTCCGCGTGGGGGCTACTCCTCCGCGCGGAGGAACGCCTCCAGGGTGGTGGCGAAGGCGATCGGGATCTCGTGCATCGGGTAGTGCCCGCAGTTGCCGAGGACCTCCACCGCGGCGTCCGGGTAGTGGGCCAGCCAGGTCGCCCGCATCACCTCGGCGGTCAGCGCCAGGTCGTACTCGCCGACGAACACCCGCACCGGCAGCCGCTGCCCGGCCACCTTCGCGGCGAAGTCCTGGGTGGTCCAGTCCCGCAGGTAGGCCGCGAACGCCTCCGGCCGGGACTCCTCCAGCGACCGGACGGTCATCCGGTCCAGCCAGACCGCGGTGGCCCGGTGGCCGGTCACCAGGTCGAGGATGGCCCGCCGGTTCGCCGGCCGCTGCGCCGCGCCGTGGAACAGGTCGTACGCGTCGCCCTCCAGCGGGTACGCGGCGGCCGGGACCGGGGTGATCCCGGCCACCCGCAGCACCCGGTGCGGTGCCTCGGCCAGCACCCGCTGGATCGCCTTGCCGCCCATCGAGTGCCCGACCAGCGAGAACTCCGGCCAGCCCAGCTGGTCCGCCAGCGCCAGCACGTCCGCCGCGATCTCGGCCAGGGTGTACTCGCCCGGCACGTCCTTCCGCTCGCCGTAGCCCCGGTAGTCCAGGAAGGCGTAGCTGAACGCGTCGCCGTCCAGGTGCTCCGGGAACGCCCCCCAGCCCGCGCTCGTCCCGAACCAGTCGTGCAGCACGATGACCCGCCTCTCGCCGGAGCCGACCGTGCGGTGAGTGATCGTCATGATCCGTTCCCCTCGGGGGAGATGGGTGGGTGGTGACCGTGCCCCAGTCCTCCCCGCCCCGCCGCGCGGCCAACCGGAGAAGCGGGATCCGGGCAGGTGAGCGGGCCCCGTGCCGTAGCGTGGACCGTTATGCGACTCGGTGTGCTCGACGTAGGTTCCAACACCGTCCACTTCCTCGTGGTGGACGCCCACCCCGGTGCTGCCCCGCTGCCCGCGTACTCGCACAAGGCCGAGCTGAGGCTGGCCGAGCTGCTCGACGAGGCCGGGGCGATCACCCCCGCCGGCGTCGACAAGCTGGTCGCCATGGTCGCCTCGTCGATAAGGGTGGCCGAGGACAAGGGCGTCTCCGACCTGCTGCCCTTCGCCACCTCGGCGGTCCGCGAGGCCGCCAACGGCGAGGACGTGCTGCGCCGGGTGGAGGAGGAGACCGGCGTCGGCCTGCGGGTGCTCTCCGGGCAGGACGAGGCCCGGCTCACCTTCCTGGCCGTCCGCCGCTGGTTCGGCTGGTCCTCCGGGCGGCTGCTCAACCTAGACATCGGCGGCGGCTCGCTGGAGATCGCCTACGGCCGGGACGAACAGCCCGACGTGGCCTGCTCGCTGCCGCTCGGCGCCGGCCGGCTCACCGCCCGGCTCCCCGGAGACCTCGCCGACCCCGCGGACCTCCGCGAGCTGCGCCGCCACATCCGGGCCGAGATCGCCCAGGTGGCCGGCGAGTTCGCCCGGCTGGGCACCCCCGACCACGCCGTGGCCACCTCCAAGACCTTCAAGCAGCTGGCCCGGATGACCGGCGCCGCCCCCGAGGGCGCCGGCCTCCGGGTGCCGCGCACCCTCACCCGCTCCGGGCTCACCGCCTGGCTGCCCCGGCTCAGCGCCATGACCCCCGCCGAGCGGGCCCAGATCCCCGGCGTCTCCGAGGGCCGCGCCAGACAGCTGCTCGCCGGCGCCCTGGTGGCCGACGCCGCCATGGACCTGTTCGGCCTCGACGAGCTGGACATCTGCCCCTGGGCGCTGCGCGAGGGCATCATCCTGCGCCGGCTCGACGCGATGGGCGCCCCCGACCGCCGCCCCGCCCTCACCGGCTGACACCCCCCCCGGGCCGCTGCCGCGCCGGGCCGGCCGGGCCCTGCGGGAGGTGACCCGAACGCCCCGGCCACCCGGCCGACGGCCCGGGGACGCCCCACGATCCGGCCCGGCCGCATACGCTGTGTCCCGTGGCGGAACCAGCGGACGAGGACGGAACGCGACCGGACCGCGCTGCCGAGCAGCGGCAGCCGAGAGCCGGCCGTCCGCGCCGCCCGCCCCGGGCCGACGCCGAGACCAGGCCCGCACCGGAGACCCGCCCCGAGGAACCCCTCCCGCCCGGCCGGGTCGGCCGCGCCGCGTCCCGCACCGCTCAGACCGTGCGCTCCGCCAAGGCGGCCAAGGCCGCGCAGGTGAAGAAGGTCGCCCGGGCCGTCCAGCACGTCCGCGCCGTCAACACCGTCCGGACCCCCCGCAAGCGGCCAGCCCGCCGCGACCCGCTGCTGCGCACCACCGACCGGCTGGTCCTGCCCCCGCACCCCGAACTGCACGTCCCCGACACCAAGGTGGCGCTCTCCACCGCCTCGGTGTACCCCGCCAACACCGCCACCGCCTTCGAACTCGCCGGCCGGCTCGGCTACGACGGCGTCGAGGTGATGGTCTGGAACGATCCGATCAGCCAGGACATCGAGGCCCTGCGACGGCTCTCCGACGCCCACCGGGTGCCGATCCTCGCCGTGCACGCCCCCTGCCTGCTGATCACCCAGCGGGTGTGGACCACCGACCCGTGGACCAAGCTGGTCCGGGCCCGGGCCGCAGCCGAGAAGCTCGGCGCGGACACCGTCGTCGTCCACCCGCCGTTCCGCTGGCAGCGTCAGTACGCCCGCGAGTTCGTCGAGGGGATCGCCCGGATGGCGGGCGAGACCCACGTCCGGTTCGCCGTCGAGAACATGTACCCGTGGCGCTACCGGGACCGCGAGATGCTCGCGTACGCCCCCGGCTGGGACGTCACCGAGGAGGACTACCGGCACTTCACCGTGGACCTCTCGCACGCCGCCACCTCCCGGATCGACGCGCTGGAGATGGTCCGGCGGATGGGGGACCGGCTCGCCCACGTCCACCTCGCGGACGGCTCCGGCTCCGGCAAGGACGAGCACCTCATTCCGGGCCGCGGCAAGCAGCCCTGCGGTCAGCTCCTGGAACAGCTCGCCCGCGGCACCTTCGACGGCCACATCGTGCTGGAGGTCAACACCCGGCGCTCCGCGTCCCCGGCGGAACGCGAGGCCGACCTCGCCGAAGCCCTCGCCTTCACCCGCCTCCACCTCGCCACCCCGGCCCGCCGGGCCTGACGCCCGTCGCCCGGCGCCCGTACCCCACGGATTCACCCGCCCGGGCGCCGCGGCCCCGCCTAGGCTGGCTCCATGACGGATCTTCAGCAGGCCCACGCCCTCTCCTTCGGCCCCGTCGCCGCGCAGTACGACGCCGCCCGCCCGTCGTACCCCGCCGAGCTGTTCGACGAGCTGGAGCGTCTCGCCGGCCGCCCGCTCAAGGACGCCGACGTGCTGGACGTCGGCGCCGGCACCGGCATCGCGACCCGGCTGCTGGCCGCCCGCGGCGCCCGCGTCCTCGCGGTCGAGCCGAGCGACGGCATGGCCGCCCGGCTGCGCGCGGTCAGCCCGCGGATCCCCGTGGTGAAGGGCGTCGGTGACGCGCTGCCGTTCCACGACGGCTCCGCCGACCTGGTCACGTACGCCCAGGCGTTCCACTGGACCGACCCCGACCGCTCGGTGCCGGAGGCGTTCCGGGTGCTGCGCCCGGAGGGCGTCCTCGCGCTGTTCTGGAACGTCAAGGACCGCGCCGTCCCGTGGCTGCGGGCGCAGGAGGAGCGGCTGGTGGCGGCGCTGCCCTCGTACCACTTCTACGGCGGGGTGACGGACGCGGTGACCTGGTTCGGGGAGCACGGCGTCCCGGTGGAGCGGGTGACGCTGCGCTGGGAGCGCCGGGTCACCCTGGAGGGTCACCTGGCGGACCTCTCCTCCCGTTCCTACCTGGCGGTGCTCCCGTCCGGGCAGCGGGAGCGGGTGCTGGCGGCGGAGCGGTCGGCGCTGGCGGCGGTGTTCCCGGACGGCTCCCTCACCGAGCCCTACCTGCTGGACCTGTTCGTCGTCCGCAGGCCGCGCTGAGCCTCCCGGGTGAACCCCGCCCCCGAACCCCGCCGCTCCGCTGGCCGGAATCGCTGACCGCATCGCGGACAGCGCGTCCGGCGGCCGGACGTGGGGCGTAGGCTCGATAGACAAACCGGTCTCCGAAGGAGTCGAGCGAGATGCCCCAGCTGAGGTCCAACACGGTCACCCACGGTCGCAACATGGCGGGCGCGCGCGCCCTTCTGCGCGCCGCCGGCGTAGCCCGCGAGGACTTCGGCAAGCCGATCATCGCGGTGGCGAACTCCTTCACCGAGTTCGTGCCGGGCCACACCCACCTGCAGCCGGTCGGCCGGATCGTCTCCGAGGCGATCAAGCAGGCGGGCGGCATCCCGCGCGAGTTCAACACCATCGCGGTGGACGACGGCATCGCCATGGGCCACCACGGCATGCTCTACTCGCTGCCCTCGCGCGACCTGATCGCCGACAGCGTGGAGTACATGGTCAACGCGCACTGCGCGGACGCCCTGATCTGCATCTCCAACTGCGACAAGATCACCCCGGGCATGCTGATGGCCGCGCTGCGGCTCGACATCCCGACGGTGTTCGTCTCCGGCGGCCCGATGGAGGCCGGCAAGGCGGTGCTGGTCGACGGCACCGTCCGCAAGCTGGACCTGGTCGACGCGATCTCCCAGGCGGTCAACGAGAACGTCTCCGACGAGGACATCGCGATCATCGAGGAGAACGCCTGCCCGACCTGCGGCTCCTGTTCCGGCATGTTCACCGCCAACTCGATGAACTGCCTGACCGAGGCGATCGGCCTCTCCCTCCCCGGCAACGGCTCCGTCCTCGCCACCCACACCGCCCGCAAGGCGCTGTACGAGACCGCCGGCCGCACGGTGGTGGAGATCACCGAGCGGTACTACCACCAGGACGACGCGTCCGTCCTGCCCCGGGCGATCGCCTCTCGCGCCGCCTTCGAGAACGCCATGGCCCTCGACATCGCCATGGGCGGCTCGACCAACACCATCCTCCACCTGCTCGCCGCCGCCCAGGAGGCCGAGCTGGACTTCGACATGCGCGACATCGACGCGATCTCCCGCAAGGTGCCCTGCCTGTCCAAGGTCGCCCCGAACGGCTCGTACTACATGGAGGACGTCCACCGGGCCGGCGGCATCCCGGCCATCCTCGGCGAGCTGTACCGCGGCGGGCTGCTCAACGAGGACGTCAGCACCGTGCACTCCGCCTCGATGGCCGAGTGGCTGAAGACCTGGGACGTCCGCGGCGGCTCCCCGTCCGCCGAGGCCGTCGAGCTCTGGCACGCCGCCCCCGGCTGCAAGCGCTCCGCCGAGGCGTTCTCGCAGTCCGAGCGCTGGGACTCGCTGGACACCGACGCCGCCAAGGGCTGCATCCGCAGCGTGGAGCACGCCTACTCGGTCGAGGGCGGCCTCGCCGTCCTGTACGGCAACATCGCCGAGGACGGCTGCGTGGTGAAGACCGCCGGCGTGGACGAGTCGATCTGGCGCTTCCAGGGCAGGGCCGTGGTCTGCGAGTCCCAGGACGAGGCGGTCGAGAAGATCCTCGCCAAGCAGGTCAAGGAGGGCGACGTCGTCGTCATCCGCTACGAGGGCCCCAAGGGCGGCCCCGGCATGCAGGAGATGCTCTACCCGACCTCGTTCCTCAAGGGCCGTGGCCTGGGCAAGGCCTGCGCGCTGATCACCGACGGCCGCTTCTCCGGCGGCACCTCGGGCCTGTCGATCGGCCACATCTCGCCCGAGGCGGCCTCCGGCGGCGCCATCGCCCTGGTCGAGGACGGCGACCCGATCACCATCGACATCCCCGCCCGCACCATCGAACTGGACGTCACCGCCGAGGAGCTCCAGGCGCGCCGCGCCCGCCTGGAGGCCGGCACCGGCTACCGCCCGCGCACCCGCGAGCGGCACGTCAGCGCCGCCCTGAAGGCGTACGCGGCGATGGCCACCTCCGCCGACAAGGGCGCCGTCCGCGACGTCGGCAAGCTCGGCTGACCCACCGCCCGCCCGGCACGCCGTCGAGGAGCCGTCCCACCCCGGGGCGGCTCCTCCGCCGTACCGGCCGCCCGCTCCGCCAGGACCGGCGCCGTGCCGCCGTCGTCGCCCGCGGGCGGGCGATAATCGGACTCGTGGACGACCGGAACACCCCGACCCCCCAGCCTGCCGGCGCACCCCGGCCGGAGCCGATCCGCTGGTTCGGCACCAGCTGGGTGGAGCACGACGACGGCTACTGGGCGCGGCGGGTGCTGGTCGCGCTCGGCGCGCTGGCCGCCACCGCCGCCGGTGCGCTGGTGCTGCGCTTCGCCGTCTCCGGCGTCCAGCTCTCCGACGCCGGCGGGCTGGTCGACGGCCTGCTGATCGCGGCCATCGGCATCTGCACCTGCCTGGCCGCCGTCCGTACCTGGAAGCTGCTCTCCGAGGGCCGCGACTCGCTCAGCGGCTGGATGGCCGAGGAGCGCTCGCTCGGCGCCGTCTGGCTGATCGGCTTCGCCGGCGCGCTGGCCGCGTACTTCCTCCGCAGCCTGACCGAGGCGCCGGGCGAGGCCGTCCACCGCGCCGCGTACCGGGCCGCCACCGAGCGGTACGAGCGCCGCGGCGGTGGCGGTCCCGGCCTCGGCACCCGCAGGCGCCGCGGCTGACCGGGCTCAGGTGCGGCTGGCCGTGCCGCAGTCCCCGGTGTCGCCCTCCTTGGGCATCGCCCGCTTGTCGTCGTACGGGTCGACGGCCGGCCCCGACTGCCGCGGGTCCGGGGCGATCCGGGCGAACTGCGGGAACTCGGGGTGGTAGAAGCCGTCGAAGACCTGGCAGGCGGTGTTGCCCACGTCGGAGGACCGCTCGCTGATGTTGATCTTCTTGGGGTTGGCCCGGTACCGCGCCGGGTCGTAGAACCGGAAGGTCATCACCCGGCGGACGATCGTGCGGGCCGTCGGGGTGTTGCCCGGGGCGTCCGCGACCGGCTGCACCCAGCCCACCGGCTTCGCCCCGCCGTCACCGCCGCTCCCGCCGGGCGCGGACGGCCCACGGCTGGCGGACGGCTTCGGCGAGGCGGCCCGCCGCCCGGCCTCCGGACCCGGCCGCATCGCGTACACGAAGGTGAAGTCGGTGTGCACCAGCACGCCGTTGTCGCCGTCGCCGGCCACCGACATCCGGCCCTGCAGCTTCACCGCACCGCCGACCTGGACCGCCTCGCGCGGGTCGAACCGGCTGAACCAGGAGGTCGGGTCGGCACCGTCCGCGGGCTTCGCCAGGGCGGCGTCGGCGGCGTCGTGCCCCTTGAGGTCCAGCAGCGCCAGGGCCGCCTCGGGACGGCCGCCCGCGATCACCGCCGGGTCCAGGTTGGACGCAGCCAGGAAGTCCCGGACCAGCCCGAGCTGCTCCGCGACCTGCTGCTCGGAGAACGCGCCGACCGCCTGTGCCGGCGGCAGCGCCAGCGCCTCGGCGCCGGACCCCCAGCCCTCGGCCGGCGAACCCGCCCACGGGTGGTCCACCGTCGGGTCCTGCTGCGCCCCGGACCCGGGCTTGGCCGTCGGCAGCGCGGGCGCCGAGGAGGCGGAGCCGTCACCGGAGCCCTGGTACCAGTCCCGCAGCCGGTCCACGTTGAGCGCCGCCAGCGTCACCGCCGCGGCCAGCACCACGAACACCGGCGTCTGCCAGCCCCGCCCGCCGCGCCGTATCCGACCCGGCCGGTCGGCCCGGCCCGCCCGGCGGCCGAAGCGGCCGCGACGGACCTCCGTGGCCGGACGCCACGGCTCGGCCTCGGGCGGGGGGTGGCGCTTCCACCGTTCGGTCAGCATCCGGGCACGGCCCGATGGTTCCTTGACGGTGGCGGCCCGGACGAACTCCTCGTCCAGGACCAGATCGGCGAACGGGTCCTCGGTGGGGCGGGGATCTGGATCTTCGGCTGTCGGCACGCGCACAGTATGGCCAGGGCGGCCGACAGCGCCGGTGGGAGGGTGGGCCGCTCAGCGGGCGGCGGACGCGTTCTGCGTCCAATTGCCCGGCATTGTCGGCCGCCCCCGCCGCAACCGGCCCCGCGGAGCGGCCTCAGGGCTTCTCGCGGGCCTGCTTCACCGACCCGACCACGCCCGCGACCGCCAGCAGCGCACCGGCCGGCAGCAGCGAGGTGAACAGCGCCTCGAACAGCCCGTCACCACCCAGCAGTGTCAGCGCCGCCGTGTTCAGCGCCCACAGCGCACCGGCCGCCGGCAGCGCGGACTGCCACGGGTGCTCCTCCATCCAGCGGTGCAGCCGCCGGTCCCCGGCGTCCCGGCGCAGACGCGCGCCGACCGTGCCCACCAGGAAGAAGAAGAACAGGCCCAGACTCGCCGGGAACGCCAGGATGTCCATCGCCCAGTGACCGGTCACGATCTCCACGCCCAGCGCCGCACCACCCACCACCGCACCCACCGCGGTGGCCGTCCGCCACGGCCCCAACGTCGCCGAGGCGACGGCGGCCTGACGGCTCTCACGTCGTGACAACTCTCCGTGTCCCATGCCTCCACGGTCCCCCCGCACCCGCCGGTGGACCATAGGGAAAGACCCTGACTTTCCCCCGAGGACGACCCGGGGGAGCGGGCCGGGGGTGGGCCGGGCGGGCGGATCCGGTGGCGCGGTGCCCGCAGGTCGGACGTTCCGCCGTCCGAGCGTCCGCCGGTGCGAGGATGGGCCGCAGCAGCGGACGAAGGAGCGGCTCATGACCAGCAGCGGGACCGGACAGAAGATCGCCTTCCTCGGCACCGGCAAGATCGGCGAGGCCCTCCTCTCCGGCCTGCTCCGGGCCGGCAAGGACCCGGCCGACGTCATGGTCACCGCCCGCCGCCCCGAACGCGCCGAGGAACTCACCGCCAAGTACGGCGTCACCGCCGTCTCCAACGCGGACGCCGCCAAGCTCGCCGACACCCTGATCCTCGCCGTGAAGCCGCAGGACATGGGCGTGCTGCTCGACGAACTCGCCCCGCAGATCGCCGCCGACCGGCTGGTCATCTCGGCGGCGGCCGGCATCCCGACCTCCTGGTTCGAGTCCCGGCTGGCCGCCGGGACGCCGGTGGTCCGCGTCATGCCCAACACCCCGGTCCTGGTCGACGAGGGCATGAGCGTCATCTCCGGCGGGTCGCACGCCGCCGAGGCGCACCTCGAACGAACCGAGGAGATCTTCCGCTCGGTCGGGAAGGCCCTGCGGGTGCCCGAGTCCCAGCAGGACGCCGCCACCGCCCTCTCCGGCTCCGGGCCGGCGTACTTCTACTTCCTGGTCGAGGCCATGATCGACGCGGGGATCCTGCTCGGCCTGCCGCGGCACGTGGCCCACGAGCTGATCGTCCAGTCCGCGATCGGTGCCTCGATCATGCTCCGCGACTCCGGCGAGCACCCGGTCAAGCTCCGCGAGGCCGTGACCTCGCCGGCCGGCACCACCATCGCCGCCATCCGCGAACTGGAGAACCACGGCGTCCGGGCCGCCCTCCTCGGCGCGCTCGAAGCCGCCCGCGACCGCTCCCGCGAACTCGCCTCCGGCGGCAAGTAGCCGCGGAGCGGTCGACCACCGGGCGACCGGGTGGGCTCGCCGATCCGGCCGGGGGTTAGGGTCGGGCGGTGACGTACGACCTGGTGATCTTCGACAACGACGGTGTGCTCGTGGACAGCGAGCCGATATCGAACCGGGTCCTGGCCGAGTACCTGACGGAGCTCGGCCACCCCACCACCACCGAGGACTCGTACCGGGACTTCATGGGCTGTGCCGCCCACACCGTGCACGACGTGATCGCCGACCGCTACGGCGCGAAGCTCCCCGAGGGCTTCGACGAACTGTTCCACGGCCGGGTGTTCGCCGCCTTCGAGGCGGAACTGACGCCCGTCCGCGGCGCCGACCGGCTGCTCCGGGACCTCGGCCGGGACGGCGTCCGGTACTGCGTGGCCTCCTCCGCGCACCACGCGTGGATCCGCACCGCGCACCGCCTCACCGGCCTGGCCGGCCACTTCCCGGAGGACCTGGTCTTCAGCGCGCAGGACGTCGGCGTGGGCAAGCCCGCCCCCGACCTGTTCCTGCACGCGGCGCGGACGATGGGCGTGGACCCCGCCCGCTGCCTGGTGCTGGAGGACAGCCCCAACGGCGTGCTGGCGGCCCGGGCGGCCGGGATGGACGTGTACGGCTACGCGGCCCTCACCCCGCCCGCCAGGCTGACCGCCGCCGGCGCCACCGGCCTGATCACCGACCTCGCCGAGGTGCCCGCCCTGCTGGCCGGCTGAGCGCGCCGGGCGCCCTCCCACCAGGCGGCTTCCGCCCGCCGGGCACCTCCCGCCGAACTGGCCGCGTCCGACCCCTCCCGTCACCGCGCCGGAGCGCCTACGCTCTCGCCCACTGTCGTCGTACCGGCGGGTAGCGCCGGTGGTGAGCGAGGTCGTCGATGCCGGGTACGAGGCCGTCCGCCGAGCCTGCCGAGCCGACCGACCCGGCCGAGCCTGTCGGGCCGGCCGAGCGGGCCCGCCCGGCCGGGGCGGGCACGGTGCCCGGCCCGCGCCCGCCGCGGCCGGCCGCCGGGGCGCCCGCCCGGCTGCGGCAGGCGCGGGCGGCGCTGACCGCGGCGTTCCTGCTGCAGGGCGCGACCTTCGCCCTGCTGGTCACCTGCATCCCGAACTCCAGGACCGGTACGGCCTCGACGACACGCTGCTGCCGGTGTTCCTGGCGGCGGTCCCGGTGCTGGCCGGGGTGGGGTCGATCGGGTCCGAGCGGCTGGTGAGGCGGACCAGCGCGCGGGCGGTGCTGCGGGTGGTCCAGCCGGCCGTCTGCCTCACCCTGGCGGCCGCCGGACTCGGCGACGGGCTGTGGCAACTGGCGCTGGCTCTGGGCGTGTTCGGCCTGCTGGTCGGGGCGCTGGACGCCTCGATGAACATGCTCGGCGTCGGCCTCCAGCACCGGTACGGGCGCAGCATCATGATCGGGTTCCATGCCGCGTTCAGCCTCGGCGCGATCGTCGGTGCGGCGCTGGCCGGGATCGGGGCGCACTACCGGCTCGGCTTGCCGGTGCTGTTCGGCGGCGCGGCGGCGGTGCTGGTCCCGGCGGCGCTGCTGGCGGGCACCCGGTTCGCCGGGCCGGCCGAGATCGGGGACGCCGTCCAGGAGGCGGCCCGGGCGGCGGAGCGCTCGATCCCGTGGCGGCCGCTGCTGCCGCTGTGCCTGGCGATGGCCGCGGCGTACATCGCGGACGCGTCGGTCTCCAACTACAGCGTGAAGTACCTGACGGACGCGCTGGCCAGCCCCGAGGACGTGGCCAAGCTGTCCTACCTGGGGTACATGGTCGCGATGCTGCTCGGCCGGATGCTCGGGGACGCGGCGGTGCAGCGCTGGGGCGCGGTGCCGGTGGTCCGGACCGGGGCGGTGCTGGCGGCGCTCGGGTTCGTGGTCGCGGCGGCGGCGCCGGAGGCGGTCACCGGGATCGCCGGGTTCACCCTGCTGGGGCTCGGGATCTGCGCGATCATCCCGCAGGTGTTCGCCGCCGGCGGCCGGCTCTTCCCGGCCGACTCCGACGCCGCGGTCGCCCGGCTCAACCTCTTCAACTACGCGGGCTTCCTGGTGGGTTCGCCGCTGGTCGGCGCGCTGGCCGGGGCCGGCTCGTACCGGGTGGCGCTGCTCGCCCCGACCGCGCTGATCCTGCTGGTCCTCCCGCTCGCCCGGCACTTCGCCCCGGCCCCGGCGAAGGCGCTCTGAACCGCCGGGGCGCGGGTCGGACGAGCCCCGGCCCGGGCGGCCTCACGGCAGCTCGTCGCGGATCTCGTCCAGCGAGGTCTGCAGCGCGGCCTTGGCGCGGGTGAACCAGTCGGTGATGACGGCGATCTCGTCCGGCGTGTAGTCCGCGAACAGCGCGCCGATCCGCTCGTAGAACGGCCCGTACACCGCGAGGGCCCGGGCCTGCGCGGACTCCTCGATCACCACCCGCACCCGGCGGCGGTCGGCGGGGTCCGACTCGCGGCGGACGTACCCGGCCTTCTCCAGGCGGTTGAGCACACCGGTGACCGCGCCGGTGGTGAGGTGCGCACGCTCGGCGAGATCGCCCGCCAGCAGGGACTCCCCGGCCAGCGCCGCCTCGATGACGAACCCGAGGCAGGTCAGGTCGGTCACGTTCAACCCGAGCCGCGAGGCGATGTCCTGCTGGCCGAACTGGGCCAGCGCGATCATCCGGTCCATCGAATACAGCGCCTGCTCGGGGGTGGCCTCGGGGCGCGGCTTGCCCTCCACGGGGAGACTCCTTAGCATCTAAGTTACTTAGCTCGTGAGATAAAACGTCTGCGGCCCTGGCCGGTCGCGGCACCATCACACCAAAGGAGCCGACATGAGCGCACACGGCGACCACGACATGGGGCACACCGTCGCCGGCTGGACCGGCTCGGCCGTGGTGCTCCTCGGCACCACCGTGGCCGGCATCGGCTTCGCCGCCTGGTCGGCCACGGTCCTGGTGGCGGGCCTGCTGCTGATCGCCCTCGGCGCCGTGGCCACCTGGGTGCTCCACCTCGCCGGCTGGGGCAAGCCCTCCGGGCCCGGCCCGCCGCCCGGCGGGACTGGCGGGTCCGCGACCACGCCGCCCTCGCCGGCCACCCCGACTGCCTCGGCTGCCGCCTCGCCGGCCGAACCTCCGCGCCGAGGCCGGCCACGCAGCGCCCCGGAACGGAGGCCCAGGTGCCCGGGACCGCCCGCGCCTAGCCGCGTACGGGCCCCGCGCGCCCTGCCGCCGCCGCGGAGCGGATCACCCACTACGGTGGGGCCATGCCCGACGCCGAGCGTGACACCCCCTGCGGCCTGCACCTCTTCTGGGACGAGGCCGAG
Source organism: Kitasatospora sp. HUAS MG31 (assembly GCF_040571325.1). GTDB lineage: Bacteria > Actinomycetota > Actinomycetes > Streptomycetales > Streptomycetaceae > Kitasatospora > Kitasatospora camelliae. The sequence goes on along the minus strand of NZ_CP159872.1, from coordinate 3,457,488 downwards.
ACCTCGTACGACTTCGGTCCGGGCCACCCGATGGACCCGACACGGCTCGCCCTCACCATGCGCCTGGTGGAGGCGTTCGGACTCACCTCCGCCCCCGGGGTCACCCTCCGCTCGGCCCCCGCCGCCGGCGACTCCACCCTCCGGCTGGTGCACAGCGCCGCGTACGTCGAGGCGGTGCGGCGGGTGGCCGCCGAACCGGACCGGCCGGACCTGCGGCACGGCCTCGGCACCGACGACACCTGGGCGTTCCCCGCGATACACGCCGCCTCCGCGCTGATCGCCGGTCAGAGCGTGGCCGCCGCCGAGGCGGTGTGGCGCGGCGAGGCGGCACATGCCGTCAACTTCGCCGGCGGCCTGCACCACGCGATGCCCGACCGGGCGTCCGGCTTCTGCGTGTACAACGACCCCGCGCTGGCCATCGCCCGGCTGCTGGAACTCGGCGCCGAGCGGGTCGCCTACGTGGACGTGGACGTCCACCACGGCGACGGCGTCCAGCAGGCGTTCTGGAACGACCCCCGGGTGCTCACGATCTCGCTCCACGAGTCCCCGGCCACGCTCTTCCCGCAGACCGGCTGGGCCACCGAGACCGGCGGCCCCGACGCGCCCGGCAGCGCAGCCAACCTGCCGCTGCCCGCCGGCACCGGCGACGCCGGCTGGCTGCGCGCCTTCCACGCCCTGGTGCCCGAGCTGCTCGCGGCGTTCCGCCCGCAGGTGCTGGTCAGTCAGCACGGCGCCGACACCCACGTCGAGGACCCGCTGGCCCACCTCGCGGTCAGCCTGGACGCCCAGCGCGCGGTCGCCGAGTCCCTGCACGACCTGGCCCACCGGTACGCCGACGGCCGCTGGATCGCCACCGGCGGCGGCGGGTACGCCGTGGTGGACGTGGTGCCGCGGACCTGGACCCATCTGGTGGGCATCGCCGCCGGCCGGCCCGTCGACCCGGCGGCCCTCACCCCCGAGCCGTGGCGCGCCGAGGTGCACCGGCTCACCCGGCAGCAGCCGCCGCTGCGGATGACCGACGGGGTCACCCCCGACTGGCGGGACTTCCACGACCACGGCTACGACCCCGGCGACCGCCTCGACCAGGCGATCCTCGCCGCCCGCCGGGCCGTCCTCCCCCACCACGGCCTGCTCCCGTGAACACCGCCGAGGGGACCCCCGCCGAGGTGAACCGCGCCGGACTCCGCACACACCTGCTCCGCCACCGGCTGGCCGGCCCCGAGGTGCCCACCCCGCGCGACAACAACCTGCGGCACTACCGCGCCTTCGCCCAGGGCGACCCCAAGTCGCTGATGGGCCTGGACCCCGAGCGCCCCTGGGACGAGGCCGCCGTCCTGGCCCTGATGGCCGACCGGTGCGGGGTCAGCCCCGACCCCGGCTACACCGACGGGCCCGACCGGATCGACCCGGACCGCACCCTCGACGCCCTCGACCGGCTCGCCGACCTGATCGCCCGCACCGCCGAGCGCCGCGGCGCCGTGCTGGTCGGCACCGGCCACCCGCTCAGACTTCCGCCCTTCCACGGGGCGCTCGCCCGCGCGCTCGGCGCGGCCGGATGCACCCTGTACACCCCCGCGCGCGGCCGGTGCTTCCGTGAGCCCCTCCCGGACGGTGAGCGCGACTGCGTCCTCGACCACCTCGGTCCGGTGACCGTGGTCCGGGCCCTCGACGGCCGCGACCCCGCCGGCGAACCCCTCCCCGGGGACCTCCTGCACACCCACTCGCCGCTGCCCGTACGGCTCGCCCTGGCCGCCCTCGCCGAGGCCGGACAGCGCCCGCCCGACCTGGTCCTGGGCGACCACGGCTGGCTCTGCGGCGCCGGACGCCTGGGCATCCCGGCCGGCGGCCTGGCCGACTGCAACGACGTCGCCCCCTTCGCCGGCGAGGCCGAGGGCACCGTCGCGGTGGTCGTCCCGGTGGACGACGGCTCTCCCCCCGAGTGCTACAGACCGCTGAGCGACTACGTACTGCAACGGGCGGATCTCTCACCGTACAAGGACTGAGCTTCCCCCTCTTCCCACCCGCACCACGCATAACTACTCTGGGGATACACGTGTGCCGGTGGAGTCACCGGAGGGGAAGCCGGTGCCTTGCACACGGGTAAGGGTCGGGTGAGGCAATGAGTTCCGGCGAGCGCCCTCTTCAGGACGTCGTCTTCCTGACCGTGGCCGAGGTCGCCTCGGTCATGCGGGTGTCGAAGATGACGGTGTACCGGCTGGTGCACAGCGGCGAGCTTCCGGCCATCCGGGTCGGCCGCTCCTTCCGCGTCCCCGAGCAGAAGGTCCACGAGTACCTCAAGGAGTCCTACGTGCGTCTGCAGAGCGCGTAGGGCGCTGACACCAAGGGCCTTCTCGGGGCACCGATTACGGCTTACGGGGTGCGAGAGGTAGGCTAAGGCCTCCGTCAGTCGTATGGACTCCCGTCTCTCACGGGCGAGAGTCCGAGTGAGCGAGGAATGTTCCGTGGGCTCTGTCATCAAGAAGCGTCGCAAGCGTATGGCCAAGAAGAAGCACCGCAAGCTTCTGAAGCGCACTCGCGTTCAGCGTCGCAACAAGAAGTAACACCCACGGTCGCGCCCTCGCGCGCGCTACAGGTGTGCGTACTGCCCGCCCCGGCTTGAAGCCCGGGCGGGCAGTGGGCGTTCAGGGCCCGAACACACCCACCGGGGCCGCCGGGCCGTCGACTCCGCCCGTAGCCCGGGCCGTCCGCGAATCGCGCGGCCGTGGTTGCCTGGGCGAAACCCCGGCACGGTACGGTGCAGACAGGGCGCACGCCCGGACACCGGAACCGGACTCAGGAGGGCGCTGACCCGTGGGCAACGTCGTGCTCGTCACCGGCGTGGCACGGCATCTCGGTGCCCGCTTCGCCGCGGAGATCGCCGCCCGGCCCGAGGTGGACCGGGTGGTGGGCGTCGACGTCCTGCCGCCGGAGGACCTCCCGGCCGGCGTCCACTTCGCCCCCGTCGACCTCCGCCGTCCCGCCGTCGCCCGGGTGATGGCCGAGCACGAGGTCGACACGGTGGTCCACCTCAACGTCAGCGCCACCGGCTCCGGCGGCCGTGCCGGGGTCAAGGAGACCAACGTCATCGGCACCATGCAGCTCCTCGGCGCCTGCCAGAAGGCCCCCGGACTGCGCCGACTCGTGGTCAAGTCCACCACCGCCGTCTACGGTTCCGCGCCCCGCGACCCGGCCGTCTTCGTCGAGCGGATGCAGCCCAAGGACCTGCCCGCCGGCGGCTTCGCCAAGGACGCCACCGAGGTCGAGGGGTACGTCCGCGGCTTCGCCCGCCGCCGCCCCGACGTCGCCGTCAGCGTGCTGCGCTTCGCCAACGTCGTCGGCCCCGCCGGCGACACCCCGCTCTGCGCGTACTTCGCCCTGCCGCTGCTGCCCACCGTGCTCGGACGCGACCCGCGGCTGCAGTTCGTCCACGAGGACGACGCCGTCGAGGTGCTCCGGCTCGCCGCCCTCCCGGCCCGCCCCGGCACCACCAACGCCGGCACCTTCAACGTCGCCGGCGACGGCGTGCTGCTGCTCTCCCAGTGCGCCCGCCGGCTCGGCCGGCCCACCGTGCCGCTGCTGCGCCCCGCCCTCACCGCGGTCGCCGGACTGGTCCGGCAGACCCGGCTCGCCGACATCTCGCCCGAGCAGATCCAACTGCTCACCCACGGCCGGGTCGTGGACACCACCCAGCTCCGCGAGACCTTCGGCTACACCCCCCGGTACACCACCCCCGAGGCGTTCGCCGACTTCGCCGCCGCCCAGACCGCCGGACTGCTGCCCCCCGAGCGGCTGACCGCCGTCACCGACCGGCTCGCCGACCTGCTCGGCGCCGGGCACTCCGGTCCGCACCCCCGCAACCGCACCGACGCCGAGGAGCCGATGCCGCGATGACAGCCGCCAGGGAGCACGCGTCCGGCGAGGCCAAGGTCATCCCGATCGAGTCCGCGCCCAGCTGGCGCGGCGAACAGCGCGACCTCGCCGACCGGGTCGCCGACGCCGTCGGCGGAGCCCTCGCCGGACCGCTCGGCACCACCGCGACCCGACTGTTCGGCAAGGGCTGGGAGGAGAAGGCCGCCAACGGCCTCGGCTTCCTCCGCCGCCGCATCACCGGCGACTACGAGGTGGACGAGTTCGGCTTCGACCGCGAACTCACCGAGGAGGTCCTGCTCTCCGCCCTGAGGCCGCTCGCCGAGAAGTACTTCCGGGTCGAGGTGAAGGGCGTCGAGAACATCCCCTCCGAGGGTGGCGTCCTGATCGTCGCCAACCACTCCGGCACCGTCCCGCTCGACGCGCTGATGACCCAGGTCGCCGTCCACGACCACCACCCGCGCCGCCGCCACCTGCGGATGCTCGCCGCCGACCTGGTCTTCGTCCTCCCCGTCGTCAACGAACTCGCCCGCAAGGCCGGCCACACCCTCGCCTGCAACGAGGACGCGCAGGCCCTGCTGGAACGCGGCGAGGTCGTCGGCGTCTGGCCGGAGGGCTTCAAGGGCATCGGCAAGCCGTTCTCCGAGCGGTACAAGCTGCAGCGGTTCGGACGCGGCGGGTTCGTCGCCTCCGCCCTGCGGGCCGGCGTGCCGATCGTCCCCTGCTCGATCGTCGGCGCTGAGGAGACGTACCCGATGATCGGTAACCTCAAGACGCTCGCCCGGCTGCTGGGGCTGCCGTACGTGCCGATCACGCCGACGTTCCCGTGGCTCGGACCGCTCGGCGCGGTACCGCTCCCCACCAAGTGGACCATCCAGTTCGGCGAGCCCGTCCCCACCGACAGCTACCCGCCGGAGGCGGCGGACGACCCGATGCTGGTCTTCAACCTCACCGACCAGGTCCGCGAGACCATCCAGCACACCCTGTACAAGCTCCTGGTCCAGCGCCGCTCGGTCTTCTTCTGACCCACCCGGCCGGGCGCGCACCGGTGCGCACGGGTCAACCGCTGAAGGGGCGCGAGGAACGGCGCGAGGTGGGAAGGCACAGCCTCTGCTGTCTTCCGCCTCGCGCAGTTCCCCGCGCCCTGGTGGTGCGCCGGAGGCCGGCTACCCGAGCGTCAGGCCCGGGAGGAGGCCCGGGACCAGGGGCGGGATGGTGAGCCCCTGGCCCTCCGGGGTGGCGGGGTCGGCCGGGGCGGAGGGAGCGGCCGACCCGGAGGTGGTGCCCGGCTGGGCCGGGGTCGGGGTGGTGCCGCCGCCCAGGATCCCGCCGAGGACCTGCCCCACCTGGTTCCCCCCGGTGCCCGGGCTGGCCGCGCCGGGCACAGCCCCACCCGTACCGCCACCGCCCCGCGAGGTCGGCGCCCCGCCGGCCGGCTGCTGCTGCCCGGTCTGCGCGGAACCGCCGGAGGCTCCCGGGGCCTGCTGCCCGCCGCCCGCCCCGGAACCGCCCTGGCCGCCCGTCACGGGCTTGTCCAGGCGGAGGGGCGCGACGTCCTCGCTTATGTCGTCGAAGAGCCGGTCGACCTTGCCGGCCTGCGGGGCGAGCCCGCCGGGCAGCCGGCCCTGGATGGTCGTCCACCGGGCGTCCTCGCCGTCGGCGAAGGTGGCGAGCCGCTGCATCGGGGCGAGCGAGCCGTTGCTGCGGTAGACCGAACGGAGCAGGTCGCGGCCGCGGAGCGCCTCGGCGTGCATGTCGTCCAGCGCGCGACGGACCTGGTCCACCGTCTCGGGGCTCAACGCGTCGTCGCCGCCGCCCCGTTCGAGCAGGGACTGGGCCTCGTCGAGGCGGGTGGAGGCCTGCTTGAGGAGCAGGGCGCCGCGCTCGCTGTCGGAGCCGGCCCAGTCGAGCTGGAAGCCCTCCAGCCCGCGCTTCACGCCGTAGAGCGCGTCCCCGGGCAGGGCGTCGGTGCTCGCGGCGGCGGCCCCGGCGAATCCGCCGACGGCGACGCCGGCGACCAGGCCGCCGATCGCGAGTCTGCGGCCCCAGCGGGAACGCCGGACCGACCGGGCGGCCCGGTGGCCGCGCTGCCGGGGGACGTCGGCGGGCTTGCCGCCGGCCCACTCCCGCTCGAACGCGGCCATCAGCCGGGCGCGTTGGACCGTGCGAGCCTCGACGCTCAGCTCGGGCTCGGGCAGGGCTCCGAGGGTGTCCGCCATGGCGAGCAGCTCGGCCATCGCGGCGGATCCGCTCCGGTGCGATCCGCCGGGCCTGTCCTCTGCCTGGTGGGCCTCCAGCGCCTCGGCGAAGGCCTTCGCCCGCCGGTGCTCCAGCACGTTTGCCGTCACGGGCCACACCTCCCTTCGTCGTTGTCGACACCGTGGCCAGCCGGACGGTTGCCTCGGCGGGCCGAAACCACACCATCGGGTGACAGCTCTGGATCCCGCTTGACTACGGGCCCGGTGGCGGATTGCACGCTGGCCAACGAGCGGTGTCGGGAGTCGGTTACGCACGACTGATCATGTGACCGCCCATTCACCCGCACGGGTCGGGGAGCAGGGGAGGGCGACGGTCGATCGGATATCGCGTGGGGGCGATGGCACGGCCTCATCGAGCGTCGGGGGGGAGCAGACGGGCCAGCGTCCGCACCGCGCGGTACTGGAGGGTCTTGATGGCACCCTCGTTCTTGCCCATGATGCGGGCCGTCTCGGCGACCGAGAGGCCCTGCAGGAACCGCAGCGTGACGCACTCCTGCTGCTGCGGGTTGAGCCGCCGGACGGCGTCCAGCAGCGCGGCGTTGGAGAGCGACTCCAGCACCGAGTCCTCGGGGCTGCGCTCGCACTCGTTGGAGTCGAGCATCTCGCCGGTGGTGACCTCCAGCCGGAACCGGCTGGACTTGAAGTGGTCGGCCACCAGGTTGCGGGCGATGGTGACCAGCCAGGCACCGAAGTCCCGGCCCTGCCAGGTGAAGGTGCCGATCCGGCGCAGCGCGCGGAGGAAGGTCTCGCTGGTGAGGTCCTCGGCGGTGGCCCGGCTGCCGACCCGGTAGTAGATGTACCGGTAGACGGTGTCCGCGTAGTGGTCGTACAGCCGGCCGAAGGCCTCGCTCTCGCCGTTCTGGGCCCGCTCGACCAGGTCGACGACGGGGTTGTGCTCGGTCTCGAAGCCCGGGCTCGGGGCCGTCCTGGCCCGGCCCCTGCCGGTGGTCCCGGTGGCGCCGGAGCCCGCCTGGGTACGGCTGCGGGTGCCGGTCGTACCGCCGGTCGCGGTGGAGCGCAGCAGGGTGCCGGGACGGGTGGGGGCGACCGGGCCGACGCCGGCGAGGACGGGCCGGGGCTGGGGGAGGAGCAGCTCGACTTCGCGGATGGCGGCCCACAGGCGGTCCAGACGCCCGAGCGGTGCGCCGGGGCCCGAGCCGGGACGCAGGGTGGCGGTCGACGGGCGGGAGGTGGCAGGCGCGTCGTTCCGGACGGGTGGGTACACGGGACTCCCAGAGGCAGAACTGTGGACGGGTCACCTCCGCCTGCGCGGAGAGCACACTCCCGACCTCCCGTCACCGGGGACGCGTGGGTGGCGTGCATCCAGGAGAGGATAACGCTTTGTGCAATGACCGCTACACCGTGTGGTCGAAGTGGTCGGTTGAGGTCCAGTTGTTGCGCATATTCACCTGCCGGCGACCGAAGTTGTCACCATCCACCTGGCGCAATGTGACCGCTTGTGCACAGCGGGTGACCGAATAGGCGGGCGGGGGCCTGGTTTCCCCGCGTTCGAGCCGGGCAACCCCCGACTTTGGCGAGTCGCCGAACGATCGGATCCGGTCACGGCCGATCAGGTCCGGAACCGCCCCCGGGGGAGCGTCGATTCGCCCGGAAGCATGAGCCCGGCTCCCCGCCCGGGTGCCTTCGCAGGATCCGGGTTGACGGCAGGTCAGCGGCAGGTCAGTGCGCTGCGGACGCCCCCGCGACCGGCCGGCGGGCGGTCAGTTCTCCACCCGCTGCCGGCGGCGGATCGCCAGCGCGGCCGCGGTGGCCCCGGCGACCACCCCGGCGCCGACCGCGGCGGGCAGCCCGACCCGGGCCGCCTTCCGCCCGGTCCGGAAGTCCCGCACCCGCCAGCCCATCGCCCGCGCGTGCCGGCGCAGTGCCGCGTCCGGGTTCACCACGTACGGGTGGCCGACCAGGCCGAGCATCGGGATGTCGTTCGCCGAGTCGCTGAAGGCGGCGCACCGGCTGAGGTCCAGCCGCTCGCGCCGGGCCAGCGCCTGCACCGCGGCGGCCTTCGCGGGACCGTGCAGCAGCCCGCCGACCAGCCGTCCGGTGTACTCGCCGTCGACCGTCTCGGCGACCGTGCCGAGTGCGCCGGTCATCCCGAGCCGGCGGGCGATGATCCGGGCCACCTCCTGCGGGGCCGCCGTCACCAGCCAGACCCGCTGGCCGGCGTCCAGGTGCATCTGGACCAGCGCCCGGGTGCCCGGCCAGATCTTCTCCCGCAGCACCGGCTCGAAGATCTCCTCGCAGATCGCCTCCAGCTCGGCGGTGCGCTTGCCGGCCACCAGGCCGAGGGCCCGGTCCTGGGCGTCGGCGATGTGCCCCGGGTCCTCCGCGCCGGCCAGCCGGAACCAGGCCTGCTGCCAGACGAACCGGGCCACGTCGCGGCGGGTGAAGAAGCGGCGGCGGTACAGCCCGACGCCGAGGTAGAAGATCGCGGCGCCGCGCAGGATCGTGTTGTCGCAGTCGAAGAAGGCGGCGGCCCGGGTGTCCCCGGGGGTGGGGGTGTGGTCCTCGACCGGGGCCCTGGGCGGCCGGCCCGGCTTCCGCCCGGCCTCCGCGGCCGTGACCTCGCCCTGCCCGGCCCCCGCGGCCGTGACCTCGGCGGCCTCGGCGACCTCGGCCAGGTCGGCCTCCGTGTCCGGCGCGGCCGGTCCGGGGGCCTCGGCCAGCAGCAGGTCCGCCTCCGCGGCGTCGGCGGCGGCCTCGCCCGCCAGGACGGTCCGCGCGTCGTCGGAACGCCTTGCCTTGGTGAGCCATCGGAGCGCCGCCATGCCCCTGAGCATAGCCAGCGGGGGTGGCGGATCCCGTGACGGCCGTGTGCAGCCACGGTTAACGGGACCCGACCGCCGGGCGGGCACAATGGGCGGGTGAGCCTGCTGCGACGCGACAAGAAGAACCCGGCCGACCGCACCGTCACGATGATCGGCAAGCCCGGCTGCCACCTGTGCGACGACGCCCGCGAGGTGCTGCTGCGGGTCACCGCCGAGCTGGGCAGCGCCTTCGAGGAGAAGGACATCACCCAGGACGCGGCGCTGTACGAGAAGTACGCCGAGCAGATCCCGGTGACCCTGATCGACGGCCGCCAGCACGACTTCTGGCGGGTGGACGAGCGCCGCCTGCGCGCCGCACTCGGGGCCTAGCCACACCCCACGCCACCTGCGGCCCGCCCCGCCGCGGCCCCCCGTACACCGAATCGTTGTGCTCGGATCCATGATCGGCCTGGGAATGTGCCGATTGGTCGGCTTACGATCCAGTGGTTTACCTGTCCGCCGGGGGCTGTCCGCAGAGGAGGGCGCGGTGAGCGGCTATGCCGTCATCGACGTCGAGGCCACCGGTCGCAGTCCGTGGCGCCACCGGGTCGTCGAGGTCGCCGTGGTGCTGCTGGACCGGCACCTGCGGACGGAAGCCGAGTTCACCACCCTGATCGACCCCCTCGGACCGGTCGGGCCGAGCCACGTGCACCGGATATCCCAGGACGACGTGGTCGGCGCCCCGCGCTTCCGCGAGGTCGCCCCGCACCTGCTCGACCTGCTGGCCGCCCGGGTCCTGGTCGGCCACCACGTCGCCTGCGACCGGGCCTTCCTCGACCGTGAGTTCGCCCGGATCGGGGTCCCCTTCCCGGCCGTCCCGCTGCTGTGCACCATGCGGCTGGCCCGCGAGCTGCTGCCGGACGCCGGCGGCTACGGCCTGGCGGCCTGCACCGAGGCGGCAGGCCTCGGCCCCTACCCCGCGCACACCGCGCTCGGCGACGCCCGGGCCACCGCCGAGCTGCTGCGGTACTGCGTCCGCGACCGCTCCTGCCCGCCGGCCGCATGGGCCGACCCGGTCCGGGAAGCCGCCCGGGTACCGTGGCCGCGGCTCGGCCAGGCCCGGACCCGCGAGGTGGAGGAGCCCGTCCCGCAGCTCCGCCGTACGGTCCCGACCGGTCCGTGGCCGGGCGGGGCGGACCACCCGGAGCCCGTCCCGACCATCGCGGACGGCGAGTGATGCGTGTCACTGTGCGGGGACAAATCGGACACCATCTTTGTGCACACGTTCACAAACGCATAGCCTGGCTGTCCAAGCCCAGCTTCACCCACAGGAGCACCGTGGCAATCGGCCGATCCACCCAGAGCAGTTCGCAGTCGCCCGACTCGGGCGCCGCGCGCCGACCCTCGCGTGCCCGGGGCATCCCGGAGGCGACCGTGGCCCGCCTCCCCCTCTACCTGCGGGCGCTGACCGCGCTCTCCGAGCGCTCCGTGCCCACCGTCTCCTCCGAGGAGCTCGCGGCCGCCGCCGGCGTCAACTCCGCCAAGCTCCGCAAGGACTTCTCGTACCTCGGGTCCTACGGCACCCGCGGCGTCGGCTACGACGTCGAGTACCTCGTCTACCAGATCTCCCGCGAGCTGGGCCTCACCCAGGACTGGCCGGTCGTCATCGTCGGCATCGGCAACCTCGGGCACGCCCTCGCCAACTACGGCGGCTTCGCCTCCCGCGGCTTCCGGGTCGCCGCCCTGCTGGACGCCGACCCCAACGTGGTCGGCACCACCGCCGCCGGCCTCCCGGTGCGGCACATGGACGAGCTGGAGGCGATCGTCGCCGACCAGCAGGTCTCCATCGGCGTGATCACCACCCCGCCGGTCGCCGCCCAGCAGGTCTGCGACCGCCTGGTCGAGGCCGGCGTCACCAGCATCCTCAACTTCGCCCCGACCGTGCTGACCGTCCCGGACGGCGTGGACGTGCGCAAGGTGGACCTCTCCATAGAGCTCCAGATCCTCGCCTTCCACGAGCAGCGCAAGGCCGGGGACGAGCCCACCGCCGGCGAGTCCGTCCTCGACCGGGCCCCCGGGCCGGTCCGAGCCGCGGCTGCCAAGCTGCGCCGGGCGGCCGGCGGCACCGCCAAGGCGGAGGCGGCGAAGGGCCCGTCCGCCAAGGGCACCGATGGCGACCTCTCCGCGGTGATGCCGGCGTGAGCGCGAGAATCTCTAGCCACTGGGGGCGACCGTGAGTCTGCTTGTCGTCGGTCTGAGCCACCGCACCGCACCGGTCGGCGTCCTGGAGCGCGCCGCGCTCACTGGGGAGACCCCGACCCGGCTGCTGCACGACGCCGCCGCCGCGACCACGGTCGCCGAGGCCGCCCTGGTCAACACCTGCAACCGGATCGAGCTCTACGCGGACGTGGACAAGTTCCACGCCGGCGTGGCCGAGCTCTCCCAGCTGCTCGCCCGCCACAGCGGCGTCGACCTGGAGGAGCTCACCTCCCACCTCTACGTCCACTACGAGGACCGCGCCGTCCACCACCTCTTCTCGGTGGCCTGCGGCCTGGACTCGATGGTCGTCGGCGAGGGCCAGATCCTCGGCCAGCTGCGCGACGCGCTGGCCCGCGGGCAGGACGAGCACACCGCGGGCCGCGGCCTGAACGAGCTGTTCCAGCAGGCCCTGCGGGTCGGCAAGCGCGCCCACAGCGAGACCGGCATCGACAAGGCCGGCCAGTCCCTGGTCACCTTCGGCCTGGAGCAGGTCGCCGCCGGCGCCGGCCCGATCGCGGGCAAGCGCGCCCTGGTGGTCGGCGCCGGGTCGATGAGCTCGCTGGCCGCCGCCACCCTGGCCCGCTCCGGGGTCACCGACCTGCTGATCGCCAACCGCACGGCCGTCCGCGCCGAGCGCCTGGCCGAGATCCTCGGCGGCGGCGCCCGGACCGTGGACTTCGCCAAGGTCCCCGAGACCCTGGCCGACGTCGACCTGGTGATCTCCTGCACCGGCGCGGCCGGCGTGGTGATCGGCACCGCCGAGGTGGCGGCCGCCGTCGCCGCCCGGACGGCCGACACCCCGCTCGCCTTCCTCGACCTCGCCATGCCGCGCGACGTCGACCACGCCGTGCACGGCCTCCCCGGCGCGCTGCTGGTCGACCTGGAGAGCCTGTCGCACGCCCACGCCGCCAGCCCCGGCGCGGGGGACGTCGACGCGGTCACCCGGATCGTCGCCGACGAGGTCGCCGCCTTCGGCGCCGCCCAGCGCGCCGCCCGGATCGCCCCCACCGTGGTGGCGCTCCGCTCGATGGCCTCGGACGTGGTCAGCAGCGAGCTCGGCCGACTGGACAGCCGGCTGCCCGACCTGGACGAGCGCTCCCGCGCCGAGATCGCCCAGACCGTCCGCCGCGTGGTCGACAAGCTCCTCCACGCGCCCACGGTCCGGGTCAAGCAGCTGGCCGCCGAGCCCGGCGGCGCCTCCTACGCGGAGGCCCTCCGGGAGCTCTTCGACCTCGACCCGGCGGCGGTGCACGCCGTCTCCGGGACCCCGATCGGGGCCCAGGCCGGGGCCAGCATCCCGGCCGGGGGCATCCCCACGGCCCAGTCCGGCGTCACCCCCGCCGCCGGAGCCACCCGATGAACCACCCGTCAGCCCCTCAGCACGACCAGGACGATCACCCCATGAACGGTCAGGAGTCAGTGGCGCCGCTGCGCCTCGGCACCCGGCGCAGCGCACTCGCCATGGCACAGTCGGGCATGATCGCCCGCGAGGTCGCCCGGGTCACCGGGCGCCGTGTCGAACTGGTCGAGATCACCACGTACGGCGACACCTCGCGCGAAGCCCTCGCCCAGATCGGCGGCACCGGCGTCTTCGTGTCCGCCCTGCGCGACGCCCTCCTGGAGGGCCGGATCGACCTCGCCGTCCACTCGCTCAAGGACCTCCCCACCGCAGCCCCGGCCGGGCTGCTGCTGGCCGCCGTCCCCGAGCGCGAGGACTCCCGCGACGCCCTCGTCGCCGCGGAGGGCCTCACCCTCCAGGAACTGGTCGAGAAGCTGGCCGGCGCCGGCCGCTCCGCCCGGATCGGCACCGGCTCCCCGCGCCGGATGGCCCAGCTCAACAACTGGGCCGCCGCCCGCGGCGCCGCCCTGGAGACCGTCGCGATACGCGGCAACGTGGACACCCGGATCGGCTACGTCGCCAAGGGCGAGCTGGACGGCGTGATCCTCGCCACCGCCGGCCTCAACCGGCTCGGCCGCGCCGCCGAGGTCACCGAGCACCTCGACCCCGAGCTGATGCTCCCGGCCCCCGGCCAGGGCGCGCTCGCCGTCGAGTGCGTCGACCCCGAGCTGGCCCTCGCGCTCTCCGCGCTGGACCACCGCCCCACCCGGGCCGCCGTGGTCGCCGAGCGCGCGCTGCTGGCCGCCCTGGAAGCCGGCTGCTCCGCCCCGGTCGCCGCCCTGGCGACCTGGCAGGGCACCGAACTGCGGCTGGAGGGCGTGGTCGGCACCGTCGACGGCGCCACCCTGCTGAAGATGACCGCCAACGGTCCGCTCGTCCTGGACGGGACGGCCGAGGAGCAGGCCGCGGCCCTGGGCCGCGCCCTCGCCGCTCGGCTCCTCGACCGGGGAGCGGCCAACCTCATGGGGGAGCGAGCCCGATGAGCACCACTAGTCCGCTTCCGCCGACCGGACGCTGCACCTTCCTCGGTGCGGGCCCGGGCGACCCCGGGCTGCTCACCCTGCGTGCGGTCGACGTGCTGTCCACCGCCGACATCCTGATCACCGACCCGCTCACCGCCGCGGCCGTGCGCACCCACTGCCCGGCCGGTGTCCACGTGCACAACCCCGCCGAGGAGACCGACCTCGACGTGGCCAAGCTGGTCGCCGACGCCGTCCGCGCCGGCAAGCACGTGGTCCGCACCGTCGACGGCGACCCCGGCCTGGACGGCTGCGCCGCCGAGGAGATGCTGGGCTGCGCCGCCGCCGCGGTGCCGTTCGAGGTGATCCCGGGCGTCGCGCAGTCGGTGGGCGTTCCCGCCTACGCGGGCGTACCGCTGCGCGGCGGCCAGGGCACCGACGTCCGCTTCGTGGACGCCGTCGCCCTGCTGGCCGGCCACGTGGTGGACCTGGGCGCCCCGGAGACCACCCTGGTGGTCCGCACCACGCTCGGCCAGCTGCCGGCCACCGCGGCCGCGCTGGTGGCCAACGGCCGCAAGCCCGAGGCGGCCCTGTCGGCCACCCTCTCCGGCACCACCACCCGCCAGCGCACCTTCACCTCCACGCTGGCCACCATCGCCGCGGACCTGAAGGCGGCCCGGGTGCTGCCCTCCCCGGTGTCGGCCCCGGTCGACCCGGCCACCTCGGTGATAGCCGTGGTGGGCGAGCAGGTCGCCCACCGCGCCTCGCACTCCTGGTTCGAGACCAAGCCGCTGTTCGGCTGGAACGTCCTCGTCCCGCGCACCAAGGAGCAGGCCCACGGCCTCTCCGAGCAGCTCCGCGGCTACGGCGCGGTGCCGCAGGAGGTGCCGACCATCGCGGTCGAGCCCCCGCGCACCCCGCAGCAGATGGAGCGGGCCATCAAGGGCCTGGTCACCGGCCGCTACGAGTGGATCGCCTTCACCTCGGTCAACGCCGTGAAGGCGGTCCGGGAGAAGTTCGAGGAGTACGGCCTCGACGCCCGCGCCTTCGCCGGCATCAAGGTCGCCGCCGTCGGCGAGACCACCGCCCAGGCGCTGGTCGACTTCGGCGTGAAGCCGGACCTGGTCCCCTCCGGGGAGCAGTCCGCGGCCGGCCTGCTGGAGGACTGGCCGCCGTACGACCCGGTCTTCGACCCGATCGACCGCGTCCTGCTGCCGCGCGCCGACATCGCCACCGAGACCCTGGTGGCCGGCCTGGTCGAGCTCGGCTGGGAGGTGGACGACGTGACGGCGTACCGCACCGTCCGCGCCTCGCCGCCGCCGGCCGAGACCCGCGAGGCGATCAAGGGCGGCGGTTTCGACGCGGTGCTGTTCACCTCGTCCTCGACCGTCCGCAACCTGGTCGGCATCGCCGGCAAGCCGCACAACGTGACCGTCATCGCCTGCATCGGCCCGGCCACCGCCAAGACGGCGGAGGAGCACGGCCTGCGGGTCGACGTGATGGCCCCCGCCCCGTCCGCCGCCGCGCTCGCCCAGGCCCTGGCCGAGTTCGGGGCGACGCGACGGGACGCCGCCGTCGCGGCCGGCGAGCCGGTCTACCGGCCCAGCGAGCGCCGCCCGGGCTCGCGCCGCAAGGCGCGCTGACCCACCCCACCCTCCGGGGGGAGGCCCCGTGCCTCCCCCCGTTGCCTTTTCGTCCGGAGAGAGAAGCCGTGTCCGCTGAATTCCCGTACGTGCGCCCCCGCCGCCTGCGCTCCACCCCGGCCATGCGCCGGCTGGTCGCCGAGACCAGGCTGCACCCGGCCGAGCTGATCCTCCCCGCCTTCGTCCGCGAGGGCATCACCGAGCCCCGCCCGATCACCTCCATGCCCGGCGTGGTCCAGCACACCCGGGACACCCTGCGCCGGGCCGCCGTGGAGGCCGCCGAGGCCGGTCTGGGCGGCATCATGCTGTTCGGCGTCCCCGAGGTGCAGGACGCGGTCGGCAGCGAGGGCACCAACCCGGACGGCATCCTCCAGCAGGCCATCCGGGACGTGGTCGCCGAGGTCGGCGACCAGCTGGTGGTGATGTCCGACCTCTGCCTGGACGAGTACACCGACCACGGCCACTGCGGCGTGCTCGCCGAGGACGGCGGCGTGGACAACGACGCCACCCTGCTGCGCTACGCCGAGATGGCCGTGGTGCAGGCCGACGCCGGCGTCCACCTGGTCGGCCCGTCCGGCATGATGGACGGCCAGATCGGCGTCATCCGCCGCGCCCTGGACGAGGCCGGCCACCAGGACACCGGCATCCTCGCCTACACCGCCAAGTACGCCTCCGCCTTCTACGGCCCGTTCCGGGAGGCCGTCGGCTCCTCGCTCAAGGGCGACCGCAAGACGTACCAGCAGGACCCGGCCAACGCCCGCGAGTCGCTGCGAGAGCTGGAGCAGGACGTCGCCGAGGGCGCCGACCTGGTGATGGTGAAGCCCGCGATGGCCTACCTGGACGTGCTGCGGCAGATCGCCGACGCCTCCCCGGTGCCGGTCTCCGCGTACCAGGTCTCCGGCGAGTACGCGATGATCGAGGCCGCCGCCGCCAACGGCTGGGTGGACCGCGAGCGGATCATCCTGGAGACCCTCACCTCGATCCGCCGGGCCGGCGCCGAACAGATCCTCACCTACTGGGCCGTCGAGGCCGCGCGGCTGCTCGCCCGCGGGTGAGCCGAGCCCCCGCCCGAAGACGACGGCGCTGCGGTTCCCGGAGGGTTCCGGGAACCGCAGCGCCGTTCAGGGACGGGTGCCCCGTCGTCGTCCGCGCAGGGATCAGCCCTCCCAACCGCCGGACCACGGGTTGAGGGAGATGTTCGCGCAGCGGGTCTCACCCGAGACGTCGCCGGTCGGGGCGTTGCCACTGAGGACCGTGGTGATGCCGGCGACCGTGTCGCACTCGTTGCTCTGGTGGGCCTTGCCCGTGTTGTCGAAGTTGATGCAGTCGGTGCTGAAGCTGATGTCACCGGTCTGCGCTGCCACGGAGGTGTCGGTGATGGTGCCGGTGCTCGTGCTGCACTCGTTGGACTGGGTGCTGCCCCAGGAGAACCAGTCGCCGAGGCCCCCGTAGGCCTCCGCGGTCCCCGTGGTGGTCCCGAACAGGGCGGCGGCCGCGAAGGTCAGCGCGGCCAGCTTCATCGTCGTGCGCATTACTGTTCTCCAGATTCCCGTCCTTCGCCGGTAGGAAGGACGACGAACCCAGAATCCCCCCCCGTACCTGGGCTCCAGTACGTACACGCCGTCATCATCCGTCCCGGCTAGGCCGATTCAGCCGAACGGCCGCCCAGTCGCACGTCAACCCGGGTGTGAATCGCCCCTCGTGTTAGGTTCTGGGCCTGCCGCACACGCGGCGATCCCTTCGGGAGCGAATTCCGGTCTCGGAATTGCCCGTCGCGGGAAGGAACCTGATGCTCACCAGTATTCGCGGGTATCCGGTACGGCCCGGGCTCCTGGTCGAATGGCGCCTGCACCCCGTGGTCCCCGGAGAGCCGCCCGAGGATCCCCGGGCCCCCTCCTACATGCAGGAGGCGCACCTCAGAGCCGTGGCCTTCGCGCGCACGGCGGGCTGGGGGTCCCCCTCGTGGCTGGCCGCGGCGTTCGAGCTGCCGGGCAGGGCCCGCCTCGACGTCCTCGGATCGGCCCTGCAGGCGTGGGTCGGGCGCCACGAGACGCTGCGGACCGGCTTCCGGTTCTCGGCCGACGGTCTGCGGCGCTTCACGTTCGGCCTGCAGGACGTCCGGCTGCGGGCCACGGTCGTCGGCGAGTTCACCGGTCCCGGCAGTGTGAACCGGTACCTCGAAGCCCGGTTCGACGAGGTCACCGATCCGCTGGACAGCTGGCCGCCCATGCTGTTCGCGGCCGTGCTCCGCGACGACTCGACCACCGTCTTCGCCGCCTTCGACCACAGCAACACCGACGGGTACTCGATCGGACTGACCGCCCACGAGATCCCCGAGCTCTACCTGGCGACCGCCGAGGGCCGCCCGCACGGCCTCCCCGAGGCGGGCAGCCACGCGGACTACAGCGCGGCAGAACGCGAGGCGGCCGCCGTCGTCGGCCCGGACCATCCGGCCGTCGCGGTCTGGAAGGAGTTCCTGGAAGCGGACGGGGGAGCCCTGCCCGGCTTCCCGCTCCCCCTGGGGGTGGGGCCGGAGGAGGTGCCGGAGTCCACCGGGCGGCTGGAAGCGCTGGCGACGGCGGAGGACTCCGCCGCCTTCGAGGCCGTGTGCAAGGCTGCGACCGGCGGCTTCCTCGCCGGCCTGCTGGCCGCGGCCGCCGTCGCCGCCCAGGAGCTCGGCGGGCAGCGGGAGTTCCGTACGACGGTCCCGGTGCACACCCGGTCCGACAGCCGCTGGGCGTCCTCGATCGGCTGGTACGTGAACGTCATGCCCGTCGCCTTCCGGCCGGCCCGGACGGACGGATTCGCCGAGGTCGTCCTGATGGCCGCCCGGGCGATGCGCACCGCCACGCCGGCCCTGAGTGCCCCGGGCGTGCGCGCCTGGGAGCTGGTCGGCACGGTCCCGGTGCTGCGCTTCATGGTGTCGTTCATCGACGGCCGGGCCGTACCGGGCAGCGAGCACTGGAAGTCCCGGAACATGTCCGGCCTGGGGAAGTCCCCGCGCGGCGACCACGTCTTCCTGTGGTTCCACCGCACGCACGAGGGCCTCTCGGTCACCGTGATCCATCCGCACACGAAGTTCGCCCGGGAACAGGTCCGGCGCTATGTCGACCGCATCCGGCAGATCGTCGGAGAGGTGGCCGCGACCGGTACGTGTGCCGTCAGGCCCCCGTCGGCCGGCGACGGAGAAAATATGGCGAATGCATCGGACGGGTGAAGCTGAATGGCGCCCCGGTTCCTTTCCGAAGGGCCTTCGTTAGTTGGGTTGTCTGCGGATTTCCGCGGGATAGTTTCAACACGGAGGCAGTAATGCAGCTTGGCAAGAAGGCGACCGTTCTCAGCGCGGTTGCCGGCGCGCTGGTCCTCGCCGGTTCGGGTTCGGCCAGCGCCCAGGGCCTGGGCGACCTGTTCGGCGGCCACGGTGGCTCCAGCCAGAGCAACGAGTGCAGCACCAGCACGGGCAGCGTCCTGAACACCGCGACGACCGCGCAGACCGGCGACCTGGAGTTCTCCTCGAACTGCATCAACTACGACGAGACCGGCCGGGCGCACCAGTCCAACGCGTGCGACACCGCCACCGGCACCACCGCGCTCACCGACCTGCTCGCGCCCACCGGGGAGATCGAGACCTCCTCGAACTGCGCGAACATCGCGGTCGGTCACGGCTGGCACTGACGGCCGACCACCCCGTGCCCTCCGCCTGTGAGGCGGCCGGTGCGACGGTGGTTCGAGGTCACGACACGGTCCCCGGAGGATTCCTCCCCGGGGACCGTGCGCGCGTTCCGGGGAAAAGTCTGGGCTGCGGCGGAAGGCCGGAGAAGATATTCCTAATGCGGCAGTCGGGTGAAGTCCTGGGGCCACCCGGTGCCTTTCCCGCGGGATTTCGTTAGTCGAGTGTCTGCGAATATACGCGGGCTTGTTCCAACACGGAGGCAGCAATGCACCTTGGTAAGAAGGCGGCCCTTCTGGGAGCGGTGGCCGGCACGCTGGTCCTGGGCGCCGGCGGCGTCGCGAACGCTTGTGGCCACCACTCCGCGCCGAGGGGTTCCACCCAGAGCAACGAGTGCAGCACCAGCACGGGCAGCGTCCTGAACACCGCGACGACCGCGCAGACCGGCGACCTGGAGTTCTCCTCGAACTGCATCAACTACGACGAGACCGGCCGGGCGCACCAGTCCAACGAGTGCGACACCGCCACCGGCACCACCGCGCTCACCGACCTGCTCGCGCCCACCGGGGAGATCGAGACCTCCTCGAACTGCGCGAACATCGCGGTGGGTGACGGCTGGCACTGAGCTGGCGACCCGCCCGTAGCCGCCGTGCGGTAGGCGGGCGGACAGGGGGGCTTCCTGATCGATGGCGCGACCCCCGGAGGGTTCTCCTCCGGGGGTCGCGTGCGTGTGCGGGCTGCCGGAGGGCCGCGGTCGGGCCGCTGCCGGGTGCCGGGTGTCGGGTGTCGGGTTTCACGTTTCGGATTTCGTTGAAGATATGTCTACTCCGGCAGGTGGGTGAAGTCGGCGGGCGTGCCAGTGCCTTTCCCCGGGGATTTCGTTAACCGAGTGTCCTGCGGATTTTCGCGCATGGTTCCAACACGGAGGAAAGCAATGCAGATGGGCAAGAAGGCGGCAGTTCTGGGAGCGCTGGCCGGTGCGCTGGTCCTCGGTGGCGCGGGTTCGGCCGGTGCCCAGGGCTTCGGCGGCCTGTTCGAGCACGGTGGTTCGACCCAGAGCAACGAGTGCAGCACCAGCACCGGTGCCACCACGAACACCGGGGCGCTGGCGCAGACCGGTGACATCGAGTTCTCCTCGAACTGCATCAACTTCGACGAGACCGGCCGGGCGCACCAGTCCAACGAGTGCGACACCGCCGCCGGGACCACCGCGGTCACCGACGTGACCGCGCCCACCGGTGAGATCGAGTCCTCCTCGAACTGCGTGAACATCGCGGTCAACGGCTGGCACTGAGCCGGCGGGATCGCCCGCGCCCTCGTGCGATGAGTGGGCGGAGAAATTCCTGATCGACGGCGCGGCCCCCGGAGGGTGTTCCTCCGGGGGCCGTCGCGGAGTCGCGGAGGAAATGGCTGTGGAGGTTGGGATGAACGTGGGTAGGAGTGCGGCGTTGTTGGCCGCGGCGGTGGGTGCGCTGGTGCTCGGTGGTGCGGGTGGTGCGGCTGCTGGTGATCACCGGGTGGGTCCGGTGTCGGGGGGTGGGGTTCAGAGCAACGAGTGCAGTTCGAGTTCGTTGCTGGGGCCGGTGGAGGTGGCTACTCCGCTGACGGTGGTGGGCGGGGTGTCGACGGAGACGACGTGTGTGAACTACGCGGAGTCGGGTGTGGCGGAGCAGCGCAACGAATGTGACACGAGTTCGGTGGTGGGTGCGGTGACGGTGAACCTGTCGCTGGCGCCGACCGATCCGGTCCGGACGGGGACGACCTGTGTCAACTACAGCGAGTCGCCGGTGGCGGTGCAGAGCAATGACTGCAGCACGAGTTCGGTGGTGGGGCCGCTGACGGTGTCTCCGCTGGCGCCTTCGCAGGACATCGACACGTCGACGCGGTGCGTCAACATCGCGGGAGACGGTGAGGGCTGATCCCGCGGCGTGGGCTGTTGGATGGCTGCTGCCGGGTGCCGATTGTTGGTGACGATATGTCTACTCGGGCGGTTGGGTGAAGTCGGCGGGCGTGCCGGTGCCTTTCCCGGGGGATTTCGTTAGCCGGGTGTCCTGCGGATTTTCGCGCATGGTTCCAACACGGAGGAAAGCAATGCAGATGGGCAAGAAGGTGGCGGTTCTGGGGGCGCTGGCCGGTGCGCTGGTCCTCGGTGGTGCGGGTTCGGCCGGTGCCCAGGGCTTCGGCGGCCTGTTCGAGCACGGTGGTTCGACCCAGAGCAACGAGTGCAGCACCAGCACCGGTGCCACCACGAACACCGGGACGACCGCGCAGACCGGTGACATCGAGTTCTCCTCGAACTGCATCAACTTCGACGAGACCGGCCGGGCGCACCAGTCCAACGCGTGCGACACCGCCGCCGGGACCACCGCGGTCACCGATGTGACCGCGCCCACCGGTGAGATCGAGTCCTCCTCGAACTGCGTGAACATCGCGGTCGACGGCTGGCACTGAGCCGGCGGGTCCGCCCGCCCGTCACGCGGTGGGTGGACGGGGAGATGCCGGCACGGCCCCCGGAGGTACCCCTCCGGGGGCCGAGTTCGTCTGCGGGCGTGTCGGGAAGTTCGTGCAAGTCCGTCATCTGGCAGGCTGGCCGAGGCTCCATCGGTTCCTGGCCGGCCATCCGTTTCCGTCAGGTCCGGACCCGTGGCGTCGAGGTCTCGCCGAACCTTTTTCCAGGATCGGCCCGACATCCCATGACCGCAGATGACTTCCCCGGGACTCCGCTCGCTCTCTCGTGCGGCGTGGTGGTGGCGGGTGGCTGATTCTTCCTCGGTTTTTGCCCTGTTCGGGTGAATGTGGGGGAGGGTCGGAGGCTTTGGTCGGGGAGCGTCGTTATGCGGGTAGTCGCGGATTCGCGCTGTCGCGGAGGAAATGGCTGTGGAGGTTGGGATGAACGTGGGTAGGAGTGCGGCGTTGTTGGCCGCGGCGGTGGGTGCGCTGGTGCTCGGTGGCGCGGGTGGTGCGGCTGCTGGTGATCACCGGGTGGGTCCGGTGTCGGGGGGTGGGGTTCAGAGCAACGAGTGCAGTTCGAGTTCGTTGCTGGGGCCGGTGGAGGTGGCTACTCCGCTGACGGTGGTGGGCGGGGTGTCGACGGAGACGACGTGTGTGAACTACGCGGAGTCGGGTGTGGCGGAGCAGCGCAACGAATGTGACACGAGTTCGGTGGTGGGTCCGGTGACGGTGAACCTGTCGCTGGCGCCGACCGATCCGGTCCGGACGGGGACGACCTGTGTCAACTACAGCGAGTCGCCGGTGGCGGCGCAGAGCAATGACTGCAGCACGAGTTCGGTGGTGGGGCCGCTGACGGTGTCTCCGCTGGCGCCTTCGCAGGACATCGACACGTCGACGCGGTGCGTCAACATCGCGGGAGACGGTGAGGGCTGATCCCGCGGCGTGGGCTGTTGGATGGCTGCTGCCGGGTGCCGATTGTTGGTGACGATATGTCTACTCGGGCGGTTGGGTGAAGTCGGCGGGCGTGCCGGTGCCTTTCCCGGGGGCTTTCGTTAGCCGGGTGTCCTGCGGATTTTCGCGCATGGTTCCAACACGGAGGAAAGCAATGCAGATGGGCAAGAAGGTGGCGGTTCTGGGGGCGCTGGCCGGTGCGCTGGTCCTCGGTGGTGCGGGTTCGGCCGGTGCCCAGGGCTTCGGCGGCCTGTTCGAGCACGGTGGTTCGACCCAGAGCAACGAGTGCAGCACCAGCACCGGTGCCACCACGAACACCGGGGCGCTGGCGCAGACCGGTGACATCGAGTTCTCCTCGAACTGCATCAACTTCGACGAGACCGGCCGGGCGCACCAGTCCAACGAGTGCGACACCGCCGCCGGGACCACCGCGGTCACCGACGTGACCGCATCCACCGGTGAGATCGAGTCCTCCTCGAACTGCGTGAACATCGCGGTCGACGGCTGGCACTGAGCCGGCGGGTCCGCCCGCCCGTCACGCGGTGGGTGGACGGGGAGATGCCGGCACGGCCCCCGGAGGTACCCCTCCGGGGGCCGCGCCGTGCCGTCAGCGGAGAGCGTGAGCCCGAGTGGGGCGTGTGTGCTCGTCAGGATGGCTGAGGCCGGGCCGTCCGGACCTCAGGGCGCCGGGCAGGCCGACCCGACCGGGACGAGGGCAGCCGCGGCGTGGCCGACGACGACGTCCACGGCCCCACCGAACAACTTGATGTGAAGGGCGTTCACGGCGATGCCGCCGCCCGCTGCGGTCGAGGTCTGCTCGTTGACGACCACGGTGCCGATCAGGAGGTTGATCGTCGTGTTGGGTGCGGTGGAGGTGACCGCCGCTCCGGCCACCTTCACATTGGTGAGCGTGACGTTCCCGGTCGTGGAGACCTTGCCGGTCGCGTCGTCGGTGGCGTTCGCGTTCGCGGAGACCCCGTCGGCGGTGACGAGGCCGTCCAGCAGGTTGAGCTTGCCGACCGAGGCCTGCGCGGCGGAGGTCTGAAGCCCACCGGCGTCCGTGGCGCCGGACGCGCTGGTGCTGATCCCGCTGAGCGAAGCGATCCCCTGGATGTTCACCGAGGACAGGTTGTTGGACGCGGAGCCGGGGCCGGTGGTGCAGGTCAGATCCGAGGGCGCGATCGGGCCGGCGGTGACCAGCGGACCGCTGACGGTCCCCCCGTTGCCGTGGGCGTCGAACTTCATGACCGGAGGGGCCAGGGCCAGCCTGTGCTCGCTGTGCGGAACGCCCCCTAACGGCTGGGCCGATGCGCAGGGTGCCAGAAGGAGCGCGGACGCCAGGGCGGCGGGCACCGCCGTCGCGGTTGCTCGCCGAACGCGGCCGCCCCCGCGAAGGGATGGGGAGAGTTTCACGCCGAAACCTTTCTGTGAGGCGATTCTCCTGAAAGTCGTTTTCTTCTGAGCGCTCACCGCGAGTGAGTTCGCCAGAATGTTCGGCCGGCAGGATCGATCCGACGCTAGCGTGGGGCGAACCGGGCTGCCATCCGCGCTGAGCCATCCGGCCACGGGTCGGCAACGCCCGTGCCGGGTAGGGTCGTTCGACTCCGGAGGGGTGCTGCGCTGCCGGCGGTGGCCTGAATTCGACCCGTATGAGTGGACAATGGAACGAGCTGATCGTGGGCTGATCCGCCGGCGGCGCGCGCGGATTATCCGCTCGAATAACCGGGCCGGGTCGGTCGAATGGCGTGCCGGTCTTGAATTCTGATTCGCTCGAATGCCGCACATCTGACCGACGGCTGGATCGTTGGTGCAGGCGTGACCACAACGACTCGCATCCTGATGTACACCGGTTTCCGATCCTCCGACGCCCAGGAATACCGCCGCACGGACGACGTCGACGTTCCTCCCGCCGGTGACGCCTACCTCGACCACGGTGGAGAGCGGATTCGCCTCCAGTGGTGCTCCCAGGCGTGGCTGGACTTCCTTCAGGTGATTCAGCAGGCCCAGATCGACGTCATGGCGCGCTTCGACGTCGCCCTGGGGGCGTCCCGACCGTGACGGGCGGAGCGGATGATCGGCATCGCTGGTGCCGCGCGGGCCGCTCGGCGAGCCCTGGGCCGGACGGGGGACCCGACTCCGTCCCGGTGTGAGCCAGGCGGGTGAATCGTTCCGCCAGGAGAATACCAACGGGGTGGGCGCCGCGTTATCGGGCCCGTGAGAATTGAAATGCGAACCGGGTCGGCGTCCACCCATGTCCAGGGGCGGCAGGATCGCCATGCATGACGCGTCCCCGCTTTACGGCCTGGGGCTGTCCCAGGGATTCGACGACACCCACGGGGGAATTTCCGTTCCTCCCGAGCAGGGCTGGTTCTACGGCACTCCGACCGGTCCGAACCCGTACCGGTCCGATCACCTGGAAGCCGCCGACGACGGGTGGGCGTCGCACGAGGACTTCACTCGGCTCCTGCACACTCCCGTGGACCTCCCCGACGGCTCGATCCCCCGGCAGTCGGCTCCCCGTCCGCGCATCCGCCGCCGGCGGCCGAAGGCGGCGCGGCGCAGCTGGTCACAGATGCTCAGCACGCTGTTCGGCGCGCTGGCCGGCCTCATCGTCGCGACCGTGAGCGTGCTCGGGTGGACGTTCTCCTACAACCCCCTGCAGGACCTGGCATCAACGCGGGTCCCGCAGAACCTCGCCCAGCTGTGGCCGCTCGTCGTCTACGGGCCGTGGGTGGTCGCGTCGCTGTCGATCCTGCGCGCCACCCTGACCCGTCACCGGACCACGCAGTCCTGGGTCGTGGTGGTCGTCTTCTCCTCGGTCGCCACGACGCTGTGCGTCGTCCATGCCGCGAGGACCTTTCCGGGCGTGGTGGTCGCCGCCCTTCCCCCGCTCACCGCGGTGATCTCCTTCCACCAGCTGGTGCGCCAGATCGTCGCGCCCAGCCAGACCCGGCTCACCACCTCGACCAGGCGGGCGACGCACAAGGCCCACCGCTGAGGCGGGGCGACCGCGCGATAGGGTCGGCCGATGCCCTCCGAGCTCGCCGACACCGCCCGATACGCCGCCGCCCTCGAACCGGCCGAGCTGGCCTGGGCGTACCTCGACGGGCGGCTCGACGCCGAGGACACCCAGTGGCTCGCCTTCCTGCGCCGCTGCGACCTCGACACCGTGGCGGGCGCCTTCACCGTCCTCGAACACTCCGAGCGGCTCGACGAGGACTGCCGGGAGCTGACCGCGGACGCCCACGGCCCGGACCGGGTCTGGACCTACCTGGACGACTGCCTGACCGGACGGCCCTCCGCCGAGGGCCGGCGCGAGTTCCTGCTCGACCGGGCCGCCGCGGGGCTCGGCATGGACTGGAGCTCCACCAGCGCACTGATGGGCACCGACCGGCCCGAGGAGGTCGACGCCGCACTCGACCGCGGCGAACCCCTGGCCGGCGTCGCCCTGATCGGCCTCGCCGTCACCCACCCCGACCCGGCCGGCGTCCTGCCGCGGATCGCCCGCGCCCTCGCCGCCGAGGACGCCCCGGAACTGGTCCACCACGCCACCGTCGCCCTCGCCCACACCGCCCGCCTCCACGGCACCGTGGACCGGGCCTGCCTCGACCTGCTCCGCGACCTGCCCCGCGGCAGCCAGGCAGACGACGACCTCTGGGCCTTCGTCCCCCGCCGCCACCTGCCCTGGTGGCTCTGGCGGTACCAGCTCCCCCGCATCCTCACCGGCCGCCGCTGACCCTGCGGGTGCCCTCGCGAACGACCGACCCAGGGGCGAGTGGATTCAGGACGGGCCCACCGTGCCTGACCGGTTGCCCGGTTCTGCGGCTCAGGAGGTTCGGGTCACGGCGTCGGTGACCACGGCGGGGAGCCAGTCCGCCGTCCGGCTGAAGGAGTAGCCGAGCTGTTCGGCGCGGGAGTTGTCCATGCCGTAGTAGTGCCCGAAGGAGAACGGCGAGGGCGCCTCCCCGGCCGTCGGCGGGGTGTAGACGGGCGGCCGGCCGACCCGTTCGGCGATCAGTTCGCAGAGCAGGGTGACGTCGAACTCCCCGTGGGCGCAGGCGTTCACCGCTCCGGTGAACCCGGCGCCGGCCGCCCACTGCAGGAAGCCGGCGATCTCCTCGTACTCGGTGAAGGAGGACGGCCGAGGCCCGGCGTGGACGGCGACGGGCGCGCCGGTGCGGATCCGCTCCACGTAGTGGGCCAGCCGTCCGGTGAAGTCCTCGGCGCCGCCGCCCAGTACGTGCGCGGTGCGGACGGCGGCGAACGGGAAGGCGGCCTCCCGGGTGAACACCGCCTCCGCCTGCCGCTTGCCCTCCCCGTAGTGCGCCTCGGCGAACCCGGCGTCGTACCAAGGGAGTTCCAGGTCGACCGGCAGGCCCGCCGGGTCCACGGCGGTCTCCGGGAGCGGGGCGTCGGCATGCAGCGGCTGGTACACCTCGATGGTCGAGGTCATCACGTACCGCTCGGTGCGTCCCTTGAACACCCGTGCGGCGGCGGCCGCTTGGACGGGGTTGTAGCAGACCTGGTCGATCACCGCGTCGAACCGCCGGTCGCCGAGGGCGGCGGCCAGGGCGCGTTCGTCGTCCCGGTCCGCGGCCAGGTGGGTGACGCCCTCGGGGGCGGGCGAGGAGCCGCGGTTGACCACCGTGACCCGTACCCCGGCGTCCCGCAGCCGGACGATCAGCCGTCGCCCGAAGTACCGGCTCCCCCCGATGACACAGACCTCGCGCATCCCGATCCCTCCTCCCGCCGCCGCCCGGACGGACGTCGCGGCCGTGGCCAGTCTTCCCCAACGGCCCTGTCCGCGCAGGAGGGTTGCGGGTCCGGGGATCGCCGGTCCCTCCCGGCGGGAAGCGCCGATGCCCCGCCCCCGGGCGCGCTGCGAGGCTGCGGCCGTGTACTCCTTCGCCGAGCTCGTCGAACCCTGCGCCGACCGTCCGCCGTGTCCCGTGCCCGTCGACTGGGCGGTGGTGGAGGGCTGGCTCGGCCTGCGGCTGCCGGGCGACTACAAGGCGATCGCCGACGCGTACGGCCCGGTCGACGTCGGCGGCGGCGGGCTGTCGATCGAGGTGCCGCGGATCGACGGGGCCAGCGGGTTCGAGTACGCGGAGTTCATCCGGGACTCCAAGAGCGCATGCCGGCAGTCCTCCCGGGTGCACCCGCCGTACCGCCCGCCGCTCTTCCACCCGGTACCGGGAGGCCTGCTGCCCTGGGGGCGGACGAGCGCAGGCGGGGACCTGTTCTGGGACACCTCCGTCTCGCCGGACCCGGACCGCTGGACGGTGGTGCTCCACCGCGTGCTCCCGCGCTGCGCGGAGATCAGCCCCTGGCAGGCGTACGACCTGACGCTCACCGGGTTCGTCGAGGCCGTGCTGCTCGACCGGGTGCCGATGCCCGGCGGTGCGTACCTCGGGTCGCTGCCGATGACGGTGGCGCGGCTCGGGCTGCTCGACGAGGTGGGGTGGCGGACCGACTGCTACCGCGGGCACCGCGGGACCTTCCCCGACGACCACCCGCTGGCGGTCTGGCCCGAGCCCGGCGGCTTCCTGCCGTTCGGCAGCACGATCGACGCCGACATGCTCGGCTGGCTCACCGAGGGCGAGCCCGACGCGTGGCCGCTGATCGTCTGGCCGCGGCACGCCCCGCAGGGGCCGCGTCTGGCGGGCGGGCTGGTCGACACCCTGGTGGCGTGGCTGCGCGGACGCGACCTGGGGGAGGCGTTCCCCGGCCTCGACCCGGAGGACGACCCGCTGGAGTTCGCCGCGTTCCAGCCCTGGGACGGGTCCGTCCCGGAACCGGTGGCGACCGCACCCCGGGCCGTCGACACCCCGGCCTGACGCCAGGTCACCGGAATGGTCTAGTCCACTCATTGACAGTCGGGAGGGTGCGGGCGGACACTGATCGACCACGAAGACCAGCCGTCAGGAGGTCACAGTGGGTTCACCGTCAGCGGAGGACTTCGCGGCCGCGGCGCACGCCGCCATCGACCGCGTCACCAAGGAGCAGGCGGGCGGCGTCGCCCGCGCCGCCGAACTGATCACCGCCGCGCTCGCGGCCGACGGCATCGTCCAGGCGTTCGGCACCGGCCACTCCGAGGCCCTCGCCATGGAGATCGCCGGACGGGCCGGCGGCCTGGTCCCCAGCAACCGGATCGCCCTGCGCGACGTGGTGCTCTACGGCGGGCGGCCGCCGGAGTCGCTCAAGGGGCCCGACCTGGAGCGCGGCACCGAGTCCGCCGCCCTGCTGTACGAGCTGGCCGCCCCGCACCCGGCCGACGTGTTCGTCATCGCCTCCAACTCCGGTGTCAACGGCTGCGTGGTCGAACTCGCCCGGCTCGCCAAGGAGCACGGCCACCCGCTGATCGCCATCACCTCCGCCGAGCACACCGCTCGGGTCCGACCCAGGCACCCGTCCGGGCAGCGGCTGCGGGACCTCGCCGACGTGGTGCTCGACAACGCCGCGCCGTACGGGGACGCGGTGCTGCCGATCGGCGGCGGCGCCCGGGCCTGCGGGATCTCCTCGATCACCGCGGCGCTGCTGGCGCAGCAGATCGTCGCCGAGGTGATCCGCCGGATCGAGGCCGCGGGGGCCGTCCCGCCGGTCTACCTCTCCGCCAACGTCCCCGGCGGCGACGAGCACAACCGCGCCCTGGAGACCCGCTACGCCGGGCGCATCCGCCGGACCGCATGACCGGCCGCGCCGCCCCGGACCCGTCCGGCGCCCTGGTCCTCGGGATCGACGTCGGCGGGAGCACCACCCGGGTCCTGGTGGCCGGGCTCGACGGCCGGGTGATCGGGACGGGCCGGGCCGGCGGCGGGAACCCGGTCGCCCACGGCGGGCCGGCGGCCGCCGCCGAGGTGGCCGCCGCCCTGCGGGCCGCCCTGACCGGGGTGGACCCGGGCGCGGTGGTCGCCGGGGTGGTCGGCCTGGCGGGCGGGACGGTCGCCTCCCGGGTCCTGGCCGGAGTCTGGCCCGCCGCCGGACTGCGGGTCCTGCCGCGCCTGGTCAGCGACGTGGAACTCGCCTACGCCGCCGGGACCGACCGGCCCGACGGCACGGTCCTGGTCGCCGGGACCGGCGCCGTGGCCGGCGAGTGCCGCGACTTCACCCCGGTCCGGTTCGCCGACGGGCACGGCTGGCTGCTGGGCGACCGCGGCTCCGGGTACTGGCTCGGCCGGACCGCCGTCAGCTCCGCGCTCACCACCCTGGACCGGACGCGGGCCCCGGGCGCCCTGCCACCCTTCGCCGCCGCGGTGGTCGCCGCCCTCACCGGCGCGACGCCCCCGACCGGCGGGCCCGACGCCGTGGCCCGGCTCCGGGCGGCGGTGATCGGCGCCGCCCACGCCGAACCGCCGGTCCGGCTGGCCCGGCTCGCCCCGCTGGTGCTGCGCGGCGCGGCCGAGGGCGACCCGGACGCCCGGCAGCTGGTGGAGCGGGCCGCCGACCACCTGCTGACCACCCTCGGCACGGTCCGGGCCCCGGACTCCACCCGGCCGGTGGTGCTGGCCGGCGGCGTCCTGGTCCCCGCCTCGCCGCTCACCGAGGCGGTCCGCACCCGTATCACCGCCCGCTGGCCCGCCGCCTCCGTCCCCCTCGCCGCCGGCACCGCCGGAGCCGCCGCCTGGCTGGCCGCCCGCCCCCTCGGCGTCCCCGGCACCCTCCACCGCCGGCTGGTCGGCGCCCCGGACTGACCCGACCACCGGGCCGCCCCGGACCGCTCGCCGGCCTCAGCCGGCGAGCGCGCCCAGGACCAGCGAGGCGACCACCGGCGCGGCGTACACCAGGGGGAAGGGGACGTGGCCGTACCAGCGGGCCCGGACGACGGTCACCACCGCGCCGCCGAAGTAGAGCACCAGGCCGACCCCGGCGGCCACGCCGACGACCGGAACGGCCAGCCCGGCCAGCAGCCCGACCGCGCCGGCGGCCTTGGCCGCGCCCAGCCACGGCCACCAGGCGCGCGGCACGCGGTAGTCGGCCAGCGCCTGGACCACCCACGCCGCGCGGCTGAGCAGGGCGTAGGCCGAGTAACCGGCCATGGCGGCCGCGACCAGGGTGACGACGAGATGGGCGACGGACATCGGATGCTCCTCGGAGGAGGGGCCGGCCCGGACTGCCCCGGCCGGCCGCGGTGAACGCTTCACCGCCATGACCCGCCGCGCGCCACGGATGTGACAGACCGCCGCGCGGACTACCGTCCGACCGCCTCCCGGCGGTCCGTCAGCGGCTCGTCCTCACCGTCGTCCCCGGCGTCGCCCTCGTCCGCCGGCTCCTCGGCGCGTCCGTCGCCCGCGGGGTCCGTCGGCGCCCGGAGCCCGTGGGCCGCGGCCCGCAGGACGCTCCGCAGCGCCAGCAGCATCAGCGCCGCGTGCGCGGGCATCGACAGGTACGGCGCCAGGCCGGGGGAGAGGAACTCCAGGTAGCTGCCGAAGGAGGCGAGCTGCACCAGCACCGGCAGTGCCCACAGCCGTGGCAGCTGGAACGCCAGGACCACGCTCAGCACGTCCGCGACGTAGAAGTACCGCTCGTGCATCGAGGGCAGCAGGAACGGCACCGCGATCGCCGAGGCGGTGGCCACCAGCAGGATCCGGGTCTGCTCCGCGCCGTCCGCCGGCGCCTGGGCCCCCCGGCCGCCGACCCAGCCCCGGCTCCGGGCCGCCAGCGCCACCAGGGTCAGCACCACCCCACCGGCCACCAGCACGCCCGCGCTGCGCACCCCGTCGGTGTCCCCGGGCCAGGAGACGAACTCGTACACCGAGGGCGCGTTCAGGGTCAGCTGCTTGTACGTGTCGGGCTGCCGGGCGTAGACGGTGAGCAGCCGCCACGGGTCGGCCCCGAGCAGGAAGGCGGGCACGTCGAGCAGCAGGTACGCGGCCGGGACGGCCAGCAGGCTGCGCCACGGCAGCCGCCGGACCAGCACCATCACCAGCAGGAACGGGAAGAGGAAGACCGCCTGCAGCTTGAACGCCAGCGCCACCCCGAAGAACGCGCAGGCCCACCAGGGCCGCCGCCGCAGCACGTGGTAGACCCCGCCCACCAGGAAGGCGGTGAAGATCGCGTCCGCCTGCCCCCACCAGCCGCTGTTGGTGACCACCGTCGGCAGGAACAGCACCGTCGCCGCCGCGCCGAACGCGTGCCAGGAGTGCTCGGGCCGCCGCAGCGCGGTGATCCGGAACGCGTAGTACGCCAGCACCAGGTCGAAGACCATCGAGATCCACTTGATGCCGGCCACCGCCCCGACGGGCAGGTAGGTCAGCGCGGCCATCAGGTAGAGGTACGGGACGTTGTAGTCCGAGAACCCGGCGTCGGCGAGCGCGTGGAAGCCGCCGTGCGAGGCGATGTGCCGGTACCAGGGGCCGAGGAAGTAGTGGTAGTCCGAGGACTCGTGGTCGAGCATCAGCACCCGGACGGCCAGGGCTCCCGCCACCAGCGAGGCGCCCGCCACCGCCAGGACCACCGGGTCGGCCTCACGCCTGCGCGGCCGCGCAGCGGACAGGTCGGACATTCGGCTCCCCGTTCAGGTCGGTCCGCGCACGGACGACAGGCACCGGGGCGCGCTCCGGGGAGCACGCCCGCCTCAGACCCGAAACAGTATCCCGGCCCGCGCAAGCCGCTCCTGGTCCGGAGCCCGAGGCCCGGAGCGCCCGCGGTCCGGACCTACGGCCAGACCAGGCAGTACAGCTGGTGTCCGGCCTCGTGCAGCCGGTTGGCGAAGTCCTGCCACTCGTGGAGCATCTGGTAGATCACGAACGCGTCCCGCGGCCCGCGCCGGTCCGGGACGGTGGACCAGATGAACGCGGCCGCGCCGAGCTCGGTCTCGTCGGCCTTCCGGAGCGGTTCGACCACGGTGTGCGGCAGCTGGACGACCGCGTAGTCGGGGTGCAGCACCACCAGCTCCAGCGGCGGCACCTGGTGCAGCGGTACGCCGGTGATGCCGGTGAGCACCATGGCGCTCATCGTCTCCGGCTTGATCTTGGTGGACAGGTGCCCGTTCACCGAGCCGCTGGTCTCCATCAGGTCGCCGAGCCGCCCGAGCGCGCCCAGCTCGCCCGCGTCCAGGCCGAGGCCGCCCGGGCCGAGGGCGGTGGGGACTCTCGCCGCGGTGGCCCGGTCGGGTGCGCCGAAGTACTTGTAGGTCACGCCCACTCTGCCCTCGCCCCGCCTTCCCCTGCCCGGACCCGTACCCCCGCCCGCGGCCCCGGCAGGCTTGCGGGCGCTGCCACCCGCGGCCTCGTCGAAGCCGTCCTCCGCCTCGGACACTCGGACCATCCTCACCGGAATTCGCCGGAATTCGCCGGAATCGACAGACCCCCGCACGTTCGGTGTCCATCCGAACGTGCCCATTACCCGTCTCACAGCGCCCTACACCGGGGCGCTGACACACACCGTGCCACGACCCTACCTCTGATCGGGCGTGTCAAGGCAGCCGCACACGGATCATCGTTCCAGATGATCGGGTCCGGCATGCGTTGCCGCAGGACACGATTTGAGAGCATGTGCGGGTGACCCATCCGGGTAACCCTCCCCGAGGACCCAGCGGAACCCAGCGGATGAGCGAGCCGATGAGCTACCCGTACGAAGCCCCCCAGTCCCAGTCGCTGTTCGAGCGAGCGTCCGTCGTCACCCCCGGCGGCGTCAACTCCCCGGTGCGCGCCTTCCGCGCCGTGGGCGGCACGCCGCGCTTCATGGTGTCGGGCACCGGGCCGTACCTGACCGACGCCGACGGGCGGGAGTACGTCGACCTGGTCTGCTCCTGGGGTCCGATGATCCTCGGGCACGCCCACCCCGCCGTGATCGAGGCGGTGCAGCACGCGGTCACCCGCGGCACCTCCTTCGGCACCCCGGGCCAGGGCGAGGTCGAGCTGGCCGAGGAGATCGTCGCCCGCGTCGCCCCGGTCGAGCAGGTCCGGCTGGTGTCCTCGGGCACCGAGGCGACCATGTCGGCGATCCGGCTGGCCCGAGGCTTCACCGGCCGCGCGAAGGTGGTCAAGTTCGCCGGGTGCTACCACGGTCACGTGGACGCGCTGCTGGCCGCCGCCGGTTCCGGGGTGGCGACCTTCGGCCTCCCGGACACCCCGGGCGTCACCGGCGCCCAGGCCGGCGACACCATCGTCCTGCCGTACAACGACCTGGAGGCCGTCCGGCAGGCCTTCGCCGCCCACCCCGGCGAGATCGCCTGCGTGATCACCGAGGCCTCGCCCGGCAACATGGGCGTCGTCCCGCCGCTGCCCGGCTTCAACCGCGGCCTGGCCGAGCTCTGCCGGGCCGACGGCGCGCTGTTCATCTCGGACGAGGTGATGACCGGCTTCCGCGTCTCCAAGGCCGGCTGGTACGGCCTGGAGGCCGCCCACGAGGGCTGGGCGCCGGACCTGCTCACCTTCGGCAAGGTCATGGGCGGCGGCTTCCCCGCCGCGGCCTTCGGCGGCCGCGCCGACGTGATGGCCCACCTCGCCCCGGCCGGCCCGGTCTACCAGGCCGGCACCCTCTCCGGGAACCCGATCGCCACCGCCGCCGGCCTCGCCCAGCTGCGCCACTGCACCGACGAGACGTACGCCACCGTGGACCGGGTCGCCGACCAGGTCTCCGGCCTGGTCACCGAGGCGCTGGCCAAGGAGGGCGTGGTCCACCGCCTGCAGAAGGCCGGGAACATGTTCTCGGTGTTCTTCACCGAGGAGCAGGTCACCGACTACGACACGGCCAAGCGCCAGGAGGCGTTCCGCTTCAACGCCTTCTTCCACTCCCTGCTGTCCCAGGGCGTCTACCTGCCGCCCTCGGCGTTCGAGTCCTGGTTCGTGTCCGCCGCCCACGACGAGCGGGCGATCGAGCGGATCGCCGCCGCCCTGCCCGCCGCCGCCCGCGCGGCCGCCGAAGCCCAGGCCTGAGGAGCCCGAAGCATGAGCGCGAAAGAGACCACCGTCGTCCACCTGATGCGGCACGGCGAGGTGCACAACCCGGAGGGCATCCTCTACGGCCGCCTGCCCGGATACCACCTCTCCGAGCTCGGCCGGCAGATGGCCGACCGGGTCGCCGAGCACCTGGCCGACCGCGACATCACCCACGTGGTCGCCTCCCCGCTGGAGCGGGCCCAGGAGACCGCCGAGCCGATCGGCAAGGCGCACGGCCTGGAGGTCGCCGTCGACGAGCGGCTGATCGAGGCGGAGAACATCTTCCAGGGCAAGACCTTCGGCGTCGGCGACGGCTCGCTGAAGAACCCCAGCCACTGGAAGCACCTGACCAACCCGTTCCGGCCGTCCTGGGGCGAGCCGTACCTCGAGCAGGTCGTGCGGATGATGGGCGCGCTGGCCGCCGCCCGGGACGCCGCCCGCGGGCACGAGGCGGTCTGCGTCAGCCACCAGCTGCCGATCTGGATCGTCCGCTCCTTCGCCGAGCGCCGCCGGCTCTGGCACGACCCGCGCCGCCGGCAGTGCTCGCTGGCCTCGCTGACCAGCTTCACCTACGAGGGCGACCGGATCGTCTCGATCGGTTACCGCGAGCCGGCCCGGGACCTCCTCCCGGCGTACCTCACCGGCAAGGGCGGCAAGAACCAGCCGGTCGGGAAGAGCTTCGGGGCGTAGGTCACACCGCGCCTTCGCCGAGCACCGCCGCACGCCCCGTCCTTAGCCCCGAATGCCCGGATCTAAGGCGGTCATAAGTACAAGAATCGCAGGTCACGGGGGGTCTGTCGGCTAACCGCGGACCCCCCGGAACCCGCCCGGAACCCCATGCGAAACTTTTCACATGTCTGGGACGCCCCACCGCCGCCACCGCTCCGCCGCCGCCCTCCTCGCGGCCTGTGCCCTGGCCCTCGCCGGCTGCAGCAGCACCGGCTCCACCAGCGGTGAGGGCCGGACCGGCTTCGTCGCCGGCAAGGGCGGGATCGACACCGCCGCCGCCGGACAGCGGGACGCCGCGCCCGCCATCGAGGGCGTCGGCCTGGACGGCAACGGCCGGCTCGCCCTCGCCGACCTCAAGGGCAAGGTCGTGGTCCTGAACGTCTGGGGCTCCTGGTGCAACCCGTGCCGGGCCGAGGCCAAGGGCCTCCAGGAGGTCTACGCGAAGTACAAGGACCAGGGCGTCGAGTTCCTCGGCATCAACACCCGGGACACCGACCCCGCCAACGCGGTGAGCTTCGAGAAGAACTTCGGCGTGACCTACCCGAGCATCTACGACCCGGACGGCGCCGAGATCCTGAAGTTCCCCAAGGGCAGCCTCAACCCCAAGTCCATCCCGACCACCATCGTGGTCGACCGCCAGGGCAACCTCGCCGCCCGCTCCATGCACGCCATCTCCGCCGAGACGCTGGAGGGCATGCTGAAGCCCGTCCTGGCGGAGCAGTCGTGACCGCTCTCGCCGCCTCGCTGGCCGAGACGGGCTACAACGACACGGTCGCCTCCGGCGCCCTGCTGCTGGCCGCCCCGATCGCGCTCGCGGCCGGTCTGGTCTCCTTCTTCTCGCCCTGTGTGCTGCCGCTGGTCCCCGGCTACCTCAGCTACGTCACCGGCTTCTCGGCCGCCGACCTGGCCGACGCCAAGGGCGCCCGGCGCGGCCGGATGCTGCTCGGGTCGCTGCTCTTCGTCGCCGGCTTCACCGCGGTGTTCGTCTCCATGGGCGCGCTGTTCGGCTCCTTCGGCACCACGCTCATGGCGTACCAGCGGACCATCTCCGTGGTGATGGGCGTGCTCACCGTGCTGATGGGCCTGGCCTTCATGGGCCTGCTGCCCGGCTTCACCATGCGCGAGCTGCGCTCCCACCGCCGCCCGGCGATCGGCCTGGCCGGCGCGCCGCTGCTCGGCGTGGTCTTCGGCCTGGGCTGGACGCCCTGCGTCGGCCCGACCATGGGCGCGATCCAGAGCCTGGCCTTCACCCAGGCCGGCGCCGCGCGCGGCGCCCTGCTGATGGCCGTCTACTGCCTCGGCCTGGGCGTACCGTTCGTGCTGGCCGCGCTGGCGTTCCGCCGGGCGCTCGGCGCGTTCGGCCGGATCAAGCAGCACTACCAGTGGGTGATGCGGATCGGCGGCGGCATGCTCGTCGCGGTCGGCCTGCTGCTGGTCACGGGGGCCTGGGACGGACTGGTGGACTCGATGCGGACCTTCACCGCGGACTTCTCGATCGGAATCTGACCGTGAGCGACACCAAGACCAGCCCGCTCGACGGGACGGACACCGAGGCGGAACGGCTCACCACCGCCCCCGAGGAGTCCGAGGGTCCCGCCGTCGGCATAGGCCCGCTCGGCTGGCTGCGCTGGACCTGGCGCCAGCTGACCTCGATGCGGGTCGCGCTGGTGCTGCTGTTCCTGCTCTCGCTGGCCGCCGTTCCCGGCTCGCTGATCCCGCAGGACAGCCAGAACACCTTCAAGGCCGAGATGTGGCGCAAGGCCCACCCGGGCCTCACCCCGGTCTACGAGAAGCTCCAGCTGTTCGACGTCTACAGCTCGGTCTGGTTCTCCGCGATCTACATCCTGCTGTTCGTCTCGCTGGCCGGCTGCATCGTCCCGCGCACCTGGCAGTTCGTCGGCGTGCTGCGGGCCCGGCCCCCGGCCGCCCCGCGCAACCTGACCCGGATGCCGGTCTACGCGGCCTGGCACACCGACGCCGACGCCGGGGCGGTCAACGCCGCCGCGTACCGGCGCTTGCGCAAGCGCGGCTTCCGGGCCCAGCTCGCCGACGGCGCGGTCGCCTCCGAGAGGGGCTACCTGCGCGAGGTCGGCAACCTGCTCTTCCACTTCTCGCTGTTCGCCCTGCTCGCCGGCTTCGCCTGGGCCAGCCTGGCCAGCGGCTCCGGCGGCAAGCTGGTGGTCGAGGGCCAGGGGTACTCCAACACCACCACCCAGCTGGACGACTTCACCGGCTCGGCCTTCTACGGCAGCGACGACCTGGACCCGTTCGGTTTCAAGCTGGACAGCTTCACCGCGAAGTTCCAGGCCTCCGGCGACCAGGTCGGCAGCGCCCGCCAGTTCACCGCGAAGATCCGCTACTGGACCGGTTCCGACAGCACCAAGCTGAAGAACGGCCAGATCGAGGTCAACCACCCGCTGGAGATCGGCGGCAGCAAGGTCTTCCTGATCGGCCACGGCTTCGCCCCGGTGATCACCGTCCGGAACGCCAAGAACGAGATCGTCTACCGCGGCCCGACGCCGTTCCTCCCGCAGGACGGCAACCTCACCTCCACCGGCGTGGTCAAGGTCAGCGACTACGGCCAGGACGCGGGCGGCGAGCGCGTCCAGCTCGGCTTCAGCGGCTACTTCCTGCCCACCGCGCCGGAGAGCTTCGAGAAGACCGGCCCGGTCTCGCTCTTCCCGTCCGCCGCCGACCCGATGCTGGTGCTCACCGCCTACGCCGGCGACCTGGGCAGCGACTCCGGCCTGCCGCAGAACGTGTACCAGCTCGACACCAAGCACATGAAGCAGCTCCAGCAGGACGGCCAGACCGCCCGCGCCCGGCTCAAGCCCGGCCAGGCCTGGAGCCTGCCGGACGGCTACGGCTCGCTGACCTTCGAGGGCTACCAGCAGTGGGCCAGCTTCCAGGTCTCGCACCGCCCGGGCAACGCGGTCGCGCTGCTCGGCGCGGTCGCCGCGATCCTCGGCCTGATCGGCTCGCTGTTCGTGCAGCGCCGCCGGATCTGGGTCCGCGCCACCACCACCCCCGACGGCCGCACCCTGGTCGAGGTGGCCGGCCTGGCCCGCAGCGAGTCGGCGAAGACCGCCGAGGAGCTGGCCGAGCTCGCCGTCGAGCTCCAGGACGACGCCCCGGCGCTCGACGAGGACGAGCCGACCGCCGACGCGGCCGACGACGTCCCGGCCGACGAGACGCCGGCCGACGAGGTCACGGCCGACGAGACGCCGGCTGACGACGCCCCCCAGACCGACACCCCCGCCGACGCGGACACCCCCGCCGCCCCGGACACCAAGGAGTAGACGGTGCTTCTCGCCTCGGTCGACCCGCAGCTGGCCGACCTCTCCAACAACCTGATCTACTCGGCGATGGCCGTGTACACGCTGGCGATGTTCGCCCACATCATCGAGTGGACGTTCGGCAGCAAGGGCGCCGTGGCGGTCCGCTCCGCCGAGCAGTCCGGCCTGGCCGCCACCGTCGCGGCCGCGGAGGACACCGCCAAGGGCGTCCGCAAGGTCACCGTGAAGGTGGCCTCCGCCAGCGGCGGCACCACCACGCTCACCCGCACCGCCCTCGCCGACGCCGGCGCCACCGTGGTCACCAGCGGCCGCGGCGACGAGGACGCGGCCGACGGCCCGGGTGCCGCCGGCACCAGCGAGCGGGGCGACCTGGCCGGCCGGATCGCCGTCTCGCTCACCGTCCTGGGCGCCCTGCTGCACGCCGGCGGCGTGCTCACCCGCGGCCTGTCGGTGATGCGCTGGCCGTGGGGCAACATGTACGAGTTCTCCTGCGCCTTCGCCCTGATGATGGTCGCCGCCTACCTCGGGCTGCTGGCCGCCAAGAAGAACGTCCGCTGGCTCGGCCTGCCGGTGATCACCGCCGGCCTGCTCACCCTGGGCATCGCGGTGACCGTGCTCTACACCGAGTCCGAGCAGCTGGTCCCGGCCCTGCACTCCTACTGGCTGGCCATCCACGTCTCCACCGCCATCATGTGCGGCGGCGCCTTCTACGCGGCCGCCGTGGCCACCGTGCTCTACCTCGGCAAGGAGGCCTACGAGCGCCGCCTCGCGGCCGGCACCACCAAGGCCCGCAGCGGCTCGGTCTGGGGCCGGCTGCCCGCCGCGGGCACCCTGGACAAGCTCTCGTACCGGATCAACGCGGTGGTCTTCCCGCTGTGGACGTTCACCATCATCGCCGGTGCGATCTGGGCCGAGGCCGCCTGGGGCAAGTACTGGGAGTGGGACCCGAAGGAGACCTGGTCCTTCATCACCTGGGTCGCCTACGCCGCCTACCTGCACGCCCGGGCCACCGCCGGCTGGCGCGGCCGCAAGGCCGCCTACCTGGCCCTGCTGGCCTTCGCCTGCTGGCTGTTCAACTACTACGGCGTCAACATCTTCGTGACCGGCAAGCACTCGTACGCCGGCGTCTGACAGCGGAATCCTGGGGGGATCACGATGGCCGAGCAGCAGCAGGTGTGCTGTCCGGGGTGCGGCGGCGCGGAGGGGGTCGTCAGTGCCCGTGCGGCGCACGGGGGAGGCGCCGACCGGGCGCCGGTGGTCGGGCTCGCCCCGCCGCCGCCACCGCCGACCACGGCCCCGGCCGGGCAGCGGCAGGAGCTCCGGGCCGGCGCCAAGGCGGTGATCGCGGTGTGCGCCCTGCTGGCGTCCAGCTCGCTGCTCAGGACGCTGACCGACGACACCGTGTACACCGGCGCGTACGGGGCCGGCCAGAACTTCGCCAAGGTGCTCCCGGTGCTGGTGCTCGCGGCGACCTGGTACTTCGGCCGCCGGACCGTCCCAGGGCCCGAGCCCGAGCTGGTCGTCCGGCTCCGGGCCGAGTACACCCGGCGGATGCAGGTCTGGGAGCACGCCCGGTACTGCACCGCCTGCCGGACGGCCTTCTGGCCGGCCGGCGTGCTCCGCCCGGACTTCCCGGCCTCCCCGCCGGTGCCGCAGGAGCAGTTCCCGCTGATGGTGGCCACCATGGCCGACCGTGCCTACGGGGAGACCCGGTGGGCCGGCACCAGCCCGAACACGACCACGACCACGACCGCGAAGCAAGCCTGAGGCGACGTCACCCCAGGCGTGGAACACGACCGACAGGCCGCGAGGAGGGCCGCACCATGGAGTGCGACGAGGTCATGCTGACCGTCCGAATCACCGCTACGGAGAGAACGCTGCTCCGAGCGCTCGCCCAAGGGCACCGCAGTGACGTCTCCGAGGTGGTGGCCGACGGGCTGCTGGACGTCCTGCCGTCCCTGCACTGCACGGCGGACGCCTACCGGCTGCTCGCCGCGCTCACCACACCGGCGCCCTGCGCGCTGACGGTCTGGCTGCCGGCCGAACTGGCCGACCTGCTGGCCCTGGCCTCGGCCCGGGTGGCCCAGTCCACCGGCGTCCGACTGGGTTCCTCCTGCGCCATGCTCGGCGCCGCCGTCCGCCTCTGGCTCGCCCAGGACCCGCAACGGCTGGCCGCCAACCTCTCCACCATGCACGCCGGCCGCCGGTCCGCCCTGGCCGCCGCCTGAGGCTTGTCTGACAAGCCTCGGCGTCTCTGCGATCGGGGCGCGCGGCTCACCGCCCCGCGCCCCGGAGCACGCCGCCGACGACCAGCAGCCGGTACCACTCGTCCTCGTGCAGCTCCTCGCCCGATCAGCTCGGGGTAGCGGGGGCCGGCGATCCAGTGGGTCACGAAGTCCTCGACGGAGGAGGCGATCCGCTCCAGGGTGCACTCCTCGTACCAGAGGCCCCCGTCGAAGGGGATCCGCCAGACGCTGCCGTCAGGCGTGTGGAACAGCAGCGGGTTGTCCCGCGCCGTGCCGATCAGCGGTAGTCGGCGCCGTCGGCGATCCCGGCCGCCGCGTTCAGCTGCTCCGCGACCGGATACCGCCCGGGGTCGGCGAGCGGCCGGAGGGCGACCCCGTAGCCGCAGACCAGGTTGACTGCGGCGTGGGCGAGCGGGGCCGGGGTGCCGGGCGGGATCTCCGCGGGCTCCGACGGCCGGCCGACCGAGCAGCTGTGGAACTCGCCGTCCGGGTACGCGTTCTCCTCGGCGACGGCCCGCAGCAGGTCCAGCAGGTCGTCCAGGTACTCGTTCACGGCGCCCCCCGACGCCCGCCCCGGAGGGCGGGTGCGACTACGCGGCCTGCTGCCAGCTGACGGGGCTGTAGTAGGCCGGGCGGCGCTCCAGGCGCTGCCAGCGGGCGATGGGCTCGACCGCCGCGGCGGCCGCGGCCTGGGCGGCCTGCTGGGCGGCGGCACGGGCGGCGAGGACGGCGGTGAGGGCGGCCAGCTCCTCGGGGGTCAGCGAGCCGCGGACGATGCGGACGGAAGTGTCGCTCATGGTCCCTATTTCTCCAGGGAGAGAAGTCGGTCGGGTGACGTACGCGGTGCCGGCCGGTTACATCGGCGGGTTGCCGTGCTTGCGGCTGGGCAGGTCGGCGTGCTTGGTGCGGAGCATGGCCAGCGAGGAGGCGAGCACCGCGCGGGTCTCGGCCGGGTCGATGACGTCGTCCACGAGGCCGCGTTCGGCCGCGTAGTACGGGTGCATCAGCTCGGTCTTGTACTCCTTGATCTTCTGGGCGCGCATCGCCTCGGGGTCCTCGGCGCCGGCGATGTCGCGGCGGAAGATCACGTTGGCGGCGCCCTCGGCGCCCATCACGGCGATCTCGTTGGTGGGCCAGGCGAAGGACAGGTCCGCGCCGATGGAGCGGGAGTCCATGACGATGTACGCGCCGCCGTAGGCCTTGCGGAGGATCAGCTGGATGCGGGGCACGGTGGCGTTGCAGTAGGCGTAGAGCAGCTTGGCGCCGTGCCGGATGATGCCGTCGTGCTCCTGGTCGACGCCGGGCAGGAAGCCGGGGACGTCGAGCATGGTGACCAGCGGGATGTTGAACGCGTCGCACATCTGGACGAAGCGGGCGGACTTCTCGCTGGCGTTGATGTCGAGGACGCCGGCCAGGGACTGCGGCTGGTTGGCGATGATGCCGACCACGTGGCCGTCGATCCGGGCCAGGGCGCAGAGCACGTTGGTGGCCCAGCGCTCGTGGACCTCCAGGTACTCGCCGTGGTCGACGATCTCCTCGATCACCTTGCGCATGTCGTACGGCCGGTTGCCGTCGGCGGGCACCAGGTCCAGGAGGGACTCGTTACGGCGGTCGACCGGGTCGTCGTTGACCTGGGTCGGCGGCATCTCCCGGTTGTTCTGCGGCAGCAGCGAGAGGAGGTAGCGGACCTCCTCGATGCAGGACTGCTCGTCGTCGTAGACGAAGTGGGAGACGCCGGAGACGGAGGAGTGGACGTCGGCGCCGCCGAGGCCGTTCTGGCTGATCTTCTCGCCGGTGACGGCCTGGACCACGTCCGGTCCGGTGATGAACATCTGCGAGGTCTCACGGACCATGAACACGAAGTCGGTCAGCGCGGGCGAGTACGCGGCGCCGCCGGCGCACGGGCCGAGCATCACGCTGATCTGCGGGATCACGCCCGAGGCGCGGGTGTTGCGCTGGAAGATGCCGCCGTAGCCGGCCAGCGCGGTGACGCCCTCCTGGATCCGGGCGCCGGCGCCGTCGTTCAGCGACACCAGCGGCGCACCGGCCGCGATGGCCATGTCCATGATCTTGTGGATCTTCTGGGCGTGCGCCTCACCGAGGGCACCGCCGAAGATCCGGAAGTCGTGCGCGTAGGTGAACACGGTGCGGCCGTGCACG
The DNA here is from genome assembly GCF_040571325.1 of Kitasatospora sp. HUAS MG31. Classification (GTDB taxonomy): domain Bacteria; phylum Actinomycetota; class Actinomycetes; order Streptomycetales; family Streptomycetaceae; genus Kitasatospora; species Kitasatospora camelliae. The sequence continues at coordinate 3,414,956 of NZ_CP159872.1, read as the reverse complement.
GTGCCCCACCCGGTGATCACACCATCGGTGTGCGGCTTCTTCGCCTCCAGACCGAACCCGGTGGCCCGGTGCCGCCGCAGCGGCTCGACCTCACGGAACGACCCCTCGTCCAGCAGCAGCTCGATCCGCTCCCGAGCGGTCAGCTTGCCCTTGGCGTGCTGCGCCTCGGTGGCCTTCTCGCTCGGCCCGCGACGGACCTGCTCGCGGAGGTCGTGCAGCTCGGCCACCCGGCCCCGGGCGTCGGCCGGGATCTCCGGGATCTCGCCGCCGACCGGCGCATCGTGCACAAGCGTCATCTCGAACCACTCCAAGCGTGCGGGAACTGTCCGACAACCGGCCCTGCGGTGGCCTCGGCTGCTGCTGCGAACACTTCTTCACCTACGACCTTACGAGGGCGCGCACGGCGCGCCGGGCATCGATTCCGTACAAGGTCGAGCCGCAAACCATGTTGCCCCTGTACAGAACGCGCGGCTGTCCGATTGCTCCGCGCGAGGCGTCACGGGCGGCCCAGCGGGCTACGGTGGGCGGGGGAAAGCGCAGGTCGGGGGCGTTCGAGCGAGGTGTCGGGCGGATGCGGTGACCGGGTGAGGACGGACGGTGCCCACAGCCGTGACCGCCCGGTGGGCGGGTGGACTCGTAGGGATGCGCCAAAAGCCGCAGCCCGCCCGGGACGGCTCCCGGACGGGCTGCGGAGCGGAGCCGCGAGGGTCAGGCCTTGGGGTCGGCGTCCGGCTCGTCCTTGCGGCGCAGGTCCTCCTCGCGGCGGCGCAGGTCGGCCTCCCACTGCTTGAGCATGTCCTCGTGCGTCGCGTCGTCCTTCTTCAGCGAGGCGAGGAACTCCGGGTTGTCGTCGGGCGCCACGAAGGGCTGCCGCGGCCGCTCGTGCTCCGCCCGGCCGTCCGTCCGGCCCGAGGGCCACGGGGTGGTGCGGGCGCGGGCCGAACGGCGGTCCCGGCCGGCGATCAGCCAGGCGATCGAGCCGACCAGCGGGAACAGCAGCACGATGATGATCCAGACCACCTTCGGCAGGTGGCGGACCTCCTCCTCCGGCGTGGTCAGGCAGTCGATGAACGCCCACACCCACAGTGCGAGCACGAGCAGCGTCGGCAGAATCCTCAGCACGGCGGTGATCTCCCCCGGAGACGGTCAGGGGCCCGTCGCGTGAACGTGACCCCTCTTTGCGGGCCCAGGGTAGTCCGTGTCGGATACTGACAGGCATGGCATACGACGATCTCCGTTCGTTTCTCCGGGCACTGGAGCGAGAGGGCGACCTCAAGCGGATCAAGGCCGAGGTCGATCCGTACCTGGAGGTCGGTGAGATCGTCGACCGGGTGCAGAAGGCCAAGGGCCCGGCCCTGCTGTTCGAGAACGTCAAGGGCTCCTCGATGCCGCTGGCGATGAACGTGTTCGGCACCGAGCGGCGGCTCGCCAAGTCCCTCGGCCTGAAGTCCCCCGACGACATCGCGGAGAAGATCGCCGGCCTGCTCAAGCCCGAGCTGCCGCAGGGCTTCACCGGGTTCCGGGAGGCGTTCGGCAAGCTCGCCTCGATGGCGCACGTGCCGCCGAAGCAGGTGAAGCCCGGCGACGCCGCCGTCCAGGAGGTCGTGCTCACCGGCGATGACGTGGACCTGGAGCAGCTGCCCGCGCTGTTCACCTGGCCGCTGGACGGCGGCTCCTTCTTCAACCTGGGCCTGACCCACACGAAGGACCCGGACACCGGGATCCGCAACCTCGGCCTGTACCGGCTGCAGCGCCACGACAAGCGCACCATCGGCATGCACTGGCAGATCCACAAGGACAGCCGCAACCACGCCGCGGTGGCCGCCAAGCGCGGCGAGCGCCTGCCGGTCGCCATCGCCTTCGGCTGCCCGCCCGCCGTCACCTACGCCGCCACCGCGCCGCTGCCCGGCGACATCGACGAGTACCTGTTCGCCGGGTTCGTGGCCGGCGAGCGGGTGAAGATGGTCGACTGCAAGACCGTGCCGCTGCAGGTCCCGGCCGACGCCGAGGTGGTGCTGGAGGGCTGGCTGGAGCCCGGGAAGATGCTCCCTGAGGGCCCGTTCGGCGACCACACCGGCTTCTACACGCCGCAGGAGCCGTTCCCGGCGCTGACCATCGACTGCGTCACCATGCGCCGCCGCCCGATCCTGCAGTCCATCGTGGTCGGCCGCCCGCCGACCGAGGACGGCCCGCTGGGCAAGTTCACCGAGCGGTTCTTCCTGCCGCTGCTCAAGGTGATCATCCCGGACATCGTGGACTACGACCTGCCCGAGGCCGGCGGCTTCCACAACTGCGTGATCGTCTCGATCGACAAGAAGTACCCCAAGCACGCCCAGAAGGTCATGCACGCCATCTGGGGCGCCCACATGATGTCGCTGACCAAGCTGATCATCGTGGTGGACGCCGACTGCGACGTGCACGACTACCAGGAGGTCGCCTGGCGGGCCCTGGGCAACGTGGACTACAGCCGCGACCTCAGCGTGGTGGAGGGCCCGGTCGATCACCTGGACCACGCCTCCTACCAGCAGTTCTGGGGCGGCAAGGCGGGCATCGACGCCACCCGCAAGCTCCCCGAGGAGGGCTACACCCGCGACGGCGGCTGGCCCGAGATGGTCGCCTCCGACCCGGCCACCGCCGCCCTGGTGACCAAGCGCTGGAAGGAGTACGGCCTGTGACCGCGGCCGCCTTCGAGGTCCCGCAGGGCAAGGTCCGGGCCTTCCTGCGCCTCGTCATGATCGAGCACTCGGTGTTCGCCCTGCCGTTCGCCTACATCGCCGCCCTGACCGCGATGTTCCAGGTCGACCGCCGGGTGCACTGGGGCGAACTGCTGCTGGTCACCCTCTGCATGGTCGGCCTGCGGACCTTCGCGATGGCCGCCAACCGGATCATCGACCGCGAGATCGACGCCCGGAACCCGCGCACCGCCGGCCGCGAACTGGTCACCGGCGCGGTCTCGCTGCGCACCGCGTACGCAGGCTCGGCCGTCGCCCTGGTGGTCTTCCTGGCCTCCGCGGCGATGCTCAACACCCTCTGCCTGGTGCTGGCGCCACTGGCCGTCGTCCCGATGGTGGTCTACCCGTACGGCAAGCGGTTCACCGACTTCCCGCACGCCATCCTGGGCCTGGCCCAGGCGATGGGCCCGATCGGCGCCTGGCTGGCGGTCACCGGCACCTGGTCCTGGGAGGCGGTGGTGCTCGGGCTGGCCGTCGGCATCTGGATCGGCGGCTTCGACCTGATCTTCGCCTGCCAGGACGTGGCCGCCGACCGGGCCGAGGGCGTCCGGTCGGTGCCCGCCCGCTGGGGGGTGGCCGCCGCGCTGCACGGCGCCCGCGCCTGCCACGCCGTCACCACCGCGCTGCTGGTCTGGTACGCCTACCTCACCGACGCCGGCCCGGCGTTCTGGCTGGGCCTGGCCGTGGTGGCCTGCGCCTTCCTCTACGAGCACACCATCGTCAAGTCCGGCGACCTCTCCCGGCTCAACCGGGCCTTCTTCACCACCAACGGCTTCGTCGGCATCTCGCTGTTCGTCTTCGCCCTCGCCGACCTGGTCATCCGGGGCCTCGGCATCTGACCGCGCCCCACATGGCGGACCGTCGACCGGATCCCCCGGCCGGCGGTCCGTGCGCGTGGGGGACCTCCGGTGCCGCCGCCCGCCCCCGGGCCGCCCGCCGGGGGATCCTGGACCGGTCGTCGTCTGTGAGGAGTGGTTCGTGATGATCGGCAGGCTGCAGTGCGTGGTGCTGGACTGCCACTACCCGGCGGGGCTGGCGCACTTCTACGCCGAGCTGCTGGGCGGTGCGGTGGACCGGCCCGACCCGCGCTGGTCGCTGGACGAGGAGTGGGCGACCGTCCATGTGCCGGGCGGCATGGTGCTCGCCTTCCAGCGGGTGGAGGACTACCACCCGCCGATGTGGCCCGACCCGGCGCACCCGCAGCAGTTCCACCTCGACGTGGAGGTGGCGGACCTGGACGCGGCCGAGGCGAAGGTGCTGGCGCTGGGCGCCGAGCTGAAGGACCGGGAGAGCGGCTGGCGGGTCTACCTCGACCCGGCCGGTCACCCGTTCTGCCTGGTCAGGGCCCACTCAGCGGAGTGACAGCCGGTCGCCCACCCGCATCCGCCCCGGCCGCTGAACGATGGCGAGCGCGTCCAGCCGCAGGTCGTGGTGGACGGCGAGGGCCCGGAGGATCTCCGGCGCGTACGGCAGGCCGGGCTGCGCGGTGCCGGTCATCGCGCAGCGCTCGCTGGAGCGGACGAACGCCAGCCGCACCCCGCCGACCACGCCCTCGTGGCCGAACCAGCCGTCCTCGGTGAACGGCGGCGTCCCGGGCGGGGTGCGCAGCAGGATGTTGGGGCGGAACCGCCGCTCGTCCACCACGGCGGTGGCGACGGTCCGGCGGACCCAGTCCAGGGTGGCGGTGGTGAGCACGCTGACCGGGAGCTGGTCGAAGTGTGAAACGGCGTCCTCGCGGGCCAGCTCCACCGGGCGCTCCAGGTAGGCGGTGAGGAAGGCGTCGGGGTTGGCCACCGGCGAGCCCAGCGGGTCGAGCAGCTCGGGGGAGTCCAGCCGGCGGCCGAGCCGTGAGCCGAGCCGGAGCAGGCCGTCCATCCGGCGGAACCGCCGGGTGTTCTTGCCCGAGCCGAGCTTGCCGTCGCCGTCCCGGACCGCGTACAGCCGGTCCCCGGTCAGGCCGCGCCCGTCCACCTCGATCGAGTCGAGCGTCTCGCCGCCGGTGGACTTCACCGGGTACCGCCAGAGCCGCTCGACGACTCCGATGCTCTTCGCCATGGCGGAAGCCTAGCGAGGGCCCGAGTAGTGGTCTAGACCTTTCTTGGGTCGTGCCCGGGTCGGGCCGGTGCGGCGGGTCAGCCCAGCCGGGCCACCGCCCGGATCGGCGCACCGTCCGCCGCGGTCAGCCGGAGCGGGAACAGCGACACCTCCACCGCCCGGCCCTCGGCCTGCGCGGCCAGCAGCGCGCCGAGGTCGGTCAGGTTCTCGGCGAGCACCGCGCCGCCCTCCGGGCCGAGCAGCACCCGGTGCGCGGCCAGTGTCGGCGGCTCCGGCTCCGGGTCGTGCTCGTCCGCCAGCTCCGCCAGCAGCGCCGCCACCCCGGGGTCGGACGGGCCCGGATCCGGCGTCGGGTCGATCGACAGCGCGTCCACCCCGACCGTCCGCACCCCGGCCGCCACGATCGCCGCGGCCGCCTCCGGCGTCAGGTACGGGTGGGCGAAGTAGTGGTCGGTCCCCCAGTACCGCGGCCAGCCGGTGGCCAGCAGCAGCACCGTCCCCGGGCCGCACCGCCCGAGCGCCTCCGCGAGCAGGTCCGCCGTCACCGCCGCCCGCGGCGCCAGCCCCCGCAGGTCCGCCACCACCGCCGGGCCGGTGAACAGCTCCAGCGGCAGCCCGTCCACGGTCGGCCGGGTGACGTCCACGTGGTACGGCGCGTCCACGTGCGTCCCCGCCTGCGAACCCAGGTGCAGCGCCAGCACGTTGACCCCGTCCGCGGCCGAGGTCAGCGCGGGCGAGAGCACCACCTCCGGGTCCCCCGGGTACACCGGCATCCCCGTGGTCACCGGATGCGTCAGATCCACCAACTCCGCCATGCCGTCCATCTTCCCAGCGGCGCGCGGCCACCCCCCGCACGCCCCTCGGCGCGGTGCGTAAGGTCGGGGCATGAGCGAGCAGCAGCAGGTGCGTCAGCCGTGGGTGGTCGGGGTCTCCGGGGCGTCGGGGACGCCGTACGCCGCCTCGGTGGTCCGCGCGCTGCTCGCCGCCGGCGAGGCGGTCGACCTGGTGGTCAGCCGCGCCGCCCGGCTCACCATCCTCGACGAGACCGGCATCTCCTTCCGGGACGCCCACTGGCGCGAGGACCTGGCCCGGTGGATCGGTGTCGACGACCTGGACGACGTCCGCTACTGGCCGGCCGGGGACTTCGCCGCCGGACCGTCCTCCGGTTCGTACCCGGCCAAGGGCATGCTGGTCGTCCCGGCGACCACCGGCGCGGTGGCCGGCATCGCCCTCGGGCTCTCCAAGGACCTCCTCCAGCGGGTCGCCAGCGTCACCCTCAAGGAGCGCCGCCCGCTGGTGGTCTGCGTCCGGGAGACCCCCCTCAATGGGGTGACGCTGCAGCACCTGGTCGCCCTGGACGCCCAGGGCGCGGTGGTCCTGCCCGCCTCCCCGGGCTTCTACGCGGGCGGCTCCACCGTCCGCGAGCTGGTCGATTTCGTGGCCGGCCGGGTGCTGGACGCGGTCGGCGTCCCGCACACCCTCTACCGCCGCTGGGAGGGCGAACTCGGCCGGGCGGCACGGGCCGGTGCCGAGGGCGCGTGAGAGCGCTCCGGCCGGGAGAGTATGTTCATTGCGATATCCGGGTCGATCCGCGCGCAGCGCCTTTGATTCCGGATAATGATCAGTGGGTCTGGAGAGGTTCGGAAGGACGCGGTCAGGCATATGGACTCTGTGGACAGACAGCTCATCCAGGCGCTGCGGGAGAACGGCCGCGCCTCGTACGCCGAGCTGGGCCGCCTGGTGGGCCTCTCCGGCCCCAGCGTGACGGACCGGATCAACCGCCTGGAGCAGGCCGGCGTCATCACCGGGTACCGGGCCACCGTCAACCCGGCCGCCCTCGGGTACGGCGTCACCGCCTTGATCGGCCTTCAGCTCACCGACGCCGCCGACCACGACGACGTCTCGCACCGGCTCAAGGACCTCCCCGAGGTCGAGGACTGCTGGTTCATCGCGGGCGACGACTCGTACATGCTCAAGGTCCGCGTTCCGGACGTGGAGGGCCTGGAATCGGTCGTCAAGCGGCTCTCCGGCACCAAAGGCGTGGCCCGCACCCGCACCACGGTCGTACTCTCCACCAAGTGGGAGAGCCGCGTGAGCGAGCTGCCGTTGAACACGGGGGAGTGACCCGAATGACCCTGGTCGGCCTGGAGGAGCTGCGCGCCGCGCAGCAGCGCATCGGCGGCGTCGCGGTGCGGACACCGCTGATGCCCTGCCCGTGGGCGTCCGAGGGCACCCGCAGGCTCTGGCTGAAGCCGGAGAGCCTGCAGCCGACCGGGGCGTTCAAGATCCGTGGCGCCTACAACCGGCTGGCGGCGCTCACCGAGGAGGAGCGCGCCCGCGGCGTGGTCGCCCAGTCCAGCGGCAACCACGCCCAGGCGGTGGCCTACGCGGCCCAGCTGCTCGGCATCAAGGCCGTCATCGTGATGCCCGACACCTCGCCCGCGGTCAAGGTGGAGAACACCCGCGCCTTCGGCGCCGAGGTCCACCTGGTCGAGCCCGGCCGCCGCGACACCCTCCCGGCGGAGCTGGCCGAGCGCCACGGCTACGTCTGGGTGCCGCCGTACGACGACCCGTTCATCATCGCCGGCCAGGGCACCGTCGGCCTGGAGATCGCCGAGGACGCCCCGGACGAGCTGGACACCGTCCTGGTGCCGGTCTCCGGCGGCGGCCTGATCTCCGGTACGGCGGCCGCGCTCAAGCTGGCCTGCCCGGGCGTGCGGGTGATCGGCGTCGAGCCCGAGCTGGCCGCCGACGCCCAGGCCAGCCTGCGGACCGGCGTCCGCACCGCCTGGCCGGTCGAGGAGACCTACCGCACCATCGCGGACGGCCTGCGGACGCCCTCCGTCGGCGTCCTGCCCTTCGAGCACCTCCAGGCGTACGTCGACGACATCGTCACCGTCTCCGAGGACGAGATCCGCTCCACCGTCGCCCTGCTCGCCCGCCGCGGCCGCCTGGTCGCCGAGCCATCCGGCGCGGTCGCCGCCGCCGCGTACTTCCACCGCGCCGCCGACCTCGACGGCCGCGTCTTCGCCGCCGTCGTCAGCGGCGGCAACATCGAACCCGACCTCCTCGCCACCCTCCTCACCTGACGCCCACCCAACCGGCCGACCACTGAGCCCCTGATGGGTCGCCCACCGACCCAAGGCGTAGGCTCGTGCCCGGCATAGTTCGGCAGGTACGAGGAGGCGGAGCGCCGCATGGACGCAGGGCTCAAGCGCGAGCTGGAGGCGAAGGTCTACGCCGGTGAGCGGCTGACCCGCGAGGACGGCATCGCGCTGTACGAGAGCGACGACCTGGCCTGGCTGGGTGGCCTCGCGCACCACGTGCGGACGCAGAAGAACGGCGACGTCGTCCACTTCAACGTCAACCGCCACCTCAACATGACGAACGTCTGCAGTGCCTCCTGCGCGTACTGCTCCTTCCAGCGCAAGCCGGGCGAGAAGGACGCGTACACCATGCGCATCGAGGAGGCCGTCCGCCTGGCCAAGGCGATGGAGGTGGAGTCCCTCACCGAGCTGCACATCGTCAACGGCCTGCACCCGACCCTCCCCTGGCGGTACTACCCGCGTTCGCTGCGCGAGCTGAAGCAGGCCCTGCCGAACGTCTCGCTGAAGGCGTTCACCGCCACCGAGATCCACTGGTTCGAGAAGATCAGCGGCCTGCCCGCCGACGAGATCCTGGACGAGCTGATCGACGCCGGCCTGGAGTCGCTGACCGGCGGCGGCGCGGAGATCTTCGACTGGGAGGTCCGCCAGCACATCGTCGACCACGAGACCCACTGGGAGGACTGGTCGCGGATCCACCGCCTGGCGCACGGGAAGGGCCTCAAGACCCCGTGCACCATGCTGTACGGCCACATCGAGGAGCCCCGCCACCGGGTCGACCACGTGCTGCGGCTGCGCGAGCTGCAGGACGAGACCGGCGGATTCCAGGTCTTCATCCCTCTGCGGTACCAGCACGACTTCCACGACTCCCAGGACGGCGTGGTCCGCAACCGGCTGATGGACCGCACCGAGATGGCCACCGGCGCCGAGGCGCTGAAGACCTTCGCCGTCTCCCGCCTGCTGTTCGACAACGTGCAGCACGTGAAGGTGTTCTGGGTGATGCACGGCGTCACCACCGCCCAGCTGGCGCTCAGCCACGGCGCGGACGACATGGACGGCTCGGTGGTCGAGTACAAGATCACCCACGACGCGGACAACTTCGGCACGCCGAACAAGCTCGGCCGTGACGACCTGCTGGACCTGATCCGCGACGCCGGCTTCCGCCCGGTCGAGCGCAACACCCGGTACGAGGTCATCCGCGAGTACGACGGCCCCGACCTGCAGCGCCGCGAGACCCCGCAGGCGATGCGGCTCTGATCCGGTGAACCGCCGGAAGCCCCCGGACCGGAAGCGGACCGGGGGCTTCCGCACATCCGCCGGAGATCGGCGGCTGTGTTCATGGAATCGGGCGCGTATGCTCACAGGCTCACCACGCGCCACGGGTACCGCATCAGTCCCTGGCTTTGGAAGGATCGTTCGCATGTCGGGTTCCCACCGCACCACCTCGCGCCGCCGCTCGGCCACCGTGCCGGGGCCCCGGCAGCCCGAGGGGGCCGTGTCCTCCCGCTCGCGCGGGCGCCGCCGCAAACCCCCGAAGCGCCGTGGACGGGTCGTGCTCAGCGGGACGGCGATGCTGCTGGCCGCCGTGAGCGGCTGGTTCACCGTCGGCCCGGGGCGGAGCTTCCCCGACACCGCCGCCGCGGGCGCGCAGGACCGGGCGCTGGGCGAGGACCAGGTGGTCCCGATGCAGGCCGCCGAGGCCCGCACCGAGCCGCCGGCCGCGGACCGCTCCGACCGCACCGAGCTCACCTCCATCCCGGGCCTCGGCCCGAGCTGGACCTCGAAGATCCCCGCCGACACCCGGCAGCTGGTGGTCGCCACCGGCAAGGGAAAGGATTCTTCGGACACCAGTGTGACGATCTGGACCAAGGGCGCCGACGGCCGCTGGCAGGCCGGCCAGGCCTGGGCCGGGCACAACGCCCGCAAGGGCTGGACCACCGACCACCACCTCGACGACCTGCGCAGCCCGATCGGCCTGTTCTCGCTCACCGACGCCGGCGGCCGCAAGGCCGACCCGGGCAGCAAGCTCCCGTACGACCAGGACGCGAACTTCGTGATCGGTGGCCGCGGGTTCAACAACGAGCCGCTGGCCGGTTCCTTCGACTACGTGGTCGCGATCAACTACAACCGGGTCCCCGGCCGCTCCCCGCTGGACACCACCTACCCGGAGGGCAAGGCCAAGGGCGGCGGAATCTGGCTGCACGTCGACCACGGCGGCCCGACCCACGGCTGCGTCTCGCTGCCCGAGGGCCAGATGGCCGAGCTGGTCCGGACGCTCGACCCGGCCCTGAAGCCGATGATCGTCATGGGAGACGCCCAGTCGCTCGCCGTCTGACCCGCGCGGCGGGCCAGGCGCCCCATGGGCCGTTGTGCGCCCCCTACAGCATCCGACCTCGGACTCTGTATCCGGGCCTCACCGTCGGACTGACCGGTAACCCCGTTTAGTTGCGGTATGACCGCCTCCCGCATCGTGGCGCTCGGCCACTACCAGCCGCCCAAGGTCCTCACCAACGACGATCTGGCGAAGCTGGTCGACACCGACGACGAGTGGATCCTCTCCCGGGTCGGCATCCGCACCAGGCACATCGCGGTCGAGGAGACCCTGGTCGACCTCGCCGCCGAGGCCGCCCAGAAGGCGCTGGCCAACAGCGGCCGCACCGCCGATGAGATCGACCTCGTGGTGGTGGCCACCTGCACCGCGATCGAGCGCAGCCCCAACACCGCCGCCGCCGTGGCCGCCCGGCTCGGCGTACGCTCCCCGGCCGCCTACGACATCAACACCGTCTGCTCCGGCTTCTCGTACGCGCTGGCCACCGCGGACCACGCGATCCGGGCCGGCGCGGCCACCCGCGCCCTGGTGATCGGTGCCGAGCGGATGTCCGACACCATCGACTGGACCGACCGCACCACCTGCGTGATCTTCGGCGACGGCGCCGGCGCGGCGGTCGTGGAGGCCGTCGAGGACGAGCGGGCCGGCATCGGCCCGGTGGTCTGGGGCTCCGAGCCGGAGAAGGGCGACGCCGTCCGCATCACCGGCTGGGACCCGACCATCTCCCAGCAGGGCCAGAGCGTCTTCCGCTGGGCCACCACCCAGATCGCCCCGCTGGCCCGGCAGACCTGCCACAAGGCCGGGCTGGACCCGTCCGAGCTGCGCGGCTTCGTCGCCCACCAGGCGAACCTGCGGATCATCGACGCCATCGCCGGCAAGCTGGGCGCCCCCGCCGACGCGGTGATCGCCCGAGACGTGGTCGACTCCGGCAACACCTCGGCCGCCTCCATCCCGCTCGCCCTCAGCAAGCTGGTGGAGCGGGGCGAGCTGCGCTCCGGCGACCCGGTGCTGCTGTTCGGCTTCGGCGGCGGCCTGGCGTACGCCGGACAGGTCGTGCGCTGCCCCTGAGGGCCGGACCCGGACACAACGGCGCGGGGCGGCCGGAGTCATCCCGACTCCGGCCGCCCCGCGGCGTTCTCGGCGCGTCCCGGCACGCCGGCGGACCTCCCCCGAGGACACGGCCGTCGTCCGACTCACCCCGGACAGGAGGCCGGGGCGTTCAACGCGCTGGTGGACAGGTGGTGCGCCGCTGCGCGGCTACTTGGGCGGCTTGCGGCCGGTGACTCCCAGGTAGACCTGCAGGGCCAGGTTGGGCTTCAGGTCCTTGACCTTGACGCCCCAGGAGGTGAAGGCCTTCTGGTGCTCCGCGGACGAGGCCAGCAGCGACACCAGCGCCCCGGCCACCGCGGCCGGGTCGAGGGTCTTGTCGGTCTTGCCCTGGTTCGCCTTGACGGCCTCCGTGAGCGGTCCGGCCACCGAGTTGAGGACCTTCATGCGGATCTTGAAGAACCGCTTGTCCCCTTCGGCTGCACCCAGAGTGACCACTCGAAGAATGGCATCGTTCTTGCGCCAGAAGGCGAGGAATCCGTCGACGACTTCTTCCGAAGTCGAGTAGCCGGTCTTTCCCGCCCAGGACTTTCCTTCGACGAGCTCTTTGAGCCCGACGCTGTCCTCGGCCATTTCCTCTGCGATCTCAAGGACGGCGCCCTCGACATCCGGGAAGTACTGGTAGAAGGTCGCGGGGGAGGTACCCGCCATACGGGCGACGTCGATGACCTTGACGTCCCGGTACGGCGACGTGCTGAGCATCTCGCGGAGGCAGTCGAGCAGCTTCTGCCGCGTCTCCTGTCCGCGTCGCCCGGCGACGCGACCGTCGACGGTGCGAACTTGTCCTGTCATGCCGTCAGCTTACCGTGGCAAGATCTTGGCGCGATTCGGTGATGCGACTATTAGGCCGCCCGGGGGGTGCTCGGACGGATATTCAACACGGTCCATCGGGCAGTTTGATGCCCCCCCGTGCACTGATGCACCCACAGCGTGACGAACGGTCGGCTGAGGGATCTTCGGATGACCCTGGGTGATCACCGTCGGGCCGTCAGTTCCCATCGGAGTCCCATCGGAGTCCCATCGGAGTCCCACCGGAGTCCCCACCCGAGCCCCATCCGAGTCCCTTCCGAGTCCCTCCTGCGTCCGACCCGTGTCCCACTCGGGTCCGACCCGTGTCCCGCCGGGCCCCGCCGGGTACGGCTACGGCCTCGCCGGGTGTCCCCTATGGGGCGCCGAGTCCGGCTTGCCCGTTCTGCCCGGCGCCCCGGCGCGCGGGGATCGGCGGTGCGCTGCGTGTCACGGGCGGGGGAGATTGGATCCCGGGCGGTGGGCATTGGAGAATCAGGGAGGCGCCCCCGACGGGTGGTGGCCTTTCGGGGAGGTGGCAACGGAGTGGACCAGCTGACGGCGCACGATCCGAGGCGGATCGGGCCCTTCGAGGTGCTGGGCCGGCTCGGCGCGGGCGGGATGGGTCTGGTCTACCTGGCACGGTCGGCCTCCGGCCGCCGGGTGGCCATCAAGACCGTGCGCACCGAGCTCGCCGAGGACGATCTCTTCCGGGTTCGGTTCGCCCGCGAGATCGCCGCCGCGAAGACGGTCGGCGGCTTCTACACCGCCGCCGTGGTGGACGCGGACGCGGACGCCGCCGTGCCGTGGCTGGCCACCGCGTACGTGCCGGCGCCCTCGCTGGAGGACCTGGTCAACCAGTGCGGGCCGCTGCCGGTGGACGCGGTCCGCTGGCTGATCGCCGGCATCGCCGAGGCGCTGCAGTCGATCCACGCCGCCGGGCTGGTGCACCGCGACCTCAAGCCGTCCAACGTCCTGGTGGTCGAGGACGGCCCGCGGGTGATCGACTTCGGCATCGCCGCCGGCGTCTCCAGCACCCGGCTCACCATGACCAACGTGGCCGTCGGCACCCCGGCCTACATGTCGCCCGAGCAGGCCCGGGACAGCCGCAGCGTCACCGGCGCCAGCGACATCTTCTCGCTGGGCTCGCTGATCGTGTTCTGCGCCACCGGCCACGCGCCGTACCGCGGTGCGAACCCGGTGGAGACGGTGTTCCAGCTGCTGCGCGACCAGCCGGACCTCTCCGGGCTGCCGGTGGAGCTGGCGGAGCTGGTGCGGGCCTGCATGCGGCAGGCCGCCGAGCACCGGCCGACGCCGGCTCAGATCCAGGCCGAGCTGGCCCCGCACCTGTTCTCCCGGGACGACGCCTCCGGTGACGCGGGGGACTGGCTGCCGCCCGCCGCGCTCGACCTGATCGAGCAGCGCAAGCGCGGCCGCCGCCCCGCCCCGCAGGGGCGCCCGGCCGGCCCGGCGCAGCCCGTACCGCCGTCCCGTCCGGCGCCGGTGGCGCAGCAGGCCCAGCCGGTCTCCCAGGCCCCGGTCTCACAGGCCCAGCCGCTCGGGCACGGCCACCCCGGCGGTCCGGGCCGGCCCGGGGCGGAGGTGGCCACCGAGAAGATGGCCCCGCGCCGGGTGCCGGGCACCCCGCAGGGCGGCGCGGTGCGGCTACCCGGTGCCGCCGTGCCGATAGGACCGGGCCCGCGGGCCGACCAGACCGGGGCGGCGGGCGCCGCGCCCGGCACCGACTGGGTACGCCGCACCAGCGTGCCGCAGGCGGCGCCGCAGGTCCGCTGGCGGCCGTGGCGGTTCCGGATGTCCAACGACGTCTGGGGCACCCCGGTGGTCGCCGACGGCACGCTGTTCGTCTCCAGCTTCGAGGTGCACGCCCTCGACATCGCCTCCGGCCAGCGCCGCTACAAGACCCACGACGTGGCCTGGGCGCTCGCCGTGGACTCCGGCCGGGTGCACGCCGCCGACGGCCCGCACCTGTACACGGTGGACGTCGCCGACGGCACCGAGCGCTGGCGCAACTCGCTGGACGGCTGGATCTACTCGCTGGACGCCGCGGACGGGGTGCTCTGCTGCGGCATCAGGGGCGGCGGGGTGCAGCTGAGGAGCGCCGCCAGCGGCGCCGAGCTGTGGCGCGCGGACGACGCCCAGACCGACTACGAGAACCCGCAGTCCGGGCCCGCCCTGCTCGGCGGCGCCGCGTACTACTACGGCGGCGGGCGGCTGCGCTGCGTGGACCCGCGCGGTGCCGGCCTGCGCTGGTCCGTCCCGGTCGGCGAGGACGTCCCGTCCCGCCCGGTGGAGCGCGGCGGCGTGCTGTACGTGACGGCCGGCCCCCGGGTCTACGCCCTGGACGCCGCCACCGGCGCCGAGCGCTGGCGGTTCGAGGCGCCGGTGGTGCTCTTCACCCCGCCCGCCGTCGCCGCCGGCGCGGTGTACGTCGCCGACTACCTCGGCACCCTCTACGCGCTGGACGCGGCCACCGGCCGGGACCGCTGGCGCGGCCGCACCGCCGCCCGGCAGGGCGCCGAGCCGGTGGTGGTGGCCGACGGCGCGGTGCTGCTGGGCTCCGGTGACACCCTGTTCGCCTTCGACGCGGGGACCGGGCGCGAGCGGTGGCGGTACGCCACCCGCGGCGAGATCGTCGGCTCCCCGGCGGTCGCGGACGGCCTGGTGCACGTCGGCAGCCGGGACCACTCGCTGCACACCGTGGAGCTGGCCACCGGACGGCTGCGCTGGGAGCTCGGCACCAAGGGCGAGCTCACCGGCTCCCCGGTGGCGGTCGGCGGGCGGGTGTTCGTCGGCTCCAAGGACCGCTGCGTCTACGCCCTCGACTCGCACTACGGCACGGCGGTGCCGTAACCGCCGAGGCGGGAGAGACCACGAGGGGCGCGTGGGGCGCCTCCCCGCCTCGGCGGGAGGTGCCCACGCGCCCCTGTCCGTGGTCCGCGGTGCCCGTCAGGCCTCGGGGTGGCGGTGCAGCCAGCCCGCCCACGCGGAGGCGACCATCTCCTCGACGCCGTACCGGGCCTCCCAGTCCAGCTCCTTGTGGATCAGCTCCGCGGACGCGACCACCCGGGCCGGGTCGCCCGGGCGGCGCGGGGTGACCTCGGGGGTGATGTCCCGGCCGGTGACCTTCGCGATGACGTCGATCATCTCGCGGACGGAGACGCCCTCGCCGCGGCCGATGTTGAGGGTCAGGTTGACCTGCTCGCTCGCCGCGTTGAGCCGCAGCACGGCGGCGACGTGCGCCGAGGCGATGTCCGCGACGTGGATGAAGTCGCGGATGCAGGTGCCGTCCGGGGTCGGGTAGTCGGCGCCGAAGACGCGCGGGGCCTGACCGGCCGTCAGCCGCTCGAAGACCATCGGCACCAGGTTGGTGACGCCCTCGTCCGACAGCTCGGGCGAGGCGGCGCCGGCCACGTTGAAGTACCGCAGCGAGACGGTGGACAGCCCGTGCGCGTGGGCGGCGGCGCGCAGCAGCCACTCGTCGACGAGCTTGGTCTCGCCGTACGGGTTGATCGGCGCGCAGGGGGTGTCCTCGGTGACCAGGTCGACGTCCGGCATGCCGTAGACCGCGGCGGAGGAGGAGAGCAGCACCCGGGACACCCCGCCGGCGACCGCGGCGGCCAGCACGGTGCGCAGGCCCTCGACGTTCTCCAGGTAGTACGTCAGCGGCTCGGCCACCGACTCGCCGACCTGCTTCTTGGCGGCGATGTGCAGGACGCCGGTGACGGCGTGCTCGCGGATCGTCCGGTCCAGGGCCTCGCGGTCCAGGGTGGAGCCGACCACCAGGGGGACGCCCGCGGGCAGGCGGTCCGGGGAACCGCTGCTCAGGTCGTCCAGGACGACGACCCGCTCGCCGGCCTCGACGAGCTGCTGCACGACATGTCCGCCGATGTACCCGGCGCCGCCGGTGATCAACCAAGTCATGCGGCCGATCCTAGTCCGTGGCGGTGGGGCCCGGTTTTTCCCGGGCGCGTCCTCACACCGACCCGGACATAAAGGTGAAAGGCTGACAAAGCTCGCCTGCCGCTCCGGCGAAGGAACGGCGAAGGAACGGCGAGGAACACCGGCGAAGGACCACAGGTGCGCCCGAAGAAGGAACCGACCCGCCCCGTCCCGGCCGGCCCGCGACCGACCGGGCCGAAGCTCTGGACGGCCGCCGCCGCCCTGGCGCTGGCCGGGGCGCTGCTCGCGGGCTGCACCGGTTCCTCGCCCTCCTCCGCGCCCTCCACCGCCGCCGCCGCGAGCGCCCCCGGCACCTCCTCCGCCGCGCCGCCGGCCAGCGGCAACCAGCTGGAGGCGGACTTCCGGCGGGTGATCTCCGACGTGCTGCCCTCCGTGGTGCAGATCACCGCCGGGGACAACCTCGGCTCCGGGATCGTCTTCGACGACAAGGGCGACATCGTCACCAACGCCCATGTGATCGGCGGCGCGAACGACTTCACCGTCACCCTGGCCAACAGCACCAAGGGCCTGGACGCCACGCTGGTCGGCACCTACCCGGAGTCCGACCTGGCGGTGATCCGGCTGACCAACCCGCCGAGCGGCCTCAGGCCGGCCGTCTTCGCGGACAGCGGCAAGGTCGAGGTGGGCCAGATCACCCTCGCCATGGGCAGCCCGCTGGGCCTGGCCAGCAGCGTCACCCAGGGCATCGTCTCGGCGACCGGACGGACCGTCACCGAGCCGCAGAGCGCCAACTCGCCCGGCGCGACCATCAGCAACATGGTGCAGACCTCGGCGCCGATCAACCCCGGCAACAGCGGCGGCGCGCTGGCCAACCTCTCCAGCCAGGTGATCGGCATCAACACCCTGGCCGCGGTGGCCCAGGAGTCCAGCGGCGCCGCCGCCCCCGGCATCGGCTTCGCCATCCCCGCCGCCACCGTCACCAACATCGCCACCCAGCTGATCAAGGACGGCAAGGTCACCAACTCCGGCCGCGCCGCACTCGGGATCACCGCCCGGACGTACTTCGACAGCGAGTTCCGCCCGGCCGGCGCCGCGGTGGTCAGCCTCACCTCCGGCGGGGCGGCGGAACAGGCCGGGATCCAGGTGGGGGACGTGATCACCCAGCTCGGCGACACCCAGATCACCACGCTCGCCTCACTGACCACCGCCCTCGCCGCGCTCCAGCCCGGCGACAAGGTGACCGTCACGTACCAGCGGGACGGGCAGAACCGGACCACCGAGGTGACCCTCGGATCACTGTGACCCCGGATCGTCGTGACCGGCCCATGAACCCGGGCCCGGCGGAGCCGTAACCGCGCAAGGGAGGCGGCTCCCCCGGGCCCGTCCAACGCCCCGGTCCCGGTCACGGTGCCGGTGCCGTCAGGAGCGGGCGGCCCGGGTGCGCCAGGGCAGCTCGACGGCCACCTCGGTCGGGCCGCCGGAGGGACTCGCCACCCGCAGCACCCCGTCCACCGCGCCGACCCGCTCGCCCAGGCCGGCCAGCCCGCCGCCCGGCCGGGCACTCGCCCCGCCCCGGCCGTCGTCCGCCACCCGCAGCAGCAGCCGCTCGCCGTCCCGCCGGACCTCCACCGTCGCCGAGCGGGCCCCGGCGTGCTTGGACACGTTCGTCAGCAGCTCGCTCACCGTGAAGTACGCGATGCCCTCCACCGCCGAGTCCGGGCGCTCGCCCTCCGGCAGGTCCACCCGTACCCGGACCCCGCCGGGCACGGTGCAGCGGGCTGCCACCGCGGACAGTGCCGCGTCCAGCCCCCGGTCGGTGAGCACCGCCGGATGGATGCCCCGGGCCAGGTCGCGCAGCTCCTGCAGGGCCAGCTTCACCTCGCCGTGCGCCGTCTCGACCAGGTCGGCGGCCTCCGCCACGCCCACCGAGTCCGGGGTCTCCCGCAGCCGCTCCTTGGCCATCCCGAGCCCCATCGCCAGTGCCACCAGCCGGGCCTGGGCGCCGTCGTGCAGGTCGCGCTCGATCCGGCGCAGGTCGGCCGCGGCGGTGTCCACCACCGCACCGCGGTCCTCCTCCAGCTCGCGCACCCGCACCTCCAGCGCGCTCGGGCACAGCAGGGTCTCCACCAGTACCCGGTCCACCGCGCCCAGCCAGCGCGCCACCCAGGGCAGCCCGGGCCAGCCCACCAGCAGCGTCACCAGGATGAGCGCGAAGCCCAGCACCCCCCAGGGCAGCAGCACCACCGTGTACAGCGCCGAGCGCCAGTTCAGCGAGTCGCCCAGCGCCGCGATCACCCGGCCCGCGGCCCCCGGCCGGGTCACCGGCACCGGCCCGGGCTCCGGGACCGTACTGCCCAGGAACCGCCGGGCGCGGCCGCGGGCCAGCGCACCCAGCCGCCGGCAGCCGGTCAGCCCCAGCGCCAGCAGCGGCAGCCCCACCACCGTCACTGCCAGCCCCAGCCCCACGGCAAGTGACACCATGGTGAACACGAACCCGGCGACGCCCAGCGGCAGGTTGAGCAGCTGGTGCTCCACCCGCCGCCACGTCGACGGTCCGTACAGCGACTCGCGCCGCCCGTCCGGCCGGTCCGAACCCTCCGCCATGCGTGCCACCCTCCCGGTCCGTCCCGGTCGTCCGGCCCGCCTGACCCGGCGGGCTCCACGCACCGGCCCCCGGCGCGGCCACCAGCATCCCCGTCCCGGGGGCGGCGGGGCCAGGGGGTTGCTCTCCGTCCCCACCCTGGGGATAGCCCCACCCCCGGTCCACTCCGCGTCCACCGGCCGTCTTGCAGAGCGGGCGGGTGAGGGAGTAAACGATCGGTGCACTTAGACTCACGCCCGTAGCGATGGTTATGGATGTGTAAAGAAGCGCGGTGATCTCGCCGGACCCGGCGAGCCAGTGCCGATGTGGAGGCGAACGCATGGAGGGGCAGCCGGCCGCTGCCGACCCCGCCGTGGGCAGTGGCTACTTCGACGCGTACGCGACGGTGGGCCTGATCGCCCTCGTCGGCGTCCTCTTCGTCGCGGTGGCCTTCACCGCGAACCGGTTGCTGCGCCCGGTGGTGCACTCACCGGAGAAGCTGCTGGCGTACGAGTGCGGCGTCGACCCGGTGGGCGAGGGCTGGGCGCACACCCAGGTCCGGTACTACGTGTACGCCTTCCTCTATGTGATCTTCGCGGTGGACGCGATCTACCTCTTCCCGTGGGCCACCGTCTTCGCCGCCCCGGGCTACGGCGCGACCACGCTGGTGGAGATGTTCGTCTTCATCGGCTTCCTCGCGATCGGGCTGCTCTACGCCTGGAAGAAGGGCGTTCTGGAATGGACGTGACCCACTCGCACGGATCCGCCGGAGGACCGGTCCCGCTCGGGATCCCGGACCCGGCGCACCCCGGCGCGGCCGTCGAGCAGCGCCGGATCGGACCGCTCGCCCGGCTCGCCCCGGACCCGGTCAAGGTGGTACTCAACTGGGGCCGCCGCTACAGCCTCTGGTGCTTCAACTTCGGCCTCGCCTGCTGCGCGATCGAGTTCATCGCCGCGTCGATGGCCAAGCACGACTTCATCCGGATGGGCGTGATCCCGTTCGCCCCCGGCCCCCGCCAGGCCGACCTGATGATCGTCTCCGGCACCGTGACCGACAAGATGGCCCCCGCCGTCAAGCGGCTCTACGAGCAGATGCCCGAGCCCAAGTACGTCATCTCCTTCGGCGCCTGCTCCAACTCGGGCGGGCCCTACTGGGACTCGTACTCGGTCACCAAGGGCGTGGACCAGATCATCCCCGTGGACGTGTACGTCCCGGGCTGCCCGCCGCGGCCCGAGGCGCTGCTGCAGGGCGTCCTCAAGCTCCAGGAGAAGATCGCCGCCGAGGACACCACGCGCCGCTACACCGCGCCCGCCTCCGTGCTCCGCCGCGGCCTGGTCGCTCCTCCGGAGGGGACCAAGTGACACTCGAACAGACCGCCGCCGCGATCGGCGAGTGGGCCACCGCCGCCGAGGCGTACCAGCTGCTCACCGTCGACGTGCCCGCCGCGCACTGGATCGAGGCGCTCACCGCGGCCCGCGACGGCCTCGGCCTGGCCTACTTCGACTGGCTGAGCGCCGTGGACGAGCTCGCCGAGGGCTTCTCGGTCTCCGCCCACCTCGCCGCCGTCGGCGAGCCGGGGACGGTCCGGCACCTGCTGGTCCGCACCCGGGTGCCGCGCGACAAGGCCGTGCTGCCCAGCGCCGTCGACGTCTACGCCGGAGCCGCCTGGCACGAGCGGGAGACCAACGAGATGTTCGGCATCGACTTCGCCGGACACCCGCACCTGGTCACCCTGCTGCTGCCGGACGGCTTCGAGGGCAACCCGCTGCGCAAGGACTTCGTGCTCGCCGCCCGGGTCGCCAAGGCCTGGCCGGGCGCCAAGGAGCCCGGCGAGTCCGAGGGCGAGGGCCCGGCGCGGCGCAAGATGCAGCCCGCCGGCGTGCCCGACCCCAACGAGTGGGGCCCGCTCAAGGGCACCCTGCCGCCGGTCGCCGAGCGGCCCGCCCGCGGCGCCCGTGCGGCGGGCGCGGCCCGGACCCCGCAGGCTGCCGCAGCCGGTGCCGCCGCCGGTGCGGCCGGTGCTGCCGCTCCGGGTGAGGGTGCCGGGGTGCGGGCGGACCGTCCGCGCCGGACCCGCAGTGTCGGCGAGGGGTCGGTGAGCCAGGCCCCGGAGACGCCGGCCGGCGAGCCGTCCACCGCTGCCGCTCCCGCTCCGGGTGAGGGTGCCGGGGTGCGGGCGGACCGTCCGCGGCGGACCCGCAGTGTCGGCGAGGGGTCTGTGAGCCAGGCCGCGGAGACGCCGGCCGAGCGTCCGGCCGCCGCGCCGCGCACCCGCTCCGGGGACGCCCCCTGGCACGCGCCCGTCCCCGCCTACGACCCGGAGACCGGAGAGCCGGAGACCGGGAAGCCGGAGGGCGGGACGTCAGAGGGCCGGGCGCCGGAGGCCGAGCCGGCCGCCGCGCCCGAACCTCCCGCCGCGCCCGACGCCCCCGACGGGGACGGCGCGGACGGCAGCCGTGACAGCAGTGGCGAAGGCAGCGGTGAAGGCAGCGGGCCGCCCCCCGCGGAGCGGGCCCGGAAGAACGACCAGGACGGAGACGGCGCGTGAACCTCCTCGACACGCTGCTGCGCTGCGTCGCGATCCTGGTGGTCTTCCTGGTCCTCCCGCTGGTGATCGGCCAGACCGAGCACAAGGTGATGGCGCACATGCAGGGCCGCCTCGGCCCGATGTACGCCGGCGGCTTCCACGGCTGGGCGCAGCTCGTCGCCGACGGCGTGAAGTTCGCGCAGAAGGAGGACGTCGTCCCGGTCGGCGCCGACCGCCGGGTGTTCCAGCTGGCGCCGGCGGTGGCCCTGCTGCCGTACCTGGTGGTGCTGCTGGCGATCCCGGTCGGCCCGAACGGCTTCGTCGGCCAGGCCGTCGATGCCGGCATCTTCTTCGTGCTGGCGGTCATGGGCATCGGCGTGCTCGGCTCGCTGATGGCCGGCTGGGCCTCCGCCAACAAGTTCTCGCTGCTCGGCGGTCTGCGGACGGCCGCCCAGCTGATGTCCTACGAGCTGCCGATGCTGCTCGCCGCGGCCTCGGTGGCGATGGCCGCCGGCACCGTCTCGCTGCCGGGGATCGTGGACGCCTTCCACTGGTGGTGGATCCCGTGGCAGGCGATCGGCGCGTTCGTGTTCTTCACGGCCGGCCTGGCCGAGCTGCAGCGCCCGCCGTTCGACATGCCGGTGGCCGACTCGGAGATCATCTTCGGCGCGTACACCGAGTACACCGGACTGCGGTTCGCGCTGTTCCTGCTCTCCGAGTACGCGGGCATCGTGGTCGTCTCCGGCCTGACCACCGTGCTCTTCCTGGGCGGTTGGCACGGCCCGTTCTCGGACAGCCTCGGCTGGCTCTGGACCCTGCTCAAGACCTTCGCGCTGGCCTTCGTGGTGATCTGGCTCCGGGTCACCTACCCCCGGCTGCGCGAGGACCAGCTGATGCGCTTCGCGTGGACGGTGCTGATCCCGCTCGCGCTCGCCCAGCTGGCCCTCACCGGCATCATCAAGGTGGCGATCTCCTGATGGCCCTGAACAAGCTCCCCGGCGCCGGCCTGGCCAAGGGCCTCGCCGTCACCCTGCGCACCATGACGCGCCGGAGCATCACCGCGCAGTACCCCGACGTGCAGCCCGAGCTGCCCCCGCGCAGCCGCGGCGTGATCGCGCTGCTGGAGGAGAACTGCACGGTCTGCATGCTCTGCGCCCGCGAGTGCCCGGACTGGTGCATCTACATCGACTCCCACAAGGAGACGCTGCCCGCCGCCGACCCGAACGCCCGTGCCCGCACCCGCAACGTGCTGGACCGGTTCGCGATCGACTTCTCGCTCTGCATGTACTGCGGTATCTGCATCGAGGTCTGCCCGTTCGACGCGCTGTTCTGGTCGCCCGAGTTCGAGTACGCGGAGACCGACATCCTGGAACTCACCCACGAGCGGGAGCGCCTGCGCGAGTGGATGTGGACCGTGCCGCCGCCGCCCGCGCACGACCCGGGGGCCGAGGAGCCCAAGGAGATCGCCACCGCCCGCAAGGCGGCCGAGAAGCTGGCCGCCGCCGCCGAGGCCGCCGCCGGAGGTGACCCGGCATGAGCGCGCTGCTCGCCGCCGCGGGTTCGCTGGAGCCCGCCGCCCGCTCCTTCCTCTCGCCGACCGGCCAGGAGATCGTCTTCCTGCTGGTCGGGATCGCCGTGCTCGGCGCCGCGGTCGTCACCGTGACCACCCGGCAGCTGGTGCACGCCGCGCTCTGGCTTGTGGTCGCCCTCGGCGGCCTGGCGGTGGAGTTCCTGCTCCTGACCGCCGAGTTCATCGCCTGGGTGCAGGTGCTGATCTATCTGGGCTCGGTGGTCGTCCTGGTGCTGTTCGGACTGATGCTGACCCGGGCGCCGATCGGACGCTCCCCGGACGCCGACTCCGGCAACCGCTGGGTGGCGCTGGCCGTCGCCGTGGCCTCCGCCGGCACCCTGGTGACCCTCGTGGTGGACGCCTTCCGCAGCACCTGGATCGACCTCGGCGCCGGCGCCGGCTCGACCCGGGTCACCGGCGAGTACCTGTTCCGGTACTGGGTGCTGCCCTTCGAGGCGCTGTCCGTGCTGCTGCTGGCCGCCCTGGTCGGCGCGATCGTGCTGTCCCGTACCGGCAAGGGCGGCCGCGGGCCGCGCCTGCGCCCCGGCCGGACCACCACGGTCCGGCCCGCCCGCCCCGCTTCCAGCGCCCGCCCCGCGGCGGGCGCCGGCACTTCCGCGAGCGCTGGCGCCGCCGACGCGACGAAGGAGCGCTGACCCGCCGATGCACCTCGCCTACCCGGCCGTCCTCGCCGCGCTGCTGTTCTGCGTCGGCGTGTACGGCGTGCTCGCCCGGCGGAACACCGTCCTGGTGCTGATGTCCGTCGAGCTGATGCTCAACGCCGTCAACCTCAACCTGGTCGCCTTCGACGCCTGGCTGCGCGACACCGTGCACGCCGGGCAGGCGCTCACCCTGTTCGTGATCACCATCGCGGCGGCCGAGATCGGCCTCGGCCTCGCCATCGTGCTGCTGGTCTTCCGCACCCGCGGCACCGCCGACATCGACCGGATCACCGCCCTCGGCGACCCGGCCGAGGACGCCCCGGAACCGGCCGGATCCCCGGCCGGGACGGACGCCGCGCCGACCGACGCCGCGCTGAAGGGCCGGGCCGCCGCATGAACCTCGCCCTCCCCGTCCTCGTCCCCGCGCTGCCCGCGCTCGGCGCCGCGGCCACCCTGGCCACCGGCCGCCGCGCGCCCGGCTTCGCCCGGCCGCTCGCCGTCCTCCCGGTCGCCGTCGCCGCGGTGCTCGCCGTGGTCACCGCCGTGCGGCTCGGCACCGGCGGCACCCTGGACGCCGCCACCCGGCTCACCCCGACCGGCGGGCCCGACCTCAGCCTCGCCCTCCACCTGGACGGCATCAGCGCGGTCATCGGCATCCTGGTCGGCCTGGTCGCCACCTGCGTGCAGGTGTACTCCACCGCCTACCTCAAGGACGACCCCCGCTACCCCTCGTACGCGGCGCTGGTCTCGCTCTTCACCGCCGCGATGTTCGTGGTGGTGTACTCCGGCGACCTGATCGTGCTGCTGGTCGGCTGGGAGGTCATGGGCATCTGCTCGTACTTCCTGATCGGCCACCACTGGGAGACCGCCGACGCCCGCTCGGCCTCGCTCAAGGCCTTCCTGGTCACCAAGCTCGGCGACGTGCCGTTCCTGTTCGGCATCTTCCTGCTGGGCGCGGACGCCGGCAGCTTCAAGATCAACGAGGTGCTGGCGGCCGCCGGCGAGGGCCGGCTCGGCCACCCCACGCTGACCGCCCTGCTGCTGCTCGCCGGCGTGGCCGGCAAGAGCGCGCAGTTCCCGCTGCACACCTGGCTCCCGGACGCGATGGCCGGCCCGACCCCGGTCTCGGCGCTCATCCACGCCGCCACCATGGTCGCCGCCGGCATCTACCTGGTGGCCCGGCTGATGCCGGTCTTCCTGCTCTCCTCCGCAGCGCTGCTGGTGCTCTCGCTGATGGCGGCCGTCACCATGATCGGCTCGGCGCTCTGCGCGCTGGCCCAGGACGACCTCAAGCGGGTGCTCGCCTACTCCACCGTCGGCCAGCTCGGCTACATGGCCGGCGCCCTCGCCAGCGGCGACCGCGACGCGGCGGTCTTCCACCTGGTCAGCCACGGCGTCTTCAAGGCACTGCTGTTCCTCACCGCCGGTGTGGTCATCCACGCCGCGCACACCAACTCGCTCGCCGCCATGTCGCGGATGCCCGACCTGCGCAAGCGCGTCCCCGACGCCTACTGGACCATGGGCATCGGCCTGGCCGCCCTCATCGGCCTGCCGCCCTTCGCCGGCTTCTTCTCCAAGGAGGCCGTGCTCACCTCGGCCGAGCACGCCGCCACCGGCGAGGCACTCACCCACGGCCTCGGCCCCGCCTCGGCCGTCCCGAACGCCGCCGGCTGGATCGTCCTGGTCTCCGGCGCCCTCACCGCCCTGCTCACCGCCGCGTACGCCACCCGCCTGTGGCTGATCGCCTTCCACGGCCGGGCCGTCCCGGCACCGGTCGTCCCGGAGGCCGCCGAGGCCGCCGCAGGACACGCCGCCGGCGCCCCGTACTCGCCCGAGATCGACGAGGCCGACCCGGCCACCGCCGAACCGTCCGCGATGCGCTGGCCGCTGTGGGTGCTCGCCGTGCCCACCATGGGCTTCGGCATCCTCGCCCTGCGCGGCGACTGGCTGCCCGCCCTGTTGGACGGCGGCTCGCTGCGGCCCTCGCTCGCCACCGCCGTCATCGGCACCGGCCTCGCCGTCGCGGGCGGCCTGATCGCGTACGCCGCCTGGCGCAGCGCCGCCGCCCGCCGCTCCGCCGACACCGCCGACCCCGGTCGCCTCCTGCTCGGCCCGGTGTACCCCGCCGCGCAGCACGGCTTCGGCGTCGACCGCCTCTACAGCACGCTGTTCGTCCGGCCGACCGAGGCCGCGGCCCGGCTGGTCCGCTTCCTGGACCGCGAGGTCGTCGAGACCTACGTCCGCGGCGCCGGCACCGGCGCCAACCTGCTCGGCTGGCTGGTCCGCCGCGCGCAGACCGGCAACGCCCAGACCTACCTGAGCGCGCTGCTCGCCGGGGCCGTCCTGCTCGCCGTCCTGGTGGCGGTCGGCACATGACCCGGACCCCGGCGCCGACCCCGCGCACCGAGCACGCCCCGACCCACGGCCCCCGCCGACCCGCCGCAGCACGAACCTGGAGCCCCCGATGAACGCAGTCCTCATCGCCCTCCTGCTGCTGCCGCTGGCCGGCGCCGCCGCCACCCTCGCTCCGCTCGGCCGGGACCGGGCCGCCGACGACACCCGGGCGCTGCGCCTGGGCACGGCCGTCACCGGCGCCGTCCTGGTGCTCAGCCTGGTGCTGGCCGCCGGCTTCGACCAGGACGACCCGGGCCGGATGCAGGCCGTCACCGACGTCGCCTGGATCCCCGCCCTGGACGTCCGCCTCCACCTCGGTGTGGACGGCATCTCGCTGCCGCTGATCGTGCTCACCGCGCTGCTGACCTTCCTCTGCGCGCTGTACTCGACCAAGCGGCTGCCCGGCGGCGACGGGGTGCCCGGCGCCCGCGCCTTCACCGGGCTGCTGCTGCTGCTGGAGGTCGGCATGCTCGCCACCTTCGCGGTGCTCGACCTGGTGCTCTTCTTCCTGTCCTTCGAGATCGTGCTGATCCCGATGTACTTCCTGATCGCCCGCTGGGGGAACGGGCGGAAGGTCCCGGCCGCCAACCGGTTCATCCTGTACACCCTCCTCGGCTCCGCCGTGATGCTGCTCGGCTTCCTGCTGATCGGCTTCAACGCCGGCACCTTCGACATGACCCGGCTCGCCGTCGAGCACGGCAGCGGGCTCTCCCACACCACCCAGCTGATCGCCGCCCTGGCGATCCTGGCCGGCCTCGCCGTCAAGGCCCCCGCCTGGCCGCTGCACAGCTGGCTCCCGGACGCGCACACGGCGGCCCCCACCGTCGGCTCCGTGCTGCTCGCCGGTGTGCTGCTGAAGATGGGCACCTACGGCCTGGTCCGCGTCCTCCTCCCGATCGTCCCGGACGGCGCCGAGACCTTCGCCCCCTACCTGGGGGCGTTCGCCGCCGTGGGCATCGTCTACGGCTCGCTCGCCTGCCTCGCCCTGGCCCGCCCGGGCGCCAAGGGCGACCTCAAGCGCCTGATCGCCTACTCCTCGGTCGGCCACATGGGCTTCGTCCTGCTGGGCATCGCCTCCCTCACCCCGGCCGGCGTCAACGGCGCGCTGTTCGCCAACATCGCCCACGGCCTGATCACCGGCCTGCTGTTCTTCCTCGTCGGCGCGGTCAAGGACCGCTACCACACCTCTGACCTGGACACCCTGGCCGGCGCCACCGGCGCGGCGCTCTACGGCCGAGCCCCGCGGATCGGCGGACTGCTCGCCTTCGCCGCCGTCGCCAGCCTCGGCCTCCCCGGCCTGGCCGGCTTCTGGGGCGAGCTGCT
Organism: Kitasatospora sp. HUAS MG31; assembly: GCF_040571325.1. Classification (GTDB taxonomy): domain Bacteria; phylum Actinomycetota; class Actinomycetes; order Streptomycetales; family Streptomycetaceae; genus Kitasatospora; species Kitasatospora camelliae. The sequence goes on along the minus strand of NZ_CP159872.1, from coordinate 3,387,864 downwards.
CGCGATGTACGGCGCCTTCGACCCGGCGGCCGGACTCTCCCGCCCCGCCTTCGTCACGTACATGGTGCTGGCCGGCCTCGGCACCCTCCTCACCGCCGCGTACCTGCTGATCGTGGTCAAGCGCGTCTGCATGGGCGACCCCGCGCAGCCCGCGCCGGTGACCGGGCTGCCCGACCTCCAGCCGTACGAGGCCGCCAGCTGGACGCCGCTGGTCGCGCTCACCCTGCTCACGGGCCTGTGGCCCGCCCTGCTGCTCGGGCTCTCCGACCCGGCCGTCCAGCACCTCCTCGGGGGTGGCTGACCGATGCTCAGCAACCCGATCGGCTCTCACCTCCTGGGGCAGACCGCCATGACCTCGCCCGCCCTGACCCCGTCCGCCGGAACCCCGCTGGCCGTCGCCGACCCGGGCGCGCTCATCCAGTCCGTCGACTGGCTCGCGATCGCGCCCCCGCTGATCGCCGCGCTGGCCGCGCTGGCCGTCCTGGTCGCGGACCTCTTCCTCCCCGAGGCGCGCAAGAAGGCCCTCGGGTGGCTGACCGTCACCGGACTCGCTCTGGCGCTCATCCCGCTCCTCCCGCTGCTCGACGGTGACCCTCGGTCGACCTTCTGCCTGCGGAACGTAACAGCCGCCACTGACAACGCCGGCTGCTCGTACGTCGCCGACCACTTCGCGCTGGCCTTCCAGCTGATCGCCCTCGGCGGCGCCCTGATCGCCGCCCTGCTCTCCCTGCACACCGTGGACGAGGAGAAGCTGCCCGGCGGCGAGTACTGGTTCCTGCTGCTCTCCAGCGCCTCCGGCGCCGCCCTGCTGCCCGCCGCCCGCGACCTGGCCACCCTGGTCATCGCGCTGGAGGTGGCCTCGCTGCCGGCCTTCGCCCTGGTCGCCCTGCGCCGCGACGGCCGCGGCGCGGAGAGCGCGCTGAAGTTCTTCCTCTCCTCGGTGGCCGCCACCGCGGTGATGCTGCTCGGCATCAGCTTCGTCTACGCCGCCAGCGGCTCGATCCACCTCACCGCCGTGGCCGAGGGCCTGGCCACCGCGCCCGGGCAGCTGCGGCCGCTGGCCGAGGCCGGCGCCGTGCTCACCCTGGTCGGCTTCGCCTTCAAGGTCGCCGCCGTCCCGTTCCACTTCTGGGTCCCCGACACCTACACCGGCGCCCCGCTGCCGGTGGCCGGCTACCTCTCCGTGGTCGGCAAGGCGGCCGGCCTCTCCGGCCTGGCCCTGGTCACCACCCTGGCCTTCCGCCCGTACGGCCACACCTGGGGCCTGGTGCTCGCCGTGCTCGCCGCGCTCACCATGACCGCCGGCAACGTCGGCGCCCTGCGCCAGCGCGCCGGGACGCGGCTCAGCGCCGTCCGGCTGCTCGCCTGGTCCTCGGTCGGCCAGGCCGGCTACCTGCTGGTCCCGCTGGCCGCCGCCGGGTACGCCGGATCGGCCGAGCCGCTGGGTGCGACCGTGGCGTACGCGCTGATCTACGGCCTGGTCAACCTGGGCGCCTTCGGCGTGGTCGCCGTGGTCGCCCGCGGCGGCGCCACCCGGCTGGACGACTTCCGCGGCCTGTTCGCCCGCCGCCGCTGGAGCGCCCTGGCGCTGGCCTTCTTCCTGCTCTGCCTGGCCGGCCTGCCGCCGGGCGTGGTCGGCCTGTTCGGCAAGGTGGTGGTCTTCCAGGCCGCCGTCGACGCGGGCCTGGGCTGGCTCGCCGTGGTGATGGCCGTCAACGTGGTCATCGCGCTGTACTACTACCTGGTCTGGGCGGCCCTGCTGTTCGCGCCGGCCGAGTCCGCCGGGTCCGCCGAGCCGGTCCCGGCCGTCGGCCGCCTCCCCGGCCCGCTCGCCGCCACCCTGTCGCTCACCGCCGCCGCCGCGGTGGTCCTTTCGGTGGCCCCGCAGCTGGTCCTGCAGGTCGTGGGCGGCACCCTGTTCTGACCTGTGCGAAGGTGCGTAGGGGGAACGAACCGGCCTCATCCCGCCGTTGATCCGGCAGAGAGATGAGGCCAGCGGCTTCCCATACGCACCATTTGGAGGGCCTGCGGTGCACCGCCAGCACAACGGTCTGCGGACGGCCGTACTACTCGGCGCCCTGTCGGCACTGATCCTGGGCGTCGGCAGCCTGTTCGGGCGGACGGGCCTGCTGGTGGCCGTGGTGATCGCGCTGGCCACCAACGCGTACGCGTACTGGAACAGCGACAAGCTCGCGCTGCGCGCCATGCGGGCCCGGCCGGTCAGCGAGATCGAGGCCCCGCAGCTGTACCGGATCGTCCGCGAGCTCTCCACCTCCGCCCGCCAGCCGATGCCCCGGCTCTACATCTCGCCCACGCCCGCCCCGAACGCCTTCGCCACCGGCCGCAACCCGCGCAACGCCGCCGTCTGCTGCACCGACGGGATCCTGCAGCTGCTGGACGAGCGCGAGCTGCGCGGCGTCCTCGGGCACGAGCTCAGCCACGTGTACAACCGGGACATCCTGATCTCCTCGGTGGCCGCCGCCCTGGCCTCGATGATCATGTTCCTGGTGAACTTCGCCTGGCTGATCCCGGTCGGCCGGGGCGACGACGACGAGGGGCCCGGCCTGATCGGGTTCCTGATGATCATGATCCTCGGCCCGATCGCCGCCGGACTGATCCAGCTCGCCATCAGCCGCTCCCGCGAGTACCAGGCGGACGCCGACGGCGCCCGGATCACCGGCGACCCGATCGCCCTCGCCAACGCGCTCCGCAAGCTGGACAGCGGCACCCAGCGGCTCCCGCTGCCGCCCGAGCCCCGGCTGGAGACGGCCAGCCACATGATGATCGCCAACCCGTTCCGGCGCGGCGAGCGCGGCACCAAGCTCTTCTCCACCCACCCGCCGATGGCCGAGCGGATCGCCCGCCTGGAGCGGATGGCCGGGCGCTGACTGTTCTGTCGCCCGCTCGCCTCCGGGCCCTCCCGATCCGGCGCCGACGGTCGTTGCTCCCTCGCTCCTGCGTCGCTCCCTCGCGCCTCCCCTTCGGCGCCGGCGGGCCCTTCGGCTCGGGGCGGGAGCCGCCGGCTCGCCTCCAGGGGCCCACCCGCTCGCCCCCTGGCTCTCCTGACCCGGTGTCGACGGCCTACCGGGGGACTCCCCGCCGCTCCGTTCCGGCGCGCCCGCCCGCCTGTTCGGCCCCCGGCTGGTAGTGCTGGACCGACAACCCCGAACGGGCCGGTCGGCCGGCCGGGCACGGAGGTGCGCTGCGGTGACGATTCTGCCGAGGGATACCGACCGAGGGGCCCCGCCCCGCCAGCCCGGCCGCTTCCGCGAGTGGCGCCGCGCCCGCCGGGCCCGCGGCGGCCGGGCCCTGGTGAAGTGGCTGACCACGACCGATCACAAGCAGATCGGCACCCTGTACATGGTCACCTCGTTCGCCTTCTTCCTGATCGGCGGGGTGCTGGCGATGGTGATGCGGGCCGAGCTGGCCCGCCCGGGGACGCAGATCGTCTCGAACGAGCAGTTCAACCAGGCGTTCACCATGCACGGCACGATCATGCTGCTGATGTTCGCCACCCCGCTGTTCGCGGGCTTCGCCAACTGGTTCATGCCGCTCCAGATCGGCGCCCCCGACGTCGCCTTCCCCCGGCTGAACGCGCTGGCCTACTGGCTGTACCTGTTCGGCTCGATGATCGCGATGGGCAGCTTCCTCACCCCGGACGGCGCCGCCGACTTCGGCTGGTTCGCCTACGCGCCGCTGAACAGCGTCGAACACTCCCCGGGCATCGGCTCCGACATGTGGATCATGGGTCTGGCGTTCTCCGGCTTCGGCACCATCGTCGGCTCGGTCAACTTCATCACCACGATCTGCTGCCTGCGCGCGCCCGGGATGACCATGTTCCGGATGTCGATCTTCACCTGGAACATCCTGTTCACCAGCATCCTGGTGCTCTTCGCCTTCCCCGTCCTGGCAGCCGCCCTGCTCGCCCTGGAGGCCGACCGCAAGTTCGGCGCCCACGTCTTCGACCCCGCCAACGGCGGCGCCATGCTCTGGCAGCACCTGTTCTGGTTCTTCGGCCACCCCGAGGTGTACATCATCGCGCTGCCGTTCTTCGGCATCATCACCGAGATCATCCCGGTCTTCAGCCGCAAACCGATCTTCGGCTACACCGGCCTGATCGGCGCGACCATCGCCATCACCGGCCTCTCCGTGGTGGTCTGGGCACACCACATGTTCGTCTCCGGCCAGGTGCTGCTGCCGTTCTTCTCCTTCATGACCCTGCTCATCGCGGTGCCCACCGGGGTCAAGTTCTTCAACTGGATCGGCACCATGTGGCGGGGCTCGCTCAGCTTCGAGACCCCGATGCTCTGGAGCATCGGCTTCCTGGTGACCTTCCTCTTCGGCGGGCTCACCGGCGTGCTGCTCGCCTCGCCGCCGGTCGACTTCCACGTCTCCGACTCGTACTTCGTCGTCGCCCACTTCCACTACGTGGTCTTCGGCACCGTGGTCTTCGCGATGTTCGCCGGCTTCTACTTCTGGTGGCCGAAGATGACCGGCAGGATGCTCGACGAACGCGTCGGGTACATCCACTTCTGGACCCTGTTCGTCGGCTTCCACGTCACCTTCCTGGTGCAGCACTGGCTCGGCGCCGAGGGCATGCCCCGCCGGTACGCCGACTACCTCGCCACCGACGGGTTCACCACCCTCAACACCATCTCCACCATCGGCTCCTTCCTGCTCGGCCTCTCCACCCTGCCGTTCCTGTACAACGTCTGGCTCACCAACCGGAAGGGCGCCAAGGTCGAGGAGGACGACCCCTGGGGGTACAGCCGCTCCCTGGAATGGGCCACCTCCTGCCCGCCGCCGCGGCACAACTTCGCCGGGCTGCCGAGGATCCGGTCCGAGTGCCCCGCCTTCGACCTCCACCACCCCGACGTCGCCGAGTACGACCGGCTGATCAACGAGCCCGAGTCGACCGAGCAGCACCGGTAGCCGAGGAGATCTCCGGGCGGCCGTGTCGATCCGGCGGCCGCCCGTTCGACGTACGGGTCGAGGAGCGGCGATCGGGCCGCACCCGAACGAGGAGGAACCACGATGCGCTTCATGATGCTGGTCAAGGCCACCCCGGAGAGCGAGGCGGCGGAGGTCATGCCCGGCCCCGAGGTCTTCGAGGCCATGCACCGCTACAACAAGGAACTGATCAAGGCGGGCGTGCTGCTCGCCGCCGACGGACTGCTCCCCAGCTCCCAGGGCTTCCGGGTGGCCTTCCACGGCAGCGGCGGCAGCCCCACCGTCACCGACGGCCCGTTCACCGAGACCAAGGAACTGCTCGCCGGCTACTGGGTGATCGACGTCTCCTCCCGCGAGGAGGCCGAGGAGTGGGCCAAGCGGGTGCCGTTCCAGGCGGGCGACGTGCTGGAGGTCCGGCAGGTCGCCGAGACCGCCGACTTCCCCGAGGACGTGCTGCCGCCCGAGATGGCCGCCGAGGAACAGGCCTGGCGCGACGCCAACCAGCGCCCCGTCCAGGGCTGAGCCGCCCCGCCGGCCGGTACGGGGGCGCCCGGGGTCCGGAGCTGCTCTGATGGAGTCTTGTGACAGCACCGGACCTCCCCGGAAGCGGCGCGGGCCCCGGACCGACGGCCCCTGGACCGACGGCCCCCGGACCGACGGGTGACGCCACCCGGCGGGCGGTCGCCGCGGTCTGGCGGATCGAGTCCGCCCGGATCACCGCCGCCGTGGCCCGGCTGGTCCGCGACTTCGGGACCGCCGAGGAACTCGCCCAGGACGCCCTGGTCGCCGCCCTGGAACAGTGGCCCGCCACCGGCATCCCCGACCGGCCCGGCGCCTGGCTGATGACCACCGCCAGACGCCGGGCCATCGACCTCGTCCGCCGCGAGCAGCGGTACGCCGACCGGCTCCGCGCCCTCGGCCACGACCTGGAGACCACCCCCGGACCCGCCGGACCCGAACAGGCCCTCCTCGACTCCGAGGGCATCGAGGACGACCTCCTCCGGCTGGTCTTCACCGCCTGCCACCCCGTGCTCTCCGCCGAGGCCCGGGTCGCCCTCACCCTCCGCGTCCTCGGCGGCCTGCGCACCGACGAGATCGCCCGCGCCTTCCTCACCGGCGAGGCCACCGTCGCCCAGCGCATCGTCCGCGCCAAACGCACCCTCGCCCGCGCCGCCGTCCCGTACGAGGTCCCCGAGGGACCCGAACTCGCCGACCGCCTCGGCTCCGTCCTGGAGGTCTGCTACCTGATCTTCAACGAGGGGTACGCGGCCACCGCCGGCGAGGACTGGATGCGGCCCGCCCTCTGCGAGGAGGCGATGCGGCTCGGCCGCGTGCTCGCCGGACTGATGCCCCGTGAGCCCGAGGTGCACGGGCTGGTCGCCCTGATGGAACTCCAGGCCTCCCGCACCGCCGCCCGCACCGGACCCGGCGGCGAACCCGTCCTCCTCCCCGACCAGGACCGCAGCCGCTGGGACCGCCTGCTCATCCACCACGGCCTCGCCGCCCTCGACCGCGCCCGGCAACTCGCCGCCGTACCGGGCCCGTACACCCTGCAGGCCGCCATCGCCGCCTGCCACGCCCGGGCCGGCACCGCCGAGGACACCGACTGGGTCCGGATCGCCGCCCTCTACGCCGCCCTCGCCGAACGCGCGCCCTCACCCGTGGTCGAACTCAACCGAGCCGTCGCCGTCGGCATGGCCTTCGGGCCCGCGGCGGGCCTCGACCTGGTCGACCGGCTCGCCGGCGAACCCGCGCTGAAGGACTACCACCTGCTCCCCGTCGTCCGCGGCGACCTCCTCGCCCGGCTCGGCCGACACCCCGAAGCCGCCCGCGAGTTCGAACGCGCCGCCCACCTCACCCGCAACACCCGCGAACGCACCCACCTCCTCACCCGCGCCCACACCGAAGCCGGATAGCCAGTCGGCCGACCCCGTTCAGGCGCGCGTGGGGGCACCACCCGGCCTCGGCGGTATGCACATGGCCGAAGGCGTCCCCGGAGGGGCATGCGCCAGACTGGTGGGCCGCAGGGTCGACTTAGGGGGAGGACCGTTCATGGGAGTGCTCGACACCGCTCAGGGCCTCGGCCGCCGGGCCGGAGCCGCGCTCGGCAACGCCGGCCGGACCGTCCGCGCCAAGGCGGGGGAGGGCGACTGGGTGCGCCGGGCACTGGCCTCCGTACCGGCGCCCGAGAGCCCGGCCGAGGAGTCGTGGGAACTGTCGCTCGCGGCGATGATCGGCACCCTCCCCAAGGTCCCGGGCCCGGCCGTCCGCCTGCTGCACCAGCTCGACGGCCTCGGTCAGGTCGTGTTCGGCCCCGAGCGGATCGGCTTCGACGACGAGGACGTCGAGTGGTCCCGGGTCACCGAACTCCGCCTGCACAGCACCGCCGAGCTGCTCCCGGACGTGGTCGTCGACAAGGAGGTCGACCGCATCCGCGAGTTCCTCCCGCCGGTGCCCGGCCGCAAGTGGCTGGTCGGAAAGATCGCCGAGGGCCTCCTCACGCTCGTCCTGACCGCTGCCGAGGCGGCCGTCCGGGAGGAGCGGATGCTGCCCTGCGAGGTCGTGTACCGGAGCCGGCTGGGCCGTCCGAAGCAGCTCGGCGGCGGCCTGTTCGCCGCGGCCGCGCTGGCCGCCCGCCCCGACGCGGCCAAGAGCCTGATCGCCACCGCCGAGGCGCTCGGCATCCCGGTGGTCACGGTCGAACCCACCGGGACCCGCGCCGACCGCGCCCAGCGCCTGCGCGCCACCTCGGCCCGCATCCAGGACCGCCTGCGTTCCCTCCGCTCCACATCCGCCGACATCGCCGAGTCCGTCGAGCCTGCCGAGGCGCCTGCCGAGCTGCCCGCCACCCCGCATCCCGAGATCCCCGCCCAGACCCAGCCCCAGGCCCCCACCTCCCCGAGGCTCTCCCTCGACAAGGCCGCCGACCAGGGCTGACGGACACCCGGCCGAGACCGGACTTGAGCTGGAGTCAACTCCAGCTCCTAGAGTGCGCAGCGGGCGACCCGGCCGGCAGTCAGGCCGGGCGTCCGGTCCGAACCCGGCTGGAAGGGAACTCCCATGCGCTACCGCGTCCTCGGCGGCACCGGAATCGAGGTCAGCACCCACTGCCTCGGCACCATGATGTTCGGCTCCATCGGCAACCCCGACCACGACGACTGCGCCCGCATCATCCACACCGCCCTCGATCAGGGCGTCAACTTCGTCGACACGGCCGACATGTACTCCGCCGGCGAGTCCGAGGAGATCGTGGGCAAGGCGCTCCAGGGCCGCCGCGACGACGTGGTGCTCGCCACCAAGGTGCACTTCCAGATGGGGGAGGGCCGCAACCGCAGCGGCAACTCCCGCCGCTGGATCACCCGGGCCGTCGAGGACAGCCTCCGCCGCCTGCGCACCGACTGGATCGACCTCTACCAGGTGCACCGGCCCGACCCCGGCACCGACATCGAGGAGACCCTCTCCGTCCTCGGCGACCTGGTCGGCCAGGGCAAGATCCGGGCCTTCGGGTGCTCCACCTTCCCCGCCGAGGAGATCGCCGAGTCGCACCACGTCGCCGAGCGCCGCGCTCTCCGGCGTTTCAGGACCGAGCAGTCGCCGTACTCGATCCTGGCCCGCGGCATCGAGACCGCCGTGCTCCCGACCTGCCGCCGGTACGGCATGGGTGTGCTGACCTGGAGCCCGCTGGCCTCCGGTTTCCTCACCGGCGCCCACCGCAAGGACCGGCCGATCGACCTGACCACCGGGCGGGCCGCCCTCCACCCGGCCCGCTTCGACCCCGCCCTCCCGGTCAACGCGGCCAAGCTGGAGGCCGTCGAGCAGCTGGTCGAACTCGCGGAGGAGATCGGCTGCACCCTTCCCGAACTCGCGGTCGCCTTCCCGGTCGCCCACCCCGCCGTCACCTCGGTGATCATCGGGCCGCGGACCCTCCCGCAGCTGGAGTCCCTGCTCAAGGGCGCCTCGCTGGTCCTGGACGACGCGGTCCTCGACCGGATCGACGCGATCGTGCCGCCGGGCACCAACGTCTACCACCCCGACGGCGTCTGGCGTCCCCGGTCCCTGACCGACCCGGACCTGCGTCGCCGTCCCGTCCACGACCGCGCGGCGGCCTGACACCCGGCTGCCCGGCCCACCCCCGTGGGGCCGGGCAGCCCGCCCGCTCTGCCCGCGCCGTCCGGTCCGTCCAGTCCTCCCGCGCCGTCCGTCCGCCGGTCTGGTACCGCGGTCGGGTCCCGGGCGACAAGCAGCCTGGATGCGTCGACCATGGGAAGCGGTACGCCGACCTGGGATGGTGGAGCCATGAAGGTACTGGGATTCGTCTTAAACGTCCTCTGGCTGGTCTTCTGCGGTCTCTGGATGGCCATCGCCTACGCCGTCGCCGGGATCATCTGCTTCATCCTGATCATCACGATCCCCTTCGGCATCGCCTCGTTCCGGATCGCCGCCTACGTGCTGTGGCCGTTCGGGCGGACGACCGTGGAACGGGCGGACGCCGGCGCGCCGTCCTGCATCGGCAACGTGATCTGGATGATCTTCGCCGGGTGGTGGCTGGCGCTGATGCACATCGCGACCAGCATCCCGCTCTTCCTGTCGATCATCGGGATCCCCTTCGGCTGGGCGAACCTCAAGATGATCCCGATCTCGCTGATGCCCCTCGGACGGGAGATCGTCTCCACGGACGAGCGCTTCGCGGGCTGGTGACCGGCGGGACCGCGCCCACGAACCGCGGCACCGAACCCCGCCCACGAACCGCGGCACCGAAACCGCCACACCGCCCGGCTGCTCACTCCGGCTTGAGGGCGACCAGCATCTTGCCGGTGTTGGCGCCGGTGAGCACCCCGAGGAAGGCGTCCACCAAGCGGTCGAAGCCGTGCAGCACGGTCTCCTCCACCACCACCCGGCCGGCCGCGATCTGCGGCGCCACCAGGGCGTACAGCTCCTGCTGCGCGTCCAGGTGCTCGCGGACCAGGAAGCCCTCCAGTCGCAGCGCCTTGAACATCACGTCGGCCAGGTTCCGCGGGGCGGCCGGCGCCTCGGTGGCGTTGTACTGGGCGATGGCGCCGCTCCAGGCGATCCGGCCGTTCGGGTGGAGGGCGTCGATGGCCGCCTCCAGGTGCTCCCCGCCGACGTTGTCGAGGTAAACGTGGATGCCCTCCGGGGCGGCTGCGCGCAGGAGTTCGGTGACCGGGCCGTCGTGGTAGTCGAAGGCGGCGTCGAACCCGAGGCTCTCGACCACCCGCTCGGCCTTCGCCGGCGACCCCACGCTGCCGACCACCCGGCGGGCCCCCAGCAGCCGGGCGATCTGGCCGGCCGCCGAGCCGACCCCGCCGGCCGCTGCGGAGATGAACACGTCCTCGCCGGGCGCCAGGCGGGCGACCCGGGTCAGTCCGACGTAGGCGGTCAGCCCGGTCCCGCCGAGCACGCCGAGGTGGGCGCTGAGCGGGACGCCGGGCAGGTCGGGCAGGACGCGCACCTCGTCCGGCCGGACCAGCGCGTGGGTGCGCCAGCCCTGACGGTGGAGCAGCACGGTGCCGACCGGGAGTTCGGGCGTGCGGGACTCGATCACCCGGGCCACCGAGCGGCCCTCCAGCGGGGCGTTCAGCCCCCAGCGGCCCTCGCCGCCGTCCATCATCTGCCGCATGTACGGGTCGACCGACAGGTAGAGGTTCTCCACCAGGGCGGTGCCCTCGGTCGGATCGGCCAACTCGGCGGTGACGAAGGCGAAGTGGTCGGCGGTCGGAACGCCCTGGGGGCGGGCGACCTGGTGGACGGCGCGGATGGTGCGGGGCATGGCGGGGCCTCCTGGCGGGTCGGTGAAGGGTGTCGCCTGCGGCCGGGGCGAGCGTTGAGCCGGAGTGCCGGAGTGCCGGAGTGCCGGGGTACCGGAGCACCGGAGTGCCGGACCGGCGGGCGACGTGATCACCGTAGGAAGAACGGTGCTGGTCCGGGCAGTACCCGCCGTCGATGGATGCCGGCGATCCATGAATCCTGTTCATGGGTCACGGTAGATTCGCCGCCATGACCGACCCCGCGCCACCTGCAGCGCCGCCCGCCGACCTGCTCCCGCAGGAGCTGCGTGTCCTCGTCGCCGTGGAGCGCGAGGGCGGCTTCACCGCCGCCGCGACCGCCCTCGGGCTCACCCAGTCCGCCGTCTCGCACGCCGTCCGCACCTGCGAGCGGAAGCTCGGCTCCGTCCTCTTCGAGCGCGGCCGGTTCGGCGCCCGTCCCACCCCGGCCGGCACCCGGGTGATCGGGCACGCCCGGAAGGTTCTGCGGCTGCTGGACCTGATGCGCGCAGAGGCCCGGGAGAACGAGGCCGAGCGGGTCGCCGGGCCGGTCCGGATCGCCGCCTTCCGCAGCGTCGCCGCCCACCTGCTGCCGGCCGTGCTCGCCCGGCTGGCCGAGCACCACCCGGACCTGCGGCCGCAGGTCGCCATCGTCCGCGAGCTCGGCCGCGGCACCGCCGGCGAGGTCGCCGACGGCCGGGCCGACCTCGGCCTGGCCACCCTCGACGCCAACACCAGCGCCGTACCGGGCCTGGTCGCGGCACCCCTGTTCGCCGAGTCGTACGCGCTGGCGCACCAGGCCGGCCATCCCGCCCCGCGCAGCCTGCCGCTGATCGACTGGGACGAGAACTGCGGCTCCTACACGGCCGGTTGGTGGCGCACCCAGGACTGGATCCCGTCCGCCACCATCAAGGTCGAGGACGACACCGTGGTGCTCTCGTTGGCCGCCCAGGGCATCGGCATGGCGATCATGCCGAAGCTCACCCTGGTCAACCCGCCGGCCGGCCTGGCCGTCACCGACCTCGGCCCGCGGCCGCCGTCCCGCGACGTCGGGTACGTCACCACCCCCGAGCTCGCTCGGACCTCCGCCGTCCGCGCGGTCATCCGCGAACTGCGGTCCCTCGCTCTCCCGCCGGGCCTCACCCCGGCCGGCGGCCGGAGCCGCCCGGGCAGCGCCGTACGGCCCTGAACCCCGCCGCGCGGGCGGGACGGGTCACTCCATCGCCTCGACCGCCTCGCGCAGCCGGCCGAACTCCTCGGCCAGCCCGTCCAGCGTGTAGTGGGCGTTCAGCCCGCTCGGATTGGGCAGCACCCACACCTCGGCCCCGCCGATCGACTCCGGCTGCCGCCCCACCGCCGCCCGAGGACGCCCGAACGCCGCCCGGTACGCGCCGATCCCGAGCACCGCCAGCACCCGCGGGCGCAGCCGTTCCACCCGCTCGACCAGGGCCGCCCCGCCCGCCCGGTACTCCTCGGCGGTGAGCTCGACCGCCTTGGCCGTGGTCCGCGCCACCACATTGGTGATCCCCAGCCCGAGTGCGGGCAACTCGCCCTGCTCGTCCGGCCGGAGCTGCCGCGGCGTGAATCCGGACCGGTACAGCGCCGGCCAGAAGCGGTTGCCCGGCCGGGCGAAGTGGTGCCCGGTGGCCCCGGACCACAGGCCCGGATTGATGCCGCAGAACAGCACCCGCAGACCCGGCCCGGCGACATCCGGGATCACCGCGTCCTGGGCGGCGGCCAGTTCTTCCGCCGTCGGGCGGTGAGGAGTCGTCATCCGCCCTACTCTGCACCACGGAGCACGCCGAATGCCGTTCCGGATCAATGCATCAGCAGTTCGATTAATCGCCTGACCGGGTCGCACGGACTGCGGAGAATGATGGAATGTCATACGAACTTCATGCGCTGATCGCCGACGCCGACCTGATCCATGTGGTGGCGGCGGAGGTCCCGGTCGCCCAGGTGGTGCGGCTGGAACAGGGCCTGGCGCTGATTCCGATGACGGAGCGGCTGTACGCCGCGCTGCACCAGGAATCCGCCGACCCCGCCCCCGGATTCCGGGTCTTCCCCGGCGGATTCGCCAGACGGCTGAGCGCCTGGTCCAAGGCCGGCCCGATCGCCTACGTCGAGACCGAGCGCGCCGACACCGCGCCCGGCGGCTCCAGCGGCTCCGGCTCGGGCGGCTCCGACGGCTCCGACGGTGACGCCACCGGAGAGCGCACGGACGGCGGTGGCGACGCCGGCGATGTCCGCACCGGCGTCCAGCGCGCGGCCGTCTGGGAGGACGGCCGCCTCACCCTCGGCCCGCTCAACCTCCCCGAAGCCGCCCTCCCGCCCGCCGAGGGCACCCCGCTGGCCCGGGCGCTGCGCCTGCTGGGGGCAGGCCCCGGCGAGGCCGGCGACGAGTCCGACGCGGTCGGCCTCGGCCTCGGCCTCCGCCGGCAGCCGGGCGGCCGACTGGAGCGCGCCTGAGCCACACCGCAGCCGACCCCTCCCCGGCCCTACCGGCCGTTCCGTCACGCTCCGTACCGGTCGACGGTCGGGACGAGCCCGTCCGGGCGGCGCCCCGGAGTCCCGTCCCGCAGCGCGGGCACGCGTTCCTCCGTACACGCCGAGCGGCCCGCGCCATTCGGCGTAGGCGCGGTGGCCCCCCCAATCCCGGTGGCTCAACGTGTGGATGCAGGCGAACCGCCTGAACTCCGCTGAAAGGAACGGCTTTACCATGCGTGCCACCTGGACGGCCGTCGCGCTGACTGCGGCCCTGAGCCTCACCACGGTCACCGGGGCGACCGCCACGATCGCGTCCGCGGCCGACCCCGCCCCCGCGGTCCACATCCTCCCGGCTATCGACAACGCACCGCCGCCGGCCGTCGAACCCGAACTCCCCGCCCCCGCCGACCCCGCCAAGAGCCTCGACGCCCTGGGTGCGCTCGGCAACGTGCTGGCCCTGGTCAAGGAGATCCTCGCCACCGCCACCCCCTCGGCCGGCGTGCCCGACCCGGGCGAGCTGCAGAAGCAGGTCGACGAGCTGAACGCGGCGGTCCAGGACCTGCTGTCCAAGCTGCCCGCCGGCGCCACCGCGCCGCAGCGCTCGATCCCCGGCAGCGGGACCGTGCCGGCCGCGGCCAAGCCGGGCGACGCGCTCGCCAGGGTGCAGCGGGACGTCGAGGCCCTGGTCACGGCGGCCACGGCCGCCAAGCGGGATCCGGAGGCGGTGATGAAGGCCGTCCCGACGCTGTCCACCGACACCGTGGCGGCGACCTCGGTCGCGGTCACCGCACTCACCCCGGCCCACTGAGGCCGGGACGGCGGCGGAGCCGTGGCCACGGCAGCCCGCCGCCCCTCCGAGAACAGCCGAGGCCCCGGACAGTGGTCGGTCCGGGGCCTCGGCGCGTCCTGTTCCGGTCGGCGGGGCCGTCGGGCCCCGCCTCCCGTCGATCAGGGTCGGTCAGGCGGGGCAGAAGGCGGCCTTCACCGCGGTGGCGACCAGCTTGCCCTGCTCCTGGGTGAGGACGACGCTGCCGGTGCTGGCCTGCGCCACGGCGTTCTTGGCCACGGTGGCCTCGTCCTTGCCGCTCTTGATGTCCGCGCAGGTCTTCATGGCGAGGGCGACGGTGGCGTCCTCGTTGGTGGCCAGGGCCGGGTTGACGGCCTTCATGGCCGCCATCAGGCCGGCCTTCTGGGCCACGCTCGGGGTCGGGACGCCGGCCGGAGCCGGAGCGGCCGCCGAGCCGGTGGAGGCCGCGGGCTTCGACGCGGTGGTGGAGGCCACGGGCTGCGGCGCGGCGGTGGTGGTGCCGCCGTTGCCGGAACCGCTGCTGCTGCACGCCGAGAGGGCGAGGACACAGGCCGCGGCGAGGGTGGTGGTGACAACTCGTATGCGCATCCGGTCACCCTCCCACAGACCGGCCTGATCGGGCATCAGGCCTGGTCGAAGGTGCGGGTCGAAGGTGCAGGAGGTCCGGCCCCTTCGACCGGACCCCGCCGACCGTGGTGGCGGGCCGGGCCGTTCGGCCCGGGAGACGCGAAGGGCGCGACTCGGGCCGCGGAGGGCGGCACCCGGGTCGCGCCCGGTGGCTCCGGTGCCGCGGTCCGTGGCCCGCGGCGGCTGGAGCAGGGGTGGAACGGCGATCAGCGGTAGTTCACGAACTGGATCGCGAACTCGAGGTCCTTGCCCTTGAGCAGGGCCTGGACGGCCTGCAGGTCGTCCCGCGACTTGGAGCTGACCCGGAGCTCGTCGCCCTGGACCTGGGCCTTCACGCCCTTCGGGCCCTCGTCACGGATGATCTTCGCGACCTTCTTGGCGTCCTCGGTGGTGATGCCCTCCTTGACGTTCGCGAAGATCTTGTACTCCTTGCCGGACAGCTGCGGGTCGCCCGCGTCCAGCGCCTTCAGCGACAGGCCCCGCTTCACGAACTTGGTCTGCAGGACGTCCAGGATCGCGCGGACGCGCTCCTCGCCGTTGGCCTTCATCTCGATCTTCTCACCGGAGCGGCTGATCTCGCCGCCGACGTTCTTGAAGTCGAAGCGAGTGGCGATCTCGCGGGAGGTCTGGTTGATCGCGTTGTCGACCTCCTGCCACTCGACCTTCGAGACGATGTCGAAACTGGAGTCGGCCATGGGTGTTGGTCTCCTTGGGGTACTGGCGTCACGGTCGTCGCCACCCGTCCCGGACGGGCGGCGCTCCAGCCTATCCAGCCCCCGCCCCGGCCCGCCCGCGACAGCCGCGCGCGCCGCTTGATCGTCACGTGACCCACCGAGTGGCGAACCACCCCTGTCCATCAGGTATCGTTTACGACGTCGAACGGGGCCCGCCTCGGGAGACGGAATCCTGGCTGGTTGCCCGAGCGGCCAAAGGGAGCAGACTGTAAATCTGTCGCGCAAGCTACGCAGGTTCGAACCCTGCACCAGCCACAGGATAGATAGACCGGCTCTGAACTGCGGAAACGTGGTCCAGAGCCGGTCTTTTTGCTGCCTCGACTGATCTTGCTAGACAGGTCCGAAATGCGCGCTATGTCTTAGCTTGTCTCACCCGTATCCCAGTCCTGACCAGCGCGTGTGGGAAATGCGTGGGACGGCTCTGGCGGGAGCCGGAGCTAATCCCACTCCTGGAGAGCCTCGGCGATGCGCTTGTTCGCGGCCTCGGTCGCGCCGTCCAGGCACTTCGCATAGACCCGGAGCAGGACGGCGATGCTGTGTCCCGCGCGCCGCGCGCACTCCGCAGGATCCACTCCGGAGTTCAGCCAGAGGGAGACGCCGGCGTGGCGAAGGTCATACGGACGGGTCGCCAAGGGCGATGCCGCCTGGTCGGGGGTGAGGGCCTTCTCGCGGGCCCGCTTCCAGACCACGCCGTAGCCGCTCTCCTGGACCTTTCCGCCCCGGGCCGTCCGGAACAGCCGGCCGTCCGGGGCGACGCCGTGAGCCTCGATGTGCTCCCTGAGCAGGGCCACCAGCACCGGCGGGATCGGGATCGGGCGAGTTTCCTCGGGTGCTCGCCACTTCAGTCCGCGCTCGTCGTGCGCGGTGCCGCTGTCCGTCCAGGCGCTGCCGACGCGCGGGCGCGAGCCGTCGAGAGACAGCAGGCCGAACCCGGTCGGGGGCAGGTGGCAGTTCGACTTCCGGAGCCAGACGGCCTCTCCCGGCCGCATGCCCGCGTGGTAGAGGCAGCCGAAGAACGCCTTCAAGTGCTGGCCGCGCTTCCCCTGCTCCTCTACTGCTGCGAGGAGCTTCCGCACCTGCTTGGGGTTGGCCACCACGGCAGGGTCTACGGCCTCGGTGGTCGCCGGCAGAGTCCACTGCACCTGGTGGAGCGGGTTGTGGGGGAGCCTCCGAGCCTCCACGGCGAACCCGAGGGCGTTGTGGAAGATGGCCCGCTTGCGCTTCACGGTGGAGGCCGCGGACTTCGAGCCGTCGAGGTTGCGGGTGAAGGCAGTGAGCACCTTCCGCATCAGGAGTGGGTCGTCGAGGTGGCTCATCGGAAGGGCCTGCCGCTTGATCCAGGTCAGAACCCTCTGCACCTGGGCGGGAGGCTCTTCGGCCCAACGGTTCACGTTGAACGCCCAGCTGTAGAGGGCCGTGCGCACCTCGGCCGGGGGCGCCATGCCGATGCGCGACTTGACCAGGACCGGCGTCGCGGTGGCCAGCATGTCCGCGAGGGTGGTGCGGGTCTTCGCGGGGGCGTCCGGCCACTTCATCTCGATGTAGTCGCGGGCGTGGACGTACCAGCTCACGTCGTCCCTGGCCCGGACCTCCGACATGGGCAGGCCGGTCACCTCGTCGAACGGTTCACCCTCGTTGACGGCGGTCAGCAGCTTCGCCCGGCGACCGTCGGCCAGCGTCTTGGTCTTGAACGTCTTGGAGAACGGGTTGTTGCCGACCCTCCATCGCAGCTCATAGGTGTTGGGGCCGGAGTTCACGTTCTCGCGGATGGTCCAGAGCCGGACCTTGAACGTGGGTTTGGGCATCTCGTTCCTTACATGCGGGGCCCCGGCGCGGCGGCCGGGGCCCATGTGTGGTCTGCGGTTAGGCGGCTTCCTGGCTGTCCCACCAGGCGTCCAGGGCAGCCCGGCTGACGCGGAGTTGGCCGTTCGCGAGCCGCTTCATGGGCGGGGCCTCACCGCGTGCGCGCATCCGGTAGTAGGCGGCCCGGGACATGTCGATCTCCTCCAGTACCTCGGCGAGCTTGAGCCACTTCGGGTTGGCCACGGGTTGTGCTCCTTCGCTGGGTGCGGCTTCGGGTGGTTTCGGGGGCTGCTCTGGTGCGTGTGTCCGAGGTGGGGATTTCTGCGTCACTGCGACATCAGCGTCATTCAGGGCTCTGACCTGCGGTTTTTGGGTGACGCAGGGATCGAGGGGATCGGGGCGTGCGTCACCGGGTGACGCAGGCTGCGTCATGGAGGTGACGCGGTGACGCGGAGATGACGCAGAAGCGGCCGTCTGCGTCACCCTTGTTGTCGCAGGTCAGGGGCCGTTTTTCGGCTCGGGTGACGAAGGTGACGCAGCGTTTCCTACTTAGGAAAAAAAGAGGGGGGTGTCTGTAGGTAGTTGGCGCGCCTCACAGCGAAAAGAGGGAGCCGCTTCGCGGCACGACCCATGGGCGGCTTCGCCGAACAGCAAGAGGAGCACCCCCCGGCAGCCGGTGCTCTTCTTGCCGTTCGGGCGGGCGCTGGCCCGGGTGTTAGGGGAGCGGCGGCTGCTCGTGCGGGGGCGTGGGCGCCGGCCGGGTCATTTCGAGGTAGCGCCCCTCTTTCGTCCGGCCCGCCTCGATGAGCACCTGCCGTGCCGCCAGGGTGGGTTGGAGGCGCTTGAGCCGGTCGGAGAGGACTTTGCCGGTGGTCGGCCAGCCCTTGGGCAGGGCCCGGAGTTCATCGCCGCTGTAGACGCGGCTGAGGCACGCCAGCCACTCCGTGGATGTCATGCGCTGGGCCGTGCCCGGGGTGATGGTCTCGGCGTGCTGCAGGACGGTCTGCGCAAGCAGGTCACCCTCGATCACGTCGTCGTTCAGGTCGTCCAGGCTGGCCCGGTACGCAGCCAGCGCCCCGAGACCGGTCGCCACGTCGAGTTGCGCGCACAGGTGCGCGAAGTCCGCCATCCGCAGGTCGGTGGGGGTCTCTGCCTCGGCCGCGCGGACCTTGACCGTGAGGTCGAGCAGCGACCCGAGCACGACGGGCAGCACGTCCGCGTACTCCGCCCACAGTTCCGCCTCGGTGCGGCGGCCGGCGGGGCGCTCCAGCCGCAGGGGCAGGAGGCGCTCGGCGAGGTCGGGGCGGATGACGCCGACGTCGATGCCGGTGAGAAGCAGGGGGCGGCGGTAGCCGACACGGAAGACATCGCCGTCGGTGAACAGGGCGCGCTTGACGTTCTCGGCTCCGGTCACGATGCAGCACATGGCGTCGGACATGTCGGGTGTCATGTGGGAGAGGTTGTCGAGGGCGGTGATCCAGCCGGCGGCGACCGCCGCGAGCAGGTTCTCTTCGTCCTTCGGGGCGCGGCGCAGGTCGCCGCTCATGCCCTCGATGATCCGCATGAGCATCCGGCCGGCGGTGGACTTGCCCGCGCCCTGCGGGCCGGTGAGGAACGGGGCGGGTACGGGCACGGACGGGCCGAGGCAGCCGACCAGCCACGCCATGGCCAGGCACTCGGAGCTGGCGCTGGCGAAGTTGCACAGCCTGAACAGCAGGTCGATGCCCTTGCCGTCGGTGTCCTTGGCCGGGAGCGGGAGTTCACCGGTGAGCTGGGTGCGCCGCCAGCAGACCTCACCGGGGTCCGGGACGGCGATGTCCCACCCGGTGGGGTGGATGCGGACGGACATCCCGTCGGTGCGCCCGAGGTCGAGCCACGTCGCCCCGTCGAACCCGGGTGCCACGCGGATGTGTACGGCCCGCACCGGCTCGGACAGGGCGAGCGCCTCGATCAGGTCCAGCGCCTCCTTCATGGCGGTCCCGTTGAATACGCCGCGGCCGTCCTTGTACAGGCCGACCAGGAGTTCCTGGCGGTGGCTGCCCGTGGTGCCCTGGGAGCGGATCGGCCGGGCGACCGGGTGCCCGTTGCGCTGCGCGTACACGGTCCCGTCGGCGGTCCGGAAGTATCGGAAGTGCGCTTGCGCGTAGTCGGCGATGATCTCCCGCGCCGGGTTCTTCTCGTCCTCGGCCACGGTCACAGCCCCAGCCGGCTCAGGGCGTTGGCCCACGCGTCGGCGCAGTGCCGGGACGACTCGCCCTTGGCCTGCGCCGCGGCGAACAGCCGCTCCGTATGCGCCTCCGTCAGGCAGCCGCACCGGCCGTGCGTCGAGAGCACCGCGAGGAACGTCGCGAACACGGTGGCGTGCACCGCGCTGGACGCCTCGGTGATCCGCTGCTCGGCCATGGCGATGCCGCGGTCCAGGTAGGTCGGCGTGCGGTGCGGGCACTTCCCGCCCCCGGCCGGGGCGGGCACGGTGACGTGCGCCGGGCGGACCGGGGTGGGCTCCTTCACGATCAGGGCGCGGACGGTGTTCGGCAGGGCGGTGAGGGGGCCGGTGCCGGGGCCGAGCCACCGGGCGTAGGACATCAGCGACTTGATGTCCACGCCGGGCCGCGCCTCGTTGGCGGAGGGCATGGCGCCCTGGTAGATCCAGTGCTGGCCCCGGGTGGTGCGCACGGTCCGGGTGGCGGGCAGGTTCGCGTGCGCCCAGGCGATGGCTTCCGCGTTGTCGAGGTCCACGACGGTCAGGCCCGCGCCGCCGGGGTGGTAGGCGACGGCCGCGGCCTCGCGCCACGCCCGCGCCCACGTGGGCCCGTTGATGACCCCGGGGTCGGTGGTGGCGGCGGCCCAGCCGTGGCAGGGCGCCGGGCACAGGCAGGGGCCCGGGGTCTTCATGTTCGGCCGGCCGCCGCACGCGTTGTTCGCGCAGTCTCGGCAGTTGCCGAACGGCACCTTCCCGGCTCGCAACGGCAGCACGGGCACGCCGGAGGCCGCCAGGGAGAGCGCGGTGGACAGGTGCTCTCCCTGGATGAGGGTCGGTTGGGTCATGCTGGAGGTCTCCTTCTGTAGGGGAGCCCGGAGCGGCTGGTGTGCTTGCCGGCTTGCAGCCGCTCCGGGGCCGTAGGGTGTGGAGCGGGCCCCGCCGACCTTCTTTCGGCGGGGCCCGTCGTGCTGTCAGCCCTGGTGTCAGGGCCGGGTGTCAGGTGGTGTCAGGGTGGGTGTCAGAGGACGTCTGACACCGCGTTTGCCTAGGGGTTTGGGTGTCAGGCCCAGGTCTGACGTCAGGGGGTGTCAGACCCCGGCGGGGGCGGGCACGATCCGGTACCGGCCGGTCTTGGCGGTGGGCTGGAGGCGGCCGTCCTCGAGCATCCGGCGGAACTCGCCGCTCACCCAGGGGCGGGAACGGCCGAGCTTCGCGGCCTCGTTCATGACGTCCTTGGGGCCGATGACCATCTCGCGGCGCTGCTCGAAGCCGGCCACGATCGCCTCCATCGTGGCGCGGGCCTCGGCCGGGGTGAGGTCCTGCTCGGTGGACTTGGGGGCGAAGGCGATACCGGCCAGCTCGCCCGGCACCGCGGGCAGCTCGGCGGCCGGGTCGATGCCCTGGTCCTCGGCGTCGATCCGCCCGGTGTTCTCGTACACGCTCGCCCCGTCCTCCTCGTCCTCGTCCTCGTCCTGGTCGTTGTCGGCGTCGTGCCGGTCGTCGCTGTGGTCGGTCCGTTCGGTGTACGCCTTGCCGACCGCGGCGGCGGCGGCCCCGGCGGTGATGGGGTCGACGGTGGCGCCGTTGCGCACCGTCCAGGCGGCGAGCTGTTCCATGACCCGGGCGGCGTTCCCGGTGAACCGGAATGTGCGGGCGGGGGAGCTGTAGCGCTGCTCGTCCACGCCGGGGGTGACCAGGTAGCAGTAGCCGGGGCGGCGGTTGGCCCAGGCACCGGGGCGGGCGCCGGCGTCCAGGACCGGCCCGGGCAGGGCCATGCCCTCGTCCCGGGCGTCCAGGCCGAACACGAGCGCGCTGGGCAGGGAGGCGCGGGTGCTGGTGGACAGCTGGTCGTGGCTGGGCCGCTGAAGGCTGATGACCAGGGCGGCACCGGCCGCGCGGGCGAGCTGCGCGGCCTCGGTGAACCCCTCGTCGCCCATGAACCGGATGGTGGCCGCGGCCTCCTCGAACCAGCCGACCAGGAACGGCATGCCCTCGCAGCCGCAGGCCCGGCCCTTCTGGCAGGAGTGCCCGGGGTCGGTCTGCTGCTCGGCAGCGGCGGGCACCCACTGGCGGTAGCCGTGGGCGCCGAGCCAGCGGGTGCGGGCCGGGATGACGGCCTGGAAGGCGGTCACCATGGTCTCGGTGGGGGCGCCTCCCTCCACGGCCCAGTCGAACGCCGGGAGCAGGGGGTGGAAGTCCTGGAAGCTCTTGGGGTCGGACAGCCACACGATCACGTCCCGGCGCCCGAGGATCTCGCACAGCACGTTCAGGGCGCCGTCGCCCTTCCCGGAGCCGGTCATGCCGCAGATGAGCAGGTGGGTGCCGTTGCGCCCGGCCTCGGGGTCGCCGGGCAGCCACAGGACGAGGGGCGAGCCGTCGTCGTACCGGCCGATCGAGAGCGGGTCGGCGATCGAGCCGCCGACGTTGGTGGGCATCTCCCACTCGACGACCTCGGCGAGCATGTCCTTCGGGACGACCACCAGCTCGCCGCGGCGGGCGCTGGCCGGGTCGGGCAGGTAGCGGACGGCGGTGGTGGCGACGTCGAGGGCGGAGGCGAGGTTCGGCAGCGCCCGGGTGACGTCGTCGTTGGTCATCTCCCCGGCCGGGAGGACCAGTTCGGCGGTGACGCGGTTCGGGGCGACCTCGGTCCTGCGGAGCTTGGCCCCGGCGAGCTTGACCTTCTCCAGCAGCGTGCCGTCGGTGTCGGTGGCGGCCTGGACGGCGTCGGGGTTGCGGCGCATGACCTGCCGGATGTTCCAGGACAGGGCCAGCGCGCCGCCGCCGAGCCAGTACGTGCCGAAGGTGAGGCTGTTCCAGCCGGCCAGTGCCACGCTGGTGAACCAGCCGGTGGCGGCGGCCACCGTGACGGCGGAGTGCAGGCGGCGTTGGGCGCTGGTGGACTTCGCCGCCCACCAGGTTGCCCCCGTGAGGGCGACCGAGGACAGGGTGAGGCCGACGGCGTATCCGGCGGAGCCGTGGGCCGGGATCCATGCGAGCGTGCCGGCCGCGCCGGTGGCGCCGGTCAGCAGCCAGGGCGGGGTGTGGGGCTTGGCCCGGTGGGCGTTCCAGGCAAGGATTCCCTTGCCGGTGCTGGCACCCTCCAGGTTCTCCCGGTGCTGCACCTCCGGGTCGGTGTCGTTCTTCGGCATGGCCGTTACTCCTGTCAGAACTGGAACGGGCGGGCCTGGCGCTGCTGCGGGCGGGGGGTGAGGACGTCGGCGTACTCGCGCTGGAACGCCGTCCACGCGGCGGCGGCGAGCTTCGCGGCGTCGGCGAGCGCGTCGGCGGCCTTGGCGACCTTCCGGCCGACCGACCGGGCGCGGATCTTCGACTGGAACAGGTTGTCGCCGGGGGCGGCGGGCGCCTGCTCCAGGGCGGCCTTGAGGATCTCGGCGCCGACCTCGACCTCGATCGCGGCGTACATCGCGAACGCCCGCAGCGCCTCGCAGTAGGAGCGGACGTCGGCGGTGGAGTAGAACGCGGGCTCGGGCAGCGCCAGCGGCGAGGTCCGGTTGAGGCCGACGCCGGGGTTCGCCGCCGCCCCCACGCCAGGGGTGCCGGTGGTGTTGGTCTTGCTGGCGTTGATGTTCACGTTGAGGCCGGGCGAGAACATCGCCCCGCCGCCGAAGCCGTTGCGGGTGCCGCCGTTGGTACCGGCGCCGTCGGTGCCGCGGGTCTGGTGCGGCGGGGTGTTCGGGGTGCTGGTCACGGAGGGTTCCTCCCGAGGTGGTGGGCCGGTCTGTCCGGCTCCCCACCCCCGCCCGACCCCTTATGGGTCGGGCGGGGACGGGCAGCCGTCAGGCGGGCTGCACCTCCGCACCAGCGAGCAGGATGACGCCGCCGGCGGTGTCGGAATCCTCGTCCCAGCCCCAGAAGGCCCCGGCGGCAAGCCGGTAGCCGAGCCTTCCGAGCGCGGCCGCGCGGGCGGAAACGGACGGGATGGCGGTACCGGCGAACTCCTCGGTTGGCCAGTCAGCGACGCGGCCGGGCAGGGCGACGAACAGACGCCAATTGCCGCGCGGGCCCTGAGCGAGAACGACTCGGTAGGTGGTCACCGGGCCCCCCGGGTCAGCCACGGCGCATGTCGCGGATGATCCAGCGGATCACCAGCGCCGAAATGGCCAGGGCCAGCGCGGCCATGCCGACCGCCAGCAGCGCGGCCGTGGTGGCCAGCAGCACCGGGATCAGCACCGCCGCGGCTCCGGCCCCGGCGGCGACGTACCCGCCGTAGCGCTGCACGGTCGGGCTCACCGATGCCTGCTGCACCAGCGCAGGGGCCGGGGCGGGGAGGAGTGCGGTGTTCTGGTTGGTGTTGAGCTGGGCGGCGACCAGTGCGGCCAGCAGCTCCATGTCGACCTGCGGGCCGTCCCCGGGGGACGGCACCGAGGCGAGGTGGCGGTTCATCGGGGCACTCCCTCATAGACGGAGGTGGGCAGGGGGATCGCGCGGCACTCACCGGCGTGTCCGTTGGCGCGGCCCCGGACCGTCGCTCGCTTGTCGGGGTAGTGGCTGCGGTCGCCGCAGCCCAGGCACACCCAGTGGAAGGTCGGGCGGCCGTACTCGGTGGTGCCGCCGGTCGCGTAGAGGGCGACCAGGGCCGCGCCGAGGGTGAGGAACACGGCAGCGGTGTTGGCCGGCAGGCCGGTCGCCGGGTCGGTGTGGATGATCGGGTCGGACATGGTGGGACTCCCTTCGTCGGGGCTACTGGGTCTCGATGACCGGCTGGTCGATGTGGCGGTGCCGGACCTCGACGCCGATCCCGGCGGTGCGGAGGTAGGCGGCGACGGCTTCGGCGACGGCGACCGAGCGGTGCCGTCCGCCGCGGCAGGCGATCGTCACGTTCACGAGCCGGTGGCGGGGGTCGGCGTAGGAGCGCAGGACCGCGGCGGCGGACTCGGCGATCTCCTCGACCATCCGCATGACGCCGGGGGTGTCGAGGACGTGGTCGCGAACCTCGGGGTCCAGGCCGGTGCGGTAGCGCATCGCCGGGTCGTCGTGCGGGTTGCGGAACCGCCCGCCGAGGTCGAAGTACAGGCCGTCACGAATCAGGGCTGCAGTGCCGGGGTGCAGGGTGCCGATGGTGTCGATGGCGATCTGGACCGGGCCGCCGTTCTCGGGGGTGGTGGGCATGGTGCCGTTCTCCTCAGAAGTTCAGGCCGCGACGGGCAAGCCGTCGGAGCAGGGGAGGCAGGTGCCCAGGTGGGCGGGCAGGACGTATCCGGCGTCCCGCCCGCAGGCGGGGCAGGTGCGGCGCGCTTGCATCGCGGCGGCCAGCGCCCGGCACCGGCCGGGGGTCATCGGCCGCACCGGCTTCGCCAGGGCGAGGCGGTAGAGGTACGCGGCGCGGATCCCGCCGAAGCGGGAGCGCCACAGGATCTGCGCGGCGACCGGCTGACCACCCGGCCGCAACCCGCGGGCGCGGAGCTGGGCGCGGGTGGCGTATCCGTCCGGGGCCATCCGCCACGGGTAGGTGGGGATACCCCCGTACCTGCTGCCGTCCGGATCCCAGAACCGGGGACGGCTCATGCGGCCACCTGACCGGGTCCGGCGAGACCCCGCAGGGCGTCGCGCACCCGCTGGGCCCGGGGCTGACCGATGCCGTACTCGGCCCGCAGGGTACGCACTGACGGCAGGCGGCCCGAGGCGAGTACCTCGGCGAACCGCGCGGCGGCCACCGGAGTCAGCTCGTCCACCCCGGACGGCTCTTCCTGCTGGTCAGCGGCGGTGTATCCGGCGTATCCGCCCGGCTCGGATACGTACTCGTCCACAGGCTGTGGACGGGTACGCGGGGTCTCGGCGGCGGGTGCGGGCCACGGCGGGAGCGGGCTGAACTCCAGCTCCCGAACCGGCTCAGCCACGGCCACCGGCTCCGGCTCGGCCGGGGTGGGTACGGCCACCGGATACGCGGGTACGGCGGCGGATACGGCCGGTGCGGGCTCGGCCCACAGCGGCGGCAGCTCGGTCTTCGGCTCGCGCACCGGCACGGTGGTCTCGGTGGCGTGCAGCACGTGCACCCGCCACAGCACCAGCGGGGCAATCGCCGACACCAGCACGATCAGCCGCCAGTCCGGCCGCAGCACACCGGCCGAGAGCAGGTGCGCCGCGGCGTTCGTGGCGATCATGCCGAGCACCGGCGCGAACACCTCCCGCCCGGCCCGCAGGGCCCGCAGCGCGTAGGTGTCCAGCGCCAGCGGCAGACCGGCCGCCACCCACGGGTGGAAGCCGCTCTCCACCGCCAGCGCCCACTCACCGTGCGCGGAGACCGTCACCGCCGCGCCCATGGCCAGCCACGCCAGCCCATCCATCCGACGGTTCTTCACCACGCACCCGCCCTCACGCCGCGACGGCGACGGTCGGGACGGCGACCGCCCGGGACGGCCGCAGCCGCACCGGGGCCGCCTTCAGCAGCCGCCCGGCGTAGACGGCCAGCTCCGGGTCCTCCCGGCGCAGGTCCGCCAGCACCGCCAGCGCCACGTCCATCCGAGCCCGGTACTCCAGCGCCGACTCACCGGGCGCGCCGGCGAACAGCTCCTCCTCCACGCCCAATGCCAGCTCCGCGAACTCCTCGGAGTCCACGGCGTGCTGGCCTGCAACAATCGACTTCACGGGTCTACCTCTTCCAGTAGGCGAGTAGGCCCCAGGGGCTGCCGCGCACCCGGCCAAGGCAAGCGCGACAGCCCCGACTCAACGGGCCCAGCCACTCGTCACATCACGAGCAGCCATGACCCCCGACCCGCCGATGAGCGGACGGATCGGGGACCAAAGACACTCGGAACATGCGGGGCTTCGCCGCGCTGCCGTTCCACGGACAGCCGGTCCCGAGCCCCCGGATCGGGCGCGCCATCCTCACTACCTGGCGCCAGCAGGCGGACATCACCCGGTATCCGCGCGGGGACGGGGACCAGCCCCGTCATGAAGTCACTCTGTTGAGTTCTCAAAGATCGAGCGCTGCCTTCGGGGGGCTCTCACCCCACCCCTCCGGGCACGTTTGTGCAGGTCAGAGCAGCCCAAAGAAGGCCCCTCAGAACTCCTCTGCCTAAGTGCTCATGCACTTATGTATAGGAGTCACATGCATCAGAGTGCACTGCTCCTATACATAAGTCAACCCTCCACGTGAGGTGCGTCGTGGAGGGTTGCTGTGAGGTGAGCGAGCGTCAGTCGCTCGCGGGGATGCGGTAGTCGAGGACGAACCGGTCAGCGGCCATCAGCGTGTCGCAGACCTCGACCACGCGGCCCGCCTCGGTGATGGCGTTGCGCGTCAGGTGGATGACGGGGGCTCCGGGGCTGAGGTCGAGCGCGGCCGTCTCGGGCTTCGTGGCGAGACGGGCCCGGATGGTCTCGGTGAACTCCGCGAGGATGTGCCCGTTGTCCTCCAGGCGTGCGTAGATGCCACCGCCGCCCGGGTTTTCGGCGAACAGCTCAGGGATGTCCTTCGCGATGTCCCAGGGCAGGTAGGAGGTGGCTTCCTCCGTCGGCACGCCGTCGCTGAAGTACAGCCGCCGGCGCGCCAGCACCTGGGTCCCGGGCGCAACCGAGAGCCGCTCGGCGATGTCCACTGGCGCTTCGGTGGGGCCGATGTACAGAACACGCACGGACGGCTTGGCGCCGGCCTGCTCAGCCTCGGCAATGTAGGCCGCCTTGCCCGCTTTCCGGTGAGAGCGCCGGAACCGGTCCGACGACTTGCGCTTGACGGGCGGGCGCGACTTTACGAACGAACCGCGGCCGTGGTGGGTCTCGATCAGTCCGGTCGTGCGAAGCTCGGCCACGGCCTTCCTCGCAGTGCCAGGCGCGACCTTGTAGCGGTCCATGAGTTCGGACTCGCTCGGGATCTTCTCGCCAGGGGGCAGGATGCCCTTCTGGATCTGTTCCGCGAGGTCCTCGGCGATCTGCAGGTACCGGGGTGAGGACGTCTCGCGAACGCTTCCACTCCTCATTTGGGTGGAACCTCCTATGCTCATATACATGAGTAACAGCACGCAGCAGGGGCGGTCAACGCCGCTGCACTCCGTGTCGGTGGCTGGCGTCGTTGTGCGGGAGGACGGCGACGTGCTGGTCATCCGGCGTGCGGATAACAGCACGTGGGAACCGCCCGGTGGGGTACTGGAGCTCGGAGAGTCCGTCGAGGCGGGCGTCTGCCGAGAGGTGATGGAAGAGACCGGTGTCGAGGTCGAGGTGGAGCGGCTGACCGGCGTCTACAAGAACATGACCCTCGGGGTCGTGGCCCTGGTCTTCCGGTGTCACCCGGTCGGTGGTGTGCCGTCCATCTCCGAGGAATCCACCGTCGTGGAGTGGGTCCCAGCTGATGAAGCGGTTGCGAAGATGGGCGATATGTATGCCGTCCGAGTGCGGGATGCCCTTGCTGATGGTGCACCGGCCGTACGGGCTCACGACGGTAAGCGCCTGGTTGCCTGACCCATCACAACCGGGCCATGGCGATGTGCCGTTCGCGTCCCTAGACTGCGCACCTGTCGCTGGCGGCACGAGAGGAACACACAGAGGTGCCCACCATGGCAGGGGAAGATGAGCAGCTCACAGACGCGGCGATAGCGCCGCCCGGTGCAACCGGGACGCCCTGGCGGCGCCGGATCTTGCCCATCGTGACGGGGGCTGTGGTCGTTGCGGTCCTAACAGCGCAGACGACTGTGCTCATCCTGCAGGGCAACCGGATTGCAGAGCTTGAGCGCCGCGCGGCCGTACCCGGCCCCCCTGGGCCTCGCGGTCCGGCTGGACCGGCCGGTGAGGCGGGCCCGCAAGGCCAGCGCGGTCCGGAGGGCCCGCAGGGTCCTGCTGGCAGCAGTAGCGCCGTAATCAGCAAGCAATCCACCGCGCGCACCGCGAGCGAGGCGCGAGCGTACTGCCAGACCTTGGCGACGCAGGCGTGGCCCGACTCGACCGACCCTGACCCAATCGTGCAGCGGATGGGGCAGGCGTATACGAGCACGATGAGGGACAAGGAGTTCAAGTCCTGCATGCAGGACCAGGGATACCCGCAGAGCTGAGCGGGCTTCAGCCAGGCGACCGCTACGGCCCGAGCGCGGGGACGTGGGGGATGCGTGGGGCCAGCGCCGCCGTGGCGAGTCTTCATGCAGGTCAGGCCGGTTCGCTGCGCGGTCTGTAAAGCTGTGGGTCAATCGGAATTAAGACTTCACTGCTGCGAGTCACGTGCGTGGGCCAGGTTGGCCCGCACGGCCAGGGTGTCGGGGTGGGTGTCGCCGAGGACCTGCTCGCGCTGGGTGAGGGTGGTTTCGAGCAGGGGGATGGCGCGGGTGAGGTTCCCAGCGGCCCGGTACGCGCTGGCGAGGTTGCCTCGGCTGGTCAGGGTGTCGGGGTGGGTGTCGCCGAGGACCTGCTCGCATTGGGTGAGGGTGGTCTCGAGCAGGGGGATGGCGCGGGTGAGGTCCCCGGCGGCCCGGTACGCGCCAGCGAGGTTGCCTCGGCTGCTCAACGTGTCGGGGTGGGTGTCGCCGAGGACCTGCTCGCATTGGGCGAGGGTGGTCTCGAACAGGGGGATGGCGCGGGTGAGATCCCCGGCCTCTTGGTACGCGCTGGCGAGGTTGTTGCGGCTGGTCAGGGTGTCGGGGTGGGTGTCGCCGAGGACCTGCTCGCGCTGGGCGAGGGTGGTCTCGAACAGGGGGATGGCGCGGGTGAGGTTCCCGGCGGCCCGGTACGCGCCAGCGAGGTTGCCTCGGCTGGTCAGGGTGTTGGGGTGGGTGTCGCCGAGGACCTGCTCGCATTGGGTGAGGTTGGTCTCGTAGAGGGGGATGGCGCGGGTGAGGTCCCCGGCCTCCTGGTACGCGCCGGCGAGGTTGTTGCGGCTGCCCAGGGTGTCGGGGTGGGTGTCGCCGAGGACCTGCTCGCGCTGGGCGAGGGTGGTCTCGAACAGGGGGATGGCGCGGGCCAGGCTCCCGGCGGCCCGGTAGGCGCCGGCGAGGTTGCCTCGGCTGCTCAAGGTGTCGGGGTGGGTGTCGCCGAGGACCTGCTCGCGCTGGGTGAGGGTGGTCTCGAACAGGGGGATGGCGCGGGCCAGGCTTCCGGCGGCCCGGTAGGCGCCGGCGAGGTTGCCTCGGCTGGTCAGGGTGTTGGGGTGGGTGTCGCCGAGGACCTGCTCGCGCTGGGTGAGGTTGGTCTCGTAGAGGGGGATGGCGCGGGCGAGGTCCCCGGCCTCCTGGTACGCGCTGGCGAGGTTGCCTCGGCTGGTCAGAGTATTGGGGTGGGTGTCGCCGAGGACCTGCTCGCGCTGGGTGAGGGTGGTTTCGAGCAGGGGGATGGCGCGGGTGAGGTTCCCGGCGGCCTGGTACGCGCCGGCGAGGTTGCCTCGGCTGCTCAGGGTGTCGGGGTGGGTGTCGCCGAGAACCTGCTCGTATTGGGTGAGGGTGGTCTCGAAGAGGGGGATGGCGCGGGCCAGGTCCCCGGCCTCCAGGTACGCGCCGGCGAGGTTGCCTCGGCCGGTCAGGGTGTCGGGGTGGGTGTCGCCGAGGACCTGCTCGTATTGGGTGAGGGTGGTCTCGAAGAGGGGGATGGCGCGGGCCAGGTCCCCGGCGGCCCGGTAGGTGTAGGCGAGGTTGTTGCGGCTGGCCAGGGTGTCGGGGTGGGTGTCGCCGAGGACCTGCTCGCACTGGGCGACGGCGGCCCGTTGAAGGGGGATGGCGCGGGCTTCATGGCCCTGCATGTGAAGGTGTTGAGCCGCGGTGGAGTAGAGGCCGGCCGCACGGTCGTTGTTGTGCCCTGTGGGCCTGGTGGTGGCGAGCGCGATCAGCTGGGGCATCAGGGCATCCCAGGTCGCGGCTGAACCCGTCTCGGGGAGCGGACGCGGGCCGATTGCCCGCAGGAGGGCTTCTTCGGCTGCGTGGCGTCCTGTGGGTACTCCGTCGGGTTCGGCGGGTGCGGTCGAACGGAGGACTGCCTGGAGGAGGCGGTGGACGCTGACGGTGTGTCTGGTGACGGTGGCCATGCTGTAGGCGCCGAGGAGGCCGAGGGCTTCGTGGAGGTCGTCGTTGTCGTCGTCGGGGGTTTCGAGGAGGGCGATCGGGATGTTGTCGGGGGCGAGCCAGGCGAGGGTGCGCAGGATCTCGACGGCGTGGGGGTTGCGTGTGGTGAGGGCGTGGAGGGTCTGGGTCCAGATGCGGGCGATGGTGCGTTCGGCGTCGATGCCGTCGGCGGCCTTGTCGAGCTTGGTGGCGAGCCGTCGCCGGTAGGCGTCGATGCTGATGGTGGGGTTCTGCCTCAGGTAGGCGCCGGCCTGTTCCAGGGCGAGCGGCAGATGGCCGAGGTCGGCGGCCAGTGCGCGGGCGTCCTGGAGTTCGCGGGCCGTGGGCGTGCCGTCGGTGAACGCGTGGGTGCAGATGAGTTCGGCGGCTTCGTCCAGGTCCAGGGTGCCGAGGGGGTAGGTGCGGATGGTGCGGGACCAGCCGGCGGTGCGGCGGCTGGTGATCAGGTGGTGGCCGCAGTCGAGGGCGCCGAGGTAGCGGTCAAGGTCGGCAGGGTTCTCGACGTTGTCGAAGACCAGCAGCCAGCCGGGGTGCCACTGCAGCCAGGCCATCGCCCACGCGGCCTGTTCGCCCTGGGATGCCTTTCCGGCCCACGCCGGGAGCAACCGGAGCGCGAGGTCGGCGAGGGACTGTTCCAGCCGGGTGGGGGAGTCGGCGTTTATCCACCAGATGAGGTTGTAGTCCCGGCGGTGTCGGTGGGCGTAGGCGAGGGCGAGGGTGGTCTTGCCGATGCCGCCAAGGCCGTGGACAGTCGAGACCTGAGTGATCGCCGTCCCGCTGTTCTCGGCGAGTGTGTCGCGGAGCCAGGCGATGGTGTCCTTGCGCCCGAGGCACAGGGGGTAGGGCGGCAGGTTGGTGAGGCTGGGCGGTGCCGGCACGTCACGGGCCGCGGTGAGTATCTCGGCGGGCAGCCCGGTCACCGGACCTGTGATCGCTGTCCCGATGTTCTGAGCGGCGACGGCTCCGGTGCCGGCAGCCTCGTAGTAAGGACTGGTCACGGGGTGGAGTGGTGGCCGTCGCCGGTGATGGCGGTGCCGATGGTGTGGGCGGCGATGGACCGCTCACCGGAGGCGGTGATGTTCACCGGACCTGCGGCCGGAGCCGGGAGGAGGTCGGCGACTTCCTTGCGCAGGTCGGCGTCCTCGCGCAGGGCCCGCTTGAGCTGCTGCCGCAGCGCGGCTGCCGCGTCCGCGTCGTCGGTGTCCTCCGCGACGTCCAGGATCGCGGCTTCCAGGGAGGCCTGCTCGGGCTCGCCGCCACGGCGCCAGACGGCATGCAGGATGCGGCGGCCGAGGTTGGCGGTGGCGTCCACGGCGGCGTTCTCCGCACGGGCCAACACTGCCCCGCCGTAGGCACCCACGGCCGCGGTCAGGTACGGGCCTGCCTGCTCCACCAGCTGAACGATCTCCGCACTCATCCCTGCCCCATCGTCGCGAACTCGTCTGTCACACAGCTTCTGTGACGGAGCGTAGAAGCATCTGGTAAGCCAGGTCAGGCATTCGGCTCAACCCGGACCGAAGCATTCGGGCCCGGACTTGTGGGGGATGCGCGGGGTCATCGGTTCGGCGCGGTTCAAACTCGCAGGTCGGTCCAGTTCGCTGCGCGGTCTGTAAATCTGTCGCGCAAGCTACGCAGGTTCGAACCCTGCACCAGCCACAGGATGTAAGGAAGGCCCCGACCTCACGGTCGGGGCCTTCTGCTTTCCCCGCACCCGGGCAGGTCGGTCCCGGCAGGGTCGGTCCGGGCAGGTCAGTCCGGGTGGGACTGGCGGGGGAGCGCCAGGTTCACGGTGTCGGCGAACTCGCGGACCGCGCTGGTGCGGCTCACCACCCGGCCGCAGTGCACCACCAGCCGGCTGTGGCCGCCGGACAGCGCCCCGGCCAGGCTCTCCCCGCGCACGGCGAGCAGCTCCGCCGGGAACCCCGCGTCCACCCGGACCGGTGGCAGGTCCAGCAGTGTCCGCGCCTGGTTGGCCACCGCGTCGTACGCCGCGTCCACACCGAGCGTGCCGGTGCTCGCGAGCAGGTACGCCGCCTCCAGCGGGTCGGCCCGGCCGACCGGGTTCGCCGGGTCCTTCAGGGCGCCGCCACCGGCCGCGAACGGCACCCGGAACTCGTTCAACTCCCGCACCAGGGAAGGCTGCAGACCGATCGGCGGACTTTCCAGACCGGTGCAGCCGCCGTTCTGCGGCAGGCACACCACCCGCATCCCGGACGAGGCCAGCACGGCGGCGCCGCCGGGCGCCAGCGCACTGCACGGCCCGAGCGTCACCCGCGGCCGAAGCGGCGCCAACACAGCAACCAGGCTGGCCAGTTGAGCGGGGTCGGCGGCGTCGGTGTGCAGGTCCACCGGGCAGTCGGCGTCGCGGGCCGCCTCCACCAGCACCTGGACGTAGCCCACCGGATCGGGATCGAGGTCCGGGCAGCCGCCGGCCGCGGTGGCCCCCAGCTTGAGCGCGTCCCGCAGCTGCGCCCGCCCCTCGGCGCCCGCCCGGCCGGTGAGCAGCCGGGGCATCGCCACCGCCTGCAGTTCGGCCAGCCCGCGCAGCGCCTGCCGGGCGGTGAGCACCGCCTCCAGCCGGCGCAGGCCGTGCGCCTCGCCGATCCGGACGTGGGTGCGCTGGGCGGTGGCGCCGTACCCGAGGGAGGTGAGCGCGGCCTCGGTGACCCGGCGGACCAGGTCGCCGGGGTGGTCCGACGGCGGGGACGGGAGCACGGCGGTGAAGGCGGCGTCGTAGTGGGCGTGCGGCTCGGCGGGAGCGGGGAGCAGCAGGTAGCCGGCGAGGTCGATCCGGGCACCGGTGGTGACGGTGGGCTGACCGGGGAGGGCGGGCAGCGGGCCCAGGCTGCCGACCGTGCCCACGGCCTGGATGCGGTCCCCGCTGATCCGGACGTCCACCACACGGCCGTCGGCCAACCGGGCGCCGGTGAGCAGGAGGACGGGCCCGTGCCCGAGCGGGTTGGCGGACGGACCCGAGGGCGGCTCCGGCGGCTCCCCGGCGGATGTGCTGTCGGCGCCCATGCGGCCTCCTCGCCCTCCTCGCCCTGCCCGTCCGGGGTCCGGCCGTGCCCGACCCGCCCCGCAAGATCACAAGATCACTGGCGATCGAGCCTAGGACCGCGAGGGGCGTCTGACGGGGAGGCGGGCAATAGTCGTATCGCGTCGGGCCGCGGCCGGGCGTGGCCGTGTCGAACGGACGTGCCGGAAGGGTGCGTCCGTACGGCCCCGCCGACCTGCGGTCTTCCACGCCGGATACGGATTTCACCTCTGGCCGGGAACCGTGTAATCTCTTCCTCGTTCGCCCCTATAGCTCAGTCGGTAGAGCGTCTCCATGGTAAGGAGAAGGTCTGCGGTTCGATTCCGCATGGGGGCTCTGGTGAACGGCCCCTCGCTCCGGTGAGGCGCTGATCATCAAAGCGGTGTAGCTCAGTTGGTAGAGCAAGCGGCTCATAATCGCTGTGTCACCGGTTCAAGTCCGGTCACCGCTACCCCGCGTAGTCGATCGGGGGTTCTGCTCCCGATCGGCTACTCTTGTCTGTGTTCTTATTCATTGTCCAAGGAAGGCACTCCCGTGGCTGCCACCGACGTCCGCCCGAAGATCACGCTGGCCTGCGTGGAGTGCAAGGAGCGGAACTACATCACCAAGAAGAACCGGCGCAACGACCCGGACCGTCTTGAGATGAAGAAGCACTGCCCGCGCTGCAACGCCCACACGGCGCACCGCGAGACCCGCTGACTTTGCCTCGACTCCAGGCCGCACCCCACTTCGGGGCGCGGCCTGGAGTCTTTTGCGTGTGACGGACCATCAAGAGGAGTTGCCCATGGCGCTCGACCCCTCCTTCATCGGGCGGACCTACCCGCCCACCGAGCCCTACGAGGTCGGCCGGGAGAAGATCCGCGAGTTCGCCGTCGCCGTCGGCGACGCCAACCCGGCGTACACCGACCGGGAGGCGGCCAAGGCGCTCGGCTACCCGGACGTCATCGCCCCGCCGACCTTCCCGTTCGTGATCACGTACGGCGCGGCCGCGCAGGTGGTGAACGACCCGGACCTCGGGCTGGACTACTCGCGCGTGGTGCACGGCGACCAGAAGTTCGCCTACACCCGTCCGGTGCGGGCCGGCGACCGGCTGGCGGTCACCGTGAGCATCGACGCGATCAAGTCGCTGGCGGGCAACGACGTGCTGACCGTTCGCGGTGAGGTGCACGACGAGACCGGCGAGCACGTGGTGACCGCGGTCATGACCCTGGTCGCCCGGGCGGCCGACGAGGCGGGGGAGTAGCGGCCATGGCGATCAGCTTCGACGAGGTCGAGGTCGGCACCGAGCTGCCGGCCCAGTCGTTCCCGGTGACCCGCGCCACCCTGGTGCAGTACGCCGGCGCCTCGGGTGACTTCAACCCGATCCACTGGAACGAGAAGTTCGCGCTGGAGGTCGGCCTGCCCGACGTCATCGCGCACGGCATGTTCACCATGGCCGAGGCCGTCCGGGTGGTCACCGACTGGGTCGGCGACCCGGGCGCGGTGGTCGAGTACGGCGTGCGGTTCACCCGGCCGGTGCCGGTGCCGAACGACGGCGTGGGCGCGGTGATCGAGGTCACCGGGAAGGTGGCGGCGCTGCTGGAGGACCGCAAGGTCCGGGTCGACCTGGTGGCGACCAGCGGCGGGCAGAAGGTGCTGGGCATGTCGCGGGCGGTCGTCCGGCTGGGCTGATCCCGGCGATGTCGCCTCGGGGCGCGGGAGAGCCGCGCGAGGCGGGAGGGTTCCCATGGGAGCCGCCTTCCGCCGCGCGCCGTTCCCCGCGCCTCTGCTGTTCGCCGCGGGTGGACCTGTTCTTCGCGGGTGGACCGCTTGCGAAAGTAGTGATTGGCCACTAACTTAGAAGCATGGCGAGGACGAGCATGCGGATGAGTGCCGAGGAGCGGCGCGAGAGCGTCATCCGTGCCGCGATGGTCGAGTTCGCCCGCGCCGGCTACCGCGGGACGTCGACCGAGGCGATCGCCCGGCGGGTGGGCGTCTCGCAGCCGTACCTGTTCCGGCTCTTCCCGAGCAAGCAGGCGATCTTCGAGGCGGCGTGCGTGCGCTGCATCGAGGACACCTGGCGGGCGTTCGACGAGGCCTCCGAGGGTCTCGACGGGGAGGCGGTCCACGAGGCGATGTCCCGGGCCTACTTCGACCTCATCGAGGATCGCGAGCGGGTCATGATGCAGATGCAGATGTACGTCTCGGTGTTCGCCGCCGAGAACGGCGGGGAGTCGGAGATCGGCGAGGTCGCCCGGGCCGCCTGGTCCGAGCTGTTCGACCGGATCAGGGTGCGGCTGGGCGGGGACATGGCGGTGGCCACCCAGTTCATGTCGTACGGAATGCTGATCAACACACTGGTGGCGCTGGGGTATCCGAGGGATCATCGGATCTGGTCGGGCTTCGAGCCGCCCAAGGCGCTCGGCATGCCCGATGCGCCCGAGGTGCCCGGAGGATCCGGGGAACTCGGGCCGTCGGGGGAGTCGGACGCGTCGAACTAGCGCGCCGCGCGGTGCACTACCGCGCGGCCTTCTTCGGCCCGCGAAAGTTATTGATCAATAACTACCTTATGGGAGTGGGGGACATCATGAGCGAGAACCAAGGACTCGGCCGCACCGGCGTCCGCACGTTGGTGATCACCAGCGTGGCCGGCTTCATGGCGAGCCTGGACAACCTGGTCGTCACCACCGCGCTGCCCGCCATCCGCGAGGAGCTCGGCGGCGGCCTGTCCGACCTGGAGTGGACGGTCAGCGCCTACACCCTGACCTTCGCCGTGCTGCTGATGCTCGGCGCGGCCCTGGGTGACCGGTTCGGCCGCCGCCGGCTCTTCCTGACCGGCCTGGGGATCTTCACCCTCGGCTCCGCCGCGGCCGCCCTCGCCCCGGACATCGGGTCGCTGATCGCCGCCCGCGCGGTCCAGGGCGCCGGCGCCGCGGTGATGATGCCGATCACCCTGACCCTGCTCACCGTTGCCGTCCCCGCCGCCAAGCGCGGCCTGGCCTTCGGCATCTGGGGCGGCGTCAACGGCCTGGCCATCGCCACCGGCCCGCTGATCGGCGGCAGCCTGACCGAGCACCTCTCCTGGCAGTGGATCTTCTGGCTGAACGTTCCGGTCGGCCTGATCCTGCTGCCCTTCGCCCGGTACGCGCTCCGCGAGAGCCGCGGCGCCCGCCCGCGCCTCGACCTCCCGGGCACGGCCCTGGTCAGTGCCGGCCTGTTGGGGCTGGTCCTCGGCCTGATCCGCGGCAACCCGGACGGCTGGACCAGCCCGACCGTGCTGACCTCCCTGGTCCTCGGCGTCCTCCTGCTGATCGCCTTCGTGGGGTACGAGCTGAGGGTGGCCCCCCAGCCGATGCTGCCGATGCGGCTGTTCCGCAGCCGGGCCTTCTCGGCGGTGAACGCGGCGAGCCTGCTGATGTTCCTCGGCATGTTCGGCTCGATCTTCCTGATCAGCCAGTACCTGCAGAACATCGGCGGCTACAACCCGCAGGAGGCCGGCGTCCGGATGCTGCCCTGGACCGCGATGCCGCTGATCGTCGCCCCGATCGCGGGCATGCTCTCGGACCGGATCGGCGGCCGCCCGATCGTGGTCACCGGCCTCACCCTGCAGGCCCTCGGTCTGGTGATGTTCGCCGCCATCGCGGCCAACACCTCGGCGTACAGCGCCCAGATCCCCACCCTGGTGGTCTGCGGCATCGGGATGTCCCTCTACTTCGCACCCACCGCCAATCTGGTGATGGCCAGTGTCCGCCCCGAGGAGCAGGGCATCGCCTCCGGCGCCAACAACGCCCTTCGGGAGGTCGGCGGAGCCCTCGGCGTGGCCGTGCTCTCGGCCGTCTTCTCCGCCCAGGGCGGGTACGGCTCCGCGGACCTGTTCACCGACGGCCTGGTGCCCGCGCTGTACGTCGGCGCCGCGGCGGTCGGAGCCGCGGCGGTGGCCGCCGCACTGATCCCCCGACGGCGCCGGAGCGGCACCGCCGGAACGGACACCGAGGCCGTTGCCACCGCGACTACCAGCAGCCGGGAGACGGTGGACGGGCCGCGCAAGCAGGCGGCCGGCAGCCGCTGAGCGCGCGGCCGAGCGCACCGCCGAGCGCAGGACAGCGCAGCAGAGGCAGAGCACGGCACAGCAGCAGAGCACCCGCGCACCCGTCGTCACCGCCAGGCCCGACACCACCTCACCGGCAGGCGCACCCTGCCCGAGAAGGGACCCGAGATGCTTCCCCTCCCCTGGACCCCCGGCCCCGCCGCCCCGCGCCACCCCGCCGAGGTCACCGTGATGGCCTCCGAACTCCGCCTGCGCCGGCTGCGCGACGTCCCGCGCTTCCTCACCGCTTCGATGGCCATCCTCCGGCAGACGCGGAAGGCGCCCGGGGCGGTCGGCGTCACCCTCCGCGCCGCCCCGCTGAAGCGCACCTTCTGGACGCTCTCCGCGTGGGAGAGCCGGGAGGCGATCAACGCCTTCGTCCGGGCCGAACCGCACCGCTCGCTGATGGTCGGCCTCCGCCCGGCCATGGCCGGCTCGGTGTTCACCTTCTGGCAGGCCGCCGGCGGACCGCCGCCCACCTGGGCCGAGGCCGACCGCCGGATCGAGGACCAGCGCAGGAAGGAGACCCGGGCCGGCACCGGACGACCGGACGCGGCATGAGCGCCGGGCGCGAGCACGCGCCGGTGCCGCCGCCCGGGGTGATCCGCCCGGCCGACGGGACGGGCCTCACGGTAACCGGCCGCGGGGCCCGTCCCCATGCCGTCCCCGTGCCGTCCCCCGGCCGTCCCGATGCCGTCCCCGGGATCGGACCGGCCGCGACAGCCCCGCCGGACCGGCCGCGGCGGGGTGGAGGAGCGGCCCGGGGGAGCCCGCCCCGTACGCTGGAGGGCGTGCTCGAAGAACTGGATGCCCCGCTCGCCCCGCTGACCACGCTCCGGCTCGGCGGCCCGGCCCGCCGGCTGGTCACCGCGACCACGGACGCCGAGGTCGTCGACGTCGTCCGCACGGCCGACGAGGCGGGCGAACCGCTGCTGGTGATCGGCGGCGGCTCCAACCTGGTGATCGGGGACGGCGGCTTCGACGGCACCGTCTTGCGGGTCGCCACCCGCGGCTTCGCGTTGGACGGCACACGGCTGGAGCTGGCCGCCGGCGAGGTCTGGGCCGAGGCCGTCGCCCGGACCGTGGACGCCGGCCTCGCGGGCGTCGAGTTCCTCGCGGGCATCCCCGGCTCGGCCGGCGCCACCCCCGTGCAGAACGTCGGCGCGTACGGCCAGGAGGTCGCCGAGACCATCACCGAGGTGGTCGCCTACGACCGGCTGCTCAAGGAGACCGTCACCCTCGCCGGGCCCGACTGCTCCTTCTCCTATCGGCACAGCCGCTTCAAGGCCGACCCCGACCGGTACGTCGTGCTTAGGGTCCGCTTCGGGCTCGCGGACGCCGGCGGACAGTCCTCCCCGGTGAAGTACGCCGAGGTGGCCCGGACGCTCGGCGTCGAGGCCGGCGAGCGGGTCGACCTGAGGACGGCGCACGAGACCGTGCTGCGGCTCCGGGCCGGCAAGGGCATGGTGCTGGACCCGGCGGACCACGACACCTGGTCGGCGGGGTCCTTCTTCACCAACCCGATCCTGGCGGACCGTCAGTGGGGCGCGTTCATGGACCGGTTGGGCGACCTTCGGGCGCCCGCGTACCCGGCGGGGGAGGGCTTCACCAAGACCTCGGCGGCCTGGCTGATCGACAACGCCGGCTTCAAGAAGGGCCACGGCAGCGGGCCGGCCACGCTGTCCACCAAGCACACCCTGGCCCTGACCAACCGCGGGGCGGCGACCACCGAGGACCTGCTGGCGCTGGCGCGGGAGGTCCGCGACGGGGTCCGCGCGGTGTTCGGGGTGGAGCTGGTGAACGAGCCGGTGATGGTCGGCGTCAGCCTCTAGCCACCCCGGGCGGGGGAAGTCCGCGCGGCCGGCGGGGCAGGCGGGGAAGGCGGCCCAGGCCGGGCGGCCGGGGTCACCCCTCCGCCAGCCAGGCGTCGATGTCGGCGAGGAGCTCCTTGCGGACCGTCTCCGGGGCGCGCGAGGCGCGGACGGACTGGCGGGCCAGCTCGGCGAGCTCGGCGTCGGAGAACGCGTGCACCTCCCGGGCGATGGCGTACTGCTCCGCCAGCCGCGAGCCGAACAGCAGCGGGTCGTCCGCACCCAGCGCCAGCGGCACGCCCGCGTCGAACAGCCGCCGCAGCGGCACCTTCTCCTGCCGGTCGTAGACGCCCAGCGCCACGTTGGAGGCGGGGCACACCTCGCAGGTGACCTGCCGGTCGGCCAGCCGCTGGAGCAGCCGGTCGTCCTCCGCGGCCCGGACGCCGTGGCCGATCCGGCCCGCGCCGAGGTCGTCCAGGCAGTCCCGGACCGACTCGGGGCCGGACAGCTCCCCGCCGTGCGGGGCCGCCAGCAGGCCGCCGGCCCGGGCGATCTCGAACGCCCGGTCGAAGTCCCGGGCCAGGCCGCGCCGTTCGTCGTTGGAGAGGCCGAACCCGACCACCCCCTGGTCCGCGTACCGGACCGCCAGACGGGCCAGCGTGCGGGCGTCCATCGGGGACTTCATCCGGTTCGCGGCGACCAGCACCCGGATCCCCACCCCGGTGGCCTCCTCGGCCTCCCGCGCGGCGTCCAGGACCAGCTCCAGCGTCGGCGTGAGGCCGCCGAGCCGTGGCGCGTACGAGGTCGGGTCGACCTGGATCTCCAGCCAGCGGGAGCCGTCCCGCCGCTCGTCCTCGGCGGTCTCGCGGACCAGGCGCCGGATGTCGGCCTCGTCCCGCAGGCAGGAGCGCGCGGTGTCGTACAGCCGTTGGAAGCGGAACCAGCCGCGCTCGTCGGTGGCCCGCAGCTTCGGGGGCTCGCCCGAGCTCAGGGCCTCGGGCAGGCGGACGCCGTGCTTGTCGGCCAGTTCGAGCAGCGTCGACGGGCGCATCGAACCGGTGAAGTGCAGGTGCAGGTGGGCCTTCGGGAGGCTCCGGACATCACGCAGGCGATCCATCCACGAATCCTGCCGCATCCCGGCCCCCGAACGGAACCGCCCCCGTCATCTCCCCCGAAGGGGTGACGGGGGCGGCCCGGCACGCGGAGGCGTCAGTCGCGGGCCTCGGCCAGCAGCTTCTGCACCCGGCTGATGCCCTCGACCAGGTCGGCGTCGCCCAGCGCGTACGACAGCCGCAGGTAGCCCGGGGTACCGAAGGCCTCACCGGGGACGACCGCGACCTCGGCCTCGTCCAGGATCAGCGCGGCCAGCTCGGCGGAGGTCTGCGGCCGCTTGCCGCGGATCTCCTTGCCCAGCAGCGGCTTGACCGACGGGTACACGTAGAAGGCGCCCTCCGGCTCGGGGCACAGCACGCCGTCGATCTCGTTGAGCATCGTCACGATGGTCTTCCGGCGGCGGTCGAACGCGGTCTTCATCTCGTCCACGGCCGACAGGTCGCCCGCGACGGCGGCGATGGCCGCGCGCTGCGCCACGTTGGAGACGTTGGAGGTGGCGTGCGACTGCAGGTTGGCCGCGGCGCTCACCACGTCCTTCGGGCCGATCATCCAGCCCACCCGCCAGCCGGTCATGGCGTAGGTCTTGGCCACGCCGTTGACCACGACGCACTTGTCGGCCAGCTCGGGCAGCAGGGCCGGCAGCGAGGTGAAGGTCGCGTCGCCGTACACCAGGTGCTCGTAGATCTCGTCGGTGAGCACCCACAGGCCGTGCTCCAGCGCCCAGCGGCCGATCGCCTCGGCCTCGGCCTCGGTGTACACCGCGCCGGTCGGGTTGGACGGGGAGACGAACAGCACCACCTTGGTGTTCTCGGTGCGGGCGGCCTCCAGCTGCTCCACCGAGACCTTGTAGCCGGTGGTCTCGTCCGAGACCACCTCGACCGGGGTGCCGCCGGCCAGCTTCACGGCCTCCGGGTAGGTGGTCCAGTACGGCGCCGGGATGATCACCTCGTCGCCCGGGTCGAGGATCGCGGCGAAGGCGTTGTAGATCGCCTGCTTGCCGCCGTTGGTGACCAGCACCTGGGAGGCGTCCACCTGGTAGCCGGAGTCGCGGAGCGTCTTGGTGACGATGGCGGCCTTGAGCTCGGGCAGGCCGCCCGCCGGGGTGTAGCGGTGGTTGGCCGGGTCCTGGCAGGCGGCGACCGCGGC
Organism: Kitasatospora sp. HUAS MG31; assembly: GCF_040571325.1. Lineage (GTDB taxonomy): Bacteria > Actinomycetota > Actinomycetes > Streptomycetales > Streptomycetaceae > Kitasatospora > Kitasatospora camelliae. The sequence goes on along the minus strand of NZ_CP159872.1, from coordinate 3,346,308 downwards.
GTCGACGATGTACCCGGGCGTCGGGAAGTCCGGCTCGCCCGCACCGAAGCCGATGACGGGACGGCCGGCCGCCTTGAGGGCCTTGGCCTTGGCGTCCACGGCGAGGGTGGCGGACTCGGCGATGGCGCCGACCCGGGCGGAGACCCGGCGGTCGGCGGGGCGGGCGTGGGCGGGGGTGGGTGCGCTCATGCCTGCATCGTCCCAGAACCGGGGGGTGCCGGGCACGGAGGTTCCAGCATGCGTACCGGCCGTCCCACGATGCGTACCTGCGGACCTGCCGTGAACGAGGTTCGACCAAACGACGAAGAACCCGTACACTCACTGGTCGTCGGCCTTCGACAAGCGGCTCCACCCAAACGCGTACACCACGCGGCGGCCCGGATGCTGTAGGTTGGGGGCCACCCGGGGCCGCGAGGCACCGTAGGGCACTAGCTCAATTGGTAGAGCACCGGTCTCCAAAACCGGCGGTTGGGGGTTCGAGTCCCTCGTGCCCTGCTGCTTTTTCCGTTCCGAGCCCGTTCGCTCCACAGAGCGAGCGGGCTTGATGCGGAGAGGGCCCCACCAGCACTGCTTTCGCCGGATCGCCCGCGCCACACCGGTGCGGACCTCGGCAGGACCCGGATTCAGGTGAGGACGAGTGACGGAGACCACGGGCTCCACCGCAACGCCTGAGAGCGGCAACCCCGACGGCGCCGACGCGGCGGCTGTGACCGAGGACGGCAAGCTCTCCCGTCGGGACCGCAAGCGCGGCGGCAAGCGGGGCAAGAAGGGCCTGTTCGCCCGGATCGCCCTCTTCTACCGGCAGATCATCGCCGAGCTCCGCAAGGTCGTCTGGCCCACCCGCGGCGAGCTGCTGCAGTACACCAGCGTCGTCGTCATCTTCGTCGTGGTGCTGATGCTCCTGGTGTTCGGCCTCGACTACGCCTTCGGCAAGCTGAGCTTCCAGATCTTCGGCTGACCAGGCCAGACGGCCGATCCGGCCCCCCAGCACCACCCGACCCGGACCGGGCCGTGACCAAGCGGCCCGCCTCCGGGTCTTTTGTTCTCCGCGGTACCCCGCAGTGCCCCGCACCCCGACCGGACCGCCGCCGACTCCCCGGCACCGGGCTGTCGGCGCCGTTCGGCCCGGGCCACTACCGTTGACTCGGTACTGTTGAGGTATCCGTTCCACATCCCAGGAAAGAAGCAGCGACCGTGTCTGAGTCCCCCCTGTACGACGCCGACGAGACCGTCCGTGAGGCGGATGTCGCGGCCGAGGCTGCTGACGCCGAGGCTGCGGAGCAGATCCTCGACGCCGCGGACGCCGGCGTGGACGAGGTCGAGGCTGCGGACGAGGCCGAGGCGGGCGAGCCGGCCGAGGTCGCCGCGCTGCACGAGCTGACCGAGGGCGAGGAGGCCGCCGACGTCGAGGCCGAGGAGGCCGCCGAGGTCGAGGGCGAGGAGGCCGCCGAGGTCGAGGCCGAGGTTGAGGCCGAGGTCGAGAGTGACCCGGTCGCCGAGTTCCGCGAGCAGCTGCGCCGCGCGCCGGGCGAGTGGTACGTCATCCACACCTACGCCGGCTACGAGAACCGGGTGAAGCAGAACCTGGAGCAGCGCGCCGTCTCGCTGAACGTCGAGGACTACATCTTCGAGTCGGCCGTGCCGCAGGAGGAGGTCGTCCAGATCAAGAACGGCGACCGCAAGACCATCCGCCAGAACAAGCTGCCCGGCTACGTCCTGGTCCGCATGGACCTCACCCCGGAGTCCTGGGGCGTAGTCCGCAACACCCCGGGTGTCACCGGCTTCGTCGGCAACGCGTACGACCCGTACCCGCTGACCCTGGACGAGGTCGTCAAGATGCTCGCCCCGGACGTCGAGCGCGCCGCGGCCAAGGAGGCCGGCAAGGCCTCGCCGGTCCGCCCGGTCGAGGTCCAGGTGCTCGACTTCGAGGTCGGCGACTCGGTCACCGTCACCGACGGTCCGTTCGCCACCCTCCAGGCGACCATCAACGAGATCAACCCGGACTCGAAGAAGGTCAAGGGCCTGGTCGAGATCTTCGGCCGCGAGACCCCGGTCGAGCTGTCGTTCGACCAGATCACCAAGAACTGATCCAGATCCTCGGATTCGGGGCGGGGCCGAGGCCCCGCCCCGAATCCGTTTTGGTCCAGGAGCCCCTCAGCGGTTAGCCTGGTCCGATGTGTGTGCTGGCGGCCAGGCCGCAGCCCGACAGCAGGTCGCGTCCCGGCTGAGCACGCACCAGCAATCACCTCTCGGAAGGACCCGGAGAGACATGCCTCCCAAGAAGAAGAAGGTCACGGGGCTTATCAAGCTCCAGATCAACGCCGGCGCGGCCAACCCGGCGCCGCCGGTCGGCCCCGCGCTGGGCCAGCACGGCGTCAACATCATGGAGTTCTGCAAGGCCTACAACGCGGCCACCGAGTCGCAGCGCGGCATGATCGTGCCGGTGGAGATCACGGTCTACGAGGACCGTACCTTCACCTTCATCACGAAGACGCCGCCGGCCGCGCGCCTCATCCTGAAGGCCGCCGGTATCGACAAGGGCTCCGCCGAGCCGCACAAGACCAAGGTCGCCAAGCTGACCTCGGCCCAGGTGCGCGAGATCGCGACGGTGAAGATGCCCGACCTGAACGCCAACGACCTGGACGCCGCGGAGAAGATCATCGCCGGCACCGCCCGGTCGATGGGCATCACCGTCGAGGGCTGACAAGCCCCTTCCCGTCCACCGTGGTAGGGCCGGCGCGGCCCGTACACACCACGAACTCCTCCCTCCTCGCCCGCTGAACGTGCAGGAGGGGCCCATCATTCAGGAGCAGCAGTGAAGCGCAGCAAGGCCCTCACGGCCGCGGACGCCAAGGTCGACCGCAGCCGCATCTACGCCCCGCTCGAGGCCATCCGCCTCGCCAAGGCGACCTCCGTCACCAAGTTCGACGGCACCGTCGAGGTGGCCATGCGTCTGGGTGTCGACCCGCGCAAGGCCGACCAGATGGTCCGCAGCACCGTGATCCTCCCGCACGGCACCGGCAAGACCGCTCGGGTCCTGGTCTTCGCGACCGGTGACCGTGCCGAGGCCGCACGTGCTGCCGGCGCCGACATCGTCGGCTCCGACGAGCTGATCGACGAGGTCGCCAAGGGTCGCCTGGACTTCGACGCCGTCGTCGCCACCCCGGACCTCATGGGCAAGGTCGGCCGCCTCGGCCGCGTGCTCGGTCCCCGTGGCCTGATGCCGAACCCGAAGACCGGCACCGTCACCCCCGATGTCGCCAAGGCTGTCAACGACATCAAGGGCGGCAAGATCGAGTTCCGCGTCGACAAGCACTCGAACCTGCACCTGATCATCGGCAAGGCCTCCTTCTCCGATGAGCAGCTGGTCGAGAACTACGCCGCCGCGCTCGACGAGGTCCTCCGGGCCAAGCCGGCCGCCGCCAAGGGCCGCTACATCAAGAAGATCGCGTTCTCGACCACCATGGGCCCCGGCGTCCAGGTGGACCCGAACCGCACCCGCAACCTCCTCGTCGAGGAGGACCCGGCCGCGGTCTGATCGCACCAGGTCTGAGCGACGGGCCCGCACCCCCGAACGGGGGCGCGGGCCCGTCCGCGTTTCCCGCGCGATATCCCGGTGCGAACAGATGATCTTGTGGACTAGAGTCCGCTCGCGTTCTGCAGTGATCGAGAGGAATCGCGTGCGTACTCTGCACACCCTGTCCGCGGCCGCCGTCTCCGTGGTGCTCACCCTGGGCCTGGCGGCCTGCTCCGGCGGCGGACCGGACGGCCCGCCGGCCGCGCCGACGGCGGCCGGCTCCGGCTCCGCCCCGGCCGCCAGCCCCTCGGCCCCGCCGGCCCCGAACCCGGCCGAGGTGCTGAAGGGCTCCGCGGCCGTCATGGCCAAGGCCGGCTCGGCGAAGTTCACCGTCGAGGGCGGGCTGGAGACCGGCAGCGGGGTGATGGTCTGGCAGGCCCCGCAGGCCCTGCAGTTCGACAGCCGCTCGGGCGCGCCCGAGGGCCGGTACCGGGTGGTCGACGGCGCGACCTACCTCGGCGTCAAGGAGTCCGAGAAGGCCGCCTTCAAGGGCCGGGGCTGGCTGAAGTTCGACCAGAAGGCGGCCGACGACAAGGTGCCGGGCGCGGGGGACGGCATCCTGGTCGGCGGCCGCTTCCTGGCCCGCAACCCGGTGGCGGAGCTGACCGCCGCGGCCGAGGGCGGGCAGCCCGCCCTGGTCGGCCCCGATCCGGTGGACGGCGCCCCGGCCGTGCACTACCGGGCCGCCCTGGAGGTGGCCGCGCTGCTGAACGCCCAGCCCGAGCTCACCGCCGACCTCCGCGGCCGGGTGCTGACCGACCTGGGCAAGGACGGCACCGGTGTGGTCCTCGACTTCTGGATCAACGACAAGGGCGAGCTGCTCCGACTCAAGGAGACCCGCCCGGCCGCGGCGGTCGGCTCGCCGTCCGGCCGTCCCACCACCTTCACCTACACCGGGCTCGGCGCGGGCGGCGTCGAGGCCCCGGCGGCCTCGGACGTCACCGACATGGCCAAGCTGCTGGGCGGCTGACCGGCGGGGATGAACGGCCGTTAACCCCTGGGGCGGGGGTGGCGGGACGACAGGCTAGAGTCCGGATCCGGACGGGAAGAACGAACGGTCTGGAGGGGTCTCGTGCGTGCTCTGCGCCTCGCAACTGCCATGGCGGTGTCCGCCCTGCTCGTCGGCGGCCTGACGGCCTGCAGCGGCTCGCACGGGTCCGGGGCGGCTCCGGCCGCCTCGGACGGTGCCACCACCGCCGCGCCCGGCACCTCCGCCGGCGCGTCCGGCACCCCCGCGCCGGCCCCCGCCGACGCCTCCGCCCAGGCCGCCCAGCAGCCGGCCGTCGACCCCAAGGTGGCGCTGGCCGGCGCCGCCGAGGTGATGGCCAAGGCGGGCAGCGCCAAGATGACCCTGACCGTCCAGTCGGAGAGCCGCCCCGGCGCCTTCGTCTGGAAGTCCCCGCAGGCCATCGAGGTCGCCACGGTGGACGACGGCGCCGAGTTCAAGGCCGTGCTCAGCGACGGCACCCTGTACATGGGCCTGTCCGCCGAGCGCGCCGAGAGCATGGACGGCAAGAAGTGGCTCAAGGTGGACGCGGGCTCCAGCGACGGCGGCTCCTTCGCCAGCGTCCAGCAGATGCTCAACCCCGAGCTGCAGCTGGGCCTGCACGCCAAGGCCGGCAAGCTGACCCGGGTCGGCGCCGAGAAGATCGACGGCGTGGACACCGTCCACTACCAGAGCGGCCTCGCCGTGGACGCCCTGGTGAACGGGATGGCCGGCCTCCCGGCGGACGCCAAGCCCCTGGTCGTCGATCAGCTCCGGCGCGGCGGTGACACCGTGGTCTCCGACTTCTGGATCAACGCCAAGGGCGAGCTGCTCCAGCTGCGGCACAGCACCATCGGCCTGTCCTCCAACACGCCGGTCACCGTCCGGTACACCGAGCTCGGCGGCGTCCAGTCGGTGCCCGCGCCGCCGAAGAACGAGGTCTTCGACCTCGCCTCGCTGATCAAGGGCTGAGCCCGCGGCGGCGCCGGCCGCCTTGGTGGGCGGACGGGCCGGGGGGTCCGGACGTGGCATGGTGGGGGAGCGAGTGACGGTGGCGGGAGGGGCGGGCATGGCGGTACGGCGGACGGCGGCGGCGCTGCTGGCCTGCCTGGTGCTGGCCGGGGCCGCGGCCTGCGGCGGGTCCGGGGACGGTGCGGGCTCCGCCCCGAGCAGTCCGGTCGCCAGCTCGGCGCGGCCGACCCCCACCGACCGCTCCCCGCACGGCGTCCTGCTGGCCGCCCAGCTGGTCGCGCACGACGCCCGGCGGGCCAAGGTCCGCGGCCGGCTCGGCGCCGACACCGTCCGGGGCCTGGTGTTCTGGGCCCCCAAGACCGTGCTCCAGCTGCGGCGCGAGGGCTCCGACCAGCAGCTGATCGTCCTCGACACCTCGGCCTACCTCGGCGGCGACCAGGCCACCGCCGACCGTCTCGGCGGCCGGCACTGGGAGAAGTTCGGCGGCGGCAAGGAGATCCCGTACGCCGCGCTGGCCGACCGGCTCAACCCGCTGGTGGCGCTGACCGCCGCGGCCGCCGCCGAGGCGCCCGAGCTGGTCGGCGAGGAGCAGCTGGAGGAGGTCACCACCCGGCACTACCGGGTCACGGTGCCGGCCGCCCTCTACGCCGAGGCCCAGACCCAGCTGACCGGCGCCCGCCGCCAGGCCCTGCAGGAGGCCCTGGGCGGCGGACAGGTCACCCTCGACCTCTGGCTGAACGACCGGGACCAGCTGGTCCAGCTCCGCCGCACCGCCCGGGTCGAGGACACCCTGGAGTACGCCGACTTCGGCGGCCCGCTCTCGGTCCAGGCTCCGGCCGAGGCCGACACCGCCGACGCGGTCGGCCGCGGCCTGCCGCCCCAGCCGCTGGGCTGACCCGGGGCCCGGCGCAGCCGATTTTGCGCTGCCCCGCTCGTCGAGTACGGTGGTGTCTGCCGAAGACCGCTGGTCATCGCCATGCGCCCGCGAGGGTGCAGGCATCGAAGGATCTGCGCATTGCGCAGACGGCCCGCGCAGGAGTGTTTGGAGCTTTGACCTCCAGCCCGTTCACGGGCTGTCGAGGTCTTTCTGGCCCCGTGCGACTGCGCACCGGGGCTTTTCTCTTGTGCAAGGGCTTCCTTCCGGCCGGTGGTTCGCGGCGTTGAATGGTCGACTCGTCAAAAAGGTCGGCCCGACTTCGACATCACGGAAGGAGGCGTAAGCCTATGGCAAGGCCCGACAAGGCTGCTGCCGTCGCCGAGATCACGGACAAGTTCCGTGGCTCCTCCGCGGCGCTGCTGACCGAGTACCGCGGTCTCTCGGTGAAGCAGGTCAAGAACCTGCGTCGCTCGCTGGGTCAGAACGCCGAGTACGCCGTGGTGAAGAACACGCTGACCAAGATTGCGGCCAATGAGGCCGGGATCACCGAGCTCGACGACCTGTTCGCGGGTCCGACGGCTGTCGCCTTCGTCACCGGTGACCCGGTGGAGTCGGCGAAGGCTCTGCGTGACTTCGCCAAGGAGAACCCCGCTCTCATCATCAAGGGCGGTGTCCTCGACGGTAAGGCGCTGTCCGGCGATGAGATCAAGAAGCTCGCGGACCTCGAGTCCCGCGAGGTGCTGCTCTCCAAGCTGGCCGGTGCCATGAAGGGCAAGCAGTCGCAGGCTGCCGCGCTCTTCCAGGCCCTGCCGTCGAAGCTCGTCCGCACGGTGGACGCGCTCCGCGACAAGGTGCAGCAGGGCGGTGCCGGTACGCCGGCTCCCGCCGAGGACGCGGAGTAATCACTCCCGCCCTCTAGCGGGCCCGTAGTACGCCCGCCAATCCGTACATCCGGCACCACCTGCCGATTGAGTGGAAGGACGCCAATCATGGCGAAGCTGACCCAGGACGAGCTGCTCGCGCAGTTCGAGGAGATGACCCTCATCGAGCTCTCCGAGTTCGTGAAGGCCTTCGAGGAGAAGTTCGACGTCACCGCTGCCGCCCCGGCCGCCGCCGTCGTCATGGCCGGTCCGGCCGGTGGCGCCGAGGCCGTTGAGGAGCAGGACGAGTTCGACGTCATCCTCGAGGGTGCCGGCGACAAGAAGATCCAGGTCATCAAGGAGGTGCGCGCCCTGACCTCCCTCGGCCTGAAGGAGGCCAAGGACCTCGTCGACACCGCCGGTGCGAAGGTTCTGGAGAAGGTCAACAAGGAGGCCGCCGAGAAGGCGAAGGCCGCCCTTGAGGGCGCTGGCGCCAAGGTCACCGTCAAGTGACTTCGTGCCCCCTCTGAGGGGGCACACGGGCCGGGCCGGCCACCCTTCGGGGTGGCCGGCCCGGCCTTTTCGCGTACCGGCCGGGCCGCCGCGCGCTCCGCCACTGTCGGTGCGGGCCGGTAGGGTGATCGCTGTCGTGGGGGCCGCCGCCCGAGCAGGGCCGCTGTAACGCCGGGGCGGCCCCGAGCGATGGGTGGTGCGAGGTCCACACCCTGGTGGGGGCCTTGACGAACCGCATCCGGCGCGCGATTCTCATGGCGCGTGCCGAACGCCGAGCCGGGCCGGGCCCAGCCCGAGCGGCCCTTGATGCATATTCAGGGGCCGTGCTGGGAACCTTCCCTGTGACTCGACGTGAAGTGCGGTGGCCCGGGAGCACCCGGGCCGTCGGCTGTACTGGGAGGAGCGTCCGATTCGGTCTCCGAATCTGGGCTTGTCAGCAGTGTGCCTTTTGGCTACACTGTCCCTTTGCGCTGCCTGTTAGCTGCTCCGTGACTCGTCGCCCGGGGTGTGCACGGTCCTGACCTGGGAATCCCTTCCCTCGTGCAGGCTCTGCCGGTATGCGCGTAGTGAGCTCCGAGCCCTCGGAAGGACCCCCCTCTTGGCCGCGCCGCGCAACGCCTCGAACAATTCCGCCGCATCCACCGCCCCGCTCCGCGTCTCGTTCGCGAAGATCAAGGAGCCCCTCGAGGTCCCGAACCTCCTGGCCCTGCAGACCGAGAGCTTTGACTGGCTGCTCGGCAACGCGGCCTGGAAGTCCCGGGTCGAGGCGGCCTTGGACAACGGTCAGGACGTCCCCACCAAGTCCGGTCTGGAGGAGATCTTCGAAGAGATCTCCCCGATCGAGGACTTCAGCGGGTCGATGTCGCTGACCTTCCGCGACCACCGTTTCGAGCCGCCGAAGAATTCCATCGACGAGTGCAAGGACCGCGACTTCACCTACGCGGCCCCGCTCTTCGTCACGGCCGAGTTCACCAACAACGAGACCGGTGAGATCAAGTCCCAGACGGTCTTCATGGGCGACTTCCCGCTCATGACGAACAAGGGCACGTTCATCATCAACGGCACCGAGCGTGTCGTCGTGTCTCAGCTGGTGCGCTCCCCCGGCGTCTACTTCGACTCCACCCTGGACAAGGTGTCCGACAAGGACATCTACTCCTGCAAGGTCATCCCCTCCCGCGGTGCGTGGCTGGAGATGGAGATCGACAAGCGCGACATGGTCGGTGTCCGCATCGACCGCAAGCGCAAGCAGTCGGTCACCGTCCTGCTCAAGGCGCTCGGCTGGACCAACGAGATGATTCTCGAGGAGTTCGGCGAGTACGAGTCGATGCGCGCCACCCTGGAGAAGGACCACACCCAGGGTCAGGACGACGCCCTCCTCGACATCTACCGCAAGCTGCGCCCGGGCGAGCCGCCGACGCGTGAGGCCGCGCAGACGCTGCTGGAGAACCTGTACTTCAACCCGAAGCGCTACGACCTCGCCAAGGTCGGCCGCTACAAGGTGAACCGCAAGCTGGGCAACGCCGAGTCCCTGGACTCCGGCGTGCTCACCGAGCCGGACATCATCGGTGCGATCAAGTACCTGGTGAAGCTGCACGCCGGCGAGGTCGAGTGGCGCGACGAGGACGGTCGCGACATCGTCATCGAGGTCGACGACATCGACCACTTCGGCAACCGCCGCCTGCGCAACGTCGGCGAGCTGATCCAGAACCAGGTCCGTACGGGTCTCGCCCGTATGGAGCGCGTCGTGCGCGAGCGCATGACCACCCAGGACGTCGAGGCGATCACGCCGCAGACCCTGATCAACATCCGGCCGGTCGTCGCCTCCATCAAGGAGTTCTTCGGCACCAGCCAGCTGTCGCAGTTCATGGACCAGACGAACCCGCTGTCGGGCCTGACCCACAAGCGCCGTCTGTCCGCGCTCGGCCCCGGTGGTCTGTCCCGTGAGCGGGCCGGCTTCGAGGTCCGTGACGTGCACCCCTCGCACTACGGCCGCATGTGCCCCATCGAGACCCCCGAAGGCCCGAACATCGGTCTGATCGGCTCGCTGGCCTCGTACGGCCGGGTCAACGCGTTCGGCTTCATCGAGACGCCGTACCGCAAGGTCGTCGACGGTGTGGTCACCGAGCAGGTGGACTACCTCACCGCCGACGAGGAGGACCGTTACGTCATCGCGCAGGCCAACGCCCCGCTGACGAACGAGCTGACCTTCGCCGAGCCGCGCGTCCTGGTCCGCCGCCGTGGCGGCGAGATCGACTACATCCCGGGCACCGAGATCGACTACATGGACGTCTCGCCGCGCCAGATGGTGTCGGTCGCGACCGCCATGATCCCGTTCCTCGAGCACGACGACGCCAACCGCGCGCTCATGGGCTCGAACATGATGCGCCAGGCGGTGCCGCTGCTGAAGAGCGAGGCCCCGCTGGTCGGCACCGGCATGGAGTACCGCTGCGCCGTCGACGCCGGCGACGTCATCACCGCCGAGAAGGCCGGTGTGGTGCAGGAGGTCTCCGCCGACTACGTCACCGTGGCCAACGACGACGGCACGTACACCACGTACCGCGCCGCCAAGTTCACCCGCTCCAACCAGGGCACCTCCTTCAACCAGAAGGTGCTCGTGGACGAGGGCGCCCGCGTCGAGGCCGGTCAGGTGCTGGCCGACGGCCCGTGCACCGACGAGGGCGAGATGGCGCTCGGCAAGAACCTCCTCGTGGCGTTCATGTCGTGGGAGGGCCACAACTACGAGGACGCGATCATCCTGTCGCAGCGCCTCGTCCAGGACGACGTCCTCTCCTCGATCCACATCGAGGAGCACGAGGTCGACGCCCGTGACACCAAGCTGGGCCCCGAGGAGATCACCCGGGACATCCCGAACGTCTCCGAGGAGGTCCTCGCCGACCTCGACGAGCGCGGCATCATCCGGATCGGCGCCGACGTCGTCACCGGCGACATCCTGGTCGGCAAGGTCACGCCCAAGGGTGAGACCGAGCTGACCCCGGAGGAGCGCCTGCTCCGCGCGATCTTCGGCGAGAAGGCCCGTGAGGTCCGCGACACCTCGCTGAAGGTGCCGCACGGTGAGTCCGGCAAGGTCATCGGCGTCCGCGTCTTCGACCGCGAAGAGGGCGACGAGCTGCCCCCGGGCGTCAACCAGCTGGTCCGCGTCTACGTGGCCCAGAAGCGCAAGATCACCAATGGTGACAAGCTCGCCGGCCGCCACGGCAACAAGGGTGTCATCTCGAAGATCCTGCCGGTCGAGGACATGCCGTTCCTGGAGGACGGCACCCCGGTCGACATCATCCTCAACCCGCTGGGTGTCCCGTCCCGCATGAACCCGGGACAGGTCCTGGAGATCCACCTCGGCTGGCTCGCGAAGCAGGGCTGGGACGTCTCCGGCCTCGCCGACGAGTGGGCCCAGCGCCTCCAGGTGATCGGCGCCGACCAGGTCCAGGGCGGCACCAACCTCGCCACCCCGGTCTTCGACGGTGCCCGCGAGGACGAGATCACCGGCATGCTGGACAACACCACGCTCACCCGTGACGGTGAGCGCCTGGTGAACTCCACCGGCAAGGCCCGGCTGTTCGACGGCCGCTCCGGCGAGCCGTTCCCGATGCCGGTCTCGGTCGGCTACATGTACATCCTCAAGCTGCACCACCTGGTCGACGACAAGCTGCACGCCCGTTCGACCGGCCCGTACTCGATGATCACCCAGCAGCCGCTCGGTGGTAAGGCGCAGTTCGGTGGTCAGCGCTTCGGTGAGATGGAGGTGTGGGCCCTTGAGGCGTACGGCGCCGCTTACGCGCTGCAGGAGCTCCTCACCATCAAGTCCGACGACGTCCTCGGCCGTGTGAAGGTCTACGAGGCCATCGTCAAGGGCGAGAACATCCCCGAGCCCGGCATTCCCGAGTCCTTCAAGGTCCTCATCAAGGAAATGCAGTCGCTCTGCCTCAACGTGGAGGTGCTGTCCTCGGACGGCCAGTCCATCGAGATGCGGGACTCCGACGAAGACGTGTTCCGCGCTGCCGAGGAGCTCGGCATTGACCTGTCCCGGCGCGAGCCGAGCAGCGTCGAAGAGGTCTGACGGAGGTGGGGCCGGCTGCCCCGCGTGAGCAGCCGGCCCGCCCCCAGGCCCCCCTCAGACCACAGACAAACTCTCGAATCACGAAAGAGGGCTTGACGACCAGTGCTTGACGTCAACTTCTTCGACGAGCTCCGCATCGGCCTGGCCACGGCCGACGACATCCGCCAGTGGTCGCACGGCGAGGTCAAGAAGCCGGAGACGATCAACTACCGCACGCTGAAGCCGGAAAAGGACGGCCTTTTCTGCGAGAAGATCTTCGGTCCCACCCGGGACTGGGAGTGCTACTGCGGTAAGTACAAGCGCGTCCGCTTCAAGGGCATCATCTGCGAGCGCTGCGGCGTCGAGGTCACTCGCGCCAAGGTCCGCCGCGAGCGGATGGGCCACATCGAGCTGGCCGCCCCGGTGACCCACATCTGGTACTTCAAGGGTGTGCCGTCCCGCCTGGGCTACCTGCTCGACCTGGCGCCGAAGGACCTCGAGAAGGTCATCTACTTCGCCGCCTACATGATCACCTGGGTGGACGACGAGCGTCGCCAGCGCGACCTCCCGTCCCTGGAGGCGCACATCTCGGTCGAGCGCCAGCAGATCGAGAACCGCCGCGACGCCGACCTCGAGGCCCGCGCCAAGAAGGCCGAGACCGACCTGGCCGAGCTGGAGGCCGAGGGCGCCAAGGCCGACGTGCGCCGCAAGGTGCGCGAGGGCGCCGAGCGCGAGATGAAGCAGCTCCGCGACCGCACCCAGCGCGAGATCGACCGCCTGGACGAGGTCTGGGCCCGCTTCAAGAACCTCAAGGTCCAGGACCTGGAGGGCGACGAGCTCCTCTACCGCGAGCTGCGTGACCGCTTCGGCACGTACTTCTCGGGCTCGATGGGCGCCGCGGCCCTCAAGGACCGCCTGGAGACCTTCGACCTCGCCGAGGAGGCCGAGCGCCTCCGCGAGATCATCCGGACCGGCAAGGGCCAGAAGAAGACCCGTGCGCTCAAGCGCCTCAAGGTCGTCTCCGCCTTCCTGCAGACCAGCAACAAGCCGCAGGGCATGGTGCTGGACTGCGTCCCGGTGATCCCGCCGGACCTGCGTCCGATGGTGCAGCTGGACGGTGGCCGCTTCGCGACCTCCGACCTGAACGACCTGTACCGCCGCGTCATCAACCGCAACAACCGCCTGAAGCGCCTCCTCGACCTCGGTGCGCCCGAGATCATCGTGAACAACGAGAAGCGCATGCTCCAGGAGGCCGTGGACGCGCTCTTCGACAACGGCCGCCGCGGCCGCCCGGTCACGGGCCCCGGCAACCGTCCGCTGAAGTCGCTGTCCGACATGCTCAAGGGCAAGCAGGGTCGTTTCCGTCAGAACCTGCTCGGCAAGCGCGTCGACTACTCGGCCCGTTCGGTCATCGTCGTCGGCCCGCAGCTGAAGCTGCACCAGTGCGGTCTGCCCAAGGCCATGGCACTGGAGCTCTTCAAGCCGTTCGTGATGAAGCGCCTGGTCGACCTGAACCACGCGCAGAACATCAAGTCGGCCAAGCGCATGGTCGAGCGCGCCCGTCCGGTGGTGTGGGACGTCCTCGAAGAGGTCATCGCCGAGCACCCGGTCCTGCTGAACCGTGCGCCCACCCTGCACCGCCTCGGCATCCAGGCCTTCGAGCCGCAGCTGGTCGAGGGCAAGGCCATCCAGATCCACCCGCTCGTCTGCACCGCGTTCAACGCGGACTTCGACGGTGACCAGATGGCCGTCCACCTGCCGCTCTCCGCGGAGGCGCAGGCCGAGGCCCGCATCCTGATGCTGTCCTCGAACAACATCCTGAAGCCGGCCGACGGTCGCCCCGTCACCATGCCGACCCAGGACATGGTGCTCGGTCTGTTCTTCCTCACCTCGGACCGCGAGGAGGTGAAGGGCGGTGGCCGCTCCTTCTCCTCCACCGCCGAGGCGATCATGGCCTTCGACGCCCGCGAGCTGGACGTCCAGGCCCCGATCGACCTGCGGATGCCCGCCGGCACGGTCCCGCCGCGGGGCTGGACGGCGCCGCTGGACGAGGACGGTCAGCCGACCTGGTTCGAGGGTGAGCCCTTCCGCATCACCACCACCCTGGGCCGCGCGCTCTTCAACGAGCTGCTGCCCGAGGACTACCCGTTCGTCGACTACGAGGTCGGCAAGAAGCAGCTGTCGGCCATCGTCAACGACCTGGCCGAGCGCTACCCCAAGGTCGTCGTCGCCGCGGCGCTCGACAACCTGAAGGCGGCCGGCTTCCACTGGTCGACCCGTTCCGGTGTCACCGTCTCGATCTCGGACGTCATCGTCCCGCCGAGCAAGCCCGCCATCCTGGAGGGCTACGAGGCGCAGGCGGAGAAGGTCCAGAAGCAGTACGAGCGCGGTCTGATCACCGACAACGAGCGCAAGTCGGAGCTGGTGGGCATCTGGACCCGCGCGACCAACGAGGTCGCCGAGGCCATGGCCGCGAACTTCCCGAAGACGAACCCCATCTTCATGATGGTCGACTCGGGTGCTCGTGGAAACATGATGCAGATGCGCCAGATCGCCGGTATGCGTGGTCTGGTGTCGAACGCGAAGAACGAGACCATCGCGCGGCCCATCAAGGCCTCGTTCCGTGAGGGTCTCTCCGTGCTGGAGTACTTCATCTCCACCCACGGTGCCCGTAAGGGTCTCGCCGACACCGCCCTCCGTACCGCCGACTCCGGTTACCTCACCCGTCGTCTGGTCGACGTCTCCCAGGACGTCATCATCCGCGAGGAGGACTGCGGCACCGAGCGCGGCCTCAAGCTGGCCATCGGCCAGGTGGGCGAGGACGGCGTCCTGCGCAAGACGGACGACGTCGAGACCAGCGTCTACGCCCGCATGCTCGCCGAGGACATCACGGTGGACGGCAAGCTGCTGGCCACCGCGAACACCGACCTCGGTGACGTGCTGATCGACGAGCTGATCCGCCACAACATCAGCGAGGTCAAGACCCGCTCGATCCTGACCTGTGAGTCCGCGGTCGGCACCTGCGCCATGTGCTACGGCCGTTCGCTGGCCACCGGCAAGCTGGTCGACATCGGTGAGGCGGTCGGCATCATCGCCGCCCAGTCCATCGGTGAGCCCGGTACCCAGCTGACCATGCGTACCTTCCACACCGGTGGTGTGGCCGGTGACGACATCACCCAGGGTCTGCCGCGTGTCGTCGAGCTCTTCGAGGCCCGTACCCCCAAGGGTGTGGCCCCGATCTCGGAGGCCGCCGGTCGGGTCCGGGTCGAGGACACCGAGAAGACCCGCAAGATCGTCGTGACCCCGGACGACGGCAGCGACGAGATCGCCTACCCGGTCTCCAAGCGCGTCAAGCTCCTGGTGAGCGAGGGTGAGGCGGTCGAGGTCGGCCAGAAGCTGACCGTCGGTGCGACCAACCCGCACGACGTCCTGCGCATCATGGGCCAGCGTGCCGTCCAGGTCCACCTGGTCGCCGAGGTCCAGAAGGTCTACAACTCGCAGGGTGTGTCGATCCACGACAAGCACATCGAGATCATCATCCGGCAGATGCTCCGCCGCGTGACGATCATCGAGTCGGGCGACGCCGAGCTGCTCCCGGGCGAGCTCGTCGAGCGCGGCCGCTTCGAGACCGAGAACCGCCGCGTGGTGTCCGAGGGCGGTCACCCCGCCTCCGGCCGTCCGCAGCTGATGGGTATCACCAAGGCCTCGCTGGCCACCGAGTCCTGGCTGTCGGCCGCCTCCTTCCAGGAGACGACCCGGGTCCTCACCGACGCGGCGATCCACGCCAAGTCGGACCCGCTGCTGGGCCTCAAGGAGAACGTCATCCTCGGTAAGCTCATCCCGGCCGGTACGGGTCTGCCCCGCTACCGCAACATCCGGGTCGAGCCGACCGAGGAGGCCAAGGCCGCGATGTACTCGGCCGTCGGCTACGACGACTACGACCTGTCGCCCTTCGGCGCCGGCTCCGGCCAGGCGGTCCCGCTGGACGACTACGACTACGGCCCGTACACCGGCTGAGAGTCAGTCACCTGATCGCAGGGCGGTCACCCCTCACGGGGTGGCCGCCCTGCGGCGTTGTCGGCCCTGTCCTCCCCCGTGCGGGGGAGGACACGGGACCGCTCGGTCGGGGGATCCGAGGGAGCGGTGCGGACGGCAGGCTGGTCGGTGTCGGGTCCGGGAGGTCCGGGCCGGCCGAGGGGAGGAACGGGTGAACCGTCCACTGGCACGGGTGCTGCTGTACACGGGGATCACCGCGGTGGTGGCCGCCGGGGCGGTGGGCTACGCGGTCGGGGACGACCGGGAACGGGACGTCCGCTACGGCGTGGCCGAGCAGGTGCGGACCCTGGTGATCGAGGGGGAGACCGGGGAGGTCGAGGTCACCGGCGGCGGCTCGGCGGTGGAGGTGACCGAGCACCAGAGCTACCGGGAGACCGCCCCGGAGACCACCCACACCGTGGCCGACGGCACGCTGACCCTCGCCTACCACTGCCCGGACGGCGACTGCGGGGTCGGCTACCGGGTGCGGGTGCCGGCCGGCACGGTGGTGCGGGTGCACAACTCCACGGGGGACGTCCGGCTGACCGGGCTGAGCGGCGAGGTGGAGGCCCGGACCGGCACCGGCGGGATCACCGCCGAGCTGAGCTCCCCGGTGGTCCGGCTGACCACCGGCACCGGCAGCGTCTCGGCCGCCGTCGACGGCGACCCGCGGCGGGTGGAGGCGGTCAGCGGCACCGGCGACGTCCGGGTCCGGGTGCCCCGGGGCCGCCCGTACGCGGTGGACACCGCCAGCGACACCGGCAACGTGAAGGTCTCGGTGGAGCGGGCGGACGCGGCCACGGACCACACCATCACGGCCCGCACCGAGACCGGCGACGTGACGGTGGACGGTGCCTGAGCCCGCCGTACCGGCCCCGTGGCCGCTGCGGGATGATCGTTCCAGTACCGGGGGCGGAGGCGGGGGAGGGGCGGCTGCGGTGGTGGGCGGGGAGTGGATGGCGCGCGTCCGGGAGCGGGCGGCCGCGCTCGGCGGCGCCGACCCGTACCTGCCGGACACCTGCCTGGCGCTGGCCGCGGCGGCGCTCTCGGTCTGGGGCGTGGTCGTCGACGACCGCGGCTGGCCCTGGTGGGTCTACCCGCTGGTGCTGGCGGCGGCCGCCCCGCTGCCCTGGCGCCGGCGGGCACCGTTCACGGTCTGGCTGGTCAGCGGGGTGTTCTCGCTGGCCCAGTCGATCGTGGCGCACTCGGTGGCACCGCAGATCCCGCTGCACCAGGTGCTGACCGTGTACACCGTCGCCGACCGCGGCCGGGACTGGCAGCGCTGGCTGATGCTGGCCGTCCTGGTGCCGGCCAACATCCTCGGCACCCACTCGCCCAACGGCATGCTGTTCAGCCTGCTGATGTCGGTGGGCAGCTTCATCCTCGGCTCCCTGGTGCGGGAACTGCGCCGGCGGGCCCGGGCGGAGGCGGACCGGGCCCGGGAGGCCGGGATGCGCGCCGCCGGTGAGGCCGCCCGCGCCGTGGCCGAGGAACGCGCCCGGATCGCCCGCGAGATGCACGACATCCTGGCGCACGCCGTCTCGCTGATGGTCATCCAGGCCGAGGCCGGCCCGCTGGTGGTCCGCACCGACCCGGACCGGGCGATCCGGACCTTCGACACCATCGCCGACTCCGGCCGCGACGCCATGGTGCAGCTGCGGCGGGTGCTCGGGGTGCTCAAGGAGGACGGTGCCCGGCCGCAGCTGGCCCCTCAGCCCACCCTCGCCGAACTGCCCGCGGTGGTGCTGCGGCTGCGGGACTCCGGCATGCTGGTCCGGGTCGAGATCGAGGAACACGGGCCCGCCGACGTCCAGGCCGCCGCGTACCGGATCGTCCAGGAGGCGCTGACCAACGTCCTCAAGCACGCCGACGCGCGCAGCGTGACCGTCCGGGTGGCGCGGCGCGGGCGGCGGCTGGAGGTGGAGGTCACCGACGACGGCGGGGGCGTCGGGGAGACCGCGGGCCCGGCCCCGCACGGCTGGTCCGGCGGTCGGGGGCTGGTCGGCATCCGCGAGCGGGCCGCCGCCTGCGGCGGCAGCGCCACCGCCGGGCCCGGGCCGGACGGGCGCGGCTTCACGGTGAACGCCCTGCTGCCGCTGGGCGACTGACGGAGAACGGGGGACGGGGATGGCGATCCGCGTGGTGGTCGCGGACGACCAGGAGCTGGTCCGCGCCGGGTTCGGGATGATCCTGGACGCGCAGCCGGACATCGAGGTGGTGGGCGAGGCCGCCGACGGCGAGCAGGCGATCGCCGCCGTCCGCGAGCACCGGCCGGACGTCCTGCTGCTGGACGTCCGGATGCCGGTGATGGACGGACTGGAAGCGGCCCGCCGGGTGTGCGCCGAGTACCCCGCCACCCGGGTGGTCATGCTGACCACCTTCGACATCGACGACTACGTCTACGACGCCCTGTACGCCGGCGCCAGCGGCTTTCTGCTCAAGGACGTCCGGCGGGACGACCTCGCCCACGGGGTCCGGATGGTCGCCTCCGGCGAGGCCCTGCTGGCGCCCTCGGTGACCCGCAAGCTGATCGGCGAGTTCACCGCCCGCGGCCGGACGCCCGGCCCGCACCGCCCCCCGCGGGCCCCCTCCCGGCTGCTGGAACAGCTCACCGCCCGGGAGGCCGAGACCCTGCGGCTGCTGGCCCGCGGCCTGTCCAACGCCGAGATCGCCGCCGCCCTGGTGGTCAGCGAGCACACCGTGAAGACCCACGTCAGCAACGTCCTCGCCAAGCTCCACCTGCGCGACCGGGTGCATGCCGTGGTCTTCGCCTACGAGTCCGGAGCGGTGGTCGCGGGCGAGTCATGACGGACCGTCCGGCCGCCCTGCGCGGCCGTCAGGGGCTCGGCCGGACCGGCGGGTTGTCAGTGCGGGCCCCTAGGTTGAGGCGTGTCGGCAGGGCCTCTCCCGCGCCGAGAACCCCCTCCCACCGCCCGAAAGGGGCCCCGCCGTGTCCGCTGCCGCCGTCGAGGAGCAGGTCACCTACCTGGAGCTGTCCGAGGAGACCGGCAGCGCCCACAAGTTCTACGAGGTCCGCCTCGCCGGCACCGACCTGACCATCACCTACGGACGGATCGGCGAGGGCGGCCAGGCCAGGAGCACCTCGTACCCGACGCCCGAGAAGGCCGCCGCGGCCGCCGCCAAGAAGGTGGGCGAGAAGGTCCGCAAGGGCTACGCGCCGGCCGTCCGCGGCGTGCGCCAGCCCCGCGCGGTCACCCGCCGGGCCATCGCCAGCACCCGCTCGACGGCCCGTCAGGCCCCGGTGCTGTGGCGGTTCCGCTCCGGCGCGGCCGCGTTCGGCATCTTCGTCGGCGAGGAGCACGCCTGGGTCGGCAACGAGCGCGGCGACATCTACACCCTCACCCACGACGGCGAGGTCACCGGCCGCTACGCCCTGCCGGACGGCGTGAAGTGCATCGTCGCCGACGACTGGTGGATCTACGCCGGCTGCGACAACGGCAAGGTGTACGACCTCGGCGGCAAGGTGCCCCGGGTCGCGTACGAGATCGCCGAGGACGTGGACATCTACTGGCTGGACATCCACGACGGCGTGCTCGGCGTCGCCGACGAGCGCGGCGGGCTGACCACCGTCGACCACGAGGACGAGTTCCAGTGGCGCCGCAAGGCCGACGGCCGCGAGGGCTGGATGGTCCGCTGCGACGCCGACGGCGTCTACCACGGCCACACCCGCGGCGTCTCCCGCTACGCCGCCCGCGGCGGCGAGCAGCTCTGGCACACCCGCACCGAGGGCGAGGTGCTGTTCGGCTGGCAGGAACGGGACGAGGTCTTCGCCGGCACCTCCCGCGGCTGGGTGCACCGGCTCGCCAAGACCGACGGCTCCGAGCGCGCCCGGTACCGCTGCGACGCCGCCGTGTTCTCCTGCGCCGCCTCGCCGGACGGCCAGTACGTCTTCGCCGGCGACAACCACTCCTCGGTGTACTGCTTCGCCGCCGACGGCACCCGGCTGTGGAAGCTCGGCACCGGCTGCGGCTCGGCGTACAGCATGCAGTACCGCGACGGGCGGCTCTATATCGTGACCACCGACGGCTCGCTCGCCTGCCTGGACGCCGGGGCGACGGCCGTCCGGGCCGCCCAGGACGGGCAGCTGCCCCGGGCCGCCGAGGTGGACGCGGCCGGCTGGGAGCCGGTGGCGGCCGGCGGGGAGCTGGAGACCGTGGCGGCGGGCACGGTCGTGGCCGGCGCCGGGGTCGAGGTGGAGTGCGTGCAGGAGGGCGCGCGGCTGCGGGTGCGGGTGGTGTCGCAGGGGTACGACGCGGCGCGGCGGGTGCAGTTCCCGAAGGACATCCGGGTGGCGGGGGCGCGGTACCTCGTCGCCGAGGTGCTGGAGTCCGGGACGGGCGGGTTCTACCGGGCGCGGGGGGAGATCAAGCGCCTGCTCTGACCTCGGCGGTCGGCCACCGGGGGACTGCGCGAGTGACCATCAGCGTGCGGGGGATCGCGGCATGTGCGACTGGCTGTGCCGGGGGCGTCTGCGGGGAGGGGTCTTCCGATTCGCGCAGTTCTCCCCCAGCCTGGCGGCTGGGAGGTGCCCCCACGCGCCCCTGTCGGGGCGCTTCTGCGGGGGCGATCACTGGAGGGCGAAGACCGGGCCGCGGGGGGTGAAGGGGAGGGGGGCGCCGCGCGGGAGGAGGTAGGCGTGCTCGCGGCGGATGCGGAGCACGTCGCACTCGCCGTCGGTGATCACCAGGATCGGTGCCCGCGCCGGGAAGTCCTCGGCCCGCTCCAGCAGGTCGATCCCCGGCTGCAGGACCGTCCCGCCGCGCCCGCGGACCCGGACCCGCCCGGCGATCTCCTCCGGCGGCAGGAAGCCGGCGTCGTGCGGGGCGGCGTCGCAGAACACCACCCGGGCGGCGGGCACGTCCCGCGCGGCCGCGTAGGAGGCGATCGCGCCGAGGGCCTTGCCGAGCAGCGGGCGGCTCATCGAACCGGAGGTGTCCAGCACCACGCCGAAGGTGCACCGGGCCACCTCCTCCGGCGGGAAGTACCGTCCGGCGCGCGGGATGTCGGGGGTGGACGCCTGCCGCCGGGATGGACGGGCGTAGCTGCGGACCGCGGCCGGGCGGGGCACGAACTCGTCGAACCAGCGGGCCAGCCGGGCGTCCCAGGGCAGCGGCGGGTGGGCGAGTGCCCGGATCTCCTCGACCAGGCCGGCCGGCAGCAGCCCGCGTTCCCGCTGGTGCAGCTCGAAGCCCTGCAGCAGGCCGCGCCGGTAGAAGTCGTCCAGGTCCACGTAGTCCTTGGGCCGGTGCGCGAGCGGCTCGCCGAGCAGGTCGGACTTGCCCTTGCCGGCGAGGGTGGCGAGGCGGCGCAGCCGGCGCTGGTCGCGGGCGATCCGGTCGTACACCTCCTCGGCCGACAGCCCGCGCAGCTGCGGGTCGTGCAGCAGCCCCTCCGGCATGGCGCCGACGCCCATCTCCACCAGCCACCCGTTGACCACGTAGTCGGCGGCGACGTTGAACAGGTACGGGTCGCGCGGCCCGCAGCGGTCCTGGTGGCGGAGGGCGGCGTGGAGCATCTCGTGCGCGAGGACGAACCGCCACTCCTCGTCGGTGAGGTGGAGCAGCGGGTTGAGGTAGATCTCCCCGGCCTCGGCGCTGACGGCGGCGACGGCGATGCCCTGGGCGCGGGCCAGTTCGGCGTCGGCGACCAGGGTGATGCCGGCCGCGATGCCGCCGAGCAGCGGGTAGGAGGAGATGAACCAGTTGAGCGCCCGGGTCCACGGCCGCTCGGGGGTGCGCGCGCCGTCCAGCTCCTCGCGCCGGCCGCCGGCCACGTCCATGGCGGCGGACATGGTGCGGGTGAGCGCGGCGGCGAAGGCGGTCGTCCAGTCCTCGGGGGTGTTCGGGGTCCGCGGCACGGTGAGGTGGTCGGGTTCGCCGCCGGCGGTGCCGGGGATCCGGGGCAGGCCGTCGCGGCGCCAGCGGGCGGCGAGCTCCTCCTCGTCGCCGCCGACCGGCTGCGGCAGCTCGAACGGGGGCCGGCCCACCGCGAAGGTGGCGAGGAAGCGGTTGACCACCGCGCAGCGGGCGGCCCGCAGGCAGGCGTCCGGCTCCTCGCGGCGGACGGCGGCCCGGCCCTGGCCCGGGCCGGGCGGGACGTGCCCGAAGCCCAGGTGCAGCAGGCTGTGCGCCAGCACCCAGGCCCACTCGGCGGGTTCGGCCCGCCGCTTGGGGTGGACGTGCACCACGCCGTTGGAGTCGACCGCCGTCCAGCCGTCCACCGGGTGGTGCGGGCAGTCCTCCTCCCGGCAGAACCCCGCGCCGATCGAGCCCAGCGCCCGGTTGGCGCTCAGCATCCGGGCGCCCTCCAGGAAGGCCTCGGCGGCCGGGTCGACGGTCCGCTGCCCGCCGCTCACCGGCGGGCCTCCACCAGTCGCGGCATGTCCCGGGCGGCCTCGATCAGGAACCAGGCGGGCAGCACCGGGTTGCCGTCCGGCCCGTCGGCGATCACCGTCTGCGCCACCTCCACCGAGATCTCGGCCAGCTGCACCAGCAGCGACTTCGCCCGGAACGCGGTCTGCCGCGAGGAGTGGGACGCGTGCTCCTTGCGGGCGGGCAGCTCCTTGACCAGCCGGCCGCGGAACGCGTCGGCCAGGTAGTACAGCAGGTCCCGGTCCTCCGGCCGGTGCGGCCAGCGGGCGTCGCCCTTGAGGATCGCGTCCAGGCCGTACGAGTTGCGGACGATCTTCGCGTACCCGCAGAACGCCACCGCGTGCTGCGGGGTCAGCAGGCCGTGCGCGAGGACCTTCAGGGTGTCCTCGTCGAGGGTCGGCCCGAAGGAGTGCAGCGCGTCGGAGAGCATGTGCCAGGCCCGCGGGGTGGAGAACGGCTCCTCGGTCTTCGGCGGCGCCGACCACAGGTGGTCCGGACGGTCCGTCAGGTAGTCGACCACCCACGGGTGCACGCCGTGGCCGTGCGCCCAGGTCAGCCAGTCCGTGGCACTCGCCCGCAGGTGCACGTGGACCAGGCGGTTGACCAGCGCGGACGCCATCGGCCTGGCCAGCGCGCCGTCGGTCGCCCGGTTCCCGGCGCCGATCACGATCGAGCCCGGCGGCAGCTCGTACGAGCCGATCCGGCGGTCCAGGATCAGCGAGTAGAACGCCTTCTGCACGTCCGGGGTGGCCGCGTTCAGCTCGTCCAGGAACAGGCAGTACGGCTCGTCCCGGGCGATCGACTCCGGCGGGCAGAACCGGGACCGGCCCTCCGGGGTCAGCTGCGGGACGCCGATCAGATCCTCCGGCGCCAGCTGGGTGCCGATCAGGCTGACGCACTCCAGCCCCAGCGACTCGGCGAACCCCTTCACCAGCGAGGACTTGCCGATGCCCGGCGCGCCCCACAGGAACACCGGCCGGACGGTGGCCAGCCCCAACAGCAACTCGGGGACCTGGGACGGCGAAACGGTGACGGCACCCTGCAAGGCAACGGCTCCTGGGAAGTCGGGGATCGGGCGCCAGTCTGCGCCCGGCACCGCCGGCGCGCACCCGGTTTTCCGCGCGGCCGCAGGACCGGACCCGCCGGCCGGAACGCCGGCCGCAGTGCCGCAGGACCGGAACCCCGCCGCCCCGAATTCCGCTGGCGCGCCGCCGCGCCGGCGCCGTACGGTCCCGGCATGAGCGCCAAGCGTCCCCTGATCGCCGTGATGACCGGCGCGGGCATCTCCACCGACTCCGGCATCCCCGACTACCGCGGCCCGCAGGGCCTGTGGCAGCAGGACCCGAGCGCCCAGGACATGGTCACCATCGGCCCGTACCTGGCCGACCCGGAGGTCCGCCGGCGCGCCTGGCTGATGCGCCGGGACGTCGGCGCGCTCGCCGCCGAACCCAACGCCGGCCACCTCGCCCTCGCCGAACTCGAACGCGGCGGCCTGCCGGTCCGCGTCCTCACCCAGAACGTCGACGGCCTGCACCAGCGCGCCGGCTTCCCCGCCCGCAAGGTGCTCGAACTGCACGGCACCGCCACCGAGGTGAGCTGCGCCCGCTGCCGGGTCCGCAGCGGCATGGACGAGGCCCTGGAACGGGTCGCCGCCGGCGAGAGCGACCCGCCCTGCCGCGCCTGCGGCGGCGTGCTGCGGCCCTGCACCGTGATGTTCGGCGAACCGCTCGACCCCGAGGTGATCGACCGGGCCGAGGCCGTCGCCAAGGCCTGCGACCTGTTCGTCGCCGTCGGCACCAGCCTGCAGGTGTACCCCGCCGCCGCCCTCCCGCGGATCGCCGTCGAGCACGGCGCCCGGCTGGTCATCGTCAACGGCGAGCCCACCCCGTACGACGACGAGGCCGACGAGGTCATCCGCGAACCCATCTCCATCGCCCTGCCGCAGCTGGTCCACCGGCTCCTCGACGGCGCCTGAGGACGCCCGCGGCCGGCCGCATACGATGGCGCTCCCGACGAGCTGGGAGAGATCACCATGCCGGTCAGCGCCTTCGACCCGTGGTCGGCCGCCTTCGTGGCGCACCCCTACGACGCCTACGCCGAACTCCGCGAACACGCGCCGGTCAGCCACTACGCGCCCAGCGACCAGTGGCTCGTCTCCCGGTACGCCGACGTCAGCGCCCTGCTGAGGGACCGCCGGCTCGGCCGCACCTACACCCACCGGTTCACCCACGAGGAGTTCGGCCGGCCCGCGCCCGACCCCGCCCACGAACCGTTCCACACCCTCAACGACAACGGCCTGCTCGACCTGGAGGCCCCCGACCACACCCGGATCCGGCGGCTGGTCTCCAAGGCCTTCACCCCACGCATGGTCGAGTCGCTCCGCCCCACCGTCACCCGGCTCGCCGACGACCTGGTCACCACCCTGCTCGCCGACGGCGGCGGCGACCTGATCGCCACCGTCGCCGAACCGCTCCCGGTCGCCGTCATCGCCGAGATGCTCGGCGTCCCCGAGAGCGACCGCCACCTGCTGCGCCCCTGGTCCGCCGCCATCACCGGCATGTTCGAACTCAACCCGAGCGAGGAGACCGCCCGGCGGGCCGTCCGCGCCAGCACCGAGTTCTCCGACTACCTCCGCGCGCTGATCCGCGAACGCCGCGCCGATCCCGGCGGCGACCTGATCAGCTCCCTCGCCCAGGTCGCCGACGAGGGCGACACCCTCAGCGAGCAGGAGATGGTCTCCACCTGCGTCCTGCTCCTCAACGCCGGCCACGAGGCCACCGTCAACACCACCGGCAACGGCTGGTGGGCGCTCTTCCGCAACCCCGGCGAACTCGCCCGGCTGCGCGCCTCGGTGGACGAACTCCTCCCCACCGCCGTCGAGGAGCTGATGCGCTACGACACCCCGCTGCAGATGTTCGAACGCTGGGTGCTGGAGGACATCGAGGTCGCCGGCGTCACCATCCCGCGCGGCTCCGAGGTCGCCCTGCTCTTCGGCTCCGCCAACCGGGACCCCGCCCGCTTCACCGACCCCGACCGCCTCGACCTCGGCCGCACCGACAACCCGCACATCACCTTCGGCGCCGGAATCCACTTCTGCCTCGGCGCCCCCCTCGCCAGACTGGAACTCACCGAGTCCTACGGCGCCCTGCTGCGCCGCGCACCCGGGATGAAGCTGGTGCG
This sequence comes from Kitasatospora sp. HUAS MG31, assembly GCF_040571325.1. GTDB lineage: Bacteria > Actinomycetota > Actinomycetes > Streptomycetales > Streptomycetaceae > Kitasatospora > Kitasatospora camelliae. The sequence continues at coordinate 3,320,863 of NZ_CP159872.1, read as the reverse complement.
CGAGCCCGCGTGGCAGCCCGGGTACGTGATCCGGGGGCTGACCGAGCTCGTCGTGGAGATCTGACCCGGCGTCGGCGCCGGGCGAACGGAGGAGAGCGGGACATGAAGCGGGCCACCGGAACCCTGCTGGGACTGGCCATCGGGGACGCGCTCGGCAAGCGCACCGAGTTCGACGGCATCGAACAGATCGCCCGCTACTGCCCCGACTGGCGCGAACTCCCCCTGCCGAAGCCCGCGCTGGTCACCGACGACACCCAGATGACCCTCGCCCTCGCCCGTGGCCTGCGCACCGCCCAGGAGCGCGGGCCGCTCGCCCCGCTCCGGGTGGAGCGCCCGGTCCGCGAGGAGTACGTCGACTGGTGGCGCTCCCCGGAGAACACCCGCGCCCCCGGCCGCACCTGCCTGCGCGCCTGCTCCCTGCTCAGCACCGAGGGCCGCCGCTGGCAGGAGGCCAGCATCGTCGACTCCAAGGGCTGCGGCGCCAACATGCGGGTCGCCCCGGTCGGCCTGCTGCCCGACCTGACCGACCGCCAGTTCTCCGGCACCGCCCAGCTCCAGTCCGCACTCACCCACGGCCACCCCACCGCCCTCGCCGCCAGCGAACTCACCGCGCTCACCGTGCGCCTGCTGGCCGACGGCACCGCGCCCCGCGACCTGCCGGGCCGGCTGCGCGAGCACGCCCTCGCCCACCGGACGCACTACGACGCGTTCTGGCTCGGCGACCTGGCCGCCCACGCGCACGACCACTCGCCCGAGGAGTTCATCGCCCGCGGCTGGGACGAGTGCCTCCACGTCCTCGACCGGCTGGACGCGGCCCTCGCCCGGCCCTCCCTGGACACCGACCCGTGCGAGATCACCGGCGCCGGCTGGATCGCCGAGGAGGCCTTCGCCACCGGGCTGCTCTGCTTCCTGCTGCTGCCCGACGACCCCGTCGCGGCGGTCCGGCGCGCCGCGTACTCCTCCGGTGACTCCGACTCCATCGCCTGCCTCACCGGCGCGTTCGCCGGGGCCCACCACGGCGCCGGGGCCTGGCCGGCCGACTGGGTCCGGCGCATCGAGTACCGGGACGAACTGCTGGAGTTCGGCGCCCTCTGGGACTGAGCCCACCGCGCCGGGCCGTCACGGGCTGAGGGTCCGGCCGTTCAGGCGGTCGAAGACCGCGGCGACCAGGGCGCGGAGGGCGTCCAGGTCCACCGCGTCCAGCCGCTTGAGGTAGAGGCAGCCCTTGCCGGTGGTGTGCGGACCGAGCCGGGCCAGCAGGTCGGCGTACCGGTCGAAGCCCTCGGCGAGGTACACCGTCAGCGCCTGCTTGCGCGGGGACATGCCGACCGGGGGCCAGTCGCCCTCCCGGCCGCTGGCGTACCGGTAGTGGTAGGTCCCGAATCCGACGATCGAGTCGCCCCACAGCACCGGCGGCTCGCCGGTCGCCTCCGCCATCAGCGCGCACACCGCCTGCGCGTCCCGGCGCCGCCGCTCGTCCGCGACGGCGGCCAGGAACTCCTCGACACTCGCACCGGTCGGCTTCGTCCTGGGCTCGGCCATGCACCCAGGCTAGGGCTCTCCAGACGCGCGAGACGGGTGCGCGAGGCGGTGCGGCGAGCCGCCGGGACGCGGTGGTCGCCCGGTCAGCGCACGGCGAGGAGGTCGTCCGCGACCCTGCGGATGACGTCCGTACCCTCGACGACGGTGAGCCAGTCGGCGGGCAGCGCCGACTCGCCGTACAGCGCCCCGACGAGGTTCCCGCACACGGCCCCCGTCGAGTCGCTGTCCCCCGAGTGGTTCACCGAGAGGATCAGCGCCTGCCGCGCGTCCGCCCCGGCGAGCGCGCAGTACACGGCGATGGCCAGGCACTCCTCGGCGATCCAGCCGAGCCCGACCCGCTCCACCGTCCAGGCGGACGCCTCCGAGGTGTCGGCCGTCTCCACCGCACGCCGCAGGGCGGTGACGGTCTCCCCCGAGCCGGGGTACGCGGCGGTCTGGTCGATGGTCTCCTCGACCGCCCGCCGCAGGCCGACCCCGCCGGTGACCCGCTCGATCAGCGCGGCGAACGCCCCCGCCGCCAGGTACCCGGTCGGGTGCCCGTGGGTCAGCTGCGCGCACTCGGCCGCGAACTCGAACGCCCGCTCCACGCCCAGCCCGGCCAGCCCGAAGGGCGCCGACCGCATCACGGTGCCGCAGCCCTTGGAATTCGGGTTCACCGGCCCGTCCTCGCCGAACGGCACCGGCGGGACGTAGGAGTGCCCGGCCAGTCCGGTGGTGCAGGCCATGCCCGGCGCCCGGGAGGCGTACAGGAAGGGCTGGGCGAGCAGCCAGCCGTCCGGCTCCCGCTCGGGCTGCGACAGCCGCTGGGTGAGCATCCAGCGCAGGTACGCCCGGTGCACCGCCTCGCGGGTGCCGCCGCGGAGCAGGCCCTCCGCCGTGAACAGGGTCATCTGGGTGTCGTCGGTGACCTCCCCGTGCCGGCCGCCGGCCGCCACGTCGGTCAGGCCCTGCGGCCCGAACCGGTCGTGGATCGCGTCCAGCCGCTGGAACTCGATCGGCCAGCCCAGGGCGTCGCCGAGCGCGCCGCCCAGCAGCGACCCCCGCACCCGCTCCCGCCGGTCCCCCGCCGCACCCCCGGTCCGCGTCCCCGCGCCCGCGCCCGCATCCGTCGTCATCGCTCCCCCTCGTCTCCGCGGACCCCTGCGGGCCCGCCGGTCCTGTCACCGGTCCTGCTCGCCGGTTCGGGCGCTGCCCGCCCGGTCAGCGCTCGATCGACCCCGAGCGCCCGTGCAGCGCCGCCCGGTCGGCGGCGGCCCGGCCGGCCGCCCAGCCGTCGCCGTCGCTGACCCGCACCCGCTGCGACACCAGCTTCGGGAACATCCTCCCGACCGTGTCCCGGACGGCCTCCTCGCGGGCGGCGAGCACCGGCAGCAGCCGCTCGTCGGGCAGCAGCCGCTCCTCGGTGCCGTCCTCCCGCAGGTGCCGCCCGGCGGCCGCGTCGGCGGTGGCCCGCTCGGTGGCGGCGGTCAGCCGCTCCCGGATCCGCGCCGCGTAGGCGACCAGGAAGGACTGCCGGAACGCCTTGGTGCGCGGCGCGCCGTCCCGGTGCCTGCGGCTGCCCGCCTTGTGCATCGCCGCGGTGCCCTGCACCAGCAGCGAGGTGTACAGCAGCTCCACCGCGTCCAGGTCGGCGTCGAAGCCGACGATGGTGCAGAAGCCGAACTCCTTGGCCCACACCACCTGGCACCGGTTGGCCGCGGCCACCGCGTCCAGCAGCATCGCCTTCGGGCCCTCGTACGGGCTGTCCACGCCGATCCGCAGCGCGGCGGGGGCGTCCTTCGCGGCCGCCCCGGCCGCCAGCAGGGCCTCGTCGATGGAGTGCTGGGCCATCAGCTGCTGGGCCTTGGCCGTCAGCGCCTCGGCCTCCTCCGGGTACTCGGTCGACTCGGCCTTCGCCAGCAGCGCGCGGATCCGGCCCAGCATCCGCGGCTCGCCCTCCGCCGGCCGGGTGCCCGCCCGCGGCGCGGTCTGACCGGGCACCGGCCCGACCGGGGTGATCGGCGGCAGCAGGGCCCAGGCGCGCAGCAGCTCCAGGGCGGCGGTGGCCAGCGCGAAGCGGTCCAGCCGGTTCCGCTCGGCGAAGGCGGCGAGGTAGTCGGAGTCCGGCCCCCACCAGACCTCGCAGGCCAGCTCGCGCAGCTGCTCCCGCCAGCGCCGGTCCAGCGCGGCGGCGGGGTGCCGGCGGCCCTCGGCGGCGATCAGGTCGGCGGCCATCGCCAGGTGCGCCGGGCCCAGCCCGCGCCGCACCACCCGGACCAGGTCGGCCGGCCGCCAGCCCGCCGTCCAGCAGCGGCCGACGGCGCGGTCGGCGTACGCCAGCAGCGCGCGGCTCACCTCGGGCCACTGCTCGGCGGAGGCGGCCAGCAGCGAGGCGCCGCCGTCCAGTGCGTGGTCGAGGACACCGTCGGGGGCGGCGACCACCTGCTGCACCGCCCGGGCCACCAGCCCGTCGGCGGCCGTCCCCTGCCCGTTGCTGCCGCGCCTGCCCACCGTGCCCCTACCGTCGTCGTCCGTCCCGGGAAACCCCGTCCATGATGCCGGACCCGGCGTGTCCCGGGCGGACCGGTCGGCCCGGTCCGGACCTGCGCGGATCCGCCCGGAAGGCCGTCCGGGAACCGGAACCGGTTCGGTGCGGCGTGTCGGCAACTACTCACGGCTCCCGTTCGTCCTGCATCCTGAGAGGGCGCGCGGGCCGCGCGGCGGGAGGGCGCGTGAGCGCCGGGGTTTCGGGAGGTGGCCGGATGGCCGTACAGCCGTGGGGGCAGCCGTCCCCGCACGGACAGCCGTCCCCGTACGGGCAGCCCTGGCAGCCCGCGCCGACCCCGCAGGCCGCGATGCGCGCCGCGCACGCGGACCGCGAGCGCACGGTGGACGTGCTGAAGGCCGCGTACGCCGAGGGCCGGCTCTCCGCCCCCGAGTACGAGCAGCGGATGGGCGGCGCGTACCACGCGCAGACCTACGGCGAGCTGGCCCGTCTGGTGGCCGACCTGCCCTCCGGCCCGATGGTGGCGCCGCTCGGCGCGGCCGTGCCGGTGGTGCCGCCGACCTTCCTGCCGCCGCCCGTCCCGGTGCGCCGGCCGACCAACGGCCTGGCGGTGGCGTCGCTGGTGCTGGGCGTGCTGTGCCTGCCGACCATGGGCATGACCGGGCTGCCCGCGGTGGTGACCGGGCACCTCGCCAAGTCGCAGATCCGCACCAGCGGCGAGGAGGGCGACGGGATGGCCACCGGCGGCCTGGTGCTGGGCTGGCTGTCGGTGCTCGGCTGGGGGCTGATGTTCTTCTTCGGGATGCTCGCCGCGACCCTGGGCGGCTGACGGCGGCCTGACGTCAGCGGCCCGCTCGGCCGCCCGCTCGGCCGCCGTCCGGTGGCTGTCGGGTCGGATCTGTGGTAGGACGGGCGGTGCCGGGTGCGTCCGCCCGGGTGAACCCTCTCCGTCCGCCACGACCTGCGGCGTTGCATTTGTTTTGACCGTCGCCCATGCGCTAGGTACGCTCTGACCTTGTGCCTGGGGTGTCCCCGGGTCCTTGTGCGTGCCAGCAGGCCGGCCGCCGCAGCGGAGTGGTTCTCCCGCTCCGCCCGCGCCGCAGCTGCACCAGCTCATGGGATTCCGCGATTCTTCCCCCGAAGAGGCCCAACACGCCCGACCGCGTGGGTCGGCGTGCTGGGAACACCGCAGGTTAGTTTGACGCAGCCTTGGCACACAGAAAACGGAGAAACGGTGCCTACGATCCAGCAGCTGGTCCGAAAGGGCCGGCAGGACAAGGTCGAGAAGAACAAGACGCCCGCTCTGAAGGGTTCGCCCCAGCGTCGCGGCGTCTGCACGCGTGTGTACACGACCACCCCGAAGAAGCCGAACTCGGCGCTTCGTAAGGTCGCCCGTGTGCGCCTCACCAGCGGGATCGAGGTCACCGCTTACATCCCGGGCGAGGGCCACAACCTGCAGGAGCACTCCATCGTGCTGGTCCGCGGTGGCCGTGTGAAGGACCTTCCTGGTGTCCGCTACAAGATCATCCGCGGTTCGCTCGACACCCAGGGTGTCAAGAACCGCAAGCAGGCCCGCAGCCGCTACGGCGCCAAGAAGGAGAAGTAAGAATGCCTCGTAAGGGCCCCGCCCCGAAGCGCCCGGTCATCGTCGACCCGGTTTACGGCTCCCCGCTGGTGACCTCGCTGGTCAACAAGATCCTGCTGCACGGCAAGCGCTCCACCGCCGAGCGGATCGTCTACGGCGCCCTCGAGGGTGTCCGCGAGAAGACCGGCGCCGACCCGGTGGTCGCGCTCAAGCGCGCCCTGGAGAACGTCAAGCCGACCCTTGAGGTCAAGTCCCGCCGCGTCGGTGGCGCCACCTACCAGGTGCCGGTCGAGGTCCGCCCGGGCCGCGCCAACACCCTGGCGCTGCGCTGGCTCGTCGGCTACTCCCGCGCCCGTCGCGAGAAGACCATGACCGAGCGTCTGCTGAACGAGATCCTCGACGCCAGCAACGGTCTGGGCGCTTCCGTGAAGCGTCGCGAGGACACCCACAAGATGGCCGAGTCCAACAAGGCCTTCGCGCACTACCGCTGGTAGTCCGAACCCCGTCACTTAGAGACAGAGAGAGAACGAGCCACCATGGCTGCAACCTCCCTTGACCTGGCCAAGACCCGGAACATCGGGATCATGGCCCACATCGACGCGGGCAAGACCACCACCACCGAGCGGATCCTGTTCTACACCGGTGTCTCGTACAAGATCGGTGAGGTCCACGACGGCGCTGCCACGATGGACTGGATGGAGCAGGAGCAGGAGCGCGGCATCACGATCACGTCCGCCGCGACCACCTGTCACTGGACGCTGGACGGCGTCGACAACACCATCAACATCATCGACACCCCGGGCCACGTCGACTTCACCGTCGAGGTGGAGCGCTCGCTGCGCGTGCTCGACGGTGGCGTGACGGTGTTCGACGGCGTCGCCGGTGTCGAGCCCCAGTCCGAGACCGTGTGGCGGCAGGCTGACCGCTACGGCGTCCCGCGCATCTGCTTCGTGAACAAGCTGGACCGCACGGGCGCCAACTTCTTCTTCTGCGTGCAGACCATCAAGGACCGCCTCGGCGCGACCGCCCTGGTCATGCAGCTCCCGATCGGCGCGGAGTCCGACTTCGTCGGCGTCGTCGACCTGGTGAAGATGAAGGCCCTGGTCTGGTCGCCCGAGGCGACCAAGGGCGAGATGTACGACACCGTCGACATCCCGGCCGACCTGGCCGACCAGGCCGCCCAGTACCGCGAAGAGCTGATCGACATCGTGTCGAACACCAGCGACGAGGTGATGGAGCTCGCCCTCGAGGGCGAGGACATCCCCGAGGACGTGCTGATCGCGGCGATCCGCAAGGGCACCCTGGCCTCCGACTTCACGCCGATCTTCTGCGGCTCCGCGTTCAAGAACAAGGGCGTCCAGCCCCTGCTCGACGCGGTCGTGAAGTACCTGCCGTCGCCCCTCGACATCGAGGGCATCGAGGGCACCAAGCCGGGCAACGTGGACGAGAAGATCGTCCGCCAGGCCTCCGACGAGGAGCCGCTGTCCGCGCTGGCGTTCAAGATCATGTCTGACCCGCACCTGGGCAAGCTCACCTTCGTCCGCGTGTACTCCGGCCGCCTGGAGTCCGGCACCTCGGTGCTGAACTCCGTCAAGGGCAAGAAGGAGCGCATCGGCAAGATCTACCGCATGCACGCGAACAAGCGTGAGGAGATCGACTCGGTGGGCGCCGGCGACATCATCGCCGTCATGGGCCTGAAGCAGACCACCACCGGTGAGACGCTGTGCGACGAGAAGCAGCCGGTCATCCTGGAGTCCATGGACTTCCCGGCCCCGGTCATCCGCGTCGCCATCGAGCCCAAGTCCAAGGGTGACCAGGAGAAGCTGGGTGTCGCCATCCAGCGTCTCGCGGAGGAGGACCCCTCCTTCCAGGTCAACACGGACGAGGAGACCGGCCAGACCATCATCGCGGGTATGGGCGAGCTGCACCTCGAGGTGCTGGTCGACCGTATGCGCCGTGAGTTCAAGGTCGAGGCCAACGTCGGCAAGCCGCAGGTCGCGTACCGCGAGACGATCCGCAAGGCCGTCGAGCGCATCGACTACACGCACAAGAAGCAGACCGGTGGCTCCGGCCAGTTCGCGAAGATCCAGATCGCGATCGAGCCGATCGAGGCCGGCGAGGGCTACGAGTTCGTCAACAAGGTCACCGGTGGCCGCGTGCCGAAGGAGTACATCCCCTCGGTCGACGCCGGTTGCCAGGAGGCCATGGAGTTCGGCGTGCTCGCCGGCTACCCGCTCCAGGGTGTCCGCGTGACGCTGCTCGACGGTGCCTCGCACGACGTCGACTCCTCCGAGCTCGCGTTCAAGATCGCCGGTTCCATGGCGTTCAAGGAAGGTGCCAAGAAGGCGTCGCCGGCTCTGCTCGAGCCGATGATGGCCGTCGAGGTCACCACCCCCGAGGACTACATGGGCGAGGTCATCGGCGACATCAACTCTCGTCGTGGCCAGATCCGGTCCATGGACGAGCGTCACGGCGCCCGCGTCGTCAACGCGCTGGTGCCGCTCTCCGAGATGTTCGGCTACGTCGGTGACCTGCGCAGCAAGACCTCTGGTCGCGCAAGCTACTCGATGCAGTTCGACTCGTACGCCGAGGTTCCGCGGAACGTGGCGGACGACATCATCGCCAAGGCCAAGGGCGAGTAGGTCCGGCTCTGCCGGCCAACGGTTCAGCCCGGCATTCGGGATGAACCAGACCCTTTAGGCTTGTAGGAGGCAGTCCCGGGTGGATCCACCCGGATCCGCCCGGGAGCCTCCGGCACCCCCACCCCGCGGGACGGCACGGGGGGCGCGACCAGCGCCCCCGTTCCCAACCCGATCCAGACCAACTGACGTCGTACGGCGTACAGAACTGTCCTCAGGAGGACTGCAGTGGCGAAGGCGAAGTTCGAGCGGACGAAGCCCCACGTCAACATCGGCACCATCGGTCACATCGACCACGGCAAGACCACGCTGACCGCGGCCATCACCAAGGTGCTGCACGACGCGTACCCGGACATCAACCCCTTCACGCCGTTCGACCAGATCGACAAGGCCCCGGAGGAGCGTCAGCGCGGTATCACCATCTCGATCGCGCACGTCGAGTACCAGACCGAGGCGCGTCACTACGCCCACGTCGACTGCCCGGGTCACGCTGACTACATCAAGAACATGATCACCGGTGCGGCCCAGATGGACGGTGCGATCCTCGTCGTCGCCGCCACCGACGGCCCGATGCCGCAGACCAAGGAGCACGTCCTCCTGGCCCGCCAGGTCGGCGTCCCCTACATCGTCGTCGCCCTGAACAAGGCCGACATGGTGGACGACGAGGAGATCCTGGAGCTCGTCGAGCTCGAGGTCCGCGAGCTCCTCTCGGAGTACGAGTTCCCGGGTGACGACCTGCCGGTCGTCCGCGTCTCGGCGCTGCGCGCGCTCGAGGGCGACAAGGAGTGGGGCGAGAAGCTCCTCGGCCTGATGCACGCCGTCGACGAGGCCATCCCGACCCCGGCTCGCCTCACCGACCAGCCGTTCCTGATGCCGATCGAGGACGTCTTCACGATCACCGGTCGTGGCACCGTCGTCACCGGCCGCATCGAGCGCGGTATCCTCAAGGTCAACGAGACCGTCGACATCATCGGCATCAAGACCACCAAGACCACCACCACGGTCACCGGTATCGAGATGTTCCGCAAGCTGCTCGACGAGGGCCAGGCCGGTGAGAACGTCGGTCTGCTGCTCCGTGGCATCAAGCGCGAGGACGTCGAGCGCGGCCAGGTCATCATCAAGCCGGGTTCGGTCACCCCGCACACCGACTTCGAGGCCCAGGCCTACATCCTGTCGAAGGACGAGGGTGGCCGCCACACCCCGTTCTTCAACAACTACCGCCCGCAGTTCTACTTCCGTACCACGGACGTGACCGGCGTCGTGACCCTCCCCGAGGGCACCGAGATGGTCATGCCGGGCGACAACACCGCCATGACGGTCGCGCTGATCCAGCCGGTCGCCATGGAGGAGGGCCTGAAGTTCGCCATCCGTGAGGGTGGCCGCACCGTCGGCGCCGGCCAGGTCACCAAGATCGTCAAGTAATTTGACGCTCGCCTGACCTGCCTGCTCCACAGGCGAACCGCAGGGGCTCCGCGACACCGCAAGGTGGCGCGGAGCCCCTGCGGCGTTTCCGGTTCCGGGGAGCGGCGTGGGGGCGTGACGGGCGGGACGGCCGCCTCGTGGACGGGCGCCGGTCCCAGGCCCTTCCGGCGGCCGTGCGGAGAAGCCCGGGGGAGGGGTCCGGGACGGGCCCAGGCGCAGGCCACGGGCACCACACTCCGAGGCAGGCACGGAGGCAGGCACGGAGGCAGGCGCGGAGCCAGGCACGGAGGCAGGCGCGGAGCCAGGCGCAGGCGCAGGGTCCCGGTCCCCGGAGCCCGGGGTGCACCGGGAAACGCGACAGCCGGCCGCGGCGGGCCGGGGAACGCGGGTGCGTGGTCCCCGGGCCGGATGTCGCGGCCGGCTGTCGGCGGGTCCTGCGGATGGTGGAGCGGGTGGAGCGGGTGGAGCGGGTGGAGCCGGTGGAACGAAGCAGTCAGCCGGTCAGGCGGACACGGCGGGGGCGTCCTGCTGCTGCCGGGCCGCCTTGTCGGTGGTCGGCGCCACCGGCTCGCTCACCTGGCGGCGCTCCTGGGAGCGCTGCTTGAGCCGCCGCACGAACCACGGGGTCCAGTTCTTCAGCTTCATCGCCGGCGACTCGATCAGGTGCCAGGAGAGCGCCGCCAGCACCACCGTGCCGGCCATCGCGCAGAGCAGGTACACCGGCTTGCCGTACTTGGCGTAGCCCAGCATGGCCAGCGCCTGCTCGACCGTGAAGCCGTAGATGTAGATGCCGTACGAGTAGTCCCGCTTGCGGCCGACCTTCTGGAACGGGCGCGGCAGACGGACGGCGAGCCAGAGCAGCAGGTACGCGAAGGCCGGGTAGCCGAACACGAACAGGCCGCCGAAGTACAGCGTGCCGCCCAGCACCAGGAAGGAGAGCGCCGCCAGGCCGTCGTGGATCGGCAGCCGCTCGCGGTAGAGCTGGAAGGTCGCGCCGATCAGGAAGACGAAGCACAGGTGGATGATGAAGTGGACCGACATCGCCCCGAGGAACGGCACCATCACGGCGGAGTTCATGTCGCCGGGGATGCCGCGCAGGCCGGGGGCGTCGAACCAGTCACGGAGGATCAGCACGCCCAGCGCGCCGGCCATCAGCGGCACGAACTTCCGGGCCCGCTGCAGCGCGCCGCCGGCGGCCAGCAGGCCGACCATGACGTAGCAGAGGATCTCGTACTTCAGCGACCACAGCGCGCCGTTGACGCCCGGGTCGAAGTTGGTGCCGCGGTTGCGGCCCTCGGCCATCACCCCGGAGATGTCCCAGCCGGTGCTGATCGAGGTGTTCCAGGTGCCCTCGAGGTAGTTCCGCGGGCCGGCCGGGTTGTGCCAGTACCCGGCGGTGGTGCCGTGCAGCCAGTAGTACAGCGCCGGCACGATGACCAGCGCGGACAGCAGCAGCGAGCCCCACAGGCCCGGCAGGATGCGCAGGGCGCGGTGCCAGGCGTAGCGGCCGGAGGTGCTGCGCGCGCCACTGCCGGTGATCATGAACCCGGAGAGCACGAAGAAGCCGATCACCGACATCTTGCCGATGTCGGTCTGCATCCCGCTGTGCTTCCACAGCGGGTCGAGGTGGCCCCAGGCGATCGGGTACATGTGGGAGACCACCACGGCCGAGGCGAGCACCAGACGGAGCACACCGAAGCTGTTGGCCCGCGACGAGTACAGCTCGGCGAGCGAACCGCGGTAGCCGGGCAGGGCACGTACTCTGCGAGACATAGGGCTGGTCTGACTTCCTGCGAGGTGGGGCGCGCCGAGGAGGCTGCGGAGGGGGCCGCCGATGGCGGTCGGTCAGGCGGTGGCCGCGATCCGGGCGGCCCACAGCGCTGCTACAGCTTCGCGCAGGGTACGCCGCGGCCGCCAGCCCAGCGAGGCCTCGATCGCGGAGACCTCCAGCTGCTGCCACTCGGTCTCCGGGCCGGAGCCGTCCGGGGCGGGGACCTCGGTGATCTCGGTCGGGACACCGCTGACCTCGATCAGCAGCTCGACCAGCTCGCGGGCCGAGCTGGCCCGGCCCAGGCCGACGTTGAGGACCGGGGGAGCGGCGACCGGGGCGAGCGCCGCGACGATCGCGTCGACGGTGTCCTGCAGGTCGACGAAGTCGCGCTGGGCGGTGAGCGGCTGCAGCGACAGCTCGGCGGTGGTGCCCGCGGCGCGGGCCTCGGCGAGCTTGGCGGCCATCACGCCGAGCAGGCTGTGCCCGGGCTGGCCGGCGCCGACCACGTTGCCGAGCCGGAGCACCACGGCGTCCAGGCCGCCGGTCCGGACCGCGTCCGCGATCAGCTCGGTGGCCTGCAGCTTGAGCTGCCCGTAGACCATCGACGGGTGGGGCTCGGAGTCCTCGGCCAGGCTGACGCCGACCGGGCAGAGCCCGTACTCGTGGACCGTGCCCAGGTGGACCAGCCGCGGCGGGGCGGCCATCGACCGGAGCGCCTCCAGCAGACGGGACACCATGCCGACGTTGGCGCCGACCATCTGCTCGTCGGTCAGGCCCCACATGCCGCCGGCCGCGTTGACCACCACGTCGATCTTCCGGTCCGCCAGCAGGTCGGCGAGCACCGACGGGTCGTCCTCGGCGAGGTCGACCCGGGCGAAGTCGCCGGGCAGCCGGTCGGCCGGCTCCTTGCGGGCGATGGTGAGCAGGCCGTACCCCTGCTCGGAGAGCGTCGCGAGGATCGCGCGTCCGATGAAGCCGGTACCGCCGAGGACGGCGACGCGGGGCAGGGCCGGGCTGGGGACGGTCATCGCTGTGGCTCCGTGGTGGGTCGAGGGGTCAGCGCCGGTCGGTGCCGGCGACGTGGCGGAGCAGCGTGCGGGCGCCGTCGCTCTGCCGGTTCTTGAGCGCGCCGGGCACCATCGTCAGCGCGTGGATCCGCGAGGAGAGGTGGAACCGGGAGGCCTTGGCCGCCTTGGACCAGCCGTGCGCGTCCAGACGGTCCGCGACCTCCACGAAGAAGCGGTTGGCCTCCTCGAAGCGGACGCCCGTGAACGCCTGCTTGGAGGAGATCGAGACGGCGTGCCGGCGGTACTGGAAGCAGACCGTGTCGGAGATCAGCATCCGCTCGCCCGCCTGCAGCAGGTCGATGACCAGCGCGAGGTCCTGGGTGACCTCCAGGTTGTCCCGGAAGCCGGCCGCGCGGACGGCCTCGGTGCGCCAGCAGATCGAGGGGAAGAACAGCCAGTTGCCGCGCAGCAGGCTGGTCGCCAGCTCCTCGCCGCCCATCACCAGGTCGCCCTTGAACCGCGGGGCGTACAGCCGGCGCTTCGCCTGGTCGGCCAGGCCCTCGGTGGGCCGGTCGTCGCCGTCGATGACCTGGACGCCCGGCTGGACCATGCCGATGCCCGGGTGGGCGGCCAGCGCCGCCCGCACCGTGGCGACGTAGTCCGGCAGCATGACGTCGTCGGTGCCCATCATCACGAAGTGCTCTTCGCGGACCAGGCCCAGGCACTTGCGGTAGTTCCCGGTGACGCCCAGGTTCTTCTCGTTGCGCTGGTACGAGACGCGGTCGTCGCCCAGCTCGGCGAACCAGCCCGGGACGTCGGGCTCCTTGCCGTCGTCCACGACGGTCAGGCGCCAGTTCGGGTCGCTCTGGGCCAGGATGCTGCGGACGGCGGCCTGCATCAGGGCGACGTTGCCGTAGTACGGCAGCATGATGTCGAGAGTGGTCATGAACTGGACACCCGGTTCTCGGTGGTGGGGGCGGGCTGGGTCAGCTGTCGCGGAGCGTCTGACGGTAGCGCAGGCACTCCTGGTAGTCCGGCAGCAGGCCGGTCTCGATGGCCTCGGCCAGCGACGGGGCGGCCGCGTCCCGGGCGGACAGCTGCGGGACGTCGGCCGGCCACTCGATCGCGAGGTCCGGGTCCAGCGGGTGCACCGCGTGCTCGCCGGTCGGGTTGTAGGTCTCCGAGCAGACGTAGGAGAGCGTGGCGTCGTCGGTCAGCGCGCAGAAGCCGTGACCCAGGCCCTCGGAGATGTACACCGCGCGGCGGTCCACGTCGTCCAGCCGCACGAACTCCCAGCGGCCGAAGGTCGGCGAGCCGACCCGCAGGTCCACGATGACGTCCAGCACCGCGCCGCGGACGCAGGTCACGTACTTGGCCTGGCCGGGCGGGACGTCGGCGAAGTGGATGCCGCGCACCACGTCCCTGGCCGACACCGAGAGGTTGGCCTGCGCCATCCGCAGCGGGTGGCCGACCACCTCGGCCAGGTGGTCGAAGCGGTACCACTCCATGAAGAGCCCGCGCGGGTCGCCGTGCTGCTGCGGGGTGATCTCCCAGGCGCCCTCGATGGAGAGCTCACGGAACTTCATCGGGCGATCTCCTCGTCCAGCAGGCCCAGCAGGTACTGCCCGTAGCCGCTCTTCAGCAGGGGCTCGGCGAGCTCGCGCAGCTGCTCGTCGCTCACGAAGCCGGCCCGCCAGGCGGCCTCCTCGATGCAGCCGATCTTGAAGCCCTGGCGCTCCTCGATGACCCGGACGAACTCCGAGGCCTGCACCATCGACACGAAGGTGCCGGTGTCGAGCCAGGCGGTACCGCGGTCGAGGACCGTCACCTGGAGCTCGCCGGACTGCAGGTAGGCGTCGTTCACCGCGGTGATCTCCAGCTCGCCGCGCGCGCTGGGGGTGATGGTGCGGGCTATCTCGACGACCCGGTTGTCGTAGAAGTACAGGCCCGGGACGGCGTACCGGGACTTCGGCTTGGCCGGCTTCTCCTCGATGGAGATGACCTGGCCGTCGGCGTCGAACTCGACCACGCCGTACGCGGTGGGGTCGGCCACCGGGTAGGCGAAGACCATGCCGCCCTTGGGGTCGGTCCGCTGGGCCAGCCGGGTGCCCAGGCCGCTGCCGTGGAAGATGTTGTCGCCGAGGATCAGCGCCACCGGCTCGTCGCCGATGAAGTCCGCGCCCAGCACGAACGCCTGCGCGATGCCCTCGGGACGCTCCTGGACCGCGTACTGCAGGTCGAGGCCGAGCTGTGAGCCGTCGCCGAGCAGGCGCTGGAACTGCTCCTGGTCCTGCGGGGTGGTGATGATGAGGATCTCCCGGATCCCGGCCATCACCAGCGTCGACAGCGGGTAGTAGATCATCGGCTTGTCGAAGACCGGCAGGAGCTGCTTGGAGACGGCCCGGGTCAACGGCCAGAGGCGGGAGCCGGTGCCGCCCGCAAGGAGGATGCCACGCATGGGGGTTACCTTACGTGCCGCGCCAGGGGCGTCCCAACCCCGGTCGGCGGGCCCCCGAGCGGCAGGCCAGGGCCGGTTGGAGGGGCCCGTGAATCGCACAGTAGAATCGCCGCACTATGCGTATTCTCGTCACCGGTGGCGCCGGTTTCATCGGTTCGCAGTACGTCCGCTCCATCCTGTCGGCGGACCCTGCGGCAAGCATCACGGTCTTCGACAAGCTGACCTACTCCGGCGTCGAGGCCAACCTCGCACCAGTGGCGAACCACCCCGGGTACACCTTCGTCCGCGGTGACATCTGCGACGTCGACGCGGTCGACCAGGTGATGGCCGGTCACGACGCGGTCGTGCACTTCGCCGCCGAGTCGCACGTCGACCGCTCGATCGCCGGTGCCGGTCCGTTCGTCATGACCAACGTGGTCGGCACCCAGGTCCTCCTGGACGCCGCCCGCAAGCACGGTGTCGGCCGTTTCCTCCACGTCTCCACCGACGAGGTCTACGGCTCCATCACCGAGGGCTCCTGGACCGAGGACTGGCCGCTCGCGCCGAACTCCCCGTACTCCTCCTCGAAGGCGGGCTCCGACCTGCTGGCGCTGGCCTACCACCGCACCCACGGCATGGACGTGGTGGTCACCCGCTGCTCCAACAACTACGGGCCGTACCAGTTCCCCGAGAAGGTCATCCCGCTCTTCACCACCAACCTGATCGACGGCAAGCGCGTCCCGCTGTACGGCGACGGCGGCAACATCCGCGACTGGCTGCACGTCTCCGACCACTGCCGCGGCATCGACCTGGCGCTGCGCAAGGGCCGTTCCGGCCAGGTCTACAACATCGGCGGCGGCGTCGAGCTCACCAACAAGGAGCTCACCGGCCTGCTGCTGGACGCCGCCGGCGCCGGCTGGGACATGGTCGACCACGTGCAGGACCGCAAGGGCCACGACCTGCGCTACTCGCTGGACATCACCAAGATCCGCGAGGAGCTCGGCTACGAGCCGCAGGTCACCTTCGAGGAGGGCCTCGCCTCGACCATCGCCTGGTACCGCGAGAACCGCGCCTGGTGGGAGCCGCTCAAGGTGAAGGCCGCCCAGGAGTCGTGACCGAGAGAAGCACCGCGGAGGGCGCTCGCCGCTCGCCGCTCGCCCGACTCCTCGCCACCCTGCCGCCGGGCACCACGTCGGTGATCGGCGGCACGGTCGTGCTCGGAGCCGCCTCGTACATCCACCTCATGGCGGCCGGGCACGGCCTGACCACCGACGACATGGCCTCCGTCTCGGTGCTCTGGACCATCCTGATGTCGGTCGGGCTGGGCCTCTTCTTCCCCGTGGAGCAGGAGCTCACCCGCATCGTCGCCGCCCAGGAGGTGGCCGAGGAGGGCTCCGGCGGTGTGGTCCGCCGGATCGGGCTGCTCACCGCCGGCGTCCTCGGCCTGCTCGCCGTGGGCCTGGGCGTCGCCGCCCGCCCGCTGGCCGACACCTTCTTCGAGGGCCGGCTCGACATGGTCGCCGCCCTCGGACTCTCCTTCGCGGCCATGGCCGTGGGGAACGTCACCCGCGGCGTGCTCGCCGGCCTCGGCCGGTTCGGGCCGTACGGACTCCAGCTCGGGATCGACGGCGGCCTGCGCATCGGCCTCGCGCTGGCCTTCCTGTTCACCGGCATCCGCTCCCCGCTGGCGTACGCGCTGATCCTCACCATCGCCCCGGTGGTCGCCGTCGCCGCCACCCTGCGGCCGGTGCTGCGGGGCTCCCGGCGCGGCCCCGCGCCCGCCTTCGCGCTGCTGCTCGGCGGCCTGGGCCCGCTGATCTGCTCCACCCTGCTCTCGCAGGTCGTCGTGAACGCGGCGGTGGTCTCCACCAAGCTGATCGCCCCCGCCGAGGGCGCCCTGGTCGCCGGCCTGCTGAACGCCGTGGTGCTGGCCCGGGTGCCGCTGTTCGTCTTCGGCTCGCTCCAGGCCTCCCTGCTCTCCGGCCTGTCCACCGCGGCCGCCGCCGGCGACCGGCCCGGCTTCACCCGGCTGCTCGGCCGGACCTGCCTGGTCGTCACCGCGCTCGGTGTGGCCGGCGGCATCCCCGCCACCATTCTCGGCCCCTGGCTGATCCGGGTACTCTTCGGTGCCCAGGATGTGCTGGGCCGGGCCGAGTTCTTCTGGATGTCGGCCGGCACGCTCTGCTACATGCTGGCCATGGTGCTGGGACAGGCCCTGATGGTCCTCCACCGGCACCGCGTCCAACTGCTCTGCTGGGCTCTGGCGACACTGGTCCTGATCGGTGCCACCCTCCTTCCCGGCGCGGTCGCGACCCGGGTCTGCCTCGCCTACACCCTGGGGTCGCTGACCGCCGTGCTGTCCATGGCACTGGCCGTCCGGCTCACCTTCCCCCGGGTGCCCCCGAACTCTCCCGAAACCCCGACCTTGCGGCCAGACGCTGCAGCATGGAGCCACGATGTCCGACTATGACGACGTATGGCTGGTCATCCCGGCCTACAACGAGGGGACCGTCATCGCCGACGTTGTCGAGAACGCCCGCAAGGTGTTCCCCAACATCGTCGTGGTCGACGACGGCAGCACCGACAACTCCTCCGAGCACATCCTGACCACCGGCGCCCACCTGGTGCGCCACCCGGTCAACCTCGGTCAGGGCGCCGCCCTGCAGACCGGCCTGGCGTACGCCCTCCGGCAGCCCGGCGCGGCCTACTTCGCCACCTTCGACGCCGACGGCCAGCACCAGACGCCGGACGTGGAGAAGATGGTCGCGCTGCTCCGCGCCGACCAGGCCGACGTCGTGCTGGGCTCGCGCTTCATCGAGCAGACCGGCCAGGTCCCGTGGATCAAGCGGGTGGTGCTGCGCACCGCCGCCACGATCAGCCCGACCGCCCGCAAGCTCAACCTCACCGACTCGCACAACGGTCTGCGGGTGCTCAACCGCAAGGCCGCCGCCAAGCTGCGCATCACCATGAACGGCATGGCGCACGCCTCCGAGATCGTGGCCTTCCTCGCCTCGGCCGACCTCCGGGTCACCGAGGTGCCGGTGGACATCCTCTACACCGAGTACTCCCGCTCCAAGGGCCAGTCCCTGATCAACGGCGTCAACATCCTCTTCGACATCTCGCTCCGGGAGCGTGCGCGCAAATGAAGTACATCTGGATTCAGCTGCTGCTGCTGCTCGGCACCGGCTCCCTGGTGCTGATGTTCGTGCGCCGCTGGGACCGCGCGCACACCCGGGCCTGGAAGCGGATGGCCTTCGCCGCATTCGTGATCGCCAACGTCTACGCGGTCTTCCGTCCGCAGGACGTCACCTGGGTCGCCAACCAGCTGGGCGTCGGCCGCGGCACCGACCTGGTGCTCTACCTGCTGGTCGTCGCCATGGCGTTCATGACCCTCAACTCCTTCATGAGGTTCCGCTCGCTGGAGGCCAAGCTCACCGACCTGGCCCGGGCGATCGCCGTCAACGACGGCCAGCGGGTGAACACCGAGCGCTTCGCCGAGGACGAGGCCGCCGGCCTCACCGAGAAGGTCAACCAGTAACCCCCTCACGAAAGGACCGAGGACCGATGTCCGCGCTCCCGCTGGCCCGCACGCCCGTCGCCCCGGAGAGCACGGACCTCCCCTCGGGCACGACCCCGCCCGCCCCGGTCCGGCCGGCGCTCGGCCGCCGCTCCGTGCTGGTGGCGGCGGAGGCCGCCGCCGGCCTCCTGGTGGCCCTCGGCTTCACCTGGATCGGCACCACCGTCAGCGTCAACCCGATGACCCGGGTCGGGCAGGTCAGCGGCCTCGCCGCCCTCCAGCTCCGCTTCATCCTGGTCGCCATCGCGCTGATGGTGGCCTGGCTGGCCGTGGGCCGCTGGCTGTCGAGGTCCACCGCGCTGCGGCTGGCCGCGAGCTCGGTGGCGGGCCTCGCCAGCGGCCTCTACGCGGCCGGCATCGCGGTGGCCCTGCGCGGCACCTGGTGGCCGCTGAACGGAGCGCACGGCGACTCCCTCCAGCTGCAGGACTGGGCCGTGATGATCCAGGAGGGCAAGCCGATATCCGGCGTCTACCCGCCGCTCTTCCCCTACCTGCTGAGCTACTGGACCGAGTACCTCAACCCGGACCGCCCCGGCGCGGCCCTCAAGGTCCTCACCCTGCTGCTCACCGCCGTCGCCGGCCCCGCCGTCTACCTCGCCTGGCGACTGCTGCTCCCGCCGCTGTGGTCCCTCGGCATCGGGCTGGCCTCGCTGTTCCCGATCTTCACCGCGGCCAAGCCGTACGTGGACATCATCCTGCTCGTGCTGGTCCCGGTCTTCGCCCGCTTCATCGGCAGCCTGATCAACGCCGGCCGGCGCTCCACCCGGACCGCGCTGCTGCTCGGCGCCGGCTACGGCGTGGTCTTCGCGCTCTTCTTCCTCTGGTACTCCGGCTGGTTCGTCTGGTCCGCCCCCGGCGCGCTGGCCTGCCTGGCGCTCGCCCTGGTCGGGGCCGGACGCGCGGGCCGGACGGCGCTGCTGCGCGCCGGCGTGACGCTGGCCACCACCGGCGCCGTGTTCCTGCTGCTGGCCGGGAGCTACCTCATCCGCCTGCTGCAGGGCTCCGGCACGCCGGACGCCTACATGTACTTCGACACCCAGACCGAGCCCGCGTACTTCGCCATGTGGCTGGGCGACCTGCCGGGCGGCTACACCCACGCCACCTGGCCGATCCCGGGCGAGCTCGGCGGCGTCGGGGTGTTCGTGCTGCTCCTGGTGGCCGGGGTGGGCGTGGCCCTGTGGCTGGGCGCCGAGCTGCCGGTGGTGCAGGTGGCCGGCTCGTTCATGGTGAGCGCGTTCCTGCTCCGCTACTGGTTCGCCTCCCACATGGAGCGCGACCAGCTGGTGCAGCTCTACCCGCGGACCTCCTCCGAGCTGCTGTACTGCAGCCTGGTGCTGTGCGGCATGGCCGGCTACCTGCTGAGCCGGAAGCTGGCGGGCCGCACCGCGGCCGCCGACGGGGCCCTCCGCCGCCCGGGCACCCCCGCGGTGAAGACCGCGGGCGCGGTGCTCTGCGCGCTGACCCTGTTCTCCGCGCTGGCCGGCTCGGCCACCGTGGACCGGTTCATGCCCTCCGACCAGAACAACCTCGGCCGGCTGTCCTGGGTGGCGCACACCGACCAGCTGCCCAACGGGAAGTGCCCGAAGTACGCCCCGGGCGGGCACTGCGAGCCGCCCAAGTAGTCGTCTTTGCAGGTGATGTGTCCACTTTCACCGTGATCTGTGAGAGTGGCGTGAACGAACTGTCCCGTGGGAGAATCCCGGGGCCGTTCGACCGGCCGTCCGCCGGTCCGGGCATCAGCACCGGAGATTGCGCACCGCCGTCGCTCTCCGATTCTCAAGGGGGAGAACCCGATGGACCAGACCACCATGCCCGTGCCACCGGAGGAGAGAACCTCCGACCGGCCGGGCGGGGCGGCGGAGCGCACCGGACCGGCCCGGTCCGACCGCGCCGCCGCACGGCTGCGCATGGTGGCGGCGCACCGCTGGTTCTGGCCGTCCGCGCTGCTGCTGGGCTACGCGTTCCAGATGCTCGTCCGGCTCTCCCTGGTGCTGCACCGCAGCTACCCGTCGGTCCACGCCGACGAGAGCACGTACCTGGTGCTCGCCCGGGTGCTGGCCGGGCGCTCCGGCACCGACATCCCGGTCGGCGTGGTCATCCCCGGCGGATACCCGCTGCTGATCTCGCCCGCGCTGCGGATCGCCGACAACCCGGTCACCGCCTACCACCTGGTCATGGGCATCAACACGGTGCTCAACTCGCTGGTCTTCCTGGCCGCCTACGCGGTGCTCCGCCGGGCCGGCCTGAGGCGCCCGCTCTCGCTGCTGCTGGCGACCGTCACCGGGCTGCTGCCCCCGGTCGTCTACTACGCGCAGTTCGCGATGACGG
Source organism: Kitasatospora sp. HUAS MG31 (assembly GCF_040571325.1). GTDB lineage: Bacteria > Actinomycetota > Actinomycetes > Streptomycetales > Streptomycetaceae > Kitasatospora > Kitasatospora camelliae. The sequence continues at coordinate 3,300,070 of NZ_CP159872.1, read as the reverse complement.
AGACCATCTTCCCGCTGCTGCTGCTGGTCTGGCTGCTGTGCATGCACGGCTGGCTCTCGCCCGGCGGCTTCCGGGCCCGCGCCCTGCACGGCGCCGGGATGGCGGCCGCGGCCGCGTACTCCATGGCCACCCACGACCGCGGCGGCGTGATCTGCGCGGTGACCGGCGTCCTCCTGCTGGTGGTCCTGATCACCGGCTGGGCGCCGCGGTGGGCCACCGCGATCTCGGTCGGCGTCCTCGGCCTCGGGGTCGGCGCGTCCCGGCTGCTCGCCGCCTACCTGGAGTCGAAGTTCGACGCCGTGCCGCCCAGCGAGGTCGGCACCAAGGTCTTCGACGAGCTGTTCGACCCGGAGAAGCTGGGCCGCACCCTCACCCGGGTGGCCGGCCAGATCTGGTACTTCATGATGTCCACCTGGGGCATCGGCGCGATCGCGGTGGCGTTCTGCCTGGCGGCGCTGTTCACCACCCGGGTCGACCGGGCGACCCGCCTGGTCGCGCTGGCGATGACGGCCCTGCTGGTCGGCATCCCGCTGGCCGCCGCGGCCGGCCTGGGCGACGACCCCCGGATCGACAACTGGGTCTACGCCCGGTACCTCTCCTCGCTGGTCCCCGCCTACTTCCTGCTCGGCCTCATCCTGATCCACCGGGCCGGCCGGCGCGCCCTGATCGCGCTGACCGCCGGCGGCCTGCTGCTGATGGCGGTGCTGGGCGAGACCGTGATCCAGTACGTCGGGCCCGGCCTCAAGGGCGTGATCATCCCCTGGGCCCTGCCGGACGCCCTCTTCCTCGGCCTCAACTGGGAGAGCCTGCACATCGTGCGGGCCACCGAGGTCGCCGCGCTGATCGCCGTCGTGTGCGTCGCGCTCCGGCTGTCCGGCGGCCGCCGGGTGGTCGCGGCGCTCGGCGCCGGCCTGCTCGGGTTCGCGCTGCTCGCCACCACCACGATCACCGACGAGGTGGCCGACCGGCACTACGGCGACCGCAAGTTCGCGGGCACCGGCTTCATCAAGGAGGCCGGTCTCAAGCGCGGCGACAACCTGGTCATGGACTGGGACAACGACTGGGACATCCGGATGGCCCAGCCGTACGAGGTCTACTGGGGCCGGGTGTGGACCACCGACCTCAAGCACGGCGCCACGCCCCCGCCCTCGGCCACCGTCGCGCTGTTCCGGCTCCCCGCGGCGGAGCCGAAGGACCCGAAGGACCCGGACGGCCCCAAGGCCGTGAACCCCGCGGACAGCTGGAAGCAGGTCCCGGCCGGCTGGTACGTCGACAAGGTCAGCTGGAAGCACGGGTGGGTGGTCTGGCGCCACCGCTGATGGGCACGTCCGACCCGCCCGGCATGATTGGGTGGACCGGCGGAGCCGCTGGGCTCCCGGGAGCCGGTCCGCGGAGCCCGAACGGATTTTGGAGGGGGCGCAGTGTCCCGGTCGGTTGGTGAGTGGGTCCGTGGTCTGCGCTGGCCGGCGGCGGAGGCCGCAGCCGGCGCCGTCGCGGCCCTCGGCTACACGCTGCTCTGCGCGACGATCGACGTCGACCCGATGGTCCGGATCGGCCAGGTCTCCGGCCTGGCCGGCCTCCAGCTGTACGGCGCGCTGCTCGGCCTGCCGCTGCTGGCCCTGCTGGTCTTCTGCGCCCACCGCGGGTCGCTGCGCCGGTACGACCGGGTGAAGCGGCTGGTCTGCGCCGCCCTGGCCGGCCTCGCCAGCGGGGCGCTGGCCGGCGGCACGGTGGTCGCGCTGAGCGGCACCCCGTGGCCGCTCGGCGGCCAGGACGGCGACCCGGCCACCCTGGTCCGGATGGCCAACTCGATGCTGAACGGCGGCCACCTCCCCGGCGTCTACCCGCCCGGCTTCCCGGCCGCCATCGCCCTCTGGGCCAAGATCCGCTACAACGGGATCGGCGACACCGGGCTCGCCCTGCAGGACCTGCAGATCGCCTTCACCGCGCTCGCCGGACCGGCCGCCTACCTGTCCTGGCGGATGCTGCTGCGGCCGTTCTGGGCCCTGGCCATCGCCCTCCCGGCCACCGTGGTCTTCCTGGACCCGATCCGCCCGTACAGCCACGTCACCATGATCGTGCTGATGCCGCTGTTCGCGGCCTGCCTGCTGCGGCTGCGCAGGATCGCCGAGGTCCCGACCCGGACCGCGCTGCTGGCCGCCGCCGGCTACGGCGCGGTGCTCGGCGCGCTCTTCCTCTGGTACTCCGGCTGGTACCTGTGGGCCGCGCCCGGGGTGCTGGTGCTGGCGCTGCTGGCCCTCCCCTGGCGGCAGGGCGGCGCGGTGCTGCGCCGCGCGCTGGCGTACTGCGCCACGGTGGCGGCGGCCGCCGCGCTGGTCGGCTCACCGCTGCTGTACGAGATCCTGAAGCACGGCTCCGGGGTGCCGGACCGGTACGCCTACCTCGCCGTCTACGCCGACCCGGGCTACGTGCTGGGCTGGGCCTCCGACCGGGCCGGCGCGCAGACGTACCACACCTGGCCGGCCTCCGGCGAGCTGGCCGGACAGACCGGGTTCGCGGTGCTGCTGCTGGCCGCGGTCGGCCTCGGCATCGGCCTGGGCCTGCGCCACGTCGCCGTCAAGACCGCCGCGGTGGTGCTGGCCGGCGCCTGGCTGCTGCGCTTCTGGTTCGCCTCCCGGATGGAGGACACCCAGGCCGTCCAGCTGTACCCGCGGACCACCTGGATCATCCTGTACTGCCTGATGATCCTCGCCGTGGTCGGGCTGATGGCCGCCGTCGAGCGGGTCTCGGCCCGCTGGCTCAGCGGTTCCACCGGGCCCGCGGCGGCCACCGCGGCCCGGGTGCGCCCCGGGGCCGTCCAGCAGCTGGCCGCGGGCCTGGTCTGCGCGCTGGCCCTGTTCGGCGCGATGGGCACCTCCTGGTCGGTGAACCGGTACCTCCCGGAGGACCCGGGCCTGGGCACCATGGGCCTGGACGCCTGGCGGGCGCACACCGTGAAGCTGCCCGGCGGCGGTTGCCCGAAGTACTCCCCGGTCCAGCAGTGCCAGGACATCGACGTCTCGTTCTTCAACCCGGGCGACGACCAGGACCAGAAGCTCTGGTGCGGCGCCCTGCCCGGCCCGGACTGGCCGACGGTGTGCGGCCGGCGGGCGCCCTGGCTCGCTCCGGAGCAGTGACACCGAGCGGTGACGCCGGAGCGGTGACACCGAGCGGTGACGCCGGAGCGGTGAGGTCGGGCCGCTCCGTGATCCGATTGGCATTACCGGCGTGCGGTGTGGCAGTATGTCCAAGTTGCTCGGTTGAGTGCCGATGCTGCGCGCCTCCCGCCGGGAGGACCGGAAGCGAGTCCCATGTACTCGTCGTTCCCGTGATGGCCGTTCATGCGTCCGCGTACGCCGCGAGGTGTGCGTGTGGGCGTAGTGGTGTGTAGTCGACACCGCGGCAGCTGCGGGGCGGACGTACGGGAATCTTCCGGGAAGCGTCAGCGGGGCCTCGACCCGGCGCCCGCGGGGTCTGCAGACCCCACCGAACCCACATGCGGAAACCGACGGAGAGATTCGCCGGTTTTTTGCGAGCGAAAGGGCGACACGCCCGACCGCGGGGGTCGGAGGGTGGCCGCGTAGCGACTGAGGACAAAAGGACTACTGAGTAGCCATGGCGGGACAGAAGATCCGCATCCGGCTCAAGGCCTACGACCACGAGGTCATCGACTCCTCGGCGAAGAAGATCGTCGAGACGGTGATCCGTACTGGTGCGCAGGTCGCGGGCCCGGTGCCGCTGCCCACTGAGAAGAACGTGTACTGCGTCATCCGCTCGCCGCACAAGTACAAGGACTCGCGCGAGCACTTCGAGATGCGTACTCACAAGCGTCTGATCGACATCCTCGACCCCACGCCGAAGACGGTTGACTCGCTCATGCGTCTCGACCTGCCGGCGGGCGTCGACATCGAGATCAAGCTCTGAGAGGCGCACCGAAGATGGCTAAGCAGATTAAGGGCATCCTGGGCGAGAAGCTCGGCATGACCCAGGTCTGGGACGAGAACAACCGGGTTGTCCCGGTGACCGTCGTCAAGGCTGGGCCCAATGTCGTGACCCAGGTCCACACCGCCGACAGCCCGGCCGGCTACGACGCCGTCCAGATCGGCTTCGGCGAGATCGACCCCCGCAAGGTGAACAAGCCCCTCCAGGGCCACTTCGCCAAGGCCGGTGTCACCCCCCGCCGCCACCTGGTCGAGCTGCGTACCTCGGACGCCTCCGAGTACACCCTGGGCCAGGAGATCACCGCCGAGCTGTTCGAGGCGGGTGTCAAGGTCGACGTGACCGGCACCTCCAAGGGCAAGGGCTTCGCCGGTGTCATGAAGCGTCACAACTTCAAGGGCCTCGGCGCCGGTCACGGCACCCAGCGCAAGCACCGCTCGCCCGGTTCCATCGGTGGCTGCGCCACCCCGGGCCGTGTGTTCAAGGGCATGCGCATGGCGGGTCGGATGGGCCACGAGCGTGTGACCACCCAGAACCTGACCGTGCACGCGGTCGACGCGGAGAAGGGTCTGCTGCTCATCAAGGGCGCGATCCCGGGCCCGAACGGCGGCCTCGTCCTCGTCCGCACCGCGGCGAAGGGCCTGTGAAGGATATGACCACCATTGACATCCTGTCGCCGGCCGGCGACAAGGCCGGCAGCATCGAGCTGCCCGCCGAGATCTTCGACGCCAAGGTCAGCATCCCGCTGATGCACCAGGTCGTCGTGGCGCAGCTCGCTGCCGCCCGTCAGGGCACCCACAAGGTCAAGAACCGTGGCGAGGTCCGCGGCGGCGGCAAGAAGCCGTACCGCCAGAAGGGCACCGGTCGCGCCCGTCAGGGCTCGACCCGCGCGCCGCAGTTCGCCGGTGGTGGCGTCGTGCACGGTCCCGTGCCGCGTGACTACTCGCAGCGGACCCCGAAGAAGATGATCGCCGCCGCCCTCCGCGGTGCGCTCACCGACCGGGCCCGCCACGAGCGCATCCACGTGATCACCGCGGTGACCGCGACCGAGGCGCCGTCGACCAAGGCCGCCAAGGTCCTGTTCGGCAAGATCTCCGAGCGCAAGAACGTCCTCCTGGTCGTCGAGCGCGAGGACGAGCTGGGCATCCTGTCCGCTCGCAACCTGGCGAACGTGCACATCCTGGACGCCGGCCAGCTGAACACCTACGACGTGCTCGTCTCCGACGATGTGGTCTTCACCCAGGCCGCCTTCGAGCGTTTCGTGGCCGGTCCGGCCGCGTCCGCCAAGGCTGTTGCCGCTGAGGGCGAGCTCGAAGGGAGCGCCGCCTGATGGCGAACGAGATCACGAGCAAGACGTACTCGGACCCCCGTGACGTCCTGATCAAGCCGGTCATCTCCGAGAAGAGCTACTCGCTCCTCGACGAGAACAAGTACACGTTCGTCGTGGCTCCCGGTGCCAACAAGACCCAGATCAAGCAGGCCGTCGAGGCGGTCTTCTCGGTCAAGGTCGAGGCCGTCAACACGCTGAACCGTCAGGGCAAGCGCAAGCGCTCCAAGACGGGTTTCGGTAAGCGCAAGGACACCAAGCGCGCCATCGTGACGCTGGCCGAGGGCAACCGCATCGACATCTTCGGTGGTCCGGTCTCCGCCTGACGGGGATCGTGATCGTCGATTAGGACGAGGACTAAAATGGGTATCCGCAAGTACAAGCCGACTACGCCGGGCCGCCGCGGCTCGAGCGTGGCCGACTTCGTCGAAATCACGCGGTCCACGCCGGAGAAGTCGCTGGTTCGCCCCCTGCACAGCAAGGGCGGCCGTAACAACGCCGGTCGTGTCACCGCCCGCCACCAGGGTGGCGGTCACAAGCGCGCCTACCGCGTGATCGACTTCCGTCGTCACGACAAGGACGGCGTGCCGGCCAAGGTCGCGCACATCGAGTACGACCCCAACCGCACCGCGCGCATCGCGCTCCTGCACTACGCGGACGGCGAGAAGCGCTACATCATCGCCCCCCGCGGCGTTGCGCAGGGTGACCGGATCGAGAACGGCCCCACGGCCGACATCAAGCCGGGCAACAACCTGCCGCTCCGCAACATCCCGGTCGGTACCACCATCCACGCGGTGGAGCTCCGTCCCGGCGGTGGCGCCAAGCTGGCCCGCTCCGCGGGTTCCGGCATCCAGCTGCTGGCTCGTGAGGGCAAGATGGCGCACCTGCGCATGCCCTCCGGTGAGATCCGCCTGGTCGACGCGCGCTGCCGCGCGACCGTCGGCGAGGTCGGCAACGCCGAGCAGTCGAACATCAACTGGGGCAAGGCCGGCCGTATGCGCTGGAAGGGCGTCCGCCCGACCGTGCGTGGTGTGGCCATGAACCCGATCGACCACCCGCACGGTGGTGGTGAGGGTAAGACCTCCGGTGGTCGCCACCCGGTCTCGCCGTGGGGCAAGCCCGAGGGCCGTACCCGTCGCCCGAACAAGGCGTCGGACAAGCTCATCGTGCGCCGCCGCAAGACCAACAAGAAGCGCTAGGAGCAGGTCAGATGCCGCGCAGTCTCAAGAAGGGCCCCTTCATCGACGGCCACCTTCAGAAGAAGGTGGACGTGCAGAACGAGGCGGGCACGCAGAACGTCATCAAGACCTGGTCCCGTCGTTCCGTGATCTCCCCGGCCATGCTGGGCCACACGATCGCGGTTCACGATGGCCGCAAGCACGTCCCGGTGTTCGTCACCGAGTCGATGGTCGGCCACAAGCTCGGCGAGTTCGCTCCCACGCGCACCTTCAAGGGGCACGTGAAGGAAGACCGCAAGTCGAAGCGTCGCTAGTCAGCGCTCCGCGAGCTTGAGCTCAGCGCCAGATAAGACTCAGTGACTTACTCCATTAAGGGGACAACCATGGAAGCCAGGGCCCAGGCGCGGTACATCCGCGTCACGCCCATGAAGGCCCGCCGCGTGGTGGACCTCATCCGTGGCCTCAACGCCACGGAGGCCCAGGCCGTCCTGCGTTTCGCTCCGCAGGCCGCCACCGTGCCGGTCGGCAAGGTGCTCGACAGCGCCATCGCCAACGCCGCGCACAACTACAACCACAGCGACGTGAACAGCCTCTACATCTCCGAGGCCTACGTCGACGAGGGTCCGACCCTGAAGCGGTTCCGCCCGCGCGCCCAGGGCCGCGCCTACCGGATCCGCAAGCGGACCAGCCACATCACCGTGGTCGTCAGCAGCAAGGAAGGGACCCGGTAATGGGCCAGAAGGTTAACCCGCACGGGTTCCGCCTCGGCATCAGCACGGACTTCAAGTCCCGCTGGTACGCCGACAAGCTGTACAAGGACTACGTCAAGGAAGACGTCGCCATCCGGCGTCTCATGACGAAGGGCATGGAGCGCGCCGGCATCTCCAAGGTCGAGATCGAGCGCACCCGTGACCGCGTCCGCGTGGACATCCACACCGCTCGTCCGGGCATCGTGATCGGCCGCCGCGGCGCGGAGGCCGACAAGATCCGGGGCAACCTGGAGAAGCTGACCGGCAAGCAGGTCCAGCTGAACATCCTCGAGGTCAAGAACCCCGAGCTGGACGCCCAGCTCGTGGCTCAGGGCGTCGCGGAGCAGCTGTCCTCCCGCGTCTCCTTCCGTCGCGCCATGCGTAAGAGCATGCAGTCGACCATGAAGGCCGGCGCCAAGGGCATCAAGGTCCAGTGCTCCGGTCGTCTCGGCGGCGCCGAGATGAGCCGTTCGGAGTTCTACCGCGAGGGTCGCGTGCCGCTGCACACCCTGCGTGCGAACGTCGACTACGGCTTCTTCGAGGCCAAGACCACCTTCGGCCGCATCGGCGTGAAGGTCTGGATCTACAAGGGCGACGTCAAGAACATCGCCGAGGTCCGCGCTGAGAACGCCGCTGCCCGCTCCGGCAACCGCCCGGCCCGTCCCGAGGGTGGTCGTCCCGCCCGCGGTGGCGAGCGTCGTGGCGGCGAGCGCGGTGGCCGTGGCCGTCGTCCCGCCGCCGAGGCCCCCGCGGCCCCGGTGACCGAGGCTCCGGCTGCCGAGAACACCGGAACGGAGGCCTGACCCCATGCTGATCCCTCGTAGGGTCAAGCACCGCAAGCAGCACCACCCGAAGCGGCGTGGCGCGGCCAAGGGTGGCACCGAGCTGGCGTTCGGCCAGTTCGGCATCCAGGCCGTGACCCCGGCCTACGTGACGAACCGTCAGATCGAGTCCGCTCGTATCGCGATCACCCGTCACATCCGTCGTGGCGGCAAGGTCTGGATCAACATCTACCCGGACCGTCCGCTCACCAAGAAGCCGGCCGAGACCCGCATGGGTTCCGGTAAGGGTTCGCCGGAGTGGTGGATCGCGAACGTGCACCCGGGTCGGGTCATGTTCGAACTGTCGTACCCGAACGAGAAGATTGCTCGCGAGGCGCTCACCCGTGCCGCGCACAAGCTTCCGATGAAGTGCCGGATCGTTCGGCGCGAGGACGGTGAGAGCTGATGTCGGCCGCTACCAAGGCTGCTGAGCTTCGCCAGCTGGACAACGAGGGTCTCGTTGCCAAGCTGCGTGAGGCCAAGGAGGAGCTGTTCAACCTCCGCTTCCAGGCGGCGACCGGGCAGCTCGACAACCACGGCCGGCTCCGGCTGGTCCGTAAGGACATCGCGCGGATCTACACCCTGATGCGCGAGCGCGAGCTGGGCATCGAGACGGTGGAGAACGCCTGATGACTGAGAACACCAACGAGACGCGCGGTTTCCGCAAGACCCGTGAGGGTCTCGTCGTCAGCGACAAGATGGACAAGACCGTCGTCGTCGCCGTCGAGGACCGCGTCAAGCACGCGCTGTACGGCAAGGTCATCCGCCGTACCAACAAGCTGAAGGCGCACGACGAGCAGAACGCGTGCGGTGTCGGCGACCGTGTCCTCCTCATGGAGACCCGGCCGCTGTCCGCGACGAAGCGCTGGCGCGTCGTCGAGATCCTCGAGAAGGCCAAGTAACGAAGCCGATGTGGTACGGCCGTATGTGCTCGATGCAGCGATGCGATCGAGTGAGCAGCGGCCGGCCCGTCGACTCTCGTTGACGATCAGGAGAAAGCTGTGATCCAGCAGGAGTCGCGACTGCGTGTCGCCGACAACACGGGTGCCAAGGAGATTCTCTGCATCCGCGTTCTCGGTGGCTCCGGTCGCCGCTACGCCGGTATCGGGGACGTCATCGTCGCCACCGTCAAGGACGCGATCCCCGGTGGCTCGGTGAAGAAGGGTGACGTCGTCAAGTGCGTCGTCGTCCGCACCGTCAAGGAGCGTCGTCGTCCGGATGGCTCGTACATCCGTTTCGACGAGAACGCCGCGGTCGTTCTGAAGAACACCGAGGGTGACCCCCGTGGTACCCGCATCTTCGGCCCCGTGGGCCGCGAGCTGCGCGACAAGAAGTTCATGAAGATCATCTCGCTGGCGCCGGAGGTGCTCTAATCTCATGGCGAACAGCATGAAGATCAAGAAGGGTGACCTGGTCCAGGTCATCACCGGCAAGGACAAGGGCAAGCAGGGCAAGGTCATCCAGGCCATGCCGGCTGAGAACAAGGTCCTCGTCGAGGGTGTCAACCGGGTCAAGAAGCACACCAAGCCGGGCCCCGGCACCCAGGGTGGCATCGTGACCGTCGAGGCCCCGGTGCACGTCTCCAACGTCCAGCTGGTCGTGGAGAAGGACGGCAAGAAGGTTGTCACCCGCGTCGGCTACCGCTTCGACGACCAGGGCAACAAGATCCGCGTTGCCAAGCGGACCGGTGAGGACATCTGATGTCTGAGACGACTGTTGAGAAGGTGGCCCCCCGCCTCAAGGAGCGTTACAACTCCGAGGTCAAGGGCCAGCTGCAGGAGCAGTTCTCGTACGAGAACGTCATGCTGATCCCCGGCCTGGTCAAGGTCGTGGTCAACATGGGTGTCGGCGAGGCCGCCCGTGACAGCAAGCTGATCGAGGGTGCCATCAAGGACCTGACCGCGATCACCGGTCAGAAGCCGGCCGTCACCAAGGCCCGCAAGTCCATCGCGCAGTTCAAGCTGCGCGAGGGCCAGCCGATCGGCGCCCACGTCACCCTCCGTGGTGACCGCATGTGGGAGTTCGTGGACCGTCTGGTGTCGCTGGCGCTGCCGCGTATCCGTGACTTCCGCGGCCTCTCGCCGAAGCAGTTCGACGGCCGTGGCAACTACACCTTCGGTCTCACCGAGCAGGTCATGTTCCACGAGATCGACCAGGACAAGGTCGACCGTCAGCGCGGTATGGACATCACCGTCGTGACCACCGCTCAGACCGACGATGAGGGCCGGGCGCTGCTGCGCGCTCTGGGCTTCCCGTTCAAGGAGGCGTGAGCCATGGCGAAGAAGGCCCTGATCGCTAAGTCCGAGCGCAAGCCGAAGTTCGGCGTCCGGGCGTACACCCGGTGCCAGCGCTGCGGCCGTCCGCACTCGGTGTACCGCAAGTTCGGCCTGTGCCGTGTGTGCCTCCGTGAGATGGCGCACCGCGGCGAGCTGCCGGGCGTGACCAAGAGCTCCTGGTAGTCCAGCAGCCCTAGGCACCGCAACGCGAGCAGTGGTGCCCGGCCCCTCACTTTTGGGCTTCCGTTCGGAATCCCGTAAGGTGGTGGGGTCGGGCCCCCTGCCGCGGCATCTCCATAGGTGCTCGCGGCTCTCTCATGAGGGCTCGCAACCCAGTCTTACTACGTCGCAGGTCCCCTGCGCTTGTGCCCCTTTCGCACTCCTGCGAGTGCGCGGAGGGGGACCTGGCGCGGAGAAACCACGGCGGGAGAGGCCTGAGGCCACCATGACCATGACCGACCCCATCGCAGACATGCTCACGCGTCTGCGGAACGCGAACTCGGCGTACCACGACACCGTGGCGATGCCGGCCAGCAAGATCAAGGCGCACGTCGCCGAGATCCTGCAGCAGGAGGGGTACATCTCCTCCTACAAGGTTGAGGAGCCCACCGAGGGCGAGGTCGGCAAGAAGCTGACCATCGAGCTCAAGTTCGGCCCCAACCGTGAGCGCTCCATCGCCGGCATCAAGCGCATCAGCAAGCCGGGTCTGCGCGTTTACGCAAAGTCCACCAACCTGCCGAAGGTCCTCGGCGGCCTGGGCGTGGCGATCATCTCCACGTCCTCCGGTCTCCTCACGGACAAGCAGGCTGCCAAGAAGGGCGTAGGCGGAGAAGTTCTCGCCTACGTCTGGTAATTCGGGAAACGGAGGTACAGCAATGTCTCGCATTGGACGGCTGCCCATCCCGGTTCCCGCCGGCGTGGACGTCACCATCGATGGCCGCGAGGTGTCGGTGAAGGGCCCCAAGGGCACCCTCACCCACGTCGTTGCCGCGCCGATCGAGATCGGCAAGGGCGAGGACGGCACCCTGCTCGTCACCCGCCCGAACGACGAGCGTCAGTCGAAGGCCCTCCACGGCCTTTCCCGCACGCTGGTGGCGAACATGATCACCGGCGTGACCGCGGGCTACCGCAAGTCGCTGGAGATCAGCGGTGTTGGTTACCGAGTCGCTGCGAAGGGCTCCGCCATGGAGTTCCAGCTCGGCTACAGCCACCCGATCCTGGTCGAGGCGCCGGAGGGCATCTCCTTCGTCGTCGAGTCGCCCACCAAGTTCCACGTGGACGGCACCGACAAGCAGAAGGTCGGCGAGGTCGCCGCGAAGATCCGCAAGCTGCGCAAGCCCGACCCGTACAAGGCCAAGGGCGTCAAGTACGCGGGCGAGGTCATCCGCCGCAAGGTCGGAAAGAGTGGTAAGTAAGCGATGAGCGTCTCTGTCAAGATCGGCAAGGGCAACGCCTACAAGAACGCCGCCCGCAAGCGCCGCGCCATCCGTGTTCGCAAGCGCATCACCGGCACCGAGGTGCGTCCGCGCCTCGTCGTGACGCGCTCGAACCGTCACATGGTCGCCCAGGTCATCGACGACGCCAAGGGTCACACCCTGGCGTCGGCGTCCACCCTCGACGTGTCCATCAAGGGCGCCGAGGGCGACAAGACCGAGCTGGCCAAGAAGGTCGGGAGCCTGGTCGCCGAGCGCGCCAAGGCCGCCGGCATCGAGTCGGTCGTCTTCGACCGCGCGGGCAACCGGTACGCCGGCCGCATCGCCGCCCTGGCGGACGCGGCCCGTGAGGCCGGGCTCGACTTCTAAGCCGCTCGTCGGCTCTGTCGACGGACGTAAACGAGAGAGGTAATTCCAATGGCTGGACCCCAGCGTCGCGGTAGCGGCGCCGGTGGTGGCACCGGCGAGCGGCGTGACCGTAAGCGCGACGAGCGGGGCGGCGCCCCGGTCGCCGAGAAGACCGCTTACGTCGAGCGCGTCGTCGCCATCAACCGTGTCGCCAAGGTTGTCAAGGGTGGTCGTCGTTTCAGCTTCACCGCGCTGGTCGTGGTGGGCGACGGTGACGGCACCGTGGGTGTCGGTTACGGAAAGGCGAAGGAGGTTCCGGCCGCCATCGCCAAGGGTGTTGAGGAGGCCAAGAAGAACTTCTTCAAGGTCCCCCGTATCCAGGGCACCATCCCGCACCCCATCCAGGGCGAGAAGGCCGCCGGCGTCGTGCTGCTGAAGCCGGCGTCCCCCGGTACCGGTGTTATCGCCGGTGGCCCGGTGCGTGCCGTCCTGGAGTGCGCCGGCGTTCACGACATCCTGTCGAAGTCGCTCGGCTCGGACAACGCGATCAACATCGTGCACGCCACCGTGGCCGCTCTGAAGGGCCTCGTGCGCCCCGAGGAGATCGCGGCCCGTCGTGGTCTGCCGCTGGAGGACGTGGCTCCCGCTGCTCTGCTGCGGGCCCGCGCGGCTGGGGTGAGCTCCTGATGGCTCGCCTCAAGGTCACGCAGACCAAGTCCTACATCGGTAGCAAGCAGAACCACCGTGACACCCTGCGTTCGCTCGGCCTCAAGCGGCTGAACGACACCGTGGTGAAGGAGGACCGCCCGGAGATCCGCGGCATGGTCCACACCGTTCGTCACCTCGTCACGGTCGAGGAGGTGGACTGACATGGCGGACAACTCGCCGATCAAGATCCACAACCTGCGGCCCGCCCCGGGCGCCAAGACCGCCAAGACCCGTGTGGGTCGTGGTGAGGCGTCCAAGGGTAAGACCGCTGGTCGTGGTACCAAGGGCACCAAGGCCCGCTACCAGGTTCCGCAGCGCTTCGAGGGTGGCCAGATGCCGCTCCACATGCGTCTGCCGAAGCTGAAGGGCTTCAAGAACCCGGCCCACAAGCAGTTCCAGGTCGTGAACCTGGACCGCCTGGCCGAGCTCTACCCGCAGGGTGGCGAGGTCACCGTGGCCGACCTGGTCGCCAAGGGTGCCGTTCGCAAGAACGAGCTCGTCAAGGTCCTGGGCCAGGGCGAGGTCTCGGTCGCGCTGCAGGTGACGGTCGACGCCGTCTCCGGCTCCGCCGCCGAGAAGATCACCGCCGCCGGCGGTTCGGTCACCGAGCTCCTCTGAGCTCTCTGACGACCGGGCCCCGCACCTCCTCCGGGAGGTGCGGGGCCCGTTGTCGTACGTGACCAATTTGTGTGTCAAAACCGGGCAAGCCGTACCCCGTCAGTGGGGGAGGGGCGGTCGAAGCTTCTGCCCAGCGGCCGCGCACTGTTAGAGTCCCTGGAGTTCCCTTGTACGCTGGCGCGAGGCTTGCCTGTGCCGTTCGTACGCGGGGCCCGGCAAGTCCACTCCCCACTCAGGACCGACCCTCCCGCCGACGATGTGCGGGAGGCGCAGGAGGCACCGTGCTCAGTGCGTTCGCGCGGGCGTTCCAGACGCCCGACCTGCGCAAGAAGCTGCTGTTCACGCTGGGCATCATGGTGATCTTCCGGATGGGTGCCCACATCCCCGTCCCGGGCGTCGACTTCGTCGCGGTGAACCAGTGCATCAAGGAGACCCAGACCAGCGGGCTGTTCGGTCTGGTCAACCTCTTCAGCGGCAACGCGCTGCTGCAGCTGACGATCTTTGCGCTCGGCATCATGCCGTACATCACGGCCAGCATCATCCTCCAGCTCCTCACCGTGGTCATCCCACGGCTGGAGGCGCTGAAGAAGGAGGGTCAGGCCGGCCAGGCGAAGATCACGCAGTACACCCGCTACCTGACCATCGCGCTCGCCGTGCTCCAGGGCACCGGCATCGTGGCGACGGCCTCCAGCGGCGCGCTGTTCTCCGGCTGCCCCTACGCCAACCAGGTCGTCCCGGACCAGTCGATCTTCCGGATCGCCATCATGGTCATCACGATGACCGCCGGCACCACCGTGATCATGTGGCTGGGTGAGCTGATCACCGACCGCGGCATCGGCAACGGCATGTCGATCCTGATCTTCACCTCCATCGCCGCCGGCTTCCCGGGCTCGATGTGGGCGATCAAGGAGTCCGGCACCCTGCTGGGCGGCTGGGGCGAGTTCTTCAGCGTGATCGCGGTCGGCATCGTGGTGGTCGGCCTGGTCATCTTCGTCGAGCAGGCCCAGCGCCGGATCCCGGTCCAGTACGCGAAGCGCATGATCGGCCGGCGCGCCTTCGGCGGCACCTCGACCTACATCCCGCTCAAGGTCAACCAGGCGGGTGTGATCCCGGTCATCTTCGCCTCGTCGCTGCTCTACATCCCCGCGCTGGTGGTCCAGCTGACCAACTCGCAGGCCGGATGGGCGACCTGGATCCGCAGCAACTTCGTCCGCGGTGACCACCCGGTCTACATGGCGACCTATTTCGTCCTGATCGTCTTCTTCGCCTTCTTCTACGTGGCCATCTCCTTCAACCCCGAAGAAGTTGCCGACAACATGAAGAAGTATGGTGGGTTCATCCCGGGCATCCGGGCCGGCCGACCGACGGCCGAGTACCTGAACTACGTGCTCACCCGCATCACGTGGCCAGGATCGTTCTACCTGGGCCTTATCGCGCTGATCCCGATGATCGCCCTGGTCGCCTTCGGCGCGAACCAGAACTTCCCGTTCGGCGGCACCAGCGTGCTCATCGTCGTCGGCGTCGGACTCGAAACTGTGAAGCAGATCGAGAGCCAGCTCCAGCAGCGTAATTACGAAGGGTTCCTCCGCTGATGCGTATCGTCCTCGTCGGACCTCCCGGGGCCGGGAAGGGTACTCAGGCGCACGTCCTGGCCAAGACCCTGTCCATCCCGCACATCTCCACCGGAGACCTGTTCCGCGCCAACATCAGCCAGGGCACCCCGCTGGGGCTCGAGGCGAAGGCGTACATGGACGCGGGTCGCCTGGTGCCGGACGAGGTCACCATCGGGATGGCCAAGGACCGGATGCTCCAGCCGGACGCCGCGAACGGCTTCCTGCTCGACGGCTTCCCGCGCAACCTGGGCCAGGCCAAGGCCCTGGACGAGATCCTCGCCGAGGAGGGCATCGCCCTGAACGGCGTGCTCGACCTGGAGGTCCCCGAGGACGAGGTCGTCAAGCGGATCGCCGGTCGCCGGCTGTGCCGCAAGGACGGCAGCCACGTCTTCCACGTGGTCTACAACCCCCCGGCGGCCGAGGACGTCTGCGACGAGTGCGGCGGTGAGCTGTACCAGCGCTCGGACGACACCGAGGAGGCGGTCCGCGTCCGCCTGGAGGAGTACCACTCCAAGACCGAGCCGATCATCGGCTACTACGCGGACCAGGGCCTGCTGGTGACGATCTCCGCCCTCGGCAAGGTGACCGAGGTGACCGAGCGCGCCATCGCCGCCCTGGAAGAGAAGAAGAGCGCCTGACGCACGTCCACGGACGGCCGGGAAGCCCCGACGGGGCCTCCCGGCCGTCCTGGCGTCGTACGGTGGGTGGAGAGTGCAACTGACGTGGAAGGCGTGACCTGATGGTGGAGATCAAGACCCCCGAGCAGATCGCGAAGATGCGGGCGGCCGGACTGGTCGTCGCCGAGGCCCTGAAGGCCTGTCGCGAGGCCGTGGCGCCGGGGGTGACCACCCAGGAGCTGAACGACATCGCGGACAAGGTGATCACCGACCACGGTGCCACCTCCAACTTCCGGGCGCACCACGGTGGCCTGTGGTTCCCGGGGGTGATCTGCGCCTCGGTGAACGAGGAGGTCGTCCACGGCATCCCCGGCGACCGGGTGCTGCGAGAGGGCGACCTGATCTCCATCGACTGCGGCGCGATCCTGGACGGCTGGCACGGCGACGCCGCGATCACCGTGGCGGTCGGCGCGACCGCCCCGGAGAACGAGCTGCTGAGCCGGGTCACCGAGGGCTCGATGTGGGCCGGCATCGCCCAGATGCGCAAGGGCAACCGGCTGGTCGACGTCTCCCGGGCGATCGAGGGCTTCATCCGCCGCCAGCCGCTGCCGCCCAAGGGCAAGTGGGGCATCACCGAGGGGTACGGCGGCCACGGCATCGGCACCGCGATGCACATGGAGCCGCACGTGCTGAACTACGTGGCCGGCCGCGGCAAGGGCCCCAAGCTGGTGCCCGGCACGGTCCTCGCCATCGAACCGATGGTGGGCCTCGGCACCCCGCACACCACCGTCCTGGAGGACGACTGGACGGTGGTCACCAACGACGGCACCTGGGCCTCGCACTGGGAGCACTCGGTGGCCGTCACCGAGCAGGGCCCGCTGGTGCTGACCGCCTTCGACGGCGGCCGGGCCGAGCTCGCCAAGCTTGGCGTCACGGCCGCGCCGGACCCGCTGGCCTGATCCGTCGGGATCCGACGGGGCCCGGAGGTTTCGACCTCCGGGCCCCGTGTCCTATTTTTGACGCCGACAGCGGCTTCGAGGGCTCCGAAGGGGAGAACAGTGCTCAAGGGTTTCCGTGACTTCATGATGCGCGGCAACGTCATCGACATGGCGGTCGGTGTGGTGATCGGTGCCGCCTTCACCGGGGTGGTGACCGGCTTCGTCTCCGCGTTCCTCACCCCGCTGGTGGGCGTGGTGGTCGGCGCGGCAGGCGACTTCAGCAGCTACAAGGCCACCGTGGCCGGGGTCACGTTCCCGTACGGCCAGTTCCTGAACGTGCTGATCGCGTTCCTGATGACCGCCGCCGTCCTGTACTTCTGCGTGGTGCTGCCGGTGACCAAGGCCACCGCCCGCTACCTGCCCAAGAAGCCGAAGACCCCGAAGCGTCCGTGCCCGGAGTGCCTGACCGAGATCCCCACCGCGGCCCGGCGCTGCTCGGCCTGCACGGCCGAGGTCTTGCCGGTGGCGGTCTGACATTTCGTGTCGTGTAAGATGGACTGTCGGCTCACTCGTAGCGTGTTTCAGCACGCCCTCATCCCATCGGGATGAGGTGAAGCCTGGTTCGCACGAGCGTTCCGCATACGGTAGCCGGACCCGAAGGGTGGATCTCGCAGTTCATGGCTAAGAAGCAAGGCGCCATTGAGATCGAGGGCACCGTGATCGAGTCTCTTCCGAACGCGATGTTCAAGGTCGAGCTGCAGAACGGTCACAAGGTCCTCGCGCACATCAGCGGCAAGATGCGCATGCACTACATCCGCATCCTCCCGGATGACCGGGTCGTGGTGGAGCTCAGCCCCTACGACCTGACCCGCGGCCGGATCGTCTACCGATACAAGTAACACGTCAGATCTAGACCCCGGAGAACCTGAGTCATGAAGGTCAAGCCGAGCGTCAAGAAGATCTGCGACAAGTGCAAGGTGATCCGCCGTCACGGCCGGGTCATGGTGATCTGCGACAACCTGCGCCACAAGCAGCGCCAGGGCTGATCCTCCCCCAGCATTTCTCGTAGTACTTCGCGCGACGCGAACAACGTCATACACGGGCCGCCCGATCCGCCTGATAAGGCGGACTGCCACCCCCGGTCAGAGGCCGGGGCTCCTTGTCGAGAGACATCGAGTAGGCGGCACGTAAGACCTCTGAAGAACCACAGGAGCCATGAATGGCACGCCTCGCCGGCGTTGATCTCCCCCGCGAGAAGCGGATCGAGATCGCCCTCACCTACGTCTACGGCATCGGCCGTACCCGCGCTCAGCTGACCCTGGCCGAGACCGGTGTCAACCCGGACGTCCGTGTCCGCGACATCAGCGAGGACGACCTCGTCAAGCTGAGCCAGTACATCGACGCCAACTTCACCGTCGAGGGTGACCTCCGCCGTGAGGTGGCCGCCGACATCCGCCGCAAGGTCGAGATCGGCTGCTACGAGGGTCTGCGTCACCGCCGGGGCCTGCCGGTCCGCGGCCAGCGCACCCACACCAACGCGCGTACCCGCAAGGGCCCGCGTCGCGCGATCGCCGGCAAGAAGAAGCCGGGCAAGAAGTAGTCCGTCCCGTCACCGGACATCCCTCCGGCCCGCGGGTTAGCGGACCGACCACCTCAGTAGGAGAACAGACTTATGCCCCCCAAGGGTCGTCAGGCTGCCGGCGCGAAGAAGATCCGCCGCAAGGAGAAGAAGAACGTCGCTCACGGGCACGCCCACATCAAGAGCACGTTCAACAACACCATCGTTTCGATCACCGACCCGCAGGGCAACGTGATCTCCTGGGCCTCCGCCGGCCACGTCGGTTTCAAGGGCTCGCGCAAGTCCACCCCGTTCGCCGCGCAGATGGCCGCCGAGGCCGCTGCCCGTCGCGCGATGGAGCACGGCATGCGCAAGGTCGACGTCTTCGTGAAGGGCCCGGGCTCCGGCCGCGAGACCGCGATCCGTTCGCTGTCCGCCACCGGCATCGAGGTCGGCTCGATCCAGGACGTCACCCCCACCCCGCACAACGGCTGCCGTCCGCCGAAGCGCCGCCGCGTCTGACGCTTGTTTCCCCCCTCGCCTTTGGCTGCTCGGGGGAGTGCGCGCTAGCGCCGTAGTTCGTGCGTCGGCCTCCCGCCTGGTGCGGGAGGCCGTACGCTTGAGTCCATCGGCATCAAATAGTGGGTGCCGAAGACAACTGGAGGAACACCTCTCATGCTGATCGCTCAGCGTCCCTCGCTGACCGAAGAGGTCGTCGACGAATTCCGCTCGCGGTTCGTGATCGAGCCGCTGGAGCCGGGCTTCGGCTACACCCTCGGCAACTCGCTCCGCCGCACGCTCCTCTCCTCGATCCCCGGCGCCGCTGTCACCAGCATCCGGATCGACGGTGTCCTG
This sequence comes from Kitasatospora sp. HUAS MG31, assembly GCF_040571325.1. Classification (GTDB taxonomy): domain Bacteria; phylum Actinomycetota; class Actinomycetes; order Streptomycetales; family Streptomycetaceae; genus Kitasatospora; species Kitasatospora camelliae. Next base: position 3,281,092 of record NZ_CP159872.1, on the reverse strand, counting down.
CACGAGTTCACCACCGTGCCGGGCGTCAAGGAGGACGTGACCGACCTCATCCTCAACATCAAGCAGCTGGTCGTCTCCTCGGAGCACGACGAGCCGGTCGTGATGTACCTGCGCAAGCAGGGCCCGGGTGTGGTCACCGCCGCCGACATCGCGCCCCCGGCCGGTGTCGAGGTGCACAACCCCGAGCTGGTCCTCGCCACCCTGAACGGCAAGGGCAAGCTGGAGATGGAGCTGACCGTCGAGCGCGGTCGCGGCTACGTCTCCGCCGTGCAGAACAAGGCTTCCGGCCAGGAGATCGGCCGCATCCCGGTCGACTCGATCTACAGCCCCGTGCTGAAGGTCACCTACAAGGTCGAGGCCACCCGTGTCGAGCAGCGGACCGACTTCGACAAGCTGATCGTCGACGTCGAGACCAAGCCCGCCATGCGTCCCCGTGACGCCATGGCCTCGGCCGGCAAGACCCTCGTCGAGCTGTTCGGCCTCGCCCGCGAGCTGAACGTCGACGCCGAGGGCATCGACATGGGCCCGTCCCCGACGGACGCCGCCCTGGCCGCCGACCTGGCGCTGCCGATCGAGGAGCTGGAGCTCACGGTCCGCTCCTACAACTGCCTCAAGCGCGAGGGCATCCACACCGTGGGTGAGCTCGTGGCCCGCTCCGAGGCCGACCTGCTCGACATCCGCAACTTCGGTGCGAAGTCGATCGACGAGGTCAAGGCGAAGCTGGCCGGCATGGGCCTGGCCCTCAAGGACAGCCCGCCCGGGTTCGACCCGACCGCCGCCGCCGACGCCTTCGGCGCCGACGACCTGGACGACCAGGGCTACGCGGAGACCGAGCAGTACTAAGAGTTCGGGCCGGGGGCGGTCCCCAGCGGACCGCCCCCGTCACCATGCAAGTCGTACGGGCACCGTGCCCGTACGCCCGCTGCGGTACCTGGTACGGCCGCAGTCGGAGATTCGAGGAGTCATTCCATGCCGCGTCCCACCAAGGGTGCCCGCCTCGGCGGCGGCCCGCACCACGAGCCCCTGCTGCTCGCCGGTCTGGCCCGTGAGCTGTTCCAGTACGGCCGCATCACCACCACCGAGGCCAAGGCCCGTCGCCTGCGCCCGCTGGCGGAGAAGCTGATCACCAAGGCGAAGAAGGGCGACATCCACAACCGTCGCCTGGTGCGCAAGACCATCACCGACGTCTCGGTGCTGCACACCCTCTTCACCGAGATCGCGCCGCGCTTCGAGAACCGTCCCGGTGGCTACACCCGCATCACCAAGATCGGCACCCGTCGTGGCGACAACGCCCCGATGGCCGTGATCGAGCTGGTCGAGGGCGAGATCGCCACCAAGGCGACCGTTGCCGAGGCCGAGGCCGCTGCCAAGCGCGCCGTCAAGGAGGCCGAGCAGGCGGAGGCCACCGAGGCCGCCGCCGACGAGGCCACCGAGGCCTGACACCTCTAGGTGTTCGTTCGGGCCCGTTCTCCCATCCGTGGGGGAGCGGGCCCGTTCCGTGTCCATGGGAGATGAAGTGAACGACTGCGCCGAGCAGCCCCCCGTCAAGGACGGCCCGGCGGACGGGACCGTCCGGATCCGGCTGGACCTCGCCTACCAGGGCGCCGAGTTCTCCGGCTGGGCCCGCCAGCGCGGCCGGCGCACCGTGCAGGAGGAGATCGAGACCGCGCTGCAGATCGTCACCCGCAGCTCGGAGCTCTACCCGCTGACCGTGGCCGGCCGCACCGACGCCGGGGTGCACGCCCGCGGCCAGGTCGCGCACGTCGACCTGCCGGTCGACCTGTGGGCCGAGCACGGCGAGAAGCTGCTGCGCCGGCTGGCCGGGCGGCTCCCCGCCGACGTGCGGATCTACCGGGTCTCCGAGGCGCCGCACGGCTTCGACGCCCGGTTCTCGGCGATCTGGCGCCGGTACGCGTACCGGGTCGCCGACCACCCGGGCGGGGTGGACCCGCTGCTGCGTGGGCACGTGCTGTGGCACGACCGGCCGCTGGACGTCGAGAAGATGAACGCCGCCGCCGAACTGCTGCTGGGCGAGCACGACTTCGCCGCGTACTGCAAGAAGCGCGAGGGCGCGACCACCATCCGCACCCTGCTGGAACTGCACTGGGACCGGGTCCCGGTGGACGGCTACGCGGCACAGGAGGGCTCGCTGGCGGTGGCCACCGTCCGGGCGGACGCCTTCTGCCACAACATGGTGCGGGCGCTGGTCGGGGCGATGCTGCTGGTCGGGGACGGGCACCGGCCGGTGGAGTTCCCGGGGGAGGTGCTGGCCGGCGGGGTGCGGAACTCCGCGGTCAACGTGATCCGGCCGTACGGGCTGACCCTGGAGGAGGTCGGGTACCCGGCGGACGAGCTGCTGGCGGAGCGGAACCGGGCGGCGCGGCGGATGCGGACACTGCCGGGGGTGGAGGGGTAGGGCCCTCTCCGGGGCGCGGGGCGGCCCCCGCGCCACCGGGGCCGGTCAGCCGGCGACCTTGGCGAGGCCGGTGCGGCCGCGGTCGAGGAGGGTCTGGTAGACCGACTCGATGAGGTCCTTGGCCGCCTGCGGGGCGTTCTTGTCCTTGTCGGCCATGGCCTTGCCGTCGGCGGGGCCGGCGATGGAGAAGAACGCGTACCGGCCGATCGAGCTCTTGTTGGTGGCGCACTTCACACCCCCCTGGCAGAACGGCGTGACGGCGTCCTTGACCAGCGGGTTGATGTTGCCCTTGGGCGTCCCCTTGGCCTTGGTGGCCCTGGAGTCGCTGGCGAAGGTGATCACGCCGACGGTGACCTCCTGGCCGTTCGCCGTGGTGTAGGTGGCGCGGTAGACGTTGTAGCAGCCGAGGGCCTTGAGCGACTCGCTCAGGCCGTTCGCCAGCGAGACGTCCTTGCACTCCTCGTCCACCTCGGTGGTCACCTTGGTGTAGGTGCGGTCCCCCATGGTGATCGTGGGGCTCGGGAAGAGCGTGCCGACGTTGACCGGCGCCTTGTCCGTCTTGCTGTTGCTGATGACCTCCAGCGGGGTGGTCGGCGCCGGCACGCTCTCCGAGGCGGAGGGCGAGGCGTCCGCGCTGGCGGCGACGGTGGGGTCGGCCGACGCCTCGCCCTTGTCCCGGGTGAGGAACAGCGTGGCGCCCACGATGCCGGCCACCGCGACGAGGGTGAGCACACCGCCGCCGATCATGAACATCCGCTTGCGGCGCCGGCTGGAGGACTCGGCCTCCTCGGCGAGGGCGTACCAGTCCGGCTCGGCCGGGCTGGCCAGCGGCGGGTATCCGTACCCGTCCTGGGGCGGCGGGTAGCCGTACCCGCCCTGCTGCGGGAATCCGTACCCGGACTGCTGGGGCTGCCCGGGAAAGGGGGATGCCGGCGTCGGACCCTGGTGGGGGAAACCCTGCGCCTGCTGGCCCCCGGCCTCGGGGTTGACTGCCTGGCCATCGCTCATAATCGCGAATCTTAGGCCATGGCCGTCATCTGACTCCGGATGAGTTCCGAATCGGTATCGAAAAGCAGTTGGGTCCGCAAAGCCGGGCGTTGCACAATCCGGTTCATGGGACACGTCGAGATTTCGCACCTTGAGTACTACCTGCCGGACGGACGGGTGCTGTTCGACGACGCGTCCTTCCGGGTCGGCGAGGGCGCCGCGGTCGCGCTGGTGGGCGCCAACGGCGCAGGCAAGACCACCCTGCTCCGCATGATCGCCGGTGACGTGCAGCCGCACGGCGGCGGCGTGACGGTCAGCGGCGGCCTCGGCGTGATGCGCCAGTTCGTGGGCACCACCGGCCGGGAGGACCAGGAGGCCACCCCGGGCGCGCTGCCCGCCGACGCCTCGGTCCGCGACCTGCTGGTCTCGGTCGCCCCGGAGCGGATCGCCCGGGCCGCCCGCGCGGTGGACGCCGCCGAGCTCGGGATGATGGCGCAGGACGACGAGAAGTCGCAGATGGCCTACGCCCAGGCGCTCTCCGACTGGGCCGACGCCGGCGGCTACGAGTACGAGACCACCTGGGACGTCTGCACCATGGCGGCCCTCGGCATGCCCTTCGACCGGGCCCAGTGGCGCGGACTGAACACCCTCTCCGGGGGCGAGCAGAAGCGGCTGGTGCTGGAGGCGCTGCTGCGCGGCCCCGAGGAGGTGCTGCTGCTCGACGAGCCGGACAACTACCTGGACGTCCCCGGCAAGCGCTGGCTGGAGGAGGCCATCAAGGCCACCCCGAAGACCGTCCTGTTCATCTCGCACGACCGCGAGCTGCTCTCCCGTACCGCCGACAAGATCATCAGCGTCGAGTCCGGTGCGGCCGGCAGCAGCGTCTGGGTGCACGGCGGCGGGTTCGACTCCTTCCACGAGGCCCGCCGGGCCCGGTTCGAGCGGTTCGAGGAGCTCGGCCGGCGCTGGGACGAGGAGCACGCCAAGCTCAAGAAGCTGGTGGTCACCCTGCGCCAGGCGGCGGCGGTCAGCCACGAGATGGCCTCCCGCTACGCGGCCGCGCAGACCCGGCTGAAGAAGTTCGAGGAGGCCGGCCGGCCGGAGGCCCCGCCGCGCGAGCAGAAGATCTCCATGCGGCTGAAGGGCGGCCGGACCGGCGTGCGCGCCTTCACCCTGGAGCAGCTGGAGCTCACCGGCCTGATGAAGCCGTTCGACCTGGAGGTCTACTACGGCGAGCGGGTCGCGGTGCTGGGCTCCAACGGCTCCGGCAAGTCGCACTTCCTGCGGATGCTCGCCGGGGACGCGACCGTCGCCCACGGCGGCACGTACCGGATCGGCGCCCGCGTGGTGCCCGGCCACTTCCGGCAGACCCACGCGCACCCCGAGCTGATGGGCCGGGCCATCCGGACCATCCTGGAGGAGGAGCACGCGCTGAGCCGCGGCGCCGCGATGAGCGCGCTGCGCCGGTACGAGCTGGACCGCCAGCACGAGCAGAAGTTCGAGTCGCTCTCCGGCGGCCAGCAGGCCCGGCTGATGATCCTCAAGCTGGAGCTCTCCGGCGTCACCGCGTTGCTGCTGGACGAGCCCACCGACAACCTCGACCTGGAGAGCGCCGAGGCCCTGCAGGAGGGACTGGAGGCGTTCGACGGCACGGTGCTGTGCGTCACCCACGACCGCTGGTTCGCCAAGACCTTCGACCGCTTCCTGGTGTTCGGCGCCGACGGCCGGGTGTACGAGTCGCCCGAGCCGGTCTGGGACGAGGCCCGGGTGCAGCGGGAGCGCTGAGCCGGTTTGGTCCTGCGGTTCCCAGCCGGTATCGTTGGTTGCTGTTGTGCGTATTGGCTCGCTCCATCTCACGTGAGAGGTCGGTACGCCGGAGACACCAGGCCGATGACCAGCGGCTCCCCTTGATTGCGTCCAAGGTGGCCAGGCTGATCCCTCTGCCGGGGTGCTCCTGTCAAGGACACACTCACTGAAAAGCGAAGGCTACGACCGTGCGTACGTACAGCCCCAAGCCCGGCGACGTCCAGCGTCAGTGGCACGTCATCGACGCGACCGACGTCGTGCTGGGCCGCCTGGCCTCCCAGGCCGCCACCCTCCTCCGGGGCAAGCACAAGGCGATCTACGCGCCGCACGTTGACACGGGTGACTTCGTCATCATCGTCAACGCTGACAAGGTGCACCTGTCGGGCAACAAGAAGACCCAGAAGCTGGCCTACCGCCACAGCGGCTTCCCGGGTGGTCTGCGCTCCGTCCGCTACGACGAGCTGCTGGACAAGAACCCGGAGAAGGCCGTCGAGAAGGCCATCAAGGGCATGCTCCCGAAGAACAGCCTGGGCCGCCAGATGCTCTCCAAGCTGAAGGTCTACTCGGGCGACCAGCACCCGCACGCTGCCCAGCAGCCGGTGCCGTTCGAGATCACCCAGGTCGCGCAGTAATTCCGGCCACCAACCACACCACTGATTGACAGCAGGAGCTGAGGAACACCGTGGCCGAGACTGCCATCGAGAACACCCTCGAGGTCGACTTCGACGAGAACGTCGAGGAGTACACCACCGAGACCGAGTACACCTCCGAGTCCCTGGCCGGCCGCTTCGGCGAGGCCGTCCCGGGCGCCGGCCTCGGCCGTCGCAAGGAGGCCATCGCCCGCGTCCGCATCGTGCCGGGCACCGGCAAGTGGAAGATCAACGGCCGCACCCTTGAGGACTACTTCCCCAACAAGGTGCACCAGCAGACCGTCAACGAGCCCTTCAAGCTGCTCGAGCTCGACGGCCGCTACGACGTCGTCGCCCGCATCGCCGGTGGCGGTGTCTCCGGTCAGGCCTACGCGCTGCGCCTCGGCGTGGCCCGCGCCCTGAACGAGGCGGACGTGGACAACAACCGCGGCCCGCTCAAGAAGGCCGGCTTCCTGACCCGTGACGCCCGCGCCGTCGAGCGCAAGAAGGCCGGTCTGAAGAAGGCCCGCAAGGCGCCGCAGTACAGCAAGCGCTAGTCGCAACCCCTCGGGGTGCGTACCGCCCTGGTGGTACGCCCCCGGGCGCGACGCGTACGCCCCGGAGTACCTCGTGTACTCCGGGGCGTTGTGCTCCCGGCCTTGTGCGGAGGCCGCGGAGCGGTGTGATATCTCTCAGCAGGGCACGACGGAGGACGGAACATGGCACGACTCTTCGGTACGGACGGGGTGCGCGGAACGGCCAACGAGGGCCTCACCGCGGAGTTGGCCCTGGGCCTGTCGGTGGCGGCGGCCCATGTGCTCGGTGACGCGGGCGCGTTCGACGGGCACCGTCCGGTCGCCGTGGTCGGCCGTGACCCCCGGGCCTCCGGCGAGTTCCTGGAGGCCGCCGTGATCGCCGGCCTGGCCAGCGCCGGCGTGGACGTGCTGCGGGTCGGCGTGCTGCCCACCCCCGCCGTGGCGTACCTGACCGGCTCGCTCGGTGCCGACTTCGGCGTGATGCTCTCCGCCAGCCACAACGCCATGCCGGACAACGGCATCAAGTTCCTCGCCCGCGGCGGCCACAAGCTGGACGACGCCATCGAGGACGCCATCGAGGAGCACTACCGCCGCTACGGCGTCGGCGACGAGAACTGGAAGCGCCCCACCGGCGCCGCCGTCGGCCGGGTCCGCCAGTACACCGAGGGCTTCGACCGCTACGTGGCCCACCTGGTCGCCGTGCTGCCCAACCGCCTCGACGGGGTCAAGGTCGTCATCGACGGCGCCCACGGCGCGGCCGCCCGGGTCGCCCCCGAGGCCTTCGCCCGGGCCGGCGCCGAGGTCGTCTACACCCTGGGCGCCGAGCCCACCGGCCTCAACATCAACGACGGGGTCGGCTCCACCCACCTGGACAAGCTCTGCGTCGCGATGCGGGAGCACAAGGCCGACCTCGGCATCGCCCTCGACGGCGACGCCGACCGCTGCCTGGCCGCCGACGCCGACGGCAACGAGGTGGACGGCGACCAGATCATCGCCATCCTCGCCGTGGCCATGAAGGAGGCCGGCACCCTCCGCCGCAACACCGCCGTCGCCACCGTGATGTCCAACCTGGGCTTCAAGCTGGCCATGGAGCGCGAGGGCATCGAGCTCGTCCAGACCGCGGTCGGCGACCGCTACGTCCTGGAGGAGATGAAGCAGCACGGCTTCGCCCTCGGCGGCGAGCAGTCCGGCCACGTGATCCTGCTCGACCACGCCACCACCGGCGACGGCACCCTCACCGGCCTGATGCTGGGCGCGCGGCTGGCCGCGACCAAGCAGACGCTGGCCGACCTCGCCACGGTGATGACCCGGCTGCCGCAGGTGCTGATCAACGTCAAGGGCGTGGACAAGAGCCGGGTGGACAGCTGCGAGGAGCTGGCCGCGGCCGTCGCCGCGGCGGAGGCCGAGCTGGGGGCGACCGGGCGGGTGCTGCTGCGGAAGTCCGGGACGGAGCCGCTGGTGCGGGTCATGGTCGAGGCCGCGGACGAGGTGCAGGCGAAGACCGTCGCCGAGCAGCTGGCGGACGCGGTGCGGACCCACCTGGGGTGACCGGCTGAACCGAGGGGCGCGCGGGGAGGTTTCCCCTCGCGCCCCTCAGGTTTGCCCGGTCGCGGTCAGAGCTTGCGGAGCAGGGCGCGGCGGACCTTGTGGTCGGAGCCCTTCTGGAGGATGAGGGTGGCCCGGCCGCGGGTGGGGAGGACGTTCTCCAGCAGGTTGGGCTTGTTGATGGTCCGCCAGACCTGCCGGCCGTAGTCCATCGCCTCCTCCTCCGGCACCTCGGTGAACCGGCGGAAGTACGAGTTCGGGTCCTGGAAGGCGGTCTGACGGAGCTTCCGGAACCGGTCCAGGTACCAGCGTTCGATGTCGTCGGTCCGCGCGTCCACGTAGATGGAGAAGTCGAAGTAGTCGGCCACCGCCAGCCGGGTGCGCCCGTCGGTGCCGGGCAGCGCGGGCTGAAGGACGTTCAGACCTTCGACGATCAGGATGTCCGGGCGCTCCACGGTGAGCCGCTCGCCCGGCACGATGTCGTACACCAGGTGCGAGTAGACGGGGGCGGAGACCCGGTCCTTGCCGGCCTTCACGTCGGCGACGAACCGCATCAGGGCCCGCCGGTCGTACGACTCCGGGAAGCCCTTGCGAGCCATCAGGCCGCGTCGGCGGAGTTCGGCGTTGGGCAGCAGGAAGCCGTCGGTGGTGACCAGTTCGACCCGCGGGTGCTCGGGCCAGCGGGCCAGCAGGGCCTGCAGCAGACGGGCGGTGGTGGACTTGCCCACCGCCACCGAGCCGGCCACGCCGATGATGAACGGGGTGCGGGTGCGCTCGGTGTCCGGGGTGTCCAGGAAGGTGCCGAGGGCGCCGCGCAGGTCGTGGGTGGCGTGGATGTAGAGGTTCAGCAGCCGGGAGAGCGGCAGGTAGACGTCCACCACCTCGTCCAGGTTCAGTGCTGTGCCGAGGCCGCGCAGCCGCTCGACCTCGTCGGCGGTCAGCGGCAGCGGCGTGCGCTCGCGGAGGGCGCTCCACTCGGCCCGGCTCAGATCGACGTAGGGCGAGGGGGTCGGCGTGGAAGCGCCCCTCGTACACGGTTCGGTCAGCACATGCTCCATTGTGGGCCTCGGCGGCGCGCGCGGGATGTGTGGTATCGGTCACCCGTAGTGCCCCTCCGCCGTGACCTGCGGGTGTCCGAGGCCGCATATGCTGGCGCACATGTGCGGAATTGTTGGATATGTGGGCTCGCAGTCGGCCCTCGACGTAGTGATCGCAGGCCTGCAGCGGCTGGAGTACCGCGGGTACGACTCGGCCGGTGTGGCGGTGCAGACGCAGGGTGCCGACGGGCAGTGGGTCCTTGCCACCGACAAGCGGGCGGGCAAGCTCGCCAACCTGGAGAAGTCGCTGGCCCAGTCTCCGTTGCCGGTGGGGTCGACCGGGATCGGGCACACCCGGTGGGCGACCCATGGTGGGCCGACGGACGCGAACGCCCATCCCCACCTGGACGACGCGGACCGGGTCGCGGTCGTCCACAACGGCATCATCGAGAACTTCGCGCAGCTGCGCGCGGAGATCGCCGAGCGCGGTCACACCCTGCGTTCGGAGACCGACACCGAGGTCGTCGCCCACCTGCTGGGCGAGGCCTACACCGGGGACCTGGCCGAGGCGATGCGGGTGGTGTGCCGCCGCCTGGAGGGCGCCTTCACCCTGGTCGCCGTCCACGCCGACGCCCCCGACGTGGTGGTCGGCGCCCGCCGCAACTCCCCGCTGGTGGTCGGCCGCGGCGAGGGCGAGAACTTCCTCGCCTCCGACGTCGCCGCGTTCATCGCCCACACCCGCGAGGCCATCGAGCTCGGCCAGGACCAGGTCGTCGAGCTGCGCCGCGAGGGCGTCACCGTGACCGGCTTCGACGGCAGCCCGGCCACCGTCCGCGAGTACCACGTGGACTGGGACGCCTCCGCCGCCGAGAAGGGCGGCTACGACTACTTCATGCTCAAGGAGATCGCCGAGCAGCCGAAGGCCGTCGCCGACACCCTGCTCGGCCGGATCGGCACCGACGGCCGGCTCACCCTCGACGAGCTGCGGATCTCGGATGCGGACCTGCGGCAGGTGGACAAGGTCGTCATCGTCGCCTGCGGCACCGCGTTCCACGCCGGCATGATCGCCAAGTACGCGATCGAGCACTGGACCCGCATCCCCTGCGAGGTCGAGGTCGCCTCCGAGTTCCGCTACCGCGACCCGATCATGGGCCCGGGCACCCTGGTCATCGCCATCTCCCAGTCCGGCGAGACCATGGACACCCTGATGGCGCTGCGGCACGCCCGCGAGCAGGGCGCGAAGGTCCTGGCGATCTGCAACACCAACGGCTCCACCATCCCCCGCGAGTCCGACGCGGTCCTCTACACCCACGCCGGCCCCGAGGTCGCGGTCGCCTCCACCAAGGCGTTCCTGACCCAGCTGGTCGCCTGCTACCTGGTCGCCCTCTACCTCGGCCAGGTCCGCGGCACCAAGTGGGGCGACGAGATCCTCGCCGTCATCAAGGAACTCGGCGACGCCCCCACCCTCATCGAGCAGGTCCTTGAGACCATGGAGCCGGTCCGCGAGCTGGCCCGCGGCCTCGCCGACGCCCGCTCCGTGCTCTTCCTCGGCCGCCACGTCGGCTTCCCGGTCGCCCTCGAAGGCGCCCTGAAGCTCAAGGAACTGGCCTACATGCACGCCGAGGGCTTCGCCGCCGGCGAACTCAAGCACGGCCCCATCGCCCTCATCGAGGAGGGGCTGCCGGTCGTGGTGGTCGTCCCCTCGCCGCGCGGGCGTTCGATCCTGCACGACAAGATCGTCTCCAACATCCAGGAGATCCGGGCCCGCGGCGCCCGCACCATCGTCATCGCCGAGGAGGGCGACGAGGCGGTCGTCCCGTACGCGGACCACCTGATCCGCATCCCGGCCACCCCGACCCTGCTCCAGCCGCTGGTCTCCACCGTCCCGCTCCAGGTCTTCGCCTGCGAGCTGGCCACCGCCAAGGGCCACGAGGTCGACCAGCCCCGCAACCTCGCCAAGTCCGTCACCGTCGAGTAGTTCGCGGCGTTTCGGTGCCCCTGCGACGGCTGCGCTCCGCCGCAGGGGTCGCCGTGGCGCCCGCGAACCGGTCCGGCCCGCGCCGTGCCGTAGGGTCCGGGCAGGCAGACGGTGTCGGGAAGGAGCGTCCGGGGTGATCATCGGGGTCGGGATCGACGTCGCGGAGATCGAGCGGTTCGAGGCCTCGCTGGCCCGGACGCCCGGGATGGCCGAGCGGCTGTTCACCGAGGCGGAACTCCTCCTCCCCTCCGGCGCCCGGCGGGGGACGGCCTCGCTGGCCGCGCGGTTCGCCGCCAAGGAGGCGCTGGCCAAGGCCCTGGGCGCGCCCGCCGGCCTGCGCTGGACCGACGCCGAGGTCTGCGCCGAGGACTCCGGCCGGCCCGTCCTCAGGGTGACCGGGACCGTCGCCGCGCGGGCCGCCGAACTCGGCGTCCGCTCGTGGCATGTGTCGCTCAGTCACGATGCGGGCGTAGCGTCGGCGGTGGTGATCGCCGAAGGCTGAGCCCCGGGAGGCAGCGAATGCGCCACGCGCACAGTGTCGAGCAGGTACGGACCGCCGAGGCCGCGCTGATGGCGCGACTGCCGGACGGCACCCTGATGCAGCGCGCCGCCGCCGGGCTCGCCGCGACCTGCGCCCGGCTGCTGCCCCGCGTCTACGGCAGCCGCGTCCTGGTGCTGGCCGGCAGCGGGGACAACGGCGGCGACGCCCTGTACGCCGGCGCCCGCCTCGCCCGCCGCGGCTCCACCGTCCACGCGCTGCTCCTCGCCCCCGACCGGGCCCACCCCGGCGGACTGGCCGACCTGCTCGCCGCCGGCGGCCGGGTGACCGCCGACCCCACCGAGTTCACCCGCGCCGACCTGGTGCTGGACGGGATCGTCGGCATCGGCGGCCGCGGCGGGCTGCGGCCCGAGGCCGCGCCGTACGCCGCGATGGAACGCGGCGGGCCGGTGGTCGCCGTCGACGTGCCGAGCGGCGTGGACCCCGACACCGGCGAGGTCCCCGGCGCCGCCCTGCGGGCCGACGTGACGGTCTGCTTCGGCACCTACAAGCCCGGACTGCTGATCGACCCGGGCGCCTCCCACACCGGCGCCCTCCACCTGGTCGGCATCGGCCTCACCCTGCCCCCGGCCTCCGTCACCTCGCTCCAGGACGAGGACCTGGCCGCCCTGCTGCCCGTCCCCGGGACGGAGAGCGACAAGTACCGGCGCGGGGTCGTCGGCATCGCCGCCGGTTCGGCGCGGTACCCCGGGGCGGCGGTGCTCTCCGTCGCCGGCGCCCTGCGCGGCGGGGCCGGGGCCGTCCGGTACGTCGGCACCGCCGCCGAGGAGGTGGTGCGGCGATTCCCGGAGACCCTGGTCACCGAGGGCGGACCGGCCGGGGCCGGACGGGTCCAGGCCTGGGTGGTCGGGCCGGGCTCCGGGGACGGCGCCGAGCAGGCCCTGCGGGAGGCACTCGCTGCGGAGGTGCCCGTCCTGGTCGACGCGGACGGGCTCACCGAACTCGCCCGGCTCGGACCCGACGCCCTCCGCGAGCGCACCGCCCCCACCCTCCTCACCCCGCACACCGGCGAGGCCGCCCGGCTGCTGGCCGGCGCCACCGGGGACGCCCCGCCACCCGCCGAGGAACTGGCCGCCGCCCGGCTGGTGACCGCGCGGCGGCTGGCGGCGGCGTACCGGGCGACCGTGCTGCTCAAGGGGTCCACCACGGTGATCGCCGACCCGTCGGGGGAGGTCCGGGTCAACCCCACGGGCACCTCCTGGCTCGCCACCGCCGGCAGCGGCGACGTCCTCTCCGGCCTCGCCGGCTCCCTCCTCGCAGCCGGCCTCCCCCCACTGGACGCCGCCTCCGCCGCCGCCTACCTCCACGGCCTCGCCGGCCGCCACGCCGCAGAACCCGGCCACCCGATCGCCGCCCTCGACATCGCCACGGCCCTGCCCACCGCGTGGCGCCACCGGCGGTAGGGGGCGAGCTTCTCTCTGAGGGGGAGCTTTCTGAGGGGCGCGGGGAACTGCGCGAGGTGGGGACGGTGCGGCGTGTGCCCTGCCGCCTCGCGCAGTTCCTCGCGCCCCTGGGTCGACGCGTCCGGGTCCTTCGCGCCCTTGGGTTCGCGCATCCGAGGATTTCGCGCCTCTGGGTTCACGCGTCCGGGTTCGTCGCGCCCCTGGGTTCACGCGTCCGGGTACGTTGCGCCTGGGTCCGTGCGTCCGTCTCTCCGGGGAGTCACGTCGCGCCCCTGTCGGGTGCCGGGTGGCCGGTCTGGGAGACTGTTACGCGATGACGACTGCGAACACGACCGGACCGGCCGCCCTGACCAGGGGGGCCCGCGCCGAGGCGACCGTCGATCTGGCCGCCCTGCGCGACAACCTCGCCGCGCTCAGGGCCCGGACCGGCGGCCCCGCGGTGATGGCCGTGGTCAAGGCGGACGCCTACGGCCACGGCGCGGTCCGGTGTGCCCGCGAGGCGGTCGCGGCCGGGATCGACTGGCTGGGCACGGCGACGCCCGAGGAGGCGCTGGCGCTGCGGGCGGCGGGCATCGGACCGGACCAGGCCCGCGTGCTGTGCTGGCTGTGGACGCCGGACGGCCCCTGGCGGCAGGCGCTGCGCGCCGCGGTCGACATCTCCGTCAGCGGCCTGTGGGCCCTGGACGAGCTGCTCGCCGCGGTCCGCGAGACCGGCGTGCCGGGCCGGGTGCACCTCAAGGCGGACACCGGCCTCGGCCGCAACGGCTGCCAGCCGCACGACTGGCCGGACCTGGTGGCCGCCGCCCTGCGCGCCCAAGCGGAGGGCCTGATCGAGGTGGTCGGCATCTGGTCGCACTTCGCGGCCGCGGACGAGCCGGGCCACCCGTCCATCCAGGCCCAGCTGGACTCCTTCGCGGAGGCGCTGGCCTTCGCCGAGCGCTCCGGCGCCCGGCCCGAGGTCCGGCACCTGGCCAACTCTCCGGCCACCCTGCTGCTGCCCCAGTCGCACTACGACCTGGTCCGCCCGGGCCTGGCGATGTACGGGCTGTCGCCCGTCCCGGACGTGGGCGGGCCCGCGGACTTCGGCCTCCGCCCGGTGATGTCGCTGACCGCGCGGCTCGCCCTGGTGAAGACCGTCCCGGGCGGCCACGGCGTCAGCTACGGCCACCACTACACGACGCCGGGCCCGACCACGCTCGGCCTGGTCCCGGTGGGCTACGCGGACGGCGTCCCGCGGCACGCGAGCAACACCGGGCCGGTGCAGATCGGCGGCACGTGGTACCGGGTGGCCGGCCGGGTCGCGATGGACCAGTTCGTCGTCGACCTCGGCGGGGACCTGCCGGAGGTCGGCGAGGAGGTGCTGCTGTTCGGTCCCGGCGAGCGCGGCGAGCCGACCGCGGAGGACTGGGGACGGGCCTGCGGCACCCTCTCGTACGAGATCATCACGCGGATCGGCGGCCGGGTGCCCCGGCGGTACGTCGGCGGGGCGGCGGAGTGAGCGGCCGGGCCGGATGAGCGAGTCGGCGGGGATCGACCCGGTGGCGGCGGCCGCGAAGGCCGCCGGGGCGTCGGGCGGAGGGGTGAGCCGGGCCGGGCTGATCGGCATCTCGCTCGGCGTGGTCGCGGCCGGCGCGGCCGCCGGGGTGGCCATAGAGCGGCTCACCGTCGGCCGGGCGATGCGCCGCCGGGCGCGCGAGGAGCTGGACGCCGCCGCGCCGTACGGCTCGCTGCGCGGCCGCTCCCGGACCGTCCCCGCCGCCGACGGCACCGAGCTGTACGTGGAACTCGACGGCACCGGCTGGCCCGACCGGGACCGCCCCGGGGAGCGCCCGGCGCAGGCCCCGCTCACCGTGGTGTTCTGCCACGGCTACTGCCTCAGCCAGGACAGCTGGCACTTCCAGCGGGCCGCCCTGCGGGCCGGGGCCCGGCTGGTGTTCTGGGACCAGCGCAGCCACGGCCGCTCCGAGCGCTCCCGGTCGTACCTGGGCGGCGAGCCCGCCTCGATAGACCAGCTCGGCGCGGACCTCAAGGCCGTGCTGGACGCGGTGGTGCCCGAGGGGCCGGTGGTCCTGGTCGGGCACTCGATGGGCGGGATGACCGTGATGGCCCTGGCCGAGCGGCACCCCGAGCTGTTCGGGGAGCGGGTGGTCGGCGCGGCGCTGATCGGCACCCTGGCCGGCGACTGGGACTCCGTCACCCTCGGCCTGCCCGTCGCCGGCGCCCGGCTGCTGAAGCGGCTCAGCCCGCAGGTGGTCCGGCTGCTGGGCCGTCAGGCCGAGCTGGTGGAGGCCACCCGCCGGTTCGGCTCGGACGTCACCTCGGTGTTCTACCGGCGGTACTCCTTCGGCACCCGGGACGTCGACCCGGCGGTGGCCCGGTTCGCCGAGCGGCTGCTGGACGCCACCCCCTTCGAGGTGGTCGCCGAGTTCTACCCGGCGTTCTCCGCGCACGACAAGAAGGCCGCGCTGGCCGCGCTCGCCGGCCTCCCCACCCTGGTCCTGGCCGGGACGAAGGACCTGCTGACCCCGCCCGAGTACAGCGAGGAGATCGCCGCCCGGCTGCCCGGCACCGAGCTGGTGCTCGTCCCCGACGCCGGGCACCTGGTGATGCTGGAGCACCCGGCCACCGTCGACCGCCACCTCGCCGGACTGCTGCTGCGCGCCGCCCGCCACGCGGGTACCGAGGCGCCGGAAGCCGCCCGGGACCTGCTGGCCTGAGCCCGGCCGGCGGCGTCGCCGCCCCGGGTCGTACCGGCCCCGACCGGGTGGATCCCGACCCTTCGGCGCACTGTCCGGCCAGGCTGTGGCACGGTAGCGGGAGCCGCAGGTGAGGTGCGGCCTCCGGATACGAGAAGGGCATCGCAGACCCATGGGCTCGCAGACCACGCTGACCGTCGCCACCCCCGAGCGGATGAGCCGGCTCGGGCGGGACCTCGCCGCGCTGCTGCGCCCGGGCGACCTGGTGCTGCTCTCCGGCGAGCTCGGGGCCGGGAAGACCACGCTGACCCGCGGCCTGGGCGAGGGCCTGGGCGTGCGCGGCGCGGTGACCTCGCCGACCTTCGTGATCGCCCGGGTGCACCCCTCGCTGACCGGCGGCCCGGCCCTGGTGCACGTGGACGCCTACCGGCTCGGCGGCGGCCTGGACGAGATGGAGGACCTCGACCTGGACGTCTCGCTGCCGGAGTCGGTGGTGGTGGTCGAGTGGGGCGAGGGCAAGGTCGAGCAGCTCTCCGAGGACCGGCTGGAGGTCCGGATCGAGCGGGCGCTCGGCGGCGCCGAGAGCGAGGACGACTCCGACCCGCGCCGGGTCCGGGTCAGCGGGCTCGGCGGACGCTGGGACGGGGTGGACCTCGGGGTGCTGGGCGACAGCTGAGGAGCGGGTGGGACGGGCGGGTCCGCCAGGTTGCCGACAGCGTGTCGGCAAGGTGTTGCGGGCGGGTGGCCGCGCGTGATGGGATGGGTCCTGCAGTTAGGTCTGCCTAACTTGGGAGGCGCCCCATGACGAGCACCACCCCCGCCGAGCAGCCCCGCCCGCAGGGCCGGGCCGAGCAGGTCCGGGCCGCGGAGCCCGAGCCCGTGGTGCCGATGCGCACCCTGCTCGCCTCCTGCGCGGCCGCCGCCGCGGTCTCCACCCCGCCCGAACGGCAGCGGTCCGCCGCCGGGCAGCCGGAGCCCCGCCGGGCGGCCTGACCGGGCGCGGCTACGCGACCACGACCACCGGGGTGCCGTTCGGAGCGAAGTCCCACAGCGCCTGGCCGTCGGCCCGGCCGGAGCGGATCCCCCCGGTCTTCAGGCCCGCGCTCGGGCCGGCCGTCGGGGTGGCCGTGCCGCTCGCGACGGCGGCGCTGAAGCCGAAGACCACACCGTTCTGCTGGGCGAACCGCACCACGTGCTCGATCGGCAGCTTGTCGGTGCCGGTGCCGGTGGCCGTCCGGCTGTACACCCTGTAGCTCCCGGGAGCCGGCTCCACCGTGCCGGGGAGCACCTTGAAGGTGGCGATGACCTGCGGGTTCTTCTTCGGGTCGACCAGCCAGACCTGGTGCGCCTGCACCGAGTACACCACCCGCAGCCCGGTGCCCGAGTCGGCCGGCAGCGCGGGAGCGGTCGGGGTGGCGCTCGGGGTCGGCGTGGCCGACGGCGAGGCGGAGACCTCGGCGGCCCTGGCCGCACCTGCCCGGGACTCGGCGCCGTCCGCCTGGAACGCCAGCAGCCCCACCGCCGCCAAGGCCCCCAGGGTCAGGCCGGCGACCACCGTTCCAGGACCAAGCTTCGCCACGTCTGCTCCCACCGTCCGCTCGTGCTCTCGGGCTAATCGTGCCAGGTCCGGTCCGGCCGGTCGGCCTCATCCGGGCCGGAACCGATCGAGTGTTCCCGCCCGGCCGGCCGGGGGCGGCCCGCTCGCCGTCTCCCCGGGGGCCCACCGCGGCCCGGCCGCCCCCGGGGACCCTCTAACCTTGGACCCGTGCTGCTGCTCGCGTTCGACACCGCCACCCCCGCCGTCACCGCCGCCGTCCACGACGGCACGGCCGTCCTCGCCGAGGCCTTCCAGGTCGACGCCAGACGCCACGGCGAGCTGCTGCTGCCCACCGTCCAGCGGGTGCTGGAGGAGGCCGGCGTGGACAAGCGCGACCTCACCGACATCGCCGTCGGCGTCGGCCCCGGCCCGTACACCGGCCTGCGGGTCGGCCTGGTCACCGCCGCCGCCCTCGGCCACGCGCTCGGCCTGCCGGTGCACGGCGTCTGCACCCTCGACGCGATCGCCCACCAGGCCCGCACCGAGGGCGGTCTGACCGGACCGTTCACGGTGGCCACCGACGCCCGGCGCAAGGAGGTCTACTGGGCCTCGTACGACGCCGAGGGCCGCCGGACGGCCGGACCCTCGGTGGACCGGCCGGCCGAACTCGCCCCCGAGGCGCAGGCGGTGGGCGCCGGCGCGCTGCTCTACCCGGACACCTTCCCCGGCGCGCGCGGCCCCGAGCACGTCTCGGCCGGCCGGCTCGCCGACTTCGCCGCCGCCGAACTGGCCGCCGGCCGCGCGCTGCTGCCCAACGCCCCGCTCTACCTGCGCCGCCCGGACGCCCAGGTGCCCGCCGGGTACAAGGCGGTGCTGCCCGCATGACCGCCGCCACCCCGGCCGGGGCCGCGGACGGCCCGCGATGAAGGTCCGCCTGCGGCCGATGCGCTGGTGGGACATCGAGCCCGTGATGGAGCTGGAGCTCCGGCTCTTCCCGGAGGACGCCTGGTCGCGCGGGATGTACTGGTCCGAGCTGGCCGAGGCCCACCCCGGCGGTACCCGCCACTACACCGTCGCCACCACCGAGGACGGCACCATCGTCGGCTACGCCGGGCTGATGGCCGTCGGCACCGAGGGCGACGTCCAGACCATCGCCGTCGACCAGCGGCACCAGGGCGGCGGTCTCGGCACCGTCCTGCTCACCGACCTCATCGAGGAGTCCGCCCGGCGCGGCTGCGCCGAACTGCTGCTGGAGGTGCGGGTGGACAACCTCCGCGCCCAGCAGCTGTACGAGCGCCACGGCTTCCAGCCGGTCGGCGTCCGGCGCGGCTACTACCAGCCCGCGAACGTGGACGCGCTCGTCATGCGCCTCGACCACCCGCCGTACGACCCGAAGGACCATCACCATGGCTGACGAACCGCTCGTCCTCGGCATCGAGACCTCCTGCGACGAGACCGGCGTCGGCATCGTCCGCGGCACCACCCTGCTGGCCGACGCGGTGGCCTCCAGCGTCAACGACCACGCCCGCTTCGGCGGCGTCGTCCCGGAGATCGCCAGCCGCGCCCACCTGGAGGCGATGGTCCCGACCATCCAGCGGGCCCTGGACACCGCCGGGATCAAGGCGAGCGACCTGGACGGCATCGCGGTCACCGCGGGCCCCGGCCTGGCCGGCGCGCTGCTGGTCGGCGTCAGCGCCGCCAAGGCTTTCGCCTGGGCGCTCGACAAGCCGCTGTACGGGGTCAACCACCTCGCCTCGCACATCTGCGTGGACCAGCTGGAGCACGGCCGGCTGCCCGAGCCGACCATGGCGCTGCTGGTCTCCGGCGGCCACTCCTCACTGCTGCTCAGCTCCGACATCACCAGCGACGTCCGCCCGCTGGGCGCCACCATCGACGACGCCGCCGGCGAGGCGTTCGACAAGGTCGCCCGGGTGCTCGGCCTCGGCTTCCCCGGCGGCCCGGTGGTCGACCGGATGGCCCGCGAGGGCGACGGCAAGGCGATCGCCTTCCCGCGCGGCCTGAGCGCGGCCAGCGACCCCGCGTACGACTTCTCCTTCTCGGGCCTGAAGACCGCCGTGGCCCGCTGGGTCGAGGCCAGGCGCCGGGCCGGCGAGGAGGTCCCGGTGGCGGACGTCGCCGCCTCCTTCCAGGAGGCCGTCACCGACGTGCTCACCCGCAAGGCCGTCCGCGCCTGCAAGGACAACGGCGTCGACCACCTGATGATCGGCGGCGGCGTGGCGGCCAACTCCCGGCTGCGCGAGATGGCCCAGCAGCGCTGCGACAAGGCCGGCATCGTGCTCCGGGTGCCGCGGCCCGGCCTGTGCACCGACAACGGCGCGATGGTCGCCGCGCTCGGCGCCGAGATGGTCTGGCGGGACCGCACGCCCTCCGCCTTCGACCTGTCCGCCGACTCCTCGCTGCCGGTCACCGAGACCCACGTCCCGCACACGCACGTCCACGCCCACGCGCAGCAGGCGCTCTCGTGACGCTGGCCCGGATGTGGGAGGCCCGGGCCGCCGACGGCCGGGCCGACCAGCTGCACGCCTGGGTACGGGAGGAGGCGCTGCCGGCCCTGCGCGGCGCCCCCGGGCTGTGCCGCGCCGAGGTGTTCACCGCCCCCGGCGACCGGGTCCTGCTGATCACCTGGTGGGAGGGCCGACCGGCCCCGGTCGCCGACCCACCCGAGGGACTCCTCGCCCGACCCGTCCACCGCTGGGAGTTCACCAGTACCCACGTCGAGTAGCGTTCCTCCCTGGGAATTCGCTGGATGATCGTGGGGGATCGGGTGAAGAGGACGTACGGGGGCGCACTACTGGCCCTCACGGCTGTGGTGCTGACGGGCTGTGGCGGCGGGGCGTCGGGGGAGGGGGCCCGCAAGCCGGCCCCGTCCGCGAGTTCGGCGGCTTCGGCAGCCCCGGCGGCCACCGGCTCACCGCTGGCCGCGGCCGCCCCGCACGCGGAGGGCTGGGCCAAGTGGGGCCTGACCCCGCTGCCGGCGGCTCCGCCCGCGCCGGCCGACCGCCCGATCAAGCTGGCCAAGTCCGGCCAGGTACCGGTGTTCAGCGACGTCCCGACCAAGGACAAGGTCGTCTTCATCACCATCGACGACGGCGCCGAGAAGGACCCGAAGTTCGTCGAGATGCTGAAGGACCTGGGCGTCCCGGTCTCGATGTTCCTGACCCGGGACATCGTCAAGGACGACTACGGGTACTTCAAGAAGCTGCAGGACCTCGGCAACCACGTGCACAACCACACCACCGACCACGCGATCATGAGCAAGGTGTCGCCGGAGAAGCAGCACGCCGAGATCTGCGACGCCCAGACCGCGCTCACCCAGCACTACGGCACCCCGCCGCTGCTGTTCCGCCCGCCGTACGGTGACGGCGCCAACACGGCGGCGCTCAACACCGCGGTCCAGCAGTGCGGTCCGCGGGCGATCGTGCTCTGGCGCGAGTCCATGCAGATCCACGACATGCAGTACCAGGCGGCGGACGGGAAGCTGAAGCCCGGTGACATCGTGCTGGCGCACTTCCGCGGCCCCAAGGACCTCAAGGGCAGCACGATGACCGAGATGTTCGCCGAACTGCTGCGCCGCATCCAGGAACAGGGCTTCGCGGTCGCCCGTCTGGAGGACTACATCCAGGCGCCCACCGGCTGACCCAGCATCATCACCGGACCGTGCTCCGTCCGGCTGAGGATCACCGTGGCCTCGTTCGGCCCGGAGGGCTTCAGCTGGCGGCGCAGGTCCTCCGGGGTGATCGCCATCCCGCGCTTCTTGATCACCACCGTGCCGACCGCCCGCTCGCGCAGCAGCGCCCGCAGCTTCTTGACCTGGAACGGCAGGACGTCGGTCAGCTCGTAGGCGTGCGCGTACGGGGTGGCCACCAGCCGGTCCGAGGTGACGTAGGCGATCATCGGGTCGACCAGGGTGCCGTCCACCGCCCCGGCCACCTCGGCGACCAGGTGGGCCCGGATCACCGCGCCGTCCGGCTCGTACAGGTAGCGGCGGACCGGGCCGGCCGGCGGGTTCGGCAGCCGGCCGCCGGTCAGGCTGTGGCCGCCCGGCAGGACGGTGGCGCGGTGCGGCTCGGCGGCCCCCGTCCCGAACCAGAGCACCGCCTCCTTCACCTCGCCGTGGTCGGAGACCCACTCGGCCTCGGCCCCCTCCGGCACCACCTCGTGCGGGATCCCCGGGGCCACCTTGAGCGCCCCGAACGGGGTGCGCCGGCCGGCCTCGATCGCCCAGGAGAGCGGCGGGCTGTACGCCTCCGGGTCGAACACCCGGCCCCGGGCGGTGCGGCGCGCCGGGTCGGTGAACACCGCGTCGAAGCCCGTGACGTCGACCTCCGCGACGTCCGCGCAGCGCACCTCGACCAGCTCGGCCAGACCCAGCGCGGCCGCGTTCGCCTCGGCGACCGCGCAGGTCAGCGGGTCGCGGTCGACGGCGAGCACCGAGACTCCGGCCCGGGCCAGCGCCACCGCGTCCCCGCCGATCCCGCAGCACAGGTCGGCCAGCCGCCGCACCCCGAGCGCCGCGAACCGGGCCGCCCGCCACTCGGCCACGCTCCGCCGGGTCGCCTGTTCGACCCCGTTCGGGGTGAAGTACATGGCGTCCGCGTCCGCCCCGAACTTCGCCCGGGCCCGCTGCCGCAGCCGCGCCTGCTCGAAGGCGGCGCGGATCAGCTCGGCCGGGTGCTCCCGGCGCAGCCGGGTGGCCAGCGCCAGCTCCTCGGCGGGGGTGAACTCGCGCAACTCGGACAGCAGCGCCCGGCCCTCGTCGGTCAGCAGGGCCCGGAACGATTCGATCTCCACCCGCCCATTGTCCCCGTCCGGCCCCGGCTCCCCCCGCCCGGCCGTCCGTGGTCGCCGCGCCCCGGCACGGGCACCGGATCTCCGCGATGTCCGAGCCACGCCGTTGGCACTCTGGTTGACTGAGTGCTAACGGCGTCCTATGGTCTTTCCTGGCACTCCCCCCAGTGAGAGTGCTAACGCGATGAAGCGTGCTTGACCCCCGCGACGGCAGGCCTGCGGACATCGCCACCTACCTGTTAGACAACCCCGTAATCTCCGAAGGGGAGCTCGGACGTGACCACCAGCAGCAAGGTTGCCATCAAGCCGCTTGAGGACCGCATCGTGGTCCAGCCGCTCGACGCCGAGACCACCACCGCCTCCGGCCTGGTGATCCCGGACACTGCCAAGGAGAAGCCCCAGGAGGGCGTCGTCCTGGCCGTCGGCCCGGGCCGCTTCGAGGACGGCCAGCGCCTGCCGCTCGACGTCGCCGTCGGTGACATCGTCCTCTACTCGAAGTACGGCGGCACCGAGGTGAAGTACCAGGGCGAGGAGTACCTGGTCCTCTCGGCCCGCGACGTGCTCGCGATCATCGAGAAGTAAGACGTACCAGACCGCCCCGGATCCGTGTCGCAGCCGTGACAGGGGCCCGGGGCGTGCCTGTTGGCTCACCCACGCAATTCCTGGAGAAACGGGACCATGGCGAAGACCCTGCAGTTCGACGAGGACGCCCGCCGCTCGCTCGAGCGCGGCGTGAACAAGCTGGCCGACACCGTCAAGGTGACGATCGGCCCCAAGGGCCGGAACGTCGTCATCGACAAGAAGTTCGGCGCCCCCACCATCACCAACGACGGTGTGACCATCGCCCGCGAGGTCGAGCTCGACGACCCGTACGAGAACCTCGGCGCGCAGCTGGTCAAGGAGGTCGCCACCAAGACCAACGACGTCGCGGGTGACGGCACCACCACCGCCACCGTGCTGGCCCAGGCCCTGGTCAACGAGGGCCTGCGCAACGTCGCCGCCGGCGCCGGCCCGGCCGCCCTGAAGAAGGGCATCGACAAGGCCGTCGCCGCCGTCTCCGAGCACCTGCTCTCCGTCGCCCGCGAGATCGAGGGCCAGGAGGACGTCGCCGCCGTCGCCTCGCTGTCCGCCCAGGACACCCAGGTCGGCGAGCTGATCGGCGAGGCCATCGCCAAGGTCGGCAAGGACGGCGTCATCACCGTCGAGGAGTCCAACACCTTCGGCGTGGAGCTGGACTTCACCGAGGGCATGCAGTTCGACAAGGGCTACCTGTCGCCGTACTTCGTCACCGACGCGGAGCGGCAGGAGGCGGTCCTGGAGGACCCGTACATCCTGATCAACCAGGGCAAGATCTCCTCCATCCAGGAGCTGCTGCCGCTGCTGGAGAAGATCCTGCAGGGCGGCTCCCGCCCGCTGCTGATCATCGCCGAGGACGTGGACGGCGAGGCGCTGTCCACCCTGGTGGTCAACAAGATCCGCGGCACCTTCAACGCGGTGGCCGTCAAGGCCCCGGGCTTCGGCGACCGCCGCAAGGCCATCCTGGGCGACATCGCCGTCCTCACCGGCGGCACCGTGGTCTCCGAGGAGGTCGGCCTCAAGCTCGACCAGGTCGGCCTGGACGTGCTCGGCACCGCCCGCCGGGTGACCGTCACCAAGGACGAGACCATCCTGGTCGACGGCGCCGGCGCCTCCGACGCGGTGGCCGGCCGGGTCGCCCAGATCAAGGGCGAGATCGCGGGCACCGACTCCGACTGGGACCGCGAGAAGCTGCAGGAGCGCCTGGCCAAGCTGGCCGGCGGCGTCTGCGTCATCAAGGTCGGCGCGGCCACCGAGGTCGAGCTGAAGGAGCGCAAGCACCGCCTGGAGGACGCCATCTCCGCGACCCGCGCCGCAGTCGAGGAGGGCATCGTCGCCGGTGGCGGCGCCTCCCTGGTGCACGCCGCCAAGGTCCTGGAGGACGGCCTCGGCCTGACCGGCGACGAGGCGACCGGTGTCGCCGTCGTCAAGCGCGCCCTGGTCGAGCCGCAGCGCTGGATCGCCCAGAACGCCGGCCTGGAGGGCTACGTCATCGCCCACAAGGTCGCCGAGCTGGAGGCCGGCCACGGCTACAACGCCGCCACCGGCGAGTACGGCGACCTGATCAAGGCCGGCGTCATCGACCCGGTCAAGGTGACCCGCTCCGCCCTGGAGAACGCCGCCTCCATCGCCTCCCTGCTGCTCACCACCGAGACCCTCGTGGTGGAGAAGAAGGTCGAGGAGGCCGACAACGGCCACGGCCACTCGCACGGCGGCCACGGCCACTCGCACTGAGGCCGGCCCTGGGACGCCAGGGCATCGAAGGACAGGTGACGCGGGGAACCGTGACCGTCCGGGCACCCCTACCGGGTACCACGGGCGGCGCGGTTCCCCGCGCCTTTTGGCATCGGCGGCTTCTCGTAAGGTTGACCCGTGATCGAGGCTCGCCATCTGCGTGTTCTGCGCGCCGTCGCCCGGACCGGGTCGTTCTCCGCGGCCGCCCGCGAGCTGGGCTGCACCCAGCCCGCCGTGAGCCAGCAGATGAAGGCCCTGGAGAAGGTCGTCGCCACCCCGCTGGTGGTCCGCTCGGGTCGCGGCATGCAGCTCAGCGAGGCCGGCCGGGCGCTGCTCCGGCACGCCACCGGCATCCTCGCCGGCCTGGAGGCCGCCGAGGAGGAGGTCGCCGCCATCGCCGGGCTGCGCTCCGGCCGGGTGCGGCTGGTCTCCTTCCCCACCGCCAGCTCCACCCTGGTGCCCCCGGCCGTGGCCGGGCTGCGGGCGGCCAGGCCCGGCGTCCGGGTGTCGCTGGTGGAGGCCGAGCCGCCGGAGTCGCTGGCGATGCTGCGCGGCGGCGAGTGCGAGGTGGCGCTGGCCTTCCGGTACCCGGACTCGCGATTCGGCCCCTCCCGGCCCTCCCCGCACGCCACACCCCGCGAGGCCCGGGCGGAGGCCGCGCTGGAGGCCGCCGCCGCGGCCGCCGCGAACGACTGGTCCGACCTGGTGGCCCGCCCGCTGCTGGACGACCCGCTGGTCGGGCTGCTGCCCGAGGCGCACCCGCTGGCCGGCCGGGACGAGGACCACCCGGTGGACCTGGCCGAGCTGGCCGGCGAGCAGTGGATCGCCGGCTGCCCGCAGTGCCGGGGGCACCTGGTGGACCTGTGCGCCGGGGCCGGCTTCGAGCCGCGGATCGAGTTCGCCACCGACGACTACCCGGCGGTGGTCGGCCTGGTCGCGGCCGGACTCGGGGTGGCGGTGCTGCCGCGGTTGGCGCTGGCCTCGGTCCGCCGGGCCGGGGTGGCCGCGGTGCCGGTCCGGGCGGCTTCCGGGGAGGCCGCGCGCCGCCAGGTGGTGGCGCT
The DNA here is from genome assembly GCF_040571325.1 of Kitasatospora sp. HUAS MG31. Classification (GTDB taxonomy): domain Bacteria; phylum Actinomycetota; class Actinomycetes; order Streptomycetales; family Streptomycetaceae; genus Kitasatospora; species Kitasatospora camelliae. Next base: position 3,255,783 of record NZ_CP159872.1, on the reverse strand, counting down.
GACCCTGCCCGACCTGGCCGAGGTGCCGGCGGTGGCGCTGATGCTCGATCACCTCACCGGCGCGGCCGCCGCGCGCTGAGACCCGCCCGGGCGCATTTCGCCACGTCGGTTGTCCGTAGGGCCGGAAAAGCCGACCGGGCCGCACGGAAAGGCTCGGCCCGGGGGAAGGTCAGGGCTGGCGGGGCAGAGTCGGGTCAAGTCAGACAGGGCAGACGGGGTCGGTCGGGTCGGTCGGTCGGGTCGGTAGAGGAAACGTTTCTTCAAGAACCGGCGCTCGGGCCGGGGCGGGATCAGTGGGGGGCCGCGCTCGACGTCCCGGCCGGGACCTCCGCCATCCGGTTGCGCGAGCGCCCGAGCAGCTCCTCGCGCTCGTCCTCGGTCAGCCCGCCCCAGACGCCGTAGGGCTCGCGGACGGCCAGCGCGTGCGCCGCGCACTGGGCGCGTACCGGGCAGCGCATGCAGACCTCCTTGGCACTCGCCTCGCGCGAGCTCCGGGCGGCCCCGCGCTCACCCTCGGGGTGGAAGAAGAGCGAGCTGTCCACGCCGCGGCAGGCGGCCGAGAGCTGCCAGTCCCAGAGGTCTGCGTTGGGGCCGGGAAGGCGGGAGAAATCTGCCATGGCTCGTTCCCTTCAAGGACTTGGACCCGTCAACTCGGCGAGGCTTCGATGGACCGGTACGGACACCTGGAAATATGACTTACGTCAACTATCAGGACAAGTCACCCACAGTCCGACACAACAGTCAATGACCGTATAGAAGCTATAAAAACGGACAAACGGGGCAAGAGGTTTGGGGCGCGACCCGTGGCAATCGGGTGGAGTCGGGAGCGCGGGCGCCCGCCGGGGCGGCGCGCGCGGTGCGCGTGCCGCGCGCGAGCTGCACGAAAGTGCGGCGTGTGCACCGCGAGGTGGCTGATCCGTGATGGGTTGGCCACGTACAGTGGTGGAGATGGCCCTGAAGGCCGTAACTCATTCGAGTGACGGTCGTTGGAAGTGCGGAGGCGGTTAGCGGGTGGTGAACGTCGGGAACGATCGCGGGGGCACCGGCGATCCGGAGGGCGTCCGTCCCCATCGGCCGTGTCGGAGAGAGAGTTCGTACCAGCCAGGAGGCTCAACGTGACGCGGATCAGCTGCGGAGGACGGTCATGACATCCGTCCTCGTCTGCGACGATTCCCCGCTCGCCCGGGAGGCGCTTCGCCGGGCGGTCGCGACCGTGCCCGGCGTCGACCGGGTGACTACTGCGACGAACGGTGAGGAGGTCCTCCGCCGCTGGGTGGCCGACCGTTCCGACCTCGTCCTCATGGACGTCCGCATGCCCGGCCTCGGCGGGGTGGAGACGGTCCGGCGGCTGCTGTCCGCCGACCCGGGCGCCCGGATCATCATGCTCACCGTCGCCGAGGACCTGGACGGCGTGGCCCTCGCGGTCGCCGCCGGTGCCCGCGGCTACCTGCACAAGGACGCCTCGCGCGCCGAACTGCGGGCGACCGTGACCCAGGCCCTCGCCGACCCGACCTGGCGGCTCGCCCCGCGCCGGCTGCGCAGCCCGGACATGGGGGCGGCGCCGACACTGACGGCGCGTGAGATCCAGGTGCTGGAGGGGATGAGCCACGGCCGCAGCAACGCGGAGATCGGGCGCGAGCTCTTCCTGTCCGAGGACACCGTCAAGACGCACGCCCGGCGCCTGTTCAAGAAGTTGGGCGCCTCGGACCGCGCGCACGCCGTGGCGCTCGGTTTCCGCTGGGGTCTGGTCCGCTGAGCGATCCGGTGTCGCTCGGACGTGTGACGTCGGGGTCCCGAGGCTGCACCATGGAGGAGTGGAGCACCTCGGGGACCAGCGGACAGGGACTGCGGCGGCGAGTGCGACTACGGAAGACTCGGTAGCCGGTGGGGCGGGAGGCGGCACGGTGCGCGTAGCCACGCACGAGGCTGTGGTGGATAACGTTCCGATGCACAAGTCCGGACGCGGTGCCGCGTTTTCGGCCCCGACCAGGCACCATGGACCGATGCGTGACGACGAGGCGGGCGACGCCCACCCCGATGCGGCCCGGCCCGAGAGAGACGGTCCGGCCGCCGCTTCGTCGTACGCAGCCGGGGCCAGGCCCCCGGTGCTCGGCGCCGGCACCTCGCCGGAGATCGCCGATCTGGTCGCCGACGCCGTCCGCGGCGAGGGCCAGGCCATCGACGAGCTGCTCGCCTACGTCCTCCCGCTGGCGCTGCGGTACTGCCGCGGCCGGCTGGTCCGGCTGCCCGGCGGCGCCCGGCACCACGTGGACGACGTCGCCCAGGAGGTCTGCGTCGCGGTGCTCTGCGCCCTGCCGCGGTACCGGGACACCGGGCGGCCCTTCGAGGCCTTCGTGTACGGCATCGCCGCGCACAAGATCGCCGATCTGCAGCGGGCCGCGATGCGCGGTCCCGGCTCCACCGTGATCCCGCAGGACGACCTGCCCGAGACGCCGGACGAGTCGCTCGGCCCCGAGGAGCGGGCGCTGCTCAGCAGCGACGCCGCCTGGATCCGCGAGCTGCTGTCCAACCTGCCCGCGCGCCAGCGTGAGCTGGTCCTGCTGCGGGTGGCGGCGGGGCTCTCCGCCGAGGAGACCGGCGAGGTGTTGGGCATGTCACCCGGTGCCGTCCGGGTCGCCCAGCACCGGGCGCTGAGCCGGCTCCGGGCCCTCGCGGAAGAGTCCTCCTGACTTCTGCGTTGTCAAGGGGGCGCGTGTCCTTCCGCCGGACACCAGTACCATGAGGTATCGGCGCCTGGTCAGGTCGCCAAAGTTTCGTGGGTGCGCGAGGGGTTCCCTCGGAGGATCCTCCAAGCACCCGGTTCTTGGTGGCCGAGCCTGTCGCCGGTGCGCGCGGGCGAGAGCGGCCGTAACCGCCGCCGTCCGCCCAGCTGAGAGAGCTACGCGCCCGGTACCCCTCACCGGGCGTGATTGAGATCGACGGCCCGCCACGGAAGGTCCCCTTCAGATGTCTTACAACGCCGCAGGCGTACCCGAGAAGTTCGCGATGCTCGGGCTCACGTACGACGACGTCCTGCTGCTGCCCGGGGCCTCCGAGGTGCTGCCCAACCAGGTCGACACCTCCTCGCGGGTCTCCCGCAACGTCCGTGTGAACATCCCGCTGCTGTCGGCGGCGATGGACAAGGTCACCGAGTCCCGGATGGCCATCGCGATGGCGCGGCAGGGCGGCGTCGGCGTGCTGCACCGCAACCTGTCCGTCGAGGACCAGGTCAACCAGGTCGACCTGGTCAAGCGCTCCGAGTCCGGCATGGTGACCGACCCGATCACGGTCGGCCCGGAGGCCACCCTGGCCGAGGCCGACGCGCTCTGCGCCCGGTTCCGGATCAGCGGCGTGCCGGTGGCGAGCCCCGACGGCAAGCTGCTCGGCATCGTCACCAACCGCGACATGGCTTTCGAGTCGGACCGCACCCGCCGGGTCGGCGAGATCATGACCCCGATGCCGCTGATCACCGGCAAGGTCGGCATCAGCGGCGTGGACGCCATGGCGCTGCTTCGCCGCCACAAGATCGAGAAGCTGCCGCTGGTCGACGACGAGGGCCGGATCAAGGGCCTGATCACCGTCAAGGACTTCGTCAAGGCCGAGCAGTACCCGAACGCCGCCAAGGACTCCGAGGGCCGCCTGCTGGTCGGTGCCGCCGTCGGCGCCTCGGCCGAGGCCTTCGACCGCGCCCAGGCCCTGGTCGGCGCGGGCGTGGACTTCCTGGTCGTCGACACCTCGCACGGCCACAGCCACAACGCGCTGTCCTGGATCTCCAAGATCAAGGCCGCCGTGGACGTGGACGTGGTCGGCGGCAACGTGGCCACCCGCGACGGCGCCCAGGCGCTGATCGACGCCGGCGTGGACGGCGTCAAGGTCGGTGTCGGCCCGGGCTCCATCTGCACCACCCGCGTGGTCGCCGGCATCGGCGTCCCGCAGGTCACCGCGATCTACGAGGCCGCGCTGGCCTGCCGCGAGGCCGGCGTCCCGGTCATCGGCGACGGCGGCCTGCAGTACTCCGGCGACATCGGCAAGGCGCTGGCCGCCGGCGCCGACACCGTGATGCTCGGCTCCCTGCTGGCCGGCTGCGAGGAGTCGCCCGGCGAGCTGCTGTTCATCAACGGCAAGCAGTTCAAGTCGTACCGCGGCATGGGCTCGCTCGGTGCCATGCAGACCCGCGGCCAGGCGAAGTCCTTCTCCAAGGACCGCTACTTCCAGGGCGAGGTGACCTCCGACGAGAAGCTGATCGCCGAGGGCATCGAGGGCCAGGTCCCGTACCGCGGCCCGCTCAGCGCGGTGCTCTTCCAGCTGGTCGGCGGCCTGCGCCAGACCATGGGCTACGTGGGCGCGGCCACCGTCGCCGAGATGGAGAGCAAGGGCCGCTTCGTCCGGATCACCTCGGCGGGCCTGAAGGAGAGCCACCCGCACGACATCCAGATGACGGTCGAGGCCCCGAACTACACCAGCCGGGGCTGACGCGGCACCACCGAAGGGGCGCGGGGAACCGCGCCCCTTCGGCGTGCCCGGACGCCGCGGGCCGTCTTGCATCGTGTTCCTCGCCGTCCCCCTCTTCGGCCGCCTGCGATACTTGGGGGGCGGTCGGGGTGACCCGGCCGGGAGATGAGAGCAGCAGAAGGGCTCGAAGTGACTGAGATCGAGATCGGGCGAGGCAAGCGCGGCCGACGGGCGTACTCCTTCGACGACATCGCCGTCGTCCCCAGCCGCCGTACCCGTGACCCGAAGGAGGTCTCGATCGCCTGGCAGATCGACGCCTACCGCTTCGAGCTCCCGTTCCTCGCCGCCCCGATGGACAGCGTGGTCTCGCCGCAGCAGGCCATCGCCATCGGCCGCCTCGGCGGCCTGGGCGTGCTGAACCTCGAAGGCCTGTGGACCCGGTACGAGGACCCGCAGCCGCTGCTGGACGAGATCGCCGAGATCTCCGACGAGGCCGCCGCCACCCGCCGGATGCAGGAGATCTACGCCGAGCCGATCAAGGCCGAGCTGATCGGCCGCCGGATCAAGGAGGTGCGCGAGTCGGGTGTGGTCACCGCCGCCGCGCTCTCCCCGCAGCGCACCGCCGAGTTCTCCAAGGCCGTCGTGGACGCCGGCGTCGACGTCTTCGTGATCCGCGGCACCACCGTGTCGGCCGAGCACGTCTCCGGCGCCGCCGAGCCGCTGAACCTCAAGCAGTTCATCTACGAGCTCGACGTCCCGGTGATCGTCGGCGGCTGCGCCACCTACACCGCCGCCCTCCACCTGATGCGCACCGGCGCGGCCGGCGTGCTGGTCGGCTTCGGCGGCGGCGCCGCCCACACCACCCGCAACGTGCTGGGCATCCAGGTGCCGATGGCCACCGCCGTCGCGGACGTGGCCGCCGCCCGCCGCGACTACATGGACGAGTCCGGCGGCCGCTACGTGCACGTCATCGCCGACGGCGGCGTGGGCTACAGCGGCGACATCGCCAAGGCCGTGGCCTGCGGCGCCGACGCGGTGATGATCGGTGCCGCGCTGGCCCGCGCCACCGACGCCCCCGGCCGGGGCCACCACTGGGGCATGGAGGCCGTGCACGGCGACGTGCCGCGCGGCAAGAAGGTCGACCTGGGCGCCGTGGGCACCATCGAGGAGATCCTCACCGGCCCGTCGCACACCCCGGACGGCACCATGAACCTGTTCGGCGCGCTGCGCCGGGCCATGGCCACCACCGGCTACTCGGAGCTCAAGGAGTTCCAGCGGGTCGAGGTCACCGTCAACCCGGCGCTGCACCACCGCTGACGGTCCGTCGTTCCCGGAGGGCCCCCGCCGCACGGCGGGGGCCCTCCGCCGTTCGCGGGTGCTCTCCGGGCAACGGTCGGGTACGGAGGGAGCGTTCCGGCGGCCGGATGCCGACGGTGAGGGGCGGGGCGGGTGGCCGGTGGGTGAAGCGACAGGAGATGATGGACACTTGACGTCCCGGCCGCCCGCCTGGCGGACCCGTACCGTCACCGCGAACGACCGGCAGCACCATGGGGGGAACCGCACCGATGACTCAGGCGCAGGAGTCCACCGGCCGTCTGCTGGCCGGCCGGTACCGGTTGAACGACGTACTCGGCCGGGGCGGCATGGGCACCGTGTGGCGGGCCGAGGACGAGATGCTCGGCCGGATCGTCGCGGTCAAGGAACTCCGGATGACCGGCGCGGTCGACGAGGACGAGAAGCACCGGCTGATCGTCCGCACCCTGCGCGAGGCCAAGGCCACCGCCCGGATCCGGCACACCGCCGCCGTCACCGTCTTCGACGTGGTCGAGGAGGACGAGCGTCCCTGGATCGTGATGGAGCTGGTCGAGTCCCGCTCGCTGGCCGAGGTCATCAAGGACGACGGCCCGGTCCCGCCGGTGCGCGCCGCCGAGATCGCCCTCGACGTGCTGGGCGTCCTCGACGAGGCGCACAGCCTGGGCATCCTGCACCGTGACGTGAAGCCGTCCAACGTGCTGATCGGCGAGGACGGCCGGGTGGTCCTCACCGACTTCGGCATCGCCAGCGTCGAGGGCGACGCCTCGATCACCTCCACCGGCATGCTGGTCGGCGCCCCCTCGTACATCTCGCCCGAGCGGGCCCGCGGCCAGAAGCCCGGCCCGCCCGCCGACCTGTGGTCGCTCGGCGGCACCCTGTACTCGATGGTCGAGGGCCGGCCCCCGTACGACCGCGGCTCGGCGCTCGCCACCCTCACCGCCGTGATGACCGAGGACCTCGCCCCGCCGCTGAACGCCGGACCGCTGCGTCCGGTGATCGAAGGCCTACTGGAGAAGGATCCGGCCAAGCGGCTGGACGCGGCGACCACCCGGGCCAGGCTCAAGCGGATCGTCGCCGACGGCGCGGCCCGGGCCGAGGCCACCACCCAGGTGGTGGCGGCGTCCGGCGCCACCAAGGTGCTGCCGGCGGTGGACGAGGACGCTCCGGCCGCCAAGGCCGCCGAGGCGAAGGCCGCTCAGAAGGCTGCCCCGAAGGGCGCGGCGAAGGCCGCGGCGGCCACCGGGTCCGGGGCAGCCGCCAAGGCGTCCGGTCCGGCCGCGGCCGCGGCCGCCGCGCCTTCCGCGCCTTCCGCGACGGCCGCGCCTTCCGCGCCGGCGAAGCCCGCCGTGCCCGAGCAGCCGAAGCCGGCCGCGAAAGCCCCCAAGCGCGGCGGGGTGGGCACCGTCCGGGTGGGCAGCCGCTCGGTCGTGCCGCCCGCGACCCCCGCGCCCGGTCCGGCCGCCGCTGCCGCCGCGCCGACCGCCGCTGCCGCCGCCCCGGCGACCGCGCGGCCCGCCGCCGTACCCCCGCCGGCCCGGCCCGGCGCCGCAACCCCCGCGGACGGCCGGCCCGCCGACTGGTGGCGCAAGCCCCCCGTGCTGGCCGGCGCGGCGCTGGTGGTCGTGCTGCTGCTGGTCGCCGTCGTGCTGGTGATGCAGGAGCGCGGTACCGGCGGCTCGTCCGCCCACGGCGGGCAGACCCCGGCGCCCACCTCCTCCGACACCGCCGCCTCGGGCACCGGCGCCAGCCCCGGCCCGGGCACGGGCGACTCGGCCACCCCCGGCGCCCAGACCCCGGCGGGGGAGACCCCGGCCGGCCAGACCCCCGGCGGCCAGACCCCCGCGGGCCAGGGGCAGAACCCGACCGGCCAGACCCCGGGCGGCCAGACCCCCGCGGGCCAGGCCACCTCCGGTGGCACCAACCCGGGCGGCACGGGCACCGTCCCGGCCGGGTACGTGCTGCACAAGGACGACTCGGGCTTCTCGATCGTGCTGCCGGACTGGCTGAAGTTCGAGGGCGAGGACTACGACAGGACCAGCCGCAAGTTCGTCGGCCACGGGATGAAGCTGATGGTCGACTGGACCATGCCCGCCAACGGCGACGCCCTCTCCGACTGGCAGAAGCAGGAGACCGAGCTGAAGGGCGGCTTCTCCGGCTACCAGCGCATCAGGATCGAGGGCCTGACGTACCGGCAGTGGACCAACGCCGCCGACTGGGAGTGGACCTTCGGCAGCAATCCCAGGAAGCACTCGCTGAACCGCGGCTTCGTCACCGGTAACGGCAAGTACGGCTACGCCCTCTACTGGACCATCCCCGACGCGGACTGGAACGCCAACGCCCAGGTCCGGCAGACCGCCTTCGACTCCTTCGTACCGGCGCCCTGACACCGGCGCCCTGACCCGGAAGCCCCTGATTCCCGCACCGGCCGGGACCCGTCCGTCGGACGGCCCGGCCGGCCGGGTCAGCCCAGCAGCCGCTGCTTGGCCTTGCCGAACTCCTCGGCGGTGAGGGCGCCCGAGGCGTGCAGGGCGGCCAACCGCTCCAACTGGTCCAGCAGGTCGGGCGCAGGTCCGGCGGCCTGGGCCGGCACCGGGGCCTGCGCGGCCCGCCGGGCGGCGACGGCCGCCTCGCGCACCTGCTCGGCGAAGGTCTCCGCCTTCGCCACCTCCTCGTAGCGGTGCGCCCCGGTCAGGGCCACCACCCGCAGGATCTCGCCGTTGATCCGGCTCCGGCTCACCGTCACGTCGGTGATCGCCTCCAGCGCAACCGGCACCGGCGGCTTGCCGTCCTTGAGGAAGAGCAGTCGGCGGGTGGTGAGCACCAGGACGCCCTTGCGGAAGTGGTCGGGGTGGCGCCCGGCGGTGGCCGCGACCGGCTGCTCGCCGGGGACGACACTGCCCTCCACGGCACGTACGGCCGAGGACCTCGCCTCGGAGTTGCCGCTGCCCAGGACGTCGAAGGCGACGTCGATCAGTTCGGTCCAGTCCATGCGGCCGAGCCTACCCAGCGCGGGACCCGTACTCTGGCCGGTACGACTTCGGTGAGGAACAGGCATGCGAGCGGCCCTGGGGCAAGTGGTGGCCGGAAGGTTCCGGGTGACGGACCGTCCGGTGGGCGAGGCCGTCCCGGCGCAGGACCTCGAGACCGGCGCGCCGGTGCTGCTGTCCGCGCGCGAACTGCCCGAGCTGCTGGTGCCCGGCGAGGTGACCGGGGCTCAGGACCCGGCGTACGGCGAGCGGATCGCCGACCGGGCCGCGCAGTCGGTGGCGGGGGCGCCGGACCACCCGCGGCTGCTGCGGTCGGTGGCCGCGGCGGTCGACGGCGACCTGCTCTGGGTGGCCGAGGAGCGGCTGCCCGGCACCCCGCTGGCCAGACTGGCCGGCAACGGGCCGGTCTCCCCGTACCGGGTGGCCGAGTTGGCCGCCGACCTGGCCGGGGCGCTGCGGGTGCTGCACGAGGCCGGACTGGAGCACGGCAACCTGACCTGCGACTCGGTGCTGGTCTGCGAGGACGGCGCCGCCCTGCTCGGCGGGCTGCTGCTGGGCGCGGTGGAGGAGGAGCTGTGCGAGGCGCTGGGCTCCCCGGTGCCGCGGCGGGTGTACGAGGCGCGGGCGGTGCTGCTCGGACCGCGGGCCGAGCGCTGGCCGGCCGAGGCGGGCCCGGCGGGGGACTGCTGGGCGCTCGGCGTGCTGCTGCACCGGCTGCTCACCGGCCACGCCCCGTACCCCGAGGACGACCTGCCCAGCCTGCTGGCCGCGGTCCGGGACGGCCGGCGGCATCCGGTGGAGGGCTGCGGCCCGCTCGGCCCGCTGGTGGACCGGCTGCTGGCGGAGGACCCGGCGCACCGGCCAGGACCGGCCGAGGTACAGCGCGAGCTGCGGGCGCTGCTGGCGGGGGCGCCGGAGCCGTACGAGGGCGGGGTGGAGTCGGCGCTGCTGCTGCCGGTGCTCCGCCCGCCCGGGCCGCTGGTGCCGCACCGGCGGACGGTGCGTCAGCGAACGTCCGCCGCCGGGCGGGAGGCCGAGCGGGTGGTCCGGCCGCCCCGGGTGCCGCCCGCGCTGCTCGGGCCGCTGCTGGTGGGCGGTGTGGTGCTGGCGCTGGTGGGGGCGCTGGCGGCCGTGGTGCTGATCGCGGGGTGAATCGGCGCGGTCACAGCGTGATGAGGTGTCGGGGCCGAGATTCCGGCCCGGGCCCGAGCCGCCTAGGCTGAGCGCGGAGGATGTCCGCGCGAAGGTCAGCGGCGCACCGGAACCCCCGTCAGGTCGGCGGGGGACGAGGAGGGGGAGCGGTCGCCATGGGCGTGCGGGACCAGTCGGCGGAACGGCTGCTCGCGGGGAGATACGCGCTGGGGGAGCGCCTGGGCCGCGGTGGCATGGGCACGGTCTGGCGGGCACGGGACGAGATGCTCGACCGCGAGGTCGCGGTCAAGGAGCTGACCGTCAGCCACCTCGCCGAGGAGGACCTGGAGATCCTGCAGTCCCGGATGAAGCGGGAGGCGCGTGCCGCCGCCCGGATCAAGCACCCCGGTGTGATCACCATCCACGACGTGCTGGAGCAGGACGGCCGGCCGTGGATCGTCATGGAGCTGATCGACGGCCGCTCGCTCTCCGACGTCATCGCCCAGGACGGCACCCTGCAGCCGCGCGAGGCCGCCGAGGTGGGCGTCCAGGTGCTGGCCGCGCTGCACCGCGGGCACCAACTGGGCGTGCTGCACCGGGACGTGAAGCCGGCGAACGTGCTGCTGGAGCACGGCACCGGCCGGGCCGTCCTGCTGGACTTCGGCATCGCCCGGTTCGAGGGCTCGGTGGAGCTGACCCGTCCCGGCGAGCTGGTCGGCTCCCCGGACTACCTGGCGCCCGAGCGGGCCCAGGGCGAGCGGCCCGGCCCGGCCTCCGACCTGTGGGCGCTCGGGGCGACGCTCTACGCGGCCGTGGAGGGCGAGTCGCCGTTCCGCCGGGACACCCCACTGACCACGCTGGCCGCGGTGGTCGGCGACCCGCTGCCGCAGCCGCGCCGGGCCGGGGCGCTCGGTCCGGTGCTCGCGGCGCTGATGGCCAAGGACCCGGCGGCCCGGCCCGGGGCCGACACGGCGGCGGCGATGCTCCACGAGGTCGCCTCCGGCGCCACCATCGGCCTGGCGCGTGCTCCCCGGGAGCCGCAGCGGGTGCCCACCCAGCACGTCCCGGTGGTGGACCGGACCGAGGCGCCGGCCGGGCAGGCCGAGGACACCGAGGACCGGGCCCCCACCGGCCCGACCGTCCCGACCGCGCCGCCCGCGGGATCCACCGGCCCGACGGCGCCCGTCGAGCCGGTCGCGCCCGCCCCGCAGACCCTCCGCGAGCAGCCGGCCGAGCGGCGGCGCCCCCGCCGGCGCCGCCGCCTCCCGCTGGTCGCCGGGGTGCTGGTCCTGGTGGCCGCGCTGGGCGCCGGCGGCTGGTACCTGCACGCCCACCGGACGGCTCCGCAGGCCGGCCCGACCCCGGAGCACACCGAGCTGATCACCGCGGGCCCGGGCGACGGCCCCCCGCCGTCCGGCTACAAGTGGACGGACGACCCGCAGGGCTTCCGCTTCCCGCTGCCCACCGAGGGCGGCGCCTGGGTGCGGTCCGTCGACCAGGCCGGCCAGATCTTCTACAGCCCGGACAGCCGGGGCCACTACCTGCAGTTCGCCGTCACCGTCGGCCAGCCGCTCACCCCGCGCGAGCACTTCGCGGAGATGGAGTCCTCGGTCAGCAAGCTGAAGGGCTACAAGCGGCTGAACCTGTCGGACGCCAAGGTGAACGGCCACACCGCCGCGATCTGGGAGTTCAGCTACGCCGGCGCGGACGGGGTGCGCCGGCACGCCAAGGAGGCCGAGTTCCGGGACGAGGACGGCACCTCGTACGCGATCTACCTCTCCGGGCTGGACAGCGACAAGGACCGGATCGCCAACAACCAGCGGTTCACCGTGGTGCTCAACAACTTCATGCCGACCCGCTGAGGGGCGGCGGGCAGGACAAAGGTCGGACACAGACCCTTTTCTGTTACCGACGGGTACCAAACCGGCCGTCGAAGCCCTAGGCTGCGCCCATGACGGACATCACGGCAGACGCACAGACCCCGGCCGGCGGTGCGGCCGAGCGCAACCCCGCGGCGCCGGGCGGCGCCCGCACGGTGGCCTCCGCGGTCACGCCGGCCGTGGTCGCCCGGCTCGCCCGGGGCGTCACCGCCACCTCCGACGCGGAGCCGGCGCACACCGTCGCCCCGCTCACCGGCGAGCGCCTGGCCACCCTGCCGCAGTCCGGCCCCGAGGACGTGGAGCTGGCCTTCAGGCTGGCCCGCCGCGCCCAGACGGCTTGGGCCGCGCTGCCGGTCCGCCGCCGTGCCGCGGTGCTGCTGCGCTTCCACGACCTGATGCTGCGGCGGCAGGACGAGGTGCTGGACCTGATCCAGGCCGAGACCGGCAAGGCCCGCCTGCACGCCTTCGAGGAGGTCATGGCGGTGGCCATGGCCGCCCGGCACTACGGCGTGAAGGGCGCCTCCTACCTGCGCGACCGCCGTCGCGGCGGCGCCCTGCCGGTGCTCACCAGCACCGTGGAGGCCCGCCGCCCCAAGGGCGTGATCGGTCAGATCTCGCCCTGGAACTACCCGTTCGAGCTGTCCGTCGGCGACGCCCTGCCCGCCTTCCTGGCCGGCAACGCGGTGGTCAACAAGCCCGACACGCAGACCGCCCTGACCGCGCTCTGGGCCCGCGAGCTGCTGGTCGAGGCCGGCCTGCCGGCCGACCTGTGGCAGATCGTCCTCGGCGACGGCCCGGTGGTCGGCCCCGCCGTGGTCGACCGCGCCGACTACGTGGCCTTCACCGGCTCCACCCGCACCGGCCGCGAGGTCGCCCAGCGCGCCGCCGCCCGGCTGGTCGGCGCCTCCCTCGAACTCGGCGGCAAGAACGCCATGCTGGTGCTCGCCGACGCCGACCTGGACCGGGCCGCCGAGGGTGCCGTCCGGGCCTGCTTCTCCTCCGCCGGCCAGCTGTGCATCTCCATCGAGCGGCTCTTCGTCCACCGCTCGGTGGCCGACGAGTTCCTCGCCCGGTTCGCCGCCCGGACCGGCGCGCTGCGGCTCGGCGGCGGGCTCGCGTACGGCGCCGACATGGGCTCGCTGGTCTCCGAGCGGCAGCTGGAGACCGTCACCCGGCACGTGGAGGAGGCCGTCAAGGCCGGCGCCACGGTGGTCACCGGCGGCCGCGCCCGCCCCGACCTCGGCCCGCTGTTCTACGAGCCCACCGTCCTCGACGGGGTCACCCCCGAGATGGCCGTCTGCGCCGAGGAGACCTTCGGCCCGGTGGTCTCGGTCTACCGCTTCGACACCGAGGACGAGGCGGTCGCCGCCGCCAACTCCACCCCGTACGGCCTGAACTCCAGCGTCTGGACGAAGGACCTGCGGCGCGGGCGGGCCGTCGCCGCCCGGCTGCACACCGGCACCGTCAACGTCAACGAGGCCTACGCGGCCGCCTACGGCTCGGTGTCCTCGCCGATGGGCGGCATGGGGGACTCCGGGCTCGGCCGGCGGCACGGGGCCGAGGGCATCCTGCGGTACACCGAGGCGCAGACCATCGCGACGCAGCGGCTGCTGCCGATCGGGCCGTCGCTGGGGATGGACGACGAGCGGTTCGCGGCGGTGTTCACGGCGGGCCTGAAGGCGATGAGGGCGTTCCGCCTCAAGTAAGGGGCGGCGACCCACCGGGGGCGCCCACTCACAGAGGAGAGAGCATGTCGGAGGAGTTCGACTACGACGTCGTCGTGGTCGGTTCGGGCTTCGGCGGGTCGGTGGCCGCGCTGCGGCTGACCGAGAAGGGGTACCGGGTCGCCGTCCTGGAGGCCGGGCGGCGGTTCGGCCGCGACGAGCTGCCGAAGAACTCCTGGGACACCAGGAACTACCTGTGGGCGCCCGCCCTCGGCATGTACGGCATCCAGCGCATCCACCTGCTGGCCAACGTCCTGATCCTGGCCGGGGCGGGGGTCGGCGGCGGCTCGCTCAACTACGCCAACACCCTGTACGTCCCGCCGAAGCCGTTCTTCGAGGACCGCCAGTGGCGGCACATCACCGACTGGCAGGAGGAGCTGGCCCCGTTCTACGACCAGGCCCAGCGGATGCTCGGGGTGCGCACCAACCCGACCATGACGCCCTCCGACGTCCACCTCAAGGCGGCCGCCGAGAAGATGGGCTGCGGGGACACCTTCCACTTCGCCCCGGTCGGCGTGTTCTTCGGCGACGGCGAGGACGCCGACGGCGCGGCCAAGGCCGCCCCCGGCAGCGAGGTCGCCGACCCGTACTTCGGCGGCGAGGGCCCGAGCCGCAAGGCGTGCACCGAGTGCGGCGAGTGCATGACCGGCTGCCGGCACGGCGCCAAGAACATGCTCACCGAGAACTACCTGTTCCTGGCCGAGAAGAACGGCGCCGAGATCCACCCGCTCACCACGGTGGCCCGGATCCGCCCGTCGGGCGAGGGCTTCGCGGTGGACGTGCGCCGCACCAACTCCCGCTCCCGGGACCGGGTCAAGGCCGGTGCCCGGACCATCACCGCCGCCCGGGTGGTGGTGGCCGCCGGCACCTACGGCACCCAGACCCTGCTGCACCGGATGCGCGACGGCGGCCACCTGCCCGGCATTTCCGCCAAGCTCGGCGAGCTCACCCGCACCAACTCCGAGGCGCTGGTCGGCGCGCAGACCACCGACCGGCGGTACGGCGAGCGGGCCGACTTCACCAAGGGCGTGGCGATCACCTCCTCGATCCACCCCGACGCCAACACCCACATCGAGCCGGTCCGCTACGGCCGCGGCTCCAACGCGATGGGCGCGCTCAGCATCCAGCAGGTGCCCGGCGCCGGCCGCGGCCCGCGCTGGTTGCGGTACCTGGTGACCGCGGCCACCCACCCGGTCACCTTCGTCCGCTCGATGAACCAGCACCGCTGGTCGGAGAAGACCATCATCGGCCTGGTGATGCAGTCGCTGGACAACTCGCTCACCGTCTCGCTGAAGAAGTCCGGACCCGGCAAGGGCAAGCTGACCTCCCGGCAGGGCCACGGCGCCCCCAACCCGACCTGGATCCCGGCCGCCGAGGAGGGCGCCAAGGCGCTGGCCGAGTCCATCAACGGCTGGGCCGGGAGCACCGTCGGCGAGATCTTCGACATCCCGATGACCGCCCACTTCCTCGGCGGCTGCCCGATCGGCGACAGCCCCGAGCACGGCGTGGTCGACCCGTACCACCGGCTCTACGGCTACCCCGGGATCAGCGTGGTGGACGGCTCGGCCGTCTCCGCCAACCTCGGCGTCAACCCCTCGCTGACCATCACCGCCCAGGCCGAGCGGGCCCTGTCGATGTGGCCCAACAAGGGCGAGGCCGACCCGCGTCCCGCCCAGGACGAGCCGTACCGGCGGGTGGCGGCGGTGGCACCGGAGCGTCCCGCCGTCCCGGAGACCGCGTTCGGCGCGCTGCGGACGGTGACCCTGCCGGTGCCGAAGGTGCCCAAGAAGGGGAACTGACGCCTCCGCCGGGCCGGTTGACAACCCTCCGTGACAGCCGATGGGATGAACGCCTCAAACGGCTCACGGGGGAGACGGCGTGGCGATCTGTACGGCCTGCGGCGCGGCTTCGGCGCAGGGGGCGGGGCGCTGCGCGGCCTGCGGACGCCCCTTCGCCGCACCGGCGATCGAGATCGACGAGGTGATGGTGGCCGGGGGCGGGGACGACGCGTCCCCGCCCCCGCTCGGCGCCTGGGGACTCGGCACGCCCCACGACCCGGCCGCCCGGCGCTCCCCGCTGGCGCGCTGGCTGGCCAGCCCCGACTGGCTGCCCGCCCTCGCCGCCCTGGCCGCACCCACCGCCCTGCTCCTGCTGGCCGCCCTGCTGCTGGCCGACGCCGACACGGTGGACTCCTTCGAACGGCTGGCCTTCGGTGACCGCTTCGCCGCCGGCCTGGCCATGGCGCTGACCGTCCTCGGCGCCCCCTTCCGCTCCGTCTCCGAGACCAGCAACGGCCTGCTCGGCTACGGCACCAGCATCGAGATCCGGCTGCTCCCGTACGCCCCTGCCCTGCTCTGGCTGGGCCTGCTCCAGCTCGGCCTGCGGCTGCACCGGCGGCGGCTCGCCACCCCGCTGGACGGTGCCGCCGCCCGCGCCCTGGCCCTGCGGACCGCCCTGCTCACCGCCGTCACCACCACCCTGCTCGGCCTGCTCTCCGGCGTCGAGAAGGCCGCCGACGCCACCCTGCCGAGCGTCCCCGCCGGCCGGCGGCGCTCGGGGGTCTTCGTCACCGTCGAGTCCGACTGGTGGCAGGCCGTCGTCTGGGCCACCCTCGCGGCCGGCCTGCTCGCCCTCGCCGTGTACGGGACGGACGTGCTGCGCCGGACCGCCTGGGAGCGCGCCGGGATCCGCGGCTGGCTGGTCGGCGCGCTGGTCTCCGCCCGGGTGACCGCCGCGGTGGTCGGCCTGGGCTCGCTGGCCGCGCTGATCGCCGCGGCCTCCCAGGACGAGGCGCCGGCCGGCTGGGTCTACCCGGTCCTGCTGGTCAACGGCGGCCTGGCGATGCTCGGGGTGGGCTCCGGCGCCACCCTGGAGACCGCCAGCGCCACCGCCGCGCTCTACAACGACGGCACCGACCGGACCGCCTTCTCGCTGTTCGACCTGGACGGCCAGAGCGGGCACTGGTGGTGGACCGTCCTGCTCGCCCTGCTCGCGGCCGGGCTGCTCGGCCGCGCCGCCCACCGCCGCCGGTTCGACACCGCCGACCGGCTCCGGCTCGGCGCCGTCCACGCCGTGCTCACCCTGCTGCTGCTCCTCGGCGCGGGCGCCGGCGCGGACTTCGCCACCTACTCGGGCCGGGGCTCCGCGTTCCCGTTCGGCACCGACACCCGACGGACCGCCACCACCCTGTTCGAGGTGGGGTGGTCGGTGCCGACCGTGGTGCTCGCCGTGCTGCTGTGGACGGCCGTCGGCGCCCTCGCCGTCCCGGCGGTCCTGGACCGCGTCGTGCAGCGGCCCGCCCCGGCCGTACCGACGCCGCCGGCCTTCGCGCCGAACCTGCCCGCGCAGGCCGCGCCGCCGGCGCCGTCGGCTCCGCCGGCCGTCCCGGACCCGGTCGACCCGCACGAGGCGTTCCGCAAGCCCGCAGACTCCTGACACGCCGGTTCGTCAGGCGTCCGTCGGCCGTCCTGGCAAGGGCAAAGGGCCCCGCGGGGGAACGGGGCCCTTTGTCGTTCAGCACACGGCGTCAGGGCTGCGCCGGTGCTGGGGCGACGGCGCCGGGGGAAGCGCCGTCTCGTCGCATGGCTTCGGGCACGCTCGGGCCTGGTGGGCCTCACTGAGCGTGAGGTGATAACCGTTGTCGCCACCGGCACCGGATCGGGCCGGAGACGGTTTCCGGCCGCCCCCCACAACCAGCATCGTGATGGACGGAACCCTTACTCTGCAAGCGATTCGACGCAGTTCGCCACAGTCGATTTTCCGACAGGGGGTCCCGGTCGGCCCGGAGCGCGGCACTTCGTGAGCGCACCGACGGGGACCGTCGTCGTCACACTGCGTAGTAAGCGCAAGCGGGGGCGCACAGGGGCGTACGCCGGGGCGGGGAGGGCGTCCGCGAGGAGTGGCGGCCGGCGCCGGCACCGGCCGCCACACCCCGTGGTCCGCCCGGTCGCGGCCGGGGTCGCTGTCCCCTGCTGTACCGACCGCAGCACCGGCGCACGGTCCCACGGCGGGCCGGGCCCGCCACGTGCGCCGGTGGACCGGATGTAGAGATCCACGCGTGGTCCAGCCGCCGCCCGGACCCGTACCTGGAGGGTGCGGGGCCGCGGCCGCGCGGCTGTCCGGTGCAACGATCGCCGGACCCGGGCGTCACGGCCGGAGCGGGCGGCGGACGAGTGAAACCGGGGCGTTCGAGCAGCCCGGTAGAATCGACCCCAGACACTCCCCACACCGCTGCCGGAAGGCCGTCCGTGTCCTCTGCTACTCCCGTCCAGTCCGTACCTGAGAACGACACCGTCCTGGTCGTCGACTTCGGTGCCCAGTACGCCCAGCTCATCGCCCGCCGGGTGCGTGAGGCGCGGGTCTACAGCGAGATCGTGCCGAGCACCATGCCGGTCGCCGAGATGCTCGCCAAGAACCCGAAGGCGATCATCCTCTCCGGCGGTCCGTCCTCGGTGTACGAGGAGGGCGCGCCGCGGCTCGACCGCGCGATCTTCGAGGCCGGCGTCCCGGTCTTCGGCATGTGCTACGGCTTCCAGCTGATGGCGATCACGCTCGGCGGCACGGTGGACAACACCGGCGCCCGCGAGTACGGCCGCACCCCGCTGACCGTCAGCCGCTCCGGCTCGACCCTGTTCGAGGGCGTCCCGGCGCAGCACTCGGTGTGGATGTCGCACGGCGACGCCTGCTCCGCCGCGCCCGAGGGCTTCACCGTCACCGCCTCGACCGACGTGGTGCCGGTCGCCGCGTTCGAGAACGACGACCTCAAGCTCTACGGCGTCCAGTACCACCCGGAGGTCCTGCACTCGGACCACGGGCAGCAGATCCTGGAGCACTTCCTCTACCGCGGCGCCGGCATCGCCCCCGACTGGACCACCCACAACGTGGTGGACGAGCAGGTCGCGCTGATCCGCGCCCAGGTCGGCGACAAGCGCGCCATCTGCGGCCTCTCCGGCGGCGTGGACTCGGCGGTCGCGGCCGCCCTGGTCAACCGCGCCATCGGCGACCGGCTCACCTGCGTCTACGTCGACCACGGCCTGATGCGCAAGGGCGAGACCGAGCAGGTCGAGAAGGACTTCGTCGCCGCCACCGGCGTCAAGCTCAAGGTCGTGGACGCGCAGGAGCGCTTCCTCACCGCGCTCGCCGGGGTCAGCGACCCCGAGGAGAAGCGCAAGATCATCGGCCGGGAGTTCATCCGGGTCTTCGAGCAGGCCCAGGCCGAGATCGTCGCGGAGGCCGGCGAGCACGGCGAGTCCGTGGACTTCCTGGTCCAGGGCACCCTGTACCCGGACGTGGTGGAGTCCGGCGGCGGCACCGGCACCGCCAACATCAAGTCCCACCACAACGTCGGCGGCCTGCCCGAGGACCTCCAGTTCGAGCTGGTCGAGCCGCTGCGCAAGCTGTTCAAGGACGAGGTCCGGATGGTCGGCCAGGAGCTCGGCCTGCCGGAGGAGATCGTCCAGCGCCAGCCGTTCCCCGGCCCGGGCCTCGGTATCCGGATCGTCGGCGAGGTCACCAAGGAGCGCCTGGACCTGCTCCGCGAGGCCGACGCCATCGCCCGCGAGGAGCTCACCGCGGCCGGCCTGGACCGCGAGATCTGGCAGTGCCCGGTCGTGCTGCTCGCCGACGTCCGCAGCGTCGGCGTCCAGGGCGACGGCCGCACCTACGGCCACCCGATCGTGCTGCGCCCGGTGTCCTCCGAGGACGCCATGACCGCCGACTGGTCGCGCCTGCCGTACGAGGTGCTGGCGAAGATCTCCACCCGGATCACCAACGAGGTCCGCGACGTGAACCGCGTGGTGCTGGACGTGACCAGCAAGCCGCCGGGCACCATCGAGTGGGAGTGATCCTCCCCGCGCACTGAACGCCCGCGCCGCCGCTTCCGTACTGAAGGGAGTGGCGGCGCGGTCGTGTGCACGTGCGACCCGGCAGAATCGGACCCGACCCGGCAGTGGTTGGCGGGCGGCGAGTGAGAGGCGACGGCATGACGGGCGGGCATGGCGGGGACGGGCAGTCCCGGAGATCGGCGCGGGTGGCCGGATGGAAGGCGACCGCCTCGCGGTACGCACTGCTGCCCCTGCGGGTCTTCCTCGGCGCGACCTTCATCTACGCGGCGATCGACAAGCTCGCCGACGCGCACTACCTGGCCGAGGGCTCGGACCCGGCCTCGTTCATCGCCCAGACCACGGCGGTCAAGGCCGGCAGCCCGATCGGCTGGGCGCTCGGGCCGGCCCTGGACTCGCCGGTGCTCTTCGCCCTGGCGATCGCCTTCGGCGAGCTCGCGGTCGGCCTCGGCACCCTGTTCGGCCTGTGGGGCCGGCTGGCCGCCACCGGCGGCATGCTGATCAACCTCAGCCTCTGGCTCACCGTCAGCTGGAACACCTCGCCGTACTACCTGGGCAACGACCTGGCGTACCTGATGGCCTGGACGCCGCTGGTGCTGGCCGGCACCCCGTACCTGTCGATCGACGGGTACCTGGCCTCCCGCTCCCGGCGGGACCGCGGGCGGGGGCTGCCCGAGGACGCCGTCCGGCGGCGTGCCCTGGTGGACGGCTCGATCGCCGCCGTCGCCCTCGGCGGTGCCGGCCTGCTCGCAGGCTCGCTCACCGCCACCTTCGGCCGGAACAAGGGCACCGCCGCCACGTCGACCGGGTCCAACGGCTCGCCCGTGCCGGCACAGTCGCCCACCGGCCCCAAGGTGACCGTCCCGGCCGCCTCGGTGCCGGTCGGCGGCTCCGCCCAGGTCAAGGACCCGGGCACCGGCGACGCGGTCTACGTCGTCCAGCCCACCGCCGGGCAGTACTGCGCCTTCTCCTCGGTCTGCACCCACTCCGGCTGCGCCGTGGACGCGCCCAAGAACGGCCAGATGTACTGCCCGTGCCACGGCTCCCGGTTCAACGCCGCCACCGGCGCGGTGATCAACGGGCCGGCGACCAAGCCGCTGCCGAAGTACGGCGTCACCAAGAACGGCGACCAGCTGGAACTGGGACCGCTGCAGGTCTGAGCGGGCGCCCGGGCACAGGGCGTACGAGGACGGGGCGTACGAGGACGGGGCGTACGAGGACGGGCGGGTGGCCGGTGGCCACCCGCCCGTCGCACGTCCCACGGGACCCTCAGTCGTGGTCCTCCGGCCCCCGGCCGCGGCGGGACACCGCCAGCACCGCCCCGGCCAGGCCCCCCACGCCCAGCCCGATGAGCACCACCGGCACCACCAGGTGCCCGCTCACCGACAGCCCGCCCAGCGCGGCCGCCAGGTACAGCCCGGCCACCACGGTGAACAGCCCGCCCGCGACCAGCGAGAACAGGTCGACCGGGTGCTTCCTCATCCCTGCACCACCTTGGTGTCTCCGAATCCGACGTTCAGCGTGAGCTCCAGCGTCCCCTTGGACGGCTGCCCGTTCACCGGCTGGAGCTCCACCTTGGTGTGGTTGCCCAGCCCTTCCAGCTTCTCGTCCGCCGGCAGCCGGACCTGGCCCGCCGCGTTCACCACGGTCAGCCTCACCAGCACGTCGTCCGGCACCACCACCCGCAGGTCGCCCGCGCCCAGCTGGACCCGGGTCTTCAGATCGGCGCCCGCCGGATCCAGGGCGCCCATGTCCAGCACCAGGTCGCCGGCCGCCATGGAGTACGCCGGCCGCAGCTCGGCCGCGGTGTTCGGCGCCCAGGTGCGGTCACCGAAGGAGGCCTCCACGCTGCCGTTCGCCCCGCCGCTCGCCAGCACCAGGGTCAGCAGCATCGCCGGCACCGCCAGGCCGCGCGCCCGCCCGTACCGGGCCCCGACCAGCAGCGTCAGGCCCAGCACCAGCAGCGCCGCCGCCAGCACCGCCGACATCGTCACCGAGGTGTCCTGCACCTTGCCGTACCAGACCACCGCCCCGGCCGCGCCCGCCGCCAGCAGCAGGCCCACCCCGCCCAGGTGCGAGTGCTGCCGGTGCTGCCGCGCCGGCCTCGGCGCCCGGGACCGCCGTGCCGCCGCGCCGCCCGGGTGCTTGCGCAGCGGGTCGCCCTCCGGCAGGTCCGTCCGCTGCCACCACGCCTGCGGCCCGACGCCCGGCGGGGGCACGGCCCCCTGGCCGTACGGGTTGCGCTCGGGGTGCCGCGGGTCCCACAGGTAGCCGCTCGGGCCGGCCGGCGGGGTGTCGGCGGGGACGGTGCCCGCGGCCCGCGCCTCGGCGTGCCGCGCGTGCACCTGGTGCAGGTGCTCGTGCATCTCGGCCTTCCGGGCCTGCCACTCGGCCTGGAAGTCCTGCCCGACCTGGCGCCCCCAGGACCGCCAGTCCAGCTGCTCCCCGCTCTCCGGCTCCAGCCGGTCGTACGGCCCGCCGCGGTGCGGCCGGCCCAGGCCCTTGGCCCGGCGCCGCCGCTCCGGGTCGTACCGGACTGCGAGGAAGACCAGGCCGCCCAGCAGCATCAGCGGGAACAGCTGGTCGCCGTCGCCCATCGAGGAGAAGAACACCCCGGTGCCGATCACCGTCAGCAGCACCGCGCCGATCGACTGGCCGTCCACCCGGCCGGTCAGCACCCGCTGCAGCTCGGTCCGGCCGGTCCGCTCGCCCTCCGCCTCGCGCGGCACGATCAGCCAGGCCAGCCCGTACAGGAACAGGCCGAGACCGCCGGTCAGACAGAGCACCGCCACGACCACCCGGAACACCACCGGGTCGATGTCCAGATGACGCCCAAGGCCGCCGCACACCCCGGCCACCACGCGGTGGTCGGCGGAGCGGGTCAGCGGCGGGCGCTGCGCCTGCCCGGCCGCGGCGGATCCGTGCGGGTCGGATCCGGGCGCGTCGGTGGGGGGCGCCGAGGAGGCCCCGGTGCTCTGGTCGTCGGTCATGTCCACCATCCTTCCGGCTCCCGGACCCCCCGGTAACCGCCCGCGGCCCCGGACGGACCCTGAACTGTCCCTGAGAAGCCGCTCAGGGCGGACCCTGATGCGCCCGCGACCGCGAACCTGCGACCATCGGTGACGTGGCAGCACCCGACCCCGAAACCCCGACCGCCGAGAGCCCGCAGGGCCCTTCGGGCCCGCACCGTACCCAGGCACCGGCCGCCGCGGACTCCCCGGCCGCACCGGCCGCCTCGGGCCCGGGCTCACCGGCGAGCCCGGCAGCTCCGGGAGCGCAGCTGCCGGCCGGCGGCGAGGGCGCGCCCGGCGGCGGGCAGCGGCCGTACCGGCGGCTGTACCGCAGCCCCAACGGGCGGGTGCTCGGCGGCGTGGCCCACGGCCTCGCGGTGCACCTCGGGCTGCCCGTGCTCTGGGTCCGGGTGGCGTTCATCCTGCTGTTCTTCGCCCAGGGCATCGGCGTGCTGCTGTACGCCGCCTTCTGGTTCGTGGTGCCGATCGGCATCGGCGAGCCCGCCCCCGGCTCCTCCGCGCGCTGGGCGTACCACGACGGCGGGTTCGTCCGGGTCGGCCAGACCGAGACCGGCCTGCTGGCCGGACCCCGCAAGGACCGCCGCGGCCTCGCCCGGCTCCGCGACCTGCTGCAGCGCACCTTCCACGGCGAGCCCCCGGCCCCCGGCGAGCCCGCCCCCGTGGACGCCGCCGCCACCGCCGGCCGTGGCGGACTCGGCCAGCTGTTCGCCCTGCTGCTGCTGGTCGTCGGCATCATGGCGCTGCTCAGCGCGCTCGGCATCCAGACCGCCAAGCCGTACGTCTGGCCGCTGCTCACCATCGGCGTCGGCGTCGCCCTGGTCTGGCGGCAGGCCGACGACTCGCGCTGGCAGCGCTGGTTCGGGCTGGAGGGCGAGAAGCGGCGCGGTGCCTACACCCGGGTCGGCGCCGGGGTGCTGCTGGTGGTCGCCGGCATCGTCGGCTTCTTCATCCTGCACGGCGTCGCCTCGCCGATCGCCCTGGTCGTGGAGTCCTCGCTGGCGGTGCTGGCCGGCGTGCTGGTGCTGGTCGGCCCGTACGCGCTGCGGCTGTGGCAGGACCTCGGGGCCGAGCGCACCGCCCGTATCCGGGCCCAGGAGCGCGCCGAGATCGCCGCCCATGTGCACGACTCGGTGCTGCACACCCTGACGCTGATCCAGCGCCGGGCCGAGGACCCCAAGGAGGTGCTGCGGCTCGCCCGCGCCCAGGAGCGCGAGCTGCGGCTGTGGCTGTACCGCCCGGAGGCCGCCGCCGAGTCCGCCCCCGACACCCTCGCCGAGCGGATCCGCTCGGTGGTCGCCGAGGTCGAGGACCGGCACGGCGTGCCCGTGGAACTGGTCTGCGTCGGCGACTGCCCGATGGACGAGCGGATCGCGGCACAGATGCAGGCCGCGAGGGAGGCGATGGTCAACGCGGCCAAGTACGGTGGCGGGGGACCGGTCCAGGTGTACGCCGAGGTGGAGGGGAGGACGGTGTCGGTGTTCGTTCGCGACCACGGGCCCGGCTTCGACCCCGACAGCGTCCCCGAGGACCGGATGGGCGTACGGGAGTCGATCATCGGCCGGATGAAGCGCAACGGCGGCACCGCACGGGTGCGGCCCGCGCCGGACGGCGGCACCGAGGTCGAGCTGGAGATGGAGAGGGCAGATGACTGAGGCACCGGGGCGGACCGCGAGGGTGGTTCTGGTCGACGACCACCGGATGTTCCGGACGGGCGTGCGGGCGGAGATCGGACGGACCGAGACCACCGGCATCGACGTGGTCGGCGAGGCGGACGACGTGGAGTCGGCGGTCCGCGTGGTCGCCGAGACCAGGCCGGACGTGGTGCTGCTCGACGTCCACCTGCCGGGCGGCGGCGGCGTCGAGGTGCTGCGGCGGTCCGCCGCGCTGATGGGGGATTCCGGCGGGGTGCGGTTCCTGGCGCTGTCGGTCTCCGACGCCGCCGAGGACGTCATCGGCGTCATCCGCGGCGGCGCCCGCGGCTACGTCACCAAGACCATCACCGGCACCGACCTGGTCAACGCCATCTTCCGGATCGCCGACGGCGACGCCGTCTTCTCGCCCCGGCTGGCCGGCTTCGTCCTGGACGCCTTCGCCGCCACCGACACCCCGCCGGTGGACGAGGACCTGGACCGCCTCACCCAGCGCGAGCGCGAGGTGCTGCGGCTGATCGCCCGCGGATACGCGTACAAGGAGATCGCCAAGCAGCTGTTCATCTCGGTGAAGACGGTGGAGAGCCACGTCTCGGCGGTGCTCCGCAAGCTGCAGCTCAGCAACCGGCACGAGCTCACCCGTTGGGCCACCGCCCGCCGGCTGGTCTGACCCCGGGCTGGTCTGACCCCGCTGCGCTGAATCCCCTGGCGCTGAATCCCTGCGAACCCCCGTCAACCGCGCGGCAGTTGATTGACCCGCGCGGGGGGCGTGTCCGTCCCGGGCCGCCTCCGCGCGGCGTGGGACGGTGGGCGGATGACCGTTGAGTCGCCGAGGACCGACCGGGCCCTCGGCGTACGGCCCACCGCGCTGCGCGCCGCCGCGCCGGCCCTGCTCGGCTACCTGGCGGTGCGGGCCCTCGGCGTCCTGACCCTGGTGGTCGCCGGCGCCGACCGGGTCGGCCCCGGCCCCGGCGTCCACGGCACCGGCGGGCTCCACCGGCTGGCCACCCTCTGGGACGCGTACTGGTACCAGCAGATCGCCCTGCACGGCTACGCGGGCACCTCCCCGGTGGCCGGCCCGCACGGCCTCTACGAGCCGTACGCCTTCTTCCCGGCGTACCCGCTGCTCATCCGGCTGGTGCCGCTCCCCGTCCAGTGGTCCGCGCTGGCCGTGGCCTGGGCCGCCGCGCTGGCCGCCGCCTGGGGCGTGTACGCCGTCGCCGCCCGGCTGTACGGGCAGCGGGCCGGGGTGATCGCCGCCGCGCTGTGGGGCGTGCTGCCGTACGCGGTGGTGGAGAACGCCGCCTATTCCGAACCGCTGTTCACCGCGCTGGCGGCCTGGAGCGTCCACGCGGCGGTGCGGGGGCGGTGGATCCGGGCCGGGCTGCTCTGCCTGCTCGCCGGCCTCAGCCGGCCGACCGGGATCGCGCTCGCCGCGGCGGTCGGCGCGGCCGCGCTCTGGGAACTGCTGCACGGCCGGGGCGGCCGGCGGGCCGTGGCCGGGGCGCTGCTCGCGCCGCTCGGGTTCGTCGGGTTCGTGGCCTGGGTGGGGGTGCGGAAGGAGCGCTGGGACGGCTACTTCCGGGTCCAGGACGCCTGGCAGTCCCGCTTCGACTACGGCCGGGCCACCTTCCGCGCCTTCCGGCTGCTGCTGCCCCGGATGCTGACCGCACCCGAGCTGGTCCCGCTCGCCGACGTGGTGGTGGCCGGGGTGCTGGTGGCGGGCGTGGTGCTGTTCCTGCTCTCGGTACGGCAGCGGCAGCCCCCCGTCCTGCTGCTCTACAGCGCCGCCCTCCTCGTCCTCGCCCTCGGCGACGCCGCCTACTTCAACTCCCGCGCCCGCTTCCTGCTCCCCGCCTTCGGCCTCCTCCTCCCGATCGCCGCCCCCCTCGCCCGCACCCGCCACCGCACCGCAGTCACCGTTCTCCTCGCCGCTGCCGCCGTGCTCTCGGCGGCCTACGGCTTCTACGCGGCCTTCGTGTATCCGGACGCGCCGTAGGGCGTGGTCAGGCCGGCCGGACCGCGCCGGCGAAGGGCATGACGCTGATGGACTCGTAGCGGACCGGGGCGCCCGGGTGGGGGGCGTGGATCATCTGGCCGTTGCCGGTGTAGAGGCCGACGTGGGTGACGCCCGCGTAGAAGAAGACCAGGTCGCCGGGCTGGAGTTGGTCGCGGGTGATGCGCGGGGCGGCGGCGATCTGGGCGTAGGTGGTACGGGGGAGCGAGATGCCGGCGCTGCGGTAGGCGGCCTGGACCAGGCCCGAGCAGTCGAAGGAGTCCGGCCCGGTGGCGCCCCAGACGTACGGCTTGCCGAGCTGGGCGCGGGCGAAGCCGATGGCCGCGGCGGCCCGTCCGGTGGCGGCCACGGCGCCGGGGGCGGCGAGCGGGTCGGCGGAGGTCAGCGGGGTGCGGGCGTCGCCGCGGGAGGCCCGGGCGATCTCGTCGCGTTCGGCGGCGGTGAGCCGGTTGAGCAGGGACTGCGCCTCGGCGAGCTTGGCCTGGACGGAGGCCTTCTCCGTGGTGAGCTGCTGCTGCCGGTCGGCGAGTTCGGCGAGCTTGGCGCGGGCCTCGGCGGCCTGGGTGTCCAGGGCCCGCCGCTGCTGCCCGTACTGCTGGAGTGTGGCCTGCTCGATGGCGCCGACCTGGTCGAGGCGTCCGGAGCGCTCCAGGAACTGCTGCGGGTCGTCGGCCAGCGCGAGCTGCATCGCGGGGGACAGCCCGGAACTGCGGTACTGCTCGGCGGCGAGCGCGCCCAGCCGGCTGCGGACCGCCTCGGCCGCGTCGGTCTTCCGGGCCAGCTCGTCCTGGAGCAGGCTCACCTCGCGCTGCAGGCCGTCCACCTTCTCCTTGGTGCCGTTGTAGCGCTCGGTGGCCTCCTCGGCCTGGTGGTACAGCTCGTCGACCTGCGCCTTGACCTGCTGCGCGGTCGGCGCGGGCTCCGCGTACGCGCCCGGGGCGAGGGCGGTGACGGAGGCCGCGGCCGCGCCGGCCATGGTGGCGAAGGTGCGGGCGCGGAAGGTCGTCCGGGATTTCCTGTGCGACGCCATGGTGGCGTCCTCCTTTCGTGCCGGGCCGCTCGGTGGTGCTGCGGGGCCCGGCGTGGGTGGCGACGCTAGCGGCGGGCGGGCGGGAAGTTACGGCATGGCGGGAGTTGTCCGGTGTTGTCCGGTTCGTCGATCGCGGCTGGACGGATCCGGACCGGGCCCTACGACACCCTGGCGGAAGGGGGCGATCGGTTCGGTCGAGCACGAGGGGGACGGGCGATCGTCCCGGACGGGACCGGGCGGGAGGCAGGGATCCTCGCGGACGGGACCGGGCTGTCGGCGGCGGGTCATAGACTCGGAGTGCCATGAGTAGCCTCTTTGACGACCTCCCGCTCCCCGGCTTCGAGGACCCTGCCGTCGGGTCGAGCCCCGCTTCCAAGCCCGACACGACCCAGGTCCCGCCGCCGTACGACGAGGAGCCGTACGAGGGGGCCTACGAGCCTGCGCCGTACGAGCCCGCGCCGTACGAGGAGGCGATCCCGGACGACCTGTTCCAGGTCGACGTCGCCGCCCAGGAGGAGCGAGACGCCCACTACCGCAACGGGCACGCCCGCCCGGTGGTGGATCCGGCGCAGCTGCTGGAGGGGATGAACGAGCCGCAGCGCGACGCCGTGCTGCACGAGGGCTCCCCGCTGCTGCTCGTCGCCGGTGCCGGCTCCGGCAAGACCCGGGTGCTGACCCACCGGATCGCGTACCTGCTCGGCGCGCGCGGGGTGCAGCCGGGCCAGATCCTGGCGATCACCTTCACCAACAAGGCGGCCGGCGAGATGCGCGAGCGCGTCGAGGCGCTGGTCGGGCCGCGGGCCCGGGCGATGTGGGTGTCCACCTTCCACAGCGCCTGCGTGCGGATCCTGCGCCGCGAGAGCAAGCTGCTGGGCTTCACCTCCAGCTTCTCGATCTACGACGCGGCGGACTCGCAGCGGCTGATGGCCCTGGTCTGCCGGGATCTCGACCTGGACCCGAAGCAGTTCCCGCCGAAGTCCTTCACCGCGAAGATCAGCAACCTGAAGAACGAGCTGATCGACGAGGAGACGTACGCCGACCAGGCGGCGAACCCGATGGAGAAGAAGCTCGCCGAGGCGTACTTCCTCTACCAGCGGCGCCTGCGCGAGGCGAACGCGCTGGACTTCGACGACATCATCATGACCACGGTCAACCTGCTCCAGGCCTTCCCGGACGTCGCCGAGCACTACCGCCGCCGCTTCCGGCACATCCTGGTCGACGAGTACCAGGACACCAACCACGCCCAGTACATGCTGGTGCGCGAGCTGAGCGGCGGCGCCCGCACGGCCGCGCCCAAGCGCACGGTGGACGGCGACCTGGTGAACCCGGCGGCGGGGGCCCTGGCCGAGGTCCCGCCGGCCGAGCTCTGCGTGGTCGGTGACGCCGACCAGTCGATCTACGCCTTCCGCGGCGCGACCATCCGCAACATCCTCCAGTTCGAGGAGGACTACCCGGACGCGACGACCATCCTGCTGGAGCAGAACTACCGCTCCACCCAGACCATCCTCAACGCCGCCAACTCGGTCATCGAGCGGAACACCAACCGCCGCAAGAAGAACCTCTGGACGGCCGGCGACCACGGCGAGAAGGTGGTCGGGTACGTCGCGGACGACGAGCACGGCGAGGCCCAGTTCATCGCCGAGGAGATCGACCGGCTCACCGACAAGGACGCGGCCCGCCCCGGCGACGTGGCGATCTTCTACCGGACGAACGCCCAGTCCCGCGTGTTCGAGGAGGTGTTCATCCGGGTCGGCCTGCCGTACAAGGTGGTCGGCGGGGTGCGCTTCTACGAGCGCAAGGAGGTCCGGGACATCCTGGCCTACCTGCGGGTGCTCTCCAACCCCGAGGACACCGTGCCGCTGCGCCGGATCCTCAACGTGCCCAAGCGCGGCATCGGCGAGCGCGCCGAGGCGATGATCGAGGCGCTGGCCGCCCGCGAGCGGATCAGCTTCGCCCAGGCGCTGCTGCGGGTGGACGAGGCGTACGGGATGGCCGCGCGCTCGGCCAACGCGGTGAAGAAGTTCAACCAGCTGCTGGCCTCGCTGCGGCAGGTCGTCGAGGGTGGCGCCGGCCCGGCCGCGGTGCTGGAGGCGGTGCTGGAGGAGACCGGGTACCTGGCCGAGCTCCAGGCCTCCACCGACCCGCAGGACGAGACCCGGGTCGAGAACCTCCAGGAGCTCGCCTCGGTGGCCCTGGAGTACGAGAAGGACCCGGGCGAGCGTCCGGAGGGCGACGAGGGCCCGCCGGTGGGCTCGCTGGCCGACTTCCTGGAGCGGGTCGCGCTGGTCGCCGACTCCGACCAGATCCCGGAGGACGACGAGGAGGGCGCCGGCGTCATCACCATGATGACCCTGCACACCGCCAAGGGCCTGGAGTTCCCGGTGGTCTTCCTGACCGGCATGGAGGACGGGATCTTCCCGCACATGCGGGCGCTCAACCAGGTCAAGGAGCTGGAGGAGGAGCGCCGGCTGGCGTACGTCGGCCTCACCCGGGCCCGCCAGCGGCTCTACCTCACCCGGTCGGTGCTGCGCAGCGCCTGGGGCCAGCCCTCCTACAACCCGGCCTCGCGCTTCCTGGAGGAGATCCCGGACACGCTGGTGGAGTGGAAGCGGACGGGCGCCGCCGCGGTGCCGTCCTCGCGCGGGCTCGGGAGCCCCTCCGCGCGCTCCTCCTCGACGGCGGCCGCCCCGAAGGCGGGCTGGGGCCGGTCGGCGCGGAGCATGGCCGAGCGCGAGGTGGTCGCGCTGGCGGTCGGCGACCGGGTCACCCACGACACCTTCGGCCTCGGCACGGTGGTGGGCACCCAGGGCGTGGGGGACAAGGCGCAGGCGACGGTCGACTTCGGTACGGCGGGGCGCAAGCAGCTGCTGCTGCGCTACGCGCCGGTCGAGAAGCTCTGACACCGTCCGAGCAGGCGGTGGGCCCCTCGGCCCGGCGAGGTCGAGGGGCGGCCCCGCACGGGTGGGCCGCCGGGGCCGCAGTGACGTTTCAGCGGCGACGGTTCGGGCGGGTGGTCAGCGTGGATCGATGCCGTGGGCGAGCAGCCAGGGCAGCGGGTCGATCGGGCTCTCGCCGTTCGGACGGACCTCGAAGTGGAGGTGCGGGCCGGTGCTGTTGCCGGTGCTGCCCGAGTACCCGATGACGTCCCCGGCCTTCACCGGGCCCTTGCGGATGCGGTACGAGCGCTGGTGCGCGTACCAGGTCTGGGTGCCGTCGGAGGCGGTCACTATCGACAGGTAGCCGTAGGAGCTGTCCCAGCGGGTGGTGACCACGCCGTCGGTGGCCGCGCGGACCGGGGTGCCCGGCACCACCGGGAAGTCGATCCCGGTGTGGCGGGCGGCCCAGTTCACGCCGGACTGGCCGAAGCCGGCGCTCAGACCGTGCTGGGTGACCGGCAGCACGAACAGCGGCCGGGCGGCCTTCTTGGCGAGGTCGGCGCGGGCCTGGTTGCGGGCGACCCGGTCGGCGGCGGCGCGCTCGGCGGCCGCCCGCTCGGCCGCGTACTGGGCCTCGGCGTCCTCCGGGGTCTCCTCGGCCGCGTGCGGGGCCACCGGGCCGGCCGCCTGCGGGTGTACCAGGTCCGCCTGGTGCGCGAGGTCGGTCTGGACGTACGCCGCCGCGACGGCGAACACCCCGAGCGTGGCGGCGGACGGGATCGCCACGGTCAGGACTGCCGATCGGGTACTGCTCCGGGCGTGCGCGCGCTGCTGGGCGCGGGCGTCGCGTCGGTTGGGCGTCGGGGCCAAAGGATGCCGCCTCGGGGAACGGGACGAATCGACCGAGACTGTAGCCGAAACAGCCGAGACTGTAGCCGCTCGTACCGAGTCCGGACAATGTCCGCAGCTCAACAAGCATGGCGGTCTGTCAGGTCCCCCTCACCGTCCGGGCCGAGCCGGTCGGGTGCCTCCCGGGCCTCCCATGCCTCCCGACCGGTCCGCGTGTCCCGACCGGTCTGCGCGTCGGGCGCCGGCGACCGCTCCAGCGCGGCCCGGACCGCGGCGATCGCCCGCGGGTGCGCCGGCAGCCGGACGTGGCCGGCGCCGGGCACCAGCAGGTTCTCCGCCCACAGGTCCGGGTGGCGCAGCAGGGCGCTCCTGCGCGGCAGCACCAGCTCGTCCAACTCGCCGCGCACGGCGGTGAACCGGGCCCGGCAGCGGGGTACCGGGAGCCGCAGCTCGGCGAGCAGGTCGCTGCCCGGGCGGAGCTGCCGGGTGAGCGGGAACGGGCTCGGCAGCAGGGCGGCGGTGGTGCCCTCGTGCGGCGTGGCCAGGGTGACCACGGTCTGGGCGAGCAGGTCGCCGCCGAGCCGCTGGACGTAGTACCGGGCGATCAGGCCGCCCAGGCTGTGGCCGACCAGGGCGACCGGCCGGCCGCCGTGTGCCCGGACCGCCCACTCGACGTGCCGGGCGAGCAGCACGGCGGCGGCCCGGACGTCCCGGGTCAGCGGCGAGTAGTTCAGTGCGTGCAGGTGCGTCCAGCCGTGCCGGCCGAGCTCCCGGCGGAGCGGGCCGAAGACCGCCCGGTTGTCGGCGAAGCCGTGCAGCAGCAGGACCGGGCCGTGCGGCGCGGAACCGTCCGCCGGCCCCGGCGGGCAGCCGGCCGGACGGGGTTCGGGGGCGATGCCCAGGGGGTAGCGGATCAGGTGGTGGGCGAGTGCGGCGGCCTCCGCACCCGCGCCGCGGACCGCCTGGGCGGGCCGCTGGAACGGAACCGTGGTGGCGATGCTCATGCGACTCTCCCCGGCAGGGTGGCGCGGGGCCCCCACGCCGGTGCCGCGCGGGGGAGAGGGGTGGGTGGATCCTGTGATTTTCCCCTCCTCTCGACGGCCGAAACGGCCAGTGGGCCCCGCTGGCGCTACCCTCCCCTCAGGTCTGTTAGAACTGGTTAACACCTCGCCCGTGTCCGACCAGGTCAGCCGGGTGGTGGACAACGTGGTCCAGGAGGCAGTGATGGGTGTGTCAGGGCCGATCCGTGTGGTCGTCGCCAAGCCGGGGCTGGACGGCCATGACCGCGGCGCCAAGGTCATCGCGCGGGCGCTGCGCGACGCCGGTATGGAGGTCATCTACACCGGCCTGCACCAGACGCCGGAGCAGATCGTCGACACGGCGATCCAGGAGGACGCGGACGGCATCGGCCTGTCCATCCTGTCCGGCGCGCACATGACCCTCTGCGCCAAGGTGATCGAGCTCCTCAAGGAGCGCGACGCCGAGGACATCAAGGTCTTCTGCGGGGGCATCGTCCCGGACGAGGACATCGCCGAGCTGAAGGCGATGGGCGTCGCCGACATCTTCACCCCCGGCACCACGACCCAGGACGTGGTCCGCTGGGTCGAGGCCAACCTGCGCCCCGCCGGCTGACCTTCGCCGCAGGCGCAGGCGCAGGCGCAGGCTCAGCCGGAGCCGCGGTGACAGCCATGACTGTCGCCGGCACCGGCGTCCGGCACCGCTGACGTCCGTACCGGCCGGCCCCGGACGACGGGACACCCGTCGACCGGTGGCCGGCCGACGGACCGTCACCCCCCGAGCTCGTCGAGCATCGCGGCGCGGAAGCGCAGCGTCCCGGCGAGCCGTTCGAAGGTGTCCGCCCAGGCGGTGTCGGGTGCCGCGTCCGCCGCCAGGGCCTCCACGGCCGGGGCGGTCTCCGGTGCCAGGGCGCGCTCGGTCATGCCCAGCACCCCGCTGTGGCTCCACGGGTACGAGCCCGAGCGGGCGGCCCGCTCCAGCGCGGCGACCACGGCGGTGCTCAGTGGAGGCGTCCAGGGGGTGGCGCAGGCGCCGAGCAACTGGAAGGCGTCGGCCAGGCCGTGGGCCCGGACGAACGCGGCCGTCCAGGCGGCGCGCTCGGCGCCCGGCAGCACCGACAGCAGCTTCGACGGCGTGCCCGCGGTGCGGCCGGGCCGGCCCTCGCGGGGAGCCGGACCGAGCAGCGCCCGTGCCCACGCGGCGTCCTGCTGGCGGACGGCGGCGCGGGCCCAGGCCTCGCGCAGGTCGTCCGTCCAGTCCGAGGTGCCGTCCCCCGCGGGCAGCCGGAGCAGTTCCTCCGGGCCGAGGCCGGTCTCCGTCGTCCAGAACGCCAGCGGGGCGGCGGCCACGATCTCGCCGAACCACCAGGCCCGCTCGCCGCGGCCGGTCGGCGACTTCACGGTGATGCCGTCACGCTGCATGGCCGCATCGCAGACGGTCGGCGGGCTGACGGCGAGCCGACTGCCGTCCAGGCGCACGGCGGCACGGGCGCGCTCGGCCATCCGGGTGGCGAGCCCGGAGCCCGGGAGGGTGGAGAGCAGCTCGGCCGCGGTCGCCCGGACGTTCTTCGAACGGTCGGAGAGCGCGGCCTCCAGGAACGGCTCGTCCGCACCGGACAGGCCGTCCTGCAGCGCGTCCAGGAACAGCACCCGGTCCTCGGCGCGCTCGGTGGGCCAGGTGGAGCGGAGCAGCTCCAGGCCGCGGCCGGGATCGGTCCGGCGGAGCCGGGTCAGATGGGTGACCCGCTCGGCGAACAGACCCTCCTGCCAGACCTGCTCCGCCGGGTCGACGGATCCGTCGGGTCCGCCGGTCTCCGTCGACCGGTCGGGCTCGGCGGGTGCCGGACGGGTGCCGTCGGCCGTCCGGTTGACGAAGCGCCAGTCCGGATTCCGCTCGGCCAGCCAGCGGCCCAGCGGGCCGGCCAGCGCCACCGCGTCGCCACGCAGCTCGCTGCGGGCCCGGGCGGCGTCCAGCAGCGGCGGGACGAGGGCGGCGGGCGGCCGGTAGCCGCGTTCGCGGGCGGTGGCGAGCCACTGCGGGAGCAGCTCGGCGAGATTCGCCGGGGCACCGCCGGAGGCCCGGCCGCCGAGCAGCACCGACAGCCGCCGGGCGGCGGCCTCGGGCAGCTCGGGGCGGTGGTCGGGCGCGGCGGCCTCGGGCAGCCCGGGCGCCGGCAGGGCCTGCGCCCCGGCCCGGCGCCGGACGGTGCTCAGCGCGGCGAGCTCCAGCAGGGCGGCGGCCTGGTCGGTGCGGTCCACGGCGGAGGCCACGGTCACCAGGGCCGGGGTGCCGCCGGCCGGCGGGAGCGGCCGGCGGTCGGTGCCGAGCAGGGCCACGGTCTGCAGCTCGGCCCAGTCCTCGCCGGCGGTCGCGGGGGTGAAGGTGGGTGCGGTCACGGCCTGCCTCCCGTCGGGCGGATGCGGATGTACATGCGGATGGGGACGGCCGGACGCCGGTGCGGCCGACGGCCGGGACTGGGCCGGCGGGCGGGCGGCGCGAGGGGGCTCACTGGGCGACCCCGATCGGGCGGGCGCCCTCGGCCCAGACGGTCACCGGGGCGAACCCGGCGTGGCCGCACTCGCCGAAGAGGGTGACCGGCCGGCCCGCGGAGACCGCCGCCAGCCGCCACAGCGCCTGCTCGGGCACCGAGCCGCGCCGGACGCGGACCGCGCTGTGACCGTCCGTCAGCTGCCAGCCCTCCGGGGAGAGCACGGGGACGACCTCGCTCAGCACGGCCGGCCAGGACTCCAGCCACGGGTCCTGGGCCACGGCCGTGCCGTACGCGGCCATCGCCTCGGCCGGGGTGAGGCCGGCCGGCGGCTCGGCCGGGCCCTGCTCCGGGGTGCCGTAGCGGGTGCCGAGGGTGGCGCGGAGTGGGCGGGAGCCCGGGTGGAAGGCCAGCTCGGCCTCCAGCACCCGGCCGGTGGGCAGGGCCAGCTCGGGCGCCTGGCCGGGCCGGCCGAAGGCCAGCAGCAGGGCGGGCCGGCCGGTCTTGGCGCCGCGCAGCCAGAGCCGACGGGTGGTCAGCCGCTCGTCCGCGGTGTCCCGGCTGCCGAGCACCTGCCACCTGTCCCGGACGGTGGGGCCGGCCAGCAGCTCGGAGGCGTCCGTGGTGAAGCCGACCCGGGTGCGGACGGTGGCCGCCAGTGGCTCGGGCAGCTCCTCCACCCGCGTGAAGGCGCCCGCCAGCAGGTGCAGCAGCGCGTACTCCTCCAGCAGGTCGCCCTGCGGGGTGTGGCCCAACTCCCGGACCCGGCCCGCCAGGCCGGGGGCCTGGGCGTCGACCATCCGGGCGGCCACCTCCTCCCAGGAGGCGTCCGTGGTGTGGTCGGCCAGGCCGCGGCGCACCCCGTCGGCGAGCCGGAGCCGCAGCTCCTGGGCGCCGGCCGCGACCCGGGCGGAGCGCCGCTCGGCCCGCCGCCGCGCGGCCGCCGGATCGGCCTCGGCCGCCTTCGCCTGCTGCCGCGCGGCCTTCTGCTCGGCGGCGTCCTGACGGCTGCTCAGCCACTCCTCGACCCACTCCGGGACCTCGGAGCCCGCGGCGACCGCCTCGGCGGCCCCGGCCCACAGCAGGAGCAGGCCCAGGGCGTGCTTGCACGGGAACTTCCGGCTCGGGCAGCTGCACGTGTAGGCGGGCGTGCCCAGCTCGACCGCCGTCCGGTACGGGGTGCTCCCGCTGCCCTTGCACAGCCCCCACAGCGCCCCGCCGCCCCAGCCGGTCTCCGACCAGGGCGCGGGGCCGGAGAGCTTGCCGGCGGCCTTCTGTGACGACTGGTCAGGCGCGAGGGACAGGACGTGTTCGGTGC
This sequence comes from Kitasatospora sp. HUAS MG31, assembly GCF_040571325.1. Classification (GTDB taxonomy): domain Bacteria; phylum Actinomycetota; class Actinomycetes; order Streptomycetales; family Streptomycetaceae; genus Kitasatospora; species Kitasatospora camelliae. The sequence goes on along the minus strand of NZ_CP159872.1, from coordinate 3,220,179 downwards.
TCCAGCGTTCCTCCATGGCGGCGACGCTAGGCGGCCCCACTGACAGTCCGGAAGGGATGTCACTCGAACTGATGAACGATCAGTCCGGAGAGGCCGGATTGTCAGTGGCGGGGTGCATGGTGGATTCCGACCGGCCGGGAACAGGCGTGCGAAACGCTGCTCCGGCACCCGCCCTCATCTGCGCCGATGGTCCCACCGATCCCGAGCCGCCCCGACCCCGGAGCCCTGCCGGGGGTCTGCCCGGCGGCGGCCCGCACGAAGGAGTCCCGATGACCACCGACACCCAGGCCCCCGAGGTCCTCCGGCAGCACGCCGAGGACGCCTTCGCCGCCGAGCTGGCCGCCCTCGCCGCGCAGGACGACCGTCCGCGCCCGGAGCGCTGGCGGCTCTCGCCCTGGGCCGTCGCCACCTACCTGCTGGGCGGCGAACTGCCCGACGGCACCGTGATCACCCCCAAGTACATCGGTCCCCGCCGGGTGATCGAGATCGCCGTCACCACCCTCGCCACCGACCGCGCCCTGCTCCTGCTCGGCGTGCCCGGCACCGCCAAGACCTGGGTCTCCGAGCACCTCGCGGCCGCCGTCAGCGGGGATTCCACCCTGCTCGTCCAGGGCACCGCCGGCACCCCCGAGGAGGCCGTCCGCTACGGGTGGAACTACGCCCAGCTGCTCGCCAACGGCCCCAGCCGGGAGGCCCTGGTCCCCTCCCCGGTCATGCGCGCCATGGCCGACGGCAAGACCGCCCGGGTCGAGGAGCTCACCCGCATCCCCGCGGACGTGCAGGACAGCCTGATCACCATCCTCTCCGAGAAGACCCTGCCCGTCCCCGAGCTCGGCACCGAGATCCAGGCCGTCCGCGGCTTCAACCTCATCGCCACCGCCAACGACCGTGACCGCGGGGTCAACGACCTGTCCTCCGCCCTGCGCCGCCGGTTCAACACCGTCGTCCTGCCGCTCCCCGCCACGCTGGACGAGGAGGTCGACATCGTCACCCGCCGGGTCGGCCAGCTCGGCCGCTCCCTCGACCTGCCCGAGCTGCCCGGCGGCGCCGAGGAGATCCGACGCGTCGTCACCGTCTTCCGCGAGCTGCGCTCCGGCGTCACCGCCGACGGCCGGACGAAGGTCAAGACGCCCAGCGGCACCCTGTCCACCGCCGAGGCCATCTCCGTGGTCACCAACGGCCTCGCCCTCGCCGCCCACTTCGGCGACGGCGTGCTGCGTGCCGGCGACGTGGCCGGCGGCATCCTCGGCGCCGTCGTCCGCGACCCGGTGGCCGACCAGCAGGTCTGGCGCGAGTACGTCGAGGGCGTGGTCCGCGAGCGCGACGGCTGGAAGGACTTCTACCGCGCCGCCCGCGAGCACTCCCGCTGACGGCCAAGTCGAGATCGAAAGGAGGGAACGGCACATGGACGCAGGCGTGACCCTGCTCGGCGTACGGCACCACGGGCCCGGATCGGCCCGCGCCGTGGCCGCCGCCCTGGCACAGCTGCGGCCCGACACCGTGCTGATCGAGGGCCCGCCCGAGGCGGACCGGATCACCGCGCTGGCGGGCGAGAAGGAGATGGTCCCGCCGGTCGCCCTGCTCGCCCACGCGGCGGACGACCCGGCCCGGGCCGCGTTCTGGCCCTTCGCCGAGTTCTCCCCGGAGTGGGTCGCGCTCCGGTACGCCGTGGAGCGCGACCTCCCGGTCCGCTTCATCGACCTCCCGGCCGGCCACACCCTCGCGCCGGACGGCACTCCCGACGAGGCCGCGGCGGGTGCCCCGGACGGCTGCCCCGACGACGCCACCCGGGCACCGTCCGGCGAGGACGCCGCGGCGGCCGACCCGATCGCCGCCCTCGCCCGCGCCGCCGGCCACGACGACCCGGAGCGCTGGTGGGAGGACGTGATCGAGCACCGCACCCCCGGCGCCGACGCCCTCACCCCCTTCGAGGCCGTCGCCGAGGCCATGACCGCCCTCCGCGAGACCGGCCCGGTCGGCCGGCGCGACGAGCTGCGCGAGGCGTACATGCGCCAGCAGATCCGCGCCGCCCGCCGCGCCGGCCACCGCACCGTCGCCGTGGTCTGCGGCGCCTGGCACGTTCCCGCCCTCCGCGACATGCCGACCGTCGCGCACGACCGCGCCCTTCTTGCCGAGCTGCCCAGGAAGGTCAGGACCGAGATCACCTGGGTGCCCTGGACGCACCGCAGGCTCTCCCAGCACACCGGCTACGGCGCCGGCATCGACTCGCCCGGCTGGTACCGGCACCTGTTCGGCACCGAGCGGGACACCGTCGCCCGCTGGATCACCCGGATCGCCGAGCTGCTCCGCGCGGAGGACCACCCGGTCTCCTCCGCCCACGTCATCGAGTCCGTCCGGCTCGCCGAGACGCTCGCGGTGATGCGCGGCCGTCCGCTCGCCGGGCTGACCGAGACCCTCGACGCCGTGCGGTCCGTGATGTGCGACGGCTCCGACGTCCCGCTCGCCCTGGTGCACGACCGGCTGGTGGTCGGCGACGCCCTGGGCGAGGTCCCGGACGGCGCCCCCGCCGTCCCGCTCCAGCGCGACCTCACCCGCCTGCAGCGCAGCCTCCGGCTCAAGGCCGAGGCGGCCGACCGCGAGCTGGCCCTCGACCTCCGCAAGGAGCTCGACGCCGACCGCTCCCGGCTGCTGCACCGGCTGCGGCTGCTCGGCATCGACTGGGGCACCCCCAGCCGCTCCACGGTCAACTCCACCGGCACCTTCCGGGAGACCTGGCGGCTGCGCTGGGAGCCCGAGTTCGCCGTCCGGATCGCCGAGGCCGCCCAGTGGGGCACCACCGTCGAGAGCGCCGCCACCGGCAAGGTGATCGGCGACGCCGCCGCCGCGGCCGAGCTCTCCGACCTCACCGCCCTCGCCGAGCGGGCCCTGCTCGCCGGCCTGCCCGGGGCCCTGCCCGCGGTGATGCGGCTGCTCGCCGACCGCGCCGCCCTCGACACCGACGTCGCCCACCTAGCGGCCGCCCTGCCCGCCCTGGTCCGCGCCCTGCGCTACGGGGACGTCCGCGGCACCGACAGCGCCGCGCTGGCCGGGGTCGCCCGGGGCCTGGCCGAGCGGATCTGCGTCGGCCTGCCGCCCGCCTGCACCGGCCTCGACGCCGACGGCGCCACCGCGATGCGGGCCCACCTCGACGCGGTGCACGCCGCCGTCGGCCTGCTCACCGCCGACGACGGCCGCCCGGCGGGGGAGGGCCCGACCGTTGAGGGCCCGGCGGGGTCGGCCGGCGGGCCGGAGGGCTCGATCGCCGAGCGCTGGGCCGCCGCCCTGCGCTCGCTGGCCGCCCGCGAGCCGGGCGGCGGGCCGGCCACCGGCGCGCCCGGGCTGCTGCGCGGCCGCGCCGTCCGCCTGCTGCTGGACGACGGGCGGCTGGAGACCGAGGAGGCCGGACGCCGGATGGGCCTGGTCCTCTCGCCGGCCGGCAGCCCCGCCGACGCGGCCGGCTGGATCGAGGGCTTCCTGGCCGGCGGCGGAGCCCTGCTGCTGCATGACGCCGCCCTGCTCGGCCTGCTCGACGACTGGCTGGCCGGCGTCCCGGCCGACACCTTCACCGACCTGCTGCCCGTCCTGCGGCGGACCTTCTCCGCCCTGGAGGCCGGAGTCCGCCGGACGGTGGGCGAGCGGGTCGCCACCGGGCCGCTCACCGCCCCGGCCGCCGTATCGGAGGAGACCCCCGGGTACGACCTCGCCCGGGCCGACGCCGCCCTGCCCACCCTCGCCCTTCTCCTCGGCATCCCGGCCCCGGCCCCCGAGCGCCCGCGCATCCCGCACCAGGCGAGCCATCGCGACACCTGAGCCGCCGCCCGCCCCGAACCACCCGACTCCGCCCGAACCACCCGACTCCGCCCCGAACCACCCCGCCCTGCGCCGAAGGAGTGTCAGATGACCACCGCTCACGCCCCCGCGGCTCCCGCCCACCCCGCCGACCCGGCCGCCGAGCGGCTGCGCCGCTGGCGCCTGGTGCTCGGCGGTGAGGCCGACGGCACGGGCTGCCGGCTCGCCGGGCGGGACGCGGCGATGGACGGCGCGCTGTCCGCCCTCTACCGGGGGGCCGAGGCGGAGTCCGGCCGGTCCAGGTCGGGGCAGGCGCGGTCGGCGGGCCTGGGTGGTTCCGCCCCGCAGGTGGCTCGCTGGCTCGGCGACATCCGGGAGTACTTCCCGACCTCCGTGGTCCAGCTGATGCAGCAGGACGCGATCAGCCGCCTGGGGCTGGACCGCCTGCTGCTGGAGCCGGAGATGCTGGAGGCCGTCGAGCCGGACGTCCACCTGGTCGGCACCCTGCTCTCGCTGAAGCACGCGCTGCCCGAGACCACCCGGGAGACGGCCCGGGCGGTGGTCGGCAAGGTGGTCGCCGAGCTGGAGCGCCGGCTGGCCGACCGCACCCGCTCCACCCTCGGCGGGGCGCTCGACCGCAGTGCCCGGGTCAACCGCCCGCGCCACAGGGACATCGACTGGGGCCGCACCATCCAGGCCAACCTCAAGAACTACCTGCCCGAGCACCGCACGGTCGTCCCCGAGCGCCTGGTCGGGTACGCCCGCGCCCAACGCGCGGTGAAGAAGGACGTCATCCTCTGCATCGACCAGTCCGGGTCGATGGCCGCCTCCGTGGTGCACTCCGCGGTGTTCGGCGCCGTGCTGGCCTCGATGCACAGCCTGGACACCCGCCTGGTGGTCTTCGACACCTCCGTGGTCGACCTGACCGAGCAGCTGACCGACCCGGTGGACGTCCTGTTCGCGACCCAGCTCGGCGGCGGCACCGACATCAACCGCGCCCTGGCCTACTGCCAGTCGAAGATCACCCGCCCCTCCGAGACCGTGGTCGTCCTGATCAGCGATCTGTACGAGGGCGGCATCCGCGACGAGATGCTCAAGCGGGTCGCCGCGATGAAGGCCTCGGGCGTGCAGTTCATCGCCCTGCTCGCCCTGTCCGACGAGGGCGCCCCGGCGTACGACCACGCCCACGCCGCCGCCCTGGCCGCACTCGGCACGCCGGCCTTCGCCTGTACCCCGGACGCCTTCCCCGACATCATGGCCGCCGCCATCGAGAAGCGGCCGCTGCCGGTGCCGGACGGCCGGTAGGACCGGCGCCGCCCACCGGCGTCACCCCCAGGGGTGAGTAGGGCGCGGACGAAGGAGTGACGGGGGTACGGCCGCTCACACCCGCCGGTCACCCGGAGTGAGTTCGACCCATGGGTGGTACGGGTCGTACGGTTGTGACGGTTCTCACCAAACCGGAGCCGGTCCCGGGCGAAACAGTCCCGTCGTCCGGGGATAACCTGCCACACGGAACGTGACGCGCGTGTTGATTGACGATGCGCCCGGCGCGCTGCGTGGGCCGCAAGGACATATTTCTGCGTACCTGCGCAGCCCCGACGACCCGCAGCGAAGATCCTGCCGTGGCACGCTCGTAGAGACACAATCCGCGACCACGAACAAGGACAAACACGTGGACCTGTTCGAGTACCAGGCGAGGGACCTCTTCGCCAAGCACGGCGTGCCCGTGCTTGACGGCGATGTCATCGAGAACGCCGCAGACGCTGCCGCGATCGCGGAGCGCTTCGGCGGCCGCGCCGTCGTCAAGGCTCAGGTGAAGGTCGGCGGCCGAGGCAAGGCCGGTGGCGTGAAGCTCGCCTCCGACCCGGCGGACGCCGTCGCCAAGTCCGAGGCCATCCTCGGCATGGACATCAAGGGCCACACCGTCCACAAGGTGATGCTGGCCCAGACCGCGGACATCAAGGAGGAGTACTACGTCTCCTACCTGCTGGACCGCGCCAACCGCACCTTCCTGGCCATGGCCAGCGTCGAGGGCGGTATGGACATCGAGGAGGTCGCGGCCACCAAGCCCGAGGCCCTCGCGAAGATCGCGATCGACGCCAACGAGGGTGTGAACGCCGCCAAGGCCGCCGAGATCGTCGCCGCCGCGAAGTTCCCGGCCGAGGTCGCGGACCAGATCGCCGACGTCCTGCAGACCCTGTGGACCGTCTTCATCAAGGAGGACGCCCTCCTGGTCGAGGTCAACCCGCTGGTCAAGACCGGTGACGGCAAGATCATCGCCCTCGACGGCAAGGTCTCCCTGGACGAGAACGCCGAGTTCCGTCAGGCGGAGCACGAGGCGCTGGTCGACCACGCCGCCGCCAACCCGCTGGAGGCGGCCGCCAAGGCCAAGAACCTCAACTACGTCAAGCTCGAGGGCGAGGTCGGCATCATCGGCAACGGCGCGGGTCTCGTCATGAGCACCCTGGACGTCGTCGCCTACGCCGGCGAGAACCACGGTGGCGTCAAGCCCGCCAACTTCCTCGACATCGGTGGCGGCGCCTCCGCCGAGGTGATGGCGAACGGCCTGGAGATCATCCTGGGCGACCCCGACGTCAAGTCGGTCTTCGTCAACGTCTTCGGCGGCATCACCGCGTGCGACGCGGTCGCCAACGGCATCGTGCAGGCCCTCGCGCTCCTCGAGGAGAAGGGCGAGGCCGTCACCAAGCCGCTCGTCGTCCGCCTCGACGGCAACAACGCGGAGCTGGGTCGCAAGATCCTCACCGACGCCAACCACCCGCTCGTCGAGCAGGTGGACACCATGGACGGCGCCGCTGACCGCGCCGCCGAGCTGGCCAACGCCAAGTAAGGAAGGGGACTTCAACCGTGGCTATCTTCCTTACCAAGGACAGCAAGGTCATCGTCCAGGGCATGACCGGTTCCGAGGGCATGAAGCACACCCGCCGCATGCTCGCCTCCGGCACCCAGATCGTCGGCGGTGTGAACCCGCGCAAGGCCGGCACCACCGTTGACGTGGACGGCACCGAGGTGCCGGTCTTCGGCACCGTCGCCGAGGCCATGGAGAAGACCGGTGCCGACGTCACCGTCATCTTCGTGCCGCCGAAGTTCACCAAGGACGCCGTCGTCGAGGCGATCGACGCCGAGATCGGCCTGGCCGTCGTGATCACCGAGGGCGTCCCGGTGCACGACACCGCCGCCTTCTGGGCCTACGCCGGCTCCAAGGGCAACAAGACCCGCATCATCGGCCCCAACTGCCCCGGCCTGATCAGCCCCGGACAGTCCAACGCGGGCATCATCCCGGCCGACATCACCGGCTCGGGCAAGATCGGTCTGGTGTCGAAGTCCGGCACCCTGACCTACCAGCTGATGTACGAGCTCCGCGACATCGGCTTCTCCTCGGCGGTGGGCATCGGTGGCGACCCGGTCATCGGCACCACCCACATCGACGCCCTCAAGGCGTTCCAGGAGGACCCGGAGACCGAGCTCATCGTCATGATCGGTGAGATCGGCGGCGACGCCGAGGAGCGTGCCGCGGCCTACATCGCCGAGCACGTCACCAAGCCGGTCGTCGGCTACGTCGCGGGCTTCACCGCCCCCGAGGGCAAGACCATGGGCCACGCCGGCGCCATCGTCTCCGGCTCCTCGGGCACCGCCCAGGCGAAGAAGGAGGCCCTGGAGGCCGCCGGTGTCAAGGTCGGCAAGACGCCGTCCGAGACCGCTCGCCTGGCTCGTGAGCTGATCGGCTGACCTCAGCCGCCCCGTGCGAGGGCGCCGCGGACGGATTCCCGTCCGCGGCGCCCTCGCCTTTTCCGCCCCCGGCCGTTTCCGGCTGCCCGTCCGATCGGTCAGCGGGCCGGGCCGGTCCGCTCGGCGGCGGCCGGCGGGAACGGCTCCGGGCACCGCCCCAGGAGCGTGCAGCCGACCGTCGTCGGCCGGCTCGGGGCCGGGGTGGCGGCCGGGGTCGCGGCCGCCGGCGGGGTGGGCTCGACGGGGGAGGCGGGCTTCCTGGGACCGCCCGGTGCCACGGGAACCAGCGGCAGGTTCGGTACCGCGCCGGGGCTGACGGCGGCCGACGCGGTGGGACGCGGGCGCTCGACGGGCGCGGACGGCCTGACCGGCGGGACCGGGGCGACCGGCGGTACCGCGGACGCCGCGGGTGTGCTCGGGCGGACGGGCGCGGTGGGCGGTCCGGCCGGGGTGGGGGAGGGCGGGTCGGCGGCGGCCGTCGCGGACTCGGATCCGGAGGGCGAGGTCGTCGGCGCCGGCGGACCGTCGGCCAGCCGCGCCTGGTCACCCGCCGACGGGTTGCACCACAGGCTCTGGACGCCCGACTCGAAGCCCGGGAGCACCGGACCGGTGTTCACGGCGGCACCCCCGGCGCAGGCGGGCGGCCCGGGCTCCGGGTCGGCCTGGCGGAACAGCGTGGACGGCCCGCCGCCCAGCAGCGTCGCCAGGATGGCCACCCCCATCGCCGTGCTGAGCAGCCCGGCGGCTCCGGTCCCCACCGCGGTCCGGATCAGGCTGGCGGTGGTGAGCGTGGCGGCGGCCGGCGGCCGGGGGGCCGGGCAGCCGCGGACGGCGGCCCGGTGGAGCAGCCCGCCCAGCCGGTCGCCGAAGGCCGGGTCCGCCGGGTCGTCCCCGACCAGCTCCGGGACCGACGCGGCGAGGGCGGCCCGGGCGGCCAGCACCCGGCCCGCGGCCGCGGCGGTGCTGGACTCCACCTCGTAGGCCACCTCGTCCACCGGCAGCCCCACCGCGTCGTGCAGCACCACGGCGCGGCGCTGCGGTCGGGGCAGCCGCCGCAGGGCCCGGAGCAGCGCCCGGTCGCGGCGGGTCGGGCGGGTGGCGCGCCCGCCCCGGCCGGTCGGCGCGGCGGCCTCGGCGGCGGTCAGGCCGTCGGGCGGGGCGTCCGCCTCGGTGGCCGGGCGGACCCTGATCCGCAGGCGTGGCGGGTGCAGCCGGTGCGTCCGGCGGGGGCCGCCCCGGCGCCACGGCGAGAGCACCGCGTCGAACGCCCGGGCACGGACCCACCCCTCCGGGTCCGGCAGCCGGGAGACCGTCTCCCAGCGGCGGGACGCCGCACCGAGTGCCGCGTGGACGCAGTGCCGGGCCCGGCGGCGGCCGGTCGCGACCAGGAAGACCTGCTGCACCAGCCGGGCGTGGGCGGCGGCGCAGAACGCCTCGAAGTCCACGGGCCGGGCGGCGGCGGCCGGGACGGTCCCGGTCGCGGGGACAGTCGCGAGGACGGGCGGGGCGGTCGGCTCGGTCGGGAGGGACGCCACCGGCTGAGGGGCGTCGGCTGCGGGTTCGGGTGCCGCGGGCAGCGGCGAGCCGGGTGAGGACCGGGGTGGCGTGTGGTGGGCGGGGCGGAGCCGTACGCCGTCCGGCAGCCTCCCGGGTGACCGACGTGAACGGGCGGCGCGGCGGCGACGGGAGGTGGGGCGCTCGGCCCGTTCGGCCCGTTCGGTGGCGGGCGCGGGGTCGGCCAGCCGGGTGGCGAGGGCGGCAGCCGAGGCCCGGGTCTGGACGCCGAGCTTGCGCATCGCCCGGTGCAGGTGGACCCGCGCCGCACCGGGCGGGATGCCGAGCGCCCGGGCGATCCCGTCCGCGTCGTGACCCGCCGCCAGCAGGGCCAGCACCTGTGCCTCACGCGGGGTCAGCAGCCGGAGCAACCGGGCGGCTTCCGCGCCGGTAAGGCCTGACGGGCCGTCTGCCCGCCGGGTGTCGTCGCCGGCGGCGGTCGGGCGCCTGGTCACCGGGATCCCTCCTCGCCACTGAGCGGGAAAAGGCACATGTACAGATAATCCGGGACACGGCGAAGGTTCGCCCGTTGACGGGGCACAACGGGTGATCTTGGGAGCATGAGGCCCATGACGCAGCTGATGGGCCGTCCGATCCTCGGCCTGCCGAGCGAACTGGGAGCCCGCTCGCCCCTCGCCGACCTGCTCACCGGAGTCCGCACCGCCCTGTTCACCCTTGCCGTGGTGACCCTCCCGATCCTCGCGCTCTGGCTGGTCGATCCGCATGCGGAGGACACTGCTGCGGGCGCGTTCCGGCTGGCCTGCGGACTCTGGCTGCTCGGGCACGGCGGGCCGATGGCGCGCGGCGCCGAGGGCGTCCCGGTGACCGTCACCCCGCTGCTGCTCACCCTGATCGGCGCCGTCCTGCTGCACCGGGCCGGACGGCGGATCGGTCGGCGCACCCTACGGCGCGGAAGAGCGCGACGCCGCGCGTGCCAGGCGCTGTGCGCCGGGTACCTGGTGGTCGCCGGTGTCGCCGTCACCCAGTGTTCGGCCCCCGAGGCGCCGCTCCGGGCCGAGCCGCTGCCCGACCTGCTCGCCGTGGCACTGCTGGCGGCGGCCTCGCTCTGGCTGGGCACCCGGAGCGCCCCGGAGGGGTCGGGGGCTGCCGTCACGGCGGTGATGGCGCGCCGGGTGCCGATGGGGGCGGCGGGGGCGGCGGGGGAGGCCGACGAGGTCGACGAGATCGGCTGGGAGCTCGACCAGGGTGAGGAGGGAGATCGGGACGGTCCGGGAGAGGGCGGCGCGGCAGCCGGGTGGTGGCGGGCGGTGCGGTGGCCCGGGTGGGCCACGCCGGTGGGGGCCTGGCCGGTGGTCGGCCGGGCGGTCGGCGGCTGGCTGCTCGGGATGACGGCGGCGGGCGGCACCGTGCTGACGGCCGCGGTCGTGGTCGGCGGTGCGGGAACGTCGGCGCTGACACTCGGCGGGGGCACGTCCGGCTACCTGGGACTCCTGCTCGCCTGCGCCCTGCTCCTGCCGAACGCCGTGCTGTGGGCCGCCACGTACGCGCTCGGTCCCGGCTTCGCGGTCGGGACGGGGACGGTGGTCGCACCCACAGGGACGCGGCTCGGCGCCCTCCCGGACTTCCCGCTGCTGGCACTGGTCCCGGGAGCGGGCCACGCGGGCGGCGGTGGTGACGGTACGGCCGCGGGTGTGGTCGCGGGCCTCGGGTGGGGGGTGGTGGCCTGCGGGTTGCCGCTGCTCGCGGCGGCGCTGCCGGCCCTGCTGGTGGGCCGGGCGGCGGCGGGGGGCGAACGGCGGTGGGGTGTTGTCGCCACGGCGACGGCGGGGTGCGGGGTGGCCGTCGGTGGCGCGGTGGCCGCGGCGGGCGCCGCCTGGGCGGCCGGCGGGGCGCTGGCGGCACGTCGGATGTCCGAACTCGGGCCGGTGCCGTGGCAGGCGGGCGCGGCGGCGGGGGCGTGGCTGCTCGGGGTCGGGGTGCCGGGGGCACTGGTGGTGCGGTGGTGGCTGACACGGGCGGGAGCGGAGGCGCACGCGCCGTCGGGGTCGACCGGGAGGATCTGGGGGGCACGGGTACGGGTCGGGGTGTACCGGGCGGTCGTGTGGGCGGCGGGAGCGGGACAGCGCACCTGACGGGGCTCGGGGTTGAGGCGAGCCCCCCGCGGGGCGCGGGTCAGCGGTCCGGGTTGGTGATGGTGACGAGCCAGTCGGGGGCGAGGTTGCTGCAGCTGCGGGCGGCTTCCTCGGTGAGGGCGTCCTGGACGCAGGAGAGGTAGTCGGCGTAGTAGAGCTGGACCGCGAATCCGGCGAGGACGAAGAGGACGGCGGCGGTGCCGATGACCAGGCCGCCGAGGGCGGCGGGGGTCTGCGGGGCGGTGGGGTGCCCGGGGGCTGCGTCCTTGGGGCGGCGGCCGGCGCGCAGGGCGCTGACCGCCCAGTACACGGCGAGCGCGCCGAGCAGCAGGGCGACGGGGCCGAGCGAGGTGACCACGCAGAACATGGCCGCCATGCCGGCGGTCAGCGCGTACCGGGAGTGCCGCTGCACCGGGTCGTTGGGGTCGAACTTGGGGCGCTCGGGCGGCTGCGGCGCGGACCACGGGCCGCGGTAGCCGGGACCCCACGGGTGCGGCGACGGGACCTGCGGCGTCTCGTCCTCCTCACCGGCCGACCCCGACGAGCCCGACGAATCCGATGCCCCCGATGCCCCCGATGCCCCCGACGAGCCCGAGGACCCCGAGGACCCGTCCCCGTCCGCCCCGCCGGTGGCCGGGAGGTGCTGGGGGAGGCGGGGCTGCCAGGGCTGGTCGGGGGCGTCCGCCGGCGGCGGGGCGAAGGGGTTGCGCTCGCCGGTGTCCTCGCGGCTGCTCATGCTGTCGGCCATGCCCTCTCGTCGTGCGGCTGGGGGCCGCTCCCGTACCGCCCCGCCGGGGGTCGCCCGTCAATGATCCCGCAGGCTCCCGGCAGGGGAACCCCGCCCCCGCGTGCCCGGCGTCCCGCCCCCGCGTACCCGGTCGTGGAGCGCCCTGGCGCGTCCTGAGGAGATCCGTGTCTCAACTACGCGCGTAGCGTTGCCCTGCGGTTACAGGACCCTTCCGACCAGCCGTTATCGTGGTGACGGTCAGCAGCTCACAACGGTTCCCGGGGCCCGCGGCATCCGCCAGGCGTCCCCGCGTGGCCGCCCCGGCTCGACAGGATCGCCGCCCGTAGTGGCCCCACCGACGGTGGATGTACCAGCGGGCGCACCGACGTACGGAGAATCGCGCAGTGGCCGCCGCTACCGCTCAAGTGTTTCCGCCCCGCACGCCCGGACCGGCCCGGCTGGTGGTCCTGGTCTCCGGTTCCGGCACCAATCTCCAGGCGCTGATCGACGCCGCGGCCGACCCGGCCTACGGGGCCGCGATCGTCGCGGTGGGTGCCGACCGGGACGGGATCGCCGGCCTGAAGCGGGCCGAGTCGGCGGGTGTCGAGACCTTCGTCCACCGGATCGCCGACTTCGCCGACCGTGCCGCCTGGGACCGCGCGCTGACCGCCTCGGTCGCCGCCCACGAGCCGGACCTGGTGGTCACCGCCGGCTTCATGAAGATCCTCGGCCCGGCCTTCGTCGAGGCCTTCGCCGGCCGGATCGTCAACACCCACCCCGCCCTGCTGCCGGCCTTCCCCGGCGCGCACGGCGTGGCCGACGCGCTCGCGTACGGGGTCCGGGTGACCGGCTGCACGGTGCACCTGGTGGACGCCGGGGTGGACACCGGGCCGATCATCGCCCAGGGCGTGGTGGAGGTCGAGGACGCCGACCACGCCGACGGCGGCGAGGCGCTGCACAACCGCATCAAGACCGTCGAGCACCGCCTGCTCGTCGACGTCGTGGGCCGGCTGGCCCGCGAGGGTCACCGCATCGAGGACCGAAAGGTTTGGATCCCGGCATGAGCGCCGTCTCCAGCACCACGCCCCCCGTCTCCGAGGACATCAGGCCGATCCGTCGCGCGCTGATCAGCGTGTACGACAAGACCGGTCTGGAGGAGCTGGCCCAGGGCCTGCACGCCGCCGGGGTCACCATCGTCTCCACCGGGTCGACCGCGGGCCGGATCGCCGCCGCGGGCGTCCCGGTCACCGAGGTCTCCGAGCTGACCGGTTTCCCGGAGTGCCTGGACGGGCGCGTGAAGACGCTGCACCCCCGCGTGCACGCGGGCGTGCTCGCCGACCTGCGCCTGGAGTCGCACCGCGCGCAGCTGGCCGACCTGGGCGTGGAGCCCTTCGACCTGGTCGTGGTGAACCTGTACCCGTTCCGGGCGACCGTCGCCTCCGGCGCCACCCCGGACGAGTGCGTGGAGCAGATCGACATCGGCGGCCCGTCGATGGTCCGCGCCGCCGCCAAGAACCACCCCTCGGTCGCGGTCGTGGTCGACCCGGCCCGCTACGGCGACGTCCTGGCGGCGGCCGCGGGCGGCGGCTTCGACCTGCTGACCCGCAAGCGCCTGGCGGCCGCCGCGTTCGCCCACACCGCGGCGTACGACGTGGCCGTGGCCTCCTGGTTCGAGGAGTCCGGCTACACCGAGCGCGAGGAGGACTTCCCGGCCTTCCTGGGTGCCGCCTACGAGCGCCAGAACGTGCTCCGCTACGGCGAGAACCCGCACCAGTCGGCGGCCATCTACTCCGACGGCACCGGTGGCCTGGCGGGCGCCGAGCAGCTGCACGGCAAGGAGATGTCCTACAACAACTACGTGGACACCGACGCCGCCCGCCGGGCCGCGTACGACCACGCCGAGCCGGCCGTCGCGATCATCAAGCACGCCAACCCGTGCGGCATCGCCACCGGTGCGGACGTCGCCGAGGCGCACCGCAAGGCGCACGCCTGCGACCCGCTGTCGGCCTTCGGCGGCGTGATCGCGGTCAACCGCCCGGTCACCGTGGAGCTGGCCGAGCAGATCGCCGAGATCTTCACCGAGGTCGTCGTGGCCCCGGGCTACGAGGACGGCGCGGTCGCGGTGCTGGCCCGCAAGAAGAACATCCGCGTGCTGGTCGCCCCCGAGGCCCCGGGCCACGCCAAGGAGGTCCGTCCGATCTCCGGCGGCGTCCTGCTCCAGGAGACCGACCGGATCCACGCCGAGGGCGACGACCCGGCGAACTGGACCCTGGCCACCGGTGACGCCCTGTCGGAGGCCGAGCTCGCCGAGCTGGCCTTCTCCTGGCGGGCCTGCCGGGCCGTCAAGTCCAACGCCATCCTGCTGGCCAAGGACGGCGCCTCGGTGGGCGTCGGCATGGGCCAGGTCAACCGGGTCGACTCCGCCAAGCTGGCGGTGGAGCGGGCCGGCGAGCGGGCCAAGGGCTCGTTCGCGGCCTCGGACGCCTTCTTCCCCTTCCCGGACGGCCTCCAGGTGCTGATCGACGGCGGCGTCAGGGCCGTGGTCCAGCCGGGCGGTTCGGTCCGCGACGAGGAGGTCGTGGCGGCGGCCGCGGCGGCCGGGATCACCATGTACTTCACCGGCACCCGGCACTTCTTCCACTGAAGCCGGGACGGGGCCCGGCCGGGCCCCGGAACGGCACGAGGGCCGTACTCCCCGCGGGGAGTACGGCCCTCGTGCCGTTGGACGGCGAAGCGTCAGGACTTGACGACGACGGTGCTCATCACCTTGTCGGCGAAGGTCTGCTTCTTGGCGTCCCAGATCGGCCACAGCCAGCCGAGGTAGCAGGCGAAGCTGTCCAGGATGTGGCAGAGCTTGCGGACGAAGGCCATGCCGAAGCCCAGCGGCTGGCCGTCCGACTCGCGGACCACCCGGATGTTGACCATCTTCTTGCCGGGGGTCTGGCCGGTCTTGCCCTCCTGGTACAGCAGCCAGAAGCCCAGCACGATGGCGACGAGGGCGCCCAGGGCCATCACCGCGATGGCGGCACCCGGGGTCTCCGTGGTGCAGACCTGGTAGGTGTAGCTGCCGGAGCCCTTGGTGGTGCAGTTCTTGTCGGCGCCGGCGGCCAGGGCGATGCCGATGCCGTACAGGATGCCGGCCGGGATCGAGATCACGACGGAGTCGACGAAGTAGGCCGCGACCCGCGAGCCCCAGCCCGCGTAGAACTGCTGGACCTGGCCGGCGTGGCCGTAGCCGGGCTGCTGCGGGATGCCGTAGCCCTGCGGGGCGCCGTAGCCGGGCTGCGGCGGGGCCTGCTGCGGGTAGCCGTAGCCCGGGGCCGGCGGCGGCGCCTGCTGCGGGTAGCCGTAGCCGGGCGGCGGGGGCTGCTGGCCGTACGGGTTGTTCGGGTCGGGCGGGTAGCTCATCGATGCCTCCGGGCAGGATGGGACATGGGACGGACAGGAAATTCCTGGGACGGACAGGCAGTTGAGTTGCCGACCGGGTGGGAGATTAGCGGACGAGCCTGACACGTGGGGGTCAATACCCGTCAGGAGTGCAGAGGTTCAGGGCCGGCTGACGCCGAGCCGGTTCAGTTGCCAGGCCCAGGCCAGCGTTAAGGCGGCGCCGATCAGGGTGCCGCGGCGGCGGTCCGACAGCCCGGTCCACCAGCGGCCGGGGCCGAACGGCGCGACCAGCAGGGCGCAGGCCGCGGCGGCGGTGACCGGGTTGGCCGCCAGCGCGGCGAGCAGGTTCCCGTGGCCGGCCTCGATGAACACCGTGGTGCTGCCGCAGGCCGGGCAGGGCACACCGGTCAGCAGGCGGAGCGGGCAGAGCACGCCCGGGTCGCGGGCGTCGTGCAGGGCGGCCACCGACACGGCCGCGACCGCACCGCCGGCCGCGCGCGGCAGCATCCGCGCCACCGCGCCGCGCAGGGTCCCTTCGGACGTGCGCCAACGGCCCGTCAGGCGGCTGGTCAGACGCCTCGTCAACCGGGCCGCCGGCCGGTCACCCGACCGGTCGGTCCCCACCGCCCGCACGGTGGTCACTTCGTCAGGACGAAGTAGTAGACCACCAGCGCGATGGAGATGAGCACCGCGAGCGTGTTGAGCACCACGCCGCCGATCGCGGCGGTCTTGCCGACCCCGGTCCGGCCCGCCCGGTTGACGCCGGCGATGCCGATGCCGATGCCGATCAGGCCCAGGAACCCGCCGTAGAAGCAGGTCAGCAGGATCGCCACGAAGCCGAGCACCGCCGAGGCCGTGGCGTACGAGTTCTGCTGGCCGCCGCTCGGCACGAAGGCCTGCGGCTGCGGCTGCTGGTACACCGGCTGCGGCTGCTGCGGGTAGCCGTACCCGGAGACCGGCTGCTGGTAGCCGGGCTGGGGCTGCTGCGGGTACTGCGGGGCGCCGTACGGCGGCTGCTGGCCGTATCCGCCGTACGGATCCGGCGACTGGTAAGGATTGCTCACGTGCGGTCTTCCCCCGAGATCGTCCCCCGTCTGGTGCCCCGACGGCCCGTCACGGCCGTGGGCAGCGTGGATTGCAGGCGCCATCGTCTTCCGGAATGCCCGGCGATGTCCAGCCGCGCCCGGGGTGCGGACACAACTGTGGCGCAACCGCAACCCGAACCGCATGCACGGCCACCCCGGCGCGGCCCGCGGCCGCCCCCGTACCGGACCACGCCCGCCTCCGCGCGCCCGTCCGCCGCCCCGTGCCGCCCCCGCGTCGAACCGCGCACCACGCCCGGCGCGTTCCCGCGGCGCGCGCCGGGTCGGGCGCGGGGGCCTCGGCGCCGGACCGGCGGGCCGATCCAGGAGAATGGGGTCATGACTGCCCAGATTCTCGATGGCAAGGCCACCGCGGCCGCGATCAAGTCCGAACTCGCCGTCCGTGTGGCGGCCCTCAAGGAGCGGGGCATCGTCCCCGGCCTCGGCACCGTCCTGGTCGGCGACGACCCGGGCAGCCGCTGGTACGTCAACGGCAAGCACCGTGACTGCGCCGAGGTCGGCATCGCCTCCATCCAGCGCGAGCTGCCCGCCACCGCCTCCCAGGAGGACGTGGAGAACGTCGTCCGCGAGCTCAACGCCGACCCCACCTGCACCGGCTACATCGTCCAGCTGCCGCTGCCCAAGGGCCTGGACCCCAACCCGGTCCTGGAGCTGATGGACCCGGACAAGGACGCCGACGGCCTGCACCCCACCTCGCTCGGCCGCCTGACGCTCGGCATCGAGGGCCCGCTGCCCTGCACCCCGTACGGCATCATCGAGCTGCTCCGCCGCCACGACGTCAAGATCGACGGCGCCGACGTGGTGGTGGTCGGCCGCGGCGTGACCGTCGGCCGCTCGATCGGCCTGCTGCTCACCCGCCGCAGCGAGAACGCCACCGTGACCCTGTGCCACACCGGCACCCGCGACCTCTCCTCCCACCTGCGCCGGGCCGACATCATCGTGGCCGCCGCCGGCGTCGGGCACCTGGTCCGGCCGGAGGACGTCAAGCCGGGCGCGGCCGTGCTGGACGTGGGCGTCAGCCGGGACGGCGAGGGCAAGATCATGGGTGACGTGGACCCGGGCGTGGCCGAGGTGGCCGGCTGGATCTCCCCGAACCCCGGCGGGGTGGGCCCGATGACCCGCGCGATGCTCCTCAACAACATCGTCGAGGCGGCCGAGCGCCGCGCCGGCCGCTGACCGCCATGAGCGGGACCAAGGCGGCCGGAACCACACCGGACGGGACCACGCCGGACGGCTCCGAGCCGGCCGCGGCCGGGGCCGGCGGGACCACGCCGGCCGGGACCACGCCGGCCGGGGTCAAGCCGGGCCGGGTCCGGCGTCGCCAGGTGCGGACCACCGGCACCCTGCCGCCCGAGGGCTCCGCGCCGGTCCTCGACGGCAGCCACCCGCTGCCGGTGCGGCAGTGGCCGATCACCCTGGTCCTGGCGATCGCCGGGCTCGGACTGGTGATCACCTGGCTGGGCGACTTCCGGATCGGCCTGTTGACGGTGGGCGCCGCCGCGCTGCTGGCCGCGCTGCTGCGGCTGGTGCTGCCGGAGGTCGGCATGCTCGCCGTCCGCAGCCGGTTCACCGACGTCAGCGTGCTGCTGGTGCTCGGCGTGGTGATCACCGTGCTCACCCTGGTGGCCCAGCCCGACCCGTGGCTGCGGCTGCCGCTGCTCGACAACCTCGGCCGGCTGATCGGCCGCCCGTCGCACTGACGGCCGCCGCCGTCCCCGGCCCCCGCCCGGCCCGCCCGGGCGGGGGCCGCTGCCCTCTGTGACGCATCAGCCACGCCCGTTCGCCCTCCCCCGGCCGCCCTTGCGATAACCTGACGCCAGGTCTCTCGATATCGAGAGATCATCCTCGGCTCCAGCGCGCCGATGTGCCTGGGGCACCTGGCGATTTGCTGGAGTAGGTAGAAAATGACTCGCACCCCCGTCAACGTCACCGTCACCGGAGCGGCCGGCCAGATCGGCTACGCGCTGCTCTTCCGCATCGCCTCCGGCCACCTGCTCGGTGCCGACGTGCCGGTGAACCTCCGCCTCCTGGAGATTCCCCAGGGTGTGAAGGCCGCCGAGGGCACCGCCATGGAGCTCGACGACTGCGCCTTCCCGCTGCTGCGCGACATCACCATCACCGACAACGCCAACACCGCCTTCGACGGCGCCAACGTGGCCCTCCTGGTCGGCGCCCGCCCGCGCACCGCCGGCATGGAGCGCGGCGACCTGCTGCAGGCCAACGGCGGCATCTTCGGCCCCCAGGGCAAGGCCCTCAACGACAACGCCGCGGACGACATCAAGGTCCTGGTCGTCGGCAACCCGGCCAACACCAACGCCCTGATCGCCCAGCAGCACGCCCCGGACGTCCCGGCCGAGCGCTTCACCGCCATGACCCGCCTGGACCACAACCGCGCGGTCGCCCAGCTCGCCAAGAAACTCGGCGTCACCGTCAACGACATCAAGAAGCTCACCATCTGGGGCAACCACTCGGCCACCCAGTACCCGGACGTCTTCCACGCCGAGGTCGCCGGCAAGAACGCCGCCGAGGCCGTCAACGACGAGAAGTGGCTGGCCGAGGAGTTCATCCCGACCGTCGCCAAGCGCGGCGCCGCCATCATCGAGGCCCGTGGCGCCTCCTCCGCCGCCTCGGCCGCCAACGCCGCCATCGACCACGTGCACACCTGGGTCAACGGCACCGCCGAGGGCGACTGGACCTCCGCCGCGATCGTCTCCGACGGCTCCTACGGCGTGCCGGAGGGCCTCATCTCCTCCTTCCCGGTCACCGCGAAGAACGGCCGCTGGGAGATCGTCCAGGGCTTGGAGATCAACGAGTTCTCCCGCCCGCGCATCGACGCCTCGGTCAACGAGCTCGTCGAGGAGCGCGACGCGGTGAAGCAGCTCGGCCTGATCTGATCCGGCGGCCGGCCCCGGGTCCGCTCCCGGAGCGCCGGCGACGACACGCCGAACGGCCGGACACCCCGCGAGGGGCGTCCGGCCGTTCGGCGTTCCACGGGGCCGCCCAGCGGCACCGCGCCGGTCAGCGGCGGACCAGCAGCGCCACGGTCATTCCCGACACCCGGTGCACCTCGGCCGTCGCGTAGCGCTGCCTGAGCACCCCCTCGGCCGCCTCCGAGACGGTCGCCATCGGGTCGGTGCCGTCGTCCTTGGAGACCAGCCAGATCCGCGGCTCCGGGCCCAGACAGCCCGCCGGGTCGCCGCAGGAGGTCGGCCAGAGGTCGTCCCGCTCCCGCGCCGACAGGCCCGCCAGGACGTCCCGGGGCCGGATCCGGTTCGGCAGGTAGTACCAGGTGCCGGTGTCCACGCCCCACCACAGCGCGTACCGCTGCTGGCCGAACGCGATGCCGTCACCCGGCCGGTAGCCCTGCTCCACGATCGCGGCCGCGGCCCGGTAGTCGAGCGGGGTGAACCAGGTGACCTCCACCGGGTAGGTGTACGCCGCGTGCGAGAGCGGCTGGTGCATCGCCCGGACGTCGGGCAGCGCCACCAGGGCCAGCGCGGCCAGCCCCGTCACGGTGCCCCGCCAGCGGACCGCCGCCAGCCCGGCCCCCGCCACCACCGCCCAGGCCGGCAGCGTGAAGAACAGGTACTTCGGCATGAAGTACGACACGGACGCCTGCCGGGAGATCTCCCAGATCGCCAGGACCGGCACCGCCGCCATCACCGTGGCCAGCACCGCCGAGCGCAGGTTGCCGCCGCCGAAGGACAGCGCGGCGAGCACCACCACCGCGGCGGTGACCATGGTGCCGCCGAGGATCTGCGCCCAGATCGCCGCCAGGTCGTGGCCGGTCGGGACCAGGATCCAGCCGATCTGCCGGGCGGCCTGCCGCTCGCCGAGCCGGATCAGCGGGTAGACGGCGGCCACCGCCGTGAGGAACGCGAGGACGAAGCCCAGCGGCACCCGCCGGTTCCGGCTCCGCCACCAGTCCAGCGCCACCGCGAGCGCGTGCGGCAGCACGACCACCAGGGACACCAGGTGGACGTACCCGGCCGCGGTCATCGCCGCGGCGTACCCGGCCCAGCGCAGCACCGTCGGCCGCTCCAGGGCGCGCAGCAGCAGTAGCGCGGCCGCCGACGCCGCCAGCACCACGAAGGCGTAGGAACGGATCTCCTGGGCGTACCGGCCCACCGTCGGCAGCAGGGCGAACGCCAGCCCGCCGGCCAGTCCCGCGCGGGCCCCGAACAGCCGCCGCCCGGTCAGCGCGACGCAGGCGGCCGCCGCCGTCATCGCCAGCACGCCCGGCATCCGCAGTGCGGTCGGCGAGTGCCCGAACACCGTGGCCCAGCCGTGCAGCGACAGGTAGTAGACGCCGTGCACCGCGTCCACGTTCCGCAGCATCGCCACGATCGAGCCCACCGGCCGGTTGATCACCGAGACGGTGGCCAGCTCGTCGTGCCACAGCACGGGGGTGCCGATCCGGTAGAGGCCGACGGCGAGGGTGGCGAGCGCCGGCCACAGCCAGACGAGTCTGAGCACGCCGGTCACGCGGTCACCGAGCCGGGCGGGGGAACCGCCGCCCGTCCGCCGGTCCGCCGGCGACGAGGGGGCAGGTGTGGTCTGTGCCATGTGGGTCCCTGAGGAGAAGGTGCGCCACATTCTGCCGGACATATCCGACGTGCGTTCGTCGGCCCCGGGTCCGGATCCGACCGCCCTAGGATGACCGGTTGTGAGTGAAACCCTGCAGGATGCCGCGCTGGTCCTGGTCTTCATCATGCTCGGCGGACTCTTCAACACCGCCGAGATCGCACTGATCTCCCTGCGCGAGGGGCAGATCCGGGCCCTGGAGGCCACCGGCTCGCGGCGCGCCCTGCGGGCCGCCCACCTGGCCGCCGACCCCAACCGCTTCCTCGCCGCCGCCCAGGTCGGGGTGACCTGCATGGGCTTCCTCTCCGCCGCCCTCGGCGCCGACACCCTCGCCGAGAAGGCGGCCCCGCTGTTCGAGGGCCTCGGCCTGACCCCCGCCGTCTCCGACGCCGTCGCCCTGGTCGGGCTCACCCTGGTGATCAGCTACGTCTCGCTGGTCCTCGGCGAGCTGGCCCCCAAGCGGATCGGCCTGCAGCGCGCCGACCGCATCGCCCCGCTCGCCGCCCCGCTGGTCGACGTCATCTCGGTGGTGCTGCGCCCGGTGATCTGGCTGCTCGGCCACTCCACCAACCTGGTGGTCCGGCTGCTCGGCGGCGACCCCACGGCCGGCCGCGGCTCGATGAGCTCCGAGGAACTGCGCGGCCTGGTCGCCGCCAACACCGAGCTCGGCAGCGACGAGCGCGCCCTGATCGCCGACGTCTTCGCCGCCGGCGAGCGCCAGCTGCGCGAGGTGATGGTGCCGCGCACCGAGGTCACCTTCCTGGACGCCGAGCGGCTGGTCGCCGAGGTCCGCCCGGAGACCGACTCCGCCCCGCACTCCCGCTACCCCGTGGTCGAGGGCTCCTACGACGCGGTCACCGGCTTCGTCCACGTCCGCGACCTGTACGGCGCCCGCGGCGCGCAGGCGGCGAAGGTCCGCGACCTGGCCCGCCCGATCAAGCTCCTCCCGGCCACCAAACGGGTGCTGGAGGCGATGAACGAGATGCGCCGCGAGGGCCACCACCTGGCCATCGTGGTCGACGAGTACGGCGGCACCGCCGGCATCGTCACCCTGGAGGACCTGGTCGAGGAGGTGATCGGCGAGATCCGCGACGAGTACGACGTCCAGGACACCACCGCCACCCGCCGGCTCGCCGGCGGCGGCGTGGAGGTCGACGGCCTGCTCAACCTCGCCGACTTCACCCAGGAGACCGGCGCCACCCTGCCCGAGGGCCCCTACGAGACGGTGGCCGGGTACGTGGTCCGCGAGCTCGGCCGGCTGCCCGAGGACGGCGACCAGGTGGCCACCGAGGACGGCGTGCTGCTGACCGTGGCCAAGCTGGACGGCCGCCGGATCGAGCGGATCAGGGTGAGTGCCCTCACACTGTCGGTTCCTCCAGGAGCGGAAGTTTCCTGACCGGTCGCCGAAGCTGGAACAATGGCGCCCATGGTCAACGCAGCGGTCACCGGTCCCGTGAAGGACCGTCCCCGGGTGCTCTCCGGCATCCAGCCCACGTCGGGCTCGTTCCACCTCGGCAACTACCTCGGCGCGGTCCGCCAGTGGGTGGCGCTGCAGGAGGAGAGCGACGCCTTCTACATGGTCGTCGACCTGCACGCGATCACCGTGGAGCAGGATCCGGCCCAGCTGCGCGCCAACACCCGCACCTCGGCCGCCCAACTGCTCGGCGCGGGCCTCGACCCGGAGCGCTGCACCCTCTTCGTCCAGTCCCACGTGCCCGAGCACGCGCAGCTCGGCTGGGTGATGAACTGCCTCACCGGCTTCGGCGAGGCCTCCCGGATGACCCAGTTCAAGGACAAGTCCGCCAAGCACGGTGCCGCGGGCACCACGGTCGGCCTGTTCACCTACCCGGTCCTGCAGATCGCCGACATCCTGCTCTACCAGGCCGACGCCGTCCCGGTCGGCGAGGACCAGCGCCAGCACCTGGAGCTCACCCGCGACCTCGCGGAGCGCTTCAACACCCGCTACGAGCCCACCTTCACCGTCCCCAAGCCGTACATCCTCAAGGAGACGGCCAAGATCCTGGACCTCCAGGACCCGACGGCGAAGATGAGCAAGTCGGCCTCCTCGCCCAAGGGCCTGGTCAACCTGCTGGACGACCCCAAGGTCAGCGCCAAGAAGTTCAAGAGCGCCGTCACCGACACCGGCACCGTGGTCTCCTACGACGAGGAGGGCAAGCCCGGCGTCTCCAACCTGCTGCGGATCCACTCCGCGCTCAGCGGGCAGAGCATCGAGCAGCTGGTCGCCCACTTCGAGGGCAAGATGTACGGCGCCCTGAAGACCGAGCTGGCCGAGCTGTTCACCGAGTGGGTGACGCCCTTCCAGGCCCGCACCAGGGAGTTCCTGGACGACCCGGCCGAGCTGGACCGGGTGCTGGGCCTGGGCGCGGAGAAGGCCCGCGAGGTGGCCTCCGAGACCCTGGCCACGGTCTACGACCGCATCGGCTTCCTGCCGCCCAAGCGCTGATGCCGCCTGAGGTCGCCTTCGGTGGTGACGGCCTCCCCGAGGCCGTCACCATCGGCGTGTCCATAACCGTGCCCGAGCCGTTCGGCAGCGCGGTCCAGGACGCTCGGGCGGGCCACGGCGACCCGCTGGCCCGCTCGATACCGACCCATGTCACCCTGCTGCCGCCGACCGAGGTCGCCCCGGCCCTGCTGCCGGAGATCGACGCCCACCTGCACGCGGTGGCGGCCGGGCACCGCCCGTTCCGGATGCTGCTGCACGGCAGCGGCACCTTCCGGCCGGTCTCGCCGGTGGTCTTCATCCGGGTGGAGGAGGGCGCGCAGGAGTGCCGCACCCTGGAGGCGGACGTCCGTTCCGGCCCGCTCGCCCGCGAGCTGGCCTTCCCGTACCACCCGCACGTCACGGTGGCGCACGGGCTGGCCGAGGAGATCCTGGACGAGGCCTTCGAGAAGGCCAGGAGGTTCCACGCGGCCTTCGCGGTGCCCGGGTTCAGCCTCTCCCGGTTCGGCCCGGACGAGGTCTGGCGGCCCTGGCGCGAGTACCCCTTCGGCACCGGCCCGGCCTGACCTGCGGGCCTGAACCGACTCAAGGGCGCCGCGGGAACCGCACGGAACGCGAGGAACCCCCCTCGGGAGCACTCCCGAGGGGGGTTCCCCGTCATCCGGCCGGACCGGTCAGCCCTTGAGCATCGCGTCCACCACGCGGCCCGTGGCCTGGCCGTCCTCCAGGTCGCAGTACACCTCGCGGAACGCCTGGTACTTCTCCACGTACTCGGCGGCCACCTCGTCGACCTTGCCGAGCGCCTCGACCAGCGCCTGAGAGGTCGACAGCAGCGGGCCCGGGGCCTGCCCCTCGAAGTCGAAGGTGAAGCCGCGCAGGTTGTCCCGGTAGTGCTCCAGGTCGTAGCTGAAGAACAGCATCGGGCGGCCGGTGTTGGCGAAGTCGAACATCACCGAGGAGTAGTCGGTGACCAGCACGTCCGCGACCAGCAGCAGCTCGGCCGCGTCCGGGTAGCTGGTGACGTCCCAGACGTAGCCGTCGCCGGCGCCGGGCACCTGCCCGCAGACCAGCTCGTGGCCGCGGACCAGCAGCACCTGGTCCTCGCCCAGGGCGGCCCGGGCCGCGTCCAGGTCGATCCGCAGGTCCAGCTGGTAGCCGTCCTGCGGCCGGCGGCGGTCCTCCCGGAAGGTCGGCGCGTACAGCACCACCTTCTTGCCCTCCGGCAGGCCCAGGCGCTCGCGCACCCGCTCGGCCGTCTTCTCCCGGTCCGCCGCGAACAGCAGGTCGTTGCGCGGGTAGCCGGTCTCCAGGATCTCGCCCTTGAACTTGAACGCCCGCTTCAGCACCGGCGTGGAGACCCGGTTCGGCGACACCAGCATGGTCCAGTGCGGCACCTCGCGGTCCAGCAGCTTGAGGTACTCGGCGTCGGTGAACCAGACCTTCTCGAAGTCGTGGCCGATCCGCTTCAGCGGGGTGCCGTGCCAGGTCTGCACCACCACCTGGCCCGGCCGGCTGGTGAAGAACTCCGGCAGGTGCGCGCTGGTCACCACGTACTTGGCGGTGGCCAGGGCCTCGTACCACTCCGGGGACCAGCGGCGCAGCGCCTCGGCGGTCTGCGGCAGGTCCGCCTGGCCGTCGTCGGTCGCCCACAGGTGGCGCAGCGGCAGGCCGCGGCGCACCAGCTCCTCGTGCACGGAACGCGGCGAGCCGGCGTACCGGCTGCGGCGGCCGGTGTAGTACACCACCGTGTCGGTCAGCGGGCGCTGCTGCATCGCCGGGAAGGCGGTGCGCTGCTGGCGCTGCCGGTAGCCGCTGCGCTCCTCCGGGGGCAGCAGGTCGTGCGCCTCCAGCGACAGGGTGTCGTGCAGACGCCGCTCCAGGGCGATCCGCTTGCCGCGGGCCTCCACCTCCAGCGGGAGGGTGGCGTGGCAGGACGGCGCCAGCAGCACCGGCGGCCACAGGCTGTCCGCGGGCGCGTCGACCGGGCGGAAGAACACCTGCCAGGTGCCCTTGTACAGCGGCACCCGCCCGGCGAAGCTCGCGGTCGGCACGGCCGGCAGCGCGGCCTTGAACCGGCCGTCGGCGATCTCCACCGGGTAGCGGTGCTCCTCCTCGCGCCAGCGGTGGCGGATCACCAGCTCGTACCGGTGCGTGCCCGGCAGCGGGAACCGGCCGTCCAGCACGAAGCCCTCGGCGTCGTGCGAGCGGGAGATGTGGTCCACCACCGGCTGCAGCACCTGGTCGGTGAGCTGGAGGTAGCCGCTGGGGGAGGTCTTGGAGTACAGCGCCCGGGTGTCGTCGATCGCGACGCTCAGGTGGACCGGATCGGTGCGCTCGTCCACCACCACCGGCAGGTGGTCGCCGTCGGCGAGCAGCAGGGCGATGTCCCAGCGGTCGCGCAGCCGCTCCTCGGCGGCCGGGTCCAGCGCGGCCCAGGCCTTCCGGACGGCGGTCAGCCCGGCGACCGGGAAGCTCGCCGAGAACGGCACCTCCCGGCCGGTCGGCGCGCCCAGCTCCAGCGGGAAGAGCAGCTCGCGGTCGGACTCCACGTGGGTCAGCCGCAGCTGTGCCCCGGCCAGGTCCTGCCCGGAGACCACCCGGCCGGACAGCGCGATCGTGCCGCGCTCGGCCCGCACCTCCACCGTCCGGGCCCGGACCCGCTCGACCCGCAGGTAGAGGTGGGTGTCCTTGAGCCACGGCACGATCCGGACGTCGTCCTCGACCCAGTGCACCGGCGGGTACTCGGCGCTGTCGCTCCAGCCGCCGGAGACCCGGCCCTTGTAGACGCCGCCCTTGCCGACACCGGCGATCAGCACCCGCCAGGAGCCGTCCCGCCACTCGCCGCGGTGCTTGAACCTGGCCGGGTCGACGGAGGCCGAGAAGCCCGCCCAGTCGCAGCTGTACAGGTCGTGCGGGGAGCTGGCGGTCGCCTCCGGGCTGTACATCGCCTTGGTCTGCACGGCCAGCACCCGGCGGCCCTTGGCCTCCCGCAGCACCAGCACCTTGACCATGTCGTGCCGGTTCTCGGCGCCCAGGTGCTCGGGGAAGGCGTGGCCGCTCAGCTGCAGCTTGCCGTCCACCCAGGCGGTCTCGTACAGCCGGCTGCGCATGACCAGCGCGTTCTTCAGGTTCAGCACGTCGGAGGGCACGCTCCGGCGGCCGCCGCGCAGGAACGGGTAGTCCGCGTACGGGCGGAGCAGGCCGCGGGCCGGGGCGGCGCCGTTGCTGTCCTTCTCGAACCGCATCTGCTCGACCAGCTCGTCCATGCGGTTCTGCAGCGTCAGGTGGTACTTCAGCCGCAGCGGGGCGCGCATCTTGCGCACCGCGTCCGGGCCGATGGCGCGCAGCAGGCGGCTGACCGAGGTCTGGTACGCCTCGCGGTAGACCTGGTCGCCGTCCAGCACCGACCAGAAGAACATCGGGATCTCCTCGACGAGGTTGTTCTCGTCGTAGGCCCGCAGGTACTTCCGGAACTTCGGGTCGGTCTGCTCCAGCAGCCACGCCCGGACCAGCTCCATGGACTTGACCCGGTCGATGACGCCCTTGGGGTTGGTCTTCATCTGCGTGATCGACATCTCGCCGACCTCGCGCTCGCGCCAGTGGTAGATCGGCTCGGAGAGCACGTCCACCCGCTTGGCCAGGTAGTGGTGCGGCACGCTGACCGGGGCGTCCTCGTACAGGATGCCCTCGGGGTACAGCACGCCCGCCTCGTCGAAGAACGAGCGCCGGTACACCTTGTTCCACGCGGTGCGGTCGGTGACCAGCGCCGGGATCTCGGTGATGTGCGTCTTGAGACGGGTCTCCTTGAACGGCTTGCGGTGGCCGCCCGACGGGTAGAAGCCGACGGCGCGGAAGCGCAGCACGTTGCCGGTGCAGAAGTCGGAACCGGTCTCGTCCAGGGTGCCGATCATCAGCTCGTACGCGCTGGGGGGCAGGGTGTCGTCGCTGTCCACGAAGGCCAGGAACTCGGTGCCCTCGGCGATGTGCCGGTAACCGGTGTTGCGGGCCGCGCCGAGGCCCTTGTTCTCCTGCCGGACCAGGCGGAAGCGCGGGTCCTTGGCGGCGTACGCCTCGGCGAGCGCGGCGCTGGAGTCCTTCGAGCCGTCGTCGACCATGACGCATTCGAAGTCACTGAAGGTCTGGGCGGCGATCGAGTCCAGGCACTCCTCGAGGTAGCGCTCGACGTTGTAGATCGGGACGACGACGGAGAGGCGGGGGGCCATCGGCTGCGCAGAGCCTTTCATCAGGGTGTTTCGACCGCGATCGCCCGGCTTGCGGCGGACCGGGCGTTTTAACAGCCGCGATCCTACCTCTCGTGTGTTACGGGCCGGAGGTGCGCCGCTCGGCCCCGTCGGGCTACTCTGCGCCCCATGCCCCGCTTCAGCGTGATCATCCCGGTCTACCAGGTGGAGGAGTACCTGGCAGAGTGCCTGGACTCGGTCCTCGGCCAGTCGTTCGTGGACTTCGAGGTGATCGCGGTGGACGACAGATCGCCGGACGGCTGCGGGGCGATGCTGGACGCGGTAGCCGAGCGCGACGCACGGGTCAAGGTGGTGCATCTCACCGAGAACGTCGGCCTCGGCCGCGCCCGCAACGCCGGCCTGGAGATCGCCACCGGCGACTACCTGATCTTCCTGGACAGCGACGACACGCTCACCCCGGGCCTGCTGGAGGCCACCGACGAGCGGCTGCGCGCCGGGTTGGACCCGGACGTCCTGGTCTTCGACTACGCCCGCACCTACTGGGACGGCCGGGTGGTCCGCAGCAACTCCGCGCCGATCTTCGGCCGGCCCGGCGCGGACGTGTTCACCCTCGACGAGCGGCCCGACCTGCTCGACCTGCTGATGGTGGTCTGGAACAAGGCGTACCGGCGCGGCTTCGTCGAGGAGCAGGGCCTCATCTTCCCCGCCGGGTACTACGAGGACACCCCGTGGACCTTCCCGGCGCTGCTCTCGGCCCGCCGGATCACCATGCTCGACCGGGTCGGCCTGCACTACCGCCAGCGCCGCGAGGGCGGCAACATCCTCGCCACCTCCAGCCGCAAGCACTTCGACATCTTCGACCAGTACGACCTGGTCTTCGCCTTCCTCGACCGGCACCCCGGGCTGGACCACTGGCGCCCGGTGATCTACGGCCGGATGCTGCACCACCTGTGCACCGTGGTCAGCCGCCCCGACCGCGTCCCGGCCGGCGCCCGCCGGGAGTTCTTCCAGCGGGCCGCCCGGCACTGCCCCCGGCTCCGCCCGGCCGGCTACCGGCCGCCGGCCGGCGCCGAGGGGGTGCGGACCGAACTGCTCAGCCAGGGCCGCTACCTCACCTTCCAGGGCCTGCGCG
Organism: Kitasatospora sp. HUAS MG31; assembly: GCF_040571325.1. Lineage (GTDB taxonomy): Bacteria > Actinomycetota > Actinomycetes > Streptomycetales > Streptomycetaceae > Kitasatospora > Kitasatospora camelliae. The sequence goes on along the minus strand of NZ_CP159872.1, from coordinate 3,191,400 downwards.
CCGTGGTCCGGGCCCGCCGCACCGCCCTCGGCCTGCGCCGGGCCGCCTGAGCCCGGCCGCACCACGCGCGGCCCGAGAGCGACGGCCCGAGCCCGATCGCCCGAGCCCGACAGCCCCGGCCCGGCGGCCTGAGCCGGCCGTCTGACCCCCGCCTCCGGCGCGGGGGTGTCCGCCCTCCCGCACCGCCCGCCCCGGGATATACAGGGGTGTCACCGCGCCCGGGCCGAGGGCGCGGCCCCGGCAGGCTGGGAGGCGAGGGCCCGTGGACTTCCTGACCAGGCTCCCGGTCATCGGACCGGTGGCGGCCCGGGTGCTGCGCAGCCGTCCCTACCTGGTCTACGCCCACTTCACCGAGGTGAAGGCCAACCGGCTCGCCGGCGCGGTCACCTTCTTCGGGTTCCTGGCCCTGTTCCCGCTGCTCACGGTGGGGCTGGCGATCGCCGTCGCGGCGCTCTCCGACGCCCAGGTGCAGGACCTGGAGGACTACATCGCCAAGCAGGTCCCGGGCCTGTCCGACCAGCTCGACCTGTCGAACCTGGTGGCCAACGCGGCGACCGTCGGGGTGATCAGCGGTGTCGTCCTGCTGATCTCCGGCCTCGGCTGGGTGGAGACCATGCGCGGCTCGATCCGGGACGTCTGGCGGCTCCCGGAGGAGGCCGGCAACCCGGTGCTCCGCAAGGCCTGGGACTGCGTGGTGCTGCTCGGCCTCGGCGCGGTCTGCGTGGTGTCGCTGGCCGCCTCCGCCTTCGCCACCACGCTGACCCGGAAGGTGGCCGACTGGATCGGGCTCGGCGGCGGCGCGGCCGGCTTCCTGCTCGGCCTGGCCGGCTTCGTCATCGCGGTCGTCGCCGACCTGCTGCTCTTCGGCTACCTGCTGAGCCCCTTCCCCCGGATCACCGACCAGCGCCGACGCGACGTCCTGCAGGGCGCGCTGATCGGCGCGGTGGGCTTCGAGGTGCTCAAGGTGCTGCTCTCCTCCTACCTCGGCTCGGTCGCCGGCAGGAGCCTGTACGGCGCGTTCGGCGTCCCGGTCGCCCTGCTGCTGTGGATCAACTTCGTCGGCCGGCTGCTGATGTACTGCGCCGCCTGGACCGCCCTGGCGGACGGTCCGGCCGCCCGGCAGCGGGCCGAGGACCGGGCCCGGGAGGTCCTGGCGGGCGCCCCCGGCTGACCCGGAACCATCGCTCCGGGCCCCAACCAGCGGCGATACGCACGGGCTGTGCCTCCGGTGGCGGAGTCGTTATGATCCCCGTCACACTCAGTCGTGTCGTACCCCGACCGACTGTCCGAATCTGCGGCGAACCTCCCGCAGTCACCGTCTGGAGACGCCCTGTGACCGGTGCCGAGACCCCGACCGGACCCGCCCTGCCGCGCACCATCGACGACGTGCCGGGATGGTTCTTCCGAGCCGACCAGGAGGCCTTCTCCTGGTTCCTCGACCGCCAGACCGAGGCCGGAGTCACCGGCAACCTGCTGGAGCTCGGCACCTATCTCGGTCGCAGCGCGATCCTGCTCGGCCGGCATCTGCGGTCCGGCGAGACCTTCACGGTCTGCGACCTGTTCGACTCCGAGGCTCCGGACGACGAGAACTCCGCCGAGATGAGCATGTCGTACCGCGACTCGCTCACCCGCCGCGCCTTCGAGGCCAACTACCTGGCCTTCCACGAGGAGCTCCCGACCGTCGTCCAGGCGCCCACCTCGGTGCTCGCCGACGGCCGGATCCCGACCGCCAGCTGCCGCTTCGTCCACGTCGACGCCTCGCACCTGTACGAGCACGTCGCCGGCGACATCCAGGTGGCCCGGGAGGCGCTGTCCAAGGACGGCCTGGTGGCCCTGGACGACTACCGGTCGGAGCACACCCCCGGGGTCGCCGCCGCGGTCTGGGAGGCCGTGTTCGACCACGGCCTGCGGCCGGTGCTGCTGACGCCGTCCAAGTTCTACGGCACCTGGGGCGACGCCGACAGCCTGATCCGGGACTTCCTCGCCCGGGACTGGCGCGCGGAGGGCTTCCGGATGGACAGCGAGATCATCGGCGGCCACACCTGCTACCGGCTGGCCTGGGACGACCCGGTGCCGTCGCCGCAGCGGCGGCCCGCGCCCCAGCGCTCGGCGTCCCGCCGGCTCGCCCTGGCCGTGCTGCCGCCCGTCGTCACCAAGGCGGTCCGCCGGCAGCTCCAGGCCTCCCGGGACCGCCGCGCCGCCCACTGAGTCCGCCGGGAAACGCGCGGGGCGGAGGGAACGAACGCGTTCCCTCCGCCCCGCGCGGTTGTGTCGGGACCACCCGGGTGGCGGATCCGCTCCGAGGGATCCGCCACCCCGCGGGCTACTTCGGGGCGCGCCGGCCGATCGCCGTGGACCCCTGCGGCATCCGCCGGCCGACCGCGGTGGCGCCGGCGTGCCGGACACCCGTCGCCGCCGCGGCCGCGGCGAGCTCCTCCGGCGTCGGCAGGACCGCCCGGGACCGGCGCCGCAGCCGCAGCGCCCGGACCCGCAGGCCCGCCCCGGCCGCGGCCAGCGCGCACAGCGCGCCCGCCAGCCACCAGGCCGCCTCGCCCCCGGAGCCCGCCGCGGCCTTCGCGGCCGGTGCGGCCTGGGCCCCGCCACCGGCGGCCGGCCCGCCGGTGGCCTGCGTGCCCTCCTCCTCGACCAGCTTTCCGACCGGCTCGACCTTGCCCGCAGCGGCGAAGCCCCAGTCCAGCAGGGCCGCCGTCTCGTCGTAGACCTTGGGGCTGGTGGCCGGGTGCATCACGGTGACCAGGAGGGTCCGGCCGTCCCGTTCGGCGGCACCGGTGAAGGTGGCGCCGGCGTTGGTGGTGTAACCGTTCTTCACCCCGATCAGGCCCGGGTACTTGCCGAGCAGCTTGTCGGTGTTGGCGATGCCGAAGCTCCCGCGCTGCCCGGTGGTCTTGTCCACCGCGCCGGGGAACTGCGCGGTCCTGGTGGAGCAGTACGACCGGAAGTCGGGGTTGCGCAGCCCGGCGCGGGCGAACAGCGTCAGGTCGTAGGCCGAGGAGACCTGGCCGGCCTCGTCGTAGCCGTCCGGCGAGACCACATGGGTGTCGGTGGCGTGCAGCGCGTCCGCCCGGGCCTGCATGTCGGCGACGGTGCGCGCGACGCCGCCGTTCATGTGGGCGAGCACCCGGACGGCGTCGTTGCCGGAGCTGAGGAAGACCCCGCGCCAGAGGTCCTCGACCCTGTACTCCAGGTTCTCCTTGACCCCGACCAGACTGCTGCCGGCGCCGAGCCCGGCCAGTTCCTCGGGGGTGACCGTGTGCAGCTGGGACCGGTCGAACTTCGGCAGGACGGTGTCGGCGAACAGCATCTTCAGGGTGCTGGCCGGCGGCAGCGGCTGGTGCGCGTTGTAGGAGGCCAGCACCTCGCCGGTCCCGGCGTCGGCGACCACCCAGGACTGGCCGGTGATGCCCTCCGGGAGGGCCGGTGCGCCGGAGGTCGGGGCGACCTGGACCCCGGGCCGGGCGAGGCGTTCGCCGCCCACCACCGGGGCCGTCTGGGGCGGGGGAGCGTCCGACGGGGCCGCCGCGACGGCCGGAGCGGAGCCCAGCAGGAGTGTGACGGCGACGGGAATCGGTCCGTACACGATGCGACGGATTATCTGCATTTTGTGACCGTACCCGTTCGTCCCGCCGCTCTCCCAGGTCTGGTCCGAACGGGTGCCCGGTCAGGGGCGGTGTGAGGGCTCCGCATACTGGGGAGGCAGATCCGCCCCCGTCCGAAGGACCCGCCCGCCATGAAGCTCAGCCGTCCCGTCTCCTGGTTCCTCACCGCCTTCGGTGCCTGGTCGCTGATGATCTGGACCACCTTCGTCAAGAACCTGTGGAAGGACTCCGGCGGCCAGGCCTTCGTCGGCGGCGACCACTCCCAGCCCACCGCCTTCTTCTGGGTCCACCTGCTGCTGGCCGTCACCTCCCTGGTCCTCGGCCTCGCCATCGGCGGGATCGGCCTGCGCGGACTGCGGGCCCTCAAGCGCGACGGAAAGCCGGTTGACGCCCCGTCGGCCTCCTGACAGGGTGCTCCCCGCCCGGCAAGATCGAACGCGTGTCCGGCGCGTCAGCCAGGGGGGATTCGCATGGCAACCACCGTCGTCGCTCGAAGGCTCGCGGCCGTGCTCGGCGCCGCCGCCGTCGTCCTGACCACCGTCGGCGTCCCGGCGGCCGGCGCCGAGCAGCAGGCCGCCGTCACCGACCCCAAGGCCGACCCGACCCCGCGCTCGCTCGCCACCGGCACCGCCGGCGACGCCTGCGGCGACACCGTTCTCGGAGCTCGCCGACCCGGCCGGCGTCACCTCGCCGAAGGACCTCGGCGCCCTGCGCTGACCCGCACGACGACACGGCAGGGCCCGCCCGGAACCCCTCCGGGCGGGCCCTGCCGCCTTTCCCGCGTCACCGGCCTGACGTGCGCTCAGGCCGTCCCGGCGTCCACCGCGGCCCGGAACTCCGCGTACGCCGAGTCCACCGAGGGCAGCAGCCCGGCCCGGACCATCGCCGCGCCCAGCTCCAGCCGCCGCGCCGGGTCGGAGCACTCCAGGCCGCACTGGATGACCTCCGCGACCACCTCGACCGTCCCGGCCAGGAAGATCGTCCCGCTGTCCACCTGGTAGAACCACGCCTCGTACCGCGGCGCCCCGTCGGCCACCACGTCCCACCGCTCGCAGAAGCGCAGCACCGCCTCCTCGTCGTCCTCGTCGTCGGAGGCCAGCCGTCGGTCGGCCGGCAGGTCCTCGCCGTCGTAGTGGACGCCGCACAGCCTCAGCTGCTCGGCCTGAAGCGCGGTCAGCGGCTCCGCCGCCACGACGGACCGCCGGTTGGTGAACTCAGCCATGCCGCGGACGCTACCAACCCCCACCGACTACCGGCATCCGGACTCTGGGAGCCGGACCCCGCCGACTGCTAGCCTGCGCACCACACCTGGCTGACGGGTCGCGGACAGCACACCCGTTCGGGGACTCCCGGGCATGCCAGGGGACTCCAGGGGAGGTCTCGCGATGCGCGGCAACGCCACCCTCGCCCGCCCGGCCGGCCGCGGCGGCGCGGACGACCGCCACGGCGCAGCCGACCGCGACGGGCCCGACGACCCCGGCCGGGCCGGCCGCCGGCACCGCCGCGCCCCCTCCCGCCTGCTGCTCCCGGTCACCGTCGCGGCCGGCTGCCAGATCGTCCTGCTGCTGTGGTGGCTGGCCGCCTACCCCGCCTTCCTCGGCCCCGACGCGGTCGAGACGGTCCGCCGGGTGACCGAGCCGGGTGCCTGGACGGCCGGCCGCGCCGTCCCGTACGACGCCGCCGTGCTGCTCTCGCTCCGGCTCACCGGCGGCCTCGCCGCCGTCACCCTGCTGCAGACGGCCGCCGCCGCGCTCACCCTCGGGTACGCCGTCGCCGCCCTCGCCCGGCTCGGCGTCCGCGGCCGCTGGAGCGCCCCCACCGCGCTCGCCCTCGCCGCCCTGCCGCCGACCGGCGGCCTCACCGTCTTCCTCTGGCGCGAGGTCCCGTTCACCCTCGCCGCCGTCCTCACCTGCGCCGCCTGCCTGCGGCTGCTCGCCCGCCGCGCCGCCCAGGAGGAACGGCCCACCGGACGCGGGCTGGCCGTCGACCTCGCCGTCCTGCTGCTCGCCCTGCTCGGCCTCGGCCTCTTCGGCGGCCGGGCCGGCTGCGGCATCGCCTTCACCGTCACCCTCGCCCTGCTCGCCTTCCTCCCCGGACTGCGCCGCCAGGTCGCCCTGCTGGCCCTGGCCGCCCTGCTCGTCCCGCTCCTGCTCGACCTGCGCGGCTACCGGGCCCTGCTCGACGTCCGTCGCGCCCCCGCCGCCCACCGGCTGGACGCCGCCGACCTCGCCGTCGCCTACCACAGCGACCCCACCGCCTTCGGGGAGGCCGACACCGCCCTGTTCGCCGCCGTCGCCCCCCTCCCCGTCTGGGACCGGGCCGGCGCCGCCTGCTACTCCGCCGACCGGCTCACCGACCCGGACCAGGGGTGGGACGAGACCCGCGCCCTCGCCCGCGACGGCGAACTGACCGACCTCTGGTTCCGCACCGCCGCCCGCCACCCCGACCTGGTCCTCGCCGCCCGGCTCTGCCGCGGCCACCTCGCCTGGGGCATCTGGCCCGGCCCCGCCGACGCCGCCGGCCAGACCGTCGTCCAGACCCCCCGCCCCTCGCCCGACCTGTACGGCTACACCGCCCCCGGCGGCAGCCTCGCCGACAGCCCGGTCGCCGACCGGCTGCGGCCCAACCCCGCCCTCACCCCGCTCCGGAAGGCCGCCGTCTGGCTGCACACCGCCCTGCGGGCCCCGCAGCTGGAGTGGCTGCTGTGGCGCGGCGCCGTCTGGACCTACCTCGGCTACGCCGCCCTCCTGGTCTGCGCCCGCCGCCGCGCCCTGCCCGCCGCCCTCCCGGTCGGCGGCGCCGTCCTGATCGGCCTCCAACTCGCCCTGATCGCCTCCGGATCCGGCCCCGACTACCGCGGCATGGCGGCCGCCCTCTTCCTCGGCCCGCTGCTGCTCACCCTGCTCACCGCCCGCAGGCGGTAGGGCCGCGTACGGCGGTCAGGCCGTGCACCGCGGTCAGGCCGCGCACGCGAAGGGCCCGCCCGGCGGCTGCCGGACGGGCCCTTGCGTACGGGTGGATCAGAAGCGGCGGGTCACCAGCGCCCGCTTCACTTCCTGGATCGCCTTGGTGACCTCGATGCCACGCGGGCAGGCCTCCGAGCAGTTGAAGGTGGTGCGGCAGCGCCACACGCCCTCACGGTCGTTGAGGATCTCCAGGCGCTGCTCGCCGCCCTCGTCGCGCGAGTCGAAGATGAAGCGGTGCGCGTTGACGATCGCGGCCGGGCCGAAGTACTGGCCGTCGTTCCAGAACACCGGGCAGGACGAGGTGCACGCGGCGCACAGGATGCACTTGGTGGTGTCGTCGAACCGCTCGCGGTCCTCCTGCGACTGCAGGCGCTCGCGGGTCGGGTCGTTCCCCTTGGTGATGAGGAACGGCATGACGTCCTTGTACGCCTGGAAGAACGGGTCCATGTCCACGACCAGGTCCTTGAGGACCGTCAGGCCCTTGATGGCCTCGATCGTGATCGGCTTCTCCGGGTTGACGTCCTTGATCAGGGTCTTGCACGCCAGCCGGTTGCGGCCGTTGATCCGCATGGCGTCCGAGCCGCAGATGCCGTGGGCGCACGAGCGGCGGTACGTCAGGGTGCCGTCCTGCTCCCACTTGACCTTGTTGAGGGCGTCCAGGACGCGCTCCTTCGGGTCCATCTCCAGCTGGTAGTCCACCCACACCGGGTCCGGGTGCTCCTCCGGGTTGAACCGGCGGATCCGGACGGTGACGGTGATCAGGTCGGTGCCACCCGCCTCGGCGGCGTCCAGCGCGGCCGAGTGCTTCTCGACGGTCGGAGTGCTCATCAGTACTTACGCTCCATCGGCTGGTAGCGGGTCTGCACGACCGGCTTGTAGTCGAGGCGGATCGAGGTGCTGCCGTCGGCCGCCACCTCCTGGTACGCCATGGTGTGCTGCATGAACTTCACGTCGTCGCGCTTCGGGAAGTCCTCGCGGAAGTGACCGCCGCGCGACTCCTCGCGGGCCAGCGCGGAGACGGCCAGCACCTCGGCCAGGTCGAGCAGGTTGCCCAGCTCGATGGCCTCCAGCAGGTCGGTGTTGTACCGCATGCCCTTGTCCTGGATCGCCACGTTCTTGTAGCGCTCCTTCAGGGCCTTCACGTCCTTGACGGCCTGCTGCAGGGTCGCACCGGTGCGGTACACGGACGCGTTGGCGTCCATGGACTCCTGCAGCTCCTTGCGGATCTGCGCCACGGACTCGGTGCCGGTGGACTCGCGCAGCGTGTCGACCATGTTCTGGACGAGCGCGCCCGGGTCGGCCGGCAGCTCGACGAACTCGGCCTTGTCGGCGTACGCGGCGGCGGCGATGCCCGCGCGGCGGCCGAACACGTTGATGTCCAGCAGCGAGTTGGTGCCCAGGCGGTTGGCGCCGTGCACCGAGACGCAGGCGACCTCACCGGCGGCGTACAGGCCGGGGACGACGTCCGTGTTGTTGGACAGCACCTCGCCCTCGACGTTGGTCGGGATGCCGCCCATGGCGTAGTGCGCGGTGGGCTGGATCGGGATCGGGTCCGTGTAGGGCTCGATGCCGAGGTAGGTGCGCGCGAACTCGGTGATGTCCGGGAGCTTCGCGTCCAGCTGCTCCGGGGGCAGGTGGGTGAGGTCCAGGTAGACGTGGTCGCCGTCCGGACCGCAGCCGCGGCCCTCGCGGATCTCGGTGTAGATCGCGCGGGAGCAGACGTCGCGGGAGGCGAGGTCCTTCATGACCGGCGCGTAGCGCTCCATGAAGCGCTCGCCGTCCTTGTTGCGGAGGATGCCGCCCTCGCCGCGGGCGCCCTCGGTGAGGAGGATGCCCATGCGCCAGATGCCCGTCGGGTGGAACTGGAAGAACTCCATGTCCTCCAGCGGCAGGCCGCGGCGCAGCGCCACCGCCTGGCCGTCACCGGTCAGGGTGTGGGCGTTCGAGGTGACCTTGAACATCTTGCCGGTGCCGCCGGAGGCGAACACCACGGCCTTGGCCTGGAAGACGTGGATCTCGCCGGTGGCCAGCTCGTACGCGACGACGCCAGCGGTCTTGCCCTCGTTGATCAGCAGGTCGAGGACGTAGAACTCGTTGAAGAACTCGACGCCGTGCTTGACGCAGTTCTGGAACAGCGTCTGGAGGATCATGTGACCGGTGCGGTCGGCCGCGTAGCAGGACCGGCGGACCGGGGCCTCGCCGTGGTTGCGGGAGTGACCGCCGAAGCGGCGCTGGTCGATCCGGCCCTGGTCGGTCCGGGAGAAGGGGAGGCCCATCTTCTCCAGGTCGAGGACGGCGTCGATGGCCTCCTTGCACATGATCTCGGCGGCGTCCTGGTCGACCAGGTAGTCACCACCCTTGACCGTGTCGAAGGTGTGCCACTCCCAGTTGTCCTCCTCGACGTTGGCCAGGGCGGCGCACATGCCGCCCTGGGCCGCGCCGGTGTGGGACCGGGTCGGGTAGAGCTTGGTCAGCACCGCGGTGCGGCTGCGCTGGGTCGACTCGATGGCCGCGCGCATGCCGGCGCCACCGGCGCCGACGATGACGGTGTCGTACTGGTGAATCTGCATGGGGGTCAGTCGCCTCTGGCTCGTCAGATGTTCGGGTCGAAGGTGAAGATCACCAGGGTGCCGAGCAGGACCGTGAACACGGTCGCGACACCCAGGAGGCCCTTCAGCCACAGACGAGTGGAGTCCTTCTCCGCGTAGTCGGTGATGACCGTGCGCATGCCGTTGGCGCCGTGGAGCATGGCGAGCCAGAGCATCAGCAGGTCCCAGAACTGCCAGAACGGGGACGCCCAGCGGCCGGCCACGAAGGCGAAGCCGATCTTGGACACGCCGCCGTCGAGCACCAGCATGATCAGCAGGTGGCCGAGGATCAGCACCACCAGCACCACGCCGGACAGGCGCATGAACAGCCAGGCGAGCATCTCGAAGTTGGTGCGGGTGCGGCGCGGGGTCTTCGCGCTCCGCGTCCGGGCCGGCTCCACCACGAAGGCGTCGGCCGGGTTGCCCGTCCCGAGGCCCTGGCCGGTGTGGGCCTGGGCGGACGGGACGATGAGGTCCTTGGTCTCAGCGGACATCGCGGATCAGCCCCCGAACCAGGTGCGAAGAGTGTGCTGCAGGATCGGGTAGAAGGCGCCGGCCATCAGGACGACCCAGACACCCACGACGGACCAGAGCATCTGCTTGTGGTACTTCGGGCCCTTGGACCAGAAGTCGACGGCGACGACCCGCAGGCCGTTCAGCGCGTGGAACAGGATGGCGGCCACCAGGCCGTACTCCATCAGGTTCACCAGCGGCGTCTTGTACGTCTCGATGACGGAGTCGTACGCCTCGGGCGACACCCGCACGAGCGCGGTGTCGAGGACATGTGCGAACAGGAAGAAGAAGATGAGGACGCCGGTGACTCGGTGAGCCACCCAGCTCCACATGCCTTCCCGGCCGCGGTACAGCGTTCCAGCCGGCACGGAAAACCCTCCGGAAGCGGATTGGGGGCTCGGCCGGCTTCGGTGTCGGTCAGCCCGGCCGGGTCGGTCCACCGGCCGCGAGCATCCTATCGACGCGTTGTCGGCAACCGCCTCCGGGGGGCACAGGTGTGATCAATCAGGCACGCACGGCCTAACGGATCCGGGAACCCTCACCCACCGTGACCGGCCTGAGGCGGGCAGGCCGGAGGCCCGGCCGGCCCCGGGGGAGGGCCGGCCGGAGCTGCTCAGCGGGCGGCCGGCTGCGAGTGCCGGGCGACCAGGTGCTCGAGCCGGGTGAGCGAGATCCTCCGCAGTTCGTCCGCCGCGACCAGCCGCTCCTCGTCGGGATCGTTGGCCAGCCGGGTCCGGATCGAGCCGAGTACGGCGTCCAGCATCTCCCCGGGCGCCACCCCGTCCAGGCAGACCACGAAGACGTGGCCGAACCGGGCCTCGTACGCCGCGTGCGCGGCGCGCAGCGCGGTGTGGGCGGCCTGGCTGCCGGGGGCGCGCATGCCGAGCAGCGGCTGCGGCATCCAGCTCTCGTCCGCCAGGGCCTCGGCGAGGTCGGCGGGGCGGAGGTCGTACGCCGCCTCGCTGGCGGCGGCCAGCAGGGACTCTATGTCGGGGTAGGGCCGGTGGGCGGCGAGTCTGAGGGCCCAGCGGCGGCTGCCGCAGCAGGCGAGCAGTGCCTCCTCGGCGGCACCGGCGTCGGCCTCGTTGAAGCGGTGTAGCCCGAGCAGGGACGGATCCGTCCGAGCGTCCGGACGCTGCGGCGGGATGTCGCTGGCCAGCGGGTCCTCCTCGTGAGCGCGGGAAGGCGGGTGCTCCAGAGACGAAAGGTAGGGGCCGGGCGGTTTCGCCGAATACGGGTGAACGCCGCAGACGGCTGGTTGACGCGCGTGCGGGTGAAAACGGGTGGTTCCGGACGGAGCGGACGGCTTCGGGCTGCGGACGCCCCGGCCGGGCAGCGGCACCAACGTAGTTGAGAGCTCATCAGTAAGGGAGACGGCAGGCGAAATTCACCCGATCGAGCTATCAAGTTGTGACGTTGACACTTGCGTGTCACCCCGGTGGCCCGCCGTCTCCCCGCGGGCACCGCTACTGCACCCGGTGCACCTTGTGGTTGGCCGCCTGCGCGCGCGGGCGCACCACCAGCAGGTCGATGTTGACGTGCGGCGGCCGGGTGACCGCCCAGGAGACGGTGTCCGCGACGTCCTCGGAGGTGAGCGGCTCCGCCACCCCGGCGTACACGGCCGCCGCCTTGTCCTCGTCCCCGCGGAACCGGGTCACCGCGAACCCCTCGGACCGCACCATGCCCGGCGCGATCTCGATCACCCGGATCGGCTCCCCGCACAGCTCCAGCCGCAGCGTCGCCGCGATGGTGTGCGCCGCGTGCTTCGCCGCCACGTACCCGCCGCCGCCCTCGTACGCGGCCAGCGCCGCGGTGGAGGACATCACCAGCACGGTGCCGTCCCCGGTCGCCCGCAGCGCGGGCAGCAGCGCCTGGGTCACGTGCAGCACGCCCAGCACGTTCACCTCGTACATCGCCCGCCAGTCGGCCGGGTCGCCGGCCTCCACCGTCTCGGCGCCGATCGCGCCGCCGGCGTTGTTCACCAGCACGTCCACCCGGCCGACCTCGGCCGCGAAGGCGTCCACCGCGGCCCGGTCGGTCACGTCCAGGGTGTACGCCCGGCCGCCGATCTCCTTCGCCAGCGCCTCGATCCGCCCGGTGCGGCGGGCGGTGAGCACCACCTCGAAGCCGTCGGCCGCGAGCCGGCGCGCGGTCGCCGCGCCGATCCCGCTGCTGGCACCGGTGACGACGGCCACCTTCCGTTCGGTCATAGCCCCTCCAGGGTGCGATCCGGTCTGTACCGGTGATCCTCTCAAGCCGCTCCCGGCGACCCGGCCGTGGCACCTGCCGGGCCCGCCGCGGCGCCACTACCGTACGGACGAGAGGGAGTGGGCGCCCGGGCGTGCCGGGGCCCACCGGCCGCGAGGAACCGGAGGACCCCATGCCGACCGAGCCCCGCCACACCGAGTCGGGCCTGCCCGTCGAACCGGTCTACGGCCCCGAGGCCCTCGCGGGCTGGGACGCCCGGACCCGGCTGGGCAGCCCCGGGGAGTACCCCTTCACCCGCGGCGTCTACCCGACCATGTACACCGGCCGCCCGTGGACCGTGCGCCAGTACGCGGGCTTCGGCACCGCCGCCGAGTCCAACGCCCGCTACCGCCAGCTGATCGCCCACGGCACCACCGGGCTCTCGGTCGCCTTCGACCTGCCCACCCAGATGGGCTACGACTCGGACGCCCCGCTCGCCCACGGCGAGGTCGGCAAGGTCGGGGTCGCCGTGGACAGCGTCGAGGACATGGCGGTGCTGTTCGACGGCATCCCGCTCGGCGAGGTCTCCACCTCGATGACCATCAACGCCCCCGCCGCCCTGCTCCTGCTGCTCTACCGGCTGGTCGGCGAGGCCCAGGGCGTCGCGCCGGCCGCCCTGACCGGCACCGTCCAGAACGACGTGCTCAAGGAGTACATCGCCCGCGGCACGTACATCTTCCCGCCCGCCCCCAGCCTGCGGCTGGTCGCCGACGTGTTCCGGTACTGCCGGGCCGAGATCCCCCGCTGGAACACCATCTCCATCTCCGGCTACCACATGGCCGAGGCCGGCGCCGACCCCGCGCAGGAGATCGCCTTCACCCTGGCCAACGGCATCGCGTACGTACGCTGCGCGCTCGCGGCCGGCATGGCGGTGGACGAGTTCGCCCCCCGGCTGTCGTTCTTCTTCGTCGCCCGCACCACCCTGCTGGAGGAGGTCGCGAAGTTCCGCGCCGCCCGCCGGATCTGGGCCAGGACCATGCGCGAGACCTTCGGCGCCCGCGACCCCCGCTCGCAGATGCTGCGCTTCCACACCCAGACCGCCGGGGTGCAGCTCACCGCCCAGCAGCCCGAGGTCAACCTGGTCCGGGTGACCGTCCAGGCGCTGGCGGCGGTGCTCGGCGGCACCCAGTCGCTGCACACCAACAGCTTCGACGAGGCCATCGCCCTGCCCACCGAGAAGTCCGCCCGGCTGGCCCTGCGCACCCAGCAGGTGCTGGCCCACGAGAGCGACGTCACCGCCACCGTCGACCCGTTCGCCGGCTCCTACGCGGTGGAGTCGATGACCGAGGAGCTGGAGACCGCGGCGCTGGGACTGATGGCCAAGGTGGAGGAACTCGGCGGCGCCGTCGCGGCGATCGAGCGGGGCTGGCAGAAGGCCGAGATCGAGCGCACCGCCTACCGCGTCCAGCAGGAGACCGACGCCGGCCGCCGCACCGTGGTCGGGGTGAACCGCTTCCGGCTCGACCGGGAGGAGCCCTACCGGCCGTTGCGGGTGGACCCGGCGATCGAGCAGCGGCAGGCCGAGCGGCTGGCCCGGCTGCGCGCCGACCGGGACCGGTCCGCGGTGGACCGCGGGCTCTCCGCGCTCCGCCGGGCCGCCGAGGGGACGGAGAACGTGCTCCCGCCGATGCGGGAGGCGCTGGCCGCCCGGGCCACCGTCGGCGAGGTGTGCGACGCCCTGCGCCAGGTCTGGGGCACCCACACCCCGGTGGAGCGGTTCTGACGCGTGGCCCGGCGGGGGCGTGACGCGGACCGGGGGCTGCCCCGGATCGGCTCCAGCGGGTCAGGAGCGCGGCTCGACCGGTCGGCGGTCAGCTGGCGGGTGGAAGGTTTCGCCGTGTCCGTCAGACCGGGAGTTCGTTGCACAGGACAGCGATCCACAGGGGAAGGTGGCTGAAACGAGATGTCATACCCACCCGCGCGGCCACTATGCACCCATCCGGGGTCGTCTTGCGAAGAAGTCGGGCCAAAAACCCTCCACCGGCCTACTCTTGTTGAGGTGAACGATCCTCAGCCCGTCGATCGGGCCGCCCTCGCCGCCGCCGTCCGCCCCGCCAGTGACCTGCGCGCACGGGTACGGGCCTACGAGGCAGAGTTGATCGCGTTCCGCCGGGACATGCACCGGCACCCCGAGCTGGGCCGTCAGGAGTTCCGGGTCACCCGGCTGCTGCGTGAGCGGCTGCTCGCCGCGGGCCTGGAGCCGCGCATCCTCCCGCACGGCACCGGGATGATCGTCGACATCGTGCCGGCGGGCACCAAGCCGGGCACGCCCTTCCTGGCCTTCCGGGCGGACATCGACGCCCTGCCGATCGACGACGCCAAGACCGACGTCCCGTACCGCTCCACGCTGCCCGGCCGGGCCCACGCCTGCGGGCACGACGTGCACACCGCCGTGGTGCTGGGCACCGCGCTGGTGCTCGCCCAGGCCGCCCGGACGGGGGAGCTGCGCCAGCCGGTCCGGATGATCTTCCAGCCCGCCGAGGAGGTCATGCCCGGCGGCGCGCTGGACGTGATCAAGGCGGACGGGATGAAGGGCGTCGGCCGGATCTTCGCGGTGCACTGCGACCCGAAGGTCCGGGTCGGCCGGGTCGGCCTCAAGGTCGGTGCGATCACCTCGGCCTGCGACCGCCTGGTCCTGGGCCTGGACGGCCCCGGCGGCCACACCGCCCGCCCGCACCTGACCACCGACCTGGTCACGGCGGTGGCCAGACTGGCCACCGACCTGCCCCCGGCGCTGGCCCGCCGGATGGACCCGCGCTGGGGCGTCAGCCTGGTCTGGGGCCGGATCGCCTCCGGCTCCGCGTCCAACGTCATCCCGCAGCACGCCGAGCTGGAGGGCACCGTCCGCTGCCTGGAGCTGGACGGCTGGCGCGAGGCGCCGGAGGTGCTGGACGAGCTGGTCGGCCGGATCGCCGAGACCTACCGCGCCAAGTGGACGCTGGACTACCACCGCGGGGTGCCGCCGGTGGTGAACGAGCACACCTCGATCAACCAGCTGGAGACGGCGATGACCGCCCGGTTCGGGGCCGACGGGGAGCCGCTGTTCGAGGGGCCGGTGGTGGAGGACACCGAGCAGAGCCTCGGCGGGGAGGACTTCTCCTGGTACCTGGAGCACGCCCCGGGGGCGCTGGCCCGGCTCGGGGTGCGCGGCCCGGACGAGAAGGGGGTCCGCGACCTGCACCAGGGCATGTTCGACGTGGACGAGCGGGCGATCGGCATCGGGGTCGAGCTCTTCGCCTCCCTCGCGCTGGAGCACGCGAGCGTCTGACCGGCGCCCCTTCGGGGACGACCGAACGGGACGACGGGGGAGAGGACGAACGGGACGACCGACGGGGCGTCCGAGTGCCACCGGCCGGGTGCGGTCGGTCGCACCCGGGCGCCCCGTTCCGGTGGGTCGGGGGCGAGAGCGGCGAGGTTCCTCCGTGGGGCGCCCGGATCGCCGTACTGTGGTGGTCCGATACCACTCGGTAGTGACATCGGGTTGAACAAGTGTCACGGTATGTCCGGATAAGACCGGGCCGACGACCACATTTTGATAACAACCCGAATGGCTCCGCAGGCCGTAACACAACCGTGTTCTACGCGCGTTACGGTGGCGCTCGACCACGCCAAACGGGTGTGTGAGAAGGAGAAACTCCCTTGCGCCGTTCACTCAAGCTCGCCGCGGTAGTGCTCTCGGGTTCCCTGGGCATGGCTTCGCTCGCCGCCTGCGGCGCAAAGAGCACCGACAACACCTCCGCCTCCGCCTCGGGTGGCTCCGGTCTGAAGATCGGCATGGCCTACGACATCGGCGGCCGTGGTGACCAGTCCTTCAACGACTCGGCCGCCCGTGGTCTCGACCAGGCCAAGGCCGAGCTCGGCGCCACCGTGTTCGAGGCCGAGGCCAAGACCGGTGAGGCCGAGACCGACAAGGAGCAGCGCCTCAAGGACCTGGTCACCAACGGCTACAACCCGATCATCGCGGTCGGCTTCGTGTACCAGGGCGCCGTCGAGAAGGTCGCCAAGGACAACCCGAACGTCAAGTTCGCGATCATCGACTCGGCCTCCCCGACCCAGCCCTCCAACGTCACCTCGCTGACCTTCACCGAGGAGCAGGGCTCGTACCTGGCCGGCGTCGCCGCCGCCAGCAAGTCGAAGTCCGGCACCATCGGCTTCATCGGCGGTGTGCAGTCCGAGCTGATCAAGAAGTTCGAGGCCGGCTACGTCGCGGGCGCCAAGTCGATCAACCCGAACATCAACGTTCTCACCACCTACCTCACCACCCCGCCGGACTTCAGCGGCTTCAACGACCCGGGCAAGGGCAAGCAGGCCGCCCAGGGCCAGCTGGACAAGGGCGCGGACGTCATCTACGCCGCCGCCGGCTCCTCCGGCAACGGCTCGATCGAGGCCGTCGCCACCGCCGGCAAGTGGGCCATCGGCGTCGACTCCGACCAGGCCAGCCAGCCGGCCCTGTCGAAGTACAAGAACAACATCCTCACCTCCATGGTGAAGAACGTGAACGTCGCCGTCTTCGACTACTCGAAGTCCTTCAAGGACGGCAACCCGATCACCGGCGTCAAGGTCTTCGACCTGAAGGGCAACGGTGTCTCGCTGGCCACCACCGGCGGCCACATCGACGACATCAAGGCGAAGCTCCAGTCCGCCACCGACGCGATCACCTCGGGTGCCACCAAGGTCCCGACCGCGCCGCAGAGCTGACGCCCGCACCGCCCGTGCCGCCCCCGGGCCGTGGGCAGCACCGGTGACACCACGCGGACGGGGCCCGGCCGGGTGTGCGCAGCGCACGCCCACCGGGCCCCGACCCGTTCCGAACCACTGATCTCTCAGCGCAACGACGCGCCCGACGACCACCAGGAGATCGCCATCACCCCCTCCGACCCCGCCCCCCGCACGGGCGGCACCCCCAGCGCGGGAACGGCGTCCGTGGCCGTCGAGCTGCGCGGCATCACCAAGCGCTTCCCCGGCGTCGTGGCCAACCACGACATCGACATCACCGTCCGGCGCGGCACCGTGCACGCGCTGATGGGTGAGAACGGCGCCGGCAAGTCCACCCTGATGAAGATCCTCTACGGCATGCAGAAGCCGGACGAGGGCACCATCGCCGTCGACGGCGAGCAGGTGGTCTTCCACACCCCGGGCGACGCGATCGCCCGCGGCATCGGCATGGTCCACCAGCACTTCATGCTGGCCGACTACCTCACCGTGTGGGAGAACGTCGTCCTCGGCGGCGAGCACCTGTACGGCATCGGCGCCAAGGCCAAGGCCAAGATCAAGGAGATCTCCGACCAGTACGGCCTCGGGATCCGCCCCGACGCCATGGTCGAGGACCTCGGCGTGGCCGACCGCCAGCGCGTGGAGATCCTCAAGGTGCTCTACCGCGGCGCCCGGATCCTGATCCTGGACGAGCCCACCGCCGTCCTGGTGCCGCACGAGGTCGACGCACTCTTCGCCAACCTCCGCGAGCTCAAGGCCGAGGGCGTCACCGTCATCTTCATCTCGCACAAGCTGCACGAGGTGCTCTCGGTCGCCGACGCCATCAGCGTCATCCGCCGCGGCACCACGGTCGGCGACGCGGACCCGAAGACCGTCACCGCCCGCCAGCTCGCCGAGATGATGGTCGGCGCCGAGCTGCCCTCCCCGGAGAGCCGCGAGTCCACCGTCACCGAGACCGAGATGCTCCGCGTCGACGGCCTGCGGATCGCCAAGGCGGACGCCGAGGGCATCGAGCGCGTGGTCCTGGACGACATCTCGCTGCGCATCCGCAAGGGCGAGATCCTCGGCATCGCCGGTGTCGAGGGCAACGGCCAGGCCGAGCTGGTCGAGGCGATCATGGGCATGCTGCCGCTGGACGGCGGCACCGTGACCCTGGACGGCAAGGACTTCAGCGGCAGCCTCACCCGGTCCCGCCGCGAGGCCGGCATCGGCTACATCCCCGAGGACCGCCACCGGCACGGCCTGCTGCTGGAGGCCCCGCTCTGGGAGAACCGGATCCTCGGCCACGTCACCGAGTCCCCGAACTGCAAGGGCATCCTGCTCGACCCCGCCGGGGCCCGCCGGGACACCCAGCGGATCGTCGAGGAGTTCGACGTCCGCACCCCCGGCATCGAGGTCACCGCGGCCTCCCTCTCCGGCGGCAACCAGCAGAAGCTGATCATCGGCCGCGAGATGAGCCACAACCCCAAGCTGCTGATCGCCGCCCACCCCACCCGCGGTGTGGACGTCGGCGCCCAGGCGCAGATCTGGGAGCAGATCCGCGGCGCCCAGCGCGAGGGCCTGGCGGTGCTGCTGATCTCCGCCGACCTGGACGAGCTGATCGGCCTCTCCGACACCATCCGCGTCATCTACCGCGGCCGCCTGGTCGCCGACGCCGACCCGGCCACCGTGACCGCCGAGGACCTCGGCACCGCGATGACCGGCGCCGCCCGCGGCCACATCGAGTCCGAGCCCGACGCGCTGGCCGAGGCCCAGTCCCAGGCGGCCGAGGGCACCGAGGCCGACGGCTCCGCCCCCACCGACACCGCCGACGACTCGCAGGCGGGGGAGTAACCACATGACCAGTCCCAAGCCCGCCGCCAAGCGTTCGCTGGCCGGCCGGTTCGACGCCGAGCGTATCCTGCTCGGCCTGGCCGCCCCCGTGCTGGCCGTGCTGCTGTCCGCGGTGATCTGCATCATCCTGCTGGCGATCTCGGGCAAGGACCCGTTCGGCGCCTTCCAGGTGATGTGGGACTACGGCACCGCCTCCGACGGCCAGGTGCTGACCCTCAACCGGGCCACCGTCTACTACATCGCCGCCGCGGCCGCCGCCTTCGGCTTCCGGATGAACCTCTTCAACATCGGCGTCGAGGGCCAGTACAAGCTCGGCATGATGTTCGCCGCGTACGTCGGCAGCCAGGTCGACCTGCCCTCGTTCATCCAGATCCCGCTGCTGCTGGTCACCGCGATGATGGTCGGTGGCCTGTGGGCGTCGATCGCCGGTCTGCTCAAGGTCTACCGGGGCGTCAGCGAGGTCATCTCGACCATCATGCTGAACGCCATCGCCACCGCGATCGTCGGCCTGCTGCTCGTCCCCGGCATCTTCGCGCCGAAGACCGGCGGCGGTTCCAGCAACGCGATCCAGACCGCGCCGGTCTCCGAGTCCAGCCACTTCTTCAGCATCGAGACCGCCGGCGGCACCCTGTGGGGCTTCCTGTTCCTCGCGATCGCGATCGGTGTGGCCTTCCAGTTCACCCTGAACCGCACCCGGTTCGGCTTCGACCTGCGCGCCACCGGCCGCTCCGAGAGCGCCGCCAAGGCCTCCGGTGTGAACGTCAAGCGCATGGTGATCACCGCCATGGCGGTCTCCGGCGCCCTGGCCGGCCTGATCGGTCTGCCGGACCTGCTGCAGAACTCGTACTACTTCGGCCAGAGCGTCCAGCCGGGCCTCGGCTTCATCGGCATCTCGGTCGCCCTGCTCGGCCGCAACAGCCCGATCGGCATCGCCTTCTCGGCGCTGCTGTTCGCCTTCCTCGACGTCGCCGGCAGCAGGCTGCCGCTCCGCGGTGACTACCCGCAGGAGATCGTCCTCGTCATGCAGGGAACCATCGTCATCTGCGTCGTCGTCGCCTACGAGCTGGTCCGCCGCTACGGCCTCAAGCGCCAGCAGCAGA
Source organism: Kitasatospora sp. HUAS MG31 (assembly GCF_040571325.1). Classification (GTDB taxonomy): domain Bacteria; phylum Actinomycetota; class Actinomycetes; order Streptomycetales; family Streptomycetaceae; genus Kitasatospora; species Kitasatospora camelliae. The sequence goes on along the minus strand of NZ_CP159872.1, from coordinate 3,171,823 downwards.
AGGTGGGCGCCGAGCTCGCCGCCCAGGCCGCGGCCGCCAAGAAGGAGGTGTCGGCGTGAGCACGGCCACCACTGCCCGCCAGAAGCCGGCGGGCGCGCCCGCCAAGAAGTCGAAGCTCACCTGGCCGGTCGTCCTGCTGCTGATCGCCGGCGCCCTGCTGCTGTTCGCCGCCGTCGGCGCGGCCACCGGCAACCACGGCCTGACCGCCTCCGGCCAGGTCAGCGCCGCCCTCGGCTCCGCCGTCCCGATCGCGATGGCCGGTCTCGGCGGTCTGTGGTCGGAGCGCGCCGGCGTGGTCAACATCGGTCTCGAAGGCATGATGGTCGCCGGCACCTTCTGCGGCGCCTGGGTCGGCTACCTGGTCAACCCCTGGGTCGGCCTGCTCGCCGGCATGGCCGGCGGTGCCCTCGGCGGCCTGCTGCACGCGCTGGTCACGGTCACCTTCGGCGTCGACCACATCGTCTCCGGCGTCGGCATCAACCTGCTGATCCCCGGCATCTGCGCCTACGTGAACCGGATCTACTACAAGGACTACGTCGCCGCCGGTGCCGGCGCGAACCAGTCCCCGTCCGCGGAGTCGCTGCCCCAGATCACCATCCCGGGGCTGTCCACCGGCCTGCGGGACATCGAGAACCACCACTGGTTCCTGGTCTCCGACGTCGCCGGCATCCTCGGCGGCCTGGTCACCAACCTCTCGGTGGTCATCGTGATCGCCGCCGCGCTGCTGGTCGCCAGCTACTTCGTGCTCTGGCGCACGGTGTTCGGCCTGCGGCTGCGCTCCTGCGGTGAGAACCCGACCGCGGCCGAGTCGCTGGGCGTCAACGTCTACAAGTACAAGTACATCGCGGTCATCGCCTCGGGCGCGTTCGCCGGTCTCGCCGGCGCGTACCTCTCGCTGGTCGCGGCGCACTTCTACAAGGACGGCATGACCCAGGGCCGTGGCTTCATCGGCCTCGCGGCGATGATCTTCGGCAACTGGATGCCCGGCGGCCTCGCCATGGGCGCCGGTCTGTTCGGCTTCACCGACAGCCTCCAGCTGCGCGACGCCGACAACGTCCACGTGCTGCTGCTGATCGTCGCCATCGCGATGTTCCTGCTCGGCCTGTGGCAGCTGTACCGCCGCAAGTTCACCACCGCGACCATCAGCGCCGCGGTCGGCGGCGGCGTGGCCCTCTGGTACGCCCTGACCGACTCGGTGCAGCGCCCGCTGATCGTGGCCACCCCGTACGTGATCACCCTGGTGGTGCTCGCGCTGGCCTCGCAGCGGCTCCGGCCGCCGAAGGCCGACGGCCAGATCTACCGCAAGGGCCAGGCGAAGTGACCACCGGGACACCGGCGCCCGACTGGGAGCGGCTGCGGGAGGCCGCGCGCGGGGCGATGTCCCACGCGTACGCGCCGTACAGCAAGTTCCCGGTCGGGGCCGCGGCCCTGGTCGACGACGGCCGCACGGTGGTCGGCTGCAACGTGGAGAACGCCTCGTACGGCATCGGCCTGTGCGCCGAGTGCGGGCTGGTCTCGGCGCTGTACGCCTCCGGCGGCGGCCGGCTGGTGGCGTTCACCTGCGTGGACGGCGCCGGCGAGCTGCTGATGCCCTGCGGCCGCTGCCGCCAGCTGCTGTACGAGCACGGCGGGGCCGAGCTGCTGGTCGACCTGCCCTCCGGGGTGCGGCCGATGAGCGAGCTGCTGCCGGACGCGTTCGGCCCGGAGCGGCTCTAGTCGTTCGTCTTGTTACGCGCGTAGAGTGTCGCGGGAGAGTAGATCTCTCGCGGCACTCTTCGCTTTCTCCCCGCACGTCCCGAACCACCCCCCTTGGAGTACCCATGGACGCCCCCTCCGTCATCAGGACCAAGCGCGACCGCGGAGAGCTGACCGACGCCCAGATCGACTGGGTGATCGACGCGTACACCCGCGGGGACGTGGCCGACGAGCAGATGTCCGCCCTGGCCATGGCGATCCTGCTGAACGGCATGAACCTCCGGGAGATCAGCCGCTGGACCGACGCGATGATCCGCTCCGGCGTCCGGATGGACTTCTCCGCCCTCGGCGTGCCCACCTCCGACAAGCACTCCACCGGCGGTGTCGGCGACAAGATCACCCTCCCGCTGGCCCCGCTGGTCGCCGCCTGCGGCGTCGCCGTCCCGCAGCTCTCCGGCCGCGGCCTCGGCCACACCGGCGGCACCCTGGACAAGCTGGAGTCCATCCCCGGCTGGCGCGCCCTGCTCTCCAACGACGAGATGATGCGGGTGCTGCAGGACACCGGCGCGGTGATCTGCGCCGCGGGCGACGGCCTGGCCCCCGCCGACAAGAAGCTGTACGCGCTGCGCGACGTCACCGGCACCGTCGAGGCCATCCCGCTGATCGCCTCCTCGATCATGTCCAAGAAGATCGCCGAGGGCACCGGCTCCCTGGTGCTGGACGTCAAGGTCGGCTCCGGTGCCTTCATGAAGAACCTGGCCGACGCCCAGGAGCTCGCCCGCACCATGGTCGGCCTCGGCACCAACGCCGGCGTCAACACCGTCGCCCTGCTCACCGACATGTCCACCCCGCTCGGCCTCACCGCCGGCAACGCGCTGGAGGTCCGCGAGTCGGTCGAGGTGCTGGCGGGCGGCGGCCCGGCCGACGTGGTCGAGCTGACCCTGGCGCTGGCCCGCGAGATGCTCGCGGCCGCCGGCGTGCACGGCAAGGACCCGGCCGACGCGCTGCGCGACGGTTCGGCCATGGACCACTGGCGCCGCATGATCGCCGCGCAGGGCGGCGACCCGGACGCCGCGCTCCCGGTCGCCAAGGAGCAGCACGTGGTCACCGCCTCCGCGACCGGCGTGCTCACCGGCCTCGACGCCTACGCCGTCGGTGTCTGCGCCTGGCGCCTGGGCGCCGGCCGCGCCCGCAAGGACCACCCGGTGCAGGCCGGCGCCGGCGTGGAGATCCACGCCAAGCCGGGCGAGAACGTGACCGCGGGCCAGCCGCTGCTCACCCTGCACACCGACACCCCCGAGCGCTACGACTACGCGATCGAGGCGCTGGCCGGCGGGATCGAGATCTCCGACCCCGGTACCGGCTTCGCCCCGATGCCGATCGTGCTGGACCGCATCGCCTGACCGGCCGCGTCCCACCTGACCGGGCCGCCACCCGCCCCCTCGCCGGGGCGGGCGGCGGCCCGGCGGCGTTCCCGGGGGACCGGTCGGCGTTCCCGGGCGGCCGGTCGGGTGGGCCGGGAGTGTGCGCGGTGGTCGGCCGGGCGGTCTGCCGGCGCCCGGCGGGAAACGGAACCGGGTGCCCGGAACTGCTGTGCTATGAATGGGCGTTCGATCTACGGGGGAGTCCATGTCCTTTCCGCCGCCGCCCACCGCTCCCGGCGGGCCGTCACAGCCCGCCCAGCCGCCGTTCGGCGCCCCGCCCGGCCCCGGAGCACCCGGGGCCCAGCCGTTCCCACAGCAGCAGCCCCCGTTCGGGGCACCGCCGTTCGGGGCGGCCCCGCAGCCACCCGGGCAGCAGCCGCCCTACGGTGCGCCGCCGTTCGGGGCGGCCCCGCAGCCGCCGTACGCAGGGCCCTTCGGCGGGCCGCAGCCGCCGTACGGCGCACCCGACCCGTACGGGCCGCCGCCCGAGCGGCCGCGCCGGCTGGGGCTGAAGGTGCTGGTCGGGGTGGGCGGCACGATCCTGGGCCTGACCGCGCTGGTGGGCGGCTTGGTGGTGTACAAGCTGGCCTCCAACCCCGGCCCCGAGCCGCTCACCCCGGCCGCCTCGCCCTGGCAGACCCTCGCCGACGGCCTGACCTCGGCGCTGGCGGCCAAGGACGAGGAGGCCTTCCTCCGGCGGTTCAAGGGCGACGAGGTGCGGGAGCAGCAGCGGAAGGTGTTCCGCAACCTGGTCAAGATCCCCTGGGAGCAGGCCTCCTGGGAGGCCTCGGTGCCGGACTCCAACCACCGGATCCAGGTGGTCTTCGTCCACCAGATCAAGGGCGCGGACGTCAAGCCGGTGGGCGAGACCTACAGCTGGACCGTGGAGCCGGGTGACACCGCCCCGTGGATCACCGGGGTCGGCGGCTACCAGGGCATCGACGGCAAGGTCTCCCAGTCGAGCTACTACCCGGCGCCCTGGGACGTGTACGACAACCTGGCCGTGGAGAACCGGGACAGCCTGGTGATCGTGGCCGACCAGTCGCAGGCCGGCGAGGTCAAGCGGGACGCCGACACCCTCGCCCAGGCCGCCCGGGACGACCTCGCCGCCTGGCGCAAGAACGCCCCCACCACGGCACCCGGCAAGCAGGCCGCCGGCGGCTTCTTCGTGGTGCTGGAGAAGCGCCGCGAGGTCTACAACAAGCTGTACGCCGGCGAGGGCAAGGTGAACGACAGCCTGGAGGCCGGCGTCAACCTCTCCGTCCCCGCCTACGCGCCGACCGAGCCCGGGAAGCGCGAGACCGGCGGCTCCCGGATCGTCATGGACACCTCGCTCTCGCGCTTCACCATGGACGACTGGAAGCTCGGCGTCACCGACATCGGCCGGCACGAGATGGGCCACGCCATCGTCGCGCCGCTGCGGTCCTCCCCGGGCTACAGCGCCGGTTCCCGGGGCACCCAGTCCTGGGTGGCCGAGGGCTTCGCCGAGTACATGGCCACCCGCGGCAAGGACGACATCGCCAAGCAGGAGGCCCAGGCGACCCTCAAGGGCTACACCTTCGACGGCCGGCTGCCCGAGGAGCTGACCTTCTACTCGAAGGAGTCGAAGGACCGCTCCGCGCACTACGTGCTCGGCGGGATGGCGCTGCGGTACATGGGTCAGAAGTACGGCGAGGCCAAGGTCTTCGCCTTCGTCGCGGCCCACTACAACGAGCCGGACAAGCTGCGGGAGCAGATCACCGAGGCGACCGGGCTGAGCCAGGAGCAGTTCGAGAAGGAGTGGTCGGCCTGGGTCCGCTCCTCGGTCCCCGGGATCCGCTGAACCCGCCCGCGACGGGAGGCCGCCACCGACGGGAGGCCCGTCGGTGGCGGGCCCCGGTCACGCCGCCGGCGCCGCCAGCCCCGTACGGCGGGCCACCACGGCCCGGCGGGTGGCGTAGAGGGTGACCCCCGCGGCCAGCGTCATCGCGCCGAGCCCGACCGCGGCCGCACCCTCCCAGCCGGTGGAGTGGTACGCGTCGGCGCCGATGGTGCCGCCGAGGCTGTTCCCCAGGTAGTAGGCGATCAGGTACAGCGCCGAGGCCTGGGCGCGGCCCTCGGTGGCGGTCCGGCCGACCGCGGAGGAGGCGGTCGCGTGGCCGGCGAAGAAGCCCGCGGTGATCAGGACCAGGCCCAGCAGCGCGGTCACCAGCGAGTCGCCCAGGGAGAGCAGCAGACCGAGCGTGGTCACCCCGATCGCCACGTACAGGGTGCCGCGCCGTCCGAGCCGCCCGGTGAGCCGGCCGGCCGAGGCGGAGGAGACGGTGCCCACCAGGTAGACCACGAAGATCGAGGCGGCCACCGACTGCGGCAGCCCGAACGGCGCGGCGGTCAGCCGGTAACCGACGGTGGTGTACACGGCGCCGAACACCGCCATGAACAGCAGGCCGAGCGCGTACAGCCGCAGCAGCAGCGGGTTGCGCAGGTGGCCGGAGACCGTCCGGGCGAGGGCGCGGGCGTCCACCGGCGCCGGCCGGAAGTGCCGCGCGGCGGGGACCAGCAGCCGGAACGCCAGCGCGGCCAGCAGGGCGAGGCCCGCCGAGACCGCCAGGCCCCAGCGCCAGCCCCAGACGGCCGCGGCCCAGCCGGAGACCAGCCGGCCGCTCATCCCGCCGATCGAGTTGCCCGCCACGTACAGGCCCATGGCGGAGGCCAGCGCCCGGGGGTGGACCTCCTCGGCGAGGTAGGCCATCGCGGTGGCGGGCAGGCCGGCCAGCGCGGCGCCCTGGACCACCCGCAGCGTCACCAGGGTGGGCAGGTCGGGGGCCAGCGGCAGGGCCAGGGCCAGCACCGAGGCGGCCACCATGGAGGCGGTCATCACCGTGGTCCGCCCGTACCGGTCGGAGAGGGCGCTGGCCGGGAGCAGGGCCAGGGCGAGGCCGAGGGTGGCGGCGGAGGCGGTCCAGCTGGCCTGGCCCGGGGTCAGGTCGAGGTCGGCCGAGAGGATCGGCAGCAGGCCCTGGGTGGAGTAGAGCAGGACGAAGGTGGCGACACCGGCCGCGAACAGGGCGAGGTTGGCGCGGCGGAACGCGCGGTCGCCCGGGCGGAGCCGGCGGTCGGCGGACTCCCCGGTGGTCTCACCGGCAGGGCTGCCGGCGGAGATGCTGGCGGAGCTGCCGACGGGGCTGGTCGGGGCGTCAGGGGACGGCTGGGCGAGGGCATCCGGCGAGTTCACCGCGGATGCCCCGGTACTGGAGGGCTGCATGGCACCGACGGTAGGGGCGCCGCGGTTGATGCGTCCAATGCATGAGTGGGGGATTATTCATGCCGTGACGTATGAGAGCAGCTCGCAGCCCACGCGCCCGGCCGAGCTGGGTCCGGAGGCGGATGTGGTCCGGCTGGCGCCGCAGCTGGCCGAGTTCGCCGCCGTGGCCCGGCTGGAGCACGTGACCCAGGCGGCCCAGCTGCTCGGCATGCCGCAGCCGACGCTGTCACGGGCGATCGCCCGGCTGGAGGCGGAGCTCGGGGTGGACCTGCTGGCCCGTCAGGGCCGGGCGGTCCGGCTGACCAGGGCCGGCCGGCTGCTGCTGGGGTCGGTCGAGCGGGCGCTCGCCGAGCTGGAGCGCGGCGCCGAGGCGGCCCGGGCGGAGGCCGACCCGGAGGCCGGCCGGGTGGCGTTCGGGTTCCTCCACACCATGGGGACGGACGCGGTGCCCGCCCTGCTGCGCGGGTTCCGGGCCGGGCACCCGCGGGTCCGGTTCCAGCTGGTGCAGGACTACGTCGCGGCGATGCTGGAGCGGCTGCGCGCCGGGGAACTGGACGTCTGCCTGGTCTCCCCGCTGCCGAACGCCCCGGACCTGGCCGCCCGGCCGCTGGACGAGCAGCGGTTGCACCTGGCCGTCCCGGCCGACCACCGGCTGGCCGGGCGGCGGCGGATCCGGCTGGCGGAGGTGGCCGAGGAGCCGTGGGTGGCGGTGGAGGAGGGGTACGGGCTGCGGATGATCACCGACGGCTTCTGTGCCGAGGCGGGCTTCGTCCCGCGGATCGCCTTCGAGGGGGAGGAGGCGGAGACCCTGCGCGGGCTGGTCGCGGCCGGGCTGGGGGTGGCACTGCTGCCGCCCGCCCTGGTGCCCCGGCCCGGGGTGGTGGAGCTGGAGGTCACCGCGCCCCGCACCCGGCGGGCGATCGGGCTCGCCTGGGTGGCCGGCCGCCCGCTCACCCCGCCGGTGGCGGCCTTCCGCGACTTCGTGCTCTCCCGTCGCGGGCGGCTCCTCGACCACGATTGACCACCGACCGGCCGCGACCGGCCAGGCCCGGCCTCGACCGACCGACCGGCCAGGCCCGGCCAGGCTCGGCCGCGATCGACCGGCCGGGCCCCGACGCGTCCCCGCCCACCGGGTGCGACGGGCTCGCCGCGGATCGTGTCCGACCGGCCGGAGCGGTCGCCCGGGCGGTGCGGAACGCCGGATTCCGACCGCGTGGCGGTTAGCAATCTACGCGCGTAGGAGCTACACTCCGGCAATGGAGAAGCAGACCCTCGCCGCCGCGGCCTCCACCGGCCCCCGCGTGCCCACCGCCGACCAGATCCGCCGCGCCCCGAAGGTGCTCCTGCACGACCACCTGGACGGCGGACTGCGCCCCGAGACCATCGTCGAACTGGCCGCCGCCTGCGGCTACGAGAACCTCCCGACCACCGACCCCAAGGACCTGGGCGAGTGGTTCCGCGAGGCCGCCGACTCCGGTTCGCTGGTCCGCTACCTGGAGACCTTCGCCCACACCTGCGCCGTGATGCAGACCCGTGAGGCCCTGATCAAGGTCGCCGCCGACTGCGCCGAGGACCTGGCCGCCGACGGCGTGGTCTACGCCGAGGTCCGCTACGCCCCCGAGCAGCACCTGGAGGCCGGCCTGACCCTCGACGAGGTCGTCGAGGCCGTCAACGAGGGCTTCCGCCTCGGCGAGGCCAACGCCCGTGCCGCCGGCCACCGGATCCGGGTCGGCGCGCTGCTCACGGCCATGCGCCACGCCGCCCGCTCGCAGGAGATCGCCGAGCTGGCCAACCGCTTCCGCGACCAGGGCGTGGTCGGCTTCGACATCGCCGGCGCCGAGGCGGGCTACCCCCCCACCCGCCACCAGGCCGCCTTCGACTACCTCAAGGGCGAGAACAACCACTTCACCATCCACGCGGGTGAGGCCTTCGGCCTGCCGTCGATCTGGGAGGCCCTGCAGTGCTGCGGCGCCGACCGGCTCGGCCACGGCGTGCGGATCATCGACGACATCACGGTGGAGGAGGACGGCTCCGTCCGGCTCGGCCGGCTGGCCGCGTACGTGCGCGACAAGCGCGTCCCGCTGGAGATGTGCCCCACCTCCAACCTGCAGACGGCCGCCGCGGCCTCGTACGCCGAGCACCCGATCGGCCTGCTCAGCCGACTGAAGTTCCGGGTGACCGTCAACACCGACAACCGGCTGATGAGCGGGACCAGCATGAGCCAGGAGTTCGGGCACCTGGTGGAGGCCTTCGGCTACACCCTGGGCGACATGGAGTGGTTCAGCGTGAACGCCATGAAGTCCGCGTTCCTGCCGTTCGACGAGCGCCTGGCGATGATCAACGACGTCATCAAGCCGGGCTACGCGGAGCTCAAGGCGGAGTGGCTGTTCGCCGCCGGCTCCTGACCGGACCGGATGGGCATGGGGCCGTCGCCGAAGGTCCCATGCTCATCCGACTTATAACTCCTGTGAGTTACCTGCCTTTGATCCCCCTTCGACGAACTCACTACGGTGTGCCAGTCACTGCTGACAGGGCGTAGCCGCGGCGGTCCCTCCGGGGCGGCCGCGTGCGGCCACTGACGATGAGTCGAGGGACCAAGATGAAGCAGGCCACTCTGAAGACCGCCGGTACGGCCGTGCTCGGTGTCGCGATGGCCGCCGCCGCCGCAGGTTCCGCCGCGGCGGCCGCGCCGGGCGGGATCGGCGGTCCCGCCACCATGCTGACCAACGGCGCGCTCACCGGTGCCGCGACCGGCGCCCTCGGCAAGGTCCCGGCCACCGCCCCGGTCACCGAGGCCGTGGGCAACCTGAACCCGGCGGCCGGCAAGCCCGCGCAGTCCGCCCCGGCGCAGACGGCCCCCGCCGCCCAGGCCGCGCCCGCCGCCGCCCCGGCCACGGAGGTGCCCGCCGCCGAGGACGCCCCGGCCGGCGCCACCCGGGTGGGCGGCCTGGAGTCCGTCCCGGGCGGGCAGGGCCTGGCCAAGACCCCGGTCGGCAGCCTGACCGGCACCCTCACCAGCCTGAGCCCGACCGGTGGCGGCGCCCCCTCCCTCCCGGGCCTGGGCGGCTGACCGTCGCAGGCAGAGGCCGGAGGGCCGCCACCCGCACCCGCGGTGGCGGCCCTCCGGCCTCTGTCTGCTGTCCGGTACGCCGCTGGCGCCCCCGGCGCCCCGGCCCCGGGTCGGTCACGGCTCCTGCGGGAGCAGCAGCCAGAGGGCCAGGTAGATCAGGAACTGCGGACCGGGCAGCAGGCAGGAGGCGAGGAAGATGATGCGGACGGTCCACGGCGTCATCCCGAAGCGTCGGGCCAGGCCGGCGCAGACGCCGCCGATGACGCGGTCGTGACGGGGACGGGCGAGGCTGCTCATGACGACTCCGAAGTCTCTCGGCCCGGTGCCGGTCTCTCCGGTGGGCATGACTCCATCCTCGGCGCGGCGGGCCCCAAGAACGTCAGCCCCGATGCCGATCCCCGCCCCCGGGGTCTCACCGGGCCGGCGGAGCCCCTCCTCGGGGTCGGCTCAGGGACGACCCCTGAGTCCGGGGCCCGGACGCGGGGCCCGGCGGGGATGGTCGGACAAGCCTCAGAGCTGCGGCCGGGCCGCGGCCAGCGCGTACGGGCGGGTCTCGCCGCGCTCCCGGCGCACCCGGGGGCGGGACAGCTGGAGCAGCCCACGGACCGCCGGGGCGAGGGTCAGGTGCCCGAGGGCGGCGCCGAGCGTGCCGAGCAGGATGTCGTCCACGTTGAGCACGTGCCCGGGCGACCAGCCGCCGAGGATCTCGCAGCCGGTGGCCAGCAGGGCCGAGCAGCCCAGGGTGCGCAGCAGCGAGGGCAGCCACGGGGTCCGCAGCCGTCCGCCCACCAGCGGCAGCAGCGCCCCGAACGGCACCAGCGGCAGCAGCCCGGCGGCGAGCTGGCGGACCACGGCGTGACCGCCGTCGGCCAGCGCCCGGTCGACCGAGGCGAGCGGGGTGAGGTTGGCCGGGTAGGTCCAGCTGACCGGCACCGGACGGAGGGTCAGCCAGCCCAGTGCCAGCAGGTACAGCGCCAGCAGCACCCGGCTCACCGCCTTCAGCGGGCGGGAGACGCGGGGCGCGGGGTCCGTCCGGTCGGACGACGGGTTCCCGGTCGCGTCGACGGCGGACTCGGCGGACTCGGCAGGCGTGGTGGTGCCATCTCGGTGCACACAGCGCAGGACGCCGGGCGGGCGGCGGACGGTTCCGCCGCCCCGCTCCGGCGCCCCGCTCACGGGCAGCGGGTGTCGGACGGGGTCGGCGTGGGCTCGGCCGAGAACAGGCCGGCCGTGCTCGACGCGTTCACCGAGGGCGCCGCGGCACTCCCCGTGGCCCCGGGCGCGCCGGTCGCCTTGCCGCCGGCGGGCCTGCTCGGTGCCGCCGGAGCCGGGGTGGGGGCGGCGGTGGCCGCCGCGCTCGGCACCCGCACCGGACCCGGGCAGGCGGTCCGGCTGGCGGGCGGACCCGCGTCCACCGGGACGGCGGTGGGCCGGATGCCGCAGCCGGTCAGCGCGGCGAGGGCGAGGACCGCGGCGGCCGCCGCGGGCAGGGCACGACGGGCGCGCCGGTGCCGAAAGCGACGAGCGCGGAAGCGAGCGCCAGCGAGCGCGGGAGCGTGGGGGCACCTCCCGGCCGCCAGGCTGGGGGAGAGTGTCGGCGCCGGATCAAGAGCGCCCGGCGGTGAGGGGGGAGTGACAGCGGCGCTCACCGGCCGGCCTCCTTGTCGGTCGGCCCGCCGCCGGGCACCGGCGGGCGCAGCGGCAGGGTCAGGGTGAACACGGCCCCGCGCTCGCCGTTCGCGGCGGTGATGGTGCCGCCGTGGATCTGCGCGTTGGCCATCGCGATGGACAGCCCCAGGCCGCTGCCCTCGGACCGGGCCCGGCCCTTGTCGGCCTTGTAGAACCGGTCGAACACGTGCGGCAGCACCTCCTCCGGGATGCCCGGCCCGCTGTCCGACACCCGGACCACCACCTGCTCGCCCTCCTGCCGCAGCTCGACCCGGACCGGGGAGCCGCCGTGCTTGAGCGCGTTGCCGATCAGGTTGGCGAACACCACGTCCAGCCGGCGCGGGTCCACCGTGGCGAGGATCCCGCGCGGGGTGTCCACCTCCACCGCGTCGTACCAGGCCCGGCCGTCGATGCAGGACATGATCAGGTCGGCTATGTCCACCTCGTCGGCGACCAGCTTGGCGGTGCCCGCGTCGAACCGGGTCACCTCCATCAGGTTCTCCACCAGGTCCGACAGCCGCCGCGTCTCGCTGACCACCAGCCGGACCGCCGGCTCGATCATCGGGTCCAGCGCGTCCGCCTCGTCCTCCAGGATGTCGGTCACCGCGGTCATCGCGGTCAGCGGCGTCCGCAGCTCGTGCGACATGTCGGCGACGAACCGCCGGCTCTGCGCCTCCCGCGCGCTCAGCTCCGCGACCTGCTCCGAGAGCGAGGCCGCCGCGCGGTTGAACGTCCGTGCCAGGTCGGCCAGTTCGTCACCGCCCTCGACCTCCAGACGGGTGTCCAGCTCGCCCGCGCCGAGCCGCCGGGCCGCCTCGCCCAGCCGCTTCACCGGACGCAGCACCGTGGACGAGGCCGCCTGCGCCAGCAGCGCCGAACCGATCAGCGCCAGCAGCGTGGCGATCGCCAGCGACCAGCCCAGGGTGTTGAGATCGGCCCGCTCGTTCTCCAGCGACTTGAACATGTACGCGGTCGGCCCGGTCGGCACCACCCGCGTCCCGCCCACCAGGTACGGCCCGTCCAGGTTCACCCGCTGCCAGTACAGGTGGTACGCGTACGGGTTGGTCGGGCCGGTCTCCCGCGGCGTCGCCACCGTACTGCGCAGCGACTTCGGCACATGGCCCACCGTGAACCGGGACGGGTCCGAGGAGGCGGTGCACTCCGGGTGCGCCTCGTCGGTCACCACCACGTCGTAGTTCAGGCCCGAACTCGCCACCTGGACCGCGAGATTGGCCAGATCCTCACAGGTCGCGCCGAGCGGCAGGGCGGAGGCGTTCCGGGTCAGCGAGACCCGGAAGTCGTTCAGCGCGGTGTCCTGGGCGCGCTTGAGCACCGCGTCGCGGTTCAGCCAGTAGGCGATCCCGGACACGGCCACCGCGGTGATCAGCGCGACCGCGGCGAACACCGCGATCAGCCGAACCCGGAGCGAACGGAGCCGCCGCCGCAGACCGGAACGCCGGCGCGGCGGGGTGAACTGGTCAGTCAACAGGTCTCACAGACAGGAGGCACAGCGGAACGGAGGGATCACGCGGGCGGGTCGAGCCGGTAGCCCACCCCGCGCACGGTACGGATCAGCGTCGGCGCGGAGGGGACCTCCTCCACCTTCGCCCGCAGCCGCTGCACACAGGCGTCCACCAGCCGGGAGTCGCCCAGGTAGTCGTGCTCCCACACCAGCCGCAGCAACTGCTGCCGGGACAGCGCCTGACCCGGCCGGCGGCTCAGCTCCAGCAGCAACCGCAGCTCGGTCGGCGTCAGTTGGAGATCCAGGCCGTCCTTGGTCACGGTCATCGCCGACCGGTCGATCACCAGGCTGCCGTACGTCGAGGAGTCCGAGCTCTCCCGCTCGCCGCGCCGCAGCACCGCCCGGATCCGGGCGTCCAGCACCCGTGGCTGCACCGGCTTCACCACGTAGTCGTCCGCCCCCGACTCCAGGCCGACCACCACGTCGATGTCGTCGGAGCGCGCGGTCAGCAGGATGATCGGCAGCTGGTCGGTCCGCCGGATCCGCCGGCAGACCTCGAAACCGTCGATCCCGGGCAGCATCACGTCCAACACGATCAGATCCGGACGTTGCTCCTTGAAGAGCTTCAAGCCGTCCTCGCCGGAGGACGCGGCGGCCACACGGTGGCCCTGGCGGGTGAGGGCGAGTTCGAGCCCGGTCCGGATGGCGTCGTCGTCCTCGATCAGAAGCAGGAAAGGCACCCGCTCATTCTTCCCCACCCGGCCCGGCGAAGCACCCACCCGGGTACCCGCTGAGCGCACGGGAACCGGAACCCCGGATTCGGCCGTCCCTGCTCTGTGGTCGGCGTGTGGACGAAAGTCCCGCCCGCTGTGACAGCCCTGTGACAGTCGGCGGACCTCGCCATGACGAGCGGCGGGCAGGATTTTCCTTGTCGCCGAGAACGGCCCCGGTCAGTACCGGAGTCGCGGCGGCGGAACAACCCGCTCGTACCGACCATGGGGGTGCACGATGACCGCAACGCTCACGACCCACGCAGGGGCCCGCGACGCGCGCTCGTCGGTCGCCATCGCCCGCAAGCGGTACGAGGTCCGGACCGACGAGGTCTCCGGCTCCGTGGTCGTACGGGGGTGCGCGCACAGCGCCGGATCTCGCCGCCCGGTCGTTGCGGGCAGGGGTGGGGAGGTGTACGGGATCGGCCACAGGGGGAGCACGGCGGCCGACTCCGCCACCACCATGACGCTCCGGGGGATCTTCCCGGTGCGCGGGGGCGGCAACGCGGCGGGGGGTGCCGGTTCGGGGGAGCCGGACAGCCGCGAGGCCGCCGGGACGACACTGCTGCGCCTGGCGCCCGCGGTGTCCGAGCCGGAGCAGGGAGGCGCGCAGGGGGAGCGGTCCGACCACATCGCGGAGTTCACCGCGTACGTGCGTGAGCGCCGCGCCTCCCTGTACGCCACCGCCTACCACCTCACCGGTGACCGCTACGAGGCCGAGGACCTGCTGCAGAGCGCGCTCTTCAGCACCTACCGCGCCTGGGACCGGATCACCGACAAGGCCGCGGTCGGGGGCTACCTCCGCCGCACCATGACCAACCTGCACATCTCCGCCTGGCGCCGCCGCAAGGTCAACGAGTACCCGACCGAGGAGCTGCCGGAGACGGTCGGCGACACCGACGCGATGGGCGGCACCGAGCTGCGCACCGTGCTCTGGCAGGCGCTGGCCAAGCTGCCGGAGAACCAGCGCACCATGCTGGTCCTCCGCTACTACGAGGGCCGCACCGACCCGGAGATCGCCGACATCCTCGGCATCAGCGTGGGCACGGTGAAGAGCTCCATCTGGCGCGCCCTGCGCCGGCTGCGCGACGACGAGCAGCTCAACCGGACCGGCGACACCCAGCACGCCTTCGGCGAGCTGGTCGCCTGACCACACAGGAACTCCCGTCGGGGGACGGGTGAATGAGGCCGCCACGGCGGCCGCCGACTCGGGGGAGCGGTGGCCGACGGGGGAGACGGCGGTCTCGCGGGAAAGGGACGGGCCCGGTGCGGGGGAGACGCACTGGGGCCGTCCTTCCGCGTTCCCCGGGCGCGGCCGCCGCCGGCTCCCTCCCGGGAGGGAGGCGGCTCCCGCCCGCGCGGGACGTGCCGCCCACCCCGCCCGCGGTTGACTCTCCACTGTCGGAAGCGACGCGTGAGGGAGGGCCCGATGCGGGGATGGATCAGAAGGCTGCTGGTACCGGTGGCGGCGGCGGTGATGCTGGCCGCGCCCGGCACCCTGCCCGCCGCGGCGGCGGACGGGACCGCGGAGCAGGACGTCCGCACCGCCATCGAGCACGTGCCCGGCCTCACCGTGCTGGAGGAACGGCCCGCCGCCCCGGGCCTGAGGTTCTTCGTCCTCCAGCTGCGCCAGCCGATCGACCACCGGCACCCGGAGGCCGGCACCTTCCAGCAGCGGATCACCCTGCTGCACAAGGCCGTCGACCGTCCCACCGTGCTGTGGACCGGCGGCTACCAGGTCCCGCTCGACCCGGCCCGCAGCGAGCCGGCCACCCTGCTGGACGGCAACCAGCTCAACGTCGAGCAGCGGTTCTTCGGCACCTCCGTGCCCTCCGCCACCGACTACCGCACCCTGACCATCGAGCAGGCCGCCGACGACCACCACCGGGTGGTCGAGGCGTTCAGGTCCGTCTACCGCGGCCGCTGGATCTCCGCCGGCGGCAGCAAGGGCGGCATGGCCACCGTCTACCACCGCCGGTTCCACCCCGGCGACGTCGACGGCAGCATCGCCTACTCGGCACCGGACAACGTGGACGACCGCGAGGACTCCGCCTACCTCGACTTCCTCGCCACCGCCGGCACCCCCGAGTGCCGCGCCGCACTGCGGACCGTCCAGCGCGAGGCCCTGCTCCGCCGCGACGAGCTGGTCGCCCGGTACGCCGACCGGGCCGCCCGCGACGGCACCGGCTTCACCGTCATCGGCAGCGCCGACAAGGCCTTCGAAATCGCCGTGCTCCGGCTGCCGTTCACCTTCTGGCAGAGCGGCGGCCAGGCCGCCTGCCCGACCGTCCCCGGCACCGGCACCCCGACCGACGACCTCGACCGCTGGATCGATCGGACCGGACGGCTCACCGTCTACACCGACCGGGTGGCCCGGGATTTCATCCCGTACTTCTACCAACTGGGCACCCAGATGGGGTACTTCGATGTCGAGACCGCCCACCTGGCCGACCTGCTGCGCTACCCCGGCGCGACCGAGCCGCGCAGCTTCGTGCCGCGCGACATCCCGATGCGCCACCAGCCCGGCGCGATGCGGGACATCGACCGCTGGGTGCGGACCGCCGGCACCCGGCTGCTGTTCCTCAACGGCCGGCTCGACCCCTCGGTCGCCGAACCCTTCCGCCTCGGCCCGGGCAGCCGCGACTCCTACGTCCTCTGGGACCCGGACGCCGCCCACGCCACCCGGATCGGCGAACTCCCGGACGCCGAACGGGCCGTGGCGACCGCGACCCTGATGCGCTGGGCCGGCCTGGACTGAGGGAGACGCCCTGCCGGGAGGGTCAGCGGCGGCGCAGCCGGCGGGCCCGCCGGTACTCGCCGGCCAGCAGCCGCAGCGCGCCGGGCACCGACGGCCGCGCCGAACGGCGCAGCAGCGCCGCCGGGTCCCGGCGGGCGGCGGCCAGGGTCAGCCGGTCCAGGCCGATCAGGCCGCGGACCATCGGCCGGTTCGCCTCCGGGACCAGCTCCACCACCGCCGCACCCTCGGCCAGGGTGACCTCCGCCAGGTCCAGCGCCTCGCCGAGCAGCCCCCGCACCCCCGGCAGGTCGCGGCCCGCCTCCAGGTCCGCCCGCTCCACCCCGTGCCGCGCCAGCGCCTCGGCCGGCAGCGCGAGCCGCCCCTCGCCCAGGTCCTCGGCGAGGTCGTTGACGAAGTCCAGCCGCTGCGCGGCGTCGATGTAGGTGCGGCAGGCCGCCCGGTATGCCGTCTGATCGCCCCGGGGGCCGAGCAGCGCCGCCACCGCCATGAAGCCGGGCAGCGAGTACGCGTCCACGTAGCGCTGGTAGTCCGCCTCGGTGGCGAACCCGGTGAAGTCCAGCTCCACGGCGGCCGCGTCCAGGTACTCCGGGATCCGGTCGCGCAGCACCGGGTGCGCGGCCACGGTGTGCAGCAGGGGACGCAGCTCAGGGGCCTCGGAGCGGCCCGCGGCGAGCCCGTCCAGCACCTGCCCGCGCCACCGCCGGAACGCCTCCTCGCGGGCGCCGCGGTCGGCGGGGCCGCTGTCGAGGAGGCTGTCGGTGCGGTGCATGAACGCCGTCGCGGCCATCACGGGCGGGACCATCCGGCCCGGCAGCAGCAGCCCGGTCGCCATCGCCGCCTCCCGGCGGTACGCGGTGACCTCCTCGCGCTGCCGCCCGAAGTCCGCCCGCAGCACCGGATCGGCCACCCCGGCCGCATCCAGCGCGCGCTCCCACCAACCCACGATCCCCTGCCCCTTCGTCGTCACCTCTGTACGGCCGTGCACATCAGGGGCGCGTGGGGGCACCTGGTGGTCGGCCGGTTGCCCAGCTCAGACCAGCTCAGACCAGCGTCAGGTCCCGGTCGGCGACGGCCGTGATGCGGCGGGCGGCCTCCGGGCCGGCGCAGGCGAGGGCGCCGAGTTCGACCTGCCGGCCGACGATGCCGCGTTCGGCCCGCATCAGCCGCCACCCCCGCCGGACCAGGTACGGCACCGACTTCCGCCCCTCGCGGACGTCCCGCCGGAACCGCCGCCAGGCGGTGGTCAGCGGCCGGTTCCGCAGGCACAGGGCCTCCCCGAGCAGCCCCTCCGCCGCGCACTGCCCGGCCAGCTCCGCCGCGAAGATCCCCTCGGCGATGAAGGCGGGCGCCCCGTCCAGGTCCAGGGTGTGGGTGCCGACCCGGCCGTTGTCGGGGATGGAGTACACCGGCACCTCGGCGCGTCCGGTCTCCACCAGCCGCCGGATCGCCGCCAGGGCGTCCTCGCGGTGCCAGGACAGCGGCGAGTCCCAGTCGGTGCCTCCGCCGTCCTCGAACTGCGGCAGGGTCGGGTCGTCGCCGTCCTTGTAGAAGTCGTCGAGCTGGAGGACCGGCAGCCCGGTCCGTTCCGCCAGCGAGGACTTCCCCGACCCCGAGGGGCCCGACAGCAGGATGACGCGGGCGCGGGATATCGGGGCGCGGTTCAGCGGGGAGTCACTCACGAGACACCAGTCTGACGCATCCGGGAGCCCCGCCGAAACCGCCGGAGCGATTCCGGCGGACGTCACACCGGGAGGCGGCCGGGGGAGGCGTCGAGGGTGGGCCGGAAAGTCGACGGACCCGCACCAGGGGGGGAGAAGTGCGGGTCCGTCATCGGCTCGTCCGGGCCCCCGGGGGGGGTGAGGGGCACTGGGGACGGGCCAGTCTGTGTGGAGTTGTCCGGTCGGGCGACCCGCAGGTCACAGACCCATCGGGTGCCAGACCGTCTTGGTCTCCAGGAAGGAGAGTAGCCGGTCGGTGCCGGGCGGGTTGGTCCAGTCCAGGGAGGACGGCTCCTCCGCCGGGCGGGTAACCCGCTTCAGGGTATCCGCGGCGGAGGCCTCCAGCGCGGCCGCCGCGCCGGGACCGTCGAGGGCGATCGCACCGGTGAGGTCGATGCCGTTGACGTCCTGGTGCGAGGCCAGCGTCGGGGCGATGTCCGCGGTCCGGCCGGAGAGGACGTTGACCACGCCGCCCGGCAGGTCGGAGGTGGCCAGCACCTCGCCCAGGGACAGCGCGGGCAGCGGCGCCTTCTCGGCGGCCGCGACCACGACGGTGTTGCCGGTGGCGATCACCGGGGCGATCACCGAGACCAGGCCGAGGAAGGAGTGACCGTACCCGGCCTGCGGGGCCACGATGCCGATCACACCGCTGGGCTCCGGGGTGGACAGGTTGAAGTACGGCCCGGCCACCGGGTTGGCGCCGCCCGCGATCTGGGCGACCTTGTCGGTCCAGCCCGCGTACCAGACCCAGCGGTCGATGGCGGCGTCCACCAGGGCGGCGGCCTTCTTGCCGCCGACGCCCTCGGCGGTGGCGACCTCCGCGGCGAACTGCTCGCGGCGGCCCTGCAGCATCTCGGCGACCCGGTACAGCACCTGGCCGCGGTTGTACGCGGTGGTGCCGGACCAGCCCTTGACCGCGGCGCGGGCGGCGAGCACGGCGTCCCGGGCGTCCTTGCGGGTGCCGAGCGGGGCGTTGGCGAGCCACTGGCCCTTGGAGTCGGTCACCTCGTACACCCGCCCGCTCTCGGAGCGCGGGAACTTCCCGCCCACGTACAGCTTGTAGGTCTTGAAGACGTCAAGACGCGGCATGAGATCAGACATCGAGGTAGGCCTCCAGACCGTGCCGGCCACCCTCGCGGCCGTAGCCCGACTCCTTGTAGCCGCCGAACGGCGAGGTCGGGTCGAACTTGTTGAAGGTGTTGGCCCAGACCACACCGGCCTTGAGCTGGTTCGCCATCCACAGGATGCGCGAGCCCTTCTCGGTCCAGATGCCCGCCGACAGGCCGTACGGGGTGTTGTTGGCCTTCTCGACCGCCTCGGTCGGGGTGCGGAAGGTCAGCACCGACAGCACCGGGCCGAAGATCTCCTCCTGGGCGATCCGGTGCGCCTGGGAGACGCCGGTGAACAGCGTCGGGCGGAACCAGAAGCCGTTGGCGGGCAGGTCGCAGGACGGCGACCAGCGCTCGGCGCCCTCGGACTCGCCGGCGTCGGTCAGCGCGGTGATCCGGGCGAGCTGCTCGGCCGAGTTGATGGCGCCGATGTCGGTGTTCTTGTCCAGCGGGTCGCCGACCCGCAGGGTGGCCATCCGGCGCTTGAGGGCGTCCAGCAGCTCGTCCTGGATCGACTCCTGGACCAGCAGGCGGCTGCCCGCGCAGCAGACGTGGCCCTGGTTGAAGAAGATGCCGTTGACGATGCCCTCGACGGCCTGGTCGATCGGCGCGTCGTCGAAGACGATGTTGGCGGCCTTGCCGCCCAGCTCCAGCGACAGCTTCTTGCGGGTGCCGGCCAGCTGCTTGGCGATCGCCCGGCCGACCGGGGTGGAGCCGGTGAAGGCGACCTTGTTGACGTCCGGGTGGGCGGTCAGCGCGGCGCCGGTGCGGCCGTCGCCGGTGACGATGTTGACCACGCCCTTGGGCAGACCAGCCTGGCGGCAGATCTCGGCGAACCGCAGCGCGGTCAGCGGGGTGGTCTCGGCCGGCTTCAGCACCACGGTGTTGCCGGTGGCCAGCGCCGGGGCGATCTTCCACGCCAGCATCAGCAGCGGGAAGTTCCACGGGATGACCTGGCCGGCCACGCCCAGCGGGCGCGGGTTCGGGCCGAAGCCCGCGTAGTCCAGCTTGTCGGCCCAGCCCGCGTAGTAGAAGAAGTGCGCGGCGACCAGCGGCAGGTCGACGTCGCGGGTCTCGCGGATCGGCTTGCCGTTGTCGATCGACTCCAGCACCGCCAGCTCGCGCGAACGCTCCTGGATGATCCGGGCGATCCGGAACAGGTACTTGGCGCGCTCGCTGCCCGGCAGCGCCGACCAGTCGGCGAACGCCTTGCGGGCGGCGGTGACCGCGCGGTCCACGTCCTCGTCGGTGCCGTGGGCGAACTCCGCCAGCACCTGCTCGGTGGCCGGGTTGACGGTCTTCAGCGCCTCGCTGCCCGAGGATTCGACGAACTCGCCGCCGATGAAGTGGCCGTACGAGGTCGCGATGTCACCGGCCGCGGCCGGGGACTCCGGGGCGGGCGCGTACTCGAAGAGGCCGTTCTTGCGCACGGGCTCTTCCGCCTTCTTGTTGTTCTTCGCCATCTGTCTCAGTCCACCGTCACGTAGTCGGGACCGGAGTACCGTCCGGTGGTCAGCTTCTGACGCTGCATCAGCAGGTCGTTGAGCAGGCTGGAGGCGCCGAAGCGGAACCAGTGCGGGGTCAGCCAGTCGTCACCCAGGGTCTCGTTGACCATCACCAGGTACTTCATGGCGTCCTTGGTGGTCTTGATGCCACCCGCGGGCTTCACGCCGACCTGGATCCCGGTCTGCGCCCGGAAGTCGCGGACGGCCTCCAGCATCAGCAGGGTCACCGGGGGCGTGGCGTTGACCGCCACCTTGCCGGTGGAGGTCTTGATGAAGTCGGCACCGGCGAGCATGGCCAGCCAGGAGGCGCGGCGCACGTTGTCGTACGTCTGCAGCTCGCCGGTCTCGAAGATCACCTTGAGGTGGGCGGAGGTGCCGTCCGGACGGCGGCAGGCCTCCTTGACGGCCACGATCTCGTTGAAGACGTCCAGGTACCGGCCGGACAGGAAGGCGCCGCGGTCGATCACCATGTCGATCTCGTCCGCACCGTCGGCCACCGCGTCGGCCGTGTCGGCCAGCTTCACCGGGAGCGCGGCCCGGCCCGCCGGGAAGGCGGTGGCGACCGAGGCGACCTGGATGTCGGTGCCGCGCAGGGCGGCCTTCGCGGTGGCGACCATGTCCGGATAGACGCAGATCGCGGCGACCCGCGGGGCGGACGGGTCGGAGGGGTCGGGGTTCCGGCCCTTGGTGCACAGGGCGCGCACCTTGCCGACCGTGTCCGCGCCTTCCAGCGTGGTCAGGTCGATCATCGAGATGGCCAGGTCGATGGCGTACGCCTTCGCCGTGGTCTTGATCGAACGGGTGCCGAGGGTGGCGGCGCGGGCCTCCAGGCCGACCTGGTCGACGCCGGGCAGGCCGTGCAGGAAGCGGCGGAGCGAGGCCTCGGACGCCGCGACGTCCGCGAGACCGCTGCCCGCAGCGCCGGGGGCATTGGCTGCAAGAGTGGACATAGTCACCAGACCAGCATATCTACGCGCGTAGCAATCCGCTAGAGCGCCGGGAATTCGATGCGGGACCGAGATCTGCTCGTTCGTGCGGGCCTTGGGGCGCTTCGGGGCAGGAAAACACCGTGCCGCGATCCGGCTCGGGGGCGGTGGCCGGTCGCGCGGTTCTCTCCCGGCCTTGGCGGCTGGGAGGTGCACCACGCGCCGCCCCTGACGGGGCGGGGACGAGGTCGGTGGTGTGCGTCGGGGTCGGGGGTGGGTCGGCAGAATGGCGGGGTGACCATGTCTCAGTCCTCCAGTCCACGGAAGAAGACCGGGCGGCGGCCCGGTGGGGCCGACACGCGCCGGGAGGTGCTGGAGGCGGCCCGGGGCGAGTTCGCCGCCCGCGGGTACCAGAAGGCGAGCATGCGGGCCATCGCCCGGGCGGCGGGGGTGGACCCGGCGCTGCTGCACCACTACTTCGGCAGCAAGGACCGGCTGTTCCTGGCCGCGCTGGAGTTCCCGGTGGACCCGCGGGTGATGGTGGAGCAGGTGCTGGCCGGCGACCGGGAGGGGATGGGCGAGCGGCTGGCGGCGTTCGTCCTGCGGCTGTGGGAGGAGCCGGCCGTGCGGGAGCGGCTGCTGGCCCTCCTGCGGACGGCCGCGACCACCGAGGAGGTGGCGGCGCTGATGCGCGGGTTCATGGTGACCGAGCTGGTCGGCCGGGTGGCGGCGGGGCTGGACGTGGAGCGCCCGGAGCTGCGGGTGGAGCTGGTGATGTCGCAGATCGTGGGCCTGGCGATGGCCCGGTACGTGATCGGGGTCGAGCCGCTGGCGTCCACGCCGGCCGAGGAGCTGGTGCCGCTGCTCGGCCGCACGGTGCAGCTCTACCTGACCGCCCCCTGAGGCGCCCGCCCGGCCCACTGCCCCGTACGGCGCGCCTCCGCGCCCCTTGACGGGCGGAGTGCGCGGCGAGAAACTCACCGCATGATGAATTCCTCGGCGGTCCTGGCCGCCGGCCTCACCGTCGAACGCGGCGGACACACCGTCCTGCACGGCCTCGACCTCGACATCCCGCGCGGCGCGATCACCGGCCTGCTCGGCCCCAGCGGCTGCGGGAAGACCACCCTGCTGCGCTCGATCGTCGGCGTCCAGCGGATCGCCGCCGGCCGCGTCGAGGTGCTCGGCGTCCCGGCCGGCAGCGCCGCCCTGCGCGACAAGGTCGGGTACGTCACCCAGGCACCCTCCGTCTACGGCGACCTCAGCGTCACCGAGAACCTCGTCTACTTCGCCGCCGTGCTCGGCGCACCCCGCCAGGACCCGGCCCGGGTGATCGCCCAGGTCGGCCTCGGCGGCCACGAGCACGACACGGTCGACCGTCTCTCCGGCGGCCAGCGGGCCCGGGTCTCGCTCGCCGCCGCCCTGCTCGGCCACCCCGAGCTGCTGGTCCTGGACGAGCCCACCGTCGGCCTCGACCCCGTCCTGCGGCAGGACCTCTGGCGGCTCTTCCGCGGCCTCGCCGACGACGGCGCCACCCTGCTGGTCTCCAGCCACGTCATGGACGAGGCCACCCGCTGCGACAAGCTGCTGCTGATGCGCGACGGCCGCCTGCTCGCCCACGACACCCCCGAGGCCCTGCTCAGCACCACCGGGACCGCCGACATCGACAGCGCCTTCCTCAGCCTGGTGGAGGCCGGCCGATGAACGTCCACCGCACCCTCGCCACCACCCGCCGGGTCCTCGCCCAGCTGCGCCACGACCCACGGACGGTGGCCATGCTGCTGGTCGTCCCGTGCGTGCTGCTCACCCTGCTGAAGTACATGTTCGACGGGGACTCCGGCACCTTCGACCGGATCGGCCCGGAACTGCTCGGCGTCTTCCCGCTGATGGTGATGTTCCTGGTCACCTCGGTGGCGATGCTCCGCGAGCGCACCTCCGGCACCCTGGAGCGGCTGCTCACCATGCCGCTCGGCAAGTTCGACCTGCTGCTCGGGTACGCCCTCGCCTTCGGCCTGGTCGCGCTCGTCCAGGCGGCCCTGGCCTCGGCGCTCACCATCGGCGTCCTCGGGCTGGACGTCGCCGGGCCGACCTGGCTGCTGTTCGCGGTGGCGGTCGGCGACGGACTGCTCGGCATGGCGCTCGGCCTGCTGGTCTCCGCCTTCGCCGCCACCGAGTTCCAGGCCGTCCAGTTCCTGCCGGCCGTGCTGCTGCCGCAACTGCTGCTGTGCGGGCTGTTCGTCCCGCGCGAGGCGATGGCCCCGCTGCTACGCGGGCTCTCCGACCTGCTGCCGCTCTCCTACGCGGTGGACGCCATGAACCGGCTCACCACCACCGGGGGCGTCGACGGCCGGGTCGTCCTCGACCTGGCGGTGATCGCCGCCGCCGGCCTGCTGGCCCTCGGCCTCGGCGCGGCCACCCTCCGCCGCCGCACCGCCTGACCGCCCTCCGGCGGCGGACCGGACGGCCCGCCGCCGGAGTCCGCCGTACCTCCACCGGGCGAGCCGCACCACCGGATCGTCGCTGCCCGTCGCCGACCGCCGCAGCCCGGGTGAGCTGCGCCGGGACACCCGCGAGGGCTACCGAACCGCAACCCGGCGAACCTAGGGGAGGGCGGGGCCGATGAGGCAGAATCGGCCCCATGACCGAATCCGACGGCACGCCCGACCAGGGCACCGCCGCCCCCGAGCCGACGTACGCCGACCGCGTGCACCGCTCCGTCCCCGGCATCATCTCCGGCGTCCTGCTGCTGGCCGTGGCCGCCTGGCTGATCATCGACGCCGTGCTGAACGGCACCGGCCGTACGCCGTGGATCGCCCTGGCCGCCGCCCCGGTCTTCGCCTTCCCGGTGATCGCCTACACGATCCGCCCCGCCGTGCTCGCCAACGAGCGCCGGATCCTCGTCCGCAACCCGCTGCGCACCATCGACGCGCCCTGGGCCACGGTGGAGGGGCTGCGCGCCGGGTACTCGGTCGAACTGCTCGCGGGCGGCCGCAAGTACCAGATCTGGGCCGTCCCGGTCTCGCTGCGGCAGCGCAAGCGGGCCAACCGCCGGGCCGAGCGGGCCGCCACCACCGCGCTGACCGGCGGCGGTTCCACCGGCTCCAAGCGCCGACCCGGCGACCCGGACCCGAACCGCGCCTGGTCCGACCAGGTGGTCGACTCGCTGCAGGAGATGCGCGACCTCAACGCGGGCAAGCCGCACGGCGCCGGCGAGCTGAAGACCACCTGGTGCTGGTGGATCATCGCCCCGACCGTGGCCGGTCTGATCGCCCTGGTCACCCTGATCGCCGTCACCTGACGACACCGGAGGACGGCTGAACACGGCCGACGGGCCCCGGAGACCACCCGGTCTCCGGGGCCCGTCGGCGTTCCGGGGCGCTGCCTCTCGCCCGCTTCCGGGCGCCGGCCACGCAGGGCGCAGCCGTTGATCTGTCTCTGCGTGACAGCGGGGGAAAGAAAGTGAGCGCCTCCCGGAGGGAGAAGCGGGTGGGTCCTCCGGGAGACGCTCGTCGCGGCCGTGGGTCAGGCGACGATGCCTGCGGCTGCGGCCAGGTCGCGCTTGATCGCGGCCAGGATCCGGTCGGCCTGCTCCCGCACGGGGGCGAGGTCGGCGGCGGTGGGCACCGGGAGGACGACCTCCAGGTAGCACTTGAGCTTGGGTTCGGTCCCGGACGGGCGGACCACGATCCGCGCCGAGCGGACCGCCTCGCCCTCCAGGTGGTAGCGCAGGCCGTCGGTGGCCGGCAGGTCGGCGGAGCCCGCGGTGAGGTCGTCGGCCCGGGTGACGGTCAGGCCCGCCAGGACGGTCGGCGGCTGCTCGCGCAGGCGGCGCATGGCGTCGGCGATCAGCGACAGGTCCTGGACCCGTACCGAGAGCTGGTCGGTGGCGTGCAGGCCGTGCTCCAGCGCCAGGTCGTCCAGCAGGTCGGCCAGGGTGCGGCCGGACCGCTTGAGGGTGGCGGCGAGTTCGGCCACCAGCAGGGCGGCGGTGATGCCGTCCTTGTCGCGGACGCCGGAGGGGTCCACGCAGTAGCCGAGCGCCTCCTCGTAGCCGTACCGCAGGCCGTCGGCGCGGGCGATCCACTTGAAGCCGGTGAGCGTCTCGGCGTAGCCCAGGCCCGCCGCCTCGGCGATCCGGCCGAGCAGGGTGGAGGAGACGATGGTGGTCGCGAGGGTGCCGGTGACCTGCTTGGCGACCAGGGCGGAGCCCAGCAGGGCGCCGACGTCGTCGCCGCGCAGCATCCGCCAGCCGCCGTTGCCGGCCACCGGGACGGCCACCGCGCAGCGGTCGGCGTCCGGGTCGTTGGCGATGACGATGTCGGGGCCGACCGAGGAGGCGGTCCGGAACGCGAGGTCCATCGCGCCGGGCTCCTCCGGGTTGGGGAAGGCCACGGTCGGGAAGTCCGGGTCGGGCTCGGCCTGCTCGGTGACCACGGTGGGCGCGGGGAAGCCGGCCCGCTTGAACGCGGCCAGCAGGACGTCCCGGCCGACGCCGTGCATCGGGGTGTAGACCACGTCCAGGTCGCGCGGCCCGCCGGGCTCGACCACCGAGACGGCGCGGTCCAGGTAGGCCTCGACCACTTCGTCGCCGAGCACCTCCCAGCCGTCTGCGGCCAGCGGCACCTCGGACAGCGAGCCGATGGCGTCGATCTCGTCCGCGATGCCGGCGTCGGCCGGCGGGACGATCTGCGAGCCGTCGCCCAGGTAGACCTTGTAGCCGTTGTCCTGCGGCGGGTTGTGGCTGGCGGTCACGGTGACGCCGGCGGCGGCGCCGAGGTGGCGGACGGCGAAGGCGAGGACCGGGGTGGGCAGCGGGCGCGGCAGCAGCGCGGCGCGCAGTCCGGCGCCGACCATGACGGCGGCGGTGTCCCGGGCGAAGTCGGCCGACTTGTGACGGGCGTCGTAGCCGATCACCACCAGGTCGCCGAGCTTCTGCTGCCTGACGTACGCGGCGAGGCCGGCGGCGGCGCGGATCACCACCGCGCGGTTCATCCGCATCGGGCCGGCGCCGAGCTCGCCGCGCAGGCCGGCGGTGCCGAACTGGAGCCGGTCGGCGAACCGCTCGGCCAGGTGGGACCAGGCGAGCCGGCCCTCGTCCCCGGGGTCCTCGGCCGCGGCCAGCAGGGCGGACAGTTCCTCGCGGGTCTGCGGATCGGGGTCCTCGGCGAGCCAGGTCCGGGCGCGGGCGAGGAGGTCGGTGGTGGGTGCCTGCGGCATGGGTGCCTGCTCCTCCTGAGAAGGGGGCTGTGAGGGCGGGGCCGCCGCGCCGGCGGCGGGCCCCGGGCCCGAGCCCGGTCTGCCCGCCGCCGCGCCGGCGGCCCCGGTTACCGATTCTGCGTCAGCGGACGGTCAGATCCGCTCAAGGACCTTCGCCAGCAGCGCGCCCATCCGCTCGGCCGAGGCCTTGCCGGCCTCCAGGACCTCTTCGTGGTTGAGCGGCTCGCCGGTCATGCCCGCGGCCAGGTTGGTGACCAGCGAGATGCCCAGCACCTCGGCGCCGGCCTCGCGGGCCGCGATGGCCTCCAGGGTGGTGGACATGCCGACCAGCTCGCCGCCGATCACCCGGGCCATGTGGACCTCGGCCGGGGTCTCGTAGTGCGGGCCGCGGAACTGCACGTACACGGCCTCGTCCAGGGACGGGTCGATCTCGCGGCAGAGCGCGCGCAGGCGCTTGGAGTACAGGTCCGTCAGGTCGACGAAGTTGGCGCCGACGATCGGGGAGTCCGCGGTGAGGTTGATGTGGTCGCTGATCAGCACCGGCTGGCCGGGGACCCAGCCCTGGCGGAGGCCGCCGCAGCCGTTGGTCAGCACGATGGTGCCGCAGCCGGCGGCCGCGGCGGTGCGGACGCCGTGCACCACGGTGGCCACGCCGTGGCCCTCGTAGTAGTGGTTGCGGCCGAGGAAGACCAGGGCGCGCTTCTCGCCGGCCTCGCCCACGACGCGCACCGAGCGGATCCGGCCGGCGTGGCCCGCGACGGCGGGGGCGGGGAAGCCGGGGAGGTCGGTGACCGGGAATTCGGCCACGGTCTCACCCAGCGCGTCGGCGGCCGGCACCCAGCCGGAGCCCATCACCAGGGCGACGTCGTGGCGGTCGGCGCCGGTCAGCTCGCGGAGGCGGTCGGCGGCGGCCTTGGCAGCGGCGTAGGGGTCGGCGGAGACGACCGACTGAGGAGTTGCGTTCACACTGGCGAGGATAGGCGACAGACGCCTACGCGCGTAGACAATCCTGCCGAGTCGTGCCGGATCGTTACCCGGTTGACCTAAAGGCACAAGGTCCGGCCGGATGTCCGCGGGTCCGGTCGGACGATCCTCCCAGGTGACCGGGCGCCCGGGCGCCGCGCCACCCGGGCCGTTCGGGGCCGGGTTGTCCGGGCGGCGCCGCCTGTGCCGGGCGCTGCCGCCCGGCGCCGCGTCAGGGACGCCCAACCCGACCGGTCAGAGCCGCTTGGCGCTGCGCAGCCCCTTGCCGTAGAAACCGCCGCCGTCGATCCGCGAGGTGCCGCCCTTGTCGCCGAAGGTCGGCCCGTCGGCCTCCTCGCGGCTGGAGATGAACCGCGGGTGGCCCTCGCTGTCCAGGCCGAGGAAGATCCCGGTGTGGTCGAGCCGGACGCCGGTGCGCGCGTCGATCTCGAAGAACAGCAGGTCGCCCGGCATCAGCGCGGCCAGCGAGGCCGGGTGCACGGTCTCCTCGGAACCGGGCTTGGTGGTCAGCGCCAGGACCGGGACGCCCGGGCCCAGCCGGGCCAGACCGTTGGCGGTACGCGGCAGGCCGGGACCGGCGACGTCCTTGCTCAGCAGCGGGTAGCCGGCCCGGTAGCCGTACACCAGCCGGACGTAGCCGGAGCAGTCCACGCCGCCGTAGCGGGCCTTGTCGGGCTGCTTGGTGACCTTGTCGGCGAAGGGCCAGGGCATCCCGAGGTAGTCCAGGAAGTCGGTCTCCTCCAGCCGGTAGTCGTTGCCCGGCGAGCCGTTGGGGTTGAGCGGGCCGAAGGAGGCGTTGCCGCGGAACCGCACGCCCTTGGGGTTCTTCTGGTCGGGCGCGCCCGCCAGGTACTGGGTGGCGAAGGCCAGCACGTCGTCCTCGGCGCTGCCGAGCGACTTCTGGAACCAGCCCTTGAACCACTCGGCCTGCTCGGCGCCGGCCTGCCAGGGCTGCGGCAGCAGCCGGACCCAGGCGTCGGTGGCCACCGTGGCGGAGGTGTCCGGGTCGGCGAAGGTGCGGCTCTTGCCGGTCAGCACCGCGGTCCTGGCCCCGTCGGTGAGGGTGGCCAGCACCGCGCCCGCGGCGTCCCGGACCACCGTGCGGTCCGGGCCGGTCAGCCGCTCGTAGCGGCGGTCGCCGGTGGCCGGGGCGGCGTCGCCGACCGGCTGCTGGGCGGCCGGCGAGTCGTCCGGGGCGTCGGCCGGCCGGGCCGCCCGCTCCCGCAGCTTCAGGGTCAGCTCACCGGCGGTACCGGCCAGCGCGAGACCAAGGACGCCGCCGAGGACGGCCCTGCGCGAGACGCTCATCCAACGCTCCTCACCGAGTGGGGTTCTGAACGGATCCGGCTCAGCTGCCGGGCAGCGCACCGAGCAGCAGCGCGGCCGCCAGCACGACGTAGTTGGCCAGCGTCACCGTGCCGGTGGCCATCAGGGTGGCGCCCTTCGGCTGGCGGACCAGCTGGTAGGCGATCAGGCCCGGCACGATGAAGCCGAGCGTCTGGTTGGCGTACAGGGTCGGCAGCTGGTGCTGGAGCACCAGCGTCACCGCGCCCTGGAACACCACGCCGGTCAGCACCACCGCGGCGAACAGCCGCTTGCCGTAGAGGATCACCAGCTTCTGCACCACCCGGGTGGTGAGGAAGGTCAGCAGCGTGACCGCGACCGTCAGGCCGGCCCGCTGGAGGTCCTCCACCAGGGTCAGCGCCAGCCAGCCCGGGGTGATCATGCCGCCGGGGGAGAGGTTGGTGGTCAGGTAGCAGATCAGCGAGAAGACCAGACCGAGCGCGATGCCGATGGCGGCGACCTCGGGGGTGAGCTCGGTGGGAATCACTGGTGGTCTCCGAAGGGATCGAAGGGCTGCTGGTACGCGGTGCGGTCGTGGCCGTACGGGTCGGGGCGGCGGGCGTGGCCGGCCTGCGGCGGGGGCTGCCGCAGGTACGGGTCCTGCCCGTGGCCGTCGGCCTGCGGGTAGCCGCCCTGCTGGGCGTAGCCCCGGCCCTGCTGGTACGGATCGGCCTGCCGGTAGGGCTGGGCGGGCCGCTGGTACTGCTGCGCGTACGGGTCGGCCTGCTGGTACGGGTCCGGCTGGGGGTAGGCCCCGCCCGGCTGCTGGTACGGGTGCTGCTGCTGCTGCGCGTACGGGTCGGGCTGCGGGTAGGGCTGCGGGTACGGCTGCTGCCCGGCCGGGTGCCGGCGCTGCTGCGCGTACGGGTCCGGCTCGGCGTAGGCGTGCGGCCGGGCGTACGGGTCCTGCACCGGGCGGCCCGGGCCGGGCACCCGCGCGGCGCCCGGGTGCTGCCGGTAGGGGGCGCCGTACGGCTCCTCCTCCAGGTCGTCGTCCAGCGGCACGGCCCGGTACACCGGCTCGGCCGGGCGGTCCTCCGCCACCGGGTGCCCGCCGCGGGCGTGGGCCGGGGCGGCGGGCTCGTCGTCGGGCGCGAGGGCGGCCAGCTCCTCCAGGAAGAGCTCGCCCTGGCCGTGGATGTTGCCGACCGCGACCAGCGAGGTGTCCGGGCCGAGCTCGTGGAGCAGGGCCTCGGTGAGCTCGGCCGGGTCGCGGCGGTCGCCGCCGAGGTCGACGATCCGGCCGTTCCAGCCGGCGGGGATGCCGTCCCGGGCGGACTTGGTGGGGTGGCCGATCAGGAAGACGGTGTCCGGGTCGAGGTCCGGCACGATCGAGCCCATCTGGCCGTTCCGCTCGACCCGGTCGGGGCGGCAGTTGATGACCACGTTGAGCGGCCGGTGGATGGCGCCCAGGTCCAGCAGCTGCTGGACGTTCATCAGGGTGGACTCCGGGTCGTTGGCCGCGAAGACGTTGGCGAACCGCAGCCGCTTGCCCTCCGGGGTGCGGTAGCGCTCGACCGAGAGCACGCCCGGGTCCGGCGGCGCCTCCCACATGCCGCGCAGCGCGGTCTGCCGGTCCACGCCCATCAGCTCGGCCACGGCGAGCGCGATCGCCACGTTCTCCTTGAAGGTGAACCAGCTGAACCCGCGCAGCTCCTCGTCGCTGACCGTCTCCGGGTCGACCACGATCAGCTCGCAGCTCCGCTTGTCCGCCTCCTCCTGGAGGATGTGCCGGCGGTCCTGCTCGGCGGTGACGCAGACACCGCCGACCGGCATCGAGCGGGACAGCGAGCGGGCGACGTCGTCCAGCGTCGGGCCCATCTCCGCCAGGTGGTCCTCGCGGACGTTGCAGAGCACTCCGATGGTGGAGCGGATCAGCTTGGTCTGGTTGACCTCCTGCAGCGGCGGCATGACCGCCATGCACTCGATCACCAGCGCGTCCGGCCGGTACGCGGCGGCCCGCCGGACGATGCCGATCTGCTCGGCCACGTTGGCGATGCCGAACTTCCGGAAGACCGGCTCCTCGGTGGCGTCGGGGTGGATGAACCTGGCCGCGGTGCCGGTGGTCTTGGCCACCGTCACCAGGTCGCCGCCGCGCAGCGCGCCCGCGCACAGCCGGGTGATCGAGCTCTTGCCGCGGATGCCGTTCACCAGCACCCGGACCGGGATCTGTTCGAGCGCGGCGTAGTGCCGGCGCTGCTCGACGATGCCCGCGATCAGGAGACCCACGCAGCAGATCACCAGGACGGAGTAGAGGAAGAGCACGGCGCGGTCGCTTTCAGCGGTGGCCGGCGTCGCGGCCGGCGGAGTGGTCGGCCGGGCGGCGGCCGGCGGGCTGAGCGGAGGACGGGTCGGAGCGCTCGGCGGTGCGCTCGGCGGTGCGCGGCCGGCGCGCGCCCTGGTCGCCTGCGCGGCGGGCCCGCTGCTCCAGCTGCTGCCGGATGACCTCCAGACTGCGGACCACCGCGCCCACCTCGTCGTGGTGGACGGGGTAGAGCACGGTCCGCCGGTCGCCGGCGGCCAGCGCCTCGGCGTTCGCGGCCAGCCGGCGCAGCGGCAGGCCGACCGCGATGAACAGCCATCCCAGGCAGAGCGCGGCGGCCGCCAGGCCCAGCATCGCGGCGAGCAGCGCCCGCCGGTCCGCCTTGTTCTGGTCCAGGTGCAGCCAGCCGACCGGCTGGGAGGTCACCACCGACCAGCCGAGCTTGGCCACCTGGCCGCTGCCGTCGAGCCGGGCCGCGGCCAGGACCACGGCGTTCCCGCCGCTGCGGGACACCGAGACGGCGGTCTCCTTGTCGGCCTTGTCCACCTGCCGGCGGGCCCGCGAGTCGGGCAGCTCGGCGAAGGAGCCGAAGGCCTCGTTGGCACCGACGATCCGCTTGCGGCCGTCGACCAGCCAGATCTCGCCGAGGCCCGGCCGGTCCAGCAGGCCGCTGACGAAGTCGCGCTTGAGCTCGCCGACCAGCACCGGCCGCCGGGGGGTCCTGCCGTCGGCGGTCTTCCCGCCCGCGTCCGTGGTGGCACCGGCGGACGGGGTCGCGGTGGCACCGGCGGACGGCGTCGCGGTGGGGGCGGCGGAGGGTGTCGCGGCGGTGCCCGCGGAGGGCGTCGCGATGGGGGCGGGCGAGGCCGTGGCGGTGGCCTGGATGACCGTGCCGGCGCTGGTGGACCCGGCGGACCCGGTGGATCCGGTGGACTCCGTGGTGCCGGCCGTGTCCATCCCGATGATCGCGGCGAACACCGGCTCGTTGCCGGAGGTGTTCAGCAGCGCGATGCCGTCCGGGAGTTCGGCGGCCGCCGCGGCGTGCGAGGACACCTCGCCGGCCTTGGCGGTCACCGAGCCGTCGGTACCGAGCAGGTAGATCGACCGGTAGCGCGGGTGCTCGTCCAGGGCGGCGCGCAGCCGGGAGTCGGGCTTGCGCGAGCCGTCCAGGGCGGCGGCCAGCGGCTTGAGGTCGGAGGTGCTCTCGGACAGCGCCTGCCGGACCCGGGTGGCCAGGCTGTCGGTGCGGTTCTTCTGCGCCGCCACCACGTCGCCCGGCACGGCCACCGCGTCGCGGTCGGAGCTGAGCAGGGTCAGCGGGACGGACCAGCCGAGGATCACCACGGCGCACAGGGTCAGCGGCAGCAGGATGCCGGGACGGCGCCGCGGCGGCGCGGGCTCCGGCGGCTCCCGCCGCGGGTCCAGCAGCTGGAGGCGCAGCTCCTCCAGGGCGCGAACGGTGCGCCCGGCCTCGCCCCGCTTGGGCCCGGCGACCGGCTGGTCCAGCCGCTCGCCGCGGCTCAGCCGGCGTGACTCCAGGAACAGCCGCAGCAGCGGCCGCTGCAGGGTGCGCAGCAGCACCCCGGCGACCACCAGGCCGACCAGCAGCAGCGATCCGGCGGCGACCAGGCCGAGCAGCGGGTGCCGGAGCTCCGCCTGGTGGCGCTCGACCGACACGCCGGAGACCACGGTGAGGCCGAGCGAGCCGGCCGCGTCCTGCGGATCGGCGGAGGTGACCGCCGCGTACCCGGCCACCCGCCGGGCGCCCTTGTCGTCGGCGGGGCCCACCAGGGCGCCCGAGACGGTCGGGACCTGGGCGGTCGGGCGGGCGTGGGACGCCTTCTCCCGGGCGGAGGCGAACAGCCTCTTGTCCGCGTCGGTGGCCGGCTCCGGGCCGGCGGTGTCCACCGCGGCGCCGGTGGCTCCGAGCACCTGGACGGTCTGCTCCTTGGAGGTGGCCATGGCGGGCACCTTGAGGGTGTCCGAAGCCACCAGCAGCACCCGGCCGGAGCTCTTGACGGTCACCGTGCCGAAGGTCAGCAGCCGGGTCCCGCCGTTCGCGGTGGCGAGCAGCGGGGCGGGGGTGGCCGTGCCCGCGGACTTCGTCAGGTCCAGCCCGGCCAGCGGGACGGCCTCGCCGCGGGCGGCCAGCAGCCGGCCCGTGGCGGGGACCACCACGGCGGTGCCGCGCCACTTCTGGTGCGTCTGGCTCAGCGCGGCCAGCACGGCGTCCGGCTCGGCCGAGCCCTTGTCGTACTGCTCGGCGAAACGGCGCAGGTCGTCGACGTTCTCGTTGATCGCCGAGCGCACGGCGACGGCGCCGTCCTCGGCGGTGTACTGCTGGGACTCCCGGACGGCCTGCGGGATCTCGTCCACCCGGAACCCGCCCACGGTCAGCGCGGTGATGCCGGAGACCACCACCAGTAGCAGCAGGAGGACGGCGATCGGGGGCCGGATCCCGCCGAGCAGGGGCATGTCGGCACGGCGCCGCATCCGGCGCCGCCGGCGCGGCGGGTGGATCGAGATGGTCAACGGGTTCCCATGGGCCGACGCCGGGAACCTGGGCGGGTGACCGGCCGAGCGAATACGAATGGTTTCGGCCATTCGATGGCTGGATATTCCCCCCGGTCCGGTGAGGATATCGGATGGCATGACCGCCCGGGACGGGCGTCCACCACCCGCGACCTGGTCCGGCCGCCCGCCTGAGGTCGGCTAGGTTGGCCGCCATGGGGATGCGTACCGAGCTGCCGTGGACGACCGGCCGGAAGGCGCCGGCGGCACTGCTGGCCGTACTCGGCCTGCTCGCCGCGGGCCTCACCCTGGCCCTGCTCGGCGGCGGCCGCAGCCCCGCCGCCGGCCCCGCCCCGACCGCCTCCCGGAGCACCCCCGCCGGCCCGGAACAGGTGGACCTGGCCGAGCGGGTGGCCGCGTACACCGCGAACTTCGCCGCCGACTCCCCCTACCGCGCGCCGAACCAGTCCGAGCGCCGGGCGGTCGGCGAGGGCGTCTCCCAGCTGCTGGACGGCAAGGCCGGGCCGGCCGCCGCCACCCTGCGGCAGGCCGGCTACCGGGCGACCGAGCTGATCGACCGGCCGAGCGGCCGCCGGGTGACCGAGGTCGCCGACGCCTCACCGGAGCGGGAGCGCGAGCGCGGCTGGGGCCGGGTCTACCTCGACCCGCAGACCCACGCCGTCTGGTCCGGCCAGGTCCCGCACCCGGTCGCCGACAGCCGGACCGAACTGCTCGGCGTCGAACTCTGGCGGGCCGCGCCGGGCGGGGTCGTGGTGATCGCGGGCGCCCACCGCCGGGCCGGCGCCGACGGCACCTCGGACGCCGCGCACAGCCCGGACACGGTGTTCGCGGCCGTGGTCGACCTGCTGGCCGACCGGGGACTGCCCGGCATCCAGGTGCACGGCTTCGACGAGGGCAGCCTGCCCGGCCAGGACGCGGTGGTCTCCGGCGGCAGCGTCGAGCCCGGGCCGGCCGGCCACAGGACCGCGGAGGGCCTGCGGGCCCTCGGCCTGAACGTCTGCGAGGCCTGGAAGGAGAAGTGCGGGCGGCTGGAGGGCACCACCAACGTCGAGGGCCGGTACGCCTCCGACCGCGGCGTGCCCTGGCTGCACGTGGAGCTGGCCAACGGGCTGCGGACCGACCCGGCCCTGCGGCTGCGGGTCGCCGAGGCGCTCGCCGCCGCCACCCGGAGCTGGGCCAAGGGCTGACCGCGCCGCCGGAGCCCGGTCACCGGGCTCCGGTCAGCAGGGCCGCCGGCGGAGCTCCTGGACGTAGTCGTCGGGCGCGCCCGCGCTCTCCGCCGCGTCGGCGATCAGCCCGAGATAGCGCGCGGCGGGCAGGCCGCCCTCGTAGTCGTTGAGCACGTACGTCCAGACCGGGACCTCGCCGTCCAGGGTCTGCGCCCGCAGCCTGACCTTCCGGTAGATGCCGAGCTGCACGCCCTCCCAGCGGTCGAGGCCCTCCTCGTCCATCGGCGCGACGTCGTAGAGCGAGACGAACACCTGCTCCTTCTCGTCCTCCACCACGGTGGCCAGCGAGCCCTCCCAGCCCAGCTGCTCGCCGCCGAAGGTCAGCCGCCACCCGGTCAGCCAGCCGGTGCCGCGCAGCGGGGAGTGCGGGGCGCGCCGGGTCATCTGCCGGGCGTCGAGGTTCGTGGCGTACGCGGCGTAGAGCGACATGTCGGTCAGCCTACGGGAGTCGTGGCGCGGATCACGGGTCCGCCCGCCCGCCCGGTCACCGGCCGCCGCCCAGGGCCCGCACGCCGGGGGGCGCCCCCGGCGTGGCGCCGCCTTTTCCATGCGGGACAATGGAGCACGTGACTCGGATCGTGATCATCGGTGGCGGACCCGGCGGATACGAGGCGGCCCTGGTGGCAGCCCAGCTCGGCGCGGAGGTGACCGTTGTCGACCGCGACGGTCTGGGCGGATCGGCGGTGCTGACGGACTGTGTACCGTCCAAGACGCTGATCGCGACGGCCGAGGTGATGACCACCTTCGACAGCTCCTACGAGGAGCTGGGCATCATCGTCGCCGACGACACCCCGCCGCTGGAGCAGTCCGCCCGGGTGGTCGGCGTGGACCTCGGCAAGGTCAACCGGCGTGTGAAGCGGCTGGCGATCGCGCAGTCCCACGACATCACCCAGGCCGTCACCCGGGCCGGCGTGACCGTGCTGCGCGGCAAGGGCCGGCTGGCGTCCGGCGGCCAGGCCGTGGACGGCTCCCGCGAGGTCCTGGTCGACCTGGCCGACGGCACCACCGAGTCGGTGCGCGCCGACGCCGTCCTGATCGCCACCGGCGTCCACCCGCGCGAGCTGCCCGACGCCCAGCCGGACGGCGAGCGGATCCTCACCTGGACCCAGGTGTACGACCTGGAGGAGCTGCCCCGCGAGCTGATCGTGGTCGGCTCCGGCGTCACCGGCGCCGAGTTCGCCGGCGCGTACCAGGCGCTGGGCTCCGACGTCACCCTGGTCTCCTCCCGCGACCGGGTGCTGCCCGGCGAGGACCCGGACGCCGCCGAGGTGCTGGAGGAGGTCTTCCGCCGCCGCGGCATGAACGTGATGAGCCGCTCCCGGGCCGAGCGCGCCAAGCGGGTCGGCGACCACGTCGAGGTCACCCTGGCCGACGGCCGCACCATCCGCGGCACCCACTGCCTGATGGCGGTCGGCTCGATCCCCAACACCGCCGGCATGGGCCTGGAGGAGGCGGGGGTCAAGCTCAACGACTGGGGCCAGATCGTGGTCGACCGGGTCTCCCGCACCACCGCCCCCGGCGTCTACGCGGCCGGCGACTGCACCGGCGTCTTCATGCTCGCCTCGGTGGCCGCCATGCAGGGCCGGATCGCCATGTACCACGCCCTCGGCGACGCGGTGCAGCCGCTCAACCTCAAGACCGTGGCCTCCAACGTCTTCACCGACCCGGAGATCGCCACCGTCGGCTACACCGCCGCCGACGTCCAGGGCGGCCGGGTGGACGCCGTCGAGGTGAAGCTCCCGCTGCGCGGCAACCCGCGGGCCAAGATGCAGGGCATCCGGGACGGCTTCGTGAAGCTGTTCTGCCGCCCCGGCACCGGCATCGTGGTCGGCGGCGTGGTCGTGGCCCCGCGCGCCAGCGAGCTGATCCACTCCATCTCGCTCGCGGTGGACAACAACCTGACGGTGGAGCAGGTCGCCAAGGGCTTCACCGTCTACCCGTCCATCTCCGGTTCCACCGCCGAGGCCGCCCGCCAGCTCCACACCCGCAAGCGCGAGGGCGCCGACTCCTGAACCCGCCCGGGAGGCCGACTCCCGCACCGGGCCCGGAGGTTGGAGGGGGCCGCCGACCGGCGGCCCCCTCGCCGTCCCCCGGAACACGGCGGCGGGCTTTCACCCGTCCGGCGGGGCGCATTGTACGGTCGTGCGCTGGACTCAGGTGAGCAATTCCGGCTACCAGCTGCAAACGCCTGAAAGCAGACGGTCACTCGGTTACCGTCGGTTCTGTGTTTGCTGCAGAACGTCGCCAGTTGATTCTCGAAATGGTGCGCGCCAACGGAGCCGTGTCGCTCCGTGAGCTGGCCCGCGTCGTCCAGACCTCCGAAGTCACCGTACGCAGAGACGTGCGGGCGCTGGAGGCCGAAGGGCTGCTCGACCGCCGGCACGGCGGCGCCGTGCTCCCCGGCGGCTTCAGCCGGGAGCCCGGGTACCCGCAGAAGACCCACCTCGCCGCCGCCGAGAAGAGCGCCATCGCCGACCTGGCGGCCGGCCTGGTCGAGGAGGGCGACGCGGTCGTGGTCGGCGCGGGGACGACCACCCAGGAGCTGGCCCGCCGGCTCGCCCGGGTCCCCGGTCTGACGGTGGTCACCAACTCCCTGCTGGTCGCCCAGGCGCTGGCGCACGCCAACCGCGTCGAGGTGGTGATGACCGGCGGGACGCTCCGCGGCTCCAACTACGCCCTGGTCGGCAGCGGCGCGGAGCAGTCGCTGCACGGGCTGCGGGTCTCCAAGGCCTTCATCTCCGGCAGCGGGCTCACCGCCGAGCGCGGCCTGTCCACCACCAACATGCTCTCCGCCAGCGTGGACCGGGCCCTGGTGCAGGCCGCCGCCGAGGTGATCGTGCTCGCCGACCACACCAAGCTCGGCTCGGACACCATGTTCCAGACCGTGCCCACCGACGCGATCACCCGGCTGGTCACCGACGAGCACACCGCCGCCGAGGACCCGACCGCCCGCGAGCTGGACGCGCTGGCCGACTGCGGGGTGCAGATCTCCGTCGCCCCGCTCGGGTCGGGCTCGGAGCCGGCGCCCCACCAGGGGCCCGTCCCGGTCGGCCCGCGCCGGATCGCCCCGCCGCCCGGGGCCCCGCTCCCCGGCCCGCGCCGCCCCGGCCCCCACGCGGGCCCGCCCGGCCAGCCCCCCGCCCGCTACGCCGAACTCGGCGCCCCCCGCGTCCGGCCCTAGGGGCTTGAAGGCAGCCCCCAGGCCCCCGTGGCCGCCCGCGCGGACGTGCGAAGGGCCCGCACCCCCGGAGGGGTACGGGCCCGACGCGGCTGACGCGGGGTCAGTCCTTGATCTCGCAGAGGGCCGCGCCGCTGCTCACGGACTGGCCGACCTCGGCCTTGAGGCCGACCACGGTGCCGGCCTTGTGCGCGTTGAGCGGCTGCTCCATCTTCATCGCCTCCAGGACGACGATCAGCTCGCCCTCGGCGACGACCTGGCCCTCCTCCACGGCGACCTTGACGATGGTGCCCTGCATCGGCGAGGCGAGGGTGTCGCCGGAGACGGCCGAGCCGGCCTTCTTGGCGCCCACCCGGCGCTTGGTCTTGCCGGTGCCCGCGGCGGCGGCCGGAGCGGCCGACACGCCCAGCGAGGACGGCAGCGAGACCTCGATCCGCTTGCCGCCGACCTCGACCACGACGGTCTCGCGGCCCTCGGCCTCCTCGCCCTCACCGCCGGCGCCGGTGAACGCCGGGATGGTGTTGTCGAACTCGGTCTCGATCCAGCGGGTGTAGACCGTGAACGCCTCGTCGCTGCCGTGCACCTCCGGCGCGAACGCCGGGTCGGTCACCACGGCCTGGTGGAACGGGATGGCGGTGGCCATGCCCTCCACCTTGAACTCGGCCAGCGCACGGGCCGCACGCTGCAGCGCCTGCTTGCGGTCGGCACCGGTGACGATCAGCTTGGCCAGCAGCGAGTCCCAGGCGGGGCCGATGACCGAGCCGGACTCCACGCCCGCGTCCAGGCGCACGCCCGGACCGGACGGCGCGGCGAACAGGGTCACCGTGCCGGGCGCCGGCAGGAAGTTGCGGCCCGGGTCCTCGCCGTTGATCCGGAACTCGATCGAGTGACCGCGGACCTCCGGGTCGTCGTAGCCGAGCTCCTCGCCGTCGGCGATCCGGAACATCTCCCGGACCAGGTCGAGGCCGGTGACCTCCTCGGAGACCGGGTGCTCGACCTGCAGACGGGTGTTGACCTCCAGGAAGGAGATCAGGCCGTCCTGGGAGACCAGGAACTCGCAGGTACCGGCGCCGACGTAGCCCGCCTCGCGCAGGATCGCCTTGGAGGCGCGGTACAGCTCGGCGTTCTGCTCCGGGGTGAGGAACGGCGCGGGGGCCTCCTCGACCAGCTTCTGGTGCCGGCGCTGCAGCGAGCAGTCACGGGTGGAGACCACGACCACGTTGCCGTGCCGGTCGGCGAGGCACTGGGTCTCGACGTGGCGCGGCTTGTCCAGGTACTGCTCGACGAAGCACTCGCCGCGGCCGAACGCGGCGACGGCCTCGCGGACCGCCGACTCGTACAGCTCGGGGATCTCCTCCAGGGTGCGGGCGACCTTGAGGCCGCGGCCGCCACCGCCGTACGCCGCCTTGATGGCGACCGGCAGGCCGTGCTCCCGGGCGAAGTCGACGACCTCGTCGGAGCCGGAGACCGGCTCCGGGGTGCCGGCGACCAGCGGGGCGCCGGCGCGCTGGGCGACGTGCCGGGCGGTGACCTTGTCGCCGAGGTCGCGGATGGCCTGCGGCGGCGGGCCGATCCAGATCAGACCGGCGTCGATCACGGCCTGGGCGAAGTCGGCGTTCTCGGAGAGGAAGCCGTAACCGGGGTGGACGGCGTCCGCACCCGAGTCCGCGGCCGCCTTGAGCACCTTGGCGATGTCCAGGTAGCTGGTGGCGGGGGTGTCGCCGCCGAGCGCGTACGCCTCGTCGGCCGCGCGGACGTGCAGCGCGTCCCGGTCCGGCTCGGCGTACACGGCGACGCTGGCGATACCGGCATCCCGGCAGGCCCGGGCGACGCGGACGGCGATTTCTCCGCGGTTGGCGATGAGCACCTTGCGCACTGTGGCTCCCTTCTTGAACCTCGTTGAGTCTAGGGATCTAAGGGTCGTACCGGCGAGTAGTCCCTGGTGGTGAGCATGCTCACACGGAGCGTGACGCGGATGCGTGATCGACCGGGCACGGAGCGGGATGTTCCGCTGGTAGTGACCTTACGCATCCGCGTCGGGGCAGGCTTGCGGCCTGCTGTAGCGGCGGTGGCCGCGGCGTGGTCTTCGCCACACGGGTGGGCTCAGACGGCCGCCTCCACGCGGGGGGCGGTGGCCTTGGCGGTGACGTCCGCGGCGAGCTCGACCACGTCGGGGCCGTACGCCTCGGAGTTGATCACCTTGAGGACCAGCACGAAGGTGCCGGTCCTCCCGTACCGGTGCGCGAGTGCCCGGTGGTTGGCCACCAGGTAGCGCACGGCCGCGTGGTTGGAGGTCGCGGTCTGCCCGGCGATCAGGAACACCGGCCGGCTGTCCGGCCGGGCGTGCAGCCGGGCCAGCAGCACGTACGCCTGGCCGCCGGCGGAGCCCGCCGAGGGGTGGACGTAGGGGAACTCCTCGTCCCCGACCGTGAGGGTGGTGTCCCCGTGCGGACCGTCCGGGTTCTGCAGGGCGAACTCGATCCCGGGCAGCCAGGACTGCAGGTGGGCGACGGTCCGCTCGTTGCTGGCGGGGCCGCCCAGGCAGAACTCGGCCTTCTGGCCCAGCCCCTGCCGCACCTCGTCATGGGCGACCAGCTCGGCCCGGGCGCCGCACTCGCGGACCAGAGCCGACAACTCCATCAGCGCGTACACGTCGTTGCGCGACACGCTGCGCGAAGTCCCCTCCACGCCGCGGCGGTTGACCACCAGCAGGCACTCGGTCCCGGCGGGCATCCCGAAGAACTCCCGGACCCGGCCCAGCCTGCGGCGGCGCCGCAGGGACTGCGCGAGCCAGCCGATCCCGGCGCTGATCGCCGTGGCCACGAGCCCGAGGGCCACGTTCAGCACGCTGTCGGTCATTCCGCGCTCCCCTTCCGCTCCGGCTCCCGGCGCTCCGACTGCGCCACCCTATCGGCGCGGGCGCCCCCGTGGTGGTGGGTCCGGGCGACAGATGTACGAGCCCGGTTCTGTCCGGATCCGCACCGTCAGCTCGGCGTCGGACGTTCCGCCCGATCGGGTGCGTCCCGGACCGGTGGGCGGAAGTCGGGGTCCCCCTGGCCGCCCCCGGACCCCCATGGTTCAGACCATGGACGCCCGTCCGGGTCCCTTCCCGGCGCGCTGCGGGGCGGTGCGGGCCCGGCCGGGGGTGCGGGTCGGGTCCGGAGTGCGGGTCAGGTCCAGAGGTCGACGATCCGGACGTCGACCTCCGCCAGCAGCCGCCGCAGCAGCGGCAGCGAGAGGCCGATGACGTTGCCCGGGTCGCCGTCGACGCCCTCGACGAACGGCGCCGAACGGCCGTCCAGGGTGAACGCCCCGGCGACGTGCAGCGGCTCGCCGGAGGCGATGTACGCGGCCACCTCCTCGTCGTCCGGGGTGCCGAAGCGGACGGTGGTGGAGGCGGTGGCCGAGGACTGCCGCCCGGTGGCGGTGTCGATCACGCAGTGGCCGGTGCGGAGCACCCCGGACCGGCCGCGCATGTCCTGCCAGCGGGCCAGCGCCTCGGCGGCGTCGGCGGGCTTGCCCAGCGCCCGCCCGTCCAGCTCCAGGACGGAGTCGCAGCCGACCACCAGCTCGCTGGCGGTGAGCTCGGCGGCCACCGCCTTGGCCTTGGCCTCGGCCAGCACCAGGGCCAGCTCGGCCGGGGTCGGGGCGGTCAGCGCGTCCTCGTCCACCCCGCTGACCCGCACCACGGGGTCGAGTCCGGCCTGGCGGAGCAGGCCGAGCCGGGCGGGGGAGGCGGAGGCGAGCACGAGGGTGCGGCGGTCGGTCATGCGGTCCAGCGTAGGGGTTCCGTCCCGGCCCCCACCGGGGCGCCCGCGGATCAGGCCAGCAGCAGGACGGCCCCGAGCACGGCCAGCAGCGCGAGCAGCAGCCCGGCGCGGCGCAGCATCTGCTGCACCCGACGGGCCTCGGGCGACGGCTCGTCGCGGGGGTCTGACCAGAGCACCCCACCAGCCTGCGTCGGGCCGCCCGCGGCGCGCCTGAGTACGGGTACTCAAGTTCTCCGGCGGAGGTCCCGCGGAGGCCGCGCGGAGCCCCGGTGGAGGCCCGCTCGACAAATCTGACAATCAGTCACATTCATGTGAAGAAGGGCGAGACGGCATTGCGGGGCCCCCGGACCGGAGGCAAGGCTTGCCTGTGTTCCCCCCGTCCCCGCCCCAAGGAGATCTGCCATGTCCTCGGTGTCCCCGGTGCCCAGAGACGCTGTCGAGAACATCAAGCCCTACGCCCTCGGGCTCTTCCGGATCGTCACCGGCCTGCTGTTCGCCTGCCACGGCGCCGCCTCGCTGTTCGGCGTGCTCGGCGGTGCGATGGGCAAGGGCCTCACCGTCGAGACCTGGAGCTGGCCGGGCTGGTACGCGTCG
This sequence comes from Kitasatospora sp. HUAS MG31, assembly GCF_040571325.1. Classification (GTDB taxonomy): domain Bacteria; phylum Actinomycetota; class Actinomycetes; order Streptomycetales; family Streptomycetaceae; genus Kitasatospora; species Kitasatospora camelliae. The sequence goes on along the minus strand of NZ_CP159872.1, from coordinate 3,129,366 downwards.
GTGATCCAGCTGGTCGGCGGCGCCCTGGTGCTGCTCGGCCTGGGCACCCGAACCGCCGCCCTGATCTGCTCCGGTTCGATGGCCTACGCGTACTTCTCGGTGCACCAGGAGATGGCGCTCTGGCCGATCCAGAACGGCGGCGAGCTGTCCGCCCTGTTCAGCTGGACCTTCCTGGTGATCGCCGCCGTCGGCCCCGGCGCGCTGGCGCTGGACGGGCTGCTGGCCCGCCGCGGCCGGGCCGTCCCGGCCCCCGTCACCGCCTGACCCCTGCCCGACCCCCGGTTCCCGTCGCCTCACCCCTGACGGGAACCCCCGAGCACGCACGGCGGCCCGCCCCGGGACACGCCGAAGGGGCGCGGGGCGCCCGGACCGCCCTCCGACGGAGGTACGGATCCGGGCGCCCCGCGCCCTCGTGCCGTCGTGCCCGGGTCAGTGCGCCCAGGCCGAGGTGCGCCAGGCGTCCGGTCCGGGGCGGAGCGCCGGGCGGAGCCGGGTGGCGCGGTCGTTCCACGGGGTGGCCGGGCCGCCCGCGCGTCCGGCCGCCTGCGCGGCGGCCTGAGCGGCGGCGGCCCGGGCCTGGACCACCGCCAGGACGGTGGCCAGCTCCTCGGGGTTCGGCTGCCCGTGCAGCACCTGGATCGGGGCCATGCGGTTGTGTCCTCTCCGAACGGTCCTTTGCGACCGATCCGAACGGTCCTTTGAGACCGGCCGGCCATTGGGGGCGGCGTCGCGGGCCGATAGCTCTCGCCCCGCTCCTTCACCCACCCCCCAATGGCCGGGCGGTCTTACAGGGGGATGTTGCCGTGCTTCTTGGGCGGCAAAACCTCCCGCTTGCCGCGCAGCGCGCGCAGCCCGCGGACGATGTGCCGACGGGTCTCGCTCGGGGCGATGACCGCGTCCACGTAGCCGCGCTCCGCGGCCAGGTAGGGGTTGAGCAGGGTGTCCTCGTACGAGGCGAGCAGCTCGGCCCGCTTCTCGTCCAGGATCCCCTCCTGCTCGGCCGCGGCCAGCTCCCTGCGGTGCAGGATGTTGACCGCGCCCTGGGCGCCCATGACCGCGATCTGCGCGGTCGGCCAGGCCAGGTTGAGGTCCGCGCCCAGGTGCTTGGAACCCATGACGTCGTACGCGCCGCCGAACGCCTTGCGGGTGATCACGGTGATCAGCGGGACGGTGGCCTCGGCGTACGCGTAGATCAGCTTGGCGCCGCGCCGGATGATGCCGTCCCACTCCTGGCCGGTGCCGGGCAGGAAGCCGGGGACGTCGACGAAGGTCAGCACCGGGATGTTGAAGGCGTCGCAGGTGCGGACGAACCGGGCGGCCTTCTCGCTGGCGGCGATGTCCAGGCAGCCGGCCAGGTCCATCGGCTGGTTGCCGACGATGCCGACCGGGTGGCCCTCGACCCGGCCGAAGCCGGTGACGATGTTGCCCGCGTAGAGCGGCTGCACCTCGAGGAACTCGCCGTCGTCCAGGACGTGCTCGATCACCTTGTGCATGTCGTACGGCTGGTTGGCCGAGTCCGGCACGATGGTGTCGAGCTCCAGGTCCTCGTCGGTGATCGAGAGGTCGGCCTGCTCGGGGTAGACCGGCGGGTCCGAGAGGTTGTTGGAGGGCAGGTACGACAGCAGGTTCTTGACGTACTCCACGGCCTCCTTCTCGTCGGCGGCCAGGTGGTGCGCGTTGCCGGACTTGGTGTTGTGGGTCCGGGCGCCGCCCAGCTCCTCCATGCCCACGTCCTCGCCGGTGACCGTCTTGATGACGTCCGGGCCGGTGATGAACATGTGCGAGGTCTGGTCGGCCATCACCACGAAGTCGGTGACGGCGGGGGAGTACACCGCGCCGCCCGCGCACGGGCCCATGATCAGCGAGATCTGCGGGATGACACCCGAGGCGTGCACGTTGCGGCGGAAGATCTCGCCGTACAGGCCGAGCGAGACCACGCCCTCCTGGATCCGGGCACCGCCGGAGTCGTTGATGCCGATCATCGGGCAGCCGGTCTTCAGCGCGAAGTCCATCACCTTGACGATCTTCTCGCCGAACACCTCGCCGAGGGAGCCGCCGAAGACCGTGAAGTCCTGGGCGAAGACCGCGACCTGCCGGCCGTCGACGGTGCCGTAGCCGGTGACCACGCCGTCGCCGTACGGCCGGTTCTTCTCCTGGCCGAAGTTGGTCGAGCGGTGCCGGGCGAACTCGTCGAACTCGACGAAGGAGTCCTCGTCGAGGAGTTCGGCGATCCGCTCGCGCGCCGTCAGCTTGCCCTTGGCGTGCTGCTTCTCGACGGCGGCGGCGGAGCCTGAGTGCACCGCCTCGTCGAGTCGGCGCCGCAGGTCGGCCAGTTTGCCGGCGGTGGTGTGCGGGTCGAACGGGGCCTCGGTCATCCGGTGGCTCTCCCTGGTCCATGGGCCGCGACCTGACAGTAGGAGACATCCGGGCAGGGCGGCGTTGCGAACTACCGTTAAGTAGCGTAGCCATCGCGGGGCGTTTCGGGTTATGGCCAGCGACACAGTGTGTCCACGCGCCCGATGCGGGACGATGGGGCGGCGTACGACCACAGGCATGCGCCCGGGCGGGCCCCGGCCAAGCCCTAAGCTGACCCGGTGACCGAGCCGGAAGCCCCCCGTCCCCGCCGCAGCGGCCTGCGTGGCTTCGGCCACGACGGCCCGTCCCCCTGGACCGACCTGGAGCGCCCACCGCTGGACTCCGCCGCCCTCCGGGCCGACCTGGTCGTCCCCGGCGGCCTCTGGACGTCACTCGATGTGGTGACCGAGACCGGCTCCACCAACAGCGACCTGGCCGCCCGCGCCAAGGCCGGCGAGCCGGAGGCTGCGGTGCTGGTCGCCGAGTCCCAGAACGCCGGCCGCGGCCGCCTCGACCGCCGCTGGAGCGCCCCGCCCCGCTCCGGCCTCTTCCTCTCCCTCCTGCTGCGCCCCGAGGGCGTCCCGATGGAGCGGTACGGCTGGCTGCCGATCCTGGTCGGCACCGCGGCCGCCGCCACCCTCGGCCGGATCGGCGAGCTGGAGATCGGCCTGAAGTGGCCCAACGACCTCCAGGTCGTGGTGGACGGCACCGAGCGCAAGATCGGCGGCATCCTCACCGAACTGAGCGGCGGCGCCGTGATCGCCGGCCTCGGCGTCAACGTCACCCTGCGGGAGAGCGAGCTGCCGGTGCCCGCCGCCGCCTCGCTCGCCCTCGCCGGGGCGAAGGTGACCGACCGGCAGACCCTGCTCCGCTCCCTGCTGCGCGAGTTCGCCGAGCTGTACGGCGAGTGGACCGCCGCCGCCGGCGACCCGCACGCCAGCGGCCTGCTCTCCGCCTACACCGCCCGCTGCACCACCCTGGGCCGCCCGGTCCGGGTGCTGCTGCCCGGCGCCCGCGAGCTGACCGGCGAGGCGGTGGCGGTGGACGGCGACGGCCGGCTGGTCGTCCGCACCCCGGACGGCACCCGGCACCCGGTGGCGGCCGGGGACGTCGTACACGTACGGCCGCAGGTGTCTTAGCCCGCCGTGCCGCGCCGTCCGGGCGGGCCGTCGAGCGGTCCGGCCACCGGCCGGATGCCCCGGTTCGCGCGATTCCGTGCGAACATTCCACCTGGCAGCGGTGTGAGGCGCGCCACTACCCCCGGGTGGTCGTGCGCCACGGGACAGGCAGGACATGAGGCAAGTGCGGCAACCGCACGGGGACGGACCGGTGGCAGACCAGGGCGGCAATAGCAGCGGCGGCGGCGGCGAGAAGGGCGACCCGACGGTCGCCCTGGACCTGGAGCGGCTGATCCTGGACGCCCCGCGCCGGTACACCCCGTACCAGGCGGCCCGCGCCGCCGACGTCCCGATGGAGCTCGCCACCCGGTTCTGGCGGGCCATGGGCTTCCCCGACATCGGCCAGTCCCGCGCCCTGACCGACAACGACGTGATCGCGCTCCGCCGGCTGGCCGGCCTGGTGGAGTCCGGGCTGCTCAGCGAGTCGATGGCGGTCCAGGTGGCCCGCTCCACCGGCCAGACCACGGCCCGGCTGGCCGGCTGGCAGATGGACACCTTCCTGGAGAACCTCACCCAGTCCGTCGAGCCCGGGATGACCCGTGCCGAGGTCGCCTACCCGCTGACCGAGCTGCTGCTGCCGGAGCTGGAGCAGTTCCTGGTGTACGTCTGGCGCCGCCAGCTCGCCGCGGTCACCGGCCGGGTGGTGCAGGCCGCCGAGGACGCCGAGATCACCAGCGGCCGGCTCGCGGTCGGCTTCGCGGACCTGGTGGGCTTCACCCGGCTGTCGCGCCGGCTGGAGGAGGAGGACCTCGGCCTGCTGGTCGAGACCTTCGAGAACACCTGCTCCGACCTGATCGTCGGCCAGGGCGGCCGGGTCATCAAGACCCTCGGCGACGAGATCCTCTTCGTCTCCGAGGACCCGGCCACCGCCGCCGAGATCGCCCTCAGCCTGGTCGAGGCGCTCGCCGAGGAGGACGCCATCCCCGCCCTGCGGGTGGGCATGGCCTTCGGCACGGTCACCTCCCGGATGGGCGACGTCTTCGGCACCACGGTCAACCTGGCCAGCCGGCTCACCTCGATCGCACCCAAGGACGCGGTGCTGGTCGACGGCGACCTGGCCACCGCCCTGGAGCTGGGCGGTGTGGTCCCCGGCCACTCCGACCCCCCGCCGCCGCCCTCCGACCACCACCGCTTCCACCTCCAGCCGATGTGGCGCCGCCCGGTCCGCGGCCTCGGCCTGGTCGAGCCCTGGCTGCTCACCCGCGCACCCTCGGCCTGAGCCGCCCCCGGGGCGCGCCGCGTCCGACCGGATGGTTCGCCGCATGCCCAATCGGACATAACCGCACGAAATCGCCATAATCTGGGTCCAGGACGCGTGCGTGAGGGACGAGGCGATTCCGTGACCGGTGAGGCGACCATGACCGAGGACCTGCGGCTCCGGGCGGTGGTCGAGCTCGCGCAGGACATGGCGGGCGCGCTGACCCCGCTGGAGGCGGTCCGCGCCGCCGCGGTCCGGGCCACCGCCGCGCTCGCCGCGACCATGGCCGCCGTCTCGGTCTGGGACCGGGAGTCCGGCCGGCTGCGGGTCCTGGTGAACTACGGCGACCTCGCCCCGGGGGAGGAGGAGGCACCCGACGACGAGTCCTACCCGGTGGCCGACTTCCCGGAGATCGTCACGTACCTGGAGGAGCACTGGACCATCGGCCGGCTGCCCCGGGCCTGGGTGCAGACCGCCGACGACACCTCCCCGCACGCCCCCCACGCGCATCCGGGCGCGGGTGCCTTCTGCCAGCAGCGCGCCGCGGGACTGCGCCGGCGTGGACGGGAGTGCTGCCTGGTCGCGCCGATCGTGCTGCACGGCCAGGCCTGGGGCGAGCTCTACCTGGCCCGGGCTCTGGGCATGCCGCCGTTCACCGAGGCCGACGCCGACTACGCCACCCTGCTCGCCGCCCAGACCTCGGCCGGCCTCGCCCAGACCGAACGGGTCGCCGACCTGCGCCGACTCGCCTTCACCGACGCGCTCACCGGCCTCGCCAACCGGCGGGCCGTGGACGCCCGGCTGGAGAGCGCGCTCAAGGCACACAACCGGGACAACACCGTGGTCTCCCTGGTGGTCTGCGACGTCAACGGGCTGAAGCGGGTCAACGACCTGCACGGCCACGAGATGGGCGACCGGCTGCTGGAACGGTTCGCCCGGGAGTTGTCCGTCTGCGCCGCCAAACTGCCCGGCAGCCTGGCCGCCCGGCTCGGCGGCGACGAGTTCTGCCTGCTCGCCGAGGGCCAGCGGGCGGACGACGTGGTCGCCGTCGCCGAGGAGCTGTGCACCCGGGCCCTGGAACTCACCGAGGGCGAGGGGGTGGCCTGCGGGGTCGCCTCCACCGGCGACTCGATCGGCCCGGTGAGCACCGCCGACCGGCTGTTCCGGCTCGCCGACGCCGCCCAGTACCGGGCCAAGGCCGCCCGCGCCGCCCACCCGGTGGTGGCCGGCCGCAACCACGGACCCGGCTTCGCCCCCGACCCGACCGTGCTGCTCGCGGACGCCGCCGACCCCCACCACCGCGCCGACGGCCGCCGGGGCGGCCCCGGCCCGCGCCCCGCCAACGGCGACCGCCGCCGCTTCCGCGGCGCCGCGCACAGCGCCGACCCCGGCCAGCTGCTCGCCGCCGTCCTGGCCGCCCTCGACCAGAACGGCAGCCAGCCGGCCAGCCACACCGCCGACACCCTGGCCCGGCTCGCCGTGGTCGGCGAGACCGCCTCCCGGCTGCTCAACGCCGTCGGCTGGTGGATCTCGTACGTGCCGCCCGGCTCCCAGCTGATGCGGACCGCCCGGCACGCCGTGTACCGGATGACCAGCGGCCCCAGCAGCAACCGCGCCGAGACCCAGCGGGCCCGGATCGAGGCCCCGGACGCCGTCTTCGACCTCCGCCACTACCCGCTGACCCGGCGGGCGGTCTCCGGCGGCGCCTTCGCCCTGCGGGCCGGCGCACCGGGGAACGACGCGGCGGAGGAGGCCATGATGGTGGTCAGCGGCTACAAGGCGATGATCGCCGCGGGCGGCGGCAACCCCGCCGGCGGCTGGCTGCTGGAACTCTTCGCCGACGACTCCACCCTCCCCCTCGGCCAGGTCGTCGCCGCCCTCCGGGCCCTCGTCGCCGTCGCCCTCTCCGGCCCGTCCTCCCCGCCGCCGGCCTGACCCGAGCAGGCGTCGCGCCGCGGAGGCCCACTCACCGGGACTCGCATTACCGGGCAGCAGCTTCTCGCCCCGGGCGGCCGCGGGCTCCCGGTCCCTGAGTGGCTCGCGTCGCGCGGGTGCCGGCTCAGGGCGGGGCTCGTGCGTCACATCCCCGGAACAGTACGGTCCCGCGCCGTTCCCGGGCGGGCCGGGGCGTGCCACAGTGGGGCGGCAGTCCGAGATGAGGAGAGGTAATGCACAGACGTGTGGCGGGGGCTCTGCTCTCCCTGGTGCTGGTGGTCGGCGGCGTGACGCTGGCCGGTGGAACGGCGGTGGCCGCCCCGCGGACCGCCGCGGCGGTGGCGGCGGCGGGACAGGCGCCCGCCGGGGCGGGGGCCGCGCAGGCGGCCGCCCCGACGGTCCGCGATCACGCGAAGACGCAGGTCGCCGGCAGCAAGAGCAAGTCCAAGAGCAAGAAAAAGAAGAAGAGCGGCTTCCTCGGCTTCCTCATCGGCCTGGTGGTCGTGATCCTGCTGGTGGTCCTCGTGGTGGTGCTCATCCGCCGGCGGCGCCGGTCGTGATCCGGTCCGCGCGGGCGTAGACGTTGGCGCTCCGCCCGCGCAGGAACCCCACCAGGGTCAGCCCGAGCTCCTCGGCGAGGTCCACCGCCAGGGAGGAGGGCGCGGAGACGGCGGCCAGCAGCGGGACACCCGCCAGCGCCGCCTTCTGCGTCAGTTCGAACGAGGCCCGGCCGCTGACCAGCAACAGGTGCCCGGTCAGCGGCAGCAGGCCCTCCCGCAGGGCCCACCCCACCACCTTGTCGACGGCGTTGTGTCGTCCGACGTCCTCGCGTATGCAGAGCAGTTCGCCGCGGGCGTCGAAGAGCCCGGCCGCGTGCAGCCCGCCGGTGGAGTCGAAGGTCCGCTGGGCGGCCCGCAGCCGGTCCGGCAGGGCGTAGAGCACCTCCTGGTCGACCGTGAGGGCGTCCTCGTCCACCTTCCAGCGGCTGTGGGTGCGGACCGCGTCCACGGTGTCCCGGCCGCAGAGGCCGCACGCGCTGGTGGTCAGCAGGTTCCGGTGGGCGGAGAGCGGGATGCGGCCGCCGCGGACCGCCGCGTCCACCACGTTGTAGGTGTTGGCCCCCTCGGCGTCGGTGCCGGCGCAGTAGCGCAGGCTCGTCAGCTGGTCGGCGCCGTGCACCAGGCCCTCGCCGACCAGGAAGCCGGCCACCAGGTCGAAGTCGTGGCCCGGCGTCCGCATGGTGACGGTCAGCGGGTCGCCGCCGAGCCGGATCTCCAGCGGTTCCTCGGCGGCCAGGGCGTCCGGCCGTGTCCGTGGTCCGGCCTCGCCCAGCCGGACCACCCGTCGCCGTACCGTCGCCCGCGCCATCACCAGCACCTCCTGTTTCCCCAGTACACCAGTTGTCAGATTCTCATTCACCTGATTCGATTGTGCATATGGATATGCACAGTGCTGTGGCCCCCGACGCGCCCGTGGTCCAGGTCGGGAAGGCCGACGTCACCGCCGAGGACGTCCTCGCCGTCGCGCGAGGCAATGCGCGGGTCGAGATCGGCCCCGACGCGCACGCCGAGATGGCCGCCGCGCGCGCCAGGATCGACGCCCTGGCCGCCGAGCCCCGGCCGGTCTACGGCGTCTCGACCGGCTTCGGCGCGCTCGCCGTCCGGCACATCAGCCCGGAGCTGCGCGCCCAGCTGCAGCGCTCGCTGGTCCGCTCGCACGCCGCCGGCATGGGCCCGTTCGTCGAGCGCGAGGTCGTCCGCGCCCTGATGTTCCTGCGGATGAAGACCCTCGCCTCCGGCCGGACCGGCGTCCGCCCGCTGGTCGCCGAGACCATGGCCGCCATCCTCAACGCCGGCATCACCCCGGCGGTCCGCGAGTTCGGCTCGCTCGGCTGCTCCGGCGACCTCGCCCCGCTCTCGCACTGCGCGCTGGTGCTGATGGGCGAGGGCACCGCCTTCGGCCCGGACGGCGAGGAGAAGGACGCCGGCGAGCTGCTGGCCGCCGCCGGCATCGAGCCGGTCGAGCTGCTGGAGAAGGAGGGCCTGGCCCTCATCAACGGCACCGACGGCATGCTCGGCATGCTGGTGATGGCCCTCGCCGACCTCCGCCGGCTGTTCACCACCGCGGACATCACCGCCGCGATGTCCCTGGAGGCGCTGCTCGGCACCGACAAGGTGCTCGCCCCCGAGCTGCACGCCCCGATCCGCCCGCACCCGGGCCAGGCGCTGAGCGCCGCCAACATGCTCGCCGTCCTCAAGGGCTCCGGCCTCACCGGCCACCACCAGGACGACGCCCCCCGCGTCCAGGACGCGTACTCGATCCGCTGCGCCCCGCAGGTGGCCGGCGCCGGGCGCGACACCCTGGCGCACGCCGCCACCGTCGCCGACCGCGAGCTCGCCGCCTCGGTGGACAACCCGGTGGTCCTGCCCGACGGCCGGGTCGAGTCCAACGGCAACTTCCACGGCGCCCCGGTGGCGTACGTGCTGGACTTCCTCGCCATCGCCGCCGCCGACCTGGGCTCGATCTCCGAGCGCCGCACCGACCGGCTGCTGGACAAGGCCCGCTCGCACGGCCTGCCGGCCTTCCTGGCCGACGACCCGGGCGTGGACTCCGGCCTGATGATCGCCCAGTACACCCAGGCCGCCCTGGTCAGCGAGAACAAGCGGCACGCCGTGCCGGCCTCGGTCGACTCCATCCCGTCCTCCGCCATGCAGGAGGACCACGTGTCGATGGGCTGGTCGGCCGCCCGCAAGCTGCGCCAGACCGTGCAGAACCTCACCCGGGTGCTGGCGGTGGAGCTGGTCGCCGCCGGCCGCGCGCTGGAGATCCGCGCGGAGGGCGGCAGCGGCCCGCTCGCCCCGGCCACCGCCGCGGCCATCGCCGTCGCCCGCGAGGCCGGCGTCGGCGGCCCCGGCCGGGACCGCTTCCTGTCGCCCGACCTGGAGGCCGCGGCCGCGCTGGTCGCCTCCGGCGCCCTGGTCGAGGCCGTCGAGAAGGTCACCGGGCCGCTGGCCTGACCCCGGGCCGGAGCGGGCGGGCCTCAGTCCCACCCGCTCCGGCGCCGCTCGGCCTTCCGCTCCGCCACCGCGGAGGAGACGTTGATCCCGACGATCCCGGCCCAGCAGACCACCAGGCCGAGCGGCCCGGCGCCCTCCACGGCGATCGCGCTGAGCGGCACGCCCATGACCAGCGACAGGATCTGGATCACGAAGCCCCGGCCGCGCCCGCGCTGGGCGTGCTCGTGGGGGTGCCCCGGCGGCCCGAACGGCGCGGGGGAGGGACGGCCGGCGCCGCGGGCGGCCATCCGCTCGTCCAGCCGGGCCAGGAAGGAGTCGATGATCTCCGACTCGTACTCCTTGCCCAGCTCCTTGCGGGTCTGCACGGCAGCGTCGAGATCGCGCCTCAGTTCGTCCTGGCGAGTGTCCATACCGGACATGGTGGGCGCCGCCGGGCCGGCCGAGCCACCGCGGGAGGGCGTTTTCGGGGGCGGCTCAGGGAGAAATCAGGGAGACCCCGAGAATCGAGGCGTCCCGCTGTTCGAAACGACATTGCCCGCATGCCAGGACTGCGCCACAGTCGTCCCTGCCGCCGCAGCCACCGGCGGGCCGCAGATCCGCCACCCGTGGAGGTACCCGAGATGACCGCGCTGGACGAGAACGGCACCGTGGGCCCCTCGGCCCGCCTGCTGCAGCTCTTCGAGGGCCACCGGCTCACCCCCACCCAGCGGCGGATCGCCCACTCCCTGGTCCGGCACGCGGCCGAGGCGCCCTTCCTCTCCAGCGTGGAGGTGGCCGAACTCGCGGGCGTCAGCCAGCCCTCGGTCACCCGGTTCGCGGTCGCCCTCGGCTACGACGGCTACCCGGCCCTGCGCAAGCAGCTGCGCGAACTCGGCGCGGGCGAGGGCACCGCCCCCGAGACCCCGGACGAGGCCGCCCGCAACGAGCACCAGCAGGCCGTGCTCGCCGAGATCGCCCACCTGCGGCACCTCGCCGACCTGCTCGCCGACCCCGAGCCGGTGGTCCGCGCGGCCCGTCTGCTCGCCGCCTCCCGGCCGCTGCCGGTGCTCGGCCTGCGCGCCGCCTCCGCCCAGGCCCGCGGCTTCGCGTACTTCGCCGCCAAGGTGCACCCCGACATCCGGCTGCTGGACGAGGGCGGCTCGATGCTCGCCGACCGGCTGGAGCAGGCCGCGGCGGCGGGCGCCTCGGCGCTGCTCTGCTTCGCGCTGCCGCGCTACCCGCGCGAGCTGATGGACGCCCTGGCGGTGGCCCGGGACTGCGGGCTCACCGTGCTCACCGTGGCCGACTCCGCCTTCGCGCCGGTGGCCAAGCTCTCCGACCTGCTGCTGCCGGCCGCCGTCGGCAGCAGCCTGGTCTTCGACACCGCCTGCGCGCCGATGATGCTCGGCCGGGTGCTGCTGCAGACCATGTGCGACGAGATCCCCGGCGCCGAGGCCCGGTTGGAGGCCATCGAGCAGTCGGCCGCGGCCCGCGGGCTGTTCCTGGAGTAGCCGCGCGGGCCGGCCGCTACCGGGCCTGTCGGCCCTCCGTCGAGCGGCCCTCCAGCGAGTGGCGCAGCCGCTCCAGGGTGGTCCGCATCCCTGCCCGGTTCACCGCGGCCCGGTCCTCGGCACGGGTGCCGGAGAAGATCCGGCCGAGCACCTCGGTCAGCCGGGCGCCGCGTCCGCGCCGCAGGTCCGTCCAGTACTCGGTGACCGTGCTGCCACCGTCCCCGGCCGGCTGGAACCGGTACCCCCACTCGGCCACCGGCAGGCCGAAGGTGACCACCCGGAAGGCGAACTCGCGGCCCTGGTCGGCCACCGTGACCCGGCCGGTGGTGAACCACAGGAGCCACCCCTTGCGGTTCCAGCCCACGAACCGGGTGCCCACCCCGGCCGGCCCCCGGCGCACCCACACGGCCCGGCACTCCGGGCTCCACTCGCCCATCCGGCGGAGCTCGGCCACCGCCCGGTAGGCGACCTCCGGCCGGACGGCGACGGTTGCGCTCTCCTCGACTGCCCACTGACGGTCCATCGGGCGAGCGTAGCGGGGGGCCGGCGCGGCCCGGTCGGCGGGCGTGCCGCCGTGCCGGGCCCCGCCGGGCCGGTGGGCTCAGCCGGTCACTTCGGCAGCTCGACCGACTGCGAGTGCCGGAACACGTTCTGCGGGTCGTACTTCGCCTTGACCTGCTGCAGCCGCGGGTAGTGGTCCTTGTAGTAGAGGGTGCTCCAGGGGACGCCCGAGGTGTTCTGCGCGGGGTCGACGATGTCGGTGTCCGGGTAGTTGATGTAGCAGCCGTCGGTGCGCGGGCCGGGCACCGGGTAGCCGCCGCCGGAGGAGTACACCTGGGTGTAGATCTCACGCAGCCAGGCCACGTTGACGGCGTCGTCCGAGGCCTTCGACCACTGGGTCGAGAACAGGGCCTTGAAGACGGAGTCCCGCTGGGCCGAGGCCGTGTCGGTGGCGCCCACGGTGTTGACCTTGGAGCCGTAGCCGAACAGCATCACGTTGGCGACCGGGTTGACGTAGTCGGTCCGGGTCAGGTGCTGGTAGAGCGAGGCGATCTGGTCCTCGGCGAAGCCCTTGCGCATGTAGGCGGACTTGTTCGCCGAGCGCAGGGTGGGGTTGGTCAGCGAGGGGTTGTTGGTGCCGAGCAGGCGGACCGAGGTCAGCCAGGGCAGCTTCTTGGGGGTGAAGAACGCCGGCAGGGGGCCGTGCTCGCCGACCGGGGTGGTCAGCGGCTGGGTCTGCACCCCGGTGGTGTTCGTGATCTCCCAGAGGTAGTCCTCGACCACCTTCTGGGCGTCGGGCAGCGAGGCGTCGATCTGGGTGATGATGCCGATGTTGCCGTTCGACTTGTGGTTCATCACCAGCAGGCTGGTCAGCGCCGAGGCGGTGGTGCCCACCGTGCTGTTGCGCTCGTGCCACGTGCCGTACGCGCGGACCAGGTTGCTGAACTTGGTCTGGTCGAAGTCGGCCCAGGGCAGGGCGACCGCGCTCAGCAGGACGTCCTTCGGCGGGCGCATCAGGAACTGCGCGGGCTGGCTGCCGGTCGCCCCCGGGGAGCGGAACCAGTAGCGCGTGATCACACCGAAGTTGCCGCCCCCGCCGCCGGTGTGCGCCCAGTAGAGCTCCCGGTTGGGGTCGGAGGTCTCCCGGGTGGCGATCACCGCCTTGGCCTTGCCGGCACTGTCCACGACCACCACCTCGACCGCGTACAGGTGGTCGACGGTCAGGCCGAACTGCCGTGAGAGCAGGCCGAATCCACCACCGGAGACATGGCCGCCGATGCCCACCGAGTAGCACAGGCCGCCGGGCAGGGCCACGCCCCAGCCCTTGTACAGGGACTGGTAGACGTGCAGCAGCGTCGAACCGGCCTCGACCGCGAAGGCGTTGCGGGTCTTGTCGAAGTAGACCTCGTCCATCTGGGTCATGTCGATGACCCGCTGGACGTCGGGGTTGAAGACGAAGTCGGCGTAGCAGTGGCCGCCGCCGCGGACCGAGATCCGCTTGCTGTAGTTGACCGCGTCCTGGACCGCGGCCACCACCTGGGCGGTGTTGCGCACCAGCACCACGGACTCGGGAGTGCCGACCCAGCGGGTGTTGTGGCCGACCGTGATCTCCTGGTACCGGGGATCGCTCGGGATGACGGAGACGGCCGGCAGCGCCGGGGGCGTCGTCGTGGTGGTGCCGGTGGTGTCGTCCGTGGCGGAGGCCGCGGAGCCGAGCCCGATCTGCGCCGCCGTCACGCCGGCGACGGCCGCGGTGCCGGAAAGGACGGTGCGCCTGCTCAACTTACCCATATGAGGTAACTCGTTCCCTCTCTAGAAAACGGGAAGGGCAGAACTCCGACCGGCCGATGCCCGCCGGACCGCCATGCACTCCGCCCCCGCTGAAGTCCTGACAACCATCTCGCCCGTCCAAGACCGCGGGCGCCGCTGCGGCGCCCCGGCGGTCGGAGGCAAAGATGCGTGGGAATGGCCGGCCGGCTCCGGATTCGCGCCGTACAGGCGGTCTCGGGCCCGTTCCCCGAATGAACTCGCGGGCCCGCGTCAGCGGCCCGGCTCCCCCCACAGTGCGAGATCGAACAACAGGCCGTATTCCTTTGTCAATCCTCGCCGAACGGCGTCCACCGGAGGAGGTGTCACGGCGGACTCCTCCTCCTTTGGTGGATTCCGTGCTCCTCGGGACGAGAGGGGAGCGGCGGATTTCATCCGCCGGCCGATGACCCGCGGTACCGGCGGGACGGAGAGTCTTTCCGTACGGAAGCGTCCGAGCGCCGGAGCGCCCGAGGCCAACCGCTGTGGAGGGAAAACCATGCAACCGTTCTACGAACTGTCCGACGCGGAGCGCGACGAGCTGGCCGCGGTCCTGGGCGCCGTCCGCGAGAACCCGTACGAGGACTACCCGGTCTTCTCCCGCGCGGTCGCCGCCGTGGTGGAGCGCGGCGCGGTGCCGGAGTTCTTCACCAAGGTGACCGGGGAGATCCGCGCCGAGCGCGAGTCGGGCCGCTCGGACGCCCACGTGCTGCGCAACTGCCCGATGGACCCGGAGGTCCCGGAGCTCGACCACGACGACCCGCTCGCGGACAAGTACGCGAAGAAGAAGACCTTCGTCGGCGAGACGCTGCTGGAGCTGTTCGGACAGCTCACCGGCACCCCGCTGCTCGCCTACGACACCCGGTTCAACGGGGACTTCTTCACCGACGTCGTCGCGATCAACCGCTACAGCGGCAAGCAGACCGGCTTCAGCGACGGCGAGCTGGTCTTCCACAACGACCGCACCGCCCACCCGGTGCGGGCCGACTTCATCTCGCTGCTGGGGATGCGCTGCCCCGAGGGCGACTACATCTACACCGGCTTCGTCGGGGGCCGCAGCCTGCTGACCCACCTCACCGACGAGGAGCAGGAGATCCTGCGCAAGCCGTACTTCATCACGCCGTTCGACGTGTTCTCGCGGGACAACAACAGCAGCCTGACGGTCTCCGAGGCGCACCCGATCCTGCTGCGGCAGCACAGCATCCGCTACCTCGACACCCACACCACCGTCGCGCCGGACAGCCCGCCGGAGGCCAAGGACGCGCTCCTCGCGCTCAAGAACGCCCTCGTCCGGGCGGACAAGACCCGCCACCGGATCCTGACCGGCGACCTGTTCTCCTTCGCCAACCAGGACGGCCTGCACAGCCGGGACAAGGTGGAGATCAACGACCCGGTGCGGGCCCGCGAGCGCTGGCTGCTGAAGACCTACGCCTTCCGCGACGAGGCGGCGGCCGAGCGCCACGCCGACCGGTGGATCGACGGGGTCCGGGGCCGGGTCGGCGACTGACGGCCCGCCGGCCCTGGAGGCCGGGAAGCCGGGAAGCCGAAGGCCGGGGGCCCGCCGCTCGGGCGGGCCCCCGGCCTCCCCGGTTCACTCCGTGCGGCCGAGCGCCCGCTGCATCAGCAGCACGGCTTCGAGCCGGTTGCGGGCGCCGAGCTTGCCGAGCGAGTGCGAGATGTGGCTCTTGACCGTGGCCGGGGAGACGTTGAGCAGGGCCGCCGCCTCGGCGGTGGAGCGCCCCTCGGCGAGCAGGGCCAGCACCTCGTGCTCGCGGTCGGTGAGCGCGGGCAGTCCGCGTCCGGACGGGCCGGGGCCCCCCGGCGCCGTGGCGGGCCCCCCGCCGCCGGCGCGGGAGGCGTCCCGGTACAGCCCGAAGAGCTCCGGGGAGAGCACGGTGTGGCCGGAGGCGACCGCGCGGGCCGCGGCGGCCAGGCCGCCGATCCGGGTGTCCTTCACCAGGCAGCCGGCGACCCCGGCGGCGAAGGCGGCGTCCAGCCGCTCCCGGCTCCAGCCGATGCCGACCAGCAGCACCCGGATCTTGCCCCGGGCCAGTTCCCGCAGGATGTCCTCGTGGTCCTCCTGGGGGCCGACGGCCAGGATGGCCACGTCGACCTGCTCCAGCGGCCACTCCCGTAACGGTCGCCGCATGTCCACGCTGGCGACGAACCGGATCTGGTCGGTCTTGCGCAGGACGCTCTGCAGGACGTGCCGGGAGATCGGGTCGTGGTCGGCGAGCAGAACGCGCGGTTCCGGTTCGGGCACGCTCCCGTTCGCGAACCACTCGTCCTGGAATATGTGCGTCTCCATGGGAGTTCCCCCTTGTCCTCCACGGATCCGTGGGCACAGCAGATTTAATCTCGGCGCAACAAAGCGCCCCCCCGAGGCCCTATTGTCGATTGGCTGCGAACCAGCCGTGCCGAACGTCACACATTCACAGTGTGAGGCAGATCTCTATGCACCGTATACATCTCTCAAGGTAAGTTAACCATACGTCAGCATCGTGACGGGGCGGGGGCCGGGGAACTCCGGGGAGTCGATCGGGGCGACATTTTCCCCGCTTTTCGTCGAATTGGTACAGCACTGGCATCAGGGGGTTCGAAGTCACATGGGTTCGACATTGGCGCAGAAGACCTGGGACGCACACGTCGTGCGGCACAGCGCCGCGGGGGACGATCTGCTCTACATCGACCTGCACCTCCTGCACGAGGTGAACACGCCGCAGGCGTTCGACGACCTGCGGGCCGCCGGACGCACCGTGCGCAGGCCGGACCTGACGGTCGGCACCGAGGACCACAACACCCCCACGGTGGCCATCGACAAGGTCATCCAGGACCCGGCGGGCCGCCGGCAGTGCACGCTGATGCGCCAGAACTGCGAGGAGTTCGGCATCCCGCTGCACCGGCTCGGCTCCGACGGCCAGGGCATCGTGCACGTGATCGGCCCGGAACTCGGCCTCGTCCGCCCCGGGATGACGATCGTCTGCTGCGACTCGCACACCACGACCCTCGGGGCCTTCGGGGCGGTCGCCTTCGGCATCGGCACCAGCCAGGTCGAGCACGTGCTGGCCACCCAGACCCTGGCGATGAGCCGGCCCAAGGACATGGCCGTCACCGTCACCGGCCGGCTCGCCCCCGGCGTGACCGCCAAGGACCTGGTCCTGGCCATCATCGCGAGGATCGGCACCGGCGGCGCCCAGGGCCACATCGTCGAGTACCGGGGCGAGGCGGTCACCGCCCTGTCGATGGAAGCCCGCATGACGCTCTGCAACATGACGGTCGAGGCCGGCTCCCGGGCCGGACTGATCGCCCCCGACGAGACCACCTTCGCCTACCTCAGGACCCGCCCCGGGATGCCCCAGGGCGCGGACTGGGACGCCGAGGTGGCCTACTGGCGCACGCTCCGCAGCGACGAGGACGCGGTGTACGACAAGGAGGTCGTCATCGACGCGGGCACCGTCACCCCGTACGTGTCCTGGGGCAACAACCCGGGCCAGAGCATCCCGCTGGACGGCCGGGTGCCGGCCCCCGAGGAGTTCACCGACCCCGAGGAGCGGGTCGCGGCCGAGCGGGCGCTGGCGTACATGGACCTGCGGCCCGGCGCGGCGATGCGGGACCTGTCCGTCGACGCCGTCTTCCTCGGCTCCTGCACCAACGGCCGGATCGAGGACCTCAGGGCCGCCGCCGAGGTCCTCAAGGGCCGTAAGGTCGCGGACGGCCTCCACATGATGATCGTCCCCGGCTCGGCGGCGGTCCGCCGCCAGGCCGTCGAGGAGGGCCTGGACGCCGTCTTCGCCGAGGCCGGCGCCGACTTCCGCCCGGCCGCGGGCTGCTCGATGTGCGCGGCCCTCAACGAGGACCGCCTGCGCCCCGGGCAGCGCGCCGCCTCCACCAGCAACCGCAACTTCGAGGGCCGGCAGGGCAAGGGGTCGCGCACCCACATCGTCTCGCCCCCGGTCGCCGCCGCCACCGCGGTCGCCGGCCGCCTCGCCGCCCCCGCCGATCTGTGAGGTCCCGTCCCATGGAGAAGTTCACCGCCCACACCGGCACCGCCATGCCGCTGCGCCGCAGCAACGTGGACACCGACCAGATCATCCCGGCACGGTTCGTCCCCTACTTCAGCTGGAAGGGCCACGCCAACGCGCTGTTCGCGGACTGGCGCGACGACCCGGCCTTCGTCCTCAACCTGCCCGAGCACCAGGGCGCGACGGTGCTTGTCGCCGGGATGGACTTCGCCACCGGCTCCTCGCGCGAGTCCGCGGTCTGGGCGCTGCAGCGCTTCGGCTTCAAGGTGGTGATCGCCCCGCGCTTCGGTGACATCTTCCGGGGCAACTCGCTGATGCGCGGCCTGCTGACCGTCACCGTCCCGGCCGAGGTGGTCGACCGGCTCTGGCGGCTGATCGAGGCCGACCCGGCCGTCGAGGTCACCGTCGACCTGGAGCGGCTCCAGGTGCGCTGCGCCGACATCGTCCAGCCGTTCACCCTGGACGAGGACGCCCGCCGCCGCCTGCTCACCGGGCTCGACGCGATCTCCGACACCCTGCGGTACGCCGACGAGATCGAGGCGTACGAGCGCGGCCGCCGCGCCGCCCTGCCGACCACCTAGGGCCTGACCATTCCCACCGCGCGGTACGGCGAACGGCTCCCCGCGTCCGCCCGGACCCCGGTCCGTCCGGACGCGGGGAGCCGTTCGCCGTCCGGGTCCGGGCCTGCCCGGACCGGTCGCGGACGACGAGCGGAGGACCGAGGAATGAAGCTCTCACAGATCACCGTCTTCGTGGCGATAGCCGACACCGGCAGCTTCACCAACGCCGCGAAAGCGCTGTCGATCAGCCAGTCCGCGGTGAGCCACGCCATCGCGGGACTGGAGGCGTCGCTGGGCGTGGCGCTGATGAAGCGCGACCGCAGCGGCGTGGAGCTCACCGGCGTCGGCCGGCGGGTGCTCACCCACGCCCGTGAACTGCTGCTGCGCGCCGAACAGATGCGCGTGGAGGCGGACACCGTGCGGACCGACGTCGGCGGCACGATCAGGATCGGGACGAGCCAGAGCTTCGCCGCCAGGCTGCTGCCGCGGCTGATGACGGAGTTCCGCGCGAGGCTGCCGCACGTCGACATCCTCCTGCGGGAGGGGACGGACAAGCAGATCACCGACTGGCTGCGCGGGTACGTGATCGACGTCGGGATCGTCACCCTGCCGAAGAAGGACCTGACGGTGACCCCGCTGATGCAGGACGAGGTGTTCGCCGTCCTCCCCGGCGACCACCCGCTGGCCGCCAGCGAGAGCCTGGCGGTCCGGCAGCTGGTGGACGAGGAGTTCGTCATGCCGGTCGGCGCCGTGGAACCGATCCTGCGGACCGTCTTCCGCACCGTGGGCCGCGAGCCGACCGTGGCCTACCGGGTGCACGGGGTGAACGCGCTGCTGGCGATGGTGGCCGAGGGGCACGGGGTGACCGTGGTGCCGGCCCTCGCCATGCCCGGCACCCTCCCGCCCGACGCCGACCTGCGGGCCGTCCCGTTCAGCCCGCCGGTCTTCCGCCACCTCGGGATCGGGGTGCGCACGGCGGCCCGGAACGCGCCGGCGGTGGCGGCCTTCGTCTCCGCGGCGCAGGAACTCGCCCGGAGCGAGGGGTGGAGCCGGCCGGCCACGGGGGAAGCGGGACGCTGATCCCCGCGGCCGGCCGTGCGGCGCCCGGACGCCGTTGTCCGGGCACCGGGCCGCTCAGCGCCCGGCCGAGGTCCCGACCAGGGCCGAGGCCTGCGCCGGGGCCTGCGCCGAGACCTGAGCCGGGGTCTGCTCCGACCCGGCGCCGGCTCCGGCGTCGGCGTTCCCAGCCCGGGCGGCCAGCGCATGGACCGCGATCGCGTCGGCGTCGTGGACGAAGTCGCTCCACAGCCCCGGACGGCTGCTGCCGACCTGGGTGAACCAGCGGGTGTGCTCGGTCGGGATGCCCAGGACGTACAGCCCCTCCTCGGGCCGGCCGTCGGCGCCCACCGGGTGGTACGGGGAGCCGGTCACCGCCACGCCGCCGGTGTCGAACGCCTGGGCGCCGTGCCGGTTGACGTAACTGGTCCACACGCCCCGCTCGCGCAGGCGGGAGGTGAGCGGGGCCGGGTCCAGACGGACGTCGGGGTTGGGGATCCGGGCGTCGATCACGTGGTCGACGGCGACCTCGGACCCGGCGACCCGGGGGGAGGAGACCAGGAAACGGCCGGTCGCCTCGTCGCCCACGATGCGGGTGTCCGGCCCGGCGATCCGCAGCAGACCCCGGGCGATCAGCGCGGAGGCCTGCTGGAGGCGGACCCGCGGCGGCCCGGCCGCGAGGAAGGAACTCCGCGGCACGTACCAGCCGAGGAAGTCGGACCGGTGGGAGGCCGGGTTCAGGCCCGAGAAGTCCACGAACTGGCGGATCACCCACCGGGTGTCGCGCAGCACGTCGAGGGCCGCCTTGAGCGGCGAGTCGACGTTGCCCCGCTCCGCGTGCTCCAGGTCCTCCCGGACGGCGGCGGTCAGCGCCTCCTCGAAGGCGTGCGGGTCGGCGAAGGTCCGCCGCTCGAACGGCCGGGCCAGCCGGTCGAGGTCCATCCGCGGCAGGTCGCCCACCCCGTGCCGGGCGGCCGCCGCCGCGACGTCCGGCAGCGGCGCGTCCAGGGCGACCGCCAGCTCCGCGGTGAGGGCGGCGGCCGCCTGCTCTCCGCTCCGCTGACGCAACTCCGTGCCGTAGTAGACGAGTTCGACCTCGGCCAGAAGCCACGGCAGGACGTCGGAGGCGAAGTCGTACGGCGCCTTGGGGCGGTGGTGGCGGATCCGCTCGGGCGTGAACAGGACCGGCCGGTAGGGGTTCAGCGCGGACTTCTGGTTGCGGCCGCGGGCCGGCAGCAGCATGCCGCTGCGGGAACCGGCCACCATGAAGGGCTCCCGCCCGCTCGGGACGTAGCGCAGCACCCCGGCGTCGTCCGTCACGAACCGCCCGCCGCGCCCGATCGTGAACGCGGCCATCACGTCGTAGAAGGACAGGCCGAGGCCGAGGATGCCGACCTCGGCGCCGGCCGGCACCGCCTCCAGCGGCATGTCGGCGGCCGAGTCCCCGCGGATGTAGCGCAGGTGGGGGCGGTCGGAGGCGAACTCGGCGAGCGCCCGCTGCTCCCCGGCGGCGGCGGGCCGGGCGTGCCCGGTGGTGAGCACCACGCGGTCCACCGGCAGCCGGGTGCCGTCCGCGAGGGTGAGCCGGTAGCCGGCGGCGGTGCGCTCCAGGTCCTGGACCGCGGCGGTGACGCGGTGCAGCCGGGCGTGGGCCGGCAGCCCGCCCTCCACCGCGTCCAGGACGAAGCGCAGGTAGCGGCCGTAGACGGCGCGCGGCGCATAGCTGTTGGGCCCCGGGTGGTCCGGGTCCGAGGCGCTCCACCACTGGCCGAAGGAGGGGCCCGCGCCGGCCCTGGCCGGTCCGGAGTCCGGGGTGCCGGAGAAGGCGGAGATCTCGTCGGCCACCGTGTTCATCATGAACCACTCGGGCTGGTCCGATCGCCACACCCGGCCGCAGCCGACCTCGACCTCGTCGATCAGGTAGAGCTCCACCGGCCCTGCGGGAGCCTCCTCGGCCAGCCGGGCGGCCAGCCGCTCGGCCACCATCAGGCCGCGCGGGCCGCTGCCGACCACCGCGATCCGGTGGGCGGGGGCTCCTGAAGGTCGGGTCGTCACACGGTCATCCACCTGTCCACCTCTGAAATAGCTGACAGCACACCCGGAACGGAAAGAAAGGAGCGTGACCGTCCGCTCCGGAGGAACGCGGTCCCGCCGGCGGCACACGGGTCGGAAGCCTGGGCTGAGTCCTGGCGAAAATGGCCGGATCCTGGCACTTCGACCGCCACTTCGCCGAGCGTATGCCGGGATTGGTCGCCGTTCAATGCCGATTACCTCATGCCATGCATGAGCATCCTTCATGCATGTCCGGAAAGTCCGGCAGCAGGGGAAGAGCGGCTTGTGTCCGCCGAATTCTTGCCCGGATATGCCGTGGCTTGTCCTGTTGCGTCACCGTCAAAAGCCGTCCACGGGGTCGCCCCGGCGCTGGGGTACGCTGCGTCGTAGCTGCACGAACTGTTGACTGGCAAGGGCCAGTCGGGTACGTCCGGGGGGGATCAATGTCGCGACGGCCGGCGCTGCTGATACTGGATCTGATCAACGAGCTCGTTCACCCTGACGGGAAATACGCCGGCGAGGGCTTCTGTGAGCAGGTGGCCCGACGGGGTGTACTCGAACGGGCCGCCACCGCGATCGAGCGGGCCAGGCTCTCCGGAATTCCGGTCGTCTACGTGGTGGTCGGATTCTCGCCGGGATATCCCGACTGGCCCCGGGCCTCGCCGCTCTTCGCCGAGGCCCGCCACGGCGACCGGGTGGTGCTGGGTACCTGGGGCACCGAGGTGCACAGCGCGCTCGAGCCCGCCGACGGCGAGCCGATCGTCGAGAAGCGCCGGGTCAACCCCTTCCTCGGGACGCACCTGGAGCTGCTGCTGCGCAACCTCGACGTCAACACGCTGCTGCTGACCGGGGTGACGACCGACCTGGTGATCCTCTCCACCGCCCGCGAGGGCCACGACCGGGACTTCGCGGTCGAGGTCCTGGAGGACGCCACCGCGACCTCCGACCAGGACCTGCACGACGCGGCCCTGAAGCTCATCGCGCGCACCGCGACCGTCACCACGGTCGACGAGGCGCTGCCGGCGCCGGCGACCGCCGGGGTGTCCGGGTGAAGGGGCGTGTGGCCCGCCGTTTCGCGGGGATCGAGAGGTCGGCGACCGTCGCCCTGCTCGACCTGGTGCAGTCGCTGCGGGCCGAGGGGGTCCAGGTGCTCGACCTGGGCGGCGGGGAGCCGGACTTCGACACCGCCGACCACATCTCGGCGGTGGCCACAGAGGCACTGAGGGACGGCTTCACCCACTACACCGCCAGCCGCGGCCTGCCCGAACTGCGGGCCGCGATCGCCGAGAAGCTGGCCGAGGAGAACGGGATCGGGGTCGACCCGGCGACCGAGGTCATCGTGACGCCGTCGGCCAAGCACGCGCTCTTCGTCTCCGTGATGGCGGTCCTGGACCCGCTGGACGAGCTGATCGTCCCGACGCCCAGCTGGGTGAGCTACACGTCCATGGCCCACCTGGCCGGCGCCCGCCCGGTCGCCGCCGAGCTGCGCGCCGACGACGGGTTCCGGATCACCCGGGACCTCCTCGAACGCCACGTCTCGGACCGGACCAAGGCGATCCTGGTCAACACGCCGAACAACCCGACCGGCCGGGTGCTCAGCCGCCACGAGGCCGAGGCGGTGGCGGAGTTCGCCGTCGAGCACGACCTCTTCGTCATCGCCGACGAGATCTACGAGAAGATCCGCTACGACGGGCACGAACACATCAGCCTGGCGAGCATGCCCGGCTGCGCGGAACGCACCCTGACCGTCAACGGGTTCTCCAAGGGCTACGCCATGACGGGGTGGCGCCTGGGGTACGTGGCCGGCCCCGCCGAGGTCATCGGCGAGGTGCTGAAGGTCCACGAGCACACGGTCGGGTGCACCAGCTCCTTCGTGCAGCGCGGCGGTGTGGCGGCCCTGACCGGCCCGCAGGACGCCGTCGAGGAGATGGCGCGGGAGTACGCGGCCCGCCGGGCGCTGATCGTCGACGGCCTCAACGCCTTGCCCGGCGTCCGGTGCGCGGCTCCGGAGGGCGCGTTCTACGCGTTCGCCGACATCCGGGAGGCCGGCCTCGGCTCCGCCGCGGACTTCAGCCGGTGGGCGCTGGAGGAGGCCGGGGTGGCCCTCACGCCGGGTTCGGCCTTCGGCCCGGGCGGCGAGGGGCACGTACGGCTGTCGTTCGCGACCTCGCGGACGGTGATCGAACAGGCCCTGGAGCGGATGGACGCCGCCCTGCGGCGCGCCGCGCGCTGATCCGGACCGGCCACGGCGGCACCCTCCCCACAGGGCGCCGCCGGGGCCGGTCCACAATCCCAAAGAACGTACACGATGCATCTTTGCGGGGGATTTGTTACATGCATTTTAAGTAATCGCCGGTCCTGTTCTCGGGCACCGTTGTGAGGTAGCGTCAGAAGTGCGGCCGCCGACCGTTCGGGGGACGGTCGAGGTGCGGTAACGCGGGGATGCAGGGGCGCCCGAATCCGGTTGAGCCCCCTTCCCGACGCGTGCGCCCGGCTGCGGCGACATTCATCAGGCACATCCGTGGAATTCATGGGGGAGCTTTCATGGCACGGCGCATTTCCGTATTCGACACGACCCTTCGCGACGGGGAGCAGGCCCCCGGGAACGCGATGAACCCCGAGCAGAAGCTCGACATGGCGCTGCGCATCGAGGCCCTCGGCGTCGACGCGGTCGAGGCCGGCTTCCCGGCCTCCTCGCCCAGCGACTTCGAGGCCACCCGGCTGATCTCCAAGGCGCTGACGAAGGCCCGGTTCGCGACCTTCTCCCGGACCGTCCGCCGGGACGTGGAGATCGCGGTGGAGGCCGGCGGCACCGTCAACCACGAGGTGCAGATGGTCGCCACCGGCAGCGACCTGCACCTGCAGTACAAGCGGGGCATCACCCGCAAGCAGGCCGTCGACGAGGTGGTCGACACCGTCGGCTTCGCCAGGTCCCTCGGCGTGGAGCACATCTCGGTCGGCATCGAGGACGCCAGCCGCAGCGACGACGAGCTGATGCGGGCGATCACCGAGAGCGCGGTGGAGGCCGGGGCGACCTGCATCATCCTCGCGGACACCTCCGGCTGCACCACGCCGGACCAGTACGGCGACATCATCGCCAAGGTGCGCAGCTGGGCGCCGCGGCCGATCAAGGTGTCCACCCACTGCCACGACGACTTCGGCCTCTCGCTGGCCAACGCGCTGGCCGGACTCCAGGCCGGGGCCGACGAGGTGCAGGCCACGCTCGGCGGCATCGGCGAGCGCGCCGGCAACACGCCGCTGGAGGAGCTGGCGGGCCTGCTCGCCTACAAGGAGGACCACCTCGGCCTGTACACCGACATCGACATCGCGAAGATGCACGAGGCCTACACGGCCCTGCGCGAGGTGATCAGGCTGGAGGAGCCCCGGAACAAGGCGATCTTCGGCACCTACGCCTTCGGCACCGCGGCCGGCATCCACCAGCAGGGCATCCTCAACAACCCGGCCACCTACGAGTACGTCGAGCCGGCCCGGTTCGGCCGCAAGCGCTCGCTCCTGATCGCCCGTCACTCCGGGCGTGCCGTCCTGCGCCACCTGCTGGAGCAGATCGGCGTCGAGGTGGACGACGAGCGGCTCGCCGAGCTCTACCGGGTCCACATCGCCGAGCGCGCGGGCGGCGACTGCGAGGACCTGGAGATCGTGAAGGAGCGGCTGGCCAGGGAGCTGGACGCCCGTGTCCCCGTCCTGGCCGGCCGGTGAAGCGGCGGGTCCGTCGTACGGCCCGCTCCCGGTGAAGCCCGTTCCCCGTGCAGCAGTGAAGGAGCCAGACATGCCCAGCCCGACCTCCCTCCGGCCGGCCGACGGCCGGGCCGCCTCGGAACCCGTGGGCACCGGTGTCCGCGCCCAGGCGGAGGGCGCCGCCGAGGCGGACGCCGAAGTCCTGCGCCACCGCGACCGCATCGACGAGATCGACCGGCAGCTGATCGAACTGATCCGGGAGCGCGCCGAACGGTCCCGGATGGTGCAGGCGGCCCGGATGTCCACCGGCGGCACCCGCACCCACCTGGCCCGCGAGAACCAGATCATCAACCGCTACGGGGAGGCGCTCGGCGAGGGCGGCACCGAGGTGGCGCTGCTGGTCCTGCGGCTCTCCCGCGGCGTCGCCGGCAGGTGAGCCGCATGACGACCTATGCCTATCTGGGCCCGCAGGGCACCTTCGCGGAGGCCGCCCTGCGGGCGCTGCCCGACGCCGCGCACGCCTCGTGGAGCCCGTACGCCACGGTGTCCGAGACCCTGGAGGCGGTCCGCGCCGGCGTGTGCTCCACCGCGGTGGTGCCGCTGGAGAACTCGGTCCGGGGCGTCGTGCCGGCGACCCTGGACGAGCTGGCCTCCGGCGGGACCGGCCTGCACATCGCCGCCGAGATCGAGATCCCGGTCACCTTCGCGCTGATGGCCCGGCCGGGCACCACGCTGGACGAGGTCAGACGCGTCCGGAGCCATCCGCACGCCCACGGGCAGTGCCGCGGCTGGCTGTCCGCCCGGCTGCCGCAGGCCCAGGTGCTGCTCTCCACCTCCACGGCGGGCGCCGCCCGGGAGGTCGGCGAGTCGCCGCAGCCGGGTGACGCGGCCATCGCGGCTCCCGTCGCGGCCGAGCGCTACGGCCTCACGGTGCTCGCCTCCGGGATCGGGGAGCGGGCCGACGCGGTCACCCGGTTCGTCGCCCTGCGGTCCGCCGGGCCGGCTCCCGCGCCAACCGGCCGGGACCGCAGCTCGTTCCTGCTGCCGGCCGAGGAGGCCGGTGCCCGGACCATCGCCGAGATCCTCGGGGCGTTCTCGGAGCAGGGCGTCGGCCCGACCTGGGTGCAGTCCTGGCCGTCCGGGAACAGGCTCGGCAGTTACCACTTCTTCGTCGACATCGACGGGCACATCGAGGACGACGACGTCGGCGAGGTCGTGATGGCCCTGCACCGCAAGGGGATCGCGGCCAGGTTCCTGGGGAGCTACCTGCGCGCGGGTGCGGGGCCCCGGGCCCGCGTGCCGGCACCCCGGCGGGGCGAGGAGGGCGGCCTGAGCGCCGAGTGCTGGCTGGAGGCCCTGCGCTCGGGCGGCGGGGTCGTGGCGGCCTGACGGCGGGGCCGGGGCCGGCGAACGGCCGCCGGCCCCGCCGCGGCCGGGTCAGGAGCGGCCGTGCTCGCGGTCGTACGCCTCCCGGCAGCGGATCACCTCCTCGAGGTGCCGCTCCGTCCAGCCCTGGACCACGCGGTAGGTCTCGATGAGGGTCTCGCCGAGCGGCGTCAGGGTGTACTCGGCGCGCGGCGGGACCTCCGCGAAGACCTGGCGGCTGACCAGGCCGTCGCGCTCCAGCTCGCGGAGGTTGGCGGTGAGCACCTTCGGGGTGATGCCGCGGACGCCGTCCTTCAGCTCGGTGAACCGGAGGGTGCCGGAGGCCAGGGTCAGGATGATCGGCACGCTCCACTTGCTGCCCAGGCGGTCGAGCAGGTCCCTGGCGCGGCAGTCCGGTGCGCCGGCGGCGGGCTCGGTGGCGGGTGCCCGCCCGGAATTGTCGGTGGTGGCCAATCCGGAGCCCTTGTCCCGCACATGAGTATCCATCAGGAAACAATAGCACTTTAAAGTGCTTGGTATCAGATGGAAACAATGGCCCCACCAAGGTAGTTGAATAGAAGTGAGGACGAACTGGCGCCCGGAAGGGGCCGGTTCACTGACGATTGGATTGTGATTTCGCATGCGTAAGATCGCGCTCTTCGGCGCCACCGGCACCTTCGGCTCCCGCATCCTGAACGAGGCCCTCGCCCGCGGTTACGAGGTCACCGCCGTGGTCCACGGCGACGGCGACAAGCTGCAGGCCCACCCGAACCTGACCGTCATCGAGGGCAACATCCTCGACGAGAAGGACGTCGCCGCGGTGGCCAAGGGCAAGGACGCCGTCGCCAGCGCCGTCGGTGGCGGCTACACCGACGGTGTCGCGCACGCCGCCTTCGTCCGTGCCGCGGCCGAGTCCCTGGTCGGCGGCATGCGCCTGCTCGGCGACGAGGCCCCGCGCTTCATCTCGATCGGCGGCGCCGGCTCGCTCAACACCCCCGACGGCAAGAAGGTCTGGGACACCCCCGGCCTGCCGGAGCTGGTCACCCAGGTCATGCACGGCCAGGGCGACACCCTGGACTACCTGCGCACCGTCACCGACGTGAAGTGGACCCACTTCTCCCCGGCCGCCATGATCGAGCCCGGCGAGCGCACCGGCAACTACCGCCTGGGCCTCGACGACCTGGTCATCGGTGAGGACGGCAACAGCGCCATCAGCGCCGAGGACTACGCCGTCGCCTTCCTCGACGAGATCGAGAACCCGAAGCACATCCAGAAGCGCTTCACGGTCGGCTACTGACCCGACCCGGCACGGGCCGCTGTCGCCTGCGGGCGGCAGCGGCCCGGCGGTCGTGACCCCTTGCCTTCGCCGTCTCCACGGGGGGAGAAGCATGCCGGACGCCCAGGGCGCCCACCCGCCGACGCCGCCGTACGCCCCCTTCGGACGCACCGTGGGGGTGCTGTGCCTGATCGGGGTACTGGTCGTCGGCCAGCTGTACACCGTCATCCCGCTGTTCGCCGGGATGGGCCGCGACTGGTCGGTCCCGGTCGGCTCCGCGGCGTGGACGATGACCGCCTTCGGGCTCTCCTACGCCGTCGGCTTCCTGCTCAGCGGCCCGCTCGCCGAGCGGTTCGGCGCCCGCCGGGTGCTGGCCCTCGGACTGCTGGCCACCGGACTGGCCACGGCGGCCGTCGCCGCCGCCCCGAGCCTCGGGGCCGCCTGCGCGCTGCGTGCCCTCCAGGGGCTGTGCGCCTCCACCTTCGCGCCGTCCGCCTTCGCCTACCTCAGCACCAACCTCGCGCCGGACCGGCGGCCGGTCGCGCTGACCTACCTGACCAGCTCCTTCCTCGCCTCGGCGGTCATCGCCCAGGTCTGCGCCCAGACGGCGGGCGGCGCCGCGGGCTGGCGGGGGGTGTTCCTCGGCGCGGGCGTGCTGCTGGTGTCGGCCGCCGGGCTGGTGATGGCCACCCTGCGCACGCGGCTCTCCGCGGCCGGGCCGTCCCCCCGGCTCTCCCAGACCTTCGCCAGCATGGGGCGGTTGCTCGCCAACCCGACCCTGCTGCTCGCCTACGGCGCCACCCTCACCATCCTGGCCGGCTTCGTCGCCACGTACACGGCCGTCCAGGTGGCCGGTCCGCCCGCCATGGTGGGCCACCCCCAGGCCCTGCTGGCGCTGCGCGCCAGCGCGCTGCCCGCGATGCTCCTGGTCCCGCTCGGCGCCCCCCTGCTCGCCCGGGTGACCACGGCGGTGCGGGTGCCCGCGGCCTTCGTGCTGGCCGCGGCGAGCATCATCACGGCCTCCTTCCTGAAGGACCACACGATCGTGCTGGCCGTCGCCCTGTTCTCCTTCGTGGTGGCCGTCGCGATCGCCACCCCCGGGCTGGTCGAGATGATCGCGTCACTGGCGGGGCCCGCGAAGGGCGCGTCGGTGACGCTCTACGCCTTCGTCCTCTTCGTCGGGGCCAGCGTCGGGCCCCAGTTCGCGGGGGCGCTCGGGGACACCGGTTTCGGCGGCATCATCAGGTCGGCGGCCATCCTGCTCAGCGTCGGTGCCGTGGTCGCGATCGCCGCCGGCCGGGCGGTCGGCCGCGGCCGGCACTCCCGGGTGGGCGGCCGGCGGCCGCCCCGCAGCCGCGGCCGGCACGCCGACCGCGGGACCGTCCCGGCCGATTCCGAGCCCGGTGATCCCCGCGGCCACCAGGACGCCGGGTACGCACGGCCGCCCGGTCACCCCGTCCAGGCGCCCGTCCCGCCACCCCACCCGTCGGACCCGTTCCGCCCGGGCCCGTTCCGGCGGGAGCCCTTCCCGGCGGGCCCGGTCCCGTACGGCGATCCCCGGGCCGGCTCGGCCCCGCGGCAGTCGAGCCGTGCGTAAGACCGACCGGCCATTGGGGGGCAGCGTCGCGGGCCGACAGCTGTCGCCTGGACGGCTTCTCCTCAGTCGCCGCAGCTCCGCTGCTACTCCCTCGTCGGCACCGCCCAGACTCGGCTCTCGACCCGCTCCTTCACCCACCCCCCAACGGCCGGTCGGTCTAGGCCCCGCCCGGCGGATCGCCCCCGCCGGGCGAGGTTGCTGAGGAGGCGTCAGCGGGTATGCCGTCAGCAGGGCCTTGACCGCAAGGGACCGGACGGGGGATGTCCGCCATGCGTGTGATCCACGAGATGAAGCTGACCGGCCGGCTCGCATCCGGCGCCGACGAGTGGTCCTGCCCGACCTGCGGGAGGCGGATCGCGCTGCGCCGCCCGCCCGAGCCCGAGCTGACCGTCCTCGACCCGGGCGACGAGTCCGCCGTCCACGTGGGTGTCATCGAGCCCGGCCCGGCCGCCACCGCGGCGGCGGAGCGGTACGGCCTCGGCCCGGTCCAGGAGGTCCCGCGCCCGCCGTCCGCGCCGGGCCCGCCGTCCCCGTCGTCCCCCTCCCGGCCCGCCGAATCCGCCACCCCGGGCGCCGCGGACCGCGCCTGGCTGGCCGAGATCGGCATCGACTGGGGTGGCGACGAGGCCGCCTGAGCCCCCCTTCTTCCACCCCGACGGCCCCGCCGCGACACCGCGGCGGGGCCCTTTCCGTTGCCCGCACGCCCCCGGCTCCGGCGTCCGAACGCGCGCTACCCCTGGCGACCCCCGGTCTGTTTGGATATATTCAGAACGCAAGACAGTGAATGAATCCATCCGCAAGGAGGCCGGAGCATGACCCAGCAGCAGACGGGCAGTGGCCCGCGCGAGGTGCGCGCGGCGCGCGGCAGCAGCCTGACCGCCCAGGGCTGGCAGCAGGAGGCCGCCCTGCGGATGCTCATGAACAACCTCGACCCCGAGGTGGCCGAGCACCCCTCCAAGCTGGTCGTGTACGGCGGCACCGGCAAGGCCGCCCGCGACTGGCGCTCGTACGACGCCATGGTCCGCACGCTGCAGAACCTCAAGCAGGACGAGACCATGCTGGTCCAGTCCGGCCGCCCGGTCGGCGTGATGCAGACCCACGAGTGGGCGCCGCGCGTGCTCATCGCCAACTCCAACCTGGTCGGCGACTGGGCCAACTGGGAGGAGTTCCGCCGGCTGGAGTCCCTCGGCCTCACCATGTACGGCCAGATGACCGCCGGCTCCTGGATCTACATCGGCACCCAGGGCATCCTCCAGGGCACCTACGAGACCTTCGGCGCCGTCGCGGCGAAGAAGTTCGACAACACCCTGGAAGGCACCATCACCCTCACCGCCGGTCTCGGCGGCATGGGCGGCGCCCAGCCGCTGGCCGTCACCATGAACGGCGGCGTGGCGATCTGCATCGACTGCGACCCGTCCCGGATCGCCCGCCGGATCGAGCACCGCTACCTGGACGTCGAGGCCAAGAACCTCGACCACGCGCTGCAGCTCGCCGTGGAGGCCCGCGACAAGAAGCAGCCGCTCTCCATCGGCCTGCTGGGCAACGCCGCCGAGCTGTTCCCGCAGCTGCTGGCGATGGACGCCCCGATCGACATCGTCACCGACCAGACCAGCGCCCACGACCCGCTGAGCTACCTGCCGATCGGCGTCGCCTTCGAGGACATGGCCACCTACGCGGCCGAGAAGCCCGCCGAGTTCACCCAGCGCTCCCGCGAGTCGATGGCCAAGCACGTCGAGGCGATGGTCGGCTTCCAGGACCGCGGGGCCGAGGTCTTCGACTACGGCAACTCCATCCGCGGCGAGGCCCAGCTCGCCGGCTACGACCGGGCGTTCGCCTTCCCCGGCTTCGTCCCGGCGTACATCCGCCCGCTGTTCTGCGAGGGCAAGGGCCCGTTCCGCTGGGCCGCCCTGTCCGGCGACGCGCAGGACATCTACAAGACCGACAAGGCCGTGCTCGACCTCTTCCCGGAGAACGAGTCGCTGCACCGCTGGATCACGATGGCCCAGGAGAAGGTCCACTTCCAGGGCCTCCCGGCACGTATCTGCTGGCTCGGCTACGGCGAGCGCGACAAGGCCGGCGAGCGGTTCAACGACATGGTCGCCTCCGG
The DNA here is from genome assembly GCF_040571325.1 of Kitasatospora sp. HUAS MG31. Taxonomy (GTDB): domain Bacteria; phylum Actinomycetota; class Actinomycetes; order Streptomycetales; family Streptomycetaceae; genus Kitasatospora; species Kitasatospora camelliae. Next base: position 3,098,155 of record NZ_CP159872.1, on the reverse strand, counting down.
CGAGCTGTCCGCCCCGATCGTCATCGGCCGCGACCACCTGGACTGCGGCTCGGTCGCCTCCCCGTACCGCGAGACCGAGGCCATGCTGGACGGCTCCGACGCCATCGCCGACTGGCCGCTGCTCAACGCCATGGTCAACGTCGCCTCCGGCGCCTCCTGGGTCTCCATCCACCACGGCGGCGGCGTCGGCATCGGCCGCTCGATCCACGCCGGCCAGGTCACCGTCGCCGACGGCACCGCCCTGGCGGGCGAGAAGATCCGCCGGGTGCTCACCAACGACCCCGGCATGGGCGTCATCCGCCACGTCGACGCCGGCTACGACCGCGCGGTCGAGGTCGCCGACGAGCGGGGCGTGCGCGTCCCCATGGGCGAGCTGTGACCGACAGCTTCCAGCGGATGTGGGCGGAGCTGCTCCCCGTGGGCCGCTCCGCCTCCTCCGGCGGCTACCGCCGCTTCGCCTGGAACTCCGCCGACACCGAATGCCGGGCCTGGTTCGAGGAGCAGGCCCGCAACCGCGGCCTCGCCTACGAGCTGGACCGCAACGGCAACCAGTGGGCCTGGCTCGGCGACCCCGGGGCCGGCGACGCCGTGGTCACCGGCTCCCACCTGGACTCCGTCCCGGACGGCGGCGCCTTCGACGGCCCGCTCGGCGTGGTCTCCTCCTTCGCCGCGCTGGACGAGCTGCGCGCCCGCGGCGCGGTCCCCACCCGTCCGCTGGCGATCGTCAACTTCGGCGACGAGGAGGGCGCCCGCTTCGGCGTGGCCTGCATCGGCTCCCGGCTGACCGCCGGCGTGCTCTCCCGGGAGCAGGCGTACGCGCTGCGCGACGCCGACGGCGTCCGGCTGCCCGACGCCATGGAGCGGGCCGGCTACGACCCCACCGCCCTCGGCACCGACACCGACCGGCTCGCCCGGATCGGCGCCTTCGTCGAGCTGCACGTCGAGCAGGGCCGCTACCTGACCGAGGACCGGCCGGTCGGCGTGGCCAGCGCGATCTGGCCGCACGGCCGCTGGCGGTTCGACTTCCACGGTGAGGCCAACCACGCCGGCACCACCCGGATCGAGGACCGCCGCGACCCGGTGCTGACCTTCGCCGAGACCGTGCTCGCGGCCCGCGAGAGAGCCCGCGCTGCCGGCGCCCTGGCCACCTTCGGCAAGATCGCCGTCGAGCCCAACGGCACCAACGCCATCGCCTCGCTGGTCCGCGGCTGGCTGGACTCCCGCGCCCCCGACGAGGCGGTGCTCACCGAACTGGTCGCCGCCGTCGAGCGGGCCGCCCGGGAGCGCGGCGAGCGGGACGGCGTCCGGGTCGAGCTGACCCGGGAGTCCTACACGCCGGTGGTCGACTTCGACGGGCCGCTGCGCGACCGGCTCGCCGCCGTGCTCGGCAAGGGTGCGGCCGGGGACGTCCCGATCCTGCCGACCGGCGCGGGACACGACGCCGGAATCCTGGCATCGGTCATCCCGACCGCCATGCTGTTCGTACGGAACCCCAGCGGAGTCTCGCACTCCCCGGCCGAGCACGCCGAGGAGGCCGACTGCCTCGCCGGGGTGGCCGCGCTCGCCGACGTACTGGAGGACCTCGCATGTCAGCCGTCGTGACGTACTGGGCGGAGTACGCCTGGCTGCCGCACGTCAACGGTCCGGTGGTCGAGAAGGACGTGCTCATCGCGGTGGGCCCCGGCGGCAAGACCGCCAAGGTCACCCCGGACAGCGGCCCCTGCCCGCCGGGGGCGGTCCGGCTGGCCGGGCTCACCGTGCCCGGCCAGGCCAACGCCCACTCGCACGCCTTCCACCGCGCCCTGCGCGGCAGCGTCCAGGTCGGCTCCGGCACCTTCTGGACCTGGCGCGACACCATGTACCACTTCGCCGGGGCGCTCGACCCGGACAGCTACCTGGAGCTGGCCACCGCGGTGTACGCCGAGATGGTGCTGGCCGGGATCACCGCGGTCGGCGAGTTCCACTACCTGCACCACGCCCCGGGCGGCGGCCGCTACGACGACCCCAACGCCATGGGCGAGGCCCTGGTGGAGGCCGCCCGGCGGGCCGGCATCCGGATCACCCTGCTGGACACCTGCTACCTGTCCTCCGGATTCGGCGCCGAGCCCACCAAGCCGCAGCTGCGGTTCAGCGACGGCGACGCCGACGCCTGGGCCGAGCGGATCTCCGAGCTCAAGCCCGCCGAGCACGCCCGGATCGGCGCCGCCATCCACTCGGTCCGGGCCGTCCCGGCCGACCAGCTCGGCACGGTCGCGCACTGGGCCGCCATGCGCAAGGCCCCGCTGCACGTCCACCTCTCCGAGCAGACCGCCGAGAACGACGCCTGCCTCACCGCGCACGGCGTCACCCCGACCCGGCTGCTCAGCGACCACGGCGTGCTCGGCCCCCGGACCAGCGCCGTGCACGCCACCCACCTGACGGACGAGGACGTCCGCCTGCTCGCGGACTCCTCCACCGTCATCTGCATGTGCCCCACCACCGAACGGGACCTCGCCGACGGCATCGGCCCGGCCCGCCGGCTGGCCGGCGCCGGCTGCCCGATCACCCTGGGCAGCGACAGCCACGCGATCATCGACCCGTTCGAGGAGGCCCGGGCGCTGGAGCTCAACGAGCGCCTGCGAACCCGCACCCGCGGCCACTGGACGGCCAACGCCCTGCTGCGGGCCGGTACCGAGGACGGGCACGCCTCGCTGGGCTGGCCGGAGGCCGGACGGATCGAGGCCGGCTCCTTCGCCGACTTCACCACCGTCGCCCTGGACTCCGTCCGCACCGCCGGACCCCGGCCCGCGCTCGGCGCCGAGACCGCGGTCTTCGCGGCCACCGCCGCCGACGTCCGGCACGTGGTGGTCGGCGGCCGGCACATCGTCCGCGACGGTGTCCACCAGCTCGTCCCCGACGTCCCGGCAGCCCTCCGCGACTCCATCGCGGCGCTCCGGTCGTAGACTCCGGGTGCGGGTCCGAGGAGGGCTGATCTCCTCGGACCCGTACCCGGGCCGACGCGGCCCCACCAGGGCCGATCCCCCCGACAAGGATCCCCGTTGAGCCTCCTGATCACCGACATCGGCAGCCTGGTCACCAACGACCCCGCGCACGGCACCGGTCCGCTCGGCCTGCTCTCCGACGCCGCCGTGGTCGTCGAGGACGGCACGATCGCCTGGGTCGGCCCCGCCGCGCAGGCTCCCGCCGCCGACGAGAAGCACTCCGCCGGCGGACGGGCGGTGCTGCCGGGCTTCGTCGACTCGCACGCCCACCTGGTCTTCGCCGGCGACCGCACCGCCGAGTTCAACGCCCGGATGTCCGGGCAGTCCTACACCGCCGGCGGCATCCGCACCACCGTCGCGGCCACCCGCGCCGCCACCGACGCCGAGCTGGACGCCAATGTCGCCCGGTTCGTCGGCGAGGCGCTCCGCCAGGGCACCACCACCGTGGAGTGCAAGTCCGGCTACGGCCTCACCGTCGCCGACGAGGCCCGCGCGCTGCGGATCGCCGCCGCCCACACCCCCGAGACCACCTACCTCGGCGCCCACGTGGTCGCCCCCGAGTACGCCGAGGACCCGGCCGGCTACGTGGACCTGGTCACCGGCGAGATGCTGGACGCCTGCGCCCCGCACGCCCGCTGGGTGGACGTCTTCTGCGAGCAGGGCGCCTTCGACGGCGACCAGGCCCGGGCCGTGCTCACCGCCGGCGCGAAGCGCGGCCTCGTCCCGCGGGTGCACGCCAACCAGCTGTCGTACGGCCCGGGCGTGCAGCTCGCCGTCGAGCTGGGCGCCGCCTCCGCCGACCACTGCACCCACCTCACCGACGAGGACGTCGCCGCGCTGGCCGGCTCGCAGACCGTCGCCACCCTGCTGCCCGGCGCCGAGTTCTCCACCCGGGCCGCCTACCCCGACGCCCGGCGCCTGCTCGACGCCGGCGCCACCGTGGCGCTGTCCACCGACTGCAACCCCGGGTCCAGCTTCACCACCTCGATGGCGTTCTGCCTGGCCGTGGCCGTCCGCGAGATGGGGATGACCCCGGACGAGGCCGTCTGGGCCGCCACCGCGGGCGGCGCCCGCGCGCTGCGCCGGACCGACGTCGGCACCGTCACCCCCGGAGCCCGGGCCGACCTGCTGCAGCTGGACGCGCCCTCGCACGTCCACCTGGCCTACCGGCCCGGCGTCCCGCTCACCGCGGCCGTCTGGCGCGCCGGCGTCCGGGTGGTCTGACCCGTCTGACCCGTCCCGACGCCGAAGGGCCGGCTCCCCCGTGGGGGAACCGGCCCTTCGACGTCGTCGGGGCGGCTGGATCAGCCGACCGTCAGTGGACGTCGCCCATCAGGCGGACGACCTTCTTGCGGTACATCGCCAGCGCCACGCCGGCCACGATCGCCATCATGCCCTGGAGCGCGAAGTACCAGGTGGAGCCGGTGGCGTCGCCGAGGCCGAGCTGGATGATCGCGGCCACGCAGTCGCCCGCGGTGACCGCGAGGAACCACACACCCATCATCTGGCTGGCGTACTTGGCCGGGGCCAGCTTGGTGGTGACCGACAGGCCGACCGGGGACAGCGTCAGCTCGCCGACGGTCTGCACCAGGTAGACCAGCGCCAGCCAGAGCGGGGTGACCTTGACGCCGCCCGAGGCGGCGGCCATCGCCAGCATCATCACCAGGAACGAGCCGCCGATCATCAGCAGACCGAAGGCGAACTTCATGGTGGTGCTGGGGTTCTTGCCGCGGCGGGCCAGCGCCACCCACACCCAGGCGAAGACCGGGGCCAGCGCCATGATGTAGAGCGGGTTCAGCGACTGGAACCAGCTGGACGGGAAGTCGATGCCGAACAGCGTGGAGGCGGTGTTCTCGTCCGCGAACAGGCTGAGCGTCGAGCCGGACTGGTCGTAGATCATCCAGAACACGGCCGCGGCCACGAAGAACCAGATGTAGCCGGTCATCTTGGAGCGCTCGGCCTCGTCCAGGTCCGGGTCGCGCTTCACCTTGGCGAAGACGAAGACCGGGATCGCGATGCCGGCGATCGACAGCGGCCAGATGACCCAGTCGATGCTGAAGCTCCCGCTGGCGACCACGACGCCGTAGAACACCGCGGCGGCGGCCAGCCACAGGGCGGCCTTGCGGAGCACGGTGCGCTTCTCGGCGGCGGTGATCGGGGAGGTCACCACGTCGCTCTTGGCGCTCAGGTGGCGGGTGCCGAGCAGGAACTGGCTCAGACCCAGGGCCATGCCGACACCGGCGAGGGCGAAGCCCAGGTGCCAGTTGACGTTCTGGCCGACGGTGCCGATCACCAGCGGCGCGGCGAAGGCACCGAGGTTGATGCCCATGTAGAAGATCGTGAAGCCACCGTCGCGGCGCGGGTCGTTCGGCCCGTCGTAGAGGTGGCCGACCATGGTCGAGATGTTGGCCTTCAGCAGGCCGGAGCCGACCGCGATGAAGACCAGGCCGACGAAGAAGGACGCCGAGGCCGGCACGGCCAGCAGGAAGTGGCCGGCCATGATGATGCCGCCGCCGAGCGCCACGGTCTTGCGCGCGCCCAGGAAGCGGTCGGCGATCCAGCCGCCCGGCAGGGCGAGCAGGTACACCATCGCCGTGTAGACGCTGTAGACGGCGGTCGCGACGGCGACCTTCATGCCGAGGCCGCCCTCGGTGGTGGCGGCTGTCATGTAGAGCACCAGCAGGGCACGCATGCCGTAGTAGCTGAAGCGCTCCCACATCTCGCTCATGAAGAGTGTGGCGAGTCCACGGGGGTGCCCGAGGAAGGTCTTGCCGCTGGGATTGGCCGACTGGACGGCCGGATCCAGGGTGGTAGACGCCATGAGTAAGGGGTTTCCTTGCCTGACATCGTCCGCCAGGGGGGTGGCGGCGGACGGGGACCGGACCACTGTACGTGTCCACTTCGGGCGACATGGGCTGACAAATACCGACAGATGGGTATTGCCTTGGTAAAGAGCCCGGCACCCACGACACACTAATCGATGGCGTCGGTGAAAAATCTCCTTCGAAATGAAGGAGGGGCTGCAGCATCGGCGTCGGACCCCCGGCCATCCGCATCCCGGCCGCCCCCCGACGGCCCCCAGGTAACGATCACGCTCTGTGAAATGGTTCACAGGTCATGGGAAGGTCAAGCAAGCGCCCGCGCCCCTGATCGGCAGGGGGTGCGACGACTACCATCGGCCCATGACCTGTGTGCTGCTGGCCGAGGACGACCCGGCAATCTCCGAACCGCTGGCCCGGGCGCTGCGCCGCGAGGGATACGAGGTACTGGTCCGCGAGGACGGGGCGGCCGCGCTCACCGCCGGTCTCGACGAGGACGTCGACCTGATCGTGCTCGATCTCGGCCTGCCCGAGATGGACGGCCTGGAGGTCTGCCGCCGACTGCGCGCCGAGGGCCGCAGCTTCCCCGTCCTGGTGCTCACCGCCCGCGCCGACGAGGTGGACACCGTGGTCGGCCTGGACGCCGGCGCCGACGACTACGTCACCAAGCCCTTCCGGCTCGCCGAACTGCTCGCCCGGGTCCGGGCCCTGCTCCGGCGCGGCCACGTCGAGCAGCTCACCACCGGCGCGCACGGCGTGAAGATCGACGTCGAATCGCACCGCGCCTGGCTCGGCGAGGAGGAGCTCACCCTCTCCGCGAAGGAGTTCGAGCTGCTCAGGGTGCTGGTCCGGGACGCCGGCCGGGTGGTCACCCGCGAGGAGATCATGCGCCAGGTCTGGGACACCACCTGGTGGACCTCCACCAAGACCCTGGACATGCACATCTCCTGGCTGCGCAAGAAGCTCGGCGACGACGCCGCGAACCCCCGCTACATCGCCACCGTGCGCGGCGTGGGCTTCCGCTTCGAGAAGAACTGACCGACCAGCCCGGACCGACGGGCCCGGACCGACCGGCTCGGCGAACACCCGAGCGACCACCATCGACGGAGAACGTCCAGCGTGAAGCGCCGCATGATCAACTCGCTGCTGGGCGTCGTCCTCGTGGTGGTCGTGGTGTTCTGCGTCCCCCTCGCCCTGATCGAGAAGCAGGGCATCGTCAACACCGCCAACGACCGGGTCGACGCCGCGGCCGTCCGCATCCTCGGCCTGGTCGAGAACCGGCTGGCCGCCGGCGAACCGGTCACCGGCGAGAAGTTCGCCGCCCTGGTCAACGCCGACTCGTACGTCACCGTGGCGATCCCCGGCCAGCCGCCGATCTCCGCCGGCACCCCGATCGACGGACCGACGATCACCGCCACCGAGACCGGCGCCAGCGGCGAGACCGTCACCGTCTCCCAGTCGCGCACCGACGTCGACCACGAGATCGGCAACATGCTGCTGCTGCTCGGCCTGGTCGCCCTGCTGGCCGTCCAGGCCGCCGTCGCCCTCGCCGTCTGGCAGGCCAAGCGCCTCGCCCGCCCGCTCACCGAACTCGCCGAGACCGCCGAGCGCCTCGGCTCCGGCGACCCCCGGCCGCAGGGCCGCCGCTACGGCGTCCCCGAACTCGACCGGATCGCCGAGGTCCTCGACCTCAGCGCCGAGCGCGTCGCCCGGATGCTCACCGCCGAGCGCCGGCTCGCCGCCGACGCCTCGCACCAGCTGCGCACCCCGCTCACCGCGCTCTCCATGCGGCTGGAGGAGATCACCGCGCTCGCCGAGGACCCGCGGACCGTCCGCGAGGAGGCCACCATCGGCCTCCAGCAGGTGGAACGGCTCACCGACGTGGTGCAGCGGCTGCTCACCAACCAGCGCGACCCCAACAGTCCGACCGCGGTCACCTTCGACCTCGACGAGGTGGTCAAGCAGCAGGTGGAGGAGTGGGGGCCGCCGCTGCGCGACAGCGGGCGCCGGCTGGTCATCGAGGGACTGCGCGGGGTCCGGGTGATGGGCACCCCGGGCACGGTCGCCCAGGTGCTGGCCACCCTGATCGAGAACTCGCTGATGCACGGCGCCGGGACGATCACCCTGCGGGTCCGCCGCTCCGGCACCTCGGTGGTGGCCGAGGTCCAGGACGAGGGCCCGGGCGTCCCGGCGGAACTCGGCAACCGGGTCTTCGAACGGGCGGTCAGCGGCCGCAACTCCACCGGCATCGGCCTCGCCGTCGCCCGGGACCTCGCCGAGGCCGACGGCGGCAGGCTGGAGCTGCTCTCGCTCCAGCCGCCGGTGTTCGCGCTGTTCGTCGCCCGCAGCCGGGAGAGCGACTGACCGGGGCTACTTCCCGGCGTAGGCCAGCTCGGCCTCGGACGCGGCCTCGGCGTCCCGCTCGGGCTCCGGCTCGGCCAGCTCGGGCAGCGCCCGGAACACCCAGGTGCGGTAGGAGAAGAACCGGAAGACCGTTCCGGCGGCCAGGCCCACCACGTTCTTGGCGATCAGCTGGCTGGTCGCCGAGTGGTAGCCGAGCACGTGCACCGAGAACGCCAGGATCCCGTTCTCGATCAGCATCCCGATCCCGCTGAACAGCAGGAACAGGGTGATCTCGCGCTTGCGGGAGTCGGCGTCCCGGTCGCGGTACAGCCAGTACCGGTAGCCCAGGTAGTTGGTGCCGATCGAGACCGCGGTGGCGATGAAGCCGGCCAGCGAGTGGACCAGGCCGGTGCCCTTGAGGCAGACCCAGAACACCCCGGCGTTCACCAGGACGCCGGTCAGGCCGATCACCACGAAGCCGACCACCTCCATGGACATCCCGCGGAGCCGCCCGATGAGCGAGGGGGCGGTGTCGGTGGCGGTGTCGGTGCTCGTCGTCATACCCGGCCGTCTCCATGTGCTCGCGTACGAGATCGTCTGGTGCCCGCGCGGCGCAGCGCGAACATGCCCCTCGTGTACGCACATGATCGGAATAGTGCACCGCGGGGTCCGGCCCACCAGGCTACTCGCTCTCCCGGGGCCCGTGGGCCCCGCAGGTCACCCGCGCACTCCCCGGCTCGGCCGGTGCGGGCCCCGCGACCGGCCCGGATATCCTGGCGGGGTGACTCTTGCGGGCAAGGCGAAATTTCCAGTGGTCGGCATGATCGGCGGCGGGCAGCTGGCCAGGATGGCACACCAGGCGGGCGTACCGCTGGGCATCCGGTTCAAGCTCCTCGCCGACACTCCGCAGGACTCCGCCTCCCAGGTGGTCTCCGACGTCGTCCTCGGCGACTACCGGGACCTGGAGACCCTGCGCCGCTTCGCCGCCGACTGCGACGTCGTCACCTTCGACCACGAGCACGTGCCCACCGAGCACCTGCGCGCCCTGCAGGCCGAGGGCATCGCGGTGCGGCCCGGCCCGGACGCGCTGGTCAACGCCCAGGACAAGGGCGTGATGCGGGCCAAGCTGGACTCGATCGCGGTGCCCTGCCCCCGCCACCGGATCGTCGCCGACCCGGCCGACGTGACCGCCTTCGCGAACGAGGGCGACGGGTACCCGGTCGTGCTGAAGACCGTCCGCGGCGGCTACGACGGCAAGGGCGTCTGGGTGGTCGACGACGAGGCCGAGGCGCAGGCGCCGTTCCTCGCCGGCGTCCCCGTGCTGGCCGAGGAGAAGGTCGACTTCGTCCGCGAGCTGGCCGCCAACGTGGTCCGCTCGCCCAGCGGCCAGGCGGTCGCGTACCCGGTGGTGGAGAGCGTCCAGGAGAACGGCGTCTGCGCCGAGGTCACCGCGCCCGCCCCGGATCTCGACCCGGCCCTCTCCGACGAGGCCCAGCAGCTGGCCCTGCGGATCGCCGGCGAGCTGGACATCACCGGCCACGTCGCGGTCGAGCTGTTCCAGACCCGCGACGGCCGGATCCTGGTCAACGAGCTGGCCATGCGACCGCACAACTCCGGCCACTGGAGCCAGGACGGCGCGGTCACCTCGCAGTTCGAGAACCACCTCCGGGCCGTGCTCGACCTCCCGCTGGGGGACCCGCGGCCGCGCGCCAAGTGGACCGTCATGGTCAACGTCCTGGGCGGCGACTACCCGGACATGTACCACGCCTTCCTGCACTGCATGGCCCGCGACCCCGGGCTGAAGCTCCACATGTACGGGAAGGACGTGAAGCCCGGCCGCAAGGTCGGACACGTCAACGTCTTCGGGGACGACCTCGACGACGTCCGCGAGCGCGCCCGTCACGCGGCCGCCTACCTGCGAGGAACGATCACCGAATGACTGACCCCGTTGTCGGCATCGTCATGGGCTCCGACTCCGACTGGCCCGTGATGGAGGCCGCCGCGCAGGCCCTCGACGAGTTCGAGGTCCCCTACGAGGTGGACGTCGTCTCCGCCCACCGGATGCCGCGCGAGATGGTCGCCTACGGCGAGCAGGCGCACCGCCGCGGCCTGAAGGCGATCATCGCCGGGGCCGGCGGCGCCGCCCACCTGCCGGGCATGCTGGCCTCGGTCACCCCGCTGCCGGTGATCGGCGTCCCGGTGCCGCTGCGCTACCTGGACGGCATGGACAGCCTGCTGTCGATCGTCCAGATGCCGGCCGGCGTCCCGGTGGCCACCGTCTCCGTCGCGGGCGCGCGCAACGCCGGCCTGCTGGCCGTCCGGATGCTCGCCGCCTTCGACACCGACCTCGCCGAGCGCATGGTCGAGTTCCAGGGCGACCTGAACCGCCAGGCCACCGAGAAGGGCCGCAAGCTCCGCGCCAAGGTGGCCGGAAGCGACTCCTTCGGCTTCGGCAAGTAGCTTCCGCACGTAGTAGAAACGGGTGCATGACACCCGAACTGCTGGCACGCGCCAGGGCCGTCCTCCGCAGCACCCCCGTGGTGGACGGCCACAACGACCTGCCCTGGGCGATGCGCGCCCAGGTCGGGTACGACCTGGACCTCCTCGACCTGGCCGAGGACCAGAGCGGACGGCTGCACACCGACCTCGGCCGGCTCCGGGCCGGCGGGGTGGGCGCCCAGTTCTGGTCGGTCTTCGTCCGCAGCGACTACGCCGGCGACCAGGCCGTCAGCGCCACCCTCGAACAGATCGACTTCGTCCGGGCGCTGACCGAGCGCTACCCCGACCGGCTGAGCCTCGCGTTCACCGCCGACGACATGGAACGGGCCCGCGCCGAGGGCCGGATCGCCTCCCTGATGGGTGCCGAGGGCGGACACTCCATCAACTGCTCGCTCGCCACCCTGCGGGCGCTGTACGCGCTGGGCGTGCGCTACATGACGCTCACCCACAACGACAACGTGCCCTGGGCCGACTCCGCCACCGACGAGCCGGCCGTCGGCGGGCTGACCGCCTTCGGCGAGGAGGTCGTCCGGGAGATGAACCGGCTCGGCATGCTGGTCGACCTCTCGCACGTCCACGAGGACACCATGCGCGCCGCGCTCCGGGTCGGCGAGGCGCCGGTGATCTTCTCGCACTCCTCGGCGCGGGCCGTCTGCGACCACCCGCGGAACGTCCCGGACGACGTGCTCGCCCAACTCCCCGCCAACGGCGGCGTCGCGATGGCCACCTTCGTCCCCAAGTTCATCCTCCCCGCCGCCATCGAGTGGACCCTCACCGCGGACGAGAACATGCGGGCGCACGACCTCCACCCGCTGGAGACCACGCCCGCCGCGATGGAGGTGCAGCGCGCCTTCGAGGCCGCCCACCCGCGGCCGGAGGCCACCGCCGCGACCGTGGCCGACCACCTCGACCACATGCGGGAGGTCGCCGGCATCGACCACATCGGCATCGGCGGCGACTTCGACGGCACCGCCTTCGTCCCCACCGACCTGGACGACGTGGCCGGCTACCCCAACCTGATCGCGGAACTCCTGCACCGCGGCTGGTCCGAGGCCGACCTCGCCAAGCTCACCTGGCACAACGCCGTCCGCGTCCTGCGCGACGCCGAGGCGGTGGCCCGCGACCTCCAGCGGACCCGTCGGCCGTCCCTGGCCCGGATGGACTGAGGCCCGCGCACCGGGGCCGCCTCCGGGCGGACCCGGTGCGTACCCTGGCCCGGTTGACCTTGACCCTGGGGCAGACGGGAGCGTGGTGGGCGTGGAGGAGGAACCCCTGCTCAGTATCGGTGTCTTCGCACGCCGCGCCCGGCTCTCCCAGAAGGCCCTGAGGCTGTACGACCGCCAGGGCCTGCTGAAGCCGGACGAGGTCGACCCGGTGACCGGCTACCGGTACTACCGGGAGGGCCGGCTCGCCGCCGCCCGGCTGATCGTGCGGCTCCGCGGGCTGGACATGCCGCTGGCCGAGGTCGCCGAGGTGCTGGCCCTGCCGGGCCCGCAGGCGGCCGCCCTGGTGGACGCGTACTGGCGGTCGGTGGAACGCCGGATCGCCGGCCAGCGCGAGCTCGCCGCCTTCCTCCGCATCCAACTGTCAGGAGGCGAAGGGAGATTGGACATGTACGAGATCCAGCAGCGCGAGGTGCCGGAGCAGTTGGTGCTCACCGAGCAGCGGCACATCCGGCCGGAGGAACTGCCCGAGTGGATCCCGCAGGCCTGCGACCGGCTGTTCGCCTCCGCCTGGGCGTACGGCGGCCTCGCCGGTGCCCCGTTCGTGGTCTACCACGGCGAGGTCGACGAGGACGGCGACGGCCCGGTGGAACTCTGCGTCCCGGTCGACCCGGCGCGCGCCGCCGAGCTGAAGGAGGCCCACCGGACCGAGCCGGCCCGGCGGGAGGCGTACATCCGGATCACCAAGGCCCAGGCCGAGTACCCGCAGATCCTCGCGGCCTACGACGCCGTGTTCGAGTGGGCGGGGAAGAACGGCCTCACGCCCGCCGCGGCCCCCCGCGAGGTGTACTTCACGGACTGGGCCGCGGCCGGCCCGGAGGACGAGGCCTGCGACATCGCCCTCCCGGTCGCCTGACACCGGGCCGTCAGAGCAACGGCAGCTCGATCGCCGGGCACTTGTCCATGACCATGTCCAGCCCCGCCCCGGTGGTGCGCCGGTAGGCGTCCTCGTCGATGACGTCGAGCTGGAACCACACGGCCTTCGCGCCCACCGCCACCGCCTGGTCGGCGACCTCGCCGGCCAGGGCGGAGTTCACGAAGACGTCGACCACGTCGACGGGGAAGGGGATGTCGGCCAGGGTGGCGTACCCCTGCTCGCCGAGCACCGTCTCGGCCTTGGGGTGCACCGGCACCACACGCTTGCCCGCGCGCTGCAGCACCCGCGCCACGCCGTACGCCGCCCGCCGGGTGTTGGTGGACAGCCCGACCACCGCCCACACCTCGCCGGTCTCCTTGAGGATGCGCCGGACGGTCGCTTCGTCTCCGTAGCTCATGCCAGCTCCAACCGCCCGTCGGTCCGGCTCATTCCGCAGCCCGGCCGACGGGCGGACCCGCTCTCCGGGAATCCCCGGACCGGTGCCGGGGTGCCGTCACTCGACGACGGGCCGGCCCATCGCGCGGTACGTCCAGCCGGCCGCGCGCCAGCGGGCGCCGTCCAGGACGTTGCGTCCGTCCACCAGCCGCCGCTCGGCGACCACCGCGCCGACCGCCACCGGGTCGAGCTCGCGGAACTCCTGCCACTCCGTCAGGTGCAGCACCACGTGGGCGCCCTCGACGGCCTCCATGGCGGAGTCCGCGTACGCCAGGCTGGGGAACATCTTCCGGGCGTTGTCCACGGCCTTGGGGTCGTAGACGGTGACCTGGGCGCCCTGGAGCTGGATCTGGCCGGCCACGTTGAGCGCGGGGGAGTCCCGGATGTCGTCCGAGTTGGGCTTGAAGGAGGCGCCCAGCACGGCGACCCGGCGGCCGAGGAAGCCGCCGCCGCACTGCTCGCGGGCCAGCTCGACCATCCGGGAGCGGCGCCGCATGTTGATCGAGTCGACCTCGCGCAGGAAGGTCAGCGCCTGGTCCGCGCCGAGCTCTCCGGCCCGGGCCATGAACGCCCGGATGTCCTTGGGCAGGCAGCCGCCGCCGAAGCCGAGGCCGGCGTTGAGGAACTTGCCGCCGATCCGGGCGTCGTGCGCCAGCGCCTGGCTGAGCTGCACCACGTCGGCGCCGGCGCTCTCGCAGACCTCCGCCATGGCGTTGATGAACGAGATCTTGGTGGCGAGGAAGGAGTTCGCCGCGGTCTTCACCAGCTCGGCGGTGGGGAAGTCGGTGACCACGAACGGCACGCCCTCGGCGATCGGGGTGGCGTACACCTCGCGCAGCAGCCGCTCGGCGTGCTCGCTGCGGACGCCGACCACCAGCCGGTCCGGGTGCAGGGTGTCGCCGACCGCGTAGCCCTCGCGCAGGAACTCCGGGTTCCAGGCCAGCTCGGCACCCTCGCCGGCCGGCGCCAGGGCGGCCAGCCGCTCGGCGAGCCGGCTCGCGCTGCCGACCGGGACGGTGGACTTGCCCACCACCAGCGCCGGGCGGCGCAGGTGCGGGGCGAGCGCGTCCAGCGCCGCGTCCACGTAGGTCATGTCCGCGGCGAACTCGCCCTTCCGCTGCGGGGTGTTCACGCAGATGAAGTGGACGTCGCCGAACTCGGCGACCTCCTCGGGCGAGGTGGTGAAGCGCAGCCGCCCGGTCGAGCCCTCGTGACCGACCACGTGCTTGAGCAGCAGCTCGGACAGGCCCGGCTCGTACATCGGGACCCGGCCGGCGGAGAGCGCGGTGATCTTCTCCGGGTCGACGTCCATGCCGAGGACCTCGAACCCGAGTTCCGCCATGCACGCGGCGTGCGTCGCGCCCAGGTAGCCGGTACCGATCACCGTGATGCGGAGGGCCACGCGCTTCCCCTTATGTCGGGTCGTTCGGTCGGCGACCGCGCAGGGTGCCGGCGGTCGCAGCCACTGATGGTATCCGGCGTCCGCCGGGCTGCGAAGGCGCTCACCGGAAAGCCCCTCGCGGCCCCGGCCCGGCACCGCCGCAGGTCCACCGCGGGACGGCTGCCGGACGGCCGCGATGAGCGCCCCGGCCGGTCCGGGCGTCCCCGCGCGGTAACGAATCGGACGCCGGCTCGTCCCGAAGCCGTCCCCAGCGGGCCCCTGGCCCACGGCGGCCCGGGCCGGGACGGCAGAATGCCGCGCATGGATTCGAAGGAGTACGAGGACGCGCCGGACGAGCGCGCCCGGTCACTGAGCCTGTTCGACGGTACCGGCGAGGAGGACCGGGCCGCCGCGGACGGGACCGGGGAGGCGGCGGCCCAGGACCCGCCCGCCGGCGACCGGAAGCGCAAGCGCAGGACCCGCCGGGTGCTGGTCTGGACGGTGGCCGTGCTCCTGCTGCTGGTCGCCGGCGGCGTCGGCGGCCTCTACTGGACCGCCAGCCACTACGCGGACTCGGTCGACCGGATCCCCAACGCCTTCCCGACCATCCCCGAGTCCGAGCAGCCCAAGGCCGTGCCGCACACCGGCCAGACCTTCCTGCTGGTCGGCCTGGACGCCCGCTCCAAGGACGCCACCACCGGCGCCACCGCCAAGGCCCCGGCGTGGAAGGAGGGCGCCCAGCGCAGCGACACCATGATGCTGATGCACATATCCGCGGACCGGAAGAGCGTCTCGGTGGTCTCCCTCGCCCGTGACACCTGGGTGGACGTCCCCGGGCACGGCAAGGCGAAGATCAACGCCGCGTACTCCTGGGGCGGCCCGGCCCTGATGGTCCAGACGGTGCAGAACCTGACCAACATCCGGATCGACCACATCGCCGTCATCGACTGGAACGGCTTCAAGGCCCTCACCGACGCCGTCGGCGGCGTGGACATCACCATCCCGAAGACCATCGAGGCCCGCGGCGACGCCCGGCGGTGGGAGAAGGGCCCCCACCACATGAGCGGCGACGAGGCCCTGCTCTACGTCCGCGAGCGGCACGGCCTGCCCAACGGCGACCTGGACCGCACCAAGCGCCAGCAGAACTTCCTCCGCGCGCTGATGAAGCAGACCCTCAGCTCGGGCACCCTGGGCAACCCGAGCCGGCTCGGCGGCCTGCTGCAGAACGTCGGCGACGTGGTCAGCGTGGACGACAAGTTCAGCAACAACGACCTCTACGACCTCGGCTGGAGCCTGCGCGGCCTGCGCGCCGACGACGTCCGCTTCATGAACGCCCCCTTCGGCGGCTTCGACTCGATCCAGGGCCAGTCGGTGGTGCTGCTCGACAAGGCGGCCGCCACCCCGCTCTGGGAGGCCATGAAGAACGACAGGATGGACGACTACTTCGCCACCCACAAGACCAGCAGCGACACCCTCGGCGAGGACGTCCGCTGACCTCGTGTCGCCCGCGTCACTGCCGCCGCCGGTGTCCTCGCCCCTAGACTCGACCTACTTAACGGTCATTAACTGAGGGGCGAGGACATGGCGGGCAACTCCGGGGCGGACTTCGACCTGTTCAAGCTGTCGGAGGAGCACGAGATGCTCCGGGAGTCGGTGCGGTCGCTGGCGGAGGCGAAGATCGCTCCGTTCGCGGCGGAGGTGGACGAGCTGGGCCGGTTCCCGCAGGAGGCGCTGGACGCGTTGCAGGGCAACGATCTGCACGCGGTGCACGTGCCGGAGGAGTACGGCGGTGCGGGTGCGGACGCGCTGGCGACGGTGCTGGTGATCGAGGAGGTGGCGCGGGTGTGTGCGTCGTCCTCGCTGATCCCGGCGGTGAACAAGCTGGGTTCGCTGCCGGTGCAGCTGTCGGGCTCGGAGGAGCTGAAGGCGAAGTACCTGGGGGCGCTGGCCCGGGGCGAGGGCATGTTCTCGTACTGCCTGTCGGAGCCGGAGGCGGGTTCGGACGCGGCGGGGATGAAGACCCGTGCGGTGCGGGACGGCGACTTCTGGGTGCTCAACGGTGTGAAGCGGTGGATCACCAACGCCGGCGTGTCGGAGTTCTACACGGTGATGGCGGTGACCGACCCGGAGCTGCGGTCCAAGGGCATCTCGGCGTTCGTGGTGGAGAAGGCGGACGAGGGCGTGTCCTTCGGCGCGCCGGAGAAGAAGCTGGGCATCAAGGGCTCGCCGACCCGTGAGGTGTACTTCGACAACGTGCGGATCCCGGCGGACCGGATGATCGGCGCGGAGGGCACCGGCTTCGCGACCGCGATGAAGACGCTCGACCACACCCGGGTGACCATCGCCGCGCAGGCGATCGGCATCGCCCAGGGCGCGCTGGACTACGCCAAGGGCTACGTCAAGGAGCGCAAGCAGTTCGGGAAGGCGATCGCCGAGTTCCAGGGCGTGCAGTTCATGCTCGCGGACATGGCGATGAAGCTGGAGGCCGCCCGGCAGCTGACCTACGCGGCGGCGGCCAAGTCCCAGCGCACCGACGGCGACCTGACCTTCTTCGGCGCGGCGGCCAAGTGCTTCGCCTCGGACGTGGCGATGGAGGTCACCACGGACGCGGTGCAGCTGCTGGGCGGGTACGGCTACACCCGGGACTACCCGGTCGAGCGGATGATGCGCGACGCGAAGATCACCCAGATCTACGAGGGCACCAACCAGGTCCAGCGGATCGTCATGGCCCGCAACCTCCCGTAAGGGCCCGCGGAGGAACGTGCAGGGCCCCTCGTGCGCGCACGAGGGGCCCTGCGTCACACCGCGCCGGCTACTTGGTGTCCGGCACCGCGGTGTCGTTCTTCAGCGCGTCGAACACCGCCTTGGACTTCGCCGGGTCCCACTTCACCGCCGACTCGCCGGTCGGGGTGCGGAAGTCCGGGTTGCCGATCGGCACGGTCATGCTCCGCCCGTCGCCGCCGGAGACCTTCTTCATCGACAGGAACAGCGAGCCCAGGTCGGTCAGGCCGGCGTCCTCGTCCACGATCAGGGTGCCCAGGCCCGAGCTCACCATCGGGTAGAAGGTGAACGGGTTGAGCAGGGTGGCCGGCGAGGCCGCCTGCTTGGCCAGCGCGCTCAGGAACTTCTGCTGGTTGCGCATCCGGCCCAGGTCCTGGTCGGCCATCTGGTGCCGCTGCCGGACGAACGCCAGCGACTGCGAGCCGCTCAGGGTCTGGCAGCCGGCCTTCAGGTCGAGGCCGGAGTCGCGGTCGTTGATGTCCTTCTCGATGCACATCTCCACACCGCCCACCGAGTCGACGATGCCGACGAAACCGGCGAAGCCGATCTCCGCGTAGTGGTCGATCCGCAGGCCGGTGTTGGTCTCCACGGTCTGCGTCAGCAGCTTGCCGCCGCCGAGCGCGAAGGCCGCGTTGATCTTCCGGTTGGCGGCGGCGACGTTCTTCCCGCCCTCCTGGTGCGCCGGGACGTTCACCCAGGAGTCACGCGGGATCGACATCAGGGTGTTCCCGTCGTCCCCGATGTGCAGCAGCATCATCGAGTCGCTGCGCTTGCCCTGCGCGGACCCGGTGTGGAGGTTGTCCTCGTCCGCCTCGGTCAGCCCGGCGCGGCTGTCGGAGCCCACGATCAGCCAGTTGGTGCCCTTGCCCGCGGCCGGCCGGCCCGGGTAGTCGGACAGCACGTCCTTGTCGTGGTTGAGCTTGGAGTCGGCCCAGAAGTACGTGCCGATCCCGGTCACCAGCAGCGCGCCGACCAGGGCGAGCGCGGCCACCTTGATCTTCCGCTTCCGGGGCCAGCGCGAGGCCGGCGCCGGTGCACCGGACACCCCGGGGCCGCCCGGCGCGCCCGGACCGCCCGGGCCGCTCGGCGGGCCGTAGCCGTCCGCCGGACCGTACCCCTCGGCCGGACCGAAGCCGCCGCCCGCCGCCTGCTGCGGCACCCGCGGGTACGCCTGCGGCTGGGCCGGCGCCGCCGCACCCGCCCCGCGCGGGTTGAGCTCCGGGGGCAGCGGCGGCTCGGCGGCCGCGCCGTACCCCTGCCCGCCGTTGCCCTGACCGTACGAGCCACCGCCGCCCGGGCGGTCCTCCTGCCACGTGTTCATGGGGGGAAGGATGCCCGAAGACGGGGCCCGGCAGTGCGCCGGGTGCCCCCACCGGGCCCGTTGTAGCCGATTTGATGCAGGGCCCGGATCGTTCCGCGGAATGTTCATCCCCTGGAACCAACCTTGACCCCCGGAAACCGGCCGTGCTTGCATGCCTGCCATGGAGCAGCGAACCCCCCTCACCCGTCGGCGCCACGTCGACCTGGGGCGTGTCTCCCGTTCGCTGTGTCGCGGCTGACGTCCGCCGCCGTTCAACCCTCCTCCCCGCACCGCCCGCGCACCCGTCCCCATACCGGTGCGCGGCGCCCCCGGTGCCCGCCGCTCCCGCTGTCCTCCTGCCCCGAGGTGAACTCCATGGCCGTCGTCCTGTCCGTGTCCGGCTCCCCGTCCGCGACCTCCCGCACCACCCGCCTGCTCCGCCACGTCGACGCCCGGCTGGCCGGCCGAGGCCACCGGGTGGTGCCGCTCCAGGTCCGCGACCTGCCCGCCGAGGCGCTGCTGAGCGCCGACACCGCGCACCCCGAGATCGCCCGGGTGATCGAGCTGTTCGCCGAGGCCGACGGCGTGGTCATCGGCACCCCGGTCTACAAGGCCGCCTACTCGGGCCTGCTGAAGACCCTGCTCGACCTGCTCCCGCAGTACGCGCTGCGGGGCAAGGCCGTCCTCCCGCTGGCCACCGGCGGCTCGCCCGCCCACGTCCTCGCGGTGGACTACGCGCTGCGTCCGGTGCTCAGCTCGATGGGCGCCGGCCACATCACCCAGGGCTGGTTCGTCCTGGACCGGCACGTGTCGGTGCGCGAGGACGGCAGCACCGAGATCGAGCGCGAGACGGACGTGCTGCTGGCCCCCGTGGTGGACGCCTTCGCCGAGGCCCTGGAGCGCCGTCCCGAACTCGTCCCCGCAGGCTGACCCGCCCGACCCTCATCCCCGGGGACCGGACCCCTAGGGGTAGGGCGCCCCGATCCCGTACATCTCCCGGTCGCCGACCTTCCTCCCGGCGGAGGACGATCGGCGGCCGGGCGGCTCCTAACGTGTTCCTTACCTTCCCGAGGACCACATGAGGAGAACCCAGTGACGACGGCATCGAGGCCCCAACCGGACCTCCAGCTCCCCGGCGGCCGGGACGCCGTCGCCGCCAGCGCGCGCAAGGTGACCAAGGCGTACGGCGCCGGCGAGACCCGGGTCACCGCGCTCGACGCGGTGGACGTGGACATCCAGAGCGGGCGGTTCACCGCGATCATGGGCCCGTCGGGCTCCGGCAAGTCCACCCTGATGCACTGCCTGGCCGGGCTCGACACGGTCACCGAGGGCCGGATCTGGATCGGCGACCAGGAGGTCACGGGGCTGAAGGACAAGCAGCTCACCAGACTCCGCCGGGACAGAATCGGCTTCATCTTCCAGGCGTTCAACCTTCTGCCGACGCTCAACGCGCTGGAGAACATCACGCTGCCGATGGACATCGCCGGCCGCAAGCCCGACCGCGCCTGGCTCGACCAGGTCATCGAGACCGTCGGCCTGTCCGACCGCCTGGGGCACCGGCCCACCCAGCTCTCCGGCGGCCAGCAGCAGCGCGTCGCGGTGGCCCGCGCCCTCGCCGCCCGGCCCGAGATCATCTTCGGGGACGAGCCCACCGGCAACCTGGACTCCCGGTCCGGCGCCGAGGTCCTCACCTTCCTCCGCCGCTCGGTGGACGAGCTGGGCCAGACCATCGTCATGGTCACCCACGACCCGGTCGCCGCCGGCTACGCGGACCGCGTGCTGTTCCTCGCGGACGGCCGCATCGTCGACGAGATGCACGCCCCGACCGCCGACTCCGTCCTCGAGCGCATGCGCCGTTTCGACGGCAAGCGCACCAGCTGACGGGGGACGGGTTCGATGCTGCTCAAGACCTCCCTGCGGAGCTTCTTCGCCCACAAGGGCCGGATGGTGCTCTCGCTGATCGCCGTCGTCCTGTCGGTGGCCTTCGTCTCCGGCACCCTGGTGTTCTCCAACACCGCCACCAGCACCTTCGACCGGCTCTTCGCCTCCACCGCCTCCGACCTCTCCGTCCAGCCGGCCGAGGACAAGCTGGCCGCCGCCGAGACCGCCGGCGGCCGGGCCCGGACCGTCCCGGTCGACACCCTGGACCGGCTCAAGGGCCGCCCCGGCGTGAAGACCGCCATCGGCCAGGTCTTCGTCCAGACCGCCGTCCTGGTCGACCCGGCCACCAACAAGTCCATCGGCCCGACCGGCGGCGCCCCGACCCTCACCGGCAACTGGACCGACACCCCGCGGAACTCGCTGGACATCACCTCCGGCCACGCCCCCCAGGGCTCCCGCGACATCGTCCTCGACGCCGACACCGCCAAGAAGAACGGCATCGGCCTCGGCGGCGCGCTGCGGGTGATCACCCGCGGCGGCAGCCACGACTACACCGTCTCCGGCATCGCCACCTTCCGCACCACCAACCCCGGTGCCGCGCTGGCCTTCCTGGACACCCCGACCGCCCAGCAGGACCTGCTCGGCACCACCGCGTACACCTCCGTCGAGCTCTTCGGCGACGGCAGCCGCAGCGACGAGCAGCTCAAGTCCGACGCCCTCACCACCCTCGGCACCGGCTACCAGGCCAAGACCGCCGCCGAGCAGAAGGCGGAGAACAACAAGGGCGTCGGCTCCTTCCTCACCTTCATGAAGTACGCCATGCTCGGCTTCGCCGGGATCTCCCTGCTGGTCGGCGGCTTCCTGATCATCAACACCTTCTCGATGCTGGTCGCCCAGCGGACCCGCGAGATCGGCCTGCTGCGGGCCATCGGCGGCAGCCGGTCCCAGGTCAACCGCTCGGTGCTGATCGAGGCGCTGATCCTCGGCGTGCTCGGCTCCACTCTCGGCCTCGGCGCCGGCCTCGGCCTCGCCACCCTGCTGATCCAGCTGATGAAGGCCGTCGGGATGAACCTCGACGCCTCCTCGCTGGAGGTCGGCTGGACGGTCCCGACCGCCTCGTACACGGTCGGCGTCCTGATCACCGTGCTCGCCGCCTGGATCCCGGCCCGCCGGGCCGGCACGATCTCCCCGATGGCCGCCCTGCGCGACCACGGCACCCCGGCGGAGGCCTCCGCCAACCGGATCCGCACCCTCGTCGGCCTCGTCGTCACCGGGATCGGCGCCGCCGGCCTGGCCGGCGCGTTCGCCGCAGAGGAGGGCGGCACGGGCGGCCTGCTGCTGGGCGCGGGCGTGCTGTTCACCCTGGTCGGCTTCGTCGTCCTGGGCCCGCTGCTGGCCACCGGCGTGGTCCGGGTGCTCGGCGCCCTGCTGCCCGCGCTGTTCGGCCCGGCCGGCAAGCTCGCCCAGCGCAACGCCGTCCGCAACCCGCGCCGCACCGGCGCCACCGCGGCCGCCCTGATGATCGGCCTGGCCCTGGTCACCGGTGCCTCGGTGGTCACCTCGTCCATGGTCAGCTCGGCCAACGCCCAGATCGACCAGTCCGTCGGCGCGGACTACATCATCGGCACCGAGGGCATGCCCCTGCCGCTCGGCCCGGAGATCCTCGACGCCGCCGAGCGCACCCCGGGCATCGCCCACATCACCGAGGCCCGCGAGATCCGCACCCGGCTCACCACGCCGGACGGCGCCAGCATCGACACCGACCACATGTTCGCCTCCACTGCCGCGTTCCTCAGCGACTTCCGGATGCCGGTCTCCGCCGGCCGCCCGGAGGCCGTCTTCGAGGGCGGCGTCTCGGTGGACCAGAAGTTCGCCGACGCGCACCACCTCAAGGTCGGCGACCCGATCAAGGCCGAGTACGCCGGCGGGCGCACCCAGACCCTCCCGGTCGCGGTGATCACCAAGCCCGGCAGCGAGACCTTCGACGACCGCTACCTCGTCTCGGTCGACACCCTGCGCAAGGTCCTGCCCGAGGACCAGCTGCCCGCGCCGATCCAGATCTACGGCCAGGCCGCGGCCGGCGCCGACAAGGAGGCCACGCTGACCGCCCTGCAGAAGGCCCTGGAGCCCTTCCCCCAGATCACCGTCCGGGACCGGGCCGGCTTCAAGGACCTGATCCAGCAGCAGGTCAACACCCTGCTGTACATGGTGTACGGGCTGCTGGGGCTGGCGATCGTGGTCGCGGTGCTCGGTGTGGTGAACACCCTGGCGCTGTCCGTGGTGGAGCGCACCCGGGAGATCGGCCTGCTGCGGGCGATCGGCCTGTCGCGGCGGCAGCTGCGGCGGATGGTCCGCCTGGAGTCGGTGGTGATCGCCCTGTTCGGCGCCGTCCTCGGCACCGGTCTCGGCCTCGCGTGGGGCGTCACCTCCCGCGACGTCCTCGCCACCCAGGGCCTCACCACCCTGACCGTCCCGGTCGGCACCATCGTCGCCATCCTGACCGCCTCGGCGTTCGTCGGCCTCCTCGCCGCCCTCGTCCCGGCCTTCCGCGCCGCACGCATGAACATCCTGGCCGCCATCGCCACCGACTGACGGAGCCACCCCCCAGGGGCGCGAGGACCTGCGTGAATCCCACGCAGCTCCTCGCGCCCCCTTTGCGTGGCCTGCCGACGCAATCGGTGTACATCAGGGGCGCGGGGAACTGCGCGAGCCGTACTCCCTCCCCGCTGGTGGCCTGCCGACGCAATCGGTGCACCTGAAGGTCTCGCCTCAGGAGCACACGTCGCCTCCCCTCCTCAGCCGCAGGTGAGACTGCTCCCCGCCTCCGCCGTGATCGGAGTACCGGCCGACGGCGAGGGCGCGGGGGAGGCGTAGTCGGTGCCGATCAGCACCTGGAGGGTGGCGCCCAGCCCGGGGGCGGCCACCAGGTCGGCCCCGGGCACCGCCGCGGCCAGGATCTTCGCCGACTCGTCCCACCGCGGGTCGTACCGGACGACCGTCCGCCCCGCCACCCCACCCTCCGCGTTGCCCGGCGTCCCGGTGGTCGCGAACCCCGCCTTCCGCAGGTCCGCGTCCACCCGCGCCCCCAACCCCTGCACCCCCGACCCGTTCAGCACCTGCACCCGGATCGTCCCCGGCGCTACCGCTCCGCTCCCCGCCTGACCGGCAGCCTCCCCACCCGCCTCACCCGAACCCGAACCCGAACCCGAACCCGACGCCGAACCCCCCGGCGCCACCACCACCGGCCCGTCCGTCCGCGCCGCCAGCGGCCGCCCCTCCCGCACCGCGTCGAACAGCGCCTTCGCCCCCTTCTCGTCCCACCGCACGGTGGACCCCCACCCGGGCACCTGGTAGTCGATGTCCGCCAGCGGCACGGTCGCGAAGTCGGCGCTGCCGGCGTTGAGGGTCCGCAGCCGGGTGGTGAGGGAGAGCAGCTCCGCGGTGCCGAGCCCCTTGTCGGCCTTGACGGACTTGAACACCGAGTCGGTGACCCGCCCGAGCCGGACCGGGTCGAGCAGGGTGGAACTCTCGGTGGCCTGCCGCAGCAGCTGGGCGAGGAAGCGCTGCTGGCGGTGCATCCGGCCGAGGTCGGAGCTGCCGTCCAGGTGCCGGGCCCGGACGTACTTGAGGGCGCCGGCGCCGTCGAGGCGGCTGGTGCCGGCGGGGAGGTCGAGTCCGGCGCGCTCGTCCTTGAGCGGCTTGCTGGTGCAGACGTCGACCCCGCCGAGGGCGTCGACGGCGGCGACGAAGCCGAGGAAGTTGATCTGCAGGTAGTGGTCGATCCGCAGGCCGGTGTTCTGCTCCACGGTGCGGACGGTGAGCGCGGCGCCGCCCATCCCGTACGCGGCGTTGATCTTGCCCTTGGCGGCCGGGACCGGGCGGCGGGTGGCGGCGTCCTCGTGTGCGGGGATGTCGACGTAGGAGTCGCGCGGGATGGAGACGACGCTGGCCCGGCCGCCCTTGTCGGCGAGCCGGACGATCATGAGGGTGTCGGTGCAGTGGCAGGACTCCCCGCCGGCGTGCAGCACGTTCTTCAGGGTGGCCTCGGGGATGCCCTCGCGGTCGTCGGTGCCGGCCAGCAGGAAGGTGGTGACGCCGTCGTCGGCGGGGCGGCGGTTGCCGACGTCGATGGCGTCCACCCGGTCGATGGCGTCGCCGACGCCGTGCAGCAGGGCCCAGCCGCCGCAGGAGGTGGCCAGGACGGCCAGCGAGAGCCCGCCGGCGGCCAGCCGGCCCCAGCGTTCCAGGCGGCGTCGGCGGGCCGCCGACCGGTTACGGGAGGGGACGGCGCGGCGCTCGGCGGACGGGGGCTTGGCGGGCATCTCTCGGATGGTAAGGGCGGCCGGGGCCCGGGCCCGGCGGCGGCGCGCCACCGTCACCCGGGTCGGTGAAACGTTCCGCCGTCCGGCCCGCGGTCGATTGCCGCCCACCCGCATCTGACAAGGCCGGGGCCCCGCCGGTACGCTCGGGCGCGATGAACACCAAGGCTGCTGAGGAGCTGCCGGCGGTCTCCGTGATCATGCCGGTGCTCAACGAGGAACGACACCTCCGCACCGCCGTCCGGCGCATCCTGGAACAGGACTACGCGGGCGAGCTGGAAGTGGTGATCGCGCTCGGCCCGTCCACCGACCGGACCGACGAGATCGCCGCCGAACTGGTGGCCGAGGACCCGCGGGTCCGTACCGTGCCCAATCCGACCGGCCGGACGCCGGCCGGCCTCAACGCGGCGATCCGCGGTTCGCGTCACCCGATCGTGGTACGCGTCGACGGCCACGGCCTGCTCACCCCGGGCTACATCGGCACCGCGGTCCGCCTGCTCGACGAGATGGAGGCCGCCAACGTCGGCGGCATCATGTTCGCCGAGGGGGAGACCGAGTGGGAGAAGGCGGTCGCCGCCGCCATGACCTCCAAGATCGGTGTCGGCAACGCGGCCTTCCACACCGGCGGCCTGGCCGGCCCGGCGGACACCGTGTACCTGGGCGTCTTCCGGCGCGAGGTGCTGGAGAAGCAGGGCGGCTACAACGAGGAGTTCGTCCGCGCCCAGGACTGGGAGCTGAACTACCGGATCCGCCAGGACGGCGGCCTGATCTGGTTCACCCCGCAGCTGAAGGTCACCTACCGGCCGCGGCCCAGCGTCCGGGCGCTGGCCAAGCAGTACAAGGACTACGGCCGCTGGCGCCGGGTGGTCACCCGCTACCACCGCGGCTCGGTCAACCTCCGCTACCTGGCCCCGCCGGCCGCGGTGCTGGCCATGCTGCTCGGCGTGATGCTGGGCGCGGCCGTGCACCCGGCCTTCCTGGCGGTCCCCTGCCTGTACCTGCTGGGCATCCTGGCCGGTGCGGCGGTCGGCGGTCGCGGACTTTCCGTCCGGGCCAGGCTGCAGCTCCCGGTCGCCCTGATGACCATGCACCTGAGCTGGGGCTTCGGGTTCCTGACCTCACCGCGCTCGCTGGCCCGCCGGGTCATCGGCAGCCGTACCCCGGCCCCGATGACCCGCGCCTCCGAGGCCGGCCGCGCCGAAGCCTAGGCATGGCCGGAGCGGTCCGGTCGGACACCGGCCGGCCTCGTCCGATCCGCCCCCTCGCTCCCGTCCGCGCCGCTAGGGTCGCGCCATGGGGATTGCTGAGGGGGCGGAGCCGCTCCGCGAGGGCGTGCGGGTGGAGTCCACCGCGGACGTCGACGACCGGGCCGTGATCGGCCCGGGCACCACGGTCTGGCACCTGGCCCAGATCCGCGAGCACGCCGAGATCGGCGCCGAGTGCATCATCGGCCGCGGCGCCTACATCGGCCCGGGCGTCCGCCTGGGGAGCCGGGTCAAGCTGCAGAACCACGCCCTGGTGTACGAGCCGGCCGTGCTGGAGGACGGGGTGTTCGTCGGCCCGGCGGCCGTCCTGACCAACGACCTGTACCCGCGCTCGGTGGACGTGGACGGCACGCTCAAGCGCGGCGACGACTGGCACGCCCGCGGGGTGACGCTGCGCCGGGGCTGCTCGATCGGCGGCCGTGCGGTGCTGGTCGCGGGGGTGACCGTGGGGCGCTGGGCGCTGGTCGCCGCCGGGGCGGTGGTGCACCGGGACGTGCCCGACTTCGCGCTGGTGGCCGGGGTCCCGGCGCGCCGGATCAAGTGGGTCGGCCGGGCCGGCGAGCCGCTGGAGGCGGCCGGCGCCGACCGTTGGCGCTGCCCCCGCACCGGCGAGGAGTACGTCGAGGCGGACGGCACCCTCACCCCGGCGGACGAGACCCCCTGAACCCCGGCGGACGGGACCGCCTCGACCCCGGCGGATGAACGGAACACCGGCCGGGGCGGGGGCCGCCCGAACCGGCCGGTGCCGTCCCGTCCGGGTCCGTCACTTCCAGGTGTAGATCCCGCCCTGCGGGTTGACCTCCATGCAGCCCTCCACGTCCGAGGTGGAGGAGTCGGCGGCCTTCGGCAGCTCGGTGGGCACCGGCTGGGAGGCCGGTCCGGCGAAGGTGGTGCCGCTCGGCCAGTCCTTGCCGATCACCACGGTGACGCCCTTCGTCCCGGCGGACTCCTTGAGCGCGCCGTCCGGCAGCTTCAGCGCGGCGGCCACCGCCTCGGCCTCGGCCCGCAGCCCGTTGCCGTAGAGCAGTTCGGTGGTGGAGCGGACGGCGGCGGAGGCCGGTACCGCCTTGGTGAACCCGGCTGCGGTCAGCGCGCCCTTCACCTCGGTGGCCCGGTTGGTCGCGCCGGAGGCGTTCTGCACGGTCACCGCGACCGCCTTGTTCACCGGGCCCTTGGCCGGGCCGGCCGAGGCACCGCCCGCCGGAGCGCCGCCGGCCGGGGCGGACGCCCCCGCCGCGCCGGGCGAGGCCGCGTCGGAGGCACCGGGCGCCGGCACCGGGCCCTTGCCGTCCAGCGGGGCGTCGGCCAGCAGCATCTTCCAGACCTGGCCGGCGTCCGGCTCCTTGAGCTGCACCTTGGCGCTGTTGGCCGGGTCCGGCTTCCACGGGATGGTCAGGGTGGTGATCCGCTCCGGCGGGACGGACCGCAGCTCGCCGCCGAGGTCGTACAGCTTGCGGACGTCGGCCAGCGGCCGGTCCACGCTCAGCGACTTGGTGGCCGCCTCGGCGAGCCCCATCAGCTCGCCCGGGTCGGTCAGCCGCCCGCTGGACCTGAGCTGGCGGAGCATCGAGGACAGGTACATCCGCTGCGCCTTGGTCCGGCCGATGTCGGAGCCCCAGGCGTCCCGGACCCGCAGCCACTTGAGCGCGTCCTCGCCCTTCAGGGGCGTGGTGCCCTTGGGCAGCTTGAGGTCGGTGCCGCCGATCCCGGGCTGGTACCGGTCGTACATGTTCATGTTGACGCAGACCGGGACGCCGCCGATCGCGTCGGCCATCCGGACCACCCCGCTGAAGTCGACCATCATGTAGTGGTCGATGTCGAGGCCGGTGAGCTTGATCCAGGTGCCGACGACGCAGCCCGGGCCGCCGCGGGCCAGCGCCTCGTTGATCTGGGTGTGCCGGGTGGCCTTGTACTCCTTGCCGTCCTCGCCGCGGCAGGCCGGCATGTCGACCATGCTGTCGCGGGGGACGACGATGAGCGAGGCGTTGCTGCGGTCGGCCGAGACGTGCAGCAGCATCTGGACGTCGGCCAGGCCCGGCCGGTCGGCCTCGTCGGCCGAGCCGCCGAGGTCCACGTTCTCCTTGGAGCCGCGGCTGTCGGTGCCGAGCAGCAGGATGTTCAGCGGGGTCCGGCCCTTGGCGTCCGGGGCGGTCCGCGCGCCCTGCTCGTCCGAGAGGTTCTTGCTCCCGGCCTGAATGTTGGCGTTCAGGTGCCGGTAGTACAGGTAGCCCGCACCGCAGCCGGTCACCAGGACCACGCCGGTGGTGAGGGCGACCCAGCGGATCCAGCGCTTGCGGCGGCCGTTCGCGCTCCTGCGCCGGTCGGCCCGCCGGCCGCCCCCGCCCGGAGCCCCGCCGCCCGGCTCCCCGTCGTTCGGCCCCCCGCTGCCCCCGCCTCCGGCCCGCTCGCCGAGGGTGGCCCCGCCGGCGGCGGCCGCCCGGCGGGCGGCGGCCCGGCCGCCGGTCACGGGTATCGACTCACTGCTCGTCATACCCGTAGACACGCACGCAGGAGGTAAATAGTCACATCATCAGAAAAAACTGACGCCGCGTTAAGGCGTATTTACTTAGCGCACACGTTGGTGTCGTCGGCCTGCACCCGCTGGAGGTCCTTCGGGGCCTCGGCGGGCGCCGAGGCGGCTGCGCCGGCGGGGCCGCCCGTGTAGTCCTTGCCGAGTATCACCAGCAAGGCGTCCTTCGCCCCGAGCTTGGCGCTCTGCTTGACGGCGTCGGCGGGCAGTCCGAGGGCCGCCGCCAGGGCCGCGGCCTGTTCGGCCTTCCCGGCCGGGTAGGAGACCGAGCTGGTGGCCGCGATCTCGGCGTTCCCGCCGGTGGCCGCCAGCGTGAACCCCTTGCCCTGCAGCGCGGCGACGGCCTTGCTCGCCTGCTGCGGGGTGCCGCTGCCGTTGCGGACGTTCGCCCGGACGGTCTTCGGGTCCACCTGGGCGGCCCCGGCTCCCGCGCCGGCCGCGTCCGAGGGCGTCGGCGCCGCGGCGGAGGGCGAGCCCTCCGGCTGCGCCACCTCGGTGAGCGAGCGGTCGTTCGCGATCATCGAGAACAGCTGCCCGGCGTCGGGCTCCTTGAGGGCCAGCCGGTTCGGATCCTTCGGATCGTCCACCACCGGCACGGTGGTGAAGGTGATCTTCGAGGTGTCCACCCCGCTCAGGTCCAGGGCCAGGTCCTTGAGCTTGTTGACGTCGTTGATCCCCGAGTCGACGGTGAGCGCCTTGGTGGCCGCGTCGGCGAGGTTCCACAGCTTGGTCGGGCTGGTCAGGGTGTCGCTGCTCTTGATCTTGCGGATCATCGAGCTGATGAACTGCTGCTGCAGCGGGATCCGGGTCAGGTCGCCGCCGAAGCCCACGGCGTGCCGGGTGCGGACGAAGGCCAGCGCCTCCTCGCCCTGCACCACGTGCCGGCCCTTGCTCATCTTCAGGTGCGAGTCCGGGTCGTTGATGTCCTTGGCGGCGCAGACCTCCACCCCGCCCACGGCGGCCGAGAGCGTCTTCACCGCCTCGAAGTTGACCATCATGAAGTGGTCGATCCGGATGCCCGTCATCTTCTCGACGGTCTTCCAGGTGCAACCCGGGTCCCGGCCCTCCTGCCCCAGGCTGGTGTTGAACATCCCGCGGGCCTCGCCGGGGATCTTCTTCGCTCCGCTCTGGCACTCGGGGATGGGCACCATCAGGTCGCGCGGGATCGACACCACCGTGGCGTTGCTGCGGTCCTTGGCCACGTGGAACAGCAGGGTGGTGTCGGCGTGCCCGGTACTGCCCTCGTCGCCGTACTCCCGGCCCAGGCCCTCGCGGCTGTCGGTGCCGATCACCAGGATGTTCATCGCGGCGCCGGCCGCCTTCGGGCGCTCCGCCTCGTTGCCCAGCTGGACCTCGACCGAGCTGATGTTCCCGTTGAAGTGCTGGTATGCGTAGTACGCGCCGCCGCAGCCGGCGACCAGGACCAGCGCGGCCACACCGGCGGTCCACTTGAGGGCCCGTCGGCCCCGCGGCCGTCCGCGGCCGTCGCGGCGCCGGGAGACCCGCCCGCCGCCGTCGCCCGCGCCGTCCCCGCCGGGTCCGCCGGCGCTGCCGCCGTCGTCGGGGCGCCCGGAGGCCCGCCGGCCGCCTGTGGCGGGCCGCGGTACGGTCGGTGCGGATGCCGCGGCCGGTGGATTGAGGTCGAGGCGGAACTCACCGGTCCGGGGGTCGAGCACCCACTGGTCGGCCGGATCGACGTCCTGGGCGAACGGGTCCGCCAGGCCGTTCTGATACCGGTGTCCGCTGTTCACCCGGGACACCCTAGACGAGCCGGGGCCGTCCGCCGGTCACGGTGTGACATCTCCCACAGGCCCGACACCGGACATACTCTGCCAAACCACCCGCCAGACCTTCACGCGACGTACGCAGTTCCGTGACCTGAGGCGGGGTCAGTGCATGCTGCACGGATCCTGGTCCGCCGTGCTGCCCGGCAGCGAGGGCGCCGTCCCGGCCGACCCGCCCGCCGACGGCGAGACCGAGGGCGAGACCGTGGGCGAGGCCGACGGCGAGGCCCAGGGCGAGGCCGGGGAGGCGGCCGGTCGAGAGCCGGCGGCCGAGGGCGTGGCGGGCGCGGCCCCCGCCCCCGTCCCCTCCGCACCCTCCTCCGGCGCCACCTCCTCGGCGGCCCCGGCCTCCTCGTCGCCGTCCGCCGCCTCCGGGCCGTCCGGGTCATCGGTCGCGGAACCGGCCCCGGGCGCCGGGCTCGCACCCGGGAGCACGCCCGCGTACGCGTGCACCTCCACCGTCCGGTCCTCCCGCAGCGCCGCGAACAGCTGGTCGGTCTGCGGCTGGACGAACTCGTCCCGGTTCCGGTTCAGCCGGTACGGCCGGCGCGGAGCGGTCAGGAAGGTCACGTTCTGCGGAGGCATCGAGCGCAGCTGCTGGGTGAGGTCGTACAGCGCGCTCAGCCGGCTCAGCCCGGGGTCGGCCGTGATCGCCGAGGTCGCGGCGTCCAGCAGCGGCCAGATCCGGACCGGGTTGAGCAGCACCCCCTGCGACTGCACCTTGCGGATCAGCGAGGCCAGGAACTGCTGCTGACGGCCCATCCGCTGGGTGTCGCTGCCGTCGCCCAGCGACTCCCGGGCCCGGACGTACCCCAGCGCCTGCTCGCCGTGCAGCACCTGTCGCCCGGCCGGCAGGTCCAGCTGCGCCTTCCGGTCGTGGATCGGCTGCGCCACGCACACCTCGACCCCGCCGACGGCGTCCACCATCCGCTTGAAGCCGGTGAAGTCCAGGATCAGGTGGTGGTCGATCCGCAGACCGCTGAGCCGTTCCAGGGTGCGGATGGTGCAGGCCGGCCCGCCCAGCTCGAAGGCCTGGTTGAACTGGGTGAACGCGGCCCGCGACCGGGTCCCGTCCGGCCGGTCGCAGGCCGGCACGCCCACCATCACGTCGCGCGGCACCGACACCGCCGTGGCGTACCTCCGGTCCGCCGACAGGTGCAGCAGGATCGTGGTGTCCGACCGCTGGCCGCCCGCCGAGCCGTACTCCTCGTTGGCGCCGCTGCGGTCGTCGCTGCCGATCAGCAGGATGTTCACCGCCAGGCCGTTGCTCAGCGGCCGGTCCGTGGCCAGGTCCAGCAGCCGCCCGGTGGCCGCGTCCGTCCCGATGTTGCCGTCCAGCCTCCGGTACGCGAGCCAGGCGGTGAGGCCGCCCGCCAGCAGCACCAGGGCCAGGGCGCCGCAGGCCACGGCCAGCCGGTGCCGGCGGACGAACGGCCAGGGCCGGCGCAGCACAGCCCGGAGCCGGCGCGGGAACGGGCGGCGCCCCCCGCCCGTGGGGGTCGGGGGGCGCTCGTCAGGGGGTCGCTGCTCCTCGGCCATCGCCGGTAAGCCCTACCCGGCGGCGCGGCCGGCGTGATCAGCCGAGGCGCAGAGTCACCCGTTCGGACTCGACGCGCTTCTCCCACTGCTCCTCGGAGAGCTTCTCCGAGTGTCGGCAGAGCACCACCGAGGCGCCGGCCGCCAGCGGGGCCAGCAGGCCCGCCTCCAGGCCGGTCCAGTCGTCGAACGAGAGGGTGGAGAGCACCCGGCTGGCCGGGGTGAGGCCGAGCCGGGCCGCGCCCTCGCGGGCCAGGGCGACGGTCTGCTCGCCGGTGAGCTTCAGCGCCAGGTCGTCCACCCGGGTCTCCAGCGCGGGCGCCTGCGGGTCCACCGGGGAGTACGGGGCGAACCGGTCGCCCTGGCCGGGCACCTCGGCGGCGTAGTCCAGGAAGCCCTCCGGGCGCTGCGGGAACCGGCCGCCCAGCGGGCGCAGGGCGAGCGCCACCCGCTCGCCGGAGCAGGCCTCGGCGGCGGCCAGCCCGTCCGGGCCGCTGACCACCAGGTCGGCGTCGGCCGGGTCGCCGCCCGGGACCGCGGTCACGCCGACCGACCAGCAGGCCAGCAGCCAGACCGCGGACTGCCAGTGCGCGGGGAGCAGGAGCGAAGCCCGGTCGTCCGGGCCGGCGTTGAGCTCGTCCTGGAGGAGGTTGGCGGTCTTGGCGACCCAGTTGTCGAAGGTCTTCGCGGACAACTCGACCCGTTCGCCGGTGGAGTCGTCGTAGAAGGTGATCAGGGGGCGGGAGGGGTCGGCATCGGGGGCGCCGGCGCGCAGGTAGGCGTGCAGCAGCTCGGCGGGCGTGCGGGCGTCGGCAGCGAAAGGCGCAGTCATGGTGCGGTCCAGCCTAAGCCTTCCCCACCCCTGCTCGGGAGGGGTGTCCCCGGTGCTCGCGGGTGGTCGGCGCGGCGGGGTGATCCGGCGTCAACACCCTCCTCCGCGTCGCCTCCTCGGCCGCGGGCCCGGGGCGCCGCCGGCCGGGTGCGGCTCACCCGGGCGGGTGGGGGCGGCCCGGCCGCGCCGCGGTCACCCGCCCGGGCGGCGCGAGGGCCCCGGCGGGCGCCCGCCGGGGCGACGTATCGTTCATGGCGCCCGGGCATCCGGGAGGGCGGAGCCGAGGAGGTGGGCAGGTGGGGACGGACCCCGGAACCGGGCGGCGCTGGCGCCCCGGCTACCCGGTCGACCTCGGACGGACGCTGTTCCCGCTCCGCCGCGGCCCGGCCGACCCGGCCTTCCGCACCACCCCCGACGGCGCGTTCTGGCGGGCCTCGCTGACCCCGGCCGGCCCGGGGACGCTCCGGCTCCGGGCCGACGCCCGGCTCGGCGAGATCGAGGCGCTGGCCTTCGGCCCGGGCGCCGACTGGCTGCTCGACCGGTTCCCCGACCTGCTCGGCGCCGCCGACGACCCGGCCGCCCTGGACCTGCCCCCGGGCCCGCTGCGCGAGGCCCAGCGCGGCCACCCCGGGCTGCGGCTGACCAGGACCGGCCTGGTGATGGAGTCGCTGGTCCCGGCGATCCTGGAGCAGAAGGTGACCACCGACGAGGCGTACCGGGCCTGGCGGACCCTGCTGCGCGACTTCGGCACCCCGGCGCCGGGGCCGGTGGAGGGGATGCGGGTGGCGCCCACGGCCCGCGGCTGGGCGATGATCCCCAGCTGGGAGTGGCACCGGGCGGGCGTGGACCCCAAGCGCTCGGCCACCGTGGTGCGGGCGGCCCGGCTGGCGCCCCGGCTGGAGGAGGCTTCGGCGATGGCCCCCGAGGAGGCCTTCGCCCGGCTCACCGCGGTGCCGGGGATCGGCGTCTGGACGGCGGCCGAGACCCTGCAGCGCGCCAGTGGCGACCCGGACGCGGTCTCGGTCGGCGACTTCCACCTGCCGAACCTGGTGGGCTGGGCGCTGGCCGGCCGCCCGCGCAGCGACGACGCGCAGATGCTCGACCTGCTCGATCCGTACCGCCCGCAGCGGCACCGGGTCTGCCGGCTGATCGGGCTGACCGGGGCCCGCGCGCCCCGGTTCGGCCCCCGGCTCACCCCGAACGACCACCGCCGCCGCTGAACCGCGGCGTCCGGCCTCGGCTGCGTCCGGGCCGAGCGGTTCAGCTCAGCGGCGTCCGGTCTCAGCGCACCGCGACGAAGGCCCCGGCCTCCCGGGCCGGCCGGTGCCGGGGCGCCTCGGCCGGGCGGCCGACCGCGACCGCGCCCATCGGGTCCCAGCCGTCCGGCAGGTCCAGCACGGCCCGTACGGTGTCGCGGCAGAACATCGTGGAGGACACCCAGGCCGACCCGTAGCCCTCGCCGGCCAGCGTGACCAGCAGGTTCTGCACGGCCGCGCCGATCGCCACGGTGAACATCTCC
Source organism: Kitasatospora sp. HUAS MG31 (assembly GCF_040571325.1). GTDB lineage: Bacteria > Actinomycetota > Actinomycetes > Streptomycetales > Streptomycetaceae > Kitasatospora > Kitasatospora camelliae. Next base: position 3,063,850 of record NZ_CP159872.1, on the reverse strand, counting down.
CGCTCGGCGGCGGCCCGGCGCGGGTCCGGGTAGGCGTGCGAGCCGTCCATCACCAGGCAGGGCACCACCAGGTACGGCGCCGCGCGCAGCACCTCGCCGCGGGCGGTCCGGCGGGCGATCCGCTGCTCGTCCCAGCCGTCCAGCTCGCGCAGGTCCCGCTGCCAGGCGGCGAGCATCGCGTCCAGCAGCCGCTCCCGCACCTCGGGGGTCTCCAGCAGGACGAACCGCCAGGGGGTGGTGTGGTGCGGGGCCGGCGCGGTCACCGCGGCGGCCACCGCGCGGTGGACGGCGGCCGGGTCCACCGGCTCCGCGGTGAAGGAGCGGACCGTCCGGCGCAGGGTCACCGCCTCGCGCAGCGCCTCCGAGGTGCCCAGCCGGAACATGTCGTCCGCGGCGGGCCGGACCAGCGGGCGGACCCCGTCGCCGTCCTCCGCGGTGACCAGGTCGCCGAGGCCCCGGACGACCGCCACCGGAGTCCCGGTGGTCTTGCCCTTCACCAGGTCGGCGGCGGCGGCCAGTTCGTCGGCGACGGCGGTGACGGTGAGCTCCAGCCGGTTGCCGTGCGCATCGGTGCGGCCGCGGTGGTCCAGCAGCACGGACAGGCCGGCGGCGCCGATCGCCACGTCGGTCAGCCCGGTGCGCCAGGGCCGGCCGAAGGTGTCGGTGAGCAGGACGGCCAGCCGCCGGCCGGTCAGCTCCTGCAGCCGGGCGCGCAGCCGGCGGGCCGAGCCGTCCGGGTCCTCGGGCAGCAGCAGCACGGTGCCGGGGGCGGTGTTGGAGGCGTCCACGCCGGCCGCGGCCATCACCAGGCCGTTGCGGTTCTCGACGATCCGGGCGCGGCCGCGGCGGGCCACCACCCGGACGGTCTCGGCGTCCACGGCGGCCTCCCGGTCGGCGGCGGCCAGGATCCGGCCCTCCGCCTTGCTGACCACCTTGGAGGTCACCAGCAGGATGTCGCCGTCCTCGAACTCGCCTGCCTTGGCGATGATTTCGGCGAGGTCGGCGCCGGGCTCGACCTCCGGCAGCCCGCCGACCGGCAGGACCTCGACACGGGGGACAGGCGGGACAGGCGGGACGCTCATGACGCGCGCACCTCCTCGGCCAGCTCCAGCGCCGCACGGGCCATCCCGGCGGTGGCGGCCACGTCGGTCATCAGCAGCGGGACGGCCCGGCAGCGGATCCCGCCGGCCTCCACCGCCGCGGTGACGGCCGCGTCGGCGGTGTCCACCAGCCAGCCGTCCAGCAGCTCGGCGCCATAGTGCAGGGCGACCGCGTCGGCGGTGGCCGCCACGCCGACGGCGGCCAGCACCTTGTCGGCCATCCCGCGGACCGGGGCGCCGCCGATGATCGGGGAGAGGCCGACCTTCGGGGCCTTGGCCGCCGCGACCGCCTCCCGGATCCCGGGCACGGCCAGGATCGTCCCGATGCTCACCACCGGGTTGGACGGCGGGAAGAGGATCACGTCGGCCGCGGCGATCGCCTCCAGCACCCCGGGCGCCGGCTTCGCGGCCTGGGCGCCCACCGGGATGATCGCCTCGGCGTCCACGGCGGCGTGCAGCCGCACCCAGTACTCCTGGAAGTGCACCGCCCGGGTGCCCTCCTCGTCGGTGATCCGGACGTGGGTCTCCACCCGGTCGTCGCTCATCGGAAGCAGCCGCACGCCCGGCTGCCAGCGCACGCACAGCGCCTCGGTCACCTGGCTGAGCGCGTACCCGGCGCTGAGCATCTGGCTGCGCACCAGGTGCGTGGCGAAGTCCCGGTCGCCGAGGCCGAACCACTCGGGCCCGATCCCGTACTCCTTCATCTCGGCCTTGATGGACCAGGTCTCGTCGGTCCGGCCCCAGCCCTGCTCCTCGTGGATGCCACCGCCGAGGGTGTACATCACGGTGTCGAGGTCGGGGCAGACCTTGAGCCCGTAGAGGTGGATGTCGTCGCCGGTGTTGCCGATGACGGTGATCTCGTCGCCGGGGGCGACCGCCTCCTTGAGCCCGCGCAGGAAGCGCGCCCCGCCGATTCCGCCTGCCAGTGCCACGATGCGCATGGCCACATCCTGCCAGGGCCGGGCCGGTCGGTGATCAGCCCTCGGCCGTCCGCAGCTCCTCGTGGCGCACCCGCTCGGCGCCGGCACCGTACTGGTTCATCTCCACCAGGCCCGGGGTGTACAGGTGGATGGACACGGCGGGCTCCAGCGAGGCGTTGACCACCTCGTGCAGGTACCCGGCGGACAGCACCCGCTGCCCGCCCGGACGCAGCGGCCGGTGGTCCTCGCCGGCGCCGGTCAGCGAGCGCTCGGCGAGCTCGCCGCTGACCACCGTCATCACGCCGGAGGCCTGCCCGTGGTCGTGGAAGCCGGTGCCCTGTCCGGGCAGCCAGCTGAGCAGCCACACCTCGTACCCGGGGCCGGTCTCCAGCCGGGCGTACCAGCGGGTCAGCGCGTCGTAGCGGACCAGCGGCTCCCAGCGGGCGCGGTCGGCGGCGATCTCGCGGACCAGGCGGGCGTACCCGGCCACGGTGGTGGGGTGGGCGGGCAGGTCGGTGCGGGCCAGGTGCGGGAAGGCCAGCGGGTCGCCGGCGATGGAGACGTCGCTCAGACCGTCCGCCCAGCGGGCGGCGGGGACGGCCGCGGGTACGGCGGGCACGGAGGCGGTGAGGCGGGTGCGCTTGTGGAGGTCGCGGTTGCGCTTGCGGAGGCGGGGCATTCGCACGGGAAGGTCCTCGGATCGGTGTGGCCAGGTGAGGGGCCGGATCCGCGGGAGCTTCGGGGGGACGTGTCGCGCGGGGGTCGGCCTCGTGTCCGGGGCGGCGCGCGGTGGGACGCGTGCGCCTAGATACAGGGACAGAGGCGACAACAGGACGAGCTCGCGGCAGCACCGTGCGGCGCCGGGCGGCGGCTGCGGTGGGCGGCGAGCTCTGACATGCATGCAAGGACACCGCATCGGGGCCTCCCGTGTCAACCCGACCTGACGGACATTCAGGTCACTTCACCCCTGAACCACCGGATGGGGTGATAAATCACCCTCTAGGTTTCGATGCGAAGATCGCCGGGAAGGCAGCGGTTGACCGTCGGTCAGGCGCCAGGCTGGATGTCCGGGTTGTCCGGATATGTCTACTATTGGTAGCGGCTTGGTTCCGGGGAGTGAATCCCGGGGCTAATACCAGAGCTCGGCTTGACTGGGCCAGAGTGACGCAACTGTAATTTCACTCGTGTCGTTCCGCCGCTCCCGGCAACGGCAACACCACGGGGACGCCAAGAGGGGCAGAGGAGGCGCGCCAGATGAGCGAGCTCTTTGAGCTGTTGATCGGTGAGGGCATCGAAGAGGACGAAGAGGAACTCGGCTGGCAGGAGCGCGCCCTGTGCGCCCAGACCGACCCGGAGTCCTTCTTCCCCGAGAAGGGCGGCTCCACCCGCGAGGCCAAGAAGGTCTGCCTCGCCTGCGAGGTCCGCTCGGAGTGCCTGGAGTACGCACTCGCCAACGACGAGCGGTTCGGCATCTGGGGCGGCCTGTCCGAGCGGGAGCGCCGCCGGCTCAAGAAGAGCGCCGTCTGAGCCCGGCAGCCCCTCCGCGACAGTCGGCGGAGGCGGACGGCGGCTCCGCGCAGAAGGTCAGCGCCTCACCATGACGGTGGGGCGCTTTCGTGTTCCCGCACCCCTTCTTCACCTGGACCGGGAGCACCGGGGCCACCGGGAGCCGTTAGTGTGGTGCGCCATCCGGATGTCCGCCATCCGGCGCCGCGCCCGCCGCCCGCCGGCAGCGTCCACTGCGTCCATAGAAGAGCTTGGGGCCCGCGCACTCGATGACTGTCTACAGCCACCAGAGCGGTTTCTCCGCTGCCCGGCCGCCCGCCTACCCGCGCCACCTGGTCACCGCCGTGATCGTCTCGCACGACGGCGCGCGCTGGCTCCCGCAGGCCCTGGCCGGCCTGCTCGGCCAGGACCGGCAGGTCCAGCGGATCCTCGCCGTCGACACCGGATCCACCGACACCTCGCCCCAGCTGCTCCAGGACACCCTCGGCGACTGGCTGCCCGAGAGCGGCCCGCTGGTGCTCGGCCGCCGCTCCGGCTTCGGCAACGCCGTCGGCCAGGCCGTCTTCAACAGCCCGCCGCTGCGCGCCGAGGACCTGCCGTACAGCCTGGACCCCTCCGGCTACGACCCGGTGACCGGCGACTGGGACGACTTCGGCGACCCGCTCGGCGCCCAGGACGACCTCGGCCGCAGCGGCCCCCGGCAGACCCAGCCCGTCGAGTGGCTCTGGCTGCTGCACGACGACTGCGAGCCGCAGACCGACGCCCTGCGTCGGCTCCTCCAGGTCGCCGACTCCACCCCGAGCGCCGCCGTGGTCGGCCCCAAGCTGCGCAGCTGGTACGACCGCCGGCAGCTCCTCGAGGTCGGCGTGACGATCGCCCGCTCGGGACGGCGCTGGACCGGCCTGGACCGCCGCGAGCAGGACCAGGGCCAGCACGACCAGGTCCGCCCGGTGCTCTCCGTCTCCACCGCGGGCATGCTGGTCCGCCGGGACGTCTTCGAGGAGCTCGGCGGCTTCGACAAGGCCCTGCCGCTGATGCGCGACGACACCGACTTCTGCTGGCGGGTCAACGCCGCCGGCCACCGGGTGGTCGTCGCCCCCGACGCCGTCCTGCGGCACGCCGAGGCCGCCAGCCGCGAGCGCCGCGCGATCGACTGCGGCCCGGTCCACCCGCACCGGGTGGACAAGGCCGGCGCCGTCTACACCCTGCTCGCCAACACCCGCGGCGCGCTCTTCCCGTACGTCCTGCTCCGGCTGGTCCTCGGCACCCTGTTCCGGGTCCTGGCCAACCTGGTCGGCAAGGATCCGCGGCAGGCGTACGACGAGCTGGCCGGCCTCAACCACGAGCTGATCCGGCTCCCGCGGCTGCTCGCCGCACGCGCGCGGCGCAAGCGGACCCGCTCGGTGGACGCGCTGGACGACCGCACGCTCTTCCCCGCCCCCGGCGCCACCACCCGGCTCGCCGTCGAGGGCGCGATCAGCTCGCTGGGCATCGGCGGCGGCGACGACTCCGGCGCCGGCCGGCACGGCTCGGTCGAGTCCGGGCCCGGCGACGAGGACGCCGACGACCTCGTGGTCGAGCAGTTCGCCCTGATCAAGAAGCTGGCCCGGCGCCCCGCGCCGCTGCTGTTCACCGCGCTGCTGCTGTTCGCGCTGGCCGCCGGCCGCCACCTGTTCGGCAGCGGCTACCTGCTCGGCGGCGCCCTGCTCCCCGCCACCGACGGCGCCGCGGGCCTGTGGCACATGTACGCCGACGCCTGGCACCCGGTCGGCACCGGCTCCACCGCCACCGCGCCGCCCTACCTGGCGCCCCTCGCGGTGCTGTCCTGGCTGCTGCTCGGCCACGCCGACCTGGCGCTCACCCTGCTGGTGCTGCTCGCGGTGCCGCTCGCCGCGGTCAGCGCCTACCTGGTCTCCCGCCCGCTGATCGAGTCCAAGCTGGTCCGCGCCTGGGCCAGCGCCACGTACGCGCTGCTGCCCGCCGCCACCGGCGCGCTGGCCCAGGGCCGGATCGGCACCGCCGTGCTCGCGGTGCTGCTGCCGCCGCTGGCCCGCGCCGCCGCGATCAGCGCCGGCCTCGGCATCCGCGCCGAGACCGCCGCCAAGGGCGGCCGCCCCGGCTGGCGGCCCACCTGGATGACCGTCCTGATGCTCACCGCCGGGATGGCCTTCGTCCCGCTGACCTGGGCCATCGCCCTGCCGCTCTGCCTCGCGGCGCTGCTCCACGCGGTGCTCCGCGGCGGGGCGTACGGCTCCGGCGGCGAGGCGCTGCGGCTGCTCGGCCTGCGGGTGCTGGTGATCCTCGCGGTCCCCGTCGTGGTGCTCGCGCCCTGGTCGCTGCAGGTGCTGGCGCACCCGTCCCGGCTGCTGCTGGAGGCCGGCGTCGCCGCCTCCGACGGCCCGGCCGCCTCCCCGCTCGGCCTGCTGCTGGTCAACCCCGGCGGCGCCGGCGTCCCGCCGGTGTGGCTGTCCGCCGGCGTGGTGCTCGCCGCGCTCGCCGCCCTGCTGCGCGCCGACCGCCGCCGCGCGGTGCTGGCCGCCTGGGGCGCCGCCGCCGCCGGCCTGCTGTTCACCGTCGCGGTGGCCGGCACCTCGGTCACCCCCGCCTCCGGCGGCCCCTCGGCCGCCGCCTGGGCCGGTCCGGCCACCCTGCTGGCCGGCGTCTCCCTGCTCGCCGCCGCCGCGATCGGCGCCGACGGCGCCGGCTCCCGGGTCTCCGGCATCGCCTTCGGCTGGCGTCAGCCGGTCGCCGCCCTGGTGGTGGCCGCCGCCGTGCTCGCCCCGGTCGGCACCGCCGCCTGGTGGGCGATCGCCGGCGCCGACGGCCCGCTCCAGCGCGGCCGGGACTCCCAGCTGCCCGCCTTCATCGCGGAGGAGGCCAAGACCTCCGACCGCACCCGCACCCTGGTCCTCGGCGGGGACGCCGACGCCGCCGCGGTCCGCTACGCGCTGGTCCGCGGCGCCGGCCTCACCCTCGGCCAGGCCGAGGCCACCGTGGACGCCGGCGCCGACCGCGGCCTCGGCGCGCTCACCGGCAAGCTGCTGGCCGGCTCCGGCGGCGACCAGGCGGCCGCCCTGGCCGGGTTCGGCATCGGGTACGTCGAGGTCAAGGACCCGCTGATCGGCAAGGTCGCCGACGTGCTCGACACCACCCCGGGCCTGAGCAAGGTCAGCCAGGACAAGGGCGTCGCCCTCTGGGAGGTCAGCGGCGCTCCCGGCAGCCGGGCGCAGATCACCGCGCCCGCGACCGCCCCGACCGCCGTCCCCGCCGGCACCCGCGACATCGACACCGCGATCCCGGCCGGCCCGGCCGACCGGGTGCTGCGGCTCGCCGAGCAGGCCGACCCGGCGTGGCGGGCCACCCTCGACGGCAAGGCGCTCCAGGCCACCACCGTCGACGACTGGGCGCAGGGCTTCAAGCTCCCCGCCGAGGGCGGCCGCCTGCAGGTCACCCGCTCGGCCGACCTGCCGCACCTCGGCTGGATCGCCGGGCAGTTGCTGCTCGGTCTGGTCGTGCTGGTCCTGGCTCTGCCCGGCCGCCGCTCCACCAAGGACGACGACCTCCCCGAGGAGGTGGTCACCGCCCAGGCGCTGGCCGCCGCCGCCCAGGCCCAGGCCCCCGCGCCCGGCAGCCGCCGGGCCCGCCGGATGGCCGAGCGCGGCGAGGACGGCACCGGCGAGGCGGAGACCACCGGCGTGTACGCCACCGTCCCGCCCGCCCGCGAGGGCGACCACCCCGCCGGGGACTACCCCGCGGACGACGCCCACCCGGACCCGTACCAGGCCGACCCGTACCAGACGGACGCGTACCAGGCCGACCCCTACCAGGCGGACCCGTACCAGGCCGGCTACCAGGGCGACCAGGCCCCGGCCGGCGGCTGGGAGGGCCAGCAGGGCTACGACCCGGCGTACGCCGGACAGAACGGCCCGCAGCAGGGCTACACCGACCAGTACGCGGCCTACGGCTACGACCAGCAGTACCCGGCCTACCCGCCCGCCGAGCCGCCCCAGCAGCCCTGGGTGCCCGGCCAGGGCGCGCCCGAGGCGTACTACGACCCGAACGACCCCTACCGCGGCCACCCGCACCAGCACGGATCGGGGAGCTGACCCGGCATGAAGAAGCCCACCCTGAAGGCCCCGAGCCTCAAGGCGCCGAACCTCAAGGCCCCGAGCCTGAAGCGGCCCGACTTCTCCGGCAGCCCGCTCGGCGGCAGCCGCACCGGCCAGTCGCTTCTGGCCGGCGCGGCCGTGCTCGCCGTGGTGTTCGGCATCGCCGAGCTCCGGCCGCCGGTGGCCCCGGGCACGGTGGAGAAGGCCGGCGGCGCCACCATGACCCAGGTCGAGCGGACCAGCCTGGTCTGCCCGCAGCCGCTCCAGGGCGTCATCGGCTCCACCAGCCTGACCCTGTTCAGCCCGGCCGGAAGCGGCGGCGAGGGCACCGCCGGCCTGCGGGACGCCGTCCCGCCGGCCGCCGCCCCCACCCCCGCGGCCCAGCCGTCCGGCCAGCCCGCGAGCCCCGCCGCGGGCCAGGCCCCGGCCGCCGCGCCCGACCCGATGGCCGACGCCCGGGTCAAGCTGGCCAAGCCCGGCGTCCCGGCCACCGGCCCGGCCGCCAACGGCGACACCGCCCCCGGCGCCGTCGCGGTCGCCACCGGCGGGTACGCCCCCGGCTTCACGGTCACCCAGACCACCACCACCGAGCAGGGCGGCGCGGCGCTCTCCGGCACCGCCTGCGCCCCCTCCGGCACCAGCTTCTGGTTCACCGGGGCCAGCACCGCCGGCGACCGGGTCGACTACGTCAGCCTGGTCAACGCCGACACCGTCCCGGCCGTGGTCGACCTGCGGCTGTACGGCGACAAGGGCCTGATCGACAACGAGCTGGCGGCCGGCATCGCCGTCGCCCCCGGCTCCTCCCAGGCGCTGCGGCTGTCCACCCTCTCCAAGGGGCCGGTCAGCGACCTCGCCGTGCAGGTGGTCGCCCGCAGCGGCCGGGTCGGCGCCGCGGTGCGCGCCGCGGACGGCGCCAAGGGCGCGGACTGGCTGCCCGCCTCCGCCCCGCCCGCCGCCTCGGTCACCGTCCCGGGCCTGCCGGCCGACACCGCCACCGCCCGGCTGGTGGTCGCCGCGCCCGCCGAGGACGACGCCGACCTCAAGATCCAGGTCTCCGGCAAGAACGGCTGGTTCGTCCCGGCCGGACACGAGAGCATCCACGTCAAGGCCGGCATGGTCGAGGCCGTCGACCTCGGCCAGGTCACCCGGGGCCAGGAGGTCGGCGCGATCCGGCTGACCCCCTCCGACCCGGCCCACCCCACCCCGGTGGTGGCCGGCGTCCGGGTCGACCGCACCAACAAGGGCAAGTCCGAGGCCGCCTGGCTGGCCGGCAGCGTCCCGGTCGGCAAGCGCGCCTCGATCGCCGACAACCGCGCCGGGCAGACCACCCTGCTGCTGACCGCCGTGGACGACGCGGCCACGGTCAAGGTCACCGCCTCCGCCGGGACGAACGGCGGCGAGCCGCAGACCAAGGAGGTCCAGGTGCCCGGCGGCGGCACGGTCGCCGTCGAGGGCATCGACCCGGCCGGCCTCAACGGCACCTACGGCATCACCGTCGAGACCGTCTCCGGCACCGTGGCGGCCGCCCGGATGCTCGCCGTCCCGGTCAAGGACGCGCCGACCTTCACCATCCAGCCGCTGCACGACGACCGCAGCACCGTGCGCGTCCCGCACACCGCGGACGACCCGGCCGTCCTGCTCCAGCCCTGACGGCGGCGGCCGCCCGGGAGCCCTCCGCGGGCCCCGGGCGGCCGTCCGTCGTGAACCGGCTCAGTCCTCGCCGTACCGCGGGTCGATCGCGTCAGGGGACTCCCCGAGCAGCTCGGCCACCTGCTCGATCAGCACCTCGTGCACCAGCGCGGCCCGGTCGTCCCGGGTCTTGGCGCGGATCTCCACCGGCCGCCGGTAGACCACGATCCGGCTCCGCCGGCCCTGCGCGGCCGGGATCACCCGGCCGAGCGCCACCCCCTCCGGATCCGGCTCGCCCGGGGCCGGCGCGGGCACCTCCACGACCGCGAACTCGACCTCCTCCAGCTGCGGCCAGCGGCGCATCAGCCGCTCCATCGACTCCCGCACGTAGTCGTCGAAGAGCTCCGAGCGGGTCAGCGAGATCGGCACCTGCGGCGGCGCCAGCGGCCCCCGCAGGCCCCGGCCGTGCCGGTCGCGGTGCCGGGCACGGCGGGACGGTGGCGGCGACTGGGGCGCCGGTGACTGGGGTGTCGAGCTGTCCATATCAGTGTCGAGCGTAGTCCTTGCGTGCCCGGAAGTGGACCACCCGGGCACTGCGCGTAGCGGCGACACGGCGCACTCGGCGGGGGAGGGTCTTCGCGGCCCGGTCAGGAGTGCGGTACCGTCCACCCTCGTGAGCTCTGTACGTCGTTGTTCGCGGACCGCGTGCGGCCGTCCGGCCGTGGCGACGCTGACGTACGTCTACGCCGACTCCACCGCCGTCCTCGGCCCGCTCGCCACCCACGCCGAACCGCACTGCTACGACCTGTGCGCCGAGCACGCCGAGCGGCTCACCGCGCCCCGCGGCTGGGAGGTCGTCAGGCTCGCCGCCGACACCGGACCGCTGCGCCGCAGCAGCGACGACCTGGAGGCGCTGGCGAACGCCGTCCGCGAGGCCGCCCGCCCCCAGGAGCGGACGCCCCGTCAGAGCCCGTCCCCGGACGGCGAGGCGGGCCGCCGCGGCCACCTGAGGGTGCTCCGCTCGCCCGACAGCTGACGGAGCCCCGGTCCGCGCAAGGCACTCGCCGTGGCGGGCCGCCCGCCCACGCCGGGTACGCTGCCCTTCGAACCACCGGCAGTCGGAACATCCAGGAGCAGCAGGTGCGGGACCTCAAGCAGCTTGTGAAGGCCTACGACGTCCGTGGTGTCGTCCCGGACCAGTGGGACGAGACGCTGTCCCGGGCCTTCGGCGCGGCCTTCGTCCGCGTGGTGGGGGCGTCGGCGATCGTCGTCGGCCACGACATGCGGCCCTCCTCGCCGTCGCTGTCCCGGGCGTTCGCCGAGGGCGCGGCCGCCCAGGGCGCCGACGTGGTGGAGATCGGCCTCTGCTCCACCGACCAGCTCTACTACGCCAGCGGCAGCCTCGACCTGCCCGGCGCGATGTTCACCGCCAGCCACAACCCGGCCCAGTACAACGGCATCAAGCTCTGCCGGGCCGGCGCCGCCCCGGTCGGCCAGGACACCGGCCTGTCCGAGATCCGCGAGCTGGTCGAGTCCTGGACCGCCGAGGACGGCACCGTCACCGTCCCGGCCGCCGACGCCACCCCGGGCACCCTGAGCTCCCGCGAGACCCTGGACGGCTACGCCGGCCACCTGCGCGGCCTGGTCGACCTGACCGCCATCCGCCCGCTCAAGGTCGTGGTGGACGCCGGCAACGGCATGGGCGGCCACACCGTCCCGACCGTCTTCGCCGGCCTCCCGCTGGAGGTCGTCGACCTGTACTTCGAGCTGGACGGCACCTTCCCCAACCACGAGGCCAACCCGCTCGACCCGAAGAACCTGGTCGACCTGCAGGCCAAGGTCCGCGAGACCGGCGCCGACATCGGCCTGGCCTTCGACGGCGACGCCGACCGCTGCTTCGTGGTGGACGAGCGCGGCGAGCCGGTCTCCCCGTCCGCGATCACCGCGCTGGTCGCCGAGCGCGAGATCGCCCGCGCCCGGGCCGCCGGCGAGGAGCAGCCGACCGTCATCCACAACCTGATCACCTCCTGGACCGTCCCCGAGGTGGTCCGCGAGCTGGGCGCCGTCCCGGTCCGCACCCGGGTCGGCCACTCCTTCATCAAGCAGGAGATGGCCGTCACCGACGCGATCTTCGGCGGCGAGCACTCCGCCCACTACTACTTCCGCGACTTCTGGCGCGCCGACACCGGCATGCTGGCCGCCCTGCACGTGCTCGCCGCCCTCGGCGGGCAGGACGGCCCGCTGTCGCAGCTGACCGACCGCTACGACCGGTACGCCGCGTCCGGGGAGATCAACTCCACCGTCGCCGACCAGCAGGCCAGCTCCGCGGCCGTCCGCGCCGCCTACGCCGAGCTGCCCGGCACCACCGTGGACGAGCTGGACGGCCTGACCGTCGCCGGCGACGACTGGTGGTTCAACCTGCGGGCCTCCAACACCGAGCCGCTGCTGCGCCTCAACGTCGAGGCCAAGGACCCGGCCCGGATGGCCGAGCTGCGCGACGCCGTCCTGGCGATCGTCCGCGCCTGACCCCCTGTGACGGTGCCCCGGCCGGTAGGGTTGTACCGGTCGGGGCACCGCTCCGTCCCCGCGCACCCACCTGGAGCTGACGTCCCATGAGCCTGCCGTCCTTCCTGCTGGAGATCCTGGTCTGCCCGCAGTGCCACGCCCCCCTCACCGAGGCCGGCGAGGGCGAGGAGCGCGAGCTGCGCTGCACCGGCGAGACCTGCGGCCTGGTCTACCCGGTCCGCGACGGGATCCCGGTCCTCCTGGTCGACGAGGCCCGCCGCCCCTCCTGACCGGCGCACCACGGACCGGCGCACCACCAAGGCACTCCCACCCACCGGACGACCCGCCCCCACCGCCGGAGGTCAGCCGCATGTTCGACGACGTCATGCTCGACGACCCGGCCGCCCTCCAGCGCGCCGACCGGCAGCACGCGCTGCTGGCCCTGGCCGGGGCGGGCGCCCGGGTCCGGATCGCCCTGCGGCTGGCCGAGTCCGCCGGCCTCGGCTCGCTGCGCCCCGAGGGCCGTCCCCGGACGGTCCTGGTGGCCGGCCACGGCAGCGCCCTGACCGCGGCCGGGGTGCTCGCCGCGCTGGCCGTCCCCAGTTGCCAGGTGGTGTCCCTGGGGCCCTCCGGCGGCCGCCCGGCCGCGCCGTACCTCACCGACGGGCTGAGCTGGCAGCTGCCGGGCTGGATCGGCCCGCTCGACCTGGTGGTGCTCAGCACCGCCTCGGGCCGCGAGGGCGGCATGATCAACCTCGCCGAGCAGGCGTACGCGCGCGGCTGCGCCATCGCCGTGGTCTCCCCGGAGGGCAGCCCGCTGGCCGAGGCGGCGCTGCAGGTCCGCGCCCTCGCGCTGCCGTTCGCGCCCAACGGCGTCGAGGAGGAGGACGGCGAGGTCGCCGAGCCCGACCTGCCGGCCGAGGACCCGGGCGCGCTGTGGGCCCACCTCACCCCGATGCTGGCGCTGGCCGACCGGGTCGGCGCGCTGATCCTCCCCGACGGTTCGCTGGCGGCGGCCGCGGACCGGCTGGACGAGGTCGCGGTCCGCTGCCGCCCGGACGCCCAGGCGTACACCAACCCGGCCAAGGGCCTGGCCGTGCAGCTCGCCGGGACGGTCCCCCTGGTGTGGGCCGAGGGCCCGCTGGCCGGAGCGGTGGCCGACCGGTTCGCTGCGGTCCTGGCCGACCAGGCCGGCCGGCCCGCCTCCACCGGCCTGCTGCCGCACGCGCTCACCGCGCACCGCGGGATGTTCACCGGCCGGCTCGGCGCCGGCGGCGACGTGGACGACTTCTTCCGGGACCGGGTCGAGGAGCCGGAGACGCTGCAGCTGCAGGTCGTGCTGGTCCGGCACACCCCCGGCGTGGAGGAGCTGGCCGATCCCGCCTTCCCGGTGGCCCGGGCCCGCCGGCTGGCCGAGGCCCACGAGGTCCGGCTGACCGAGTACACCTCCAGCCTGGAGGACCCGCTGCAGGCCGCGGCCGAACTGGTCGGGCTGACCGACTTCGCCGCGGTCTACCTCGGCCTCGCCGGGCAGGGCTGACCCACCGCCACCGCCACCGGTCACGGTAGGGTCCCCTCGACGATCGGCGGCCGGGCTCCCGGCCCGGGGCGGAGGGACACCATGAGTACCGAAGGCGGCACCAAGGCACTGGTCGCGGCGCTGTCCGCGAACCTGGGGATCGCGGCCAGCAAGTTCGTGGCCTTCGCCTTCTCCGGATCGTCCTCGATGCTCGCCGAGGGCGTGCACTCGGTGGCCGACTCCGGCAACCAGGTCCTGCTGCTGATCGGCGGCAAGCGCGCGCAGCGCGAGGCCACCCCGGAGCACCCGTTCGGGTTCGGGCGCGAGCGCTACGTGTACGCCTTCCTGGTGTCGATCGTGCTGTTCAGCGTCGGTGGCATGTTCGCCCTGTTCGAGGGCTACGAGAAGATCAGCCACCCGCACGAGCTGGAGAACTGGTACTGGCCGGTCGGCGTGCTGGTCTTCGCGATCCTGCTGGAGTCCTGGTCGTTCTGGACGGCGTACCGCGAGGCCTCCAAGGACAAGGGCGGCCACAACTGGACCGCGTACATCCGCCGGGCCAAGGCCCCGGAGCTGCCGGTCGTGCTGCTGGAGGACACCGGCGCGCTGATCGGCCTGGTGCTCGCGCTGTTCGGCGTCGGCCTCACCGTGATCACCGGTGACGCCGTCTGGGACGGCGTCGGCACCCTCGCCATCGGCACCCTGCTGATCGTCATCGCCGTGGTGCTCGCCCTGGAGACCAAGTCGCTGCTGATCGGCGAGGCCGCCCACAAGGAGGTCATCGGCGAGATCCGCGATGCCCTGGTCGACCACGACTCGGTCACCGACGTGATCCACATGCGCACCCTGCACCTCGGCCCGGAGGAGCTGCTGGTCGCGGCGAAGATCGGCGTCAACGCCGAGGACAGCGCCGCCCAGGTGGCCCGGGCCATCGACCTCGCCGAGGCCCGGGTCCGCCGGGCCGTCCCGATCGCCCGGGTGATCTACCTGGAGCCGGACATCTACAGCGCCGAGAAGGCCGCCGCCGGCCCCGACCCGGAGGCCACCCCCGGCGGCCCCGGACCCGGCGGACACTGACCCCGAAACCCCGCCGGCTTCGCCCGGACGGCCGCCGTGCCGGTGTAGATTCGTCGCAGAGCCAAACGTCGCTGCTGATGGCGGTCGATCGGGCCCCGGGGCGCCGGTCGAGGGAGAGAGGTCCTCCGACGGATTGTGCCGCTGCGGAGGGCCCGCGTCCGGTCCCTCCGCGGCTCAGCACACCCGTAACCAGGTCCACGCAGCGAGGAGCTTCCCGCATGTCGAACCCCACCGGTGACTTCAAGGTCGCCGACCTGTCCCTGGCGCCCTTCGGCCGCAAGGAGATCGAGCTCGCCGAGCACGAGATGCCCGGCCTGATGTCGATCCGCAAGGAGTACGCGGCCACCCAGCCGCTGGCCGGCGCCCGCATCACCGGCTCCCTGCACATGACCGTGCAGACCGCGGTGCTGATCGAGACCCTCACCGCCCTCGGTGCCGAGGTCCGCTGGTGCTCCTGCAACATCTTCTCCACCCAGGACCACGCCGCGGCCGCCGTCGCGGTCGGCCCGAACGGCACCGTGGACAGCCCCCAGGGCGTCCCGGTTTTCGCCTGGAAGGGCGAGACCCTGGAGGAGTACTGGTGGTGCACCGAGCAGGCGCTCACCTGGCCGGACGGCCAGACCCCGAACATGATCCTGGACGACGGCGGTGACGCCACCCTCCTGATCCACAAGGGCGTCGAGTTCGAGAAGGCCGGGGAGGCGCCGTCCCCCGACACCGCCGACAACGACGAGTACCGGATCATCCTGGAGCTGCTCAACCGCACGCTCACCGAGTCCCCGTCGAAGTGGACCGAGGTCGCCTCCACCATCAAGGGCGTCACCGAGGAGACCACCACCGGCGTCCACCGCCTGTACGAGATGCACCGCGACGGCAAGCTGCTGTTCCCGGCCATCAACGTCAACGACTCGGTCACCAAGTCGAAGTTCGACAACAAGTACGGCTGCCGCCACTCGCTGATCGACGGCATCAACCGCGCCACCGACGTCCTGATCGGCGGCAAGGTCGCGGTCGTCTGCGGCTACGGCGACGTCGGCAAGGGCTGCGCCGAGTCCCTGCGCGGCCAGGGCGCCCGGGTCATCGTCACCGAGATCGACCCGATCTGCGCCCTCCAGGCCGCCATGGACGGCTACCAGGTCACCACCCTGGACGAGGTCGTCGAGACCGCCGACATCTTCATCACCACCACCGGCAACAAGGACATCATCCTCGCCTCCCACATGGAGCGGATGAAGCACCAGGCCATCGTCGGCAACATCGGCCACTTCGACAACGAGATCGACATGGCCGGCCTCGCCCAGCTCCCCGGCGTGGTGAAGACCGAGGTCAAGCCGCAGGTCCACGAGTGGCGCAAGGCCGACGGCCGCACCATCATCGTGCTCTCCGAGGGCCGCCTGCTGAACCTCGGCAACGCGACCGGCCACCCGTCCTTCGTGATGTCCAACTCCTTCGCAAACCAGACCATCGCGCAGATCGAGCTGTTCACCAAGACCGAGCAGTACCCGATCGGCGTCTACGTCCTCCCGAAGCACCTGGACGAGAAGGTCGCCCGCCTCCACCTCGACGCCCTCGGCGTCAAGCTCACCACCCTGACCCAGGACCAGGCCGACTACATCGGCGTCCCGGTCGAGGGCCCGTACAAGTCGGAGCAGTACCGCTACTGATCCCGCGCAGACGGACGCCCGGTGCCCCCCGGCACCGGGCGTTCCGCCTTTCCCCTCCCTGGTCGGCCGTCAGCGGAGCACGTCGGCCGTCCACTTGGACTCGTCGGCGCCGAGCAAGGTGACCTTCTCCAGCCAGCTCTTCGGGCCGCCCACGGCGTCGAACGCGTCCTCCTGCATCGACATGGTGCAGACCCGCACGCCGTCGGCGGACTTGCAGGTCCGCGGCTTGACGATCATGCCGGGAGGCGTGGTGGTGGCGTTCACGTCGAAGCGCGGGTCGTCCGGTGTGACCGTGGTGCCGATGGACGAGTGAGGACCCGAGGCGAAGTTGACCTCCGCCGTCCACTTGGGCCTGTCGTCCCGCGTTCTCCGCTCGAAGCTCGCCGAGATGAGCCTGAAGTCGGCCGGGACCCCGTTCAGGCGCAGCGGCAGCGGAATCGGCTTCGTCCCGACCACCACGTTCGCGGCGATCCTCAGCACCAGCTGCTCGCGCTCCTCCTTCGGGACGTACAGGTCGCGCAGCTCCAGCCAGCGCCCGTCGGCGGACTTCCACCGCAGGACCTTCACGTCCTGCGCGTACCCCGGATCGTCCGACCACAGCCAGTACGCCTCCTGGCCGTTCACGTCCGGTGCGGGCCGCTTGATCGCGTGCGAGCCGTTGGGGAAGGTCCCCAGCTCCGGGGTGACACCCTCGGCGAACATCTCCAGCTGGTACATCGGGGGCATGACCATGCCCTGCTCCGGCTTCACTCCCTCCGCCCTGACGGTCACGCCGTACGACGCCAGGCTGTAGCGGAAGGTTTCCAACCCCTCGGGCAGCCAACCGAAGTCGGCCACGATGTTGAGCGGAGACCGCTTGTCGAGCGGTACCGCGCTCTGCGTGGCGTCCGACGCGGGACCGGATGCCCCCCCGCCGTGACCCGGTAGTGCCACGCTCAGCGTCGACACCAGCACCAGGACGGTCGCCGCCGCCCCGGCCACCCCCAGCCGGCGCCGCCGCAGCCGCGCCCGGCCGGCCCGTACCGCCGCTCCGGCGTCCACCCGGCTCTCGGGCGCGGCCGAGCCCGCCAGCCGCACGAGCCCCTCGGTCAACTCGTTCGCCTCTTCGCTCATCAGACGGACCTCCCCATCGACGCGACCGGACGGACCCCCAGCAGCCGGCGCAGTGCGCCGACGCCGCGGGCGCTCTGACTCTTGACCGTGCCCGACGAACACCCGAGGGCCTCCGCCGCCTGGTCCACCGAGAGATCGCAGTAGTACCGCAGCACCACGGCCGCCCGCTGCCGCGGCGGAATCGCCGCCAGCGCCTCCCGGAGATCCAGTGCGACGTCCAGGTCGGCCGCCGGAGCGACCTGCTCCACCGGCACCTCGACCGTGCCTCGCCGACGCCACCAGCCCGTCCGCTGCTCGGACAGGAACGTGTTCACCAGCACCCGCCGGGCATAGCCGTCGACGTTCTCCACCCGTCCCGCGCGCGGCCACTGCACATACAGCTTGGTGATGCTCTCCTGGACCAGGTCGTCCGCGCGATGCCAGTCCGAGCAGAGCAGATAGGCGACCTGGCGCAACCAGGCCCCCCGGGACGCCACGTACTCCGTGAACTCGACGTCGCGAGTCTGCTTCGCCACCGAAAGCCCCCTCCTTCCTTCCGTACGGCGGCAGTGCGTCCGTGCACCGCCGAACCGTTAATGCGCCCGGGGCGCGAAAGGGTTGCACGGCGGATCCGGAGCGGACCGGATTCGGGGCCAGGGCCGAGGACGGACCGGGGGAAACCTGGACGGGGAATCCGCCCGCGTAGGCTTCCGACCATGCCGAACGGCCGCTACTCGCTCCACGACACCCACGACCACGTCCTGCTGGGCGAGGAGCGCTTCAGCTGCGCCCCCGGCCCGGCCGGCTGGCGGTACGTCTCCAAGACCTACGGCCCCGACGGCACCGTCCTCGGCACCACCGACCTCACCCTCGACTCCCGCAGCCGCCCGCTGCGCCTCGAACTCCGCGCCGGCGGCTGGCAGGTGCGCGGCGGCGCGGTCGACGGGGTCACCTGGGTCCGCGCGGACGCCGCCGACCCGGCCGGCGAGCAGGCCGCCGAGGGCCACGACCGCGCGCACGCCTTCACCGGCCGTTCCCCGGGCTTCCTCGTCGCCACCGCCCGGCTGCTCCGCCTCACGGTGGGCGCGAGCTCCCGGGTCCGGCTGGTCTCCTTCACCGAACCGGTCCTCGCCCCGCGCACCCTCGACCAGGGCTGGCTGCTGGAGGCCGTCGACACCCACGAGACCGACAGCGGCCCGCTGCGCGTCGAGCGGTACCAGGTCGCCGACCTGGAGACCGGCGAGCAGCAGGTCGTCCACCTGGCCGGAGACGTGGTGCTCGCGGCCGGCGGCGTGGAGCTGGAGGAACTGGAGTCCCCGCCCAACCCCTGGCCCACCGAGTACGGCGGCTGAGGGGCCGGCACGGCGGGGACCGCTGCGCCGGGGCCCGCTGAGGCGGGGGTCGCTACGCCGGGAGTCGCTAGGCCGGAGGTGCGAAGCCACCCGGGGAGACCGGGGGAGCGGGGTCCTGCGCCGGGGTGGGCTGCGGGGGCACCTGAGGCGGCTGGGCCAGCTGCTGCGCGGGCTGGGCGTACATCTGCGGTCCGGGCTGCGGGGCCACCGGGTACGGCTGCGCGGGGAACGCCGGAGCCGCGTACGGGGAGGCGGCCACCGGCGGCTGGAACTGGCCCCAGCCCGCTCCGGCCGCCGCCGCCCGCGCCCACTCGCGCCGCTGCCGCTCGGCCAGCACCGCCGCCAGGTACGCCGTCGGCGCCAGCCCGTACGGCGCCGGCCGGCCGGTGTGCGCCGCCAGGTCCGCCACCATCCGCTGCGCCATGCCGAAGGCCACCGCCGGGTCCAGCTGGTCCAGACGGCCGAGGAACTGACGGCTCGCCAGCCACAGCCCGTCCGGCACCGCGGAGAAGTCCAGGGCGGCCAGGTCCCCGCCCAACGCGTGCAGCAACTCGGGCGGTACCGGCGGGAGTTCGCCGTGCTGGCGGGCGGCCCGCGGCAGCCGCTCACGGATCACCACGGTGCCCGCGAAGACGTCCCCGAGCCGACGGCCGCGCGGCGAGACCAGCGAGGTGATGATCGCCGGCGCGGCCCCCATGCCGAACTCCACCACCGCCACCAGCCCGCGGACCAGCGCGTGCCGGAACCGGGCCGGCCCGCCGTCCGTCCGCACCACCCGCAGGCCGAACGCCAGCTTCCCCAGCGACCGCCCCTTCGACAGCGTCTCCACGAGGACCGGGAGCACCACCAGGTAGAAGACCAGCACCCCGAGTGCCACCGCGTCGGAGGCCGCACTGTCCAGGTCGGGGGTCGCCACCTCCACCAGGAGGACCGTGACCAGGAAGCCGATCAGCTGGACCACGGCGTCCAGCGCCCGGGCCAGGGCCCGGCTCGGCAGCTTCGCCTCCCGCAGACCGAGGACGACCGCCTCGCCCGTCACCAGGTCGCTCACCGCACCCACCCGTTCCCGTCGTCCGCGTCCCGCCCGTACCCCTGTCGGGCACCACCGGTCCGCCCAGCCCCCATGTCCAGCCGCAAACATACGGGGGCCGCGGGAGCCGGGTGAAGACCGGTCCCGGGGACGGCCCGCCGTGGGAGAGCGACGCGGCACCGAGGTCACGCCGAGGGGATCGCCCCCGAAATCACCCGCACCGGCTCGGACCGGCTCTGGCAAGCTAGGCCCATCCGGGCGGGGGGAGCCCCCTCGTCCACCGAGCCTCCCCGCCACCGCGCCGCCTGGAGTGAGCCCTCATGGACCTGGACGTCTTCGTCGCCACCCACCAGGCGGAGTGGCAGCGCCTGGAGACGCTCAGCCGGCAGCGCCGCCTCACCGGGGTCGAGGCCGACGAGCTGATCAGCCTCTACCAGCGCGCCACCGCCCACCTCGCCCGGGTCCAGGCCACGACCCCCGACCCGGTCCTCGAAGGCCGGCTCACCACCCTGGTCGCCCGCGGCCGCAGCGCCGTCACCGGCGCCCGCACCGCCTCCTGGCGCGACGCGGGCCGGTACTTCACGGTCAGCTTCCCCGCCGCGCTCTACCGCTCACGCCGCTGGTGGCTGCCGATCGCCGTCGTCTCGCTGGCCGTCAGCGCCCTGGTCGCCTGGTGGGTCGCCACCCACCCCGAGGTCCGTGACAGCCTCGCCGCGCCCGAGCACATCCGCGAGATGACCAGGCCCGGCGGCGACTTCGAGGCCTACTACTCCGACCACCCCGCCACCTCCTTCGCGTTCCGGGTGTGGACCAACAACGCCTGGGTCGCCGCCCAGTGCCTGATGTTCGGCGTGTTCCTCGGCCTCCCGGTGCTCGGCGTCCTGGTCCAGAACATCCTCAACCTGGGCATCGGCATCGGCCTGATGGCCTCCGCCGGCCGCCTCGGCCTCTTCCTGGGCCTGCTCCTCCCGCACGGCCTGCTGGAACTCACCGCCGTCTTCGTCGCCGCCGGCCTGGGCCTGCGCCTCGGCTGGACGGTCATCGACCCGGGCCCCCGTACGCGCCTCAACGCCCTGGCCGAGGAGGGACGCGCCGTCATCGGCATGGTCATCGGACTCGCCGGCGTCCTCGCGGTGACCGGCGTCATCGAGGCCTTCGTGACCCCGTCCGGCCTCCCCACCTGGGCCCGGATCGGCATCGGCGTCACGGTCGAGGTGCTGTTCCTGCTCTACGCCCTCGTCCTGGGCCGGCGGGTCGCCGCACGGGGCGAGACGGGTGACGTCGAGGAGGCCGACCGCGCCGATCTTCAGCCCGTCGCGGCATGAGCACCCCCTCTGACCTGCTAGTCTTCTCTGCATCCCCTCGGAGCCATTGACGTGACTCTGGCGGGCCAGTAGATTTGAACGGTTGGGACTAGCTGGACAACGGCAGGTTCCAGGCGTAGTGTCTATGACACGTCGAGCCGAGGCGTTCGGATTCCGTCAGGATTCCGGTCCGGTGACGACAAACCTCCCGAAACGAAGCGGTCGAAAGCTTTGATAAGCTCGATCGCGAAGTCGAAGGAAATCCCTCCAGCGGGAATTCGGAGAAACCAAGCCGGTAAAACGGCCGGAGCGGATCTGATAAGCTGGAAACACGAAAGAACGAAGCGCCCGGAGGGCCCGCTGGAAGGCGGTCCGAAGGAAGCGTCCGTTCCTTGAGAACTCAACAGCGTGCCAAAAGTCAACGCCAGATATGTTGACATCCCCGGCCGGTCCGTTCGGATCGGTTGGAGATTCCTTTTGAAATAACACTAGCGAGGACGCAGTGCGCGGGATCACCTTATTCCGGTGGTTGCCGTGCCGCTCTTCCGCGAGTGGGATACCCGATCACGGGTTGACATTCACGGAGAGTTTGATCCTGGCTCAGGACGAACGCTGGCGGCGTGCTTAACACATGCAAGTCGAACGGTGAAGCCCTTCGGGGTGGATCAGTGGCGAACGGGTGAGTAACACGTGGGAAATCTGCCCTGCACTCTGGGACAAGCCTTGGAAACGAGGTCTAATACCGGATATGACCTGCTCCTGCATGGGGGTGGGTGGAAAGCTCCGGCGGTGCAGGATGATCCCGCGGCCTATCAGCTTGTTGGTGGGGTAACGGCCCACCAAGGCGACGACGGGTAGCCGGCCTGAGAGGGCGACCGGCCACACTGGGACTGAGACACGGCCCAGACTCCTACGGGAGGCAGCAGTGGGGAATATTGCACAATGGGCGAAAGCCTGATGCAGCGACGCCGCGTGAGGGATGACGGCCTTCGGGTTGTAAACCTCTTTCAGCAGGGAAGAAGCGCAAGTGACGGTACCTGCAGAAGAAGCACCGGCTAACTACGTGCCAGCAGCCGCGGTAATACGTAGGGTGCGAGCGTTGTCCGGAATTATTGGGCGTAAAGAGCTCGTAGGCGGCCTGTCGCGTCGGATGTGAAAGCCCGGGGCTTAACCCCGGGTCTGCATTCGATACGGGCAGGCTAGAGTGTGGTAGGGGAGATCGGAATTCCTGGTGTAGCGGTGAAATGCGCAGATATCAGGAGGAACACCGGTGGCGAAGGCGGATCTCTGGGCCATTACTGACGCTGAGGAGCGAAAGCGTGGGGAGCGAACAGGATTAGATACCCTGGTAGTCCACGCCGTAAACGTTGGGAACTAGGTGTTGGCGACATTCCACGTCGTCGGTGCCGCAGCTAACGCATTAAGTTCCCCGCCTGGGGAGTACGGCCGCAAGGCTAAAACTCAAAGGAATTGACGGGGGCCCGCACAAGCAGCGGAGCATGTGGCTTAATTCGACGCAACGCGAAGAACCTTACCAAGGCTTGACATACGCCGGAAACGTCCAGAGATGGGCGCCCCCTTGTGGTCGGTGTACAGGTGGTGCATGGTTGTCGTCAGCTCGTGTCGTGAGATGTTGGGTTAAGTCCCGCAACGAGCGCAACCCTTGTTCTGTGTTGCCAGCATGCCTTTCGGGGTGATGGGGACTCACAGGAGACTGCCGGGGTCAACTCGGAGGAAGGTGGGGACGACGTCAAATCATCATGCCCCTTATGTCTTGGGCTGCACACGTGCTACAATGGTCGGTACAAAGGGCTGCGATGCCGCGAGGCGGAGCGAATCCCAAAAAGCCGGCCTCAGTTCGGATTGGGGTCTGCAACTCGACCCCATGAAGTTGGAGTTGCTAGTAATCGCAGATCAGCATGCTGCGGTGAATACGTTCCCGGGCCTTGTACACACCGCCCGTCACGTCACGAAAGTCGGTAACACCCGAAGCCGGTGGCCTAACCCTTGGGAGGGAGCCGTCGAAGGTGGGACCAGCGATTGGGACGAAGTCGTAACAAGGTAGCCGTACCGGAAGGTGCGGCTGGATCACCTCCTTTCTAAGGAGCACATGGCCGACTGCGAGCGAATGTCTCGCACGGTTGCTCATGGGTGGAACGTTGACTATTCGGCACACACGGTACGGGTCTTGCTAGTACTGCTCTTCGGAGCGTGGAACGCACATGATGCCGCCGGGTGTGTCGGGCACGCTGTTGGGTCCTGAAGGAACGGCCATCAAGGTTGTTGCTTCAGAGTTGCCGGCTCCACTTGAGGGCGTGCTTGTCGCGTCTGAGGGTGGGTGTCTGGTCGTTGTTTGAGAACTGCACAGTGGACGCGAGCATCTGTGGCCAAGTTTTTAAGGGCGCACGGTGGATGCCTTGGCACCAGGAACCGATGAAGGACGTGGGAGGCCGCGATAGGCCCCGGGGAGCTGTCAACCGAGCTTTGATCCGGGGGTGTCCGAATGGGGAAACCCGGCAGTCGTCATGGGCTGTCACCCGCTGCTGAACACATAGGCAGTGTGGAGGGAACGCGGGGAAGTGAAACATCTCAGTACCCGCAGGAAGAGAAAACAACCGTGATTCCGGGAGTAGTGGCGAGCGAAACCGGATGAGGCTAAACCCAAGTGGTGTGAGACCCGGCAGGGGTTGCCGCTTGGGGGTCGTGGGAATGAGCTTGATCGGTCTGCCGGCCGGTCGGCGAGTCAGAAACCGTTGGTGTAGTCGAAGGACATGCGAAAGGTCCGGCGTAGAGGGTAAGACCCCCGTAGACGAACATTAGCGGCTTGCTTGCTCATCTCCCAAGTAGCACGGGGCCCGAGAAATCCCGTGTGAATCTGGCGGGACCACCCGCTAAGCCTAAATATTCCCTGGTGACCGATAGCGGATAGTACCGTGAGGGAATGGTGAAAAGTACCGCGGGAGCGGAGTGAAATAGTACCTGAAACCGTGTGCCTACAAGCCGTGGGGGCAGTCTTCGGACTGTGACTGCGTGCCTTTTGAAGAATGAGCCTGCGAGTTTGCGGTGTGTAGCGAGGTTAACCCGTGTGGGGTAGCCGTAGCGAAAGCGAGTCCGAATAGGGCGATTGAGTTGCACGCCCAAGACCCGAAGCGGAGTGATCTAGCCATGGGCAGGTTGAAGCGCGGGTAAGACCGTGTGGAGGACCGAACCCACCAGGGTTGAAAACCTGGGGGATGACCTGTGGTTAGGGGTGAAAGGCCAATCAAACTCCGTGATAGCTGGTTCTCCCCGAAATGCATTTAGGTGCAGCGTCGTGTGTTTCTTGCCGGAGGTAGAGCACTGGATAGGCGATGGGCCTCACCGGGTTACTGACCTTAGCCAAACTCCGAATGCCGGTAAGTGAGAGCACGGCAGTGAGACTGTGGGGGATAAGCTCCATGGTCGAGAGGGAAACAGCCCAGAACACCGACTAAGGTCCCTAAGCGTGTGCTAAGTGGGAAAGGATGTGGAGTCGCAGAGACAACCAGGAGGTTGGCTTAGAAGCAGCCACCCTTGAAAGAGTGCGTAATAGCTCACTGGTCAAGTGATTCCGCGCCGACAATGTAGCGGGGCTCAAGTACACCACCGAAGTCGTGTCATTCACACGTGTAGGCCCAACGGCTGTGTGGATGGGTAGGGGAGCGTCGTGTGCCGGGTGAAGCAGCCGAGGAATCGAGTTGTGGACGGTTCACGAGTGAGAATGCAGGCATGAGTAGCGATACAAGAGTGGGAAACTCTTGCGCCGATTGACCAAGGGTTCCTGGGTCAAGCTGATCTGCCCAGGGTAAGTCGGGACCTAAGGCGAGGCCGACAGGCGTAGTCGATGGACAACGGGTTGATATTCCCGTACCCGCTTTGAAGCGCCAACGTTGAACCCTCTGATGCTAAGGCCGTGAAGCCGCCCCGGAGCCTTCGGGCAAAGGGGAGTGGTGGAGCCGCTGAACCAAGGTGGTAGTAGGTGAGCGATGGGGTGACGCAGGAAGGTAGTCCAGCCCGGGCGGTGGTAGTCCCGGGGTAAGGGTGTAGGCCGAGTGATAGGCAAATCCGTCACTCATTGAGGCTGAGACCTGATGCCGAGCCGATTGTGGTGAAGTGGATGATCCTATGCTGTCGAGAAAAGCCTCTAGCGAGTTTCATGGCGGCCCGTACCCTAAACCGACTCAGGTGGTCAGGTAGAGAATACCGAGGCGTTCGGGTGAACTGTGGTTAAGGAACTCGGCAAAATGCCCCCGTAACTTCGGGAGAAGGGGGGCCATTCCTGGTGACGAGTCTTGCACTCCGAGCTGGGGGTGGCCGCAGAGACCAGCGAGAAGCGACTGTTTACTAAAAACACAGGTCCGTGCGAAGCCGTAAGGCGATGTATACGGACTGACGCCTGCCCGGTGCTGGAACGTTAAGGGGACCGGTTAGTCTAGTTTCGGCTAGGCGAAGCTGAGAACTTAAGCGCCAGTAAACGGCGGTGGTAACTATAACCATCCTAAGGTAGCGAAATTCCTTGTCGGGTAAGTTCCGACCTGCACGAATGGCGTAACGACTTCTCGACTGTCTCAACCACAGGCCCGGTGAAATTGCATTACGAGTAAAGATGCTCGTTTCGCGCAGCAGGACGGAAAGACCCCGGGACCTTTACTATAGCTTGATATTGGTGTTCGGTTCGGCTTGTGTAGGATAGGTGGGAGACTTTGAAGCGGCAACGCCAGTTGTTGTGGAGTCGACGTTGAAATACCACTCTGGTCGTGCTGGATGTCTAACCTGGGTCCGTGATCCGGATCAGGGACAGTGTCTGGTGGGTAGTTTAACTGGGGCGGTTGCCTCCCAAAGGGTAACGGAGGCGCCCAAAGGTTCCCTCAGCCTGGTTGGCAATCAGGTGTTGAGTGTAAGTGCACAAGGGAGCTTGACTGTGAGACTGACGGGTCGAGCAGGTACGAAAGTAGGGACTAGTGATCCGGCGGTGGCTTGTGGAAGCGCCGTCGCTCAACGGATAAAAGGTACCCCGGGGATAACAGGCTGATCTTCCCCAAGAGTCCATATCGACGGGATGGTTTGGCACCTCGATGTCGGCTCGTCGCATCCTGGGGCTGGAGTAGGTCCCAAGGGTTGGGCTGTTCGCCCATTAAAGCGGTACGCGAGCTGGGTTTAGAACGTCGTGAGACAGTT
This sequence comes from Kitasatospora sp. HUAS MG31, assembly GCF_040571325.1. Taxonomy (GTDB): domain Bacteria; phylum Actinomycetota; class Actinomycetes; order Streptomycetales; family Streptomycetaceae; genus Kitasatospora; species Kitasatospora camelliae. The sequence goes on along the minus strand of NZ_CP159872.1, from coordinate 3,037,847 downwards.
CGGTCCCTATCCGCTGTGCGCGTAGGAGTGTTGAGAAGGGCTGTCCCTAGTACGAGAGGACCGGGACGGACGAACCTCTGGTGTGCCAGTTGTCCTGCCAAGGGCATGGCTGGTTGGCTACGTTCGGGAGGGATAACCGCTGAAAGCATCTAAGCGGGAAGCCTGCTTCGAGATGAGCACTCCCACCTCCTTGAGAGGGTAAGGCTCCCAGTAGACGACTGGGTTGATAGGCCGGATATGGAAGCCCTGTGAGGGGTGGAGTTGACCGGTACTAATAGGCCGAGGGCTTGTCCTCAGTTGCTCGCGTCCACTGTGTTGGTTCTGAAACCACGACCCGTCTTGCCGGCGGATAGTTTCATAGTGTTTCGGTGGTCATAGCGTGAGGGAAACGCCCGGTTACATTCCGAACCCGGAAGCTAAGCCTCACAGCGCCGATGGTACTGCAGGGGGGACCCTGTGGGAGAGTAGGACGCCGCCGAACAATCATTCAGAGAAACCCCCGTCCGGGAAACCGGACGGGGGTTTTTCGCGTTGTGGGCTTTTCCGAGAGGCCAGGGGTTGTCGGGGGTGGAGCCGGTGGCGGCTGGTGGGGCGTGGACCGGGGACGATCGGGCGCACAACGACGCCTGTCATACGCGGTGGCGGGCCGGGATGAACCGGTCGACGGCGGCGGCCGGCTACCGCGAGGAGTGGTACGAGGAGCAGTGCGGGGATGCCGGTTCTGGGTGGCGTTGAGCGGGCGGCTCGGCGCGGACTACGGGGTGTGCACCGGGGCGGCATCGGTGTTCGACGGGCGGGTGCGGTTCGAGCACGACGGCGGTGAGGGCTTCGCCGGACGGGAGGACGGCTCGTTCGGGTAGGCACCGCCAGAGGAACGGCCTACCCGAACGAGCCCGGGGAGGGTGTCAGAGGCGGCCGGCGGCCTTGAGGGCGAGGTAGGTGTCGGCGAGGGCCGGGGGGAGGGCCGCGGGCGGGGCGTCGAGGACGGTGACGCCGAGGCGGGTGAGGCGTTCGGCGGTGCGGCGGCGGTCGGCGCGGGTCTGCTCGGCGGCGGCGGCGCCGTACACGTCCTCGACGGTGCCGCGGGCGGCGGCGAGTTCGTCGAGGCGGGGGTCGGCGACGGCGGCGAGGACGACCTCGTGGCGCTTGGTGAGCAGGGGGAGTTGGGGCAGCAGGCCCTCCTCCACCGGGTGGGTGTCCAGTCCGGTGACCAGGACGACCAGCGAGCGGTGGGAGGAGGTGCGGAGGGCGTGGGAGACCAGCGCGCGCATGTCGGTCTCGACCAGGGCGGGTTCCAGGGTGGCCATCGCGTTGGTGAAGGCGGGCAGCACCTCGGAGGGCGACCGGCCGAGGACCGCCGCGCGCTTGCGGAGGTCGTGGGCGAGCAGGTCCACGCGGTCGCCGGCCTTGGTGGCGAGCGCGGTGAGCAGGAGGGCGGCGTCGAGGGCCGCGTCCAGGCGGGGGGCGTCGCCGACGCGGCCGGCGGAGGTACGGCCGGTGTCCAGGACGATCAGGACGTGGCGGTCGCGCTCGGGCCGCCAGGTGCGGACGGCGACGGTGTTGCGGCGGGCGCTGGCCCGCCAGTCGATGGAGCGGACGTCGTCCCCGGGCAGGTACTCGCGGAGGGAGTCGAACTCGGTGCCCTGGCCGCGGGTCAGCACCGAGGTGCGGCCGTCGAGCTCGCGCAGCCGGGCGAGCCGGGAGGGCAGATGCTTGCGGCTGGCGAACGGCGGCAGGGCGCGCAGCGTCCACGGGACGGTGTGCGAGCCCTGACGGGCGGCCAGGCCGAGCGGGCCGAGCGAACGGACCGTCACTCGGACGGCGTGGTGGTCGCCCCGGCGGGTGGGCACCAGCTCGGTGGTGAGGCGCCGTCGCTCCCCGGCCGGGATGGTGACGGTGTGTCGGGAGGCTGCGTACGAGCTGCCGGGGCGCCAGGAGGACGGCGGCCAGGCGTCCCTGATGCCGGCGCGGAGGGGCCGGGTGGCGGGGTTGGTGACGGTCAGTTCGACGGTGGCGCTCTCGCCGAGCCGGACGGTGGTGTCGCCGCCGCGGGTCAGGATGAGGCTGCGGACGGGAGCGGCGAGTGCCAGGTCGGCGAGGACGCCGAGGAGGACCGGGAGGGTGACCGCGCCGACGCCCACCCAGGAGGGCAGGACCAGGCCCACGACGAGCGCGCCGAGGGCGGCGAGAAGGGCCGTGCGGCCGGTCAGGGCCATGGGGGTGCTCCTTGGAGGTGGGGTTCCGACCGGGGTGTGGGGGACTGCGCGGGACCCGGAGACGGTGGCCGGTCGCGCGGTCCCCCACGCCCGTGTGGGGCGCCTGAGGGGCGCAGTGGTCAGCGCGGGGCCGGGGTCTGGGCGAGGACGGCCTGGATGACGGAGTCGGCGGTGACGCCCTCCATCTCGGCTTCGGCGCGCAGCTGGATCCGGTGGCGGAGGGTGGGCAGGGCGAGGGCCTTGACGTCGTCGGGGGTGACGTAGTCGCGGCCGGCCAGCCAGGCCCAGGCCCGGGAGGTGTTGAGCAGGGCGGTCGCGCCGCGCGGGGACACGCCGATGGAGAGCGACGGGGACTGCCGGGTGGCCCGGCAGAGGTCGACGATGTAGGCGAGGATCTCGGGGGAGACGGTGAGCTTCGCGATCCGGGCGCGGGCGGCGGCGAGGTCCGCGGGCCCGGCGACCGGGACGACCCCGGCGGCGGCCAGGTCGCGCGGGTCGAAGCCGGCCGCGTGCTTGGCCAGCACCTGGTACTCCTGGTCGCGGGTCGGCAGCGGCAGCACCAGCTTGAGCAGGAAGCGGTCCAGCTGGGCCTCGGGCAGCGGGTAGGTGCCCTCGTACTCGACCGGGTTCTGGGTGGCGGCGACCAGGAAGGGCTCGGGCAGCCGGCGGGGCGTGCCGTCGACCGTGACCTGGCGCTCCTCCATGGCCTCCAGCAGGGAGGCCTGGGTCTTCGGGGGCGTCCGGTTGATCTCGTCCGCCAGCAGGAGGTTGGTGAAGACCGGGCCGGGCTGGAAGGAGAACTCGGCGGTGCGGGCGTCGTAGACCAGCGAGCCGGTGACGTCGCCGGGCATCAGGTCGGGGGTGAACTGGATGCGCTTGGTCTCCAGGCTGAGTGCGGTGGAGAGGGTCCGGATCAGCAGGGTCTTGGCGACGCCGGGGACGCCTTCGAGCAGGACGTGGCCGCCGCAGAGCAGGGCGACCACGAGGCCGGTGACGGCCGCGTCCTGGCCGACCACGGCCTTGGCGATCTCGGAGCGCAGCGCGGTGAGGGCGGCCCGGGCGTCGTCCGCCGGCGCGGTGGCGGGGACGGGCGGCGCGGTGGCCGTGGCGGTGGCTCCGGAGATCGCGTCGGGGGTCGTGCTGGCAGCGGGCTGCTCGGTCACGGCTGTCGTACCTGCCTTTCCAGGGCGTCGAGGTCGGCGGTGAGCCGCAGCAGTGCGGCGTCGTCGGTGGGCGCCGGGCCGTACAGCAGGTGCTGCAGGTCGGCGGCGGGGCGGTCCAGCCGGGCGGACACCGCCGCGCAGAGGGCGGTCGGTTCGGGCTCGCCGCCGGTCAGCGGGACGCCGAGGACCGGCGAGATCCGGTGGCGGACGGCCCGGCGCAGGGCGTCGGCGGCCCGGTCGCGGGCGCCCGCGCGCCGGTAGAGGCGGGCGCGGCCCTCGGTGGTCTCGGCGGCGCGGACCACCACGGGCAGGCGCTCGGAGACCACCGGGCCGAGCCGGCGGGCCCGCCAGAGGGCGGCGAGCACGGCGGCGACGGCGAGCTGCAGGGCGGCCCAGTTCCAGCCGGACGGGATGTGGTCGGCGAAGCTGTCGCGCTCGGCGGCCGGGGCGGGCGCGGCGCGGTCCGGCAGGTACCAGAGCAGGTTCGGGCGGGCGCCGAGCAGGCCGAGGGCGAGCGAGGCGTTGCCGTCGTCGTCGAGCCGGTCGTTGGTGAGCGGGTACCCGGTGCCGAGGACCACGGTCTCGCGGTCGCCGTCGGCGGTCCGGTGCACCAGGGTGGGGCGGCCGTTGCGCGGGTAGCAGGCGGTGTCGGTGGGCCGTGGCCGGTAGGCGAAGCCGCCGAGTTCGGCGCGGCCGGCGCGGTTCGCCTCGGCCTCCGGGCAGACCGGGTCGGTGCTGACCAGGCCCACCTGGTACGGGAGGCCGGAGGTGGTGGTCTCCAGGTGCAGGCCGGGGGCCAGCGAGTCCAGCGCGGGCTGTTGGGGTGCGATCAGCACCAGGCGGGTGGCGGTGGCCCGGGGGACGGACCCCAGGCTGCGCAGCCGGTCCGCGCTGAGCAGGTCGGGCCGCGGGAGGACGACGGTGGTGGCCGGGGTGCGCAGGGCGGCGGCCAGGTCCTTCTCGTCCTCGGTGGTGCGGACGGCGACGCCCTGGCGCTCCAGCAGCCGGATCGCCGCCCGGGTGCCGTTCGGGTCGGGGGAGCGCGGATCGAGGTCGGGCCACCGGCTGCCGCCGTTCAGCCCGCCGACCAGCAGGCCGACCAGGGCGAGGAACGCGGCGGCGGCGAGGTACCAGCGGGAGCGGTGCCAGAGTCGGCGCAGGGTGGGGGAGGAGCTCGTCGCCGCGGGAGCGGGCGTCGGTGCCGGGGTGGTGGTGGCGGGGGCGGTGGTGGTCACAGGGCGCCTCCGCCGGCCGGGACGAGGGTGGGGCGGGTGGCGGTGAGGGCCCGGTCCAGTTCGAGCAGCTGCCGGTACGCCGCCTGGTCGGCGGTGCGCTCGCCGAACGCGATGTCGTCGAACAGCCGGGCGGCCGCGGCGAGGGCGGCGGCGTGCCCGGGCAGGGCGCGGCCGGCCTCGCCGGCGGCCTCGTCGGCGGTCCGGCCGGGGCGTGCGTCCAGCAGGGCGCGCTCCTCCAGGGCGCGGACCAGGGCTCGCATCTGCTCGCGGACCGCGGCCGTCCACTCGCCGGCGGCGGCGTGCCCGGACGCCGCCTCGCGGTGCCCGGCGGCGGTGCGCGGGCCGTCCGCGCTGAACAGCGGGTCGGCGGACCCGGCCGCGCGGCGGGGCGCGCCGAGCCGCCACCACAGCGCGGCCACCAGCAGCGCGACCAGGACGACCGCCAGGGCGATGCCGGTGGTCGGGCTGCCGGTGAGGCCGCCCAGCCCGTTCAGCAGCTCGTCCAGGCGGTCGGTGAGCCAGTTGCCGGCCTGCTCCACCGGGCCCGGGTCGTGCCGGTGGTAGGCGGGGTCGAGCAGTTCCAGCCGGGCGGCGTCCCGGGCCGGGTCGCGGGGCACGGTCACCGGGGTGCCGTCCGCGAGCAGCACCGCCTTCCCCCAGGTCGGCATCGGCGTCAGGCTCCCGGCGGGGTGGTCTGGCCCGGGATCGTCGGGGCGGTGCCCGACCATCCGGTGGCGCCGTACATCGGCAGGCCGGCGGCCCGGGCCAGTTCGATGTCGAGGGCCTCGCGGCGGATCCGCTGGTCGATGTAGATCAGGACGTTCATCGCGGCCTCGACCGGGATGGTCACCGCAGAGATGAGCGTGGTGATCACCGCGGTGATGACCAGGAACGGCAGGGTGGCCTCGGCGAGCCCGCCGGACTCGGAGACACCCAGGACGGCACCGGTGAGCACGATCGCGACGACGGCCACGACCGCCCCCGAGATGGCGCTGATGATCAGAATGAGCAGCTTGGTGAGCAGGTTGATGCCGAAGATCCGCCACCAGGAGCCCTTGACCAGCCGCCAGGAGCGCCGCATCGCCGCGATCACGCCCTGCTTCTCCAGCATCAGCGCGGGGGCGGCGAGGCTGAGCGCGATCCACAGCCAGAGGCAGACCGCCAGCGCGGCCAGGAACAGCACCGCGGTGAGGATCAGGCTGGCCGGTCCGCTGCTGCCGGAGACGCCCACCGCCAGCACCATCGGGACGATGGCGACGGACAGGACGCCGACCAGGATCAGGAAGCTGAGCATGGTCAGGCCGGTCAGCCGCAGCAGCTGCCCCCGGGCGCCGGCCCAGGCCTCGCGCAGGGTGACCTGCTCACCGATGACACCGCGGCTGACCACGATGGTCAGCAGACCGCTGGTGAGGATGGTGATCAGCAGGCCGAGCGGCAGGCTCGCCACCGTGGCGATGCTGTCCGCGCCGCGGACGTCCGACTCCAGCGCCCACCAGTTGGCCGCCGCGGCCACGGTCTGCTGGACGGCCGCCAGGCCGAGCGAGAACCCGATGGTCGGCTTCCAGTAGCGGCGCACGGTGGAGACCGCGCCGTCCAGCAGCTCGCCGACGGACAGCGGGCGCAGCGGGATGACGCCGGGCTTCGGGGCCGCCGGGACGCCCCAGCCGCCGTGGTACGGGACACCCGGGACCGGGCCCCAGCCCGCCTGCGGGCCCGGTGCACCGGGAACGCCCGGTGCGCCCGGTGCGCCGTACTGACCGGCAGGCGGCGGGCCGTACTGGCCGGCGGGCACCCCGTACTGGCCGCCGTAGGGCGCCGGCGGCGGGGTGTCCTGGGGGCCGCTCGGGGGCGGGGTGGGCGGCACCGGGGTGCCGCTCGCCCCGGGTACCGGCCCGGCCGCGGGCTCCCTCCCGGATCCGCCGTCCGGCTCGGTGGAGCCGGGCGGGGTCCAGCCCGGGGTGTCGGTCATCACTGCTCCTCGTCGGGGCATCGTGGGCTTGGGTCTCGCCTGGCGGGGTGTCCACGCGTCAGGATGGCGGCCGACGGCCGGAACCCGTTCCTGTGCCGCCCATCGTGCCATGGCGCCCGCGGACGCCCCAGGGGTATTCCGGCGTTGATCGTCGGCTCCGGACCGGTCGGTGCTGAGCTGAGGTTTTTGCGGCAGGATGACCGGATCGACGCACGGTGGGCGGGGTAGGGCGGTATGGCTGTGCGACAGGTCACAATCCGGTAATGAGAAGATGGAGACATGAAGGGACGCGTCCTCGTCGTTGATGACGACACCGCACTGGCCGAGATGCTCGGCATCGTGCTGCGTGGTGAGGGTTTTGAGCCGTTTTTCGTCGCGGATGGGGACAAGGCGCTAGCCGCGTTCCGGGAGACCAAGCCCGATCTGGTCCTGCTGGACCTGATGCTGCCCGGGCGTGACGGCATCGACGTCTGCCGGCAGATCCGGGCCGAATCCGGCATCCCGATCGTGATGCTCACCGCCAAGACCGACACGGTCGACATCGTGGTGGGCCTGGAGTCCGGCGCGGACGACTACGTCACCAAGCCGTTCAAGCCCAAGGAGCTGGTGGCCCGGGTGCGCGCCCGGCTGCGCCGCGCCGAGGAGCCCACCCCCGAGCAGCTCACCATCGGCGATCTGGTGATCGACGTGGCCGGCCACTCGGTCAAGCGGGACGGCCGGGGCATCCCGCTGACCCCGCTGGAGTTCGACCTGCTGGTCGCGCTCGCCCGCAAGCCCTGGCAGGTGTTCACCCGCGAGGTGCTGCTGGAGCAGGTCTGGGGCTACCGGCACGCCGCCGACACCCGCCTGGTCAACGTGCACGTCCAGCGCCTGCGCTCCAAGATCGAGAAGGACCCGGAGCGTCCCGAGATCGTGGTGACCGTCCGCGGCGTCGGCTACAAGGCGGGGCCCAGCTGACGTGCGGAACCACCTGGCTGACGACTCCCCGTCGGGCACCGGTCCCGGCGGGGAGGCTGCTGTGCGCGGAGACGTGCTGAGCTCGACCACCGAGGGACGCAAGCGGTCCCGGCGGGGTCCTGCCGGGCTGCTCGCGCCGGTGGTCCGCCAGGTCCGCCGGCCGCTGCTGCGGCTGCTGAAGCTGTACCGGCGCTCCATCCAGCTGCGCGTGGTGGCCACCACCCTGCTGCTGTCCGTGGTCGTGGTGCTGGTCCTCGGCGTGGTCGTGGTCGCCCAGGTGCGCAACGGCCTGCTGGACACCAAGAAGCACGCGGCCCGCGGGCAGGCCGTCGGCGGCTTCCAGATCGAGCAGGACAAGATCAACGACGCGATCAACCTGCAGGCCAGGGCCGGGGCCAACTCCGACCCCAGCCGGGACGCCATCGGCACCTGGCTGATCAAGCAGGTCTCCGACCTGGCCAGCGGCGGCGCCGGCGTCTACTCGGTGGTAGCCCTGGTGCCCTCCACCGGCGCCGAGGAGAGCGCGCCCAGCGCCGGGCTGCGCGGCGCCCGCTACTCCGGCAGCATCCTGCCGGACAGCGTCACCCCCGAACTCCAGCACGCCGTCGCCAGCGAAGCCTCCGTCTCGCACGAGCAGACCGCGATCATCCACCGCGACGCCGGGGACGGGAAGCCGCCGTACGAGGAGAAGGGCCTCGTGATCGGCAAGCAGTTCACCGGGCCCGACCAGGACGCCACCCCGTACCAGCTCTACTACGTGTTCTCCTTCGGCCAGGAGACCAAGACCCTCGGTCTGGTGGTCGGCACCCTCGCCACCGCCGGCGTCTTCCTGGTGATGCTGCTCGGCGGCATCGCCTGGCTGGTGGTCCGGCAGGTGGTGACCCCGGTCCGGATGGCCGCCGGGATCTCCGAGCGGCTCGCCGCCGGACACCTCGAAGAACGGATGAAGGTCACCGGCACCGACGACATCGCCCGGCTCGGCGACTCCTTCAACCGGATGGCCAACGGCCTCCAGGCGCAGATCCGGCAGCTGGAGGAGCTGTCCCGGGTCCAGCGCCGGTTCGTCTCGGACGTCTCGCACGAGCTGCGCACCCCGCTCACCACCGTCCGGATGGCCGCCGACCTGATCTACGACAGCCGCGAGGACCTGGACCCGATGGCCGCCCGCTCGGCCGAGCTGCTGCAGGACCAGCTGGACCGGTTCGAGTCCCTGCTGGCCGACCTGCTGGAGATCAGCCGCTTCGACGCCGGCGCCGCGATCCTGGACGCCGAGCCGGTCGACCTGCGGGACATCGTGACCCGCGTGGTCGAGGCCGCCGACCCGCTGGCCCAGGCCAAGGGCAGCGCGGTGATCATCCGCGGTGCCGAGAAGCCGGTGGTCGCCGAGGTCGACGCCCGCCGGATCGAGCGCATCCTGCGCAACCTGGTGGTCAACGCGCTGGAGCACGGCGAGGGCGGGGACGTGGTGATCCGGCTCGGCTCCGGCGAAGGCGCCGTCGCGGTCGGCGTCCGCGACTACGGCATCGGCCTCAAGCCCGGCGAGGCCTCCCGGGTGTTCCACCGGTTCTGGCGTGCCGACCCATCCCGGGTCCGCACCACCGGCGGCACCGGCCTCGGCCTGTCGATCGCGGTCGAGGACGCCCACCTGCACGGCGGCTGGCTCCAGGCCTGGGGTGAGCCCGGTGGCGGGTCACACTTCCGGCTGACTCTGCCGCGGACCCGCGGCGGCGAGATCAGCCGCGCGCCGTTCCGGCTGGAGCCGGAGGACTCCCGGCACAACCGGGGCCTCGCGGCCACCGGCGCGCCGTACCGCCGGACCGTCCGTCCGCACGGTGCCACCGCGCTGACCACCGGCCCCGAGCCGGCGGACATCCCGGAGACGCCGGACACCGCCCCGCAGGGCTTCGGCAGCGGGCTCGGCGGCGTGCTCAGCATCGGGCCCGGGCTGGGCCGCCAGCCCGCGGCCCCGGTCGCGGACCCCTCGGACGTCAGCGCCATGGGCGCGGGGTACGGTGCGACCGGTGCCCAGGTCGTGGTGGACCGGCCGGCCGTGTGGCCGACCCAGCAGCAGGCCGCCGCACCGGACACGGTCGACACCGACTCGGAGGGGACAGAGCGTGCGAAGGACGATCCGCTGGGCCGCTGACCCGCGCGGCGGTGCCGGTGTGCTGTGGGGCGCGGTCGTCGCGCTGCTCGCCACCGGTTGCGTCACCATGCCCGGCGGCGGGCCGCCGGAGCGGGTCGAGGTGCCGCAGGGCGCCCGGGCGGACGACCTCCAGGTGCACGTCTACCCGGTCGCCCCGCACAAGGGGGAGTCCCCGGAGGACCTGCTCGCGGGCTTCCTGGACTCCTCCAACGCGGACGAGCCCCGGTTCAGCACCGCCCGCAAGTACCTCACCGAGGCCGCCGGCAAGCGCTGGAACCCCGAGGCCGGGGTGGTGGTGGTCGCCGACAACTCCCTGCAGACCACGGTCCGGCCGAACGGCACCGAGACCGGCCGCGAGTTCTCCATCAGCGGCTCCCAGCTGGGCAGCGTGGACGCCAAGCGCTCGTACCGGGCGATGGCCGGCCTCCCGTACCAGGACAAGATCACCTTCGTGAAGGAGACGGAGGGTCCGGACAAGGGCGAGTGGCGGATAGACCAGCTGCCCGAGGGCCTCATCGTCGACCAGACGAACTTCACCAACGGCTACCTGGCCGCCCACCGCTACTTCTTCGCCCCGACCGACCCCTCCGCCTCCAAGGCCGCGTCCCGGGTGCTGGTGCCGGACCCGATCTACCTGCGCCGCCGCTCCGACCCGCTGACGGCCGCCGCCGAGGCGCTGGCCGCCGGGCCCTCCGCCTGGCTCGGCCCCGCGGTGTTCTCGGCGATGGACGGCGTGCGGATCACCACGGTCTCCGTCGGGGACAACCAGGTCGCCACCGTGCGGGTCGACCCGGTGGACCTCAGCGGCCGTCCCGAGCTCTGCCAGAAGATGGCCGAGCAGCTCTTCCACACCCTCGCCGACCAGCAGGGCAAGCTCCAGCGCCTGGATCTGACCGGTGCCAAGGGCGGCTGCTCGGTCGGCGAGTCGGTGGCCGCCCAGGTCGCCCCCGGCAGCCTGGCCGGCAGCTCCGGCACCGCCCAGTTCTCGCTGCAGGAGACCGGCCAGCTGACCCGGCTCCAGCCGGACGGCCCCGGCAGCCCGGTGGGCGGCGAGCTCGGCCAGCCGCCGGTGGGCCGGCCCCGGCCCGGCGAGGTCGGGGTGCGCCGCGACGCGGCCGCCGCCGCGGTCATCGGCGCGGACGGCAAGGGCCTGTACGTCACCGGCTTCGCCGAGAGCGACAAGCTGGGCGAAGCCGTCGTCAGCAGCCGTGCCCCGCAGCCCGCCGAGGGCCTGGCCTCGCCCAGCTGGGACGGCCGCGGCGACCTCTGGCTGGTGGACCGCGACCCCGCCGGCGCCAAGGTGCTGATGGTCCGTGACCGCAAGGCCGTACCGGCACAGGTCGACGGGCTCGAGGGACGCTCGGTGCAGGCCCTGCGGATCTCCTCGGACGGGGTGCGGATCGCCCTCGTCCTCAAGGACGGCCACTCCCGGACGGTGGCGCTCGGCGTGGTCGAGCACCGCGGCACGCCCGACGCCCCGCAGGTGCGGATCAGCGGACTGCGGCCGCTGGCACCGCAGTTGGCCGACATCGCCTCGGTGTCCTGGGCGGACAGCGACCAGCTGCTGATCCTCGGTACCGAGCAGGGCAAGCTGCAGCAGCTGCGCTACCTGGGCACCGACGGCTCGCAGAGCAGCGACACCCCGCTGCAGGGCGGCGACTCGATGACCGCGGTGTCGACCACCGAGAGCCGCGGCAGTGAGCAGGTGCCGCCGGCGCTGGCCGTCTCCGCCAAGCGGATCTACCGCCTCCAGGGCAACCAGTGGCGCGAGGTCACCGGCCAGAAGCCGGCGGTGTCGTTCGTCTACCCGGGATGATCCGCTGAGCGGGCACGGCCCCTGACGGGGGCCCGGCCCGCGGGGACGGTGCGTCAGCGGCGGCGGAGGGTGGCGGCCACGGTGGCGGCGGCGTGGGCCGGACGGCCGGCCGCGCGGAGGGCGCGGGCCGCCTCGGCGAGCGTGGCGCCCGTGGTGACCAGGTCGTCCACCAGGATCAGCCGGTGCCCGCCGAGCCGGACGGCCAGCCGGGACGGCACGGCGAGCGCGCCGTCCAGGTTCCGCCGGCGGGCGGCCGCGCCGAGCCCCGCCTGGTCGGCCACCGGCCGGATCTGCCGCAGCACCGGCGCGACCCGGGTGGGCACCCCGCCGCGGTACAGCTCCCGGGCCGCCGCCCGGGCCAGTCGGAGCGTGGGGTCGTGCCCGCGGGCGCGGACCGCCCGCCGGGTGGAGGGCATCGGGACGAGCAGCAGCGGTGCGGCGCCCTCCCCCGCCGCCGAGCGCACCGCCGCGGCCAGCGCCCGCCCCAGCGGACCGGCCAGCCGCAGCGCTCCCCTCTCCTTGTGGGCCAGCAGCAGCCCGCGGACCGGGTCGGCGTAGGCCGCCGCCGCGTGCACCGGCGGGAGGTCGGGCGGCGGGGGAACCGGCCCGGCCGGACCCGCGCGGCCGGAGCCGAGCAGCGCCCGGCAGGTGCCGCAGAGCTGCGTCCGCCCGCCGCCGCATCCCGCGCAGTGGGCGGGCAGCAGCAGGTCGAGCAGGGCGGGGAGGTACTCCGTGAACGCCTCCGTGAAGGACCCCACGAGGGACCCCACGAGGGACCCGGGGGGAAGGGAGCGCCCGGGAAGGCTGGAAAAGACGGTCACGACTCCTCCCGAAAGGCTCGCCAGGCGGAGACTTGAGCCATACGGTGGGCGGTACGAGGCGTGTTGTCCAGGCGTTTACCACTCTTTCACCCTGAGGAAGGTAAACAGGGTGGAACAGCTTAACCGCCGGACCCGTGTCGCTATGTTGTTCGACTGGGGAGGCGAAATCCCCGGGTGAGGTGTTCCATGAGGCACCAGGGGTTTCAAGCGCTCCTGGTGGGGAGGAAGTGAGTGAGGGCCAGTCGCACTCGTCGCCCTCGCTGGGGCGAGGGCGGGTGCTCGGCTGGTCCGGCTGGGTCTCAGTCCGATCCGGTACGCAACTCCGGGTCGGCGTCAGCACAAGGGATCGGAGTTCTGCGTGGACATCGTCGTCAAGGGCCGCAAGACCGAGTTGCCCAAGAGGTTCCGCGATCACGTGGCCGAGAAGCTGGAGAAGGTCCAGAAGTTCGACGGCAAGGCGATCAGCCTCGACGTCGAGGTGTCCAAGGAGCACAACCCGCGTCAGGCCGACCGGTCCGACCGGGTGGAGATCACCCTCCGTACCCGCGGCCCGGTGATTCGGGCCGAGGCCGCCGCAGGTGACCCGTACGCGGCGCTCGACCTGGCCTCGGCGAAGCTCGACGCGCAGCTGCGCAAGTCCGCCGACCGGCGCCGGGTGCACAAGGGCGGCACCAACAGCCGCACCCCGATCAGTGTCGCGGAGGCGACCGCCGCACTGGCCTCGCTCCCCGAGGTGACGCAGCCCGAGGTCAACGGCGCCCCGCGGAAGACCATGATGGGATCCCTGGAAGTGGAGGGCGACGGCCCGCTCGTCGTCCGCGAGAAGACGCACTCCGCCGCGCCGATGTCGCTCGACCAGGCGCTCTACGCGATGGAGCTGGTCGGTCACGACTTCTACCTGTTCCAGGAGAAGGACAGCGGGCTGCCGAGCGTGGTCTACCGCCGGCACGGCTACCACTACGGCGTGATCCACCTCAAGGAGGACAGCACGGCGACGGGTGACGCCGCCGGCGGAGGTGGCGCCATCAACGGGCCGGACGAGGACTGATCCGTCCGGTCGGACAACCCAGGTGAACGAAGGTCCGGTGACCCCGGCGGCCGGCGCCGCCGGGGTCACCCAGCTGGGCGGCCCGACGGCGGAGGGTGATCACACGGTGTCCGCCGTGGAATGATTGACCCGTCATCGACCGGCGGCCGGGGGAGGAGCGGATGGGGGAGCCATTCGAGGGGATCGGGTCCGGCCGGGGGGTCGGCGACGATTCCGGGTACGGACCGCGCCGTACCGAGCCGATCCGGGTGCTCGTGGTCGACGACCACGCCCTGTTCCGCCGCGGCCTGGAGATCGTCCTGGCCGAGGAGGAGGACATCAAGGTCATCGGCGAGGCCGGGGACGGCGCCGAGGCCGTGCTCAAGGCCGCCGACCTGCTGCCGGACATCATCCTCATGGACGTCCGGATGCCCCGCCGCAGCGGCATCGAGGCCTGCACCGCGATCAAGGACGTGGTGCCCAGCGCGAAGATCATCATGCTGACGATCAGCGACGAGGAGGCCGACCTCTACGAGGCGATCAAGGCGGGCGCCACCGGGTACCTGCTCAAGGAGATCTCCACGGACGAGGTGGCCACCGCCATCCGCGCGGTCGCCGACGGGCAGTCGCAGATCAGCCCCTCGATGGCCTCCAAGCTGCTCACCGAGTTCAAGTCGATGATCCAGCGCCGGTCGGACGACCGGGACCTGGTGCCCGCGCCGCGGCTGACCGACCGTGAGCTGGAGGTGCTCAAGCTGGTGGCGACCGGGATGAACAACCGGGAGATCGCCAAGGAGCTCTTCATCAGCGAGAACACCGTGAAGAACCACGTCCGCAACATCCTGGAGAAGCTGCAGCTGCACTCCCGGATGGAGGCCGTGGTCTACGCGATGCGCGAGAAGATCCTCGAAATAGGCTGACGAACAGGCCGAACCGGCGGCCCGCGCTCAGGAGAGCAGCTTCTCCAGCGCCGGGCGCATCGACTCCTCGGCCAGCCGCTCGACGCGGACGGCGTCGCAGCCGACCCAGCCGGCCGCCCCGCGCAGCGCCTCGGCCAGCGCCGGGAGGTGCTTCGGCGCGTCCAGCGAGATCTGACGGGCCACCAGGGTGCGCCCCTCGCGGGCCGGGTCGACCCGGCCGACCAGCCGCCCGCCCGCCAGCAGCGGCATGGCGAAGTACCCGTGCACCCGCTTGTGCTTCGGGGTGTACGCCTCCAGCCGGTGGCTCATGCCGAAGACCCGCTCGGTGCGGGCGCGGTCCCAGACCAGCGAGTCGAAGGGCGACAGCAGGGTCGTCCGGTGCCGGCCGCGCGGCTCGGAGGCCAGCGCCGCGGGATCCGCCCAGGCCGGCGCCGGCCAGCCCTCCACCCGGATCTCCACCAGCCCGGAGTCGGCCAGCACCGCGTCCACCTGGGCGCCCTTGAGCCGGTGATAGTCCATCAGGTCGGCCCGGGTGGCCACGCCCAGCGCCGCGCCCGCCTGGGCGACCAGCTGCCGCAGGCACTCGGCGTCGGAGGGCTCCCGCCCGTACAGCTCGGCCGGGATCGCCTGCTCGGCGAGCGCGTAGACCCGCTTCCAGGAGCGCCGCTCGGTGCAGACCACGTCGCCGAAGGCCAGCGCCCGCTCCACCGCGATCTTGGTGTCGGACCAGTCCCACCACTCCGCCGTCCGCTTCGCGCCGCCGAGCCCGGTGGAGGTCAGCGGGCCCTCGGCGCGCAGCTTGTCCAGCACCTGCCGGTACGTCTCCGGGGAGACCTGGTGGCCCCAGAGGTGGCCGCGGTCGCGGTAGGCGCGGCGGCGGAAGGCGAACAGCGGCCACTCCTCCACCGGCAGGATGCAGGCCGCGTGCGACCAGTACTCGAAGGTGGTGGCCCCGAGGCCGGCGGCCCCGCCCCAGTACGCCTGCTCCACCGCCGGGCGGCCCACCGCGCCCAGGCGCGCGTACGGCACCAGCTCGTGCGAGCGGGCCAGCACCGAGATGGTGTCCAGCTGCACCGCGCCGAGGTGGCGGAGCACCCCGCGCACCCCGGCGCGGCGGTCCGGCGAGCCGAGCAGACCCTGGGCGCGCAGGGCGATCCGACGGGCCTGGTCTGCGGAGAGCGAGGTCGTCATGGCGGGCAGGGTACGGCGTACCACTGACAATCGGGCCCGGGAGGGGAACCCCGAGGGGCTCCGGACGGTTGAGCAGGTCACGGAGGACGGGCCCGGTGACCGTTTTGCCCGGCGGATGGCGCTTGGCAGCGCTTTGCCCGCCCGGGTGACACGGGAATACCGTGCTGACGCACCTCCCGGCGGCTCGGCCTCCTCGCATACCATGGCCCGTACGGTGGGGTAGGACTCGCCGTCCGTCATCCAGAGCCGATCCAGGCAAGGAGCCCGCTCACGTGTCCGTCTTCGACAAGATCCTGCGTGCTGGCGAAGGCAAGACCCTTCGCAAGCTGCAGCGGATCGCCGCCCAGGTCAACTCGATCGAAGAGGACTTCGCCAACCTCACCGACGACGAGCTGCGCGCGCTGACCGACGAGTACAAGGCACGGCTCGCCGACGGCGAGAGCCTGGACGACATCCTCCCCGAGGCCTTCGCCACCGTCCGCGAGGCCGCCAAGCGCGTCCTCGGGCAGCGCCACTACGACGTCCAGATCATGGGCGGCGCCGCGCTGCACTTCGGCCACGTCGCCGAGATGCGCACCGGCGAGGGCAAGACCCTGGTCGGCACCCTGCCCGCGTACCTGAACGCGCTGACCGGCAAGGGCGTGCACCTGATCACCACCAACGACTACCTCGCCGAGCGCGACTCGGAGTGGATGGGCCGGGTGCACCGCTTCCTCGGCCTGGAGGTCGGCGTGATCCTGGCGAACATGTCGCCGGCCGAGCGCAAGAAGCAGTACGCCTGCGACATCACGTACGGCACCAACAACGAGTTCGGCTTCGACTACCTGCGCGACAACATGGCGTGGTCGCAGGAGGAGCTGGTCCAGCGCGGCCACAACTTCGCGGTGGTCGACGAGGTCGACTCGATCCTGATCGACGAGGCCCGTACCCCGCTGATCATCTCGGGCCCGGCCGACCAGGCCACCAAGTGGTACAACGACTTCGCCAAGCTGGTCACCCGCCTCAAGATCGAGCGCGACTACGAGGTCGACGAGAAGAAGCGCACGGTCGGCATCCTGGAGGAGGGCGTCACCCGGGTCGAGGACTACCTCGGCATCGAGAACCTCTACGAGTCGGTGAACACCCCGCTGGTCGGCTTCCTGAACAACGCCATCAAGGCGAAGGAGCTGTACAAGCGCGACAAGGACTACGTCGTCGTCAACGGCGAGGTCATGATCGTCGACGAGCACACCGGCCGCATCCTGGCCGGCCGCCGCTACAACGAGGGCATGCACCAGGCGATCGAGGCCAAGGAGGGGGTGGAGGTTCAGAACGAGAACCAGACCCTGGCCACCATCACCCTGCAGAACTTCTTCCGCCTGTACGACAAGCTGGCCGGCATGACCGGTACCGGCACCACCGAGGCGGCCGAGTTCCACCAGATCTACAAGCTCGGCGTGGTCCCGATCCCGACCAACAAGACGCCGCGCCGCATCGACCAGCCCGACCTGATCTACAAGTCGGAGCCGGCCAAGTTCGCCGCCGTGGTCGACGACATCGCCGCCCGGCACGAGAAGGGCCAGCCGGTCCTGGTCGGCACCGTGTCGGTCGAGAAGTCCGAGTACCTCTCCCAGGAGCTGCGCAAGCGCGGCGTCCCGCACGAGGTGCTGAACGCCAAGCACCACGAGCGCGAGGCGCAGATCGTCGCCCAGGCCGGCCGCAAGGGCGCCGTCACGGTCGCCACCAACATGGCCGGCCGCGGCACCGACATCATGCTGGGCGGCAACCCCGACCACCTGGCCGCCGCCGAGCTCGCCCAGCGCGGCCTCAACCCGGAGGACACCCCGGAGGAGTACGAGGCCGCCTTCCCGAGCGCGCTGGAGAAGGCCAAGGCTGCGGTGAAGGCGGAGCAGGAGGAGGTGCAGGACATCGGTGGCCTGTACGTCCTCGGCACCGAGCGCCACGAGTCCCGCCGGATCGACAACCAGCTGCGCGGCCGCTCCGGCCGTCAGGGCGACCCGGGCGAGTCCCGGTTCTACCTCTCGCTGGGCGACGACCTGATGCGCCTGTTCAAGGCCGGCATGGTCGAGCGGGTGCTGTCGATGGCGAACGTCCCGGAGGACGTGCCGATCGAGTCGAAGATGGTCACCCGGGCCATCGCCTCCGCGCAGACCCAGGTCGAGCAGCAGAACTTCGAGATCCGCAAGAACGTCCTCAAGTACGACGAGGTGCTGAACCGCCAGCGCGAGGTCATCTACGCCGAGCGCCGCAAGGTGCTGGAGGGCGAGGACCTGCAGGAGCAGATCGGCCACTTCATGGACGACACGGTGGCCGCGTACGTCACCGCCGCGACCAGCGAGGGCTTCGAGGACGACTGGGACCTGGAGAAGCTCTGGTCCGCGCTGCGCCAGCTGTACCCGATCACCGTGGAGATCGAGGAGCTGGAGGAGGAGGCCGCTGAGAACGGCGGCCTGACCCCCGAGTTCCTCACCAAGGTGCTCCAGGAGGACATCCAGGGCTCGTACGGCAGCCGCGAGGACCAGCTCGGCGAGCAGATCATGCGGGAGCTGGAGCGCCGGGTCGTGCTGTCGGTGCTGGACCGCCGCTGGCGCGAGCACCTCTACGAGATGGACTACCTGCAGGAGGGCATCGCGCTGCGGGCGTACGCCCAGCGCGACCCGCTGGTCGAGTACCAGCGCGAGGGCTTCGACCTGTTCTCCGCGATGATGGAGGGCATCAAGGAGGAGTCCGTCGGCTACCTGTTCAACCTGGAGGTCCAGGTCGAGCAGCAGGTCGAGGAGGTGCCGGTCGCGGACGCCGAGGCGGCGCCGCAGGACGCCCGCCCGGAGATCCGCGCCAAGGGCCTGGAGGCCCCGCAGCGCAAGAAGCTCCACTACGTGGCGCCCTCCGACGAGATCGGCGGAGGCGTGGTCGAGGGCGACTTCGACGACTCCGCGGTGGACGAGAGCGACGGGATGACCCGGGCCGAGCGCCGCCGGGCCGCCAAGTCGGCCAAGGGGCGCCGCCGCAAGGCCTGAGCCGCTGGCCGGCCGCCCGGAGCGGCGGCCGGAGCGACCGTCAGGGGCGTGTGCGGTACCTCCCGTGGGAGGTGCCGCACACGCCCCTTCGGCGTCTCCCCGGGGGCGCACAGGGCCGGTCAGCGGGCCTCCACGGCGGCGCACTGCCACTGCTCGGTGGTGCGGTGCCGCTCCAGCCGGAAGGCCACCATGTGGTGGCGCGGGCCGACCTCCACCCGGACGCAGGCCTCCAGCGCGCCCGGCCCGGCGATCGAGTCGTACACCCGCCCGAGCCGCATCCTGGGCACCCGTCCGCCGGGCCGCAGCGGGCCGGTCCGGACCAGGGCGGTGAGCTGCTGGTAGCCCTGCAGGGTGGTGTGCCGCTGGAGGTGCCCGGCCGGGCGGATGCCGGAGAGCACCTCGACCAGCCGGTGCGCGAAGCGGGAGGCGAGGTCGCCCGGGCCCTCGCTGCTCGGCGCGGCCGCGCAGGCCGCCCGGGGGTGCCGGGGCGGGCGCGGCGGCGCGGTGGACCGGGCGGCGGTACGGGTGGGACGGGCCGTCCGCGGGTGCTGCGGGTGTGGCGAGTGCGGGGTGTGCGGCGCGCGCGGTGCGTGGGGCGAGTGGGGTGTGTGGGGCGCATGCGGTGCGTGCGGCTCGTACGGCGGGTGGGGGTGGCGGACCGGACGGCGGGTCCGCGGGCGGCCCGGGACGTGCACCAGCGGGCGGATGCGCGGGGCGGTGGCGGCGGGATCGTGCACGGGGACCTCCGGACGGGTCGGGCGGGCGTCTCCCCGGTGCTATCGGCGGCCGGCGGCGCGGGATGAGGGTGCTCCGGCGCCCCGCCGGTGACGGCCCGGGGTGTCACCTATCCGGGTGAGGACCCCTGACCCCGCGCGCCGGGCCGGGGCGGGCGCCGACGCGCCGGTTGACGT
Organism: Kitasatospora sp. HUAS MG31; assembly: GCF_040571325.1. Lineage (GTDB taxonomy): Bacteria > Actinomycetota > Actinomycetes > Streptomycetales > Streptomycetaceae > Kitasatospora > Kitasatospora camelliae. The sequence continues at coordinate 3,018,458 of NZ_CP159872.1, read as the reverse complement.
CGCCGGACGGCCCGCGGCGCCCGAAGGGGGACGGGGGAGCAGGACCGAACGGGTACCCGCCCGACCGGAGTTACCCGGGGGTAGGGCGGAGGATCGGGGGATCGGACCCGGCCGCTCGGCGAGGTGGTGAGGACGTGACCCAGGTGTCGACAGGCGACGGACACCCCACCGGCCGCAGGCGGCCGGGCTCCGCGCCGACCGCCGCCCGCACCGCCGTCCCGGCGGCCGGCGGCCCCCGGCGCGGACTGGTGCTCGGCGGCGGCGGGATGCTCGGCGCGGCCTGGACCGTCGGCGCGCTCTGCGCGGTGCAGGAGGCCACCGGCTGGCACCCCGGCCGGGCGGAACTCACCCTCGGCACCTCCGCCGGCGCGATCCTCGCCGCCATGCTCGCCGCCGGCGTCGACCCCGCCCACCTCCACGACCACCAGCGCGGCCGGCCGGTCACCGACGGCCCGCTGGCCGGGGTGGAGTTCGACTACGCCACCGCCGTCGGCGGCGCCGCCCCGCCCCGGCCGCAGGTCGCCATCGGCTCGCCCGGACTGCTGCGGGAGACCGTCCGGCATCCCCGCGACTACCCCTTCCTCACCATGGTCTCGGCCATGGTGCCGCCCGGACGCGGCTCGGTGGAGGCGGTCGGCGAGCTGGTCCGCGGGCTGCTCGGCCCGTCCGCGGCCACGCCCGCGCCCGAGGACGCCTTCCCCGACGGCTGGCCCGACCACCCCGCCCTGCGGGTGGCCGCCGTGGACTACCGGACCGGACGCCGGGTGGTGTTCGGCGACCCCGGCGCACCGCCCGCCGCCGTGGCCGACGCGGTGATGGCCTCCTGCGCCATCCCCGGCTGGTTCGCCCCCGTCGAGGTGGACGGCAGCCGGTACGTCGACGGCGGCTGCTGGTCCGCCACCAACGCCGACCTGCTGGCCGGCCGCGGCCTGGACGAGGTGTACGTGCTGGCGCCGATGGCGCTGCGGCTGCGCCCGGCCGGGCGCGCCGAGCCGGCCCGCGGCACCCTGGCGGCGCTGCGCGAGTGGCGCGCACGGGACCGGCCGCACGGCGTCCTCGCCCAGCTGGTCAGCCGCTACCGCCGGGCGGTCACCCGGCAGATGCTGCGCGAGGCGGCCGAGCTGCGGGCGGCCGGCACCCGGGTCCGGCTGCTGGCGCCGACCCTCGCCGACCTCACCGTGATGGGGCCGAACATGATGGACCCGGGCCGCCGCGAGGCCGTCCTGGACTGCGCCCTGGCCACCACCGCCGAGGCCCTGGCCGCCCTCCGCGGCTGACCGCGCCCGCGCCGACGCCCCCCTGCGCCCCGGAACCTCCCCCGGGCGGCCTTATTCTGGGGGCCCGGCCGGTGGCGGCCGGTCGACCGAGGAAGGTGCCTGGCGATGCGCGTGTACGTGCCCACGACGTTGAACGGTCTGGCGGAGGCGCACCCGGGCGGCGGGCTGGACCAGTCGGCGGCCTACGCGGTGACCCCGGCGCTGCGGGAGTGGTACGTCAGCGACGACCTGGAGGAGCTGGAGTACGCCGCGCTCAACCGGGCCGCCCAGTCCTCGCTGCGCCTGCTCGCCGAGGACGCCTCCGCCCCGCGCCGCCGGGTCGTGGTGGCGATCGAGGTGGCGGACTCGGCGGTGGCGCCGTTCCCCGGCGACGAGTACCAGGACCAGGCCTCGCTCGGCCGGGTCGTGCTCAAGGGCGCGATCCAGCTGGCCAAGGCCGCGGCCGTGCACGCCGACGTCGCCGACTCCGACGTGGTGGCGGACGTGGCCGCCGCCGCGGCCGCCATCCCGGCCGCCGACAAGGGCGACCAGGACGCCCAGTTCACCGTGGACGGCGCCGAGGACCACGAGCTGCTCTGGTTCGCCACCCAGGAGATCGGGAACCTGCTGGCCTGACCCACCGCGGGCGGCCGTACCCTTCACGGGTGCGCACTCACATCGTCTGGGACTGGAACGGGACGCTCTTCCACGACATGGAAGCGGTGGTCGCCGCGAGCAACACCGCCTTCGCGACCATCGGCGTGGCCCCGCTGAGCCTGCAGGAGTACCGGGAGCAGTACGAGATCCCGATCCCGCGGTTCTACGAGCGGCTGCTCGGCCGCGTCCCCAGCGAGAGCGAGTGGCTGGAGCTGGACGAGGCCTTCCACCGCCGGTACACCGAGCTGGCCCCCGGCTGCGGGCTGACCGAGGGCGCCCCGGCGCTGCTCGGCGCCTGGCGCGAGGCCGGGCGGACCCAGTCCCTGCTGTCGATGTACGACCACCTGAGCCTGGTGCCGGTGGTGGACCGCTTCGGGATCACCGGGCACTTCCTGCGGGTGGACGGCCGGACCGGCGCCTCCGGCGGCCGCAAGTCCGGGCACCTGGCCCGGCACCTCACCGCCCTCGGGCCCGCCGTGGACCGGCGGCGTACCGTGGTGATCGGGGACGCGGTGGACGACGCGCAGGCGGCCCTGGATTCGGGCGTCCACGCGGTGCTGTACACCGGCGGTTCACACACCCGCGCGAAGCTGGAGGTGGCCGGCGTCCCGGTGGTGGACACCCTGGCCGAGGCCGTCGAGCTGGCGGAGCGGCTGACCGGCTGACCCTCTGGAGGCCCCGCACCATGCCCATCGACGCAGTCACCGAGGTCCCGGCCCCGGCCAACGAGCCCGTCCACGGCTACGCGCCGGGCAGCCCGGAGCGGGCCCGGCTGCTGGCGAAGCTGGACGAGCTCGCGGCCGAGCCGGTCGACCTCACCATGACCATCGGCGGTGCGCGGCGGCTCGGCGGCGGCGAGCGGATCGACGTGGTCCAGCCGCACCACCACGCGGCCAGGCTGGGCGTCCTGGGCAACGCCACCCACGCGGACGCGCAGGCGGCGGTGGACGCCGCCCTCGCCGCGGCCCCCGGGTGGCGCTCGCTCAGCTTCGACGACCGGGCGGCGGTCTTCCTGCGGGCCGCCGACCTGCTGGCCGGCCCGTGGCGGGAGACCCTGGCCGCGGCCACCATGCTCGGCCAGTCCAAGACCGTCCAGCAGGCCGAGATCGACGCCCCCTGCGAGCTGGTCGACTTCTGGCGCTTCAACGTGCACTTCGCCCGGCGGATCCTCGCCGACCAGCCGATCTCCTCGCCCGGGGTGTGGAACCGCAGCGACCACCGCCCGCTGGAGGGCTTCGTCTACGCGATCACCCCGTTCAACTTCACCGCCATCGCCGGCAACCTGCCGACCGCGCCCGCGCTGATGGGCAACACCGTGGTCTGGAAGCCCGCCCCGACCCAGACCCTGGCGGCGTACCACCTGATGCGGCTGCTGGAGGCGGCCGGACTGCCGCCCGGCGTGATCAACCTGGTGACCGGCGACGGCCGTGCGGTCTCCGAGGTGGCGCTGGCCAGCCCGCACCTGGCCGGGCTGCACTTCACCGGTTCCACCGCCACCTTCCGGCAGCTCTGGCAGGCCGTCGGCGCCAACATCGGCGGCTACCGCACGTACCCGCGGATCGTCGGGGAGACCGGCGGCAAGGACTTCCTGGTCGCCCACCCCTCCGCCGACCGGCAGGTGCTGCGGACCGCGCTGATCCGCGGCGCCTTCGAGTACCAGGGCCAGAAGTGCTCGGCGCTCTCCCGCGCCTACCTGCCGCGCAGCGTCTGGGAGGGGATCCGGGACGACCTGCTCGGCGAGGTGGACGCGCTCACCGTCGGCGACGTCACCGACCTGTCCAACTTCATGGGCGCGCTGATCGACGACCGGGCGTACGCCAAGAACCGGGCGGCGATCGAGCGGGCCGGGAAGGACCCGGCGGTGGAGCTGGCGGCCGGCGGCCAGTACGACGACGCCATCGGGTACTTCGTCCGCCCGACGGTGCTGCTCTCCCGGGACGGCGGCAACGAGGTCTTCCGCGAGGAGTACTTCGGCCCGATCCTGGCCGTCCGGGTGTACGAGGACCGCGACTGGGCCGGGATCCTGGACGAGGTGGACGGCGCGGCGCCGTACGGGCTCACCGGCGCGGTGGTCGCCCAGGACCGCACCGCCGTCGCCCAGGCCGTGGAGCGGCTGCGGTTCGCCGCCGGCAACTTCTACATCAACGACAAGCCCACCGGGGCCGTGGTCGGCCAGCAGCCGTTCGGCGGCGGGCGGGCCTCCGGCACCAACGACAAGGCCGGCGCCGCGCAGAACCTGCTGCGCTGGACCTCCACACGGTCGATCAAGGAGACCTTCGTCCCCCCGGAGGACTACCTGTACCCCCACATGGAGTGGGCCCCCGGACTCGGCGACGAGGAGTGACAAGCCGGGCGGATTGGACAAGGTGTCCAGGAAGGAACGATCTCCCTGCGGGATTGCTCCTCTGTGTCCCCTGACACCTTCGTTTCATCAGGTTAGGCTGACTGGCGTCGCCGGGAGGAAGTCCCGCAGGCCAAACGACCTGTCGTACCCAGACGGAGGGTCGCTCATGCGTGGCATGAGTGCTCCTCGCCCTGAGTGTGCGGGAGTATTGCGGACAGACCCGGCGGTGTACACCCAGCCACCACCGAGTCACGCAACGGCGCGCGACAGGAGCCAAACAGTCATGCAGACCAAGCTGGACGCAGCCAAGGCCGACCTGCTCAAGAAGGCAGCCGCAGCCGCTGAGAACAGCCAGGTAGGGGGAGCGGCGCCGGGAGAGGGTCTGAGCAACGGCGCTCTGACCGCGTACCTGCACCACTACTACCTCCACACCGCGCCCGAGGACCTGCTCAACCGCGACCCGGTCGACGTCTACGGGGCGGCGGCCTCCCACTACCGGCTCGGTCTCAAGCGCCCCCAGGGCACCGCCGAGGTCCGGGTGTACACCCCGACCGTCGAGGAGAACGGCTGGTCCACCGGCCACACCGTGGTCGAGGTCGTCACCGACGACATGCCGTTCCTGGTCGACTCGGTCACCAACGAGCTGACCCGCCTCGGCCGCGGCATCCACCTGGTCGTCCACCCGCAGCTGGTCGTCCGCCGTGACATCACCGGCAAGCTGCTGGAGATCCTGGACATCGACGCCTGCGCGCGCAGCCAGGCCGCCGGCGCCGAGTGGCCCGCCGACGCGCTGGTCGAGTCCTGGATGCACGTCGAGATCGACCGCGAGACCGACCGCGAGGACCTCCGCTCGATCGAGGCCAACCTGCGCCGCATCCTCGGCGACGTCCGCGAGGTCGTCGAGGACTGGTCGAAGATGCGCGACGCCGCGCTGCGCCTGGCCGACGAGCTCGCCGAGCAGCCCCCGTCCAGCCTGCCCGAGCAGGAGGTCGGCGAGGCCTGGGAGCTGATGCGCTGGCTGGCCGACGACCACTTCACCTTCCTCGGCTACCGCGAGTACGACCTGGTCCAGCACGAGGGCGAGGAGGTGCTCAAGGCGGTCGCCGGCACCGGCCTCGGCATCCTGCGCTCCGACCCGCTCAGCCACGACACCGACCACCACCCGGTCAGCGAGGCCTTCGGCCGGCTGTCCGCCCCGGTCCGGGCCAAGGCGCACGAGAAGAAGCTGCTCATCCTGACCAAGGCCAACAGCCGTGCCACCGTGCACCGCCCGGCCTACCTGGACTACATCGGCGTCAAGAAGTTCGACGCCAACGGCGAGCCGGTCGGCGAGCGCCGCTTCCTCGGCCTGTTCTCCTCCGCCGCGTACACCGAGTCGGTCACCCGCATCCCGGTCGTCCGCCGCAAGGTGCAGGAGGTCGTCTCCGCCTCGGGCTTCTCCAACGACAGCCACGACGGCCGGGACCTGCTCCAGATCATGGAGACCTTCCCGCGCGACGAGATGTTCCAGACCGCCGCCGCGGAGCTGCTCTCCATCGCCACCAGCGTGCTCTACCTGCAGGAGCGCCGCCGGCTGCGGCTGTTCCTGCGCCAGGACGAGTACGGCCGCTACTTCTCCGCCTTCGTCTACCTGCCGCGGGACCGGTACACCACCCGGATCCGGCTGCGCCTGATGGAGATCCTCCTGGAGGAGCTGAGCGGCCAGGCCATCGACTACACGGTGTACGCCACCGAGTCGGTGCTGACCCGCCTGCACTTCGTCGTCCGGGTCGCCCCCGGCACCGAGCTGCCGCAGCTGACCGAGTCCGACATCGAGCGGATCGAGGCCAAGCTCGCCGAGGCCGCCCGGTTCTGGATGGACGGCTTCCACGACCAGCTGCACGTCGAGCTGGGCGAGGAGCGGGCCGCCGAACTCGGCCACAAGTACGGCAACGCCTTCCCCGACGGCTACCGCGCCGACTTCTCGCCGCGCACCGCCGTCGCCGACCTCAAGCAGATCGAGTCGCTGGCCGGCGAGGGCGACTTCCGCCTCAACCTGTACCAGCCGGTCGGCGCCGGCGAGGACGAGCGCCGCTTCAAGATCTACCGGGTGGGCGGCCCGATCTCGCTCACCGAGGTCCTGCCCGCGCTCCAGCGCCTGGGCGTCGAGGTGCTCGACGAGCACCCGTACGCGCTGCGCCGCGCCGACGGCAGCACCGCCTGGGTGGTCGACTTCGGCCTGAAGGTGCGCGAGGCCGCCGAGCTCACCGACGAGGCCCGGGAGAGATTCCAGGAGGCCTTCTCCGCCACCTGGACCGGCCAGGCCGAGAACGACGGCTTCAACGGCCTCGTCCTCAGCGCCGGGCTCACCTGGCGCCAGGCCGTGGTGCTGCGCGCCTACGCCAAGTACCTCCGCCAGGCCGGGAGCACCTTCTCCCAGGACTACATGGAGGACGCGCTCCGCAACAACACCCACACCACCCGCCTGCTGGTGAACCTCTTCGAGGCCCGCCTCAGCCCGAGCCACCGCTCGGGCGCCCAGGAGCTCACCGAGGGCATCCTGGAGGAGCTGGCCGGCGCCCTGGACGAGGTCGTCTCGCTGGACGAGGACCGCATCCTGCGCTCCTTCCTCCACCTGATCAAGGCCACCCTGCGGACCAACTTCTTCCAGCACGACTCCGACGGCGCGTGGCACTCCTACGTGTCGATGAAGTTCGACCCGCAGGCCATCCCGGACCTGCCGGCCCCGCGCCCGGCGTTCGAGATCTGGGTCTACTCGCCCCGGGTCGAGGGCGTGCACCTGCGCTTCGGCAAGGTCGCCCGCGGCGGTCTGCGCTGGTCCGACCGGCGCGAGGACTTCCGCACCGAGATCCTCGGCCTGGTCAAGGCCCAGATGGTCAAGAACACCGTCATCGTCCCGGTCGGCGCCAAGGGCGGCTTCGTCGCCAAGCAGCTGCCGGACCCGTCGGTGGACCGCGACGCCTGGCTGGCCGAGGGCATCGCCTCGTACAAGACCTTCATCTCGGCGCTGCTCGACATCACCGACAACCTCAGGGGCGGCGAGGTCGTGCCGCCGCTCGACGTGGTCCGCCACGACGAGGACGACACCTACCTGGTCGTCGCCGCCGACAAGGGCACCGCGACCTTCTCGGACATCGCCAACGGCGTCGCCGAGTCGTACGGCTTCTGGCTGGGCGACGCCTTCGCCTCCGGCGGCTCGGCCGGCTACGACCACAAGGGCATGGGCATCACCGCCCGCGGCGCCTGGGAGTCCGTGAAGCGGAACTTCCGCGAGCTCGGGGTGGACACCCAGTCCCAGGACTTCTCCGTGGTCGGCATCGGCGACATGTCCGGCGACGTGTTCGGCAACGGCATGCTGCTGAGCGAGCACATCCGCCTGGTCGCCGCCTTCGACCACCGGCACATCTTCCTGGACCCGAACCCGGACGCGGCGGTCTCCTACGCCGAGCGCAGCCGGCTCTTCCAGCTGCCGCGCAGCTCCTGGGACGACTACGACAAGTCGCTGATCTCGGCCGGCGGCGGCGTCTTCCCGCGCACCGCCAAGTCCATCCAGCTCTCCCCGCAGGTGCGCGAGCGCCTCGGCATCGAGGACGTCCGGCTCACCCCGGCCGAGCTGATGAAGGCGATCCTGCAGGCGCCCGTCGACCTGTTCTGGAACGGCGGCATCGGCACCTACGTCAAGTCCTCCACCGAGACCAACGCCGAGGTCGGCGACAAGGCCAACGACGCCATCCGGGTCAACGGCGACCAGGTCCGCGCCCGGGTCATCGGCGAGGGCGGCAACCTCGGCTGCACCCAGCTCGGCCGGATCGAGTACGCGGCCACCGGAGGCCCCGAGGGCGCCGGCGGCTGGATCAACACCGACGCCATCGACAACTCGGCCGGCGTGGACACCTCGGACCACGAGGTGAACATCAAGATCCTGCTCAACCAGGTGGTCGCCGACGGCGACATGACGGTCAAGCAGCGCAACGCCCTGCTCGCCGAGATGACCGACGAGGTCGGCCGCCTGGTGCTGCGCAACAACTACGCGCAGAACGTGGTGCTGGCCAACGCGGTCGCCCAGGCCGGCAGCATGGTCAACGTCCACTCGCGGATGATCAACCGGCTGGAGTCCGTCGGCCGGCTCGACCGGGCCCTGGAGTTCCTGCCCACCGAGCGGCAGATCCGCGAGCGCCAGCAGGCCGGCCGCGGGCTCTCCCAGCCCGAGCTGTCCGTGCTGCTCGCCTACACCAAGATCACCCTGGCCGACGAGCTGCTCGCCACCGAGCTGCCCGACGACCCGTACTTCCGCGACGCGCTGCACCAGTACTTCCCGAGCGCGCTGCGGGCCAGGTTCGGCGACGCGATCGACAACCACCCGCTGCGCCGCGAGATCATCACCACGCTGATCGTCAACGACACGATCAACCGCGGTGGCTGCACCTTCGCCTTCCGCCTCCGCGAGGAGACCGGGGCGACCATGGAGGAGATCGCCCGCACCCACGCGGCGGCCCGCGCGGTCTTCGGCCTGGAGCAGCTCTGGGACGAGATCGAGGGCCTGGACACCCAGGTCGCGGCCCTCACGCAGACCAAGATGCGCCTGCACGTGCGCCGCCTGGTCGAGCGCGCCACCCGCTGGATGCTCAACAACCGGCGCCAGCCGCTGGACATCGCCGGCACCATCGAGTTCTTCCACGACCGGGTCAACCAGGTCTGGGACAGCCTGCCCAAGCCGCTCCGCGGCGAGGACCTGGGCTGGTTCGAGTCGGTGTACGAGGAGCTCGCCGCCGCGGGCGTCCCGGAGGGCCTGGCCACCCGGGTGGCCGGTCTGTCCTCCGCGTTCCCGACCCTCGACATCGTCGGTGTCGCGGACCGCTCGGACGCGGACGTGATGGAGGTCGCGGAGCTGTACTACGACCTCGCCGACCGGCTCCAGATCACCCACCTGCTGGACCGCATCATCGAGCTGCCGCGGACCGACCGCTGGTCCTCGATGGCCCGCGCCGCCATCCGCGAGGACCTCTTCGCCGCGCACGCCGCGCTCACCGCCGACGTGCTGGCCTGCGGTCCCGAGGGCTCCTCGCCCGAGGAGCGGTACACCGCCTGGTCCGACCTCAACGGCACGCTGCTGAGCCGGGCCCGCACCACCCTCGACGACATAAGGGGTTCGGACAACTACGAGCTGTCCAGCCTGTCGGTCGCGATGCGGGTCATCCGGACGCTGCTGCGCACCGGCCGCTGACGCCGCAGGGCTGAGGCCGCAGGACAGCACCACAGGGGCGCGGGGAACACCTCCCCGCGCCCCTTGGGCTTCCCGGCCGGAACCGGTGGAGCCGGAGGAGCCGGGGCGAGCCAGGCGCAAGCCGGGTCGGTCAGCGCGTACGCCCTGCCGCAGGTCGCGGTGGTGGACGCGGCGGGCCGGACGCCGTGGCGCCCGGCGCTCGGCGCGGTCCTCAGCCCGCCGCCGCCCGCTGGAGGGCGCTGGCCAGCAGGGCGAGGTCCGTCGGCCCGTTGCCCAGCTCGCGGACCGGGCGGCGGGTCGGCGGGGTGCCCAGCTCGGCGAGGTCGGTGGCGACCACGGTCGGCCGCAGGGTGGCCGTCCGGGGGATCCGGCCGCTGACCCGGGCCGCCTGGAAGGCCGTCACCCGGCCGTCCGGGCGGCGCAGGTACCCCCGGCCCGGGGTGTCCTCGGACAGGGCGGCGGCGTCCGGCAGGTGGATCAGCAGGTCGGACTCGCCGGGGTGGTCGGTGCGCAGGGCGATCCGCAGCGGCGCCGCCTCGTCCACCTCGGTGCCGGCGGTCAGCTCCGGCGCGCCGGTGGCCACCACCAGGTGGACCCCCAGCCGGCCGCCGCGCCGGGCCACCTCGGCCAGCGCGCGGGCCAGCGGGCGGCCACCGGGCGAGGTCGGGGCGAGCAGCGCGTCGAAGTCGTCCACCACCACGACCAGCCGGGCCGGGCCGCGATCGGCGCCGTCGTCCGGGCGGGCGGCCTCCGGCGAGCGGCGCGGCTCGACCACCCGGGCGGCGTCGCCCGGGCCGGCCTGGCCGCCGGTGGCGACCAGCGCGGGCGCCTTGCCGAGCACCCGGCCGGTGTGCCAGCCGGTGAAGCCGGCCCGGCCGAACAGCTCCTCGCGGGCGGCCAGGACCTCCAGCAGCTCCTCCGAGGCGAGCATCGCCTGCCGCGGGTCGGTGGCCGCGACATGGTTCATGACGTGCGGGAGCTCGGAACAGCCGGCCAGGCCCGGGGCGGCCTCCGAGGCGGCCCGGCCCTCGACGGTCATCACGGCCAGCCGCTCCGGGCGCTCGGAGACCGCCAGCGAGGCGATCAGCGTCCGCAGCAGCTCCGTCTTGCCGGAACCCGGGCCGCCGCCGACCAGCAGGTGCGGGCCGCCCTGCTCGCCGGGCTCCAGCAGATCCGGATCGGCCAGGTCGAGGGTGCAGGTCTCGTCCTCGCGGGAGGTGCCGAGCAGCGCCGTGGCCGAGCCGGCGCCGGCCGGCAGGGCCGACCAGCGGGCGGACAGCTTCGCGGGGGTGACCGCCTCCAGCCGGAGCAGGTCCAGCAGGCGCAGGGCGGCCGGAAGCGGCCCGCGGGCGGCCGGGGCGGACTCGCGCAGCGGGGCGAGCACCCGGGCCAGCCGCTCGGCCCAGGCGGCCGGGACGGCGTCCAGGGAGACCTCGTCGATCCGTTCGCGGCCGCCGGCGGCGGGCCGGTCGACGGTCAGCTGGGTGCCCACCTCGCCGGTGATCAGCGCGGTGGCGCCGAGGCCCGCGGGCAGCCGGTCCGGCAGTTCGGACAGGGTCACGGTGAACACACCGGCCGCCGGGCCCTGGCGCAGCAGCAGGGCGAGCGCCTCCCGGGCGGCCGGGCTGCCCGCGTCCCCGTCCACCAGCACCACGGTGGCGGGCGGGCCGGCCGGGGCGGCCGCCAGCTCAGCCAGGCGGGCCGCCGCCTGATCCGGGCCGAAGCCCACCAGCAGCCGGCAGGGCTGCCCGTGCGCGGGCCGCAGGTGCGGCAGCCACTGGACGAAGGACCACTCGGGGGCGAGCGCCGGATCCGCCGCGACCACCACCAGGCCGAGGCCGCTCGGCGGGTGCAGCGCGGCCAGCTGGGCCAGCACGGCCCGGGCCAGTCCGGCCAGCCGGGGGCGCGGGCCGGCCAGGCCCAGGCTGCCGGCGGTCTGCAGGTCCACGGTGACCGGCACGGCCGGCAGCAGGGTGCCGGGCGCGGTGCCCGGTCCGCCGGGCAGGTCGGCGGTGCCGAGCCGGACGGCCAGCGCGTCCGGATGGGACGGACCGCGCTCCCACAGCCGGGGGCCGGGGCCGAGGGCGGCCAGCAGCAGGGCCGCCGGGTCGGGCCAGCGCTCGCGCTGGGCCGCGGCCTGGCGGGCCCGGACCGCGGCGTGCTGCCGGCCGGCGTCGGCCGGCGGCTCGGCGGAGCGGCCGCGGCGGCGGGAGAGCAGGGCCCGGGCCAGGCCGCCGCCGGAGGGCGCCGGGATCTCGGGCGGGGTCGTGGGAGCCGCCGGGACGGGCCGGGCGGGCGGGGGAGGGGCCAGGCTCAGGTGGCCCTCGCCGTCCGGAACGGCCGGCCGGGGCGCCGGGGCGGCGTGGCCGGGCCGGCTGAGGCGCAGCGTGGTCTCGCCGAGCCGCAGCAGCCCGTCCTCGGGTAGCTCGGCGGACTCGTCGCGGAGGAACCGGTCGTCCAGCCGGGTGCCGTTGGTGGAGCCCAGGTCGCGGACGGTGATCCGGCCGTCCGCGAGGCGCAGGGAGAGGTGCAGCCGGGAGACGTCCGGGTCGTCCAGCGGGACGTCGGCGTCGCTGGAGCGCCCGACCTGGATCTCCTCGCCGTGCAGGTGGTGCACCCCGCCCGCGTCCGGGCCGCCGACGACCCGGAGCTCGGCGGCGGCGGGGCGGGTGTCGCCGGCCGCGTCCGGATCGGGCTCGTTCAGCGAGAGCACGGCGCCGTCGATCAGCGGCGGGTGCCCGAGCAGGGACTGCTCGTCGATCCGCCGCTCGCCGGCGTACAGGTGGACGTGGGTGGCGGCGCGGGGGCCGCGGACGCCCACCGCCCCGGCCAGGGCGCCCGCCACGGCGCCCAGCGCGGTGCCCGCGGGGGCCGTGACCAGCACGTCGGTGGCCGCGCCGGCACCGGCCGGGCCGCTGCGCGGTCGAAGGACGGTGAGCCGGATCTGCATCTCGCCGTGGTCCCTTCTGCACACGTGTGGTGCCTGCCATCCTGCCACCCGGCAGTGACAGCCCGCGCACGGTACCGGATTTGACGATCTTGCGATGATCGCCATGGTGGAGTCGACGGGGCGTCAGGTCAAGGCGGCCCCGGTTCCCCCGCGGTGCCCCTGAGCAGCACGGTTGGCCCGGGGCCCGCGCTCACCTCGGCAACCGGGGCGGACACCGTTAGAGTTGCCGCACAACGGGGCCCAGGCGACGTCGCCAGCCGAGGGCGAGCGACAACGGGAGTGCACAGGTGCGGCCAGTCGGCAGCAAGTATCTGCTCGAGGAGACCCTCGGGCGCGGGGCCACCGGCACCGTCTGGCGCGGCCGGGTGCGCGAGGACGTCCCGCTGCCGGGCCTGGAGCCCGGCCAGGCGGTGGCGATCAAGGTGCTGCGCGAGGAGCTCGCCGCCGACCCCGACGTGGTCATGCGCTTCCTGCGCGAGCGCTCGGTGCTGCTGCGCCTCGCCCACCCCAACATCGTCCGCACCCGCGACCTGGTGGTCGAGGGCGAGCTGCTGGCGCTGGTGATGGACCTGATCGAGGGCCCGGACCTGTTCCGGTACCTGCGCTCCAACGGCCCGTTCAGCCCGATCGCGGGCGCCCTGCTGATGGCCCAGATCGCGGACGCCCTGGCGGTCAGCCACGCCGACGGCATCGTGCACCGCGACCTCAAGCCGGCCAACGTGCTGCTCGCCACCACCCGGGGGGCCGACGGCTCCGAGCAGATGCACCCGATGCTCACCGACTTCGGCATCGCCCGGCTCGCCGACTCCCCGGGCATCACCCGCACCCACGAGTTCGTCGGCACCCCGGCGTACGTCGCGCCCGAGTCGGCCGACGGCCGCCCGCAGACCGCCGCGGTGGACGTCTACGGCGCCGGCATCATGCTGTACGAGCTGGTCACCGGGCGTCCCCCGTTCCAGGGCGACGGGCCGCTGGCCGTGCTGCAGGCCCACCTGGCCCAGGAGCCGGAGCGCCCGCGCAACCTGCCCGAGCCGCTGTGGACGGTGATCGAGCGCTGCCTGCGCAAGGACCCGGCCCAGCGGCCCACCGCGGTCTCGCTGGCCCGGGCGCTGCGGGTGGTCGCCGCCGGCATCGGCGTGCACGCCGGCCCGGAGGCGGTGGAGGCGGCCCTCGCGGTCGGCTCGCTGCTCGTCCCGGACCCGGCGCTGGCGGCCGCCCAGGCCGCGCCGGCCGCCGCCGAGCCGTTCGGCGCCGCGGACGCCACCCAGGTGCTGCCCTCCCGCGGCTTCGACGCCGCGGCCGCCACCCAGGTCATGGGCGCCCAGGCCGCCCAGGCGACGGCCCCCGGGGCCGAGGACCGCACCCAGGTGATGGGCCAGACCCCGTCCGCGGACCGCACCCAGGTCATGCCGCCGATGCCGCCCGGCGCCCCCGCCGCGCCCGCGGGCCAGCCGGACACCCCGCACCCGTGGCAGACCCAGCTGCGCGCGGCCCGCGACCGCAACCAGCAGACCGAGATCGGCTACCTGGACCCGGAGGAGCTGTCCCGCCCGCAGGTCGCCCCCCGGCCGTACCAGGCCCCGCGGCCGGGCCAGCAGCAGCCGCCGTACCCGGGCCAGCAGCCCGGCCCGGCCGGCTACCCCGGCCCGCACCCGCACCCGCAGCAGCAGCAGCCCGGCCGCCCGCAGCAGCCGCCCCGCGGGGCGGGGTACGACCGCCGCCCGCCGGTCGCGCCGCCGCCGTACCAGGCGCAGCAGCACCAGGCGCAGCAGCGGGGTGGCCAGCAGCCCGCGCAGCCGTACGGCGGCCCGGGCGGGTACCCGCCCGGGCCGCCGTACGGCTGCGCGGGCGGGTACCCGCCGCCGCAGGCCCAGCCCGCCCCGCCGCAGCCTCCGCAGCCCCGGCCGCAGCAGGCGCCGGTGCCCCAGCGCCGTCCCGAGCCGCAGCCGCAGCGCCGGGAGCCGGAGCCGCGCGAGCCGCGCCGGCGCAGCCGGAACCGGATGTACATCCCGGGCCTGGGCTGCCTCAAGGGCTGCCTGATGGTGCTGCTGATCCTGGCCCTGGCGGCCGTGGCGCTGTGGAACTTCACGCCGCTGCCCGAGTGGTGGCATTCGGTCCAGGGCTGGTGGACCAGCGTCACCGACTGGATCGGCAACGCCACGAAGGACATCGGCTCCTGACGGGCGGTCACCGCGGGGTGGGCGCGCCTCGGCGGTAGGCCGGTTTGACGCTTTATCGACAATTCGCGAGATTTTCTCTTCTGTGACGCGCTCCGGGGGCCTCCAGCGGCCCTCGGAGGGCTCCGGGGCGCGTAGGTTGTTCGCTGAGCACCGACCTACCGAGCCCACGGAGCAGCATTGGCACGCAAGATCGGCAGCCGGTACACCGTTCACCAGGTGATCGGCAGGGGTTCCGCCGGGACCGTGTGGCTCGGCGAGGGTCCGGACGGACCGGTGGCCGTCAAGCTGCTGCGCGAGGACCTCGCCTCCGATCAGGTCCTCGTCGGCCGCTTCGTCCAGGAGCGCGCCGCGCTCACCGGCCTCGACCACCCCCGGGTGGTCGGCGTGCACGACATGGTGGTCGACGGCAGCGACCTCGCCCTGGTGATGGAACTGGTCCAGGGCAGCGACCTGCGCAGCCGGCTGGAGCGCGAGGGCGTCCTCACCCCGCAGGCCGCCGCCTCGGTGATCGCCGACGTGGCCGACGGCCTGGCCGCCGCCCACGCGGCCGGCATCGTCCACCGCGACGTCAAGCCCGAGAACGTGCTCCTCGACCTCGCCGCCCCGGCCGGCCCCGGCGGCGCCCCGCGCGCCAAGCTCACCGACTTCGGCATCGCCCGCCTGGTCGACGCCCCCCGCCGCACCCGGGCCACCCGGATCATCGGCACCCCCGACTACCTGGCCCCCGAGATCATCGAGGGCCTGGAGCCGCGCGCCGCCGTCGACATCTACGCCCTGGCCACCGTGCTGTACGAGCTGCTCACCGGCACCACGCCGTTCGGGGGCGGCCACACCGGCGCGGTGCTCCGCCGGCACGTCACCGAGAACGTCCCGCCGGTGGCCGGGATGCCGGACGGCCTGTGGCGGATCATCTCCGAGTGCCTGGCCAAGGCCCCCGCCTCCCGGCTGCGCGCCGCCGAGCTGGCCGACCGGCTGCGCGAGCTGCTGCCCTCGCTGGCCGGGCTCCCGCCGCTGGCCGTCCCGGCGCAGCGCACCCCGGTCGAGGAGGTGCTCACCCCCGGCGAGGCGGTGTACGCCGAGGCGGACACCGGCACCGGTACCCACCGGCGGCGCCGCGGCCCCGCCGTCCCGCTGGTGCCGGCACCCTCCCCGGACTCCACCCGCGACACCCACACCAGCCTGCGCCGCCCCTCCCCGGAGGAGCTGGCCTCCTACGCCGCCGAGTCCCGGGCCCAGCGCGGCGCCGCACCACACGGCGGGCACCGCAGGAACCGCTCGGCGCTGGTGCGGCGGCGGCGGATGATCGCGGTGGTCGTGGCGCTGGTGCTGCTGCTCGCCGGGGCGGCGGCCGCGTACACCGCGTTCGCGGCCGAGGTCCCGGGGGCTGGCGTACCCGTCCGGGGCTCCGGGACCTGCGCGAGCGGCCCCTGCGGGCCGTAGCCCCCCGCCGCGGACGGATCCCCGCGGTCCCGGGGTGGCCCGGTTGCCCGGACAGGGTGCGCGAGCCATTACGCTTGATGCGTGGCAGCCGTCGATCCTTCCGAAGAGCTCAAGAACCTCGAATCGACCATGGGGTCGATCGAGGCCGTCCTCGACCTGGACAAGATCCGGGCCGACATCGCACGCCTTGAGGAGGAGGCGGCCGCGCCGGCCCTGTGGGACGACGTGGCGAACGCGCAGAAGGTCACCAGCCGGCTCTCCTTCCTCCAGGGCGAGCTGCGCAAGGTCGAGACCCTCCGTGGCCGGGTCGACGACCTCGCCGTCCTGTTCGAGCTGGCCGAGGCCGAGAACGACGCCGACACCCGCGTCGAGGCCGAGAACGAGCTCGCGTCGGTCAAGAAGGCCGTCGAGGAGCTGGAGGTCCGCACCCTCCTGTCCGGCGAGTACGACTCCCGCGAGGCGCTCGTCAACATCCGCGCCGAGGCCGGTGGCGTGGACGCCGCCGACTTCGCCGAGCAGCTGATGCGCATGTACCTGCGCTGGGCCGAGCGCCACGGGTACAGCACCGAGGTCTACGACACCTCGTACGCGGAGGAGGCCGGCATCAAGTCCGCGACCTTCACCGTCCGGGCCCCGTACGCGTACGGCACGCTCTCCGTCGAGCAGGGCACCCACCGCCTGGTCCGCATCTCGCCGTTCGACAACCAGGGCCGCCGGCAGACCTCCTTCGCGGGCGTCGAGGTGCTCCCGGTCGTCGAGCAGAGCGACCACGTCGACATCGACGAGGGCGAGCTGCGCATCGACGTGTACCGCGCCTCCGGCCCCGGCGGCCAGGGCGTCAACACCACGGACTCCGCGGTCCGCATCACCCACCTGCCCACCGGCATCGTGGTCTCCTGCCAGAACGAGCGCTCGCAGATCCAGAACAAGGCCTCGGCGATGAACGTCCTCCAGGCCAAGCTGCTGGAGCGGCGCCGCCAGGAGGAGAAGGCCGCGATGGACGCGCTCAAGGACGGCGGTTCGTCCTGGGGCAACCAGATGCGCTCCTACGTCCTGCACCCGTACCAGATGGTCAAGGACCTGCGCACCGAGTACGAGGTCGGCAACCCGCAGTCCGTGCTGGACGGCGACATCGACGGCTTCATCGAGGCCGGCATCCGCTGGCGCAAGCAGCGGGAGACCGCCACCGACTGAGACCGGCACCCCGGTCGGGCATGACGGAAGGGCCCCGGAGCTTCGGCTCCGGGGCCCTTCCGTCTTCTTCGGTAGTCGTGGCCCTCGCGGGCGCGCTAGCGGGCGAGCAGGGCCACCGCCGTCAGCGCGGCCACCAGCAGCACCAGCAGCACCGTGGGGTTCAACGCGGCGAACGGCCCCTGCTGCTCGCGCAGCCGGGCGCGGTTGGCGCGGCACACCGCGCACCGGCCGTCGCTCACGCGGCCGTTGCAGTTGGCGCACACCAGATGGTCGCAGGTCATGCGATCTCCTCCTTGCTGCTACAGCCAACGCGTCGGGCGCGACTTTGGTTCCGGACATCTCCACTGTGCCAGGTTCCGAACCCTCCGGCCCCCGGAGGGGAAGGGTCGCAGCTCTGTGACATGGATCGCAATTTTCGGGGCAAATCAGATCGATACCTGACGAAACCACGGTCAGTAAGCGGCCCTGGACTGCGGGTCGTCA
Source organism: Kitasatospora sp. HUAS MG31 (assembly GCF_040571325.1). Taxonomy (GTDB): domain Bacteria; phylum Actinomycetota; class Actinomycetes; order Streptomycetales; family Streptomycetaceae; genus Kitasatospora; species Kitasatospora camelliae. Next base: position 3,000,730 of record NZ_CP159872.1, on the reverse strand, counting down.
TCGGCATCGCGTAGGGTCCCAAGCTCCGATCCACCTAGGATGGCCCCCGTGATGCAGCCGTGATCAGATTCGACAACGTCTCCAAGACCTATCCCAAGCAGAACCGTCCTGCCCTGCAGAACGTCTCGCTCGAGATCGAGAAGGGCGAGTTCGTCTTCCTGGTCGGCTCCTCCGGCTCGGGCAAGTCCACCTTCCTGCGCCTGTGCCTGCGGGAGGAGCGGCCCAGCACCGGCGCCGTGCACGTGCTCGGCAAGGACCTGGGCAAGCTGTCCAACTGGAAGGTGCCGCACATGCGCCGCCAGCTGGGCACCGTCTTCCAGGACTTCCGCCTGCTGCCGAACAAGACGGTGGCGCAGAACGTCGCCTTCGCCCTCGAGGTGATCGGCAAGCCCAAGAGCGCCATCAACAAGGTGGTGCCCGAGGTGCTCGACCTGGTCGGCCTCGGCGGCAAGGAGGACCGGATGCCCGGTGAGCTCTCGGGTGGTGAGCAGCAGCGCGTCGCGATCGCCCGGGCCTTCGTGAACCGCCCGATGCTGCTGATCGCGGACGAGCCCACCGGAAACCTCGACCCGCAGAACTCCGTCGGCATCATGAAGCTGCTGGACCGGATCAACCGCACCGGGACCACCGTGCTGATGGCCACCCACGACCAGGCCATCGTCGACCAGATGCGCAAGCGCGTCATCGAGCTCGACAAGGGCCTGCTGGTACGTGACCAGGCCCGCGGCGTCTACGGCTACCAGAGCTAGAGGAAGAAGCATGCGCGCCCAGTTCGTTCTGTCGGAGATCGGTGTCGGTCTCCGCCGCAACCTGACGATGACCATCGCCGTCGTCGTCAGTGTCGCGCTGTCGCTCGCCCTCGCCGGTGCCTCGCTGCTGGTCCGCGACCAGGTCAACTCCATGAAGGGGTACTGGTACGACAAGGTCGAGGTGAGCATCTACTTCTGCACCAAGTCGGACAAGCAGTCCGCGCAGTGCGTCAACGGCGCCGCCACCGACGCGCAGGTGAAGGAGGTCAAGGACTCCCTGGACAAGATGGACCTGGTGCAGAGCTCGGCCTTCGAGAGCTCCGCCGACGCGTTCAAGCGGTTCAAGGAGACCAACCCGGACAACCCGCTGCTGGCCGCGGTGGGCGCGGAGGCGATGCCGCAGTCCTGGCGGGTCAAGCTGAAGGACCCGACCAAGTACGACGTCATCCAGAGCCAGTTCGCCGGCAAACCCGGCGTGAAGTCGGTCGAGGACCAGCGCAAGATCCTGGAGAACCTCTTCGGCCTGCTGAACGGCCTGCAGACGGCGGCCTTCGTGATCATGGTGCTGATGCTGTTCGTCGCGCTGCTGCTGATCGTGAACACCGTCCGGGTGTCCGCGTTCAGCCGACGGCGCGAGACCGGCATCATGCGCCTGGTCGGCGCCTCCAACTTCTATGTCCAGATGCCGTTCATCGCCGAGGCCGCGTTCGCCGCGCTGCTCGGCGCGGTGATGGCCTCCGGGCTGCTGCTGGCGGGCCACTTCTTCGTCCAGGGCTGGCTGGCCAAGCGGGTGCTGTTCATCCACTTCATCGGCCTGTCCTCGGTGCTGTCGGTGATCCCGCTGCTCGTGGTGGTCGGTATGGGCATGGCCGGCATCGCGGCCTTCTTCACCCTCCGCAAGTACCTCAAGGTCTGACCCGCCCCGGATCCCCCCGCGGGATCCCCGGGCCCCCGGCCCCGGACGGCACTGAGCCGTCCGGGGCCGCTGCGTACCCGACCCTTCCCCGATCGGCCACTCGGACGTCGCCGTACGCCTAGACTCCGTTCCATGCCGGCAGCACAGCGCGTACGACGAGGGGCCACGCTCAGCCTGGTGTTCGGCGCCGTGCTGATGGCCGGCGCCGCCGCCGGGGCCTGGGACGAGCCCGACCGCGCGCCGTTACCGCCGTCCTCCGACACCGCGCAGCTCGCCGCCCAGGACCTCACCGGAGCCGACCTCTCGCCGCAGCAGGCCGAGCGGCTGGTCGGCGAGAGCGGCGACCGCTGGGCCGCCTACCTCGGCCCCGAGCAGTACGCCGACACCACCCGCGGCCGCTACCTCGGCGTCGGGCTCTCGGTGGACCGCGCCGCCGACGGCAGCACCTCGGTCACCGAGGTGGTTGCCGACGGGCCGGCCGCCGCCGCCCTGATCGCCCCCGGCGACCGGCTGCTGCGGATCGACGGCGAGGCGGCCGACGCGCTGCCGGTCACCGAGGTCGTCGCCCGGCTGCGCGGGCGGCAGGCCGGTACCGGGGTGGTCCTGGCGCTGAGCCGGACCGACGGGCCGGTCCGCGAGGTGACGCTGACCCGGGCGGTGCTGGCCGCCCGCGAGGTCGCCGTGGACCACCCGGCGCCGGAGGTCACCCGGATCGCCGTCCACGCCTTCACCCGCGGCGTGGCCGACCAGGTGCGGACCGCCGCCCGGGGCGCCAGGGGCGTGGTCCTGGACCTGCGGGGCAACTCCGGCGGGCTGGTCGACGAGGCCGTGGCCACCGCCTCGGTCTTCCTGGACGGCGGCTCGGTCGCCTCGTACCAGGTGCGCGGCGAGCGCCGGGAGCTGGTGGCGGCCGGCGGCGGCGACACCGCCACCCCGCTGGTGGTCCTGGTCGACGGCGGCACGATGAGCGCCGCCGAACTGCTGGCCGGAGCCCTGCAGGACCGCTGCCGGGCCGTCCTGGTCGGCTCCCGCACCTTCGGCAAGGGCACCGTGCAGCAGCCCAGCCGCCTCGCCGACGGCTCGGTGCTGGAGCTCACCGTCGGCCGGTACGCCACCCCCGCCGGCCGCTCGCCCGACGGCGAGGGCCTGCTGCCCGACGTCCCGGCCGGCGGGCCGGGCGACACGGCCGACCTGGCCGTCCGGGTGCTGGCCGGCCTGCGGGCGCGCGCCTAGGAGGGCGTATGCGGGGCGCGCGGGCGGGGCGCCGGCGGACGCGCGTCTAAAGGAGCTGCCACGGGCTCCGTCGAGGTGCGAGAATGGCCGCGCTATGGCAAAGGAAACGGGACAGAAGCTGGTCGCGCAGAACAAGAAGGCGCGGCACGAGTACACCATCCTCGACACCTACGAGTGCGGCATGGTGCTCACCGGCACCGAGGTGAAGTCGCTCCGCGAGGGGCGCGCCAACCTGGTGGACGGCTACGCGTACATCCAGGGCGGGGAGGCGTGGATCGACAACGTCTTCATCCCGGAGTACACCCAGGGCACGTGGACCAACCACGCCGCCCGGCGCAAGCGGAAGCTCCTGCTGCACAAGATGGAGATCCGCAAGATCGAGTCCAAGGTCAAGGAGACCGGCCACACCCTGGTGCCGCTCTCGCTGTACTTCAAGGACGGCCGGGCCAAGCTCGAACTCGCCCTCGCGGTCGGCAAGAAGCTCTACGACAAGCGCCAGACCCTGCGCGAACGCCAGGACCGGCGCGAGTCCGACCGGGCCATGGCAGCCGCCCGCCGGCGCCAGCGCGGCTGACCGGGGGTCAACTGTCCCCGCCCCCGCGGCGGTACACCGGTCGAACGGGCGGACGAACGGCTGAGTACGATCCACCGGATGGACGTCTCGCTGCTCACCGGTTGGCTCCCCTGGACACTGCGGATCGCCGCGCTCGCCGCGCTGGCGGCCGCGATCGGCCGGCGCGACGCCCGGTGGTACCGCCGCGAGCTGCCGATCGCGCTCGCGGCGGCCCTCGGCCCGACGCTGCTCGGTGCCCTCGGGGTGTCCTGGTTCGGCGACCTGGACGACCCGCTGCCGTTCGGCCTGTGGGGCTGGACCTGGTGCGCGCTGCTCGCGGTGGGCGTCCTGCTGACCGGCTGGCGCGGCGCCCGCTGGTGGACCCGGGCGGCGGCCCCCGCCGCGATGGTGCTGGCGGTGGTCTGCGCGGCCAACTCGCTGAACATCGCCACCGGGTACTACCCGGACCTCGGTGACGCCGCGGCCGACCTCTCCGGGAAGCCGGTGCCGCAGCAGATGAGCCTGGCGGAGGCCCGGAAGGCGGTCGGCCGGGCCGAGACCGGGCGGGTGGTGGCCGTGGACATCCCGGCCCAGCCCAGCGGGTTCTCGCACCGCAAGGAGTTCGTCTACCTGCCCCCGGCCTGGTTCCGCAGCAAGCAGCGGCCCAAGCTGCCGGTGGTGGAGATGATCGGCGGCGTGTTCGCCGAGCCGGAGAACTGGATCAGGGCCGGCAACGCCGTCGAGATCGCCGACGCCTACGCCGCCGCCCACAACGGCAACGCGCCGATCCTGGTCTTCGCCGACGCGACCGGCGACTTCAAGACCGACACCGAGTGCATGAACGGCAAGGCCGGCAAGGCCGAGGACCACCTGCTCAAGGACATCCCGAAGTACGTCTCGAAGACCTTCGGCACGGCCACAGGCCCGAAGAAGTGGGCCGTCGCCGGCTGGTCCATGGGCGGCACCTGCGCGCTCACCATCACCCTGGCCCACCCCGACGTCTTCGGGCGCTTCCTGGACATCTCCGGGGACCCCGCGCCGAGCAAGGGGGACCGGAAGCAGACCCTGGAGGAACTGTTCGACGGGGACGAGCAGGCCATGGCGGCGCACGACCCGACGAGCCTCCTGGCCGCCTCCCGCCGGGACACCTTCAAGGGCGTCTCCGGCTGGTTCGCGGTGGGCGAGGACGAGACCAAGCGCGTCGCCCAGCTCAAGAAACTGGAGCCGGCGGCCAAGGCGACCGGGATCGCCACCCGGGTCTCGGTCATCCCGGGGAAGCACAACTGGCAGGTGGCCGCCACCGCCTTCGAGGAGGCGCTGCCCTGGCTCGCCCAGGAACTCGGCACCCCCGGTGCCAAGCCCGCCAAGCAGCCCGCCAAGCCCGCGGGCTCCCCCTCGCCCTCGCCCACGGCGCCGTCCGGCTCGCCCACGGCACCGCCCGGGGCGCCGTCCGCGGCCTCCGCCGCGCCGGCGGCCTCGCCCGACCGGAAATGAGCTGGACCCTCTCCCGGTCTGCGCGTACCATGTCTGGAGCATCACCGGAGGGCCCGCCCGCCGGAGCTGTTTGTCAAATCAACATGGGGATGATCGGTTTCGACAGTGGATGTCGAAACAGGAGAAGCGAGCCGAGGAACGCGGCAATGATCTCGTTAACCACGTGTCGCAAAAAAATAATCGCCAACAACAAGAGCGATCGCTTCGCTCTCGCTGCCTAAGCAGCGAGTGCTGAGCTGTCAGACCGGAGCGTTCCCGATCCGGAGCCTGGCATAATCTAGGGAACTCAACCGTCCGCCCCGGCTGCGGGGGCGGAGGGGAAATCAAACAGTAGCTGGGCCTGTTGGCGGCTTGTCCGCGTGACTGCCAGGGCCGAGAAAAGCACAGCGGACTGCGCTCGGAGAAGTCCTGAATCTGCACCATTGGACCCGGGTTCGATTCCCGGCATCTCCACCACCCCATGTGACACACGAGCCGCCCTCCACCCCGGAGGGCGGCTTTCGTGCTTCCCGGGCCTCACAGCACCCCGCCCGGGCAGGTGAGAGGACGGTTCCGCGGGCGTCACAGGGCGGAACTCCGCGGAAACCCCGGCCCCCTACCGTCGGTGGACGACAGGGCATCGGCCGGCAAGGGGTGACTGATGAGAACGAGCGCACGCTGGATCCAGGAATGGGACCCGGAGGACGAGGCCTTCTGGGAGCGCACCGGAAAGAAGACCGCCAACCGCAATCTGATCTTCTCCGTGCTGTCCGAGCACATCGGCTTCTCGATCTGGAGCCTGTGGTCGGTGATGGTGCTCTTCATGGGCAAGGACTACCACGTCGACCCGGCCGGGAAGTTCTTCCTGGTCGCCATGCCGACCCTGGTCGGCGCCTTCGTCCGCATCCCGTACACCGTGGCGGTGGCCCGGTTCGGCGGCCGGAACTGGACGATCGTGTCCGCCGCGCTGCTGCTGGTCCCGACCCTGGCCGCCGCGTACGTGATGCACCCGGGCACCTCGTACACCACCTTCATGCTGGTGGCCGCGCTCACCGGCCTCGGCGGCGGCAACTTCGCCTCCTCGATGACCAACATCAACGCCTTCTTCCCCAACCGCCGCAAGGGCTGGGCGCTCGGGCTCAACGCGGGCGGCGGCAACATCGGCGTCCCGGTCATCCAGCTGGTCGCGCTCGCCGTCATCACCGGCGCCGGCGCCACCCACCCGCGGCTGGTGCTCGGCGTCTACATCCCGCTGATCGTCCTCGCGACGGTCTGCGCGGCGCTCTTCATGGACAACCTGGCGCCGATGAAGGCCGACACCGGCAGCCTGGCCGCTATCGTCCGGGAGAAGCACACCTGGCTGCTGTCCGTGCTCTACATCGGCACCTTCGGCAGCTTCATCGGCTTCTCCTTCGCCTTCGGCCTGGTGCTGCAGAACCAGTTCGGCCGCACCCCGCTGCAGGCCGCCCAGCTGACCTTCGTCGGCCCGCTGCTCGGCTCGCTGATCCGCCCGGTCGGCGGCTGGCTGGCCGACCGGCTCGGCGGCGCCCGGATCACCCTGTGGAACTTCGTCGCCATGGCCGCCGCGGCCGGGCTGGTGACCTACGCCTCCTCGATCCGCTCGCTGCCCGTCTTCCTGACCGGCTTCATCGCCCTCTTCGTCTTCGCCGGCCTCGGCAACGGCTCCACCTACAAGATGATCCCCGGCATCTTCGAGGCCAAGGCCCAGGACCGGATCGCCGCGGGGGAGAGCCCCGAGGCCGCCGCCGCCTGGTCGCGCAAGATGTCCGGCGCCGCGGTCGGCGTGATCGGCGCGGTCGGCGCGGTCGGCGGCCTGCTGATCAACCTCGCCTTCCGGCAGTCCTTCCTCGTCGCCAAGACCGGCACCCCCGCCTTCGCCTCCTTCCTCGCCGGCTACGCGGTCTGCCTCACCCTCACCTGGGCCGTCTACCTGCGCCGACCCACCACCACCAGGAACGCCCGGACCCCCGCCCTGGCCCGGGTCTGAGCCACCGTCGAACCCTCCCCACCGCCCCCGGGCCGCTCCCCACCGCCGAAACAAGCCGGTAATGGGACCGACCCGGGGGCGTGACGGCCGAGCGGGACGATGGCCGTCCACCCACCCGCCGCCCGCAGCCGCGTCCCCCCCACACGGACGTGAACGCGGGTGACCCCCGCGACCAGGCGAGCCGCCCACTCGCGGGACGCCACCGAAGGACCACGAGCATGGCCGACCTGACCGACTGTCAGCCGACCGAACCCGTGCCGCCCCTCCCGGCCGCACCCCCACTGGCGGGCTACACCATCGGCATCACCGCCGCCCGCCGGGCCGACGAACTCGCCGCCCTCCTCCAGCGCCGCGGCGCCACCGTGCTGCGCGCCCCCGCCCTGCGGATCGTCCCGCTCGCCGACGACACCGAGCTCCTCGCCGCCACCCGCGCCCTGGTCGCCGACCCGCCGGACCTCGCGGTCGCCACCACCGGCATCGGCTTCCGCGGCTGGATCGAGGCCGCCGAGGGCTGGGGCCTCGGCGACGGGCTGATCGCCGCCCTCGGCAAGGCCACCGTCCTCGCCCGCGGACCCAAGGCCAAGGGCGCCATCCGCGCCGCCGGCCTGCGCGAGGAGTGGTCCCCCGAGTCCGAGTCCTCCGCCGAGGTCCTGGAACGCCTCCTGGAGCAGGGCGTCGCCGGCCGCCGGATCGCCGTCCAGCTGCACGGCGCCCCGCTGCGCGACTTCGTCACCTCCCTGGCGGCCGCCGGCGCCGAGGTCGTCGAGGTCCCCGTCTACCGCTGGCTGCCGCCCGTCGACCTCGTCCCGCTCGACCGCCTCCTCGACGCCTGCTGCAACGGCACCCTGGACGCCGTCACCTTCACCAGCGCACCCGCCGCGATCAGCCTGCTGGAACGCGCCGCCGAACGCGGCCTGACCGACGAACTCCTCCACGCCCTGCGGCACGACCTCCTGCCGGTCTGCGTCGGCCCGGTCACCGCCGCTCCGCTGGAGGAGCTGGACATCCCCACCGCCAAGCCCGAGCGGATGCGGCTCGGCGCCATGGTGCAGACCCTCACCGCCGAGCTGCCCGCCCGCTCCCGCCGGCTCACCGTCGCCGGGCACACCCTGGAACTGCGGGGACAGGCGGCGCTGGTCGACGGGGAGCTGCGGCCGGTACCGCCGGCCGGGATGGCCCTGCTGCGGGCGCTGGCACGGCGGCCCGGATGGGTGGTGCCGCGGGCCGAGCTGCTGCGGGCGCTGCCCGGCAGCGGGGAGGACGAGCACGCCGTCGAGACCGCGATGGCCCGCCTCCGCGCCGCCCTCGGCACACCCCGGCTGATCGCCACCGTGGTCAAGCGCGGCTACCGCCTGGCCGTCTAGCCGGGCAACCGGGTAACCACCAGGGGCGCGGGGAACTGCGCGAAGGCGGGAGGTACGGCGCGGTGGTCGGGGGAGCAGCAGGGGTTGCACCGCCGTCGCCGGCCTGAGCGGGTGCCCTTCCGCCGCGCGCAGTTCTCCCCCAGCCTTGGCGGCTGGGAGGTGCCCCACGTGCCCCTCGTGGTTGCCCCATCGCCTGGTCGCCCGGTTGCGTCGTGGCCCCTGATGGGTGGCGGGTGGGGTCAGGGCGTAGGATCGTCCGTCCGCCTTTCTTCGGGAGGGCGGCGACCACCACCCGCAGGACGTACCTCAGGGGGCTCCTTGGGCGCGCACGGCTCAGCCCAGCACCACCGCACCACCGTCGAGCAGGACACCGTCCGCGACCGCGAGATCGCGGGCGAGCAGCGGCATCTCGACACCGTCTACCACCGCCTGGAGGAGAAGCTCGCCGAGGCCGAGTACATCCTCGAGGACGCCGCCAAGCGGGTCCAGGTCGGCACGCCCGGCGCGCTCGCCGAGCGCGACGCCCAGGTGTTCCGGGCCGGCGCGCACCTGCACCGGCTGAACAGCGAGTTCGAGGACTTCCTGTTCGGCCGGATCGACCTGCAGCAGGCGGACGCCCCCGAGGAGCACGGCATCCCCTCGCAGACCCCGCTGGACCCGGCCGACCCGGCCGTGGCGGAGACCCTGCACATCGGCCGGCTCGGCGTGCTCGACGCGGAGTACGGCCCGCTGGTGATCGACTGGCGGGCGCCGGCCGCCGCGCCGTTCTACCGGGCGACCCCGCTGGAGCCGGGCCGGGTGATCCGCCGCCGGGTGATCCGCTCCAAGGGCCGCAAGGTGCTCGGCGTCGAGGACGACCTGCTGCGCCCCGACCTCACCCCGACCCTGGGCGGCGAGGAGCTGCCGGTCATCGGCGACGGCGCGCTGATGGCCTCGCTGGGCCGGGCCCGCAGCCACTCGATGAGGGACATCGTCTCCTCGATCCAGAAGGAGCAGGACGAGGTCATCCGCGCCGCCGCGGCCGGGGCCACCCTGGTCACCGGCGGCCCGGGCACCGGCAAGACGGCGGTGGCCCTGCACCGCGCCGCCTTCCTGCTCTACCAGGACCGCCGCCGGTACGCGGGCGGCATCCTGGTGGTCAGCCCGACCGCGCTGCTGGTCTCGTACACCGAGGGCGTGCTGCCCTCGCTGGGCGAGGAGGGCCAGGTGGCGATCCGCGCGGTCGGCAGCCTGGTGGACGGCATCGAGGCGGAGCGGTACGACAGCCCCGAGGTGGCCCGGATCAAGGGCTCGGCCCGGATGGTGCAGCTGCTGCGCCGGGCGGCGCGGGCCGCGCTGGAGCTGGACGCGCCCACCGAGCTGAAGGTGTTCGCCCGCGGCGAGGCGCTGCGGCTGGACGCGGCCCGGCTGCGGACCGTCCGCGGCAACGTGGTCGGCGGCGGCGGCACCCCGCTCAACCTGCTGCGCCCGCGCGCCCGCCGGCTGCTGCTGGACGCGCTGTGGCACGAGGCGACCCGGCTGCTGCCCAAGCCCGCCAACCACTTCGAGCGCGAGCAGCGCCAGGAGGAGCGCGAGGCGTTCGACGAGTACGTCTCGGACGAGGCGGCGTTCCTGGACTTCCTCGACGCGTGGTGGCCGGCGGTCACCCCGCGCCGGGTGCTGGCCACGCTGCGCAGCGGCCGGCACGTCAACCGGATCGCCCGGAAGGCGGTGGCCCCGGACGAGGCGCGGCTGCTGGCCGGCTCCTGGCGGCACCTGGGCGAGCGCGGCGAGGGCCCGCTGTCGGCGCACGACGTGGCGCTGGTGGACGAGCTGCAGCTGCTGCTCGGCGAGCCGGCCCGGCCGAAGGTGCGCGAGGTGGACGCCGTGGACCTGCTCACCGGTCTGGAGGAGGTCACCACCGCCGCCGACCGGATGTCCCGGCAGCGTGAGCGCGTCCCGGTGGAGCGCCGCGAGTACGCGCACGTGATCGTGGACGAGGCCCAGGACCTCACCCCGATGCAGTGGCGCATGATCGGCCGCCGGTCCCGGATGGCGACCTGGACGATTGTCGGCGACCCGGCGCAGTCCTCCTGGCCGTTCCCGCAGGAGGCGCAGGCCGCGATGGACGAGGTGCTGGCCGGCAAGCCGCGCCGCAGGCACACGCTGACCGTGAACTACCGCAACCCGGCGGAGATCGCCGAGGTGGCGGCGAAGGTGCTGGCGCTGGCCGCGCCGGGCACCCCGTCGCCGAGCGCGGTCCGCTCCACCGGCATCGAGCCGCGGTTCGCCGCGGTGCGCGAGCCGGGGGCGGCGGCGTTCGCCGCGAGGGCCCGGGCCGAGCTGGAGCGGCTGCTGGGCGAGGTGGACGGCACGGTCGCGGTGGTGGTCCCGATGGACCGCCGGGCGGAGGCGCGCGGCTGGACCGAGGGCCTGGGCGACCGCGTGGTCGCGCTGGGCAGCCTGGAGGCCAAGGGCCTGGAGTACGACGCCACCGTGGTGGCCGACCCGACCGGCATCGCCGGGGAGTCGGAGGCGGGCCTGCGGGTGCTGTACGTGGCGCTCACCCGGGCCACCCAGCGGCTGACCGTGCTCTCCGGTCCTGACGACCTGCCGGACGCCGACGGCGTGCCCGCGCTGCTGCGCTGACCCGGGAGCACGAAGGCCCCTCACCGCTGGTGAGGGGCCTTCAGACGTTGACGACACCGACCCGCCATGCTCGCCTCGCGGCAAGTGGTCCCTCGAAGGGACGAAGGTTGGGCCCGGGGGCTTGGATCGGGCCGGTGTCCCGTCCAATGTAACGCATCCGCCGGTTCGGGCAAGAAGCCTTGTCGGGTCCGCACACTCAATGAACGTTATTTCTGACTACTCGCTGGTAGGTGCGACGATCGAGGTCTAGCATGCGCAGGGCCAAGGGCTTCAACAAAATGTTGATTCAGGAAGAAGGACGTCGATGGCGACGGTGCCAAGTGTCTCCAACTCGATCACGGTCCGGCTGGAGGTCCCGGCCACCGGCAACGCCGTGAGCTCCATCACCACCGCCGTCGAGTCCTCCGGGGGATCGGTCACCGGCCTCGACGTCACCGCCTCCGGCCTGGAGGCGCTGCGGATCGACGTGACGGTCGCGGCCACCTCGGTCGCGCACGGCGAGGAGATCGTCGAGAAGCTCCGGGCGATCGACGGCGTGGCCATCGGCAAGGTCTCGGACCGCACCTTCTTGATGCACCTCGGCGGCAAGATCGAGATGTCCTCGAAGCTGCCGATCCGCAACCGCGACGACCTCTCGATGATCTACACCCCGGGTGTCGCCCGGGTCTGCCTGGCGATCGCCGAGAACCCCGAGGACGCCCGCCGCCTCACCATCAAGCGCAACTCCGTCGCCGTGGTCACCGACGGCTCGGCCGTGCTGGGCCTGGGGAACATCGGCCCCAAGGCCGCGCTGCCGGTGATGGAGGGCAAGGCCGCCCTGTTCAAGCGCTTCGCCGGCATCGACGCCTGGCCGATCTGCCTGGACACCCAGGACGCCGACGAGATCGTCGCCATCGTCAAGGCGATCGCCCCCGGCTTCGCGGGCATCAACCTGGAGGACATCTCCGCGCCGCGCTGCTTCGAGATCGAGGCCCGGCTGCGCGAGGCGCTGGACATCCCGGTCTTCCACGACGACCAGCACGGCACCGCGATCGTGGTGCTGGCCGCGCTGATGAACGCCCTGCGGGTGGTCGGCAAGGAGATCGCCGACATCCGCGTGGTGATGTCCGGCGCCGGTGCGGCCGGCACCGCGATCCTCAAGCTGCTGATGGCCGCCGGCGTGGAGCACGCCACCGTGGCGGACGTCCGCGGCGTGGTCCACCTGGGCCGGGACGACCTCAACGAGAGCCTGCGCTGGATCGCCGAGAACACCAACCGCTCGGGCCGCACCGGCAGCCTCAAGGAGGCCGTGGCCGACGCCGACGTCTTCATCGGCGTCTCCGCCCCGAACGTGCTGGACGGCGACGACCTGGCCACCATGGCCGACGACGCGATCGTCTTCGCGCTGGCCAACCCGGACCCGGAGGTCGACCCCAACGTCGCCCGGGAGACCGCCGCCGTGGTCGCCACCGGCCGCAGCGACTTCCCGAACCAGATCAACAACGTCCTGGTCTTCCCCGGCGTCTTCCGCGGCCTGCTGGACGCGCAGAGCCACACCGTCAACACCGACATGATGCTGGCCGCCGCCCGGGCGCTGGCCACCACGGTCGGCGACGACCAGCTGAACCCGAACTACATCATCCCCAGCGTCTTCCACCCGGACGTGGCCAAGACCGTCGCGGCGGCCGTCCGGGAGGCCGCCGTGGCGGCCCGTGGCGACGTCCCGGCGGCCCCGGTGAAGCCCACCGCGGGGATCGTCGGCACGCTGGACACCGCACAGTTCCCCGCCGTTCAGCTCTGAGTCGGGCGACACTCCGGAACTTCCCGGAGTGTCGCTGTTGCTCGGTCAAATGTCCGATTGGCCGCAATCCCGGCACGAGGGGCCCCTTCCCCTTGCGACACAAGGGGAAGGGGCGTGTTTGGGCTTGTCGGTGCCAGGGCGTACGGTAGCCCTGCACGGCGGGGGGTGTCCGACTCGTACGGATCGTCCCCCTCGTGCGCGCCGGCGTGCCGTCCAGGCCGCCGCCCGGTCCGGTCCGCCGGATCCGACGGGGCGTCACACCCCTGTCGGGCGGGCGGGGTTCGGGTCGATCACGCCGGAGCCCGATTGGCTTTCTCAGTGCCGGTCGGGGCAGGATTCGTACCCGGGCGGGCAGTTTGCGGCGCTTCGGGGTGTGAGCCCGGCCCCTGACCACCCCTCGCCTGAATGAGCACAGTGTGCGGGCCGGCCGGCGACGGCCACCGTGCACGGCATAGCAACAGACCACAGGAGTACACATGAACCGCAGTGAGCTGGTGGCCGCGCTGGCCGAGCGCGCCGAGGTGACCCGCAAGGACGCCGACGCCGTTCTGGCTGCCTTCGCCGAGATCACGGGCGAGGTCGTCGCCAAGGGCGACGAGAAGGTCACCATCCCCGGTTTCCTGACCTTCGAGCGCACCCTGCGCGCTGCCCGCACCGCCCGCAACCCGCAGACCGGCGACCCGATCCAGATCCCGGCCGGGTTCAGCGTCAAGGTCAGCGCCGGCTCGAAGCTCAAGGAAGCCGCCAAGGGCAAGTGACGCAACCGCGTCCACAACGACGTGGCCGGCCTCCCCGCTCGGGGAGGCCGGCCACGGTCGTGTCCGGGGGCCTTGGTCAGGCCTCGACGGGCTCCGCGCTGGGGAGCTCCACGTGGGCGCCGAGGTCACGGAGCTTGTCCATGAAGTTCTCGTAGCCGCGGTTGATCAGGTCGATGCCGTGCACGGTGGAGGTGCCCTCGGCGGCCAGCGCCGCGATCAGGTACGAGAACCCGCCGCGCAGGTCCGGGATGACCAGTTCGGAGCCGATCAGCTTGGACGGGCCGGAGACCACGGCCGAGTGCTTGAAGTTGCGGGCGCCGAACCGGCAGGGCGTGCCGCCCAGGCACTCGCGGTAGAGCTGGATGTGCGCGCCCATCTGGTTCAGCGCGCCCGTGAAGCCCAGCCGGGACTCGTACACCGTCTCGTGGACGATCGACAGGCCGCTGGCCTGGGTCAGCGCGACCACCAGCGGCTGCTGCCAGTCGGTCTGGAAGCCCGGGTGCACGGCGGTCTCCAGGGCGATCGCCTTGAGCTCGCCGCCCGGGTGCCAGAACCGGATGCCCTCGTCGTCGATCTCGAAGGCGCCGCCGACCTTCCGGAAGGTGTTGAGGAAGGTCATCATCGGGATCTGGTCGGCGCCGCGGACGTAGATGTCGCCCTTGGTGGCCAGCGCCGCGCAGGCCCAGGAGGCCGCCTCCAGGCGGTCCGGCAGCGCCTTGTGGTTGTAGCCGTCGAGCTCGTCCACACCCGTGATCAGGATGGTCCGGTCGGTCCCCATCGAGATGATCGCGCCCATCTTCTGCAGCACGCAGATCAGGTCGACGATCTCCGGCTCGATGGCCGCGTTGCGCAGCTCGGTGACGCCCTCGGCGAGGACGGCGGTGAGCAGCACCTGCTCGGTCGCGCCGACCGAGGGGTAGGGCAGCTCGATCCTGGTGCCGCGCAGCCGCTGCGGGGCGACCAGGTAGGTGCCCTGCGGGTGCTTCTCGATGGAGGCGCCGAACTGGCGGAGCACCTCGAAGTGGAAGTCGACCGGCCGGCCGCCGATGTCGCAGCCGCCCAGGCCCGGGATGAAGGCGTGGCCGAGGCGGTGCAGCAGCGGGCCGCAGAACAGGATCGGGATGCGCGAGGAGCCGGCGTGCGCGTCGATGTCGGCGACGTTCGCGCTCTCCACGTGGGACGGGTCGAGGATCAGCTCGCCGTCCTCGTCGCCGGTGCGCACGGTCACGCCGTGCAGCTGCAGGAGGCCGCGGACCACCTTGACGTCACGGATGTCCGGGACGTTGCGCAGCCGGCTGGGGCCCTGGCCGAGCAGGGCGGCGACCATGGCCTTGGGGACCAGGTTCTTGGCACCGCGGATCTGGATCTCGCCTTCGAGCGGGTTTCCGCCGTGGACCAGCAGGACGTCGTCGGTCATCGTTCTCGCAATCCGGGGTGCGCAGGGGGGATCTTGCGGCTGCGGGCAGAGCAAAACGCGAGTGGAAGGAGCTTCCACCGGAGCAGAAGGCCCTTCCACCATCAGTAGATGGTAGAGGGTGGGCGATTGGTTCCTGTGTGCCCTATTGGTGATCATGCTTCCGGAGGGGCCGGAACGGCTCCCCCGGTACGGCCGTACGGGTGTTCGCGATCGGTCGCCGCGGGTTTCGTGTTGGGGGCCCGTCCCGCCGCGGACTGCGGGATCATGTGAAGCATGACCCCGGCCCCCTCGCACACCGGCCGACTGCTCGTCGCGACGCCCCACCTCACCGACCCGAACTTCGCGCGGGCCGTCGTCCTGCTGCTCGACCACGACGCCCAGGGCGCGCTCGGCGTGGTGCTCAACCGTCCCACACCGGTCGAGGTCGCCAGTGTGCTGGACGGCTGGGCCGACCTGGCCGGGCAGCCGCCGGTGGTCTTCCAGGGCGGCCCGGTGGCGCTGGACTCGGCCCTGGCCATCGCCGTGGTCCCCGGTGAGGAGGGTCACGCCGAGCCGCTCGGCTGGCGCCGGGTGCACGGCGCGATCGGGCTGGTCGACCTGGAGGCCCCGCCCGAGGTGCTGGCCGGGGAGCTGGGGGGCCTGCGGGTCTTCGCCGGGTACTCGGGCTGGTCCCCGGGCCAGCTGGAGGCCGAGATCGCCGAGGGCGCCTGGTACCTGGTCGACTGCGAGAGCGGCGACGTGTTCTCCCCCGACCCGGCCCGGCTGTGGCGGTCCGTGCTGCGCCGCCAGCGCGGCCCGCTGGCGCTGCTGGCCACGTACCCGGACGACCCGACGATGAACTGACCGGGCGGGCCGCGCGGGCCCCGCCCGGCGGTACTGGCCCGCTTCTCGGCCGCCCCCATAGACTTGGCACCCATGAGCACTCTTGAGCCCGAGCGCGGCCTCGGCACCGGCACCCTGGTCGAGCCCGTCCCGCAGGTGTCGCACGGAGACGGCGACCACGAGCGCTTCGCCCACTACGTCCAGAAGGACAAGATCATGGAGAGCGCGCTCTCCGGCTCTCCCGTGGTGGCGTTGTGCGGCAAGGTCTGGGTGCCCGGCCGCGACCCGAAGAAGTACCCGGTCTGTCCGATGTGCAAGGAGATCTTCGACGGCCTCCACTCGGAGCAGGGCGACGAGGGCAAGGGCAAGAACTGATCCCACGGGTCGCGAAGGGCCCCGCAGTGGTCTATGCCACCGGAGGCCCACCGGGGCAGGATGAGGCGCATGGACCTCATCCCCGCCCCGAACCGCGTCCAGGCCCGCCCCGACTCGGAGAGCGGGCCGTGGAACCCCCGGCTCACCCCGACCACCAGGATCGCGGCCGAGGACGGCGCCCAGGGCGTGGCCCGCTGGCTCCGCTCCGAGCTGGCCGCGGCCACCGGCTTCACCTTCGACGCCTGCACCCTGGAGGAGGGCCGGCGCAGCGCCCGGACCATCGAACTCCGCTTCGACCCGCAGCTGCGCGCCGACCGGGGCCGTGAGGCGTACGCGATCTCGGTCAACGAGTACGGGGTCTTCCTGCGCGGCGGCGGGCGGCCCGGCCTGTTCTACGCCGCCCAGACCCTGCGGCAGCTGCTCGGCCCGCAGGCCTACCGCAGGGCCCCGCTGCCCGGCGCCGCGTGGGTGCTGCCGATGGGCGAGATCCAGGACGCGCCCCGGTTCGGCTGGCGCGGGGTGCTGCTCGACGTGGCCCGGCACTTCCTGCCCAAGTCCGACGTGCTGCGGTTCATCGACCTGATCGCCGCGCACAAGCTCAACGTCCTGCACCTGCACCTCACCGACGACCAGGGCTGGCGGATCGAGATCGAACGCCACCCCCGGCTCACCGAGGTCGGCGCCTGGCGCGAGCGCTCCATGGTCGGCTTCCGCGCCGCCGGCCGCCACGACGACCGCCCGCACGGCGGCTACTACACCCGCGACGACCTGCGCGAGATCGTCGCGTACGCCGCCAAGCGGCACGTCACCGTCGTCCCCGAGATCGACCTGCCCGGCCACTCCCAGGCCGCCGTCGCCGCCTACCCCGAACTCGGCAACACCGACGTGGTGGACACCGCCGCGCTCGGCGTCTGGACGGACTGGGGGATCAACCCCAACGTGCTGAACGTCTCCGAGGAGACCCTGCGGTTCTTCGAGGGCGTCCTGGAGGAGGTCCTGGAGATCTTCCCCTCGGAGTACGTCCACCTCGGCGGCGACGAGTGCCCCAAGGACCAGTGGCGGGCCAGCCCCGCCGCCCAGGCCCGGATCAAGGAGCTCGGCCTGGCCGACGAGGACGAGCTGCAGAGCTGGTTCATCCGGCACTTCGACCGCTGGCTCGCCGACCGCGGCCGCCGCCTGATCGGCTGGGACGAGATCCTGGAGGGCGGCCTCCCGCCCCACGCGGCGGTCTCCTCCTGGCGCGGCTACGAGGGCGGCGTGGCCGCCGCCCGGGCCGGCCACGCGGTGGTGATGTGCCCCGAGCAGCACGTCTACCTCGACCACCGGCAGGCCCCCGGGTCCGACGAGCCGATCCCGGTCGGCACCGTCCGCACCCTGGAGGACGTGTACCGCTTCGAACCCGTCCCGCCGGAGCTGGCGGAGGCGGAGGACGGCGGGGCCGCCGCCCGCGTCATCGGCACCCAGGCCAATCTGTGGACCGAGTTCATGGACGACGCCCGCGACGTCGACTACCGTGCCTTTCCCCGGCTCGCCGCCTTCGCCGAGGTCGCCTGGTCCGACCTCCCGAGGGACCCGGCCGAACGGGACTACGCCGACTTCGAACGCCGGATGGCAGCCCACTACCCCCGCCTCGACGCCCTCGGCGTCGACTACCGCCGCCCCGACGGACCCCGCCCCTGGCAACGGCGACCCGGGGTGCTCGGCCGCCCGGCCGACTGAGACCCCGGCGTGAAGATCGTCGGGACAGGCGGTGTCGATGTCGCCCCGGCATCGCGATAATGGTCTGCGAAACGGGGGGAGGGGAAGGCTCCCGCTCGGGCCGCTCGGCTGTCGGAGACCCGGGAGACGACGGCCGACGGACGTGTGCCAGAGTTGCCCGACCCGCACCGGTCGCCCGTACCCTACGGGCGGGCCGCTCCGCGGGTCGGGACGGGCAGTTGATGAGCAAGTGGAGCACGGTGGAATCCTGGTGAACCGGACGATCATGCTGCCGGCCTCGGTCGACGAGGCCGTCGAGGCGCTGGCCGCCACGCCCGGCGCGGTCCCGGTGGCCGGCGCCACCGACCTGATGGAGGCCGTCAACGCCGGACGGCTCCGCCCCGCCGCGCTGATCGGCCTCGGCCGGATCACCGAACTGCGCGGCTGGCGCTACGAGGACGGCGGCACCGCCGTCCTCGGCGCCGGACTCACCCACGCCCGGATGGACCGCCCCGACTTCGCGGCCCTGATCCCCGCCCTCGCCGACGCCGCCCGCACCGCCGGACCCCCGCAGGTCCGCAACGTCGGCACCCTCGGCGGCAACATCGCCACCGCCGCCCCCACCGGCGACACCCTCCCCGTGCTCGCCGCCCTGGAGGCCGGCGCCACCCTCGCCCGGGCCGGCAGCACCCGCGAGGTCCCGATCAGCCACCTGCTCACCGGCCTCGACCCGCTGCGCCCCGGCGAGCTGCTCACCTGGATCCGCGTCCCGCTGCTGCACGCCCCCCAGGTCTTCCTCAAGTCCACCGGCCGCAGCGGCCCCGCCCGCGCCAACGCCTCCGTCGCCGTCGTCCTCGACCCCGCCCGCCGCGCCGTCCGCTGCGCCGTGGGTGCCGTCGCCCCCGTACCGCTGCGGCCGCTGGAGGCCGAGGCCTGGGTGGCCGGCTGCATCGACTGGGACGCCCGCGGCGAGGAGGGTGCGGTCCCCATCGACCCCGCCGCCCTCGCCGCCTTCGGCGACTACGTGGCCGGGGCCTGCGTCCCCGACGGCATGCCCGACCCGACGGGCGAGGGGCCGGGCACGGCCGTCCTGCGGCTGCGGCGTACGGTAGCGGTGCTGGCCCGCCGGGCACTGGGAAGGGCGCTGAAGTGACGGACGACCTCATGGGTGGCGACCCGCTGGGCGTGGACGTACGGCCCTGCGCCTCGTACACGCTCCGCGTCAACGGCTTCGAACGGCCGGTCACCGACGCGTGGATCGGCGAGAGCCTGCTGTACGTGCTGCGCGAGCGCCTCGGCCTGGCCGGCGCCAAGGGCGGCTGCGAGCAGGGCGAGTGCGGCGCCTGCTCGATCCAGGTCGACGGCCAGCTGGTGGCCGGCTGCCTGGTGCCCGCCGCGCTCGCCGCCGACAGCGAGATCTCCACCGTCGAGGGCCTCTCCGAGAACGGCCCCAGCGACGTCCAGCAGGCCCTCGCCGAGTCCGGCGCCGTGCAGTGCGGCTACTGCACCCCCGGCCTCGCCATGGCGGTCCACGACCTGCTCCAGCGCAACCACCGCCCCACCGAGGTGGAGGCCCGCCAGGCGCTCTGCGGCAACCTCTGCCGCTGCACCGGCTACCGGGGCGTGCTGGCCGCCGTCCAGACCGTCGCCGACACCCGCGAGGCGGCCCTGGAGGCCGAGCTCGCGGCGGCCGAGGCCGCCGCGGAGGCGGCCGGCGGGTCCGCCGCCGACGCCCAGACCGCGCAGGACGCCGCCGTTCCGGGCGACCCCGCCGGTGCGGGTGCCGCTGGTGCTGCTGCCGGTGCGGCCGGGGTGGCAGGGGTGGCCGGTGTGGCCGGGATCGCCACCGAGCAGTCCGTCGCCGACCTCCCGCTGGCCGGCGAACTCCCGCTCTACGCCGACTCCGAGCTCTGGCACGAGGCCGCCCAGCCCTACCCCGACCAGCCCACCTCGGCCGGCGCCGGCGTCTACGAGCCCGCCGCCTACCAGCCCGACGAGGGCTGGACCGCGTACAACCCCACACCTCCGCACGGCACCGTCTACGACCCCTCCTACGAGACCGGCTCGTACCCCGTCGTGCCCCCGCAGCCCACCGGCTACGACGCCGCCGGCTACCAGACCGGCAGCTTCCCCCAGGTGAGCTACGACACCGGCAGCTACCCGGTCCCCGGCTACGACCCCACCGGGTACGAGACCGCCGGCTACGAGCCCGCCCCCGCGCACGGCACCGCCCACGACGGACAGCCGCACGACATCACCCCGGCCCACGGCACGTACATCCCCGCGCCCCAGCACGGCACGGCGTACGACGGCACCACCCCCGCCCACGGCATCCGGCTCCCCGAGGACGACCACGCATGACCTCGCCCGCAGACGAGACGGCCACCGCCGAGCCGTTCGGCCTGGGCAGCTCCCCGCTGCGCACCGACGCCCTCCCCAAGGCCCTCGGCATCTACCCCTACGCCGCCGACCTCTGGGCCGAGGGCCTGCTCTGGGGCGCCGTGCTGCGCTCCCCCCACCCGCACGCCCGGATCGTCCGGATCGACACCTCGGCCGCCCTGGCCCTGCCCGGCGTGCACGCCGTGGTCACCGCCGCCGACCTCCCCCCGGGCCCCGACGGCACCCCCGACGGCGCCCCGCACGGCCCGATCGTCGCCGACCGCCCGGTGCTCGCCTCCGGCGTGGTCCGCCACCACGGCGAACCGGTCGCCGCGGTCGCCGCCGACCACCCCGACACCGCCCGGCTCGCCGCCGCCTCCATCCTCGTCGAGTACGAGGTGCTGGAGGCCGTCACCGACCCCGAGGCCGCCTTCAACGCCCCGCCGCTGCACCCCGACGGCAACCTCTTCCGGCACGTCCCGCTGCGCACCGGCGACCAGGAGGCGGTCGGCGAGATCATCGTCGAGGGCCTCTACCAGGTCGGCCGCCAGGACCCGGCCCCGATCGGCGCCGAGGCCGGCCTCGCCGTGCCCCGCCCCGACGGCGGCGTGGAGCTCCACCTCTCCACCACCGACCCGCACGGCGACCGCGACCGCGCCGCCACCTGCCTCGGCCTGGAGCCCGACCGGGTCCGCGTCGTGGTCACCGGTGTGCCCGGCGCCACCGCCGACCGCGAGGACCTCTCCTTCCAGGTCACCCTCGCCCTGCTCGCCCTGCGCACCGGACGCCCGGTGAAGATGACCCTCACCCGCGAGGAGTCCTTCCAGACCCACACCACCCGCCACCCCGCCCTGCTGCGCTACCGGCACCACGCCGACGCCGAGGGCCGGCTGGTCAAGGTGGAGGCCCAGATCCTGCTGGACGGCGGCGCCTACGCCGACGTCTCCGCCGAGGCCCTGGCCGCCGCCGTGGCCTTCTCGGTCGGCCCGTACACCTGCCCCAACGTCCTGGTCGACGCCTGGGCGGTGCGCACCAACAACCCGCCGGCCGGCCGGATGCGCGGCGAAGGCGCCCTGCAGACCTGCTTCGCGTACGAGAGCCAGCTCGACCAGCTGGCCGCCCGGGTCGGCGTGGACCCGCTGGAGATCCGCCGCCGCAACGCCATGGCCACCGGCGACCCGCTGCCCACCGGCCAGGCGGTCACCTGCCCCGCGCCCGTCGCCGGACTGCTGGACGCGCTCGCCGAGTTCCCGCTGCCCGCGCTGCCGGTGGACGACCCGGAGGCCGACTGGCTGCTGCCCGGCGGCCCGGGCGGCGCCGGCGACCCGGCCGCCGTCCGGCGCGGCATCGGCTACGCCGTCGGCATGGTCCACATGCTCGGCGCCGAGGGCGAGGACGAGGTCTCCACCGCGACCGTCCGGGTCAGCGGCGACCACGCCACCGTGATCTGCGCCGCCGTCGACTCCGGCCAGGGCTTCGCCACCCTCGCCCGGCAGATCGTGCAGTCCACCCTGGGCGTCAGCGAGGTGTACGTCGCCCCCGTGGACAGCGACCAGCCCGCGGCCGGCCCCTCCGCCCGCGGCCGGCACACCTGGGTGTCGGGCGGCGCCGTGGAGCGCGCCGCGCTGATGGTCCGGCACCAGATGCTCCAGCCGATCGCCGCCGACTTCGGCATGTCGGTGGAGCTGCTGACCATCTCCGACGGCAAGATCACCTCCTACGACGGGGTGCTCGGCATGCCGGTCGAGGAGGCCCTGGAGGGCCGCGAGCTGTGGGCCACCGCCCAGTGCCGCCCGCACCCGACCGAGCCGCTGGACGACGCCGGCCAGGGCGACGCCTTCGTCTCCATCGCGTACTGCGCGATGCGGGCCGTGGTCGACGTGGACATCGAACTCGGCGCGGTCCGGGTGGTCGACGTGACCGTCGCCCAGGACGTCGGCCGCGCGCTGAACCCGCGACAGATCGAGGACCGCATCGAGGCGGGCGTCGCCCAGGGCGTCGGACTCGCCCTGCTGGAGGACCTCCGGATCGAGGGCGGCCGCCCGGTCAACCCCTCGCTCACCGGCTACCGGCTGCCCACCTCGCTGGACACCCCGGACATCCGGATCGCCGCCCTGGTGGAGGAGCGCGACGTGGTCGCCACCTTCGGCGCCAAGGCCGTCAGCGCACCCCCCGCGGTGGTCGCCCCCGCCGCGGTCGCGGCCGCCGTCCGCGCCGCCACCGGCCTGCCGGTCGGCCGGCTGCCGATCCCGCCGGAGGACGCGATCGTCGGCTGATTCCCGAGCCACTGACGGCCCGACAGGTGCACCGCAACCGGGTGCACCCGTCGGGCCGTCGTTGTTGACGGGGTGAAGTCTGCTCGCGGACCTGCGAAGTTGCGGACGGACCGTGCGTAGTGCGTGGGGTGCTGCGCATGTCAGGCGGCCGAGAGATACGATCGAAAGGCCCTGTGCCTCGCGCACGGGGATCGCTGCAACGACCGTGCCGCGGTAGAGGACTGACGGGGGACCGATGACGCTGACCAGAGCCGTGCGGGTGCTCGCCGCCACCGCACTGTCGAGCGCACTGCTGCTGAGCGCGGCACCCACTGCTTCGGCGGACGGGATCCGGGACGACCAGTGGGCGGAGAAGTACTTCGACCTGCAGAAGGTCTGGTCGGTCACCAAGGGCGACGGCATCAAGGTCGCGGTCATCGACAGCGGAGTCGACGCCAACAATCCCGACCTCACGGGTCAGGTGCTGCCGGGCTTCGACCAGAGCGGTCGCGGCCTCAACACCAAGCCGACGGTGGGGCACGGCACCGGCGTCGCGAGCGTGATCGCCGGGCACGGCCACGGGGACAACGACGGCATCCTCGGTCTGGCCCCGGGCGTCAAGATCCTTCCCGCCTACAAGGGTGACGCCAACGACAAGGACGTGATCCCCGAGGCGATCCGCTGGGCGGTCGACAACGGCGCCAAGGTCATCAACATCTCGCAGACCCTGACCGGCCCGGGACTGAAGTTCCCTGACGCGCTCGCCTACGCGGCCAGCCACGATGTCCTCGTCGTCGCGGGCACGGGCAACGACGGTACGTCGGTGGGCAGCCCGGCCAATCGGCCCGGCGTCCTGGCGGTCGGCGCGACGGACAAGACCTCCACCGTCTGGGCGAAGTCGAACTACGGCCCCGAGGTGATGCTCACCGCTCCAGGCGTGAAGGTCATCACGGCTGGCTCCTGTGACGGTGGTGCGAATCCGTACTGCATGGGCGAAGGTACGTCGATCTCCACCGCGTTCGTGTCGGCCACCGCGGCTCTGGTGCGAGCCAAGTACCCAAACTTGACGGCAGGCCAGGTGGCCAATCGCCTGGTCAAGTCGGCGATGGTGCCGCCCGCACTGAAGGGCGCCAAGCTGCCCGATGCCAAGTACGGGTACGGCATCGTCCGCCCCTATGAGGCGCTGACCCAGGACATTCCTGCCGGTCCCGAGCAGGGGCCACTGGCGGCGGTCTCCGCAACGAGCGCCAGCCCGACGACGAAGGCGAGTGGCGGGGCGACCAATGCGCCTGACGGCAGCACCGCCAAGCCCGCTCCGGCTCTTCCCGAGCCCGAGACGGAGAAGTCCTCCTCGTCGACCCCGCTCATCCTGGCCGCCGTGGCCGTCGTCGTCGTGGTCCTGCTCATCATCATCGCCGTGACGGTCTCGGGTCGGAAGCGCCGCGCCCAGGCGCAGCTCCCGCCCCAGCAGATGGGCCAGCCGCCCCACGGCGGAGCCCCGGGCTGGCCGCCGGCCCAGCAGCCGTACGGCAACCAGGCGCCGCCGCCCGGCTACTCGCCGCAGCAGCCCCACCAGCCGTACCAGAACAACCCGTACCAGAACGGTGGCCAGTGACGGTTGACGGGCTGTCAGCCTGTCGCCGAGAAGCGATACGATCGAACGCTCTAACAATCAGCAGCATGCACCCCTCGGGGTGCCGTCACGGGGAAGCAACGAGTCTCCAGGGGGAGAGGGTCGCGTGTCCGAGGGATACCGCGTCAACACCGACGAGTTGGAGGCAGTCGTGAGACGACTGCGGACCCTCCAGCAGAACATCAGCACGTGCGGGACGAACACCAAGTACAAGACGGACATCTCCCGCGATGCCTTCGGCGGCGAGTTCGCCGAGGCCAATGCGCTCTACAGCGCCCACAGCAACATGCAGGTCTTCCTGAGCCAGACCATCTCGAACTTGGACGCCCTCATCAACGAGTACGGCGACAAGACGCAGACGGTCACCGACAGCTACAAGGCTCGTGAGGACGAGGGCCAGGCGACCATGAGGCGCTACGAGGAGAGGGGTGCCTGAGATGGCCGGCAACCGGTTCGACGACTACGACCTCATCCCGCTGAAGAACATGATCGGGAACTCCCAGCCCGACCAGATCCACGCGGTCGCCGAGCACTGGAAGAACGTCCACGAGGAGCTCCAGCAGGCCGCCTCGGACCTGCGCGCCGCCATCGACCACGCTACCTCCCACTGGGAGGGGGCGGCTGCTCAGGGGTTCGCCAAGAAGGGTGGTGACCTCCAGACCAGCCTGGTGAACACCGCCGCTCACGCGCAGAACACCTCCAATGCCATGCAGTACGCCGGCGACGCCCTCGCGCAGAGCCGTGACGTCATGAACAGCATCAAGGTCCCCGGCTTCTGGGACCGGGTCGGCAAGACCCTGGAGGACGGCTTCGCGGAGTCGGACGCCGCCTTCCGCGCGGACCTCAGGACCATGGACCGTACGGCGGCCGTGGACAAGCACGCCTCCGAGCTGTCGGCGACCGAGGTGGCGCACCAGTACGCCATCGCCGTCATGGAGCACCTGGCGCCTCAGTACGAAGAAGCGGCCAAGTACATGAAGGCTCCGGACGACAATGGCGGGGACATCAACGGCGGTGACGGCTACCCGGGCAAGCCCACCCAGCCCACGCCCCCCGGCTTCCTGCCCCCGAAGCCGCCGACCCCGCGCTACCCCGACGGTCCGCCGTCGACGGGTGACAAGCCCGGTGGCGGTCAGCCGAACCGGCCGGACATCCAGGACCCGCGGAGCCCCGGCATCCCGCCGACGGATCCCCGGAACCCCACTGTCCCGCCGATCGGTACGCCGGAGAGCCCGATGCCGACGCGGCCCGGTACGGACCTCAACAGCCTGCCGCCGGCCGACACGCAGCCCGGCCGTACCACCGTCCCGCCCATCCACAGCGGCGGCGGGATCAACCCGCCGGGTGGCGGTGGTGGCGGTGGCGGCGGCGGTGGCTTCCCGGGTGGCGGTGGCTTCCCCGGTGGCGGCCTCATCCCGGGCGGCGGCTCCCGTCCCGGTGGCGGTGGCATCCCCGGTGGTGGCACGGGCCGCGGCGGTATCGCCGGTGGTAGCGGCGGCGCCGGCGGTGGTTCGGCCGGCCGCGGTGGTGCGGGTGCCGGCGGCGCGGGTGCCGCGGGTGCCGGTGCCGGCCAGGGCAAGGCCGGCGCCTCGGGCGCGCCCGGTATGGGCGGTGGCATGGGCGGCGGTATGGGCGGCGGCGGTGCCCGTGGCGGCGCCGGCGGCAAGAGCAGCGGCCTAGTCCGTCGCGAGGGCGGCGCGTTCGGTGCCGCCAAGCCGGGCAACGCCAGTGGCCGTGCCTTCACCGAGGGCGGTTCGGGCCTGGGCAAGGGCCGTGGCCAGGCCGGTGCGGGCGCCGGTGGCGCCGGCGGGATGCACGGCGGTGCCCCGGGCTCGGCGGCCGGCAACAAGAAGAAGGGCAAGGACGGTCACCGTCCCGACTACCTGGTCGAGGACGAGGAGACCTGGCGTGGAGGCTCCGCCCTCCCGCCGGTGATCGAGTGACCGGTTCCACGGCGTAGGGCCTGACCGTCCGAGGGGCGTTCCCGCAGTCGCGGGGACGCCCCTCGGCGTGTTGCGCGGGCCGGTCCGGACGTGCGGCGGCCGGCTCAGCTGAAGGGCGTGTGCGGACGCGGTTGCAGCACCCCGTCCACGTGGATGTCCGCCCGCTCGTCGTAGAACGCGACCAGCCCGGCGATCCGCTGGCTCTCGGGCAGCGGGGTCCGGTACGTCCAGGCGACGTCCTGGTGCAGTTCGTCGCCCACCCGGACGGAGAGGTGCTCGGCCGCGCCCTTGTACGGGCAGTGGGTGGTCCGGGTGCCGGGCTCCAGGAGGTCGGCCCGGACGTCCGTGCGGGGCAGGTAGTACCGGACCGGCAGGCCCGTCTCGAACAGCAGGGACGGGTGGCCGCTCTCGGCCACCACCACGCCGTCCAGCTCGATCCCGACCTGCCGGGAGGACGGCAGGATGTCGATCCGCTTGTACGGGTCCCGCGGGTGGGTGTACACCTCCTCGTCCTCCTCGAACCAGGCGTCCAGCGCCCGCCAGGAGAACCGGACCAGCTCCCGCAGCTCCTCGACGGGGGAGTCCTCGTACCGCCAGGCCGCGTCCTTCACCGTCCGGCCGCCGGAGGCGAGGGTGAACAGCCGGCCCTCGCCGAGGCCCGGCCGGGAGCTGGTCCGGCCGGTCGGGGTCAGCAGCCCGGGGCCGACGTCGGCGACCGGGACGTAGTACGCGGGGAAGGCCGGGTGCTCCCACACCAGCCTGGCCCGCACGGTGTCGAGCACCGGCCGGCCGCCGAGGAAGGCGCGGATCCGCTTGGCGCACGGCTCGACCCGCGGCCGGTGCGCCTGCCCATCCTGCTGCCCGAGCTTCTGCCCGTGCGGCTGCCCGTGCTGCTGTCCGAAGGTGTCCATGGGGGTGCTCATACCCGTGCAACCCCGCGCGGACGCCCGGAATTTCCGCCCGGACGGCATTCTCGGCCGTTCGGTGAATTGCGCTGCGTGAATAGCGTGCCGAATTTCCCGGCCGTGCGCGGGAAAGCGCGGGCCGGGAAATTCGACGGATGGACGCCGTGGCGGGATTCGAACCCGCGTGCACCGCTTTGCAGGCGGCTCCCTGGGCCACTCGGGCACACGGCGTGGGGGGGAACGGGGCTTCGGGGCCCTGCAATCAAGGGGTGTGCGCGCTCAGGCGCAGCAGGCGTGACAGGTGCGACACGCGGTACAGCGGCAACAGGGGGCACAGGTGCGGTACGCCGCGAGGGCCGCCGTCTTCCCGTTCATCGCCCGACTCCCGTCGTCTCCGCTGTTGGTGAATTCACTATAAGGGCCTGCGGGCGAGGTGCGTCAATATCCGCCTATGAATTCCGTGTGTCGGCCGTGCTACGGTCGGAGGGAACCAAGAGGCGGCCCCCGCGGCCGCCCCGGACGAGGTGCGTCGTACCCGGCAGGACAAGACGGCGCGGTACAGCGGTGGCAGCGCAGAGGCTGCCGCCCACTACTGCGTGAGGAGCCCGCCGTCATGGCCTGGGTGGTACTGATCGTCGCCGGCCTGCTGGAGACCGTCTGGGCGGTCGCCCTGGAAGCGGCCAAGGGGTTCTCGCGGGCCGTCCCGACCGCGCTGTTCGCGGTGGCGCTCGCCCTGTCGATGGGCGGCCTGGCGTACGCGATGCGGAGCATCCCGCTGGGCACCGGCTACGCCGTCTGGGTGGGCATCGGAGCACTCGGCACGGCCCTGTACGGGATGCTCGCGCTCGGTGACGCGGTCTCCGCGGCCCGGATCACCTGTCTGGTCCTGATCCTCGCCGGCGTGGTGGGCCTCAAACTGCTGCACTGAGCGCGGCGGCGGAGCCGGGTCCTAGGCCCTCCGACCGAGGGGGAGCGGGCCGGAAGTCAGGAGTCATCCGGCCGCACGGGTCTTACGATGAATCCCATGACCACAGCCTCCCCCACCTCGGTCGACCCCACGCCCGCACCCCTCGACGACCCCGCCGGCGGTGTGCTCAGCGGCCCGTACCGCGCGCTGACGCTGGGGATCGTCTCGGTGGTCCTGCTGCTGGCCTTCGAGGCCACGGCGGTGAACACCGCGATGCCGGTCGCGGCCAGGGAACTGCACGGCCTCGGCCTGTACGCCTTCGCCTTCTCCGGCTACTTCACCACCACGCTGTTCGCCCTGGTGGTCTCCGGCCAGTGGTGCGACCGGCGCGGGCCGCTGGCGCCGCTGTTCACCGGCATCGCGGTGTTCGGCGCCGGCCTGGTGACCGCCGGGACGGCCGCCGGTATGTGGCTGTTCGTGGCCGGCCGGGCGATCCAGGGCCTGGGCGGCGGCCTGGTCATCGTCGCCCTGTACGTGGTGGTCGGCCGGGCCTTCCCGGAGCGGCTGCGGCCTGCCGTGTTCGCGGCCTTCTCGGCGGCCTGGGTGCTGCCCTCCATCCTCGGCCCGGTGATCTCCGGCGCGGTCACCCAGCACCTCGGCTGGCGCTGGGTGTTCCTCGCCGTCCCCGCCCTGATCCTGCTGCCGCTCGCCGTGATGGGCCCGGCGCTGCGCCGTACCGAGCGCGGCCAGGACCCGCTGCCCGCCACCCCGTACGACCGGCGGCGCACGCTCCTCGCGGCGACGGCCGCGGTCGGCGCCGGGCTGCTGCAGTACGGCGGCCAGCGGCTGGACGCGGTGGCGCTGCTGCCCGCGGCGGCGGGGGCGGCCCTGCTGTTCCCGGCGGTGGTGCGGCTGCTGCCGCGCGGCACGCTGCGGGCGGCCCGCGGGCTGCCGACGGTGATCCTGCTGCGCGGGGTGGCGGCGGGCGCCTTCTTCGCGGCGGAGGCGTTCATCCCGCTGATGATGGTGACCCAGCGGAACCTGTCGCCGACGCTCGCCGGCCTGACCCTGACCAGCGGCGGGCTCTCCTGGGCGCTCGGCTCCTGGCTGCAGGGCCGGCCCTGGGCGGACCGGCACCGGGAGGCACTGATCCGGCTGGGCTTCGTCATGACCGCGGTGTCGATCGCCGGCGCGGCCCTGGTGCTGGTGCCCGCGGCGCCGGTCTGGACGGCGGCGGCCGCCTGGGCGGTCGGCGGGGTGGGCATGGGGCTGGCGGTGGCCAGCATCAGCGTGCTGATGATGAAGCTGTCGGCGCCGGAGGAGACCGGCGCCAACTCGGCGGCCGTCCAGCTCAGCGACGCCCTGGGGAACGTGCTGCTGATCGGCCTGGCCGGGGTGCTGTTCGCGGCGCTGGGCGGCGGCTCGGTGGCCGCCGTCCGGAGCGGGCCGACCCCGGCGGGGGCCTTCGCGGTGATCTTCGTGGTGATGGCCGGCGTGGCACTGGCGGGCGCGGCGGTCTCCGGACGGACGGCGGCGGCCAAGGCCTAGCGCCGGCCGGCGAGCCCGAGCCGGACCAGCCCCGCGGCGGACCAGCCCCGCGGCGGACCAGCCCCGCGGCGGACCCGCCCCGCGGCGGACCCGCCCCGCGGCGGACCCGCCCCGCGCCGGACCCGTCCTAGGCCGCCGGGCTGACCGCCGCGGAGGGTTCGGGGCTGCCGAGGTATGCCTCCCAGCCGCCGGCCGGGGAGACGCCGGGGCCCAGCGCCTGGAGCTTGCGCAGCACCGCCGGGTCCTGCACCTCCAGCCACTCCACCAGCTGGCGGAAGGAGACCAGGCGGACCTCGGGCTTGCCCGCCACCGCCTTGAGGACCTCCTCGACGGCGTTCATGTAGATGCCGCCGTTCCATTCCTCGAAGTGATTGCCGATGATCAGCGGCGCCCGGTTCGAGGTGTACGCCCGCTCGAACCCGGCCAGGTAGGAGTCCCGGGCCTGCACCTGCCAGGCGGCGTGCCGGGAGGCGTCGCCGTGGGTGTTGCTGCCGGACTGGTTGTACATGATGTTGTAGTCCATCGAGAGCACCTGGAAGCTGTGCCCCGGGAAGGGGATGGACTGCAGCGGCATGTCCCACAGCGCGCCGCCCTGGAACTTCTGCGGCCAGACCTGCAGCCCGCCGGGGCCGCTGCTGTCGTACTTCCAGCCGCGCTTGGCGGCGGTGGGGAGCAGGCCGCGCTGGCCCTCCAGGCAGGGGGTGCGGCCGCCGATCAGCTCGCGGCGGTAGTCGAAGGGCAGCGCGGGCAGGTCGGTGTAGCCGGTGTTGGTCTTCCAGTTCATGACGAAGGACATCGCCTGTTCGATCTCGCTGTCCCAGTCCTCCGGTGACCACCTGCCGCCGCCGTTGGGGCCGCAGAAGTGGCCGTTGAAGTGGGTGCCGATCTCGTGGCCCTCCAGCCAGGCGGCGTGCAGCTGCTCCAGGGTGTCGCGGATGTGGGCGTCGCTGAGGTAGCCGATGTCGGAGGCGCCGACCGGGTGCTGCGGCGGGTGGTAGAGCGACTTCTTCGACTCCGGCACCAGGTAGATGCCGCTGAGGAAGAAGGTCATCGCGGCGTCGTGGTCCTTGGCGAGCTGCCGGAACCGGGTGAACAGCCTGTTGTCCAGCTCGCCGGCGCCGTCCCAGGAGAACACCACGAACTGCGGCGGCCGCTGACCGAGGGCCAGCGGCTCGGGCTTGGGCTGGTGGGGCTGGGGGCCGGTGTCCGAGGTGGAGCCGTCGCCGATCAGCGTGGCGGGGGGCTTCGGTGCGGCCGAGGCGCTGGCGTCCCCCGCTCCGGTGGCGGAGGTGTCGGGGTCGGTCCTCCCACCGCCCCCGGACTTGGCGGCGCATCCGGCGGCCAGGGCAGCGGCGGTCGCGGCCCCGGCGGCGAGCACGGTCCTGCGGGGGAGGGCGTCCATGGTCACATCCGATCGCAAGAGAGTCGCACAGGGGAAGAGGATGACGGTCCGACTGCCTGACCATCCGATAAATGTGCGAATGGGGCTTTCCGGGGGAATCGGGCTCAGCATGGCACGCCGGGGCGTGCGACACGGACAAACGCGGCGGGTTGCACGGGTGACGGGCACGGTACCCGGGCGACGCTCAGCCGTTCGGCGTAGCCACCGGCCGTAACGGTGGCGACCGACCACTGATCCGTCGTCAGATGGCGCTATGTGGCACCCGGCGCTCGACCCCACGCTCGACGTGACCGGGGTGCGGATCGTCGAGCAGGGCCGCGAGGCGCTCTTCCTGCTGCTGCTCGGCCTGGTCGGCTCCTTCCTGTTCATCCGCTTCAGCGTGCGGATGATCCGGCGCGGCACGAGCTGGTGGCCGGGCAACGTCACCCCCGGCGGCCTGCACATCCACCACGTCGTCTTCGGCCAGGCCCTGATGCTGATCTGCGGCGTCGCCGGCTTCACCGTCCGCGGCGAGGGCGGCGGCTGGCGGCTGGTCTTCGCGGCCGGCTTCGGCATCGGCGCCGGCCTGGTCCTCGACGAGTTCGCCCTGGTCCTGCACCTGGAGGACGTCTACTGGAGCGAGCGGGGCCGCACCTCGGTGGACGCCGTGGTGCTCGCCGTCTCCATGATCGGCCTGCTGCTGCTCGGCGAACTCCCCTTCGGCGGCTTCCAGGGCCCGCTGACCGCCGGTCAGGTCGTCGGCGCCGTCATCCTGCTCTCCCTGGTCGGCGTCACCCTGCTCAAGGGCAAGACCTGGACCGGACTGCTCGGCATCATGCTCTGGCCGCTCGCCCTGGTCGGCGCCGTCCGCCTGGCCCGCCCGCACAGCCCCTGGGCCCGCTGGCGCTACCGCAGCCGCCCCCGCCGGATGGCCCGCGCCGACCGCCGCGAGGCCCGCATCCACCGCCGCCTCCAGGCCGCCAGGATCAGCTTCTACGACGCCGTCGCCGGCGCCCCCGACGCCGTCCTCGAACGCCGCCGCGCCGCCGCCGTCGAACCCCCGCCGCCCCCGCCGCCGCCCGCCGCACCGCTGCAGCCCTGGCGGATCCGCTGCGCCCTCACCGCCGAGTGGTACGTCCGGATCGCCGCCCTGCTCAACGTGGCCGCCGGCCTGGTCGAACCGTTCCGCACCCAGGTCCAGCAGGTCAACACCGGCCAGTACTTCACCCCCGTCCTGATGACCGCCGGCTTCACCGCCGCGCTCTTCGCCGGCCTGCTCTCGGTCATGCTCCGCCGCCGCAAGCGCGCCGCCTGGATGGCCACCACCATCGTGGTCGGCGTCTACTCCGCCGCCTTCGTCGCCGCCATGACCAGCGAGGACTACCGCAGCCACCCGTTCAACTGGGCCTCCGCCGCGATCACCCTCGCCCTGCTGGTCCTGCTCGTCCTCGGCCGCGGCCTCTTCCGGGTCCGCAGCGAGCGCGGCGACGTCACCCTCGCCGTCGCCGTCCTGGTCACCGGCCTCGCCCTGCTCACCCTGGTCGGCGCCGCCGTCGTCCGCCTCACCTACGCCGAGGCCCCGCCCAGCTGGGGCGCGGCCGTCCTGTACGTCCTGCTCCGCCTGATCACCCTCTCCGGCATCATCGAGTACTCCGACATCGACGTCCCCGGCTGGGTCGACCTCGGGCTCAACCTCCTCGGCGCCGCCCTGCTGCTGCTCTCCCTCCGGGTGCTCTTCCGCTCCCCGCGCGGACGGCTCCGGCTGCGCCCCGAGGACGAACGCCGGCTCCGCGCCCTGCTGGACGGGCACGGCGCCGGCGACTCGCTCGGCTACTTCGCCCTCCGCCGCGACAAGGCCGCCTGCTGGTCCCCGACCGGCGAGGCCGCCGTGGTCCACCGCGTGGTCAACGGCGTCTCGCTGGTCTCCGGCGACCCGGTCGGCGCCCCCGAGCACTGGCCCGGCGCCATCGAGGCCTGGATCGACCAGGCCCGCGGCAACGCCTGGATCCCCGCCGTCACCGGCGCCGGCCGGCGCGGCAGCGCCGCCTACGCCCGGCACGCCCGCCTGCACGTCGTCGAACTCGGTGAGGAGGCCGTCGTCGAGACCACCGGCTTCACCCTCACCGGGCAGGCCATGACCCCCCTGCGCGAGACCCGCGACCGGGTCCGCGCCGCCGGCTACCGCGCCCTCGTCCGCCGCCACCGCGACATCCCCGCGGCCGAACTCGCCGACCTCGCCCGGCTCGCCGACGCCTGGCGGCACGGCCGCACCGAACGCGGCTTCGCCACCGCCCTCGGCCGGCTCGGCGACCCCGACGACGGCGACTGCCTGCTCGCCGAGTGCCGCGACGAGAACGACCGCGTCTGCGCCCTGCTCAACCTCGTCCCCTGGGGCGCTCACGGCCTGACCCTCGACCTGATCCGCCGCGACCGCGAATCCGACGAGGGCCTCGCCGAGTACCTGATCACCGAGGTGCTGCTGGCCTCCGCCCGCGGCGACCTCCACGTCACCCGGGTCTCCCTCAACTACGCCGCCTTCCGCACCGCCGAGCAGCGCCGCGCCCGCCCCGCCGCCGGCGGCCTGCTGCTCCGCCTGGTCCGCGCCGTCCTGCGGCTCCTGGTCCGCTGGTGGCGCCGCGAGTCCCTGTACCGGTCGCACGCCCGGTTCCACCCCGACTGGCGCCCCCGCTTCGCGCTCTACGACAAGCCCACCGAACTGCCCGCCATCGCCACCGCGGCCGCCGGCGCCGAGGGCCTCCTCACCCGTCCCCGCCTGCGCCGCGGCCGCGCCGCCCCCACCCCAGCGGCCTTGACCGGCGACCGTCACCCGGACGGTGCCGCCGGAGTGCCGCCCCACGACGGCACGGATTCACTGGCCTGAACCTGTGTCAGAGGGGAGTGACGGTGGGCGGGCAACCGGGCAGGAGTCCCTGGCCGGGCACGCTGGCGGCCGGAACGGCGCTGGTGCTCGGAGCGTGGATGATCAACGAGGGCGGCGGCCACGGCCTGCCCCCCGCACCCACCGCCGCCCAGGCCCTCGCCGCCCCCGGCGCCGACGCCGCCCGCCCGGTCGTCCCGTCGCTGCCGCCCTCCCCGCCCACCCGGATCCGCATCCCCGCCCTCGGCGTGGACGCCCCCGTCACCGGCCTCGCCCTCGACCCCGACGGGCACCTCGAACCCCCGCCCCCCGCCGAGCCCAACCTCGCCGGCTGGTACCGGGCCGGCACCACCCCCGGCCAGCGCGGCACCGCCGTCATGGCCGGCCACGTGGACACCCGGCAGGGCCCCGCCGTCTTCTACCGCCTCGGCGACCTCCGCCGCGGCGACCACCTCGAGGTGACCCGCCAGGACGGCTCCAGCGCCCACTTCACCGTCGACGCCGTGGAGACCTACCGCCGCAGCGACTTCCCCGACCACACGGTCTACGCCGCCGCCCCCGACGCCCAGTTGCGGCTGATCACCTGCGGCGGCGGCTACCGCGAGCCCGAGGGTTACGACGGCAACGTCGTGGTCTTCGCCCACCTCGTCCGCGCCGTGCGGGCCTGAGCCGAGGACCGCGCCGAGATGACCTGGAACCCGCTCGACTGGTCGCTGATCGACGGCGCCATCCCGAACATCATCCTGGTGCTCGGGTTCGCCGCCCTCGTCGCCCTGGCCGTCTCCGGCCTCCCGCACTGGTGGACCGTCCGGCTGCCCTGCGCCCTGGTGGCCGCCGCCGTCCTGACCGTCCTGGTGAAGTTCACCATCGACGACTGGTGGCAGCCCTGGCCCGACGGCCTGCCCGACGAGGTCGCCTCCTGGGTCGGGCTCGCCGTCCTCGCCCTCTGCCTCGCCGTCGCCCGCCTGGTGCCCGCCGCCGGGGCACCGATGCGCTGGCGCACCCGGCTCGGCGTGATCGGCCTGGCCGTGGTGGTCGTGGTGATGGCCTCCTCGCAGGTCAACCGCTTCTACCAGGAGTACCCGACGCTCCGCGCCATGCTCTCCCCCGAGACCCATGCCCTGCCCACCGGCCGGGACCCGAACACCGTCGCCGTCCCGCCCGGCAAGACCCTCTCCGAGGTCTGGAAACGCCCCGCCGACCTCCCCGAGAAGGGCACCCTGTCCAGCGTCCCCATCCCCGGCACCAAGTCCGGCTTCCAGGCCCGCGACGCGTACGTCTACCTGCCGCCCGCCTACTACACCAGCCCCCGCCCGCTGCTGCCCGTCCTCGTCCTGATGGCCGGCCAGCCCGGCGAACCCGCCGACTGGGTCAACTCCGGCGCCCTGCAGACCACCATGGACTCCTTCGCCGCCGCCCACGACGGCCTCGCCCCGATCGTGGTCGTGGCCGACGAGACCGGGTCCACCTGGGGCAACAGCCTCTGCATGAACTCCAGGATCGCCCAGGCCCAGACCTACCTCGCCGATGACGTCCCGAACTGGATCAAGGACCACCTGCAGACCGGCACCGGCCGCGGCGCCTGGTCCATCGGCGGCCTCTCCCTCGGCGGCACCTGCTCCCTCCAACTGGCCGTCAACGCCCCCCAGGTCTACGGCTCCTTCCTGGACATCTCCGGCCAGCAGGAACCCACCCTCGGCAGCCACGAGCAGACCGTCCAGGAGGCCTTCGGCGGCGACGAGGCCGCCTTCAACGCCGTCGACCCGCTCCACGTGATGGCCCGCCAGCGCTTTCCCGACACCGCCGCCGCCTTCGTGGTCGGCAACAGCGACGGCGAGTTCGGACCGCAGCAGCAGAAGGTCTACAACGCCGCCGTCCAGGCCGGGATGAAGGCGAAGTTCGAGACCGTCCCCGGCGGACACGACTGGAACACCTTCCGAGCCGGGCTGGCGAACAACGTCCCCTGGCTGGCCCAGCAGACAGGACTCATCCGATGACCGACGCCGCCCCCGTCACCCCGCCCGCCGAGTACGGCGGCCGGCGCTGGCTGCGGCTGCTCCGCCTGCTCTGGGAGCGGCTGACCACCGCACCGCTCACCATCGCCCTGGTGATCGCGCTCTGGGTGGTCGGCGCCGCCACCGCCAGCCTCGACGACGGACCCGACCCCACGCTGCTCGCCCACGTCGGCGTCGGCCTCCCCACCCTGGAGGCCGGCCGCTGGTGGACCCCCTTCAGCTCCCTGCTGTGGTGCTCCGGCCCCGGCGCGTACGTGGTGATCAGCCTGCTGCTCGCCGTCATCGGACCGCTCGCCGAGACCCGGCTCGGCACCGCGCTCACGGCCGGCGTCCTGGTCACCGGCCAGGTGCTGGGCACCCTGCTGGGCACCGCCGTGGTCCGGGTCGGGGTCTCCGCCGACGTCGGCTGGATGAAGGAGATCGAGCACCAGATCGCGGTCAGTCCGGGCGCCGGCGCCTTCGCCCTCGCCGGGGTGCTCAGCTACCGGCTCACCGTGCTCTGGCGCCGCCGGCTGAGGCT
This sequence comes from Kitasatospora sp. HUAS MG31, assembly GCF_040571325.1. Classification (GTDB taxonomy): domain Bacteria; phylum Actinomycetota; class Actinomycetes; order Streptomycetales; family Streptomycetaceae; genus Kitasatospora; species Kitasatospora camelliae. The sequence goes on along the minus strand of NZ_CP159872.1, from coordinate 2,964,592 downwards.
CCTGACCGTCCTCGTCCCGCTGGTGATGATGCTGTACATCGGCCACCTGCAGAGCGTCCAGCGGTTCGCCGGCGCGCTGATCGGACTCGCCCTAGGCGCCCTGCTGCACCACAGGCTGCCGGCCCGGCCGCGGCGCGCCTCGCACGCCGAGACCCGGGTCCTGGTCGCCCTCTGCCTGGCCGCCGCCGCCATCGGCCCGCTCGTCGCCTCGCTCTACCAGGACGCCATCGGACCCTTCAACACCCTCGGCGACCTGTACTTCTCGCACGTCCCCTCCAGCGAGGAGATCCGGATCGCCTGCGAGCAGTCCGCCGACGCCTGCGCCCGCGCCCACTCGGTGGACCGGTTCTTCGACTCGCCCGGCCGGCTGATGGCCGCCCTCGTCCCCGTCGTCCTGCTGGTGCTCGCCGAGGGACTGCGCCGCGGGCTCCGGCTCGCCTGGCGGCTCACCGTGATCACCGAACTCGCCTGGATCGCGGTGCTCTGCTGGCTGCTCGCCCTCAGCTACGACGAGTTCGCCGACACCGGCGGCACCGGCTACCTGTTCGAGCTGATCGGGGAGGCGCTGCTGCTCCCGGTGGCCATGCTGGTGCTGCAGACCGTCACCCGGCGCAGCTTCGACCAGCGGCTGCCGCGCCGGGTGACCCGGCGGCTCGCCCTGGTGGTCGGCGGCGCGCTGCTGGTCAGCTGCGTGGCGTACGCCGGGATCGGGTGGCTGGTCCGGGACCAGTACCAGCCGCGGCCGGGCTTCGGGGCGTTCCTGGTCGGCCTGCCCTCCGAGCTCTTGCCGCCCTCGTACAACGACCTGCTGCCGGACTACCCGATCGCGGTCGGCGGCGGGGCGCGGTTCCTGGAGACCTACTGCGGGCTGTTCTTCTGGGTGGTGACCCTGGTGGCGCTGGTGCTGGCCTTCCGCCGGCCGGTGGTGCACGAGGACGCCGAGGCCGCCGAGCGGGCCCGGGAGCTGCTGGTGCGGCACGGCGGCTCGACGCTCTCCTTCCTCTCCACCTGGGACGGCAACCACTACTGGTTCGACGGGGACGGGAAGGCCGCCGTGCCGTACCGGGTGCTGGCCACGGTGGGCATGGCGCCGGTGGCGCTCACCACCGGCGACCCGTTCGGCGAGCCGGAGGCGCGGCGGCGGGCGGTCGCCGGGTTCGCCGCGTACTGCGACACCCGGGGCTGGACGCCCTGCTTCTACAGCTGCACCGAGCTGGTGCTGGACGTGGCGGAGGAACTCGGCTGGCGCTCGCTGCAGGTCGCGGAGGACACCGTGGTGGCGCTGCCCGACCTCGCCTTCACCGGGAAGAAGTGGCAGGACATCCGGACCTCCCTCAACAAGGCCGGCAAGCAGGGCATCACCGCCGAGTGGTACACCTACCGGGACGCCCCGATCGCGATCAAGGACCAGATCCGGTCGATCTCCGAGGAGTGGGTCTCCGACAAGGGCCTGCCCGAGATGGGGTTCACCCTCGGCGGCCTGGACGAGCTGGACGACCCGGCGGTCCGGGTGCTGGTCGCCGTGGACGCGGACCGCACCGTGCACGGGCTCACCAGCTGGATGCCGGTGTACGGGGACGGCGAGCCGGTGGGCTGGACGCTGGACTTCATGCGCCGCCGGTCGGAGGGGTTCCGCGGGGTGATGGAGTTCCTGATCGCCTCCGCCGCGCTGGGTTTCAAGGAGGAGGGCGCGCGGTTCCTCAGCCTCTCCGGGGCGCCGCTGGCCCGCTCCGACCGGGGCGGGGAGCCGACGGCGCTGCAGCGGATGCTGGACTGGATGGGGCGGGTGCTGGAGCCGGTGTACGGGTTCCGGTCGCTGCTGGCGTTCAAGGCGAAGTTCCAGCCGGAGTACCGGCCGATGTACATGACGTACCCGGACCCGGCGGCGCTGGCGGCGATCACCCGGGCGATCGGGAAGGCGTACCTGCCGCACATGACGCCGGCGCAGGGGGTGCGGCTGATGCGGAAGCTGTCGGTATAGGGCGGGGGCCGCCGTCACGGGCGCGGGCTCGGGCCGGTCAGGAGCCGAGGAGCGCGGCGAGGGCGCGGTCGGGGTCGAGGTGGTCGAACTCGCGGCCCTCGGGGAGGGCGTCCAGGGTGCGGGCGAGGAAGCGGCGCAGGTCCTCGGTGCGGAAGCGGACGAGGGCGGTGCCCTCGGGCGCCCGCAGCTCGACCAGGGTCCACTCGGCGCCGGGGCTCAGGTGCACGTCGCCGGCCCCGGCGGGGCCGCGCAGGCCCGCCGCCAGCAGCTCCCGGGCGAACACCCAGGGGACCTCCTCGACCGGCCCGGTCCCGGCGCCGCCGTCCGGCTCGCCCTCCAGGGCGTACTCGGCGGGGAAGAGCAGCCACACCGCCAGCGGGTCGTCCAGCCGGTAGCGCAGGGTGACCCGCAGCGCGGCGGAGCGGCGTGTGCCGAGGACCAGCCGGGCGCGGACGGCCTGCTCGACGACGACGGACGTGGACATGCTGCCTCCCGGTGCGGTCGCCGCCCCCGTGGCAGCCCCGCCGAAGGAGGAGACCGGCCGGGGCGCGGACCCTTACCGGGTTCGGCGGGATTCCTCCGTCCGGACCGGGTGATCCCGGTCACATCGGGGCCCGGAAAAGTGGTACCGGAATGACCCCACTGCTCCTACCATGCCGGGTATGGCGATGAATCTCCGACTGACCGAGGAACAGCAGGACGCCCTGCGCCGGCGCGCCGAGGAGGAGGGCCGGAGCATGCACGCGGTGGTGCTGCGGGCGATCGACCGCTACCTGGACGAGGAGTCCGGGCGGGAGGACGTGCGACGCCTGGGGGCGAAGTACGCGGCCCGGCACGCCGACCTGCTGAGGCGGCTGGGGGAGTGAGGTACCTGACAGTCCTGGAGATCCTGGAGCTGGCCGAGTACGCCTGCCAGGGCCAGGAGGTGGGGGTGCGGGACCTCGGGCTGGTGGCCTCCGCGGCGCACCGGCCGGGCTCGCAGATGTTCGGGGTGGAGGCCTATCCGGGGCTCTTCGAGAAGGCCGCCGCCCTGCTGCACTCGCTGGCCTCCAACCATCCGTTCGTGGACGGCAACAAGCGCACCGCCTGGATGGCGGCGGTGGTCTTCCTCGACCTCAACGGGGTCGACATGGCCGGGATCGACCAGGACGCGGCGTACGACCTGGTGGTCGGTGTGGCCGCCGGCGAGGTGGCCGAGGTGGGGGCGATCGCGGACCGGCTCAGCGGGCTCGCCGAAGGGGCGCGGCCCGGCGCGGGCTGAGCGCGGCGCGCGCCGGCAACGCTCCGCGGGCCGGTAGGCTGGGCGGGTTGTACGACCGCCGTCCGACCGCGGGCCGGGGCTTCCATACCTGCTCTGACCTGCGACGACCCCAATCGGAGACCGTGAGTACTGCCGCCTCCTCGCCGATGACCCCGCTGTTCTCCGACGTCGCGCCGCATCCGGCGCCGCACCCCGTGCACCCCACCGCGCCGCGCCCGTCGCAGGCCGGTTCCTCGCACCACCTCTCGCCCGCCTTCCCGGGCCGTGCCCCCTGGGGTACGGCCGGCAAGCTGCGCGCCTGGCAGCAGGGCGCGCTGGACAAGTACATCGAGAAGCAGCCCCGCGACTTCCTCGCGGTGGCGACCCCGGGCGCCGGTAAGACCACCTTCGCCCTCACCCTGGCCTCCTACCTGCTGCACAACCACCTGGTGCAGCAGGTGACGGTGGTCGCGCCCACCGAGCACCTGAAGAAGCAGTGGGCGGAGGCCGCCGCCCGGATAGGCATCAGGCTCGACCCGGCGTACTCCTCGGGACCGCTGTCCAAGGAGTACCAGGGCATCGTGGTCACCTACGCCGGCGTGGGCGTCAACCCGATGCTGCACCGGAACCGGACCGAGGCCCGCAAGACCCTCGTGATCATGGACGAGATCCACCACGCCGGTGACTCCAAGTCCTGGGGCGAGGCCTGCTTCGAGGCCTTCGAGCCGGCCACCCGGCGGCTCGCGCTGACCGGTACGCCGTTCCGCTCGGACACCAACCCGATCCCGTTCGTCCAGTACGAGGCGGGCGGCGACGGCATCCGCAAGTCGGTCGCCGACTACACCTACGGCTACGGCCACGCGCTGGCCGACCACGTCGTCCGTCCGGTGATCTTCCTCTCCTACAGCGGCAACATGCGCTGGCGCACCAAGGCCGGCGACGAGCTGGAGGCCCGGCTCGGCGAGCCGATGACCAAGGACCTGATCGCCCAGGCCTGGCGCACCGCGCTCTCCCCGCAGGGCGAGTGGATCCCGAGCGTGCTGCAGGCCGCCGACCGGCGGCTCAGCGAGGTCCGCAAGGCCATCCCGGACGCCGGCGGCCTCGTGATCGCCACCGACCAGAACGTGGCCCGCGCCTACGCCAAGCTGCTCCGCGAGATCAGCGGCGAGAAGGTCACCCTGGTCCTCTCCGACGAGGCCGAGGCCTCCCAGCGGATCTCCGACTACGCGGCGGGCACCTCACGCTGGATGGTCGCGGTCCGGATGGTGTCCGAGGGCGTCGACGTGCCCCGGCTGTGCGTCGGCGTGTACGCCACCTCGATCTCCACCCCGCTGTTCTTCGCCCAGGCCGTCGGCCGCTTCGTGCGTGCCCGCAAGCGCGGCGAGACCGCCTCGGTGTTCCTGCCGACCATCCCGATGCTGCTCGGTTTCGCCAACGAGATGGAGCTGCAGCGCGACCACGTCCTGGACCGGCCGAAGAAGGAGGGCGAGGGCCTCTTCGACGAGGAGGACCGGCTGCTCGCCGAGGCCGAGCGGGCCAACGACGGGCCGGACACCGCCGGCGGCGAGGAGTTCTCCTACGAGGCGCTGGGCAGCGACGCGGTCTTCGACCGGGTCCTGTACAACGCCATGGAGTTCGGCATGCAGGCGCACCCGGGCAGCGAGGAGGAGGAGGACTACCTCGGCATCCCGGGCCTGCTGGAGCCGGACCAGGTGCAGATGCTGCTGCAGAAGCGGCAGCACCGGCAGATCCAGCGCTCCAAGGCCAGGCCCGCCGAGGAGGCCGACCTGATCGAGCTGCCCGCCGAGCAGCGGCCGGTGGTGACCCATCAGGAACTGCGCGAGCTGCGCAAGGAGCTCAACGCGCTGGTCGCCGCCTGGCACCACCGCACCACCCAGCCGCACGGCACCATCCACAACGAGCTGCGCCGGCAGTGCGGCGGACCGATCACCGCCCAGGCGACGGCGAACCAGCTCAAGGCGCGGATCGGGCGGATCCGCGAATGGGCCACGAAGGGCTGACGTCGGCCAGCAGGAGCTGACTCCGGCCGGCCAAGGCTGACGCCGCACCAGTCCTTCGTTCCCGACCTGTCATCGACCCGTCCCCCGGTTCATCGGGGGGCGGGTCGTTCGTCATGTGATCGCAAAATAACCGTGGAGACATTGGTCTGATGATCCGCTAATCTTCCGCGTGCTGCGGCGCCTGACGATCTCTTCGAGGTGAGCGCCCCGGCACATCCATCGCATGACGAGACGGCCCTGTCCCGCCACGTGGTCCCGTCCGACCGTACGTCCGTGGCATGCCGTCACTAAGGAGTCGAACCAACCGTGTCCTACGCCAACCCCACCCCCGAGCTGTCCGACAAGTCGAAGGTCGTGGCCGGTCTGCTGCAGATCTTCCTCGGCGGGTTCGGCATCGGCCGCTTCTACACCGGCCACGTCGGCATGGGTGTCGCCCAGCTCCTGACCTGCGGCGGCCTGGGCTTCTGGGCCCTGATCGACGGCATCATCTTCCTGGTCAGCGACACCCGCACCGACGCCCAGGGCCGCAAGCTCCGCGGCTGACGTTGCGTCCGGGTTCGCGCCCACGCCCGCACCCCCGTCCCGGTGACCGCACCGGGGGCGGGGGTGGCGGCGTTCCCGGCGCGGCCGGCCCGTCGTCCGGGCCCATGTCCGGCCTGGCGTCCGGTCCGCGTGCGGAGCGGCTGCGGACGGCCGCGCCTCCGCTGGCGCTGCTCGGCGCCGGCCTGGCCGGGGCGGCCTACCTGTGGCCGCGGGACCCGCACCTGTCCGGCCAGTTCCTCCCGTTCTGCCCCTGGCGCCGGCTGACGGGCCTCCAGTGCCCCGGCTGCGGCGGCACCCGCATGGCGTACGACCTGCTGCACGGCGACCTGGCCGCGGCCTGGCAGGACAACGCGGCCCTGCTGCTCTCCCTGCCGCTGGTGGCGGCGCTCTACCTCACCTGGCTCCGGCACGGCCTGGCCGGACGCCGCTGGCGGCTGCGGCTCAGCCCGCCCGCCATCGCCGTGCTGCTGACCGCCGCGGCCGGCTGGACGATCGCCCGCAACCTGTTCTGAGCCCGCGCGCCGCGCCGGTGGCCGGATCTCGCGCTCGCCATCCGCTCCGAACCCGCTCCGAACCCGCTCCGAACCTGCTCGGATCACGCCCTGCTCGCGCCGGCGTGCTGCGGCGTGCGGTGGGTGCCTCCCCGGTCCGCTGCCCGCCCCCCTGCCCCCGGCGGGCCCTTCCGGGTCCGCTCCGGCGACCCCCGGCGTCGAGCCAGGTGTCCGGACTCCGGAGTGTTATCGAACTGGTGTTCCCTTTGTGGTGTCCTCTTGGGTGGTTTCGCCCGGATTTTCATTTCGATAACGCGTCGATCCCGATCGGATTTTGGACAACTACTTCCCCCGCGCCACTCCCGTTCACTACCTTTCCCCCACGCTCTCTCGAACCGACCACCCCGACCCGGGCAGAGCACCGCAGAACGACGTGGACGGCAATGGCGCCACCGCGTGCGTTCCAGCGCGGACACCCCACCTGCGCGCGAATTCTCCGTCCCGGCACCGGCACCACCGCCGGCCGGCGACCGTCGCGGAAAGGACTTGCGCGTCGTGACTGCTGAAACCTCCCAGACCCTGGACAGAGGTGTCCGGGTCCTCAAACTGCTCGCCGACTCCGAGCGCGGCCTGACCGTGACCGAGCTGGCCGCCCGCCTCGCCGTCAACCGGACGGTGGTCTACCGCCTGCTGGCCACCCTGGAGCAGCACGGTCTGGTCCGCCGGGACATCGGCGGCCGGGCCCGGGTCGGCCTGGGTGTCCTCCGGCTCGCCCACCGGGTGCACCCGCTGCTCCGCGAGGCCGCCCTGCCGGCCCTGCGCAGCCTCGCCGAGGACCTCGGCGCCACCGCCCACCTGACCCTGGTGGACGGCAACGAGGCGCTGGCCGTCGCCGTGGTCGAACCGACCTGGACCGACTTCCACGTCGCCTACCGGACCGGCCTGCGCCACCCGCTCAGCGAGAGCGCGGCCGGCCGGGCGATCCTGGAGGCCCGCAACTTCCCCGGCCAGCGCCGGCCCGACCAGGGCTTCGTGATCACCCGCGCGGAGGAGCAGTCCGGGGCCAGCGGCGCCGCCGCCGCCCTGCTCGGACTGAGCGGCATCGAGGGCAGCGTCGGCGTGGTGATGCTCAACGGTCTGGTGCCCGAACGGGTCGGGCCGCGCGTGGTCGAGGCTGCCACCGAGGTGGCCGACGCGCTGCGCTGACACGGCGCGGGCCGGGTGTGTTTGGATGCGGATGTGTCTCCTGCCAAGCTGCCCCCGGCCCTCACCGCTCCCAAGACCCGCGCGCTGGCGCTGTGCGGGACGCTGGTCGGCGTCCTCCTCGCGGTGGGGGCGTTCGCCCCGCTCCCGTACACGCTCACCCAGCCGGGCCTCACCGTGGACACCCTCGGCAGCTACAGCCCGCCCGGGAGCGGCGAACCGCCCCGACCGGTCATCACCATCACCGGAGCACCCGTCAGGACGACCAGCGGGCAGCTGCGCATGGTCACCATCCAGGCCACCAACCCCGGCCAGACGCTGACCCTGTGGCGGGCCCTGGACGCCTGGTGGAACCAGGAGGAGGCGGTGCTGCCCTCGGAGGCCGTCTACCCGGAGGAGGACCCGCAGGACGCCCACCAGGAGTCCGAGCGGCAGATGACCGAGTCGCAGGACAGCGCCACCCTGGCGGCCCTCAACTACCTGCACCTGTCGCCCGAGCAGGTCAAGGTCTCGATCTACCTCGGCGACATCGGCGGCCCCAGCGCCGGCCAGATGCTCGCGCTCGGCATCATCGACAAGCTCGACGGCGACGGCAAGGGCGGCGACCTCACCGGCGGCAAGGTGATCGCCGGTACCGGCACGGTGGACGCGCAGGGCCGGATCGGTCCGGTCGGCGGCGTCCCGCTGAAGACCCAGGCCGCCGCCCGGGACGGCGCCACCGTCTTCCTGGTGCCCCGGGACGAGTGCGGCGAGGCCCGGGTCAACACCCCCGAGGGTCTGCGGCTGATCCCGGTCACCACCGTCGAGGACGCGGTCGCCTCGCTCAACGCGCTCAACAGCGGCGGCAACGTGCCGAGTTGCGCGTCGTCCTGATCCCGGGCCCGGGCGGGCCGCCGGCCGCTCCGGCCACCCTCGGCCGCTCCGGCCACCCTCGGCCGCCCGGCCACTCACGGCCGCCCCGGTCACTCCCGGGCGGCCTGCTCCACCAGGGGCAGGATCCGGTACGGCACCGGGTTCTCCAGGGCGATGGCCGTGGAGGCCCGGACGATCCCGTCGAAGCCCACCACCCGGTCGATCACCCGCTGCAGGTCCGCGTTGGACCGGGCCACGATCCGGACCAGCATGTCGCCCTGCCCGGTGATGGTGTGCAGCTCCAACACCTCCGGGACGGCGGCCAGATGGGCCCGGACGTCGGAGCCCTGGCCCTGCGAGATCTCCAGCGTGGCGAAGGCCGTCACCGGATAGCCGAGCGCCCCCGGGTCCACCTGCGGGGCGAACCCGCCGATCACGCCCTTCGCCTGCAGCCGGTCCAGCCGGGCCTGCACCGTCCCGCGCGCCACCTGCAGCCGGCGCGAGCACTCCAGCACGCCGATCCGCGGTTCCTCGCTGAGAAGTCTGATCAACTTTCCGTCGAGCGCGTCGATGGCGTCGTTGGGGGAGTGCACGGCGGCTCCGTCCGATGGTCAAACTGTCCAGCTGCTGCCGCCATTTTCCGGCCACGGAGCGCAGCTTGCCCAGGAGGAAACGGAACAGTTGCGCATCGATCCGGCGACCGTCACCCTCCTGCACACCCCGTGGTGCCGGCCCCGCACCGCACCCGGGGCCAGGGAAGGCCACAGGGGAGGAGTGCCTTGACCCACATCTTCACCGCCGCTTCGACCGCGACCGCCGTACCGCCCGCCGCCGGAGCCCCCGACGGCTTCCGGCCGGTCGCCGGACCCGACGCCGTCCACCTCGCCGTCCACGACGCCCGCCGGGCCGCCCACTACTACTGCGCCACCCTCGCCCTGCCGTGCACCGCCTACAGCGGCCCGGAGACCGGCGACCCGGAGACCGTCGGCTACGTCTTCCAGTGCGGCCCCACCCGCTACGTGCTCACCTCGGTCCTCCAGGTCCTCACCGACCGCGGCCGCCGGCTCGCCGACCACCTCGACCGGTACGGCGAGGGCGTCACCGACCTCGTCCTGGACGTGCCCGACGGCTACGCCGCGTACGACTACGCCGTGGACCGCGGCGCCCACCCGATCACCGAACCGTACGAACTCACCGACCGCTACGGCACGGTGGTGCTGGCCGCGGTCGGCGCCCCCGGCGGCCTGCGGCACACCCTGGTCGAGCGCACCGCCTACAGCGGCCCCTACCTGCCCGGCTACCTGCCGGTCCCGCCCGAGCTGCGGCCGCCGACCGGCTCGCTGGTCTGAGACCTCCGCGGCGCCGGCCAGTGGCCCCCGGTCCGTGCGTCCGGTCCGTGCGTCCGGTCCGTGCATCCGGTCCGTGTGTCCGGGAGGGTCAGCCCGGGACGGTCTGGACGGTGGGCGGGTGGCCGTTCCAGGTGACGAACACCGAACTGGTGCGGTTCTCCTGGGAGAAGTCGATCCGCATCCAGTGGTCGCCGTGCCAGACCTGCATCTGCCAGCCCGGATCCGGGGTGGCCGAGACCAGTTGCGCGTCCTCGGTGCGGATGTCCAGCGCCACCCGGCCGCCCGGCACCCGGTAGCTCTTCACCGAACTGGTCGAACCGGTCGACCCGGTCGGCGGGGACGAGGTGGCCGGCCGGCCGGTCGCCGGGCCGGTCGGGCTCGCCGGAGCCGACGGCGAGCCGGCCGGGGAGGACGCCGAGGGCGAGGGGGAGGCCTGGGCGGGCGAGGCGGAGGCCGAGGTCTCGGCCGCCGGCTGGGGCGCGTCCGACGAGGTGTCAGGGCTCCGCTCGGCCGCGGGCGGCAGCGGCACCGCGGTCGGCTGCTCGAACACCGTGTCCGCCAGCACCGCGTGCACGCCGAGCCAGGACAGCGCCACCGCCGCCCCGGTGGCCGCCGCCCAGGCGCCGAGATGTACCAGTCCGCTCCGCATGCGGGCCCATCCTGCACCATCGGGGCCCGCGGCAGATCAGCGCCCCTGGCAATCGGCAGAAACCTTGCAGAAACGTTGCGGTCCGACTCCGCCCGGAAACCGGGTCCGCCACCCGAGGTACAGACCACCGCCCATCTGGCGTACCGTGCAGGCCCATGGCAACAGTGCTCGTGGTCGAGGACGACCCCTTCGTCCGCTCCGCCCTCATCCGCCACCTGTCCGAGTCCGGCCACGCCGTCCGCAGCGTGGGCACCGCACTGGAGGCCCTGCGCGAGGTCGCCCAAGTCGGTTGCGACCTGGTGATCCTGGACCTCGGCCTGCCGGACCTGGACGGCAGCGAGGCGCTCAAGATGATCCGCGGCCTGACCAACGTCCCGGTGATCATCTCCACCGCCCGGGACGACGAGGCCGAGATCGTCCGGCTGCTCAACGACGGCGCCGACGACTACCTGGTCAAACCGTTCTCCGGGGAACACCTCACCGCCCGGATGGCCGCCGTGCTGCGCCGCCTCGGCGGCGGCGCCGCCGCGACCCCGCAGGTGCTGAGAGTGGGCGGGCTGGTCGTCGACCCGCAGCGCCGGCAGGCCGTCCTCGACGGCCGCCCGCTCGACCTCACCCGCCGCGAGTTCGACCTGCTCGCCTACCTCGCCGCCCGCCCCGGCGTGGTCGTCCCGCGCAAGGAGATCCTCGCCGAGGTCTGGCGGCAGACCTACGGCGGGGACCAGACCATCGACGTCCACCTCTCCTGGCTGCGGCGGAAGTTGGGCGAGACCGCCTCCAACCCCCGCTACCTGTACACGGTGCGCGGGGTCGGGGTCCGGCTGGAGGCGCCCGGCGGGCCGGTGTGCGCGACATGACACCGCGTGAGGCCGGACCGCGTGAGGCCGGACGGCGTGAGGCGGCACCGGGCGGCGGTCCGGCGCGGGGTGCCGCGGCGCGCGGCGGTACGGGCGGGGGCGGTGCCGGATCCGGGGCCGGGACACCGCCGCAGGAGGGCGGGCCGCGCGGTCCGCGGCGGCTCACCCGGTCCCTGCGCTGGGCCCTCATCCGGGCCGCCATCGCCGGCACCACCATGGTCGCGCTCGCCTTCCTCATCCCGCTCGGCCTGATGGTCCAGCAGACCGCCCGCGACCGGGCGTTCACCGCCGCCGAACGGCAGGCCGCCGCCCTCGGCCCGGCCCTGGCCATCACCACCGAGCGGGACGCCATCGCCCGCGCCCTCGCGTCCACCGACGCCGGCGCCCAGGACCGGATCGCCGTCCACCTGCCCTCCGGGGTGACGGTCGGCGAGGCCCGCTCCACCGCCGCCGACCTGTCCACCGCCCGGATCCAGGGCCGCTCCTTCACCGTCGCCGCCCCCGGCGGCTTCGCCCTGCTCCAGCCCGTCGCCGTCGGTGAGAAGAACCGGGTCGCCGTGGTCGAGGTGTACGTCGCCGACGAGGACCTCACCCGCGGCGTGGCCACCGCCTGGCTGGTCCTCAGCGGCGTGGCCACCGCGCTGGTCGCCATCTCCGTCCTGGTCGCCGACCGGATGGGCGCCCGGATCGTCGGCTCCGCCCGCCGGCTCGCCGCCGCCGCCCGCTCCCTCGGCGGCGGCAACCTCGCCGTCCGCGTCCCGCTCGACGGCCGGCAGTCCGCCGGCGCACCCGAGGAACTCCGCGAGGCCGGCGCCGCCTTCAACGCCATGGCCGACCGCGTCGTCCACCTGCTCGCCGCCGAACGCGAACTCGCCGCCGACCTCTCCCACCGGCTGCGCACCCCGCTCACCGTGCTCCGCCTGAACGCCGCCTCGCTCGGCGACGGCGACGCCGCCGACGCCACCCGGCACGCCGTCGCCCAGCTGGAGCGCGAGGTGGACCAGATCATCCGATCCGCCCGCCGTGCCCCCGACGACGCCCCCGCGGTCACCCTGGGCTGCGACGCGGTGGAGGTGATCCGCGAACGGGTCGGCTTCTGGTCGGCCCTCGCCGAGGACGAGGGACGGTCCTGGAACCTGGCCGGCGCCGACCGGCCCGCCCCCGTCCCGGTCCAGCGCGGGGACCTGGCCGCCGCCGTGGACGCCCTGCTCGGCAACGTCTTCCGGCACACCGCCATGGGCACCGCCTTCTCGGTCGACCTGCTGGTCGGCCCCGACGCGGTGATCGTGCTGGTCGGAGATGGCGGACCCGGCTTCAGCGACCCCGCCGCCGCCATCGAACGCGGCGCCGGCCACGGCGGCGAGGGCTCCACCGGACTCGGCCTGGACATCGTCCGCAAGCTGGCCGAGGCCACCGGCGGCGAGGTCGGGCTCGGCCGCTCCGCGGTCCTCGGCGGCGCCGAGATCAGCCTCCGGCTGCAGACCCGGCCGGACGCCGGACTGCCGCGCCAGACCCGGCGCCGGGGCGGGCGGCGGGTGCCACGGCGGCTTCCCTGACGGCGGGCTGTTCTCGGGGCGGGCGGCGGGCCGGCGGGCCGGGGGTGCGGCGGGCCGCCGGGCGGTGGGCCGGGGTGCGGCAGGGCGGGTTCTCCGGCGGGTTCCTTAACGGCGTCCTAAGGGAGGTGTTCGACTGCCTGATCGGTCCGGTTCGGGCGGTTCGTCCCCGCTAGCGTCCGGGGTGCCGGGGCTGAGGGAGGCTCCGGCGTCCACCGTCCCCGCGGAGGTAACCCGACATGACGAGCCAGCCCACCCGACGCTCCGGCCACCGCCGTCGTAGCCGCAAGGGCGCCCTCCTCGGCGCCACCGCCGTCGCCGCGGCCCTGGTCGCCGGAGGGGTGACCGTCCTCGCCACCTCCGCCAGCGCGGCCTCGGTCGGCGCCGTGTACAGCCGGACCAGCACCTGGGACTCCGGCTACACCGGCCAGTACGTGGTCAACAACCCCGGCTCGAAGGCCCTGGAGGACTGGACCCTCAGCTTCGACCTGCCCGAGGGCGCCAAGATCTCCTCGCTGTGGAACGCCTCCTTCACCGCCTCCGGCCGGCACGTCACCGTGAAGCCGGAGAGCTGGAACAAGCGGATCGAGGCCGGCCGTACCGTCGACGTCGGCTTCGTCGTCCAGGGCAGCGGCGCCGCCCAGGCCGAGCCCGGCAACTGCAAGATCAACGACGTCTCCTGCACCGCCGGCCCCGCCCCCACCCCCAGCGGCCGTCCCACCGGCACCCCCACCACCCCCGCGCCCAGCCCGAGCACCGGCACGGCCTCGCCCAAGCCGAGCGCCACCGCCACCAAGCCCACCACCGGCCCGACCACGCCGACCCCGACACCGACGCCGACGCCGACCTCCACTCCGGTGCCCGCCGGCGCCCGCTTCGCGCCGTACGTCGACACCTCGCTCTTCCCGCCGTTCGACCTGGTCGGCACCGCCAAGGCCACCGGCGTCAAGAACTTCACCCTGGCCTTCCTGGTCTCCGGCGGCGGCTGCACCCCCAAGTGGGGCGGCGTCACCGACCTCGGCAGCGACGCGGTCGCCGGGCAGATCAACGCCCTGCGCGCCCTCGGCGGCGACGTCCGGGTGTCCTTCGGCGGCGCCAACGGCAGCGAGCTCGCCCTCACCTGCACCTCCGCGGGCGACCTCGCCGCCGCGTACCAGAAGGCCGTGGACGCCTTCGGCCTCACCAAGGTCGACTTCGACGTGGAGGGCGGCGCCCTCGGCGACACCGCCGCCAACACCCGCCGCGCCCAGGCCATCGCCCAGCTGCAGAAGACCGCCGCCGCCAAGGGCCGCCCGCTCGACGTCTCCTACACCCTCCCCGCGCTGCCCAGCGGCCTCACCCAGGACGGCGTCAACCTCGTCGCCAACGCCAAGTCCAACGGCGTGGACATCGGCGCGGTCAACATCATGGCCATGGACTACGGCGACGGCGCCGCCCCCAACCCGCAGGGCCAGATGGGGAAGTTCGCCATCGCCGCCGCCACCGCCACCCAGGCACAGGTCAAGAGCGTGCTCGGCCTCGGCGACGCCGCCGCCTGGGCCAAGGTCGCGGTCACCCCGATGATCGGCGTCAACGACGTCGCCAGCGAGGTCTTCACCGTCGCCGACGCCACCCAGCTGGCCGAGTTCGCCAAGACCAAGCACCTCGCCTGGCTCGCCATGTGGTCCGGCACCCGCGACAAGGCCTGCCCCGGCGGCCCGAAGCAGTTCGCCGACGCCAGCTGCAGCAGCATCGACCAGCAGCCGCTCGCCTTCACCCGCGCGTTCGGCGCCTTCACCGGCTGACGGCTCGGCGCCCGTCCGCGCTTCACGACCGCAGACGACCGCAGACGACCCCAGGACGCCCCGACCGCCGCCGTAGCCGGCCGACCCCGCGCCGGCAGGACTCCCGGACGGCGGGTGCCGGGGGGCACCCGCCGCCCCGGGACCGGCCCGGTACCGCCGCTCGACCAGTGGCGGCACCGGGCCGGTCCGGTAGTGTCGGCTGCCGGCCCACAGGCCAGGTCATCGGCGGAGGAGCAAGACGTGACAACGGTGCAAGAGGACCGCAGGGCGCCCGAGCGGCGGACCGAGCAGCCCCCTGCCCCGAACCGGGTGCTGGGCGCCCTCGCGGCGCCCGTCCGGGCGCTCCGCGACGCCCCCCGCCGCCCGCTGACCGCCGCCGCGCTGATCGCCCTGCTGTCGCTGCTCACCTACGCCACCGTCCGGCACTTCGTCGGCACCTCGATGGTCGACATGATCGTCTACCGGGCGGAGGGCGCCGCCGTCGCCCGCGGCGAGGACCTCTACGCGATCCGGGTCACCGAGTGGAACCTCCCGGCGACGTACCCGCCGTTCGCCGCGATGCTCTTCGTCCCCACCACCTGGTTCGGCATCGGCGTCCTGCGGGTCGCCATCACCGCCGGCAACGTCGCGCTCCTCGCCCTGCTCGCCCACCTCTCCTTCAAGCTGGTCGGCTGGCCCCGCCGCGACCTGCGCCCGGTGGGCGTGGTCCTCGTCGCCGGCCTCGGCGTCTGGCTGGAGCCCGTCTTCACCACCCTGCGGTACGGCCAGATCAACCTCGTCCTGGCCTGCCTCATCCTCTGGGACCTCACCCGCCCCGACGGACGCCGCAGCAAGGGCATCGCCATCGGCATCGCCGCCGGCATCAAGCTCACCCCCGGCCTGTTCGCCGTCTACCTGCTGATCACCGGCCGGATCCGGGCCGCCTTCGTCGCCGGACTCACCTTCCTCGGCACCTTCCTCCTCGGCGCCGCCGTCCTCCCCGACGCCACCTACGGCTTCTGGACGAAGTACCTCTACGACTCCACCCGGGTCGGCAAGACCGTCATCGTCGACAACCAGTCCGTCCGCGGCGCCGTCGCCCGCCTCCTGCACACCGAGAACCCCGGCACCCTCGCCACCCTGGCCGGCGCCCTGGTCGCCGTCGCCGGACTGACCGTCGCCGCCTGGGCGTACCGCAGCGCCCCCTGGCTGCGCCGCTCGGAGGCCTGGGGGGTCTGCTGCGCGGCCGTCACCGCCGTGCTGATCTCCCCGATCAGCTGGACCCACCACTGGATCTGGTGCGTGCCCGTCCTCGTGCTGCTCGCCTCGGAGGCCGCCCACGAGCACTCCCGGCCCGAGGGCGTCCGGCGGCTGCGCTGGCGGCCGATCTTCGCGGCGACGCTGCTGGCGTTCCTCTCCTTCGGCATGTGGATCGTCCCGCACAAGGGCGACCTCGACCTGACCCTGCCGGCGCTCAGCCAGTTCCCGGCCTCGGTGTACCCGATCACCGGCGTCTGCTTCCTGGCCGTCGCCGCGCTCCGGGTCCGCGCCCGCCGCAGGGCCGCCGGAGCACCGCTGGGCCGCTTCCCGCGGCAGCGCGGCGGGCAGGGCGGCGCCGGCGCCCGCGAGGCTCAGCAGGCCCCCGCGGCCCGCTGAGGCCCCGCGGCCGGCTGAGGCCCCGCGGCCGGACGGCCGGCGACGGGCGGTCGGTTCGCGACGGTCGCCGGGAGGTCCGGGCCCGTGCCCGGGTACGTGTCCGGGCTCATGCGAGGAGCTCGGCGAGCGACCCCTCCAGGTCCAGTGCCGCCAGCTCCGCGCCCGGCGGCACCAGGCGGTGCGCCCGGTCCAGCCAGGCCGCCACCTCCGGCAGCGGCGCCTCCAGCAGCGCCTCGCCCGCCGGCGAGCTCAGCGCCAGACACAGCACGCTGCGCCGCCCCGCCGTGGTCGGCCAGATCCGCACGTCCCCCTGCCCGCACGGGCGGAACGTTCCCTCCACCAGCAGCTCGCGGGCGAACACCCAGGTGACCGGCGAGCCGGTGTCCAGGTGGAAGGTGATGTGCACGGCGAACGGGTCGTGACTCCCGTACGACAGCCGCGCCGGCACCGGCACGCTCCGCTCCGGGGCCAGTACCAGGCTCAGCTCCAGCTCCTGCTCCACCACGCTCGTCGACCGCGCCATGACCGTCTTCCTCTCCGCTCCCGAGGCCGCCGTTCAGCCCCGGTAGCGGAGGAGAGCGCGCCCGGCGCGAGGTCTTACACACGTTTCCGCGAGAAGTCTTTTTCCGGTGAAACTCCGTGGAACCACGCGTACGAGGTACTACCCTTTGTGACTGTTCGGCGACTCTCCGCCGTGTCGCCACCGCTGGTGACTCGTTTGACCTGACCTGACGCGCCGCACGGATCCCACCGCCCGGCGCCCCTGCGCCCCGGCCACCGTCCTGCGGTACGAGCACCCGTGGCGCCGACACGAAAGTAGACGGAATGACGGACCGGCCCTTCGCGGGCGGCGAGCCGGCCTCGCACTCGGCGACCGCCGGCACCGTCGGCGACCACCCCACACCGGGCTACTACCCGGACCCGTCCATCCCCGGTTTCGTCCGCTACTGGGGCGGCACCGGCTGGGTGCCCGGCACCAGCCGGCCCACCCCGGAGCCGGGTGAGGTGCTGGAGCCGCCCCGGTTCGTCCACCGTCCCGCCGCGCCGCGGGCGGGCGCCCGACGGCCGGTGCCCGCGTCGTCCGGCGAGCCGGGGGGAGGGGCGGGCGGGGAGGGCGGCGTCCCGTCCGGGAGCGGTGACGGCGCTGCGGGTGGTGGTGGGTCCTCGGGGGACACCGGGCTGGTGTACTTCGACCAGACGATGGCCGGGACGGCCTTCACCATGGCCCCGCAGGCCGAGGTCGAACTCCGGCCGCGCGGCGACCTGGAGAGCTTTCGCGAGGTGGCGGAGGCGGCGGCCCCCCTGGCGGCACCCCGGGCGGAGCCGCCCGGGCTGGAACCGGCGCGCGGTCCGGTGGTGGGCGGGGCGGCACTCACCGGGACGTCCTACGAGCCGCAGCCCGGGACCACACCGCTGCTACGGCCGGGGGCGTTCCCCGAGCTGCCGCAGGGCCTGCCGCCCGAGGCCCGGCCGGTGCCACAGGGCGGGCAGAGCCCGGTCGGACCGGCCGGCGAGTCGGTCGTCGAGCCGTCCGTTGGGGCAGGTGGCGAGCCGGTCGTAGGGACGGGCGGGGAGCCGGTGGGCGCGGTGTGGTCCGAGGAGCCGCCGCCCTATCCGTGGGAGCGGGCGGACGCGGCGGCGGGGTTCGGGGCACTGCCGGCCGTGGACCCGGCCGTGGGCCCGGCCGACGTCCGGCAGGCCGACTTCGCCTTCGCCGCGACCGAGTCGGTGATCTCCGCGCCGCCGGAGGAGTTCGCGGGCCATCGCGCCGACGCCGGGACGCCGGCGACGCAGCCGTCCGCCGAGGTTCCCGAGCCCGTCGGGTACGCGGCGGAGGCCGGCGAGCCCGCCGTCGGTGCCACCTCCGGGACGGCCTGGCAGGCCGATCCCAGCGCCCAGCGCGGCCTGCTGGAGACGGGCGGCGCCCCACGCTGGGTCTCCTGGGGCGTCCTGCCCACCGGCGCCCAGCTCGCGGACCAGGCCGTCCCGGTCGAGCCGGAGCGTCCGCCCGTCGCCGCCGAGGCGTTCGTACCGGCGGCCGCGCCCGCGGCCCCCAGCGGTCCGACCCGGGTGGAGCAGGTGCCGGCTCCCGGGACGGCGGGGGATCCGGGTCGGAGTGCGGCGGCTGCCCCGGCGGTTCCCTCGGCCGGTGCCGCGGCGGGTGCCGCCGGCGTCGAGGCGGTGCCGCGGGCCCGCCGGGCGGCCGAGGTGCGCGGGTCCGCCGGGAGAACCGCGGAGTCCGGCAGGCCGGCGGCCCCGCAGGCGGCCCCGCAGTCGGTCACGGGTCCGGCGGCAGCGGGTCCCAGGGCGCGCGGCGGTGCCCGCACCATGTCCGGACGGCGTCGACCGACGCCCGCGCTGCCCACCGCCGGGCTGGGCCGCCGGCTGCTGGCACGGCTGGTGGACACCGCCGTCCTGGCCGTGGTCGCCGCCGCGGCCGCCGTCCCGCTGGCCACCTCAGCGCTCGGCCACCTGCAGCAGAAGGTCGCCGCCGCCGAGGCGGTGTCCCGGGTGAGGGGCCACCGGATCCAGGTCTGGCTGGTCGACCCGCTGGTGCTGGGCAAGGCGGGTGCGCTGCTCGCCGTGCTGGTGCTGTTCGGCTTCCTGTACGAGGTCCGGCCGACCGCGCGGAGCGGTCAGACCTTCGGCAAGCGCCTGGCGCGGATCAAGGTGGTGGACACCCGCCGTCCGGAGCCGCCCTCGGGCGCCCGTTCTTTCGTCCGATGGCTCGTCAGACAACTCGGGGTGCTGGTGCCGGTGGGCCTGCTGTGGCCGCTGTTCGACCGGCGCAACCGCCGGGGCTGGCAGGACCGTGCGGCGCGTACCCGGGTGGTGCGGATCTGAGGTCGGTTCGGGAAGGTCGGTTCGGAGGGAGGGGTCCGGGGGAGTGGTTCGGACAGGGCCGGCGGGAGGGCGCCGAAACACACCCGAACGGCACGAATCTCCCGGAATCGCCGCATTCCTGATGTTCTACTCGGGGCATGAGCACCAACGAGCCCTCCAGCCCCGAGCCGGAAGGGGGCGGCACCCCGCCGTCCTTCGACAAGCAGCCCCCGCCGGGCGGCGGCAGCCCGTACGACACCCCGCCCGGTTACGGCAGCTCCTATGGCGCTCCGCCCGGCGGTACGGGCGGCTCCCCGTACGGTGCCCCGCCGCCCTCGGGCGGCCACGGCAGCCCGTACGGCACCCCCGAGGGCGGGCCGGTCCCCGGGATGCCGCCGCTGGGCAAGTGGCTCAACCGGATCGTCGCCAAGGTGCTCGACTTCGTGATGATCCAGGCGATCGCGATCGTGGTCCTGCTGCCGTTCGCCCGGTTCGACAACCAGGACGGGTGGGTGGGCTCCACCTGGCTCGGCTACATCCTGTTCCTGATCTACGAGGGCCTGATGCTCAGCCGGGACGGCCAGACCCTCGGCAAGCGGCTGATGAAGGTCAGGGTCGCCATGCTGGTGGACGGCAGCCCGCCCAACCCGTCCGCCGCCTGGACCCGGTCCGCCACCTTCGTCGTCCCCGCGCTGATCTGCTGCGGTGCGCTCTGGTGGCCGATCGACGGGCTGTTCGGCGTCTTCGACAAGCCGTACCAGCAGTGCATCCACGACAAGGCGGCCAAGACGGTGGTGGTGACGACCGTCTGACGGGGCGTGGATGGGCGGGTGCGGGTGCGGGCTTCCGGGTCGGGTTCCGGGATTACGGGGTTGGGCCGCGGGCCGCGACCGGTGTCAGGTGCCGGTCGCGGCCCGCGAGTCTGTGCGGGCGCCCGTGTCGTTCGGGGCGCCGCTGGTGGTGCCGGCCCTCGGCCCTGACGACTCAGGTCCGGTGGGCGTACTCCGGCTGCGGGTACACCGGAGCGCCGGTGTCCGCGCGGTCGCCGGGCGGCCCGTCCGACGCCCCCGCGCCGGCCGGGGAGCGCCGTTGGGCGGCCGCGGACGCCATCAGCAGCGTCGACAGCGTCCCGAGGGCGACGGCGAACATCACCAGCACCGCGACCTCGAACGCCTCGGACGAACCGGAGACGGCGAGCAGGGCCACCGTGGTGGCGACGACGATCAGAGTACCCGTCAGGAGTTGAGCGGTGGTTGGGCGCGGCATGGCGGTCAGTCCTTCGCGCGGGGGTCGGAGTCCGTGATGAAGGTCTACCCATGACGGTGGGTCGGTAAGTCCAGCCTAACGGCCCGGCGGCGGTATCTGGAGGGGCATACAGGGCGCACGGACTCACGGTCACGCTCCGCGGACCGCGTTACACCCGCCGGTTGCCGGGCCACCGGGTGCGAGCCGCCGCACTCCCGGTGCGGGTGGGGCGGCGGATCGTCCGTGGTGATCGATACGGTGGGGCGGCGACCCGGCGTGCTCGGGTCGCACTCGAACGCCGCGTGCCGGCATCGGCGGCGCCGGCCGTATCGGGTGTGTCCGGGTGTGTGCTGGGCGTGGTGATCGCCCCGAACGCCCCGGAACACGCCGAACGCACCGAACGTACCGAACGCGCGTAACGTACCGACCGAACTGACCGGGGGAGACCGAGAACGTGACCGCACCCGTGACCGTCCCGGCCGTCGTGCCGGCCGACTGGCCGACCACCGAGGCCGAGGCGCTCGCCGAACAGCGGCGCCTGCGCCCCCTGGTCGCCGCCCGCGGCCCGGCGCCCGAGCCCGTCGCGGGCACCCTGGTGGCCGGCGTCGACGTCGCGTACGACGACGAGCGCGACGTGGTCGCGGCGGCGGCCGTCCTGCTCGACTACGCCACGCTGGAGGTCGTCGAGGAGGCCACCGCCGTCGGCCGGGTCGCCTTCCCGTACCTGCCCGGACTGCTGGCCTTCCGCGAACTTCCCGCCGTCACCGCCGCCCTGGACGCCCTCACCCGCAGCCCCGACCTGGTCGTCTGCGACGGGTACGGCCTCGCCCACCCGCGCCGCCTCGGCCTCGCCAGCCACCTCGGCGTGACCACCGGCCTGCGGACGATCGGCGTCGCCAAGAACCCCTTCACCTTCGCGTACGCGCTGCCCGGCGGGCGCCGCGGCGACTGGACCCCGCTGCTCGACGGCGGCGAGGAGATCGGCCGCGCCGTCCGCACCCGCGAGGGCGTCAAGCCCGTCTTCGTCTCCGTCGGCCACGGCATCGGACTCACCGAGGCCGTCACCGTCACCCTCGCCCTCACCCCCGCCTTCCGCATCCCCGAGACCACCCGCCGCGCAGACTCCCTCTGCCGCCGCGCCCTCGCCGAGGCCGTCGCCCCGGGCGGGACCGGAAGGTGACCATGACGCCCGTCGCCCAGCCTCGAACAGGCGCGGGACGCGTACGGACGGAGTGCCGCCTTGACGTGGGTCACAAATCGGCGGCTGCGGCCGGAGGCGGCGTTCTGACGACGCGTGGCATGTGTTAGACATAGAGGTTGGAGCAGTGTTAGGGCGTATCGCAGCAACGGGGTACGGGGGAGGTACGAGGACGTGAGCACGGGGACCGGATCGACCGGCGGCTCCGGCTACCGGATCGAAGTCGAGAGCCTGCGGGCCTTCGCGACGCAGGTACGGGGCCTGCTGAAGGAGTTCGAGGACGGGGCGGGCGGTAGCAAGGCCTACGGGCAGAGCGGGGTGGCGCGCAACGCGTTCGGAGGTTTCGCCGAGGCGGAGGCCCTCTATACGAAGTACGAGGAGATGCGGGATGGCCTGCGAGCTGTCCTCGACGCTGTGCATGCAGCCATCGACGAGGCGCACCACAAGGCCGACCTGACCGCAGCCAACTACGAGGAGCAGGAGGACGAGGCTTCTCGCGGACTCAAGATCGGCAACGACGGCTGGTCGGTCGCCAACCCGTCTGCCGCCAGTCGCGCGATCTACGGCTACGGTGCCGCCAGCACTCCGACCTCGAAGCCCTCTGCGACTCAGTCAACTTCGAGTAGCAATGCGCCGCAGCCGTCATGGTAGATCCAGCCGTCCCAGTGTGGGACAGCCAGCTTGAGGTCAACTTCGGGACGGGGACGGAAGGCGTCCGAGCATGAGCGACACGAACTTCAGCAACTTCAGCCATGGCGAACTGATCAAGATGGTTCAGTCGATGGACTCCGGCAGCGTCATGGCTGCGAGCGACCCTTGGCGCAGGGCGTATGAGACGCTCAAGCAGATTCGCACTGCCCTCAATACGGCTTCGGCGGACGCCACAACCGAGTGGGACGGATCCACCAGCGATGCCTTCCATTCGAAGATGACGGCCCTGGCGAGCACCGTCAACAACACTGCGGCCTATGCCCTCGACGCGGCCAACGCCATGCAGCACATGTCTGAGGCGATTGACGCCGCGAAGCGCTCTATGCCCGAGGAGCCTGGGTTCTGGGACAAGGTCGGAGACGACGTCAGCGACTTCGGCCAGGGCTTGGTGGGGGATGACTCCAAGGAAGCCAAGACCGAGATCGAGGACGAGAAGAAGGCGGAAGCCGTCGCCGTCATGCAGACGCTGGCGAGCAAGTACCAGTCCACCACCAACTTCTTGAAGCCGCCAACTGGCTTCCGCGACGACGTTTACGACCTCCCTGCGCCTGATTCGGGTGGCCCTGCGGCCCTGAGCGCCATGCTCATGGGTGGCGGCATGGGCCTGGCTGGCGCCTCGCGCTCGACCGGGGGCGGCGGCACGGCCACCGCTTCGCGGACTTCGAGCCCGTCGACTCCCACCACGCCCAAGTCGCCTGAGGCAACCTTGCCTAGGCCGACCGACTCGGGGATCAAGGGCGGCACGGCCAACCCGGCTCCGGCGCCCAAGGCGCCCAGCATCGGCACCGGCATCGACGGCGTCAGCGGCGGCACTCTGCCCGCGAACAAGGGCGGGATCGGCACCGGTAACACCTCCGGCGGGCCCGGCTCGAACCACGCCGGCGGCGGTGGCATCGCCGGTGGCGTTGGTGGCGGCGGAATCGGTACCGGTGGGTCCGGCGGTACTGGTGGCGGCCTGAAGGGCGGCACGGCCGGCGGCAGCGGGATCGGCGGCCGGAGCGGGGCGGGCGGTGCCGGTGGCACCGCAGGCGGCCGCAACAGCGGCGCCTTCGGTGCCGGTGGCATGGACGGCGCTGGCGGCAACGGCAACGGCAACCACAGTGGTGGCGGCGGCGCCAAGGGCGGCGGCGCCGGCGGTGGTGCCGCGGGCGGCTCCAAGTCCGGTCTGGTCCGCAAGGGCGGCGGTGTGGTCGGCGAGGCCGGCCGCGGCGGTGCCGGCGGTCGTGCCTTCACCGAGGGCGGCTCCGGGATCGGTCGTGGCCGCGGTCAGGCCGGCCAGGGTGGTTCCGGGCAGGGCCACGGGATGCCCGGGGGCTCGCAGGCCGGCAAGAAGGACAAGAAGGACGGCAAGGAGCGTCCGGACTACCTCGTCGAGGACGAGGAGACCTGGGCGAGCGGTCAGGCGGTCAACCCCAACGTGGTGGAATGACCTCCGGCCGATAGGACAGTCGAACACGACGGCCGTCCCGCAGATCCGAAAGACTGCGGGGCGGCCGCCCTGACGAGTGGGGTGACGAAGGCTTGACGACCAGCCGACCCATGCGCGGTATGGCCGTGCTCGCTACGGGAGCCCTGCTGTGGGGCCTCAGCGCGGCGCCCGCCAGCGCGGACAACGTGCGCGACGGCCAGTGGGCGCTGAAGAACTATGGAGCTGACACTCGGGTCTGGCCTGTCAGCCAGGGCGAGGGCGTAACTGTGGCTGTGGTCGACAGCGGCGTGCTCGCGGATCACCAGGACCTGACCGGTCAGATCATTCCCGGAACGGACATTGCCGGACAGGGAGACGGCCGAACAGATCCTGTGGGCCATGGCACCCAGATGGCGGGCATTATCGCCGGGCACGGGCACGGAGACGGCAATGCAAGCGGTGTGATGGGGCTGGCCCCCAAAGCGAAGATCCTCCCGGTCAGGATTTCCACGTCCCCTGAGGGAAAGCCTCTCGATGGCTCTGAGGAAGTCCCGAAGGGGATCCGCTACGCCGTTGATCATGGCGCCAGAGTCATCAACGTTTCCATCGGTGGAGGCATCAGCGGGCCGCAGGCGCGGGAGGCCATTTCCTATGCGGTGAGCAAGGATGTGGTAATCGTCGCATCCACTGGCAATGACGGGGTGCCCTTGGTGGAATTCCCGGCAGCCATTCCCGGAGTTGTTGCCGTCGGGGCAATCGACAAGACCGGAGCTGTCTGGGACAAATCGAACCGGGGGCCTGAGACCACCGTGGTCGCACCGGGTGTTGATGTCTACGTTGCGACGGCCAAGTCGACCAGCAGTTACGGCACGGCGCAGGGGACATCCGCGTCGACTGCGTACGTCTCCGCGATCGCCGCCCTCGTTCGGTCGAAGTATCCGAACCTTTCGGCAGGCCAGGTGATCAACCGGATCACCACGTCGGCAGTGGCGCCGCCGGACAAGTCGGTTGTACCGAATGACAAGTACGGGTTCGGTATCGCTTCTCCGGAGAAGGCTCTGCAGGCGAACCCGGCCGTGGACAACGGGCCGAAGGAGAACCCGCTTCTCTCGCGCGTGGACCGGAAGGCTAGCGAAAACCCCGCCACCCCCGCCCCGTCGAAGTCGGGGGCCGGGGCGCCGCCGTCGCAGGCGGCGAGTGGTGGGGCCGGGGACGGCAGTTCGGCTGCGGATGAGGGTGGCAGCAAGGGCAGTGGCATGCTGATCGCCGTCGGCGGTGGTGTGGTCGGCCTGGTGGTCGTGGTGCTGGTGGTGGTGTTCCTGGTGCGGCGGTCGAAGCGTGGCGGGGACGGGGACGGTCCGGGTGGCGGGGCCGGTGGTGCGCCGGGGTACGGGTACGCTCCGCAGGCCCAGCCGGGCGGCTACGGTGCGCCGCAGCCGCCGCAGGGCTTCCCGCCGGCGCCCGGGCAGCAGTACCCGCCGCAGCAGCCGCCGGGGGCGCCGGGCAGCAACAACCCGTACCAGCGCTGAGGTGGGCGGCTGACACGCCCACGGACGGCGCAGGATCCGAACGTGGGGACGGCCCTTCGGGCAGGACCGGATGACTCGATCGTCATTCGACCACCCGAAGGGCCGTTCTCATGTGGAAGAAGTTCGCCGTGGTGTTCCTGCTGGCCGCGACCGCCGTGGTCGCCGTTCCCCCGGGGGCGGCGTTCGCGGACGGGCCGACGGACGGGCCGAAGGACGCGAAGGAGGCGGCGGTCTGCGCCGATGTGCTGACGTGGGTGCTCGGCGGGATGGCGCCGATCTCGGTGGACGCGGTGTGCACGGTCAAGAAGGGCTGACCGGGCGGGCCGCCGCTACCGCCACTCGCCGTTGAGGGCGGCCATCCACAGGACGTCGTGCCGTTCGCCCTCCCAGTGGTGGGCCTGGCGGCTGCGTCCCTCGTGCCGGAAGCCGGCCTTCTCGTAGGCGCGGACGGCCCGGTCGTTGAACGCGAAGACGTCCAACTGCACGCGGTGGAGCCGGATCTCCTCGAAGGCGTAGTGCAGCAGCAGGCGGAGGGCCTCGACCCCGAGGCCCTTCCCCGGCCGGCCGGGGAGGAGGGCGATGCGGACGTCGGCGCTCTCGTTGTTCCGGTCGAGTTCGTTGAGTGCGAGGTCGCCGAGGAACTCGCCGGTGGCCGCGTCCTCGATGGCGAGGTCGAGCCGGTCGGCCTGGTCGCCGCGGCCGGCGCACCAGTCGCGGATGTCGTCGTAGGTGAACTCCCGGAGGGTGCCGGTGAGTCGGCGGGTCTCCGGGTCCCGGACGGCCTGCCAGAGGCCGTCCGCGTGGCGGGCCTGGAGGGGGACGAGGCGGAGGCGCTCGCCGATGAGGGTGGGCTTGTCGCGAAGTGCGTCGTCGTTGATCACATCATCGTTCTAGTCGAGTATCGGGCCCCGGGCCACCCCCCGTCCGTAGGCTTCCGGGCATGGACTGTTACACCTGCGCGCAGGAGGCGGCTCTGGAGGACCTGCCGCCGCGCGAACGGATCGGGCTGGACGTGCACTGGCGGGTGGCCCACGCGACCGGTACGGCGCTGCCGGGCTGGCTGGTGCTGGTGCCGCGGCGGCACGTGACCTCGATCGCGGAGCTCACCGACGCCGAGGCGGCGGGACTGGGCGGCTGGCAGGTACGGCTGTCGCGGGCCCTGGCCGGGGTGACCGGGTGCGCGAAGACGTACGTGGCGCAGTTCGCCGAGGCCGAGGGGTACGCGCACGTGCACTTCCACGTGGTGCCGCGGGATCCGGACCTGGCGGAGGGGCTGCGCGGGCCGCGGGTGTTCGGGCTGCTGGGCGCGGCGGGCGGCGAGGCCGTGGATCCGCGCCGGATGGACGCGATCGCGGACGCGCTGCGCGAGCGGCTCGCCTGATCGCACGCCGTCGCCCACCACTCGGTGCCGGTCAGCCGGTCAGCCGGTCGGGGCGGTCCAGGGCTTCTGGCCCATCAGCGCCTTGACGTTGGCCACGTAGCCGGGGTTGGGGATCTGCACCGAGCCGCTGACGGCGCCGGTGGTCTGGTCGGTGACGGCGGTGTACTTCACGTTGCCCGCACCGGCGTTGTAGCCGGCGATGACCATGTCGAGGAGCGGGGGAGTCCTGCCGGTGGCCGGGTCCGGCGCGAGGTTGTAGTCCCCGGCGAAGTAGTAGTCGCCGAAGTACGCCACCAGCCAGTCCAGCAGCTGGGTGCCGAGCTGGACGTTGCCGGCGAGCGTCGCGGGGTCGCTCTTGGTGCCGTACTTGTCGTTCATCCAGGAGACCGTGGCGGGCATGATCTGCATGGTGCCGATCCCGCCGTCGCAGGCGCGGATCGCCGACTGCCAGCCGCTCTCCTGCCAGGCGATGGCCCTGACCAGGTTGGCGGGGAGCGGCGGGAGACGGTCGGTGCCGCCCTTGCTGAGGTACAGGGTGCGGGTCTGCCCGGCGGCCGCGGCGAGGGCGCTGTCGACGGCCGTACGCGGTTCGTTGGCGCCCTCGTAGCCGGGCTTGCAGGAGCTCTGCAGCGGCGGGGTGTGCGGGGCGATCGGCGGCGGCGGGGGCGGCAGCGGGCCCGGCTTGGCAGTGGGGGCCGGGGCGGCCACGACCGGCTTGGCGGCGGACTTGGCACTGCTCGGGGCAGCCGTCGGGGCCTTGGTGGAGGCCGACGGGCTCGGCGAGGCACCGGCGCTCGGGCTCGCGCTCGGGGAGGACGAGGCGCTCGGCGACTCGGAGGCCGTGGGCTCCGCGCTCGCCTCGGCCGCAACCGGGGCCGCGGCGGGCCGCTTCTCGGGCTCCTTGCCGCAGCCGGTGAGCGGGGCGGCGGCGACCGCCGCGGCCAGCAGGCAGAGCGCCGCACGGCGCTTCCCTCGCGCGAGCATGGAGTCCCCCAGGTCGGTCGTTGTCGGCGGGTCGCCGTCGGTGCGTCGCGGCCCGGTACGCGTGCTGCCCGCGCTCCGCGCCCGGCCCGGCGAGCCGTCATCGTAGCGGCGGGCTACCGGGCGGTACCGGGCCGGGTGACGTCCCGTGGGACCGCCGGCGCCATCGGGGTTCGGACCAGCGACTTCTCCAACCACACCTCGGCGTACGGGTCGTCGCCGTACGGCTCGGTGGGCCGGTAGCCGAGGCGCGTGTAGAGGGCGATGGCCTCGACCAGGTCCTTACGGGTGTTCAGCAGCATCCGCCGGACGCCCCGGGCGCGGGCGGTCCGCTCGGCCGCGCCGACGATCCGGGCGCCCGCGCCGCCGCGGCGGTGCTCGGCGCCGACGAAGACCCGGGTCAGCTCACCGGTGTCCGCCGACAGCCAGCGCACCCCCGCGCAGGCCACCGCCTCGCCGCCGGACCGAGCCACCAGGAACACCCCGCGCGGGTCCAGCAGGTCGGTGTTGTCCGCCGTCTCCGCCAGCACCTCGGACCACTCGGCGGGCCGGCCGTAGTACCGGCTGATCAGCTCGTCCAGGTAGCGGTGCAGGAGGCCGATCGCCTCGGGGTGGTCGACCGGGACGGGGGCGATGGTCCAGGCGTCGGGCGTGGAAGCATCGGGCGTGGAGGCGTCGGTGGTCACGGAACCAGTCTCCGGCCGCGGGCAGGGGGATTTCCGCCGGTGGAACCGCGGGGGCGGCGCGAGGGGGACGGCTGGCAGCATCTCGACGGACGCCGGCGGTCCTGCCACTGGTGACCGAGCGGCCCTCCGGCGATGCTGGGTTCATGATCACACCTGACACCAAGGACTGGACCTGGGTCCTCGAACGCCCCTGTGCCGAGTGCGGTCTGGACACCCCGGCCGTGGTGCCCGGGGAGGTCGCCGGCCTGGTCCGCCGGAACGCCGCCTCCTGGGTCGACCTGCTCGCCGGGGACCCGGAGCGGCTGCGGGAACGGCCGTCGGCGGACGTCTGGTCGCCCCTGGAGTACGCCTGCCACGTGCGGGACGTGTTCCGGCTGTTCGACGTCCGGCTGGGGCTGATGCTGACCCAGGACGGCCCGCTCTTCCCCAACTGGAACCAGGACGAGACCGCCGTCGCCGACCGCTACAACGCGCAGGAGCCGGACCGGGTCGCCGCCGAACTCGCCTCCGCCGCCGAGACCCTGGCGACCTCCTTCGAGAAGGTCTCCGGCGGGCAGTGGCACCGGACGGGCGACCGCAGCGACGGCGCCCGGTTCACCGTGGAGTCGTTCTCCCGGTACCTGATCCACGACCCGGTCCACCACCTGCACGACGTCACCGGCACCCGCGCCTCCTGAACACCCGCACCTCCTGAGCACCCCCGCCGGACGCATCGGCGGCCGGGGGCACCCGCAGGCGCGCGCAGTCCGTACGCGCCCCCGACGCCCGCCGGCGCCCGCGGGTCAGCCCGGACCGGGTGAGCGCGGACCGGTGCGGCCCGGCCGGGCGGATCCACCGCCGGGGATCAGCCGAGCAGCACGTCCTCGGCGTCCCAGGCGGGCAGGCCGTGCGGTACGGCCTCGGCCAGCACCCGCTCCTCGCCGGCGCCCAGCCGGGCCGTGAGCAGGAAGGGGTGCCGGTCGCCGGACCGGCGCGGCTCGAAGGCCAGGTACGCGAACGGCGCGTCCTCGCTGGACGCGGCCGCGAGACGCTCCAACTCGCCCTGGACAACGGCCCATTCCTCCGCCGGGACGTACTGCTTCATCACCGAGTGCCAGACCACGGTGAGCGTGCCCTCCGCCGTCTCCACACCGCGCAGGAACGCGCCCGCGCCCACGGCGGCGACCTCGGTGGGGACCTCCGCGGCCAGCCGCAGCGCGCCCTCCAGACGCGCCGTCCGGGCGGGCTGGTCCGGCCAGACGTAGGCGCGCAGGGCCAGGGCGCCCTCGTCCGACCGGGGGTCGATCGGGGTCGGGTCGCAGCCGTGGCGCTCGACGATCCGCAGCGGGGTGCCGGCGGCCCGGGCCAGCCAGGCCGGCGGGGCGCCGCGCCAGGCGTCCGCGAGCAGCACCGGCGAATCGGCCGGGCCGGCGGCGAAACCCGGGGACTCGTACCGGAACCGGTCCGCCAGCAGGTTGAGGCCCGCGCTGGAGCCGAGTTCGAACAGCCGGACCGGCCGCGGACGGCCGCCGAGGGCGTACCGCAGGCCGGTGGTGAGCAGGTTGGCACGGCCGACCTCGTTGGTCTGCGGCGGCCGGGTCATCCAGCCGCGGATCCAGTCCGGGTTGCCGGTCAACGCGGCGTCGAACGCCTCCCACGCCGCGTCCGCGTCGGTGAACTCCCCGCCGGCGCTGGGGTAGTGGGCGGCGAGCGCAGGGGCCCGCCCGGTCAGCACCAGGGCGTGGACGCCGCCGAGCAGCCGCAGGGCGACGGCGGCCGGCCCGGGGGCGTCCTCGTACCCGGCGATCGCGGCGGCGCAGGGACCGCCGGCGGCCAGGTCGCGGGTGGCGCGACGCAGCAGCTCGGCGTACATCGGCGAGCCGAGCTCCGCGCAGGCCTCGGCCTGGTGCTCGAACATCGCGATGGCGTGGTCCAGTGACATGCGGGGTCTCCGTCCGTTCGACTGGAGATCATCATCCGCCGCTGCGGCCGCTCGGCGTCGGGTGACCCGCCTCACCCTGCCTCGGGCGGGCGGCGCTTGGCGTGCCGCAGCTGGCTGGAGATGCTGGCGGTGTCGACCCCGACCACGTCCGCGATCTCCGGGGTGGCCAGGCCGACCACGTAGTGCAGGATCGCCAGGTCCTCGTCGGCCTGCCCGGGCTGCAGGCCGTCCGGCGTCCTGGAATGCTGGTCGGCGACCGTCTCGCGGAGGATCTCCCACGCCGCCGCGGCCGGGCTGGGACTGCCGAGGACCTCCGGCCAGACCGCCGCCAGCGCGTGCAGGGCGTGCCGGACCACCTCGGCGGCCTGCCCGGGCTCACGGAACCAGACCCGGGCGTAACTGAGGTAGCGCGGCCGGTGGAGCTCGCAGAAGGCGGTGTACTCCACCGGCATGCGGGTGAGTTCGCCGTACCGTGCCGTGGGGGCCGACTCTACGGCGGGGATATGACGATCAGTCACATCGGCTCTCTCGATCTGGTCGCGACGGCTAAAAGCGCCCTGTGCTCACTCTAGGCCCTCGCGCGGGTGCTTTGGGTGACAAGTCTGCTGAGATGTGCGGGCGGAGGCCCGATTCGGCCGCTGTGCGACGGTCAGTCAGCAGTTCGGCTCCCCGAATGCAGCTGCGAGCATGTCGCAGCTGGTCAGAGCTGCTAGGACGGCAGTGGCTGCAAGGCCACCGCTGTGCCACCGTGGGTCCATGAAGGGCCACCACGAGCACCACACCCACCGTGACGCTGCCCCGCGCCACCGGTGGACGCACCGGTTGGCGCACCTCCTCCGACCGCACTCCCACGAGGCGGCCGATCGGGTGGACACCGCCCTGGAGTCCTCGGCCGAAGGGCTGCGGACGATCTGGACCTCCCTCGTCGTGCTCGGCCTCACCGCCGGCCTCCAGGCCGGGATCGTCGTGATCTCCGGCTCGGTCGCCCTGCTCGGCGACACCGTGCACAACCTCGCCGACGCCCTCACCGCCGTCCCCCTCGGCCTCGCCTTCCTGCTCGGCCGCCGGGCCGCCACCCGCAGCTACACCTACGGCTACGGCCGCGCCGAGGACCTCGCCGGGGTCGCCGTGGTGCTCACCGTGGCCGTCTCGGCGGTCCTCGCCGCCGCCACCGCCGTGGACCGGCTGCTCCACCCGCAACCCGTCGGCCACCTCTGGGCGGTCGCCGGCGCCGCACTGGCCGGCTGCGCCGGCAACGAGTGGGTCGCCCGGTACCGCATCCGCACCGGCCGGCGGATCGGCTCCGCCGCCCTGGTCGCCGACGGCCTGCACGCCCGCGCGGACGGCCTCACCTCGCTGGCCGTCCTGCTCGGCGCCGGCGGCAGCGCCCTCGGCTGGCGCCTCGCCGACCCCGTGGTGGGCCTGCTGATCGCGGTGGCGATCCTGGCGGTGCTGCGGACCTCGATCCGCGAGGTGGGGCGGCGGCTGATGGACGCGGTGGACCCGGCGCTGGTGGACGCGGCGGAACGGGCGCTCGGGGGCGTGGAGGGCGTGCGGGGGGTGGGGGCGCTGCGGATGCGGTGGATCGGGCACTCGCTGCGGGCCGAGGCGGAGGTGGTCGTGGACCGGACGCTCACCGTGGTCGCCGGGCACCAGGTCGCGGAGGCGGCCGAACGGGCGCTGATCCGTGCGGTACCCCGGCTCCTGGGCGCCACCGTCCACATCGACCACGCCCACTGAGGGCGGCGCACGCGCCGTGCGGTCGGCTGCTTCGTGGCCGGCCGCCTGCGGGGCCGGGGCAGCGGGTGCCTGCGGTGGCCGGGGACCGGTAGGCCGGGTGGGCTCCCGGTCCGCGCAGGTCCGCGCGCCCCAGGGTCAACTGCGTGCCCCCTGGGCGGGTGGCGGTGGCTGCGCGGTGAATCCCTGATGGTGCGTCATGGGCGGCTCAGGGGCGGGTCGGGGTGGTCACCGATGGTCGGGGGAGGGGGTTGCGGGCGAGGGTGGTGGGCATGGAGACCACCACGATCCGCCGGGCCGCCGTCCTGCTGGCCGGCGCGGCCCTCGCGGCCACCGTACTGACCCCGGGTGCCGCCTCGGCCGCCGAGCCGGCGGGGACGGTCACGTCCGCCGTCGAGCCGCCCGCCGACTTCCGGGACTGCCCGCAGCTGCCGGCCGGCGCCGACCCGGCGCGCTGGCGCTGCGAGGTCCACGTGGCCGCGCCCCGGCTGACCCTGGGCACCGTCCACGACCTCGAACTGGCCCCGATGATGCTGACCTTCGCCGAGGGCCCGCTGCCGGACGGCCGCCCCGGCCAGGTCTGGGGCGCGCTGCGGAGCGCGCCGACCGCCGTGCCCGGCGGGGTGACGGGTAACCCGGGCGGCGACCGGTCGGCGGTCCTGGGCATGTCGATCCGGCCCGAGTACGGCGGCCGGTCCGACTTCTACACCGGCGAGTTCAGCCTCCGCTTCCGGCTGGACGGCCCGCTGCTGCCGCCCGGCTGCACGGTGGGTGGCGGCCGGGACGGCGGCACCGCGCCGATCGACCTCCGGCTGAAGCGCTCCGGCCCGTCCGAGAGGGTGTCCGTGGACCCGCCGCTGATCCGGTACGCCACGTACGACGACACCTTCGCCGCCGCGGCCACCGACGGCTGCGGGCCGCTGGGGCACCTGCTGGACGCGCGGCTCGGACTGCCCGCCCCCACCGGCAACCTGATCGCCAATCAGGCCGCGTACACCTTCAGGACGTACGACCGGCTGGGTTGATCTCGGCACCTTCCGGGGACGCGGCCGCGGCTCTGGCCCGGCGGGCGGCGGCCGCGGCCGCGGCACCCGCCGCAGCGGCCGCCGCGGCCGTACCGGCGCTGTCGGCGGCGCCGCGGCCGGACTGCTCGCGCCGGCTCTGCCCGGGGATGCGGGCCGGTTCGGTGACCAGGCCCGGCTCGGTGGCGGTCCGGCCGCCGCGGCGGCTGCGGGAGACGCTCTCCGCGGCCTCCCGCGCCGCGAGGTACGCCTGGACCGCCGCGATGCCGTACACCGGCTGGATCAGTTGCTGGCCCTTGAAGAACGGCCGGGCGGGGGCGAAGCCGGCGGCCACCACCAGTTCGCGGATCTCGGCTATCTCCGCCTCGGTGCGGGCGGTGAACCGGACTTCCCAGCCCTTCTTGTACGTCCGGCCCTCCTCGCCGCTGCGGCGGCTGAGGTCGGGCTGGCGGACGTAGCCGGGCAGGCGGCCGAGACGCAGCTGGACGGAGCGCTGGACGGAGGAATCGTCACGGGGCATGTGGTGATGGTAGGCAATCGCGGGGGCGTCGGTGACGCCGGGTTGGTACTTCACCGTATGGCCCTCGTCACTCTCGGTCAGGGGGTGCTGGTGGGCGTGCCGGATTCGAGAGCTTTGGGGGGACTGGTGATTCGATGAATATCGGATCGTAGAGGATCAAGTCCGACCTATTGCGGCAATGGAGTGAACGTCCGATCCGCCGAATGGGTGAGGATATGGGGACTTTAGTGCGGGGTAGTCCCGTTTTCGTGACGGATGGGTAACAGGTCGTCAGGTCGGCGGTGGCCGGGCGGTGATGGCGGGGAGGGTGTCGGCATGAGCTACCAGATCCCTTCCCAGTCGCTGTCCCTCGAGGAACTGGCCCGCCGTCAGCAGAACGTGGTCACCGCCAGTCAGCTGCGCGCCCGCGGGGTTCCCACCAGGGTGGTCGGCGAGCACTGCCGGCGGGGCGGCCCCTGGCAGCGGCTGCTGCCCCGGGTGTACCTCCTCCAGGACGGCGATCCGACCCCGGAGCAGCGGATGTGGGCGGCCCTGCTGTACGCCGCGCAGAACGGCCGCGAGGAGGGCGGCCGCGCGGGCGCGGTGATCACGGGGGCGGCGGCGCTGGCGCTCTACGGGTTCGTGTCGATGCCCCGGCTCCCGGCCGTCACCGGGGTCGAGGTGCTGGTGCCCCGGCAGCGCCGGCTGAAGGACGCCGGCACGGTCCGGATCCGCCGTACCGGGCGGGAGTTGGAGGCCCGGTCGGTGCACGGGCTGGCCTGCGCCCCGGTCGCCCGCGCGGTCGCCGACGCGGTCCGCGAGTGGACCGACACGGCCGCCTTCGACACCGGCGTGGTCGGCCCCGGCCTGCTCCGCGCCGTCCTGCGCGAGGCCGTCTCCCGCCGCGAAGGCGCCTGTACGCTCCAGGAGTTGCTCGGCGAGCTGGGCGAGGCCGGGCTGCTCACCGAGGCCCGGGTGCGGGCCGCCATGGACGAACTGCTCGCCACCGCACGGGAGTCGGTGCTGGGCAGGATCGGCGAGCTGGTGGACGAGTGGCTGCTGCCCGTCCCGCTCACCGGCCCCGAGCTGCGGATGCGCGGCGGCACCTACATCGCCGTGCCGGACCTGTACTGGCCGCAGGCCGGGGTCGCCGTGGAGGTCGACTCCGACCTGCGCTGCGTCAGCGAGGGCGAGGCCGCCTGGGTGCGCGGCGGCCAGCACCGGATGGAGTACCTGGGGGTGCGGGTGGTGTACGTCTCCGGGCAGCGGCTCGCCGCCGACCCGGACGCGGTCGGCGGGGAGCTGCGCCAGGCGTTCGCCGCCGGCGGGCAGGACGTGGTCGAGCTGGTGGTCTCCGAGCGCTAGTCCCGGCTGGGGCGGAGCTAGCCGCGGACCGTCGGGGTGCCGGTCAACTCGACGCCGGCGGAGCGGAGTTCGTCGAGCGCGGCAGCCGTGGTCGCGGCCGCCACACCGGCGGTGAGGTCGAGCAGCACCCGGGCCCGGAAGCCCTCGCGGGCGGCGTCCAGGGCGGTGGCCCGGACGCAGTGGTCGGTGGCGATGCCGACCACGTCCACCTCGGTGACCTGCCGCTCGCGGAGCCAGTCGGCGAGCGTGCCGCCGTTCTCGTCCAGACCCTCGAAGCCGCTGTAGGCGGCCGAGTAGGCGCCCTTGGAGAAGACCGCCTCGATGGCGCCTGAGGTGACCGAGGGGGCGAAGTTGGGGTGGAAGCCGACGCCCTCGGTGCCCGCGACGCAGTGCGCCGGCCAGGAGGTCGCGTAGTCGGGTTCGGCCGCGAAGTGCGCCCCGGGCGCGATGTGGTGGTCGCGGGTGGCGACGATGTGGGCGTAGCCGGGGGTGGATTCGGCGATCAGGTCGGTGATCGCGGCGGCGACCTCGGCGCCGCCGGCGACGGCCAGGCTGCCGCCCTCGCAGAAGTCGTTCTGCACGTCGACGACGATCAGGGCCCGGTGCATGGCGTGGCTTCTCTCATGGGAGTCGTGAGTCGGTGGGGCGGGTGGTGCGGTCCGGCGCGGCCCGGTGGGGCGGGTGGTGCGGACCGGTGTGGATCCGGTGCGGGTCCGGGGTGGAAACTCTAGGGAGTGACGCGCGTAGGCGGAAGGGGAGCCGCGCTCACAGGGACCGTTCGGGGGTGAGCCCGTGCAGCTCGGTGGCGATGACCGGCTCGCCGCGGGAGAGCTGGGTGGCCGACAGCGGGAGGGCGGCCCGGGCCCGCAGGTGGCGTTCGCGGGCGGCCTCCAGGGGCTCGCGGCCGACCACCTCGCCCTTGCTGACCAGCGGGACCTGCAGCAGGTGCGGCTCCAGCTCGGCGGGCATCGGGCCGGTGCCCACCACCTCGGCCTCGGCGACGCCGTCCGCGTCGGGCCGGCGGGCCGCCCACTTGCGGCCGCCGATGCTGGTCTTGCCGCCGGCCGAGCGCTTGGCGACCGGCGTCAGCTCGCCGTCCGGGCCGCTCGCCCGGGCCACCAGCTTGTAGACCATGGCGCAGGTGGGGTGGCCGCTGCCGGTGACCAGCTGGGTGCCGACGCCGTAGCCGTCCACCGGGGCGGCGGCGAGCGCGGCGATGGCGTACTCGTCCAGGTCGGAGGTGACGAGGATGCGGGTGTCGTGGGCGCCCAGCTCGTCCAGCTGGCGGCGGACCCGGTGGGCGAGCAGGGTGAGGTCGCCGGAGTCGATCCGGACGGCGCCGAGCCCGGGGCCGGCCACCTCCACGGCGGTGCTGACGGCCTCGGTGAGGTCGTAGGTGTCCACCAGCAGGGTGGTGCCCCGGCCCATCGAGTCGATCTGCGCGGTGAAGGCGTCGCGCTCGGTGTCGTGCACCAGGGTGAAGGCGTGCGCGGCGGTGCCCCGGGTCGGGATGCCGTAGGTGTAGCCGGCCTCCAGGTCGGAGGTGGCGCTGAACCCGGCCACGTACGCGGCCCGGGCGGCCGAGACGGCGGCCAGCTCGTGGGCCCGCCGGGCGCCCATCTCGATCACCGGCCGCTCCCCGGCGGCGGAGCTCATCCGGGACGCCGCGGCGGCGATGGCCGAGTCGTAGTTGAGGATCGAGAGGATCACCGTCTCCAGGATCACCGCCTCGGCGAAGCTGCCCTCCACGGTGAGCACCGGGGAGCCGGGGAAGTAGACCTCGCCCTCCGGGTAGCCGTGGATGTCACCGGTGAAGCGGTAGTCGGCGAGGAAGCGCAGGGTGTCCTCGTCCACCACCCGCTCGTCGGCCAGCCAGTCCAGCTGCGGGGTGGTGAACCGGAAGGCCTCCACGGCGTCCAGGACACGGCCGGTGCCGGCCAGCACACCGTAGCGGCGGCCGTTCGGCAGGCGGCGGGTGAACACCTCGAAGACCGAGCGGCGGTGTGCGGCGCCGCTGCGCAGGGCGGCCTGCAGCATGGTGAGTTCGTACCGGTCGGTGAGCAGCGCGGAGGAACGGTGCGCGGTGATGGCGTCCATGGTGATGATGCTACTACCACTTAGCGTCAGATTGACGATTTCTCTCCGGGCGAGTTGACCCGGATTCGCCCGCGGGTGCCCCGGATGGAAGCATGAGAGGCGGAGAACCCCCTGTGCGCGTGAGGAGAGACGGCTGTGAGTGTCGCCCCGGCGGAGATCGAGCGCCCTGAGATCGAGGGCCTACCGGTGGCGGAGCCCGACACGCCCTGGGTGACCATCGTCCACAACGACCCGGTCAACCTGATGAGCTACGTCCAGTACGTCTTCCAGGCCTATTTCGGCTACCCGAAGGACAAGGCGCGCGAGCTGATGATGGAGGTCCACACCAAGGGCCGGGCCGTGGTCTCCAGCGGCACCCGCGAGGAGATGGAGCGGGACGTCCAGGCGATGCACGGCTACGGGCTGTGGGCCACCCTCCAGCACGACTGAGCGTGCCGCCGCGCACACCACGACGAGAAACGGGCTGATTCAAGACTCATGGCTGGGTTGTTCGAGAGCGCCGGCGACGGCGGCGCGGCGATCGCGCTGGACGAGATCGAGGTCTCCATCCTCCGCTCCTTCGAGATGCAGATGCTGGAGCTCATCGGGCCCGGACCGGGCAGGGAGGGGGAGGACCCGCTGGCCGCGCTGTTCGCCGACGGGCCGACCGAGATCCCCGAGGACCCGGCGCTGGCCCGGCTGTTCCCCGACGCGTACGGCGAGCCGGGCCGGCCGGCCGACCCGGAGACCGCCGAGATGGCCGCGGAGTTCCGCCGCTACACCGAGCTGGACCTGCGGGCCCGCAAGCGGGACGACGCCATCGCGGTGGTCCGGGCGCTGGACTCCGCGCGCGGCAAGGGCGGTGTGGTCAGCGTGCCCGCCGAGGACTGCCCACGCTGGCTCGGCGCCCTCAACGACCTCCGGCTCGCCCTCGGCGCCCGGCTGGAGGTCGACGAGGACGACGAGGAGGGCCTGTACGGCCTGCCCGACGACGACCCGCGCAAGCCCCTGGTGGTGGCCTACCTCTGGTTCGGCGGCATGCAGGAGACCCTGCTGGAGGCGATGGCCGGCTGACCGTCCGTCACCTCCGGCCCTCCCGCTCGGCGAAGCCTCCCCCGACCCCCTGTCCACATCCCGGACAGGGGGTCGGGCCGTTCCGGGCGCAACGGGGACGAAAACGCCCAACCCATGCTCAAATATCGCTCAGACGAGGACCGTTATCCGGGCACCGCGTGGTACGACTGCCTTCTCCCCACTGACGAGGACGGTGTCCCATGACCCAGCAGGCGTACGACGAGGTGATCGACACCCCGCCGGGCGAGGAGGGCTACGAGCGGGGCCTCGGCAGCCGCCAGATCCAGATGATCGCGATCGGCGGAGCCATCGGCACCGGCCTGTTCCTCGGCGCCGGCACCGCGATCTCCAAGGCCGGCCCGAGCCTGATCCTCAGTTACGCCGTGGCCGGCGTGGTGATCTTCGCCATCATGCGGGCGCTGGGTGAACTCCTCACCTACCGCCCGGTCTCCGGCAGTTTCGCCGAGTACGCGCGGGAGTTCCTCGGCCCGTTCGCCGGCTACGTCACCGGCTGGACGTACTGGCTGTTCTGGGTGGTCACCGGCATGGCGGAGACCACCGCCGCCGCGGTCTACGTGAAGTACTGGGCGCCCGGGATCCCGCAGTGGGCCAGCGCGTTGACCTTCCTGGTGGTGCTCTACTGCGCCAACCTGATCTCGGTGAAGCTGTTCGGCGAGATCGAGTTCTGGTTCTCGATGGTCAAGGTGACCGCCATCATCGGCATGATCCTCATCGGCATCGGCGTGCTCACCCTCGGCTTCGGCAGCCCGGCGGCCGAGACGGCGTCGGTCACCCACCTCTGGCAGGACGGCGGGTACTTCCCCGAGGGCATCGGCGCCACCGTGATGACCCTGCAGATCGTCATGTTCGCCTACCTGGGCGTGGAGTTGGTGGGCGTCACCGCCGGCGAGAGCGAGGACCCGGCCAGGACCCTGCCGCGGGCCATCAACACCCTGCCCTGGCGGATCGCGCTGTTCTACGTCGGCGCCCTGGTGATCATCCTCTCGCTCGTCCCGTGGACCGAGTTCAGCCCCGGCGTCAGCCCCTTCGTCGAGGCCTTCGGCCGGGTGGGCATCCCCGCGGCGGCCGGCATCGTGAACTTCGTGGTGCTCACCGCGGCGCTCTCCTCCTGCAACTCCGGCATGTACTCCACCGGCCGGATGCTGCGCGACCTCGCGCTCCGCGGCCAGGCGCCGAACGGCTTCACCGCGCTCAACCGCCGCCGCACCCCGGCCGTCGCGATCACCGTCTCGACCGTGCTGATGGGCGCCGGC
The DNA here is from genome assembly GCF_040571325.1 of Kitasatospora sp. HUAS MG31. Taxonomy (GTDB): domain Bacteria; phylum Actinomycetota; class Actinomycetes; order Streptomycetales; family Streptomycetaceae; genus Kitasatospora; species Kitasatospora camelliae. The sequence continues at coordinate 2,925,504 of NZ_CP159872.1, read as the reverse complement.
GTGGTGCTCAACTACGTCGTCCCGGCGCGGGCGTTCGAGTACATCACCTCGGTGGCCACCGTCTGCGGCCTGTGGACCTGGGCGGTCATCCTGGTCTGCCAGATCCGCTACCGCGCCGCCTGGCGGAGCGGCCGGCTGCCCGCCCCCGGCTTCAAGGCCCCCGGCGGCAGCTGGACCAGCTGGGCCGCCCTGGCCTTCCTGGTCGCCGTGGTGGTGCTGATCGCCCTGGACGAGGGCAGCCGGATCTCGCTCTACGTCTTCCCGGTCTGGGCTCTGTTCCTGGTGGCCGGCTACCAGGTGCTCAAGCGGCGCAACCCCGCCGCGGTGCTCGCCGCCGGGGCACCGGCCGGGCCGGAGCCGCAGGTCCGCGCGGAGTCCGGCAGCTGAGACGGGGGTCAAAGGGGCCCGGCGGGCCGTGGCTATCCTGACCGCATGCTGACCATCACCCGAGAACTGCGCGACCGGATCGTCGCCCACGCCCGCGCCGACCACCCGGACGAGGCCTGTGGCGTCATCGCGGGCCCGGCCGGCAGCGGACGGCCGGAGCGGTTCATCCCGATGCTCAACGCGGCCCGCTCGCCCACCTTCTACGAGTTCGACTCCGCGGACCTGCTGAAGCTCTACCGCGAGATGGACGACCGGGACGAGGAGCCGGTGGTGATCTACCACTCGCACACCGCCACCGAGGCCTACCCCTCGCGCACCGACGTCGGTTACGCCTCCGAGCCGTTCGCCCACTACGTGCTGGTCTCCACCGCCGAGGGCACCGGCGAGGAGGACCCGTACCAGTTCCGCTCGTTCCGCATCGTGGACGGCGTGATCACGGAGGAGGACGTCGAGGTGGTCGAGGCGTACGCCGGCTGACCCCGCCGACGGCCCCGCCCCGCTCCTCCCGGCCCCGCCCGCTCCCGGGCGGGGCCGTTCCGCGCCCGCGGCCCGGCGACGGTGTCCGCCAGGCCGGCAAGGTCCGCCCACCGCACCCGCCCTGCGTCTCAGCATCGGGAACGCATCCGACCGGATCGCGAGACGGAGATGCCTTAGCGGGGGCGGGAATCTATACGATGAGCCCATGCGTTCCGTCGATGTGAGCAACCAGGCCCCAGGCACCCGCCTCGTGGCGCGCCTGCACGTCGACCTGTGCCGGCTCGCCAGCGCGATCTGTCCCGGCACCGCCGACGCCCGCTGACTTCGGCACCCGCCCGCCCGGTCCCGCCAGCCCCGGGGCCCTCCCCCTGCCGCGCCACGGGCCCGGCACCCCGAACTCACCCGCACAGGAGCGCACACATGGCCATCGAGGTCCGCATCCCCACCATCCTCCGCACCTACACCGACGGCGCCAAGGCCGTCGAGGGCACCGGCGCCAACCTCGGGGAGCTCTTCACCGACCTCGACGCCCGCCACCCGGGCATCGCCGAGCGCCTGCTGGAGGCCGGCGAGCTGCGCCGGTTCGTCAACGTCTACCTCAACGACGAGGACGTCCGCTTCCTCGACGGCATCGCCACCGAGGTCGCCGACGGCGACAGCATCACCATCCTCCCGGCCGTGGCCGGCGGCAGCCGCTGACATGCGCTACGACAGCCCGATCGACGCCGTCGGCAACACCCCGCTGGTCCGGCTGCCCCGGCTCTCCGCCGCGGTGCCGGGCAACGAGGACGGCCTGGTCACGCTCTGGGCCAAGCTGGAGGACCGCAACCCCACCGGCTCGATCAAGGACCGCCCGGCCCTGCACATGATCGAGCGGGCGGAGGCCGCCGGCCGGCTCACCCCGGGCTGCACCATCCTGGAGCCCACCAGCGGCAACACCGGCATCTCGCTCGCCATGGCGGCCAAGCTCAAGGGCTACCGGATGGTCTGCGTGATGCCGGAGAACACCAGCGAGGAACGTCGCGAGCTGCTCCGGATGTGGGGCGCCGAGATCATCCCCTCCCCGGCCGCCGGCGGCTCCAACACCGCCGTCCGGATCGCCAAGGAGATCGCCGCCGAGCACCCGGACTGGGTGATGCTCTACCAGTACGGCAACCCCGACAACGCCGGCGCGCACTACGCCACCACCGGCCCGGAGATCCTCGCCGACCTGCCGACCGTCACCCACTTCGTCGCCGGCCTCGGCACCACCGGCACCCTGATGGGCGTCGGCCGCTTCCTGCGCGAGAAGGTCCCCGGCGTGCAGATCGTCGCCGCCGAGCCGCGCTACGACGACCTGGTGTACGGGCTGCGCAACCTCGACGAGGGCTTCGTCCCCGAGCTGTACGACGCCGAGGTGCTCACCACCCGGTTCAGCGTCGGCTCGGACGACGCGGTCCGCCGTACCCGCGAACTCCTCCAGCAGGAGGGCATCTTCGCCGGCGTCTCCACCGGCGCCATCCTGCACGCGGCGATCGGCGTCGGCCGGAAGGCCGCCCGGGCCGGAGAGCGGGCGGACGTGGTGTTCGTGGTCGCGGACGGCGGCTGGAAGTACCTGTCCACCGGCATCTACACCGCCGAGACCACCGAGCAGGCGGTCGAGGCGCTGCAGGGCCAGCTCTGGGCCTGAGAGCTCCGAGGCCCCCGAGGACTCCAAGGGTCCGAGAACTCCGCGGGCCCGAGAACTCCGAGGGCGCGGCACCCGCAAGGTGCCGCGCCCTCCGCCGTTCCGCCGTTCCGCCGTTCCGCTCCTCAGCTCCCCGTACGGCCCGGGCCGCGGACGGCGGCCCAGGTGCGGGCGTCCAGGGTGCCGACCCGGCGACGGAAGTCCTGCAGCGGGACGGACCGCAGCTCCCCGGTCTGCAGCCAACTCGCCTTGCCCTGCCGGTCGCCGACCGTGCCGCGGGGCAGCGCCACCACACCGGGCCGGCCCGTGTGGTCCCGGCTGGTGATCTTCATGACGGTGGCGTGCCGGCGGTCCACCGCGACCACCAGGCAGGGCCGGTCCTTGGCGCCCGGTCCGTCCTCGAACGGCACCTCGGCCCACCAGACCTCCCGGACCGCCGGCCGCCCGGCCCGGGTCGGCGGTGCCGCCTCCCGCCGGCGGCGCACCACCAGCAGGATCGCGGCGACCGCCGCGACGGCGGTCAGCGCCGCCACACCCGTCGCCCACCAGATCCACTCGCCCTGCCGCATCCCGCCCCCTCCAGGCGTCGTCCGTACCCGAAGACGGTACCGCCCGACCCGGCCCGCCCGTACCGCTCCGGTGTTCGTCCGGACCCGGTGACCAACGCGTCACGGTACGGATACAGCGGGCGCGTCCCGGCGGCGCGGACCGCCCGGCCGGGGAGCCTGGTCCGGCACCGGAAACCCCCACCCGGAGGTGGCCCCCCGTGAGCGACGAGCTGTGGTCGTACGCCGAGATCGCCCGGCACATCGGCGTCCAGCCGGAGACCGTCCGCAACTACCGGCGCCACGGGCTGCTGCCCGACCCGGACGGGACCGACCGCGCCGGGCACCCCCGTTGGCGGCCGGAGACCATCCGCGACTGGGCCCGCCACCGGCCCGGGCACCGCTGAGCTCCCCGCAGTCCCCTCCCGGGCCCCGACCCGCCCGCCCCGGGGCCCCGATCCGGCCGACCGGGGACCCCGCCCCGTTCTGGTGATTCCAGCCACAGCGCGGCACGGGGACGGGGGCAATGTGCCGTTCGGCCCTTACTCTCGACAGGCGAGGGCGCACTACTCACAGGTAGTGCGGGCGGCTGCGACCAAGACCCATCGGGGCGGGAAGGGCTCGGCATGAAACTGACCGTGGTGGGATGCTCGGGAAGCTTCCCGTCCGCCGACTCGCCGTGCTCCAGCTACCTGGTGGAGGCCGAGGGCTACCGGGTCGTGGTCGACCTCGGCAACGGCGCCCTCGGTGCGCTGCAGCGCTACTGCGGCCTCTACGAGGTGGACGCCGTCCTGCTCAGCCACCTGCACGCCGACCACTGCGTCGACCTCTGCGCGTACTGGGTCGCCCGCAACTACCGGGTGGAGGGCTGCCCCGACCCGGTCCCGGTGTACGGCCCGCACGGCACCGCCGAGCGGCTGGCCCGCGCCTACGACATGCCGGAGGAGCCGGGCATGAAGGAGGTCTTCGACTTCCGCACGCTCGGCAACGGCACCTTCGCACTCGGCCCGTTCACCGTCACCGTCGCCCGGGTCAACCACCTGGACTCCGAGGCGTACGGCTTCCGGATCGAGCACGGCGGCCGGAGCCTGGTGTACTCCGGCGACACCGGCGAGTGCGCCGACCTGGTCGAACTCGCCTCAGGCGCCGACCTGTTCCTCTGCGAGGCGGCGTACACCGACGGCAAGGAGACCTTCCGGGCGATCCACCTCAACGGGCGGGAGGCCGGTGAGCACGCCGCCGCCGCCGGGGTCGGCCGCCTGGTGCTCACCCACATCCCGCCGTGGACCGACGCCGAGCGCAACCGCCGCGACGCCGCCGCGGTCTTCTCCGGCCCGGTCGACCTGGCCCGCCCGGGAGCGGTCTACGAGCTCTGAGGGGCGCCGCCGGGTTCAGACCGGCGTCAGCCAGTGCCGGTAGCGCGGCTCCTCCCCGGACACCACCGCCCGGTACAGCTCCGCCAGCTTCCCGGTCAACTCCCCTCGCGCCGCGGGCAGTTCCCGCCCGTCCAGCGAGCGGACCGGGACCACCCCGGCCGCCGTCCCCGAGACGAACACCTCGTCGGCCGCGTACAGGTCGGACCGCAGCAGCCGCTCCACCCGCACCTCCACCCCCAGGTCGCGGGCCAGCGTCAGCACGGTGTCCTGGGTGATGCCCTCCAGCGCCCCCGACCCCGGCGGCGGGGTCCGCAGCACTCCGTCGCGGACCGCGAACACGTTCTCCGCGCTGCACTCGCTCACCGAACCGTCCGGCGCCAGCAGCAGCGCCTCGTCGTACCCGGCGTCGGTGGCCTCCCGCCGGGCCAGCGCCGAGTTGAGGTACGGCCCGGTGGCCTTGGCCGCGGGCGGAACGGAGTTGGGGTCGTTCCGGCGCCAGCTGCTGGTCATCAGCCGGATCCCGTCCCCGTCCGCCGGGTGGTCGGGCCACTCCCAGGAGGCGATCGAGACCACGGTCGGCGAGCTGCGCATGTCCAGGCCCATCGCGCCGTACCCGAGGAACGCGAAGTGCCGCACGTAGCAGGCCTGTTGGTCGGTGGTGCGGAGCAGGTCGAGGGTGGCCTCCGCCAGTTCCCCGGCGGAGTACGGCAGCGGGATGCGGACCATGTGCGCGCTGCGGGCCAGCCGGCGCAGGTGCTCGGCCAGCCGGAACACCGCCGGCCCGTCCGCCGTCGCGAACACCCGGGTGCCCTCCAGCACCCCGGTGCCGTAGTGCAGGCCGTGGGTGAGCACGTGCACCCGCGCCTCCCGCCAGGGCACCAACGTGCCGTCGAGCCAGATCACGGAAGCTTCGGGAATCGCCATGTGCCCCATCCTGGGCGGCGGTTGCGGCCCCGGGGGAGGGGTGTCCGGGCGGCGCTCCCGGCCATGGCCCGATCCGGACGCACCCCGGACGCACTCCCGCCCTCGCGGACCCCGTCTCGCACTCTGGAAACACCTGTCCGCATGCCGGGTGATCCGGTTAGGGTCCGGACGGTGGACGCCAGTGCCGCCCTCTACCGCCGACTGCTCGCCGACCCGGCCCGCCCGCTCACCGAGCTCCGGGTCGAACTCGGCTGCGGACCGGAGGAGTTCGACTCCGCCGTGGCCGAACTGCGGGAGCTGGGCCTGCTCCAGCCCGCGGCCCGGTCCGCCGCCGGGAGCGAAGCCGGGCCCGGACCCTCCGCCCGTCCCGCCACCCCGCCACAGGCTCCGGACGGCCTCACCGCCGTCTCGGTGGACACCGCCGCCCGCCGGCTGCTCGCGGAGGCCGACGGCCGGGTCGCCGAGCTGCTCGCCGCCCTGCGCCGCACCCGGGACTCGGTGGAGCGACTGCACAGCCGGTACCTGCCGCTGCGCGGGGAGGACGCCCACGAGCTGGTCCGCGGCGGCGACCGGGTCGCCGCCCTGCTGGAGGACGCCGCCCGCGGCGCCCGGACCGAGGCGCTCTCGCTCCGCCCCCGGCAGGACCACTCCGAGGCCGCCCTGGCCGGCAAGCTCGCCCGCGAGCGGATCGCCCTCGCGCACGGGGTGGACCTGCGCACCGTGTACCCGGCCGCCGCGCTCCGACACCCCGCCGTGCTGGCCCACGTCCGGGAGCTCACCGCGGCGGGCGCCCGGATCCGGGTGGCGCACACCCTGCCGCTGCACCTGATCGTGGTCGACGGCCGGCTGGCGGTGCTGCCCGCCCCGGCCGAGCCGGAGGCCGTGGTGGTGGTCCGCGACCCGGCGGTGGTGGGCGTGGTCCGCGAGCTCTTCGAGCACTTCTGGACGGGCGCCTGGGTGCCGCCGGACCTGCTCGGACGGGCGGCGCCCGAGGGCCGCCGCCGCGAGGTGCTGCGGCTGCTCGCCGCCGGCCTCACCGACCAGGCGATCGGCCGCCAGCTGGAGGTCTCCGACCGGACGGTCCGCCGGCTGGTCGCGGAGCTCACCGCCGACCTCGGCGCCCGCAGCCGGTTCCAGGCCGGCGTGCACGCCGCCCGCCTCGGCTGGATCTGAGTAGCCCGGCCCGGTCCGAGCGGCCTGCCCGGCCGGACCCCGGGTACGCCGGAGGGGCGCGGTCGCCCGCGCCCCTCCGCCCCACCTCGGCCCGGTCAGGCCTTGGTGACGTCCTCGATCTCCTCGTCCTTCTCCCGGCCCGGGGTGGGCAGGTCGAACCGGATGATGACGAAGCGGAACACCGCGTAGTAGATCGCCGCGAAGACCAGGCCGAGCGGCACCACCAGCCAGGGCTTCTGGGCCAGGTGCCAGCTCAGCGCGTAGTCGATCGCGCCGCCGGAGAAGTTGAAGCCGACGTGCACCCCGAGCGCCCAGGTCACGAACATCGACACGGCGGTGAGCGCGGCGTGGGCCACGTACAGGAGCGGCGCGATGAACATGAAGGAGAACTCGATCGGCTCGGTGACACCGGTCACGAACGAGGTCAGCGCCAGCGAGAGCATCATGCCGGTGACCACCTTGCGGCGCTCCGGGCGGGCGCAGTGCGCGATCGCCAGGGCCGCGGCGGGCAGCGCGAACATCATGATCGGGAAGAAGCCGGACATGAACTGCCCGGCCGTCGGGTCGCCGTGGAAGAAGCGGTTGAGGTCGCCCTGCCAGACCTTGCCGGCGCCGTCGGTGAAGCTGCCGGCCTGGGTCCAGGCGTAGGAGTTGACGAACTGGTGCATGCCGATCGGCAGCAGCGCCCGGTTCACCAGGCCGAAGATGCCGGAGCCGACCGCGCCCGCGCCGATCAGGGCGTCGTTCATCGAGCCGATGAGGTCGCCCACCGGCTGCCACAGCAGGCCGAAGACCACGCCGAGGGCGGTGCCCACGAAGGCCATCAGGATCGGGACCAGCCGGCGGCCGTTGAAGAAGCCCAGCCAGTCCACCAGCTTGGTGCGGTGGTACTTCTGCCACAGCACGGCGGCCAGCAGGCCGACCACCACACCGCCGAGCACGCCCGGGTCCTGCGGCTTGCCCGCCGGGTTGAGCGCGGTGACGGTGCCGTCGGCCGGGAAGGCGGTCAGCACGTTCTTGTAGACCAGGAAGCCCACCAGCGCGGCCAGCGCGGTGGAGCCGTCCGCCTTCTTCGCGAAGCCGATCGCGATGCCCACCGCGAACAGCAGCGGGAGGTTGCCGAAGACGGCGTCGCCGGCGGTGGCGAACACGGTCGCCACCTTGCCCCAGCCGAGGCCGTCCGCGCCGAACACGTCCGGCTGGCCGAGCCGCAGCAGGATGCCGGCGGCGGGCAGGACGGCGATCGGGAGCTGGAGGCTGCGGCCGATCTTCTGGAGGCCCTGGAACAGGCTGGAGGCCAGGGTCTTGCCCGGCTTCGGGGCCGGTGCCGCGGCGGGCGCCGATGCCTGCGCAGTCGTACTCATGGGGGTGGTTCCTCACGGCAGGGCGGTCGGTGGGGTGGAGCTGGGGACCGACGCGCGGACTGGTCTACACCACGAGTGGTGTAGACCAGTTTTCTAGCACGCGTGGAACGGGGGTGGAACCCCGGGAAGCTGCGCAGGTGGGAAGCGCTATGAAATCGAAACCTTCCTTCGGATTGGCGATCTTCATTACCCGCGGTAGTCATTCTTTTGGCGAGTCGCTCAACAAAAGAAGGGGAATTCCGCCGGTCCGGAGAGCCGCTACGCCTTGGTCACGTCCTCGACCTGGTCCTCATCCTCGCGACCTGGGGTTTTCAGGTCGAATCGGGTGATGATGAACCGGAACAACGCGTAGTAGACGGCCGCGAAGCCGAGTCCGATCGGGATGATCAGCCAGGGTTTGGTGGCCAGGCTCCAGTTGAGGCCGTAGTCGATCAGGCCGGCCGAGAAGCTGAATCCGTCGTGCACCCCGAGTCCCCAGGTCAGCGCCATCGAGGCGCCGGTCAGCAGGGCGTGGACGGCGAACAGCGCGGGGGCGACGTAGGCGAAGGAGTACTCGATGGGCTCGGTGACCCCGGTCACGAAGGAGGTCAGCGCCCCCGAGATCATCAGGCCGTAGATCTCCTTGCGGCGGTGCGGCTTGGCGCAGTGCGCGATGGCCAGCGCGGCCGCCGGCAGGGCGAACATCATGATCGGGAAGAACCCGGAGAGGAACTGCCCGGCCGCCGGGTCACCGGCCAGGAAGCGCGGGATGTCGCCGTGCACCACCTCGCCGTCCGGCTTGGTGTAGTCGCCGAACTGGAACCAGACGAAGGTGTTCAGCAGCTGGTGCATGCCGATCAGCAGCAGCGCCCGGTTGGCGACGCCGAACACCCCGGCGCCGCCCGAGCCGAGGTCGGTCAGCCACTGGCCGAAGTCGGTCATCGCCCGGCCGATCGGCGGCCACACCCAGAGCGAGAGGCAGGCCAGCGCGACCCCGGCCGCGGCGGTGATCATCGGGACCAGCCGGCGGCCGTTGAAGAAGCCCAGCCAGTCGACCAGCCGGGTGCGGTGGTAGCGGACCCACAGCCAGGCGGAGATCAGGCCCATCAGGATGCCGCCCAGCACCCCCGGGTTCTGGAAGGCCGCGTTGGTGGACTGCTGCTTCACGAAGTCGATGCACTGGTCGCCCTCCACCGTTCCGGCGCAGGCCTCGACGTCCGGGAAGGCGCGCAGGATGTTGTGGTAGACGAGGAACCCGGCCACCGCGGCCAGTGCGGTGGAGCCGTCCGCCTTCCTGGCCATGCCGATCGCGACGCCGATGCAGAACAGCAGCGGCAGGCCGAGGGTGGCGTCCAGCAGCGCGCCGCCGGCCGCGGCGAACACCTTGGCCACGTTGTCCCAGCCCAGGCCGTCCCTGCCGAACACGTCGGGCTGTCCGAGCCGGTTGAGGATGCCCGCCGCCGGCAGCACGGCCACCGGGAGCTGGAGCGAGCGGCCCATCTTCTGCAGGCCGCCGTAGAAGGCGTGCCACCGGTTCGTCCGGGGGGCCGTGGCGCCCGCGCTGCTCATCCTCGCCCTCCACTGCCGAGCCGTCCTGCCGGTCGGGGGGAGCGTGACGCCGAGGCGGGTGTCCCGAGCCGCCCCGCGTACGCCCCATACTGGTGTAGACCACTGTTCGGGCGATGCGAGCACGCGCCGGGGCCCGACCCCGGTGACCGCCATCCTGGTTTCGGCCGGGACGGACCCGCGCGCCGAAATAGCCCGAATGTGGACTAACGTGGCGCACCGGTGGAAAACGGGCGATGCTGGTCGCGCTGTGGCGACATGGCGGCTGAGCCCGTGTCACCGTCGGCAGCGACCACGCAGACCGCAGGACGGCAGCCCGGCGACCGACCGCCGCAGCGCCGAGACAGAGGGAGAAAGACCATGGCCACCAAGGCTGAGAAGATCGTCGCCGGTCTCGGCGGAATCGCGAACATCGACGAGGTCGAGGGCTGCATCACCCGCCTCCGCACCGAGGTCCACGACGCCTCCCTGGTCGACGAGGTCGCGCTCAAGGCCGCCGGCGCCCACGGCGTCGTCAAGATGGGCACCGCGATCCAGGTGGTCATCGGCACCGACGCCGACCCGATCGCCGCCGAGATCGAGGACATGATGTGAGCTGAGCCCCCGCTCACACGCTCAGCCGCCGCGGCCCGCCGACCCCACCAGGTCGGCGGGCCGCGGCGTTGCGGCCGATCGCCGCCCGCGGGAGCCGGCTGCGTCGGCCGGAGGCTGGAGGACCGCAGCCGCGTTCCGGCCGATCGGCGGGCCGTCGCGCTCCGGTCGAACGGCTACGCTCGACCGCATGTCACGCATCGACGGCCGCACCCCCGACCAGCTCCGCCCGATCACCATCGAACGCGGCTGGAGCAAGCACGCCGAAGGCTCCGTCCTCGTCTCCTACGGCGACACCAAGGTGCTCTGCACCGCCAGCGTCACCGAGGGCGTCCCCCGCTGGCGCAAGGGCAGCGGCGAGGGCTGGGTCACCGCCGAGTACTCCATGCTCCCCCGCGCCACCAACACCCGCGGCGACCGCGAGTCCGTCCGCGGCAAGATCGGCGGCCGCACCCACGAGATCAGCCGCCTGATCGGCCGCTCCCTGCGGGCCGTCATCGACCACCGCGCCCTCGCCGAGAACACCATCGTCCTGGACTGCGACGTCCTCCAGGCCGACGGCGGCACCCGCACCGCCGCCATCACCGGCGCCTACGTCGCCCTGGTCGACGCCGTCTCCTGGGCCCGCGACAAGAAGCTGCTGCGCGCCAAGGGCCAGCCCATCACCGGCGGCGTCAGCGCCGTCTCCGTCGGCATCATCGACGGCGTCCCGATGCTCGACCTCCGCTACGAGGAGGACGTCCGCGCCGAGACCGACATGAACATCGTCTGCACCTCCGACGGCCGCTTCGTCGAGGTCCAGGGCACCGCCGAGGGCGCCCCCTTCGACCGCGCCCTGCTCGACCGCCTGCTCGACCTCGGCACCCTCGGCTGCGCCGAGCTCGACGAGATCCAGCGCAAGGTCCTGGAAGGCTAGGGCTTGTCCGACCGCCGTCCCCGGCCGGTGCGGTCCTGACCGAGGGTCAGCCCCGCACCGGCCGGGAGCAGGAGACGCTGTACAGGGTGCCGGGGCAGCCCGTACCGTTCGGCTGACAGCCCTCACACCCTCGGGAGGACACCGCCGATGCAGCCGACGCCCAGCATCAACCGCACCACCGCGCTCGCCGCTGCCGCCCTGGCCCTCGTCCTCCCGCTCAGCGCGATCAGCTGCTCCGCCGCCGAACGCGCCCTCGGCTGCGCCAACACCGCCGTCACCATCAGCACCGACATCACCCAGGTCGGCAACGCCTTCAACAACGCGGACAACGACCCGGCGGCCGCCGGGCAGGCGCTGCAGAAGCTGAAGACCGACCTCGACCAGCTGAACCGCAACTCCAGCGACACCGACGTCAGCAAGGCCATCACCGACCTGCAGACCCAGGTCACCAAGGTGCAGCAGGCGGTGGACGCCAAGCAGGTCCCCGACCTCAAGCCGCTCGGTGACGCCGCGAGCAACCTCACCCAGGCCTGCTCGGGCTGAGGCCCCGCCGGGTGGCGAGGGGTGCCGTCCGGCAACCCCTAGGGTGGGCGCATGAGCACCCGACGCCTCGTCCTCGCCACCCGCAACCAGCACAAGGTCACCGAGCTGAGGGCCATCCTCGGCGACGCCGGGCTCGACGTCGACCTGGTCGGCGCCGACGCCTACCCCGACGTGCCGGACGTCCCCGAGACCGGGGTCACCTTCGCCGAGAACGCCCTGCTCAAGGCGCGGGCCCTGGCCGCGGCCACCGGCGTTCCGGCGGTCGCGGACGACTCCGGCCTGTGTGTGGACGTCCTCGGCGGCGCCCCCGGCATCTTCTCCGCCCGCTGGGCCGGCCGGCACGGCGACGACAAGGCCAACCTGGACCTGCTGCTCGCCCAGATCGCCGACATCGCCGAGGAGCACCGCGGCGCCCACTTCGCCTGCGCCGCCGCCCTCGCCCTGCCGGACGGCACCGAGCGCGTGGTCGAGGGCCGCCTCCTCGGCACCCTCCGCACCGCCCCCGCCGGCCAGGGCGGCTTCGGCTACGACCCGATCCTCCAGCCCCTCGGCTCCACCCGCACCTGCGCCGAACTCACCCCGGACGAGAAGAACGCCATCAGCCACCGCGGCCAGGCCTTCCGCGCCCTCGCCCCGATCGTCCGCGACCTGCTCGGCTGACGCGGCGTCGAACGCACCACACGACGACACCCCCTCCGCCTTCGAAACGAAGGTGGAGGGGGTGTCGTTCTCAGTACGCCCGGTGGGACTCGAACCCACGACACTGCGGACCTAAACCGCATCCCTCTAGCCAGCTGGGGTACGGGCGCATGCCACAGCCAGCCTACCGTCTGGTCCTTCCCGGCGGGTAACGGGTCGAGGGCGCCCGGGGGCGTGACGAGTGGTCGGGCGGGCGCGCGGTGGTGCGGGGGAGGTGGGACGCGGCCGTGTGACGAGGGTCACGGGTGGCGGGAGGGTGGTCAATTGGTACAGACCTATTGACCTCTGTGGTTCAGACCACATAGCTTCGGCGGCACCCAGCAGTGCGGCGGCTGCTCTGACGCGCCGTCGGACGCCGGGCTCGCAAACCTCCCCCACAGGCGCGCGTCCCCCAGCGTGCGCACGACACTCTCTCCTGGAGGACCGAGTGTTGAACCGATCCACGACGGTGCGGCGTCCCACCGCGCACCGTCGGAAGACCTCCGGCGCACGCGTCGCCGCGGCCTCCGCGGTCGCCGCCTCGCTGGCCGGCCTGCTGGTCTCCACCCTGGGCGCGGTGCCCTCCCAGGCCGCCGTCGACCACCAGTCCTGCCGTCCCGACGGCATGTACACCACGTCGGGCGTCGACGCCCCCTACTGCGACGTGTACGACACCGCCGGCCGCGAGAAGATGGGCGCCGACCACCAGCGCCGCATCATCGGCTACTTCACCGGCTGGCGTACCGGCAAGGACGGCACCCCCGCCTACCTGGTGAACAACATCCCCTGGGACAAGGTCACCCACCTCAACTACGCGTTCGGGCACGTCGGTGGCGACAACAGGATCTCCGTCGGCACGGACGGCCCGAACAACGCCGCCACCGGCATGGAGTTCCCGGGCGTGGCCGGTGCGGAGATGGACCCGGGCCTGCCGTACAAGGGCCACTTCAACCTGCTGACGAAGTTCAAGAAGCAGTACCCGAACGTCAAGACCCTGATCTCGGTGGGTGGTTGGGCCGAGACCGGCGGCTACTTCGACGACAACGGCACCCGGGTGAACTCGGGCGGCTTCTACACCATGACGGTCAACGCGGACGGTTCGGTCAACCAGACGGGCATCGACACCTTCGCGGACTCGGCCGTCGACTTCGTCAAGAAGTACGGCTTCAACGGCGTCGACATCGACTACGAGTACCCGACCTCGATGAAGGACGCCGGCAACCCGCTGGACGCCACCATCTCCAACGCCAAGCGCGGTTCGCTGGTCAAGGGCTACGCGGCGCTGATGAAGACGCTCCGCGAGAAGCTCGACCGGGCCGGCGCCGCCGACGGCAGGCACTACCTGCTGTCGGTCGCGGCGCCGTCCTCCGGCTACCTGCTGCGCGGCATGGAGACCTTCCAGGTCACCCGGTACCTGGACTACGTCAACATCATGTCGTACGACCTGCATGGCGCCTGGAACAAGTACGTCGGCCCGAACGCCTCGCTCTACGACGACGGCAAGGACGCCGAGCTGGCCGCCGCCAACGTCTACGGCACCTCGCAGTACGGCGGCATCGGCTACCTCAACACCGACTGGGCCTACCACTACTTCCGCGGCGCGATGCCGGCCGGACGGATCAACATCGGGCTGCCGTACTACACCCGCGGGTTCAAGAACGTCACCGGCGGCACCAACGGCCTGTGGGGTACCGCCTCGACGTCGACCTGTCCGGCCGGCTCCGGCCTGACGGCCTGCGGTGACGGCGCGGTCGGCATCGACAACCTCTGGCACGACCTGGACGACAACGGCAAGGAGGCCCCGGCGGGCTCCAACCCGATGTGGCACGCCAAGAACCTGGAGAAGGGCATCGTCCCGGACTACCTCTTTAGGTACGGCCTGACCGACACCGCGCTGCAGGGCAGCTACACCCGCAACTACAGCTCCCAGCTGGTGGCGCCGTGGCTGTGGAACGACGCCAAGAAGGTGTTCCTGTCCACCGAGGACGAGGAGTCGGTGGGCGCCAAGGCCGACTACGTGGTGAACCAGGGCGCCGGCGGCGCGATGATCTGGGAGCTGGCCGGCGACTACCGTTGGGACGCCACCGCGAACGGCGGCAAGGGCGAGTACGTGCAGGGCTCGACGCTGACCTCGCTGATGTACGACAGATTCAAGGCGGCCTCGGCGTACGGCGCGACCCGCTCGACCGTGGCGCTGCCGCAGCAGACCCTGCCGATCGACGTGTCGTTCACCAACTTCGCGCTGGGCGACTCCAACTACCCGATCAACCCGAAGATCCACATCGTCAACAACTCGACGGTGACCCTGCCGGGCGGCACGGAGTTCCAGTTCGACTACGCCAACTCGGCGCCGGGCAACGCCAAGGACCAGTCCGGCTTCGGTCTGACGGTGATCCGGCAGGACCACACGGCGGCGAACAACGTGGGCGGCCTGAAGGGCGTGTACAACCGCGTGTCGGTGAAGCTGCCGAGCTGGCAGTCGCTGGTGCCGGGCGCGTCGATCGACATGGACTTCGTCTACTACCTGCCGGTCTCCACCCCCGCCAACTGGACCGTCAACGTGGGCGGCACGCTGTACGGCCTCACCGGTGACCTGACCCGCGGCAGCTCCGGCGCCACCTCCTCGCCGAGCCCGTCGCAGTCGGCGAGCCCGAGCGCCTCGGCCAGCCCCTCGCAGTCGGCCTCGCCGACCGCTTCCGCCTCGCCGACCGCGTCCGCCAGCAGCTCGCCGACCACCCCGGGCGGCACCTGCACCGCGCCCGCGTGGAACGCCGACACCACCTACGCCACCGCCGGCACCAAGGTGTCGTGGAAGGGCCGCCACTACACCAACAAGTGGTGGACCAAGGGCGAGGACCCCTCGACCACCGGTACGTGGGGTGTCTGGAACGACCTCGGTCCCTGCTGACCCGAGGTGACGGACGGCGGTGGCGGTCGACCCGGTCGGGGGGTCGGCCGCCACCGCTGCGTTCGTCGAAGTCTCAGACTGGGTTCCGTCTCCGTCCACCGAGGTCCTCCCGTACCAGCAGTTCACCGACCTCTGTACGGGTCTGGCGACCGACTTCGCGGCGGCCCTGGCGGCGGTGGGCTCTGATGTGGCCGATCTGGCCCCGTGTCCTGCCTGGCGGTCGGGGGAGTTCTGACGTCCGGTCGGCTGGACGGCGCCCGAGGCAGGACGCGGGCGAGGTGCCCGCAACCCGGCGGCCTCGCGCGGGCGTCCTCGGCTGAGGGAGCGGCGGGCGGCGCGAGGAGGGCACGGATGGCGGGGGAGCAGAGGGCGGCGCGGAGAGCGTTCCGGGACGCCCTGCTGGCCGTCGGGGACCGGCCGGGCGGCGAGCCCCGGTGGCTGACCGCCCGGCTGGTGGAGGCCCTGCCGGCCTTCGCCGGGCGCACACCGGACGTCCTCGCCGCCGCCGAGCACCTGCTGGTCGCGGCGGAGAGGGAACAGGGCGGGACCCGGCTGGTGCTGGGTCTGCGGGACTACCAGGCCGGACTGGCCACCGTGCTGTGGCTCGCCGGGGGCTGCGAGCTCCCGCCGGCGGTCCGGGCGCGCTGGGCGGGGCTCGGCCAGGAGGAGTGGGAGAGCGGGCTGCTGGTCGCCAAGCTGGTGCTCTCCGCGCTGGAGTCCCGGCTGCTCCGGGACGGCGAGCCGGTGCCCGATCCCGGACGGGACCAACTCCGGTCCGCCCTGGCCGCGTTCGGCGAACACCCGGAGCGTGGAGCGGACGCCCTCGCCGCCGAGGTGGTCGCCGGCCTGCTGGCCTTCGGCTCCGAGACCCCCGACAACCTGGCCGCCACCGCACACCTCACCGCCGCCCGCGACGGCCGCGGCGGCCTCCGCCTCACCCTCCACCCCTCCGGCGTCCACCTCGGCGACCTGCTGGCCGCCGCGGTCGGCACCCCCCTCCCGGACGAGGTCCTGGACGACCTCCCCGACCTCGGCCAGGAGGAGTGGGACGCCGTCCTCCACCTCACCGCCCTGATCCTCACCGCCCTGGAGTCCGAACCGAGTTGACGCGATCCGGCACCCCCGGGATCCGCCGGGGCGTGGCTCAGTGCTCCAGGTCGGCGCGCATGGCGGCGAAGTCGCGGGCGGCGGCGTCCGGGGTGGTGGCGGGGAAGAGGGCGACGGCGGCGGTGGAGGCGTCGGCCCAGCCGCACAGGACGTCCGTGGCGGAGGCGGAGGCCGGGAGCGAGAGGCACTCCAGGGAGCCGCCGAGCGGCCCGGGGGCGTACGGGGTGGCGGTGGTCGGGGTGCCGGTGGAGCCGTGCTGCAGGGCGTAGTCGATCAGCCCGCGCCACAGGTGCTCGCGGCGCTTGTTGGGGTCCTCGGGGACGTTGTCCACGGCGACGACCAGGGTGCGGCGCCCGGTGGCCTGGCCGGACTTCGCGTACTCGGCCACCACCAGGTGCATGCCGTCGCGCATCTCGCCCGGGTCCACGGGAACGTCCGAGACCGCGCCCGCGCCGGTGTACCGCTGCAGCGAGCCGGCCCGCTGCGCCTCGACCACGGTGCGCTTGCCGGCCGGCGAGCCGGTGGCCGCGGCCGGGCTCTTGGCGGGGGCCGTGGTGGGCGCGGGGGCGGCGGTCGCGGAGGCGGAGGCGGGGGCGGCGGCGGTCGGTGCGCCGGAGGCCGGGTCGGTGGAACCGTCCTCGGGCTCGCAGGCGGTCAGGGTCAGCACGGTGAGGACGGCGGCGCCGGCGAGGGCCAGGCGGGGGCCGCGGGAGCGCGGGCTCGGCACGGGGACTCCTGGGGTGGGAGGGGCCCGGGCGGCTCGCCCGGCGGCAGCACGCTAGCGGCCGCCGGCACCGGCGGGCGGGCCGTTTCCCGTACCCGGACACCACCGGGACAGGACGGTGACAGGATGGGACGGACCGTGACACGGGCGGGCGGCGGGCGCGACGACGCGGCGGGCCCCCGGAGGTGTCCGGGAGCCCGCCGTGCGGTGCGGGTGCGGCCGGGTCAGCCGGCGGCGATCTTCAGGTCGCGCAGCAGCTTCGCCACGTGGCCGGTGGCCTTGACGTTGTACAGGGCCCGCTCGACCGTGCCCTGCTCGTCGACGATCACCGTGGAGCGGATCACGCCGACGTAGGTGCGGCCGTAGTTCTGCTTCTCGCCGTAGGCGCCGTACGCCTCGAGGACGGCGTGGTCCGGGTCGGAGAGCAGGGTGACCTTGAGGTCCTCGGTCTCGCGGAACTTGCCGAGCTTCTCCGGCTTGTCCGGGGAGATGCCGATGACGTCGTACCCGGCGCCGGCGAAGACCTCCAGGTTGTCGGTGAAGTCGCAGGCCTGGGTGGTGCAGCCCGGGGTGAGGGCGGCCGGGTAGAAGTAGACGATCACCTTGCGGCCGAGGTGGTCGGCGAGGGACACCTGGTTGCCGTCGGCGTCGGAGAGGGTGAAGGCCGGGGCCGTGTCGCCGGCCTGGAGGCGCTCGCTCACGATGTGGATCTCCTCGTGGGTGGACTCGGTGGTCGTACCACCGTCAAACCTACCCCCGTCGGTGGGTGGTGCTGCGCGGGGCACAGGGCGAGCTGACAGACTGGGCCTGATCGCACGGACAGGACTACGGCAGGAAGAGTGGGGTGACCCGAGTGGCAGACGCGAGCGCGAAGGACAAGACGCGGTCCACGGCGCAGATCGAGGCGGACATCGCCAAGACCCGCGACCGGCTCGCGACGACCCTGGACGAGCTCGCCATGCGCGTTCACCCGGCGACGGTGGCGGCGCAGACCAAGGCGCGGATGCTCGCCACGGTCGAGGAGAGGGCCGGGCGCGCGTACGTCGCGGCGAGCGGTGTCGTGGACCAGGTGACGGCGCAGTTCACCGACGACAAGGGCCGGCCGCGGCCTGAGCGGATCGTGCCGGCCGCCCTGGTGGGCGTGGGCGTGCTGCTGCTGGTGGCCTCGGCCCGCAAGCGCCGCAAGGGCTGACCGGGGCGCGCGCGTCGCGCCCGGGGGTGTCGGGAGCGTACGGAGGGGCCGGCGGCGTCCGGCCCCTCCGCCGTGTCCGCAGCCGGACGGGTGGCCGGGCGGTCGGACGGGTGCCCACAGCGTGGACACCCGGTTCACCGGCCGGGCCGATCGCACGTCCGGACCGGGGGCCCGGTACGGTCGGGGACGTGAGCAAGAACGACGAGCAGACCGCGCAGCGCGAGGAGACCCGGCACGACCGGCTGGGGGAGAAGCTGCCGATCCGGATGCTGCACGACCGGGTGCTGGTGAAGACCGAGTCCAGCGAGGGCGAGCGCCGGTCCACCGGCGGCATCCTGATCCCCGCGACGGCCGAGCTGTCCCGGCGGTGCGCCTGGGCCGAGGCGGTGGCCGTGGGGCAGAGCGTGCGGTCGGTGGAGCCGGGCGACCGCGTGCTGTACGACCCGGAGGACAAGCTGGAGGTCGAGGTGCGGGGCGCGACGTACGTGCTGTTGCGGGAGCGCGACCTGCACGCGGTGGCGGCGGGCCGCTTCGGCGACACGGAGGGCTCGACGGGGCTGTACCTCTAGGGCGTGCCATAGGACACGCCCTGGGCCTGGCGGCCGGCTCCGGGCACCCGGGTTCCTCAGGGGCGGCCCGCCCGGAGGAGAACCCGCCCTACGGGCTCGGCTCCGGGTCCGGGGGGCTCGGGGCCAGGGCGGCGGGGGAGGGCGCCGCGGCGGCCGGGGCGGGGCTCGGCGGGGCGGTGGCCGCGCCGGTCGGGGTGTTCGCGGCGGCGGAGGACGAGTGGGTCGGGGCCGGGGCCGGGGCCGTCGGCGCCGTGGTCGCGGGGGCGGGGGAGACCGGGGTGCTCGGGGCCGCCGAGGAGGGGGCCGCGATGGGCGGCTCGGGCGGCTGGCTGTTGCCGCGGGCGGGTTCCAGCTCGAACCGGCGGACGGGGGTGCCGCGCAGCGCCCCGGCCATGTAGGCGGTCCAGATCCGGGTGGGGAAGGCGCCGCCGTTGATCCGGGTGTACCCGGCGGTCCCGGCCAGTGAGAGCTTGGCGTGGGTCCGCGGGTGTTCGCGGAACATGCCGACGGCGGCGGCGAGTTCGGGGGTGTACCCGGCGAACCAGGCGGACAGGTTGCTGTCGGTGGTGCCGGTCTTTCCGGCGGCGGGGCGGCCCAGCGAGCCGGCCGCGGCACCGGTGCCGCGCGGGCCGACCACGTCGCGCAGCACGTCGGTGACGGCGTCGGCGGTGCCGCGGTCCACCGCGGTGGCGGCGGGGTGCGACGGCAGTGTGGGGACGGACTTGGCGCCGGGCTTCTCCAGCTTGAGGACGGCCCAGGGCCCGATCGCCCGGCCGTGGTTGGCCAGGGCGGCGTAGACGGCGGCGAGGTCGACGGCGCTGGGGGTGGCGGTGCCGAGGGTCATCGAGGTGTGGGCCGGGTCCAGGCCCTGGACGGTGCGGGGGATGCCCAGCCGGACGGCGGTGTCCCGGACGGTGCTGAGGCCGGCGTCCACGCCGAGTTGGGCGTAGACCGAGTTGACGGACTTCACCATGGCCTGGCGGAGGCTGATCGTGCCGTAGTCGGCGTCGTCCTCGTTCGGCGGGGCGTACCGGCCGGGGCCGCCCTCCACGGGCCGGCCGCTGGTGCCGTCGTACGGGGTCTGGGTGGTGATGCGGCGGCCGTCCTGGGTGGTGCGTCCGGTGGCGAGCGCGGCGGCCAGGTCGACGGGCTTGAAGGTGGAGCCGATCTGGTTGTCCTGGCGGAGGGCGTCGTTGAACGGCTGGCGGGCGTAGTCCGGGCCGCCGTACGCGGCGACGATCCGGCCGGTGGCGGGTTCGACGGAGGCGCCGGCGACCCGGACGTCGGTGTCGGTCGCCGGCCGGGCGGCGGGGTCGAGCCGGTCGGTGAGCTCCTGCTGGACGGCGCGGGTGAAGGCGTCCTGGCGGGCCCGGTCGAAGGTGGTGGTGATCTTCCAGCCGCCGGCCTTGAGGGTGGCGTCGTCCAGGACACCGGTGCGGGCGAGGTAGTCGTCGGCGATGTCGACCAGGTACCCGGCCTGGCCGCTGAGGCCCTTGGCGGGCTGCGGGTCGAGAGGCTCGGGGAAGGTGAGGCCGTCCCGGGTGGGCTGGTCGAGGAAGCCGAGGGTGACCATGCCGTCCAGGACGTAGTTCCAGCGGGCGACGGCCTTGTCGCGGTTGGCCGGGGTGGTGTTGCGGACGTCGAAGGCGCTGGGGGCCTGCAGCAGGGCGGCGAGGTAGGCGCTCTGCGCGGTGTCCAGCCGGGCGGCGTCGACGCCGTAGTAGGCGCGGGCGGCGGTCTGCACGCCGTACGCGTTGCGGCCGAAGTAGCTGGTGTTGAGGTAGCCGGTGAGGATGTCGTCCTTGGAGCGCTGCTGGTCCACCTTGAGGGCGATGAACAGCTCGCGGCCCTTGCGGGCGAAGGTCTGGTCCTGCGTCAGGTAGTGGTTCTTGACGTACTGCTGGGTGATCGTGGAGCCGCCCTGGACGCCGCGGCCGGTGGCGCTGTTCCAGGCGGCGCGGAGCATGCCGCGCAGGTCCACCCCGCGGTTGCGGTAGAAGGTGCGGTCCTCGGCGGAGACCACGGCGTGCCGGAGGGCGGGCGGAATCCGCTCCATCGTGATGTCCTCGCGGTTGACGGTGCCGGTCCGGGCGAGTTCGGTGACGCCGTCCGCGTAGTAGTAGACGTTGCTCTGGGCGACCGCGTGGGCGTTGGCGTCGGGTACCGGGACGGCCAGGTACAGCGCGACGAAGGCGGCCAGGCCCAGCAGCAGGGCGGCGAGCAGGGCGCCGACGGCCATCCGCCAGGTCGGGATGGCCCGGCGCCAGCGGGGGAGGGCGCGGCGGCGGGCCCGTCGGGCGGCGGCGCCGTTCTGCTGACTCATGCGCCGATTATGGTCCTTTGACGGATATTCAGTCGGTTTTCCGGCGATGGCGGGGCGCGGGTCGGGCGGCCGGTAAACCGGCTGCGGCGGCCGTCCGCCGGCGCTACGGTGAAGGGTGACAACCGCATAGTGCCGCAGTGACGCGTTCCAGCTCCGCCCGCAGCCCCGCACCCCCGGGGGTCCGCCGGTCGGGGCCGGTCGGGTCTGCCCGCACGCGCCCGCGCGCTGCCCGGGCATGGTCGGCCCACCTGCCCCGGCACGCTCCGCGATAAGTCGACAAGGAGACAATATGGCCACATCCGTCCAGCTCAGAGCGGTGGAGGGAGGTGCCCTCGGCCTCTACCTCGCGGTCGCTCGCGGCGCCTTCCGCCGCTACTCCACGTACCGCGCCGCCACCCTCGCCGGCGCCTTCACCAACACCGTCTTCGGCTGCATCCTCGCCTCCACCTTCCTCGCTCTCTGGCGGGCCAGGCCCGGCCTCGGCGGGTACGACACCACCCAGGCCGTCACCTACATCTGGGTCAGCCAGGCCCTGCTGGTCACCGTCGCGGTCTGGGGCGGCGGCTTCCAGGACGACGTCCAGGAGCGGTTCCGCAGCGGCGACATCGCCATCGACCTCTACCGGCCGGTGGACTTCCAGGGCTGGTGGCTGGCCTCCGACCTCGGCCGGGCCGCCTTCCACCTGCTCGCCCGCGGCGTCCCGCCCACCCTGGTCGGCGCGCTGCTCTTCCACACCCGACTGCCCGCCTCCCCGGCGGTCTGGGCGGTGTTCCTGCTCTCCGTCCTGCTCGCCGTGGTGGTCAGCTTCGGGCTGCGCTTCCTGGTCTCGCTCACCGGCTTCTGGCTGCACGACTCCGAGGGGGTACGGGCGGTGATGCTGGTCGTCGCGATGTTCTTCTCCGGCATGCTGCTGCCGATCTCGCTCTTCCCCGGGGCGCTCGGCACGGCCGCCCACGTCCTGCCCTGGTCCGCGCTGGTCCAGATCCCCACCGACGTCCTGCTGGAACGCCGCACCGGCGGCGCGCTGCTCACCGGCCTCGCCTTCCAACTCGCCTGGGCCGCGGCCCTGCTGGCCGCCGGCCGGGCCCTCCAGCTGCTCGCCACCCGCAAGGTGGTGGTGCAGGGTGGCTGACCTCCGCGACCTCAGGGCCCCCGCCGACCCGCCCGGCCCCCGCCTCCCCCTCGACCTGGGCGACCGCGAGCCCGTGCTCGTCCGGACCCGCCGGGCGCTGTGGACCTGGTGGCTGATCGCCGGCATGTGGACCCGCTCGGTGATGGCCTACCGCGCCTCCTTCGCGCTGATGCTCGGCGCCGGCATCGCCGTCACCTCACTGGACTTCGTCGTCCTGGTCCTGATGTTCCGCCACACCGACCGCCTCGGCGGCTGGTCCCTGCCCGAACTCGCCTTCCTGTACGGCACCTCGGGCTTCGCCCTCGGCGTCGCCAACCTGCTGGTCGGCAGCGTGGACGCGCTGGGCGAGCGGATCCGCACCGGCACCCTGGACACCATGCTGATCCGGCCCGCCCCGGCGCTGGCCCAGCTCTGCGCCGAGCGCTTCAACCTGCGCCGGCTCGGCCGGCCGCTCCAGGCCACCGCCGTCCTGGTCTGGTCGCTCACCGCCCTGCCGGTGCACTGGACGGCCGACCGGATCCTGCTCGTCCCGACCCTGCTGCTGTGCGGCACCGTCATCTTCGGCGCGGTCTACATCGGCGGCGCCACCCTGCAGTTCTGGTGGGGCGAGGCCAAGGAACTGCAGAACTCCCTCACCTACGGCGGCGCCACCCTGCTGCACTACCCGCCGACCATCTTCGCCAGGGAACTCGTCGCCGGGGTGGTCTTCGGCATCCCGCTGGCCTTCGTCAACTGGCTGCCCGCCCTGCGCATCCTCGACCGGCCCGACCCGCTCGGGCTGCCCACCGCCTTCCAGTACGCCTCGCCCGCCGCCGCGCTGCTCTGCGCCCTGGCCGCCGCCCTCGCCTGGCGGGCCGGCCTGCGCGCCTACCGCAGCACCGGCAACTGAACCCGGGCCCACCGGCCCCGACCCCGAGGGAGACCCACCGTGCCGCTGATCGACCTGCACGACGTCCGCCGCAGCTTCACCGTCCGCGCCAAGACCGGCCGGCTGAGGCGCGAGAAGCGCGAGATCCGCGCCGTCGACGGCCTCACCTTCAGCGTGGAGGCCGGCGAGTGCGTCGGCTACATCGGCCCGAACGGCGCCGGCAAGTCCACCACCGTCAAGATGCTCACCGGCATCCTCGTCCCCTCCTCCGGCCGGCTCAAGGTGGCCGGCGTCGACCCGGCCCGCGACCGCACCCGGCTCGCCCAGCGGATCGGCGTGGTCTTCGGCCAGCGCACCACCCTCTGGTGGGACCTGCCGCTGCGCGACTCCTACGAACTCGCCCGCCGGATCTACCGCATCCCCGCCGCCCGCTACCGGGCCAACCTCGACCGCTGCGTCGAACTCCTCGACCTCGGCGCCCTGCTGGACACCCCGGTCCGCCAGCTCTCGCTCGGCCAGCGGATGCGCGGCGACCTCGCCGCCGCCCTCCTCCACGACCCGCAGGTGCTCTACCTGGACGAGCCCACCATCGGCCTGGACGTGGTCAGCAAGGCCCGGGTCCGGGAGTTCCTCCGCGAGGTCAACACCCGCCAGGGCACCACCATCCTGCTCACCACCCACGACCTGGTCGACATCGAGCAGCTCTGCCGCCGGGTGATGGTGATCGACCACGGCCGGGTGGTCCACGACGGCGACCTGGACGGGCTGCACGCCGCCGGCGAGAGCGAGCGGACCCTGGTGGTCGACCTCGCCGAGGCCCGGCCCGCCATCGAGGTCCCCGGCGCCCGCGTGGTCCGGGTCGACGGCCCTCGCCAGTGGCTCGCCTTCCCCGCCCAGGACAGCGCCGCCCCGATCGTGGCCGCCGTCGCCGCCCGCTACCCGCTGGCCGACCTCTCGGTCCGCGAACCCGCCATCGAGGACGTCATCGCCCGGATGTACGCCAAGGTTCCGATCGGCTGACCCGGTCCCGGGGCGTCGCCCGGACGGGCCAACGGAGTAACCGGCGGTGGTCGTACGGAGTTGACCTCCCGTGAACCTCCCGCCGCCCGACGTCACCGTCGTGCCCACCGTCCACGACGCCCCGGCCGGCCCGGCCGACCCTTCGGCCGCATGCCTGGCCGCACTCGCCGGCCAGCGCACCGGCCGGGGCCGGACGGAGGTCGTCGCGGTCACCGACGGGCGGTCCGAGCGGGCCGCCGCGGCCAACACCGCCACCGGCCTCGCCCGCGGCCGCTACCTGCTCTACCTCGGCACCGACCGCCTGCCCGGCTCCGACGCCCTGGGGCCCGAGCGGGACGCGCTGCGCGCCCGGCACTTCGGCTGGGAGGTCCCCGGGCTGCTCCAGGTGGGCTTCCTCGCCCACCGGCCGGCCCCGGCGCACCGGATCTGCCGCGAGATCGGCGACCTGGTCGACCGGCACTGCCCGCCCGCGGTCTTCGCCGCCCTGCCCGTCCCCGACCGGCTCCGCCTCGCCCTCGCCCGCCGCGGCGAACTCGACGCCCTGCGCGCCCTGATCGCGTACGAGGCCGTGCACGGCCCGCCGCCCGCCGTCCGCCGCGGCGACCGCGCCTACGCCGTCTACCCCGCCTACCGGGACCGCCGGCTCGCCCTGCCGGACGCCCTCTTCCAGCTCCCCGGCCAGAGCGCACCCCCGGCCCCCTGGCGCCGCCTGGTGCCCCGGCCGGCCCGCCCCGGCGGGCACCGCGCCCGGGCCCGGCACACCCCGGTCCGCACCGCGGGGAGCCCGGCGTGAGGGACATCTGCGTGGTCGGCCTCGGCCGGATCGGCCTGCCGCTGGCCGTCCAGTTCGCCGCCAAGGGCCACCTGGTCACCGGCACCGACACCGACCCCGAGACGGTCGCCGGAGCCGCCGCCGGACGGGGCCCGCACGCCGCCGATGCCGAACTGGACGAGCTGCTCGCCGAGGCCGTCGCCGACGGCCGGCTGCGCGCCAGCACCGACACCACCGCGGCCGCCGCCGGCGCCGACGCGGTGGTCCTCGCCCTCCCGCTGGACATCGGCCCGGACGGCGAACCGGACTTCCAGGCCCTGGACGCCGCCACCGACGCCGTCGCCGCCGGCCTGCGGCCCGGCGCCCTGGTCAGCTACGAGAGCACCCTGCCGGTGGGCACCCTCCGCGGCCGGTTCGCCCGCCGCCTGGAGGCCGGCTCCGGCCTGGTCGCCGGCCGCGACTTCTGGCTGGTCGCCAGCCCCGAGCGGACCAGGACCGGCCGCGCCCTCGCCGACCTGCGGCACCACCCCAAACTGGTCGGCGGCATCGACCCGGACTCCACCCGGCAGGGCGCCGAGTTCTACCGCGCCGTCCTCGACTTCGACAGCCGCCCCGACCTGCCCCGGATCAACGGCGTCTGGGAACTCGACGGCGCCGAGACCGCCGAGCTCGCCGGCCTCGCCGAGAGCGCCTACCGGGACGTCAACATCGCCCTGGTCAACCAGCTCGCCCGGTTCGCCGACCGGGTCGGCGTCGACCTCGACCAGGTCATCGAGGCCTGCAACTCCCGTCCGCACACCCGCCTCCACCGGCCCGGCATCGCCGTCGGCGGCCACCGCGTCCCCGTCCACCCGCGGCTCTACCTGTGGAACGACCCGCACGCCACCGTGGTCCGGGCCGCCCGGGAGGCCAACGAGGCCCTGCCCGGCTACGCCGTCGGCCTGCTGGAGGGCGCGCTCGGCCCGCTGACCGGCGTCGGCGTCCGGATCCTCGGCGCCTCCTACCGCGGCGGCGTCCGGGAGACCGGGAACTCCGGGGTGTTCCCGCTGGTCACCGCCCTGCGCGCGGCCGGCGCCGAGGTGTCCGTCTCGGACCCCCGGTACACGCCCGGGGAACTGGCCGCCCTCGGCCTGCCCCCGGACGAGGGCAAGCCCGCCGCGGCCCTGGTCGTCCAGGCCGACCACCCCGAGTACCGCGACCTCGGCGCCGCCGACCACCCCGACGTCCGGGTGCTGCTCGACGGCCGCCGGATCACCGACCCCGCCCGCTGGGAGGGCGTCCGCCGCATCGTCCTCGGCGGCGGGGCGTAGGGCCGGTCCGAGGCAGCGGGGCGTAGGGCCGGTCCGAGGCGGCGGGGCGTAGGGCCGGCCCGAGGAGGCCGCCGCGGATTCCGCGCCCTTGATCCGTCCGGGGACGGGATATGCGAGCCTGTCGGAGTGAGCGTGGACGAGACGGCGCCGGGGGTCAGCTTCACCGCGGCGGACGAGCTGAAGCGGCGCGGAGTCCGCCGGATGAAGACCCTCGCGACCGGCCTGCTGGCCTTCGCGACCCTGGTGTTCGCCCTGGCCACCTGGGCGGACTCGGCCGGGGCGGGTGCCTGGGCCGGGTACGTCGCGGCCGCCGCCGAGGCCGGCATGGTCGGTGCGCTGGCCGACTGGTTCGCCGTCACCGCCCTGTTCCGGCGCCCGTTCGGACTGCCGATCCCGCACACCGCGATCATCCCCACCAAGAAGGACGCCTTCGGCTCCACCCTCGGCGACTTCGTCGGCGACAACTTCCTCTCCGGTCCGGTGGTCCGCGCCCGGCTCGCCAAGATCGGCATCGCCCGCCGGTTCGGCGAGTGGCTGGCCGCCCCCGGCAACGCCGAGCGGGTCACCCGGGAGGCCGCCGCGGCGCTCCGCGGCGTGCTGGCCGTGCTGCGCGACGAGGACGTCCAGGCGGTGATCGGCGAGGCGGTCAACCGCCGGGTGGCCGCCACCTCGGTGGCCGAACCGGCCGGCCGGCTGCTCGGCAAGGTGGTCGCCGAGGGCGGCCACCACGGCGTGGTCGACCTGATCGCCGTCCGCGTCCACGCCTGGCTCGCCGAGCACCACGGCGAGGTGGTCGACAAGGTCACCGCCAAAACCCCCGGCTGGACCCCGCGCTTCCTCGACCAGCAGGTCGGCGAGAAGGTCTACCGGGAGCTGATGCGGGTCGTCACCGACATCCGCGACGACCCCGACCACCCCGCCCGCGGCGCCGTCGACGACTTCCTCGCCGACTTCGCCGCCGAGCTCCAGTACGACCCCGAGACCATCGCCAAGGTCGAGCACGCCAAGGCCGACCTGCTCGCCCGGCCCGAGGTGCAGGAGCTGATCGCCTCCTCCTGGGCGGCCGTCCGCACCCTGGTGCTCACCGCCGCCGAGGACGAGGACAGCGAGCTGCGCCGCCGGATCCGCACCGGGCTGCGCTCGCTCGGCCGCCGGCTGGCCACCGACCCGCGGCTGCAGGCCAAGGCCGACGGCTGGCTGCAGGACGCCGCGCAGTACGTGGTGGAGACGTACCGGGCCGAGATCACCGCGCTGATCTCGGACACCGTGGCGGGCTGGGACGCCGACGACGCCTCCCGCAAGATCGAGGCCAACGTCGGCCGCGACCTCCAGTTCATCCGGATCAACGGCACCGTGGTCGGCGCGCTGGCCGGCCTGCTGATCCACACCGTGGCCGTCGCCGTGGGCGGCTGAACGGCCGCCGGACCGGCGCCGGGCCGGGGCTACCATGCAGGGTCTACGCGAGTAACCAAGGAGTGGAACCGTGGCTGAAGGCAGGACGGGAATCGAGGCGTTCATCGCCGGCATGCCCAAGGCGGAACTGCACGTCCACCACGTCGGGTCGGCATCCCCCCGGGTGGTCGCCGAGCTCGCCGCCCGGCACGAGGCCGACACCCGGGTGCCCGCCGACCCGGAGGCGCTCGCCGAGTACTTCACGTTCACCGACTTCGCCCACTTCATCGAGGTCTACCTGAGCGTCGTGGACCTGATCCGCGACGCCGAGGACGTCCGGGCGCTCACCTACGGCGTGGCCGAGGACATGGCCCGGCAGAACATCCGGTACGCCGAGCTCACCATCACCCCGTACTCCTCGGTCAGCCGCGGCATCCCCGACGTCGCCTTCGTGGAGGCCATCGAGGACGCCCGGAAGTCCGCCGAGAAGGACCTGGGCGTCCAGCTGCGCTGGTGCTTCGACATCCCCGGCGAGGCCGGGCTGGCCGCCGCCGAGGAGACCGCCCGGCTCGCCGT
This sequence comes from Kitasatospora sp. HUAS MG31, assembly GCF_040571325.1. Lineage (GTDB taxonomy): Bacteria > Actinomycetota > Actinomycetes > Streptomycetales > Streptomycetaceae > Kitasatospora > Kitasatospora camelliae. The sequence continues at coordinate 2,897,426 of NZ_CP159872.1, read as the reverse complement.
CGACCTCGCCCCCGAGGGCCTGGTCAGCTTCGGCCTCGGCGGGCCCGAGATCGGCGTCCCGCGCCCGCAGTTCAAGCCGTACTTCGACCGGGCCCGCGCGGTCGGCCTGCGCAGCGTCCCGCACGCCGGCGAGACCACCGGCCCGGAGACCGTCTGGGACGCCCTGCGGGTGCTCGGCGCCGAGCGGATCGGCCACGGCACCCAGGCGGTCCGGGACCAGGCCCTGGTCGACCACCTCGGCGAGCACCGCATCCCGCTGGAGGTCTGCCCGACCTCCAACATCGCCACCCGGGCGGTGGAGCGGATCGAGGACCACCCGATCAAGCAGATGGTCGACGCCGGCCTGCTGGTCACCGTCAACAGCGACGACCCGCCGATGTTCGGCACCGACCTCAACACCGAGTACGCCGTCGCCGCCCGCCTGCTCGGCCTCGACGAGGCCGGGGTGGCCGCCCTGGCGAAGAACGCCGTCGAGGCCTCCTTCCTGGACACCGCCGGGAAGAACCGCCTGGGCGCCGAGATCGACGCCTACCTGGCCGCCTGGCCCAAGGGCTGACGGCCCCTCGGGGCACCCCGGCCGACGGCGGGCTCAGCGGCCGCCGGCCGCGGTCCGCCGGCGCCCGGCCGGGCGCCCCGGTCCGTTCGCCCGCCGCGGCGCCTTCCGCCGGGTGGCGGGCTTCCCGCTCCTGTGCTCGGTGGCCGGGGCGGTCGGTGCCGGTGTGGCCGGGGCCCGGTCCTCGGCGGCGGGCCGCGGCACGTCCCGGTGCAGCCACGCCCGCTCGGCCGCGGACCACGCGGTGGTGGTGAGCAGGTACAGCCCGGCCGCGAGCGGCACCAGGGCCGCGAACAGCACCGTGCCGAAGGACAGGTACGGCAGCAGCCGGGCGCCCGGCACCGCCGCCGCCCCCTCCGCCGGCGTCCGGCGGGCCCGGCGGAAGCCCGCGTAGCCGACCGCCGCCAGCCCCGCGTACAGCGCGCCGAAGACCAGCAGCTGCCCGGCGCCGTGCGCCGAACCGACGTGCAGACCGAGCGGGACGCCCGCCAGGGTGTGGTCCAGCAGGTCGTTCGGGGTGGTGAACAGCCGGTACATCACCGAGAAGAACGGCAGCTGCACCAGCATCGGCAGGCAGCCCGCGAACGGCGAGGACCCCTCCTCCCGGTACAGCTCCGCCAGCGCGGCCTGCAGCCTCTCCGGCCGGTCCTTGTGCCGGCGGTTGAGCTCGGCGACCTGCGGCGCCAGCCGCGCCCTGGCCTTCTCCCCGCGCGCCGCGGCCCGGGCCAGCGGGTGCAGGGCCAGCCGGACCGCGACGGTGAACAGGACGACGGCCACGGCGGTGGGAACCACCTGCGCCAGCGCGGCCACGGCATCGTGGGCCAGGCGGACGGCAGGGTCGAGCAGCGTGAAGACGGACATGGCGAGCGAGCCCTCCGGGGTCTCGGGTGACGAGGTGACGGCAGGAGGGCGACCGCGCGGAGCAGGGGGTTACGCGGCCGCCGGGGCCGCACCCGGCGCCCTGGGGCGGCGACGGCCCCGGGCGTCCGGATCACGCTGAGGAAGGAAGGCGGTGCGGTACGCGCGCCGGCGCAGCACCCCGTCACGGACCGTCGAAGGGGCCCGGGCACCGAGCAGCCGGGCCGCGACCAGAGTGCCCGCGACGGCGCCGGCCAGCAGCACGACGGCCGCCGTGGCGGCCACCACGGCCAGCGCGGGCTGCCCGAGCAGCTGATCGCCGGTCAGCACCCGGAGCAGGGCCAGCAGCAGGGCGACCACGGGCACGGCTGACCTCCTCGGGACGGCGGGCGCGGAGCGGGGGCGGTTTGGACGGCGCAGGACGGCGCGGTGGCGCCGGCGGGCTGACGGTTCGTCGTCGATCGTACGGGACGGGTACGCCCGGCCGGGCCGGCTCGGGGTGATCTCAGGGAGAACTCCGGGTCGGTCGGGGTTTCCGGCCCTGCCGTCATGGTCGTCGTTCAGCTGTCGTTCAGCGCAGGCGGACGACGGTGCCGGTGGCGTCCGAGCCGCGGGCCGCCTCCAGCACGGTGAGCGCGGCCACGGCGTCCCACGGGTCCACCGGCGGCGGGGCGCCGGTGGCGAGCGAGGCGGCGACACCGGCGTAGAAGGCCGGGTAGTCGCCCGGCTCGGTGGGGACGGGCTCCTCGGCCCCGTCCGTTCCCAGCACGCCGTACCGGACCGGGTCCTCCGCGCCCCACGGCCCGTCCGCCGGGGGACCACCCGGCCGGCGACCGGCCCGCAGGGCGTCCTCCTGCGGGTCCAACCCGTACTTGACGTAGCCGGCCGTGTCGCCGAGCACCCGCAGCCGGGGACCGCCCAGCGGCGCGAGCGCGCTCGTCCACAGGTGCGAGCGGACACCCGAGGCGTGGGTCAGCGCCAGGAACGCGTCGTCGTCCACCACCGCCCCGTCCCGGCGGACGTCGATCTCCGCATACACCGACTCCACCGGGCCGAACAGCACCAGCGCCTGGTCCACCAGGTGGCTGCCCAGGTCGTACAGCGTGCCGCCGACCTCCGCCGGGTCGGCCAGCTCCCGCCAGCCCGCCTTCGGCTTCGGCCGGAACCGCTCGAACCGGGACTCGAACCGGTGCACCCGGCCCAGCGCGCCGCCCTCCACCAGGCGGCGGGTGGTGAGGAAGTCGCCGTCCCAGCGCCGGTTCTGGAACACCGAGAGCAGGATCCCGGACTTCTCCGCGAACTCGCACAGGTCCCGCGCCTCGGCGGCGGTCGCCGCCAGCGGCTTGTCCACCACGGTGGCCAGCCCGGCGAGCAGAGCCTTCCGGGCGAGCGGGACATGGGTGCGGTTGGGGGAGGCGATCACCACCAGATCGAGGCGATCCGCCTCGGCGAGGAGCTGCTCGGGGGTGTCCACGGCGCGGGCGCCGGGGTGCTCCCGCCGGAGCCGGTCCCGGCGCTCGGGGTTGGCGGTGACCACGGCTTCCAGCCGCAGACCGGGCGTGGTGGCGATCAGCGGGGCATGGAACGCGGACCCGGCCAGCCCGTAGCCCACCAGCCCCACCCGGAACGAGTCGCTCATCCCCCTACGGAACCACGCCCACCCGGCCACCCCCACGCAGGCACGCGCGGAAAGCCCGCGCAGGCGGCCGGCCACAACCAGGGGCGCGTGGAGCTGCGCGAGGCGGGAGGCGTGGGTCGGTCACTGAGAGCACGGGCCGTTGGGCGTGGGTGGGCCGGTTCAGGGGGCACCACTGAGGGCGCGGGGGACTGTGGGAGAGCGGAGGTGACGAGTCCGCGGTGGTCGGTCGCGCAGTTCTCCCCCAGCCTTGGCGGCTGGGAGGTGCCCCCACACGCCCCTGATGGGTTGCCCGGTTGCGTCAGGCGCGGCGCTTGCGGCGGTGGATGACGGTGACGGCGGCTCCGGCGAGGAGGAAGGCGGCGCCGACGGAGGCCATCAGGCCCGTCGCCCGGGAGCCGCCGGTCTGGGCGAGCTGGGTGCCGGCGAGCTGGGCGTTCACCGGCTGCTGCGGGGTGTCCTGGACCGCCGCCGGGGCGGCCTCCGCCACCACCTGCCCGGCCGGTGCCGCAGCCGGGGCAGCCGTCGGAGCAGCCGCAGCCGGGGCAGCCGCAGCCGCCGGCGCCGCCGGGGCAGCCGCCGTCGTGTCGTGGACGTGGGCGGTCCCGCTGTCGGCGGCCGGGACGGCCGCCTTCCCCGCGGCGTTGCCGGTGCCGTCGAACACCACGTCCGAGCAGGAGTAGAAGGCCTCGGGGCTGTCCGACCGCTGCCAGATCGCGTAGATCAGGTGGCGTCCGGTCTTGCCGGCGGGGATCTTCCCGGGCATCACGTACTGCCCGTCGACGAGCGGCGGGTCGGTGACGGTGAGGAAGGGGGTGGATTCCAGGTTCGACCAGCTCAGCGGGCGGGAGGGGTCGTAGGTGCTGTTGGTGATGTACAGCTGGAAGGTGCCGCGGTGCGGGGCGGTGGCGCGGAACTTGAAGGTGAAGTCGGCGCCGGCGGTCAGGTTGGTGGCGGCCCAGTCGGGCCGGGCCAGGTCGAGTCCGACGAACTCGGCGTTGTTGGCGCTGCAGAGCCGGCCGTCCGGGATCAGCTGGCGGTGCCGGCCGGCCGCGTCGCCGATCCGGACGCCGTTCCAGTCGTACATGGCCTGGGTGCCGGCGAGGGCGATGGCGGCCTTGCAGGCGTCGGTCTTGGGCCGCTCGGGTCCCTCCAGGTAGCAGCCCTCGACCCGGCTGAGCGGGTTCTGCATCGAGCCGTGCGCGGCGGCGAGGTCGGGGGTGGCGAGCACGCCCGCGACGGCACAGGCGGCGGCCAGGGCGAGGGTGGTGCGGCGGACGGTCATCGAGTGCTCCAGGGTGGGGGTGTGGGGTGTGTCCGGGGGGTGGTCGGGGGCTGCCCCTGCGAGCACGGTAGCCATTACGGGCAAGGAAGTTGACGTGCCATCAGCGACGTTAGGAGTGGCTTAAGGAAGCCTTGAGGCGGGGGCGGACCGTCCGGTGGGCGGGCGGGTCCTGTGATCGGGCAGGCGTGCGGATTAGGCTGGGGCGCGTTGGGGCAGCCCGTACGACCACCGCAAGACCTCTGGAGACACGCACGTGGCAGACCGCAAGCCCATCGAGTCCTGGCTGACCGACATGGACGGGGTCCTCATCCACGAGGGCACGCCGATCCCGGGGGCGAAGGAGTTCCTCCGGAAGCTCCGGGAGTCCGGCAAGCCGTTCCTGGTGCTCACCAACAACTCGATCTACACCCCGCGCGACCTCAGCGCCCGGCTGGCCGGGATGGGCCTGGAGGTGCCGGAGGAGTGCATCTGGACCTCCGCGCTGGCCACTGCCAAGTTCCTCAAGGGCCAGCGCCCCGGCGGCACCGCGTACGTCATCGGCGAGGCGGGCCTGACCACCGCGCTGTACCAGGCCGGGTACGTGCTGACCGACAAGGACCCGGACTACGTGGTCCTCGGCGAGACCCGCACGTACAGCTTCGAGGCGCTGACCAAGGCGATCCGGCTGATCAACGCGGGCGCCCGGTTCATCTGCACCAACCCGGACGAGACCGGCCCGTCCACCGAGGGCGTGCTGCCGGCTACCGGCTCGGTCGCGGCGCTGATCACCAAGGCCACCGGGGTGGACCCGTACTTCGTCGGCAAGCCCAACCCGCTGATGATGCGCGAGGCGCTGAACTCGGCCGGCGCGCACTCGGAGACCGCGGCCATGATCGGCGACCGGATGGACACCGACGTGGTCTCCGGCATGGAGGCCGGCATGGAGACGATCCTGGTGCTCACCGGCCTGACCGCCCCGGAGGACGTGGAGCGATTCCCGTACCGGCCGACCCGGGTGGTCAAGTCGGTGGCCGACCTGATCGACGAGGTCTGAGACCCGCCGCCGAAGCGCAAGGCCACCGCACCACACGCACCACCACCGCACGACCCCGCCGTCCGACGTACCGGGCGGCGGGGTTTCCGTTCGCCGGCGCCGTGGACCGCGGGGCCGGGCACACAGGGGGGTCGACGGGGATGGAGGAGAAGAAGGTCACCTGGGCGGAGCTCTACTTCGACCTGGTGTTCGTCTTCGCCGTGACGCAGGTGTCACAGCTGCTGCACCACCGCCACGACTGGACGGGGACGGTTCAGGCGCTGGTGGTCTTCGTGCCGGTGTACTGGTGCTGGGTCGGCACCACCGTGCAGGCCAACATCCGCGACGTGGACACCCTGCGGGACCGGCTCGGTATCTTCGCGGTCGGCCTCGGCGGCCTGTTCATGGCGCTGGCGCTGCCCGGCGCCTACGGGCCGCGCGGGGTGCTGCTGGGCGCCGGGTACTGGGCGGCGCGGCTGGTGCTGCTCTGGCTGGTCGGCCGGATCCCGGGCGCGTGGCACGGCCCGTACGGCGTGGGCGCCCTGGTCAGCGGGCCGTTGCTGGTGGCCGGCGGCCTGCTCGACGGGCCGGCCCGGACGCTGCTCTGGGCGGCCGCCGCGTGCTGCGACCTGTCCGCGCCGCTGGTGTTCCGGCGCCGGCTGGCCAAGGTCGAGTACCACCCCGGGCACCTGCCCGAGCGGTTCGGGCTCTTCCTGCTGGTGGCGCTCGGCGAGTCCATCGTCGGGATCGGCGGCCCGGTCGCGCAGTCCGACCTGCATCCGGCCCAACTCGGCTCGGTGGCCTCCGCGTTCGTCATCTCCTGCGCGCTGTGGTGGCTGTACTTCGGCTACGCCTCGGACGCCATGCGGTACGCCGTGGAGACGGCCTCCTCGCGTCGCGACATGATCCGCTGGGTGTTCTCGTACGGGCACCTGGCGCTGATCGGCTCGGTGATCGCGGTCGCGGTGGGCTTCGGCGAGACGGTGGCCGAGCCCGGGCGGGCGCTCGGTGCGGGCCCCCTCGCGCTGCTGTACGGGGGCTCGGCGCTGTACCTGCTGACCTTCGGCTACACCCGGTGGATGATGTTCGGCACGCTCTCGCCGACCCGGACGGCCGCCGCAGCGGTGGTGCTCGCCCTGCTGCCGCTGATGGTGCGGCTGCCGGCGCTGGCCGCGCTCGGCTCGCTGGCGGTGCTGCTGGTGGGGCTCAACCTGCTGGAGTACCTGCGGGTCCGCCGGGCCCGGGACGGGGAGGCGGCACCGGCCCCGGTCCCGGACTGCCTGGCGCCCGACCTGGGATGACCGCACCCCGGGCCGGGTTCCCCGCCGGTAGCGGTCCCGGCTGTCGGTGCGGGTGTGTAGCGTTCTGGTCGTAGGAAACAGGAAGTCGTACGTCCGAGGCGGTGCGCCGAACATGGCGCGGCCGGTGGGAGGTTTGTCGTGACGGATCTGGCTGAGGCGGCCGTGAGCGCCGGTTTCGAGCTGCCCGAGTCCTGGCGGGAGGTGCTCGCCGACGAGCTGGCCAAGCCGTACTTCGCCGAGCTGGCCGCCTTCGTCGCCGCCGAGCGCGCCGAGCACCAGGTCTTCCCGCCGAGCGGCCAGGAGTTCTCCGCCCTGGCGGCCACCCCGTACGACAAGGTCCGCGTCCTCGTCCTCGGCCAGGACCCGTACCACGACGACGGCCAGGCGCACGGCATGAGCTTCTCGGTGCTGCCCGGCACCAAGACCCCGCCCTCGCTGCGGAACATCTTCAAGGAGCTGGACGCCGACCTCGGCATCCCCGCCCCCGCCCACGGGTACCTGATGCACTGGGCCGAGCAGGGCGTGCTGCTGCTCAACGCGGTGCTCACCGTGCGGGCGCACGAGCCGAACTCCCACAAGGCCAAGGGCTGGGAGAAGTTCACCGACGCGGTGATCAAGGCGGTGAGCGCGCGGGACGAGCCGGTGGTGTTCGTGCTCTGGGGCAACTACGCCAAGAAGAAGCTGCCGCTGATCGACACCGAGAAGCACGTGGTGGTGCAGGGCGCCCACCCGTCCCCGCTCTCGGCCAAGCTGTTCTTCGGCAGCAAGCCCTTCTCGCAGATCGACGCGGCGCTGGAGCAGTTCGGCACCGACGCCATGGACTGGCGGATCCCGGCGCTCGACGCCTGATCCGGCCACGGGGCTCGTCCTGAGCCCCGGGGGGTGAGCGGCCCGGGAGGGGAGCCCGGGCCGCTCTTCGCCGTGCCAGGGGAATCGGCGGGGCCGACCCCGGCTCAGCCCGGGGTGGTCGCCGACCCCGACGCGGCCGCGCCGCCCGGCACCCCGAGGAACTGCTCCCAGCCGCCCGCCGGCGCCTGACCGACCCCGAGGGTGCGCAGCTTGCGCAGTGTGGACTGGTCCTGGACCTCCAGCCACTCCACCAGCTGACGGAACGACACCAGCCGGACGTCCGGCTTCCCGGCGACGGCCTTGATGGTCTCCTCCACGGCGTCCATGTAGATGCCGCCGTTCCACTGCTCGAAGTGGTTGCCGATGAACAGCGGCGCCCGGTTGCCGTCGTACGCCCGGTTGAAACCCGCCAGGTACGAGTCGCGGGCCTGGGTGCGCCAGGCGTCGTACTTGCCCGGGTCGCCCTTGGTGCTGCCTGCGGACTGGTTGAAGAGGATGTTGTAGTCCATCGACAGCACCTGGAAGGTGTGCCCGGGGAACGGGATGCTCTGCAGCGGGAAGTCCCAGACCTTGCCGTCCTGGACCTTCTGCGGCCAGATCTGCTGCCCGCCGGGCGAACTGGCGTCGTACTTCCAGCCGAGCTTGGCCGCGGTGGGCAGCAGCGCCTTCTGCCCCTCCAGGCAGGGCGTGCGACCGCCGATCAGCTCCTTGCGGTAGTCGAAGGGCAGCGGGTCGACGTCGGTGAAGCCGGTGTTGGTGCGCCACTGGGTGACGAACCCGACCGCCTGCTCGATCTCGCTGGCCCAGTCCTCGGACGTCCACTTGTTGACGCCGTTCCCGTCCGGCCGGGTGGAGCAGAAGTGCCCGTTGAAGTGGGTGCCGATCTCGTGCCCGGCCAGCCACGCCCTGCCGATCAGCTTCAGGGTGCTCTTCACCCCGGCCTCGGAGAGGTAGGTGATGTCGGAGGCGCCGACGCTGTGCTTCGGCGGGTGGTAGAGGGAGGCCTTCTCCTTGGGCAGGGTGTAGATGCCGGAGAGGAAGAAGGTCATCGCGGCCTTGTGCTCCTGGGCGACCTTGAGGAACCGGTCGAACTGGCCGTCCTCGGTGCCGCCGGCGCCGTCCCAGGAGAACACCACGAACTGCGGCGGCCGCTCACCGGGCTTCAGCTTCTCCGGCTTCGGCTGGTTCGGCTGGGCGCCGGTGTCGGAGGTCGAACCGTCGCCCAGCGGCGTGCCCTTGACGGTGGGACCGCCCGGGGTGCCGGAGCCCCCGGCACCCGAGCCGGGTGTGGCCCCGTCCTGGCTGCCGCCCCCGGCCCCGCCCGAGCAGGCGGTCACCGCGCCCAGGGCGGCCGCCCCCGCCGTGGCCCCCAGCAGTGTCCTGCGCGAGATTCTGCTCATGGTCTCCCCTGCCACCGCGTCCGACCCGCCGGGACGACCTCCGGGGCTCCACTGGGCCGACCGGAGGTCAAGTACTGGCAAAATCGGACAATTGGTCACTGTCGCCACCCAAGGATGGCATGAGCGCGGGAAGCCGGACAAAGTCCGCCGCCCCTCCGCACGGGTGACCACGCGGCCCCACGGCAGGCCGGATCCGGGCTCCGGAGGACTGTTGCGAACCTGCGACAGAGGGCGCGCGGACGCTGCCGCGAGCCGTCACAGGAGGCTCATGCCCCGTTCCGGGCCGAGGGGTCGGTGCCGGCTCAGACCGCGAGGGCGCGACGGCGACGGCGGACCACCCGGGCGATGGCGCTGCTGATCGCCGTGGCCGCGGCGCAGGACACCGCGAAGCTCAGCCAGACCGTGTCGAACCAGTGGCTGTTCAGCCAGCCGAGACTGACGATGTACGCGGCCCACACCACCGCGGCCAGCGCCGACCAGCGCAGATAGGTGCGAGGACGGCCCGAGGAGTGCCCGACGGCCAGGTCCAGCACGGTCCGTCCGGCCGGGACGAAGCGGGCGACGATCACCATCGCCGCGGCGGTCCGGCTGGTCACGCCCTCCAGGGTGCGGGCCACCCGCTCGACGCTGGCGGCCAGCTTCGGACGGCGCGCCAGCCGCCGGTGCACCGCGGGCGCGCCGCGCCGGGCCAGGTTGAGCAGCAGCAGATCGCCGAGGAACGAGGCCACCGCCACCCCCACCGCGAGCAGCAGGGGCGAACCGGAGGTCTCCGAGACCCGGAGCACCGCGAGGATCACCAGGGTGCCGCTCGGCAGGAACGGCAGGAAGGCGTCACCCAGGACGGCGCACAGCGCCAGTACACAGATGAGTGACGGTCCGACCGCGTCGGTGATCTCCATGGTGGTACTCCCTCCAGACCTCCCGGGGGAGAGCAGGTGCTGCGCGGCACAACGCTAGCGCTTCGACCTTTCATGCCGTGAAGCACCCCTGTGTGGTCGGACTCACGGCGGGGCCGACCCGGAGCGGACCCGGACCGGCGCTGGAGGTGGGGTGGGGTCCGGTAGGGGACCGGCCGGCGAGGTCCGCCGGGGCACGCGGGCCCGGGAACGGCGAGAGCCCCCGGGCGGGGTGCCGCTCCAGGGGCTCGTGGGACCGGACGGCGCTGGTCGAGCCCGCCGGTCGTGCGCATGCGGCACGGGCCGGTGAGCGGTCCGTACTGATCCACAAGCTTGCCGCACCACCGGGACCGCAGTGGCCGATCCGGCTGGCGACTTCCCGCGCTGGCGTGAACTCGCCACGCTGCGTGTTCCCCTGGTAGCGCGTCAGTAGTCCGCACCGGTCCCGAGCGCGCCGACACGTCCCGTACGTCACACCGGGAACACGGCGGCCCGCGGACCGGTTGTCCACCAACGGCCCGTACCCACGGCGCCGGACAGGGAGGACGAACAGCATGACCAGCGCGGCGGACCAGCCCCTCGGCGGATCCCACGGCGAACGCCCCGGCGACCCCGGACCCGTCCCCGCGACCGGGCCGGGCGCCGCCGCCGACCCGATCCGGGGCCGGGCCCGCGGCACCGCCCCGGCGCCGCTCTCCATCCTCGACCTGGCCACGGTCGGCGCCGGCCACACGGCGGGCGAGGCCCTCGCCGCCACCACCGAGCTGGCCCGCGCCGCGGAGTCCTGGGGCTACCACCGGTTCTGGGTGGCCGAGCACCACGGCATGCCCGGGGTCGCCAGCTCCAGCCCCGCCGTGCTGCTGGCCCACCTCGCCGCCCACACCTCGACCCTCCGCCTGGGCTCCGGCGGCGTGATGCTGCCCAACCACGCGCCGCTCGCCGTCGCCGAGCAGTTCGGGCTGCTGGAGGCCCTCCACCCGGGCCGCATCGACCTCGGCCTCGGCCGCGCCCCCGGCACCGACCAGGCCACCGCCCGCGCCCTGCGCCGTGGCCTCTCCGAGGGGGCCGACGACTTCCCGCAGCAACTCGCCGAACTCACCCACTTCCTGGACGGCGACTTCCCCGCCGGCCACCCGTACGCCCGGCTGCGGGCCGTCCCGAGCGGCGAGGGCCGCCCGCCGATCTGGCTGCTCGGCTCCTCCGGCTTCAGCGCCCGGCTGGCCGGCCGGCTCGGCCTCCCGTTCGCCTTCGCCCACCACTTCAGCGCCGCCAACACCGTGCCGGCGCTGGACCTCTACCGGTCGAGCTTCGAGCCCTCGGCCGTCCTCGACGAGCCGTACGCACTGATCGGGGTCAGCGCCGTCGCGGCCCAGGACGAGGAGGCGGCCCTGCGACTCGCCCGCTCCGCCGGGCTGGCCATGCTCCGGCTCCGCCAGGGCCGCCCCGGCCTGATCCCCACCCCCGACGAGGCCGCCGCCCACCCGTACACCCCGGCCGAGCGGGACTTCCTGGAGGAGTGGCTGGGCACCATGGTCCTCGGCGCTCCCGCACAGGTGGCCCAGGGGCTGGAACGGCTCCGCGCCCGCACCGGCGCCGACGAACTCATGGTCACCTCCCACATCCACGGCCACACGGCCCGCCGCCACTCGTACGCCCTGATCGCCCAGGCCTACGGCCTGGCGTGACGGGGCAACCACCGAGGGGCGCGGGGAACTGCGCGGGGCGGGCGGTTACGGTCCGCGGTGGATTGGTCGCGCAGTTCCACGCGCCCCTTCAGGGGTTGCCCGGTTGCGCAGGCGTCAGCTCCGGCGGCGCTCCCGCAGTATGGCGGCCACCAGCTCCGCCTCCCCGGGGCGGGCGAAGTACCAGCCCTGGGCGGTGTCGCACCCGGTGAGCCGGAGCCGTTCGGCCTGTGCCGCGCTCTCGATGCCCTCGGCGGTCACGGTCAGCCCGAGTGCGTGGGCCAGCTGCACCATCGCGCCGACGATCTGCTCGTCCGCGTGCGACCGCGCCGCGTCCGACGTCGCCGTGTCCGGCCGCGCCGGGTCGCGGAAGCCCTGGATGAAGCTCCCGTCCAGCTTGAGCACGTGCACCGGCAGCCGGGAGAGGTAGGCGAGGTTGGAGTACCCGGTGCCGAAGTCGTCGATGGCGATCCGGATGCCCATGTCGGCCAGCGCCTGCAACGCCTCGGACGGCCGGCCGCCGGGCCCCAGCACCGCGCTCTCGGTGATCTCCAGCTGCAGCAGCCGGGCCGGCAGCCCGGTGGTCTCCAGGACCTCGGCCACGTCGGCGACCACGTCGGAGTCCCAGATCTGGCGGGCCGCCAGGTTGACGCTGACGAAGGTCTCGGTGTCCGGGAACTCGGCGAGCCAGCGTTGGGCCTGCCGGCAGGACTCCTCCAGCACCCACTTGCCCAGCGGGACGATCGCCCCGGACTCCTCCGCCAGCGGGATGAAGCGGTCCGGCGAGAGCGTCCCGTACCGCGGGTGTCGCCAGCGGACCAGCGCCTCCGCCCCGCGCACCGCCCCGTCGGACAGGCCCACCAGCGGCTGGTACTCCACCGCGAACTCGCCGCGTTCCAGTGCCGGCCGCAGAGCGGTGGCCAGCAGGTGGCGGGTGAGCTGGTCGGCGCCGCGGTCCTGGTCGTACAGGGTCCAGCGGGCCCGGCCGTCGGCCTTGGACCAGTAGAGCGTCGAGTCGGCGTCCCGTAGCAGGTCGGTCGGGGTGCTGCCGTGCACCGGCCGCTCCACCACGCCGACCGAGGCGGTGACGGCGAGCTGGTGCCCGGCCACCTCGAAGGGCTGCTCCAGGGTTGCGACCAGCTCGGTGGCCAGCCGGGTGAGCTGCTCGCTGCCCCGGCTGTCGGTGACCAGGACGGCGAACTCGTCGCCGCCGAGCCGGGCAACCAACTGTTCCTCGCGGCGGCCGAACCCGCGCTCCAGCCGGCCGGCCACGGCCACCAGCAGCTGGTCGCCGATGTGGTGACCGAGGGTCTCGTTGATCGCGGCGAAGCCGTCCAGGTCCACGTAGCAGAGCCCGACCCGCCGCCCGGGGGAGGCCATCGCCCCCGCCCGGCCGTTGGCCGTGCCGCTGGAGCCGCTGGAGCCGTTCGCGGCGGGGCCGCCCGCCGCCGGACCGCCGGCCGACACCCCGTCGGTCGGCAGGCCGTTCACCGGCAGCCCGTCGATCGCCGAGCCCACCACCTGCCGCCCACCCGAGCCGTTCACCGGCCCGCCGTTGACGGCCGCACCACCCCCCGCACCGTTCACACTGCCGTTCACCTGCTGCGCCGCGGGCTGGAACGCCGCGTCCAGCCGCTCGAAGAACAGCGTCCGGTTCGGCAGCCGGGTCAGCGGGTCGTGCAGGGTCTGGTACGCCAGCCGGTCGCCGAGCAGCCGCTGCTCGGTGACGTCCTCGACCATCGCCAGGGTGTACATCGGCCGCCCGGCGCCGTCCCGGATCAGCGAGATGGTGACCTTGCTCCAGACCTCGCGCCCGGCACGGTGCTTGAGCCGCTTCTCGACCCGGATCCGCTCCCGCTCCCCGCGCACCAGCTCCCGGTAGAGCCGCCGGGGCGCGTCCTCGGGGTCGATGATGTCGTGGATGTGGGTGCGGACCAGCTCGCCTGCACCGCACCCGAGCATCGCCGCGAAGGCGGGGTTGGCCTCGATGATCAGGTCGTCCGGGTCGATCAGCGCCATGCCGATCGCGGCGTCGGCGAACGCAGCCCGGAACCGGGACTCGCTGGCCCGGAGCGCGGCCAGCAGCTGGGCGCTGTCCCCGCCCACCGGGGCGGCGCAGGTGGGGCAGACCGCCGGCGAACCGTCCTCCTCCCGCTGGCCGAGAGCCACCTGCCCGAGGCCGGGCTCCGCCTGACCCGGATCCGGGTCCCGGTGCCCGAGCTCCGGTCCGGGGCCCTCGGCGACCGCCGTCCCGTCCGGGGGCCGGTACGCCGTGCGCAGCCCGCCGGTCTCGCGGTCGGGGTGTGGTTGGTGGGTGTGTCTCGGTTCCTGGTGCCGCACGCCTTGGCGGTGTGCGTCGGCCCCCTCGTTCCGGCCCGGCACGGCACGCTCCCGTCCGCTGCTCACACTGTTCCGGTCGGCTGCCCGTACCGCGGTGGCCGGCTCGCCTGGTGCCTCCTGGCCCGCGTGTGGTGGGTGTGGTGCTCGCTCACCCGCCGGAGCCGCGCCAAGGGGACGTGGTGGTGGCGCCCTGGCCACTGTCGCCGATCATAGGACGCCCGCCGAACGGGCGGCGACCGCCGCCAGGGTGATTCATCCGGGTTTCAGACGGACCGTGGCGGAACATGACGAGGCCCCTGGCCTGCGGAATCACCGGATCCCATAGCAGACCAGGGGCGTGGGCCGTGGGTGGCGCGCCCTGACGGTGTGTCCGGCGCGCCCGGCGTGCCGTCAGCCGGAACCGGCGGGGAGGGGCACCGCTCAGGCGAGGCTGGCGGTCAGGGTCACCGTGGTGCCGGTCAGGGCCTGGCTGACCGGGCAGTTGAGCTTGGCGTCCTCGGCGGCCTTGGCGAAGCCGGCCTCGTCCAGACCGGGCACCTCGCCGACCACGGTCAGGTGGACGCCGGTGATGCCGGTGCCGGGCTGGAAGGTCACGTCGGCCTTGGTGTTCAACCGGGTGGGCGGGGTGCCCGCCCCGGCCAGGCCGTGCGAGAGGGCCATCGAGAAGCAGGCGGAGTGCGCGGCCGCGATCAGCTCCTCCGGGCTGGTCAGGCCGTTCGGCTCCTCGCTGCGGGCGGGCCAGGAGACCGGGAACTCGCCGATGCCGGAGGAGTCGAAGCTCGCCATGCCCTTGCCGTTGAGCAGGTTGCCTTCCCACACGGTGTGCGCGGTACGGGTGGTGGCCACGGTCGGGTACCTCCTGTGCTGGGGAACTGCGGCGGAGAACTGCCGGTCCGTCACGTCCGGCGGTCCGTGGGCCAGCCTACGGGCCGCCGCCGTCCCGGACCGGGACTCTGCCCGCAAACCCCTGACGGGCGTGCCCCGTCAGCCGGCCGCCGACCGGGCCGCCCACCGGGCTGTCCACATGGCGGACGTCGGGCCGAAATCGTGCGGGTCCGCAGGGCCGCCCCTGTTAGATTGACGCAGGCCCGAGCCCGTACGCCGTCCACCCGACCCGGAGCCACGCGATGACCGATCAGCCCGCGAATGCCGCCGCCACCCCCCGCCCGGAGGGGATCGACGAGGCCGTCCGCGCCGAGCTGACCAGCCTGCGCGAGAGCATCGACAACATCGACGCCGCTGTGGTGCACATGCTCGCCGAGCGGTTCAAGGCGACCCAGCGGGTCGGCCGGCTCAAGGCCGAGCACCGGCTCCCGGCGGCGGATCCGGCCCGGGAGCGCGAGCAGATCAAGCGCCTGCGGGAGCTGGCGGCCGGTGCCCACCTGGACCCGGTCTTCGCCGAGAAGTTCCTGACCTTCATCATCGCCGAGGTCATCCGGCACCACGAGGCCATCGCCCGGGCCTGAGCCGTCCCCGGTGCGCGCCCGCCCCCACCCGGGGAGCGGGCGCGTCCTGCGTCAGCCCGCGGCGGCACCCTCCGCGATCCGCTCCGTCCGACCGTCCGCGCTCGCGGACCTCCCGGCCCCGGCGTCCCCGGCCGGCGGGGCGTCCTGCGGCTCGGGGGTGTCCGGCCCGCCGCGCTGCGCGGCGAACGCGCCGGCCAGCACCAGCGCGCCACCCGCCAGCTGCGGCAGCCCGAGGTGCTCGCCGAGCAGCACCCAGGCCAGCACGGTGGCCACCACGGCCTCCAGGTTGGCCACCACGCCCGCGACCGGCGGCGAGAGCCGCTGCACGGCCACCACGCCGGTGAGGTACGCCAGCACGGTCGCCACCAGGATCATCCAGGCCGCGGGCAGCAGCGCGGGAAGCTCGTGCCCGTTCATCCGGACCTGCCCGGCGAGCACGCTCCAGTCCGCCTCCCAGGGGCGGGTGAACGCGGTCAGCAGCACCGCGCCGATCAGCAGGCCGTACGCGCTGACCGCGATCGGGTCCACCGGCTTGTCGCCGCGGCGGCCGGCGTCGGCCAGCACGAAGTAGCCGACCTGGCAGCAGGCCGCGCCGAGGGCGAAGAGCACCCCGAGGGCGTCGAAGCTCAGGCCGTGCCACACCTCGACCACGCAGGCCAGGCCGGCCACCGCGACCGCCGCCCCGATCGCGGCGCCACGGGAGACCGGCTTGCGCTGGACGAACTTCACGTACCCGAGCAGCAGCGGCGGACCGAGGTACTCGATCAGCAGGGCCACGCCGACCGGGATCCGGGAGATCGCGGCGAAGTAGCAGGCCTGGACGGCCGCCACCGCGAGCAGCCCGAAGCCGATCAGCAGCCCGGGTCGCTGCCGGAACGCCGCCCGGTGCCGCCAGGCCAGCGGCAGCAGCACCAGGGCGGCGCCGGCGACCCGCAGCCAGACCACGTGGAGCGGGGAGAGACCCGCCGTGATCAGCGGCTTCGCGGCGGTGCCGGAGCCGCCGAAGGCGAACGAGGAGAGCAGGGCCAGGGCCAGGCCGACCGAGGCGGCGGAACGGGCGGGTGAGGGTATCGAGCTGTGCACCGACGCATTGTGCCAGCCGGTCCACGGTCTACGTAAGGTGCTATCTCGTGTTTTGGTACTGCCCCCAGCTGGGGGTGGCGGTGGCCGTGCCCGCGGGGGTCGCCGTGGCGGTGGGCGTCGCCGCCGGCGTCCGGGTGCCACCCGGCCGGGTGCCGCCCGGGGTGGCCGCAGGGGTGCGGTCCGTCCGCTCGTTCCAGCGCGGGGTGCGCTCCCGGTCCTGCGGGGTGGCCGGGGCCGCCGGGGAGGCCGGCGCGGAGGGCGAGGGCGACGGGGAGGCCGGCGGGGTGGAGGGGGCCACCACCGGCCGGCGCGCGGCCTGCGGGAACGGCGAGACCGGCTTCCCGGCCAGCGCCGCCTTCATGTACGCCGTCCAGATCTGCGCCGGGAACCGGCCGCCCGCCGCGCTGCCCGCGCCGCCGAGGCCGTCCAGGGTGACCTGGGCCCCGGTGCCCGGCTCCTGACCGAACAGCGCCACCGCGGTGGCCAGCTCCGGGGTGTACCCGGCGAACCAGACCGACTTGGAGTCGTCGGTGGTACCGGTCTTGCCCGCCGCCGGACGGTTCAGCGCGGCCGCCCGGTAGCCGGTGCCGCCCGGGTCCTCCACCACGCCGCGCAGGACCGCGGTGGTCGCCCGGGCCGCCTCCCGGCCCACCGCCTGGGTGGCCTTGTGCGCCGGCAGCTCCACCGGCTCGCCCTCGACCACCAGCGACTTCACCAGCCACGGGGTGATCTGCTGCCCGTCATCGGCCAGCGCGGCGTACACCCCGGCCATCTGCAGCACGCTCGGGGTGGCCGAGCCCAGCGGGATCGAGGGCACCGCGGCCAGCCCCGGGGTGTCGGCCGGCAGGCCGAGCGCCACCGCGGTGCTGCGGACCGTCTCCAGGCCGGTGTCCTGCGCGAGCTGCGCGTACGCCGAGTTCACCGACCAGTCGGTGGCCTGCTGCAGGGTGATCGGCCCGTAGTCCTTGCCGCCCTCGTTCGGCGGGGCGTACGGGACGCCCTTGGCGCCGCGCACCGGGCGCTCGCTGGTGCCGTCGTAGACGGTGTCGGCGGTGATCCGCTCGCCGGACTGGGTCCGGGCGCCGCTGTCGAGGGCCGCCGCCAGCGCGATCGCCTTGAAGGTGGAGCCGGCCTGGTAGTCCTCGCGGGTGGCGTTGTCCACCCAGTGCTCGGTGGCGTCCGAACCGCCGTACAGCGCCACCACCTGGCCGGTCCGCGGGTCGACCGAGACCGCGCCGGCCTGCACGGCGGCGTCCGCCTTCCGCTTGGCCGGGTCCAGCTCCTCGGTCAGCTGCGCCCGGACCGCGTCCTGGAGCTGCTGCTGCCGCTTGGGGTCGACGGTCAGCGTGATGGTGTAGCCGCCCTGGGCGAGGTCGGCGTCGGTGAGGATGTGCTGCCCGGTCAGGTACTCGGTGGCGGCCGCCACCAGGTAGCCCGCCTGCCCGGCCAGGCCTGGGGCGCTCTTCGGCTCCCTCACCTCGGGGAACTCCGTCGCCGCCCGCTCCTCGGCGGACAGCCACTTCTTCTGGACCATGCCGTCCAGCACGTAGTTCCAGCGGTTCACCGCGTTCTGCTTCCCCTTGGCGGAGGCGGTGGAGACGTCGTAGGCGCTCGGAGCCTGGAGCAGCGCCGCCAGGTAGGCGCCCTGGGCGGTGGTCAGCCGGTCGGCGTCCACGCCGAAGTACGCCTGCGCGGCGGCCTGGATGCCGTAGGCGCCGCGGCCGTAATAGGAGGTGTTGAGGTACCCGGAGAGCACCTCGTCCTTGCTCTGCGTCGCGTCCACCTTGATCGCGATGAACAGTTCCTTCACCTTTCGGCCGATGGTCCGCTTCTGGCTCAGGTAGGTGTTCTTGACGTACTGCTGGGTGATCGTGGAACCGCCCTGGGCGCCGCCGCCGGAGGCGGTGTTGAGCGCCGCCCGGACCATGCCCTGGAGGTTGACCGCGCCCTCGTTGTAGAAGTTGCGGTCCTCGGCGGCGAGGGCGGCGTGCTGCGCGGCCGGGGAAACCTTCTCCAACGGGACGTTCTGCCGGTTGGTCTGGCCGGTCCGGGTCAGCAGCGAGCCGTCCTGGTACAGCCAGGTGTTGCTCTGCGCGACGGCCGCGGCGTGCGCGTCCGGCACCTGGACCAGGACGATCCCCAGCGCGAAGGCGGCCACCCCGAGCACCGCCGCGGCCGTCAGCGAGAGCAGCGAGGTCCGCCAGGTCGGCAGCAGCCTGCGCAGGCCCCGGCGGGACGGTCGGGCGCCCCGCGGGTGACGGGCGGACCCGAGGGCCCGGGGGGAGCGGCGGTGCAGGGACGCGCGCCGGCCGGGCTGCTGGCTGCCAGAGGACACGGAGGGCCTTCCCGCGAGCCCCCTAGGTCCGGTCGCTCACTCGGTTGACGGTTTGGACCGATCCATCCTGCCTGATCCACTTGGCGGACATCGTGGATCTATGTCCGGATTTGGTCTACATCACATTTCCCTACCATCCGCCCATCACCGCCCGATAGGGTGCGGGCACCCACCGCCACCCAGGGAGTCCGATGGCCCGGCCGCGCATCCTCTACGTCACCGACCTCAGCTACCCGGCCCGCGGCCGCCGCTACGGGGACGAGGACGTCCGGCTCACCGCCCGGCTCCGCGAGCGCTTCGACCTCGCCCTCGCCCACCCGCTGGACGCCACCGCGCTGATGGACGCCTTCGACGCCGTGGTGGTCCGCAACAGCGGGCCGGTCCTGCACTACCAGGCCGCCTACCAGGAGTTCCGGACCGAGGCGCTGCGCCGCGGCACCCGGGTCTGGACGCAGCTCACCGGCCTCGCCGACCAGATCGGCAAGCAGTACCTGCTGGACCTGACCGCCGCCGGCTACCCGGTGATCCCCACCGTCGACCGCCGCGAGGACCTCCACCTGCTGCCCGCCGCCGACCGGTACGCGGTCAAGCCGAAGCAGGGCGCCGACTCCATCGGCCTGGTCTTCGCCACCCCCGAGGAGCTCGCGACCACCCCACTCGGCGGGGTGCTGGTCCAGCCCAGGATCGACTTCCGGCACGAGGTGTCCTTCTACTTCGTGGACCGGGAGTTCCAGTACGCCCTCTACACGCCGGACCCGGAGCGGCGCTGGGAGCTGGCCGTCCACCGGCCGAGCGCCGAGGACCTGGCCTTCGCCCAGCGGTTCGTCGACTGGAACCGGATCGACCACGGCATCCAGCGGGTCGACGCCTGCCGCACCCGCGAGGGCGACCTCCTGCTGGTCGAGCTGGAGGACCTCAACCCCTACCTGTCGCTCGACCTGGTCGACCCGGCCACCCAGGACGCCTTCGTCGCCGCCATGACCGCCTCGATCACCCGCCTGCTGGCCTGACCGGGGCCGTGTCGGAAGGCCCGTAGTTGCCCGGGAACGCCGAAGGCCCCCCGCTTTCGCGAGGGGCCCTCGACCGTCTGTGCGCCGCCAGGGACTCGAACCCCGGACCCGCTGATTAAGAGTCAGCTGCTCTAACCAACTGAGCTAGCGGCGCCTGCTGACGGGGAAAACAATACACGGTCCACGGTGTGCTCCGGACCACCCCGGCGGCGGCCGGCCGGGCCGTGTCGGAAGGCCCGTTGCTGCTCGGGAACGCCGAAGGCCCCCCGCTTTCGCGAGGGGCCTTCGACCGTCTGTGCGCCGCCAGGGACTCGAACCCCGGACCCGCTGATTAAGAGTCAGCTGCTCTAACCAACTGAGCTAGCGGCGCCTGCTGACCCGGAGAACACTACACGGTCTCCGGCCGGCCGCCGAATCGTCACCGCCCGCTCACCTCAGGTGATGGCCTCGCCGGGGCGGTGGCAGGCCGCGGTGTGGTCGGTGCCCGGGCCGGCCGGGGCGGCGGCGGGCTCCTCGCGTTCGCAGCGGGCCCGCCGCCCGGGGTCGAGCACCGCGTACACCGGGCAGCGGGTGCGGAAGCCGCAGCCCGGCCGGCGCTCGGTCGACGAGGGCGGGTCGCCGGGCAGCAGGATCCGGCGCCGGGTGCGCTCGGCCACCGGGTCGGGCAGCGGGACGGCGGACAGCAGCGCCCGGGTGTACGGGTGCCGGGGTGCCTCGAACACCTCGGCCACGCGGCCGGTCTCCACCGTCCGGCCGAGGTACCAACTTCGGCGCCGGGAGTCTCGCCGACACCGACATCACCCGGGTCGGCTGGGAGAAGTGACCACCGCCTCCCGCCCGGCGGCGACGAACAGCAGGCGGCACCCGGGCCCGCGGTGATCACGAGGACGGGCAGGCAGGGGCCCAGGGGCGTCGGTGACCCGCCCCCGTGCCCCGCCTCCCGTCCTTGACCTTCCGCACAGCCCGCGGACCGCCCGTGTCGTCGTCCCTCGGTACCGGAATCTAGCCTCCCGGCCGGTGTCGCCCGGACACCTTCCCCGGGGCACGCCGCGAGCCGCCGGGCTGTCACCCGGTTCGCGCACTCCGGCGTCAACTCATCCTGACGGCAGGCCGGGAGAGCCCGGGGGGCGCGCGGCCCAGCATGCCGCCGGGGTGCGTGCGCCGGGGCATCCGGAGTGCCAGGATCGCCGTACCGACCCCGTCCCGAGGCGAGCTGATGAGCAGCGAAGCGGCCGCACCGCACCCCGACCCCGACCAGCACCGCCCGGTCCGGCGGATGGCCGCCCGGAGCCGTGCCGAACCCCACCGCACCGCCACCTGGCTGGAACTCTTCTTCGACCTCTGCTTCGTGGTGGCCGTGGCCCAGGCCGGCCGGGAACTCGCCCACGCCGTCGCCGACCACCACCTGGGCACCGGCCTGAGCGGCTACCTGCTGGCCTTCTTCGCCATCTGGTGGGCCTGGATGAACTTCTCCTGGTTCGCCTCCGCCTACGACGTGGACGACGTCCCCTACCGGATCACCACCCTGATCCAGATCGTCGGCGTCCTGGTGCTCGCCGCCGGCGTCCCGCGGATCTTCGCCGACCAGGACGTCACCCTCGCGGTCGCCGGCTACGTCCTGATGCGCGTCGCCATGATCACCCAGTGGCTGCGTGCCGCCCGGTCCGAACGCGGCTCCGCCCGCACCATGGCCCTGCGCTACGCCCTCGGCATCGCCGTCTGCCAGGTTGGCTGGTGCCTGCTGCTGCTCGTCCCCGACGACGTCCGCCCCTACCTCATCCCGCTCGGCGTGATCGCCGAGGTCGCCGTCCCGGTCTGGGCCGAGGCCCCGGCCAAGAGCACCTGGCACCCGCACCACATCGCTGAGCGGTACGGCCTGTTCACCATCATCGTGCTCGGCGAGACGGTCACCGCCGCCACCCTGGCCATGCAGTCCGCGCTCGACGAGCACGAGGCGCTCGGCGAACTGCTGCCGATCGCCGCCGGCGGCCTCCTGATCTGCTTCGGCGCCTGGTGGATCTACTTCGCCACCCCCATCCACGGGCTGCTCCGCGCCAACCGGCAGGCCTTCCTCTGGGGCTACGGCCACTACCTGGTCTTCGGCTCGGCAGCGGCGATCGGCGCCGGCCTGGAGGTGGCCATCGAGCACGCCGTCGGCGCCGCCCACCTCTCCGCCGAGGCCGCCACCGCCGCGGTCACCGTCCCCACCGCGCTCTTCCTGTTCACCGTCTGGGCGCTGCACTCCCGCCACGTCAAGCAGGGCAGCGAGCAGGCGGTGCTGCCGGCCGCCGCGGCCGCCGTCCTCGCCTGCACCGCCGCCGGGCAGGGCGGCGTCCTGCTCGCCGGGCTGGTCACCGCCGCCGCGGTGGCCGTGGGCATCGTCCTGCACACCAGGCGCGCCTGACCACGGGCGCCGTCGCCGGCCCGCCCGTGGTCGCGCCGACCGTCAGTACCGGATGCGACCATGCCCCGGCACCGTCCCGTCCCGGCCCCAGGAGCCCCCGTGCCCCCCACCCCCGAACACCTCGACGACCTCCCGTACGCCCACCTGCTGCAACCGCACAGCGGCCCGCTCCGCCCCGACGAGCGCTACGACACCGTCCACTTCGACGGCGGCACCCACCCGGAGTCCGCAGCCGGCGCCAGCTTCCTGGAGTGCGCCTTCACCGGCGTCGACCTGGACGGCACCGGCCTGCGCCGGGCCCGGTTCAACGAGGTCCTCGTCAGCGGCGGCCGCTGGGTCGGCACGGACCTGGCCGAGTCCGAGTGGCAGGACACCACCGTGCACACCGCCGTCCTTGCCGGCCTCGCCTGGTACGGCTCCCAGCTGCGCCGCACGGTGCTGCGCCGGTGCAAGCTGGAGGCGGTCAACCTCCGCTCGGCGCTGCTCGCCGACGTGGTCTTCGAGGACTGCCTGCTGCGCGACGTGGACCTCGGCGGCGCCCGGCTGACCGACGTCTCCTTCCCCGGCAGCACCCTGGAGGGCGTCCGGCTGGCCGGGGCGCGGCTCCAGCGCACCGACCTGCGCGGGGCCACCCGGCTCGACCTGCCCGACGGGCCGCAGGGACTGGCCGGAGCCGTCATCGACACCGGCCAACTGATGGAACTGGCACCGCAGTTCGCGCACGCCCTCGGCATCGTGGTGAAGGACGCCTGAATCCGCCGTTCACCCCCCGGTCGCCGTACGAGCGAGGGGTGAACAGTCCAACAATCCTTGCGTCAAAGGCATGGCCACCCACCCGGACCCTGGGCCAGGATGCACGGCGTTCGGTGTTGTCCACACAACCTGTGCGGGCGACGCCCCCATCCTCGAAGGGACGGACGGGTCAGATGGCGGCTCTGAGTCGTAGGAAGTTCATGGCGCTCTCGGCGAGCGCGGCGGCGGGCGCGGCGGTGGCGGGAGGCGGCGTGGGCCCCGCCGCCACCCCGGCGGCGGCCGCGGCGGCGAACGCCACCGGCACCCTGGTGGACGCCAAGCACATCGTGATCCTCATGCAGGAGAACCGCAGCTTCGACCACTACTTCGGCATGCTGAAGGGCGTCCGGGGCTTCGGCGACCGCGCCGCGATCCAGATCGCCGGCGGATACAGCGTGTTCAACCAGCCCAACCTCCTCGGCCGGCAGTACCCCTGGCAGTTCAGCCTGACCAAGCCGGCCGGCGGCGCCGACCCCGAGCGCCTCGCCCAGTGCAACGGCGACCTCGCCCACGGCTGGTCCGACCAGCACCGCGCCTGGAACAACGGCAAGCTGGACTCCTGGGTCGCGGCCAAGGGCAACGTCCGCACCCTCGGCTACCTCACCCGGGCGGACATCCCCTTCCACTACGCGCTCGCCGACAACTGGACCGTCAACGACGCGTACTTCTGCTCCGTCATCAGCGCCACCGGCCCCAACCGCACCTACCACTGGAGCGGCCAGATCGACCCGGACGCCAAGGCCGGGGGACCCGCCTACGACGGCGGCGACGAGAAGAACCTGCGCTGGCAGA
This sequence comes from Kitasatospora sp. HUAS MG31, assembly GCF_040571325.1. GTDB lineage: Bacteria > Actinomycetota > Actinomycetes > Streptomycetales > Streptomycetaceae > Kitasatospora > Kitasatospora camelliae. The sequence continues at coordinate 2,873,732 of NZ_CP159872.1, read as the reverse complement.
CCTACGCCGAGGCGCTGGAGAACGCGGGCGTGAGCTGGAAGGTCTACCAGAACGCCGCCGACAACTACGGCGACAACGCGCTGGCCTACTTCAGCCAGTTCAGCTCCGCCCCGGCCGGCAGCCCGCTGGCCGCCAAGGGCATGGCCTCCGTCCCCAAGGTCACCGGGAGAACCCCGGACGACATCGTCGCCGCCATCAAGGCCGACGTGCTGGCCGGCACCCTGCCCCAGGTCTCCTGGATCGTCCCCAACCAGGAGGTCTCCGAACACCCCTACGCCACCCCGGCCGACGGCGCCCACTTCGTCCACAACGTGATGAACGCGCTCAACGCCGACCCGGCCGTCTTCGACTCCACCGTCCTGTTCCTCAACTACGACGAGAACGACGGCTTCTTCGACCACGTCCCGCCGCCGGCCGCGCCCGCCGGCACCCCGGGCGAGTTCTACAACGGCACCAACATCGGCCTCGGCTTCCGCGTCCCGATGATCGCCATCTCGCCCTGGACCCGCGGCGGCTGGGTCAGCTCCGAGGTCTCCGACCACACCTCCGTGCTGCGCTTCCTGGAGAAGTGGACCGCCGCCGTCGGCAAGCCCGCGCAGTGCGTCAACATCAGCGACTGGCGCCGCAAGGTCTGCGGCGACCTCACCGGCATGTTCGACTTCGCCAACCCGGTGTACGGCATGCCCGCGCTGCCCGACACCGCCGGCGCCGTGGTCGGCATGTCCACCTGCGGCCCGCTGCCCAACCCGGCGCCGGTGGACAACAAGCTGCCGCTCCAGGAGCCCGGCACCCGCCCGGCCCGCGCCCTGCCGTACCAGCCGCACGCCAATCTCGACCACCTGGAGTTCGGCTCCGGCGGGGTGATGAAGGTCTGGATCTCCATGACCAACCAGGGCACCGCCGCCACCCACCTCGCCGCCTACGCCAACGCCTACCGCTCGGGCGGCCCCTGGCAGTACACGCTGGACGCGGGCGGCACCCAGAGCGACTTCTTCAACTGCGGCACCGGCTTCGGCGGCGGCCCCTACGACCTGAGCGTGGTCGGCCCCAACCGCTTCCTGCGCCGCTTCCGGGGCGACGCCACCAAGCCCGGCAAGAGCCTGACCGTGACGGCGAGCTACGCCACCGCGCCGACCACCGGCAAGCCGGCCGTCTGGTTCAGGATGGCCAACGCCTCGGCCGCGCCGGTGACCTTCACCGTCACCGCCAACCAGTACCGCGGCGACGGCCCCTGGACGTACCAGGTGCCGGCCGGCGGCGAGACCAGCGACTTCTTCAACGCGGTCGCCTACAGCAACGGCTGGTACGACTTCACGATCACCGCCGACAACGACCCGAGCTGGTCCCAGCGCTTCACCGGCCACCTGGAGACCGGCCAGGCCAGCATCAGCGGCTGATACTCGCCCGCTCGGGGCGGGGTAGCCGTACCTGCCCGGGGGCCGGGCTCAGGCCCGGTCCCCGTAGTACGCCCGGCGCAGCAGCCGCTCCAGGTCCGCCAGCAGCAGCCGTCGCGGGCTGCCGGGGGCGCACCGGTCCTCCAACGCCCCCAGGGCGTACCGCGGCAGCGCCTCCAGGAAGGCGGACTCCTCCACCCCGGCGAGCTTGAGCGAGCGCGGCAGCCCGGCCCGCTCGCGGAGCTCCTCCACCGCCCCGGCCAGCGACTCCACGCCCTGCTCCGGGGTGCCGGCGGGCAGCGCCAGCGTCCGGGCCAGGGCCGCCAGACGCTCCGGCGCCACGTACACCGGGTACCCGGCCCGGCCGGTGACCCGGGCCGGGGCCGCCCCGGCGTGCCGGACCACCGGCGGCAGCAGCAGCGCGCAGACCCGGCCGTACGGCAGGTGGAGGGCCGGGGCCAGGGTGTGTGCCAGCGCGTGCACGGCCCCCAGCGAGGCGGAGCCCAGGGCCAGCCCGGCGATCGTCCCGGCGTGGTGCAGCCGGTCGCGGGCCGCCCGGCCGTCCGGGCCGTCGGCGAGCGCCGCGGGCAGGTGCTCCACCACCAGCAGGGCACCCTGCCGGGCCAGGCCGTCGGTGAAGTCGTTGGCGTCCACCGAGATCCACGCCTCGACGCAGCGGGCCAGTGCCGCGAAGGCCGCCTCGGCGACGGCCGGGCCGGGCCGGTCGGCGGTGAGCGCCGGGTCCACCACCGCCAGGTCCGGGGTCAGCGCCGGGTCGGCCAGCGGGTACCTGCGGCCGCTCTCCGGGTCGGTGACCTCGGCGAACGGCGCCACCTCACCCCCCGTACCGGAGGCCGTGGGCACGCAGACCAGCCGGGCCCGGCCACCGCCCGTGAGCCCCGCGCCCAGGGTGCCGCCCGGGTCGGCGAACTCGGCCTCCGGGTGCGCGTACAGCAGCCACATCGCCTTGGCCGCGTCCATCGGAGCCCGGCCGCCCAGCGCGATCACGGTGTCCGGGGCGAAGGCGCGCATCAGCTCGGCGCCGCGCTCCACCGTCTCCACGCTCGGCTCCGGCTCCACCGTGTCGACCACCCGGACCGCGACCGGGTCCGCCCGGCGGTCCAGCACCTCCCGCACCCGCTCCAGCCGGCCCTGCTCCACCGCCGCCCGGTCGGTCACCAGCACGATCCGGCGGGCCCCGGGCAGCTCGGCCAGGGCCCGGACCGCGCCGCGCTCGAAGAGGATCGCCGGCGGCGCCGCGAACCGCCGGGTGCCGCCGTCGCGGCGGGCGAGCCGCCGCAGGTTCAGCAGCCGGTCCGCCCGGACCGCCGCCGGGCCCGAGCAGCCGCCGCCCGGCCCGAGGGCGGGCGGCAGCGCGTTGTACCGGCCCCCGGCGGCGCCCTGCGCCCCCGGCGCGTTCCAGACCACCCGGCCCGCCCGCACCGCCAGCCCGAACTCCTCGGCGAACGCCTCGTCCTCGGTGTGCACCACCGCCGCCCCGCCCCCGCCGAGCTCCACCAGCTCGGCCGCCCAGCGCAGCGCCCTCGACCGGCTCGCGGCCCGCAACACCGCCAGCACCGGGCAGGGCTTGACCCGGGTCAGCGGCTCCCCGTCGCCCACCCCGGCGACCTCCGCGAGCAGCACCGTGGTGCCCGCCGGCACCTCGAACCCGGCCGCCGCCGCCACCTCCGCCGCCGACCGCCCGACCGCCGCCGGGTTCACCCCGCCCGGGTCGTCGCCGGGGCCATGGGGGTCCCCGAACAGGTACCGCTCCAGCAGCGCCTTCTCCCCGGCGTCCACCAGGTGTCCGCCGAGCGCCCGGAACCCCGCCAGCGCCCGCTCGTGGACGGCGGCGTCCAGGATCACCGTCTGCTCGGCGGCCGGGGCCAGCCCGTGGTCGAACGCCCGCGACAGCACCACGTCGTTCACCGCCCGCGCCAGGTCCGCGCTCCGCTCCAGGTACGCCGGGACGTTGCCCGGCTCCGCGCCCAGCGCCGGCTTCCCGCAGCCGTACGCGGCCCGGACGGCGGCCGGATCGCCGGTGGCCAGCACCAGCGCCACGTCCGGATGCCGGGTCAGCGCGCCGGCCGCCGCCGACGCCGGCTCGACCCACTGCACGCAGGACGCCGGCGCGCCCGCCGCCACCGCCGCGTCCCGGACCGTCCTGGCCGCCTCGGCCGAACAGCGGGGGGCGCCGGGATGGAAGGAGAACACCACCGGGTTGCGGGTCTTCAACGCGATCAGCGCCTGGAACAGCACGGTCGCGGTCGGACCGGCGGCCGGGGTCAGCGCGGCCACGACGCCGACCGGGTCGGCGATCTCCACGATCCCGTCCAGCTCGTCCCGCCGGACCACGCCCACCGTCCGCACGCCCGCCATACCCCGGGCCACCCGCTCGCAGGCGAACCGGTTCTCCGCCGCCTGGTCCTCCAGCACGCCCCGGCCGGTCTCCTCCACCGCCAGCGCGGCCAGCCGGACGTGCGCGGCCAGCGCCGCCAGCGCCGCCTTCCGCACGATCCGGTCCACCTTCTCCTGCGTGAAGCCGTCGTACTCCCGCAGGGCCCGCAGGGCGTTGGCCACCACGGCGGCGACCGCCTCCGCGGTACGGTCCGCCGGCTTCGGGGCCGGTCGCTCGGCCGGTCGCTCGGACGGTCGGTCGGACGGTTCGGTGTGCTGGGGTGTCATCCTCCACCTCGCAGGGGTGCGTGGGCCGTCCGGCGACGCGGCCGGACGGTCTGACACCCCCACCCTCGGCCGCTCCCGCCCGCGACGGCCACGCCCGCCGCACCCCGCCCGTCCCGGCCCGACCCCGGTCGGCCCGATGTCGTACGGCTGCGGACGGTTCCGGCGGCGGCGGGCGGCGCTGCGCCGTCCGGGTGAGAGGCCCTCCGAGGTGCAGGGGTCGGGGGCCGGTGCCAGATTGGTCGGAGCCCGTCCCCGAGCCACCCGAGGAGGAGACATGGGCGACATGGACCGGTTCAAGGACAAGGCCCGGGAACTCGCCGACCGGGCGAAGGCCGAGCTCGCCGAGAAGACCGACGCGGCCGGAGCGGCCGACCGGGAGGCCGAGCGGTCTCGGGACACCGGCGAGGAGCAGGTGTCGGAGAACCGACTCGAGCGGCGGTGGGAGGAGACCGAGGGGCCCTGGTGAGTGGTGGGGTCACCCGCGCTCCGTGGGCGTACCGTGACAGATGGGACAGGCCCACCCCTGAGGAGGAGACATGGGCATCTTCGACAGGTTCCGGGCGAAGGCGCACGAGACCGAGAGTCCTGCGGACCGGGCCGCACTCGCCCACGACGAGGCGGCCGACGCGTTCGGCGACCAGACCGAACGGGTCCGCGACCAGGCGGCCGAGCAGAAGGCGGCGGACAGGGACGAACAGGACCGCCGAGCCGCCGCCGACATGACCGCCGAGGGCGACCCCTGGGACTGACGGACAACGCACCGGGGTGCACCACGGACACGCGCCAGGGTGCACCCACCAGGGGCGCGTGGAACTGCGCGAGCGACCATCGCCGCTCGGGAAGATCGCGGCACGTGCAACTTGCCCTCGTGGGGGCGGCGTACGGTGCCGTACCTTCCGTTTCGCGCAGTTCCCCGCGCCCCTGAGTGAGTGGCCAGCCCTCTGCCTGGCTTCGGGCGCCCCGCTCTCCCGGGGAATCCGTTCAGCGGGGTGGGAGGGGTGGGCGGCGGAGGTCGGGGCGGGGGGTGTCGGGGGGTGGGGGTGCGGCTTCGGGGTGGTCGGCGAGGAGGGAGAGGGCGAGCTCGACGGCGGCGGTGAGTTCGGTGTGCTCGCCGCGGGCCCACTCGTGCGGGGTCCGCTCCACCTCGATGTCCGGCTCCACGCCGTGGTTCTCCACGGAGAAGCCGATCCCGCCGGTGAACCAGGAGGCGTTCTTGGGGACCGAGATCTGGGTGCCGTCCCCGAGCGCGTGGCGTCCGGTCATCCCGACCACCCCGCCCCAGGTGCGGGTCCCCATCACCGGCCCCAGCCCCAGCAGCTTGATCGCGGCGATGATCACGTCGCCGTCCGAGCTGGTGGCGTGGTCGGCGAGGGCGACCACCGGTCCGCGGGGTGCGTCCCTGGGCCACCGGACGGGTTGCCGGCCGCGGGTGAAGTCCCAGGCCAGGACCCGGCGGTGGAGCTTCTCCAGGACCAGTTCGGAGACGTTGCCGCCGGCGTTGCCGCGGACGTCCAGGACCAGGGCGGGCTTGGCGAGTTCGCTGCGCAGGTCCCGGTTGAACTGGGCCCAGCCGGAGCCGCCGAGGTCGGGGATGTGCAGGTAGCCGCAGACGCCGTTGCTGAACTCCCGGACCAGCTTGCGCCGTTTGGCGACCCAGTCCTGGTAGCGGATCGGCCGTTCGTCGGAGAGCGGGGTGACCGCGATCCTGCGGAGCGCGCCGCGGCTGCGGACGGTCAGTTCGACGGTGGTGCCGCCGGTGCCGGCCAGCAGCGGGGCGGGGCCGCGGACCGGGTCCGGCGGGCGGCCGTCCACGGCGAGCAGCTCGTCGCCGCTCTGCAGGCCGTAACCGGCCAGCGGGGCGCGGGCCTTGGGGTCGGAGGACTCGCCGGGCAGGATCCGGGTGACCAGCCAGCGGCCGTCCGGTTCGCGGTGGGCGTTGGCGCCGAGGAGGCCGAGCGGCTGCTGGGCGAGGGCGGGGCCCTCGCCGCGCCGCGACGGGGTGACGTACGCGTGGGAAGTCCCGAGTTCGCCGAGCAGTTCGCGGAGCAGGTCGGCGAAGTCGTCCGGGGAGGCGATCCGGTCGAGCAGCGGTTCGTACTGGGCCACCAGCTCGGGCCAGTCGAGGCCGCACATGTCGGCGTCCCAGAACTGGTCGCGGACGATCCGGGCCGCCTCGTGGTACGACTGCCGCCACTCGGCGGCGGGGTGCACGGTGTGGGTGATCCGCCGCAGGTCCACCGGGACGGGCGAGGTCGGGCCGGCCAGCGGGTACAGCTTGAGCGTGCCGGCCGAGAACACCGAGACGGCGCTGCCGTCGCCGGAGACCGCGTAGCCGTCCAACTGGTCGACCAGGGTGCTGCGGTTGCCTCGGGCCAGGTCGAAGTACTCCAGCGCCGGGCGGCCGGAGGTGTCCTCGGGGCTGGCGAAGGTCTGGCCGAGGGCGCCGGAGATCGGCCAGCGCAGCCACACCACGCCGCCGCGCACGGCCGCGGTGGCGGAGTACTTGGAGGCGATCACCGGGAAGGGGACCAGCCGCTTGGTCAGCCCCTCCTCGTCCACCCGCACCGTGCCGTCGCCGGCGGCCTCGTCGCGGTCCACCCCGACCGGCGGGCGGCCCTCCACCGGGGCGGCGAACGGCGACGGGGTGTCCGCGGCCAGGGGCACCAGGTAGGGGCGGCAGCCGAGCGGGAAGGACATGTCCCCGGTGTGGACGTCGTGCACGGGGTCGAAGCCGCGCCAGGACAGGAACACCAGGAACCGGCCGTCGCGGGTGAAGACCGGGTGCTCGTCCTCGAACCGGCCGCCGGTGACGTCGATCGTGCGCTCCGGGGCCTGGACCCGGGCCAGCTGGATCGCCCGCAGGGAGCGCCCGGCCACCGGCTGCGACCAGGTCAGCCACTGCGAGTCGGGGGAGAAGGCCGGGCTGCTGACCGGCCCGTACCGGGAGTCGGCGACGGTCGTCACCGTGCCGTCCTCGGTGCCGACGAGCAGCAGCCGGCCGTCGGAGGCGGCCACCGCCAGGTGCCGGCCGTCCGGTGAGGCGGAGAGTTCCTGGACCCGGCCGATCCGTCCGGCGGCCAGCCGTCTGCCCGGGGAGGAGGAGCCGTCCCGGGCGGGCAGCGGGGCCAGCTCGATCCCGTCGGCGCCCTCGGCGTCGCCGATCCAGGCGACCTGCCCGGTGTGGCCGAGCAGCACCGGCAGCCGGGCCCGGACCCCCGGGGTGTCGGCCAGCACCCGGGCCGGCCCGTCGCGGTGGGTCAGCCAGTACAGGCTGCCGCGCACGTTGAGCACCCCGGCCCGGCCGGTGGTGTCGCAGGCGAGGTCCTTGACGTGCAGCGCGGCGCTCACCTGGTACGGGCGCCGGCCGGCCCGGGAGCCGCCGAGCGGGACCTCCAGCCGGCGCGGCGCGGGGGCGTCCAGGCTCTCCAGCAGCCACAGGTCGCCGGCGTGCTGGTAGACGATCCGGGTGCCGTCGCCGGAGGCCTCGCGGGCGTAGTAGGAGGCGTGGTCGGTGTGCCGGCGCAGGTCGGTGCCGTCCAGGCGGCAGGAGTAGAGGTTGGCGACGCCCTCGTGGTCGGAGAGGTAGGCGATCCGGTCGCCCACCACCATCGGGGAGGAGAGGTGTCCGCGGTGGCCGGTCGGCAGCGGTGCGTGGTCGAGCCAGAGCTTGCCGGTGGCGCCGCCGCGGTAGCGCTTCCAGGCGGCCGGCTCGTGGGGTGCGGCGGCGGTCAGCATCACGGTGTGCTCCCGGCTCACCTGGGCGTCGGCCACCGGTCCCCAGGGCAGCCGGCGGCCCGGCGAGCCGTCCGGCGGCAGCTCGTACGCCCAGGTGTAGTGGGCGAACGGCTCGTGGTACGAGGTGACCGCCAGGACCTCGCCGTTCGGCAGCCAGCCGCGGACCCGGGTGTCGTAGCTGCCCCAGTAGGTGAGCCGGGCCGACTCGCCGCCGGCCACCGGGGCGGTGAGCACCTCCGGGGTGAGCGGCTGCCAGCTGGTCCAGGCGACGGTGGAGCCGTCGGGGGAGAGCCGGGGGTGGCTCACCCGGGTGCGGTCGCAGCTGATCCGCCAGGCCCGGCCGACCGTGCCGTCCTCCGCCAGCGGTGCGGCCCAGACGTCGTCCTCGGCGGTGAAGGTGAGCAGCCCGCCGCGCAGATGGGGGTACCTGAGGTAGCCGGGCGCGGTCACGCCTCCCATGCTTCGACCGCCCGGAGGGGCCCGCAACCGGAGCCCGACGGGTGCCCCGGGCGGCCTCGGGCCGGTGCCGCGGGGCCGGCCGGCCGGCGGTCCGCCAGATCGCCGGTGCACCGGATGCATTGACAGCGCTCGGCCGGGTTCGCTTCAGTGGTCTAGTCCAACTCAGGTGCGCGCCGGTGCGGCGGCGCGCGCCCGGCCGACCCCACACGGCTGCGGACCGACCCCCCATCAGAGGCAGGAGCATCCCCACATGCGCACTCCCCGAACATCCCGCCGGCGCCTGCTCGCCGCCGGTACCGCCTGGGCCGTCGCGGCGGCCGGCGCGGTCGCCGTCAGCTTCGGCCTGGCCCCCTCCGCCACGGCCGGCGAGTTCCTGGCCAACGGCGGCTTCGAGAGCGGCTCGCTCGCCCCCTGGAGCTGCACCGGATCCACCGGCAGCGTGGTCACCGGCCAGGCCCGCACCGGCGCCTACGCGCTCGCCGGCGCCGCCTCGGCGAGCGACAGCGCCCAGTGCTCGCAGACCGTCGCGGTGGCCCCCAACACCGCGTACACCCTGAGCGCCTGGGTCAAGGGCAGCTACGTGTACCTCGGCGTGAACGGCGGCGCCTCCACCTGGACGCCCGGCACCGGCGGCGGGTACCAGAAGCTGACCGTCTCCTTCACCACCGGCGCGGGCCAGACCAGTGCGACGGTCTACACCCACGGCTGGTACGGCCAGGGCACCTACCACGCGGACGACGTCTCGCTGGACGGACCCGGCGCGCCCACCACCCCGCCGACCTCCCAGCCGCCGACGTCGCAGCCGCCCACCTCCCAGCCGCCGACCTCGCAGCCCCCCACGTCCCAGCCGCCGACCACGCCGCCCGGCGGCGGACTGCCCGCCCACGCCCTGGTGGGTTACCTGCACGCCAGCTTCGCCAACGGCGCCGGCTACACCCGGGTCGCCGACATCCCGGACTCCTGGGACGTCATCGACCTCTCCTTCGGCGAGCCCACCTCCGTCACCTCCGGTGACATCCGGTTCAACCGCTGTCCGGCCGCCGAGTGCCCGGGCGTCGAGTCCGACGCCGAGTTCAAGGCCGCCATCGCCGCCAAGCAGGCCCAGGGCAAGAAGGTGCTGATCTCGATCGGCGGCCAGAACGGCCAGGTCCAGCTCACCACCACCGCCGCCCGGGACGCCTTCGTCAGCTCGGTCTCCGCGATCATCGACCGCTGGGGCCTGAACGGCCTGGACATCGACTTCGAGGGCCACTCGCTGTCGCTGGCCACCGGCGACACCGACTTCCGCAACCCGACCACCCCGGTGATCGTCAACCTGATCTCCGCGCTGAAGACCCTCAAGGCCAGGTACGGCAAGGACTTCGTGCTGACCATGGCCCCGGAGACCTTCTTCGTCCAACTCGGCTACCAGTACTACGGCTCCGGCCCCTGGGGCGGGCAGGACCCGCGGGCCGGCGCCTACCTGCCGGTCATCCACGCCCTGCGCGGCGACCTCACCCTGCTGCACGTCCAGGACTACAACTCCGGGTCGATCATGGGCCTGGACAACCAGTACCACTCCATGGGCGGCGCCGACTTCCACGTGGCGATGACCGACATGCTGCTCAAGGGCTTCCCGGTAGCCGGGAACACCGCCAACGTCTTCCCGCCGCTCGCCCCCTCCCAGGTGGCCATCGGCATGCCCGCCACGGTCAACGCCGGGAACGGCTACATCGCCCCGGCCGAGGTCAACAAGGCCCTCGACTGCCTGACCAGGGCCGTCAACTGCGGCGGCTACCTGCCGCGCAGCGGCGCCCAGCCCGGCCTGCGCGGCCTGATGACCTGGTCGATCAACTGGGACCGGTTCGGCGGCCGCGAGTTCTCCCGCAACTTCGACGGCTACTTCGGCTGACCCCCCGGCCCCGGACACCCCGGGCCGGCCGCCCCCGCGGCGGCCGGCCCCCCGGTCCCCGGCCGGCTCGGTAGTGCCTTTCCCCCGCGGCTGCCTAGCCTGGAAGCAGGAGGTGGTCGGAATGCTGACGGACTCACCCATCATCGCGATCCTCCCGGTCGCGGACATGGCACGGGCGAAGCGCTTCTACACCGAGACCCTGGGACTGAAGATCGTCAAGGACACCGAGGAGGACGTCCGCTTCGACTGTGGCGGCGGCACCCAGTTCGGCGTCTACGAGACCCCGTACGGCGGCCAGGCCGAGCACACCCTGGCCAGTTGGAAGGTGGGCGACCTCGACGCCGAGATGTCCGCCCTCCGGTCGCGCGGCGTGACCTTCGAGGAGTACGACCTGCCCGGGATCAAGACCGTCGACGGGGTGGTGGAGTCGGACACCATGCGCGGCGCCTGGTTCAAGGACAGCGAGGGGAACATCCTCTGCCTCGTCCAGGAGCTGTGAAACGCCGGAGGGCCTCCCGCTTCCGCGAGAGGCCCTCCGACCGTCTGTGCGCCGCCAGGGACTCGAACCCCGGACCCGCTGATTAAGAGTCAGCTGCTCTAACCAACTGAGCTAGCGGCGCCTGCTGACGAAGAGAACATTACCTGGTCAGCGGCCGATTCTCATAATCCGCCCCCGGTCCGCGGCCGACCGGAGGCCGGGGCGAGCAGCACGCTGCCCCACACCCGGCCCGAGCGGGCCAGCCGCCGCGCCTCGCCCGCGTGCTCCAGCGGCAGGACCGCCGCGACGTCCACCCGCAGCCGCCCCTCCGCCCAGAACTCCACCAGCTCGTCCAGCCGCTCCGCGGAGACCGGAACCGGCGGGCCGGCGAGCCGCGAGCAGTCCAGCACCGCACCGCTCGCCGTGGCCCCGGCCCTCGCGGGCGACACCGGGACGGCGCCCAGCGCCCGCAGCCGGGCGTGGTGCCGGGGCGCCGCCACGGCCAGCACCGCCGCACCGCGGGCGTGGGCCAACTGCACCCCGAGCGCCCCCGGCCCGGAGGCCGCGCCCAGCACCAGCAACCGCCCGCCCGGCCCCACCCCCCGCTCCTGGAGCGCGCTCTCCGCCACCAGCGCCGCACCGCCCAGCACACAGGCCGCCGTCCACGGCAGCCCGTCCGGCCGGGTGGCCAGCCGGTCGCCCGGCACCGCCGCGTACTGCGCCCAGGCGCCCGCCCCGCACCAGCCCAGCACCCGGTCGCCGACCTCCCAGCCGTAGGAGCCCGCGCCGAGCTGCGCCACCACCCCGGCCACGCCGCCGCCGGGCACCGCCGGGTACGGGCCGGGCGGCACCGGCGTCCCCGGCAGCACGCAGACCGCCCGCACCTGGATCAGCACCTGGCCCGGACCGGGACGCGGCACACCCAGCTCGACCGGCCGCGGCAGCGGCTCCAGCTCCTGTTCCCGTTCCCGCTCCTGCGCCGCCATCGGCACCGGCTCCGGCCGGGTCCCGCCGGGGTCGGTTCGCGTGGGATCGGGCCGCGCGGGGCCGGCGAACGCCGCTGCCAGCATGGGCGGTCCTCCCCTCCGGCGGGCCCGGCGTGCCGGGTCGGGCCGATGATTGGTCACACTTATGCTGATCCGGCGAACCGGGGCCCGCACCCCGCACCGCGTGGACGCCGCTCGGAAGTCGAGAAGGGGAACGCCGACGTGGCCCAGCTGTCACTGCTCTTCCTGGTGCTGCTCGCCTCCGTGGTGACCATGCCGCTGGCGCGCCGGACGGGTGTGCCGCAGCCGGTGCTGATGACCCTGCTGGGCGTGGTGATGGCCCTGGTCCCGCAGATCCCGAACGTCAAGGTCGACCCCGACCTGATCCTCCCGCTGGTGCTCCCGCCGCTGATCTTCGCGGTCGCCCGACGGTCCACGGTGAAGTACTTCCGGGCCAACCTCCGCTCCATCCTGCTGCTGGCGGTGGCCCTGGTGATCGTCACCACCACGGTGGTGGCCGGGGTGGTCTCCTGGCTGGTACCGGCCGTGCCGCTGGCGGCCGCCGTGGCGCTCGGCGCCCTGGTCTCGCCGCCCGACCCGGTGGCGGCGGTGGCCGTGGCCGGGCAGGTCGGCCTGCCGCGCCGGCTGGTCTCGGTCCTGGAGAGCGAGGGCCTGTTCAACGACGTCACCGCGATCGTCATCTACTCGCTGGCCGTGGAGGCGGTGGTGGACGGCTCGTTCTCCACCGCGGACGCGGTGTGGCGGTTCCTGCTCTCCGCCCTGGTCGCGGTGCTGGTCGGCGTCGCGCTCGGCTGGGCCAACGCCCGGCTCGCCGGGATCCTCGACGACCCGACCCTGCAGGTCGCGCTCAACCTGCTGGTCCCGTTCGCCGCGTACGTGGCGGCGGAGGAGGCGCACGGCTCCGGCGTGCTGGCCGTGGTGGTCTGCGCGCTCTACCTGTCCGACCGGGCGGCGGACGCCGACGACGTGGCGTACCGGCTGGTGGGCAACGCGTTCTGGGAGATCGTCGAGACGCTGATCACCGGGGTGGCGTTCGGCCTGATCGGGCTGGAGCTGAGCACCGTCCTGGCGGACGTGAAGGGCAGCTGGCCGGGGATGCTCGGGGACGCCGCCGTGGTGATCGCCGTCGTGGTGGTGGTCCGGTTGCTCTGGCTGCTGCCGGCCGCCTGGATCTCCCGGCGGCTCCGCCGGGACGACGAGGAGGACACCCCGATCAGCTGGCAGGAGACCGTGGTGCTGTGGTGGTCCGGGATGCGCGGGGTGGCCACCGTGGCGCTGGCCCTCGCCGTCCCGCTCACCCTCGCCGACGGCTCGCCCTTCCCCGACCGCGGGGAGATCGTCTTCATCGCCTTCTGCGTGGTGCTGTTCACCCTGGTGGTCCAGGGCCTCAGCCTGCCCTGGATGGTCCGGCTGCTCGGTCTGGACACCGGCAAGGACCTGCACGAGCAGGCCGTCCGCCAGCTGTGGTGGCGGGCCGCCAAGGCCGGACTGGTCCGACTCGGTGAACTGGAGGAGCAGGAGCGGCTGCCCGCCGAACTGGTCGAGCGCCTCCGCGAGCGCCAGCACGACCGGCTCGCCCGGCTCTGCCCCGAGCGGTACGAGGAGGAGGAGGCCGCCGAGGCGAAGCAGCGCGGCGTGCAGTGGCGGGAGGCGTTCGCGGTCGAACAGCAGATGATCGCCGCCTCCCGGCGCGAGGTGCTGGCCGCCCGCAGCGAGGCGGGCGCCGATCCGGGGATCGCCGACCACGTCCTGCGCCAGCTCGACCTCCAGTCGGCGCGCAAGTGACGGCCCGGCAGAAGGCATAGGCTGACCTGCGGGCAAGGCCGTCAACGGAGTCGGCGCACGCACCACCTGTACCGCCGGACCTCGCGCACACCCTCCCGCTCGGCCTGCCGGTACTCGCTATCCGGATGACGCATGAGGAGCAACCGATGTCGGAGACCCCCGCAGGCGGCCGCACCCCGCTGGACCGCACCCCGCAGTGGGCGGCGCTGGGCAAGCACCGGGCGGAGCTCGGCGAGCAGCACCTGCGCGAACTGTTCGCCGCCGACCCCGAGCGCGGATCCCGCTACACCCTGCAGGTCGGCGACCTGCTGGTGGACTACTCCAAGCACCTGGTGACCGACCGGACCCTGGACCTGCTGCGCGAGCTGGCCGAGGCGACCGGGGTCGCCGGGCTGCGCGAGGCCATGTTCCGCGGCGAGAAGATCAACATCACCGAGGACCGGGCCGTGCTGCACACCGCGCTGCGCGCGCCGCGGGGCGCCGTGGTCGAGGTGGACGGCGAGAACGTCGTCCCCGCCGTGCACGCCGTGCTCGACCGGATGGCCGCCTTCGCCGACCGGGTCCGCGGCGGCGCCTGGACCGGCCACACCGGCAAGCGGATCCGCACCATCGTCAACATCGGCATCGGCGGTTCCGACCTCGGCCCGGCCATGGCCTACGAGGTCCTCCGCCCCTACACCGACCGCGACCTGACCGTGCGGTTCGTCTCCAACGTGGACGGCGCCGACCTGCACGAGGCCCTGCACGGCCTGGACGCGGCCGAGACCCTGTTCATCGTCGCGTCGAAGACCTTCACCACCATCGAGACCGTCACCAACGCGGTCTCCGCCAAGGGCTGGCTGCTCTCGCAGCTCGGCGCCGGCGAGGACGCGGTGGCCAAGCACTTCGTCGCGCTGTCCACCAACGCCCGGGGCGTGGCGGACTTCGGCATCGACGTGGCCAACATGTTCGAGTTCTGGGACTGGGTCGGCGGCCGCTACTCCTTCGACTCGGCGATCGGCCTCTCGCTGATGATCGCCATCGGCCCGGAGAACTTCCGCGCCATGCTGGACGGCTTCCACCTGGTGGACGAGCACTTCCGCACCGCGCCCGCCGAGGAGAACGTCCCGCTGCTGCTCGGCCTGCTGGGCGTCTGGTACGGCGCGTTCTTCGACGCCCAGTCGCACGCCGTGCTGCCGTACTCCCACTACCTGTCGAAGTTCACCGCCTACCTGCAGCAGCTGGACATGGAGTCCAACGGCAAGTCGGTGGACCGCGAGGGCCGCCCGGTGACGTACCAGACCGGCCCGGTGGTCTGGGGCACCCCCGGCACCAACGGCCAGCACGCCTACTACCAGCTGCTGCACCAGGGCACCAAGGTCATCCCGGCCGACTTCATCGGCTTCGCCCGCCCGGTCGCCGAGCTGGCGCCCCGGCTGGCCGAGCAGCACGACCTGCTGATGGCCAACTTCTTCGCCCAGACCCAGGCGCTGGCCTTCGGCAAGACCGCCGAGGAGGTCGCCGCCGAGGGTGTCCCGGCCGAGCTGGTGCCGCACAAGACCTTCCGCGGCAACCACCCGACCACCACCATCCTGGCGGGCGAGCTCACCCCGTCCGTGCTGGGCCAGCTGGTCGCGCTGTACGAGCACAAGGTGTTCGTCCAGGGCGCGATCTGGAACATCGACTCCTTCGACCAGTGGGGCGTGGAGCTCGGCAAGGTGCTGGCCAGGCGGATCGAGCCGGTGCTGCTGACCGGCGAGGGCGCCGAGGCGCTGGACGGCTCCACGGCCGCCCTGGTCGCCGCCTACCGGACGCTGCGCGACCGCTGACCGCCGACCGATGAGCGCTGAGCGCTGATCGCGTCGGCCCGGCCGGGTACGGGGACCCCCGCACCCGGCCGGGCCCCGTCCGTTTCCGGGCCCCGGGCATCCGGCCGGGGGAACGCCGAAGGCCCCCCGCTTCCGCGAGGGGCCTTCGACCGTCTGTGCGCCGCCAGGGACTCGAACCCCGGACCCGCTGATTAAGAGTCAGCTGCTCTAACCAACTGAGCTAGCGGCGCCTGCTGACAGAGGAAACCTTAGCAGGGGGCCCACTCGGAACCAAAATCGAATACCGCCGCCTGTGGACCGGCCGGCTGCGCCCCCTCCGGACCGCCCGTCCCGGCCGCGCCGAGCACCCGGGGACCCGCCGAGCCGCCGCGTCCGCGGGCCGCCCGGACGCAGGCCCAGAGCACCACCGCGGCCCCCGGCAGCCACGGCTCCCGGGTGTCCGGGGCGACGATCCAGCGGCCGCCGCCCTGGCCGGGGGAGTCCGGGGCGTCCAGCATCCGCTGCACCGGCGGCACGGTGACCGCGTCCCCCCGGCCGTGGCAGAGCAGCGGCGGGACGTCCCGGGCCCACTCCTCCCAGGCCAGCAGCGTCCGCAGCCGGGCCGCCGCGCCCGGCTGGACGAACAGCAGGGTCCGCCCCCGGTACGAGGCCACCGGGCCGCAGCCGGGACCGGAGGCCCACAGCTCGTCCAGCACCCGGCGGCCGAACAGCGACGGCATGCTGATCACGTCGAAGACCCGCCCGCACGGCAGTACGGCCGGCGCCCAGGGGCGCGACTCCCACAGCGCCCGCATGCTGCGCGGGTACTCGCTGGCGGAGGCCAGCCAGAGCTCCCCGGCGACCGTGACGTACTCCACGGATTGATACGTCCAGATGTCCACGGGGAGCAGCCTGGCGCGCGCGGGACACCGGGCGGAGCGAAAGCGGCGTTCACCGGACAGGGCGGGGCGGCAGGGCGTACCCTTCCCGCGCGCATATGCCACTGGCGATCGGAGGGTGCGCGGAGGATCCGGGCACGCGGACCGCCGCCGGTGGGGTACCGGCGGTGCGGTGTCGCGGTCGGTCCGGGGCGGTCCGGTGTGGTGCGGGCGGTGCCGGGGCGGGTGCGGTCAGTGCTCGCCGCTGTTGCGCTGCCGCTGCAGGCCGCGGCCGTACTCGATCATGCGGGCCGCGTAGTCCGCCGTCCACTCCACCCGGGAGCCGATCTCGGCCGGGCTGAGGGCGTCGAACCGCTTGGGATCGGCCAACTGCGCGGCGGCGATCGCCTGGTAGTCGGTGGCACGCTCCGCCGCGGCCCGGAAGGCCAGGGTCAACTCGGTGGACCGGCGGAGCAGTTCGCCCGGGTCCTCGATGCTCTCCAGGTCGAAGAAGCGCTCCGGCTCGGGCTCGTCGGACTGCGGCTCGAAGATCAGCTGGGCCGGCCGCAGCCGGCGGACGGGGGTGCCCGGGCCCTGGGCGGCCGGTGCGGAACGACCGCCCTGCTCGGACGCCGGCGACTGGGGATCGGGCATGGTGGGGCACCTCCGAGGGTGAGGGGGGACGAGGAGACGGTGCGTGGCCGTCGTCCATTGTCACGCGGCGACCGCCGGTAGCGGAACGGTCGGGTACCGATCCCTATTCCCGCAGGCGGTGGTGGGACGCCCGTCGCACGCCCCGGCGTCCTCCTTCACCTCGGCGGACGCCGCCCCACGCCCCCGCGCGGCCGCGGGGCACCGCCGCCGGCCCGTCGCCTCAGCCGCCCAGCCGGACCCGGTGCTCGGCCAGGTGCGCCAGCACCGCGTGGTTGGCCTCCCAGCCGTCCGGGAACTTCACCGCCACCCCCAGCTGCACCGGCTCGGCCGACGGGTGCTCGTCCAGCAGCTCGGCGATCCCGGCCCGGGCGACCACGATGCAGGCGTGCCGGTGCCGCGAGGCCAGCACGCACAGCCGGCCGGTCTCCAGGTGGAACGCCGTCGCGTCCGGCCGGCCGGACAGCGGGTGCAGCACCACCGTGACGTCGTACTCCCGGCCCTGCAGCCGGTTGGCGGTGTCCACCGTCACGGCCGGGCCGGCCGCCGGATCCACCGGCACCCCGAGGCCCGTCAGCGCGGCCCGGACCGCGGCCGCCTGGTCCCGGTGGGCCGTGCCCACGGCGATCCGGCCCGGGGTGAGCGGCGCCTCGCCCTGCTCGGAGTGCGCGGTCAGCCCCCGGTCCAGCAGTCGCCGCACGGTGGCCGCCACGGCCGCCACCGCCTGCGGATCCGTCCGGACCGTGTGCCGGGCCGGCAGCTCCAGCAGCGCCCAGCCGTGCTCCGCCGCCTCGTCGATCGCCGCGTCCACCGCCGAGCCGTCCGGCCGCACCGAGGCCGTCAGCCGCCGGTCGCCCGGACCCGTCCCCGAACGGAACGGCGTGTACGGGTAGAACGCCGCCGAGACCAGCGGCGCCGCCGAGGCCGGCAGCCGCCAGGACACCGGCAGCCGGTGCGGGCGGATCGCCGGGTTGTGCGCCAGCAGCGTCACCACCGCACTGCCGGACGGGTCGTACGACAGCCCGGCCCACTGCTCGGTGCCGACCACCGTGAACGGGTCCAACTGGCCCGGGTCGCCGACGAACAGCGCCCGCTCGAACAGCCGGGCCACCGCCAGCAGCGCGTCCGAGCGCATCTGGTACGCCTCGTCCACGATCGCGTGCCGCCAGGGCGCCTCGGCCTTCACCCACTGCCACTTGGCCGCGGTGGAGATCACCACGTCCTGCTCCAGCAGGTCGGCGACCTTCTCCGAGGCGGTCACCCCGGGATGCCGCAGCGCCTCCGGGGCCGGCCGGGAGTCGCTCGCGTGCAGCCGGCCGATGGACAGCTCCGGCCCCTTCTCGGCCAGCCGGTCCACCAGGTCGTCGACCTGACTGTTCGTCTGGGCGACGATCATCAGCCGCTCGCCGGCCGCGACCAGCTCCCGCGCGGCCCGGACCACCAGCGTGGACTTCCCCGCGCCGGGCGGGGAGTCCACCACCACACCCCGCGGATCCCCGGGCGCCGGGCGCACCGCGGCCTCCAGGATCGCCGCCACCGCCGCGTCCGCCGCCGCACCGGGCGGGAGGTCGGCGGGGCCGGCGAACGGCGGGGTGCCGCCCTGCGGGAACATCTGATGAACGGTCATGTCGCAGGTCATTCCCACTCGTCGGGGCCGCCGGATGAAGCCTGGTCGGCGCCCGGAGGTCCGCCGTGCGTCCACGGGGTGTCGTCCGGCTCCGGCAGCGGCGCGGACTGGCGCGGCGTCAGCTCGAACAGGGTGAAGGTCACCGTCTCCCCGGGCTCGGGCAGGCTGCCGGGCTCCGGCTCCCTGCGCCGGCCCATCCCGGACACCACCCGGACCGTCACCGTGCCCTCGGCCGGATCGGCCGCCACCACCACGGCCCGCTGCGCCGCCCCGCCACCCTGCCCCTCCGCCCGGGGCGCCCCCCAGGCCCGGTGCACCTCGCGGCCCGGATCGGCGTGCGGCCGGTCCGGCGTCCGCACCGTGACCAGCGGGCGCGGCTTGGGCGAGCGGCCCGAGGTGTCGTACTCCAGCGCCACCTCGACCACCTCGCCGCTGAACGCCTCCCCGGCCAGCCGGTGCTCGGCCATCACCAGCGGATCGTCCAGCGCCTCCTGGATGTCCAGCCGGACCTGCTCGCGCTCGCGCTGGGCCAGCTTGCGGGCGGCGGTCACCGCGTCGTCCCGCCGGGGCTGCGGGGGCTCACCGGCGGCGACCCGGTCCCGGTGGCCGGTGTACGACCAGCGGTCACCCTCCCAGCGCTCGGCCAGGTGCCCGGCCGCGGGCAGCGAGCGCAGCAGGTCCAGGCCGCGCCAGACGTCCTCCCAGGTCGGCAGCAGGGCCGACTCCAGCGCCGAGGCCAGCCGCTCCCGGGCGTCCTTGACCAGCAGCTCCGCGGCCTGCTGCCCGGCCCGGTCGGAGGGGCCCGGCCCGGCCGACCGCAGTGCCGCCACCGCGGCGTCGTGCCGGGAGATCGCCGGGGCCAGCACCTTCTCGTCGAACCGCGGGTCGGTGGCCGGGCCGGCCGGCGGGTGCACCAGCCGGCCCTCCGCGTCCCGCTCGGTCTCGGCCAGCTCGGCGGACCGCGCCCCGGACAGGCCCGGCGCGGGGAAGTGCCAGGCCAGCTGGGCGGCCAGGTGCTGGTCCTCCAGGTGGCTCTGGCCGGTGGCCCAGTGCCGGGCCAGCAGGCTGGTCATCGGCAGCAGCATGCAGGACCCGGGCACCTGGGCCCGCTCGGTCAGGTGGGTCAGCCAGCGGCCCAGCAGCGGCACCTGCGGGGGTGCCGGGTACGGCCCCGGATCGGGATCCTCGGCCGTCCGCCGGAACCGGGTGGAGCGGCCGAGCACCGCCAGGTGCTCCACCGCGCCCGGATTGGGCACGATCAGCTGCGGCGCGTCCGCACAGAGCTCCCGGACCACCGGCACCTTCTCGCCGGTCTCCGGATCCCGCTCGGAACCCTCCAGGTGCTCCACCTCGTCGCCGAAGGACTGCACGTACGGCAGCAGGTCGGCGGCGAACGCGGCGAGGAAGTCGAACCGCTGGGTGCGGTTGAGCGGCTGCGGCACCAGGTGCAGCCGCGGGGCCCGGCGGTCGGTGCCCAGCAGCACCGCCAGCGGCGCGCCCGACTCACCGGCCGCCGCCAGCGGGACGACCACCATCGGCCGCTCCGACAGGTGCCGGTGCCGGACCGTGGTCAGCGGCTCGGCCCGCCCGCCGCGCACCGCCCGCAACCGGGCCAGCGTGGTCAGCAGGCTCACCCGGCACCCCCGGCCGCCAGCGCCTCGTCCCGCAGCAGCGCCGCGTACGCCAGCCGGGTGGCGGCCTCGGCGCCGTCGTCCGCCGGATCCGGGGCGTCCGCCGCGCCCCGGGTGCCGCCTGGCTCCCGGCGGCCCTCGGCCGCGTCCAGCGCCTCGGCGACCGTCCGGATCGAGCCCAGCTCGCCGCGCACCCCGCGGCCCAGCTGCTCCACCGCGTCGGCGCAGCGGGCCTGGAACCGGCAGTGGAAGCCGAGCTCGCAGGTGGAGAGGCAGTCCGGGCTGTAGGCGGCGGGGACGGTGTCCACCGCCGCGGCCAGCTCCTCGGTGGGGCGGGTGGGGATGCCGCTGTCGTCCGGGGCGAGGTCGAAGGTCGTCCCGGGCGGGACGGCGGCCAGCAGCCGGTCGATGCCGGTCATCCGGGACAGCTGGCGGCGGGTGGTGGCCAGCTCCCGCCGGACGTCCACCAGCGCGGCGGTGGGGCCGGAGGAGAAGTCCTTCGGACAGACCAGCAGCATGGAGAGCGCCGGGCTGCCGGGCAGCTCCTGCTCCGCGTACGGCCCCCGGACGACCGCCGCCCCGGCCAGCTCGGCCGCCGTCTCCTGCAGGGCCAGGACGTACACCGCGGCCTGCCGGGCGGCGGCGCCGACCTTGGCCGGATCGGCCGAGCCGTCCAGCACCGGGAAGGACTTGATCTCCACCACCGTGCAGCGCCCGCCGTGCACCACCAGGGCGTCCGGCTCCAGGTAGGCCGGGCTGCCGGCCACGGTGAGCCGCAGCATCGGATGGTCCAGCAGCGTCCAGCCGTCCGGATCGGCGGCCGCGGCGGCGAGCGCCTCGCGGGTGCGGTCGGCCCGGACCGCCGGGGTGGAGCGGTGCAGCAGATCCGGCACCGCGGGCGGGGCGGCCCCCTCGGCGGGCAGGCCCAGGTGGCGGCGGAGCGGGCCGAGCAGGGCCGCGTACCCGTCCTCCTTGAGCCGGGCCTCGAAGACGTTGCCGCGGACGATGGCGAACGGTGACTGACCGAACGGCGCGGGGCGGCCGAGCCGCTGGGCCACGGCGGCCTTGTCGACCCCGGCGGCGTCGAGCAGGGCGCGGCGGCGGCAGCCGGGATTGGCGGCGAGCGCGGCGAGGGCGCGGGCGTCGAGACTGCGCTGCGGGACGCGGCCGCGCAGTTCGGAGAGCCGCTGCGCCGGCGACTCCGCGGGCCCGGGGATCAAGACGTTCATGGTGCGGCCCAGTGTTGCATCCGCCACCGACAAACGGGGTTCCGCCGGGCGAACCGGCCGTCCGGGGCGGGGGTTCGGGGATCGCTCCCCAGTCCGGGGGTGGTCAGGCGAGGTGGGCGCGGACCTGGTCGGCGAAGGCGGCGGGGTGGGTGAGGTTGCCGTTGTGGCCGCCGGGGAACTCGGCGAGTCCGGTGCCCAGTCCGGCCGCGGTGACCTCGGCGCAGCGGTAGTCGAACACCTCGCGCGGGGTGGTGCGGCCGGCGGCCGGGACGATCCGGGTCGGGCCGGCCGCCAGCGCGGCGAGGTCGGCGCGGGTGAGGGTGCCGCTCAGGACGGTGTCCACGTCCCGGGTGAGGAAGCCCTCGAAGGCGGCCCGGCGGGCCTCGGTGAACGGCTCGGGCCGGACCTCCGGCTCGGTCTCCTGGTGGTCGGGGGTGATGCCGAGCAGGGCGGTGACCGCCCGGACGGCCGGCTGCCAGCCCTCCTCGCGGTAGGTGCGCTGGACCTCGCGCAGCCGGCGCTCGGTGTCCGCGCGCTCGCCGGCCGGGAGCAGCTCGGGCGCGGCCGGCTCGTGGGCGATCAGGGCGGCCAGCCGGCCGGGCCGGCGCAGCGCCAGCTGGAGGCCGATCGCCGCGCCGAAGCTGCAGCCGAGCATCAGCGCCGGACGGTCCGTCAGGGCGGCCAGCAGGTGGTGGACGTCCTCGGCGTGGGTGGCCATGTCGACCGGCCGGGCGGGGTCGTCGGGGACGCTGCGGTGGAGGCCGCGGCGGTCGTAGGTGACCACGGTGAAGTCGGCGGCCAGCCGCTCGGTGAGGTCGCGGCCGCGGTCGGCGTCGCCCTCCCCGCTCTGCGCGATCAGCAGCAGCGGGCCCGAGCCGGTGACGCGGTAGTGGAGGCGGGTGCCGGGGACGGTCAGCAGGTTCGTCGTCGTCATGGCTCCACCGTATTGCATCAGATGAGATACATCAAGATAGATGCATTATTTTCCGATGCATCTCTTTCGATGTTCCGGTGTACCGTCGTGCCGTGAACGGACTCGAACTCTTCCTGCTGGGCCGGACCCTGATGAAGATCGGCGAGCAGGCCGTCCCGACCGACGGGCTCGGCCCGCAGGCCGCCGGTACCGGGGCCGCCGGCACCCGGGCCGTGCTGATCGTGCTGAGCGACGTCATCGAGCACCCCGACAGCGCCGTCGGCGAGATCGCCGCCCGGACCGGCCTGCCGCAGAGCCAGGTCTCCGGCTGCGTGGCCCGGCTGCGCGAGGCCGGCTCGGTGGTCACCGCCGCCGACCCGGCCGACCGGCGGCGCTCCCTGGTCCGCAAGGCCGCCGAGGTCTCCGAGCGCTCCGCCCGGGCCGCCGCCGCGCCGATCGACCCGCACCTCGCCGCCGCCCTCGACACCGAGGACCCGCGGGCCCTCGCCGAGGTCCTCGCCGCCCTGGACGTCCTCGGCCGCCACCTCACCCCGGCCTCCGTCCGCCGCCTGCGGGACGCCCGCGGCTGAGTCGTCCGGCGCGGGCGGCCCGGGCCGGGTGGGCCGGGCCCCGGGGGCCGGACCGTGGGAGGGGCGGGAGGCCACGGGGTGCGGGATCATGGTCGCCGGTCCTCAATGGCGAGCCCGGCCACTGCGAACCCCCGTCACGAGGAGACACCCATGCCCGCCCGCATCGTGCTCGTCCGCCACGGCGAGACCTCCTGGTCCGCCACCGGCCGCCACACCGGACGCACCGACGTTCCGCTCACCGAGGAGGGCCGCGCCATGGCCCGCGCCCTGGGCACCCGGCTGGCCGCCGCCCCCTGGAACGGCCTGCCCGGCGCCACCGTGCTCACCAGCCCGCTCTCCCGCGCCCGGGAGACCTGCGAACTGGCCGGCCTCGGCGACCGCGCCATCGAGCGCCCCGAGCTGATGGAGTGGGACTACGGCCGCTACGAGGGCCGCACCGGCGAGGACATCCGCGCCACCGACGAACCCGGCTGGCTGATCTGGCGGGACGGCGTCCCCGGCGGCGAGAAGCTCTCCGAGGTCGGCGCCCGCGCCGACGGCATCATCGCCGAGATCCACGACCTGCACGGCATCCCGCACGCCGCCACCACCACCATGCACTCGGCCGACCACGACGTGGTGGTCTTCGCCCACGGCCACCTGCTGCGCATCCTCACCGCCCGCTGGCTCGGCCTCCCGCCCGAGTACGCCCAGCGGTTCAAGCTCGGCCCGGCCTCGCTCTCGGTGCTCTCCTGGGAGTACGGGCTGCCGGCCGTCGAGATCTGGAACGACCACGGCCACCTCGCCCGCGTCTGAGCCGGGGGCTGTCGGAGGCCTCCCCCCCCGGAACTCCCGGGTCAGGCCGCCAGGGCGTCGTCGTACGCCTCCAGGAACGCCCGGACCTCCGGGACCGCGCGGTGCTCGCGCAGCCGCCCCGCGGTGTGCGCGAGCATCCCGCGGATCCGCGCCGACCGGACCTGCCCGAGCAGCGCCACCGCCGCCGTCCCGTGCTCGCCCGCGCCCGCCAGGTCCCCGCGGCCGAGCCGGTCGTGCGCCAACTCGGCGGTGTACAGCGCCCGGTTGCGGACGAAGTGCGGGTCCTGCAGGTCCATCGCCCGCACCGCCCGGTCGCTGGCCAGGTCCCACTCGCCCAGCGCCGACCAGCACTGCGCCTCCAGCCCGGCCAGCTCCGCCTCGCCGTAGAAGGACATCCACTCCGGGTCCTCGGCCGACCCGCCCCGGTCGAACAGGGTGTGCGCCAGCGCCAGTGACCGCTCGCACGCCGACCGGTCGCCCAGCACCGCCCAGGCGCCCGCCTCCCGCATCGCCAGCAGCGACCGCAGCCGCGCCGAGGAGAGCCGCCGCGCGGCCGACTGCCCCGCCTGCGCCGCCCGCAGCGCCTCCCGCGGCCGGCCGGCGTCCCGGGCCAGGAAGGCGCTGTTGCAGAACACATGCGCCTCCAGCGCCGCGTCCCCCGCCATCCGGGCGGTGGCCAGCGCCTCCGAGTAGAACGACCTGGCGTCCGCCAGCCGGTTCGAGTCGTGCGCCAACCAGCCGACCGAGATGGCCAGTTCACCCGCGCTCGACTGCAGCCGGCGCTCGGTCGCGGCCGAGTAGTCGCCGTCGTTGAGCAGTACGTACGCGTGCCGCAACGACTGGCCCGCCATCTCGAACAGGGCGTCCGCGCCGTGCGCGTCGTCCAGCAGCCGGATGTCGCGGACCGCCTGCTCCACCCCCATCACCTCGGCCGCGCCCACCTTCCGGGCGGCGTCCACCGCCTGCCGCGGTGCGGGCGGCACGGCGGCCGCGGCCGGCGCGGGCCGGTCCAGGCCGAGCGCGGCCGCCAGGGCGGTCGAACCGCCCAGGAACGTACGACGACGCACGTCGTCCCTCTCCTCGTCGGACAGCGGCGGACCCGCGGGCGGGGCCACCGCCGCCAGGGGCGGCCCGACGGCCGGCCGGCGGCGGACCGCCGACCGCGGCGCGAACCCGAGGTCCTCCAGCGAACGGCCCGGCCACATGTGCCGGAACACCCGCTCGTAGGCGTAGTTGGGGCAGCGGATCTCGCCGGCCTCCACCCGGCCGACATAGCGCGCGTCGCAGGACACGTGCTCGCCGATCTCCCGGGCGGCCCGGCGGACCGCGGTGGCGAACTCGCCGGGGGAGAGGTCGCCGCGCAGCTCCCGCATCACGAGGTTGGGGGCGGCCGGCGCGGAGCCGGGCCCGTCCGGTCTCGTGGCTGCCATGCTGCGCTCCGAGGTCGTGCCGCTGAGGCGTCGCGGCGGGCCCCTGTCAGGTGGGCCCGCCGACGACGGGACGACAGTACCGGGAGTCACGACTCGGATACCGCGCGTATCGGATCACCGGTCGGGCAATCACGGACAATCCGGGCGACCTCGCCGGGTTCCGCCATGAAATGCCATGGCTTGCTGTACACCACCCCGTGGCCTGACCGGCCCTCCCCGCGTTGTCCTGGTACGTGGCAGCCCTGGAGGCCCGCCCCGCCCCGCGCTGACCGGGACGGCGGCGGTCGGCGGCCGGCACCCGACTGGGCTCGGCGGGGTCGGCCGACCGACACTCGACCGAGTGACCCGGGCTCCGACCTGACGAGGTGACAGGAGGGCCCCATGGCCACCGGAGTGCCCCAGTACCGGCTCCCGGCCGCCCCCCGTGTGCCAGCGGGGCACGCCCCGGCGCTGGTGCCCCAGGGCGGCGAGTTCGACCGGCTCGGAGCGGGCGGCGGACGCGCCCGCCCCTCGGACCGGCCCGCGCCTGCCCCCGCCTCCGTCGACCGGTACGACGCCGTCACCGTCACCGTGCGGCACGGACTGGAGACCGTGGACATCCTCCGGCTGCGGCGGGCCTGCGGCGCGGTCCTCCAGACCGCCGGCGGCACCGCGGTCACCTTCCTGGTGCCCGCCGGGACGGCCGACAGCTGGCACCTGCCCGGCAGCATCTGTACCCCCGGACCCGTCCTGCCGTCCGCCACCGACCCACGCTGGCTGATGCCGCCCGCCGGCCCGGACGCCACCCCCCGACCCACGGACGCCTGGGTCCTCCGCTCCGCCCTCTGCGAGGCCGCCTGCACCCTCACCGCAGGCGGCCTCGGCCCGTTCTAGCCACCCGCACCCGGTGATCCCCCGGGAGCAGGACCTCCTTCCGTCCGCACCCGGCGCCCCCACCCCTCCCTCCCCGGCCGTCCCGCAGGCCCCCGCTGGATAATGGTCCGCATGGGACGCAGCAGGTCAGGCCGAATACGCACCGCCGAGCAGGACCCCGCCGACCCCGGAACCGCCCCCACCCCGGCCGCCGGCCGGACCCCCGCCACGGGCCGTACCCACGCCCAGGGCCCACTGCTCCACCCGGTCGCCTCCGGCACCGCCGAACTCCGCCCCGACCGCGACCGCCCCCGCGCCTGGCACCTGCTGCTGGACGGCGCACCCCAGTCCCTGGTCGACCTGGCCGACCCCACCCACCTCGGCTTCACGTACCAGCGCCGCCTCGGCCACCTGATCGACCTGGCCGCTCCCGCCGGCAAGCCCGTCACCGTGCTGCACCTCGGCGGCGGCGCCCTCACCCTGGCCCGCTACACCGCGACGACCCGGCCGCGCTCCCGCCAGCAGGTCGCCGAGATCGACACCCGCCTGACCGAACTGGTCCGCACCGAACTCCCGTTGGAGCGCAGCTGGCAGATCCGGGTCCGCGGCGCGGACGCCCGCGCGGTGCTGGAACGCGCGCCCGAGGGTGCGGCCGACCTGGTGATCGCGGACGTGTTCTCCGGGGCGCGGGTCCCGGGCCACTGCGCCACACGGGAGTTCGCCGAACTGGCGGCCCGCGCGCTCGCCCCCACCGGACGGTTCGCCGCCAACATCACCGACGGCGCCGGCCTTCCCTTCGCCCGGGCCCAGGTCGCCACCCTGCGGGCGGTGTTCCCCGAGGTCTGCCTGGTGGCCGACCCGGCCGTGCTGCGCGGCAAGCGGTTCGGCAACCTGATCCTGGCCGCCTCCCACCAGCCGCTCCCGCTCGACGAGTTGGGCCGCCGGGTCGCCACCGACCCGTCCCACGGCCGGATCGAACACGGCCGCTCCCTGGCGGACTTCACCGCCGGGGCCGTCCCGGCCACCGACGCCACCGCCGTCCCGTCCCCCGCCCCGCCGGACGGCGTCTTCCACTGAGGCGCCCCCTGAGGCCGCCAGGGGCGACCCCGCCCAGCAGCGCCTCAGTGCCCGCGCCGCAGCCCGCGGTGCCGGTACAGCGCGACCCCCGACAGCAGGGCGCCCAGCGTGATCGGCGCCAGGACCGCCGTCCCGCAGTCGGTGTCCGCAGCCGGCGCCGGGGTGGCGGCCGTGAGGGCGAACGGGCTCGTGGTGAGCGGGAGTTCGGCGCTCTCCGGCCGGGCCGCCGGCACCACGGCCGCCACCGCCCGGGGGACCGGCCGCTCCGCGGTCACCGGCAGCGCGGCGCCGCCGCCCGGCGTCCGCTGCGCCGGGACGACCACCCCGGGGACACCGCGGATCCCGGCCGGATCCGCGCTGTCGGGCACCCCCGGCGTACCGGACCGGGAGGCCCGCGCGGTCTCCTCGCCGCGGTGCTGGGAGGGCACGGAGGGCAGCAGCGAGCCGGCGATCGCGAACGCGTCCGGCACGGGGGCCTGTTGGCCGGGCAGCGGCAGCCCGCCCGCCCGGATCTGCTCCTGGAGCAGCCGCTCCACCGGCGCGGTGGGATGCTCCAGCGCCGGTGCGGCGGTCTCGGCCAGCGTGCCGATCGCGGCGTCGGCCCGGCTCACCAGCCCGGCCCCGGGCTCCCCGGCTGCGGCGTGCGCGTCGGCCACCCCCAGGGCCAGCCCCCACAGTTGGGCCAGCAGCGCGCCCAGCCCTGCGGCCACCACCCTGGACCGGCCGGGGCGGCGCCGAGCGGCGGGGCGGCCCCGGCCGGGCTCGTCCTGCGGGGTTCTCGGATGTTTGGCTCGCACGTGGAGGGAGAACGAGCGAGCCCCCCGCGAGGTTACGCCCGCTGGTCACTCTGAGTGATCTTCGCCGGGTGGGCGCGGCCGGTCAGGCGAGCCCGCCCCGCCGGATCACCTCGGCGTACCAACGGGCGCTGGCCTTGGGAGTCCTGGCCAGCGTGGCGTAGTCCACGTGCACCGCGCCGAACCGCTTGCCGTAGCCGTACGCCCACTCGAAGTTGTCCAGCAGTGACCACAGG
Source organism: Kitasatospora sp. HUAS MG31 (assembly GCF_040571325.1). Lineage (GTDB taxonomy): Bacteria > Actinomycetota > Actinomycetes > Streptomycetales > Streptomycetaceae > Kitasatospora > Kitasatospora camelliae. The sequence goes on along the minus strand of NZ_CP159872.1, from coordinate 2,845,808 downwards.
TAGTACCCGCGGACGTCGGCACCGGCCGCGAGGGCGCGGGCCACGGCGGCGAGGTGCTGGTCGAGGTAGGCGATCCGCTCGGGGTCGGTGACGCTGCCGTCGGGGGCGACGGTGTCCTCGAAGGCGGCGCCGTTCTCGGTGACCAGCAGCGGCAGGTCCGGGTGGGCCCGGTGCAGGTCCAGCAGCAGGTCGGTGAGCCCGGTGGCGTCGATCGGCCAGTCCATCGCGGTGACCTCGCCGGGGGCGCGGTGGAAGGCCACCTGCTCGGCGCCCGGCCAGGGGGAGTGGGGGCTTGCGCCGTGTCCGTCGTGCCGGGGCGGCCGGGCGGCGTCCGTGGCGTCCGCGGCGTCCGCCGTGTTCGCGGTGTCCGCGGCGGAGACCAGCGTCGGGGTGTAGTAGTTGACGCCGAGCAGGTCGATCGGGCGGGAGATCTCGGCGAGGTCCCCGGGCCGGACCAGCTCCGACCAGTCCACGAGGTGGGCGGTGTCCGCGAGCAGGTCCTCCGGGTAGCGGCCGGAGAGCATCGGGCCGGTGAAGATCCGGTTGCCCACCGCGTCGATCCGGCGGGCGGCCTCCCGGTCCTCCGGGGTGTCGCCGAGCGGGCGGACCTGGTGCAGGTTGAGCGAGACCGAGACCTCCGCCGCCGGCGGCAGGGCCGCGCGCAGGGCGCCGACCGCGAGCCCGTGGCCGAGGTTGAGGTGGTGGGCGGCCCGCAGCGCGTCGGCGGGGCTGGTCCGGCCGGGGGCGTGCACCCCGGAGCCGTACCCGAGAAAGGCGCTGCACCAGGGCTCGTTGAGGGTGGTCCAGACGGCCACCCGGTCGCCGAGCGCCTCGGCGGCCAGCGCGGCGTACTCGGCGAAGCGGTACGCGGTGTCCCGGTGCGGCCAGCCGCCGCTGTCCTCCAGGTGCTGGGGGAGGTCCCAGTGGTAGAGGGTGGCCACCGGGCGGATGCCGCGGGCCAGCAGCTCGTCGGTCAGCGCCCGGTAGAAGTCCAGCCCGCGCTCCACGGCCGGGCCGCGTCCGGTGGGCTGGATCCGGGGCCAGGAGAGCGAGAACCGGTACGAGGTGAGGCCGAGGTCGGCCATCAGCCGGACGTCCTCGCGGAAGCGGTGGTAGTGGTCCACGGCCGTGTCGCCGGTGTCGCCGTTGACCACCTTGCCGGGCGTGTGGCTGAAGGTGTCCCAGATGGACGGGGTCCGGCCGCCCTCGGTGGCCGCGCCCTCCACCTGGTACGCGGCGGTGGCCGCGCCCCAGGCGAACCCGGGCGGGAAGGCGGCCCGGAGACCGGTCGCGGCGGCGGCGTCGGTGAGCTCGGTGGATCCGGTGAGCTCGGTGGATCTGGTGGTCCCGGCGGGTTCGGCGGTCTGCTGGTGCCGGGGGCGGGGGGCCTGCGGGCCGGTGCGGTGCGTGGGGGTGACGGTCATGCGGGAGCGCTCCCATGAGATCGGGGGGACGGGGTCGGTCACTGGTGGTCAGCTCTTCACGGCGCCGGCCGTGATGCCGCCCACGATGTGCTTCCCCAGGACGGCGAAGACCAAGAGCAGCGGGAGGGTGCCGACCAGGGCGCCGGTCATCACCACCGCCTGGTTGATGTCGTGCCCGCTGCCGCCGCCGATCGCCGACAGGGCCACCTGCACGGTCGGGTTCTGCTGGGTCAGGACGACGAACGGCCAGAAGAAGTCGTTCCAGGACTGGACGAAGACCAGCATGCCCAGCACCGCCATCGCCGGCCGGGCCACCGGGAACACCACGTGCCAGATGATCCGCAGGCTGTGCGCGCCGTCCACCCGGGCCGCCTCGACCAGCTCGGTCGGCAGCGCCTCCAGCAGGAACTGCCGCATGAAGAACACCCCGAACGCGGCCACCAGCGAGGGCAGGATCACCGCCTGCAGCTGGTTGCCCCAACCGAGGTCGGTGATGATCCGGTACAGCGGGATCACGCTGAGCTGCGGCGGCACCGTCATGGTGGCCACGACCAGGGTCAGCAGCGCGTTCCGGCCGCGGAAGCGCAGTTTGGCGAAGGCGAACCCGGCCAGGGTGGCGAACAGCACGGTGGAGAGCGCCACACAGCCCGCCACCACGGTGGAGTTGAGCAGCGCCTTCCCCAGCTCGGCCTGCTCCCAGGCGGTGGAGACGTTGTGCCACAGCTCCCCGCCGGGCACCAGCGGCGGCGGGGACTGGGCCACCCGCTCGCCGGTCGAACTCGCCGCCACGAAGGTCCAGTACAGCGGGAAGAGCGAGACCACGGCGGCCAGGCCGAGCAGCAGGTACGCCAGCGGGCCGGCCTTGTCCTGGTCGCCCGCGCCCGGGCGGAAGCGGCGGCGGGGTGGGGGCGGTGCGGCGGGCCCGGCGGGCGTGGGTGCGGTGGGTACGGCGGGTCCGGTGGGTGCGGTCGCGGCCATGGTCAGCCTTCCTGGGGCGCACGGTTGCGGCGGGCGATCAGGTACTGCACGGCGCCGATCAGCAGCAGGATCAGCAGCATGCTCCAGGCCACCGCCGCGGCCCGGCCCAACTGGCGGCTCGGCCAACCGAGTTCGTACATGTAGAGGGCCAGCGTCTGGTACTGGTGGGCGGATCCGCCGCTCACCCCGACTCCGCCGCCGAACAGCAGCGGCTCGCCGAAGAGTTGGGTGGCGCCGATCGTCGAGACCACGGCGGTGAACAGGATGGTCGGCCGGATGGACGGGACGGTGACCCGGGTGAACTGCTGCCAGCGCGAGGCCCCGTCCAGGCTCGCTGCCTCGTACAGGTCCTTGGGGACGGACTGCATGGCGGCCAGGTAGATCAGCGCGTTGTAGCCGGTCCACCGCCAGGTGACCACGGTGGAGATGGCGATCTGGGCCGGCCAGGTGTCCGCGTACCAGTCGGGCCGGACGCCGACCAGCGACAGGAACCAGTTGACCAGCCCGTAGTCCGGGTTGAACAGCTGGACGAACACCAGGGTGGCCGCCGCGATCGAGGTGGCGTACGGGGCGAGCACCGCCACCCGTAGGAAACCCCGGCCGCGCAGGCGGTAGTTGAGCAGGTGGGCCAGGCCCAGGGCCATCAGCAGCTGGGGGACGGTGGAGAGCACCCCGATGGTGACGGTGTTCCCCAGCGCGTTGCGGAACTGCTCGCCGCGGTCGGCGTCCAGCAGGCGGGCGTAGTTGTCCAGGCCGAGCCAGCTCATGGCGTCCGGGTCGAGCAGGTCGACCCGGTGCAGCGACAGCCAGCCCGTCCAGACCAGCGGGAACAGGCCGAAGGCGGCGAAGCAGAGGAAGAACGGGGCGACGAATACGTACGGCGAGGCCCTGACGTCGAACCGGTGGAGGCGCGAGCGCAGGCCGCGGGGCCCGGGCGTGGCGGATGTGTCGGTCAGCGGCTTGGCGGCCGGGCGGGCGGCTGCCTGATGGGCGGCGGCCTGGTGGGCGGCCGAGTCGTCCTCGGCCGCGGCTCGGGTGGAGGGGGCCACGGGGGTGTCCTTCCCGAAGGTGGCGGTGGGGCGGGTGGTGGTTCGGTGCGGCAAGGGCGCGGTGCCCGGCCGGGAGGGTGGTCCGCCGGCCGGGCGCGTCGACCGCCCGGGTGCCCGGGGCCCGCGGGAGCCGGGCCGCCGGGAGGGGATCAGCCGACCTTGTCCGCGACCAGCTTCAGCACGTTCTGCCACGCCTTCGCCGGGTCGGTGCCGTGCTCCTCGATGTCGAGGACGCCGTTGTCGGTGATCACGGTCTTGACCGTGCCGTCCTGCTCTCCGATCGGGGCGGGCTTGATGGCCTGCGCGGTGGAGGCGAAGATCTGGCCGGTCGGGGTGTCGCCGAAGTAGTCCAGCTTCGCGCCCTGGACGGCCGGCTGCTGCAGTCCGCCGACGGTCGACGGGAGGTTGCCGACCTTGGTGAAGACCTTGGCCTGCTGCTCCGGCGCGGTCAGCCAGGCGGCCAGCGCGGCCGCCTCCTTCTGGTGCTTGCCCGCCTTCGGGACGGTCAGGAAGGCACCGCCCCAGTTACTGGCCACCGGCGCCGCGGCGATGTCCCACTTGCCCTTGCCCGCGTCACCGGAGTACTTGCTGATCAGGCCGGTCATCCAGGACGGGCAGACCACGGTGGCGAACTTGCCGTTGGCGAAGGCCGCGTTCCACGGGTCCTGGAACTGCCGCAGACCGGCGCTGATCTTCGCCTGCGAGGCCGAGACCGCGACGTCCCACGCCTTCTTCACCCCCGGGCTGTCCTTGAAGACCAGCTTCCCGGCGTCGTTCGAGTACTGCTGCGGCTCGGCGGAGAGCGCGGCGTTGAACAGGCCGCTCGCCGAGTCGGTGAAGAACGTCCCCGCCTGCGCCTTGGCCTGGTACTGCCGGCCCGCCTCGACGAACTTCGACCAGTCGCCCTGCCAGAGCTTGGCCACCTCGGCCCGGTCGGTGGGCAGCCCGGCCTGCTCGAACAGGTCCTTGCGGTAGCAGACCGCCATCGGGCCGATGTCGGTCCCGAGCCCGATCAGGGCGCCGTTCGCGGTGGTGGCCTGCTTGGACTTCCAGGGCAGCCAGTTGGCCGGGTTCACCCCGTCCACCGTGCGCAGGTCGGTGAACTTGCCGGCCAGGGTGCCGGTGGCCTGGGCGATGTACCCCACCTCCACCGCCTGGATGTCGGCGAGCCCGCTGCCGGCGCCGAGGTGGGTGGTCAGCGCGTCCCAGTACTTCTGGCCGTCCTGGGTGGTCTCGTACTTGATCGTGATGTTCGGGTGGGCGGCCGTGTACTCGTCGTACAGGCCCGCCTCCTTGTAGCCGAAGGTGCCGAAGTCGCCCACGGTGAGGGTGATCCGGTCGCCCGAGCCGCCCGAGCCCGAGCCGTCCGAGGCGTGGGTGGAGCCGCTGCCGCAGGCGGTGAGCAGCAGGGCGGAGGAGGCGAGGACGGCGGTGGCGAGGACGGCGGCTCTGCGGGGGCGGGAGGTGGTGCGCATGGCGGTCTCCTTGTTCCGGGTGGGGATCGGGGTGCGGCGCGGTCGGGTGGTGCGTCTCGTCGGTGAAGGGTCCGGTGCCGGGCCCCAGTGGCGGGCCCGGTGGTGGTGTGGTTCGCCGGAATCCGTGCGGTGGCACGGGAGTTGTGCGGTGGTCCCGGTGTGGTTCGGGGGGATCCGCGGTCGGCGTGGTGCGGGTGGTGCCGACGGCGGGTGATCGGCGCTAGAGTGTGGACCGGCAGTGTGGGAGCGCTCCCACGCGGCCTGCCGGAAGGTTCCACGGTGAAGGGGGCAGGTGTCAAGACATGGCGGCGGATCCGTGGTCGGACCGGTGGGGACGGCGGTGAGCGGCCCCCACCGGGGCTCCGGTCCACCGGCCCGCCGGTACCGGCCACAATGGGCGGAAGCCCCCGACCGGGCCGCCCGGAATCCCGCGCCCCGAGAGGGCGTCCAGAACGCCGAGAGGTGAGCGATGAGCCAGACCGGACAGGGCCCCGAGGGCGCCCGGGGCGGCGCCGGCGCCGGTGGCCGCGGCTCCGCGCGCCCCACGCTGGAGGAGGTGGCCGCGCTCGCCGGCGTCGGCCGCGGCACCGTGTCCCGCGTGATCAACGGCTCGCCCCGGGTCAGCGAGAAGGCCCGCGAGGCCGTCCGGTCCGCCATCGCCGAACTCGGCTACGTCCCCAACCGGGCCGCCCGCACCCTGGTCACCTCACGGACCGACGCGGTGGCCCTGGTGGTGCCCGAGGCCGAGACCCGGCTGTTCTCCGAGCCGTACTTCTCCGACATCATCAGCGGCGTCTCCGCCGAACTGGCCGAGACCGACATGCAGCTGCTGCTCATCCTGGTCCGCAACCAGCGCGAACGGGACCGCCTCGCCGCCTACCTCACCGCCCAGCGGGTGGACGGGGTGCTACTGGTGTCGGTCCATCAGGACGACCCGCTGCCCGGACTGCTGGAGAGCCTGGAGATCCCGTCCGTCCTGGCCGGCCGCCGGGGCGAGCAGGAACCGCTCAGCTACGTCCACGCCGACAACGCCGGCGGCGCCAGGATGGCCGTACGGCACCTGCTGCGGCGCGGCTGCACCTCGGTGGCCACCATCACCGGCCCGCTGGACATGGAGGTGGCCCACGCCCGCCTCGGCGGCTACCGGCGGGCCCTGGAGGAGGCCGGGGTCCCGTACCGGGAGGAGCTCGTCGGGCTCGCCGACTTCACCGAGGACGGCGGCCGGGCGGCGATGCGGGAACTGCTCGACCGGGTGCCGGGGCTGGACGCGGTGTTCTGCGCCTCGGACGTGATGGCGGCGGGGGCGATGCAGGTGCTGCGCGCCGCCGGGCGGCGGGTGCCTGACGACGTCGCGGTGATCGGGTTCGACGACTCCATCGTGGCCCGGCACACCGACCCGCCGATGACCAGCGTCCGGCAGCCCATCGAGGAGATGGGACGGACCATGGCCCGCCTCCTCCTCGACGAGATCACCGAAGCCGGCCGCGCCCGCCGCCAGGTCGTCCTCGCCACGGAACTCGTCGTCCGCGACTCCGCCTGAACGCGACTCCGCCTGAACGCGACCCGGCCGCGCGCGACGGCGGGGCCGGCCACCGGGGGGGGGGCGTGGACTGCGCGAGGCCGGGAGTCCGCCGCCGGGAAGCCGCCCGACGCCGGGAAGCCGCCCGACGCCGGGCAGCCGCCCGCGGACGGACGCCGCTCCCCGGGTTGGGCGCGGCGCTCAGCCCCGCCGTCGCGCGCGGTCCCCGCGCCCCCGAGCGGTCGCCCGGCCACCCGCTCGCCCGGGTGCCTGAGTCGGGCTCAGGAGTTGGGGCGGAGGGTCCAGGTGATGGTCATCACGCCGGTGACCGCGCCGTCGGCCCGGGTGATCTCGACGACCACCGGGAACTCGGGCCGCTCGCCCTTGTCGAGCTCCGCGACCACCTCGGCGGCCGGACGCCCCAGGGTGGCGGTCGCGGTCACCTCGCCCATGGCCAGCTTCTTGTAGGCGATCTCGGCGTTGACCGCCAGCGGCACCGCCCGTCCGAGCTGGTCCTGGAACGCGGCCAGCACGATGCACCCGCTCGCCGACTCCGCCAGCGTGAACATCGCACCGGCGTGCGGCCCACCGACGTGGTTGTGGAAGTCCGGCTGGTCCGGCAGCCGCAGCACGGCCCGCTCGGGGCTGGTCTCCAGGTACTCCAGCTTGAGGGTCCGGGCCATCGGGACGGTGGAGTCGAGCAGCTGCCCGATCGAAGGTGTGGTCATGCCGGAGATGTTACTAGCGGGTAGCTTACTTGGGGAGCCCTGATCCGGCCCGGCCCTCATTCGTTCACGAAGGATCGCGGCGGCAGCCTCCGCGTGAAATCCCCGCCACCGGTGCGCAGCTGAACACGCCGCAGAAACAGAGCAAGCCCCGACCCGGTCGACCCGGGTCGGGGCTTGATCAGATGGGGTGAGCGACGGGACTCGAACCCGCGGCCACCTGGACCACAACCAGGTGCTCTACCAACTGAGCTACGCCCACCATCTGTCCGGTCCGTTCCCGCTCTCGCGTTCCCGTTCCGACAGGAAGAACTCTACAGGATCCGAGAGGGTGCTCGCGCCAGGGTTTCCCCCGGTCCGCCGAGCCCGGCAGGTCAGGCGCTCGGCAGCTGGTGCTTCGCGGCTATGGCGCGGGCGGCGTCGGTGTCCGGCCCGGGCTGCGGGACGAACACGGCCTCGCGGTAGTACCGGAGTTCGGCGATGCTCTCGCGGATGTCCGCCAGCGCGCGGTGGCTGCCGCCCTTCTGCGGGCTGTTGTAGTAGGCGCGCGGGTACCAGCGGCGGGCGAGCTCCTTGATCGAGGAGACGTCCACGATCCGGTAGTGGAGGTGGCCCTCCAGAGCGGGCATGTCCCGGGCCAGGAAGCCGCGGTCGGTGGCGACGGAGTTGCCGCACAGCGGGGTCTTGCCGGCCTCGGGCACGTGCTCGCGGATGTAGGCGAGCACCTTCTCCTCGGCCTCGGCCAGGGTGACCCCGTGCTCCAGTTCGTCGAGCAGTCCGGAGGCGGTGTGCATGGTGCGCACCACCTCGGGCATCGTCGCCAGCGCCTCGGCAGGCGGACGGATGATCACATCAACGCCTTCGCCGAGGATGTTCAGCTCGGAGTCGGTCACCAGCGCGGCGACCTCGACCAGGGCGTCCCGGTCGAGGTCCAGGCCGGTCATTTCACAGTCGATCCATACCAGACGGTCATTCACGCCCATCACCCTACGGCGCGATCACGCGAGGCGGACAGCGCACGGCCCGCGCGGGAGCGCTGGGCCTGTCCCCCGGGTGCCGCCCCGGTGCCGTCGCCGGAGGTGTCCGGGGTGCCCGCTTCGCCGGTCCCCGGCTCGGAGACGTGTTCGGACGCGGGCGTGTCGGACCCGGGCTCCGCCGGGTGGGCGCCGTCGAGCCGGTCGGCCCGGTGCTCCTTCCCCTGGTCGCGGACCTCCGCCCGGTCGGTGCCGTGCTCCTCCGCCACCGCGTGCTCGACCGTCCGGCCGCCGGCCGCCGGCCGCGCACCCACGGCCCGGTCACCGGAAGCCCGGTCCGCCGTGCGGTCCACGGTCCGATCCGTAGGCCGGTCGGTAGGCCGCTCCGCCGTACGGTCGGCGGGAGCCCGTCCGGACAGGCCCTCGGCCCGTCGATCGGTCCCCCGGGTGGCGGCCGGGCGCCCGAGCGGCTGCTGCTCGGCCTCGCGCTCCCGCTCGGCGCCGCGCGTTGGACGCCCCCGCAGCTGCTGTACCGGCACCAGCGGCCGCACCCGCTGCCGGCCCCCACCGGCCGCGGACTGCCCGGGGTGCACGGACGCCGAACCGTGCGGCGCCACCGCGCCCTGCCCCGCGGTGCCCGACGCCTGGTGGCCCGCCGGCCCCGGGGAGCCGTGGACGCCCGCCGGCTGCGTTCCCGGCTGCGTCCCGTGCCCCTGCCCCGCGGCACCCGGGTGCCCGCCGCCGTGCTGGACGTGGCCGCCCGCGTGCGGGGACCCCGGGTGCTGGTACGCCGACGCGTACGGGTGCCCGCCCGACGGCCCTCCGGCGGCCGGACCGCCGCCCAGGGGCGGCTGCGGGCCCCCGACACCCATCCGGTCGCCCGGCAGGGCCTGCGGCGGCACGGTCACGGTCTGCGCGGGACGCCGCGCCCGGTAGCTCGTCCGGTACGCGGCGGGGGAGACCCCAAGTTGCCGCCGGAAGTGCCCGCGCAGCGCCACCGGTGAACGGAAGCCGCAGCGGCGCGCCACGTCGTCCACCGACAGGTCGGAGGTCTCCAGCAGCCGCTGCGCCTGCAGCACCCGCTGGGTGATCAGCCACTGCAGCGGTGCGCTGCCGGTGAGCGTGCGGAACCGCCGGTCGAAGGTGCGCCGGCTCATGTAGGCGCGGGCCGCCAGCACCTCGACGTCGAACTGCTGGTTGAGGTTCTCCAGGGCCCAGGTCACGACCTCGGCGAGCGGGTCGTTGCCGATCTCCTCCGGTAAAGACTGGTCGATGTACTGGGCCTGTCCACCGCCGCTGCGGCGGTTGGGCACCACCAGGCGGCGGGCCAGGGCGTTGGCCGCCTCGGTGCCGTGGTCGCTGCGGACCACGTGCAGGCAGAGGTCGATCCCGGCGGCGGTGCCGGCCGAGGTGAGCACGTCGCCGTCGTCCACGAACAGCTCGCGCGGGTCGACGTGCACCCGCGGGTACCGCTTGGCCAGCGTCGGCGCGTACATCCAGTGGGTGGTGGCGGGGCGGCCGTCCAGCAGGCCGGCGGCGGCGAGCACGAACGCGCCGGTGCACAGGCCGATGATCCGGGCGCCCTCGTGGTGCGCCTTGCGGAGCGCGGCGATCGCCTCCACCGGCGGCGGCTGAGAGATCGACCGCCACGCCGGGACGACGATGGTGCCGGCCCGGGACAGCGCCTCCAGGCCGTACGGCGCGGTCAGGGTCAGCCCGCCGGTGGTGCTCAGCGGGCCCTCCTCGCCGGCACAGACCAGCAGCCGGTAGCGCGGGACCCCGGCGTCCTGGCGGTCCACGCCGAACACCGACAGCGGGATGGAGCTCTCGAAGATCGGGGCGCCGCTGAACAGCAGCACGGCCACGGTCTCGCGGCGGCGGCGGCCGGAGAGCTTGCGCGGCGTGGGGACCAGCAGGGAGGCGGCGGAGGCGGCGGCACCGGCGGAGAGCGGGCCGGCCGGGGCGGAGCCCGGGTACGGGCCGAGGTGACCCTGGGTCAGTCCGGCGGCGGGGGAGGCGGATCCGTCGCCGTGACCGGCGTGGCCGGAGTGGCTGTTGGTGCCCGAGTGGGCAGCGTGGCCGGAGTTGCTGGTGTGATTAGTGTGACCGGCGTGAGCAGAGGGGCCTGCGGAACCCGGGTGGCTGGCGAGGCTGTTGGCACCGGTGGGGGTGTTGGGGCTGCTGGGCTTGAGCGGACCGGCCGGGCTGGTGGCACCGGGGTTGGCCGCACCGACTCTCGGGGCGCGACCAGGCAGACCGACAGGCGGCCGGCCGCCCTCAGGACCCGCGTCGCTCCTGCTCACCCTGCTCAAGGCGCTCCAGCCCCCTCGGTGGTGTGGTGTTGTGGTGCCGCACTGCTCGCCAAGATCGAATCTACTTGGTGGACCGTTGCCGTTGTGACAAGTTCACCATCCGACGCTATGTCGACATGGCAATTTGGCGTGATGCATTCGATCACGAAGAGTGGCACCCGTCGACCCCCCTGTGAAGGGGGCGCGGGCAACGGTGGCTGGTTGTCGCACGACCGATCACCGACCGCCATGGACCGCACCCCCGCGCCGGGTGCGTGGACTGCGGCTTTGCCGGGCGGGAAGGGGGCGGCCGCAGATTGACCGAAAATCGCCGGTCCCAGTCGGGGGCGCGTGCCCCTGTTCCGCGCGCCGCCGCGAGCGCCTTCCGCGCAGCCCGCAGCGGCCCGGCCGGCGTCCGTCGACCGCGCCGGACGGTGCGTCAACGCGCCCGGTGGAACCGGGAACCGGCCGTCACGTCGGCCGAATCACGCGCCTGCGGATCGCCCCCGGATCGCCCGCGGACCGTCGGCGGAATACCGCGCCCACGCCACCTCGGGACCGGCCCGTCCCGTGCGCGTTCGGATGGTTATGGTCGGACCCATGGAGAATCGCAGCCGGCTCGAACTGGCCAACGACAACGCCGCGGCCTTCTGGCTCGCCCAGGCCCGGGTCCACGGCTGGGAAACCCTGGTGCGCCCGGGGTTCACGGCCGTCCGCTGCGACCGCGACGCCGCCGACGTCCACCGGGTCGTGGTGACCCGCCCGTACGACGAACCCGAGGCGCTGGAGCGCGAGTTGGTCCAGGTCTTCCGTGACTGGGGCACCACGCGGCTCTGCCTGGAGGACCCGTACGGAAAGCTCGACCTCACCCGGTACCACTGCGAGGCGGGCCTGGGGCTCCCGGTGATGGTGCGCGAACCGCACGCCGAGGCTCAGCCGTTGCGCGCCGCCCCGCCCGCCGGGCTGCGGGTGGACGAGGCCGTGGACGCCGACGCCTTCGCCGAGGTGGAACGGGCCGTCGTCGACGGCTTCCCGATCCCGCCCCGCCAGCCGTGGCGCCGCGGCGAGTTCCTCACCCCCGCCCTGCTCGACCAGCCCGGCTACCGGGCCTGGCTCGCCACCGTGGACGGCGACACCGCCGGGGCCTGCATGACCTACGACGACGGCACCGCGGTCGGCGTGTACTGGGTCGCCACCCTGCCCGTGCACCGCTCCAAGGGCGTCGCCCGGGCCGTGGTCGACGCCGCCCTCGCGGCCGCCGAGGGGAAGCCCGCCACCCTGGTGGCCACCCTCCTCGGCGAACCCCTCTACAAGCGCCTCGGCTTCACCGAGCAGGGCGTGACCCGCTGGTGGCGCCTCCCGGGACTCTCCCCGGACGTTCCGCTCCTGCTGCCGGAGGCCGACACGGCAGCCGAGGCCGAGGCCTGACACCCGGAGCCGGTGGCTCGTGGTGCGGGTGCGGCCGAGGGTGGGACGGTCAGCCGGAGGCCCGGACCCTCCCGACCGGGGCCGGACGGTCCGCGGTCGGCGCCAGCGCCGAGGCCGGCACCGCCACCCGGGTGCGCGGGCGCGCCGGCTGTGCCGCCCCCGGCCCGTCGGCCGTACCGAACGTGCCGCCCGCGCCGCCCGTGCCCGTCGCGGCGGCAGTGTCCCGGCCGCCCGCCAGCTGTGCCGCCAGCGGCGCCGTGACGGCCTCCACGGCCACCGGCCGCCCGGCGCCGACCCGCAGCTCCGCGCCGACCCGTACGCCCGCGCCGCGCGCCGCTCCGGCAGCCGCCGTCGCGCGGGCAGCCCGGGCCGCCATCGCGGAGGCGGGCGTGGCCGCGCTGCGGGCGCTGAGGACCAGCCCGACCGCCTCCGGCAGACCGGGCGCGCTCAGGGTCGGCCGGTAGCCGCGCTCGGCCCAGGGCCGCCCGTGGTGGAGCCACACGCTGCGCAGTCCGGTCGCCTCGGCGCCGGCGATGTCCGCGGGGGCGTGGTCGCCGATCATCCAGGTGTGGGAGGTCCAGTCCCGGGTGGGCGAGTATCCGCACCGCCGGGCCGCGATCTCGAAGATCAGCGGGTCGGGCTTGAGGCAGGCGGCCTCCTCCGAGATCACCCAGCCGTCGACCAGCGAGCCGAGCCCGGTGCGGCGGATCTTCTCCAGCTGCGGACGGGTGCCGCCGTTGCTGACGATGCCCAGCGTCCAGCCGGAGTTGCGGGCCGCGCGCAGCGCCTTGACGTGCGAATCGGGGCAGTGGATGTGGGAGTTGACGCCACGCCGGTAGTGCGCGAGCAGCAGGTCGAGGGAGTGGTCGAGGCCGTACCGCCGCTTGGCCGCTCCCAGCACGGTGTCGCGGGGCACGTAGCCGCCGCCGTCGATGGTGCTGAACCACTCCAGATCGCCGGCGGGGAGCCGGTATTCGGCCAGGAAGTCCCGGGCCCAGGCCCTGAACGCGGCATCTCGGGGCAGGAGAGTGTTGTCGAGGTCGAACAGGAGGAGTGGCATGCCATGAATGCTGCCAGTAACCGGCCGTATGCATCTGGCAATTGCCAAGCAGCAGCCGAAACGGGTCGAACTGGCCGGATCCGGAGGGTCGCGGAGCGTGGCGGGACCGGTCCGGCGGGCCGGACGCGGGCCGATGACAGTCGGGTCACGGTGTGTGGAGGCCCTGTTGCGCCGGGGCGTTCGGTCGGTCAAGCTCCTGGGAACCCCTTGTCCGCCGGGCCCGGAACCACGAAGGTGGGGCGCACGGGGCGAGGAGCGCGCGTCCCCCGTGAGCGGGATCATCTGCGGCCCGGTGCCGTGGCGCTGGGCCGGGCGGTGGCCCCGTCGTACTCTGAAAGGAACAGGTCGCGTTCAGTGGTGCTCGGTGCGAACCGGCTCGATGCCGTTGCTGGGCCTATTGCCCGGGCAGTGTTGTCCTCCCATGTCGGCCCGTCTCAGTTGAAGAGCCTTGAGTCATGGCTGGTTTTGAGCCTCCCCGTTTCCCCGGCGCCGCGGCCGACGAGCCCGGTGGCGGTGACCGGAGCGCTCGCAGATGGCCCCGTCCGCGCCAGCGCAGGGCGACACCGGCCACCGGCCCCGGCGGACGGAGGGAGGGCGCGATGACGGACGGCACGGGACCGACGACCGACCGCCGGGACGGCGACGGCGAGCCGGTGCTCCGGGAGGACCCCGCGCGGGCCTGCGACCCGGTCTTCCAGCACGGTGTGGTGGTCGGCTTCGACGGCTCGCTCTCCAGCGAGCGCGCCCTGGCGTACGCGGTGGGCATGGCGAAGCGGTCGCAGTGTGGCCTGGTGATCGTCCACGTGGCGAACCGGCTGCCGGCGACCGTCTGGGCCGGCTGCGAGCCGCCGGTGTTCGTGGACCTCCCCGACCACCGGACCGAGATCCTCGGCCTGGAGCTGGCCTGCGCCGACTTCCTCGCGGACGTGCCGTGGATCCTGGTCGAGCGGGGCGGCGACATCTGCCACGAGATCGAGGAGGTCGGCCGGGAGTACGCCGCCGACGCGATCGTGGTGGGCAGCACCCACGGACTGCTCGGCAAGCTCTTCGGCTCGGTCTCCGGCCGCCTCGCCCGCCGCGCGAACCGCCCGGTGATCGTCATCCCCTGACGGGCGTCCCGGCGCGGAACCCCGCGCGGCGCGGAACCCCGCGCGGAACGGAACCGGAAACCCCCATGCGGGCCGGGGGCCGGAATCCGCGCAGCGTAACTCTGAACTCGCTGCCCCTGCCCAGGAGGTGACGAGCCGTCGGCGTCAGGGCAGCCCGAAGGACCCCGGCGCCGCCGGGGGTACGCAGGTCAGGTCTGCCTACCTCCCGGCGCCGCCGGAGTGATGGTGGGCCCGGTGCGGGACGCCTCCCCGCATCGGGGTCGACCAGGTGTCTCTGGTCGGTGGGCCGTCAGTAGGTCATGCCGAGCTCTCGCGCGATGAGCATCCGCTGGACCTCCGAGGTGCCCTCACCGATTTCGAGGATCTTGCTGTCGCGCCAGAACCGGGCGACCGGGAACTCGTTCATGAAGCCGTACCCGCCGTGGACCTGGGTCGCCTCCCGGGCGTTGTCGACGGCGGCTTCGGACGCGTACAGCTTCGCGATCGCGGCCTCCTTCTTGAACGGCTCGTCGTGCAGCAGCCGGGAGGCGGCGTCCCGCCAGGCCAGGCGGGCGGTGTGGGCGCGCATCTCCATGTCGGCGAGCTTGAACTGGATGACCTGGTTGGCGCCGATCGGCCGCCCGAAGGCGCGGCGGGTACCGGCGTAGGCGAGCGACTGGTCGACACAGCCCTGGGCCAGGCCGGTGGACAGGGCTGCGATGGCGATGCGGCCCTCGTCGAGGATCCGCAGGAACTGGGCGTACCCGCGGCCGCGGGCACCGAGGAGGTTGGCGGCGGGGACCCGGCAGTCGGTGAAGGACAGTTCGCGGGTGTCGGAGGCGTTCCACCCGACCTTGGAGTACTTCTTGGACACCTGGAAGCCCGGGGTTCCAGTGGGGACGATGATGGAGGAGATCTCGCGGGAAGGCGAGGGCTCGCCTCCGTCTTCACTCGAACGAGTGATCGGTTCGGTGAGTGCGGTGACCGTGACCAGCCCGGTGATGTCCGTGCCGGAGTTGGTGATGAAGCACTTGGTGCCGTTGATGACCCACTCGTCGGTCTCGGCGTCGTAGCGGGCCGTGGTGCGGGTGGCGCCGGCGTCGGTGCCGCCCTCCGGCTCGGTCAGGCCGAAGGCGCCGAGCATCTCACCGGAGGTCAGCTTGGGCAGCCACTCGCGCTTCTGCTCCTCGGTGCCGAAGCGGTAGATCGGCATGGCGCCCAGCGAGACCGCGGCCTCCAGGGTGATGGCGACCGAGGAGTCGACCCGGGCCAGCTCCTCCAGGGCCAGGCCGAGGGCGAAGTAGTCGCCGCCCATGCCGCCGTACTCCTCGGGGAAGGGCAGGCCGAACAGGCCCATCCGCCCCATCTCCTTGACGATCTCGTACGGGAACTCGCCCGCCTCGTAGAAGTCGCCGATCTTCGGGGCGATCACGTCGTTGGCGAATTGCTCCACGGTACGGCGCAGGTCCTCGTACTCGTGGTCCAGCCGGTGGTCGAGCATGGTGATCCTCCTGGATCGCGGCCGTGGGACGGGCCTGAGAGGTGGCCCGTGGGACGGGGCCAGAGGGTGGGGGAGGGAACGTGGGTCAGGACTGCTGACCGAGCAGCGCGCGGACGGCGCGGGACTGGCTGGGCCGGCCGATCCGGTCGGCGAGCCAGCCGCTGGTGGCCACCAGGGCCGGGAGGTCGACGCCGGTCTCGATGCCGAGACCGTGCAGCATCCAGACCAGGTCCTCGGTGGCCAGGTTGCCGGTGGCGCTCTTGGCGTACGGGCAGCCGCCGAGGCCGCCGGCCGAGGCGTCCACCACGGTGACGCCGGCCCGGAGCGCGGCCAGGGTGTTGGCCAGGGCCTGGCCGTAGGTGTCGTGGAAGTGGACGGCGAGCTTCCCGACCGGCACGCCGGCCTCGGTGAAACCGTTCAGCAGGGCGGTGACCTGGCCGGGGGTGGCGACACCGATGGTGTCGCCGAGGCTGAGTTCGGCGCAGCCCATCTCCAGCAGCCGGACGCCGTGGCCGACCACCTGCTGGACCGGGACGCGGCCCTCCCAGGGGTCGCCGAAGCACATCGAGAGGTAGCCGCGGACCGGCACGCCGGCCTCACCGGCCCGCTCGACCACCGGGCGGAACATCTCCATCGCCTCGTCGGCGGAGCGGTTGAGGTTGCGCCGGGCGAAGGTCTCGGTGGCGCTGGCGAACACCGCCACGTCCGAGACGTGGTGGGCCAGCGCCCGATCCAGGCCGCGCTCGTTGGGCACCAGCACGGGCAGCCGCAGGCCGGGGTGGCGGTCCGTCAGGCCAGCCAGCCGGGGCATCAGCTCCTCCGCGTCGGCCAGCTGCGGCACCCACTTGGGGTGGACGAAGCTGGTGGCCTCGACGGTGTCCAGGCCGGCCGCGGCGAGCCGGGTGATGAACTCGGCCTTCACCTCGACCGGGACGAGCGCGCTCTCGTTCTGCAGGCCGTCGCGCGGCCCGACCTCGTGGATCCGGACCCGGGCCGGCAGCGTCGGGTCCGCCACCGGCTCGGGGAGACCGAGGTCGAGGACGCCGGGCTCGCGGGCGCCCGCGTCGGCGCCGCCGGCCGTGCCGGTGCCGGTGCCGGTGTCGTGGGTGCTCATGCCGTCGCCTCCGCGGTGTCCTCGTCCGCCGCGACCACGGCGAGCAGTTCGTCCATGGCGACGGTCGAACCGGCGACCGCGCGCAGTTCGCTGACCGTTCCGTCGTGCGGGGCGGCGATGACGTGCTCCATCTTCATCGCCTCCAGGACCAGCAGGGCCTGGCCGCGGTGCACCCGGTCGCCGACCGCGGACTTCACCACGGTGACCGTCCCGGGCATCGGGGCGGTCAGCGCGCCGTGGTGCGCGGTACCGGCGGCGGTGCGCTCGGCGACCGCGTCGAAGGGGTGCACGGCCCAGGCGTCGCCGTCCACGGACAGCCAGGTCACCGGGCCGGCGGGGGAGCGGTCGACGGCCAGCGCGAAGGTGGTCTGCAGCCCGTCGAGGGTGAGGTGCAGCCGGCCGTCCACCCGGGTGGCCCGGGCTGTCCTGATCGGGCCGTCGCCGAGGCGTACCTGCAGGTCAGGGGTGCCGGAGGCGCGATTGTCAGTGCCCTCGGCTACGTTTCCGGCAGTGACGGGCCGTACCCGGACGGTGACCGGGTCGTGGCCCGGCATGCGGAGGCGATGGATCGTCCAGGCCGCCTCACCGCCGAGGCGCCAGCCGGAAGGGAGGGTGAAGGGGTCGGTCCAGCCGCCGGGGGCGGCGGTTGGGGCGAGTTCGAGGTGCCGGGCCAGCGCCGCGGCGAGGTGGAGGGTGTCCACCGAGGCGTCGCTGTCGGGGGTCGCCGTATCTGCGGGTGCGGTGGCGTCCGGGGTCCCGGTGTCCGGGGCGCCCGCCGGGGTGCCGGCCGTACCGGGCCGGGAGTACGGCGATGCCAGCAGTGCGGGGTTCTGCTGGACGGTCCGTTCGACCAGCCCGGTGTCGAGCCGGCCCTCGGTGACCTCGGGCTGGGCCAGCAGGCGCCGGAGGAAGCCGGTGTTGGTGGTCACGCCCAGGATCCGGGTCTCGGCCAGGGCGGCGCGGAGGCGGCGCAGCGCGGTCGGGCGGTCGGGTCCGTACGCGATGACCTTGGCGAGCATCGGGTCGTAGAGGCTGCCGACCTCGCTGCCCGCGGTGACGCCGGAGTCCACCCGGACGCCCTCACCCGAGGGCTCGTCCAGGCGCAGGATCCGGCCGCCGGTGGGCAGGAAGTCGCGGTCCGGGTCCTCGGCGCAGATCCGGGCCTCGATGGAGTGACCCAGGAAGGAGACGTCGGGCTGGGAGAACGGGAGCGCCTCGCCGGCGGCCACCCGCACCTGCCACTCCACCAGGTCCAGCCGCTGCGGGCCGTCCGGGCCGGCCACGGCGATGGCCATCTCGGTGACCGGGTGCTCGACCTGGAGGCGGGTGTTCATCTCCATGAAGAAGAAGTCCAGGACGCCCTCGGGGGCCGGCCCGTCCGGGTCGATGCCGGGGACGATGAACTCGACGGTGCCGGCACCGGTGTAGCCGCAGGCCTCGGCGGCCCGGACGGCGGCCTCGCCCATGGCCGCCCGGGTCTGAGGATTCAGCAGGACGGAGGGAGCCTCTTCGATCAGCTTCTGGTGGCGGCGCTGCAGGCTGCACTCGCGCTCGCCGAGGTGCACGGTCGTGCCGTGGGTGTCGGCCAGGACCTGCACCTCGATGTGGCGGGGGCGGTCGACCCAGCGCTCCAGCAGCAGGGTGTCGTCACCGAAGGCGGTGCGGGCCATCCGGCGCGCGGCGGCGATCTCGGTCGGCAGGTCGGCCGGGTCGCGCACCAGCCGCATGCCCTTGCCGCCACCACCGGCGGAGGGCTTGAGCAGCACCGGGTAGCCGATCCCCTCGGCGGCCTCGGTCAGCTCCTCGTCGGTCGGCGAGCCACCCTGGCTGCCCGGTACCACCGGCACCCCGGCGGCGCGGACGGCCTCCTTGGCGTTGATCTTGTCGCCCATCAGCTCGACCGCGGCCGGCGGCGGGCCGATGAAGGCCAGCCCGGCCTCGGCGCAGGCCCGGGCGAAGGCCGGGTTCTCGGCGAGGAAGCCGTAGCCCGGGTGCACGGCCCGGGCGCCGGTCCGGCGGGCCGCCGCGATGATCAGGTCGGTCCGCAGGTAGGTCTCGGCGGCCGAGCTGTCACTGCGGTCGGCCGGCCCGAGCCGGACGGCCAGGTCGGCGGCGCGGACGTGCGGGGCGTCGGCGTCCGCGTCGCTGTGGACGGCGACCGAGCGCACGCCGAGCCGCCGGAGGGTGCGGATCACCCTGAGGGCGATCTCGCCCCGGTTGGCGACGAGAACGGTGTCGAACATGGGAGGTGTGCCTCCGGGTCGAGGGGAACCGCTGGAACGAAGGGGGCCGCAGCGGGCGGGTGGCCAGGGTGGGCCGGGGCGCCGGTCCGCCGGTGGAGCGGACGAGCGCGGCGGGGTCGGGTCCGGACGGTGGCCGGTCGGGCCCGGTGACGGGCGGCCGGTCGGTGCCGTCCGCCGGTACGGGTGGTCCGGTACGGGCGGGCCGGCCCCGGTCTGTCGGCGCGTGGACGGGCCGTCCGGTGGGCGGGTCCGGGCCCGCCCACCGGGGGGTCACATCCGGAAGACGCCGTAGGGACGCGGCTCGGCCAGCGGCGCGTTGGCGCAGGCCGTCAGCGCGAGGCCGAGGGCCGTCCGGGTGTCCTTCGGGTCGATCACGCCGTCGTCCCACAGCCGGGCGGTGGCGTAGTAGGCGTTGCCCTGCCGCTCGTACTGCTCGCGGACGGGCCGCTTGAACTCGTCCTCCGCCTCGGTCGACCAGTCCTCGCCCTGGGCCTCCAGCTGGTCGCGCCGCACGGTGGCCAGCACCGAGGCCGCCTGCTCGCCGCCCATCACGGAGATCTTCGCCCCGGGCCACATCCACAGGAAGCGCGGCGAGTACGCCCGGCCGCACATCGAGTAGTTGCCGGCGCCGTACGAGCCGCCGATCACCACCGTCAGCTTGGGCACCCGGGTGCAGGCCACCGCGGTGACCATCTTGGCGCCGTGCTTGGCGATGCCGCCGGCCTCGTACTGGCGGCCGACCATGAAGCCGGTGATGTTCTGCAGGAACAGCAGCGGGATGCCGCGCTGGTCGCACAGCTCGATGAAGTGCGCGCCCTTCAGCGCGGACTCCGCGAACAGCACGCCGTTGTTGGCGACGATGCCCACCGGGTGGCCGTGGATCCGGGCGAACCCGGTCACCAGCGTGGTGCCGTACTCGGCCTTGAACTCGGCGAACCGGCTGCCGTCGACCAGCCGCGCGATCACCTCGCGCACGTCGTACGGGGTGCGCGGGTCCACCGGGACGGCGCCGTACAGCCCGGCCGGATCCACCGCCGGCGGCTCCACCGGGGCCAGCGGCCACGGGCGGGACGGGCGCGGGCCTAGGCCGGCCACGATGGTCCGGACGATGGAGAGCGCGTGCTCGTCGTCCTCGGCCAGGTGGTCGGTCACGCCGGAGGTCTTGGAGTGCAGGTCGCCGCCGCCCAGCTCCTCGGCGGTCACCACCTCGCCGGTGGCCGCCTTCACCAGCGGCGGACCGCCCAGGAAGATGGTGCCCTGGTTGCGGACGATCACGGCCTGGTCGCTCATCGCCGGGACGTACGCGCCGCCCGCGGTGCAGGAACCCAGCACCGCCGCGATCTGCGGGATGCCGGCGGCGGAGAGCCGGGCCTGGTTGTAGAAGATCCGGCCGAAGTGGTCGCGGTCCGGGAAGACCTCGTCCTGCATCGGCAGGAAGGCGCCGCCGGAGTCGACCAGGTAGACGCAGGGCAGCCGGTTCTCCAGCGCCACCTCCTGCGCCCGCAGGTGCTTCTTCACCGTCATCGGGTAGTAGGTGCCGCCCTTGACGGTGGCGTCGTTGGCGACCACCACCACCTCGCGGCCGGCCACCCGGCCGATGCCCGCGATGACGCCCGCGGCCGGCGCGGCGCCGCCGTACATGCCGTCGGCCGCCAGCGGCGCGATCTCCAGGAACGGCGAGCCCGGGTCGAGCAGGGTGTCCACGCGGTCGCGCGGCAGCAGCTTGCCGCGCGCGGTGTGCCGGGCGCGCGCCTTCTCGCCCCCGCCGAGCGCCGCGCTGCCGAGCTTCTCGCGCAGCTCGGCGACCAGCGCCCGGTGGGCGTCGTCGTTCGCGCGGTAGGCCGCGGACCCCGGGTCGACCGAGGTCTCCAGGCGGGGTGCCGGTGCCGCCGCGGCGCCGTCGAACCAGCCGTTGACCGGGTCCGCCGTGAAGGCGGGCCCGGCAGCCGATCGGGCGGCCGGGCCGTAGGCCGATCCCGTGGTTGTGAGGACCATCCCAAGAGCTCCCTTGCCCTCGGAGCCGAAACGGGGAGGCGGAAGGGTGAGGCCGCCGCCCCGACGTTAATGAGCGTTAACTCCTGCCGCCAGGTTAACCGCCGATAACTCGACTGTCTACGATGGGCAGCATGCCGAACGTCCCAGCAGCCCCCGCGCTCCCACGCCGTGACCAGATCCGCCGGGAGGCCGCCAGGCTGTTCGCCGCCCGGGGCTTCCTCGGAGTCGGCGTGGACGAGATCGGCAAGGCCGTGGGCATCAGCGGCCCCGGCCTCTACCGCCACTTCTCGGGCAAGGACGCCATGCTTGCCGACCTCCTGGTCGGCATCAGCGAGCGGTTGCTGGAGGAGGGCCGGCGCCGGGCCGGCGAGGCGGACGGCGCCACCGGCGCACTGGACGCCCTGATCAGGGGCCATGTGGACTTCGCCCTCGACGACCGCGACCTGATCATCCTGCACGACCGCGAGCTGCTCCACCTCAAGGAGGAGGACCGCCGCCGGGTCCGCCGGCTCCAGCGCGCCTACGTCGAGCTCTGGGTCGACGTGGTCCGCCGGACCTTCCCCGCACTGGCCCTTCCCGACGCCGAACCGCTGGCCCGCGCCGCCGTGCACGCGGTCTTCGGCCTGCTCAACTCCACTCCGCACAGCGCCGCCCCCAACCCCGCCCAGGGCGACCGCACCGGCCTGGCCCGCGACGGCATGGCCGCCCTGCTGCACCGGCTGGCCCAGGGCGCCTTCGCGGCCGCCGCCGACGAGGCGGGCCGCTCCGAGGCCGCCTGAACCGGCCCGACTCCACCCGCCCGACTCCACCGGGCAGCCAGGCCCCCTCCATCCACGGTCCACCCGTCCCACCGCCCTCCACCCGCCCTCCGGCCGGGCCACCCCCGCCCGCCCGGCGGTCCTCCACCGGCACGCGGGCGCCCTCCAGCGGGCCCCGACCGCCACGGTGCGCGAGACCGGGCCCCGGCTCGACCCGGGCCCGAGGACGAGGACCAAAGGTGGGTCCGGCGCCCGCCCCCGGTCCGGTGCGCCACGCCCGTCCCTCCCGCACGCTGAGGGGAGGGAAGGAAACACCGGCCCAGGGTCGTTGAGCCTCCCGTACGCCCGTCGAACCCGATGGACGCCGACCGGTCGAATGGTGAGTGGCCCCGAAGATGCCCGAGAGTCACGGCTCAACCGCGGAGATGCCCAGGAGCGGCGATGCCCGTCAGGACACGCCGTCCGCGGCCCCGGCCCGCCCGTCGGCCGCACCCCCGCCCGGACACCGCGGGCACGCCGGACCCGCCGCCGGCACCGGACATGCCGACCGCTCCGGCTCCGGCCGTCCCCTGCCCGAGCAGGGCTGGCTGCGCCGCCTCGCCGGCTACTCCTGGCGGTACCGCCGCAACCTGCTGCTCGCCTTCGGCGCCTCGCTCGTCGGCATGGCCATCACCGCGGTCGTCCCGCTGATCACCAAGCTGATCATCGACGACGTGATCACCGCGCACACCCGCCCGCTGGCCCCCTGGGCGGCGGCGCTGCTGGTGGCGGCCCTGCTGGTGTTCCTCTGTACCCAGGTCCGCCGCTACTACGGCGGTCAGCTCGCCCTCGACGTCCAGCACGACATGCGGGCCGACCTGTTCCGCTCGCTCACCCGGCTGGACGGCCACCGGCAGGACCGGCTCGACATCGGCCAGGTGGTCGGCCGGGCCACCTCCGACCTGCAGCTGATCAACGGGCTGCTGTCGATGCTGCCGATGATGACCGGCTACGCGCTGATGTTCGGCATGTCGATCGTGGTCATGCTCTGGCTGTCCCTGCCGCTCACCCTGATCGCCCTGGTGATGGCGCCCGCGCTGTGGTGGATCGCCGCCCTCAGCCGCAAGCGCCTCTTCCCGGCGACCTGGGCCGCCCAGCAGGAGGCCGCCGCGGTGGCCGGGGTCGTGGACGCGGCGGTCGGCGGCGTCCGGGTGGTCAAGGGCTTCGGCCAGGAGGCCCAGGAGCGGGCCAAGCTGGAGCACGTCTCGCGCGGCCTGTTCGCCGCCCGCCTCCGCTCGATCCGGCTGACCAGCCGCTACAACCCCGCGATGCAGGCCATCCCGGCGCTCGGCCAGGTCGCCGTGCTCGCCCTCGGCGGCTGGCTCGCCGTCCGCGGCAGCGTCTCGCTCGGCACCTTCGTCGCCTTCTCCACCTACCTCGCCCAGATGACCGGCCCGGTCCGGATGCTCGCCATGGTGATCACCGTCGGCCAGCAGGCCCGCGCCGGCGTGGAGCGGGTGGTCCAGCTGATCGACCAGCGCCCGCTGGTGGAGGAGCGCACCGGCGCCCACGCCGTGGACCCGTCCGCCGCCCCGCCCGGCACCCCGGCCCTGGAGCTGGACGGCGTCGAGTTCCACTACGAGGGCGAGGAGGACCGCCTCCCCGGCGCCTCCCCGGTCCTGGACGGCCTCACCCTGCGCCTCGAACCGGGCGAGACCCTGGCCCTGGTCGGCTCCTCCGGCTCCGGCAAGTCCACCGTCGCCCAGCTCGTCCCGCGCTTCTACGACCCCACCGGCGGCACCGTCCGCCTGTTCGGCGAGGACCTCCGCGAGGTCACCCTCGACTCGATCCGAGCGACCATCGGCACCGTCCCCGAGGACAGCTTCCTGTTCTCCGAGAGCGTCCGCACCAACATCGCGTACGGCCACCCCGAGGCCACCGACGCGCAGATCGAGGCCGCCGCCCGGATAGCCCAGGCCGACGGGTTCATCCGCGGGCTGCCCCAGGGCTACGACACCAAGGTCGGCGAGCAGGGCCTCACCCTCTCCGGCGGCCAGCGCCAGCGCGTCGCCCTCGCCCGTGCGATCATCACCGACCCGCGCATCCTGCTGCTGGACGACGCCACCTCCGCCGTCGACCCCCAGGTCGAGGCCGAGATCCACGGGGCCCTGAGCAGCGTGATGGCCGGCCGGACCACCCTGCTGATCGCCCACCGCCGCTCCACCCTCCAGCTGGCCGACCGGATCGCCGTCCTGGACCGCGGCCGGCTGGTCGACCTCGGCACCCACGAGGAACTCCAGGAGCGCTGCGCCCTCTACCGCGCCCTGATCACCGACCCGGACGCGCTCGCCGGGCCCGAGACCGCGCCGGCGGCCGCGCCCGAGACCGCCTCGGAGGCCGCGCCGGAGACCACACCGAAGGCCACCGCGGGCGGCACCGCCCCCGCGCCGGCCGAGGCGTCCAAGGCCGCGGGGGACGCCACCCCCGGGGCCAAGGGCGCCGACCCGGAGCTGCTCGCCAAGGTCGCCGCCCTGCCGCCGGCCACCGACACCCCCGACGTCCCGGTCGGCCGCGCCGAGGCCGGCGACCCCGACTTCTCCCTGCGCCGCCTGCTCGCGCCCTTCCGCGGCCCGCTGGCCTTCGCCCTCCTCCTGGTCGCCCTGGACACCGCCGCCGGGCTCAGCATCCCCGTCCTCATCCGGCACGGCATCGACGACGGCGTCACCAAGAGCGCGATGGCCGGGGTGGCGGTGGCCGCGCTGGCCGCCCTCGCCGTGGTGCTGTTCGACTGGCTGGTGCAGAGCGTGGAGACCCGGGTCAGCGGCCGCACCGGCGAGCGGGTCCTCTACACGCTCCGGCTGAAGATCTTCGCCCACCTCAACCGGCTCGGCCTGGACTACTACGAGCGCGAGCTCACCGGCCGGATCATGACCCGGATGACCACCGACGTCGACTCGATCTCCAGCTTCCTGCAGACCGGCGTGGTCACTGCCGTGGTCTCGCTGCTCACCTTCCTCGGCATCTTCGCCGCCCTGCTGATCATCGACGCGGGCCTCGCCCTGGTGGTGTTCGCCGTCCTGCCGCTGCTGGTCGTGGCCACCCTGGTGTTCCGCAGGAAGTCCACCGCCCAGTACCAGATCTCCCGTGACCTGATCAGCACGGTCAACGCCGACCTCCAGGAGAACGTCGCGGGCATGCGGATCGTCCAGGCGTTCCGCCGCCAGGGCGCCAACACCGACCGGTTCGTCGAGCGCGGCCTCGCCTACCGCGACGCCCGGGCCCGCGCGCAGCTGTACATCTCGCTGTATTTCCCGTTCGTGCAGTTCCTCTCCAGCGTGGCCTCCGCCCTGGTGCTGATCGTGGGTGCCTCGCGGGTCGACGCCGGCACCCTCACCATCGGCGCGCTGGTCGCCTACCTGCTGTACATCGACCTGTTCTTCGCCCCGGTCAACCAGCTGTCGCAGATCTTCGACGGCTACCAGCAGGCCTCGGTCGGCCTCGACCGGATCCGCGAGCTGCTGCGCACCCCGACCAGCACCCCGGAGGCCGCGCACCCGGTCCCGGTGGAGCGGCTGCGCGGCGAGATCGAGTTCGACGGGGTGGCCTTCGCCTACGACGGCGCCGGCGAGGAGCGTCCGGACGTGCTCTCCGGCATCGACCTGCGGATCCCCGCCGGGCAGACCGTCGCCCTCGTCGGCGAGACCGGCGCCGGCAAGTCCACCCTGATCAAGCTGGTCGCCCGGTTCTACGACGCCACCGGCGGCACCGTCCGGATCGACGGCACCGACCTCACCGCCTACGACCTCGCCGGGTACCGGCACCGGCTCGGAGTGGTCCCGCAGGAGGCGTACCTGTTCGCCGGCACGGTCCGGGACAGCATCGCCTACGGCCGCCCCGGAGCCACCGACGCCGAGGTCGAGGCGGCCGCCCGGGCCGTCGGCGCGCACGACATGATCACCGGCCTGTCCGACGGCTACCGGCACGAGGTCGCCCCCCGCGGCCGCAACCTCTCCGCCGGCCAGCGCCAGCTGATCGCCCTCGCCCGCGCCGAACTGGTCGACCCCGACATCCTGCTGCTGGACGAGGCCACCGCCGCCCTCGACCTCGCCACCGAGGCGGCCGTCAACCGCGCCGCCGAGCGGCTCAGCGGCGGACGGACCACCCTCGTCATCGCCCACCGCCTCACCACCGCCGAACGGGCCGACCGCATCCTGGTGCTGGACCACGGCCGCATCGTCGAGGACGGGACGCACACCGCGCTGCTCGCCCGCGGGGGCGCGTACGCCAAGCTGTGGCAGGCGTTCATCGCGGAGGGCCACCACGCCGACTCCACCCCTGCACCGGTGGCCGGCTGACGGAACCTCAACCCGCCCCGGAACCCGATCGACAGCCCCGAGCCGCTCTGCGAGGGTGGCCGGATGCGACGACTCATCCCGGGCACGTCCCGCAGGTCCAGCTCCGAACGCCGACCCCGGTCCGCCGCCCGCACCGCGGTGCTGGCGCCGGACGGGTCGGTGTTCCTGCTCAGGTCGGACAACATCGAGGTCGGCGTCCACTGGAACATGCCCGGCGGCGGACTGGACGCGGGGGAGTCGCCCGCCGAGGGCGCCCGCCGCGAACTGCGGGAGGAGACCGGCTGGACGGACATCGCGCCGGGTCCGCTGCTCTGCACCTGGGAGCACGACTTCACGTGGCACGGCATCCCGGTCCGCCAGCACGAGCAGATCTTCCTCGGCCGCGGACCGCGCCGGGGCCCGCAGGGCGACGTGAGCGCCGCGCACGCCACCGACGGCATCCTCGCCTGGCGCTGGTGGACCCCGGCCGACCTGGCCGACGAGCAGGCCGACCTGCTCTGGCCGCCACAGCTGCCCGAACTCCTCGACGCCGTCCGCGAGGACTGGCTGCACGGCGACGACCGGCCGGTCACCGCCGTGCACCTCGGCTACGTGGCGAACGGCGAACCGCGCCGCGGCTGACCGGTGCTGCTCCCACCGCTCCCGAGCGGGGCTCCACCGGGGCGGTTCGCCGTTCGGGCTCAGGCCGCCCCGGAGCCGTCCGGTTCGACCCGCCAGCCGTGCGCGTCCAACTCGCCGTCGTGCACCGCACCGAGATCGACCAGCACGCTGAGCCGTGCCGACGCCAGCCGCTCCAGGCTCAGGCCGGTGGACTCCACCAGGCTGGCCGTCGGCACGGACACCGCGATCGACTCCCGCCACGCCGGGACCACCACCAGGCTGGTGCCCCGCCCGATCCGCATCGGCCGCGCCTCCACCCGGCTGACCGCCCGCCGCCGCCGGGCCACGGCAGCCGGAGGCGCGGGCGAACCCGCGATCAGCACACCGAAGGCAGCCCCGGCGCCCCCCGCCGGCCGGCTCCCCGTCGACTCGGTCTCCACCGACCCGCTCTCCGCCGGCGCCGGCCCGGCCGGGGCGGCTCCGGTCAGGAGCGCGGGAGGCGACGGCGCCTCCGCCCACGTGCCGGGACGCTCCTCGCCGCGAGTACGGCCGAGCCCCCGCGCGGGGGTGGGCATCCGCGCCCGCCGGGTCCGAGCTCCCGTGTCGGTCGGCTCCGGCACCCGTACGAACGCGGCACCCGCCCCCGCACCCGCCGCATGCAGCGGGCCGGCAGGCCCGGGACCGGCGGAACCCGCGCCGACGGCCCGCTCCAGCGGAGGCAGGTCGGTCCCGGCCGCCTCGAGCAGGCGGCGCACGGTCGCCGGCGAACGGCGGCACGCCGCCGCCAACTCGTCGAGCTCGACGCCCTGCTCGTACGCCGTCCGGAGCCGGGCTCCCAGACCTTCCAGCAGTCTGCGGGCGGTCGCCGCCTCGACGTCCGGCAAGGTCTGGTCCAGTGAGGTCATGGCTCGGGCCCTCCGAATGTCCGATTGGAATGATCTTGCCCTACCGCTGCCGGAACCCCAAGGGATCACCGTGATCTGACGCCGGACCAGCCCTCCCGCACCGCCACCGCGCGGCCCGGACGTGATCCCCGACAAATCGCTCGGCCCACCCTTCTCCTCCCGCTAGTCTTGACCACATGAAGACCTTGTCATGCCTGCGCTGGTGGCCGTCCTAGGACGGCCACATTCCCCGCATGACCACCCGGGGCCGTCCGTTCGGACGGCCCCGTCGCGTTCACCTCGGCGGCACCCGTACCGGCGGACGGCACCCACCGAACCCGAGGAGAACCCGTGCACACCATCGACACCGTCAGCCGCGACCCCGGCCGCCACCGCGTCCTCACCGGCGACCGCCCCACCGGCCCGCTCCACCTCGGCCACTACTTCGGCACCCTGCAGAACCGCGTCCGCCTCCAGTCCCTGGGCGTCGAACTGCTCCTCGTGGTCCCCGACTACCAGGTCCTCACCGACCGCGACGTCGCCGACCGGCCCGCCGAGCACGCCGAGAACCTCGTCCTCGACTACCTCGCCGCCGGAGTCGACCCCGACCGCGCCGTCGTCTTCACCCACAGCGCCGTCCCCGCCCTCAACCAGCTGCTGCTGCCCTTCCTCAGCCTGGTCAGCGTCGCCGAACTCGGCCGCAACCCCACCGTCAAGGACGAGATCGCCCACTCCCGCCGCTCCGGCGTCAGCGGACTGATGTTCACCTACCCCGTCCACCAGGCCGCCGACATCCTCTTCTGCAAAGCCGACCTCGTTCCCGTCGGTCAGGACCAACTCCCGCACCTGGAACTCACCCGCACCATCGCCCGCCGCTTCAACGAGCGCTACGGAACCCGGGTCTTCCCCGAACCCGAGGCCCTGCTCTCCGCCGCACCCCTCCTCCTCGGCACCGACGGCGACAAGATGAGCAAGAGCCGGGGCAACGCCATCCCGCTCGGCGCCACCGCCGACGAGACCGCCCGGCTGCTCCGCGGCGCCAAGACCGACACCGACCGCCACATCACGTACGACCCCGACCGCCGCCCCGAGGTCTCGTCACTCGTCCTGCTCGCCGCCCTCTGCCAGGACCGCGCACCGGAGGAGGTCGCCGAGGAGATCGGCCACGGCGGAGCCGCCCGCCTCAAGCAGACCGTCACCGAGGCCGTGAACGAACACTTCCGCCCGCTCCGCGCCCGCCGCGCCGAACTCGCCGGCGACCGCGGGCACCTGCGCCGCATCCTCCGCGACGGCAACGAGCGCGCCAACGCCATCGCCGACACCACCCTCGCGGAGGTGCGGGCCGTCATGGGAATGGTCTGAAGGACCGGGACCACCCCCGGCCGCAGCGCCTCCGGCCCGCCTGCCCGGCCCGCCTGCCCGGCCCGCCTGCCCGGCCCGCCTGCCCGGACCGCGGGCGCGGGCCGGAGGCGGGCGGACGCGGCCGGGACGGACAGCCGTCCCCGGTCGGGATCGGCGAGCCCCCGGACGGGGGATACCGTGAGCAGCCGAACAACCATGCCCGGGGGAGACCTGTCGATGGATCAGCCACGCACGCCGCACCTGCCGCCGAATCCCGCGACCGTTCCGTCCGTTCGTTCCGCCCCCGCTGTTCCCTCCGCGTCCGCTGTTCCCGCGACCGCGCGGCTTCCTCGGCTGGTCCCCGGCGACCGGGTGGCCGTGGTCGCCACCAGCGGCCCGGTCGACCGGGACCGCCTCGCCGCCGGCGTCGAGATCCTCCGCTCCTGGGGCCTGGACGTCGTCACCGGCGAGCACATCGGCGACACCCACCCCACCCTGGGCCACCTGGCCGGCACCGACGCCGACCGCGCCGCCGACTTCCAGCAGGCCTGGCTCGACCCCACGGTCTCCGCCGTCATCTGCGCCCGCGGCGGCTACGGCGTCCAGCGCATGGTCGACCTGCTCGACTGGGACACGATGCGCGCCGCCCCGCCCACCCTCCTCGTCGGCTTCAGCGACATCACCGTCCTCCACGAAGCCGTCGGAACCCGCCTCGGCCTCCCGACCCTCTACGGCCCGATGGGCAGCGCCGCCTCCTTCCTCGCCGACCGGCCCACCGCCGAGCACCTGCGCCGCACCCTCTTCGAGCCCGACACCACCACGCTGCTCACCTCCCCGAGCGCCGAGGCCCTCGTTCCCGGCCGCGCCCACGGCACCACGGCCGGCGGTTGCCTCGCCCTGCTCGCCACCGAACGTGGCACGCCGACCGCACGCCCCTCCTACGCCGGCACGATCCTGCTGCTGGAGGACGTGAACGACCACCCGTACCAGCTCGACCGCAGCCTCACCCAGCTGCTCCGCAGTGGCGCGCTCGACGGCGTCGCCGGGATCGCCCTGGGCTCCTGGGAGGGGTGCGGCCCGCTGGACCGGGTCCGGGCGGTGATGGCCGACCGGCTCGCCCCCCTCGGTGTCCCCGTCGTGTGGGAGCTCGGATTCGGCCACGGCCCGTCCTCGCTCACCGTCCCGCTCGGCCTCCCCGCCACCCTCGACGCGGACGCCGGAACCCTCACCCTGGACGTGCCGGCGCTCACGGACCGGACGGTTCTCGCCGGGGGCCACCAGTAAGTAGGGTGCGCCCATGCACGACACCCTGGTCACACGCGCCCTGGGCCTGCTGAGCGGGCGGCGCGGCAACGGCCGGACCGTCCTCGGCCTGGCCGGACCGCCCGCCGCCGGCAAGTCCACCCTCGCCCGCTTCCTGGTCGACGAGGTCAACCGGCGGGAGGCCCCCGACACCGCGGCCCTCCTCCCGCTCGACGGCTTCCACCTCTCCAACGCCCAGCTCGACCGCCTCGGCCTGCGCTCCCGCAAGGGCGCACCCGAGACGTTCGACGCCCTGGGATACGTCGCCCTGCTCCAGCGCGTCACCGCCGAGCGCTTCCGCGACGTGTACGCCCCCGACTTCGACCGGACACTCGACGAACCGGTGGCCGCCCGCCACGTCGTCCGTCCGCACACCCGGCTGGTCGTCACCGAGGGCAACTACCTCGCCGCCGCCGGCAGCCCCTGGCAGGAGGCCCGCGCGCTGATGCGCGAGCTCTGGTACGTCGACGCCGAGGACGCGGTCCGCGACGCCCGCCTGCTCGACCGCCACGTCGGCGGGGGACAGGACCACCAGCAGGCCCGCCTGCGCATCAACGGCAACGACCACCCCAACGGCGAGCACGTGAAGGCAGGACGGGACGCCTGCACCTGGGTGGTGCGGGTGGGGGATTTGCCTCAGCCCACCGATGGGCGTACTGTTCTCTAGTCGCTCGGCAGGGAGCACCGGACACGCGTCTGCGCGGACGGTCCCGGAGCGGCCAATCCCTTGAAACACCACTTCCCGGTCCGGGCTGGGTCGCGCTTTGTCGCGCCCTCGTGCGAATTCGGCGTGCGCGTTTATATGGATTGCGGCCGGATTCGCTTTTCGGAGTGGGGATCGGCTAGAGTTTGAAACGTCGGACGGGCCGTCAAGGCGCAGAAGACGAAAGCGAGTCGGGAAAGAGCACAAGCTCGGATCTGATAAGCTGGAAACACGAAAGAACGAAGCGCCCGGAGGGCCCGCTGGAAGGCGGTCCGAAGGAAGCGTCCGTTCCTTGAGAACTCAACAGCGTGCCAAAAGTCAACGCCAGATATGTTGACATCCCCGGCGAGGCCGTCATGGTCTTGTTGGAGATTCCTTTTGAAATAACACTAGCGAGGACGCAGTGCGCGGGATCACCTTATTCCGGTGGTTGCCGTGCCGCTCTTCCGCGAGTGGGAACCCGATGACGGGTTGACATTCACGGAGAGTTTGATCCTGGCTCAGGACGAACGCTGGCGGCGTGCTTAACACATGCAAGTCGAACGGTGAAGCCCTTCGGGGTGGATCAGTGGCGAACGGGTGAGTAACACGTGGGAAATCTGCCCTGCACTCTGGGACAAGCCTTGGAAACGAGGTCTAATACCGGATATGACCTGCTCCTGCATGGGGGTGGGTGGAAAGCTCCGGCGGTGCAGGATGATCCCGCGGCCTATCAGCTTGTTGGTGGGGTAACGGCCCACCAAGGCGACGACGGGTAGCCGGCCTGAGAGGGCGACCGGCCACACTGGGACTGAGACACGGCCCAGACTCCTACGGGAGGCAGCAGTGGGGAATATTGCACAATGGGCGAAAGCCTGATGCAGCGACGCCGCGTGAGGGATGACGGCCTTCGGGTTGTAAACCTCTTTCAGCAGGGAAGAAGCGTAAGTGACGGTACCTGCAGAAGAAGCACCGGCTAACTACGTGCCAGCAGCCGCGGTAATACGTAGGGTGCGAGCGTTGTCCGGAATTATTGGGCGTAAAGAGCTCGTAGGCGGCCTGTCGCGTCGGATGTGAAAGCCCGGGGCTTAACCCCGGGTCTGCATTCGATACGGGCAGGCTAGAGTGTGGTAGGGGAGATCGGAATTCCTGGTGTAGCGGTGAAATGCGCAGATATCAGGAGGAACACCGGTGGCGAAGGCGGATCTCTGGGCCATTACTGACGCTGAGGAGCGAAAGCGTGGGGAGCGAACAGGATTAGATACCCTGGTAGTCCACGCCGTAAACGTTGGGAACTAGGTGTTGGCGACATTCCACGTCGTCGGTGCCGCAGCTAACGCATTAAGTTCCCCGCCTGGGGAGCGGCCGCAAGGCTAAAACTCAAAGGAATTGACGGGGGCCCGCACAAGCAGCGGAGCATGTGGCTTAATTCGACGCAACGCGAAGAACCTTACCAAGGCTTGACATACGCCGGAAACGTCCAGAGATGGGCGCCCCCTTGTGGTCGGTGTACAGGTGGTGCATGGTTGTCGTCAGCTCGTGTCGTGAGATGTTGGGTTAAGTCCCGCAACGAGCGCAACCCTTGTTCTGTGTTGCCAGCATGCCTTTCGGGGTGATGGGGACTCACAGGAGACTGCCGGGGTCAACTCGGAGGAAGGTGGGGACGACGTCAAATCATCATGCCCCTTATGTCTTGGGCTGCACACGTGCTACAATGGTCGGTACAAAGGGCTGCGATGCCGCGAGGCGGAGCGAATCCCAAAAAGCCGGCCTCAGTTCGGATTGGGGTCTGCAACTCGACCCCATGAAGTTGGAGTTGCTAGTAATCGCAGATCAGCATGCTGCGGTGAATACGTTCCCGGGCCTTGTACACACCGCCCGTCACGTCACGAAAGTCGGTAACACCCGAAGCCGGTGGCCTAACCCTTGGGAGGGAGCCGTCGAAGGTGGGACCAGCGATTGGGACGAAGTCGTAACAAGGTAGCCGTACCGGAAGGTGCGGCTGGATCACCTCCTTTCTAAGGAGCACATGGCCGACTGCGAGCGAATGTCTCGCACGGTTGCTCATGGGTGGAACGTTGACTATTCGGCACACTGGTATGGGGTCTGTTAGTACTGCTTCGGCGTGGAACACAGGACGACCGCTGGTGTGTCGGGCACGCTGTTGGGTCCTGAAGGAACGGCCATCAAGGTTGTTGCTTCAGAGTTGCCGGCCTCATGCGAGGCATCCCGGTTCGGGGTGTTGAGTTTGGGTGTCTGGTCGTTGTTTGAGAACTGCACAGTGGACGCGAGCATCTGTGGCCAAGTTTTTAAGGGCGCACGGTGGATGCCTTGGCACCAGGAACCGATGAAGGACGTGGGAGGCCGCGATAGGCCCCGGGGAGCTGTCAACCGAGCTTTGATCCGGGGGTGTCCGAATGGGGAAACCCGGCAGTCGTCATGGGCTGTCACCCGCTGCTGAACACATAGGCAGTGTGGAGGGAACGCGGGGAAGTGAAACATCTCAGTACCCGCAGGAAGAGAAAACAACCGTGATTCCGGGAGTAGTGGCGAGCGAAACCGGATGAGGCTAAACCCAAGTGGTGTGAGACCCGGCAGGGGTTGCCGCTTGGGGGTCGTGGGAATGAGCTTGATCGGTCTGCCGGCCGGTCGGCGAGTCAGAAACCGTTGGTGTAGTCGAAGGACATGCGAAAGGTCCGGCGTAGAGGGTAAGACCCCCGTAGACGAAACATTAGCGGCTTGCTTGCTCATCTCCCAAGTAGCACGGGGCCCGAGAAATCCCGTGTGAATCTGGCGGGACCACCCGCTAAGCCTAAATATTCCCTGGTGACCGATAGCGGATAGTACCGTGAGGGAATGGTGAAAAGTACCGCGGGAGCGGAGTGAAATAGTACCTGAAACCGTGTGCCTACAAGCCGTGGGGGCAGTCTTCGGACTGTGACTGCGTGCCTTTTGAAGAATGAGCCTGCGAGTTTGCGGTGTGTAGCGAGGTTAACCCGTGTGGGGTAGCCGTAGCGAAAGCGAGTCCGAATAGGGCGATTGAGTTGCACGCCCAAGACCCGAAGCGGAGTGATCTAGCCATGGGCAGGTTGAAGCGCGGGTAAGACCGTGTGGAGGACCGAACCCACCAGGGTTGAAAACCTGGGGGATGACCTGTGGTTAGGGGTGAAAGGCCAATCAAACTCCGTGATAGCTGGTTCTCCCCGAAATGCATTTAGGTGCAGCGTCGTGTGTTTCTTGCCGGAGGTAGAGCACTGGATAGGCGATGGGCCTCACCGGGTTACTGACCTTAGCCAAACTCCGAATGCCGGTAAGTGAGAGCACGGCAGTGAGACTGTGGGGGATAAGCTCCATGGTCGAGAGGGAAACAGCCCAGAACACCGACTAAGGTCCCTAAGCGTGTGCTAAGTGGGAAAGGATGTGGAGTCGCAGAGACAACCAGGAGGTTGGCTTAGAAGCAGCCACCCTTGAAAGAGTGCGTAATAGCTCACTGGTCAAGTGATTCCGCGCCGACAATGTAGCGGGGCTCAAGTACACCACCGAAGTCGTGTCATTCACACGTGTAGGCCCAACGGCTGTGTGGATGGGTAGGGGAGCGTCGTGTGCCGGGTGAAGCAGCCGAGGAATCGAGTTGTGGACGGTTCACGAGTGAGAATGCAGGCATGAGTAGCGATACAAGAGTGGGAAACTCTTGCGCCGATTGACCAAGGGTTCCTGGGTCAAGCTGATCTGCCCAGGGTAAGTCGGGACCTAAGGCGAGGCCGACAGGCGTAGTCGATGGACAACGGGTTGATATTCCCGTACCCGCTTTGAAGCGCCAACGTTGAACCCTCTGATGCTAAGGCCGTGAAGCCGCCCCGGAGCCTTCGGGCAAAGGGGAGTGGTGGAGCCGCTGAACCAAGGTGGTAGTAGGTGAGCGATGGGGTGACGCAGGAAGGTAGTCCAGCCCGGGCGGTGGTAGTCCCGGGGTAAGGGTGTAGGCCGAGTGATAGGCAAATCCGTCACTCATTGAGGCTGAGACCTGATGCCGAGCCGATTGTGGTGAAGTGGATGATCCTATGCTGTCGAGAAAAGCCTCTAGCGAGTTTCATGGCGGCCCGTACCCTAAACCGACTCAGGTGGTCAGGTAGAGAATACCGAGGCGTTCGGGTGAACTGTGGTTAAGGAACTCGGCAAAATGCCCCCGTAACTTCGGGAGAAGGGGGGCCATTCCTGGTGACGAGTCTTGCACTCCGAGCTGGGGGTGGCCGCAGAGACCAGCGAGAAGCGACTGTTTACTAAAAACACAGGTCCGTGCGAAGCCGTAAGGCGATGTATACGGACTGACGCCTGCCCGGTGCTGGAACGTTAAGGGGACCGGTTAGTCTAGTTTCGGCTAGGCGAAGCTGAGAACTTAAGCGCCAGTAAACGGCGGTGGTAACTATAACCATCCTAAGGTAGCGAAATTCCTTGTCGGGTAAGTTCCGACCTGCACGAATGGCGTAACGACTTCTCGACTGTCTCAACCACAGGCCCGGTGAAATTGCATTACGAGTAAAGATGCTCGTTTCGCGCAGCAGGACGGAAAGACCCCGGGACCTTTACTATAGCTTGATATTGGTGTTCGGTTCGGCTTGTGTAGGATAGGTGGGAGACTTTGAAGCAGCAACGCCAGTTGTTGTGGAGTCGACGTTGAAATACCACTCTGGTCGTGCTGGATGTCTAACCTGGGTCCGTGATCCGGATCAGGGACAGTGTCTGGTGGGTAGTTTAACTGGGGCGGTTGCCTCCCAAAGGGTAACGGAGGCGCCCAAAGGTTCCCTCAGCCTGGTTGGCAATCAGGTGTTGAGTGTAAGTGCACAAGGGAGCTTGACTGTGAGACTGACGGGTCGAGCAGGTACGAAAGTAGGGACTAGTGATCCGGCGGTGGCTTGTGGAAGCGCCGTCGCTCAACGGATAAAAGGTACCCCGGGGATAACAGGCTGATCTTCCCCAAGAGTCCATATCGACGGGATGGTTTGGCACCTCGATGTCGGCTCGTCGCATCCTGGGGCTGGAGTAGGTCCCAAGGGTTGGGCTGTTCGCCCATTAAAGCGGTACGCGAGCTGGGTTTAGAACGTCGTGAGACAGTTCGGTCCCTATCCGCTGTGCGCGTAGGAGTGTTGAGAAGGGCTGTCCCTAGTACGAGAGGACCGGGACGGACGAACCTCTGGTGTGCCAGTTGTCCTGCCAAGGGCATGGCTGGTTGGCTACGTTCGGGAGGGATAACCGCTGAAAGCATCTAAGCGGGAAGCCTGCTTCGAGATGAGCACTCCCACCTCCTTGAGAGGGTAAGGCTCCCAGTAGACGACTGGGTTGATAGGCCGGATATGGAAGCCCTGTGAGGGGTGGAGTTGACCGGTACTAATAGGCCGAGGGCTTGTCCTCAGTTGCTCGCGTCCACTGTGTTGGTTCTGAAACCACGACCCGTCTTGCCGGCGGATAGTTTCATAGTGTTTCGGTGGTCATAGCGTGAGGGAAACGCCCGGTTACATTCCGAACCCGGAAGCTAAGCCTCACAGCGCCGATGGTACTGCAGGGGGGACCCTGTGGGAGAGTAGGACGCCGCCGAACAATCATTCAGGGAAGGGCCCCGCATTCGTGCGGGGCCCTTTTCGCATTTCCGGGCCTTTCCCCGGGACGGGAGTCGAGCCGGCCGTGCCCCGCCGTGAGCCGGAGAGCGGCGCGGGAGGTAGGGCCCGGGTGGGGGTGGTGCTAGGTCCACCTCAAAGACGGGTGACACGGCCAGTGCTTCGATCATCCGCACCAGGAAGACTGATGGTGCAGACTCACCGACCGTCAGGAGCATCCGTGGCAACGACGACCCCCTTCTCCCCGGGGACATCACCGGGTGCGGTGCGGCAGAGCGCCCTGTCCCTGGTACGGACGGGGCTGATCGCGGCCGGCCGCGCGGTGGTCGTCGCGGGGGCTGCCGCCCTGCACACGATCCTGCCCGTCCTCGTCGTCGCCGCGACCGGGGCCATGACCGTCGTGCTGGTGAACGAGTACACGGTCGTGAGCGACGGGGCTCCCGTGGGGTTCGTGGTGGCCCTGCTGGTCAGCGGTCCGGTGGCGCTGTGGTTCGCCCGGCACTACGCGGGTCGGACGCGGGGGCAGTTGGCGCGCTGGCACGGTCTGCGGCTGAAGGCGGCGTACAGCGTCCGTCCCCCGCTGGAGCAGGACGCGCGCGGCTACTGGTGGACGGGGTACTCGTACCACCGGCAGCAGCGGGTGGCGAAGCTGGTGCAGTTCGTCCACTGGGCGGTTCGCGACCAGGACACCCGGAACGAGGCGCTGTGGCTGCTGGTGGGGCCGGCGGCCGCCGCGGTGCTGACGCTGCCGCTGCTGGCCCTGGTCGTCGGCGGTGCGCTCCTCGCCGTCATGGCGGCGGTGGAGGCGCCGCGGTCGGGCGCGGGGTACCTGGTGGACTTCATGGTCTGGGAGGCCGTCGCGCTCGGTGCGGTGGTGGCGGGCCTGCTCGCCCTGCCGTACGCGGTGCGGGCGTTCGCGGACTTCGGCCACCGGATCCTCACCCGCGGCCTGGCGCAGCCGACGCATGCGCAGCTGAGCCGACGGGTCGCCGAGCTCACGGTGACCCGGGCCGACGCGGTGGACGCGCAGGCGGCCGAGCTCCGCCGGATCGAGCGTGATCTGCACGACGGCGCCCAGGCCCGGCTGGTGGCGATCGGGCTGACCCTCGGCACGATCGAGCACCTGCTGGAGACGGATCCGGCCGCCGCGCGGTCCCTGCTCTCGGAGGCGCGGCAGTCCTCGGCGAAGGCCCTGCAGGAGCTGCGGGATCTGGTGCGCGGCATCCACCCGCCGGTGCTGGCCGAGCGCGGCCTGGCCGACGCGGTACGGGAGTTGGCGCTCACCAGCCCGCTGTCCACGGAGGTGACGGTGAGCCTGCCGTCGCGGCCGGAGGCGCCGGTGGAGACGGCGGTCTACTTCAGCGTCAGCGAGTTGCTGGCCAATGCGGCGAAGCACTCGCGGGCCCAGCACGTGTGGGTGGACATCCTGTTCCGGGCCGGTCGGCTGCGGGTGTCGGTGACGGACGACGGGCACGGCGGTGCGTCGTTCGAGGGCGGTGGCGGCCTGCGCGGGATCGAGCGCAGGTTGGGTACCTTCGACGGTGTCCTCTCGCTGAGCAGTCCGCTCGGCGGGCCGACCACCATCACCATGGAGCTGCCGTGCGCGTTGTCCTCGCCGAGGATCTCTACCTCCTCCGAGAAGGCCTGACGCGGCTGCTGGAGGCGCACGGGTTCACCATGGCGGCGGCCGTCGAGACCGGCCCTGACCTGCTGGCGGCGCTGATCGAGCACCGGCCGGACGTCGCGGTGGTGGACGTCCGGCTGCCCCCGACCCTCACCGACGAGGGCCTCCAGGCGGCGCTCGCGGCTCGCCGGCAGATCCCCGGGCTCCCGGTGCTGGTGCTGTCGCAGCACGTCCAGCAGCTGTACGCGCGCGAACTGTTGGCGGACGGCTCCGGCGGCGTCGGGTACCTGCTGAAGGACCGGGTGTTCAACGCCGACCAGTTCATCGACGCGGTCCGCCGGGTGGCGGCCGGCGGCACGGCGATGGACCCGGACGTCATCGCCAAGTTGCTGCACAGCCAAGGGGATTCCCGTCCGATCCAGCGGCTCTCCCCGCGGGAGAAGGAGGTGCTGGAGCTGATGGCCGAGGGGTGCTCGAATTCGGCCATCGCGGCCCGGCTGACGGTGAGCGACGGAGCGGTCGCCAAGCACATTGCCAATATCTTCACGAAGTTGGAGCTGGCCCCCACCGAGGACGGCAATCGCCGTGTCCTGGCGGTGCTCGCGCACCTCAACGGGGCCGCTGACGTCGCGGGGTAGCCCTGGCCCGGGAGCAGGTGGAACGCCCGTACGAGTAGTATCCGGTGGGTCGCGAACGGGCCAGCCGACTCCCAGGGGTTGATCAACGAATGGCACGCCCATCCCTTACCCGCGCCCACCGGGCCCTTCTGGGTGTGGTCGCCGTCGGCGCCTGCCTGATTTCGGGCATCGGCTTCGCCGGCTCCTACAACGCGGTGGCCGAGCTGGCGATGGCCAAGGGGTTCGGCGCCTTCTCGTACGCCTTCCCGATCGGTGTGGACGCCGGCATCGTGGTGCTGCTGGCGCTGGACCTGGTGCTCACCTGGCTGCGGATCCCCTTCCCGCTGCTGCGGCAGACGGCGTGGCTGCTGACCGCGGCCACCATCGCGTTCAACGCGGCGGCCTCCTGGGGCGACCCGCTGGGCATGGCGATGCACGCGGTCATCCCGGTGCTGTTCATCGTGGTGATCGAGGCGTCCCGGCATGCGGTCGGCCGGATGGCCGCCATCACCGCGGACCGGTACATGGAGTCCGTGCGCATGATGCGCTGGCTGCTCTCCCCCGTGCCGACCTTCCGGCTGTGGCGCCGGATGAAGCTCTGGGAGCTGCGGTCCTACGACGAGACCGTCCGGCTGGAGCAGAACCGCCTGGTCTACCGGGCCCAGCTGCGCTTCCGGTACGGCCGCAACTGGCGCCGGTCGGCGCCGTTCCAGGCCCTGCTGCCGCTGAAGCTCGCCAAGTACGGTGTGCCGCTCGACCCGTCGATCCTCGACCGGATCGACGGTCCGCTGCACTCGGTGAAGGCCGCGGCCGAGGTCGGGCCCGGCGCCGGTGCCGCCCTCGGGACGGACGCCGAGGAGCAGAGCGGGGTGCCGGCGGTGTCGGCGGCGGTGGCGGTGCCCACGCTGGCGAAGCTCGCGGCGGTCCGGCTGAGGGACGCGCAGGAGCCGCAGCAGGCCGAGCAGTCCGCGCCGGCGCCGAGCCGGAGCGAGCTGAACGTCTGGACGGCGAAGGCGGTCCGCGCGCACACCGAGCAGATGGAGGAGGCGCAGAGCGCCCGGGTGCCGGGACAGTCGCCCTGGTTCAAGCCGACGCTCGCCCGCCCGGCCGATGAGCCCACGGTGGTCGGGAACGGCCAGGCCAAAGCCCCGTCCGCTCCCGCCGCTCCCGTCGGTCCGGCCCCCGCTCGCGGCGGGGCGCCGCGGCAGGGCGTGCGGGCGCAGGGTGTTCCCGCGGCCGCCGGTGCCAACGGCCACCCGGCGCCGGGCGGGCCCGCCGTGGGTGATGCCGCTCCGATGCGGATCGGTCCGCGCCCGGTCCGGCTTGACGGTCCCATGACGGCCGCCGACGACCGCGCGTTCGCCGCCGAGGATCTGGCCGAGGGTTTCGACGAGGAGTTCGAGGCGGAGTTCGCCGAGGAGCACGGTCCGGAGGGCGGGGCTACGGCTGCCGGGGAGTACCCGGGTCAGGGGCGGCGGGCGGTCGAGCCGCTGGATCCGGACCTCTGCTTCGAGGCGCTGGTCGGCTACCTGGACGAGTTCCAGCACCAGCCCACCCCGCAGGTGTTCGCCGAGTACCTGACCCGGACCTGGGGCCTGGTGGGCTCCCGCCCGGACGGCTCGGTGAGCCCCTCCGACCTCACCCGGATCTGGGACCAGCTGCAGGATCGTTACCTCACCTCCGGCCGCGAGTAGCCGTAGATCCGCACCCACAACTGCAGAGCGATTGCGCCGCACGGCGGGCGTCGGGGCGACCCGGCGGGTGTCCGTCAGCCGGGCGGTCATTGACGGCCTGCGCGGACCGCCACTACCTTCACATCAACAAATTGTTGAATCACAGGTCGCGTGGTGGAGGAGTCCCGGATGTCGCAGGTCGAGGTGGACGGTAACAAGCCCGAGAGCGGGGCGTCGTTCTCGCCGGCCGCCCGTGCCGCGGTCGAGGCGCTGCTCACGCCGGTCGACGCCGACCTGGACCGCCGCTATCCCGGCGAGCCCGGGAGCCGGCAGCCGGTGCACACCGTGTACGTCCCCGCCGACGCCTTCGACGCGGACACCGTGCGGAGCTGGGGCCGGCAGGCCCTGGAGGCGTTCGACACCCACGCCGGGACTCCGGCGCAGCTCGCCGAGGCGCTCGGCGTCCCGGCGGACGACCTGCTGGCGGACGTCCACGCCCGGGTCCGCGCCAAGCTGGAGCGCGAGCCGGTCGAGGACCTGCGGATCGACTTCGAGGACGGCTACGGCCCGCGCCCCGACGCCGAGGAGGACACGGCGGCCGTCCGCGCCGCCCGGCTGGTGGCGGCCGCAGTGGCCGAGGGCACCGCGCCGCCGTACATCGGCATCCGGACCAAGTGCATGGAGGCGGCCGTCCGCGACCGCGGCATCCGCACCCTCGAACTCTTCCTCTCCACCCTGCTGGCCGAGGGCGGCCTGCCCGAGGGCCTGGTG
This sequence comes from Kitasatospora sp. HUAS MG31, assembly GCF_040571325.1. Classification (GTDB taxonomy): domain Bacteria; phylum Actinomycetota; class Actinomycetes; order Streptomycetales; family Streptomycetaceae; genus Kitasatospora; species Kitasatospora camelliae. Next base: position 2,804,749 of record NZ_CP159872.1, on the reverse strand, counting down.
CTGACCCTGCCCAAGGTGACCTACGCCGAGCAGGTCACCGCGCTGGTCCGGCTGCTGGAGGACTTCGAGCAGCGGGCCGGTCTGCCCGCCGGGCGGATCGGGTTCGAGATCCAGATCGAGACCACCCAGGCGATCCTCGGCGCCGACGGGCGGGCCACCGTGGCCCGCATGATCGAGGCCGCCGAGGGCCGGGCCACCGGCCTGCACTACGGCACCTTCGACTACAGCGCGGCCTGCGGCGTCAGCGCCGCGTACCAGAGCATGGACCACCCGGTGGCCGACCACGCCAAGGCCGTGATGCAGGTGGCCGCGGCCGGGACGGGCGTCCGGCTCTCCGACGGCTCGACCAACGTCATCCCGACCGGCCCGACCGAGCAGGTCCACGCCGCCTGGAAGCTGCACCACGGCCTGGTCCGCCGCTCGCTGGCCCGCGCCTACTACCAGGGCTGGGACATGCACCCGGCGCACCTGCCCACCCGCTACGTCGCCGTGTACTCCTTCTACCGCGAGGGCCTCGCGGCCGCCGCGGCCCGCCTGGCGGCCTACGTGGCCAAGGCCGGCGGCGACGTGATGGACGAGCCGGCCACCGCCCGGGCGCTGAGCGGCTACGTGCTGCGCGGCCTGGACTGCGGCGCGGTGGACCTGGCCGAGGTCACCGGGCTCACCGGCCTGGACCGCCGGCAGCTGGACGAGCTCGCCGGCCGCTGAGCGCGCCCCGCGACGTCGGGTGCCGTCGGGTGATGTCGAGGAGCCGCCGGGTGCCGCCGGCCGCCCGGGCCGACCGCCTGGCCCGCCCGCCCGGGGGATCGGCGGCGGGCCGGTGGGCCGTGCCGGAGAGCTAGGCTGGCGGGGCGCCCCCGCCCGCACCCGCCGGGCCCGTCCGAGCTGGAGACCGCCCCCGTCATGTCGGAGCCGAGCCCGAAGCCGTACCTGACCGTCCGGCATGCCGGCACGCACGAGATCGAGATCAAGAAGTCGCGGTTCATCTGCCACCTCGCCCGGGTCGCGGACGAGGAGGAGGCGCAGGCCTTCATCGCCGGCATCCGCAAGCAGTACTGGGACGCCCGGCACAACTGCACCGCCTTCGTGGTCGGCGAGGAGCAGCCGCGCGAGCGCTCCAGCGACGACGGGGAGCCCGGCGGCACGGCGGGCGTGCCGATGCTCGAAGTGCTGCGGCGGCGCGGCGTGACCGACACCGTCGCGGTGGTGACGCGCTACTTCGGCGGGATCAAACTCGGCGCGGGCGGCCTGGTCCGCGCATACGGGAGTGCGGTGTCGGAGGCGTTGGACGAGATCGGGCTGCTGGAGCGGCGGCCGGTGGCGCTGCTGGCCGTCTCCGCCGACCACACCCGGGCCGGGCGGCTGGAGAACGACCTGCGGGCGGCCGGCTACACGGTGCAGGGCCTGGAGTACGAGGCGGACGGGGTCAGGATCGAAGTGGGCGTGCCGGAGGCGGAGGTGACGGAGTTCCACACCTGGTTGGCGGAGGCCACCGGCGGCGCCGCCCGGGCCGAGGCTGCGGGCCGGACCTTCGTCGAGGTGCCGGTCTGACGGACCGACCAGAGTCGACCTCGGGAGCGGCTCGGAGCGCAAGAGTTGCTCCCGAGTAACACTCGAACGAATGAACAATGCCCGGAGTAGGAACTTCCGCTCCGGGAATTTTCGTCTTCTACCACAAGGACCTCCGGTAGGTGCGCCCGACGCACTCGCCGGAGACCGGACACCCACCCATCGATGGAGGACCCCAGACCCCACCCGCCGCACTTCCGGGAGGTTCCGCATGACACCCGACCAGGTTTCGCAGCCCTACCGAACGACGGTCACCACGCCACGGTCGCACGACGACGTGGTCGCGCTGGCGGACGAGTTGCTGGCCGCATGGCTCAAACAGGAGGGCCACGAGGAGCCCCCGGCGCCGGGCGAGGACCCGCCGCCCGAGCGGCTCCGCCTCGGGCCCCGGGTCCTGCTCGACCGGGACGAGGGCCCGCTCCGCGCCCCCGCCGGCCCACCCCGCCCGGCGGGTGCACCGGCTCCCGGCCGCTACACCCGCCGCCGCCTGCGGACCCCGGCCCCGCACGGCACCCACCAGCTGACCCTGACCGTCGTCACCGGCACCGCCACCGCACCGGGCGGTACTGAACCGGGCGGCACCGCGTCGGGCCGTACGGAGGCCGGCCCGACCGAGCTACGGGTGGAGGCCGAGCACCTGGCCGCCGCCCCCGGAAGATCCACCGGCCGGGTCCCGGTTCCCGACCTGGTGCGCAGCCTCCTGCCCCTGCTGGACGCGGCGGACGGACCGGTCCCGGTGCCGGCCCGCCCGCAGGTCGTCACCCCGGCCGGTGTCGACGCCCTGATCGACCAGCTCTGCGATCCCGAGCGCCGCCTCCCCGTGGTCGTCGCCAGCGTGCCCTCCGCGCAGCCGCTCGACTCCTGGATCGCCGCCACGGTCGAGCCGCTCTACCGCCAGCTTCCCGGGCTCGCCGCGCTCTACGTCCTCGACCACGCGGCGCTCCCGCTGTTCAACATGGCCCTCGAGTTCCACAAGGTGTACGGCGGCGCGGTCCGCACCTACCTGGCCGAGGTCGATCCCGCCTCCCGCCGGGACAACGCCCGGCACCCGGTGCTGCCCCGCTCCCGGATCGACGAGGACGTCCGGCGCGCCGCCGCGCTGCTGGCCCGCGAGCCCCGCCGGATCGCCGCCGACCTGCCGCTGCCGGAGCTGCTCGCCGCCGTCCCGGTGCTCCAGCTCCCGCCCGAGGCGAAGCTGGCCCCGCGCCGCCGACCGCTGCCGGCCGACCCCGGGGGCGAGGGCACCGGGAGCGGCGAGACACGGCACGCCACCGATCCGTGTGCGGCCGAGCGGACCGTGGCCCGTCCGGTGTCCGCGCAGATCGGCCGGCCCCGTCGGGCGGCCGAGGAGCGGGACTGCGGAGCAGCCGGCCGTCCCGCCGGCCGCTCCGACACCACCGGGCTCACCGGCCCCGACGACCTCGCCGGGATCGCCGACCTCGCCGAGCACCAGGCGCGCGTCGACGAGCTCCAGCGGGTCCGCCACAGCCTGCTCCGGGCCCGCCGCCGGGAGGCCCGGATGCTGGCCGAGAGCGACGAACAGCTCGCGGCCCTCCGCCATGTCGGGGCCCAGGTCAGGGTGCTCACCGGCCGGCTGCGCTCCGCGGCCCGGCCCGCCGGGGTGGATCTCCGGGAGCTGGCGGCCGCGGTCCGCGCGGAGGAGGCGGAGGAGTGGGCCCCGAACAGCTTCGGCGAACTGGTCGGCCGGTTCGACGAGTTCCCGCTGCTGCAGTTCACCGGCGACGAGAAGGAGACCCTCGCGCTCGACGGGCAGAGCGACGGCGCCGGGTGGGCCCGCCTCACCTGGGACGGTCTGACCGCCCTCCAGGAGTACGCGGGCGCCGCCGTCCGGGGCCAGGCCGGTGGCGACTTCAAGCAGTGGTGCGAGCGCACCCCGGCCGGCTGCCACCGGTTCCCGCCGCGCAAGGCGGTCCGCGGCGAGTCCCGGGCGGTGTCCAGCCACGCCAAGTGGAAGCGCCAGCGGATGCTCCCGGTGCCCGCCTGCGTCGCCCCCTCCCGCCGGGCCTTCATGGGCGCCCACCTGCGGATCGGCGGCGGCGGGACGGCCCCGCGGGTGCACTACCTGGACGACTGCTCCGGGAGCGGCCGGATCTACGTCGGCTACATCGGCCTGCACCTGACCAACACCCGGACCAACTGAGGAGACTGCCCGACCGTCAGCCCGCTCACCGGACTCACGCCGGGCCCGTGCCGGCCTCGCGCCGACTCGTACCGGCCCCGCACAGGCCCGTACCGGCCCCGCACAGGCTCGACCCGGACGAACTGCGGCGCTCGGCTGACCAGCCGCGTCCGCTCGGTGGACAATGCTGCCCGGGGCCGCCCGCCAGCGGCTCAGGGAGCGTCGGACGAGCAGGGGGAACGAGCGCTGATGCAGTACTCATCCGAGGGCCGCCCGGAGGGCACCGCCGCGGTCCTCCAGCCCGGATTCCTGGCCTCGGTCTTCCGCGACCTCGGTGCCGAGGTGCCCGAGCAGGCCGGGCCGGTGGACGAGGAGGTGGCCGCCCACGGCCGGGCCGCCGCGCAGGCCCACCAGCGGACGCTCGCCGTCCAGGCCGACCACGAGCGGCTGGCCGACCTGTTGCGCCGGGCCGCCCTTCCGGTCTCGGCGATGGACTTCGAGAGCCAGCTCCGCCGGTACGAGCCGCGCCCCTTCCCGGCCGGGGACGCGGGGCGGTCGGCGGCCGGGGCCGAGCCGCGCTGGGCCGACTTCGCCCCGCCGGAGCCGGCCGGCGCGGACCCGGACGCCCCGGCCTCCCGCCGGCTGCTGGACTCCGGCTACCAGCGCGAGCTGGCCCAGGCCCGGCTCCGTCACCAGCGGGCGCTGCGCGAGTGGCGGACCCGCCAGGCGGAGAGCGCCGACACGGAGACGCTCGCCGCCCGCGCGGAGCACGAGCGGGCCGAGCAGTCCCGGGCCCAGGCCGTCCGGGAGTACAACGATTCCCTGGAGGAGTGCCGGCGGGCCTACCGGCAGTCCGAGCCTGCGGCGGTGGAGTCGCTGCTGGAGCGGGCGCTGGCCGCGGCCGAGGGCGCCACCCAGGACCTGCCGGTGCCCTGCCGCGCGGTGTTCCGCCCGCTCACCCGGACCGCGGTGCTCGACCTCGACCTCCCGCCGCTCGACCTGGTCCCCTCCCTGGACGGCTACCGGCTCGCGCCCGACGGCTCGGCCGAGCCGGTGCCCCGCCCGCCGGCCGACCGCTCCTCCGACTACCTGCGGCTCGCCGCCCGACTCGCCCTGCGCGCCCTGCAGGCCGTGGACGCGGTGGACACCGACGAGGTGCTCGCCGGAGTGGTGCTCAACGGCTGGCTGCGCACCCCCGGCGGCAACCCCCGCTGCCTGCTGAGCGTGGACGCGGACCGGGACGCCCTCGCCCGCACCCGCCTGCTCCCCCCGGAAGCCCCTGAGGCCTGGGAGGCCCTCGACGCCTCCGGACGCGGCGGTGAGCCCGCCGGCGGCACCGCGGCCGCGGAGGACCCCGCCGCGGACGACGGCGGACCCGGGGTCTACGCCGACGCCGAGCAGGACGAGGCCCTGGTCCGGCTGCGTGACCTGTCCGCCGTGGTCACCCCGGACCCGTACGCCGGTCCGGCCGTCGAGCCCTGCGGCCTGGCCGGCGGCGCCGTCCCGGCGGCGGCCGAGCTCTCCGCCAACGAGTTCGCCCACCTGGTACGGCGGCTGCTGACGGCCGGCGGGCTGGCCGAGTGGAGCGTCCGGCTGCGCGGACCGGCGGGCCTGGTGGCCACCGCCGCGGGGGCGTCCGGCACCGCCCTGCCCGGCCGGTGGGTGGTCTGGGCCTCCCGTGGGACGTCCGAGGTGGGCGCCGAGGAGATTCGGACGCTCGCCGAGGCGGTCCGGGAGGAGGGCGCCGAGCGCGGTCTGCGGCTGACCTCCGCACGGTTCGCCGAGGCGGCGCTCGACCTGGCGGCCGAGGAGGGGTACCGCCGGATCCACCTGATCGACGGCGACGGCCTGCGCGAGCTGGCCCGCACCCAGCTCGCCCTGCCGCTCACCACCTGAGGCCGCATGAGCACCACCGGCCGCGCCCCCGACGGCCCGCACCGAAGACCGGCCCGGCGGAGATCGGCCCGGCGAAGACCGGTTCGGACGCCACACCCGGTACCGGCGGGGCCTGACCGGGGCGCTGACAGCGGGTCGGACCGACGGTCCGTCACCCCGACGGTCCGCCCCGGGTGCGGGGCAACGGCGTCGGACGGCAGGCTGGGGCCTGGTCCCGGTGTGGTGGGGCCAGGGCCGGACGGCGGCGACCGTGGGCAGCGGTTCGCGCGGCCGTCCGGCCCCGTCGTGCACTGCCGCGCGGCTCCGGCGGGTCACGCCGGGGCGGGACGCCGAGGGGAGGGCGCCGGATGACCGCCGTCCTGGTCGCGGCCGGGGCCTTCCTGATGACCCTGATCGGCGGCTACGTCGCGCAGCGCACCGGCGACCGCCGGCACCTGGTGCTCGGCCTCGCCGCCGGCCTGATGCTCGGCGTGGTCGCCTTCGACCTGCTGCCCGAGGCACTCGCGGCCGCCCCCGGCGAGCTGCACGGGGTGCCGCAGGCACTGCTGATGTTCGCGGCAGGGTTCCTGGCGATCCACATCGTCGAACGGGCGCTGGCCATCCACCGGAGCCACGAGGGCGAGTACGCCGAGCACACCCACGGGCACTCCCACCTGCACAACGGGGGCAGGCAGGGCATCGGGCTGACGGCGGCCTGCGCGCTGGTGGCGCACAGCGTGATGGACGGCTTCGCCATCGGTGCGGCGTTCCAGGCGGGCACCACGGTCGGCACGGCGGTGGCGATCGCGGTGGTCGCGCACGACTTCGCGGACGGCTTCAACACGTACACGATCACCCGGATGTACGGGAACGACCGGCGGCGGGCGCTGACCCTGCTGGCGGCCGACGCGGTGGCGCCCGTGACCGGGGCCGGCATCACCCTGCTGTTCACCATCCCGGAGCAGTTGCTCGGCCTCTACCTGGGGTTCTTCGCCGGATTCCTGCTCTACCTGGCCACCTCCGACATCCTCCCCGAGGCGCACAGCCCGCACCCGTCCCGGACCACGCTGCTGTGCACGTTGCTCGGGGTGGGCTTCATGTGGCTGGTGATCGGCTTCGCCGACTGAGCGGGCGGCAGGGCGGCAGGGCGGATGGGCTGAGTGAACGGCCGGGCGGCGACCTGTTGAAAGGGCGTCAGGCCGCCCCCGGTCGCTCCAACTCCTCCCACCGCGCGCGGACCGCCCGGAGCGCCTCCGTGACGGCCGGACGGCGGGAGGTCTGGGCGCGCCACAGGGCGAACACCCGCCGGGACGGCTCCGGCACCACCGGCCGGGCCACCACCCCGGCGGGCAGCGCGCCGCGGCCGAGCCGGGGCACCAGCCCGAGCCCGAGTCCGGCGTCGATCAGCGCGATCTGCGTCTCGAACTCCCCGATCTGGTAGACCACATCCGGCTCCTCCCCGGCCTCGCGCATGGTCCGCAGCAGCCAGTCGTGGCAGATGTTGCCCGGCGGGACGCTGATCCAGCGCTGCCCGCGGAGCCGGCCGACCGGCACCACGGCGAGTTCGGCCAACGGGTGGCCGGCCGGCAGCAGCAGGTCCACCGGGTCGGGGCCGAGGTCCATCCGGGCGAGCCCGTCCTGCACCGGCAACGGCACCGAGGGCCAGTCCTGCACCACCGCCAGGTCCACCTCCCCGCGCGCCACCAGCTCGGCCGCGAGGTACGGATCGGTCTCCAGCAGCCGGACGTCCAGCTCCGGGCAGCGCGCCCGCAGGTCGGCCAGCGCCCCGGGCAGCAGGCCCCGGGCACCGGTCGCGAACGAGGCGATCATCAGCCGTCCGACCGCGGCCCCGCGCTGCTCCTCCAGCGTGACCTCGGCCTGCTCGACCAGGGCCAGCACCCGCTGCGCCGTGTCGGCCAGCCGCCGGGCGGCGTCGGTGAGCACCACGCCGCGGCCCTGGCGCTCCAGCAGCACCGTCCGGGTCTCCCGTTCCAGCTTGGAGATCTGCTGGGAGACGGCGGAGGGGGTGTAGCCGAGGGCGGCCGCCGCGCCGCCGACCGAGCCGTGCACCGCGACCGCGTGCAGCGCCCGCAGGCGTCCGAGATCCAACATGTAGGAATGCTAAAGCGTGCGGTTCAGAAGTCATCGCTGGTGCTGAACGGTCCGGCTCGGTGATGCTCGGTCCATGCCGCCCGCCTCCTTCGCCATGACCCCGCGTCACATCGCCCTGGCCGTGCTGATCGCCGCCGTCTGGGGCCTCAACTTCGTCCTGATCCACGTCGGCCTGGCGGACTTCCCGCCATTGCTGTTCTGCGCGCTGCGCTTCGCCGTGGTGGCGGTGCCGGCGGTGTTCCTGGTCGGGCCGCCCCGGGTGGCCTGGCGGTGGGTGGCCGCGGTCGGCGTCACCCTCGGCGTGGTGAAGTTCGGGCTGCTGTTCCTCGGCATGCACGCCGGGATGCCGGCCGGGCTGTCCTCGCTGGTGCTGCAGAGCCAGGCCGTGTTCACCGCACTGTTCGCCGCCGGCCTGCTGCACGAGCGGCCCACCGGCTGCCGTACCGCCGGACTGGTGATCGCCCTTGCCGGCATCGGTGTGGCGGCCGTGGACCACGGACTCGGCGGGCCGGTCGGGGCGTTCGCGCTGGTCATCGGGTCCGCGGTGTTCTGGGGCCTGTCGAACGTGCTGACCCGCCGGGCCGCGCCGCCGGACCCGCTGCGCTGGATGGTCTGGGTCAGCGCCGTGCCCCCGCTGCCGCTGCTGGCGCTCTCCCTGCTGGTCGAGGGCCCGGAGGCGGACCTGCGGGCGCTGGCCGGCATCACGGCCTCCGGTGCGGGGGCGATCCTCTACGTCGGCCTGGTCTCCACCCTGTTCGGCTTCGTCGCCTGGAGCTTCCTGCTGCGCACGTACGACGCCTCCGCGGTGGCGCCCTACTCCCTGCTGGTACCGGTGTTCGGGATGTCCTCGTCCTGGCTGCTGCTGGGGGAGCGGTTCAGTCCCCTGGCCGGGGTGGCGGCGCTGCTGGTCATCGCCGGGATCGGCCTCACCGCGCTGCGCCCCGGACGCGGCGCGCCTACCGCGCCGCGTCCCAGGAGCGGGGAGGAGCGGCCGCCTCGTACGCGGTCTCGGCGGACCGCAGAGCCCGCAGCAGCGCGTCCTGCTCGGCGGGGCTGACCGGGCCGAAGTACTCCTGGGCCACCTCCTGCCGGACCTGCCCGATCCGCTCCAGCGCGGCCCGGCCGTCCTCGGTGAGCACCAGCCGGACGGCCCGGCGGTCGGCCGGGTCCGGGGTCCGCGCCACCAGGCCGGAGTCCTCCAGGGCGTCCACCACCGTGGTGGCCGACCGGGGCGCGATGTGCAGGCGGTCAGCCAGCTCGCTCAGCCGCATGGTCTCCCGGCTCTCGCAGCCGGGGGCGTGCGCCAGCGTCCGCAGCGCCCGGGCCTGGGCCGGGGTGATGCCGTAGGGCTCCAGCCGCCGCATCGTCTGCCGGCGGATCCGCTTCATCGCCCGGGTCAGCGCGTCGGCGAGCTCGGCGGCGGTGTCCGCGGTCGGCTGGGAGGTCATGGGGGCAAGGGTATCGGTCGGCTGCGGGGCCGACCCCGGCCGTCCGTGCCGTGGGAAGTGCGGGCGGGGCTGTGCGCGTGGGGCTGTGGGGACGGGGCGCGGCGGTTGGGGCGCGGAGGTTGGGGTCTCGGGACGATAACTCGTTGAGTCAAGCTCAGTATTCGAGTAGGTTAGGTGAACCTAAGTCGTTCGATTGACCGGAGATGACGCATGTCCCGTTCCGAAGCCCGGGTGCCCACCGACCGTCCAGCCCGCTACGGCAAGCAGCTCGCCGCCCACATGGGGCGGAAGATCCGGGCCGAGTGGTCCGAGGAGTCCGGGCGCGGGTCGCTGGTGTTCGGCGCCGGCACCGCGACCCTGGTGGCCGAGCCCGGTGCGCTGCTGCTCGCCGTGGAGGGCGAGGCCGCCGACCTGGATGGCCTGGAGGACGTGGTGGGCCGCCACCTGGTGCGCTTCGGCGCCCGGGACGAGCTGGTCGTCGAGTGGCGCCGCGAGGACGGCGTGCCCGGGACGGTCCAGCGCGGCGAGGGCGAGGCCGCCGCCGAGGCGTGAGGCGGGGTCAGTCCCCGGTCGGCGCCCCGCCGGCGCGGTCCAGCCGTCGGAGGGTGGCGGCCAGGGCCGCGAGGACGAGGGCCGCCACGCACCAGCTGGCCAGGACGTCCAGCAGCCAGTGGTAGTCGCTCCAGACCAGCCCCGCGCCGACCCCCAGGCAGAGCAGGGCGGTCACCGTGTACAGCGCCCGCCGGTCGCCCGGCGCGAGCAGCCGGCCCAGCAGCAGGGCCGCCGTGCCGTAGGCGACGGCCGAGGTGGCGGTGTGGCCGGACGGGTACCAGCCGGTCTGCTCCGGGGTCAGCGGTACCCCGAACGGTCCCGGCCGGGCGAACCACGCCTTCGCCGGCGCCACCAGCAGCGGGATCAGTGCCGCCGCGCCGACCGCGGCCGGCAGCGGCAGCCACCACCGGGCCCGCCCGGCCGACCGGTCCCGGCGCGCCGCGAAGGCCGCCGCCGCGAACAGCAGCGGGATCGCCGGCACGGGGCCGCCCAGGTCGGAGAGGCCGACGCCGAGATGGTTCAGCAGCAGGCTGTGCAGGGCCGTCCGCAGCTCCCGGGTCAGGTGCCGCGCCCCGGTGTCCACCGCGAGCAGCGGCCCGCCGACCGCGACCTGCCAAGAGATCAGGGCCAGCGCCAGCGTGAGTGTCATGAGCGTGACAGCAAAAAGCAGCCGCCCCGGAGCAGGGGGGAGAGCTCCGGGGCGGCCGAGGTGATCGCCGTTCCGTGCGGCCCGGGGGGTGTGGGCCGGCCGGTCGGTCGATCGGTCCGAGGGGTCCGCCGACCAGGCCTGGCCGGAGGACGGGGACGCTGTCGCTAAGGGTTGCGGGTCGCTGTCCATCTGTCATGACAGTACGTCAAAGCGGTTGCGGCGCAAGAGGTGTCCCGGCCATCGTGCACAGCATCTTCACCACCGGGTGTACAACCTCCACCCCGGTCCGAACGTCAGGCCGAGAACCGGTGGTCGCGGGGAAAGGCGCCGGGGAAAAGCCGGAGCGGCCCGGTCCACTGGGGACCGGGCCGCTCCGTCGGTGCGACACGGCGGCGCGCGCGTGGCGGCGCCGGATCAGGTCCGCCGGATCAGGTCCGCCGAACCCTGAGTGCCGGCCCGGGGCCGGCGGACCGGGAGCGCCGGATCAGACGCGGGCGAACGCGCCCTCGATGATGTCCAGGCCCTCGGTCAGCAGGTTCTCCGGGATCACCAGCGGCGGCAGGAAGCGCAGCACGTTGCCGTAGGTGCCGGCGGTCAGCACCACCAGGCCCTCGGCGTGGCAGGCCTTCGCCACGGCGGCGGTCACCTCGGGGTTCGGGTCCTTGGAGCCCGGCTTCACCAGCTCGATCGCGATCATCGCACCGCGGCCCCGGACCTCGCCGATCACGTCGAACTTCTCCTGCATGGCCCGCAGACGGCCCAGCATGACCTCGCCGATCCGCTGCGCCTTGCCGTTGAGGTCCTGCTCCTTCATGGTCTCGATCGAGCCCAGCGCGGCGGCGCAGGCCACCGGGTTACCGCCGTAGGTGCCGCCCAGGCCACCCGCGTGCGCGGCGTCCATGATCTCGGCGCGGCCGGTCACCGCGGCCAGCGGCAGACCGCCGGCGATGCCCTTGGCGGTGGTGATCAGGTCCGGGACGATGCCCTCGTCCTCGCAGGCGAACCACTGGCCGGTCCGGCAGAAGCCGGTCTGGATCTCGTCCGCGATGAACACGATGCCGTTGGCCTTCGCGTACTCCACGACGGCCGGCAGGAAGCCCTTGGCCGGCTCGATGAAGCCGCCCTCGCCCTGGATCGGCTCGATGATGATCGCCGCGACGTTCTCCGCGCCGATCTGCTTGTTGATCATGTCGATCGCCTGCGCGGCGGCCTCGGCGGCGCAGTTCTCCGCACCGGTCAGCCAGCGGTACGGGTAGGCCACCGGCACCCGGTAGATCTCCGGCGCGAACGGACCGAAGCCCTGCTTGTACGGCATGTTCTTCGCCGTCAGGCCCATGGTCAGGTTGGTGCGGCCGTGGTAGCCGTGGTCGAAGGCCACGACGGCGGTGCGCTTGGTGTACGCGCGGGCGATCTTCACCGCGTTCTCGACGGCCTCGGCGCCCGAGTTGAACAGCGCGGTGCGCTTCTCGTGGTCGCCCGGGGTCAGCTCGTTCAGCTGCTCGGCGACGGCGACGTAGCCCTCGTACGGGGTCACCATGAAACAGGTGTGCGTGAAGGCGTTGAGCTGGTCCGTCGCCTTGGCGACCACGGCCGCGGCGCTGTTGCCGACGTTGGTCACGGCGATGCCGGAACCGAAGTCGATCAGGCTGTTGCCGTCCACGTCCTCCAGCACGCCGCCGTTCGCACGGGAGACGTACACGGGGAGGGTCGTGCCGACACCGGCCGCCACCGCGCCGAGCTTGCGGGCCTGCAGCTCCTGCGACTTCGGACCGGGGATCGCGGTGACCAGGCGGCGCTCCTGCGGGAGGGGCGTTGCAGCGCTCATGGTGTTCTCCAAATTCTCAAGGCGCGGTCCTGGCAGGCTACGGCGGGGTACACCGGTGGGGCATGCGCCACTCGGGAGCAGTGGTCGGTCCGAAGTTGTCCTGCGCGGCCAGTGGCGTGGAACGGCTTCCGGGCGGCTCCGCTCCACTACATTGAGCGCGGGAGTGCCGCCGCGGTAGGCGGTGCCGGGACGGCAGTGCCGTTGGGGAAGGGGAGCGGGGCCGGATGGGACTGGACGGCACAAAGGGACAGGCACCACACCCGACCGGGGCACAACACCTCCCCACCCAACGCACCACTCCCTTCAACCTCACCACCTGGGCCACCACCCCGCGCCCCGAGACCCCCGCCGGCATCTTCCGCCTCCACTACCGCCCCCTCCCGGCCACCACCCCCGACACCACCACCCCGGCCGGCCCCCTCCTCCTCCGAGCGGCGCTGAACCTGGTCGTCGCGTGGTGCGCCTTCATCTACGGGCGTGATCTGGCGCTCTCCGGTCTCGGCATGCTCGGGCTCGGCAGCCTGCCGGCCGTGCCGACGATCCTCCTCGCGCTGACCGTCAACGTCCTGCTGGTGATCGGTGTGATCACGTTCTTCGGGCGGATGGGACGGTGGCGTGAGGTGTGGCGCAGGTTCGCCGCTCCGGTGCTGTCGCACGCCGTCACCCACGAGAAGCCCGAGCAGCGGGAGGACGCCAGTGTGCCCGGTGCAGCCGCCGACCCGTGGAGTGAGCTCCGTGGGGGTGTCGGTGACGAGGTGCTGCGGGGGCTGAGCGGCGTGGGGGAGGTGGACTACGTGCGGATCCGGCAGGCGTGGCGGACGGTGGTGGCCGATCCGGGGTTGCGCGCGGCCTTCGAGGAGCAGCTGGAGGTACGCGGCGCAGCCGCCTGCGCGCACCCGTCCGAGGCCCGCGACCTCCCCGCCCGCAGTGCCCGGCACGACCTGCTGACCCGGCAGGTGCGCCTCGGCACCACCCAGAACGTGGTCAAGAACCCGCTCGCCCACCGCGGCTCCGGCTTCGCCCTGGACCCGCAGCTGCTGGGCACCTCGCTGCTGGCGGTCGGCCCGGCGGGGACGGGCAAGACGGCGGCGCTGGCCCGGCCGGTGGCGGAGATGCTGTGTGTGCAGGCGCTGGCCGCGGCGGCCTGCGCGGTGGTGGTGGGGTCGGCGGAGGCGGACCTGGGGCCGGACTCCTGGTACGACGTGGTGATCGCGCCGGGCGATCCGGCGTCGCCGTACGGCCTGGACCTGTACGGGGCGGCGCAGAGCGCGGACGAGGCCGCGGCGCGGCTGGCGGACGCGCTGCTGCCGGACGAGCTGGCGTCCCGGGCGGAGAGTGCGCGGACGGCGTTGCAGCAGGTGGTGGGGCCGTTCCAGGCGGCGTACGGACGGTACCCGGGGGTGCGGGAGCTGCGCGGGCTGCTCGGCGGGGAGCCGGAGGGCTGGGAGGAGCTGGCCGGGGCGCTGCGCGAGGCGGGCCGGTTCCGGGAGTTCGAGGCGGACGTGCAGCAGCGGGCCCGGCTGCACGGCCGGGCGGACGATCCGGGGGCGCTGCTGGCGGACCGGCTGGCGCTGCTGGACCGGCCGGTGTTCGCGCAGGCGTTCAACGGCGGGCCGGGGGCCAAGCCGGCGTTCGCGATGCGGGCGCTGGAGCACCCGCTGCGGGTGCGGGTGAAGCTGCCCGAGCGCAGCCACCCGGAGGCGGCCCGGATGCTGTCCCGGCTGGTGGTCGGCCAGTTCGTGCAGGCGGCGGCGGTGCGCGAGGAGCGGGAGCTGTTCGCGGGTCTGGTGGTGGACGACGCCTCGGCGGCGATCGACGCCCAGGTGGTGCGCGGGCTGCAGCGGCTGCGCGGGGTGAACGCCGGTGCGGTGCTGCTGCTGCGCACGCTGGTGGACCTGCCGGAGGCGCTGCGGACGCCGCTGTTCGGCGCGGTCGGCTGCCGGATGGCCTTCCCCGGGATCGCGCCCTGGGACGGCCGGCTGTTCTCCGAGGCCTGGGGCACCCACCTGGTCACCGAGCGGGCGGTCACCCACACCCCCGACACCTCCGGCGGCCTGGTGCGGCGGACCGGCCGGATCGCCCGCAAGCTGCTGGCCGGCACCACCGCGCAGACCGAGAGCGTGACCACCCGGGACGTGGAGCGGCACCGCTGGTCGCCCTCCGACCTGGCGCACGCGCTGCCCACCGGGCACGCCGTGGTGTCGCTGACCACGGTGGCGGGGGAGCAGGTCCCGCCGCTCCTGGTCGATCTACGCGACTGAGCGTCGACCTGCGCGACTGAGCGTCGACCTACGCGACCGAGCGCCGGGGCCACCTACGCGGCGGGCTCCACCGCACGAGGACGAACCGGCGTGCCCGTCCGCCCGGACGGCGACGAACCGGCAGTCCGGCGGCGCGGCTGGCTACGGACCGGCGGATTCCGGCTCTGCGGCTTGTCCGGCGCGTACATAATGGACCCAGATCCCCCACTCGCCCGGTCGCAACGGCGCGACCTGGTCGAACCACCGAAGGTGCCATGCCCCCCACACTCGCCTCCGTAGTCCGCAACTCCGCGCTGCATCTGACGGTCCTCGCCGGCGCGGACCACCTGGAACGGCCGGTCCGCTGGGTGCACACCAGCGAGCTGGACGACCCGACGCCGTTCCTGGAGGGCGGCGAGCTGCTGCTCACCACCGGCATCAAGCTGGGCAAGAGCGCGGCCGGGCTGCAGTCCTACGTCCACCGGCTGGCCGACGCGGGCGTGGTGGGACTCGGTCTCGGGGTCGGGCTCTCGCACACCGAGGTGCCGCAGGCGCTGGTCGACGCCGCCGCGCAGCGCGGGCTGCCGCTGCTGCGGGTCCCGGAGGCCACGCCGTTCATCGCGATCTCCAAGACGGTCTCGGCCGCGCTGGCCGCCGAGCAGTACGAGGCGGTCACCACCAGCTTCGAGGCGCAGGACGAGCTCACCCGGGCCGCGCTCGGCAAGGACGGCACCACCGCGGTGGTCCGCCGGCTCGCCGCCCGGCTCGGCGGCTGGGCCGCGCTGTACGACGGGTCGGGTGCGCTGTCCGCCGTGGCGCCGGACTGGGCGGCCCGCCGGGCCGGCCGGCTGGCCGCCGAGGTGGACCGGCTGCGCCGCCGTCCGGCGCCCTCCAGCGCCGCCCTGCAGGGCCGCTCCCAGGGCATCGACACCGCCGACGAGGACTACGTGGTCGTCCAGTCGCTCGGCGCGGACCGCCGCCCACGCGGCTTTCTCGCCGTCGGCACCGAGGACCGGATCACCCCCACCGAGCGGTACGTGCTGAACGCCGCCGTCGCCCTGCTCACCCTCACCCTGGAGCGTTCGCGCGAGCTGCGGCAGGCCGAGGAGCGGATGGGCGCGGCGCTGCTGCGGATGGTGCTGGCCGGCGAGGTGGCCACCGCCCGGCAGGTGGCGGCGGGTCTGTTCGGCGGGCTGCCCGAGGGGACGATCCGGGTGCTGGTCGCCGCCGCCGGGGCCGCCCCGGAGACGGCCGAGGCGCTGAGCGAGCTCGGCGACCGGGCCGAGCAGGCCGGCGGCAAGGTCGGCGAGCGGCTGCTGGTGGCCCGCGAGGACGGTGCGCACGGCCCGCGGCTGATGGTGCTGGCGATGGACAACGGCGCGGTGCACCGGGCCTGCCTCGGCGTGGTCGAGGAACACGAGGGCCTGGCGCTGGGCGTCTCGGCGCCCGCCGCGCTGGAGGAGGCCGGGACGGCGTACGCGCAGGCCGAGCGGGCGCTGGCGGTGGCGCAGCGCGGTGGGCGGCGGTCGGTGGACCACGAGGAGGTCGGCGCCGGGTCGCTGCTGCCGCTGCTCGGCGAGGAGGCGGTGACCGCCTTCGCGGAGGGTCTGCTGCGGCCACTGCGGGAGCACGACCGGACGGCGCGCGGCGACCTGGTCGCCTCGCTGCGGGCCTGGCTGTCCCGGCACGGGCAGTGGGACGCCGCCGCCGCGGACCTCGGGGTGCACCGGCACACGCTGCGGTACCGGATGAAGCGGGTCGAGGAGCTGCTCGGACGGTCGCTGGACGACACCGACGTGCGGATGGAGCTCTGGCTCGCGCTGAGATCCGGCGAGGAGTAGACCCGGGCGGCCGGCGGAGCGCCCCGGTGGGTGCTCCCCGGCCGGCGGTCGTACACCGTGTCCTGCCCCGAAGACCCAATGCTCCGCGGTGGCCAATCCGGTTTCCGGCGGATCGCCCCTACCGTGGGCTGCGGAATCCACTGACTACGGGGATCCGCTGACTACGGGGATCCACTGACTACGAGGAGAGGGCCGGTACGACCGTGACCACCACCCATGAGTTCTGGCTGGCCGGCCGTCGGGCGAGCGGCGACGCGGACTTCGAGGTCCGGCACCCGCACGACGGCAGCCTGGTCGCCCGGGTCAGCGTCCCGACCGACGCCCAGGTCGAGGAGGCCGTCGCCGCCGCGGTGGCCGCCGCGCCGGTCTTCGCCGCCACTCCGGCGCACGTCCGCGCCGCCGCCCTGGACCACGTCTCCAAGCGCCTCGCCGAGCGCACCGAGGAGATCGCCCGCCTGATCACCGCCGAGAACGGCAAGCCGATCAAGTGGGCGCGCGGCGAGGTCGGCCGCGCCGTGTCGGTGTTCCGCTGGGCGGCCGAGGAGGCCCGCCGCACCAACGGCGAGACCATGCGCCTGGACACCGACCCGGGCGGCGTGGGCCGCTTCGCGCTGGTGCGCCGCTTCCCGCGCGGTGTGGTGCTGGGCATCGCGCCGTTCAACTTCCCGCTGAACCTGGTCGCCCACAAGGTCGCCCCGGCGATCGCGGTCGGTGCGCCGATCATCCTCAAGCCGGCCCCGGCCACCCCGGTCTCCGCCCTGGTGCTCGGCGAGATCCTGGCCGAGACCGACCTGCCGGCCGGCGCCTGGAGCGTGCTGCCGGTCGAGAACGAGAAGATGCCGGCCCTGGTCCAGGACAAGCGCCTGCCGGTCATCTCCTTCACCGGCTCCGACCGGGTCGGCTACCAGATCATGGACTCGGTGCCGCGCAAGCACGTCACCCTGGAGCTCGGCGGCAACGCCGCGGCCGTGGTGCTCGCCGACTGGTCCTCCGAGGCCGACCTCGACTGGGCCGCCACCCGGATCGCCACCTTCGCCAACTACCAGGGCGGCCAGTCCTGCATCTCGGTGCAGCGCGTGATCGCCGACGCGAGCGTGTACGACGCGCTGGCGGAGAAGGTGGTCGCCAAGGTCCGCGCCCAGGTCACCGGCGACCCGTTCGACGACGCCACCGACGTCGGCCCGCTGGTGGACGAGAACGCCGCCAAGCGCGTCGAGGCCTGGGTGGAGGACGCCGTCACCAAGGGCGCCAAGGTGCTGACCGGCGGCACACGCGAGGGCGCGGCCTACGCCCCGACCGTGCTGGCCGACCTGCCCGCCGACGCCATCCTGGCCACCGCCGAGGTCTTCGGCCCGGTGCTCTCCCTGCACCGGGTGGAGTCCACCGACGAGGCGTTCGCCGCGGTCAACGACTCGCCGTTCGGCCTGCAGGCCGGCGTCTTCACCCACGACGTTCAGACCGCCTTCCGCGCCCACCGCGAGCTGGAGGTCGGCGGCGTGGTGATCGGTGACGCCCCGTCGTACCGCGCCGACCAGATGCCGTACGGCGGTGTGAAGGACTCCGGCGTCGGCCGTGAGGGCGTCCGCTACGCCATGGAGGACATGACCTTCGAGAAGGTCATGGTGCTCACCGGCCTCGACCTCTGAGTCACCCTCCGGGTCACCCCTTGACGCCCCGTCACCCTCCCCGGTGGCGGGGCGTCGGCCTGCCTTGACACCCCTCGGCGACCGGCGTAGTCCGGAAGACGGAGGAAGGGAGGTCGGTCATGCTAGGCGACCTCATCGGAGAGATACAGGGCCACGTCACGGGGCGCCGGGTGCTCGGCGGTGAGCACGGCCTCGCACCGACGGTGGAGACCTCGGTCCAGGTCGAGGGGCAGCTCCTCGGCGTCGCGGGGCGGGACTGGGCGACGTACGAGGCACGGATGCGCGCCGACGGGCGGCTGTACGGCACCGGGCTGGGCATCACGATGACCCAGTCCGGGGACAGCGTGACCTGGCGGGGCCAGGGCGTCGGCACCTTCACCGGCCCCGGCCGGGTGAGCTGGCGCGGCTCGCTGGTCTGGGAGGGCGGAACCGGGGCCCTCGCCCCGCTCAACGAGTACGCCGGTGTGTTCGAGTACGAGGTGGACGAGGACAAGGTCAGCGGAAAGGTGTGGGCCTGGAAGTAGGGCGGCCACGGCACAGGACACAATGGGGGGCATGAACTCGCTCGCCCACCCGCAGCTGCGCTTCGAACCGACCGTCGCGAACCCGGACGGCCCCCGGGAGCTGGTGATCCTCGGCTCCACCGGATCGATCGGCACCCAGGCCATCGACGTGGTCCTGCGCAACCCCGACCGGTTCAGGGTGGTCGCCCTCTCGGCGGCCGGCGGCCGGGTCGCGCTGCTGGCCGAGCAGGCGCTGCGGCTGGGCGTGCACACCGTGGCGGTGGCCGACGAGGCGGCCGTCCCCGCGCTGGAGGAGGCGCTGGCGGCCGGTGCCGCCGGCCGCCCGCTGCCGACCGTGCTGGCCGGCCCGGACGCCGCCACCGAGGTCGCCGCCCTGGAGTGCCACTCGGTGCTCAACGGCATCACCGGCTCGATCGGCCTGCGCCCCACCCTGGCCGCGCTGGCCGCCGGCCGGGTGCTGGTGCTCGCCAACAAGGAGTCGCTGATCGTCGGCGGCCCGCTGGTCAAGGCGCTGGCGAAGCCCGGCCAGATCGTGCCGGTGGACTCCGAGCACGCCGCGCTGTTCCAGGCGCTGGCGGGCGGCACCCGGGCGGAGGTGCGCAAGCTGGTGGTCACCGCCAGCGGCGGCCCGTTCCGCAACCGGACCCGCGAGCAGCTGGCCGGTGTCACCCCCGAGGACGCGCTGGCCCACCCGACCTGGGCGATGGGCCCGGTCGTCACGATCAACTCCGCCACCCTGGTCAACAAGGGCCTGGAGGTGATCGAGGCCCACCTGCTGTACGACGTGCCCTTCGACCGGATCGAGGTCGTGGTCCATCCGCAGTCGGTCGTCCACTCGATGGTGGAGTTCACCGACGGCTCCACCCTGGCCCAGGCCAGCCCGCCGGACATGCGGATGCCGATCGCGCTCGGCATCGGCTGGCCCGACCGCGTCCCGGACGCCGCCCCCGGCTGCGACTGGACCACGGCCGCCACCTGGGAGTTCTTCCCGCTGGACAACGAGGCCTTCCCGGCCGTCGAGCTGGCCCGCGAGGTCGGTACGCTCGGCGGCACGGCCCCGGCGGTCTTCAACGCGGCCAACGAGGAGTGCGTGGACGCTTTCCTGAAGGGGCGCCTCGCCTTCACCGGGATCGTGGACACTGTGGCGAAGGTGGTCGCCGAGCACGGCGCCCCCGTCACGGGAACTTCCCTCACGGTGGAGGACGTACTCCACGCTGAGGACTGGGCCCGGGCCCGCGCGCGGGAACTCGCCGCGGGCTGAGACGGCAGGCCGCACACCGAGCGGCCGGACCAGCGGCGACACCCGAACAGCGGACGACGGAGGACACGCGGTGGCGAACCTGATGTGGGGGCTGGGCATCCTGATCTTCCTGATCGGGCTGCTCTTCTCGATCGCCTGGCACGAGCTGGGCCACCTCTCCACCGCCAAGCTCTTCGGCATCCGCGTGCCGCAGTACATGGTCGGCTTCGGCCGGACCATCTGGTCCCGCCGCCGCGGCGAGACCGAGTACGGCCTCAAGCTGATCCCGCTCGGCGGGTACATCCGGATGATCGGGATGTTCCCGCCGGGCGCGGACGGCCGGATAGCGCAGCGCAGCAGCTCGCCCTGGCGGAGCATGATCGAGGACGCCCGCGAGGCCTCCTACGAGGAGCTCCAGGAGGGGGACGAGACGCGGCTGTTCTACACCCGCAAGCCCTGGCAGCGGGTCATCGTGATGTTCGCCGGCCCGTTCATGAACCTGATCCTCTCGGTGGTGCTGTTCCTGACCCTGTTCATGGGCATCGGGCAGCAGGTCTCGGTGCCCACCGTGCAGGAGGTCAGCCAGTGCGTGGTGCCGGCCGGGAAGTCCACCGACACCTGCCCGCCCGACGCCCCGCTCTCGCCCGCCAACAAGGCCGGCCTGCGGGCCGGTGACACCGTGCTGAGCTTCGACGGCACCAAGGTCGACAACTACCCGCAGCTGCAGTCGCAGATCCGCGACTCGGCCGGGAAGACCGTCCCGATCGTGGTCGACCGCAAGGGCGAGCGGGTCACCCTGACGGCCACCATCGAGCGCAACACCCTGCCCGCCATGGACGCGGACCACCGCGCCATCAAGGGGCAGACCGTGGAGGCCGGATTCCTCGGCATCACCCCGGCGATCGGCGTCCACCACCTGTCGGTCGGCGAGAGCGCCGACGAGATGGCCGACATGGCCGAGCACGGCATCTCCTCGCTCGCCGCCCTGCCCTCCAAGATCCCCAGCCTCTGGCACGCGGTCGTGGACGGCACCCCGCGCTCGACCGACGACCCGATCGGCATGGTCGGCGCCGCCCGCCTCGGCGGCGACGTCTTCGCCATGGACCTCCCCGCCACCCAGCAGCTCGCCTTCTTCGTCCAGCTGCTCGCCGGGATCAACCTCTCGCTCTTCCTGTTCAACATGCTCCCGCTGCTCCCGCTGGACGGCGGGCACATCGCCGGAGCGGTCTGGGAGTCGGTGCGCCGCACCCTCGCGCGGATCCGCCGCCGCCCCGACCCGGGCCCGTTCGACGTGGCCCGCCTGATGCCGGTGGCCTACGTGGTGGCGGCGATCTTCATCGCCTTCACCGCCCTGGTCGCCGTCGCCGACATCGTCAACCCCGTCCGGATCAACTGACCGCCGCCCCGACCTGCCCCGGCGCCCCTGGGGCGCCGCGCGGACCGGCGGATGTGCTCCCGCGCCGGGCCGTGGCGTACCGTTGGACGCCGGGTGTGCCCGCGCGGGCGCGCCCGGCCCGGCCGCAGCCTCCTGGGACAGGCCGGGAGGCACCACCAGCCGGCTTCACCGACCTCCCTCAGAGGAACCTCCGCACATGACCGCGATCTCGCTCGGTATCCCGTCCCTGCCGCTCAAGCCGCTCGCCCAGCGGCGCGTCTCCCGGCAGATCATGGTCGGCAACGTCCCGGTCGGAGGTGACGCCCCGGTCTCGGTGCAGTCGATGACCACCACGCTGACCTCCGACGTCAACGCGACGCTGCAGCAGATCGCCCAGCTGACGGCCTCCGGCTGCCAGATCGTCCGGGTCGCCGTGCCGTCCCAGGACGACGCCGACGCGCTGCCGATCATCGCCAGGAAGTCGCAGATCCCGGTCATCGCGGACATCCACTTCCAGCCGAAGTACGTCTTCGCCGCGATCGACGCCGGCTGCGCGGCCGTCCGGGTCAACCCGGGCAACATCAAGGCCTTCGACGACAAGGTCGGCGAGATCGCCAAGGCCGCCAAGGACGCCGGCGTCCCGATCCGGATCGGCGTCAACGCCGGCTCCCTCGACAAGCGCCTGCTGGAGAAGTACGGCCGGGCCACCCCCGAGGCGCTGGTCGAGTCCGCGCTCTGGGAGTGCTCGCTGTTCGAGGAGCACGACTTCCGCGACATCAAGATCTCGGTCAAGCACAACGACCCGGTCGTGATGATCAACGCCTACCGCCAGCTCGCCGCCGCCTGCGACTACCCGCTGCACCTCGGCGTCACCGAGGCCGGCCCCGCCTTCCAGGGCACCATCAAGTCCGCGGTGGCCTTCGGCGCGCTGCTCGCCGAGGGCATCGGCGACACCATCCGGGTCTCCCTCTCCGCCCCGCCGGCCGAGGAGATCAAGGTCGGCATCCAGATCCTCGAGTCGCTGAACCTCCGCCAGCGCGGCCTGGAGATCGTCTCCTGCCCGTCCTGCGGCCGCGCCCAGGTCGACGTCTACAAGCTCGCCGAGGAGGTCACCGCCGGCCTGGAGGGCATGGAGGTGCCGCTGCGCGTCGCCGTCATGGGCTGCGTCGTCAACGGCCCCGGCGAGGCCCGCGAGGCCGACCTCGGCGTCGCCTCCGGCAACGGCAAGGGCCAGATCTTCGTCAAGGGCGAGGTCATCAAGACCGTCCCCGAGTCGAAGATCGTCGAGACCCTGATCGAGGAGGCCATGAAGCTGGCCGAGCAGATGCAGGAGGCCGGCGTGGAGTCCGGCGCCCCGGTCGTCGTCGCGGCGGAGTGACCACCGCCCACCGCTGAGACCGCGGGGCCGTCCGTGCACCGAGCAGGCGCGACGAACGGCCCCGCGGCCCCTTGCCACCGCCCGATCGGGGAGTAGGGTGCGGCAGGAGCTGTCTAGTGAGGTGTCTGTGCTCGATCGAGGTGTGATGCTCCCCGGCCCCTTCCAGGTCGCGCGGGCCCTGTCGGCCACCCGTGTGCTGGACACCCCGGATCTCGACGACGCCCTGGAGGTCCTCCACCGGGACCCGGTGGCCAACTCCTTCGTCGCCACCCGCGTCGAGGCCGTCGGGCTCGACCCCTGGCGGCTCGGCGGCGAGATGTGGGGCTGGCACGGCGAGGACGGCCGCCTGGAGTCCCTCTGCTACGCCGGCGCCAACCTGGTCCCCGTCAACGCCGGCCCCGAGGCCGTCCGCGCCTTCGCCGAACGGGCCCGCCGCCAGGGCCGCCGCTGCTCCTCCATCGTCGGACCGGCCGAGGCCACCGCCGCCCTGTGGGCGCTGCTGGAGCGCAACTGGGGCCCGGCCCGCGAGGTCCGCGGCCACCAGCCGCTGATGGCCACCTCCACCCGCTCCACCGAGGTCGCCCCCGACCCGCTGGTCCGCCGGGTGCGCAGGAACGAGGTCGAGGCCGTGATGCCGGCCTGCGTCGCCATGTTCACCGAGGAGGTCGGGGTCTCCCCGCTGGCCGGCGACGGCGGCCTGCTCTACCAGGCCCGGGTCGCCGAGCTGGTCGCCTCCGGCCGCTCCTTCGCCCGCTTCGACGAGGACGGCCAGGTCGTCTTCAAGGCCGAGATCGGCGCCGTCACCGCCGGCGCCTGCCAGATCCAGGGCGTCTGGGTCGCCCCCGAGTACCGCGGCCGGCGCCACTCCGAGAGCGGCATGGCCGCCGTCCTCGACATCGCCCTCGCCGAGGTCGCCCCCGTGGTCTCGCTCTACGTCAACGACTACAACGTCCGCGCCCGCGCGGCGTACCACCGGGTCGGCTTCCGCGAGGTCGGCGCCTTCATGAGCGTGCTGTTCTGACGCGCCGTTCCGACGCCCTGTACTGAGGCCCCGCCGCGGGCTCAGCGCTCCCCGGCCGACCCGCGCAGCGGCAGTCGGGCACCCATCACCGCGTACGGGCGGACCGTGTTGGGGAAGCGGACCGCCCTGGCCAGGTCCCGGTACCCCAGCGAGCGGTACAGCCGGCGGGCCGGGGTCTCCGCGTCGATCGCCGACAGGATCGACCGCGGCCGGCCCGAACGGTCGCACAGCGTCCGGATGATCGAACTCCCCACCCCGCGGCCCTGGAACTCCGGCAGCACGTGCAGCTCGGTGATCGCGAAGACGTCGTCCAGCCAGTCCTCGTACCCGCCCGCCGCCAGGTACGGCTGGATGACCGTGCTCCACCAGTGATCGCGCCGGTTCGGCATCCCGTACCCGAAACCCACCAGCCGGCCGCCCGCGTGCGCGCCCAGGGCCAGCACGCCCGGCTGCTCCGCGTGGCGCCCGACGATCGGCAGCCGGACCGCCACCTCCTGCGGTGTCAGGCCGAACGCGACCGCCTGGACCTCCAGTACGGTCGGGGCCGACGCAGCCAGGTCGATGGGCTCGATCGTCACCTCGGTCAGCTGCTCCATGCCCCGGACGTTACTACTCCGCCACGCCTCGGGACGATCACTCCGCACATCCCCTCCGGGGCTGCTCCGCAGGCGGTGCGCCAGGCCGGGGGAGAACTGCGCGGGGAGGGATCCGCATCCCTGAGGAACCCGGTTGCGGCTACAGCCAGGTGGCGAATTCCAGGGCGAGTTCGGCGGTGGGGGTGTGGCCGGCGGCGTGGGCGGTGAGGCCGGCTTCGGTGGTGCGGAAGAGGGTCCAGCCGCGGAGGCGGTCGCGGTCGACGTCGACGGCGTCGGCGAGTTGGTGGAGCCGGCGCCGGACGGCGGACTGCGGGCCGGGGGAGCCGGCCAGGGTGTCCATCCGGTCGCGGACCAGCCGCGCCAGGTCGAACGCCCGCTCCCCGACCAGGGGTTGCGGACTGACGGCCAGCCAGGGCGCGCGGTCCGCGGCCAGCACGTTGCCGTGGTGGAAGTCGCCGTGCAGCAGCAGCTGTTCCGGCTCGGAGTCCAGCAACCCGGCGGCGGTCTCCAGCGCTTCCTGGGCCAGCGGCCGGACCTCCGCCGGCGCCGCGGGCAGCCGCTCCCGCAGCAGCTCGGAGAGCTCCTCCACCCGGGTCCGGACGGAGACGAAGCGGTGTCCCTCGTCGGGTGGCACCCACAGCCGCCGGAGCAGGCTGGTCGCCTCCAGCATGGCCTTGGCCTCGGCCAGCGAGCGCAGCGGGATGTCCCCGTGCAGCCGTTCCAGCAGGAGGACGCCCTGGGCGGGGTCGGCGTTGAGCAGCAGGGCGGCGCCGCGTCCGGCCCACTGCCGCAGGGCGGCGTGCTCCTGCTCGGTGGCGGGGGTGGGCAGCGCGGCCTTGAGCACGGCGGGGGAGAGGTCGTCCTCCCGGTGGACGTACCCGACCAGGCTCAGCCGGCCGCCGGGCTCGCAGATCCGCTCCAGGACCAGGCCCCAGCGGGCCAGGTGGTCGGCGAACCGCTGGGGGAGGGCGGCCAGCCAGGCCAGGCCCGCCTCACCCTGGGCGGCCCGGACGGTCTCGGTCAGCCGCTCGGGGATGCTGATCTGCCCTGGTTGTGCCGACATCGTGGCCTTTCGGTCGGTTCGTCCCCGTGGAGGCTGCCCGCCCATTGTCGGCCATGGGGGGCGGCGGAGGGCTCAGGCGGCCGACGACGCGCTCGCGACCGCTTCCGGGGCCGCCGCGTTCGTGGCCGTACCCGTGGCCGCGCCCGGGGTCGCCCCGTCCAGTGGCCCGTCGGTGGCGTCGCCCCCGGCGGCGGGGTCCGCGAGGCCGGGCAGCGCCGGCAGCTCGGCGCCCCAGTGCACCGCCCGCAGCGCGCACTCCCGCAGGGCGGCGGCGGCCTCGGCGCGCAGCGGTCCGGGGGAGGCGGTGACCAGGTCCGCGTAGACGGTGGTCAGCTGGCTCTCGATGTGCGCGGCGAGCTGGCCGGCGGTGGCGGCGTCCTTGACCGCGAACGGCAGCCGGTAGCCGGCGGCGGCCGCCGTGGGGGAGGCGCCGCGGCCGCTGAGCAGCCGCTGCCAGGAGTCCCGGCGCGCCTGGTGGGCGGCGTACGTGCCGCGGCCGTCCTCGCGCTGCGCCCCGGCGGGCAGGAAGGCGCCGACCACGCCGTAGCCGTACACCGCCGCGTGTTCGGCGGAGAGCACCGACTGCAGGGAGGCGGCGTCCGGGGAGGGCAGCGGGGCGGCCGTCGGGGAGGGGCCGCCGGTGGAGGGGGCGGCGGCGGGCGTGGCGCCGGCGGCGGTGCCCGCGGTGCCGGTCGCGGCGGCGGCGGAGGCGGCGGGGGAGGGCAGGCCGGCCGGGTTGGCGGCGGCGATCGGTGCGGTGTCGCCGAGCAGGGCGGCGTGCACCGCGTCCGAGGCGGAGACCGCGGCCAGCAGCCGGGCCAGCTCGGGGGAGGCGGCGTCCAGGTCGGCCAGTCGGGCGCCCGCGGTCTCCCGCTCGGCGGCGGCCAGCGCGGCCACCGAGGCGGGCGGGTCCGCCGGGGCGGTCGACGAGGCGGTGGCGGCGGTGCCGCTCGGCGCGGCCGGGGAGTCGCCGGGCAGGCCCTCGGCCAGTGCGGCCCGGTGCTCGGCCACCTCGTCCCGCAGGTCGCCCAGGACCTCCGCCTTCGCCGCGCCGGGACCGGCGATCACCGCGTCGTAGCCGGCCAGCAGCACGTCGGTGGCGGCCACCGCCCGCGCCCGCAGCTGCCGGTCGGTGTCCTCCACCTGCCGGCGGTTGCCGTCGTCGTGCCCGCTGCCCCCGCTGCAGGCGGTGAGCAGCAGCAGGACGCCGGTCAGCGCGCCGACGGCCGGGAGGGTACGCCGGGTGGGGGACGGCATCAGCGCTCCAGGGGGCTCGCGGGGGAGCGGTGTGCTCCCGTGTGGGTGAATCATGACGGCACCTTCACGACCCGAGCGCGGACGGGTGCCCTTTCCCACTGTGACCTTGCTCGCAGTGAGGGTACGCGGCTCGCCGCCGGCCGAGGCAGGAATCGGCGCTTCGGGGGTGGACCGGATAGGCTTCGCCATGAGTTAGCACCTTCTGACAACAGCAGACGCGGCCGAGGAGTCACCCGGATGAGCACCACCCAGACCGACCGGCTGCGCGCGTTGCTGGAGCCGCTGGCCGCCGACGCGGGGCTCGATGTCGAGGACGTCAAGATCACCCAGGCCGGCAGCCGCCGCCAGGTGCAGATCGACGTGGACGCCGACGGCGGGGTCGACCTGGACGCCATCGCCGAGTTCAGCCGCCTGGTCGGCCAGGCGCTGGACGACTCGGATCTGCTGGGCAGCGCTCCCTACCTGCTGGAGGTCGGCTCCCCGGGTGCCGAGCGCCCGCTCACCGAGCCCCGCCACTGGCGCCGGGCCACGGGCCGTCTGGTGAAGGCCCAGCTGACCGAGGGCGGGGAGATCACCGCCCGGGTCCTGGAGAGCGACGAGGACGGCGCGCTGGTCGAGGTCCAGCCGGTGAAGGGCCGGGGCCGCGCCAAGGAGCGCCGCGTGGCCTTCGCCGAGATCGCCAAGGCACGGGTCCAGGTCGAGTTCAACCGCAAGGACGAGGAGCTCCTCGACGAGGCCGAGGACCTGGCGGACGAGCCCGACGTGCTGGACGACGAGGCGGCGGGCGACGGCGCGGCCGACGCCGGCGCCGACGCGTAACGCTCCGCACCCCCCCAATGAACCTGATCGAAGAAGAGGAGGCGTAAGCCGTGGACATCGACATGAGCGCCCTGCGTGGGCTGGTCACCGAGAAGGGTGTTCCGTTCGACCTGCTGGTCGAGTCGATCGAGTCGGCGCTCCTCATCGCGTACCACCGCACCGAGGGTTCGCGCCGCCGGGCGCGGGTCGAGCTGAACCGCAAGACCGGCCACGTGACCGTGTGGGCGCTGGAGGACGCCGCCGAGCTGGAGGAGGGCGTCGAGCCCAAGGAGTTCGACGACACCCCGAGCGGCTTCGGCCGGATCGCCGCGTCCACCGCCAAGCAGGTCATCCTGCAGCGGCTGCGGGACGCCGCCGACGACCAGACCTTCGGCGAGTACGCCGGCAAGGAGGGCGACATCGTCACCGGTGTCGTCCAGCAGGGCCAGGACCCGAAGAGCGTCCTGGTCGACATCGGTAAGCTGGAGGCCATCCTGCCGCCGCAGGAGCAGGTCCCCGGCGAGGAGTACAAGCACGGCACCCGCCTGAAGTGCTACGTGGTCGGTGTGCGCCGCGGTGTCCGCGGGCCCTCGGTCACGCTGTCCCGGACCCACCCCAACCTGGTCAAGCGGCTCTTCGCGCTGGAGGTCCCGGAGATCGCGGACGGCTCGGTGGAGATCGCCGCCATCGCCCGCGAGGCCGGCCACCGCACCAAGATCGCGGTCTGGTCGCGCAAGGCGGGCCTGAACGCCAAGGGCGCCTGCATCGGCCCGATGGGCGGCCGGGTGCGGAACGTGATGGCCGAGCTGCACGGCGAGAAGATCGACATCGTCGACTGGTCGGAGGACCCGGCGGAGATGGTCGCCGCCGCGCTGTCCCCCGCCCGGGTGACCAAGGTGGAGATCGTCGACTACAACCAGCGCTCGGCCCGGGTGATCGTGCCCGACTACCAGCTGTCGCTGGCCATCGGCAAGGAGGGCCAGAACGCCCGCCTGGCCGCCCGCCTCACCGGGTGGCGGATCGACATCCGTCCCGACACCGAGGTCCCGGCCGGGGAATCTTCCGACCGGTAGTCAACGTTGTAGCTGTCCTCCGGAGATCTACGGGGCGGCGGCATGTCCCTTCGGAGGGGTAGACTTGAGCGTGTCTGGCCGGACGCATGTCCGCGCATGCCCTGAACGCACCTGCGTGGGCTGCCGCAAGCGGGCGGCCAAGCACGATCTGTTGCGTGTCGTGGCGATCGAGGGCGTTTGCGTCCCCGATCCCCGCGGCACACTGCCGGGCCGGGGCGCGCATCTGCACCCCGACCCGACCTGCCTCGACCTCGCGGTACGCCGCCGGGCGTTCCCCAGGGCCTTCCGGCTCCAGGGCGCGCTCGACACCGACGTGTTGCGGACCCGTGTCGAGGAGCGGGCGGGCGGTACGCCGACGCCCCGCTGAGACAGAGCACCGCAACACGCACAGGCGCACGGCAGCGGCACGCCGTGCGACACGTCAGGTACCTCGCGAGATGGAAGTAGGTCGAGATTGCGATGAGCACTCGATGAGTACGCGATGAGTACGCCCATGAAGTAGCGACAGTCCGGCGGCGTTTACCCCGGACGTATAGACAGGAGCGAAGTGGCTAAGGTCCGGGTATACGAACTCGCCAAGGAGCTTGGCTTGGAGAGCAAGGCCGTCATGGCCAAGCTCACCGAGCTCGGTGAGTTCGTGCGGTCGGCGTCCTCGACGATCGAGGCGCCGGTCGTGCGCAAGTTGACTGACGCTTTGGGAGCGACGCCGCCTTCCGGCGGCGCGTCCGCCAAGCCTGGCCCGCGGAAGCCCGCGGCGCCCACCCCCGCCTCCGGCGGGGGCGCACCCAAGCCGGGTGCGCCCACCCCCGGCCCGCGTCCCACCGCGACGCCGGGCCCCCGTCCGACCCCCGCCGCCGCGGCACCCTCCGCGCCGGCCGCCCCCGCGGCTCCCCGCCCGGGTGGCGCGCCGACGCCGGGCCCGCGCCCGGCGGCCCGCCCGGCCGCGCCCGCCGCTCCCGCGGCGCCGGCGGCCGAGTTCTCCTCCCCGGCTCCGGCCGGCGAGGCCCGTGAGTCCCGTCCGGCCGCCCCGCGTCCGGCCAACCCGGCCGCCCGTCCGGGCCCGCGCCCGGCCGGCCCGCGTCCGGGCAACAACCCCTTCACCTCCAGCGGTGCCTCCGGCATGGCCCGTCCCGGCGCCCCGCGCCCGGCCGGCCCCGGTGCCGGTGCTCCGCGTCCGGGTGGTGCCCCGCGTCCGGGTGCTCCGGCCGGTGGCGAGCGTGGCCCGCGTCCGGGTGGTGCCCCGCGTCCGGGTGCTCCGGCCGGTGGCGAGCGCGGTCCGCGTCCGGGTGGTGCCCCGCGTCCGGGTGCTCCGGCCGGTGGCGAGCGCGGTCCGCGTCCCGGTGGCGCTCCCCGTCCTGACGGCATGCCCCGTCCGGCCGGTCCCCGCCCGGGTGCGCCGAGCCCGTCCGGCATGCCGCGTCCGAACCCCGGCATGATGCCGCAGCGTCCGGCCGGCCCCGGCCCGCGTCCGGGCCCGCGTCCGGGTGGTCCCGGCGCCCGTCCGGGTGCGCCCGGTGGCGGCGGCGCCCGTCCCGGCTTCCAGGGCCGTCCGGCCGGTCCGGGCTCGCGTCCGGCCGGTGGCGGCTTCGGCGGCCCCCGTCCGGGTGGCGGCGCCGGTGGCGGCGGTGGCTTCGGTGGCGGCGGTGCCCGTCCCGGTGGCTTCGGCGGTCGTCCCGGTGGCCCGGGTGCCCGTGGTGGCACGCAGGGTGCCTTCGGCCGTGGCCCCGGTGGCCGTCCGGCCCGTGGCCGCAAGTCGAAGCGGGCGAAGCGCCAGGAGTACGAGGCCATGCAGGCCCCGTCCGTCGGCGGTGTGATGCTGCCCCGTGGCAACGGCCAGACCGTTCGCCTCTCGCGCGGCGCCTCGCTGACGGACTTCGCCGAGAAGATCAACGCCAACCCGGCGGCGCTCGTCTCGGTGATGTTCAACCTGGGTGAGATGGTCACCGCGACCCAGTCGGTCTCGGACGACACGCTCCAGATGCTGGCCGACGAGATGGGCTTCCAGCTGGAGATCGTCAGCCGGGAGGACGAGGACCGCGAGCTGCTCGAGTCCTTCGACATCGACTTCGGTGCCGACGAGGGCGACGAGGAGATGCTGGCGCCGCGTCCGCCGGTCGTGACCGTCATGGGTCACGTCGACCACGGTAAGACCCGCCTGCTGGACGCCATCCGCAAGACCAACGTGGTGGCCGGCGAGGCCGGTGGTATCACCCAGCACATCGGTGCCTACCAGGTGTCGGCGAACGTGAACGGCGAGGACCGCCGGATCACCTTCCTCGACACCCCGGGTCACGAGGCGTTCTCCGCCATGCGTGCCCGTGGTGCCAAGTCCACCGACATCGCGATCCTGGTGGTCGCGGCCAACGACGGTGTCATGCCGCAGACGGTCGAGGCGCTCAACCACGCCAAGGCCGCCGGTGTGCCGATCGTGGTCGCCGTCAACAAGATCGACGTCGAGGGTGCCGACCCGACCAAGGTCCGCGGCCAGCTGACCGAGTTCGGTCTGGTGGCCGAGGAGTACGGCGGCGACACCATGTTCGTCGACATCTCCGCCCGCCAGGGCCTGCACATCGAGGACCTGCTGGAGGCCGTGGTCCTCACCGCGGACGCCTCGCTCGACCTCCGGGCCAACCCGGAGCAGGACGCGCAGGGCATCGCGATCGAGGCCCACCTGGACAAGGGCCGCGGCGCCATGGCGACGCTGCTCGTCCAGCGCGGTACCCTCCGCGTCGGCGACTCGATCGTCGTCGGCGACGCCTACGGCCGCGTCCGCGCCATGCTGGACGAGAACGGCAACAGCCTCTCCGAGGCCGGCCCGTCCCGTCCGGTGCTGCTGCTCGGTCTGACCTCGGTGCCCCGCGCCGGCGACAGCTTCATCGTCGTCGACGAGGACCGCACCGCCCGCCAGATCGCCGAGAAGCGTGCCGCCCGCGACCGCAACGCGTCCTTCGCGCAGCGCCGCGTGCGCGTCTCGCTGGAGGGTCTGGAGGCCGCCCTGGCCGCCGGCTCCATCGAGAAGCTCAACCTCATCATCAAGGGTGACGTCTCCGGTTCGGTCGAAGCCCTCGAGGACGCCCTCGTCAAGCTGGACGTGGGCGAGGAGGTCGAGCTCCGGATCCTGCACCGCGGTGTGGGTGCCATCACCGAGTCCGACGTGGACCTGGCGATGGGCTCGGACGCCATCATCATCGGCTTCAACGTGCGCGCCGAGGGGCGTGCCCGGACCGCGGCCGAGCGCGAGGGCGTCGACATCCGGTACTACTCGGTCATCTACCAGGCGATCGAGGAGATCGAGGCCGCGCTCAAGGGCCTGCTCAAGCCGGAGTACGAGGAGGTGCGCCTCGGCTCCGCGGAGATCCGCGAGGTGTTCCGCTCCTCCAAGTTCGGCAACATCGCCGGTGTCCTGGTGCGCGAGGGCGTCATCCGCCGCAACACCAAGGCCCGCCTGCTGCGCGACGGCAAGGTCGTGGCGGAGAACCTCAACATCGAGGGCCTGCGCCGCTTCAAGGACGACGCGACCGAGGTCCGCGAGGGCTTCGAGGCCGGTGTGACCCTGGGCTCGTACAACGACATCAAGATCGACGATGTCATCGAGACCTACGAGATGCGCGAGAAGCCGCGCTCGTAAGGGTTGTCAGTCGGGGCCGGTCGGCGGGTTGGTTAACCCGTCGACCGGCCCCGGTCTCGCTGTTAGGGTCCTCGGTGTCGGGATTCAGACCGGCTCAGGCCGGACCCTTTCGAGGCCTTCAGGTCGGCGAGACCTGTCACACATGTTCGTAGGAACACTCACGTTCGACCTCCTCCTCGGCGACGTCCACTCGCTCAAGGAGAAGCGTTCGATCGTGCGGCCCATCGTGGCCGAACTGCAGCGCAAGTACAGCGTGTGCGCTGCCGAGGTCGGGAACCAGGATCTGCACCGCAGGGCCGAGATCGGCTGTGCGGTGGTGTCCGGCGACGCCGGGTACGTCACCGAGATCCTGGACAGCTGTGAGCGGCTCGTCGCCGGCCGCCCCGAGGTGATGCTCCTCTCCGCACGGAGGCGCTACCACCACGACGACGATGACTGAGGGCGGGCACGGGGGCGGAAGTCGCCACCGTCACACCCGCCGAGGACCGAGAGCGCCCGCAAGGCCGGGCGCGGGCAGGTACGTTGGGGCGTGGGCCCCGCCGGGCGCGCACTGCACGACCCGGGTACCGCGCCCATCGCACGAGGAGGCAACGTGACCGACACCGCAAGGGCGCGCAAGCTCGCCGACCGCATCCAGGTGGTCGTCGCCGAGACCCTGCAGCGCAGGATCAAGGACCCGCGGCTGGGCTACGTGACCATCACCGACGCCCGGGTGACCGGCGACCTGCGCGAGGCGACCGTCTTCTACACCGTTTACGGTGACGAGACCGAGCGCCAGGCCAGCGCCGTCGCACTGGAGAGCGCCAAGGGCGTGCTCCGTTCCGAGGTCGGCAGGCAGACCGGGGTGCGCTTCACCCCGACGCTGACCTTCGTCGCGGACGCCCTGCCGGACAACGCCAAGAACATCGACGACCTGCTGGACAAGGCGCGGATCTCCGACGCCGCCGTCCGCACGGCCGCCGCCTCGGCCACGTACGCCGGCGAAGCCGACCCGTACAAGGCCCCGGCCAGGCACGACGCGGACGAGGACGAGTAGTCATGGCGGGCGAGCCGGCGCAGAAGGCCGGTTCCGCGGGGGCGGTTTCCACCAGCACGGTGGAGGCCGCCCTCGCGGTGCTTCCGGGGCCTCGCAGTGAGTCGCCGGTCGGTTTCGAGCCGGAGTGGCAGCGGGTGGTCGCCGCGATCGGCGCGGCCCGCGAGATCGACCTGATCTGCCACATCTGCCCCGACGGGGACGCCCTGGGCTCCGCCCTGGCGGCCGGGCTCGCGCTGCGCGGGCTGGGCCACACCGTCCGGGTCTCCTTCGGCGACGACCCGCAGATCATCCCGGAGTCGCTGTCCTTCCTCCCCGGGCAGGAGCTGATCGTCCCGGCCTCCGAGGTGCCCGAGGAGCCGGAGCTGGTGCTCTGCTTCGACGTCGCCTCCGAGAGCCGGCTCGGCCTGCTGCACGACAAGGCCTTCGCCGCGAAGGCGCTGGCGGTCTTCGACCACCACGCCTCCAACCCCGGCTTCGGCACCCACCGCCTGATCGACGCGGGCGCCCCGGCCACCGCCGTCCTCGTCGACGAACTGCTGCGCCGGCTCGGCGTGGAACTCGACCAGGAGCTCGCCACCTGCCTCTACACCGGCGTCGCCACCGACACCGGCTCCTTCAAGTACCGGGCCACCACCCCGGCCACCCACGAGCTCGCCGGACGGCTGCTGGCCACCGGGATCCGGCAGGACCTGATCTCCCGTCAGCTCTGGGACACCTCCTCCTTCGGCTATCTCAAGGTGCTCGCCGGCGCGCTGGAGCGGGCCGTCTTCGAGCCCGAGCAGGCCGACGGCCACGGCCTGGTGTGGACCTGGGTCCCGTACCAGGACCTGGTGCTGTTCGGGGTCACCGTGGAGGAGATCGAGGGCCTGATCGACGTGCTGCGGCGGCCGGCCGAGGCCGAGGTGGCGCTGGTCCTCAAGCAGGACCCGGACGGCACGCTGCGCGGCTCCTGCCGGTCCAAGGGGGCGGTGGACGTGGCCGCCGCCTGCGCCGAGCTGGGCGGCGGCGGGCACGCCTACGCGGCGGGGTTCTCCTCCCGCGAGGACGTGCCGACCACGATGGCCCGCTTCCGGGCCGCGCTCGGCCCGGCGGCCTGAGGCCGCCACCGTACGGAGCCGCGGGCAGCCGCCCGGTGCGGCACGTACGGCGGCACGTACCGCGGTACGCGCACAGGAATGTCACGTATGTCACGGATGTCACGTATGCAGAGAAAGAGCCGATGAAGCGCAAGGGAACCGGCCCGGACGGCCTGGTCATCGTCGACAAGCCGGAGGGCATCACCTCGCACGGGGTGGTCTCCAAGATGCGGTGGCTGGCCGGCACCCGGAAGGTCGGCCACGCCGGCACCCTGGACCCGATGGCCACCGGCGTCCTGGTCATCGGTGTCGAGCGGGCCACCCGGCTGCTCGGGCACCTGATGCTGACCGCCAAGACCTACGAGGCCACCATCCGGCTCGGCCAGACCACCGTCACCGACGACCGGGAGGGCGAGGTCACCGCCTCCGCCCCCGCGGAGGCCGTCCGCGCCGTTACCCGCGAGGCGATCGACGCCGGGATCGCGGAGCTGACCGGCGAGATCATGCAGGTGCCCTCCAAGGTCAGCGCGATCAAGATCGACGGGAAGCGGTCGTACGCGCGGGTGCGGGAGGGCGAGGACTTCGAGCTGGAGGCCCGGCCCACCACCATCCACTCCTTCACCGTGCACGAGCAGCGGTCCGCGGAGGCCGAGGACGGCACCCCGGTGATCGACCTGGACGTCACCGTGGAGTGCTCCTCCGGCACGTACATCCGGGCGCTCGCCCGCGACCTGGGCGCCGGCCTCGGGGTCGGCGGGCACCTCACCGCGCTGCGGCGGACCAAGGTCGGGCCGTACGGGGTCGAGTCGGCGCGGACGCTGGAGCAGCTGGAGGAGAAGCTCGAGGTGCTGCCGATCGCGGAGGCCGCGGGGGCGGCGTTCCCGCGGTGGGACGTGGACGCGGAGCAGGCGCGGCTGCTGTCGAACGGGATGAAGCTGAAGGCGCCCGGGATGGGGGTCGGCGGGCCGATCGCCGTGTTCGACCCGGACGGGCGGTTCCTCGCGCTGGTGGAGGAGAAGGGCGGCAGCGCGAAGCCGGTCGCGGTCTTCGTGGGGTAGCCGGCGCGGACGCAAACGGTTCACCGCAGAAGGGGCGCGGGGAACGGCGCGAGGCGGGAGACAGCTGAGGAGCTGCGCTTCCGCTGCGCGCCGTTCCCCGCGCCCCTGTTTGGGCTGGCCGGTTGCCGTCGGAGTCCTTGGGGTGCCGTCGGAGCCTGGGGGTGGCCCGCAAGGGGCGCATGGGGTGAATGGGGGTGGTGAGAGGGGCGTGGGGGGTGGGGGCGGCGGTGGTGGGGGCAGGCTCCCCGGGGTGAGTACGGCGGCCGCGCCGGGCCTCCCGGGCGGGGCCGGTCCGGCCCGGCAGGGAAGGCAGGGTGGATGGCCCACGCGGATCGCGCCGGGGACCCGGCACAGGGTCTGCTGAGGATCAGGGACGTCGACGGTCGGCTGTGCGGCCTGGGGTTCCTCGCCGACGGCCGGGGCACCGTGGTCACCGCGTACGAGGTGGTGGCGGGCCTGCCCCGGGTGGTGCTCCACACCCCCGGCGGGCAGACCCGGGTGCTCGGCCGCGACAGCATCGACCTGCTGCCCGACCGGGGCGTGGCCCTGCTGCGGACGGAGGCGGTCGGCGGCCTCCCCGGCCCGGTGCTCGCGATCGCCGCCGCACCGGACGCCAGCCCGGTGCTGGTGCCACACCACCGCTGGGAGGACGGCGAGCCGGTGCTGCTCCGGGGCACCGTGGGCGGACGGACCGCCGACGGGGCCGTGCTGCTGGCGCTCGACCCGCCGGGTACGGCCCGGGCGGCGCCCCCGGTACCGGCCGCCGGGACGCCGGTGCTGGACGCGGAGACCGGCGGGGTGGTGGCCGTGGTGGCACCCGGCGGGGACCTCCCGGCGGCCCCGCCCGGACCGCGGGACGCGGCGGAGCCGCCGGGCGTACCCGTGGTGCCGCTGTCCGGCGCCCTGCCGGAGGAACTGCTGCTGCGCAACGCCGCCGCCGTCCCCGGGCACGGCCGGCTGCTCAACCTGGGCGGGGTGCTGCAGCTGGCGTCCGTGCAGTTGGGCACCGCCTCGGCGGGTCCCGGGCGGATCGCCGAGCTGGCCGCGGACCGGGTGGACCGGCCGGACGGCCTGTCCGGCGAGGAGCCCCGGCATCCGCTGACCGTGCTGCTCGGGGACGCCGGCAGCGGCCGGACCACCGAACTCGCCGCACTGGCCGTCCGCCGAGCCGGCGGCCCGCACCCGCTGCCCACCGTCTGGCTGCGCGGCGCCGACCTGGCCCCTGCCGACCGTTCCCTCGCCGACACCGTCACCCGCGTCCTCGCGGCGGCCGCGGGGCGGCTGGAGGTGCCGCCGCCCGCCGCGGAGCGGGTCGCCGAGGTCTGCGCCGCGGCCGGCCGCCCGCTGCTGGTCGTCCTGGACGGCGCCGAGGAGGCGCCGCTGGAGCCGTCCCCCGCATGGCTGGGCGCCAGTGCCGAGTGGCTGCACCGGTCCGGGGTACGGCTGCTGACGGCGTGTCGCCCGGACGGCTGGGAGCACCTCGCGGACGGGTGGCGGACGGAGGCGGAGCTGCTGTGGCTCGGGCCGCTGCCGCCCGACGCCGCCGCGCGGGCCGCCCGGCGGGCCGGCGTCCCGGCCGGGTACCTCGACGGCCCGGCGGCGGCCCACCCGCTGGCCCTCCGGCTGGCCGGCGAACTGCACTCCGCCGGGGTCCGGGGACCGGTGCCGGGCGTCACCGACCTGTTCGCCGCCCGCCTGGACCTGTACGGCCTGCGGATCGCCCGGCGGCTGGCCGGCGCGAACGGCCCGCGCCGACCCGGGGCGCACCGGCGCGGCGGGCCGCCCCCCGCGCCGGAGGACGCCGGGCAGGTGCGCCGGACGGCCGCCGTGGTGGCCGCCCGGGTGCACGAGGCCGCCCGGCTGATGCTGGGGGTCGGCCACGGCGGCCTGGACCGGGAGGCGTTCGACGGGCTCTTCCCCGCCGCCGGGGGCTGGGCCGGCGCGGTCCTGGAGGAGGGTCTGTTCGTCCCGGCGGCCGACGGCTACCGGCTCGCCCACGAGGAGTGGGCGGACTGGCTGCAGTCCCTCCACCTGGACCTGGACGGCGCCCTGCGGCTGCTGCTCGCCGAGGGCCCGCCGGACGGCCCCCGGACCGGCCCCGACGGCGACGGACCGTCAGCGGACCGCACGCCACCGGAGGAACCCGCGGACGGCCATGGCGTACCGCGGCACCGCGTGGGGGTGGTGCTGGCCGGGCTGCGGCGGATCGGCGACCTGCACGGCGCCCCGGCCCTGGACGGGTGGCTGCACCGGATCCGGCTGGCCCTGGAGGCCGCCGAGCCCGGCGGCGAGGCCGACTGGTGGGCCGGACGGCTGCTGGCCGCCGCCCTGCCCCGCAGCCCCGACCCCGGGGCGCACCGGGACCTGCTCGCCCGGCTGGCCGAGCGGGCGGACCGGGACGCCCGGTTCGGGCCCGGCTTCTGGACCGCCCTGCCGCTGGCCCTGCCCGACCGGCTCGCCCTGCTGCGCCCGCTGGTCCGCGCGGACGGCCTGGAGGGGGCCTTCGGCGCCGCCGCGGCGGACCTGCTGGCCGCCGAGCCCGGCACCGCCGTCCCGCTGCTCTGTACCTGGTTCGAGGACCCGCAGGAGGCCGTCGCCGCGTTCGCCGAGGAGCTGCTGTTCACTCACCGGCACCTCGCCCTCGACGAGTTGACCGAGGCTCTGGTCGGCGCCGGCCACCCGCGGGCCGACCGGCTGCTCGGCCGGCTCGCCGCCGAGGAGCCGTCCGCCCTCTGCCGGGCCGTCGACCGCTGGAGCCACGACCCGCGCCCGGAACGGCACGTGGCCGCCGCCGTGCACGCCCTGCGCACCGCGCCGTACGCCCGGGGCTCCGGGGCCCAGCTGCTGCGGCACGGCGCGCTCGCCCTGCTCGCCCGGCCCGAGGAGCGCGAACTGCACGGCGCCGCCCTGGCCCTGCTGGTCCGCGACCCGGAGACCCGCGCCCGCCACCTGCCCGCCGCCCTCGACGCCCACCGGGCCGGCGACCCGTTCGTCACCGCCGAGGTGCTCGCCGCCGCCCTGCCGGACCACCCCGGGCCGGTGCTGGCCGCGCTCGCCGACCGGCTGGCGCAGCCCGACGCCCCGGTGGCGGACGGGCTGCGGATGCTGGCCCGTACCGCCGACCCGGCCCTGGTGGGGCGCTGCTCCCGGCTCGCCGCCCGGCTGCTGCGGGCCCGCCCGGACCGCGCCGAGGCTGTCGCCGGGTACCTGGACGCCCTGCTCGCCCGCGACCTGGACGCCCGCCCGCTGCTGGCCGAGCTGCGCACCGCGCCGCCGCCGGTCCGCCGGGCCCTCGCCCTGGTCCTGGCCGCACCCGGCCACGGCGCCCGGGCCCCGCTGCTGGACGCCCTGCTGGCCGCCGAACGCGACAGCGGGGTGCTCGCCGCCGTCCTCGACCGGGTCGCCGAGGACTGCGCCCGGCACGACCCCGCCCGCGTCCGCGACCTGGTCCGCCGGATCACCGCCCGCTGGCCCGGGGCCGACGCGGCCCTGGCCCGCCGCACCCGCCGGGAGCCCGCCCTCGCCGCGCTGCTCGCCGACCGGCCGCCGGACGGTCCGGACGGTCCGGACGGTCCGGACGCCCCTACGACGCCCCGCACCGGGGCCCTGAGAGGGTGTTCGGTAGGTGAATCCCCCCAACTGTCCGGCTTTGATCGGCACGGCACGGACTCGGTTCCATGATCTCGTGGCGGCCGGGTCCGTGTCCGCGATATTGATCGACCGTGACGGAACGACGCCGGTACCCCTCGGACCTGAAGGACGATCAGTGGCAGCTCATCGAGCCGATGCTGCTGAGATGGCGGGCGGCGCGAGCCGAGGGTCGTGAGCCGATCACCGAGCTGCGCGAGGTGGTCAACGCGATCCTCTACGTCGCCCGGACCGGCATCGCCTGGCGATACCTGCCGCACGACTTCCCGCCCCACACCACCGTCTACGGCTATTTCAAGGAGTGGGAACGCGACGGGACCACCGAGCAGATCCACGACACGCTCCGTGACCAACTCCGGGCGAAGAAGAGTCGCCGGATCCTGCCGACCGCGGCGATCATCGACGCCCAGTCGGTGAAGGCCTCGCCCAACGCTCCCGCCGACTCCCAGGGTTTCGACGGTGGCAAGAAGGTCAAGGGTCGTAAGCGGCACATCGCCACCGACACCCTTGGCCTGCTCCTGGTGCTGATCGTCACCGCCGCTGGCGTCCAGGACTCTGCCGGCGGGAAGCAAGTCCTCGACGTCCTCGCGGACCGGTGGCCGAGCGTGACCAAGGCCTGGGTCGATGCCGGCTACAACCACGCCGTCGTCAGGCACGGCGCCGCAATGGGCATCGATGTCGAGGTCGTCGCCCGGGACAAGGAGCAGAAGGGCTTCGTCGTCCAGCCGATCCGCTGGCGGGTGGAGCAGACGTTCGGGATTATGGCCCGGTACCGGCGGCTCCACCGTGACTACGAGGAGCTGCCGGACCGGTCACGCTCGATGATCCAGTGGGCCATGGTCAATTCGATGACCACCCGGCTGACCGCCAGCCCGGACAGAACCGGGCAATACCTCCGCCCGAAACCGCCTGCGGCAGCCTAAATCGGTATCGAACACCCTCTGACGGCGGCCGGAGCGGACCACGGCTCCGCGGCGTCCCGCCAGGAGGGTCAGGACCGTCACATCGGGACCCTTCCGGTGCCGAAGCAGCGACGGGCGCATGGCACGCTATAGGGGATCAGGTTTGGGTGTTCGAGTGCGCAAGGAGCGGTCGAGGTGCAGCGCTGGCGTGGCCTGGAGGAGATCCCCGGGGACTGGGGGCGCAGCGTCGTCACCATCGGATCGTTCGACGGTGTGCACCGCGGCCACCAGCTGATCATCAACCGGGTGGTGGAACGCGCCCGCGAGCTGGGCGCCATGTCGGTGGTGGTCACCTTCGACCCGCACCCCAGCGAGGTCGTCCGGCCGGGCAGCCACCCGCCGCTGCTCGCCCCGCAGCCGAGGAGAGCCGAGCTGATCGAGGCGCTCGGCGTGGACGCGGTGCTGGTGCTGCCGTTCACCCTCGAGTTCTCCAAGGAGTCGCCGGAGTTCTTCGTCCGCACCGTGCTGGTGGAGGCGCTGCGCGCCCGCGTCGTGGTGGAGGGCCCCAACTTCCGCTTCGGCCACAAGGCCGCCGGCGACGTCGCCCTGCTCACCGAGCTCGGCCGGGCGGACGACTTCACCGTCGAGGTGGTCGACCTCCAGGTGCGCGGCGCGGCCGGGGACGGCGAGCCGTTCTCCTCCAGCCTCTGCCGCCGGCTGGTCGCCGCCGGGGACATGGCCGGCGTGTCGGAGATCCTCGGCCGGCCGCACCGGGTCGAGGGCGAGGTGGTCCGCGGGGCCCAGCGC
Organism: Kitasatospora sp. HUAS MG31; assembly: GCF_040571325.1. Classification (GTDB taxonomy): domain Bacteria; phylum Actinomycetota; class Actinomycetes; order Streptomycetales; family Streptomycetaceae; genus Kitasatospora; species Kitasatospora camelliae. The sequence goes on along the minus strand of NZ_CP159872.1, from coordinate 2,764,372 downwards.
GGCCGCGAACTCGGGTACCCCACCGCCAACGTGGACACCGTCCCGCACAGCGCGATCCCGGCCGACGGCGTGTACGCGGGCTGGCTCACCGCCAACGGCGAGCGGATGCCGGCCGCCATCTCGGTCGGCACCAACCCCACCTTCGACGGCACCGCGCGCACCGTGGAGGCCTACGCGATCGACCGGGTCGGCCTCGACCTGTACGGGCAGCACGTCGCCGTGGACTTCCTGGCCTACCTGCGCGGCATGGAGAAGTTCGACTCCATCGAGGCGCTGCTCGACCGGATGGCCGACGACGTCAAGCAGGCCCGGGAGCTGACCGACGCCGCCTGACGCGGCGTCGGAGCACCAGCAGACGCGAGGAGGCCCCCGCCGGATCGTCCGGCGGGGGCCTCCTGCTGTGCTCAGCCCTGCTGCGGGTAACCGTAGGCCGGCGGGGGCTGCTGCTGGCCGTCCTGCGGCGGCGGGTACCCGTACCCCGGCTGCTGGCCCTGCGGCGGCTGCTGCTGCCCGGGCAGCTGCTGCGGCCAGCCGGGCGGCGGGGCCTGGCCCTGCCCCGGCGGCGGCGCCCACGGCTGGCCCTGGGCCGGCTGACCCGGGTAGCCCTGCTGCTGCGGGTAGCCACCCTGCTGGGGGTAGCCGCCCTGCTGCGGGTACGGCTGCTGCTGTTGCTGCTGCCAGCCCTGCTGCGGCGGCTGCGCCTGCTGCTGCGGGTACCCCGGCTGCTGGCCCTGCCAGCCGCCCATGGCGGCCTGCTGGGTCCGCATGATGTCCTCGCCGACCAGCGCGGCCAGCTCGAAGTACGCGTCCCGGACCTTGGGCCGCATCATCGCCAGGTTGACCTCGGCGCCGGCCGCCAGGCTCTCGTCGAACGGCACCACCACGACCCCGCGGCAGCGGGTCTGGAAGTGCGCGACGATGTCCTCCACCTTGATCATCTTGCTGGTCTCGCGAACCCCCGAGACCACCGTGATGCTGCGCTGCACCAGGTCCGCGTACCCGTGCGCGGACAGCCAGTCCAGCGTGGTGGAGGCGCTGCTCGCACCGTCCACGCTCGGGGTCGCCACGACGATCAGCTGGTCCGCCAGGTCGAGCACCCCGCGCATCGCGCTGTACAGCAGACCGGTGCCCGAGTCGGTGAGGATGATCGGGTAGTGCTGCCCGAGCACCTCGATGACCTTGCGGTAGTCCGAGTCGTCGAAGGTGGTGGAGACCGCCGGGTCCACGTCGTTGGCGACGATCTCCAGGCCCGAGTGCGGGTCCTGCGAGGTGAACTGGCGGATGTCCATGTAGTTGCGCATGTGCGGGATCGCCGTCACCAGGTCGCGGATGGTCGCGCCGGTCTGACGCTTGATCCGGCGGCCCAGGGTGCCCGCGTCCGGGTTGGCGTCGATCGCGACCACGCGGTCCTGACGCTCGGAGGCCAGCGTGGCACCGAGCGAGGTGGTGGTCGTGGTCTTGCCGACACCGCCCTTGAGGCTGATCACCGCGATCCGGTAGCAGCTCACCACCGGCTGCCGGATCAGGTCCAGCTTGCGCGCCCGGTCCGCCTGCGCGCCCTTGCCGCCGAACTGGAACCGCGGCGTCTGCCGCTGCGCCTTCGGCTGGCCGCGCAGCAGGCGGTCCGAGGACAGCTCCACGGCGGCCGTGTAGCCCAGCGCCGCACCGTGCGCGGTCTGCTGCGGCCCGGCCTGCTGGAACGCCGCCGGCGCCTGCGGCACACCCTGCTGCAGGTGCGGGTACTGCGGCTGGGGCTGCGGCGCCTGCTGCTGCTGGGGCTGCGGCCACCCGCCCTGCCGGGGGTCGGCCACCGGCTGCTGCTGCTGCGGCGGCTGCTGGGGCCAGCCCTGCTGCGGGCCCGGGGCCTGCGGCGGGTACGGCTGACCCTGCTGCGGACCCGGACCCTGCTGCTGCGGCGGCACCGGACCGGGACCCGGCACCAGCTGCTCGGGCTGCGGCCACGGCTGCGGCGCCTGCTGCTGCGGCGGCACCGGGCCCTGCTGCTCCGGCGCGGGCACCGGCGGCACCGGAGCCGGCGGAGCCTGCTGCACCGGCGGCTCGGCCACGGCCTGGACCTGCACCGGAGCCGGCGGCTCGGCCACCGGCGCGGGCTGCTGCGGGACGGGGGCCGGCTGCTCGGCGACGGGAGCCACCGGCGGCTCGGGAGCCGGCGCCACCGGGGCCGGGGACCCGGCGACGGGGACGACCGGGGGCACGGGCGCGGGCGGGACGGCCTCCGCCACCGGGGCCTCCGGCTGGACCGGAGCCGGCGGAGCGACCGGCTCGGGGGCCTGCGGAGCGACCGGCGGCACCGGCGCTGGCGGCGCCTGCTGCACCGGCGGCTGGACCGGCTGCTGAACGGGCGCCGGCTGGACCGGCGGCTGCTGGACGGCCGGCTGCTGCGCCGGCGCGGGCGACTGACCCGGTCCGGCGGTGCTCTGGGTGTACCAGGACGGGGGCGCGTAGTCAGGCTCGTCCGACCAGTCGTCGTCGTCCTCCGCCGCGTTGTCGCCGACGTAGACGCCGTCCCGATCGCTGCTCACTTGGGCTCCCTCGTTGTCGCCGCCGCCGTCCGCGGTGCCGTCAGGCATCAAGACTAGGACGTGGGGACGTCCCACCTGAAGGCGGTATCCGTCCCCACGCCCTTCTCCGCAGGCAGCGGACTCTTTCCGTCAACCGGCCAGGGAGTGAACGTCACCGGATGTTCACACCCTGCCCCCCGTCCGTGCGAAGCGCCGGTGCCGGCCCGTCCAGGAACGGCGGGCCGGCACCGGCGAAGGCGCGCGTGTGCGCGTGACTCCTGCTCAGTCCATGCGGCGCGGGCCGCCCAGCACCTGGGCCTCCGCGTCACCCGGATTGGTCATGATGAACTGCTGACGCATCCGGGTCGCCCAGAGCGTGATGTTGTCCGGCAGCGTCGGCAGGGCCTCCACCGACTGCTCGCCGAGCGAGAGCACCCGCGCGATCACCTCCGTCTCCTGCGGCGAGATCCGCTGGACGCCCACCAGGTCGGCGGCGTTCAGCAGGCGGCTCGCGTTCGGGCCGAGGTAGGGCAGCACGGTCAGCGTGGTCTGCCAGGGCGCGGCCGACAGCCGGCTGCGGGCCGGACGGGCACCGAGGTCGCGGACCACTAGCACCGGCGAGGCCACCGAGGCGCCCTGCGCGCCCAGCCGGCCCATCTGATGCACCGTCACGCACGGGTGGCCCGCGCCGGCGGCCTGCGCCATCGGCGCCCACAGCTGCGGACGGCCGGTCTCCACCGCCACCCGGGCGCCGGTGGCGGCCGCCCGCAGCGCGATGATCTGCGCCGTCCACACGCCGCCGACCAGCACGATCTCGTACGGGCTGGGCCGGAACAGGCCGATCACGGCCGGCTGGCTGTGCTGGTCCTGACCGATCACCACACCGTCGTCACCGACCGGGAAGGCCAGCGCGCCGAGGTCCTCGGGGGTCAGCAGGTGCTTCTCGCGGCGCGGGCCGCGCAGGCCGTAGCCGGCGTGGACCCGGGCCGGGGGCCGCTGCTCGGCACCGGGCTGCGGCGCCTGGCCGGGGTAGGTCTGATAGGCCATCAGGAAGTCCCTCCCAGGGGCAGCGTCGCGAGCAGGCCGGGAGCCTGCTCCAGGTCGAGGCGGGTCAGGCCGATACCGGCGTTCTGCGCACGGGACTCGACCAGCCGGCCCACCTGGGAGACCTCGCTCTCGCTGCGCCCGGTCACCCGGAGGTGGCCGCTGACGGCCAGCGCGTCGCCGGCGCCACGGCCCGCGGTCATGCTGAACGTGCTGGCTAGCGCGGGGGTGCCGGTGAGCAGGTTGACCAGGTCCGGCGCGGCGATCCGGCCGGGCGCGCCGCCCGGACGGGTCAGCTGCGGCCACTTGGAGATCCAGTACGTGCTGTGCCAGCGGTCGTCGATCCGCCAGAACTTGGCGGACTCCTGGGTGCGGCGGGCGCCGAGCCCGCCGCCGCCGGTGCCCTGGCGGCCGGCCACGGCCATCGGGTTGGCGCAGATCGAGATCGCCAGTGCGGCGATCAGCTCGCGCTCGTCCAGGATGGTCGCGGTGAAGCCGACGCTGTTCAGCCGGCCGGCCAGCTGGTCGGTGACCCGCTGCAGCGCCTTGCGGGCGCCCTCCTCGCCGCCGCCGCGGGCCTCGACCGCGGCCGAGGCCTCCTCCGGATTGAGCTTCAGGGCGACCCAGCTGAGCCGCAGCGCCGGGGTGGCCGTGCCGTCGGGCAGCTGGTGGTAGGCCCGCGACGCCAGCGACTGGTCGGGCAGGTGCGGGGCCGGCGCCGGCTGGGTGTGCTGGACCAGCTGGACCGACTCCAGGTTGATGTCGTCCACCTGGAGCGCCGAGCAGATCACGTCCAGCGGCAGCGGCAGCGCCGAGCGGTTCGGCCGCAGCGGCTGGTCCTTGGCCTGCACCAGCAGCACCGAGGTCAGGAACGTGCCGTCGCCGACCATGCCGGTCTCGCGGCGCAGCGGCCGGCCGTCGCCGAGGTCGGTCTCGGTGACGTGGGTGTACGTGCGCAGGGCCGGCTCGAGTTCCAGGGCCGGCGCGATCGCGGGGTCGGTGCCCGGCGGCGGCACGTTGGTGCGCGACTGCTTGCGGCGCAGGTTGAGGGTCCGGCGGACGTGCAGCGCCTCGCCGGCCGTCCGGCCGCCCAGGCGCAGCAGCGCCACCACGACCAGGGCGAGCGCCGGGACGGCGAACACGCCGGCCATCAGCGGGCTGATCGACCAGCCGACCGCGACCAGCGCGGCGGCCACCTCCAGCTGGACGATCTGCTGCAGCTGGAACCCGCCGCCGAGCAGGCCCGGCCGCGGATGGACCTTCAGCGCGACCGGCGAGGTCGGCCTGGCCGGCGCGGGCCGGGCGGCCCGGCGGCCGCCGGAACGGCCGTGCGATGTGCTGCGTCGCGCAGGAGCGGACTGGCTTGGCATCCCCCGAGGAGCCCTCTCTGATCAGATATCACGGCCCGGTTGGCCGGTCGGCGAACCGTACCCGTTACCGTACTCACCGTCTGCTGCCGCATCGTAGAGGGTTGACTCGGGCGGTCCGCCGCCGGGTGGCAGACTCAGCCACCGCGAAAGCGCGCTGACGCACGCACAGATGTCAGCCACACAGGGGAGACGGGGACGAGATGGCATCACGCCGGGACGAGCTGAACGCCTACACCTTCGCGCGCAAGCGCACGGTGGGCGCCTTTCTGCAGCCGGGCGGCGGCGGCAACGACGAGGACGCGCCGCGCCCGGTGCGGGCGGTGCTGCCGAGCTTCGTGATCGGCGCGGTCATCGTCGCGGGCTTCGGCATGTGGGGCGTCATCAAGCCGGCCGCCCCGGTCGGCTGGGACGAGGGCAAGTTCATCATCCAGGGCAAGCAGTCCACCACCCGCTATGTGGTGCTCAAGGGCGACAACGGTGAGAAGGTCCTGCACCAGGTACTCAACATGTCCTCGGCCCGGCTGGTGCTGCCGGCCAACGCCCAGGTGAAGATCGTCGCCGACGACGTGCTGGACAAGTACAAGAACCACGGCCCGACCATCGGCATCCCCTACGCGCCGGACAAGCTGCCCAAGCAGGACGACGCCGGCAAGGCCAAGCTGTGGTCGGTCTGCGACCGGCCCGGCGAGGGCAAGAACATCACGCAGGCGGTCTTCGTCGCCGCGGACAAGGACCGGGAGCAGCTCACCAAGCCGGAGCTGCTGATGAACGAGGGCCAGTCGCTGTTCGTCGAGGCACCGGTGGACAAGACCGAGTACCCGGCCTCGTGGTACCTGATCGACTCCAAGGGCCTCAAGCACGCCGTCGGCACCCTCCAGACCTCCAAGGACGACCGGAACAACCTGGCCACCGCGCTCTTCGGCGCGCAGGCCACGCCCGAGAAGGTCACCGGGGAGTGGCTGAAGACGCTGGACGAGGGCGGCGCGATCGACTTCCCCGTCATCCCCGGCACCAAGATCGGCGACCCCTCCAAGGCCAGCGGCGTCCCGACGAAGGAGCGGAAGGTCGGGCGCCTGATGAAGTACGACACCCGGTTCTTCGTGGTGGGCTCGGACGCCGTCTTCGAGATCAGCGAGTTCCAGTCCGACCTGCTGTCGAAGAACCCGGCGCTGAAGCTGGCGTACGGCCAGGACAAGTTCCAGCCGGCCGAGCTGAACGCCGGTGAGTACGCCGAGTTGTCGAAGAAGGTCGACGTCAACGCCATGAAGCCGAAGGAGGCGCTGCCGACCAAGGCGATGACCCCGCTGAACACCGGCCCGAAGGGCGACCGCACGGTCATCTGCAGCACCTTCGAGGGCGTCGACAAGGGCGTGGTCAAGCGCAGCGTCTGGGCCCACACCGCCTACCCGGTGGCGATCAACAGCGGCTCGACCAGCGCCTATGTGACGCCCGGTCACGGCCTGCTGTTCCGCGCGGTGGAGAACGCGGCCGCCCAGGACAGCTCCGGCACCGACTTCCTGATCACCGAGACCGGCCTGCGGTACTCGCTGCCGGCGAACGGCGACGGCGGTGCCAAGAAGACCGACAACGGCGCCTCGCCGGCCCCGCAGCAGCCGCAGAGCGAGGCCGACAAGCAGGAGGCCAACGAGGCCCAGGCGCGCCTCGGTTACAAGGGCGTGACGCCGAGCGTGGTGCCCAAGGCCTGGACCGACCTGGTGCCCGCCGGACCGGTGCTCAACACCAAGACCGCTGTTCAGGCCCAGAACGTGTGATGTTCCGTCAGGTCACAGGCCTGCCATGAGTGTCATGGTCTGGTAACGTCCCGCAACCCGGTGTTGGGTGGGTTGCCGACGGCGGCTAGAGTGCTTCAGGACACCACACCGGGGTGTCGACGGATAGACCGTGCCAGGACTATCCGGTTAGTTCTTGTCTCATGGGGGACGGTGGATCATGTCTGGTTCGTTCAAGACGACCCGCGAGGAAATGGATGCGTTCGCCAACCGTATTGGTGAGGTGAACGCCCAGATCCAGGGTGAGATCAAGCGGCTCGACGGCGTCGTCGACCAGGTCAAGTCGGGCTGGCAGGGCGCGGCCGCGACCGCGTACGGGCAGATGCAGGCGCGCTTCAACGAGGACGCCCAGGCTCTGAACCGGGTGCTCGACGAGATCCGCCAGGCGATCGAGGCGACCGCGAAGGCGTACGCGGCGACCGAAGAGGAGCAGGCCGCGGCCGTCGGCCGGGTCAGCTGAACCACCTCGGTTCGCAGTACAGAGCCTCAATCCGTGGCCCGATGACGGCCGTTCGGATTTCATCGACAAGGAGAGACCATGTCCGGGCACATTCTCGTCAATTTCCAGACGATCCAGCAGGCGAGCGCTGACGTGCGTCAGACCTCGGGCCGGATCCAGTCGCAGCTGGACGAGCTCAAGGCGGGCGTGCAGCGCATCGCCGCCGACTGGGAGGGTGCTGCGCAGCAGGGCTACCAGGCCCGCCAGCAGGAGTGGGACAACAAGGCCGCGGACCTGAAGCAGGTCCTCGACCAGATCGCCTCCGCGCTGGACAACGCCGCGCAGAGCTACCAGGCGACCGAGTCCAAGAACTCTCAGATCTGGGGCTGAGCCTCTCCCTCATGGGGGTGGCACACGGCGCTGAGCGCTGAGCACAATGGGCGGGCGTCCGACGGACGCCCGCCCTTCGCGCGGTTTTCGTCCCGCGCGACGCAACGGGTGGATCAGAGGGGTAGACAGGTGTCGTCGGGTACGTTCCGCAGGGCAGCCGCGTCGTTCGTCGTCCTGGGCGTGGTGGGTGCGACCGCCGCCGCTCCGGCGTACGCGGCCGAGCCCTCGTCCGGTGTGGGGGCGCCTCGGTGGTCCCCGATCTCGATAGCCGCGGCCAGCGAGTGCACCTTCCCGTCGCAGGACGTGAAGAGCACGCCGTGGGCGCTGCAGCGGGTGGTGCTCACCGAGCTGGGGGCCGACAAAACCGGCAGCACCGGCAAGGGGGTCACCGTCGCGGTGATCGACACCGGTGTGAGCATCGAGAACCCGCAGTTGGCGGGAGCAGTGGACAACGGCGGCTCGTACCTGAACGACCAGTTCCCGAAGGACGGGATCAACGACCCGGTCGGCCACGGGACGAAGGTGGCCGGCATCATCGCGGCCAGGAAGTCCCCGAACACCGGGTTCGTCGGCCTGGCCCCGGACGCCAGGATCCTGTCCTACCGGCAGAACGACGCCCAGGGCAGCGGCAACGTGGAGACCCTGGTCGCCGCGATCGAGGACGCCGTCCGCAGGAACGTGGGCGTCATCAACATCTCCCAGGACGTCCGTGGCGGCGGCGACATCGACCCGGACAACGACCCCGACCACGCCTTCGGGGGCTACCAGAAGCTGAAGGCCGCCATCGCGAAGGCCGAGGCGGCCGAGATCGTCGTGGTGGCCTCCTCGGGCAACGACGGCCGTGAGGGTAACACCTACCCGGCCGCCTTCCCCACCGTGCTGGCCGTCGGCGCCTCGGACCGCAACAACGAGCGGGCGCAGTTCTCCCAGTACGGCGACTTCGTCGACGTGGCCGCGCCTGGGGTGGACATGCTCTCCACGGTCCCCAAGGGCGGCCAGTGCGTGGACAACGGCACCAGCTTCTCCGCGCCGTACGTCGCTGGCGTGGCCGCCCTCCTGAAGGCCAAGTACCCCGGGTGGAAGGCGGCCCAGATCCGGGCCCGGATCGAGCAGACCGCCCAGCGCAACGAGCGCGGCCGGAACCGGTTCATCGGCTGGGGTGTGGTGGACCCGGTGAAGGCCCTGACGGTCGGTGGTGAGGTGCAGGCCCCCACCGCGTCCGCGAACCCGACGGTGAAGCTGGACGCCGCGCCGATCCAGGCGCAGCCGCTGGGCCTGGCCGAGACCCAGGAGGACCGGAACCGCCGGACCGGCACCCTCGTGCTGGGCGGCGGGGTGCTGGCCGTCGCGGCCCTGGCGGGCGGCTCGGTCGTGCTCCGCGACTACCGCCGCCGCGGCCGGCACTGACCGGCTGACCGCAGCGCAACGCCGGAGGCCCGGCTCCCCGTCGAGGGAGCCGGGCCTCCGGCGTTGCGTGCTGCGGGCGGATCAGGCGGGGCGGATCCGCGGTGGGCGGATCAGGCCTCGTCGTCCTCGGGGATGGTGATCACCCAGCGGGTCGCCTGGCGCGGCCGCAGGTAGAACACCCAGTAGAGGGCGGAGACCACGGTGATGCCGCCGGTCCAGGCCAGGGCGACCGGGTCCAGCTGGGTCAGCACGTAGCCGAGCACCACGATGAGCAGGATCGGCAGCGCGGGCCACAGCGGCTGGCGCCAGGCCGGGGCGTCCTTGCGGGCGCCGCGGCGGGAGAACAGGGCGGCCACCGCGACCAGCAGGTACAGGGCGGCGACGGCCACGCCGGTGATGCTGGTGAGCATCGACTGCTGGTCCTCGGGGACGAAGCAGAGCGCCGCGCCGGGGATGCCGACCGCCAGGGTGGAGATCCAGGGGGCGTTGAAGCGGTTCAGGGTGCCGAAGGCGCGGTTGACCGGCTCGGGCCAGGCCTTGTCGCGGCCGGAGGCGAACAGCACCCGGGAGTTCTGGATGACCATGACGATGCCGGCGTTGATGATGGCCAGCGCGATGCAGAGGCTGATGAAGGTGCCGACCGTGCTGCCGCTCCAGGCGGTGACCATCTCGGAGATGTTGCCGCCGGTGAGGGTGGCCAGGTCGGGGGCGCCGATGGTGAGGGCGGCGACCGGGATCAGGATGATCGCGACGGCCAGGGCCAGGGTCCACAGGACGGTGCGGGCGACGTTCTTGCGGGGGTTCTCCAGCTCCTCGGAGAGGTAGATGGCGGTGGAGAAGCCCTGGGTGACGAAGAGCGCGGTGCCCATGGCGACCAGGATGGCCGCGAAGCCCACCGAGCTGGTGGCGCCGGACTCGTCCGCGGTCAGGCCCTCCACCAGGCTGCCGACGCCGCGCTCGGCGTGGGCGAAGCCCAGGACGGAGACCACGGCACAGGCGACGACCTCGAGGACCAGGAAGATGCCGGTGATCCAGGCGTTGGCCCGCAGGTCGAGCAGACCGGCCACGGTGGCGGCGATCATGACCAGGGCGCCGGCCAGGCTGGGGTCGATGTCGACGATCGGTGCGAGGTACTCGGCGGTGCCCATGGCGATGATCGCGGGCACGATCATCACCACGATCAGCGACTGGATGAAGACCAGCCAGCCGGCGAACCGGCCGGCCAGGGTGCCGACCATGGCGTACTCGCCGCCGGCGCTGGGGATCAGGGTGCCCAGCTCGGAGTAGCAGAAGGCCACCGCGATACACAGCAGCGAGCCGATCGCGATGGCGAGCGCGGTGTACGAGCCCAGTGAGTTGAAGAGGTCCGGCACGATGACGAACAGCGACGACGCCGGCGTCACACAGGAGAGCGTGAGCAGTGTGCCGCCCACGACACCCAGGGAACGGGCGAGCTTCTTCGGGGCGCCGCTACCGGTCGCGTCGCCGACGGGGGCGGGTGCGACCTGCGGGTGCAGCGTGTCGGTCATGGGGCATCCGATCGACTGGGCGGTGTGGGGGTGGGAGCGGTATCGCCTCCGATGGCGCTTCCGGCGTCGTGTTCTGTCGTCGCTCCCGGTCCGCCAGGGTGCCTGTGCGGATTTCCCCCGTCAACGCCGGAACGGCTACGGAATCCGTTGCGGAGGAGGGCATAGTCATACGGCGTTGGGATCGCGAGACCGCCGAAAGTGGGAAATTGCGCTCGAATCCAAGGTTAATGATTCAAAAGATCATGGAATGGAAGGCGCTCGCTCGACTGTCCGAATGGCCCCGATAAGGCCCACACGGTACGGGAACCGTAGCCCGGTGTCCGAAACCGGTAGATAACGTTATGGCACCGTCCATCCCCCGGGATGACGGAGGGCCGGGTTCGTCATGAACCCGGCCCCCGTCCTTACACCCTGTCCCTTGCCGTTACGGCGTCGGCGTCCAACCGATCTGGACGGTCTGACCGCCCGTGACCCGGCGGGTCACGTAGGTGGCCCGGCCCGGCGGGAACGGCTGCGGCTTGGCCGTACCGAGCAGCGCGCCCTCGTTCTTGTCGCCCGAGAGCAGCAGGCCCTGACCGCCCAGCTCGCGCATGCGCTGCATGACCGGCTCGAACATCGAGCGGCCGGCACCGCCGGCGCTGCGCGCGACGATGACGCGCAGGCCGATGTCGCGGGCGAACGGCAGGAACTCGGCCAGCGGCGCCAGCGGGTTGCCCGAGGAGGTCGCGACCAGCTCGTAGTCGTCGACGATCACGAACATGTCCTTGCCGCTGTACCAGCTGCGGTTGCGCAGCTGCTCCGGCGTGACGTCCGGCCCGGGCAGACGGCGGGAGCAGGCTCCGCGCAGCATCTCCACGATGTTGGTCATCGCGGGAGCCGCCGCCGCGTACTCCACCAGGTACTCCGGCGGGACCACGCCGAGCAGCGAGCGGCGGAAGTCGCCGACCACGATGCCGGCCTGCTCCGGGGTGTACCGCTCGGTGATCTGCTTGATCAGCATCCGCAGCGTCGCCGACTTACCGGACTCGCTCTCACCGAAGACGATGAACAGCGGGTCGGCCTCGAAGTTGACGAACACCGGCGCCAGCTCGACCTCGTCGACGGCGAAGGCGACACCCAGCTCCGGGTGCTCGAAGCCCTTCGGCAGCGACTGCCCGTCCAGCACCTGGGGCAGCATGCGGACCTGCGGGGCGCGCGGGCCCGTCCAGGCCTCGCCGACCCGGGCCACCAGGTCGGCCACGCCGTCCACCAGGTCCTCGGTGGAGGAGGAGCCGTCGATGCGCGGCAGACCGGACAGGAAGTGCAGCTTGGACGCGGTCAGACCGCGGCCGGGGCTGCCCGCCGGGACGTTCGCCGCGACCTTGCGGTCGATCTCCGACTCCATCGAGTCACCGAGCCGGAGCTCGGTGCGGTTCTGCAGCAGGTCCTTCAGCGCCGGGCGGACCTCCGCGTAGCGGGCGGCGGTGAGGATCACGTGCACGCCGTAGCCGAGACCGCGCTGGGCGATGTCGGCGATGACGGGCTCCAGGACCTCGTACTCCTGCTTGAAGGTGAGCCAGCCGTCGATCATCAGGAAGACGTCGCCGAACTGCTCGTCGGGCAGCTGCCCGTTGGCCCGCTGGGTGCGGTACGTGGTGATGGTGTCGATGCCGTTGGCCCGGAAGAACTCCTCCCGGCGGTTCAGCACCCCGTGCACCTCGCTGACCATGCGGCGGACCTTGTCCACGTCCAGACGCCCCGCCACGCCGCCGACGTGCGGCAGGTCGGCCAGGGCCTGGAACGCGCCACCACCGAAGTCGAGCAGGTAGAACTGCGTCTCCACCGGCGTGTGGGTGACCGAGAAGCCCGCCACGATGGTGCGGATCATCGTGGACTTGCCGGTCTGCGGACCACCGACGATCAGACCGTGACCGGCGGCACCCGAGTAGTCCTGGTACAGCACGTCGCGGCGCTGGTCACGCGGCTTGTCGACGATGCCGACCGGCACCGTCAGGCGGCCGAGCGCACCGAATTCCGGGGCGGTCAGACCGCGGTCCGCGGTGGCCTGCAGCGGGGTCAGCAGCGCGTCGACGCTCGGCGCCTCCTCCAGCGGCGGCAGCCACACCTGGTGCGCCGGCGGGCCCTGCCCGAGCATCCGCTGGACGAACACGTCCAGCATGGTGTCGAGCAGCGAGTCGTCGATCTCCTCGACCTCCTCCTCGACGATCTCCTCCACCACCGGCTCGATGACCGGGACTTCCTTGGCAGTGAAGAGCACCGGCTGCGCGGTGACCGCACGGCCGCCGCCGGAGCGGCGCTGCTGGCCCGGCGGGCGGTACGGACCGGAGACGTACGCGGCCCGGAAGCGCTCCATCACGTCGGAGCCGAACTTCAGGTAGCCGACACCCGGGATGGGCGGCAGGTGGTACGCGTCCGGGACGCCGATCGCGGCGCGCGACTCGGCGGCCGAGAAGGTGCGCAGACCCAGGCGGTAGGAGAGGAAGGTGTCCAGACCGCGGAGCTTGCCCTCCTCCAGTCGCTGCGAGGCGAGCAGCATGTGCATACCCAGCGAACGGCCGATACGGCCGATCTGGATGAACAGGTCGATGAAGTCCGGCTTCGCGGTGAGCAGCTCGGAGAACTCATCGATGATCATCAGCAGCGAGGGCAGCGGGTCGAGCGCGGCACCGGCCGCGCGGGCCCGCTCGTACTCGTTGATGTTCGCGTAGTTGCCCGCCGCGCGCAGCAGCTCCTGGCGGCGGTTCATCTCGCCCTCGATCGCGTCGCGCATGCGGTCGATCAGGGTGGCTTCGCCCTCGAGGTTGGTGATCACGGCCGCGGTGTGCGGCATCTCCGACATACCGGCGAAGGTGGCACCACCCTTGAAGTCCGCGAGGACCAGGTTGAGCACCTCGGAGGAGTGGGTGACCGCCAGCGCCAGCACGATGGTGCGGAGCACCTCGGACTTGCCGGAACCGGTGGCGCCGACGCACATGCCGTGCGGGCCCATGCCCTGCAGCGAGGCTTCCTTGATGTCCAGCCAGACGTACTCGCCGTTGGTGCCGACGCCCAGCGGGACCTTGAGCTTCTCCGAGATCGGCTTGGGCCGCCAGTGCCGGGCCGGGTCGAAGGAGCCCGGGTCACCGGTGTGCATCATCTCGGTGAAGTCCATGGACACCAGCGAGGGGTCGCCGTCGTCGCCGCCGGCCGAGGCGCGGAACGGCGCCAGCTGGCGGGCGAGCGCCTCGGACTGCCAGGAGGACAGGACGTCCGGGCTGCCCGAGTACGAGGCGCCCGAGGCCGACTGCAGCAGCAGCTCGTCCTTGGTCAGGTTGATCACCAGGTGGCCGTTGGGCTCGTCCAGGTCGCCCGGGACGACCTCGATGACGGTCACGCCCTCCACGCCCTCGGCGCTGGCCAGCACCGACTCGGGCGGCACCGAGGCGCCGTCCATGACCACGATGATGTGCGGCTTGTCGGCCGCCGGGGCGGCGTCCCGGGAGAAGCCCTTGCGGCCGTCCAGCTCCTTGGCCAGGAGCTCCTCCAACTCGCCCAGCCCGGTGGCGATCAGACGCCGCGAACCGGCGCCGTCGCTCTCCTTGCGGTGCTGGGTGTGCGGCAGCCACTTCGCCCACTCCCACTCCTCCACCGCACCCGGCGCGGCGGCGACGCCGACCACCAGGTCCTCGGGGGAGTGCAGGGTGGTCAACTGGGCCAGCATCGCCCGGACGTTGCCGTACACGGTGTCCGGGTCGCCGCACACCGTGATGTGGTAGAAGGCGCGCAGCGAGACCGCCAGCGGCAGGTCCTGCAGCGTTCCGTGCGACTTGATGAAGTTGCCCATCGCCTCGGCGGCGAGCGGCTCCAGCTCGTCCATCGGCGCGGTCTGCGGCGCCACCAGCGGGGTGGACAGCTGCTGCGGGCCGCGGCCCACCCGCACCTGGGCGAAGTCGGAGTCCGTGGAACGGCGCTCCCACAGCCGGCGGCCCTCGGCCACGATCGACCACAGCTGGTCCGGCTCCGGGTGGGTGAACAGCAGCGCACCGCGCTGGCGCTCGGCCGTGCGGCGCACCTCACGGCGCTTCTGCTGCAGGTACTTCAGGTAGTCGCGGCGCTCGTCCGCCGTGCCCGCGCTGCCGCCCTTGCGGGCCTTCACGATCTGGGCCACCGCCATGGCGGCGGTGGACGCCACCATCAGCACACCCATCATCTTCATCGGACCCTGGGCACCAGGGGAGAAGAAGAAGGCCGCCGAGCCGCCCATGCCGAGCAGGGGCAGCAAGGACATCATCCAGTCCTCGGCCCCCGTCCGGGGCAACTCCGGTGGAGGCACCAGCTCCACCGGCTGGTCCGGCACCGCGGGTGGATGCACCCGGGGCGGACGCTTGACGGTAACGACACTCACAACGGCATCAGCCCTCACGCAACTGGATACGTACGGGTGAGGGCGCCCCGTGTGATGACGCCGCCCCCGCTCCGCCGACCGCAGGCGCCCAAGGGGGCAGCTCGCGTCTGTCGCCGCCCCCGTTACGCCTTGCGCAGGGGCAGATCCTACTGGCCGGGCCGGACGGACGATCGACGGGGGCGGGCTGTACGACCGTCACCTCACCGGATGTCAGCAATTCCTCCACGGAACACGGGGAGGGGGGCGGCCACCGCCGCCCTCCGGCGGGCGGTAGGGTAACGCCGCGCCAACTCTTGGTCGGATCGTGACAGTTCCGGTCCGACCGGGTTCGGTCGACAGCTGACTTACCGACACGCCAATGATGGGGGAGAGGGCCCGGTGCGCGAGCGGAGCGAGCGAACGATTCAGAGGTGCGCGCTGTGCGAAGCACCCACCGAGCGCAGCGAGGTGGAGGCATGAGCTCAAACGCAACGACCGGTTTCTGCCGGGTCACCGTGGTGGCCCCGGACAGCCGGATCGACGTGGCCCTGCCGGAGGACGTCCCGCTCGCGGACATCTACCCCGAGGTGCTGCGGCTGTCCGGACAGACCCAGGTGGACGGGGCGCCCACGGGCTTCCACCTGGTCCGCCGGGACGGCACCGTGCTCGACAGCGGCCTCCCGTTGGCCGCCCAGCAGGTCCGCGACGGCGACCTGCTCAGCCTCCGCCCGTTCGCGGAGTCCCTGCCGCCGGCCGTCTACGACGACGTCGCCGACGCCATCGCCAGCGCGGTCGAGGCCGACCGCCGGTTCTGGAGCCCCGAGCTGATGCGGGCCTTCGGCCTGATCGGCTCCGGCGTGCTGCTCGTGCTGCTCGCCTTCGCGCTCTGGTTCTCCGACCTCCACCACGACATGTTCGGCCTGCCCGGCATCCTGTCCGGTGTCACCACCGTGGTGCTGGTCGCCTACGCGGCCGTCCGCGCCCGGGTGTACGAGGACCACGACGCCGCCCTGGCGCTCGGCCTCGGCTCCCTGCCGCACGCCCTGATCGCCGGCTCCGGCGCGGTGGCCGTGGCCCACGCCGGCGACGGCCCGGGCCGCCTCCAGTTGCTGGTCGGCTGCGTGGCCGCGCTGGTGGTCTCGGTGCTGCTGGTCGGCCTGCTGCCGGAGAAGGACTCGGTCTTCGTGGCCTCCTCCTTCCTCTTCGCCGCCGGCACCCTGGCCTCCTTCGCCGCGGTCCTGTTCTCGGGCACCCCCGCCACCGACATCGCCGCCGTGACCGGTGTGGCCGCGGTCGCCGCCGTCGGCTTCCTGCCGGCGCTCTCGGCCCGCTTCGCCCGCCTGCCCGTCGGCTTCAGCGCCCCCGGCCAGACCCGCACCCGCGGCCGCTCCTACGAGGACGAGGCCGAGCGCGCCGAGGCCATCCAGTACGAGCGGATCGCCGCCCAGGCCCGCCGCGGCCACGAGGTGCTGGTCGGCCTGGTCGGCGGCGCCGCCGTCACCGCCGTCGCCTCCTGCGCGGTGCTCGGCTTCAGCGACCGGACGTGGGCCGAGCTGCTGGCCATGTTCATCGGCCTCGCGACCATGCTGCGCGCCCGCCTGTTCCGCTACACCGCCCAGGTCTTCGCGCTCACCATCGCCGGCCTGGTCGCCCTGGGCCTGCTGATCATCGGCCTGGCGCTGCACACCCCGGCGTTCCTGCTGACCGCCGGCTCCACCGAGGCCGACTTGCGCACCGTCTGGCTGGCCGTCTCGATCGGCTTCGGCGCGGCCGTCCTCACCGCCATCGCGGTGATCGTGCCACGGGCCGGCGTCTCCCCGTTCTGGGGCCGCATCCTGGACATGGTCGACGGCCTGGTGCTGATCGCCCTCGTCCCGCTGACGCTCGCCGTGCTGAACGTCTTCAACATCGTCCGCGGCGCCACCGGCTTCGGCAGCTGACGCCCGTAGCCGCCGCCACCAGCGCCCGCCGCCGACCCCGCATCCGGGGACGGCGGCGGGCGCTGGTACGCTTGGCCCGTCCGAGTTCTGTCAGATCCTGTGCAGTCGACCAGGGTCACTCGGTCAAACCCCCGAAGGAGATGCCGTGGCTCTCGCCGCTGACGTCAAGAAGCAGATCTTCGCCGAGTTCGGCCAGAAGGAGGGCGACACCGGTTCCCCCGAGGTCCAGGTGGCCATGCTCTCCCGTCGTATCTCGGACCTGACCGAGCACCTCAAGTTCCACAAGCACGACCACCACTCCCGTCGTGGTCTGCTGATCCTGGTCGGCCAGCGTCGCCGCCTGCTGCAGTACCTGGCCAAGAAGGACATCGAGCGTTTCCGTACCCTCGTCGACCGCCTCGGCATCCGCCGTGGCGCCGCGGGCGGCGCTCGCTGACACCGCACGTTGGGGCGGCTCCCCTTCCCAAGGGGGGCCGCCCTTCGTCACATCCGCCGACATCGTGGTGGCGCGCGCCGTAATACCGCGCTCGGTAGGGTGTGAATTTGTAAGGTGAAGGGCATGCCCGGGTAGGCACGGTGCGCAGGAGTCGCACCGCCACCACGGAGCAGCACCCACACCACGCGCGGGCCGCTGGCTTCAAACGGAAGCCGCCCGCACCAGGGGAGCGTCCACACGCGACCGCCGACCGGAAGGCCGAGAGGCGCCGGTCCTCGGTAGTGGCCCCCGGGAGTCCCGTCAGGGAGACGACCCGGAGGCTTCGATCGAAGACCGGCCCAGCTGCCCGGGCCACAGGTAGGCAAAGCGCAGGGGCGCTCCTCGGGACACGTACGAAAGAGGAGATCTTCCAGGTGGAAGAGAACGTTTTCTACGCCGAGGCCGTCATCGACAACGGCAGCTTCGGCACCCGTACCATCCGCTTCGAGACCGGCCGCCTGGCCCGTCAGGCCGGCGGCTCCGCCGTGGCCTACCTGGACGACGACACCATGGTGCTGTCGGCCACCAGCGCCTCGAAGCAGCCGAAGGAGCACTTCGACTTCTTCCCGCTCACGGTGGACGTCGAGGAGCGGATGTACGCCGCGGGCCGGATCCCCGGCTCGTTCTTCCGTCGTGAGGGCCGGCCCTCCGAGGACGCGATCCTCACCTGCCGCCTGATCGACCGCCCGCTGCGCCCGTCCTTCGTCAAGGGCCTGCGCAACGAGATCCAGGTCGTCGTCACCGTGATGGCGCTCAACCCGGACCACCTGTACGACGTGGTGGCCATCAACGCCGCCTCCGCCTCCACCCAGCTGGCCGGCCTGCCGTTCTCCGGCCCGATCGGCGGCGTCCGCGTCGCCCTGATCAAGGGCCAGTGGGTCGCCTTCCCGACCCACAGCGAGCTGGAGGACGCGGTCTTCGACATGGTCGTGGCCGGCCGGGCCCTGCCCGACGGCGACGTGGCGATCATGATGGTCGAGGCCGAGGCCACCACCAAGACCATCACGCTGGTCGAGGGCGGCGCCGAGGCCCCCACCGAGGAGGTCGTGGCCGCCGGCCTCGACGCCGCCAAGCCGTTCATCAAGGTGCTCTGCGCCGCGCAGTCCCAGCTGGCCGCCCAGGCCGCCAAGCCCACCGGCGAGTTCCCGGTCTTCCTGGACTACCAGGACGACGTGCTCACCGCCCTGACCGGCGCGGTCAAGGAGGAGCTGGCCCAGGCGCTCACCATCGCCGGCAAGCAGGAGCGCAACAACGAGCTCGACCGCATCAAGGCGATCGCCGCCGAGAAGCTGCTCCCCGAGTTCGAGGGCCGCGAGAAGGAGATCAGCGCCGCCTACAACGCGCTGACCAAGAAGATCGTGCGTGAGCGCGTCATCAAGGAGAAGGTCCGCATCGACGGCCGCGGTGTCACCGACATCCGCACCCTGGCCGCCGAGGTCGAGGCCATCCCGCGCGTCCACGGCTCGGCCCTGTTCGAGCGCGGCGAGACCCAGATCCTGGGCGTCACCACGCTGAACATGCTGCGCATGGAGCAGCAGCTGGACACGCTCTCCCCGGAGACGCGCCGCCGCTACATGCACAACTACAACTTCCCGCCGTACTCGGTCGGCGAGACCGGCCGCGTCGGTTCGCCGAAGCGCCGCGAGATCGGCCACGGCGCGCTGGCCGAGCGGGCCATCCTGCCCGTGCTGCCCTCGCGCGAGGAGTTCCCGTACGCCATCCGCCAGGTCTCCGAGGCGCTCGGCTCCAACGGCTCCACCTCGATGGGCTCGGTCTGCGCCTCCACCATGTCGCTGCTGAACGCCGGTGTGCCGCTGAAGGCCGCCGTCGCCGGTATCGCCATGGGCCTGATCTCCCAGGAGATCGACGGCGAGACCCACTACGTCACCCTCACCGACATCCTCGGTGCCGAGGACGCGTACGGCGACATGGACTTCAAGGTCGCCGGCACCCGGGGCTTCATCACCGCCCTCCAGCTGGACACCAAGCTGAACGGCATCCCGGCGTCGGTGCTCGCCGCCGCGCTGAAGCAGGCCAAGGACGCCCGCCTGCACATCCTGGACGTGATGAACGAGGCCATCGACACTCCGGACGAGATGTCGCAGTACGCCCCGCGCATCATCACCATCAAGATCCCGGTGGACAAGATCGGTGAGGTCATCGGCCCCAAGGGCAAGATGATCAACCAGATCCAGGAGGACACCGGCGCCGAGATCACGATCGAGGACGACGGCACCATCTACATCGGTGCCTCCGACGGCCCGGCCGCCGAGGCCGCCCGTACCACGATCAACCAGATCGCCAACCCGACCATGCCGGAGGTCGGCGAGCGCTACCTGGGCACCGTGGTGAAGACCACGACCTTCGGCGCGTTCGTGTCGCTCATGCCGGGCAAGGACGGTCTGCTGCACATCTCGCAGATCCGCAAGCTGGCCGGCGGCAAGCGCGTCGAGAACGTCGAGGACGTCCTCGCGGTCGGCTCCAAGGTGCAGGTCGAGATCGCCGAGATCGACCCGCGCGGCAAGCTGTCGCTGATCCCGGTCATCGAGGGCGAGGAGGGCGGCGAGGCCGCCGCCTCCGAGTGACGCTCCCGTAGCACCCGCGGCCCGCACGCCCGCTCCGGCGCGTGCGGGCCGCACCCTGTTCGTACCTCCGGAAGGAACCACCGTTGGCTCAGGTCTCGGCGGCCAATCAGCGCCCCGGCACCACCCGGACCCTGCTGAAGGGTCTCGACGGCGCCGGCACGGTGCGCCGCACCGTCCTCCCCGGCGGCCTGCGGGTCGTCACCGAGACCCTGCCGACGGTGCGCTCCGCCACCTTCGGCATCTGGGTCGGCGTGGGCTCCCGGGACGAGTCCCCGGTGCTCAACGGCGCCACGCACTACCTGGAACATCTGCTCTTCAAGGGCACCGCGCGACGCGGCGCCCTGGAGATCTCGGCCGCCCTGGACGCGGTCGGCGGCGAGATGAACGCGTTCACCGCCAAGGAGAACACCTGCTACTACGCGCGGGTGCTCGACACCGACCTGCCGCTGGCCATCGACGTGGTCTGCGACATGCTCACCGGCTCGCTGATCCGCCCCGAGGACGTGGAGGCCGAACGCGGCGTCATCCTCGAGGAGATGGCGATGGCCGAGGACGACCCGGGCGACGTGGTCCACGACCTGTTCGCCAAGACCCTGTACGGCTCCGCCCCGCTCGGCCGCCCGATCCTGGGCACCCAGGAGACCGTCACCGCGCTCACCCGGGACCAGATCGCCGGCTTCTACCACCGCCGCTACAAGCCCGAGAACCTCGTGGTCGCGGCCGCCGGCAACCTCGACCACACCGCCGTGGTCAAGCTGGTCCAGAAGGCCTTCGCCCCGGTGCTGGCCAAGTCCACCGGCCACCCCGCCGAGGTCCGCCGCGGGGTCAAGGCGCACCGCGCCTCGGGCCGCGTCTCGGTGCTCAACCGCCAGACCGAGCAGGCCCACCTGGTCCTCGGCGTCCCCGGCGTGCCCCGGCACGACGACCGCCGCTGGGCCATCGGCGTCCTCAACGCCGCCCTCGGCGGCGGCATGAGCTCCCGGCTCTTCCAGGAGGTCCGGGAGAAGCGCGGCCTGGCGTACTCGGTCTACTCGTACTCCTCCTCCTACGCCGACAGCGGCCTGTTCGGCATCTACGCCGGCTGCCAGCCCAAGCGGGTCGAGGAGGTGCTGCGGATCTGCCGCCAGGAGCTCGCCCGGGTGGTCGCCGAGGGCATCACCGAGGAGGAGCTGCACCGTGCCATCGGCCAGCTCTCCGGCTCCACCGTGCTCGGCATGGAGGACACCGGCTCGCTGATGAACCGGATCGGCAAGGCCGAGATCTCCTACGGCCACCACCTCTCGGTGGACGAGATGCTGGAGAAGATGGCCTCGGTGACCCTGGACGACGTCCACGCCGTGGCCCGCGACGTGCTCGGCGCGTACCGGCCCTCGCTCGCCCTGATCGGGCCGATCACCGACAAGCGGGCCGCGAAGCTCGCCGACCTGCTGGTCTGAAAGGACACCCCGAGATGACGCTGCGCGTCGCCGTGATCGGCGCCAAGGGCCGGATCGGTTCCGAGGCCGTCAAGGCCGTCGAGGCCGCGCCCGACATGGAGCTGGTCGCCGCCCTCGGCCGCGACTCCGAGCTCTCCGAACTGACCGATGCCCGGGTCGACGTCGCCGTCGAGCTGACCCACCCCGACGCGGTCATGGGCAACCTCGACTTCTGCCTCCACCGGGGCATCCACGTGGTCACCGGCACCACGGGATGGACCGAGGAGCGGCTGGCCACCGTGGACGGCTGGCTCGCCGAGTCGCCCGCCACCGGCCTGCTGATCGCCCCGAACTTCTCCATCGGCGCCGTGCTCGGCATGCAGTTCGCCCAGAAGGCGGCCCGCTACTTCGAGTCGGTCGAGATCGTCGAGCTGCACCACGACCGCAAGGCCGACGCCCCCTCCGGCACCGCCACCCGCACCGCGCAGCTGATCGCCGCCGCCCGCGAGGCCGCCGGCCGCGCCCCGCAGCAGGACCCGACCACCCACGCCCTGGACGGCGCCCGCGGCGCCGACGTGGACGGCGTCCCTGTCCACGCGGTCCGACTGCGCGGCCTGCTGGCCCACCAGGAGGTGCTGTTCGGCGACACCGGCGAGACCCTCACCATCCGCCACGACTCGCTGCACCACAGCTGCTTCATGCCCGGCATCCTGCTCGGCGTGCGGAGGATCGTCGACCGGCCGGGCCTGACCCTCGGCCTCGAACACTTCCTGGACCTGTGAGCCCACGATGACCTCGCGCACCGGTTTCTTCCTGCTCGCCGCGGCCCTGCTGCTGGTCGCCCTGATCTGCATGGGCGAGGGCGTCCAGCTGATCGCCACCGGCAAGCCGCTCGGCATCGGCCTCGGCCTGTGCGCCTTCGCCATCCCCGGCCTCGGAATCTGGTTCCTGGTGCAGACCGTCCGCTTCGGCCGGGCCAGCGAACAGCTCGCCCGCGAGCTGGAGGCCGAGGGCGGCCTGCCGGTCGACGAGCTGGTACGGACCGGCGGCGGACGGATCGACCGCGCCTCGGCCGACGCGGTCTTCGCCCGCCGCAAGGCCGAGGCCGAGGCGTCCCCGGACGACTGGCGGGCCTTCTTCCGGCTCGCCGTCGCCTACGCCGACGCCGGGGACACCCCGCGCGCCCGCAAGGCCATGCAGCACGCCATCCGGCTGCACGGCACCGCAACCGTTCAACCGAGGAGTACCGCGTGACCGACGAAACGGCCCCCCAGTTCCGCAGTGACGTCACCGTCGAGCTGGTCCGCAGCGCCGCCGCCGACTCCGACGTCATCTGGGCCGCCCGCGTCTCCACCGCCGGCGAGCAGTCCCTGGAAGCCCTCCAGGAGGACCCGGAGAAGTCCAAGGGCCTGATCAACTACCTGATGCGGGACCGGCACGGCACGCCCTTCGAGCACAACTCGATGACCTTCTTCATCAGCGCGCCGATCTTCGTCTTCCGCGAGTTCCACCGCCACCGCAGCGGCTGGTCCTACAACGAGGAGTCCGGCCGCTACCGCGAGCTGGAGCCGGTCTTCTACGTCCCCGGCGCCGACCGCAGGCTGGTCCAGCAGGGCAAGCCCGGCCGGTACGAGTTCGTCGAGGGCACCCCCGGGCAGCACAAGGTGACCACCGAGGCCATGGAGGCCAGCTACCGGGCCTCCTACCGGGCGTACCGCGAGATGCTCGCCGAGGGCGTCGCCCGCGAGGTCGCCCGCGCCGTCCTCCCGGTCGGCCTGTTCTCCTCCATGTACGCCACCTGCAACGCCCGCTCGCTGATGCACTTCCTGTCGCTGCGCACCAAGCGGGAGAACGCCACCGTGCCCTCCTTCCCGCAGCGGGAGATCGAGATGGTCGCCGAGCGGATGGAGGACGAGTGGGCGCGGCTCATGCCGCTCACCCATGCGGCCTTCGAGAAGCACGGCCGAGTCGCCCCCTGACCTGCGCCGACGGGCGATCCGGGCGCTGGGCCCGGCATGTCTGGATTGCGGCTCCCGCACCCGCTTCATACGCTCAGGACACGGATTCCGGTGCTGCTTGAACCCCCGAGCATGCAGCACCGGAATCCCATGTCCGGCCCGGCTCCCCCGGCCGTCCGGGGGCGCGGATGTCCGAACCCTGGACCGGTGTGACCGACCCCGGGGTGCCTACGAGTAGTTTTGGACGCATGGCTCCGACCTCCACCCCCAAGACACCCTTCGGCCGGGTCCTGACCGCGATGGTCACCCCCTTCACCGCCGATGGCGCCCTCGACCTCGACGGCGCCCAGCGCCTCGCCACGCACCTCGTGGACTCCGGCAACGACGGCCTGGTGCTCAACGGCACCACCGGCGAGTCCCCGACCACCACCGACGCCGAGAAGGCGCAGCTGGTCCGCGCCGTGGTCGAGGCCGTGGGGGACCGGGCCCACGTGGTCGCCGGCGTCGGCACCAACGACACCCACCACAGCACCGAGCTGGCCCGCCAGGCCGAGGCGGCCGGTGCGCACGGGCTGCTGGCGGTCACGCCGTACTACAGCAAGCCCCCGCAGGAGGGCCTGTACCGGCACACGGTGGCCATCGCGGACGCCACCGGGCTGCCCGTGATGCTGTACGACATCCCGGGCCGCAGCGGGGTCGCGCTGAGCCACGAGACGCTGGTCCGGCTCGGCGAGCACCCGCGGATCGTTGCCAACAAGGACGCCAAGGGCGACGTGGGCGCCGCCTCCTGGGCCATCGCCCGCAGCGACCTGGCCTGGTACTCGGGCGACGACATCCTGACCCTGCCGCTGCTGTCGGTCGGAGCCGTCGGCGTGGTCAGCGTCGCCGGTCACCTGGTCGCCGGCGAGCTGCGCGGCATGATCGAGGCCTTCACCGCCGGGGACGTCGCCAAGGCGACCTCGGTCCACCAGAGCCTGCTGCCGGTGTTCAGCGGTATCTTCCGTACCCAGGGAGTCATCCTGAGCAAGGCCGCGTTGAACCTGCAGGGCCACCCGGCCGGCCCGCTCCGACTCCCGCTGATCTCCGCCACCGAGGAGGAGATCGCCGTTCTGAAGCAGGATCTCGCCGCCGGCGGGGTACACCTGTAGTCAGACGACAGACGTACGCGCCCCGGCTCGCCGGACCCCCTCGGGTCCGCCGCTGGACCGGATCGACGGCGCGGAGGCACCTGAAACAAGGAAAACCGACGATGGACGTACGCCATATGTCCCCGGGGGAGGACCCCGGGCATATGGCGTTCGTCGTGAGGAGAGCGATTTGAGCCACCCGCATCCCGAACTCGGCGCACCGCCGGCCCTCAAGGAGGGCGCGCTCCGGATCACCCCGCTCGGCGGACTCGGTGAGATCGGGCGCAACATGACGGTCTTCGAGTACGGCGACCGCATCCTGATCGTCGACTGCGGCGTGCTGTTCCCCGAGGACGAGCAGCCGGGCGTCGACCTGATCCTCCCGGACTTCAGCTACATCCGGGACCGCCTCGACAAGATCGACGGCATCGTCCTGACCCACGGGCACGAGGACCACATCGGTGCCGTCCCGTACCTGCTCCGGGAGAACCCGGACATCCCGCTGATCGGCTCGAAGCTCACCCTGGCGCTGATCGAGGCCAAGCTCGCCGAGCACCGGATCCGGCCGTACGTGCTGGAGGTCGCCGAGGGTCACCGCGAGCGGATCGGCCCGTTCGACTGCGAGTTCATCGCGGTCAACCACTCCATCCCGGACGCCCTGGCGGTCGCGGTCCGCACCCCCGCGGGCATGGTCGTGGCCACCGGTGACTTCAAGATGGACCAGCTGCCGCTGGACGGCCGGCTGACCGACCTGCCCACCTTCGCCAAGCTGGCCGAGGAGGGCATGGACCTGCTGCTGGTGGACTCCACCAACGCCGAGGTCCCCGGCTTCATCCCGCACGAGCGGGACATCTCCTCGGCGCTGCGGAACGTCTTCGCCAACGCCGACCGCCGGATCATCGTGGCCTCCTTCGCCAGCCACGTGCACCGCATCCAGCAGGTGCTGGACGCCGCGCACGAGTACAAGCGCAAGGTGGCCTTCGTCGGCCGCTCGATGGTCCGCAACATGGGCATCGCCCGCGACCTCGGCTACCTCAAGGTGCCCGGCAACCTGATCGTCGACGTCAAGACGCTGGACGACCTGCCCGAGAAGGAGGTCGTGCTGATCTGCACCGGCTCCCAGGGCGAGCCGATGGCGGCGCTGTCCCGGATGGCCAACCGCGAGCACCAGATCCGGATCGTCGAGGGCGACACCGTGGTGCTGGCCTCCTCGCTGATCCCGGGCAACGAGAACGCGGTCTACCGGGTCATCAACGGCCTGACCCGCTGGGGCGCCAAGGTCGTCCACAAGGGCAACGCCAAGGTGCACGTCTCCGGCCACGCCTCGGCCGGCGAGCTGCTGTACTTCTTCAACATCTGCAAGCCGCGCAACCTCATGCCGGTGCACGGCGAGTGGCGCCACCTGCGGGCGGCCGCCGACCTCGGCATCCTCACCGGCATCCCGCGCAACCGCACGGTCATCGCCGAGGACGGCGTCTGCGTCGACCTGGAGGACGGCGTCGCGCGGATCGTCGGCAAGGTCCAGGCCGGGTACGTCTACGTGGACGGCTCCTCGGTCGGCGACATCACCGAGGCCTCCCTGAAGGACCGCCGGATCCTCGGCGAGGAGGGCTTCATCTCGGTCTTCGTGGTGGTCGACTCCACCAACGGCAAGATCGTGAGCGGCCCGACCATCCAGGCCCGCGGCTCCGGCATCGAGGACGCGGCGTTCACCTCGGTGGCCTCGAAGCTGGAGGAGGCGCTCACCAAGTCCGCCAACGAGGGCGTGCTGGAGATCCGCCAGATCCAGCAGCTGGTCCGGCGGACCATCGGCAAGTGGGTGGCGGACAACTACCGCCGCCGGCCGATGATCGTTCCGGTCGTGGTCGAGGTCTGAGGCCCGATTTGACGTGGGGCAGCCCGGTGCGTAATGTTCTCCGGGTTGCCCCACGGCCGGGTGGCCCGCTTTTCGAATTCCGATCGGAGTTCGAACTTCGAGCGGGAAAACGACCGGAAGAACTCTGGTAGAGTTCGGGAGCGCCGAAAGGCGAAAGCGAAGCGGATGAATGAAACTCCGGAAAACGGAGCGGAAAACATCTGATAAGCTGGAAACACGAAAGAACGAAGCGCCCGGAGGGCCCGCTGGAAGGCGGTCCGAAGGAAGCGTCCGTTCCTTGAGAACTCAACAGCGTGCCAAAAGTCAACGCCAGATATGTTGACATCCCCGGCGAGGCCGTCATGGTCTTGTTGGAGATTCCTTTTGAAATAACACTAGCGAGGACGCAGTGCGCGGGATCACCTTATTCCGGTGGTTGCCGTGCCGCTCTTCCGCGAGTGGGATGCCCGATCACGGGTTGACATTCACGGAGAGTTTGATCCTGGCTCAGGACGAACGCTGGCGGCGTGCTTAACACATGCAAGTCGAACGGTGAAGCCCTTCGGGGTGGATCAGTGGCGAACGGGTGAGTAACACGTGGGAAATCTGCCCTGCACTCTGGGACAAGCCTTGGAAACGAGGTCTAATACCGGATATGACCTGCTCCTGCATGGGGGTGGGTGGAAAGCTCCGGCGGTGCAGGATGATCCCGCGGCCTATCAGCTTGTTGGTGGGGTAACGGCCCACCAAGGCGACGACGGGTAGCCGGCCTGAGAGGGCGACCGGCCACACTGGGACTGAGACACGGCCCAGACTCCTACGGGAGGCAGCAGTGGGGAATATTGCACAATGGGCGAAAGCCTGATGCAGCGACGCCGCGTGAGGGATGACGGCCTTCGGGTTGTAAACCTCTTTCAGCAGGGAAGAAGCGCAAGTGACGGTACCTGCAGAAGAAGCACCGGCTAACTACGTGCCAGCAGCCGCGGTAATACGTAGGGTGCGAGCGTTGTCCGGAATTATTGGGCGTAAAGAGCTCGTAGGCGGCCTGTCGCGTCGGATGTGAAAGCCCGGGGCTTAACCCCGGGTCTGCATTCGATACGGGCAGGCTAGAGTGTGGTAGGGGAGATCGGAATTCCTGGTGTAGCGGTGAAATGCGCAGATATCAGGAGGAACACCGGTGGCGAAGGCGGATCTCTGGGCCATTACTGACGCTGAGGAGCGAAAGCGTGGGGAGCGAACAGGATTAGATACCCTGGTAGTCCACGCCGTAAACGTTGGGAACTAGGTGTTGGCGACATTCCACGTCGTCGGTGCCGCAGCTAACGCATTAAGTTCCCCGCCTGGGGAGTACGGCCGCAAGGCTAAAACTCAAAGGAATTGACGGGGGCCCGCACAAGCAGCGGAGCATGTGGCTTAATTCGACGCAACGCGAAGAACCTTACCAAGGCTTGACATACGCCGGAAACGTCCAGAGATGGGCGCCCCCTTGTGGTCGGTGTACAGGTGGTGCATGGTTGTCGTCAGCTCGTGTCGTGAGATGTTGGGTTAAGTCCCGCAACGAGCGCAACCCTTGTTCTGTGTTGCCAGCATGCCTTTCGGGGTGATGGGGACTCACAGGAGACTGCCGGGGTCAACTCGGAGGAAGGTGGGGACGACGTCAAATCATCATGCCCCTTATGTCTTGGGCTGCACACGTGCTACAATGGTCGGTACAAAGGGCTGCGATGCCGCGAGGCGGAGCGAATCCCAAAAAGCCGGCCTCAGTTCGGATTGGGGTCTGCAACTCGACCCCATGAAGTTGGAGTTGCTAGTAATCGCAGATCAGCATGCTGCGGTGAATACGTTCCCGGGCCTTGTACACACCGCCCGTCACGTCACGAAAGTCGGTAACACCCGAAGCCGGTGGCCTAACCCTTGGGAGGGAGCCGTCGAAGGTGGGACCAGCGATTGGGACGAAGTCGTAACAAGGTAGCCGTACCGGAAGGTGCGGCTGGATCACCTCCTTTCTAAGGAGCACATGGCCGACTGCGAGCGAATGTCTCGCACGGTTGCTCATGGGTGGAACGTTGACTATTCGGCACCGGTTTGGCGCAAGCCACTAGTACTGCTTCGGCGTGGAACGTGATTGTTTGCGAGGGATCGGGTCGGGCACGCTGTTGGGTCCTGAAGGAACGGCCATCAAGGTTGTTGCTTCAGAGTTGCCGGCCTCATGCGAGGCATCCCGGTTCGGGGTGTTGAGTGTGGGTGTCTGGTCGTTGTTTGAGAACTGCACAGTGGACGCGAGCATCTGTGGCCAAGTTTTTAAGGGCGCACGGTGGATGCCTTGGCACCAGGAACCGATGAAGGACGTGGGAGGCCGCGATAGGCCCCGGGGAGCTGTCAACCGAGCTTTGATCCGGGGGTGTCCGAATGGGGAAACCCGGCAGTCGTCATGGGCTGTCACCCGCTGCTGAACACATAGGCAGTGTGGAGGGAACGCGGGGAAGTGAAACATCTCAGTACCCGCAGGAAGAGAAAACAACCGTGATTCCGGGAGTAGTGGCGAGCGAAACCGGATGAGGCTAAACCCAAGTGGTGTGAGACCCGGCAGGGGTTGCCGCTTGGGGGTCGTGGGAATGAGCTTGATCGGTCTGCCGGCCGGTCGGCGAGTCAGAAACCGTTGGTGTAGTCGAAGGACATGCGAAAGGTCCGGCGTAGAGGGTAAGACCCCCGTAGACGAAACATTAGCGGCTTGCTTGCTCATCTCCCAAGTAGCACGGGGCCCGAGAAATCCCGTGTGAATCTGGCGGGACCACCCGCTAAGCCTAAATATTCCCTGGTGACCGATAGCGGATAGTACCGTGAGGGAATGGTGAAAAGTACCGCGGGAGCGGAGTGAAATAGTACCTGAAACCGTGTGCCTACAAGCCGTGGGGGCAGTCTTCGGACTGTGACTGCGTGCCTTTTGAAGAATGAGCCTGCGAGTTTGCGGTGTGTAGCGAGGTTAACCCGTGTGGGGTAGCCGTAGCGAAAGCGAGTCCGAATAGGGCGATTGAGTTGCACGCCCAAGACCCGAAGCGGAGTGATCTAGCCATGGGCAGGTTGAAGCGCGGGTAAGACCGTGTGGAGGACCGAACCCACCAGGGTTGAAAACCTGGGGGATGACCTGTGGTTAGGGGTGAAAGGCCAATCAAACTCCGTGATAGCTGGTTCTCCCCGAAATGCATTTAGGTGCAGCGTCGTGTGTTTCTTGCCGGAGGTAGAGCACTGGATAGGCGATGGGCCTCACCGGGTTACTGACCTTAGCCAAACTCCGAATGCCGGTAAGTGAGAGCACGGCAGTGAGACTGTGGGGGATAAGCTCCATGGTCGAGAGGGAAACAGCCCAGAACACCGACTAAGGTCCCTAAGCGTGTGCTAAGTGGGAAAGGATGTGGAGTCGCAGAGACAACCAGGAGGTTGGCTTAGAAGCAGCCACCCTTGAAAGAGTGCGTAATAGCTCACTGGTCAAGTGATTCCGCGCCGACAATGTAGCGGGGCTCAAGTACACCACCGAAGTCGTGTCATTCACACGTGTAGGCCCAACGGCTGTGTGGATGGGTAGGGGAGCGTCGTGTGCCGGGTGAAGCAGCCGAGGAATCGAGTTGTGGACGGTTCACGAGTGAGAATGCAGGCATGAGTAGCGATACAAGAGTGGGAAACTCTTGCGCCGATTGACCAAGGGTTCCTGGGTCAAGCTGATCTGCCCAGGGTAAGTCGGGACCTAAGGCGAGGCCGACAGGCGTAGTCGATGGACAACGGGTTGATATTCCCGTACCCGCTTTGAAGCGCCAACGTTGAACCCTCTGATGCTAAGGCCGTGAAGCCGCCCCGGAGCCTTCGGGCGAAGGGGAGTGGTGGAGCCGCTGAACCAAGGTGGTAGTAGGTGAGCGATGGGGTGACGCAGGAAGGTAGTCCAGCCCGGGCGGTGGTAGTCCCGGGGTAAGGGTGTAGGCCGAGTGATAGGCAAATCCGTCACTCATTGAGGCTGAGACCTGATGCCGAGCCGATTGTGGTGAAGTGGATGATCCTATGCTGTCGAGAAAAGCCTCTAGCGAGTTTCATGGCGGCCCGTACCCTAAACCGACTCAGGTGGTCAGGTAGAGAATACCGAGGCGTTCGGGTGAACTGTGGTTAAGGAACTCGGCAAAATGCCCCCGTAACTTCGGGAGAAGGGGGGCCATTCCTGGTGACGAGTCTTGCACTCCGAGCTGGGGGTGGCCGCAGAGACCAGCGAGAAGCGACTGTTTACTAAAAACACAGGTCCGTGCGAAGCCGTAAGGCGATGTATACGGACTGACGCCTGCCCGGTGCTGGAACGTTAAGGGGACCGGTTAGTCTAGTTTCGGCTAGGCGAAGCTGAGAACTTAAGCGCCAGTAAACGGCGGTGGTAACTATAACCATCCTAAGGTAGCGAAATTCCTTGTCGGGTAAGTTCCGACCTGCACGAATGGCGTAACGACTTCTCGACTGTCTCAACCACAGGCCCGGTGAAATTGCATTACGAGTAAAGATGCTCGTTTCGCGCAGCAGGACGGAAAGACCCCGGGACCTTTACTATAGCTTGATATTGGTGTTCGGTTCGGCTTGTGTAGGATAGGTGGGAGACTTTGAAGCGGCAACGCCAGTTGTTGTGGAGTCGACGTTGAAATACCACTCTGGTCGTGCTGGATGTCTAACCTGGGTCCGTGATCCGGATCAGGGACAGTGTCTGGTGGGTAGTTTAACTGGGGCGGTTGCCTCCCAAAGGGTAACGGAGGCGCCCAAAGGTTCCCTCAGCCTGGTTGGCAATCAGGTGTTGAGTGTAAGTGCACAAGGGAGCTTGACTGTGAGACTGACGGGTCGAGCAGGTACGAAAGTAGGGACTAGTGATCCGGCGGTGGCTTGTGGAAGCGCCGTCGCTCAACGGATAAAAGGTACCCCGGGGATAACAGGCTGATCTTCCCCAAGAGTCCATATCGACGGGATGGTTTGGCACCTCGATGTCGGCTCGTCGCATCCTGGGGCTGGAGTAGGTCCCAAGGGTTGGGCTGTTCGCCCATTAAAGCGGTACGCGAGCTGGGTTTAGAACGTCGTGAGACAGTTCGGTCCCTATCCGCTGTGCGCGTAGGAGTGTTGAGAAGGGCTGTCCCTAGTACGAGAGGACCGGGACGGACGAACCTCTGGTGTGCCAGTTGTCCTGCCAAGGGCATGGCTGGTTGGCTACGTTCGGGAGGGATAACCGCTGAAAGCATCTAAGCGGGAAGCCTGCTTCGAGATGAGCACTCCCACCTCCTTGAGAGGGTAAGGCTCCCAGTAGACGACTGGGTTGATAGGCCGGATATGGAAGCCCTGTGAGGGGTGGAGTTGACCGGTACTAATAGGCCGAGGGCTTGTCCTCAGTTGCTCGCGTCCACTGTGTTGGTTCTGAAACCACGACCCGTCTTGCCGGCGGATAGTTTCATAGTGTTTCGGTGGTCATAGCGTGAGGGAAACGCCCGGTTACATTCCGAACCCGGAAGCTAAGCCTCACAGCGCCGATGGTACTGCAGGGGGGACCCTGTGGGAGAGTAGGACGCCGCCGAACAATCATTCAGGGAAGGGCCCCGCATTCGTGCGGGGCCCTTTTCGCATTTCCGGGGGAGTTCAGGGGTGACCTGGACGGCCTGGGCCGTGGACCGGCTGGTTGACTGTGGCCGTGAACGCGCTGCTGTCGACCTTCGTGCCGATCTGGGTCCTCACCGCGATCGGCTACCTGGTCAGCCGGAGCGGTCTGCTCGGCGACCAGGCGGAGGCGGTGCTCGGGCGGTTCGTGTTCCATGTGGCGATGCCGGCCGCGCTGTTCACGATGGTGGCGAGGACCTCGCTGAGCAGCTTCGCCAATGCCTCGATGCTGGCCTTTGTCGCGGGCACGGTGGTGGCCTCGGGGCTGGGGTTCCTGGCGAGCGGGTGGCTCGGCCGGGCGACGGCGGACCGGGCGATCGGCGGGATGGCGGCCGGGTACGTGAACTCCGGGAACCTGGGGATCCCGGTGTCGGTGCAGGTGTTCGGGGATGCCTCGTTCGTCGCGCCGGTGATGTTGTTCCAGGTGCTGCTGGTCACTCCGGTGATCCTGGCGCTGGTGGACGCCGGTCGCCGGGGCCCGCAGGGTGACGGCGGCGACGGTAACGACGGTGAGGTCGCCGCGCGGGGGAGCGGCGGTTCGGCCTGGGATCGGGTGCGGCGGACGCTGCTGCTGCCGGTGCGGAACCCGATCATCATGGCCTCCGCCCTGGGCTGTGTGTTCTCGGTGGCCGGGTGGCAACTGCCGCAGGCCGTGGGGAAGTCGGTGGAGCTGCTGGGTGGTGCGGGGGTGCCGACGGCGCTGGTGACGCTCGGGATGTCGCTGCACACCCGGCCGGCCGTGCAGGCCGGTGAGGCGCGGCGGGCCCGGGCCGAGCTGACGGTGACGGTCCTGGTGAAGAACCTGCTGCAGCCGCTGGTGGCCTATGCCGTGGGGGCGTGGGTGCTGGACCTGCCGCCGTCCCGGCTCCTGGTGGCGGTGCTGTTCTCCGCGCTGCCGACCGCGCAGAACGTGTTCATCTACGCCCGCCAGTACGACCGGAGCACCGCGCTGCCCCGGGACGCGGTGCTGTGCACCACGCTGGTGTCGATGCTGACGCTGACCCTGGTGACCTGGCTGCTCGGTCCGGTACCCGGCTGAGCCGCGGCCCGGGAGGGTTTCTTCCCCGGCCGGAACATTCGTTGACCCCGGTCCGCCGGCACTGGAACGCTGAACGTGTGAGCCGATCCGTCAGCCTTGTGGGCCGCCTGCACGTCGATCTCCGACGGCACGCGAGTGCGATCTGTGCCGCCTGCCGCTGATGACGGCCCGGCGGCCGTGACCGCCGCCGTCCCCCGCGCACCGCGCTTCCTCTCCTGACCTGGCTGTCCCGTCTGCCTCGGCCTGTCCCGGGCCGCTCCCGTCGGGGACCCGTCCGGTGCGCTCATCCGTCACCGCCCGTACGCCGCTTCCCGGGTGACCGTCAGGGCGTCCCTCCCACCCTTTCCGCCGTCCCGCGCCGCTGCCCGCGCCCGCGCCTGCCCCCGTCCGCCGGGGCCGGTGCCGGGTTCGGCCGTCCCGGCCGGCGTCCTCCCGCTGCCTGCAAAGGACTTCGCCATGCCTGCGACCTCGCGCCGCCAGTTCCTCACCCTCGCCGCCCTGGGGGCCGCGGCTGCCGCCTGCGGGCAGGCCACCGCCTCACCCGGACGTGGGGGCGGGACCCGCAGACTCAGATACCAGGGCTGGGCGGGGCAGGTGACCCTGCCCGAACTCGCCGAGGACCTGGGCTACTTGGAGGACGTCAAGCTGGAGTGGGTGGGCAACACCATCAGCGGCCCGCAGGACATCCAGTCGGCGGCCACCGGGCAGATCGACTTCGGCGGCGCCTTCAACGGCGCGGTGGTGAAGCTGATCGCCGCCGGGGCGCCGGTGAAGGCCGTCATCAGCTACTACGGCGTGGACGAGAAGGCGTTCAGCGGCTACTACGTGCTCCAGGACAGTCCGATCCGCTCGGCCCGCGACCTGCTCGGCAAGAAGGTCGGCATGAACACCCTCGGCGCGCACAGCGAGGCCGTCCTCGACGTCCACCTGCAGCGCAACGGCCTGACCACCGCCGAGATCGGCAAGGTCGAACCGACCGTCATCCCGCCGGTCAACACCGAACAGGCGTTGCGGCAACGGCAGATCGAGGTCGGGGTGCTCGGCGGCATCCTGCGCGACAAGGCGCTGGCCGCGGGCGGGATCCGGCCGCTGTTCTCCGACTTCGACCTGCTGGGCCGGTTCAGCGCCGGTACCTACGTGCTCACCAACCGGTTCCTGAAGGAGAACCCGGACACCGCACGGATCTTCACCACCGGGGTGGCCAGGACGATCGAGTGGGCCAGGACGGTGCCGCGCGAGGAGGTCATCGCCCGCAGCACCGAGATCGTCCGGCGGCGCGGCCGCAACGAGGACACCGCCTCGCTGAAGTACTGGCAGTCCACCGGCGTCGCCGAGAGCGGGGGGCGGATCTCCGACGCCGAGTTCCGGCTGTGGATCGACTGGCTGGTCGAGCACGGGGACATCAAGGCGGGCCAGGTCCGGCCCGGCGACCTCTACACCAACGAGTTCAACCACGACGACGCGGCGGCCACGGCCTCCCCCGTGCCGAGCGGGAGTTGAGGGCATGAGCGCGCAGATCAGCTTCCGGGGCGTCACCAAGACCTTCCCGGTCCGCGGCCGGGCCGGCGGCGAGTTCCTCGCGGTCGACGCGGTGGACCTGGAGATCGCCGCCGGTGAGTTCACCGTCCTGGTCGGGCCCAGCGGCTGCGGCAAGTCCACCCTGCTGGACCTGCTCGGCGGGCTGACCACGCCGACCACCGGGGAGATCCTGCTGGACGGCCGGCCGGTCACCGGCCCGGGGCTCGACCGCAGCACCGTCTTCCAGCAGTACGCGCTGCTGCCGTGGCGCAGCGCCCAGGGCAACGTCGAGTTCGGCCTGGAGGCGGTCGGGGTGCCGCGCCGGCAGCGGGCCGCCCGCGCCCGCGAGTACCTGGACCTGGTCGGCCTGACCGGGTTCGAGGACCGGCATCCGCACGAGCTCTCCGGCGGCATGCGGCAGCGGGTGGCGATCGCCCGCAGCCTCGCCTACGACCCCGGGGTGCTGCTGATGGACGAGCCGTTCGCCGCGCTGGACGCGCAGACCCGCGAGTCGCTCCAGGACGAGCTGCTCGGGATCTGGGAGCGCACCGGCAAGACGGTGCTGTTCATCACCCACGGCATCGAGGAGGCGGTCTACCTCGGGCAGCGGGTGGCGGTGCTGACCTCGCGGCCCGGACGGGTGAAGGAGATCGTCCCGATCGACCTCGGCGACCGCCGAGAGGCCCAGGACCTGCGCTCCAGCCCCGAGTTCGCCCGCTACCGGCACGAGATCTGGACCCTGCTGCACGACGAGGTCAGCCGCGCCCAGCGGCTGGAGAGGGAGGTGAGCGCGGCATGAGCACCGATCTCGGGACTCCGGTCACGGCACCCGTACCGGCACCTGTAGCAGTGCCGGTACGGCCCGTCGTGGCGCACCGGACGGCGCGCCTCCCCGGGGTGCTGCGGCCGGTCCTCCGGGGGCTGACCAAGAGCGTGGCGATCGCCGCGCTGCTGGCCGTCTGGGAGCTGGCACCCCGGCTCGCGCTGGTGGACCGGACCTTCCTGCCCCCGTTCAGCGAGGTGCTGGACGCCTGGTGGGGGCTGCTGGAGAGCGGGCAGTTGGCCGCCAACACGCAGGCGAGCCTGGCCCGTTCGTTCAGCGGGTTCGGTCTGGCGGTGGCGGTCGGGGTATCGCTGGGCCTGCTGATCGGCTGGTACCGGCCGGTGGCCGACCTGCTGAGCCCGCTGCTGGAGCTGTTCCGCAACACCGCGGCGCTCGCGCTGCTGCCGGTGTTCGTGCTGATCCTCGGCATCGGGGAGACCTCGAAGATCTCGATCGTGCTGTACGCCTGCCTCTGGCCGGTCCTGCTGAACACCATCAGCGCGGTCCGCACGGTCGACCCGACCCTGCTGCGGCTGGCCCGGTCGCTGGACCTGTCCGCGCCGCGGCTGTTCCAAAAAGGACCAGGGCGTCGTCCTCCCAGCTGTCCCAGAGCGCGGTGACCACCCGGAGGAACTCGTCGGCCCGCTCGTAGCGGACGGCGTGCTCCTGGTTGGCGCTGCGGCCGAAGTTCTGGGCGGCGCGGTCGCCGGCGGAGGTGATGATGTTCCAGCCGGCGCGGCCGCCGCTGATGTGGTCCAGCGAGGCGAACTGGCGGGCCAGGTTGTACGGCTCGGTGAAGCCGGTGGAGACGGTGCCGATCAGGCCGATCCGCTCGGTGGCGGCGGCGACCGCGGCGAGCAGGGTGAACGGTTCGAAGGCGCTGATCAGGCCCCAGCCGCCGTCCGAGCGGGCCTCCACCCCGTCGGCGAGGAAGACCGAGTCGAAGGCGGCGGCCTCGGCCTGGCGGGCCAGCCGCTGGAAGTGCCCGACGTCCCCGGCCAGGGCCGGGTCGGTGCGGGGGTGGCGCCAGGCGGCCTCGTGGTGGCCGACGCCCATCAGGAAGAGGTTGAAGTGCAGTTGGCGGTTCTCGGGCATGACGGACACGCTCCGGGTGCGGAGGAGGAACGGGATGGTCGGAATCCTTCCGGCGCGCACCCGGGGCGACAACGATCCGTCGGCCGGCGGAATTAATGCGGCGTTGACGCCGTCGTACGGGCCGTGCGCAGGTCCATCGGCCGGCGGTAGGCGCTGTCCAGCACCCCGGCGCCGGCGGCCACCGCCAGCAGGTCCGTCCCGAAGGAGGCGGCGGTCACCAGCTGGACGGGCTCCGGGCGGGCGTGTTCGGCGACCAGCCCGTGCAGCCGCCCGGCGAGCTGCGGGGCGACCGCGAGGCCGGCCTCGGCGACCACCAGGACCTCCGGGTTGAGCAGGTCGATCAGCAGCGCGGCGGCGGGCGCGGCCATGCGCAGCCGGTCCTCGAACAGCCGCAGAGCGGCCGGGTCCCCGGCGGCGGCCAGAGCGAGCAGCAGGTCGAACTCGGGGGCGGGGACCAGCCCGAGCGCGTGGGCGCGGCGGGCGGTGGCCGCCTCGGAGACGGTGGCCTGGAGGCAGCCGGTCCGGCCGCAGGGGCAGGGCTCGGTGGAGCCGGGGACCGGCAGGTGGCCGATGTCCCCGGCGCGGGAGCGGCGGCCGGTCAGTACGGTGCCGCCGGTGACGATGGCGGCGTCCACCACGTTGCCGACGAACAGCTGGACCAGTTCGGTGGCGCCGCGTCCGGCGCCGAACAGCAGCTCGGCCCGGGCCAGGGCGCGGGCGTGGCCGTCCAGGTGCACGGGCAGCCGGGTGGCGTCGGCGAGCAGGTCGCGGACCGGGACGTCGCGCCAGCCGAGCGGGCCGTGCTCGACGACCGTGCCGGTCCCGGCGTCGACCCAGCCGCCGGTGACCACGCCGAGGCCGAGCAGCGAGCGGCCGGCCGACCGGCGGGCGGTGAACGAGGGCAGGTGGTCGCGGACCGTCCGGAGCACCGCGGCCGGTCCGCCGGCGCGGGGCAGCCGCTCCCGGGCGACCACCCGGCCGCGCAGGTCCAGCAGGGAGAAGGTGATCCGGGGGACGCCGATGTGCACCCCGACGGCCAGGTGGTGGCGGGTGTCGACGTCCAGCGGCAGCCGGGGGCGGCCGGCCCGGGGCGGACCGTGCGGGGCCAGCTCGCGCAGCAGGCCGAGGCCGATCAGGTCGGTGGTGTGCCGGGAGACCGCGGCCGGGCTCAGGCCGGTGGCCCGGCCGACGGCGGCCCGGGTGAGCGGTCCGCCCGCCAGGACGGTGCGGAGCACGGCGCCGGCGCCACCGCCCTCGACGGGCTGCGCGGGCCGGCCGGGCACGGGGGGTGCGACCAGGGAGAGCATCCCCCGATGCTGGCAGCGGGGTGTTGCACCCGGGTGGCGGCGGCGTGACGGTGCGAGCGGAGGCCTGGTGCCCGAACGGCAGGGCAGCGTCAAAATGCCGCTAAAACCGGCCCGGGACCTGCTCGGACGCAGGTCGGGAGCGGCCGGGGACCGTAGTCTCGAAGGCGGCGGACAGGTGCCCGGAGGAGTGTGTCCCCCGGGCGGGACCAGAATGGTGACATGGCACGGGGAAGGCTGCGGATCTACCTCGGGGCGGCCCCCGGGGTCGGCAAGACGTACGCCATGCTGTCCGAGGCCCACCGCCGGCTGGCCCGCGGCGCCGATGTGGTGATCGGCGTCGTCGAGCACCACGACCGCCGGTTCACCGCCGACCTGATCGAGGGTCTGGAGGCCGTCCCGCGGCAGCTGCTGGAGCACGGCGGCGCCCGGTTCGCCGAACTCGACCTGGACGCCCTGCTGGCCCGCCGCCCGGCGGTCGCCCTGGTGGACGAACTCGCCCACACCAACGCCCCCGGCTCCCGCAACGCCAAGCGCTGGCAGGACGTGGAGGAACTGCTGGCGGCCGGCGTCGACGTCGTCTCCACCGTCGACATCCAGCACCTGGAGTCCCTCGGCGACGTGGTCGAGGGCATCACCGGCGTCCGCCAGCGCGAGACCGTCCCCGACGAGGTGGTCCGCCGGGCCGACCAGATCGAGCTGGTCGACATGGACCCGAAGGCGCTGCGCCGCCGCCTGGCCCACGGCAACGTGTACGCGCCGGAGCGGATCGACGCGGCCCTCGCCCACTACTTCCGCCCCGGCAACCTGACCGCGCTGCGCGAGCTGGCCCTGCTGTGGACGGCCGACCGGGTGGACGAGTACCTCCAGCGCTACCGCGCCGAGCAGGGCATCAAGGGCACCTGGCAGGCCCGGGAGCGGATCGTGGTCGGCCTGACCGGCGGACCCGAGGGCGCCACCCTGATCCGCCGGGCGGCCCGGATCGCGGCCCGCGGCTCCGGCGGCGAGCTGCTCGCCGTGCACATCTCCCGCTCGGACGGCCTCAGCCGCGGCGGCTCCCCGCAGACCCTGATCGAGCAGCGGGCGCTGGTGGAGAGCCTTGGCGGCTCCTTCCACGTGGTGCTGGGCGAGGAGGCGGCCGCCGGGCTGCTGGAGTTCGCCCGCGGGGTCAACGCCACCCAGATCGTGCTGGGCACCAGCCGCCGCAGGATGTGGCAGTACCTGTACGGGCCGGGTGTCGGCGCCACCGTCACCCGGGACTCCGGGGACATAGACGTCCACATGGTCACCCACGAGCACGCCGCCCGGGGGCTCGGCCGGATCCCGGTCCGCCGGATCACCGACCTCGGCCGGACCAGGACGACCGCCGGCTGGCTGCTCGGCGTCGGCGGCCCGCCGCTGCTCGCCCTGGTGCTCAGCAACCTCGGCCTCGGGCTGAGCACCGACATGCTGCTCTTCCTGTCACTGACGGTCGGTGCGGCCCTGGTCGGCGGCCTCCTCCCGGCCATCGCCTCGGCCCTGATCGGCTCCACCGCGCTGAACTACTTCTTCACCCCGCCGCTGCACACCCTGACCATCGACGAGCCGGAGAACATCGCCGCCGTGGCGATCTTCACCACGGTCGGCATCGCGGTCGCCACCGTGGTGGACGTGGCCGCCCGGCGCAGCCAGCAGGCCGCCCGCAGCCAGGCCGAGGCGCAGACCCTCAGCGCGCTGGCCGGGACGGTGCTGCGCGGCGCCCCCACCGGTGAGGGGGCGCTGACCGCCCTGCTCGACCAGGTCCGCGAGACCTTCCAGCAGGAGACGGTGGCCCTGCTGGAGCGCCCGGACGAGCACAGCGCCTGGCAGGTGGTCGCCGCCGTCGGCCCCGGCGTGCCCGGGCGGCCGGAGGACGCCGACGTGGACGTGCCGGTCGGCGAGCTGGTCGCCCTGGTGCTGTCCGGCCGTGTCCTGCCTGCCGAGGACCGCCGGCTGCTCGGCGCCTTCGCCGCCCAGGCCGTCGCCGTGCTGGAACGCCGCCGGCTGGCCGGCGAGGCCGCCGCCGCGCGCCGCCAGGCCGAGGGCAACCGGATCCGCACCGCCCTGCTCGCCGCCGTCTCGCACGACCTGCGCACCCCGCTGGCCGCCATCAAGGCCGCCGTCAGCTCGCTGCGCGCCGAGGACGTGGAGTGGGACGAGGAGGACGAGGCCGAACTGCTGGCGTCCATCGAGTCCGGCGCCGCCCGGCTCGCCCACCTGATCGACAACCTGCTCGACATGAGCCGCCTGCAGACCGGCACGGTCACCCCGCTGCTCCAGCCCACCGACCTGGACGAGGTGGTCCCGTACGCGCTCGGCGGGGTGCCGGCCGCGGCCGTCCGGACCGACGTGCCCGAGTCGCTGCCGATGGTCCGGGCCGACGCCGGGCTGCTGGAGCGCGCGCTGGCCAACCTGGTCGAGAACGCCGTCAAGTACAGCCCCGCCGGAGTCCCCGTTCTGGTGAAGGCGGACGCGCTGAAGCCCGCGGACGGACCCCGCCGGGTGGAGCTGCGGATCGTCGACCGCGGACCCGGCGTCCCGGAGGAGGCCCGGGAGCGGATCTTCGCCCCGTTCCAGCGGTACGGGGACGCCCCGCGCGGCGCCGGCGTGGGCCTCGGCCTGGCCGTGGCGCGCGGTTTCGCCGAGGCGATGGGCGGCACCGTCACCGCCGAGGACACCCCCGGCGGCGGGCTCACCATGGTGGTCTCGCTGCCCGCCGCCGACCTCCCCGCGCCGCCGGCCGCCGGGGCTGCCGTGGCCGCCGCCGTGGCCGCCGCCGTGGCCGACGGCCGGGGCGACGCCGGGGATGCCCCCACCGACCCCACCACCCCCCAACGGAAGGCGGAGCCCGTATGACCCGGGTCCTCGTCGTGGACGACGAACCCCAGATCGTCCGCGCGCTGGTGATCAACCTGAAGGCCCGCCGATACGAGGTCGACTCCGCCCAGGACGGCGCCGGAGCCCTGGAACTGGCCGCCGCCCGCCACCCGGACGTGATCGTCCTCGACCTCGGCCTGCCGGACATGGACGGCGTCGAGGTGATCAGGGGCCTGCGCGGCTGGACCCGAGTCCCGATCATCGTGCTCTCCGCCCGGCACGCCTCCGACGAGAAGGTCGAGGCGCTCGACGCCGGCGCCGACGACTACGTCACCAAGCCGTTCGGCATGGACGAGCTGCTCGCCCGGATGCGGGCCGCCGTCCGCCGCGCCGAGCCGGTGGCCGGCGAGGACGGCCCGGTGGTGGCCACCGCGACCTTCACCGTCGACCTGGCCGCCAAGAAGGTCAACCGGGACGGCACCGACGTCCGCCTCACCCCGACCGAGTGGCACCTGCTGGAGGTGCTGGTCCGCAATGCCGGCCGGCTGGTCAGCCAGACCCAGCTGCTCCAGGAGGTCTGGGGCCCGGCCTACCGCAAGGAGACCAACTACCTGCGGGTCTACCTCGCCCAGCTGCGCCGCAAGCTGGAGACGGACCCGTCGCACCCGCGCCACTTCATCACCGAGCCGGGTATGGGATACCGCTTCGAGCCCTGAGCCCTGGGCCGGCCGTCCGGTGGCGGCAGCGGCGTCGGGGGCGTCGGCGGCGGGCCAGGGTACGTCATCCGGCAGGGTCCGGGACCTGCGCCTCTGCCGTCCGGGTGAGCGGAACCGGTAGCCTTTCCGACATGAGTGGTGACATCAGCAGCGAGCAGCCGCAGGGCCGCTTCCGCCGCATGCTCAACCGGCTGACCTCCTCCTCGGAGGAGCTGGAGGCCCAGGAGCTCCGGCAGGACACCGCGGAGTCGGGCTGCACCCCGATCGCCAGCTGCGCGGACCGCGACGTGGT
Organism: Kitasatospora sp. HUAS MG31; assembly: GCF_040571325.1. Classification (GTDB taxonomy): domain Bacteria; phylum Actinomycetota; class Actinomycetes; order Streptomycetales; family Streptomycetaceae; genus Kitasatospora; species Kitasatospora camelliae. The sequence continues at coordinate 2,722,880 of NZ_CP159872.1, read as the reverse complement.
CACCGTGGCCGGCACCCTGCGCACGGTTACCCTCCGCCCCCGGGCCGGGGTTCCCGCCCTGGAGGCCGAGCTGTTCGACGGCACCGAGGCGCTGGACGTGGTCTGGCTCGGGCGCCGTTCGATCACCGGCATAGAGCCGGGCCGCCGGCTCATCGCCACCGGCCGGATCAGCCACGCACGCGGGCGCCGCGTGCTCTTCAACCCCCGATACGAGCTGCGTCCGGTCGGACACGGGAGCGAATCAGCGTGACCAACCTGCCCGGCGGCGACCCCGCCGCCCGTACGGCCGGCGACGAGTCGCTGGCCGCCCGCGTCGACAGCGCACTCACCGAGGCGGTGGTCGAGTCGGCCGGACGCCACTTCGAGGCCTCCGAGGCGGCCCGCAAGGCCGCCGAGGACGAGGCCGCCTCCAAGGCCGCCGCCGAGTCGGTGATGCAGGCCTTCGGCGGCGTGCGCGGCATGATCGACATGACGCTGCCCGGCCTGGTCTTCATCCTCACCTTCAACATCACCCACCAGGTGCCCGCCGCGGCCTGGGCCGCGCTCGGCCTGAGCGGGCTGTTCGTGGTGGTCCGGCTGCTGCGCCGGGAGACCATCCAGCACGCCTTCAGCGGCGTGTTCGGCGTGGCCATCGGCGCCTGGATCGCCATGAAGACCGGCAAGGCCGAGGACTTCTACCTCCCGGGCCTGCTCTACAACGTCGGCTACTGCGTGGCCCTGGCGATCTCTGCCCTCGTCCGCTGGCCGCTGGTCGGCCTGATGCTCGGCCCGGTCACCGGCGAGATGTTCACCTGGCGGACCAGGAACCCCGGCCGCCTCGCCGCGTACACCAAGGCCACCTGGGCCTGGGTGGTGATCATGGGCATCAAGCCGGCGATCCTCTTCCCGCTGTACCTGAGCGGCAACACCACCCTGCTGGGCTGGCTGAAGACCGCCCTCGGCATCCCGGCCCTGGTGCTGGCGATGTACGTGACCTGGCGGATCCTCCTCAAGGCCCCGGCCCCGATCAAGGCCGACCCCGAGCCCGAGCAGGACTGACGGGGTCCGGGCCGCACCGCGGACCACGACGGACCACCGACCACGACGAGGGGCCGTACCCGGCGATCCGGGTACGGCCCCTCGTCGTGGTCGCGTCGTGGTGCCCGTGCCTACTGGGCGCCGGAGACGGCGGAGAGCAGGTCCTCCAGCTCCTCCTCGCGCTCCTGGGCCGCGACGAAGAGCAGCTCGTCGCCGCCCTCCAGGGTGTCGTCCTTGCCCGGGACGAGCACCCGGCCCTCGCGGATGATCGTCACCAGCGCGGTGTCCACCGGCCAGGCCACGTCGCCGACCCGGGTGCCGACCAGCTCGGTGTCGGCGGCCAGGGTCAGCTCCACCAGGTTGGCGTTGCCCTGGCTGAAGCGCATCAGCCGGACCAGGTCGCCGACGCTGACGGCCTCCTCGACCAGCGCGGACATCAGGCGCGGGGTGGACACCGCGACGTCCACGCCCCAGGACTCGTTGAACAGCCACTCGTTCTTCGGGTTGTTCACCCGGGCGACCACCCGCGGCACGCCGTACTCGGTCTTGGCGAGCAGCGACACCACCAGGTTGACCTTGTCGTCACCGGTGGCGGCGATCACCACCTGGCAGCGCTGCAGCGCCGCCTCGTCCAGCGAGGTGATCTCGCAGGCGTCGGCCAGCAGCCACTCCGCCATGGGCACCCGCTCCACCGAGATGGAGTTCGGGTTCTTGTCGATGAGCAGGACGTCGTGCCCGTTCTCCAGGAGCTCGCCCGCGATCGAACGGCCGACCGCGCCGGCTCCGGCGATTGCGACGCGCATCACTGACCACCCTCCTCGGGGCCCTTGGCGAACGCGGCCTCGACCGCGGCCAGCTCGGAGCGGCGGAGCATCACATGCACCAGGTCGCCCTCCTGCACCACCATCTGCGGGGTGGGCAGCATGCCCTCGCCGAGCCGCGTGATGAACGCGACACGCACGTTCGCGGCCTCCTCCAGCGCGCTCAGCCGGTGGCCGACCCAGTCGTGCGAGAACGCCACCTCGGCCAGCTGCACGCTGCCCGACGGGTCCTGCCACAGCGGCTCGGCGCCGCTCGGCAGCAGCCGGCGCAGCATCTGGTCGGCCGTCCAGCGGACGGTGGCCACGGTGGGGATGCCCAGCCGCTGGTAGACCTCGGCACGCCGGGGGTCGTAGATCCGGGCCGCGACGTGCTCCACGCCGAAGTTCTCCCGGGCCACCCGGGCCGCGATGATGTTGGAGTTGTCACCGCTGGAGACGGCGGCGAAGGCACCCGCCTCCTCGATGCCCGCCTCCTTCAGGGTGTCCTGGTCGAAGCCCACGCCGGTGACCCGGCGGCCGTTGAACCCGGCGCCCAGGCGGCGGAACGCGGTCGGATCCTGATCGACCACGGCGACCGAGTGACCCCGTTTCTCCAGGGCTCTGGCGAGTGCGGAGCCCACGCGCCCGCAGCCCATGATGACGATGTGCACGGGACTACCTCACCCTTTCCGCTGGGGTCATGACCTGCGCAGACATCGCTCATCTTCCTTCCGTGGCCCCCGTGGTGGGGGATGGGTCCTCGGCCGCGCCGCGGCTTCGACGCGCCGGACAACCCTGGTGTTGCCCGCCGACCCGTCATCCGACACGCTAGCCGGTCCACCGAACAGAGTCTCGACGGAGGTGCCACCGGTAGTCGGCTCTCGGCGCGGGAGCCCCTACGATTCCTCTGTGCCTATGCCTGCTGACCTACCGAAACGCATCCTGATCGGGCGTGCGCTGCGCAGTGACAAGCTCGGTGAGACCTTGCTGCCCAAGCGCATCGCGCTACCCGTGTTCGCGTCCGACGCCCTCTCCTCGGTCGCCTACGCCCCCGAGGAGATCCTGCTCACCCTGTCGGTCGCCGGCGTCTCGGCGCTCCACTTCTCGTGGCAGATCGGCATCGTGGTCGCCGTCGTGATGCTCGCGGTGGTCGCCTCGTACCGGCAGAACGTGCACGCCTACCCCAGCGGCGGCGGTGACTACGAGGTCGCCACGGTCAACCACGGGCCGAACTCCGGCCTGGTGGTGGCCAGCGCGCTGATGGTGGACTACGTGCTCACCGTGGCCGTGTCCACCACCTCGGGCGTGGCCAACGTGGTCTCCGCCGTCCCGTCGCTGCGCGGCCACGAACTGGGACTGTCCGTGCTGGTCGTCGTGCTCCTCATGGGCATGAACCTGCGCGGCGTGCGGGAGTCCGGCAGCGCCTTCGCCGTCCCCACCTACGCCTTCATGGTCGGCGTGGTCGGCATGGTGCTGTACGGCGCCTTCCGCTACTTCGGCCTCGGCCAGGACATGCACGCCGAGAGCGCGGCCTTCCACCTGGAGGCGCTGCCCGGCGACGACTCGCTGGCCGGCTTCGCCATGGTGTTCCTGCTGCTGAAGGCGTTCTCCTCCGGCTGTGCCGCGCTGACCGGTGTGGAGGCGATCTCCAACGGCGTCCCGGCCTTCCGCAAGCCGAAGAGCAAGAACGCCGCCACCACCCTGCTGATGATGGCCACCATCGCCGTGGTGATGTTCATGGGCATCATCTGGCTGGCCCGGCTCACCGGCGTGCAGATGGCCGAGGAGGACCACCAGCTGGTGGGCGCCCCGGCCGACTACCACCAGAAGACCGCGCTGGCGCAGATCAGCGAGGCGGTGTTCTCCAACTTCACCCCGGGCTTCTACTTCGTGGCGGCCGTCACCGGCCTGATCCTGGTGCTGGCGGCCAACACCGCCTTCAACGGCTTCCCGGTGCTCGGCTCGATCCTCGCCCAGGACCGCTACCTGCCCCGCCAGCTGCACACCCGCGGCGACCGGCTGGCCTTCTCCAACGGCATCATCCTGCTGGCGCTGGTCGCGATCCTGTTCATCATCTCGTTCGACGCCGACCCGACCCGGCTGATCCAGCTGTACATCGTCGGCGTCTTCGTCGCGTTCAACATGAGCCAGTCCGGCATGATCCGGCACTGGACCCGGCTGCTGCGCACCGAGACCGACCCCAAGGTCCGCGCCCACATGCAGCGCAGCCGGGCGATCAACACCTTCGGCCTGGTGATGACCATGGCCGTGCTGATCGTGGTGCTGGCCACCAAGATCAGCCACGCCTGGATCGCGATCGCCGCCATGGTGGTGCTCTTCGTGATGATGAAGGCGATCCGCCGCCACTACGACCGCGTCTCGCGGGAGCTGGTCGCCGCCGAGGAGGCGGACGACGTGGTGATGCCCACCCGCGTCCACGGCATCGTGCTGGTCTCCAAGCTGCACAAGCCCGCCCTGCGCGCCCTGGCGTACGCCCGGCTGGCCCGCTCGCACACCCTGGAGGCGGTGACCGTCAACGTCGACCCGGCCGACACCGCCGCCCTGCGCAGGGAGTGGGACGAGCGCGGCATCGAGGTGCCGCTGAAGGTGCTCGACTCGCCGTACCGCGAGATCACCGGCCCGGTCCTGGAGTACGTCAAGAACCTGCGCCGCAACAGCCCGCGCGACGTGGTCTCGGTGTACATCCCGGAGTACGTGGTGGGTCACTGGTACGAGCACCTGCTGCACAACCAGAGCGCCCTGCGGCTCAAGGGCCGGCTGCTGTTCAAGCCCGGGGTCATGGTGACTTCCGTACCCTGGCAGCTGGAGTCCTCGGAGCGGCGCAAGCCGCAGAAGGCCTGGTCCGCGCCCGGCGCCGTCCGCCGCGGCGAGCCCCGGCGCCAGCCCGCGAGAGCCTCCGCCGATTCCACCTCCGCCTCCGCTGACACCGGCAAGGACGCATCCCAGTGACCCGCAACAACCCGCCCCGCTCCGGGGGCTCCGGCAAGTCAGGCAAGTCCGGGAAGCCCGGGAAGCCCGGGAAGTCCGGCAAGTCCGGGGCCAAGCCGGGGCAGGTGGCCCACCCCCGCTGGAGCAACCGGTCGGCCCGCCCGGCCGCCACCGACCGCGAGGGGTTCACGGCGCAGACCGCGCCGCGCGTCCCGGCCGAGCGGCCCGAGCCCGCCGAGTCCACCGGGCGGGACCGGGCCGCCGCCGACCGTCCCGAGCGCCGTCCGGCGGCCGGGAAGGCCGAGCGCGCCGACCGGGCCTCCCGGGCCGGTGGTCAGCCGTCCCGGGCCGGCGGCGGTGCCGGTGGCGGCGGTGGCCGCGACCGGCGGTCCGCGCCGCGCAAGCAGGCCGTCCGGCCGCCGAAGGCGCTGCGCACCACCGACCCGGCGCTGAGGGTCCCGAGCGGCGACCCGCTGGTCGGCGAGCGCTACGAGGTCGAGGTCGGCCCGGTGGCGCACGGCGGCGGGCACTGCGTGGCCCGGCACGAGGGCCGGGTGCTGTTCGTCCGGCACGCGCTGCCCGGCGAGCGGGTGGTCGTCCGGGTCACCGAGGGCACCACCACCTCCCGGTTCCTGCGGGCCGACGCGGTGGAGGTGCTGGAGGCCGCCAAGGAGCGGATCACCCCGCCCTGCCCGTTCGCCGGCCCCGGCAAGTGCGGCGGCTGCGACTGGCAGCACGTCACCCCCGGAGGCCAGCGCAAGCTCAAGGCCCAGGTGCTCACCGAGCAGCTGGCCAAGCTGGCCGGGCTCACCCCGGCCGAGGCGGGCTGGGACGGCTCGGTGGAGCCGGTGGGCGGCAAGCTGGCGGCCGGCGAGGTCCCGGCCTGGCGCACCCGCGTCCAGTACGCCGTGGACGAGTCCGGCGCGGTCGGCCTGCGCAAGCACCGCTCGCACGACGTCCAGCCGATCGACCGCTGCCTGATCGCCGCCCCCGGGGTGACCGAGCTGGGCATCGAGTCCCGGACCTGGCCCGGGATGGAGTCCGTCGAGGCGGTGGCCGCGACCGGGTCCTCGGACCGGCAGGTGATCCTCCGGCCGCGGCCGGGCGCCCAGCTGCCGCTGGTGGAGCTGGACCGTGAGGTGTCCATCTCCCGGGTCGACGAGCAGGAGCTGATGCACCGGGTGCACGGCCGGACCTTCGTCCGCGAGCGGGCCGCCGACCGCACCTGGCGGGTCAGCGACGGCGGCTTCTGGCAGATCCACCCGCAGGCCCCGGACACCCTGGTGGACGCGGTGCTGACCGGTCTCGACCCGCAGTGGGGCGAGATGGCGCTCGATCTGTACTGCGGCGTCGGCCTGTTCGCGGGCGCGCTGGCCGAGCGGGTCGGCGAGGACGGCGCGGTGCTCGGCATCGAGGCTGGCAAGCAGGCCGTGGCCGACGCCCGGCACAACCTGGCCGCGCTGGAGAACGTCCGGATCGAGTGCGACAAGGTCGAGACCCTGCTGCCGCGCACCGGGATCACCAGCACCGACCTGATCGTCCTCGACCCGCCGCGGGCGGGCGCGGGCCGGGAGACCGTCGCGCACCTGGTCGGCCTCCAGGCCCGCCGGATCGCGTACGTCGCCTGCGACCCGGCGGCCCTCGCCCGGGACCTGGCCTTCTTCCGCGAGGGCGGGTACCGGCCGGTCTCGCTGCGGGCGTTCGACCTGTTCCCGATGACCCACCACTTCGAGTGCGTGGCCGTCCTGGAGCCGGTCGCCGGCCGCGCCTGACGGTTCCGCGACGCGCCGACGGGTTCCGGCCCGTTCCGAAGCCGCCCCCGCCTCCCGAGGCGCGGGCGGCTTCGGCGTTCCCGGGGGCTGGGGCGGCTTTCCCGCGGCCTGCGGTGGTGGGTGCGCGGCCTGCGGTGGTGCCGTCGGGACGGTACCGCCCCGGGGTTTCCACCGGGGCGTGAGCGGACATCTGTGGGGAGCGGGGGCGGCCGGAATGCGCCCTTGTTGTGCTAGCACTTCAACGCTAGCGTTAAGTATGGCCAAGAAGCAGCTGAACGTCCGGGTGGATGCGACCACCGCCGAGATGGCCCGCGAGCGGGCCGAGCAGCAGGGGATCAGCATGAACCAGTACATCGAACGGCTGGTGCAGCAGGACATGGGCGAGTCCGGCAGACTCTTCGTCGACGCCGCCGCCCAGTTCATGAAGGAGTACGAGACGGCCTTCATCGCCGAGTTCGGCGAGCAGCGGGCGACCGGCGAGCTCCGGGATGTGCGCCGTTGAACCTTGAGGTCGACCTCTCATGGCTGCTCATGACCGCCGAGCAGTACACCCCCGGTGACCCGCACGTCACCGACTACGGATCCCTGCTGGCCGCCGTCACCCGGCACCAGGCCGAGATCTTCGACATCGCCGTCTACCCCGAGCCGCAGGACCGCGCCGCGGCCCTGATGCACCAGCTCATCCGGGTGCCGTCGCTGGAGCGCAGCAACGAGCTGTTCGCCACCGCCGTCGCCTACGCGTACCTGGTGGCCAGCGGCTGCACCGTCGCCACCACCGCCCGCGAGGTGCGCAGCCTGGCCCGGGCCATCCGGGAGGGCAAGCTCGGCGTCGCCGGCGTCGCCGAACGGCTCGGCATGTGGGTGGTCGAGGACCCTGAGGACGAGGAGGTCGGCGACGGGGACGACGACGAGGGCAACGAGGCGGACTGACGGGACCGCGGCGGCTCCCAGGTGGCCTTGGGCCGGCCCGAGGCCGACGGGGTCCGCGTGCCCGGGCTGAGTACGCTGGAGGGCCGCCCGCCCCCGGACGTACGAGGACCACCTTGCTGCAGGACATCGAGCCCTACCTGGCCTGCCCGCACTGCGGCGGGCCGCTCGCCCTCGACGGCCGGACCCTGCGCTGCCCCGCCGGGCACAGCTTCGACCAGGCGCGGCAGGGCTACGTCAGCCTGCTGCCCGGGGACGCCCACACCGGGACGGGCGACACCGCCGAGATGGTCGCCGCCCGGGACGCCTTCCTCGCGGCCGGCCACTACCGTCCGATCGCCGACGCCCTCGCCGACGCCGCACAGGGCGCGGCCGGCCTGGTCGCCGACCTCGGCGCCGGCACCGGGCACTACCTCGCCCACGTCCTCACCCGGCTCGGCGGCGAGCTGCCGGGCGCGGCCCTGGATATCTCGAAGTACGCGCTGCGCCGCGCCGCCAAGGCCCACCCGCGGATCGGCGCCGTCGTCTGCGACGCCTGGCGCCCGCTGCCGCTCCGGGACGCCTGCGCCGACCTGGTGCTGAACGTCTTCGCCCCGCGCAACGGGCCGGAGATCCGCCGGGTGCTGCGCCCGGGCGGGCGGCTGCTGGTCGTCTCGCCGACCTCCCGTCACCTGCACGAACTGGTGGCCGGCCTCGGCCTGCTCTCGGTGGACGAGGACAAGGACCGCCGGATCGAGGACAAGCTGAGCCCCCACCTGACCCGTACCGACCGGGCGGAGGTGGAGTTCACCCTGCGCCTGTCCCGGGCCGACGCGGCCGCCGTGGTGGGCATGGGCCCGAACGCCTGGCACACCGCGCCCGAGCGGCTGGCGGCGGCGCTGGCCGGGCTGCCCGAGCCGGTCGAGGTGACCGGCTCGGTGCTGGTGACGACCTACCGGTGACCTCCGTGGCCTCCCGTCGGTGACCCCGGGGCGCGGTCGGATCACGTCGGTTGACGCGGGGCAACGGTTGGGGTGGGCGGAATCCGTGGGTTTCCCCAACCGCCGGTGAAGGTGCTGACTCGTTGGGATGAATGTCTCGGGGAGGCACGTTTCTGCTGCTCAGCGCGGGGTTAGGGTCCACCGGGTGACCAGCGAAGCCGCTCCCGGCGTCCGGCCGCCAGGCCCCCTCGCGTCCGCCGTCCGTCCGGACGACGGCCCCCGGCACCGGCCGGACGGCGGCCCCCGGCTCCGTCCGGCCGTCGAGGAGTTGCGGCTCACCTCGTTCAAGTCCTTCCGCCGTGCCGCACTGCCGCTCTCCCCGCTCACCGTCCTGCACGGCCCGTCCGGGGTGGGCAAGTCCAACGCGCTCGACGCCCTGGCCGTGCTCTCCCGGCTCGCCCTCGGCGAGGAGATCCAGACCTCGCTGGACGGCACCGCCAGCCTCACCGGCCCGCTGGCCGCGCCGGTCCGCGGCGGGCTGCTCGGCTGCGTCCCGCACGGCCGCAACGCGATCATCCTCGGCTGCACGGTCCGTTCCTGCGCCGGGCCGATCCGGCTGGAGGTGGTGATCCGCACCGACGGTCCGGTCCGGATCGCCCGCGAGTGGCTCACCCTGGACGGCGAGACCCTGGTCGAGACCGGCGAGCAGGACCCGGCCCGCGGCCGGATCAACGTCACCTGGCACAACGACACCCGGCAGGGCGACATCCGGGCCCCGATGCCCAGCAGCAGCCTGATCACCGCCCAGCTCCCGCTCCGGGTCGCCGGCTCCTCGCCCGGCGAGCGGAAGGTGCTGGCCGCCGCCGAGCAGATGCTCACCGCGCTGCGCGAGGTCTTCCCGCTGCACCCCGTCCCCGCCGCGATGCGCGGCTGGTCCCGGGCCGACCCGCAGGCCCGGCTGCTCAGCACCGCCACCAACATCTCCGCCGTCCTGGCCCGGCTCAAGCAGGGCTGCACCCGCCGCTACGGACGGCTGCTGAAGGCCGTCCAGGCAGCCGCACCGCACCCGCTGCTCGGCCTGGACGTCGCCCGCCGGGGCAGCGGCCCCGAGGAGCGGCTGCTCGCCGTCTTCGACGAGGGCGTGCTCGGACGCACCGGCGCCGACCAGGCCTCGGACGGCATGCTGCGGCTGCTCGCCTTCGCCGCCGTGCTGCTCACCGGCGCCGGGGTGCTGGACGTGGACCCGGCCGCCGAGGTGCCGCCCGCCCACCGCCAGCTGACCGTGCTCGCCGAGGACCTCGGAGCGGGCCTCGGCCGGGAGCAGACCGCCTCGCTGCTGCGGGTCGCCGAGGAGGTGTGCGCCAAGGGGGACATCCGGCTGCTCGGCGCCCTCCAGGAGCCCGCCGCGGCCCGGGAGGTGCCCGGGGTGGAGCTGGTCGAGTGCCGCCGGGATCCCGCCACCGGGCACAGCGTGCTGCTGCGGCCCGAGTCGCTGTGGGTGCCGCCGCAGGGCGGACGGGCGGGGGTGGGGGGTTCCGGTGCCCCGGGGGCCGGTGGCGCGGGCTTCGGTGGCGCGGGCTCTGGTGTCGCGGGTTTCGACGGTGTGGGCTTCGGCGGCCCGGGGGCCGGTGGCGCGGGTGATGCGGTAGACCTGGGGGCGTGACCGAACGACACACCCTGGAGTCCCTGCAGCGGCGGCTGGAGGAGTTCGCGGCGGCCCGCCGCTGGCAGCCCTTCCACACCCCGAAGAACCTGGCGGCCGCCCTCAGCGTGGAGGCCGGCGAACTGCTGGAGGTCTTCCAGTGGCTGACGCCCGAACAGGCCGCCGGGGTGATGGCCGACCCGGACACCGCGCACCGGGTGCGGGACGAGGTGGCCGACGTGCTGGCGTACCTGCTGCAGTTCTGCTCGGTGCTCAAGGTGGACCCGCTGGACGCGCTGGCGGCGAAGATCGACCGCAACGAGCTGCGATTCCCGCTGGAGTGAGATCTCGGGGTTTCTTCACTCGTGTGGGGGACTCCGGTTGTCCACAGGCCCGGGTTGTCCACAGCTTTCCGAGGGGGTCTGGGCCCGCGCCCGCCACCACCGCACCCTGGCTTGCGACCGGCCGCCGACGCGGCGGCCGCGCGAGCGAGGGGAGCGGTTCCGATGGACGCGCTACGACTGATCAAGACGGCCCGGCACGCCCTGGCCGAGGCCCGGACGGTGCCGGACGCCCTGCACGAGGCCTGGCAGGCGGGGCTGCTCACCGAGGCGGTCGGCGCCCGGATCGCCGACCGGGAGACCGGCGAGGCCGGTGCGCTCGGCCAGCTGCTCTGCGACGCCGGCGGGCACGCGGCGGCCTGCCTGGACCAGCCGTCCGACGACCCGGACGATCCCGGCGGCGGTGACGGCGAGTGGGCCGGCGGCGGCCGGGTGGAGCGGCTGGACGAGCTCGGCGAGCTCGAACCCGTGCTGCGCGAGCTCGGCGGCCTGCTCCACGAGGTGGCCGAGACGCTGGTGGTCCTGGCCTGCGGGGCGGACGGCGAGAGCCTGTACTGGCGCTGCATCGACGGGGTGGACGCCGGAGCCGAGTGCAAGGAGCTGGTGGCGGAGCTGCTGCGGACGCTCGGTCAGGGCGCCGACGGCCAGGAGAGCTTCGACCGGGAGCACGGCCATCCCCGCCTGGCCGACCCGGCCGCCTGGGACGCCGACACCCCTGGGTACGTTCCGGTGGGTGACGGTCCGGCAGGCGACGGCTCGGTGGGGGAGGGGCCCGCGGGTGAGGAGCCGGGCGGGGACGTCCCGGACGGCGACGCCTGGGACGGGGTGGACCCCGACCCCTGGCCCGAGGAGGAGTTCGAGGGCGCGGCGGCCCTCCGCGGCGAGGGGACGCCCCTGGTGGTCCGGCTCGGGCCGCCGGGCCCGGGTGAGCCCGGCCCGGGTGCGTCGGGCCCGGGAAGACAGGGTCCGGGGGAGCCGGACACCGGCCCGGGCCCGCGGAGGGCGCCCGGCGGCTACCGGCCGGCCGGGGAGGTCCCGGTCGCCCTGCCCTGCCCCTCGGTCGCGCGGGCGGCGGAGGACTGCAGGTCGGCGTCGAGACCGGCCAGGTCGGTGCTGATCGAGGCCAGCAGCGCCTGCATCTGCTCCAGCAGTGTCCTGGGGGTCTCGGGGACGTCCTCGGGCGTCCCGTGCGGGGCGACGGGTGGCTCGGCCCAGGGCTCGGTCATGAGGGGGCCCCTTCAGCTCGGTGGTCTCGGTGGTGCGGTGTGATCCGACGGTCGGCGGTTGCGCCGGTCGGCGGTGCCGCCGGTCCAACGAGCCCCCGACGTGCGCGGTCACCACGGACCACCCGTTGAGGTCCATCCCCCGCGCCGTGTCAGCCGCAGGGGTGAGCCGGGTTTGCGGGTCGGCACCCGGCTGGGCTAGCGCCCGTCCGCCGGGGCCGATCCGGGGAAGACGACCCGTGGAGCCTCGCCGGCCGGGTCCCGGCCATCGGAACGGGACCGACCGAGGCAGGGCCAGGACCACGCGCGGACCCGGAGCGGAGCAGGACCGGATCCGGGCACCGACACGGTCACGAACGCGGCCGGGCCCCGGCGCCGAGGTGACGGCGCCGGAGCCCGGCCGGGGACCACAGGAGGTCAGTTGTGCGCGTGCAGATCGGCGTTCAGACCGCCCCAGGAACCGGAGCGGGCGATCACCTCGACCGCGCCGCTCTGCGAGTTGCGGCGGAACAGCAGGTTGTCCTGGCCGGAGAGCTCGACCGCCTTGGCGATCGTGCCGTCCGGGGTGGTCACCCGGGTGCCCGCGGTGACGTACAGGCCGGCCTCGACCACGCAGTCGCTGCCCAGCGAGATGCCGATGCCCGCGTTGGCGCCCAGCAGGCAGCGCTCGCCGACCGCGACGACCTGCTTGCCGCCACCGGACAGGGTGCCCATGATCGAGGCGCCGCCGCCGATGTCGCTGTGGTCGCCGACCACGACGCCCGCGCTGATCCGGCCCTCGACCATGGAGGTGCCCAGGGTGCCGGCGTTGAAGTTGACGAAGCCCTCGTGCATGACCGTGGTGCCCTCGGCCAGGTGGGCGCCGAGGCGCACCCGGTCGGCGTGGGCGATCCGGACGCCGCCCGGGGCGACGTAGTCGGTCATCCGCGGGAACTTGTCGATGCCGTACACGGCCAGCTGGCCGCCCTGGGCGCGGACGGCCAGGCGGGCCTGCTCGACGTTGCCCACCGGCACCGGGCCGATGGAGGTCCAGGCGACGTTGGCCAGCAGGCCGAAGATGCCGTCCAGGTTCTGGCCGTGCGGCTTGACCAGGCGGTGGCTGAGCAGGTGGAGGCGCAGGTACACGTCGTGCGTGTCGAGCGGCTTCTCGCCCAGGGAGGAGATGGTGGTGCGCACCGCGACCACCTCGACGCCCCGGCGCGCGTCGGCCCGCAGGGCGTCGGCGGCGCCCGCGCCGAGCGCGGCCTCGGCCTGCTCGGCGGTCAGCCGGACGGTGCCGGCCGGGCCGGGCTCGGCCTGCAGCTCGGGCGCGGGGAACCAGGTGTCGAGAACAGTGCCGTCGGCGGCGATGGTCGCCAGGCCGGCGGCGACGGCGCCGGTCGCGAGGGTGGAGGTTTCAGCAGTCACATCCTGCACGTTAACCAATACCGGCAGGGGCTGACGAACACGCTCACCGTCCGGACAAAACCCGGTGCCCGGCCGGCACCGGCTCCGGGATACTCGGGCGGGTGTTCATATCGATCTCCACCACGGGCACGTCCGAGCGGCCTGCCACCGACCTGGGCTTCCTGCTGCACAAACACCCCGACAAGGTGCAGCGGTTCTCCACCTCCCACGGCGTGGCGCACGTCTTCTACCCGGAGGCCACGGCGGAGGCGTGCACCGCCGCGCTGCTGCTCGACGTCGACCCGATCGCCCTGGTCCGAAAGGGCCGCGGGCAGGGCCGCGGCGGCAGCCCCGACCTCGCGCTCGCCCAGTACGTCAACGACCGGCCGTACGCCGCCTCCTCGCTGCTCGCGGTGGCGCTGCGGACGGTGTTCCGGACGGCGATGAAGGGCGTCTGCGAGCACCGGCCCGAGCTGCCCGGCCAGGCCCTCCCGCTGCGCGTCGCGCTGCCCGCGGTGCCGGCCGGCGGCGACGGTGGCGGTCCGGCCCTGGTGCGGCGGCTGTTCGAGCCGTTGGGGTGGCAGGTCGAGGCCGCGGCGGTTCCGCTGGACACCGCCTTCCCGGAGTGGGGCGACTCCCGCTTCGCCCGGGTGGAGCTGACCGGCACCGTCCGGCTGGCCGAGGCGCTGCAGCAGCTGTACGTGCTGCTGCCGGTGCTGGACGGCTCGAAGCACTACTGGGTCGCGCCCGACGAGGTGGACAAGCTGCTCGCCGCCGGCGAGGGCTGGCTGGCGGACCACCCGGAGCTGGGTCTGATCACCCGGCGCTACCTGGCCCGCCGCTGGTCGCTCACCCGGCTGGCGATGGAGCGGATCGCGCTGGCCCGGCTGGCCGAGGCCGACGACCGGGAGGCCGAGGAGCTCGACAACGCGGTCGACGACCAGGTCGGCGAGGTGGACGGCGGCGGTGCCGGGGTCGGCGAGGCGGCCGGCGACGCTGCCGGTGCCCCGGCGGGTGACTTTGCGGGGGAGGGGTCGGCGGTCGGCGCCGAGGCTGCGGAGAAGCCGCGACCGCTGGCCGCCCAGCGCCGGGAGGCGATCGTGGCCGCGCTCGCCGAGTGCGGGGCCGCCCGGGTGCTCGACCTCGGCTGCGGCCAGGGCGAGCTGGTCGGCGCCCTGCTCGGCGACCCGCGGGTGACCGAGGTGCTCGGGGTGGACGTGTCCTCCCGGGCGTTGGCCGCCGCCGCCCGTAAGCTTCGGCTCGACCGGATGCCCGAGCGCCTGGCCGCCCGGGTGAAGCTGGTCCAGGGCGCGCTCACCTACACCGACGCCCGGCTCAAGGGCTACGACGCGGCGGTGCTGTCCGAGGTGATCGAGCACCTGGACCTGCCCCGGCTGCCCGCCCTGGAGTACGCGGTGTTCGGGGCGGCCCGGCCGCAGGCCGTGGTCGTCACCACGCCGAACGTCGAGTACAACGTCCGCTGGGAGACCCTCCCGGCGGGGACGGTCCGGCACGCGGACCACCGCTTCGAGTGGACCCGCGCCGAGTTCGCCGCCTGGGCGGACAAGGTCGCCGGGACGTACGGCTACACCGTGACCCTGCGGCCCGTCGGTCCGGTCGACGAGGAGGCCGGCGCGCCGACCCAGCTGGCCCTGTTCCTCCTGACCACCGCCGACACCGCAGCCGTCACCGACACCGCATCCACCACCGCCACTGCAGCCACTGCAGCCACCGCCGACACTGCAACCGTCACCGACACGGCCGTCACCACCGACATCCCGGCCGAGCGGCCGACCCGGACCTCCGCCGAGGGGAGCGCGACCCGATGACCACCGACGCACAGCCCGCCGTCCGTCGGCTTCCCGTCACCGACGTCTCGCTCGTCGTGCTGATCGGCTCCACCGGCTCGGGCAAGTCCACCTTCGCCCGCCGGCACTTCCAGCCCACCCAGGTGATCTCCTCCGACTACTGCCGGGGGCTGGTCGCCGACGACGAGAACGACCAGTCGGCCTCGGCCGCCGCCTTCGACGTCCTGCACTACATCGTCGGCAAGCGGCTGGCCGCCGGCCGGCTCACCGTGGTCGACGCCACCAACGTCCAGGTGGAGGCCCGCCGGCAGCTGATCGCGCTGGCCCGGGAGCACCACGTGCTGCCGATCGCCATCGTGCTGGACGTCCCGGCCGAGGTCTGCGCCGCCCGGAACAGGTCCCGCCCGGACCGCCAGCTGCCCGCCCACGTGATCCCCCGCCACCAGCGGGAGCTGCGCCGCTCGCTGCGCGGCCTGGAGCGCGAGGGCTTCCGCAAGGTGCACATCCTGCGCGGCGAGACCGAGATCGAGACCGCCGAGGTGGTGCCCGAGAAGCGGTACAACGACCTGCGCCACCTCACCGGCCCGTTCGACGTGGTCGGCGACATCCACGGCTGCCGCTCCGAGCTGGAGTCCCTGCTGCTCCGCCTCGGCTACACCCTCACCCGGGACGAGCAGGGCCGCCCGGTCGACGCCGTGCACCCCGAGGGCCGGACGGCGGTGTTCGTCGGCGACCTGGTCGACCGCGGCCCGGACACCCCCGGTGTGCTGCGGCTGGTGATGGGCATGGTCGCGGCCGGCCACGCCCTCTGCGTCCCCGGCAACCACGAGAACAAGCTCGGCCGCTACCTGGACGGCCGCAAGGTCACCGTCTCGTACGGCCTGCAGGAGTCGATCGACCAGCTGGCCGGGGAGCCGGAGGAGTTCATCGCCGAGGTGCGGGCCTTCATGCGCGGCCTGGTCAGCCACTACCTGCTGGACGGCGGCCGGCTGGTGGTCTGCCACGCCGGCCTGCCGGAGAAGTACCACGGCCGGGCCTCCGGCCGGGTCCGCTCGCACGCGCTGTACGGCGACACCACCGGCGAGACCGACGAGTACGGTCTGCCGATCCGCTACCCGTGGGCCGAGGAGTACCGCGGCAAGGCCCTGGTGGTCTACGGCCACACCCCGGTGCCGACCGCGAGCTTCGTCAACAACACCATCTGCCTGGACACCGGCTGCGTGTTCGGCGGCAGCCTGACCGCCCTGCGCTACCCGGAGCGGGAGATCGTCGAGGTGCCGGCCGAGCAGGAGTGGTACGCGCCGGTCCGGCCGCTGCGCGCCGAGGCGCCCGGCGGCCGGGAGGGCCGCCCGCTGGACCTGGCCGACGTGGCGGGCCGGCGGATCGTGGAGACCGCCCACCACGGCCGGGTCTCCATCCGCGAGGAGAACGCGGCCGCGGCGCTGGAGGTGATGAGCCGGTTCGCGCTGGACCCGCGCCTCCTCGCCTACCTGCCGCCGACCATGGCCCCCTCCGCGACCTCCCGTCGCGAGGGGTACCTGGAGCACCCGGAGGAGGCCTTCCTGGCCTACCGGCACGACGGCGTGCGCGAGGTGATCTGCCAGGAGAAGCACATGGGCTCGCGGGCGGTGGTGCTGGTCGCCCGGGACGAGTCCGCGCTCGAGAAGCGGTTCGGTCTGGCCGGCCCGGGGGCGATCTGGACGCGTACCGGCCGGGCCTTCCTCAACGACGAGGAACTGACCGGCGCCGTGCTCGACCGGGTCCGGGCCGCCGCCGAGCGGGCCGGTCTGTTCGAGGAGCTGGGCACCGGCTGGCTGCTGCTGGACGCCGAGCTGATGCCCTGGTCGCTGAAGGCGGCCGAGCTGCTGCGCCGCCAGTACGCGGCGGTCGGCGCCGCCGCCGGTGCGGCGCTGCCCGAGGTGCTGGCCGCCCTGGAGCGGGCCGACGGGCGCGGCCTGGAGGTCGCCGAGCTGACCGAGCGCCAGCGCCGGCGCGCCGCCGACGCGGAGGCGTTCACCGCCGCGTACCGCCGCTACTGCTGGCCGACCGAGGGCCTGTCCGGGATCCGTCTCGCGCCCTTCCAGGTGCTCGCCGCGGAGGGCGCGAACCTCGCCGTCCGTCCGCACGACCGGCACCTGGAGTGGATCGACCGCCTGGTCGCCGCCGACGACCCGGCCGCGCCGATCCTCCGGAGCACCGGCCGCCTGCTGGTGGACACCGCCGACGAGGCCTCGGTCGCCGCGGCCGTCGCCTGGTGGGAAGAACTCACCGAGGCTGGCGGTGAGGGCATGGTGGTCAAGCCGCTGGCCTCGCTGGTCCGCGGCGGCGCCGCGAGCGAGGGCCGGCCCGGCGGGCAGCTGGTCCAGCCCGGGGTGAAGGTCCGCGGCCGGGAGTACCTGCGGATCATCTACGGGCCGGACTACACCCGGTACCTGGACCAGCTGCGGCAGCGGTTCCTCGGCCACAAGCGGTCGCTCGCCCTGCGCGAGTACGCCCTCGGCCTGGAGGCGCTGGACCGGCTCGCCGCGGGCGAGCCGCTCTGGCGGGTGCACGAGCCGGTGTTCGCCGTGCTCGCGCTGGAGTCCGAGCCGGTCGACCCGCGGCTGTAGGCCGCTGCACCCGCAGCGGCGGGAGACAGGCGTCCGGTGGAACGGGAGCAGGGCTCGGGGTGGATCCCCGGGCCCTGCTCCCTTGCGTTCCCGTGCCGCCAGGGCCCGGGCCGGGACCCCGACCCGACCTCCCTTGCATAGAAATTCCGATACTCGTATACACTTCCCGTCTCAGGTCCGACCGATCCAGGAGCCCGGCATGGCGTTCAACCTCCGGAACAGGCACTTCCTCAAGGAGCTCGACTTCACTCCGCAGGAGTTCTGCCACCTGGTCGACCTGGCCGCCCAGCTCAAGGCGGCCAAGTACGCCGGCACCGAGCAGCCCCGTCTGCGTGGGAAGAACATCGCCCTGATCTTCGAGAAGACCTCCACCCGGACGCGCTGCGCCTTCGAGGTGGCCGCCCACGACCAGGGCGCCTCCACCACCTACCTCGACCCGGCGGGCTCGCAGATCGGGCACAAGGAGTCGATCAAGGACTCCGCCCGGGTCCTCGGCCGGATGTTCGACGGCATCGAGTACCGCGGCCACGGCCAGGAGATCGTCGAGGAGCTGGCCGCGCACGCCGGCGTCCCGGTGTGGAACGGCCTGACCGACGAGTGGCACCCCACCCAGATGTTGGCCGACGTGCTGACCATCCGGGAGCACTCGGCCAAGCCGCTCACCGAGGTCGCCCTCGCGTACCTCGGCGACGCCCGCTCCAACATGGGCAACTCGCTGCTCGTCACCGGCGCCCTGCTCGGCATGGACATCCGGATCGTGGCGCCGAAGGAGCTCTGGCCGGCGGAGGCGGTCCGCAAGGCCGCGCAGGGCCTGGCCGAGGTCAGCGGCGCCCGGATCACCCTGACCGAGGAGGTCGCCGCGGGCGTCGCAGGGGCCGACTTCCTCTACACCGACGTCTGGGTGTCGATGGGCGAGCCCAAGGAGGTCTGGGCCGAGCGGATCGAGCTGCTGAAGCCGTACCAGATCTCGATGGAGACCGTGCGCGCCACCGGCAACCCCGGCGTGCGGTTCCTGCACTGCCTGCCGGCCTTCCACGACCTGGGCACCGAGGTGGGGCGGCAGATGTTCGAGGCCACCGGGATGACCGAGCTGGAGGTCACCGACGAGGTCTTCGAGTCCGCCCACTCGGTGGTCTTCGACCAGGCGGAGAACCGGCTGCACACCATCAAGGCCGTCCTGGTCGCCACCCTCGGCTCCTAAGCCCATCGGGCAGGTGCTTCGGGGGCGCGGCGCTGCCGAGCCCCGAAGCGTTCGGCCGTGGGGTCGCGCCCGTTCAGAACTCCACGTCGACGCAGCCCACCCGGTCGCCGGCCGCGTGCTTCCCGGCCGCGCGTGCGGTGTGCAGCACCACCGAGCGGGCCTCGCCGGGCCGGAACCGCCAGACCACCGTGGACCGGGCCGATCCCGAGCCCGACCCGTCGGTCCGGACGGTCAGCCGGACCTCGTTGCGGTCGTTGGCGTACGCCGGGTCGGTGGACGGCTGCACCGGGTCGGCCCAGTGCTGGTAGTGCGGTCCCGCGGCGGCCGGGTCGGCGCCGCAGGTGCCGGTGTGCACGTGCGCCGGGAACTCCGTGCCCGGCGCGACGCCGGTCAGTTCCACCCCGACCGTGGTGCGTCCGGGGGACTCCGCCAGCGTGACCCGGACGTGCGAGCCGTACGGGAGCAGGTCCGGGGCGTAGCTGATGGCCTTCGGAGGAATGAAGGCGGTCGCCGGGTCGAAGTCGGCGTCGGTCGCCGTCGCCGGCGGGACGAGCGAGGGCAGCAGCGCCAGCGGCAGCAGCGCGGCGGGGAACGCGAGGGGCATCACGGGCCTTCCGACGGAGCGTCAGCGGGAAACCGCCGATTGCACCGCCCACCGTGGCCGCCCCCGCCCCCAGGGGGCACGTCGCCGTGCCGCCCGGTCACCCGGACGGGCGGTCGGCGGTCAGGAGACTGACGTCGCCGTCATCAGCAGTCCGGCCAGCACCGAGGCGGCGTTCGCCGTCCCGGACACGGCCAGCACCACGGCCGGCGGCAACCGGTGCGAGGCCCGGTCCGTCCCGTCCACCCCCTCCCCGCCCCCGGCAACGGCCCGCACCCCGCCACGCCGCGGGCCGGCACCCCGCACCCCGCCACGCCGCAGGCCGGCACCCCGCACCGGGCCCGCCGACACCCGGAGCAGGACCGCCTCGACCAGGCAGACCGCGGCCTCGGCGAGCACGAAGGCCGTCCAGTAGGCTGCCGGCGCCCCGGCGGTGAACCGTCCGAGGAACCACCAGAGCGGCGGGTGCGTCGCACAGTTGACCGCGACGGCGGCCAGCGCGGCCCGTCCGGGGCGGACCGGGCCGAGGGCGGCCAGCGCCGCGGTGTACAGCGGCACCTCGACCAGCAGGGTGAGGGCCAGGGCCAGGGAGTACGGCACGGCGAGATCGTGCCACGGGGAGGAGCGGCGTGGCGACAGCGGTGGCCCCGGGGCTGCGTCCGGCCGGCGGCGTGCTCCCCTCCACGGCCCTCGCGGCGGCCGCCGTCCTCGCCCTGGCGCTCGCGCTGCGGACGCCCGCCTCACTCGCCGTCCTGGGCCTCGCCACCTTCGGCATCCTCCACAACGTGCTGGAACTGCGGTACGTGGCCGGACGGTTCGAGCAGGTCCTGACCGGCCGCCTGCTGCGCCTGCTGCTGGTGCTGATCACCGGCATCCTGTGCTGCCGGCTGCTGCCGCCCGGCCCCGTCTCCCGGACCGGCGAGATCCTGCTCGCGTACGGGCTGCTCGCCGCCACCTGCGGGTACGCGCTGCGCGGGCGCCCGCTGCCGCTGCTCGGCGCGGCGGGCGGGCTGCTGCCGGCCGCCGCCTGCTCGCTGGCCTTCCCCGGGTACCACTTCGTGGTGCTGACGCACCTGCACAACCTGGTGCCACTGGTCTTCCTGTGGGAGTGGTCGCGCCGGATGCCGCGCGGGCGGACGGCGTTCCTCGCGGTGCAGTGCGGCTGGGTGCTGGCGGTGCCGGCGCTGCTGCTCTCCGGCGCGCTGGACCGGTGGCTCGTTCCGGGCGGTTCCGCCGTGGACCGGCTCGCCGCCGCCTACACCCCGCCGGCCTGGCTGCACACCTCGGCCGGGCTGCGGTTCGTGGCGGTGTTCGCCTTCCTGCAGACCATGCACTACGTGGTGTGGGTCTGGTTCCTGCCGCGCCACGCGCCGGACGCGGCCGCCGCCTTCGACCGCCGGGTCCCGCTGCTGCGGGGCCGGCGGGCCTGGCTGCTCGGCGCCGCGGCCGGTGCGGCCCTGGCGGTGCTGTTCGCCGGTGACTACGCGCAGGGCAAGGCGCTCTACGCGGCGCTGGCCAGCTACCACGCCTACCTGGAGTTCCCCGTCCTGCTGCTGCTCGTCCTGGGCCTCGCCGAACCGGGCGCGCCCGGAGTTCCCGGCGTACCTGGAGTGCCCGGCGTACCCGGAGCGTCCAGGGTGCCCGGGAGCGGCGGCATCCTCCCCGAAAGGAAGACCCATGTTCCTGGCTGACATCGCTCCGGAGCCCGACGTCGCGGGCGGCCCGCTGGTGATCGTGGTGGTGGCCGCCGTGGTGGCGGCCGGCGTCGCGGTCCTGGCCTGGCTGGCCCGCTCACGCCGCCGCGGCTGACCGCCGGAAGCGGAACCGGGAGTGCTCTCGGGGCGCCGCTACCCGCGGTCGCGGGCCGGCCCGATGCCGCGGATCTCGCAGCGCGGTCCGCTGGACCGCATCAGCCGGAGGTCCGCGGTGACCAGGGGTGCCCCGAGCCGTTCGGCGAGGGCGACGTAGGCGGCGTCGTCCGGGGTGAGGTTGTCCTTCAGCTCCCAGATCCGGCCGAGCAGCGGCGCCACCTCCTCCTTGCGGATCGCGATCGTCGGGAGTTCGGCGGCCACCTCGGCGACCCGCTCGGCGGTCAGTTCCCTGGCCAGGTAGAGGCCGCGCAGCGACTGCATCACCTCGATCACGATGTGCTCGGGCGCGGCCCACTCGCCGTCCGCCGCCAGCAGGGCGCGGGCCTCCTCGCCCCGCTCGCCGCGGTCGGCCAGGGCCAGCACCAGCGCGGACGCGTCCACCACGATCATTCAGCAGCCCCCGGAACTCGGCGTGTCGCCAACGGACCCCACCGTAGTCCCGCCCGGCCCGCACCCCGAACCGGGGCCTGCCGTCCCGGTCGAGCGGTCCACGCCGGGCGGGAGCGCCGCCTCCCGCGCGTACGGGGTGATCACGGACTCGGCCCGGGCGGCCTGGGCGGTGTCGACCCGCTCCGACCACCCGCTGCCCATCGCCAGCTTCCCCAGCTCGCTCACCTGGAGCGGCAGCGTCTTCCCGGCCGTCGGCTCGGGTGTGCGGCCGGTGGGCGACCAGCGCTCGGTGACCACCACACCCGAGCGGTCGGGGCGGACCAGGAACGCCCGGAGCGTGGTGCCCCCGGCCCCGGGCAGGGTGTGGAACACCAGGTACTTCCCGCCCTCCTGGTCCTGCCGCTGGCAGGACGCCCCGGTGGTGTCGGCCCCCGCCACCATGTAGTCGCACGGGCGGGTCAGGTCCCAGAGGTCGGTGGTGGCCCCCAGGTCGCTGACCACCCGGACGGTGAACTCCACCCGCCCCGCCGGGGTCTTCGCCAGCAGCCGGCCCTGGACCTCGCGGTAGGTCGACAGGTCCCGCTCGTTGCCGGTGAAGTCCTGGAGGTCGAACTTCCACGGCCGCAGCAGGTCGGCCAGGATCAGGTCGGCGGTCCGCCCGGTCAGCGGCACCGTGTCGGGGTCGGTGGGAGCGGCCAGGCCCGGGGGACCGGCCGGGAGCGTGTCCGCCGGGCCGCCGGGGGCCAGCAGCAGGGCGCCGCCCAGCGCCAGGGCGGCCACCGCCGCCACGGCGCCGCCCGTCACGGCCCGCCGGCGGCGCCGGATCGAGCGGCCCTCGCTCTCCGCCCCGGTGATCAGCCGGCCGAGGTCCGGTGACGCGCCGCCCACGGCCCGTCCGAACACCTCGGTCAGCTCCTGCTCGTCCATCTCCTGCGGGGTCCTCTCTCGCGTGGTCGGGGTGGTGCGGCGGTACGGCGGCGGCGGTACAGGGGTCGGCGTGCTGCGGGACCGGGGTCAGGTGACGAAGGTGTCGAGCTGGGAGCCGAGGAGCGCGCGCAGCCGGCCGAGGGCGCGGAGGCTGCGGGCACGCACCGTTCCGGCGCTGAGCTGCAGGGCGGCGGCGGTCTGCTCGACGCTCCGGTCCTCCCAGTACCGCAGCACCAGCACCGCCCGGTCCTTGGGCGCCAGCCGGGCCAGGGCGGCCAGCAGCGCGACCCGCAGGGTGGGGTCCTCCCCGGGGGCGGTCTCCTCCGGCAGCTCGCCCAGGGCGGGCTGCTCCGTGCTGCGGCGCAGCCGGCGGTGCGAGAGGTAGGCGCGGACCAGCACGGTGTGCGCGTACGCCTCGGGGTTGTCGGCCTGCCGGACCCGGTTCCAGGAGGCGTAGATCCGGGCCAGCGCGGTCTGGGTGAGGTCCTCGGCGAGGTGCCAGTCGCCGCACAGCAGGAGGGCGCTGCGGAACAGCCCGGTTCCCCTGGCGCGCGCGAACTCCTCGAACTCGCGCTGCTGCTCCGCCCGCCGGCCGCCCACGGCCACCCCGCCCCTCGCTCCGCCCCCGGCTCCCGCCCCTACAGGTGATCCGACGCCGCGGGCGTGCGGTTGCGTTACGGGATCCGCGGGTGAAGTTTGGACGCAGCCATGCACTATGGTTTATCTCGACATCGAGATAACTTCGCGCTACGATTTATCTTGACGTCAAGATACTTGCCGAGAGGCGCACGCCTTCCATCATCGGCGGGTGAGCTTAACTAAGGCTTACCTTACCACCGGGTGGACCCAGAAGGAGTCAGTCGTGTCCGCGAACAGCTTCGACGCCCGCAGCTCGCTGCAGGTGGGCGACGAGTCGTACGAGATCTTCAAGCTCTCCGCCGTCGAGGGTTCCGAGCGGCTGCCGTACAGCCTCAAGGTCCTGCTGGAGAACCTGCTCCGCACCGAGGACGGCGCGAACATCACCGCCGACCACATCCGCGCCCTGGGCAACTGGGACGCGACGGCGGAGCCGTCCGAGGAGATCCAGTTCACCCCGGCCCGTGTGATCATGCAGGACTTCACCGGTGTGCCGTGCGTCGTCGACCTCGCCACCATGCGTGAGGCCGTGAAGGAGCTGGGCGGCGATCCGGCGAAGATCAACCCGCTGGCCCCGGCCGAGCTGGTCATCGACCACTCCGTCATCGCGGACAAGTTCGGCACCCCGGACGCCTTCGTCCAGAACGTCGAGATCGAGTACGGCCGCAACAAGGAGCGCTACCAGTTCCTGCGCTGGGGCCAGACCGCCTTCGACGAGTTCAAGGTCGTCCCGCCCGGCACCGGCATCGTCCACCAGGTCAACATCGAGCACCTGGCCCGCACGGTCATGGTCCGCGGTGGCCAGGCCTACCCCGACACCTGCGTCGGCACCGACTCGCACACCACCATGGTCAACGGCCTCGGTGTGCTCGGCTGGGGCGTCGGCGGCATCGAGGCCGAGGCCGCGATGCTCGGCCAGCCGGTCTCCATGCTGATCCCGCGCGTGGTCGGCTTCAAGCTCAACGGCCAGCTCCCGGCCGGCACCACCGCCACCGACCTGGTGCTCACCATCACCGAGATGCTGCGCAAGCACGGTGTGGTCGGCAAGTTCGTCGAGTTCTACGGCGAGGGCGTCTCCGCCATCCCGCTGGCGAACCGCGCCACCATCGGCAACATGTCGCCGGAGTTCGGCTCGACCTGTGCGATCTTCCCGATCGACGCCGAGACCATCAACTACCTGAAGCTCACCGGCCGCGACGAGCAGCAGCTCGCCCTGGTCGAGGCGTACGCCAAGGAGCAGGGCCTCTGGCACGACCCGTCGGTCGAGCCGGTCTACTCCGAGTACCTGGAGCTGGACGTCTCCACCGTCGTCCCGTCGATCTCCGGCCCGAAGCGCCCGCAGGACCGCGTGATCCTCGCCGAGGCCGCGGCCAAGTTCGCCGAGGCCCTGCCGACCTACTCGGAGCAGGCCTCCAAGCCGACCACGGTCACCGCCCCCGACGGCTCGACCTACGAGATCGACAACGGCGCGGTCGTGATCGCCTCGATCACCTCCTGCACCAACACCTCCAACCCCTCCGTCATGCTGGGCGCCGCCCTGCTGGCGAAGAAGGCCGTGGAGAAGGGCCTGCGCGTCCAGCCCTGGGTCAAGACCACCCTGGCCCCCGGGTCCAAGGTCGTCATGGACTACTACGAGAAGGCCGGCCTGCTCCCGTACATGGAGAAGCTGGGCTTCAACCTGGTCGGCTACGGCTGCGTCACCTGCATCGGCAACTCGGGCCCGCTGCCCGAGGAGGTCTCGGCCGCCGTCAACGAGGCCGACCTGGCGGTCGTCTCGGTGCTCTCCGGCAACCGCAACTTCGAGGGCCGGATCAACCCCGACGTCAAGATGAACTACCTGGCCTCCCCGCCGCTGGTGGTCGCCTACGCCCTCGCCGGCAACATGAACGTCGACATCACCCGCGACGCCCTGGGCAAGGACGCGGACGGCAACGACGTCTTCCTCGCCGACATCTGGCCCTCCGAGCAGGAGGTCGCCGCCGTCGTCGCCGGCTCCATCGACCAGGACATGTTCGACAAGGGCTACCAGGACGTCTTCGCCGGCGACCACCGCTGGCAGTCGCTCCCGGTCCCGACCGGCAACACCTTCGAGTGGGACGCCGAGTCCACCTACGTCCGCAAGCCCCCGTACTTCGAGGGCATGGCCAAGACCCCGAGCCCGGTGACCGACATCGCCGGCGCCCGCGTCCTGGCCAAGCTGGGCGACTCGGTCACCACCGACCACATCTCCCCGGCCGGCAACATCAAGCCGGGCACCCCGGCCGCGCAGTACCTCACCGAGAACGGTGTCGAGAAGCGTGACTTCAACTCGTACGGCTCGCGTCGTGGCAACCACGAGGTGATGATCCGCGGCACCTTCGCCAACATCCGCCTGCGCAACCAGATCGCGCCGGGCACCGAGGGCGGCTACACCCGCGACTTCACCCAGGCCGACGGCCCGGTGTCGTTCATCTACGACGCCTCGCAGAACTACCAGGCCGCCGGCACCCCGCTGGTCGTCCTGGCGGGCAAGGAGTACGGATCCGGCTCGTCCCGCGACTGGGCGGCCAAGGGCACCGCGCTGCTCGGCGTCAAGGCCGTCATCGCCGAGTCCTACGAGCGCATCCACCGCTCCAACCTGATCGGCATGGGCGTGCTGCCGCTGCAGTTCCCGGCCGGCCAGAGTGCCGACTCCCTCGGCCTGACCGGCGAGGAGACCTTCTCCATCACCGGCGTGACCGAGCTCAACGAGGGCCGCACCCCGAAGACCGTCAAGGTCAAGGCCGGGGACGTGGAGTTCGACGCGGTCGTCCGCATCGACACCCCCGGTGAGGCGGACTACTACCGCAACGGCGGCATCCTGCAGTACGTGCTGCGCAGCCTGCTCGGCTGAGCCACCCCGTAGGGCCCGAAGGCCGGATCGCTCTCTGAGCGGTCCGGCCTTCGCCGTGTCCGGACGCGGACGGATCCCTCGTCCCCACCGGATCCCTCGTCCCCACCGGCGCCCGCGTGGACGTTCGTCCGCCCCCGCGGCGGGGTATCGAGATGACGATCACGGCTCGTTGTGTTCATAGCTGCGCATTTCTCTGTTCAAACGCGCAACTTCGCGCTACCTTCTGTCTCGTCATCGGCAAGGTCGCGTTGCACATGCTGCACCGCCGACAACGCTTTGACCGTCACGCGGCGCCTCGGGCGGTCGGACTATTGCCGCCAGGTGAACAGTGGACTATACCTTTGCGCAGATCACCCGCCGCTGACCGGCGGATTTGCCGCTGGGCAAGCCACCAAAGGAAGTTGACACTTCGTCAGCCCCGTACAACCGCACCTTCTGGACACCGAGGGGTTTGGGCACTCATGGGCTCTGCAACCGAGTACAACCGTCGTGACATCTTCAAGCGGGCAGCCGGCATCGCCGTGCTCGCGGCCGGCGGCGGTTCGCTGCTGGCGGCCTGCGCCGGTGGTACCGGCGGCAGCGGGGACAAGGCGGGCAAGGCCGCCGGCTTCAACCTCACCGACGCCAAGAACCCGTTCGGCGTGAAGGACGGCGAGGGCCTCGAGGTCTTCATCTTCGACGGCGGCTACGGCAACGAGTACGCCAAGGCGTTCGAGGCGATGTACTCGAAGGTCTACCCGGGCGCGAAGATCAACCACCAGGCCGACAAGGACGTCACCGGCAAGCTCCAGCCGCGCTTCAACGCCGGCTCCCCGCCGGACGTCATCGACGACTCGGGCGCCAAGCAGATGAAGCTGGACGTCCTCGCCGAGTCCAACCAGCTCACCGACCTGGCCCCGCTGCTGGACGCGCCCTACATCGACGACCCGTCCAAGAAGATCCGCGACGTGCTGATGCCCGGCACCATCGAGTCCGGCACGGTCAAGGGCAAGGTCTACAACCTGTCCTACGTCTACACCGTCTTCGGCTTCTGGTACTCCGGCAAGCTCTTCAAGGACAACGGCTGGACCGCGCCGAAGACCTGGGCCGAGTTCATCGAGCTCTGCTCCAAGATCAAGGCCAAGGGCATCGCGCCGCTCGCCCACCAGGGCAAGTACCCGTACTACATCAACGTGGTCATGATGGACATGATCGCCAAGCAGGGCGGCCTCGACCTCATGAAGCGGATCGACAGCCTGGACGCCGCCGCCTGGGACGACCCGGCCGTCAAGACCGCCGTGGAGGCCTTCTACCAGGTCGTCGACAAGGACTTCCTGCTCACCGGCACCAACGGCATGACCCACACCGAGTCGCAGACCGCCTGGAACCAGTACAAGGCCGCCTTCATCCCCTCCGGCTCCTGGCTGGAGAACGAGCAGCTGCCCACCACCCCGGCCGACTTCGACATGACCTTCCTGCCGATGCCCTCGCTGCCCGGCGACAAGCTGCCGTTCGAGGCGATCCGGGCCGGCGCCGGCGAGCCGTTCATCGTCCCCGCCAAGGCCAAGAACGTGGCCGGCGGCCTGGAGCTGCTCCGGATGATGCTCACCAAGGAGGCCTCCGGCAAGTTCGCCCAGGCCGCCAACAGCCTCACCTGCCTCAAGGACGGCGTCGGCCCGGAGGTCAAGCTCCGCCCCGGCACCGCCTCCACGGTCACCGCGCTCAAGGCGGCCGGCAGCAACACCTTCAACTACCAGTACCCGAACACCGCCTCCAAGTTCGACGAGGACCTGCAGAACGCCTCCGGCGAGCTGATGGCCAAGCGCATCACTCCGGCCGAGTGGATCAAGCGGGCCAAGGAGTCGGCCACGAAGAACAAGACCGCCTGACCGAACGGTCACACCGCGCACCGGGGGCCCGCACCGCCCCCGGTGCGCACGCCCGAGGACAGGAGAGGTGACGATGCGTCACGGCAAGTACCCCTTCATCGTGGGGTTCCTCTTTCTCCCGATCGTGCTGTACGTCGGCCTGGTGCTGTGGCCGTACGCGCAGACCTTCGGATACTCCCTGACCGACTGGTCCGGGGCGAGCCAGGAGATGAACTTCATCGGCCTGGACAACTACACGAGACTCCTCGATGACGAGGTCTTCGGCGGCGCGCTGCTGCACAACCTGCTGCTGCTGGTGCTGCTGCCCATCGTGACCATCCTGATCGCGCTGTTCTTCGCCTTCATGCTCAACGTCGGCGGCAAGGGCGGAACCGGCGGCGTGCAGGGCGTGCGCGGTGCCGGCTTCTACAAGGTGGTGTTCTTCTTCCCCCAGGTGCTGTCCATCGCGATCCTCGCGGTGCTCTGGGGCGCGGTCTACCGCACCGACGGCAGCGGCCTGGCCAACGGCGTCCTGATCAAGCTCGGCCTGGTGGACGCCGGCGACCCGGTGCAGTGGCTCTCCGACCCGGGCCTGGTCCTGTGGTGCGTGCTCGCCGTCCTGGTCTGGTCCGGCGTCGGCTTCTACCTGGTGCTGTTCTCGGCGGCCATGCAGTCCATCCCCAAGGACATCTACGAGGCCGCCCTGCTGGACGGCTCGGGGCGCGGCCAGACCTTCTTCCGGATCACCCTGCCGCTGCTCTGGGAGACCGTCCAGACCGCCTGGGTCTACCTGGCCATCGTGGCCATGGACGCCTTCGCGCTGGTCTCCTCGATCACCCCGGGCGCCTACTTCGGCGGCGGACCCGACCACCACAGCGAGATCATCTCCACCTACCTGATGCGCAGCTTCCTGCGCAACGGCGAGGCCGGCTACGCCTGCGCCATGGGCGTGGTGATCTTCTTCTTCACGCTGATCCTGTCCATCGTCTCGCTCTGGGCCACCAAGCGCGACAAGATCGAGTACTGAGCGGGGCCGGACCATGACCACTGTCGACAAGGCCGCGAGCCTCCCCGGCCAGCGCACCGGCGGCCGCCCCACCGACCGTACCCAGCGGTTCGCCGACGGCGGCGTGCTGAACGTCTTCTCGCACGGCTTCCTCGCCCTCTGGGCCGCGATGATCGTCCTGCCGCTCGCCTGGGTGGTGCTCGGCTCCTTCAAGACCGACGCCCAGATCAACGGCTCCGCCTGGAGCTGGCCCGCGTCCTTCGGCTTCGACGCCTTCGGCCGGGCCTGGGAGAAGGGCATCGGCGGCTTCTTCCTCAACACCCTGATCGTGCTGGCAGGTTCGCTCACCCTGACCATGCTGCTCGGCTCGATGGCCGCCTACGTGCTGGCCCGGTACGAGTTCCGCGGCAACAAGGTCATCTACTACCTGTTCGTCGCCGGCTCGATGTTCCCGGTGTACCTGGCCCTGGTGCCGCTGTTCTTCATGGTCCGCAACCTCGGTGAGATCTCGCCGCTGCTGGGCCTGAACAGCTACCTCGGCCTCATCCTGGTGTACGTCGCGTACTCGCTGCCGTTCACCGTCTTCTTCATGTACTCGTTCTTCCGGACGCTGCCCACCGCGGTCCACGAGGCGGCCATGCTGGACGGCTGCTCGCACACCCGGGCGTTCTTCCAGATCATGGTGCCGATGGCCAAGCCCGGCCTGATCAGCGTGGGCATCTTCAACGTGCTCGGGCAGTGGAACCAGTACATCCTGCCGGTCACCCTGATGCAGCCCACCACCGCGGGCGAGGCCGACCACTCGATGCTCGCCCAGGGCCTGGTCAACCTGGCGCTGCAGTCCGGGTACAAGAGCGACGCGCCGGCGCTGTTCGCGGGCATGACGATCGCGATGCTGCCGGTGCTGGTGGTGTACCTCTCCTTCCAGCGCCAGGTGCAGTCGGGCCTGACCTCCGCGACGCTCAAGTAGCCGCGACGCGCACGTGGTCGGGACCCGACAGGGGCTCGGGGAACCGCGGTTCCCCGAGCCCCTGCGGGCTACCGGTCCGCCTGCTGCGCCCGGAGCGCCCGGGCGAGGTCGTCGCGGCACTCCAGGACCAGCCGACGCAGCGCGGGCGCCGCGTCCGGGTGTCCGGACAGCCATGCGTCCGCCAAGGCGAGCGTCGCCTCCGAGGTCTGGTACCGCGGGAAGAACCCGCCGACGATCCGCATCGCGATCTCGATCGACCGCTGCGCCCAGACGTCCTCCAGCATCTCGAAGTACGGCTTGGTGTAGCCGGCCGTCAGCTCCCGCTGCCCGGCCTGGTTGAAGCCCGCGATCTGGGCCTCCACCAGGGCGTTGGGCAGCTCGTCGCTGTCCACCACGGAGGACCAGGCGGCGGCCTTGGCGCCCGGGGTGGGCAGCGCGGCCAGGCACTCGGTCTGCTGGCGCCGGCCGCTGGCGGTGTTGTCGCGCCGCAGCTCGGCGGCCAGCTCCTCGCCGGTGGCGGAGCCGTTCGAGGCCAGCGCCAGCCACAGCGACCAGCGCAGCTCCTGGTCGACCTCCAGGCCGTCGATCCGGGCGGTGCCCTCCAGCAGGCCGCGGACCAGCTGGAGGTGCTCGGCGCTGGCGGCGGTCTGCGCCAGGAACCGGGCCCAGGCCAGCTGGTGGTCGCTGCCCGGCAGGGCGGCGCGCAGCTCGCCCAGGGTGCCGTCGGCGAGCAGCCGCCGGCCCTCCTCCCGCCACGCGGGGTCGGCGTACAGCTCCAGTGCGCCCTTGGCCTGCTGGTGCAGCGACTGCAGGACGCCGATGTCGGACTCCTGGCCGGCGAACCGCAGGACCAGGTCCAGGTAGTCGCGGGCGGGCATCAGGCCGTCGCGGGTGAGGTTCCAGACCGCCGACCAGGCGAGGGCGCGGGCGAGGGAGTCGGCCACCGAGCCGAGGCCCGTGCGCAGGGTCCCCAGCGACACCTCGTCGAAGCGGATCTTGCAGTACGTCAGGTCGTCGTCGTTGAGCAGCACCAGGGCCGGGCGCATCCGGCCGACCGCCTCGCGGACGGTGGTGCGGGCGCCGGTGACGTCCAGCTCGATCCGGTCGGTGCGGATCAGCGAACCGTCGGTGTCCCGGTCGTACAGGCCGATCGCGATCCGGTGCGGGCGGAGCTCGGAACCGTCCTGGAGGACGGCGAGTTCGGTGATCCGGCCCTCGGTGTCCACGGTGACCTGCGGGGTGAGCGCGTTGACCCCGGAGGTCTGCAGCCAGGCGGCCGACCAGGCCGTGAGGTCGCGCCCGCTGGTCTCCTCCAGCACGTCCAGCAGGTCGCCCAGCACGGTGTTCCCGAAGGCGTGGCGCTTGAAGTACCGGCGGGCGCCCTCGAAGAACGCCTCCCGGCCGACGTACGCGACCAGCTGCTTGAGCACCGAGGCGCCCTTGGCGTACGTGATGCCGTCGAAGTTGAGCTTGGCGTCCTCCAGGTCCCGGATGTCCGCCGTGATCGGGTGGGTGGTGGGGAACTGGTCCTGCCGGTACGCCCACGCCTTGCGCCGGTTGGCGAAGGTGATCCACGCCGCCTGGTACTTCGTCGCCTCGATCTGCGAGAACGAGCCCATGAAGTCGGCGAAGGACTCCTTCAGCCAGAGGTCGTCCCACCACTTCATCGTCACCAGGTCGCCGAACCACATGTGCGCCATCTCGTGCAGGATGACGTTGGCCCGGCCCTCGTACGCGGCCTCGGTGACCTTCGAGCGGAAGATGAACTCCTCGCGGAAGGTCACGCAGCCCGGGTTCTCCATGGCGCCGAGGTTGTACTCGGGCACGAAGCACTGGTCGTACTTGCCGAACGGGTACGGGTAGTCGAACTCGGCGTGGAAGAAGTCCAGGCCCTGCTTGGTGACGGTGAGGATCTCGTCCGCGTCGAAGTACGGCGCCAGCGACCGGCGGCAGGTGGCGGCGAGCGGGATCTCCAGCACGGTGCCGTCCGGCAGCTCGCGGCTGTAGTGGTCGCGGACCACGTGGTACGGGCCGGCCACCACCGCGGTCAGGTAGGTGGAGATCGGCCTGGTCGGCGCGAACTCCCAGGTGCGGGTGTCGCCCTCGGTGGTGATCCGCTCCTCCACCGCGTTGGCGTAGACGTCCCAGGCCGCCGGGGCGGTCACCGTGAAGGTGAACGGCGCCTTCAGGTCCGGCTGTTCGAAGTTCGCGAACACCCGGCGGGCGTCGGCCGGCTCGTAGTGGGTGTACAGGTAGGTCTCGCCGTCCACCGGGTCGACGAACCGGTGCAGGCCCTCGCCGGTGCGGCTGTAGGCGCAGTCGGCCTCCACCACCAGCTCGTTGTGCTCCGCGAGGCCGTCGACGGTGACCCGCGCGCCGTCGAACGCGGCGGCCGGGTCCAGCGCCCGGCCGTTCAGCGTGACGGCGCCGACGGCGGAGGCGAGCAGGTCGACGAAGACCGAGGCGCCCGGCGTGGTGCAGCGGAAGGTGATCGTCGTGGTGGAGCGGAACGTGCTCGCGGCCGGATCCGGCGCCGAGGTCACGTCGAGGTGGACGCGGTACGCCTCCACCGCGACCAGGTCGGCCCGCTGGCGGGCTTCGTCGCGGCTCAGGTTCTTGCCCGGCACGGGGGTACTCCTTTGTACGGATGCCACGTTTGGTACGGATGCCACGGTCGAGAGTTCTGGTGGAGCTCTGTCCCGGGCATCCTTTCACGCGCCGCCCGTGGTGCCATTGCACCGGTCGGAATCATCGTCGGCCGGTCGGTGTTGCAGCCCCCGGAACACCCCCGACCACCCCGCGACCGAAGGGCGCCGTCCGTGACGACCGCTGATTCCCGCAAGATCGCCGACTTCTGGTTCGACCCGGTCTGCCCCTGGGCCTGGATGACCTCCCGCTGGATGCTGGAGGTGGAGCAGCTCCGCCCGGTGGACACCCGCTGGCACGTGATGAGCCTCTCCGTGCTCAACGAGGACCGCGAGGACCTGCCCGAGCGGTACAAGGAGATGCTCGCCCGGAGCTGGGGCCCGGTCCGGGTGCTGATCGCCGCCGCCCAGGCGCACGGGGACAAGGTGCTCGGCCCGCTCTACACCGAGCTCGGGACGCGCTTCCACAACCAGGGCCTGCCGAACGAGCGGGCGACCATCGAGGCCGCCCTGCAGGCCGCCGGCCTGCCGGTCGAGCTCGCCGACGCCGCCGACACCGACGCCTACGACGAGGCGCTCCGGGCCTCCCACCGCGAGGGCATCTCCCTGGTCGGCGAGGACGTCGGCACCCCGGTGATCGCCGTGGACGGTCCGGACGGCGACCGCGTCGCCTTCTTCGGCCCGGTGGTCACCCCCACCCCGCGCGGCGAGGCCGCCGCCCGGCTGTGGGACGGCACCGTCCTGGTCGCCTCCACCCCGGGCTTCTACGAGATCAAGCGCACCCGCACCGCGGGCCCGTCCTTCGAGTAACGTCGCGCAACCGGTTCACGCCGAAAGGGGCGCGGGAGCCGCGCGGGACGGAAGGGCACTCGCTCTGCCCTTCCACCGCGCGCGGCTCCCGCGCCCCTGAACGACCCGCGTGTACTACGCCGCCCGGCGCTGCTTGATCCAGCCCGCCAGGGCGAGGACCGCGGCCAGCCCGGCCGTGAAGTACAGCTGGATCCGGTTCGACGCGTCCAGGGTCATCAGCCCCAGCACCGCCAGGATCCCGACCAGCGCCGCCCAGGTCAGGTACGGGTACGCCCACATCCGCACGCTCAGCTGCTCCGGCGCCTCGCGCTCCAGCCGCCGCCGCATCCGCAGCTGCGCCACCGCGATGAACGCCCACACCACCAGCACCGCCGCGCCGACCATGTTCAGCAGCCAGGTGAAGACCGTCTCCGGCCACCACTTGTAGAGCAGCACCGCGAAGAACCCGAACGCGCAGGACGCCAGTACGGCCAGCCGCGGCACCCCGCCGCTCACCTTCGCCAGCGCCTTCGGGCCCTGCCCGCGCTGCACCAGCGAGTACGCCATCCGCGAGGAGCCGTAGATGTTGGCGTTCATCGCCGACAGCAGGGCGATCAGCACGACCACCTTCATCAGCTCGCCGGCCCCCGGGATGCCCAGGGAGTTCAGCACGGTGACGTACGGGCCGGGCTTGACCACCGAGGGGTCGTTCCACGGGACCAGGGTGACGATCACGGCCATCGAGCCGACGTAGAACAGGGCCACCCGCCACATCGCGGTCCGGACCGCGCCGGCCACGCTGCGCCGCGGGTCCTCGGACTCGGCCGCGGCGATGGTCACCGTCTCCAGGCCGCCGTACGCGAAGACCGAGGCCAGCAGGCCGGTGATCAGGCCGGTGGAGCCGTGCGGGAAGAACCCGCCGGCGGCGGTGAGGTTGGCGGAGCCGGGGGAGGAGCTACCGGGCAGGACGCCGGCGATGGCCAGCACGCCGAGCACCAGGAAGGCGGAGATCGCGGCGACCTTGATGGCGGCGAACCAGAACTCGAACTCGCCGAAGTTCTTCACCGCGGTCAGGTTGGTGGCGCAGAAGAAGGCCATGAACACGGCCACCCACGCCCACTCGGGCACCCCGGGCAGCCAGCTGGAGACGATCCCGGCCGCGCCGATCGCCTCCGCGGCGACGCCGACGCACAGCAGCGTCCAGAACATCCATCCGACGGTCAGGCCGGCCCACGGGCCGATCTCGCGCTCGGCGTGCACCGAGAACGAGCCGCTCGCCGGGCGGGCCGCGGACATCTCGCCGAGCATCCGCATGACCAGCATCACCAGCACGCCGGAGAGGGCGAACGCCAGCACGATGGACGGGCCGGCGGCCGCGATACCGGCACCGGAGCCGACGAAGAGACCCGCGCCGATCACGCCGCCGAGGGCGATCATCGAGAGGTGGCGCTGCTTGAGGCCGTGGGCGAGCTTGCCCTCGGGGGTGGGGTCGCCGCCGGTGGTGACCGGCTCCCGCGTCGGCGTCGGGGTGGGGGTCGACATGCGCGCTGATCCAGACTGTTCGGTAATCAGGAGTAGCCGTCCACTATTCGGCACGGTGCATGGGCACGCCAGGACAGACCGCAATTCGGACAGGGAAGTGACCGAAAGTGACGCGTTCTGTACGCCGGCCCCGTTCGAAGGTGACAACAGGGGGGCCTGACGGTTTGTCGGAGGCCGACGCCCCTCGGAGGTGCCCCGGCGGCATAGGTTCGGCAGTGATCACTGTGTCGTGTCCGAACTGGAGAGCTGCCGCATGGCCACCACCGCGTCGATACCGTCCACCGCCGTCCTCGCCGACCTGCTGCCCGGAGCCGCCACCCGGCTCGGCGCGCAGGCCCGCGACCTCGCCCTGGTCGTCGGCGGCGCCGCGCTGACCGGCGCCGCCGCCCAGCTCTCGGTGAACGTCCCCGGCTCGCCGGTCCCGGTCACCGGACAGACCTTCGCCGCCCTGCTGGTCGGCACCGCGCTCGGCGCCCGCCGCGGCGCCGCCTCGCTCGCCCTCTACCTGCTGGCCGGCATGGCGGGCCTGCCCTGGTTCGCCCACGGCGCCTCCGGCTGGGCCATGCCGACCCTCGGCTACCTGCTCGGGTTCGTCCTCGCGGCGGCGGTCTGCGGGGCGCTGGCCCGGCGCGGTGCCGACCGCAGCCCGCTGTGGACGGCGGGGGCGATGGCCCTCGGCAGCCTGGCGATCTACGCGGTGGGCGTCCCCTACCTCGCCTTCGCGCTGGACGTCCCGCTCGCCCGGGCGGCCGAACTCGGTCTCTACCCCTACCTGGTGGGGGACGCGCTCAAGGCCGCGGTGGCGATGGGGCTGCTCCCGGCGGTCTGGAAGCTGTCCGCCCGGCGCTGAGGTTCCCCGCGCCCCTGTCGGGGCGCAGGCCGCCCCGCATGCCACACTGATCCGCATGCGCGTGTACCTGGGTTCCGACCATGCCGGATACGAACTGAAGAACCACCTCGTCGAGTGGCTGAAGGGTGCCGGTCACGAGCCGGTCGACTGCGGCCCGCACATCTACGACGCCGAGGACGACTACCCGCCGTTCTGCCTGCGCGCCGCCGAGCGCACGGCCGCCGACCCCGAGGCCCTGGGCGTCGTGATCGGCGGCTCCGGCAACGGCGAGGCCATCGCGGCGAACAAGGTGAAGGGCGTCCGGGCCGCCCTCGCGTGGAGCGAGCAGACCGCGTCGCTCGGCCGCGAGCACAACAACGCCAACGTGATCTCCGTCGGCGGCCGGATGCACACCCTCGACGAGGCCACCAAGTTCGTCGAGATCTTCCTCAACACCCCGTACAGCGGCGAGCCGCGGCACACCCGCCGGATCGAGATGCTCGCCGAGTACGAGACCACCGGCGAGCTCCCGCCGATCCCGGCCCACCACCCCCAGGGCTGACCACGCGGCTCGTTCCGCTCCGAGGGCCGGCCGTGCGCCGGCCCTCGGCCGTTCCCGCTCCGCCGGGCCGGCCGGGCGGGGTTCAGAAACCGTGCGGCAGCCAGGGCGCGACGTCCGAGGCGAACGCCCGCGAGGCCGCGGCCAGCGCCCCCGGGCGCAGTTCGGCCACCCGCCCGGCCCGGGCCAGCGCCGTCAGCGTCGCCCCGCCCAGGTAGGCGGAGCCCAACTCCCGCACCGAGAGCGCCAGGTCGGCCGCCGCCCGGGTGCGGACGCACTCCGCCGGGCCGTCCGGGCCCGGGCTCACCAGCCGCCACCGCCCGGCGTTCCACGGGCAGAACGGGTCGGCCACCTCCAGCACCACGTCCACCGGCTGCGCGTAACCGCGCCCGGCCAGGGCCGCGCCCACCTCCACCGGCCGCAGGAACAGCCCGTCCCGCACCCGGGGTTCGAGCCGCCGCTGGTCGCTCACCAGGTGCAGCAGCGGGTCGTCCACCGGCAGCGAGTTGACGGTCACCTTCTCGGCCAGGTCCGTCTCCAGCAGGTACGTCCACAGCCGCGCCGCCGTCGCCGGGGTGAGCGCCGCGAGGTCGTTGACCCGGACCGTGGCGGCCGGGCCGCCGCCGTTCCACCCCCGGTCCACCGCGTACCGGGCGTAGCCGACCAGCCGGCCGGTCGACGTCTCCTCGGCCAGCACGCAGTGCAGCGGCGAGAAGCCGCCGCGCCCGCCCGGCGGGTCCAGCAGGGGCAGCCGCTCCCAGCCCGGGCGGCGCTCCAGCAGGCCCGGGCGCAGCGGGACCAGCCGGGCGTACAGCTCCTCGCAGGCGGGGGCGGCCTCCGCCGGGTCGGCCAGCCGGAGCCGCAGGTCGGGGCCGTCGGGGGCGTCCAGTCGGATCCGGCCGCGGGGCAGGGTGACGTTGAGTCGCGAGGTGGCCTGTCCGTAGCCGAAGCGTCCGTAGATGGCGCCCTCGGAGGCGGTCAGGACGGCGAGCGGCTCGCCGCGCTCCCGGAGGTCGTCGAGCTGTCGGCGCATCAGCGCGGTGAGCGCCCCGCGCCGGCGGTGGGTGGGGAGGACGGCGACCATGGTGACCCCGGCGGCGGGCAGCACCGCGCCGCCGGGCACGGCGATCCGGAAGCTGAACGCCGAGGCGCAGCCGACCAGTCGCGAATCGTCGCAGACCGCGAGGGAACGGTCGATTTCGGTCAGTTCGCGCCATAGGTCACGCTCCTCCGGCTGTTCGAGGCCTCCGCCGAAGGCCACCTCCAGGACGCCGTACCAGGTGTCCCACTCGTCGGCGGAGATCGGACGGACCGTCAGGGGCGCGGAAGCGGGAGAAGTCATGAGGCCACAG
Organism: Kitasatospora sp. HUAS MG31; assembly: GCF_040571325.1. Taxonomy (GTDB): domain Bacteria; phylum Actinomycetota; class Actinomycetes; order Streptomycetales; family Streptomycetaceae; genus Kitasatospora; species Kitasatospora camelliae. The sequence continues at coordinate 2,685,449 of NZ_CP159872.1, read as the reverse complement.
CTATCACCGGGGCCGCGCGTACGCGACCGTTTCCGCGGCCGGACCGCCTCCCGCCACCTGCGCGGACGTCCTGACCCCGACCGCACTCGGCTGAAACCCGCTGAACGGCACCCGGAACATGACCGATCAGGCGGCCAACCCCGTCGACGCGGCCCGCCCCGGTGGATAAGGTCGGGGCCCATGGCTGGCAGCACGCGGGGCGACACGTCCCAGACGACTGCGACGGGCCCGGTCAAGACGGCCGTGGAGCCCGTGAAGGCCCGGGTACGCGGCAGGCTGTACCGGGCCCGACGCAGGCTGCGCCGCGCCGGGGTCGACTACTTCCGCGGCGACGGCGCCGACTGGCTCGCCTTCGCCGCCTTCCTGGCCGCCGTCCCGCTGCTGGTCCTCCTCAACATCTGGCTCCCCGGCTGGTGCCCGCCCACCGCCCTGGTCCTCCCGGTGCTCGCCGGCGCCCTGCTGCTGCGCCCCGGCACCCTGGTGCTGCTGTACGCGGCCGCCGCCCTCGGCCTCTCCGCCGAGTCGCTGATCCACACCGGCGAGCGGGTCGCCAGCGACCACCCCGAGAGCTACGTCTACGGGGTCACCCCCGGCGCCGCCCTGGTGGTCGGCGCGGTGGGCGTGGCCGGCCTGCTGGTGGCCCAGTTCCGCAGCCGGGTCGGCGTGCCCTGGCGCGGCGGCGGCTCGATGCTCTTCGACCTGCGCGAGCGGATCCGGGTGCAGAGCCGGGTCCCCGCGCTGCCCGAGGGCTGGCACGCGGACATGGCGCTGCGCCCGGCCGGCGGGCAGTCCTTCTCCGGCGACTTCGTGGTGGCCGCCCGGACCGGCCCCGGCCGCCGGGTGCTGGAGGCGGTGCTCGCCGACGTCTCCGGCAAGGGCATGGACGCGGGCTCCCGGGCGCTGCTGCTCTCCGGCGCCTTCGGCGGCCTGCTCGGCTCGCTGCCCGCGCACGACTTCCTCCCGGCCGCCAACGGCTACCTGCTCCGCCAGGACTGGGAGGAGGGCTTCGCCACCGCCGTCCACCTGGTGCTGGACCTGGACACCGGTGAGTACGAGCTGCTCTCGGCCGGCCACCTGCCCGGGATGCAGCGCCTCGCCGGCGCCGGCCGCTGGGAGGTCAAGGAGGCGGACGGGCCGCTGCTCGGCATCTACGACGGCGCCAAGTTCGAAGGGGTGCGCGGCCGGCTGGGACCGGGCGACGTGCTGATGCTGTGCACCGACGGCATGGTCGAGATCCCCGGCCGGGACCTCACCGAGGGCATGGACCGGCTGATGGGGGAGGCGGACCGGCTGATCGCCGGGGCCCAGTTGGGCGCCGGCCGGACCGGGGCCGCGGTACGCCTGATCGACACGGTCGCCAAGGACGTCAACGACGACCGGGCCGTGTTGCTGCTCTGGCGGCAGTGAACGACCGGCTCCCATAGGCCGGGTGGCGCTCGCCTGTCAAGACCCGTGCACTGATCTTCAGCCATTTCCAACCTGGCGTCCAGCGCTCGACGCCCGGTGGCCCGCAGGGGTTTCCCCGCCGTTGACCCGTACCCGCCGACGGGCCGTCAGCCCACGTCCGCTACCGTCTCGGACGGCGAAAATTCGTCTCACATCGCAGGATCTTGCCGTCCGGGTTCCGGCAAGTCCTTTACGCAGTCCGCACGAACGACCACACTGAGTCCGGGTGGGCGCGTCGCGGTCGGGGGATCGTGCCCTCCTGAGGGCAGGTCACTGCAGCTCCACGAACCCCCATCACGAAATGAGGAAGTGAGTCCGGGTGGCCTTCTCAGTCTCAGCGCTCGTCCTGTTCGGCATCATCGTGGTCATCTTCATCCGCAACAAGCAGCTGAAGACCAGCCACGCGATCGTCGCGGCCCTGTTCGGCTTCATGGTCAGCCAGTCCACGGCGGCCGGGCCGATCCAGCAGTTCCTCAACCAGCTGGCCAACACCATCTCCTCGCTGGCCGGCTGAGGCCCGCCCGGCGTCCGGAGCGGGCACCGCCCGCCCCGGCGTTCGCTCGACGGGCGTCCTACCGCCCGGCCCGCCGGGCCCTGGCCGCCGCCGCCCGCCAGCGGCCGAGCAGCCCGGGCCGCGCCGCGGGCACCGCCGGTACCGGCTCGGCCGCAGCCGGCGCCGCAGCCACGCCGACGGGGTCGAAGTGCTCGGCCGTCAGCAGCACGAACAGCCGCGCCCAGCAGAGCCGCTCCCCGCGCGGCCAGCCCAGCGCGCGCAGCGCCGCCGAGGCGGGAGCGGACACCCGGCCGTTCACCCGGACCTCGGCGATGTCGTCGCCCGCCTTGCCGCCGAGGAACAGCTTCACGCCGTTGACCTCCGGATCGGCCAGCTCGGTGCGCAGCACCCCCGCGAGTTCCGGCAGCAGCTGGTGGTCGGAGAGCCAGTCCCGCAGCGGAGCGGTGTCGAACCCGAACACCGCCGCCGGCCCCTGGACGGCGTGCCAGCCCGGCAGCAGCGCGGGCCGGTAGTGGTCGCCGTGCTCGCCGCGGCCCTCCAGCAGCTCCACCAGGGTCGCCGCGGTGGTGGTCGCCCACATCCGCACGGCGTTGTCGAGCTTCTCCTCCTCGGTCTTGCCGAGGCCCGCGGTGCAGTCCCAGACCACCGGGGCGTCCGCCCGGCCGAGGTGCAGGACGTACCCGAGATCGACGTGGCCGGGCCCGCCGTCCTCGGCGGGGTGCTCGCGGACCGCCACGGCGGTGGTGCCGGGACCTCGCACCACCTCGCCGTCGACCGTGAACTCCTGCCCGTAGTACGCCATTTCGCGGATGACACTGCGCTGAATGGCATCCAGTCGACGCTGCGGACGCACGCCGGCTCCTCGCTCCTGGGTGGGGGCTCGATCGAACGCGAGCGAGGCTATCGGCCCGGGGCCCGGGCAGGGAAACCCGGGCGGCCCGGGAGGGGGCCGGGTGACCAGGCTCACCCGCCGTTCCATGATTCGTGACGCGATGTGGCCCGCGTTCCGCGAACAGTCACGGAAATAGCCTTCCGTAGGCGATCTTTCCACGTCGGGTGACCGGATCGAATGCGTACGGACGACCCTTCCGGACAGAGCGTGACCTGGGGTTCCGTCAGATTTATGCGGTCTTTATGCCCGGACCTTCCGAGGCTTGCCAGCGCCCTCGGAAATGGGCTTTGCTTCAGCACCTGCCCGGCCATCGCCCGGGTGGGCCACTGGACGGAACGCCGAATCCTGCCGCCGTCCGGGGCCACGCACCAGCAGTGCGACGGCAGGAGCGGGGGACCCAAGGTAAGTCGCCGATCCCGGTGTGTCCGGGACGGCTCGGGGTGAAGCCACGCCTTGCGTGGCCGGGCAACTCTCGTCCGAACCCGACAGCTCACCTCGTAGGCGTCCGAGAGGAACACCTCCATGGGCAAGCACCGCAAGCCGAGCATGACCACCATCGCCCGTATCGCCATCGCCGCCGGTGTCGCCGGCGCCGCGATCGGGATCCCGGTCTCCGCCGCCAGCGCTCACACCCCGGCCGTGGCCCCCGAGGCCGCTCCGGCCGTGCAGGCCGCCGCCGTGGTCGAGAGCGCCCCGGCCGCCGCCCCCACCGCCGACGCCACCCCCAAGGCCGAGGAGTACAAGGTCGTCCGCGGCGACACCCTGTTCAAGATCGCTACCGCCCACGGCGTCGAGGGCGGCTGGGAGAAGCTGTACCAGGACAACCGTTCCGTGGTCGGCGGCAACCCGAACCTGATCTACCCGGGCCAGAAGCTCACCCTCCACGGCCAGGCCGCGGTCGCCACCCCGGCCCCGGCCCCGAAGGCCGAGAAGCCCGCGCCGAAGCCGGCCGAGAAGACCGAGGCCGCCTCGCGTTCCGCCGAGCGTCCCGCCGTCAAGCCGGCCGAGAAGCCCGCCCCGAAGCCGGCCGCCCAGCAGGCCGCGCCGAAGCCGGCCGCCGCTCCGGCCGCCGCCACCTCCGGTTACGTCGCCCCGGTCAGCGCCCACACCGGCACCGCCTACCACGTCGCCGGCTCCAACTGGTCCAGCGGCTACCACACCGGCGTCGACTTCCCGGTCCCGACCGGCACCAGCCTGAAGGCCGTCGCCGCCGGCACCGTGGTCAAGGCCGGCCCGGGTGGCGCCTACGGCAACGAGGTCATCATCAAGCTGGCCGACGGCAAGTACGCCCAGTACGCCCACCTGTCGTCCATCTCGGTCTCCGCCGGCCAGTCGGTCTCGGCCGGCCAGCAGGTCGGTCTCTCCGGTGCCACCGGCAACGTGACCGGCCCGCACCTGCACTTCGAGATCCGCACCACCCCGAACTACGGCTCGGACATCGACCCGGTCGCGTACCTGGCCGCCCACGGCGTCCGCGTCTGAACCTGATCGACGCTTGCCCACACGGGGCGGCGGCGGGAGTCATCCCGCCGCCGCCCCGTCGGCGTTCCCGGACCACGGTGCCGGTGATGCCCGGCTCCCCGCGCTCCGCGCCGGTGTCAGTGGAAGGCGACCACGCCGAACCCGGCGATCCCGGCCAGCCCGGCGACCAGCAGCGGGACGCCGATCAGCCGGCGGTGCCAGCGCGCCTTGCGGTCGACGGTCAACGCGCCGCCGACCACCACCCCCACGAGTCCGGCGAGCAGCAGGAGGGTCTCGGGGTGCTTGAACAGCGAGGCCAGCAGGAAGGCGCGGGAGGAGGCGAGGGGGGTCACGCGGGTGATCGTTCCGCAGCGGGGGACAGGGGTCAACCGACGGCCCGTCAGGACGCGGAACGGCCCCGGCGGCTGGATCAACCAGCGGCCGGGGCCGTTCTCTCGGAGCGGGTGACGAGAATCGAACTCGCGTGACCAGTTTGGAAGACTGGGGCTCTACCATTGAGCTACACCCGCGTGCACACCGTTGACGGCATGCCGCCCCCGACCCGGATCCGGGCGCCGGGGACTGGCCTAGCGTACCTGGTCGGCCGGGTGGATTGCACACCACTTCGGGCCCCCGGAGGGCTGATATCACGCGGGCCCGGGGGCGGGCCGACGTGTACTCTTCCTCTCGGCACCACGGGGTGTGGCGCAGTTTGGTAGCGCGTCCGCTTTGGGAGCGGAAGGCCGTCGGTTCGAATCCGGTCACCCCGACAGTGCGGCAGGGTCTCGTCCGAGGGCGGGGCCCTGTTGTCGTACCGGGGGTGCCGTCCCGAGGCCCGTGCCGGGGTCGGGTCCGGGTCGGGTGCGCGGTGCGGGGCGCGGCGCCTTTGGTGCTACCGGTAGGATGGTGCGCTGGCGGTAGTCCCTGTGGTGTACACGCAGGTCGACCGCCCGAGGGCGAGGAGTCACGCTCACCGTCCACCCCCAACGGGAGATGCAGCTCCGACCGCCCATCGCCCGTCTCACCCCCCACACGGCGGCCCCCGGGCCCTGCCGGAGCGGGGTGGGGCAACCTTGACCGCAAGCCCATAGGAGACCTAACCGTGAAGAGCGCCGTCGAGACTCTGAACCCGACCCGGGTTCGACTCACCGTCGAGGTGCCCTTCGAGGAGCTCAAGCCCAGCCTCGACGCGGCGTACAAGAAGATCAACCAGCAGGTCACGGTCCCGGGCTTCCGCAAGGGCAAGATCCCGAACCGCGTGATCGACCAGCGCTTCGGCCGTGGTGCCGTGCTGGAGGAGGCCGTCAACGACGCGCTCCCGCGCTTCTACACGCAGGCCGTCGACGAGGGCAAGATCGACGTCCTGGGTCAGCCCGACATCACCGACATCGCCGGTGTCGAGAACCTGGCCGACGGCGGTGACCTGAAGTTCACCGCCGAGGTGGACGTCCGTCCGGAGATCACCCTGCCGGACTTCACCGAGATCGCCGTCGAGGTCGACCCGGTCGAGGTCTCCGAGGAGGACGTCGAGAAGTCGCTGCAGCAGCTGCGCGAGCGCTTCTCCTCGGTCAAGGACGTCGAGCGCGCCGCCGCCGAGGGCGACGTCGTGATCGTCGACCTGGAGGCCAAGGTCGACGGCGAGGTTCCGGAGGACGGCACCGCCACCGGCGTGAGCTACGAGATCGGCTCCGGCCGCCTGCTGGAGGGCATCGACGAGGCCGTGGTCGGCCTGTCCGCCGGTGAGACCAAGGCCTTCACCACCACCCTCAAGGGCGGCACCGAGGCCGGCAAGGAGTCGGAGGTCACCGTCACCGTGACCACCGTCCAGGAGAAGGAGCTCCCCGAGCTCGACGACGAGTTCGCCCAGCTGGCGAGCGAGTTCGACACCCTGGAGGAGCTCCGCGGCGACTCCCGCAAGCGCCTGGAGCGCATGAAGGAGTTCGACCAGGCCACCCAGGCCCAGGAGAAGGTCCTCGACGAGCTGCTCGCCCGGGTGGAGATGGAGTACCCGGAGAAGCTCCTCAAGGACGAGATCGAGACCCGCAAGCACAACCTGGAGCACCACCAGCTGGAGCCCATGGGCCTCAACCTGGACGTCTACCTGGCCTCCCAGGACAAGTCCCGCGAGGACTTCGAGAAGGAGACCGAGGAGCAGGCGAAGAAGGGCATCAAGACCCAGTTCGTGCTCGACGCCATCGTCGCCAAGCTGGAGCTGGGCGTGAACCAGGAGGAGCTCACCGAGCACCTCATCCGCCGTGCCGCCGGCTCGGGCCTCACCCCGGACCAGTTCGCGCAGCAGGTCGTCCAGGGCGGCCAGGTTCCGCTGCTGGTCGGCGAGGTCGCCCGCGGCAAGGCGCTGGCGGCGGTCGTCGAGGAGGCCAAGGTCACCGACACCAACGGTGAGCTGGTCACCTTCGAGGACGACGAGGACGAGGCCGCGGAGGCCACCGAGGCCGCCGCGACCGAGTCGGCCGAGGAGACCACCGAGGCCTGATCCTCGGCAACGGCTTTCCGGGACGGGCCCGGGCACCCTTGGGTGCCCGGGCCCGTTCCCGTCGGCGGCCCGTCCCGGAGCGCCACCCTGCGCTCACAGCGAACAGTTCTGCGTGGGGGATTCGACGGCCGGGCCTGCGCGTTAGGGTCCTTAGACAGCGACACACAAGCAGATCGACTGAGCAGGTGGCTAAGTGACGTTCCCGCAGATGCAGATGCCTGGCCTGATGGCGCCGCACGCCGCCGCCGGCGACGTGCTCGGCGGCCTGGGCGACCAGGTCTACAACCGGCTGCTCAACGAGCGCATCATCTTCCTCGGCCAGGCGGTCGACGACGACATCGCCAACAAGATCACCGCCCAGCTGCTGCTCCTTGCCGCCGATCCGGACAAGGACATCTACCTCTACATCAACTCCCCGGGCGGCTCGATCTCGGCCGGCATGGCGATCTACGACACCATGCAGTACATCAAGAACGACGTGGTCACCATCGCCATGGGCATGGCCGCGTCGATGGGCCAGTTCCTGCTGACGGCCGGTGCCAAGGGCAAGCGCTTCTCGCTGCCCAACGCCCGCATCCTGATGCACCAGCCCTCCGCGGGCCTCGGCGGTTCGGCCACCGACATCCGGATCCAGGCCGAGCAGCTGCTGCTCACCAAGAAGCGGATGTCCGAGCTGATCGCGCTCCACAGCGGCCAGTCCTTCGAGCGGGTCACCGCGGACTCCGACCGGGACCGCTGGTTCAGCCCGGAGGAGGCCCGGGAGTACGGCCTGATCGACCAGGTGATGCACTCCGCCGCGGACGTTCCCGGCGGCGGCGGCACGGGCGCCTGAGCCCGCCTCGGCGCAGCCCACGAGACCACAGCGATAAGCCCGGAGGACCGGAAACCCCATGAACATCCCCAGCCTGTCCAGCGCCAAGGCGCGACTGGAGGACATGCGCGCCGAGGGCCGCTACATCGTCCCGCGGTTCGTCGAGCGGACCTCCCAGGGCATCCGCGAGTACGACCCGTACGCCAAGCTGTTCGAGGAGCGCATCATCTTCCTCGGCTCCCAGGTGGACGACGTCTCGGCCAACGACATCATGGCCCAGCTGCTCTGCCTGGAATCGATGGACCCGGACCGCGACATCCAGGTCTACATCAACTCCCCGGGCGGCTCCTTCACCGCGCTGACGGCGATCTACGACACCATGCAGTTCGTCAAGCCGGACATCCAGACGGTCTGCATGGGCCAGGCCGCCTCGGCCGCGGCCGTGCTGCTCGCCGCCGGTACGCCCGGCAAGCGGACGGCGCTGCCGAACGCCCGGATCCTGATCCACCAGCCGTACACCGAGACCGGCCGCGGCCAGGTGTCGGACCTGGAGATCCAGGCCAACGAGATCCTCCGGATGCGCGAGCAGCTGGAGACCATGCTCTCCAAGCACTCCAACAAGCCGATCGAGCAGGTCCGCGACGACATCGAGCGCGACAAGATCCTCACGGCCGAGGAGGCGCTCGAGTACGGCCTGATCGACCAGATCATCTCGACCCGCAAGACGTCGCTGACCGACTGACGGTCGCGGGTCCCGGGGGCGGGGCGTGCGTGTCCCCTCGTGCGCGAGGGGGGAGAGTGACGTACGCCCCGCCCCGATCCGTTCCGGTCGGGCCCGTCGACCCGGCACACTTTCTTGTGGGCGCACGCCCAGCCGACGGCATCTGTTCGGTATCAATTCGCCCAGGGCGTACGGCAGAGCTGTCGAAGACGGCGGAAATGCCGGCTCGGCAGAGTACCGTCGGATAGCGAGACCGACCGCCTAGGGCGCAGCCGGTCCACAGCACCAGGCCCCGGACCCCCGCGGGGCCCCTGGCGAAGGGGAAGCACCTCGTGGCACGCATCGGAGACGGTGGCGACCTGCTCAAGTGCTCGTTCTGCGGCAAGTCGCAGAAGCAGGTGAAGAAGCTGATCGCCGGGCCAGGCGTGTACATCTGCGACGAGTGCATCGATCTCTGCAACGAGATCATCGAGGAGGAGCTCGCCGAGAGCTCCGAGGTGCGCTTCGAGGAACTGCCGAAGCCCCGCGAGATCTACGAGTTCCTGGACCAGTACGTGGTCGGCCAGGACATCGCCAAGAAGGCGCTGTCCGTCGCGGTCTACAACCACTACAAGCGGGTCCAGGCCGGCGAGAACGGCCGCGCCGGCGCCGGCCGCGAGGACGCCATCGAGCTGGCCAAGTCCAACATCCTGCTGCTCGGCCCGACCGGCTCCGGCAAGACCCTGCTGGCGCAGACCCTGGCCCGGATGCTGAACGTGCCGTTCGCCATCGCGGACGCCACCGCGCTGACCGAGGCCGGGTACGTCGGCGAGGACGTCGAGAACATCCTGCTCAAGCTGATCCAGGCGGCGGACTACGACGTCAAGAAGGCCGAGACCGGGATCATCTACATCGACGAGATCGACAAGGTCGCGCGGAAGAGCGAGAACCCGTCGATCACCCGTGACGTCTCGGGCGAGGGCGTCCAGCAGGCGCTGCTGAAGATCCTGGAGGGCACCACCGCCTCGGTGCCCCCGCAGGGCGGCCGCAAGCACCCGCACCAGGAGTTCATCCAGATCGACACCACGAACGTGCTGTTCATCGTGGGCGGCGCCTTCGCGGGCCTGGAGCGGATCATCGAGGGCCGGGCCGGCGGCAAGGGCATCGGCTTCGGCGCCACCATCCGCTCCAAGCGGGAGCAGGACGCCAGCGACCACTTCCGTCAGGTGATGCCGGAGGACCTGGTCAAGTTCGGCATGATCCCGGAGTTCATCGGCCGTCTGCCGGTGATCACCAGCGTGCACAACCTGGACCGCGAGGCCCTGCTGCAGATCCTGACCGAGCCGAAGAACGCGCTGGTCAAGCAGTACCGCAAGCTCTTCGAGCTGGACGGCGTGGAGCTGGAGTTCACCCGGGACGCCCTGGAGGCCATCGCCGACCAGGCGATCCTGCGCGGCACCGGCGCCCGCGGCCTGCGCGCGATCATGGAGGAGGTGCTGATGTCCGTGATGTACGAGGTGCCCTCGCGTCAGGACGTCGCCCGCGTGGTCGTCAGCGGGGACGTGGTCTCCAAGCACGCCATCCCCACCCTGGTCCCGCGCGACATGATCAAGCGCGAGCGGCGCGAGAAGAGCGCCTGACCGCACCCGCACCGACGCCGACGGCCCCGCACCCTCTCCGGGTGGCGGGGCCGTCGGCGTCGTGCGGTGGGGTTACTTCGGGACCTCGGCGGTCTGCCGCAGCTCGCGGGCGTCGGAGGCGACCTTGTCGACGTCGATGGTGGTCGCGCCCTGCTTGACCTCCATCACCATCATCACGGTGCTGCCGTCGGCCCAGGCGCAGAAGCCGAACTTCTGGCCCAGGTTGGAGCCCTCGGCGCAGGACATCCGGCCGCCCAGCGGACCGGGGTCGACGTCCTTGCGGTTGCTGATGGTGCCCTCGGTGGCCGCGCCCTTGAACACCGCGTCCACCTGGGTGGACGGCAGCACCACGTTGCCCCAGGCGCCGGCCACCACGACGGCCTCCGTCCCGGTGTCGGTGCGGTAGATCGAGCTGACCGACTCGGTCGGCGTCCAGGCGCTGTTGCCCTGGCTGAAGGCGGAGTCCATCGACTCGGACAGCTGCTTGGCCGTCGGCTCGTCCGGGTCGCTGCTCATCCCCTTGAAGGTGGCGGGCAGAACGACCTTGTGGGTACCGGTCTTTGAGGCGGTGTCGTAGACGAAGTAGCCCAGCAGGCCGCCGCCGAGCAGCAGCGCGCCGCCGACGCAGCCGAGCACCACCCACAGGCCCTTGCGGGACTTTCGCTGCGGCTGCGGGGCGTAGCCCGGGTAGCCGGCGCCGGCCGGGTAGGGCTGCGGGCCGCCCTGCGGGGGCACCGCGCCGTACGGCTGCGGCGGGGCGCCGTAGGCCGGGGGCTGCGGCGGCCCGAAGGCCTGCGGCTGGGCCGGCGGCGGGGCACCGTACGGCTGGGCCGGCGAGCCGTAGGGGTTCTGCTCGGACACGGGGACTCGCTTCCTGGGCGGGGGAGGGGGGTTACTTCTTGACGACGACGGCGTCGCGGATCTGCCGGGCGCGGTCCGCGGCCTGGGTGGGCGTGAGGGAGGAGCCGGTGCCGCCGTTGGCCAGCGTCATCTCGACGAAGCCCACGCTGCCCACGGTGGAGTGGTTGGCCCAGACGCAGATCGGCAGCGAGAACTTGCCGTCCCCGAGCGTGCCGCACTGCATCTTGCCGCCGCCGTCGTTCGGGTCCTTGGCGTCGACGTCGGCGAGCTGGGTCTTCCAGCTCAGCTCCTTGCCGCCGGTGCTCTTCATCTTCTCGCTGACGACCTTGATGACGGCGTCCGGGTCGTCGAAGGTACCCCAGCTGCCGCCGACACTGATCATGTCGGTGGTGGTCTTCTGGTACTGGGCCGAGAGCGAGCCGTCCACCTTGCCGCCCAGCGCCTTCGCCTGGTCGTTGTCGACCGGGGTGTCCTTGACGGACTTCTGGGTGTAGCCGCCCGAGAGGCTCTGCGGCGGCGCCAGCTTGTACTTGCCGGCCGTCGAGGAGCCCGCGCCACCGCCGCCGCCCATCAGCGACACCACGGCGACGCCGCCGCCGATCAGCACCACGGCGCCGACCACCAGGCCGACCACCAGCCCGGCCTTGCTCTTCTGCGGCGGCGGGGGGTAGCCGCCGGGCGCGCCGTACGGGACGCCCTGCGGCGGGACGGGCGCCTGCGGCGCGCCGAACTGCGGGCCGGGCGGCGGGTAGCCGTAACCCTGCGGCTGCGGGGCACCGAACTGCGGCGGCTGCGGCTGGCCGTAGCCGGGCTGGGGCGCGCCGAACTGCGGAGGCTGCGGCTGGCCGTAGGGCTGCGGCGGTTGGCCCTGCGGATACTGCTGACCCTGGCCGTACATGATCGCTCTCCCCCGCCGCTGCTGAGAGCGGCCTGTTGTGGCGTCCTTCTCATCCGTACCCGCACGAACTGGCGCGCGAGTATCCGGGCACGCTACCGTACGCCCTTGCCCACCCACCCGAGTGGTCCGGGGCCAAAGCCGTTCGTAACGGCGCCCCCCTCTTACGTAAACTGTGCGTCGTGACCGACACGACGAACCAGCGCCCCGATGCCTCCTACCCCGGGGACGACGCAGCCACCCTCCCGACGACCTACGCCCCGGCCGAGGTAGAGGGCGAGCTGTACGAGCGCTGGGTGGAGCGCGGTTACTTCACCGCCGACGCGAAGAGCGACAAGCCCGCGTACACCATCGTCATCCCGCCGCCGAACGTCACCGGTGCGCTGCACCTGGGCCACGCCTTCCAGCACACGCTGATGGACGCCCTGACCCGCCGTAAGCGGATGCAGGGCTTCGAGGCGCTGTGGCTGCCCGGCATGGACCACGCCGGCATCGCCACCCAGAACAAGGTGGAGCAGCAGCTCGCCGAGTCCGGCCTCTCCCGTCACGACCTGGGCCGTGAGGCCTTCGTCGAGAAGGTCTGGGAGTGGAAGGAGAACTACGGCGGCAAGATCCTCGGCCAGATGCGCCGCCTCGGCGACGGCGTGGACTGGTCCCGCGAGCGCTTCACCATGGACGAGGGCCTGTCCCAGGCCGTCCAGACCATCTTCAAGAAGCTCTTCGACGACGGCCTGATCTACCGTGCCGAGCGCATCATCAACTGGTGCCCGCGCTGCCTCACCGCGCTCTCCGACATCGAGGTGGAGCACGAGGACGTCCCCGGCGAGCTGGTCTCGATCCGCTACGGCGACGGGGACGACTCCATCATCGTCGCCACCACCCGGGCCGAGACGATGCTGGGCGACACCGCGGTCGCCGTCCACCCGGACGACGAGCGCTACAAGCACCTGGTCGGCCGCACCATCAAGCTGCCGCTGACCGACCGTGAGATCCCGGTCGTCGCCGACGAGCACGTCGACCCGGAGTTCGGCACCGGCGCCGTCAAGGTGACCCCGGCGCACGACCCCAACGACTTCGCCATCGGCCAGCGCCACGGCCTGCCGAACCTGACCGTGATGGACGAGCGCGGTGTCATCACCGTGCACGGCCCGTTCCTCGGCCTGGACCGCTTCGAGGCCCGTTCGGCCGTGGTCGGCGCACTGCGCGAGCAGGGCCGGATCGTCGCCGAGAAGCGCCCGTACATGCACGCCGTCGGCCACTGCTCGCGCTGCAAGACCGTGGTCGAGCCGCGGCTGTCGCTGCAGTGGTGGGTGAAGGTCGGCCCGCTGGCGACGTCCGCCGCCGACGCCGTCCGCGACGGCCGGGTCCAGATCCACCCGAAGGAGCTGGAGGGCCGCTACTTCAGCTGGGTCGACAACATGCACGACTGGTGCATCTCGCGTCAGCTGTGGTGGGGCCACCGGATCCCGGTCTGGTACGGCCCGGACGGCGAGGTCGTCTGCGTCGGACCCAACGAGGAGCCGCCCACCGGCGAGGGCTGGCACCAGGACCAGGACGTCCTCGACACCTGGTTCTCCAGCGGTCTGTGGCCCTTCTCCACCCTCGGCTGGCCCGAGCAGACCCCGGACCTGGAGAAGTTCTACTCCACCGACGTCCTGCTCACCGGCCACGACATCATCTTCTTCTGGGTCGCCCGGATGATGATGTTCGGTCTGTACGCGATGGACGGTCAGGTCCCGTTCCGCACCATCGCGCTCACCGGCCTGGTCCGCGACGAGCGCGGCAAGAAGATGTCGAAGTCCTTCGGCAACGTGGTCGACCCGCTGGACTGGATGGACGCCTACGGCGCCGACGCCGTCCGCTTCACCCTGGCCAGCGGCGCCAACCCCGGTGCCGACGTGCCGATCGGCGAGGACTGGGTCAAGGGCTCCCGGAACTTCTGCAACAAGATCTGGAACGCCACCCGGTTCGCCCTGATGAACGGCGCCACCGTCGAGGGGCCGCTGCCCGCCCCGGAGCAGATGACCTCGGTGGACCGCTGGATCCTGGCGCGGCTCAACGAGACCGTCGCCCAGGTCGACGGGCTCTACGACGACTACCAGTTCGCCAAGCTCTCCGACGCCCTCTACCACTTCGCGTGGGACGAGGTCTTCGACTGGTACGTCGAGCTGTCCAAGACCACCCTGGCCAAGGGCGGCCCGCAGGCGGACGCCTCGCGCCGCGTCCTCGGTGAGGTCCTGGACGTCACGCTGCGTCTGCTCCACCCGGTCGTCCCGTTCGTCACCGAGGCGCTCTGGACCACGCTGACCGGTGCCGAGTCGGTGGTCGTCGCCGCGTGGCCGAAGGACAGCGGCTTCCGCGACGCCGAGGCCGAGGCGGAGATCGCCACCCTGCAGCAGGTGGTCACCGAGGTCCGGCGGTTCCGCTCCGACCAGGGCCTGAAGCCCGGCCAGCGGGTCCCGGCCCGGCTGGAGCTGGCCGGCACCGTCCTCGTCCCGCACGAGGACGCCATCCGCTCGCTGCTGCGCCTGACCGTGCCGGAGGAGGGCTTCACCGCCAGCGCCTCGCTGCCGGTCGCCGGCGCCACCGTGGCACTGGACCTCTCCGGCGTCATCGACGTGGCCGCCGAGCGCAAGCGCCTCCAGAAGGACCTGGCCGCGGCGGAGAAGGAGAAGGCGCAGTCCACCGCCAAGCTCGGCAACGAGGCCTTCCTGGCCAAGGCGCCGGACGAGGTGGTCGCCAAGATCCGCGTCCGCCTGGAGGCCGCCGAGGCCGACATCGCCCGGATCACCGGCCAGCTGGCGGCCCTGCCGCAGGCCTGATCCACCGGTTCCACCGGAGGGCCGCCACCCCGCACGGGGTGGCGGCCCTCGGCTTTCCCCGCAAAAGGGCACGGCTTTCGCCGCGTTCCCAGGTGTTCGGCCGAAATGCGTACGCCCTTGATAGGCCGTTCGGCGGTATTTCCGGCCGGGAAGTTCCGGAAAATGCCCCCCACCGTTCCTCCGTGACCGAAGTCCGGTTGCGGATTCTGCTCGCTTGCGTGCGAGTTCAGCCATCTTCGTATCCCGAATGTGTACGGTGTGCAGCAGTTCCCATTCGGGCGGTGCGACTGACGGGAGGGCGCGGGCATGGTGGTGACGGAGGAGTTGGCCGACGAACTGCCGGTGGAGGCCGTGGAAGCGGCGAAGTCCCGCGCGGCGACGCTGCTGCTCGCATTCCGGCACGGCAACCAGCTCGCCTTCGACCAGGAATTGGACCTCCTGTTCGAGGAGCAGGCCGAGCGCGAAGTGTCCACCCTGCTGGTCTGGATCGCTGCCGAGGCGGTCCGCAAGGCGTACGCCCCGGCGGTGGGGGACCGGGTGCTGCGGGCACTGGCCCGCCGGGCGCCGTCCGACACCGCGGCCGTGATGGTGGACGAGAACACCGCCGACGCGGCCCGGCTGCTGGAGGCGGTCGGCGCGGGGGACGTGGCGGCGGTCCGGGCCGTCGTCGCCTCCACCGCGGACACCACCTACCTGCTGGGCGGGCTGCTGCAGGCCGTGGCGATGATGCTGCCGCTCCTGCCGGAGGGGGAGGCCGAGGAGATCGCCGCCGAACTCCGCCGCCGCCACGCCGGCCGCACCGCCCACGTCCCCGAGGCCCGCCACCCCCGGCCGTCCGATCGCTGACCGGGCCCGGCACCGCACGGGGGCGGCCGTCGGCGGGAGGTCGTGCCCCTGGCGGGGCGGCGCGGCGGGAGTCCTTAGACTTGGGGACGTGAGTGACACGCCCGAGCAGAACCCGTACACCGTCCGGCCCTCCGAGGACATCGACGACGACCTCCGAGCGGTGGAGGCCGAGCTCTCCGGGCGCTGGCCGGAGACCAAGCTGGAGCCGTCGCTCACCCGGATCGACGAGCTGATGGACATCCTCGGGCAGCCCCACCGCTCGTACCCCTCGATCCACATCACGGGCACCAACGGCAAGACCTCCACGGCCCGGATGATCGAGCAGCTGCTCATGACCTTCGAGCTCCGCACCGGCCGCTACACCAGCCCGCACGTGGAGTCCGTCACCGAGCGGATCAGCCTGGACGGCGCGCCGATCGCCGGCGACCGGTTCGTCGAGACCTACCGCGACATCGACCCGTACGTGCGGATGGTCGACGAGCGCCAGCCGGTGCCGATGTCCTTCTTCGAGGTGCTGACCGGCATGGCGTACGCCGCCTTCGCCGACGCGCCGGTGGACGTGGCGGTGGTCGAGGTCGGCATGGGCGGTTCCTGGGACGCCACCAACGTCATCGACGCCGCCGTCTCGGTGATCACCCCGATCGGCCTGGACCACACCGACCGGCTCGGCAGCACCACCGGCGAGATCGCGGTGGAGAAGTCCGGGATCATCAAGCCCGGCGCCACCGCCGTGGTCGCCCAGCAGCCGCTGGACGCCGCCGAGACCATCCTGCGCCGGGCGGTCGAGGTGGACGCCACGGTGGCCCGGGAGGGCATGGAGTTCGGCGTGATCCGCCGCGAGGTCGCCGTCGGCGGCCAGCTGGTGACCCTGCGCGGCCTCGGCGGCCACGAGTACGAGGACCTCTTCGTCCCGCTGCACGGCCCGCACCAGGCGCACAACGCGGCGCTGGCGCTGGCCGCGGTCGAGGCGTTCTTCGGCGTCGGCGGCGCGGGCGGCGGGAACCTGGACGAGGACAAGGTCCGCCAGGGCTTCTCCGGCGTCAGCTCGCCGGGCCGCCTGGAGGTCGTCCGGCGCAGCCCCACCGTCATCCTGGACGCGGCGCACAACCCGCACGGCGCCCGGGCCACCGCCGCCGCGATCGGCGAGGCGTTCGGCTTCACCAAGCTGGTCGGCGTGGTCGGCACCAGCGGCGACAAGGACGTCTCCGGCCTGCTGGAGGCGTTCGAGCCGGTGCTGGCCGAGGTGGTCATCACCCAGAACTCCACCCACCGCGCCATGCCGGTGGACGAGCTGGCCGCGCTGGCCGTGGAAATCTTCGGTGAGGATCGCGTGCAGGTCGAGCCCCGGCTGGACGACGCGATCGAGGCCGCCGTCACCCTGGCCGAGGAGGAGGACCTCGGCGGAGCCGGCGTCCTGGTCACCGGCTCGGTCATCACCGTGGGCGAGGCCCGCCTGCTGTTCGGGAGGAAGTAGCCGTGCGCACCCTGTGCTCCTCGACCCTGATCGGCGAGGCGTTCCTGATCCTCTTCGCCGGGCTGGTCGCCGCCCGGCTGTCCGACGTCCCGACCGCCACGGTCTGGGCGGTCAGCGGCGTGGCCATGCTGCTGTGCGTGCTGCTCTGCGGCATGCTCGGGCGGCCGGGCGCGGTGACCGTGGGCTGGGCGCTGCAGCTCGGGCTGATCGCCAGCGGGTTCGTCCTGCCGACGATGTTCGCCCTGGGCGCGGTGTTCGCCCTGCTGTGGTGGTGCTCGGTGCACTACGGGCGCCGGATCGACGAGATCAAGGCCGCCCGGGCGGCCGCCGCGGCGGGCTGAGCGCCCCCGCTCCACGGCGCCGGGAGCGGATGCCGGAGGATGCGGAGGCGGCGCATCCGCGCTGCTCACGCAAGGTAACCTCTGTGCCGTATACACCAAGCACGACCGAATCCCCTGGAGCCTCACCGTGTCGCAGCGCACTCTCGTCCTGCTCAAGCCCGACGCCGTGCAGCGCGGCCTGGCCGGCGAGATCATCAGCCGGATCGAGCGGAAGGCCGGCTGGCGGTTCGCGGCCATGGAGCTGCGCACCTTCGACCGGGCGACGCTGGAGCAGCACTACGCCGAGCACGTCGGCCGGCCGTTCTACGAGCCGCTGCTGGAGTTCATGACCTCCGGTCCGTCGATCGCGCTGATCGTCGAAGGTGAGAACGTCATCCCCGGCATCCGCGCGCTGGCCGGGGCGACCGACCCGCTGCAGGCGGGCCCGGGCACCATCCGCGGCGACTTCGCCACCATCACCCGCGAGAACCTGATCCACGCCTCCGACTCGCCCGAGTCGGCCGAGCGCGAGATCAAGATCTTCTTCCCCGGCCACGCCTGAGACACGCGCCGCGAGGGGCGCGGGGAGCGGGTGCCGAGCGGGCGGACGAGGGCTGCGCCCTCCCGCCCCCGCACCGTCCCCCGCGCCTCCCTGACACCGCATCCGAGCAGCTCACCGGCCCCTGGGCCAAGCGAGCGTTTGATCCTCACACAGCGGAACCCGGGATGCCGACACGGCGTCCCAATCCAGGAAGATGCCCACCGGCCGCCGGAGAATGGGCAGCGATCCGTACCTCGCAGTCGCCGCCTGACCCGCGTGGCTACGATGGTTCCAACTCATGGGCCCGGTGCGGCTGCTCAGCCGGTGTCAGCCCTGTCGTGGGCGCGCGCGGACGGCCCGCTCCCCGCCATTGAATCCGAGCTCGGGAAGGCACTCCACATCCCATGGCCAACAACCTGTCGTTCATCGGCCGTGACATGGCGATCGACCTCGGCACTGCCAACACGCTGGTGTACGTCAGGGGCAAGGGGATCGTCCTGAACGAGCCGTCCGTCGTGGCGGTGAACACCAACACCGGCGGCATCCTGGCGGTCGGCACCGAGGCGAAGAAGATGATCGGCCGGACGCCCGGCAACATCGTCGCCATCCGCCCGCTCAAGGACGGCGTGATCGCCGACTTCGAGATCACCGAGCGGATGCTCCGCTACTTCATCCTGAAGATCCACCGCCGCCGCTACCTGGCCCGTCCGCGGGTCGTGGTCTGCGTGCCCTCGGGGATCACCGGGGTGGAGCGCCGCGCCGTGGTCGAGGCCAGCCACCAGGCGGGTGCCCGTCAGGTGCACATCATCGAGGAGCCGATGGCGGCCGCGATCGGCGCCGGCCTCCCGGTGCACGAGCCGACCGGCAACATGGTGGTCGACATCGGCGGCGGCACCACCGAGGTGGCCGTGATCTCGCTGGGCGGCATCGTCACCGCGCAGTCCCTGCGGGTGGCCGGTGACGAGTTGGACAACGCGATCGTCCAGCACATCAAGAAGGAGTACAGCCTGCTGCTGGGCGAGCGCTCCGCCGAGCAGATCAAGATGTCGATCGGGTCGGCCTTCGCCCTGGAGGGCGAGAAGGACGAGCACGCCGAGATCCGCGGCCGCGACCTGGTCAGCGGTCTGCCGAAGACCGTGGTGATCTCGGCCGCCGAGGTCCGCGAGGCCATCGACGAGCCGGTGAACTCCATCATCGACGCGGTCAAGACCACCCTCGACCAGTGCCCGCCCGAGCTGGCCGGCGACGTGATGGACCGGGGCATCGTGCTCACCGGCGGCGGCGCCCTGCTCCGCGGCCTGGACGAGCGGCTTCGCCGGGAGACCGGCATGCCGATCCACATCGCGGAGAACCCGCTGGACTCCGTCGCGCTCGGCTCCGGCAAGTGCGTCGAGGAGTTCGAGGCGCTGCAGCAGGTCCTCGACGCCCAGCCGCGTCGCTGACCGACCAACGGACCAACTGAACAACCGGTACTCGGACGAAGGGGCAGTTCCAGCACCGTGAGGGACACACGAGAGAGCCGACTGCTGCTCATCCTGCTGGTCGCTGTCGCCTTCGCGCTGATCACCGTGGACATCAAGGGCGGCGAGACCTCCCCGCTGAACGGGGCCCGCCGGGGCGCCGCCCAGGTGCTCGGGCCGGTCGAACGCGGCGCCGCCGGCGCCGTCGACCCGGTCGCCGGGTACATCCGGGCCATCCGGGACGCGTCCACGCACCAGGCGAGGCTCGACCAGATCACCCGTGAGAACACCGACCTGCGCCAGCGGTTGGCCTCCTCGGACGCCGCCGCCGGCCGGACCAAGCAGCTGGACTCCCTGCTGCGCACGGCCGGCGCCGGCGGGTACACCGTCAAGGCCGCCCAGGTCATCGCGATCGGCCCGGCCCAGGGATTCTCCTGGACCATCACCATCGACGCCGGCAGCGACGACGGCCTCGACCGCGACATGACCGTCATCGACGGCCAGGGCCTGGTCGGCCGGATCACCACGGTCGCCCCGACCACCGCCACCGTGCTGCTCGCCTCCGACCCCGGCTTCACCGCCGGCGTCCGGCTGGAGGGCAGCGGCGAGATCGGCTTCGCCGCCGGCCAGGGCACCAGCCCGATGAGGATCTCGCTGCTCAACGGCCGCGCCCAGGTGAAGGAGGGCGACCGCCTGGTCACCTTCGGCTCGCAGAGCGGCCGGCCGTTCGTCCCGGGCGTCCCGGTCGGCAAGGTCGTCCAGGTCGAGGCCACCCCCGGCCAGCTCACCAAGACCATCATGGTCGAGCCGTACGTGCAGTTCACCCGGCTCGACCTGGTCGGCGTGGTGGTCGTCCCGCCGCGCACCGACCCGCGGGACGCCGTCCTGCCGGCCGCGGCCGCCGCCGCGGCGGCCCCGGCCGACGTACCGCCCACCAAGCCCGCCGGGGGGAACTGACGTTGCGCGTCAACCGCATCCTGCTCGCCGCCGTCCTGCTGCTGCTCGCCCTGGTCGTCCAGGTCAGCGTGCTGGGCCGGCTCCAACTGCCGGGCGCCACCCCGGACCTGCTGCTGCTGGTCGTGGTCGGCCTCGCCCTGGTGTACGGGCCCGCCGGCGGCTGCCTGGTCGGCTTCGCCGGCGGCCTGCTCGCCGACCTGGCCCCGCCCTCCGACCACGCCATCGGCCGGTACGCCCTGGTGCTCTGCCTGATGGGCTACCTCGTCGGCCTGCTCCGCCCCGAGGGCGGCCGGCAGCGCTCGGCGATCAGCGCCCTGCTCGTGGTGGCCGGCGCGGCCGTCGTCACCACGCTGCTGTACGCCACGGTCGGTGCCCTGGTCGGCGACACCGCCGCCCGCCACGTCGGCCTGACCGGCCTGGTCACCAGCGCCCTGATCTACGACGTGCTGCTGGCGCCGTTCGTGGTGCCCGCGGTGATGATGCTGGCCCGCCGCTTCGACGGCACCGTCGAGCCCGAATCGGCCTCGACCGGCGGCGACGGCGGCTCCGGCCTCGGCAGCCTGTCCCGGTACCGGACCACCCGCGAGGTGTCCGGCTCGGCACCGCTGCGCAGGCGCCGCGGCTTCGGCCTCGTCAAGCGCCCCTGAGCCCCGCCGGTCCGAGGAGTACCTGCACGTGAACGAGGAAAGCGAAGCGAGGAGGGGCGCATGAGCAACATCCCGGAGACCGGCCGGACCCAGCGGTTGACGATCCGCCTGGTGGTGCTGCAGATCCTGGTGCTCTCGCTGCTCGCCACGCTCGGCGGGCGGCTCTGGTACCTGCAGATCCGCACCGGCAGCCAGTACGCCGCCAAGGCCGAGGGCAACCACGTGCGCGAGGTGGTCGAGCCGGCCGTCCGCGGCGAGATCCTCGACGCCTCCGGCCGGATCCTGGCCGGCAACGAGACCAAGCTGGTGGTCTCGGTCAGCCGCACCTCGCTGCTGCAGCAGAAGGACAAGGGCAAGGCCGTGCTGGCCCGGCTCGCCGGGGTGCTCGGGATGACGCCCAAGGACGTCGAGGAGAAGGTCCGGCTCTGCGACGCCAAGACGCCGCAGCCCTGCTGGAACGGCTCGCCCTACCAGCCGATCCCGGTGACCCAGCAGGCCACCACCCAGCAGGCGATGCAGATAATGGAACGCCGCGAGGACTTCCCCGGGGTGACCGCGCAGCCCACCGCCGTCCGCAAGTACACCGGCGTCGAGGGCGCCAACGCGGCCCAGGTGCTCGGCTACCTCTCGCCGGTCACCGACGACGAGGTCACCAAGACCGCCGAGAAGCCCGGCCGTGAGCGCCGCCTCCCCTCCGACCAGATCGGCCGGGCCGGCCTGGAGTCGGTGTACGACGACGACCTGCGCGGCACCACCGGCATCGACCGGCTGGAGGTGGACAACCTCGGCCGGGTCATCGGCAGCGCCGGGCGCACCCCCGCCCAGGCCGGCAACAACCTGGTGACCAGCATCGACGCCCGGGTCCAGAAGGTCGCCGAGGAGCAGCTCGCGCAGGCCATGTCCGACGCCCGCAAGGTGTACGACAAGATCACCGAGAAGAACTACGAGGCCGACTCCGGCGCCGTCGTGGTGATGGACGTCAACACCGGCCGGATCGTCGCCATGGCCAGCGCGCCGACCTTCGACCCCAACGTCTGGGTCGGCGGCATCAGCGCCAAGGACTACCAGAACCTCACCGGCAAGGACTCCAACTTCCCGCTGCTCAACCGGGCCATACAGGGTCAGTCCGCCCCCGGCTCCACCTTCAAGGTGGTCTCCACCGCCGCCGCCGCGCAGGCAGGCTACTCGCTCGACGGCCACTACCCCTGCCCGAGCAGCCTCACCATCGGCGGCCGCGAGTTCAAGAACTTCGAGAGCCAGGGCCACGGCTCCATCACCCTGGGCCAGGCCCTGGAGGTGTCCTGCGACACCGTCTTCTACGGGCTCGCCTACGACCAGTGGATGAAGGACGGCGGCATCAAGCCCAAGAAGGACCCGGGCGACTGGTTCTTCAAGACCGCCAAGCAGTTCGGCCTCGGCGCCAAGACCGGCATCGACCTCCCCAGTGAGGTCACCGGCCGCGTCCCCGACCGGCAGTGGAAGCAGTCGTACTACGACGCCAACAAGGACGCCTGGTGCGCGGTCGCCAAGTCCGACAAGCAGGACTACGCCTCCCAGATCGCCCGCGAGAACTGCGTCGACGGCAACGTGATGCGCGCCGGTGACGCCGTCAACTACTCCATCGGCCAGGGCGACACCCTGGTCACCCCGCTCCAGATGGCCCGGATCTACGCGGCCCTCGCCAACGGCGGCACGCTCTACCGGCCGACCATCGGCAAGGCCATCGTCAGCCCCGGCGGCGAGCTGGTCCGCGAGATCCAGCCGCACGCCGACGGCCGCATCCCGGCCGACGCCAAGGCCCTGGAGTACATCGACGAGGCCACCCGCCAGGTCATCGAACGCGGTACCGCCGCCTGGAAGTTCACCGCGGTCGGCTGGCCGCAGAAGCAGATCGAGCTGCACGCCAAGACCGGTACCGCCGAGGTCGCAGGCAAGCAGACCACCTCGTACCTGACCACCTACAGCCGCGACTACGCCGTGGTGATGACGATGAGCCAGGCCGGTACCGGTTCCGGCGCCTCCGGTGACGCCGTCCGGCGGATCTACCAGGCGCTGTACGGCGTCGACGACAAGGGCGCCATCGACACCAACAAGGCGCTGCTGCCCAAGCCGCAGGCCGAGCTGCCGAAGTTCAACCAGGACGGCACCGCGGTCATCAAACAGGCCTCCTACGGCGGCACCGCGACCTTCCTCGACCCCCTCCAGCCCGCGGGCCCCGGGGCCCCCGCCCCGGTCGTCTGGGCGGCCCTCGAACCCACCCGCCCGACCACCACGCTGAGGGGCAGGGCATGAGCTCGTACGGCGCCTCCTACCGGTCCGTCCGCCTCGCCCCGCAGCGCGGGCCGCTCGGCCGGGCCCTGGGCAAGTCCTCGCCGCTGCGCCGGCTGGACTGGATCATGGTCCTGTCCGCGCTGGCCCTGTCCCTGGGCAGCTCGCTGCTGGTCTGGTCGGCCACCCGCGCCCGGGACAACCTCACCCACGGCGACCCGCAATACTTCCTCTGGCGGCACCTGACCAACCTGGCCATCGGCCTGGCGCTCTTCGTCGTGGTGGTCGTCCTGGGGACCCGCCGGCTGCGGACCGCCGTCCCGGTGGTGTACCTGGTGGTCATGGTCATGCTGGTGGCCACCCTCAGCCCGCTCGGCTCCACCATCAACGGCCAGCACTCCTGGATCCAGTTCGGAGGCGGCTTCTCGCTGCAGCCCGCCGAGTTCGCCAAGCTGGCGATCGTGCTCGGCATGGCGGTGATCCTCTCCGCCCGGGTCGACGCGGGGGAGCGCGAGTTCCCCACCGACCGCAGCGTGATCCAGTCCCTGGTGGTCGCCACCGTCCCGATGGCCCTGATCATGCTGATGCCGGACGCCGGCTCGGTCATGGTCATGGGCGTCATCGTGCTGGGCATCCTGCTCGCCTCCGGCGCCGCCAACCGCTGGGTGTTCGGGCTGATGGGCGCCGGCGTGCTCGGCGCGGTCGCGATCTGGAAGCTCGGCGTGCTCAGCAAGTACCAGATCGACCGGTTCGCCGCCTTCGCCAACCCGGCCCTCGACCCGGCCGGCGTCGGCTACAACACCAACCAGGCCCGGATCGCCATCGGCTCCGGCGGACTCACCGGCGCCGGGCTCTTCAACGGCCACCAGACCTCCGGCCAGTTCGTCCCCGAGCAGCAGACCGACTTCGTTTTCAGCGTGGCCGGCGAGGAACTCGGCTTCGTCGGCGCCGCCGCCCTGATCGCCCTGCTCGGCGTCATCCTCTGGCGCGCCTGCGCCATAGCGCGCCAGGCCACCGACCTGTACGGCACGGTCCTCGCCGCGGGCGTGGTCACCTGGTTCGCCTTCCAGGCGTTCGAGAACATCGGGATGAACCTCGGCATCATGCCGGTGGCCGGAATCCCCCTTCCGTTCGTGTCCTACGGCGGCTCCTCGATGTTCGCCGTGTGGATCGCGGTCGGCCTCCTGCAGTCCGTCAGATCCCAGCGGCCGATAGGGATCTGAGGCAATCCGGGGGATCAGACGGACAGTCCACGCATAGCGGAATAGTGAGTCGACGAATCGGCCAGGCTGGTGCAAAGCTTGGCCGATTTTCGTCGAACACCAGGGGGACCCTCGCCATGCGCCTGCGCACCGCCCTCGGCATCGCGGCCGCCTCGGCCGTCGCCGTCGTGGGGCTGCCCGCTCCCGCCCTCGCCATCACCGCGACCACCCTGGTGGTGGACGGCGACTCCGCCCAGTGCAGCGACACGGGCACCGGCACCGTCGCCCGGCCCTACTGCACCATCGCGGCCGCCGCCAAGGTGGTCGAGCCCGGCCAGACCGTCCGGGTGCTGCCGGGGAGCTACGCCGGGGACGTACACCTGACCCGGTCCGGGACGCCCGAGAAGCCGATCACCTTCCTCGGCGGGCCGATCACGTACCAGAACGAGGTCCAGCCCACCATCCGGACCGGCACGACCACGCAGCGGGCCCTGGTGATCGAGGGCGCGCACGACCTCGTGGTCCGCGGCTTCCAGGTCCGCGCCCCGAAGGACGCGATCACCGTCACCGACTCCTCCCGCATCGTGCTCGACCAGCTCAGGATGGACAACGACGCCGGTGCCGACATCCGGATCTCCGGCGCCAGCGACCACGTGACGGTCAGCCGGAGCCACTTCCTGGCCACCGCCGGCGTCCAGGTCGACCCGGGCGTGCGCGCCACCCTGATCACCGCCAACGACTTCAACCGCAGCCGGCAGGCGGCCGTCCGCATCAAGGGCGCGCCCGACACCGCGATCACCCACAACACGATCGTCTACTCCTGCCAGGAGAGCGTGCTGATCGACGGCGCCGCCACCGGAGCCCTGGTCGAGAACAACGTCATCACGGCGGACAACCCGGCCTACACCGGGACCAATCCGGCGAACTGCGGGACCAGCGGCCGCGGCGAGGCCGAGATCTCGCTCTCGGCCGACTCCGTGACCGGCTCCAAGGTCGACTACAACACCGTCCACGCCTGGCCCGACGCCGCCGCCTACCGCTGGGCCGGCACGGCCTACCCGACTGCCGCCGCGTTCACCTCCGCGACCGGCCAGGGCGCCCACAACACCGACCAGAACACCGACTTCGACGAGCAGCGGAACTGGCCGTTCAACCTGCTCCCCGCCACGGACGCCGCCGACATCGACGCCGCCGACCCCACCGCACCGGGCGTGGACACCGACCTCCTCGGCTCCAAGCCGCTCGACCACCCCAAGGTGGCCGGCAGCGCACCCGCCGGGGGCGTCCGCGACCGCGGCGCCTACGAGCGCACCGGACTGCACGACGCCTCGCTGACCATGAACGGCCCGTACGGCAGCACGGTCGGCCCCGCACCGCTCACCGTCACCGCCACCGCCCGGGCGACCGACGACTGGGCGACCGGCCCCCTCGCGTACTCCTTCGACTTCGGCGACGGCACGGCCCCGGTGGCCTCCGCCACCCCCGAGGCCATCCACACCTACACCCAGCCCGGCAGCTACCGGGTGATCGCCACCGTGACCACCGCCACGGGGGCGCGCACCGTCACGACCACCGGCTACGCCGGGGCCACCCAACCCGGAGAGCTCACCGCGGACTTCACCGCCGTGCCGAAGGACGGCGGCGGCACCTTCATGTTCGCCCCGACCGCCACCTCGCCGTGGACGATCCAGCGGACCTCGTTCCACTTCGGCGACCGCGGCGAGGTCCGCACCCCGACCTACGGCGAGGTCTGGTACCGCTTCGAGTACCCCGGGACCTACCCGGTCACGATGACCGTCACCGACGCGGCCGGCCACGAGGCCACCGTGACCAAGCAGATCCAGGTGGTCTACGACACCGAGCACCGGGTGCTGCTGCCCGGCGAGCGGGTCCAGGTCCTCGCGCAGAGCGCCGGCTCCCTGCTCTCCACCGGCGCCAACTACACCTCGGGCCTCTGGGCCGGCATCACCCCCGTCGCACTCGACTACGGGGACGCCCCGAAGGCCGACCGGATCACCGCCACCGCGAGCGCGACCACCTCCGACGGATGGCTGCGGGCCTTCGCCCTCGCCGACGGGAGGATCCACACCGACGACCGGAACCTCTCCGCCGGCCGGATCAACCGCATGGGCGGCGACATCGTCCGCGGCGCCTGGGTCGGCTGGTCGGAGGTCGGCGCCTCGGGCGCGGGCGGCCTGACCGGCGTCACCCAGATCGCCGCCGCCTCCATCGGCAACCGGACGCACCTGGTCGCCCTGGCCGGCGGCCGGGTCTACGAGGCGTCGAGCTACACCGACACCGGCCGCTGGTCGGCCTGGGGCGACGTCACCGCCGCCGCCGGACTGCCCGCCGGCACCACCAGGATCGCCGCCGCCACCACCGGCAACTCCCTCCACATCGCCGCCCTCGGCGCCGACGGCGGCCTGAGGATCGCCGACGGCAACTACGACCGCGGCACCTGGAGCAGCGGCGACCTCACCGCGTACCGCCCCGGCCCGGCCGGGATCACCCAGCTGTCGGCGGCCTCGCTCGGCGCCACGTTCCACGTCCTCGCGGTGGCCGGCGGCGACGTCCACCAGATCAGCGGCGACTACGCGGCCGGCAACTGGAGCCGCTGGGCCGACGTCTCCGCCGTCACCGGCCTGAACGGCACGGTCACCCGGGTCGCCGCGGCCGCCACCGGCAACACGCTGCGCCTCTTCGCGCTCAGCGACGGCCACATCCACAACGCCAACGGCGACTACACCCGCGGACTCTGGTCCCGTTGGGCCGACGTGACCGCACCCGGTGCCGCAGGGGCCACCACGCCGGTGACCTCGCTGACCGCCGCCGGCCTCTGAACCGCGGTCCGGGGGCCCGGCACCGTCCAGGCCCCCGGACCGCGAGGGTCCGAGCCGACCCGACGGACCGTCGAACGGCTCCGGCACCAACCGGTCAGGCGGCCGACCGCCCGTCACGGGCGTCTGCCACGCCCGGCCGTGATCTTCGAGCATCGTCTCCGACCAGGGGGGTCGTCCTTCGTGCGTCTTCGTCCATCACTCGGCCTGACCGTGGCAGCGGCCACCGTCGTCCTCGGGCTCCCCACGCCCGCGACGGCGGCCGGCTCCACCATGCTGATCGTCAACAACGCCACCGGCTCGAACTGCTCGGACACCGGTCCGGGCACGCTCGCCCAGCCGTACTGCACCATCTCCGCCGCCGCCAAGGTCGTCCAGCCGGGCCAGACCGTGAAGGTCCTGCCCAGCTCGCGTCTGTACACGGGCGACACGGTCCGCCTCACCCGCTCCGGCACCCCGGAGCAGCCGATCACCTTCCTCGGCGGACAGACCAGCAGTGACGCCATGTCGATGCCGCTGCTCACGGGCGGCACCAGCAGCTTCGTCCTGAACAACGTCCACGACGTGGTGATCAAGGGCTTCCGGTACGACCGGGTCAAGGACCCGATCGTCATCACGGACTCCTCCCGGATCACCGTGGACCAGAACTGGTTCAGCACCACCTCCGGCACCGCCGACATCCGGGTCTCCGGCACCAGCGACCACGTGACGGTCAGCCGCGGCCTCTTCCCCGACACCCTCGGCGTGGCCGTCGACTCCGGCGCCAGGTCCACCCTGATCACCGGGAACGACTTCAGCCGCACCACCACCTCGGCCGTCACCGTCAAGGACGCGCCGCAGACCGCCGTCACCAACAACACCATCGCCTTCTCCTGCCAGGAGAGCGTGCTCGTCGACGGCGCCTCGCCGGGCGCGGTGATCGAGAACAACGTCATCACCGCCGACCACCCGGCCACCACCAAGGACTACCCGGCCGAATGCGACGCCGCCCACCGCGGCGAGGCCGAGATCTCCCTCTCCGCCGGCTCGGTGACCGACTCCAAGGTCGACTACAACACCGTCCACCCCTGGCCCGACGCCGCCGCCTACCGCTGGAACGGCACCGCCTACCCGACCCCCGCCGCGTTCACCACCGCCACCGGCCAGGGAGCCCACGACACCGACCTCGACGTCGCCTTCGTCGAGGACTTCCCCGCCTGGCCCTTCCACCGCCTCCCGGCCGGGGCCGGCGCCGCGGTCGACTCGGCCGACCCCACCGCGCCCGGCACCGGCACCGACATCTTCGGCTCCAAGCCGGTCGACGACCCCCGGACCGCGAACACCGCCCCCGCCGGCGGCGTCCGCGACCGCGGCGCCTACGAGAACGTCGGCCTCCAGGGCACCCTCACCGTCCGCGGCACCCAGATCCCCAACCCCCGCGGCCCGGTCCCGCTGACCGTCAAGGCCACCGCCACCGCCACCGAAAGCTTCGGAACCTCGGCGGTCACCTACACCTTCGACTTCGGTGACGGCACCGCCCCGGCGGTCTCCACGACCCCCGAGGCCACCCACACCTACACCGTGCCGGGCAGCTACGTGGTCACCGCCACCCTCACCACCGCGAACGGCGCCCGGACCACCACCGACGGCTCGACCGTCACCGTCACCCCGGCCGGCGACCTGGCCCCCGACTTCACCGCCGAGAAGAAGGACGACGCGGGCACCTTCGTCCTCACCCCCGCCGTCACCTCGCCCTGGCCGCTCACCAAGGCCGTCCTCACCATCCCGTACGGCGGCGACTTCGACGTCACCGACGGCCGCGCCGTCTGGTTCCGGTTCGACAAGCCGGGCACGTACAACGTCACCCTGACCGCCACCGACGCGGTCGGCCACCAGGCCACCACGACCAAGGCCGTCACCGTCCAGTTCAGCGCCGAGCAGCTCGCGATGCTGCCCGGCGAGCGCGTCCAGCTGGTCGCCAGGACCGCCGACTCGCTGCTCGGCATCGGCGCCAACTACACCAGCGGCATCTGGGGCACCCCCTCGAACCTGCCGCCCAACTCGTCCGGCGTGCAGGCCTCCTCGGTCGGCTCGATGGCGAGCACCGTGAGCGGCGACGGCTACCTGCGGGCCTTCTACGTCGCCGGCACCGAGATCTACGGCGTGGACCGCAACCTGGCGGGGGCCCGCCAGGAAGCCATGGGCACCTCCGACCGCGGTACCTGGTTCGGCTCGTCCGCCCTCAGCCTGCACGGCGCCGGCTACCTCTCCGGCGTCACCCAGGTCTCGGCGGCCTCGATCGGCCGGTACACCCACGTCGTGGCCCTCGCCGCGTACGGCCGGGTCTACGAGACCACCGGCGACCACGCCTCCGGCACGTGGACCCCCTGGGGCGACGTGACCGCGGCGGCGCACCTGCCGGCCGGCGCCACCCAGATCGCGGCGGGCACCACCGGCAACTCCCTGCACATCGCCGCCCTCGGCGCCGACGGCCACATCAGGGTCGCCGACGGCGACTACACCCGCGGCACCTGGGGCAGCGGCGACCTCACCGCCTACATCGGCGGCCCGAGCCAGATCACCCAGCTCACCGCCGCCACCCTCGGCTCCAAGTTCCACGTCCTCGCGCTCAGCGGCGGCAACGTCCACCAGACCAGCGGCGACTACGCCGCAGGCAACTGGAGCTCCTGGGCGAACGTCTCCTCGGTGATCGGCCTGCCCGGCGCGGTGACCCAGGTCTCCGCCGCCGCCACCGGCAACAGCCTCCGCCTGTTCGGCGTCTCCGGCGGCCACGTCTACAACGCCAACGGCGACTACACCCAGGGCCGTTGGTGGCCGTGGGCGGACGTCACCGCGCCCGGCGCCGCCGGCACCACCGCCCCCGTCACCGCCGTGACGGCCGCCGGCACCAACTGACCGCCCGACTGACCCGCACCGACTGACCGGCGGCCACCCGCCGCCACGGAGGGCCCCCGGCCGGACCGAACCGCACCCGCGGTCGGCCCGGCCGGGGGCCCGTCCGGTTCGGCTACCCTTGAGGGTCACCAGTTTTCTCCGAAAAGGTCCTTGCGCATGACTGTCGAATCGGTCTTCCCACGCCTGGAGGCCCTCCTCCCGCACGTCCAGAAGCCGATCCAGTACGTCGGTGGCGAGCTCAACTCGACCGTCAAGGACTGGGACGCCTGTGACGTCCGCTGGGCCCTGATGTACCCCGACGCCTACGAGGTCGGCCTGCCCAACCAGGGCACGATGATCCTCTACGAGGTGCTCAACGAGCGCGAGGGCGTCCTCGCCGAGCGCACCTACAGCGTCTGGCCCGACCTCGAAGCCCTGATGCGCGAGCACGGCGTCCCCCAGTTCACCGTGGACGCCCACCGCCCGGTCAAGGCCTTCGACGTCTTCGGCCTCTCCTTCTCCACCGAGCTCGGCTACACCAACATGCTGACCGCGCTCGAACTCGCAGGCATCCCACTGGAGTCCAAGGACCGCACCCTGGACGACCCGATCGTGCTCGCCGGCGGCCACGCCGCCTTCAACCCCGAGCCGATCGCCGACTTCATCGACGCCGCCGTGATCGGCGACGGCGAGCAGGCCGTCCTCGACATCACCGAACTCATCCGCGGCTGGAAGGCCGAGGGCCGCCCCGGCGGGCGCGACGAGATCCTGCTGCGCCTCGCCCGCACCGGCGGCGTGTACATCCCCCGCTTCTACGACGTCGAGTACCTGGCCGACGGCCGGATCGGCCGCGTCGTCCCCAACCGCGCCGGCGTACCGTGGCGGGTCTCCAAGCACACCGTCATGGACCTCGACGAGTGGCCCTACCCCAAGCAGCCGCTGGTCCCGCTCGCCGAGACCGTGCACGAGCGGATGTCCGTGGAGATCTTCCGCGGCTGCACCCGCGGCTGCCGCTTCTGCCAGGCCGGCATGATCACGCGTCCCGTCCGGGAGCGGAGCATCACCGGCATCGGCGAGATGGTCGACCGCGGCCTCAAGGCCACCGGCTTCGAGGAGGTCGGCCTGCTCTCGCTGTCCTCCGCCGACCACTCCGAGATCGCCGACATCACCAAGGGCCTCGCCGACCGCTACGCCGAGGACAAGGTCGGCCTCTCGCTGCCCTCCACCCGGGTCGACGCCTTCAACATCGACCTGGCCAACGAGCTCTCGCGCAACGGCCGCCGCTCCGGCCTCACCTTCGCCCCCGAGGGCGGCAGCGAGCGCATCCGCAAGGTGATCAACAAGATGGTGTCCGAGGAGGACCTCATCAACACGGTCGCCACCGCGTACGGCAACGGCTGGCGCCAGGTGAAGCTGTACTTCATGTGCGGCCTGCCCACCGAGACCGACGAGGACGTCCTCCAGATCGGCGCGATGGCGAAGAACGTCATCGCCAAGGGCCGCGAGGTCACCGGCGGCAACGACATCCGCTGCACCGTCTCCATCGGCGGCTTCGTGCCCAAGCCGCACACCCCTTTCCAGTGGGCCCCGCAGCTGAGCGCCGAGGACACCGACGCCCGCCTCGCCAAGCTCCGCGACTCCATCCGCGGCGACCGCAAGTTCGGCAAGAACATCGGCTTCCGCTACCACGACGGCAAGCCCGGCATCGTCGAGGGCCTGCTCTCCCGCGGCGACCGCCGGATCGGCGCCGTCATCCGCGCCGTCTACGAGGACGGCGGCCGCTTCGACGGCTGGCGCGAGTACTTCTCCTACGACCGCTGGATGGACTGCGCCGCCAAGGCCCTGGCCGGCACCGGCGTGGACGTCGACTGGTACACCACCCGCGAGCGCACCTACGAGGAGGTCCTCCCCTGGGACCACCTGGACAGCGGCCTCGACAAGGACTGGCTCTGGGAGGACTGGCAGGACGCCCTCGAGGAGGTCGAGGTCGAGGACTGCCGCTGGACCCCGTGCTTCGACTGCGGGGTGTGTCCTCAGATGGACACCCACATCCAGATCGGCCCCACCGGCAAGAAGATGCTGCCGCTGACGGTGGTCAACTCGTAGGACTGGAGCGCAACCCGGCGGCCCTTCTCGTGCGTGGTGCGCGGGGAGGGCCGTCGGCTCGGGTGGGGAGGGTGCGGTGGGGGAGCGGGAGCCGGCGGGGTGCCTGGTGGCGGTGGTGCGGCCGGTCGCGTTGGTGGTCGTGGTGCCGCTGCGGTTCCTGTGGGAGGTCGTGCTGGTGGTGGCGCGGCCGGTCGGGGCGGCGCTGGGATGGCTGCTGTACCGGCTGGTGGGGTGGCCGCTGGAGCTGCTGTACCGCTGGGTGCTGACGCCGGTCGGGCGCGGGCTGGCCCGGCTGTGGCGGGCGGCGGCCGGGCCGGCGCGGTGGCTGCGGCGGTGGGTGCTGGCTCCGCTGGGCCGGGCGGTGGCGGCGGTGCTGCGGGCCCTCGGTACCGCGGTGGCCTGGCTGGTACGGGTGCTGGTGGTCGTCCCGCTGGACCGGCTCGTCCGGTACGTGCTGGTGCCGTTCGGGCGGGCGCTGGCGGTGCCGCTGAGGTGGCTGTGGCGGGTGGTGCTGTACCCGCTGCTGCGCGTGGTCGGGTCGGCCGTCGCCCGGGCCTGGCGGATCGGCGGGCGGATCTGGCGCTTCCTGGTGGTCCGCCCGTGCCGCTGGTTGCGCCGCGAGGTGTGGTGGCCGGTCAGGGCGGAGGTCCGCCGGGTGGTCCGGGAGGTACGGCGGGCACTGTTGGGCTGAGGCACCGCGTACCCTTGTGCTGACAGCGTCCGGCCGGAGCCGTCAGGTGTGAGGCCGGATCGGAACTGACGAAGGACTGAGCAGCCCTGGCACGCCGCACGCCCGACGGTCCGCCGCCCGCGCCGACGGTTCAGCGGATCCGACTCCGCTACACCAAGCGCGGCCGTCTGCGCTTCACCAGCCACCGGGACTTCCAGCGGGCGTTCGAGCGCGCGCTCCGCCGCTCGGCCGTCCCCATGGCGTACTCCGCGGGCTTCACCCCGCACCCCAAGGTCTCCTACGCCAACGCCGCCCCGACCGGGGTGGCCAGCGAGGCGGAGTACCTGGAGATCGGCCTCGCCGAGGCCCGCGACCCCCAGGCGCTCCGCGCCCAGCTGGACGAGTCGCTGCCGCCCGGCCTGGACGTGATCGAGGCCGTCGAGGTCCGCACGCCCAACTTCGTCGAGCGCCTGGAGGCCTCGGAGTGGCTGCTCCGGCTGGACGGCGTGGAGCCGGCCGAGGCCGCGAAGGCGGTCGCCGTATTCCTCGCCGCCGAGGCGGTCGAGGTGCAGCGCCTCACCAAGAACGGGGTGCGGGTCTTCGACGCCCGTGGCGCCGTCCGCGCCTTCGAAGTGCTCCCGCCGCAGGTCGGGAATGGTCACGACACTGCCACGGAGAGTGCCGACGATGTTCGTACCGGTGCTCCCTGTGCGATACTGCGGCTGGTAGTACGACACGCCACACCCGCCGTACGACCCGACGACGTTTTGTCCGGTCTCCGTGCGACGGCCGACCTGGCGCCGCCGGTCCCCGCTGAGGTGACCAGGCTGGCGCAGGGGCCGCTCGACGAGGAGTCCGGCACGGTGACCGACCCGCTGGCGCTCGACCGCGCCGCGGCCACCGCCGGCCAGTAAGGGCCGCCGGGCCGCGCGCATCTGCGTCCGCCGAGCGGGCGGGAGCCCGGGACACGCTACGTGCCCGGGGCTCCCCGGCCTCCGCGGCTCCCCAGGGGAGCGAGCGCCGTCGTCCGCAGGTCGGCCGCCCAGCGGCCCGGCCTGGACAACCGAGAAGACTGGTCAGACCAGAAGACTTTCGACACCCCGCACCGTGCGGGGCGCCGAGCGAGACTACGAGCCCCTGTGCGGCCTCGCGTCCGCACGACGGCACCGTGGGAGTCGGCCCGCCACATCGCGGCCGACCGGACAGAAAACGGTGCGAGGCGTGCCCGGATACGGAGCCCGGGGGCCTGACGGGAGATCCACCCGCATGCTCGAGAACAGCGAACCGCAGTCCACTGCGGTCAACAGTGATGCTGACGGCACCTCCGCGGCCCCGCCGCGCCGGCGTCGCCGGGCGGTGTCCCGCCCGGCCGGTGCGCCGCAGGGCGCGGCCACCGAGGCCGCCGAGACGGTGCTGCCCGCCGAGACCCACGCCGCCGAGCCGGCCGTGACGGAGCCGCCCGCGGCCCCGGTCGCCGAGGCTCCGGCCGAGAAGCCGGTCCGGGCCCGCCGGACCCGCAAGCGGGCCGAGGCACCGGCCGGTGCCCCCGAGGGCACCGCGATCGTGGTGACCGGACCGGAGACCGCCGCGGCCGAGGCCCCGGCTGCCGAGGCGCAGGCCGCCGAGACGCCGGCCGCCGAGGCCGTCGAGGCTCCGGCCGAGAAGCCCGCCCGGGCCCGCCGCACCCGCAAGCGGGCTGAGGCGCCGGTGCAGACCCCGGCCGCCGCCGAGGCCGCCGAGGCCGAGGCCGTCGTGGAGGCTCCGGTTGCCGAGGCCCCGGCCGCGCAGGCCCCGGTCGCCGAGGTGGCCGAGGAGCCGGCCGAGAAGCCCGTCCGGGCCCGCCGGACCCGCAAGCGGGTCTCCGCCCCGGCCCAGACCCCGGCCGCCGCCGAGCCCTCCGAGACCGCTGAGGTCGCCG
This sequence comes from Kitasatospora sp. HUAS MG31, assembly GCF_040571325.1. Classification (GTDB taxonomy): domain Bacteria; phylum Actinomycetota; class Actinomycetes; order Streptomycetales; family Streptomycetaceae; genus Kitasatospora; species Kitasatospora camelliae. The sequence continues at coordinate 2,650,793 of NZ_CP159872.1, read as the reverse complement.
AGGTCCCGGAGACCCCCGAGGTTGCCGAGGAGGAGGCCGAGGAGACCGCCGAGACGGCCCCGCAGGCCGTGGAGCCCGCGCCGCAGCCGGCGCCCGCCGTGGAGGTCGCCGAGCCCACCCACCGGGTCCGCCGCCGCGCCGTGCGCCCGTCCACCGCGATCTTCCAGGCCCCGGTGTTCCAGGAGCCCGCGCCCTACACGGCCCCGGCGCCCGCCCAGGCGGCCCCGCAGGCCCCGGCCACCCCCGCCGCCGCCCCGGCCGTCGCCGAGGGCACCGGCGAGGAGGACGAGTTCGAGTACAGCGGCGTCGGCCGCCGCCGCCGGGTGCGCACCGCCGTCCGCGTGCAGCAGCCCGCCAAGCAGGCCGTCAAGCAGCCGGTGCGGCAGCCCGAGCCGGTCGCCGTCGAGGAGGAGGCCGCCGAGGCGCCCGCCACCGGCCCGGAGGCCGAGTCGGAGTGGGAGGAGGACGGCCGTCCGTCCCGCCGTCGCCGTCGGGGCGGCCGTCGCCGCCGCCGTGGCGAGCCGGAGGAGTCGGAGACCGCCGAGTCCGAGGCCGAGGAGCCCGCGGAGGAGCCCGAGTCCGACGAGGACGAGGGTGAGGACGAGGAGGACGAGCTGGCCGCCGGCCTGGCCTCGTCGCGCCGTCGCCGTCGCCGTCGCCGCCGCGGCGGTGAGTCCGGCGGTGCCGAGGCCGAGGAGACCACCGAGGACGGCGTCCGCACGGTGGTGAAGGTCCGCGAGCCGCGCCGCCGCTCCACCGAGCCGGCGTTCGACCCGGACGAGGTGCAGTCCATCAAGGGCTCCACCCGCCTGGAGGCCAAGAAGCAGCGTCGCCGCGAGGGCCGCGAGCTGGGCCGCCGCCGGGTGCCGATCATCACCGAGGCCGAGTTCCTGGCCCGCCGGGAGTCGGTCGAGCGGGTCATGGTCGTCCGCCAGAACGGCTCCCGTACCCAGATCGGCGTCCTGGAGGACGGCGTCCTGGTCGAGCACTACGTCAACAAGGAGCAGGCCACCAGCTACGTCGGCAACGTCTACCTGGGCAAGGTCCAGAACGTCCTGCCGTCCATGGAGGCCGCCTTCGTCGACATCGGCAAGGGCCGCAACGCCGTGCTGTACGCCGGCGAGGTCAACTTCGGCGCGCTCGGCGGCCACGGCGGCCCGCGCCGGATCGAGTCGGTGCTGAAGTCCGGCCAGTCGGTGCTGGTGCAGGTCTCCAAGGACCCGATCGGCCACAAGGGCGCCCGCCTGACCAGCCAGATCTCGCTGCCCGGCCGGTACCTGGTCTACGTGCCCGAGGGCTCGATGACCGGCATCAGCCGCAAGCTGCCGGAGAACGAGCGCGCCCGCCTGAAGCAGATCCTCAAGAAGATCGTCCCGGACGACGCCGGCGTCATCGTGCGCACGGCCGCCGAGGGCGCCTCGGAGGAGGAGCTCACCCGCGACGTGCAGCGCCTGCAGCAGCAGTGGGAGGAGATCCAGAAGAAGGCCGCCGGCGGCAACGCCCCGGTGCTGCTGTACGGCGAGCCGGACATGACCGTCCGGGTCGTCCGCGACATCTTCAACGAGGACTTCACCAAGGTCATCGTCAGCGGTGCGGACGCCTGGAGCACCATCCACGACTACGTCTCCAACGTCGCCCCGGACCTCACCGAGCGCCTGCAGCGGTGGACCAGCGACGTGGACGTGTTCGCCACGTACCGGATCGACGAGCAGCTGATGAAGGCGCTGGACCGCAAGGTCTGGCTGCCCAGCGGCGGTTCGCTGGTGATCGACCGGACCGAGGCGATGGTCGTGGTCGACGTCAACACCGGCAAGTTCGTCGGCCAGGGCGGCAACCTCGAGGAGACCGTCACCCGCAACAACATCGAGGCGGCCGAGGAGATCGTCCGCCAGCTGCGGCTGCGGGACCTCGGCGGCATCATCGTGATCGACTTCATCGACATGGTGCTGGAGTCCAACCGCGACCTGGTGCTGCGCCGCCTGCTGGAGTGCCTGGGCCGGGACCGGACCAAGCACCAGGTGGCCGAGGTCACCTCGCTCGGCCTGGTGCAGATGACCCGCAAGCGGGTCGGCCAGGGTCTGCTGGAGTCCTTCTCCGAGTCCTGCGTCCACTGCAACGGGCGCGGCGTGATCGTGCACATGGACCAGCCGCACGTCCACGCGGGCGGCGGTCCGGCCGTGACGGCCGGTGACGGCGCCGGTGGCGGCAAGCGGCGGCGCCGTGGCAAGGGCGGCGGGCAGGCGGAGCCGGAGACGGCCGTGGCCGTCGAGGAGGGCACTGCCGAGGACGCCGAGGCCGCTGTGGTGGAGGCCTCCGAGGTCGCCGCCGCCGCTGTCGCGGAGGTCGCCGCCGCTGCCGAGGTCGTGGAGGCCGCGGCGGAGGTGACCGAGGCGGTGGCCGAGGCCGTCGCCGCCGTGGAGGCCGTGGTCGAGGCCGCCGAGGCGGTCGCCGAGGCCCCGGCCGCTCCGGCGGGCCGGACCCGGCGCCGGGCCGTGCGGAAGGCGACCGCTCCGGCGGGCGCCACCGCCGAGGCCGAGATCGTCGTCGTGCCGGCCCGGACCGAGGCTGCCCCGGAGGTGGCCGAGGCCGCGGAGGCCGCCCCCGTCGAGGCCGCCGAGGTGGCCGAGCCGGAGGCCGTGGCCGAGGCGGACACCGCCGAGACCGCCGAGGTCGCCGAAGCCGCCGAGGTCGGGGCGGAGGAGGCCGAGGAGGCGCCGGCGCCGAAGAAGCGGGCCGTCCGCAAGACCGCCGCGAAGAAGACCACGGCGGCCAAGAAGACCACCGCGGCGAAGAAGACCACCACGCGGAAGACCGCCACCAAGCGGACCACGGCGAAGAAGGCCGCGGCCGCGGAGGGCGGCGACACGGCCGCCGAGTAGCGGCGCGCGCAGGTCGTTCCAGGGGCGCGGGGAGCCGCGCGGGACGGGAGCCACGGAGGTGGCCACCGGATCCGCGCGGATCCCCGCGCCCCGCGTGGTTCCCGGCGGCGGTGGTGGTCGTGCGCGCGGTTCCACGCGCCCCCGGAGGCGGTCGCTCGGGGCGACGCGGGGTGCCCGGTTTGCTCCAGGGGATCCGGGTCCGTATTCTTGACCCTCGGCGTGTCTACGCCATGCTCCTGAGCACACACCTCCCGAGCCGGCCGCCCAGCGGCTCTCGGGGGAGGCCCCTGTGTCCGTACCCAGGTGGCTGGCATCCGGAGTTCCGACCGAGTTTTGAAAGTGGGTACCGCATGTACGCGATCGTTCGCGCAGGCGGCCGCCAGCACAAGGTCGCCGTGGGCGACGTGCTGGAGATCGACCGTATCGACGCCAAGCCGGGTGACTCGGTCGAGCTCTCGACCATCCTGGTCGTCGACGGCGAGGCCGTCACCTCCGACCCGTGGGTCCTGGCCGGCGTGAAGGCTCACGCCGAGGTGGTCGACCAGACCAAGGGCGACAAGATCGTCATCCTGCGTTACAAGAACAAGACCGGCTACCGTCGTCGCCAGGGTCACCGCCAGCAGCACACCGCTGTGCGGATCACCAGCATCGACTCCGTCAGCAAGTAAGGGGATAACGGGAAATGGCACACAAGAAGGGCGCAAGCTCTACCCGCAACGGCCGTGACTCGAACGCCCAGCGCCTCGGCGTCAAGCGCTTCGGCGGCCAGGTCGTCAGCGCCGGCGAGATCATCGTCCGCCAGCGCGGCACCCACTTCCACCCGGGTGCGAACGTCGGCCGTGGCAGCGACGACACCCTGTTCGCGCTGACCGCCGGTGCCGTCGAGTTCGGCAACCGTCGCGGCCGCAAGGTCGTCAACATCGTGGCCGTCGAGGCCTGAGCTCGCTGACGTAGCGTCACGACTCGCTCTGGAGGGTGGACCGGAAATATCCGGTCCACCCTCCATGCTTTACAGCAGTTCACACTCTTCTTCGTACTGGAGGCACACCCCATGACCACCTTCGTGGACCGCGTCGAGCTGCACGTCGCCGCGGGTAACGGAGGCCACGGCTGCGCCTCCGTGCACCGGGAGAAGTTCAAGCCGTTGGGTGGGCCCGACGGCGGCAACGGCGGTGAGGGCGGCAGCATCATCCTCACCGTCGACGCCCAGGTCACCACGCTGCTGGAGTACCACCACTCGCCGAAGCGGAAGGCGACCAACGGCAAGCCCGGCGCGGGCGGCCACCGGACCGGCGCCACCGGCGAGGACCTGGTCCTGCCGGTGCCGGACGGCACCGTGGTGATGGACCGCAAGGGCAACGTGCTGGCCGACCTGGTCGGCCACGGCACCAGCTTCGTCGCCGCGCAGGGCGGCCGCGGGGGCCTGGGCAACGCCGCGCTGGCCTCGGCCCGCCGCAAGGCCCCCGGCTTCGCGCTGCTGGGCGAGCCGGGCGAGGCCCGCGACATCGTGATGGAGCTGAAGTCCGTCGCCGACGTCGCCCTGGTCGGGTACCCGAGCGCCGGCAAGTCCTCGCTGATCTCGGTGCTCTCCGCCGCCAAGCCGAAGATCGCGGACTACCCCTTCACCACCCTGATCCCCAACCTGGGCGTGGTCACCGCGGGCTCCACCGTGTACACCATCGCCGACGTCCCCGGCCTGATCCCGGGCGCCAGCCAGGGCAAGGGCCTGGGCCTGGAGTTCCTGCGGCACGTCGAGCGCTGCGAGGTGCTGGTGCACGTGCTGGACTGCGCCACCCTGGAGCCCGGCCGCGACCCGCTGACCGACCTGGAGACCATCGAGGACGAGCTGTCCCAGTACGGCGGCCTGGAGGACCGGCCGCGGCTGGTCGCGCTCAACAAGGTCGACGTCCCGGACGGCCAGGACATCGCCGACCTCACCCGGGAGTCCCTGGAGGAGCGCGGCTACCGGGTCTTCGAGGTCTCCGCGCTCGCCCACAAGGGCCTGCGCGAGCTGAGCTTCGCGCTGGCCGACATCGTGGCCAAGGCGCGGGCCGCCAAGCCGGTGCAGGAGTCGACCCGGATCGTGCTGCGGCCGGCGGCCGTGGACGACGCGGGCTTCACCATCACCGAGGAGGACGGCGCCTACCGCATCCGCGGCATCAAGCCGGAGCGCTGGGTCCGCCAGACCGACTTCGCCAACGACGAGGCGGTGGGCTACCTCGCCGACCGGCTGGCCCGCCTCGGTGTCGAGGACCAGCTGTGGAAGGCCGGCGCCCACGAGGGCGACACGGTCATCATCGGCCCCGAGGACAACGCCGTGGTCTTCGACTGGGAGCCCACCATGGCCTCCGGCGCGGAGATGCTCGGCCGCCGCGGCGAGGACCACCGCTTCCAGACCCAGCGCCCCGCCGTGGACCGCCGCCGCGAGAAGGCGCGCGGCAAGGACGCGGCCGAGCAGGAGTACCTCGCCTTCGAGGCGCTCTCCTCGGGCCGCGCCGCCCTGGAGGGCGACGACGAGGACTACTGACCGGTCCGGTCGCGCATCCCGCGACCCGGCCTCGTCGTGACGGCGGCCCCCGTCCTCCCGCTCGGGAGGACGGGGGCCGCCGTCCGTCGTCAGCTGCTCAGGGGCCGGAGTGCCCGGGAGTCAGGGTGCTCAGGCCTGCCAGTAGACCTGCATCTGGTTGCTGACGGTCGGGTTCATGAACGCGACGAAGGAGGGCTTGGCCCCGTTCGGGACGGCGCCGATGAAGCAGCCCTTGATCTCGACGCCCTTCTTGAAGCCGAGGGTCGAGGCGCTCTTGCACTTCTCCAGCGGGGTGGCCGCGCTCGGGATGTTGGCGACCGCCTTGGCGGTGGTGTTCATCACCATGAACTTGGTGTCCGGCGCGGTGAACGAGAAGTCCACGTCCGAGGTGTTGGTCATGGTGTACGAGACGTAGACCGGGGTCTTCCCGTCCAGGCCGTCGACCGGGATCTTCGCGGCCCTGAGCTCGTCCAGCGAGCCGGTCTCGATCCCGGTCACGGTGACCCGCAGGGTGCCGGTCTGCTTCTTGTCGTTGGCGAAGTCGACGGTGGCCGGCTCGCCGTACTTGTACTTCTGCTGCTTCTTGGTCTCCGTGCCGGCCGCCCCGGTGGCCGTCCCGCCGGCCGGGCTCGCCGAGGCGGGTGCCGCGCCGGTGGCGGCGGCGGTGGCCGCCGTGGTGGCGGTGGTGCCGTTGGCGCCGTCCTCCGGCTCGCAGGCGGTGGCGGTCAGGGCCACGGCCGCGGCCAGGGCGGCGACGGTGACCCGCGCAGTGTGGATACGCATGTTCTCCCCCGATCTGGTGTTCGGTCAGGGACCTTATCAGCCACCCCCGTTGGGCCCGGGAGGCCGCCGCGGCGGTCCACCGGATGGAACGCGGTGCGGTCCGTCCGCCCGGATCGCGTAGATTCTGCGCAGGCGGGCGGCTGCGGCGGCCGTACCGGGGACGGCGAAGGGCACCGAAAGCGATGAACGACCAGACTCTGCGGCAGGAGGTCCTGGGCGCCCGGCGGATCGTCGTCAAGGTCGGCTCCTCCTCGCTCACCACCGCCGCCGGCGGGCTCGACGCGGACCGGGTGGACGCCCTGGTCGACAGCCTCGCCAAGCTCCGGGCCCGCGCCGACGCCCCCGAGGTCGTCCTGGTCTCCTCCGGCGCCATCGCCGCCGGGCTCGCCCCGCTCGGCCTGGAGCGCCGCCCTAGCGACCTGGCCCGCCAGCAGGCCGCCGCCAGCGTCGGCCAGGGCCTGCTGGTCGCCCGGTACACCGCCTCCTTCGCCCGGTACGGCATCCGGGTCGGCCAGGTGCTGCTCACCGCCGAGGACGCCAGCCGCCGCGCCCACTACCGCAACGCGTACCGGACCCTCGACCAGCTGCTCACCATGGGCGCGATGCCGATCGTCAACGAGAACGACACCGTCGCCACCGCCGAAATCAGGTTCGGGGACAACGACCGGCTGGCCGCCCTGGTCGCCCACCTGGTCCGGGCCGACCTGCTGGTGCTGCTCTCCGACGTGGACGGCCTGTACGACGGCGACCCCAGCAAGCCCGGCACCAGCCGGATCGAGGTGGTCCGCGGCGCCCACGACCTGGACGGGGTCGAGATCGGCAGCGCCGGCAAGGCCGGCGTCGGGACCGGCGGCATGGTCACCAAGGTGGAGGCCGCCCGGATCGCCACCGGCGCCGGCATCCCGGTCGTCCTCACCGCCGCCAGCCAGGCCGCCGACGCGCTGGCCGGACGCCCCACCGGCACCCTCTTCCTGCGCACCGGCAGCCGCTCCACCGACCGGCTGCTCTGGCTGGAGCACGCCTCCACCCCGCGCGGCGCCCTCCACCTGGACGAGGGCGCGGTCGCCGCCGTGCTCCACGGCGGCGCCTCCCTGCTGCCGGCCGGCGTCACCAAGGTGGACGGCGACTTCTCCGCGGGCGATCCCGTCGACCTTCTTGCCGAAAACGGCCACATCGTGGCCCGAGGACTGGTCAACTTTGATGCGAGGGAGCTGCCCCGACTGCTCGGCCGGTCCACCCGGGACCTGGCCCAGGAGCTCGGAGCCGAGTACGAGCGCGAGGTCGTGCACCGCGACGACCTGGTGGTCCTGCGCGGCTGACGGGGCGCGACGAAGGGGTTGAGCGGGGGTCGCGGGCCGGCCGGCCCGGGCATGGGACGTCGCCGAACAGGAGGCCGCCGGTGGGACGCACGCGCCAGGGAGCGCTGCCCGGAGGGGCGGCGGGACGCAGGCTGACCGGCATCGCGGGCGGCCGCCGCGGCGAGGACGCCCCCGACCCGGCGGTCGCCGTACCGGCCGCCGTCCGCGAGCTGCGGTCCGACGGGCGGCCGGCCGAGCCCGAGGCCGAACAGGCCCGCCTGTGGCACGTGGTGCTCAGCGTGGCCGGCAGACCGGCCCCCCTCCCCGAACTGCGGGCCGGCCTGGAACGGCTGGCGCACGACCACTCCTTCTTCCTGACCGTGCGGTACGCCGCCGACCACGCCGAACTCCGCTACTGGGAGGAGGCCCGCGACCTCCACGACGCCGCCGCCATCGCCCTCCGCCTCTGGGGCGAGCACAAGGCGACCGCGAACTTACCCCCGTGGGAGATCGTCGGCCTGGAGGTCGTGGACCGCCCGACCTACCACAAACGGGTCGCCGAGGGTTTCGGCGACCCCCCACCCCACCTGGGCGGCGTCCACCCGTACTGACCCACCCGTGCCGTGGCCGTCTCAGGGGACGGTATTCGGTCCGGGGAGAGGGCGCCGGGTCGCTACCCTTGGCCGCATGACCAGCGATCTCGCTCTGAACGACAGCCCTGTCCTCGCCGTCGCGCGCCGTGCCCGGGAGGCGGCCGCCAGGCTCGCTCCGCTGCCGCGCCGGGCGAAGGACGAGGCGCTGGCGGCGATCGCCGAGGCGCTGGTGGCGCGCAGCGCCGAGATCACCGCGGCCAACGCCGAGGACGTGGCCCGGGCCCGGGAGGCGGGGACGGCCGAGTCGGTGATCGACCGGCTGACGCTGACCGAGGAGCGGATCGCCGCGATCGCCGCGGACGTCCGCAGCGTGGTCGGCCTGCCCGACCCGGTCGGCGAGGTGGTGCGCGGCTACACCCTGCCCAACGGCCTGGACGTCCGGCAGGTCCGCGTCCCGCTCGGCGTGGTCGGCATCATCTACGAGGCCCGCCCCAACGTCACGGTGGACGCCGCCGCGCTCTGCCTGAAGTCCGGCAACGCCGTACTGCTGCGCGGCTCCGCCTCCGCGTACCGCTCCAACACCGCGCTGGTGGAGGTGCTCCGCGCGGCGGTGGAGACCGCCGGGCTGCCCGCCGACGTGATCCAGCTGGTGCCGGGCGAGAGCCGGGACAGCGTCAAGGAGCTGATGCGCGCCCGCGGCCTGGTCGACGTGCTGATCCCGCGCGGCGGCGCCTCGCTGATCCGGACGGTCGTCGAGGGCTCCACCGTCCCGGTGATCGAGACCGGCACCGGCAACTGCCACGTGTACGTGGACGCGCAGACCGACCTGGCGATGGCCGTGGGCATCCTGCTGAACTCCAAGGCCCAGCGGGTCAGCGTCTGCAACAGCGCCGAGACCCTGCTGGTCCACCAGGACGTCGCCGAGGCGTTCCTGCCGCTCGCCCTGGAGGCGCTGGCCGGCGCCGGGGTGACCGTGCACGGCGACGAGGCGGTGCTCAAGGCCGCCGAGGGCACCTCCGCCACCGTCGTCCCCGCCACCGACGAGGACTGGGAGGCGGAGTACCTCTCGTACGACATCGCCGCAGCCGTGGTCCCCTCGCTGGAGGCCGCCACCGAGCACATCCGCCGCTGGTCCTCCGGCCACACCGAGGCGATCGTGACCACCTCGCAGGCCGCCGCCCGGCGCTTCACCCAGCTGGTGGACTCGACCACGGTGGCCGTCAACGCCTCCACCCGGTTCACCGACGGCGGCGAGTTCGGGTTCGGCGCCGAGATCGGCATCTCGACCCAGAAGCTGCACGCCCGCGGCCCGATGGGCCTGCCCGAGCTGACCTCGACCAAGTACGTCGTCACCGGTGACGGCCACGTGCGCGGCGAGGGCACGCAGACCGTCGGCGGCTGAACGGGACCGCCCCGCCACCCGTGCGACGGAGCAACTCCCGGGAGCCACAGACAAAAAGGCCGCCCGGTAATACGCTGAATCCCATGGCTGAGGATGTGGGGGGCTCGCCGTACTCCGACGGCGCCGACCACGGTGATGCGGACGACGAGTTCGCCACCGTGGTCTTCGACGAGGCGTTCGTCCGCTCCGCCGCCGTGCGCGAGCCGAGCGCGCGGGAGCGGCAGCTGGCCGCCGCGGAGGCCCGGTTCGAGCCGGAGACCGCGGGTCCCGGCCGGGGCTGGGATCCCACCGTCATGGACGGCCTGCCGCTGGAGCTGCGCCCGCACCCCGGCGGGGCGGACGACGACCGGCTGTACCCCGACCCCTGGTCGGGTCTGGACCGCACCCGGCGGCGCTCCCGCTGGGGCCGGCCGGGGTTCGACCCGGTGGTCGGCCGCGGCCGCCAGGTGGCGCAGCAGCGCTGGCACCGCCCGGTGGCCTGGTTCCTGGCGGTGGTGATGGGGATCGGCGTGGTCGCCGTGGCGGTGGCCGCGATCTACCGCGGGGTCGGCGGGGCGGCGGAGTCCCCGCGGCGTCCGGAGTCCGGGAGCAGCAGCCCCGGGGCGCCGGCCGCGTCGGTGCCGGAGCCGGTCGGGATGCTGCAGAGCGGCTGACCGGCGGCGTTCCCGGTCCGGCCGGGTGAGGGTCCTGGGATGGCCCGGTGCTCACATCCGTCCCCCTCGTACCGAACGGGACCCGCGTCTACCCTGGTGTCATGGGTGTCCCGCGCGAGCCCCCCGACGGTACTCCCGAGGGTGGTTCCAGCGATGACGAATTCCGGTCCGTCGTCTTCGACGAATCGTTCGTCAGAGCTGCCCGGATCCAGGAGCTCTCGGCCCGTGAGCGGCTCGGTGGCGGTGTCGGCCGGCCGACCCGGCCGCGGATCGGCCTCGGGCCGCTCGGCTCGCTGCCGCGGCAGGCGCTGGCCCTGCTGCTGGTCGTCGTGGTGGCCTTCGCGGCCGCGGTCTACTTCGGGGTGAGCGCCCCGAACCGGCAGGGCGCGCCGGCCGCCGGCAACCAGCTGACCACCTCGCTGACCGCGCTGGCCCCGGCCGGGCCGGTCGTCGCGGTCTCCGACCCGAAGAACCCCTTCGCCGGCCTGCCCGCCGGCTTCGCCGACGGCGTGGCCGGCCTCGGCATGCCCGGCGGCTCGGCCACCGAGCACTTCACCAAGATCGAGGTGTCCCGGGCGCTGGAGACCGTGCAGCGCTACCTGGTCGCCGCCGCGCTGGCCCCGACCACCCTGACCCAGGGCGACACCTCCGAGCTGCGCACCCTGGTGACCTCGGGTGAACTGGCCCAGTACGACGAGTCCGTGGGCTCGCCGCAGGACGACCAGCGGCACGCCGCCACCGGCTGGCTGGTCCGCTTCGACCCGAGCCGGGTGGCGCTGGCCGAGGACACGGTGAAGGTGGCCGGCGGGATCCAGATCGCCGAGGCGGGCACCGGGACGCTGGAGATCACCACCGACCACACCTTCGTCTACGCGCTGCGCCCGACCGAGTCCGCCGAGGACACCACGCCCAGCCTGTTCTCGGTCCGGCGCGAGCTGCGCTTCCAGTTCGACCGGACCGACCTGGGCCTGGCCCGGCTGCGACTGGTGGACGCGGTGGTGCTGGCCGGGCCGACCGCCTGCGGCGCGCCGATGGCCGGCTACCTGCAGCCGATCCTGGCCGGCTCCGCCGGCGCCGCGCCCACCGCGCCGCCGGCCGTGGACCCGGCGGACCACGGCAAGCCGTCCTGGCAGCAGTGCGCGGTGCTCAGCCCGATCGTGAAGTGACCGTCGCCGGGAGACCCGCGGGGTGCCCGGCGGCCGCCCGGCCGTCGAGCACCCCGCCGTCGAGCACGTCGGGCACCCCGCCCGTGGTCAGCCCTCCTCGCGCCGCCCGCCCGCGGGCGCGCCGGAGTCTCCGGAGTCACCGGACCCGCCGCCCGCCGCGGCGCCCTTGGACGCGGCGGCGAAGGTGTCGCGCAGCTTCCCGCCGACGTTGCCGACCCCGCCCGCGACGTCCCGCAGCAGGCCGAGCAGCGGGTCCTTGCTGTCCTTGACCGACTGCGCGTACGAGTCGGCGGCGGCCTTCCACTGGGCGCCCACCGAGGTGTTCGGGTCGTCGCCGCGCCGCGGGTAGGCCCCGGCCAGGATCGAGCGGTACTCCTCGCTCTCCGCCCACTTCTTCAGCTTGGCGACCCGGACCACCGCGAAGGGGTGGCTCTGCGGCAGCACCTGGAGCAGCTTGATCACGCCGTCCCGCAGGTCACCGGCCTTCTCGTACTCCTCGGCCTGCTCCAGGAAGGCGTCCACGTTCAGCTCGGCCAGGTCGTGGCCGCCGGCCAGCTTCATCAGGCCGCGCATCGAGGCCTGCAGGTCCTGGCCGGCGAGCAGGCCGGCCCGGTCGCAGGAGAGCTCGGCCTTGCGGAACCACTCCTTGAGCGCGGTGATCACGGCGGTGATCGCCAGGTTGCCCAGCGGGAGCCAGGCGATCCGGGCGGCGACGTTGGTGAGGATGAGCATCATCGTCCGGTAGACCGCGTGCCCGGACATGGCGTGGCCGACCTCGTGGCCGATCACCGCGCGCAGCTCCTCCTCGTCGAGGAGGTCGATCAGGCCGCTGGTGATCACGATGATCGGCGTCTCCATGCCGATGCACATCGCGTTGACCGTCGGGTCCTGGGTCACGTACAGGTCGGGGACCTGCTCCAGGTCCAGGGCGTACGCGGCGTCCCGGACCATGTCGTACAGGTGCGGGAACTGGCGCTCCGAGGTCTTCACGGCGGTGGCCAGGAACATCAGCCGCACGCTGCGCTCGGAGACCAGCCCGGCGAGCTTCTTCAGGACGTCGTCGAAGCCGCTGAGCTTCCGCAGCGCCACCAGGGCGGAGCGGTCGGCCGGGTGCTCCCAGGCCCGGGTGGAGATCTCCGGGAAGCGCTGTCGCCGGCGGCTCGGGCTCGCGCCGCCCTTGGACATGTCGGTCGTCATCTGTCGCGTACCTCCTGGTAGACGCCGGCACCGGCTGTCGGCCGGCCCCCGCTGCTGTTGCCTTCAACGTCCGTACCCGCGAACTCGTCCCCGGCCGGGGCCGCCGTAGCGCCGGGGGCGGTGCCGGTTGTCCGGTACGCCCCGGTCTACGCTGGCAGTGCCGTACCGAGAGGAGCACCCCGATGTCCACTGCCGCCCTGGCCTACCTCGCCGGACCGATCTCCGACGAGCCCGGTCCCGGCCTCTTCCTGCGGATCATCCTGGTCGCCTCCGTGGTCGGCGTGGGCCTGCTGGCCTGGCTCATCCTGCGCGCCGGCCGCGAGCGCTGAGACCCCGCCCCGGCCGGCCGGTGGAGCACCGGCGGGCCGCGGTGCTCACAGCCGGTCAGACGCGGTGGGCCGCCGAGCGGTTGCCCGGCGGGCCCCCGTACGATGAGCGCGCGGGCCTCGGCCCGCACCCCTGGTCCCTCACCGAGCCGAGAAGGTCCTGCCGACCATGAGCACTGCTGCACTGTCCGCCCTCACCCAGCTTGCCGAGGCCGAGGGTGGCAACCACGACAGCCTCAACCCGTACCTGACGGGCGGCGGCGCCCTGTTCATCCTGCTGCTCGCGCTCTTCATCACCACCCGCTTCAACCGCGACCGCTGAGTCGCCCTTCGCCGCAGGGTGGCCGAGGAGGCTTTCCCTGCGGCGACGCGGGTCGCGTAAGGTGTGGCGCCATGAGAGACCAGGCCGGGACCGCCCCCGCGGCGGCGAAGCGACGCCTCGGCGTGATGGGCGGCACCTTCGACCCGATCCACCACGGCCACCTGGTCGCCGCCAGTGAGGTGGCGAGCGCGTTCCACCTCGACGAGGTGGTGTTCGTGCCGACCGGCCAGCCGTGGCAGAAGTCCGACCGCCGGGTCTCGGCCGCCGAGGACCGCTACCTGATGACGGTCATCGCCACCGCGGAGAACCCCCAGTTCTCGGTGAGCCGGATCGACATCGACCGCGAGGGCCCCACGTTCACCGTGGACACCCTGCGCGACCTGCACGCCCTCCACCCCGACGCCGAGCTGTTCTTCATCACCGGCGCCGACGCGCTCGCCCAGATCCTCTCCTGGCGCGACCCGGAGGAGCTCTTCGAGCTCGCCCACTTCATCGGCTGCACCCGGCCCGGCCACACCCTGTCCGACACCGGGCTGCCGGTGGGCGGCGCCTCGCTGATAGAGGTGCCCGCGCTCGCCATCTCCTCCACCGACTGCCGGATGCGCGTCGCCAAGGGGGAGCCGATCTGGTACCTGGTGCCGGACGGCGTGGTCCGATACATCCACAAGCGGGCGCTCTACGCGCCGGCCCAGCCCTGATCCCCGGAGGCACGGCGTGACCGGACGAGGCCCACAGGACGGCGGCTGGTTCGAACCGGCGCAATACCCGCAGCAGCAGGGGTACCAGCAGCAGCAACAGCCGTACGCCCAGGAGCCGCAGCAGTTCCAGGAGCCGTACCAGCAGGACCCGTACTACCCGCAGCAGGGCTACGACCCGTACGGCGGCCAGCAGCAGGGGTACCCGCAGGAGCCGCAGCAGTACTACCAGCAGCCCTACGACCCGTACGGCGGGCAGCAGGCGTATCCGCAGCAGCCGGGGTACCCGCAGGAGCAGGCCTACCCGCAGGAGGCCTACTACCAGCAGCAGTACTACCAGCCGCAGCAGCCGGTGCAGCCCGTGCAGCAGCCCGTGCAGCCGGTGGCGCAGCCCGCCGCCGAGCCGGTGCGGCCCGTGCCGCCGCGCCCGCGGCCGGCGGCGCGTCCCGAGCCGGAGGCGGCCCCCGACGAGCCCTCCGAGAGGGTGGGCGGCCGCCGGGCCGCCGCCCGGGGGAGCGAGCAGGACAGCTACACCACGGGCGAGTTCACCTTCGTCGACGAGGAGGCGGAGGAGTCCGAGGACGTCATCGACTGGCTGAAGTTCGCCGAGTCGCGCAGCGAGGTGCGCGCCGAGCGCCGCCGCCGGCTGCGCAACCGGCTGATCGGCGCGGCCGTGACCCTGGCGGTGCTGGCCGGCGGCGCGGGCGGCTACCTGTGGTGGACCGGCAAGCTGGGCGGCGGCGACGCGACCACCAAGGCGGTCGGCGGACGCACGGTCAACGTGGTGCACCTGCGCGACCTGCAGGGCAAGGTCACCACCGCGCTGCTGGTCAACGACGGGGCGGGCCACAAGGGCGCGGTGCTGCTGCTCCCGGACACCCTGAAGCTGCCCGCCGCCGGGGACACCGGTGCCACCACCGTCGGCCAGGCCATGGACGGCATCGGCCCGTCCGCCACCCGCGACGGCCTGGGCACCGTGCTCGGCGCCAAGGTGGCCGGCACCTGGCGGCTGGACACCCCGTACCTGGAGCTGCTGGTCGCCCAGCTGGGCGGGGTGAAGGTGGACACCGACACCGCGGTCAGCGTCCAGGGCAAGGAGGTGGCCCCGGCCGGGAAGGGCATCACGCTGACCGGCAAGGCCGCCGTCGCGTACGCCACCCTGCAGGGGCCGGGGGAGAGCCGGGACGCCCAGATGGCGCGGTTCGGGCAGGTCCTGGAAGCGGTGGTCCGCACCATGCCGACCGACCTCGACCAGGCCACCGACGACGTGCACCGGATGAACGCGGTCTCCGACCCCTCGCTGCCCGAGAAGTCGCTGGCCGGGGTGCTCGCACAGCTCGCCCAGGAGGCCAAGGAGGGCCACTTCGGCACCTCCACGCTGACCGTGAAGCCGGACGGCACCCTGGACGAGGCCACCGCGGGCAAGCAGGTCAAGGAGATCCTCGGCGGCAACCTGGGCACCGTGCAGGCCGGCGGCGGCTCGGTCCGGGTCTCGGTGGTGAACGCGACCGGCAACGACGCGGTGGCGGCCACCGCGAACGTCCAGATCGTCAACACCGGTGTGGACGTGCTGCCCAGCACCGCCAAGTCCGCGCCCCAGGCGACCACCGAGATCCGGTACACGGACGACGCCCGGCTGCCCGCCGCGAAGTCCCTCGCGACCAGCCTCGGACTGCCGGACACGGCGGTGAAGAAGGTCACCGAGGCGCAGAACGCCGACCTGGTGGTGGTGCTCGGCAAGGACTACCAGCCTCCCAAGACCCCGTAGCCGCGTCCGGACGGCACCGGCACCGGCACCGACCGGCCTTCCGGTCACCCCGACCGGGCTCCGATCATCCGATCGGGGCCCGGTCGCGTTCGTGAGATCCTGGAGGGGTCCGCCCGGGCTTCGGCCGAGGGCGCACCCCTGTACCCGAGCCGGAAGAGCAACGTGACCATCGCCGACCGCAGCCAGGAACTGATCAACGTCGCGGCCCAGGCCGCGGCCGACAAGCTGGCCCACGACATCATCGCCTTCGACGTCAGCGAGGTGCTGTCGATCACCGACGCCTTCCTGATCGCGTCGGCGGCCAACGACCGCCAGGTCCGCTCGATCGCCGAGGAGATCGAGGACAAGCTCCGCGAGGAGCTCGACGTCAAGCCGGTGCGCCGCGAGGGCGAGCGCGAGGGCCGCTGGATCCTGCTCGACTACCTGGACATCGTGGTGCACGTCCAGCACTCCGAGGAGCGCTCCTACTACTCCCTCGACCGGCTCTGGAAGGACTGCCCCGAGATCCCGCTGCCCGAGGACGCGGTCGCCACCCGGAACCGTCCGGAGAACGCCGTCACCGACGCCGAGGGCAACGCGGTCGCCGACGGGGACGAGCGCTGAGCCGCTCCGCGGCGGGGCCGCGCATCGTCTTCTGGCGCCACGGCCAGACCTCCTGGAACCTGGAGTCGCGCTTCCAGGGCAGCACCGACATCGAGCTCACCGACCAGGGCGTCTTCCAGGCCCAGCGGGCGGCCCGGCTGCTCGCCGGCCTCCGCCCGGACCTGCTGGTCTCCTCCGACCTCAAGCGGGCCCGGCGCACCGCCGCCGAGCTGGTCCGGCTGACCGGTCTGGAGGCGCACCACCACGAGGGTCTGCGGGAGACGTACGCGGGGCAGTGGCAGGGTCTGACCAACGCCGAGATCCGGGCGCGCTACCCGGAGGAGTACGAGGCGTGGGCGAACGGTGAGCCGGTCCGCCGCGGCGGCGGCGAGCTGGCGACCGAGGTGGCCGACCGGGCGGTGCCGGTGGTCCTCGACGCGGTGGGCAAGCTGCCGGAGAACGGCACGCTGGTGGTGGTCAGCCACGGCGGCACCATCCGCACCATGATCGGCCGGCTGCTCGGCATGGAGCCGGTCCTCTGGGAGCGGTTCGGCGGCCTGTCGAACTGCTGCTGGTCGGTGCTCGGCCAGGGGGCGCGCGGCTGGCGGCTGCTGGAGCACAACGCCGGCACGCTCCCGCAGCCGGTCATCGGCGACGAGACCTGACGGCGAGCAGGACGCGATTTCGCAGTTCCGGGTCCGACCAGCTAGAGTCTTCCTCGTTCGCAGCGAGGAACGCAGACCGAAAAGGAAAGCGGGAATCGCGGAACTGCGGGGCTATAGCTCAGTTGGTAGAGCGATTGCATGGCATGCAATAGGTCAGGAGTTCGATTCTCCTTAGCTCCACTCCGCACCAGTGACCGGAGTGGTCATCAGTGTCGCGGGGCTATAGCTCAGTTGGTAGAGCGCTTGCATGGCATGCAAGAGGTCTGGGGTTCGATTCCCCATAGCTCCACAGCAACAGAGAGGCCGTCATCCTTCGGGATGGCGGCCTCCGGCGTTTCCGGCGCCCGTGTTCCCACGCGGCGGGGTTGCGGCGCCCGAGTTCCCGGTGGTGCTTTCCCGGCGGCGGGGTTCCGCCGCCGGGCGGCGTCAGCGGCAGTCGTGCGGGGCCGGGCGGAGGTCCGGCCGGGCGACCAGCCACTCCAGCCGCTCGCGGTCCAGGGCGCCCTCCGGCGTGTAGACCACCACGTGGCACTCCGGCGCGGCCGGGATGGTCAGCCGGGTGGCCTGGAACCGCATCTCGCCCACCGCCTCGTGCCGGAAGACCTTCAGCGAGGTGCGCGGCGGCGACACCTCCTGCCGGGCCCACAGCTCGGCGAACCGCGGGCTGGCCCCGGCCAGCTCCCGGATGTACTCCTCCCAGGCCGGCTCGCCGACGTGCCGCCCGTACGCGCCGCGCAGTACCCCGACCATCCGGGGCAGTTCCTCGTCCCGGTTCAGGAACGGGTTGCAGCAGTCCGGCACGGTGAAGGCGCACCACATGGAGTTGCGCCGGCCGCCCGGCCCGGGGCGGACGGCGCCCGGGAACAGCGTCCCGTACGCCCCGTTGTGCGCCAGCACGTCGTACCGGCCGTTGCAGACCGCCGCGGGCAGCGGCACCAGCGCGTCCAGGATCACCTGGGTGGTCGGGTCCAGCTGCGGGCCGGAGGCGTCGGAGCGGCCCGCGGGCGCCGCCGAGAGTCCGGCCAGCCGGAACAGGTGGTCGCGCTCCGCGCCGTCCAGCCGCAGCGCCCGGGCCACCGCCGCCAGCACCTGCTCGCTGGCGTTGATCGGCCGGCCCTGCTCCAGCCACGTGTACCAGGTCACCCCGACCCCGGACAGCTGCGCCACCTCCTCGCGGCGCAGCCCCGGGGTCCGCCTCCGCGGGCCGGGCGGCAGGCCGACGTCCTCCGGGCGCACCCGGGCGCGGCAGGCCCGCAGGAACCCGGCCAACTCGGTCCGCTGCCGCCCCTTGTGGCGGACCGGACGCTCCTCCAACACGGTCATCCCCCCATCGTGACGGATCGCCCCGGCCCCTGACGGGTGCTGTCGGTACCAGGATCCCCAGGCTCTAACCACCAGTATCCGGACGCCCCCAGGATGGACGGCATGACGGACCTTCACACCCGAACAGTCGCTCCACCGAACGCCGTTGGCGTCGTCCGGCCCGGGGCGCTGCTGGCGCTCGTGCTCACCGGGCAGTTCATGGCGCTGCTCGACGTCTCCATCGTCAACGTGGCCGTCCCGACCATCCGGACCGACCTGCACGCCTCCGGCGCCGCCCTCCAGTCGGTGATCGCCGGATACACCATCGCCTACGCGGTGCTGCTGATCACCGGCGCCCGGCTCGGCGCCCGGTACGGCTTCAGCCGGGTCTTCCAGTACGGGCTGGCCGCCTTCACCGCCGCCTCGCTGGCCTGCGGGCTGGCCCCCGGCACCGGGTCGCTGATCGGCTTCCGGCTGCTCCAGGGGGCCGCGGCCGCGTTGATGGTGCCCCAGGTGATGAGCCTGGTCCAGCGCACCTTCACCGGCGCCGCCCGGGCCCGGGCTCTCGGCCTCTACTCGGCGGTGCTGGCGGGCGGGATGGCCGTCGGGCAGGTGCTCGGCGGGGTGCTGGTCAGCGCCGACCTGTTCGGCACCGGGTGGCGTCCGGTGTTCCTGGTGAACGTGCCGATCGGGCTGGTGCTGCTGGCCGCCGGCCGCCGGCTGCTGCCCGCACTGCCCGGCGACGCCGGCCGCGGCTTCGACCTGCCGGGGCTGGTCCTGCTGGCCGCCGCCCTGGGCCTGCTGGTGGTGCCGCTGGTGCTCGGCCACGAGCTGGGCTGGCCCGCCTGGGGCTGGGCGATGCTGGCCGCCGGCGCGCTGCTGTTCGCCGTGTTCGCGGTGGTGGAGCGGCGGATCGCGGCCCGCGGCGGGCAGCCGCTGATCCCCGGGCGGGTGCTGCGGGCGCCCGGGCTGCTGCCGGCCGCCGGATCGATCTTCCTGATCATGGCGGGCTTCTCCGGGTTCATGTTCTCCTTCGCCCTGCACCAGCAGGCCGGGCTCGGCCACAGCGCGCTGCGCGCCGGCCTGCTCTCCGGCCCGATCGCGGTCGCCTTCGGGCTCTCCAGCCTGCACTGGCAGCGGCTCCCGGCCCGGCTGCACCCCGCGCTGCCGGTCATCGGACTGGCCCTGGTCGGGCCCGGCTACCTGCTGCTCGGCCTGCTGCTGGCCGGCGGGGGAGAGATCGGCCCCGCCGCCGAGGCGGTGCTCTCCGTGCTCGGGCTGGCCGCCGGCTGCGCGTACAGCCCGCTGTTCGGACGGGCCCTGGCCCGGGTGTCCCCGGCGGACGCCGCCGACGCCAGCGGGGTGACCGTCACCGTGGTCCAGCTCGGCCAGGTGGTCGGGGTGGCCGTGGTCGGCACCGTCTTCCTCGGCGCCGTCGACCTCCCCGCCGCGCCGGACGGCTCCGGGCACGCCCTGCTGGTCACCTGCGCGGTGATCGGTGCGGCCTTCGCCGGGGCCGCCGGCTTCGCCCTGCGGACCCGGCCGGCGGCCTGAGCCGTCCGGAGCCGGCGGGGCCGGAGCCGCCGCGCTGAGACGGCGGCCGAAAGCGATTAGGGAAGCCGGGTCGCCACCGTGTACAGTTGTCGATGTCGCCGGGGGGAAGCCGCCGGGGACAGCGACACGGGGCTATAGCTCAGTTGGTAGAGCGATTGCATGGCATGCAATAGGTCAGGAGTTCGATTCTCCTTAGCTCCACAGTGCAGTCCGAAAGGGCCGCCTCCCACCGGGAGGCGGCCCTTTCGGCGTCCCGGTGCCGGTGGATCCGGAGGGCGGCCTGTCGGCGCGCGGGCGGGCCCGATACGGTCGTGCCCATGGCCGATCTGGCGCGCAAGAGGAACGAGGAACTCGCCCGCATACTCCACCAGCTCGGGTGGAGCCCCGAGCGGCTGGCCCGCGAGGTCAGCGCGGCGCTGCCGCCCGGCCTGGCGATCAGCTCCACCGCCCCCTACAAGTGGCGCGACCGCGGCATGGTGCCCCGCTCGCCGCACGACCAGACCGTCTGCGAGGTGCTCGGCCGCGCCGTCGGCATCGCCGTCACCTACGAGCAGCTCTGGGGCCGGATGGGCGTCGGCCGCGGCGCCAAGGTCCTCTCGCCCCGACTGCTCACCGACGAGTGGACGGCCGACACCGCGCAGACCGCCCTCCGCGAGGCCGGCGGCGACGGCGCCCCCGTCCGGCTCACCGACCTCTTCCGCGGCGACGAGCTGGAGCAGGCCGCCCGGCACTGGGCCTCCCCGCCGCCCGCAGTCACCGGCGGCGAGGGCGCCCTGCGGATCGCCCCCGAGCAACTGGCCGACCTGCGGCTGTCGTACGAGTCCAAGCAGCGCCTGGAGCGGACCTACGGCGGCGGCCTGATCCTCGACCTCGCCAAGGCCGAGCTGGCCATGGTCGGCAAGCTGCTGGAACTCGGCGCGTACGACGAGGCCCTCGGCCGCGAGCTGTACGGCGCCGCCAGCCGGCTGGCCAAACTGGTCGGCTGGGCCAACTACGACCTCGGCAACGACGCCGCCGCCCAGCGCGCCTTCGTCGCCGCGCTGCGGGCCGCCCACGTCTCCGGCGACCCGCGGCTCGGGGTCAGCGTGGTCGGCTGCCTCGCCGTCCAGGCCACCTACAACTCCGGCGGGCGCGGACTGGACGCGGTCGCCATGCTCTCGACCGCGCTGCGCGCCGCCGACGAGGTGCTGACACCGCGTGAGCGGGCCCTGCAGCTCGGCCGGATCGCCCGCGCCCACGGCAAGAAGGGCGAGCAGATCAGCGCCGAGGCGGTCGCCGAACGGGCGTTCCGGGCCCTGGACGGCGGCGAGGAGCACACCCAGGAGCGGGCCGACCTGGAGGGCATGATCGGCGAGGGGTACCTCTTCCTCGGCGAGCACGAGCGCGCCCGGGACCTGCTCACCGGCGCGGTGGCCGCCCTCCGCCCCGAGCGGGCCCGGGCGAAGGCCCTGCTGATGGTCCGGCTCGCCGACTCCTACCGGCGCACCGGCGACCGCGACGAGGCGGAGCGCACCGCCGACGGGGCACGCCGGCTGGCGGCCGGCATGCAGTCGGGGCGGGTGGCGCGGGCGCTGCGGGAGTTCGACGCGGCGGTGCGGGCGGGGTAGCGGAGCCGGAGGGCGCCGCGGGAGTTCGACGCGGCGGTGCGGGCGGGGTGGCGGAGCCGGAGGGCGCCGCGGGCGGTGCGGGCAGGGCGGCGGAGCCCGCGGGCGGCTTCGTCCGGGTGCACCGTGTGGTCACCCGCGCGGTGCGGCTCGGCGCCGGGTGCCGGACAAGTCGGCGGCGGGCGCGGGCCCGTACGGTACCCTGACCCCATGCGAACCGTGCGCCTGCTCCTTAGCCGGCCGCGCTGACCAGGACCGGCCGAGTGGCCGGAGTCGGCGTGGCGACCCCTCCTGCGAGGGGTTTTTTGCTTTCCCGGAGTGAATCCGCTGTTCGCGACTGATGACGATGGAGCCCGAAGGACCATGAGCGAGACGACCCCTGCTTCCGGCGCGGCCGAGGCCGCCACCGAGCCCTTCCGCTACGGCGCCGCGCTGGCGGCCGAGATCGAGTCCCGCTGGCAGGACCTGTGGGAGAAGGAGGGGACGTTCAACGCCCCCAACCCGGCCGGCCCGCTGGCCGACGGCTCCGCCGGCGACGTCTCCGCGAAGCCGCACAGCTTCATCATGGACATGTTCCCGTACCCGTCCGGGGCCGGCCTGCACGTCGGCCACCCGCTGGGCTACATCGCCACCGACGTGTACGCCCGCTACCAGCGGATGACCGGCCACAACGTGCTGCACACCCTGGGCTACGACGCCTTCGGCCTGCCCGCCGAGCAGTACGCCGTCCAGACCGGCACCCACCCCCGGGTCTCGACCGAGGACAACATCGTCAACATGCGGCGCCAGCTGCGCCGCCTGGGCCTGGGCCACGACTCGCGCCGCTCGATCTCCACGATCGACCCGGACTACTACCGCTGGACCCAGTGGATCTTCCTGCAGATCTTCAACTCCTGGTACGACGAGGAGGCCGGCCGGGCCCGCCCGATCGCCGAGCTGATCGCCGGGTTCGAGTCCGGTGAGCGCGAGGTCCCGGGCGGCCGCGCCTGGGCCCGGCTGTCCGGCACCGAGCGGGACGAGGTGCTGAGCGAGTACCGCCTGGCGTACGCCAAGGAGGTGCCGGTCAACTGGTGCCCCGGCCTGGGCACCGTGCTGGCCAACGAGGAGGTCACCGCCGACGGCCGGTCCGAGCGCGGCAACTTCCCGGTCTTCAAGTCCAACCTGCGCCAGTGGATGATGCGGATCACCGCGTACGCGGACCGCCTGATCTCCGACCTGGACCTGCTGGACTGGCCCGAGGCCATCAAGCTGCAGCAGCGCAACTGGATCGGCCGCTCCGAGGGCGCCCGGGTCGACTTCGCGGTGGACTCGGACCGGATCACCGTCTTCACCACCCGCCCCGACACCCTGTTCGGTGCCACCTACATGGTGCTGGCCCCCGAGCACGCCCTGGTCGACTCCGTGGTGCCCGCCGCCTGGCCGGCCGGCATCCCGGAGGAGTGGACCGGCGGCGCCGCCACCCCGGCCGAGGCCGTGGCCGCCTACCGGGCCGCCGCCGCCGCCAAGTCGGACGTCGAGCGGCAGGTCGAGGCCAAGGTGAAGACCGGCGTCTTCACCGGCGCGTACGCGACCAACCCGGTCAGCGGCGAGCAGATCCCGGTGTTCATCGCCGACTACGTGCTGATGGGCTACGGCACCGGCGCGATCATGGCGGTCCCGGCGCACGACCACCGCGACTTCGCCTTCGCCCGCGCCTTCGCGCTGCCGATGCGCTGCGTGGTCGAGCCCACCGACGGCCGCGGCGAGGACCCGGCAGCCTGGGAGGACGCCTTCGACACCTACGACTCGGTCATCGTCAACTCCGCCCACGAGGACCTGTCGCTGGACGGCCTGAGCGTGGTCGACGCCAAGGCCCGCGTCACCGCCTGGCTGGCCGAGCGCGGCATCGGCGAGGGCACCGTCAACTACCGCCTGCGCGACTGGCTGTTCAGCCGCCAGCGGTACTGGGGCGAGCCCTTCCCGATCGTCTACGACGAGGACGGCGTGATGCACGCGCTGCCCGAGTCGATGCTGCCGGTCGAGGTCCCCGAGGTGGAGGACTACTCGCCGCACACCTACGACCCGGACGACGCCGCCTCCTCGCCGAAGACCCCGCTGTCGCGCAACGAGGACTGGGTCAACGTCGAGCTGGACCTGGGCGACGGGGTCAAGCGGTACCGCCGCGAGACCAACACCATGCCCAACTGGGCCGGCTCCTGCTGGTACGAGCTGCGCTACGTCGACCCGGTCAACTCCGCCAAGGTGGTCGACCCGGCCAACGAGGCGTACTGGATGGGCCCGACGGCCGAGAAGCCGGCCGGCGGCGTCGACCTGTACGTCGGCGGCGCCGAGCACGCGGTGCTGCACCTGCTGTACGCCCGCTTCTGGCACAAGGTGCTGCACGACCTGGGCCACGTCTCCTCGGTCGAGCCGTTCCACAAGCTGTTCAACCAGGGCATGATCACCGCCGACGTCTACCGCGACGCCCGCGGCTTCCCGGTGCCCGCCGCCGAGGTCGAGGAGCGCGACGGCCAGTACGTCTGGCAGGGCGAGCAGGTCAAGCGCGAGGCCGGCAAGATGGGCAAGTCCCTGAAGAACGCCGTCGCCCCGGACGAGATCGCCGACGAGTACGGCGCGGACACCCTGCGCCTGTACGAGATGTCCATGGGCCCGCTGGACGTCTCCCGCCCCTGGGACACCCGCGCGGTGGTCGGCTCGTACCGCTTCCTGCAGCGTCTGTGGCGCAACATCGTCTCCGAGACCACCGGCGAGCTGGTGGTGACGGAGGAGGAGCCGGACGAGGCCACCCTGCGCGCCCTGCACAAGGCCATCGACGGCATCCGCGGCGACATGGCGGCCCTGCGCTTCAACACCGCCGTGGCCAAGGCGATCGAGCTGAACAACTACCTGGTCAAGCGCGGCTCCACGCCGCGGTCGGTGGCCGAGCAGATCGTGCTGCTGATCGCCCCGCTGGCGCCGCACGTCGCCGAGGAGCTGTGGCGCCGTCTGGGCCACGACCGCTCGCTGGCCTTCGCCGACTACCCGGTCGCCGACCCGGCGTACGTGGTGGACGAGACGGTCACCTGCGTCGTCCAGATCAAGGGCAAGGTCAAGGCCCGCCTGGAGGTCGCCCCGTCGATCTCCGACGCCGAGCTGGAGGCGCTGGCCCTGGCCGACCCGGCCGTGGTCGCCGCGATCGGCGACGCGGCGGTGCGCAAGGTCATCGCGCGGGCGCCGAAGCTGGTGAACATCGTCACCGGCTGAGGCCGGCGTGTGACGTGATCCGGTGTCAGGGCCGGTCGCTCCCCGGGGAGCGACCGGCCCTGGTGCTTGTGCTCGTGCCTGTGCCTGTGCCTTTGCTCGTGCTCGTACTCGTGCCTGTGCTCGCCGGGGCCGGGGTGTCAGAAGCCGGTGAGGGTGGTCTTGCCGATGGCGGTGCCGGACTCCTGGAGGCGGTGCGCCGCACGGAGGTTGGCGGCGTTCACCGGCCCGAGGTCCCGGGTGGCGGTGGTCGTGAGGACGCCCGCGTCCACCAGCCGGGCGACCTGGGTCAGGATGTGGTGCTGCACCGCCTGGTCGGGGGTCTGGAACATCGACCGGGTGAACATGAACTCCCAGTGGAACGAGATGCTCTTCGCCTTGAGCACCCCGACCGGCAGGGAGTCGAAGTCGTCGATCGCCACGATCCGGCCGAACGGGTTCAGCGCCTCGGCGTAGGCCGGCAGGTTGCGATCGGTGGCGACCGTGCCGAACACGAGGTCCAGCCGGCCGGGGATCACCTCGGCCAGCTGCGGTACCAGCGGCTCGCGGTGGTCGACCACGTGGTGGACGCCCATCCTGCGGGCGAACTCCACCGTCTCGGGCCGGGAGGCGGTCCCGACGACGGTGAGGCTGGTCAGGGCCCGGGCCAGCTGGACGGTGACCGCCCCCACCCCGCCCGCCGCGGCCGTGACCAGCAGCGCGCCGGTTCGCTCCAGGGCGCCGCTGCGCAGTCCGAGCCGCTCGAACAGGCCCTCCCAGGCGGTGAGCGAGGTCAGCGGCAGGGCGGCGGCCCCGGTGAACGAGAGCGTGGCCGGCTTGCGCGCGACCAGCCGCTCGTCCACGGCGTGGAACTCGGCGTTCACGCCCGGCCGGTCCAGCGCCCCGGCGTAGTACACCTCGTCGCCGACCGCGAACAGCTCCACCTGCCCGCCGACCGCGACCACCGTCCCCGCCGCGTCCCAGCCGAGCACCCGCGGCTCGCCGCCCGGGTCGGCGCTCCGCCGGACCTTGAAGTCCACCAGGCAGTCGGGACGGTCGACGGGCAGCGGCTCGCGGTAGGCGACGGCGCGCATGGTGGGCGGGGGCGGGGTCATGGGGTGGTCCTCTCGGGGCGGGGGCGCGTCGGCTGTGCCGGGTCGAGCTGAACATCGACCGGTTGCCGGGAACACCTGAGCCCGGGCCTGAGCCTGGGCCCAGGCCGTGGTCGGGGTCGGGGCCGTGGTCGGGGTCGGGGTCAAGGTGGGCGGGGTCGGAGTGGGCGGGGTCAGGGTTGGGACCCTGAGCTCTCCCTGATCTCGCCCGTTCACGGGCCCCAGCCCCTACGGGCGGGCCGGTCGGCGGGCTACGGTGGAGGTCCGGCACTCAGCGGGTCGCACCGGCGGCCCCGGCCGGTGGCACCGCGTGGAAGGTGGGCTCCCGATGGAAGCGCTCGGTGTGCTGGTCGCCCTGGTCCTGCTCTTCGGCGTGACCGTGCTCGCGCTGGCCGTCGTCGGAACCGTCAAGGCCGCCAAGGCCGCCGCCGCCAAGGTCGAACGGCACGAGGCCAACGCGCGCCGTGCCTTCGAGAACGCCGCACTCAAGGCGAAGAGCTTCACCAAGCCCGGCGGCCCGGGCCAGATCGCCGCCACCCGCCTCTCCGTGCGCACCGCACTGGACAGCACCCGCCAGGTCCTCCAGAGCGGCCTCACCCAGGACGGCCAGCTCACCGAGGCCCTCCAACTGCTCGCCCGCCTCGACGCCCACGCCGCCGAGCTCGACGCCGAACTCCGACTCCTGGAGCGCGAGCCCGACTCCGCCCGGATCACCGCCAAGCTCCCCGAGCTGCGCGAGCGCGCCCAGCGGATCACCCACTCCGCGGACTCGCTGCGCTGGGCCGCGCAGGACCGGATGCGGCGCTTCGCCGACGACGAGCTCGCCCGGCTGAGCGAGGAGTGCACCACCGAGGCCGGCGCGCTGCGGCACTGGGATTCGGTGGGGGAGACCCTGGACGGCAGCGCGGCAGCCGGTGGCGCGGCCGGCGGTTCCGGCGGTACCGGCGATGGTGTGGCGGCCGGTGGTCCGGCCGGTACGCGGGGTGGCGCGGCCCGTTCCGCGGACGCCGAGGGCCCGAAGGGCCTGGAGCCCGGGCGCCGCACCCCGGGCGCCGAGGAGCTGCTCGGCCTCGGCGAACCCCTCGCCCGCCTCGCCGACCGCCTCCGCAAGCCCAACCCCGGCGGACCGGCGACGGGTCGGCAGTACTGAGGTACTGAGGTACTGAGATGTGCCGTCGGGCCGGACGGACTCGGCCCGGTTCGGACGGATCTCGGCGGCACGCCGTGGACGAGCCGCCGAGGCGACCGCCGCTGTCGTCCGGGCCGAACGGGGAGTAACCTCCGGCTCATGCCCGGCCACCTCGCCCTCGTCACCGATTCCACGGCCTACCTGCCCCAGGACGCCGTCGACCGTCACCGGATCGAGGTGGTACCGCTCAGCGTCGTCGTGGGCGACGAGGTGCTGCTCGACGGCGTGGAGATCTCCCCCAAGGACGTCGCCGAGGCGCTGCGCTCCAAGCAGCGGGTGACCACCTCCCGCCCCAACCCCGAGACCTTCGCCGCCGCCTACCGGGCCGCCGCGGAGGCCGGTGCCGCCGGCGTGGTGTCGGTGCACATCTCCGGCGAGCTCTCCGGTACCCACGAGGCCGCCGTCCTCGCCGCCGCGGAGGCGCCGATCCCGGTGCGGGTGGTGGACAGCCGGCTGATCGGCATGGCCCTCGGCCACTGCGTCCTCGCCGCCGCCGAGGCCCTGGAGAACGGGCGCGGACTGGACGAGGCCGCCGCCGAGGCCACCCGCAGAGCAGGCCTGACCAGGGGTTTCTTCTACGTGGACACCCTGGAGTACCTGCGCCGCGGCGGCCGGATCGGCGCCGCCCGGGCGCTGCTGGGCTCGGCGCTGGCCGTGAAGCCGTTGCTGCACCTCTCGGGCGGCCGGATCGAGCCGCTGGAGAAGGTCCGCACCGCGTCCCGGGCCATCGCCCGACTGGAGGAGATCGCCGTCGAGTACGCGGGGGAGGGCGAGGTCGACATCGCCGTCCACCACCTCGCGGCCGAGGACCGGGCCGAACCCCTGGCCGAGCGGCTGCGCGAGCGGGTGCCCGGGCTGCGCGAGCTGTACGTCGGCGAGGTGGGCGCGGTGATCGGTGCGCACGTCGGGCCGGGGCTGCTGGCCGTGGTGGTGGCGCCGCGCTGATGGCGTCCCGTGGGGGCTGTTCGGGTTGCTGGGCCTTTCCGGACCGAGGGGGGAATTACGGGGCGTCAAACTCCTCCTTTCGAGGGACAGGAGTTATCCACACCCCCGACTTATCCACAGGATTTCGGTGAGGTCGGACGGTTGCGGCTGAGGGTCCTACCGTCCTCGCATGCGAACCATCACCCCGGGTACCGCCCGGCGCCGCGAAGCCGCCGTCACCGCCCGTCAGCGGATGACCTGCCTCTTCCCACTGCCCTCCGGCGCCGTCTCCCCGCTCGCGCCGGGGCCGCCCGCGACGGCCGGCCCTGTGGCCGACCTGGCCGAGGCGCGGAGTCCGGATGGCAGGGCGGCAGGCGAACAAGTGGCGGCCACCGGAGGCGGGTTGGCGCAGAGGCGTGTCCGGTCTGGCGAACGGCGACCGGGAGCCGGGCCGCGCGGGGATCCGCGGCCAGGGCGTGCCGCCACGCTCCCGGCGGAGCCTCGGGCGGCGTCCGGTGACCGCGCGTCGGGGACGGAGACGGGGGCCTGGCAGTCCGGGGATCCCGGGGAGTCCGGGGAGCCCACTGGCGAGACCCCGGGCGAGCCGGTCGACGGTACGACCTTTCCTGCTGCCGGTCCGCCGGAGGCCGAGGGGGCGGGTGGTCCTCCCGTTCCGGGGCACCGGGTGACTGGGATCCCGATGGCCCTCGCACTGGACCGACGGGCCGTCCTCGGCCTGACCGTGCTGTTCCTGCTGGCCCTCGGGTACGCCGTTCAGCACTTCTGGTTGGGCCGGCCCGAGCCCGTGGCCATCCCGGCTGCCGTCCCGGCCACCGCGCCGACCGAGTCCTCCGCCGTCCCGAGCGGCGGTCCGGCACCGCCCGGTCACGGGGCCGCTGAGACCGTCGTCGTGGACGTGGACGGCAAGGTCCAGCAGCCCGGCCTGCACATCCTCCCCGGCGGCTCCCGGGTGGCGGACGCCCTGCGGGCCGCCGGCGGCCCGCTCCCGGGCACCGACACCAGCGGGCTCAACCTCGCCCGCGTCCTCACCGACGGCGAACAGATCCTGGTCGGCGTCCCGGCCGCCGCGGACGCGCCGGTCGGGCCGGGTACGGGCGGCCCCGGCTCCCCGGCGGGCGGTCCGATCAGCCTCAACCACGCCACCGCCGAACAGCTCGACACCCTGCCCGGCGTCGGCCCGACCCTTGCTCAGCGCATCATCGACTACCGCCGCCGCAACGGGCTCTTCCGCACCCTCGACCAGCTCCGGCAGGTCGCCGGGATCGGCGACCGGAAGTTCCAGGAGATCAAGTCCCTGCTGACCCTCTGACGTCGGGTCGGGCACCGCACCCCGGGGAGGAACGACGGCCGCTCCCACCACTCCCACCCTGCCCGCCACCTCCGGCCGGTCGGTCGGTCCGGCGCACCCCGACCCCCGGCTCCTGATCCCCGCCGCCACCGCCTGGGCGGCGACCGCCCTCGTCCTGCGCGCCCAGCCCCGGTTCCACCCGGTCCTGCTCCTCGCCGCCGGACTCGGCGCCGCAGCCGCCCTCCTGCTCCTCCGGTTCGCCGTTCACCGGCACCGACGGGCAACGCTGCTGCTCACCGTCGCCCTGCTCACCACCGCCGCGGCCACCGCCACCACCGTCCTGCACACCGCGGACCTCCACCGCGGTCCGATCCCCGCCATGGCCGCACCACCCACCGCCGACTCCGACCCGCCGCCCGGCCTCTCGGTGGACCTGACCATCGCCGACGACCCGGACACCCGCACCGGCCGCTCCCACGGCACCACCCCGGGCCAGACCCGACTCACCGTCACCGCCGTACTCGACCGCATCCACCCCGCCTCGCCGGGCCCCGAGCCGCCTGCCGACCGGTCCCACTCCCTCCCCGCCCAGGCCGGCACCGCGGCGCCGGACGGCGTGCGGATCCGTACCCCCGTCACCCTGCTCGTCCGGGCCCAGGACGTCGCCGCCTGGCAGGGTCTCGTTCCCTCGACCCGGGTCCGGGCGGAGATGCAGGTCGTGGCCGGCGGAGTCCACCGGGCGGAGACGGCCGCCCTGGTGGTGGCCCACGGGCCGCCGCGGGTCCTCGCCCCGCCGAACCCGGTCCAGCGGGCCGCCGCCCGCCTCCGCGCCGGTCTGCGGGCCGCCTGCGACCACCTCCCGGCCGACGTCCGCGGGCTGCTCCCCGGCCTGGTCGTCGGCGACACCTCCCGCCTCCCGGACGACCTGGCGGAAGCCTTCCGCGCCACCGACCTCGGACATCTCACGGCCGTGAGCGGGTCGAACCTGGCGATCGTGCTCGCGGTGCTGGTCGGCGCAGTGCCCGGCCGGGACGGAGAGCCCGGCGGCGCCGGCACCGGGCGCGGCGGTCTGGCGGGTCTGCTCGGCCTGTCGCTGCGCACCACCGCGCTCCTCGGCACGGTCCTCACCCTGGCCTTCGTCACCATCTGCCGTCCGGAGCCGAGCGTCCTGCGGGCCGCGGCCACGGGCCTGATCGGCCTGCTCGCCCTCTCCACCGGCCGGTCCCGGCAGGGCCTCCCGGCGCTCTCCGGGGCCGTTCTGCTGCTGGTCCTGCTCGATCCCCAGCTGGCCCGCTCCTACGGCTTCCTGCTGTCCGCGCTGGCCACCGCCGGCCTGCTCGGCCTCGGTCCGCGCTGGACCCGTGCGCTCAGGGCCCGCGGCTGGCCCCGGCACCTGGCCGGCGCGGTCGGAGCCACCGCGGCCGCGCAGGCGTTCTGTTCACCCGTCACCATCCTGCTGGCGCCACGGGTCAGCCTGGTCGCCGTCCCGTGCAACCTGCTCGCCGAGGCTGCGGTCGCCCCAGCCACCCTGCTCGGGTTCGCCGCGCTCTCGGTCGACCCGCTCTCGCACCCGGCGGCCCGGATGATCGCCGATCTGGCCGCCGTCCCCGCCGGCTGGCTGGCCGCCGTGGCCCGGCACGGCGCCGCCCTGCCCGGCGCCCAACTGGCCTGGCCCGGCGGGCTCCCCGGGGCCGCCCTCCTCGTCACCGCGATCGTGGCACTCTGCTGGGCCGTCCCGGCGCTGCTCGCCGCGCTGGACGCGCGGCGGTACCGGCGGCGGGCCAGGCTCCTCCTCGCGGCCGCCCTCGCCGCCCTGCTCCCCGCCGTGCTGCTGCGGCCGGCCGCACTCACCCGGATCGCCACCGGGTGGCCGCCGCCCGGCTGGCGGATGGCAGTCTGCGACATCGGCCAAGGCGATCTCACCGTGCTGCCCCTCGGTGGGGACAGCGCGGTCGTCATCGACGCAGGCCCCGACCCCGACGCCGCCGACGCCTGCCTCCACGACCTGGGGATCACCCGGATCCCGGTCCTGATCGTCACCCACTTCCACGCCGACCACGCCGAGGGGCTGCCCGGGGTGCTGCGCGGCCGGAGCGTCGGCGCCCTCCAGGTCACCACGGTGGACAGCCCGCCCGGCGAGCACTCCCGGGTCCTCGCCTGGGCCGCGGCGGCCCACGTCCCGGTGCTCCGGGCCCAGCAGGGCGAACGCCGCACCGCGGGGCCCGACCTCTCCTGGGAGGTGCTGTGGCCGGGGGAGCGGCTCGGCCCGGACACACCCGGCGCCAACAACGCCAGCGTCGCCGTCCTCGCCACCATCGGCCGCCCGCCCCACACCCTGCGGCTCGCTCTCCTCGGCGACCTGGAACCACCCGCCCAGGCCGCCCTGCTGCGCCGCGGGCCGCCGCCCGGCCGGGTCGACGTGCTCAAGGTGGCCCACCACGGTTCGGCCCACCAGGACTGGGACCTGATGGCCGCCCTCCGCCCCCGCCTGGCACTGATCTCCTGCGGCCGGGACAACGCGTACGGTCATCCGTCACCGCTCACCGTCAGCCGTCTGGGCGGCCTCGGTGCGACGGTCCTGCGCACCGACCGGGACGGCGACATCGCCGTCCTCGGCCCGGGTCCGGCACTCTCCGCCGCCACCCATGCGCACGTACCGCGGTTCTGACGTCCAGTCGGCCGGTCCCGGGTCGCCCGCCCCAGTGCCGTGCACCCCGTCGGCGCGGGCCTCAGCCGGTCGCGGCCACCGAGGGGTCGGACGGTCCGAACCGCTCCGTCCCTATCACGCGCAGCAGTTCCAGGTGGCTGCGGTCCGTACCGGGCGGGGGAGTGAAGATCAGCAGCCGCTGGTCCTCGGTGGGCGTCAGCAGCGCCTCGCAGTCCAGGTCGATCGGGCCGATCGCCGGGTGCACCACCCGCATCCGGCTGGTCCGGCGGACGGCGACCTCGTGCAGCTCCCACAACGCGGCGAACTCCTCGCTGGCGGCGAGCAGGCGCTCGATCAGTGCGGTGGAGGCGGCGTCCCCGCCCCGGCGGGTGGCGGCGGCCCGCAGGTCGGCCACGTGCACCCGGCTCCAGTGGTCGTGCTCCTCCGCCGGGTACGGGGCCCGTACGGCCGGCACGGTGAACCAGCGCCAGACCACGTTCCGCTCACCCTCCTTCAGCACGCACACACTGTCGAACAGCGCGTTGGCCATGGCGTTCTGGGCGAGCAGGTCCCCGAGGTCGTTGACGATCTGCGCGGGGGTGTCCTTCAGCTGGTCGAGCAGGTGGAGCAGGCCCGGCTTGAGGTGGTCGCCGGAGGGCTTCCCGGCCGGCGGGCGGTGCCCGGCCAGCAGGTAGAGGTGGTCGCGCTCGTCCTCGGTCAGGCGCAGCGCGCGTGACAGCGAGGCGAGCATCTGGGTGGACGGCTGCGGGCCGCGGCCCTGCTCCAGCCGGATGTAGTAGTCGGCCGACATCCCGGCGAGCTGGACGACCTCCTCGCGGCGCAGCCCCGGGGTGCGGCGGCGCGGCCCGGCCGTGAGTCCGACCTCCTCGGGGCGCAGCCGCTCCCGGGAACGGCGGAGGAAATCGGCGAGCTGCGAACGGTCCATGTCCATGGGCACCATCCTCGCCGTTCCGCCGCCGTTCAACCAGGGATCACCGGTACCAGCATCCGGCCGACACCTGTGCCCGGTGGGCGTACTGAGGGTGGATCAGGTCGGGCGGAGGGGGTCGGGCGGGGCTGAGAGCCCGCCCCGGGCCGGGTGGCGCCGGGTTCAGTCCTCCTCGCGCCAGCCCTCGTGCTCGGCGGCCAGCTCGTCCAGTTCGGCGAGCATCTCGGACGTCCAGCCGGTGTCCTCCGGGGCCTCCAGCACGAGGAGCCACTGGGCGTCCTCGGCGTCGTCCTCCCCGGCGAGCGAGTCGCGGACGATCTCCAGCGAATCCAGCTCGGGGTGGCGGGCGGAGAGTTCCTCGGAAGCCTCCTCGGCGGCGTCCCGGTCGGGCATGACGAGCAGTTGACGGGCGGTGTTCACGTTCACCGGACCATTCTCCAGACGCCGGCGGAAGGACGATCACCGGGCTCGGTCGACGGCGCCCGGGAACCCCGGGCACCCGGGTCGCCCCGAGCCGGTCAGGGTAAGCCTGCGCCGGCCCGAGCGGGGCCGAGCCAGCCCGAGTCGGTCCGCCGGGGACCGGGGTGTCCGCGGCGCGTGCGATCCTGGTACGCGATGGCCAGGAAGAGTGCACCCGATGACCTGCTCGCCCCGCTGACCGTTGCGGTCGGCCAGGAGGAGTTGCTGCTCGACCGCGCGGTGGCCGAGGTGGTGGCCGCCGCGAAGGCCTCCGACCCCGACACCGACGTGCGCGACCTGGCACCCGGCGCGCTGCAGCCCGGCACCCTGGCCGAGCTCACCACGCCCTCGCTGTTCGCCGAGCGCAAGGTGATCGTGATCCGCGCCGCCCAGGACCTCTCCGCCGACTCGGTGAAGGAGGTCAAGGCGTACCTCGACGCCCTCGCCGAGGAAGTGATCATGGTGCTGGTGCACGCCGGCGGCGCCAAGGGCAAGGGCCTGCTGGACACGGCGAGGAAGGCCGGTGCCCGCGAGGTCGCGTGCGCCAAGCTCACCAAGGCGAGCGATCGGCTGGCCTTCATCCGGGGCGAGTTCCGGACCCTCGGCCGCTCGGCCAGCCCGGAGGCCTGCCAGGCGCTGCTGGACGCGCTGGGCAGCGACCTGCGCGAGCTGTCGGCGGCCTGCAGCCAGCTCACCTCGGACATCGAGGGCACCATCGACGAGGCGGCCGTCGCCACCTACTACAGCGGCCGGGCCGAGGCGACCGGCTTCGAGGTGGCCGACCTGGCCGTCACCGGCCGCGCCGCCGAGGCACTGGAGCGGCTCCGCTGGGCCCTCGCCGTCGGCCAGCCCCCGACGGGCATCACCTACGCGCTGGCCTCCGGCGTCCGCAGCATCGGACGGCTGGCGACGACGGGACGGAACATGCGGCCCGCCGACCTCGCCCGCGAGCTGGGGATGCCGCCGTGGAAGGTCGACCGGGTCCGCCAGCAGATGCGCGGCTGGACGGGCGACGGCGTGGCCGCCGCCCTCACCGCCATCGCCCAGGCCGACGCCGCCGTCAAGGGCGGCTCGGACGACCCGGCGTACGCCCTGGAACGGGCCGTGGTCGCCGTCGCCCGGGCCTCGCGCTCCAACGCCCGCCCCTACTGACCGGCACCGGCACCCACACCGGCACCCACACCGGCATGCGTACCCGCACCGGCACGCGGTCCCCCGTCACCGACCGGTACCGGCCCGCCAGCCGGCGTCTCCGACCGGCACCCGCTCAGAGCGTCCCGCCGAGGGTGCGGAGCACCTCCCGGCCGTCGGCCAGCAGCGCCACCCGGACCTCCTCCCGGTCGGGCGGGGCGCTCTTGCCCTCCTGGTACGAGCCGGACCAGCCGGCGTAGAAGGTCATGCCGCCCTGGCGGACGTACAGCACCTGGGTGAGGTAGTGCCAGGTGCGGTCCGAGGTGCTGGGGTCGTCCAGGTAGCCGACGTAGGCGTCGTCGCCGAGGTCCGGCACGGCGCTGATCTGGTAGCGGCGCTGCCGCAGCCCCTCCCGCTGGGCCTCGAACTCGCCGGCCGGGTCGACCGCCTTGTGCAACTGGGTCTCCAGGTAGAGCGAGTAGTGCTCGCTGTCGCTGCCCGCCTTCTTGCGGTACTGGCTGCAGTACATGTCGTCCAGCGCGCCGTGCCGGGTCGTGTAGTGGTACGGGGTGCCGGACTGGCTCGGGTAGAGCTGGCCGAACCGGCTGAGCCGGGCGGTGGCGCACAGGTCGTCGACCACCCGGTACCCGGCGACGCCAGTCGGCCGCGTCCGGTGCCCGGCGACGATCCCGGGGACGGCCAGCACGCTGACCGTCCAGATCGCCGAGGCCAGCAGGACTCCGCCGACCCCCCACAGCAGCCCCCGTCCCCGCCCGCCCCGACCCCGGTTCCGGGCGAGTCCCCGGCGCCCGGGGTCGTGCTGGGGGCCGACCGGAGGCTCCTGCCGCACCGGGACCGGCATCGGCCCGGACGGCATCGGGACCGGCCGGGCCGGCGCCGGAAGGTACCCCCCAGGCCCACCAATCCCGCCCGGTCCACCCACCCCACTCGGCCCACCAGGCCCGCCCGGGCCCGCCAGGCCGTAGCCCGGGGCGAGGTGCGGAGACGGCGGCGGTGTCGACATCGGGTCCCCCAGGCGGCGGTCGGGGTGGGAGCGGTCGGACCGAACCCTACCCGCCGATCGGGTCGGAGCGTGAACGCGCTGTCGCTCAGAGTGACAAGTCGCGGTTGCGCGAATGAGCGACCGGCGGCCTCCGGGCCCGGAAACGCGTACTGCCCGCCCGGAGATCCGGGCGGGCAGTACGGGTGATCCATGTGTTCCGCACCCGCGTGGCGAACGCTGGCCGCATGCGGAACGGTCTGGTGCTCCTCCTGGGATCCGGGTAGAGGGCCGGTTCACCGGGAGGGGGTCGGTCGGCGGTGGCGGGTAGAGGGCCGCACGTCACGCCGTCCGGGGGAGCCCTGGGGGCTCAGCGCAGCAATCAGGCGGCGACGAGCTTGGTGATCGCGGACTTCTTGTTCGCGGCCTGGTTCTTGTGGATGATGCCCTTGCTGGCGGCCTTGTCGAGGGCCTTGGAGGCGACGCGCGCCAGCTCGGCGGCCTTCTCGGTCTCGCCGGCGGCGGAGGCCTCGCGGGCCTTGCGGAGGGCGGTCTTCAGCGAGGACTTGACGGCCTTGTTGCGCAGGCGCGCCTTCTCGTTGGTCTTGTTGCGCTTGATCTGGGACTTGATGTTCGCCACGAAAGAGCCTCAGTCTTTTCGGAAAACGGTTGGAACGGGCTGCACCGGCGGCGGTCGGTCTGCTGAGAGGGCATGCCGATGCCAGGTGCAGCGCCCCACGCTACCAGGGGGCCGGGTTCGCCCCCAAACCGGGACGCTCCGCCGGCGCGGCCACGGCCCGCCCGGGTGCCGGTACCGCCGCCGCTACGCCCGCAGCAGCGGCTCGCCGTAGTGCTCGACCTCCGGGAAGGGCGAGTAGAAGGGGTGCAGCAGTGCCCGCCACCCCTGGTACTCGGGGGAGCCGCGGAACCCCTCGGTGTGGTCCTCCAGCGTCTCCCACTCGACCTGGAGCAGGAACCGCGATCGCCGGCCCGCGTCCAGGCAGCGCCGCAGCGCGAGCGAGCGGAAGCCGCGCTGGACGGAGATCAGCGGACGGGCCCGGTCGAAGGCGGCGAGGAACTCCTCCTCGCGGCCGGGCAGGACGTCGAGCAGCGCGCTTTCGAGGATCATGAAGGGCATCCTGGCCGATCCCGCCCGCCCCGGGAAGGTCGCGGAAGCGCGGGAAGCAGCGCGGGAAGAAGAGCAGCAGAAGCACGGGACGAAGCGCGGGAGAAGCCGGGGGAGCGGGGCGGGAGGCGAGCTGACCGGCAGGGCACGCCGGGCTCGTGGGAAGATGGACGGAACCATGGATCGGACGACAGTCCGGTCACCCCCGGGAAGCCGGTCAGCGATGATCCGGACGTCCCCGGCCCCGGACCAACGGAGAATCGGACCAAGGTGCCCGCGACCCCCAGCAACGTGCCAGAGCCCAGCCGGACGGACCCGGCGGTGATCCGCAACTTCTGCATCATCGCCCACATCGACCACGGCAAGTCGACGCTCGCCGACCGGATGCTGCAGATCACCGGTGTGGTCGACCCGCGTCAGATGCGCGCCCAGTACCTCGACCGCATGGACATCGAGCGTGAGCGCGGCATCACCATCAAGTCGCAGGCGGTCCGCCTCCCCTGGGCGCCCCGGACCGGCGAGAACGCCGGGACCACGCACATCCTGAACATGATCGACACCCCGGGCCACGTGGACTTCACGTACGAGGTGTCCCGCTCCCTGGCGGCCTGCGAGGGCACCATCCTGGTGGTCGACGCGGCCCAGGGCATCGAGGCGCAGACCCTCGCCAACCTGTACCTGGCGCTGGAGAACGACCTCACGATCATCCCGGTCCTCAACAAGATCGACCTGCCGGCCGCGCAGCCCGAGAAGTACGCGGCGGAGATCGCGCACATCATCGGCTGCGACCCGGACGACGTGCTCAAGGTCAGCGCGAAGACCGGTCTCGGCGTCGAGGACCTGCTGGACCACGTGGTCGACAAGATCCCGGCCCCGGTCGGCGTCAAGGACGCCCCCGCCCGCGCGATGATCTTCGACTCGGTGTACGACGCCTACCGCGGCGTGGTCACCTACGTCCGTGTCGTGGACGGTCAGCTGACCAAGCGCGAGCGCATCGCGATGATGTCCACGGGCGCCACCCACGAACTGCTGGAGATCGGCGTCATCTCGCCCGAGCCGAAGGTCGCCGACGGCCTCGGCGTCGGCGAGGTGGGCTACATCATCACCGGTGTGAAGGACGTCCGGCAGTCCCGGGTCGGTGACACCATCACCTCGCAGCACAAGGGTGCCACCGAGGCGCTGGGCGGCTACAAGGACCCGAAGCCGATGGTGTTCTCGGGCCTCTACCCGCTGGACGGCTCGGACTACCCGCTGCTCCGCGACGCCCTGGACAAGCTGCGTCTCAACGACGCCGCGCTGGTCTACGAGCCGGAGACCTCGGTCGCGCTCGGCTTCGGCTACCGCTGTGGCTTCCTCGGCCTGCTGCACCTGGAGATCATCCGGGAGCGCCTGGAGCGCGAGTTCAACCTCGACCTGATCTCCACCGCCCCGAACGTGATCTACCGGGTGGTCATGGAGGACGGCTCCGAGCACACCGTCACCAACCCGAGCGAGTTCCCCACCGGCAAGATCTCCGAGGTGTACGAGCCGGTCGTGCGCGGCACGATCCTCGCCCCCAACGAGTTCGTCGGCGCGATCATGGAGCTCTGCCAGTCCCGCCGCGGCAGCCTCCAGGGCATGGACTACCTCTCCGAGGACCGCGTCGAGCTGCGCTACACCCTCCCGCTGGCCGAGATCGTCTTCGACTTCTTCGACCAGCTGAAGTCCAAGACCCGCGGCTACGCCTCGCTGGACTACGAGCCCATCGGCGAGCAGAGCGCCAACCTGGTCAAGGTGGACATCCTGCTGCACGGCGACGCGGTGGACGCGTTCTCCGCGATCGTGCACAAGGACAAGGCCTACAGCTACGGCGTGATGATGGCCGGCAAGCTGCAGAAGCTGATCCCGCGCCAGCAGTTCGAGGTGCCGATCCAGGCCGCCATCGGTTCCCGGGTGATCGCCCGTGAGACCGTCCGCGCCATCCGCAAGGACGTCCTCGCCAAGTGCTACGGCGGTGACATCTCGCGTAAGCGGAAGCTGCTGGAGAAGCAGAAGGAGGGCAAGAAGCGGATGAAGATGGTCGGCCGGGTGGAGGTCCCGCAGGAGGCCTTCATCGCCGCGCTGTCCACCGACGCCGAGGCGCCGAAGGAGAAGAAGTAGCGGCACCCGGGCGGCTCCGCCCGAGGTGACTCCGTCTCGGCAGTACCCCGAAGGGGCCCGGTTCTCCGGGCCCCTTCGGGGTGTTCCGGCGGTCGATCGCCGGGCTGTGGTCTCCGGACTCAGCGCAGGCCGGAGATCACGGCCCGGACGATGAGCGCCTTGGTGAGCCGGCCGAGGGCGCCGGTGAGGACGGCCGAGCGCATCGAGTCGTCGGGGCGGACGAACTGGACCAGGGCCTCCCCGCGGCCGAGGCTGAGGCACTGCAGGAGGAACCGGAAGTCGAACGGCCGGGTGGTCCGCCCGCTCAGCAGCCGGCCGACGTACTGGCCCATGGGCAGGGCGGTGACGCAGCCCATCCGCAGCGGGCCGACGCCCGGGACCTCCACCGCGGCCGCGTCGCCGACCACGTGCACCTCCGGGTGGGAGAGCGAGCGCAGGTGGCCGTCGACCCGGGCGCGGCCGTCCGGGGTGACGGCCAGGCCGGCCTCGGCGGCGAGCGGGTGCGGCTCCATCGAGGCGGCCCAGACGACCAGGTCGGCCGGGATCCGGCCGGTGTCGGTGCGCAGCCCGTCCGCGGAAACCGAGGTGACCCGGGCGTGCTCGTCCACCCGGACGCCGAGCCGGGCCAGCACCGCGAGCACGTGGGCGCGGCCGCGGGGCGAGAACCAGCCGCCGACCCGGTCCGCCGAGACGATCCGGACCTGCCAGTCGGGGTGGGCCTCGGCGAGTTCGGTGGCCAGCTCGATGCCGGTGGCGCCGCCGCCGACCACCGCGACGGTGCCGGGGGCGGGGGCCTGGGCGATCCGCTCCCGCAGCTCGGCGGCCCGTTCGGCGGAGTAGGCGTGCTCGGCGGCGCCGGGGACGTCCCGGCCGGCGGTGCGGCTGCCCAGGGCGTACACCAGGGTGTCGTAGGCGATCGGGGCGCCGCCGTCGTCGAGGTGGAGCTTGCGGGCCTCCAGGTCGAGCTCGGTGACCCGGGCCTGGCGGTGGGTCACCTGCCGGCCGCGCAGCACGTCGGCGATGGTGGGACGGTGCTCGGGGCGTCCGGCGGCGGCCTCGTGCTGGCGGACCCGGTGCTGGAACCGGGTCTCCGGGGCGATCAGGGTGACCCGGTCGCGGCGGCCGATCCGGGTGGCCGCGGCCAGGCCCGCGTAGCCGGCGCCGATCACGACGATGTGCTTGCCGCTCATGTCCTTCTCCTCCTGCGCTCGGGGCGTTCAGAAGGGGGACGACGGAGCCGGTGCGGTTGTGACGGTGACCCGCGTCACAGGATGTGGGTGAGCTTCTCCGGGTTGACCACGGCGAAGGCCTCGGTGATCCGGCCGTCGGCCACGGTGAAGGCGATCACGCCGCCGATCCGGCCCGGGGTCGGGTACCAGGCCAGCGCCGGCTCGCCGTTGACCAGCACCGGCTGGATGGTGGCCTCCGGGGTGAACCACTTGGCGACCAGGCCGGCGAGCAGGCGGGAGACACGGTCGGCGCCCAGCACCGGGCGGGTGCCGGCGGAGACGATGCCGCCGCCGTCCGAGTGCCAGACCACGTCCGGGTCGAGCACGGTCAGCAGGGCCTGGATGTCCCCGTTCGCGGTGGCCGCGGCGAAGGCGGTGACCGCCTGCCGGTGCTCGGCGGCGTCCACCCGGCCGCGCCGCCCGCCGGAGCGGACCCGGCGACGGGCCCGGGAGGCGAGCTGGCGGGCCGCGTCCGGGGTGCGGTCGAGGGTGGCGGCGATCTCGTCGAAGCCGACGGCGAACACGTCGTGCAGCACGAAGGCGGCCCGCTCGGCCGGGGTGAGCTGCTCCATCACGGCGAGCACGGCCAGCGAGACCTCCTCGCCCAGCTCGGCCAACCGGTCCGGACCGGCGTCCTCGGAGATCAGCGGCTCGGGCAGCCACTCGCCGACGTAGCTCTCGCGGCGGGCGCGGGCGGAGCCGAGCTGGTCGTAGCAGAGCCGGGTGACCACGGTGGTGAGGTACGCGCGGGGCTCGGCCACCTCGGAGCGGTCGACGGCGCGCCAGCGCAGCCACGCCTCCTGGAGCACGTCCTCGGCGTCGGTGAACGAGCCCAGCAGCCGGTACGCGACGGTGCCGAGGTAGCGGCGGTTGGCCTCGAAGGCGTCCATCGTCCCTGCTGACCCGTCGTCACTCACCAGGCCACCGTAGCGGGTCGCCCGGCCGGGCCTCCAGCGAGGGTCGGCCGGTCACCCGGTACGGGGCGGCCGGTCACCCGGGACGGCCGATCGGTGTCCTCCGCTGGGCCCGGTCAGTCTTCCAGTGAGGTCAGCAGGTCCCGCAGCAGGTCGTTGAGCCGGGCGGCCCGCTCGGGGCCGAGGGTGTCGACGGCGCGGCGCTGGACGGCGATCCCCGCGGCCACCGCCGCGTCGACGGTGGACCGGCCCTCGGGGGTGAGGGTGATCCGCAGGCCGCGGCGGTCGTTCGGGTCGGGGGAGCGGGTGACCAGGCCGGCCCGCTCCAGCTTGTCCAGGCGGCCGGTCATGCCGCCGGTGGTCAGCATCAGGGTGGCGGTCAGTTCACGCGGCGAGAGGGAGAACGGCTCGCCGGCCCGGCGCAGGGTGGCCAGCACGTCGAACTCGCCGCGCCCGATCCCGAACGGCGCGTACGCGCGCTCCATCTGCTCGCCCATGCCGCGGGAGAGCCGGTAGATCCGCCCGAAGGCCTCCATGGCGTGCAGCCCCTCCGCCAGGTCGGGCCGTTCCTGGCGCCACTGGGCGGTGATCGCGTCCACCGGGTCGGCGGCGCGGTGCGGGTCGGGGGCGGCGTCGGCGCTGCTGGTCATGGATCCAGTCTGGCACAGGATCGCTTGCCAGAAAGAGGCTTGACGGCAATTAGCTTAGTGCTAAGTTACTTACATGCTTTCGAAAAGGAGCCCGGGCTTCCCCGGCGAACGCAGCCTGATGACGGCCCTGGCCATCGACGCCCTCGGCAACGGCATGTACGTCCCGTTCAGCCTGGTCTTCTTCCGCCACGTCACCGGGCTGCCGCTGGCCGTCATCGGCCTGGTCCTCACCGTCACCGGCCTGGTCGGGATGGCGGCGCTGCCGCTGGTCGGCGCCGCCGTGGACCGGTTCGGCGCCCGCCGGATGCAGATCGCCCTCCACCTGGTACGGGCCGCCGGCTTCGCCGCCTACCCGCTCGCCCCGTCGCTGCCCGCCTTCGCCGCCGTCAGCCTGGTCACCGCCGTCGCCACCCGCGGCTACCCGGCCGTCCAGCAGGCCAGGATCGGCGAACTCACCTCCGGCGCCGGCCTGGAGCGCGTGAACGCCCTCGGCCGCAGCCTCGCCAACGCCGGACTTGGCGCCGGAAGCCTGCTCGCCGCCCTGCTGGTCGGGCTGGCCGGCGACCGCGGGTACACCGTCGCCGCCCTGCTCAACGCCGCCAGCTTCCTGGCCGCCGCCGCCCTGGTCCGCCGCGTCCCCGAGCCCACCGAGGGCACCGGGGCCACCGAGGGCGGTCCGGGTACCGAGGGCACCGGGGCCACCGAGGGCGGTCCGGGTACCGAGGGCACCGCCGCCACCGGCGCCACCGGCGCGGCCCGCCGCGGCAGCGGGCAGCCGGGCTACCGGGCCGTCCTCGGCGACCGGCCGTTCCTCGGCCTGGCCACCGCCAACCTGCTGATCTCCCTCGGTTACACCTCGCTCGCGGTGCTCCTCCCGGTGTACGTGACCGGCGTCCTGCACGCCTCCGCCTCGCTGGCCGGCCTCGCCTTCGCCGTCAACACCGTGCTCTGCGCCGCCCTCGGCGTCCCCGCCGGGCTCGCCGTCCGACGGTTCGCCACCCGCAACCGCGCCGCCGCCACCG
This sequence comes from Kitasatospora sp. HUAS MG31, assembly GCF_040571325.1. Lineage (GTDB taxonomy): Bacteria > Actinomycetota > Actinomycetes > Streptomycetales > Streptomycetaceae > Kitasatospora > Kitasatospora camelliae. Next base: position 2,608,458 of record NZ_CP159872.1, on the reverse strand, counting down.
GGGCCGCCCTGTTCGCCGCCGGATTCCTGGTCCAGGCCCTGCTGGTGCCCGCGGCCGGACGGTTCACCACCGCCGGACTGCTGGCCGTGGTGGTCGTGGTCACCCTCGGCGAGATCGTCCACAACCCCGCCGCCTCCGCCCTGGTCACCGCCACCGCCCCGGCCGCCGTCCGTGGCCGCTACCTGGCCGCCTACCAGCTCTCCTGGTCGCTCTCCGCCGCCCTCGCCCCCTCCCTGCTCACCGGCCTGCTGGCGCTCGACACCCGGCTGCCCTGGCTGGTGCTGGCCGCCGCCACCCTGGCCGGCGCCGGCCTGCTGCTCCGCCTGGAGCGCCGCCTGCCGGCCGAGGCCGTCCGCCCCGAGGCGCGGCGACCTGCCCTGGCCACCGCCGCCTGAGCCCCGACGCCCTCCACAACGCCTCACCCAAGGCCCCGCCCAAAGCCCCGCCCAGAGCCCCGCTCACCCCGAAGGAACGTCATGCGCGCCCTGCTGCTCACCGCACTGGCCCCGCTCGCCTGGGGCACCACCTACGCCGTCACCACCGAGTTCCTCCCCGCCGACCGTCCGCTGCTGACCGCGACCGTCCGCGCCCTGCCCGCCGGCCTGGTGCTGCTGGCGGTGACCCGGGTGCTGCCCCGCGGCGCCTGGTGGTGGCGGGCCGCCGTGCTCGGCGCGCTCAACATCGGGGTCTTCTTCGCGCTGCTGTTCGTCGCCGCCTACCGGCTGCCCGGCGGGGTGGCCGCGGTGCTCGGCGCGGTGCAGCCGCTGATGGCCGCCGCCCTGGCCCTCCCGCTGCTCGGCGAGCGGATCAGCCGCCGGACCCTGCTGGCCGGGATCACCGGCGTGACCGGGGTGGCGCTGGTGGTGCTCAGGGCCACCGCCCGGCTGGACGCACCCGGCCTGCTCGCCGGTCTGGCCGGCGCCGCCGCGATGGCCGCCGGCACGGTCCTCACCAAGCGCTGGGGCCGCCCGGAGGGGGTCGGCCCGCTGGCCATGACCGGCTGGCAGCTGACCGCCGGCGGCCTGCTGCTCCTCCCGCTCGCCGCCCTCGTCGAGGGCGCCCCGCCCGCCCTCACCGGCGGCAACCTGCTCGGCTACGCGTACCTGGCGATCGCCAACACCGCGGTCGGCTACTGGCTCTGGTTCCGCGGCATCGGCCGGCTGCCCGCCGTCTCGGTGGCCTTCCTCGGCCTGCTCAGCCCGGTCTCCGCCGCGCTGATCGGCTGGGCCGCCCTGGCGCAGGCGCTGACCCCGCTCCAGCTGCTCGGTATGGCGGTCGCCCTGACCGGCACCCTGCTCGCCCAGCGCCCCGCCGCCCGCAAGCCGGCAGTCGCCGGCAAGCCCACAGCCGCCCACACCCCGACCCTCGCCGGCACGCGGTACGGCGACCGGCTCGCCCGCCGCTGACCCGGCCGGGAACGCCACAGGGGCGCGGAGATCGATCCCGCGCCCCTGTGGCCTGCCACGCGCCCTGGCTCGCTGCCGTACGCCCCGGCTCAGTCGACCTCGGCGACCGCCTGGGCGAACTGCGCCTGGTACAGCCGGGCGTAGGCGCCCTCCGCGGCGATCAGCTCGTCGTGGGAGCCCTGTTCGACGATCGAGCCGTTCTCCATCACCAGGATCACGTCGGCATCCCGGATGGTGGAGAGGCGGTGGGCGATGACGAAGCTGGTCCGCCCGCTGCGCAGCCGGGCCATGGCCCGCTGGATCAGCACCTCGGTCCGGGTGTCCACCGAGCTGGTGGCCTCGTCCAGGACCAGGATGGACGGCTGGGCGAGGAAGGCCCGGGCGATGGTGATCAGCTGCTTCTCGCCCGCGCTGACCCCGGCGCCCTCGTCGTCGATCCTGGTGTCGTAGCCGTCCGGCAGGGTGCGGACGAACCGGTCCACGTGCGCGGCCCGCGCCGCCTCGACCACCTGTTCGCGGGTGGCGCCCTCGGCGCCGTACGCGATGTTGTCGGCGATGGTGCCGCCGAACAGCCAGGTGTCCTGGAGCACCATGCCGATGTGGGAGCGCAGTTCCTCGCGGGACATCGCGGCCACGTCCACCCCGTCCAGGGTGATCCGGCCGCCGCTGACCTCGTAGAACCGCATCAGCAGGTTGACCATGGTGGTCTTGCCGGCGCCGGTCGGGCCGACGATCGCCACCGTGTGGCCGGGCTCGACCTTCAGCGACAGGCCGTCGATCAGCGGCTTCTGAGGGTCGTACCGGAAGGAGACGTCCTCGAAGGCCACCCGGCCGCGGACCTCGTCCGGGCGCTCCGGGTGGGCCGGCTCGGTGGTCTGCTCGGGCGCGTCCAGCAGCTCGAAGACCCGCTCGGCCGAGGCCACGCCGGACTGCACCAGGTTGGCCATGCTGGCGACCTGGGTGAGCGGCTGGCTGAACTGCCGGGAGTACTGGATGAACGCCTGCACGTCGCCGATCGACAGCGCGCCGCTGGCCACCCGCAGGCCGCCGACCACGGCGACCAGCACGTAGTTGAGGTTGCCGATCAGCATCATCGCGGGCTGGATGATCCCCGAGATGAACTGGGCCCGGAAGCTGGCGGCGAACAGCGCCTCGTTCTCCCGGCCGAAGACCTCGGCGGCCTCCTTCTGCCGACCGAAGACCTTCACCAGGGCGTGCCCGGTGTACATCTCCTCGATGTGCGCGTTGAGGGCGCCGGTGCTCCGCCACTGGGCGACGAACTGCGGCTGGGCGCGCTTGCCGACCTTGGTGGCCACCACCACCGACAGCGGCACCGAGATCAGGGCTATCAGCGCGAGCAGCGGGGAGATCCAGACCATCATCACCAGCACGCCGACGATGGTCAGCACGGAGTTGATCACCTGGCCGAGGGCCTGCTGCATCGACTGGCCGACGTTGTCGATGTCGTTGGTGACCCGGCTGAGCACCTCGCCGCGCGGCTGCCGGTCGAAGTAGCTGAGCGGCAGCCGGGCCAGCTTCTCCTCGACCTGCTCACGCAGCCGGTACACCGTGCGGTTGATCGCCGCGGCGGTGATCCGGCCCTGGAACACGCCGAACACGGTGGCGGCCAGGTAGATGCCGAGCGCCCAGAGCAGCACCCGGCCGATGGCGTCGAAGTCCATCGAGCCGCCCGCGCCCTTGCCGAGCACCCCGGCGAAGACCAGGTCGGTGGCGTGGCCGAGGACCTTGGGACCGACCACGGCGCAGCCGATGCCGAGCGCGCCGAGGGCCAGCACGCCGTACAGCGGGCCGCGCTCGGGCCGGAGCAGGGTGAGCGCCCGGCGGCCGGAACCCTTGAAGTCCAGGGCCTTCTCGGTGCCCTGGCCGCCCATGAACCGGGCGGCGCCGCCCGGTCCGCGCCGGGCCGCGGCCTCCTGGGAACTGGACGGCTTGCCCGGCCCCTGGGCCGGGTCGGGCCGTCCGGTGTCCTGCTTCGCGGTGGTCACGCCGCCTCCTGCTCGGTGAGCTGGGAGAGCACGATCTCCCGGTACGTCGGATTGCCGGCCATCAGCTCCCGGTGGGTGCCGGAGCCGACCACGCCGCCCTCGTCGAGTACCACGATCCGGTCGGCGTCGCGGATGGTGGACACCCGCTGGGCGACGATCACCACCGTGGCGTCGGCGGTCTCCCGGGCCAGGGCGCCGCGCAGCTTGGCGTCGGTGGCGTAGTCCAGGGCGGAGAAGGAGTCGTCGAACAGATAGATCTCCGGGCGGCGGACCAGGGCCCGGGCGATGGCGAGCCGCTGCCGCTGGCCGCCGGAGAGGTTGGCGCCGCCCTGCGAGACGGGTGCGTCCAGGCCCTCGGGCAGGCGCTCGACGAAGTCCCTGGCCTGCGCGGTCTCCAGGGCCTGCCAGAGCTCCTCGTCGGTGGCGTCCGGGCGGCCGTACCGCAGGTTGCTGGCGACGGTGCCGGAGAACAGGTACGGCTTCTGCGGGACCAGGCCGACCACCTCGGCGAGCCGCTCGGGGGCGATCTCGCGGACGTCCACGCCGTTCACCAGCACCTCGCCGCCGGTGGCGTCGAACAGGCGGGGGACCAGGCCGAGCAGGGTGGACTTGCCGCTGCCGGTGGAGCCGATCACCGCGGTGGTCTCACCCGGCCGGGCGGCCAGGTCGATGCCGCGCAGCACCGACGCCTCGGCGCCCGGGTACCGGAAGCCGACGCCGCGCAGCTCCAGGCTGCCGTGCGTGCGCAGCTCGGTGACCGGGTCGGTCGGCGGGACGACGCTGGACTCGGTGGCCAGCACCTCCTGGACGCGCTCGGCGCAGACCTCGGCGCGCGGCACCATCATGAACATGAAGGTGGCCATCATGACGCTCATCAGGATCTGCATCAGGTAGGAGAGAAAGGCGGTGAGCGCGCCGATCTGCATCCCGCCGCTGTCGATGCGGTGGGCGCCGAACCAGATCACCGCCACGCTGGAGATGTTCACCACGCCCATGACCACCGGGAACATGAGGGCCATCAGCCGGCCGACCCGCAGCGAGTAGTCGGCCAGGTCCGTGCTGGCGCCGGCGAACCGGCGGCGCTCGTGGTCGTCCTTGACGAAGGCGCGGATCACCCGGAGGCCGGTGATCTGCTCGCGCATGATCCGGTTGACCGTGTCGATCCGCTCCTGCATCCCGCGGAACTGCGGGCGCAGCCGGCGGACCAGCAGGACCACCACGACGCCGAGCGCCGGCACCACGGCCAGCAGCAGCCCGGAGAGCGGCACGTCCTGGTTGAGTGCCATGACGATGCCGCCGACGCACATGATCGGCGCGGCCACCATCAGGGTGAACGTCATCAGCGTCAGCATCTGGACCTGCTGGACGTCGTTGGTGGTGCGGGTGATCAGCGAGGGCGCGCCGAACTGGCCCAGCTCGCGGGCCGAGAAGCTCTGGACCCGGTCGAACACCGAGGCCCGGATGTCGCGGCCGACCGCCATGGCGGTCCGGGCGGCGTAGTACACCGCGCCGATCGAGCAGGCGGCCTGGGCGATCGAGACGGCGATCATCACGCCGCCGAGCCGCAGGATGGTGCCGTTGTCGCCCTTCACCACGCCGTCGTCGATGATGTCGGCGTTCAGAGTCGGCAGGTAGAGCATGCCGATGGTGGCGATGAGCTGGAGCAGGACGAGTAGGGAGACCGGTCGGGAATAGGGGCGCAGATGGGCCCGTAGCAGTCGGATCAGCACTGTGACACTCTCGTCGTGGACAGGGGGAGTTCGCACCCCCGTTTCGGGCATTCGCGGAGCTGTGGGCGGAAGTCTCGCCGATGGTGCCGCAGCATGGTCGGAATTCCACTGCACTGCCGGTCCGAGGGGGTGCCAGGTGGCGTCACCCCCTTACGGAACGGCTTTGTACCCCCTAGGCTGCTGGTTGCCCTCTTGTTACTCGCCGGTTAAGGAAGTCGGCAGGTCGGCCGCCCCCCACGGCCACGACTCACCACCCTCGGCCACCCGCCCCCCGGAGGTCCCCGTTGAGTTCCGCGCAGTCCATGATCGAGCGGCGTCCGCCCTCCGTGGCACACCTCTTCCTCAGCAGGGTAAAGGCCACTCCCGACCATGAGGCCTACCGGTACCCCGTTCCCGTCGACGAGCAGGCCGCCGACGGCGCGCCCGGCGCCGAGCAGTGGCGCTCCCTCACCTGGGGGCAGACGGCGGACCGGGTCAAGGCGGTGTCGGCGGGCCTGATGGACCTGGGCATCGAGGCCGAGGACCGGGTCGCCATCGCCGCGGCCACCCGGATCGAGTGGATCCTCGCCGACCTCGGCAACATGTGCGCCGGTGCGGCCACCACGACGATCTACCCCAGCACCAACGCCGACGAGACGGCCTTCATCCTGGCCAACTCCGGCAGCAAGGCGATGTTCGCCGAGAACACCAAGCAGCTGGACAAGGTCGTCGCCGAGAAGGCCCAGCTGCCCGAGCTGCGCCACGTGGTGCTGTTCGACATGCCGGCCGAGCGGCCCGTCGCCGAGGGGATCGAGGTGCTCTCGCTCGCCGAGCTGGAGGAGCGCGGCGCCGCGTACCTGGCCGAGCACCCGGACGCGATCGAGAAGGCGGTCGACGCCCTCGACAAGGAGCAGCTCGCCACCCTCATCTACACCTCCGGCACCACCGGCCGCCCCAAGGGCGTGCGACTGGTCCACGACTGCTGGGCGTACGAGGGCATCGCGCAGGAGGAGAGCGGCCTGCTGGCCGCCGACGACGTGCACTTCATGTGGCTGCCGCTGTCGCACGTCTTCGGCAAGACCCTGATCTCCGGCCAGATCGCCACCGGCCACGTGATGGCCGTGGACGGCCGGATCGACCGGATCATCCACAACCTGCCGACCATCCGGCCCACCGTGATGGCCTCCGCGCCGCGCATCTTCGAGAAGGTCTACAACGGCATCGCCGGCAAGGCCCGGGCCGAGGGCGGCGCCAAGTACAAGATCTTCATGTGGGCCGCCAAGGTGGCCCGCGACCACGCCCGGATCCGCCAGGAGAACCGGATCGCCACCGGCCGCGACAGCGTGCCCTTCGCGCTGAACCTGCAGCACGCCCTCGCCGACAAGCTGGTGTACAGCAAGATCCGGGCGGCCTTCGGCGGACAGCTGAGAGGCGCCGTCTCCGGCAGCGCCGCGCTGGCCCCCGAGATCGGCTACTTCTTCGTCGGCGCCGGCGTCCCGATCCTGGAGGGCTACGGCCTCAGCGAGACCAGCGCCGGCTCCTGCGTCAACCGCAAGGAGGACATCCGGGTCGGCACGGTCGGCCAGCCGCTGCCGGGCACCGAGGTCCGGATCGCCGAGGACGGCGAGATCCTGCTCCGCGGCCCCGGCGTGATGCGCGGCTACCACAACCTGCCGGAGAAGACCGCCGAGGTCCTGGAGGCCGACGGCTGGTTCCACACCGAGGACATCGGCGAGCTCTCCGCGGACGGCTTCCTGCGGATCACCGACCGCAAGAAGGACCTGTTCAAGACCTCCGGCGGCAAGTACGTCGCCCCCAGCGAGGTCGAGGGCAAGTTCAAGGCGATCTGTCCGTTCGTCAGCAACGTCCTGGTGATCGGCAACGGCCGCAACTTCTGTACCGCGCTGATCGCCCTGGACGAGACCGTGATCATGCCCTGGGCCGCCGAGCACGGCCTCGGCGGCAAGTCCTACGCCGAGGTGTCGGCCGCGCCGGAGACCAAGGCGCTGATCGAGGGCTTCGTCCAGCGCCTCAACGGCGAGCTGCAGCGCTGGCAGACGGTCAAGAAGTTCCACCTCCTCCCGCGCGACCTGGACGTGGAGCACGGCGAGCTCACCCCGAGCCTCAAGATCAAGCGCCCGGTGGTGGAGCGGACCTACGCCGACGCCGTCGCCGACATGTACGCCGGCGCGGTCGAGGCCTGACCCGCACGTCGGGGCCCGACCCGCGCGTCGAGGCCCGACCGAACCCCTTCCCGTACGGCCCGGACCGGGCCCGGACCCGCTTGCCGGGCCGTACGGGACAATGGGGTCATGCCCTCCGCACTCCCCGACGGCGAGCCCGTGCCGTCCGACGGTTCCCTGCCCGCATCCGCCCTCACCGGGCTCGGCTCGCGGCCGTTCGGCTTCTACGTGCACGTGCCCTACTGCGCCAGCCGCTGCGGGTACTGCGACTTCAACACCTACACCGCCACCGAGCTCCGCTCCTCGGGGACGGTGGCCTCCCAGGACACCTACGCCGACAACCTGGTCGCCGAGGTGCGCCTGGCCCGGCGGGTCCTCGGCGACACCGACCTGCCGGTGCGGACCGTCTTCCTCGGCGGCGGCACGCCCACCCTGCTGCCCGCCCGGGACCTGGTCCGGATGCTCGCCGCGATCCGCGACGAGTTCGGCCTCGCCCCCGACGCCGAGGTCACCACCGAGGCCAACCCCGAGTCGGTCGGCCCCGCCTACCTGGCCGAGCTGCGCGAGGGCGGGTTCAACCGGATCTCCTTCGGCATGCAGAGCGCCCGGCCGCACGTCCTCCAGCTGCTCGACCGGCACCACACCCCGGGCCGCCCCGAGGCCTGCGTCGCCGAGGCCCGCGCGGCCGGCTTCGAGCACGTCAACCTGGACCTGATCTACGGCACCCCCGGGGAGTCGGACGACGACTGGAGGGCCTCCCTGGACGCCGCGATCGGCGCCGGCCCCGACCACGTCTCCGCCTACTCGCTGATCGTCGAGGACGGCACCCGGCTGGCCGCCCGGGTCAAGCGCGGCGAACTCCCGATGATCGACGACGACGTGCACGCGGACCGGTACCTGATCGCGGACGAGGCCCTCGGCAAGGCCGGCTACGCCTGGTATGAGGTCTCCAACTGGGCCACCACCGAGGCCGGCCGCTGCCGGCACAACGAGCTGTACTGGACCGGCGCCGACTGGTGGGGCGCCGGGCCGGGCGCACACAGCCACGTCGGCGGCGTCCGCTGGTGGAACGCCAAGCACCCCGCCGCCTACGCCCAGGCCCTCGCCGAGGGACGCACCCCGGCACTGGGCCGCGAGCTCCTCGCCGAGGAGGACCGCCGGGTCGAGCGGATCCTGCTGGAACTCCGGCTGGTCGACGGCTGCCCGCTGGACCTGCTCACCGCCGACGGGCGCGCCGCCGCCGACCGCGCCCTCGCCGACGGGCTGCTCGACCCCGCCGCCCACGCCGACGGGCGCGCCGCGCTCACGCTGCGCGGACGGCTGCTGGCCGACGGCGTGGTCCGCGACCTGGTCGACTGACCGGGCGGGCGCCGGCCGCCCGGCACCGGCCGTCAGAGCCGCCCGGACCGCTCCCGGGCGCGGCGGCCGACTGAGGAGCGCCGGCCGGCACACGGACAGGGGCGCGGGGGCCGCGCGCGACGGCAGGGCGCCACGTCGGCGTCCTCCTGCTGCGCGCGGTCCCCCGCGCCCCCGGGTGGGCTCGTCAGCCCGTCAGCCGGTCTTCGAGAAGGTCTTGATCGGCCACTCGCGGTGGAGCACGGGGAGCGGGACGCGGCCCTCGATCACCGGGGTGCCGAAGATCTTCAGGTGGGCCGTCAGCGCCCCCGTCAGGTCGACGCCCCCGTACAGCCCGAGCGTGCCGTTGGCCTGGGTGACCCCGTTCTTGCTGTCGAGCGCCACGGCGCCCTCCGCGCGGGCCAGCAGATACGGCTTGACGACGGCCTCCACGCCCACCGCACCGTAGAGACCGACACTCACCTCCGCGCCGAGCGCGGCCTTGACGTCGGCCTTGCCGGACAGCTTGGCCCGGACCGGGGAGACCTTGGTGTCGCCCTCCTTGGTGAGCGGGCTCCAGCCGCGGTCGCCCGCGTAGTCGGCCTTGACGTTCCAGCCGCCGTCGAACTCCTGCTCCACCTCCACGGAGACGGTGCCGTCGGCGCTGATCTCCAGGTAGGCGGTGAGGCCGAGGTTCACCACCACGGGCAGGCCGCCGACGTTGAGCACCGGGTCGGCGTGCAGCTCGGCGAGCGGCACCCGCAGCGGCTTGCCGGTGCCCTTGCTGAGCTCGCCGTTGACCTTCCACTGGGCGTGGGCGCCGAGGTCGAAGCCGACCGAGGCGGTGCGCGGAGCGCCGACCCGGGCGCCGTGGTACGCGAAGTGCACGGCGGGCCGCATGCTGACCGAGCCGCTGGCCTGGGCGTTGGCGCCGCCGGGCAGCGGGATGGGGGCCTGGACGTCCAGCTGGAGGGTGCCGGCCGCGTCGGCGTTGACCCCGCCGAGGTCGGCGGCGAAGGACACCTTGACGTCCTTGACCAGCGGCTTGACCGAGACGGCGTGCGGGTCGACGGCGACCTTGCCGTCGGCCTCGGCACCGCCGAGCAGCTCCGGCAGGGTGGCCGGGCGGGTGCTGGCGGTGACGGTGCCGTCGCCCTTGGGCTGGACGGCGGTGACGGCGAGCAGCGCGCCCTGCGGCGCGGCGGCGGTCGGCGGGCTGGCGATCAGCTGCCCGGCCCGGACCTCCTGCGGTGCCTGCGAGGCGGCGGAGGAGGAGGCGGCGGAGGGCGTGCCGGCCGTGCTCGGGGCAGCGGAGGCGGACGGGCCGGCCGACTTCCCCGGGGCCGGGGCGGCCTTCGAGGCGGAGGCGCCGGTGGCGGATGCGCCGGGGGCCGGGGTGCCGCCGCCCGCCGGGGCTATGGTGTCGGCCGCCGCCAGGACGGCGGTGCCGGTGGCGGGGTCGTAGGAGGCCAGCTTGACGTTGCGGGCGGTGCCGGTGGGGGCCGGACCGGTGGGGCTGGGGGTGACCACGGCGGTCTGCTGAGGGCCGGGTTGGGCGGCGCTCACCACCAGGGCGGGGGCATCGGCCCGGATCCCGTCCACCGCCTCGGCGGTGAGGGCGGGGGCGGGCCGGTCGGCCGAGGCGTTTCGGGTGGCCGGGGTGGCGCAGGCGGAGACGCTCAGCAGGAGGGCGGTCGCGAGAGCGGACAGCCCCAACGTGCGGGTGGTGGAGTTGTTCACCCGTGGAATGTTACTGACGCGTCATCAAGTTGTCGAAGTCATGCCAGCTGCCCTGTGGGGCAACGGAATCGGCCGGCGGTCAGCCGGCGGTGACGAAGTCGATCAGCTCCTCGACCCGCCCGAGCAGGGCCGGTTCGAGGTCCCGGTAGGAGTCCACCGAGGCGAGGACGCGCTTCCACGCGGCGGGCGGGTCCACCGGCCAGCCCAGGCGGCGGCAGACGCCCTCCTTCCAGACCTCCCCGCGCGGCACCTCCGGCCAGCCGGGGATGCCCACGCTCGACGGCTTGACGGCCTGCCAGACGTCCACGTACGGGTGGCCGACCACCAGCACCGCCTCGCCGCTCACCTGTGCGGCGATCCGGTGCTCCTTGGTGCCCGGCAGCAGGTGGTCCACCAGGACGCCCAGCCGGCGGCCCGGGCCGGGGGCGAACTCGGCGACCACCGCGGGCAGGTGGTCCACGCCCTCCAGGTACTCGACCACCACGCCCTCGATCCGCAGGTCGTCGCCCCAGACCCGCTCGACCAGCTCGGCGTCGTGCCGGCCCTCCACGTAGATCCGGGACTCCCGGGCCACCCGGGCCCGCGCGCCGGGGACGGCGACCGAGCCCGAGGCGGTCAGCGCCGGCCCGCGCGCCGGGGCGGCCGCGGCCGGCCGGACCAGGGTCACCACCCGCCCGTCCAGCAGGAAGCCGCGCGGCACCATCGGGAAGACCCGGTGCTTGCCGAACCGGTCCTCCAGGGTGACGGTCAGCCCCTCGGCGGTCTTCTCGCAGCGCACCACCGCGCCGCAGAAGCCGGTGGCCGCCTCCTCCACCACCAGGTCGCGCTCGGCCGCCACCTCGGGGGCGGGCTGTTGCCGCTTCCAGGGAGGGGTCAGGTCCGGGCCGTACTGCCTGCTGCGCATCCGACGGAGTCTACGAGACCTGAGTACGCGTCACACCGCCCGGCCCCGGCGCGGCGGGCCACCGGCGCGGCGGCCCGGCGTCCGGGCGTCCGGGCGTCCAGGCGGGCGGCTCAGCCCGCGTACGGGGAGGTGATCGACAGCACCTCGGCGACCCGGGACCGGACGGCCTCCGCGTGCCGCAGCGGCTCGGCGGCCGACCCGCGGCGGTCCGGCCGTACCCCGCGGTCGGCGAGCAGGTAGACCACCCGCAGCGTGCGGATGGTGTTGGAGGCGTGTGCCGGGACGGGGCCGGGCCGGCCGGCCCGGAATTCCGCGGCGATCGGCTCCAGCCAGGCCGTCGAGCCCTGCTCGGTGAGCTCCTGACGGGTCAGCGCCAGGCCGATCGCGTGGCCCAGCCGGTCGTCCTCCATCGCGTCCAGGACGTGGTCGGTCGGCGCCAGCAGGCGGGCCACCGCCAGCTCCAGCAGCGCCACCGGATCGGTCCCGGGACAGCGGCCGAAGGCGCCCAGCAGGTCCGCGCCGTGCGCCACCGCGTGCAGCCACCCCAGTTCGGCGTCATGGCCGCGCAGATCGGTCTCGGCCGGGTACCAGCGGGCGAACGCGGCCAGCCAGGCCGGGTCGTACGTGCCCGCCTCGACGATCTTCGTCAGGATCAGCGGGGCGAAGGTCCGTGCCTGGACCTCCGGGTCGGTGAACCGCTCGGCCATCGCGTCACCGAGGGCCCGCCGCTCCGGCTCGTCCAGCTCCGGCACCCAGCGGCAGAGCTGGGCGTACGCGTGGTCGTCCCGCTCGGCCGGGTCGGGGGAGCGCAGGGCCAGACTCACCCGGCGGATCCGCTCGGGGGTCGGCGGCAGGGTGGCGAGGAGGGTCCAGTCGATCACAGCCCGGCAGCGTACGGCCCGTCCGGCCGGCCCTGCCACCGGTTTCCCCGAAGCCGCCGGTCTCCCCGGACCGCCGGTCTCCCCGGACCGCCCGACGGGCCGTCACAGCCCGGGCGCCCCCCACACCGGGAACCAGCGGCTCAGGTCGGGCTCCAGCCGCAGGTCGTTGCCGAGCATCGCCTTCACCTGCAGCTCCAGCGGGCTGTTGCGGCGCTCCCCGCCGCCCGGCACCGGCGCGAACGGGTAGAAGGTGCCGCGCTTGTACAGGTACACCAGCGCCAGCGGCTGCCCCTGCGCGTCGCGGAAGGTCACCAGGGAGCACAGCAGCTGCGGGCCGAAGCCGTTCGCCTCCAGCTCGCTGTTGACCGCGTGCAGGTCGTTGACCAGCTCGGCCAGCTCCCCGGGCGCGTGCCGGGCCAGCAGCCAGGAGTAGCCGTACCCGTCCCGGGAGGCCTCCACCGGCACCCCGCCGCGCGCGGTGTCCGCGTCCAGCAGCCGCCGGACCTGGTCCTGCACCTCGGCGAAGGCCCCGCCCTCCACCGCGGCGAAGCACACCGAGCCCAGCCCGGTCGGCAGGAAGCCGGCCGCCGCCTCCAGCGTCACCGCCGCCGAGGGCACCCCGAACAGCTGGTCGAGATCGGGCCGGACCGGCTTGGTCCGGCCGAACAACGCGTCCAGGAATCCCACCGGTGCCGCTCCTCGTCTCCTCGTCCGTCGTTCCGGGTGATCGGGTGATCGGGTGCTCTCGCGATCGGCCCCCGCCGCGGTCAGCGGCCGAGCTCCGCCGAGAGCCGCTCCAGCTGCGCCAGCCGCTGCTCCAGCGACGGGTGGGTGGACAGCAGCTGCGAGGCGACGTCCTTCGGGCTCAGCGCCGGCGCGAAGTAGAAGGCGTTGTACGGCTGCGCCTTGCGCAGGTCCTCGGTCGGGATCGCGGCGATCCGCCCGGTGACCTTGGTGAGCGCCGACGCCAGCGCGCTCGGCCGGCCGGTCAGCTGGGCCGCGGCCCGGTCGGCGGCCAGCTCCCGGTAGCGCGACAGCATCCGGGTGAGCAGGAAGCTGATCGCGTACACCACCATGCTGACCAGCGGGATCAGCACCAGGGCGATCGCGGTGTTGGGGTCGTTGCTGTTGCGGTTGCCGCCGAGGAAGCCGCCGTAGAGCGCGGCCCGGGTGACCACGCCGGCCAGTACGCCGAGGAAGCCGGCCACCGTCATCACGGCCACGTCCCGGTGCGCCACGTGCGACAGCTCGTGGGCGAGCACGCCCTCCAGCTCCTCGGGCTCCAGCCGGCGCAGCAGGCCGGTGGTCACGCAGACCACGGCCTTCTCCGGTTTCCGGCCGGTGGCGAAGGCGTTCGGCATGTCGTTGCGGGCCACCGCGACCCGGGGCTTGGGCATGTCGGCGAGCGCGCACAGCCGGTCGATCGTGCCGTGCAGCTGGGGGTACTCCTCCGGGGTCGCCTCGCGGGCGCCCATGGCCCGCTCGGTGATCTTGTCGCTGAACCAGAACTGGGCCACGAACAGCCCGGCGGACAGCAGCACGATCAGTGGCCACGCGCCGCGCAGCAGCGCGATCAGCAGCCCGGTGAATCCGACGTACACCAGGCCGATCAGGAACATCGTGGTGACCATGCGACCGGTCAGCCCGCGGTCGGGCGCGAACCTGGACTGCCGCTGTGACGTCGTCATCGCCGCTCCTCCCAGTGAGTCGCTGCTTTCGATGCTGCCACCGCGCGGGTCGCCGGGCACCATTCCCGCACCCTGATTCCCCCCGGAGTTCTCCTTCCCGGAATCCGACGAGGATCACGTGGGCCGACCGTTCCTGCGGCGGAGGCCGGGCCTTACACTGGCAGGTACTGTTCTGGCACTCTGCCTTCCGGAGTGCCAGGCCAGCGAGACAGCCGACCAGCGAGGAAGGCACGGAGGTGCGTGCCATGCCGGACGAGGCGAAGTCCGACGGTCGCCTGCTCGACACGCGCCCCGTCCGCCCGCTGGACGAGCGGCGCCTGGCGGTGCTGCGGGCGATCGTCCAGGACTACGTCGGGACGGAGGAGCCGGTCGGCTCCAAGGCCCTGGTCGAGCGTCACAACCTCGGCGTCTCCCCGGCCACCGTCCGCAACGACATGGCCGCCCTGGAGGACGACGGGTACATCCAGCAGCCGCACACCAGCGCCGGCCGGATCCCCACCGACAAGGGCTACCGCCTGTTCGTCGACCGCCTCGCCGAGGTGAAGCCGATGACGCCGCCCGAGCGGCGCGCCATCCGGCACTTCCTGGAGGGCGCGGTCGACCTGGACGACGTGGTGGCCCGGACGGTCCGGCTGCTGGCGCAGCTGACCCGGCAGGTCGCGGTGGTCCAGTACCCCTCGCTCACCCGCTCCACCGTCCGCCACATCGAGCTCGTCCCGCTGACCCCTAGCAAGGTCATGCTGGTGCTGATCACCGACACCGGCCGGGTCGAGCAGCGCATCGTGGACTGCCCGGGAACGGTCGGCGAGACCGTCCTGGCCGACCTGCGGGCCAAGCTCAACGCCAAGTCCCAGGGCCGCCGCCTGCCGGAGGTGCCCACCGCGCTGGAGGACCTCCCGTCCGGCTTCGAACCCGGCGACCGGCCGACCGTGACCACGATCCTGGCCACGCTCTTCGAGACCCTGGCCGAGCAGAACGAGGAGCGGATCATGCTGGCGGGCACCGCCAACCTGACCCGCTTCGGACACGACTTCCCGCTCACCATCCAGCCGGTGCTGGAGGCGTTGGAGGAGCAGGTCGTCCTGCTCCGCCTGCTGGGTGAGACGGCGGACTCCGCGATGACGGTCCGGATCGGCCACGAGAACGCCTACGAGGGGCTCAATTCCACCTCCGTGGTGTCCGTCGGCTACGGTTCGGGCGACCAGAGCGTGGCGAAGCTCGGGGTGATCGGTCCGACCCGGATGGATTACCCGGGCACAATGGGGGCGGTGCGAGCGGTGGCACGGTACGTGGGCCAGATCCTGGCCGAGTCGTAGGGGCGGGCCGCTGGCGGACCAGCGGTGACCAGCGCAAGCACTTCATCAGCGGAACAACCGGAGCATTTGGTGGCCACGGACTACTACGCGGTACTCGGCGTCCGACGCGACGCGGGGCAGGACGAGATCAAGAAGGCGTTCCGGCGCCTCGCCCGAGAACTGCACCCGGACGTCAACCCGGACCCGAAGACGCAGGAGCGGTTCAAGGAGATCAACGCCGCCTACGAGGTGCTCTCCGACCCGCAGAAGCGGCAGGTGTACGACCTCGGCGGCGACCCGCTGTCGCCCAACGGCGGCGGTGCGGGCGCGGGCGGATTCGGCGCCGGCGCGGCGGGCTTCGGGTTCTCCGACATCATGGACGCCTTCTTCGGCGCCGCGGCCGGCCAGCGCGGCCCGCGCTCGCGGACCCGGCGCGGCCAGGACGCCATGATCCGCCTGGAGATCACCCTGGAGGAGGCCGCCTTCGGCACCACCAAGGAACTCCAGGTCGACACGGCCGTCACCTGTACCACCTGCTCCGGCGAGGGCGCCGCGCCCGGCACCTCCGCGCAGACCTGTGACATGTGCCGCGGCAAGGGCGAGGTCTCCCAGGTCACCCGGTCCTTCCTGGGCCAGGTCATGACCTCCCGTCCCTGCCCGCAGTGCCAGGGCTTCGGCACCGTGGTGCCGACCCCGTGCCCGGAGTGCGCCGGCGACGGCCGTGTCCGGGCCCGCCGCACCCTCACCGTGAAGATCCCCGCCGGTGTGGACAACGGCACCCGGATCCAGCTGGCCGGCGAGGGCGAGGTCGGCCCCGGCGGCGGCCCGGCCGGCGACCTGTACGTGGAGATCGCCGAGACCAGCCACGCGGTCTTCCAGCGGCGCGGCGACGACCTGCACTGCACGGTCACCATCCCGATGACCGCCGCGGCGCTCGGCACCCAGGTGCCGCTGCAGACCCTGGACGGGCTGGAGGAGGTCGACATCCGCCCGGGCACGCAGTCCGGCCAGTCGATCCCGCTGCACGGGCGGGGCATCACCCACCTGCGCGGGGGCGGCCGGGGCGACCTGATAGTGCATGTCGAGGTGCAGACGCCCACCAAGCTCGACCCGGAGCAGGAGGATCTGCTGCGGCGGCTCGCCATGCTGCGCGGGGAGGAGCGGCCGTCCGGGCAGTTCGCACCGGGCCAGCAGGGGCTGTTCTCCCGCCTGAAGGACGCCTTCAACGGCCGCTGAGGCCCGCTGCTCGGAGCACCTCTGCTGCTCGGAGCACCCAGGGGCGCGCGGGGGCACCCCGGCCTTCGGGCGGGAGGTGCCCGCACGCGCCCCTGTTCCGCTTCACCACCTCCGAGAGGAAATCCCGTGACCGCGCCCGTGTTCGTCGTCGAGACCGCGGTGCTGGCCGCCGCCGCGCCCGGGGCGCTGGTCCGGCTGGACGGTGCGGAGGGGCGGCACGCCGCCGCGGTGAAGCGGCTGGAGGCCGGCGAGGCGGTGACCCTGGCCGACGGGCAGGGTCTCGGGGTGGACGGCACGGTGGCCGCCGTCCACGGCAAGGACGCGCTGGACGTCACCGTGCTGGAGGTCCGCGCCGAGCCGGAGCCGAGCCCGCGGATCGTGGTGGTCCAGGCGCTGCCCAAGGGCGACCGCGGCGAGCTGGCCGTGGAGACGATGACCGAGGTCGGCGTCGACGTGGTGATCCCGTGGGCCGCGTCCCGCTGCATCACGCAGTGGAAGGGCGACCGCGGCGCCAAGGCGCTGGCCAAGTGGCGGGCGACCGCCCGGGAGGCCGGGAAGCAGTCCCGCCGGCTGCGGTTCCCCGAGGTCCGCGAGCTGATAACGACCCGCCAGCTGGCGCCGCTGCTCGGACAGGCCGCGCTGGCCGCCGTGCTGCACGAGGACGGCGCCGAGCCACTGGCCACCGCCCCGCTGCCGGGGAGCGGGGACATCGTGCTGGTCGTCGGACCGGAGGGCGGGGTCGCGCCGGAGGAGCTGGCCGCCTTCGCCGAGGCCGGCGCGAAGCCGTACCGGCTGGGCCCCTCGGTGCTGCGGACCTCCACGGCGGGGGTGGCCGCCGGCGCGCTGCTGCTGGGGCGGACCGGCCGCTGGTCCTGAGCCGGCGGTCCCCGGCTCCTGCGTCCGCGGTCCCGACCGCCCGGCGGACGGTTTGCCCGGAAACCTTCATCGGGGCCGGTCCGCCTGCCTATGGTGGGCCTGTGAGCGAACCCCAGGGCGCCTACCTGCGCCATCCGCATCTGCACGGAGACCTGGTCACCTTCGTCGCCGAGGACGACGTCTGGCTGGCCCCGATCGAGGGCGGACGGGCCTGGCGCCTGACGGCGGACCAGGTGCCGGTCAGCCGGCCGAGGTTCTCGCCGGACGGCCGCCTGATCGCCTGGACCTCCACCCGGGACGGCGCACCCGAGATCCACGTCGCCCCCGCTGAGGGCGGCCCGTCCCGGCGGCTGACGTACTGGGGCAGCCCGCGCACCGGGCTGCGCGGCTGGACGGCCGACGGCCGCCCGATCGCGGTGACCACCGCCGGGCAGGCCACCGCCCGCAGCTCCTGGGCGTTCGCCGTCCCGCTGGACGGCGGCGAGCCGACCCGGCTGCCGTACGGACCGATCGGCGGGCTCGCGCTGGAGCCCGGCGGCGACCGGGCGCTGCTGCTCTCCGCCGGCAGCATGGAGCCCGCCTACTGGAAGCGGTACCGCGGCGGGCTGGTCGGCAAGCTGTGGATCGGCGCGGACCGCTTCGAGCGGGTGCACGCCGACCTGGACGGCCAGCTCGACTGCCCGCTCTGGGTCGGCGACCGGATCGCCTTCCTCTCCGACCACGAGGGCGTCGCCGGCCTCTACTCCAGCCTCCCGGACGGCACCGACCTGCGCCGGCACGGCGGCGGCGACCCGCACGCGGCCGGGTTCTACGCCCGCAACGCCAGCACCGACGGCCGCCGGGTGATCTGGCACAGCGCCGGCGAACTCTGGCTGCTCGACGACCTGGACGGCGCCGAACCCCGGCGCCTGGACGTCCGCCCGGCCGGCCCGCGGACCCGCCGCCAGCCGCACCCGACGCACGCCGCCAGCCACCTGGAGTCCGTCGCCCCGGACCGCACCGGCCGCGCCGCCGCCGTGGTGGTGCGCGGCACCGTCCACTGGCTGACCCACCGCGAGGGCCCCGCCCGGGTGCTGGACGAGACCCCGGGCGTCCGGGCCAGGTCGGCCAGGGTCGTCCCCGGCGAGGACGGCGCCCAGGGCGTGCTCTGGGTGACCGACGCCGAGGGCGACGACGCCCTGGAGTACGCGCCCGCCGTGCTCGGCGCCGAGCGCCGCCGGCTGGCCTCCGGCCGGCTCGGCCGGGTGCTCGGGCTGACCGTCTCCCCGGACGGCCGGCAGGCCGCGGTGGCCGCCCACGACGGCCGGGTGCTGCTGGTGCACCTCGCCGACGGCGAGGTGCACGAGCTGGCCCGCAGCGGCGACGGCGACGTCTCCGGCCTGACGTTCAGCCCCGACTCGGGGTGGCTCGCCTGGTCCCAGCCGGTGCTCGGCCCGTGGGGCATGCGCCAGATCATGCTGGCCGACCTGGCCGGCCGGACGGTCAGCGCCGTCACCCAGCAGCGGTTCACCGACTACTCGCCGGCCTTCACCGCGGACGGCAAGCACCTGGCCTTCCTCTCGGTCCGCAACTTCGACCCGGTCTACGACGTGCACGTCTTCGACCTGTCCTTCCCCACCGGCGCCCGGCCGTACCTGATCACCCTGGCCGCCGACACCCCGTCCCCGTTCGGCCCGCAGCGCGCCGGCCGGCCGGTGGACGGCGAGGAGGACGAGCCCGCGGCCACCGCCCCGGCCACCCCGGCGAAGCCCGCCGAGGCGGGGGATACCGGCGAGGCCGCGCAGGACGGCGGTGCGAAGGACGGTGACGGCGACGCGAAGGGCAGTGACGGCGACGCGAAGGACGGCGGAGCGTCGAAGGAGGACGCCGCGCCCGTCACCCGGGTCGACCTGGAGGGCATCGCCGACCGGATCATCCCCTTCCCGGTCGAGGGCGGCCGGTTCGGCACCCTGCGCGCCGCCAAGGACGGCGTGCTGTGGACCCGGCACCCGCTGCTCGGTGAACTCGGCGACAGCGCCGCCTCGCTGGAGGACGAGCACCCGCGCCCCGCGCTGGAGCGGTTCGACCTGCGCAAGCGCCGCGCTGAGCAGCTGGTCGCCGAGCTGGACGGCTTCGCGGTCAGCGGCGACGGCGCCCGGATCGCCGTCGTCGACGAGGGTGACCTGCGGATCCTCCCGGCCGGCCACAAGGCGGGCGACGACGAGGACACGGACGTCGACCTCACCCGGATCCGGGTCACCGTCGACCCCGCCGCCGAGTGGCGCCAGATGTTCGACGAGAACGGCCGCCTGATGCGCGACAACTTCTGGCGCGCGGACCTCGGCGGCGTCGACTGGGCGGGCGCCCTCGCCCGGTACCGCCCGCTGGTGGACCGGGTCGGCTCGCACTCCGACCTGGTCGACCTGCTCTGGGAGACCGTCGGCGAACTCGGCACCTCGCACGCCTACGTCATCCCGCCCGGCCGCGGCTCCGAGGCCGCCCGCCGCCAGGGCCTGCTCGGCGCCGACCTGGTCAAGGACGGCGACCGCTGGCGGATCGGCCGGATCCTGCCCGGCGAGTCCTCCGACCCGAGGGCCCGCTCCCCGCTGGCCGCCCCCGGCGTCGCGGTCCGCCCCGGCGACGCCGTCATCGCCGTCAACGGCCGCCCGGTCGACCCGGTCACCGGCCCCGCCCCGCTGCTCGCCGGCACCGCCGGCCAGCCGGTCGAACTCACCGTGGCCGGCAAGGACGGCACCGGTGAACGCCACCCGGTGGTCGTCCCGCTCGCCGACGAGGAGGCCCTCCGGTACCACGACTGGGTCTCCGGCCGCCGCGCCGAGTGCCGGGAGCTGTCCGGCGGACGGCTCGGCTACCTGCACATCCCCGACATGCAGAGCGCCGGCTGGGCCCAGCTCCACCGCGACCTGCGGGTGGAGATGGCCAAGGAGGGCGTCGTCGTCGACCTCCGGGAGAACCGCGGCGGCCACACCTCGCAGCTGATCATCGAGAAGCTCGGCCGCCGGATCGTCGGCTGGGACACCGCGCGCGACCTCGCCCACCCGATGCCGTACCCCGGCGACGCGCCCCGCGGGCCGGTGGTGGCCCTGGCCGACGAGTTCGCCGGGTCGGACGGCGACATCATCAACGCAGCCATCCAGGCGCTCGGCATCGGACCGGTGGTCGGCACCCGCACCTGGGGCGGCGTGATCGGCATCGACGGCCGCTACAGCCTGGTGGACGGCACCGCGGTCACCCAGCCCAAGTACGCCTTCTGGATGGAGGGGTACGGCTGGGGTGTGGAGAACCACGGGGTGGACCCGGATGTCGAGGTGCCGATCGCGCCGCACGACTGGGCCGCCGGCCGCGACCCCCAGCTCCAGGAGGCCGTCCGGATCGCCCTCGTCGCGCTCGACGCCACCCCGGCCAAGACCCCGCCGCCGATGCCGTAGGCACCCGGCGGGTGCTCTCAGGGGCGCGTGGGGGGGACCTCCCGGCCGCGAGCCGGGAGGTCCCCCCACGCGCCCTTCTGCGGTGGACGGGGTGCACTAGGCTGCGCTGCGTAATGACGATCGATCAGCGCGAGGAGACCGTGATGGCCGGCGAGCCGCAGCACGACTGCCTGTTCTGCAAGATCGTGGCGGGCGAGATCCCGGCCACGGTCGTCCGGAAGACCGCGGACACCATCGCCTTCCGCGACATCCACCCGCAGGCGCCGACCCACGTCCTGGTCATCCCGCACGTGCACTACCCGAACGCCGCCGCGCTGGCCGCCGCCGAGCCGGCGATCGCCGCCGAACTCCTCACCGAGGCCGCCGAGGTCGCCAGGGAGGAGGGCATCGAGGACTACCGCATGATCTTCAACACCGGTGCCGGGGCGGGCCAGACCATCTTCCACGCCCACGTCCACATCCTCGGCGGCAAGCCGCTCCGCGAGGGCATGGTCTGATCCGTGTCCCAGCGCGAACTCGTCGTCCTCGGCACCGCCAGCCAGGTGCCCACCCGCCACCGCAATCACAACGGCTACCTGCTCCGCTGGGACGGCGAGGGCCTGCTGTTCGACCCGGGCGAGGGCACCCAGCGGCAGATGCTGCAGGCCGGGGTCACCGCCACCGGCATCACCCGGATCGCGGTCACCCACTTCCACGGCGACCACTGCCTGGGCCTGGCCGGCATCCTCCAGCGGATCAACCTGGACCGCGTTCCGCACCCGGTGGACGCCTACTACCCCGCCTCGGGCGAGGCGTTCTTCGAACGGCTGCGGTACGCCTCGGCCTACTACGAGACCGCCTCGGTGCGGCCGCGCCCGATCATCGACCCGGGCCCGCTGGAGGCGCCCGGCGCCCCGTTCGCGCTGGAGGCCGTCCGGCTGTCGCACCCGGTGGAGTCCTTCGGCTACCGGCTGGTCGAGCCGGACAGTCGCCGGATGCGCCCGGAGGCGCTGCGGGCCCTCGGGCTGCACGGCCCGGCCGTGGGACGGCTCCAGCAGGAGGGTCGGATCGAGCTGGACGGGCGGATGGTCACCCTGGACGAGGTCAGCGAGGCCCGGCCGGGCCAGCGCTTCGCCTTCGTGATGGACACCCGGCTGTGCGACGGCGTCGGCGAACTCGCCGAGGGCGCCGACCTGCTGGTGATCGAGGCGACCTTCGCCGAGGCGGACGCCCACCTCGCCGAGGAGCACGGCCACCTCACCGCCGCCCAGGCCGCCCGGGTGGCCGCCGAGGCGGGCGTCCGCACCCTGGTGCTCACCCACTTCTCCCAGCGCTACCCGGACCTGGACCAGCACCTGGCCGAGGCCCGCAAGCAGTTCGACGGCGAGATCGTGGTCGCCGAGGACCTGGTCCGGGTGCCCGTGCCCCCGCGCCGGTGACCGAGCCGGTGATCGCGGCGGTGATGTGGCCGGTGAGCGCGTCGGTGGCCGCGCCGCACCGAAAAATCGCTCGCGTCTGCGGGTGATCCGGCAGACCATCGCTGTGACGGACGGGGCGCCGCGCCGCCCCGGCGAACACCCGCGCGGCGTACCCTGGTGACCCGGAGAGCCCGAGCGCCATCACGACACGACGGATTGGGATGAGGCAGGCCGAAGCGCCGACCCATGAGTGACACACCGCAGACCCGACCCAACGGACAGCAGCGCCCCGAAGCGGCGGCCAGCACCCGGATCGTCATTCCGGAGAAGCACCCGATGGTCACCCTGCTGGGCGCGGGCGACTCGCTCCTGCGAGTGATCGAGCGCGGCTTTCCGGACGCCGACATCCACGTCCGGGGCAACGAGGTGACCGCCAGCGGCAGCCGCGCCGAGGTCAAGCTCGTAGAGCAGCTCTTCAACGAGATGATGCTGGTGCTGCGCACCGGCCAACCCCTGACGGAGGACGCCGTGGAGCGTTCCATCGCGATGCTCAGGAGTGCCCAGGACGACCCGGCGCACCCGGCGCCGTCCGAGGTCTTCACGGCGAACATCCTGTCCAACCGGGGCCGCACCATCCGCCCCAAGACCCTCAACCAGCAGCGCTACGTCGACGCGATCGACAAGCACACCATCACCTTCGGCCTCGGTCCGGCCGGCACCGGCAAGACCTACCTGGCGATGGCCAAGGCCGTCCAGGCGCTGCAGGCCAAGGAGGTCAACCGGATCATCCTGACCCGCCCGGCCGTCGAGGCGGGCGAGCGGCTCGGGTTCCTGCCCGGCACCCTCTACGAGAAGATCGACCCGTACCTGCGCCCGCTCTACGACGCGCTGCACGACATGATGGACCCGGACTCCATCCCGCGGCTGATGGCCGCCGGCACCATCGAGGTGGCTCCGCTGGCGTACATGCGCGGCCGCACCCTCAACGACGCCTTCATCATCCTGGACGAGGCCCAGAACACCTCGCCCGAGCAGATCAAGATGTTCCTCACCCGCCTGGGCTTCAACTCCCGGGTGGTGGTCACCGGTGACACCACTCAGATCGACCTGCCCAGCGGCACCAGGAGCGGCCTCAAGGTCGTCCAGGAGATCCTCGCGGACGTCCCCGACATCCACTTCTCCGTCCTGACCAGCACCGACGTGGTCCGCCACAAGCTGGTGAGCCGGATCGTGGACGCCTACGAGCGCTGGGACGCCCAGCAGGAGGCCGACGAGGCCCCCGGCGGCCGCAAGCCCGTCCAGCGCCGACCCGGAAAGCCCGGCGGGCCGCGCGCGCCCCGCCAGTCCCATCGCACCGAAAGCTGAGTCACGAACCCTCCATGTCGATCGACATCGCCAACGAGTCCGGCTGGGACGTCGACGAGGAATCCGTCCTCGACGTCGCCCGCTACGCCCTCGACAAGATGCGGATCCACCCGCAGTCCGAGCTGTCCGTGATCCTGGTGGACAGCGACGCGATGGCGGAGCTGCACGTCCAGTGGATGGACCTGCCCGGCCCCACCGACGTGATGTCCTTCCCGATGGACGAGCTGCGTCCCGGCAAGGAGGGGGAGGAACTCCCGCAGGGCCTGCTCGGCGACATCGTGCTCTGCCCCGAGGTCGCCGAGAAGCAGGGCCAGGAGGCCCCGTCCAAGCACTCCATGGACGAGGAGCTGCAGCTGCTCACCGTCCACGGCGTCCTCCACGTGCTCGGGTACGACCACGAGGAGCCGGAGGAGGAGCGCGAGATGTTCGCGCTGCAGAAGCGGATCCTGGACGGCTGGCGGGCCGGTCGCGGGCTGTCGGGGATCTCCCCGGCGCCGACCACCCACTGAGGGCCGGCCGTCTGTGAGTGGTGAGAGTACGAGCTTCCTGATCGGGGCTCTCCTGCTGGTGGGCCTCGGCTGGCTGGCCGCCTGCGCCGAGGCCGGCATCTCCCGGATCTCCCGGTTCCGCGCCGAGGAGGCAGCCCGGGCCGGCCGGCGCGGCTCCGACCGGCTGCTGGCACTGACCGCGGACTCCATCCGCTACCTCAACCTGGCCACCCTGATCCGGGTGGCCTGCGAGATGGCGGCGGCGGTGCTGGTCACCGTGGTCAGCGTCCGCTCGCTGGACAAGACCTGGCAGGCGGTGCTGCTGGCGATCGGCGTGATGGTGCTGGTCTCCTTCGTCGCCGTCGGCGTCTCGCCACGCACCATCGGCCGCCAGCACCCGCTGACCACGGCCACCGCCGCCTCCTTCGTGCTGCTGCCGCTGGCGCGGATCCTCGGCCCGATCCCGCGGCTGCTGATCCTGCTCGGCAACGCGCTGACCCCCGGCAAGGGGTACAAGGAGGGGCCGTTCGCCTCCGAGGCGGAGCTGCGCGCCCTGGTCGACCTCGCCGAGAAGGACGACCTGATCGAGGACGAGGAGCGCCGCATGGTGCACTCGGTCTTCGAACTGGGCGACACCATCGTCCGCGAGGTGATGGTGCCGCGCACCGACCTGGTGATGATCGAGCGGCACAAGACCGTCCGCCAGACCCTCACCCTGGCGCTGCGCTCCGGCTTCTCCCGGATCCCGGTGGTCGGCGACAACGAGGACGACGTGGTCGGCATCGTCTACCTCAAGGACCTGGTCCGGCGCACCCACGTCAACCGGGACACCGAGTCGGAGCCGGTGGCCGCGGTGATGCGCCCGGCGGTCTTCGTCCCGGACTCCAAGCCGGCCGGCGACCTGCTGCGCGAGATGCAGCAGATGCGCTCGCACGTGGCGATCGTGATCGACGAGTACGGCGGCACCGCCGGCCTGGTCACCATCGAGGACATCCTGGAGGAGATCGTCGGCGAGATCACCGACGAGTACGACCGGGAGATCGCCCCGGTCGAGGACCTCGGGGACGGCTCGTACCGGATCACCGCCCGGCTGCTGGTCGAGGACCTCGGCGAGCTGTTCGGCCTGGAGCTGGCCGACGAGGACGTGGAGACGGTCGGCGGTCTGCTCGCCAAGCACCTGGGGCGGGTGCCGATCCCCGGCTCCTCCTGCGAGATCCCGGTGCCGGACGAGGGCGTGACCGACCTGGTGTCGATCCGGCTCTCGGCGGAGAGCGCGGCCGGCCGCCGCAACCGGATCGGCACCCTGGTCGCCGCCCCCGTCCGGGGCGGCGACGAGGGCGAGGACGTGGAGCGGGAGAGCGAGCAGTCCCGGTCCTGAGGCCGGTGGATCCGTGGACCCGGCGCGGGTGCGCGAGCCCGGCACGTGTTTGGACACCGTGGCCCGGAGGGGGATCCCCTCCGGGCCACGGTGTCCCAGGGGTCGGACGGGTTCCGTTTGACCGCCCACCGGCGGCCTGAAGACCATGAAGGCATGGCACATCAGCTACGCGCGGAGTACGGACCGGCGGGCCGGACCGGCGGGGTGGTCAAGTGGCACGTCGTCCGGGACGGCAACCCGACCGAGGGCATGTGCGGCGCGGACATCGATCCCGACGCCGAGTCGAAGCCCGAGCACCTCTGGGGCACCGGCCTCAGGACCTGCCAGCAGTGCGGTTCCCTCTACATCCACGAGGTGCCGTACCTTCGCGTCGACCAGGGATAGTCGGACCACACGGACAGCCGAACGGCACGGACAGCCGAAGGACACGGATAGCCGACCGACCGCCGGGTACCCGTCGACGGGTACCCGACCACGGATAACCGCCCCCGGGTGGAGGCCCCATGAAACTGCAAGACGAACTGCCCGTCGACCACCGGCTCAGCCAGGTCTACCGGTTCACCGCCGGCCTCGGCGGGGTCTTCCTGGTGGTCTTCGGAATCCTCGGCCTGACCGGGACTCACCCGGGCATCTTCGACACCGAGGGCAAGGAGGTGTTCGGCCTCTCCAGCAACGGCGCGCTGAGCGTGCTGTCGCTCGTCGCCGGCGGCGTGCTGATCATCGGCGCGATCATCGGTGGGAACTTCGCGTCCAACCTCAACATGATCATGGGCCTGCTGTTCATCCTGGCCGGCTTCGTCGGGCTGATGGTGCTCGACAGCAGCGCCAACCGGCTGGCCTTCCAGATCTCCAACGTGATCTTCAGCTTCGTCTTCGGCTTCGCGGTGGTGACCTTCGGCATGTACGGCAGAGTGAGCAGCCACCTGCCGCACGACAACCCGTACTGGCGCAAGCGCCACGAGAAGCCGGACGAGCTGCCCTCCGGTCCGCCCACGTTCGTCAAGGTGCTCCGGCCGGGGCCGCCGAGGCCGACCGGGCACTGACCTTCCGACCCGCCGGTGGGCCGGGTCGTCGCGGGAACGGAACACCGCGACGCCCCGGTCCACCGGACGCCTATGCTCAGGGCCCATGAGTGAGCTGACTGACGTGGACCCCGAGGACAAGAAGATCATCACGCTGGCGCGTTCGGCCCGCGCCCGCAACGGCGTGCCCGAGGGCGCCGCCGTACGCGACGAGACCGGCCGTACCTACGTGGCCGGCACGGTGGCCCTGGAGTCGCTGCGGCTCAGCGCCCTGCAGACCGCCGTCGCCATGGCCGTGGCCAGCGGCGCCAAGGGCCTGGAGGCCGCCGCCGTGGTGACCGAGGCCGGGGAGCCGGCCGAGGCCGACCTGGCCGCCGTGCGGGACCTGGGCGGCGCCGGGACCCCGGTACTGCTGGCCGGACCGGACGGGGTCCTGCGGCTGCGCGCCGAGGCGCGCTGAGGCGCTTCCGGAGCTGTTCGAGGTCCCCCGGTGTGCGGTGGTACCCCGCAGGCCGGGGTACCGCGCCGGCAGGGTTACCGCGCTGGGGTACCACGCCCCGGTCGCCGGGTGGGGCGGACGGTAGCCTGACCCCGGACCGTGCGGACCGGGGAGGGGCCGACGATGGGGGTGCTGGCGTTCTTCGCCGGGCTGCTGCTGACCGTGATGGGGCTGGGGCGCTGGAAGGAGACCGGCTCACCGTGGTGGCTGGCCGGCTCGCTGACGCTGCTGGTGCTGGTCCTGGTGGGCGGGCTGACCGGCGGGAAGAAGCAGGGCTGAGCGGCGGGAAGAAGCAGGGCTGAGCGGCGGGAAGAAGCAGGGCTGAGCGGCGGGAGGAAGCAGGGCTGAGCCGGGGCCGCGTCCGGATCGGGGACCGCGTCCGGGGCCGTGCCCTCGCCGTGCCCTGGCTGCGACCGTGTCGGCGCGGAGGTCGTGGTGGCGGGGTGCGGAGGCCGGCGGCGGCGTGGTCGTACGGGTTGTCGGTGCGGCTTCGATGATCAGGGAGAATGGTGGGCATGAATGCCCCTTCCTCCCCGTACCGCTCCGGGTTCGCGTGCTTCGTCGGCCGTCCCAACGCGGGCAAGTCGACCCTGACCAACGCCCTGGTCGGGACGAAGGTCGCGATCACCTCCGACCGTCCGCAGACCACCCGGCACACGGTGCGCGGCATCGTCCACCGCCCGGACGCCCAGCTCGTCCTGGTCGACACCCCCGGCCTGCACAAGCCTCGCACCCTGCTCGGTGAGCGGCTCAACGACCTGGTCCGCAGCACCTGGGCGGAGGTCGACGTGATCGGCTTCTGCCTGCCCGCCGACCAGAAGATCGGCCCCGGCGACCGGTTCATCGCCAAGGAACTCGCCGAGATCAAGAAGACCCCCAAGGTCGCCGTCGTCACCAAGACCGACCTGGTCGACTCCAAGCGACTCGCCGAGCAGCTGATCGCCGTGCATCAGATGGGCGCCGAACTCGGCATCGAGTGGGCCGAGATCATCCCGGTGTCGGCGGTGGGGGACAAGCAGGTCGCCCTGGTCGGCGAGCTGATCACCAAGCTGCTCCCCGAGGGCCAGCCGCTCTACCCGGACGGCGACCTCACCGACGAGCCCGAGCAGATCATGGTCGCGGAGCTGATCCGCGAGGCCGCGCTGGAGGGCGTCCGGGACGAGCTGCCGCACTCGCTCGCGGTGGTGGTCGAGGAGATGATCCCGCGCGAGGGCCGGCCGGCCGACCGCCCGCTGCTGGACATCCACGCCAACGTCTTCATCGAGCGGCAGAGCCAGAAGGCCATCGTCATCGGCGCCCGGGGTTCCCGCCTCAAGCACGTCGGCACCACGGCCCGCAAGCATATCGAGGCGTTGCTGGGCACGCCGGTCTACCTCGACCTCCACGTCAAGGTCGCCAAGGACTGGCAGCGCGACCCCAAGCAGCTGCGGAAGCTGGGCTTCTGACGGCCGCTCGGGCCGGCCC
Source organism: Kitasatospora sp. HUAS MG31 (assembly GCF_040571325.1). Classification (GTDB taxonomy): domain Bacteria; phylum Actinomycetota; class Actinomycetes; order Streptomycetales; family Streptomycetaceae; genus Kitasatospora; species Kitasatospora camelliae. Next base: position 2,580,158 of record NZ_CP159872.1, on the reverse strand, counting down.
GACTGCTCGGCGGGCCCGGCCCTGCTGTCGGGCGGCCGGACTGTCAGACGGCCGGGTGGCCCTCGGGGCTGCCCGGCTAGGCCCCCTCGCGGAGGACGAGACTCACCAACTCCCTTTGGGAGTCGGTGAGTTTCGGGTCCGCGCAGTAGACCGTGCGGCCGTCGACGGTGATCTCGTAGTGGAAGCCGTCCGGCACCCCGTAGGAGGGCGCGCGCAGGCCGCCGGCCACCGCCTCACGGGCGAGCGCGTGCACGTGCGGCGCGTCGCGGCGATCGGCGGTGTCCAACTCGGCGTGCCGGACGAGGCCGGCGATCCCACCGGTCCGGGTCACCTGGATACGCATGGTTGTCAGTGTGCTACGCACCGATCGGCTTTGCCGAGTCTTTTCACAGACTCCACGCAGCGCCGCAGGTGTACCGCCCGGTAGCACGCGACCTCCGGTGTCACGTGCTCCGGATCCCCACCCGGGACCACGCCTCGGTGACCGCGTCCGGGACCTCGCCCTCGCCGAATCTGGTCCGGGCCGCCGCCACGGTGGCCCGGGCGAACGCCGCGAACCCGGTGTTCGGGGCCAGGTCGCCCGAGGTCAGCGTGTCGTACCAGATCCGCCCGGCCCGCTCCCAGGCGTGGCCGCCGAGCGCGGTGGCCAGCAGCTGGAAGGCGTGGTTGGGGATCCCGGAGTTGATGTGCACCCCGCCGTTGTCCCGCCGGGTCCGCACGTAGCCGTCGAAGTGGCCGGGCTGCGGGTCCTTGCCGAGCCGGGGGTCGTCGTACGCCGTGCCCGGCGCCTTCATCGAGCGGAGCGCGACCCCGCGGACGCCCGGGGCGAGCAGTCCGGCGCCGATCAGCCAGTCCGCCTCCTCGGCGGTCTGCCCGAGCGCGTACTGCCGGACCAGCGAGCCGAACACGTCGGAGACCGACTCGTTGAGCGCGCCGGACTGGTTTATGTACTCCAGCCCCGCCGTGTACTGCGTGACGCCGTGGGCGAGTTCGTGCCCGATGACGTCCAGGCAGCTGGTGAAGTCGACGAAGATCTCGCCGTCGCCGTCACCGAAGACCATCCGGTTGCCGTCCCAGAAGGCGTTGTCGTAGTCCCGCCCGTAGTGGACGGTGGCGTCCAGCGGCAGGTAGGCGTCGTCGATGGAGTGCCGGCCGAAGACCTCGTCGTACAGCGCGAAGGTGGCGCCGAGTCCGTCGTACGCGCGGTCCACGGAGGCGTCGGCGTCGCCCGCGCCGCCCTCGGTCCGGACGGTGCGGCCCGGGAGCCGCTCGTCGTGCTCGGCGTCGCAGACGGTACGGCTGAGGCGCGGCGCCGGTTCGCGCGGTTCCGGGGGGAGGAGGCGGGCCTGGCGGTGGACGGCGTCCAGGACGAGGGAGCGCCGCGCGGCCCCGTGACCCTGCTCGGCGAGCCGGTCGAGGACGTACGGCGGAACGATCGCGCAGTGTCCTATGGCGGGAGTCATGTCGCCCAGGGTGGCGCATCGATGACCCGTTGTCATGAGGGCGTCGCGAAGATGTTCGAGCGGCTCGGCGGCGGCGTGGTGGCGGCGTGGTGGCGGCGGGGCGGCGGGGCGTTGGCGGCGCGGTGGTTCGCGATGGCGGTGCGTTGGCGTCGGTGTTGGCGTCGGTGTCGGCGTCGGGAAGTGGAGGCGTCTCACGACGTGGAATCGTGGCGCGGTTCACTTCGTGTGCCCGGAGGGCTGGGTTACGCTGGGGAGCATCATGCGTTACGGGCTGCTTCTTCTTAGCTGCCGCGGCGAGGGCCTGTAGTCCACGAAGGCCGGCTCCCTTGCCGCGGGGAGTTGTGGTGCACGCAGATCACGATGCGGCGCATTCAGTCGGCCCAGTCGGGCGCCCCCAGTGGAGTGTGGCGATCCCGACCGTAGACCGCCATCGACAGGGAAGCCGAGAGCCCACCCATGACCGAGCAGTCGTCCGTCGCCCGCGCGTTCAACGACCGTCCCACCCCGATCACCGCCGCCTCCGTCCGGCAGCAGCCCTCCGGAATGCCGTTCCACCGGTACGTACCCTTCGGCACCGTCGACCTGCCGGACCGCACCTGGCCGAGCCAGGTCATCACCAAGGCGCCGCGCTGGCTGTCCACCGACCTGCGGGACGGCAACCAGGCGCTGATCGACCCGATGTCGCCCGCCCGCAAGCGCAAGATGTTCGACCTGCTGGTGAAGATGGGCTACAAGGAGATCGAGGTCGGCTTCCCCTCCTCCGGCGCCACCGACTTCAACTTCGTGCGCTCCCTGATCGAGGAGGGCGCGATCCCCGAGGACGTCACCATCTCGGTGCTGACCCAGGCCCGCGAGGACCTGATCGAGCGCACCGTGGAGTCCCTGAAGGGTGCCGCGCGGGCCACCGTCCACCTGTACAACGCGACCTCCCCGCTGTTCCGCCGGGTGGTGTTCAAGGGCAGCAAGGACGACATCAAGGCGATCGCCGCCGACGGCACCCGCCTGGTGATGGAGTACGCCGACAAGATCCTGGGCGAGGACACCGTCTTCGGCTACGAGTACTCGCCCGAGATCTTCATCGACACCGAGCTGGACTTCGCCCTGGAGGTCTGCGAGGCGGTGATGGACGTCTGGCAGCCGGGTGAGGGCCGCGAGATCATCCTGAACCTGCCGACCACGGTCGAGCGCTCCACCCCGAACGTCTACGCCGACAAGATCGAGTGGATGTCGCGGAACCTGTCCCGCCGCGAGTTCGTCTGCCTGTCCACCCACCCGCACAACGACCGCGGCACCGGCGTGGCCTCCGCCGAGCTGGCCGTGATGGCCGGCGCCGACCGCGTCGAGGGCTGCCTGTTCGGCCAGGGCGAGCGCACCGGCAACCTGGACCTGGTCAACGTCGGCATGAACCTGTTCTCGCAGGGCGTCGACCCGATGATCGACTTCTCCGACATCGACGAGATCCGCCGCACCGCCGAGTACTGCAACCAGATGCCGGTGCCCGAGCGCCACCCCTACGCCGGCGACCTGGTGTACACCTCCTTCTCCGGGTCGCACCAGGACGCGATCAAGAAGGGCTTCGACGCGCTGGAGGTCGACGCCAAGGCCGCCGGGGTCCCGGTCGAGGACTACACCTGGGGCGTCCCGTACCTGCCGATCGACCCCAAGGACGTCGGCCGCAGCTACGAGGCGGTCATCCGGGTCAACAGCCAGTCCGGCAAGGGCGGCATCGCGTACGTCCTGAAGAACGACCACAAGCTGGACCTGCCGCGCCGGATGCAGATCGAGTTCTCGCGGATCATCCAGGCCAAGACCGACGCCGAGGGCGGCGAGGTCACCCCGGGCGACATCTGGGCCGTCTTCCAGGACGAGTACCTGCCCACCCCGGAGAACCCGTGGGGCCGGATCGCGCTGAGCGGCTCCCGCAGCCTGACCACCGAGGACGGCCGGGACGTACTGTCCACCGAGGCCGTGGTGGACGGGCGGCCGACCGTCCTGAACGGCACCGGCAACGGCCCGGTCTCCGCCTTCGTCAACGCCCTGGCCGGGATCGGCGTGGACGTCCGCGTCCTGGACTATGCCGAGCACGCGCTGAGCGAGGGCGGCGACGCCCAGGCCGCCGCGTACGTCGAGTGCGCGGTCGAGGGCAAGGTGCTGTGGGGCGTGGGCATCGACGCCAACACCGTGCTGGCCTCGCTGAAGGCGCTGGTGAGCGCCGTCAACCGGTCGCAGCGGTAGGCGGTCACCGCTCCGAGGGCAGTGTTCTGAGGTTCTGAGGTCATCGTTCTGACGGGGAGTCACCTGTGCGGGTGGCTCCCCGTCGGCGTGCCCGGGGCTGGGGTTGAGACGGTCGGGGCGGGGGCGGGGGCGGGGGCCGGGGCCGGGGGTGGCGTCGGAGTCGGGTCGGACTGGGTTGGGTTGGGTGGGGTTGAGGTGGGCGGGGCTGGGGGAGTGGACGGAGTGGTGGTGGGGTCCGGCTGGGGGGCGGGTCGGGGGTCGGCTGCGGAATTGCTCTGCAGTGTGGCCCGCGTCACAAAAATTCCCGCCGGCACCCGTTCGGGGTGCTGACACGTGCTGGTAACCGTGGCAACATCGACGCACCGGATTCGGGGTCGGCGGGACGGCCTCCGGGATCCGGTCACGTGACCTGCCCGCCGAAGTGCAGGCCGTCTGCCATGTCTGGGGAGTGGCGCCGTGACAGGGTTGTGGGGAGTCCGCCCTCGCTGGCGGACGGATGTTCTCGGTGAGTTCTTCTGCCCCGGCTGCGGCGGGGACCGCAACTACCGCCGCCAGCACGGCCGCCGGTGGCTGCGCCTGCTCGGCACCCCGGTGCTGCCGCTCGGGCCGGTGGTCCGCAGCGTGCAGTGCACCAACTGCCGCGGCCGGTACGGGCTCGACGCTCTGGAGCAGCTGACCTGCGTCCGGCTCGGCGCGATGCTCCGCGACGCCCAGTACACCGTCGCCCTCGCCGCTCTGGCGGCGGGCGGCACCGGCAGCCGGGCCGGGCGGGACGCCGCCTGCGCGGTGATCCGCGAGGCCGGCTTCGAGGACTGCGGCGAGGCCCAGGTGCTGGCCGCACTGGCCGCGCTCTCCGGCCACGGCGGCGGCGAGCCGATGGACGTGGACGGCGCCGCCAGCGGACTCGCCGTCGAGCTGCACGCCGCCCTGGAACCGCTCGCCCCGCACCTCGCCCAGCAGGGGCGCGAGCGCCTGATCACCCAGGGCGCCTGGGTGGCCCTCGCCGACGGGCGGTACCTGCCGCAGGAGCGCGCGGCGCTGGCCGTGATCGGCCGCTGTCTCAAGCTCTCCGCGACCCGGGTCGACGAACTGCTGGAAGCGGCGACCAGCACGCCGCGCTGAGGTCCCCCGAGCCGGGCCCGACTCCCCCTCCCGGGCCCGCCGTACCCCGCACCGAGCGTCCTCCCCCACACCCCGGTGCGGGCTCACGGCTGCGCGGCGGGGTGCGGGGCGGGCTCCGCGGGCCCCGGCCGGCCGAGTGACCGCCCCCGCGGTGTTCCTCCGGCCCCCGATGGTCTGCCCGATGGGACCGGTTGCTCCGGCGGTCGCCCCGGTCGTCGGTGCCCTGGGGGAGAATGGCTCCACCATGAGTCTCTTCCGCGACGACGGCATCGTGCTCCGCACCCAGAAGCTCGGCGAAGCCGACCGCATCATCACGCTGCTGACCCGCCAGCACGGCAAGGTCCGCGCGGTGGCCCGCGGTGTCCGCCGTACGAAGTCGAAGTTCGGCGCGCGCCTGGAGCCGTTCTCCCACGTCGACGTGCAGTTCTTCAGCCGCGGCTCGGAGCTCGTGAGCCGTACCCTCCCGCTCTGCACCCAGGTCGAGACGATCGCGCCGTACGGCGCCCCCATCGTCGCCGACTACGCCCGCTACACCGCCGGCACGGCGATGCTGGAGACGGCGGAACGGTTCGCCGAGAACGAGGGCCAGCCGGCCGTCCAGCAGTACCTCCTCCTGGTCGGCGGGCTCCGGACGCTCGCCGCCGGCCTGCACGAGCCGCACCTGGTGATGGACGCCTTCCTGCTGCGCTCGCTGGCCGTCAACGGGTACGGCGCCAGCTTCACCGACTGTGCGAAGTGCGGGCTGCCCGGTCCCAACCGGTTCTTCTCGCTCCAGGCGGGCGGCGTTCTCTGTGTCGACTGCCGGGTTCCCGGAAGTGCCGTACCCTCCCCTGAGACACTGGTACTGCTCGGTGCACTGCTGTCCGGGGACTGGGAGACGGCGGATGCCTGCGAGTCGAGGTACTGGCGCGAAGGCAGCGGGCTGGTGGCCGCCTATCTGCAATGGCACCTGGAGCGGGGCATCCGCTCGATGAGATACGTGGAGAAGTGAGCATGGCAGGGCGACGGCTATTCGGCAGCAAGCAGCGGGAGTACCGGACCCCGGACCCGCACCCGACCGGCGCGCGGCCGCCGAAGATCCCCGGCGATCTGGTGCCGAACCACGTCGCGGTGGTCATGGACGGCAACGGCCGCTGGGCCAAGGAGCGCGGCCTGCCCCGGACCGAGGGCCACCGGGTCGGCGAGGGCGTCGTGCTGGACGTGCTCAAGGGCTGCCTCGAGGTCGGCGTGAAGAACCTCTCGCTGTACGCCTTCTCCACCGAGAACTGGAAGCGCTCCCCGGACGAGGTGCGCTTCCTGATGAACTTCAACCGGGACGTCATCCGCCGCCGCCGTGACGAGATGGACGCGCTCGGCATCCGCATCCGCTGGGCCGGCCGCATGCCCAAGATGTGGAAGAGCGTGGTCCAGGAGCTCCAGATCGCCCAGGAGCAGACCAAGGACAACGACGCGATGACGCTGTACTTCTGCGTCAACTACGGTGGCCGGGCCGAGATCGCGGACGCCGCCCAGGCCATCGCCCGGGAGGTGGCCGCCGGCCGGCTGGACCCGAAGAAGGTCAACGAGAAGACCTTCGCCAAGTACCTCTACTACCCCGACATGCCGGACGTGGACCTCTTCCTGCGGCCCAGCGGCGAGCAGCGCACCTCCAACTTCCTGGCCTGGCAGTCCGCGTACGCGGAGTTCGTGTTCCAGGACGTGCTCTGGCCGGACTTCGACCGTCGCGACCTGTGGCGGGCCTGCGAGCAGTACGCGATGCGGGACCGCCGCTTCGGCGGCGCGATCCCCAACGACATCGCCAATGCCGCCGCCAACGCCGCCGAGGTGCCGTCGCAGCGCTGAGGAACCTGTCGGGCGCCCCGGGAGTCCGGGGCGTCCGGGGTGCGGAAAGGGCCCGGGTGGTGAACCCGGGCCCTTTCCATACTTTGGAGTGCTTGGTGCGCTTGGTGTGCTCGGTGCGCCTGGTGTGCTCGCGGGCCTTCTCAGGCCTTCTTCGCGCACTCGGCGCAGGTGCCGAAGATCTCCAGCGTGTGCGCGATGTCGCTGAACCCGTGCTCGGCCGCCACCGCGCTGGCCCAGCGCTCCACCGCCGGACCTTCGACCTCCACCGTGGCACCGCAGTGGCGGCAGACCAGGTGGTGGTGGTGCCCGCTGCTGCAGCGCCGGTACACGGCCTCGCCGTCGGCGGTGCGCAGCACGTCGACCTCACCGGCGTCGGCGAGCGACTGCAGGGTGCGGTAGACGGTGGTCAGACCGACCGAGTCGCCCCGGTGCTTCAGCAGGTCGTGCAGCTCCTGGGCGCTGCGGAAGTCCGCGATCTCGTCCAGGACCGCCGAGACGGCGGCACGCTGCCGAGTCGATCGGGCGCGCGGCGACGGGCCTGCGGTGGTCACCGTGGGTCCTCCTGGTGCTCGGGTGCTGTCGCACCTCATTGTGCCAGCCCCCGAGTTGCCGCCGGATCCTCCGTGCGGCGGGGATCGGTCTGCTCCGGAAGGACCACGTCGCACACCGCGGGACCGCTCTCCGGCGAGCCGCGGTGCCGTCGGCGGGCCAGCGGGGTGGCGATGGTGGCGAACGCCGCGAAGGCCGCGATGGCCAGCAGCACGATGGCCGGGCCGGAGGGCACATCGGCCTCGAAGGACCCGGCGACGCCCAGCACCGCCACGGTGACGCCGAGGCCCACGGCGGCGGCCTGGGTCGCGGCGAAGGACCGGGTGAGCTGCTGGGCCGCCGCCACCGGTACCACCATCAGCGCGCTGACCAGCAGCAGGCCGACCACCCGCATCGCCACCGTGACGGTGACCGCCGCCATCACGGCGAGCAGCAGGTTGAGCAGCCGGACGGGGATCCCGGTGACCCGGGCGAACTCCTCGTCCTGGCAGATCGCGAACAGCTGGCGGCGCAGCCCGAAGGTGACCGCGATGACGATCGCGGCGAGCACCGCGATGACCGTCAGGTCCTCGGGCGAGACGGTGAGGATGGAGCCCCAGAGGTAGCTCTCCAGGCTGCCGTTGCCGGTCTGGGCGCTCATGCTGACCAGCAGCTTCCCGCACGCCATGCCGCCGTAGAAGAGCATGGCGAGGGCGATGTCGCCGCGCTGGTTGCCGCGCGAGCGGACCAGCTCCATGACGATCGCGCCGGCGATGCAGACCACCACCGCCATCCAGACCGGGCTGGTCTGGAACACGAAGCCGAGGCCGACGCCCGTGAGGGCGACATGGCCGATGCCGTCACCCATCAGGGCCTGTCGGCGCTGCACCAGGTAGATGCCGACGGCCGGTGCGGTGATGCCGACCAGCACGGCGGCGATCAGGGCCCGCTGCATGAAGTCGTACTGGAACATCTCGGTCATGCCAGCAGTCCCTGGGTGTGGTGGTCGTCCGCGTGCGGGTGGACGTGGTCGTGGCCGGGCAGCGCGTGCTGGCCGACGCTCTCGGGCGGCGGGCCGTCGTGCGCCACGCAGCCGTCGCGGAGTACCACGGCCCGGTCGATCAGCGGCTCCAGCGGTCCGAGTTCGTGCAGGACGAGGAGGACGGCGCAGCCGCGCTCGACCTCCCGGCGCAGGGTGTCGGCGAGCACCTGCTGGCTCTCCAGGTCTACTCCCGCCATCGGCTCGTCCATGATCAGCAGGTCGGGCTTGCCGACCAGGGCGCGGGCGATCAGCACCCGCTGGTGCTGGCCGCCGGAGAGGTCGGCCACGCCGTCGCGGGCCCGGTCCAGCATGCCGACCGAGGCCAGCGCCCGGTCCACGGCGGCGCGGTCCCGGCGGCGGAAGGGGAGGAGGCGGTGCTGCGGCAGCCGTCCGGTGGAGACGACCTCGCGCACCGTGGCGGGGACCCCGCTCGCCGCGGTGGTCCGCTGCGGGACGTACCCGATGCGGCGCCAGTCGCGGAACCGGTTGAACGGCGTGCCGAACAGCTCCAGCCGGCCATGGTCGAGTGGCACGGACCCGATCACCGACTTCACGGTGGTGGACTTGCCGGAACCGTTGGCGCCGAGCAGCGCCACCACCTCGCCCTGCCGCACCCGCAGGTCGACCCCGCGCAGGACGGGACGGCCGCCGACCGAGGCCACCGCGCCGCGCAGGCTGACGGCGGCGGTGGGGTCGGGCAGGGTGGTGTGGCCGGGCAGGGTGGTGTGGGCGGCGGGGGTGTTTCGCGCGGACAGGTCCGTCTGGCCGGACGGATCTGTCTGGTCGGTCTGGGTGGCTTGTGTGGCTTGGGTGGTCTGTGGGGCCTGGTCGGTCTGATGGGCCTGGGCGGTCTGGCCGGCCTGGGGGAGGGCGGAGCTCATGTCGTCGCGGTGTCCCGTCAGCTGGTGGCGCCGAGCGCGGCCTGCAGGTTGGTGAGGTTCTGCTTCATGATCGAGAAGTAGTCGTCCTTGGCCGGGTCCTTGACCCCCTCCAGGGGGTCGAGGACGGCCGTCTTGAGGCCGAGGTCCTTGGCGACGGTCTCGGCGAGCTTGGGGCTGACCAGGGTCTCGAAGAAGACCGTGTTGACGCCGTGCGCCTTGGCGGCCTTCTGGATCCCGGTCAGCCGTGCGGGGGTGGGTTCGGAGTCCGGGTCGACGCCGTTGACGGCGATCTGCGTCAGGCCGTAGTGCTCGGCGAGGTAGCCGAAGGCGGCGTGGCTGGTGACGAAGGACTTGGTGGCGGAACCCTTCAAGCCCGCCTGGAACTCCGCGTCCAGGGCGGTGAGCCGGGCGACCAGGTCGTCGGTGTTCTTCTGGTAGTCGGCGGCGTGGGCCGGGTCGGCCTCGGCGAACTCGGCACCTACGGCCTTGGCGACGGCCGCGTAGCGGGTCGGGTCCAGCCAGAGGTGCGGGTCGCCGCCCTCGTGGGCGTGGCTCTCGTGGGTGTCGTTCCCGTGGGCGTGGCCGGCGTGGTCCTCGGTGCTCTCGCCGGCCTCCTCCGCGCTGTGCTCCTCCAGTGGGGACACGGCGGCCGCGTCGACCACGTGCTTGGACTTGGACTGGGCGACGGCCTTGTCGACGGTGGGCTGCAGGCCCTTGAGGTAGAGCACGGCACCGGCGGTCTGGACCCTGCCGACCTGCTTGGCGGTCAGCTCCAGGTCGTGCGGCTCGACACCGGCGGCCGTGAGGTCGGTGACCGCGACGTGCTCGCCGCCGATCTGCGAGGCGAGGAACTCCATCGGGTAGAAGGACGCCACGACCTTCAGCCGGCCGCTGCCGTCCTGGGCGCTGCTGGTGCCACCGCAGGCGGTGAGGGTGAGAGCGCCGGTCAGGACGGTGGCGGTCAGGGCTATGGAGGTCGATGGGCGCCGGATCTTCATGACAACCATTCTCATCTTATCTGGAAATGATTGTCAACTTGCTTCGGGGTGCGCGAGCGGGACTCGGGGGTGCGAGCGGGTGGAGTGCGAGGGTGCGAGCGGGCGGAGCGCGGGGGTGTGAGCGGGTGGAAGAGGCGGATCGGTGAGGAGCCGGTGGTGAAGGGGCGAGAGCGCCGCAGGTGGCGATACCAGGGTGAATCTCGGCCCGGCTGCCCGGTAACCTGAGGTATTCGGGTGCGTGCAACCAGCCGTGCCTGTCCGTGCCGTCGTAATGAAGAGAGCACTGTGGCCGCCGACAAGATCGACACGATCGTCAGCCTGAGCAAGCGCCGTGGCTTCGTCTACCCCTGCAGCGAGATCTATGGCGGTACGCGTGCCGCCTGGGACTACGGGCCGCTGGGTGTCGAGCTCAAGGAGAACATCAAGCGCCTGTGGTGGCGGGCGATGGTCACCGCTCGCGAGGACGTCGTCGGTCTCGACTCCTCGGTGATCCTCGCCAAGGAGGTCTGGGAGGCCTCCGGCCACGTCGCCACCTTCAACGACCCGCTCACCGAGTGCCTCTCCTGCCACAAGCGGTTCCGCGCGGACCACCTGGAGGAGGCGTACGAGGCCAAGCACGGCAAGCTGCCCGCCAACGGCCTCGCCGACATCAACTGCCCGAACTGCGGGAACAAGGGCGCCTTCACGTCGCCCAAGGAGTTCTCGGGCATGCTGAAGACCCACCTCGGCCCGGTCGAGGACGGCTCCGGCCTGGCGTACCTGCGCCCGGAGACCGCGCAGGGCATCTTCACCAACTTCAGCGCCGTACAGACCACCTCGCGCAAGAAGCCGCCGTTCGGTATCGCCCAGGTCGGCAAGAGCTTCCGCAACGAGATCACCCCCGGCAACTTCATCTTCCGGACCCGCGAGTTCGAGCAGATGGAGATGGAGTTCTTCGTCAAGCCGGGCGAGGACGAGAAGTGGCACGAGTACTGGCTCGAGCAGCGCTGGAACTGGTACCGCAACCTCGGCCTGCGTGAGGAGAACATGCGCTTCTTCGAGCACCCGAAGGAGAAGCTCTCCCACTACGCCAAGCGCACCGTGGACATCGAGTACCGCTTCAACTTCGGCGGCAGCGAGTTCTCCGAGCTCGAGGGCATCGCCAACCGCACCGACTACGACCTGTCGGTGCACAGCGAGCACTCCGGCAAGGACCTCCGCTACTTCGACCAGGAGTCCGGCGAGCGGTACTTCCCGTACGTCATCGAGCCGGCGGCCGGCCTCAACCGCGCCATGCTGGCCTTCCTGCTCGACGCCTACTTCGAGGACGAGGCTCCCAACGCCAAGGGCGTCATGGAGAAGCGCGTCGGCATGAAGCTCGACCCGCGCCTCGCCCCGGTCAAGGTCGCGGTCCTGCCGCTGTCGCGCAACGCCGACCTGTCGCCGAAGGCCCGCGGCCTGGCCGAGGACCTGCGCACCGCGTGGAACGTCGAGTTCGACGACGCCGGCGCCATCGGCAAGCGCTACCGCCGCCAGGACGAGATCGGCACCCCGTTCTGCGTCACCGTCGACTTCGACACCCTCGAGGACAACGCGGTGACCGTCCGCGAACGGGACACCATGGCTCAGGAGCGCGTCTCCCTGGACCAGGTCAAGTCCTACCTGGCCGCCCGCCTCATCGGCTGCTGACGCGACCGGTACTCCCGCCCGGCCCCCGCACCGACCGCTCGGTGCGGGGGCCGGGCGTTTTCGTTCGTGCTGGTGCCGCCGTGGTCGAGGCCGTGGTCCCGGTCGTGGCCGGTGGTCGTGATTCTCGTCGTGACAGGTGGTCGTGATTCTTGTCGTGGCCGTGGTCCCGGTCGTCGTGGTGCGCGGGCCGGCGTTGGTCGTGGCGGCCAGGATCAACGCCGTCCGCGGCCCCGGGGCGGTTCGGTGGGGAGGCCCAGGGAACGGAGGGCGGCGAGGGCGTTCCGGAAACGGGACTCGTCCAGCTCGGCGATCGCCGCCAGCAAAGCGCCGTAGAGCGAGGCGTCCTGGGCCAGGGTTGCGCCGAACCCGCCGAGGTCGGACGCCGACCGCAGGGCCGACACCTCGCGGATCAGGTGGGCGGCCAGCGTGCTCTCCAGGGCCGTGACCACCGCCGCGATCTCGCCGACCGGACGCCCGGCCACCTGCCGGAGCAGGCTGCGGAGGTCACGCATGCGGCCGGACGCATGCAACTCGTCGGCCAGGACGGACAGTTCGGCCGGAGGAGCCGAGGCCCACTCCCACAGCAGGGTCTGTCCGTCCGCCGGCTGTCCGGCCCGCTCCAGCGCCGCCAGTAGCCCCGGCAGCGCCACGGCCGGCACCGCCCACAGCGCGTGGAACAGCTCGGCGGCCTCGTCTGTCAGGCCCGAACGGCGCAACTCCGCCAGGGTGCCTGCGGCTTGGTCGGGATGGGCGTGGGCGGTCGCCCGGGCCAGGTACCCCGCAGCGCCCACCGGCCCGCTCTGGCGGAGGGCGATCGTCAGCCGCACCACGTCGTCCGGGGAGAGGGTGACGGCCGCCTGGGCGGTGACCGCAGCGGACTCATGGGCCGCACCCGAGCCGTGGAGTGCGGCGATTCGCTGGGCGAGTGCGGTGATCTCCTCGGCGGAGCGCTGGGCGTGAGCGGGTGGGAGGGCTCCAGCGGTGCCCGGTGGTGGTGGGGTCGTCGCGGAAATCCCGGTCGGGGCGGGGGAAGTCGGTGCGGGGGAAGTCGGTGCGGCGGTGGGAGGTGCTGTCTGGGGCGGTGTGGTCCGGGGTGGCTCGGCCTGGGGTGGTGCCGTTCGGGACGGTCCGGACCGGTCTGCTTCTGAATCGGGCGCCGGTTGGAGTCCGCCGAAGCGGGCTCCCCGCGCCGGAGCGGCGGCTATTGAGGGCATCGCGGGCTCGGGCGCCTCCTGGTAGGCGCCACCGAACCGGGCGCCGGTCGGGCGCTTCCTCGCCGGTATGCCCTGTCCGGCCGAGGGCGGGGGCGGGGGCGAGAACAGGGACGAGGGTGGCGAGCCGGACGCCGACCTCGTCATGCTGGAGCCCGGCAGACCGCCCGAGGCATGGGTGGCAGCGCCGGGTTCGGGGCCGGAGGAGTGGGGTCGGGCCGAGGGGTGGAACTCGTCCTCCCACCAGGGGTGTTCCGAGACGCCCGACGCGAACCTGTCCTCCGCTGCGAGCAGCTGATCGCTCAACTCCAGGCAGCGCGCTCCGAGTCCCTCCCGTAGTCGCTTCGCCTGGGCCAGCTGCCGTAGGAGATCGGGATCCGGCTGATGTGGTGGGTGGCCACCCGCGGCGTCGGGTGGTCCCTGGGCCCGGAGTGCCTGGGCCAGTCCGCGCTCCCGCTGCGCCGCGAACTGCCTGGCCCGTAGCAGCTCGTCGAGTTCCGCTCGAAGCGCCTGCACGTCGGCCGGTGTCGGCCCCATGCCCTGCAGTGTCATCCCGCCGACCTGGTCTCTCCGCCAGGAGCTCCCGACAGCTCCTGGCCATGGCTGGAGAACCATCCTGGACCTCGGATACGGCGCCGGTGTTACGAGAATGAGTCCGCACGTTTTCGCCGGGTGCGATATCCGGTGCACAGTGTCGGCGTCATGCCACTCTCTCCAACTTATGTTCGAGAGTGGTTACTTGATGGCGATGCCGTTCCGGGGCGAGCTGTCGGGACGGATCACTCCACCTGGTCGCCGGCGGCGAGCCGCTTCCGCGTCTCCATCAGGGCGAAGCCCAGCAGGTTCAGGCCGCACCACTGCTGCGGCTTCACCGATCGCTCGTCGTCCGACGCGAGACCGATCCCCCAGACACGGTCGAGTGGGCTGGCCTCGACCAGGACGCGGTTCGCGGTGCCGAGCAGGTAGTAGCGCAGAGCGTCGTTCTGCCCGAATTTCGCGACGTTCCCCCGTACCACCAGCTCGAACCGCTCCGCCTTCCAGAGCGCTTCGTCGAAGCCGCGGACCAGCCGTCCCAGCTTCTTCGCCTCGGCGGGGGACTTGGCGGCCAGGATCCGGGGCACGATGGCCTCGTCACCGAACAGTCGTGCTTTCCCCGCCATCATCCAGTGCTCGGCGGTGGCATAGCGGACCCCGTCCACCGTGAACGCGGCCGGCCACCACTGGCTCAGTGAGCCCGAGCCGATGCGCCCGTCCCGCTCGGGCTGGTGGCCCCAGAACAACAGGTACTTCGGGCGGGCCCCCGCCGCGACCAGGGCGATGAGCTCCTCGTGCGTCCGGGCGTCGGTCGGGGTGGTGGGGCGGGTGGTCGTCATGCCGCCATGGTGCCACTGGCCACTGACGGCGGGCTTCCCCTTTTTGCTCGGATTTTGCTGCCGATCCGGCCTGGTATGTCCTGGCGGCGCCACGCGGCCGCCGGGCCCTGACCAGCTGACCGAGCGGCCGGGTTCGCTCGATCGTGGGGTCGGGATCACCCGACCGTGCGGGGGAGTCGGGTGCTGAGCCAGAGCACCACCAGGCTGCCGCCCGCCTGCAGGGCCAGGACGAGCGCGAGTGCGCGACCCATGCCGAGCGAGGGGCTCAGTGCGAGGAAGGTCGTCCCCAACGTGGCCACACCGAGCGCCAGGCTGGACTGCTGAGTCGTCGCCAGCACCCCGCTGCCGACGCCGGCCCGGTCCACGGGGACCCGGGACAGGACCACCCGGAACAGTGGGGTGCTCACGAACCCCTGCCCGACGCCGGCGAGCGCGGCCCCGGGCAGCATCCGCAGCGTGGAGAAGTGCGACCAGTCGGCCAAGGCGGTCGCGATCAGCAGGGACAGGCCGGCAGCCTGGATCACGGCCCCGATGGTGATCACCCGGCTTCCGAAGAGCCCGACCAGGCGCGGCCCGGCCAGCGATGCTGTGAAGTAGCCCACGGCCATGGGCACCAGCGCCCAGCCCGCCGCCACCGGCCCGACGTGGAGCCCCTGCTGGAGCATGACGGCGACCACGAACATGAAGCCGCCGAACCCCATGTAGAAGGGGACGGCGATGCCGAGGCCGCGCCGCATCTCCGGGATCCGCAGCAGCGACAGTGGCAGCAGCGGGACCCTGCCGGCCCGTTCGGCCCGCAGCTCGACCAGCAGGAACGCTGCCGTGAGCAGCGGGAAGGCGGTCAGCGACATCACCGACCACAGGGGCCAGCCGGTGGACCGGCCCTCCATCAGGGGGAGGAGCAGCGACAGCAGCGCCGCCGACAGCAGGACCGTGCCCGGGAGGTCCACCCCGGCGGACCTCGGAGCGTGGCTCTCGGGCACCGAGCGGACAGCCAGCACGGCCGCCAGGAGGGCGAGCGGCACGTTCAGCAGGAAGATCGCACGCCAGCCCGTGCCGAACAGGTCGGCGGAGACCATCATCCCGCCGGCGACCTGCCCGATGACCACGGCGATGCCCCCC
This sequence comes from Kitasatospora sp. HUAS MG31, assembly GCF_040571325.1. GTDB lineage: Bacteria > Actinomycetota > Actinomycetes > Streptomycetales > Streptomycetaceae > Kitasatospora > Kitasatospora camelliae. The sequence continues at coordinate 2,564,673 of NZ_CP159872.1, read as the reverse complement.
ACCGCGCCGTAGACGGACAGGGCCCGGGCTCGCCGGTGCCCGGTGGTGGTTGCGGTGATCGTCGCCAGGACCTGGGGGAGGACCAGGGCGGCGGAGGCGCCCTGTGCGGCCCTGGCCGCGACCAGGGTCCAGGCGGTGGGCGCGATGCCGCAGGCGAGCGAGGTCACGGCGAAGGAGACGGCCCCGACCAGGAAAAGCCTGCGTCGCCCGAACGCGTCGCCGAGCCGGCCGCAGAGCACCAGCAGCACGGCGAAAGCGATGCCGTAGCCGGCCACCACCAGTTCCAGCACCGCCGGCCCGGCGACCAGGTCCTGGTCGATGGTGGGCAGGGCCACGTTCACTATGGAGAAGTCAAGCATCGGGAGGAACGCGCCGAGCAGCACGGTGGCCAGGCCGGCCGCCCCGAGCCCCGGTGCGGCGGGCGCTCGCCGGGCGCCGGCCGGTGGGATCGGGGCCGGGGGTTCGGCGAGTCGTGGTGGAAGGGTCTGCGGGGATGTCAGTCGCGGAGTCACGGCTCCTACGATCCGGCTCCTCCCAGCCTGGTACCAGAGAGTGTTTATCCAGGTATAACGACTACCTGGCAACAGGCTCCGAGGAGAGGCATGCTGGGCTCATGGCTACCACCGTCGACCTCGCCGCCCCAGCCGCCGCGCGGCGCCACGAGCTCGCGGCCTTCCTCCGCAGCCGCCGCGAGCGGATCTCACCCGAGCAGGTCGGCCTGCCCGCGACCGGGCGGCGGCGGACCCCGGGGCTCCGCCGGGAGGAGGTCGCGCACCTGGCCACCGTAGGGGTCACCTGGTACACCTGGCTGGAACAGGGGCGGGACATCCACGTGTCGGCCCAGGTGCTGAACTCCGTCGCCCGGGCCCTGCTCCTGGACCGCAACGAACGCGCGCACCTCTTCGTCCTCGCAGGGGTCGAGGATCCGTCGCCGGTCTCGGACTGCGCCACGGTGTCGCCGGCGCTCCAGGCGATCCTGGAACAGCTGGACCCCTTCCCGGCGGCGGTGATCAGCAGCCGGTACGACATCCTCGCCCAGAACAGCGGCTACAACTGGCTGGTCGGCGACCTCGACCGGATGCCCTTCGAGGACCGCAACCTGCTCTGGATGGTGTTCACCGACACGACCTTCTCCCGCCGCCTGGTGGACCGCGACGCCGCTCGGGCCAGCGTGGTCGCCCGCTTCCGGGCCTCGATGGCCGACCATCCGGGCGAGCCGGCCTGGAAGGAGCTGATCCATCGGCTCCGCCGGGTCTCGCCTGACTTCGAGCAGGCCTGGCAACGGCACGAGGTGGCGGGGCAGACCAACGGACTCAAGCAGTTCCTCGTACCGCCTGTGGGGCTTCTGCGTTTTGACTTCACCAACCTGTGGCTGGGCCCGCGGAACCGTACCCGGCTGGTCTCCTACACCCCGGTGGACGAGGAGACCCGGGAGCGCATCCAGCAGTTGGAGCAGCTCACGCCCACGGACTGAGCCGCCGGACGCCGTAACCGGGATGTCCAGCCTGCCGAGGGCGAGCGAGCCGCACACCCAGGCCAGCGGGACCTCCGCGCACACGGCCATCGACAGGGCCACCGCCAGCTCCGTCCCGGGCGCCGCCATGCGGACGTCGCACCAGGCGTCCGCCAGCAGAAGGGCGGAGGACAACGCGGCGGCCGGGCGGTGGAGACCGTCGCCGCGCCGGGCGCCGCAGCCGGCCGTGAGCAGCGCGCCCGCCTCCACCAGATCGAGGACCGCCCACCCGAGACCCTCCGGTCTGAGTGCCAGCAGGGCGGCCCACGGCAAGAGCACCAACCCACAGACGACCAGAAGCCGGTCGACACCTGCACCGTGAACCGCTTCAGTGGCCCGGCTCTGCCTCCCGGCCGTCTGCCGACGGGTGCCCGACGGGCCGGCACCCCTGCCGAACCCCGCCGCCCACAGCAGATCGGCCACCATCATGACGCCCTCCCGCAGCGCAGCAGGACCGACGGGCCATCGACGGCCTCGACCAGCACGCGGGGGAACGAGCCGGCGACGTGGGCGAACCAGAAGGAGCCGGCCACCGACACCGCCGGGGCCGGGCAGTGCCGTCGGCGAAGGCCGTGCCCGAGGAAGGTGACCCGCGGGAGAACCCCGGAAGCGGGAATCCGCCCCCAGGCGACGCTCTCCCTCCCCGCATCGCCGGTGGCCCGCCGCGCGCCGCAGGGTAAGGCCCGGCCGAGCGAGGACGCCACCAGGACGTCCAGCAACTCGCCGTGCTCGTAAACCTCCAACGCCGCCCGGCACCGGCGGCCGCCCGCGGCTGACCGCAACTCCCAACGCCCGATGGTGAGTCGGGTCTCGGCCCGCACCGTCGCGTCCGTCGTGGACGAAGGAGAGCGGAAGAAGGCCTCGATATCACCGTCAGTCAGAATCTTCATGCCCCAAGCCTCTTCACCGAAAGGCTCGGTGTCGGTAGCCCACGGTTCCGAATTGATGGTGTACCTAGCTACACCATCAATTCGGAACCCTGCTTCATGGCGGCGGCGATCAACGCCCCCATACGCTGTGCGGCATGTCTCCGTCGATCTTCCACCGAGCTGTGCAACGGGCCGCCGCGCACGCCCCATGGTCGGCGGCCGCCCGGCGGGACACCCTGTTGCTCGCGGCGGGTGTGCCCCTGAGCGCACCCGTCCTCATCCTCCTGGGCCTCCCGCGTCTGTGGTTCGTCCTGGTGGCCTTCCTCCCCTGCCTCGACCTCCTGAGCGTGGCCCAACGGAGTCGGCTACGCGCCCTCCGGGGGCTGCTGATCCCCTCGCGTGCACCGAGGAACGCCGGCTGGTGGGGGAAGGTCCGGGCCGGCCTGACCTGGCGGCAGTTCCTCTACCACCTCGTGGTGGCACCCCTGCAGACCCTGGGCGCACTCCTGGTGCTGGCCGGTTGGGGAATCGGCCTGGTGATGGCCACCGTGCTCGGCTGGATCTGGCTGATGCCCGCCGGTGCCCCGCTGCAGTCCCGCCCCGGTTGGGCCGTGGCCGACGGCTGGACCACACTCGGCGGCGCCGCTCTCCTCTTCCTCACCCCCTGGCTGGCCGCCTTGCTCAGCAGGTTCGAGGAGTGGGCGGCCGGCTCGCTCCTCGGGCTGAACCGTGCCGAACTGCTGCAGCGCCGCGTGGAGGACCTCGCCGAGAGCCGGGCCGGCGTGGTCGACGCCGCCGACGCCGAGCGCCGCCGGATCGAGCGAGACCTGCACGACGGTGCCCAGCAACGGCTGGTCTCCCTGGCCATGAACCTCGGCCTGGCCCGCCGCACCCTCAAGGACGTCCCGGCCGAGGCGATGCGGGTCATCGTGGAGGCCCACGAGGAGGCACAGGCCGCGATCGACGAGCTCCGCGACCTGGTTCGCGGCCTGCACCCGGTGGTCCTGGAGGACCGTGGCCTCGACGCCGCCCTCTCCGGTATCGCCGCCCGCTGCCCGGTTCCCGTCAGGCTCGACATCGACCTCTCCGACGACATCGCGCCGACGGTCGAGGCCGTCGCCTACTTCACCGTCTCCGAGGCGCTCACCAACGCGGCCAAGCACTCCCGGGCCTCCCGCGTCGAGCTCTCCATCCGCCAGCGGGACGGGCGCCTTCACATCCAGATCCACGACGACGGGATAGGCGGAGCCGACGCCGCCAGGGGCACCGGCCTCACCGGCCTGCGGAAGCGCGCCGCCTCCGTGGACGGGACCCTCGCCGTCACCAGCCCCCACGGGGGCCCCACCACCATCACCGCGGAGTTGCCGTGCGAGCTGTGATCGCTGAGGACTCGGTCCTGTTGAGGGTCGGCCTGGTCAAGGTCCTGGAGGCGGTGGGCCACGAGGTGGTCGCCGCGGTCGGTGACGCCGAGGAGCTCCTGGCCGCCGTCGCCGAGCACCAGCCGCAGGTGGTCGTGGTCGACGTCCGGATGCCGCCCGGCTTCACCGACGAGGGCGTCCGCGCAGCCCTGGTGATCCGGAGGCAGTGGCCCGAGGTCGCCGTCCTCCTCCTGTCCCAGTTCGTGGAGGAGCGCTACGCCTCCGACCTGCTCTCGGCCAACACCAGCGGCGTCGGCTACCTGCTCAAGCAACGGGTCGCCAATGTGGACGACTTCGTCGAGGCGCTCCAGCGGGTGGCCGAGGGCGGCACCGCGCTGGATCCGGAGGTGGTCTCCCAACTACTCATCCGGCGTGACACCGACCCGCTGCGCCGCCTCACCCCGCGTGAGCGCGACGTCCTGGCGCTGATGGCCGAGGGCCGGTCCAATGCGGCCATCGCCCAGACCCTGGTGGTCAGCGACAGCGCCGTCGCCAAGCACATCAACGCCATCTTCGCCAAGCTCGACCTGCCGTCGGCGGACGTCACCCACCGACGGGTGCTCGCCGTCCTGCACTTCCTGGGGGTGGCCTAGTCATGGCGCGACGCATATGGCGGGTCCTGGGCGCCCTGGTGGTGCTGGTCTCCACCGTCCTCTTCGGCGTGGCGGGCTGGGCCTACCTGGTGCACCAGCAGAGCGTGATCGAGCGGCCGCCCTACCGGGTCCCGATCTCCAGGCTGGAACTCGACTCGGTCTCCGCCGCAGTCCGGATCGAACCGGGTCCGCCGGGCCAGGTGTCGATCCGGCAGAGCCTGGGTTGGACATGGCGTCGCCCCGTAGTGGCGATGATCTGGGAGGGCGACGTACTGAAGGTATCGGTGCGCTGCCACCGGCTCTTCGGCCTGGACGACCTGGGGTGCGACGCCGAACTGGACATCCGGCTGCCGGCCGAGACGGAGGTGACCGGCAGCAGTACCTCCGGGATCACACAGCTCCGTGATCTGACCGGGCCGATCTCGCTCAAGACCGGTACCGGGTTCATCGACCTCGCCCGCGTGAGCGGTCCGATAGCGGTTCAGGCGAAGTCCGGGCGCATCCAGGGCTCCGAGCTTTTCTCCGCCAGGGTCGAGGCGTCGACCAGCTCAGGACCGATTGAGCTGGGATTCGCCCACGCACCCGACGCGGTCACCGCCATCGCATCCTCCGGTCCGCTCACCCTCTCGATGCCGCCCGGGACGCGATACAAGATCAACGGCCATTCCAGCTCCGGCTCGCGATCCATCGATCCCACTCTGGCCGACACCTCCTCGCCCCACGTGCTCGACGTGGTCACCAGCTCCGGCTCGGTCACCATCAACCCCAGGGGCGGAGGCGTCGTACTCGACCACGGACCGACCCGCTGACCCGGCGGACAGGCTCCGATCGCTGCCACCGCATCCTGCACGCACCCGGCCCGACCAGGGGGCGAGAGCGCGGACGGCGGGCGCGCCGCCGCCCCAGGCCGCTCACGAGCCAGGCCGACGCACTAGCGGCCACCGTCCCCCGCAGGCCACCGACCCCGACGAACCCCGGCCCTCCAGCTCCCGCACCCCGCTCGCACCGCGCTCGTGCACCGATACCGCAGCCCGCTCGCGCCCCGCAGCGCCGCGCGCCTCGCCAACGTGCGCCCACGACCTTCCCCGACCTTCCCCGGCCTCCCCTGCGACCGCTCCGCCGGAGGGCCGATCGAGGTGGGGGACAATAGAGAGTCACGCATCCCGCCCGGAGGACCAGTCGCCGATGACCACCCCGCCCGACACCGCCGCCCAGCAGGCCCCGGCCTCCCCGCAGGCAGCCCCGACCTTCCCGTCGGCGGGCTCGACTCACTCGACGGACGACGCGCCTCCGAGCCTGACGGCCGATGCGCCCCCGAACCTGACGGACCAAGCGCACCCCACCCCGCAGCACCCCGCCTCGCAGCACCCCACCCCGCAGCACCCCACCGCCGAGTCCTCCCCGTTCTCGCCGCTCTCGATCGGCCCGCTCGAAGTGTGGCCGCCGGTGGTCCTGGCCCCGATGGCGGGCATCACCAATGCCCCCTTCCGTACTCTCTGCCGCGAGCAGAGTGGCGGCAAGGGCCTCTACGTCTCCGAGATGATCACCACCCGGGCCCTGGTGGAGCGGAACGCCAAGACCCTCCAGTTGATCAAGTTCGACCCGAGCGAGAAGCCCCGCTCGATCCAGCTGTACGGCGTCGACCCGGTGACCGTGGGCCGGGCGGCCCGGATGATCGCCGAAGAGGACCTCGCGGACCACATCGACCTGAACTTCGGCTGCCCCGTCCCGAAGGTGACCCGCAAGGGCGGCGGCTCCGCGCTGCCGTACAAGCGCAACCTGCTGCGCGAGATCCTCCGCGAGGCGGTGTCCAACGCGGGCGGCCTGCCGGTGACCATGAAGATGCGCAAGGGCATCGACGACGACCACCTCACCTACCTCGACGCCGGCCGGATCGGCGCGGAGGAGGGTGTCGCCGCGATCGCCCTGCACGGCCGTACCGCCTCCCAGCACTACGGGGGCACTGCGGACTGGTCGGCGATCGCCCGGCTGCGCGAGTCCGTCCCGTCGCACATCCCGGTGCTCGGCAACGGCGACATCTGGTCCGCCGACGACGCCGTCCGGATGATGCGCGAGACCGGTTGCGACGGCGTGGTGGTCGGGCGCGGCTGCCTCGGCCGGCCCTGGCTCTTCCGGGATCTGGTCTCGATCTTCGAGGGCGATGTCGACTACGCCCGCCCCACCTTCGGCTACGTCGCCCGGGCGATGGTCCGCCACGCGCAGCTGCTCGGCGAGTGGCTGGGCGACGAGGCGCGCGGCGTCATCGACTTCCGCAAGCACGTCGCCTGGTACACCAAGGGCTTCTCCGTCGGCTCCGAGCTGCGGGTCAAGCTGGCGAACGCCTCCTCGCTGGCCGAGCTGGACGAGACGCTGGCCCTGATCGACCAGGAGCAGCAGTGGCCGGCCGGCGCCGACGGTCCGCGTGGCCGGACGAGTGGAAACAACCGCGTGGTCCTGCCGGAAGGCTGGTTGGACGATCCGTACGACTGCGCGCTGCCCAGCGCTGACGCCGAACTGGACACCTCTGGCGGATGAGTTGGCCAAACCGTAGGGATGGCCCCTGGTGAGCCTCCTGCCGTAGTGGCCCAGCCCTCTTGGACGACAAGGCCAAGAGGGCTCCTTTCTGGCAGATTTCAACTACACCGAGTGATCCGATCGCCGCGCAATGCGACGATCGGCCCATTCGCGCTACGCCCGACGGCTGAGATGCGCCCGTGACGCTTGCCACATATCGTGGCGAGTGACGGTCAGTCAGGGGTGTTCGCCACGGTGTACAGGTCCGGATCGCTTCCCGAAGGGGCTCGACGGTGGATCGGCGCAGCTGACTGCAGGAAATCAACCCGAGGAAACCCGGCGGTTCATCCGCCACTACTCTCTGTCCGGTTCGCGTGATCTTCAGGTTTCGTTGTGTTCACTTCTTGAACCGTCGCTCGCGTCATCCGGACGATTTCAGCAACAGAGGTAAACGCCCTGACGGGCATTCGATCTGTCGGGTCAGCCCCCACTCCGAGGCTTGTACGACCTATTCGTGGCCCTACAAAGCCTTCGAAATGGGTATGTTCTCCGGCGTCAGGGCAACCGTGTGCGAGGAGACCGACCCGTGGCGGCGCAGCAGAAGTTTGTTTACTCCTTCACCGAAGGAAACAAGGACCTCAAGGATCTTCTCGGCGGAAAGGGTGCGAACCTGGCCGAGATGACCAACCTGGGGCTCCCCGTCCCCCCGGGGTTCACCATCACCACGGACGCCTGCAAGGTGTTCCTGGAGACCGGCAGCGAGCCGGGCTCGCTCAACGAGGAGATCTCGGGTCACCTGGCCTCCCTCGAGGAGCGGATGGGCAAGAAGCTCGGCCAGGCCGACAACCCGCTGCTGGTCTCGGTGCGGTCCGGTGCCAAGTTCTCCATGCCGGGCATGATGGACACGGTCCTGAACATCGGTCTCTCCGACGCCTCGGTGACCGGGCTCGCCGCCCAGTCCGGCAACGAGCGCTTCGCCTGGGACTCGTACCGCCGCCTGGTCCAGATGTTCGGCAAGACCGTGCTGGGCGTGGACGGCGAGCTGTTCGAGGAGGCCCTGGACGAGGCCAAGCACGCCAAGGGCACGGCCAACGACCTCGACCTCACCGCCGAGGACCTCAAGATCCTGGTCGAGACCTTCAAGGGCATCGTCCTCCGCGAGACCGGCCGGGCCTTCCCGCAGGACCCGCGTGAGCAGCTGGACCTGGCGATCCACGCCGTCTTCCACTCCTGGAACGGTGACCGCGCCCGCCTGTACCGCCGCCAGGAGCGCATCCCGAACGACCTGGGCACCGCGGTCAACGTCTGCACCATGGTCTTCGGCAACCTCGGCGAGGACTCCGGCACCGGTGTCGCCTTCACCCGCGACCCCTCCACCGGTGCCCAGGGCGTCTACGGCGACTACCTGCAGAACGCGCAGGGCGAGGACGTCGTCGCCGGCATCCGCAACACCCTCCCGCTCGCGGAACTCGAGCAGCTCGACAAGAAGTCGTACGACGAGCTGATGTCGATCATGGAGACGCTGGAGAACCACTACCGCGACCTCTGTGACATCGAGTTCACCATCGAGCGCGGCAAGCTCTGGATGCTGCAGACCCGCGTCGGCAAGCGCACCGCTGCTGCCGCCTTCCGCATCGCCGTCCAGCTGGTCGACCAGGGTCTGATCGACCTGGACGAGGCGCTCAGCCGGGTCACCGGCGGCCAGCTCGCCCAGCTGATGTTCCCGCGCTTCGCGCCGACCGCCGAGACCAAGCCGGTCGCCTACGGCATCGCCGCCTCGCCGGGTGCCGCGGTCGGCAGGGTGGTCTTCGACTCCTACACCGCCGTCAAGTGGTCGCGTTCCGGCGAGAAGGTCATCCTGGTCCGCCGGGAGACCAACCCGGACGACCTGGAGGGCATGATCGCCGCCGAGGGCATCCTGACCTCGCGCGGTGGCAAGACCTCGCACGCGGCCGTGGTCGCCCGCGGCATGGGCAAGACCTGTGTCTGCGGCGCCGAGGAGCTGGAGGTCGACACCAAGAACCGCAAGTTCACCACCTCCGGCGGCCAGGTCGTCCACGAGGGCGACGTGGTGTCCATCGACGGCGCCAACGGCAAGGTGTACCTGGGCGAGGTCCCGGTGCTGCCGTCCCCGGTCGTCGAGTACTTCGAGGGCACCCTGCACGCCGGCGCCGACGTCCAGGGCGGGCTGGTCCAGGCCGTCCACCGTCTGATGGCGCACGCCGACGTCCGCCGCCGCCTCGCCGTCCGCGCCAACGCCGACAACGCCGAGGACGCGAACCGCGCCCGCCGCTACGGCGCCCAGGGCATCGGCCTGTGCCGCACCGAGCACATGTTCCTCGGCGAGGAGCGCCGCAAGGAGGTCGAGCACCTGATCCTGGCGGACAACGACAAGGACCGCGAGCTCGCCCTGTCCTCCCTGCTGCCGCTGCAGAAGGGCGACTTCCTGGAGCTCTTCCAGTCGATGGACGGCCTCCCGGTCACCGTCCGCCTGCTCGACCCGCCGCTGCACGAGTTCCTCCCGGACATCACCGAGCTCTCGGTACGCGTCGCCCTCGCCGAGGCCCGCAAGGACCCGAACGAGAACGACCTGCGCCTGCTCCAGGCCGTCCACAAGCTGCACGAGCAGAACCCGATGCTGGGTCTGCGCGGCGTGCGCCTCGGCCTGGTCATCCCCGGCCTGTTCGGGATGCAGGTCCGGGCGATCGCGGAGGCCGCGGCCGAGCGCAAGCTCGCCGGTGGCGACCCGCGTCCCGAGGTGATGATCCCGCTGGTCGGCACCGTCCAGGAGCTGGAGCTGGTCCGCGACGAGTGCGAGCGCGTCCTCGCCGAGGTCTGCCAGTCCACCGGCGTCCAGCTGGACATCAAGCTCGGCACCATGATCGAGCTGCCGCGTGCCGCAGTCACCGCCGGCCAGATCGCCGAGGCCGCCGAGTTCTTCTCCTTCGGCACCAACGACCTGACCCAGACCGTCTGGGGCTTCTCCCGGGACGACGTGGAGGCCTCCTTCTTCACCGCCTACCTGGAGAAGGGCATCTTCGGCGTCAGCCCGTTCGAGACCATCGACCGTGACGGCGTCGGCTCCCTGGTCAAGCACGCCGCCGAGGCCGGCCGGGCGACCCGCCCCGACCTGAAGCTCGGCGTCTGCGGCGAGCACGGCGGCGACCCGGACTCGGTCCACTTCTTCCACGAGGTCGGGCTGGACTACGTGTCCTGCTCTCCCTTCCGGATCCCGGTGGCGCGCCTGGAGGCAGGCCGCGCCGCGATCGAGACGGCGGGCAGTGACTCGCGCTGACACGAAGCAGCGCGGTCGTCGCTGACCGCACCCCTCCGTAGGGGAGGGGCGTGCGGCGGAGCTCGGCGCAGGAGAGCCGCCGTACGTAGCAGTCGGGGCGGGAACGGACAATGGCGTCCGTTCCCGCCCCGGCGGCATTTCCACCCCCGGCGGCGATTCCACTCCTGCGGCGTTTCCCCCCGGCCGTCCGGCACCGGCCGGGCAAGCTGGGGCCCATGACCAGCCCGCCGGACGACAGCCCGACCACGCCGCCGACCGGCACCCGGGCTACCTCAAAGACCCGTGTCCGGCGGCCCGACCCGGACACCGTGGCCGGAGGTGCTTCCACGGCTGCCGGTCTGCGGCCTGCCCCGCCAGCGGCGGACCCGCGGCCACCCGCCGTACGGACCTGCCCACCGGCTCCCCAACCGGCCCCCGAACCGGCCTCCACACCTGCCCCCACTCCCGCCCCCGTGTCGACGCCCGCACCGGCCGTGCCGAACCGCCACTCCCGCCCGCTCGGGCGGTTCGCGCTGCCCGGGCGCCTCGCGCTGGTCGGGCTGCTGTGCGGGGGCGCGGTGGCCACAGCTGCGCCGCTTCCCCCTCCTCGGTCGTCGACCGGCCCGCGGCGACGCGGCAGACGTCGGTGGCGGGCACCTCGGGCGGTGCCTCCGCCTCCGCCACCTCCTTCTCCTCCGGCTGGGTGCCGAACAGTGCTGCCCTGGCCGACGTCTGCCGCACCCGGTTGCCGCCGCAGGCCCTCGACACCCTCGGCCTGATCGTCCGCGGCGGCCCGTACCCGTACCGCTCGGACGGGGTGGTCTTCGAGAACCGGGAGAACCGGCTCCCGCGCCAACGCAGTGGCTACTACCACGAGTTCACCGTGGTCACGCCCGGATCCGCCGATCGAGGGGCTCGGCGGATCGTCATGGGGACGGCCGGCGAGCAGTACTGGACCGCCGACCACTATGACTCGTTCCAGGAGATCGACAGTCGCTGCTGAAACAACTTTCCAAACCGGAAAGTAGATGCCATAGTAGAAGTACTTCACGCGGCACCGTGCCGCGCCGCTCGATCTCCCGGGGGACACCATGAACGCCGAAACCTCGCTCACTCCTGCCGAAGCGCTCGCCCTGGCCGGCCGGGCCAAGGCCGCCGCCCGGCGTCCGGTGCCGATGCCGGGCTGGTACGGTCCCGCCTTCGGTGGCGCGCTCACCGCCTACGGTGTCGTGCTCGGCCAGAGTCTTGAGCACGAGCTGCGCTGGCTGACCATCCTCGCGGCGCTGCTCTTCAGCGCGGGAACGGGGGCGATGGCCTCGGTGGCGGTCCGGGCGGGCGGCGTAGCGCGGCGGGCCTCCCGCGAGTACGCGGGTGTCACGACTGCGGGCGTGGCGGCGGTCCTGGCGATCGGCGGTGCCATCGGGCTGGTGGTCTGGCTGCTCGGCGGTCCGATCGGGGCGGTGATGGGGCTCGGTGGAGCCGCGGCCGGTCTGGCCTTCTGGCAGATGACCGTCGTGATCAACAAGCGGATCCGCCGCGACGGGGCCGCCCGTGGCGAGCACAACCCCGAGGAGCGGGAGCTGTGAGCGACCTCGACACCGTCCTGCACCACCCGACGCGGCTGACCGTGCTGTCCTTCCTGTCCGGCTGCATCGAGGCCGAGTTCTCCGCGGTCCGTGACTACTGCGAGGTCTCCGACTCGATGCTCAGCAAGACCGCCACGGCCCTGGAGGCGGCGGGCTACATCAAGGTCAAGAAGGGGTACGTGGGGAAGCGTCCGCGCACCTGGCTCGCCGCCACCCGCTCCGGGCGGGACGCGCTGGAGGCCTACCTGTCGGGGCTCCAGCAGCTCGCCGCCGACGCCAGGGCCGCCGGCGCCGCCTCGGCCGACACCGACTGACGCGACTGACGCGACTGACCCGGCGGACCCCGAGAACCCCGAGGACCCCGCGGCGCCCGCCCGTCCCGCCGGATCGAGCGGGTGCCCCGCCCCGCCCGCCGCCCCCGCCCAACCGTCACCCCACCCGTTCGCCGGTAGCTGATACGGCGTCAAGGATCTTGGCGTGGAAGGCCGATCCGGGGAAGGATCACGGCATGGCTACCTTCACCGCCCCGGACGGGACGACCCTCGCCTACCGCGTCACCGGAAGCGGAGACCCGCTGGTCTGCCTGCCGGGCGGGCCGATGCGGGCCTCCGCGTACCTGGGTGACCTCGGCGGCCTGTCCGCCCACCGCTCGCTGATCGTGCTCGACGCCCGCGGCACCGGGGAGTCGGAGCGCCCGGCGGACCCGGCGACGTACCGCTGCGACCGGCAGGTCGGCGATGTCGAGGCGCTCCGCCGGCACCTCGGCCTGGACCGGATGGACCTGCTGGCGCACTCGGCGGCCGGCAACCTGGCGATCCAGTACGCGGCCCGCTTCCCGGAACGGATCGCCCGGCTGGCCCTGATCACCCCGAACGGCCGGGCCGTCGGCCTGCCCTCCAGCGACGACGACTACCGGGCCTCCGCGTTGCTGCGGAAGGACCAGCCGTGGGGGCCGGCGATGATCGCGGCCCTGGACGCGGTGCTGGCGGGCGAGGCGGAGGAGGAGGACTGGGAGGCCATCCACCCGCTCTTCTACGGACGGTGGAACGACACGGCCCGCGCCCACGCCGCCACCGACGCCCGGCAGCGCAACGAGGAGGCGGCGGAACTCTTCCACTCCGAGGGCGCCTACGACCCCGTCGGGACCAGGGCCGACCTGGTCGCCCTCGAAGCCCCGGTGCTGGTGCTGGCGGGGGAGTTGGACGGAGGTCCCTCGCCGCGCCGAGCGGCCGAGATCGCCGAGGTGTTCTCGAACGGCACCTGCGTGGTCCAGCACGGCGCCGGGCACTACCCCTGGCTGGACGACGCCACCCGCTTCGTCCGCATCGTCGAACGCTTCCTCGCAGGCTGACGGCCACCACCCCACCGGCAAACGCCCACCGCCACCACCCCACCGGCAAACCCCCCCACCGGAAACACCGTCACCGCCAACCCCGTCACCGCCAACACGACCCCCGGCGCGAGTCCCCACCCGGCCCGCGTCCGGAAATCGGGTGAGCGCCGCCGCAGGCCGCCGTACGCTGCCGGGATGGCCCACCTGCTCTCCGTGAACCTCGCCCGTCCCCGGCCCAACCCGGCCAAGCCCGAAGCCGGTTCCACGGGTATCGACAAGCGGCCGGTGGAGCATCCGGTCGTACTGAGGGCGCCCGGTCCCAAGGGCGCCTGTCCGCACCCCAGCGGGTTGGTCGGTGACGCGGTCCTCGACACCCGGCACCACGGCGGGGACGACCAGGCGGTCTACGCCTACGCCCGCGAGAGCCTTGACCTGTGGGCGCGGGAGCTCGGCCGCGACCTGCCCGGCGGCAGCTTCGGCGAGAACCTCACCACCGTCGGACTCGACGTGGACGGGGCGCTGATCGGCGAACGTTGGCAGATCGGCGAGCAGGTGGTGCTGGAGGTCTCGGTCCCGCGGATCCCCTGCGCCACCTTCGCCCACTGGCTGGACGAGCGGCGCTGGACCAGGCGGTTCACCGAGCGCGCCCTGCCCGGCACGTACCTCCGGATCGTGCGGCCGGGTTCGATCAGGGTGGTCGACCGGATCACGGTGGTGGACCGGCCCGCGCACGGGCTGACGGTCCGGGACTGCTTCCGGGCCGTGACCACCGACGCCGCCCTGCTGCCGCGCCTGGTGGACGTGGCCGCGCTCCCGGCCGAGGTCAGGGAACTGGCCCGCCGCCGCACCGCCACGCCGCCGTTCGCCCCCACCGACGACTGAACCGACCCACAGGTCGCAGCCCCGGCCCGCCCGAGCCGAAGCCCGCCCGAGCCGAAGCCCCCGCAGGCCGAAGCCCCCGCAGGCCGAGGCCCACCCGGGCCGAAGCCCGTGCCGGCCTCAGCTCACGCGGGGATCAGCGAGCCGCCGTGTCTAAGGCACTCCTGGTTGATCGCCGGGTCCGGCGCGCTCGGCGAGGTCGCGGCCGCGATCCGCAGCTCGATGATGTCGCGGACGGCCGGCCATTCCTCGTCGAGGATCGAGTAGAACGCGGTGGACCGGACGACCCCGTCCAGGCCCCGCGAGTGCGCCCGCCGGACGCCCTCGGAGCTGGCGCCCAGCCGCTCGATGGCGGCCCGGGAGCGCAGGTTGCGGGCGTCGGCGCGCAGCGAGATCCGCTGGACGCCCCAGGTCTCGAAGGCGTGCCGCAGCATCAGCAGCTTGGCCTCGGTGTTGATGCCGGTGCCCTGGGCGCGCGGGGAGAGCCAGGTGTTGCCGATCTCGGCCGCGTCAGGGACGGCGAGCACCGGGTCACCGTGCGGCACACCCGGGACCGGCGGCCAGACCAGCGGGCCCTGCCAGTAGTCCAGTTCCAGGAACCGGGTCGAGCCGACCACCCGGTTGTCCGCCACGCTCACCGTGGCGAACGGCAGCGACCGGCCGGCCGCCTGGTCCGCGAGGGCACGCGCGATGTAGTCCCGGGCCGCTTCCAGGCCGTGCGGGACAGGGGTGAAGGCGTAGGTCGTACGGTCCTCGGCGCCGGCCTCGGCCAGGGCCGGGGCGTGGTGCTCGGCGAGGGGCTCCAGCCGCACGGTGCGGCCGATGAGGGTGACGGGTACGGGCACGGATCCTTCGGTCCTTCGGCGATCGGAGGGGCCATCGCACCGGGGCCCGGAACGACGGCAGTGGTTTTTCGCCCCGGAGGCGGGCAGCGCGGCACCGGACCGGATACGGGTCGACAGACCGATCCGGCGGGATGAGCGAGGGGACAGTATGCGTCCGCGAGATGGCCGAGAGGGGAATGAGAGCACAAAGGGAAGCAGGCGGCCAAGTGAAGGCAAGGTGCGCAGAAGGTGGCTGGCCGCACACCCGACCGGGCCGTGCCCAAGCCGTGACAGACGGCATGGCGACGACGCGGCGATGCGAGGCAGCGAGAGGACGATACCCGCCCGAGGGCGGCGCGTCACTTCGCGGCACGCCAAAGGCGGCGTGTGGAGGGGGCCGGCCACCGATTCGTTAGCGGAACATTGTCCTCCGTTATTCGCCGCAGGGCTGTGACCTGCGCTTTTGGGCGGGGTGAGATGATTCTCGACGCGGGGTGGGGCGGGCCTCGAAAGGCGGGAGCTCAAGCCGGCGGAATCCGCCGGAACCACGGGCCGACGGCCGGACGACCACCCGGACGACCACCGAACGACCGAAGGACGATCGGCGGACCGCCGACGGGCGGCCAACGGGCGACCGACGGGAGAGCACCGGTCGACCACCGGTCGATCACGGGGCGGGGAATGCGCCGCGCCCCCCACGCGCTGGACTGATCGGGTGGCCGGCCGGACACGGCCACCAGCGACGGGAGCCGGCCCACCGGGGGCGGGTCGGTCGAGACGACGAGACGAAACGGGGTTGGGTCGCCGTGCGTGATCCCAGGGAGCTGTACCTACTGGAGCCGGTGGGCGCCGCCGCGGCCACCGCCGCGCGCGACACCGCCGAGGAGGCCGGTACGGGTCTGGTGCTGCTCTACCACTTCGAGGGCTTCATGGACGCCGGCGAGGCCGGCGGCCAGGTGGTCGAGCACCTGCTGGAGCAGGGATCGCCGCAGGTCGTGGCCAGGTTCGACCACGACCGCCTGGTGGACTACCGGGCCCGCCGCCCGGTGATGACCTTCGACCGCGAGAGCTGGACGGCGTACGACCCGCCGGAGATCCTGCTGCAGTTGGTGCACGACTCGGTGGGCGCGCCGTTCCTCGTCCTCACCGGCCCGGAGCCGGACACCGAGTGGGAGCTGTTCGCCGCCGCCGTCCGCACCCTGGTCGAGCGGTTCGACGTCCGGCTCGCGGTGGACTTCCACGGCATCCCGATGGGCGTGCCGCACACCCGCCCGGTCGGGCTCACCCCGCACGGCAACCGGCTCGACCTGGCGCCCGGGTACCCGAAGTGGTTCGACCGCGCGCAGGTCCCGGGCAGCGCCCAGGCGCTGCTGGAGTACCGGCTGGCCGAGTCCGGCCACGACGTGCTCGGCTTCGCGGCCCACGTCCCGCACTACATCGCCCGCTCGGCCTACCCGGCGGCGGCCCTGGTGATCCTGGAGGCCGTGCAGTCGGCCACCGGCCTGGTCCTGCCCGGCAGCGAGCTGCGCCGCCGCCGGGAGGAGGTCTTCGCCGAGATCGAGGAGCAACTCACCGAGGGTGACGGCGAACTGCGCTCCGCCATCCGCGGGATGGAGGGCCAGTACGACGCGGTGGCCGGCGCGGAGGACCGCGACAGCCTGCTGGCGCGGGCCACCGACCTGCCCTCGGCGGACGAGCTGGGCCGCCGCTTCGAGGAGTTCCTCGCCGAGCACGAGCGCGACGCGGAGTAACGCCGCGTAGCGCGGGGAGTGCGGAGGCACGGCAGGGGCGCGGGGAATCACGGCCCACCGAAGGGCGCCGGCGGCTCCCGCGCCCGTGGCGAACGTCACTGAGCCCCGAGCCGGCCCGACCGGCCCGACCGGCCTCAGGACGTCCGAGGACGGGCGCGCATGACGCGCGGTCATGCGGCGGCCCGAGTAGGTTCGGTGCCCGGGCCGCCGCTCCGGCGTCCCGGCGACCGGGGGAGTGGTGTGCATGGGCGTCAGGCGGGCAGGTTCGCTGCTGGTCCTGGGCGGGCTGCTGCTCGCGGGCTGCTCCTCGGGCGGGTCGGCCCGTCCACCGGCCCCCGCGCACACCCTGTCGACCCCCTCCACTCCGGCCACCCCGGCCACCCCGGCCGACCCGTCCGGCGCCGCGACCCCCGCCGGCTCACCGTCCGGCACACCCACCCCGCCCTCGGGGCCGTACGTCGCGCTCGGCGACTCGTACACCTCGGGGTTGGCGGTGGCGCCGCAGGTCGGGACGCCCTCGGGGTGCGGGCGCTCGGGGGTGAACTACCCGGCGCTGGTGGCCCGGGCGCTGGGCCTCGGCCCGGAGCGGGTGCGGGACGCCAGTTGCAGCGGCGCCAGGACGGCCGACCTGACCGGCCGCCAGCAGACCGTGAACGGCGTCAACCCGCCCCAGCTCGACGCGCTGTCGGCCGACACCGGCTTGGTCACCCTCGGGATCGGCGCCAACGACGCAGGGTTCGTGGACGTGATCGGCCGATGCGCCGCCAGGCCGACGGCGACCGGGGCGATCGGGACGACCACACCGCCCGGGGCCGACGGCTCGACCGGCCGGTGCCGCGCGTCCTACACCTCGGCCGACGGGCAGGACCAGATCCGTCGGCGGCTGGACGCCATGGGCGAAGCCCTGGCCGGGGCGCTGGCCGAGATCCACCGACGGGCGCCTCGGGCCCGGGTGTTCGTCGTCGGGTACCCGGCGCTGCTGCCGGCCGATCCGGCGGCATGCTCCGGCACGCTGGGGCCGGTGGCGGTGGCGGACCTGGTCTTCCTCGCCGAGAAGGAGCAGCAGCTCAACGCGGTGCTCAGGGAGCGAGCCGAGGCCGCCGGGGCCGGATACGTGGACACCTTCGCGCCCTCGGCGGGGCACGACATGTGCGCGGGCGAGGGGCAGCGCTGGATCGAGCCGCTCGTCCCGGCCCCGGGGTCGGCCCCGATCCACCCCAACGCCCTCGGCGAACGCGGCCTCGCCGACGCGGTCCTCACCGCGCTGCGCTGATCGCACGCTGCGCTGATCGCGCGCTCCGCTGACCGCACGTCCCAGCCCTCACCATCCGGGCAAACACCCGGGCAAACACCTGGGCAAACACCCAGGCAAACACCCGGGCCCCGGCCCGGCCACGCCGATGGGGGTGTTCTCCGAGCCGCGCGCCCGGAGAACACCCCCACACACCCTGACACCGCTACACCCGGGCTCAGCCCAGCCGGACCGGGTGGACGTCGATCCGCACCGCCTCGTCGTCCAGGCACTCGCCGGTCGCCAGGTCGAAGCGCTGCTTGAGCAGCGGCGAGGCGACGTACACCCGGCCCTCGGCGGTGGAGCCGACCAGGCCGCGGGAGAGCACGTACGCCCCGGTGAACGGGTCGCGGTTGGAGACCGCGTACAGCCGGTCGGCGGCGTCCCGGAACAGGGCGGCCTGGCGGCCGTCCGGCAGCAGGGCGGCGACGCCGCGGCCGGGGGCCAGCAGGTCCAGGTCGCAGACCGGGGACCAGCTCCGGCCCGCCCGCACCTCGACGCGGGTCCCCGCCCCCGCCGACCCGGCGGCGGTTCCGGGCGCGGCAGCGGTCCCGACGTCAGCGGTTCCGAGCGCGGCGGCGGTCTCGACGGCAGCGAGGGTGGTCATCGGGCGTCCTCCAGGATCGGCGCGGTCAGGGCCGGGACCGCACCGCGGTCACGGTCGTTGTCGGGGTCGAGGGCGGCCAGCAGCTCGGCCTCGGTGGCGAGGAGCACCAGGTCGGGCTTCATCTGGTCGCGCTCGGCGGTGAACCTGATGCTCGGGTCCGGGACCCCGGGGGCGTTGACGAAGGAGACGAACCGGGCGAGGCGCTCCGGGTCGGCCAGGGTGGCGGCCCACTCGTCCTGGTAGTCGGCGACGTGGCGGGCCATCAGCGCCTCCAGGTCGTCGGCGATGCCCAGGGTGTCGTCGACCACCACGTCGCGGACGTGGTCCAGGCCGCCCTCGATCCGCTCCAGCCAGGTGGAGGTGCGCTCCAGCCGGTCGGCGGTGCGGATGTAGAACATCAGGAACCGGTCGATGAGCCGGATCAGCTCCTCGTCGGTGAGGTCCTGGGCGAGCAGGTCCGCGTGGCGCGGGGTGGCGCCGCCGTTGCCGCCGACGTACAGGTTCCAGCCGTTGGAGGTGGCGATCACGCCGAAGTCCTTGCCGCGGGCCTCGGCGCACTCGCGGGCGCAGCCGGAGACCGCCGACTTGAGCTTGTGCGGCGAGCGCAGGCCGCGGTACCGCAGCTCCAGGTGGATCGCCATGGCCACCGAGTCCTGCACCCCGTACCGGCACCAGGTCGAGCCCACGCAGGACTTCACCGTGCGCAGCGACTTGCCGTACGCGTGGCCGGACTCGAAGCCGGCGGCGACCAGCCGGGACCAGATCAGCGGCAGCTGGTCCACCCGGGCGCCGAACAGGTCGATCCGCTGACCGCCGGTGATCTTCGTGTAGAGGCCGAAGTCGCGGGCCACCTCGCCGATCACGATGAGCTTGTCGGGGGTGATCTCGCCGCCCGGGATGCGCGGGACGACCGAGTACGAGCCGTTCTTCTGCAGGTTGGCCAGGAAGTGGTCGTTGGTGTCCTGGAGGGAGGCCTGCTCGCCGTCCAGGATGTGGCCGCTGGCCTCCAGTTCGGGGGCGAGCGAGGCGATGATCGAGGCGACGGTGGGCTTGCAGACCTCGCAGCCCTCGGCGCCCTCGGGGGCCCGGCCGTGCTCGGCGAGCAGCTGCCGGTGCGTGGCGATCCGCTTGACCAGCACGATCTCGTACAGCTCGGCGCGGGTGTGGGCGAAGCAGGGGCACAGGCCCTTGTCGACCTCGACGCCGCTCGCCTCCAGCTCCTCGGAGACGATCGAGCCGAGCAGCTTGATGCAGGAGCCGCAGCCGGTGCCGGCCTTGGTGCACTTCTTGACCTCCGGCACCGTGGTGCACTGGTGGTCGGTGACGGCCGCGCGGACCTGGCCCTTGGTGACGTTGTGGCAGTTGCAGACCACCGCGTCGTCCGGCAGCGCGGAGCCGCCCAGCGAGACGGGCGCGGCCAGGCCGGCCGGGAGGACCAGCGACTCGGCGGGCACCGGCAGCGGGGTCCCGGTGCCGGCCAGCGGGCGCAGCGAGGAGTACGCCTCGGCGTCGCCGACCAGGATGCCGCCGAGCAGCGCGCCCTCGGGGGTGACCACCAGCTTCTTGTAGACGCCGGCGCGGGAGTCGGAGTAGACCACGTCCAGGGCGCCGGGGGTGGTGCCGAAGGCGTCGCCGAAGCTGGCCACGTCCACCCCGAGCAGCTTCAGCTTGGTGGACAGGTCGGCGCCGGTGAACGGCTTCACGGCCTGCTCGGCGAGCTGCTGGGCGACCGTCTGGGCCATCTCGTAGCCGGGCGCGACCAGGCCGTACACCCGCCCGTCGACGGCCAGTGCGCACTCGCCGATGGCGTACACGCTCTCGTCCGAGGTGCGGCAGTGCTCGTCCACCGCGATGCCGCCGCGCTCGCCCACCGTCAGCCCCGCCTCGCGGCCGAGCTGGTCGCGCGGCCGGACGCCCGCCGAGAAGATCACCAGGTCGGTGTCGATCCGGGAGCCGTCGGTGAAGGCCATGCCGTTCGCCCGGCCGTCCTCGGCGACCAGGACCGCGTTGGTGCCGACCCCGGTGTGCACGGTGACGCCCATCTCCTCGATGGTGCGCCGCAGCGCCTCGCCGCCGCCCTCGTCGACCTGGACGGGCATCAGCCGCGGCGCGAACTCCACCACGTGGGTGTCCAGTCCGAGGCCCTTGAGCGCGCCGGCCGCCTCCAGGCCGAGCAGGCCGCCGCCGACCACCGCGCCGACCGTCCGGCCGGCCGCGTACGCCTCGATGGCCTGCAGGTCCTCGATGGTGCGGTAGACGAAGCAGCCCTCGGCGTCCTTGCCATCCACCGGCGGCACGAACGGGTACGAGCCGGTGGCCAGCACCAGCACGTCGTAGCCCAGGGTGTGGCCGGCCGCGGTGGTGACCGTCTTCGCCGCGCGGTCGACGGCGACGGCGGGGGAGTCCAGGTGCAGCTCGAAGCCGTGCCGGTCGATGAAGCCGTCCTCGGCGAGCAGCAGGTCCTCGGGGGTCTTGCCGGCGAAGTACGAGGTCAGGGCGACCCGGTCGTAGGCCGGGCGGGGTTCCTCGGCGAGCACGACGACGCGGTAGCGGTCGGCGGCGCCGTATTCGGCCAGGGCTTCCAGGAAGCGGTGCCCGACCATGCCGTATCCGACCAGGAGCACGGTCGGCTTGGTGGTGGTCATGAGGAAGTCCCTCCGGTGGTCGTGCTCTGGGTGGTGAGCAGGTGGAGCGGGTGTGCTGACAGGGCCTCGTCGCCCTCCCAGGTGTGGGCCACGGTGCCGACCGTGCCGAGGTCGCCGACCAGGACGCCGCCGACCAGGCGGTCGTCGCCGCGCTCGTCGCGGCGGACGATCACCTTGCGGTACGTGCCGCGGCCGGCGTCGGCGAGCCGGACCACGCGGTCCTGAGGCCCCGCCGGGCCGGTCTCGCCGAAGGCGGCGAGGTCCAGCGGGGCGCCGCCGCTCAGGGTCAGCCGGGTGAGCAGCCGGCTGCCGCGGTACTCCGCGTCCAGCCCGCTGAGCACCCTGGCCAGGACGTCGGCCTGCTGCTGGGCGGGCCCGGCCAGGCCGTACACCACGCCCTCGTGCTCGGCGCAGTCGCCCACCGCGTGGATCCGCGGGTCGTCGGTGCGCAGCCGCCCGTCCACCAGGACACCGTGGCGGGTGGCCAGCCCGGCCGCCTGGGCCAGTCCGGTGCGCGGCCGGACGCCGACCGCGAGGACCAGCAGCTCGGCGGTGAGCCGGTAGCCGTCGGCCAGTTCCACCCCGGTGACCCTGCGGTCCTCGGTGAGCACCGAGCGGACCCGGCACTCGGTGTGCACCTCGACGCCCAGGTCGGCCAGGTGCCGGGCGAGCAGCTCACCGGCCTCCGCGTCGAGATGACGCTCCATCAGGTGCTCGCCCTGGTGGGCCAGCACCACCTGGACGCCGCGGGCGGCCAGCGCCCGGGCCGCGCTGACGCCGAGCAGCCCGCCACCGACCACCACCGCCTGCCGGACCCCCGGCAGGTAGGCGTCGATCTCGGCGCAGTCGGCCATCGTGCGGAAGGCGAACACCCCGGCCGGGAGACTGTGCCGCTCGCGCCCCTCCAGGCTGTCGTCGAACAGCCCGCGCAGCGGCGGCAGCACCGGGTTGGAGCCGGTGGCGAGGACCAGGTCCCCGTAGCCGATCTCCGCGCCGTCGTCGCACAGCACCCGGCGCCGGTCGCGGTCGATCCGCACCACCCGGGCGTGCCGCCGGGTCACCCCGTCCGGCAGCGCGGCCAGCGCGGCGACCCCGGGCGCGTACCGCCCGGCCAGCACCTCGGCGAGCAGCACCCGGTTGTACGGCCGGTGCTCCTCCTCCGAGAGCAGCAGCACCTCCCGCACCCCGTGCAGGCTGAGCTGCTGGGCGAGCCGGTGGCCGGCCATGCCGCCGCCGACGACCACCACGGGCCGGGCTGCGGGGCTGTCGGTTGCTGTCATGCCCTTGAGCATGGGTGTTCGGTGTTACCCGGCCGGGGCCGCTCTGTTTCACGGCCGGAACTTCGACCTCAGCGCGCCCGACGGCCCGGTGTGAGACCGGACCGGGGCACCCCCGCACCCGCCCCGGCAGGCCGAACACCCCGCCGGCGTACGGTCCGACGGGGTCCACGAGGCCCTCGGTCAGGCGCGTTCCAGCCGGACCGCGCAGGCCTTGAACTCCGGCATCCGGGACACCGGGTCCAGCGCCGGGTTGGTGTGCAGATTGGCGTTGGCCTCGCCCGGCCAGTGGAACGGCATGAACACCGTGTCGGGGCGGATCGCCGCGGTGAGCCGGGCGGGGGTGACGGTCCGCCCGCGCCGGCTCACCACCGCGACCCGGTCCCCGTCCCGCACGCCCAGGCGCTCGGCCAGGGACGGATGCAACTCGACGAACGCACCGGGGGCGGCGGCGTTCAGCGCCTCCACCCGCCGGGTCTGCGCGCCGGACTGGTACTGGGCCAGCACCCGGCCCGTGGTCAGCCGCACCGGGTACTCCCCGTCGGGCTCCTCCGCGGCCGGCCGGTGCTGGACGGCGGTGAACCGGGCCCGGCCGTCCGGGGTGGCGAAACGGTCCAGGAACAGCCGCGGCGTCCCCGGATGGTCCGCCGACGGACACGGCCAGTGCACCCCCTCCTCGGCCGCGATCCGCTCGTAACTGATCCCGGCGTAGTCGGCCGGACCGCCCGCGGAGGCCCGCCGCAGCTCCTCGAACACCTTCTCCGGCTCGGTCTCGAACCCCTCGCCGTGCCCGAACAGCCCGGCCAGCCCGTTCAGTACCTCCAGGTCGCTGCGCACGCCCTCGGGCGGATCCACCGCCCGGCGTCGCAGGATGACCCGTCCCTCCAGGTTGGTCATCGTCCCGGTCTCCTCGGCCCACTGGGTCACCGGCAGCACCACGTCCGCGAGTTCGGCCGTCTCGGAGAGCACCACGTCGCACACCGCGAGGAAGTCCAGCCCGCGCAGCCGGTCCGCGATCCGCGCCGAATCCGGCGCCGACACAACCGGGTTGGAGCCCATCAGCAGCAGCGCCCGCACCTCGCGCCCGAGCGAGTCCAGCAACTCGTACGCGCTGCGCCCCGGACCCGGCAGCGACCGGGGGTCCACCCCCCACACCGCGGCGACGTGCGCCCGTGCCGCCGGATCGTCCAACTTCCGGTATCCGGGCAGCTGATCGGCCTTCTGGCCGTGCTCGCGGCCGCCCTGGCCGTTGCCCTGCCCGGTCAGGCAGCCGTAACCCGCGTACGGGCGGCCCGCGTTGCCGGTCGCCAGGCACAGGTTGATCCACGCGCTGACCGTGTCGGTGCCCTTCGCCTGCTGCTCGGGGCCGCGCGCGGTCAGCACCATGCCGGTCTCCGCGTCGCAGAACATCCGTACCGCGTCCCGCAGTTGCGGCAACGGCACACCGGTCACCGCCTCCACGTGCTCGGGCCAGTGCGCCATCGCGGCGGCCCGGGTCTCCTCCCAGCCCGAGGTGCGAGCGGCGATGAACTCCTCGTCGGTGCGGCCCTCCGCCACCACCAGGTGCAGCAGGCCCAGCGCCAGCGCCAGATCGGTGCCCGGACGCGGCGCCAGGTGCAGGTCCGCCAGCTCGGCGGTCCTCGTCCGGCGGGGATCGACCACGATCAACCGCCCGCCGTTCTCCCGCAGTTCGGTGAGATAGCGGACGAACGGCGGCATCGTCTCGGCCGGATTCCCGCCGACCAGAATCACGCAGCCCGCGGACGGGATGTCCGCCACAGGGAACGGCAGCCCGCGGTCCAGGCCGAACGCCCGGATCCCGCCCGCCGCCGCGGAGGACATGCAGAACCGGCCGTTGTAGTCGATCGCCGAGGTCCGCAGCACCACCCGGGCGAACTTCCCCAGCAGGTACGCCTTCTCATTGGTCAGCCCACCACCGCCGAACACCCCGACCGCGTCCCGCCCGTACCGCTCGGCGGTCCCGGACAGCTCGCCGGCGATCCGTTCCAGCGCCTCGGACCACGTCGCCGGACGCAACTCGCCCGCCACCCGCACCAGCGGCGTGGTCAGCCGCGCACCCGGGCTCAGCACGGCCGCCGCACTGGCACCCTTGCCGCACAGCGCACCCCGGTTCACCGGGAAGTCCGGCCGCTCCACCACCGCGACCGGCACCGGGCCGTCCCCGGTCCGGCGCAGGCCCATTCCGCACTGCAGCGCACAGTAGGGGCAGTGGGTGTCCGTGGCGTCGCTCATACCCGCCACCCTGCAACACCCCTGTTACCCCGCGGCACCCCGCACGTTACGACCCCCGCACACCCCCCTCACGCCCGCCCCCCACCCCTGTGAGGCCCCCTTCGGGAGGCGCCGCAACGGGCCGGCCCGTCAGGTGCCCCCATGCGCCCCCGGAGAACCCATCCGGTCGCCCCGCCCCCTGTGAGGTCAGGGAAACCAGTCGTGACCGCCGGGCAATCACGGGGTAACAGCCGTCGGCCAGCCTGGTTGCCATGACCGCAACCGTGATCGCCGGCCCCGCCGCCCCGCCGAGGGTCCTGCACGCCCCCCGCCGCCCGGCCCTGGTGCTCGTCGCCCACGGCTCCCGCGACCCCGCCGCCCTCGCGGAGGTCCGCCGCCTCGCGGACTCCCTCCGCGCCGCCCGCCCCGAACTCGACGTCCGCCTCGCCCACCTCGGCCTCAACGACCCCCTGCTGCCCGAGGTCCTGGACGGGCTCGGCGGTTCGGCCGTCCTGGTGCCCCTGCTGCTGAGCCGCGGCTACCACGTCCGGGTGGACATCCCGTCCGCCCTCGCCGCCGCACCCCAGGTCGACGGCGTGATCGCCGCCCCCCTCGGCCCCGATCCGCTGCTCACCGAGGCCCTGTACGCCCGCCTCGCCGAGGCCGGCTGGTCCGGCGAACCGGTCGTCCTGGCCGCCTCCGGCTCGCGTGATCCGGACGCCGCGGTGGACACCGAGGCGCAGGCGGCGCTGCTCGCGGTCCGGCTCGGCGTCCCGGTCCGTCCGGGGTACGTCGCCGCGGGCGGACCGAGCGTCGCGGAGGCGGTGGCGTCGTTCGCCGCGGAGGGCCACCGGGCCGCCGTGGCCGGTTACTTCACGGCCCCGGGTGACTTCGCCCGCCTCGCTGCGGCCGCCGGCGACGGCATCGCCTCCGCCCCGCTGGGTGCCCACCCCCTGATGGCCCGCCTGGTCCTCGACCGCTACCGCACCGCGGCCCGCACCCTCGCCCCGCATCCCGTCTGAACCCCTGGGCTGCAGCCCGCCGCCGGACCCGTCACCCCGTCGGCGCCGGGACCGGTTCCGTCCGGGCCGTCCCACCCTCCCGCACCAGCGGCTCACTCGGCAGGTCCCGCCGCCCCCGCATCGGCGAGAACCACAGGACCAGCCCCGCCAGCGGCACCCCCGCCGTCAGCAGCCACATCGCCGGCCGCAGCCCGAGCTCGGTCCCCAGCAGTCCGCCCAGCAGCGCGCCCACCGGAATCGCCCCGAAGTTCAGCACCGCCGAGCTCGCGGAGAGCCGTCCGAGCAGCTCCGGCGGGCAGTACCGCTGCTGGAACGTGGACTTGATGACATTGCCGGCGACCACGCCTGCCGAGACCCCGCAGCCGCCCAGGACATAGAGGGCCAGCCCCGCGCCGGCGCCGGTGAGCGGGATGAGCAGGGTGGTCAGCGGCAGCACCAGCTCGAAGAAGAGCATGGCCCGGGCGGTGCCCATCCGGGCGGCGACGCGGCGGGCCACGGCCGCGCCGACGATGCCGCCGGTGGAGGCGAGCGCGATCAGCACGCCGACGACGCCCGAGTCCAGCCCGACCTCGCGGATCAGGAAGACCACCAGGATCGACTGGTACCCGGTGAGCATGAGGTTCGAGGTGGCGCCGAACAGGGTGAAGGTCCGGAACCACACGTTCCCGGCGACCAGCCGCAGGCCCTCGCCGACCTCCTGCCGCAGGGCCCGCCGCGGGCGGCCGGTGGCGACCGGCTCGCGGTGGCGGATCCGGGCGGTGCACCAGAGCGAGAGCAGGAAGGTGACGGTGTTCGCCAGCAGGCCGTTGACCGGCCCGGCGAGCTGTCCGATCAGGCCGCCCGAGCCGAGGCCGACGATGCCGGCGGCGGAGGCGCTGCCGTGCAGCTTGGCGTTGCCCTCGGCCTGGTCGGCGGGGGCGAGCAGGCCGGGCAGGTAGGCGGTGTACGCGGTCTGGAAGAAGACACCGGCCGCACCGGTGGCCAGGGCCACGATCAGTAGCTGGGCCATCGTCAGGACGCCGGCGAGGGCGGCCAGCGGGATGGTGGCGAACAGCACCAGGGAGGCCGCGGAGGCGGCGAGCATGACGGGCCGGCACCGCATCCGGTCGACCCAGACGCCGACCGGCAGGCCGATGAGCAGCCAGGGCAGCCAGCCGGCCGCACCGAGCAGGCCGATCTCGAAGGTGGAGGCGTCCAGGGTGGTGACGGCGATCAGGGGCATGGCCAGCCCGGTCACGGCGGAGCCGAACTTGTTCGCGGTCTCGCCCGTCCACAGCAGGCGGAAGTCCCGGTGGCGGCGGAGCAGCCCGGACGTGAGGCCCTGCACGGGCCCGGAGCCGGCGGAGCCGGAGTCAGCGGCAGGGGCGATGGCAGTAGCAGGGGCGGCGTCGGCGTCGGCGGTCATTCGGTGTCGGGTTCCTTCCGGGGAAGTGCCTGGATCTGGACGATGACCGGACGCGCCGCGGGATCGACGGGGGCGTCGGGGTCGGAGCGGTACCTGGCGACCACGGCGAGCAGTTCCTCGTTGAGGTCGCGGAGTTGGGCGGGGGTGAGGCGCAGGTCGTTCCAGTCGGTGACGGATCCGGCGCCGCGCCACTCGCCCTGCCATTCGGCCGCCATCGAGTCGGCGACCCGCTGGAACTGGGTCTGCAGCATTTCCCGCAGGTAGACGGAGAGGGCGCCGCGCATCGCCGGGTCCCGGTCGAAGTCGGTGGTGGCGAGGACGCTGCGGGTCCGGACGGCCCGCCACCAGCGCTCGCGCCGGGTGCCGCGGCCGACCTCCTCCTCGATGAAGCCGTGTTCGGCGAGGTGCCGCAGGTGCCAGCTGATGGTGCCGGTGCTCTCGCCCAGCCGCTCGGAGAGCCGGGCCGAGGTGGCCGGCCCGTCGGTGCGGAGGGCGTCCAGGATGCGCATCCGCAGCGGGTGGGCCAGGCCGCGCAGGCTCTTGGCGTCGATCCGGCGCTGCGACCCGGCGGGCCTGGCCGTCTCGTCGTGCCCGGCCTTCTCGTCGTGCTCGTGCTCGTGCTCAGGGTGGTGCTCGTTCATGACGACCACTCTAGGATGCAGAGGCATCTCTGCATAGACCCCTCTGCAAACAATCCTCTGCAACATCCCGGGCCCCGTCCCCATCCGGCCAGGGGTGCGAGAGGGGCTGCCCGCACCACCCGCCCTGTGCCAGAGTCGCCCCGTGCAGACGTCATCCGCCGACCCCGCCGGAGCGCCGGTCCGCCTCCCGGACGTGCTCCGCTTCCTCACCGAGCTGATCGCCTGGATCGCCGCCCCCTGGGCCCTCGCCGGGTACTCCCTGTTGCTGAGCGCCCTCGCCCTGCTCCTGCTGGTCGGACTGCCGACCGTCCTCGCCACCCCGGGCGACAAGAAGCAGGTGATCGTCCCCGTTCCCGGCGCGGTCACCATCGCCCTGGTGCTGATGCAGATCGCCGCCGCCGTCCTGGCCGCCTGGGCGGTCTGGCCGACCTGGGCGGCGGTCGCCGTCTCCGTCCTCGCCGCGGCCTGCACCGTCACCGAACTGCCCCGCTGGCGACGGCTGCTCTCCACCCCGAATTAGCGCGGCGCGCCGGTGCGATGTCGGTCACGGGGCGTACGGTGGCGGGTATATGGACGACACCACGCCGTACGACCCGCAGGCCCAGGCCCGTTGGCTTCCCGAGCCGGACAAGCGGCCCGGCCGCACCGCCTTCCAGCGCGACCGCGCGCGCGTCCTGCACTCGGCAGCCCTGCGCAGACTGGCCGGTACGACCCAGGTGGTCGCCCCGATGCGCAGCGACTTCCCCCGCACCCGGCTGACCCACTCGCTGGAGTGCGCCCAGGTCGGCCGGGAGCTGGGCGCGGCCCTCGGCTGCGACCCGGATCTGGTCGAGACCGGCTGCCTCGCCCACGACATCGGCCACCCGCCCTTCGGACACACCGGCGAGGAGGCCCTCGACCAGGCGGCCCGCGACTGCGGCGGCTTCGAGGGCAACGCCCAGTCCCTGCGGATCCTGACCCGGCTGGAGCCCAAGCGGTTCGCCCCGCTGGACGAGGAGCCCGCCCGGCTCGCGCCCTGGCCCGGCCGCAGCGTCGGCCTCAACCTCACCCGGGCCGCCCTGGACGCCGCCACCAAGTACCCGTGGACGCGCGGCGACCACCCCACCGACCCCGGTTCCACCAAGTACGGGGTGTACGGCGACGACCTCCCGGTCTTCCGCTGGCTGCGGGCCGGCGCCCCGCCCGGGCGCAAGTGCTTCGAGGCCACCGTCATGGACTGGTCGGACGACGTCGCCTACTCCACCCACGACGTGGAGGACGGCCTCCAGGCCGGCCACATCGACCCGGCCGCGCTGCGCTCCGCCGAGGAGCGGGCGGAGCTGTTCAAGATCGCCGAGCGGTACGCCGCCGACGCCGCCCCCGAGGAGCTCGCCGAGGCGCTCGACCGCCTGCTCGCCCAGGTGTGGTGGCCCCGCGGCTACGACGGCTCGGCCCGCGCCCGGGCCGGCCTGAAGGACCTCACCAGCCAGCTGATCGGCCGCTTCTGTCTGGCCGCCGAGCAGGCCACCCGCGCCCGGTACGGTCCCGGCCGGCTCACCCGGTACGCGGCGGAGCTGGTGGTCCCGCGCGAGGTCCGGCTGGAGTGCGCCGTCCTCAAGGCGGTGGCCGTCCGGTACGTGATGCAGCGCGACGAGCAGGCCCAGCTCCGCTCCCGCCAGCGGATCGTGATCGCCGAGCTGGCCGACGCCCTGATGCGCAGCGCGCCGCACGGCCTGGACCCGGTGTTCGCCGTCCTCTACGAGGAGGCCGAGGACGACCGGGCCGCCCGGCGTACGGTGATCGACCAGATCGCCACCCTCACCGACGCCTCCGCGCTCGCCCTGCACGCCCGCCTGGTCGACGCCACCTGATCACCCCGGCCCACCCGGGGGCCCGCGCTCGTACGAGGTGCGACCGCACACCTCCGGAACGGTCGCCCCGTTGCGTAGACTTTCCCGGTGGCTGGTCGGATCAGGGATGAAGACGTGCAGGCGGTGCGCAACGCGCTGCCGATCGACGCCGTCGTCGGGGACTACGTCCAGCTCGCCAACGGCGGCGGCGCCCAGCTGAAGGGCGTCTGCCCGTTCCACGACGAGAAGTCGGCCTCCTTCTACGTCCACCCCGGCAAGGGCGTGTTCCACTGCTTCGGCTGCGGCGAGAGCGGCGACACGATCACCTTCCTGATGAAGATCGAGCACTGCTCGTTCGCCGAGGCCGTGGAGCGGATGGCCGCCCAGGCCGGCATCACCCTGCGCTACGAGGAGGGCGGCTACTCCCCGCGCCACCAGCAGGGCGAGCGGACCCGGCTGATCGAGGCGCACAAGGTCGCCGCCGCCTGGTACCAGGAGCAGCTGGCCACGCCCGAGGCCGAGATCGGCCGCCGCTTCCTGGCCGAGCGCGGTTTCGACGAGGCGGCCGCCAAGCACTTCGGCGTGGGCTACGCCCCGGCGGGCTGGGAGCACCTGGTCCGCTACCTGCGCGGCCGCGGCTTCTCGGACAAGGAGATCTCGGTCGGCGGCCTGGCCTCGCAGGGCCAGCGCGGCGGCCTGATCGACCGCTTCCGGGGCCGGCTGGTCTGGCCGATCCGGGACTCCTCCGGCGAGGTGGTCGGCTTCGGCGCCCGCCGCCTGCGTGAGGACGACAACGGCCCGAAGTACCTCAACACCCCCGAGACGCCGATCTACAAGAAGTCCCAGGTGCTGTACGGCATCGACCTGGCCCGCAAGGAGATCGCCAAGAGCGGCCGCGCGGTGGTGGTCGAGGGTTACACCGATGTGATGGCCTGTCACCTCGCCGGCGTCACCACGGCGGTGGCCACCTGCGGCACCTCCTTCGGCGAGGACCACGTCAAGATCATCCGCCGGCTGCTGATGGACACCTCCACCTACCGTGGCGAGACGGTGTTCACCTTCGACGGCGACGCCGCCGGTCAGAAGGCCGCCCTGCGTGCCTTCGAGGACGACCAGAAGTTCGCCGCCCGTACCTCCATCGCCATCACCCCCGACGGCATGGACCCGTGCGAACTCCGCCTCGCCCAGGGCGACGACGCGGTCCGCGAGCTGATCGCGAACCCCACCCCGCTCTTCGAGTTCGCCCTCCGCTCGGCGGTCGCCCGGCACCGGGTGGACACCGCCGAGGGGCGCGCCGCCGCGCTGGAGGAGGCCTCCGCGATCATCGTCCGGATCAAGGACCGCTCGATCCAGCACGAGTACGCCGTCCAGCTGGCCGGCATGCTCGGCATCCTGGACGAGCAGTTCGTGGTCCGCCGGATCTCCCAACTCGCCCGCTGGCAGCGGGAGAACCAGGCCAACGGCCAGCGCCCCGACCGGCGCCGCACCGAGCAGCCCGCCCCCGTGCGCCCGGCCGCCCCCGCCTTCCGGCTGAACCCGCGCGACCCGGCCCAGTTCGTCGAGCGCGAGCTGCTCAAACTGGCCCTCCAGCACCCGGAGCTGGTCAGCCCGGCGTTCGACCAGTACGGCGAGGACGAGTTCCCCACCCCGCCCTACACCGCCGTCCGCCGCGCCGTCGGCCAGGCCGGCGGCACCGCGTACGGCGCCGCGCTGCCCGACTTCACCGCGGCCGTCCGCGACGCCTGCCCGGACGACCAGGTCCGCAACCTGGTCACCGAGTTGACCGTCGAGCCGATCCGCTCCCGCCGGAAGGCCGACGAGATCTACGCCGGCGAGTTCCTGGTCAGCCTGCGCCTCCAGTCCGTCGACCGCCGGGTCGCCGAGGTCCGCGCCCACCTCCAGCGGCTCGGCACCCGCGCCCCCGCCGAGCAGTTGAACGCCGTCCAGAGCGAGCTCTACGCCCTCCAGCAGTACGGCCACCAGCTCCGTTCCCGCGGCGCCGCGGCGCTCTAGGCAGGCCTCCGCACCTCTCCCGCCCCACCGTTCCGATAGGACTATCGGGCCGGAGTGTGGCGTATCCCACACGGGTGGGTATCCCACTCCTTGTGGCGCGGCGGCCCCAGGCGCCCCGCGCGCGGCCTTGGAGGTATGCCCGTGGAGCTTGCCGCTGTCCGCCAGCCCCTGGCCGCCGCCCGTGAGGGCGGCCCCGCCCGCGTCCGCGCCGCCGGCCCACCGGGCGCCCTCCCCGGACCCGCCGCCGCGCCCGACGACGTCCCCGCTCCCGCCCACGCGCCCGAACCGGCGACAGCCGCCGTTCCGGACGCCCCGGACGCCCCGGAGACCGCCGAGGCGGCCGCCGACCCCGCCGAGGCCGCCGACGACACCCCCGAACCCGCCCTGGACGAGGGCGCCGGCCCCGCCGCCGACCTGCTCCGCCAGTACCTGCGCGAGATCGGCCGGATCCGCCTGCTCACCGCCGTCGAGGAGGTCGAACTCGCCCGCCAGATCGAGGCCGGCCTGTTCGCCGAGGAGGCCCTGGACCGCGGCGCCGGCGCCCTCGACGAGCCGCTCACCGACGACCTCGACCGCCTGGTCGTGCTCGGCCGGATCGCCAAGCGCCGCCTGATCGAGGCCAACCTCCGGCTGGTCGTCTCGGTCGCCAAGCGTTACGTCGGCCGCGGCCTGACCCTGCTCGACCTGGTCCAGGAGGGCAACCTCGGCCTGATCCGGGCCGTCGAGAAGTTCGACTACGCCCGCGGCTACAAGTTCTCCACCTACGCCACCTGGTGGATCCGGCAGGCGATGAGCCGGGCGCTGGCCGACCAGGCCCGCACCATCCGGGTCCCGGTCCACGTGGTCGAACTGATCAACCGGGTGCTGCGGGTCCAGCGCGCCCTGGTCCAGGAGCGCGGCTACGAGCCCACCGCCGAGGAGGTCGGCCGGGCGCTGCAACTGCCCGAGGAGCGGATCCGCGAGGTGCTCCGGCTCGCCCAGGAGCCGATCTCGCTGCACACCCCGGTCGGCGAGGAGGACGACGTGGCCCTCGGCGACCTGATCGAGGACGCCGACGCCGCCTCCCCGGCGGAGACCGCCGCCTTCCTGCTGCTCCGCGAGCACCTGGACGCCGTCCTGGCCACCCTGAACGACCGCGAACGCCAGGTCGTCCAGCTCCGCTACGGCCTCGACGACGGCCGCCCGCGCACCCTGGAGGAGATCGGCCACCTGTTCGGGGTCACCCGCGAGCGGATCCGCCAGATCGAGGCCAAGACCCTCTCCAAACTGCGCGGCCACGCCTTCGCCGACCAGCTCCGCGGCTACCTGGACTGACCGGCCGCCCGCCGGAACCCCACCCGCCCGCCGAACCGCTTCCCACCGCCGCAGGAACCCGAGCCGGCTCCCCCCGGCCCGGGCCGGCGGCGTCCGCGCCCGCCGACGAGCCCGAGGTCCCCGGTGGCGCCCGCCCCCGGGCTGCGGCGGTCAGGACGCCGCGGCCTCCGGGTGCATCTGGTCCCGCATCGCCGCGTACTGCTGGCGCACCGCGGTGCCCACCGGCAGGTCGTGCTCCGGGTCGGGGGTGAGCACGGTGACCTCGGGCAGCTCCCAGCGCGGCGGCTCCGGGGTGCCGGCCAGCGCCCAGGCGGCCTGCCGGGCCGCGCCGCGCGCCGCGTGGGCGCCCGCCGGCGGTATCACCACGGGCAGCCCGAACAGCAGCGGGGCGATCTCCCGGACCGCCTGGAGCCGCCCGGCCGCGCCCAGCAGGAAGATCCGCCGCAGCTCGACCCCGCGGGAGCGGAGCACGTCCAGCGCGTCCGCGATGTTGCACAGCATGCCTTCGACGGCTGCCCGGGCCAGGTGCTGGGGGCCCATCGACTCCGCCCGCAGACCGGTCAGCGTGCCCGCCGCGTGCGGCAGCCGGGGCGTCCGCTCCCCGTCCAGGTACGGCAGGAACACCATCCCGTAGGCGCCGGGGGAGGACTGCAGGGCCAGCTCGCTCAGGCCCTCCAGGTCGGTGCCCAGCATCGCGGCGGTGGAGCGGAGCACCTGGGCCGCGTTCAGCGTGCCGACCATCGGCAGGTGGCGCCCGGTGGCGTCGGCGTACGAGGAGACCGCGCCGGAGAGGTCCACCACGGCCCGGTCGTGCACCGCGAACACCGTGCCGTTGCCGCCGATCGAGACCACCGCGTCGCCGAGCTCCAGGCCCAGACCCAGCGCGGCGGCCATGTTGTCCCCGGTGCCGGCCGAGATCAGCAGGCCCTCGGGGGTGTGGCCGGCCGGCTCGGCCGGGCCCAGCACGTCCGGCACCCGCAGCTCGTGGCCGAGCGCCAGCTTGATCAGATCCTGCCGGTACTCGCCGGTGATCGGCGACCAGTACCCGGTCCCGGAGGCGTCGCCGCGGTCCGTGGTGCGCCGCTTGGGGCTGCCCAGCAGCTGGGAGACCAGCCAGTCGTGCGGCAGCAGCACCTCGGCGATCCGCTTGGCCGACACCGGCTCGAACTCGGCCAGCCAGCGCAGCTTGGCGATGGTGTACGTGGGCTGCGGGACGGCGCCGATCGCCTCCACCCAGGGGCCCGGACCGCCGAGCGCGTCGAGCAGCGCGGCGGCGGCCCCGGCCGAGCGGGGGTCGCTCCACAGAAGCGCGGGCCGCACCAGCACCCCGCCCGCGTCCAGGCCGATCAGGCCGTGCTGCTGGGCGGAGACCCCGATCGCCCGGACGCTCTCCAGCAGGCCCCCGGCGGCGGCGTCGCCCAGCGAGTGGAGCCAGCTCTGCGGGTCGACCTCGGTGGTCCGGGCGTCCTCGCCCTCCGGCAGCGGGTGCGGGGCACGCCCCTGGCGCAGCACCGCGCCCGTGTCGGCGTCGCACGCGACGATCCTGGTCCGGTTGGTCGAGCTGTCGATGCCCGCGACGATGGCCATGTCGAGATCATGCCTCAGCGGGCAGCCGGGAGGGGCCCAGCGGCCGCAAGTGTTGCCCACTCGGTACTGCGGCCATCGGGCCCGGCCTGACTACGGCCTGACGGTGCCCCAGCTGTCGTCCTCGACCTGCTGCCGGTTGAAGTACGGGACGCGGTCGGTGAGCGAGTTCGGGAGCTTGTCGCCGACCTTGTCGGCCACCGCGCCCGCGGCCCGGCCGGCCACCGCGCCGGCCTGCTGGCGGGCCTTGCCCGCGGCGTCCTGCACCCGGGGGTTCTGCGAGATCTGCTTGGCCGCGCCGGCGAGCTGTTCGTACCGCTGCCGGCCCGCCCTGGCGCCGAGGACGTATCCGATCCCGACGCCCACGATCAAGGTCGTCTTCCACATGCTCGGGTTCCACCCTTCCTCGCGGTCCTGACCGCGTTGCCCTACCCGTCCGACCGCCGGGCGAATCGCCCCCGCGGTGGCGGGCCCGGGTCGCCGGGCGCCGCCGTGCACCAGCATCCCCGGGGCCGGGACCCGGCGCGCGCCGGGCGCGCCGGGGAGGGGCCCCGGCCGCGGCTCCGGCCGTCCCACCGGCCGCCGGGAGCCCGGCGGGGAGGGCGGCCGGGGAAAGCGATTGGCGGAACACCCCCCTGAGTGCGCTAATGTATGTCCCGCAGCGAGCGCAGAGAGCCCGGGTCCGGGAGCGAAGCCGAGCTCGATCCTCCATAGCTCAATTGGCAGAGCAGCCGACTGTTAATCGGCAGGTTATTGGTTCGAGTCCAATTGGAGGAGCAGACGATCCTTTCCCGGATCGTCCGTCGTACGATCCCCCATAGCTCAATTGGCAGAGCAGCCGACTGTTAATCGGCAGGTTATTGGTTCGAGTCCAATTGGGGGAGCTTCACCTCGGTCCGAGGTGAGATGCGCAGAGCGAAGGCCCTTCGGTGAGACCGAGGGGCCTTCGTGTTTCCCGCCCCGGTCAGCGCGCCGTGCCCCGGTCACCGCCGTGCCGGGCCCCGGCCGCCACGGCTCCGGCCCGGTCGCCCGGGCCGGAGCGGTCATGCCGACGCCTGCCGGTAGAGCGCGGCCACCCGGTCGTCGAAGAGCACGCTGTACGAGGTCTCCGGGGTCGCGCCACCCTGTTCGTAGCCGCCGATCACGCCGACCAGCCGGCCGCCGTCGGCCAGCCACGGGCTGCCGCTGGTGCCGTCGGTGTAGCCGGCGCAGTCGAAGCGCTCCTGGGTGGCGCCCTGGCCGGAGGTCCGGGTCGAGCAGGCGATCGGCGACTCGTCGGTGTTGGGGTAGCCGGTCACGGTGACGTCCAGGCCGACGCCCTGGCCGGTGCCGAGCGGGTTGGCGCCGAGCACGTCCTCGATCTGCCGCCCGTCGAGCTCGTCGACCGTGAGGAAGGCCACGTCGTAGTCCGGGTCCTCGTCGTCCGTCCAGTGCGGGTCGGTCACCACCGAGAGCACGTCCCAGGTCCCGAACGGCGTCTTCCCGTCCCGGTAGCCCGGGGCGAACACCAGGTCCTCCTCGGTGCCGCGGGCCAGGCTCCGGACGCAGTGCGCGGCGGTGACCAGCAGGTTGCGGTGCGGGCTGTGGACGACGCTGGCGGTGCACATCCGCGGGCCGCCGACCTCGTCCTGGAACAGCACCCCGATCCGGTCGCCGATGCCGCCGGGGGCGGCCGTGGTCGCGGTGGGCAGCGGCGGACGGGCGCCGGCGGCGCCGGACCCGCTCCCCGGGACGCAGGCGCCGGTCCCCAGCAGGACGCCTGCCAGCACGGCGAGTGCCGCCGCCCGCCGGGTCCGTACCGCCCGTGCCTGCCCCCGTGCCATCGCCGCCGCTCCCGTCGCCCCGACCGCGCCGCCGGTGCGACGGCCGTCGGAGCAAGATCTACCAGGGGTGGCGGGCCGCGCGCCACGCGGGGGTCGCGCTGCCCGCGCGGGGCCCCGGTACGGCGGGGGCGGGGTGGTCGCGGGGCGGCCCGGATCCGCGCCGGCGGGTACTCGGATGCTCCCCCGGCGCGCACCATGTCTGATCGACCGGCTATGCTGCCGGAGGCGGCCCTGAGGGGCCGTCTGCTGCTGCAAGGGCCGACCGCATCGGCCCCGCAGGCCGGATCGGGGGGCGGTAGCTCAGCCGGTTAGAGCAGGGGACTCATAATCCCTTGGTCGTGGGTTCGAGTCCCACCCGCCCCACCTCGGTCCGAGTGGAACTGTAGTGCAGCGCCGGCCCCATCCGCCGTGCGCCACGCGGGGATTCACCCCGCCGGGCCACACCGTCCGGACATCACAGGCCGTCCGGAAACCCGTTCGACGTGCTGCTCCGCTCTTCCTCGTGCTCCGTGCCGATCCGACGCCCGGGCACGACCCGGCGCGCCTCGGGGCCCGCGCTGCCGTCCGGGCGTGCGGGCCCCGGGTGGGGGACGGGTCAGCGGGGGGCGGTGAAGCGGTAGCCGCCGTCGAGGAGGACCGGGAGGTAGGTCTTCAGGGCCGCCACGGTCTGCGAGCGGTCGCCGCCGCCGTCGTGGTTGAGCACGATCGAGCCGGGCCCGATCTCCTCCAGCACCCGGCTGGTGATCTTCGCGGTGCCGGGCCGCGCCCAGTCCCGCGGGTCCACCGACCAGCCCATCGGCCGCATGCCCAGGTCCGCGCAGGCCGACAGGGCGTTGTTGGAGAAGTCGCCGCCGGGCGCCCGGAACCAGGTCGGAGGCTTTCCGGTCAGCTCCTGGAGCAGGTCCGAGGTGCGCTCCAGCTGGTCCCGGACGGCGGTGGCGGACAGCTGCCGCAGGTCCGGGTGGGACCAGGTGTGGTTGGCGATGTGGTGGCCCTGCTGGGCGATGTCGGTGACCAGGGAGCGGTGGGCGGACACGTTCTCGCCTACCAGGAAGAAGGTGGCCCGGATCCCGTAGTCGTGGAGGATCTTCAGCACCGTCGGCGTGTGGGTGGGGTCGGGGCCGTCGTCCAGGGTGAGCGCCACCAGCTTGTCCTCGGAGGGCAGCGAGAAGAGCGGCGGCGCGGCTAGCCGTGGCTTGCGGGTCGGCGGGGCGAGGGACGGACTGGCCACGTTGAGCGGGGTGGGCGAGGGACTCGGGGCGGGGGGTGCGGCCGGGCCCGGGGAGGCCGGAGGCTCGGGGGTGGCGCCCGCGTTGATGTCGCCGGCCGGGTCCGGGGCGGGGCCGCAGCCGGCCGAGGCGGTCAGCAGGCTCACCCCGGCGACGCTCAGGAGCAGTCTGCGCTTCATGATCGGGTTGTGTGACGACATGACCAATTCGTCCCAGTGGTCCGCCCCCGCGACGAGGCAGAACCGGCTCCGGGGCGCCAGAGTCCATCCGACGGGTGATTCCCGGCCCCGTTCCTTGGGCCGTTGGGAGGCACTGACGGCTCGTCGGGTCGCACCGGATGCATCCGCCCGCCGTGCCGCCGGACCGAGCCGCTGCGCTCACCCGGACGACGGTGAGCGGTGGCGGGTGACCCCCGGCTCACCCACCGTGAGATCCGTGCCACCCTGACGTTCCCTCAGCCGGTGACGGAACCGGTCGTCCGGGGTGGTGCCGGAAGGATCACGCCCATGCGTTTGCAGCGCACCCTCATGGTCGGAGCCGCCGCCGTCGCCCTCGGTCTCGGTCTCCCGGCGGCTTACGCGGAGACCGTACCGAAGCCCGACGATCAGACGGTCTGGCAGGACACGGCCCCCATGACGACCACGCCCGACACGCTCCCGGCCGCACCGGCGCCCGCCGCACCGGCGCCCAAGGACGCCAAGACCGGGAGCATTGACCAGGCTCCGCTGTTCACGGACGAGGTCCCGGCCGAGACCAAGGCCGTGCCGAAGGTCGAGCCCAAGGCGGTCGAGCCCAAGGCGGCCGAGCCCAAGGTCGAGACCAAGGCGGGGACCGCGTCCGACGGCAAGGCGGAGGCGAAGACCGACGCCAAGCCGGAGTCCAAGCCGGAGGCCAAGACCGAGGCCAAGCCCGAAGCCAGGACCGAGGCGAAGCCGGAGGCCAAGGCCGATGACAAGGCGGAGGCGAAGTCCGACGCCCAGCACTGGGCCTCGGGCGGGTCCTGGGAGGCCGAGAAGAAGCCGCGCGGCGGCGTCCACACCGGTGGTGGCGGCCTGGCCGTCTCCGGCGGCGGGCTCGCCTCCGGCGCGGCCCTGCTCGCCGGCGGCCTCGGCGTGGGCGCGTACGCGCTGCGCCGTCGTCGCTCCGCCGAGGGCGCGATGTAGCCCCGGTACCACCGCACCACCCCGGTCGCGGCAGCCCGTTCCCCGGCTGCCGCGGCCGGGGCGCATCCCCGTCGGCGTCGGGGGCGGGTCGGCACAGCCGGACGGGCCCTCCCCTCGGAGCCGTTCACGCGGGTTCGACGACCGGGCCCGGCCGCGAGACAGGAGTGACCCCGATGGGCAATCAGGAAGGCGGCGGCACCCCCGCCGACGGCAGTATGAAGCTGTTCCGCTGGGCGATGGCGGCGGCGGT
The DNA here is from genome assembly GCF_040571325.1 of Kitasatospora sp. HUAS MG31. GTDB lineage: Bacteria > Actinomycetota > Actinomycetes > Streptomycetales > Streptomycetaceae > Kitasatospora > Kitasatospora camelliae. Next base: position 2,525,794 of record NZ_CP159872.1, on the reverse strand, counting down.
GGCCGGGCTGGTGCTGATCTACCAGTCGGTGGACGAGACCCCGGTCACCCCGGCCACGGCCGCGGTGGCCCCGGTGCAGGAGTCCCCGTCGCCGTCCGCTTCGCCGGCCGGGTCGCCGACCGCCTCGCCGACGCCGCGGCCCACCGCCGTCAAGGCCACCGGCCCGGCGATGTTCCGGTCCAAGCCGGTCTCCCTGCGGATCCCGCAGCTCTTCGTGGACGCGCCCTTCACCGAACTCGGGCTGAAGCCGGACGGCACCCTGGAGACCCCTCCGGTGGACAACCGCAACCTGGTCGGCTGGTACCGCGGCGGCGCCTCGCCCGGTGAGCGCGGCAGCGCCGTGGTGGCCGGGCACGTGGACACCACCACCGGGCCGGCCGTGTTCCTGATGCTCCACGTCCTGCTGCCCGGCAGCACGGTGGAGGTGGTCCGCGAGGACCGGACGGTGGCGGTGTTCGTGGTGGACGCGGTGAAGACGTACAAGAAGTCGGAGTTCCCCGACAAGGAGGTCTACGGGGACACCGGGTCGGCCCAGCTGCGGCTGATCACCTGCGGGGGCGCGTACGACCGGGCGTCGAAGGACTACACCGACAACGTGGTGGTCTTCGCCCACCTGAAGACCGCGCGGCGGCTCTGAGCGCGAGGCGCCGGTGCTGGTGCCGGTGCCAGTGCCGGTCAGGCGGTGGACCCGTCGGCCGTATCCTGGGCGGATGCTCGCGCCCGCCCGACTGCCCACCCCGCTCACCAGACTCCTCGACCCGGTGTTCGAGCGGGCCGGGGTGCGGCTGCGGCTGAAGCGGGACGACCTGGCGCACCCGCTCGTCCCCGGCAACAAGTGGCGCAAGCTCGCCCCGAACCTGGAACTGGCCCGGGCCGAGGGCCACACCCGGCTGCTGACCTTCGGCGGCGCCTACTCCACCCACGTCCGGGCGGTGGCCGCCGCCGCGCACGCGCTCGGGCTGGGCAGCACCGGGGTGATCCGCGGCGAGGAGCTGGCCGACGCGCCGCGGAACCGGTCGCTGCGGGCCGCGGAGGAGTACGGGATGGAGCTGGAGTTCGTCCCGCGGTCCGCCTACCGCTCCCTGGTGACCGGCGACCACGGCGACCTGGTCGCCCGCTGGGGGCGCTGCCTGGTGCTGCCCGAGGGCGGCTCCAACGCGTCGGCGGTGCGGGGCGCGGCGGCGATCCCGGCCGAGCTGCCGGACCTCGGCGCCCGGGACCTGGTCTGCTGCCCGGTCGGGACGGGCGGCACGCTGGCCGGAATCGCGGCCGGGCTGCCCTCCGGGGCGCGGGCGCTCGGGGTGGCCGTCCTGCGCGGCGAGGGTTACCTGGAGCGGGAGGTGACCGCGCTCCACCGGGCCGCGTACGGGCGGGAGTTCGCCAACTGGCGGATCGACCACGGGCACCACGGCGGCGGCTACGGGCGGGTCCCGGCCGCGCTGGAGGAGTTCGCGGCGGCCTTCGAGCGGCGGCACGGCATCGGGATCGAGCGCCGGTACGTGGCCAAGACCCTGCTGGCCGTGTACGACCTGGCCGAGGCGGGGGAGCTGGCCCCCGGCACCCGGGTGACCGTGGTGGTCACCGGGCTGCCGGACGGGACCGGCTGAGCGGACACGCCTCAGGGCCCGGGCGGCTCAGCCGAAGCTGAGGTCGGAGCAGAGGTCGGTGTCGGCGGGCCGGACGTTCTCCGCGATGCCGGTGGGGATCGTGGTGGGCAGCGTGGTCGGGCGGGTGGTGCCGCCGGCGCCGGGGGTGCCGTGGTCCTGGCCGACGGTGAGCACCAGGCCGTTCGTCCCGGCCGCCGCCCGCAGTTCCGCGCCCGGGTAGAGCCTGGCCAGCTGCTCGGCGGCGGCGGCCCGGCCCTCGCCGTACTCGACCAGGGTGGTGCTCCGGACCCGGGTGTTGGGGCCGACCGCCACCTCCTGGTAGCCCGCTGCGCGCAGCTCGTCGGAGACCCGGCCGGCCACCCCGCCGGCGCCGGTGGCGTTGTGCACGGTGACCGGGACGGCCAGGTCGGCGGGGTTGCCGGTGGCGCCCGGGGTGGTGTTCGGGGCGGTGTTCGCGGTGGTGCCCGGGGTGGGGGCGCCGGTGGCCGGGCCACCGGTCGCGGAGGCGTCGGGGGAGGCCGTGGGGGAGGCGGCCGGGTCGGTGGGGCCGGCGGAGGCCTGGTCGGTGGAGCGGCCGTCGAGGGTGCGGTCCTGGCGGAGCAGCGTCCACAGGGTGTCGGCGTCGGGCTGGACCAGGGCCACCCGGTCGCCCTGGTAGCGCCAGGGGACGGTGACGAACTTGAGGTCGGCGAGCTTGATGTCCTGCAGGGACTGGGCGAACTCGGCGAGCTTGGCGGCGGAGCCGAGGCCCGGGTCCACGGTCAGCGACTTGGTGGCGGCGTCGGCCAGCGGGAGCAGGGTGGTGAGGTCGAGGCCCTGGCCCTGCACCTTCTTGATCAGCGAGGCCATGAACGCCTGCTGGCGCTTGACCCGGCCGATGTCGGAGCCGTCGCCGAAGCCGTGCCGGGCCCGGACGTAGTCCAGGGCGGTCTGGCCGGAGACGGTCTGCCGGCCCTTGGTCAGGTGTATCCCGAAGGAGTTGACGTCGCCCGGGACGCAGACGTCCACGCCGTGCACCGCCTCGGTCATCGCGGCGAAGCCCTTGAAGTCCACCACGATGGTGTGGTCCACCCGCAGGCCGGTGAGGGCCTCGACGGTGTTCTGGGTGCAGGCCGGGTTGCCGGCGGTGGAGGTGCCGACGGTGAAGGCCGAGTTGAACATCTGGTTCGCCTTCGGGGCGGTCCAGCGGCCGTCCGGGAGCTTGCAGGCCGGGATGGTGACCAGGGTGTCGCGGGGTATCGAGACCGCGACCGCGTGTTTGTGGTCGGCGTAGACGTGCAGCAGGATCGCGGTGTCCGAGTGGCCCACGCCGGCGTCGCCGCCGCCGAGCTCGTCGTTGCCGTCGTTGCGGGTGTCCGAGCCGAGCAGCAGGACGTTGACCGCGCGGCCGCCGCCCGCGACGGTGGGGCCGGCCGGTGGGCGGCTGGTGGCGATGCCCTCGGCGGAGAAGGTGGTCAGGTTGTGGTCCAGCCGCTGGTAGAACCAGGCCCCGATGGCGGCGGTCCCCAGGACCAGCACGGCCGCGGTGGCGCCGGCGCCCCGGGCGAGCCTGGTCCGCCGTCCGGCGGGAGCGCTCTGGGTGGGACGGCTGAGGGCGTCGGTCATCGGGAGTGCTCTCCGTGTGCGGTCGCGGGGGCGTCCGGGTGGGCATGGCGGAGCCCCGCGCGGTCGGGGGTTCCGATCACTTAGACGGTCGGGAGGGCCGTACGGTTACACACCGATCGGAAAAGTCTGGGTGGCGCGGGGCGGGTCCGGGCGGGTGCGGTGACTCGGACCCCGGGTCGCTCGGACGCCGGGTCGCCCAGGCGGGGGCGGATCAGACGGTGGGCGGTTCGGCGCCTTCGAGCATCCGGCGCAGCAGGTCGCGCAGCTGGGCGCGCTCGTCGGCGTCCAGGGCGGCCAGCGGCTCGCGGGCGAAGTTCAGCGACTCGCGCAGCTCCGCCGAGGCACTCTCGCCGGAGGCGGTGGCCGCGACCAGCTTGACCCGGCGGTCCTGCGGGTCGGCCTCGCGGGTCACGAAGCCGCGGCCCTCCAGCCGGTCCACGATGCCGGTGATGTTGGAGGGCTCGCAGCTCAGCGTCTGGGCGATGTGCCGCATCGGCATCGGGCCGCGCCGCAGCAGCGCCAGCACCTTGGCCTGGGCCCCGGTGAGCGAGCGGGCGGCGGCCGCCTCCTCGTACTCGCGGTGGAAGAGCGCGACCAGGCTCGCCATCAGGTCGACGACCTCGCGGGTGATCTCGTCCGTGGGCTGCTGCTTCTCCATGGTGACCAGTCTAGCTGAACATTTGACAACCTGAACCTTTCACTCGCACGATTGCTTGAGCAGCTCAACGTTTCACCCTCGGGAGCACAAGATGGCAGAGCAGGCAGTCCCCACCACCGGCCGCGAGTGGCAGCTGGCGGCCCGGCCGCACGGCTGGCCCACCCCGGCGGACTTCGCGCTGGTCGAGGCGCCGGTCCGGCAGCCCGCGGCGGGGGAGATCCTGGTCCGCAACGCCTACCTGTCGGTCGACCCGTACATGCGCGGCCGGATGAACGACGTGAAGTCGTACATCCCGCCGTTCCAGCTCGGGCGGGCGATGGACGGCGGCGCGGTCGGCCGGGTGGTCGCCTCGGCGGCCGAGGGCTTCGAGGTCGGCGACGCCGTGCTGCACGGGCTCGGCTGGCGCGAGTACGCCACCCTGGACGCCGCGCACGCGGTCAAGGTGGACGGCGACCTCGCCCCGCTCTCGTACTACCTCGGCGCGCTGGGCATGCCCGGCCTGACCGCGTACGCCGGACTGCTGGAGGTCGCCTCGTTCCGGGAGGGCGACACCGTGTTCGTCTCCGGCGCGGCCGGCGCCGTCGGCTCGCTGGTCGGCCAGATCGCCCGGCTCAAGGGCGCCAAGCGGGTCGTCGGCTCGGCCGGCTCCGCCGACAAGGTCGCCCGGCTGGTCGAGGAGTACGGCTTCGACGCCGCCTTCAACTACAAGGACGCCCCGGTCGCCGAGCAGCTCGCCGCGGCCGCGCCCGACGGTGTCGACGTCTACTTCGACAACGTCGGCGGCGACCACCTGGAGGCCGCGATCACCGTGGCCAACCCGCACGCCCGGTTCACCCTGTGCGGCGCGATCGCCCAGTACAACGACACCGGCGCGCCGACCGGCCCGCGCAACCTCGCGCTCGCCATCGGCAAGCGGCTGCGCCTGCAGGGCATGCTGGTCGGCGACCACGCCGCGCTGCAGCCCGCCTTCCTGGCCGACATGGCCGGCTGGCTGAAGGACGGCTCGCTCCGCTACGACGAGACCGTGGTGGAGGGCGTGGAGAACGCGGCCGACGCCTTCATCGGCCTGCTGCGCGGCGCCAACACCGGCAAGATGGTCGTCAAGATCTGACGATCGGCCAGGAGGACCTGCCCTGCGGGCCGCCCCCGCCCGTGCGCGCGGGGGCGGCCCGCAGCCGTTCGTGTGCGGGCGCACGACGGCGCATGCGACCGGACTTGCCGACGGAGTGTCACGCCCCCTACCAGGTGCGCTGTTAGCGTGGTCGGAGGTGGATGGCTCCGTTCGGGGGAGAGTGGCCGAAGAGGGGTGTACCTGCCTGGCGATGCGACTAACATTGGGTGAAAGCTTGTCCGTTTTGCTCAATTTGATGACCTAATGTCGAATAAGTTGAGCATCACGGTGGTAGTCACGGGGTAGTCACTGACCTGCCGGTGATCAGCGGTACGAGGCAGCTGGGGAAGGCGACCCTCGTCCACAGCCTGGAGGTCCCGGTGACGACACGTGGAGTCCTGTACGTCCACTCCGCTCCCCGCGCGCTGTGCCCGCACGTCGAGTGGGCGGTCGGAGGCGTGCTCGGCGTGCGGGTCAGCCTCGACTGGATCCGCCAGCCGGCCGCGGCCGGCCACTGGCGGGTCGAGCTGTCCTGGCAGGGCGAGCCCGGCACCGCCTCGCGGCTCGCCTCCGCCCTGCGCGGGTGGCAGCTGCTGCGGTACGAGGTCACCAGCGAGCCCTGCGCCACGGCGGAGGGCGAGCGGTACAGCTCGACGCCCACCCTCGGCATCTTCCACGCCGTCACCGGGATCCACGGGGACATCCTGATCCCGGAGGACCGGCTGCGGGCCGTGCTGCTGCGGGCCAAGACGGAGGGCAGCGACCTGGAGGCCGAGCTGGCGCGGCTGCTCGGGAAGCCCTGGGACGACGAGCTGGAGCCGTTCCGGTACGCCGGCGAGGGGGCACCGGTGAGGTGGCTGCACCAGGTGGTGTGAGGCCCTCAGGGGGCGGCGTCGCGCCGCCCCCTGAGGGCTGCCCGGGTGGGCGAGGCGGGGCGAAAAGGGTCGGCCCCCGGCCGCGAGGAGTCGCGGGCGGGGGCCGGTACCGTGTGCGTCAGACCGTGCGGAAGGCCAGGACGACGTTGTGGCCGCCGAAGCCGAAGGAGTTGTTGAGGGCGGCGATGCGGCCCTCGGGGAGCTTGCGGGGCTCGCCGCGGACGATGTCGGCGTCGATCTCGTCGTCCAGGGAGTCGACGTTGATGGTCGGCGGGGCGAGGCGGTGGTGCAGCGCCAGGACGGTCGCGACCGTCTCGATGCCGCCGGCGCCGCCCAGCAGGTGACCGGTCATCGACTTGGTGGCGGAGATGGCGACCTGGTCCAGGTACTCGCCCAGCTCCTTGCGGAGGGCCTTGACCTCGGCGGTGTCGCCCTGCGGGGTCGAGGTGGCGTGCGCGTTGACGTGCACGACCTCCGACCGCTCCAGGTCGTTGTGCTCGAACAGGTCGGCGATCGCGCGGGCCACCCCGGCGCCGGTGGGCTCGGGCTGGGCGATGTGGTGGGCGTCCGAGGACAGGCCCTGGCCCACGGCCTCGCAGTAGACCCGGGCACCGCGCGCCGCGGCGTGCTCCGCGGACTCCAGCACGACCACGCCCGCGCCCTCGCCGAGCACGAAGCCGTCACGGCCCTTGTCGTACGGGCGGGAGGCGCGCTGCGGCTCGTCGTTGTTCTTGGACATCGCCATCATGTTGGAGAAGGCGACGATCGGCAGCGGGTGGATCGCCGCCTCGGTGCCGCCGGCCACCACGACGTCGGCGCGGCCGCTGCGGATCATCTCGATCGCGTAGCCGATCGCCTCGGCGCCGGAGGCGCAGGCGGAGACGGGGGTGTGCACACCGGCGCGGGCGCCGACCTCGAGGCCGACGTTGGCGGCCGGGGAGTTCGGCATCAGCATCGGGACGGTGTGCGGGGAGACCTTGCGGACGCCCTGGTTCTTCAGGATGTCGTACTGGTCGAGCAGGGTGGTGACGCCGCCGATGCCGGAGGCGATCACGGCGCCCAGGCGCTCGGGGGCGAGCTTGGAGGACTCGTCGGTGGCCGGGGTCTCGTACCCGGCGTCCGCCCACGCCTCACGGGCGGCGATCAGCGCGAACTGCGCCGAGCGGTCCAGCTTGCGGGCCAGCGGCCGGGGCAGGACCTCGCCCGGCTCGACGGCGGTGCGCGCGGCGATCCGGACCGGCAGGTCGGCCGCCCACTCCTCGGTCAGCGCGGCCACGCCGGAACGGCCCTCGGTCAGGCCCTCCCAGAACGAGGCGGCGTCGCCGCCCAGCGGCGTGAAGGCGCCGATACCCGTGACGACCACGGTGCGGTTTTCAGCGGTCACTGGTTCTTCTTCTCTCACGTTGTGCGGGGGAGGGCAGAGGGTGGGTGGCGGGGTGGTGCCGGTGGTGCCGCGGGTGTCGGCCGGGGCGTACGGGACGCCCCGGCCGCTCAGCCGAATCAGGCGTTGGCGATGATGAAGTCCACCGCGTCGCCGACGGTCTTGAGGTTCTTGACCTCGTCGTCCGGGATCTTCGCGCCGAAGCGCTCCTCGGCGGCCACGACGACCTCGACCATGGACAGCGAGTCGACGTCCAGGTCGTCGGTGAACGACTTGTCGAGCTCGACGTCCTCGGCGGGGATGCCGGCGATCTCGTTGACGATCTCAGCGAGACCGGCCAGGACCTCGTCCTTGGTAGCCATATCGGCTGCTCCTCTTCGGTGTTGACAGCGGCGGTCCGGGGGGACCGTCGACAGGTTTTTCCTGATGGTGCGTAGTGCGCCTAGGGGAGAGTAACGACTGCGGCGGCGTAGACCAGCCCCGCCCCGAACCCGATGATCAGGGCCAGGTCGCCACTCTTGGCCTCGCCGCGCTCCAACATGCTCTCCATGGCGAGCGGGATGGAGGCGGCGGAGGTGTTACCCGTCTCGGCGATGTCGCGGGCGACCGGCACCGACTCGGGAAGCTTGAGAGCCTTGATCATGGCGTCGGTGATCCGCATGTTGGCCTGGTGCGGGATGAACGCGCCGAGCTGGTCGGCCGTCACCCCCGCCGCGTCCAGGGCCTGCTGCGCCACCTTGGCCATCTCCCAGACCGCCCAGCGGAAGACCGTCTGGCCCTCCATCCGGAGCGCGGGCCACTGCACGTCCTCGCCGGCGCCGTTGACGGCGTCCGGCTTGGCGAAGGCGGTGTCCCAGGCCTGGGTCTGCGAGATGACGTCCTTCTGTGAGCCGTCCGAGCCCCAGATCACCTTGCCGATGCCGGGCGCCTCGGACGGGCCGACGATCGCCGCGCCGGCGCCGTCGCCGAAGATGAACGCGGTCGAGCGGTCCGAGGTGTCGGTCAGGTCGCTGAGCCGCTCCACGCCGATCACCAGCACGTACTCGGCGCTGCCGCCGCGGACCATGCCGTCGGCCAGGCCCAGGCCGTAGCCGAAGCCGGCGCAGGCGGCCGAGATGTCGAACGCGGCCGCGGTGCCGCAGCCCAGCCGCTCGGCGATCTCGGTGGCGATGGCCGGGGTCTGCTTCAGGTGCGAGACGGTCGCCACGATCACGCCGCCGATCTGCTCCGGCGCGATGCCGGCCTGCGCGATCGCCTTGCCGGCGGCCTGCACCGACATCTCGGCGACGGTCTCCTCCGGGCCGGCCCAGCGGCGCTCGGCGATGCCGCTGCGCGAGCGGATCCACTCGTCCGAGGAGTCGATCCAGGTCAGGACCTCGGAGTTGGGGATGACCCGGACCGGGCGGTAGCCGCCGACCCCGTGGATGCGCGAGAACTGGGCGCCGGAGGCCGGCTTGATCGATGCGGTCATGCGTCCTTCTCCTGGCCGCCGTGCTCGGCCACGAGCTCGCGTGCCTTGTCGAGATCGGCGGGGGTCTTCAGGGCCAGCGTCGCGACACCCTTGACGTTGCGCTTGACCAGGTTGGTGAGGGTGCCGGCCGGCGACAGCTCGATGACGGCCGTCGCGCCGAGCCGCTGCAGGGTTTCCATGCACAGGTCCCAGCGGACCGGGTTGGACACCTGCGACACCAGGCGGCTGAGCACCTCGGCACCGTCGGTGACCACCTCGCCGTCCCGGTTGGACACGTAGGCGACCTGCGGGTCCAGGGCGGTCAGGGTGGGGGCCAGCTTCTGCAGCCGCTCCACGCCCGGCGCCATGTGGGCGGTGTGGAAGGCACCCGCCACCTTGAGCGGGATCAGCCGCGCACCGGCCGGCGGGTCGGCCTTGAGCGCGTCCAGCTGCTCCAGGGTGCCCGCCGCGACCAGCTGGCCGCCGCCGTTGTTGTTGGCCGCGGTCACGCCGTGCTCGGCCAGCTTCGCCGCCACCGCCTCCGGGTCGCCGCCCAGCAGGGCGAGCATCCCGGTCGCGGTGGCCGCGGCGGCCTCGGCCATGCCCAGGCTTCGCTCGCGGACGAAGGTCAGCGCGTCCTCGGCGGACAGCACGCCCGCGCCGGCGGCGGCGGTGATCTCACCGACGCTGTGACCGGCCACGGCGCCGACCAGCCGGCGCGCCTCGACCTCGTCCGGGAAGAGCTCCCGGGCGGTCACCAGACCGGCCGCGACCAGCAGGGGCTGGGCGACCGCAGTGTCCTTGATCTCCTCCTCGGAGGCCTCGGTACCCGCACGCACCAGGTCGAGGCCGGCCACGGCCGACCAGCGCTTCAGCCGGTCGGCGACGCCGTCCAGCTCGAGCCAGGGGTTGAGGAATCCGGGGGTCTGGGCACCCTGTCCAGGGGCGACGATTACGAGCACGGTTCAACCCTCTCTCGCCGGACGCCCGGGGGCGGGTAGGCGACGATGACGAAGAAAAGCACGTCGGCTTGTGGACTCCCTACAGTGCCGTCATCCCTGCTCGGAGACGGCGCCGAGACGGCCCAGCGCAAGGGCGATGCGCAGGGTGAAAGCCGAACGTACGTCGGACGGAGCATAGCCGGTGACGTCGGTCACACGACGCAGCCGGTAGCGCACGGTATTCGGGTGCACGAAAAGCATCCTCGCGGCCCCCTCGAGCGAGGACGCCTGTTCGAGGAAGACGCTCAAGGTTTCCAACAGCGCGGAGCCGGCCTCCTCCAGCGGTGTGTAGATCTCCTCCACCAGCTGACGCCGCGCCACCTCGTCGCCGGCCAGCGCCCGCTCGGGCAGCAGGTCGTCCGCCAGCACCGGGCGCGGCGCGTCCGGCCACGCCGAACAGGCCTTCAGGCCGGCCGCCGCGGCCGCCGCCGAACGGGTCGCCGACAGCAGGTCGCCCACGGTCGGGCCGACCACCACCGGGCCGGGCGCGAACTGGCCGATCAGCGCCCGGGCCGCGTGCACCGGCTCCTTCTCCCCGCCGACCACCACCACCAGCCGCTTGCCCAGCACGCCGGTGAGCACCTGCAGCTTCGCGTACCGGGCGGCCCGGCGGATCGCCTCCACCACCAGCTCGCTGTCCCCGTCCGGGGCGCTGCCCATCACCACCCGTACCTGCGAGGGCTGGCCCCAGCCGAGCGCCGCCGCCCGCGAGAGCACTCCCTCGTCCGCGTCACCGGACAGCAGCGAGTTGACGACCAGGGCCTCCAGGCGGGCGTCCCAGGCGCCGCGGGCCTCCGCCGCCTGCGCGTAGACCTGGGCGGTCGCGAAGGCGATCTCCCGGGCGTACACCAGGACCGACTCGCGCATCCCCGCCTCGTCGCCGGGGGCGGCCACCTCCTCGATGGCCTCCTCCATCACCTCGATCGTGGTGCGGATGAGTTCCACCGTCTGGCGCAGGGTGATCGCCCGAGTCAGCTCGCGGGGGGCGGTGCCGAAGACGTCCGTGGAGATCGCCTGCGGGGCCTCCGGGTGCCGGTACCACTCGGTGAACGCGGCGATGCCGGCCTGGGCGACCAGGCCGATCCAGGAGCGGTGCTCCGGCGGCATCCGCCGGTACCACGCCAGCTGGTCGTCCATCCGGGCGATCGCGGCCGTGGCCAGCTTGCCCGAGGACTTCTCCAGCCGCTTGAGCGTCGCGGCGCGCAGCTCGGCGCGCTCGGCGGCCAGCTTGCGCTCCTGCGCGGTCAGGCGGCCCGGGCGGCCGTTCGGGCGCGGCTCCGGCTTGGCGCCGGCCGCGGCGTCGGGCGTGCCCGTACCGCCCGCGGCGCGGGCGGGGGCGGCCTTCTTCTCGGCCGGGTCCTGGTCGGAGCCCGTCCTGGCGGACCCCGCCTTGGCGGAGGTCGTGGCGGCGGCCGGCTTGGCGGGCGCTGCCTTCCTCGCGGCGGGCTTCCGGTCGGAGGTCGCTTTGTCGGGTTTTGCTGAAGCGGCTGGCACAGGACAAGCCTGCCTCACGCCCGGGGGTGCTCGTGCACGTCCCCGCCGATGCGGCCGGTGGCCCCGGTCACACCGCGGGACGGGTCCGGGATCGGTTCGGGGGCGGACGGGAGCGGGTGGGTGCCGGCTACCGGCCGGGGGCGCGGCGGTCCGGTGCGGCGGGGCGACGCGGGGCGACGCGGGACGGCGGCGGGCGGGTCGCAGGCGGCGCGGCGACTAGGGTGTGTTCTCGGCTGACCGTCCCGTCCCGCTGCATCCGGCCTGGAGAACGCGCCATGTCCGACGCCACCGCCGCCCCCGGTGTGGGGCGCCCCCGTACCGAGACCCGACCCCGCGCGGACCTGCGCCGCGCCGGCGAGCGGTACCGCTCCGCCCCGGAGCCGGGCGTGGAGACACGGCACGCGTTCTCGTTCTCCGGCCACTACGACCCGAGGAACACCCACTTCGGCGCGCTGCTCGCCTGCAACGAGGAGACGCTGGCCGTCGGCGCTGGCTTCGGCGACCACCGGCACCGCGACACCGAGATCCTCACCTGGGTCGTCGAGGGCGCCCTCGCCCACCGCGACGGCGACGGCCACGCGGGCGTGGTCCGGCCCGGCATGATCCAGCATCTGTCGGCGGGATCCGGCGTCACCCACACCGAGCGGAACGTCGGCGGGGCGGCCGGCCCGGTGCGGTTCGTCCAGATGTGGCTCCAGCCCGACGCGTTCGGCACCCCGCCGGCGTACGGGCTGCGGCGGATCGAGCCCGCGGCCGACGGGCTGACCCTGCTCGCCTCCGGCCTGGCCCGGGACGCCGGCAGCGAGGCGCTGAGGCTGCGGCGCAGCGACGCCGCGCTGTACGTGGTCACCGCCGGCCCGTGGCAGCCGCTGCCCGAGCTCCCGGCCGCCGCCTACCGCTACGCCCACCTCACCGCCGGCTCGCTCGGCTACCGGACGGTCTCCGGACCGTACGGCGGCGGCCGCTCGATGGATCCCGGCGACAGCGTCCGGATCACCGGGCCCGCGTTCGTCGACCCGGTCGCGGGGGCGGAGGGGGCCGAACTGCTGCTGTGGGAGATGCACTCGCCGGTGGCGTACGGCTGAGCGGGCGCCTCCGCGGGGCTCAGCTGGGGAGGTCGGCGAGGACGGCGTCGGTGAAGGGGGGCCACAGCTCGGCGGCCCAGGGGCCGAAGTCGCGGTCGGTGAGGGCCACGCAGGCGACGCCGGCGGCCGGGTCGACCCAGAGGAAGGTGCCGGACTGGCCGAAGTGGCCGAAGGTCTGGGGCGAGCTGGTGGTGCCCGTCCAGTGGGGGGACTTGTCGCCGCGGATCTCGAAGCCGAGGCCCCAGTCGTTGGGCCGGCGGTGGCCGAAGCCTGGGAGGACGCCGCTGGTGCCGGGGAAGGCGACCTCACGGGTGGCGGCCCGGACGGTGGACGGGTCCAGCAGCTTGGGCGCCTGCAACTCGGCCGCGAACAGGGCGAGATCGGCCACGGTGGAGAGGCCGCCGGCGCCGGCCGGGGAGCGGTGCGCGGTGTTGATCAGGGTGGAGTGCATGCCCAGCGGCTCGAACACCGCCTCGGCCGCGTACCGGCCGAACTCGATGCCGGAGGCGGCGGTCAGCGCCCCCGCCAGCACGTCGAACCCGGCGTTGGAGTAGAGCCGGCGGGTGCCCGGCGCCCCCATCACCCGGTGCTCGTCGAACGCCAGCCCCGAGGTGTGCGCCAGCAGGTGCCGGACGGTGGAGCCCTCCGGTCCGGCCGGGTCGTCCAGCTCGAAGACCCCCTCCTCGACGGCGACCAGCACCGCGTACGAGGTGAGCAGCTTGGTCACCGACGCCAGCGGGAAGAGGTGCTGCTGCGGTCCGTGGGCGCCCAGCACCGCCCCGTCCGCGCCCCGTACCACCGCCGCGGCCGCGTTCGGCACCGGCCAGTCCTCGATCATCCGCAAGCTCTGCATGATCCGAACTCTAGCCACCCGGCGGGGTCGGGCGCGTGCGAGGCTTGCTTCGAGTGCACTCCAACTCAGTAGCGTCGTCGTCGCCGCCGATCACCAGGGGTCACACCGATGGCAATGCCCGAACCGATCACGTTCGACCAGTTCCACCGTTTCGACGATCAGCTCACCTGCGCCGAGGCGTACAGCGTGGCCGCGTCCGACGCCGACCGGAGCCCGCGGCACGCCATCAGCGAGGTGGCCGAGGCCAGCGGCCTCACCGCGCACACCCTGCGCTGGTACGAGCGGATCGGCCTGCTCGACCCGATCGACCGCAGCCACGCCGGCCAGCGCCGGTACAGCGACGCGGACCTGACCCGGCTCGCCTTCCTCGGCCGGCTGCGGCTCACCGGGATGCCGGTGGCCGACATGCTGCGGTACGTGGAACTCGTCCGGGCCGGCGACCACACCTACGACGACCGGCGCGAGATCCTCGTCGCCCACCGCGAGGAGGTCAGACGGAAGATCGCCGATCTGCACGCCACCCTCGCCGTGCTCGACTACAAGATCGACCTCTACTCGCGCTCCCCTGAGGACAGGAGAAGGACCGCATGAGCCTCCCCACCGCCGCACTCGGCAGCAACGGACCCCTCGTCGGAATCCAGGGCCTCGGCTGCATGGGCATGTCCGAGTTCTACGGCCCGACCGACACCGAGGAGGCGCTCGCCACCCTGGACGCCGCCCTCGACGCGGGCGTCACCCTCTTCGACACCGCGGACGTCTACGGCGCCGGCCACAACGAGGAGCTGATCGGCCCGTTCGTCCGGAGGAACCGGGACCGCGTGGTGCTGGCGACCAAGTTCGCCATCGAGCGCCGGGCCGACGACCCCTTCTACCGGGGCGTGCGCAACGACCCGGCGTACATCCGTTCCGCCGTGGACGCCTCGCTGCGGCGCCTCGGCGTGGACGTCATCGACGTCTACTACATGCACCGCCGCGACCCGGCCGTGCCGCTGGCGGACTCGGTCGGCGCGATGGCCGAGCTGGTGCGGGCCGGAAAGGTCCGGCACCTGGGGCTCTCCGAGGTGACCGGCGCCGAACTGCGGGAGGCGCACGCGGTGCACCCGATCGCGGCGGTGCAGTCCGAGTGGTCGATCTTCTCGCGGGACGTGGAGCGCAGCGCGGTGCCGGCCGCGGCCGAGCTCGGGGTCGCCTTCGTGCCGTACTCGCCGCTCGGGCGGGGCTTCCTGACCGGGGCGTTCACCGCCGGCGAGCAGCTCGGTGCGGACGACTACCGTCGGCACCACCCGCAGTTCTCCGGGGCGAACGCGGCCGGGAACGCGGAACTGGTCCGGCCGATCCAGAAGATCGCGGCCGACCGGGGCGTGACGGCGGCGCAGGTGGCGCTGGCGTGGGTGCACCAGCGGGCGGAGGTGCACGGGCTGACCGTGGTGCCGATCCCCGGGACGCGGAAGCGGGCGCGCCTGGCGGAGAACACGGGGGCGGTGGGGCTGCGGCTGACCACGGAGGAGCTGGCGGTCCTGGAGCCGATCGCGGGGAAGGTGGAGGGGACGCGGTACGCGGACATGACCTTCACGTCGGCGGGGCGGGAGTAGGCAGCGGAGTTGGCGTAGGGCGGTGAGTCGGTAGGGCCGCGGGGAACTGCGCGGGGCGGGAGAGTGCGGCGTGTGCCCTCCCGCCCCGCGCCGTCGGATCCCATGGGCTCCCGCCAGGCGGGGTCAGACGGTGCGGCCGAGCCAGGCGGCGAGGCGGGTGGGGGCGTCGGCGTCGGCGGGGGCGGGCTGGACGGGGCCGAAGGGGACGTCGTCGCGCTGGTCGGCCGGGAGGACCTGCTCGGCGACGGGGAGGACGGAGAGCGCCAGCTCCTCGTCCAGGGCAGCACCGGGTGCCACCACCTGGGCGATGTCCCAGGCGTGGGTGACGGCCTCCATCACGTAGCCGCCCAGGGCGATCCGTCCGGGCACGTACCCCCACGGGACCTCCACCACCCGGTCGAGCTTCTCGTCCTCCTCCCAGGCGGCGGCCACCCGCTGCCGGGCGCGGCCCAGCGCGGCGGGCCACGCGGTGTCGGCGATCTCCCCGGCCTGGGCCGGCAGGTCCAGGCCGCGGCCGCCCTCGCCGACGTACGCGACGCGGTGGATGCCGCCGAGGGTGTGGCCCAGCAGGGCGCGCAGGTCGTACTCGGTGCAGGGGGTCGGCCGGTCCAGCTGCTCGGGGGTGACCTGGAGGAACAGCTTCTCCAGCTGGTCCAGGGCACGGAGGTACTGGGGACGGGGGTCGAAGGCGGCGGTCATGCGGGTCTCCTCGTACGACTGGGCCCGGGCTCTGCCGGGCCGACTGGCTGACGAGGAGCACTCTCCCGGCAATACCTGACAACGAGCGTCAGGTTTTACGCTGGCTTCCGTGAAATCCGACCGGTTGCTCTCGATCCTCCTGCTGCTCCAGACCCGGGGTCAGGTGCCCGCCGCCGAACTGGCGGAGCGGCTGGAGGTGTCCGTCCGGACGATCTACCGCGACGTGGAGGCGCTCTCCGCCGCCGGCGTGCCGGTGTGGGCCGAGCGCGGGCGCAACGGCGGGATCAATCTGCTGCCGGGCTTCCGCACCGACGTCACCGGCCTGACCGGGGACGAGGCGCGGGCGCTGTTCGTGCTGGCGTCGGCCGGCACCCACGACGCACTGGGCCTGGGCGGCGCGATCGGCTCGGCGCTGCGCAAGGTGATGGCGGCGCTGCCGGCGCCGCACCGGCCGGCGGCGGAGCTCACCAGCGAGCGGATCCTGGTGGACCCGGTGCGCTGGACCAAGGGCCGCCCGGCGGCGGTGGAACTGGGCGAGCTGCAGCGGGCCGTCTTCGCCGACCGGCGGCTGGAGATGACCTACCGTCACAGCGGCGCGCCCGCCGGACGGGCGTACACCGTGGACCCGTACGGCCTGGTCAGCAAGGCCGGGGTCTGGTACCTGGTGGCGGACCTGGACGGTGAGCCGCGGCTGTTCCGGGCGGACCGGGTGCTTACGGCGGCCACCGCTCAGGAGCCCGTGCGGCGGCGGCAGGGGACCGGGCTGGCCGAGGTGTGGGCGGTGCTGCGGGACCGGGTGGAGCGGCGGCGGGACGCCGTACGGGTCAGGGCGCGGGTGCGGCGGGACCGGCTGGACATGCTGCTGCGGATCCACGGGGCGTCCGTGCTCGGGCCGCCGACGGCGGTGGACGAGGAGTGGGCGGAGGTGGAGTTCGGCTTCGAGGTGGCGCGGGCGGCGCGGGCGCTGCTGGCGTTCGGGACGGCCGTCGAGGTGCTGGGCCCGCCGGAGGCGCGGGACGAGGTCGCGCGGGCCGCCGCCGACACCGCTCGCCTCTACGGCGCCGACGCGCCCTGAGACGAGCCGCGGGGCGCGCCGCCCGCGCGGGTCGGAGGCCCCGGGTCAGGCCAGGCCCTCCCAGCCCCAGCGGGGGGTGGGGCCGGGGTCGCCGACGTCGGTGCCGACCGGGTCGGCGGAGACCTCCCGGGCGATCTTCGTGCCCCAGTCGAAGTACTCGATGACTCTTCGGCGCAGCAGCTCGTCCTCGGGCAGCTCCTTGGCCACGGCCTCGGACATCAGCTCCATCCAGCGCAGGCGCTGCTCCTCGGTGATCCGGAGTCCGAGGTGGCTGCGCAGCAGCGTCTGGTGGCCGCCGAGGTCGGTGGTGAAGCGGTCGGGGCCGCCGAAGACCTCAGCGAGCCAGACGGCGACGTGCTCGATGTGGGTCGGGGTGAACTCGGCGAACACCGGCGCGAGCAGCTCGTCCGCCAGTACGCCCTGGTAGAAGGTCTGGCTGAGCCTGCGCAGTGCGTCGATGCCGCCGACGGCGTCGTACAGGGACTCGGGGTGCCCGGTCATGTCGTCCTCCCTGGGTCGTCCCCGCCAGGATGCGCCGGGGGAGAGCCGGGCGGCGCCCTGTTCGCGGTGCGCGCAGCGAACGGAGTACGGGCGTCCGAAACGGTGCCCGGCCGGTGCGCCGGGGTCAGCGCTCCGAGGGGACGTGGGTGACGTCGCCGTAGCGGCCGAGGGAGATCGAGGCGAAGTTGCGCAGGCTGGCGGTGCCGGGGGAGAGGTACCCGTTGTGGCCGGCGGCGCCGTCGGTGGCCAGCTCCACCGCGCCGAAGGCGTGGGTGGTGGGGTCGGAGCCGTGCCCCAGGCCGCCGAACTCCAGGTAGGGAACGTTGCCGATCCAGTCGGTCGGGTTGCGGGCCGCCCACACCTGGACGCCGGTGCCCAGGTCGGCCGCCGAGTCGACGCCCATCCCGGGGCTGCCGAACGCGACCACGTCGGTGGGCCGGTCGCGGTGGATGCCGGGCGCGGCCGTCCCGCAGACCACCGATCCGTAACTGTGGCAGAGCAGGGTGGGCGGGGCCGCCGGGTGGCTGGTGACGGCCAGGCCGTCGAGCAGACGCTTGAGGCGGGGCGCGCCGACGTCGGCGAGCCGGGAGGTGACGGCGTCGGGGCCGAGGCCGGACGGGGTGACGTACCCGGTCCAGGCGATCACGGCGGTCGGGGTGCCGGGGGCCTGCGCGCGCTCCTCGGAGTGCAGGGCGCGGGCCATGCCGGCGGGGGAGCGCAGCGGCTCCACGGCCTGGTCGAAGTGGCCGAGGTCGGCGTCCGAGCCGGGGACGAGGACGGCCACCCGCTCGGCGCGGGCCAGGTCGCCGAACACCTCGCTGACCAGGCCGCGGCCGCGCGGGTCGAAGGCGAGGATCTGCCGGCCCCGGGCGAGCAGGTGCGCGCTGTCGTCGGCGCGGGCGGTGGCCAGGGCCCGGGCGGTGGCGTCCAGGTTGCGGTCGGCGGCGCGGGCCCGGGCGCGCTCCACCTCGGCGGTGATGGCCACCCGGTTGGCGCGGTAGCGCAGCTCCAGCGGGGCGCCGTCGAGGTTGCCCACCACCAGCGGGTAGGCGGCGACCAGGCGGTCGGTCTCGGCCTGGGTCAGCCCGGCGAAGAACGCGGCGACGGAGGTGGCGTCGGCGGTGGCCGGGTCGGGCAGTGCCCGGCCCAGGGAGTGGTCCTCGACCCAGGCGGTGCTGCCGGCGGGTGGGCTGCTGATGGCGACCTGCTCGTTGCTGGCGGCGGCCTGCGCCGCCGCGGCCCCGGCGTCCGCCAGGACGGCACAGCCCGCGAACGCGCCTATCAGAATGCGCTTGACCCGCCTGCGCTGCACGGCCTCAACTCCCTCGCACCGGTGACCGCCACAGCGGGCCGGGCCCGGTGGTACAGGCGACCGCCTCCTACTGCCGAAAGCGTAGAGGGCGATCCGAGCCCCGGGCAGCGCGCAAACCGTGTTCTGAATCACATTCCCCCGTGTGGGTGTCCGTTCGGACAGGTGCTCAGCCCTCCGCGTCGAACTCCCTGACCAGCTTCTTCGGCGCGACGCTGCGCCAGGCGTCGGTGATCAGGTCGCGCAGCTCCTCCGCGTCCGCCTTGTCGAGGACCACCCGCACCCAGCCGTGCCGCCCGACGTACGGCGCGGGGGAGTACACCTCGGGTGCGGCGGCGAGCAGTTCGGCCTGGTCCTCCTTGGAGGCCTTCACCGACACGTTCCCCGACTCCGGGGTGCCCATCGCGAAGATCTTCTTGTTGACCCGCAGGGTCACCTCGGTCTCCCAGGTGAGCTCCTCGTACGCCTGCGGCAGTGCCAGGCCCATCGCCGTGAACTGATCGAACGTCACCATGGGCCCAGCGTAGGACCGGCCACCGACAGCCGGCGCTCACACCACCCCGAGCGCGTACACCGCGAACAGCGCCGCGCCCGCCCCGGCCACCGCCCGCCAGCCGCGCGAGGGCCACGGGCCGTCGAACCGCCGGGCGTAGCGGCCGATCGCGGCCAGCACCAGGCCGAACACCGGCAGCCAGGCCAGCCGGCCGAGCACCCAGCCGAGCGAGTCGGGCGTGCCGATCAGCCCCGGGACGGCGCCGAGCGCCGAGCCGGGCAGCGCCACCGCGAACATCGCGGTCTGGTGCCAGCAGAAGATCGTCATCGCGGACAGGTTGACCGCCACCACCGGCAGCCAGAGCGCCGGGCGGCGCAGCAGGCGCCCGATCCGGTCCCGCAGCAGGACGGCCGCACCGCACTGCACCGCGGCCAGCGCCAGGACCAGCAGGGACGGCGGGTGCGAGTTGGTCCGCTCCACCCCCGGCACCCCGACCATGCTCGCCGGGTAGTGGAAGACCAGCAGCAGCACCGCGAACAGCGCGGCCCCGCCGCCCAGCAGCAGCGCGGCGCCGGGCCGGCCGATCCGCCCGCGGGCCCAGCAGACGCCGAGCTGGTAGCCGAACAGCCAGCCGGGCAGCAGGTTCAGCAGGGCGAGCCAGGAGGGCATCGCCGCGGACCACGGCCCGTACCGCAGCAGGTCGACCGCGGCGACCGAGCCGAGCAGCGGCAGCGCCGCCCAGCCGCCCAGCCGGCGGGCGGCCGCCGCGCAGAGCGGGGTCAGCGCGGTCAGCACCAGGTAGACGCCGATGTACCAGAGCGGCTGCACCACCAGCACGGCCCCGGTGCGGACCGTGCCGTCCGGGACGCCGGCGGCCCGCAGCAGCGGGACCAGCAGCGCCCACACCGCGGCCACCCCGAGCACCGGGCGCAGCAGCCGCAGCACCCGGCCGCGCAGCCACCCGGCGGTGCCCGTCCCCCGGGCCCGGGCCCGCTCCAGCGAGGCGGCCGAGGAGTGGCCGCCGACCAGGAAGAACACCCCGAGCATCTGCAGCACCCAGGAGAGCGGGGCGAAGAAGCCCAGCGAGGAGAGCGGGCTGGCGTTGTGCAGCACCCCGTCGGCGTCGGTGGTGAAGCCGCCGAGCATCCAGTGCCCGACGGGGACGGAGAGCAGGGCGAGGGCGCGCAGCCCGTCCAGGGCGCGGTCGCGGCTCGGCGGGGTGGCGGCCTCCACCCGGGCGGCGGACCGGCGCAGGCCGGTGGTGAGGCGGGTGGTGAGGCGGGCGGGGTACCGCAGGGCGGTGGCGGTGGTCTCAGCGGGCATCGCGGCACTCCCGGCTGTCGGCGGAGCAGGTGACGGCGGTGCGGTCGCCGAGCGCGAGGGCGGCGAAGTTGGCCAGCGAGGCCGTCCCGGGGGCGAAGTAGCCGGTGTGGCCGTGCGACCCGGCGGAGGAGACCACCCGGGCGCCGAACCGGGGCGCGGTGGGGTCGTCGCCGTGGCCGAGGCCGAACAGTGAGACGTTCGGCACCCGGCCGATCCAGTCCGAGCCGTTCCGCTCGGCGGCCCACAGCGGCACCCCGAGGTCGGCGGCGCGTTCCAGGCCCGTCCCGGGCGAGCCGAACACCACGGCGTCGGCGGCGAGTTCGGGGCCGAGCCCGGCCCGGGCGCAGACCACCGAGCCGTAGCTGTGGCAGAACAGGGTGACCGGTCCGGTGGCCGGCGCCAGTCCCTGGAGGAACCGGTGCAGCCGGGTGCCCCCGGCGGCGGCCAGCCGCTCGGTGGCCGCGTCCACGCCGACGCCCACCGGGGTGGTGTAGCCGGTCCAGGCGACCACCGCGACCTGCCCGCCGGCCGCCTCGTACAGCGCCCGGGCCATCCCGGCGGGAGTGCCGTACGGGTCCTGGGCCCGGTCGAAGCGCATCAGGTCCACGTCCGAGCCCGGCACCACCACAGCGGTGCGCCGGGCGGTCCCCAGGTCGCCGTACACCTCGGCGACCAGGCCGCGGCCGCGCGGGTCGAAGGCGAGGATCCGGCGGCCGGCCAGCGAGGCGTACCGCTCGGCGCGCTCCCGTGCCGCGGCCCGGACCCGCTCGGGCAGCGAGCCGTCCGCGGCCCGGACCAGCTCGGCGCGCCGCTCCTCGGCCAGCGCCTGCGCGTTGGCCCGGTACCGCAGGGCGACCGGCGCGCCGTCCAGGTTGCCCACCACCCGCGGGTGGCGCAGCGCCAGCTCCTCCGGCCGCCCGGCGGGCAGCGCGGCGAAGAACGCGGCCACCTCGGCCGGTGCGGCGGTCGCCGGATCCGGCAGTGGCCGGCCCAGCACGGCGTCGGCCGACCAGGCGGCGCTGCCCGGCGGCGGCCCGGTCAGCGGGGTCTGCCCGTCCGCGGCGGCCCAGCCGCCCACCCCCAGCACGGCGGTCGCGGCCAGTGCGGCCACGGCCACCGCGCGCCTGAATCGCGGCATCGCGGTCCTCCTCTCCCCCGGCCCCCTCGGCCCGGACGGGAGGAAGGTAGGAAGAGGACGGCCCCGCGGACGTCACACCGCGGGGCCAAACGGACCGTCATACCCCGGAGCCACCCCGGTGTTCGGGGTGCTACTGCCCCGGGGCCACCAGCCCCGACTCGTACGCCAGCACCACCGCCTGGGCGCGGTCGCGGAGGTCGAGCTTGGCCAGGATGCGGCCGATGTGCGTCTTGACCGTCTGCTCGGCGACCACCAGCCGGGCCGCGATCTCCTGGTTGGACAGGCCACGGGCGATCAGCTCCAGCACCTCGGTCTCCCGGGCGGTCAGGCCGTTCAGCCGCAGCCGCGGATCCCGGCGCGGCGCCGGGCGGGTCCGGGCGAAGTCCTCGATCAGCCGGCGGGTCACCGAGGGCGCCAGCAGCGCCTCCCCGGCCGCCACCACCCGGACCGCCGAGATCAGGTCCGCCGGCGGGGCGTCCTTGAGCAGGAAGCCGCTGGCCCCGGCGCGCAGCGCCTCGTACACGTAGTCGTCCACGTCGAAGGTGGTGAGCATCAGCACCCGCGGCCGGTGCGCGGTGCCGGGCGCCGGGTCGAGCAGCCGGCGGGCCGCCTCCAGGCCGTCCATCTCCGGCATCCGCACGTCCATCAGCACCACGTCCGGGTGGGTGCGGGCGCTGGCCTCCAGCGCCTGCTTCCCGTCGGCGGCGTCGCCGACCACGTCGATGTCGGGCTGGGCGTTGAGCAGCGCCGCGAAGCCGGCCCGGACCATGGCCTGGTCGTCGACGATGAGCACGCGGATGGTCATGCGGTGGTCTCCCCCGGGTGATCGACTGGCAGGACGGCGGCGACCCGGAAACCGCCGTCGGGCAGCGGGCCGGTGTCCAGACTGCCATTCAGCAGCCGGACCCGCTCCCGCATTCCGACCAGCCCGTGCCCGGTGCCCCCACCCGGCTCCACGGCCGCGTCGGCCGAGCCGCCACCGGGCCCGGCGTCGTTCACCACGGTCACCGCCAGCCCGGCCTCCGTGGGCGCCAGCGCGACCCGGGCCCGCGCCCCGGGAGCGTGCCGCACCACGTTGGCGAGCGCCTCCTGGACGATCCGGTACGCCGACAGGTCCACCGCCGGCGGGAGTTCGCCGAGTGCGGCGACCGCGGGGTCCACCGCCAGCTCGGCCGCCACCCCGGCGGCCGCCACCCGCCGCACCAGCCCGTCCAGGTCGGCGAGCCCCGGCTGCGGGGTCTTGTCCGCCTCGCTGTCGGCGCTGCGCAGCACCCCCAGCAGCCGCCGCATCTCCGACAGCGAGCCGCGGGCGGCGGCCGCGATGCTGCCGAACTCCTCGACCGCCGCCACCGGAAGCCCCTCGATCCGGTACGGCGCGCTGTCCGCCTGCACGGTGATCACCGACATGTGGTGGGCCACCACGTCGTGCAGCTCCCGGGCGATCCTGGCCCGCTCCTCCAGCAGGGTGCGCAGGCCGCGCTCGGCCTCGCTGATCCGCTCCTGCTCGGCCAGCAGCCGCTGCGCCTCGCCGCGACCGCGCAGGCTCCAGCCGAGCAGCAGGACCGCGCCGCTCAGGGTGACGGCCACGATGGAGGCCGGGTCGAAGCGCTGCTGCCAGCCGACCGCCGCCACCGCGGTGGCCAGCAGGGTGGTCAGCCAGACCGCGAGCAGGGTCCGCCCGTGCTCGCGCAGGGCGAGGGCCAGCATCAGGAAGAAGTAGCCGATCATCGACGTGACCGGCCAGGGCCAGGGCCCGGCGCCGGTCGGGCTGTCGGCGGTGAGCAGCGCCCCGGCCGCCACCGAGCCGCCGACCACCCACCACGCCTGCAGCGGCCGTCCGACCGCGGCCAGCAGCGGCAGGGTCTGGCCGAGCACCACCGCCGCGGCCAGGTACCCGTCGACGTGGTACGAGTCGCGCAGCAGGTTGATCCCGGTCGGCAGCAGCGAGGCGATCAGCGCCACCGCCACCAGGTACGGGATCACCCGGACCCAGATCCGGGGCGACCGGGAGAGCAGCGGACGGTGGTCGGGGGAGGGCTCCGCGAGGCTGCGGGCAAGGGTGCTGAGCGGGTTCACCCGTCCAGAGCGTAGGGCGCCGCCGGGCGGCCGTCGTCGTACCGGGGGCGGGAGTGCGGTGTCATACCCCGGTATGACGGCGGGTGGGCTCCCGGGCCCGCTCCGTGCCGGGAGCCCACCCGGCTCAACGGTGGGAGCCCTCCCGGCTCAGCGCCAGGATCCGGCCAGGGCGGGCCCGAGCTGGTCGAAGTGACGCTCGATCAGTTCGATCATGCCGTCCGGGCCGGCCCGGTGCGCGGTGGGGTCGGAGGTCCAGGACAGGTGGGAGAGCCGGACCACCGCGCCGAACACCGCGGCCAGCAGACGCGGGCGCAGGTCGACCGCCGGGTCGAGGCCCTCCCGCTCGGCGATCACCGAGGCGACGGTCGCCTCCTGCTCGGTGGTGTGCCGCAGGTGGGCCGCCAGCAGCGTCGGGGTGGTCTCGATCAGCTCGAACAGCTCCAGGGCCGCGGTGACGCTGCCGGGGCCGGTGCCCTGGACGTCGCCGAGGGTCCGCCACGCCTCGGTGATCGCCGCGCGCATCGCCTCCAGCGGGTTCTCCCCGGCGGGGCGGGCCCGCAGGCAGTCGATGAAGAAGTCCTCGGCGTCGGCCATGACGGCGAGGGCGACCTCCTCCTTGTTGGCGAAGTACCGGAAGAAGGTGCGCTGCGAGACGTCCACCGCCCCGGCGATCTCGTCCACGGTGGTGCGGGCGTAGCCCTGACTGAGGAACAGGCTGTGCGCGGCGTCGACGAGCGCGTCCCGGGTGCGCTGCTTCTTCCGTTCGCGCAGTCCGAGGACCCGGCAGGGGGCGGACGCGGAGGCCGTCGGTTCGGTGAGCGGCGTGACCATGTGCCAACGATAGCGCTCTGCCATATGGCAGAAGTAGCCAGAAGTCACCGTGTGTCAGTCGTCACTGTTTGCCGAATGTCAGGGACTGACATAATCTCCTCGCGGGGGTGGCGCCCGCCGGGCCGGACAGCTCGTGGGGACGGGTGGGTCCGCGGCGCCACCCCCCGCACCTCAAGCTCCGCCGTGTACCTCCGGCTCCCGCCGCGTACCTCCAGCTCAGGGAAGGCCCCAGATGAGCCAGTCCGTTCTCACCGGAAAGCAGGCGGACCCCGCTCCGCCGCCCGCGCGCAGCCTCAAGGGCCACCCCTGGCTGACCCTGCTCACCGTGGCCGTCGGCGTGATGATGGTGGCCCTCGACGGCACCGTGGTCGCCATCGCCAACCCCGTCATCCAGACCGACCTGGGCGCCTCCCCGGCCGACATCCAGTGGGTCACCAGCGGCTACCTGCTTGCGCTCGCCGTCTTCCTGATCACCGCGGGCAAGATCGGCGACCGGTTCGGCCACAAGAACACCTTCCTGGTCGGCGCCGTCGGCTTCGCCGCCACCTCCGCCGCCATCGGCGTGGCCGGCTCGATCCAGCAGGTGATCTTCTTCCGGGTGCTCCAGGGCCTGTTCGGCGCGCTGCTCCAGCCCGCCGCCCTCGGCCTGCTCCGCGGCGCCTTCCCGGCCGAGCGGCTCAACATGGCCATCGGCATCTGGGGCGGCGTCATCGGCGCCTCCACCGCGGCCGGCCCGATCGTCGGCGGCCTGCTGGTCGAGCACGTCAACTGGGAGTCGGTCTTCTACATCAACATCCCGGTCGGCCTGGTCGCCCTGCTGCTCGGCCTGTGGGTGCTGCGCGACGTGAAGGCCGAGAACGCCGCCAGGTCCTTCGACATCCCCGGCATCGTCCTGCTCTCCGGCGCGATGTTCATGCTGGTCTGGGGCATCATCAAGGCCCCCACCTGGGGCTGGGGCGACCCGACCACCCTGCTCTTCCTCGGCGGCGCGCTGGCCGCCATGGTGCTCTTCGCCCTCTGGCAGACCCGCGCCGAGGAGCCGCTGATCCCGCTCAGCCTGTTCCGCTCGGTCCCGCTCTCCGCCGGCGCCCTGCTGATGGTCCTGATGGCCTTCGCCTTCTTCGGCGGCGTCTTCTTCATCACCTTCTACCTGCAGAACGTCCACGGGATGACCCCGGTCCAGGCCGGCGTCCACCTGCTCCCGATGACCGGCATGATGATCGTCGGCGCGCCGGTGGCCGGCGCCGCCATCGGCAAGCTCGGCCCGCGCATCCCGATCGTCACCGGCATGGTCTTCACCACCGCCGCCATGCTCGGCATGTCCACCCTGGACACCGGGACCGGCACCGGCGTGATGTCCCTCTGGTTCCTGCTGATGGGGCTCGGGCTCAGCCCGGTCATGGTCGGCGCCACCGAGGTCATCGTCGGCAACGCGCCGCTGGAGCTCTCCGGCGTGGCGGGCGGCCTCCAGCAGGCCGCCATGCAGGTCGGCGGCAGCCTCGGTACCGCCGTCCTCGGCGCCGTGATGGCCTCCAAGGTCACCGAGACCCTGCCCGGGAACCTCACCGCCAAGGGCCTCCAGATGCCGGCCGACCCCGCCCAGGCCGAGCAGCTCGGGCAGGCCGCGCAGCTGGGCATCGCCCCGCGGCCGGAGGGCCTCCCGGAGCAGGTGCTGGACGCCATGGCGGACGCCGTCCACTCCTCCTTCGTGAGCGGCATGTCCCTGGCCTTCACCGTCGCCGCGGTGGTCGCCCTCGCAGCGGCCGGCCTCGGCCTCCTCACCAAGCGGGGCACCACCGAGACGGGCCCGTCGGTCCACATCTGACCCGCCGGGGGCTTTCCAGGAGCGGGATAGCCGGGAGCTTTTCCGGGAACGGGATGCCCGGGTGTTTTCAGGGGCGCGGGGAACTGCGCGAGGGCGGGAGCGTGCGACGTGTGCGCTACCGCTGCGCGCAGTTCCCCGCGCCCCTTCAGTGGTTACCGCTGCCCCTGGGGTTTCCGCTCCCAGGGTTGACCGGTGCCCCCCTACCTGTGAGTTGCTCCGTTCTGGAGGAGGGATCCCGCCTCGTGGACGTAGCGGATGCGTTCCTCCCGTTCCAGGTCCGGGAAATAGTCCCGCAGTCGCAACTGGGCGTCGGCCGGGCTGAGCCGCAGCTCCGCCAGCAGGAAGCCGGCTCTGGCGATGATCTCCTCGTGCATGGCAGCACCCCTCTCAGCGCTACTCGGCACATCTCGGCGGTCGCCCCGATTCTGGCCGCCCACCCCGTCCGGGGCGCTCCGGACTGCGCCCATCGGGGGCCCGCACCACCCCTCACCTCGCGCGATACCGGCGCGGTCGCCAGGCTCCGGGGCCCGCGTGAGACTGAGAGGAGAGGGGGCGACTGCGGATTGCGGGGAAGGCCATGGGCAGTCAGGACGGACCCGGCCCGGCGGGCGGGCCCCGGGTGATCGCAGGCCGTTACCGGCTCGGTGAACGGCTCGGCCGCGGCGGCATGGGCACGGTGTGGGTGGCGGAGGACCTCAAGCTCGACCGCCGGGTCGCGGTCAAGGAACTGAGCGTCAGCGGGGTCCCCGAGAGCGAACTGCCCACGCTGCACTCCCGGATGCTCCAGGAGGCCCGCGCCGCCGCCCAGATCAAGCACCCCGGTGTGATCACCATTCACGACGTGCTGGAGCAGGACGGCCGGCCGTGGATCGTCATGGAACTGATCGACGGTCAGTCCCTGGCCGAGGTCATCGACACCGAGGGCATCCTGCTGCCCCGGGACGCCGCCCGGGTCGGCGAGCAGGTGGTGGCCGCCCTGGACCAGGCGCACCGGCACGGCGTCCTGCACCGGGACGTCAAACCCGCCAACGTGCTGCTGGAGCGCGGCGGCCGGGTGGTGCTCACCGACTTCGGGATCGCGATGCTCGTCGGCTCGCCCGGCCTGACCAGGACCGGAGACATCGTCGGCTCCCCGGACTACGTCGCCCCCGAGCGGATCACCGGCCACCGGCCCGGACCGGAGTCCGACCTGTGGTCGCTGGGTGCGACGCTGTTCGCGGCGGTCGAGGGCCAGTCCCCGTTCCACCGCACCACCACCATGAGCACCCTTCAGGCGGTCATCGCGGACCCGCTGCCCGAACCCCGCCACGCCGGCGCGCTCGCCCCCGTCATCGAGCTGCTGCTCCGCAAGGACCCCACCGACCGCCCGGCCGCGGAGGAGGCGCTGCGCCTGCTGCGCGAGGTGGCCGCCGCCAGCACCGGCGGCACCTCCCTGCACCCGCCCACCGCCCTGGCCCCACCCGCGGTGTACCCGGCGCCAACGCAGCCGCCAGGGCAGGAGGACCGGACCCGGAGCCAGGACCAGGACCAGGACCACACCCGGACCCAGTCCACCCCGCCGACCCCGCTCCCCGGCCGCCCCACCCCCGCCACCCCTCCACCGAGGCCCACGCCGACGCCCCCCACGCCGGTGGCCCCCGTCCCGGTGCCGCCCGCCTTCGGGGCGGACACCCCGCCGCCCGGTCCCCCGCCGCCGCCCGCCGGGCCCGGCGGGCCGCCCCGAGGCCGTCCCGGCGACGGCCCCGACGCGGAGCGCGACCGCCGCCGCAAGCGCGCGCTGATGGTGGCCGGCGGCGTCCTGGGAGTGATGATGATCGGCGGCGTCACCTACGCCGTGGTGGCCGCAGGCTCGGGTGGCGGCAAGGGTCCGACGGCGGCCCTCACCGCCTCCGCCCCGGCCACCACGACGAGCCCGAGCCCCACGCCCACCGCCACCCCGACCCCCACGCCGGCCCAGTCCGCGGCCCCCACCACGACCGCCACCGCCACCCAGACCCGTACGGTCACCCGGAGCCCGGCGCCGCAGACGACCACCGCCGCCCCGGCCCAGCCCGCCGCGCCCGCCGGCTACCGCTGGGTCGACGACCCGGCCGGCTTCCAGGTGGCCGTTCCGGCGGGCTGGACCCGCAGCGAGAACAGCGGCCAGATCGACTACTCGCCCGACGGCGGCGTGCACCTGCTCCGCTTCGCCGTCAACCCGGGCGCCACCCAGAGCCCGGAGTCGCACTTCCTGGAGCTGGAGCGGACCGTCGGCCAGTCCCGCGACTACTACCGGGTCCAGCTGGGGGAGAACGTCTACCAGGGCTACCAGGGCGCCCTGTGGGAGTTCACGTGGAACGACCAGCGCGGCCCGCGGCACGCCGCCGACCAGGCGTTCATCGCCTCCAACGGCACCGAGTACGCGATCTACACGTCCTCACCGGAGAGCGACTGGACCGCCGCCCAGCAGCGCTTCACGACCGTGCTCGGCACCTTCACCCCCGGGTGAGCACACCGCGCAGTCGAACGCCCGAGGGCCGGGCCCCCGCATCAGCGGGAACCCGGCCCTCGGAACGAACCGAAACCGTCGAACCGGTCGGATCAGGCGTCGCCGCCCGCCGCGCCCGGGTCGGCCGCCGCCACGTCCAGCAGCTGGTAGCGGTCCACCGCCTCCTTGAGCGCGGAACGGTCGATCTTGCCCTGCTTGGCCAGCTCGGTCAGCACGCCCAGGACCACCGACTGCGCGTCGATGTGGAAGAACCGGCGGGCCGCACCACGGGTGTCGGCGAAGCCGAAGCCGTCCGCACCCAGCGACTGCCAGGCGCCCGGCACCCAGCGCGAGATCTGGTCCGGCACCGCGCGCATCCAGTCGGAGACCGCGACGAACGGACCCTCGGAGCCCTGGAGCTTGGCGGTCACGTACGGGACGCGCTGCTGCTCCTCGGGGTGCAGGAGGTTGAACTCCTCCGCCTCGATCGCGTCGCGGCGCAGCTCGTTCCACGAGGTCGCGGACCAGACGTCGGCCTTGACGTTCCACTCCTCGGCGAGGATGCGCTGGGCCTCCAGGGCCCACGGCACGGCCACGCCGGAGGCGAGGATCTGCGCCGGGATGGCGCCCGCCTCGCCGCCCTTGAGCCGGTACAGGCCCTTGAGGATGCCGTCGACGTCGACGTTCTCCGGCTCGGCAGGCATCTTGATCGGCTCGTTGTAGACGGTGATGTAGTAGAAGACGTCCTCACCCTGCGGGTGCTCGGTGGAGGAGCCGTACATCCGCCGCAGACCGTCCTGGACGATGTGCGCGATCTCGTAGCCGTACGCCGGGTCGTAGGAGACCACGGCCGGGTTGGTCGAGGCCAGCAGGTGCGAGTGGCCGTCGGCGTGCTGCAGGCCCTCACCGGTCAGGGTGGTGCGGCCGGCGGTGGCGCCGAGGACGAAGCCACGGGCCAGCTGGTCCGCCATCTGCCAGAACTGGTCACCGGTGCGCTGGAACCCGAACATCGAGTAGAAGACGTACACCGGGATCAGCGGCTCGCCGTGCGTCGCGTAGGACGAGCCGGCGGCGATCAGCGAGGCGGTGCAGCCCGCCTCGGAGATGCCGTCGTGCAGCATCTGGCCGGTCGGGGACTCCTTGTACGCCAGCAGCAGCTCGCGGTCGACCGACTCGTAGGTCTGGCCGAGCGGGTTGTAGATCTTGGCGGACGGGAACAGCGAGTCCATGCCGAAGGTGCGGTACTCGTCCGGCGCGATCGGCACGAAGCGGTTGCCGATGCCCTTGTCCCGCATCAGGTCCTTGAGCAGCCGGACGAACGCCATGGTGGTGGCGATGGTCTGGTTGCCGGAACCCTTCTTGACCGCCTTGTACGCGTCGTCGCCGGGCAGCTCCAGCTTGCGCGGCCGCACCTTGCGGGTCGGCACGTAACCGCCGAGCTCGCGCCGGCGGTCGTGCATGTACTGGATCTCCTCCGAGTCGCGGCCCGGGTGGTAGTAGGGCGCGTAGCCCTCGTCCAGCTGCTTGTCGGTGATCGGCAGGTGCAGGCGGTCGCGGAAGCGCTTCAGGTCCTCGACCGTCAGCTTCTTCATCTGGTGGGTGGCGTTGCGGCCCTCGAAGTTGGGGCCCAGCGTCCAGCCCTTGACCGTCTGGGCGAGGATGACCGTCGGCTGGCCCTTGTGCTCGCGGGCCGCCTTGAACGCGGCGTAGACCTTGCGGTGGTCGTGGCCGCCGCGGCCCAGGTGCTGGATCTCGTGGTCGGTCATGTTCTCGACCATCGCGCGCAGGCGCAGGTCGCCGCCGAAGAAGTGCTCGCGGATGTACGCGCCGGTCTCGGTGGCGTAGGTCTGGAACTGGCCGTCCACCGTGGTGTTCAGCTTGTTCACCAGGACGCCGTCGCGGTCCTGCGCGAGCAGCGGGTCCCAGCTGCGGTCCCAGACCAGCTTGATCACGTTCCAGCCGGCGCCGCGGAACTGCGACTCCAGCTCCTGGATGATCTTGCCGTTGCCGCGGACCGGGCCGTCGAGGCGCTGCAGGTTGCAGTTCACCACGAAGGTCAGGTTGTCCAGGCCCTCGCGGGCGGCCAGGGAGAGCTGGCCGAGCGACTCGGGCTCGTCCATCTCGCCGTCGCCGAGGAAGGCGTAGACGTGACTGTCCGAGGTGTCCTTGATGCCGCGGTGCTCCAGGTACCGGTTCATCCGGGCCTGGTAGATCGCGCCCAGCGGGCCGAGGCCCATGGAGACGGTCGGGAACTCCCAGAAGTCCGGCATCAGCCGCGGGTGCGGGTAGCTGGACAGGCCGTACGGCGCCTTGGACTTCTCCTGGCGGAAGGCGTCGAGCTGCTGCTCGGTGAGTCGGTCCAGGAGGAAGGCGCGGGCGTAGATGCCGGGCGAGGCGTGACCCTGGAAGAAGATCTGGTCGCCGCTCTCGCCGTCGGCGTCCTTGCCGCGGAAGAAGTAGTTGAAGCCCACGTCGTACAGGGACGCGGAGGAGGCGAAGGTGGCGATGTGGCCGCCGACGCCGATGCCCGGGCGCTGCGCCCGGGAGACCATCACGGCCGCGTTCCAGCGGGTCGCGTTGAGGATCTTCCGCTCGATCTCCTCGTTGCCGGGGAAGAACGGCTCGTCCTTGGTCGCGATGGTGTTGACGTAGTCCGTGCTGCGCATCTCGGGCACGGCGACACGCTTCTCGCGGGCGCGCTCGATCAGCCGCAGCATCAGGTAACGGGCACGCTCGCGCCCCCGCTCGTCGATGGCAGCGTCAAGCGACTCCAGCCATTCCGCGGTCTCCTCGGGATCGAAGTCCGGGACCTGACTCGGAAGGCCGCCAATGATGATCGGGTTGCGATCGGATCCGGAAGCCACGCTGTTCCTTCACTGTCGGTCGAAACTGAGGTGTGTCGCGCCGCCTCCATCGTGTACCGCGACTCGGAGATCCGTCATCTCTACCGATCGGTAACCGTTCCGCCTGGTGGGCGGGCCGGTCAGGTGGTGTGCGGCGGGGCTTCGTCGCCTGCGTCCGCGCACCACCGGGTGTTACGAAAAGAGGTGGTCCGACCTGGTGGCCCGACCGTCCGATGGCGGCCGGTCGGGTTGAGGGCCAACAGGAGACTCTACGCCCGCACTCGCGTCGAACCCGAATGCCGTTCGCATCTCGGTCATGAGTACGAACCGGGGCAGGGGTCCACCCGAAGCACCCCGGTCATGGACGAAACGGGCAAATGGGTGTGATTGCCGACACAGAGGTCGGCGTGTCCCGCCCCGACACGTCAACCTTTGGGTGGGATCGGGGGTCGGGTACTTGCGCGAACCGCCACTCCCGTGTGGACTACGGCCACAGCCTCGGCATGGACGCCGAGCCGAAATACTGGAGGTTATTCCCGTGAGCGCGACCGCGGACCCCGCGGACAAGTCCAACCCGGCAGCTCGTCTTGGCTTCGAAGAGGGCCAGATCATCCAGGAGCTCGGGTACGACGAAGACTGTGACCAGGACCTCCGCGAGGGCATCGAGGAGATCACTGGCGCCGAGCTCGTCGACGAGGACTACGACGACGTCGCCGACGGCGTTCTGCTGTGGCACCGCGAGGAGGACGGGGATCTCACCGATGCCCTGGTCGACGCGCTGGAGTACCTCGCCGAGGGCGGTCTGATCTGGCTGCTGACCCCCAAGACGGGCCGCGACGGGCACGTCGAGGCGCACGAGATCGCCGACGCCGCGAAGACCGCAGGGCTGTCCCAGACCAGCTCGGTGGCGATCGCGAAGGAGTGGGCCGGCACGCGCCTGGCCACCCCGAAGGCTTCCAAGACCGGCAAGCGCTGAGCCGCCGGTCGGGGCCCCGCTGGAGGATCCTCCAGCGGGGCCCCGCCGTCTCTCCTCCCCGGCTGTAGGTGCCGCCGGGGAGGATGTTCACCCAGGGCGAAACCGGGGGTCTACCGGTCGGAAGCCCTCACCCGAACGGCGGAACGGGCTCGAACGGATGCGAGGATGCCGGATGTCCCGTACATCCCGCTGAGGAAGGTCCCCCTCCATGGCCATCGAGAACGGCACCCAGGCTCCGGACTTCGAGCTGAAGAACCAGCACGGCGAGACGGTCAAGCTCTCCGACTACCGCGGTGAGAAGAACGTCGTCCTGGTCTTCTACCCGTTCGCCTTCACCGGCGTCTGCACCGGCGAGGTCTGCGCGATCCAGAAGGAGCTGCCGCGCCTGCAGAACGACGAGGTCCAGGTGCTCGCGGTCTCCAACGACTCGCCGTTCACCCTGCGCGTCTTCGCCGACCAGGAGGGCCTGGAGTACCCGCTGCTCTCCGACTTCTGGCCGCACGGCGACGTCTCCCGGAAGTACGGCGTCTTCAACGACGAGAAGGGCTGCGCGGTCCGCGGCACCTTCGTGATCGACAAGGAGGGCGTGGTGCGCTGGTCGGTGGTCAACGGCCTGCCGGACGCCCGCGACGAGCAGGAGTACCTGGCCGCCCTCGGCGCGCTCTGATCCCGGGACGACCGGCACGCCCCTCCCGGCGCGGGACGCCCACTCCCGCGCCGGGGTGAGGCGGCGCGGCCGCCGGCTCGCGCACCGGCGCCAGGTGCGCGGTGGTCCGGCCGCGCGGTTCGGCGCGCCCTTTTCGCGTACCGGGCGCCCCCGGGGGAACCCGGCACTACGATCGGGCCGTTGGCAGGACGGGGACCTTCCGCATCCCGGGAGGTGTTCCCGCACCGCACCGCCGGGGGCACCACGACGTGCCTCCCGAGTCTTGGAGGCAACACGTGGGTGTCAGCCTGAGCAAGGGCGGCAATGTCTCGCTCACCAAGGAGGCGCCCGGCCTGACGGCCGTGATCGTCGGCCTCGGGTGGGACGTCCGCACCACCACCGGGTCGGACTTCGACCTGGATGCCAGTGCGCTGCTGTGCGACGAAGCGGGCCGGGTGCGCTCGGACGCGGACTTCGTCTTCTTCAACAACCTCAAGAGCCAGGACGGCTCCGTCGAGCACACCGGTGACAACCTGACCGGCGCCGGCGAGGGCGACGACGAGCAGATCAAGGTGAACCTGGCCGGTGTCCCGGCCGAGGTGGCCAAGATCGTCTTCCCGGTCTCGATCTACGACGCCGACAACCGGCAGCAGAACTTCGGCCAGGTCCGCAACGCCTTCATCCGCGTGGTGAACCAGGCCGGCGGCGCCGAGATCGCCCGGTACGACCTCTCCGAGGACGCCTCCACCGAGACCGCCATGGTCTTCGGCGAGCTCTACCGCAACGGCGCGGAGTGGAAGTTCCGCGCCATCGGCCAGGGCTACGCCTCCGGTCTGCGTGGGATCGCCCAGGACTTCGGCGTGAATGTCTGACCGTCAGGTCGATTGAATAGGCTGGGCCCGGGGCCGGCGGGAGCGAGAGCGCTCCCCGCCGGCCCCGGGCGCTGTCGTGCCCGGGTGGGCCCGGCAGCGGAGTTCAGGAAGTTCAGGCGGGCGGTCAGGGTCGAGCGGCGGTGCGGGGGCGTACACCTCTTGGGGTGCGTCCGGACCGGCCGGGCGACCGAGACGCCCAACGTGAGCCCCGGAGACGGGAGCTGGGAGGAAGTACATGAGTGTCACGCTCGCCAAGGGCGGCAACGTCTCGCTGACCAAGGCCGCGCCGAACCTCACCCAGGTGCAGGTCGGCCTGGGCTGGGACGCGCGTTCCACCACCGGTGCGCCCTTCGACCTGGACGCCAGCGCCCTGCTGGTCTCCAGTGGCCGGGTCATGGGCGACGAGTACTTCGTCTTCTACAACAACCTGAAGAGCCCCGAGGGTTCGGTGGAGCACCAGGGCGACAACCTCACCGGTGACGGCGACGGCGACGACGAGGTGGTCAAGGTCTTCCTCGACCTCGTCCCGGTGCAGGTGGACAAGGTGGTGTTCGCCGTCTCCATCTACGACGCCGAGGCCCGGATGCAGAACTTCGGCCAGGTCTCCAACGCGTACATCCGCGTGGTGAACCTGTCCGACGGCCAGGAGATCGCCCGCTACGACCTCTCGGAGGACGCCTCCACCGAGACGGCGATGATCTTCGGCGAGCTGTACCGGTACCAGGGGGAGTGGAAGTTCCGTGCGGTGGGCCAGGGTTACGCCTCCGGCCTGCGCGGAATTGCGATGGATTTCGGCGTAAACGTACAGTAAAGCCCGTCTTCCGGGCGCATATGGAAAGGTAATTGACTCCGTGGTCCTCCGTACATTCGGCTGGTCCTTCGGCATCACGATCGTTGGTCTGATCGCCGCCGGGCTGTTCTGGGGGTGGGAGGGCTTCGGCGTCGTGCTGGTCCTCTCGATCCTCGAGATCTCCCTGTCCTTCGACAACGCGGTGGTCAACGCCACCGTGTTGAAGCGGATGAACCCCTACTGGCAGAAGATCTTCCTGACGATCGGCGTGCTGATCGCGGTCTTCGGCATGCGGCTCATCTTCCCGCTCCTGGTCGTTGTGCTGACCGCGCAACTGAGCCCGGGTACCGTCATCGACCTCGCGCTCCACGAGGGCAAGGAGTACCAGGGCTACACGTACGGTGAGTACCTGGAGATGGCCAACCCGGCCATCGCGGCCTTCGGTGGCATCTTCCTCCTGATGATCTTCCTGGACTTCATCCTGGAGGAGAAGGACTTCAACTGGCTGCGGTGGATCGAGAAGCCGCTGGAGAAGATCGGCAAGCTTGACGCGCTGTCCACGCTGATCGCCCTGCTCACCCTGGCCCTGGTGGCGAACCAGTTCGCCGGCGAGAACGCCGAGACGGTGCTGCTGGCGGGCCTGCTGGGCCTGGCCACCTACCTCGCGGTCAACGGTCTGGCCAGCGTCTTCGAGTCGCGTCTTGAGGACGAGGCCGAGGCGGAGGAGGAGGCCGAGCGCACCGGCAAGTCCATCGTCCAGGTGGGCGGCAAGGCGGCGTTCTTCCTGTTCCTCTACCTGGAGGTGCTGGACGCGTCGTTCTCCTTCGACGGCGTGGTCGGCGCGTTCGCCATCACCCAGGACCTGTTCATGATCACCCTGGGTCTGGGCATCGGCGCCATGTACATCCGGTCGCTGACCGTCTTCCTGGTCCGCAAGGGCACCCTGGACGACTACGTGTACCTGGAGCACGGCGCGCACTACGCGATCGGTGCGCTGGCGGTCATCCTGATGGTCGGCATCGAGTACCACGTGTCGGAGATCGTCACCGGCCTGGTGGGTGTGGGCTTCATCGGCGCCGCCTTCCTCTCCTCGGTGGTGCGCAACCGCCGGGAGCAGACGCTGGAGGACGGCGCCGAGTCCGAGACCCAGCCGGTCGGCTGATCCCGGCCGGCGGCCGCACGGACGACGGCCCCCGCACCCTGTTCAGGGTGCGGGGGCCGTCGGTGTTCCCGGGGCTCCCGGCGTTCCTCCGGTGTGCTCCGGAGCCGCTCAGCCGAGCTGCTGCTCGATGGCGCGGAGCTTGCGCTCCAGCGAGTCCAGCTTCGGCATCGACAGGGTGTCGTCGTCCGAGGTCAGGTCGATGCTGGAGCTGTACGAGGAACCGCTGCCGTACGGGCTGCCGCTCGCGGTGGAGCTGGAGCCGGAGCCGCTGCCGGAGGAGCTGCCGACCGCGGCGCGGGGGCGGCGTCCGGCGTTCAGGGCGGCGGGCTCCAGTGCGGAGGGGCCGACCCGGTCGACGGTGGTCTCCTCGGCTAGGGCAGGCTCCGTAGCGGCCTGACCGTCGCCCCCGGCGGCCAGCGCCGGCACCTGGCGGCCGCCACGGCCACGGGACAGCATGCCGCCCTGGCGGGCGATGGCCTTCAGCTCGGCGCGCTCCCGGCGGTCGGCGCTGCGGGCACGGATCTTGGCCTCCTGCTTGGCCTGCCGCTCCTCACGGACCTCCTCCACCGCCTCGTCCAGGCTGCGGACGTTCTCCAGCAGCATCAGCGACCAGGCCGCGTAGGTCTCGCGCGGCGCGCGCAGCCAGCGGACGATGCGGATCTGCGGCAGCGGACGCGGGATCAGGCCCTGCTCGCGCAGCGCGGCGCGGCGGGTCTGCTTGAGCGCGCGGTCGAACAGGATCGCCGCCGAGATCGACATGCCGGCGAAGAACTCCGGGGCGCCGTCGTGGCCGCCGCCGCGCGGGGCGTGCACCCAGTTGAACCAGGCCGACGCGACCGCGAACAGCCAGACCAGCAGGCGCGAACCGAGCGCCGCGTCACCGTGGCTGGCCTCGCGGACGGCGAGCACCGAGCAGAACATCGCGGCACCGTCCAGGCCGAACGGCACCAGGTACTCCCAGCCGCCGGACAGGCCCAGGTTCTGCTGGCCGAAGCCGACCAGGCCGTGGAACGACAGCGCGGCCGCGACGCCGGCGCAGCAGAACAGCAGCACGTAGGAGGCGCCGCCGTAGACCGCCTCCTTGCGGCGGCGGCGCTCCTCGCTGCGCTCCCAGGAGTCGGAGGAGTCTTCGGCCTTGTTGTTCTTGAAGCGCAGGAAGGCCACCAGGATGGCCGTGAACAGCAGGGCCGCGGCGCCGACGACGGCCCAGACCAGCTGTATGGAGGAGAGGTTCATCGCGGGGAGGGCCTCGGCTTTCCGCAGGGCAGGGGGGTTTCTTCGCGATCGGGCACGGGCGACGGCAACCGCCGGATCCGGGTGGATCCCGCCGGGGGAGGCGCGGTTGACGCCCCGTCGCGGTCAGCGGACGTGACGCACGGTACGCCTGTGCGGCACGACGATATCGCGTCCGAGGATCCGGCATCGTACGGGAGGGACGATCGCACGGCCACACATGTCCGTGGACGTCCGGACGTTGACTCACCGGCACCGGGTGGGTATGGCCCTCCAGGGCCGATGACGGGGATCATTGGAGGCGTCGGATCGGACGGGTGTGGGGGAGGACGCGATGGTCTCGGTGTGGGAGTTCCTGAAGGGTCGGCGCAACAGCGTGGACTCGGGCGGACAGTTCAAGATCACGCTCACCAAGTCGCAACCGCAGCACGCCATCACCGGCCCGGCCGCGACCACCGGCTACCTCTACGTCAACCTGCACTGGACGTCCCGCAACGCCGAGCGCCCGGGCGTCAACGCCGTCCGCCGGTTCTTCGACCCGCGCATCCTGCGGCCGCTGGCGCCGGACAACGTCCCGCAGGGGCAGCTGAACGTCGACCTCGACCTGGCCTGCATGTACGAGCTCGACGACGGCTCCACCGGCGTGGTCCAGCCGCTCGGCGGGTTCTTCGGGGACCTCAACCAGCCGCCGTACGTCAAGCTCAGCGGGGACGACGTCTACGGCGCGCCCTCCGGCGAGACGATGTACGTCAACCTGGAGAAGAAGGACAGGTTCCGGCGGCTGCTGATCTTCGTCTACATCTACGACGACACCCCGGCCTTCGACCGCACCCACGCCACGGTGACCATCGTCCCGCAGAGCGGGCCCCGGCTGGAGATCAAGCTGGACGAGCGGGCGCCGGCGGCGCGGTCCTGTGCGGTGGTGCTGATCGAGAACAGCGGGGACGGGCAGCTGACGGTGCGGCGCGAGGTGCGGTACGTGCACGGTTTCCAGTCGGATCTGGACCGGCTGTACGGGTTCGGGATGCAGTGGCAGCGGGGGTACAAGAACCCGTAGGCCGCCGGGCCGGGTAGGGCCGCCGGGCGGACCGGCGGCCCCGGGCGCACCCGCGGTGCGCGCGTCAGCGCGGCTGGAACTGGGGGCCCTGCGGGGGGAGGGCGAAGCCCGGCTGCAGGGGGTGCTGCGGGGGTGCGGGCTGGGGCGCCGGCTGGGGTGCGGGCTGAGGCGCCGGCTGGGGCTGCTGCGGGTAGCCGTAGCCGTAGCCGGTCGGCTGCTGGGGCGGGTAGCCGTAGCCGGTGGGGTGCTGCGGGGGCGGGTAGCCGTAGCCGGCGGCCTGGGCGGCGGCGGGCTGCTGCGGCTGCGGGTAGCCGTACCCCGGGGGAACGGTCGGCGGCGCCGGCGGGGCGGTTGGCTGCGGCGGGGCGGCGACCGGGGCGGCGGGCTGCTGGGGC
Organism: Kitasatospora sp. HUAS MG31; assembly: GCF_040571325.1. Classification (GTDB taxonomy): domain Bacteria; phylum Actinomycetota; class Actinomycetes; order Streptomycetales; family Streptomycetaceae; genus Kitasatospora; species Kitasatospora camelliae. Next base: position 2,487,371 of record NZ_CP159872.1, on the reverse strand, counting down.
GGGGTGAGCGGGGCGGCCGGGGCGAGGGTGTAGGTGTCCGGCTCGTCGTCCGGGTCCGGCATCCGGGCGGCGGCGGGCTCGGCGGGCTCGGGCGCGCGGCCGCCGTGGGGGGTGGAGAGGTCCACGGCGGGGCGGTCCGAGGGGGTCTGGCCGGACTCGTCCTCCACGGCGATGCCGTAGTCGGTGGCCAGCCCGCCGAGGCCGCTGGCGTAGCCCTGGCCGATGGCCCGGAACTTCCAGCCGCCCGCGCGGCGGTACAGCTCGGCGGCGACCAGCGCCGTCACATCACCGGTGTCGGTCACCGGGAACTCCGCCATCGGCTCGGCGCTCTCGCCGGCCGCGCTGTCGTACAGCAGCACCCGGAGCCCGCCGACCGACGGGAACGGGCCGCCCTCGGCGGAGCCGGCCAGGACCACCCGGTCGACGTCCGCGGGCAGCTGGGCGAGGTCCACCTCGACCGAGTCCCACACGTCGCCGCCGGGGCCGGAGCCCTGCTTGGGCAGGTGGCGCACCGTCCCGGAGGGGTGCCGGGGCTGGTTGTAGAAGACGAAGTCCGCGTCCGAACGGACCTTGCCGTCGGAGCCGAGCAGCAGCGCGGAGGCGTCCACGTCGGGCGTCCCCGGGGTCGCTGACCAGCGCAGCACGGCGCGCACGGCGGCGGCCGTCAGCGGGATGTTGGCGCCCTTGGCCATCACGTGCGTCATAGCGCACCATCCTGCCCGTTCGCCACCGGTTCGGACAATGCGGGTCACGTCCGCGACCGGCCCCGGCCACCCGCGACCGGCCACCCGCGACCGACCCGGCCAACCCGCGACCGCCCCCGGACGCCGGAGGACGCCCGGGGGACGCTGCCGGGGACGCCGGAGTACGGTGGAGGGCGCCGCCCGCGCGGACGCCATGTGAAGCGGATGGCAACCTTCCGAGAATTCGATGTTTCAAGTCTCCACGTGGCCGATTCTGTCCGTACGATAAGCGGCCAACGGCTCTGGGCTGCCGCCTCTCCCCGACCACCGCGTCCGGGCACGGGGGATTCCATCTGCCCGCGGAGCTCCGCGAACTTTCCGACCGGCCCAACCGTCCACACCTGTCGAGGCGTCAGCCGCCCCCCGCTCTGCCGGCGGGACCCGTCAACGAACCCTGGGGAGAGCACCGTGCGCCACTTCGGCCAGCTTGCCGACGACGTCCGCGACCGGCTCTTCCTCGAACAGCCGGCCGTCATCGACCGGGACGGCGACGCCGCCGTGCTCTCCACCGCCCTCGGCGCCACCCTCTACAGCCCCGCCACCCGGGCCACCCTGCGCGAGGACATCCGCAAGCAGGCCGAGCGCGGCGTGGTCTCCATGGTGCTCTGCCTGGAGGACGCGATAGCCGACCACGAGGTGCCCGCCGCCGAGGAGAACCTGGTCCGGCAGCTGCGCGAGCTGGCCGCCGAGCGGCGCGGCGAGGACCCGGGCGCCGAGCCGCCGCTGCTGTTCGTCCGGGTCCGCACCCCCGATCAGGTCACCGACCTCGCCGAGCGCCTCGACGGTGCGCTCGACCTCCTCACCGGCTTCGTCTTCCCCAAGTTCACCGAGGAGAGCGGCGGCCCCTTCCTGGAGGCGCTGACCGAGGCCGAGGCGGTCTCCGGCCGCCGCCTGTTCGCCATGCCCGTCCTGGAGTCCCCCGAGCTGGCCCACCTGGAGAGCCGCCGCGAGCAGCTCTTCGGCATCTCCCGGCTGCTGGAGAAGTACCGCGAGCGGATCCTCGCCGTCCGGCTCGGCGTCACCGACCTGTGCTCCGCGTACGGGCTGCGCCGCTCGCCCGACCTGACGGCCTATGACGTCGCCCTGGTCGCCGGCGTCATCGGCGACGTGGTCAACGTGCTGGGCCGGGCCGACGGCAGCGGGTTCACCGTCACCGGGCCGGTCTGGGAGTACTTCCCGGTCCAGGAGCGGATGTTCAAGCCCCAGCTGCGCCGCACCCCGTTCGTCGAGGCGCACCCGCCGGCCGAGGGCCTGCGGCAGCGGATCATCGAGCACGACCTGGACGGCCTGATCCGCGAGATCGAGCTGGACCGGGCCAACGGCCTGCTCGGCAAGACCTGCATCCACCCCAGCCACGTCCCCGCCGTGCACGCCCTCTCCGTGGTGACCCACGAGGAGTACTCGGACGCGCTGGACATCCTCCGGCAGAGCGAGGGCGGCGGCGGGGTGCTGCGCTCGGCGTACACCAACAAGATGAACGAGGCCAAGCCGCACCGGGCCTGGGCCGAGCGGGTGCTGCTGCGCGCCCGGGTGTTCGGCGTCGCCCGGGAGGACGTCAGCTTCGCCGAGCTGCTGGGCGCCTGCCTCTGCCAGTGACGGCCCGGGGCCACCGCCCCTACCGGTGATGGCCCGGGGCCACGCGGGCCGGGCCAGCGGCGGTACGGCCGACGCCCGGACGACCCACCCCGTACCCTCGTCCGAAGATCCCCGCAGATCCCCGCAGATCCCCGCGTGGGCCCGCCCCCGTGCCGCACCACCGAAAGCAGGAGCCTTGACCGCACAGCCCCTCGCCGACCCGGCCCCCTGGACCGGCCAGTGGGTCACCGACCGGCTCGACCTGCGGCTCACCGGCTCGTCCGACCTGCCCGCCCTGATCGGCCTCGCCCTGCGCGAGAACCCCAAGCGCGCCCACCTGCTGGTCTCGCACGTCCTCGGCAAGCACGTCCCGCAGCGCCCCTCGGTGGTGCACGGCGCCGGCCTGGAACTCGGCCGCCGGGTCCGCGAGCTGCTCGGCGAGCGGGACGCGGCCCGGGCCGTGGTGCTCGGCTACGCGGAGACCGCCACCGCCCTCGGCCACAGCGTCGCCGACGGCCTGGACGCTCCCTACCTCCACTCCACCCGTCGCCCGGTACCCGGCGTCGAGGCGGTCGGCGGTTTCGAGGAGGAGCACTCCCACGCCACCAGCCACCTGCTGCTGCCCGAGGACCCGCGGCTGCTCGCCGGCGACGGACCGCTGGTGCTGGTGGACGACGAGTTCTCCACCGGCACCACCGTGCTCAACACCATCGCCGCCCTGCACGCCGCCTGCCCGCGCGAGCGGTACGTGGTCGTCGCCCTGGTCGACCTGCGCACCCCCGCCGACCGTGCCCGGCTGACCGACCGGGCCGCCGCCCTCGGCACCCGGGTCGACCTGGTGGCCACCGCCTCCGGCGGCGTCGAGCTGCCCGCCGACGTCCTGCCGCGCGCCCAGGCGCTGATCGCCGCCGCCCCGCCCGCCGGCGCCCCCGAGGGCCCGCTCGCCCCGCTCGTCCGGGTCGACCTCGACTGGCCCGAGGACCTGCCCGACGGCGGCCGGCACGGCTTCACCCGCGCCCACCGCACCCGCCTGGAGCAGTCCCTGCCCGGCCTCGCCGCCGCCCTGGCCCCCCGCCTCGCGGACCGCCGCCGGGTCCTCGTCCTCGGCTTCGAGGAACTGATGTACGCCCCGCTGCGACTGGCCGGCGCGCTCGCCGAGCTGATCGGCGAGGAGCGGGTCAGCTTCTCCACCACCACCCGGTCCCCGGTCCTCGCCGTGGACCACCCCGGGTACGCCATCCGCACCCGCCTCGCCTTCCCCGCCCACGACGACCCGGCGGACGCCTCGGCCACCTCGACCGAGCGGTACGCCTACAACGTCGCCCCGGGCACCGATCCCTCCCGCCGCTTCGACAGCGTCGTCCTCGTGGTGGACCGTCCGGCCGACACCCCGGCCCTGCACGAGGGGGAGCGCGCACTGCTGAGCCAGCTGCGCCGGGTCACCGACCAGGTGCTGCTCGCCGTTCTCCCCTCGTACCTCCCGGCGTCACCCCGCTGACGCCGAACCGCCCGACCATCGAGCTGAGCACCAAGAGAAGGCCGGCATGAGCACCGACACCGCCGTCACGGCACCGACCACCACCCCGCGCCCGCTGTCCGGGCCCGCGTTCTCGTCCTATCCGGCCGAGGACGTCGCCTGGCTGCTCAAGGACCTCTCGGAGGTGGAGCTGGAAGCCCCCACCGAGGAGCGCGAGGAGGCCGTCCAGTCCGGCGGCGCGCACTACGCCGAATCGCTGCCGGTGGAGTACCAGCCCAGCCCCGAGTACCAGAAGCTGTTCCACCTCGCGCTGGACGCCTCGGCCACCCGGATCGCGCTGGCCGTGGGCACCGTCGCCGAGACCCTGGTCCGCGAGCGCGGCCGCGGCCTGGTCCTCGCCTCGCTGGCCCGGGCCGGCACCCCGGTCGGCATCCTGATCCGCCGCTGGCTGGCCTTCCGGCACGAGGTCGACGCCCCGCACTACACGCTCTCCATCGTCCGCGGCCGCGGCATCGACCGGGTCGCCCTGCGCCACCTCGCCGCCCACCACGACCCGGCCTCGGTGGTCTTCGTCGACGGCTGGACCGGCAAGGGCGCCATCACCCGCGAACTCGAGCAGGCACTCGCCGGGACCGGCTTCGACCCCGACCTCGCCGTCCTCGCCGACCCCGGCGGCTGCGTGCGCACCTACGGCACCCGGGACGACTTCCTCATTCCCTCCGCCTGCCTCAACTCCACGGTCTCCGGCCTGATCTCGCGGACCGTGCTGCGCGCCGACCTGATCGGCCCGGACGAGTTCCACGGCGCCAAGTTCTACCGCGACCTCGCCGGCGTCGACGTCTCCCGGGAGTTCGTCGCCACCGTCGCCGCCCGGTTCCCGGAGGTCCGCGCCGAGGCCGAGGCCGCCGCCGCCCGGCTCGCCACCGAGGACCGCACCCCGACCTGGGAGGGCTGGGCCGCGGTCGAGCGGATCAGCGCCGAGTACGGCATCGACAACGTCAACCTGGTCAAGCCCGGCGTCGGCGAGACCACCCGGGTGCTGCTGCGCCGGGTGCCCTGGCGGGTGCTGGCCCGGCGCGGCGCTGGCGCGGACCTGGAGCACGTCCGGCTGCTGGCCGAGCAGCGCGGCGTCCCGGTGGAGGAGGTGGACGACCTGCCGTACTCCTGCGTCGGGCTGATCCACCCGCGCTACACCCGGGGCGCGACCGGCGCCGACGGGCGGGCGGTGGCGGCGCCCGAGGACGGGCCCGGGGCTGCTCCCGAGGGCGGTCCGGTCGCGGCTGGTTCGATGGTGGCTGGTCCGATGGCAGCGGACGCCACGACAGTTCACACCAAGGAAGGCTGACGGTGACCCAGTTCCTGGTCGCGAGCGACCTCGACCGCACGCTGATCTACTCCAACCGGGCGCTCGCCCTGGACATGCCCGACCGGCTCGCCCCCCGGCTGCTCGCGGTCGAGGTGCACGACGGCCGCGCCCTGTCCTTCATGACCGAGCAGTCCGCCGCCATGCTGGTGGAACTCGCCGGCGCCGCCACCCTGGTGCCCGCCACCACCCGCACCCGCGCCCAGTACGAGCGGGTCAACCTCCCCGGCCCGACGCCCGGTTGGATCCCCTCGTACGCGATCTGCGCCAACGGCGGGCACATCCTGGTCGACGGCGTCCCGGACCGCGACTGGCAGACCGAGATCCGAGACCGGCTGGCGGCCTCCTGCGCCCCGCTCCGCGAGGTCGTCGAGCACCTGGCCATCAGCGCCGACCCGGAGTGGACCCACAAGCGCAAGACCGCCGAGGATCTGTTCGCCTACCTGGTCGTCGAGCGTGCCGAGCTGCCGGAGGGCTGGATCGAGGAGCTCACCGGCTGGTGCGAGGAGCGCGGCTGGACGGTCTCCCTCCAGGGCCGCAAGGTGTACGCGGTGCCGGCGCCGCTCACCAAGAGCGCCGCGCTGGCCGAGGTCGAGCGCCGCACCGGCGCGGCCACCGTGCTCACCGCCGGCGACTCGCTGCTCGACGCGGAACTGCTGCTCGCCGCCGACCATGGATGGCGCCCCGGCCACGGCGAACTCGCCGAGACCGGGTGGACGGCGCCCGCGGTCACCGCGCTGAACCACATCGGGGTGGCGGCGGGGGAGGAGATCGTGCGGCAGATGCTGGAGCGGGTCCGGGCCGGGGCGCCGGTCACGGTCTGAGCGGTCACGGTCCGAGCGGTCACGGTCCGGGCGGTCACGGACTGGGCCGGGTGCCGCTCGGGCGGGTCGGTGGGTGTGGGCGGGTCGGTGGGTGTGGTGAGCCGGCCGCTGCGGGGCCTGACGGGGTCAGCCGCAGCAGCCGCCACCGCAGCAGCCCCCGCCGCCCCCGGCGGACGGCCGCGGGGCGGCGGCAGCACCCGCACTGCCCGTGACGGCCACCGTGGAGAGCAGCTTCACCGTGTCGGGGTGGCCGTCCGGGCAGACCGCCGGGTCGTTGGCCTGGGCCATGGTGCGGCGGAGCTCGAAGGTGGCGCCGCAGGAGCGGCAGCGGAAGTCGTAGCGAGGCATGACCGCAGGGTACCGACCCGTGCGGCCGTCCGGCAGGGGCGGGGGCGTTCGCGGAGTTTCGCCGTGGACGCCGGTGGTTCCCGTGAGCTTCGGGTGGTTCCCGGGATCAGGCGGGCTGGGGCTCGGTCCGCTCACTCCGCCCGGTCTGCTCGGCGGATTCCCGGCCCGCGTCGTCGCGGCGCTTGGGCCGGACGTAGATCCGCTTGCGGACCCGGGCGACGGTCTTCCCGTCCGCCCCGACCACCTCGGTGTCGAACCAGACCAGCGCCTTCTCACCGCCGGCCGTCAGCTCGCGGATCTCGGCCAGCCGGTCCTCGGTGAGGACGAACTCGGCGAAGATGTCGCCGCGGCCCGGGGAGACGAACTCGATCTCGGCGGCGGAGTCCCAGACCACGTACTCGGACCCGAGGTTCTGCATCACCAGCAGCATCCAGAACGGGTCCGTCATCGCGAAGATCGAGCCGCCGAAGTGGGTGCCGACCCAGTTGCGGTTGAGCCGGCCCAGACGCAGCCGGACCTTCGCCGAGCGGTAGTCCTCGCCGACCTCCAGCACGCGGATACCGGCGAAGAGGAACGGCGGCCAGAGGTTGATCCCGCGGCGGAACACGGCGGGGGAGATCGCGCGCTTTCGTGCCATGCCGCGACTCTAGCAGTAAGTTACTCGCCAGTAATAGGGCTCCTGATGCCCGGTGGGGCCGGTGGGACGGGCCTGGTGTGTGCGGGGACGCTCACTCCCCGCCCCGGATCATCGACACCACCTGGGCCGCCGTCTCCCGTACCGCCGCCAGCTCGGTCAGGAAGTGCCAGTAGTCCGGGTGCCGGCCGGCCGCCTCCAACGAGGCCACCGCCCGGTCCAGCCGGCCCACCGCCGCGTCCAGCGGACCCGCGTGCCGGGGGTCCGGCGTCTGCCGGCCGCTCATCGCCAGCCGCTGGGCGTCCCGCAGCGCGAACCGGGCCCGCTCGACCTCCCGGTGCGGATCGTGCTCCACCTCGTTCAGCTGCCGCAGCCGGTCGTGCACCGCCGTGACCGACCCGTCCGCGGTGTCCAGCAGCGCCCGGACCGTCCCGATCGCGGCCGTCGCGTCCGCCCAGCGCTGCCCGTCCCGGGCGGTGACCGCCTCGGCCAGCTTGCCCCGGGCCGTCCGGACCGCCTCCGCCGTCTGCGCCGGCACCTGCTGCAGGTCCTGCCAGCACACCAGGCTGAACCGGCGGCGCAACTCGCTCAGCACCGGATCCAGCGTCCCGGACCGGTTCTCCAGCGCGTCGATCCTGGTCCGCAGGCTGCCCACCCGACGGTCGATCTCGGCCGCCCGCTCCGGCAGCCGCTCCGCCTCCTCGCGCAGGGTGTGCGCCCGCCGCGACACCTCCTCGGCACGCTGCAGCGTCCCCGGGACGCCGTGCTGCGCCACCCCCTGGTTCAGCCGGGTCAGCTCCGGGGCCAGCTCCGCCAGCCGGGCCGCCAGATCGTCCGCCTTCAGACCGCTCGACCGGGCGGCCTCCAGCGCCGTGGTCGCCCCCAGCAGGGCCCGCTTCGCCTGCTCCACCGCCGGGGTCACCCGGATCAGCTGCGCCTCGGCGTGGTCCAGCACCGGCTGCATCCGCTGCGCGAACGCCGCCAACTCGCCACGCCGGGCGTCCAGATCGCGCTTGGCCTGCTCCAGCTTCTGCTTCGCCTGCCAGCCTCGGCCCGGATCCAGCTCGGCCGCGTCCAGGTCCTCGGCGTCCAGCGCCGCGAGGTAGTCCAGCGTGGTCCGGTCGACCGCGGCGACCAGCTGCTCGAAGTCGGCCGCGACCCGGCGCGCCGCCTCCGCGTCACCCGCCGAGCGGACCGTCTCCACGGCCAGCCGGGCGTCCCGCTGCGCGGTGTCCAGCTCGTAGAACGCCTCCTGCGCGGCGTCCCGGGCAGCCCTTGCCTCGGCCCGCACACTGTCCGTCCGGCGCCACCAGCCACCCAGCCCGCCGCCACCGCCGGCCACCCTCACCCCGTACTCCCTGCTCCACTCGTACACCAGACCCGGCCCCATTCTTCCGGATCACCTGCCCACCGCATCACCCCTCACACCACCCCGTCCCGGACGGGGCTCCGCGCCGGGGCGCGGACCAGGTAGTCTTGCCTCGCGTCGTGCGGCCGGACCGGCCCGCAACGGCTCGGGTGCATAGCTCAGCGGTAGAGCGCCGCCCTTACAAGGCGGATGTCGGCGGTTCGAAACCGTCTGCACCCACCCTCACGAGCAGGTCTGATACAGGCAAAGGCCCAGGTCAACGGAGCAATCCGGGACCTGGGCCTCACTCGTCTCTACGGCCTGTCCACAGCCCGGAATGGCTTCCTTGCGGCTGACTGCGCAAGATCGTCTCCTGAAATCCACCTAAACGATCAAGGTGGTGTTGCGGTTCAGGCCGTGCCGGGGAGATGGGGGGCGGCTCCGCCGAGGTGCTCGGGGCGCGGGGCTGGCCGGGTGGGAGGGGTGCGGGCCGCGGCCCGCACCCCTCCGGAGCGGCGGATCAGGTCAGTTGACGGTGAAGTAGTAGGAGGCCGGGGCCGTCTGGGCGCCGTCCTTGGTGGTGCCGTAGACCTCCAGGGCGTACCAGCCGCTGTCGGTGGGGGTCCAGGTGATCTGGGCCTCGCCGCGGGGGCCGGCCTTCACCGTGGTGCCCTCGCCCCAGTTGATGGAGTAGGTGTAGCTGACGGCGCCCTTGATCTTCGGGGTGAAGGTGAAGGTGCCGGGGACGCCGGCGCCGCCGCCCGAGCCGTTTTCGGGGTAGACGTCCGAGGTCACGGTCGGGGAGCTGTCGGTGCCATCGGTCCTCCACCACTGCTGCTGGCTCACCCAGCCGTTCGCGCTGGTGGAGGTGACGAGCAGCACGTCGCCGTACGGGTCGTCCAGGGTGAGGTCGAGCTCGGCGATTCCGCTCGTGGAGGCCTTGACGGTGGTCTCCGACTGGCTCTGTCCGAGGTGCCGGACGGTGTAGCTGACGACGGGGCTCACCGCCTGGAGGCCCGGGTCGGGGGTGAGCTTGAAGATCGCCTGCTTGCCGTACTGCGGCGAGTTGGAGACCTTGGTGACCGTCGGCGCGTCCGGCTTGATCCGGATGAAGTAGGTCGTGGGCTGGGACCTGTTGAACGCCCGGTCCAGGCTGGCCACCTGCAGGACCAGGAACCCGCTGGTGTGCGGGGGCATCAGGTTCACCGTGGCCGAGCCGCCGAGGGAGTCCGCCCGGGCGAAGAAGTTCGGGCTGGTCTCGTACGGGTCGTGGTACTCCGGGATGCCGTGCTCGCCGATCGACGCGCCCCCGGCGACCGGGAACGTGCCGAACCAGGTGAACGTGTAGCCGGCGACGTCGCTCACACCGTTGGCGCCGAACGTGAGCTTGATCGGGGTGCCGCCCTGGTTCTGCTGCCCCTCCGGGTAGTTCGGCGAGCTGACGGTCGGCGCCGCGTTCGGGAAGGTGTCGTCGGTGGCCACGTAGCACGGCGCCGACCAGTCGGAGGCGGCGCCGCCGTCCGCGTTCACGGTCCGCGCCTGCCAGGCGTAGGTCTCGCCGTCGAGCAGCGGGGCGTTGTAGCCGCCGAGGGTGGCCGTCGCCTCGTTGCCCAGCGAGGAGTACGTCCGCTCGGCGGTGATGACCTGCGAGGGGTCGGAGACCGGCCAGGCGCGGAACTGCTCGGTGACCCACCGGACTTCGGGATCGGTGTGGCCCGGAATGCCCTCCACGGTGAGACCGGTGCGGCCCGCGACGTACACGGGCTTGGCCTGGTCGGTGGAGCACGCCTGGTACTCGTTGTACAGGTCGGTCGGCGTCGTCGGCGTGCCGCCGGTGGCGTGCGCGGGCGCGGTGACGGCGAGCAGCGCGAGGCCGGCCGCGGCGACGGAGGCGAAGGCCGCACGGGTGCGTGCGGCCGTGGTTCTGTTCACGTGGTGCCTCTCCTTGGCGTCCCCGTCTGCGGCGTTCCGGTCGAACGCCGCCCGGCGGGCGCGGGGAATGTTAGTGCACACCTACGAACAGCTGCACGGGTTATCCGCGGAGGCCGTGATGAGGGGTCACGCCACGGGCGTTGTGGGGCCGTAGGGGGTCGGAGCCGGTGGTGGACGGCTCGGCCGGCCCGTGGGCCGGGAGGGCTCGGGTGGGCGAACGCGGTCAGGTCCGGTGGGAGCCGAATCGGCGTCGGCGAGACGTCGGTTGACGTGACGTCAGGTGCGGAGAGCCGTCGAGAGGGTGCAGGTGAAGGTACCCGGGGGTTCGGCGGGGCCGGCGATGCGGACGGTCTGGGACTGGCCGGCGGGGAGACCCTGGAGGTTCATGACGCCGGAGGAGGCGAGGGTGCCGTCCGGGCGGCGGAAGGCGACGGCGAGGGTGTAGCCGGCGGGGGTCGTGGTGGGGTTGGTGACCAGGACGTCGGCGTTGGCGCCGGGGCCGCAGCGGGCGATGACCGCGTCGCCGAGTCTGGAGGGGCTCAGGTCCGTCGCGGCCCAGGAGGTGCGTGCGGGGGACGGCTCCTCGAACGCCCGGCAGCCGGCCGCGAGCGGCAGGGCGAGGGCGAGCAGGACGACGGCGCGGGCGCGCACGGCACCTCCCGGAGTTGTGGTCGGGAGGTGAAGGTATCGCTTCCGGGTCCTGATCGGTGACGGTTCGTCAGGTTTGACCGATCGGTGCGCAGTGCGTGAGCACGGACGTTCGGGTGTGCCCGGGATCCCCGCTCAGAGCTCCTCGCCGACCGTGACCAGGGCGAGGGTGATGTTGTCCGGGCCGCCGGCGTCGATGGCGGCCTTCCAGAGTTCGAACGCGGCCCGCCCGGCCAGGTGCCGGTCGAGGAGGGTGCCGATCTCCTCCTCCGGGACGGGGTCGGTGAGGCCGTCGCTGCAGACCAGGTAGCGGGCGCCGACGGTGAGCGGATGGCTGCTGACGTGCGGCTCGACCGTCCGCGGGGCGAGGGTGCCGCCGAGGGTCTGGGTGACGATGTTGGTGGTGCGCTGTCCGGGCGGCGGGGGAGGGCTGTCGTCCACGCTGAGCCGCCGAACCCCGCCCCCGGCGGCTTCCAGTACCCGGCTGTCGCCCACGTTGAAGACCAGGGCCGCCTCAGCGGTCAGCACGATCCCGGCGAGGGTGGTGCCCATGCCGGTGAGGTCCTCCTCGGCGAGGGCGGCCCGGTAGACGTCCTCGTTGCAGGCGGAGACCGCCTCGCGGACGGCGGGCTCGCCGTCGAGGGTGGTGCCGGTGAGGGCGAGCCGGCGGACCACCAGCGCGCTGGCCACCTCGCCGGCCGGGTGCCCGCCGAGTCCGTCGGCCACGGCGACCACGCAGGGCGTGCCGAGCGGGAACAGCAGGGTCTGCGGGTTCTCGGTGACGGTGGCGCAGAGCGTCCAGGGGCCGATGACGAGGCTGTCCTCGTTGTGGTCGCGGAGCAGGCCCGGGTGGCTGAGCGCGCTCACGGCGATGTACGGCATCGGCTCTCACCCCATCACCCCTGGGTGTCCCGTCCATTGTCCCGTCGGTGGCGGCGTGTCGCCCCTTCCAGCGGTCTCACCTGCGGATTCGTCCGTCGGCCAGCCCCTTCGGGTTGTCGCCTCATCCCGTTCGGAGGCCCGCATTCCTGCAACGTTCTGTTGAAACCGCCCTTGACCGGGCTTCCCGCCTCGGCTTAGTTTGCTTTCGCATACCAAAACTATTGTTCCGCATCGTGGAATCAATAGCCGAGCCGGACCCCGCAGGAGTTGCCCGATGCCTCGTATGACAGCCGCCCGTGCGGCAGTTGAGATCCTCAAGCGCGAAGGCGTCGAGGTCGCGTTCGGCGTGCCGGGCGCAGCGATCAACCCCTTCTACAAGGCGCTGAAGGAGGGCGGTGGCATCAGCCACACGCTCGCCCGCCACGTCGAGGGTGCCTCGCACATGGCCGAGGGGTACACCCGCGCCGGTGCCGGCAACATCGGCGTCTGCATCGGCACCTCCGGTCCGGCCGGCACCGACATGATCACCGGCCTGTACTCGGCGATCGCCGACTCGATCCCGATCCTGTGCATCACCGGTCAGGCGCCGGTCTCCAAGCTGCACAAGGAGGACTTCCAGGCCGTCGACATCGCCTCGATCGCCAAGCCGGTCACCAAGAAGGCCACCACCGTGCTGGAGGCCGCCCAGGTCCCGGGCGTCTTCCAGGAGGCCTTCCACCTGATGCGCTCCGGCCGTCCCGGCCCGGTCCTGATCGACCTGCCGATCGACGTCCAGCAGACCGAGATCGAGTTCGACCCGGAGACCTACGAGCCGCTGCCGGTCTACAAGCCAGCCGCGACCCGGGCCCAGGTGGAGAAGGCGATCGGCTTCCTGCTGGAGGCGGAGCGTCCGCTGATCGTCGCCGGCGGCGGCATCATCAATGCCGACGCGGCCGACCTGCTGGTCGAGTTCGCCGAGCTCACCGGCGTCCCGGTCATCTCCACCCTGATGGGCTGGGGCGTCATCCCGGACGACCACGAGCTGGCCGCCGGCATGGTCGGCGTCCAGACCGCGCACCGCTACGGCAACGCCACCTTCCTGGAGTCGGACTTCGTCCTCGGCATCGGCAACCGCTGGGCCAACCGCCACACCGGCTACAACCTGGAGGCCTACACCCGGGGCCGGAAGTTCGTCCACGTCGACATCGAGCCGACCCAGATCGGCAAGATCTTCGCCCCGGACTACGGCATCGTCTCCGACGCCCGGGCCGCGCTGGAGCTCTTCGTCGCGGTGGCCAAGGAGCTCAAGGCCGAGGGCCGGCTGCCGGACTTCACCGGCTGGGCCGCCTCCGCCCAGGACCGCAAGGCCACCCTGCAGCGCCGTACCCACTTCGACAACATCCCGATCAAGCCGCAGCGCGTCTACGAGGAGATGAACCGGGCGTTCGGCCCGGAGACCCGCTACGTCACCACGATCGGCCTCTCGCAGATCGCCGCCGCGCAGTTCCTCCACGTCTACAAGGCGCGCCACTGGATCAACTGCGGCCAGGCCGGCCCGCTCGGCTGGACCATCCCGGCCGCGATCGGTGCCGCCACCGCCGATCCCGAGACCCCGATCGTCGCGCTCTCCGGCGACTACGACTTCCAGTTCATGATCGAGGAGCTGGCGGTCGCCGCCCAGCACAAGGTCCCCTACATCCACGTCCTGGTGAACAACGCCTACCTGGGCCTGATCCGCCAGGCCCAGATCGGGCTGGACATCAACTTCCAGGTCAACCTGGAGTTCGAGAACATCAACACCCCGGAGATCGGCGTCTACGGCGTCGACCACGTCAAGGTCGCCGAGGGCCTGGGGGTCAAGGCCATCCGGGTCACCGACCCGAACGAGCTGGGTGCCGCCTTCGAGGAGGCCAAGAAGCTCGCCGCCGAGCACCGCGTCCCGGTCGTCGTCGAGGCCATCCTGGAGCGGGTCACCAACATCGCGATGAGCAAGACGGTGGACATGAGCAACGTCACCGAGTTCGAGGAGCTGGCGACCGAGCCGGGCCACGCCCCGACCGCCGTCAAGGCCCTCAAGGTCTGACCCACCTCCATGGTGCGGCGAGCGCCGCTGAGGCCACCCCCTTCCGCGGTGCGGCGAGCGCCGCGGAGGCAACCCCCTCGGCACCGCCGAGGGCCCGCCGGAGAAGCCGTCCGCCCCGGACCGACATCGTGTCGGTCCGGGGCGGAGGTGTCTCCCGGCCCGCCGGGGGTCAGGCCGGGTTGTCCGCGTGGGTGAGCGTCTCCCAGGCGGTGAACAGGTTGTCGGTGCCGGCCGGGCGCTGCTGCTCGGTCAGCTTCCGGGTGTTCTCCATGCCGTAACCGAGGCGGTTGTGCAGGGCGTTGTAGCCGACCTCGGTGACCGGGCCGAGGTCCCGCTCCAGGGCGCCGCCGCAGAGGTTCGCCGGGACGGGTTCGCCCAGCTGGTACCTGCTGTGAAGGCCGAGCGCGTGGCGCAGCCGGTCGGCGACCTCCGGGTAGAGGTCCTGGCCCTGGATCCGGCTGGTCTCGGCGACGTGGGCGATGGCGGAGAGTCCGTAGCCGGTGTGGGTCAGGTCGCGGCAGGTCTCCTGGCTGAGGCCGTCGACGAAGGTGGTCTGCCCTTGCCAGTACCGGACGATCTCGTCCCGGGTGTCCAGCCCGCTGCCGGGGGCGGTCCTCGGGAGCGGGCCGTCGGTGGCCAGGTAGACGTAGGCGGGGACCCGCCCGCGGAACGTGGCGACCGCCTTGTCGTACACCGACCGGTCGTTCAGGAAGACGGCGATGCCGATGGTGGCCTCGGTCATGCTCAGCTCCCAGTTGCCGTTGCTCCGGGAGCCGTTGACCACCTTCGGCAGGTAGACGTTGCGCAGCATGGCGCCGAAGCGGTCGACCTTGTCGGCGGGCCAGTTGCCGTAGCCGTACCGGATGATCTCGGCGGCGCGCGGCCAGGTGGAGGCCGACCAGGCGCTCTGCAGCGGGGCGTTGCTGTTGGTGTGGTCCTTCAGGGTGCCCGACCAGGCGTCCATGATCTGGATCGCCTTGGTCGCGTAGCGGCTGTCCCGGGTGATGGACCACTCCAGGGCGAGCGTGTACGCGGCCAGCGCGTCCTCGCGCTCGTCGGTGCAGCCGTAGTTGGGGTTGGAGTAGGAGCCGCACTCGACGACCGCGCGGGGCTTGGGAGTTCGGCTCAGCGAGGCGTACTTGCTGGCGTGCATCCGGTCGTAGGCGGCCTTCCAGGGCTGGGCGCCGGCCTGGACCTTGCCGCGGACGAAGTCGAGCTGGCCGCGGCTGACCAGCACGCCCGGGTGGGTGAAGGAGGGCGGCGCGGCCTCGGCGGGCGCGGCGGTGGGGGCGAGGGCGACGAGCGGTAACAGCGCGGCCGCCACGGCGAGTTGACGGATCCTGGTCATGGCCGGAGAGTCAACCGGCTGCCGGCGGCCGCGTCAAGGGGTTGAACAGGAAACCTTACTGACTATTCGCCATGTGGCAAATCGAAGGCTCGGCCCACACAGGGGCTGGATCAACGTTGGCGCTGATCGCGTACAACGCCTCGGGCGCGGCCCAGACCGTCCGGGTGGCCTGGGGCGGCCAGAACGTCTCGTACACCCTGCCGGCCCGCACCTCGGCCACCTTCACCTGGGCCGGGTCGCAGAGCGGCGGCGGCGCCACCGGCCGGATCACCGGCCTCGCCGGCAAGTGCCTGGACGTGGCGGGCGCCGACAGCGCCAACGGCACCGCCGTCCAGCTCTACGACTGCAACGGCACGGCCGCCCAGCAGTGGACGGTCGGCGCGGACGGCACGATCCGGGCGCTCGGCAAGTGCCTGGACGTGACCGGCGGCGGCACGGCGGACGGCACCAAGGTGCAGCTCTACGACTGCAACGGGACCGGCGCCCAGCGGTGGAGCTACGTACCGGGCAGCCGCGACATCGTCAACCCGGCGGCGGGCAGGTGCCTGGACGTCACCGACCGCAGCTCCGCCAACGGCGCCCGGATCCAGATCTGGACCTGCACCGGCGGCGACAACCAGAAGTGGACCGCGCCCACCGGTTGAGTGGTGGGCGGTCACCCTGTGGCGCGGCGCCGACCGGCGGCCGACCCCGGCCCGGCCGCGGGTCAGCTGGCGGTCGGCTCAGCCGCCCAGCTGCCAGAGGGTGCCGTGGCTGGTGGCGACCGCACCGGCCAGGACGGCCAGGTCCGCCGCGCCGAGGGCGAGCCCGAGCAGCGCCCGGCCCCGGCGGCCGGTGCCGCGAACCAGGGCCAGGCCGCCGAGCGCGAGGGCCAGCGGGCCGAGTACGAGGTTGAAGACCAGCAGGCCGATCAGGCCGAGGACGAAGGAGGCGACGGCCATCTGGTCGGCCTCGCCGGTGCGTTGGCGCTGGGAGAGGTTCACGGAGGGCTCCTTGCCGGTGGGTCCGGCGTCCGGTGGTGCGGGGTCCGGGGTGTCGGTGGTGCGCGGCGTCCGGGGTATCCGGGGCGTGCGGTGTCCGGCGTGTGCCGTGGGCGGGTCAGATCCGGCGGGCGCGGGTGAGGTGCTCGCGGGCGCCGAAGGCGAGCAGCCAGCCGCCGATCGCGGCCGCCGCGGCGAGGAAGACCGGCAGGGAGGTGTGGATGGCGGCCCCCGCGAGGAGTCCCATCAGGGCGATGACGACGAGGAACATGACGAGCCCTCCGACAAGTCGGCTAACAACTGTTCGCTGACTTCACCAGTCTACGCTGGCCAAAGTCGGCAAACGGTTGTTTACTGAATGATGTGAGTCACACCCCCGGGGTCCGCCAGGTCCAGAAGCAGCAGAGCCGCCGCGCCCTCCTCGACGCCGGGCTGCGGCTGCTGGAGGACCGCAACCTCAGCTCCCTCGGGGTCCGCGAGGTGACCCGCGAGGCGGGGATGTCGCCGGCCGGGTTCTACCGGCACTTCACCGACCTCTCCGCGCTGGCGGTGGTGCTGGTGGAGGAGTCGCTGGCCAGCCTGCACGCGATGATCCGGGCGGCGTTCGCCGGCGGTGGCGACGGCGGGGCCGACGACGACCCGGAGCCGGTGATCGACCGGGCGGTGGCGGTGGTCGCCGAGCACGTCCGGGACCACCGGGCGCACGCCCGGTTCCTGGCCCGCGAGCGGCACGGCGGGGTGCGGGCGGTGCGCGAGGCGATCGGCGCGGAGCTGCACCGGTTCGTGGACGAGGTGGCCGCCGCGCTCGCCGCCCAGCCGCTCTCGGCCGGGTGGCCTGCCGCGGACGTGCGGATGCTCGCCGAGCTGTACGTGGACCGGATGGTGTCCACGGCCGCCGAGCTGCTGGAGGCCGACGCCGAGTCGGAGGCCCGGATCACCGCCACCGTGCGGACCCAGCTCCGGCTGATCAGTGTCGGTCGCCGGCACTGGCGCGAGGGCTGAACTCCCTTTCTGTGGAGGTTTTCTGACAGTTCCCTCTGAGTCTTGACAGCATGTCATGAGCGCGCCAGCTTTGGGATACCCCCACACCGAGAGGCACTCTCATGAAGAAGCCGCTCATCGGCGCGCTGTCCGCACTCCTGCTCGCCGGGGCCGGTGGCCTCGCGGGCGCCGCACCCGCCGCCGCCCGGACCGCCGAGCCCGCACCGCCGAAGGCCGCCGCCCCGGTCGCCGTGGACTTCGCCGGCACCGTGGCGCTGAGCAACTGCTCCGGATCCCTGGTCCGGCTCCCCGGCTCCGCCGCCGGCGACCCGGCCCTGATCCTCTCCAACGGCCACTGCCTGGAGACCGGCATGCCCGGACCCGGCCAGGTGGTCACCAACCGTTCGTCCAACCGCAGCTTCACGCTGCTGAGTTCGAGCGGCGGCCGGCTCGGGACGGTCCGCGCGAGCAAGATCGCGTACGGGACCATGACCGACACCGACGTGTCGATCTACCAGCTCACCTCCACCTATGCCGACATCCAGTCCCGCTACGGGATCAGCCCGCTGACCATCGCCGACACCCACCCGGTGGCCGGCTCGGCGATCAAGGTGGTCTCCGGTTACTGGAAGCGGATCTACTCCTGCAACGTGGACGGCTTCGTCTACCGGCTCAAGGAGGGCTCCTGGACCTTCAAGGACTCGGTCCGGTACACCTCCAGCTGCAACACCATCGGCGGGACCTCCGGCTCGCCGGTCGTGGACGTCGCCACCGGCAAGGTGGTCGCGGTGAACAACACCGGCAACGAGGACGGCGAGTCCTGCACCGTGAACAACCCCTGCGAGGTCGACCAGAGCGGCAAGGTGACGGTCCGCAAGGGCATCAACTACGCCCAGGAGACCTACCTGATCCCCGCCTGCTTCGCCCCGGGCAACAAGCTGGACCTGAACCGGGCCGGCTGCGTCCTGCCCAAGCCGTAGGGTCCGCCACGACCGGCGCCACCCGCGCCACCCGCGCCACCGGGGCCGTCCGCCGAGCGGGCGGCCCCTTCGCCTGCCTCCTTCCGTCCGCGCCTGCCCCCCAGCTCACCCGCCGGCCCGCCCGCCCGCGCCCCCTGTTCGAAGCAGTGAATCGGTGCTTCAATTCTTCCCGTGGCATACCGACGCACCCCCGCCGTCCAGGCCCGCCTGGACGCCCAGCGCGAGGCGGTCCTGCAGGCCGCCGTGGTGCTGCTGGCCGAGCGCGGGTACGGCGGCTGCTCGATGGCGGCCGTGGCCGAACGCGCAGGGATCGCCACCGGCTCCATGTACCGGCACTTCTCCGGCAAGTCCGAGCTCGCGGTCGAGCTGTTCCGCACCGTGGTCGGCCGTGAGGTCGCCGCGGTGACCGAGGCCGCCCGGCGCGAGTCCACCCCGCAGCGGCGGCTCGCCGCGGCCGTCGAGACCTTCGCCGCCCGCGCGCTCAGGGCGCCGCGGCTCGCCTACGCCCTGCTCGCCGAACCCGCCGACCCGGTGGTGGACGCCGAACGGCTGGTCTTCCGCCGGGCCTTCCGCGACCTGTTCGCCGAGCAGATCGCCGACGCCGTCGCGGCCGGCGAGATCCCGCCGCAGAACGCCGAACTGACCGGCGCCGCCCTGGTCGGCGCCGTCGGGGAGGCCCTGGTCGGCCCGCTGGCCGCCGGCGGCCGCCACCCCGACGAGGTCATCCCCGCCCTGGTCTCCTTCACCCTTCGCGCCCTCGGAGGCAGCCATGACAGCGACGCATGAGGTCACCAACCAGGTGCCCGACCCCTACGGCCACGACGTCGCCGCCGACCCGGCCCTGCTGGCCGTCCTGCACCGGGCCGGCGCCGGCTGGGCCGAGCCCGAGCTGCACGAACTCGGCCGCCTCGCCGGCTCCGAGCAGGCCGCCGAGTGGGGCCGGCTGGCCAACGAGAACCCGCCCGTGCTGCGTACCCACGACCGCTACGGCCACCGGATCGACGAGGTCGAGTTCCACCCGTACTGGCACGAGCTGATGCGCACCGCCGTCGGCCACGGCCTGCACGCCGCCCCCTGGCGCGACGACCGCCCCGGCGCCCACACCGCGCGGGCCGCCAAGTTCTACGTCTGGGGCCAGGTCGAGGCCGGGCACACCTGCCCGATCTCGATGACCTACGCCGCCGTCCCCGCGCTGCGCGCCACCCCCTCCCTCGCCGAGCGGTACGAACCCCTGCTCGCCGCACGGGAGTACGACTTCGGGCTGCGTGAGCCGCTCGGCAAGCGCGGGCTGATCGCCGGCATGTCGATGACCGAGAAGCAGGGCGGCTCCGACGTCCGCGCCAACACCACCCGGGCCCTCCCGCAGCCCGACGGCACCTACCGGCTGACCGGCCACAAGTGGTTCACCTCGGCCCCGATGTCGGACGTGTTCCTCACCCTGGCCCAGGCGCCCGGAGGTCTCAGCTGCTTCCTGCTGCCGCGCGTCCTGCCCGACGGCACCCGCAACCGGCTGCACCTCCAGCGGCTCAAGGACAAGCTCGGCAACAAGTCCAACGCCTCCTCCGAGATCGAGTACGACGAGGCGGTCGGCTGGCTGGTCGGCGAGGAGGGCCGCGGGGTGCGGACCATCATCGAGATGGTCAACATGACCCGGCTCGACTGCACCGTCGGCGCCGCCTCCGCCATGCGGTACGGCACCTTCCGCGCCCACCACCACGCCACCCACCGGCGGGCGTTCGGCGCGGCGCTGGTCGACCAGCCGCTGATGCGCAACGTGCTCGCCGATCTCGCCGTCGAGTCCGAGGCCGCCACCACGGTGGCCATGCGCCTGGCCGAGGCCACCGACCGCGCCCTGGCCGGCGACGAACACGAAGTGCTGGTACGGCGGTTGGGCCTCGCCGTCGCCAAGTACTGGGTCTGCAAGCGCGGTCCGGGCCACGCCGCCGAGGCCATGGAGTGCCTGGGCGGCAACGGCTACGTCGAGGAGTCCGGCATGCCCCGGCTCTACCGGGAGGCCCCGCTGGTCTCCATCTGGGAGGGCTCCGGCAACGTCGCCGCCCTGGACGCGCTGCGCGCCATGGCCCGGCAGCCCGCCACCGTGGAGGCGCTGCTCACCGAGGTCGACGCCGCCGCGGGTGCCGACCGCCGGCTGGACGCCGCCGTCGCCGACCTGCGCAAGCAGCTCGGCGACCCGGCCGAGATCGAGTACCGCACCCGCCGGCTGGTCGAGTCGCTGGCCCTCGTCCTCCAGGGCTCGCTGCTGGTCCGCCACGGCGACCCGGCGGTGGCCGACGCCTTCTGCGCCTCCCGGCTGGGCGGCGACCGCGGCGGCGCGTACGGCACCCTGCCCACCGGCGTGGACACCGAGGCGATCCTGGCCCGGGTGCGGGCGTGAGGGCGGCTGACCCGGGCCCGGCCCGGGGCGGCGAGGCGGCGGAGGTCCGGGCGTTCTGGCGCGGGTTGGGGCTGCCCGGGCTGGTGGATGTGCACACCCACTTCATGCCCGAGCGGGTGCTCGACAAGGTGTGGGCCTACTTCGACGCGGTGGGCCCGCTCACCGGCCGCCCCTGGCCGATCGCCTACCGCGAGGCGGAGGAGCAACGGGTCGCCAGGCTCCGGGAGTTCGGCGTGCTGGCGTTCACCGCCATGCTCTACCCGCACAAGCCGGACATGGCCGTCTGGCTCAACTCCTGGGCCGCCGACTTCGCCGCCCGCACCCCCGACTGCCTGCACACCGCCACCTTCTACCCCGAGCCCGGCGCCGCCGCCTACACCGAGGCCGCGATCGACCGCGGCGCCCGGGTGTTCAAGGCCCACCTCCAGGTCGGCGCGTACGACCCGCGGGACGCCCACCTCGACCGGGTCTGGGGCCTGCTGGCCGAGACCGGCACCCCCGTGGTCACCCACTGCGGATCCGGCCCGGCCCCCGGCAAGCACACCGGCCCCGGACCGATCGGCGAGGTGCTGGCCCGCCATCCCCGGCTCCGGCTGATCGTCGCCCACCTCGGCCTGCCCGAGTACCGGGACTTCCTGGACCTGGCCGAGCGGTACCCCGGGGTGCGGCTGGACACCACCATGGTGTTCACCGGGTTCACCGAGGCCACCAACCCCTTCCCCAGGGCCGAGCTGCCCCGGCTGCTCGCCCTCGGCGACCGCGTGCTGCTCGGCTCCGACTTCCCCAACATCCCGTACCCCTACCTGGAGGCCCTGCGGTCGCTGGAACGGCTGGAGCTGGGGGAGGACTGGCTGCGCGCGGTCTGCCACGACAACGCGGCCCGGCTGTTCGGCCTCGCGGCCCGCTGACGGCCACGGCCCGCTGACGGCTACGGTGCGGGCGGCCGCCGGGGCGGGTGGTCGAACGCGCCGGGGCCGGGTTGCCCGTTCCCGGCCGGCCGGGGCGGCGGCGAGGGCAGACTGGAGGCATGTGCCGAAGCATCAAGACCCTCCGCCCCCCGATGACGCCCGAGGTCACCCCCGAGGACATCCACGCGGCCGCTCTCCAGTACGTCCGCAAGATCTCCGGCTTCCGCGCCCCCGCCGCCCACAACCGGGAGGTCTTCGACCGCGCCGTGGCCGCGGTCGCGGAGGCCACCGCCGAACTCCTCGCCGACCTGGAGATCCGCGGCGCCCACTCGGCGGCCTGAGCCTGAGCCCGAGCCCGAGTCGCACGGGGCATCGCCCGGGGTGACCGTCGCGGTGACCCCTCGCGTGCAGGGGGCCACCGCGGTCAGGCGGTCAGCTCCGGCTCCGGGACGGCCGGGGTGTCGGCGTCACTCGCCGCCTCGGCGTGCGTGCGGGCGTGCCGGGGGAGCAGGAAGACCGCGGCGAAGACGACCACCAGCATGGCGATCTCGACACCCAGCGTGAACTGCTCGGCCTTGACGAAGTCGGTGGTCTTGATCCGCTCGAAGAAGACCGTGCCGAGGATCGCGGTGCCGAGGGCGGCGCCGAGCTGCTGGACCGAGGTGAGGGTGCCGGAGGCGGAACCGGTCTCGTGCGGCTCGACCGAGGCGAGCACGGTGTCGAAGAACGGCGCCATCACCAGACCCATGCCGAAGCCGGCCACCGTGAGGGCGGGGATCAGCTGCCAGGGGGTGACCCCGGTACCGGCGAGCTGGAGGGTGAGGATCAGACCGCCGACGCCCAGCACCATGACGACCAGACCCGCGTGCATCACCGTGCGGCCGAACCGCTGCAGGGCCTGCGAGGAGACGAAGGCGACGACCATGCCCAGCGAGGAGGGGATACCGGTCAGACCGGCCTTGAACGGCGAGTAGTGCAGGCCGAGCTGGGTGTAGAGGCTGAAGGTCAGCCAGAAGCCGGTCATCGCCGAGAAGAAGACCAGGCCGAGGACCATGCCGCCGCTGAAGCCGCGCTTGGCGAACAGGCTGGGCTCGACCAGCGGGTCACCGCCGGTGCGGCTGCGCCGGCGCTCGTACCAGCCGAACACCGCGAACACGGCGACGGAGAGCCCGATCAGGACGAACGCCCACGCGGGCCAGTCGTGCTCGCGGCCCTGGACCAGCGGGTAGACCATGAGCGCCGAGGCGGCCGCGGCGAGCAGCGCGCCGAGCAGGTCGAGGCGTACGGCGCGGGCGTTCTTCCACTCGGGGAGGAAGGCGATGCCGCCGCCGATGGCGAACAGGCCGAGCGGGATGTTGATCAGGAAGATCATCCGCCAGCCGGTGCCCCACAGGTCGGCGTCGACCAGCCAGCCGGCGAGGATCGGGCCGCCGACCGTGGACAGGCCCATGACCGGGCCGAACATGCCGAACGCGGTGGCCTGCTCCTTCTCGGAGAAGATCTCCTTCATGATGCCCAGGCCCTGCGGCAGCATCACCGCGCCGAGGAGGCCCTGGAACGCGCGGGCCGCGACCAGCTGGGCCGGTTCCTGGGCGAGGCCGCAGGCGATCGAGCCGAGGGTGAAGCCGACCGCACCGATCAGGTAGACCCGGCGCCGGCCGAAGATGTCGCCGAGCCGGCCGCCGGTGATCAGGCCGATGGCCATGGCGAGGGTGTAGGCCGCGCCCAGCCACTGGATGGTCGACTCGCCGCCCCCGATGTCGGCGCGGATGGCGGGTGCGGCGATGTTGGTGACGAGCGAGTCGAGGAGGTCCATGACCTCGGCGGCGAGGATCACGAAGAGCGCGACCCATCGCCATCTGTACGGGGTGTCGGGCACCGGTTCTCCAGGTGGCTTCGAACAGCGTTATTTTCGACGAACACTGTTCTACGGGGCCGTCGAGATTCTGTCAAACGGTGTTCGTCGAGGGGAACACTGTTCGCTGCGAGTACGATGTTCGACGACCGATGCTCAGAAAGCAGGTGGCCCATGTCCTCGGCGATGCCCGAGATCCCCTGGCACAAGGCGCGCAGGCCCGAACCCCGGCAGCCGCTGAGCCGGGACGCCATCGTCGCGGCCGGGATCCGGATCCTGGACGCCGAGGGCCTCGCCGGCGTCACCATGCGCCGGGTCGCCCAGGAGCTCGGCACCGGCCCCGCCTCGCTGTACGCGCACGTCTCCAACAAGGACGAGCTGTGCGAGCTGATGCTCGAACGGATCACCGGCGAGATCGATCTGCCCGACCGGCCCGACCCGGCCCGCTGGAAGGACCAGGTCAAGGAGATCTGCCTGGAGGCGCAGCGGGTCTACTCCGCCCACCGCGACATCACGCTGATCTCCCTCGGGTCCATCCCGCTCGGACCCAACCAGCTGCGCGTCACCGAGTTCATGCTCGACCTGCTGCTCCAGGCCGGCATCCCCCCGCAGGTCGCCGCCTGGGCCCTCGACACGCTGGGCCAGCTGATCGACACCGACGCCTACGAGGGCTCGCTCTACACGGCGAAGGCGGCCTCCGGCACCGACATCGACGCCTACTTCGCCAGCATCGAGGACTACCTCTCCCGGCTGCCGCGCGACCGGTTCCCGCGCCTGGTGGAGCATGCCGGGACCATGGTCGAGGGCGACGGCGACCAGCGCTTCCTGTTCAAGATCGACACCCTGCTGCGCGGTCTGGAGACCCACATCGAGGCGTGACCGCCCGCGGGCGGGCGGCTCCGGGGGTGCGGGTGATGTGCACGGGCGCCCCGGAAGAGCCCGCCTCCGCGGGTCAGGCGCCTGCGGGTCAGGCGCCGGTGGTGGAGCCCGGGCGGATGACCATCAGAACCGTGACGACGGCCCACAGCAGGTTGAAGACGCCCGCCGTCATGGGGAGGATCCGCAGGGCGCTGGTGGCGCGCAGGCGGTCCTCGGTCGCGTCCTCGCCGCGGGCCTCGGTGTCCAGGGTGTCCACGGTCCGCTGCTGGCCGGGTACCACGAAGATCAGCAGGAAGACGGCCGCGACGGCGGTCAGCACCATCGAGGCGATCAGCCACGCGTCGCCCATCACGCCCATCACCTGCGCGGTGCCGATGCCCAGCACGGGCACCGCCAGCCCGAGCAGGGCGTAGACCTGGGTGATCCGGTGCAGCAGCCGGACGGAGGCGACCGCGGTGGCCTGGTCGGGGCCCTCGGCGAGCGCCACCCGGGCCCGGGCCGGGAACATGCTGACGGCGACCGCCACCGGGCCGATCGACAGCACGGCGACCAGGACGTGCAGGCTCAGCAGGAGCTTGGCCATGGTTTCGCGAACCTCCGTACGACATGGCCAGCACCCCTGGCCCGGAGCACGCTAACACCCGCTTACGCCCGGTCCGGCCCCCGGCCCCGGCCCTCCCCGAGCACCTCCCCGGGGCCGCCACGAATGCCGCCGCGAAGGCCGCCGCCGGCCCGTCCGGGGGAGGGGGGCCGAGGTCAGGGCAGGTCGGTGAACGGGGTGGCGGAGACCCCGAGGAGGACGGGGATCGGGCCGGCCGCGGCCACCAGGACCCCGCGGCGCGGGTCGTGGAACTCGGTGAAGTGGAGGTCGTCGGTCCGGTAGTGGGCGAGGGAGCCCGGCTCCTGGTCCAGCGGGAGGGCGGAGAGGTCGGCCGTGGCCAGCGAGTCCAGTTCGAGGAGGCCGAGCTTGATCATGGCCTCCTTGCGGACCCACTGCCGCAGGAACGCCGTCTCCGGATCCGGGTGGGCGGACACCAGCTTCTCCTCGGCGGGGGCCAGCACCCGGGCCAGGACCGCCGGGTCCGCCTGCCGGGAGCCGAGCTGTTCGACGTCCACGGCGACCGGGGTGAAGCCGGCCGCGGCGGCGACCACGCCGGTGGTGTGCGAGAGGCTCAGCGAGACCTCCGGCCGTCCGGCCACCCCCGGCCGTCCGTGCCCGGGGATCGAGCAGTCCGCGCAGTGCTGGACGAACTCCACCTCGGCGGGAGGGATTTCCAGCAGCCGGGCCGCACAGCGCCGCACCAGCAGGTGGGCCGCGACGAAGTCGTTCCGGTCGCGGTCGCGGCGGAACCGCGCCGCCCGGGCCTGTTCCAACGGGTTCAGCACCCCCGGGTCGGCCGCCGGATCGGCGAGCACCTCCTCGGTGGACGCCACCACGCCGAACGGCCGCCGTACCCCCGGGTATCCGGGACCGACACTGATCATCCCGCCATTATGGGGCAATCGCGGACGAAGAACAGGGGGGACCGGTGGCGACTTGGAGAAGCCTCGGGGTCGGTGAGCCGCACACTGGTGGCGGGTGAGGGAGCCCGGGTGCGCCACCGGGCGACCACGGAGGGCGCGCGGGGAGGTGCCCCCGCGCGCCCCGATGGCTGCCCGTTGCGTCGGACGGACCCGTCGGCGCCGTCAGGTCACCGCGCCGCGGCGGGTGAAGCGCTCCTCGCGCCACTCGCCCGTCTCCAGGACCTCCGCGAGGTGGCGGGCGGAGTCCCAGACGTCCGTGTAGGACAGGTACAGCGGGGTGAAGCCGAAGCGGATCAGGTCGGGGGCCCGGAAGTCGCCGATCACACCGCGTTCGATCAGTGCCTGCACCACGGCGTAGCCGTCCGGGTGCCGCAGCGCCACCTGGCTGCCCCGCAGCGTCTGCTGACGCGGCGTCACGACCGGCAGCCCGAGCGGCTCGACGAGGTCCATGAACAGGTCGGTGAGGGCCAGACTCTTGGTCCGGACGGCCTGCAGGTCGACCTTCTCCCAGACGTCCAGGCTGGCGTCCAGCGCGGCCATGCCGAGCAGCGGGGGCGTACCGGTGAGGAACCGGCCGACGCCGTCGACGGGTTCGTAGCCGGGCTCGAAGGCGAACGGGCGGGCGTGGCCGAACCAGCCGCTGAGCGGCTGCCGGGCGTCGGCCTGGTGGCGTTCGGCGACGTAGAGGAAGGCGGGGGCACCGGGGCCGCCGTTGAGGTACTTGTACCCGCAGCCCACCGCGAAGTCGACCTGGCAGCGGTCGAACTCGACCGGCAGCGCGCCCGCCGTGTGGCAGACGTCCCAGATCATCAACGCCCCGGCGCGGTGCACCCGTTCGGTGACGGCGGCCATGTCGAGCAGCTCGCCGGTGCGGTAGTCGACGTGGGAGAGGACGACCGCGGCGACGTCCTCGCCGAGGTGGTCGTCGAGGTCGGCGGCGGAGGGCAGCAGCACGCTGCGGGCGCCGTCGAAGACGCCGGTGACGCCCTCGGTGATGTAGAGGTCGGTGGGGAAGGCGGCGTTCTCGGCGAGCACGGTCCGGCGGCCGGGGCGCAGCCGCAGGGCGGCGCTGAGCACCTTGAACAGGTTGACCGAGGTGGAGTCGCAGACCACCACCTGGCCCGGGGCGGCGCCCAGCATCGGGGAGAGCCGGGCGCCGAGCCGGCGGGGCATCCCGTACCAGCCGGCGTCGTTCCAGCTGCGGATGAGGCCGTGGCCCCACTCCTGCTCGACCATCTCGCGGACCCGCTCGGGGGCGCGGCGGGGCAGCGCGCCGAGCGAGTTGCCGTCGAGGTAGAGCACTCCCTCGGGCAGCAGGAACTCCTCGCGCAGGCCCGCCAGCGGGTCGGCGGCGTCCAGCGCGGCGCACTCCTCGCGCGTGGGGACCGGGCGCAGGTCGCTCACAGTTCGTTCCTCACTGCCCACAGCTCGGGGAAGACGTCCTGGTCGGCGGCCTGCTTCAGCCAGGTCAGGCCGCTGGAGCCGCCGGTGCCGGGCTTGGCGCCCATGGTCCGCTTCACCGCGGCGTAGTGCCGCTGGCGCCAGCGGGTGACCCGCTCGGCGGTGTCCAGCAGGGCCTCGCCGAGCCGCGCCAGGTCCGCCCGCTCGGGGTCGGTGTAGACGGCGCGCCAGGCCTGCTCCACGGCGGGGTCGCTCTGGTGGCGGGTGGCGGAAGGCTCGTGTGGGGCGGCGATGCCGTGCCGGTCCAGCAGGGCGAGGGCGTCGTCGTACAGGCTGGGCGCGGCGAGCGCGGTGGCCAGGTCGGCCTGCGCGGCCGGGTCCTCCTGGTACATCCGCAGCATCTTCTCGCTCTTGTTGCCGAGCATGAACTCCAGCCGCAGGAACTCCGCGGACTGGAAGCCGGAGGCCTCGCCGAGCACCTCGCGGAAGGCGTTGAACTCGGCCGGGGTCATGGTGGCCAGCAGGTCCCAGGAGCTCACCAGCACGTCCTGGACGTGGGTGCCGCGCCGCAGTGCCGCCAGCGCGCCGGTCAGGTCGTCCTCGCGCAGCGCCTGCTGGGCGGCGGTCCACTCGTGCCGCAGCAGGTCGAAGAGCAGCTCCATGACCTGGGTGGCGACGATGAACGAGTACTCCGCCGGCACCTTGCTGCGGGGCTGCTGCAGGCTGTGCAGGATGTCGAGGTGGACGTACCGGGCGTACGGGGTGCCGGTGCCCGGCTCCTCCTCGGGGCGGAAGGTCAGGTTCGGCCGGACGGCGTCCCCATTCATACGGTTCCTCCTGGGTTCGCCTGCTTCCTCGCAGGGCGTCACCATTGTGCGGCGGTCGTCCGTGCTCTTGAATGGGCGACGGACACCGGATCGGCACGAGCGCTTTGCGTTCACACGGTCTCGGTGCCGAATGACCTTGCGAACGGAAAGGCCCCCGATGGACGCGGTCGACCGCCTCCTGCTGGCCGAGCTGCAGGCCGACGCCCGGCTCTCGTACAACGAGCTCTCCCGCCGGGTGAACCTCTCGGCGCCCGCCGTCGCCGAACGGGTCCGCCGGCTGGAGGCGGACGGGGTGATCACCGGCTACCACGCCCACGTGGACCCGGCCCGGGCCGGCACCGCGGTGACCGCCCTGGTCAGCATCCAGTGCTACGGCCCGCGCTGCGTGCTCAAGGACCCGGACGTGCCCACCTGGCCGGAGGTGTTCCAGCTCCACCGGGTCACCGGCGGCGCCTGCTGCACACTGCTGGTCGGGGTGCCGAACATGGTCGCCTTCGAGCAGCTGATCGACCGGCTGGGCGCGTACGGGCAGCCGTCCAGCTCGATGATCCTCTCCAGCCCGGTGCCGTGGCGGGCGGTGGTCGCCCGCTGACCGCCTGCGGGGCGGGTCAGTGCTTCAGTGCTTCTCGGGGATCGGGACGTCCAGGCTGGCCAGGCCGGCCAGGAACAGCTCCACGCCGACCGCCGCCAGCAGCAGCCCGAGCAGCCGGGCGAGCACCTCCAGCGAGGTCTGGTGGGTGATCCGCAGCAGCGGTGCCAGCAGCAGGGCGCAGACGCAGTCCACCGCGATCACCGCCAGGTACATGGACGCCACCGTGGTCCGCTGCGCCCAGGAGTCGTCCTCCAGCGACTCCACCAGCACCGCCGTGATCGCCAGCGGGCTGGCCACGAACGGCAGCATCAGCTCGCGCACCCCGTCCGCCAGCGGGTTGGCCAGGTGCCCGCCCTCCTCGCCGCCGGGTAACCCGATCCCCATGACGAGGGCCACCGCGTAGATGAAGAAGATCACCCCGCCGGCCAGCTGCAGGGACTGGTCGCTGACGTGGAAGAAGTCGGTCAGGTGATCCGCCGCGTACGCCATGGTGACCCCGACCGCGCCGGCCACCGCCGAGCTCACCAGGGTGAGCCGGCGCATCTCGGGGAGGCTGTACCGCCGGCTCAGGTGGGCGAAGGCCAGCAGGACCTTCGGCGGCCCCACGACGGCGAAGAAGGTGGTGAACGCGCTGCTCAGACTGAGGTCGGGCACCGGGCCATGATGCGCGGCGGACGGCGGCGCGGGCGACGCCACACGCCGGTCCGCGCTCACTCCAGACGGACCGTCACCCCCGCCTCGCGCAGCACCTCGACCACCGCCGTGAAGTAGTCCCGCTCCCCGCCGCCCGCCCGCTCCAGCCGCCGGCCGAGCACCCGCCGGGCCGCCGCCGCGTGGTGCCACACCAGCGTGAACGGCGGCTCGGGCCCGTACCCGCCGCGCAGGCAGTCCGCCAGCGCGTCCAGGTTGCGCCCGTAGTAGCCGTCCGGCGCCCGCAGCGCCCGGCCGAGCGCGGCGTAGAGGTCCCGCTCGCCGGTGACCGACGAGCCGTCCAGGTGGTACTCGGGCGGCCGGTGCCGCGGTTCTCCCGACAACGCCGTCGCCTCCCTCTCCGGACTCCTGCCGGGCTTGGGCCGAGTTCCCGCCGGACGGTCGCCCGGATGGCGGTCCCCGGGTCGAGCGGGCCCCGGGGGTGGGCTGGGATGGAGGGGTACGACCACCGGCCGCCACACACCCAGGGGCACACCATGACCAGTCTGTACCGCAAGGATCTCGGACTCCTGGCGCTGCGCACCACGGTGGGCGGCGTGCTGTTCGCGCACGGCGCCCAGAAGCTGTTCGGCTGGTTCGGCGGCGGCGGGCTGGAGGGCACGGCCGCCGCCATGGAGCACATGGGGTTCGAGCCCGGCCTGCGGAACGCGAAGGCGGCCGGGCTCGGCGAGGCCGGCGGCGGCGCGCTGCTGGCCCTCGGCCTGGCCACCCCGGCGGCGGGCGCGATGGTCGCGGGCACCATGGCGGGCGCCACCTCGGTGCACGCCCCGGCCGGGTTCTTCGCGATGGGCGGCGGCTACGAGTACCCGGCGATGCTCGGCGCCTGCGGGCTCGCCCTCGGCATCGCCGGAGCCGGCCGCTACTCCCTCGACCACGCCCTCGGCCACCGGCTGGACCGGCCCTGGCTGGGCGTCCTGGCGTTCTCCGTCAGCGCGCTCGGCGCGGTCGCGGTGGTCACCCGGCGGCAGGACGTGCTGCGCCGCCGCGAGGCCCGGGCCGCCGACGAGGCCGCGATGCAGGCCCGGGCGGGCACCGGCATCGCCTGAGCCCCTGCGGTGGCGAGGGTGGGCGGGGTCGTGGGCGGGATTCATGGGTGGGTTCATGGGTGGGACCGTGCGAGTGAGGAGTGGCAATGATGCGTCGGGTCCGGCCGGTGGTGGCCTCAGCGGTGGGTGCGGTGGTGGTGGCGCTGGCCGCGACCGGGTGTTCCTCGGACAGCACGCCGACCTCCTCGGCGACCTCGGTGCTGTCCGCCGCCCAGTCGGCGCTCTCGGCCGCCGCCTCGGCGGCCAGCAGCGTGGCCTCGGAGGCGGCCTCGGCGGCCAGCGCGCTGCCCTCGGCGGTGGCCTCCGCCGCCAGCGGGGTGGCCTCGGAGGCCGCCTCCGCCCGTGCGGCCGCCTCCTCCGCGCTGGCCAGCGTCAAGGGCGGCCGGGACGGCAAGGGCGACGTGACGCTCGGGTCCGTCGCGCCCGCCGCGAACGGGCGGGTCCAGGTCCCGGTCACCGTGGTCAACCACGACTCGCAGGGCAACGAGTACCTGATCCAGGTCGACTTCAAGGACACCTCCGGGAACGTGCTCGACGTGGTGGTGGTGGACGTGGAGGAGGTCGCGCCGGGGGCGACCGCCCAGACGACGGCCCAGAGCAACCGGGCGCTGACCGGCTCGGTCGCGGCCTCGGTCGAGGCGGCGCTGCGGTACTGACCGGGCGTCGGCGACGGGCCGGGTGTCCTCAACTCCGCCGGGGGAGAACCTTAACGGCGGCTCAAGCGGGGCGATCGGCTCTTGACGGTGGTGTTGGTCTAGTCCATTTTTGTGGCCAGGTGCAGGGAGCCCCTGGACCGGCGTCGACGGCCCCGGCCGCCGGCGCCGGTTCGGCCTGTCCGGCACCGGGATCCCCGCAGGCCCCCGCTCCACCGTTCGCCCGCCCATCCCTGTCATGCCCATGGCTGCACGGCCCCCGAATCCGTGCGCCTCCCCCGGGCCGTGGCGGGACCCCCACACCCTGGAGTCACGCAGCCATGCTTCGTTCCGTCCCCCAGTCGCCGCGGCCGGCGCACCGGCGCCGCCGCAAGAGCGCGGTCGCGCTGGCCGTCGGCACCGCGGCCTCCCTGCTGCTCGGCGGCTCGCTGGCGCTCACCGCCGGCAACAGCGCCCAGGCCGCGGCCGGCAACACCACCGGCGCGCCCGCCACCAGCGGCGGCATCAAGGTCGCCTACTTCGACCAGTGGTCGGTCTACGGCAACGCCTACTACCTGAAGACCGTCCAGGACACCGGTGCGGCGGGCAAACTCGACTACATCATCTACGACTTCGCCAACATCCACCCGACCAACGGGACCTGTTTCGAGGCCAACAAGGCCGCCTCCCAGAACGAGGACGACCCCAACGCCGGCGACGGCGCGGGCGACTCCTTCGCCGACTACCAGAAGAGCTTCGGCGCGGACATCTCGGTGGACGGCGTGGCCGACACCTGGAACCAGCCGCTGGCCGGCAACTTCAACCAGATCAAGAAGCTGAAGGCGAAGAACCCGAAGCTCAAGGTCCTGATGTCGATCGGCGGTTGGACCTACTCCAAGTACTTCTCGGACGTCGCCGCCACCGACGCCTCGCGGAAGAAGTTCGTCTCCTCCTGCGTCGACATGTTCATCAAGGGCAACCTCCCGCTGGAGGGCGGCTTCGGCGGCCCGGGTTCGGCGGCCGGCGTCTTCGACGGCTTCGACGTGGACTGGGAGTACCCGGGCGGCGGCGGCCACACCGGCAACCACTCCTCGCCCGGCGACAAGCAGAACTTCACCCTGCTGATGGCGGAGTTCCGCGCCCAGCTGGACGCCCAGGGCAAGGCCGACGGCAAGACCTACGCCACCGCGGCGGCGGTCGGCGCGGGCCAGGACAAGATCATGAACGTCGAGACCGACAAGCTCGGCCCGTACCTGACCTTCCTCGACGTCATGACCTACGACATGCACGGCGCCTGGGACGCCAAGGGCCCGACCAACCACCAGGCCCCGCTCTACTCCAACCCGAACGACCCGATGACCCCGGCCAAGCCGGGCAACGGCAAGTACTCGGTCGACGCCGCCATCAAGGCCTGGACCGTCGGTGACCCGGAGTACGGCATCAAGGGCGGCTTCCCCGCCAACAAGATCAACATGGGCATCCCGTTCTACTACCGCGGCTGGACCGGCGTGCCCGCCGGCGCCAACAACGGCCTGTTCCAGAGCGCGACCGGCCCGGCCACCGGCGGCGCGATGAGCGGCAACGTCGGCGGCATCCGGATGTACAAGGAGCTCAACGGCTTCGTCGACAACCCGGCCTACACCTACTGGGACGACGCCGCCAAGACCGCGTACTTCTACGACGGCACCACCTTCTGGACCGGCGAGAACGAGCGGTCCATCCAGGCCAAGATCGACTACGCGCACTGCAACGGCCTCGGCGGCAGCTTCGCCTTCTCGCTGTACGACCTGGGCACCCAGACCAAGCTGCTCGACAAGATGGCCAGCGCCACCGACGGCTCCGCCGCCGGCTGCCCCGCCGCGCCGTCCCCGACCCCGACCAACTCGGCCACGCCGTCGCAGTCCGCGAGCCCGACCGCCTCGGCCAGCCCGACCCAGTCGGCCTCGCCGACCGCGAGCACCTCGCCGACCGTGCCGGGCGGCAGCTGCACGGCGCCGAGCTGGAACTCCACGACGGTGTACCCGACCGCGGGCACCAAGGTGTCCTGGAAGGGCCACACCTACACCAACAAGTGGTGGACCCAGGGCGAGGACCCCTCGCTGAGCGGCCAGTGGGGCGTGTGGGCGGACGGGGGCGCCTGCTGAGGCGGGCGTCCGGACTGAAGCGGTAGGTGCAGGGGCGCGGGGGACCGCGCCCCTGTGCGTTGGTGTTTGTGGTCGGCCGGTTGCGAGGGGTGCTGCTGGGGGTTCGCCAGTTGCGGGAGGGCTACGGGGTGGTGTGGCCGTCGGTGAGGTCGATGATGTGGTCGGCGAGTTCCATGAGGGTGGGGTCGTGGGTGGCGACGAGGGCGGAGACGCCCTCGCTGCGGACGACGGCGCGGAGGAGTTCCATGACCGCGCGGCCGGTCTCGGAGTCGAGCTGGCCGGTGGGCTCGTCGGCGATGAGGAGGTCCGGCTCGTTGGCCAACGCCCGGGCAATGGCGACGCGTTGCTGCTGGCCGCCGGACAGCTCGCCGGGCCGCTGCTCGGCGTGGTCGGCGAGCCCGACCAGGGCCAGCAGGGTGCGGACGCGGTCCTCCCGCTGACGGGCCGGCATCCGCCGCAGCCGCATCGGCACCCCGACGTTCTCCGCCGCGGTCAGGACCGGCAGCAGGCCGAAGGACTGGAAGACGAAGCCGATCCGGTCCCGCCGCAGGGCCAGACGCTCCGGCTCGGCGAGGGCGGCCAGGTCGGTGCCGTCCACGAGGATCCGGCCGGAGGTCGGGGTGTCCAGGCCGCCGACCAGGTTGAGCAGGGTGGTCTTGCCGGAGCCGGACCGGCCCTTGAGGACGGTGAGTTCGCCGCGGCGGGCGGTGAAGGTGACGCCGCGCAGGGCGTGCACCGCCCGCGGGCCGCTGCCGAAGCTGCGGTGGACGTCCTCGACCGCCACCATGCCGTCGAGCGCGGTGATGGTGCCCTGCTGCGTCATGTCCTGCTACCCCCGGTCGGCTGAGCCACTGGAAGCCCAAGTGTGCTCACCTGTCACATGATTCGCGCAAGACCCTTCCTTCTCCTGAGCGGATCTGACAGGATCGTCCGCTATCCGGGGACCTGCATCCGGTGTCGGGGGGAGACGGGGATGATCGGCTTCGCCGTGCGCCGGTTGCGCGGCCGACTGCCGCTGGCCGCCGCCGCGTTGCTGACCATGCTGATCACCACGGCCGCGCTGACCACGCTGGCGGCGTTCGACCGCGGGGTGGACGACGCCGGGCTGCGCAGCACGCTGCAGGGGCCCGGCCGGGTCCGCGCCACCGTGCTGCTCAGCGGCGACCGGTCGGCGGCGAGCCGCGCGGGCGACGACGCGGAGGTCCGCGACGTGGCCGCCCGGCTGTTCGGCCCGCTGCCCGCCACCGTGGACGCGGTGGCCCGCAGCCGCTCGTACGGGCTGCCCGGGGCGGCCACCACCGGGACCGGGCCGGACCTCACCCTGCTGGCCGCCCTCGACCGCGGCCGGCTCGCCCTCACCGCCGGGCAGTGGCCCGCCGCGGCCCGGGCCGGGTCGCCGGTGGAGGTGGCCGTACCGTCCGCCGCGCTCGCCCGGCTCGGGCTGGCCGAGGCCGCCCTGCCCGCCGACCTGACCCTCACCGACCGCAACGCCGGCGGCACCCTGACCGTCCGGGTGACCGGCGTCTACCGCGCCGCCGACCGGACCGGGCCCTACTGGCGCCTCGACCCGCTGGGCGGCCGCGAGGTGCAGGTCAAGGGCTTCACCACGTACGGGCCGCTGCTGGTCGACGACTCCGCCTTCACCGCCGGCGGCCTGGCCCAGGCCGGCCGCAGCTGGCTGATCGGCGCGGACTTCGGCGCCGTGGACACCGAGGAGGCGCGGCGGCTGGCCGAGCGGGCCGCCCCGCTGACCGCACCCGGGTACGTCACCCCCGCCGGCCTCACCGCCCGCACCGACCTGCCCGGGCTGCTGGCCGAGACCCGCTCGGCCGCCCTGGTCGCCCGCTCCACCCTGATGATCGGCGCCCTGCAACTGGCCGTCCTGGCCGCCGCCGCGGTCCTGCTGGTGGTCCACCTGCTCGCCGAGCGGCGGACCGCCGAGGACACACTGCTCACCGCCCGCGGCGCCGCCCGGGGCCGGCTCGCCGCCCTGGCCGCCGTCGAGGCGCTGCTGCTGGCGCTGCCCTCCGCGCTGCTCGCACCGCTGCTCACCCCCGTCCTGCTCCGCCTGCTCGCCGTCCCCGGGGTGTCGGCCGGACCGGCCTGGAGCAGCTGGCCGGTCGCCGCCGGCTGCGCCCTCGGCTGTGCGCTGCTGGCCACCCTGCCCGCCGTGTTCCGCGGCGCCGGCGCGGCCGTGCTGCGCCGGACCGGCCGGCGGCAGCAGCTGGTCGCCGGGGCCGCCCGCTCCGGCGCCGACCTGGCCCTGGTGCTGCTCGCCGTCCTCGCCTACCGCCAGCTCGACCGGTACCGGGGCGGCCTCAGCACCGACACCGCCGGCGACCTCGGCGTGGACCCGCTGCTGGTGGCCGCCCCCACCCTGGCGCTGTGCGCCGGCACCGTCGTGGTGCTGCGGCTGCTGCCGTTCGCCGCCCGGCTCGGCGGCCGACTCGCCGCCCGCGGCCGGGGCCTGGGCTCCGCGCTGGCCGGCTGGCAGCTCGCCCGCCGGCCCGCCCGCTCCACCGGACCGGTCCTGCTGCTGGTCCTCGCCGTGGCGATGAGCGTGCTCGCCCTCGGCCAGCACGCCGCCTGGTCCACCTCCCAGCGCGACCAGGCCGCGTTCACCACCGCCGGCGGCCTGCGGATCACCTCGCCCGGCGTCCCCGCCCTGGGCCAGGGCGGCCGGTACGGCTCGCTGCCCGGCGGCGACCGGCTGACCCCGGTGGCCCGCGAGGAGCAGCCGCTGCCCGGCGGCCGCAGCGCCCAGCTGCTGGCCGCGGACGCCCGCGGCCTGGCCGACCGGCTGCGGATCCGGCCCGACCTGCTGGAGGGCCGCTCGCCCGCGGAGGTCCTCACCCCGATCGCCGTCCCGGCGCCCACCGGCCCGCAGGCCGGACTGGTCCTGCCGGGCCGCCCGACCCGGATCGACCTGGACGTCAGCCTGGAGGTGCTGCGCCGGGAGACCGCGCCGCCGCCCGACCTCCCGTACCGGTACGAGGCCCGGCCCGAACAGCGGCCCGCGCTGCGGGTGCTGCTGCGCGACCGCTTCGGCATCCCGTACTG
This sequence comes from Kitasatospora sp. HUAS MG31, assembly GCF_040571325.1. Lineage (GTDB taxonomy): Bacteria > Actinomycetota > Actinomycetes > Streptomycetales > Streptomycetaceae > Kitasatospora > Kitasatospora camelliae. Next base: position 2,451,272 of record NZ_CP159872.1, on the reverse strand, counting down.
GCTGATGATGCCCGGGCTGCCCGAGCAGGGCGACGCCCGGCTCAGCCTCGACCTCGCGCCGTTCACCGGCGCGCCGGTCGGCTCCCCGGCCTACCCGCTGACCGTGGCGGCCCTGGAGTTCTCGTACCGGGAGAACCGGGACGGCGGCGGCGCCGGCCGGCTCACCGTCCACCGGGTGGCGACCTCCGACGGCCCGGGCGGCCCGGCGACCCCGGTGCCCGTCCCGGCCGGACTCGGCTGGGCGGCCGCCGGCCCGGACTCCCCGGGCGACCCGGCGGCCGCCACCGGATCCGCACCGGCCGGCGGCGACCGGCTCGCGGTCCTCGACTACCAGGCCCGCCTCGGCGCCGAGCGGACCGTCCGGGTGCTGCTGGAACCCACCGACGGGAAGGCCGCGGCCGCCGCGCCGACGGAGATCCCGGTCGTGGCCACCCGCGCCTACCTGGACGCCCTCGGCGCCCGGCCCGGCGACCTGGTCCGGATGCCGGTCGGCACCACCACCGTCCCGCTCCGGATCACCACCGCCGTCCGCGCCCTCCCCACCACCGACGGAGCCGCCGTCCTCGCCGACCTCGGCACCCTGGAACGGCTCCTCGCTCGGACCGGCACGGACGGCCTGCGGCCCGCCGAGTGGTGGCTGCCCGCCACCGGCCCCGGCGACCCGGTGGTCGACCGAGCCGTCCGGGACCTGCGCGCCGCCACCGGCTCCCAGAACCTCGCCGTCCTCGACGAGACCGCCGCCGCCCTGCTGGACGACCCGCAGGGCGCCGCACCCCAGCAGGCCCTGGCCGCGCTCGCGGTGGCCGCCGCCGTCCTGGCCGCGATCGGCTTCGCCGCCGCCACGGCCGCCTCCGGGACCGAGCGGGCCGGGGAGTTCGCGGTGCTGTCCGCCCTCGGCATGCCCCGGCGCGGCGTGGCCCGGACCGTCCTCGGCGAGCAGGCCGTCCTGGTGGGGCTCGGCACCGCCGTCGGCCTCGGCCTCGGCGCCCTCCTGGTCCACCTGGTGGTCCCGCTGGTCGTGCTGACCCCCGCCGCCCGCCGCCCGGTCCCCGAGGTCCTGGTCCACCTGCCGCTCGGCACCGCCCTGGCGGCCGCCCTCGCCACCGCCGCCGTCCCCCTGCTCGCCGCGGCCCTCGGGGTCCGCCGCCACCGCGATCCGGCCGCGCGGCTGCGCCACGTGGAGGAGATGTGACCACCCAGGCCGACCGCCCGGCCCGGCACCGGCCCGCGCCGTGGATCCGCACCCGGCTGGGCGCCGCCCGGACCGGAGCCCTGCTCACCGTGTTGCTGGCGCTGACCACCGCCCTCCTCGCCGCCGCCCTGCCGCGCGCCCTCGACCGCGGCGCGGACGAGGCGCTGCGCGACCTGCTGCACCGCAACGGCCTCGGAGCCACCAGCCTCATCGCCACCGCCACCGCCAACGGCGGCCCCGCCCAGGCCGCCGAGCTCGACCGGATCGCCGGGCTCCTGGCCGGGAAGGTCACCGACCCGTACCGGCCCGGCCCGGGCGGCCCGGTGTACGGCGCCCGCGCGGTCCGCAACCGCGACCTGGGCAACCGGGAACTCGCCCGCCCGGACGGCGCCGCCCCCAAGCTGGACCTGATGAGCCTGCACGACCTGGCCGGCCACGCCCGGCTGGTCGACGGCCGCTGGCCCGAGCGGGCCACCCCCGCCGACCCCGACCCGGGGGCCGGCGGCCCCGACGGCGGGGAGGGCGGGGAGATCCGCGTCCAGGTCGTCCTCGCCAAGGCCGCCGCCGACACCCTCGGGGCCCGGACCGGCACCGTCCTGGAGGCCGGCCTGACCCGCGACCGCACCGCCCTCCGCGCCGAGGTGGTCGGCCTGTACGAACCCGTCGACCCGGACGGGCCCTACTGGTACGCCTTCCCGTGTGCCGTCCGGGCCTGCCTCACCCAGACCGACGGCAAGCCCCCGCAGCTCTACTGGCTGACCACCGCCGTGGGCGACACCGCGCTGTCCGGCGAACTGTTCGCCTGGGGCGACTCCGCGCCGCCCGAGGACTTCTGGCGGCTGCCGATCGACACCGGCACCCTGCGCGCCGACCGGCTGACCGAGGCCGAGCGGGCGGTCTCCTCGCTGCTGGCCGGCCCGCAGGCCACCGGGCTGGCGACCGCCGCCGGCCACCCCGAACTCCGCATCACCTCCCAACTGCCCGGCCTGCTCCGGCAGTCCAGGGACCGGCAGGCCGCCGTCGCCCCGCTGACCGTGGTCGGACCGGCCGGCGTCGCCGGGGTGGCGGCCGTGGTGCTCTGCCTGGCCGCCGCACTCGCCGCCGACCGGCGGACCGCCGAGCTGCGCCTGCTGCGCGCCCGCGGCGCCTCGCTCACCGGCGTCCTCGGAAGGCTGCTCGGCGAGGGCGCGGTCACCGTCCTCCCGGCGGCGACCGCCGGCACGCTGCTGGCCCTCTGGGCCCTGCCCACCCCGCGCTGGACCGCCGCCGTGACGGCCGCCGCACTGGTCGCCGGCACCGCGTTGCTCGCCCTGCCGATCCGGGCCGCCGCCCTGCTCGGCCGACCGCGCCGGAAGCTCCCGGCCCGCCGTCTGGTGTTCGAACTCGCCGTGCTGGCCGCCGCGGTGGCGGCCGTGGTCGCCATCCGGCGGCGGGGCGTGGCGCCCAGCGGCGAGGGCGTGGACCTGCTGCTGGTCGCGGCCCCGCTGCTGTGCGCCCTGGCCGGGGCGGTGCTGCTGGGCCGGCTGCTGCCCGCGCTCACCGGCGCCCTGGCCCGCCGGGCCGCCCGCCGGCCCGGGGCGGTCGGCTTCATCGGCCTCGCCCGGGCCGCCCGCGGCTCGGACGGCCGCAGCGGCTCCCCGGTGCTGCCGACCGTCGCCCTCCTGCTCGCCGTGGTCACCGCCGGGTTCGGCGCCACCGTGGTCGACTCGGTGGACGGCGGGCGGCTGCGCGCGGCGCGGCTCGCCGTCGGCGCGGACGCCGCGGTCTACGCCGACGCGCCCGGCACCCCCCTGCCCGAGGGGTTCGCCGAGGCGGCCGGCCGGCTCCCCGGGGTGCGGCTCGGCACCGAGGTGTGGACCGAACTGGACGCCTCCGTCGCCACCTCCGACTCCTCCCTGATCACCGGGGTGGCCGTGGTCGCCGTCGACCCGGGCGCCTACGCCCGGCTGGCCGAGCAGGCCGGCTACGGCCGGCCGGACGCGGACCGGCTCGCGACCACCGCCGACCCGGCGGCCCCACTGCCCGCCCTGGTCAGCGCCGACCTCGCCGCCCGGCTCGACGACCGCCCGCAGAACCTGCGGCTGTCCACCTACGGCACGGTGATGCTGGTGATGACCGGCGGCATCGAGCGCACCCCTGCCCTGCCGGGGGTCACCACCCGCACGGTGGTCGTGCCGCGGGCCGCGCTGGCGCCCCGGCTGTCCGGCAAGGTCCGGCCGAACCGGTGGCTGGCGGTGGGGGACGTGGACGCGGCCCGGCTGCGCGAGCTGCTGGGGGCGGGTGCCGCCGCGACCGGTGCTCCGGCGGGTACGGGCGGCACGGCTACGGGCGGCGCGGGTGCTTCGGCGGGTGCGGGGACCGGGGCGGGGACGGCGGCGCTCGGGCCGGAGGCGGCCGGGCGGGGCTTCCAGGTGCGGACCGCCGCACCGATGGCCGCGGAGCTGGGGCACAACCCCCTGCAGCGGTCGGCCACCCGGCTGTTCTGGGCGGCCGTCGTGGCCGCCGCCGCGTTCGCGCTGCTGGCGGTCCTCCTCACCCTGGTCCGCGCCGCGCCCGAACGGGCCGCGCTGCTCGCCCGGCTGCGGACCATGGGCCTGCGGCCCCGGCAGGGCCTGGCCCTGCTGCTGACCGAGGCCCTGCCGCAGGCGGTGTTCGCCGCGGCGTTCGGCGGACTGGTGGCCGCCACGGCGGTACCGCTGCTCGGCCCGGCCGTCGACCTGACCGTCATGGTCGGCGCGCCGGTGCACACCGGGCTGCGGTCCGCGGGGTTGCCGGTCCTGCTCCAGGCCCTCGGCCTGGCGGCCGTCGCGGCCGTGGCCGTGCTGGCCGAGGCGGCCGTCTCCGGCCGACGACAGATCACCACTGAGCTCAGAGCGGGGGACAACCGTTGAACCGCGGTACGGGGGGCCGGGTGCCGGCCCAGGCATCGGGCGAAGACGCGCCCAGCTACGAGGAGTTGCAGCGCGCCGCGCTGGCGGCGGCCCAGCCGCGGTCGTACGGCGAGGGGGCCGCGATCGTCTGCGAGCGGCTGGTGCGGATCTTCACCGCCGAGCGGGTGGAGGTCCAGGCGCTCCAGGGCCTCGACCTGGTGGTGGACCGGGGCGACCTGGTCGCCCTGGTCGGCGCCTCGGGCAGCGGCAAGTCGACCCTGCTCAACGTGCTCGCCGGCCTGGACGTGCCGACCGCGGGCACCGCGACGGTCGACGGCTGCGACCTGCTCGGCATGAACGCCAAGGAGCGGCTGCGGTACCGCCGCGAGGTCGTCGGGTTCGTCTGGCAGCAGACCGCCCGCAACCTGCTGCCTTTCCTGACTGTCAGTCAGAACATTGCGCTGCCGATGCAGTTGAGGGGCGGGAAGGATGCCCGGCGGACGCGGGGAGCGGCCCGGCGGTACGCGGCCCGGACCGGTGAGCTGCTGGAGGCCCTCGACATCGCCGACCTCGCCGGACGGCGGCCGGCCGAGCTCTCCGGCGGCCAGCAGCAGCGCGCCGCCATCGCGGTGGCGATGGCCAACGCCCCGACCGTCCTGCTCGCCGACGAACCGACCGGCGAACTGGACTCCGAGACCGGCGCCGCCATCTTCGAGGCGTTCCGGACCGTCAACCGGGAGCTCGGCGCGACCGTGGTGATCGTGACCCACGACCCGATGGTGGCCGGGGAGGTCCGACGGACGGTGGCGATCCGGGACGGGCGGACCAGCAGCGAGGTGCTGCGGCGGACCGTCACGGACGAGCACGGGGAGGAGACGGTCAGCGAGCGGGAGTACGTGATGCTGGACCGGACCGGGCGGGTGCAGCTGCCGGCGAAGTTCCTGGAAGCCCTCGGCATGGAGCACCGCGTCGCGGTCGACCTCGCCGCCGACCACATCGAGGTCCGCCCGGACGACCACGCCTGACGCAGTCGGGCACGCACAGAAGCCCCTCGGGGTGCGGGTCCTGTACGGACGGGAGTGACGGCGCCGTGGCCTCCCGTTTCGCGCAGTTCCACGCACCCCTGGACTGATCGGTGGCCTTCAGGGCGCGCCGGAGGTCAGTCCAGGTCGTCGGTGCGGCCGAGGGCGTCGGGCTGGGTCTGTTCGATGCGGCGGAGCATCCGGCCGAGCATGCCGGAGAGGACGGTGCGCTCCTCGGGGGTGACGTCCTGGAGGAGGTCGGCCTCGAAGACCGCGGCCATCCGCATGAGCTCCAGCCACTTGTCGCGGCCCTCCTCGGTGAGCTCGATGATCACCCGGACCCGGTTGCTCTCGTCCCGGTCCCGGGTGACCAGCCCGTCGGCGACCATCCGGTCGATGCGGTGAGTCATGGCCGCCGGCGTGAGGCCGAGCCGCTTGGCGAGCTCGCCGGGCCCGAGCCGGTACGGGCTGCCGGCGATCACCAGGGCCTTGAGCACCTCCCACTCGGCGGAGGTGATTCCGAGCACAGCCAGCTGGCGTCCGTACGCCACGTTCATCCGCCGGGAGACCCGGGAGAGGGTGGACACGATGGTCTCCACCTGCGGGTCCACGGTGGGGGATTCCCGCTGGTAGACGGCCACGAGGTCGGCGATGCCCAGCTCGTCGGCGGGGGCCGGCGGCTCGGGTCGGGTGCTGCTCATGGGGGCATTCTTCCACGCCCGGTGCACCTTTTAAGCCTTTGACACTTGAAGCTTGCCGTCCGTAGAGTTTAGCTCTCAAATCTTGCGGTCTAAAAACGACAGACCTGAAGTGTCAACAGGTAAAGGGGTGTGCACGGTGGCCTCGCTGCGCCGCGTCCAGATCGGCAATGCGCTCAGCGCCTTCGGCAGTGGATTCACGTTGCCGTACATGTTCGTGTACGTGGATCAGGTGCGCGGACTGGGCTCCGCGGCCGCCGGAGCGGTGTTCGCCGTGTTCGCGCTCGCCGCGCTGGCCGTGCTCCCGTTCACCGGCCGCGGCATCGACCGGTACGGGCCGCGCCCGGTGCTGCTGGCCGGGGCCGGCCTCGCCGCCACCGGGGCGTTCGCCTTCGGCCAGGCGGCCGGGACGCCCGCGCTGCTGCTGGCCTCGTTCCTGTTCGGCGCCGGCGTCACCACCTCCCAGCCCGCACTGGCCACGATGATCGTCCGCTGCACCGGCCGGGAGCAGCGCTCGCGCGCCTTCGCCCTCCAGTTCACCCTGGTCAACCTGGGTATGGGGCTCGGCGCCCTGGCCGGCGGGCAGATCGTGGACGTGGCCGACCCGGCCAGCCTGACCCGGCTGTTCACCATCGAGGCGGTCACCTTCCTCGGCCTCGCCCTGGTCACCGGGACGGCCCGGATGCCCGAGGCGGTGCCCGCCGACCGCGAGGACGCCGCCCGGTCCGGGCAGCAGGACCGCGGCGGGCTGCGCGCCCTGGCCGCCGACAAGGCGATGCTGCGGCTCTGCCTGCTGGCCGGCCTGATCTTCTTCACCTGCTACGGCCAGTTCGAGTCGGGGGTGGCCGCCTTCGCCACCGACACCGTCGGCACCGCGCCCTCCACCCTGGGCCTGGCGATCGGCGCCAACGCGCTGACCATCGTGGTGCTGCAGATGTTCGTGGTGCGGATCACCGAGCGCCGCCGGCGGACCACCGCGATGGCCGCCGCCGGCGTGGTCTGGCTGGCCGCCTGGGGGATGGCGCTGGTCGCCGGACTGATCCGGTCCGAGGCGATGGCCGCGACGGTCGCGATCGTCGCGATCTACGCCCTGTTCGGGGTCGGCGAGTCCCTGCTCGCCCCGACCCTCGGCCCGATCGTCGCCGACCTGGCCCCGACCCGGCTGCTCGGCACGTACAACGCCGGCTACGCGCTGGTGAAGCAGATCGCCGTCGCGGTCGGCCCGGCCGTCGGCGTCCTGCTGGTCGGCTCCGGCACCTGGCCGCTCTACCTGGCGGCGATGGCCGGCTGCACCCTGCTGATCGTGCTGCTCTCGCTGCGGCTGCGCGGTCACCTCACGCCTGCTCAGGACAATGTCCGGGTGCTGACGGTGGCTCAGCGCCCCGTGCGGGAGCTGGAGACGGCGGCCTGATCCACGGCCCGTCACCCCTCCCGTAGCCCCGCCCCCCGCGGTCGCCCGAATGGCGGCACCCCGGGAGGCGGGGCTACGCTCGGTTGGTCCGTAGGGCGTGTCTCACGGATCTTGCCGGGCCCGCGACGCCCGGGCATGCACCTCGCCGCGTTGTCGTCGGTCGCCGATGCTCCGCATGGACTCCCTCCTCCGCCTTGCGATGCACGCACCCGGACGCCGCGGGCTGATCCGACAAGATCCGTGAGACACGCCCCGGAATCCCGCAGAGAGGGGACGGCCATGACGTCCGAGCCGCTCGACAGCAGGTCGCTGGAGGAGCTCAGGTCGGCGATCGCGGGGGAGGTCATCGGCCCCGGCGACGCCTCCTACGACGAGTCCCGGGCGGTCTTCAACGCGATGATCGACCGCAGACCGGCGGTCATCGCCCAGTGCACGAGCACGGCGGACGTCGCCTCCGCCCTCGCCTTCGCCCGGGCCCGCGGGCTGGAGGTCGCCGTCCGCGGCGGGGGCCACGCGGTCTCCGGTACGGCCATGGTCGAGGGCGGTCTGGTGGTCGACCTGCGCCGGATGAACACCGTCCGGGTCGATCCCGACGCCCGGGTCGCCCGGGCCGGCGGCGGCGCCACCATCGGCGACCTGGACCGGGCCACCCAGCCGCACGGCCTCGCCACCACCGGCGGCCGGGCCTCCACCACCGGACTCGGCGGCTTCGTGCTCGGCGGCGGATCCGGGTGGGTGGAACGGAAGTTCGGCCTCGCCTGCGACAACCTGCTGGCCGCCCAGGTGGTCACCGCCGACGGCCGGACCGTCCGGGCCGGTGCCCAGGAGAACCCCGAGCTGTTCTGGGCCCTGCACGGCGGCGGCGGCAACTTCGGCGTGGTCACCGAGTTCACCCTCGGCCTGCACCCGCTGCCCGGCTTCGCCATCGCCCTGCTGCTGTACGAGGCGGAGGCCGGCCGCGAGCTGGCGCACCGCTACCGCGACTTCATGGCGGCGGCACCCGACGAGGTCGGCGGCGGCCTGATCTACCTCACCGCCCCGCCGGAGGAGTTCGTCCCCGACCACCTGGTCGGGCAGCTGGCCACCGGCCTCCTGCTCACCTACACCGACGACCTGGCCACCGCCCGGCCGCACTTCGCGCCGATGCTGGAGAACGGCCACGCCGGCGGCGTGATCACCGACATCCCGTACGCCGACCTGCAGTGCATGATCGACGACCCGCCCGGATTCCGGAACTACTGGTCCGCCGAGTACCTCGCGGACTTCCCCGACGAGGCCGTGGACCTCTACTGCGACCGGGCCTCCGACATGGTCGTCCCCTCCGGCTCGCAGCACGCCGCCGTCGCGCTGGGCGGGGCGGTCTCCCGGGTCGAGGACGACTACCCGGTGCCGTGGCGGCGGGCCGCCTGGGCGGTGCACCCGTTCGGCATGTGGGAGGACCCGGCCGACGACGCCCGCGGCAGGGCATGGGCGAACGCCGCCTGCGCCGACCTGAAGCCCTGGTCGATCGGCGCGGTCTACCTCAACTTCATCGGGGACGAGGGCAGCGAGCGGACGGCGGCCGGGCTCGGCGAGGGCAACCTCGCCCGGCTGGCGCAGATCAAGGCGGAGTGGGACCCGGACAACGTGTTCCACCTGAACCACAACATCCGGCCGGCGTGACGGTGAGCCCGGGGGCGGGGTGACCACGCGGCGCGCGCGTGGTCACCCCGGTCGCCCCTGGTCAGGGCGCGACCGGCATCAGCAGGGAGAACGTGTCCGCGCGGTCGGCGAAGCGGATGGCGAGCGGGGCGATCGGGCCGCCGAGTTCCAGGACGAGCTGCTCCGCCGCGCCGGCCGCCAGGGCCTGGAGCAGGTAGCCGCGGTCGACCCGGACCCGCAGGCCGTCCCCGTCGGAACCCGCCGCGTCCACGGTCAGCGTCCCGTCCGGGCCGACGACCAGCGCCGACACCTCGTCCTCCGCGTCGGTCAGCAGCGCGCTCAGCTCGCCCACCCCGACCTCGACCCGGTGGGTGGTGTCCAGTCGCAGCAGGGCGCGGTAGTCCGGGTAGTCCCGGTCGATCCGCTCGCCGGCCAGCCGGTGCCCGCCGGCGTCGGCGGTGATCCGGGTGCCGTCCAGCGTCAGCTCCACCGTGGGGGCGGCGCCCAGCAGCGGCCGCAGGGCGTCGGTGAAGACGGTCGGGACGATCACGCTCAGCGCGCGGTCGGCCGGCTCGGCCGGGGCCTCGGCCACCGCCAGCCGGTACCGGTCGGTGCCGACCAGGCGCAGTGTGCCGCCCTCGGCCTCGAACAGCACGCCGGCGAGCGACGGGTGCTCGTCGGTCGGCGTCACGGCGAACCGGACGGCGTCCAGGGCGGCCGCCAGCGCGGCGGCGGGGACGGTGAGACGGACTTCCTGCATCGGGTTCTCCCTCGGATCGAGCAGTGCGCGGACCGCGGAGAGCTCACGCCGGGCGTCGGCCAGGCCGGCCTCCAGACGGGCCAGGTGCGCGTCCACGGCGGCCTCGGCCGCCGCCCGGTCGCCGTCCAGCACCCGGGCGAGGTCGGCCAGCGGCATGCCCACCCGGCGAAGCCGGGCGATCATCCGGGCGTCGGCCAGCTGCTCGGGCGCGTACCAGCGGTAGCCGGTCCGCGGGTCGACCCGCGCGGGGCCGAACACCCCGGCGCCGTCGTAGAACCGCAGCGCGCTGACGCTCAGCCCGCTGGCCCGGGCGGTCTCACCGATGCTCAGCATTCCGCTCTCCACGCCGAGGACTCTGGGGCCTCGACCAGGTCGAGGGTCAAACCCCCGCATCATCCCGCCCGCCGCCGACACCGATTCCGACACCGACACCGACACCGACACCGGTACCTGTCGCCACCCGCCCGGCCGGGCCCCGCCGGTTCGGCGGCGTCGCTCGGGGACCGGCCGCTAGGATTCGCGACAAAGGCGACATAGCGTCCACCCGTGCTGTCGCTCCGTCAGCGAAGACCGGGAGGGCCCATGGCGCAGACCGCGGTCGCCGAGGCGCCGAGGACCGCCCGCCCGGTCGCCCTCCGCGGGCCGCTGCCCTGGGCGGTGCGCCACGCAGGATGGCTCGGCCCGATCGCGGTGGCGGTGTTCGCCGGCCTGCTCCGGTTCTGGGACCTGGACTACCCCAACGCCTTCGTCTTCGACGAGACCTACTACCCCAAGGACGCCTGGTCGCTGCTGGAGCAGGGCTACGAGGGCGTCTGGGCGGAGACCGCCAACCTCGACATCCTCGCCGTCCCGCAGCTGATCCCGCTCACCGCCGCACCCGAGTTCATCGCCCATCCGCCGCTCGGCAAGTGGGTCATCGCCCTGGGCGAGTGGGCGTTCGGACTGCACCCCTTCGGCTGGCGGGTGGCGGTCGCCCTGATCGGCACGGTCACCGTGCTGATGCTGGCCCGGATCGGCCGGCGGCTGTTCTCCTCCACCCTGCTGGGCTGCACCGCCGCGCTGCTGATGGCCGTGGACGGGCTGCACTTCACCATGAGCCGGGTCGGCCTGCTCGACGGCGTGCTGATGTTCTTCGTCCTCGCCGCCTTCGGCTGCCTGCTGATCGACCGCGACCGGGCCCGAGCCGTGCTGCGCGCCGCCGAGGCCGAGGGCGCCCGGGCCCCCGACGAGGTCCGGCTGGGCGTGCGGCCCTGGCGGCTCGCCGCCGGGCTGTTCCTCGGCTGCGCCTGCGCCGTCAAGTGGAACGGCGCGTTCGTCCTCGCCGTGTTCACCGTGCTCACCCTGCTCTGGGACCGGGCCGGCCGCCGCCGGGCCGGCGCCGTCCGCCCGTGGCGCTCGATGCTGCGCCGGGACGCCCCGTACACCCTGCTCTCCCTGATCGGCGTCGGCGCCGCCGTCTACCTCGCCGCCTGGAGCGGCTGGTTCGCCTCCGACGGCGGCTTCGACCGGCACTGGGCCGACCACCGCGCCGGGCTCTCCCCGCCCAGGACACCGGTGCTGGACATCCCGCTCCCGCAGGTCCCGATGACCTGGGTGCCCGCCGTACTCCGCGGCTGGTGGCACTACCAGGCGCAGATGTACGACTTCAACACCGGGCTGACCAGCCCGCACACCTACCAGTCCAACCCGTTCAGCTGGCTGCTCCAGGGCCGGCCGGTGTCCATGTACTGGCAGCAGGTGCCGCGGGGGCAGCAGGGCTGCACCGCCGACGAGGGCTGCGCCGGCCAGATCCTGGCGATCGGCACCCCGGTGCTCTGGTGGGCGGCCTGCCTGGCGCTGGTGTACACGCTGTGGCGGTGGGCGTTCCGCCGCGACTGGCGGGCCGGGGCGGTGCTGGCGGGCGTCGCCGCGGTGTACCTGCCCTGGTTCCGCTACCAGCAGCGGACGATCTTCTCCTTCTACATGGTGGCGCTGGTGCCGTTCCTCTGCCTGGCCGTGGCCCTGACCCTCGGCGCGCTGCTCGGCCCGCCCGGCTGCCCGCCGCGCCGGCGGCGGATCGGGGCGGCGGCGGCCGGGCTGGTGGTGCTGGGTGTGGTCGGCTGCTTCGCCTTCTTCCACCCGCTGTACACCGCCGAGGTGATCCCGATGGACGACTGGCGCGCCCGGATGTGGTTCCCGACATGGGTGTGACCCGGGCCGCCGGGAACCAGCTGCTGCCGGTCACCCCCGCCCTCGGCGTGGGCTGCGCCCTGCTGCTGGCCGCGGCCGTGGCGGTGGCCGGCTGGGGCGGGCTCGGCCACGGCCGGGCGGTGCTGCGGGCCGGGCTGCGCGCGGTGCTCCAGCTCACCGTGGTGGCGCTGCTGATCGCCTGGGTCGTGGGTTCGCTGTGGACCTCGGCCGCCTTCGTCCTGGTGATGTTCACGGTGGCCGCCCGGACCGCAGGGCGGCGGATGACCGACGGCCCGGACTGGGTCTGGGCGGCGCTGCCGATCGGCGCCGGCGTCCTGCCGCTGCTGGGCCTGCTGCTGGCCGCCGGGCTGGTCCCGGCGGACGGCCGGTCGCTGATCCCGGTGGCCGGGATCCTGATCGGCGGCGGGCTGACCGCGACCTCGCTGGCCGGCCGCCGGGTCAGGGACGAGCTGCGCACCCGGCACGGCGAGGTGGAGGCGGCGCTGGCGCTGGGCTTCGAGGAGCGGGACGCCCGGCTGGAGATATCCCGGGCGGCCGCCGCGACCTCGCTGGTCCCGGCCTTGGACCAGACCCGGACCGTCGGCCTGGTCACGCTCCCCGGGGCCTTCGTGGGCATGCTGCTCGGCGGAGCGACCCCGGTCGAGGCGGGCGCGGTGCAGCTGTTCGTCCTGATCGCGCTGCTGGTGGTGGAGTCGGTGGCGATCGTGGTGGTGCTGGAACTGGTCGGCCGGGGACTGGTGGCCTCGGGGAGCGGCGGGGGCGCCGGCGGGGTCCGGTAGGCTGGGAGGCGTTGAAGGGGAGTAGCCCTCCACCGGACCGTCGACACACTGGCCCTCACGGGCCCGGCGCCCGGGACACCCGCTCACCGGGTGTCGGCGAGACCTTCGGCCGCAGTGCTGTGACCATGACCAGTGCTGTCGGGCCGAGGCGTCCCCCGAGGGCTCTGGCACGGCAGCCCGTACCGAGAGGCCCGAACCCTTCGATGAGTAGCCTGACCGTCGCCGCCCTGACCTTCGGCATCATCTTCCTCGCCGAACTCCCGGACAAGACCGCGCTGGCCAGCCTGGTGCTGGGCACCAGGTACCGGGCCTCCTACGTGTTCGCCGGGATCGCCGCCGCGTTCGCCGTGCAGGTGTCGCTCGCCCTGGTGGCCGGAAGCCTGCTGGCCCTGCTGCCGCAGCGCTGGGTGGAGGGCGTCACCGGCCTGCTCTTCCTGGCCGGCGCGGTGATGCTGCTCTGGCACAGGGACGAGGAGGACGACGGCCGCCCGACCAAGGAGCCCTCCTCCGGGTCCTTCCGGAAGGTCGCCGGGGCCAGCTTCCTCCTGGTCCTGGTGGCCGAGTTCGGCGACCTCACCCAGATCATGACCGCCAACCTGGCCGCCAAGTACGCTGATCCGCTGGCCGTGGGTCTGGGCTCCTGGCTGGCGCTGTGCGCGGTCGGCGGCGTGGCGATCCTGGGCGGGCAGAAGCTGCTCAAGCACGTGCCGATGCGGATCATCGTCAGGGTGGCGGCCGTGGTGATGCTGCTGATGTCGGTGTTCAGCCTGGTCAAGGCCGCGGTCGGCTGACCGGGGACGGGCGAGGGGCGGTGGTGGTCGGCCGACCACCACCGCTCAGCAGTCCGGGTTCTTCGCCTCGGCCTCGAGGATGGTGCGGGTGGCGGTGCCGTACTCGCCGCGCTTGTCGCCCCGCACCCGGACGTCGCGCTGGTAGCTGCTGAGCACGTCCTCGGTCCACCAGTCGAAGCTGTCGCTCTTGGCGAAGTCGCCGAGCTGCCCGCAGTACACCACGGCCAGCAGCTGCTTCATCCGCAGCACGTCCGCGCCCTGGTCGCCGCGCTTGAGCACGCTCGCCGCGGTGGGGGTGGCCGAGGTGGGCGCCGCGCTGCTGGGCGCGGCCGAGCTGGCGGCGGCGGTGGTCGGCGCCACGGAGGGCTTGGCCGCCGGGGCCTTGCTCACCTTCGACGCGGACGGGCTGGCCTTCGCCGAGGTCTCCACCACGGTCGGGGTCTCGCTCGGTGACGGATCGGTCGGCGAGGGCTGGAAGCTGCTGGTCGGGACGGGCAGCGCGTGGTCGCGCCGGTCGGCCCCGCCGGAGGCCGGGGCGAGCGCCAGGGCGAGGCCCGCGCCCACCGCGGCGAGGCCGAGCCCGGCCCCGGCGATGACCACCCGGCGACGGGTGGCCGGCGAGGCCTGCGCCCGGGAACGGCGAGGGCGCTCGCCCTCCTCGTGGAAGGCGAACATCCCCAGGTCGGCGCCCGGCTCCGGGTCCTGGCCCGACTGCGGGCGCCGCGGGGGCGGCTGCGGGGCACCGGCCGGCGGGGGGCCGGGCTGGGCCGGTATCAGCCGGGTGGCCGCGGCGTCCGGGTCCGGCTCGGCGTACGGCTGCGGATATCCCTGCGGCTGCGGGTAGGACTCGGGCTGCGGGTAGGCGTCGGGCTGTGGGTACGCCTGCGGCTGGTGGTACGCCTCGGGCTGCTGGTAGGCGTGCGGCTGCTGGTACGCCTGGTGCTCGGGGTGGGCCTGCTGGGCCTGCTGGGGCTGCGGCTGGGCGTACGCCTGCCGGGCGTAGGCCTGCTGAGCCTGCTGGGCCTGCGGGTACGCCTCGGGCTGCGGCGGGGTGTACGGCTGCTGCGGGGCGGGGGAGGGCTGCTGCCGGGGGAGGACGGTGGTGCCGAACGGGTCGGCCACGGGCGCCTGGAGCGTCTCGGGGCTGACCGCCGCGACGTACGGGCGGACCAGCGGCGGCCCCTCGACCTGCGGGAGGACCGCGGTGTCCTCGGCGCTCGGGTCCGGCTGTGCCGGCATGGCCGGTCCTCCTCGGGTCGGATGTGAACGGGGCTGATTATGCAGGAGCTTTCTGGGCGGCAACAGGGACGGGCGCCCACCTCCGGGAGGGATGTCCGGGTTGATGGTGATACGGATGTCATGAACGATCCGTGTCCGCTTCGTGGGCGGACGGTGCGACAGAGCCGTCCTAATCAGGACATTCCGCGGTGCTGTTGCGGCGTCAGCCCGCGCACCCGCTTGAAGGCGGTGCTCAGCGCGAACGGGCTGCCGTAGCCGACCCGGCGGGCCACCGAGGCCACGGTGGCGTCCGGCTCGGCGAGCAGGTCGGCGGCCAGGTCGAGCCGCCAGTCCGTCAGGTACGCCATCGGCGACCGGCCGACCAGCTCGGTGAACCGGCGGGCCAGGGCCGCCCGGGAGACCCCCGCCTGCTCGGCCAGCGCGGCCACCGTCCAGGGACGGGCCGGGTCGGCGTGCAGCAGCCGCAGCGCCCGGCCCACCACCGGGTCCGCGTACGCCCGGTACCAGGCGGGGGCGGGCGAGGCCGGACGGGACAGCCAGGTCCGCAGCACGCTGATCAGCAGCAGGTCGAGCAGCCGGTCCAGCACCACCTCCTGGCCCGGCTCCTCCCGGACGGTCTCCTCGGCCAGCAGCGGCAGCAGCGGGGAGTCGAACTCCGCGGCGGCCAGCCTCAGCACGGTCGGCAGGGCGCCCAGCAGCCGGCCGCTGACCTCGCCGCGCAGCTGGTAGGTGCCGCTGAGCAGCACGGTGGCGCCGTCCGGGCGCTCGCCCCAGGTGCGGACGCCCAGGTCCCGCTCCTCGCACAGCCGCTCGCCGTCCAGGGTGGCCGACACCTGGCCGGGGAGGATCACCACCTGTGGCGCCGTGTCCGGGTGGTCGGCGACCGTGTACGGCTGCGGGCCGCGGACCACCGCCACGTCACCCGGCCCGAGGCGCACCGGCGGACCGTCCCCGGGCACCACCCACGCCTCGCCCCGGACCGGGGTCAGCAGGCACAGCGGGGCCTCGTCCTCGATCCGCACCGCCCACGGCGGGTCGTACACCGACCGCAGCAGGAACGCCCCTTGGGCCCGCGGGCCGGTCAGCAGCGCGCCGAGTGCGTCCATGCGGCAAGCCTAGACACCCGGGGGCGGGCGCGGGCGCACCTTCCGAGACGTTCGCGTATGCCGGCGAGTGTCAGAACCATGGATCACCGGGCGGTGAGCCGGTTGACTGGTGGGCATGACGAGAGGAACGGGGGAACCCACGATGGCAACCGCACGGATCATCACCCTGGTTGCGGCGGTGATCGCCACGGGTCTCAGTGCCGGGCTGTTCTACGCCTACGCCTGCTCGGTGATGCCGGGCCTCGGCCGGGCCGACGACCGGACGTTCGTGGAGGCCATGCAGCGGATCAACGTGGCCATCCTGAACGGCTGGTTCATGCTGAGCTTCCTCGGCGCGCTGGTCCTGATCGTGGCCGCGGGTGTGCTCCACCTGGGCGCCGGCGCCCGGTCCGCGCTGCCGTGGATCGCGGTCGCGGCGGTGCTCTACCTGGCCATGCTGGTGATCACCGGCGTGGTCAACGTCCCGCTCAACGACCGTCTGGCAGCGGCGGGTTCGTCGGACTCAGGGATGGACCTCGCCGCCGTACGGGCCGACTTCGAGGCGGTCTGGGTGCGCTGGAACGTGGTCCGCGCGGTGGTCTCCACCGCGGCCTTCGGCTTCCTCACCTGGGCGCTGGTCGCCGCCGGCCGCGCCACCGGTCGGTCCTGAGCCGCACCCGGCGGGGCCCGGCCCTGGCAGACTGCTGACCAGTGATCGGCCAGACGAGAGGTTGTGCCCCATGAGCGTGGTGAAGATCAACGTGCTGACGGTGCCGGCGGAGATGCGCGAGACGCTGGAGAAGCGGTTCGCGGCCCGGGCCGGGGCGGTGGAGAACTCGGACGGGTTCGAGTGGTTCGAGCTGCTGCGCCCTGTCGAGGGCACGGAGCAGTACCTGGTGTACACGCGCTGGCGCGACGAGGACGCGTTCAAGGCGTGGATGGAGGGCCCGATGCAGGCCGCCCACCGCCAGGGCCCGCCGTCCGCCGAGGGCGAGGCGCCGAAGCGTCCGGCGGCCGCGGACTCGACGCTCTGGTCCTTCGAGGTGGTCCAGTCGGCCGGCCCGAAGAACGCCTGACCCGCGCCGAACCCCCGCTGAACCCCCGCCCCCGGCCCGCGCCGGGGGCGTTCTGCGTCCGGGCCCGGGTCAGGGGGCGTCGGGGGACCCGGGTCGGGGGGTGTCGTGGAAGGCGGCCGGGGCGGTGAAGGCGGCGCGGCGGGTGGCGCGGCGCAGGGCACGCAGGACGGCCGGGCCGGCGGTGAGGCAGAGGACGGCGGTGAGAGCCGCGCGGGGGAGGTCCCAGCCGAGGGAGGTGGTCAGGCAGTAGGCGGCGAACCGGGCCAGGTTGGCGCCGAGCGGGTCGCCGGGGACGAACGAGACCGAACTGCTGGTGCCGGCCAGGTACGGCCAGCCCTGCAGGTTCATCACGGTGCCGTACGCCACCGAGGCCACCGCCCCGTACCCGGCGAGCAGGGCGGCCTCGGCCCGTCCGCGGAGCCGGGCCGCGCCCGGCAGCAGGCCGGCGCCGAGGCAGACCCAGCCCATGGCGAGCATCTGGAACGGCAGCCAGGGGCCGACCCCGCCGGTGAGCAGGCCGGAGGAGAACAGGGTGAGCGCGCCGAGGACGAACCCGAAGCCGGGTCCGAGCGCCCGTCCGGCGAGCACCATCAGGAAGAACATCGGCTCCAGACCGGCCGTGCCCGCGCCCAGCGGCCGCAGCGCGGCCCCGGCCGCGGCGAGCACCCCGAGCATGGCCACCGCCTTGGCGTCCAGGCCCGCGGAGCCGCCGCCCGCCGTCCGGCCCTCGGCGATCTGGGCGACCACCACGGCCAGCAGCAGCGGCAGCAGCAGGGCGAACAGCCACGGCGCGTCCGCGGAGTGGCCGGCCAGGTCGGAACCGGGCGCCGCGAACAGCGGCCAGCCGAACGCCCCGGCGCCGATCACCGAGACCAGCCCGAGCGCGGCCGCCGACCGCCGGCCAAGCGGGACGGGCCGGGTCAGGACGGGCCGGGTCAGGGTGGTCCGGGCGGCGCTCACGATTCCTCCAGGGCGGCGGCGACCTGGCCGGGGGTCAGGAACGGGGCGAGGATCTTCGCCACCTGCGGGGCGAACGCCGGGGAGGCGAGCACCACCTCGGCGGTCGGGCCGTCCGCGACGATCTCGCCCTCGGCCAGGATGACCGTCCGGTCGGCGAGTTCGGCCGCCAGCTCGACGTCGTGGGTGGCCAGCAGCACCGCGTGCCCGTAGGCGGCCAGCGCCCGCAGCGCGGTGACCAGCCGGGCCTTGGCCGCGTAGTCCAGACCCCGGGTGGGCTCGTCGAGCAGCAGCAGGGGCGGTTCACAGGCCAGCACGACGGCCAGGGCCAGACCGAGGCGCTGCCCCTCGGAGAGGTCCCGCGGGTGGAGCCGGCCGTCGATGCCGGGCAGCAGCCGGTCCAGCACCGCGCGGCAGCGCCCGGGTTCGGCGCCGGCGTCCCGGTCGGCGGCGGCGCACTCCTGCGCGACGGTCTCGGCGAGCAGCAGGTCGCGCGGGTCCTGCGGGACCAGGCCGACCCGGCGGACCAGCTCCGCCGGGCGGGCCCGGTGCGGGGTCAGCCCGGCCAGGTCCACCCGGCCGGCGGACGGCTTGTGCAGCCCGGTCAGGGCGCCGAGCAGGGTGGACTTCCCGGCGCCGTTGCGGCCCATCAGCGCGGTGATCCCGCCCGCCCGCAGCACCAGGTCCACCCCGCGCAGGGCGGCCACCGGCCCGCGCCGGACGGCCAGCGCGGCCGCCTCGGCCACCGGAGCGCCGTCGGCCGCCGCCCGGGCCGGCGGGGTCCGGCCCTCCAGCCGGGCCCGCAGCGGGGCCGCCCGGCGGCGGGCGTCGCGGACCGACAGCGGCAGCGGGGACCAGCCCGCGGCCCGGCCGAGCGCCACCACCGGCGGGTGCACGGGGGATTGGGCCATCACCTCGGCGGGCTCGCCGAGCACCGGCGGCCGCCCCTCGCCGGGCAGCAGCAGCACCCGGTCCGCGTACTGCACCACCCGCTCCAGCCGGTGCTCGGCCAGCAGCACGGTCGTCCCGAGGTCGTGCACCAGCCGCTGCAGGACGGCCAGCACCTCCTCGGCGGCGCCCGGGTCGAGCGCGGAGGTGGGCTCGTCCAGCACCAGCACCTTCGGGTGGACGGCCAGCACCGAGCCGATCGCCACCCGCTGCCGCTGCCCGCCGGAGAGCGAGCCGGGCGCGCGGTCGCGCAGCTCGGTCAGGCCCAGCAGGTCCAGGGTCTCCTCCACCCGGCGCCGCATCACCTCCGGCGGCAGGCCCAGGGACTCCATGCCGTAGGCGAGTTCGTCCTCGACGGTGTCGGCGACGAAGTGCGCCAGCGGGTCCTGGCCGACGTAGCCGACCAGGTCGGCGAGGTCGCGCGGGCGGTGGGTACGGGTGTCCCGGCCGTCCACGGTCACCCGGCCGGCCAGGGTGCCGCCGGTGAAGTGCGGGACGAGCCCGCTGACACAGCCCAGCAGGGTGGACTTGCCGGAGCCGGACGGGCCGACCAGCAGGCAGAGCTCGCCCTCCGGCACGGTGAGGTCCACCCCGTCCAGCACCGGCCGGTCGGCGTCGGCGTACTGGACCCGGACCTGCTCGAAGGTGATCACCGGCTGCTCCTGGGCGGGTTGGGGGCGACGAGGGCGGGCAGCAGGCCCAGCAGCACCGCCGTGGCGGGGGCCAGCGGCAGCGCGGGGGCGGCGAGCGGCACCAGCGAGGGGTCGAGCGCGCCGGGGTGCCGGGCGGCGAACCACACCACCAGGAGGCCGGCGGCCAGCCCCGACCCCGCGGTCAGCCACTCGGCCGACGCCCACGGGTCCGGGCGGTACCGGGTCCTGACCGTCCGCCGTCCGCCGAGCGCCAGGCCGCCGCCCAGCGCCGCCGCACCGGCCGGCAGCAGCACCGGCGCCCACGGGTGGCCGCCCGGGGCGAGCAGCCCGAACACGGCGGTGGCGGTCAGCAGCAGGCCCAGCAGGGTGAGCACCGCAGTGGCCCGGGCGGTCCGCGGCGGGACGGGCGCCCTCCGGCCGAAGCCGCGGGTGTCCATCGCCGCGGCCAGCGCCACCGAACGCTCCAACGCCCCTTCCAGGACGGGCAGTCCGACGCTCAGCACGGCGCGGACCCCGCGCTCGGGACGGCCCCGCAGCCGACGGGCGGCCCGCAGCCGCCGGACGTCCGCCACCAGGTTCGGGGCGAAGGTCATCGCCACCACCGCGGCCACCGCCACCTCGTACAGCGCTCCGGGCAGGCAGCGCAGCAGCCGGGCCGGGGAGGCGAGGGCGTTCGCGGCGCCCAGGCAGAGCAGCAGGGCGGCCAGCTTCATCCCCTCGTACAGGGCGAACAGCAGGCCCTCCGCGGTCACCGTGCCGCCGATCCGGACGCCCTGCGCCCAGTCGGGCAGCGGCACCTGCGGCAGGGTGGCGAGCACATGGGTGCCCGGGACGGGCGAGCCGAGCAGGACGGCGAACAGCAGCCGGATGCCCAGCACCACCAGGCCCAGCCGGAGGAAGGCACCCCAGGAGCGGGCCCAGGGCGCGTCACCGCGGCGGGCCGCGACCACGTACCCGGCGACCGCGCACACCAGCAGGAGCAGCAGCGGGTCGGTGGTGCGGGAGGCGGCCGCGGCCAGCCCGAGGGCCCACAGCCACCACGCCCCCGGGTGCAGGTGGCGCGGGCCCGTGGTGGAACGTGTTCCAGCGGCGGTGCGGGGGCGGGCGGGATCGGCGGTACGGGGCACGGCGGGTCCCGTCAGCGCCGGCGGCGGGCCTGCCGGACGGCCCCGGCGGCGATCAGGGCGACCAGGGCGCCGCCGGCCAGCAGGCCGAGGTCCGGGCCGTCGTCCTCGGCGGGCGCGGGGGCCGCCGGACCCGAGCCGAGCTGCTCGCCGCAGCCCGCCCGCGGGTAGCCGGCGATCGCGCACAGCATCCCGCCGCCGTCGTAGCGCAGCGGCGGGGCGACCGCGGCCAGTACCTCCGCGGAGGTGGCCGCCGCCGGCACGCTGGCGCAGGCCGAGCGCGGGGCGGGCGGGGTCTCACCGGAGGCGGAGTCGCCGGCGGTGCCGAAGTCCAGCACCACCCCGACCCGCTTGCGGCCCTCCTCGGCCGGCGTCCCGGCGCAGAGCGCGGCGAACTCGCCGGCCCCGCCGGGCACGGCCGCGTCCTTCCCGCCGTCCGGGCTCACCGCGAACCGCCAGCCGTCCACCGCGCCGTCCGCCGGCACGGCCACCGCCGGACCCACCTGCTGGTACGACCAGGAGCCGCCGGACCACTTCCAGAACGACCAGTACCGGTACCCGGCGGCCTGCGCCGGGGCGGCCGCCAGCAGCCCGGCCAGGGCGGCGGCGAGCAGCAGGGCCGCCGCCCGGCGGATCGCCGCCCTCACGCGCCCGGGCTCCGGCGGTTGCGCTGCAGGCTGAGCAGCAGGCCGCCGCCGACACCGATGAGCAGGCCGACACCGACCACCCACAGGGTGGACGGGCCGCCCTTCTTCTTCGCCGGGGCGACCGCGGCCGCCGAGGAGCTGTCGGGTCCGGCCGCGGCGAGCAGGCCGACCAGGTCGGTGCCGCCGACGTTCTTCGGGTCCTGGCCGGTGGCGTCCGCCACCAGCAGCAGGGTGGCGGCCGCGGCCACGTTGGTGCCCTCCGGGCCGGCGGCCCAGCCGCGGCCGTTGGCGGTCAGGAACCCCACGGCGGGCGCGGCCTGGTCGGCGTGCCCGGCCTGGATCAGCGCCAGCGCGGCCCAGGCGGTGGAGTTGAAGTCCGGACCCGGGGTGGCCCCCGGGGTGTCCAGGACGAGGTGGCCGCCGCCCGCGCCCAGCTGGGCGGCCAGGTACGCGGCGCCCGCCTCGGCCGAGTCGGCGTGCGGGACGGTCCGGTCCGAGGAGCCCTCCGCGCAGGCGGGCGCCTGCGCCGGGGCACCCTTGGCGGCGGCCGGCGCGCCCAGCGGCAGCCGGCCGCCCGCGGCGGCGAACGCGGCCGGGGCGGTCGCCTGCATGTTGGCCTTCAGCGACCCGTCCGGCTCCGGCTGGTACGCGAACGCGCCGCGCTTCTCCGGCGCCGAGGCGCAGCCCAGCTGGAACGAGCTCAGCGCGTCGTAGGCGTTCCGCCCGCCCCGCGCCACCTGCGCCGGGTCGGTGCCGGCGGCGAGCAGCGCGTCCACCGCGAGACCGGTGGAGTTCGCGTCCCCGGGGTCGCCCGGGTTGAACGCCCAGCTGCCGTCCGCGTTCTGGACCTCCTTCAGCCACCGGACCGCCTTGCCCACCCGCTCCTGGTGCCCGCCGAGCGCGACCAGCGCCTGGACGGCCACCGCGGTGGCGTTGCTGTCCTCCTTCTTGGGGTCGCAGGCCACCGACGCATCCGCCCGGAACGAGGGCCAGCCGCCGTCCGTGCACTGCTGGGCGGTCAGCCACGCCACCGCGGACTCGGCCGGCTTCGCCTGGTGCCGCGCCAGCGCGGTCAGCGCCAGCGACTGCCGCCACACGCCGTCGTACTGCGGGTCGCCCTTGCCGAACAGGGCGGCCGGGGCGGTGGGGGCGGGGGAGGGGGAGGCCGTTGCGGCGGGGGTGGTCTCGTCGGCCAGCGCCGGGGCGCAGACGGTACCGGCGAGCAGCAGGCCGGCCAGGGCGGCGGCGGCCGCGCGGGCGGAGGTCAGCATGGTGGGCGGGGTGCCTTTCTGAGCGGTCACGGACCGGACCGCCGGGAGGACCCGGGGGTCGAGCCCCACGACTCTAACGGGCGGCGACCCGGCCGGGGGCCCCGGCCTGTGAGAACACGTTCCACTCGGGGCTCGGGCTAGCCGGCGGTGAGGAGGCGGGCGGCGGTGTGGAGGTCGGCCCGGACCTCGGCGAGGGAGGCGCGGCCGCCCAGCCAGGAGAGCAGGGTGGAGTGCCAGGTGTGGCCGATCACCCGCAGGGCGGCCTGCTGCTCCGCGGTGGGGGGAGCGGGCAGGGCGGCCGCCTCCAGGACGATGGCGGAGGTCAGCCCGGCCACCTCGTCCACCTCGCTGCTCACCGAGCGGTCGGCGAAGGAGAGCGCCCGGACCATCGCCTCGGCCAGCCGCGGCTCCCGCTGCAGCGCGTGGAAGGCGGTGGTCAGCGTCTCCGCGACCCGGGCCGCCGGGTCCTCCCCGGCCGGCGCGTGCCGCCGGACCTGCTCGTGCAACTGGATCAGCTGTTCCTGCATCACCGCGACCAGCAGGTGCACCTTGGAGGGGAAGTACCGGTACAGCGTGCCCAGCGCGACCTGCGCGCCCTCGGCCACCTCCCGCATCTGGACCGCCTCGTAGCCGCCGCGTGCGGCCAGCGCGGTGGAGGCCCGCAGGATCCGCCGGCGCCGCTCGGCCTGACCCGGTGTGAGCAGCCCGCCCGGCGCGGTGGTCGTGGTCATCGCAGCCCCCAGGCGGAAGCGGTGGACAGGGAGGTCCAGCGTGGCGTGAATCACCCGCCCTGGCTCAGATGGGGAAGCTACGGGCCGGTATCTTCGAGGTCTCTCATTGTTCACTTGCCCAACGATGAGCTCCGCACCAGCATGAAACGTGATCCACTCTACCGGCCGTGCCCATCCCGGTGAGTGGGGATAAGGGGCCCAGGATGACCGCGACGCACCGCCCGCTGCGGATCGCCCTGCTGTCCTACCGCGGGGACCCGTTCTGCGGCGGCCAGGGCGTGTACGTCCGGCACCTGTCCCGCGAGCTCGCCCGGCTGGGCCACCACGTGGACGTGATCGGCTCGCAGCCGTACCCGGTGCTGGACGAGGTCGAGGGCCCGGGCTCGGTCCGGCTGGTGGAGCTGCCCAGCCTGGACCTGTACCGCTCGGACGACCCCTTCCGCACCCCCGCCGCCGGGGAGTTCCGCGGCCTGGTGGACGTGCTGGAGTTCGCCACCATGCGCACCGGCGGCTTCCCCGAGCCGCTCACCTTCTCGCTCCGCGCCCGCCAGTACCTGGCCCGCCGCAAGGGCCGGTACGACGTGGTGCACGACAACCAGACCCTCGGGTACGGCCTGCTGGGCCTGGAGCGGTTCGGCTTCCCGCTGGTCACCACCGTGCACCACCCGATCACCGTGGACCGCCGGCTGGAGCTGGAGGCCGCGACCACCCGGCTGGAGCGGCTCGGCAAGCGCCGCTGGTACGCGTTCACCCGGATGCAGAAGCGGGTCACCCGGAAGCTGGAGCACATCATCACCGTCTCCGGCACCTCCAAGGCCGAGATCGCCGAGCACCTCGGCGCCGCTCCCGGCGCCGTCTCGGTGGTGCCGATCGGCGCCGACACCCGGCTCTGGTCGCCCTCCGCCGAGATCCCGGTGGTGCCCGGACGGATCGTCACCACCTCCAGCGCGGACGTGCCGCTCAAGGGCCTGGTGTACCTGGTCGAGGCGCTCGCCAAGGTCCGCACCGAGCGGGAGGCGCACCTGGTGGTGGTCGGAAAGCCGCAGCGCGAGGACGGCCCGGTGACCGAGGCGGTGCGCCGGTTCGGCCTGGAGGGGCACATCGAGTTCCGCACCGGCCTGACCGACGCCGAGCTGGTCGACCTGTACCGCTCGGCCGAGGTGGCCTGCGTGCCCTCGCTGTACGAGGGCTTCTCGCTGCCCGCCGCCGAGGCGATGGCCACCGGCACCCCGCTGGTCGCCACCACCGGCGGCGCCATCCCCGAGGTGGCCGGCCCGGACGGCGAGACCTGCCTGGCGGTGCCGCCCGGCGACGCCGGCGCCCTCGCCGCCGCCCTCGGCCGGCTGCTGGACGACCCCGTGCTGCGCGCCCGGCTGGGCGCCGCCGGCCGGGACCGCGTCCTGGCGAACTTCACCTGGCAGCGGGCCGCCGAGCTGACCGCCGACCGCTACCGGGCCGCGATAGCCACCGGCGCCGGGCAGCGCGCCCGCTCCGGCCCCGGCTGGCGCTACGTCGCCTGAAGGACCGCCACATCCCCGCAGGACCAAGGCATCACCGTCCCGCAGGACCACTGCACCAACGAATGGGAGCCCCGCAGTGCTGACCGTCGATTTCTCCCGCTTCCCGCTCGCCCCAGGCGACCGGGTGCTCGACCTGGGCTGCGGCGGGGGCCGGCATGCGTTCGAGTGCTACCGGCGCGGCGCCAACGTCGTCGCCCTGGACCGCAACGGTGACGAGATAGCCGAGGTCCGCAAGTGGTTCGCGGCGATGGAGCAGGCCGGCGAGGCCCCGGCCGGCGCCTCCGCGGTCGCGATGGAGGGCGACGCCCTCAACCTGCCGTTCGAGGACGACACCTTCGACAAGATCATCATCTCCGAGGTGATGGAGCACATCCCGGACGACAAGGGCGTGCTCGCCGAGATGGTCCGCGTGCTCAAGCCCGGCGGGCTGCTCGCCGTCACCGTGCCGCGCTACCTGCCGGAGAAGATCTGCTGGGCGCTCTCCGACGAGTACCACGAGGTCGAGGGCGGCCACATCCGGATCTACCGCGGCGACGAGCTGGTCGAGAAGGTCCGCGAGTCCGGCCTGGAGCCGTACGGCACCCACCACGCGCACGCGCTGCACTCCCCGTACTGGTGGATCAAGTGCGCGATGGGCGTCAACAACGACAAGGCGCTGCCGGTGCGCGCGTACCACCAGCTGCTGGTCTGGGACATCGTCGGCACCCCGGTGATCAGCACGATCACCAAGGCCGCCGAGAAGGCCCTCAACCCGGTCATCGGCAAGAGCTTCGTGGTGTACGCCTCCAAGCCGCGGCGGACCGAGGCATGACGGCGGCCGTTCCGGAGGTCCTGCTGCTGGACGGCGTCCTGGACGCCGAGCAGGCGGCCGCCACCGTGCGGTCCATCCTCGCCGACCAGCAGCCCGACGGGGCCGTCCCGTGGTTCCACGGCGGCCACCTCGACCCCTGGGACCACACCGAGGCCGCGATGGCCCTCGACACCGCGGGCGAGCACGCCGCCGCCGAGGCCGCCTACCGCTGGCTGGCGGACCGCCAGAACGCCGACGGCTCCTGGTACGCCGCCTACTCCTACGGCCACGGCGGCCCCGACGGCGAGGTCACCAACGCGTCGAAGGAGACCAACTTCTGCGCGTACATCGCCGTCGGCGCCTGGCACCACCACCTCTCCACCGGCGACGACGCCTTCCTGGAGTACCTCTGGCCGGTGGTCCGGCGGGCCCTCGACTTCACCGTCGGCCTGCGCCTCCCGGACGGCCCGATCGCCTGGCGCCAGGACGCGGACGGCACCGCACCGCAGGAGGCCCTCCTCACCGGCTCCTCCTCGATCCTGCACGCCCTGCGCTGCGGCCTCGCGATCGCCGACTACCTGGAGGAGCCCCAGCCCGACTGGGAGCTCGCCGCCGGCCGGCTCCGGCACGCCATCGCCCGCCACCCCGAGCGGTTCCTCGACAAGGACCGCTACTCGATGGACTGGTACTACCCGGTGCTGGGGACCGCGCTGCGGGGCGACGCCGCCGAGGAGCGGATCGCGCGGGACTGGGACCGGTTCGTGGTGCCGGGGCTGGGGGTCCGGTGCGTCAGCGACCGGCCGTGGGTCACCGGCGGGGAGAGCGCGGAGCTCGCGCTCGCCCTCTGGGCGGTCGGGCAGTCGGACCGGGCGGTGGAGATCCTCCGCTGGATCCAGCACCTGCGGCACACCGACGGCTCCTACTGGACCGGGTACGTCTTCGAGGACGACGCCATCTGGCCCGAGGAGCGAACCACCTGGACGGCGGGGGCCCTCCTCCTCGCCGTCGCCGCCCTCGGCGGCGACCCCGCCACCGTCGCCGTCTTCGGCGGGGAGCACCTGCCGGCGGGGCTGCTGGTCAACGACTGCTGCTGAGGGTCCCGTGGCGTAAACGGGTAACCACAAGGGGCGCGGGGAACTGCGCGAATCGGAAGGCTACGACGCCGTCACCTCCGTCTCGCGCAGTTCCCCGCGCCCCAGTGGTTTTCCGAGCGCGTACGGGTGCTCCGCACGCCGCGCGTGGTGCCCGGGTGTATCCGTGCGGGTCGTGGGTGGCTGGTCGCGCAGTTCTCCCCCAGCCTTCGGCCGGGAGGTGCCCCCACGCGCCCCTGGCGGGGGGCGTTCGAGGTGCCCGTGAAACGGCGACGGGCCCCGGAGGGGTCCGGGGCCCGTCGGGGTGGGGTGGGTCAGCCGCGCTGGATGCCCGAGGCGTCGGTGAGGAGGCCGTGGGTGCCGTCGGGCAGCTGGGCGACCAGGGCGGCGCCGCGCTGCTCGACCGCCAGGTACCAGGTGCCGGGCACCAGCTCACCGACCGGCGGAGCCGCCGGGTTGTCCTTGTTGGCGAGCTGACGGACGGCCGGCACGGCGAACCAGAACGGCGCGAACGCGGCGGCCGGGGCGGGCGCCGGGTGCGGCACCGGCGCCGGGGCGACCTGCACCTGCTCGTGCTGGGCGGGAGCCGGGTAGCCGTAGCCGCCCGCGGTGGGAGCGGCGAAGCCGCCCTGCGCGGCCGGGTCGACCTGGCCCGCCGGAGCACCCGGGTAGCCGTACTGGCCCGGCTGACCGGGCTGACCCGGCTGACCGGGGACGCCCGGGGCACCCGGGTACGGGGCGTAGCCCTGCGGGGCGGCAGGCTTGTCGCTCAGCAGCGGCGCCTGCAGCGCCGGCACCAGCGGGGTGGCGATCGCCGCACCGGCCAGCACCAGGACGGCGACGAACGTCAGGTACGAGCCGAACGCGTGCTGGATGAAGTCGGACGGGTCGATCTTGCCGCTGGACTTGGTGGCGGCGATGTAGCCGCCGCCGTTGGTGAACAGCGCCCACAGGCCGGACCAGGCGGCGAAGAGGGCGAGCGCGGTGCCCCACTGACGCAGCTTCAGGCCCGCGATCAGGCGGGTCTCGGCGGCCTCGCCCTGGAAGCGGGCGAGCAGGATCAGCGCGGCGCTGATCAGGCCGGTGAGGAAGACGGTGGCGAGGATCGACAGGAAGCCGCCGTGCCACACGTTGAACGAGCACTCCTTCTCGCAGTCCCTGCCCAGCGAGGAGTTGGCCTCGTAGAAGGGGAGGAAGGAGAAGACGATGAGCAGAAGGGCCGCCCCTGCGACGGCGGCGTCTCCCCTGGTGAGAGCGCGCAGATTCACAAACGTTCCCCTCGTTGGTGGGTCGTGGACGGCGGGTGGTGTCCGGCCGGCCGGGTCGGACCGTGAAGACCGAACGGGGCAAAAGCCTAGGGCCAAGCCCCTGCGCAGTGCACAGCACCCTCCGTAAAACGGGTCGTGGCGCCCGTCAGGTCGTCAGGAAAGCGGTCAGGGCGTCGGCGATTCCCAGGGCGGCGCGCTGGCGCCACTCGGCGTCGGTCATCCGCCGGGCGTCGTCGGCATTCCTCATGTTGCCGCACTCGATGAACACCTTGGGCACCTTCGACAGGTTCAGTCCGCCGAGGTCGCTGCGGGTGTCCAGGCCCTGCTTCCCGATGTAGTCGGCGAAGGGCTCGCCGGTGGCCTCCTTGAAGCGGTCGCGCAGCAGCAGGCCGAGCCGCTGCGAGGGCTCGACGATCTTCGAGGTGTCGGCGAGTCCGGCGGTCACCCGGGCCGGCATGATCACGTGGAATCCGGTGGCGCCCGCCGGCGCGCCGTCGCCGTGCACCGACACCGCGGCGTCGGCCCTGGCGTCGTTGCCGATCCGGGCCCGCTCGTCGATGCACGGCCCCCAGGGCCGGTCGCCGTCCTGGGTGAGCACCACTCGGGCGCCGCGGGACTGCAGGATCGCCCGCGCCCGCCGGACCACGTCCAGGGTGTACTCGGCCTCGGAGTAGCCCGCGTTGGTGGACGTTCCGGTGGCGTCGCACTCCTTGCGGGCGTTGCCGATGTCCACCTGGCGGCCGATCTCCTTGGTGTGCTGGGCGTTGCCGCTGTTGTGCCCCGGGTCGAGCAGCACGGTCCGCCCGGCCAGCTGGTTCGAGGCGGCCGGCGCGGCGCCTCCGGTACCGGCGGACGGGCTGGGCGCGGCGGTGCCCGACGGGGCGGGGGAGGTGCCCAGCGGGTCGGAGTTCGCGTCGGTGATCAGGGAGTCCCTGGACGCGGTGGACGCCGTCGGGGCGGGCGTCCGGGCGTCCGGGCCGCTGCCGCCGGACACGGCCCGCCAGCCGAACCACCCGGCCAGGCCGAGCGGCAGGACGAGCGCGGCGGCGATCACGACCCGGGTACGGGCCGGGCGGCGCGGGGGCTCGGGGAACGCGGGGGTGTCGCTGGTGGTGCCGGTCACGGGTGCTGTCAGATCCTGTCCCAGGTACGCGGCGTCAGGGTGTACACGCCGGCGATCGAGTTCCACTTGGCCACGAAGTCCTTCTTCGACTGGGTGGCCTGCGGGTTGAGGTCGTTGGCGCGCTTGAGGTCGGCCGTGTTGGGCGCCGCGTTGTTGGCGCAGCCCTGGCTGCCCACGGTCCGGGCCCAGGCCGCGTACGCCCGGTCGATGTCGCCCGACTGCTGCCAGGCGGTCTTCAGGGTCTGCGCCGCCTCGGCGCCGCCCGGCAGGTCGGTCAGCTCCAGCTTGGCCAGGTCGGCGATCAGCTCGTCCCGCTGCTTCGCCCCGGTCTCGAACACCTCCACCGCGCCGTCGATCTCCGCCTTGGCCGGGCAGCTGCGCACCTTGGCCACCGCGCTGCCGATCGGCGCCTTGGCGTTCTCGCCGCGGGCGAGCAGCCCGTCGAACGCCTTCGCCTGCTCGGCGGCCTTCGGCCCGGCGGCGTCCGGGGCGGTCGGCGAGGGGGCGGCGGTGGAGGGGGCGCTGCTGGGGGCCGTCCCGCCGCCCGCGTCACCCCCCGTGCCGGGCACCGGGGCGGGCTGGGCGGACTTGGCGGCGACGGCGGGCTTCTTGCCGTCGTCGTCGCTGTTGCGCACCGCCCAGAACGCGCCCACGCCGATCACCAGCACCAGCACGCCGCCCACCGCGGCGAGCAGCGGGGTCCGGCTGCGCGGGCGCTCCTCCTCGTACCCGATCTCGTACTCGGGACCCGGCCGGTCGAAGCCTGGGCGGTCGAAACCGGGCTGGTCGTAGCCGGCCTGCGCGGGCGGCGGGAAGCCGGGCTGGGAGGGCTGCCGGCCGAAGCCGGGCTGCTCGAAGGCCTGCTGGTCGAACGGCTGCCGGCCGGGGCCCTGCGGGGCAGGTCCGCGCTGGTCGAAGCCCTGCGGCGGGAAGCCCGGCTGCTGCTCGAAGGGCGGGAAGCCGGGGGCGGCGCCCGGCTGTGCCGGGAAGGACGGGCCGCCGGGTGACGCGCCGAACGGCGGCGGGGCGGTGGGCGGTGCGCCGGTACCGGGCTGGAGGGGGAGGCGCTGGGTGGCGTCGGCCTCCTGGCCGAACGGCGGCGCGACGGGCGCACCCGGCCCGGCGTGCGGACCCGGTGCGCCCGGGACGCCGGCGCCCGGGAAGGCGCCGCCCGGCTGCTGGGCGAGCGGCGGCAGCGGGGCCGGCGACTGGACGGCCTGCGGCAGCGGCGCGGGGGTGCTCCCCGGTACCGGGGGGAAGGCCGCGGTGGCGGCGGGCCGGGCCGGCTGCCCGCCGCCCGGCGCCTGCTGCGGCGTGGAGACCGGCGCGGGCGGGGGGAAGCCCGGCGGCCCGGGGGGAGCCGCGGCGGGAGCGGCCTGGGGCGCGGGCGGCGCCGCCGGGCCGTCGGCGGGCTTCCGGCGTACCCAGCCGCCCGCGCCGCCCCGCGCGGTCGGATCCCAGACCGCCGGTGCGGTGTTGTTCTGGTCCGTCATGCCCCTGCCCTCGCCCCCGCTGACCCTGGTCCGGTGGTGCCCCGGCCGTTCGTTCGCCGCCGATACCGTACCGGCCCGCCACGGGCCGATCCACGGCGGTGCCCGGCGCTCCCGCGCGGCCGGACGGCCGCGGCGGCCCGTGGAGCGGCACCCCGGGGGACGACGTTAGAGCATCGGGAAAGGCGCCCGCCGGAGGTCCGCCGAGCCCGTCGGGTCAGGAGCCCGATCGGTCCGCCCGATCAGCCGGCCACGCGGCGCAGCACCCGCAGCGAGCCCGTCACCGAGACCTCCTCGAAGCCCTCGGCGAGTGCCCGCAGGTAGACCCGGTACGGTGCCTGGCCGCCGTCGGCCGGGTCGGGGAAGACGTCGTGGATCACCAGCAGGCCGTCCGCGTCCAGGTGCGGCACCCAGCCCTCGTAGTCGCCGGTGGCGTGCTCGTCGGTGTGCCCGCCGTCGATGAACACCAGCGCCAGCCGGCCGCCCCACACCGCCGCCACCTGCGGCGACCGGCCGACCAGGGCGATCACGTGGTCCTCCAGACCGGCCGAGTGCAGCGTCCGGCGGAACCGCGGCAGGGTGTCCATCAGGCCGACCTCCGGGTCGACCAGGGTGGTGTCGTGGTACTCCCAGCCGGGCTGCTGCTCCTCCGAGCCGCGGTGGTGGTCCACCGTCAGCGCCACCGTCCCGGTCGCCCGCGCGGCGTCGGCGAGCAGGATCGCCGAGCGGCCGCAGTAGGTGCCGATCTCCAGTACCGGCAGCCCGGTCCGCCCGGCGGCCTCCACCGCCGCCGCGTACAGCGCGAGGCCCTCGTCGGCCGGCATGAACCCGGTCGCCGCCTCGAACGCCGCGAGCACCTCGGGCGCCGGGCGGACTCCGTCGCGAAGGTCGGTCATGGTGCTGCTCCCTGCTCGGGCGGGCGGATTCGGTGGATGGACCCTACTCGACGGTAGAGGCCCGCCCGCCGACGGCCTCGCTCCTCGGCGGAGGGCGGGTTCTCGGGGTCCGGCGCATGCGCTATACATGAGCGCGGCACTGGAACGCGTTCTACACGACCCTCGTCGGGCCCCGCGGCCCGCTCACCCGGGAGCAGACCATGCGCGCAGCGATCCTGCACGAGACCGGCCAGGACAAGCTGGAAGTCCGGGACGACGTCGAGGCGGTCGGCTTCGGCCCGGGCAAGGTCCGGGTCCGGCTGCACGCCACCTCGCTGTGCCACTCCGACCTGTCCGCGATGGCCGGGATCCTCCCCCAGCCCGCCCCCTTCGTGCCCGGCCACGAGGGCGCCGGCGAGGTGGTCGAGGTCGGCGAGGGAGTCACCGGCGTCGCCCCCGGCGACCGGGTGGTGCTCTGCTGGATGCCGCCCTGCGGCCGGTGCGCGCTCTGCCGCGGCGGCCAGACCCACCTGTGCGTGGCCAGCATCCGCCGGCTCTCCACCCCCACCTTCCGGTTCGGCGCCGGCACCGACGCGTACGGGTTCTACAGCACCGGCACCTTCGCCGAGGAGGCCGTGGTCGCCGCCGACGCCGTGCTGCCGGTGCCGGCCGACCTCCCGTACGAGCTGGCCGCGCTGATCGGCTGCGGCGTCACCACCGGCCTCGGCGCGGCCGTGAACACCGCGCGGGTGGAGCCCGGCTCGTCGGTGGCCGTGATCGGCGCCGGCGGCGTCGGCATCGCCGCCGTCCAGGGCGCCCGGGTGTGCGGGGCGGCCCGGATCGCCGTGGTCGACCCGGTGGAGTCCCGCCGTCAGCGGGCCCTGGCCTTCGGCGCCACCGACGCCCTCGCCCCCGAGGAGCTCAAGGCCGCCGCCCGCAGCCAGCAGGCCGGCGGGTTCGACTACGTCTTCGAGGCGGTCGGCCGCTCGGCCACCGTCCGGGCGGCGTACGACGCGACCCGGCGCGGCGGCGCGGTGGTGGTGATCGGCGCCGGCGCCAAGGAGGACACCGTCGGGTTCAGCATGGCCGAGCTGTTCTTCAACGAGAAGCGCCTGCTGCCCTCGATGTACGGCGGCGGCGACGTCCGCCGCACCGCGGAGCAGGCCGTCCGGCTCTGGCGCGCGGGCCGGCTCGACCTGGCCGGCATGATCACTCACCGGCTGCCGCTGGAGGGCGTCAACGAGGCGATCGCCCAGATGCGCGGCGGCGAGGCGCTGCGGACGGTCCTCACCCTCGACTGACCCCTCCGACCCGAGGCCCCGCACGACCGGCCCCCGGACGTGCGAAGGCCCGCGGCACCGGGATCCTCCGGTGCCGCGGGCCCCGCGACCACTGACGGGTGCTCAGCGACGGTGGCGGCCGTGCGGGTCGGCGTCGGCGCGGTCGTCGGCTGCGGTCAGACCCCGGTGCCGACCGTGTGCGGCGCCCTCTGCGGCGGCCTCGTCGGCGCCGTGCGCTGCGTGGTCGTGCTCGGTGGTGTCGTGGAGGGTCTCGGACATCAGGTTTCGTCTTCTCCGTGCGGATCGGCTGGTGATCGAACAGGAGCCTACCCGCGGCGAACAGTGCGAAAAGCCGACCCAGGGGGCGCGGGAAGCAGCACGCCGGGCCCATCCGGGGGGCGCGCGCGAGGGGCGCTACGCCGGGCGCCCGGTGCGCAGGAATCCGGAGAGCAGTTCGTGCAGGACCGCTCCGCCCGCCTCGGCCAGCAGTTCGTGCCCGGCCCCGGCCGCCTCCACATACCGGAAATCGGCCCCCTCGACCCGCCCGAGTCTCAGCAGCTCCTGCCGCAGCGCCCGCGACTGGCCCACCGGCACCGCCTCGTCCCGGTCCCCGTGCAGCACCAGCAGCGGCGCCCTCAGCCGGTCCGCCAGGTGGAGGACGTCCCGGGGCCCGCGCGCGTCGTCGACCGGCAGGTCGCCGCCGAGCCGCCCGGCCAGCGCCCGGACGGCCGGCGCCCCCTCGGCGAACAGCCTCGGGCCGGACAGGAAGGGGGCCACCACCGCGCACCGGGAGACCTGCCCCGCCGGCGCGTGGGCCGCGGCGAGCAGGGCCAGGAACGCGCCGTAGCTCACCCCGAACAGCGCCGGCGGCTCCAGTCCGAGCGCCGCCCGCTGCCCGGCCACCCCGTCCAGCAGCGCCAGGACGTCCTCCAGGTCCGGACCGCCCCACGCGCCGCGGACCGCCATCGCGTACTCGGGCCCGTACCCGGTGGAACCCCGCTGGTTGGGCGCCAGCACCGCCAGCCCGTCCGCGGCCATCCGCTGCAACGCCGGATCGAACTCCAGCCGCCACGCGTCCGCCGGCCCGCCGTGCAGGGCCAGCACCAGGTGCGGGCCGCTCAGCCACGCGTCCCCGCCGTACACCACCGCCTCGATCGGTCCGGCCGGCCCGGCCAGCTCCAGGCTCTGCGCCGGCTGCCACCGCCCGCCGTCGCCGGGCCCGGCGCTGCCGTCCAGCCGCCAGCCCGGCGGGTTCACCCGCGGCGCGCGGACCGAGCCGGCCCACGGCACCGGTGCCTCCCGGGGCGGCGCGGCCGGCCCGGGCCCGCCCGCCAGCGGCGCCAGCCGCAGCGGCAGCGGGACCGCCGACGGCGCGGCGGCCGGGCCGCAGCCGAGCAGCTCGTCCACGTCCAGGGTCGCCATCCCGGCCGGCCGGTCCGGTGCCGAGTACGGCATCCGCAGTCCGCCCGCCGACCACGTCCCCACCCCGCCGAACCGCCCCGGCGGCACCGGCAGCGGATCCAGCCGGGACGCGCCGACCGGCCAGAGGGCCAGCGAGGAGGCCGCGCCGCGGTCGATCTGCAGCGCCACCTGCCCGATCGGCCCACCGACGCCGCCACCGTGGCCCGGCCCCAGCGCGATCGGCCGCAGCACCGTCCCCGGCACGTGCAGGCACTCCGGGAAGCGCACCGGCTCGCTGCCGCCCAGCACGCCCCAGCCCAGCCGGTCCGTGCCGGGCGCGTCGCTGCGCACCATGCCGAGCCGGGTGTCCGGGTCGAACAGCACCAGCCGGTCGTTGCTCCGCTCGCCGATCTCCAGCAGCGGCGTGGTCCGGCCCAGGTCGAGGTCGAGCACCACGGACTTGACCACGCCGTCCGCCACCCGGTCCAGGGCGAGCAGCCGGCCGACCCGGTCCAGCCACACCCCGCCGCCGTGGAGCCCCGGCAGTTCGGCGATCTGCCGGGGCTCGGACCCGTCCGGCGCGACCAGCCACACGGTGGTCGCCGGACGGGCGTCCGTCCCGAGCGCGACCGCGACCGGCAGGCCGTCGGCCGCCCCGGAGGCCGGGGCGGGCCCGGGGAGCGGCAGCAGCCGCAACCCGGGCAACCGCAGCGCGGCCAGCGGCCGCTCGCCCGCGGCGGAGGCCAGCACCAGGGTGTGCAGGTCGCCCTCGTGCCGGCAGACCAGCACCCGGCCGTCCGGCAGGGGGACCAGCTGGGACTGCAGGCTTTCCGCGCGCCCGCCCGACGGCGGCAGCGCGGTGGGCTCCGCCGGACCCACCTCGGGCAGCCGCCAACTCTCCACGTACCAGACGCCGTCGGCGCCGGCGGCCAGGCAGGCGGCGTGCGAGCCGTCGGCGGCGAAGGTGAAGCCCAGCCGGCGGAGCGCCTCGGAGGTACGGGCGGTGGTGCTCACGGCACCCACCGCCCCGGGCCGGCGGTCATGCGGGGAACGGTCATGCGGGGGGCTCCGCGAGGGCGGTGCCGGGCCGGTGCCGGGGCGCGGTCGTGGGGAGGGGCTGCGGGTCGACCCAGATCCGGGGGCCGCCGTGGGCGAGCCGGAGCAGGAACGCCAGCGGGCCCGTCGTGCCGGTGCCGTACGCGGGCGTGCAGCCGGTACCGGTCTCGTCGGGGAGCACCCACAGGCCGTCCCGCAGCGCCGCCCTGGCGGTGATCAGCTCCGCCAACTCCTCGGCGCCGCGCCGGAACTGCTCCTCCCCGGTGGCCTGGTGCAGGTCGAGCAGGAACTCGCCGTTCCCGGCCAGCCCGTGGCAGGCCGACACCCCGCCCTGCCACCGCCCGTCCAGGACGGCCCGCCCGGCGGCCACCGCCAGCCGGTACGCCGCCTCGTCCCCGGTCGCCCGCCAGAGCCGGACCAGGAAGGACCCCGCCCCGGAGGAGCCGTTGCACCAGTGCGCCAGCCGCTCCGCCTCCCGGTCGCCCGCGCTCTGCGGCCACCACGCCGCCGGACCGGACCGGCGGACCGTCGCCGCCAGCGTCCCCGCCGCCTCCCGGGCCCCGTCCAGGAACCCCGTCCGGCCGGTGGCCGTGCCCGCGGCCAGCAGGAACGCCCCGACCCCGGCCACGCCGTGCGCGTACCCGAGCTGCACCGCGCCCGCCAGCGCCGAGTCGAAGTCCCCCGGCACCGGCCACACCAGCCCGTACGGCTCGCGCCGGGCCGCCGCCAGCAGCCCCTCGGCGCACCGGGCCGCGCGGTCCAGGAACGCGGGGTCGCCGGTGGAGGCGTGCACCCGCAGCTGCAGGAACCCGGCCCCGGCGGACCCGTGGCAGACGTCCGGGTTCGGCCAGACCACCTCGATCCGGCGTGCCAGGTCGACCGCCCGCGCGGCGGCGGCACGGTCGCCGACCGCCTCGGCGGCGTCCAGCAGCGACCACGCGGTACCGGAACGGCCGAAGTGCAGGCCGGGGAGGAGGACGGGCTCCGCCGCGCAGCGGTGCTCGATCCACGCGGCGGCCGTCCGGGCGGTCTCGGCGGAGCGCAGGCGGAGGGCGTCCGGCAGGGCGGGGGTGGTGGCGGCGCGGGACAGGACGGCGAGCACGCCGGCGGCGCCGTACTGCACGTTGCACGGATCGGTCAGCCGCCCGGCCGGAACGGTCGGCCACAGCCGGTCCCGCCGGCCGGCCATCGCCGTCCCGGCGACGTACCGCAGCCCGTCGTCCACCACCCGCCCCGGCCCGGGCGACCGGTCCCCGCGCAGGTGCGTCACGTTCCCGCGGTGGGGCGCCGCGTCCGGGGCGACGGGGTATGGCTGCTCGGTTCCGGGTGCGGTGTCGACCCGTCCGATGCGCGTGGTTCTCCCCTCGCCCGGCGGCCGGGAGGTGCCCCCATGTGCGGGGTCCCGGCCGAGGGCTTCGGTGACCTGCGGGAGGGGCCAGCGGCGGGTGGGGGTGTGGTGGCGGAGGCCCAGGACGGCGGGGGTGAGGCGGCGGGCGGTCTCGCCGTGGCGGGCCGCGAGGGCGAGCCAGCGGCCGAGCCGCTCCTCGACCGGCCGGGCCCGCGGCAGGTCCTCGGGCAGCAGCGGATCGTGCCCGGTCGCCAGCAGGAAGAGCAGCCCGCCGAGCGCGTACAGGTCGGTGCTGTGCCGGGCCGCGCCCAGGCGGTGCGGGCCGGTGTGCTCGGGGGCGCGGTACCCGGGGGTGCCGGCCGAGCCGGCGATGACGCCCTCGTCCACGGCGAGTTCGAGGTCGACCAGGCGGAGGGTGCCGTCCGGCCGGACCAGGACGTTCCCGGGGGAGAGGTCCCGCAGGACCAGCCCCTGCCGGTGCACCCGGACGAGCAGGTCGACCAGGGCGCGGGCCATCGGCCCGGCCTCCTCCCAGCGGACGTCCGGCGTGCCGTCCCGCCGCAGCCGCCCGGCCACCCAGCTGCCGAGCGACTGCCCCGGGACCCGTTCCTGCACCAGGAAGAGCGAGTCCTGCTCCTCGACCAGGCCGAGCGGACGCGGCGTCAGCTCCAGCGGGCCGAGCCGCTCCAGGAGGGCGGCCTCGCGGCGGAGCGCCGCCCGGGCGTCCAGCCCGGAGCGGTCCACCTCGATGTGCGCGCGGGCCTGTTTGACCACCACCTCGGCGCCGGTGTCGGTGTCCCGCCCGGTGAAGACGCCGCCCTTGCTGCCGTGCCGGACGGCCGCGGTGAGCGCGTACCGTCCGCCCAGCAGCACGCCGCCGCGGCCGCCCGCCGGCCGCCGGGACGGGCGGCCCGGCCCGGTCGACCCCCTCCCCTCGACGGGGTCGACCGCCCACGGCGGGCAGCGGTAGCCGCCGGCCCGGACGTCCTCGGCGCGGCTGCCGTCCGGGCCGCGCAGCATCGAGCGGTACGCGCCGTCGTTGCCCAGTTCGGCGCGGCCGGCGAAGGAGCCGTACCGGTAGTGGACCCGGCTGCCCGGGCGGTACGGCAGGTCGGAGAGCACGGCAGGGCCGGGCAGTCCGAGGGTGGCGCGGTGGAGTTCCTCGGCGAGCCGGCGGAATTGCTCGTCGTCCCTCGGGTAGACGGTGATGAATTTCCCGGAGGATCCGCGTTCGCTGTTCCGCGAATTGAGTTCCCTGAGCTTTTCCCGGTCGGCCGCGAACTTGAATGCGCAGGGATCCTCGGAAATCGCGGCGGACACCGCGGCGAGGACCTCGACGGCCACCGAGGAGGCCGCGCTGACGTGGAGTTTCCACCCCTGCTCGGGGAAGCCCGGCCCGGGCGGCCGGACCGTGCACCAGAACCCCTCGACGGCGACCCCCCAGCCACCCTCGCCTCCCCGGGCCCGGCGTCCGGCCACGGCCGCCCGTGCCACCTCCACCAACGTGCCGTCCAGCCCCGGCCCGTCGTCGACCGTCCCGGGACCCCCGGCCGGACGCAGCGGTGTGTCCGCCCCCATCTGCTTCACACCCCTTCGTCCTCCGGCGCCGTGGTGCCCGTGCGCTCGGCACCACGGGCCCCGGCCCGTCCCGTCGGTCTGCGGAAGTCACGAGAGCCGCGGGCCGTTTCCCCGTCGGAGGTTCGACCGAACAGTCGAATTCCGACCCCCCGGCCCCGGCCGGAGGCCGTGGCAACTCTCGTTCGCACCACTGAAGTTACTTTCGAGGCGGGTGTGACTCAACGTCGAGCGGGTCACTTCACCCGTAAGGGTGATCCGGATTCGTTTCCGCCTGCCGGCGGCCGCCGGATCGCGGGCCGGACACGCCGGACGGGCCGCGATCCGCGCGCGCCCCGGGACCTTCCGGCCGCCGGTCCGCGCCGGTTGACGCGCAGCTGTGCGGGCCCCCACCCGGACGGGCGGGACGGGCGGGTCCCCGTCACGCGGTAGTCTCGACAGGTGCCGAAACTGTCCGACGTCATCGCCGTGCTCGAAGAGCTGTACCCACCGCAGTGGGCGGAGTCCTGGGACGCCGTCGGTCTGGTCTGCGGCGACCCGGACGCCGAGGTCGGGCGGGTGCTGTTCGCCGTCGACCCGGTCCAGGCGGTGGCCGACGAGGCCGCCGAGTGGGGCGCCGGCCTGCTGGTCACCCACCACCCCCTCTACCTGCGGGGCACCACCACCGTCGCCGCCACCGGCTTCAAGGGCCGGGTGGTGCACGGCCTGATCAAGAACGACATCGCCCTGCACGTCGCGCACACCAACGCCGACCACGCCGACCCCGGCGTCTCCGACGCCCTCGCCGAGGCGATCGGCCTCAAGGTCACCGGCCCGCTGGTCGCCGACCCGACCGACCCGGCCGGCCGCCGGGGCAGCGGCCGGATCGGCGTCCTGGACGCCCCCGTCCCGCTGTCCGCCTTCGCCGCGCAGGTCGCTGCGGGCCTCCCGGCCACCGCCACCGGCGTCCGGGTCGCCGGCGACCCGGACCGGCCGATCAGCCGCGTCGCCGTCTGCGGCGGCGCCGGCGACAGCTTCCTCGCCGAGGCGCGCGCGGCCGGGGTGGACGCCTACGTCACCGCCGACCTGCGCCACCACCCGGTCTCCGAGGCCACCGAGGCGGCCCCGGTCGCCCTCGTCGACGCCGCGCACTGGGCCACCGAGTGGCCCTGGTGCACCCTGGCCGCCCGCGCCCTCGACGCCGCGGCCGCCACCCGGGGCTGGGCCCTGGAGACCCGGGTCTCCACCCTGGTCACCGACGCCTGGACGGCCCACGCCGCGATGCCCAACCCCGCGCTGCCGTACCCCGCCTGACCGCTCGAACCTGACCGATTGACACAGGAGCCCTCCGCTTGAACGCCGCGCCCGCCGACCAGATCCGCCTGCTGGACCTGCAGGCCATCGACTCCCGCCTGGACCAGCTGGCCCACAAGCGCCGCACCCTGCCCGAGCACGCCGAGATCGAGAAGGCCACCGCCGACCACACCGCCCTCAAGGACCTGGTCGTCGCCGCCCAGGCCCAGCTCGGCGACACCGAGCGCGAGCAGACCAAGGCCGAGCAGGACGTCGAGCAGGTCCGCACCCGCGCCGCCCGCAACCAGCAGCGGATGGACTCCGGCGCGGTCACCTCGCCCAAGGACCTGGAGAACCTCCAGCACGAGGTCGGCTCGCTGGCCAAGCGCCAGGCCGACCTGGAGGACGTCGTCCTGGAGGTCATGGAGCGCCTGGAGTCCGCCCAGACCCGGGTCACCGAGCTCAGCGCCCGCCTGGAGCACTCCACCGTCGTCCTGCGCGAGGCCGAGGCCCGCCGCGACGCCGCCTTCGCCGAGCTCGACGCCGACGCCGACAAGGTCAAGCGCGACCGCGAGGCCATCGCCGCCGTCATCCCGGCCGACCTGATGAAGCTCTACCTGCGCCTGCGCGAGCAGCAGGGCGGCGTCGGCGCGGCCCGCCTGTACCAGCGCCGCTGCGAGGGCTGCCGGGTCGAGTTCTCCATCACCGACCTCAACGCCATCAAGGCCGAGCCCAAGGACGCGGTGATCCGCTGCGAGAACTGCGGCCGGATCCTGGTCCGCACGGGCGAGTCGGGCGTCTGACCCGGTGGCCAGGTTCATCGTCGAGGCCGACGGCGGCTCCCGGGGCAACCCGGGGCCGGCCGGCTACGGCGCCGTGGTCCGGGACGGCGACACCGGTCAGATCCTGGCCGAGGCCGCCGAGTACATCGGCCGCGCCACCAACAACGTCGCCGAGTACCGCGGACTGATCGCCGGCCTGAGGGCCGCCCGGGAAATCGACCCGGACGCCACCGTCGACGTCCGCATGGACTCCAAGCTCGTCGTCGAGCAGATGTCCGGGCGCTGGAAGATCAAGCACCCGGACATGCAGCCGCTCGCCGCGGAGGCCCGTACCGTCCTCCCGCGCGGCCGGGTCACGTACACCTGGATCCCGCGCGAGCGGAACAAGGAAGCCGACCGGCTGGCCAACGAGGCCATGGACGCCGGCAAGGCCGGCACGCAGTGGGAGCCCCGGACGCGGCCCGAGGCCGCGGCACCGGTGGCGGCCGCCCCGGTCGAGGAGCCGCCGCTCCAGACCCCGCCGCCCAGGGCCGGCTGGGCAGCACCCGCCGACCTCGGCACCCCCACCACCTTCGTGCTGCTCCGCCACGGCGAGACCCCGCTCACCCCGCAGAAGCGGTTCTCCGGCAGCGGCGGCAGCGACCCGGAGCTCTCCGAGCGCGGCCGCTGGCAGGCCGAACGGGCCGCCGAGGCGCTCGCCGCCCGCGGCACCGTCCAGGCCGTGGTCAGCTCGCCGATGCGGCGCACCCGGCAGACCGCGGAGGCCGTCGCGATGCGGCTCGGCCTGGAGGTCCGGATCGAGGAGGGCCTGCGCGAGCTGGACTTCGGCGCCTGGGAGGGCCTCACCTTCGCCGAGGTCCAGGAACGCCACCCGGCGGACCTGGACGCCTGGCTCGCCTCCGCCAAGGCCAAGCCCACCGGCAGCGGCGAGTCCTTCACCACCCTCACCCACCGGACCGGCGTCGCCCGCGACAAGATCCTCGCCCGCTACGCCGGCAAGACCGTGCTGGTCGTCTCCCACGTCAGCCCGATCAAGACCCTGGTCCGGCTGGCCCTCG
Organism: Kitasatospora sp. HUAS MG31; assembly: GCF_040571325.1. Classification (GTDB taxonomy): domain Bacteria; phylum Actinomycetota; class Actinomycetes; order Streptomycetales; family Streptomycetaceae; genus Kitasatospora; species Kitasatospora camelliae. Next base: position 2,410,258 of record NZ_CP159872.1, on the reverse strand, counting down.
GCGCCCCGCCCGACTCGCTGTACCGGATGGAGCTCGCCGCCGCCTCCTTCTGCGCCGTCCAGTACTACACCGACGGCAACGCGTCCCTCCGCCTCCTCAACGACACCAGCCACCTCCGCTGACCCGTCCGCCGCCGGCCCGTGAGCGGGTCCGGCGGCGGAGGTGTCAGTGGATCTCGGTGACGACGACGTCGAGCTGCCAGGGGCGGCGGGCGGTGCCCTCGGCGGAGACCTCGACGTGGTAGGCCAAGTCGCGCAGGGCGTCGACCAGTTCGCCCGGGGAGGCGGGGTCGGCGCCCGCGTTCAGCAGGTCGCGGACCAGCCGGCCCTTGGTCGCCTTGTTGAAGTGGCTCACCACCGACCGCTTCAGCTCCCCGTCCACCTCGCGTTCGTGGAGCACCCGGACGGTCGCCGTCCGCGCCGCCACCGCCCCCGCGGGCTTCCACGCCGCCGCGTACGCCGAGCTGCGCAGGTCCAGCACCAGCCCGTCCGCCACCTGGGGCAGCACGCCGTCCATCACCCCCCGCCAGTACGCCCCCAGCGCGCCCAGCGGCGGCAGCTTCACGCCCATCGAGCACCGGTACGGCGGGATCCGGTCGCCGATCCGCACAGCGCCCCACAACCCCGAGAACACCAGCAGCGACCGCTCCGCCAGCGCGTACGCCGCCTCGTCCAGCTTGGCCAGCCCGAGGTTGTCGAACAGCACCCCGGTGTACACCTCGCCGGCCGGCAGCGCGCCCGCCGTGAGCAGGCCCGCGTTCTTCGCGACCTCGCCGCGCAGCCCCTTGCTCAGCCCGAGCACCTCGGCCGCCCGCTCCTCGTCCCCGGCGCACAGCTCGACCAGCGCGCCCAGCACCGCCTCACGCGCCCCCGTCAGCCCCGGCAGCGAGAGCCCCCCGAGCTCCACCGGCACCCCGGCCTCGGCGGCGGCCTTCCCCTCCGACGGCGGCAACAGGACCAGCACGGCGACACCCCTCAACACTTTGTGGCAACTGACCCCAGCCACCTTACTGGCGCCCCCACCACCACCGAGAACACGCCCACGGACGGGACACCCCGGGCCGGCGGCTCGGCACTCGGGCGGCCATCAGGGGCGCCCCGCCCCCGCCAGCCCCCTCCCCGCCGGCCCCCGCCATCCCCCCGTCCGAGGCAACCTCCCCCGTCCGCCGCGCTCCGCCGCCCCGTCCGTCTTACGCTGCGACCATGCCGCGCCGACACCTGAGGGTCCGGGCCGCAGAGACGGCCAGGATCAACACCGAACTGGCCGAGCTGCGCCGCCGCCTGGAGATCCCGTCCGCCTGGCCGGAGGAGGTCCTCGACGAGGCCGACCGGTCCGCCGCCCTGCCCCGGCTGCCCGACTTCGACGCCACCGACCTGCCCCTGTTCACCGTCGATCCACCCGGCGCCCGCGACCTCGACCAGGCCATGCACCTGAGCCGCCGCGGTACCGGCTACCGCGTCCACTACGCGATCGCCGACGTGGCCGCCTTCGTCCGGCCCGAGGGCGCCGTCGACGCCGAGGCGCACCGCCGCGTGCAGACCCTGTACTTCCCGGACACCAACGTCCCGCTGCACCCGCCACGCCTCTCCGAGGGCGCCGCCAGCCTCCTCCCCGGCGAGCTGCGGCCCGCCCTGCTCTGGCAGATCGACCTGGACTCCGCCGGCGCCGTCGTCCTCGCCGACCTCCGCCGTGCCCGGGTCCGTTCCCGTCGGCGCCTCGACTACGCGGGGGTCCAGGCGGCCATCGACCTCGGCGCCGCCGACGAGCAGCTGGACCTGTTCGCGGAGATCGGCCGGCTCCGCGAGGCCCAGGAACAGGCCCGCGGCGGAGTCAGCCTGCCGATCCCCGAGCAGGAGGTGGAGCCGGTGGACGGCGGCTACCGCCTCGCGTACCGCGCCCCCACCCGCGCCGACGGCTGGAACGCCCAGATCTCGCTGCTCACCGGCATGGCCGCGGCCGAGCTGATGCTGGACTCCGGCGTCGGGCTGCTGCGGACCCTGCCGGCCGCGCCCGGCACCGCGTACGACCGGCTCCGCCGGGTGGCCCGGGCGCTGCGCGTGGACTGGCCGGACGCCATGCCGTACCCGAGGCTGATCCGCTCGCTGAACCCGGCCGACACCGCGCACGCCGCCTTCCTCAACGAGTGCACCGGCCTGCTGCGCGGCGCCGGGTACGACGCCTTCGACGCCTCCCGGGGGGTGCCGCCGCCCGCGAACCCCGGGCACGCCGCGCTGGCCGCCCCGTACGCGCACTGCACCGCGCCGCTCCGGCGGCTCGGCGACCGCTACGCGCAGGAGATCTGCGCCGCCGTCGCGGGCGGGGCGGACGTGCCCGGCTGGGTGCGCGAGACACTGGAGGCGGTGCCCGAGCTGATGGAGCGGGGGGACCGGCGGGCCCACGAGATCGAACGCTGCTGCGTCGACCTGGTGGAGGCCGAGCTGCTGCGCGGCCGCGAGGGCGAGGCCTTCGAGGCGGTGGTGATCGACGTGGACGAGCGCCAGCCCGCAGTCGGGACGGTCCAGCTGCGCGAGCCCGCGGTGGTCGGCAAGTGCGACGGCGCCGACGGCGCGCTCCCGCTCGGCGAACGGATCACCGTCCGGCTCACCAGCGCAGACCCGGCCACCCGGACCGTCCGCTTCTCCACCTGACCCGTCCCGCGCCCCGGGGTTCCGCGCGGGCGTCCGGGGTCGGGATCCCGCGCGGGCGTCCGGGGTCGGCGTCCGGGGTCGTCAGGACGGTCGCTCCACCACCTCGGCCGGTACCCGCTCCGCAGCGTCGGCTCGGACGACCGCGGCCCGGACGATCGCCGTGCGGACGGCGCCCACGAAGCCGTGCCACAGGTACCCGGCCACCGGGTCGGCGCCGCCGTCCGCGCGGCGCCCGTACGTCCGCCGCCTGCCCTCGGCGGAGTCGGGGTCGCCGAACACCGCCCGGCGCAGGCCCGCCGAGAGTTCCAGCTGGGCGCCGCGACCGGTGCCGGTCCGGTTGACGATGTTGGCGGGGCTGCCGCCGTTCAGCCGGCGGTGCTCCTCGCAGTCGGCGGCGGTCTCCACGGCGACGGCCGGTTCGGCCCGGGCGAACGCCTCGGCGAAGGCGGCCCGCAGCTCCCGGGCGAGCCGCTCGTCCCGGCCGCCCACCACGATCAGCAGGCCGGTCCCGCCGCACCCGTGCAGCGACACCGCCCGCCGGCTGCTGGCGCACAGGGCGAGCGCGACGGGGTCGTCGCAGTGGGCGGAGGTGACGTGCAGCCCGTCGTTGCGGCGCAGCGCCTCGAACATCCAGTACCCGTGCCGCGGCCCGGCGCCGGCCGGGCGGGCGTCCTCGGGCCGGTAGCCGGCGACGGCCAGGCAGAGCTCGCTCGTCCCAACCTCCAGGGCGCCGCCGTGCGGGGCGAGCACCGCCGTCGCGGTGGGGTCGCCGGCGGCGGAGCGGTGGCGGACGGCCCAGTCCAGGCCCTCGGTGAGTGCCGGATCGGCGTACAGCAAGGTGTTGGAGCCGAAACGTTCCGGCGTACGGAACACCGGCCCGCGCCCGTCCGCCACCTTCGGTCCGCGCCCGTCCGCCTCCTCCGGTGCGCTCATGACGTGCCCCACCGCCGATGCGATGATCGTTTGATGAGCCCGCCGACGACCGGACCGACCATCACACCGCAGCCGCCCACAGGGCCCGACCGGCGCCACCGCCTGCTGGTCCTGGCGATCTGCTGCTTCAGCCTGTTCATCGTCGGCCTGGACAACACGGTGGTGAACGTCGCGCTGCCGTCCATCCAGCGGGAACTGGACGCCCCGGCCTCCGGCCTGCAGTGGATCATCGACGCGTACACCCTGGTGCTCGCCTCGCTGCTGATGCTCTCGGGCTCGGTCGCCGACCGGATCGGACGGCGCCGGGTCTTCCGGACGGGCCTGCTGGTCTTCGTGCTCGGCTCACTGCTGTGCAGCCTCGCGCCCAGCCTAGGCTGGCTGGTCTCCTTCCGCGTGGTGCAGGCCGTCGGCGGGTCGATGCTCAACCCGGTGGCGATGTCGATCATCACCAACACCTTCACCGACCGCCGTGAACGGGCCCAGGCGATCGGCGTCTGGAGCGGTGTCGTCGGACTGTCCATGGCCCTCGGCCCGCTGATCGGCGGCTTCCTGGTGAACAGCGCCGGCTGGCAGTCGATCTTCCTGATCAACATCCCGGTCGGCCTGGCCGCCTTCGTCCTGGCCCGCCGCCACATCCCGGAGTCCCGGGCACCGCACCCCCGCCGGCTGGACCCGGTCGGCCAGGTGCTGATGCTGCTCCTCCTCGGCTGCGGCACCGCCGCCATCATCGAGGGCCCCGGCTACGGCTGGACCTCGCCGCTCATCCTGGCCCTGGCCGCCGTCGCGCTGACCTCGCTGGTCCTCCTCCCGCTGTGGGAGCGCCGGGTCGCCGAGCCGCTGATCGACCCCCGCTTCTTCCACAGCGCCCCCTTCACCGGTGCCACCCTCACCGCGGTCTGCGCCTTCGCGGCCCTCGGCGGGTTCCTCTTCGTCAACACCCTGTACCTGCAGGTGGTCCGCGGCTACAGCCCGGTCCAGGCCGGCCTGTGGACCCTGCCGATGGCCGTCATGACCCTGATCGCCGCCCCGCTGTCCGGCCGGATCGTCGGCCGCAGCGGACCGCGGCTCCCGCTGGTCGCCGCCGGCACCGCGCTCGCCGCCAGCGGCCTGCTGCTCACCCGCCTCGCCGCGGACTCCCCGCCCACGCTGCTGATCGTCTCCTACGCGCTGTTCGGGCTGGGCTTCGGACTGGTCAACGCCCCGATCACCAACGCCGCCGTCTCCGGCATGCCGCTGGCCCAGGCCGGGGTGGCCGCGGCCGTCGCCTCCACCAGCCGCCAGGTCGGGCAGTCGCTCGGCGTCGCCGTGATCGGCACCGTGGTCGTCTCCTCCGTGGCCGGCCCGGTCGCCACCGGCCTCGCCCCGGCCAGCCACGCGGGCTGGTGGATCGTCACCGGCCTGGGCCTGACCCTCGTCCTGCTCGGCCTGGTCACCACCACCGCCTGGGCGGAGGGCACCGCGGCCCGGGTCGCGGACCGCCTCGACCCCGAAGGGGCCGGGGTACGGAACGGCGGTGTCGAACGGCTACGATGACCAGTACGGCGGACGAGCCGGCCGGGCGGTCGCGTCGGGCTCCTTCGGGGGCCCGCCGAGGAACGTCCGGGCTCCACAGAGCAGGGTGGTGGGTAACGCCCACCCGGGGTGACCCGCGGGACAGTGCCACAGAAAACAGACCGCCGGCGGCTTCGGCCGCAGGTAAGGGTGAAACGGTGGTGTAAGAGACCACCAGCGACCGAGGTGACTCGGCCGGCTCGGTAAACCCCACTCGGAGCAAGGTCAAGATCGGTGCCTCCGGGCACCGTGCGCGGATGTTCGAGGGCTGCTCGCCCGAGTCCGCGGGTAGACCGCACGAGGCTGTCGGCAACGGCAGCCCTAGATGGATGGCCGCCTCCCCGGGCCGCGCAAGCAACCCGGGAGACAGAACCCGGCGTACAGGCCGACTCGTCCGCCGCCACCTGCGGCTTTGCCTCGGAAAGGGCCTCTGACCTGCGTCGGAGGCCCTTTCCGATCTTTCAGGGGCTTGCCGTGTTACGCGGCGGAAAGTCCCTCGAACGTCCCTCGGACAGCGCTGAAAGTCCCTGAAAAGTCCCACGAGATGATCTTGATTTGTTGGCGCTGGTCGCAAGCCGCGTGCCTGGGGCCTGCCCACTTCCTGAGGATGTCGAGCACTCCTCCGGCCGCTGAAGGGACGATCGGGAGTGACTTGCACGCCCATGGCATGCTGTTGACGTGATCAGAGAACCTTTCGAGACCGTCATCCGTGAGGACGGGACCGTCGAGCTTCCCATGGGAATCATTGCGGAGGCCGGCCTCGCGGTTGGTTCCAGGATCATCGCCTTCAGTGACGGTGACGGCAGGATCGTCCTACGACGAGAGGCCGATGCCGCTGACGACCTGCTCAACGGGCGTCCGCTCTGACTGCGTCACCGCATTGACCGCAGGCGCGCAGCGGCGACCGTCTCGATCACGAGTCGAGCCGCCTCCTCCGCCGGGACGTGCTCCCAGATCCGAAGCACCTTCCAACCGGCCTGCTCGAGTAGACGGACCGTTTCCGCGTCCCGTGCCTTGTTTCCCTCGATCTTCTCGGTCCAGAAGTCCCTGTTCGTCTCGGGAACGCTCCGATGCTCGGCACAGCCGTGCCAATAGCAGCCATCCACGAAGACCGCCACCTTCACCTTCGTGAACACGATATCCGCCGTACGTCGGAGTGTCGGTACCGGCCGGATCGAGACCCGATACCGGAGACCCTCCCGGTGCAGTAGTGATCGGAGCCGTAGCTCGGGCTTCGTGTTCTTCCCCCTGTTTCCCTGCATCGACTTCCGCGTCCCGGGAGACGATGCCCACGAGTCTTCGGCAACCGGCGCGGACGAGAGCAGCCCGGACGCGGCGGCCAACCGCCAGCCCTGACGCAGGTTCTCCGCGCGAGTGGGACGATCGACCTCCCCCAGGGGAACGCGCTTCGACCGGCCGTCGACAGGCCATCGGAGCGAGACTCTGACCCGTCCGGTGCGGCCGGATCGGCTCAGCACGACCGTTGCCAGCCGGAGACGCCCTGCACCGGCGTCCACCAACCGGCGGCCGGCGCCTCCGGCCGCGCGGTCCTGCTCCCGAGATAGCTGCGCTCTGCTGAGCCCCCGCCTTGGACGCCATGATTGGTCGGGTGCGGCCTTCTCCAGCGACCTGCTCGTGTTCTTCTCTGCCACTGCCGTCCCCCGGCTTTCGAGAATGCGCTTCGATTCCGACGATACGGGCCGCTGGGCGCTGTCGTTGCCACGCTTCAGGCCCGATATCCGAACCCGGCCGGCTACGGCAGGGTGCGGTCGCGCCCCCCGTACGGCCTCTGGGATGCCGCCGACGGCCTCGGAGCGCCCAGGGAGTCCGAGCCGGCCTCCGAGGGCCAGCGGGTGACTGTAGTGCGTAATCCCGGCGGATGTCGTTGGGCCGACCCCGGCTCCTGGACGACGGCCAGACCGCCCTCGGGAGACGCGAGCCAACCCGGCTCTGAAAGACATGGACGACGGGCGGCACTACCCCACCAAGTCGGAAACCGTCACCAACCATTACGTTCATGAACGAATCACCCGCCGAGTCGGGAGCAACACACCACCGGTTCTGCGCAGTCCCGGAGTTGCCGGTACCGTCTTCGCGACAGGGAGCTAGCGAAGGGGGGCCTGTGGCGTCTCAGGTGGTGTCATACGAACTGGATCCGGGCACGGTGGTGCAGTTCGAGATCGAGCCGACGGATGAATACCAGCAAGTCGGCGCTGATCAGATTCTCGGCCGGGTACAGGAGGCCGTGCGTCCGGCCGTTGAGGCCGCACGAACCGTGATGGACCAGGTGGCGAGGCTTCGCCCCGCAGAGGTCGAGGTCTCGTTCGGTATCAAGGTGAACGGCTCGGCCAACTGGGTGGTCGCCAAGGCTGCGACGGAGGCCAACTTCGGCGTGAAGCTCACATGGCGGCCCGACGGCGACCAGGCCGGAGCCGAGGTCGACACTCAGGGATGAGCGCGGCAACCTCGGATGGTCGCCGGCCGCGGGTGGACGGCTGGGTGGCAGCCGTCCATCAGTCCGAACTCGACGATAGACCGCTCGGCTCGGGATTCCTCGTCGATGCCTATCGAGTGCTGACCTGCGCTCACGTCGTCTTCTCTCAGGATGAGCTGCGCAGCCAACTATGGGTGGCGTTCCCGAAGGCCGATGAGCTGATGCATCGCCGGATCAAGGTCCGCCGCGTGGTGGCGCCCGAAGCCGCCCGTAAGGTGAGGGATGTGGCGGTTCTGATCCTCGAGGAGCCGGTGTCCGAGGAGTTCGCTGCGCCGTTACGTCGACCGAGGCCGGATGATCTGCTCGGCAGTTCGTGGTGGTCTTTCGGCTTCGCCGACGACCTGGGGGACTCGTCGGACGGCCTGGTCGGCGAGTCGATCTCCTACGGCTGGGTCCGCTTGGATACCGAGCGCCGCTCGATCCGTCCCGGCGACAGTGGCGCTGCGCTTTGGGCTGCCGACTATCAGGCCGTCGTCGGAATGGTGGGACAGGCGCGGACGAACGGAGGCGAGGCCCGCGCCCTGACCATGTGGGCCATCGCCGACTACCTGCCGGATGAGAAGCTGCAGCTGCTTACCGACTGGGCGGTCGAGGACGCGGGCGATGCCGGGCTGTCCGAGTGGGGCTGGACGCTCACGGGAGATGTCGAAGCGGGCCGACACTGGCGTCCCCGGGCCCGCGGTGTGAGTACGGATGCCGAGCGAGGCATGCGATTCCGTGGCCGTGCGGCAGCGTTGACCACGGTCGTCGACTGGATCACCCGATCGGCTGGCGATCGCAGGCAGGTCCTGGTCGTAACCGGATCCCCCGGAGTCGGGAAATCCGCGGTGCTGGGCCGCATCGTCACCACCGCCGATCAGCGGATCGCGGTGACCCTACCGCCCGAGGACGACGCCGTTCGAGCGCCAGAGGGATCTGTGGCCTGTGCGGTTCACGCAAAGGGCAAGACCGCTCTGGATGTGGCCTGTGAGATCGCCTCCGCCGCCTCCGCCGCGCTTCCGGGGGACGTCGACGACTTGCCCCTTTTGATGAGGACTGCACTGGGCGGACGGCCGCCGGGAGCGTTCGCCGTTGTGGTCGACGCCCTCGACGAAGCCGCGACGCCCAACGACGCGCGGGCGATCATGAGGTCGATCGCGATTCCTCTTGCGGAGACGTGTGCGGACCTCGGCGTGACGGTGGTGGTCGGCTGCCGACGTGTAGACGGCGAGGGTGACCTCATCGCGCCGTTCGGCGGCGCCGTCGAAATCCTGGACCTCGACAGCCCGAGGTTCTTTGCGCAAGAGGACTTGGTTGCCTACACGCTGACGACACTTCAACTGTTCGGTGACGAGCGCTCGGACAACCCGTACAACGTACGACTCGCAGCCGACGCGGTGGCCGAACGGATCGCCGTCATCGCGCAGGGCAACTTCCTGATCGCCGGACTGGTCGCACGTTTCCACGGCATGCACGACCGCACTGCGATCGAGCCGGCTTCGATCTCCTTCACGCCGACCGTCGACGCCGTACTCAGGGACTACCTCACCTTCCTGCCGTCACTGGACGGCATTCCGGCAGGTGACGTCCTTACGGCGCTGGCCTACGCGGAGTCTCCCGGGATGACGCTCGGTCTCTGGGCCACCGCAGTGGGTGCCCTAACCGGTCATACCCCGGCCCTGAACGACTTGCGGGCGTTCGCCCGAGCCTCCGCAGCGAACTTCCTGATCGAGTCGAGTGATACCGCCGCTCAAGCGAGTGCCTTCAGACTGTTCCACCAAGCGCTGAACGAAGCGCTCGTCGCCAGCCGGGCAGCCGAGATGGCGATCGCCGACGAACGTGCCATCGCCCTCGCCTTCCAGCGCCTCGGTAGCGACACGGGCTGGGAAGGCGCTCCCCGCTACCTGCTTCGCGCATTGCCCGACCACGCCGCCCGGGGCGGTGTCATCGACGACCTGCTCGAGGACGACTCCTATCCCCTCCACGCCGACCTTCGTCGGCTGGTGCCGGCCGCCAAGGCTTCGACGTCGGCCGCGGGACGTACCCGTAGCCGATTGCTGCGAATGACCCCGCAGGCACTCGACGCGGCGCCGGAGGACCGGGTAGCCCTCTTCAGTGTGACGGAGACACGCGAACACCTGGGCTACACGTATCGCGACGCCGGGCTTCGCGCGCCGTATCGCGGGGTCTGGGCCGCAGGGGCACCTCACCTGGAAGAGACCGTTCTCGAAGGCCACGGTGACTGGGTCAATGCCGTGTGCGTGCTTCCGATGGAGGGCCTCGCCATTCTCGCCAGCGCCGCGAACGACGGTACCGTCCGTCTCTGGAACCTCGATACCGGAGACCAACTGCGGATTCTCGAAGGCTACAACGGCTCGGCTCAGGCCTTGTGTTCCGTCTCGGTGGGGGGCCGGCCACTTCTCGCGACCGCCGGGAACGATTCTGTGGTTCGCCTCCAGGATCCCGAGTCCGGAGTGCTATTGCACGTCCTTGAAGGGCACACCGGAGCAGTCAGGGCCGTGATCGCGGTCGAGACGTCCGGCCGGTCGCTTCTCGTGACCGCCGGGAACGACTCCACGGTTCGCGTGTGGGACCCGAAGTCGGGCGAGTCGGTGCACGTACTCGAAGGCCACGACGGTTGGGTCAACGCCGTGTGTGCCGTCTCGGTGGAGGGCCGGTCGCTTCTCGCGACCGCCGGGAACGACTCTGTGGTTCGTTTGTGGGATCCGGAGTCCGGTGCCGGTTACGGAGACCTAGAAGGACATGCGGGTGCGGTATTGGCGGTGTGTGCCGTCGACGTGGGGGACCGGTCGCTTCTCGTCACCGCCGGTGACGACTCCACGGTTCGCGTGTGGGACCCGAAGTCGGGCGAGTCGGTGCACGTACTCGAAGGCCACGACGGTTGGGTCAACGCCGTGTGTGCCGTCTCGGTGGAGGGCCGGTCGCTTCTCGTGACGGCTGGTGATGATTCCATGGTTCGCATGTGGGATCCGGAGGCCGGTGTGGCGTGCGGGGGGCTTGAGGGCCATACCGGTCGGGTGTTGGCGGTGTGTGCCGTCTCGGTGGGGGGTCAGCCGCTGATCGTGACGGCCGGTGATGATTCCATGGTTCGTGTGTGGGATCCGGAGGTCGGAGCGGTTTCCGCCGGACTTGGGGGCCCCACCGGCCGGGTGTCGGCGGTGTGTGCCGTCTCGGTGGGAGGCCGGCCGCTGGTCGTGACCGCCGGACACGACGCCGGCGTTCAGTTGTGGGATCCGGAGTCCGGCGCCGTGCGGCGAACCCTGGAAGGTCGTACCGGCCGGATTAGAGCCCTCTGCGCCCTGTCCACGAGTGATCGCAGTCTGCTCGTCACGGCCGGCGATCACACGATCCGTCTTCGGGATGCCGGTACCGGTGAGATTCTGCATAGCTTTGAAGGGCACCCGGACGGAATCAATGCAGTATGTGAGGTCCCGATCGGTGATCGGACTCTGCTCGCCACTGCTGGCGACGACCGAACCGTTCGCCTGTGGGACCCCGAGGCCGTCGAGTCCTCGCGGACCTTCGACAGCGAAACCGGGTCGTTCAACGCGGTATGCGCACTCTCGACGGGTGGTCGCACCCTGCTCGCGGCTGCAGGCGAGCGCCTCGCCGCGGTCGGCGGCGGGACGGTGATTCGTCTTTGGGACCTGGACTCCGGCAGCATGCGGTGGACCTTCGAAGGCCACACCAAGGCGGTTAACGCCGTGTGTGCCGTGCCGCTGGGCGATCGCACTTTGCTCGCTTCCGCCGGTGACGATCGCACGGTTCGTCTGTGGGACCCCGAGACCGGCGAAGCGGTTTCCGTTCACGAGGGCCACACAAGCCGGGTCACGGCTGTCCGGGCGGTCGTGGCGGGTGATCGGACCCTTCTGGTGACCGCGGGAAACGACCACACGGTCCGGCTCTGGGATCCCTTCGTCTCGCACGCGGTGCGGGTCATTCCCGTTCGTTCCCCGGCGCTTTCCATCGAGGAGGTCGACGGGCTGGTCGTAATCGGCCTGAACGACGGGGTGATGGCCTTGGCCATCACCCCGGAAGCGGTATCGCTGATGAATACGCCACGGTCCTCTGGCTTACACTCCGCCGCGGGTCGGAATATGCGCGGTCTAGCCGCTGAAGCCGAGAGGCGCAGCCTGTGAAGAACGCTAGCGTGTTTTTGCGGTGCGGTAAGAGCGCGACGGCGCGGACTTCGAATAATATTGGCTTTATCGAACGAGATCGGGGAACGGTCGACTGCTATGACCGATGAATTCGACGGAATGTACGACACGTTCAAGGCGCTTCTTGACACGTTCACTCCGGCAGACTCGATTAAGCGGCTGGAGCAGTTCGGTATCGGCCCCGATGTTATCCAGCAAATCCGAGACCGGCACGAACGGGAGGCGATTCGTGTCAGGGAGCTCGAGGAACCCCATGTCGTGGAGGACGGGGCTCGCGAAACCTGGTACACGGGCTCGCAGCCCAAGGACAAGTGTTGGCCGGCGATCGAGGCCCTGCTTCGTAAGGACGGATGGCCGGAGCCGGCGGTCAAGAGTCTCGATGACTCCTCTTACCGCATCGTGTCGTTGCTCAACCATCCGCGGGAGAGGGCCTTTTCCACACGCGGTCTTGTCGTCGGTTACGTGCAGTCCGGCAAGACGACCAATTTCACGTCGGTCGTGGCGAAGGCTGCAGACCGTGGCTACAAGCTGTTCATCGTCCTCGCGGGCGTCCACAACGGCCTTCGTCGCCAGACCCAGGCACGACTGATTCAGCAGCTCGTGGAGCCGAATCCAACCTTGTGGTCCCAGCTAACGGGGCCCGACAAGGACTTCACTCCGCAGGAGAACCCGGCCTCGTATTTCGGCAAGAGCAACAAGACGCATGTGCTGTGCGTGGTGAAGAAGAACGCCACGGTGCTGCGCAAGCTCGCTCGTTGGCTCGATCAGGCGTCGGAGTACCTGCAGGACTGCCCGGCGCTGATCATCGATGACGAGGCCGATCAGGCGACCGTGGCGACGAAGTCGATCAACCCGCTGATCTTGAGCATCATGGAGAGTCTGCCGAAGTGTGCGTACCTCGGCTACACCGCGTCCCCGTTTGCCAACCTGCTGATCGATCCGAGCGCCGAAGATCTTTACCCGAAGGACTTCGTGGTCAACCTTCCGAAGCCAATCGGTCATTTCGGCACGGAGGTTCTGTTCGGGCGCTATGCGCTCGACGGTGAGGATCCGGAACAGGTCGACGACGGGCACGACATGATTCGGTCGATCCCCGACGAAGACGTGCCGTACGTGCGTCCCGCCACGAAGGCGGACGTCGACGGCTTCGAGCCGGTTATCACCGACTCCCTTCGTGAGGCCGTCGAATACTTTTGGCTGGCCACGGCCGCTCGACGCGTGCGCGACAGGGGGAATCCGCATAACACGATGTTGATCCACACCAGCGTCAACACGGCGGTACACAACAGCTTCGAGCGGCCGCTCGAGCGACTGCGCGATCGGTCTGCGGAGGCCCTGGGGGATCCCGAGTTCGTCGCTCGGCTGCGCGGGCTGTGGGACCGAGAGACCGCCCGCGTCGCAGCCGAGGAGTTTCACGAGACGACGGTGGAATTCGACCGACTTCTTCCGGAACTCCCGGGCGTCCTCGCGAGCTGCCGGATCATCATGGACAACTCCAGCAGTGAAGCCCGACTGGACTATGAGAACGGTCCGGTCGTGGCGATCGCAGTGGGCGGCAACACCCTTTCCAGGGGACTGACCCTCGAAGGCCTGTCGGTCAGCTACTTCGTCCGCTCGGTGTCGGCGTACGACACGCTCCTGCAGATGGGACGCTGGTTCGGGTTCCGAAACGGATACGCGGACCTCCCGCGGATCTGGATGACCGACGAGCTCGCCGGATGGTTCCGCCACATCGCCACCGTCGAGACCGAGATGCGTCGAGACATCGACGTCTACATGACCGAGGCCGAGACGCCGCTCACCTTCGCCGTGCGTCTTCGTACGCATCCGGCGATGCGTGTCACCGCGGCCGCCAAGATGCGGGGCGCCGTCATGGCCGCCTCCTCCTACGGCGGGAAGCGCGTTCAGACCCATTACTTTCACACCAACGCCGAATGGCTGAGGGGCAATCTCGCTGCCGCCCGGACGCTCGTGACCGCGGCCAAGACACACTCGGTGCGGATGGAGGAACGCCCTGAGGACGGTCGCTACATCTTTCGCGACGTGCCGCACGAGCTCGTGACCGACTTCCTGGCGTCGTATCAGTTCCACGAGAAGTCCCAGGAGAACGACGGCGACCTGATCACGGGTTACATCAAGAAGCGAGTCCGTACGGCCGGCTCGCTGGGCAGATGGAACATCGCGATCGTCGGCCACCCCGGCGGTACCGAGGACAAGCCTCTGACCTTCGCCGAAGGCGTAACGGTCGGCCGGATCAGCCGCGCCCGCGTCACCACCACCAGCCCCACGCCGGACTTCGCCGACATCAAGACGCTGATGAGCCGCCGCGACGCCGCCGTCGACCTGGTGGGCGACACGGCCAAGCTCGCGGAGCAGGAAATCAAGGTCGAGCGGATGCGTCAGTTCCCCGACCACGGCCTGCTGGTCCTCTACCCGATCGACAAGGTCTCGACGCCCGACCCGTCCAAGCAGCGGCGTGAGCCGTTGAACGCAGAAGAACACGTCATCGGCGTCGGCCTGGTTTTCCCCGAGCCGAGGGGCTTGGACAGCACCGTGGAGAAGTACATCTCGGCCGACCTCTCCGGGATCCAGATCGAAGATGAGGACTACAGCTTCCTCGACGGTGAAGGCGCATGACCGACAGGGCGCTCCGGAAGGTCGTCGAGCAGCACTGGACCGCTCTCGAGGCCGAACAGGCCAGCGGTGAAACACGCCTGCGAGTCTCCCAGCTCCCCGTGAGCACCGACGGCGGACCCTTGGCGGTGGGAGTCGATCACGACGGCCACCGCCACCTCCTCGTGCCGATCCATTCGCATCAGAAGGTCCGGACGGGCTTGGACGGCCCGGTTCTCCGGCTGCGCAAGCGACCTTTGGAGGACAAGGAGATCTATCAGACATACGCCGATCTCGGATGTCTGAGAGGTGACCTCAACGATCTGTTCACGGAATTGTGCGTGGAGGTTTTGGTCGTAGCCGAGAGCATGCCCGAAACCCCGGTCAAGGCCCTTTACCGCGTCCTCGACCGGTGGCGGGCGCTGTTCCGGACGGAAAGTAAGCCGCTGGGGCCAGAGCAACTCGCCGGTCTGTTCGGAGAGTTGATCCTACTCAATCGGCTCCTAGAGCAGGACCCGAGCGCTCACCGGCTCTGGCACGGCCCGCATGGTCACCGCCACGATTTCTCGACGGCGACCATCGCCGTCGAGGTGAAGTCCACCACGGTCGGTGAGGGACGTAGACCGCGGATCCACGGGCTCGACCAAATGGAGCCACCGACAGACGGTGTCCTCTGCCTGGCCTGGTTCCGCCTCCAACGAACCACCGCAGACGGCCTGGGCGCCGGATTCATCGAGTCGATCGAACGGGCGCTGCGGCTCTGCGACGACGAGAGCTCGCTACTCGAACTGCTCTCTTCGGCCGGCTTCCACCCCTCCGACGGCGATTACTACCGGGATGTGCGCTTCGTGATCACCGAGGAGGCGTGGTATCGAGTCGATGCCGAATTCCCCGGACTGACGAGCCAAGCCCTCGCGGCGGCAGGCGTGCCGGTGACGATCCTGGAGGTCGAGTACACGATCGACCTGTCCGGAGAACATCCCGTGCCGCTGACGCACGACACCGTGTCCGAGGTGATCAACACCATGATCCAGGAGTCCGTGTGACGGAGCCCCGCTGGTTGTCCCAGCCGTTCCCTCCGGAAGGCGCAAGTGCGGCCGAAGGCATCCGTAACCAGCTCGGACGCCCCGAGCTCGACCTTCTCACCATCTTGGTGCGTGAGTCCGCGCAGAACAGTTGGGACGCGCGCCTGGAGGGCTCCCCCGAACCGGTCGACTATCGAATCGACCTGGGGACGGTTGGCCCCGCACACGTACGCGAGTGGCGTGAGCTGCTTCTGGGCGGGGCACCGATGAGCGTCCATCTCCCGCTGCGGGAGTCGCTGATGCGTGGCGTGGTTCGAGTGGTGGCGATCTCCGACCGGGGCACCCGAGGTCTCGGTGGACCCACCAGAGCCGATGACGCGATCGGCGACGACCGAGACTTCGTCTCGTTCATCCGCAATATCGGCGAACCGCGTAATACGGCTCTCGGTGGCGGTACTTACGGTTTCGGCAAGGGCATCTTCTACCTGCTTTCCAGATGCGGCACGATCCTGGTACACACACGCTGCCGGACCGACGAGGGCGGGTACGAGACCAGGCTCATCGGTTGTGCCTTGTGGAAGAGCTACGTCGCCTCCGGGCCTAACGGCGAACGTCGGTACACAGGCAGGCACTGGTGGGGCGATGCCTCGGGCCCGGTCGTCGAACCCCTCGTGGGGGCCGAAGCCGAGGCCACGGCCCGACGTCTCGGTCTCAAGCCGTTCGGTCCCGCCGAGACGGGCACCACCATCGTGGTCGTAGACCCTTCCCTTGAGGACCTCGAGCCAGCGGCCGCGGCAGACTACCTCGCCGAGACCGTGACCTGGCATCTGTGGCCGAAGATGATCGCCACCGGTACCGGACAGTCCGCGATGCGTTTCACCGTCGGTTGCGACGGCAGGGATCATCCGGTCCCCGACCCGCGGCAGACCCGCCCACTCGACATGTTCGTCGCCGCTTACGAGGCCATGCTCGGCCCGAACGGCAAAGACATCGGGTGCCGCAAACCCAAGAAGCACCTCGGCAGACTCGGCCTGGTCACACGGATCATCCCGCCCCTGGAACCCAGCCGCGCCTCTCGCCTGCTCGGGATGGAAGACCTCGTCCATCACGTCTGCCTCATGCGGCCCGCCGAATTGGTCGTCACCTACCACCCCGGACCCAAGCCGCCGAGCGTGAACCAGGGCTACGCCGGAGTGTTCCGGGGAGACCCGGACATGGACGACGCGTACGCGAGGGCCGAACCGCCGACGCACGACGCCTGGCACCCTCAGTCACTGGACTACCCCGATAGCACCTTCGTCCGAACTACGTTCCGGCGCATTCAGGAACAGATCGACGGGCTACTCGCACTCGGAGGGACCGCCCGCCCCGGTGCCGCCAAGGTGGCACTGGGAGCGGCCAGCTCACTCTTCGCAGGGCTCGTGGGAGGCGCTTGGGGAATCGGCGGCGCAACGGACTACCGCAGACCCGGTAGCACGGCGACCCCCTCTTCGCGCGCCTCGGAGGTCGCCGAGCACGAGCTCCTTGAACCGGTCGACTCAGGCCACCCCTCGACGAGAACCGGCTTCACCACTACTCACCCGGCTTCAGGGGAGTCCGGCTCGGGAAGCGATAGTGCCGATGCGGGTGCCGCGCACGGCCACGGAATAGCCGCTCCGGGTGGTGGGTCCATTCGCCGTCGCCCCCGCGTGCAGTATCTCGGCGATCCCTACTACGACGACGGTTCCGACACCACCGTCCTCGTGCAGGAGTTCATGTTGCCCGTACCCGGGCGTCAGCGTGTTCGCGTCGACCTGGCGGTCACTTTGTCGGGCGGCGGCGGCCGAGAGTCGGACCCGCCCCTGGACGCGCAGATGCCCGAGCTCGTCGGCTGGCAGGACGCTACGGGACGCCTCCACACCGACCCGTCGTTCGAAATCGACGGAAGTGACGTCGTGTGGCGAGCCGTGGTCCGTCCCGCTCCGGACACCATGACCGAGATCGACATCAAGGTCGAGGCGGTGAAGGCCCAGTGAGTCGTCGGGCACTCCCGTATCGAATCCCGTCCGAAGACGTCGTCCAGGTCGACCCCTGGGACCTGATCACCGACGACGGCCACATCCCCATGCCCGAGGCCCTGCCCGACTGGGACTACCAGATGGATCTGCACCTGCGTAGAACCGTCCGGATCGACCAGGACCGAGCACGCTCCCAGACAGGACTCCCGCCCGAAGCCGTGCTCATGCTCGCCGTCGTTTGGACGGCCACCGGCTCCAATCTCAGTGGCCCCGCCCAGCACGTCCGCCTGACGGGCAGCGGGTCGGCCGCCGTCTCGCTCGACGTCCGGCTTCGAGGATCCGATCTGGGTGGACTCCTCCTTGTGGATACCGCCCTTCTACTCGCTGAACACCGAAGCGAAGGCCGGCCGTCCTCGCCACGCCGCGCCGGATCGGTCCTGTGGAGTGACCGCTCGGCCCTACGGCTTCAGGGCGACGCACCGCAATTCCCGATGGCAGTGATCGACTTCGGGCGGACCTCCTTTCCAGACGGTGCGGCCTGGCACCTGCAGATCAGCGGCAACCTGGAGAGCGCGACCATGGGCTCGCTGCTTCTGCTGGTCAACGAGCGGAATACGGCTGTGGCCACGGCCTTCGAGAACGCGGGCAAGCCGCGAGACATCGACAGGATCGTCCTTTCCGCGGTGTACGCGGACACCGCACGGACCATGATCGAACATGCGCTGTCACTCGACGAGTTCGTCGATGGCGCCGAGTTCCCAGCCGAGTCGCTCGGGGAGACCCTGACGGCGCTGTTCGACCAGTTGTTTCCCGGTCGCTCGATCAGTGACATGAGGTTGCGCCGACACCAGTCACCGAGCCTATTCGCCTCGGAAATGCAGGAAGCCGTGAAGATCTTCGAGGTGTCGCGATGAGCAATCTCTACCCCCGTCTGCTCTCCGACCAGGCTCGACGCCTGTTCGACGAATACCGCCAACTCTCGCTTGCCCAACTCACGAAGCTGGTGGCCACTTCCCACGACTCCGCGGTCTACGTCGCGACCGGAGGCGACCGGATTTCCGATGCCCAACTCAACCGGCTGCGCGGCCTGGTGCTGGACCTCGCCGCGGATGCCGGCTTTCCAGAGCCGGCCGGTCGCGCGCGGAACGCCGAGTTCGACATCCGACTCGCGGCGCTGTTGCACTCGGAGATGGGGCTGGTTCCCGCCGAGGCCGCCGCACGGGACGTGTGGGCCTTCCTGGCCTTGGTCCTGCTGCCGGATGTGGCCTACTGGCGCTACCCCGAACCGCCCAGAGACCGCATACTCGGCACCGATCTCACTCGTCATGTCTTCGGCCGTCTGTGGTGGCGGGCCCAACTCGTCCATTCGTCGGGCGACACGGAGCCCTACAGCGCGCTCAGAATCCTCGGCGAGGCCGCCTTCGACCAGATCTATGCCCGTCGAGCGGCGCTCGGCGGAAGCCCGCACACCGTCAAGGCCATCCTGCGGGTCTGGAACGGACTTGACCTGCGGGGTCTGAACGAACGCGACACTCTGCGTGACTTTCTCAAGAGAATGCTGCGACTCGCCCCGTTCGTCCTCTTCGATGGAATCGAGGAGCAGGCGCTTGATGAGGAACTTCGAGCCGTCGCGCATGAATCGGTGACCGCGCTGCTACGAGCGTCCTCCCCCGAATCCGAATCGCCAGGAGCATCGGATCAGGCCGCCATGCCCGTCCTGGCGTACACACAGTCCAAGGCCAGGTCGGCGATTGATGCTCATGGTGAAGTGTCGTCACGGCTCACGTCGTTGGAGATCTGCGCCGGGTCCGGAGCCCAGGCACTCGGTCTCGAGTGGGCGGGCTTCGAACCGATCCTCCTGCTCGACCGCAACCCCAAGGCGTGCGCGACCATCTCACTCAACCGCCCCCACTGGGACGTGCGCTGCAGCGAGATCGGGGACTTCGACCCCCTGCAACACCTGGAGGCGCTAGAAGCAGACCTGCTCAGCGGTGGCCTGCCTCGAATCAAGTCGGCAGCCGCGGTGCGAAGGGCCGATGACGAGGAACCACGCAAGGTGCTCGAAGCCGCCCTGCGACTGGTTACCCTCGTCCGACCCAAGGCAGTTCTCATCGAGAACCTCGCCGACCTCGTCGCAAGTCCGGATTTCGCCTCCGACCGTTCTTGGATCGAAGCCGAGCTGGCGCAAGCCGGCTATCATTCGAACTGGGCGGTGCTCGACGCCGCCGATTTCGGGGTGCCCCAGCACCGGAAAAGCGGATTCCTCGTCGCTCTCCTCGAGCCGTTCAGTTCAGGCTTCTTCTGGCCGGAGCCCATCGGCAAGCCCGCGCCGACCGTCGGTGACGTGCTCGGTGCTTCCATGGCTAGCCACGGTTGGCCCGGTGCCGATGCCTGGTCCGCGCGAGCCGATCGCGTGGCGCCCGCTCTCGTAGGCGGCTCGGAGAACCGAGGCGGGGCGGATCTTGGCCCCACCGGGAGCAAGCGAGCTTGGGCCACTCTGGGAGTCGACGGCAACAGCTTGGCAGATGATCCCCCGGGCGCTAGCTTCCCGGTGGACGGTCACCCCAAGCTCACGGTGAGGCAGGCGGCGAGGATCCAGGCGATCCCCGACGATTGGCAGCTCGCCGGCGGAAAGACCGCCGAGTACAGGCAGGTCGGTCACGCTCTGCCACCGCCGGTTGCCGAGGCCGTGGGCCGCGCGATCGCCTGCGCGCTCCGGGCCGCCGAGCGAGTATAGGCGGCGTCACCCGGTCATCCGGTTCGAAGAACCGATCCGGCCGGCTAGCATAGGGGCGACCTGTGTCCGCGACGCGGGAGAGTGGGCATGGACCGCATCTCTCCCGCACCTCCCGAACCGCAAGGAAACCGCGTGCCTGCGCCCTTCAAGATCATCGACCTGTTCGCCGGCCCGGGAGGGCTGGACGTGGCAGCGCAGGCGCTCGGCGTTCCGGTGATCGCCGGTATCGAATGGGACGACGACGCATGTGCTACACGCACGGCAGCCGGCCTCCCGACAAGAAACCGGGATGTGCGCGAGTTCAAGCCGAGCGATTTCAAAAACGCCAACGTGCTGGCCGGCGGACCCCCGTGTCAGACCTTCACCGTCGCGGGGAACGGTGAGGGAAGGGCCGCGCTCGATCAGGTTCTCGAGTTCGCGAATCGTTATGCCGCCGTGCAGCCGGGGCGCCACGACGACGAGTTCGCGGCGATTCGCGACGACCTCAAGCAGCTCAGCGACGAACGTACCGGCCTGGTCCTGGAACCGCTGCGATGGGCACTTGAGGCACTCATCGACGGACGGCCTTATCAGGCGATCGTCCTAGAACAGGTTCGCGCGGTACTCCCGGTCTGGCAGGCGTTCGGGGAGATCCTCAAGAGCAAGGGCTACGCGGTAGTCGAGCCGGAGATCCTCCACACCGAGGAATTCGGGGTTCCCCAGACTCGCCGTCGTGCCATTTTGATCGCCCGCTGGGCGGGGGATGGCGCTCAAATCGAGGGGGCGCCAGAGATTCCCGAGCCTTCTCACCGGCGTTACAGGAAGGGGGTCAGCCGGAATTCGGGGAATTCATCCCGCCTGCCCTGGGTGACAATGGGGGAGGCGCTCGGGCGAGCGGACTGCTTCGAGGTGGTCTCCAACTACGGAACCGGCGGTAACCCGAAGGCGCGAGGGCGACGCCGGTACGACGAGCCTTCCGCCACCGTGACCGGCAAGGGTTCACGCAACAAGCTCGACTGGCGTGGCCGGGACCTCGGAGTGTTCTCGCTCGCCGAGTTGGGTGTACTCCAAACGTTCCCCCGGGACTATCCGTGGCGACGCGAAAACGGCGACGACGTCAATGCCCCCGGTGCACGCAGCGTCATTGCCCAGCAGATCGGCAACGCCGTGCCACCACGGCTGGGCATGCACGTCCTCGCCTCCGCGCTCGGTTTCAAACGCGAAGATCTCGAAGCCGCGATCAAGCTGCAGTACGACTACTGAGCCTGAATCCACCGGTGATCGGGCGGGTAGGGGCTGACGCCTAGAGGTACCTGCTGAGCTGGGGAGATGGGAGGTCTCACACTTCCGTCCGGCCCGACCAGCAAGGCACCTCCGAATCGGATGGCGGTCAGCCGAGCGCGGCTGGACGCTGGCCCGGGATGGTCCGGTCGCGTTGAAGGTCCAGCAGTTCCCGGAAGAGGCCGTCATTCTGCCCAGCCAGCTCCTCCCACGTGCCCGTTTGCGCGATCCGGCCCCGGTCCATGACGACTACCCGGTCCGCGATCTTGGCGTTGCTGATGTTGTGCGTGACCAGCACGGTGATCCGCTCCGGTGCGAGCGGGCGCAGGGCGTGGAGGATCTTGTGCTCGCTTCGGGGGTCGAGGTCGCTGGTCGGCTCGTCGAGGATCAGCAGCCCGGGGTTGAGGGTGGTGCGGTAGAGGGCGCGGGCGACCGCCGCACGTTGCCAGCCGCCGCCGGACAGTTCTGCGCCGCCGAGCCAGCCCTGGGCGAGGAGGGTGCGCCAGCCGGAGCGCAGCCGGGCCACGATCTCGTCGAAGCCGGTCTTCGCCGCCGCCTTCTCGACTTCGCTTAGCAGGTCGTCGGTGGCGTGCCCGAGGTGGACGTTCTCGGCGGCCGACAGCGGCCAGCGGGCGAACTCCTGCGGGACGCGGGCGACGCGCCGCCACATACCGTCAGCGTCCAGTTCCCCGACCGGGACGCCGTCCCAGGTGATCTGCCCGTGCTGCGGCAGGAGCAGCCCGGAGAGGAGCTTGAGGAGGGTTGTCTTGCCGCTGCCGTTCTGGCCGATGATCGCGACCAGCTCTCCGCGGTGCAGGGTGAGGCTAACCCCCTTGAGGGCGGGCTCCTGCTGGTCGCCGGGGTAGTGGTGGGTGAGGTCCTTGACCTCGACCACTCCGGGTGCGGCGGGGATAGTGTCGCCGCGCTGGATGCGGTAGCCGCCGGCCTCGTCCAGGAACTCGAAGTAGTCGTCCAGGTACAGGCCCATCCGGTAGAGGCGGGCGCCGTTGCCGACCATGCCCTGGATGCCGCTGGTGGCGGTGCGGATCGCGAAGACGGCGCTGCCAGCGGCGGCGAGGACGATCCGGCTCGAGGCGAACAGGTACAGCAGCGAGCCCCAGACCAGCGCGCTCCCCATCCCGGTGCCCACCGCGGCCCACAGGGAGACCTGGGCGGCGTCCCGAGTGGCCTGGTCGGTGGCGGCGGCGATCCGCTGCTCGACTTGCCGGTACTTGCGCATCATGAACGGGGTGATCTGGTCGGAGCGGACCTGGTCGGCTCGGCCCTTGTCGATCAGGAACCAGCGATAGATCCGCAGCGCCTGTCGCTCCTCGCTGGTGGTCACGGCCGCGAGGTAGTGGATGCGGGCCGTGCGCACCGCAGCGATCCCGGTGGGCACGGACCCGAGAAGCAGGAACGGGACGATCCGCCAGTCCAGGGAGGCGAGCACCCCGGCCGCCGCGATGAGGGAGATGGTCGAGGCGATGACGTCCTGCGCGCTGGACAGCAGATCCGGGGTGGTGGCCGCCCCGCGGTCGGCGGCCTCCCACTTCTCCGTGTAGGCGGGTTCGTCGTAGGCGCGCAGCTCGGCCGCGCACCCGGCGGCGATCAGCGCGAGATCGGCCTCGCGATTGATCCGAGGCGACACCCGACCCGACAGCGCCACTACCGCGATGCCCAGGATGGCGCGCAGCCCGGCCGCGACAAGCAGCGGGATCAGCGACGGGGCCGCGGCGCGAAGGTGGTCGGTGACGGAGCCGGGCTGGAACAGCGCGCCGATGGTGCCGGTCGTCGCGTAGAGGGTGACGGCGCCGGCCACGCCGGACAGCGCCTGGCACACGAGCAGCAGCGCGGTGGAGGTGCGGTCGGCGGCCCATGCCAGCGCCATCGCCCGGCGCACCAGTTGCGGCAGCCGGCGCAGCATCGCCACGGTGGAGATTGAGGTGCCGACCTTGAGTCGGTTGTCCCCGTAGTACCGCGAGCGCAGCTCTTCGTTGTGTTCCTCCAGTGCCTGGTCGTCCGTTGCCTGGGTGGGGAGGGCTGGTGCGTCCTCGTGGTCCTGGTCGGTCTTGGCGCTGGGCTCGGTCACGGTGCTCCCATGAGTGGCTGGTGGCGAAAGGGATGGGCATTGTTTCGACCGGGGCGGAGCAGCGCTCCGCCTGTCGAGGGATTGCTGTGCGGGTCCCCGCGGCGCTGCTGCGAAGAGCGGGGGCGGAGGCATCTATGCGGGTCGGTCGGGCGGCGGAAAGGGCAGGCCGGAAGCGTCCAGGCGTGTCAGCTCTCGGTGGACTTCGCCGTCCGGCCGGTAGACGGTGCGGTGGAGGAACGCGGCGTCGCCGCCTGATGGGACGGCAACGCCTTCTTCGACGACCGTGCTCATGCTGGCGACCGCGCGCAATCGCTGGTCGAGATCCGTGCCGGCGACCGGCGGTCCGCGCAGCCGGAGGTGCCGTCAGGCCACGCTCACACCTCCTCCATGTCCCGCAGCGTGGCCGCGTCCCAGCCGAACGTGGAGAACGCGGGCCCGCCGCGCAGGTGCACCTCGACCGCCCGGCGGGAGGTCGGGAACATCGGGGCGGGCAGCCGCGTGGCGGGCGACCAGCGCACATCCAGGTGCTTGTCCGGCTCCATATTTGCGAGCCTGCCGCTGAACTCGGTGACGGCGAATGCGAACAGGACGAACCCGCCCTTGCCATCCCAGCCCTGCCTGGCCTGCAGGGTGTGGACCAGCCGAAGGCTCTCGGATGCGGCGATCAAGCCGCACTCCTCGTACAGCTCGCGGGCGGCCGCGAGGTGGATCTCCTCGCCCGGGTCGACCTTCCCTCCGGGGATCGTCCAGGCCGGCTGGGGTGTCCAACTGCGCTGGGCATAGTGGACGGTGGCGATCTGGTCGCTCGCCAGGTCGTGGGCGATGACGCAGACCGACAGCCTGCTCGTCTCGTGCACCGGATACTCCAGGTCGTAGGAGGAGGGACGTGATTGGCGGTTCTACGTTCCAGGCAGCGGGGAGGTCGAGCGCAGCGCCATGAAAGCCGTCGACCGGTTCCTCCTCGTTGACGGCTGGGCGGCGATCAGTCGGCGGGGCGGCGAAGCTGGTTGAGCATCGTGAGGCCGTACCGCTGGATCTCGTCGTCGCGGTGCTTGGTGGCCCAGCGCAGCGCGGACGGGCAGTCGATCGCCGCGTACGCCCGGCACCCGGCCTGTTCGGCGTCGGTGAGGGTGCGGCCGTAGCCGTCGAAGAACGCCTCGCGCAGCTCCGGCTGGTGGGCGGTGATCTGGTAGACGATCCGCATCAGGTCGCGACGGACCGCTTCCTCGACCTGGCTGCGCTCGAAGTCGATTAGCCGAACCAACATTCCATCGCCGCTGGTGGTGTCAACGATCCAGTTCCGCGGGCTGAAGTCCCCATGACACACCACCAGCGGCAGGACGGGCGGCGGCACGGCCATCGCCGTGTCCAGCAGCGCCAGGTCCTCGATCCCAAGGCCGACCTCGCGCGCCAGGTTCAGGGCTCGCTCGCGCTCCTGTGGCCATGGCACATCCCGCTCGTCGCCGGGGCTGGCGACATCGGGTAGCGGCTGGTCGTGCAGCTTTCGCAGCAGCTTGCCCGCCTGCCGGTACGCCTCCGGTCGCTGCCGCGCGGTGAGCGGGGTGTGCCGCAGCGCGGTGCCGTCGACCGCCCCGGTGACGACGAGCAGCGCGTCGGCGTCGTGGGCATGGAGAGCGGCGACGCGTCCGGGTGGCAGGGCAGCGGTGGCGTGCTGGTAGGCGTGGACCTCGCGCAGGTAGGACAGCTCCTTGCTGTGCCGCTTGGCGAACCACCGCCCGCCGACCTCGTCGGCGACCTCCCACAGGTAGGGGTCGCCGTGGCGGGTGTGTCCGTGGACAGCGAGCAGCCGGACGTCACCGAGGGCCTTCGTGAGGAGACGGGTGACGTCGCTGGGCAACGTCTGGGCGTGGGTCATGACGGCCAGCCGACGACGGACATGGTCTGCCCGGCGGTGATCCGGGCGAGGGCGAGAGCCGTGTACTCCACGATTGGCTCCGGCAGCTTCTCGATGGGGAACCAGGCCAGCGCGGTGCACTTGGCGGGTTCGCGGTTGGTGACTTCTCCCGTGAAGGTGCGGGGTGCGAAGAACATCTGCATCCGTCCGGCACGGTCGTCGGCGTCGAGGTGGTGCAGGGTGTGGACGAGATCGAGGTCCTCCTCGTGGATTTGGATGCCGAGTTCCTCCTCGGCCTCGCGAGCCATGCCGCGCAGAACGGACTCGCCCTCCTCCAAGTGGCCCGCGGGTAAGTGCCAGTGTCCTTCGGCGAAGGAGGTGCCTGCGCGCTGCCCGAGCAGCACCTGGCCGTCCTCGATCAGGACCAGGTGCACTCCCACAACCAGTGTGTGCGGCATGAGACTTCTCCTCCGGAAACGACGGAAAGCGGATGCGGCCATCGGCCCAGACCGACTCAGGGCATGACGAAACAACGGTCGGACGTGGGTGCGGTCATCGCACGCGAGTGCGCTGGCAGGTGCACCACCGTAAGTGGCCCGCCGGCGCCGCATCGGCGTGTCGCGCCGGATGCCACACGATTCGGTGAACAGCTCCAACCCCCTTTACCAAGGCAGTTGTTGTCGAGCAGCGCGGACACTGTCCCAGAAGGCACTGACGACGGCGCGCGGACCGACCGGCGGTCGCGTTCACGTCGCCTCGAGTGCGGTGATCCGCTCACGTATGCGTCTGGCGTCGTGGCTGCTGCCGAGTCCCTCGTACTTGCGCAGGCTCGCGAGCCGTGCCACCGGCCGCCGCGTCGATGAGGCTCGCGCATTCGGCGTCCTGGCCAAGGAACTCGACGGTGCGGCGCGCTGCCGCCGTGCGCCCCGGTCCGTGGGCCGTCGACGAGTTACCCACCTGGACAGCGGTGGCCTGGGGGGCGTCGAGGTCTCGGCTGCCCCCCAGCTGGATGAGGAAGCGGTGTCGTCCAGTTTCTGCATCACTGGCGCTTGTAGAGAAGAGCTGGAGCCCGGAGGAGGTCGAGCATGAAGCTTTCGGGGATCATCTCGTCGTCTTCAGCCCCGTGGACGGTGATTCGGTAGCCGGGGCCGAGGTGGGTGAGCGGCCCTGACCTGGTCAGCCGGTCTCCAGTGCCTCGGCGCCAAAGATGAAGGGCTCCGCCAGAATGACTATTGATCAGAAACTCAATTGGTTCTCGTCAAGGGTGTAGCGCACGTGCGGACCGTGGAAGTAGCCGCGGACGATGTGAGGCTGGTGCTGGCGGCGGCGGAAGAAGCGTCGCGCTTCGGCCGCGAGCTCGGCCTGGTTGCGGGCCCGGTGGCTCGTGGGCAGGCTGCGCTTGAGGTCGGCGTTGACCAGTTCGTCGGGGTTCAGCTCGGGCGAGTAGGACGGCAGGAAGTGCAGCTCGATCTGGTCGGCGTGGTCGGCCAGCCAGGCGCGGACCTTCTTGCTGCGGTGGGCCGAGTGCCGGTCCACGACGAGGTGGACCTTGCGGTCGAAGTGGCAGGCGAGCCGGCTGAGGAAGCGGCACATGACCTGCGCGTCGAAGGTGCCAGTGAAGACCATGAAGTGCATGCGGCCCTTGGTGCTGATCGCGGACATGGCGTTGACCGAGAACCGGTTCCCGGTCCGGCGCACGATCGGGGTCCGGCCCTTCTCGCCCCAGGTCCGGCCGCTGACCTGGTCAGAACGGATGCCGACCTGGTCGGCGAACAGCACCTCGGCGCCCTCGGCCTTCGCCTTCGCGCGGATCGCCGGCCACGTTTCCTGCAGCCAGGCACGCACCGCCTCGGGATCCTGCTCGACAGCCCGCTTGTCCGGACGCTGGAACGACAGCCCCCAGCGGCGCAGGTACTTGCCCACCCCCGGCTCGGTCAGCCGGACCCGATACAGCTTCGCGATCAGCGCACCCACCTGGGAACGCGTCCACAGCTGACCGACAAGCCCCAGCTCACAGGGCTGGTGGTCGAGCACGGCCTGCCGCACCGCCGCCTGCTCTGCCTCGGACAACACCTGATGCTCCCCGACCCGTCGCCCGCGGGGCCGCCCGATCAGCGCCTCACGACCGCCGGCCAGCCACCTCGCCCACCAGCCGTCCACCGCCTTCAACGAGACCTTGAACACCGCCGCGACGTCCTCGCGATCCCGGCCCTCCACCAACGCGGCCACCGCCCGCAGCCGCAACGCCTCCTGCGCCGACGGCGACAAGTGCCGCGCATCCCCCACCAGTTCACTCACGCGATGTTCAACGATCCAGAACCCCTACCGTTTCGGATCAATAGAAGACAGGTGGCTGAAGAAGCGACCCAACAAGGAGACGGGCAAGCGTGAGCGAACGGACCTGTGGGGGAAGTGCACCCGCTACCGGGTCAAGGGCATACCGGGTGTCCGCGACCGCTCGTTCGACACCGCTGCGGACGCCAAGAGCTGGCTGGCCGACACTCAAACGGACGTCAAGCGAGGCGATTTCGTCGACACGCGAGATGGTCAGATCACTCTGCGTGACTACGTCGAAAAGCACTGGTGGCCGTCCCAGGTGCATCCAGCGCAGACGCTGGAGAGCATGCGCTACCGGATCTGGGGTCAGATCATCCCGCAGCTCGGCGAAACCGCCCTGCGGGACATCGGAGTTCCGGAGCTCCGGAAGTGGTCCGCTGACGTCCAGCGCGAGGTTGGCCAGGGCACGGCGTATCTCGCATGGGTGTACCTGAAGGCGATCATGCAGGCTGCGGTGGAGGACAAGCGCCTGTTCCGCAACCCCTGCAAGGGGAACAGTACGATCAAGCCGCCGAAGAGGCCCGAGAGGAAGGCGCGCTCATGGTCACGAGACCGGGTGGGCGCCGTACGCGAGGGGCTACCCGAGCGATACCGAGTTGCGCTCGATTTGGGCCTCGGTTGCGGTCTCCGGCAAGGGGAGGCGTTCGCGTTCAGTCCGGGTGACGTCTGCGGAGACTCAGTCCATGTCGAGCGCCAGATCTTGCGCTACAAGTCGCAGCTGTACTTCGGCCCGCCGAAGGGCCGCAAGGAGCGTGACGTCCCCCTGACCGCCGGGCTGGCGAAGAAGCTGCTGTCGCACCAGGAGAGGTTCGCGCCGGTGGAGGTCACGCTGCCCTGGCTCGACCCGGAGGAGCCGGACCTGCCGCGAGAGGAGCGCCGCACGGTCACGGTGCCGCTGCTCGTCAGCACGACACGCGGTGGCGCCATCAACCGGACCACCTGGAACACGAAGACCTGGAAGCCGGCACTCGCCGCAGCCGGAGTGATCCCACCGCTGCCCGAGCCGAAGAAAGGCGAGAAGGCGACCCGCGTCTGGGAGCCGAGCCGGGAGCATGGGTTCCATGTCCTGCGCCACAGCTATGCCTCGGTGATGCTCGAAGCGGGTGAGTCGATCGTCTCCCTTGCCACCTGGCTGGGGCATTCGGACCCGGCGTTCACCCTCCGGACCTACACTCACTTCATGCCGGAGGCTGGCGCGCGCGGCCTTGCTGCCATCGAGACGTGGTTCGCTGATCTCGGCTGAAAGTCCCTGAGAAGTCCCTAGCGGACTCTCAGCCCCCTCCCGATCATGCAAAGCCGCAGGTCAGGGCATGATCACCGCCAAAGATAGCGTTTACCCGGCGTACAGGCCTGCTCGTCCGCCCCTGTACCTCGCGCAGCCTTCCGCGACCTCCCGCACCCCCCCGTGAACACGACCGGGCGGTCAGCGGAGGAGGCGGCGTTCCTTCGCGGTGGCGACGGCGCCGGCGCGGGTGTCGACGCCGAGTTTGGCGTAGATGCGGCCGAGGTGGGTCTTGACGGTGGCCTCGCTGATGAAGAGGGCGCGGGCGATCTCGCGGTTGCCCAGGCCCTGGGCGAGCTGGGCGAGGATGTCCTGCTCGCGGTCGGTGAGCTGGGGTACGGGGGCGCGCATCTGGGCCATCACCCGGGAGGCGATCGGCGGCGACAGCGCGGGCCGTCCGAGCGCGGCGGCGTGGATGGCGGCGAACAGTTCCTCGGGCCGCTCGGCCTTGAGCAGGTAGCCGGTGGCGCCGGCGGCGATGGCGCGGGTGATGTCGGCGTCGGTGTCGTACGTGGTCAGGACGAGCACGTGACCGCCGTCGGGGGAGGCGGTGATCCGCCGGGTGGCCTCCACGCCGTCGATGCCCTCGCCGAGCTGGAGGTCCATCAGGACCACGTCCGGGTGGAGCTTGGTGGCGAGCGCGATCGCCTCCTCGCCGCTGCTGGCCTCGCCGACCACCTCGATCCCGGGGGCGCTCGCCAGCAGGGCGAGCAGCCCGGCCCGGACCACGGCGTGGTCGTCGCAGACCAGCAGCCGGACGGGCGCGGGCTCCGGCGCGGGCTCCGGGGCGGGTACGGGTGCGGGTGCCGTCACGGCAGTTCCTCCAGGGGGATCGCGGCGGAGACGACCGTCCCCTCGCCGGGTGCGCTCTCGATGGTCAGGGTGCCGCCCAGCTGCCGCAGCCGGGCCCGCATCGCCGGCAGGCCGTGCCCGCGGCCCGCGCGGGACGGATCCCCGGACAGGTCGGCGGACAGGTCGGTGGACAGGGTCGACGACGGGTCCCCGGACGGGTCCGCTGCCGGGTCGGCGGACGCCTCGCCGGCCGGGAAGCCGCGGCCGTCGTCGGCGACGTCCAGCACCGCCTGGTCGCCCAGGTAGGAGAGGGTGATCGCGGCGGCCGTGGCCCCGGCGTGCTCGCGGACGTTGGCCAGTGCGCCCTGGGCGATCCGCAGCAGCGCGGCCTGGGCGGCGGCCGGCATCGCCACCGGCGTGCCGTCCAGGTGGAAGCGGACGGGCAGCCCGCTCTCGGCCGCCTCGCGGTCGGCGAGCGCCCGCAGCGCGGCGTCCAGCGTGCCGCGTTCGGCGAGGTCCGCCGGGGCGAGGTCGTGGACGAAGCGGCGGGCCTCGGCGAGGTTGCGGGCGGCGATCGCGGTGGCCGTCCGGACGTGGGTCCGGGCCGTCCCGGGATCCTCGGTCCAGGTGCGCTCGGCGGCCTGGAGCAGCATCTGCTGGCTGGACAGCCCCTGCGCGAGGCTGTCGTGGATCTCCACCGCGAGCCGCTCCCGCTCGGCCAGCGCGCCCTCGCGGCGCTCGATGGCGGCCAGTTCGCGCCGGGTGGCGATCAGGTCGTCGATCAGCTCCCGCTGCCGCGCCGACTGCCGCTCCATGTAGAGGAACACCGCGGTGGCCAGGGCGGCGACGGCGGGCGGCAGCAGTGGCAGGGTGGGGTCGAAGCCCTTGGCGAGCTGGATCTCGGCGATCACCACCAGCGCGGTCAGCGCCGTGACCAGGGGGATCGCGGCCCGGGCCGGAAGGGTGCGGAGCACGGTGTAGATCAGCGGGATGGAGCACCAGGCGAAGCTCGGCGCCATCAGGACCAGTACCGTCCAGACGGCCAGCATCGCCGCGAGCCCGAGTGGCCGGCGGCGGGTCGGCAGCAGGACCGGCTGCAGGACGGCGAGGGCCACCGACAGGGCGATCACCCAGGGGGTCAGCGCGCTGTGGAAGTGGTGCGCCAGGTACCGGGTGAGGGAGGCGGCGAGCAGCAGCAGGAAGGCGACCCGCAGGACGACGGAGAGCCAGCCCGCGTCCGGGTCGTCCGCAGGCTGCCCCCACGGCCGTGTCGCCCGCACTGTCCGCCTCCCGCCTCGTCCTGTGTCGTCCGGTGGCCTGTCGTCCGGCGGCCGCCGCGTCGTCCGGCGTCCGGTGTTCCGGTGTTCCGGTCTCCCGGCGTCCGGTGTCGCTGACCTGGGCCTTTCCTTGCATGGTGACCCGCCCGGGGGCCCGGCGCATCAGCCGATCGGTTGACCCCGCCGTCCTCCATCATGCCTGCGCTCTCCGGCCGGAACGCCGACCGTCCGGGGCCGCTCCCGGCCCGAGGATCGAAGCAGAGCAGGAACCGGACGGGCCTCCCCGGCCGAACGGACCGACGACCGAGCAGGAGCAGAAGCATGAAGAAGATGGACACCCGGACCCGCGTGCTGACCGGTGCCGTCGCCGTGATGGCGCTGGGCGCGGGCACCTTCGGTGCCGTCTCCGCCAACGCCGAGGAGACCCCGGCCGCGGCTCCCGCCAAGGCCGTGGACACCGCCAAGAGCAACACCTTCGAGACCAGCCACCTCACCGTCGAGTCGGCCACCAAGGCCGCCCAGGCGGCGCTGGACGCGGCGCAGAAGAACGGCCAGAAGGTCTCCGTCGCGGTCGTCGACCGCAACGGCAACACCGTGGTGACCCTGCGCGGCGACGGCGCCGGCCCGCAGTCGTACGAGTCGGCCGAGCGCAAGGCGTTCACCGCCGTGTCCTGGAACGCGCCGACCTCGGAGCTGAGCAAGCGGCTCGCCCAGGTGCCGAACCTGAAGGACATCCCGGGCACGCTGTTCCTCGGTGGCGGTGCGCCGGTGCAGCTGAAGGGCGCCCCGATCGCGGGCATCGGCGTCGCGGGCGCGCCGAGCGGCGACCTGGACGAGCAGTTCGCGCAGGCGGGTGTGGCCGCGCTCGGCAAGTGACGCCGGACCCGCCCTGAACGGAGTGGGCCGAGCCCGGCCCGTGGAACGGCCCGCCCCCGATCAGTCTGATCGGGGGCGGGCCGTTTCCGCGCGGGCTGGATGCGCGGGGAAGGGCAAGGGGCAGGGGTCACTCCTCGCGGTAGACGCAGAGGGCCCAGATGACGAAGACGTCGAGCGCCAGCACCACCAGCGACCACAGCGCGTGGTAGGGGATGGCGAGGAAGCTTCCCAGCAGGCTCAGCGAGACCAGGAAGATGCCCACCACCCGGGCCCAGGTCTGGCCGGTGATCACGAAGAAACCGGTCACCGCCACCAGCAGCCCCAGGAACAGGTGGATCCAGCCCCAGCTGGTGAGGTCGAACTGGAAGATGTACTTGGGCGTGGTGACGAACACCTCGTCCTCGGAGATGGCCATGATCCCCTGGAACATCTCCAGGATGCCGTTGACCATCATCACCACACCAGCGAACAGCACCATGCCCGTGACCCAGGCGCTGTTGCTCCGCTCGTAGCCGCGGCCGGGGGCCGGCGGGGCGGGCGGTGGGGTCGATGCCGAACTCATGCGTCTCTCCTGACGGCGTGACAGGGTTGTCCCTTCGACCCTCGGCCGCCTCCGGGGGCCGTGCAATCGGGCGACTCCTCCCGGGGGACCATTGGGGTGACGTGCGGGAATCCCGGAGACGGCCGGCCCTGCTCCGGGGGCTCCGGGGCGTCAGGGGGACCGGGCGACCAGGCGCAGGGCGAGGTCCCGGACGGGGGTGAGCCGGGCCCGGTCCCAGCCGTGGTAGACGGCGTTGGTCAGCAGCACGAGGTACCGGCCGGTGGCGGGGGAGAGGTAGAGGCTGGTCCCGGTGTACCCGTGGTGGTACAGGGCCCGGCCGTCCCCGGTGCCGAGCCATGCCAGGCCGCGGTGCAGGCCCGGGCCGGCGGCGGCCTGCGGACGGGCGCTCTCGGCCAGCCAGGCGGCGAGCCAGGCGGCGAGAGGGTCCGGGGGGTCGAGCAGCCGTTCCGCGAAGGCGGCCAGGTCGGCGGCGGTGGAGAAGACCCCCGCGTGGCCGGCCACCCCGCCCAGCAGGGCGGCGCTGGGGTCGTGCGGGATGCCCCAGGTCCGGGGCGCGCCGAGCAGGCGCTGCTCGGTGGGGGCGAGCTGCGGGGACCGCGGCAGCGGGCCGTACGCGGTGGCGGTGAGGCCGAGGTCGCGCCAGAGGTCGTCGGCGAGGCGGTCGAGCGGGGCACCGAGGACGGTCGGCAGGAGGAGTCCCAGCAGGATGAATCCCCGGTCCACGTAGCGGTGTTCGGTACCCGGGGTGCTCACCAGGGGTTCGGCGCAGAGGTGGTGGGCGAGGGGCCGGCCTGAGTGGTGGTACTGGGCGAGGTTGGTCTCGGGGAGCAGGCCGGAGGTGTGGGCCATGAGCTGTCTGACCGTCAGGTCGGCGCCGGGCGGCGGGAGTTCGGCGTCGATCGTGCGGATCGGGGCGTCCAGGTCGAGGCGGGCGGCGTGGCGGGCCTGGCCGACCAGGGGCCAGGTGGCGAGGACCTTGGTGAGGGAGGCGAGGTCGTAGCGGGTGTGCCGGTCGGGGGCGTGGGGGCCGCACTCGGCACCGAGGGTCCCGTGGGTGAGGACGACCAGGGCGGTACCCGGCCGGCCGAGGACGGCGACGGCGCCGGGGACGTTGCCGTGGGAGACGGCGGCGGCGAGGGCCGGACGGAGCTCGGCCGCCGCCCGCTCGGGCCACGTGTCGTCACGGTGCATGGCGCCTCCTCGGCCGCTGGTCCCGTGCGGCAGTTTCCCCCCGGGGGCGGCCGGTCAAGCAGACAGGCCGGTCAAGCCGGGGACGACGGCGGGAGGGCGCTCAGGCGTGGGCGAGGGACTGCAGGGCGGTGAGGGCGCGGGTGGCGTCGTCGGCGTGGACGAAGAGGTGGTCGTGGTGGTACCCGGCCACCACGTTGCAGCTGATGCCCTCCTCGGCGAGGCGGCCGGAGACGGCGGCGGTCAGCCCGACGGCCTCCAGCGCGGAGTGGATCCGCAGGGTGATCCAGGCGGCCACGTACGCGTACGTCAGGCCGAGTGCGTCGGCCTCGTCCTGGGCCACCACGGCGGTCACCCCCTCGGCCTCGGCGACCGTCACCACCGGGCGCAGGCCGGCCGGGACCCTGCCGGGAAAGGTGCAGTAGACGTACCGGCCGGGGTTGAGCTCCGGGTTCATTCCGCCGAGCAGCTTCTGGAGATCGCGTTCGCCTGCCATGCGGCCACCGTAGTGCGTGCGGCCCGGCCGCCGCCGTACGACGCGCCACCCCGGGTTCCGGTGGGGAGGGCGCGGGCGGCGGCCGGAACCGCGGGGTTCACTCGCGGGCGAGCAGGTCGAGGTGATCCTCGCTCCAGAGGTCCTCGTCGCCGTCCGGCAGCAGGAGCACCCGGTCGGGGCGCAACGCGGTGACGGCGCCGGGGTCGTGAGTGACCATCACGATCGCGCCCGGGTACGCGCCGACCGCCGCCAGGACCTCGCCGCGGGAGGCGGGGTCGAGGTTGTTGGTGGGCTCGTCCAGGAGCAGCACGTTGGCGCCGGAGTGGACCAGGCCGGCCAGGGCGAGCCGGGTCCGCTCGCCGCCGGAGAGCACCGCGGCGGGCTTGTCGGCGTCGTCCCCGCCGAACAGGAAGGCGCCGAGCACGTGGCGGGCCTCGCCGTCGGTGAGTCCGGGTGCGGCGGCGGCCAGGTTCTGCCGGACGGTGAGGGCCGGGTCGAGGGTGTCGTGCTCCTGGGCGAAGTAGCCCAGCCGCAGGCCGTGGCCGTGCACCACCCGGCCGGAGTCGGGCTGTTCGCGGCCGGCCAGGGTGCGCAGCAGGGTGGTCTTGCCGGCGCCGTTGGGGCCGAGCACCACGAGCCGGCTGCCGCGGTCGACGGCGAGGTCCACGCCGCGCAGCACCGGGGTGCCGCCGTACGCCTTGGCGAGGCTGATCGCGCCGAGCGGGGTGCGGCCGCAGGGGGCGGGTTCGGGCAGCCGGATCCGGGCGGTCCGCTCGGTGGGGCGGGCGGGTTCCAGGTCGGCGAGCAGGCGGTCGGCGCGGCGGACCATGTTCCGGGCGGCGGTGGCGGTGGCCACGTGGCTGCGCATCCGGTCGGCCTGGGTGCGCAGGGCGGCGGCCTTGCGTTCGGCGTTGGCGCGCTCCCGGGAGCGCCGGCGCTCGTCGGCGTCGCGCTGGGCGAGGTAGGCGCGCCAGCCGGTGTTGTGGATGTCGAGGGCGGCGCGCGGCGGGTCGAGGTGGAAGACCCGGTTGACGGTGTCGGCGACCAGGTCGAGGTCGTGGCTGATCAGCACCAGCCCGCCGCGGTACGCGCCGAGGAAGCCGCGCAGCCAGGCCGTGGAGTCGGCGTCCAGGTGGTTGGTGGGCTCGTCGAGCAGCAGGGTGGCGTGGTCGGCGAAGAGCACCCGGGCCAGTTCGACCCGGCGCTTCTGGCCGCCGGAGAGGGTGCCGACCGGCCGGTCGAGGGTGTCGGTGGGGAGGCCGAGTCCGGCCGCGACCCGGGCGGCCTCGGCCTCGGCCGGGTATCCGCCGCGGGCGGTGAAGGCGGCCTCGGCGGTGGTGTACCGGGTCATGGCGCGGCGTTCGGCGCGGGCGTCGGTGGCGGTGGCCATGGCCCGTTCGGCGGCGCGGAGTTCGGCCAGGGCACGGTCCAGGCCGCGGGCGGACAGGATCCGCTCGGCGACGCCGACCGCGGGGTCGGCGGCGCGGGAGTCCTGCGGGAGGTGGCCGACCGGGCCGGTGGCGGTGACGGTGCCGGCGGCGGGCGGGAGTTCGCCGGCCAGGGCGCGCAGCAGGGTGGTCTTGCCGGCGCCGTTGCGGCCGACCAGTCCGATCCGGTCGCCGGGGGAGACGTGGAAGGAGATGTCGGACAGCAGCGGGCGGGCGCCGACGCGCAGGTCGACACCGCGGACGGTGATCACGGGATGACGCTCCGGAATAGCGGATGGACACACGGGTGACGTGGAGGCGGTGTCCGTGGCTAGGAGATCCGGGGGGTCGACATGACGGCCACGGTAGCCGGGGGCGGGTGGGGCCGCAGGTGATTTTCGTTGACGAGCGACAGTCACCGATATATCGTCGAGCTATCGAGATGCTTCTCCGATAGAGCATCGACGACAACGGGAGGAGGTGCGCGATGCGCACCGGAAAGATGTTCCGAGACGAGGGCCGGCGGCGCCGGCCGCAGTTCGACGGTCCGGGTTGCCCGCCCGGCGAGGAGTTCGAGGGGCGGTTCGCGTTCGGGCCGTTCGGGGCCCCGGGGCGGCCGG
This sequence comes from Kitasatospora sp. HUAS MG31, assembly GCF_040571325.1. Taxonomy (GTDB): domain Bacteria; phylum Actinomycetota; class Actinomycetes; order Streptomycetales; family Streptomycetaceae; genus Kitasatospora; species Kitasatospora camelliae. Next base: position 2,374,039 of record NZ_CP159872.1, on the reverse strand, counting down.
CCGGCGGGCCCTTCGGCCACGGGTTCGGCGGCCACCCGCACGGCCGGGGCGGCCACGGCGGCCGGGGTCGCGGCGGTGGCCGGCGTGGCGGCCGGGCGCGCCGCGGGGACGTCCGCGCCTCGCTGCTGGCGCTGCTGCGGGAGCGCCCGATGCACGGCTACGAGATGATCACCGAGATCGGCGAGCGGACGGGCGGCGCCTGGCGGCCCAGCCCCGGATCGGTCTACCCGACCCTCCAGCTGCTGGAGGAGGAGGGCCTGATCCGGTCCCAGGAGTCGTCCGGCAAGCGGTTGTTCGAGCTGACCGACGCCGGGCGCGCCGAGGCCGAGGCCGGGGCGGAGTCGCCCTGGGAGGAGGCCGGCCGCGGGGTCGACTGGGGGGCGGTCCAGGAGGTGGGCGCCGCGCTGGGCGCGGTGGACCACGCCGTCCGCCAGGTCATGATGACCGGCACCGAGGAGCAGCGGGCCAAGGGCCTCGCGGTGCTCTCCGAGGCCAAGCGCAAGCTCTACCTGATCCTCGCCGAGGAGGGCTGAGCCCCGGGGCTCACTCCCCGGCGGAGGCCGACCAGCGGCGGGCGCGGCTGTCGCCCTCCGGGTCGTACTCGTAGCGCCAGCGCCAGCGGCCCTTGGCGCCGTACTCCTTGGCGCGCCGGTAGACCAGCACGCTCTCCGGGTTCCCGCCGTGCGCGGGCACCGGGACGCGGTACACCTTCGGCACGTTGTGGAACGGGCTGAGCAGGATGGGCAGCACCTTGCCGTCCAGGGGCCCGCCGACGAATTCGGTGTCCGTGCTCTTCACGGCACCCAGCCTACGGGTGGCCGGGGAGTGACCTGCGCACGTGTGGGTCCGGGAGGGGCGGTGTGGAGCCGGTGTGATCAGCGCCGCTCCGCCCCCGGTCCACCGGACCCCGCCGGCACCCTTATCCTGCTCTGTACGCCCCCGGGGTTTCGCCCGGGTCCGCGGGCCCCGTACGGGCCGGGCCGGGCGCGCGCACTGGCGTGTCCGCCCCGCCGAGCCGCAGCTCTCGAACTCCGTCACGTGACCGCGGGCGTTGGCCGTCCGGCGACCCCGGCTCCGGCCCACGGCGGAACGTGTCACGCGGTGCCCCGTCCGGGAAACAACGGACGGCTTCCGGGTGTTGCGTGGTTTGTTGCGTCGGTCGCTGTGCCGGCCGCCGTGCCATACCGGGCACGGCTGTCCACAGCAGGTGCGGAAGGGGCCCGATGGAAGCCAGCGGCAGGTGGACGGACTGGTGGCGGCGTGACCGGCGGCAGGAGCGCCCGGCCACGGGTGGGGAGGCGGCCGTCAGGCTGGATCAGCTGCTGGGCGCGGTGCGCGCGGGCTTCCCGGTGGCGCCGGCGGCGCACCCGGCGGGGTACCGGTGTTCCTGCGACCGCGTCGGCTGTCCGGCCCCCGCACAGCACCCGCTCTCCTTCGCCTGGCAGTCCCAGGCGACCTGTGACCCGGAGCAGCTGGCCCGTTGGCTGGCCCGCGACCCGAGAGCCAACTTCATCACCGCCACCGGGCGCGCCCACGACGTGCTGGACGTCCCGGCCGAGGCCGGGCGGCTGGCGCTGGAGCGCCTGGACGAGCGCGGGGTCGGCGGCCCGGTCGCGGCCGTCGGCGAGGACCGCTACCTCTTCTTCACCGCCACCCGCGGCACCCCCGCCGACGAGGACGAGTGGTGGACCAGCGCCCTGGACTCCACGCCGGACACCATGTCCGAGCACCCCGGGCTGCGCTGGCACTGCCGCGGCTCGTACACCCTGCTGCCGCCGGCGGCGCTGGCGGACGGGTCCGAGGTGCGGTGGCTGCGCGGGCCGGAGCAGCCGCTGCCGGATCCGCTGCGGGTGCTGGACGTGCTGACGGACGCGTGCACCGAGGTGGGGGCGGTCGCCGAGGAGCAGTGGCTCATCGGCTGAACAGCGCGACCGGAAGGGGCGCGTGGGGCCGGGAGGACCCCACGCGCCCCTTCGGGTAAGACCGGCCGGTCTAAGCCCTAAGGGAGCGTCAGGATCTCGGCGCCGTCGGCGGTGACGGCGAGGGTGTGCTCGAACTGGGCGGTGCGCTTGCGGTCCTTGGTGACCACCGTCCAGCCGTCCTGCCAGATGTCGTAGTCGTGGGTGCCCAGGGTGAGCATCGGCTCGATGGTGAAGGTCATCCCCGGCTTGATCACCTCGACGGCCCGCTCGCTGTCGTAGTGCGGGATGATCAGGCCGGAGTGGAACGAGGTGTTGATCCCGTGCCCGGTGAAGTCCCGGACGACGCCGTAGCCGAACCGCTTGGCGTAGGACTCGATCACCCGGCCGATGATGTTGACCTGGCGGCCGGGCTTGACCGCCTTGATCGCCCGGTTGAGCGCCTCCCGGGTCCGCTCGACCAGCAGCTTGGACTCCTCGTCCACGTTGCCGCACAGGTAGGTGGCGTTGAGGTCGCCGTGCACCCCGTGGATGTACGCGGTGGCGTCGATGTTGACGATGTCACCGTCCTGGAGGACGGTCGAGTCCGGGATGCCGTGGCAGATCACCTCGTTGACGGAGGTGCAGATGGACTTGGGGAAGCCGCGGTAGCCGAGGTCCGAGGGGTAGGCCCCGTGGTCGCACATGTACGCGTGGGCGACGGCGTCCAGCTCGTCGGTGGTCACGCCGGGCTCGATGAGCTTGGCGGCCTCCTCCATGGCGCGGGCGGCGATCCGGCCGGCGATCCGCATCTTCTCGATGGTCTCCGCGGTCTGCACCTCCGGGCCGGTGTACGGCGTCGGCGCGGGCTTGCCGACGTACTCCGGGCGCGCGATGTGCGCGGGGACCTTGCGGGTGGGGGACACGATGCCGGGTACCAGAGCCATGTCGCGAGTCTATCGGCCGGGCACCCGGCCCCGGCCGTGTGTACGAGGCGGCCGCCGGGAATGATCCGTTCGGAAGCAGGAGAGTGACGGGAGCAGGCACCATGCCGCTGGGATTCGGCCGCAACAAGCCCACCGGGAAGCCGGGGGAGTGGTTCTACTGCCTGAAGCACGACAAGGTCGAGGAGGGGCCCGAGTGCCCGGCCAAGGACCGGCTCGGGCCGTACGCCTCGCGCGAGGAGGCCGCGCAGGCGCTCGCCCTCGCCGAGGAGCGCAACCGCGAGTGGCGGGAGGATCCGCGCTGGCGCGACGACGAGCCGCCGGCCCCCTGAGCCGCCGGACGCCCCGCCCCGGTCAGCCGACCGGGGCGGTGTCGCGTTCGGCCGCGGCCCGCTCGGCGGCCTCCCGTACGGCCCGCGCGTGCGGGTCGGTGCGGCTGTCGTAGCCGATCAGGCTGGGCAGCGCGGCGGCGAGCGCGAGGACACCGGCCAGGCAGGCCAGGCCGCCGATCCAGACCGAGCCGCGGGCGCCGACCAGCCCGGCCATGCCGCCCGCCCGCACCTGGCCGAGCTGCGGCCCGACCGAGTAGCTGAGCAGCTCCACCCCGGCCATCCGGCCGCGCACCCCGTCCGGAATGGACTGGTTCCACAGGGTGGAGCGGGCGATGCCGCTGATCTGGTCCGCGCCACCGGCCAGGGCCAGGCAGACCAGCACCAGCCAGACGTTCGCGGTCAGGCCCGCCAGGGTCATCGCGGCACCCCAGCCGAGCGCGGCCAGCAGCAGCATCCGGCCCTGCCGGTGCACCCGGGAGGTCCAGCCGCTGGTGGCGGAGACCGCCAGCGCGCCGACCGCCGAGGCGGCGTACAGCAGGCCGAGCGCCCAGCCGGCGTCCAACTCGGCGGCCAGGAACGGGAAGACGGCGACCGGGAAGGCGAACAGCATGGCCACGGTGTCCACCGCGTAGGTGCCCAGCAGGTCCTTGCGGCTCCAGGCGTACCGGATGCCGGTGCCGATCGCCCGCAGCGAGGGCCGCTCGGCCCCGGTGGACGGCGGGACGGCCCGCATCCGGGCGAGCAGCAGCAGCGACAGGGCGAAGGTGGCGACGTCCAGCAGGTACGCGGTCCGAACCCCCGCGTACGCCGCGATGACACCGGCGAGGGCCGGGCCGGCCACCGAACCCACGTTGCGGTACAGCGAGTTGAGCGCAAAGGCGGAGGCGAGCTGGTCGTGCGCGACGATCCGCGGAGTGAGCGAGTCCAGCGCCGGGCGCTGCAGCCCGTCCACCGCGGCGACCAGGGCGCCGACCAGGTAGATCGGCCACAGCATCGGGTGCGGCAGCAGCGCGTTCAGCAGCAGCAGCGCGCTCAGCACCCCGAGCGCGGCCTCGGAGCAGAGCACCACCTTCCGGCGGTCCAGGGCGTCGGCCAGGGCGCCGCCCCACAGCCCGAACAGCACCAGCGGCACCAGCTCGAACGCGCCGACCAGGCCCACCGCGACCGAGGAGCCGGTGAGCTCCTTGATCTGCAGCGGCACCGCGACGTAGGTCAGGAAGGAGCCGAAGGAGGTGACGCAGCCGGAGCTCCAGAGCAACCGGAAGTCACGGGAGGCACGCCAGGGGGTGAGGTCGGGTCGGAGCCCGCGCAGCAGCGCGCGCAGCCGCCCGGATTGTTCAGGTTCGGTCACGAACGGCCATGCTCCGCCCGCCGGACGGCCGGGGGCAACCGAATTACCAGCGCTGGACCGGGGCGCCGGCCAGCCGGTGCAGGAGGCGGCCGAGCCGGGAACGGCCGCCCGGCGTCTCCCCGGCCGCCGCGCTGACCAGGTGCTGGACCAGGTCGAAGGGCTCCTCCCCGGCCTCGGGCACGCTGAGCCGCTCGTGCGCCAGCGCGGCCAGCTCCCGCTCCCCGGTGTCCAGGGCGAGCACGGTGGCCCCCCGCCGGCGGGCGTCCTGCACCCCGTCCAGCAGCGGCTCGTCCGCCTCCTGTCGGGCCACCACCAGGACGGTGGCGCCGCGCCGGGCCCCGGCCAGCCGCGGCAGGCCGTGCGAGAGGTGGGCGGGGGAGTCGGGCCGGACGTCGTGCCGGACCAGGACCGGCGCGAGCGCCGGCAGGCCGGCCCAGGCGGCCTCGTCGTCCAGGTGGGCGGCCAGGTGCCAGGGCTCGTAGCTCCGGGTGCCGACCAGCAGCAGGTCGGAGGCCGTGCGCCGGGTGACCGCGTGCCGCAGCGTACCGGCGAAGGCCCGGGTCGACTCCAGCCAGCCGGTGCCCGCCAGGGACTCCCGAAGTGCCGAAACTCTCACCGCGTCCATGGCCGACAGAATGGAGCGGGCGCCGGGGCTTTGGCAGGATCTTCCGCATGACGCAACCCGAATCAGTGAATGCCGCCCCCGCCCGCGACGCCGCCGCGCTGCCCGACGTGTCGCACCTCGTGGTCGGCGTCCTCGGCGGCACCGGCGACCAGGGCCGCGGCCTGGCGTTCCGGCTGGCCAAGGCGGGCCAGCAGGTGATCATCGGCTCCCGGACGGCGGAACGCGCCCAGGCGGCCGCCGACGAACTCGGCCTCGGGGTGCGCGGCGCCGACAACGCCACCGCCGCGCGGGAGAGCGACATCGTGATCGTCGCGGTGCCCTGGGAGGGCCACGCCGCCACCCTGGCCGAGCTGCGCACCGAACTGGCCGGCAAGATCGTGGTGGACTGCGTCAACCCGCTGGGCTTCGACAAGCAGGGCGCGTACGCGCTGCGGGTCGAGGAGGGCAGCGCCGCCCAGCAGGCCGCCGCCCTGCTGCCGGACTCCCGGGTCACCGCCGCCTTCCACCACCTGTCCGCGGTGCTGCTGCAGGACGCCTCCGTCGACCGGATCGACATCGACGTGCTGGTGCTCGGCGAGGACCGCGAGGCCACCGGCATCGTCCAGGCGCTGGCCGACCGCATCCCCGGCATGCGCGGGATCTTCGCCGGCCGGCTGCGCAACGCCCACCAAGTGGAGGCCCTGGTCGCCAACCTGATCTCGGTGAACCGCCGCTACAAGGCCCACGCGGGCCTGCGGATCACCGACGTCTGACCGCCGTACCCCGCCGACCGGGCCCCGCGGACGGGGGCGCCGGGTCCGGTCGGCCACAATGGACCGTGCACGCACCCGCAGCTAGGAGCCCCCGCATGCCCCGCACCGCCCTGTACGCCTCGATCGTCCTCGTGCTGGCCGTGACCGCCGCCGTGGTCTCCTTCGTCGAGGGCAACTGGCTCGGCGTGGTCTGGGTGCTGATGGCCGGCGTCTCCAGCAACATCGCCTGGTTCCACATCCGCAAGGACCGGATCGAGCGGGCCGCCCGCGGCGCCGGGGAGTAGCCCGGGGGAGCAGCGGCCCTGCCCGGTCAGCCCTGCCGGAACCGGAACAGCCGGTCAGCCCTGCCAGAACCGGAACAGCTCGTGCCCGATCGCGGCGTAGCCCGGGTCCACCCCGAACACGCCCATCAGCGCGTCCACCACGTCGAAGAACCAGGCGTTCACCTGCGGCTGCCACAGCAGCGCGAAGACCGCCAGCATGCCGTACGGCGCGAACGGCTCCACCGAGCGCCGGGCCTTCGGCGACAGCCAGGGCTCGACCACCCCGTAGCCGTCCAGGCCGGGCACCGGCAGCAGGTTCAGCACGGCCGCGCTCAGCTGCAGCATGCCGAGGAAGCCCAGCGCCGCCGACAGCGGCGAGATCGGCCACTCGTACCCGTTCCAGCTGACGTGCAGCGACGGGTCGTCCAGCCAGCCCGCGCCGATCGGGACCAGGCACACCGCGGCCAGCGCCACGTTCACCAGCGGGCCGGCGGCCGAGATCAGACTGTGCTTCAGCCGGCCCTGGATCCGGTGCCGCTCGATGAACACCGCGCCGCCCGGCAGGCCGATGCCGCCCAGGATCACGAACACCACCGGCAGCACGAAGCTCAGCACGGCGTGCGCGTACGCGAACGGGTTCAGCGTCAGGTACCCCTTGGCGCCCACCGTGATGTCGCCGCCGTGCAGCGCCGTCCGGGCGTGCGCGTACTCGTGCAGGCAGAGCGAGACCATCCAGCCCGCCACCACGAACAGGAACACCCCGAAACGGGCGCTGCCGAAGCCGGTGGCCACCGCCCAGCCCGAGGTGACGAGGGTGGCGAGCAGCACCCAGAACACCGGGCTGATCCGGTTCTCCCGGCTGCGGCGCTGGGCGGTGGCGAAGGTCATGGCGGTACGGCTCCGGGGCTGGCGGGCAGGGGCAGGGCGTCGATCATGCCCGGCCGGGAGCGGCACGGACAACAGGTCCCCGGAGAACGTACGGCACCGCGGCCGTGTTCCGGCGCACCCGGGCCCGGCCATAACGGCGTGTGCCCGGCCCGGCCCGTCCACCAGAATGGGCCCGTGTACTACGGCATCCTCGGCACCACCACGGCCCAGCAGGACGACGGCACCCCGGTGCCGCTCGGCGGAGCCCGGCTGCGCGCGCTGCTCGCCGCCCTGGTCCTGCGGCAGGGCCGGCCGGTGCCGGCCGACCTGCTGGTGGACGAGGTCTGGGACGCCGACCCGCCGCAGGACGCCGCCGCCGCGCTGCAGACCCTGGTCGGCCGGCTGCGCCGCACCGTCGGCCGCGCCGAGATCGGCTCGGGACCGGCCGGCTACTGGCTGAGCGCCGCCGCCAGCGACCTCGGCGACTTCCAGCGGCTCACCGCCGAGGGCCGCCGCGCCCTGGAGGGGGAGCGGTACGCCGAGGCCGCCGAGCGGCTGGACGCCGCCCTCGCCCTCTGGCGCGGGCCCGCCCTCGCCGACCTGCCCGACCGCGGCGGCCCGGCCACCCGGCTGGAGGCCCAGCGGGACGAGGCCCGCCGGCAGCGGCTGGAGGCCGGGCTGCGGCTCGGCCGGGCCGCCGAACTGCTCGCCGAGCTGATCGAGGCCGCCGGGAGCCGGCCCCTGGACGAGCCCGTCCAGGCCCTGCTGATCCGCGCGCTCGCCGACACCGGCCGCACCGCCGAGGCCCTGCAGAGCTACGAGCGGGTCCGAAGGGCGCTGGCCGAGCAGCTCGGCACCGACCCGGGCCCCGAGCTGCGGGCGCTGCACCGGGGGCTGCTCGGCCCGCAGGAGCCGGCCGGGGGCGGGCAGGCGCCCGCCGCCGCGGCCCCGCCCCGTCCGGCCGAGGCCCCCCGGCCGCGGGCGGCCGGCAACCTGCGGCCCCGGCTGACCAGTTTCGTCGGCCGGGACAGCGACCTGGCGGCCGTCCGCCAGGCGCTGAAGGCCGGCCGGCTGACCACCCTCACCGGCCCCGGCGGCTCCGGCAAGACCCGGCTCTCGGTCGAGGCCGGCCGCCGGGAGCAGGCCGCCGGCTCCTGGCCGGACGGGGTCTGGCTGGTCGAGCTCGCCCCGCTGGACGCCCCGGAGGCCGTCCCCGGCGCCGTGGTCACCGCCCTCGGCCTGCGCGAGACCGTGCTGCACACCGGCAGCACGGTGGCCGAGGCCCTGGAGAACCGGGAGACCGACCCGGTCCGCCGGATCGTCGAGCACTGCGCCCGCCGGCGGATGCTGCTGGTCCTCGACAACTGCGAGCACCTGATAGCCGCCGCCGCCGAACTGGCCGACCAGCTCCTGGTCGAGTGCCCGCAGCTGACCGTCCTCGCCACCAGCCGCGAGCCGCTCGGCGTCCCCGGTGAGGCGGTGCTGCCGGTGGAACCGCTGCCCGAGGCCGTCGCCCTCCGGCTGCTCGCCGAACGCGGCGCCGCCGCCCGCCCCGGCTTCGACCCCGCCGAGGACCCGCGGGCCTGCGCCGAGATCTGCCGCCGCCTGGACGGCCTCCCGCTCGCCATCGAACTCGCCGCCGCCCGCCTCCGCGGCCTGACGCCCCGCCAGCTCGCCGACCGGCTCGACAGCCGCTTCGCCCTGCTCACCGCCGGCTCCCGGACCCTCCTGCCCCGCCAGCAGACCCTGCGCGCCGTGGTCGACTGGAGCTGGGACCTGCTCGGCAAGCGGGAGCGCGCCGTGCTGCGCCGGCTGGCCGTGTTCGCCGGCGGCTGCACCCTGGAGGACGCCGAGGAGGTGCTCGCCGACGGCGTCGAGGTCCCCCGCGAGGAGGTCGCCGACCTGTTGCTCTCCCTGGTCGACAAGTCCCTGGTGGTCGCCGACCTCGCCGGGCCGCGGTACGGGATGCTGGAGACCATCCACGAGTACGCCGCCGAGCAGCTGGCCCGGGCCGGCGAGGAGGAGCAGGTCGGCCGGCGCCACCTGATCCGCTTCCGGGAAACCGTCCGCCGCGCCGAACTCGACCTGCACGGCCCCCGGCAGCTGAACGCGCTCGCCGTGCTCGACCGCGAGCAGGAGAACGTCCGGGCCGCGCTGCGACGGGCGGTGGACACCGGCGACGAGCAGGAGGCGCTGGTCCTGGTGCTCGGCCTGAGCGGCTACTGGGCGCTGCGCGACCACCGCGCCGAGTCCCGCGGCTGGTACGAGGCGGTGATCGCGCTCGGGCCCGACCCGTTCGCGGAGGGCACCGAGCCGGCCGTCCCGCTGGAGGACAACCCGCTGGACGCGCCCCCGCCGATGCGCCCGGAGCTGCTCGCGGACGCCCGCCGCCAGCTCCACCTGCACCGCCTGGTCGGGCTGTTCAGCGGCAACATGGCCATGTTCGGCGACCGGGAGGCGGTGGGCCTGGCCCGGCGGGTGACGGCCGCCTACACCCCCGACCTGCCGCAGGCGTACCGGCTGCCCGGGCTGCTCCGGGTGTTCTCCACCTTCCTGTCCGGCGAGCTGGACCAGGTGCGGGAGGTGATCGACGACGCGGTGACGGGCGCCCGCCGGCACGGCCGTCCCGGAGACCTGGCCTTCGTCCTGCAGCTGCGGGCGCGGCTGCTCAACGACTGGGTGGGCGGCCTGGAACAGGCGGTGCGCGACAGCGCGGAGGCGCGGGCGCTGTTCGCCGGGCTCGGCGACCGCTGGGGGATGTCCGAGGCCCTCGCCGCGCAGGGCGAGAACGCCACCAAGCAGGGCGAGGTGGACCTCGCGGTGAGCGCCTACCGGGAGGCCATCGCGATCGCCGAGGAGTTCGGGGCCACCCAGGAGGTGCCGATGCTCAAGGTCCGGCTCGGCGAGGTGGTCGAGGACCTCGAACCCGGCGCCGGCGAGCGGATGATCCGGGAGGCGCTGGCGTCCATCGGGGAGATCAACCACGCCACCGACGGCGCGCTGCTCTACGGCCGCCTGGTGCTGTGCAACCTGCACGTGCAGCGCGGCGAGTACCGGTCGGCCTTCGCCGAGCTGGACCGGCTGATGGAGAACCAGGAGCTCTTCGCGCCGATGGTCCCCGGGATCTTCCTCGGCATCGTGCAGTGCATCCGCGCCTGGACCACGGCCCGCTCGGGCGATCCGGAGCGGGGAATGGAACTGCTGGCCGAGGCCCGCCGGGAGATCGGCTCGGTGGAGACCGGGGCCACCGTCTTCGCCGACCACATGTCGGTGATGCTGCTGATGCCCGCGGTGGGCGTGCTGGTGGAGGCCGCCCGGCAGGGCGGCGACCGGGAGGCCGCCCACCGGGCCGCGGTGCTGCTCGGCGCCCACGACGTGCTGCACGGCACCACCGGCACCCGGATGGAACGGCGTGAACGCGACTACGCCCGCGAGCGGTTGCTCGACCTGCTCGGCGCACCGGCCTTCGAGGCGGCCGCCGAGGAGGGCGGCCGCCTCACCGTCCGGGAGGCGGCCGCCCTGCTGGACGCGCCGTAGGGCGGGTCTCAGCAGGTGAGGTTGGAGCCGGCCGGGACGCCCAGGATGGAGGTGAAGCTCTGGTACGAGTTCACCCGGCTCTGGACCTGGGCGGGGTTGCCGCCGTTGCACTCCAGGGAGCCGTTGATGCTGCGGATGGTCTCGCCGAAGCCCCGGCCGTTGACCATCGCGTTGTGGGGGGTCATGGTGCCCGGCCCGTTCTGGGTGTTCCAGTACCAGAGGCCGGTCTTCCAGGCGACGGCCGGGTCGTTCTGCACCAGGTTGGGGTTGTGCAGCAGGTCGATGCCGAGCGCGTCGCCCGCGGCCTTGTAGTTGAAGTTCCAGCTCAGCTGGATCGGCCCGCGGCCGTAGTACGCGGCCTGGCCGGCCGGGCACCCGTACGGCTGCGAGGAGTCGCAGTAGTGCGGGTAGTTGGCGGTGTTCTGCTCCACGATGTGGACCAGGCCGCCGGTCTCGTGGCTGACGTTGGCGAGGAAGGCCGCGGCCTCCTGCTTCTTCACCGTGTCGGAGCCGGTGGTGGCGAAGCCGGGGTAGGCGCTCAGCGCGGCCGTCAGACCGGCGTAGGTGTAGAACGGGTTCCGGCTCGGGAACATCTGGTTGAACTGGGCCTCGGAGACCACGAACCCGCCCGGCTTGGGCGTGCTGGTGGAACCGCCGCCGGTGCAGGTGTACGGGCTCCAGAACCAGGTGGAGATGGTCGGGTCGTAGCCCGGGTTGTCGTGGGTGGCGACGTAGTAGTTGCCGTTGGTGTACTTGACGATGTCGCCGGTGGTGTACTGCCGGCCCTGCACCCAGGCCGGGTGGTCACAGCTGCCGCCGCCGCCCGGGGGCGTGGTCGTCCCGCCGCCACCGCCGCAGGCGCCCTGGTCGGCCCAGACGCCGGTGCCGCCGGTGGACGGGGTCTCGCCCTGGGTCCACCACTTGGCCGACCAGTTGTGCCCGTTGTACGAGGCGGACATCCCGCCGGTGTACACCTGCGAGGCGGCGTAGGGCGCCGCACAGGCCGCGGCGGCGTCGGAGGACATCGGCAGCAGGACGGCGAACCCGGCGGCGGTCGCCAGGCCTGCCACCATGCTGACGAGCCGGCGCTTCGAGTAACGGGCGCCGGTGGAACGGTGCTTGGTGCTGCGTCGAGGGGACACGGGCCACTCCTTCGGGGAGGTACGAGGGGCTGCCCAGCACTCAAGCGAGTTTGATGATTAAGTGTCAACCGGTCTAGACCTTAAGGCTTCTTAGGGGAAGCCCGAATCAGGACGGCTTCTCGGCCGGCGCGGCTCGGGCGGCAGGACCTCCCCGGGTCGCGCGGTCCGGCGTCCTGGGGGGTCGTATACCGGTTCCATACCGGCGGTTGACCGATCGGGAACCCGCGGGGGTCAGGCTGTCCTGCGGCGGGCCCGAGCGGCGGGTCCGTCTGCTGGGGGATGCGACGTCCCGGGGGCCGGGGAAGGGGTGGGGGAGGGTGACGGATCGGGACACGGACCTGGGGAGGGCGGGCTCGACCGGCGCCCTGGGCCCCGACCTGCCGCGGGACGTGAGGGAGGCGGCCCGGGCCGGGGCCGGCGCGCAGGACCGGCGGACCGGGGCCGACGAGGCCCGGGTCCCCTCTCGCGCCGCCGGCCGGACCGGGCCGCGTCCGGCGTCGGAACCCGCACGTGCCCCGGAGGGTCGGCGAGCAGTGGTGACCCGTCCGGGGTGACGCGTCGTCGTGGACGCGACGCGTCGGTGGTGCCGCGCCCGCGGGCGCGGCACCACCACCCGCACCGCTCCGCCGGTCAGGTCCGCTTGCGGAAGCGGGCCACCGCGAGCGGCGCGGTGAGCGCGGTGATCGCCACCGACCACACCAGCACGATGGTCACCGAGTGGGTCAGCGCACCGCCGTTGATCAGGCTGCGGCAGGCGTCCGCCAGGGCGGAGAGCGGGTTGTACTCGGTGAACGTCTGCAGCCAGCCCGGCATGGTGGTGGTCGGCGCGAAGATCGAGCTGCCGAACTGCAGCGGCATCATCACCAGCATCGACACGCCCTGCACGGCCTGCGCGCTGCGCAGCGCCATGCCCAGCAGCATCGAGACCCACACCACCGACATGCCGAACACCAGCGACAGGCCGATCGCCGCCAGCAGCTCCAGGGCACTGGTCTTGATCTCCAGGCCGAGCAGCACCGAGAAGGCGATCAGGATGGTGAAGGAGACCAGGCAGCGGCAGGTCTCCGCGGCGATCTTGGACAGCAGCACCGACGCCCGGCCGATCGGCAGGGTGCGGAACCGGTCCATCACACCGGTCTGGAAGTCGCTGTTGAGGCCGCTGCCCACGGCCATCGCCAGGTTGAGGCCGGTGGTGCCCAGCAGGCCCGGGACCATGTACTGGATGTAGTCCTGCTGGCTGCCGGAGACCGCGCCGCCGAACACGTAGACGAACAGCACGGTGAAGATGATGGGGATCAGCAGGGCGTCGAGCATCGACTCCGGGTCCGCCTTGATCCGCATCAGGTTGCGCCGGGTCAGCGCGCCCACATGGCGCAGCTGGGCCCGCGGGCCGATCCGGGTGTCGTCCGCCCGGCCGGGGCTGAGGGTCGCGGTGCTCATGCGACGGGCTCCTTGTCGAGGGTCGGGGCGGCGGCGGCCTGGGCCGACGGCTTGCCGGTGATGGCGAGGAAGACCTCGTCCAGGCTGGGGAGTTGGGTGTCGATGCCGGCGATGCCGAAGCCCCGGGTGCCCAGCACGCCGACCACCGTGGTCAGCCGGGCGGGGTCGGTGAGCTGCACCGTGAGCAGCCCGGTGTCGGCGGAGTACGTCGCCGGGATGCCGGTCCGGTCCAGGCAGAGGGCCATCTCGGGGAGGTCGGCCGGGTCGGCCGGACGCACCTGCAGGGTCTGCCCGCCGACCTGGGTCTTGAGCTCCTCGATCCCGCCGCCCGCGATCACCCGGCCGCGGTCGATGACGGTCAGCTCGTGGGCGAGCTGCTCCGCCTCCTCCATGTACTGGGTGGTGAGCAGGACGGTCGAGCCCTCGCCGACCATCCGCTGCACCTCGTCCCACACCTCGTTGCGGGTGCGCGGGTCCAGGCCGGTGGTCGGCTCGTCCAGGTAGAGCACCCGGGGCCGGCCGATCATGCTGGCCGCCAGGTCGAGCCGGCGGCGCATACCGCCGGAGTACGTCTTCGCCGGGCGCCTGGCCGCCTCGGTGAGCGAGAACCGCTCCAGCAGCTCGGCCGCCCGGGACCTGGCCTCCCGGCGGGAGAGGTCCAGCAGCCGGCCGATCAGGTAGAGGTTCTCGTAGCCGGAGAGGAACTCGTCCACCGAGGCGTACTGGCCGGTGAGGCCGATGGTGCGGCGCAGCTGCTTCGGCTGGCGCAGCACGTCGTAGCCGCCGACCACGGCGGTGCCGGCGTCCGGCTTGATCAGTGTGGAGAGGATGCGGACCAGGGTGGTCTTGCCGGCCCCGTTCGGGCCGAGCAGGCCGAGGACGGTGCCCTCCCGTACGGTCAGGTCCACCCCGTCCAGGGCCCTGGTCTCGCCGTACGTCTTGACGATGCCGCGCACCTCGACGGCGGTGCCGGTGCTCCCCGTGCTCTTCGGGGCGTTGTCGATCCGTGTCATGCCCCCAGGCTGTCCGGCCCGCCTGTCAGCCCGCTGTCACCCCACCGTCGCCGCTGTCACCCTGCTGTCGGCGCCGTGTCCGCGGAAACCGCCAGGGGCGCGGGAGGTACCCCCGCGCCCCGGTGACGCTTCCCTGCGTGCGCTTCCCTACTTGAAGGTGTGCTCCGGCGCCGGGAAGGTCCCCGCGTGGACCTCGGCGGCGAACTCGCGGGCGGCGTCGCCCAGCACGGACCGCAGGTCGGCGTACTGCTTGACGAACTTGGGCACCCGCCCGGCGGTCATCCCCGCCATGTCCGTCCAGACCAGCACCTGGGCGTCCGTCCCGGCGCCCGCGCCGATCCCGACGGTCGCGATCGCGAGCTGCTCGGTGACCTGGACGGCCAGCTCGGCCGGCACGGCCTCCAGCACCACCGCGAACGCCCCCGCCTGCTGCACCGCCTTGGCGTCCCGCAGCAACTGGTGCGCGGCCTCGTCGCCGCGCCCCTGCACCGGGTACCCGCCGAGGGCGTGCACCGACTGCGGGGTGAGGCCGATGTGCGCCATCACCGGGATGCCGGCCTCGACCAGCAGCTCGATGGAGCGGGCGCTGCGCTCGCCGCCCTCCAGCTTGACCGCGCCGACCCCGGCCTCCTTCATCAGCCGGGCGGCGTTGTGCATGGCCTGCGCCGGCGACTCCTGGTACGAGCCGAAGGGCATGTCGCCGACCACCAGGGCGCGCTTGGTGCCGCGGACGACGGCGGCGGAGAGCATCACCATCTGATCCATGGTCACCGGGACGGTGGTCTCGTACCCGAGGTGGCAGTTGCCCGCCGAGTCGCCGACCAGCAGCACGGGGATGCCGGCCTCGTCGAACACGCCGGCGGTGAGGGCGTCGTAGGCGGTGAGCATGGACCAGCGTTCGCCCTGCTGCTTGGCCTTCGCGATGTCGCGGACGGTCACCCGGCGGTTGGCCACCCCGCCATACAGGGTGGTGGAGACGCCGTCCGGCGCCTGGGCAGGCTGAAGCGGAGAAGCGTTCATCGAACAGACTCCTGAAGGGTTGTCGTCTCGTGGCGCCGTGCGGCGTCCCCGGATCTGCTCCCATGCTTGCACGCCGGGCCCGCGCCGCAAAGACCGCGGTACGCACCTCACACCCCGGACCTTCCGGCCCGCCTTTGCCAAGAGTTTACGATACGGCCCCGTCTCGTATTGAAATGACCCGCTACGCTGAGGGCGGGTTACGAGACAGGTCCGTCTCGTAAGTCCGATGCAGGCCTATCCGGACGGGGAGACCGACCATGACCACCGCGCCCACCGCGCCGCCGCCACCACGCGTGCCCGAAGCCATCCACCGCCGCCGATGGGCGATCCTGGGCACGCTGGTGCTGGCGCTGCTCGTCGTCGTCCTCGACAACTCCATCCTCAACGTCGCGATGAAGACCATCGCCACCCCCGCCCCGGTCGGCCTCGGCGCCAGCCAGAGCGACCTGGAGTGGTCGATCAACTCGTACACGCTGGTCTTCGCCGGCCTGCTGTTCACCGCGGGCCTGCTCGGCGACCGCTTCGGCCGCAAGCGCGCCCTGCTGGCCGGCATGACCGTCTTCGGCCTCGCCTCGCTGTTCTCCGCGCTGGCCCAGACCCCCGGCGAGCTGATCGGCTACCGCGCCGTGATGGGCCTCGGCGCCGCCTTCGCGATGCCCGCCACGCTGGCGATCATCATGAACGTCTTCGAGCGCCACGAGCAGCCCAAGGCGATCGGCATCTGGACCGGCGCCGTGGGCCTGGCCATCGCCATCGGCCCGATCACCGGCGGCGTGCTCATCGAGCACTTCTGGTGGGGCTCGGTCTTCCTGATCAACGTCCCGATCGTGCTGGTCGCCATGGTCGCCATGGTCGTGCTGGTCCCCGAGTCCAAGGACCCCAACCCGGGCCGGCTCGACCCGGTCGGCGTGCTGCTGTCCGTCGTGGGCCTGGTCGCGCTGATCTACGGCATCATCAAGGGCGGCGAGCTGGCCGACTTCACCGCGGCCGAGTCGCTCGTCCCGACCCTGGTCGGCCTGCTGGTCCTGGTCGGCTTCGTCCTGTTCGAGAAGCGCACCGCGCACCCCGCGCTGGACGTCACCTGGTTCCGCAACAAGATCTTCTCCACCTCGATCGTGGTCATCGGCGTGGTCTTCTTCGCGCTGATGGGCGTCTCCTTCTTCGGCGTCTTCTACACCCAGAGCATCCGCGGCTACAGCGCCCTCCAGGCCGGTCTGCTGATGCTGCCGCTCGCCGTCGCCCAGCTGATCTTCGCCCCCCGGGCCCGGCTGGTGGTCGACCGGTTCGGCATCCGCGCCACCTGCGCCGGCGGCATGGCGCTGATCACGGTCGGCTTCCTCGGCTACACCGTGCTCGGCGCGACCACCCCGATCTGGGTGCTGATCGTGCTCGGCTTCCTGATGGGCGCCGGCATGGCCCACGTGATGCCGCCGGTCACCGTCGCCGTCATGAGCTCGCTGCCCCGCGAGAAGGCCGGCGCCGGCTCGGCGCTCAACAACACCTTCCGCCAGGTCGGCGGGTCGCTGGGCGTCGCCGTCCTCGGCGCGGTGCTCTCCGCGGTGTACCGCGACGGCGTCTCCGGGCCGCTCGACCAGCTTCCGGCGGACCTCCGCGGCAAGGCCGGCGAGTCCCTGGAGGCCACCCTGGCGATCGCCGAGCGCACCCACCTGACCGGCGTCATCGCCCCCGCCCGGGACTCCTTCCTGCACGCCATGCACGTGGTCTCGGGCCTGTCCGCCGGACTCACCGCCGTCGGTGCCCTGGTCGCGGTGTTCCTGCTGCCGGGCCGCACCCCGGCCGCGCCGGCCGCCCCCGGAGCCCCCGCGGGCCCGGCCGACACCGCTGCGACCGAACCCGCCGACCCGACCCCGGCCGACCCGACCCCCGCCGACCGGGGGACCGGGCCGCGACCCGCCAAGATCTGACCGAGAGGCGGACCATGCCAGGGTTCGAGCGCGGCGTGGACAATGGGGCCATGCAGACCGACATCCCGGCTCCGACCTGCGACGCGATCCCGGACGGCCCCGCTGCGGAGCACTGCGCTCCACGGCGGGGCCGTCCGCGCAGCGAGGCGGCCGAGCAGGCCATCTACACGGCGGTGGAAGGCCTGATGGAGGAGGGCAACACCCTCGCCGACCTCTCCATCGAGCGGATCGCGGTGGCCGCCGGCGTCGGCAAGGCCACCATCTACCGTCGCTGGCCCAACAAGGAGGCCCTACTGGTCGACGTGGTCGCCCGGCTGGAGGCGCCGCCGCCCGAGCCCACCGGCGGCACCGTCCGCGACGAACTGGTCGGCATGATCGACTACATGCGCCGCCGCGGCCTGGTGAAGCGCTCCCGCTGGGTGCTCAAGTCCGCCCTCGGCCAGATGGACTCCTGGCCCGAGCTGCGCGCCACCTACCAGGAACGGGTGGTCAAGCCCCGCCGCGAACTGGTGCGCACCATCGTCCGGCGCGGCATGGACGAGGGCGTGCTCCGCAGCGACCTCGACCTCGAACTGGTCTGCGAGGTGCTGATCGGCCCGATCCTGCTGCGCACCGTCCTGTGGGACGACGCCCCGCTGGACGACCCGGACCTGCCCGAGCGCATGATCGACGCGGTGCTCAACGGCGTCCGCGCCGTGCCCGCCCCGCCGGCCGGCACCTGATCCGCTGATCCGCCGTCCGGCACGCGCTGAGCCGTCCGGCACTTGCTGAGCCGTCCGGAATCCGCTGAGCCGTGTGATCCGTCGGGGCGTGAGCCGCGTCCCAGCAGCCGGGCGCGCCGCAACCCGGCGTTGCTTCGTTTGCGTCTGTCCCGTCATAGGCTGAGCCGAGAATCCGAACAATTCGGGCGGGCGCGGCCGGTCCACGGGGACGGAACGGCACGGAGGAGCGAGGCATGGTGCGGGCGGACAGTCCGACGGCGGCGACCGAGGGGGAGCGGCCGGAGCCGGCGGACGGGGGAGGGCCCGACGCCAACCGGTGGTCCGCCGGGTGGTCCGCGGTCACCCGGTGGTTCCGCGGTCTCAGCTGGCGGCGCGGCCTCGTCCTCGCGGCGCTCGCGGTCCTGGTCGCCCTGCTGTTCGCCTTCCACGCCTCGGTGCCCAACACCGTCGGCAACCTCGGCAGCCTGCTGGAGACCTTCCTGCCCTGGCTGGGCCTGGCGGTCCCGGTACTGCTCGCCCTCGCCCTGTGGCGGCGGTCCGCCAGTGCCCTGGTCGCCGTCCTGCTGCCCGTCGCGGTCTGGCTGCACCTGTTCGGCGGCCAGCTCACCGACAAGAGCTCCGGCAAGGGCGACTTCACCGTCCTCAGCCACAACGTCGCCGCCCAGAACCAGGACCGGACCGCCACCCTCAAGCTGCTCAACGGCTCCGGCGCGCAGATCGTCGCCCTGGAGGAGGTGGCCGGCACCGACGTCCCGGTCTACCGCGAGGGCCTGGCCGCCGCCTACCCGTACCACGCCGTCGAGGGCACGGTCGGCCTCTGGTCCACGTACCCGATCAGCGAGGTCGGTGTGGTGGACCTGCAGATGGGCTGGACCCGGGCCTTCCGCGCCCGGGTGGACACGCCCCAGGGCCCGCTCGCCGTGTACGTCGCCCACCTGCCCTCGGTCCGGGTGAAGTTCGACAGCGGCTTCACCGCCGGGCAGCGCGACCGCAGCGCCCGGCTGCTCGGCGAGGCCATCGCCCACGAGCGGCTGAAGAAGGTGGTGCTGCTGGGCGACCTCAACGGCACCATGAACGACCGCAGCCTCAGCCCGATCACGGCCCAGATGCGGTCCGCCCAGGGGGCCGCCGGCCACGGCTTCGGCTACTCCTGGCCGGCCGGGTTCCCGATGGCCCGGATCGACCACATCATGAGCAAGGGCGGGCTCAGGCCCACCGACTCCCGGGTGCTTCCGGCCGACGGCAGCGACCACCGGGCCGTCACGGCCGAGTACCGGTACTGAGCCCGGGCCGAAGCCGCCGTATCGCCGTATCCGCCCCCACGGTCCGCGGGCCACGGCAGACTGGGCGGCATGGACGCGACGGACGTACGGCGGGCGGTGGCCGCCATGGTGGAGGTGCTGGAGCCGGCGGCCGGCGCGGACTGGAGCGTGCCCGCCGGCCCGCTGGAGTGGAGCTGCCGGACCACGGCCGCGCACGTCGCCCACGACCTGCTCGGGTACGCCGGCCAGCTGACCGGCCTGCCGCAGGACGGCTACCTGCCCTTCGACCTGCGGGTCTCCGAGCAGGCCGCGCCGGGCGAGGTGCTGCGGGTGGTGACCGCCTGCGGCGGGCTGCTGGCCTGCGCGCTGGCCGCCGCCGACCCGGGGGTGCGGGCGTGGCACTGGGGTCCCTGTGACCCCGCCGGGTTCGCCGCGATGGGCGTGGCCGAGACGCTGCTGCACACCCACGACATCACCACCGGCCTCGGCCTGCCCTGGCGCCCGGACGCGGAGCCGTCCGCCGGGGTGCTGGCCCGGCTGTTCCCGGACGCGCCCCCGGGCGAGCCGGCCGAGGTGCTGCTCTGGTGCACCGGCCGCGGCGAACTCGACGGCCGCCCGCGCCGGACCTCCTGGTCCTGGCGGGCGGCCGTGAAGTGAGCGCCCTGCTCGGTACGGCGCCGGTCAGCGCGACGGTCAGCCGCGGCGCCAGCGGTTGGTGATCGGGAGGCGGCGGTCCCGGCCGAAGCCCTTGGCGGAGATCTTCGGGCCCGGCGGGTACTGCCGCCGCTTGTACTCGGCGGTGTCGACCAGGCGGACGATCCGGTCCACCACCTCCGGCGCGAACCCGGCCGCCACGATCGCGTCCCGTCCCTGGTCGCCCTCGACGTACAGGTCGAGCACGGTGTCCAGCAGGTCGTAGTCGGGCAGCGAGTCGGAGTCAACCTGGTCCGGCCGCAGCTCGGCGGACGGCGGCTTGACGATGGTGTTCTCCGGGATCGGCGGCGTCTCGCCGCGCTGCTCGGCGACCTCGTTGCGCCACCTCGCCAGCCGGAAGATCAGCGACTTGTAGACGTCCTTGATCGGCCCGTAGGCGCCCACCGAGTCGCCGTACAGGGTCGAGTAGCCGACCGCCAGCTCGCTCTTGTTGCCGGGCGCGAGCACGATGTGCCCCTCCTGGTTGGAGACGGCCATCAGCAGGGTGCCGCGGAGCCGCGACTGCAGGTTCTCCTCGGCCAGGCCGGTCAGCCCGAGCGACTCCATGTAGGCGTCGAACATCGGGGCGATCGGCACGGTGCGGAGGTTCAGCCCGGTGCGCTTGGCCAGGTCGGCGGCGTCGTCGCGGGAGTGCTGCGAGGAGTACCGGCTGGGCATCGAGATGCCGTACACGTGCTCCGCGCCGAGGGCGTCCACCGCGATCGCGGCAACGAGGGCCGAGTCGATGCCGCCGGAGAGGCCGATCAGCACCGAGCGGAAGCCGTTCTTGCGGACGTACGCCCGGGTGCCCTCGACCAGCGCGGCGTAGATCTCCGCCTCGTCGTCCAGCCGCGGCGCGACCTCGGCCGCGGACTTCTCGGCCGGGGCCGGGAGCGGGTCGCCGCCCAGCTCGGTGCGGACCAGGTGCAGGCCGTCGCTGAGCAGCAGCCCGTCGGTGTGGTTGGCGGCGGCCTCGGGCAGCTCCAGATCGACCACCAGCAGCCGCTCCTCGAACTGCGGCGCCCGGGCGATCACCTCGCCGGCGGCGCTGACCACCAGCGAGTCGCCGTCGAAGACCAGCTCGTCCTGGGCGCCGACCATGTTGAGGTACGCCAGGGTGCAGCCGGCCTCCGCCGCCCGCTGCCGGACCAGCTCGAGGCGGACGTCGTCCTTGTTCCGCTCGTACGGCGAGCCGTTGACCACCAGCAGCAGCCCGGCACCGGCCTCCCGGGCGGCGGTCACCCGGCCGCCGTCCTGCCAGATGTCCTCGCAGATCGCCAGCGCCACGTCCACGCCGTGCAGCCGCAGCACGGACAGCTGGTCGCCCGGGACGAAGTAGCGGTACTCGTCGAAGACGCCGTAGTTCGGCAGGTGGTGCTTGGCGAAACGGTTCACCACCTCGCCGCCGTGCAGCACCGCCGCACAGTTCTGCGGGGAGCCGGCCGGGCGGCCCAGCTTGTGCGACTCGTGCTCGGACCGGCCGAGGTAGCCGACCACCACGGGCAGGTGGCCCAGGCCCTCGGCGGCCAGCCGCGCGGCCAGCTCCACCAGCGCCGACCGCGACGCCTCGACGAAGGAACGGCGCAGCACGAGGTCCTCGACCGGGTACCCGGTCAGGGCCATCTCGGGAAACGCGACCAGGTGGGCACCGGCCTCGGCGGCCTGCCTGGTCCAGCGCACCACCTCATCGCTGTTGCGGGCGATGTCACCGACCCACGGGTCGATCTGGCTCAGGGCGAGACGGAGATTGGGCATGCCCCCGAGTGTAATCGTCTAACTGACGCTATGTCTCTCCCGGGGGGTGTGTGAACCGGGGACGGAGCCCGTGGGCTGCCAGGATGCGAGCGGGTGGCGGGTTGGATGCGCGGCGGGCGGCGGGTGGGATGCGCAGTGGGCGGTGGGGTGCGCCGCCCTGGCCGAGGGTCGGCAAGCGGGCGAAGATCCGCCATGATGGGAGCAGCCGCTTCCGGCGCGCTTCCGGGCGTAACACGGACGTAAAGAGCAGAGGTGAGACTGTCCCCATGGGCAAGCAGCAGGAGTTCGTGCTTCGCACGCTCGAGGAGCGTGACATCCGGTTCGTCCGACTGTGGTTCACCGACGTGCTCGGTTTCCTCAAGTCGGTCGCCGTCGCTCCGGCCGAGCTGGAGCAGGCCTTCGAGGAGGGCATCGGCTTCGACGGGTCGGCGATCGAGGGCTTCGCCCGGGTCTACGAGTCCGACATGATCGCCAAGCCGGACCCGACCACCTTCCAGATACTGCCCTGGCGCTCCGAGAACCCCGGCACGGCCCGGATGTTCTGCGACATCCTGATGCCGGACGGGTCGCCCTCCTACGCCGACCCGCGGTTCGTGCTCAAGCGCACCCTGGAGAAGGCCTCCAACCAGGGCTTCACCTTCTACACCCACCCGGAGATCGAGTTCTTCCTGCTGAAGAACCTCCCCGGCGACGGCACCGCGCCGATCCCCGCCGACCAGTCCGGGTACTTCGACCACACTCCGCGCGGCGTCGGCCACGACTTCCGCCGCCAGGCCATCACCATGCTGGAGTCCATGGGCATCTCGGTGGAGTTCTCCCACCACGAGGGCGCCCCCGGACAGCAGGAGATCGACCTGCGGTACGCCGACGCGCTCTCCACCGCCGACAACATCATGACCTTCCGCCTGGTCATGAAGGAGGTCGCGCTGGAGCAGGGCGTGCACGCCAGCTTCATGCCCAAGCCGTTCTCCGGCTTCCCCGGATCCGGCATGCACACCCACGTCTCCCTCTTCGAGGGCGACCGCAACGCCTTCCACGAGTCCGGCGCCGAGTACCAGCTCTCCAAGGTGGGCCGCTCCTTCATCGCCGGCCTGCTCAAGTACGCCGCCGAGACCGCCGCCGTCACCAACCAATGGGTCAACTCCTACAAGCGCATCTGGGGCGGCTCGCAGCGCACCGCCGGCGCCGGCGGCGAGGCCCCCTCGTACATCTGCTGGGGCCACAACAACCGGTCGGCGCTGATCCGCGTCCCGATGTACAAGCCCGGCAAGCAGGGCTCCACCCGGGTCGAGGTCCGCTCCCTCGACACCGGCTGCAACCCGTACCTCGCCTACGCGGTCGTCCTCGCCAGCGGCCTCAAGGGCATCGAGGACGGCCTCGAACTCCCGCCGGGCGCCGACGACGACGTCTGGGCCCTCAGCGACTCGGAGCGCCGGGCGCTGGGCATCCAGCCCATGCCGCAGAACCTCGGCGAGGCCATCGACCTGATGCAGCGCAGCGAACTCGTCGCCGAGACGCTGGGCGAGCACGTCTTCGACTTCTTCCTGCGCAACAAGCGCCAGGAGTGGGAGGAGTACCGCTCGGAGGTCACGCCGTTCGAGCTCCGCCACAACCTCCAGGTGCTGTAACCGCAGGTCAGGGCGGTGTAGAACACAAGAAACCCCTCGGGCTGACGGACGCGATCCGTCGGCCCGAGGGGTGTTTGTCCCGGGCGACTCATGCGGAGGGTTAACAGGCCGCGGTCCCTGTTCCCGCGGCTCACATACACGGCATAGAAGACGTTGCCGACTCCCGCGGTGAACATGAACAGCCAGAAGTGCACCCACAACGACTGCCGACGACGCCGCAGGCCCACCTCGCCGATCGCCGCGGCAGCCGATGCCGAGCTGGTGTTGTTGATGATGATGGTGGGAGGCTGCCCGTAGGCCTGGGCAGGCTGTTGGTCCGGCGATGTCGTCATACCGCATTGGCTCCTCGGTGTGCCGTGTGCGCAGGAACGAGCCGGACTCTAGGTGCGCGCAGGCCATACCTCAGGGCAAACCCTCCACGTGTCACTCGTTCGAGGGCCACGTCCCTGCGAGGTGCGGCACTGGCCGACTGTGGGCGGCGGGATGCCGATTGCGAGAATCGGCGTTCGGCAAGTCGGCACCGCGGTCGTCATCGTGGCCAACGTCCTGGAGCGGGACGACGATGAGTGCGTGCGGGCCAATCTGCGTCCCGCGCCCGGGACAGCCCAGGCACTCCGGACAGCCGGTCGCCCCAAAACCGTTGGTGGGCGCGGTCGGCACTGGGCAGGCCACGACCACACCTGTGAACAGCTTTGCCACGTAGAAGCCCGGCAACCGTCCGAGCTGCGCAGAGTCAGCGGCCAGGTAGAGGCGCGGATCAGGTCCCCGGCTCGGCGCAGGCTGCGGCGGAGGCTGTTGTTCGCTTGGAGCGGCAGAGTCTTGGAGAGGGAGCGTTGGCACGCGTTCGCCCTCTGGAAGCGGTCGGTGCAGGGGCCGGCGCGCTCTGCGCTTCCGGGAGGACGACTGCGGTCACCTCGAATGTTGCCGCACCCACCTCGCCGTACCGGATGTACTCGCCTCCGCCATAAGGCACCTGCCGACCAAGGCGGCGCGTGACCTGCGCAGTCTTGTGGCCCCGTACGACGAGATCTTCGAGTCCCGGTCCGTCGCTGACCCTGGGGCGGCGGACACGGAGGCGTGGTGGCATCGCAGGTTCGTTCCGTAGCCGCTGTCGCCACGCCCGCGCATCCGGCGGTCGACCTCGCCTGGTTGGGTGACGACTGGCTCACCGTGACCGAAGGTGAAGTCCCTGCGGTGGGCGAGCAAGGCGCACCAACTCCGTGCCGGACTCGGTCAGTTGCTGGACTACGTCGACCAGCTGAGCGCCCGGGCAGCAGCCGCGCGGGTGCAGGGTGTGCTGTGGGCGGAGCGGGCTCCGTCAGAGAGCCGGGTCCAGGCGGTGGGTGGGAGGCGAGGGCGAAGAGGGTGGCCAGCAGGCCGGGTCGACGGCTGGCAAGACGGCGGCCGGAGAGACGGGAAAGGCCTGGCGGGATCTTGGCGGGTGGAGGCGTTCGCGCCACTCGTGGGTGGGGCGGGCGGCTCGGGAGGATGGAGGCATCGCCGGGCCGGGAGAGCCACCGGAGCGGCCGACCGTACGAGACGCAGGGGAGCGCCGTCATGACCGCCGTCACCACCTCCACCACCTCCACCACCGCCGGGATCGGGAGTGCGGTGCTGGGCGTCCCGGCCGCCGAGCCGGCGGTGGCCGCCGCGCACTACGCGGCGCGCCTGGCCTTCGAGGCGGACGTGTCGGACGTGCACGCCGACCTGGCCTCCGGGGTGGCGGGCGTGGTGGTGGTCGACTCGCGGAACGGGGCCGCCTGGGCGCAGGGGCACATCCCCGGCGCGCTGCACCTGCCGACCGCCCGGATCGCCGAGCTCGCACCGCAGCTGATCGACCCCTCGGTGACCGTGGTGACCTACTGCTGGGGTCCCGGCTGCAACGGCGCCACCCGGGCCGCGCTGGCCTTCTCCCGGCTCGGCTACCGGGTGAAGGAGATGATCGGCGGCTTCGAGTACTGGGTGCGGGAGGGCTTCGCCTTCGAGTCGGCGAGCGGCGTCGAGCGGCGCCCGGTCGACGACCTGACCGCCCCGCGGTCCGGGATCTCCTGCGCCTGTTGAACAACGGGAAAGGAAACCGGAGGCCCGCGGGCCGGCCGGTGGGGAGACGGCGGGACCGCGGGCCCGGGGCGTGGCTCAGAGCAGGGTGCGCCAGTAGTACCAGAAGCGGGTGAGCACCAGGATGCCGATCACCGCGTACCAGAGGGCGGGCACCAGCCAGTGGTAGGCGGTCGCCTCGCGGACGGCCGGGCGCAGCCGGCGGGGGACGGGGATCACCCCGCTGCGCAGGTTGTGCAGGGTCGTGTACCAGAACAGCGGGATCATCGCCGCCCAGACCACCATGCAGTACGGGCAGAGCGCGCCGATCCGGTACAGCGCCTGGACCATCAGCCAGCTGGTGAAACCGATGCCGAACACCGTGCCCGCCTGCAGCCCCAGCCAGAACCAGCGCCGGTAGCGGGCGCCCGCCAGCAGCCCGGCGCCGACCGTGAGCACCACGGCGAACCCGGCCAGCCCGATCAGCGAGTTGGCGAAGCCGAAGGCCTCCGCCTGGGCGCTGCGCATGATCGAGCCGCAGCTGATGATCGGGTTGATGTTGCAGTTGGGGACGTACGACGGGTCCTTGAGCAGCCTCAGCTTGTCGATGGTGAGGACGGTCGAGGCGAACAGTCCGAGTGCTCCGGTGACCACCAGCAGCCAGGCGAAGCGGCGGCTCGCGCCGACCGGTTCGCCGGGGAGCGGCCGTCCGACATCCACGGCGGAGGGGACGGAGGGGGTGGGGCGGGTCATCCGATCGCCTGCTTCACCAGGGCGGTGAACCGGTCGGGCGAGACGGCGGCGCCGTTCTCGAAGACCTCGAGCTTGGTGCCGTCCAGCCGGACGGTCGGGGTGCCGGTCACGCCGCTCTTGTCGAACTCCTCGGCGACCTGGTCGGCCCACGGCCGGTAGGTGCCCTCGGTGACCGCCTTGGTGAACGCCTCGGTCTTCAGGCCCGGCACCCGGCCGGCCAGGTCGAGCAGCCGGTTGACGTCGGAGAAGCCGTCCTCGCGCTCGTCCGGCTGGTTGGCGTAGAGCACGTCGTGGAACTGCTTGAACTTGTCCACGCCCTCGTTCAGCGCGGCCCCGGCGGCGGCCAGCGCGGTCCGCGAGCCCTTGCCGCCCAGGCCCTGGTCCAGGAACGTGGCCAGGTGGTACTCGATCTTGTACGTGCCGTCGTCGGCCAGCTGCTGGACGGCCGGCCCGGCGGTGGTCTCCAGCTGCGCGCAGTACGGGCAGCGGAAGTCCTCGTACACCTCCAGGGTGTGCGGCGCGTCCGCCTTGCCGTAGGTGGCCACGGTCCCGCCCGGGCCGGACGCGTTCGCCGGCACCACGACCGGACCGGACGCCGCCGGGTCGGACTGGCCGCCGACCGCGAAGGCCACGCCCGCGGCCAGGGCCAGCACGGCGGCCGAGGCGGCGCCGACCACGGTACGGCGGCGGATGCGGGCGGCGCGCTGCTCGCGGTCGTGTCGGGCGCGCATGCGGTGGGTGGCGGTGCCGGGGGCGGCGTCGTGGGAGTTCTCGGGGGTCTTGCTCATGGGTGTCGTCCTCGGGGAGTGCGGGGCCCGGAGGGCGCGCGGGGGCTCGCGGGGTGGTTCGCGGCAGCGGGCGCGCGGGGGTTCCGGGATGGCGGATGCATCGGCGTGCGGCGGCCTGGAGGCGACGGAGGTCGGCCGGGGAGCCGACGGGGGAGTCGACCGGAGGGTCAGGCTGCCGCGGCGAGGACGGGCGGGCCGCGGCGGACGAGCGGCCCGGCGAGACGGCGGCTCCGGGGCCGGACGCGGGAGGTCTCCGGCAGCGGCGCACGGACCGGCGGGCCGGGGGCGAGCCGGGTCAGGGCGAGGAGCAGGAGACGGCCGAGCGCGGCGGGGAGGAACTCCCGGACCAGGTCGCGCAGGGCGGTGAGGCTGCGGCGCAGGCCGGTCAGCGCGGCGTCGGCGCGGTGCAGCCAGAGGGCGGCGGCCAGGACGGCGGCCAGCTGGGCGGCGAGGAACAGCACCACGGCCGCCGGGACGGGGGACGCCCCGGTGGTGGCGTGGCCGAGCAGGAAGCCGCCGACCGGTCCGCCGCGGCAGAACAGGGGCTCGAAGCCCGGGGCACCGCCGGCCGGCAGGGCCGCGGGCGGGGTGCACGCCGTCTGGGCGAGCGGGAGCAGCGCGCCCAGGGCGAGCTGGACGCCCAGCAGGGCGGCGGTGACGGTCCGCAGCCGGCGCTGGGTGCCCGCGAGGGCCAGACCGAGGGCGAACACCCCGGCTCCGGCGAGGAGCAGGACGCCGAGGGGGAGGGGACGGCCGGAGACCAGCACCTGGCCGAGCGCGGCCAGCGGGACGGTCAGCGCGGCGAAGACCGCCGCGCGGAGCGTCCTGGTGGCCGGGCTGTCGTTCATGCCTTCCGAGTCTGCCATAGGTGTGCAGGCGAACCATCGGCCTGTGGGAAGGGTCACCGGGAGGGTGGGGAGGGGCGGGCGACCGGCCGTCCCCACCGGGCCGGGGGAGTCGCGGCGGGGTGGAGCGGAGGCCACGGGTGCCCGTGATGGCCGGCCGGGTGGCCGTTCGTGTGAGTCATCGGTCGCTGTGCGTGTCGGTCTTTGCCGCAGGGGTGGGCGGGGGCTGAAGTAGGGCGCATGGCCAGCCGCAAGGTGTCGCCCGACGCGACCGGATCGAGGGACCGCCGCCCGGACGAACAGCCACCGGGCCGCCGTCGTAGCAGGGCGCTGCGGACGGCGGCCGGCCTCCTCGGCGAGGCGGCGATCACCCTGGGCGTGCTGGTGGCCCTGTTCGCCGTGTACTCGCTGTGGTGGACGGGCGTGCTGGCCGATCAGCAGGCGGACCGCGCCGGTTCCGAGCTGCGCGGTACCTGGTCGGCGACGGCCTCGCCGGCTCCGTCCCCCGCGCAGTCGCCCGCCCCCGTGCCGCCCACGCACGAGGCCGTCCCGCCGGCGCCCCCCGAGCCGTCCCCCGCCGCCACCCCCCGGAACGGTGAGGACGTGGGCTTCCTGCACGTGCCGGCGATGGGCGCCGGCTACCAGGTGCTGATCCGGATGGGCGCCGACGACCGCGTCATCGACGAGGGCGTGGCCGGCGTGTACGAGCAGCCGTACCGGGCGGCGATGCCCTGGGACGCGACCGGCAACTTCGCGCTGGCGGCGCACCGGGACGGGCACGGCGCCAAGTTCCACGACCTGGACAAGGTCGGCCCCGGCGACCCGCTGGTCGTGGAGACCAAGGACGCCTGGTACGTCTACCGGGTCGACGCCACGCTGCCCTCCACCTCCCGGTACGACGTCGGCGTCATCGCCCCCGTCCCGGAGCACTCCCCGTACACCGGGCCGGGCCGGTACATCACGCTGACCACCTGCACGCCGGTGTACACCTCGCGGTACCGGATGGCGGTCTGGGGCAGCCTGGTGCGGGTGGTGCCGGTGGACGCCGCGCGGACGCCCCCCGAGGAGCTCCGCTGAGCGGACGCCCCACCCCGGGGCGCCCCTTCCTCGTACGCTCGTAGTGGAGGGCCGCCGAAGATCGCGTCGGCCGCGGCACCGGAGGGGCGATGTCAGTGGAGGAGCGGGCCGGAAGCCGGACCAGCAGGCCGGAGATCCGCCTGGTGCGGCGCGGGTTCACCGACCCCGACCGGGCCGTCCGGCTGATGGCGGGGCCCGCACTGGCCGGGCTGGCCGGCGACACCGTGGTCCTGGACGCGCTCGGCGCCACCGCCGACCCCGATCTGGCGCTGCTCGGGCTGACCCGGCTGCTGGAGGCGCTGGAGGAGCACGAGCGGCACGCGCTGCGCGACACCCTCGCCACCTCCAAACCGCTGCGGGACCGGCTGCTCGGCGTCCTCGGCGCCTCCGCCGCGCTCGGCGACCACCTGGCCAGGCACCCCGCCGACTGGCACGCCCTGGTCACCTTCGAACTGCGCGACATCCACCCCGGCCCGGCCGAGTTCCGCCGGGAGCTGGCCGAGCGGGTGACCGCCGCCGCCCCCGCCGCACGGGCCGACGCGCTGCGCACCGCCTACCGCCGCTGCCTGCTCGCCATCGCCGCCCGCGACCTGTCCGGCACCACCGACCTGGCGCAGGCGGCGGCCGAGCTGGCCGACCTGGCCGGCGCCACCCTGCAGACCGCGCTGGACACGGCCGCCGAGGAGGACCCGGAGGCCGCCGCGGCCTGCCGGCTCGCCGTGATCGGCATGGGCAAGTGCGGCGGCCGTGAGCTGAACTACGTCTCCGACGTGGACGTGGTCTTCGTGGCCGAGCCGCGGGACGGCGCCGAGGAGCAGGCCGCCCTGAAGGCCGCCACCCGGCTCGCCGCCCGGCTGATGCGGCTGTGCTCCGACACCACCGGCGAGGGCACCATCTGGCCGGTGGACGCCAACCTCCGCCCCGAGGGCCGCAACGGCCCGCTGGTGCGCACCCTGGCCAGCCACCTCGCCTACTACCAGCGCTGGGCCAAGACCTGGGAGTTCCAGGCGCTGCTCAAGGCCCGCCCGGTGGCCGGGGACGCCGAGCTGGGCGCCGCGTACAGCGAGGCCATCGCCCCGCTGGTGTGGCAGGCCGCCGCCCGGGAGAACTTCGTCGCCGACGTGCAGCAGATGCGCCGCCGGGTGGTGGACGCGATCCCCGTCACCGAGCTGGACCGGCAGCTGAAGCTGGGCCCCGGCGGCCTGCGGGACGTGGAGTTCGCCGTCCAGCTGCTCCAGCTGGTGCACGGCCGCACCGACCCGACGCTGCGCAGCGGCAACACCCTGGAGGCGCTGGCCGCGCTCAGCCACGGCGGGTACGTGGGCCGCGCCGACGCCGCCTCGCTGGACGTCGCCTACCGGTTCCTGCGCGCCCTGGAGCACCGGATCCAGCTGCACCGGCTGCGCCGCACCCACCTGGTACCGCGACAGCCCGCCGACCTGCGGCGGCTGGCCCGCTCGCTGGCCGCGCAGATCAACGACGACACCCGGGCCGACCCGGTGGCCGCGCTGGAGCGGGAGTGGAAGCGGCACGCGGTGGAGGTGCGGCGGCTGCACGAGCGGTTGTTCTACCGGCCGCTGCTGGACGCGGTGGCCGAGCTGCCGGCCGGCGCGGCCGGGCTCAGCCCGGAGGCCGCCCGGGCCCGGATGGAGGCGCTGGGCTACGCCGACCCGGCCGCCGCGCTGCGGCACCTGACCGCGCTGGCCGCCGGGGTGAGCCGCAAGGCCGCCATCCAGCGGACCCTGCTGCCGGTGCTGCTGGGCTGGTTCGCCGACTCCGCCGACCCGGACGCCGGACTGCTCAACTTCCGGCAGGTCTCCGACGCCCTCGGCCGCACCCCCTGGTACCTGCGGCTGCTGCGGGACGAGGGCGCCGCGGCCGAGCAGCTGGCCCGGGTGCTCTCGGCCGGCCGGCTCGCCCCGGACCTGCTGCTGCGGGCGCCCGAGGCGGTGGCCATGCTGGGCGACCCCCAGGGGCTGGTGCCGCGCGGCCGCCAGGCCCTGGAGAAGGAGGTCCTGGCCGCGGTCGGCCGGGCCTCCGGCGCCGCCGACGGGGTGGCCGCCGCCCGGTCGGTCCGCCGCCGGGAGCTGTTCCGCACCTGTGCCGCCGACCTGCTGGGCCGGCTCGGCGAGGACCCGGCCGGGGCGCTGGAGACCGCCGGGGAGGCGCTCACCGCGCTCAACGCCGCCACCCTGCAGGGCGCCCTGCGGGCCTGCGTCGCCGGCTGGGAGGCCGAGCACGGGGAGCTGCCGACGAGACTGTCGGTGATCGCCATGGGCCGGTTCGGCGGCCACGAGCTGGGCTACGGCTCCGACGCGGACGTGCTCTTCGTCCACGAGCCGTTGCTCGGCATGCTGGACGAGGACGCCGCCCGGGCCGCCCACGCCGTCTGCCACGAGCTGCGCACCCTGCTCGCCGCGCCCTCCATGGAGCCGCCGCTGCTGGTCGACGCCGACCTGCGGCCGGAGGGCCGGCAGGGCCCGCTGGTGCGCACCCTGGCCTCGTACACCGCCTACTACCGGCGCTGGTCCCACGCCTGGGAGAGCCAGGCGCTGCTGCGGGCCGAGCCGGTGGCCGGGGACGTGGAGCTGGGCGAGCGGTTCCGGGCACTGATCGACCCGCTGCGCTACCCCGGCACCGGGGTGCCCGAGCGGGACCTGCTGGAGATCCGCCGGATCAAGGCCCGGGTGGAGTCCGAGCGGCTGCCCCGCGGCGCCGACCCCACCACCCACACCAAGCTGGGCCGCGGCGGGCTCGCCGACGTGGAGTGGACGGTCCAGCTGCTCCAGCTCCAGCACGGCCACGAGCTGCCCGGGCTGCGTACCACCCGGACCCGGAAGGCGCTGGCCGCGGCCGCCGCGGCCGGGCTGCTCGGGCGGGAGGACGCCGAGGTGCTGGACACCGCCTGGGTGCTGGCCTCGCGGGTGCGGGCCGCGGTGATGCTGGTGCGCGGCCGGCCCGGGGACAGCTTCCCCGGCGAGGCCCGGGAGCTGGCCGGGGTGGCCCGCTACCTCGGGTACGGCGCCGGGCACAGCGGCGAGCTGGTGGACGACTACCGGCGGGCCACCCGGCGGGCCCGGGGCGTGGTGGAGCGGATCTTCTACGGCCCGTGACGGCGGTGCGTCCGGGCGTGGCGCGGCCCCCGGGTACGGCGAAGCCCCGGCCGCGGGGCCGGGGCTTCGGGCGGTGCGGGGGTCAGGGGCGGCCGGCGCGGACCGGCTGCTCCCACTGGGTGGGGACGGTGACCGGCCGCTCGTCCGGGTCGCCCGGCACCTTGGGCAGCCGGTAGGCCCACACGTGGTAGATCAGCCGGGCTGAGACGAAGCCGACCGCGAGGCAGACGATGCCGCCGACCGCGTCCATCCAGAAGTGGTTGGCGGTGGCCACGATCACCACCAGGGTGGCCGCCGGATAGGCCAGGCCCAGGGCCCGGACCCAGGTGCTGCGGGCCAGGAAGAAGATGGTCAGGCCGCACCAGAGCGACCAGCCGATGTGCATCGAGGGCATCGCCGCGTACTGGTTGGAGACGTGCGCGGCCGGCCCGGAGGCCATCGAGCCCCAGGTGTGGTGCGCCAGGACGGTGTCGACGAAGCCGCCGTCGGTCATCAGCCGGGGCGGGGCCAGCGGGAAGCAGTAGAAGCCGACCAGGGCGATGCCGGTGGTGACGAACAGCACCGTCCGGGTGGCCGCGTACCGTCCGGGGTGGCGGCGGTAGAGCCAGACCAGCACGCCGATGGTCACGATGAAGTGCAGCGTGGCGTAGTAGTAGTTCATCCCGACGATCAGCCAGGTGACCGAGTCGACGGTGCGGTTGACCGTGTGCTCCACGGCCACGCCGAGGGCCTGCTCGAAGTCCCAGATCCACCGCGCGTGCCGCTGGGCGATCGCGGCCTGCTCGGGCACGGCGTTGCGGACCAGGGAGTACACCCAGTAGCTGATGCCGATCAGGGCCAGCTCGAACCAGAGCCGCGGACGGCCCGGGGTCCGGCGCTGGTTGCGGACGCGGTCGCGGACCGCGGCGAGGGGCGTGCGGGCGGCGACGGTGGCCCCGCCCGGCATCCGGCCGGTGTTGAAGGCGTCCTCGCGGTGGGCCGGACCGGCCCCGGGCGCCGTGGCGGCGCGGGCGGCGGCTGGTGCGTCGGTTTCGGTGACTTCCCCCATGGGCGAGAAGTCTGCCAGACGTCCCGTTGCCGCCCGATCATCCTGTGGTCGGGGATTCTTCATCGCCCGTCCCCCTGTGGGGGTAGAGGGCGACTGACTCTGGGAACGCATGTCGTCCATTGTTGCGCGGGGGTAACAGGGGGTCGAACCGGGGTGGGGGCAGGGCCGTGCAGCCCGGTGCTGGAGCGGATTCCGCGGGTTTGGCAACGGTTCGGTCAAGACGACTTGCGTAACACTTTCTGCATCTTGCTGAAACATCTTGCAGCGCGCTACGGTCCGGCCACTCATTGACCGACGAGCCGCCTCAAGGGAGAGCCAGCCGTGGCCGAAGTCCAGCCCCGCCACCCACGGAGCACGACCCCCTACCGCAGCCCCGGCCGTGCCGCCGTGCTGCTCGCAGCCTCGCTGATCGCCGGCACCATCGGCTCGGCCCCCCTCGCCGCCGCCGCGGCCCCGCCGGCGCCGCCCTCGGACGCGGCCCTGGCCGGTGCGGCCGACCGCCACGACCTGACCCGCGAGCAGTTCTACTTCGTCCTGCCGGATCGTTTCGCCAACGGCTCCACGGCCAACGACAGCGGCGGGATCACCGGCGGCCGCCTCGCCGACGGCTTCGACCCGGCGGACAAGGGCTTCTACCACGGTGGCGACCTGCAGGGCCTGATCGACCGCCTCGACTACATCCAGAACCTGGGCACCACGGCCATCTGGATGGCCCCGATCTTCAAGAACAACCCCGTCCAGGGCGCCGGCGCCGACGCCTCGGCCGGCTACCACGGCTACTGGATCACCGACTTCACCCAGGTCGACCCGCACTTCGGCACCAACGCGCAGCTCAAGGAGCTGATCGACAAGGCCCACAAGCGCGGCATCAAGGTCTTCTTCGACGTCATCACCAACCACACCGCCGACATCGTCGACTTCGCCGAGGCGAAGTACGGCTACCGCTCCGCCGGCGCCTACCCCACCCTGGACGCCGACGGCCGCCCGGTGGACGAGACCGCCCTCGCCGACGCGAGAGCGCAGTGGCCGAGAACCACCGCCGACTCCTTCCCCTACACCCCGGTGTTCCGGTCCGACGCGGACAAGCGGGCCAAGTCCCCGTCCTGGCTGAACGACCCCTCGCTCTACCACAACCGCGGCAACTCCACCTTCGTCGGCGAGTCCTCCACCGAGGGCGACTTCTCCGGTCTGGACGACCTCGACACCCAGAACCCGCGGGTGGTCCAGGGCATGGAGGACATCTACCGCACCTGGGTCGAGAAGACCGGCGTGGACGGCTTCCGGATCGACACCGTCAAGCACGTCAACATGGCCTTCTGGGAGCAGTGGGCCCCCGCGCTGAAGAAGTTCGCCGCCGAGCGGGGCAACAAGCGGTTCTTCATGTTCGGCGAGGTCTACTCCGGCGACCCCGCCGTCACCTCGCCCTACGTCACCAAGGGCGGGCTGCAGGCCACCCTGGACTTCGCCTTCCAGGAGGCCGCCCGCGCCTACGTCTCCCAGGGCGGCTCCGCCAAGTCCCTCTCCTCGGTCTACGGCCAGGACTACCGGTACACCACCGCCCGCAGCAGCGCGTACGAGCTGCCCACCTTCCTCGGCAACCACGACATGGGCCGGTTCGGCAGCTTCCTGCGCGCCGACAACCCCGGCGCCGGGGACGAGCTGCTGCTGCGCAAGGACCGGCTCGCCAACGAGCTCCAGTTCCTCACCCGCGGCCAGCCCGTCGTCTACTACGGCGACGAGCAGGGCTTCACCGGCGCCGGCGGCGACAAGGACGCCCGGCAGGACATGTTCGCCTCGAAGACCCCCTCCTACAACGCCGACCCGGTGATCGGCGGCACCCCCGGGTCCGCCGACCGGTACGGGCAGGGCGGCGACCTCTACCGCGGCATCGCCACCCTGGCCCAGCTGCGCAAGGACCACCCGGCGCTGGCCGACGGCGCCCAGATCGAGCGGTACGCCGCCGACGGCCCCGGCGTCTACGCCTTCTCCCGGATCGCCGCCGACCAGCAGGTCGAGTACCTGGTCGCGGTCAACAACGCGGCCGAGCCGAAGACCGTCACCCTGGACACCTTCTCCGCCGGCATGGACTTCCAGCGGCTCTACCCGACCGCCGGGGCGAAGACCACCAGCGGCGCCGACCGCAAGGTCACCGTCACCGTCCCGGCGATGAGCTCGGTGGTCTACCGCGCCGCCGGGAAGCTCGCCAAGCCGGCGGCCGGCCCGCAGCTCGCCCTCACCGCCCCCGCCGACGGCTCGTACGGGAAGGTCACCCTCGGCGCCCAGGTGCCGGGCGGCGGCTTCGACCGGGTCAGCTACGCCGCCCAGGTCGGCAACGGCGCCTGGCAGAACCTCGGCACCTCCGACAACGGGGTCCACCGGGTGACCCAGGACCTGACCGGGGTCGCCCCCGGCACCGTGGTCCGCTACAAGGCCGTGGTCAAGGACTCCGCCGGCCGGCTGCGCTCCGCCACCGCGAGCTTCACCACCGGCACCCCCGCCCCCACGCCCGCGCCCACCGCCTCCTCCCGCCCGTACGCGGTGGTGCACTACCAGCGCAAGAACGGCGACTACGACGGCTGGAACCTCTACAGCTGGGGCGACATCGCCGACGGCGAGGGCACCACCTGGCCGGACGGCCACCCCTTCGTCGGCCGGGACGCCTACGGCGCCTTCGCCTACGTCAAGCTGAAGAGCGGCGCCTCGGACGTCGGCTTCATCGTGGAGAAGAACGGCGCCAAGGACGTGGACGCCGACCGGCACATCGACATCGGCGCCACCGGCGAGATCTGGATCAAGGAGGGGGACCCGACCGTCCGGACGGCCAACCCCGACCCGGTGGCCACCGTGCCCGCCGACACCGCGATCATCCACTACCGCCGGCCCGACGGGGACTACACCGGCTGGGGCCTGCACGACTGGACCGGCGCGGCCACCCCCACCGACTGGGGCAGCCCGCTGATGCCCGCCCGCCAGGACGCCTTCGGCGCGGTCTTCGAGGTGCCGCTGGCCAAGGGCGCCACCAGCCTCAGCTACATCGTCCACAAGGGCAACGACAAGGACCTGCCCGCCGACCAGTCGCTGGACTTCGCCGCCGCCGGCCGGGAGATCTGGATCCTGGCCGGACAGGAGGGCCACCTGCTGCCCGCGGCCGCCGGCTCCTCCTCCCAGGTCGACCCGGCCTCCGCCCGCGCCCAGTGGATCGACGCCCGGACCGTCGTCGTCCCCGCCGGCTACGGCGCCGCCGACTCCGCTCTGGCCGGCGGCACCAGCGCCCAGCTGATCTACGACACCGAGGGCGGCATCACCGCCGACAAGGGCGTGCTCAGCAAGCCCGGCCGCTGGATCCGGCTCACCCCGGCCGCCGGCCTCACCGACGCCCAGAAGGCGAGGTTCCCGCACCTGGCCGGGTACCGCGCCTTCACCGTCGACCCGCGCGACGCCGGCCGGACCAAGGAGGCCCTGCGCGGCCAGCTGCTCTTCGCCGAGCACCTGCCGAACGGCGCCACCCTGGCCGCCACCGGCGTCCAGATCCCCGGCGTGCTCGACGACCTCTACGCCCCCAAGGCCGCCCAGGCCCAGCTCGGCCCGGTCTACCGCG
This sequence comes from Kitasatospora sp. HUAS MG31, assembly GCF_040571325.1. Lineage (GTDB taxonomy): Bacteria > Actinomycetota > Actinomycetes > Streptomycetales > Streptomycetaceae > Kitasatospora > Kitasatospora camelliae. The sequence continues at coordinate 2,337,611 of NZ_CP159872.1, read as the reverse complement.
GCCGCAGGGAGAGCGGCTGGTTCGGCGGCGACGACCGGAAGGTCACCCTGTCCCTGTGGGCGCCGACCGCCACCGAGGTCTCCGTCGACCTCTACGACCGGGCGGCCGGCGGCAGCCCGCGGAACCTGCCGCTCCAGCGGGACGAGGCCACCGGCGTCTGGTCGCTCACCCGCGACCGGAAGGACCTCGACGGCGCGTACTACACGTACAAGGTCAAGGTCTGGGCGCCCAGCGTCCAGCAGATGGTGACCAACACCGTCACCGACCCGTACTCGGTGGCGCTCTCCACCGACTCCACGCGCAGCCTGGTCGCCGACCTCTCCGCGCCGGGCACCAAGCCCAGGGGCTGGGACCAGCACGCCTCCCCGGCCGCGATACCGGCCGCCCGGCAGCAGATCCAGGAGCTGCACGTCCGCGACTTCTCCTCGGCCGACAGCACCGTGCCGGTGGCCGAACGCGGCACCTACAAGGCGTTCACCGAGTCCACCTCGGCGGGGATGAAGCACCTCAGGGAACTCGCCAAGGCCGGCGTCACCACCGTCCACCTGCTGCCGACCTTCGACATCGCCACCATCCGCGAGAACCGGGCCGAGCAGAAGCTGCCCGCCTGCGACCTCGCCGCGCTGGCCGCCGACAGCGACAAGCAGCAGGAGTGCGTGGCCGCCGTCCAGGCCGAGGACGCCTACAACTGGGGCTACGACCCGCTGCACTACACCGTCCCCGAGGGCTCCTACGCCACCGATCCGAACGGCACGGCCCGGACCGTGCAGTTCCGCGAGATGGTGCAGGCCATGCACGACGCCGGCCTGCGGGTGGTGCTCGACGTGGTCTACAACCACACCGCGGCCTCCGGGCAGGCGGAGCACTCGGTGCTCGACAAGATCGTCCCCGGCTACTACCAGCGGCTCTCCGACACCGGCAAGGTGACCACCGACAGCTGCTGCGCCGACACCGCCCCCGAGCACGCCATGATGAACAAGCTGGTGGTCGACTCGGTGGTCACCTGGGCCCGCCAGTACCGGGTGGACGGCTTCCGGTTCGACCTGATGGGCCTGGACCCGAAGTCCACCATGCTGGACGTGCGGTCCGCGCTCGGCCGCCTCACCCAGGAGAAGGACGGCGTCGACGGGAAGAACGTCTTCCTGTACGGCGAGGGCTGGAACTTCGGCGTGGTGGCGAACGACGCCCGGTTCGAGCAGGCCACCCAGCTGAACATGGCCGGCACCGGGATCGCCACCTTCAACGACCGGATCCGGGACGCCGCCCGCGGCGGCAACTACATGCTGGGCTCGGCGCCGCAGCAGGGCTTCGCCTCCGGCCTGTACACCGATCCCAACGGCTCGCCGGCCAACGGCACGCCCGAGGAGCAGAAGGCCCGGCTGCTGCACCAGATGGACCAGGTCAAGGTCGGCCTGACCGGCAACCTGGCCGGGTACTCCTTCACCGACAGCTCCGGACGGACCGTCACCGGCAAGGGGGTCGACTACAACGGCGCCCCGACCGGGTACGCGGCCAACCCGGGCGAGGCGGTGGAGTACGTGGACGCGCACGACAACACCGACCTGTTCGACGCGCTGGCGTACAAGCTGCCGGTGAGCACCTCGCCGGCCGACCGGGCCCGGATGCAGGCGCTCGGCCTGTCGCTGAGCGCGCTGTCCCAGGGCCCGGGCTTCGCCCAGGCAGGCAGCGACCTGCTGCGCTCCAAGTCGCTGGACGCCAACTCCTACGACTCCGGGGACTGGTTCAACTCCATCCAGTGGGACTGCCGGCAGGGCAACGGCTGGGGCCGCGGCCTGCCGATGGTCCGGGACAACCAGGAGATGTGGCCCACCGCCAAGTCGCTGCTGGCCGACCCGCGGCTGCGGGTGGGCTGCAACGAGATCTCCGCGAGCACGGCGCTGTACCAGCAGTTCCTGACGATCCGCCGGTCCTCGCCGCTGTTCGCGCTGCCGACCGCGGCCGAGGTGCAGAAGCGGCTGTCCTTCCCGCTCTCGGGTACGGCGGGTGAGGCCCCGGGCGTGATCACCATGCACCTGGACGGCACCGGCCTCAAGGGCGCCGAGAAGGGGCTGACGGTGGTGTTCAACGCCAGCCCGGCGGAGCAGAAGCAGACCGTGGCGGGCCTGGCCGGCTCCGTCCAGGCACTGCACCGGGTGCAGGCCGAGGGCTCGGACCCGCAGGTGAAGGGCGCCTGCTTCGACCCGGCCACCGGGACGTTCACCGTCCCGGCCCGGACGGTGGCGGTGTTCGTCCAGCGCTGACCCCGCCCCACCCGTCCCGAGGGCCCCGGCACCCGCCGGGGCCCTCGCGCGTCTGGCCGAAAACCGTCGGTGGTGGCCGGTAGCGGGTGACAGGGCCGCCCGGGCGGGCGCTCCGGGCCCCACCTGCGGAGGACGGCGGAGCTACCTGGCGGTCCCGTCAGCAACCCCTGGTGGAAGGGGAGTTGGCACCTAAACAACGCTGTGGTGCCACGGACAATTATCGGTCAATCGGTGGCATGCATCTGTCATTCACGGGGCGTTTGCTGCCACGATTCCTCCGGCTGCGGTTGAGAGGGTCTCCCCAAAACCCCCGGCGGCTGATCCAGCGCAGGTCCAGCGCAACCGGCTCCAACCCCGCATCGCCAGATTGCACCGCACCCGTGCCGCGAACCCGGCGGCCGGGCCCCCACTGCGCCGCAACCCCGCGGCCAGGTTCTCCCCACCGTTCGTGACCCCGCGACGGTCGGAAAAGGAGTCCGCATGTCCCGCTACACCCACGCCCGGGTGAGTCTGGCCGCGCTCGCGGCCACCACCGCGCTCCTGGTCACCGGCATCCCGGTGATCGCCCAGGCCGCGCCCGCCGCCCCGACGCCGGCCGCCGCCGGCCCGCGCGCGGAACTGCTCTCCCAGGCGAGCGGCCAGAGCGCCGCGCTCGCCCAGACCCTGGGCCTCGGCAGCCAGGAGAAGCTGATCGTCAAGGACGTCAGCAAGGACGCCGACGGCACCCGGCACCTGCGGTACGAGCGCACCTACGCGGGCCTGCCGGTCCTCGGCGGCGACCTGGTCGTCCACCAGGCCGCCGACGGCTCGGTGAAGGGCCAGGACCGGGCCACCGAGGCCTCGCTGACCGGTGTGAAGACCACCCCGAAGCTGGCCGCCCCCAAGGCGCAGGAGGCCGCGCTGGCCGCCGAGGCCGGCTCCTCCCTGCAGACCGCGCCCCGCCTGGTCGTCTGGGCCGCGAGCGGCACCCCGACCCTCGCCTGGGAGACCGTGGTCTCCGGCACCGAGGCGGACGGCACCCCGAGCAAGAAGCACGTGGTCACCGACGCCGAGACCGGCGCCGTGCTGCGCACCTGGGAGGGCGTCCAGACGGGCACCGGCACCGGTGTCTTCGTCGGCAACGTCACCATCGGCACCACGCTGTCGGGCTCGACGTACCAGATGAAGGACGGCGCCCGCGGCAACGGCTACACCACCAACCTGAACCACGGGACCTCGGGCACCGGCACCCTCTTCACCAAGTCCACCGACACCTGGGGCAACGGCCAGGCCTCCAACGCGGAGTCCGCCGCGGTGGACGCCCACTACGGCGTCTCGGCCACCTGGGACTACTTCAAGAACGTCCACGGCCGCAACGGCATCAAGGGCGACGGCGTCGGCGCCTACAGCCGCGTGCACTACGGCAACAACTACGTGAACGCGTTCTGGGACGACGACTGCTTCTGCATGACCTACGGCGACGGCTCCAACAACACCGCCCCGCTGACCGAACTCGACGTCGCCGGCCACGAGATGAGCCACGGCGTCACCTCGAACACGGCCAACCTCAACTACTCCGGCGAGTCCGGCGGCCTCAACGAGGCCACCTCGGACATCTTCGGCAGCATGGTCGAGTTCTACGCCAACATCCCGTCGGACAACCCCGACTACCTCATCGGCGAGCTCATCAACATCAACGGCGACGGCACCCCGCTGCGCTACATGGACAAGCCGTCCAAGGACGGCGCCTCCGCCGACTACTGGTCCTCCACGGTCGGCAACAAGGACGTCCACTACTCCTCCGGCGTCGCCAACCACTTCTTCTACCTGCTGGCCGAGGGCAGCGGCGCCAAGGTCATCAACGGCGTCAGCTACAACTCGCCGACGATGAACAACATCACCGTCACCGGCATCGGCCGCGACAAGGCCGCCAAGATCTGGTACCGCGCGCTCAGCACCTACATGACCTCCACCACCAACTACGCCGCGGCCCGCACCGCCACGGTCAAGGCGGCGGACGACCTGTACGGCGCCGGCTCCGCCGAGTCCACCGCGGTCGGCACCGCCTGGGCGGCCGTCAACGTCGGCACCCTGCCCAACCCGGGCGGCCCGTCCGTCACCAACCCGGGCAACCAGACCACCCAGATCAACACCGCGGTCAGCCTGCAGGTCCAGGCCTCCGGCGGCACCGCGCCGCTGACCTTCTCGGCCACCGGCCTGCCGGCCGGCCTGTCGATCAGCTCCAGCGGCCTGATCACCGGCACCCCGACCGCCGCGGGCACCTCCAACGTCACGGTGACCGCCAAGGACGCCGCCAACAAGACCGGCTCCACCAGCTTCACCTGGACGGTCAACACCACCGGCGGCGGCTGCACCGGCACCCAGCTGCTCGGCAACGCCGGCTTCGAGACCGGCTCGGCAGCGCCGTGGACCGCCTCCGCCGGCGTGATCGACAACAGCACCGGCAGGCCGTCCCGGACCGGCTCCTGGAAGGCCTGGCTGGACGGCTACGGCTCCACCCACACCGACACCCTCTCCCAGACCGTGTCCATCCCGGCCGGCTGCAAGGCGACCCTGAGCTTCTGGGTCCGCATCGACACCGCCGAGTCCGGCAGCACCGTCTACGACAAGCTGACCGTCCAGGCCAACGGCACCACGCTGACCACGCTCTCCAACGCGAACGCGACCGGCAGCTACGTGCAGAAGACCTTCGACCTGTCCGCCTACGCGGGCCAGAGCGTCACGCTGAAGTTCACCGGCACCGAGGACTCCTCGCTGCAGACCAGCTTCGTGATCGACGACACCTCGATCCAGACCAGCTGACGGTGAGTCGGTGAAGGGCCCGGCAGCCTCCGCTGCCGGGCCCTTCCGCCGTGAGGAGCGGGAAACCGCCCGGAAACGCGAAACACCGGCGAAACACGGCCGCCCACGGCCCGAAATTTGCCCCCGCGAGACTCTCCCGACCGGCCGCGCACACCCCCCACCCGAGTGCGCACCGCTTGGGAAGGTTCCGCATGCACCTCGCTGACGCGACGCCCGCGCTGGACACCGGCGACACCGCCTGGCTGCTCGCCTGCACCGCGCTCGTCCTGCTGATGACCCCCGCGCTCGCGCTGTTCTACGGCGGCATGGTCCGCACCAAGAGCGCGCTCAACATGATCATGATGAGCTTCGTCTCGATCGCCTCGGTCAGCGTGGTCTGGCTGCTGGCCGGCTACTCGCTGGCCTTCGGCGAGGACACGGCGCTCGGCCTGATCGGGGGCCTCGACCACCTCGGGATGGCTGGGATCGCCCCGGACGCGGTCACCGGGCACGTCCCGACCCTGCTGTTCGCCGCCTTCCAGCTCACCTTCGCCGTCCTCACCGTGGCGCTGATCAGCGGCGCGATCGCCGACCGGGCCCGGTTCGGCGCCTGGGTGGTGTTCACCGTGCTGTGGACGCTGCTGGTCTACGTCCCGGTCGCGCACTGGGTGTTCGCCCCCGGCGGCTGGATCCTGGCGAAGCTCGGCGCGCTGGACTTCGCCGGCGGCCTGGTGGTCGAGATCAACTGCGGCGCCGCGGGCCTGGCCCTCGCCCTGGTGCTCGGACCGCGCCTGGGCTTCAAGCGGGAGGCCATGCGCCCGCACAACCTGCCGCTGGTGCTGCTCGGCGCGGGCCTGCTCTGGTTCGGCTGGTTCGGCTTCAACGGCGGCTCCGCGCTGGGCGCCAACGGCCTGGCCGCCGCCGCGCTGCTGAACACCCAGGCGGCCGGCTGCACCGGCCTGGCCGGCTGGCTGCTGGTGGAGAAGCGCCGCGACGGGCACGCCACCACCCTGGGCGCCGCCTCCGGCGCGGTGGCCGGCCTGGTCGCCATCACCCCCTCCTGTGGCAGCGTCGACCTGGTCGGCGCCCTGCTGATCGGCCTCGCCGCCGGGGTGGTCTGCGCCTACGCGGTGGGCTGGAAGTTCCGCCTGGGCTTCGACGACTCCCTGGACGTGGTGGGCGTGCACCTGGTCGCCGGCGTCATCGGCACGGTGCTGATCGGCGTCTTCGCCACCGCGGTGATGACCGGCGGCCCGGCCGGCCTGCTGCACGGCGGCGGCCTCGCCCAGCTCGGCAAGCAGCTGGTCGCGGTCGCGGCGGTCGGCGGCTACTCCTTCGCGGCCACCTACGGCCTCGGGCGGGCGATCGAGCGGGTGCTGGGCTTCCGGGCCGAGCGGGAGCATGAACTGACCGGCCTGGACCTCGCCGTGCACGCGGAGAGCGCGTACGATCACGGCGTCCTGGGCCACGGCTCCGCCACCGCCCACGCCGCCGTGCTCGCGCACTCGTCCGACAGGTCCCCCGCCGTATGAAGCTGATCACCGCCGTCGTCAAGCCGTTCAAGCTGGACGAGGTCAAGGAGGCGCTGCAGGCGCTCGGGGTGCACGGACTGACCGTCACCGAGGCCAGCGGGTACGGCCGCCAGCACGGCCACACCGAGGTCTACCGCGGCGCCGAGTACCGGATCGACCTGGTGCCCAAGGTGCGGATCGAGGTGGTGGTCGAGGACGAGGACGCCGAGGCCGTGGTGGACGCGGTCGTGGCCGCCGCCCGGACCGGGAAGATCGGCGACGGCAAGGTCTGGACGGTGCCGGTGGACGGCGTCGTCCGGGTGCGGACCGGGGAGCGCGGCCCCGACGCGGTCTGACCCCGGCTCAGCCGTGGGCCGCCAGGTGCCACTCCTCGGCGATCCGCTGCCAGCACCCGTCCTCGGCGACCCGCTGCCAGCCGGCGAGCGAGAGCGGCGGCTGCTCCCTGGTTCGGGTCCAGGCCGAACCGCTCGCGGCGGTGGTGCCGTTGGTGGACCAGATGACCACCTTGGCGCCCTCCCGCGGCTGGAAGACGATCTCCCAGCCGGTGACCTCGGCGTTGTAGCGGTAGGTGGAGGCCGACTCCAGGCCGCTCGCGCCGGCCGCGCAGCGCTCCGGGGCCCGGTCGCGCTGCCCGCCCCGCCCCGCGCAGTCGGGGGCCGGGCCCTCGGGGTCGAGCGCCTCGATGCTGATCCCCACGTACGCGGCGCCGTGGCCGTCCTGGTAGCGGACGTCGAACAGCACCGCCTGGTCGGTGACCACCGCCTCCCGCTCGGGGGTGAGGGCCACCCCCTCCGGCAGCACCCCGGCCAGCAGCACCCGCAGCCGCTCGGTGGCCGGGACGGCCGCGCTCGCCGAGGGCGGCGGCGTGGTGGCGGCCGGGGTGCCGCCAGAGGGGGCGGCGCTGTTCGGCGGGGCGTCGGCGACCGCCGGCGCGGGCAGCCGGCGGACCGTGCCCAGCAGTGCGCCGCCGGTCACCAGGGCGGCCACCGCGAGCACGGTGCCGACGGTCTGCAGCCGGCGGCGCAGCCGGAGCCGGCGGCCGCGCTCGGCGGCCTCGGCGACCATCGTCCGCACCGGCACCGGCGTCCGGTCGGCGCTCTCTTCGAGCAGGTGGGCGAGTTCGCGCTCCAGGTCCATGGCCGGCTTCCTCGGGTCGCAGCGTCGGGTGGCGGGGTGCGGCGGTGCGGCGGACTCAGGACAGGAAGAGCAGCTCGCGGTCGTCGCCCAGGATGGCACGGAGCTTGGCGAGGGAACGGCTGTTGAGGCTCTTCACCGCGCCGGGGGAGACCTCCAGCAGCTCGGCCACCTCCTCCACGCTGCGGTCCTCCAGGTAGCGGAGCACCACCACGGCGCGGTTGCGCGGCGGGAGCAGCCGCAGGGCGGCGGTCAGGGTGAGGCGCAGCTCGCCGCTCTCGCAGGAGCCGGGGCGGTCGGGCAGTTCGGCGACGACCACCTCGGTGGAGCGGCGCAGCCGGCGGTGCGAGAGGTAGTAGCGGAGCAGCACCTTGCGGGCGTAGGCGTCCAGGCCGGGCTCGTCGTGGCCGCGGCGCAGCCGGCCCCAGACCGAGAACATCTTGGCGAGCGTGGTCTGGACGAGGTCCTGGGCCTGGTGCCAGTCCCCGCACATCAGGTACGCGACCTGGAAGAGCCGGCGAGCTCGGGTGCTCGCGAACTCCTCGAAGTCCAGCTCGGTCTCCATCCGGAGGCCCCCCGTGGTCGTGCTGCGGTGTGACGATCCAGTACACGCCGTGGGCGGGCGAAAGGTGTCACCGGGTGTCCGGCCGCGGTCCCGCTCCGGCCCGTGGAGACCTTTTCGTTGCCTCCGGGTGTCTTGACGCGGTCTCCGGTCGACCATATGTTCAGCTCGCTGCAAGTTTCCAGCAAGTTTCAGTGGTCTTGCAGCAAGCTACCAGCGCGTAGCGCTGACGGCGCCCCACCCTACCGCCGTCGCGGCCCCCACCCTGCCGCTGTCGCCCGTGTCCTGCGTCCGCGGGCGAACCAGGCTGCCCCACCAGCCCCCTGGAGACACCGTGGTCACCATCGCACCCCCGCGCCGACGCCGGCTGACGGCCGCGCTCGCCGCGTCCGCCGCTCTTGCCCTCTCGGTCGGCAGCGGCCTCGCCCTGGCGCCCACCGCCGAGGCCACCCCGCCCGGCGGCGGCAAGGACGTCACCGCCACCCTCTTCGAGTGGAAGTTCGACTCGGTCGCCAAGGCCTGCACCGACACCCTGGGCCCCAAGGGCTACGGCTTCGTCGAGGTCTCCCCGCCCCAGGAGCACATCCAGGGCGCCCAGTGGTGGACCTCGTACCAGCCGGTCAGCTACAAGATCGCCGGCCGGCTCGGCGACCGCACCGCCTTCCAGGCCATGGTGAACACCTGCCACGCCGCCGGGGTGAAGGTGATCGCCGACTCGGTGGTCAACCACATGTCGGCCGGCTCCGGCACGGGCACCGGCGGCACCGTGTACACCAAGTACAACTACCCGGGCTACTACCAGGACCAGGACTTCCACTCCTGCCGCCAGGCGATCAGCAACTACAACGACCGCTCCAACGTGCAGAACTGCGAGCTGGTCAACCTCTCCGACCTCAACACCGGCTCCGCGTACGTCCAGCAGACCATCGCCAACTACCTGAGCGACCTGCTGACCCTGGGCGTGGACGGCTTCCGGATCGACGCCGCCAAGCACATCGCCGCCACCGACCTGGCCGGCATCAAGGCGAAGATGAGCAACCCCAACGCGTACTGGGTGACCGAGGTCATCTACGGCGGGGGCGAGCCGATCCAGCCCTCCGAGTACACCGGCGTCGGCGACGTGGACGAGTTCCGCTCCGGCACCTGGCTGAAGAGCGCCTTCGACGGCGGCCGGATCGCCGACCTGTCCACCTGGGGCAACGGCCTGCTGGCGAGCGGCCAGGCCCGCACCTTCGTCGACAACTGGGACACCGAGCGCAACGGCTCCACGCTCACCTACAAGTACGGCTCCGCGTACACCCTGGCCAACGTCTTCATGCTGGCCCACCCGTACGGCTCGCCCAACGTGTACTCCGGCTACGCCTTCACCGACATCGACGCCGGCCCGCCGAACGGCGGCACCGTCAACGCCTGCTACAGCGACGGCTGGAACTGCACCCACGCCTGGCGCCAGGTGGCCAACATGGTCGGCTTCCGCAACGCCGTCGCCGGCACCGCGATGACCAACTGGTGGTCCAACGGCAACAACGCCATCGCCTTCGGCCGCGGCGACAAGGGCTTCGTGGCGATCAACCGGGAGAGCGGGCCGGTCACCCAGACCTTCCAGACCTCGCTGCCGGCCGGCACCTACTGCGACGTCCAGCACGGCGACTTCGCCGGCGGCTCCTGCTCCGGCACCAGCTACACCGTGGGCTCGGACGGGAGGTTCACCGCCACCGTCGGTGCCGGGGACGCGGTCGCCCTGCACGTCGGCGCCAAGGGCACCGGCACCCCGCCGTCCTCCGGCAACAGCGCCACCGTGTACTACAGCACGAACAAGGGCTGGAGCGCCTACTACCTGCACTACGCCCCCACCGGCGGCGGCTGGACCACCGCTCCCGGCACCCTGATGGACCCGGCCTGCACCGGCTGGGTCAAGGAGACCGTCCAGCTGGGCACCGCCACCGGCCTCGCCGCCGCCTTCACCAACGGCTCCGGCACCTGGGACAGCAGGAACGGCGCCAACTACGCGCTGGGCACCGGCAACGTCACCGTCAAGGACGGTGTGATCGGCGGCGGCGACCCCTGCGCCTCCGTCCCCGCCACCACCGGCGCCTCCTTCGCGGTCAACGCCACCACGGTCACCGGCCAGAGCATCTACGTGGTCGGCGACAACGCCGCCCTCGGCGGCTGGGACCCGGCCCAGGCCAAGCCGCTCTCCTCGGCGGCCTACCCGGTCTGGAAGCTGGACGTGACCATGGCCGGCGGCACCGCCTTCCAGTACAAGTACATCCGCAAGGACGCCTCGGGCGCCGTCACCTGGGAGTCCGGCGCCAACCGCACCGCCACCGTCCCGGCGAGCGGGCTGGTCACGCTGAACGACACCTGGCGGCCCTGAAGCCCCGGGCTCCGAAGCTTCGGGCCCTGAAGCCACGGCCCGCCCGCCCCGATCCCGGGGCGGGCGGGCCGTCGGCGTACCGGCGGGGGTCAGCCCTCGTCGGTCCCGGCCTCGGTACCGGCCTCGCGGGCGGCCAGGGCCTCGACGATCCTGGCCTCGGCGGACGCCCGGTCCACCCCCAGGGCGGTGAGCGGCCCGGTGCCGTCCTCGACCTCCAGCAGGGCCAGCAGCACGTGCTCGGTGCCCACGTGAGGGTGGCCGAGCCGCAGGGCGTGCCGGAAGGTCAGCTCCAGCACCTTCTTGGCCGACGGGTCGAACGGGACGAGCGCGGGCATGTCCGCCGACCGCGGCGGCAGGGCCGCGGTCACCGCGGCCCGGACCGCGTCGGCCCCCGCGCCCTCGGCCTCCAGCACCCGGGTGCCGAGCGCCGCCGGCACGCCCAGCAGGCCGAGGACCAGGTGGCCGGTGCCGATCTCGGCGTTGCCGGCCGCGCGGGCCTCGTTCTGCGCGCCCACCACGGCACCGCGGGCGTGGTCGGTGAACCGGCTGAACCCCTGCGAGGCGTCGAGGTCGCCGGGCCCGCCCGGGTCCTTGGGGACGAAGCGCTTCTGGGCGGCCTGCCGGGTGACGCCCATGCTGCGGCCGATGTCGGTCCAGGAGGCGCCGGAGCGCCGGGCCTGGTCCACGAAGTGGCCGATCAGGTGGTCGGCGAGTTCGCCGAGGTGGTCGGCGGTCAGGACGGCGCTGGCGAGCTGGTCCAGCGCGTCGGGGTGGACCTTCTTGATGGTCTCGATCAGGTCGTCGAGCCGGACGGGTTGCGTCAACCGCACGGGATTCTCCATGAGGCAACCGTAGGTTGACACCCCGGGAGGTGTCAACGCCGGGTTGACACCTCCCGGGGTGCGGAGGCCGTCGCGGGACCCGCCTCAGCCCCGTCCGATGTACGGCATCGCCGTGGCCATCACCGTGGCGAACTGCACGTTCGCCTCCAGCGGCAGCTCGGCCATGTGCCGCACGGTGCGCGCCACGTCCGCCACGTCCATGGTCGGCTCGGCGGCGATCCGGCCGTCCGCCTGCCGCACCCCCGCGCTCATCGCCGCCGTCATGTCGGTGGCCGCGTTGCCGATGTCGATCTGGCCGCAGGCGATCCGGTACGGGCGGCCGTCCAGCGACAGCGCCTTGGTCAGACCGGTCACCGCGTGCTTGGTCGCGGTGTACGCGATGGAGTGCGGGCGCGGCACGTGGGCCGAGATCGAGCCGTTGTTGACGATCCGGCCGCCCTGCGGCCGCTGCTCCTTCATCGCCCGGAAGGCGGCCTGGGCGCACAGGAAGGCCCCGGTCAGGTTGAGGTCCACCACCGCCCGCCACTGCTCGTACGCCAGCTCCTCCACCGGCACCGAGGCGCCGAAGGTGCCGGCGTTGTTGAACAGCAGGTCGATCCGGCCGAACCGGTCGGCGGCCGCGGCGAACAGCGCGTCCACGGCGGCCGGATCGGTGACGTCGGTGGGCACCACCAGCGCCCGGCCGGCCGCCAGCGCGGCCGTCTCGTGCAGCGGCTCGGCCCGCCGGCCGGCCAGCACCGGCCGCCACCCGTGGGCGGCGAGCTCCAGCGCCACCGCGCGGCCCACCCCGCTGCCGGCTCCGGTGACCACGGCGACCATCTCTGACACGGGCTGCTCCTCGGGGTGCGGGCGGTCCCGTCGATGATCGCGCACGTGGGGGCGGCGGGTCACTGGTGCGAGGGTCCAGGACCGGCGGGCCGGTGCGGGTCCCCGGCTGGCGGGAACTCCGGGAGCGGGAGCTCCCCCGCCGATCGGCGGGGGAGCTCCCCCGCCGGTCGGCGGGTCGACGCAGGTCACCGCAACCTTTCCGGTCCCCGGCCCGTCATAGGATCACGGGCGGAGCCGTTCGCCGAACGCGCGGTGCTCCCCCCTCCGGTCGGCCCAGACCGGGTACCGATCCGCCCGGGAGAATCCCACCGTGCAGCCCCAGCCGCGCCCGCGCGCCACCCGCACCCGCGCCCTCCTGGGCGCCGCCGCCACGCTCGCCCTGGCCGCCGCCCTGGCCGGCTGCGGCAGCGGCGGATCATCGGCCGGGGATGCCAAGGCCGCCCTCGGCGGGCACGCCGGCGGCGCCAGCGGCTCGGCCACCCCGAGCGCCGCGCAGAGCAGCACCCAGCCGCCGAAGCCCTCCCGGATCCTGATGCCGACCGGGCCGGCCGCCGACCTGCGGAAGGCCCGGGACACCGCCGCCGGGCCGATCCTGATGACCACCGTGACCGGCGCCAAGTCCGGGGTCAGCGGCAAGGTCTGGGTCTGGCTGCCCCCGCAGTACAACGACCCCAAGTACGCCAAGCACGGCTTCCCGGTGCTCACCCTGTACGCGGGCGGCCAGAGCGCCGGGTACAACACCTGGACGGACAACCAGCTGCCGATCGAGGAGATCAACGCGCAGATGGCCGCCGAGGGCAAGGCGCACCCGTTCATCATGATCATGCCGGTGCAGAACCTGGACTCCAGCGAGGCCAAGGCCCTGGAGTGCAGCGACATCCCCGGGCAGCCGAAGATGGGCACCTGGATGTCCCAGGACATCCCCGACTTCGTCCGGGCCAACTTCCGCACCGTCAAGGGCCGCGACGGCTGGGCCGTGATGGGCGCCTCCACCGGCGCCTTCTGCAGCGCCAAGCTGGCCCTCCAGCACCCCGACGTGTTCAAGGCCGCCGTGCCGATCGACGGCTACTGGAACCCGGACTCCCCGCTCTGGAAGGGCCACGACCAGGAGCGCCTGGCCAACAGCCCCGACGTCCTGGTCGGCGAGGGCAAGGCCGACGTCCGGATGCTGGCCACCGCGGGCGGCGCCAACGCGTACGAGACCAAGCTGGTGAAGAACTGGGTCGCCAAGGCCAAGGCCCCGCTCACCGTCGAGTACTACGAGCAGCCCGGCGGCAAGCACCTCACCGCGGACTTCAAGAAGATGATCCCGACCACCCTGGAGTGGCTCACCAAGAACACGGCGGGTCCGGAGAGCGACGGCTGACCGATCCCCGGCCGACTCCCTGGCCGACCCCCGGCCGGCTCCGACCGACTCCCTGGCCGACCCCGCCCGCGCGCCCTCATCCGCCCGCTGACCTGCACGTCAATCGGACATTGATTCGACCCTGATGAGCTGTCGGCACCTTGGGGACACCGGGGACGCCGCCGACCGGCGGCGCCCGCCCGGCCAGCCTCCGCCAGTCGTGAAGAGAGCGCCATGCCCAGCCACCTGACGCCCGTCCGGACCCCGCTCGTCCCCGCCCAGGCGGGCGAGCGCGGCACCACCCCGGAGCCCGCCGCTCCCGCCGTGGAGCCGATCCCCTTCGCCGGCCTGCGCCTGGTGCACGCCGCGCTCCGCCGCGACCTCGCCCGGCTGCCCAACGCCCTGCGGCTGCTCCAGCCCGGCGACGAGACCGCCGGCCAGGCCCTCCAGCGGCACTGGGACTTCGTCACCGCGATGCTCACCTGCCACCACGAGCAGCAGGACAGCCGGCTCTGGCCGCTGCTGCGACGCTTCGCCCCGGAGCTGCGCCTGCTGCTCAACTGGCTGGAGGCCGACCACCACAACCTCGACCACTCCTTCACCCGGGTCACCACCCTGGTGCGGATCGCCACCCGCGACCCCGCCAGCAGCTGGTCGGTCGGGTACGCGGTGGAGGAGCTGGCCGCCCGCCTGGAGACCCACCTGCGGATCGAGGAGCGCCAGCTGCTGCCGCGGATGGAGGGCGTCTTCCCGGCCGGCTCCCGGATCGGCACCCTGCCCGAGCTGCTCGACCTGATCCGGTACGCCGACGGGCCGGCCGCCTCGGACGCGCTGGTCTGGCTGCTGGAGGGGGTCGACCCGCAGCAGGTGGACCGGCTGCTCGCCGACTGCGACGACGACGTCGCCCGGCACTGGCCGCACTGGCGGGACACCTACGCCCGCTGCACCGACCAGCTCTGGGGACCGACCGTCTGAGGGCGACCCCCTGAGGGCGACCCCCTGAGCACACCCGCGTGCGCTCAGCCCAGGAGGCCGGCGGGCCTGGCGCGGTCGGGGCGTTCGGCGTCGACGACGATGGCGGTGAGGATCAGCCCGTCACGGACCATCCAGCGGCCGGTGAACCCGGTGACCGCGACGCCGTGCAGGGTCGGGCCGGGGATCAGCAGGCGGGCGGTGAAGGTGCCGTTGGCCGGGTCGGCGGTGATCAGCGCGTCGTCGAAGTCCAGCCAGCAGCGGGCCAGCGGGAACCACGCCTTGTACACCGACTCCTTGGCGCTGAAGAGCAGCCGGTCCCAGGACACCTCCGGGGCCCGGGCGGCCAGTTCGCGGATCCAGATCCGCTCGCCGGGCAGTGAGATCGCCTCCAGCACGCCCTCGGTCAGCTCGGCGTTGGGCTCGGCGTCGATCCCGACGGTGGCCACGCCGGACAGCCGCCCGAGCACCGCGCCCCGGTAGCCGGCGCAGTGCGTGATGCTCCCCACCACCCCGGTCGGCCACAGCGGTTCCCCGCGCAGCCCGGAGATCACCGGGGCGGCCGGCAGGCCGAGCCGGGCCATCGCCCGGCGGGCGCAGACCCGCGCGGTGGTGTACTCCTGGCGGCGCTTGGGCACGGCCTGGGCGACGGCGGCCTCCTCCTCGGGGAAGAGCATGCCGTCCAGGACGTCGTCGCAGGTGTCCACGGACACCACAGACGGGCCCACAATCGTCTCGATCATGATGAATTCCCGTAGGTGGAGACTCCCGCGCTGGTCGCGCACGGATGGTGAAGCCGAGCGGAATTCAACGTAGCCTCGGCCGTGACTTGCGAGAATGGCGGACGAGCGAAACGCGGGTCGGGGATTCGGCGTGCAGGGGCGGTAGGTGGTCGGCAGGGGTTGAGGCCCCCTACCGCACGGGCGAGGCTGGTAGCCGGGCCCGCCCAGCACCGAGGCGCCGGGCCGCCGAGTCGGACGGTGGGCGTATGCAGCGGGGAACGTGGGGCCGTGCGGTGCCCGCACGGCTGGGGCTGGGATGCCTGCCGCTGGGCGGCGGGTACGGCCGGGTCGACCCCGCCCGGGCGCTGCGGCTGGTGCGCCACGCGCTGGACTCCGGCGCCGCCCTGCTGGACGCCGCCGAACCGGACGCCGGGGGCGAGGTCCTGCGCCTGGTCGGACGGGCCGTGGCCGGCCGCCGGGACGAGGCCGTGATCACCGCGCACAGCCGCCCGCTCACCGCCCCCGCCGCGGACGCCGCCGCCACTCCTGCCGCGGCCTGCGACCGCGCGCTCGCCCTGCTCGGGGTGGACCACCTCGACCTCTTCTACCTGCACCCGCCCGGCTCCCCGGAGCCGGTCGAGGAGACCGTGGGCGCCGCCGCGGCGCTGGTGGCCGCCGGCAAGGTCGGCGCGCTGGGCATCGCCGGGGTGGACGCCGGGCAGCTCGTCCGGGCCCACGCCGTGCACCCGCTGGCCACCGTCGCGGTGGAGTACTCGCTGCTGGACCGCGGCGCCGAGCGGGACCTGCTGCCGGCCGCCCGCCGGCTGGGCCTGCTGGTGACCGCCGTCCGGCCGCTCGCCGGCGGGCTGCTGGCGGGACGGATCGCCGCACGGGCCGACCTCGGCCCCGGCGACGCCCGGCTGGCCGACCCCCGGTTCTCCGTCGAACGGCTCGCCGCCGTACGGGAGTTGCTCACCGAGCTGCAGTCCACCGCCAGCCGGCACGACCTCGGTGCGGCCCGGCTGGCGCTGGCCTGGCTGCTCTCCCGGGGCGAGGACGTGCTGCCGCTGCCCGGCACCCGGGACCGGGTGCACCTGGAGATGAACCTCTCCGCCCGCCGGATCGAACTGCCCGCGCCGGCCCGGGAGACGCTCACCGCGCTGTTCGCGCCGCCGTCCTAGGACGGGCCCCCGCGCCGGCCCTCAGCCCGCGCGGTGCCGGCCGGCCTGGTCGTGCGGCGGGGCGATCAGCGAGGCGGCGATCGCCTTGTTCACCGCGTCGATCCGGGAGACCGCGCCCAGCTTGACGAACACGTTGCGCAGGTGCCGCTTCACGGTGGCCTCGGTGATCACCAGCCGGGTGGAGATCTGACTGTTGCTCAGTGCCTGCGCCACCAGCTCCAGGATCTCCAACTCCCGGGCGGACAGCACGCTTTCGGTCGCGCCCTGCATCTGCGCCAGGCTGTCCCGGGAGACCGCCAGCACCATCCGGTCCGAGCCGCGGTGCACGCTGCGGATCGCCGCCAGCAGCTCCTGGCCGTCCACGCTCTTCAGCAGGTAGCCGCGGATCCCGGCGTTGATCAGCCGGCGCAGCAGCTGCGGGCCGTCGTACATCGACAGGATGATGATCTGGGAGGCCGGCGAGAGCGCCCGCATCCGGGTGACCGTGTCGGCGGGCTCGCCGCCGGGGAGTTCGACGTCCAGCAGCACCACGTCGGGCCGGTGCCGGGCGACCTGGGCGATGGCGTCCCCGCTGGTGGCGGCCTCGCTCACCACCACCATGTCGTCCTGCGACTCCAGGATCTCGCGCACCCCCTCGCGGACCAGGGCGTGGTCGTCCACCAGGACGACGCGGGTGGGGCTGGTGGACGAGGCGGCGGCGGGGGAGGGGTCAGCCGGTCTGGTGTCGTTCGGAATCATCGAGGAGTCGTCCTTCGAGAGGTACGGAGAGGTCCACCCGGGTGCCGCTGCCCGCACGGCTGTTGACCAGGAGCCGCCCGTTCAGCAGCTCGGCGCGCTCGTGCATGGAGAACAGGCCCACCCCGGCGTCGGCCGGACGCTCCGGCGGCAGCCCGCGGCCGTCGTCCTCCACCGAGGCCTGCAGCTCGTCGGGGGTGATCTCGACGTTCACCAGCAGCACCGAGGCCCTGGCGTGGCGCAGGGCGTTGCGGACGCCCTCGCGGAGGATGAGGAACACCTCGTCCAGGACCTCCGGCGGGGCCCAGGTCTCGTCCCCGTTCACCCGCAGCCGGACCGCCACCTCGTCGGAGTCCACCGACTCCAGGTAGGTGCCCAGCGCCTTCTCCAGGCTCTTCAGCGGCTCGTGCGCGTGCAGGTCGGAGGTGACCGCGCGGAGGTTGTGCATGGACTCCTGGATGGCCTGCTGGGCGGTCGCCAGCTTGACCCCGGCGCGGTCCGGGTTGGTGTCCAAGTAGAGTGTGTACAGTTCGAGTTGACGGTGCGTCACACTCATGCCGTGCCCGATCCGGTCGTGCAGCTCGCGGGCTATTCGGCGGCGCTCGCCGATCTGCGCCTCGTGCACCTTGTTGAGCAGCAGGCCGGTGTACGCGGCCACCGACTCGCGGATCCGCAGGGTGATGCTGCGCTCCAGCGAGAGGGTGATCAGGGTGAAGGTGTCCAGCGACTGGGGGCCGAGGCCCAGGTACTCGGACATCGTGGACAGCGCGGCGTGGAAGAACACCGAGGAGGCCTGGATGGACTCCCTCGGGTGGACCCCGTCGGCGGCGCGGGTCGCGCCGATGTCCCAGGCGAGCAGCTTGTACGAGCGGTCCACCTCGACCCGGCCGGCCCGCAGGCTGGAGACCACGTCGGAGATGATCTGCCGGGCGTTGGCGAGGGCCTGCGTCAACGAGACCGGACTGTGCACGACGGCGTTGTTGACCGCCCGGAGCTCGGCCTCGTACGCCTCGACGATCTCGGACGCGCGCCGTTCGATCAGGTCCGCCACCTGCTGGTGAGTCGTCAAGGGTGCTTTCTCCCAACCGGTGACGTGCCATCCCCCGTGTCGCCTTGGCCACGCCGGGTCAAGGTATCAGACCTCTGTGTAGATGCGGGGTCTCGAACGTGGATTCAGCGAAAGCGCCTTTACCGTTCGGACGTGGGCGAACGTCAACTCAGCGGGACGGCCAGCACGGTGAGTCCGAGCACCAGATGGGTCGCGTGCTGGGTCCACATGAAGGCCACGTACGGACGCCGCCGCCGGGACCGTCCGACCCGCCCGCGCAGCCCCTCGCTGGTGACCAGCACGGCCAGCGCGCCGACCAGGACGGTGGCCGCGCACCACAGCAGCCGGGTGGAGAACAGCCCGGCGAAGGCGCCGAACGCCAGCGCCACGCCGACCGCCAGCAGCCGCAGCAGCCGGGTCGCCCCGTCCACCCCGAAGACGATCGGCCAGGTCATCCGGCCGGCGCTGCGGTCGCCCTCGATGTCCGAGAACTCCTTGGCCACCCCGCCGACCCCGCCCATCCAGAGCGTCATCATCCCGGCGAACACCAGCAGCGAGCCGTCCAGCCGGTGCCCGCCGGCCAGGAACCCGGCCAGGTAGGTGTTGAGCCCGGCCGCCAGCCCGGTCGCGGTGCAGGTGTAGTACGTCCGCTTCAGCGGGAACGGCGGGCCCGAGTACGCGTAGCCGAGCAGCAGGTGGAGCGCGAGGAGCGCGGCCGGCCCGGGGCCGAGGGCGAGCGAGCAGGCCAGGCCGGCCGCGCCGAGTGCCACGGCCGCCGTCAGCGCGGTGCGCACCGCCAGCAGGCCGGAGGCGATCGGCCGGGTCGAGCCGTTGCGGACGTCCTCCGGCCGGTCGGCCACCCCGTTGAAGAGGTAGATCGCGGTGGTCGCCAGGAGCCAGCCGGTGGCGCCGACCGCCACCCGGCCGGGGTTCAGGAAGCCGCCCGGGTGGCCGAGCACGGCGCCGGCCAGATATCTGAGCAGGAAGGCGACCTGCACACTCGGCCGGGCCTCGCGGACGCAGTTCCAGACGGTCTGTCGGATGCGCGGTGCCACCGGATTCCCCCTCGGGGGCGAAGGAGCGCCCCGGTCGTCGTCGGACGTGGGGAAGTCCTCTTCCCGGCTTCGAGTATGGGCAGTCGCACCGCAGGTGGCACCGGTCGCGACCGAGGAGTGGCCCGAGGGGGAACCGGGCGCTACTCCCTTCGATACCCGCCGCTCATCCCTCCGGTGAGGATGCGGGGACATCCGTCTCAGCACCGTTGTCCTGGGCTCCAGCCGCTCTCTAGTTTGGCCGTGGCAGGGCCGGTCGACACCGGCTCCCCGAGGACCGCACGTCCACCACGACGCACCGCTGTGAAGGGATCCGAACCGTGAAGGCTGACCGGCTGCCCCACCGCTACCAGGCGTTCGTTCCGATGACCCTGCCCGACCGCACCTGGCCGGACAAGACCCTCACCGCGGCGCCGCGCTGGCTCTCCACCGACCTGCGCGACGGGAACCAGGCGCTGGTCAACCCGATGACCCCGGCCCGCAAGCTGGCCATGTTCGACCTGCTGGTGGACATGGGCTACAAGGAGATCGAGGTCGGCTTCCCGGTGGCCAGCCAGGACGACCACGACTTCGTCCGCCTGCTGATCGAACAGGACCGGATCCCCGAGGACGTCCGGATCTCGGTGCTGGTGCAGGCCCGGGACGAGCTGATCCGGCGCACCGCGGAGAGCCTGCGCGGCGCCCGCAGCGCCACCATCCACGTCTACAACGCCACCGCCCCGCTCTTCCGCGACGTGGTGTTCGGGATCAGCCGCCAGGAGTGCGTGGACCTGGCCGTCCGCGGCACCGAGTCGATGCTGCGCCACTCCGAGCGGCTGCTGGCCGACTGCGACCTGGGCTACCAGTACTCCCCGGAGCTGTTCAACGAGACCGAGCCGGAGTTCGCGGTCGAGGTCTGCGAGGCGGTGATGGACCGCTGGGAGCCCGGCCCGGGCCGCGAGATCGTACTGAACTTCCCTGCCACGGTGGAGCGTTCGACGCCGAACGTGTTCGCCGACCAGATCGAGTGGCTGGACCGCACCCTCTCCCGCCCCGCCTGGCGCTGCCTGTCCATCCACCCGCACAACGACCGCGGCACCGGCGTCGCGGCCACCGAACTCGCCCTGCTGGCCGGCGCCAAGCGGGTGGAGGGCTGCCTGTTCGGCGGCGGCGAGCGGGCCGGCAACGTCTGCCTGGTCACCCTGGGCCTCAACATGCTGACCCACGGCGTCGACCCCGGCATCGACTTCTCCGACATCGACCGGGTCCGCCGGACCGTGGAGTACTGCTCCGAGCTGCCCGTCTCGCCCCGCCACCCGTACGGCGGCGAGCTGGTGTACACCGCCTTCTCCGGCTCGCACCAGGACGCCATCAAGAAGGGCTTCGCCGCGCTGGAGGCGCAGGCGGCCGAGGCCGGCGAGAGCGTCCGGGACCGGGACTGGCGGATGCCGTACCTGCCCATCGACCCGGAGGACGTGGGTCGCAGTTACGAGGCCGTGGTGCGGATCAACAGCCAGTCCGGCAAGGGCGGGGTGGCGTACGTGATGAGCGCCTGGCACGGCCTGGACCTGCCCCGCGACCTGCAGATCGAGTTCGCCCGCACCGTGCAGGCGGTGGCCGACGCCACCGGCGCCGAGATCACGCCCGACCGGGTCGGCCGGCTCTTCGAGCAGGAGTACCTCTCCACCGCGGACGCGACCAAGCCGCTGGCCGTCCGGCACGTCCCGGTCCTCACCGAGCTGTTCGTGGACGGCGCCGGACCGCTCAGCGCGGACGGCGCGGTCCGCTCCGGCGAGCTGGACAGCCTCTGCACCACCCTGGCGCCCTGGGGCGTCCTGGTGACCGGACTGGAGCACACCGGCCCGGCCGGCAAGTCCCAGGACCCCGGCCGCGAGGCCGCCGTCTACGCCCGCTGCACCTTCCCGGACGGGCCCGCCTGGGGCTTCGGCCGCGGACCCGACCTGCACGCCGCCGCGTTCTCCGCGGTCCGTGCCGCCGCCGCCCGGGCCGGCGAGACCTCGCCCGAGCCCACCGGGGTCCCGGTCGCCGGGCCCGCCGCCGCCGAGCGCGGCTGACACCGTCACCGCCGTACCGACATGGGGGAACGAGAGACATGATGCTGGTCGAGAGAGATGAGCACCTGGCCCTGCTGGCCGGTCTGCTGCTCGAAGCCGTCCAGGGCCGCGGCCGGATCGCCGTGGTGAGCGGCCCCGCCGCCGTGGGGAAGAGCGCCCTGCTGGAGGAGTTCACCGAGCGGGCGCTGGACGAGGGCGCGCTGCCGCTGACCGCGGTCGGCGCCGCCGCCGAGACCGCGATGCCGCTCGGGGTGATGGGCCAGCTGCTGCGCGGCGCCCCCGTCCCGGCCGAGCAGCGGACCGCCGTCCGCGAGCTGCTGGCCGCCGGGCCCGGCGCAGGACCGCACGCCGCCCAGGAGTTCACCGGCCTGCTGCTGGAACTCGCCGAACGGCAGCCGCTGGCCCTGGTGGTGGACGACGTCCAGCACGCCGACGAACAGTCGCTGGCCTGCCTCTCGTACCTCACCCGCCGGCTGCGCGGCTCCCGCGTCATGGCCGCCTTCGGCCACGCCGGACCGCCGGCCCACCGGACCGCCGACTTCCACCTGGAACTGCTCCGCCGCCCCAACTGCCGCAGCCTGGTGCTCCCGCTGCTCACCCCCGGCGGCGTGGACACGATGGCCGCCGAGCGGCTCGGCCGGGAGGCCGCCGACCGGCTCGCCGCCGAGTGCCACCGGATCAGCGGCGGCAACCCCGTGCTGGTCGGCGCCCTGCTCGACGGCGAACACGCCGCCCGCCGCGCCGGAGCCGCCGAGGACGGCGACCTCACCGTCGGCGACGGCTACGGCCAGGCCGTCCGCGCCCTGCTGCACCGCGGCGACCCCGCACTGGTGCCGCTCGCCCAGGGCCTCGCCGTGCTCGGCTCCACCGGCGCGGTGGACCGGCTGCTCGGCCTGGACGGCGCCGAGGTCGCCCGCGGCCTGCGCGAGCTGGAGGCCGCCGGCCTGCTGGCCGGCGGCGACTTCCGCCACCAGGTCGCCCGGGCCGCCGTCCTGCTGGAGGTGGACGCCGAGCGCCGCGCCGAACTGCACCGCCGCGCCGCCGAGTTGCTCCACGCCGGCGGCGGCGCCGCGGCCGCCGTGGCCGAGCACCTGCTGGCCGCCGGACAGGTCGCCGAACCCTGGGCCGTCCCGGTCCTGGAGGAGGCCGCCACCCTCGCCCTGGCCGAGGGCCGGGTCGGCCCCGCCGTCGAGTACCTGCGGATGGCCTGCCGGATCTGCGAGGACGAGCCGCGGCTCGCCCGGATCCGGACCGCCCTGGTCCGCGCCGAGTGGCGGATCAACCCCAGCGCCCCCACCCCGCACCTGGCCGAGCTCACCGAGGCCCTGCACCGCGGCCACCTCCGCCCCGCCGACGGCCTGGTGCTCGCCAAGGCCCTGCTCTGGCACGGCCGGTTCGAGGACGCCCGCAACGTGCTCACCGCCCTCGACCTGGACGGCAAGCTCGACGACCCGGAGACCGCCGCCGAACTGCGTACCACCCGCCCCTGGCTGCGCTGCTGGTACGCCCCGTTCCTCGACCACATCCCCGCCGCCGAGGAGCCGGCCGCCGGCCCGCGCCCCGGCCCGTCCACCGCGGTCAGCTGGCGGCTGGAGGCGGCCACCGCCCTGGACGCGGTGCTCAGCCGCGGCCCCTCCGAGCAGGTGGTCGCCGAGGCCGAGCGGATCCTGCGCACCTCCCGGCTGGACGAGATGGGCATGGACACCGTGGAGTCGGCGCTGCTCGCGCTCACCTACGGCGACCGCGCCGACCGGGCCGCGCCCTGGTGCGACGGCCTGATCGAGGAGGCCATCACCCGTCAGTCCCCGGGCCGCCAGGCCCGGCTGGCCACCATCCGGGCCGAGATCAGCGTCCGCCAGGGCGACCTGCCCGGCGCCGAGCGGTACGCCCGCCAGGCGCTGGAGATCATCCCGGCCAGCAGCTGGGGCGTGGCGGTCGGCGGTTCGCTGGCCAGCCTGCTCACCGCGCTCACCGCGATGGGCCGCTACGACGAGGCCGCCGAGCAGCTCAACCTGCCCGTCCCCGAGGCGATGCTGCAGAGCCGGTACGGCCTGCACTACCTCCAGGCCCGCGGCCGGTACGAGCTGTCCACCGGCCACCTGGACGCCGCCCTCGGCGACTTCCTCGCCTGCGGCGACCTGATGGGCCGCTGGGGCCTGGACGTCCCCGGGCTGATCGCCTGGCGCGGCGACGCCGCCGAGGCGATGCTCCAGCTCGGCGACCGCGAGGAGGCCCGCCGCCTGCTGGAGGAGCAGCTCGGCCTGTTCGGCCCGGCCGCCCCGCGCGCCCGCGGCGTGGCGATGCGCCAGCTCGCCGCCACCTACGAGCTGCGCCAGCGCCCGGCGCTGCTGCGCAAGGCGGCGGACATCCTGCAGGAGGCCGGCGACCGGTACGAGCTGGCCCGGGCACTGTCCGACCTGGCCCGCGCCTACCACGACCTGGGCGAGCTGCGCCGGGCCCGGCTGACCGCCCGCCGCGCCTGGACCCTGGCCGAGGAGTGCCGGGCCCAGCCGCTCACCCGGGTGCTCGGCGTGGAGTTCGGCTGGAACAGCGGCGAGCAGCCCGAGCGGGAGAGCTCGCCGGCCGCGGCCGACGTGGTGCTCAGCGACGCCGAGCGCCGGGTGGCCGAGCTTGCCGCGCACGGCTACACCAACCGGGAGATCGCCAAGCGGCTGTACGTCACGGTCAGCACGGTGGAGCAGCACCTCACCCGGGCCTACCGGAAGCTGAACGTCGGCTCCCGGGTCGACCTGCCCACGGCGATGGCCGCGCTGACCCGGGTGGGCTGAATTCCCGCCGGGGTGCGGCAGGGGCCCCCTTAGGGGCGGACCGGGGTGTTCCAGCCCCGTCCGCCTCTGCTGGAATGCGTCTGTCAGTCGTCCATGGCCGGAATTTCCAGAAAGGGGGGCGACATGACGCTGACCCTGTCAGAGATGGACGTGTCACCGCTCGCGAAACGGAACAGGGTCTTTCCCCGGGTCGTCGGCATCGCCACCGCGACACCGCCGAACTCCTATTCACAGCGCGAACTTCTCGACATATTCGGGATAACGGACCAGCGCATTCGATCGCTCTTCATGAACAGCGCGATCGACCGCCGCTTCCTGACCCTCCCGCCCGAGGAGGAGGACGGCGGCGGGCGGCGGATGGAGACCCAGGGCGAACTGCTGCGCAAGCACCGGGCGTCGAGCGTGGAGATGGGTGCCAGGGCGGTGCGCGAGGTGGTCGCGCGCACCGGCTTCGACCTCTCCGAGATCGGCTACATCTGCTGCGTCACCACCACCGGTCTGCTCACCCCCGGGCTCTCCGCGCACCTGATCAAGGAGCTCGGCCTGAGCGTCCACACCAGCCGGCTCGACGTGGTCGGCATGGGGTGCAACGCCGGGCTCAACGGCCTGAACGCGGTGGCCGGCTGGGCCGGCGCCCACCCGGGCCGGCCGGCCCTGATGGTGTGCGTGGAGACCTGCTCGGCCGCGTACGTCTTCGACGGCACCATGCGCACCGCCGTGGTCAACAGCCTGTTCGGCGACGGCGCCGCGGCGGTGGTCCTGATGGCCGACCCGGTCGGCCTGCTGGACCTGCCGGAGAGCGGGATCCGGGCCGAGGGCCCGACCATCCTCAAGTTCTCCAGCTGCATCATCCCGGACGCCATCGACGCCATGCGCTACGACTGGGACGACGACCAGGGCAAGTTCAGCTTCTTCCTGGACCGCGACGTGCCGTACGTGGTCGGCGCGCACGCCGAGCTCATCATCGACCGGCTGCTCGCCAACACCGGGGTGCGGCGCAGCGACGTCGCCCACTGGATCATCCACTCCGGCGGCAAGAAGGTCATCGACTCGGTCCAGATCAACCTCGGGCTGACCCGGCACGACGTCCGGCACACCACCGGCGTGCTGCGGGACTACGGAAACCTCTCCAGCGGCTCCTTCCTGTTCTCCTACGAACGTCTGATGGCCGAGGGGCTCGTCAACGCGGGCGACTACGGCGTCCTCATGACGATGGGCCCCGGCTCGACCATCGAGACGGCACTCGTCCGGTACTGACCGGAATCCACCAGAACACCTTCCGCACCTCCGGAAAGAGGGAATTCCCATGTCCGTCAGCGAACTGCTCCCCGAGCGCACCGATTCCACCGGGATCCACGTCCTGATCGACTGCTCCGAGCCGCTGACCGAGCGGTTCATCGGGCAG
This sequence comes from Kitasatospora sp. HUAS MG31, assembly GCF_040571325.1. Lineage (GTDB taxonomy): Bacteria > Actinomycetota > Actinomycetes > Streptomycetales > Streptomycetaceae > Kitasatospora > Kitasatospora camelliae. The sequence goes on along the minus strand of NZ_CP159872.1, from coordinate 2,311,991 downwards.
CTGGTCAAGGTCTGCGACGAGCTGGAGGACGCGAAGGAGCCGACCTTCGCGGTGCTGCACGTCGAGGGCGCGGAGGGCGTCCGCGAGCTGCCCTGGCCCGGCGAGGTCGGCATCCACCTGATCAACAAGTGGGAGCGGGCGCTGCGCCGCCTGGAGCGCTCCCCGGCCGGGGTGATCGCGGTCGCCAGCGGCGACTGCGCCGGCCCCGCGCTGGACGTGCTGCTGGCCGCCGACCACCGGATCGTCACCGCCGACCTGAAGCTCAGCCCGGCCGTCACCTCCGGCCGGCTCTGGCCGGGCATGGCCGTGCACCGCCTGGTCCAGCAGCTCGGCGTGGCCCGCGCCCGCCGACTGGTCCTGTTCGGCACCGAGGTCCTGGCCCGGGAGGGGATCGAGTTGGGTCTGTTCGACCGCGTGGTGGCCGACCGCTCCGGCATCAGCGACGCCGTGCAGAGCGCCGCCGACCTGCTCAGCGGCCTGGTCGGCAGCGAGCTGGCGATCCGCCGCCGGCTGCTCCTGGACGCCACCGCCACCGGCTACGAGGAGTCCCTCGGCGCCCACCTGGCCGCCTGCGACCGGATGCTCCGCAACCAGTTCGCCGACCGCGCCTGACGCACCGCGCCTGACGCACCGCGCCTGACACACCGCGCCCGACGCACCGCGCCCGAGCCGCCGGGCCCGGGCCACCGTGCCCGGGCACCCCGCCTTTTCGCGGCGCGGGAACCCACCGCGCCCACCCACCGAGGGAGTTGCTGCCATGAACGCCTCCGCCGTCACCCCGGAAACCGCCCGGACGGTGGACACCGCCCCCGAGGCCCGGCTGGCCCGGCAGCGCTACCTGCGGGAGCACGCCGGACGGCTGTACGCCGAGCTCACCGCGGACCGCACCGTGTACCTGCGGCTCGACGAGCTGCTGCGCCGGGCCGGGGAGCAGTACCCCGGCCTGGTGCCCGGCGCCGACCGGATGGCCGCCGAGCGCGGCCTGCGCCAGGTCGACAAGGAGGGCCTGGAGATCGACCAGGGGATCTTCCTGCAGGCCGTGCTCGCCCACCCCGAGTCCGGCCGGCACCTGATCGACGCCATGCTCCGCCCCACCGAGCGGGCCCTGGGCCTGCTCGCGGAGTACGGCGCGACCGGGCGGGCGGACCTCGGCGCGGCGCGGATCGAGCGCCGGGACGGCACCGCCCACGTCACCATCCACAACGAGCACTGCCTGAACGCCGAGACCAACGCCCACGTCGAGGCCCTGGAGACCGCGGTCGACCTGGTCCTGCTCGACGAGGCCAGCAAGGTCGGCGTGCTGCGCGGCGCCCCGATGACCCACCCCCGCTACCTCGGCCGCCGGGTCTTCAGCGCCGGCATCAACCTCACCGAACTGCACGAGGGCACCATCGGCTACGCCGACTTCCTGATGCGCCGCGAACTCGGCTACATCAGCAAGATCTACCGCGGCGTGCTGCTCGACGAGGACCAGGCCTGGCCGCAGCGCACCCGGGAGAAGCCCTGGGTGGCCGCGGTGGACACCTTCGCCATCGGCGGCGGTGCCCAGCTGCTGCTGGTCTTCGACCACGTGATCGCCGCCGCCGACGCCTTCTTCAGCCTGCCCGCCGCCCAGGAGGGCATCGTCCCGGGCCTCGGCAACCTGCGCCTGGACCGGTTCGGCGGCAGCCGCGCCGCCCGTCAGGTCATCCTCAGCGGGCGGAAGATCTGGGCCTCCGAACCGGCCGGCGCCGCCCTGTTCGACGAGGTGGTCGACCCCCGCGCGGTGGACGCCGCGGTGGAGGCCGCCGCCACCCGGCTGGCCGGCCCCGCCGTCGTCCCCAACCGGCACATGCTGCACCACTCCGAGGAGCCGGTCGAGGTCTTCCGGCACTACCTGGCCGAGTTCGCCCTCCAGCAGGCCCTGCGGCTGTACGGCCTGGACGTGATCGCCAAGGTCGGCCAGTCCTGGACCCGCAACCGCCGCACCGCCGAGGCCGGCTGATGCGCCCGATCGAGGCGATGCTGGAGATCCTCCGCGCCGAGGGCGTCACCACCGTCTTCGGCAACCCCGGGACCAGCGAACTGCCCTTCACCGACGCGCTCGCCGCCGCCCCGGACTTCAGCTACGTGCTCGGCGCCCACGAGGGCTCGGTGGTCGCCATGGCCGACGGGTACGCCCGGGCCACCGGCCGGACCGCCTTCGTCAGCCTGCACATCGCCGCCGGCCTCGCCAACGGCCTGGTCGGGCTGCTCAACGCCAGCCGCTCCCGCACCCCGATGGTGGTCACCGCCGGACAGCAGGACCGCCGCCACCTGGCCGCCGACCCGATGCTCTCCGGCGACCTGATCGGCCTGGCCTCCGCCGCCGTCAAGGAGACCTTCGACGTCCAGCACGCCCGCGACCTGCCGCTGATGCTCACCCGGGCGTTCGCCGCGGCCCGCCGCACCCCCGCCGGGCCGGTGTTCCTCTCCGTCCCGATGGACCTGCTCACCGAGGACACCGAGGTCGAGCTGCCCGGCCGGACCGTCCTCGCCCCGCCCGGCCCGGCCACCGAACTGGACGCCGCCGCCCGGCTGCTGGCCGCCGCCGACCGTCCCGCCATCGTGGCCGGCGACGCGGTCGGCCGGGACGGTGCCACCGCCGAGCTGGTCGCCCTCGCCGAGGCGCTCGGCGCGGTGACGTACCACCAGCCGATGAACGACAACCTGGACTTCCCCACCACGCACCCGCTGTACGGCGGGATGCTGGTCGCCACCCACGCCGCGATCCGGGAGACCCTCGCCGCCCACGACACCGTGCTGATCGTCGGCACCCACGCCTTCATGGCCCACCACTACACCCCGGGATCGCCGATCCCCGAGGGCACCACCGTGCTCCAACTCGACGCCGACCCGGCCGAACTGGGCCGGAACTTCGGCGTCCGGCTCGGCCTGCAGGGCGCCCTCGGCCCCTCCCTCGCCGGCCTCGCCGCCGAACTGGCCGGCCGCGTCCCGCAGGCCGCCGCCCGAATCGCCGCCGCCGCGACACGCGCCGCCGCCGAACGGGCCGAGACCGAGCGCGCCGCCCTGGCCGCCTACGGCCCCGGACCGCTGGACCCGCTGGCCGCCGCGCACGCCGTGGCCGCCGGCCTGCCCGCGGACGCCGTGCTCGTCGAGGAGGCCATCACCACCGGCCTGCGGCTGCGCCGGGTGCTCCGCCAGGACCGCCCCGGCTCCTACGTGCACACCGTCGGCGGCGGCCTCGGCTGGGGCATCGGCGCCGCGATCGGCCGCCGGATGGGCGACCCCACCCGCCCGGTGGTCGCCGTCCTCGGCGACGGCTGCGCCATGTTCGGCCTGCAGGGCCTGTGGGCGGCCGGCCACTACGGCGTCCCGGTCACCTTCGTGGTGATGAACAACGGCGAGTACCGCACCCTCAAGGAGACCCTGGACGGCTGGGACAGCCGCTCCACCCGGGTCGGCCGCTACCTCGGCCTCGACCTCGCCCCGGAGGCCGACGGCGCACGGCACCGGCTCGACTTCCGGGCCGCCGCCGAGTTCTTCGGCATCGAGTCCGTCCGCGTCGACGACCCCGCCCACCTCACCGAGGTCATCGCCAAGTCGGCCTCCGCCACCGCGCCGCTGCTGGTCGACGTGCCGATCACCGGACACGTCCCGCCGCAGGCCGACCCGCGGCCGATCCCGTACCCGACCCCGCACACCCCGCACACCCCGCACACCCCGCCGCACTGACACCGGACGTCCGCGCGGCCCGAACACCCCTGAGGAGGTGGCCGCGATGAGCGGTCGCATGCAGTTGGACACCGGGGACCACCCGGTGCTCTCCGGTGACGAGCTCCTGGTCCGGGAGCCCGCCACCGGACAGCCGCTGGCCACGGTCACCCTGGCCACCGCCGCGGACGTGGACGCCGCCGTGGCCGCGGCCAAGGCCGCCCAGCCCGGCTGGGCCGACACCCCCGGCACCGAGCGGGCCGCCGTGCTGCGCCGCGCCGCCGCCGCCCTGGAACGCCACCGCGAGGAGGCGGCCGACTGGCTGGTCCGCGAGGGCGGCGCGATCCGCGGCAAGGCCGAGCACGAGGTCGGCGCCGTCCTCGACGAGCTGTACGCCGCCGCCGGGCTGCCCACCCGGCCGAACGGCGTGCTGCTGGCCGCCGGACCGGGCCGGGAGAGCCACGGCCGCCGGATCCCGCTCGGCGTGGTCGGCGTGATCAGCCCCTGGAACGTCCCGATGCTGCTCGCCGCCCGCGCCCTCGCCCCCGCGCTCGCGCTCGGCAACGCCGTGGTCCTCAAACCCGACGTGCACACCCCCGTCTCCGGCGGCCGGGTGCTCGCCCGGATCCTCGCCGAGGCCGGCCTGCCCGAGGGCGTGCTGCAGGTCCTCCCCGGCGACGCCGAGCCCGGCCGCGCCCTGGTCGAGCACCCCGACGTCCCGATGATCGCCTTCACCGGCTCCACCGCCGTCGGCCGCGGCATCGGCGCCGCCGCCGGGGGCGCGCTCAAGCGGGTCTCGCTCGAACTCGGCGGCAACAACGCGCTGATCGTCCTCGACGACGCCGACCTGGAGGCCGCCGCCTCGGCCGGCGCCTGGGGCTCCTTCTTCCACCAGGGCCAGATCTGCATGGCCGCCGGCCGGCACCTGGTGCACCGCGCGGTCGCCGACCGCTACCTCGACCTGCTCACCGAGCACGCCGCCAAGCTGCGGGTCGGCGACCCCTTCCGCGAGCAGGTCGACCTCGGCCCGGTCATCGACGACCGGCAGCTGGACCGGATCGAGGGCATCGTCCGCGCCTCGGTCGCCGCCGGCGCCCGGATCCTCACCGGCGGCGACCGCCGCGGCCCCTTCTACCGGCCCACCGTCCTGGCCGGCGTCACCCCCGACATGCCCGCCTTCACCGAGGAGATCTTCGGCCCGGTCGCCCCGGTGACCGTGGTCGCCGACGAGGACGAGGCCGTCGAGCTGGCCAACCGCACCGCGTACGGGCTCTCCGCCGCCGTCCTGACCGGCTCGGTCGCCCGTGGCCGGGCCCTCGCCGACCGGCTGCGCACCGGCATGGTCCACGTCAACGACCAGACCATCAACGACGAGGCCCACGTGCCCTTCGGCGGCCGCGGCGCCTCCGGCAACGGCACCCGGCACGGCTCCGAGCACAGCTGGGACTCCTACACCCAGTGGCAGTGGCTCACCGTCCGCGAGACCCCCGCGAGGTACCCGTTCTGATGACAAGTCAGCTCACCCGGGTGCGGTACGAGAAGACGGGCCGGGTCGCCCGCGTCACCCTGGACCGGCCCGAGGTGCTCAACGCCATGGACCTGCGGATGCACGAGGAACTCCGCGGCGTCTGGGACGAGATCGAGGCCGACGACGAGGTCTGGGTGGTGGTCCTGGCCGGCGCCGGGGACCGGGCCTTCTCGGTCGGCCAGGACCTCAAGGAACTGGCCGAGCGGGTGAAGGCCGGCACCTCCGCCTCCACCTTCGGCAGCCGCGGCAGGCCCGGCTACCCCCGGCTCACCGAGCGGTTCGCCCTCGCCAAGCCGGTCGTCGCCCGCGTCCAGGGCTTCGCCATGGGCGGCGGCTTCGAACTCGCCCTCGCCTGCGACGTCATCGTCGCCTCCGAGGACGCGGTGTTCGCCCTGCCGGAGGCCAAGCTCGGTCTGATCGCCGGCGCCGGCGGGGTGTTCCGGCTCGCCCAGCAACTGCCCTACCGGGCCGCCCTCGGCCACCTGATGACCGGCCGCCGGCTCACCGCGCCGCGTGCCCTGGCGTACGGGCTGGTCAACGACGTCGTCCCGGCCGCCGAGCTGGACGCCTGCGTGGACGGCTGGGTCCGCGACATCCTGCGCTGCGCGCCGCTCTCGGTCCGCGCGGTCAAGGAGGCCGCGGCCCACGCCCTCACCACCCCGCTGGAGCAGTCCTTCGCCACCCGCCACGTCTGGGAGGAGCGCCGGATGCACAGCCGGGACGCCCTGGAGGGCCCGCTGGCCTTCGTGGAGAAGCGCGAACCCGAGTGGACCGGGACCTGACAGGAATGCGGAGAGCCGCCGCCGGTGATCCCGGCGGCGGCTCTCGGTGTTCCCTACGACCTACGGAACGATGACCAGGCGCTTGCCCTGGGTGTCCTCGGCCTGCCAGGCCTTCTCGATCTCGGCCAGCGGCACGGCCTGGGTGTCGATCCGGATGTCACCCGAAACCGCCCCGGCCATCAGCCGGTTGAACATGTCGAGGAACGCCTGCGGCGGCGGGAAGCCGCCACCCACGATGGTCAGGCCGGCGCTGCGGACCGTCCCCGCCGACAGCTCGATGGTGGCGCCCGCCGACTCGCCGATCTGCACCAGGCGCGGACCGGAGGACTTCATGTGGAAGTCCTTGCGGGTCATCGCGGCCAGCAGCGCCTCGGTCGGCTTGCCCCACACGTAGTCCAGGATGACGTCGAACCCGGTCTCCCCGGCCGCCGCGGCGAACGCCTCGGCCACCTCCTCCTGGGAGCCGTTCAGCGAGACCACCGCGTCCGCGCCGTACTCGCCCAGGGTGTCCAGGATCTCCTGGTTGCGGCCGGCGGCCACCACCCGGCCGGCGCCCAGGTGCTTGGCGATCTGGATGGCCAGCTTGCCCGCCGCACCGGTGGCGCCCAGCACCAGCACGCTCTCGCCCGGCTGCAGCTTGGCGCTGTGCTCCAGCGGGATCCAGGAGGACAGCGCCGGGTTCGGCAGCGCGGCCGCGGTCAGGTCGTCCACGCCCTCCGGCACCGGCCACGCGAACGGCGCCCGGGCCACGGTCAGCTGCGCCATCGAGCCGTACGGCTTGCGCGGGCCGCCGAAGAACACCCGGCTGGCGTCCTCCAGCAGGCCGACGCCGTCCAGGCCGACCACCGCGGGCAGGTTCTCGGAGCTGGCGAAGTGGCCGCCGCCGGCCACCGCCTTGGTCGACGGGTTCAGCGCGGCGGCCAGGACCTTGATCAGGACCTCGCCCTCGCCGGGCGTCGGGTCGGGGAACTGCTCGCAGCGGGGCGGCTTGCCGAGCGTGTGCAGGACTGCGGCGTCCATGGTGCTACTCCATTCACAGGGTGGTACGGGCGACGGGGGTTCAGGTACCCGGCTGGTGCACCCGCAACCGGTGCCGGACCGCGCGATCCACGCGGGCGGCACCGGTCGAGGACGGGCGGGCCGGAGGGACGGCCGCGGTCCGGGGGAGGGGACGGGTGACGCGGGGTCAGTCGAGCAGGCCGGCTTCCTTGGCGGCCAGTTCGAGCTCCGCGGGGGAGCCGGTGAAGATGGTGCGGACGTGCTCGGTGACCGCCTCGACGGGCCAGTCCCACCAGGCGATCCGGGTGAGCCGGTCGATGTCCGCGTCCTCGAAGCGCTTCTTGATGAGCTTGCCGGGGTTGCCGCCGACCACGCCGTAGGCCGGCACGTCGGAGGTGACCACCGCACGGGTGCCGATGATCGCGCCGTCGCCGATCGTCACACCCGGCATGATCACGGCCTCCCGGCCGATCCACACGTCGTTGCCGATCACCGTGTCGCCGCGGCTGGTCACCGTGGCCAGCGCGTCCACGGTCTGCTGGGTCCAGTCCCCGCCGAACATGAAGAACGGGTACGTGGTGGACCCGATCATCGGGTGGTTGGCGGCCGGCATGATGAACTGGGTGCCGGTGCCGATCGCGCAGTACTTGCCGATGACCAGCTTCTCCGGGCCGAAGTTGTACAGCACGTTGCGGGTCTCGAACGCGGCCGGGTCGTCGATGTCGGCGTAGTAGGTGTAGTCCCCCACCTCGATCAGCGGCGAGGTGATGAGGTTCTTCAGGAACACCACCTTGTTGTCCATTCCCGGGATGTACGTCTGGGAAGGATCGGGAATGACGGGCATGGCCCCTCCTCGGGGAATCAGTCCTTGACGGCGGTGACGAACAGGAAGTTTCCGGGGCCGGACAGGTCGCGCACGGACATCCCGGCGTCGGCCAGCCAGCCGGTCAGCTGGTCCGGGTCGAAGGAGCCGCGGTGCGCCTGGCGCTCCAGCCCGCGCTGGAAGTAGCGGTACAGCGGGTCGACGGCCTGGCGGAAGGTCAGGATGGTGAAGGTGCCGCCCGGGCGCAGGCAGCGGCCCACCTCGGAGATCGCCTGCTCCGGGTCCGGGATGGCCTGCAGCGCGTTCCAGCAGTTCACCCCGCCCAGCGAGGCGTTGCCGAAGGGCAGCTCCAGGGCGCTGCCGCGGACCGTGAGCACCCCGCCCAGCTTGGCCCGCAGCTGGGCCAGCATCTCCGCGGACAGGTCCAGCGCGATCACCCGGTCCTCGCCCAGCGAGCGGGTGAGCACCCGGGTCCAGCGGCCGGCGCCGGCCGCCAGGTCCAGCACCGGGCCCTCGGTCGGCCGGACGTGCTCGGTGAGGTACGCGTCCTCGTCGTCCAGCGACACCCAGCCGCCCCAGTTGGCGCCCATGATCCGGACGAACCCGGCCCGCAGGCCCCGCTCGTACCGGCCGGCCAGCAGCGGGTCGCTCGGGCCCGAGGGCTCGTCGTGGAAGTCCAGCAGCCCGTCCCGCACCGGGTACGCGGCCGAGCAGCCCGCGCAGACCGCGGACTCGGCGGCCCCGGCGGCCCCGGCGGTGCCGGTGGGCCCGGTGGGCTCGGGGGAGCCGCCGAGCGGCTCCAGGCAGCGCGGGCAGCGGAACGCGGCGGCGTGGCCGCGGAAGACGTCCGGGGTCGCGGCAGGCTCGGCCGTCCGCTCCTCGCCGCCCGGCGCCGGCACCACGAAGGGCGAGACCGTGGGGCCGTGCTCGGCCGCCCACAGCGCCTTGGCGCCCGCGTAGGCCAGCAGCGCCCGGGTCTCCGTCGCCCAGAGGCCGGCGCCGCGGCCGGCCGGCAGGCCCAGCCAGTCCTCCAGCGCCGGGTTGGCCTCGCGCTCCTCCTTGGTGAGGCCCCACACCGCCGGGGAGGGGAACACCCGGCCGAGGTTCCACCGGGTCGCCGCGTCGGCCGTCTCGTACGGCTGCAGGCAGCGGGTCAGCCGGGACAGGTCGTCCTGGTCCACCTCGGTGGCCGAGACCACCGCGAGGATCTGCGAGCGGTCCTCCGGGAAGTGGCCCAGCAGGAACAGCAGGGCGGCGCTGCGCCCGGCGTCCGGCGCGCCGTCCTGGAACAGGCGCAGGTAGCGGTCCAGACCCGCCCGGACCGCCGCGCGGGCCGGCAGGTCGCCGTCCGGGCCGGCCGCCTCGGCGAGCAGCCCGAGCAGCACGGCGAGCTTGGCCTGCTGTGCCGTCGGGACGGCGCCCAGGATGTCCAGCAGGGCCGGAATTCCGGGAACCGCCTCCGGGCGGACGGAACCGTCCTCCCAGAATTCCGCGGCGAGACGGCGGAATGCGCCGTCCAGCTGCCCGGGAAGTGCGCCAGAGAATTCGTCGATCGTGGCGCGCGCAACCGAAATCGTGCTCGTGTCACTCATGTCGCGGAGCCTATCCGTCCTGGTCTGCGTCGCAGATCCGAAAATGGTGCGAACTGGGGTTTCTGAGGTGATGTCAGGGGTTCTAGGGGTGTCCCCGGGGAGCGCGCCGCCCGCAGGGCGCCGGGGTGGCGGCCCTGCGGGCGGGAGGCGGCGGTGCCGGGGTTGCGGTGCGGTGTTGCGGTGCGGCGCGGTGTTGCTGCGCGGTGTCAGGGGACGAGCAGGACGCGGCCGCTGGTGCGCCGCTCCTCCACCGCCGCGTGGGCCTCGGCGGCCTGGCCGAGCGGGTAGCGGGAGTCGATCCGGACGGTCAGCCTGCCCTCGCGCATCCACTGGAACGCCCGCTCCAGGAAGTTCAGCGGCGGCCAGGACTCGTCGAAGAAGTGCGGCAGGCAGAACCGGGTGACGAACAGCGAGCCCTTGTCGTTCAGCGTCATCAGGTCCAGCGGCGGTACGAACCCGCTGGCCTGGCCGAAGTTGATCAGGTACCCACGCGGGGCGAGGCTGTCCAGGTTGGCCTCGAAGGTGTCCTTGCCGACCGCGTCGTACACCACCCGGACTCCCTCGCCGCCGGTGATCCGCTTGACCTCCGCGGCCTGGTCGGTGGTGGTGCCGGAGACGATCACCGCCTCGGCGCCGGCCTCCTTGGCGACCACGGCCTTCTCCTCGGCGGAGACCACGCCGATCACCCGGGCGCCGCGCATCCGGGCGAACTGGGTGATCAGGGTGCCCACGCCGCCGGCCGCCGACTGCACCAGCACCCAGTCGCCCTCGGCCAGCGGGTACGCCTCGTGGGTCAGCTTGTACGCGAGCAGCCCCTGCACCGGCAGGCCGGCCGCCTCGTCCAGGCTGATGTCGTCCGGCACCGGGATCAGCTGCGCGGCGGGCGCGATGACGTGGCTGGCGTAGGAGCCGGCCGCGAGCGCCCAGGCGACCCGGTCGCCGACCTCGACGCCGGTGACCTCGGGGCCGATCGCCTCCACGTAGCCGGCGCCCTGGTAGCCGGGCTCCAGCGGCAGCGCCGCGTCGGCCTTGTAGTAGTCGCGCTTGGCCAGGTCGCCGCGGCGGTTGAGGATGTCGAAGAAGGTGACGGCGGCGGCGTGGGTGCGCAGCAGCACCTCGCCCGGGCCCGGCTCGCGGAGTTCCAGGTCCTCCAGCTCCAGGACCTCGGGGCCGCCGTACGCGTGCTGACGGATGATCTTCATGGGGTGGACCACTCTCTGTGGGGAGTTCCGGCGGGAGGTGACGGCGCCTCAGCGGGCTGCGGTGTTGAGGTAGTTGCTGAACGCCTTGATCTGGAAGCGCTGGAAGCCGGTGAAGGAGACGCCGCGCTTGGAGCGCTTGAACAGGCCGGGCACCGACTGGCCCTGCTTCCCGGTCGCGGCGGCGTAGTGGTAGAGCATCTTGACCCGGCGCTGGCGGGTCTTCTCGTAGCGGCGCAGGCAGTCGGCCGGGCTGCCCTGGCCGGACAGCGCCCGGCCGATCACCCAGGCGTCCTCCAGCGCCTGGTTGGCGCCCATGCCGGTGCGCGGCGGCACCGCGTGCACCGAGTCGCCGAGCAGGGTGACCGGGCCGCGGCCCCACTGCTTGGGCACCTGGTGGAGGATGTGCGGGAAGACCGCGATGTCCTCGTCGCTGATCGACTCCAGCAGCTCGGGCAGCGGGGAGGAGAAGCCGGCGAACCGGGCCCGCAGGTTGGCCACCGGGGACGGCGGCTCGCCGCCGGCGCCGGTGGCGTTGCGGACGTCCGGACCGCCCAGCGCCCCGGGCGGGGCCATGTCGCCGTCCGCCCACGGGGTTTCGAAGGCCCAGTAGAGCATGTCCTCGCCCAGCGGGTGCATCACGCACAGGCCCGCCTCGCCGGCCATGGTCTGCACCCGGTGGCTGGAGGTCAGCTCCACCGGGAGCCTGGTGGTGCCGTGCCAGGTCGCCCAGCCGGTGTGCTCGGCCGGCGAGAAGCCGAACAGGTGCTTGCGGACGAAGGAGCGGTGGCCGTCCGCGCCGATCAGGACGTCGGCCTCGATCCGCCGGCCGTCCTCGAAGGTGATGGCGACCGGCCCGTCGGTGCCCTCGGCGGGCTCCTCGATGAGCGTGGCGCGGGCACCGAACCGCAGCACCCCCGGCGGCAGCGCCGCGGCCAGCACCTCCACCAGCTCGCTGCGGCGGATCACCTTGTTCGGCGAGCCGAAGCGCTGCGCGATCCGGTCCAGGTCCACCCGGACCAGCGGCTCGCCCAGCTCGGAGGTGATGTCCACCCGGTCCAGGCGGTGGCCGAGTTCCTCGTGGTCGATGCCGAGGGAGTCCAGGATGCCGGTGCCGTTCGGCCACAGGATCACCCCGTAGCCGCCCTTGCGGAGCTCGTCCGCCTGCTCGTACAGCTCGACCTCGTGGCCGGAGCGGGTGAGCGCCAGGGCGGAGGCGACGCCGCCCAGACCTGCGCCGATGATGACGATCTTCATGACTTGTCTCCTGGTGAGGTTGGACGGTGGTTCAGCGGACGGCCGCGGCGCCGGCGGCCGCGGGCTGGGTTGCTTCTTCGAGCCAGGTCAGGACGGTGTCCGCGGTGGTCGCGGAGTGCTCCTCCAGGACCGAGAAGTGGTCGCCGGGGGTGTCCCGGGTGGCGTGCGGGTGCGCCCAGACGGCCTGCCAGCCGGCCGAGTACCGGATCTCCTCCAGCCACGGGTCGGCCGCCCGGACCAGCAGGGTCGGGGTGTCGATCCGCTCCGGGCACCAGCCGGTGAACAACCGGTGGTAGGCGCCCATCGCCGCCAGCCGGGTGTCGTTGCAGAGCGCGAAGGTGGCCTCGCGGTCCTTCATCGCCGCCGACATCGACGGTTCCAGCAGCGGCAGTTGGTCGTAGTCGGGGTCGTAGGTGTCGATCAGCGCCACGGCCGCCGGACGGGCCCCGAGCCGCTCCAGACGGGTGGCGACCGCGTACGCGATCCAGCCGCCCGCCGACCGGCCGACCAGGGCGAACGGCCGGCCGCCGGTGTGCTTCAGCACCGCCTCGGCGTGCAGCGCGGCCAGCGCGTCCAGGTCGGCCGGCGGCAGCTCGCCGTCCAGGAAGCCGGGCTGCGGCAGCACCAGCACCTCGCGGCGGCCGCGGCAGGCGGCCGCGAACCGGGCGTACTCGTGCGGGCCGGAGACCGGGCCGAAGGAGGGCAGGCAGACCAGCAGGGGCGCGGTCACCCGGTCGTCGAGGTCGTCCGGGCCGGACGGAGTGAGCCGGACGGGCTCGGTGGCGTGGGCGGCGGTCTCGTCGGCGGTGAAGGCCGGGCGGCAGGCGGCCGCCGCCTTCAGCAGGCCGAGCGCGGCCATCGAGGAACCCTGCTCGCAGGCCTGCCAGTAGAGCTTGGCCAGCGGGCCCGCGGGCTCGGCCGTCGTGGCCGTGGACGTGGACTCGGTGGACGTGGACTCGGTGGCGGTGGGGTCGGAGGTGTGGCGGTCGGCACGGTCGGCGAGCCGCTCGCGGAGGTGGGCGGCGAGCAGGGCCGGGGAGGGCTGGTCGAAGATCAGACTGGTGGCCAGCCGGAGGCCGGTGGCGGCGTTCAGCTGGTTGCGCAGCGCGAGGGCGGTCAGGGAGTCGAAGCCGAGTTCCAGGAACCGCCGGCCCGGGTCCACCTGGTCGGCGCCGCTGTGGCCCAGCACCGCGGCCACCTTCTGGCGGACCAGGTCCAGCAGGATCCGCTCCCGCTCCGCCGCTCCGAGGCCGGCCAGTTCGGCGATCAGTCGCTCGGCCGGGGACGGTCCCTCCTCGGCGGGATCGTCCGACCGGTCCACCGGAACCGTCGCGGACCGGCGGGCCGGGGTGCGTGCCGCCAGGTCGCGCAGCAGGGCGGGCACCGGACCGGGGGCGGCCTGCCGACGGATGGCGGGCAGGTCGAGCTTGGCGGTCACCAGGGTGGCGTCCCCGGCGGCCAGCGCCGCGTCGAACAGCGCCAGCCCCTCCGCGGAGGAGAGCGCCGCGACCCCGCCGCGGACCATCCGGGCCAGCTCTGCCTCCTCCAACTGCCCGGTCATGCCCGAGCGTTCGGCCCACAGACCCCAGGCCAGCGACTGGCCGGGCAGGCCCTGGTCGCGGCGGAGCCGGGCGAGGCCGTCCAGGAAGGCGTTGGCCGCGCCGTAGCTGGTCTGGCCGGCGCTGCCGAGGGTGGCCGCGGCGGAGGAGAACAGCACGAAGGCGGCGAGGTCCGCGTCGGCGGTGAGCTCGTGCAGGTTGAGGGCGGCGTCGACCTTGGGACGCAGCACGGTGTCCACCCGCTCCGGGGTGAGCGAGCCGAGCACGCCGTCGTCCAGGACGCCCGCGGTGTGCACCACGGCGGTCAGCGGGTGATCGGCGGGGATGCCGGCCAGGAGACCGGCCAGGGCGGCGCGGTCGGCGGCGTCACAGGCGGCGACGGTCACCGTGGCGCCGAGGGCGGCGAGTTCGGCGGTGAGGGCGGTGGCGGACGGGGCGTCGGGGCCGCTGCGGCTGGTCAGTAGCAGATGGCGGACGCCGTGCGCGGCGACCAGGTGGCGGGCGAGGAGCGCGCCGAGGGTGCCGGTGCCGCCGGTGACCAGGACGGTGCCGTCCGGGGTGAACGGGCCAGGCGTCGGAGCCGCCTGGCCGCGCGGGACGGGGGTGAGACGCGCGGCGTACGGGATGCCGTCGCGGACGGCCAGCTGGGGCTCGTCGGAGGCGAGGGCGGTACGGAGGGCCGCCGGGCTGAACGTCTCCAGGTCGAGGAGGGCGAACTGGCCCGGGTACTCGGCCTGGGCGGAGCGGACCAGGCCCCAGACCGGGGCCCAGGTGAGGTCGGTCAGGGACGGGCCGGCGGCGTGGCGGGTGGCCAGGACGAGCCGGGAGTCGGCGAGGCGGGGGGTGTCGAGCCAGCTTCGGAGCAGGGCGAGGGTGTGGTTGACGGCGGCGCGGATGCCGGAGGGGCTCGCGGGTGCGGCGCTCTCCTGTTCGGTGCTCGCGGGTTCGGCGCTCGCGTCGAGGAAGTGGACGACGGTGTCCGGGACGGTGTCGGCGGCCGCGAGGGTGGCGAGGTCGGGGTAGGGGGTGAGGCCCTCGGCGTCGAGGCCGTCGAGGCCGTCGAGAGTGGGGGCGTTGAGGACGGCGATCGGGGTGGTGGTCGGGGTGGTCGCGGGGAGGGGCTGCCAGGTGGTGCGGAAGAGGGAGTCGGGCTCCTCGCGCGGGCCCTCCAGCCAGTAGCGGGCGCGCTGGAAGGCGTAGGTGGGCAGGTCGATCCGGCGGCCGCCGGCGTGGGCGGGGGAGAAGTCCACCGGTACGCCCCGGACGTGCAGCTGGGCGGCGGAGGTGAGGAAGGCGGTGAGGTCGCCCTGGTCGCGGCGGAGCGATCCACAGGTGGCGGTCGGCGCGGGCACCTCGTCCAGGGTCTCCTGCACGCCGATCGCCAGCACCGGGTGCGGGCTGACCTCCACGAAGGCGTGGAACCCCTGGGCGGCGAGCGCCGCAGTGCCCTCGCCGAACCGGACCGGGTTGCGCAGGTTGCGGTACCAGTAGGCGGCGTCGAAGGCGGCGCCGTCGATCCAGACGTTCTCCACGGTGGACCAGAACGGCACCTCGGGCCGCAACGGTGTGACAGGGGCGAGGAGGTGGAGCAGCTCGCGCTCGATGTGCTCGACGTGGGCGGAGTGCGAGGCGTAGTCCACGGGGACGCGGCGGGCGCGGACGCCCTCCTCGGTGAACCGTTCCACCAGGTCGTCCAGGGCGTCGGCGTCGCCGGAGACCACCACGGAGGCGGGGCCGTTGACGGCGGCGACGGAGATCCGGCCGGTCCAGCGGGACAGGTCCAGCTCCTTCGGCGCCAGGGCGATGGAGACCATGCCGCCGCGTCCGGCGATGGCGGTGATGGCCTTCGAGCGGAGGGCGACGACGCGGGCGCCGTCCTGGAGGGAGAGGGCGCCGGCGACGGTGGCGGCGGCGATCTCGCCCTGGGAGTGGCCGATCACGGCGGCGGGTTCGACGCCGTAGGAGCGCCAGAGCGCCGCGAGCGACACCATGACGGCCCAGAGGGCGGGTTGGACGACGTCGACCCGGTCGTAGCCGGGGGCGTCCTCGGTGCCGCGGAGGACGTCGAGGAGGTTCCAGTCGGTGAACTCGGCGAGTGCCTGGGCGCATTCGGTGATGCGGGCGGCGAACACCGGTTCGGTGTGGAGGAGTTCGACGGCCATGCCGGCCCACTGGGCGCCCTGGCCGGGGAAGACGAAGGCCGTCTTGCCGGTGACGTCGGCCGTCCCGGTGATCACGGTCGCCGGGTCCTGGCCGGCGGCGTACTCGGCCAGGGCGGTGCGGTCGGTGCCCACCAGGACCGCCCGGTGGGGGAAGGCGGACCGCCCGGTGGCGAGGGAGTGGGCCACGTCCGCGGGGGCGAGGCCGGGGTGGGCGTCCAGGTGCTCGGCGAGCCGGGCGGCCTGGGCGCGGACGGCGGCCTCGGTGCGGCCGGCCAGCAGCCAGGGTGCGGCCGAGCTGTCCGCGGGGGCGG
This sequence comes from Kitasatospora sp. HUAS MG31, assembly GCF_040571325.1. GTDB lineage: Bacteria > Actinomycetota > Actinomycetes > Streptomycetales > Streptomycetaceae > Kitasatospora > Kitasatospora camelliae. Next base: position 2,296,086 of record NZ_CP159872.1, on the reverse strand, counting down.
CGGCCGGTTCGGGCTGCGGCTCGGGGGCCTGCTCGACGATGACATGGGCGTTGGTGCCGCTGATGCCGAAGGAGGAGACACCGGCCCGCCGCGGGCGGCCGGTGACCGGCCATGCCCGCTGCTCGGTGAGGAGTTCGACGGCGCCGGCCGTCCAGTCCACGTGGGTGGAGGGCCGGTCCACGTGGAGGGTACGGGGCAGCAGGCCGTGCTGCATCGCCAGGACGGTCTTGATCACCCCGGCCACGCCGGCGGCGCTCTGGGTGTGGCCGATGTTGGACTTCACCGAGCCGAGCAGCAGCGGGAGTTCGCGTCCCTGGCCGTAGGTGGCGAGCAGCGCCTGGGCCTCGATCGGGTCGCCGAGGGTGGTGCCGGTGCCGTGCGCCTCGACGGCGTCCACGTCGGTGGCGGTGAGGCCGGCGGCGGCCAGCGCCTGGCGGATCACCCGTTCCTGCGCCGGGCCGTTGGGTGCCGTGAGGCCGTTGGAGGCGCCGTCCTGGTTGACCGCGCTGCCGCGCAGCACGGCGAGCACGGGGTGGCCGTTGCGCCGCGCGTCGGAGAGCCGCTCCAGCAGGAGCATGCCCACGCCCTCGGAGAAGCCGGTGCCGTCGGCGGCGTCGGCGAAGGCCTTGCAGCGGCCGTCCCCCGCGAGCCCCTTCTGCCGGGTGAACTCCACGAACAGGCCAGGGGTGGACATCACGGCGACGCCGCCCGCCAGCGCCAGGTCGCAGCCGCCGCGGCGGAGTTCCTGGACGGCCAGGTGGATGGTCACCAGCGAGGAGGAGCAGGCGGTGTCCACGGTGACGGCCGGGCCCTCCAGGCCCATCGCGTAGGAGATCCGGCCGGTGGCCACGCTGCCCGCGCTGCCGTTGCCGAGGTACGCGGCGATCTCCTCGGGCACCTCCTCCAGCCGGGCCGCGTAGTCGTGGTACATCACGCCGGCGAACACGCCGGTCCGGCTGCCGCGCAGACTGAGCGGGTCGATGCCGGCCCGCTCCACGGCCTCCCAGCCGGTCTCCAGCAGCAGCCGCTGCTGCGGGTCCATGGCGAGCGCCTCGCGCGGGCTGATCCCGAAGAAGCCGGGGTCGAACTCGGCGGCGTCGTACAGGAATCCGCCGACGGCGGTGGCGCTCTCCGCGCCGAGGTCCCAGCCGCGGTCGGCGGGGAACGGGCCGATGCCCTCGCGGCCCTCGGCGAGCAGCCGCCAGAAGTCCTCGGGCGTCCGTACCCCGCCGGGCAGCCGGCAGGCCATGCCGGTGACGGCGATGGGCTCGTCGGCGATGGCGGAGAGCCGCTCGTTCTGCTGCCTGAGCCGTTCGTTGTCCTTGAGCGAGGCGCGCAGCGCCTCGACGATCCGCTCCGGGGCGGTGGTCATGGTGTGTCGCTCCTTCTCAGACGCCTGCGGGGTCCACCGAGGTGCCCAGCGCGAGTTCGACCAGGTCGGCGATGTCCATGCCGTCGATCTCGGCCGCGCGGGCCTCCTCGGCGGCGGCCTGCTCGGCCGCGGCGAGCTCCTCGGGGGCGGCCTCGGGCAGCAGCAGGGCGCAGAGCCGCTGGGCCAGGGCGGCGGCGGTCGGGTAGTCGAAGATCACGGTCGCGGGGAGGCGCAGGCCACTGGCCTGGTACAGCCGGTTGCGCAGCTCGACCGCGGTCACCGAGTCGAACCCGAGCTTGCTGAACGGCAGTTCGGGGTCGACGGCCTCGGCGGAGGCGTGTCCGAGCACCCCGGCGACCTGGGCGCGGACCAGGTCGAGCGCGGCCCGGCGGCGGTCGGCCTCGCCGAGTGCGGCGAGCTGCTGAGCCAGCTCGGCGCCGTCGCCGGCGGACCGGCTCCGGGCGGCCCGGCGGCCGGACGGGCGGACCAGGCCGCGCAGCAGGTGCGGGACGGGGGACTGCCGGCGGAGCACCGCCAGGTCCAGCGCGGCCGGCACCACCAGGGCGGCGGGGACGGCGAGGGCCGCGTCCAGCAGGGCGAGGCCGTCCAGCTCGGTGAGGGCGACCATGCCGCCCTGGCGCATCCGCTCCAGCTCGGCCTCGTCGAGGTGGCCGGTCATGCCCGAGGGCTGCGCCCACAGGCCCCAGGCCAGCGACTGCGCGGGCCGTCCGGCGGCCCGGCGGTGGGCCGCCAGGGAGTCCAGGTAGGCGTTGGCGGCGGCGTAGTTGCCCTGGCCGGGGCTGGTGAAGGTGGCCGCGGCCGAGGAGAACAGGACGAAGGCCGCCAGGTCCGCGTCGGCGGTGAGCTCGTGCAGGTGGGCGGCGGCGTCGAGCTTGGGCCGCAGCACCCGGGTCAGTGCCTCGGGGGTGAGGGTCTCGATCACCGCGTCGTCCAGGACGCCGGCCGCGTGCAGCACGCCGGTGAGCGGGTGTGCGGCCGGGATGCCGGCCAGCAGGTCGGCGAGGGCGGCGCGGTCGGCGGTGTCGCAGGCGGCGACGGTCACCGTGGCGCCGAGGGCGGCGAGTTCGGTGGTGAGCGCGCTGGCGCCGGGGGCGTCGGGGCCGCTGCGGCTGGTGAGCAGCAGGTGCCGTACGCCGTGCTCGGTGACGAGGTGGCGGGCCACCAGGGCGCCCAGGGTGCCGGTGCCGCCGGTGATCAGGACGGTGCCGTCCGGGTCCAGCGGGCGGGCGGCGCCGGACGGGACGGCCCGGGCCAGCCGCGGTGCCAGCAGCGCGCCGTCGCGGACGGCCAGCAGCGGCTCCCCGAAGGCCAGGGCGGCCGGCAGGGCGGCCGCGGAGGCGGCCTCGTCCAGGTCGACCAGGACGATACGGCCGGGGTTCTCGGCCTGGGCGGAGCGGAGCAGGCCCCACGCCGGGGCGTGCGCCAGGCCGGGCACGGTGTCGCCGGGGGCGGCGGCGACCGCGCCCTCGGTCAGGACCGCGAGCCGGGTCCCGCCGTACCGCTCCTCGGTGAGGAACTCCTGGAGCAGGGAGAGCAGTTCGGCGGCGGCCCGGTGGATCTCCGCGGGCGATCCGGTGCCGGCCGACGGCGCGGCCAGCAGCAGGACCTCGGGGGCGGTGGACGCGGCGGCGAGGGTGTCCAGGCGGTCGAGCCGGATCCCGGGCACCGCCGGGACGGCGCCGAGCGCCGCCCAGACCCCGCCCGGGGCGTCCCCGGCCGCCGGCACCCCGGCCCAGTCGACCTGGAACAGCGCGTCCCGCTGCCCGCCGCGGGCGGCCCGCAGCTGCTCGGCGGAGATGGCCCGGACGGCCAGCGACTCCACCGAGGCGACCGGCGCGCCGGTCTCGTCGTACAGCGCCAGCGTCACGGCGCCCGGGCCCGCGGGGGAGACGCGGACCCGCAGCGCCGTGGCGCCGGCCGCGTGCAGCCGGACCCCGTTCCAGGCGAACGGCAGTCCGGTGCCCTCCACCGCGTCCTGCCGGCGGGCCAGGCCCATGCCGTGCAGCGCGGCGTCCATCAGCGCGGGGTGCAGCCCGAACCGGGCCGCGTCGGCGTGCGCCTGCCGGGGCAGCCGCACCTCGGTGCAGACCTCCTCGCCGAGCCGCCAGGCCCGGGCGAGGCCCTGGAACACCGGGCCGTAGCCGTACCCGGCCTCCGCCAGGCGGGGGTAGAAGCCGTCCAGCGACAGCTCCTCGGCACCCGCCGGGGGCCAACTGCCCACCGGGGCGGGCGGCTCGGCCCCGTCCGCGGCGAGCAGGCCGCCGGCGTGCCGGGTCCACGGCTCGTCCTGCGGGGCGTCCTGGGGACGCCCGTACACGGCCACCGGGCGCAGGCCCGCGCCGTCGGCGGCGCCGACCGCCACCTGCAGGGCGATGCCGCCGCGCTCGGGGAGGACCAGCGGGACCTCGATGGTGAGGTCCTCGACCAGGCCGTACCCGACCTCGTCGCCGGCCCGGACGGCCAGTTCCACGAAGGCGGTGCCGGGCACCAGCACGGTGCCGGAGACCGCGTGGTCGGCCAGCCAGGGGTGGGTGCGCAGCGACAGCAGGCCGGTGAGCACCGTGCCGTCGCCCTCGGCCAGCGGCAGGGCCGCGCCCAGCAGCGGGTGCCCGGTGGCGCCGAGACCGGCGGCGGCCACGTCCCCGGCGCCCGAGGAGGGCTCCAGCCAGTACCGCTCGTGCTGGAACGGGTAGGTGGGCAGGTCGACGGTCCGGCCGCCGGCCAGCCGGGCGGAGAAGTCCACCGGGACGCCGCGGACGGCCAGTTCGCCGGCCGAGGCGAGGAACCGGGCCAGGCCGCCCTCCTCGCGGCGGAGCGTGCCGGTCAGCACGGTCGGGGCGGTGGAATCGTCCAGGATCTCCTGCAGCCCGAGGGTGAGCACCGGGTGGGCGCTGACCTCGACCAGGGCCGTGTACCCCTCGGCGAGCAGAGTGCGGACGGCGGTCTCCAACTGCACCGGGCGGCGCAGGTTGCGGTACCAGTACCCGGCGTCCAGCTCGGCGGTCTCGACCCAGGCGCTGTCCACGGTGGACCAGAACGGCACCTCCGGGCGGCGCGGCCGGACCCCGGCCAGCACGGTGAGCAGCTCCTCGTGGATCCGCTCCACGTGGGCGGAGTGCGAGGCGTAGTCCACCGGGACGCGGCGGGCGCGCACGCCCTCGGCGTCCAGGGCGGCCTGGAGCTCGTCCAGGGCGTCGGCGTCGCCGGCGACCACGGTGGCGGACGGGCCGTTGACCGCGGCCACCGAGATCCGGCCCTGCCAGGGCGCGAGGTCGATCCGGTCGGCCGGGCGGGCCACCGAGAGCATCCCGCCCAGGCCGGCGATGGCGGTGATGGCCTTCGAGCGGAGGGCGACGACGCGGGCGCCGTCCTGGAGGGAGAGGGCGCCGGCGACGGTGGCGGCGGCGATCTCGCCCTGGGAGTGGCCGATCACGGCGGCGGGTTCGACGCCGTAGGAGCGCCAGAGGGCCGCGAGGGACACCATGACGGCCCAGAGGGCGGGTTGGACGACGTCGACGCGGTCGTAGCCGGGGGCGCCTTCGGTGCCGCGCAGGACGTCGAGGAGGTTCCAGTCGGTGAATTCGGCGAGTGCCTCCGCGCATTCGATGATGCGGGCGGCGAACACCGGCTCGGATTCCATGAGTTCGACGGCCATGCCCACCCACTGCGAGCCCTGTCCGGGGAAGACGAAGGCCACCCGGCCGGTCACGTCCGCCGCGCCGGAGGTGAAGTCGCCCAGGGCGTCGGAGAGTTCGGCGGAGGTTGAGCCGACGGCCAGTGCGCGGTGGGCGAAGGCGGAGCGGGTGGCGGCCAGCGAGTGCGCCAGGTCCACCGGGGAGAGGCCGGGGTCGGCGGCCAGCCGGTCGCGCAGCCGGGCGGCCTGCGCCCGCAGCGCTTCGGGGCTCTTGGCGGAGAACAGCAGCGGCACCGGGCCCAAGGCGGCGGCGGTGGGCTCCTCGGCCGGGGCCCCGTCGGCCACGGCCTCGACGGCGGGGGCCTCCTCGATGATGACGTGGGCGTTGGTGCCGCTGACGCCGAAGGAGGAGACGCCGGCCCGGCGCGGGTGGCCGCTCTCCGGCCACGGCCGGGCCTCGGTGAGCAGGTCCACCGACCCGGCCGTCCAGTCCACGTGCGGGGTGGGCTCGTCCACGTGCAGGGTGCGCGGCAGCAGGCCGTGCTGCATGGCCAGCACCGTCTTGATCACCCCGGCCACGCCGGCGGCGCACTGGGTGTGACCGATGTTGGACTTCACCGAGCCCAGCAGCAGCGGGAGTTCACGGTCCTGGCCGTAGGTGGCCAGCAGTGCCTGGGCCTCGATCGGGTCGCCGAGGGTGGTGCCGGTGCCGTGCGCCTCCACCATGTCCACCTCGGCCGGGGTCAGCCGGGCGTCCGCCAGGGCGCGCCGGATCACCCGCTGCTGCGAGGGGCCGTTGGGGGCGGTCATGCCGTTGCTGGCGCCGTCCTGGTTGCTGGCGCTGCCGCGGATCACCCCGAGCACCCGGTGGCCGCCTCGCTGTGCGTCGGAGAGCCGCTCCAGCAGCACCAGGCCGACGCCCTCGCTCCAGGCGGTGCCGTCCGCTGCGCCCGCGAAGGCCTTGCAGCGGCCGTCCGCCGCCAGCCCCTTCTGCTGGCTGAAGAGCACGAACATGCCCGGGTTGGACATCACCGTCACGCCGCCGGCCAGCGCCATGGTGCACTCGCCCTGGCGCAGCGACTGGGCCGCCCAGTGCAGGGCCACCAGCGAGGAGGAGCAGGCCGTGTCCACCGACACCGCCGGGCCCTCCAGGCCGAAGTTGTAGGCGATCCGGCCTGAGGTGACGCTCGCGGTGGTGCCGGTGCCCAGGTACAGGTCCACGCCGTCGGGGATGTCCGAGGCCGTGCCGTACAGCTGTGAGGTGGTGCCGACGAACACGCCGGTCCGGCTGCCGGCCAGCGACAGCGGGTCGATGCCCGCGCGCTCGACGGCCTCCCAGCCGGTCTCCATCAGCAGCCGCTGCTGCGGGTCCATCGCCAGCGCCTCGTTCGGGCTGATCCCGAAGAAGCCGGCGTCGAAGCCGGCCGCGCCGTCCAGGAACCCGCCGTGGCGGGTGTAGCTGGTGCCCGCGCTGCCCGGGTCCGGGTCGTACACGCCGTCCAGGTCCCAGCCGCGGTCGGTCGGGAACTCGGAGATCGCGTCGGTCTCCTCGACCAGGAGCCGCCACAGGTCCTCCGGGCTGTTCACCCCGCCGGGGAAGCGGCACGCCATGCCGATGATCGCGATCGGCTCGTGGCGCTCGTCCTCGAGGTCCTTGAGCCGCCGGTGGGCCTTCCGGGTGTCGGCCACCGCCCGCTTGAGGTACTCGCGAAGCTGGTCTTCGTTGGCCATCTCGGTTCACTTCCTGCTACGGAGGGTGGCTGCTGGGGTCCGGTCGGGTCCGCGCCGGGGCGGTCCGGGCGTGCCGGGGGGAGCCGCCGGGCCGCGCCTCGGCGGAGGCGGGGCCCGGCCCGGCGGCCGGGGAGCTGGTGTCGGTGAGGCGAACTAGTCGAGCGAGTCGACGAGGGCGAACAGCTCGTCGTCCGAGGCGGCGTCGAGGTCGCTGTCGTCGCCCGCCAGGCGGGCGTCGGTGCCGGCCGGGCCGTCCAGCCGGTCGAGCAGGGACCGCAGACGCGGGCTCAGGCCCTCCAGCCGGTGGCCGTCGGCCAGTCGCCGCTCCAGGGCCGCCTCCAGGCGGTCCAGTTCGGCGAGGCCCGGCTCGCCCTGCGGCGCGCCCTCCCGGGGCAGCTGCCCGTCGAGGAACTCGGCCAGCGTCGCCGGGGTCGGGTAGTCGAACACCAGGGTGGCGGGCAGCCGCAGCCCGGTGGCCGCGTGCAGCCGGCTGCGCAGCTCCACGGCGGTCAGCGAGTCGAAGCCGATCTCCTTGAACGCCCGGCCGGCCTGCACCGACTCGGCCGAGGCGTGGCCGAGCACGTCGGCGACCTGTGCGCGGACCAGGTCGAGCAGGGCCCGGGTCCGCGCCTCGCCGGTCAGCGCGGCGATCCGCTGGGCGAGGTCCTGCCCGCCGCCGGACTCGGCGGCCCGCCGGCCCGGGGCGCGGACCAGGCCGCGCAGCATCGCCGGGACCTCCTTGCCGCGGAAGACCCCCGGGTTGAGCCGGACCGCGACGGCCACGGCGTCGGTGCCGCCCAGGACGGCGTCGAACAGCTCCAGGCCCTGGTCCTGCTGCAGCGGGCTCAGCCCGCCGCGGGCCATCCGGCCGAGGTCGGCGCGGCTGAGCCGGCCGGCCATGCCGCCCAGCTCCGGGTCGTCCGGCTGCCACGGGCCCCAGGCGATCGCGGTACCGGGCAGCCCGGCCGCCCGGCGGCTGCGGGCCAGCGCGTCCAGGAAGGTGTTGGCGGCGGCGTACCCGGCCTGGCCGGCCGCCCCGAACACGCCGGCGACCGAGGAGAACAGGACGAAGGCGTCCAGGTCCAGGCCCGCCGTCAGCTCGTGCAGGTGGACCGCGCCGTCCACCTTGGGCCGCAGCACGGTGGCGATCCGCTCGGGGGTGAGCGAGTCGATCACGCCGTCGTCCAGGACGCCGGCGGTGTGCACCACCGCGGTCACCGCGTGCTCGGCGAGCAGCGCCGCCAGGGCCTCGCGGTCGGCCGCGTCGCAGGCGGCCAGGGTGGTCTCGGCGCCCAGCGCGGCGAGTTCGGCGAGGAGTTCGGCGGAGCCGGGGGCGTCGGCGCCGCTGCGGCTGGTGAGCAGCAGCCGGCGGACGCCGTGCGCGGTGACCAGGTGCCGGGCGACCAGCCGGCCGAGCGCGCCGGTGGCGCCGGTGACCAGCACCGTGCCGTCCTCGCGCAGCACCGGGGCGGCGGCCTCCGTGGCGGCCCGGGCCAGGCGCGGTGCGTAGGCCGCGCCCTGCCGCAGGACCAGCTGCGGCTCCCCGGTGGCCAGGGCGGCCGGCAGCGCCGCGACGGAGTCCTCGGCGCCGTCCAGGTCGAGCAGGACGAACCGGCCCGGGTGCTCGGCCTGCGCCGAGCGGACCAGTCCCCACAGCGGGGCGTGCACCAGGTCATCGGCCTCGGTGCCGGCCGCGCCGCGGGTGACGAACACCAGCCGGGAGCCGGCGAACCGCTGGTCGGCGAGCCAGTCCTGGAGCAGGGCCAGGGCCCGGCCGGTGGCCGAGTGCACCTGCCCGGCGAGCGGGCCCTCGGCGGCGTCCAGCCAGGGCACCAGCACGGTGTCCGGGACGTCCTGGTCGAAGGCGGCCAGGTGCGGGCGGCCCGGCAGTCCGAAGGCCGCCTCGCCCAGCACCGTCCAGCCGGTCGTGGCGGGCGCGCCCGGCAGCTCCAGCTCCGCCAGGTCCATCCGGAAGAGTGCGTCCCGGCCGGCCGAGCCGGCGCCGCTGATCGCCTCCGGGGAGACCGGGCGCATCACCAGCGAGCCCACCGAGGCGACCGGTGCGCCGGTGGCGTCGGCGAGCGCGAACGCCACCCCGCCCTCGGCGGCCGGCGACAGCCGGGCCCGGACCGACGCCGCACCGGAGGCGTACAGCTCGACGCCGGTCCAGGCGAACGGCAGCCGGCCGTGCGGGGCCTCGTCGGTGGAGATCCGCTCCAGCAGGGTGGAGGCGGCCATCGCCTGGAGCACCGCGTCGAACATGCCCGGGTGGAGGTGGAAGGCGGCGGCCGCGGCACGGCCCTCCTCGGGCAGCGCGACCTCGGCGAACACCTCGTCCCCGCGCCGCCACAGCGCCCTCAGCCCGGCGAACAGCGGCCCGTACGCGAAGCCGGTGTCGGTGGCCCGCCGGTAGAAGCCGGTCAGGTCGACCTCCTCGGCGCCGGCCGGCGGCCAGGCCCGGAGGTCGAACTCCGCCGCGCCCGCGCCGGTGCCCAGCACCGCGTCGGCGTGGTGGGTCCACTCGCCCTCGGGGGCGTCCTCGGGCCGCGAGTGCACGGTCAGCGGGCGCCGTCCGGCCGCGTCGGCCTGGCCGACCCGCAGCTGGAGCAGCACGCTGCCGGTGCGCGGCAGCACCAGCGGCGCCAGGTGGGTGATCTCCTCCACCCGGTCGCAGCCCACCTGCGCGGCCGCGTGCAGGGCCAGTTCGGCGTACGCGACGCCGGGCACCACGCTGCGGCCCATCACGCTGTGCTCGGCGATCCACGGGTGGGTCCGCTCGGAGAGCGAGCCGGTGAACAGGAAGCCGGTGCCGTCGGCGAGTTCGGCCATCGCCCCGAGCATCGGGTGCTCCGGCGAGCCGAGGCCGGCGCCGGCCAGGTCGGCCGGGCCGCCCGCGTCCTGCAGCCAGTACCGCTCGCGCTGGAAGGCGTAGGTGGGCAGGTCGGCGCGGCGGGCGCCGGGCAGCAGCCGGGAGAAGTCCACCGGGGCGCCGCGCAGGGCCAGCGCGGCCAGTGCCTCCACCAGCGACTGCTCCTCGGGCCGGTCCCGGCGCTGGGTGGCGACCAGCGCGAACTCCTCGCCGGGCAGGCTCTCCCGGCCGGCCGCGGTGAGCACCGCGTCCGGGCCGATCTCCAGGAAGGCGGTGGCCCCCCGGTCGGCCAGGCTCAGCAGCGTGTCGTGGAAGCGGACGGCGTCACGGACGTGCCACACCCAGTGGTCGGGGTCGGTGACCTCGCCCGCCATCGGGATCCGCGGCTCCTGGTAGGTCAGCGACCAGGCGATCTCCCGGAAGTCCGCCAGCATCGGGTCCATCAGCGGCGAGTGGAAGGCGTGGCTGACCCGCAGCCGCTTGGTGCGGCGGCCGCGCGCGGCGAGGGTGTCGGCGATCGCCAGCACCTCCTGCTCGTCCCCGGCGATCACCACCGACTCGGGGCCGTTGACCGCGGCCACCGAGACCCGCTCGGTGAGCAGCGGCAGCACCTCCTCCTCGGTGGTCCGGACGGCCACCATCGCGCCACCGGACGGGAGCCGCTGCATCAGCCGGCCGCGGGCGGCCACCAGTCGGGCGGCGTCGGGCAGGTCGAGCACCCCGGCCACGTGGGCCGCGGCCAGCTCGCCCACCGAGTGCCCGGCGACGAGGTCCGGGACCAGGCCGAAGGACTCCACCAGCCGGTACAGCGCCACCTCGACCGCGAACAGCGCGGGCTGGGTCCAGCCGGTCCGGTCCAGCAGCTCGGCCTCCTGGAACACCACCTCGCGCAGCGGGCGCTCCAGGTGCGGGTCCAGCTCGGCGCAGACCGCGTCGAAGGCGGCCGCGAACTCCGGGTACGCGTCGTAGAGTTCGCGTCCCATGCCGGGCCGCTGGGCGCCCTGTCCGGTGAACAGGAAGGCGGTCTTGCCACCCGCCGGGGCGCCGCGCAGGCCGCGGCCGGCGGCCAGCGACTCCAGGCCGGCCAGCAGGCCCTCGCGGTCGCGGGCGACCACGGCGCCGCGGCGGGGCAGGGCGGCCCGGCCGGTGGCCAGCGCGTGGGCGACGTCCGGCAGGACGGCCTCCGGGCGCTCGGCGAGGAAGGCGGCGAGCCGCTCGGCCTGGGCCGCCAGGGCCCGGTCGGTCCGGGCGGAGAGCAGGAACGGCAGGGCGCCGTGGCCGGTCGGGCCGGCCGGTTCGGGCTGCGCCTCGGGAGCCTGCTCGACGATGACGTGGGCGTTGGTGCCGCTGATGCCGAAGGAGGAGATGCCGGCCCGGCGCGGGTGGCCGGTGGCCGGCCATGCCCGCTGCTCGGTGAGGAGTTCGACGGCGCCGGCCGTCCAGTCCACGTGCGGGGTGGGCTGGTCGACGTGCAGGGTGCGCGGCAGCAGGCCGTGCTGCATGGCGAGCACCATTTTGATGATGCCGCCGACGCCAGCCGCCGCCTGGGCGTGGCCGATGTTGGACTTCAGGGAGCCCAGCAGCAGGGGGAGTTCACGCTCCTGCCCGTAGGTGGCGAGCAGCGCGTTGGCCTCGATCGGGTCGCCGAGCCGGGTGCCGGTGCCGTGTGCCTCGACGGCGTCCACCTCGGCGTGGGCCAGGCCCGCGGTGGCCAGGGCCTCGCGGATCACCCGTTCCTGGGCCGGGCCGTTGGGGGCGGTGAGGCCGTTGGAGGCGCCGTCCTGGTTGACGGCAGTCCCGCGGACCAGTGCGAGCACCGGGTGCCCGTGGCGGCGGGCGTCCGAGAGCCGCTCCACCAGCAGCACGCCCACGCCCTCGGCGAAGCCCGTACCGTCCGCGGCGGCGGCGAAGGCCTTGCACCGGCCGTCCGCCGACATGCCGCCCTGCCGGTCGAACTCGGCGAACAGGCCCGGCGTGGACATCACGGCCACACCGCCGGCCAGCGCCAGGTCGCACTCGCCGCGCCGCAGCGCCGCCACCGCCAGGTGGAGGGCCACCAGCGAGGAGGAGCAGGCGGTGTCCACGGTGATCGCCGGGCCCTCCAGGCCGAAGGTGTACGCCACCCGGCCGGAGATCACGCTGGCCGCGCTGCCGTTGCCCAGGTAGCCCTCGACCTCGCCGGGGACGCTGCGCAGCCGCGAGGCGTAGTCCTGCCCGCTGGTGCCGGTGAACACGCCGACCCGGGTGCCGTGCACCGAGGTCGGGTCGATCCCGGCCCGCTCGAAGGTCTCCCAGCTGGTCTCCAGCAGCAGCCGCTGCTGCGGGTCCATGGCGAGCGCCTCGCGCGGGCTGATCCCGAAGAACTCCGGGTCGAACTCGGCCGCGTCGTGCAGGAACCCGCCCTGCCCGCCGGCCTCCCAGCCGCGGTCGGCCGGGAACTCGGTCAGCGCGTCCGTGCCCTCCAGCACCAGCCGCCACAGGTCCTCGGGCGAGGCCACCCCGCCCGGGTAGCGGCAGCCCATGGCGACGATCGCCACCGCGTCCTGGTCGGCGGCCACCGCCGGGACGGCGGTCCGGACGGCCACCGGCGCGTCGTCGCCCAGCAGTTGGGCGCGCAGGTAGCGGGAGAGCGCGGTCGGGTTGGGGTGGTCGAAGACCAGGGTGGCGGGCAGCCGCAGGCCGGTCGCGGTGTTCAGCCGGTTCCGCAGCTCCACCGCGGTCAGCGAGTCGAAGCCGAGGTCCTTGAAGGCACGGCCGGCGTCGATCGCCTGGGCCGAGCCGTGCCCGAGCACCGCGGCGGCGTGGCCGCGGACCAGGTCCAGCAGCAGCTCCTGGCGGTCCGCCTCGGCCAGCGCGGCCAGCCGCTGGGTGAGCGCCGAGGCGCCCGTGCCGGAGGCGGCCTCCACCCGGCGCCGGGCCGGGGCCCGCAGCAGGCCGCGCAGCAGCGCCGGTACGGTGCCCCGGCCGCGCTGGGCGGCGAGGTTCAGGTCGGCGGGCAGCAGCAGCGGCTCGTCCACCCGGGCGGCCGCGTCGTACAGGGCCATGCCCAGCTCGGAGCCGAGCGGGGTCATCCCGCCCTTGCTCATCCGCTCCACGTCCCGGGCGTCCAGGTGCCCGGTCATGCTGCTGCGCTGCTCCCACAGGCCCCAGGCCAGCGAGGAGCCGGCCAGGCCGTGGGCGCGGCGGTGGGCGGCGAGGGCGTCCAGCACGGTGTTGGCGGCCGCGTAGCCGCCCTGGCCGGCGCCGCCGAGCACACCGGCGGCGGAGGAGAACAGCACGAAGAAGGCCAGCCGGTGACCGGCCGTCAGCCGGTGGAGGTGGAGCGCGCCGTCGACCTTGGGGCGCAGCACGGCGTCGATCCGCTCCGGGGTGAGCGAGCTGATCACGCCGTCGTCCAGGACGCCCGCGGTGTGCACCACGCCGGTGAGCGGGTGCGCGGACGGGATGCCGGCCAGCAGCGCGGCGAGCGCGTCCTGGTCGGCGGTGTCGCAGGCGGCGACGGTCACCTCGGCGCCCAGGGCGGCGAGTTCGGCGGTGAGCTCGGTGGCGCCGGGGGCGTCGGGGCCGCTGCGGCTGGTGAGCAGCAGGTGGCGGGCGCCGTGCTGGGTGACCAGGTGGCGGGCGAGCAGGGTGCCGAGGGTGCCGGTGCCGCCGGTGATCAGGACGGTGCCGTCCGGGTCGAGCGCGGGTGGCACGGTGAGCACCACCTTGCCGATGTGCCGGGCCTGGCTGACGTACCGGAAGGCGTCGACCGCGCGGCGGACGTCGAAGGCGGTGATCGGCAGCGGGCGGAGCACCCCGGCCTCGAACAGGGCGACCAGCTCGGCGAGCATCTCGCCGATCCGCTCCGGACCGGCCTCGAACAGCTCGAAGGCGCGGTAGGCGACGCCGGGGTGCCGGGCGGCGACCTCCTCGGCGTCCCGGATGTCGGTCTTGCCCATCTCCACGAACCGGCCGCCGCGGGGCAGCAGGTCGAGGGAGATGTCGACGAACTCCCGGGCCAGCGCGTTGAGCACCACGTCCACGCCGCGGCCCTGGGTGGCGGCCAGGAACTCACCCCCGAAGTCCAGGGTGCGGGAGCCGGCCAGGTGGGCGTCGTCCAGGCCGAGCGGGCGCAGCGCGTCCCACTTGCCGGCGCTCGCGGTGCCGTACACCTCGGCGCCGAGGTGGCGGGCGAGCTGGACGGCGGCCATGCCGACGCCGCCAGCGGCGGCGTGCACCAGCACGGACTCGCCGGGGTTCAGCCGGGCCAGGTCGACCAGGGCGTAGTAGGCGGTGAGGAAGACGATCGGGGTGGAGGCGGCCTCGGTGAAGTCCCAGCCCTCCGGCATCCGGACCAGCAGCCGGTGGTCGGTGACCGCGTGGGTGCCGAAGGAGCCGGCGAACATGCCCATCACCCGGTCACCGGGGGCGAGCGCGGTGACGTCGGGGGCGACCTCCAGGACCACGCCGGCGCCCTCGTTGCCGAGCAGCCCGGCCTGACCGGGGTACATGCCGAGCGCGTTGAGCACGTCGCGGAAGTTGAGGCCGGCCGCGTGCAGGGCGACCCGGACGTGGCCGGGGGCGAGCGGCTCCAGGGTGTCGGGGCAGGCGGCCAGGGTGAGGTGGTCCAGGGTGCCGCGGCCGGTGGTGTCCAGCCGCCACGGGGTGCCGGCGGGCGGCAGCAGGGCGCCGGTGGTGGCCGCGCGGGCCAGCCGGGCGGCGAGCACCGTGCCGTCGCGCAGGGCGAGTTGGGGCTCGCCGGTGGCGAGCGCGGCGGGCAGGGCGGCGGTGGAGGCCGCGGTGCCGTCCAGGTCGACCAGGACGATCCGGTCCGGGTTCTCGGACTGCGCCGACCGGGCCAGGCCCCAGATCGCGGCGGCGGCCAGGTCGGTGACGTCCTCGCCGGGGCGGGCGGCGACCGCGCCGGTGGTGGCGAGCACCAGGCGGGCGTGCGCGAAGCGGTCCTCGGCCAGCCAGGTCTGGAGCAGCTCCAGGGTGCGGCGGGTGGTGGCCCGGACCTGCTCGGCCGGGTCGGAGCCGGCGGGTGCGCCGCCTTCCGCGCCGATCCGCACCAGCACCGCGCCCGGTACCTCGGCGGGCAGCGCGGCCAGGTCCTCGGCCGGGTAGGGCTCGACGGTCTCGGCGGGCTGCGGGACGGCGGTCCAGTCGAGCCGGAACAGCGCGTCCAGGGTGGTGTCCCGGACGGCCGGGCCGCCGGCGGCCAGCGGGCGGAGCACGAAGGAGTCGGCGGCGGCCACCGGGGCGCCCGAGGCGTCCGCGGCGAGCAGCGCGACACTGTCCGGGCCGGTCCGGGTGAGCCGCACCCGCAGCTCGGCGGCGCCGGCCGCGTACAGGGTCACCCCGCTCCAGGCGAACGGCAGTTGGCCGAGGCCCTGGCCGCTGTCGGCGGCGCAGCCGAGGGCGTGCAGGGCGGCGTCCAGCAGGGCCGGGTGGAGGCCGTAGCGCTCGGCCTGGGCGTGCTGGCCCTCGGGCAGGGCGACCTCGGCGTAGATGTCCTCGCCGTCCAGCCAGGCGGCGCGCAGGCCGCGGAAGGCCGGGCCGTAGCCGAGCCCGCCCTCGGCGAGGCGGGCGTAGTAGCCGTCCAGGTCGACGGGGGTGGCGCCGGCCGGCGGCCAGGCGGTCAGGCCCTCGGGGGCCGCGGTGGTGGCGGGGGCCAGCCAGCCGCCGGCGTGCCGGTCCCAGGGCGCGTCCTGGTCGGCGTCCTCGCGGCGGGAGTGGACGGTGACCTCGCGGCGGCCGCTCTCGTCGGCCGGGCAGACCCGCAGCTGGACGGCGACGCCGCCGCTCTCCGGGAGGACCAGCGGGCTCTGCAGGGTGAGGTCCTCGACCCGCTCGCAGCCGGCCAGGTCGCCGGCGTGGATCAGCAGGTCCAGGAAGGCGGTGCCGGGCAGCAGGACCGAGCCGAGCACGGCGTGGTCGGCCAGCCAGGGGTGGGTGCGCAGCGAGAGCCGGCCGGTGAGCAGCAGCCCCTCGCTGTCGGCGAGGGTGAGCGAGGCGCCGAGCAGCGGGTGGTCGCTGCCGCCGAGGCCCAGGTCGGCGGCGTCCCCGACGGCGGTGGCGGTGGTGTCCAGCCAGTAGCGGTCGCGCTGGAAGGGGTAGGTGGGCAGGTCGGTGCGGCGGGCGCCGGGGAAGGCGGTGGCCAGGTCGACCTCGCGGCCGCGGACGTACAGCCCGGCGAGGGCCGCGCGGACCTGGTCCTCACCGCCGTGGTGGCGGCGCAGGGTGCCGACGGCGACCGCGGTGGCCCCGGCCGCGTCCAGGGTGTCCTGGACGGCGGAGGCGAGCACCGGGTGCGGGCTGGTCTCGACGAAGAACGCGTGCCCGTCGGCGGCCAGCGCCCGGACGGACTCCTCCAGCCGGACGGTCTGCCGCAGGTTGCGGTACCAGTACTCGGCGCCCATCCGCCCGGTGTCCAGCCAGCCGCCGTCCACGGTGGAGTAGAACGGGACCTCGGCCGCCCGGGGGCTGACGGGGGCGAGCAGGGTGAGCAGTTCCTCGCGGATCCGCTCCACGTGGGCGGAGTGCGAGGCGTAGTCCACCGGGACGCGGCGGGCGTGCACCCCGGCCGCGTCCAGGGCGGCCTGCAGCTCGTCGAGGGCGTCGGCGTCGCCGGCGACCACGGTGGCGGACGGGCCGTTGACGGCGGCGACCGAGATCCGGCCCGGCCAGGGCGCGAGGTCGATCCGTTCGGCGGGCAGCGCGACGAACAGCATGCCGCCGAGGCCCGCGATGGCGGTGATGGCCTTCGAGCGCAGGGCGACCACCCGGGCGCCGTCCCGGACGGAGAGGGCGCCGGCGGCGGTGGCGGCGGCGATCTCGCCCTGGGAGTGGCCGATCACCGCGTCCGGGTGGATCCCGCGGGAGCGCCACAGCGCGGCGAGGGACACCATGACGGCCCACAGGGCGGGCTGGACGACGTCGACCCGGTCGTAGCCGGGTGCGCCCTCGGTGCCGCGCAGCACCGCGAGCAGGTCCCAGTCGGTGAACTCGGCCAGCGCCTCGGCGCACTCGGTGATGCGGGCGGCGAACACCGGTTCGGTGTCGAGGAGTTCGACGGCCATGCCGGCCCACTGGGCGCCCTGGCCGGGGAAGACGAACACGGTCTTGCCGCTCACGTCGGCGGTGCCGGTGACCACGTTCGCCGGGGCCTCGCCGGCCGCGAACGCGGTGAGGGCGTCGGCCAGTTCGGCGGTGTCCGCGGCCAGCGCGACGGCGCGGCGGGAGAAGGCGGAGCGGGCGGTGGCCAGCGTCAGGCCGAGGTCGGCCGGGTCGGGGGCGGCGGTCTTCAGGTGCGCGGCGAGCCGGGTGGCCTGCGCGGCCAGGGCCTGCTCGGTCTTGGCGGAGAAGGGGAAGGGCAGCACCCCGGGAGTGGCGGCCGGCTGCTCCGGGCGAGCCTCGGCGGCGTCCGGGGTGGTGGTGGCGTCGGGGGCCTGCTCCAGGATGACGTGGGCGTTGGTGCCGCTGACGCCGAAGGAGGAGACGCCGGCCCGGCGCGGGTGGTCGGTCTGCGGCCAGTCGCGGGCCTCGGTGAGGAGTTCGACGGCCCCGGCCGTCCAGTCCACGTGCGAGGAGGGCGCGTCCACGTGCAGGGTGGGCGGCAGCACGCCGTGCTGCATCGCCAGGACCATCTTCATCACGCCGGCCACGCCGGCGGCGGCCTGGGTGTGGCCGATGTTGGACTTGATCGAGCCGAGCAGCACCGGCTGCTCGCGGTCCTGCCCGTAGGTGGCGAGGAGGGCCTGGGCCTCGATCGGGTCGCCGAGGCGGGTGCCGGTGCCGTGCGCCTCGACGGCGTCGACGTCGGTGGTGGAGAGGCGGGCGTTCTCCAGCGCCTGGAGGATGACCCGCTGCTGGGAGGGCCCGTTGGGGGCGGTCAGGCCGCTGGAGGCGCCGTCCTGGTTGACGGCGCTGCCGCGGATCACCGCCAGCACCGGGTGGCCGTTGCGCTGGGCGTCGGAGAGCCGCTCCAGCAGGAGCACGCCGACGCCCTCGCCCCAGCCGGTGCCGTCCGCGGCCTCGGCGAACGCCTTGCAGCGCCCGTCCTCGGCCAGGCCCCGCTGCTTGGAGAATTCCACGAAGGACAGCGGGGTGGACATCACCGTGACACCGCCCGCCAGGGCGAGCGAGCACTCGCCCTGGCGGAGCGCCTGGACGCCCAGGTGGAGGGCGACCAGGGAGGCGGAGCAGGCGGTGTCCACGGTGACCGCCGGGCCCTCCAGCCCGAAGGTGTACGAGATGCGGCCGGAGACCACGCTGGCGCTGATGCCGGTGGCGAGGTAGCCCTCGGCCGCCTCCGGTGCCCTGGTCACCAGCGCCGCGTAGTCCTGCCCGTTGGTGCCGGCGAAGACGCCGGTCCGGCTGCCCCGCAGCGACTGCGGGTCGATGCCGGCCCGCTCCATCGCCTCCCAGCAGGTCTCCAGCAGGAGCCGCTGCTGCGGGTCCATCACCAGCGCCTCGCGCGGGCTGATCCCGAAGAACCCCGCGTCGAACTGCGGTGCCCCGTGCAGGAATCCGCCCTGGCTGACGTAGCTGGCGCCGGTGCCGTCGGCGTCGCCGCCGAGCAGCCGGTCGGTGTCCCAGCCGCGGTCGGCGGGAAACGCGCCGATGGCGTCGCGGCCCTCGGCGAGCAGCCGCCAGAGCTCCTCGGGTGTGCTCACGTCGCCGGGGAAGCGGCAGCTCATCGCCACGATCGCGATCGGCTCGTGGTCCGCGGCCTCCAGCTCGCGGACCCGCTGGCGCGTCCTCCGGAGGTCTGCGGTCACCTTCTTGAGGTAATCGACGACCTTGTCATCCGTCCGCATTGCACACCTTCCACCAGGGCAGCGAGTTCGCTCAGAGGCCGAATTCCGCATCTATGAGGGAGAGCACCTCGTCGACCGATGCGGATTGCAGTTCGAGGTCTGCCTCGACAGTGGCAGTCGCACCGGGGGCCGGGACACCCCTGACCGACACCCCTGCACCCCTGAAGTCACGCCACTTGGAGAGCAGGGTCTCCAGCCTCGCGGTGACCCGGCGGCCGGCCTCCTCGTCCAGCCCGGAGTCGCCGAGCGCGGCCTCCAGCGCGTCCAGGCCGGCGAACAGCTCCGCCCCCGCCTCGGCCGCCACGGGGGCCAGCCGGCCCGCCAGCAGGCGCGCCAGGGCGAGCGGCGTCGGGTGGTCGAACAGCAGCGTGGAGGGCAGGGTGAGGCCGGTGGCCCCGCCCAGCCGGTTGCGCAGCTCCACCGCGGTCAATGAGTCGAACCCCAGCTCCAGGAAGCCCTTCTGGGGTTCCACCGCCGCCGTGCCGCTGTGCCCGAGCACCTCCGCGGTGAGGCCGCGGACCAGGTCCAGCAGGATCCGCTCCCGCTCGGCCCCGGAGGCGTCCGCCAGCCGTGCCGTCAGCGCCCCGGCGTCGCCGCCGTCCGGCTGCTCGGCCCGGTCCCGGTCGGCCGCGAGCGCGCGGACGGCCGGCAGCTCGGCCAGCAGCGGACTGGGCCGGGCCGCGGTGAACCCCGGGGCGAACCTGGACCAGTCCACGTCCACCACGGCCACCGCCGCCTCGCCCTGCCCCAGCGCGGCGTCCAGCGCCGCGAGACCGGAGGACGGCGCCAGCGGGGTGACCCCGGTGCGGCGGGCCCGCTCCAGCACGTCCCCGCCGGCGGCCATGCCGCCCTCGTCCCACGGACCCCAGGCCACCGCGACGGCCGGCAGGCCGAGTGCGGCCCGCTGCTCCGCCAGGGCGTCCAGGTACGCGTTGGCGGCCGCGTAGTTGGCCTGCCCCGGCGCACCGAGGGTGCCGCTGAACGAGGAGAACAGCACGAAGGCCGCGAGCTCCGCGCCGGCGGTCAGCTCGTGCAGGTGCCGCGCCGCCACCGTCTTGGCCCGCAGCACGGCGGCCAGCCGCTCGGGGGTCAGCGCGTCGATCACCCCGTCGTCCAGGACACCCGCGGCGTGCACCACCGCGGTCAGCGGGTGCTCGGACGGGATGCCCGCGAGCAGCGCGGCCAGGGCCTCGCGGTCCGCGGTGTCGCAGGCCGCGACGGTCACCTCGGCGCCCAGGGCGGTGAGTTCGGCGGCCAGCTCGGCCGCGCCGGGGGCGTCGGGCCCGCGGCGGCCGGTGAGCAGCAGGTGCCGGACGCCGTGCCCGGCCACCAGGTGCCGGGCCAGCCGGGCGCCCAGCGCGCCCGTCCCGCCGGTGATCAGCACCGTGCCCTCGGCCGTCCAGCCGCTCCCGCGTCCGGAGCCGCGCCGGGTGGCCGGTGCGGGCAGCAGCCGTCGCCCGTACACGCCGTCCGGGCGCACCGCGACCTGGTCCTCGCCGAGCCCGCCGGCCAGCACCGCGGCCAGCCGGTCGGCCGCCGGGCCGTCCACCGTCTCCGGCAGGTCCAGCAGGCCGCCCCAGCGGTCCGGGTGCTCCAGCGCGGCCACCCGGCCCAGGCCCCAGAGCGCGGCCTGCGCGGGCCGGGCGACCTGCCCGTCCAGCGACACCCCGCCCCGGGTGGCGCACCACAGCGGTGCGCTCCGGCCGAGGTCGCCGAGTGCCTGCAGCAGTGCCACCGCGCCGGCCGCCACGGCCTGCTCGGAGGCGTCCGCGGCCAGCGCCAGCAGCGACAGCACCCCGTCCGGGTCGCCGCCGTCCAGCGCGGGCCGCAGCAGCCCGGCCAGCGCCTGACGGTCGAACCGCTCCGGCGTCACGGTCACCCGCAGCACCTCGGCACCGGCCGCCTCCAGCGCCGCCAGAGCGCCCTCGGCCGCGGCCGGCAGCTCCCCGGCCGGGAGTACGGCCAGCCAGCTGCCGGGCAGCACCGAGCCGGCCGTCTCGTCCAGCCGCTGCCAGCCCGACCGGTACCGCCAGGAGTCGAGCCGCGCGCCGTCCCTGCGGGTGCGCCGCCAGGAGGCCAGCGCGGGCAGCACCCCGCCCAGCGACCGCTGCTCCTCCTCGGCCAGGTGCAGCCGCTCGCCGAGCGCGTCCAGGTCCTGGCGCTCCACGGCCTCCCAGAAGGCGCCGTCCACCGGGTCACCGGCCGCCTCGGGGCCGTCCAGCCAGAACCGCTCGCGCTGGAAGGCGTACGTGGGCAGGTCCACCCGGCCGGTGACCGCTGCGAAGTAGCCCGACCAGTCGACCGGGACGCCCAGGGTGTGCAGCGCGGCCACCGCGCGGACCACGGCCGGGGCTTCCGGCCGGTCCCGGCGCAGCGCCGGCAGCAGGGTGAATCCGGCGTCGGAGGGGGTGTCGGCCAGGCAGTCCCGGCCCATCGCGGTGAGCACGCCGTCCGGGCCCAGTTCCAGGAACCGGGTCACCCCGTCGGCGGCCAGCCGCCGGAACACCTCGTGGAACCGGACCGCGTCCCGGATCTGGGTGACCCAGTACTCGGCCGTGCGCAGCTCCTCGGCGGTTACTGCGCGCCCGGTGCCGGAGACCACCGGCACGGCCGGCTCGCGGTACTCCACCGCCTCGGCGACCGCGCGGAACTCCGCCAGCATCGGCTCCATCAGCGGGGAGTGGAAGGCGTGGCTGACCCGCAGCCGCTTGGTGCGGTGGCCGGCGGCGGCCAGCCGCTCGGCGGCCTCCAGCACGGCCTGCTCCTCGCCGGCCAGGACCACGGCGCGCGGCCCGTTGACGGCGGCGACGCAGACCCGCTCGGTGAGCAGCGCGAGCACCTCCTCCTCGGCCGCCTCGACCGCCACCATGGCGCCCCCGGAGGGGAGTCGCTGCATCAGCCGGCCGCGGGCGGCGACCAGGCGGGCGGCGTCGGACAGCGACAGCACCCCGGCGGCGTGCGCGGCGGCCAGCTCGCCGACCGAGTGCCCGGCCACGAAGTCCGGGCGCAGGCCCCAGGACTCGACCAGGCGGTAGAGCGCCACCTCGACGGCGAACAGGGCGGGCTGGGTCCAGCCGGTCCGGTCCAGTTCCTCGCCGCCCTGCGCGATCACCTCGCGCAGCGGCCGCTCCAGGTGCCGGTCCAGCTCGGCGCAGACCTCCTCGAAGGCGGCGGCGAACACCGGGAAGGTGATGGCGAGTTCCTCGCCCATGCCGATCCGCTGGGCGCCCTGCCCGGTGAACAGGAACGCCGTCCGGCCGGAGGACGTCCGGCCGCGCACCAGCTCGGCACAGGACTCGCCGGCCGCCAGCGCCGCGAGCCCGGCCAGCAGCCCGCTGCGGTCGGCGGCCGTCACGGCCGCCCGGTGGGTGAACTGCGAACGGGACAGCGCCAGTTCACGGCCGACCGCGGGCAGCTCGACGTCCTCGGCCCGCTCCAGGAGGCCGTGCAGTGCGGCGGCCTGGGCGCGCAGGGCCTGCTCGCCGCGCGCCGACACCAGCAGCGGCAGCACGGCGGGGGCCGCGTCGGGCTCGGCGGCCTCGGCGTCGGGTGCGGCGGTCCCGGCGGCGGGTTCGGGAGTGGGGGCCTGCTCCAGGATGACGTGGGCGTTGGTGCCGCTGACGCCGAAGGAGGAGACGCCGGCCCGGCGCGGACGGCCGGTGGCCGGCCAGTCCCGGGCCTCGGTGAGCAGCTCCACGGCGCCCGCCGTCCAGTCCACGTGCGAGGAGGGCGCGTCCACGTGCAGGGTGCGCGGGACGGACCCGTGCCGCATCGCCTCCACCATCTTGATCACGCCGCCGACCCCGGCCGCCGCCTGGGTGTGCCCGATGTTGGACTTCAACGATCCAAGCAGCAAAGGGAGTTCGCGATCCCGACCGTAGGTGGCGAGCAGCGCCTGCGCCTCGATCGGGTCGCCGAGGCGGGTACCGGTGCCGTGCGCCTCCACCACGTCCACCTCGGCCGGGGAGAGCCCGGAGGCGGCCAGCGCCTGCCGGATCACCCGCTCCTGCGAGGGCCCGTTGGGCGCGGTCAGGCCGTTCGAGGCACCGTCCTGGTTCACGGCGCTGCCGCGGACCACCGCCAGCACCGGGTGGCCGTGGCGCTCGGCGTCCGAGAGCCGCTCCAGCAGCAGCACGCCGACGCCCTCACCCCAGCCGGTGCCGTCCGCCGCCTCCGCGAACGCCTTGCAGCGCCCGTCCGGCGCCAGCCCGCGCTGCCGGCTGAACTCGATGAAAGCGCCCGGCGTGGACATCACCGCCACACCGCCGGCCAGCGCCAGCGAGCACTCGCCGCGCTGCAGCGCCACGGCCGCCAGGTGCAGCGCCACCAGCGAGGAGGAGCAGGCCGTGTCCACCGACACCGCCGGACCCTCCAGCCCCAGCGTGTACGCCACCCGGCCGGAGGCCACGCTCGCCGAACTGCCGTTGCCCAGGTAGCCCTCCACCTCCTCGGGCACCGTGCTGAACCGGGCCGCGTAGTCGTGGTACGAGATGCCGGTGAACACGCCCGTCCGGCTGCCCCGCACCGACAGCGGGTCGATCCCGGCCCGCTCGATCGCCTCCCAGCTGGTCTCCAGCAGCATCCGCTGCTGCGGGTCCATGGCGAGCGCCTCGCGTGGGTTGATCCCGAAGAACCCGGCGTCGAACTCGGCCGCCCGGTACAGGAATCCGCCCTCGGAGGCGTAGCAGGTGCCGGCCTCGGCGGGGTCGTCGCTGAACAGCGCCGAGGTGTCCCAGCCGCGGTCGGTCGGGAAGCCGCCGACGGCGTCCCGGCCCTCCGCGACCAGCCGCCACAGCTCCTGCGGGCTGTCCACCCCGCCGGGGTAGCGGCAGGCCATCCCGACGATCGCGATCGGCTCCTCGGTGAGCTGCGGCGCCGCCGCCTGAGCCGTGGACGACCCGTCCTCGCCGAGCAGTTCGCCCAGCAGCCGGGCGGCCACCGCCTCCGGCGTCGGGTGGTCGAACAGCAGGGTGCTGGGCAGCCGGACCCCGGTCGACCGGCCGAGCCGGTCCCGCAGCTCCACCGCGGTCAGCGAGTCGAAGCCCTGTTCCTGGAACGGCCGGGCCACGTCGATCCCGTCCGCGGAGGCGTGCCCCAGCACCTCGGCGGCCAGCGAGCGGACCAGCTCCACCAGGGTGCGCGACCGCTCCCCGACCGGCAGGCCGGCCAGCCGCGCGCGCAGCCCCGAGGACGCGTCCTCCCCGGCCCCCTCGGCCTGCTCCTCGGCGGCGGACAGCGCCCGCACCTCGGCCAGGTCACCCAGCAGCGGGCTCGGCCGGACGGCCGTGAACCCCGGCTGGAACCGCGACCAGTCCACCTCGGCGACGGTCACCGCCGCGTCGTCCAGATCCAGCGCCTGCTGCAGCGCGGCCACCGCCAGGTCCGGTGCCAGCGCACCGAGCCCCATCCGGCGCAGCGGCTCCTCCTGCCCGGCCGACATGCCCTCCCCGGCCCACGGACCCCAGGCCACCGAGGTGGCCGTCAGCCCGCGCGCCCGGCGCTCCTCGGCCAGCGCGTCCAGCCGGGCGTTGGCGGCACCGTACGCGGCCTGCCCGCCGCCGCCCCACACCGCGGAGACCGAGGACAGCAGCACGAAGGCGTCCAGCTCCTGCCCGTCGAGCAACTCGTCCAGGTGCACCGCACCGGCCACCTTGGCACCCGACACGGCGGCCAGCGCCGCCGCGTCCAGCTCCCGCAGCGGACCCATCGCGCCCGAACCCGCCGCGTGCACCACGGCGTTCAGCGGACCGACCTCGGCCAGCAGCCGCACCAGCGCGGCCCGGTCCGCCACGTCGCAGGCGGCCACCGTGACCCGGGCCCCCAGCTCCGCCAGCTCGGCCTCCAGCTCCGCCACCCCGGCGGCCCCGGAACCCCGGCGGCTGGTCAGCACCAGGTGCTCGGCGCCGTTCCCGGCAAGCCAGCGGGCGATCCGGCCGCCCAGCGCACCCGTACCGCCGGTCACCAGCACCGTGCCGCGCGGACGCCAGGTACGGCGCCCCGCCCCGCCGGCCGCCCGCACCAGCCGGCGCGCGGACAGGCCCCCGGCGCGCACCGCGACCTGGTCCTCGCCCAGCCCGCCGGCCAGCACCGCGGCCAGCCGGTCACCCGCCGGGCCGTCCACCGTCTCCGGCAGGTCCAGCAGACCGCCCCAGCGCACCGGGTACTCCAGCGCGGCCACCCGGCCCAGGCCCCACAGCTGCGCCTGCGCCGCACTGACCCGCTCGCCCTCCGCGGCCGCCACCGCGCCCCGGGTCGCGCACCACAGCCGCGCGTCCAGGCCGGCGTCGTCCAGGGCGTGCAGCAACAGCAGGGTGTCGGTCAGCGCGACCGGCACACCCGGCGCCCCCTCGCGCTCGTCCAGGGCCAGCAGCGACAGCACCCCGGCCGGGCGGCGCTCACCGAGCAGCTCCCGGACCCGGGCGGCCAGCCCGGCACGGTCCTCGCCCTCGACCGCGGCCAGGGTGAGCACCTCGGCGCCGTGCGACCGCAGCGCGGCCACCGCACCCCCGGTCTCCTCCTCGCCCCAGCCCGCCGGCAGCACGGCCAGCCAGCAGCCGGCCAGCACCGGCCCGGCGGCCGGGCCGGCGGTCAGCGGCCGCCACTCCACCCGGTACCGCCAGGAGTCCAGCAGCGACCGCTCCCGGCGCTCCCGCCGCCAGGAGGACAACGCGGGCAGCAGCTCGCCCAGCGACCCCCGGGCGGTCTCGTCCACCCGCAGGGCCGCGGCCAGCGCCTCCCCGTCCTGCTGCTCCACCGCCGCCCAGAAGGACGCCTCCGCCGGATCGGCCGCGACGGCCTCCACCGGCTCCGGGTCCAGCCAGAACCGGCGGCGCTGGAAGGGGTAGGTGGGCAGGTCGACCCGCCGGGCGCCGGACCCGGCGAAGTACGCCGGCCAGTCGACCGCCACCCCCCGCCCGTGCAGCGCGGCCACGGCCGCCACGGCGGACCGGGCCTCCTCGCGGTCGCGGCGCAGCACCGGGACGAAAGCCCGGCCGGAGCCCTCCGCGGCGTCCAGGCACTCCTGCCCCATCGCGGTGAGCACCGCGTCCGGGCCCAGCTCCAGGAAGGTGGTCACGCCCTTGTCGGCCAGCGTGGTGACGGCGTCGTGGAAGCGGACGGCCTGGCGGGCGTGGCGGACCCAGTAGCCGGGGTCGGTGAGTTCCTCGGTGGTGGCGAGGCGGCCGGTGAGGGTGGAGACGATCGGGATCCGCGGCTCGGCGTAGCTCAGCGAGGCGGCCACCTCGCGGAACTCGTCGAGCATGGGGTCCATCAGCGGGGAGTGGAAGGCGTGGCTGACCTTGAGCGGCCGGGCCTTCTCGAACTGCGCGGCGATGGCGTGGACTTCGTCCGCGTCGCCGGCGATGACGACCGAGCGGGGGCCGTTGACGGCGGCGATGGAGACCCGGTCGGTGAGCAGCGGCCGGACGGTGTCCTCCCCGGCGCGCAGCGCCACCATGGCGCCGCCGGAGGGGAGGTGCTGCATCAGCCGGGCGCGGGCGGTGACCAGCTTCGCCGCGTCGCCGAGGGAGAGCACCCCGGCCACGTGGAACGCGGCGATCTCACCGATCGAGTGCCCGGCCAGGAACTGCGGCCGCACCCCGAAGGACTCCACCAGCCGGAACAGCGCCACCTCGACCGCGAACAGCGCCGGCTGGGTCCAACCCGTCCGGTCCAACTCCTCGCCGCCCTCCGCGATCACCTCCCGCAACGGCCGCTCCAGGAACCGGTCCAACTCCCCACAGACCTCGTCGAACGCCGACGCGAACACCGGGAAAGCCTCCGCCAATCCCCGACCCATCCCGACCCGCTGCGCCCCCTGCCCGGTGAACAGGAACGCCGTCCGGCCGGACGCGGTCTCCCAGGTCTCGGCGGTCCCCTCGGCCAGGGCCGCCAGGCCGGCCAGCAGCTCGTCCCGGTCGGCGGCCACCACCCCGGCCCGGTGGGTGAACTGGGCCCGGCCGGTGGCCAGCGAGTACGCCAGGCCGGTCAGGTCCGACCCGGGCTCACGCTCCAGCAGCTCCCGCAGCCGGGCGGCCTGCTCGCGCAGCGCCGGGACGGTCTTCGCCGAGATCAGGTGCGGCGTGACCGCCGGGGCCGTGCCGCCCTCCGCGCCCACCTCGCCGGCCGGGGCCTGCTCCACGATCACATGGGCGTTGGTGCCGCTGACGCCGAAGGAGGAGACGCCGGCCCGGCGGGGACGGCCGGTCTCCGGCCACGGACGGGCCTCGGTGAGCAGCTCCACCGAGCCCGCCGCCCAGTCCACCTCGGGCGTCGGCTCGTCCACGTGCAGGGTGCGCGGGACGGTACCCCGGCGCATCGCCTCCACCATCTTGATCACGCCGCCGACCCCGGCCGCCGCCTGGGTGTGCCCGATGTTGGACTTCAACGAGCCCAGCAGCAGCGGCCGTTCACGCTCCTGACCGTAGGTGGCCAGCAGCGCCTGCGCCTCGATCGGGTCGCCGAGGACGGTGCCGGTGCCGTGCGCCTCCACCACGTCCACCTCGGCGGCGCTCAGCCCGGCGTTCTCCAGCGCCTGCCGGATCACCCGCTGCTGGGCCGGCCCGTTGGGTGCGGTGAGCCCGCTGGAGGCGCCGTCCTGGTTGATGCCCGAGCCGCGGATGACCGCCAGCACCTGGTGGCCGTTGCGCTCGGCGTCGGAGAGCCGCTCCAGCAGCAGCATGCCCACGCCCTCGCCCCAGGCCGTGCCGTCCGCCGCCGCGGCGAAGGACTTGCAGCGCCCGTCCGGGGCCAGCCCGCGCTGCCGGCTGAACTCCACGAAACCGGCCGGGGTGGAGAGCACCGTGACACCGCCGGCCAGCGCCAGCGAGCACTCCCCGGACCGCAGCGCCTGGCTCGCCAGGTGCAGGGCCACCAGCGAGGAGGAGCAGGCGGTGTCCACGGTGACGGCCGGCCCCTCCAGACCCAGCGTGTACGCCACCCGGCCGGAGGCCACGCTACCCGCGCTGCCGTTGCCGAGGTACCCCTCCACCTCCTCCGGGACGGAGCTGAACCGGGCCGCGTAGTCGGAGACGGCGATGCCCGCGAACACCCCGACCCGGGTGCCGCGCACCGCGGTCGGGGCGATCCCGGCCCGCTCCAGCGCCTCCCAACTGGTCTCCAGCAGCAGCCGCTGCTGCGGGTCCATCGCCAGGGCCTCGCGCGGGCTGATCCCGAAGAACGCCGGGTCGAACTCGTCGGCGTCGTGCAGGAATCCGCCGTGCCGGACGTAGCTGGTGCCGGCCCGGTCCGGGTCCGGGTCGTAGAGGGCCTCGACGTCCCAGCCGCGGTTGACCGGGAAGCCGGAGATGGCGTCGCCGCCCCGGTCCACCAGCTGCCACAGCTCCTCGGGCGAGGTCACCTCGCCCGGGTAGCGGCAGGCCATGCCGACGATCGCGATCGGCTCACGGCCGGCGTCGGCCAGCTGCCGGTTCTCCCGGCGCAGCCGCTGGATCTCCTTCAGGGAGTCCCTGAGCGCCGCGACGACTTCCTCGGGTGCTGCGTTCATCACATTCTCCGTACACGAGCTCGGATGGGATCAGGAGTTGTCGCGGGCCAGGCGGAGCAGATCGCCCAGGTCCATCTCGTCGATCAGGTCGTCCGCGGTGTCCGCGGCCTCAGCGGCTGCGGGGGAGACGGGGGAGGCGGCCGGGCCGACGCCGGGCAGCCCGGGGTCGAGCTCGGTGCGCAGTTGCTTGGCCAGCGCCGCCGGGGTCGGGTAGTCGAAGATCAGCGTGCTGCTCAGCCGGAGTCCGGTGGCCTCGGCGAGCAGCTTGCGCAGCTCCACCGCGGTGAGCGAGTCGAACCCCTGCTCGAGGAAGCCGCGTTCGGCGTCCAACCCGGTGGGCGGCAGCTCGCCGAACACCCCGGCGACGCAGCTCTCCACCAGGTCCAGCACCAGCTCGTCCCGCTCCGGCTCGGCGAGCGAGGCCAGCCGCTCCCGCAGGACGGCGACCGCGTCCGGACGCCCCTCGGCCACCGGCTCCTCGGCCGGCCGCGCCGCCGGGACGGTCTCCCGGCCACGGCGCCAGGCCGCCAGCAGCGGCAGCGCCGCCGCCAGCTCGGCCGGCAGACCGGCCTCGCCCTCCACCCGCAGCAGCGCGGCCAGCGAGCCCTCGTCCTGCTGCTCCACCGCCGCCCAGAAGGCCGCGTCCACCGGGTCCACGGCCCGCGGCTGGGTGACCTCCAGCCAGAAGCGCTCGCGCTGGAAGGCGTACGTCGGGAGCGCCACCCGCCGGCCGTCCGCGTGGAAGGCCGCCCAGTCCACCGGGACGCCGCGCAGGTGCAGCGCCGCCAGGGCGGACACCAGGGTGTGCTCCTCGTCGCGGTCGCGGCGCAGCACCGGGACGAACGCCCGGCCGGAGCCCTCCGCGGCGTCCAGGCACTCCTGCCCCATCGCGGTGAGCACCGCGTCCGGGCCCAGCTCCAGGAAGGTGGTCACGCCCTTGTCGGCCAGCGTGGTGACGGCGTCGTGGAAGCGGACGGCCTGGCGGGCGTGGCGGACCCAGTAGTCGGGGTCGGTGAGTTCCTCGGTGGTGGCGAGGCGGCCGGTGAGGGTGGAGACGATCGGGATCCGCGGTTCGGCGTAGCTCAGTGAGGCGGCCACCTCGCGGAACTCGTCGAGCATGGGGTCCATCAGCGGGGAGTGGAAGGCGTGGCTGACCTTGAGCGGTCGGGCTTTCTCGAACTGTGTGGCGATGGCGTGGACTTCGTCCGCGTCGCCGGCGATGACGACCGAGCGGGGGCCGTTGACGGCGGCGATGGAGACCCGGTCGGTGAGCAGCGGCCGGACGGTGTCCTCCCCGGCGCGCAGCGCCACCATGGCGCCGCCGGAGGGGAGGTGCTGCATCAGCCGGGCGCGGGTGGTGACCAGCTTCGCCGCGTCGCCGAGGGAGAGCACCCCGGCCACGTGGAACGCGGCGATCTCACCGATCGAGTGCCCGGCCAGGAACTGCGGCCGCACCCCGAAGGACTCCACCAGCCGGAACAGCGCCACCTCGACCGCGAACAGCGCCGGCTGGGTCCAACCCGTCCGGTCCAACTCCTCGCCGCCCTCCGCGATCACCTCCCGCAACGGCCGCTCCAGGAACCGGTCCAACTCCCCACAGACCTCGTCGAACGCCGACGCGAACACCGGGAAAGCCTCCGCCAATCCCCGACCCATGCCGACCCGCTGCGCCCCCTGCCCGGTGAACAGGAACGCCGTCCTGCCGGACGCGGCCCGGCCGCGCAGCACCCCGGGTGCGGGTGTCGTGCCGTTCGCCAACGCCGTCAGACCGCCGAGGAGTTCGTCCCGTCCGGCGGCCACCACGGCGCCCCGGTACGGGAACTGCGAGCGGGTGGTCGCCAGCGACAGCCCGAGGTCGGCCGGGTGCAGCTCGGGCCGGTCCTCGACCAGCTCCAGCAGCCGGGCGGCCTGCCCGCGCAGCGCCTCCTCGGTACGGCCGGAGAGCAGCAGCGGCCGGACCGCCGCCCGCTCCTCCCCGGTCCGCCCGGGCGCGGCCGGCGCCGGGTCGCCCTCCTCCAGCACCACATGGGCGTTGGTGCCGCTGATGCCGAAGGAGGAGACGCCGGCCCGGCGCGGACGGCCGGTGGCCGGCCAGTCCCGGGTTCCGAGGGCGAGTTCCACCGCGCCCGCCGTCCAGTCCACGTGCGGCGAGGGCTGCTCCACGTGCAGGGTGCCGGGCAGGACGCCGTGGCGCATGGCCAGCACCGTCTTGATCACGCCGGCCACGCCGGCGGCCGCCTGGGTGTGCCCGATGTTGGACTTCACCGAGCCGAGCAGCAGCGGCAGTTCACGGTCCTGGCCGTAGGTGGCCAGCAGAGCCTGGGCCTCGATCGGGTCGCCCAGCTTGGTGCCGGTGCCGTGCGCCTCCACCACGTCCACCTCGGCGGCGCTCAGCCCGGCGGTCTCCAGCGCCTGCCGGATCACCTTCTCCTGTGCCGTGCCGTTGGGGGCGGTGAGCCCGTTGGAGGCGCCGTCCTGGTTGACCGCGCTGCCGCGCAGCACGGCGAGGACCGGGTGCCCGTTGCGGCGGGCGTCGGAGACACGTTCCACCAGCAGCAGGCCGATGCCCTCGGAGAAGGCGGTGCCGTCGGCGCCCTCGGCGAAGGCCTTGCAGCGGCCGTCCTCGGCGAGGCCGCGCTGCCGGGCGAACTCGATCAGCAGCTTGGGCGTGGACATCACGGTCACGCCGCCGGCCAGCGCCAGGTCGCACTCGCCGCGGCGCAGCGCGGCCGCCGCGAAGTGCAGGGCCACCAGCGAGGAGGAGCAGGCGGTGTCCACGGTGACGGCCGGGCCCTCCAGGCCGAGGGCGTATGCCACCCGGCCGGTGGCCACGCTGGCCGCGCTGCCGTTGCCGAGGTAGCCGTCGACCTCCTCGGGGACGTCCTGCACCCAGGTCGCGTAGTCGTGGTAGACCATGCCCGCGTACACGCCGGTGCGGGTGCCGCGCAGCGACTGCGGGTCGATCCCGGCGCGTTCGAAGGCCTCCCAGCCGGTCTCCAGCAGCAGCCGCTGCTGGGGGTCCATGGCCAGGGCCTCGCGGCGGTTGATGCCGAAGAACGCGGGGTCGAACCCGGCCACGTCGGTGAGGAAGCCGCCGGTGCGGGCGTAGGTGCGGCCCGGGGTGCCCGGCTCGGGGTGGTAGATGCCCTCCAGGTCCCAGCCGCGGTCGGCCGGGAACCCGGACAGCACCGAGCCGCCGTCGGCGAGGACCTCCCACAGCCCCTCGGGGGTGCTGATCCCGCCGGGGAAGCGGCAGCTCATCGCGACGATGGCGATCGGCTCGTCCGCCCCGGCGTCCGCGACCCGGGTGGTCCGGGCGGGGGCGTCGGCCTCGTCGCCGAGCAGTTCGCGGAGCAGGTGGGCGGCGAGCGCCTGCGGGGTCGGGTGGTTGAACACCAGGGTGGCCGGGAGGCGCAGCCCGGTGGCCGCGTTGAGGCGGTTGCGGAGCTCGACCGCGGTCAGCGAGTCGAAGCCCAGCTCCTTGAGCGCCTTGTCCTCCTCGACGGCCTCGCCGGAGCCGTGTCCGAGCACCCCGGCGACGTGGCCGCGGACCAGGTCGAGCACGGTCCGCCGGCGCTCCTCGCCGGACAGTCCGGCCAGCCGCTCGGCCAGGCCGCCCGCCGCGACGGCCTCCGCGCCGCCCGCGGTCCGCCGGGCGGATCCGCGGCCGCCGCCGGCCAGATCGCGCAGCAGTACGGGCAGCGGGCCCGTCTGGCCGCGCAGCCGGGCGCGGTCCAGCTGGATCGGCACCAGCACCGGTTCGCCGGAGGCCGCGGCCGCGTCGAACAGGGCCAGGCCGGTCTCGGCGGTCATCGCCACGGCGCCGCCGCGGACGATCCGCTGGAGGTCGCCCTCGTCGAGGCGGCCGGCCATGCCGGTGCGCTCCTGCCACAGGCCCCAGGCCATCGAGACGGCGGGCAGGCCCCGGGCGCGGCGGCGCTCGGCCAGCGCGTCCAGGAAGCAGTTGGCGGCGGCGTAGTTGGCCTGTCCCGGGTTGCCGAGGACGCCGGCCGCGGCCGAGAACAGCACGAAGCTGCGGACATCGCCGGCCAGTTCGTGCAGGTTGAGCGCGCCGGTCACCTTGGGGGCGAGCACCCGGTCGACCTGCTCGGGGGAGAGCGCCACCACGATGCCGTCGTCCACCACGCCGGCGGTGTGCACCACGGCGGTCAGCGGGTGCTCGGCCGGGATGCCGGCGAGCAGCGCCGCCAGGGCGTCCCGGTCGGCCACGTCGCAGGCGGCCAGGGTCACCTCGGCGCCCAGCGCGGTGAGTTCGGCGACCAGCTCGGCGGAGCCGGGGGCCTCGGCGCCGCGCCGGCTGGTGAGCAGCAGGCGGCGGGCACCGTGGGCGGAGACCAGGTGCCGGGCGGTGAGCTCGCCGAGGCCGCCGACCGCGCCGGTGACCAGCACCGTCCCGGAGACGTCCAGGGGCTGCGGCTCGCCCGTCCCGGCCGGCGCCTTGGCCAGCCGCGGGACGAGCACCGCGCCGGCGCGGACGGCCAGCTGCGGCTCGGTGTCCACCGGCAGGGCGGCCAGCGGCGGTTCGCCGCCGTCGCCGTCCCGGTCGACCAGCAGCAGCCGGTCCGGGTTCTCCGACTGCGCGGAGCGGACCAGACCCCAGACCGCGGCCGACACCGGGTCGGGGCAGCCGGCCCCCGCGCTCACCGCGCCGCGGGTCAGTACGGCCAGTCGGGCCTGCGCGAACCGCGGGTCCACCAGCCACTCCTGGACCAGCCGCAGCACCCGGCCGGTGGCCGCGGAGACGGCGGCGGACAGCTCGACCGCGCCCTCCGGGCCCGCGTACGGGTCCAGTTCGACGGCGACCACGTCCGGCACCGGCGCGCCGGCGTCCACCGTGGCGCCCAGCGCGGCCAGGTCGGCGAGGCCGTCCCCGCGCTCGCCGAGGACCGTCCAGGAACGCTCCGGCTGCCCGGCGGCGGCGACCGGGAGCCACTCGACCCGCAGCAGGGCGTCGCGGACCGTCCGGTCGGCGGTGCGCAGCTGCTCGGCGGAGACCGGGCGCAGCAGCAGGGACTCCACCGTGGCGACCGGCGTGCCGGTCGGGTCGGTGACGGAGAGCGCGAGCGTGTCGGGCGCGGTCCGGGTGAGGCGGACGCGCAGCGCGGTGGCGCCGCTCGCGTGCAGGGTCACCCCGCCCCAGGAGAACGCCAGCCGGCCCTGCTCGGCCTCGGGCACCAGGCCCATGGCGTGCAGCGCGGCGTCCAGCAGGGCCGGGTGCAGCCCGTACCGGGCGGCGGCGGCCTGCTCGGCGGCGGGCAGCGCGACCTCGGCGTGGACCGTGCCCTCCCGGTCCAGCCAGGCGGCCCGCAGGCCCTGGAAGGCCGGCCCGTAGTCCACCCCGGCCTCGGCCAGCCGCTGGTAGGCGTCGCCGACCTCCAGCGCCTCGGCGCCCTTCGGCGGCCAGGCGGTCGGCTCGGCGGCCTCGCCGGCCTGCGGGGCGAGCGACCCGGAGGCGTGCCGGGTCCACGGCTCCTCCTCGGCCGCCTCGGCGGGCCGGGAGTGGATCTGCAGCGGGCGGACGCCGCCGCTCTCCGCGCCGATCAGCACCTGGAACCGGACGCCGCCCTGCTCGGGCAGGATCAGCGGCGCCTCCAGGGTCAGCTCCTCCACCCGGCCGCAGCCCACCTCGTCGCCGGCCCGGACGGCCAGCTCCAGGAAGGCCGTTCCGGGCAGCAGGGTGGCGCCCTGGACGGTGTGGTCGGCCAGCCACGGCGTGGTGTGCCGGGACAGCAGGCCGGTCAGCAGGTGCCCGTGCCCGTCGGCGAGCGGGACGGCCGCGCCGAGCATCGGGTGCTCGGGGGCGGCCAGGCCCGCGGTGGTGACGTCGGCGGTGGCGGCCAGGGTGTCCAGCCAGTACCGGCTGCGCTGGAAGGCGTACGTCGGCAGGTCGATCCGGCGGGCGCCGGGGAACAGCCGGGCCCAGTCCACGGCCGCGCCGGCGGTGTAGGCCTGGGCGAGCGAGGTGAGGAAACGGCGGCTGCCGCCCTCGTCCCGGCGCAGCGAGCCGACCGCCCGGGCCGGGGTGCCGTCCAGGGTGTCCTGGAGCGCCGAGGTGAGCACCGGGTGCGGGCTGATCTCGACGAACAGGTCGTGGCCCAGTTCGGCGAGGCGGGTGACGGCCTCGTGCAGGCGGACGGTCTGCCGCAGGTTGCGGTACCAGTAGCGGGCGTCCAGCGCGGTGGTGTCCAGCCAGTCCCCGTCCACGGTGGACAGGAACGGCACGGCGGCCGGGCGGGGCGCGACGGGGGCGAGCAGCTCCAGCAGCTCGGCCTCGATCCGTTCCACGTGGGCGGAGTGCGAGGCGTAGTCCACCTTGATCCGGCGGGCGTGGACGCCGTCCGCCGCGCAGCGGGCCAGCAACTCGTCCAGGGCGTCGGCGTCGCCGGCCACCACCACGGAGGAGGGGCCGTTGACGGCGGCCACCGACACCCGGTCCGCCCAGGGCGCCAGGGTGGCGACGGCCTCCTCGGCCGACTGCGGCAGCGACACCATGCCGCCGCGTCCGGCGATGGCGGTGATGGCCTTCGAGCGGAGGGCGACGACGCGGGCGCCGTCCTGGAGGGAGAGGGCGCCGGCGACGGTGGCGGCGGCGATCTCGCCCTGGGAGTGGCCGATCACGGCGGCTGGTTCGACGCCGTAGGAGCGCCAGAGCGCGGCCAACGACACCATGACGGCCCAGAGGGCGGGCTGGACGACGTCGACCCGGTCGTAGCCGGGGGCGCCTTCGGTGCCGCGCAGGACGTCGAGGAGGTTCCAGTCGGTGAACTCCGCGAGGGCGTCCGCGCATTCGGTGATGCGGGCGGCGAACACCGTCTCGGTGTCGAGGAGTTCGACGGCCATGCCGGCCCACTGGGCGCCCTGGCCGGGGAAGACGAAGACGGTCCGGGCGGTGCCCGTGGCGGTGCCCTCGACCACGGTGGCCGTCTCGGTGCCCGCGGCCAGCGCCTCCAGCCCGGCGGCCAGCTCCTCCGCCCGGGACCCGAGTACCACCGCGCGGTGCTGGAAGGCGGACCGGGTGGTCACCAGCGAGTACCCCAGGTCCACCGGCTGCTCGACCCGTCCCGCCAGCCGTCCGGCCTGGGCGCGCAGCGCGTCCGCCGACTTCGCGGAGACCACCAGCGGGAGCACCCCGGGCCGGGTCGCGAGCTGGGCCGTGGGCTGCGGGGCGGGCTCGGGGGCGGGGGCCTGCTCCAGGATGACGTGGGCGTTGGTGCCGCTGACGCCGAAGGAGGAGACGCCGACCCGGCGCGGGCGGCCGCCGGTCTCCGGCCAGGCGCGGGTCTCGGTCAGCAGCTCCACCGACCCGGCCGTCCAGTCCACGTGCGGCGTGGGCTCGTCGATGTGCAGGGTGCGGGGCAGCAGGCCGTGCTGCATGGCTAGCACCATCTTGATCACCCCGGCGGCGCCGGCGGCACTCTGGGTGTGGCCGAGGTTGGACTTCACCGAGCCGAGCAGCAGGGGCAGTTCGCGCTGCCGGCCGTAGGTGGCGAGGAGGGCGTGGGCCTCGATCGGGTCGCCGAGCCTGGTGCCGGTGCCGTGCGCCTCGACGGCGTCCACGTCGGCGGCGGTGAGTCCGGCCGTGGCCAGCGCCTGCCGGATCACCCGCTCCTGGGCCGGGCCGTTGGGAGCGGTGAGGCCGTTGGAGGCGCCGTCCTGGTTGATCGCGGTGGCCCGGACCACCGCCAGCACCGGGTGCCCGTGGCGGCGGGCGTCGGAGAGCCGCTCCACCAGCAGCACGCCCACCCCTTCCGCCATGCCGAACCCGTCGGCGGCCCCGGCGAAGGCCTTGCAGCGCCCGTCCTCGGCCAGGCCGCGCTGCCGGCTGAAGGCGACCAGGCCCTCGGGGGTGGCCATCACGGCCGCGCCGGCCGCCAGCGCCAGCGAGCACTCGCCGGCGCGCAGCGACTGCACGGCCAGGTGGAGGGCCACCAGCGAGGAGGAGCAGGCGGTGTCGATGGTCACCGCCGGGCCCTCCAGGCCCAGGGTGTAGGCGATCCGGCCGGAGACCACGCTGGCCGCGTTACCGGTGACCAGGAAGTTCTCGTTGCCGGGCGGGGCGGCGGCCAGCAGGGTGCCGTAGTCCTGGCCGTGGGTGCCGACGAACACGCCGACCTGCCCGCCCCGGACGGTCGCCGGGTCGATCCCGGCCCGCTCGAACGCCTCCCAGCTGGTCTCCAGCAGCAGCCGCTGCTGCGGATCGGTGGCGTGCGCCTCCCGCGGGCTGATCCCGAAGAACGCGGCGTCGAACTCGGCCACGTCGTACAGGAATCCGCCCTCACGGGTGTACGAGGTGCCGACCCGGTCCGGGTCGGGGTCGTAGAGGCCGTCGACGTCCCAGCCGCGGTCGGTGGGCAGCGGGCCGACCGCGTCGCGCTCGGCCAGCACCAGCTCCCACAGCTCCTCGGGGGTCCGGACCTCGCCGGGGAACCGGCAGCCCATGCCGACGATCACGACCGGGTCGTCCTCCCCGGCCGCACCGGCCGGCGCGGCGACGGGTGCGGCCGTGACCGCGGCCGGGAGGAGGCCGCCCAGCAGCTGCTCGCGCAGGTGGCCGGCGAGGGCGTTCGGGGTCGGGTAGTTGAAGATCAGGGTGGCGGGCAGCCGCAGGCCGGTGGAGCCGTGCAGGCGGTTGCGGAGCTCGACCGCGGTCAGCGAGTCGAAGCCCAGCTCCTTGAAGGTCCGCTCGGGGTCCACCACCGCGCCCGGCGCGTAGCCGAGCACCGTCCCGGCGGTGGCCCGGACCAGCTCCAGCAGCTCCCGGTCCCGCTCGGCCCCGGCCAGCCCGGCCAGCCGCTGCGCCAGCGCGGAGCCACCCGCCCGGTCGGCCTGCTTCGGACGGGCCGACCGGGCGCGGACCAGGCCGCGCAGCAGCGGGTGGACGGCCCCGGACTGGGCGCGCACCGCCGCCAGGTCCAGCCGGATCGGCATCAGCGCCGCCTCGCCGGTGGCGCGGGCCGCGTCCAGCAGGGCGAGGCCCTCCTCGGCGGAGAGCGCCGCGGTGCCCACGCCGGCGATCCGGCGCAGGTCGGTGCCGGTGAGCCGGCCGCCCATGCCGCTGCGCTCCGCCCACAGGCCCCAGGCCAGCGACAGCGCCGGCCGGCCGACGGCCCGCAGGTGGCCCGCGTAGGCGTCCAGGAAGGCGTTGGCGGCCGCGTAGTTGGCCTGGCCGCCGGCGCCGAACACGGCCGCGGCGGAGGAGTACAGCACGAAGGCGGCGAGGTCGCTGCCGGCGGTCAGCTCGGCCAGGTGGAGCGCGCCGGAGAGCTTGGGGGCGAGCACCCGGTCGACCTGCTCGCCGGTCAGCGTCTCGATCACGCCGTCGTCGACGATGCCGGCGGTGTGCACCACGGCGGTCAGCGGGTGCTCGGCCGGGATACCGGCGAGCAGGGCCGCCAGGGCGTCCCGGTCGGCCACATCGCAGGCGGCCAGGGTCACCTCGGCGCCCAGCGCGGTGAGTTCGGCGACCAGCTCGGCGGAGCCGGGAGCCTCGGCGCCCCGCCGGCTGGTGAGCAGCAGGTGCCGGACGCCGTGCGCGGTCACCAGGTGCCGGGCGGCCAGCACGCCCAGGCCGCCGGTGGCGCCGGTGACCAGGGCGGTGCCCTCCGGGTCGAGCGCCGGGGCGGACTCCTCCGCGGGCCGGACCCGGGCCAGCCGGGCGGCCCGCACCGCGCCGTCCCGCAGCAGCAGTTGGGGCTCACCGCCGGCCAGCGCGGCCGGCAGCGCCCGGTACGAGGCGTCGGTGCCGTCCAGGTCGACCAGGGTGAAGCGGTCCGGGTGCTCGGACTGCGCGGACCGGACCAGGCCCCACAGCGGGGCGGTCACCAGGTCCGGCAGGGCGTCCCCGCCGGTCGCCACCGCGCCGCGGGTCAGCACCACCAGCCGGCTCTCGGCGAACCGCTCCTCGGCCAGCCACGCCTGCAGCAGCTCCAGCAGACCGCGGGTGGCCGCCTGGACGGCCGGCACCAACTCCCCGTCCCCGGAGGGCGCGAGGGGCAGCAGCACGGTCTCCGGGACGGCGTCGTCGGCGGCGGCCAGGGCGGCCAGGTCGGCGTACGCGGCCACGGTGCCGCCCGCCGCGGTGAGACCGGCGGCCACCCCGAGCGGGTCCGCGCCGACCAGGGCGCGGCGGCCGGCGGCGACGGCCGCGGCCGGCAGCTCGGTCCACTCGACCCGGAACAGCGAGTCGGTGCCGTGCCCGGCCCCCACGGAGGCCAACTGCTCGGCGGAGACCGGCCGGACGGCCAGGCTCTCCACCGACACCACCGGGGTGCCGTGCTCGTCGGCGGCCTCCAGGGCCACCGCGTCCAGTCCGACCGGGGAGAGCCGCACCCGCAGCGCGGTGGCGCCGGCGGTGTGCAGCGAGACCCCGCTCCAGGAGAAGGCCAGGTGGCCCTCGGCGGAGTCCTGGGCGTGCCGGACCGCGCCCAGGTCCATGGCGTGCAGCGCGGCGTCCAGCAGGGCCGGGTGCAGGCCGTACCGGGCCGACCGGTCGGCGACCTCCTCGGCCAGGAGCACCTCGCTGAACACCTCCTCGCCGCGCTTCCAGGCCGCCCGCACGCCCTGGAACGCCGGGCCGTAGCCGGCCGCCAGGCGCTCGTACAGGTCCGCCACCGGCAGCGGCTCGGCGCCCGCCGGGGGCCAGGACGTCAGATCGGCCGGGGCGGCCGGGGCGGCGGGGGAGAGGGTGCCGGAGGCGTGCCGGGTCCAGGGCTGCGTGGCGGAGGCGTCCTGCGGCCGCGAGTGCAGGCCGACCGGGCGCGCGCCGGAGGCGTCGGCCTCGCCGACCACCACCTGCAGCTGCACCCCGCCCTGCTCGGGCAGGATCAGCGGCGCCTGAAGGGTCAGCTCCTCCAGCCGGCCGCAGCCGACCTCGTCGCCGGCCCGGATCGCCAGGTCCACCATGGCCGTTCCGGGCAGCAGGGTGGCGCCCATAACGGTGTGGTCGGCCAGCCAGGGGTGGGTGCTGCGGGAGATCAGACCGGTCAGCAGGTGGCCGCGGCCGTCGGCGAGCGGGACGGCCGCGCCCAGCATCGGGTGCTCGGGGGCGGCCAGGCCGGCGGTGGTCACGTCGGTGGCGGTGGCGGTGGCCTCCAGCCAGTACCGGCTGCGCTGGAACGTGTAGGTGGGCAGGGCGATCCGGCGGGCGCCGGGGAACAGCCGGGCCCAGTCCACGGCCGCGCCGGCGGTGTACGCCTGGGCGAGCGAGGTGAGGAAACGGCGGCTGCCGCCGTCGTCCCGGCGCAGCGAGCCGACCGCCCGGGCCGGGGCGCCGTTCAGGGTGTCCTCCACCGCGCCGGTGAGCACCGGGTGCGGGCTGACCTCCACGAACAGGTCGTGGCCCTGCTCGGCGAGGGCCGCGGTGGCCTCCTGCAGGCGGACGGTCTGCCGCAGGTTGCGGTACCAGTACAGGGCGTCCATCGGTGTGCCGCCGAGCCAGTCGCCGTCGACCGTCGAGAACAGCGGGACCTCGGGGCGCAGCGGCGCGACGGGCGCCAGCAGCTCCTGCAGCGTGTCGTGCAGTTCCTCGACGTGGGCGGAGTGCGAGGCGTAGTCCACGGGGACGCGGCGGGCGCGGACGCCCTCCTCGGTGAACCGTTCCACCAGGTCGTCCAGGGCGTCGGCGTCGCCGGAGACCACCACGGAGGCGGGGCCGTTGACGGCGGCGACGGAGATCCGGCCGGTCCAGCGGGACAGGTCCAGCTCCTTCGGCGCCAGGGCGATGGAGACCATGCCGCCGCGTCCGGCGATGGCGGTGATGGCCTTCGAGCGGAGGGCGACGACGCGGGCGCCGTCCTGGAGGGAGAGGGCGCCGGCGACGGTGGCGGCGGCGATCTCGCCCTGGGAGTGGCCGATCACGGCGGCGGGTTCGACGCCGTAGGAGCGCCAGAGCGCCGCGAGCGACACCATGACGGCCCAGAGGGCGGGTTGGACGACGTCGACCCGGTCGTAGCCGGGGGCGTCCTCGGTGCCGCGGAGGACGTCGAGGAGGTTCCAGTCGGTGAACTCGGCGAGTGCCTGGGCGCATTCGGTGATGCGGGCGGCGAACACCGGTTCGGTGTGGAGGAGTTCGACGGCCATGCCGGCCCACTGGGCGCCCTGGCCGGGGAAGACGAACACGGTCCGGGCGGTGCCCGTGGCGGTGCCCTCGACCACGGTGGCCGTCTCGGTGCCCGCGGCCAGCGCCTCCAGCCCGGCTGCCAGCTCCTCCGCCCGGGACCCGAGTACCACCGCGCGGTGCTGGAAGGCGGACCGGGTGGTCACCAGCGAGTACCCCAGGTCGGCGGGGACGAGCGAGCCGTCCACCATCGCCCGCAGCCGCTCGGCCTGGGCGCGCAGCGCCGCCGGCGACTTGGCGGAGACCACCAGCGGCAGCACCGCCTCCTCGGCCGTACCGCAGGACGGCTGCTCCTCCTCGGCGGGCACGTGCTCGACGATGACGTGGGCGTTGGTGCCGCTGATGCCGAAGGAGGAGATGCCGGCCCGGCGCGGGTGGCCGGTGGCCGGCCATGCCCGGTCCTCGGTGAGGAGTTCGACGGCGCCGGCCGTCCAGTCCACGTGCGGGGTGGGCTGGTCGACGTGCAGGGTGCGCGGCAGCAGGCCGTGCTGCATGGCGAGCACCATTTTGATGATGCCGCCGACGCCGGCCGCCGCCTGGGCGTGGCCGATGTTGGACTTCAGGGAGCCCAGCAGCAGGGGGAGTTCACGCTCCTGCCCGTAGGTGGCGAGCAGCGCGTTGGCCTCGATCGGGTCGCCGAGCCGGGTGCCGGTGCCGTGTGCCTCGACGGCGTCCACCTCGGCGGGGGACAGGCCCGCGGTGGCCAGGGCCTCGCGGATCACCCGTTCCTGGGCCGGGCCGTTGGGGGCGGTGAGGCCGTTGGAGGCGCCGTCCTGGTTGACGGCAGTCCCGCGGACCAGTGCGAGCACCGGGTGCCCGTGGCGGCGGGCGTCCGAGAGCCGCTCCACCAGCAGCACACCGACGCCCTCCGCCCAGCCGGTGCCGTCCGCGGCCGCCGCGAAGGACTTGCAGCGGCCGTCCTCGGCCAGCCCGCGCTGTCGGCTGAACTCCACGAACACCTCGGGCGTCGCCATCAGCGCCACACCGCCGGCCAGCGCCAGGTCGCACTCGCCGCGCCGCAGCGCCGCCACCGCCAGGTGGAGCGCCACCAGCGAGGAGGAGCAGGCCGTGTCGACCGTGATCGCCGGGCCCTCCAGGCCGAAGGTGTACGCCACCCGGCCGGAGGCCACGCTGCCGGCCGTCCCGGTGCCGAGGTAGCCCTCGACCTCCTCGGGCGTCCGGGGCAGCCGGCTGGCGTAGTCGTGGAACATCACGCCGGTGAACACGCCGGTGCGGCTGCCGCGCAGCGACCCGGGGTCGATCCCGGCCCGCTCGAAGGTCTCCCAGCTGGTCTCCAGCAGCAGCCGCTGCTGCGGGTCCATGGCGAGCGCCTCGCGCGGGCTGATCCCGAAGAAGTCCGGGTCGAACTCGGCGCTGTCGTACAGGAATCCGCCCTCGCGGACGTACGAGCTGCCGCTGGCGTCGGGGGCGCCGCCGAACAGCGCCTCGGTGTCCCAGCCGCGGTCG
Source organism: Kitasatospora sp. HUAS MG31 (assembly GCF_040571325.1). Taxonomy (GTDB): domain Bacteria; phylum Actinomycetota; class Actinomycetes; order Streptomycetales; family Streptomycetaceae; genus Kitasatospora; species Kitasatospora camelliae. The sequence goes on along the minus strand of NZ_CP159872.1, from coordinate 2,254,547 downwards.
GTCGGGAACGGCGAGACCGCGTCCCGGCCCTCGGCCACCAGCTCCCACAGGGCCTCCGGGGTGTCCGCCCCGCCCGGGTAGCGGCAGCTCATCGCGACGATCGCGATCGGGTCGCCGTCCGCCGCCTCCATCTGGGCGGGTGCGGTGAACGCCGGTGCCTCGTCGAGGAGTTCGGCGAGCAGGAAGTCGGTCAGCCGGTCCGGGGTGGGGTGGTCGAACACCACGGTGGCCGGCAGCCGCAGGCCCAGCACGGTCCGCAGCCGGTTGCGCAGCCGGACGGCCGAGGCGGAGTCCACCCCGTGGTCCTTGAACGCCCGCTGCGGGGCGATCGCCCGGGGCAGGCCCTGGCCGAGCACCCCGGCGGCCTCGGTCTGCACCAGGCCGAGCACCGCCTGCCGGCGGTCGGCCGCCGGAAGGGCGCGCAGCCGGGTGGCGAACGCGGTGTCCGCGGCCCGGTCGCCGGCGGCCACCGCCGCCCGGAACAGCACGCCGTCCGTCTCCCGGGTGGCGACCACGGGCGTGTCGGCGCCGCCCAGCGCGGAGTCCAGCAGGGCGCCCAGCTCGGCCTCCGAGGCGCCGTCCTCGCCGGCGGTGTCCCAGGCCAGCGAGACCGCGTGCCGCCCGCCGGCCCGGCGGTGCTGCGCCAGCGCGTCCAAGAACGCGCCGCAGCCGCCCTGCTCGCCGCCGGCCGCGCCGAGCAGCCCGTCGGCGGTGGAGACCAGCAGGAAGGCGGTCAGGTCCAGGTCGGCGGTGAGCTCGTGCAGGGCCACCGCGCCGTCCACGGCGGTCCGCACCCAGCGGTCCGCCTGGCCGCCCGCCGCCAGGCCGGGGACGCCGGCCGCGTGCACCACGGCGGTCAGCGGGTGCTCGGCCGGGAGGCCGGCCAGCAGCTCCGCCACGGCCGGGCGGTTGGCGGTGTCGCAGGCGGCCAGCGTGACCTGGGCGCCCAGCTCGCCCAACTCCACCGCCAGGGCGGCCGAGTCGGGGGTGGTGGAGACCAGCACCAGGTGCCGGACGCCGTGCTCGGCGACCAGCCGGCGGGAGATCGCGGCCGCGACCGCGCCGCCCGCACCGGTCACCAGCACCGTGCCCTCCACGGGCAGCCCGGCCCGGGCCGGGGCGATCGGGACCAGCCGCGGCACCCGCAGCACCCCGCCGCGGACCGCGAACTGCGGCTCCCCGGTGGCCAGGGCGGCCGGCAGCGCCGCCAGCGAGGCCGCCTCGCCGTCCAGGTCGGCCAGCACGAACCGGTCCGGGTGGCGGGTCTGCGCCGCGCGCAGCAGCCCCCAGACCGGCGCCGCCGCGAGACCCGGCACCTCCTCGCCCGGATGCACGGCCAGCGCGCCCCGGGTCAGCACCACCAGGCGGGTGGCGGCCAGCCGCTCCTCGGCGAGCCACCGCTCCATCAGATCCGCGCAGTCGGCGGCGGTCCGCCGGGCGGCGTCCGCGACCGGCTCACCCCCGCCGGCTCCCTCGCCCTCGCCGGCGCCGGCACCCGGCCAGGCGAGGTAGACCAGCTCCGGCGCGGCCGCGGCCAGCTCCGCGAGGTCGGCGTACCGCTCCCCGGCCGGCCCGGCCGGGGCGTCCCCGAGCACGGCCGCCCGCGGCGGCTCCCCGGCGGCCTCGGCCGGCACCGGCACCCAGTCCACCCGGTACAGCGCCTCCTGCCGGGCCCCGCGGGCGCCGAGCAGGGTGGCCGGCTGGTCGAACAGCCGGTGCCGGGTGACCTTGCCGGAGGCGGTGCGCGGCACCGCCTCGATCGCGTGGACCTCCTGCGGCACCTTGAAGTACGCCAGCCGCTCCGCGCAGGCCCCGAACACCGCCTCCGCCGTCACACCGCCGGGCCCGGCCACCACGAACGCCACCGGCACCTCGCCGAGCACCTCGTCCGGCCGGCCCGCCACGGCGACGTCCAGCACGCCCGGTACCGTCCGGACGACCGCCTCGATCTCGCCCGGGTGGATGTTCTCGCCGCCCCGGATGATCAGCTCCTTGCGCCGTCCGCTGACGGTCAGCTGGCCGCCGGGCGCCCGCACCGCCAGGTCCCCGGTCCGGTACCAGCCCTCCCGCAGCGCCTCCGCGGTGGCCTCCGGCCGGTTGTGGTAGCCCCACATCAGGCTCGGGCCGCGCACCCACACCTCGCCCTCGGTGCCCGGCCCGGTGTCGATCCCGGTCTCCGGGTCGACCACCCGCACCTCCAGACCCGGCACCGGCAGGCCGCTGGAGCCCTCCACCCGCTCGGCGCCTGGCGCCTCGGTGGCGATCGCGCCGCAGGTCTCGGTGGAGCCGTAGCTGTTGAGCAGCGGCACGCCGAACGCCGCCTCGAAGGAACGGGCCAGCGAGGCCGAGGTGACCGCGCCGGTGGACAGGCACACCCGCAGGTCCGGCGCGTCCAGCCGGCCGTCCCCGGCCTCCCGCAGCAGGTGGTGGTAGAGCGCCGGCACGCCGGCCAGGAAGGTGTACCCGTCGCTGCGCAGCTCGGCCAGCACCTCGTCCGCCGAGAAGCCCGACATGATGTGCGCGGTCGCTCCGGTGGCGGTCACCCCGAGCACGCAGACGATGTGCGCCAGGCTGTGGAACAGCGGCAGCGGCCAGAGCACCAGGTCGCTCTCGGAGAGCCCGAGCAGCGGCGCGTAGCAGGCCGCCACCGACCACAGGCAGCTGCGCTGGGTGGACAGCACGCCCTTCGGCGCCCCGGTGGAGCCGGAGGTGTAGAGCATGAACGCGGTCTCGTCCAGGCCGAGGTCGTCCCGGGCCGGCACCGGCGGTTCGGTGGCGGCCAGCGTCTCGTACGAGGGCAGGCCCTGCAGTGCCGCGCCGGAGACCACGACCAGCAGTCCGGGCCGGTCCGCCCGCAGCCGCAGCACCTGGTCCAGGTGGCGGGTGTCGGTGAGGACCGCGGTGGCGCCGCTGTCGTCCAGCAGGTGGGCCAGCTCCTCGTCGCCGGCGTGCGGGTTGACCGGGACGGCCACCCCGGCGGCGCGGACCACCGCCAGGTAGCTCTCCACCACCTCGACGCCCGCGTCCAGGTGGATCGCCACCCGCTCGCCGCGGCCCAGGCCCAGCGCGGCCAGATGGCCGGCCAGCCGCGCGGTCCGGGCCTCCAGCTCGGCGTAGCCCACGGTCCGGCGGCCGTCCCGGAAGGCCGGCTTGTCGTGGTGCGACTCGGCCTGAGAGCGCAGCAGTTCAGGCAGCGGCCTGATCAGCTCGGTACGCAGCATGTCAACGGCTCCTTGGGCGCGCGGGAACAGCACGTGAGACGGGCTCGGAAGTCCCGGAAAACGGAGAGAGGTGACGCATCATCGGTATCTCGCGAAAGTCTTGCCGAGCCGTCACCGGGGGCCGCACCCCTAGGTTTCCCCTACGGGCCCTTGTCCCGCCCGGGGCCCCCGCAGCAAAGCGGGGGCCGGAATCTGAGGGGTTGTCGGGCCGCGCTCCGTGCCCGAGCTTCGAGATGGAAAAGACCCGCCAGCGGGGCGAGCACCCCGTCCAGAAGGGACCACCGGCGCATCATGACGCTCACCAACGGCGCGGCCGACACCTGGATCCGCCGCTTCCATCCGGCACCGGACGCCCGCGTCCGCCTGGTCTGCCTGCCCCACGCGGGCGGCTCGGCGAGCTACTGGTTCCCGATGTCGGCCGCCACCCCACCGGAGATCGAGGTCCTGGCGATCCAGTACCCGGGCCGCCAGGACCGCCGCCAGGAGCCCTGCCTGGAGACGATCGACGCCCTCGCGGCGCAGGTCACCGAGGCGCTGAAGCCGTACCGCGACCTGCCCCTCGCGCTGTTCGGGCACAGCATGGGCGCGGTGGTCGGGTTCGAGGTCGCCCGCCGCCTGGAGGCGCTGGGCACCCCGCCGGCCGTGCTGTTCGCCTCCGGCCGCCGCGCGCCCTCGCGCCACCGCGACGAGGACGTCCACCTGCGCGGCGTGGACGGCATGGTCGCCGAACTGCGCAAGCTCGACGGCACCGACCCGCGGGCCCTGCAGGACCCGGAGCTGCTGCAGATGATCCTTCCCGCGGTCCGGGCCGACTACAAGGCCGTGGAGACCTACCGGTACCAGCCCGGCCCGCCGCTCTCCTGCCCGGTGCACGCGCTGGTCGGCGACAGCGACGAGAAGGCCACGGTCGACGAGGCCGAGTCCTGGCGGTTCCACACCACCGGCGAATCCCGCCTGCACGTCTTCCCCGGCGGCCACTTCTACCTGAACCAGCACCAGGACGGGATCGTCCGCCTGGTCACCGATCGTCTGCTGTCACCGGCGGCCGCGGCCACCTGACAGCAGAGCCCACACCGAACAGGGAGGGTCATCCATGCCCCAGAGCCAGCCGAACGTCATCCTCCGCGGCGGGTCCGTGCAGCTCGTCCCGGACGAGCAGCGGACCCGGCACGTCTGCGACCCCAGCCAGCCGCTCAAGCTGGCGGTCGCCAACCGCTACGAGCACTTCGAGCCGACCAAGGACACCGTCTCGCGGGGAGGTCTCGAACTGAAGGTCATGGAGTGGGTCGGCCGCACCTACGTGGCGGAGTGACCCCAGCGGCCTGACAGCGGCGGGGAGGGCCGAGTCCACCGGACAGACAGAGGAGTTGTTGGAAGTGACCGTTCTGCACGAAGAGCTCGCCCACCCCGCCGCGGCGTTTCCCCGGCTCGTCCACAACGGCCTGCTGGCCCGGGTCGCGGAGCTGTACGAGCTCCGCGACCTGGTCCGGGCCGGGCCGAGCGAGAAGGCCACCGAGGCGCAGCACGCCAAGGGCAAGCTGACCGCTCGGGAGCGGATCGAGCTGCTGCTGGACGAGGGGTCGTTCCGTGAGGTCGAGCCGCTGCGGCGGCACCGGGCCACCGGGTTCGGTCTGGAGGCGAAGAAGCCGCACACCGATGGTGTGATCACCGGGTGGGGCACCGTGCACGGCCGCACCGTGTTCACCTACGCGCACGACTTCCGGATCTTCGGCGGTGCCCTCGGTGAGGCGCACGCCCAGAAGATCCACAAGATCATGGACATGGCCATCGCGGCCGGTGCGCCGCTGGTGTCGCTGAACGACGGCGCCGGCGCCCGGATCCAGGAGGGCGTCACCGCGCTGGCCGGCTACGGCGGCATCTTCCAGCGCAACACCCGCGCCTCGGGCGTGATCCCGCAGATCAGCGTGATGCTCGGCCCGTGCGCCGGCGGCGCCGCGTACTCGCCCGCGCTGACCGACTTCGTGTTCATGGTCCGTGAGACCTCGCAGATGTTCATCACCGGACCGGACGTGGTCCAGGCCGTCACCGGCGAGAAGATCAGCCAGAACGGCCTCGGCGGCGCCGACGTCCACTCCTCCGTCTCCGGCGTCTCCCACTTCGTCTACGACGACGAGCAGTCCTGCCTGGAGGAGGTCCGCTACCTGCTGTCCCTGCTCCCGCAGAACAACCGCGAGTTCCCCCCGGTCGAGCCGAACGACGACCCCGCCGGACGGCTCTGCCCCGCGCTGGTCGACCTCGTCCCGGCCGAGGGCAACCGGCCGTACGACATGCGCAAGGTGATCGAGGAGATCGTCGACCACGGCGAGTACCTGGAGGTCCACGAGCGCTGGGCCACCAACGTGCTCTGCGCCCTGGCCCGGATCGACGGCCACGTGGTCGGCATCATCGCCAACCAGCCGCAGTCCCTGGCCGGCGTCCTCGACATCAACGCCAGCGAGAAGTCCGCCCGCTTCGTCCAGATGTGCGACGCGTTCAACATCCCGCTGGTCACCATGCTCGACGTCCCCGGCTTCCTGCCCGGCGTCGACCAGGAGCACGACGGCATCATCCGGCACGGCGCCAAGCTGCTCTACGCCTACTGCAACGCCACCGTGCCCCGCATCCAGCTGATCCTCCGCAAGGCCTACGGCGGCGCGTACATCGTCATGGACTCCCGCTCCATCGGCGCGGACCTGTCCTTCGCCTGGCCCACCAACGAGATCGCCGTGATGGGCGCCGAGGGCGCCGCCAACGTGATCTTCCGCCGCGACATCGCCGGCGCCGAGGACCCCGAGGCGATGCGCGCCCAGAAGATCAAGGAGTACAAGACCGAGCTGATGCACCCGTACTACGCGGCCGAACGCGGACTCGTGGACGACGTCATCGACCCGGCCGAGACCCGCGCGGTGCTCGCCTCCTCGCTGGCCATGCTCCGCACCAAGCACGCCGACCTGCCGAGCCGCAAGCACGGCAACCCGCCGATGTAACCGTACGGTCGTCCGACGCCGGTGGCCGCGCCGGGCGGAAGGTGCCTCCCCCGTCCCTTCCGCCTCGCCCGGCCACCGGCGCCCGACCCCTCCGGCCGCCCCGCAATCCGCCCGGAAACCGCTCGGACGGTCCGTCAGCACCCTGGTACCGTCCCCGGATGCCGGTCTCGCTCTTCCAACCTCCCCTGCTCACCCGCCTCCTGGCCGCCGAGCGCATCCTGGTCGCCGGCGCCGGAGGCGGCTTCGACGTCTACGCGGGCCTCCCGATCGCCCTCGCCCTCCGCGCCGCCGGCAAGGAGGTCCACCTCGCCAACCTCTCCTTCAGCCACCTGTACGGCCTGGACACCGAGGTCTGGCAGGCACCCGACCTCGCCAGGATCCGCCCCGACACCCGCTCCGCCGAGCCCTACTTCCCCGAACGCACCCTCGCCCGCTGGCTCCGCCTCCACGGCGAACCCGACACCGTCTGGGCCTTCGCCGCCGTCGGCGTCCGGCCGCTGCGCGCCGCGTACCGGGCCCTGGTGGACCACCTCGGCATCGACGCGATCCTGCTCGTCGACGGCGGCACCGACATCCTGATGCGCGGCGACGAGGCCGGCCTCGGCACCCCCGAGGAGGACATGGCCAGCCTCGGCGCGGTCGCCGGACTCACCGGTGTCCCCGAACGGCTGGTCGCCTGCCTCGGCTTCGGCATCGACGCGTACCACGGGGTCAACCACGCCCTGGTACTGGAGAACCTCGCCGCCCTGGAACGGGAGGGCGGGTACCTCGGCGCGTTCTCGCTGCCGCGGGACTCCCGCGAGGGCACCCTCTACCTGGACGCCGTCGCCCACGCCAGGGCCGCCTTCCCGGAACACCCGAGCATCGTCCACGGATCGGTCGCGGCCGCCCTGCGGGGCGAGTTCGGCGACGTCCGCTTCACCGAGCGGACGGGCGCCACCGAGCTGTTCGTCAACCCGCTGATGACCCTCTACTTCGGCGTCACCGTCGACGCCCTGGCCGCCCGCCACCTCTACCTCGACCGCATCGAACACACCCGCCAGACCCGCCAGATCAGCACCGCCATCGACGAGTTCCGCGACACCCTCCCCCACCAGCGCCCCCGCCGCACCTTCCCCCACTAGGGGGGCGCGTGACCGGCCGCCCCTGTTGTGGGTGCCCGGTTGCCTCAGGCCTTCCGTGCCGCCGCGAGGATCTTGACCGTGGTGTGGAAGAACCGTGAGGTGCCCTGGCCGCGGTAGTCCTTGGGGAGGGCGGTGGCCGGGTTGCTGCCGAGGCGGCCGTTCCTGAGGTGCATCACCACGAACGCGGCCCCCTCCGTCGCCCCGAGGATCTCCCAGTCCCCCTTCGGCGAGCGGACGGGGAACTCGTACCCCGCACCCAACGGCTCCGACAGGAACACCACGCACAGCCGCACGTCCGGCGTGACCTCCACCCCCGCGAACGGATCCGCGTCGACGGCCTCCGCGACCTCCTCCACCGTCTGCACCATGGTCGGCACGTCGAACCCGAGCGCCTCCGCCAGGTGCTCCTCGATCCGCCGGGTGAGCGCCGCCCGGTCGGTCTCCTCCGAGGTGAAGAAGACGTTCCCGCTCTGGATGTACGTCCGCACGTCCGCCAGGCCGAGCTCGGCGAACAGTTCGCGCAGCCGCTCCATCCGCACCGTCCGCCCGCCGACGTTGACCGCCCGGAGAAACGCGATGTAGGTCTGTGCCATCCGCCCAGTCTGGCAGTCCGCGCTGACAGACTGGCGCAATGACGACCTGGCAGGATTTCGAGCAGGAGGCCCCGGACCTCGCCCCCGCCGTCCGGGCCCGTTTCGACGCCGCGAAGCACCACGTCCTGGCCACGCTGCGCAGGGGCGGGGCGCCCAGGGTCAGCGGCACGGAGATCGAGTTCATCGGCGCGGACCTCACCATCGGCTCGATGTACGGCGCGGTGAAGGCCATGGACCTGCGGCGGGACGGCCGCTTCGCGCTGCACAGCAACCCGGGCGACGGGACGATGGCCGAGGGTGACGCCAAGGTGTCCGGGGTGGCGGTGGAGATCACCGACCCGGTGGAGGTGGCGGCGTACGAGTCCGACCTCCCGCAGCCGCCGCAGGGGCCGTACCACGCCTTCCGCCTGGAGCCGACCGAGGTGGTGCTCACCGAGGTGGCGGGCGACCACCTGCGGATCCGCTCCTGGCGCCCGGGCGAGGAGGTCCGGGAGTTCCAGCGGTACTGATCCCCCCGCCACCCCCCGCCGCCCGTCAGTCGGGGATGACCGACTTCAGCGCCTCCGGCGTCCGCGCCACCACCGCGTGACCGTCGTCCGCCGTGATGATCGGGCGCTGGATCAGGATCGGGTGCTCCGCCAGCGCCGCGATCCAGCGCGCCCGCTCCCCGGCCTCCCTGGGCCAGGTCTTCATGCCCAGGTCCTTGGCGGGCTGCTCGTCGAGCCGGGTGATGTCCCAGGGCTCCAGGGCGAGCCGGCCGAGCACCGCCTCCAGTTCGTCGGCGGTCGGCACGTCCTCCAGGTAGCGGCGGACGGTGTACTCCGCCCCGGCGGCGTCCAGCTCGCCGATCGCCGTCCGGCACTTGCTGCAACGCGGGTTGATCCAGATCTCCATGCGCCTCAGCGTACCCACCGGCTCCGGGAACCCGGTGCCGCCGCATGGCCGTTGACCCCTGCGGGCGGCCCGCTTCGGGCGGGCGCACGGGGGAGGGGAGTGACGGATGGACGGCGAGGCGATCGTCGAGCAGTTGATGACGGTGGAGGGCCGGCGGGACCCGTACCCGCTGTACGAACTGGCCCGTACGCTCGGCCCGGTGATACCCGGCCCGCCCGACCTGCTGCTGGCCGTCGGGTACCGCGAGGTCAACCAGGTCCTCCGCAACATGGGGTTCGCGGTGGCCGACACCGCGACGCGCGAGCGCTGGGAGCCGGGGTTCGCCGACCACAGTTCCCGGGTGCTGTTCAGCCGCTCGATCCTGGAGAGCAACGCCCCGCACCACGCCCGGATGCGCTCGCTGATCGCCTCCGTGTTCACCCCGCGCCGGGTCGCCGCCCTGGAGCCCGCCGTCACCGCCGCCGTCCACCGGCTGCTCGACGAGATGGCCGACCGGGGGGCGGACGGCTCGCCGGTGGACTTCATGGACGCCTTCGCCTTCCGCCTCCCGGTCGGGGTGATCTGCGAGCTGCTCGGCGTCCCCGAGGCCGACCGGTACCGCTTCCGCGGACTGGCCTCGGAGCTCACCGCCACGCTGGAGATCATCGCCACCGACGAGGAGCTGGCCGCCGCCGACCGGGCCGCCGACGAGCTGGCCGGGTACTTCACCGAACTGGCCGCCGCCCGCACGGCGCATCCCCGGGACGACCTGGTCAGCGCCCTGGTCGAGGTGGCCGCCGCGGACGAGTCCCGGCTCTCCGGCCCGGAGCTGCTGGCCAACCTGGTCCTGCTGCTGGTCGCCGGCTTCGAGACCACCACCAACCTGCTGGGCAACGGTCTCGCCCTGCTGTTCCGGCACCCCGAGGCGCTGGCCGGTCTGCGGGACGGCGGTGTCACCCCGGCCGGCTTCACCGACGAGGTGCTCCGCCACGACTCCCCGGTCCAGCTCACCTCCCGGATCGCGCTCACCGGCGGCCTGCGGATCGGCGAGCTGGAGGTGCCGTACGGCAGCGGCGTGTTCCTGCTGATCGGCGCGGCCAACCGCGACCCCGACCGGTACGAGCACCCCGACCGCTTCGACCCCACGAGGCGTGACAGCCAGCCGCTCAGCTTCGGCGCAGGCCCGCACTACTGCCTCGGCGCCCAGCTCGCCCGGCAGGAGTCGCAGGTGGCGGTCCGGGCCCTGGTCGACCGCTTCCCGGCGCTCGCCCCGGCCGGCGAGCCGGTGCGCCGGGACCGGCTGGTGCTGCGCGGCTACGAGACCCTCCCGGTCATCCTGCGCTGAGCGCCGTGGCCACCGAACGGGCTCAGCGGCCGCGGCCACCGGACGGGCTCAGCAGCTCAGTAGTCGGTGTCCGCGAAGCACATCGCCAGCGCCGAACCGCCCAGCACCACCAGCTGCGAGGCCGCGGCCACCCGCCGCCGCAGGAGCAGCAGCGCCCCGCCGAGCAGCAGCGCGGACAGCCCGAGGAAGCGGACGAAGCCCCACTTCGCCGCCTCCCGGGTGGCCCGGTCGGGGTGCTGCATGCCGCCGTGCAGGCCGATGTCCCACATGCCCTGGCCGAGGACGAGGAACATCGCGGGGAGCAGGAACAGCTCCGCGGTCAGCAGGATGACGGCGATCACGGCGTCGCCGGAACGGGACCGGCGGACGGCCGGGGCGGAGAGGGGGGCGGTACTCATGTGGATCATGACTCCGTCCGGCCCCGGCTGGTTCCACCTGCACTGATGTGCCGCCGGGGGCTCAGGTCCGGGCGCGGTAGGACCGCATCGCCAGGGGGACGAACACCGCCGCGATGACGGCCGCCCAGGCGAGCGACCACAGCACCGGTCCGGCCACCGGGCCGCCGGTGAGCAGCCCCCGGTAGGCGTCCGACAGGTGCGTCACCGGGTTGACGTTCACCCAGGCCTGCATCCAGCCCGGCATGGTGTCCACCACCACGAACGCGCTGCTGGTGAAGGTGATCGGGAAGATCAGCGTGAAGGCGAACACCTGCACCTTCTCCGGGTCCCCGGCGAGCATCCCGATCAGCACCGCGATCCAGGACACCGCCGCCGTGAACACCAGCAGCAGCGCGGCCGCCGCCAGGAACCCGCCGAACCCGGTGGTGATCCGGAACCCGAGCAGCATGCCCAGCCCGATCATCAGCAGCATCGCCCACAACTGCTTGCACAGGTCCGCGGCGATCCGCCCGAGCAGTGGCGCCGAGCGGGCGATCGGCAGGCTCCGCAGCCGGTCGAACACGCCCTTGGTGAGGTCGGTGTTGAGCGCCATCGCGGTGTACATGGTGGTGAACAGCGCGTTCTGCACGATGATCCCGGCCAGCGCGTACTGCAGGTACTCCTGCGGCGACCCGGCCATCTGCCCGCCGAAGACGTAGGTGAACAGCACCACGAACATGATCGGCGTGACCGAGAAGTCCACCAGCTCCAGCGGGTTGTGCTTGACCGAGACCAGGCTGCGCCACGCCATGGTGCCGGTCTGCTGGAGGGCGGCCAGCGGCCGGACCCGGCCCCGGGCGGTCAGCGGCGCGGTGACGGCGGTCATGACCTGCTCCCGGTCGGCTCGAACTCCTCCTCGCCCGCCCCGGCGTCACCCTCGCCGCCCTCAGCCCGGGTGCGGTGGCCGGTCAGGGCCAGGAAGACCTCGTCCAGCGAGGACCGGCGCAGCGCCAGCTCGCCGACCGCGATCCCGGCGTCCTCCAGCCGCCGCACCACGGCGGGCATCAGCGCCGGATCGTTCACCGGCGCGGTGACCAGGTCGCCCTCGATCTTCGTCTGCTCCCCGGCGAGCTGCCCGACCAGCCGGTGGGCCTGCTCCAGGTCCCGGCCGTGGATCGGTCGCAGCTGCAGCACCTGCCCGCCGACCTGGGACTTCAGCGCGTCCGGGGTGCCCTCGGCGATCACCCGGCCGCGGTCGATCACCACGATCTCGTCGGCCAGCCGGTCCGCCTCGTCCAGGTACTGGGTGGTGAGCAGGGCGGTCACGCCCTCGCCGACCAGGCCGCGCAGCAGGTCCCACAGCTCGCCCCGGCTGTGCGGGTCGAGCCCGGTGGTGGGCTCGTCCAGGAACAGGATCCGCGGCCGGCCGACCAGGCTGGCCGCGAGGTCGAGCCGCCGCCGCATCCCGCCGGAGTACGTCTTCACGGCCCGCCCGGCCGCCTCGCTCAACCGGAACCGGTCCAGCAGCTCCGCCGCGCGGGCCCGGGAGTCGCCGCGCGGCATGCCGAGCAGGCGGCCGATCATCAGCAGGTTCTCGGTGCCGGTGAGGTTCTCGTCCACGGCGGCGTACTGGCCGGTCAGGCCGACCAGCGCCCGCACCCGCCCGGCCTCCGCCACCACGTCGTGGCCGGCCACCGCCGCCCGCCCGCCGTCCGGCCGCAGCAGCGTGGCGAAGATCCGCACCGCGGTGGTCTTGCCCGCCCCGTTCGGCCCCAGCAGGCCCAGCACCGTCCCGGACCGCGCCGTCAGGTCCACCCCGGCCAGCGCCCGGGTCTCCTTGAACGACTTGACCAGGCCCTCGGCCTCGATCGCGTACGACATCAACAGGCCTCCGCATCCGCTCGGCCGGACACACACCCTTCCACTCTGCTGCACCCCGGCCCCCGGCCGCAGCGCGGGCGACCGCGATACTGAGCGGGTGTCGGACCCCGCGCTGATCCCGCCGATCCCTCCCCGCCTGCCGGCCACCGTCCGCTGCCGCCGCTGCGGCCGCCCCCTCCACGACCCCGAGTCCCGCATCCTCCGCCTCGGCCGCGAATGCCGCCGCCCCGACGAGCCCGTCCGCGTCCTCCCCGGCCCCCAGGACCCCCTCCCGGGCCTCGACCCCTGACCATGCGAGGACGTCGGGCGTCCACGCACGGCTGCCCGTGTCCCTGGGCAGGACACGGGCAGCCGTGGTGCGGACGGCGGGGCCGGCCGGGGTGGGTCTACAGGTCGAAGTAGAGCTCGAACTCGTGCGGGTGCGGGCGCAGGGCGATCGGGGCGATCTCGTTCGTGCGCTTGAAGTCGATCCAGGTCTCGATCAGGTCCGGGGTGAAGACGCCGCCCGCGAGCAGGTACTCGTGGTCGGCCTCCAGGGCCTCCAGGACGGCGCCGAGGGAGTCGGGCACCTGGGGGACGGCGGCGTGCTCGTCGGGCGCCAGCTCGTACAGGTCCTTGTCGACCGGCTCCAGCGGCTCGATCTTGTTCTTGATGCCGTCCAGGCCGGCCATCAGCATGGCGGCGAAGGCCAGGTACGGGTTGGAGGACGGGTCCGGGGCGCGGAACTCGATGCGCTTGGCCTTGGCGTTGGACCCGGTGATCGGGATGCGGATGGCCGCGGAGCGGTTGCGCTGCGAGTACACCAGGTTGACCGGGGCCTCGAAGCCGGGGACCAGGCGGTGGTAGGAGTTCACCGAGGGGTTGGTGAAGGCCAGCAGCGAGGGTGCGTGCTTGAGCAGGCCGCCGATGTAGTAGCGGGCGGTGTCGGACAGGCCGGCGTAGCCCTGCTCGTCGTAGAAGAGCGGCGTGCCCTCGGTCCACAGCGACTGGTGGACGTGCATGCCGGAGCCGTTGTCACCGAAGATCGGCTTGGGCATGAAGGTGGCGGTCTTGCCGTTCCGCCACGCCACGTTCTTGATGATGTACTTGAACAGCATCAGGTCGTCGGCCGCGTGCAGCAGGGTGTTGAACTTGTAGTTGATCTCCGCCTGGCCGGCGGTGCCCACCTCGTGGTGCTGGCGCTCGACCTCCAGGCCGGCGGCGGCCAGCTCCAGGGACATCTCGGCGCGCAGGTCGGCGAAGTGGTCGACCGGCGGGATCGGGAAGTAGCCGCCCTTGTACTTGACCTTGTAGCCGCGCGCGTCGCCCTCGGCGGAGCCGGTGTTCCAGGCGCCGGCCTCGGAGTCGATGTGGTAGTAGGAGGCGTTGGCGCTGGTCTCGAACCGCACCGAGTCGAAGACGTAGAACTCCGCCTCGGGGCCGAAGTAGGCGGTGTCGGCGATGCCGGAGGAGGCCAGGTAGGCCTCGGCCTTCTTGGCGACGTTGCGCGGGTCCCGGCTGTAGGCCTCGCCGGTGATCGGGTCCTGAATGAAGAAGTTGATGTTGAGGTGCTTCTCCGCCCGGAAGGGGTCGAGGCGCGCGGTCTGGAGGTCGGGCGCGAGGGCCATGTCGGACTCGTGGATCGCCTGGAAGCCGCGGATCGACGAGCCGTCGAACATGAGCGTCTCGGTGGGGTCGAAGGTTGCCGCCGGCACCGCGAAGTGCTGCATGACACCCGGCAGGTCGCAGAAGCGGACGTCGACGAACTTCACGTCGTTGTCCCTGATGTACTGCTTCACCTCGTCGGCGTTGGTGAACATCCATCCTCCTCAGCGTGCGGCTACTGGTGGCTCACGATAGGAATGGGCCGTTTCCGGCTGGTGACAAAGCCGTTTCCTGAATGTTAACCAGCCTGCCCCGCGGGGTGGCAAAGTCGTACGGTTCCGGGCAAATCGCCGCCCGTCCGGATGTGCTGGTCGAGAAGTGGTCTGGACCAGTTGCGGCAGTCGGAGCAACGCGAATCACCCCCACGGGGGAGGGGTGCCGAAGATCCCCGGTCGGGCGCGGTTAGTGTGGATCCGTGGACACCAGAGAAGCACTCGGATCGTGGATCGAAGGGCCGAAGGCCGCCGCCGAGAGGATGGGCGCCGACTTCGGGTACCGCGGCGAGCGCCTCGGCCTCCCCCAGGAGGGCTCCGGCTCGATCGCCGGCCCGGGCCGCCGCATCGGCGCGCTGTTCGTCGACGGCTGGCTCTGCAGCCTCATCGCGTACGGCCTGATCACCCGGGGCGACCAGGCCGGGGCCAACCTCTGGACGACCCCCCTGTTCTACCTGGTCACCGTGGTGCTGCTGGCCACCACCGGCACCACCTTCGGCAAGCGGCTGTTCGGCCTTCGGGTGGTCCGGCTGGACGGCGGCCGCGCCTCCATCCCCCAGGTCCTGCTGCGCACCCTGCTGCTCTGCCTGGTCATCCCCGCGGTGGTCTGGGACCGCGACAGCCGCGGCCTGCACGACAAGGCCGTCGGCACCGTCGAGGTCCGCATCTGACAACCGTCGGGTAGCCGTCGGACAGCCCTGACAGCTCTGACGGCAGCTCTGACAGCAGGGGACCCCGGACCCGGAACGTTGAACGGCCCCGCCGCGAGTGATTCGCGGCGGGGCCGTGGTGTCGGTGGGAGCGGGTCAGCGGAGCTGGCCGCCCTTCGGCATCCGGGCGCCCTTGGGCATCGGGCCCTTGGGGATCGGCGCCTTGGAGAGCAGGTCGCCCAGCGCGCGGAGCCGGTCGTTGGTCTCCGTGACCTGGGCGGCGGTGATCGCCCGCGGCAGGCGCATCAGGTGGATCTGCAGCTTCTTCAGCGGGATCTCACCCTCGCCGTCGCCCACCACGATGTCGTGCACCGGGATGTCGCCGACCACGCGGGCCATCTTCTTCTTCTCGGAGGCCAGCAGCGGGCGCACCCGGTTCGGGTTGCCCTCGCCGATCAGCGCGATGCCGGCCCGGCCGACCGCGCGGTACACGGCGTCCTGGTTACGGGTCACCGCGACCGGCGTCGGGTTGGCGGTCCAGCCGCGCCGGATGTTGTTCAGCACGGCCGCGACGGCGCCCGGCTGGCCCTCCATCTGGCCGAAGGCGGCACGCTCGGCCCGGCGTCCGAAGACGATCGCCATGGCCAGGAAGGCCACGATGAAGCCCAGGATCCCCAGGTAGATGGGGTGACCGATCACGAAGCCGATGGCGAGGAACACGCCGAAGGTGATGAGGCCGACGCCTGCGATGATCAGGCCGATCTTGGTGTCGACCTTCTTGGTCATTTGGTACGCCAGGCGGATCTGCTTCAGTCGCCCGGGGTTCTCGGATGTTTCCCTCGCCATACGCCTCATGGTACGTGGCAGGGTCCGGGTACATCCAAGGGGCGGTGCCGACTCGTGACCCGGGGATTTCCCTGATCCTGTCAACGGCGGGCCGGGAAGCCCGCCGGACGACCCCGTGTCCCGTCCCTCACACCCGTCGCTCAGGCCCGGCGCCCGGGCTCCGCCGTACGGCCGGGCAGGGGCCCGCCGCGGTCGCGGTCGGCGGCCAGCCGGCGGTTCTCGCAGACGGCCGCCCAGGCGTTGCGCCGGGCCTGCCGCATGAGCACCCCCTCGGCCAGCCGCAGGGCCTGTCCGACGGACCGGAAATTGGTGCGCACGACGAACCACTTCCTCAGGGCGAGAGGTGTTGGACGAGTCCGATGGTCCCCACACGGTGTTACCGGACGGTGACCGGACAGTCAATCCCGCATGAAAGCCGGGCGTGGTGGGACGAACCCGGCACGCGGGCCGGGCGGGACATGAACAGGGACACGAACAGGGCCGCGAGCAGGGCCGCGAGCAGGGGCGTGACCAGCGACGTGACCGCGACGCGAGCGGGGGCGGGACCGCAGCCGCGGACCCGCCCCCGTGCGTACCGCCGTTCGGCGTCAGACCGCCGTCCGCGCGCGGTGCTCCAGCGCCTGCCGGTACAGCCGGCCGGCCCGGTAGGAGGACCGCACCAGCGGACCCGACATCACACCGGCGAAGCCGAGCTCCTCGGCCTCCTGCTGCAGCTCCACGAACTCCTGCGGCTTCACCCAGCGCTCCACCGGGTGGTGGCGCAGCGAGGGCCGCAGGTACTGGGTGATGGTGATCAGCTCGCAGCCGGCGCCCACCAGGTCGGCCAGCGCCTGGCTGACCTCCTCGCGGGTCTCGCCCATGCCGAGGATCAGGTTGGACTTGGTCACCAGGCCGGCCGCACGGGCCTGGGTGATGACGTCCAGCGAGCGCTCGTAGCGGAAGGCGGGACGGATCCGCTTGAAGATCCGGGGCACCGTCTCGACGTTGTGCGCCAGCACCTCGGGGCGCGAGGAGAACACCTCGGCGAGCTGCTCCGGGACGGCGTTGAAGTCCGGGATCAGCAGCTCCACGCCCGTCCGGCCGGCCTCGCGGCCGGCGGTCATCGCGTGCACCTGGCGGACCGTCTCGGCGTACAGCCAGGCGCCGCCGTCCTCCAGGTCGTCGCGGGCGACGCCGGTGATGGTGGCGTAGTTGAGGTCCATGGTGACGATGGACTCGGCGACCCGGCGCGGCTCGTCCCGGTCGAACTCGGCGGGCTTGCCGGTGTCGATCTGGCAGAAGTCGCAGCGGCGGGTGCACTGGTCACCGCCGATGAGGAAGGTCGCCTCGCGGTCCTCCCAGCACTCGAAGATGTTGGGGCAGCCCGCCTCCTGGCAGACCGTGTGCAGCCCCTCCTTCTTCACCAGGGACTGCAGGGCGTTGTACTCCGGCCCCATCTTCGCCCTGGTCTTGATCCACTCAGGCTTCCGCTCGATGGGGGTCTCGCTGTTGCGGACCTCCAGGCGGAGGAGCTTCCTGCCGTCGGGTGCGACAGCGGACACGTGCGACTCCTAGAACTAGACGGGGTACCCCCAGGGTACGCCTGTGGTTTCCGGCCCTTCACCGGGCCCGAGCCCGGCAATCGCAGGGCAACAGCCCTACCAGCCGGTAGATTCCCGTGCTCAGCGGACGAGCGCCGGCTCCGGCAGCTCCGCGAGGACCTCCGCCAGGCGGCGCTCCACCGCCGGCAGCGCCTCCGCCACCGGGACGTCCCGGCCCAGCTCCGAACTGAGCGAACCCACCCCCGCGTCCCGGATCCCACAGGGCACGATCCGGTCGAACCAGGTCATGTCCGGATCGCAGTTCAGCGCGAAGCCGTGCATCGTCACGCCGCGCGCCACCCGCACCCCGATCGCCGCCAGCTTCCGGTCGTCTCCGCGCTGCCCGGCGTTGGACGGCGCGTACTCCGGACCCGCCAGCCGCGGGTCGATGCCCAGCGGCAGGCCCATCCGCAGGGTCAGCTTGCCGATCTCCACCACCTGCGACGGGTCGACCACCGCCCCCGGGATCTCCGCACCCAGCTTCCACACCCCGCTGCGGCCCTCGACCCGGGTGGTCTCCAGCCCGAAGTCGGTGCAGGCGCGGATCAGCGCCTCCTCCAGCCGCCGCACGTACGCCACCACGTCGATCGGGTCCGGCAGCTTGACGATCGGGTACCCGACCAGCTGGCCGGGGCCGTGCCAGGTGATCTCGCCGCCGCGGTTCACCTCCACCACCGGGGTGCCGTCCAGCGGCAGGTCCTCCGGGTTGGTCCGCTTGCCCATCGTGTAGACCGGCTGGTGCTCCAGCAGGAGCACCGTGTCGGGGATCTCGTCCGCCACCCGCAGCGCGTGCAGCCGCTGCTGCTCCTCCCACGCCTCCTGGTACGGGACGGCGCGCTCGCCGATACCCAACCGAACGAACCGCACGTTCTCGCTCACCGCTGCTGCTCCTTGCCAGGCGACTCGAGACCAACCCGGCCACTGTACGCCTGCGCTCGAACGGACCGGCGAGCGGCCGGTGGCGAGCGCCCGGCGCCCGGCGGCGAGCGCCCGGCGCCCGGCGGCGAGCGGCCGGCGGGCGGCGGTCGGCCTCAGTCCCGGGCCAGCAGTTGCAGCCGGAGGGCCAGCTGCAGCTCCAGGGAGCGCTCGGGGTGGTTCCAGTCCCGGCCGAGCAGCACCTCCACCCGGTCCAGACGCTGCACCACCGTGTTCACGTGCACGTGCAGCTCGTCCTTGGCCCGGGTCAGGCTGCCGCCGCAGTCGAAGTAGGCGCGCAGGGTCCGCACCAGCTCGGTGCCGCGGCGGGCGTCGTACTCCAGCAGCGGGCCGAGGGCGGCGGAGACGAACCCGTCCACGTCGTGGCCGTCGCCGAGCAGCACACCGAGGAAGCCCAGGTCCGCGGCGGCGGCCCCGGCACCCTCCCGGCCCAGCACCCGCAGCGCCCGGACGCAGCGCAGCCCCTCGGCGTGCGCGCCGGCCACCGCCGTCGGGCCGGCCGCCGCCCGCCCGGTGCCCACCGTCACCGGGGCGCCGGTCAGCCGGGCCAGCCGCTCGGCCGCGTCGGCCGCCACCGCCCCGGGCGCCCGGCCGTCCTCGGGGAGCAGCAGCACCACCGCCTCGCCGTGTTCGGCGCTGATCCCGCGCGAGCCGAACAGGTACCGGACGGCGGCGCCCGCCAGCCGCTCCCGGCCGGCCGGTCCCGCGGCCGCCGGACCGGCCGGCTCCGCCACCAGCACCAGGTGCGGGCGGCCCAGGTCCACGCCGAGCCGGCGGCCGCGGGCGACCAGGCCGGCCGGATCCCGGTCCGGGGCGGTGAGCAGGTCGGCCAGCAGCTCGCCGCGGACCCGGTTCTCGGTCTCCGCCACCGAACGCCGCAGCAGCAGCACCAGCGCGGTGACCACACTGGCCCGTTCGAAGATCCGCCGGTCCGCGTCGTCCAGATCGGGCCGGCCGCGCAGCTCCAGGCTGCCCAGCAGCTCCTGCCCGGCCAGCACCGCGCACACCCACGCCCGCCCGTGCGGGACCGCCCGCGCCTCCGTCCGGGAGGCGGCCACCGCCTCCGTCAGCGCGCCGTCCGCCCGGCCGCGCCCGGTGAGCGGCTCGCCCTCGGCGTCCCGGACCGCCACCTCGCCGTCCAGCAGCGCGGCGAGGTCGGCGGCCAGGTCCGGTACCTCGGCGCCGCGCAGCACCAGGTCGGTCAGCCGGTCGTGGGCCTGCTCGGCCCGCTGCACGGCGGCCGCGTGGGCCCGGATCACCTCGTTCGCGGCGGCCAGCTCGGTCAGTGCCGCCCGGGTCTCGGCCAGCGACCCGGCGGTGTCCAGGGCGATCGCCGCGTGGGCGGCCAGGGTGCACAGCAGGGCCACCTCGTCCGGCGAGAACGCCCGGGCCGAGCGGTCCGCCGCGAACAGCACTCCGATCACCCGGTCGCCCAGCAGCAGCGGGACGCCGATGATCGCGACCAGCCCCTCGTCCAGCACCCCGGCGTCGATCCGGCGGGTGTGCCGGAACCGCTGGTCCGTACGGTAGTCCGGGGTGGCGTACGGGCGGGCGGTCTGCGCCACCAGACCGCCGAGGCCGTCGCCCAGGCTGAGGCGCAGGGACTGGAACAGCGGGGAGACCGAGCCGTCGGTGACCCGCATGTAGGTGTCCCCGGCCCGCGGGTCCGGGAGGGTCAGGTACGCGGTGTCGGTGCCCAGCAGCCCCCGGGCCCGGCGGACGATCGCCTGCAGCACCGCGTCCAGGTCACGGGAGGCCGCCAGGTCGCCGGCGGTGTCGAACAGCGCGGTGAGTTCCGCCTCCCGGCGGCGGTGCTGGCGCAGCGTCCGGTGGACCCGCAGCGCCTGCCAGGTGGCGGCGTCGATCTCCGCCAGCACCTCGGCGGGCGCGCCCTGCCGGCGGGCGTCGGCCTGCACCTCGGCGAGGTCCTCGGTGGCGGCGCCGGAGGCCAGCAGGTCGAGCAGCCGGCGCAGCGCGGGGGCGGAGCTGGTGGGGGGCGCGTCCATGGTGCGGGCCATCGTGCCAAATCCGTCTGTCGAGCAGTAGGGGTCGCGCAACCGGTGAACCCGGGGGCACCGGGGGCGGCCGTGAGGTGCCCCCGCGCGCCCCCGGATCTCAGAGGGTGTTCGGTAGGTGAATCCCCCCAACTGTCCGGCTTTGATCGGCACGGCACGGACTCGGTTCCATGATCTCGTGGCGGCCGGGTCCGTGTCCGCGATATTGATCGACCGTGACGGAACGACGCCGGTACCCCTCGGACCTGAAGGACGATCAGTGGCAGCTCATCGAGCCGATGCTGCTGAGATGGCGGGCGGCGCGAGCCGAGGGTCGTGAGCCGATCACCGAGCTGCGCGAGGTGGTCAACGCGATCCTCTACGTCGCCCGGACCGGCATCGCCTGGCGATACCTGCCGCACGACTTCCCGCCCCACACCACCGTCTACGGCTATTTCAAGGAGTGGGAACGCGACGGGACCACCGAGCAGATCCACGACACGCTCCGTGACCAACTCCGGGCGAAGAAGAGTCGCCGGATCCTGCCGACCGCGGCGATCATCGACGCCCAGTCGGTGAAGGCCTCGCCCAACGCTCCCGCCGACTCCCAGGGTTTCGACGGTGGCAAGAAGGTCAAGGGTCGTAAGCGGCACATCGCCACCGACACCCTTGGCCTGCTCCTGGTGCTGATCGTCACCGCCGCTGGCGTCCAGGACTCTGCCGGCGGGAAGCAAGTCCTCGACGTCCTCGCGGACCGGTGGCCGAGCGTGACCAAGGCCTGGGTCGATGCCGGCTACAACCACGCCGTCGTCAGGCACGGCGCCGCAATGGGCATCGATGTCGAGGTCGTCGCCCGGGACAAGGAGCAGAAGGGCTTCGTCGTCCAGCCGATCCGCTGGCGGGTGGAGCAGACGTTCGGGATTATGGCCCGGTACCGGCGGCTCCACCGTGACTACGAGGAGCTGCCGGACCGGTCACGCTCGATGATCCAGTGGGCCATGGTCAATTCGATGACCACCCGGCTGACCGCCAGCCCGGACAGAACCGGGCAATACCTCCGCCCGAAACCGCCTGCGGCAGCCTAAATCGGTATCGAACACCCTCTCAGACGCCGGCGGTCTCCCGGACGGGCACCGCCTCCGCCAGGTCGGTGCCGCGGGTCTCGCGGGCGCAGAGCACGGCCACCACCGTGACCACCGCCGCCAGCGCCACGTACACCGCGATCGGCGTGGCACTGCCGTAGTCCTTCAGCAGGGCGGTGGCGATCAGCGGCGCCGGCGCCCCCGCCGCCACCGAGGAGAACTGGGCGCCGATCGAGGCGCCCGAGTACCGCGTCCGGGTCGCGAACAGCTCCGAGAAGAACGCCGCCTGCGGCGCGTACATCGCGCTGTGCAGGACCAGTCCCACGGTGACCGCCGCCACCAGGGCGCCGAAGCTGCGGGTGTCCACCAGCCCGAAGAAGACGAAGGCCCAGATCCCGACGCCGATCGCGCCGGCGAGGTACACCGGCCGCCGGCCGATCCGGTCCGACAGCGCCCCGAACACGGGGATCAGCGCGAACTGCACCGCCGAGCCGATCAGCACCGCGTTGAGCGCGGTCTGCTTCGACAGGTGCACCTGCCCGACCGCGTACGCCAGCACGAAGGTGGTCATCACGTAGTACGAGATGTTCTCGGCCATCCGGGCGCCCATCGCCACCAGGACGTCCCGCCAGTGGTCCCGAAGCACCACCACCAGCGGCGGCCGCTCGGCGGTCTTCCGGGCCTCCGCCGCCGCCAGCGCCTGCCGGAACAGCGGGGACTCGTCCACCGCGAGGCGGATCCACAGGCCGACCACCACCAGCAGCGCGGAGAGCAGGAACGGCACCCGCCAGCCCCAGGAGAGGAAGGCCGCGTCCGAGAGGACCGTCGTCAGGACCGAGAGCACGCCCGCCGCCAGCAGGTTCCCGGCGGGTGCGCCGCCCTGCGGCCAGGAGGCCCAGAAGCCGCGCCGCCGGGCGTCGCCGTGCTCGGAGACCAGCAGCACCGCCCCGCCCCACTCGCCGCCCAGCGCGAAGCCCTGCACCAGCCGCAGCCCGGTCAGCAGCAGCGGCGCCGCCGCCCCGATCTGGTGGTACGTCGGCAGGCAGCCGATCAGCGTGGTCGCGCCGCCCATCAGCAGCAGGCTGAGCACCAGCAGCCGCTTGCGGCCCAGCCGGTCGCCGAAGTGCCCGAACACCAGGGCGCCCAGCGGCCGGGCCGCGAAGCCGATGGCGTAGGTGAGGAAGGAGAGCAGGGTGCCGGTCAGCGGGTCGGAGGTGGGGAAGAAGACCTTGCCGAAGACCAGCGCGGCGGCGGTGCCGTAGAGGAAGTAGTCGTACCACTCGATGGTGGTGCCGATCAGACTGGCGCCGACCACCTTCCACAGCGGGGAGGAGGAGTCCGGTCTCGCGGCGTCGGGAGCGTGGGCCATGGGCGGGTCACCTGTTTCTGCCGGGGATCTGCGCGGGGGTGTACGGGATCGGGCGGGTGCGGGGGTCAGTGCGCGGTCCAGCCGCCGTCCACGGGGAGGCTGGCGCCGGTGACGCAGGCGGCGTGCGGCGAGCAGAGCCAGACGGCGAGCCGCGCCACCTCCTCCGGCTCGATCAGGCGCTTGACGGCGCTGCGGTCGAGCATGATCCGCTCGACCACGTCCTCCGGGGGCAGCCCGTGGGCGGCCGCCTGCGCGGCGATCTGCCGCTCCACCAGCGGGGTGCGGACGTAGGCGGGGTTGACGCAGTTGCTGGTCACACCGTGCGGGGCGCCCTCCAGGGCCACCGTCTTGCTGAGCCCCTCCAGGGCGTGCTTGGCGGTGACGTACGCGGACTTGAAGGCGCTGGCCCGCAGGCCGTGCACCGAGGAGATGTTGACGACCCGTCCCCAGCCGCGGGCGTACATGTGCGGCAGGGTGCGGCGCAGGATGCGGAACGGCGCCTCCACCATGACCCGCTGCATGAACGTGAACCGCTCCACCGGGAACTCGTGCAGCGGCGCGACGTGTTGCAGCCCGGCGTTGTTGACGACGATGTCGCAGGCGGCCGGCAGGGCCTCCACCGCCTCCGGGTCGGAGAGGTCCGCGATGTGCGCGGTGCCGCCGATCCGCGCGGCCAGCTCCTCGGCGGGCCCGGCGCTCAGGTCCACGAGGTGCACCCGGGCGCCCGCCTCGGCGAGCGCCTCGGCACAGGCCCGGCCGATGCCCGAGGCGGCGCCGGTGACCAGGGCGGTCCGGCCCCGGAGCGGGAGCGGCGGGGCCGGCGCGTGAGTGGTGTCCATGGCCGAGAACGGTAGGAAGCGCCGCCCCGCGCTCCTATGGCTCCGGCCCCCACAGCTGCCGCCGTCCCCATGGCTCCCGCCACCATGCGGCCCGCGCGGGCACAGGCGCTCCACCACCCAAACACGCCGGGGCCGTGCTTCCCCACAACGGGGGCGTCCCCGTCACCCGTTCGGGCGATGGGTGGCCCGGATCCGCCCATCGCCCGCGAATGCTCGCTACATTCACGCCGGTTCCCGACAGGGGGCGCCGCTCCGGGTACAGGGGGACCGGTACGGCGCTCGGAAGGTGTTGACTGATATGCCCCAACGGCCTGCAACCGACAGCCCGGCGTTCCGACCGCTCGACCCGCTCGTCCCGCACCCGGACGGTCCCGTCGACGCCCTCGCGCACGCCCCCGACGAGCAGCCCGAGGGTGCCTCCGCTTCCGCCCAGCGCACCCAGAACCCCAGGCTCGCCGCCCTCATCGAGGAGTCCGGCTTCTCGCACGCCGGACTCGCCCGCAGGGTCGACCAACTCGGCCTGGAACACGGCCTCGACCTGCGGTACGACAAGACCTCGGTCACCCGCTGGCTGCGCGGCCAGCAGCCGCGCGGCGCCACCCCGGCGCTGATCGCCGAGGTGTTCACCCGGCGCCTCGGCCGCCGGCTCACCGCGCAGGACGTCGGCCTGGACGCCTGCGCCCCGGTCTACGCCGGGCTGGAGTTCGCCGAGACCCCGCAGGAGGCGGTGGACATCGTCGCCTCCATGTGGCGCAAGGACAACGGCCCGTACGCCGAGCTCCGCAAGATCGCCTTCACCCCGGCCGGCCTGGTGGTGCCCAGCCGGGACTGGCTGATCGGGCGGACCGACGAGCGGGTCGCCCGGGACGGCTCCACCCTGCCGCCGGAGGAGGCCGGGCAGGCCCAGCCGGTGCTCGCCGGGGCCCGCCCGGCGCTGCCGGGCCAGGCCGCGGCCGCCGTCCGCGTGCCGCAGCAGAGCCGCCGCCCGGCCGCGCCCGGGGAGGGTGGCGAGCAGGCCGGGCGGGAGCAGCGGCCCCCGGTCCGGGTGGGCCGCGGCGACATCGCCGCGATCCGCGCCGTCGGCGACCTGTTCCGCGCCCTGGACCACGCGTACGGCGGCGGCCACGCCCGCCAGGCACTGGTCCGGTACCTGGAGAGCGAGGCCGAGCCGATGCTGCGCGGCCGGTACGGGGAGCAGATCGGCCGGGCGCTGTTCGGCGCGGTCGCCGACCTGACCCGGCTGGCCGGGTGGACCTCCTTCGACATCGCCGCGCACGGCCTGGCCCAGCGGTACTTCGTCCAGGCGCTGCGGCTGTCCCAGGCGGCGGGGGACCGGGTCCTCGGCGGGTACGTGCTGACCACCATGAGCCAGCAGGCGGTGCACCTCGGGCACGCCCGGGAGGCGATCCAGCTCGCCCGGGTCGCCCAGCAGGGCGTCGGCACGGCGGCGGTGCCGGTGGTGCAGTCGCTGATGCACGCCGCCGAGGCCCGCGGGCACGCCCTGCTCGGCGATGTCCGCTCCTGCACCACCGCGCTGGTGCGCTGCGAACGGACCCTCGCCGCGGCCCGCCCGGGCGACGAGGTCCCCTCCTGGGCGCGGTACTTCGACGAGGCGCAGGTGGCCGACGAGTTCGCCCACTGCTACCGCGACCTGCAGCAGTGGCGGCCCGCCGCCCAGCACGCCGAGAAGTCCCTGCGGCTGCGGGCGCCGGCCTACGCCCGCAGCCGGATCCTGTGCCGGCTGGTGCTGGCCACCGCCCGGCTGGGGCTCGGCGAGGTGGAGGAGTCCTGCGGGATGGCGGCGGACTCGCTGCGCGCGGCCGGCGAGATGCGCTCGGCCCGCACCGTGGAGTACCTGCGCGACTTCCACCGCCGCCTGGCGCCGTACCGCACCACCCCGGCGGTCCGCGCCTTCGAGGAGGCGTCCCGCCAGGCGGGGGTGGTCTGACCGCGCGTCCGGCCGCCGCGTCCGGCTGCCGCCTCCGCCCGGGTGCCGGGGCGGCGGCCCCGCGCCTCGGGTCGGCGCCTCCGGTCCGCGGCACGGTGCTCCGCGGACCGGGTCAACTCGCCGCCATGGGCGTACTGTTGCGCACGGTACGAGCAGGGGGTGGGCCTGTCCCGGGGCGGCTGCCCGGCCCTGCCGTCCGGTCCGGAGGGCTACCTGCCGGGAGGGGGTCGGAAGGGTGATGTGGTGGTCACCGCGCGCAGGGCTGCGGTTCCTGGTCGCGGTGCTGGCGGCCTGCGCGGCCCTGCCCGTGCTCGCCGCCTGCACCCCGGTCCCGAAGCGCGCCGTCGCGGTGCGGATGGAGCGGGGGAACCTGGTCATCGACCCCGGCCGGTGCCGGAGCGAGGTGGTGACCGACGTCTCCATCAGCACCCGGGTCGACGGCCGGCTCGACACCTGGGTGGCGATCCCGCGGAGCATGGCGGCGGTAGTCGACACGATCGACCCGGCGGCCCTGGGTCCCGACTGGGCGGCCGACGGGACCCGGCCGACCGCGTTGCAGCCCGGCGCCACCTACCGGATCGGGGTGTCGGTCAGCCGCGACGGACGGCTGGACTCCGGGTCGGTGGAGGTTGACGGGGCGACCCTGCTGGGGCTGGCCGACGACCAGGCGGTCGTCGGCCGGGGTCCCTCCGCACCCGGTGTGGTCACCCCGCGCGCGGAGTACCGCTCGGCGGTGGAAGCGCGCTGTGAATGACGGCCACAGGCCCCGGTCGGACGCCCGGGAGCGCACTCCGCCCACCGTCGGAACCGGCCGGTTCCGTACGGTGGGCGGAGGCTGCCCGGGCGATCCGGGCGCGGGTGGCCCGCGCGGGCGGCGGTGGCGCCGGCTTAGGCCGCCACCTCGGTCGCGTGGGGGAGGGCGGGGAAGCCCAGGTCCCGCAGGACCGACCGGGCGGCCCGGCGCCCCGAGACCAGCGCCCCCTGGACGGTGCTGGTGTCGCGGTGGTCGCCGCAGACGTACAGCCCGGCCAGCACCCGGACCGACCGCCGGAAGTTGTGCGGCGGCGGCATCGCCGGCGCCGCGTCCGGCACGTGCCGCACCGCCAGGAACTCCCACCCGGAGGTGGAGGTCCCGTACAGCTCGGCCAGCCGCCGCCGGACCACCGGCTCGTCGCCGGAGGGTCCGCCGGCGTCGAAGCCCTGCCGGCCGAGCACCGTGGTGGCGATCAGCGCCCGCCCGGACGGGGCGTACGACGGGTCCACCTCGCTGAGCACCAGCGAGTGCGAGACCCCGGCGGGCCCGGACCGGTCGGCGTCGAGCAGCAGCAGCGGCTCGCCCAGCGGCGACCGGTCGGCGGCGTGGAAGTACGTGGTCACCGGGTGGAACGCGGGCAGCCGCAGCCCCGGCAGCAGGGCGGCCGCCGACCGGGCGTCGGTGGCGATCACCACCGCCCGGGCGGAGATCCGCCCGTGCCGGGCGGTCTCCACGCCGTCCGCGGAGACCGAGGTGACCTCCACCCCGAGCCGGACCGTACCGGCCGGCAGGGTGGCCGCGAGCTGCTCCGGGACCGCGCCGATCCCGGCGGCGGGCAGGCAGAGCCGGCCGCGCGCGTAACTGCGGAGCACCAGGTCGGCTACCCGGCTGCTGGTGCCCAGCGACGGGTCGCCGATCAGTGCGCCGAGCAGCGGACGCAGGAAGCCGTCCACCGTCCGTGGGGACAGGCCCCGGTCGGCGAGGGCCTTCGCCGCCGTGGTCTCGGGGCGGGCGAGCAGACGGGGCACGGGCGTCGCGGAGAGCCGGACCAGGGTGGACGCGAGCCGGGCCTTGTCGAGCGGGTTGCCCAGCGGGCCGCGGGCGGCGGCCTGGCGGGCGGGGGCCTGCTGCGGATCGCCGACCCGGTACCGCCGGCCGGCGCTGTGCACCAGGACCCCGGGCGCGAGCCGGCGCAGCTCCAGGCGGTCCAGGTCGAGCCGGCGGCCGAGCTCCGGATAGTCGGTGTTGAGCAGGTGGCATCCGTGGTCGAGCCGGAATCCGTCGAGCTCGCGGCCGGCCATCCGGCCGCCGATCCGTTCGGTCGCCTCCAGCACCTGGACGCCGACTCCGCGGCCGACCAGCGCGCGGGCGGCGGCGAGCCCCGCGACGCCGGCGCCGACCACGACGACGTCCGGGGACGGTCGGGTGCTGCGGGTGAAGTCGTAAGCGGGCACGAGTGTGTGCTCCCTCCCTGGGGGAGCCCCCCGGCCGGGCGCGGGGCCGGGGCCGGGTGGGCACCGGCCGAGGCGGGCAGCGGGGGGCCGGGACACGGTCCGACCATGTGATGCCCCGTCAATATCCTGATCAGACCGGCATCTTTGGTGGAATCGCGCTATCGGCGGGGTTTCGGCGGCATGGACCGGGGCACGGTCACCGGCCGTGCGCCGGGAGGGGCGGACGGGACTGCCGGTAGGCGCGCAGGGTCACCACAGGCGTGCGGCGCGCCGTACGCATGCATCCGTGCGCCCCGGCGTGCTCCGGGCTCGTACCCCCTCCGCGCGCCGATCACACGCCCCTACACCCCTGGAAGACGTGGCCCGAGGGGTCAGACCGCCGCGCGCAGGATCGCCTCCACGTCCGGGTGCCGGAAGACGAACCCGGCCTCCTCCAGGCGCCGCGGCAGCACCCGGTGACTTCCCGCCACCTCCACCGCCATCTCGCCGAGCACCGCCTTCAGCGCGAAGCCCGGGACGGGGAACACGGTCGGCCGTCCGAGCACCCGGCCGAGCGCCTCGGTCAGCTCCCGGTTGGTCACCGGGTCCGGGCCGGTGAGGTTCACCGGACCGCTGAGCGAGTCCTCCTCGATCAGGAACCGCAGCGCGGCCAGATGGTCCGCCAGCGAGATGGCGCTCCAGTACTGCTCGCCCGAGCCCAGCCTCCCGCCCAGCCCCAGCCGGAACAGCGGGATGAGCCGGGCTCCGGCGCCGCCGCCGGCGTCCATCACCATCCCGGTCCGCGGGTGCACCACCCGCACCCCGGCGTCCGCCGCCGGCCGGGCCGCCGCCTCCCAGTCCACGCACACTCGGGCCAGGAAGTCCTCCCCGGCCGGCGACCGCTCGTCGATCACCCGGTCGCCGGTCTGCCCGTAGTACCCGACGGCAGAGGCGCTGACCAGCACCTTCGGCGGCTGCTTCAGCTCCGCCAGGGCGCCGGCGAGGGTCTCCGTGCCGAGCACCCGACTGTCCCGGATGTCCCGCTTGTGCGCCTCGGTCCACCGCCGGTCGGCGATCCCGGCACCGGCCAGGTGCACCACCGCGTCCAGCCCCTCCAGGCCGGCCCGGTCCACCTGGAGCAGCAGCGGGTTCCAGCCGACGCCGACCGAGCCGTCCCGCTGCGGCCCGGTCCGGCTCCGGTGGCGGACCAGCCGCACCACCTGGTGCCCCTCCGCCAGCAGGGAGCCGACCAGGGCCGATCCGATGAAACCCGTCGAGCCAGTCACCGCGATACGCATGGGGACCATCCTGGCAGCTCCCGCCCGTCCGGGACGGCGGCACGGCGGCACGGCGGCGGGCGAGCCGGACGGCGTGGCTAGCATGTCGGGCATGTCATCGTACGAACTGACGATCCGTCCCGCGACGTTCGAGGACGACGAGGAGCTCGTCGAGCTCAACCGGGTCATCTGGTCCCGGCTCAGCGAGGTCTCGCCGAAGCCCGCCGAGGGGGCGCGGATGTTCGACGAGCGGCACCCGCCGGAGCAGTACCGGGTCGCCGAACTGGACGGGCGGATCGTCGGGTTCGTCCGCCAGGTGCCGCCGACCCCGCTGGCGACCAACGGCCACGTCCGGCAGATCCAGGGGCTCGGGGTGCTGCCCGACGTCCGCGGCCGGGGTGTCGGCGACGCCCTGGTGGACGCCGCCTGCGACGCCGCCCGCGAGGCCGGCGCCCGCCGCCTCACCCTCCGCGTCCTCGCCCACAACACCCCGGCCCGCCGCCTCTACGAACGCCACGGCTTCCGGATCGAGGGCACCCTCCACGAGGAGTTCCTCCTGGACGGCACCTACGTCGACGACATCTGGATGGCCCGCTCCCTCTGAGCCGGCCCCGGGGCGGCGAGCAACCCGGCTGCGCGCACCCGGGGGCGCGTGGGGCTGCGCGCTGCGGGAGGGCTCTACGTTCACTGTCCTCTCCTCGCGCAGTTCCCCGCGCCCCTGTTTGTGCCTGGCCGATTGCCTTCGCCCCGCGGGGCCGGCCGGTCGTGTGCGGCCTGTCCGGAGGAGTTCCGCCGGTCGGTGGGGACCGGTACGGTACGCGGGTGAGCAACGCGACACCGCCCGGCTGGTACCCCGTTCCCGGAACCGCGGACGAGCGCTGGTGGGACGGCGCCCAGTGGACCGCCGAGGTCCGCCCCGCCTCGGACGTGCCCGCCCAGCGGATCGCCGACGCCCCCACCCAGGGCTGGGCCGCCGCCACGCCCCCGCAGCCGCAACCCCAGCACCCCCAACCCCCGCAGCCCGACTACGCCCCGCCCGGCCCGTACGCCCCGTACCAGGGCCCGTACGCGCCCGGGCCGTCGGCGGGCAACCGCAACGGCCTGGCGATCGGCATCTCGGCGGGTGTGGCGCTGGTCCTGGTCGCGGCCGTCATCGGCGGCGTGCTCCTCGCCCGCGGGAAGAAGGACCCGGTGGGCCCGGTGATCGCCGACCCGACGTGGACCACCTCCGCCCCGGTCCGCAGCCCCTCCCCGACGCCGAGCCCGCGCACCAGCTCCAGCGCCACCGTCCGCCCGGTGGAGAACACCACCCCGGACATGGTCCACGGCTGGCGGGTGCCCGTCCCGGCCGGCTGGCAGACCCGGACCTCGTCCACCGGGTCCAGCGCCTTCCTGACCAGCGGCTCCTACGAGTGCGGGATGTCGGCGCCGTGCGTGCGCGCCCAGTTCTCGATCGAGGCGCTCAACGTGCCCGGCACGGACGCCAAGTCGGTGGCCGAGGCGGCCACGGCGGTGTACGCCCCGCAGGTGTTCGGCGATCTGGCGGACCACCGCGAGCTGACCTCGGGTCCGGTGGCCGTGAGCGGTGCGATCGGGTACGCGGTGCGCTGGTACGTCACGCCGAAGGAGGGCGCCAAGGGCTACGTCACCGTGGTGGCCGTCCCGGCCGGGGCGGGGACCTTCACCCTCCTGCACGGCGGTGCCGACGACGACCCGCAGGCGCCCCGCCCCGCCGTCGTGGACCAGATCGTGGCGGGCATCCGCCCGTCCTCCGGCTCCACGACCTGACGCCGGCCGGAACCCCGCCCGACCCCGCCCCGACCCGGACGGGCCGTCCTCACTCCCCGAACCGCTCCCACAGCCTCGGGTACCGCTTCGCCATGGCCTCCGCGTCCTCGAAGTCGAACGGGTCGCCCTCCGGGGCCGCCGGCTGCTCCGTCCCGAGCTCGGGCAGCGGCAGCCCGGTCAGCTGCTCGTACGCCTCGTCGGCGGCGAAGCCGAGGTCCTCGGCGTCGCCGTCCTCCTCCTCGTCGAAGTCGGGGACCAGCTCGGCCAGTTCGTCCGGGTGGTGCACGGCGCCCTCGAAGACGTCCCGGCCCTGGCCGATCAGCCAGCACCGGAAGTAGTCGAAGGCGTCCTCGGAGGCCCCACCGAGCATCAGGTGGGCGGCGCCCCACAGGTCGGTCCGGTACGCCCGCTGGAACCGCGCCTCGAACAGCCGGGCGAAGTCCACCACGTCGTCCGGGGTCAGCTGGGCGAGCCGCTCCACCAGCGCGTCCGCCTGGTCGTCCGGGTCGCCGCCGACCGCGTCCCTGGTGTCGTCGATGAGCTGCCAGAAGTCCGTCTCGTACATCACCGCTCCAGCATCCTCGGTCACCCGCCCCGACGCATCGCGCGCCGCTCGAACCGCCCCGACGCTCGCCGGTTCGGCGGAGTCCGCCCGGAAGCCGGCCCGGAAGCCGGCCCGGAACGCGGGGCCCCAGGAGACGCGGAACCCCCGCTCCGTCCGGGGACGGGGCGGGGGTTCCGGGAAAGCGTCGGCCGGTCGGTCACCGGCCGGTCGGCCGACCGGCGGACCGGTCAGCCGAGCGGGCTCACAGGCCGAGGTCGCCCTCGAAGGCGCCCTCTTCCAGGCGGGCCTTGACGGCGCCCAGGTAGCGGGCGGCGTCGGCGCCGTCGACGATCCGGTGGTCGTACGACAGGGCCAGGTAGACCATGTCGCGGACCGCGATGGTCTCGCCCAGCTCCGGGTGGTTGATGACCACCGGGCGCTTGACGGCCGCGCCGATGCCCAGGATCGCGACCTGCGGCTGGTTGATGATCGGCGTGTCGAACAGCGCGCCGCGCGAGCCGGTGTTGGTGATGGTGAAGGTGCCACCACCCAGCTCGTCCGGGGTGACCTTGTTGTCGCGGGTGCGGGCCGCCAGGTCGGCGGTCTTGCGCGCGATGCCGGCGATGTTGAGGTCGCCCGCGTTGTGGATGACCGGGACCAGCAGGCCGCGGTCGGTGTCCACCGCGATGCCGACGTGCTCGGCGCCGTGGTAGGTGATGGTGCCCTCGGCCTCGTTCACCTGGGAGTTCACGACCGGGTGGGCCTTGAGCGCCTCGGTGGCGGCCTTGACGAAGAACGGCATCGGGGAGAGCTTGACGCCCTCGCGGGCCTCGAAGCCGGCCTTCGCCTTGGCACGCAGCCGCATGATGTTGGTGATGTCCACCTCGACCACGGTGGTCAGCTGGGCCGACACCTGGAGCGACTCGACCATGCGCTTGGCGATCACCGAGCGCAGGCGGGACATCTTCACCGTGGTGCCGCGCAGCGGCGAGACCGCGGCGACGGTGGCCGGCGCCTTGGCGGCCGGGGCGGCGGCCGGAGCAGCGGCGGCCTTCGCGGCCGCGGCGGCGGCGAGCACGTCCTGCTTGCGGATGCGGCCGCCGACACCGGTGCCGGTGACGGCGGAGAGGGCCACACCCTGCTCGGCGGCGAGCTTGCGGACCAGCGGGGTCACGTAGGCGTCACCCTCGCCGGCGGCAGCGGCGACCGGGGCCGGAGCGGCGACCGGGGCAGCCGGGGCCGGAGCGGCCGCGGGAGCGGGGGCGGCGACCGGAGCAGCCGGGGCCACCGGAGCCGGAGCGGCAGCCGGGGCCGGGGCGGCAGCGGCCGGGGCCGGAGCGGCGACGGGAGCCGGCGCAGCGGCCGGAGCCGGAGCGGCAGCCGGGGCCGGAGCAGCGGCCGCCGGAGCGGCACCCGGGGCGCCGATCAGCGCGAGCTGGGCGCCGACCTCGGCGGTCTCGTCCTCGCCGACCAGGATCTTCACGACGACGCCGGCGACCGGCGACGGGATCTCGGTGTCGACCTTGTCCGTGGAGACCTCGAGCAGCGGCTCGTCGACCTCGACGGTCTCACCCTCGGCCTTGAGCCAGCGGGTGACGGTGCCCTCGGTGACCGACTCGCCCAGCGCGGGCAGCAGGACCGGGGTGGCGTCGGCGGGCGCGGCGGCGGCCGGAGCGGCCGGAGCGGCAGCCGGGGCCGGGGCGGCGGCCGGAGCCTCGGCCACCGGGGCCGGGGCGGCGGCGGGGGCGGCCTCGGCGGCCGGCGCGGCGGCGACCGGGGCACCGGAGCCGTCGTCGATGATCGCCAGCTCGGCGCCGACCTCGACGGTCTCGTCCTCGCCGACCTTGATCGCGGCCAGGATGCCGGAAGCCGGCGCCGGGATCTCGGTGTCGACCTTGTCGGTGGAGACCTCGAGCAGCGGCTCGTCCATCTCCACGTGCTCACCCTCGGCCTTGAGCCAGCGGGTGACGGTGCCCTCGGTCACGCTCTCGCCCAGTGCGGGCAGTGTTACTGAGACCGCCATGGTTTCAGCGACTCCTATCAAGTCTTGCGTACAGGAAAAGTGGGCTCGGGGTGCGGTCTGCGCGGTCAGTCGTGAGCGTGCAGCGGCTTGCCGGCCAGCGCCAGGTGCGCCTCGCCGAGCGCCTCGGACTGGGTCGGGTGCGCGTGGATGAGCTGCGCGACCTCGGCCGGCAGGGCCTCCCAGTTGTAGATCAGCTGGGCCTCGCCGACCTGCTCGCCCATGCGGGCGCCGACCATGTGGACACCGACCACGGCGCCGTCCTTGACCTGGACGAGCTTGATCTCGCCGGCGGTCTTCAGGATCTTGCTCTTGCCGTTGCCGGCCAGGTTGTACTTGAGCGTGACGACCTTCTCCTTGCCGTACAGCTCGACGGCCTTGGCCTCCGAGATGCCGACCGAGGCGACCTCGGGGTTGGAGTAGGTGACGCGCGGCACGCCGTCGTAGTCGATCGGCACGGTCTTCAGACCGGCCAGGCGCTCGGCGACCAGGATGCCCTCGGCGAAGCCGACGTGGGCCAGCTGCAGGGTCGGGACGAGGTCGCCGACGGCCGAGATGGTCGGGACGTTGGTGCGCATGTACTCGTCGACGAGGACGTAGCCGCGGTCCATCGCGACACCGTTCTCCTCGTAGCCGAGGCCGGCCGAGACCGGGCCGCGGCCGATGGCGACGAGCAGCAGGTCGGCGTCGATCTGCTTGCCGTTCTCGGTGGAGACGCGCACACCGGACTCGGTGTACTCGACGCCCGAGAAGCGGGCCTTGAGCTCGAACTTGATGCCGCGCTTGCGGAAGGCGCGCTCCAGCAGCTTGGAGGAGTTCTCGTCCTCCAGCGGCACGAGGTGCGGAAGGGCCTCGACGATGGTGACGTCGACGCCGAAGGACTTCCACACGGAAGCGAACTCGACGCCGATCACGCCGCCGCCGAGGATGACGGCCGACTTCGGGATGCGGTCGAGCTTGAGGGCGTGGTCGGAGGAGATGATCCGGTCGCCGTCGATGGTCAGGCCGGGCAGCGACTTCGGCACCGAGCCGGTGGCGAGGACGATGTGGCGGCCCTCGATGCGCTGGCCGTTGACGTCCACCGAGGTCTGCGAGGAGAGGCGGCCCTCACCCTGGATGAAGGTGACCTTGCGGGAGGCGACGAGGCCCTGCAGGCCCTTGTACAGGCCGGCGATGACGTCGTCCTTGTACTTGTGGACGCCGTTGATGTCGATGCCCTGGAAGGTGGCCAGGACGCCGAACTCGGCGGCCTCCTTCGTCTCGTCGGCGATCTCCGCCGCGTGCAGCAGGGCCTTGGTGGGGATGCAGCCGCGGTGCAGGCAGGTACCGCCCAGCTCACCCTTCTCGATGAGGGCGACGCTCAGCCCCAGCTGAGCGGCGCGGAGCGCCGCGGCGTAACCGCCGCTTCCGCCTCCGAGAATGACTACGTCGAAAACGGTGCTGGCGTCGTTCGCCACGTCACGTCCTCCATGCAAAGGGGTGCGGTTCGCCGGGCCGGTCGCGGTCCGGTGGGGTGGGAAGCCTTTGTGAGGCGCCCAGTCGTGCCGGAAATACATCTTTGCACTTGTTGGCGGCGGCTGATGTCCGGGGCTGCCTCGAAGGTGGGGGCGGGTGTCCCGGGGCGTGGCCGAATGCCCTGTACGACCTGGTATCACCGCAGCTCACAGCGGTGCGGGAGGCGCGCGGAGGTGGCTTGGCGACAGCCTGTGAGCGGGGTCGTTCCACTCTGCGGAACAAAGTTTCGCCCGGGGCGAACACCGTCTCGGATTGTGTAAGGGGCTACCGGCTGGTAAGAGCGGCGGCAGCCCCGCCGGGACGCCGAAGGGCCCGGCACCGCGAACGGTGCCGGGCCCCTCGAGCCGTGGATCAGACGCCCGCGGCGGTGTCCTCGGCGAAGCGGACCAGGGTGCGCACCGCGCTCGCGGTGCCGCCCTTCGGGGTGTAGCCGAACGGGCCGCCCTCGTTGAAGGCCGGGCCGGCGATGTCCAGGTGCGCCCAGTCGATGCCCTCGGCCACGAACTCCTTCAGGAACAGGCCGGCCACCAGGCCGCCGCCCATCCGCTCGCCCATGTTGGCGAGGTCGGCGACGGTCGACTCGGTCATGCCCTTGCGCAGCTCGGCCGGCAGCGGCATCGGCCAGGACTGCTCGCCGACCGCGCCGGCGGTCTCGTGCAGGCGGGTGCGCAGCGCGTCGTCGTTGGCCATCACACCGAAGGTGCGGTTGCCCAGGGCCAGCACCATGGCGCCGGTCAGGGTGGCGACGTCCACGATCACGTCCGGCTTCTCCTCGCCGGCCCGGACGATCGCGTCGGCCAGCACCAGGCGGCCCTCGGCGTCGGTGTTCAGCACCTCGACGGTCTTGCCGCCGTACATCCGCAGCACGTCGCCCGGGCGGGTGGCGGTGCCGGACGGCATGTTCTCCGCCAGCGCCAGCCAGGCGGTGACGTTGACCTGCAGGCCCAGGCGCTTGGCCGCGACCACGGCGGCGAACACGGCAGCGGCGCCGGCCATGTCGCACTTCATGGTCTCGTTGTGACCGGCCGGCTTCAGCGAGATGCCGCCCGAGTCGTAGGTGATGCCCTTGCCGATGAAGGCGAGCGAGGCCTTGGCCTTCGGGTGGGTGTAGGCCACCTTCACCAGCCGCGGCGGGTTGGCCGAGCCGTTGCCGACGCCCAGCAGGCCGCCGAAGCCGCCCTTGGTCAGCGCCTTCTCGTCCAGCACCTCGACCTTGAGGCCGTGCTCCTTGCCGGCCGCCTGGGCGAGCGCGGCGAAGGACTTCGGGTTGAGGTCGTTCGGGGCGGTGTTGACCAGGTCGCGGGCGCGGTTCATCTCCTCGCCGATCGCGGCGGCGCGCTCCACGGCGGCCTTGGCGTCCTTGCTGCCCTTGCGGGCGGCCAGCACGGTCAGCTCGCCGACGGGGGCCTTGGCCTCGCCGTTCTTGTACGCGCCGAAGGAGTACGAGCCGAGCAGGCCGCCCAGCGCGACCGCCTCGACCTCCTCCGCGGACTCGGCGGGGAGCAGCAGCGCGGCCTTCTTCGAACCCGCCAGGGTCCGGGCCGCGACACCGGCCGCCCGGCGCAGCGTCTCGGCGGAGAAGCCGTCCTCGGCCTCGCCCAGGCCCACGGCCAGCACGAGCGGGGCCTTGAGACCCGCGGCCGCGGGGACCTTGACCGCCTCACCCTCGGCACCGGTGGCGCCCAGGGTCGCGAGGACCTCGGCCAGCTTGCCGTCGAACGCCTCGGCCACGGTCTCGGCGCCGGGGGCGACGACCAGGCCCTTGGGGCCCTTCGCCACGCCGATCACCAGGGCATCCGCGCGCAGCGAGGCGGCGGAGGAGGTGCTCACAGACAGTGCAGTCACGACAAATGCGTCCTGTTCTACTTCGCGGTCCACAGCCGAGTGCGGCTCCGTTGCCGCACCGGCGATCACCCAGGCTGACTCCGCGGGGATACGGGGCGCAGGGCTACGGTGCTCCAGGCATGGTAGTCCGCATGCTGGAATCGCGCCCCCCCGCCTTCCCGGCTGCGGTGATCGCCTTCCGTGACGCTCCCCGGAAGGACCCTTCGGGCACCCCCAACCATCCCCGTCGCACCGGCCCCTGACAGTTCGTCGACCGAGCGCCTTGAGTACCCTGCTCCCCGCCGCCGGAGCGGGGGAGACGGCCCGCGCCCCCGGACGGACCCGACAGGAGCAGCCGCATGAACGCCCACCACCCGCCCGCCGCCCACGCCGAGCGGGAACCCGCCCCGCCGGCCGGCCCGGGGGAGTACCTGACCATCGCCAACCGGGCCGTCGGCGTGGTCGGATACCTGTGGGCCTCGGACGCCGAGGGCCGCTGCGGGTTCGTCCGCCGCCACGCCGCCGGCTCCGAGGGCGTGGCCGCGGCCGCCGCCTGGACCGAGGCCCTCCGCATCCTCCAGGACCCGCCGATGCCCCCGTCCCGGGTGCTCGCCGTGATCGCGACCCGACCGGGCGGCGACGTCCCGGGCACCCCAGGCGACCGCCACCTGACGAACAGTCTCGCCGGCCTGGAGTCGCTGGCCGCGCACGGCTGGCCGGTCCACCCCAGGACCTCGATCGACCCGTACGGCAAGTCCGTGGAGCAGCTCCGCGCGGAGGACGCCCGCCGCACCGCCACCGAGGCCGCCGCCCGCGAGGAGGCCGGACGCCAGGAGGTGCCGCTCACCCGCGAGGCGCGCCTGCTGGCCCGGCGGCGCCCGGGCGGCCGGGTCCCGGTGTACGACCCCGCCCACGTCGAGGGCGACTCCGACGCCGGCGCGCTCGGCAGCTGGCAGGTCGACCACGAGGGGGTCCCGGTCCGGTTCCTGCGCAACCCCGGCCACCGGCCCGGCCCGCGCGCCCTCGGCATGCCCGAGCCCGGCAGCCCGGCCGAGGCCGCCCTGCAGCGCCTCGCCGCGGGCTACACCGTCCAGGACACCGTGCTCCGCGTGCTGCTGGACGCCCCGCTGATCGTCCGCCTCGCCCCGCAGGAGCCCGGCCTCCACCTGGAGGCCGACCGGAACGGGCTCGGCGAGGTCTCCGCCTACACCTCGCCCGCGCTGGTCCCGGCCGGCTGGCAGGCCCACCGGCAGGGGACGCTCACCGGCCGTCAGATCGCCGCCGCCGCCCCGGGCGCCCGGCTCGCCGTCAACCCCGGCTGCGACCCCGGCCTCACCCTGGACGCCTCCCGGCTGCGCCGCCTCGAACTCGGCTGACCGGGTCGCGAGCGACTCCTCCTAGACTCTCCCCGACCGGAATCCCGTGATCGGTTCCGGTGTTCGGCCACGAGGGGACGGGGGACGGG
Organism: Kitasatospora sp. HUAS MG31; assembly: GCF_040571325.1. Taxonomy (GTDB): domain Bacteria; phylum Actinomycetota; class Actinomycetes; order Streptomycetales; family Streptomycetaceae; genus Kitasatospora; species Kitasatospora camelliae. The sequence continues at coordinate 2,216,426 of NZ_CP159872.1, read as the reverse complement.
ATGACCGAGGACGCGAGCTGGGTGCCACCGCTGCGGGCGGGCCGCAAGCCCGCCGGACAGGCGCTGTTCGGCTGGCTGGAGGACAGCCGGGCACCCCGGGTCTGCCGGATCGCCGGCTCCTCCGGCAGCGGCCGCACCCACCTGCTCAACTGGCTGGCCACCGCCGCCCCGCCGAACAACCCCCGGCCGTCCCGCCGGGTCCACGCCTACCTCAACGCCGCCGGCCACACCGCCCGCAGCGCCGCCTGGACGCTCGCCGACCGGCTCCGCCTCGCCGCGAGCACCCCCGCCCGGCTGGCCGCCACCCTCAAGTACGCGCCGCCCCGGGTCCTGGTGATCGCCGACCTGAACCGGGCGGCCGAGCCCGAGCGTCTGGTCACCGACCTGATCGCGCTGCTGCTGCTCGTCCCCGACCTCCGCCTCGCCGTGGAGTGCGCGGACGGCACCCCCGAAGCCGCCGCCCTCGCCGCCCTGGAGCCGCGGGCGGCCGTCCTCGACCTCGACGACCCGCGCTGGACCGACCCGGACCGCTTCGCCGCCTGGTGCGCCAAGCTCCCCGGCAGCCCGCCGCCCGCCGAGCAGGTCCACCCCGGCCCCGGGCTGGCCCAGCTCGCCGCCCGCATCCCCGGCGGCGTCCCGCTCGACCCCGCGACCCCGCTCGCCGACCGCCTCGACGAGGCCGCCGCCGCCTGGTGGCACGCCCTGCCCGAGGACCTGCGGCCGACCGTCCGCGCCCTGGCCGCCGTCACCCGGCCCGCCCTCGCCGAGGAGTGGGCCACCCTGCCCGGCTCCGGCGGCCCCGACGCCGTCCGCCGGGCCGGCGACCTCCTGCCCCCGCACCCCGACGGCCTCTCCTGGCGGCTGCACCTCGACCCGCTCACCCGCCTCGCCACCGCCGACGCCCCCGTGGACCACGCCGCCCTCGCCCGCGACCTCGCCGCCGCGCTCCCCGCCGGCCCGGACGGCCGACCCGACCCCACCGGCGCCGACCCCGACCGCCTCGGCCTGCTGCTGCGCCACGCCGCCGCGGCCGGCACCGCCGCCGGACTCCTCGCCGACCCCCGCCTGGCCGCCGCGGCCGACCCGCTCGCCGTCACCGCCGCCCTCCACACCACCCCCGCCGCCGACACCGCCCTCGCCGACGCCTGGTCCACCGCCGGCCAGGCCCTCCTCGCCCTGGACGAACCGGGGGACCGGGCCACCGTCCTGCACGCCTGGCAGCACGGCACCGACCCGGACCGCGACCGCGCCCTCGCCGCCGCCCTCCCGGCCCGGCCCCGCTGGTACGGCCTCTGGCGCCACCGCCCGCAGGCCGGCGTGGTCCGCGGCCTCACCGCCGGCCGCGGCCCGTACGCCGGCCGGGTCCTGGTCGCCACCGACGCCGGGGTACAGGTCCTGGACGCCTACACCGGACAGCCCGCCGGCCCCGCCCTGCGCCCGCTGCCCGTCCGTCCCACCGCCCTCGCCTGCGGCGAGGACGGCGCCGTACTCGCCCTCGGCGGCGACGGCACCCTCACCGGCCTGCCCTCACCCGCCCCGAGCGGCGCACCCCGCACCGCCACCGCGGTCGCCGGCTGGGCCGTCCAGCAGGCCGGCGGCGGACTCACCGCGCTGGCCGCCCCGATGATCGACGGCAACCCGCTGGTCGTGGTCGGCGACGGCACCGGCCGGATCACCTGCTTCCACACCCCCGGCCAGCCCGGTGTCGCCACCGACAAGCCCCTGCACGACGGCGGCGTCACCGCCGTCGCGGTGGCCGAACTGGGCGACGTCCTCATGGTGGTGAGCGGCGGCCGGGACGGCACCATGCGGCTCTGGAAGCCCGGCCAGGACCCCCTCGCCACCCCGCTCACCGGCCGCCCCTCCCCGGTCACCGCCGTCGCCGCCGGCGACACCGACCACGGCCCCGTCTACCTCACCGCCTGGGCCGACGGCACCGTCCGCCTCCTCCGCCTCACCAACGGGGACACCGAGGAGACCCACCTCCGCCTCGGCTCCGCCGTCGACGCCGCCACCATCGACCCCACCGGCCGCATCCACCTCGCCACCCTCGACGCCGTCCACTGCATCTACCTCCCCCCGACACCCTGACAGCCACCCCAGCGGGCACCCGGGTTCCCTCGTGCACCCGGGTCCATCAGGGACGCGGGTGTGCTCTGGCACCCGGGTTCATCCAGGCGCGCGGGTTCCCTCGGGCAATCGGGTTCATCAGGGGCGCGTGGGGGCACCTCCAATGCCGTCAAGGCTGGGGGGAGAACTGCGCGAAATAGCCCGTCCAGCTGTCCGACTCAGCTCAGCGAAACCCAGCGCAACTCAGCCCAGTACCAACGCCAACCCCACCACAGCCCCCGTCCCCGCCGCCTCCGCCATCGCCCCCAGCACGTCCCCGGTCACCCCGCCGAGCCGCCCCACGCACCGCCGCAGCACCCCCCACCCACACAGCACCCCCACCACCAGCGCCACCGGATACCCGAGCGCCCCCCACCCGTACCCGGCCCCCGCCGCAAGCGCCGCCAGCAGCACCGCGGCCCCCGCCGACACCCCCACCGCCGCACCGGGCGCCACCGTGCTCGCCACCATCGCCCCGAGGCCGCCCGGCCGGGCCGGCGGCACCGACCGCAGGCAGCCCCACGCCAGCGCGCACCGTCCCGTCACCGCGCCGGTCAGCACGGCCAGCGCCCCGCGCCCGGGCGACTGCGCGAACGCCCCGGCCAGCGCCGCGACCTGAGCCAGCAGCACCAGAACGAGCGTCAGCACCCCGAACGGCCCGATGTCCGACTGCTTCATGATCCGCAGCGCGTCCTCGGCCGGCTTCCCGCTGCCCAGGCCGTCGGCCACGTCGGCCAGCCCGTCCAGGTGCAGCCCGCGGGTCAGCCCGGCGAGGACGGACACCGCCGCGACCGCCCCGAGCAGCCCGCCGGCCCGCCATGCCACCAGCGCTCCGGTCCCGGCGGCCGCCGTCCCGAGGACGGCGCCGACCAGCGGCGCCCACAGCATCGCCCGGCCGCCGGTCGCCCGGTCCCACCGGTCGACCCGCACCCGCAGCACCGACAGCGTCCCGAACGCGAACCGCAGCCCGTGCGCACCCCGAGCACCCTGCGTGCCCCACGGCTCCCCGGCCGACGGGTCTCCCGTCATCGGCTAGTAGCGGTCGAGCAGTTCGGCGGCGCTCGGCAGCTTCGCCGGCGGCCGCGGCTCCCGCTTCGCGGCGGTGGGCACCGCGGACGGCTCCGCGAGGGTGTCCGAGGCCGCCTGCAGCAGCGGCAGCGCCAGGACCGCGCCGACGCCCTCGCCCATGCTCACGCCGAGGTCCTGCAGCGGCGTCAGGGTCAGCCGGTCGTACGCCTTCACCTGCGCCGGCTCCCCGGTGGCCGATCCGGCCCGCCACCACTCCGGCGCCCGGAACGCCACCCGCTGCGCGACCAGCGCGCACGCCGCCGCGACCACGCCGTCGAGCACCACCGGCAGCCGTCGTGCCGCGGACTGCAGCAGGAACCCGGTGATCGCCGCGAAGTCCGCGCCGCCGACCGTCGCCAGCAGCGCCAGCTGGTCGCCCAGCACCGGACGGGCCCGGCGCAGCGCGTCCCGTACGGTCGCGCACTTCACCATCCACGTCCGGTCGTCGATCCCGGACCCGCGGCCGGTGACCGCCGCCGCGTCCGTCCCGCACAGCGCGCCGACCAGCACCGACGCCACGGTGGTCGAGCCGACCCCGAGGTCGCCCAGGACCACCAGGTCGGTCCCGGCGTCCGCCTCCTCGTCGGCGATCGCGGCACCGGCGCGGAACGCCCGCTCCGCCTCGGCCAGGGTGACCGCGTCCTCCACGTCGATCCGCCCGGACCCGCGGCGCACCCGGTGGCGGACGACCTCCTCGGGGAACTCCGTTCCGTCGCAGTCCACCGCGACGTCCACCACCCGCACGTCCGCACCGAAGCGGTGGGCCAGCACCGCCACCGGGGCCGTGCCGTCCAGCACCGCGCGCACCCGCTCGGCCGTCCCGCCCTTGGCCTCCAGCCGGGAGACGCCGAGCGAGGCGACCCCGTGGTCGCCGGCGAACAGCAGCACCTTCGCCGCGGAGACGGGCCTGGTCGGCGAGGTGCCCTGTACCGAGGCCAGCCACGCCCCGAGCTCCTCCAACTGCCCCAGGCCGCCGCGCGGCTTGGCCAGGCCCTGCCAGCGCTCCTCGGCACTGCGGCGGGCGGCCTCGTCCGGCCGCTCCACGAGCGACGAGTACATGTCGAGATCCACGGTGGTGTCCATCGCTGCGAAATCTACACGCCGGTCGCTTTGATGGTCAGCACCTGTCCGGCCACTACCAGCAGCACCCGCTCGGAGGCCTCCGCCACCGCCATGTTGAGCCGTCCCAGGGTGTCCCGGAACCGCCGTCCGGACGCCGTCGCCGGGACGACGCCCATCCCCACCTCGTTGCTCACCGCGACCACCCGCCGCCCGGTCGCCCGCCACGCGCCGGCCAGCGCCGCGCAGCGGGCGGCCACCGCCTCCTCGGCCCCGCCGAACCACGCCTCGTCCTCCCAGGCGCGGTGCTCGTCCATCACCGCGGTCAGCCACAGGGCCAGGCAGTCCACCAGCACCGGCGCCGGGTCCGCGGGGTCCGCCAGGACGGCCTCCAGGTCGCAGGTCTCCGCGGTCCGCCAGGACGCCGGCCGCCGGTCCCGGTGCAGGGCGACGCGCTGCGCCCACTCCCGGTCGCCGTCCCGGGTCCCGGAGGTGGCCACGTAGAGGACGTCGTCGTACGGGGTGAGGAGCTCCTCGGCGCGAGTGGACTTGCCGGAGCGGGCGCCGCCGAGCAGCAGGGTGCGCTGTGCCATGCGGTCATCCTGCCGGACGAGGCATGGGGACGGTCACGGCGGGCACGCTACTGTTCGCAGCACAGTGATCAGCACAGATCAGCTCAGTGATCGGGTCAGTGGTCAGGGAGGAGCCGGGCATGGTGTGGACGTGGCGCTACGAGCGGGAGGACGGCACCGAGGTCGTCCAGGCCGGCGGCGGTGAGGAGTTCGCGAGCCAGGGCGACGCGGAGTCCTGGATCGGCGAGGTCTGGAAGCAGCTCCTCGACGACGGCGTCGACCGCGTGGTCCTGGTCGAGGACGGCCGCGACATCTACCCCATGAGCCTCCACGACGCGGCCTGACCCCGCTCCGAGCGGGTCGCAGGCGGTCAACCACCAGGGGTGGGCCGCCTGCCGAAGGCCGAGGCCCCTACTTCGCCCCGACGACGTGCAGCAGCGCCGCCACCCGCCGGTACGGCTCCTCGTGCCCGGCCCGCTCCTCCGCGTCCAGCAGCTGCGCCAGCTGGCGCCCGTCCACCGGTGCCGCGGCGTCCGGCATCCCGTCGGTGAACACCCGCACCCCGTACCACTGCCGCACCGGCACCGCCAGCTCCCCGAGGGTCACCTCGAGGTCGGCGAGCCGGTCGGCCCGGGCGGGGAGGCCGAGGCGGTTGGTGTAGCGGGTGGAGTCGAAGGCGGTGAGCGCGCCGCGCCAGTCGCCGGCCAGCCCGGCCCGCATGGCGAGCGCGTCGGCGTTGCGCACCAGCAGCGACAGCAGGCCGTCGGGCGCGAGGATCCGGGCCAGTGAGGCCAGCAGCGGATCGGGGTCGGCGAGGTACATCAGGACGCCGTGGCAGAGCACCACGTCGAAGCTGCGCGGTCCGAACCATCGCCCGCACTGGTTGCCGTCGCCGCTGAGCAGCCGGACCCGGTCGCGGACCTCCGCCGGTTCGGCGGCCAGCGCCGCCTGGGCGGCGCCGAGGGTGACCGGATCAGGGTCGAGGCCGGTGACCAGGTGGCCGGCCCGGGCGAGCCGCAGGGCCTGGGTGGCCTGGCCGCAGCCGACGTCCAGGACCCGGAGACCGGTCCGCCCGGCCAGCTGGTCGGCCAGCTGCCGGGCGACGAGTTCCTGGCGGACGACGTTGTGCAGTCCGCCCTGGCGGTCCAGCCAGGCCCCCGCGCCGCCGGTGTACGGCGCGCTGCGCGCGGGCAGCCGGTCGTGCTGGCCGAGGCCCTGCCCCGGCAGCGCGTACGCGGTGTACGCGCCGACCGGCCCGAGCCCGCTCGGCACCACGGGGGCGCCGGGCCCGGCGTGGACCCCGGGCACCGGACCGGCCGCGGGCGCCACCGGCGGGCCGGGCACGGCCGGACCGACCGGCTGGGCCCAGTAGGGCGGGACCGCTTCGGCGGTCAGGGCCGCTCGCCCCGCTTGACCTGCGGCTTGGGCAGGCGCAGCCGGCGCATCTGGAGGGTGCGCATCAGGCCGTACGGCACCGAGCCGCGGGTGTTGGTGCCGGGGAAGCGGGTGGCCAGCTCCTTGCGCAGGCCGAGGCCCAGGCGCACGAAGTCGGCGATCACCACGACGAAGAACAGCAGGAACAGCAGGGTGGAGGCGAGCTGCAGCACCGGCACCTTGACGATGCTCAGCACCAGCACGACCACCGCGTACGGGAGGAAGAACTCCGCGGCCGACCAGCGCGAGTCGATGTAGTCGCGGACGAAGCGCCGCACCGGGCCCTTGTCGCGGCCGGGGAGGTAGCGCTCGTCGCCCTCCAGCAGGGCGGTGCGCTGCTTCTCGCGCTCGCTGCGCATCCGCTCGCGGGCCTGGCGGTTGGCCTCCTTGCGGTCCTTGGGGACGGTCACCCGGGTCTTCCGGTTGGCCTCGGCCTCACTGCGCTTGGGCGTGGGCCGGCCCTTCGGGGCCTGCGGGTGGCGGGTGGTCTTGTCGTCCTCCTTGGTCAGCACGGCGGCCGAGGAGGAGGATTCATCAGAGCGGCGTCGGAACACATCACCAGCGTACGTGTTGCCGGGAGGCTTTCCGCCGTGCCGTCGGACCCAAAGAGATATCGATCTCCGGGTCCGTCCCCTACGGGCTCCCCGCCCGGAGGCGGATCATGGACTCAGGGGTATTTCCACCCCAGGGACGATGCCGCGGCCAGGGCCGCTGTAGCAGTCTTGTTGCAGGCTCGTGCACTGCGGCGGCAGGCTCGCTGCACATACACTCAACGTGTTACGAGACGCATCCCGCAGGCCCGAAGAAGGGGGCTATCGAGGCCCATGAGCGACGGAATCATGAAGCGTATGGGGCTGATCTTCCGGTCCAAGGCGAACAAGGCCCTGGACCGCGCCGAGGATCCGCGTGAGACGCTCGACTACTCCTACCAGAAGCAGCTGGAACTGCTGCAGAAGGTGCGCAGGGGCGTCGCCGACGTGGCCACCTCGCGCAAGCGCCTTGAGCTCCAGCTGACGCAGCTCCAGCAGCAGTCCGCGAAGTACGAGGACCAGGGCCGCAAGGCGCTCTCGCTGGGCCGTGAGGACCTCGCCCGCGAGGCGCTGACCCGGAAGTCCAACCTGCAGTCCCAGATCACCGACCTGGAGACGCAGTACCAGCAGCTCCAGGCCGAGGAGGAGAAGCTCACGCTCGCCTCCCAGCGTCTGCAGGCCAAGGTGGACGCGTTCCGCACCAAGAAGGAGACCATCAAGGCGACGTACACCGCCGCCCAGGCCCAGACCCGGATCGCCGAGTCCTTCTCCGGCATCTCGGAGGAGATGGGCGACGTGGGCCTGGCCATCCAGCGGGCCGAGGACAAGACGGCGCAGATGCAGGCCCGGGCCGGCGCGATCGACGAGCTGCTCGCCTCGGGCGCGCTGGACGACGCCAGCGGTCTCGGCCGCAAGGACGACATCGAGGCCGAGCTGGAGCGGGTGGCGGGCGGCAGCGACGTCGAGCTGGAGCTGGCCCGGATGAAGGCCGAGCTCACCGGTGGCTCCCCGGCCTCCGCGCCGCAGGCCATCGAGCAGGGCCAGCAGGACTCTTCGAAGATCAACTACAACAAGTGACACCCGACCAGGGAGACGCACCGGCATGATCATGAGGGTCATGGGGGAGGGCCAGTTCCAGGTGGCCGAGAGCCACCTGAACCGGCTCAACGAGCTGGACGACGACCTGCTCAAGGCCGTCGAGGCGGGCGACGGCGAGAGCTTCCGCGCCGCCCTCGGCAGCCTGCTGGCCGCGGTGAAGGAGTTCGGCTCCCCGCTGCCGGCCGACGCCCTGGAGCCGTCCGACCTGATCCTCCCGGACGCGGAGGCGACGATCGACGAGGTCCGCGAGATGCTCCGCAGCGAAGGGGACGGGCTGATCCCCGGCCTGCCGGAGTAGGCCGCGCGGCGCGGTCACGTAACGCGCGAGGGCGGGCACCCCGTACGGGGTGCCCGCCCTCCTCTGCTTCTGTGCCCGTTCGCCTCCGGGGCGCCTCGTGTCGCCGCCGACGGTCGTCGCTCCGAGACCCGTCCTTCGTCGGGGCCTCCTCGCTCCTCCCTCACGACGCAGGCGCGCCCCTTCGGCTCACGGGCGGTGAGCCGTCATGCGGTGCGGCCGTCATGGGCGCTACGGCAGGGCCAGCATCCGGTCCAGCGCGGCCTTGGCGTACTTCTCGGTCTCCGGGTCGACGGTGATCACGTTCGGCACCCGGCCCTCGGCCAGCGACTCCAGCGCCCAGACCAGGTGCGGCAGGTCGATCCGGTTCATGGTGGAGCAGAAGCAGACCGTGCGGTCGAGGAAGACGACCTCCTTGTCCGGGTGCGCCTTGGCCAGGCGGCGGACCAGGTTGAGCTCGGTGCCGATGGCCCACTTGGAGCCGGGCTCGGCGGCGTCCAGCGCCTTGATGATGTATTCGGTCGAGCCCACCATGTCGGCGGCGGTGACCACCTCGTGCTGGCACTCCGGGTGCACCAGGACGGTCACGCCGGGGATCCGCTCGCGGACCTCCTCGACCGACCGCAGGTTGAACCGGCCGTGCACCGAGCAGTGGCCGCGCCAGAGGATCATCCGGGCGTTCCGCAGCTGCTCGACGGTCAGGCCGCCGTTCGGCTTGTGCGGGTTGTAGAGCACGCAGTCGTCCAGGGAGAAGCCCATCTCCAGGACGGCGGTGTTCCGGCCGAGGTGCTGGTCCGGCAGGAAGAGCACCTTCTCGCCCTGCTCGAAGGCCCACTCCAGCGCGCGCTTGGCGTTGGAGGAGGTGCAGATGGTGCCGCCGTGCTTGCCGGTGAAGGCCTTGATGTCGGCGGAGGAGTTCATGTACGAGACCGGCACGGTCGTGTCCGCTATGCCGGCGTCGCGCAGCACGTCCCAGCACTCGGCGACCTGCTCGGCGGTGGCCATGTCGGCCATCGAGCAGCCGGCGGCGAGGTCGGGGAGGACGACCTGCTGGGCGCTGCTGGTCAGGATGTCCGCGGACTCGGCCATGAAGTGCACGCCGCAGAAGACGATGTACTCGGCCTCCGGGCGGGCGGCCGCGTCGCGGGCCAGCTTGAAGGAGTCGCCGGTGACGTCGGCGAACTCGATGACCTCGTCGCGCTGGTAGTGGTGGCCCAGGATGAACACCCGGTCGCCGAGCTTGGCCTTGGCGGCGCGGGCGCGCGCGACCAGGTCCGGGTCGGAGGCGGCGGGCAGGTCGCCGGGGCACTCGACGCCGCGCTCGCTGTTGGGGTCGGCCTCCCGGCCGAGCAGCAGCAGAGCGAGGGGCGTCGGGGTGGGGTCGACGCCGTAGGTCTCGGTGGTGGTGGTCACGGGCGGGTGCCCTCCTGTGCGGCCGATCGTCCGGCCCCTGCCGGTCTGCGGCTTCGCCGCGGGGCCTTCTCGTCTTTCTGACGCTATCTATGATAACCGGTTAGCGTCACTCTGACGATGGACGTCCTGTCGATGTGACGAGAACCGCTCGCCGAAGCGGAGCCTTCCCGGCGTGGCCGAATCGATATCCGGGCCCGCTCGCGCTTGGCTTGGCCCATGAAGGCAATCGCGATCAGACGGTACGGCGGCCCCGAGGTCGTCGAGTTCACCGAGCTCCCCGACCCGAAGGTCGGCCCGGACTCGGTCCTGGTGCGGGTCCGGGCGGCCGGGGTGAACCCGGTGGACTGGAAGATCCGTGAAGGGTACCTGGACGGCATCCTGGACGCCCACTTCCCGCTGGTCATGGGCTTCGACCTGGCCGGCGTGGTGCAGGCGGTGGGCGGCGCCGTCACCGAGTTCCAGCCCGGCGACGAGGTCATCGGGTACGTCCGCAAGGACTGGGTGGAGCACGGCACCTACGCCGAGCTGGTCGCCGCCCCCGTCCGCACCCTGGCCCGCAAACCCGCCGCGCTGGACTGGGCGCAGGCCGGCGGGCTGCCGCTGGCCGGACTCACCGCCTACCAGGCCCTGGTCGGGGCCCTCGCCGTCCGGGAGGGCGAGACCGTCCTGATCCACGCGGCCGCCGGCGGCGTCGGCAGCCTCGCCGTCCAGATCGCCGGCACCCTCGGCGCCCGGGTGATCGGCACCGCGGGACCGCGCAACCACGACTACCTGCGCCGCCTCGGCGCCGAACCGGTCCCGCACGGCGAGGGCCTGCTGGAGGCCGTCCGGGCCGTCGCCCCTCAGGGCGTGGACGCCGCCCTCGACCTGGTCGGCGGCGGCATGGTCGAACTCTCCGCCCAGCTGGTCGCCGACCCCGCCCGGATCGCCTCCGTCGCCGACTACGGCGTCGCCGCCCGCGGCGGCCACTACGTGTGGACCCGCCCCGACCCCGTGGACCTGGCCGCCGTCGCCGCCCTCGCCGACCGGGGCCTGCTCACCGTCCCGGTCGCCTCCACCTTCCCGCTCTCCCAGGCGGCCTCCGCCCAGGCCCTCAACGCCGAGGGCCGCACCCGCGGCAAGATCGTGCTGCTGGTGGACTGAGCGCCGATTCCGGCCAGAATAGGGGCGCAGAGTCGTTTCCCCTCTGCCCCACAGCCCTCACCCGCACCACCAGTGGAGCCCCGCCCATGACCACGCACCGGCCTTCGGAACTCGGCGGGGCGGCCCTGGACGAGACGGACCGCCTGCTCCTGGAACACCTCAGCCGGGACGGCCGCGCCTCGTACGCCGAGATCGGCCTGCTCGCCAACCTCTCCGCCACCGCGGTCCGCCGCCGGATCGACCGGCTGCGGGCCCGCGGCGTGGTGCGCGGCTTCACCGTCGTCCTCGACCCCGCCCTGCTCGGCTGGCGCACCGAGGCCTTCGTCGAGGTCTACTGCCGGGCCCGCACCTCCCCGGAGGAGCTGATGGCCAGCCTCCGCCAGTTCCCGGAGGTGGTCGCCGCCTGGACGGTCACCGGCGACGCCGACGCCCTGGTCCACCTCCGTGCCGCCGACACCCGGCACCTGGAGGGCGTCATCGAACGCATCCGCAAGGAACCCGGCGTCCAGCGCAGCCGCAGCTCCGTGGTGCTCTCCCAGCTGATCGGCTGACCCCGGGCACCGGCGCGCGTCCGATCCCCCGTCCAGCCGCGCAGGAATCCTGCGCGAGGCCCCCCGAAGACGCTCGAAAGCTGCCCGAGGGGCCCCGTTCCGACGCGCGCCCGGCCACCCCCGCTGCCTAGGCTGATCTTGTCCGGCAAGCCCCAGCAGCACCGGGCCTTCCCCGACACCCCCAGCGAGAGGGACCCCCGTGTTCGCAGCCCCCGACCGCATGCACCAGCCCGACAACCAGCTGGTCGACCTCGTCTTCGACTACATGCGGGAGCGGCTGCAGTACAACCCCGTCCCGCTGGACCACCCCGGCGACGGCGAGAAGCTCCGCGGCCACCTGGCCGGCCTCCTCAACGAGCACGGCAACGACCCGGCCGACGTCCTCAAGCTCTACGACCACGAGCTCTCCCGCGCCGTCATCTCCGCCGACAGCCCGCGCTACCTCTCCTTCATCCCCTGCGCCCCCACCAAGGCCGCCCTGCTCTTCGACATGGTGGTCTCCTGCGCCTCCCTGCAGGGCATCTCCTGGCTGGAGGCCGCCGGCGCCATCGCCGCCGAGAACCAGGTGCTGCGCCTGATAGCGGACCGCGCCGGCCTGCCCGAGTCCGCCGGCGGCACCTTCGTCAGCGGCGGCTCCGCCGGCAACCTCTCCGCTCTCGTGGTCGCCCGCGACACCGCCCGCCGCAGGCTCGGCGTCGGCCCGGAGACCCGGCTGCGGATCGCCGTCGCCGACCAGGTCCACTCCTCGGTCAAGAACACCTTCAACATCATCGGCGTCGAGGCCTTCAAGGTCCCCACCGTCGACCGCCGCTTCACCGGCGAGGCCCTGCGCGCCGCCCTGGCCGCCGACCCCAACCCGGAGACCGTGATCGCGGTCGTCGGCACCGCCGGCACCACCAACGAGGGCATCGTCGACGACCTGGCCGGCCTGTCCGAGGTCACCCGCGAGCGCGGCCTGTGGTTCCACGTCGACGGCGCCTACGGCGGCGCCGGCCTGTTCGCCCCCTCGGTCCGCGAGCGCTACAACGGCATCGAGCACGCCGACTCCTTCGTCGTCGACCCGCACAAGTGGCTCTTCGCCCCGTTCGACTGCGCCGCCCTGATCTACCGCAACCCCCAGCTCGCCCGCGCCGTGCACACCCAGGACGCCTCCTACCTGGACGTCCTGCACACCGAGGGCGACGAGTGGAACCCCACCGATTACGCCTACCACCTGACCCGCCGGGCCCGCGGCCTGCCGCTGTGGTTCTCGCTGGCCGTGCACGGCACCCAGGCGTACACCGACGCCATCGAGACCGGCCTCAAGCTGGCGCAGGACACCGCCGAGGTGATCCGCGGCACCGAGCACCTGGAGCTGCTGCACGACCCGCAGCTCTCCGCGGTCTGCTTCCGCCGCAAGGGCTGGACCAACGACGACTACTACCGCTGGTCCCAGCAGCTGCTGGCCGACCAGATCGGCTTCGTCACCCCCACCGGCTGGGACGGCGAGACCGTCGCCCGCTTCGCCTTCCTCCACCCCGGCACCACCATGGCCATGGTCCACGAGATCCTCGCCACCATGGCCTGACCTCCGCGTGCCGAGAAGCCGCCCGCGGTGCAGTCAGTTGCACGCGGGCGGCTTCCCGGTATCCGGTCCCCCTTCGTGCAGCTCTCCGCGCCACCCATTCCGCTAGAGGAACCACGGGCTCGGCACGTACGGCATCGGCGGCCGCATCCCGTGCAGCGCCAGGTAGCCCCCCGTCCCCAGGGTCAGCCCGACCTCCATCCCCACGTCCACCGCCCACTCCTGCTCCGCCGTGAGCAGCTCCACCCGGGCGTCCACCCCCTCCGGCACCCGCGCCAGCGCCTCCCGCAGCAGCCGCGTCGCGATCCGCTTCGAGGTCGCCGCCAGCAGCGCCACCGCGCCGCCGTCCCGGTAGCAGTACCCGCTGCCCGCCAGGGTGTCCGCCACCAGCAGCTCCTCGTGGTGGGCCAGCAGGAACCCGTGGTCCACCCCGTGCGCGGCTCCGCGCAGGCGGCGGTCCACCGAGTCCAGCAGGTGCAGCTGCGCCGGGCCGCCGGGATGCACCGGGATGCCCCCCGGGTCCAGCAGGCCCGCCCGGTCCACCGGACCGGTCAGCCGCATCGCCGGGTGCAGCGTGAACCCCGCCCGCCGGAACCGCCGCGCCGCCGCCGGCGAGGGCGAGGCGCAGAGCATCCCGCGCAGGCACCCCCGCCCGTAGGCGCCGGCCCGCTCCAGCAGCATCCGGCCCAGGCCCTTGCCCTGGGCCTCGGGCACCACCGCCAGCAGTGACAACAGCCACACCCCCTCGCGCCGCATCGCCAGCACCGCGCCCACCGGGCGTCCGTCCTGCTCGGCGATCCAGCACCCGTCCGGGTCCGTGCCCACCAGGTGCCGTACCCGGGCCCGCTCCCGGACCTCCCGCTGCTCCCCGCCCCGAGGGACGCCCGCCCGCTCCCGGCCCGCCGGGTCCGCGAACGCGGTCCGCCCGACGGCCAGTACCGCGTCACGGTCGTCCGCGGTGTCTCTCAGCCGGCGAATCAGCACAGCACTCATCCTGGCCCGGGGCGGCCCCGAGCGGGGGCGTTTCGCCGGGACGGACCTGACCATCGCCCGGCCGGTGTGCGAGCATGGGGTGCGTGGGGGAGTGGGCGACGAAAACGTCCCCCGAACGCACCACCGACCGGAATGAATCCGGGAGGCCGCCGGTTGGCACTGGCGGCACACAGTCGTCACAGACCGGGAGTAAGCATGACCGTCCAGGACGAGACCACCGTCGAGAGTGGCATCATCCTCACCGATGCCGCCGCGGCCAAGGTCAAGGGCCTGCTGGAGCAGGAGGGCCGCGAGGACCTCGCGCTGCGCGTGGCCGTGCAGCCCGGTGGGTGCTCCGGCCTGCGTTACCAGCTCTTCTTCGACGAGCGCTCGCTGGACGGCGACGTCGTGAAGGACTTCGACGGCGTCAAGGTCGTCACCGACCGCATGAGCGCCCCGTACCTCGGCGGCGCCACCGTCGACTTCGTCGACACCATCGAGAAGCAGGGCTTCACGATCGACAACCCGAACGCCACCGGCTCCTGCGCCTGCGGCGACTCCTTCAGCTGAGTCGCAGCACGCCAGCAGCAGCGCGAAGGGCGGCCCCGGTGCACACCGGGGCCGCCCTTCGCGCTTCTCCGGCCAGGAAGGCCGGCGCGCCCCGCAGGGCTACCGCGGGCCGCCCAGGGGCTGCTCCTGCGGCGGGATCTGCTGCCCGGTCGCGGTGTCCACCACCGCGCCGCCGGTCATCGGCTTGGCGATGCTCGCCTCGACCGTCTGCAGCTTGGCCTCCGTGGTGCACACCTGGTCCTTCGGCCGGGTGTGCGTCACCACCACCCGCACCTTGACGATCGGCGGGGTGTCCTCCTCCACCTTCAGCCCGTACGTGTCGCAGACACCGCCGTAGAACGAGACGGTCAGCTTCGTGCCGTCCAGGCGGTAGCCGGTGGCCGGCAGCTTGACGGCGGACGGGTCCTTCTCACCCACGGCGATCCCCGGGTTCGGCTCGGCGGCGGTGGTGGACGGCCGGGGCTCCGGCTTGGTGGGCTCGGAGCTCGCGCCGGCGGAGGGCGAGGCCGGGGCGGCGCTGCCCGCCGACGGCTGGCCGGCGGCGGTCGCGCTGGGCACCGGAGTCGATCCGGCGCTCGGCTCGCCCGAGCCGCCGGCGCAGGCGGTCAGCGCGCCGGCGGCGAGCACCAGCCCGGCCAGCGCGGCGAGCCGCCGGCGGCCGGTCCGGACGGATACGGCTGCGGTCCTGTGGTCCATGGTGTGGTTCCTCCCGAGGGCTGTGCAGAGCGCCTCCACAGCGGCACTGCGCGGGTTTGACGTGCCCCGGAGGAATCCGGTTCCCCTGGCGGTTCAGTCCCCGTACTCGGACATCCCCGCGACCAGCCGCTGCGCTCGCGCGGACACCGACACGCCGGCCGCCGGACGCGCGACCACCGGCTCGGGACGGCCCGCGGGTGTCGGCCAGAACCGGACCAGCCGCTGGGAGGAGCTCACCAGCGCGTCGAGGGAGTCGGCGTCGACGTCACCCCTCGGGGAACGGGACGGCCGGACGGGAGAGGGGCTGGGCTTCATCGCTGATCGCTCCGATCGCCTGACCGCGGCGACACTGCCGCGGACGTGTCGGGAGCCCGAACACGAGCCCCCGTGCCTGCGACCCTAGGCCCCTGCCGGACCCCTCACCAGGCCTACCGAGGGGTAGTACCGGTTCGGGCGGGAGGCCAGGGGGTGTCTTCTCCCTGTACCGTGGGTGAGTTCGTTCCGCCGCTCTCCGGCCGTCCGAAGGCCACCCAGAGGAGACCTCCCGTGCGTATCGCCGTCGCCGGCTCGATCGCCACCGACCACCTGACGACCTTCCCCGGACGGTTCGCCGACCAGCTGGTCGCCGAGCAGCTGCACACCGTGTCGCTGTCCTTCCTGGTCGACACCCTGGACATCCGCCGAGGCGGCGTCGCCCCGAACATCGCCTTCGGCATGGGCGTGCTCGGCCTCCGCCCGGTCCTGGTCGGCGCGGCCGGCGCGGACTTCGAGGAGTACCGCAGCTGGCTGGAGCGCAACGGCGTGGACACCGAGTCCGTGCACATCTCCGAGACCCGGCACACCGCCCGGTTCATGTGCACCACCGACCAGGACCACAACCAGATCGCCTCCTTCTACACCGGCGCGATGGCCGAGGCCCGCAACATCGAGCTCAAGCCGATCGTCGACCGGGTGGGCGGCCTGGACCTGGTGCTCATCGGCGCGGACGACCCGGCCGCGATGGTCCGGCACACCCAGGAGTGCCGCACCCGCGGTTACGCCTTCGCCGCCGACCCCTCCCAGCAGCTGGCCCGCCTGGAGGGCGACGACATCCGCGACATCGTGGACGGCGCCGCGTACCTCTTCACCAACGAGTACGAGGCCGCGCTGATCGAGTCCAAGACCGGCTGGAGCGGCGAGGAGATCCTCGACCGGGTCGGCACCCGGATCACCACGCTCGGGGCCAAGGGCGTGCGGATCCAGCGCAAGGGCGAGCCGGACATCACCGTCGGCTGCCCCGCGGAGGAGCGCAAGGCCGACCCGACCGGCGTCGGCGACGGCTTCCGCGCCGGCTTCCTGGCGGGCCTCTCCTGGGACCTCGGCCTGGAGCGCGCCGCCCAGGTCGGCTGCATGCTCGCCACCCTGGTGATCGAGACCGTCGGCACCCAGGAGTACGAGCTCCGCCACGGCCACTTCATCGAGCGCTTCGCCGCCACCTACGGCGAGGAGGCCGCCGCCGAGGTCCGCGCCAACCTGCGGTAGCCGCAGGCAGGATCACGCATCCGCCACGCACCACCCAGGGGCGCGGGGCTGCGCGCGACCGGGCACCCATGACGGTGCACGGTTGCTCGCGCAGTGCCCCGCGCCCCGGTCAGTCCTCGTGCACCCGCCGGACCAGGTACGCCGTGCCGTGGTCCGCCCCGAAGCCCGTCGCCGGTGCTTCGCCGAGGTACTCCTGGCCCCGCATCCCGCACCAGGCCGGAACGTCCAGCCGCGCCGCCTCGTCGTCCGACAGCACCGCCACCGTCCCGCCGGGCGGCACCTCGCCGATCCGCTTCGCCAGCTCGATCACCGGCAGCGGACACCGCTTCCCCAGCGCGTCGACCACCAGCGGCCCGTCCGTGCCCTCGCCCGCGCCGGCCCCCGCTGCCCCCGCGACCCCGCCCGGCACCGCCAGGTCCAGGCCCAGCGGCGCCCGCACCCCCGCCACCACCTCCGGCAGCACCCGCAGGAACCGCTCCACGTCCTCCTCCGCCGCCCCGAGCGGCAGCGACACCCGGACGTTCCCCTCGGTCAGCACCCCCATCGCCGCCAGCACATGACTGGGCTCCAGGGTGGAGGAGGTGCAGGAGGACCCCGAGTTCACCGCGAACCCGGCCCGGTCCAGCTCACCCAGCAGCACCTCGCCGTCCACGTACAGGCAGGAGAAGGTGACCAGGTGCGGCAGCCGGTGCACCGGGTCGCCGACCACCTCCACCTCGGGGACCAGCCGCGGCACCCGCTCCCTGATCCGCTCCACCAGCGCGTGCAGCCGGGTGTTGTCCCGCTGGGCCTCCGAGCGGACGGCCCGCAGCGAGGCCGCGGCGGCGACGATCGCGGGCACGTTGACGTACCCCGGCACCCGTCCGCCCTCCCGCTCGTCGGCGGGCAGCGGCGAGGAGTAGCGGACGCCCTTGCGGACGGCCAGCACCCCGACGCCCGCCGGGCCGCCCCACTTGTGGGCGCTGGCGGTCAGCAGGGACCAGCCGGCCGGCAGGTCCGTCCGGCCGGCGCTCTGCGCGGCGTCCACCAGCAGCGGGACCGTGCCGAGCCGTTCGGCCACCTCGGCCACCGGCTGGACGGTGCCCACCTCGTGGTTGGCGGACTGCAGCACGGCGAGCGCGGTGTCCGGCCGCAGCGCGGCGGCGTACCGGTCGGGGGAGACCCGGCCGAGCCGGTCCACCGGGACGGAGGTCGCCTCGCCGCCCTCGGCCTCGTGCCGCTCGGCGACGTGCAGCACGCTGGAGTGCTCCACCGCCGAGTGCACCAGGTGCGCGCCCCGGCGGCGGTGGCCGCGCAGCGCGCCGAGCATGCCGAGCTGCACGGCCTGGGTGCCGCTGGCGGTGAAGGAGACCTCGTCAGGCCGGGTGCCCAGCACCTCCGCGACGGTCTCGCGGGCCGCGTCCAGCAGCATCCGGGCCTGCCGTCCGGACCGGTACAGCCGCGCCGGGTCGGCCCACCCCTCGTCGAGCGCGGCGAGCAGCGCCTGTCGGGCCACGGGGTGCAGGGGTGTGGTGGACGCCACGTCGAAGTAGGCCATTGCGTCATTCAACACCAGAGCCCGCGACCGGCCCCCTCGCCCGGCGGGCACCCGGGACGAGGGGCCGTCAGGTCGGCCCGACCGTACCGCGGTTGCGGCCCGCCGCCGCCCGCCGGCGCCGCCGACGGGCGGCGGCGGAGGCGCCGCGAAGCCCGGCGATACGGACATTCCGCCCAAGTCGCCCGGCAGTGGCGCCCGGTGGGGTCGGGTGGCGGAGGCGGCGGCTCCGGTCGTGGCCGGCGGCGGGGGCTCCGCTGTCCGGAATGAGGGGTTCGTCCGCGGCCCGTCGGGGTGTCACCCGCGTGTCGTAGAGGAGTCCCCTGATCGGGTGTGGGAGGCTCTGATCTCCGCCATGACCTGGGGCTCCACTCCATCAAGGGCTGATCGGGTAGCCGGGCGGCGCGTTAGCGGGGGCTGCTCGTGAGCGCCGCATAAGGATGGAGTAGCGTTTGGCCCGCATAAGCATTCAAACCGTGCCCGTGGACGGGTCGCCGGAGGAGGCGCACAGCGCTCCCAGGGCGGCGCGATCGCGGGCGAGACTTCGGGAAGGCGCTACGTGAGTCCCAACGGCTCCGACCGCTCGCCGCGGCGCACGATGCGGCGGAAGCTGCCTCAGGCGCTGGCACTGGGCCTCGTCATCGCGACCGCTACCGGCTGCTCGGCCAACGACCTGCCCAGGCTTGGCCTCCCTTCGCCCGTCACCGAGGAAGGGCCGATGGTCCTCCACATGTGGCAGGGGTCGTGGATCGCGGCGCTGGCTGTCGGTGCATTGATGTGGGGTCTGATCCTCTGGAGTGTGATCTTCCACCGGCGCAGCCGCACCAAGGTGGAGATCCCCGCTCAGACCCGGTACAACGTGCCCATCGAGGCGCTGTACACCGCGGTCCCCCTTGTCATCGTCTCGGTGCTGTTCTACTTCGTGGCCCGTGACGAGGCGCGGCTGACCTCCGTGTCGGCCAAGCCGGACCACACCGTGAACGTGGTGGGCTTCCAGTGGAGCTGGGCGTTCAACTACGAGAACACCGAGGTCCCGGACCCGGCGAACACCAAGGCCGCGTACGACGTCGGTACGCCGCAGGAGGAGCCGACGCTCTATCTGCCGGTCAACGAGTCGGTGAAGTTCCGCCTCACCTCGCGGGACGTCATCCACGACTTCTGGCCCATCAACTTCCTGATGAAGATGGACGTCGTCCCGGGTGTGGTGAACGAGTTCGAGGTCACCCCCACCGCCAAGGGCACCTACCGCGGCAAGTGCGCCGAGCTCTGCGGCTACGACCACTCGCGCATGCTGTTCAACGTCAAGGTCGTGGACCGCGCCGAGTACGACGCCCACCTCGCCGAGCTGCGGGCCAAGGGCCAGTCCGGTGCGGTGCCCTCGGGCATGATCCACACGGGAAGTGAAGAGAAGTGACCATCCTCAACGAGCCCGCCGCGGCCGGCGGGGGCGCCGGGGCCGTCACGGTCACCGGAGCCCCGCGCACCCGCAAGCCGGGCAACGCCATCATCAAGTGGCTGACCACCACCGACCACAAGACGATCGGCACGCTGTACCTGGCCACGTCGTTCGCCTTCTTCCTGATCGGCGGCATCCTCGCCCTGGTCATGCGCGCCGAGCTGGCCCGTCCGGGGACGCAGATCCTCTCGAACGAGCAGTTCAACCAGGCGTTCACGATGCACGGCACGATCATGCTGCTGATGTTCGCGACGCCGCTGTTCGCGGGCTTCGCGAACTGGATCATGCCGCTCCAGATCGGCGCACCCGACGTCGCCTTCCCGCGTCTGAACATGTTCGCCTACTGGCTGTACCTGTTCGGCTCGACCATCGCGGTCGCGGGCTTCCTGACCCCGGCGGGCGCGGCCGACTTCGGCTGGTTCGCCTACACGCCGCTCTCCGACGCCGTCCGCTCGCCGGGCATCGGCGCCGACATGTGGATCATGGGCCTGGCCTTCTCCGGCTTCGGCACGATCCTCGGTGCGGTCAACTTCATCACCACCATCATCTGCATGCGCGCCCCCGGCATGACGATGTTCCGGATGTCGATCTTCGTCTGGAACGTCCTGCTGACCGCCGTGCTGGTCCTGCTGGCCTTCCCGGTCCTGGCCGCCGCCCTGTTCGCCCTGGAGGCGGACCGCAAGTTCGGGGCGCACGTCTTCGATCCGGCCAACGGTGGCGCGCTGCTCTGGCAGCACCTGTTCTGGTTCTTCGGCCACCCCGAGGTCTACATCATCGCGCTGCCGTTCTTCGGCATCGTGTCGGAGATCGTCCCGGTCTTCAGCCGCAAGCCGATGTTCGGCTACTCCGGCCTGATCGCGGCCACCATCGCGATCGCCGGTCTGTCCGTGACGGTGTGGGCGCACCACATGTACGTCACCGGCCAGGTGCTGCTGCCGTTCTTCTCCTTCATGACCTTCCTGATCGCGGTCCCGACCGGTGTGAAGTTCTTCAACTGGGTCGGCACCATGTGGAAGGGCTCGCTGAGCTTCGAGACCCCGATGCTCTGGACCATCGGCTTCCTGGTCACCTTCCTCTTCGGTGGTCTGACCGGTGTGCTGCTGGCCTCCCCGCCGATCGACTTCCACGTCTCGGACTCGTACTTCGTCGTCGCCCACTTCCACTACGTGGTCTTCGGCACCGTCGTGTTCGCGATGTTCGCCGGCTTCCACTTCTGGTGGCCGAAGATGACCGGCAAGATGCTGGACGAGCAGCTCGGCAAGATCTGCTTCTGGACGCTGTTCATCGGCTTCCACGGCACCTTCCTGGTGCAGCACTGGCTGGGCGCCGAGGGCATGCCGCGTCGCTACGCGGACTACCTGGCCTCGGACGGCTTCACCACGCTGAACACCGTCTCGACCATCTCGTCCTTCCTGCTGGGCCTGTCGATCCTGCCGTTCCTCTACAACGTCTGGAAGACCGCCCGCTACGGCGAGAAGGTCACCGTGGACGACCCGTGGGGCTACGGCCGCTCGCTGGAGTGGGCGACCTCCTGCCCGCCGCCGCGGCACAACTTCACCTCGCTGCCGCGGATCCGCTCCGAATCCCCGGCGTTCGACCTGCACCACCCGGAGATCGCCGCGCTGGACTACCTGGAGAACCACGGTGAGCCGGCCAAGCACTTCGCCGGTGTGACCCCCGCGCAGTACGACCGTCCGCAGCTGGACAAGGGCAAGAAGGAGGGCGACGCCTGATGAAGGAGCAGGGCAAGATCTTCATGGGCTTCGCCGTCTTCATCCTGGCGATGGCCATCACGTACGGCATCTGGTCGAAGGAGCCGGCGGGCACCACCGCGCTGTTCCTGGCCTTCGGCCTGTGCGCCTTCATCGGCTACTACCTGGGCTTCACCGCCAAGCGGGTGGACACCGGTGCGGGTGACAACCCCGAGGCCGAGGTCGCGGACGACGCCGGCGAGGTGGGCTTCTTCGCCCCGCACAGCTGGCAGCCGCTCTCGCTGGCCATCGGTGGCGCCATGGCGTTCATGGGTGTCATCTTCGGCTGGTGGCTGCTCTACTGGTCGATCCCGATCATCCTGATCGGCCTGTACGGCTGGGTCTTCGAGTTCTACCGCGGCGAGAACCAGAACCAGTAGGTTCCGGCCATCCCAGCCAGGGCCGGGCACTCCCTTCGGGGGTGCCCGGCTCTTGCTTTTCCCCCGCCCGGCCCAGTCCCGGGTGCCCCGGGGCGGGAGCGTTCCTACGCTCTGAGGCATCGTCGGGACACCCGGGAGGTTCCCATGAACGACGGTCGGATACGCAAGAGCGCTCGCTCGGTGGCGGTGGCCCTGGTCGTGGTGACCCCGGTGACCGCCTGTTCCTCGGGGGGAGGGGACGAGGAGCGCCCGGTACCGCCGTACTCCGCGGTCGACGCCGCGCAGCTGGTCAAGGTGCCGACGGGCACGGACGTCGATCCGGCCCAGCCGTACACGGTGACGGCGGAGGGGGGCGGCCGGATCACCGATGTGACGCTGAGCGGGCCGGACGGCCGGGTGGTGGAGGGTGAGCTCTCCGCCGACCAGAAGACCTGGCAGTCCACCGG
Organism: Kitasatospora sp. HUAS MG31; assembly: GCF_040571325.1. Lineage (GTDB taxonomy): Bacteria > Actinomycetota > Actinomycetes > Streptomycetales > Streptomycetaceae > Kitasatospora > Kitasatospora camelliae. Next base: position 2,194,264 of record NZ_CP159872.1, on the reverse strand, counting down.
ACGGCTGCGGGCGGGCACCGCCTACACCGTCCGGGTGGCGGCCGACGACGGCCGGGGCGGCCGCGGCGAGGTCACCGGCAGCTTCACCACCTTGCAGGCGAAGGAGCTGCTGACCGCCGAGCTGGGCCCGGACTCCTCCGGTTCCGGCGTGTACGGCGTCGGCCAGCCGCTGACCGTGAAGCTGTCGGCGGCGGTCAAGGACGCGGCGGCCCGGCAGGAGGTGGAGCGCGGTCTGACCGTGGTCTCCTCGCCGGCCGTGGTGGGCTCCTGGTACTGGGTGGACGACCAGAACCTGCACTTCCGCCCGAAGGACTACTGGCCGGCCAACGCCCAGGTGAACCTGACCTACGACCTGGCGGGCGTCCGGGTGGCCGACGGCCTGTACGGCGGCGACTCGAAGTCGCTCGCGCTGAAGACCGGCGACCGGGTCGAGGTGCTGGTGGACGCCGGCACGCACCAGCTGACCTTCCGCCGTAACGGCCAGGTGGTGAACACCATCCCGGTGACCACCGGCAAGCCGGGCTTCTCCACCCGCAACGGCGTCAAGGTGGTGCTGGGCAAGGAGGCCGACGTCCGGATGCGCGGCGAGTCGATCGGCATCTCGGCCGGCAGCAGCGAGTCCTACGACCTGGACGTGAAGTGGGCCACCCGGGTGACCTGGAGCGGCGAGTACGTGCACGCCGCGCCCTGGTCGGTGGGCTCCCAGGGCAAGGACAACGTCAGCCACGGCTGCACCGGGATGAGCATGGAGAACGCCAAGTGGTTCTTCGACAACACCCGGGTGGGCGACCTGGTGCAGGTGGTGAACAGCCTCGGCGACCCGATGGAGCCGTTCGGCAACGGCTTCGGCGACTGGAACGTCACCTGGGAGGACTGGGTGAAGCACAGCGCCATCGGGAAGCCGGTCTCCACCGCCGGCGAGGGCGGCGACGGGCAGGTCAGCAGCGCGATGGCGCCTCAGGTCTGACCGTTCGGCGCCGGCCGGGCCCCGGCCGGCGCCGAACCGTCAGGGCCGGAGCCAGACCCGCAGCGGGCCGAGCACGGTGAAGCCGTGGCGGAGCGCGACGGCGAGGTCCTCGCCCGACTCGTAGCCGACCACGGGGGTGCCGGGCGCCAGGCGGTGCGCGGCGTCCAGCACCCCCGTCCAGGCGGCGTCGAGGTCGCCGTCGGCGGCGAACAGGTTGGAGACGCCGACCACCCCGCCGCCGTGGCTCAGCACCGCACCCGCCCTCACCGGACCCCCGGACCGGGCGGCCAGGACGATCACGTCCCGGCCGCCCAGCAGCGCGGGGCGGAAGACACCGGGGTTGCCGGCCAGGGCGTCCCAGCCGGCCAGCTCCGCAGGGTCCTCGACGGGCTCCCAGAGGGCGGCCGGAGGAGTGGGTGCCGGGCCGGGCGGGCGGTGGATCCAGGAGGCCTCGAAGAGCACCTCGAAGCCCTCGGCGGCCAGGTCCAGGTCGGCGAAGGAGTCCTTGACCGAGGCCCCCGGGGAGGCGTCGATGCCCGGCAGGAACTCCGCCGGACGGACGTCCGGGGCCAGCGTGACGGCGTCCGGGTAGTAGCGCGGGGTACGGACGGGACTGGTCCAGGTCCGGTCGCCGAGCCGGCCCCGAAGGCCGTGGGAGCGGCAGAGCGCCGCGCACCACTCGGCGTTGTTCCGGGCCGCGGCCATGATCATCGCATCGGTCACCGCGCGAGCATGCCACCCCGCCGCCGGTGGCACCACCGGTTATCCGGCCCGGCCGTAGACCAGGTCCAGGGCGCCCGCCACGGCCGCCAGCGCCTCGTCGCGGGACAGGCCGAGCCGCCGGACCCGCTCGGCGTACTCGGCGGCCGCGCCGGCCCCGAGTCGGTGCGCGGCGTCACCGACGGCCGCGATCAGGGTGCCGCGGCGCCCGTGGGTCTCCACCACGCCGTCCGCCTCCAGCTCCCGGTAGGCCCGGGCCACCGTGTTGGCGGCCAGCCCGAGCTCCTCCGCCAGCGCCCGGACGGTGGGCAGCTTCAGCCCCACCGGCAGCTCCCCGCTGCGGGCCTGCTCGGCGATGGCGGCCCGCACCTGCTCGTACGGCGGGACGGGGGAGGAGTGGTCGATCGTCAGCTGCACGGGTGGCCTCCGGTGGGGGCGGGACGGGGTGGTGCCGGGGAAACCGAGAGCCCCCTGCCGGCGAGCGGCAGGGGGCCCAGGGGTGGCGTTCAGCGCGGGATCAGTGGTGGCCGTGGCCCGAGGTGATCTCGCGGTACTCCTCGCCGGTCGGCTTCGGGATCTGGCCGCCCTCGCCGAAGTAGCCCTCGGAGAGCGCGGCACGGGCCTTGGCGACCTTGCCGACCTTGCGGGCGACACCGTTCTCGTCGACCTGGGCCGGCAGCGCGATCGGCTGCGGCTGGTCGTGCGAGGTGAGGGTGTGCAGGTCCTTCTGCGACAGCGGGGCGTGGACCTCGACGAACTCACCGTGCGGCAGGCGCTTGATGACACCCGACTCGCGGCCGTGCAGCACCTTCTCCTTGTCACGGCGCTGCAGGCCGAGGCACCAGCGCTTGGTGACGAAGAAGGTGACGACCGGCACCACGAAGAAGCCGACCCGGACGAGGTACGTGATCGAGTTGATCGACAGGTGCAGGTGGGTGGCGAACAGGTCGTTGCCACCACCGACCAGCAGGATCAGGTACAGCGAGATCCAGGCCGCGCCCAGCGCGGTGCGGACCGGGGCGTTGCGCGGGCGGTCCAGGATGTGGTGCTCGCGCTTGTCGCCGGTGATCCAGCCCTCGATGAACGGGTAGACCGCGATGGCCGCCAGGACCAGCGGGAAGATCATCAGCGGGACGAACACACCCAGGTTCAGGGTGTGGCCCCACAGGCCGATCTCCCAGCCCGGCATGATGCGGATCAGGCCCTCGGAGAAGCCCATGTACCAGTCGGGCTGGGCGTCGGTCGACACCTGGTCCGGACGGTACGGGCCGTACGCCCAGATCGGGTTGATCGTGGCGATCGCGGAGATGGCCGCGATGATGCCGAAGACCAGGAAGAAGAAACCGCCCGCCTTCGCCATGTAGACCGGCATCAGCGGCATGCCGACGACGTTCTTCTCGGTCTTGCCCGGGCCCGCCCACTGGGTGTGCTTGTGGTAGAAGACCAGGATCAGGTGCGCGACCAGCAGGCCCAGCATGATGCCCGGGATGAGCAGCACGTGGATGGTGAAGAACCGCGGCACGATGTCGGTGCCGGGGAACTCGCCGCCGAACAGGAACATCTGGATGTAGGTGCCCACCAGCGGGACGGCGAGGATCGCGCCTTCCATGAAGCGGATACCGGTGCCCGACAGCAGGTCGTCCGGCAGCGAGTAGCCGAAGAAGCCGTCGAACATGCCGAGGACCAGCAGCAGGAAGCCGAAGACCCAGTTGATCTCGCGCGGCTTGCGGAACGCGCCGGTGAAGAAGACGCGCATCATGTGCACGAGCATCGCGGCGACGAACACCAGCGCGGCCCAGTGGTGGATCTGACGGATCAGCAGACCACCGCGGACCTCGAAGCTGATGTCCAGCGTGGAGGCGTACGCCTCCGACATCCGGATGCCCTGGAGCGGGCCGTAGCTGCCGTGGTAGACGGTCTCGGCCATGCTCGGGGTGAAGAACAGCGTCAGGTACACACCCGTGAGGATGATGATGACGAAGCTGTAGAGGCAGATCTCACCGAGCATGAAGGACCAGTGGTCCGGGAAGATCTTGCGGAGGTTGGCCCGGGCCAGGGAGTAGATCCCCAGCCGGCCGTCCGTCCAGTCAGCCGCGGCCTCCCACTTGTTGGCGGGGTTGGCGCGGGTGCTGGCCGGCTTGGAGGCGCCGGTGGCGCCGCTCGCGGAACTCATCGGCTGCGCTCCCAGTAGCTCGGACCGACGGGCTCGTCGAAGTCGCCGGTGGCGACCAGGAAGCCCTCATCGTCAACGGTGATCTTCAGCTGCGGCAGCGGGTGGCCCGCGGGGCCGAAGATCACGCGGGCGCCGTCCGCCAGGTCGAAGGTCGACTGGTGGCAGGGGCAGAGCGCGTGGTGGGTCTGCTGCTCGTACAGGCTGATCGGGCAGCCGACGTGGGTGCAGATCTTGGAGTACGCCAGGATGCCCTCGAAGCCGAGCTCGGCGGACTTGGCGTCCTTCAGGTCCTCCGGCTGGATCCGGACGAGCATCAGGGCGTCCTTGGCGATCTGCACCTGGAAGTCGTGCGCGTCCTCCTCCAGGCCCTCGGGCTTGGCGAAGGTGAGCGAGCCGACGACGATGTCCTCGGCCTTCATCGGCTTGTTGGTGTTCATGTTCACCAACGGGATGGGGTCGGTCTTCGACGCCTTGGACCAGCCGGTGTGCTCCAGGCTCTTCCCGGGCAGCGGGCCCAGGTCGCGCAGCAGCACCACGCCGGACAGCGGCACCAGGGCCATCGATCCGATCAGGGTGTTGCGGAGCATCTTGCGGCGGCCGAAGCCGGACTCGGCGGCACCGGTCCGGAACTGCTCGATGACGTCGTTGCGGACCTCGTCGTCGGCCTCGATCGGGTGACGCTCGGCCGGCAGCTCGTGGTCCGACATCAGCGTGCGGGCCCAGTGGACGGCACCCGCGCCGATGCAGAAGAGCGCCACGCCGAGGGTCATGCCCAGGCTGAAGTTCAGCGCCGAGACCTCGCCGAGCGGCCAGATCGTGACGATCTTGTCGATCGGGAAGATCACGTACGAGGCGATGAAGCCGGCGGTGGCGAGCATCGACACGATGAAGAGCAGCGAGACCTGACGCTCGGCCCGCTGGGCGGCCCGCTCGTCGATGTCGGTGCGACGCGGCTCGTGGGCCGGCAGGCCCGGGTCGGCGAACGGGTCGTCGTGGGACGCGACCTCGTGGCCGTGGGAGGCGCCGTGCGCCTCCGGCAGGTTGTCGTCTGAAATCTCGTGGCTCATGACTTCTTGGCCTTGGTGGTGTGGGCGGCGACCCAGATCGCGACCACGATGAGGGTGCCGAGACCGAAGATCCAGCCGAACAGACCCTCGGTCACCGGACCGAGGCTGCCCAGCGTGAGACCACCGGGGTTGGGCTCATCGTTGGTGGTGTGGCGGACGAAGGCCACGATCTGCTTCTTCTGCTCCTCCGGCATGGTGGTGTCGGGGAACGACGGCATGTTCTGCGGGCCGGTCTGCATGGCCTCGTAGATGTGCTTCTCGGAGACGCCCTCCAGCGACGGGGCGTACTTGCCGTTGGTCAGCGCACCGCCCTGACCGGCGAAGTTGTGGCACTGCGCGCAGTTGGTGCGGAACAGCTCGCCACCCCGGGAGATCTCCTCGGTGGCGGCCGCCGGGTCGTTGGAGGGGGTGTAGGCCTCCTCCTTCGGAACCTCCGGGCCGGGGCCGAGCGAGGCGACGAAGGCGGCCATCTTGTCGATGTCGGCCTGGCTGTAGATGTTCGGCTTGCGCGGGATCTGGGCGCCCGGCTGCTGGGCCGGCATCCGGCCGGTGCCGACCTGGAAGTCGACCGCGGCGGCACCCACGCCGACCAGGCTCGGGCCGTCGGAGGTGCCCTGGCCGTCCAGGCCGTGGCAGGAGGAGCAGCCCACGGCGAAGAGCTTCTTGCCCTCGTCGATCGCGAGCGACTGGGCGGCGGTGTCCGCCTGCGCCTTCTCGGCCGGCGCGAAAGCGGCGTACAGCCCCCCGGTGGCCGCCAGGGCGAGAAGTAGGACGACCAGCGCCGCCAGTGGGTGGCGCCGTCGTGCGGAGAGCTTTTTCACGGATTAACCCCGGTGTCAGGATCTGGTCGTCTGGTGACCGCCCTCGGCGTCCGGCCGTCGGGGCCGGGTCGCAGGGCGGGCGCGGGTCGGGTCGGTGATGCCCCGAAGGGCGGGCAGCGCGTCCGGCCGTCGGCCAGCGACCTGATCAGATGGTTACTTGATCAGGTAGATGGTCGCGAACAGGCCGATCCACACGACGTCGACGAAGTGCCAGTAGTACGACACCACGATCGCGGCGGTGGCCTGCTCGTGCGTGAACCGCTTGGCTGCGTACGTCCGTCCCAGGACCAGCAGGAAGGCGATCAGACCACCTGTCACGTGGAGACCGTGGAAGCCGGTGGTCAGGTAGAACACCGTGCCGTACGGGTCGGAGGACAGCGTGAGGCCGTCCTTCTTCACCAGCTCGGTGTACTCGAAGACCTGGCCGCCGATGAAGATCGCGCCCATCACGAAGGTGATGACGAACCACGAGCGGAGCTTCTTCACGTCACCGCGCTCGGCGGCGAAGACGCCGAGCTGGCAGGTGAGCGAGGAGAGCACCAGGATCGTGGTGTTCACCGAGGAGAAGGGGACGTTGAGGGCATGGGCCTTCTCCGCCCAGAACTCCGAGCCCATGACCGAGCGGAGCGTGAAGTACATCGCGAACAGTGCCGCGAAGAACATCAGCTCCGAGCTCAGCCAGACGATGGTTCCGACGCTGACCAGGTTCGGCCTGTTGACCGCTCCGTGCGCGTGTCCGGTTTCTGTTGCTGTTGCTGTCGCCACGACGGACATTATGTCGGGCCCTTATTCCGTCTTCACGCCGGGGGGTCTCCCTCGGAGTGTCCGGTGCGTGCGGTATGCCCGTGTCGGCCGGCGCCCGATTTCTGACGGTTGTTCGGGACCGGTGGGCCGACGGGGGAGCTGAGGTACTCCTCGCGGGTGACCGCGGCGCGCGGCGCCTTGAGCGAGATCGCGTCAGGGGCTCACCACGGCGGGTGTCCGGGAGTAGCATCCGGGGTGAACGTGGTCCGGATCACACTGGGCCGTTCGGAGCGGCATACACATATAAGAGGACGAGCGAAGCACCAGGGAGCAGGGGCCATGGCGCAGAGGACCGACGAGACGCTCACCGTTCTCGTCTACAGCGACGACCGCAACACCCGCGAGCAGGTGACCGTGGCCCTGGGCCGTCGGCCCGCCGCCGACCTCCCCGCCATCGAGTACCTGGAGTGCGCGACCACCCCGGCCGTGCTGCGCGCCCTGGAGAAGGGCGGGATCGACCTCTGCGTCCTGGACGGCGAGGCCGTCCCGGCCGGCGGGCTGGGGCTGACCCGGCAGCTGAAGGACGAGATCTACGGCTGCCCGCCGGTCCTGGTGCTGATCGGCCGGCCGCAGGACTCCTGGCTCGCCGCCTGGAGCCGGGCCGACGCCGCCGTCTCCCACCCGGTGGACCCGGTCACCCTCGGCGACGCCGTGGCCACCCTGCTCCGGGCCCGGATGGCCCGCCGGGCGCCGGCCGCCCGCTGACCCCGCGCACCGCCGCCCGTCCGGCCCGGTTCCCCGGGTACGGGCGGGCGGCGGCGGTGCTCCCCGTACCGGGGCGTCCCGCGCGGCCGTCCCGGGGCCGTCTTGGGGCCGTCCCACCCGCCCGTCCCGCCCGGCCGTCTCACCCAGAGAGAAGGGGCCGGAAGATCGCGGCACCGGCCCCCGGCCCGTGGATAGGCTGGCACCGTCCCTTACGGCGAACCACCGAAAGAGCCTGGAGTCAGCGATGGTCAACGTGCACCCTGCGAACGGCGGTAGCGACCCCGCGCAGGTGGTCCGCACCTGGCCGGACGTCCTGAGCGCCCTGCTGCGCGGCGAGGACCTGGCCCAGGCCGACACCGCCTGGGCGATGGACCAGATCATGAACGGCGAGGCCAGCCCGGTGCAGGTGGCCGGCTTCATGGTGGCGCTGCGGGCCAAGGGCGAGACCGTCGAGGAGATCGCCGGTCTGGTCGACGCGATGTACGCGCACGCCGAGCCGCTGCACATCCCCGGTCCCGCCGTGGACATCGTCGGCACCGGCGGCGACCGGGCCAAGACCGTCAACATCTCCACCATGTCCGCGATCGTCGCGGCCGCCGCCGGGGCGAAGGTGGTCAAGCACGGCAACCGCGCCGCCTCCTCCGCCAGCGGTTCCTCCGACGTGCTGGAGCGCCTCGGCATCCGGCTCGACCTCAGCGCGCGGCGGGTCGCCGAGGTGGCCGAGGAGGTCGGCCTCACCTTCTGCTTCGCGGCCAAGTTCCACCCCGCGATGCGGCACGCCGCCCCCGCCCGGCGCGACCTGGGCGTGCCCACCGCCTTCAACATCCTCGGCCCGCTCACCAACCCGGCCAGGGTCACCTCGCACGCCATCGGCTGCTTCGACACCCGGCTCGCCGGCCTGATCGCCGGCGTCCTCGCCCGGCGCGGCGCCACCGCCCTGGTCTTCCGCGGCGACGACGGCCTGGACGAGCTCACCATCTCCACCACCTCCCGGGTCTGGATCGTCAAGGACGGCGGGATCCGGGAGACCTCCTTCGACCCGCGGGAGGTGGGGATCGAGCTGGTCGGCATCGAGGCCCTGCGCGGCGCGGACGCCGAGTACAACGCCGCGGTGGCGCGGCGGCTGCTGGCCGGGGAGCGGGGGCCGGTGCGGGACGCCGTCCTCCTCAACACCGCGGCGGCGCTGGTCGCACTCGACCTGACCGACGCGCCGCTGGCGGAGCAGCTGGCGGCGGGGATCGAGCGGGCGGCGGCGGCGATCGACTCCGGCGCGGCGGAGGCCACCCTGAAGCGCTGGTCCGAGGCGACGGCCCGCGCCTGAGGCGCACGCGGGGAGCGGGGAGCACAACAGGGGCGCGCGGAACTGCGCGAGGGCGGGAGAGTGCGGCGTGTGCGCTTCCGCTTCGCGCAGTTCCCCGCGCCCCTAGTGGTTCCCGACGTCCGTCCGGTGAGGGTGTGTTAAAGTCCTGCGCAGGTCATGAGTGACAGCGTCAAGCCCCAGCTTGCTGTCCGGCAACCCTCCGTCCGTGGCGGGGTGCCCTGGGTGAGGACCGGGCCAGGCGGCGGACCGTCCGTGTGGCAAGCGCGGACTTCCGGCGGATGCACTCCGGGGTCCTGACCCCTGGAGGAGTGCATCCATGTCCGTTTCCACCGAAATCTGCGCCCCCCTCGCCGTCCTCGGCCACGACGTCCGGGTCCCCCTCGCCACGGGGGAGAAGGTCGCCTACGCCGCGCTCGACTACGCCGCCAGCGCCCCCGCGCTCCAGCGGGTCTGGGACGACGTCGCCGCGTACGCCCCCTACTACGGCAGCGTGCACCGCGGCGCCGGCTACCTCTCGCAGCTCTCCACCGACCTGTTCGAGCAGAGCCGCCGTACCGTCGCCGAGTTCCTCGACCTGCGCGACGGCGACCAGGTGGTCTTCACCCGTGCCACCACCGACTCGCTGAACCTGCTGGCGGGCGTACTCCCGGCGGGCACCCGGGTGTTCGCGTTCGAGACGGAGCACCACGCCTCGCTGCTGCCGTGGCGCCGGGAGGGACTCGGTGTGACGTACCTGCGGGCGCCGCGCTCGCACGCCGAGGCGGTGGCCGCGCTGGACGAGGCGCTCGCCGGGGCGGGGGAGGGCCCCAAGCTGCTCTGCGTCACCGGCGCCTCCAACGTGACCGGCGAGCTGTGGCCGGTCGCCGAACTGACCGCCACCGCGCACCGGTACGGCGCCCGGGTGGTGCTGGACGCCGCGCAGCTGGCCCCGCACCACCGGGTGTCGGTGCGCGAGCTCGGGGTGGACTGGGTCGCCTTCTCCGGCCACAAGCTGTACGCGCCGTTCGGCGCCGGGGTGCTGGCTGGGCGGGCCGACTGGCTGGACGCGGCGGAGCCGTACCTGGCCGGCGGCGGGGCCAGCCGGACGGTGGCGCGGGAGGCGGACGGGTCGGTGGCGGTGGAGTGGCACCGGGGTCCGGCCCGGCACGAGGCCGGCTCGCCGAACGTGATCGGAGCCTACGCGATCGCCTCCGCCTGCCGGGCGCTCGGCGAGGCGGGCCTGGACGCGCTGCAGGCCCGGGAGGAGTTCCTGGTCGACCGGCTGCGGGCGGGGCTGGCGGAGATCCCCGAGGTGCGGGTGCTGAGCCTGTTCGGCACCGACGCGCCGCGGGTCGGGGTGCTCTCGTTCGTGGTGCGCGGCTGGAACAGCTCGCACTTCTCGGCCGCGCTCTCCGCGGAGTACGGGATCGGCGTCCGCGACGGCCTGTTCTGCGCCCACCCGCTGGTGCGCACGCTGCTCGGCGGGGAGGAGGCGGCGCCCTCGGAATGCGGTGCGCCGGAGGCGTCGCTGCCGGGGGAGCGCAGCCTCAACGCGATCCGGGTCAGCTTCGGCGCCGGCACCCCCGAGGAGCACGTGGACCGCTTCCTGGCGGCCGTCCGCGAGCTGGTCACCGACGGCGCCCGCTGGACGTACCGCAACGAGGGCGGCCGCTGCGTGGCCGACACCGGCCAGGCGGCGTGAGCCGCCGCTACTCGTCCAGGCCGAGCGCGAACGCGGCCTCCAGGTCGTGCTGCGAGTAGGTGCGGAAGGCGATCTGGGTCTCGGTGTGGGCGACGCCCGGCACCTTGTTGAGCTGACCGGGGATCACCTCGGCCAGGTCCTCGTGCCGGCGCACCCGGACCATCGCCACCAGGTCGTAGGAGCCGGTCACCGAGTAGACCTCGCTGACACCCTCGATGGCGGCGATCGCCTCGGCGATCTCGGGGATCCGGTCGACGCTGGTCTTGATGAGGACGATCGCGGTGATCACTCTTCGGCTCCTGTGTGAGGGGATGGGCCACAGGGTAGTCCGCCCCCGGCTGCCGCGTCTCGCCTGCGCGGACACCCGGCCCAGGCCCCCAGGTACCCGCAGGCGAAGCCCACCACGTGCACCAGGTACGCCACCCCGGGCCCGGCCGTCTGCACCGACCACCACTGCAGGGCGAACCACAGCCCGAGCACCAGCCAGGCGGGGAACCGCAGCGGCAGGAACAGCAGGACCGGCACCAGCGCGGTGACCCGGGCCCGCGGGTACAGCCGCAGGTACGCGCCGAGCACCCCGGCGATCGCCCCCGAGGCGCCCACCAGCGCCCGGACGCCGTCCGGCGAGCCCGCCTCGGCCAGCGCGTAGGCGTAGGTGGCGAGGTAGCCCACCGCCAGGTAGCCGAACAGGAAGCGGACCCGGCCCAGCCGCTCCTCCACCCCCGGGCCGAAGACGAACAGGAACAGCAGGTTGCCCAGCAGGTGCAGCCAGCCGGCGTGGACGAACAGCGAGGTGAGCACCGACAGCGCGGGCAGCTTGCCGGGGACCGGCGGCAGCCGGCAGTCCGGGGTGACCGGGGCCACGTCGGCGAGCTGGTCGGCCGTCAGCGGACGCCCGCTCAGCAGCTCGGCCGGCACCGCCCCCCAGCGCTGCTCGTACCGCTGCTCCGCGCAGAGCCGGTCCGTGCCGGTGCCGTAGGAGGGGTTGAGGCCGAAGGTGGGTCCGAGCAGCAGGACCACGGCGGCCGCCGCGATCAGGGCGAAGGTGACCAGCGGCGGGCCGGCCGGGCGGTCGGCGGTGACCGCGCCGGGTCGGCCGAGGGCGGGAGTGGCCATGAGGGGGAGCATTCCTCGCCGGCCGGCCGGCGACACCGGGCACTGCTCCGGGCGGGTGAGGCGTCCGCCCGTCGAGACCGGTGCCTGGCGGCGGGGGCCCAGGCCATAGGCTGGGAGGCCCGGACCCGGGACCATCCGAGAGGACCTCCGATGAGCATCGCCGCGCCCACCGCGGACACCCGTTGGCGCTGCACGCTGTGCGGCAACCTGACCCGCTTCGACGTGACGCGCTCCGCGCGGGTGGTCGAGTACCTGCACTTCGACCTCAGCGGGGAGTCGAAGGTCGAGGAGACCGAGGTGCTGAGCGAGACCATCGAGCGGGTGCGCTGCCGCTGGTGCAACGCGGTCGACCAGGTCGAGCTGGTGCCCCGCCCGGGCGCGGAGGAGGACGTGACGGAGGACGGCCAGAAGGCCTGATCCGCCGCCTTCCGCCCCGCGCCCGTCCACCAGGACCGGGCGCGGGGCGGACCTGTTGCCGGGCCCCGGCGGGGCCGGTGGGCGGGGGCCGGATGTGTGGCGTGCTGTCGGTGGGGCACGGTACACGGGACAATTGCAGAGAGCGGTGGGTTCACGTCGCGCGGCACCGGGCCGCGCCGACCCCGCGGAGACCAGGATCGGAGCCAGGGGCGTGGTGGAGGCAGCGAGCGGGCCGGCGGAGCCGGCGGAGCAGCGGCCCGTCCCGGAGGCGACCGTGCCAGCGGACGGGGAGGGCGCCCCGGACGGGACCGCGGAGCAGCTGGACCACCCCCTGCCGGAGGGCGTCCGCCGCCGCGTGGTGGGCCTCGCCGCCGACGCCCTGGGCGGCATCCCGGCCGCCGAGCTGCCCGCGGGCCTGCGCCAGTACGCCAAGTTCACCCCGGTGCGGCGGGCCAAGTACGCGGGCACCGCGCTGGCCGCGGCGCTGGAGTCCGAGCCGGTCTTCCGGGTGCGGATAGCCGACCGGCTGCGGCTGGGCCAGCCCGACCTGGTCAAGGCGCTGGAGGCGGGGTCGGTGCCGGGCGCGGCCGACCCGATGGACGTGGCCGCGGCCGCCTACCTGGTCCGCCCGGCGGGCTGGACCCGGCTGGTCACCGAGGCCGGCGAGGAGGTCGAGCGGGCCGAGTCCGAGGGGGCCGCCGCCGAGGCGGCCAAGCTCGCGCAGCGGCTGCAGGACGAGCTGGCCGAGGTCCGGGCGACCGCCCGCGCCGACCTGGAGCGGCAGCGGGCCGAGGCGGAGGGCATCCGCAAGGAGGCCGAGTCGTTGCGCCGGCGGGTGCGCAGCCTGGAGGCGGACGTCCGGCGGGCCCAGGCGGAGACCCGGAAGGTGCAGGCCGAGCTGGACGCGGTGAAGGCCGCCGCCTCGGCCGAGCGCGGCGCCGGGGAGGTGGAGGCCCGGCGGCTGCGGCACCGGGTCTCCGAACTGGAGGCGGCCGTGGAGGCCGGCCGGCGCTCGGCCCGCGAGGGCCGCAGCGTGGAGGACATGCGGCTGCGGCTGCTGCTGGACACCGTGCTGCAGTCGGCCCAGGGCCTGCAGCGGGAGTTGGCGCTGCCGGTCGCGCAGATCCGTCCGGCGGACCTGGTCGAGGCGGTGGAGCCGGGGTCGGCCTCGCCGAACGACGTGGCCCGCCGGGGCCTCGCCGAGGACGACCCGGCGCTGCTGGACCAGCTGCTGGCGATCCCCCAGGTGCACCTGGTGGTGGACGGCTACAACGTGACCAAGACCGGCTACCCCTCGCTGCCGCTGGAGCAGCAGCGGCTGCGCCTGCTGGGCGGGCTGGCCATGCTGGCGCAGCGCACCCAGGCCGAGGTGACCTGCGTGTTCGACGGGCAGGACCTGGACGTGCCGGTGATCATGGCGCCGCCGCGGGGGGTGCGGGTGCGGTTCAGCCGGACCGGGGAGACCGCGGACGAGCTGATCCGGCGGCTGGTGCGGGCGGAGCCGCAGGGCCGTCCGGTGGTGGTGGTCTCCACCGACCGGGAGGTGGCCGAGGGGGTCCGCAAGGCGGGGGCCCGTCCGGTGGCCTCGGTGCTGCTGCTGAACCGGCTGGCGCGGGCGTAGCGACTCGTCCGGTTTGAGGCGGTTCGGACTGTTTGCGGCGGCCGCTCGGGCGGTCAGGGTCGACGGGTGGTCAGGCCCCGCGGATGGCCGGGATGTGACGATCGCGTGAAACGTGGCCCGGCCAGGGGTTCCCCCTGGTGAAGGAGTGGCGCGGGGGCTGGATCTTCACTAGGGTCTGGCGTCAAACCTATTTTCCGGACACCCACTCGTTCGGGTGAGTTTCCAGCAGGAAGAAGGAGCTGTTCCCTTGGCCTCCCACCGCCGTCCCAAGCAGCCGAGCCGCGCACGGGTCACCGTGCTCACCGCTGCCGCCGCGACCGCGGTCGCCCTGTCGGCCCAGGTCAGCGCGCACGCCGCGCCGGCGAAGCCGACCAAGGACGAGGTCAAGGCCCAGGTCGACGCCCTGATGGAGCAGCAGGAGCAGGCCGCCGAGAAGTACAACGGCGCCAAGGAGCGGGCCGACCAGCTGCGCAAGCAGGCGGACCAGATCCAGGACCAGGTGGCCCGCGGTCAGGAGCAGCTCACCCAGCTCGCCAGCGGCCTCTCCGCGGTGGCCGGCGAGCAGTACCGCTCGGGCGGCGTCGACCCGTCGATGCAGCTGATGCTCTCCTCCGACCCGGACCAGTACCTGAGCCAGGCGTCCAGCTTCGAGCAGGCCGCCAGCACCCAGGCGGACACCCTCAAGGCGCTCAAGGACCAGCAGCGCCGGCTGGACCAGCAGAAGCAGGAGGCGGCCACCGTCCTCGCCGAGCTGGACAACTCCACCCAGACGCTGAACCAGGCCAAGAACGAGGTCCAGGACAAGCTGAAGGAGGCCCAGCGCCTGCTCAGCACGCTGTCCGCCGCCGACCGCGCCGCGGTGCTCGGCACCGACCGCGCCTCGCGCAACGACACCCGGTACGACCTCGCCAACCTGCCGCAGGCGGGCAGCTACGCCGGTACCGCGGTCAGCGCCGCGATGAGCAAGCGCGGCGCCGCCTACGTCTGGGGCGCCACCGGCTCCACCACCTTCGACTGCTCCGGTCTGATGGTCTGGGCCTACAAGCAGGCCGGCGTCTCGCTGCCGCGCACCTCGCAGGCCCAGGGCAGCTACGGCACCCGGGTGCCCTCGATCTCCGCGGCCCAGCCCGGCGACCTGGTCATCTACTACAACGACATGCACCACGTCGGCATGTACATCGGCAACGGTCTGGTCGTCCACGCCACCAAGCCGGGCGACGTCGTCAAGGTCATGGGCGCGGCCGACATGCCGATCAGCACCATCCGCCGGGTCTGACCCCGCGTAGGCAAAACGGACATTTGCCATCCTTGTCGCGCATCTGACACGTCGTGACACGCCCGGGCGGTCCGAGATCCCGCTGTGATCTCGGACACGCTCGGGCGATGTTTTTGTGCCGGGACCCCGAGGCTCGGTCAGCGCTGCGCAGCTCGCCGCTCACATACGGTCATTTTCGGAATGGCCAGGCGGGTGAATTCCGATTTTTTTCTGACAAGGATTTGAACGGATCACGGATCGGTTACTAGGGTCATGGCCTGACCTCCGCACAGTCGTGCGTCCAACCCGGGCGTCGGCGGGGGTCGCCGCCGAGTCCGCGACGCAGCAGGGCAGCCGAGCTGTCCACGGGGAGCCCCTGTGGGGGAGCTGTCGTCCGGAGCCGGGGAACCACCGTGTTCCTCGGGGTGAATCGGCGCCAGGCCGGCTCCACTCGTGGGGCGGTGAGGCGTCGTAGGGCGCGCTCTTCGGCCCGAACCCGTCAGCTAACCCGGTAGGCGGTGTGAGGAGAAGGAGTCCGCCTTCGTGGCGTCCCATCGTCGTCCCAAGCCCGTCGGCCGTGCCCGCATCTCGTTCCTGACCGCCGCCGCCGCGACCGCGGTGGCCCTGTCCGCCCAGACCGGCGCGCACGCCGACCCGGTGCAGAGCAAGGACCAGGTCAAGGCGCAGGTCGACGAGCTCAACGAGCAGGCGGAGGTCAAGACCGAGGCCTACAACGCCTCGGTCGAGAAGCAGCAGACCCTGCAGAAGCAGGTCTCCCAGCTGCAGGACCAGGTGGCCCGGCAGCAGGCCGAGGTGACCACCGTTCAGGGCAGCCTGGGCGAGATCGCCGCCGAGCAGTACCGCACCGGCATGATGCCGCAGACCGTGCAGCTGATGCTCTCCAGCAACCCCGACTCGTTCCTGAGCCAGGCCGGCGACCTCACCCAGGTCGGCGCCACCCAGGCCGACCTGCTGAAGTCCTTCAAGCAGGAGCAGGCCAAGCTCGACCAGCAGAAGGGCGAGGCCGAGCACAAGCTCGCCGAGCTGGACGCGACCACCAAGGGCCTGAAGGCCGACAAGGACGAGATCCAGGCCAAGCTCGCCAAGGCCCAGGACCTGCTCAACACGCTCACCCAGCAGGAGCGCGACGCGATGGCGGCCGCCGAGGCCAAGGCCGCCGCCGACTCCCAGGCGAAGGCCAAGTCCGCCACCGCGGACCGCGCCTCCCGCGACTCCGGGCGCCCGAGCATGGCCGCCAACGCGCCGGTCGGCTCGTACACCGCCGCCGCGATCGCCGCCGCCGAGTCCAAGCTCGGCAGCTGGTACCAGTACGGCGCCACCGGTCCGACCGTCTTCGACTGCTCGGGCCTGATGCAGTGGGCGTACAACCAGGCGGGTGTCTCGCTGCCGCGCACCTCCCAGTCGCAGGCCACCGCCGGTACCAACATCGGCACCAACCTGGCCGACGCCAAGCCCGGCGACCTGATCATCTTCTACGCCGACCGGCACCACGTCGGCATGTACGTCGGCAACGGGCAGATCATCCACGCCCCGCGCACCGGCACCCAGGTCCGCTACGAGGCGGCCACCAACATGCCGATCAACGCGATCGTCCGGGTCTGACCCGGCCGACGGCCTTCCGACGGGCCCGGCACTCCCCGCGAGTGCCGGGCCCGCGGCGTGTCCGGCGCGCCGGGGCGCGGGTCCTCCGTCCACCGGCGGAGGCGTCGTGCGGGTACGCGAAGCGGCGGCGGCGGACACCGGCCGTAGCCGGGCGGCCGATCGGATGTCCGATTGGTGGTCAAATATTCGCGCCTGGCAGGGTTTGGACTGGATCGGCGGGAATCGCTAACGTCTGCCCCCGGACCGCCGCGTGGACGGCCGCCCAGTCCGGGCGGCGGCGGCGGGCCCTCGCCGCAGGAACGGAGCCGCCGCCCGCATGTCCGCGCACCGCCGTCCCCAACTGCCAGGCGCCCAGCGGCTCACCCGCGCACTGGTGCTCACGGCCGCGGCCACCACCGCGCTCGGCCTGACCGTCGGCGGCCCCGCCCAGGCCGCCCCCCGCACCCCGGCCGAGCCCACCTCGCGCAACGACGTCAAGGTCCGGGTCGACCAGCTCTACGAGGAGGCCGAGCAGGCCTCCGAGCGCTACAACGCCGCCCAGGAGCACCAGAAGCAGCTCCAGAGCGAGGCCTCCGCCCTGCAGAGCCAGGTGGCCACCGGCCAGGACGAGCTCAACCGGATGCGCCAGGACCTGGCCGCCGTCGCCGGCGCCCAGTACCGCTCCGGCGGCATGGACCCCGGCGTCCAGCTGATGCTGAACTCCGACCCGGACGGCTACCTCGCCCGGGTCCGCGCCCTCGACCAGGCCACCCAGCGGCAGAACGACTCGCTGCGCCAGCTGCTCGACCGGCAGCGCCGGCTCGACCAGCGCCGTGCCGAGGCCTCCGCCAAGCTGGCCGAGCTGGACGGGGTCCGGCAGTCCCTCGCCGAGAACAAGGACCAGGTCCGGCAGCGGCTGGCCAGCGCCCAGCAGCTGCTGAACGGCCTCGGACCGGCCGAGCGGGCCCGGCTCGCCGCCGAGGACGCCCGGGCCGCCGAGAAGCGCGCCACCCGCGGCACCGACCGGCTCGACCTCGGCGACCAGCCGCCCGCCTCCGACCGCGCCGCCGTCGCGCTGGCCGCCGCGGTCTCCAAGATCGGCTCCCCGTACGTGTTCGGCTCCACCGGGCCGCGCACGTTCGACTGCTCCGGTCTGATGTACTGGAGCTGGCGGCAGGCCGGAGTCACCCTGCCGCGCACCTCGCAGGCCCAGGCCTCCGCGGGGCGGCGGATCAGCCTCGCCGAGGCACGACCTGGAGACCTGGTGATCTTCTACAGGGACATGCACCACGTCGGCATGTACGCCGGCGGCGGTGTGGTCGTGCACGCGCCCTACCCGGGCGCCCGGGTCCGCTACGAGAGCGTCAACGCGATGCCCGTCACCGGGGTGGTGCGGGTCTGAACGCGTCGCCCCGACCCCGGCCGGACGCCGGGGGCGAGCCGCTGGTCGCCGACCTGCCCCGGACCACCGGGGCGGGTCGTCCCCTGCTGTCCCGCCGCTCGGCGCTGCTGCTCGCCGCCGGCGGGCTCGCCCAGCTCTCGCTGCCCCGCCCCGCCCCCGCCCGGGAGGCCGATGCGCTCGGGGCGCCGCCCGCCTCCGCCCGGGCGGCCGTCGAACGGCTCCTCGCGGACCGGGCCCGTGCCCTGCTGCGGGTCGACTCCGCCGCCCTGCTGGCCGGGACGGTCACCTGGGCGCAGGCCGCGCAGCAGGAGGCGCTGGAACGGCAGGCCCAGGTCCCGTTCGCGGACCTCTCGTACCGGATCACCGGCTTCGCCGAACCCGCGCCCGGGCAGCAGACCGCCACCGCCGAGGTCGAGTTCGGCTACCGGCTGGCCGGGGTGGACACGTACCCGGTCCGGCTGAACCGGCGGCTCGGGCTGGTCCGTGACCCGGCCGGCGGGTGGCTGCTCTCCGAGGACCAGCCGGTCGGGCCGGCCGCGCTCTGGGACCTCGCTCCGGTCCGGGTCGCCCGGGGCGAGCGCTGCCTGGTGCTCGGGGCCGGGGACGAGGCCACCCTCGGCGGGCTCGCGGCGCTGGCGGACCGGGCGGTGCCGGCGGTGGAGGCGGTGTGGGGGCCGGCTGCGGGCGGCTCCGCGGGCGGCGCCGGAGTTGGTGCCGGAGCCGGTGCTGCCGGTTCCGGTGGGCGGCTGGTGCTGGAGCTGCCGGCCACGCTGGAGGAGTTCGCCCGGCTGCTGGACGTCCCGGCGGAGAACTACCGGGGCATCGCGGCGGTGACGGTCGCCGCCGGCGGGGCTCCCGTGCGGACGCCCGCCGACCGGATCCAGGTCAACCCGGACGCCTACCGGGGCCTGAGCGAGCTCGGGCGGCGGGTGGTGATCACGCACGAGGCCACCCACGTCGCCACCCGCGCCGACACCAAGGGCTGGACGCCGCTCTGGCTGTCCGAGGGCGTCGCCGACTACACCGGCTACCGCGGCAGCGGGCGGACCGGTCGGCAGATCGCCCCCGGGCTGACCCGGGAGGTCGTCGCCGGACGGCTGCCCGGCGGGCTGCCCACCGACGCGGACTTCGCGGCGGGGGCGGGCGGGATCGCGCTGGCGTACGAGCTGTCGTGGCTGCTCTGCGACCTGCTGGCGCGGACCTTCGGGCCGGACCGGCTGGTCGGGTTCTACCGCGCGGTCGCGGCGGCGGGGAATCCGGGGGACGGGCGGGAGGCGCGGGACGCGCTGGTCGCCCGGCTGGTGAAGGAGTGGTTCGGCCTCGACCAGCCGGCCTTCACCCACCTGTGGACCACGGAGGCGGGACGCCTCGGGGAGTGAGGTGGAACGTGCCCCCACGCGCCCCTGAAGGCCTTGCCGGTTGCGTAGGTCAGAGGTCGGCGTGGGTGAGGAAGGTGGTGTGGGTGCCCGGGGTGGTGCAGGCGTGGGCGCCGGCGCGGGAGGCGGTGTGGAGGCAGGCGTCGAGGGGGTGGCCGGCGAGCCAGGAGTGGAGGAAGCCCGCCACGAAGGAGTCGCCGGCGCCGTTGGTGTCGACCACGGGGCGGCCCGGGTCCAGCGCGGGGTAGTGGCGGAGGACGGGGTCCTCGCGGGTGAGCAGGTACGCGCCCTCCGCCCCGGCGGTGGCCACCACCAGCCGGGCCCGGCCGTCCGCCAGGACACCCCGCATCAGCTCCTCGGGCCGCCCCCCGCAGCCCGCCGCCGAGAGGAACACCAGGTCCGACCGGAGCGCGTAGTGCCGGTGGTGCTCGTCGAGCCCGTCCCAGGCGTGCAGGTCGGTGGAGCTGGTGACGCCCAGCCGGTGGACGTCCGGGTAGAGGTCCCGGTTGATGCCGGTGATGGAGAGGTGGACGTGCCGGCTGCGCTCCAGGTACGGCAGGTAGAAGGCGCGGGGGAGCCGCAGGTCGGCGGGGTGCCGTCCGTCGTAGAAGGAGAAGCGGCGGCCGTCGGCGTCGACCAGGTTGACCCCGCGGGGGGTGCCGGCGCCGGAGACCAGGTGGCTGAAGTCCAGGCCGTGTTCGCGGTACGCGGCGAGCACCAGCTCGCCCTGCGGGTCGGCGCCGAGGAAGTCCAGGAACTTGGTGCGCAGGCCGAGCGCGTGGCAGCCGAGGGCCACGCCGTTGCCGGTGTGCCCGACGTAGTCGATCACCGGTCCGACGCCGATCGAGTCGCCGTCCGGGATCTCCAGCCGGTCGACCCGGACGATGGTGTCCACCCCGGCGCCGCCGACGACCAGCACGTCGTAGTCGAGGAGGTCGGTGCCGCGGTGGTCGGGGGTGCGCTCAGCCATGCGCCGATGCTCCCAGCGGAGCACCGGCGCATGCAAGACCTTGCAGAAACTTTCAGGAAGCCTGGGTGGTGGCCCGTCCGACCGGCTGGTCGAGCCCGTCCAGCAGCGCCTGCTCGTACGCGATGCCGGGGCGTACCGGGTAGCCGGCGGCGGGTTCGGTCTGCGGGAGGACCACCGTCCGGGTGCTGTCCGGCCGCCGGGTGGAGAGCCACAGCCGGCGGCAGGAGATCAGGGTGGCGGCGAGCAGCAGCAGGTTGCGGGCGCTCAGCACCAGCACGCCCCACAGCTGGCTGCGGTACACCTGGCCGAAGAGGACCGGGAACTCCACGGTGGTGAGCACGGTGGCGAGCAGGATCAGCACCGCCACCGGCCGCTGGCTGGTGCCGCGCACGGTCAGGCAGACGGCGGCGAGGCCGATCAGCCACACCAGGTACTGGGGGCTGATCACCCGGCTGGTCACGGTGAAGATCAGCAGGGCGCAGAGGGCGGCGTCGAAGGCGGTGGCGGCCTGCCAGCGCGGGGCCCGCAGCCGCCAGAACAGCAGCCAGCCGAAGCCCAGCAGGGTGAGCCCCACCATCACCTTGGTGATCACCGGGACCCAGGCGCCGAGCATCTCGACCGAGCCGTAGTTCATCGTCACCTGGCCGTCCCAGGAGCCGGCGAGCCGGGCGACGTGGACCGGCAGCGCGCCCAGGGACTCGATCTCGATGCCGCGCTCGGTCTGGAACTTCAGGAAGTCGAAGGCGCCGTTCATGCCGGCCGTCAGCAGGAAGCCGAGGGAGGCGGCGGTGGCCGCGGCGGCCGTCCAGGAGCGGCGGGTGCGGCGGGCGCGCGGGGTGCCGATCAGCGCCAGCAGCGGCCAGATCTTCAGCAGGCCGCCGAGGCCCAGCAGGGTGCCGCCGACCGCGGGCCGGCGCAGCAGCGACAGCAGGCCGGCCACCGTGAGCGCGGTGACGATGATGTCGTACCGGCAGTAGACCGTGGGCCCGAGCAGCGGGACGCCGGCCACCCAGAGCCAGGCGCCGGTGAAGCTGCGCCCGCGCCGTCCGCCGGCCTTGGTCAGCAGGACCATCGCCAGCACGTCGAAGACGCCGCAGATGACGAAGAAGGAGACCAGGTACGACCAGGGCAGCAGGCCCGGCAGCAGGATCACCAGCGCGGCGCCGGGCGGGTACTGCCAGGTCACGTCGTCCAGCGGGAACGTCCCGGTGCGGAGCACCTCGTACCAGCCGTGGTAGATCACCGAGACGTCGGTGCTGACGTCGGTGTTGGAGATCCGCAGGACGCCGACGATCATCAGGACGATCAGGGCCCGGGTGCCGAGCCAGCCGGCCGCCAGCGCCCAGAGCGCGCCGCGCGCGGGGGCGGAGGGCGCCGGGGGCAGCGCGAGGTGCTCTGTACTGCCGGTCCGGCCGGCCGAGGCCAACTCCACTACGCTCCTTCGTTCGTCTCGCACACCGCGTCGGGCTGGTCCCTGGGGCCCGGGAGCGCTCGCGGTGCCGTCCCGCGTGCCCCCCGAGGCCCACCCACTAGGACCGGCCCCGAGCGGGAACGGTTGCGCGGGCAGCCTTCGTTCCCGACATCACGGGGTGTTGACCTATGGTACGGATCACCGACCCGAGCACCGAGCAACCCCCTGACCGAGCGAGCCGTGGCATGCACAAGACCCTGATCGTCACCAACGACTTCCCGCCGCGACCCGGCGGGATCCAGGCGTTCGTCCACAATATGGCCATCCGGCAGCCCGCCGGCAGCATTGTGGTCTACGCCTCGACCTGGCGGGACGGGACGGAAGTGGCCGAGTTCGACGCAGAACAGCCCTTTCCGGTGATCCGTGACCGGACGAAGGTGATGGTCCCCACACCGCGGGTCACCCGGCGGGCGGCCGAGATCCTCAAGGCGGAGGGCTGCAGCTCGGTGTGGTTCGGCGCGGCGGCGCCGCTCGGCCTGATGGCCCCGACGCTGCGCCGGGCGGGCGCCGGCCGGCTGCTCGGGATGACCCACGGCCACGAGGCCGCCTGGGCCCAGCTCCCGGTCTCCCGGCAGCTGCTGCGCCGGATCGGCGCGGGCACCGACACCCTCACCTACCTCGGCGAGTACACCCGTTCGCGGATCGCCTCGGCGGTCGGGCCCCAGGCGGCGCGGCGGATGGTGCAGCTGCCCCCGGGCGTCGACGAGCGGACCTTCCGGCCCGACTCGGGCGGCGACGCGGTCCGGGCCCGGCTGGGGCTGACCGACCGCCCGGTGGTGGTCTGCGTCTCCCGGCTGGTGCCGCGCAAGGGCCAGGACACCCTGATCGCGGCCATGCCGCAGATCCTCGCCGAGGTGCCGGACGCCGTGCTGCTGATCGTCGGCGGCGGTCCGTACCGGGCCGACCTGGAGAAGCTGGTGGACGCCACCGGCGTCCGCGGCTCGGTGGTGTTCACCGGCTCGGTGCCGTGGGAGGAGCTGCCGGCCCACTACGGCGCCGGGGACGTCTTCGCCATGCCCTGCCGCACCCGGCGGGGCGGGCTGGACGTGGAGGGCCTGGGCATCGTGTACCTGGAGGCGTCGGCCACCGGGCTGCCGGTGGTGGCGGGCGACTCGGGCGGCGCGCCGGATGCGGTCCTGGAGGGCGAGACGGGCTTCGTGGTGCCCGGGACGTCGACCGAGGCGACCGCGGAGCGGATCGTCCGGCTGCTGCGGGACCCGGAGCTGCGGGCCCGGATGGGGGAGGCCGGCCGCCGCTGGGTGGACCGCTCCTGGCGCTGGGACATGCTCGCGGAGCGGCTGACCTCGCTGCTGGCGGCGGACTGACGCCGGGCCCGCCCGCGCGGGCAACGCGCAGGGGCGCGGGGGGCAGGTCCCGGCCGGCACGGCCCGGGGCTGGCCCCTCGCGCCCGTAGGGTCGACCTGCCGCCGTGCGAGGGCGGCGACCACTGGGGTCACGGGGTGTTGTGCGAACGGCCCTCCAGGGAGGGACCGGTCGTACAGCACCCCGTGTGGTCGGTCTGGTCGCGCCGCTACTTCCGGTAGAGGCCCTCGACCTCGGCGGCGAAGTCCTTGAGGACGACGTTGCGCTTGAGCTTGAGCGAGGGGGTGAGGTGGCCGCTCTCCTCCGAGAAGACGGCGTCGAGCAGGTGGAACTTCTTCACCGCCTCGGCGTGCGAGACGGCCTGGTTGCCGTCGTCCACGGCGGCCTGGAGGGCGGCCAGCAGGTCCGCGTCCTCCCGCAGGTCGGCCACGGTGGCGTCGGCGGGCTTGCCGTTGAGCTCCTTCCACTTCGGGAAGAAGTCCGGGTCCACGGTGACCAGGCAGGCGATGAACGGCTTGCGGTCGCCGACCACCATGACCTCGCCGACCACGGCGTGCGCCCGGATCCGGTCCTCGATCACCGCGGGGGCGACGTTCTTGCCGCCGGCGGTGACGAGGATCTCCTTCTTCCGGCCGGTGATGGTGAGGTAGCCCTCGTCGTCCAGGGTGCCGATGTCGCCGGTGGCGAACCAGCCGTCGCGCAGCGCCTCGGCGGTGGCGGCCGGGTTGTTCCAGTAGCCGGTGAAGATGTTCGGGCCCTTGAGCAGGACCTCGCCGTCCTCGGCGATCCGGACCGCGGAGCCGGGGACCGGCTGGCCGACCGTGCCGATCTTCGGCTTGTCGTTCGGGTTGAAGGTGGTGGCCGCACAGCTCTCGGTGAGGCCGTAGCCCTCCAGGACGGTGAAGCCGATGCCGCGGTAGAAGTGGCCCAGGCGCTCGCCGAGCGGGGCGCCGCCGGAGATCGCGGCGTTGCACCGGCCGCCGAGGGCGTTGCGGAGCTTGCCGTAGACCAGCTTGTCGAAGACGGCGTGCTTGAGTCTCAGCAGCAGCGAGGGGCCGCCCTGGTCCAGCGCCCGGCTGTAGGCGATGGCGGTGTCGGCGGCCTTGTCGAAGATCGCGCCCTTGCCCTCGGCCTGGGCCTTGGCCCGGGCGGTGTTGAAGACCTTCTCGAAGACCCGGGGCACGCCGAGGATCAGGGTCGGCTTGAAGGAGCCGAGCTCCTCGGTGACGTTCTTGATGTCCGGGACGTGGCCGAGCCGGATCGGGGCGATGACCGCGGCGATCTCGGCGATCCGGCCGAGCACGTGCGCCAGCGGCAGGAAGAGCAGCACCGAGGACTGGCCGGTGCGGAACAGCTCCGGCATCCGGGCGACCACGTTGCCCAGTTCGGAGATGAAGTTGGCGTGGGTCAGCTGACAGCCCTTGGGGCGGCCGGTGGTGCCCGAGGTGTAGACGATGGTGGCGATCGAGTCCTCGGTGGCCAGCGAGCGGCGCTCGGCCACGGTGGCGTCCGCCACCCCGCGGCCCGCCTCGGCCAGGGCGGCCAGGCCCCCCGCCTCGATCTCCCAGGCGTGCTCCAGGTCCGCCAGCCCCTCCCGGACGGCGGCCACCACCGCGGTGTGCCCGGCGGTCTCGGTGACCACGGCGACGGCGCCGGAGTCGCCGAGGATCCAGCTCACCTGCTCGGCGGAGGAGGTCTCGTACACCGGCACGGTGATCGCGCCCGCGCACCAGATCGCGAAGTCCAGCAGCGTCCACTCGTACCGGGTGCGCGACATGACGGCGACCCGGTCGCCCGGCTCCACGCCGGAGGCGATCAGGCCCTTGGCGACCGCGTGCACCTCGGCCAGGAACTGGACGGCGGTGAGGTCCTGCCAGTGTCCGTCCACCTTGCGGGCCAGGACGGCCACGTCGGGGTGCTTCTCGGCGTTGCCGTGGATCAGGTCGGAGAGGTTACCGCCGCTCGGAACCTGGTAGCGGGCCGGAAGGCTGAACTCCTTGAGCAAGACTGCTCCTCGTCTGCGACGCTGCGGGACGGCAGGACGTTACTGCCCGGTAGGCGGGTTTTGCCAGGGGAGACGGTTCCGGTGTTCGAAGCGTCACACGGGCGGGACCGCGGCGGATCGTCCCGCATCGCACCTTATACGGGTGGCGAGATGACCCGCCGGTAGCCGATCGGGCCCCCGTCCGGCCCCAGGGCAGGGGCCGGACGGCAGCTGTGCCGCGATAGCCTTCCCTGGGCGCACAGCCGAAGAGACGCGGAGGGCCGTCATGGCGGAGCACACCAGGTCGAGCATCATCATCGACGCCACCCCGGCCGAGGTCATGGCGGTCATCGCCGACTTCGCCGCGTACCCGGCGTGGACCGGCGAGGTCAAGGAGATCGAGGTGCTGGGCACCGCCGAGGACGGCCGCGCCGCCGAGGTCCGCCTGCTGCTCGACGCCGGCGCCATCAAGGACGAGCACGTCCTCGCCTACACCTGGGACGGCGACCGCGAGGTCAGCTGGACCCTGGTCAAGAGTCAGATGCTGCGCTCCCTGGACGGCTCCTACAGCCTCGCCCCGCGCGGCGAGGCCGCCACCGAGGTCACCTACCAGCTCGCGGTGGACGTCAAGATCCCGATGCTCGGCATGATCAAGCGCAAGGCCGAGAAGGTCATCATCGACCGAGCCCTGGCCGGCCTGAAGAAGCGCGTCGAGGGCTGAACCGGGCCGTGGGGGCGACGCGCACCATCCTGGTCAGCGGCGACGGCTCGGCGACCGTCGCCGCCGCGACCGCACTGCACCACGCCCGGCAGGGCCACCGCACCCTGCTGCTGGCCGCCGACGACCCGCACCACACCGTCGACGCCCTGCTCGACACCCGGCTGACCGCCGAGCCGGCGCCCTGCGCCGACCGGCTCACCGCCGCCCGGATCGACGAGCGGTCCGCCTTCACCGCCGCACTCGACGGGTACCGCGACCGGATCGCCCCCGTCCTCGACCTGATCGGCGCCCAGCCGCTCGACCCCGAGGAGCTCACCCCGCTCCCCGGCACCCGCCAGCTCGCCCTGCTGCACGCGCTGCACACCGCCGACGCCGAGGTCCTGGTGGTCGCCGCCCCGCCTCCGGCCGACCTGATCGCCGCCCTCGCCCTGCCCGAGCAGCTCGACCGCTACCTCGCCCGGCTGCTCCCCGAGCAGCGGCAGGCCGCCCGCGCGCTGCGCCCGCTGCTGGCCGCCGTGGCCGGCGTCCCGATGCCCGCCGACTGGCTGTTCGACGCCCGGACCGCCGCCGCCGGCGCACTCGCCGGGGCCCGCGCCGCGGTCGAGGCCCCCGGCACCACGGTGCGGCTGACCGTCGACGCCGACCACCACACCGCGGACGAGCTGCGCCGGATCCGCGCCGGGCTCGCCCTGTTCGGCCACCGCCTGGACGCCGTGGTCGCCCACCGCGCCCTGCCCGCCACCGCCGTCGACTCACCCGACCCCTGGCTGGCCCGGCTGGCCGTCCGCCAGCGGGAGCGGCTCGCGGCCCTGGCCGGGGAGCTGGGCCCGGTCCCGCTGCTGGTCTGCGACCAGCCCGAGCTGACCCTGGAAGGGGTGGCCGGGCAGTTGTACGGGCCGGGGGCGTCCACCGGCGTCCTGCCCGCGGCCGGCGGCGCGGCCGGTGATGTGGCCGGTGGCGCGAGGGGCGTGGCCGGCTCCCGGGTGGAGAACCGGCTCGACGAGGACGGCCTGCTGGTCTGGCACCTGCCGCTGCCCGGCGCCGACCGGGCCGACCTGGACCTGGTCCGGCGCGGCGACGAGCTGGTGCTCGGCACCGGCCCGTACCGGCGGATCCTGTCGCTGCCCTCGGCGCTGCGCCGGTGCACGGTGAGCGGCGCGGCGCTGGCCGACGGGGTGCTGTCGGTGCGCTTCGCCCCGGACCCGGCGCTCTGGCCGAGCGCCCCGCGGTAGCCGTCGGCCGTTCCCGGTCGGGCCCGGCCACGGCAGGGCGCCCGGCCACCGGTCGCGGCGGGGCCGTGGCGGGGCCGCGGCACCCGGGGCGGCGGGACCGCGTCCGGGCGAGCACGCCCGGGCGATCCACACGATCACGGCGCGACCGTGCGCCGGGAGAGGCATGCTTGATGGCGGAGGACAGCAAGGACCGGGGTCGGGACGCGGAGTTCGGCCCGCAGCTCGGCCCGCTGGTGGAGGAGGTCCGCCGCTTCGCGGTCGTCCTCGGGGAGAAGGCCCAGGAGGTCGGTGGACGACTCCGGGAGAGCAACCCCGAGGTGTACGGACACCTCGCCGCGGCCGGGGGTGAGCTGCTCGCCGCGTACCGGGCGGCCGTGGCCGGCCACGAGCGTCGGTGGTCCGCTCCCGGACACGCCGAGGCCGAGCGCATCGACCTCGACAGCCCGTCCGACAAGTAGTGAACCCGCAGGTTGGGAAGGGTGACGCACAGGCTGAGGTTCGTGACGGAGCGAGATCGAATCTACGACTTCTGAAAGCAATTGACCGGATCATGCGAAATTGCCTTCGGCTAATGTAGGCCAGAGTGTGTACGAGAGCCCCCCTGTCCGGGTACGGTTCCGCTGAGCGGAGACGAGTGAATAGCTGAGGGACACATGGCTCTGACCATCGGCGTCGATGTCGGCGGGACGAAGATCGCGGCCGGCGTGGTCGACGAGAACGGCGAGATCCTGGCCCGGACGCGGGTGCCCACCCCGGCCGACCCGCAGTGGGCGGTCGACGCCATCGCGCAGGCCGTCCAGGAACTGAAGGAGCAGTACCCGGACGTGGCCGGCGTGGGTGTGGGCGCCCCCGGCTTCGTCGACCGGAACCGCTCCACGGTGATCTTCGCCCCGAACATCGCCTGGGAGAACGAGCCGCTCCAGCAGCGGATCGAGGAGCTCACCGGCCTCGGCACCGTCGTCGAGAACGACGCCAACTGCGCGGCCTGGGCCGAGTTCAGGTTCGGCGCGGCGGCCGAGTACGAGGACATGGTGCTGATCACCGTCGGCACCGGCATCGGCGGCGGCATCGTCCTGGACGGCCGGCTGCACCGCGGCCGCTTCGGCGTGGCCGGCGAGATCGGCCACCTCAACATGGTCCCGGACGGCCTGCTCTGCGGCTGCGGCGGCCGGGGCTGCTGGGAGCAGTACGGCTCCGGCCGGTCGCTGCGCCGCTACGGCCGGGAGAAGGCCGCCGCCGACCCGATCGCGGGCAAGCGGATGCTGGAGCTCAACGACGGCGTCGCCGAGACCATCCGCGGCATCCACATCACCGAGGCGGCCGAGGAGGGCGACCCGCTCGCCCTGGAGTGCTACGACGAGCTCGCCGACTGGCTGGGCCGCGGCATGGCCGACCTGGCCGCGCTGTTCGACCCGGGCGTCTTCGTGCTCGGCGGCGGCGTGTCCGACTCCGGCGCCCTGCTGCTCGACCCGGTGGCCCGCGCCTTCGGCACGTACCTGACGGGTGGGGCGCACCGGCCGCGCGCCGAGGTGGTGCTCGCCTCCATGGGCTCCGCCGCGGGCATCGCCGGCGCGGCCGACCTGGCGCGCATCTAGTTCCGGTAGGTCCGGTCGTTCCGGTCGGGGTCCGGGCGACGGGACACCCGTCCGGAGGCGGCTAGCATCGGGAGGCGTGACGGCCTCCCTGCCTCCGTACGCCGAGCTCCCCCCGTCCGGGGCCGAGCCGGACGGCGCCCAGCGGGTCCGGGTGCTCAGCTACAACATCCGTTCGCTGCGGGACGACCGGCATGCGCTCGTCCGGGTGATCCGCGCCTGCGAACCGGACCTGATCTGCGTCCAGGAGTCCCCGCGCTACTGGAAGCCCGAGAAGCAGGCCGCCTGGCTGGCCCGGCAGACCGGTACGGTCGTCCTCTCCGGAGGCGGCCGGATCGCTGCCGGGCCGCTGCTGCTCGGGCACCTGCGGGTCGACCTGCTCGCCGTCCGGGACCGGCTGCTGCCCAAGCGGCCCGGCCTGCACGCGAGGGGCTTCGCCACCGCGCTGGTCCGGATCGGACGCTCGGTGCCGTTCAGCGTCACCAGCTGCCACCTGAGCCTGGACCCGGAGGAACGGTTCAGCCAGTTCGGCCTGCTGCCCGGGCAGGTGGACCCGGGGGAGCAGGGCCTGATCGCCGGCGATTTCAACGAGCATCCCGACGGGCCCGGATGGCGGCGGCTCGCGGAGGACTTCCAGGACGGGCACGTGGTCGCGCCCTGGGGCGGGACGTTCACCTCGGTGCCGGCCAACCCGTACCAGCGGATCGACGCCGTCTTCGCGACGCCGGGGGTGGAGGTGCTGGGCTGCGGGGTGCCCGTCGGGCTCGCGGCGGAGGCCGACCTGCGGGCGGCGACGGACCACCTGCCGGTGCTGGCGGTCGTGCGGGTGCCTGCGGCCGCGTAGCGGGCCGGGCCGGCCGGGTGCGACGGGCCCCAGGCGTGCCGCAGAGTGGGGGGATGAGCGAGGCGGGTGCGGAGGCGGAGGAGCATCGGGCCGGATGGTTCGAGCTGTTCTTCGACCTGGTGTTCGTGGTGACCGTGGCGGTGCTGGCGCGCGGGCTGCACGGGGATCCGGACGCGGCGGCCTTCGGGACGTTCCTGGTGCTGTTCTTCCCGGCGTGGTGGGCCTGGGTCAACCTGATGCTCACGGTGAACGTCTTCGGGTCGGCGGGGCCCCGGGTGCAGGGGATGCTGGTCGCGGCGATGCCGGGCCTCGGCCTGATGGCGGCCGCCGCGCCGGAGGGCCTGCACAGCCGGGCGTGGGCCTACGCGCTGGGCGCGGCGTGGGTGCGCTTCGCGGCCTTCGGGCTCTGGTACGGCCGGGCCAGGCGGCCGGACAACGCGCTGCCGGTGTGGCGGCCCGTCTCGTACTGCCTGGTGACGGGCGGGATCTGGGCGGTGTCGGCGGCCGTCCCCAACCCCGGGCGGTTCGTGCTGTGGGGGCTGGCGATCGGGGTGGAGGTCGTCCTGCTGATGGCATCCACCGGCGCCGGGTGGGAGCTCTACGACGAGCTGTCGATCGACCACCTGGTGGAGCGGATCAGCCTGTTCGTGGTGATCGTGCTCGGCGAGAGCGTGTTCACCCTGGTGGTCGCGTTCACCGACCACTTCACCGGACCGTCCGGGGCGACCGCGCTGCTGGGCTTCCTGGTGGTCGCCGAGCTGGCGATGGTCTTCTTCCTGTGGGGGACGACGGGGGCGAGCCGCGGGCTCGGGCGGGCCCAGGAGAGCCGGGCCATCCGGGCGATGCGGGACAGCGTGATGTACCTGCCGTTCGTGCTGGTCTCCGGCATCACGGTGATCGCGGCGGCGCTCGGGACCGCCGTGGACCACCCCGAGCACCACCTGCCGCCGGGCGCCCGGTGGGCGCTGTGCGGCGGCGTGCTGGCGTTCTACACCGCCAACGCGGCGATCTCGCTGCGGTTCGGCGACCCGCCCGGGATGGTGCTGCGCTGGTACGTGCCCGCCCTGGCGCTGGTCGCGGTGGTGCTGGTGCCGGCCTCCGTCCTGCTGCCGGCGTGGGCGGCGGTCGGCTGCTCGGCGGCGGTGGTGTTCGCCCTCGCCAAGCTCGCCAAGTACCGGGCCCGGCTGCGCCTGCCCGGTACCTGACGGCGGCCGGTACCCGATGGAGGACGGCGTCAGACGACGGCGCCGCCGTTCGGGTCCTCGGGTTCGTCCTCGTCGCGGTCCTTCATCCGGGCGACCAGGGTGGCGATGCCGCCGAGGAAGGCGATCATGCCGACCCAGGCCGGCCAGCCGGCCACCTCGTGCCAGACCACGGCGTCGAACAGCAGCAGCGAGGGACCGCCGAGCACGGCCAGCCAGGCGAACTTGGCGGCGGTGTCGGCCGGGGGCAGCGGCGGCGGCTCCGGCGGGACGAAGTGGCCCTCGTCCGGGTCCTCGGTGAGCTCGTAGTCGCGCGGACCGGCGGCCGGACCGCCCACCTGGCCGCCGATCGGCCCGTTCGGCCGCGGCCGGGGCTGCGGGGCGAGATCGGCGAGCCCGTCCTCGGGAGCCGTCCGGCCGCCCTCGTCGTGCCCGGACCGCTCGGTCTGCGCCCGGAGGTTCTCCACCTCCGGCCACTCCGGGTCGGTCAGGTCCACCGGATCGTCGAACCGGGCCACCAGTTCCGCGAAGATCGCGTCCTGCTCGGCCTGGCTGCCCGCGGAGGGACGGCGCGCGGGAGCCGCCCCCTGCTGGTCGGTCGGCCCGCTCTTCGCGGTGCCGTCGCCGGGCAGCTCCTCGTCGCCGCCCGTCCTGTCGGTCTCGTGCACTGCCGGCCCTTCAGCCCGTGTGGTTCTCGGCTTCGACGGACGCCAGCGGCGCCAGCCGCCGGACGAAGTCGAGGCTCGCCCCGAAGATCAGCCCGGCATCGTTGTCCAACGTCGCGACGTGGTAGCTCTGTTCCAGCAGCAGCTCGGTCACGTCCGTCGAGGATATCCGGGCGAGCACCAGTTCCGAGTTGGCCGCGGAGACCACGTGGTCCTGCGGGCTGCGCAGCAGCAGGACGGGCTGGGTGACGGCCGGCAGCTCGGCCTGGACGGTGCGCCACAGCCGGCTCAGCGACCAGGCGGCGTGCAGCGGGGTGCGGTCGTAGCCGAGTTCCGTGGAACCGGGCCTGGCGATGTCGTCGGCGATCCCGCGGACGCTGGGGACGAGGTGGCGCAGCACCGGGAGCAGCACGGTGGCCGGGTTGTCCGAGCGGACGGACGGGTTCACCAGGACCAGGCCGGCGACCCGGTCGCCGTGCCGGGCGGCCAGCCGGAGCGCCAGCGCGCCGCCCATCGACAGGGCGAGGACGAAGACCTGCTCGCACTCCTCGGCGAGCTCCTGGAAGGCGCGCTCGGCCTCGGCGTACCAGTCCTCCCAGCGGGTGAGCTGGAGGTCCTGCCAGCGGGTGCCGTGGCCCGGCAGCAGCGGCAGCGAGACCGTCAGGCCGGCGTTCGCGAGGTGCTCGGCCCAGGGGCGGAGCGACTGGGGCGAGCCGGTGAAGCCGTGGATCAGGAGGACACCGACCGACCCGCCCTGGTGGCGGTAGGGCTCGGCACCGGGCAGCAGGCGCATCAGCGGGCTCCTTCGCGGGAAGCACTGGGGTGCGGGCGCATCGTCCCACGGGCGCCCGGGGCCCGTACAGGGTCCGCGGAGCGGGACGGCGGCCCCGCCGGTGCACGCCGCCGAACCGGTGGGCATTAGGATCGACCGGTCCGCACAACAGGAGGCCCGGGTTGTTCTACCGACTGATGAAGATGATCGTCGCGCCGTTGCTGCGGATCTTCTTCCGGCCGTGGATCGAGGGCGAGGAGAACATCCCCGACAGCGGTCCCGCGATCATCGCGAGCAACCACCTGTCCTTCTCGGACTCCTTCTTCTTCCCCGCGCTGATCAAGCGCCGGGTCACCTTCATCGCCAAGGCCGAGTACTTCAACACCCCCGGGCTCAAGGGCAAGCTGACCGCGGCGTTCTTCAAGGGCGTCGGCCAGCTCCCGGTGGACCGCTCGGGCGTGCGCGGCGCGGGCGAGGCGGCGATCCGCAGCGCGATCGCGGTGCTGGAGCAGGGCGAGCTGTTCGGCGTGTACCCCGAGGGCACCCGCTCGCCCGACGGCAAGCTCTACCGCGGCAAGGTCGGCGGTCTGGCGCGCGTGGCGCTGGCCACCGGCGCGCCGGTGATCCCGGTCGCGATGATCGACACCGAGAAGGTGCAGCCGCCCGGCCAGGTCGTCCCCAACTTCGGCATCCGGCCCGGCATCCGGATCGGCCGCCCGCTGGACTTCTCCCGCTACCACGGCATGGAGAACGACCGCTTCATCCTGCGTTCGGTGACGGACGAGGTGATGTACGAGATCATGCGGCTGTCCGGCCAGGAGTACGTCGACATCTACGCGACCGCCGCCAAGCGGCAGATCTCCGAGGACAAGAAGCGGGCCGACGCCGAGCGCAAGGCCCAGCAGAAGGCGGAGGCGGCGGAGCTGAAGGCCCAGCAGAAGGCCGAGAAGCTCGCGGCCGAGCAGGCGGAGCAGGCCGAGAAGGCCGCCCAGGCGGAGAAGGCCGCCGCCGAGCAGGCGGAGAAGGACGCGCAGGCCGAGAAGGACGGCGCGGCGGAGCAGGACGGCCCGGCCGGCAAGGACGGCGGAGCCCAGTAGGTTCGCGGTGGGTCCCGGGCCGAGGGGTCGGCCCGGTCCGAAGGGTGGGGAGATGGCGGACCACGCCGCCGCCGTGGTGCGGCGCACCTCCGGCACGCTCACGGCCGGCGGGATGTCGGTGGAGATGCCGCTGTGGCGGGCCATCTCGTACTTCCGGGTGCTCGCCCTGGCGTACGCGGTGCTCCGCTACTTCAAGTCCTTCATGGACTTCCTCCACCCGGTCTCCGGCTGGATCTACTTCGGCGCGCTGATCCTCTGGACGCTGGCCAGCGCCCGGGCGTTCGCCGGCCCGCTGCGCTGCACCTGGTACGTGCTCGGCACCGACCTGGCGTTCAGCCTCACCGGCATCGTGATGAGCGGGATCGTCGACCAGCCCGCGCGGGTGGCCGCCGGTGCGCCCACCCTGCCGACCATCTGGGCCGCGGGCACCGTGCTGGGCTTCGCCGCCAAGGGCGGCTGGCGGCCCGCGGCGGGTGCGGCGACCGTGATCGGCGTCGCCAACATCATCGGCCACGGCGGGCTGACCTCGGACAACGTCCACAACATCGTGCTGCTGTTCGTGGCCGGCTGCGCCATCGGGTACGTGGTCGAGCTGGCCCGGGCCAGTGAGGCGGTGCTCACCCGGGCGCTCCAGGTGGAGGCCGCGACCCGGGAGCGGGAGCGACTGTCCCGGGACATCCACGACGGGGTGCTGCAGGTGCTGGCCCTGGTCCAGCGGCAGGGCGCGGACGGCGGGGAGCTGGCGCGGCTCGCCGGGGAGCAGGAACGGGCGCTGCGGACGCTGATGACCGGCGGCCCGGTGGCCGGCGGAGTCGGCCCGTGGAGCGCGCTGCCCGGTCAGCGCACCGCGCCGACGGACGCCGGGGAGGAGCCGGCGGAGTCGGACCTGCGGCAGCTGGTCGCCCGGTACGCGGACGAGCGGATCACCGTGGCGGCGCCGGGGACGCCGGTGCTGCTGCCCGGGCCGGTGGCGGGCGAGCTGGCCGCCGCGGTCGGGGCCGCCGTGGACAACGTGCGCCGGCACGCGGGCGAGCAGGCCCGGGCCTGGATCCTCGTCGAGGACGAGCCGGAGGCGGTCACCGTCTCGGTCCGGGACGACGGCCCGGGCTTCCCGGCCGGGCGGCTCGGCGAGGCGGAGGCGGCCGGGCGGCTGGGGGTGTCCCAGTCGATCCGCGGACGGCTGCGGGACCTCGGCGGGACGGCCGAGCTGTACTCGGTGCCCGGGGAGGGCGTCGAGGTGGAACTGCGGGTACCGAAGGGCGGGAGCTGATGGCGGACCGGGTGACGGTCATGGTGGTCGACGACCACCCGATGTGGCGGGACGCGGTCTCCCGGGACCTGGCCGAGGCCGGGTTCGACGTGGTGGCCACCGCCGGGGACGGCGCCGAGGCGGTCCGCCGGGCCCGCGCCTGCACCCCGCAGGTGGTGGTGCTCGACCTCAACCTGCCCGCGCTGCCCGGGGTCGAGGTCTGCCGCCAGGTGGTGACCCACGACCCGACCGCGCGGGTGCTGGTGCTCTCGGCCAGCGGGGAGCACGCCGACGTGCTGGAGGCGGTGAAGTCCGGCGCCACCGGGTACCTGATCAAGTCGGCGGGCCGCGAGGAGCTGATCGACGCCGTCCGCCGCACCGCCCTCGGCGACCCGGTCTTCACCCCGGGTCTGGCCGGCCTGGTCCTCGGCGAGTTCCGCCGGCTGGCCACCGAGCCCGCCCCCGCGGCGGCCCCCGCCGCCCCGCAGCTCACCCCGCGCGAGACCGAGGTCCTCCGGCTGGTCGCCAAGGGCCTGTCGTACCGTCAGATCGCCGACCGCCTGGTCCTCTCCCACCGCACCGTCCAGAACCACGTCCAGAACACCCTCGGCAAGCTCCAGCTCCACAACCGGGTGGAACTCGTCCGCTACGCCATCGAGCAGGGCCTGGACGACGATCTCTGATGCTCATATGCCGTTTCTGGCGTCCGAGTGAAGGTTTGTAGGCTGACTATCCGTTGACTCGCTCGCTGGGCTGGAACTTCAACCGTATCCACCGGGCTGACCCAGCTGGACCTGGCCGGACAGCTGCCAGCCGGGCCCGTTCCCACGCCCGCCGCGCCCGGGGCGGGCCGGTGGCGCAGCGGTACCTCAGGACGCTCGCGGACTGCCGCCGGGACACCTGTGACGCGGTGGTGGTCGGCGGCGGCGCGGTCGGCTGTGCGGTGGTCCACCGGCTGCTCCAACGGGGCTTCAGGGGCCTGCTGTTGGAGAAGGGCCCGTTCCTGCTGCCGGAGCACGTCCAGAACCTCGACCCGGTCCACCAGCCGCTGATGACCACCGCGGTGGCCACTCCCTGGGAGGTGCCCAAGGGCGGGTACGGGCTGGCGCCGCAGATCCCGTTCCTGGGCGGCCGGGCGCTGTTCTGGAGCACCTGAATCGACTTCCTGGTCGACGCCCGGAAGCCCACCGAGCGACTCGCGGGCACCAGGCTCGCCCCGGCCCTGTTCGACGGCAAGGCCTGCGTCTCGCTCACCTACCAGTCACCCCCGGTCGCGGCCCGGAACCGGCCGTACTCCATCCCCGCCAAGGCCTGACCGGGCCGCACGGACACCACGCACAGGGCCCCGACACGAGCGATCGTGGCAGGGCCCTGGTCCGGGCGAGCGCGCGGGGGCGGGGTTCAGGAGACGGGGGCCGCCTCCGGGTGGAGGAGGGCGGCGACGATGTCCACGCCCTCGCGGGTGAGGACGGACTCGGGGTGGAACTGCAGGGAGGCGAAGCCGGGGCCGCGCAGGGCGTGTACGTCGCCGGTCCGCGGGTCGCGGGCCACCTCGACGCCCTCGGCGGCCAGCCGGGCGGTGTCGGCGTCGGTGCAGCGGGCGGTGAAGGTGTTGTAGAACCCGACCGTCCGCCGGGTGCCGAACAGGTCCACGGTCTCCTGCGCCCCCTGGTACGGGACGGCCTTGCGGGCCAGCGGCAGGCCGAGCTGCGCGCTCAGCAGCTGGTGGGAGAGGCAGACCGCGAGCAGCGGCGCCGTCCGGGCGCCGGAGCGGGCGGCGGCCAGGGCGTCGGCGACGATCGGCCGCAGCACGGCCATCTTGGCGTCCGCCGGGTCGGCCGGGTCGCCCGGCCCGGGGCCGAGCACCAGCGGCCCGCGGTGCGCCGCCGCCAGCTCCCGCAGCCCGGGCGTGTCGTACCGCAGCACCCGCACCCGGTGCCCGAGCGAGGTGAGCAGGTGCGCCAGCATCGAGGTGAAGGTGTCCTCGCCGTCCACCACCAGGGTGTCCAGCCCCTCCACCGCCGTGCTCGGCTGCTGCATCCGCAGCCAGAACGGCGCCAGGTTGGCCCGGCGGCCGTCCAGCGCGGCCTGCACCCGGTGGTCGTCCGCCAGCCGGGGCCCGCCCTCGTGGGAGGGCCGGGCGCTCGCCGCCGGGCGGGCGCCGATCGCGGCGAGCACCCCGGCGGCCTTGGCGTGGGTCTCGGCGACCTCCGAGTACGGGTCGGAGTGCCGCACCAGGGTGGCCCCGACCCGGACCACCAGATCGCCGGTGGCCGGGTCGATGTCCGCGGCCCGGATGCAGATCGGCGAGTCCAGCTGCTGCCCGCCGCTGGCGCCGCGCCCGATCAGCGCCAGCGCGCCCGAGTAGTAGCCGCGCCCGCTGCCCTCGTACCGCTTGATCACGCGGGTGGCGTTCTGCACCGGGCTGCCGGTGACGGTGGCCGCGAACATGGTCTCCCGCAGCACCTCGCGGACGTCCAGGGAGGTGCGCCCGCGCAGCTCGTACTCGGTGTGCGCGAGGTGGGACATCTCCTTGAGCCGCGGGCCGAGCACCTGCCCGCCGAGGTCGCCCACGGTGCACATCATCTTGAGTTCCTCGTCGACCACCATGGTGAGCTCCTCCAGCTCCTTGGGGTCGTGCAGGAACTCCAGCAGCGACTCGACGGTGGGCCCGCCGGCCGGATGGCGGTAGGTGCCGGAGATCGGGTTCATCACCACCGTGCCGCCGGACTGCCGGACGTGGACCTCCGGGGAGGCGCCGACCAGGATCCGCTCGCCGGTGTGCACCAGGAAGGTCCAGTACGCGCCGCGCTCCTGCTCCAGCAGCCGCCGGAACAGGGCGAGCGCGGTGGCCGTGTCGAAGTTCTCCAGGGTGGCCCGGAAGTCGCGGCGGATCACGAAGTTGGCGCCCTCGCCGCGGCCGATCTCCTCCTCGATCACCCGGCGGACGATCCCGGCGTACTCCTCGTCGTCGATGTCGAAGGCGCCCCCGCGCAGTCGGACCGGCGCCGTCGGCAGCGCGGCCAGCACCTCGGCCAGCGGCAGCGCGTGACTCTCCTCCACCGCCAGCGCCTGCAGCGGGGTGCCGTCCTGGTGGGCCTCGAAGCCGCGCTCGCGGATCTGCGCGTACGGAACCAGGGCGAGCAGGTCGTGGCGGGGTCCGCCGGCCGGGACCCCGGCGCGGACCGGCAGGTCGGCCAGGGTGTCGTACGCGCCGACGGTGCCGACCAGCACCTCGACGGTGTCCGGGGCGAGCCGCGGGGCGCGCCGGTGCAGCAGGGCGAAGGCGGGGGCGCCGGGGGCGCTGAGCCGGGCGAGGAGGGCGGCGGGACTGGTCACGGGTACGGCTTCCTTCCGGGAGGTCTGCGGGGCTGATCCGCTTCCGGGAGGGGCCGTGGTGACTCTCGACACGCCGACGGCCGCCCCCCGAGGGGCGGCCGTCGTGTCGTCGTCAGGGACGCGCGATCCGTGGGCCGCCCATCGGGCAGGCCCACCACCAGGAGAAGGTGTGCGGCGCGTTCACGGGAACGACCATAACGGATGACCCGGGCGGCTGCGGCCGATCACCGAAATGTCCACGGGGCGTCTCACCCATCGGGCGGGTGCGCCAATTCGCTTGTCACACCCCGTAGCCTTGGCGTTGTGACCGTGACAAACCACTCCTGGCAGTCCCTGCCCGCGGCGCAGCAGCCTGAATGGCCGGACCAAGAGGCTCTGCGCAAGACGCTTGCGGACCTCGCCTCGTATCCGCCCCTCGTCTTCGCCGGCGAGTGCGACCAGCTGCGCGCCCGGCTCGGTGCCGTCGCACGTGGTGAGGCCTTCCTGCTGCAGGGCGGCGACTGTGCCGAGGCGTTCGACGGCGTGTCCGCCGAGCACATCCGGAACAAGCTCAAGACCCTGCTGCAGATGGCCGCCGTGCTGACGTACGCCGCCTCGGTGCCGGTCGTGAAGGTCGGCCGCATCGCCGGCCAGTATTCCAAGCCGCGCTCGAAGAACACCGAGACCCGGGACGGCGTGACCCTGCCGGTCTACCGCGGCGACTCGGTGAACGGCTTCGAGTTCACCCCCGAGTCCCGGATCCCGGACCCGGAGCGCCTCAAGCGGATGTACAACGCCTCCGCCGCGACGCTCAACCTGGTGCGTGCCTTCACCACCGGTGGCTACGCCGACCTGCGCCAGGTGCACGCCTGGAACCAGGACTTCGTGCGCAACTCGCCGGCCGGCCAGCGGTACGAGCAGCTGGCCCGGGAGATCGACCAGGCACTGGCCTTCATGAACGCCTGCGGGGTGGCCCCGGAGGAGTTCAAGACGGTCGAGTTCTACTCCTCGCACGAGGCGCTGATCCTGGACTACGAGACGGCGCTGACCCGCACCGACTCGCGGACCGGCGACCTGTACGACGTCTCCGGCCACATGGTCTGGATCGGCGAGCGGACCCGGCAGCTGGACCACGCGCACATCGAGTTCGCGTCCAGGATCCGCAACCCGATCGGTGTGAAGCTCGGCCCGACCACCACGGTCGACGAGGCGCTCACCCTGATCGACAGGCTGGACCCGGACCGCGAGCCCGGCCGGCTCACCTTCATCACCCGGATGGGCGCGGGCAAGATCCGCGACCACCTGCCCGGGCTGGTGGAGAAGGTCACCGCCTCCGGTGCCCAGGTCGTGTGGATCTGCGACCCGATGCACGGCAACACCTTCGAGGCCTCCAGCGGGCACAAGACCCGGAGCTTCGACGACGTGCTCGACGAGGTCAAGGGCTTCTTCGAGGTGCACAACGCGCTCGGCACCCACCCGGGCGGCATCCACGTCGAGCTCACCGGTGACGACGTCACCGAGTGCGTCGGCGGCGGCGACGAGGTGATGGTCGACGACCTGCACCAGCGCTACGAGACGGCCTGCGACCCGCGGCTCAACCGCAGCCAGTCGCTAGACCTGGCGTTCCTCGTGGCCGAGATGTACCGCAGCCACTGAGCCGAGTCCGGCGGCCGCGATGATCGCAATGTGACAAAGACCCCTCCGCTTTCCGGGTCATCCGGGGCGGAGGGGCTTTTTCATGCCCGGTAGGCCGGGTAAGGTAAGGCTTAGTGAGGTAAGGCAAGCCTTGCCGATCAAGAGCACGAGCACCACCCGCACCAGCACCACCCCGGGAGAACCGCCGATGTACGTGTGCATGTGTCATGCGGTCACCGAGGCCCAGGTGAAGCAGGAGATCGACGGCGGCGCCGTCACTCCGCGCCAGATAGCCAAGGGCTGCAAGGCCGGGACCGACTGCGGCTCCTGCGTGCGGCGGATCCAGGCGCTGCTGGGGGAGCACGGTGCCCGCCCGTGCCCGACATCCAGGCTGGCGGCCAGGCTCGGGCTCGCCGAGCCGGGCGCTGACGCCGTGGCCGGCACCGCCCTGGAAGCGGCCTGACCGGCCGAGCGGGGCCTCAGGACTCCGGCTGCTCGATCAGCTGGGCCAGGTAGAGCGCCTCGCCGAGCTTGTCCAGCAGCTCCAGCTGGGTGTCCAGGTAGTCGATGTGGTGCTCCTCGTCCGCGAGGATGTCCTCGAAGATGTTGGCCGAGGTCACGTCGTTCTTGGCGCGCATGACCACGATGCCCCGGCGCAGACGGTCGATCGCCTCGACCTCGATCTGCCGGTCCGCC
The DNA here is from genome assembly GCF_040571325.1 of Kitasatospora sp. HUAS MG31. GTDB lineage: Bacteria > Actinomycetota > Actinomycetes > Streptomycetales > Streptomycetaceae > Kitasatospora > Kitasatospora camelliae. The sequence goes on along the minus strand of NZ_CP159872.1, from coordinate 2,154,445 downwards.
TCGAACATCTCCTTGACCGTCTGCCCGATCCGGACGTGGAACAGCCGCTGGTAGTTGGGGAGGCCGTCCAGGAAGAGGATCCGGTCGGTCAGCGTCTCGGCGTGCTTCATCTCGTCGAAGGACTCGTGCCGGGTGTACTTCGCGAGCTTCGTCCAGCCGTTGTTCTCCTGCATCTTCGCGTGCAGGAAGTACTGGTTGATGGCGGTGAGCTCGGCGGTGAGCTGCTCGTTGAGGAACTCGATGACCTCGGGGTCGCCCTTCATGCGGATGTGCCTCCCTGCTCCTTGTGTGACCCATGCGTCACTCGAGGGAATCGTGGCACCGATACGGGTGAGAGTTCCAGTAAGTTCACACTTACCCGGACTTGGGTTGGATTGTCCGATTGTCGTATCTCGCGGGATGTGTTCTCCTCACGGTTCTCCCCGCACGGGGTGCGTCAGGGGCGCGCGCGGCAGGACGCCCGCCGTCTGTCACCATGGAGCCATGGGTCAGCACGAACCGGAACAGCCTCAGCCGTCTGACCCGAGGCTCCCCCCGGGTCAGCGGCTCCAGCGCGGCTGGCCGGTGCTGCACTACGGTCCGGTGCCCCGCTTCAAGCCGCAGAGCTGGGACTTCCAGGTGTTCGGCGCCACCGCCTCGGCCGAGAAGCACAGCTGGGACTTCCCGGCCTTCCACGCCCTGCCCCACGTCACCGTCCGCGGCGACTTCCACTGTGTCACCAAGTTCTCCATGCTCGGCAACGAGTGGGGCGGCATCGCCGCCAAGACCGTCCTCGACCTGGTGCCGCCCGCCCCCGACGTCACCCATGTGATGGTCTGGGCGGAGTACGGCTACAGCGCCAACCTCCGGCTGGCCGACTTCGCCGACCCCGGCACCGTCTTCGCCACCCACCACAACGGCGAGCCGCTCACCCTGGAGCACGGCTTCCCGGTCCGCCTGGTGGTGCCCCGGCTGTACGCCTGGAAGGGCCCCAAGTGGGTGCGCGCGGTCGAGTACATGCGGGCCGACCGGCGCGGCTTCTGGGAGGAGCGCGGCTACCACAACCTCGCCGACCCGTGGTCGGAGCAGCGGTACTCGTACCAGGAGGAGCCCGGGGACGGGCCGCTGCGCTGAGGCCGACCGGCCGGTCGCCCCGCCGCCGGGCGGGCGGGCGGGTCGGAAGCCGACCGGACCACCCGGCGGTCGGGCCAGAACAGGGCGGGTCGGACCAGGGCGGGTCGGACCACGGCGGGTCAGAACAGGTTGAAGCCGATGGTCACCGTGGTGCCCTGGGGGCTGGGCTGGCCGGCCGCCGGGGTCTGGGTGGCGACCTTGCCGGTGCCGAACAGGTTGATACCGCTGGTCTGCACCTTGAAACCGGCGTCGGTGAGCGCCTTGGTCGCCTCGTCCTTGCCCAGGCCGACCACGTTCGGCACCGGCACCATGCCCTTGCTGACCACCAGGGCCACCGGGGAGTTCACCGCCACCTGGCCGCCGACGGCGGGCGAGCTGGACACCACCGAGCCCCGCGCCACGCTGTCGTTGAACACCTCGCTGACCGCGCCGGGCGTCAGCCGGGCGTCGGCGAGCGCCTTGCGGGCGGCCTCCAGCGGCTTGCCGGCCAGCTCCGGCACGGCGATCCGCTCCGGGCCCCTGGACAGCACCACCTTCACCGCGTCGCTCTTGCGGACCTCCTGCCCGACGGCCGGATCGGTGGAGATCACCTGACCGGTCTCCACCGTCTCGCTGAACTGCTCGGTGAAGACCGCGTTCAGCCCGGAGCGGTCCAGGGTGGCCGTGGCCTGGGCCCGGCTCTGCCCCAGCACGGCGGGCACCGTCGCGTACACCGCGCTGGACAGCGTGTAGGTGACCGCGCCGACCACGGTGAGCAGCACCGCCGCCACCGCGGTCCAGATCAGCGGCTTGCGGGGGAGCTGCCGCCGCGGCTGCCGGGCCCGGCGCCGGGCGACCGACGGCTCGTCCACCGGCGGCCGGACCGGGGGCAGCAGGTCCGGCGGGACTTCCAGCACGCTGGTCGGCTCCACCGGCGGGCCGATCACGCTGGTCACCTCGCCGGGCGAGTACCGCGGGGTCGGCCGGGTGGAGGCGGGCGGCTCGGCGTCCAGCTGATCCGGGGTCAGGGCGCGGCGGGCCCGCTGCAGGGCCGCCAGCAGCTCCACCGCGTCCCACGGCCGGGCCTGCGGGTCGCGGGCGGTCGCCGCGGCCACGATCGCGTCCAGCTCCGGGCCGACCGCCGGGGCGACCAGCGACGGCGGCGGGACGTCCTCGTTCAGGTGCAGGTACAGCACCTGGGCCGGGTTGTCGCCGGTGTGCGGCTTGACGCCGGTCAGCATCTCGTACAGCAGGATGCCCGCCGCGTAGACGTCCACCCGCTGGTCGGTCGGGCCCTGCCGGCTGATCTGCTCGGGCGCCAGGTACGAGACCGTGCCGAGCAGGGAGCCGGAGGCGGTGCTCGTGGTCACCCCGGTGTCCGCGCCGGACAGCAGCCGGACCAGGCCGAAGTCGGCGACCTTCACCAGGCCGCCGTCGGTGATCAGCACGTTCTCCGGCTTCACGTCCCGGTGCACCAGGTCCGCGCGGTGGGCGGCGCCGAGGGCGGCCAGCACCGGCTCGACGATGTCCAGGGCGGCGCGGACCGACAGGGCGCCGCGGTCCCTGAGCAGGTCGCGCAGCGTCCGGCCGGGGACGTACTCCATCGCCAGGAACACCCCGCGCGGGTCGGCGCCCTGGTCGAAGACGTTGACCACGTTGGGATGGGTGAGGCGGGCGACCGCCTTGGCCTCGCGGATGAAACGGGCGGTGAACTCGGCGTCGCCCGCCAGGGACGGGTGCATCACCTTGAGGGCGAGCACGCGGTCGAGGCGGGTGTCGGTGCCGCGGTAGACGGTGGCCATGCCGCCGACGGCGATGCGCTGGTCCACCCGGTACCGGCCGTCGAGCAGGGCACCGATCAGGGGGTCGTCCAGCGTCATGTCCACCAGACGAGTGTATGGGCTGATCACCTCGGGAACCCCCAGGGGGCAGGGGTGAATCGGCAGGCGGGAACCCCGGGCGCGCGGGGCGGGCGCCGCTAGAACGCCGGGTGTTCGCGGGTGTCGAGGGCGGCGAGGGTGGCGCGGCCGGCCATCGTGGACGAGGCCTCGGCGTGGAACCGCTTGGGGATGCGGCCCGCCCGGTACGCGAGGCGGCCGGCCTCGGTGGCGCGCCGCATCGCGTCGGCCATCAGCACCGGGTCCTGAGCCCGCGTCACCGCCGAGGCCAGCATCACCGCCGAGCACCCGAGCTCCATCGCCAGCGCCACGTCCGAGGCGGTGCCCGCCCCGGCGTCCAGGACCACCGGGACGCCCGCACTCTCCACGATCAGCTGGAAGTTGTGCGGGTTGCGGATGCCGAGCCCGGAGCCGATCGGCGAGCCCAGCGGCATGATCGCGGCGCAGCCGACGTCCTCCAGCTTCCGTGCCAGCACCGGGTCGTCATTGGTGTACGGCAGCACGGTGAACCCGTCGTCCACCAGGGTCTCGGCGGCGTCGAGGAGTTCGATCGGGTCGGGCAGCAGGGTCCGCTCGTCGGCGATGACCTCCAGCTTGACCCAGTCGGTACCGAGCGCCTCGCGGGCCAGCCGGGCGGTCAGCACGGCCTCGCCGGCGGTGAAGCAGCCGGCGGTGTTGGGCAGCACCCGGATGCCGTTGCGGGTGAGCACGTCCAGCACCGAGCCCTGGGTGGAGGCGTTCACCCGGCGCATGGCCACGGTGGTCAGCTCGGTGCCGGAGACCCGCAGGGCCTGCTCCAGGACGTCCAGGCTGGGTGCGCCGCCGGTGCCCATGATGAGCCGGGAGGTGAAGGTGGTGCCCGCGATGGTGAGGAGGTCGTCGGCCATGGTCAGCCTCCCTGGACGGCGGTGAGGATCTCGACCCGGTCGCCGTCGTGGAGTTCGGTCTCGGACCACGAACCCCGCGGCACCACGGCCTCGTTGAGCGCGGCGGCCACCCCGGCGGCGGCGCGGCTGAGCTGGGCGACCACCTCGGCGAGGGTGGTCGCGGCCGGCAGCGCGCGCGGCTCGCCGTTGACGGTCAGTGAGATCTGGTTCATGCGGAGGCCCTGGGTGCGAAGCGGTCGGGGGAGAAGGGGGCGGCGAGTCCGGGAACGGTCCCGGTGGTCAGGTACTCGGCCAGCAGGTCGCCGGTCACCGGGGTGAGCAGCACCCCGTTGCGGTAGTGCCCGGTGGCGGCGACCAGGTGGGGCAGGGCGGTGGGGCCGAGCAGCGGGGCGTTGTCCGGGGAGCCGGGCCGCAGGCCCGCGTTGGTCTCCACCAGCGGCAACTCGGTGATGCCGGGCACCAGTTCGTGGGCGTCGCGGAGCAGCTCGTACACGCCGCCCGCGGTGACCTCGGTGTCGTAGCCCTGCTCCTCGGTGGTGGCGCCGACGACCAGTTCGCCGTCGGCCCGCGGCACCAGGTAGACGTGCTGTCCGCGGACCACGGCCCGGACGTTGCGGGAGAGGAACGGCGCGTACACCGGCGGGATGCGCAGCCGCAGCACCTGGCCCTTGACCGGGCGGATCGCCGGCAGCACCCCCGCGGGGAGGCCGGGCAGCAGGTGGCTGCGGGAGCCGGCGGCGAGCACGACGGTGTCGGCGAACAGCTCCTCGCCGGTGGAGAGGCGGGCGCCGACCGCCCGGCCGTCCTCGACCAGCAGCTCGACGGCCTCGGCGCGGTGCAGCCCGACGCCCGACTTCTCGCAGGCGAGCACCAGGGCCTCGGACAGGCGCCGGCCGTCGACCTGGTGGTCGTCGGTGACGTGGAGGCCGCCGCGGACGCCCGGGGCGAGCATGGGCTCCAGCTTCCGGCACTCGCGGCCGGTCAGCCAGTGCGAGTCGAGGCCGAGCCGCCGGTGGAAGGCGTGCAGCTCGCGCAGCTCCTCGCGGTCGTCGGAGTCCAGCGCGACGGCCAGCGTGCCGGTCTGCCGGTAGCCGGTGTCCAGGCCGGTCAGCTCGGTCAGCTCGGCGGCGAACTCCGCGTACCGCGCGTTGGAGGCCATGCCGAGGCGCAGCAGCGGCTCCTCGCCGTACTGGAGCTCGGTGACCGGGGCGAGCATGCCCGCGGCGACCTGGACGGCGCCGCCGCCGTGCCGCGGGTCGACCACGACCACCGACGGGCCGCGCTGGGCCGTCCGCCAGGCCACGGCCAGGCCGATGACGCCGCCGCCGATCACCAGCACATCGGTGCGGACGCCGCTGTCGATGCGTGTCAACGTCGCTTCTTCTCCCTTCGCCGGCATGACCCGGATCAGGTTCGGACGGTCGCAGGCCGCTCCAGCCCGCCTCTCAGCCCGGTGCGCCGGGCTCCCGTGGAGGTGTGCCCCCACCATAACGCCGGGGCCCGAGCGGGCTGAAGGCGCGTACACAGGGTGGACACCGGGCTCGATAGGGTGGCGGGCGTGGTCGAGCTGAACAGAACGGACAGGGTCGTCGTCGTCGGGGCCGGGATGGCCGGTGCGCAGGCCGCGCTGGGCCTGCGGCAGGGCGGCTGGGAGGGCAGGATCGCCCTGGTCGGCGAGGAACCGCACCGCCCGTACGACCGGCCTCCGCTCTCCAAGGACGTGCTGCTCGGCAAGGCCGACTCCACCGCCTTCGACGTGGACTGGGAGCACCTGGGCATCGAGCTGCTGCCCGGCCGGCGGGCCACCGGCCTGGAGCGCGGGGTGCTGCACACCGACGCCGGCGAGCTGCCGTACGACGGGCTGGTGATCGCCACCGGCGCCGAGCCGCTGGCCCTGCCGGGCGCGGCCGGGGCGCACGTGCTGCGGACGCTGGACGACGCGATGGCGCTCCGCGCGCTGCTCACCGCCGGACGGTCCGTGGTGCTGGTCGGCGCGGGCTGGATCGGCGCCGAGACGGCGACCGTGGCCCGCGAACTCGGCTGCCGGGTCACCGTGGTGGAGGCCGGGCCCGCTCCGCTGGCCGGGGCGCTGCCGCCGGAGCTGGGCGCGCTGATGGCCGACTGGTACGCGGCGGCCGGGGTCGAGCTGCGGCTGGGGGCCGGCGTGGCCGGGGTGGAGCCGGGGGCCGTGCTGCTCGCCGACGGCACCCGGCTGGCCGCGGACGAGGTGGTGGTCGGCATCGGCGCCCGCCCGGCGACCGGCTGGCTGGCCGGCGGCGTCGAGCTGGACGCGCGCGGCGCGATCCTGGTGGACGAGCGGCTGCGTACCTCGCTGCCCGGGGTCTGGGCGGCCGGCGACTGCGTGTCCTACCCCTCGGCCCGCGCGGGCGTGCGGCTGACCGTCCAGCACTGGGACCACGCGCTGCAGTCCGGCGGGGCCGTGGCGGCCTCGCTGCTCGGGGCCCCGACCCCGTACGACCCGGTGCCGTACTTCTGGTCCGAGCAGTTCGGACGGATGGTGCAGTACGCCGGGCGGCACGCCGACGCCGAGGAGGTGCTGTGGCGCGGCAGCCCGCAGGACGCCTCCTGGGCGGTGCTGTGGCTGAGCGGCGGCGCGCCGGTCGCGGCGCTCACCGTGGACCGGCCGCGGGACCTCAACCAGGCCCGCCGCCTGATCGAGCGCGGCACCCCGCTGGACCGCGAACTCGCCGCCGACCCGGCGGTGCCGCTGAAGTCCGCGGCCCGCTGAGGCCCGCCGGGGCCGGGGTGGTCCGGGCGTTCCGGACGGTCCGGGTCGTGGTCCGGCACGGCCCGGCGCCCGCTCTGTGAGAGCCTGGTGCCGTGAGTGAGATCGATCCCAAGATTGACGCCCTTGTCCCCGCCTGGATGTACCTGCCGGACATCTCCGAGCAGTGGGGTGTGCTGGTCACCGAGGTCCGCAGCATGGTGAAGGCCGGCACCCTGCTGGCCGTCCGCCGTGGCGAGAACCGGTCGCTCCAGGTGCCCGCCGACTTCATCGACGCCGACGGCCCGGTGAAGCACCTCGTCGGCACCCTGACGGTCCTGCGGGACTGCGGGTTCTCCGACGAGGAGATCCTGGAGTGGATGTTCACCGAGGACCCGTCGCTGCCCGGCAGCCCGATCCAGGCGCTGCGGGAGAACCGCGGCACCGAGGTGAAGCGCCGCGCCCAGGCCCTGGCCCTGTGACGGCCGACCCCCGCGCCCTGCTCGCCGACGCCCGGCTGTACCTGTGCACCGACGCGCGCCGCGAGCAGGGCGACCTGCCCGAGTTCCTGGACGCCGTGCTCGCGAACGGCGTGGACGTCGTCCAGCTCCGCGACAAGGGGCTGGAGGCCAGGCAGGAGCTGGAGTACCTGGAGGTCTTCGCCGACGCCGCCCGCCGGCACGGCAGGCTCTTCTCGGTCAACGACCGGGCGGACGTGGCCCACGCCGCCCGGCCGCAGGTGCTGCACCTCGGGCAGGACGACCTGCCGGTGCCGGCCGCCCGGGCGATCCTCGGGGACGGCGTGGTGATCGGACGGTCCTGCCACGCCGAGTCCGAGGTGGACGCGGCGATCGCCGAGCCCGGCGTCGACTACTTCTGCACCGGGCCGGTCTGGCCCACCCCCACCAAGCCCGGCCGTCACGCGCCCGGGCTCGGCCTGGTCTCGTACGCCGCCGCGGCGGTGACGGACCGTCCGTGGTTCGCCATCGGCGGGATCGACCTGGGGAACCTGGACCAGGTGCTGGACGCCGGCGCCCGCCGGGTGGTGGTGGTCCGTGCCATCACCGCCGCCGACGACCCCGGCGCAGCGGCAGCCGAACTCGCCCGCCGCATCCGGGCGGTACCGCTCTAGGACGTGTTTTGGAAGGTCATCCGGCTTGATGCCAGGCTCCTCGGATGGGGCGTGGGGATCTGTCGGATGACCAGTGGGCTGTGCTGGAGCCGTTGTTGCCGGTTGCCGGCGTGGGACGTCCGGCGAGGTCGCGCCGCAGGCTGGTCGACGGGGTTCGGTGGCGGGTGCGGACTGGTGCTCCGTGGCGGGACGTTCCGCCGGAGTACGGTCCCTGGCAGACGATCTACGGGTTGTTCCGTCGCTGGCAACGACAAGGTGTCTGGCAACAGATCCTGGCCGCTCTGCAGGCGAGGGCCGATGCGGCAGGGGTGATCGTCTGGGAGGTGAACGTCGACTCCACGATCTGCCGGGCCCACCAGCACGCCGCGGGTGCCCGGCGGGACGGGGCCGCTCAGAAGGAACCGCCGGGCGGCGTGGGCGAGGAGCCCGCGGACCACGGACTGGGCCGGTCGCGGGGCGGCTTCACGACCAAGATCCATCTGGCGTGCGAGCAACTCCAAAGACCGCTGTCCTTGCTCGTCACAGGCGGCCAGCGCGGCGACTCGCCGCAGTTCGAGGCGGTGCTCGAAGCGATCCGGGTGCCCAGAACCAGCCCGGGCCGACCCCGCACCCGCCCGCTTCGGGTGCGGGGCGACAAGGCGTACTCGTCCAAGGCGAACCGGGCCTACCTGCGTCGACGCGGCATCCGGTGCACCATCCCGGAGCCGGCCGACCAGGTCCGCAACCGCAAGCGGCGGGGCGCGAGCGGTGGACGTCCGCCCCGTTTCGACCGCGAGGACTACAAGGCCCGCCATGCTGTCGAGTGCGGCATCAACCGGCTGAAGCAGCACCGGGCGGTGGCCACCCGGTTCGACAAACTTGCCGTCCGCTTCCAGGCGGCCGTCCTCGTCGCCGCGATCAACCAGTGGCTGTGAGACCCGACGTGTCGGGCGCCCGTGCCATGCTGGCCGCGAGCCCGGAGCGGGCCGTCGCACAAGGGGAGAGACCGATGGCCGCTACCTACTACTGCGCCGACAGCGAGAACGGCGACCACATCGACGACCCGTCCGAGGACGCCATCTTCATGCTGGTCGACGACCTCAACGACACCGACAACACGTTCGTCGTCATCCAGCCCGACGAGGACGACCCGGTCTGGTACGCCTCGGTCGCCGTCCTCGACGAGGGCGGATACGAGATCGTCCGCCGCGACGCGAGTCGTCGCGAACATGACGTCGTCACCGAGACCAGCATCGGCACGATCGCCCGCGACCTCATCCTCTGGCTGGCCGCCCGAAGCTTTCCAGGACGGCCAACCAGACGCACCTTCGACGCCCTCTAAAACACGGCCTAGGTCGCGTGCTGGGGTGCCCCGTCAGGGGCGTGTGGGGGCACCTCCCGGCCGCCAGGCTGGGGGAGAACTGCGCGCGGGGGGACGGCACGGGCGGCAACTGGCCGGCGGTGCCCCGATCGAACCCTGGGCCGCCTTCCGTTTCGCGCAGTTCCCCGCGCCCCTGTTGTGCTTGCCCGGTTGGGTGTGCTCCCCGGGGCGGTCAGTACTTGCGGACGGTGGCTGCTTCGGCGAGGGCGAGGAGGACGGGGCGGGCCGGGCCGGCGGCGAGGGGGGCCTTGTCGAGGGCGGTGAGCGCGTCGTGCATCAGCGCGTCGATCCGCTGCTCCACCAGCTCGGCGGCCCCGCTCCGCTCCACCAGCTCCCGCAGCTGCGCCACTTCCCGCGGGGCGAGGTCCGGCGCGCCGAGCCGCTCGTCGAGGTGCCGGACGTCGGCCGCCGGCAGGCCCCGCATCGCGTGGGCGATCAGCAGGGTCCGCTTGCCCTCGCGGAGGTCGTCGCCGGCCGGCTTGCCGGTGACCGCGGGGTCGCCGAACACGCCGAGCAGGTCGTCGCGGAGCTGGAAGGCCTCGCCGAGCGGCAGGCCGAAGGCCGCGTACGCGTCCACCAGTTCCGGTCCGGCCCCGGCGAGCAGGGCGCCGACCTGCAGCGGCCGCTCGATGGTGTACTTCGCGGACTTGTAGTGCAGGACGGTCTGCGCCCGGTCGAGGGCGGCCGGGTCGGCGGAGTCGCCGGCGACCGGCTCCAGGACGTCCAGGTACTGGCCGAGCATGACCTCGGTGCGCATCAGGTCGAAGGCGGGCTTGGCGGCCCGGACGGCGGCCGGGTCCAGCCCGGAGCCCTGGAAGAGTTCGTCGCACCAGATCAGCAGCAGGTCGCCGAGCAGCACCGCGGCGGAGGCGCCGTACTGCTCGCGGTCGCCGCGCCAGCCGCTGTCCCGGTGCAGGGCCTCGAACCGGCGGTGCACCGAGGGCAGGCCGCGCCGGGTGTCGCTGCGGTCCATCAGGTCGTCGTGCACCAGCGCGCTGGCCTGGAGGAGCTCCAGGGCGGCGGCGGCCCGCTCGATGCCGGGGTCGTCGGCCGCGCCGCCGGCCCCGCGCCAGCCCCAGTAGCAGAAGGCGGGGCGCAGGCGCTTGCCGCCGTCGAGCAGGAAGTCGCGGAGTGCCTCGGCGACCGGGCCGAGCTGCGGGGAGATGCCGGCGAGCAGGGCCTCCTGGCCGTCCATGAACGCGGCGAGGGCGGCGTTGACGCGGTCGCGCACGGCCTCCGCGTCGATGGGGTTGGTCGGCAGGCTGGTGGACGAGGGCACGGTGGGACTCCGGATCGATTGGCTGACAATCAGCCTATCGGGGATCGGAAAAGGCCCGGAATCTGGCCGTTCCGACCGTCTCGTCGGGTGTCTCATTCGGTGGACATCGTTTGGTCCCGCCGGTCGCCCGGCCGCTAGTCTGCCACCATGGCTCTCGGCATTCCCTCCACCAGGACCGACCACGCACAGACGGTGCGTGAGCTGCTGGCGGCCGGCGATCGTTCGTTCTCGTTCGAGTTCATGCCCCCGCGCAGCGAGGCGGCCGAGCGCAGGCTCTGGGACGCGATCCGCCGGGTCGAGGCACTGGACCCGAACTTCGTCTGCATGACCTACGGCGCCGGCGGCTCCTCGCGCGGCCGGACGGTCAACCTGGTGGGCCGGATCGCCACCGAGACCACGCTGACCCCGGTCGCCCACCTCACCGCCGTCGACCACTCGGTCGCCGAACTGCGCAACATCATCGGCCAGTACGCCGACCAGGGCGTGCGCAACGTGCTCGCGGTCCGCGGCGACCCGCCCGGCGACCCGATGGGCGCGTGGGTGCGCCACCCCGAGGGGGTCACCTACGCGTACGAGCTGGTCGAGCTGATCCGCAGCATCGGCGACTTCTGCGTGGGCGTCGCCGCCTTCCCGCAGATGCACCCGCGGTCGGAGGACTGGGACGAGGACATCCGGCACTTCGTCGCCAAGTGCCGGGCCGGCGCCGACTACGCGATCACGCAGATGTTCTTCGAGGTCGAGGACTACCTGCGGCTGCGCGACCGGGTCGAGGCGGCGGGCTGTGCCACGCCGATCATCCCGGAGATCATGCCGGTCACCAACATCAAGCAGCTGGAGCGCTTCCCGCAGCTCTCCGGCTCGGACTTCCCGCCCGAGCTGAAGAGCCGCTTCGAGGCCGTCGCCGACGACCCCGAGGCGGTCCGGGCGGTGGGCATCGAGCACGCCACCGCGATGTCGGAGCGACTGCTCGCCGAGGGCGCGCCGGGCCTGCACTTCATCACGCTCAACCACTCCACCTCGACCCTGGAGATCTACCAGAACCTGGGTCTGCACCAGCGCTGAGGACCGGGGCCGTCGGGGATGCGGTGCCCCGCGCCCGGAGCCTGTACAGTCGCCCGCAAACCGCGCGGTAGGTGACTGGAAGGTGGCGGGATGGGCATCGGGTACCTGCTGCTGTACGCCGCCCTGGCCGTGGTGGCGCTCTGGCTGCTCGCCGAGCTGCTGCTGCAGAGCCGCGCCGCGCTGCTGTGGCGGGCCGTCGCGCTGATCGGCTTCCTCTGCGTGGTGGCCGGCATGCGGCTGGCCTCGGTGCTGGTGATAGGCGCCGGCGCGGCCGCCTTCGCCGTCGGCCAGACCTTCGTCACCCTCTCGGTGAAGCGCGGGCGGACGGTGGGCTGGTCCCTGCGCAAGGCGGACGGCCGGCTGCCCGGGCCGCTGGAGAAGGTGCCGCTGCTCAACGCCGCCACCGACGGCACCGCCGACGACGAGGAGGAGTTCCTCCCCCAGGTCGGCGAGGTCGGCCCGATCGAGGCCGAGGAGGTTCCGGCCACCTCCTACGAGGCGGTCGAGGAGCTGGCCCAGGACGGTGTCTACACCGAGCAGCCGGCGCCGTACTACCAGCAGGACCAGCAGCAGGCCGTGCCGCAGCAGCCGGTCTACCAGCAGGTGGCGTACGACGCCTACGGGCAGCCGGTGTACCAGCAGGTCGCCTACGACGCCTACGGGCAGCCGGTGTACCAGGACCCCTACGCCCAGCCGCAGTACCAGGACCCGTACGCGGCCCAGCAGGCCCAGCAGGCGCAGTGGGCCTACCAGCAGCAGTACCAGCAGCAACAGGACCCCTACGGCTACGGGCAGCAGCAGCAGCCGCAGCAGCAGTCCTGGGGCTACCAGCAGCAGGCCTGACCGGGCCGCTCCCTACGCGGGGCCGATCAGGCCCGCGGTGATGCAGGCCGACATCCCGACCCGGGCCAGCCCCCCGCCGGGGTGGGCGCCGCCGCCGATCAGGTACAGGCCGGGCACCCCGGAGTCGTTCGGCGGGTTGATCCGCCCGCCCGCCAGCGAGGGCACCGGTACCGCGTCGGTGCGGCGGACCTCGCGCCAGAGCACCCGCTCGCGCAGGTCGATCCCGGCCGCCGCCAGGTGGTCCAGCAGGTGGTCGGCGTAGGCCGCGTCACCGCCGGTTCCCCGCTCGCCGCCGCCGGGCACCGTGACGTGCAGGGTGACCGCCTCGTGGTCCTCGTCCGGGACCAGCGAGGAGTCGTCCGGCCGCAGCACCTGCACGGTCGGCCGCAGCGGCGGCACCTCCTCGGCGAGCGCCCGCTCCTGACGGGCCAGGTCCGCGGCGTGCACCACCGTGCGGTGCGCCGTGCCCGCCGGGCGGCCGCCGCGCAGCGCCAGCAGCACCGCGATCCGGCCCGGCTCCCGGGACGGCTCCGGCAGGCCCAGGCCCGGCCGGTCCGAGGAGGAGAGCACCAGGTCGGCGTCGATCCGCCCGTCCGCCGTCAGCACCCCGCGGGCCCGTCCGCCCTCGACCACGATCTCGGTCACCGCCGTGCCGAACCGGAACTCCACCCCGCGCTGCTCGCACCGCCGGTACACCGCCTCGGCCAGCGCCCGGATGCCGCCCCGCACGGACCAGACGCCGAAGGACTGCTCCATGTACGGCAGCACCGTGGCGCCGGCCGGCGCGTCCAGGGTCAGCCCGTGGCGCAGCGCGTACTCGGCCAGCAGCGCCGTCATGCCGGGGTGGCCGCCGAGCTCCCGCCGGGCGACGTCGGCCAGGGTGTACCGGGTGCGCGGCAGCCAGCGGGACAGCCCGCGGCGGGCCGGGCGCGGGTACGGGTCCTCCAGCGGCTCGGCCGGCAGCGGCTCCTCCAGCAGCGGCCGCCGGGTGGCCTCCCAGACCGTCCGGCCGCGGTTGGTCACCTCGCCCCAGCGCTCGCCCGAGCCGGCGCCGAAGGCCGCGTCCAGGGCCTGGGCCACGCCGCCGCGGGAGGCGTTGGGCAGCACCGCCTCGGTGCCGTCCGGGAACACGTGCCGGCTCTCCGGGGCGAGCGGGGCCAGGTCGACCAGCTCCTCCAGCGGCTCCCGGCCGGTCTTCAGCGCCAGGTCCCGGTAGACCGCGGGCAGGGTGAGCAGGGTCGGTCCGGTGTCGAAGGCGAACCCGTCCCGCTCCACCCGGCCGACCATGCCGCCGTACGTGCCGTCCGCCTCGCAGACCGTCACCCGGTGCCCGAGGGTGGCCAGCCGGGAGGCCGCCGCGAGCCCGCTCATTCCTGCGCCGATGATGACGATCCGTGCCATGGCAGCCGATCCTATGGCCGCCCGGGCACGGCTCCGTACCCGGGCGCCGTGCCGCGGGCCCCGGGCCGGCCGTCAGTACGCCGAGGCCGCCGCGCGGGCCGCCCGGCGCTCGCGGCGGCGCTGCAGGAAGCGCCGGATGCGGGAGACCGCGAACCACACCAGCAGCACCCCGAGCACCAGCAGCACCGCGGCCAGCGAGGCGGCGATCCACGGGTGGAACACCGCCAGGGTGATCACCCCGGCCACCGACAGGTCCTCCAGCAGGCTGACCGCGATGTTGGAGGCCGGCTCCGGCGAGGTGTTCACCGCCATCCGCAGCGAGGCCTTGATCCCGTGGCTGATCAGCGCGGTGGTGCCGCCCAGCGCCCCCGCGGCGACCTCGCCCAGCGACCCCGGGTCGTTGGAGGCCATCAGCGCCGCCACGGTGGCCCCCGCCGCCGGCCGGATCACGGTGTGCACCGCGTCCCAGAGCGAGTCCACGTACGGCACCTTGTCCGCCACCGCCTCGCAGAGGAACAGCACCGCGGCCGCGGTCAGCACGTCCGTCCGCTGCAGCGCCGGCGGCACCGCCTCGGCGCCGCCGAAGCGGCCGAACAGGCCGAGCAGCAGCACCACGGCATAGGCGTTCACCCCGCTCGCCCAGCCGCTGGTGAAGATCAACGGGACGATTCCCAACGCCGCGCTCCCCTCCGCGTCCGCCGCCCGGCGATCGGGCGGCCGGCCCACACCGTACCCGCCGCCCGGGGGGCCCGGCTGAGTACGGATACTCAGATCCCCGGTTGAGTACCCGCGCGGATACCCCGCCGACTCCCGGACCGGCAGAGTAGGGGGCACCGGGAGGCACGGGCGGGCCCTGAGCCGCCCTCTCCCGGCAGTGCCCGGGACGGCCGGCGCCGACGGGGGAATCGGCGCTCGGACGCCCGCGGCACGACCACGGGGCCCGTCGGACGGGCCCCGACGGCCGGGCACGGCCGCGCACCGCCGACACGGGGCGGCGGAGCGCGGCCCGGCCCGGTACCGGGGGGAACCCGGAGCCCGCGGGGGGAACCCGGGCGCCGGGGCACCACGGGCGCACCGTGGGAGCACCGGGCGCCGCCGTCGCCGGGCGACGGCGGCGCCGGCCCGCCGGTTTCCGGCCAGATCACGGCCCGGGGCCGCAGACACCCTGGACGAATTGTCAGTGGTGCCCCCCACGATGGAGGGGCACGGGCCGTCCGGCCCGGGCGCTCGCCTCGGATCGGGGGAGACCATGACCATCAGTCGTCCTGAGCCCGTCATCCGCCGCCCTGCCGCCGACCAGCCGTCCGTCCCCGTGCCCACCGGCAGCCGCGTGCCGTCCGCCCGCGGCCGTGCCGCCGACGTCCACCCGGTGCTGCGCCGGGTCTCCGCCCCGCCCGCCGCCCTCGACCTGCTGCGCCACGCGCACCGGACGCTCACCCAGTCCCGCTCCCTGGAGGACCCGCTGGAGCGCTACGCCGCCGCGCACCTCGCCGCGCTGCGGACCACGGCGGCCGTGCTCGCCGTCCGCGGACGGCCGGAGCGGCCGACCCGCCGCCGGCAGGCCATCCGCAGCGCCTGGGAGCTGCTGCCCGAGGTCGCCCCCGAGCTGTCCGAGTGGGCCGCCTACTTCGCCGCCGGGGCGCGCCGGCGGGCCGCCGCCGAGGCGGGCATCCCGGGCGCCGCCAACGCCCGGGACGCGGACGACCTGATCCGCAACACCGCGCTCTACCTGCGGATCGTCGAGCGGCTGCTGGCACCGCGGCCGGGGGCGCCGGGGCAGCCGTTACCGCTGGAGGGGGAGTGGGAGTAGCCCCGCGGACGGGTGCGGTTCCCCGCAGCGAGGGCCGACTAAGGTGGAGCCGGTCAGCGAGATCCCCGTGGCGAGGAGCCGAGCCTTGTACCCGACGCGTCCCCGCAGTGCCCTGCGTACCGCTGTGGTGTGGGAGGTGGTGCGGGCGGCCCTGGAGCGGCGGTCCGCCGAGCTGGGCCGGCCGGTGCTCGACGTGCTCGACACCGGCGGCGGCACCGGCAACTTCGCCGTGCCGGTGGCCCGGCTCGGCCACCGGGTCACCGTGGTCGACCCCAGTCCCGACGCGCTGTTCGCGCTGGAGCGCCGGGCCGCCGAGGCCGGGGTCACCGACCTGGTCCGCGCGGTCCAGGGCGACACCCAGACCCTCCCCGAGGTGACCGAGGCCGGCAGCGTGGACGCGGTGCTCTGCCACGGCGTCCTGGAGGTGGTGGACGACCCGGCCGAGGCGCTCGGGAACCTCACCGCCACGCTGCGCAAGGGCGGCCTGGTCAGCCTGCTCGCCGCCAACCGCAACGGCGCGGTGCTGGCCCGCGCCCTGGCCGGCCACTTCGCCGAGGCCCGGACGGTGCTGGACGCCCCGGACGGCCGCTGGGGCGCCGGCGACCCGATGCCGCGCCGCTTCACCGGCGACGAGCTGGGCGAGCTGGCCGGCGCCGCGGGCCTGCGGGTCACCTCGGTGCACGGCGTCCGGGTCTTCGCCGACCTGGTGCCCGGGGTGCTGGTGGACACCGAGCCCGGTGCCATGGAGGCGCTGCTCAAGCTGGAGCTGGCCGCCGCCGAGCAGCCCGCCTTCCACGCCGTCGCGACCCAGCTGCACCTGCTCGCCGAGCTGGCCTGACCCGGCCCGGCCGGCGCCCCCGCGACGCCGGCCGGGAGCGGTGCGGACGGGGTCGCCGCCGGTCGGGCACTTGTTCCGTCCCCGGCGCGTTGGGCAGCGTGCAGGGCCGCGCCGGACGTGGCCCGAGCCACGCTGGATTGACCACGCCGAACCGGGTGCGTGGACCGTATGATCTGGGTAAAGCCGGAAAGCATGACACCCAGACCCATGGGGCATATGGACCACACAGGGCCCGAGCCAGGGGTGGCGGACCGGTCGCCCCGCGACCGACGAGTAGGAGGACTCCGTGCCGCTCTCGGAGCACGAGCAGCGACTGCTCGAGCAGATGGAGCGAGCGCTGTACGCCGAAGATCCCAAGTTCGCGTCAGCGCTTGAGGGAACCGGGCTGCGCACCTACACCCGTCGGAGGGTCTACCAGGCCGCCGTCGGGTTCGTGGTGGGCGTCGCGCTGCTGATGGGCGGCATGGTCGCTCAGCTCATCTGGGTCAGCGTGGTCGGGTTCCTGGTGATGCTGGGGTGCGCGGTCCTCGCTGTCACTGCGTGGAGACGCGGCCCGATCGGCCACGGTGCCGGGGCCGGTCAGGCCGCCGCACCCCGCCGCAAAGCCGGTGTGATGGATCGGATGGAGCAGCGCTGGCAGCGCCGCCGCGACGAGCACGACGGCCTCTGAGAGGGTGTTCGGTAGGTGAATCCCCCCAACTGTCCGGCTTTGATCGGCACGGCACGGACTCGGTTCCATGATCTCGTGGCGGCCGGGTCCGTGTCCGCGATATTGATCGACCGTGACGGAACGACGCCGGTACCCCTCGGACCTGAAGGACGATCAGTGGCAGCTCATCGAGCCGATGCTGCTGAGATGGCGGGCGGCGCGAGCCGAGGGTCGTGAGCCGATCACCGAGCTGCGCGAGGTGGTCAACGCGATCCTCTACGTCGCCCGGACCGGCATCGCCTGGCGATACCTGCCGCACGACTTCCCGCCCCACACCACCGTCTACGGCTATTTCAAGGAGTGGGAACGCGACGGGACCACCGAGCAGATCCACGACACGCTCCGTGACCAACTCCGGGCGAAGAAGAGTCGCCGGATCCTGCCGACCGCGGCGATCATCGACGCCCAGTCGGTGAAGGCCTCGCCCAACGCTCCCGCCGACTCCCAGGGTTTCGACGGTGGCAAGAAGGTCAAGGGTCGTAAGCGGCACATCGCCACCGACACCCTTGGCCTGCTCCTGGTGCTGATCGTCACCGCCGCTGGCGTCCAGGACTCTGCCGGCGGGAAGCAAGTCCTCGACGTCCTCGCGGACCGGTGGCCGAGCGTGACCAAGGCCTGGGTCGATGCCGGCTACAACCACGCCGTCGTCAGGCACGGCGCCGCAATGGGCATCGATGTCGAGGTCGTCGCCCGGGACAAGGAGCAGAAGGGCTTCGTCGTCCAGCCGATCCGCTGGCGGGTGGAGCAGACGTTCGGGATTATGGCCCGGTACCGGCGGCTCCACCGTGACTACGAGGAGCTGCCGGACCGGTCACGCTCGATGATCCAGTGGGCCATGGTCAATTCGATGACCACCCGGCTGACCGCCAGCCCGGACAGAACCGGGCAATACCTCCGCCCGAAACCGCCTGCGGCAGCCTAAATCGGTATCGAACACCCTCTGAGAGGTCGGTTCAGGTACCTCGTACGACGCCGGAGGGCGGGCAGTCGGTCGACTGCCCGCCCTCCGGCGTTGTCCGGCGTCCCCCGGGGCTCGGGCCCGGAGGCGGGGGTCAGGACCGGCGCCGCAGCCGCCCGGCCGCGGAGCGGACCGCCCCGGTGATGCGGCCGACCCGGGCCCGCCCGGCCTCCCGGAACGCGTCGGTCCGGTCGGCGATCCGCCACCAGACCCGCACCGTGGAGGCGGGCAGCAGCACCGCGCGGATCCGACCGAGCCGGCCCGTCGAGGCCCGGATCCCGGCCCGCGCGGCCTTCACGTCCGGTCCGAGCGGCGCCTGCGGCTCCAGCTCCCGGGCGTACAGCGCCCGCTCGGTGGCCAGCGCGACCCGGCCGGCCGCGGCCGCGGCCTCGCCCTCCAGCTCGGCGGCCTCGGTCAGCTGCCGCACGGTCGCCCGCGGGGTGCGCGCGTCGTCCGGCTGGATGCCCAGGTCCCAGGCCGAGTCGACCAGTTCCTGCCAGGCGGCCAGCACCTGGGCCTCGGACATCCGGCGCGGTTCGGCCCCCGGCGCGTACCGGCCTGAGCCCAGTCGGCGGCGCCGGATCCGGGCCCGTAGCAGCATCGGGGTGGCCAGCAGCACCAGCAGCAGCGCGGTGATCGCGAAGACCACCTGCGCGGGCCAGGTCGCCCACCAGGCCGGCGTCCGCGTGGTGACCTGCGCGACCGCGCCCTCGTCGGTGCAGTCACCGGTCTTGCGCTGCTCCGGCGTGCAGGTGCTGGTGGAGGACGGCGCCGGCGCGGCCGACTGGGTCGGCGCGGTGGTCGGCTGCTGGGCGGAGGCGCTCGGCGCCGGGACGGCGGTGTCCCGGGTGAAGGCCGGCGCGGTGCCCCGGCTCGGGGTGGGCTCGAACCGGGTCCAGCCGGATCCCGGGAAGTACAGCTCCGGCCAGGCGTGGTAGTCGGTGCTCTTCACCACGTACGTGTTGTTGCCGTCCGGGGTGCCCGGGGTGAAGCCGATCGCCACCCGGGCCGGGATGCCCAGGGTGCGGGCCATCGCCGCCATGGTGGCGGCGAAGTGCACGCAGAAGCCGTTCTTGTCCTGCAGGAACTTGGCGATCGCGTCCGGGCCGGTGCGCGGCTCGACCTTGGTCGAGTAGGTGAACGGCCCGGTGGAGAACCAGGTCTGCAGCGCGGCGGCCTTGTCGTACGGGGTCTTCTTGCCGGCGGTGACCTGCAGCGCGGTCTCCTTGACCACCGGCGGCAGGTTGGCCGGGACGGTGAGGAAGGTGTCGGAGATCGCCTTCGGCTGCTGGCCGGCCGCGCGCAGCTGGTCCAGGGTCGGCCGGACGTCCAGGCTGGCCACCTGGTAGTTCAGCCCGTTGGTGCGCTGCTTGCCCTCGCCGGAGACGCTGCGGGTGCCGGCGTCGAACTGCCAGTGGCCCGGCACCTGGACCCGGCTGGCCGGGTAGGGCAGCGGCAGCCACTGGGTGTTCAGGGTCTCGGAGACGGCCACCGAGGTGGTGACCTTGTTCGCCGGGACGTCCGGCTCCAGGCCGTCCGGCCGCGGCAGGCTCGCCGGCAGGGCCTCCGACTTCTGCTGGCCGAAGGTCCACTGCACCCCGTCGAAGGTGTCCAGCGCCGCGATCCGCAGGTACAGCTCGCGCGGGTAGGGCGCGTCGGTGGTGAACCGCAGCAGCTCGACGTTGTCCGTCCGGGTCAGGTTGGCGGTCAGCGCGACCATCGGGTCCAGCGAGCTCTCCTGGGAGCGGCCGATGCCGCCGCCCGACCCGCTGCCGCTACCGAAGCCGCCGACCAGGCCGAGCCCGGCGTGCGGCACGAAGGCCGGCAGCAGCAGGGCCGCGACCAGGGCGATCAGGCCCACCCCGTGCCCGCCGTGGGACAGGGTGCCGCTGTTCGACCGGCCGCTGCCGGTGAACACCCGGCCCCAGCGGCCCAGCCGGTCCTGGCCCTCGGTGTGGATCAGCAGCAGGTAGCCGAGCGCCGCGGTCAGGAACCACAGCCAGCTGCCGCCGACGCCCCCGGACAGGCCGGTGCCCACCGAGTACAGCGCCAGCAGCGGCAGCCCGGCCGCCGCGGCCCGGCGCCAGGTCACCGCCAGCGCGTCCACCAGGACGGCGATCAGGGTGACCGACCCGACCAGGATCAGCCGCAGGCCGTCCGTGGGCGGGGCCGGGATGGTGTACGTGCGGATGTCCTCGCCGCCGGAGGCCAGCAGCGAACCCAGCGCGTCGAAGGCCTTCGGGCCGGGCAGCACGCCGTAGGCGAGGGTGTCCTGCACGAAGCTGAACATCAGCAGGTAGAAGACCAGCAGCAGCTGCACCGGCACCACCAGCACCCGGGGGAGCGGGGCGGCCCGCAGCCCGGCGCCGACGCCGGCGGTGGCGCCGATCAGCAGGAAGGCCTGCAGCACCCAGTGGGTGGGGGTGTGCACCAGCGGGGTCAGACAGAGCGAGGCCAGCGCCGTCGCCAGGGCCGCGCAGAGAGTCAACTTGGCGCGGGTACTCACGGGCCGACCTCGTCTCGGTAGGTGGCTTCGCCGCGTTCGGCCAGGCGCCAGAGCGGGGGCAGGGCGTCCCCGGCCCGCACCGGCAGGACCGTCCAGCCCGCCTGACGGAGCCGGGTGACCCGCTGCTCGACGTCCTCGTCCGCGAGCTGGGGGGCCAGGCCGCGCAGGCCGGCCCAGGTGTCGGTATCGAGCAGGAAGGCCACCGCGCCCCCGGCCCGCCGGCGCAGCCGGCTGAGGCGGGTGAGCTGTTCCTCGTCCAGTGTGCCCAGGATCGCCACCAGCAGGCCCTCGCCGCCGAGCCGCAGCGCCTCCTCGGCGCGGCCCAGGCCGCCGCCGTCGGACTGCTCGACCACGGCGAGGCTGTCCAGCAGCAGGCCGGCCGCCTCGGCGACGCCGGCGGTGGCGGTGCCCGGCTCGGGCACGGTGACGCCGGTGTCGGTGAGCAGCCGGGTGCGGTAGCCGCGCTCGATCAGGTGGACGCCGACCGAGGCGGCGCAGCTGACCGCCCACTCGAAGGAGGAGGCCGGGCCGCTGCCGCGGTGGCCGGTCTCCCGGGTGTCCAGCAGGACGGTCGCCCGCGCGGTGAGCGGCTGCTCCTCGCGGCGGACCATCAGCTCGCCGTAGCGGGCGGTGGACTTCCAGTGCACCCGGCGCAGGTCGTCGCCGTGCCGGTACTCGCGCGGGATCACGTCGTCGTCGCCGGCCAGCGCCATCGCGTGGGCGTTGGACTCACCCTGTCCCGACCAGTCGCCGGGCAGCCGGACCGGAGCCAGCGGCTGCACCTGCGGCACCACGGTGAGCGTGTCGGCGGCGGCGAAGGAGCGGGTCAGCTCGCACATCCCGAACGGGTCGGCGAGCCGTAGCTGGAGCGGCCCGAGCGGGTAGCGGCCGCGCAGGTCGGAGCGGACCCGGTAGGACACCTCGCGGTAGCCGTGCGGCTCCACCCGGTCCAGCACGAACCGCGGACGCGGCCCGAGCACGTACGGGACCTTGTCCTCCAGCAGCAGCAGGCCGGTGGGCACCCGGGAGACGTTGTCCAGCCGCAGGTTCACCCGGGCCTCCTGGCCGGCCGGGACCCGGTGCGGGGTCAGCCGGCGGCCGCTGGCCACCCGGTAGCGGGTGCGCACCAGCATCAGCGCGGAGGCCAGCGGCAGCACCGCCAGCAGCACGCCGACCTGGAACAGCCCGTCCTGGCCGAAGACGTACGCACAGGCGGCGGAGGTGAGCCCGGCGGCGAGGAAGGCCCGCCCCCGGGTGGTCAGGCCGTGCAGGCCGGTCTTGAGTGCCGACGGCCCGCCGCCGGTCCTGGGGGAGGCTTCCCTCGGCACCTCAGCGCCCCTGCGGACGCGGGATCGGCAGCCGGGCGAGCAGGTCGCGGACCACCTGCTCGGCGGTCCGCCGGCTCAGCTGCGTCTCCGCGGTGGGCAGCAGGCGGTGCGCCAGCACCGGCACGGCCAGCCGCTGGATGTCGTCGGGCAGGACGTAGTCGCGGCCGTCCAGCGCGGCGTGCGCGCGGGCGGCGCGGACCAGGTGCAGGGTGGCGCGCGGGGAGGCGCCGAGCCGCAGCTCCGGGGTGGAGCGGGTGGCGGACACCAGGTCGATGGCGTACCGGCGGACCGGGTCGGAGATGTAGACCTTCTTCACCAGCTCGATCAGCTTGATCAGGTCGTGCGCGTGCGCGACGGGCTCCAGCTGCTCCAGCGGGTTGGCCGCGGAGTGCAGGTCGAGCATCGCGTACTCGGCCTCGGGGCTGGGGTAGCCGATCGAGATCCGGGCCATGAAGCGGTCCCGCTGGGCCTCCGGCAGGGCGTACGTGCCCTCCATCTCCACCGGGTTCTGGGTGGCCACCACCATGAACGGCGAGGGCAGCTCGTAGCTGGTGCCGTCAATGGTGACCTGGCGCTCCTCCATGGACTCCAGCAGCGCGGACTGGGTCTTGGGCGAGGCGCGGTTGATCTCGTCGCCGACCACGATCTGCGCGAAGATCGCGCCCGGGCGGAACTCGAAGTCCCGCTGGTGCTGGTCGAAGACGTTGGTGCCGGTGACGTCCGAGGGCAGCAGGTCGGGGGTGAACTGGATCCGGCGGACGCTGCAGTCCACCGACCGGGCCAGCGCCTTGGCCAGCATGGTCTTGCCGACGCCGGGCACGTCCTCCAGCAGCAGGTGGCCCTCGGCGAGCAGCACGGTCAGGGCGATCCGGACGGCCTCGGGCTTGCCCTCGATGACACTCTCCACCGAGGCGCGGATCCGCTCGGCCACCGCGGCCAGCTCCGCCAGCCCCACCGGCTCGCGGTGCTCTTCGCGGCTCGCGGCCTGCGCGGCCCCCGTCGCGCCCTGTCCGTTGTAGGTCGTCACCCGTCAGCTCCCAATGCGCCATTCACCCGGGCTCTGGGGGCCCGGTCCACCCCGATCACGCGGCCCGCCACCGTGCGGTTCCCGGGCTCGCGGCCGGGCTGCCCCAGGTGGGGCGGGGCACGCCCGCACGCGCATTCTTCCCTGCCGGATGGCCGGAAGTCACCCGACCGGGCCAATCGGGGCACCTCGGGGACGACCGGAGGGGCGCGGCGCACCGTCCGCGTCCGGACGGTCACCCGGGGTGGTCGTCCGGACGGGACCGGCCGGGCTCAGCCGATCTCGCGGAGCAGCCCGGTGTGGACGTCGAACACGAAACCCCGGACGTCGTCCGTGTGCGGCAGGAACGGCGAGGTGCGCACCCGCTGCATCGACTGGCGGACGTCCCCGTCCAGGTCGACGAAGGACTCCACCGCCCACTGCGGGCGCTGGCCGACCTCGGCCTCCAGCTCGCGGCGGAAGTCCTCGGTGAGGCCGAGCAGGCCGCAGCCGGTGTGGTGGATCAGCACCACCGAGCGGGTGCCCAGGGCCCGCTGGCTGATGGTGAGCGAGCGGATCGTGTCGTCGGTGACGACCCCGCCCGCGTTGCGGATGATGTGGGCGTCGCCGAGCTCCAGACCGAGCGCGGCGAAGAGGTCGAGCCGGGCGTCCATGCAGGCCACCACGGCGACCCGCTGGACGGGCCGGGCGTCCATGCCGCCGTCGCGGAAGTCGACCGCGTACCCGCGGTTGGACTCGACGAAGCGGTCGGTGATCGAGGGCCGGGGGGTGGCAGCGGCGGTCGGCGCGGGCCGGTCGGGGGTCACTGTCATGCTGACGACGGTAACGGGAACCGGGTTTCCACGGGAGGGGCCGGAGACCGGGCCGGGACCCGGCGCGCGGCCCACCGGGCGCCGTCCACGTCCCGGAACGTCCCGGATCGTCCCGGTCCGTCCCGGCGCGGAGGGTCGCCCGCGCCCCCGCCCGGCAGCACCCGCCGGCGCCGCCCCGGCCCCGTCCGGACCGTCGCGACCTGCGCAAACCCCATACCGCCGCCCGGGTGGCACCCCGGTCGGAAGCGTTGACTGGACGGGCCCTCGCGGTAGGCTGGCGCCGCAGTTGAACACGGCCCCGACGGTTCGTCAACCGTGTCCTTCCGGCCGACCGCGGCGGCCCCACGCCGCCCGCGGCCTCCTCCCGCTCCTGTGCCTCCTGGCGCACCTTCCCCGGTGCCGGGCGGTCACTCCTTCCCCAGGTGAGCGGGCGGGGACCACGGGCGGCGTACGGCCGCACCCGCGTGGTGAGCGAGAATGGTCGTGCCGAAAACTGCACCGAGGAAGGGCGCCACGACCCGATGAGCCACGAAAGTCCGGCCCCCAAGCACACCCCGGTGATGCTGCAGCGCTGCATGGACGCCCTCGCCCCGGCGATCTCCGCGCCCGGCGCCGTGGTGGTGGACGCCACCCTCGGCCTCGGCGGGCACAGCGAGGCGCTGCTCACCCAGTTCCCCGACGTCCGGCTGGTCGCCGTGGACCGCGACCCGGCCGCGCTCGAACTCGCCGGCCGGCGGCTCGCCCCGTTCGGCGACCGGGCCACCCTGGTGCACGCGGTGTACGACGAGATCCCGCAGGTCCTCGCCGACCTGGGCATCGACGAGGTGCACGGCGTGCTCTTCGACCTCGGCGTCTCCTCCATGCAGCTGGACGAGGCCGACCGCGGCTTCGCCTACGCCCAGGACGCCCCCCTGGACATGCGGATGGACCAGACCCGCGGGCTGAGCGCCGCCGAGGTGCTCAACACCTACAGCCACGGCGACCTGGCCCGGATCCTCAAGACCTACGGCGAGGAGCGGTTCGCCGGCAAGATCGCCTCCGCGATCCTCCGGGAGCGTGCGAAGGAACCGTTCACCACCAGCGCGCGTCTGGTCGAACTGGTGCGCAACTCCATCCCAGCCGCCACCCGGCGCACCGGTGGCAACCCGGCCAAGCGCACCTTCCAGGCGCTGCGGATCGAGGTCAACGGTGAGCTGGAGGTGCTGGACCGGGCCATCCCGGGGGCGCTGGACGTGCTCGCGGTCGGCGGCCGGATCGTGGTGATGTCGTACCAGTCCCTGGAGGACCGCCTGGTCAAGCAGTACCTCCAGGCGGGCGCCACCTCCACCGCCCCGCCCGGCCTGCCGATCATCCCCGAGGAGCTCCAGCCCTGGCTGAAACTGCTCACCCGCGGGGCCGAACTGGCCACCGAGGAGGAGATCGAGGAGAACCGGCGCGCCGCTCCGGTCCGGCTGCGCGTGGCGGAGAGGATCAGGAGCACCCGGGGCTAGCCCTCCGGCGGGGACACACCGCACGGGCCGCGGGCACCGGCACGGGGCCGGACGGAGCGGGCGAGGACGACACGAGGGGAGAGTGCGGTGCCGGTGGCCGGCGGTGGGACGGCGCGGGGAAGCGGGGCGGTCCCCGGCCGGGGCGGCAGGGCACGGATCACGGTACGGCCGGGCACCCGGTCGGTCCGCGGCCGCACGCCGTTCGCGATCCTGGTCGTGCTGCTGCTCGCGGCCGGCCTGATCGGCCTGCTCACCCTGAACACCGCGCTCAGCGAGGGCTCCTTCGAGCTCTCCCGGCTGAAGCGCCAGACCACCGAGCTCACCGACCAGGAGCAGAGCCTGCAGCAGCAGATCGGCCGCCAGTCGGCGCCGGACACACTGGAGACCCGGGCCCGCGAACTCGGCATGGTGCCCGGCGGCGACCTCGCCTTCCTCCAGGACGACGGCACGGTGCTCGGCAAGCCAGGCCAGGCCCAGGACAGCCCGCCGGTCAAGCGCTCGGGCGGCGAGCTGTGGCAGCAGCCGAAGGCCGGCGGCCAGGCGGCGCCGAGCGCCTCGCCCGGCGCCGACCCCGGGATCGAGCTGACCCCGCTGGCGGGCGCCCAGGGCTCCCCGGCGCCGCAGGGCTCGCCCGCGCCCGGCGCCACCCCGGGGGCGCGCCGATGAGCGCCCCCCGCCAGCCCTCCCGCGGGCCCGGCGACCGCCGCCCCTCCGGTCCGGCCCGCACCGGGCAGAAGGGCGGCGCCCGGGCCCCGCGTCCGCGCGCCGGCGACCCCGCCCGCTCCGGCGACCAGCGGCGGGTGCCGCGACCGGGTGACCGGGCCGCCCGCCCCGACCCGCGCCGTCCCGCCGCCCGCCGCCCGGCGCGGCCCGCCGCCCGCCCGCAGCCGCGCCACATCCGGCTGGCCGACCCGCGCCGCCGGCTGCGCCTGGTCACCGTCGCCCTGGTGCTGGTCTTCGCGGTGTTCGCCGGCCGGCTGGTCCAGCTCCAGCTGCTGGACTCCGACGCGCTCGCCGCCCAGGCCGGGGCCAACACCTACGTCAAGGTCCGTCTGCCGGCCGAGCGCGGCTCGATAACGGCCGCCGACGGCACCGTGCTGGCGACCAGCGTGGACGCGTACGACATCACCGCGGACCCGACCCTGTTCACCCCGGAGTCCACGCACGTGCCGGACGCCCCCGAGCAGGCCGCCGCGCTGCTCTCGCCGATCCTCGGCCAGCCGAAGGAGAAGCTCGCCGCCGCGCTGCACCTCAACCCGAAGAACCCGCGGAGCCAGTACGCCCTGCTGTCGCCCCGGCAGTCCCCGGAGACCAAGAACCAGATCACCGACCTCAAGTCCTCGCTGGCCCGGCAGGCCGACTCCGGCGCCTGCCGGACCCAGCGCGCCCTGCTCGGCAAGCCCGCCGACCAGGGCGGCCGCACCCAGCTGGACGCCGGCTGCGCCAACCCGCTGGCCGGGGTCTTCAACGACGCCAGCACCCGGCGCACGTACCCGGCCGACGGGCTGGCCGGCAACCTGGTCGGCTTCGTCAACGCGGAGGGCACCGGCACCGGCGGCCTGGAGCTCCAGTACCAGAAGGAGCTGGCCGGGCAGGAGGGCTGGAGCGTCTACGCCTCCGCGGGCGGCCACCGGGTGCCCAGCGGCGGCGGCAGCCGACAGGACCCGGTGTCCGGCACCGACCTGCGGCTGACGATCCATCCGGACATCCAGTGGGCGGCCCAGCGGGCCATCACCGACCAGGTGGCCAACGCCGGGGCGGAGAAGGGCTACGTCATCGTCCAGGACGTGAAGACCGGTCAGGTGCTGGCGATGGCCACCTCGCCCGGCTTCAACCCGAACGCGCTCTCCTCGGCCCGGCCCGAGCAGCTCGGCAACCCGGCCGTCCAGGACGCCTACGAGCCGGGCTCCACCGCCAAGCTGATGACCATGGCCGCCGTGCTGGACACCGGCACCGCCACCTGGGACACCCGGGTCACCGTCCCCAACACCCTGCAGCGCTCCGACCGGGTCTTCCACGACGACGTGGACCACCCGACCTGGTACCTGACCCTGGCCGGGGTGCTGGCCAAGTCCTCCAACATCGGCACCATCGAGGCCGCCGAGCACCTGGGCAAGACCCAGGCAGAGTCGAACCAGGTGCTCGCCGGGTACCTGGACCGGTTCGGCATCGGCAAGCCCACCGGGCTGGGCTTCCCCGGCGAGACCCGGGGCATCCTGGCCAAGCCGGAGGCCTGGAGCGGCTCGCAGCAGTACACCATCCCGTTCGGCCAGGGCCTGTCGGTCAACGCGATGCAGGCCACCTCGGTGTTCTCCACCATCGCCAACGGCGGGGTCCGGGTGGACCCCGGCCTGGTGATGGGCTCGACCGGCCCGGACGGCCGGTACACCGCCGCACCCGCCGGGGCGCAGAACCGGGTGGTCTCGGAGCAGACCGCGCGGACCCTCACCGAGATGCTGGAGTCCGTCGTCACCGACGAGCAGGGCACCGGCGGCAAGGCGCAGATCCCGGGCTACCGGGTGGCCGGCAAGACCGGCACCGCCAACCGGGTGGACCCGAAGACCGGCAAGTACTCCGGGTACACCGCCTCCTTCATCGGCTTCGCGCCGGCCGACCAGCCCCGGGTGACGGTCTCCTGCGTCATCCAGGACCCGGTCAACGGGCACTTCGGCGGCCAGCTGTGCGGCCCGGTGTTCAAGCAGGTGATGGAGTTCACCCTCAAGTCCCTGCAGGTCCCGCCGAGCGGCAGCGAGGCGCCGAACCTGCCCGTGGAGTGGAAGCCCTGATGAGAGACGAGCACGGCCGGGATGTGGGGGACGTCACACCCGGGGTCCGGTTTGGCCCTGGGGGCGGTTCGGCCGATAGCCTCTCCGCCGTGCCGAAACCCGATCAAATCTCCGCGAGTCCGCCCCGCCCGACCACGCAGGCGGCGCTGCCGCTCGCCGAGGTCGCCCGCCTGCTCGGCCTGCCCGCCACGGACGGTCCGCAGGTCACCGGCATCACCCACGACTCCCGGGCGGTGCGGCCCGGCGACGTGTACGTGGCCTTCCCTGGCGCCAACCACCACGGCGCGGCCTTCGCCGCCCCGGCGGTGGCCGCCGGGGCGGTCGCCGTGCTCACCGACGCGGCCGGCGCCGAGCTGGCCGCCGGCTCCGGCGCCCCGCTGCTGGTGGTGGACTCCGTCCGCGGCGCGATGGGCGAGGTGGCCGCCGCCGTCTACGGCCGGCCCAGCGAGCAGCTGCTGATGATCGGGCTGACCGGCACCAACGGCAAGACCACCACCTCGTACCTGGTCGAGGGCGGCCTGCGCGGCGCCTCCCTGCTCCCCGGGGTGATCGGCACCGTGGAGATGCGGGTCGGCGACGAGCGGATCAAGAGCCAGCGCACCACCCCCGAGTCCACCGACCTGCACGGCATCCTCGCGGTGATGCGCGAGCGCGGCGCCGACGCGGTGGTCATGGAGGTCTCCAGCCACGCCCTGGTCTACGGCCGGGTCGACGGCGTGGTCTACGACGTGGCGCTGTTCAACAACCTCACGCCCGAGCACCTCGACTTCCACCCGGACATGGAGGACTACTACCGGGCCAAGGCCCGGCTCTTCCAGCCGGACAAGGCCCGCCGCGGCGTGGCCAACCTGGACGACGCCTACGGCCGCCGGCTGGCCGGCGAGGCGCCGATCCCGATGGCCACCTTCTCCGCCGCCGGCTCTCCCGAGGCGGACTGGCGGGCGCTGGACGTCCAGCTCGGCCCGACCGGCTCCACGTTCCGGGTGGTCGGTCCGGACGGCTCCGAGGCCGACGCGGCCGTCCCGCTGCCCGGCCCGTTCAACGTCTCCAACGCCCTCGGCGCGATCGCAGCCCTGGTCACCGGCGGGATCCCGCTGGAGGCCGCGGTGGCCGGCGTGGCCTCGATCGCCGGCGTCCCCGGCCGCCTGGAGCGGGTCGACGCCGGGCAGCCGTACGTCGCGGTGGTCGACTACGCGCACAAGGCGGACGCCCTGCAGGCCGTGCTGGCCTCGCTGCGCGAGATCACCAAGGGCCGGCTGCACGTGGTGGTCGGCTGCGGCGGTGACCGCGACCCGCACAAGCGCGGGCCGATGGGCGCCATCGCCGCCCGGCTCGCCGACACCACCGTGCTGACCAGCGACAACCCGCGCTCCGAGGACCCGCTGGCGATCCTCACCGCGATGCTGGCCGGCGCCGCCGAGGTGCCGGAGGCCGAGCGCGGTGAGGTGCTGGTCGTCCCCGACCGGGCCGCCGCCATCGCCCAGGCCGTCGCCCGCGCCCACGCCGGCGACACCGTACTGGTGGCCGGCAAGGGCCACGAGCTGGGGCAGTACGTCCGGGACGAGGTCCGCCCGTTCGACGACCGCCAGGTGCTGCGCGAGGCCATCGTGCACAGCACCCGCCCCGTGCAGGTGACCGAAGGAGCTGAGCAGCGGTGATCGCACTGACCCTCGCCGAGGCCGCCGCGGCCGTCGGCGGCACGCTGGACGGGGCCGACCCCGCGGCGCAGGTGACCGGACCGGTCGTGGTGGACTCCCGGCAGGTCGAGCCGGGCAGCCTGTTCGTCGCCGTGGTCGGCGAGCGGGCGGACGGCCACGACTTCGCCGCGAAGGCGGTGGCCGACGGCGCGGTGGCCGTCCTGGCCTCCCGCCCGGTCGGCGTGCCGGCCGTCCTGGTGGACGACGTGGTGGTCGCGCTGGGCCGGCTGGCCCGGGCCGTGGTCGAGCGCGCCGAGGACACCGCGATCGTCGCCCTCACCGGCTCCGCCGGGAAGACCAGCACCAAGGACCTGATCGCCCAGCTGCTCACCCGCCGCGGCGAGACGGTCTACCCGCCCGGCTCGCTCAACAACGAGATCGGCCACCCGATGACCGCGCTGCGGGTCGCGCCGACCACCCGTCACCTGGTGATGGAGATGGGCGCCCGGCACAAGGGCGACATCGACTACCTCACCGCCATCACCCCGCCCCGGATCGGCGTGGTGCTCAACGTCGGCACGGCGCACGTCGGGGAGTTCGGCTCGAAGGAGGCCATCGCCGAGGCCAAGGGCGAACTGGTCGAGGCGCTGCCCGCCGACGGTGTGGCCGTGCTGAACGCCGACGACCCGCTGGTCAGGGCGATGGCGAGCCGGACGAAGGCCCGCGTGGTGCTGTTCGGTGAGAGCCGGGAGGCCGAGATCCGGGCGGACCGCGTTCGCCTGGACGACACCGGACGGCCATCGTTCACGCTCATCACCCCGGCCGGTTCCGCACCCGTACAGCTGCGCCTGTACGGTGAGCACCACGTCTCGAACGCCCTCGCCGCAGCCGCGGTGGCGGTGTCCCTCGGGATGTCCGTCGACGACACCGCCGAAGCCCTCGCCGAGGCGGGCGCGCTGTCCCGCTGGCGCATGGAGGTCGTCGAACGGGCCGACGGTGTGACCGTCGTCAACGACGCCTACAACGCGAACCCGGACTCGATGCGGGCCGCACTGCGGGCCCTCGCGACGATGGCCGGCCGCGGCCCCGGGCGCCGCCGTACCTGGGCGGTGCTCGGCGAGATGCGGGAGCTCGGCGAGGAGAGCCTCGACGAGCACGACGCCATCGGGCGGCTCGCCGTCCGGCTCGACGTCACCAAGCTGGTGGCGGTGGGCGGACGCGAGGCGGCCTGCATGGAACTCGGCGCGAGGAACGAAGGTTCGTGGGGTGAGGAGTCGGTGCTGGTGTCCGACGCGGACGCGGCGATCGAGCTGCTGCGCAGTCAGGTGCGGCCGGGGGACGTGGTGCTGGTGAAGGCCTCGCGTTCCGTCGGCCTGGAGAAGGTCGCCGAGGCCCTGCTCGCGGACGGTGCTGCCGAGTGAAGCAGATCCTGTTCTCGGGCATGATCGGCCTGGTGCTCTCCCTGCTGGGCACCCCCGCGCTCATCAAGCTGCTCGCCAGGCACGGCTACGGCCAGTACATCCGCGACGACGGCCCCAAGGCGCACCACAGCAAGAAGGGCACGCCCACCATGGGCGGCATCGCCTTCATCCTGGCGACGCTGATCTCCTACGCGCTCACCAAGGTGATAACCGGGCAGCCGCCCACGGCGTCCGGCCTGCTGGTGCTGTTCCTGACCGCGGGTCTGGGCCTGGTCGGCTTCCTGGACGACTACATCAAGGTGGTCAAGCGGCGCTCACTGGGCCTGCGGGCCAAGGCGAAGCTGGCCGGCCAGTCCCTGGTCGGCCTCGGTTTCGCGGTGCTGGCGCTGCAGTTCCCGGACAACCGGGACCTCACTCCGGCCTCCACCAAGCTGTCCTTCGTCAGCGACTTCGGCTGGTCCCTCGGCCCGGTCCTGTTCGTCATGTGGGCCTACTTCATGATCGCCGCGATGTCGAACGGCGTGAACCTGACGGACGGTCTGGACGGTCTCGCCACCGGCGCCTCGGTGATGGTGTTCGGCGCCTACGTCTTCATCGGCGTCTGGGAGCACGGCCAGAGCTGCGCCTACACGATCACCGCCACCGCCGGCTGCTACGAGGTCCGAGACCCCTTGGACCTGGCCATCGTGGCCTCGGCGCTGATGGGCTCCTGCTTCGGCTTCCTGTGGTGGAACACCTCGCCCGCCAAGATCTTCATGGGCGACACCGGTTCGCTCGCGCTCGGCGGCGCCCTCGCCGGCCTCGCCATCTGCTCCCGGACCGAGATGCTGCTCGCCCTGCTCGGGGGCCTCTTCGTGATCATCACCCTCTCGGTGATCATCCAGGTCGGCTCCTTCCGGATGACCGGCAAGCGCGTGTTCAAGATGGCCCCGCTCCAGCACCACTTCGAGCTCCAGGGCTGGAGCGAGGTGCTGATCGTGGTCCGCTTCTGGATCATCCAGGGCCTCTGCGTCGCCGTGGGCCTCGGACTCTTCTACGCGGGATGGGTGACCTCGTGACCGACAACCCCGTCTGGTCCGGCCTGCGGGTGGCCGTCGCCGGCCTCGGCGTCTCCGGGATCAGCGCCGCGCGCGTCCTGCGCGACCTCGGCGCGACGGTGACCGTGGTCGACGGCGGGGACGGCGAGGGGCTGCGCGCCCGCGCCGCGGAACTCCGGGCCCAGGACATCGCGGTTCGCCTCGGCGACGGCGACACCCTGCCCGAGGGCACCGAGCTGATCGTCACCTCGCCCGGCTGGCCGCCGAGCAGCCCGCTGTTCGCAGCCGCCGCCGCGGCCGGGGTGCCGGTCTGGGGCGACGTCGAGCTGGCCTGGCGGCTGCGCCGCCCGCTGGAGTCCACCGGCGAGCCGGCCCCCTGGCTGGCCGTCACCGGCACCAACGGCAAGACCACCACCGTCCGGATGCTCGCCTCGATCCTCACCGCCGCCGGCAAGCGCACCGCCGCGGTCGGCAACGTCGGGGTCTCGGTGCTGGACGCCGTGCTCGCCGAGGAGCCGTACGACGTGCTCGCGGTCGAGCTCTCCAGCTACCAGCTGCACTGGGCGCCCAGCCTGCGGCCGTTCTCGGCCGCCGTGCTCAACCTCGCCCCCGACCACCTGGACTGGCACGGCTCGATGGAGGCGTACGCCGCCGACAAGGGCCGGATCTACGAGGGCAACAAGGTCGCCTGCGTTTACAACCTGGCCGACCCGGCCACCGAGGCGCTGGTCCGCGAGGCCGACGTCGAGGAGGGCTGCCGGGCCGTCGGCTTCGGCCTGGGCGCCCCCGGCCCGTCCGACCTCGGCGTGGTGGAGGGCCTGCTGGTCGACCGCGCCTTCGTGCCCGACCGGGTCCGTGCCGCCGCCGAGATCGGCTCGGTGGCGGACGTCAACCCGCCGGCCCCGCACAACATCGCCAACGCCCTCGCCGCGGCCGCGCTGGCCCGCGCGTACGGGGTGGACGCCAAGGCCGTCCGGGACGGCCTGCGCGCCTTCCGGCCGGACGCCCACCGGATCGCCGAGGTGGCCGTGGTCGACGAGGTCCGCTACGTGGACGACTCCAAGGCCACCAACACCCACGCCGCCGAGGCCTCCCTGGGCGCGTACGAGTCGGTGGTCTGGATCGCCGGCGGGCTGGCCAAGGGCGCGACCTTCGACCAGCTGGTGACCGGTGCCGCGCCGCGGCTGCGGGCCGCCGTGCTGATCGGCCAGGACCGGGCGCTGATCCGGGAGGCGCTGGCGCGACACGCGCCGGATGTCCCGGTCTACGAGCCGGCCGCGGGCCAGACTGGCGCCGGTGCGATGGCCGAGGTGGTTCGGGCCGCCGCGGGCGCCGCCCGGCCCGGCGACACCGTCCTGCTGGCGCCGGCCTGTGCGTCGATGGACATGTTCAAGGACTACGGCGAGCGCGGGGACCTGTTCGCGGCCGCGGTGCGGGAGCTCTAGGGCGCGGGCCCGGCAGGATCGGTAGGACACGCCCCGGCACTCGGGGACCGGGTGCGGGAGGGGAATCGTGGCGGCTGACGGGAAGGCGGGGACGGCCGCCCCGCCCGAGCGCGGCTCGCGGCTGCAGCTGATCTCGGCGACCACCACCACCTTCAAGTCGGCCGGTCCCGTGGCCCGGCTGCGGGCCTTCCGGGAGCGCTTCGGCGAGGCCCTGGCCAAGCCGCTGACGCCGTACTACCTGATCGTGGGCTCGGCGCTGCTGCTGGTGGTGCTGGGCCTGGTGATGGTGTTCTCGGCCTCCCAGAACACCGCCCGGGACAACGGCCTGCCGATCGCCTTCTTCCTGCGCAAGCAGATGATCGCGATGCTGCTGGGCGCGGTGCTGGCGGTGGTGCTGGCCCGGCTGCCCCTCCGGCTGCACCGGGCGCTGGTGTACCCGCTGCTGCTCGGGGTGGTCGCGGGGCTGCTGCTGGTGGCCGTCCCCGGCATCGGGTACCAGGTCAACGGCAACCGGAACTGGATCAGCTTCGGCCTGTTCCAGGTCCAGCCCTCCGAGTTCGCCAAGCTCGCCCTGGTCTACTGGGGCGCCGACCTGTTGGCCCGCAAGCAGAAGGCGCGCACCCTGGACCAGTGGAAACACCTGCTGGTGCCGCTGGTGCCGGGCACCGTGCTGCTGATGCTGCTGATCATGCTGGGCGGCGACATGGGCACCACCATGGTGCTGGTCGCCATGCTCTTCGGCCTGCTCTGGATGGTCGGCGCCCCGCTCAGGCTGTTCGGCGCCACCCTCGGCATCGCCGTGGTCGCCTGCACCGCCCTGATCATCACCGTGCCGCACCGGCTCGACCGGCTCGCCTGCGTCGGGGTCACCCGGCCCGACCCGAACCTCAACTGCTTCCAGGCGCTGCACGGCCTCTACGCCTTCGCCGCCGGCGGTCCGTTCGGCTCCGGACTGGGCGCCGGCGTGGAGAAGTGGGGCCAGCTCCCGGAGGCGCACACCGACTTCATCTTCGCCGCCACCGGCGAGGAGCTCGGTCTGGTGGGGACGCTGTCGGTACTCGCCCTCTTCGCGGCACTAGGCTACGCGGGTATCCGTGTGGCCCTCGGTACCAAGGACCTCTTCGTCAGGTACGCCGCGGGAGCAGCCACCACGTGGATCATGGCCCAGGCCGTGGTCAACCTGGGGTCGGCGCTCGGACTCCTGCCCATCGCAGGCGTCCCGCTCCCGCTGTTCTCCTACGGCGGTTCCGCGATGCTGTCGGCCATGTGCGCCGTCGGAGTGCTGATCGGCTTCGCCCGCAGCTCCCCGGCGGCCAAGGCGGCCCTGGCCGCCCGGAGCCACAACTCCCGGCTCAGGCCCCGCCTGGCCCGGGTGCTGCCACGACGACGGACCACAGCGCGTACGGCCCCCCGGCCGCCGCGCAGGGAGCGGTGAATTTCGGTGCATGTCGTACTCGCCGGCGGCGGGACCGCCGGCCACATCGAGCCGGCCATGGCGCTCGCGGACGCCCTCCGCAGGCACGACCCGACCATCGGGATCACCGCCCTCGGCACCGAGCGCGGCCTGGAGACCCGGCTGGTGCCCGAGCGCGGGTACGAGCTGGCGCTGATCCCGGCCGTGCCGCTGCCCCGCAAGCCCACCCCGGAGCTGATCACCGTCCCCGGCCGCCTGCGCGGCACCGTCCGGGCCGCCCAGGAGATCATCGAGCGGGTCAAGGCCGACGTGGTGGTGGGCTTCGGCGGCTACGTCGCGATGCCCGCCTACCTGGCCGCCAAGCGGGCCGGGGTGCCGATCGTGGTGCACGAGGCCAACGCCCGCCCGGGCCTGGCCAACAAGATCGGCGCCCGGTACAGCGACTTCGTCGCCGTCTCCACCCCCGACTCCAAGCTGCGCGACTCCCGGTACATCGGCATCCCGCTGCGCCGGACCATCGCCACCCTGGACCGCAACGCGGTCCGCCCGGAGGCCCGGCAGTACTTCGGCCTCGACCAGCGGCTGCCCACCCTGCTGGTCTCCGGCGGCTCCCAGGGCGCCCGTCGGCTGAACGAGACCGTCCAGGCCATCGCCCCGCGCCTGCAGCAGTACGGCGTCCAGATCCTGCACGCGGTCGGCCCGAAGAACGAGCTGCCGCAGGTGGACGACATCCCGGGGATGCCGCCGTACCGCGCGGTGCCCTACCTGGACCGGATGGACCTGGCCTACGCGGCCGCCGACATGATGCTCTGCCGCGCCGGCGCGATGACGGTGGCCGAGCTGGCCGCGGTCGGGCTGCCGGCCGCGTTCGTGCCGCTGCCGATCGGCAACGGCGAGCAGCGGCTGAACGCCCAGCCGATGGTGAAGGCCGGCGGCGGCCTGCTGGTGGACGACGCCGAGCTCACCCCCGACTGGGTGCTGGCCAACGTGCTGCCGGTGCTCACCGACCCGGGCCGACTGTGGGACATGAGCCGCTCGGCAGCAGAGTTCGGCCGCCGGGACGCGGACGACCTGCTGGTGCGGATGGTCTACGAGGCCGTCGAGGCCGCCCGGGGTGGCCGCCGACGTGGCTGACGCGCCGCCCAGGGCCCGCACCCCGCGGGCGGAGGCGCCGGAGGACGAGGAGCTGGCGGACCACGCGCCCCGGCTCCGGCTCTCCCGCCGCGGGGTGGTGGTGCTCAGCACGTTCTGCGCCCTGGTCGTGCTGACGGGCGGCTGGCTGGTGTTCTTCTCCTCGGTCCTGGAGGTGCGCACGGTCGCCGTCCAGGGCCTGGAGAGCGGCCGGCTGAGCGAGGACGAGGTCCGGGCGGCGATCGGCGGCCTGCGGCACGGGCCGCTGGCCCGGGTGGACCTGGACGAGGCGGAGCGGCGGGTGGCGGCGGTGCCGCGGGTGGCCAGGGCCGAGGTCTGGCGGGGCTGGCCGCACACCCTTCGGGTGAAGGTGACCGAGCGGCAGCCGGTGGCCGCGGTGCGGACGGCCGAGGGCTCCTTCGTCCAGGTCGACGCCGGCGGGGTGGAGTTCGCGACCGAACCGCAGCCGCCCGCGGGCGTCCCGGTGGTCGACCTGGAACTCAGTCAGCAGGCGAACGAGGCGGCGTCGGTGATCGACCGTCCGGCCCTGGTCCGGGCCGCCATCTCGGTGGCCGCCAGCCTGCCGCCGGACGTGCGCAAACAGGCCGGTTCGCTCACGGTGCACTCCTACGACGACATCCGGCTGAAGCTCGCCGACGGGGCCGCGGTGCGCTGGGGGAGCGCGGAGCGGAGCGACCGGAAGGCCCGGGTGCTGACGGCACTGCTGGGGCGAAAGGCCGCCACATACGACGTAAGTGCCCCGGATGCCCCGGCGGTGTCGGGATGATCCGGTAAGTTCTCTGTGCAGGGGCGGTATTGACGGGGCCGAGGCTCCGGTCCGACCCTTGGTGGTCACCCCGGTTTCACCGGACGGGCGATGATCACATAGGCTCAAAAGAAAAACGGGAAGCTCGGCGTGTTCGTTGAACGCGCGCTGGTTGCGACCTACTGTCCTGTGTCACCAGGCTGTGTTCTGCAGCGATGTGACAGAGGTACAGCTATAACCCTAAAGCTCAAGTTTAGGGTTCGGGTTGGGGCCGCGGCTTCCCACCCATCGACATCCGTCGGCCTTCGCGATTCGGGGAGCCGACCCGGAAATTCGAGGCGAGAGGCCTTCGACGTGGCAGCACCCCAGAACTACCTCGCGGTCATCAAGGTCGTCGGAATCGGCGGCGGTGGTGTCAACGCCATCAACCGGATGATCGAGGTCGGGCTCAAGGGCGTCGAGTTCATCGCGATCAACACCGATGCGCAGGCCCTCCTGATGAGCGACGCCGACGTCAAGCTCGACGTCGGCCGCGAGCTCACCCGGGGCCTCGGCGCCGGGGCCAACCCCGAGGTCGGCCGGAAGGCCGCGGAGGACCACCGCGAGGAGATCGAGGAGGTCCTCAAGGGGGCCGACATGGTCTTCGTGACCGCCGGCGAGGGCGGCGGCACCGGCACCGGCGGCGCGCCCGTCGTGGCCAACATCGCCCGCTCGCTCGGCGCGCTGACCATCGGCGTGGTCACCCGCCCGTTCACCTTCGAGGGCCGCCGCCGCGCCAACCAGGCCGAGGACGGCATCGCCTCCCTGCGCGAGCAGGTCGACACCCTGATCGTCATCCCGAACGACCGGCTGCTGTCGATCAGCGACCGCCAGGTCAGCGTGCTGGACGCGTTCCGCTCGGCCGACCAGGTGCTGCTCTCCGGTGTCCAGGGCATCACCGACCTGATCACCACCCCCGGCCTGATCAACCTGGACTTCGCCGACGTCAAGTCCGTGATGTCGGACGCCGGCTCGGCGCTCATGGGCATCGGCTCCGCCCGCGGCGAGGACCGCGCCAAGGCGGCCGCCGTGATGGCCATCTCCTCGCCGCTGCTGGAGGCGTCCATTGACGGCGCCCGCGGCGTGCTGCTCTCCATCTCCGGCGGCTCCGACCTCGGCCTGTTCGAGATCAACGAGGCGGCCCAGCTGGTCAGCGAGGCGGCCCACCCCGAGGCCAACATCATCTTCGGTGCGGTGATCGACGACGCGCTCGGCGACGAGGTCCGGGTGACCGTGATCGCGGCCGGGTTCGACGGCGGCCAGCCGCCGGCCATCGTGCGCGAGCCGGTGGTGAAGTCCGCCGCCGCCACCGCGCCCGCGGCCCCGGAGCGCCCGGCCACCCGCCCCTCGTACGGGTCGATCGGCTCGGTGACCGCCCGCTCGGAGGAGGGCTCCCGCCCGGCCGAGACCTCGGCGCCGGCCACCACCGCGCCGGCCCCGGTGCCGCCGCAGGTGCAGCCGGTCCGCCAGCCGTACGTCGAGAGCCCGGCCGAGGAACTCGACGTACCGGATTTCCTCAAGTAGACATTCCCACGTGATCTCTCGTCTCAGCAGTAGCGGTGCTCATTTCGCCTTCACCAGCCGGTGGGGCGGGGTGAGCACCGCGCCGTACGGGGAGCTGAATCTCGGGGGCGCGGTCGGGGACGACCCGGCGGCCGTCCGGGAGAATCGTTCCCTCGCCGCCCGGGAACTCGGGCTCGACCCGGCGGACGTGGTCTGGATGAACCAGGTGCACGGGGCCGAGGTGCATGTGGTGACGGAACGGCAGCGCCCGGGGGAGGGCCCCACCGTGGACGCGGTGGTCACCGACCGCCCGCTCGCGCTGGCGGTGCTGACCGCGGACTGCACGCCGGTCCTGCTCGCCGACCCGGTGGCCGGGATCGTCGGCGCCGCGCACGCCGGCCGGCCCGGCCTCGCCGCCGGGGTGGTCCCCGCGGTGGTGCGGGCGATGACCGAGCTGGGCGCCTCGGTGGAGCGGATCACCGCGGCCACCGGCCCGGCGGTCTGCGGCCGGTGCTACGAAGTCCCCGCCGGACTCCGCGCCGAGGTCGCCGCCCTGGTGCCGGCCGCCCACGCCGAGACCTCCTGGGGCACGCCGGCGCTGGACGTGCCGGCGGGAGTCGCGGCCCAGCTGGCCGAGGCGGGCGTCACCGAGGTGGTGCGATCATCTGTCTGCACCCTTGAGTCGGACGACCACTACTCCTATCGCCGCGAGCAGCGGACCGGTCGGCTCGCGAGCTACGTCTGGTTGGGCTCTGAACTCTCATGACGAACGACATCTTCGGACCGTTCCCGGGCACCCCGGCCCGAGACGCGGTCGCCCTCGGCCGCTGGCTCGCCTCCCTGACGGACCGGCAGCGCGCCCGGTACGAGGAGCTCGGCGAGAACCTGGAGGTGGTCGAGCGCCGGATCGCCGACGCCTGCGCCGCCGCCGGCCGCGAGCGGTCCGAGGTGACCCTGATCGTGGTCACCAAGACCTACCCGGCCGAGGACAGCGCCCTGCTGGCCGGACTCGGCGTCACCGACGTCGCCGAGAACCGCGACCAGGACGCCGCCCCCAAGGCCGACCTCTGCGTCGACCTGCCGCTCACCTGGCACTTCGTCGGGCAGCTGCAGACCAACAAGGTCCGCTCGGTGCTCCGGTACGCCGACACCGTGCACTCGGTGGACCGCGACCGGCTGGTCGAGTCGCTCTCGGCGGCCGTGGTCCGCGACGGGCGGGCGCCGCTCGGCTGCCTGGTGCAGG
This sequence comes from Kitasatospora sp. HUAS MG31, assembly GCF_040571325.1. GTDB lineage: Bacteria > Actinomycetota > Actinomycetes > Streptomycetales > Streptomycetaceae > Kitasatospora > Kitasatospora camelliae. The sequence continues at coordinate 2,114,869 of NZ_CP159872.1, read as the reverse complement.
TCGCGCTGGACAAGGAGCACGGCGAGGGCGGGCACCGGGCAGGGGTGGCCCCCGAGGACGTCCTCGCGCTGGCCGACAAGATCGCCGGGGCGCCCGGCCTGCGGCTGGACGGCGTGATGACGGTGGCCCCGCTGGCGGGCCCGCTGGCCGGCGATCCGGCGGCGTCCTTCGCGCGGCTGATGGAAATCGCAAGCGCCGTACGCGCGGTCCATCCGGCTGCCACGATGGTTTCGGCAGGGATGAGCGGCGATCTCGAGCAGGCGATCGCGGCCGGGGCGACACACGTGCGCATCGGAACGGCGGTACTCGGCGTGCGGTCACCGCTCCGGTAACGTCACCGGGTAAGTAGATCAGACTGCAGGACAAAATAGGACAGAACCTAGCAGCTTTCCCGGCTGCTGGCCAACCCAGTGGATCGCACCTCCGCGAACCGTCGCCTGACGTGCCGTCGGCTTGACGCCCCGTGAGGCGAGCGCGCGGAGCCCGCAGGCGTTTCAGACCCGGAGTCGGAGCCGATCCACCACAGCGCGGAGGAGACAGGAGCATGGCCGGCGCGATGCGCAAGATGGCGGTCTACCTCGGCCTCGTGGAGGACGAGACGTACGACGGCCAGGGGTACGACCCCGACGACGACTACGACAGCGACCCCGAGCCGATCAGGACCGGCCGGACGGAGGACCTCCGTCCGGCCGCGGCCGCGCCCGCCGCGACTCCCGCGCCGGTCGCCCAGATCGCACCCCAGCCGGTGCCGGCCGCCGTGCCGATCCGGCAGGAGGCCCCGCGGATGGCACCAGTGTCGTCCATCACATCCGACCGCCGCCAGAACCTGGAGAAGAGTGCCCCGGTGATCATGCCCAAGGTCGTGAACGAACGAGAGCCGTACCGCATCACCACCCTGCACCCTCGCACCTACAACGAGGCCCGAACCATTGGTGAGCAGTTCCGCGGCGGCACCCCTGTGATCATGAATTTGACCGAGATGGACGACACCGATGCGAAGCGGCTCGTAGACTTCGCCGCTGGACTCGTCTTCGGTCTGCACGGCAGTATCGAGCGCGTGACCCAGAAGGTGTTCCTGCTGTCTCCTGCTAACGTCGATGTCACGGCGGAGGACAAGGCTCGGATCGCCGAGGGTGGGTTCTTCAACCAGAGCTGACCCGGCCACGACTTTACGTGTGGATCGATCGACAGTGTGTGATGGACGGAAATCAGGCCGGGGGCCAGGGAGGAAGACGAGATGGGGATCGTCGGGGAGGTGCTCTACTGGGCACTGACCGTCTTCCTGCTGATCCTGCTCTTCCGACTGGTCATGGACTGGGTCTTCCAGTTCGCCCGTTCGTGGCGGCCCGGGAAGGCCATGGTCGTGGTGTTGGAGGCCACGTACACTGTCACGGATCCGCCGCTCAAGCTTCTTCGGCGATTCATCCCGCCGTTGCGTCTCGGGGGCGTGGCGCTCGACCTGTCCTTCTTCGTACTGATGATCATTGTGTATGTCCTGATCTCGCTCGTGCAGCGCCTGTCGTTCTGAGCGATGCGACAGGATGCCGGTGTGCCGACGATCACGTTGAGGTGAAGAGATGCCATTGACCCCCGAGGACGTTCGGAACAAGCAGTTCACGACCGTCCGGCTGCGCGAAGGCTATGACGAGGACGAGGTCGATGCCTTCCTCGACGAGGTCGAAGCCGAGCTGACCCGCCTGCTGCGCGAGAACGAGGACCTGCGGGCCAAGTTGGCCGCCGCGACGCGTGCCGCTGCGCAGAACCAGGCCAACATGCGCAAGGAGCCGCCGCAGGACGCGCGGCCCGGCGCTCCGGTGCCCGCGGCCATATCCGGCCCGCCGGTGCCCGGCCAGCAGCAGGGCCCCGGTCCGCAGATGGGTCAGCCCGGTGTGATGGGCCAGCCGCCGATGGGCAACCAGCCGCTCGGCCTGCCCTCCGGCGCCCCGCAGCTCCCGCCCGGCCCCGGTGGCCAGCAGCTCGCCCCGATGGGCCAGCCGCAGCAGATGGGCCAGACCATGGGCGGCCAGCAGCAGCTGGTGCAGCCGATGGGCGGCCAGATGCTGCAGCCGATGGGTGGCCCGATGGGTCAGCCCGGTCCGATGGGCCAGCCGCCGATGGGTCAGACCATGGGTGGCCAGCAGCAGCTCGCCCCGATGGGCGGCCCGATGCAGCAGCAGATGGGCGGCCCGCTCGGCGGTCCGATCCCCGGCCAGCAGCAGGCCCCCGGCGGCGACAGTGCCGCCCGCGTGCTCGCGCTCGCGCAGCAGACCGCCGACCAGGCGATCTCCGAGGCCCGTTCCGAGGCCAACAAGATCGTCGGCGAGGCCCGCAGCCGCGCCGAGGGCCTGGAGCGGGACGCCCGCTCCAAGGCCGACGCCCTGGAGCGGGACGCACAGGAGAAGCACCGCGTGGCCATGGGCTCCCTGGAGTCCGCCCGCGCGACGCTGGAGCGCAAGGTCGAGGACCTGCGGGCCTTCGAGCGCGAGTACCGGACCCGCCTGAAGTCGTACCTGGAGACCCAGCTGCGCCAGCTGGAGTCCCAGGCCGACGACTCGCTGGCCCCGCCGCGGCTCCCGGCCACCGCCTCGCTCCCGCCGGCTACCTCCTCGATCTCCTCGACGAGTGCCTCCTCGATGAGTTCGGCCTCCCCGAGCTTCGGCGGCCAGCCGTCCTTCGGTGGCAGCACCCCGTCGTTCGGCGGCCAGAACTCCTTCGGCGGCGGCAGCGGTGCCCCGAGCTTCGGCGGCCCGTCGGCGAACGGGACCGGCGCCGCGGCGATGGCCCCGGCCGGGATGACGCAGCCGATGGCGGCGGTCCGTCCGCAGCCTCCGCAGCCGATGCAGCAGGCTCCCGCCCCGATGCGCGGCTTCCTCATCGACGAGGACGGCGACAACTAAGCAGGACCATCGAGGGCGCCCCCACTGTGAGATGACTCACGGCGGGGGCGCCCTCGTTTTTTCGTGACCTTCTTACGGCGGGAGCCCGTCAGGGGCTGGGGGGTCCCGTGCGGCGCGAGCCCGTCAGGGGCTCGGGGAACTGCGAGGCCGACCGCGGATGTGGTGATCCTCGCGGGGTGGGCCGATCACGGGGGTGCGAGGCGAGGCTCCAGGGCCCGCGTGGGTGGGAGGGGCCGGCTGTGCGGCAGGGGCGCGGGGCTGGCTGCCGGCCTGGGTGGCCGGTGGCGCAGGGGCCCGCGCCCCTGTGGGGGCGGTTTGGCGGGTCAGGCCTTGCGGAGCTGGAAGGCGAGGCCGAGGGTCTCGTCGGTGAAGTTCTCGGACTCCCAGTCGGCGGCGCCGGCGGCGAAGTCGGTGGCGAGGACCTCGTCGGCGACCAGCTGGCCGTGTTCGGCGATGGCCTCGGCGGTCTCCTCGTTGGCGGCCCGCCAACGCAGCACGATCCGGTCGGCGACGTCCAGGCCGGAGTTCTTCCGGGCCTCCTGGATCTGGCGGATGGCGTCGCGGGCGACGCCGAGCCGCTTGAGCTCCGGGGTGATGGCCAGGTCGAGGGCGACGGTGGCGCCGGACTCGTTGGCGACGGCCCAGCCCTCGCGCGGGGTCTCGGTGATGATCACCTCGTCCGGCGACAGCTCGACCCGCTCGCCGTTCAGCTCGACCCCGGTGGTGCCGGAGGCCCGCAGCTCGGCGGCGAGGACGGCGGCGTCCGCCGCGGCGACCGCCTTGGCGACGTCCTGGACGCCCTTGCCGAACCGCTTGCCCAGCGCACGGAAGTTGGCCTTGGCGGAGGTGTCGACGAGCGAGGCGCCGACGCCGGCCAGCGACTCCAGGGTGGAGACGTTGAGCTCCTCGGCGATCTGCGCGCGCAGGTCCGCGGGCAGGTCGTCCCAGCCCTGGGCGGCGATCAGCGCCCGGGACAGCGGCTGACGGGTCTTCACCCCGGACTCGGCGCGGGTGGAGCGGCCGAGCTCGACCAGCCGGCGGACCAGCGCCATGTTCCGGGACAGCTCGGCGTCGACCAGGCTCTCGTCCGCGACCGGCCAGGAGGCCAGGTGGACGGAGAGCGGCGCGTCCGGGACGACCGGGACGACCAGGTCCTGCCAGACCCGCTCGGTGATGAACGGGGTCAGCGGGGCCATCAGCCGGGTCACCGTCTCCAGCGCCTCGTGCAGGGTGGCCAGCGCGGCGGCGTCGCCCTGCCAGAAGCGGCGGCGGCCGCGGCGGACGTACCAGTTGGAGAGGTCGTCGACGAAGGCGGACAGCAGCTTGCCGGCCCGCTGGGTGTCGTACGCCTCCAGGGCCGCGTCCACCTCGCGGACCAGGGTGTTCAGCTCGGAGAGCACCCAGCGGTCCAGCTGCGGGCGCATCGCCGGCGCCGGGTCGGCCGCGGAGGGCGCCCAGCCGGCGGTGCGGGCGTACAGGGCCTGGAAGGCGACGGTGTTCCAGAAGGTCAGCAGGGTCTTGCGGACCACCTCCTGGATGGTGCCGTGGCCGACCCGGCGGGCCGACCAGGGCGAGCCGCCGGCGGCCATGAACCAGCGGACCGCGTCGGCGCCGTGCTGGTCCATCAGCGGGATCGGCTGCAGGATGTTGCCCAGGTGCTTGGACATCTTGCGGCCGTCCTCGGCCAGGATGTGGCCCAGGCAGACGACGTTCTCGTAGCTGGACTTGTCGAACACCAGGGTGCCGACCGCCATCAGCGTGTAGAACCAGCCGCGGGTCTGGTCGATCGCCTCGGAGATGAACTGCGCCGGGTAGCGCTTCTCGAACAGCTCCTTGTTCTGGTACGGGTAGCCGTACTGGGCGAAGGGCATCGAGCCCGAGTCGTACCAGGCGTCGATCACCTCGGGCACGCGCACGGCGGTGCCGGAGCAGCTGCGGCAGGGGAAGGTGACGTCGTCGATGTACGGGCGGTGCGGGTCCAGCCCGGACTGGTCGGTGCCGGTCAGCTCGGAGAGCTCGGCCAGCGAGCCGACGCAGGTGAGGTGGCCCTCCTCGCAGCGCCAGATCGGCAGGGGGGTGCCCCAGTAGCGGTTGCGGCTGAGCGCCCAGTCGATGTTGTTGTTCAGCCAGTCGCCGAAGCGGCCGTGCTTGACGTTCTCGGGGAACCAGTTGGTGTTCTCGTTCTCCCGGATCAGGGCGTCCTTGACCGCGGTGGTGCGGATGTACCAGGACGGCTGCGCGTAGTAGAGCAGCGCGGTGTGGCAGCGCCAGCAGTGCGGGTAGCTGTGCTCGTACGGGAGGTGACGGAACAGCAGGTCGCGGGCCTGGAGGTCCTTGACCAGGGCCTCGTCGGCCTTCTTGAAGAACTGGCCGCCGACCAGCGGGACCTCGGGGGCGAAGGTGCCGTCGGCGAGCACCGGGTTGACCACCGGCAGGCCGTACCGGCGGCAGGTGGCGAGGTCGTCGGCGCCGAAGGCGGGCGACTGGTGGACGATGCCGGTGCCGTCCTCGGTGGTGACGTAGTCGGCGTTGAGGACGTAGTGCGCGTTCTCGATCTCGACCAGGTCGAACGGGCGGCGGTACGCCCAGCGCTCCATCTCGGCGCCGGTGAAGGACTGCCCGGTGGGCTCCCAGCCCTCGCCGAGGGCCTTGCCGACCAGCGGCTCGGCGACCACCAGCTGCTCGGTGCCGTCGGTGGCCACCACGTAGGTGACCTCCGGGTGCACGGCGGCGGCGGTGTTGGAGACCAGGGTCCACGGGGTGGTCGTCCACACCAGCAGCGCGGCCTCGCCGGCCAGCGGGCCGCCGGTCAGCGGGAAGCGGACGAACACCGAGGGGTCGACCACGGTCTCGTAGCCCTGGGCCAGCTCGTGGTCGGACAGGCCGGTGCCGCAGCGCGGGCACCAGGGGGCGACCCGGTGGTCCTGGACCAGCAGGCCCTTGTCGAAGATCTGCTTCAGCGACCACCAGACCGACTCGATGTAGGACGGGTCCATGGTCCGGTACGCCTCGTCGAGGTCGACCCAGTAGCCCATCCGCTCGGTGAGCTTGGCGAACTCGTCGGTGTGCCGGGTCACCGAGTCGCGGCACTTGGCGTTGAACTCGGCGATGCCGAACGCCTCGATGTCCTGCTTGCCGGAGAAGCCCAGCTCCTTCTCCACGGCCAGCTCGACCGGGAGGCCGTGGCAGTCCCAGCCGGCCTTGCGGGCGACGTGGTAGCCCTTCATGGTCCGGAAGCGCGGGAAGACGTCCTTGAAGACGCGGGCCTCGATGTGGTGGGCGCCGGGCATGCCGTTGGCCGTGGGCGGGCCCTCGTAGAAGACCCACTCCGGGCGGCCCTCGGACTGCTGCAGGCTGCGCTGGAAGACCTTGTTGTCCTGCCAGAAACTCAGGATCTGGTGTTCGAGGGCAGGCAGGTCGACCTGCGCGGGGACGGGGTTGTAGGTGCTCATCGCGGGCGTCTACCTCCGGCGGATGCGTGGGCTGGATCCTCCGGAGGGACGAGACGGCATGCCGTCCCGCGGTACCACCCTCCTTGACCGCGGATGGTGCTCGCGGCCCTCTTGTTTCGTTGTGCTGCCGGTTCTACTGGGCCCGGGGACACCGCCCCCGCGGCTGTTCTTCCGGCGGCTCGGGGTGATCTTCCCGCCGCGCACACCCCCGGGCTCGCACCGTCCCCGGGTCGCTGCTGGCTGCGTACGTCGGTACTCGTCCCGTCTGCGCCTTGCAGGCCCAGTGTATCGGCCCCGGCAAGCGGGATTCGCGCGCCGGGCGGTTCCATCCCGGGGTCCGCGGGTGGTTATCCGATGACGATCTGGGCACAACCTGGGCAGCGTTCTTGCACGGGCGGCTGCCCGGGTGGGATCAATGCTGCGAATCGGTATGTCCCGTTGTGACCGGATTCGATGGGGATTATCGTTCCGGCACTGGAGATCGTCGGGAACCGGCGGTTCGAATCATTCGTAAATGAGGTCGAAGCCATGGCTGACAAGGCAACAGGGACCGCGACCAAGAGGTCGCGCACGGCCGTGGCGGGAGACTCAGGGGAGGGGACCGTGAGCACTACACGGCGTAAGACCAGCACCAGCACCGGCCACACCGCGGCGACCAGCCGCTCCCACGCGCCCGCGGGCACGGGTGCCCGGGCCGCCGGCGGCGCCGAGTCGGTCGACCCGGCCGAGCTGCCGGTCCGGCCCGGCGAGGAGCCCTGGACGGCGGCCGAGGTGGCCGAGCTGCACGACGAGCTCAACACCGACCTGGAGCGGCTGCGCGCCGAGATCGAGGCCTCCGAGGCGGCGATCACCGGTCTGATGCGCGACTCCAACGACGGCGCGGGGGACGACCAGGTCGACGCCGGGACCAAGAACATCAACCGGGAGAGCGAGCTCTCCCTGGCCAACAACGCCCGCGACAGCCTGGCCCAGACCGAGCGCGCGCTGGCCCGGCTGGAGGGCGTCGGCTTCGGCCTCTGCGAGTCCTGCGGACAGGCGGTCGGCAAGGCCCGGCTGCAGGCCTTCCCGCGGGCCACGCTCTGCGTGACCTGCAAGGCGAAGCAGGAGCGCCGGTAGGCCCCGGCCCTTCCCGTCGCCGAGGTCACGGGGCCGGTGGTTGCCGTACCCTCGTCCCCGTAACGTCGGCACTCCCCCAGCCTCCGGCCGGGGGGCCCATCGGCAGCGGAGCGGATCATCAGCACTCCAGGTTCCCCCCAGACGCAGGACGACGCCGTCCCCACCGCCCGGGCGCCGCACGAGCCGGAGCCCGCGCGGGAGCGGACCGCGCACCCGGACGGCCCGTCCGGCGCGGACGGGGCCTCGGTGCCCGCCCGCGGCGGGGCCACCGCGGCCGAGGGCGCCCGCTCCCGGATCCGGCGCCGCCGGATCGGCGTGCTGCTCGGCGTCGCGCTGCTCGCGTACGTGATCGACCTGGCCTCCAAGCTGCTGGTGGTGGCCAGGCTGGAGGGCCGCTCGCCGATCCGGGTGATCGGGGACGTGATGACCTTCCAGGTGATCCGCAACCCGGGGGCCGCCTTCGGCATGGGCCAGGCGATGACCGTGGTGTTCACCGCGATCGCGGCCGCCGTCATCGTGGTGATCTGGCGGATCGCCCGCAAGCTGTACAGCCTGCCCTGGGCGATCGCGCTCGGCCTGCTGCTCGGCGGTGCCCTCGGCAACCTCACCGACCGGCTGTTCCGCTCGCCCGGGGTGTTCCGCGGGCACGTGGTGGACTTCATCTCGGTGCAGCACTTCGCGGTGTTCAACCTGGCCGACTCGGCGATCGTCTGCGGCGGCATCCTGGTGGTGCTGCTCTCCTTCCGCGGCTCCAACCCGGACGGCTCCACCCACCACACCGCCAAGGGCGAGTAGCCGCGGGGCCGGCGGCGGCCCGGACGGCGACGGGCGACCGGCGACGACCGGCGACGGGGTGAGCGGCGGGTGACCGGCGGCGAGGGCCCGCCGGGCCGTCCGGCATACTCGTACGGGTGAGTACCGCAGCGCAGACCCGCAGCCTCCCCGTACCCGACGGCCTGGAGGGCGAGCGACTCGACGCCGCCCTGGCCCGGATGTTCGGCTTCTCCCGGACGAAGGCCGCCGAGCTGGCCGCCGAGGGCAAGGTGACGCTGGACGGCAGCGTGGCCGGGAAGTCCGACCGGGTCACCGCCGGTGCCTGGCTGGAGGTCGAGATCCCGTCGCCCGTGGCGCCCGTCCAGGTCGTCGCCGAGCACGTCGAGGGCATGCGGATCATCCACGACGACGAGGACATCGTGGTCATCGACAAGCCGGTCGGCGTCGCCGCCCACCCCAGCCCCGGCTGGACCGGCCCGACCGTGATCGGCGGCCTCGCCGCCGCCGGGTACCGGATCTCCACCTCCGGCGCCGCCGAGCGCCAGGGCGTGGTCCACCGCCTGGACGTCGGCACCTCCGGGATCATGGTGGTCGCCAAGTCCGAGCGCGCCTACTCCGACCTCAAGCGCCAGTTCCACGACCGGGTCACCGAGAAGCGGTACAACGCCCTCGTCCAGGGCCACCCGGACCCGCTGTCCGGCACCGTGGACGCCCCGATCGGCCGGCACCCCAGCTCCGACTGGAAGTGGGCGGTCACCCGGGACGGCAAGCCGTCGGTCACCCACTACGACCTGATCGAGGCCTACCGGGCCGCCTCGCTGCTCGACATCAAGCTGGAGACCGGCCGCACCCACCAGATCCGGGTGCACATGTCCGCGCTGCGGCACCCCTGCGTCGGCGACCTCACCTACGGCGCCGACCCCACGCTGGCCAAGCGCCTCGGCCTCACCCGGCAGTGGCTGCACGCCGTCGCCCTCGCCTTCGAGCACCCCTCCGACGGCCGCTGGGTGCAGTTCGAGAGCGAGTACCCGGCGGACCTGCGCAAGGCCCTCGACGTGATCTCGGCCGAGAGCTGATGACCGGGGCCGACGCCCGCGCGGACATCCGGGTGGCCGTCACCGAGGCCGACCTGGAGCTGGTCCGGGCCGTCCGGCGGGAGGTCTTCGTCGAGGAACAGAACGTCCCCGAGGAGCTGGAGTACGACGCGTACGACGCCACCTCGGTGCACCTGCTCGCCCTCGCCGGGGACGGCAGCCCGCTGGGCACCGGGCGGCTGATCTTCGGCGCCGAGGCGCTGGAGCTCACCGGCGTGGAGGGGCGGGTGCTGCTCGGACGGCTCGCCGTGGTGGCCGCCGCCCGGGGCACCGGGCTGGGGGCCGCCCTGGTCCGGGCGATCGAGCAGGCCGGGTGGGAGCGGGGCGCCGTGGAGCTGGAGCTGCACGCGCAGGTGCAGGCGCTCGGGTTCTACGAACGGCTCGGGTACACCGCCGAGGGGGCGGTGTACGAGGACGCGGGGATCCCGCACCGGACGATGACGCGGGTGCTGTAGGGCCGCCGCGCCGCTGCGGGGTGCCGCCGGAGGGGCCCCCGGCCGACGGTGTGTCAAGCGGCCTGTGGGGGCCGGTCCGGGGCGGGAGTGACCGGCCCGGCGCCGGCGTGTTTGAATCGGAGCTCGACGGGCCGGGCGGCCCGTCCGCGCCGAAGTCGTGCGCGAGGACCCGGGGGAGCGGACACATGGGCGTTGATCGGGAGATCGAGGACGACGAACTGCTGGACGTCGCCGACAACCCGGCGCAGGCGGCCTCGCTGCACAAGGCGCTGCGGGTGCTGGCCGCCAACCCGTCGGTGGGGCGGGAGCTCCAGGAGATGGCCAAGGACGTGCTCGGCGGCCGGGTCGGCATGAAGGAGCTGATCGAGTCGGACCGGTTCCTCGGCGCGATCGGCGGGCGGCTGTCCGAGATGCGCGACGCCGCCGAGCACCTCTCGCCCGCGGAGCGCGAGGCCTCCGAGGCGCGCGCCCGCAAGATGATCGAGGAGCGCGAGGAGGAAGAGGAGCGCGAGAAGCGTCGCGGTTAGGCGTGCTCCCCGCCCCACCGGATGACGGACTGTCACCACCGGCTGGGATGATCACGGGCATGGATCACCGAGACACCTCCCTCCGCCCGACCGCGAGTGTGGCCGAGATCGCCGGGATCGTGCGGCTCCTGCACGACACCCGGTGGGGCTGGCAGCGCGCGGGCGTCGACGCGCTGCTGGCGGAACACCCGGAGTGGAAGGTCCACCGCGACCTGCCGGACTCGCTGGCCGTCGGCCTGGCTCCGGGCCGCCACCACGGCCCGGAGCTGGTGTTCACCCCGCGCGCCCACCGGGGACCGGACTTCCGGAAGGCCGAGGTCGCGCTCGCGTACCACCGCGGGGCGTCCGCGTCCGAGCTGCGGCAGTGGCGGGGCGAGGTGGTGGACGCGCTGTCCGCCGTCGGCGAGCCGGTCGCGTACCGGACCTCCGAGCACGGCACCGGCCTGCGCTGGCGGCAGGACGACCGGGTGTTGCAGCTGCTCGGCAGCGAGTCGCGGACCTGGATCGCCGTGCACCCGGCGGCCGTCGCCGACCGGCTCGACCAGCGGCTCCTGGACGCGGCCGGCGCCCTCGCCCCGCTGCTCCACGACGGCCTCGCCGGCACCTTCGACCAGGAGGCGCTGGAGCGGCTCGCCGCCGCAAACCCCGGTTGGGAGCTGACCGTCCGGGAGGGCACCGTCAGCCCGCTGCTCACCGCCGGTCCGGGTGGCCCCGAGCTGTCGGTGCTCCGCTTCGGCCCCGGCGGCTTCAACCACGTCGGGCTGTACGCGTACCCCCAGGGCGCCACGCTCGCCGACCGGCGGGCCGCCTTCCACGAGCTGTACGACGCCGTCCGCGTCGTGCTCGGCGAGCCCACCACCCTCGGCGGCGGCCCGAGCGGGTCGGACGTCCGCTGGCGCAGCGAGAGCCGGACGCTGCGGCTGCTCGGCGACCGGCGGGGGGTGGCGCTGGAGGGCGAGCCGACCGGCGAGCTGGAGGAGCAGGAGTTCGGCACCTTCGAGTGGGGCGGCCCCTCCTCCGACGGCTCCTCGGACTTCCCCACCCTGCCGTACACCTGGCAGCTGCACCGCGGCGGGCCCGGGGAGGAGGCGGTGACGCTGCCCGGCGGGCGGCTGGCGCTCTCCGTGCCGCAGCTGCGGGAGGGGCTGGAGGTGCTGCTGACGGCGTGGGCGGAGCAGCTGCCGGTCCAGGTGCCCGGGGAGCGCGCCCAGTTCAAGATCGTGAACCGGCGGGACCGGAACCGCATCCTGGGGGTCTCCCTGGAGCCCTCCGGGGCCATCCAGCTGGTCGTTCCCGACCGGTCCGGCGACCCGGCCGAGGGCGAGCGGGCGATGACCGCGGCCGGCTGGCAGCGGCACGGCAAGCGCTGGCGCGCGGTGTTCACCGACCCGGACGAGCGGGCGGCCGCCGCGGCGGCGGAGCTGGTCATCGCCGAGCTGGTCGCCCGGGGTGTCACCGACCCGGAGCGGGACCTCGGCGCCAAGGACGTCCGGTGCAGCCCGTGGGCCTACGACCGGGGGTTCTTCCAGGTCACCGGGCTGGGTATCGCACGGCACTGACGGGTGCCGCCCCGGGCGCGGGCCATGCCGGCCACGGTGCCCGGGGCGGCGTCGGCAGCGGAGGTCAGCCGGCGGCGCGCTCGGCGGCGCTGCGCTCCACGCAGAACTCGTTGCCCTCGGGGTCGGTCATGGTGACCCAGCCGGTCCCGTCCGGGTTGCGGTGGTCGGCGAGCTGCGCGGCGCCGAGGCCGAGCAGGCGCTCGACCTCCTCGTCACGGGTGCGGTCCTGCGGCTGGAGGTCGAGGTGCAGCCGGTTCTTGACCGACTTGCTCTCCGGGACCTGGATGAACAGCAGGGAGAGGCCATCGGCCCGGACCAGGGCCTGGGGGTCGCCGGGCTTGTCGTCCTCGTGCAGCGAGCCGTCGAGCACGGCGGCCCAGAACCGGGCCAGGGGGTAGGGGTCGGCGCAGTCGGTGGTGATGAAGTGAACACGGGATGCCATGGCGCCATCCTGGCGGGCGGCGGGGAGCCGGTCCACCGAAATCGATCATCCCGTTCGAGGGGGTCGGCCAGGCCGGGGGCTTACGGCTTCCCTACCTCGAACGGACCTAGGATCGGTGACCATGATGCTCGGTGGCGTGTGGCGCAGGAGGCCGAAGGGACGGCGGGCGGTGGGCGCCGGGCTTGCGGCGGCCCTGGTGGTCGCGCTCGGGACGTTCGGGGTGGCCTCGGGCTCCCCGGCGACGGTGCGTCAGGAGGACCGATTCCTCGAACTCCCGGAGACCCCCGGCAGCACGGCCGCGGTCCGGATCGACACCTCGTTCTTCACCCTGGCCGGCGGCGGCCCCCGCCCGGCCGTCCTGCTGGCGCACGGCTTCGGCGGCTCCAAGGAGAGCGAGCGGGAGCGCGCCGTGCAGCTCGCCCGGTCCGGGTACGCGGTGCTGACCTGGTCGGCCCGCGGCTTCGGACGGTCCGGCGGGAAGATCGGCCTGGACGCGCCGGACCGGGAGATCGAGGACGTCAAGCGGCTGGTCGACTGGCTGGCGGCCCGCCCCGAGGTGCGGCTGGACGGCCCGAACGACCCCCGGGTGGGCATCACCGGCGCCTCGTACGGCGGCGGGGCCGCCCTGCTCGGCGCCGCCTACGACCCGCGGATCGACGCGGTCGCCAGCCAGGTCACCTGGTGGAACCTGGCCCAGGCGCTGTTCCCGCAGGGGGTGGCGGACGGCGGCCCGGCGGACGGGGTGTTCAAGAAGCTCTGGGCCGGGATCTTCTTCACCACCGGCTCGGCGGGCGGCCTGGGCGCGTCCGGCGCGGGTGCCGGTGCCGGCGCAGGGTCGACGGGCCGTCAGCAGGCGGGCGGGTCGGCAGCGGGCGGCCCGGCCGTGGGCGGCCCGGCGGAGGCCGGCTCCGCGGCGGTGGGCTGCGGCCGGTTCCTGGACGAGCTGTGCGCCCTGTACAACCGGGTCGCCGTCTCCGGCCGGGCCGACGCCGACGCGGTCGCGGTGCTGGAGCGGTCCAGCCCCTCCTCGGTGGCCGACCGGATCAAGGTGCCCACCCTGGTCGTCCAGGGCCAGCAGGACTCGCTCTTCCCGCTCGACCAGGGCGACGAGATCGCCCGCGCGGTCGCCGCCAACGGTGCGCCGGTCGCGGTCGACTGGTTCGCGGGCGGCCACGACGGCGGCACCGACACCAGCGAGCGGGTGGACGCCCGGGTCACCGCCTGGTTCGACCGCCACCTGCGTGGCGAGGACGCGGACACCGGTCCGGCGTTCCGGCTCACCCGGACCGGCGGGGTCGACTCCACCGGCTTCCAGGCCGTGCTGCGCGGGGCCGACGCCGACGCGTACCCCGGCCTGGATGGCACCTCCACCCGGACCGTCCCGCTCAGCGGCGCGGAGCAGACCGTCGCCAACCCGCCCGGCGGCTCCCCGCCGAACCTCTCCACCCTGCCCGGGATCGGGGCACTGTCCCAACTGGCCTCGGTCGGCGGCGGGCTGGCCCTCGACTTCCCCGGACAGTTCGCGCACTTCGACTCGGCGCCGCTGGACGGGCCGCTGCACCTCACCGGCGCCCCCACCGTCCCGGTCACCGTCCGGGCCGACCGGCCGGACGCCGTGCTCTTCGCCAAGCTCTACGACCTCGGCCCGGACGGCAAGCAGACGCTGCCCCAGCAACTGGTCGCCCCGCTGCGGGTCACCGGCGCCGACGCCGCCGCCGGGCGGACCGTCGAGGTGGTCCTCCCGGCCGTGGACCACACCTTCGAGTCCGGCCACCGGCTGCGGCTGGTCCTCGCCACCAGCGACCTGGCCTACCACTCGCCGGCCGAGCCGGCCACGTACCGGATCTCCGCGCCCGCGCCGCTGACCGTCCCGGTGGTGGACGGGCTGCGCACCGAGGCCGCGCCGCTGCCCGCCCGGACCTGGCTGCTGCCGCTGGCCGCCGTCGCGGTGGCCGTGCTGCTGCTGGCCGGCGGCCGCCTGCTCGGGCTGGTCACCGGCCGCCGCCGCGGCCGGACCCCCGTGCCCGACCCGGCCCTGGCCGGCGTCCCGCTGCGGATCACCGGCCTCAGCAAGCGCTACCGCGGCTCCGCCGACCGGTACGCCGTCCGCGAGCTGGACGTCACCGTGGAGCAGGGCCAGGTGCTCGGCCTGCTCGGCCCCAACGGCGCCGGCAAGACCACCACACTGCGGATGCTGATGGGCCTGATCACCCCGGACGAGGGCGAGATCCGGATCTTCGGCCACGCCGTCCGGCCCGGCGCGCCGGTGCTCTCCCGGGTCGGCGCCTTCGTCGAGGGCGCCGGCTTCCTGCCGCACCTCACCGGCCGGGCCAACCTGCGGCTGTACTGGCAGGCCACCGGCCGGCCCGAGCAGGACGCCCACCTGGCGGAGGCGCTGGAGATCGCCGGCCTCGGGGAGGCCCTCGACCGGGCCGTCCGCACCTACTCCCAGGGCATGCGGCAGCGCCTGGCCATCGCCCAGGCCATGCTCGGCCTGCCCGACCTGCTGATCCTCGACGAGCCCACCAACGGGCTCGACCCGCCGCAGATCCGCGAGATGCGGGAGGTGATGATCCGGTACGCCGCCGCCGGGCGGACCGTCATCGTCTCCAGCCACCTGCTCGCCGAGGTCGAGCAGAGCTGCACCCACCTGGTGGTGATGGACCGCGGCCGGCTGATCACCGCAGGACCGGTGGGCGAGATCACCGGCGCCGGCGAGCAGCTGCTGGTCGGCACCGCACCCGGGTACGGGCCCGAGGAGCTGGCCGCGGCGGCCGGGAAGATCGCCGACCTGCCCGGGGTGGCCTCGGCCGCGGCCGAGGAGGACGGCCTGGTGGTCCGGCTCGACGGGCTGTCCGCCACCGACCTGCTGGCGGAGCTGCTGCGGATCGGCGTGCCCGTCGAACGGGTCGGGCCGCAGCGGCGGCTGGAGGACGCGTTCCTGTCCCTGATCGGAGGTGCGGCATGAGTGGGACCGGCGTACGGGTCGGTGACGGCGGTACCGCGGCGGCCGCGGGCTACCGGCCCGGGCGGACCCTGCCGCTGCGGGTGGAGGCCGTCCGGCAGCTGCGCCGGCGGCGCACCATGGTGGTCGGCGGGGTGCTCGCGGCGATGCCGCTCATCGTGCTGGCCGCCTTCCAGATCGGCGGCACCCCCAACCGGGACAACCGCACCACCTTCATCGACCTCGCCACCGCCTCCGGGCCGAACTTCGCCGCCACCGTGCTGTTCATGGGCACCGGCTTCCTGCTGGTGATCCCGGTCGCGCTGTTCTGCGGGGACACCGTGGCCAGCGAGGCCGGCTGGTCCTCGCTGCGGTACCTGCTGGCCGCGCCGGTGCCCCGGGCCCGGCTGCTGGCCCGGAAACTGACGGTCGGACTGGCCTTCTCCGCCGCCGCCCTGGTCCTGCTGCCGCTGGTCGGCCTGGTCGCCGGCACCCTCGCCTACGGCTGGGGCGACCTCAAGCTGCCCACCGGCGTCAGCCTGCCCGCGGCCGAGGCCCTGCCGCGGCTCGGGATCGCGGTCGCGTTCGTGTTCCTCGGCGAACTGGTCGTGGCGGCCCTGGCGTTCTGGCTCTCCACGGTGACCGACGCGCCGCTGGGCGCGGTCGGCGGCGCGGTCTTCGCCTCGATCATCACCGGGGTGCTGGACGCCGTGACGGCGCTCGGCTCCCTGCGGGAGTGGCTGCCGGCGCACTGGCAGTACGCCTGGGCGGACGCGTTGCAGCCGCGGCTGGAGTGGGGCGGGATGCTGCAGGGCGCCTCGCTGTCCGTCTCGTACGCGCTCGTACTGGTCGCCCTGGCGTTCCGGGGGTTCCGGCGGAAGGACATCGTGTCCTAGGCAGGGCGAGCCACAAACAGGGGTAGCCGGTTGCGGCTGCTAGATGTCGCGGAAGGTCTCGATGCGGGCGCCGAGGGAGTTGAGGCGTTCGGCGAGGTCCTCGTAGCCGCGGTTGATGACGTAGACGTTCCGCAGGACGGAGGTGCCCTCGGCGGCGAGCATGCCGAGGAGGGTGACCACGGCGGGCCGCAGGGCGGGCGGGCACATCATCTCGGTGGCGCGCCAGCGGACGGTCGGGCCCTGGACCAGGACGCGGTGCGGGTCGAGCAGCTTGACGTCCGCGCCGAGCCGGGTGAGCTCGGTGAGGTAGATGGCCCGGTTGTCGTACACCCAGTCGTGGATCAGCGTGGTGCCGTGCGCGGAGGCGGCGATCACCGCGAAGAACGGGATGTGGTCGATGTTGATGCCCGGGAACGGCATCGGGTGGATGCTGTCGGCGGGGGCGGTGAGCTTGGACGGGCGGACCGTCAGGTCGACCAGCCGGGTGCGGCCGTTGTGCGCCGGGTACTCGGGCCCGCGGTCGTAGTCCAGGCCCATGCCCTCCAGGACGGCGAGCTCGATCTCCATGAACTCGACCGGGACGCGGCGGATCTCCAGCTCGGAGGAGGTCACCACGGCGGCGGCGAGCAGGCTCATCGCCTCCACCGGGTCCTCGGCGGGGGAGTAGTCCACGTCGCAGGTGATCTCGGGCAGGCCGTGCACGGTGAGGGTGGTGGTGCCGATGCCCTCGACCTTGACGCCGAGCTGCTCCAGGAAGAAGCAGAGGTCCTGGACCATGTAGTTGGGGCTGGCGTTGCGGATCACCGTGACGCCGTCGTTGCGGGCGGCGGCGAGCAGGGCGTTCTCGGTGACGGTGTCCCCGCGCTCGGTCAGCACGATGGCGCGGGCGGGGGAGATCCCCGGCTCCACCCGGGCGTGGTAGCTGCCCTCGGTGGCGGTGACCTCCAGGCCGAACCGGCGGAGTGCCGTGAGGTGCGGCAGGACGGTCCGGGTGCCGAGGTCGCAGCCGCCGGCGTACGGGATGCGGAAGCGCTCGGCGCGGTGCATCAGCGGGCCGAGCAGCATCAGGACGCTGCGGGTGCGGCGGGCGGCGGCGACGTCCATGGCGTCGAGCCGGAGCTCGGCGGGCGGGGTGAGTTCGAGGTCGCGGCCGTCGTTGGTCCAGCGGGCCTTGACGCCGATGCTGGACAGGACCTCCAGGATCCGGTAGACCTCCTCGATCCGGGCGACCCGGCGCAGGGTGGTCCGGCCGGTGGTCAGCAGGGAGGCGCAGAGCAGCGCGACGCAGGCGTTCTTGCTGGTCCGGACGTCGATCGAGCCGGAGAGGCGGCGGCCGCCCTCGACCCGCAGGTGCATCGGGCCGGCGTAGCCGAGGGAGACGATCTCGCTGTCCAGGGCCTCGCCGATCCTGGCGATCATCTCAAGGCTGAGATTCTGCTGGCCGCGTTCCATCCGGTTGACGGCGCTCTGGCTGGTGCCCAGGGCCTCCGCGAGCTGCCCCTGGGTCAGGCCGCGGTGCTGACGCGAGGTGCGGATGAGGTTGCCGATGCGGGCGAGGTAGTCGTCGGTCACCCGCCAGACACTATCTCATGTTTGAGATAGCACCTGACGGGTCGTATCCGAACACATCCCGGGGGGTGACTACTTCACCGGGCTCCAGACGCGCTCCACGCGCTGGGTGCCGGTGCGGGTCCGGTAGGACCGGGCCCACTTGGTGGCGGAGTCCTCGCGGGTGCGGTCGGACAGCGTGAAGTAGTCCATCTGCACCTGGTCAGCGGTGATGTCGAGGACGCCGTAGCCGTGCGAGTCGAGGTCCACCCACTTGATGTGACGGTTGGCCGCCTGGATGGCGGCGACGGCCGCCAGCGAGACGGTGTGCGGCGCCACCTTGAGGATGTCGTCGATGTTGTCGGAGGTGACGGAGGTCACCACGAACTCGGTCGCCAGGCTCTCCGAGGCCGGGTAGGTGGCGGCCTCCTCCGGGACGTCCGCGGCCCAGGCGGAGTGGATGTCGCCGGTGAGGAAGACGGTGTTCTTGATGCCGTGCTGCTTGAGGTGACCGAGCAGCTCGCGGCGGTCGTGGGTGTAGCCGTCCCACTGGTCGGTGTTGACCGCCAGGCCCTCGGAGGGCAGGCCGAGCAGCTTGGCGAGCGGGCGCAGGAGGTAGTCCGGCAGCGAGAAGAAGGCGACCGGGGAGATCATCACCTCGTTGCCGATCAGCCGCCAGCGGGTGTCGGAGGAGGCGAGGCCGGCCTTCAGCCAGTCGAGCTGGGCGCGGCCGGTGAGGGTGCGGTCGGCCGAGTCCACGCCGCCGTTGCCGGTCTTGACCTGCTCGGAGCGGAACGAGCGCAGGTCGAGCAGGTGCAGGTCGGCCAGCTTGCCGTAGCGCAGTCGGCGGAAGGTGGTGCCGGCGATCGACGGGCGGACCGGCATCCACTCGAAGTAGGCCTGCTTGGCGGCGGCCATCCGGGCCGCCCAGTCGCCCTCGGTGCCGGGGGTGTGGTTCTCGGCGCCGCCGGACCAGGCGTCGTTGGCGAACTCGTGGTCGTCCCAGATGGCGATGGTCGGCACCTGGGCGTGCAGCGTCTGCAGGTCCGGGTCGGTCTTGTAACGGCCGTGCCGGGTGCGGTAGTCGGCGAGGGTGGTGATCTCGTGGGCGGGTGCGTGCGGGCGGACCACGCTGCCGCGGGCGCAGAACTCCCCGGACTTGTACTCGTAGATGTAGTCGCCGAGGAAGAGGAAGGCGTCCAGGTCGCCGCGGGTCGCCAGGTGCCGGTACGCGGAGAAGTAGCCGGCCTCCCAGTTGGCGCAGGAGGCGACGCCGAGCCGCAGCCGGTCGAGGGGGGCGTCGGCGGCGGGGGTGGTGCGGGTGCGGCCGACCGGGGAGCTGACGCCGCCCGCGGTGAAGCGGTACCAGTACGCGGTGTCCGGGGTGAGGCCGCGGACGTCCGCCTTGACGGTGTGGTCGGTGGCCGCGGTGGCGGTCACGGTGCCGGTCGCCACCAGGGTGGCGAAGGATCTGTCGGCGGCCAGCTGCCAGGTCACCTCGGTGTCCGCGCCGAGGCGGGAGCCCGGCTGGGCCTCGGGGGAGGGGGTCACCCGGGTCCAGAGCAGGATGCCGTCGGGCAGCGGGTCGCCCGAGGCGACGCCGTGCAGGAACTCCGGCGCGGCGGCGGCGGTGGCCGTCCCGGAGAGGGAGATCGGGAGGGCGGCCGCACCGGCGGTGAGGGCGGCGGCCTTGAGGACCCGGCGGCGACGCGGCCGGGCGGGGGACTGGGTGTCGGGAGACTCGGTCACATTCGATCAGGTTACTCACAGGTAATGGCATGTCCATACATCTTTCTGACAGTTCGTCGAATCTTCATTCGCCTGTCCACACCTGTCGCCCGGGGTCTTCCACTGACATGTCAAGTGTGCCATGGTACATGTCACATCGTCAGAAGCCGCCCCCCAAGCGGCTCGATCCCCGGCCCGGAGGCCCCCACCGTGCGAACCTCCCGGATATCGACCAAACCCCTGGCCAGAACCCTGGCCGCGTCACTGGCCCTGCTGGTGTCGGCCGGCCTGTTCACCCCGCAGGCCCAGGCCGCCCCCGCCCGCCCCGGCCAGAAACCCTCCACCACCGCGGCACCCCGGCCCGCCACCGGCGGCGACCTGGCGGCCCGTCACGACTCCGGCGGGACGGCGCTGCGCGACCGCGCCCCGCACCAGCCGGCCGACGAGCAGCCGCCGGCGGCACCCCGCGCCGCCCTGACGGCCGCCGCCTGCAACGTCTCCGACTTCACCGGACGGACCGGCGGTGCCCTGGTCCAGCTGATCAAGTCCTCGGGCACCGACTGCGTCAACACGCTGTTCAACCTCACCGGCACCGACGCCCGCGGCGCCTTCCGCGAGGCGCAGATGGTCACCGTGGCCGACGCGCTGCGCGACAACGCCGCCGCCTACCCCGGCGACAACAGCACCTCCACCCTCCAGCTGGTGCTGTACCTGCGCGCCGGCTACTTCGTGCAGTGGTACCACCAGAGCGACGTCGGCCCGTACGGTGCCGCGCTGCAGAGCTCGATCCGCGGCGCCCTGGACGGCTTCCACGGCTCGGCGCACTCCCGGGACGTCAACGACGCCAACGGCCAGACCCTCGCCGAGGCCGTCACCCTGATCGACAGCGCCGGCGAGAACGCCCGCTACCTGCCGGTGGTCAAGCGCCTGCTCACCGACTACACCCCCGCCTACAACCAGTCCTGGTGGATGCGCGCGGCCGTCAACAACACGTACACGGTGCTGTGGCGTGGGCACCAGAGCCCCGACTTCGTCGCCGCCGTCCAGGCCGACCCCAGCGTGACCGACACCCTGACCGCGTTCGCCACCGCCAACAACGCCCAACTCGGCACCGACAGCGGCTTCCTGGTCGCCAACGCGGGCCGCGAGCTCGGCCGGTTCCTGCAGTACGCCGCGCTGCAGCCGAAGGTCCGCCCGCTGGTGAAGAACCTGCTCGGCCAGAGCACCATCACCGGCCGCACCGCCGCGCTCTGGGTCGGCCTCGCCGAGATGGCCGACCAGTACGACAAGGCCAACTGCGCCTACTACGACACCTGCGACCTCGCCAACCGGCTCCGGGCCGCCGTCCTCACCATCGACTACACCTGTAGCCCGAGCATCCGCGTCAGGGCCCAGCAGATGAGCGCCGCCGAACTCGACGCCACCTGCACCAGCCTGAAGAACCAGGACGCCTACTTCCACGGCGTGGTCCGCGACGGCGGCCCGGTGGCGAACGACCGGAACACCTCCATCGAGGTGGTGGTCTTCGACTCCAGCACGGACTACAAGACCTACGCCGGCATGATCTACGGCATCGACACCAACAACGGCGGCATGTACCTGGAGGGCGACCCGGCCGCCGCCGGCAACCAGCCCCGGTTCATCGCCCACGAGGCCGAGTGGCTGCGCCCCGCCTTCCAGGTCTGGAACCTCAACCACGAGTACACCCACTACCTCGACGGCCGGTTCGACATGTACGGCGACTTCGCCGCCGGTACGAGCACCCCGACCGTCTGGTGGGTCGAGGGCTTCGCCGAGTACGTCTCCTACAGCTACCGCGGCGTCACCTACGACGCGGCCGTCACCCAGGCCGGCAAGCACACCTACCGGCTCAGCACCCTCTTCGACACCACCTACGCCAACAGTGACTCCACCCGGGTCTACAACTGGGGCTACCTGGCGGTCCGGTACATGATCCAGTCGCACCGCGCCGACGTGGACGCCCTGCTCGCCAAGTACCGCGCCGGTGACTGGGCGGGCGCCCGCACCCTGCTGACCTCCACCATCGGCACCCGCTACGACGCCGACTTCGACACCTGGCTCACCGCCTGCGCCGGCGGCGGCTGCGGCACCACCGTGCCGCCGGTCAACCAGGCGCCCACCGCCGCCTTCGACGCCGCCGTGGCCGGACTGAGCGTGGCCTTCACCGACCGCTCCACCGACGCCGACGGCACCGTCGCCGCCCGCTCCTGGGACTTCGGCGACGGCACCACCTCCACCGCGGCCAACCCGGTCAAGACCTACGGCGCCTACGGCACCTACACCGTCAAGCTGACCGTCACCGACGACAAGGGCGCCACCGCGACCACCAGCAAGGCCGTCACCGCCGCCATCGCCGAGTGCACCGGCGCCGACACCCGGCAGCTCGACCGCAACTGCCGCCGCTCCAACCTCTCGGCCACCGCCGGGAACTACAGCCACCACTTCCTCTACCTGCCGGCCGGCGTCTCCCAGCTGAAGATCACCACCAGCGGCGGGACCGGCGACGCCGACCTCTACTACAGCGCCACCGGCTGGGCCACCACGACCTCGTACACCTCGCGGTCCTGGGGCGCCACCACCACCGAGTCGCTGACCGTCAAGAACCCCCCGGCCGGCTGGGTGTACATCAGCCTGCACGCCTTCCGGGACTTCAGCGGAGTCACCCTCACCACGCAGTACTGACCCGCCGACGGCGCCACCGCGCCCGGTCCGCCGAGCGGCGGGCCGGGCGCGGTGGCGCCGTGCGCGATGATGGGGACGACCCCCGTCCGCCGACCCGAGGAACCACCCGTGGCACAGATCGTCCTCTTCCACTCCGCCTACGGCCTGCGCCCCGCCGTGCACGCCGCCGCCGACCGGCTGCAGGCCGCCGGGCACCGGGTGCACACCCCCGACCTGTACGACGGCCGCATTTTCGACACCGTCGAGGAGGGCATGGCCTACCGCGACGAGGTCACCAACGACGAGCTGCTCCGCCGGGCCGTGACCGCCGTCGCCCCGCTGCTCGCGCCCACCGAGGACAGCGCCAGCCTGGTCTACGCGGGCCTCTCGCTCGGCGGCGCGATCGCCCAGAACCTCGCCCTGGCCGACGAGAGCGCCCGAGGTCTGCTGCTCCTGCACGGCACCTCGGACATCCGCGAGGACGCCACCACCGGTATCCCGGTCCAGCTGCACGTCGCCGAGCCCGACCCGTTCGAGCCCGAGGACTGGCTGAACACCTGGTACCTGGGCATGGTCAAGGCCGGTGCCGACGTGGAGGTCCACCGCTACCGCGGCGCCGGCCACCTCTACACCGACCCCGAGCTGCCGGACTACGACGAGGAGGCCGCCGAGCGCACCTGGGCCGTCGCCCTCGACTTCCTCGCCGAACTCGACGGCTGATCCGGCCCGGCGGCCGCAGCCCGGCGGCCGGGTGAGCGGGCGTCAGGCGGCGGGCGGCGCCGTGGGCGGAGCGGGCGGCACCGGCGGGACGGCCGGCCGGTCCACCACGGTGGGCGGGGCGGCGGGAGCGGCCTGGGCCTGCGGCGCCTGGGCCTGCGGCGCCTGGGCCTGCGGCGCCGCGGCCTGGGGTGCGGGGGCCGGCTGGGCCGGGCCGGGGAACGGTCCCGGGACGGGCGGCGCGTACGGCCCGGCGGGCGCGGGCGGGGCGAAGGGCCCGCCGTACGGGGCCGCGCCGAACGGCGGCGCGTACGGCACGGCGGGTGCCGCCGGCCGCCCGGTGGCGGCGACCACCACGCCGCAGGCCAGCGCGATCAGCACCGCGGCGACCAGGGTCAGGTTCAGCAGCACGCTGTCCAGGCCGTCCACGACGTGCTCGCGCGCCTCGTCCGAGACCAGCTGGTTGACCAGCAGCATCAGCGAGGAGAACGCGTTCACCCCGAGCACCGCCACCGCCGTCGGGCGGGCCCAGCGGCGGCCGGAGAACGCCCCGACGGCCACCACCGCCAGCGCCACGACCAGGGCGGTGTCGTTGCTGAAGAAGCCCACCGGCCCCCGCACGTAGTGGTCGTAGGAGATGCCCAGGGCGGTGGAGACGTACTCCGGGCCGGCCTGGCTGAAGTCGTACACCAGCACCGCCAGCTCGATCACGAGCTGCAGCAGGCCGAGGAAGCCGACGGCGATCAGGCTGCCGTCCTTGGGGCGCGGCGCGTGGCCGAAGGACATGGGGACCCCCTCCGAGTCGTCGGCGCCGAGCGTACTGGTCGACGGACGGAGGGGGAATCCCGCCGGAGGAACCCCTGGTGAGCGGGGGTCAGCGGCTCACAGGCCGGGGATCCGGCCGTTGCGGAACAGGTCGACGAAGAGCTGGTGGTCGGTGCGGGCCCGGTCGCCGTAGGCGTGGGCGAACTCCACCAGCATGTCCGTGAAGCCGTCCTCGTCGGCGCTGATCGCCGCGTCGATGGCGTGCTCGGTGGAGAACGGCACCAGGCTGTGGCCGCTGGAGGACTCGTCGGCCGCCGCGTGCATGGTGGCGGTGGCCCGGCCGAGGTACTCGGTGACGGCGAGCAGGTCGGCCGGCTCGTTGAGGTCCGTCCAGTCCAGGTCGGTGGCGTACGGGGAGACCTCGGCGACCAGCTGGCCCCGGCCGTGCAGGGTGGTGTAGCCGAGCCACGGGTCGCTGTGGGCCTGGAGGGCGCGCTGGGAGATGACCGTGCGGTGGCCCTCGTGCTGGAAGTAGCCGCGGATCTCCGGGTCGGTGACGTGCCGGGAGACCGCCGGGGTCTGGCCCTGCTTCATGTAGATGATCACGTCGTTCTCGAGGGCGTCGGTGTGGCCCTCCAGCAGCAGGTTGTACGAGGGCAGGCCGGCGCTGCCGATGCCGATCCCGCGGCGGCCGCAGACGTCCTTGACCCGCAGGGCCTCGGGGCGGGCGCGGGAGGCCGGCGGCAGGGTGTCCAGGTACCGGCCGAAGGCGTCGAGGACCTCGGCCCGGGTGGCCTCGTCCAGCTCGAAGGCTCCGCCGCCGATCCGGAACCGGCGGTCGTAGCCGTCGACCACGGTCTCCGCCTCCAGCAGGGCGACCCGGGTCTGCAGCCGGGCCTCGCGCAGCGTGTCCAGGATCGGGCCGTGCGCGGTGTCCAGGGTGTACGGGGTGGCGGCGCCGCGGGCGGCCAGGTCGGCGATCTGCGCCCGGTAGGCGCCGGCGAAGGCGCGCACCAGCCGGGTGATGGTGTCGTCGGAGAGCGCCTTGGCGTACCCGATCAGGGCCAGGCTGGCGGCCAGCCGCTGGACGTCCCAGGTGAAGGCGCCGACGTAGGCCTCGTCGAAGTCGTTGACGTTGAAGACCAGGCGGCCCTCGGCGTTGAGGTAGGTGCCGAAGTTCTCGGCGTGCAGGTCGCCGTGGATCCACACCCGGCTGGTCCGCTCGTCGAGGAACGCCGCGCCGTGGGCGGCGAACGGCCCCTCGGCGAGGTCGGCGTAGAACAGGGCCGCGGTGCCGCGGTAGAAGGCGAAGGCGGAGGCCGCCATCTTGCGGAACTTCACCCGGAAGGCCGCCGGGTCCTGCGCCAGCAGCTCGCCGAAGGCGGAGTCGAACACCCGCAGGACGGTCTCGGCGCGGTCGGACCGGGGATCGGCGGCGGTGGGCTGGTCGGCCATGGTGTGGTGCCCTTCGGTGGTGCGGGGGTCGGCGGGAGGGTGCCCTTGCACCCCTCCCGTCGATCATCCCCGGTCGGCCCGCACCGTGAACGGCCGGGCCGGACCTCCCCGCGCGCCGCCGCTACGGCGCCGGGCTCGGCCGGTCCGTCGGCGGGGCGGGCGGCGCCGGCGGGGCGGCGGGCGGCGGGCTGAAGGGCGGCGGGGCGAAGGGACCGCCGGCGCCGGGAGCCGCCCGCGGGGCCCGGGCGACCGCCGCGACGACCGTCAGGGCCACAGCCACGGCCATCCCGAGGAACGGGTGCAGCACGGAGAACATGCGGTCGAACGGCAGGTCGAAGATGCCCTCCACCCGGCTGTTCAGCAGGAAGAAGAGCTGCTGACCGGAGGCGGAGCAGGTGGTCACCAGGAGCAGCACCGCCGCCGCCGGCGCCACCCACCGCACGCCCCGGAACGCCAGCACGGCGAGCACCGCGGTGGAGACCAGGGTGAGCACCAGCGGGGTGAAGTAGCCGGCGACGGCGAGCCAGGGCAGTGTGGCGTTCCGGTGGGCCATGTCGATCATGCCGTCGTAGTTGCCCTCGGTGAGGCTGATGACCACCGCGACCGCGCAGAGCGCGAAGTACACCAGCAGCAGCACCCCGGTCGCGACCCGGCCGCCTCCGGACACCTTCCCCGGACCGCTCGTCGCGACCACGTCCCCGCCGTACGCCATGTGCCCCGTCCCCCTCGTCGTCTTCTGGCGAGAGGGTAGCGCCCGGGGGTGACGGCGGGGGCGGATTCGGCCCTCCCCGGGCGACCTGGTGTTCGAATGTGACAGGTTCGGGTGGGGTCCGACGCGTCGGGAGAGAAGCCCGCGGCGGGGGACTAGACTCGGTCCCGCGAACGCGGAAGCCGTGGTCCGGGCCCTGGAGGTGGCTCGGGCCTTACGTGTTTCGGACCGCTTCGCCCGTCCGTACCGAGACTCCCGGAGGCCCCGCGTTGAGCGACCAGCCGTACGCGCACCTGCACGTCCACACCGAGTACTCGATGCTGGACGGCGCCGCCCGGCTGAAGCAGCTGTTCAAGGAGGTCGAGCGGCTGGGGCAGACCCACGTCGCGATGACCGACCACGGCAACATGTACGGCGCGGCGGAGTTCCACAAGCAGGCCACCGCGGCCGGCATCACCCCGGTGATCGGCATCGAGGCGTACGTCGCCCCCGACCACCGCTCCAACACCAAGCGCATCCTGTGGGGCCAGCCGCACCAGAAGAAGGACGACGTCTCCGCGTCCGGCGCCTACACCCACAAGACCATCTGGGCCCGGAACAAGGAGGGCCTGCACAACCTCTTCAAGCTGACCTCGCGCTCCTACGCCGAGGGCTGGCTGGTGAAGTGGCCGCGGATGGACAAGGAGATCATCGCCGAGCACGCGGGCGGCCTGATGGCCACCACCGGCTGCCCCTCCGGCGAGGTGCAGACCCGGCTGCGCCTCGGCCAGTTCGACGAGGCGGTGAAGTCCGCCGCCGACTACCAGGACATCTTCGGCAAGGAGAACTACTTCCTGGAGCTGATGGACCACGGGCTCGACATCGAGAAGCGGGTCCGCGACGGCCTCCTGGAGATCTCCAAGAAACTGAACATCCCGCCGGTGGTCACCAACGACTCGCACTACACCACCGAGGGCGACGCGGGCGCGCACGACCTGCTGCTGTGCGTGCAGACCGGCAAGAACCTGTCCGACCCGGACCGCTTCCGCTTCGACGGCACCGGCTACTACATCAAGTCGGCCGCCGAGATGTACGGCCTGGACACCTCCGACGCCTGGCAGGAGGGCTGCCGCAACAGCCAGCTGCTGGTCGCCTCCCGCGTCGACACCGCCGGCATGTTCGAGTTCAAGAACCTGATGCCGCGCTTCCCCATCCCGGAGGGCTTCGAGTCCGAGGCGGACTTCTTCAAGTCCAAGGTCTGGGAGGGCATGGACTGGCGCTTCCCGGGCGGGTACGACGAGGAGCACAAGAAGCTCGCCGAGTACGAGATGGACACCATCATCCAGATGGGGTTCCCGGCGTACTTCCTCGTGGTCGCCGACTTCATCATGTGGGCGAAGAGCCAGGGCATCGCGGTGGGGCCGGGCCGTGGCTCGGCGGCCGGCTCGCTGGTCGCGTACGCCATGGGCATCACCGACCTCGACCCGATCCCGCACGGCCTGATCTTCGAGCGCTTCCTCAACCCCGAGCGCATCTCCATGCCCGACGTCGACATCGACTTCGACGAGCGCCGGCGCGGCGACGTGATCCGGTACGTGACGGAGAAGTGGGGCTCCGACAAGGTCGCCATGATCGTCACGTACGGCACCATCAAGGCGAAGGCCGCCATCAAGGACTCCTCGCGCGTCCTCGGCTACCCGTACGCGATGGGCGACCGGATCACCAAGGCGATGCCGCCGGACGTCATGGGCAAGGGCATCCCGCTGTCCGGCATCACCGACTCCTCGCACCCGCGCTACGGCGAGGCCGGCGAGATCCGCGGCCTGTACGAGACCGACCCGGACGTCCGGAAGGTCATCGACACCGCCCGCGGTATCGAGGGCCTAATCCGCCAGCCCGGTGTGCACGCGGCCGGCGTCATCATGTCCGCCGAGCCGCTGACCGACCACATCCCGGTCTGGACCCGGCACACCGACGGCGTCACCATCACGCAGTTCGACTACCCCACCTGCGAGGGCCTCGGCCTTCTCAAGATGGACTTCCTCGGCCTGCGCAACCTGACGATCATGGACGACGCCGTCAAGGCGATCGAGAAGAACAAGGGCATCAAGATCAACCTGCTTGATCTGCCCCTCGACGACAAGCCCACCTACGAACTCCTCGCCCGCGGCGACACGCTCGGCGTCTTCCAGCTCGACGGCGGCCCCATGCGCTCGCTGCTGCGGCTGATGAAGCCCGACAACTTCGAGGACATCTCCGCCGTCCTCGCGCTGTACCGCCCCGGCCCGATGGGCGTCAACTCCCACACCAACTACGCCCTGCGCAAGAACGGCCAGCAGGAGATCACCCCGATCCACCCGGAGCTGGAGGAGCCGCTCAAGGAGATCCTCGAGCCCACCTACGGCCTGATCGTCTACCAGGAGCAGGTCCAGAAGGCCGCGCAGATCCTCGCCGGCTACTCGCTCGGCCAGGCCGACCTGCTGCGCCGCGCCATGGGCAAGAAGAAGAAGGAGATCCTGGAGGCGGAGTTCGTCCCCTTCCAGAAGGGCTGCCGCGAGCACGGCTACTCCGACGCCGCCATCCAGGCCGTGTGGGACGTCCTGGTCCCCTTCTCCGGCTACGCGTTCAACAAAGCGCACACCGCCGGCTACGGGCTGGTCTCCTACTGGACGGCCTACCTCAAGGCCAACTACCCGGCCGAGTACATGTCCGGCCTGCTGACCTCGGTCAAGGACGACAAGGACAAGTCCGCGGTCTACCTCAACGAGGCCCGCAAGATGGGCATCAGCGTCCTGCCGCCGGACGTCAACGAGTCCGACGCCGACTTCACCCCGCACGGCAACGACACCGTCCGGTTCGGCCTCACCGCCATCCGCAACGTCGGCGGGCCGGTGGTCGAGTCGATGATCCGCACCCGCAAGGCCAAGGGGAAGTTCGCCTCCTTCCCGGACTTCCTGGACAAGGTGGAGTCCGTGGTCTGCAACAAGCGGACCGTCGAATCCCTCATCAAGGCGGGCGCCTTCGACTCGCTCGGACACACCCGCAAGGGCCTGTCCGCGCAGTTCGAGCCCATGATCGACAACGTGGTGGGGATCAAGCGCAAGGAGGCGGAGGGCCAGTTCGACCTGTTCGGCGGCGACGCCGGCAGCGACGAGCCCAGCTTCGGCCTGGACGTGGTCTTCTCCGAGGAGGAGTGGGAGAAGTCCTTCCTGCTCACCCAGGAGCGGGAGATGCTCGGCCTGTACGTCTCCTCGCACCCGCTGCACGGCATCGAGCACGTGCTCGCCGACAAGGCCGACTGCGCGGTGGCCGACCTCGCCGAGCGCCCGGACGGCGCCATCGTCACCATCGGCGGCATCATCTCCGGCCTCCAGCGGAAGATGACCAAGCAGGGCAACGCCTGGGCCATCGCGACCGTCGAGGACCTGGCCGGCTCCATCGACTGCATGTTCTTCCCGGCCAGCTACCAGCTGGTCTCCTCCCAACTGGTCGAGGACGCCGTGGTGTTCGTCCGCGGCAAGCTGGACAAGCGGGAGGACGTGCCGCGGCTGATGGGCATGGAGCTGTCCGTACCGGACCTCTCCAACGCCCACGCCGAGGCGCCGATCGTCATCAACATCCCCAGCGGCCGGATCACCCCGCCGCTGGTCGCCCGGCTCGGCGAGGTGCTCACCCACCACAAGGGCACCACCGAGGTCCGGCTGCGCCTGGAGGGCCGCGGCAAGACCACCGTGCTGCGCCTCGACCGGCACCGGGTGAAGTCCGACCCGGCGCTGTTCGGCGACCTCAAGCAGCTGCTCGGGCCGAGCTGCCTGGCGAGCTGACCGGGACGGGCGAGGGCCCCGGCGGACACGTGTCCAGCGGGGCCCTCGTCGTCGGTGCGCCCCGGGTGCGGTGCACTCAGGGTCGGTGCGCTCAGCCTTCCTTGACCACCAGGGTCTTGGCCGCCTTGTCGTGCAGGCACTGCTGCAGCGGCTTGTCCCACAGCAGCCACAGCACGTTGACCAGCGTGAACAGCGAGCCTATGCAGTACACGGCCTCCGGCAGGCCGTACACCGCGGCGCGGATCCAGTAGGCGTTCTCCGCCGGGGCGCCGCCGTGTGCCAGGTCGACCACCCGCAGCTTCATCACCTTCTTGCCGACGGTCTGGCCGCCCTGGGTGAGCAGCATCGCGGCCTCGTAGCCGAACGCCACCAGGCCGGCCGCGACGTAGTACAGCACCGAGGGGCCGATGATCGCGTACAGCAGGATCGTCGGGACCAGCAGCACGCCGGCGTCGATCAGCCGGGCCACGAACCGGTCGCCGACCGAGGCCAGCGTGCGGGTGCCGGGGACCGGCGCGCCGCCCGGCCCGGGCGGGGACAGCCACAGCGGCCAACTCGGCTGGGCGGCGCCGGGCTGGCCGTACGGCTGCTGAGGCTGCTGCGGCTGCCCGTACGGCTGCTGGCCGTACGGGTTCTGCTGCGGCGGCTGCTGGCCATAGGGGTTCTGCTGCCCGTAGGGATTCTGGGGATCTGTCGGATAGCCGTATCCCGACGGGTCGCTGGTGCTCATTGCTTCCGGCTCCCGGTGTTCGGTGACGTTTCCTCACCGTTCTATCGGGGCTGCGGGGTCGGGCGGAAGACGATCGACAGATCGTTATCAGGACCAGCGGTAGCGGCGCCGCAGACTGTCCACCACCAGGTTGAACCGGGCCCGGTCCAGTGCGCAGGCCTCCCGCCGCATCCCGCCGTCGTGCACCCGCATCACCCGGTCCAGGGCGACCCAGGAGTCCCGGCCGGAACGGTCCCACGGGCCCGCGCCGATCGGCACCCAGTCCGGGTGGCCGGTGTGGCCCTTGCTGGAGAGCATCACGGTGAGCAGGCTGCCGCCCTTCTCCCGGGCCACCACCAGCACCGGGCGGTCCTTGCCCCGCCCGTCCCGCTCCTCGTACGGCACCCAGGTCCAGACGATCTCGCCCGGGTCCGGGTCGCCGTCGTGGTCCGGGGCGTACTCGGTGCGCACCGGCCCGACCGACCGGGGCTCCACCTCCACCGTGGCGTCGGGCCCGAAACGGCCCGGCTGGTACTCGTCCTGCTGCGTCGACTCGGCCATGCGGGCAGGCTAGCGCGCCTCCCCTAGCGGGTGTCGCGCGGGCCGCCCAGCTCGGCCGGCACCACCGAGTGCAGCGCCGCGGTGAACGCGGCCACCGCCGGGTGCGCCGCCGCCCCCGCGCGGAACGCCGCCCGGGTCCGCCGGTACATCGGCAGCCGGGTCAGGGTGACGCCCGGCGGCGGGCCGCCCGCGGTGCCCAGGTGCGGCACCAGCGCCACCCCCTGACCCACCGCCACCAGGGCCAGCACCGTGCCGAAGTCGTCCACCTGGTGCCGGACCCGCGGGGTGAACCCGGCGGCCTGGCAGGCCCGCAGCGCCATCTGGTGGCAGAGGGTCCCGGGCTGCGCCATGATCCACGGCGCGCCGCTCTGCTCGGCGACCGTCCCGGCGCCGCGGGCCGCCAGGTACATCGGCTCGGTGAACAGCGGGCGGGTGACGGCCACCCCGGGCTCCGGCTCGGCCGGGACCAGGTCGTACTCGTGGACCAGGGCCACGTCCAGCTCGCCGGCCCGCAGCGCCGCGGCCACCGCGGCCGGGTCGACCTCGGTCACCATCGCCTCCAACCCCGGGTGACGGGCGGCCAGTTCGGCCAGCGCGGCGGGCACGATCGCCCGGGTCGCCGACGGATAGGCGCCGATCCGCAGCGGCCCGGCCAACCCCTGCCGGGCGTGGGCGAGTTCGGAACTCGCCTGTTCCAGCCGCTCCAGTACGGCCTCGGTGTGCCGGACCAGGTTGAGCCCGGCCGGGGTGAGCGCCACCCGGCGGCCGGTGCGCTCCAGCAGCGGCACCCCGGCCTCCCGTTCCAGCGCGGAGAGCTGCTGGGAGACGGCGGACGGGCTGAACGCGAGGGCCTCGGCCACGGCCGCGATGGTGCCGTGGTGGGCGAGTTCGCGCAGCAGGCGCAGGCGGCGGACGTCGAGCATCGGCTCAGCTTACGAGAACCATCGGAAATGTGAACTGGACCTGCCGGGTGCGGCGACGGCAGGCTCGACGGCATGGAACTTCAGGGCATCCACGTCCCCCTGGTCACCCCGTTCGCCGCCGACGGCAGCCTCGCCACCGACGCGCTGGACCGGCTCGCCCGGCAGTGCCTGGAGGCCGGCGCCGCCGGCCTGGTGGCGCTCGGCACCACCGGCGAACCCGGCACGCTCACCGCCGAGGAGCGCCGGACGGTGGTCGAGACCGCCGCCCGCGCCTGCCGGGAGCACGGCGCCCGGCTCACCGTCGGCGTCCCCGGCGCCGACACCCGGCAGACCGCCGCATCCCTGGCCGCGCTGGACGGTGTCGCGGACACCGCCCTGGTACTCGTCCCGCCCTTCGTCCGGGCCGGCGAGGCCGGGGTGCTGGCCCACTTCACCGAACTCGCCGCCGGCAGCCCCGTCCCGCTGATCGTCTACCACGTCCCGTACCGCACCGGGCAGCCGCTCGGCGCCGGGGTGCTGCGGCGGCTGCTGGCGCTGGACGGCGTCGCCGGGATGAAGCTCTCCACCGGGGCCGTCGACCAGGACGCCGTCGAACTGCTCGCCGACGGACCCGCCGGAGTGCTGGCCGGGGACGACGTCCTGCTCTCGCCGCTGCTCGCGCTCGGCGCCGCCGGGGGCATCCTGGCCTCCGCGCACCTGGCCACCGAACGGTTCGTCGAACTCGCCGACGCCTGGCGCAAGGGCGACCTCGACCACGCCCGCGCCCTCGGCCACCGGCTCGTCCGGCTCTCCGCGGCGGCCTTCGCCGAGCCCAACCCGTCCGTGGTCAAGGGCGTGCTGCACGCCCAGGGACGGATCCCCA
Organism: Kitasatospora sp. HUAS MG31; assembly: GCF_040571325.1. Taxonomy (GTDB): domain Bacteria; phylum Actinomycetota; class Actinomycetes; order Streptomycetales; family Streptomycetaceae; genus Kitasatospora; species Kitasatospora camelliae. Next base: position 2,082,251 of record NZ_CP159872.1, on the reverse strand, counting down.
CCCCGGGGGTCCGGCTGCCGCTGCTGCCGGCGGGCGAGCAGGCGGTGGGACGGGCGCTGGCGCTCGCCGGGGAGTTCTGAGACACCCCCGTGCGGGTGGGGAGTGGCGAGCGTCACACGGCGGGGAAACCGTGGTCGAACCGCCCGGTCGCGGAGGAACCTGCGGCCGGGGAACGCACCGACCGGGAAACCTCCGCCACCGCCCGCCACCACCCCGGGCGCCGGGCGTTCACGCCTTGGGACGTTCCACCGTCCGGGGCCCGTGACAAGGCATGATGACAGGGTGCGGGCCCGAATCAGGCCCGACATGAAAGCAGGAGGAGTCGGATGAGGATCGGCATCGTGGGTGCCACCGGTCAGGTCGGCGGAGTGGTCCGCGAGATCCTGGCGGAGCGCAACTTCCCGGTGGAGCAGCTGCGGCTGTTCGCGTCGGCGCGCTCGGCGGGCCGGACGCTGCCCTGGGAGGACACCGAGATCACCGTCGAGGACGCGGCCACGGCCGACTACACCGGCCTCGACATCGTGATCTTCTCCGCCGGCGGCGCCACCTCCAAGGCGCTGGCCCCCAAGGTCGCCGCGGCCGGCGCCGTGGTGATCGACAACTCCTCGGCCTGGCGCCGCGACCCCGAGGTCCCGCTGGTCGTCGCCGAGGTCAACCCCGACGCCATCGGCGACCGCCCCAAGGGCATCATCGCCAACCCCAACTGCACCACCATGGCCGCCATGCCGGTGCTCCGCCCGCTGCACGAGGAGGCCGGGCTGGTCTCCCTCGTCGTCTCCAGCTACCAGGCGGTCTCCGGCAGCGGCCTGGCCGGCGTCTCCGAGCTGCACGACCAGGCCCGCAAGGTGGTGGACGGCGCCAACGCGCTCGCCTACGACGGCGCGGCGGTCGAGTACCCGGCGCCGAACGTCTACCGGCGGCCGATCGCGTTCAACGTGGTGCCGCTGGCCGGCTCGCTCGTGGACGACGGCTCCAACGAGACCGACGAGGAGCAGAAGCTCCGCCACGAGAGCCGCAAGATCCTCGGCATCCCCGAGCTCAAGGTGTCCGGCACCTGCGTGCGCGTGCCGGTGTTCACCGGCCACTCGCTCCAGGTGAACGCGCGGTTCGCGCGGCCGCTCAGCCCCGAGCGGGCGGTGGAGCTGCTGGACGGCGCGCCCGGCGTGGAGCTGTCCGAGATCCCGACCCCGCTGCAGGCCGCCGGCCAGGACCCGACCTACGTCGGCCGCATCCGGGCGGACGAGACCGTGGAGCACGGGCTCTCGCTCTTCCTCTCCAACGACAACCTCCGCAAGGGCGCGGCGCTCAACACCGTCCAGCTCGCGGAACTCGTCGCCGCCGAACTGAACGGCTGACGGAGCGACTCCAGGGGCGCGTGGGGCACCGGCCGGCCGTGGCGGCCGGGAGGTGTCCCACGCGACCTTTCGGTGCCCGGCCCGGGAGCGGAGCGCGAAAAGTCCGCGGTTCGGCCGCGCGCCGGGGGGTAAAGGAGAGCGCAACGGTCGCACGGACCGCCGGGTGTACCCCCCGCCACCGGGGCCGACCGGAGGAGAGGTGCCGACATGGACCGCTGCGTAGTCCTCGTCGACGCGGGATACCTGCTGGGTGCCGCCGCCAGCCTGCTGGTGGGTGAGCCGGCCCGGTCGCGGGTGTCGGTGGACCACTCGGTGCTGATCTCCGCGCTGCGGGAGCGGGCCGAGGCGGAGACCGGGCTGCCCCTGCTGCGGATCTACTGGTTCGACGCCGCCCCCGACCGCCGCCCGCTGCCCGAGCACCGCCGGCTGCGGGTGCTGCCCCGGGTGACGGTCCGGCTGGGCGCGCTGACCCGGGCCGAGGGCCGCTGGGTGCAGAAGGGCGTGGACGCCGCCATGCACGCCGAGCTCACCGAGCTGGCCCGCAACCACGCCTGCGCGGACGTCGTCCTGGTCACCGGCGACGGCGACCTGCTGCCCGGCGTGATGTCGGCCAAGGAGCACGGGGTGGCCGTCCACCTCTGGGCGCTGCAGGCGGCGGACGGCGACTTCAACCAGTCCGAGGACCTGGTCGGCGAGGCGGACGAGCGCCGGGTGCTGGACCGCGAGTGGATCGAGCGCTGGGTCCGGCTGCGCGACCTGCCCACCGTCTTCCCGGCCCCCGGGCCGCGTCCCGCCGGGATCGCCGAACTGCTCGCCGCGCCGCCGGCCGCCCGCCGGCCCGCCGCCGGGGAGCCGCCGCCCCAGCCGGCCGCCGCGCTCAAGGTGGTGCCCACGCCCAAGGACCTTGCCGACCGGGCGCCCGCCCTGCAGCCCGCAGCCGCAGCCGCAGCCGCCGCGCCGCTCGGCGGGCCCGTCCTGCGGTGGACCTCCGACCGCGGCTGGCTGGACCGGCACGGCGGCGAGACCCCCACCGCCGGCGACGGGCTGCCCACGCTGGCCCAGCTCACCTCCGCCGAGCAGCGCTGGGCCGACCGCGAGGAGGACATCACCAGCATCGGCGGCGACCCGCAGGAGGTCGGCCAGGTCTTCGCCCGCCGCTGGATCGACCGGATCGGCCCCACCCAGCGGCTGGCCGTACTGTGGACGGACTACCCGCGCATCCCGCACCGCCTCGACGGCGAGCTGCTCCGCTACGCCGCCCGGTTCGGGCTGCTCGCCCACAAGGACGACCAGATCGACGAGCACGACCGGTACGCGATCCGGGCCGGCTTCTGGAAGGAGCTCGGCGCCCGCGTCCCCGGCGGCCAGGCGGCGCTCGCCGACGACCGACCCGGCGGTTGACCTGAGGACCTGGCCCAGGACCGGGCCGGCGTCCGGCCGGTCGGCCCCGGTTGACCCCCTTGTCCGGTTCGGGCCCTCCAGCGCGTAAAGTCTTCGGACGTGAGCGACACCGACCGGCAGGCACCCCAGGCCGCGCCCCACGGCGCCGTCGGCGGGCCCGCTCGGCCGGCGGAGGCGCCGTGCTGCACCGTCCGCGGACTGGCCAAGGCGTACCGCTCCGGCAGCGGGGCCGCGGCCACCGAGATCCGGGCCAACGACGGCATCGACCTGGACGTGCGGCAGGGCGAGGTCTTCGGCCTGCTCGGCCCGAACGGCGCCGGCAAGTCCACCCTGGTCCGCCAGCTCACCGGCCTGCTGCGGCCCGACCGCGGCAGCATCGACCTGCTCGGCCACGACCTGGTCCGGCACCCGGAGCGGGCGCCGCGGCTGCTGGCGTACCTCGGCCAGGAGTCCACCGCCCTGGACGAGCTGACCGTGGCGCTGGCCGCCGAGACCACCGGACGGCTGCGCGGCCTCGGCCGGAGCGCGGCCCGGTCCGCCGCCGCCGAGGTGATCACCGAGCTGGGCCTGGAGCCGATCGCCGGCCGCCCGCTCGCCAAGCTATCCGGCGGGCAGCGCCGGCTGGCCTGCTTCGCCGCCGCCCTGGTGGGGGAGCGGCCGCTGCTGGTCCTGGACGAGCCCACCACCGGCATGGACCCGGTCGCCCGCCGCGCCGTCTGGTCCGCCGTGGACCGCCGCCGTGCCGAGCGCGGCACCACCGTGCTGCTGGTCACCCACAACGTGATCGAGGCGGAGACCGTGCTGGACCGGGTCGCCGTGATCGACGAGGGCCGGGTGATCGCCTGTGACACGCCCGGCGGGCTCAAGGCCCTGGTGGACGGCGACGTCCGGCTCGACCTGGTCTGGCGCACCGAGGCGCCCACCGGCGTCCCGGCCGTCGCCGCGCTGGCCGAACGGGCGGAACGCACCGGCCGCCGCTGGACCGTCCGCACCACCCCCGAGCAGGCCAGGGAACTGGTCGCGGCGGTCACCACCGGCCCCGCCTTCGCCGCCCTGGACGACTTCACCCTGGCCACCCCGAGCCTGGAGGACGCCTACCTCAAGCTCGGCGGCCGCCACGGGGGACTGGTCCGATGACCGCCCCCGAGCCCCCGGTCCGCACGACCGGCACCGCCGCCCGGGAGGGCGAGACCCCGTCCGGCGGCCCCGGCCGGACAGCACCGAGGACCGTGACCGCGTGACCCTGCTCGAAGCCCCCACCCCGGCCGTCGCCGTCCCGCCCGCGCCGCTGGCCCCCGCCGCCCGCCTGCTGCCCTCGCTCGCGGCCGTCTACCGCGCCCAGCTCGCCCGGGCCAAGGTGGCCAGGATCCCGCTGCTGTTCGTCGCCACCTTCCAGTCGCTCGGCATCCTGGTGATGATGCGCGGCGTGGTCGACCCCGGCGACAACCCCGCCGCGCACGCCGTGGTGGCCGGCTCCAGCGTGCTGGTGGTCGCCTTCGTGGCGCTCAACCTGCTCGCCCAGTACTTCGGGAAGCTGCGCGCCACCGGCGGCCTCGACCACTACGCGACGCTGCCCGTGCCGCCCGCCGCCGTGGTGCTGGGCGCCGCCGCCGCGTACGCCTCGTTCACCCTGCCGGGCGCACTGGTCACCGCGCTGGCGGGCGCCTGGATGTTCGGCCTGCCGACCGGGCAGCTGTGGGTGCTGCTCGCCGTGGTGCCGCTGGCCGGCGCCGCGCTCTCCGGCCTCGGCGCCGCCTGCGGGCTGCTCGCCCCCCGCCAGGAGATCGCCACCCTGCTCGGCCAGCTCGGGATGTCCGCCGCGCTGCTGCTCGGCGTCCTGCCCGCCTCGCACCTGCCGCAGCCCGTCCAGTGGCTGCGCGACCTGCTGCCCTCCACCTACGGCGTGGAGGCCCTGGCCGAGACCTTCGGGCCCGGCCCCGACTGGGCGGTGGTCCTCGGCGACCTGGGCGTCTGCGCGGGCGTCGGCGTCGCCTCGCTGGCCCTGGCGACCTGGGCCTACCGGCGGGCCACCCGCTGACCTGACGCCGACCGGCCGCGGTGGTGCCGCGGCGGCAGGCTGACCCGCGGTTCCCGGCGCGGTCATGAAACTATGGGCCCGTGACCGTACCGAACACACCTGCGGGTTCCGAGGCCGGGCCGACCGAGGGCCACGACCCGTTCGCGCCGCCGGTCTTCCCGAAGCCCGAGCGCGAGCCGCGCGACGTCCTCCCCGAGCTCCGGATCGGCCTGCTCATCGCCGTGGCCGGGGCCGTGCTCGGGGTCGTCCTCGGCCTGCTCTGGCTGTGGATCGCGCCGCGGGTGATGTTCGAGGTCAAGGGCGACCGCATCCTCTACGCCGACCCCGAGGGCGAGCAGCGGGTCGGCGCGGACGGCGTCTTCGCGCTGCTCGGGCTCGGCGCGGGCGTGCTCACCGCGCTGGTCGCCTTCCTGCTCACCCGCCGCCGAGGCGGCGGGATCGCGGTGGCGGCCGGCCTGGCGGTCGGCGGCCTGGCCGGCTCGGTGATCGGCTGGCAGCTCGGCACCCGGCTCGGCCCGACCTCCGACCTGGTCGCCCACGCCCGGCAGCTCGGCGAGGGCGGGCACTTCAGCGCGCCGCTGCAGCTGGGCGCGCAGGGCGCGCTGCTGGTGTGGCCGATGACGGCGATGGTGGTGCTGCTCGCGCTGTCCGCCGCGTTCGGCAAGCGCGAGGAGGACCCGCCGCCGTACTGGGCCAGCGGCGACCAGTGGCCGGCGGCCGGTCCGGCCCCGGCGCCCGGGCTGCAGACGGGTTCGCAGACGGGTTCACCGGCGGGTTCGCAGCTGGGCGAGGGGGAGTCGGGGGAGGGGCAGGCGCGGCACTGAACCGCGCTCGGTGCCGGCTCGGTGCCGGCTTGGCTCAGCGGCCGATCGCGGCGGTGGCGGCTCCGGTGAGGGCGATCAGGTCCGCCGGGGCGAGTTCCACCTCCAGACCGCGGCGGCCCGCCGAGACGAACACCGTCGGGTGGGCGAGGACACTGTCGTCCAGCACCGTCCGCAGCGGGCGGCGCTGGCCCAGCGGGGAGATCCCGCCGAGGACGTAGCCGCTGCTCCGCTCCGCCGCCGCCGGGTCCGCCATCGCGGCCCGCTTGCCGCCGACCGCCGCCGCCAGCGCCTTCAGGTCCAGCTGCCCCGACACCGGCACCACGCCGACCGTCAGCTTGCCGTCCACGTCCGCCACCAGCGTCTTGAACACCCGCGCCGCCGGGATCCCCAGCGCCTCGGCGGCCTCACCGCCGTACGAGGGGGCGGCGGGGTCGTGCTCGTACGCGTGGACCGTGAACGCCACCCCGGCCGCCTCCAGCGCCACGGTGGCGGGTGTGCCCTGGCCGCCCTTCTTCGCCTTCTTCGCCATGCAGGTTCCTTTCACGTGGGGGCCGGGGTGGACCAGCGCTAACGGGTACGTCAGGGGCGCGGGGAACTGCGCGAGGCGGAAGCGTGCGGCGCCGTCACTCCCGTTTCGCGCAGTTCTCCCCCAGCCTTGGCGGCTGGGAGGTGCCCCACGCGCCCCCGAAGGGCTTCCCGAGTACGGTCGGCCACCGGCTAGTTGGGGCTGAAGGCCTGGCGGGTGAGGTCGGTGGCGGGGAGGGTGGGGTGCCAGGCGAGGAGGGAGTTCTCGCGGCGGAGGAGGTCGAGTTCCCGGCCGAGCCGCTGGGCGGTGTCGGGGCAGGCGAGCAGTTCCTGCTTGACGGGTGCGGGCAGCACGGCGGCCGCCGCCACCAGGTACGACAGCACCCGCGGATCCTCCGGCAGCTCCTGCTCCCCGTTGAGGGTCGCCTCCCGGGCCCCGGCCAGCCGCTTCTGGTAGGAGCGGAACGCCTGTTCCACCGCGGAGGCGAGCGCCCCGGCGCCGACCCCCTGCTGCTCCTCGATGGTCTCCGTCTCGCCGACCAGGTACGCCCCGCCGGCGTCCACGGACTCCAGCCGGAACCGGGTCGTCCCGGTGACCAGCAGTTCGTACCGCCCGCCGGGCTGCTCCCGGATCGAGGCGACGTCGGCGACGCAGCCGATCCGGTGGATGGCCTCCAGCGGGTCGCCGGTGACGGTGCCGAAGCCGTCCAGCGGTCCGGCGGGTCGGTCGTTCTCGCGGACGGGGGCGACCTCGCGGCCGTCCCGGATGGCGAGCACCCCGAACCGGCGCGGCTGGTCCTCCGGCTGGGCGAGCAGGTCGGCGACCAGCCGGCGGTACCGCTCCTCGAACACGACCAGTGGCATCACCAGGCCCGGATAGAGGACCGTGTTGAGCGGGAAGAGCGGAAGCCGTTCAGTCACGGCGGACAGCGTAGTTGCCGAGCGGCCCGCCCCGCTCCGGGGTTTGTCCGGCGGGGGGTGGCAGCGGGTGGCGGCGGGCCGGTCAGCCGCGCTGGAGGAGCCGGGTGGCGCCCGCCAGGACGGTGGTGGCCAGCACCCAGCCGGTGAGCACCAGCCCGGCCGACACGTACTGTCCGGCGCGGTCCGGGTTCCAGCCGCCCTGCCCGAGGTCGATCAGCGGCAGCACCTTGCTGAGCGCGTACAGCACCGGGTTCCAGGTGGGCTGCTCGTCCGGCTTGATCGCCGGTGGCGGGTTCTCGGCGAAGTAGACGGCGCCGGCGGCCCAGGTGAGCAGCAGCCACAGCCCGGCGCGGCCCGGCCGGTAGCCGTAGCCGACGGCGATGTCCTGGACGTGGCCCCAGAGCCGGCCGGGCAGCGGCAGGGTGCGGCGCCGGCGGCGCTGCTTGGCGTACTGGACGTGGCGGGCGTCCTCGTCGAGGCCGTCGCGGCGCAGGGCGGCGGCGAGCTGCTCGTAGGACTCGGGGTGGAAGTCGGCGGAGCCGTCGAGCCACTCGATCCGGTCCTGGACGGGGAAAGGGGCGACCGGCCGGAGCGACTCGTAGGTGAAACCGGTCAGCCCGACCCGGCCGCCGTCGGGCCAGCTGGTGGGGGCGTCGACCAGGTTGCCGACCCGGGCCCGGGCGAGGGTGACCCGGCCGGTGGGCGGGGTGCGGCAGGTGAAGCGCAGCTCGGGGGTCTGGATCCGGTTGAGGGAGATCTCCTCGCCGGGCCCGAGGTGGAACTCGGCGTCGGAGATCAGGCAGGCGTTCTCGAACCGGCCGTCGGCCAGCCGCACCTTGCCGTACGCGCGGAACGGGGTGGTCGGGCCCTCGGGCGCGCCGGTCCACTCGCCGTAGCCGGATCCGTAGACGGTGCGGGAGCCGGCCCAGCCGCCGTCGTCGGAGGCGCTGAGGTAGAGGGTGTGGCCGACGGATATCCGGACCGCGTTGAGGCAGGTCGGGTTGCCGGGGACGCTGTGCAGCTGGGCGCCGCGCAGCGAGAGCCGGCCGCCGATCCGGGCGGAGCGCAGGCTGAGCTCGCCGCGGACCTCGATCCGGTCGGCCTCCACGTCCTGGTTGACCGAGACGCCGTCGGCGGACAGCGCCCGGCCGTAGCGGTCCGGGCCGATCTGCGACTGGTTGAGCAGCAGGTCGGTGCCGATCTTGGCGTCGGTGAGCCGGACGCCGCCGCGGATCTCGCAGCGGGCGAGGTGCAGGTCGCCCGCGGTGGACAGCCGGGAGGCCTCCAGCCTCGGGATCCGGCAGCCGACCATCCGGATCGTCCCGGCGGAGGCCTCGGAGATCAGCACCTTGCGCATGAACCGGCAGCGGTGCAGCTCCACGTAGTGGGTGATCTCACCGCCGGCCAGGGTGAGCGGGTGGGTGATCCGGGCGCCGATCAGCTTGAGCGAGGCGACCCGCCCGGGGCGCGGCTCGGGGCCGCTGAGCAGCAGCCGGGCGATCACCTCGGCGCGGATGGTCCGCTCCGGACCCCAGACGTGCCCGGAGAACGGGTCGTCCACGTCGTCGTGGCTGACTCCCGCCTCCGCCGGCCCCTCCACCGGGTGGAACAGGTTCTCGGGCCGCTCGGGCCGGCTCCGCAGGTCGTACACCTCGCCGTTGCGGAACGCCTGCCACAGGCCCTGCTCGATCGGCGTCCAGTCGCTCGGAGCCTGTTCCACCCTGTCTCCCCCAAGATCCTCGGCGTCTCGGCTTTCGTATCACGGACTGAAATGAGCGACCGCCTGTTTCGGCCACTCCTTACACTTGGTCCCGTGATCTCTCGAATCGACCTGCGCGGTTCCTCCGTGGACCCGCGCGACGTGCTGCCCCGTGCCGAGTTCGACGTCGCGGCCGCCCTGGAGAAGGTGCGGCCGATCGCGGAGGACGTACGCCATCGCGGTGTCGCGGCGCTGATCGAGATCACCGAGCGGTTCGACGGGGTGCGGCTGGAGTCCACCCGCGTCCCCGAGGAGCAGCTGACGGCCGCCCTGGAGACCCTGGACCCGAAGGTCAGGGCCGCCCTGGAGGAGTCGATCCGGCGGGCCCGGATCGTCCACGGCGACCAGCGCCGCACCGGGCACACCACCCAGGTGGTGCCCGGCGGTACGGTCTCGCAGCGCTGGGTGCCGGTCGACCGCGTCGGTCTGTACGTTCCCGGCGGCCTCGCGGTCTACCCCTCCTCCGTGGTGATGAACGTGGTGCCGGCGCAGGAGGCGGGCGTGCGCGGCATCGCCGTGAGCTCCCCGCCGCAGAAGGCGTTCGGGGGCCGGGTCCACCCGACGATCCTGGCGGCCTGCGCGCTGCTCGGCGTCACCGAGGTGTACGCGGTGGGCGGCGCCCAGGCGGTGGCGATGTTCGCGCTGGGCACCGAGGAGTGCGCGCCGGTGAACATGGTCACCGGCCCCGGCAACATCTACGTGGCCGCCGCCAAGCGCCTGTTCGCCGGCCGGATCGGCATCGACTCCGAGGCCGGTCCGACCGAGATCGCCGTCCTCGCCGACGACAGCGCGGACGCCGCCGAGGTGGCCGCCGACCTGATCAGCCAGGCCGAGCACGGCCCGACCTCCGGCTCGGTGCTGGTCACCGACTCGGCGGAGCTGGCCGACGCGGTCGAGGCCGAGCTGAAGACCCAGGTCGCCCGCACCCGGCACAGCGAGCGGGTCGCCGAGGCCCTCGGCGGCCGGCAGTCCGGCATCATCCTGGTCGACGACCTGGAGCAGGGCCTGGACGTGGTGAACGCCTACGCCGCCGAGCACCTGGAGATCCAGACCCGGGACGCCCACGCGGTCGCCGAGCGGGTCCGCAACGCCGGCGCGATCTTCATCGGCCGGTTCACCCCGGTCTCGCTGGGCGACTACGCCGCCGGCTCCAACCACGTACTGCCCACCGGCGGCTGCGCCTGCCACTCCTCCGGCCTGTCCGTGCAGACCTTCCTGCGCGGCGTCCAGGTCGTCGAGTACGACCGCGAGGCGCTGGCCGGCATCGCCGCGCACGTGGTGAACCTGGCCGACGCCGAGGACCTCCCGGGCCACGGCGACGCCATCAAGGCCCGATTCGAGTGGACGGTGCCCGGCACGTGACCACCATCGACGACCTCCCGATCCGGGACGAGCTGCGCGGCCAGTCCCCGTACGGCGCGCCGCAGCTGGACGTGCCCGTCCAGCTGAACACCAACGAGAACCCCTACCCGCTGCCCGAGGCGCTGGTCGCCCGGATCGCCGAGCGGGTCGCCGAGGCCGCCCGCCACCTCAACCGCTACCCCGACCGGGACGCGGTGGAGCTGCGCACCGAGCTCGCCGCCTACCTGACCCGGACCACCGGCCACCCGGTCGGCCGCGCCCAGGTGTGGGCCGCCAACGGCTCCAACGAGGTGCTCCAGCAGCTGCTGCAGACCTTCGGCGGCCCGGGCCGCACCGCCCTCGGCTTCGAGCCCTCGTACTCGATGCACGCGCTGATCTCCCGCGGCACCGGCACCGGCTGGATCTCCGGCCCGCGCAACGAGGACTTCACCGTCGACCTGGACGCGGCCGTCGCGACGATCGCCGAGCGGCGCCCGCACGTGGTCTTCGTCTGCTCGCCGAACAACCCGACCGGCACCGCCGTCGAGGCCGACACCGTGCTCGCCCTGTACGAGGCCGCGCAGGCGGCCCGGCCGAGCCTGGTGATCGTGGACGAGGCGTACGTGGAGTTCTCGCACCGCGCCTCGCTGCTGCCGCTGCTGGAGGGCCGCCCCAACCTGGTGGTCTCCCGGACGATGTCCAAGGCGTTCGGCGCCGCGGGCCTCAGGCTCGGCTACCTGGCGGCCGACGCCGCCGTGGTGGACGCGGTGCAGCTGGTCCGGCTGCCGTACCACCTCTCGGCGGTCACCCAGGCCACCGCGCTGGCCTGCCTGGAGCACACCGACACCCTGCTCGGCTACGTCGAGCGGCTGAAGGCCGAGCGCGACCGCCTGGTCGACGCGCTGCGCGGCCTCGGCCTGGAGGTCACCGACTCCGACGCCAACTTCATCCAGTTCGGCCGCTTCGCCGACACCCACGCCGTGTGGCAGGCGATCCTCGACCGGGGCGTCCTGGTCCGCGACAACGGCGTCCCCGGGTGGCTGCGCGTCACCGCCGGCACCCCTGCGGAGAACGACGCCTTCCTGGACGCCGTCCGCTTTGTGATCAAGGAGCTGTAAACCCGTCATGTCCCGTATCGGCCGCGTCGAACGCACCACCAAGGAGACCTCGGTCCTCGTCGAGATCGATCTCGACGGCACCGGAAAGACCGACATCTCCACGGACGTCGGGTTCTTCGACCACATGCTCGACCAGCTCGGCCGCCACGGTCTCTTCGACCTCACCGTGAAGACCGACGGCGACCTGCACATCGACACCCACCACACCATCGAGGACACCGCCCTCGCCCTCGGCGCCGCCTTCCGGCAGGCGCTCGGCGACAAGGTCGGCATCTACCGCTTCGGCAACTGCACCGTCCCGCTGGACGAGTCGCTCGCCCAGGTCACCGTGGACCTCTCCGGCCGCCCGTACCTGGTGCACACCGAGCCCGAGAACATGGCGCCGATGATCGGCAGCTACGACACCACCATGACCCGGCACATCCTGGAGTCCTTCGTGGCCCAGGCCCAGATAGCGCTGCACGTCCACGTCCCGTACGGGCGCAACGCGCACCACATCGTGGAGTGCCAGTTCAAGGCCCTGGCCCGGGCGCTGCGCTACGCGAGCGAGCGTGACACGCGGGCCGCCGGCATCCTCCCCTCGACGAAGGGCGCACTGTGAGCAAGGGCGCGATGGCTCTGATCTTCGTCGGCCTCTTCATGGCCGGCGGGGTGTACTCCTTCTGGAAGCAGAAGCTGCCCAAGGGCGTGATCGCCGTCCTCGCCATCGGCTCGGTCCTGTGCCTGGCCTCCGGCATCATGCGCCTCTAGCGAGAACAGGAACCCGATGGGCAAGAACGTCGTCGTCCTCGACTACGGATCCGGCAACCTCCGCTCGGCCCAGCGCGCCGTGGAGCGCACCGGGGCGAACGTCACCGTCACCTCGGACTTCGAGACCGCCATGGCGGCCGACGGCCTGCTGGTCCCCGGCGTGGGCGCCTTCGAGGCCTGCATGCGCGGGCTGAAGGCCGTCCGCGGCGACTGGATCATCGGCCGCCGGCTCTCCGGCGGCCGCCCGGTGATGGGCATCTGCGTCGGCATGCAGATCCTCTTCGAGAAGGGGGTCGAGCACGGTGTGGAGACCGCCGGCTGCGACGAGTGGCCGGGCACCGTGGAGCCGCTGGAGGCACCGGTCGTCCCGCACATGGGCTGGAACACCGTGGACGCCCCCGAGGGCAGCCGGATGTTCGCCGGCATGGACGCGGACACCCACTTCTACTTCGTCCACTCCTACGGCGTGCGCCGCTGGGAGCTGGAGGTCCACAGCGCCCGGCTGAACGCCCCGCTGGTCACCTGGGCCACCCACGGCCAGCCGTTCGTCGCCGCCGTGGAGAACGGCCCGCTGTGGGCCACCCAGTTCCATCCGGAGAAGTCCGGCGACGCCGGCGCCGCCCTGCTGACCAACTGGGTCAACACCCTCTGACGTCCCCTTCCGAGCCTGGAGAGCCGTACGTGAGCCGCCTCGAACTCCTTCCCGCCGTCGACGTCCGCGACGGCCAGGCCGTCCGCCTGGTCAAGGGCGCCTCCGGCACCGAGACCTCCTTCGGCGAGCCGCTCGCCGCCGCCCTGGCCTGGCAGTCCGCCGGCGCCGAGTGGCTGCACCTGGTCGACCTGGACGCCGCCTTCGGCACCGGCAGCAACCGCGAGCTGCTCGCCGAGGTCACCGGCCGCCTCGACATCAAGGTCGAGCTGTCCGGCGGCATCCGCGACGACGAGTCGCTGGCCGCCGCCCTGGCCACCGGCTGCACCCGGGTCAACCTCGGCACCGCCGCCCTGGAGGCCCCGGAGTGGGTCGCCAAGGTCATCGCCGAGCACGGCGACAAGATCGCCGTCGGCCTGGACGTGGTCGGCACCACCCTGCGCGGCCGCGGCTGGACCCGCGACGGCGGCGACCTGTACGAGGTGCTGGCCCGCCTCGACTCCGAGGGCTGCGCCCGCTACGTGGTCACCGACGTCAACCGGGACGGCACCCTGACCGGCCCCAACCTGGAGCTGCTGCGCAACGTCTGCGCCGCCACCGACAAGCCGGTGGTGGCCTCCGGCGGCGTGTCCTCCCTGGACGACCTGCGGGCGATCGCCACTCTGGTCCCCGAGGGTGTCGAGGGCTCCATCGTGGGCAAGGCCCTCTACGAGCAGAAGTTCACCCTCGAAGAGGCCCTGGAGGCTGTTTCCCGATGACCGAGACCCCGGCCACCCGACGAGTCGAACGAGTCTCCGGCTACTCGCCCTGGGAGGACGAGTTCGGATTCTCCCGCGCGGTGGTGGCCGGGGACTTCGTCCTCGTCGCGGGCAGCACGGCCTACGACAGCGGCATGGTCCAGCACGAGGGCAACCCGTACCAGCAGACCCTCGCCGCCTTCGGGGTGGCGTTCCAGGCCCTTGAGCGGTACGGCCTCTCGGCTGCGGACGTGGTCCGTACCCGGATGTACGTCACCCACGTCCGCGACACCGACGAGGTCGGTCGGGCGCACAAGACGCTCTTCGACGAGATCCGCCCGGTGGCGACCATGGTCGTCGTCGAGGGACTGGTCGACTCCCGGATGATGGTCGAGGTCGAGGTCGAGGCCTACCGTGCCGGGCTCGCAACCTCCTTGGAAGGCAAGCAGTGACCCTCGCAGTACGTGTCATCCCCTGTCTCGACGTCGACGCCGGACGGGTCGTCAAGGGTGTCAACTTCCAGAACCTGCGCGACGCCGGCGACCCGGTCGAGCTCGCCAAGCTGTACGACGCCCAGGGCGCGGACGAGCTGACCTTCCTGGACATCACCGCCTCCTCCGGCGACCGGGAGACCACGTACGACGTGGTCCGGCGGACCGCCGAGCAGGTGTTCATCCCGCTCACCGTCGGCGGCGGGGTGCGGACCGTGGACGACGTGAACCGGCTGCTGCGGGCCGGCGCCGACAAGGTCGGGGTCAACACCGCGGCGATCGCCCGGCCGGAGCTGATCCGGGAGATCGCCGAGCGGTTCGGCCGCCAGGTGCTGGTGCTCTCGGTGGACGCCCGCCGCTGCCCGCCCGGGACGACCACCGACTCCGGCTTCGAGGTCACCACCCACGGCGGACGCCGCGGCACCGGCCTGGACGCCGTCGAATGGGCCTACCGGGCCACCGAGTTGGGCGCCGGCGAGATCCTGCTCAACTCGATGGACGCGGACGGCACCAAGGACGGCTACGACCTGGAGATGATCCGGGCCGCCCGCAAGGCCGTCTCCGTCCCGGTGATCGCCTCCGGCGGCGCCGGCAAGCTCGCCGACTTCGCCCCGGCCGTGGACGCCGGCGCCGACGCCGTCCTCGCCGCCAGCGTCTTCCACTTCGGCGACCTGACCATCGGCCAGGTCAAGGACGCCCTCCGGGAGACCGGCCACCCCGTCCGCTGACGTCGTCGGCCTGGTCGGCGGGGGTACGCCCGGGATCCTCCGGGCGCACCCCGCCGGCGGTGGCCGCTACTGCGGCGGCTCGGGCTTGATGACGGCGAACTCGGCGCCCGACGGGTCGGCGAACACCGCGATCCGCCCGACCTGGGGCACGTCCCCCGGCGGCAGCAGCACCGTGCCGCCGAGGGCGTGCGTCAGCGCCGCGGCGGCGTCCGTGTCCTCCACCGTGAAGTACGGCAGCCAGCCCGTCCGCAGCTTCTCGTGCGGCGGGGCGATCCCGCCCACGCCGGCCGCCTGCGGGTCGTCGCCCTCCGCCGTGGAGACGATGGTGTACTCGATCCCCGGCAGGCCCGAGTCCTCCGAGCGCCACGCGAACACCGCCCGGTAGAACGCCAGCGCCCGCGGGACGTCGCCGGTGTGCAGCTCCGACCAGATGAACGCCCCCGGCGAGCCCACCACCTCCAGGCCCTCGGTGGTGCCCGGCTGCCAGACCGCGAAGTCCCCGCCGGTCGGGTCCGTGAACTGCGCCAGCCGGCCGGCGTCGAACACGTCCATCGGCGGGACGCGGACCGTGCCGCCCGCCTGCTCCACCACCTTGGTGGTGGCGTCCGCGTCCGGCGTGTGGAAGTAGATCGTCCACGCCGGGACGGCACCCTCCTCGGAGAGCGGGCCGATCGCGCCGACCGTCTTGCCGCCTAGCCGGAAGAACCCGTACCCGCCGGCCTCCGGCCCGGCCGAGACGAACTCCCACCCCAGCAGGCCGCCGTAGAAGGCGGTGGAGGCGGGGATGTCCGGGCTGCCCAGATCGATCCAGTTCGGCGAGCCGGGGGTGAAGTCGGTGCTGACCATGGCGGCGTCCTTCGCTTCCACGCCGGGGCATCCGCCACACCGGCGTGGCGAAGAGCACTGCGTCCCGGCCCAGGACAGCGTGGCACGCACCACTGACAATCCGTCACTTCACCCGGCACTCAGCGTGTCCGTGAACGGGCGCACCCGCGCGACCGGGTACTCAGGGGCGCGGGAACTGCGCGAGGCGGAAGGTGCGGCGCCGTCACTCCCGCTTCGCGCAGTTCCCCGCGCCCCTGGGGGCTTCCCGCCGAGGGCTTGCTACGGCAGCGGGAGTGCCGCGCAGAGGGCCTCGATGGCGTCGGTGGGCCCCTCGGCGGTGACGGCGGCCCGGGCGCCGCGGCCGTAGGCGAACAGCACCAGTTCCCCCGGCTCCCCGGTGACCTCCACCACCGGTGCGGCCTTGGGGCCGATCTCCACCGTCCGCCCGTCCGGCCGCCGCAGCGCCAGCCGTACCGGCAGCTTCACGCCCGTCCCGAACCGGGCCACCGCCGGCAGCCGCCGCCACAGCAGCTCGGTCAGCCCCTCGGACGGCGCCTTCGGCTCGGCCCCCTCGTCGCCGGCGCGGCGGACGTCCTCGGCGTGGACGAAGTACTCCACCACGTTGGCGGCCTCGTCCGCGCCGGGCAGCGCGAACAGCGACAGCAGCGGCGGCCCGGAGCGGAACCGCCGCAGCAGCTCCGGGTACGGCAGCTCCGCGTACCCGGTCTGGACCCGCGCGGTCCAGCCGTGCAGCGGCTTGATCCGGATCCCGGCGGAGGCGTCCGGCCGGGCCTCGCGCAGGACCAGGTGGGCGGCCAGGTCCCGGGTGGTCCAGCCGGCGCAGAGGGTGGGGGCGTCCGGGCCGGCGGCGGCCAGCAGTTCGGTGAGACGCGCGCGCTCCGCGAGGGCATAGGTCGTCATGCCCACCACGATAGCCAGCGCGCGGTCCCGCCTTGTCGGGCGGGCGGAGCGGGAGGATCGTGGGAGCTGCCGGTTGGCAGCAGGGCGGACGATCGAGGCCGAGGGGGGCCTTGGGAGTACCGCCATGACGTTCGTGCAGATCGTTGAATGCAAGACGGACCGGGTCGAGGACCTGAACAGTCTGATGGACAGCTGGGCCGAGCAGACCGAGGGGAAGCGGACCGCCACCCACACGATCATGGGGACCGACCGCGACAACGCCCGGCACGTGGTGGAGATCGTCGAATTCCCCTCCTACGAGGAGGCGATGCGCAACTCGGGCCTGCCGGAGACGGACCGGATCTTCCACGAGATGGTGGCGCTCTGCGACGAGCCGCCGACCTTCACCAACCTGGACGTGGTCCGCGACGAGCAGATGAACCGGCAGGTCGCGATGCGGGTGTTCGACATCGCGAACTCCGACGACCTCGACCAGCTGGCCGAGGTGGTGGCCCCCGACTACCACGACCACGACCCGGGGATGCGCCGCGACAACATGAGCCTCCAGGACCTCAAGGACGAGATGCAGGGCTGGCGCGACTCCTTCGACTACCGGATGACCGTGGAGCGGATGCTCTGCGACGGCGACATGGTCTGCTGCCACTGGAGCGTCCGCGGCAAGCACGTCGGCGACTTCATGGGCCTCCCGGCCACCGACAAGATCGTCGAGGTCACCGGCATGACGATGATGCGGATCAAGGACGGCAAGCTCCAGGAGTCCTGGTGGAACTGGGACACCACGGGCATGCTCCGCCAGCTCGGCCTGATCCGGATGTGACCGTCCCGGAGGGGCTACGCACGGCTCACCGCAGGTGGCCGGTCAGCTTCCGTCCGCCCTGCCGGTCGCTGACCGTCATCGTGCACGTCGCCTCGTGCAGACCCTGCTGGTAGTACGGCAGGTACGGGCCGATCGGGAAGCCGTAGTACGGCCCGCCGCCGCCCTGGCGCCCCTCCCACTCGGCCAGCGGCGCCTTGCACAACTCCCGCAGCGCACGGCCGATCTGGGCGTCGTCGGTGAGCCCGTCGGGCAGCACCACGTTGGCGATCGCCTCGCCGTCGTGGGACTGGTCGCAGGGGCGCTCCTCGGCCTTGGTGATCACCTTGCTCAGCTGCGGGTGGTCGAGGCAGGTGCCCGGGGTGAAGAAGGGGTACGGCAGCGACCTGGTCGGGGTGGGCGAGGGGCTGGGCGGCGCGCTGCTCGGCGGGGGCGGAGCGGCCGCCGGCTTCCGCCGGTCCGGCCACAGCAGCACCGCGGCCCCCACCACCAGCACCGCCACGGCGACCCCCGCCGCCACGATCCGCCGTGCCCGCATCCCGAACCCCCCTCGACTCGCCCACATTCTCGCGCCACCCACCCGCGTTTGTCCGCCGGTTGCCGAGGCCCCGCGGCCGGCCCGGGGCCCGGTAGTAGGCTGGCCGGCGGCACGACCCGGGCAGTAGGGGTCACACAATGCGAGTCGGGATCATCGGGCACCAGGGGCTGTCGGATCTCACCGAGATGCTCGTCCGGGGCGAGATCTGGCGTCTGGTCACCGGGTACGGGGCGTACGACCTGGTCGGCGTCGGCTGCCTCGCCGAGGGGCCGGAGACCTGGTTCGCCCGGTCCGTGCTGGACCACGGCGGCAAGGTGGAGGTCATCGTCTCCGCCGCCGCGGGTCGCCTCGGTGCCTTCTCCGGACCGGGCTGCGGCCGGACCAGGCAGCGGCTGCTCAACGAGGCCAACGCCGTGCACCGGCTGGCGCCGGCCGAGGTCGGCGGGCTCGGCGACGACACCTGCCGCGCCCTGGTCGGCATGATCGACGAACTGATCGCGGTCTGGGACGGCCGCCCCGGCAGCGAACCCGCCCGCGTGGTGGAGGCCGCGCGACGGGCCGGCCTGTTCGTCCAGGTGGTCTGGCCCGAGGGCTGCGAGAGCCCGGAACCGCCGGCCGGCGCCGGGGAGGACCCGGGCCCGGCGACGCCGCCGAGGAAGTGATCACACCTGCCACAATGTCCCCATGTCCACCTCTCCCGCCGCCCCTGGCAGCACCGCCCTCGACCCGGCCGTCGCGGCCCGCCTCAAGCGCACCGAGGACGGCCTGCTCCCCGCCATCGCCCAGCAGTACGACACCGGCGAGGTGCTGATGCTCGGCTGGATGGACGACGAGGCACTGCACCGCACCCTCACCACCGGCCGCTGCACCTACTGGAGCCGCAGCCGCCGCGAGTACTGGGTGAAGGGCGACACCTCCGGCCACGTCCAGCACGTCAAGAGCGTGGCCCTGGACTGCGACGGCGACACCCTGCTGGTCAAGGTCGACCAGGTGGGCGCCGCCTGCCACACCGGCGAGCGGACCTGCTTCGACGCCGACGTGCTCCCGCTCGCTCGCTAACCTGTCCCCACATCCGCCCGACCTGACGAACGGTGTGAACCGCCCATGGACCTCGAGGCCTTCCGCAAGCTCGCCGCCGACACCCGGGTCATCCCCGTCACCCGCCGGCTCCTCGCGGACGGCCTCACACCCATCGGCGTCTACCGCAGCCTGGCCGCCGAACGCCCCGGCACCTTCCTGCTGGAGTCCGCCGAGCAGGGCCGCAGCTGGTCCCGGTACTCCTTCGTCGGCGTCCGCAGCGCCGCCACGCTGACCGTCGCCCCCGACGGCGGCGCCCGCTGGCTCGGCGAGCCCCCGGTCGGCATCCCCACCGGCGGCGACCCGCTGGAGGTGCTGCGCGCCACCCTCGCCACCCTGCACACCCCCCGGCACACCGACGACGGCCTGCCGCCGCTCACCGGCGGCCTGGTCGGCTACCTCGGCTACGACATGGTCCGCCGGCTGGAGAAGCTGCCCGACCTCACCCCGGACGACCTGCGGCTGCCCGAGCTCACCCTGCTGCTCGCCACCGACCTGGCCGTCCTCGACCACGCCGACGGCACCGTGCTGCTGATCGCCAACGCGGTCAACCACAACGACCTGGCCACCGGCGTGGACGACGCCTACGCCGACGCCGTCGCCCGGCTCGACGCCATGCAGGCCGACCTGCTCACCCCGGTCGACCCCGGCCTCGCCACCTTCACCCCGACCGCCGCCGAGGCCCACTCGCCCTTCGGCGGCGAGCCCTACCGCAAGGCCGTCGAGACGGTGAAGGAGCGCATCCGCGCCGGCGAGGCCTTCCAGGTCGTCCCCTCCCAGCGGTTCGAGGCCCCCTGCCCCGCCTCCGCGCTCGACGTCTATCGGGTGCTGCGCACCACCAACCCCAGCCCCTACATGTACCTGTTCCGCTTCCCCGGCCCGGACGGCGGCGCCGAGGGCGGCTTCGACGTGGTCGGCTCCAGCCCGGAGGCACTGGTCAAGGTCACCGAGGGCGAGGCGATGCTGCACCCCATCGCCGGCACCCGGCACCGCGGCGCCACCCCGCACGAGGACGCCGAGCTCGCCGCCGAACTGCTCGCCGACCCCAAGGAGCGGGCCGAGCACCTGATGCTGGTCGACCTCGGCCGCAACGACCTCGGACGGGTCTGCGAGCCCGGCAGCGTCGAGGTGGTCGACTTCATGGAGATCGAGCGGTACAGCCACGTCATGCACATCGTCTCCACCGTCACCGGCCGGGTGGCGGAGGGGCGGACCGCCTTCGACGTGCTCACCGCCTGCTTCCCGGCCGGCACCCTCTCCGGCGCCCCCAAGCCGCGCGCGATGCAGATCATCGAGGAACTGGAGCCGACCCGGCGCGGGCTGTACGGCGGCTGCGTCGGCTACCTCGACTTCGCCGGGGACTCCGACACCGCGATCGCGATCCGGACGGCGGTGCTGCGGGACGGCACCGCGTACGTCCAGGCCGGCGCGGGCGTGGTCGCCGACTCCGACCCGCACGCCGAGGACACCGAGTGCCGCAACAAGGCGGCGGCGGTGCTGCGGGCCGTCGCCACGGCGAACACCCTGCGGGCCCCGGGGGCGTAGGCGGGGGAGGCAGGTTGAGGGGCGCGGGGAGCTGCGCGGGGACGGAAGGGTAGGACGTGTGCCCTCCCGCCTCGCGCGGTTCCCCGCACCCCTGGGTTGGCCATGTGCGCTGGGTACCGTCGGGCTGCCCGGGTCGTGACCCGGTGGTGGGGGAAGGTGTGGGGTCGGCGATAGTGGACGGGTGAGTTCCTCCACCGCTTCCGCCCCTGCTCCCGGCCGCCGCACGCTCGGCCCGATGCTGCTGCTCACCGTGCTCGGCGCCGTCCTGGTGCTGACCGCGGCCGGGCGGACGTGGGCCGAGGGGGTGGTGACCGGTGTGGACGGCGGCCGGCTGGCCGTCTCCGCCACCGGCAGTACGTTGTCCGAGCTGCCCGGCGGGCTGGCCCTGGTGGCGCTGGCCGCCGCGGTCGCGGTGTTCGCGGTGCGCGGCCGGGCCCGGACCGCGGTCGGCGCGCTGACCGTGCTGGCCGGCGCGGGGACGGCGGTCGCCGCCCTGTCCGCCGCGGCGGACGACGCCGGGCTGGACGCCGAGGCCGCCCGCAAGCTGGCCCTCGCCGGCGCGCAGGCCGAGCAGATCACCCACTCCGCCTGGCCGTGGGCCGCGGCCGCGGGCGGCCTGCTGCTGGCCCTGGCGGGGGTGCTGACCGCGCGGTACGGACGGGGCTGGCCGGCCATGGGCGCCCGGTACGAGGCCCCCACCCGGGCCGGGGCGCCCCGCCGCCCCGCCGCGGCCGCAGCCGACAGCGCAGCGGAGCTGTGGAAGGCCCTGGACCGTGGCGAGGATCCCACTCGCTGATCCCGCCCCCGCCTTGGGCCTTCGGCGTACGGCCCGGCACAATGGAACGCGTCAACCCGTCGAGCGCCTCCGCGCCGCCCGGCCGGGACCCGGATTACCAAGGAGCACCATCAGATGTCGGCAGCAGCGCACGGCCACACCCCCGCCGCCTGGACGGGCGTGAGCATCGCCTTCGTCGGTTTCTGCGTCAGCGGCGTCGCCATGATCCTCCCGAACATCCCGCTGTTCGTGATCGGCATGGTGATCGTCGTGGCGGCCGGCGTGGTCGGCAAGGCCATGTCCATGGCCGGCATGGGCAGGCAGCCCAGCCCGCACTTCGCCCCGGCCGAGCCGACCGCGGTGGCCGAGGAGCCGACCGCGGTCGCCGCGGCCTGACCCGGGCGGCAGGACGACGGACGGCGGGCGCCAACACGCCCGCCGTTGCGCGTTCCGGGTGAATCCCGCCGCCGGCGGGGCACAATCGCCGGGTGAACGCTCCCGCCGCCCCGCAGCCCGCCCCCGCCCCCAAGGGCTCCCCGCTGCGCCGGCTCGGCCGCCCGCTGGCCGCCGCGCTGGCCGTCGGCCTGCCCACGGCGTACGTGGCGCTGGTCGACCCGAACACCCCGGGCCGGTACCCGACCTGTCCGGTGCTGGCGGCCACCGGCTGGTGGTGCCCGGGCTGCGGCGGTCTGCGCTGTGTCCACGCGCTGGTCCACGGCGACCTGGCCACCGCGGCGCAGGACAACCTGCTGGTGGTGCTGCTGGCCTTCGCGGTCGGCCTGCTCTGGCTGGGCTGGGCGTGGTCCGCGCTGTCCGGCTCCCCGGCGCCCAGGGTCCGGTTCGGGCTGCGGCAGACGGTGGCCCTGACGGTGGTGCTGGCCCTGTTCACCGTGCTGCGGAACCTGCCGGCGGGCTCCGCCTTCGCGCCCCCACTGGTCTGACCGGCGCGCACGGTGGTCCGCTGATCGAGACGCACGCCCCTCTGATGCGTCCCGCGCCCCCGCCGCCCGATACCATCGAAGGGCCAATGGTGGCGTGCCCGCACAGGATCCTCACCGGACCGTGCGACGCGCTCCACCGGCCTTGACCGACTGCCAGGCCGGGAAGAGCCCGGCTCTCCCCGGCTCCCAGCCAGCGAAATGATGGGGGCGCCCGCGCGTGAGTGGACGAAGCGAGCGAACAGATGTCAGGTACGTGTTCCACGCGGCGCCGGCCGAGCGAAACGAGGTAGGCGCATGAGCGTGCTCGACGAGATCATCGTCGGGGTCAAGGAGGACCTCGCCGAGCGACAGGCCCGGGTCTCCCTGGACCAGCTCAAGGAGCTCGCCGCCAAGGCTCCGGAGGCCAAGGACGGCGTGGCCGCCCTGCGCGGCGACGGCGTCCGGGTGATCTGCGAGGTCAAGCGCTCCAGCCCGTCCAAGGGCGCGCTCGCGGCCATCGCCGATCCGGCGGCCCTCGCCCGGGACTACGCGGCCGGCGGTGCCGCCGCGATCAGCGTGCTCACCGAGCAGCGCCGCTTCGGCGGCTCCCTCGCCGACCTCGACGCCGTGCGCGCCGCGGTCGACACCCCGATCCTCCGCAAGGACTTCATCGTCACGGCGTACCAGCTGTGGGAGGCCCGCGCCCACGGCGCCGACCTCGCCCTGCTGATCGTCGCGGCGCTGGACCAGCCCGCGCTGGTCTCGCTGATCGAGCGGGCCGAGTCCATCGGGCTCACCCCGCTGGTCGAGGTCCACGACGAGGAGGAGATCGCCCGGGCGGTGGACGCCGGCGCCAGGATCATCGGCGTCAACGCCCGCAACCTGAAGACCCTGGAGGTCGACCGCAACACCTTCGGCAACGTGGTCGACGCGATCCCCGCCGGGATCGTCAAGGTCGCCGAGTCCGGCATCCGCGGACCGCACGACCTGATCACCTACGCCAACCAGGGGGCCGACGCGGTCCTGGTCGGCGAGTCCCTGGTGACCGGCCGGGACGCGAAGGCGGCCGTCGCCGACCTGGTCGCCGCCGGCGCCCACCCGGCGCTGCGCAACCCCGGGCGGAGCTGACCCGGTCCGATGTCCCTCGCCTCCCGTCTCGCCCCCGGCTGCCGCCCGCGCGGCTGCCGCGCGCCCGCGCGCCGGGTGCTGGGTCGGCGGGTGCGGTACGTGATCGGCTGCGAGCCCGGCCAGGTGCCCGGACGCCGATGGCGCAGGACGAACGGCTGACCCAGCCGGTCCACGTCCTGTCACGTCATCGATCCCAAGGACAACCGCATGTCCGAGCACGACTCTCCGGGCGCCCACGTCCCGGACGCCCGCGGCTACTTCGGCGCCTACGGCGGCCGCTTCATCCCGGAGGCCCTGGTGGCCGCCGTGGAGCAGGTCGCCGAGGAGTACGAGAAGGCCAAGGCCGACCCGGCGTTCACCGCCGAACTCGACCTCCTGCTCAAGGAGTACACCGGGCGCCCCAGCCCGCTGACCGACGTCCACCGCTTCTCCGCCGAGGCGGGCGGCGCCCGCGTGCTGCTCAAGCGCGAGGACCTCAACCACACCGGCTCGCACAAGATCAACAACGTGCTGGGCCAGGCCCTGCTCACCCGCCGGATGGGCAAGACCCGGATCATCGCCGAGACCGGCGCCGGCCAGCACGGCGTGGCCACCGCCACCGCCTGCGCGCTCTTCGGCTTCGACTGCACCATCTACATGGGCGAGGTGGACACCCAGCGCCAGGCGCTGAACGTCGCCCGGATGCGGATGCTCGGCGCCGAGGTGGTGGCCGTGAAGTCCGGCAGCCGCACCCTCAAGGACGCCATCAACGAGGCGTTCCGCGACTGGGTCGCCAACGTGGACTCCACCCACTACCTGTTCGGTACGGTGGCCGGTCCGCACCCGTTCCCGATGATGGTCCGCGACTTCCACCGGGTGATCGGCGTCGAGGCCCGGCAGCAGGTGCTCGACCGCACCGGGCGGCTGCCCGACGCGGTGGTCGCCTGCGTCGGCGGCGGCTCCAACGCGATGGGCATCTTCCACGAGTTCATCCCGGACGCCGGCGTCCGGCTGATCGGCTGCGAGGCGGCCGGCGAGGGCGCCGAGACCCCGCGGCACGCGGCCACCCTCACCAAGGGCGACCCGGGCGTGCTGCACGGCTCCCGCACCTACGTCCTCCAGGACGAGGACGGCCAGACCATCGAGAGCCACTCGATCTCGGCCGGACTGGACTACCCCGGCGTCGGTCCCGAGCACGCCTGGCTGAAGGACACCGGCCGCGCCGAGTACCGCCCGGTCACCGACGACGCCGCCATGCAGGCGCTGCGGCTGCTGTCCCGCACCGAGGGCATCATCCCGGCCATCGAGAGCGCGCACGCGCTGGCCGGCGCCCTGGTCCTCGGGCGCGAGCTCGGCCCGGAAGCGACCATCCTGGTCAGCCTCTCCGGCCGGGGCGACAAGGACATGCACACCGCGGCCGAGTACTTCGGCCTGTACGACGACGCCGCCGACGGGGGTAAGTGACCATGGCCTCGAATCTCACCTCGAAGCTCACCGACACCCTCGCCGCGGCGAAGGCCGAGGACCGTGCGGCGCTGATCGGCTACCTGCCGGCCGGCTTCCCGACCGTGGACGGCGGCATCCGGGCGATCAGTGCGCTGATCGAGGGCGGCTGCGACGTGGTCGAGGTCGGCCTGCCGCACTCCGACCCGGTGCTGGACGGGCCGGTCATCCAGACCGCCGACGACATCGCCCTGCGGGCCGGCGTCCGGATCAAGGACGTGCTGCGGACCGTCCAGGAGGTGACCGCCGCGCACCCCGGCACGCCGGTGCTGGTGATGACCTACTGGAACCCGGTGGACCGGTACGGGGTGGCGCGGTTCGCCGCCGACCTGGCCGCCGCCGGGGGAGCGGGCTGCATCCTGCCCGACCTCCCGGTGGAGGAGTCCGCGGAGTGGCGGAAGGCGGCGGGCGAGCACGGCCTCGACACCGTCTTCGTGGTCGCCCCGAGCACCACCGACCCGCGGCTGGCCGAGGTCACCGCGGCCGGCTCCGGGTTCGTCTACGCCGCCGCCGTCATGGGGGTCACCGGCACCCGGGCCGCGGTCGGCACCATGGCCGAGGACCTGGTCTCCCGCACCCGGGCGGCCACCGAGCTGCCGGTCTGCGTCGGGCTGGGCGTCTCCAACGCCGACCAGGCCGCGCAGGTCGCCGGCTTCGCCGACGGCGTGATCGTCGGCTCCGCCTTCGTCCAGCGCATCCTGGACGCCGGCGACGACGAGCAGGCCGCCCTCACCGCGGTCCGCACCCTCGCCGCCGACCTCGCCACCGGCGTCCGCCGCCGCTGACGCCGACGCCGACGCACCACGAGCCCGCCGCCCCTCCCGGGGGCGGCGGGCTCGCCGTTCTCAGCAGTGGCTCAGGAGCGGTCGGGCCGGAACCTCGCCCTGTCCCCGTCGATGTAGATCATCCACGGCTTGACCGGCGTCCCTCCACGCGGAGACACCAGCCTGAGATCGAGCTCGCGCACGGCCTTGAAGGCCCACCCGAGGTCCTCGGGAAACTGCATTTTTACGGCTTCCTCCTGGGTCTCGAACAGGTGGCGAAACGGAAGCCAGTCTGGTGTCGGCTCGAACCTGCACGTAGTCCAAGGCTGATCGTAATTTAGGTAATAGAGCTCACCAAGGATTGTTTCATCCTTCTTCAGGAGCCATGCAACGGCACCCGAATCAGTGCCTTGGCTGCCGCCCATGGGTCATCTCCTGCTCTCTGTTCATCGGCTTGCTGCGTAATTGGGGATGTGATCGCGGGTGAGGTATTGCTAATTCGTAAATTCCCTGATGGCACTGCCGGGCCGTGCCTGAATTTGTTCAAGCTTTTGGGTGATTCATGTGAATTCTCTCGCGGAACTGGCGGGGTTTGTGGGAGTGTGGTTACCCTCGCTTAATGGTGGCAATCTCTGAGATGATATCTTCGTAGCTAGTTCCAGGCTTCCAGAATTTTACTATCGCGCTCCCGTCAATTTCGCGCTTCACGAGCATCTCTTTGTCGCGATATGCCGTCCCTGGAACATCGATCCCGAGGATGTCGAACACGTAGCTCGGAACTTCCACTTTGTTCATTACGTCTGCTATTTCCCCGGTGACCCTATTGAGGTCGATGGCGACGTATCCGTGTATGCCTCCCCCTGGATCTGCACTCCCCTCCCCGTACCTGTTGTACATGATGTCCGGGCTCCGGGTCACAGATATCCATGGCGAGTCTGTGCCGTGAACAATATGCTGCCACGGTGGAAGGTCGGGGTTTCCGCCTTCGCGGACAATTCCACTCGCGCTCTCACCTTCCCGAAGGGAGCGGAAGACCAGATCGGTTTCTGTGACCTCGCCTGTCCCGGTTCCGATTGGGGCCGGGGTGTCCGCAGGGGTGACGGGGGCCTGGGGGGTTTCGCTTTCGACCTTGGCTACGGCGCCGTCGGTGTCGCGGGCGACGTCCTCGTAGGCATTCTTGGCGGCCTGGGACTCGGCGACGTCGTGGGCGGCCTTGCCTGCGGCGGCCTTGTCGGCGGTGCTGCCTTCCTTGCTGAACAGGCTTCGGAACTTGTCGGCGGCCCGGCGGGCGATGCTCGGGGCGCCCTTGGCGGCGAGCCTTTCGGCGTCGGCCTCAGGGGCGACGGCGAAGGAGGCTGCCTCGGCGATGGCCTCGCCCTTGTGGTAGTTGGGGGCGTTGGTGTTCACCCCGAGGAGCCCGGCAGCCTTGTCGACGATCTTTCCGCAGAGGGGCATGGCCGGTCCGGCGATTACGGCACAGCCCTGCTTATATGCACCGGCGGCCTGGCCACCGACCCAGGTGCCGATGCCACCCTGATCCTCGGGCGAGAGGACGCCGATGGTGATGAGGCAGCGGACGGACTGCTCACAGGGCTTGTGTCCGTTGTCCTCGTCGCCGCGGGCCATCAGGCCGGAGGGGTCGCTCTTGGTGGTGGGGTTGTTGCCCGCGTAGGTGTAGCCGCCCATCTGGTTGGGATCGCCGGCCTCGAAGACGGGGTCGACGGACAGGAAGCGACCGATGGACGGGTCGTACTGCCGGGCGCCCAGGAGGTTGAGGCCGGTGGTGCTGTCGGTGGGCTGGCCGAGGTAGCCGTGGTTGTCGGCCCAGCTCGTGGGCGCGGGGCCGCGCGGGTTGCCGTAGGGGTCGAACGCGCGACGGGTGACGGCCAGGCTGGAGGCGTCGACCTGCAGGTTGGCGGTGCCCTGCGGGGTGGTGGGCTGGTAGGTGATGCCGCTGCCGGAGCGGACCGTGACGGTGCCGTCCGGTGCGGTGTAGTAGCGCTGCCCGGTGACGTTCTTGGTGGTGTTGTCGAGGGTGAGCTGCTCTGCGCCGCCGAAGAGGTAGAGGGTGTTGGTGGCCGGACCGCGCTGGATGAGCAGGCGGCCGTCGGCGTCGTAGAGGTAGCTCGTGAGCTTGCCGTCGGTGGTGACGGTGCCGGTCCGGCCCTCCTCGTTGTAGGTGACCGTCTGGGCGGAGGTCTTGCTGCCCGCAGTGTCGCGCTGCTTGACCCCGCCGATCTGGTCGTACTGCGGGGTGAGCGTGAACGTGCCGGTGGTCGGGTTCGCCGTGGTGATGGAGGTGACCGCGTTCGGCCTCGTCGCCGCGCTCACGCCGTTGCCCGGGTACACCGAGGTCTGGGTGGAGTTCCTGGCCGCGTTTCCGGTGATGTCGTGGGCGACCTGCAGGGTGCGGTCGCCGAGCCGGTTGTACTGCCAGTCCAGCCAGTACGGTGCGGGACCGCCGATCGTGGCGGGACTCGGGGTACCGGTGACGCACTTGGAGATCTGGCCCGCCGTCGCCGAGGCGATCCCCTTGGTGTCGGTCCAGGCCGTGACCAGCCGGTTCTGCCCGTCGTGGACGTAGCACTGGGTGTCGGTCTGGCGATCTGTGCCACCCGAGGACTGGACGTCCGTCACGGCCGTGAGGTTGCCGGCCCGGTCGTAGCCGAACGTCACGGCCGAGAGCGGGTTCGCGGTGTTCGACTGCAGGGTGACCCGGTTGGTGGCCAGGCGTCCGGTGGCCGCGTCGTACGTCTGCTTGGTGCGCAGCTGCTTGGTGATGTCGTCGCCGATCGTGGTCTCCTGGACCTGCCCGAGCGGGCTGTAGAGCACGTTGGCGACGTAGGTGGTGGTGGCCGACCCGATGCCGGTCAGACCACCCTGGTTGTTGTAGCCGTATCCGACGGTCTCGGACGGCAGGCCGGCCTCGGCGTTGTAGATGGCGGCGGCGGGAAGCCCGATGGTGTTCGTGTAGTCGGCACGCTGGGTGTAGGTGCCGGCGAGTTTGCCCTCCGCCGCCGGGATGACCGTGGTGACGCTGGTCGGCTGGTAGTTGGCGTTGTAGCTGTCGACCTTCTTGACGTAGGCGCTGCCGTTCTTCCCACCGACGTAGCGGGTGGAGGTGTCGGGCAGACCCTTGTACTGGGTGTCGTAGGTCCACTCCGCCAGAAGCTTCGCAGGGTCGGCGGCGGAGGTTCCCGCGTACGTGCCGTTCGTACGGCCGAGCGCGTCGTACGAGTAGCTCAGGCTCTGACCGCGGGCGTCCGTGGTGGTGGCGATCCGTCCGGCCGGGTCGTAGGTGATCGTCGAGGTCCCGGAGTCCGGGTCGGACTTGGTGACCAACTGGCCCTGGATGTTGTGGTCGTACGTCCAGGTGTTGCCGACCGCGTCCTTCACGGTGCGGAGCTGGCCGCCGGGGCCGTAGGTGTACCGGGTGGTGATGTCGTTGGTGGACGCGGTGTTCGCGGTGCCGGACGACCAAAGCTGGACGTTCGTGGAGTCGAAGACGACGACGTTCTCGTCACCCTGGACCTTGAGGTAGCCGCCGCTGTGACCGCCCGTGCCCGACGACCACAGCTGGGTGGTCTTCGCGGCGTCCCAGACGACGAAGTTGCCGTCCGACTGCATGGTCGCGAAAGCCCCTGGGTGGCCGGACGTGGCCGAGGACCACAGGACCTTCCCGCCGACCAGCGCGGTCAGCACCAGGTTTCCGTCGGCCTGCATCGCCAGCCGCGTGCTCTTGGACAGCACCGAGGAACCCGAGGCGATCACCGCGTTGGCCGACAGCCTCTTGTCCGCCGTGGTGTCACGCACCACCGTCGACGTGACCTGGCCCAGCGCGTTGGTGTAGCTGCTCGTGGCCGCGCCGCCGGCCGGCGGCGTCGTGTCCACCCGCTCGGCGCCCTTGTACGAGGTAGTGGCGGACCACAGCGTGGTCGCCATCGACACCAGGGTGGTGGTGGTCGGGCGGCCCTGGCCGTCGTAGGCGGTCCGGGTGACCGATGGACCGGTGCCGTTCGCCTCCGTGAACATCGTGGTGTTCGGTTCCGCGGTCGCGGTGTCCACATAGGGCGCGATCGTGGAGACCGCCCAACCATGGGAGTCGTAGGACACCGACGTAATCAGTCGGCCGCGAGAAGCATCCGCAGTTGTCGTCTGCGTCTGGCGTGCCTGCAGCATGCCGTCGTAGATGGTGACGGCCTTGCTGTACGTTCCGTTGTCCCGCAGGCTCTCCGAAACCACCGTCGACGGGTCCGGGTTGGCGCCGGAACCGTGCAGTGCGTAGGTGAACTTGCGGTCCGGGGACTGTGTCGCCTTGCTGCGGCCGGGCTTCCAGACCGCCGTGCGGCGGCCGAGCGCGTCGTACGTCGACTCGGTGACCTTGCCGTTGGCGTCGACGGCCTTGGTCACCAGGCTGCGACCGGAGGCCAGGGTGCTGCTGGCGGTCCAGCCGGCCGGGTTGACGGTCGACAGGCCGGTGGCCGGGACGCCGGTGGCCGGGGTGTACGTGCTTGTGGTCGTCGCCCCCGTCACGTCGATGCTCTTCACCACGCGCCCGTAGGAGTCGTAGGTGATCGCACCCGTGGTCTGGAACTGCGGTGCACCGCCCCCGTCGTAGCCGGTGATGGTCTGGTTGGAGGTCACCAGGCCGACGTGCCGCCCGTTGCCGCCGAGGCTCCCGGGAACGCCCGGGTTGGCGGAGGTCCCGTCGCCGTCGTAGAAGGTCCGGGTGTGGCTGATCGTCGTGGTCGGCGAAGCGGCGGTGCCGCACGCACCGTTGACGATGAGGCTCTCTCTGACGTACTGGAGCATCATCGGGTTGGCCGCAGGCGCGTCCGCGTAGGTCGTGGTGGTGCAGGTTTCCAGAGACGGGTCGGCGAGATCGCCCTTGCTGTCGACCTGGTGGACCCGGCCCAGGCTGTCGAACGTGGTCCGTGCCTGGCTGGTGCGCCACGTGGTGTTGTCGGACAGCAGTGCCAGCGAGCGGGAGGAGGCCGCGACCGGCCTGCGCGCCTCCACGGGAGGAAGCGTGGAGAGGGCGCCGACCGGTGACTGGGAGGTCCATGCGGTCCTCGGCATGCTGGCCGTGACCGTGCCGGAGGGTTCGTCGACCAGCGTCTTGTGGTTCACGCTGCCGCCGGCCTGGGTGTACTCGGCCGATTCCTGACCCGAGCCCGCGAGCCAGGGGCTGTCGGTGACCTGCTCGCCCAGGGAGTTGGCCAGCCTGACGCTGCGCACGCTCCCGTCGGCCTTGTAGTCGCCGTCCATGCCCTGCAGGTACGAGACGACGTTCTGGGTGATCGGGTCGGGCGTCGCACCGGTCGTGGTGGTGACGGTGCGGTAGCCGTGGAACTGGTCCCAGGTCCGGTAGCGGTCGTCCGTCAGGTCGGAGTCGTCGCGGTGCCAGGCCGCACCACCGGTGTAGGCGTAGTTGGTGACCTTGGCGGAGGAACCGGCCTTGGTCAGGTCACTGCTGGTGACCTGGGTGACCAGGGTCTTGTTGAACCAGTCGAGGATCGGGTCCTTCGCTCCCGGTGTGGACCACCATACGGGGTAGCAGGCCATCGTATTGCTGTCGGCACTGGCGGGCATCGTGCTGTTCACCCGCGAGCACTCCGTCGCGCGGTAGGTGATCGCGATCGACTCGCCCGTCTCCGTCTGGATGCTGGAGATCCGCGGGTGGTAGAGCGGGGGCGCCGCCGGGGTGAGTCCGTCGACGCGGTTGTCCGTCTCGATGCCGGTGAAGGTCACCGGGTCCAGGGTGGTCGCGCCGCCGGCGCCCGCCGTGGTGTCCTTGCCGGTGCGCTGGATGGACTTCAGCCACATCACCGACTGCAGAGCGCCCGTGCTCTGCGGGTTCTGTGTCTTGCCCGTCACCGGGTCGTAGGTGCCGCCGGCATCGGAGAACACCTGGGTGAGGGCGTAGGTGTCGACGTCCTTCCACCCGGATGAATCCCGCACCTTGGTGTCGATGGACTTCAGCCGGTAGGTGGACCAGAAGGTGGGTGCCCCGATCAGGCAGACATCGTTGCCGGTGCCCGACGTCCGGTACGTGGACGGACAGTTCAGGTCGTACGGGGTGTCGGGCCAGTCTCCGGCCGTGCTCGGCGACAGGTTGGGGTACTGGCACACCGTGTCGGATGTGACGCAGCGCTGCGCCAGGTTGAAGACGATCTGGGCGGACGGCTCACGTCCGGCGATCTCGTCATCCAGCTTGTACCCGTAGGAGATCCGGGTCAGGTGGCCGGCGCGGGTGTACGGCGTCAGCGTGCCGCCACCGCCGCTCGCGGCGACCTGGCCGAACCCCCGGTTGTAGTGGTTCGCCTCGGTCGCCCAGTCGTACCGCTGAATGCTTCCGTTAGGGTCGACCACGAAGTCGAGGTTGAACCGGTACCCCATCTGCTGGGCGCAGAGCGAGTCGGAGCCCTTGGCGGGATCGTGGCACGGATCGCCCGACGTCGGGTGGTAGACGGGGACGCCCCAGGCACTGTTCGTCGCAGAATCGGATGCCGTTCCGGGTGCGTGGTTCAGACCGAAGTAGTAGGCGGTGCCGTCGGTCGTGGTGACCTTGAAGTACTCGCCGTCCCAGAGCCCGTTCGACGCTCCGGTCAGCCGCTCGACCCGCGTGCCGTCGTCCGACTGCAGGTGGTACAGGCCGCTGGCGTCGCGCACCAGCTGGCCACCGTGCGAGCCCAGCGACAGCGTTGCGTTCCAGCCCGCCCAGCACTCATCGGCCGAGTCCTTGATACCGGCCGTCCCGCAGGAGCGGTAGGTGCGCTCGATGAAGCCGGCACCGTAGGACCATCCGTCACCGATCGCCGACGACTGGGAGTTGCGGGCCGAGGTCTCGCCGTCCACCGACTGGGAGTCGTAGGACAGGGCCACGGAGGGCGCCGAGCCGCCGAGGGCGGGCGGGGTGGCGATCGGGTAGCTGTAGGTGAACGCTCCCGAAGCCGAGGCCGTCCAGGAACCGGATGCCGACAGCGAGGTGGCCGTGTAGTCGCCCTGCGAACCTCCGGTGTCCGCCACCGCCGCCACCGCCGTCCCCGAGGCCTCGGCGGCCAGTGCGGACGGCGCGGCGAAGAGGCTCTTCGGTGCGGGAGAGGAACCAGCGGTCGTGCTGGAGACTGCGACGGTGCCGGAAATCGTCCGGGACATCGGGTCATTGGTGAACGGAATCGGCGTCTGCCGACGGCACTCCGCGATTGCCGGCGTGGTCAGGGAGCACCCGGGCATCGCGACCAGGTGCAGACGCGACGCCCAACTCCCGCCGTACGCTTGCTCGATCGATCCGTAGTCCAGCGAGACCGACACGCCGCCCGAACCGGCCTGCCCGTCAGCCCGGGACAGGCCGACCAGCAAGCCGTCGACATTGGCCGCCTGCGCTTGCGCCCGGTCCGCCATCTGAACATTCACGGATGACACCGGAGGCGCGGGAGCGTTCACCCCCCTCGAGGAGGTGGTGTCGCTTCCCGCGCCCAGGCGCACCGGCGAGGTGCCGACGGCGACCTTCTCGGAGCCCTGGGCCAAGTCCTTCACCGACACCTTGGAGAGGTCGACCTTGGCCGAGGAGCTGGCCGGCCACTTCGCCGGCTTGACCACGTGCGGGGTCAGCTCCCGGGCACCCTTCGGGGGCAGCGCCGGCGCTGCCCCGGGGTGTGCGTCCGCCGGATGTCCCGGAACCGTCGGCTGTGCCGGCAGCGGGTCGGAGGCCCATACCTTTCCGCGGGGACGGAACGGCCCGACGGTCTCGGCAGCCGCGATCGGGGCCGAGAGCGAGAGTGCCAGGACGGTCGCGAGCACGGCGGTACCCCGCCGGCCCGGCATCCACGCTCGCGTACTACCGAACCAGCGCAGCCTCGTCGCGCGCACCCTGAATACCCCCACCCCGGACAACTCTTGACGTGCAGTCGGAGGGTGCGGTCACCCCCTCGGCATGATCGCCGGAACAGTATTGCCACGCACTTTCGGGCGCAATAGCCTTCCGAATCGAACACCGCCTCCATGGGGGGCACACATGTCCGCCACCAGTCTTCACGACCCGGGCGAATGGCCCTCAGTGGTGCGAATCGGGCGCCTTGGTGGCCGGGGAGGGTCAAGAGAAGGTCAAGTTCGTCCGGTCAAGCTTTGTCAAGACTTTTCCAACAGAAGGAATCCGCCATGCCATCTGCCGCGTCACGGCAGATTTCCCGGCGCGCCGCCAAGCGGCGACTCGGGCTCACCATCGCGATAGCGACCGCCGTCTCGAGCCTCACCGGGCCGGCGTTCGCCGACGACCGGCCCTGGGCCGTTCCCCCGGGCAACATGACGGCCCCGGTTGCGCCGAACGCACATTCCCCGGACGGCGGGGGTCCGGTCGCGGTTGCCCGCGCCGAGGCGAAGCGCACCGGAAGGCCGGTCACTGTGGAGGAGTTGTCGACGCAGACCAGTCTCACCGTGGCCAACCCGGACGGCACGCTCACACGCACCGACCACCACCAGCCCGTTCGGGTCAGGAGGAACAACGCCTGGACGCCGGTCGATGCCACCCTCGTCAGGAACCCGGACGGCAGTTGGTCCCCCAGGGCCACACCTTCGGGTGTCCAGCTCTCCGGCGGCGGCTCCGGCCCGCTGGCGACTTTCACCGACGGCAAGGGCCGCAGCCTCGCGCTGACCCTTCCCTTCGTGCTCCCGGCACCCACCGTCAGCGGTGACAGCGTGCGCTACGCCGAGGTGCTGCCCGGAGTCGATCTCAACGCGACCGTGACCGATCAAGGTGCCTTCCGGGAGGTTCTGGTCGTCCGGGACGCGAAGGCGGCGGCGAACCCCGCGCTCAGGAACCTCCGGCTGGCCACCACGACCAAGGGTCTGACGGCCGGCGCCGACCAGGACGGCAACATCACCGCCAAGGCCGACGACGGGACACTCGTCTTCACCGCGCCGACTCCGGTCATGTGGGACTCCAGCACCGGACCTGCGGCGGCCCGAAACGAGGGCAAGGCCCGGAGCGCTCCAGCCGGTGGTGAGCCGGCCCGTCCGGGTCAGGCCGCCGACAGTCGCGCGACCGTCGACACCGCAGGCTCAGGCCACTCGTCGGACAAGGGTCCGGGCGACCACGCCCGGATCTCCGCGATCAAGGTCGCGGCGGACGCCACCAGCCTGACCCTGACTCCGGACGCCGCCCAGTTGGCGAGTCCCGACACGGTGTGGCCGGTGTACATCGATCCCTATGTCAGTCCGGCCCCCGGTGGCACCAACCACTACCTGGAGGTCCAGGAAGGATGTGCGGGGCCTGGTCCCTTCGACGTGGCGCAGCCTTATGGCGAGGGTGTGGGCTACCAGCACTTCACCAGCAGGTGCTACGGACTCGAGCGCTCGTTCTACGAGTTCGACACGAGCAACCTGAATGGAAGCATGGTCGTCTCCAAGTCGACCATGTACCTCACCGAGACGCACGGGGCCGACAACGGCTGCGACAAGACGTGGCCGTTGACCCTGCAGTTCACCGGCGCCATCTCCAACGGCATGGGCTGGCCCGGCCCGGCGGCCGCCTACAACATCGCCACCCAGAACGTGCTGAGCGCGGGTGACATGGGCGCCTGCGGATACCGGCAGGTGACGTTCGACGTCACCGACACCGTGAGGTCGCGCCTCGGCGCCTCCAACCTGACCTTCGGGCTCGTCGGGAACGAGAGCAAGTACGCGACCAACTACGGGTTCATGCGCTTCTCGACCAACCCGTACATCGAGACCGTGTTCGATATCGCTCCCAACGTGCCGGACCAGCTCGGAACCACTCCTGCCTCCCAGAACCCGGCGTCCCCGGCGTGTGCTGGTGGGAATGCCGGATGGATCGGTGAGAGCGGCTCCACCAACGGCAAGTCCAACATCACCCTGAACGCTCGCCTGACCACTCCGATGAACGGCGTCAACCTCTGGGCGCAGTTCCACGTGTGGGA
Source organism: Kitasatospora sp. HUAS MG31 (assembly GCF_040571325.1). Lineage (GTDB taxonomy): Bacteria > Actinomycetota > Actinomycetes > Streptomycetales > Streptomycetaceae > Kitasatospora > Kitasatospora camelliae. The sequence continues at coordinate 2,046,887 of NZ_CP159872.1, read as the reverse complement.
CAACATGACGAACAACGGAAGCGGCTCCCCGGCCGATGCGAGCTGGCCGAGCAGCAACTGGGTGGCGTCGGGCAGCACCGTCTACGCCAACATCGGTGGGCTGGTCGCGGACGGCCACACCTACGGCTGGAACGTGGTGGCCCAGGACGGCACGCTCGGCAGCCCCGGTTCGCCGTACTGCTACTTCAGCGTGGACCTCACCCCGCCGAGCGTGCCGACCGTCGGCGGTTCCGCCGTGTTTCCGCCCCTCGGCAGCGGAACCGCGCCCACCGGGCATGCCGGCGACCGCGCGACCGTCAAGGTGACCGCGAACGACCCCACCCCGGCCGGCTGCAGCCTCGCGGCCTGCGTCAGCAGCGGTGTCCACCGGTTCGAGTACGCGCTGGACACCAACATCCCGGGCAACGGCGCCACCTACAAGCCCGCCGTCCCGGCCGGCAACGGTACGGCGACGGCGGACATCCCCATCGACGTGAACACCACCCAGTGGGGCACGCACACCCTGTTCGTCCGCGCGGTCGACGCGGCGGGCAACACGCGGGGAACGGTTGGGCAGTACAGCTTCTTCGCCCCGTGGAACCCGGCCACCAAGGTCATCCCCGGAGACCTGACCACCGACGGTATTCCAGACCTGGCGGCCACCACGGCCGATGGCAACCTCGTCCTGATCCGTGGCAACTCCGACCCCGCTGCCATCCCGGAGCAGGCCTCCACGGCGGGGCAGAGTCCCGAGGGCAACAGTTGGACGGACTACCTCGTCACTCACCGCGGCTCCGCGTGGACCACGGTCGACGACCTGTTCGCCTACAGCAAGAGCACGCACCGCCTCTACCTGTACAAGAACGACGCGACTTCGGGCGGGACACCGGGACACTTCAGCAACACCGCCAACGTGACCCAGATCCTCACGTCGGGCAGTTGCCCAGCCAAGGGCTCGGACGGCACCTGGAACAAGGTCACGCAGATCCTGGCGGCGGGCAAGCTCGCCCGGGTCGCCGACGCCCCGGACCTGATCACCGTCGACAACAAGGAGCTCTGGTACTACCCGGGCAGCAAGCAGGCCGGCTGCTACCTCAACAGCGGCGTGAAGATCGGTACGGGTGACTGGTCCAACGTCACCCTGCTCGCCCCGGGCACGGTCGGTGGGGTCCCCACCCTGTGGGCGCGTGACAACGCCACCGGCGCCGTCACCAGCTTCCCGCTGACCTTCAGCGGCGGGGTGCCGACCACGAACGTCACCGCGCCCGTCCGCGCCCCGTTGGTGTCCGGGATCCTCGACTCCGCCGGCAAGAACATGTGCGCCGACGTCCGGTACGCCGGTACGGAGGACGGTACGGCGGTCGAGATGTACGCGTGCAACGGCAGCGCTGCCCAAACGTTCACGCTGGGCGCCGACAACACCGTGCACGCCCTCGGCAAGTGCCTCGACGTCCGTCAGGGACAGATGGTGAACGGCACACTCGTCCAGCTCTGGACCTGCAACAACACCCCCGCGCAGCGGTGGGTCGCCGGTCCGCAGCCGGGCACCCTGATGGTCGCCGGCACCACCAAGTGCCTCGACGACCCGGGCAGCAGCAACACCTCGAAGACCCAGCTGACCATCTGGGAGTGCAGGGGGACCCCGAACCAGGTCTGGGCCGCCACCACTCCCGGCAACACCCTCCCCGCGGCGCAGCAGGTCCTGCCCGTGGGCGCCGGGGATCCGCGGTCGGACGCCGCCTCGCCGGGCGACGTCGACGGCGACGGTTTCGCCGACCTGTACGTGGCCTCGGTGGACGGCGAGATCACCCGGTACCCGGGTGCCGCGCCGGTCAACGGCTTGGCCCAGTTCAAGGCCCCGGTCGTGCTCGGCAGTGTTCACCAGGTCAGCGAGCGCTGGAAGCTCACCGACGCGAAGAGCACGGTCAGCGCCGTCAACAACCTGACCGTGACCGGCGGAAGCCTCGTGGCGGACCCCGCCCGGGGCACGGTGCTCTCCCTGCCGGGCACTGCCGGCTCCTCGGCCGCCACCGCCTCCAAGGTGGTGCGGACGGACCTCAGCTACGCCGTCTCCGCCTGGGCGTACCTCACGGCCAACGGCGGGTACGCGACCGTGGTGGGTCAGGCAGGCACGAACGTGAACAGCTTCTACCTGACCTATGCGTCCGGTCCGAACGCGTGGATGTACACCGCGCCGTCGAACGACTCGACCAGCCCGACCTCCTACGCGACCGTCCTCGACACCGAACCGGCGGCTCTCAACACCTGGACGCACCTGGTCGCGGTGTACGACGCCGGGACCAGCACCATGAGTCTGTACGTGAACGGCAGGCTGAAGGGCACCGCCGTGAACACCAGCCTGTGGCCGGCCACCGGTCCGCTGGTGATCGGGAACGCCACGAACAGCAACCCGTTTCCGGGCCGGATCAGCGACGTCCAGATCTGGAGCTCTGCGCTCTCCCCGTCCGCGGTCAGCGCGCTGGACGGCGACCGGCCGGTGCTGACCCAGCTCAGCTGAGACCCGGCCCACGCCGACGGCGAGCCCGCCGACTCCTCCTTTCCTGGGAGTCGGCGGGCTCGCGGCATTCGGCGGTGGCTCAGGAGCGGTCGGGGCGGAACCTCGCCATATCGCCGGAGATGTAGATCAGGAGCGGCTTGACGGTATCCCCTCCCTGCGGGGGTACGACGAGAGGTCCGCGCCCACCTCGCGGAAGTCGGAGTCCTCGCCGTTTTCAGCGGCTTGGAACGACCGGCAATAACGCCATCCCCTCCCTGCGGGGGCAGGACGCGATGCGCTCGGTGGGGGTGGGCGGGAAGGCGCGGGGTGAATCCGAACGGGTGAAGCGTGGGGGCGACACGCATCGGGTGGGGTTGACCGGCGTTGAGGGGAGGGACGAGTGCGCGGGGCCGGTCCGGGCTTCGTGGTTCGTGTGCTGTTGAACCGGTTCCGTCGTGTGAGAGGGGTGCCCGTGCCGTACGTCCGGCGACCCGTTCTGCTGCGTGCGGCGGCGGCCGCGCTCGCGCTGGGGGTGGCGGTCGGGGTGGAGGCCGCCGTGGAACAGGCGCTGGCCAGGCGGGGTGCGGAGCGTGCCGAGCGGGACGCGTACGTGTGCGCGCAGGCTGCCGCCCGGACGTCGGAGGGGCGGGAGCCGGGCGGTGGGCCGTGGCTGGGGCGGCTGCTGCCGCCGGCCCGGTGCGAGCTGGCGGCGCGGTCCGCCGCCACCCCGGGGAAATCGGACAACTGATCGCATTTCCTCACTCTTTCGGCTTAATGGGCGAAGATGGAGGAACCGACCGTGATCCCCTACGGTTCATCAGTCAGGACGCCGTGCCGGGGATCGGCGGCGGCGGTTGAGCCAGAGGGGATGTCCCGATGACCAGTCAGCAGGCAACCGCGCCACGCGTTGGCTGTGGTTCGCTGCGCCGGGCGGTGGACGGTGCGGCGGGGGAGTGGATCGGCCTCGCCGTCCGGCTCGCCCTCGCCGTGGTGTGGGGCTGGGCGGGGCTGGCCAAGGTCGCGGATCCGGCCGAGGCCGCCCAGGCCGTCCGGGCGTACGAGATCCTTCCCGAGTCGCTGGTCAAGCCGGTCGGCTGGGGTCTGCCGTTCCTGGAGCTGGCACTCGCCCTGCTGCTCCTGATCGGACTCGGTACCCGTATCGCCGCCGCCGTCTCCGCCGTGCTGCTGCTGGCCTTCATCTCGGGCATCGCCTCGGCCTGGGCGCGCGGCATCTCGATCGACTGCGGCTGCTTCGGCGGCGGCGGCACGGTCGACGCCTCCAAGACCGAGTACCTGCAGGAGATCCTGCGCGACACCGGCTTCCTGCTGCTCGCCGCCTGGATGGTCCACCGGCCGCGGACGAAGTTCTCCGCCGACGCCTGGCTGGCCGCCTAGCCCCGCCGCCGGTCCGGCCCGGCTCCCCCGTGCGCGGCCCGGCCCGGTGGCACCCCGTCCCCCGCCCCAGCGACTTCAGCAGGTATCGCAGACCTTGGACACGAGCACCGCCATGAGCGAGAAGAACCGAGACCGCAAGCGCAGCGCCCGCGAGCGGATGCTGCAGCAGCGGGAGGCCGACGAGGCCCGCGCCCGCCGCAAGAAGAAGCTGATCGTCGGCGGCGTGGTGGTCGCGGTGATCGCCGCCGCCGTGGTCACCGGCGTCGTGGTGCAGAACGAGCGCTCCAAGCCGGAGACCCCGACCGCGGCCCCGGCCGGCACCATCGGCGACAAGAACCTGGTCATCCCGGTCGGCGCGGCCGACAGCCCGTCCGTGCTCACCGTGTACGAGGACCCGCGCTGCCCGGCCTGCGACATCTTCGAGAAGCAGTTCACCCAGACCATCGAACAGCTCGAGGACCAGGGCAAGCTCCAGGGCAACTACCACATCGTCTCGTTCATCGACCGCTCGCTCGGCGGCAACGGCTCCAAGTACGGCGCCAACGCGCTCGCCTGCGCGCAGGACGTCGGGCACTTCCGCGCGTACCACGACGTGCTCTACAAGAACCAGCCCCAGGAGAGCGACGACGCCTTCGGGCAGAAGGCCAGGCTGATCGAGCTCTCCCAGCAGGTCCCGGGGCTGGACACCCCCGCCTTCGAGGCCTGCGTCAACGACAACACCTACGCCGGCTGGGTCTCCGCGGTGCAGCAGGACTTCGACAAGTCCGGCTTCAAGTCCACCCCGACCGTGCTGCTCAACGGCACCCCGATCTACCCCAAGAAGGGCGACGAGCAGATCAGCCCGGAGAAGCTGGTCAAGTGGGTGGACGAGGCCAACCAGGGCAAGAAGCTCGGCACCACGGGTTCGCCGACGCCGTGAGCAGGGTTCGTTCGGAAGTCGTGACCCGCTCCGGTGGAGATCTGCCGGGCGGGACGCGGTAGCGTCGAGGGCGTCATGGATATCGCTTACATTCCGAGCCCGTCGCGGGGCGTCCTCTACCTGGGACCCGTTCCGCTGCGCGCCTACGCCTTCTGCATCATCATCGGTGTCGTCCTGGCCGTGTGGCTCGGCAGCAAGCGCTGGGTCGCCCGGGGTGGCGGCAAGCACACGGTCGGCGACATCGCCGTCTGGGCCGTCCCGTTCGGTCTGGTCGGCGGCCGGCTGTACCACGTGATCACCGACAACCAGCTGTACTTCGGCGAGGGCAAGCACCCGCTCGACGCGCTGAAGATCTGGGAGGGCGGCCTCGGGATCTGGGGCGCGATCGCCTTCGGCGCGGTCGGCGCCTGGATCGGCTGCCGCCGCCGCGGCGTCCCGCTGCCCGCGTACGCCGACGCCATCGCGCCCGGCATCGCGCTGGCCCAGGCCTGCGGCCGCTGGGGCAACTGGTTCAACCAGGAGCTGTACGGCCGGCCCACCGACCTGCCCTGGGGCCTGGAGATCACCAAGACCCTGCCGGACGGCACCGTGGTCACCGGCACCTACCACCCGACCTTCCTCTACGAGTCGCTGTGGTGCGTCGGTGTGGCGCTGCTGGTGATCTGGGCCGACCGCCGGTTCACCCTCGGCCACGGCCGGGCGTTCGCGCTGTACGTGGCCGCGTACACGGTGGGCCGGTTCTGGACCGAGTGGCTGCGGATCGACGAGGCGCACGTCTTCTTCGGCCTGCGGCTGAACGACTGGGTCGCGATCCTGGTCTTCCTCGGCGCCGTCGCCTACCTGGTGATCTCGGCGCGGACGCGGCCGGGCCGCGAGGACCCGGCGACCATCGACCCGGCGGCGCACGCCGAGGCCGCGGCGCAGGGCGACGGCAAGCCCTCCGACCGGAAGTCCTCCGACGGCAAGTCCGCCGACGGGAAGCCCGGCACGTCCTCCACCGACCGCACGGCCGAGGAGCCGTCCGCGGGCGCGCCGTCGGACGTCCTGGGTGGCGCCGCCGGCTCGCAGCAGGCCACCTGACCGGCGCCGATCCCGGTCCCGAGGCCGTCCCCGCCCTTTCTGCGGGGGCGGCCTCCGCCGTTTTCCGAGCCGTCCCGGGCAGGGTCGTCCGGTCGTCACCGAGGGGGTTCGAGCGGCTTCGGACAGCCTTACTTTGCTGGAAAGCCGCAGGTGGAAGGGCTACGTTCACAGCAGAGGAGCCCCGCGGGCAGCCCCCGGCTGCGGTCCGGGGTCAGGACCGGGAGGGAAACCACCACCATGAGCGCGACCGTCACCGAACCGGAGACCGCAGGCCAGCCGCGGATACCGGCGCCCGACCACCACCGCGACGTCAACGGCGGCTGGCTGCGGCCCGCCGTGTTCGGCGCGATGGACGGCCTGGTCTCCAACCTCGCCCTGATGACCGGCGTGGTCGGCGGTGACGTCGGCCGCGGTGCGGTGATCCTCACCGGCCTGGCCGGTCTGGCCGCCGGCGCCTGCTCGATGGCGGCGGGGGAGTACACCTCGGTCGCCTCCCAGCGGGAGCTGGTGGAGGCGGAGATCGAGGCCGAGCGGCTGGAGCTGAGCCGCAACCCGCACGGCGAGCTGGCCGAGCTGGCGCAGCTGTACGTGGACAAGGGCGTGGAGCCGGAGCTCGCGTACCAGGTGGCGAAGCAGCTGTCGGCGGACCCCGAGCGGACGCTGGCCGTGCACGCCCGGGAGGAGCTGGGCGTGGACCCGGAGGACCTGCCCTCGCCGGTGGTGGCGGCGGCCTCCTCGTTCGCCTGCTTCGCGGTGGGCGCGCTGCTGCCGCTGCTGCCGTACCTGGTCGGGGCGAGCGCGCTCTGGCCGGCGCTGCTGGTCTCGGCCGCGGGCCTGTTCCTGTGCGGCGCGGTGGTGGCCCGGGTGACGGCGCGGTCCTGGTGGTTCAGCGGGCTGCGCCAACTGGTGCTGGGCGGTGCGGCGGCCGGGGTGACCTTCCTGCTGGGGCACCTGATCGGCGGGACCCTGAGCTGACCGGGCCGGTCCGGCCAGGCAGGTCCGGTCCGGTCCGGTCCGTAAGCCGACCCCGGGACCCGGCCCGCGGCGCGGATTCGTCGGATGGCACAGGGCGCTGCATGGTTATGCCGACCAGCGCGTGACGTTCCGCACATGGGCCCGGGTGGCGACCTGGCCTAGTCTCATCCCTCGGGCTCACGACCCGTCGATTCGCATCTGCGGGTCGGCTCCGGGGATGGATTCGCAGGCGGGCCCGGACAGCCCGTGTGGACAGGGGATTTCGGCCCTGTTTCAGGCCGAGGGCGCCCGGGCACACTGGTGGGGACGCGCGGCGTGGCGCGTCCTCCCATGTCGCCCTCATCTCGCCCGTGACCTGCGGTTTTTGTCCGCGATGTGGACGCGATATCCCAGTTCTCGGGATCTTGGGCATCATGTAACTTGCACGTAATCGCATCAGGGCCAACGTCGTCCCTTCTGCACAGCCTTTGCCAAATGACGACGACGGGAGAGCCGATGCTGTCTGCATCCATGCGCTCCGCAAACGAGCCCGGCCAGGCACGGCCCTACGCGCTCGTTCCGGATGCGCGACCCACCGCTCAGGGCCTGTACGACCCGCGAAACGAGCGCGACGCCTGCGGCGTCGGCTTCGTCGCCACGCTGACCGGCATCGCCGACCACACCATCGTCGACCAGGCGCTGACCGTCCTGCGCAACCTGGAGCACCGCGGGGCCACCGGCTCCGAGCCGGACTCCGGTGACGGCGCGGGCATCCTGACCCAGATCCCGGACGCGTTCCTGCGCGCCAACACCCCCTTCGAGCTGCCCGCCGCGGGCTCGTACGCGGTCGGCATCGCGTTCCTCCCGGACGAGGACGCCGCCGACGCCGCCGCGGTCGCCGCCGTCGAGGCCGTCGCCGCCGAGGAGGGCCTGACCGTCCTCGGCTGGCGCGACGTCCCGGTCACCCCCGACCTGCTGGGCGCCACCGCCCGCTCGGTGATGCCCCGCTTCCGCCAGCTCTTCCTGGCGAAGGACGGGCTGAGCGGCATCGAGCTGGACCGGACCGCCTTCGTGGTGCGCAAGCGCGCCGAGCGCGAGGCCGGCGTGTACTTCCCGTCGCTCTCCGCCCGCACCATCGTCTACAAGGGCATGCTGACCACCGGCCAGCTGGAGCCGTTCTTCCCCGACCTGTCGGACCGGCTCTACGCCTCCGCCATCGGCCTGGTGCACTCGCGGTTCTCCACCAACACCTTCCCGAGCTGGCCGCTCGCCCACCCGTACCGCTTCGTCGCGCACAACGGCGAGATCAACACGGTCAAGGGCAACCGGAACTGGATGACCGCCCGCGAGTCCCAGCTCGCCACCGACCTCATCCCGGGCGACCTGAACCGGATCTTCCCGATCTGCACCCCGGACCACTCCGACTCCGCCTCCTTCGACGAGGTCCTGGAGCTGCTCCACCTCGGCGGCCGTTCGCTGCCGCACTCGGTGCTGATGATGATCCCGGAGGCGTGGGAGAACCACGCCACCATGGACCCGGCCCGCCGCGCCTTCTACCAGTACCACTCCAACCTGATGGAGCCCTGGGACGGCCCGGCCTGCGTCACGTTCACCGACGGCACCCAGATCGGCGCGGTCCTCGACCGCAACGGCCTGCGCCCCGCCCGCTACTGGATCACCGAGGCCGGCCTGGTCGTCCTCTCCTCCGAGGTCGGCGTGCTCGACATCGAGCAGGAGCACGTGGTCAAGAAGGGCCGCCTGCAGCCCGGCAAGATGTTCCTCATCGACACCGTGGAGCACCGGATCGTCGAGGACGAGGAGATCAAGTCCGCCCTCGCCGCCGAGCACCCCTACGAGGAGTGGGTGGCCGGCGGGCAGATCCAGCTGGCCAAGCTCCCCGAGCGCGAGCACATCCACCACACCCACGCCTCGGTGACCCGCCGTCAGCAGACCTTCGGCTACACCGAGGAGGAGCTGCGGGTCATCCTCGCGCCGATGGCCAAGACCGGTGGCGAGGCGCTCGGCTCGATGGGCACCGACTCGCCGATCGCCGCGCTCTCCGAGAAGCCCCGCCTGCTGTTCGACTACTTCGTGCAGCTGTTCGCGCAGGTCACCAACCCGCCGCTGGACGCCATCCGCGAGGAGCTCGTCACCTCGCTGCTGTCCAACCTCGGCCCCGAGGGCAACCTGCTCGACGCCAGCCCGTCGCACTGCCGCTCGGTCGGCATCACCTTCCCGGTGATCGACAACGACGAGCTGGCCAAGCTGATCCACATCAACGCGGACGGCGACCAGCAGGGCCTGAAGGCCGTCACCCTGTCCGGCCTCTACAAGGTCGCCACCGGTGGCGCGGGCCTCGCCGCCCGCCTGGCCGAGATCGCCGCCGAGACGGACGCCGCCATCGCCGACGGCGCCCGGATCATCGTGCTCTCCGACCGCCACTCGGACGCCGAGCACGCCCCGATCCCGTCGCTGCTGCTCACCTCGGCCGTCCACCACCACCTGATCCGCACCAAGCAGCGCACCCGGGTGTCGCTGATCGTCGAGGCCGGCGACGTCCGCGAGGTGCACCACGTCGCGCTGCTCGTCGGCTACGGCGCGGGCGCGGTCAACCCGTACCTGGCGATGGAGTCGGTCGAGGACCTGGTCGCCCAGGCCGTCTTCGTCCAGGGCATCGAGCCCGAGAAGGCCATCAAGAACCTGATCAAGGCGCTCGGCAAGGGCGTGCTCAAGGTCATGTCCAAGATGGGCATCTCCACCGTGGCCTCGTACCGCGGCGCCCAGGTCTTCGAGGCGATCGGCCTCTCCCAGGAGCTGGTCGACGGCTACTTCGCCGGCACCACCACCAAGCTCGGCGGCATCGGCCTGGACCAGATCGCCAAGGAGGTGGCCGCCCGCCACGCCAAGGCGTACCCGGCCTCCGGCATCCCGGCCGCGCACCGCGCGCTGGAGATCGGCGGCGAGTACCAGTGGCGCCGCGAGGGCGAGCCGCACCTGTTCGACCCGGAGACGGTCTTCCGCCTGCAGCACTCCACCCGCAGCAAGCGGTACGACATCTTCAAGCAGTACACGGACCGGGTGAACCAGCAGTCCGAGCGGCTGATGACGCTGCGCGGCCTGTTCAAGCTGGACGGCCGCGACCGCGCCCCGATCTCCATCGACGAGGTCGAGCCGGTCTCCGAGATCGTCAAGCGGTTCTCCACCGGCGCCATGTCCTACGGCTCCATCTCGATGGAGGCGCACGAGACCCTCGCCATCGCCATGAACCAGCTGGGCGGCAAGTCCAACACCGGTGAGGGCGGCGAGGACCCGGAGCGCCTGTACGACCCGGCGCGCCGCTCCGCGATCAAGCAGGTCGCCTCCGGCCGTTTCGGTGTCACCAGCGAGTACCTGGTCAACGCGGACGACATCCAGATCAAGATGGCCCAGGGCGCCAAGCCCGGCGAGGGCGGCCAGCTGCCCGGCCACAAGGTGTACCCGTGGGTCGCCAAGACCCGGCACTCCACCCCGGGTGTCGGCCTGATCTCCCCGCCGCCGCACCACGACATCTACTCCATCGAGGATCTGGCCCAGCTGATCCACGACCTCAAGAACGCCAACCCGGCCGCGCGTATCCACGTGAAGCTGGTGTCGGAGGTCGGTGTCGGCACGGTCGCCGCGGGCGTCTCCAAGGCGCACGCGGACGTGGTCCTGGTCTCCGGCCACGACGGCGGCACCGGCGCCTCGCCGCTCACCTCGCTCAAGCACGCGGGCGGCCCCTGGGAGCTCGGCCTCGCCGAGACCCAGCAGACCCTGCTGCTCAACGGCCTGCGCGACCGCATCGTGGTGCAGACCGACGGCCAGCTGAAGACCGGCCGCGACGTGGTCATCGCCGCGCTGCTCGGCGCCGAGGAGTTCGGCTTCGCCACCGCCCCGCTGGTGGTCTCCGGCTGCATCATGATGCGCGTCTGCCACCTGGACACCTGCCCGGTCGGCGTCGCCACCCAGAACCCGGTGCTGCGCGAGCGCTTCTCCGGCAAGCCGGAGTTCGTGGTGAACTTCTTCGAGTTCATCGCCGAGGAGGTCCGCGAGATCCTCGCCGAGCTGGGCTTCCGCTCCATCGAGGAGGCCGTCGGCCACGCCGAGCACATCGACGCCGAGGCCGCGATCGACCACTGGAAGGCGTCCGGGCTCGACCTGGCCCCGCTCTTCCACGTGCCCGAACTGCCCGAGGGCGCCGCCCGGCACAACACCACCGGCCAGGACCACGCGCTGGACAAGGCGCTCGACAACCAGCTCATCGAGCTGGCCGAGGACGCCCTGGAGCGCGGTGACGCGGTCCGGATCCAGCTGCCGGTCCGCAACGTCAACCGCACGGTCGGCACCATGCTCGGCCACCACGTGACCAAGCGGTACCGCGGCGAGGGCCTGCCCGAGGGGACGATCGACGTCACCCTCACCGGCTCGGCCGGCCAGTCGTTCGGCGCCTTCGTGCCGAAGGGGATCACCCTGCGCCTGGAGGGCGACGCCAACGACTACGTCGGCAAGGGCCTGTCCGGCGGTGTGGTGATCGTCCGCCCGGCGCGCGACGCCGCCGCCATCGGCAACGACGCCCAGAACCACGTCATCGCCGGCAACACCATCGGCTACGGCGCCACCTCGGGCCGGATCCACCTGCGCGGCAAGGCCGGCGAGCGGTTCGCCGTCCGCAACTCCGGTGCCACCCTGGTCGTCGAGGGCGTGGGCGACCACGGCCTGGAGTACATGACCGGCGGACGGGTCGTCATCCTCGGCGAGACCGGCCGCAACCTGGCCGCGGGCATGTCCGGCGGTGTCGCGTACGTCCTGGACCTGCGTCCGGCGAACGTGAACTCCGGCATGGTGGGCATCGAGGCCCCCTCCGCCGAGGACCGCGAGTGGCTGCGCGAGACCGTGCAGCAGCACTACGAGGAGACCGGCTCCACCGTGGCCGCCGAGCTCCTGGCCGACTGGGGCAGCGGCGTCTCCCGCTTCTCCACGATCATGCCGACCGACTACAAGGCAGTGCTCGCCGCCAAGGACGCCGCTGAGCGCGATGGCCTCTCCGAGGCCGAGACCACTCGCAAGATGATGGAGGCGGCACATGGCTGACCCCAAGGGCTTCCTGACCACGCCCAAGCAGCTGGCCGAGCGCCGTCCCGTGGACGTCCGTCTGCGGGACTGGAACGAGGTCTACGTCGAGCGCAGCCTCCTGCCGATCATCACCAAGCAGGCCGGCCGCTGCATGGACTGCGGCATCCCGTTCTGCCACAACGGCTGCCCGCTCGGGAACCTCATCCCCGAGTGGAACGACCTGGCCTTCCGGGACGACTGGACGGGCGCCATCGAGCGCCTCCACGCGACCAACAACTTCCCGGAGTTCACCGGTCGCCTCTGCCCCGCGCCCTGCGAGTCGGCCTGCGTGCTCGGCATCAACCAGGACGCGGTGACCATCAAGAACGTCGAGGTCACCATCATCGACAAGGCCTGGGACCGCGGCGGGGTCACCCCGCAGATCCCGGAGCGCCTGTCCGGCAAGACCGTGGCCGTGGTCGGCTCCGGCCCGGCCGGCCTGGCCGCCGCCCAGCAGCTCACCCGGGCCGGTCACACCGTGGTCGTGTACGAGCGCGCCGACCGCGTCGGCGGCCTGCTGCGGTACGGCATCCCCGAGTTCAAGATGGAGAAGCGCCACATCAACCGCCGCATCGAGCAGATGCGCGCGGAGGGCACCCGGTTCCGCACCGGCGTCCACGTCGGCGAGGACATCACCGGCCACCAGCTGCGCGACCGCTTCGACGCGGTCGTCATCGCCGCCGGCGCCACCACCGCCCGCGACCTGCCGGTGCCCGGCCGGGAGCTGGCCGGCATCCACCAGGCCATGGAGTACCTGCCGCTGGCGAACAAGGTGCAGGAGGGCGACTACGTCGACTCGCCGATCTCCGCCAAGGGCAAGCACGTGGTGGTCATCGGCGGCGGCGACACCGGCGCGGACTGCGTCGGCACCGCCCACCGCCAGGGCGCGGCCTCGGTCACCCAGCTGGAGATCATGCCGCAGCCGAGCGAGCAGCGGCCCGGCCACCAGCCCTGGCCCACCATGCCGATGACCTACAAGGTCACCTCGGCCCACGAGGAGGGCGGCGAGCGGATCTACTCCGTCTCCACCACCCACTTCAGCGGGGACGAGGACGGCAACGTGCAGGAACTCCACCTCGTTGAGGTAGAGTTCAAGGACGGCCGGTTCGAGCAGGTGCCCGGCAGCGAGCGGGTCATCCCGGCCCAGCTCGTCACCCTGGCCATGGGCTTCACGGGCACCGACGTCAAGAACGGGCTGGTCGAGCAGCTCGGTGTGGAGCTGGACGCGCGCGGCAACGTGGCCCGCGACTCCAAGTTCGCCACCAACGTCGACGGCGTCTACGTCTGCGGCGACGCAGGCCGAGGCCAGTCGCTGATCGTCTGGGCCATCGCGGAGGGCCGTTCGGCCGCCGCCGCGGTGGACCGGTACCTGGGCGGCAAGACCCCGCTGCCCGCACCGATCCGCCCCACCGACCGCCCCCTGGTGGTCTGAGGACTGAGAAACCCTCACCAAGAACGCCGGGCAACTGCCCGCCCGGCCGCACGAAACCGCCGCCCGCCAGAGCCGCCGGGCGCACGCGGTCTGTACGGCGCCTGCCCACTCCCCGACCAGTTGGGGGCAGGCGCCGTCGTGCTGTGTTGTCGCCCGCTCGCCTCCGGGCCCTCCCGGCCCGGCGCCGACGGTCGTTGCTCCCTCGCTCCTTCGTCACTCCCTCGCGCCTCCCTTTCGGCACCGGCGGGCCCTTCGGCTCGGGGCGGGAGTCGCCCGCTCGCCTCCGGGCCCTCTTGACCCGGCGCCGACGGTCGTTGCTCCCTCGCTCCTTCGTCACTCCCTCGCGCCTCCCTTTCGACACCGGCGGGCCCTTCGGCTCGGGGCGGGAGTCGCCCGCTCGCCTCCGGGCCCTCCCGACCCGGCGCCGACGGTCGTTGCTCCCTCGCCGCTTTGTCGCCCGCTCGCCTCCGGGCCCTCCTGACCCGGCGTCGACGGTCGTTGCTCCCTCGCTCCTTCGTCACTCCCTCGCCCCTTTCGACACCGGCGGGCCCTTCGGCTCGGGGCGGGAGTCGCTCCCTCGCGCCTCCCTTTCGGCACCGGCGGGCCCTTTGGCTCGGGGCGGGGGAGCGGGGGTTGACCAGGGGTGTGGCTCCGGTCGGCCGCTAGCCGAAGGGTGGGGGTGGGTGAAAGACTGCTGCGACAGCGAACGGACCGGGCCGAGGGGGCGGGGGTACGGGCATGGGGGCGCAGACCGGGACCGGGGCGGCCGCCCGGCGGATGCTGCTGGGATCCCGGTTGCGCAGGCTGCGGGAGGCGAGCGGGGTCAGCCGGGAGGCGGCCGGGTACTCGATCCGGGCCTCCGAGTCCAAGATCAGCCGGATGGAGCTCGGCCGGGTCGGCTTCAAGCAGCGGGACGTCGCCGATCTGCTGACCCTGTACGGGGTCGGCGAGGGCGTCGAGCGGACCGAGCTGCTCGCCCTGGTCGGCGAGGCCAACTCCCCGGCGTGGTGGCACGGTTACGGCGACGCGGTACCGGCGTGGTTCCAGACGTACCTCGGGCTGGAGGAGGCCGCCCGGACCCTCAGCGGGTACGAGGTCCAGTTCGTGCCGGGGCTGCTGCAGACCGAGGAGTACGCCCGCGCGGTGGTCCTGGTCGGCAATCCCGGCGCTTCCCCGGAGGAGGTGGAGCGCAGGGTGGACGTCCGGATGCGGCGGCAGCGGATCCTGGACGGCGACCGCGGCCCCGAACTGCTGCTGATCGTCGACGAGGCCGCGCTGCGGCGCCCCACCGGCGGTTCCGAGGTGATGCGCCGGCAGCTCGCCCGGCTGGTCGAACTCTCCGACCTGCCCCGGCTCACGCTCCAGGTGATGCCGCTCGGCCGTGGTGAACTCGCCGCCGACAGCGGCTCCTTCACCCTCCTCGGCTTCCCGGAGCAGGACCTGCCCGACGTGGTGTACGTGGAGCAGTTCACCACCGCGCTCTACCTGGACCGGCCCGCCGAGGTCGCCGAGTACGCGGCCGCCCTCGACCGTCTCCGCGCCCACAGCCTGCCGCCGGAGCCCACCCGCGACCTGCTGGCCGCCGTCCGCGCCTCGCTGTAGCCGCGCCGGTCCGTGCCGGGCGGCGTCGGGCCGGGAAACACCCCACGGGTCGTCACCCCCATGCCCTAGGCTCGCCCTGCCCCGCACTGGGCAGCGGGGGTTCCTGCCCGATGCAAACGAAGGGTCGACCTCTCCATGCTGTTCCTCGCGATACTCCTGCTCGCCGCGGGCATCGCCCTGTTCGTGCTGGTCCGCAAGGAGGTGGTGGACTTCCAGGGGGCCACCGCCGTGGCCGCCGTCGTCGCCGTGCTGGGTGCGGTGCTCGGGGTGAGCACCTTCACGCACGTGGTGGCGCCGTACCAGGTCGGGGTGCCGGTGGCCTTCGGCAAGGTGGGCACGCCGTGGAAGTCCGGGCTGCACCTGAAGAGCCCGTTCACCTCGGTCACCAGCTTCTCCACCCGTCCGGTGGACCTCAACCTCTCCGGTGACGACAAGGTGGAGGTCCGGTCCTCGCAGGGCGGTGTGCTGTACGCCGACCTGACGGTCAAGTGGTCCATCGACCCCGACCAGACCCTCTCGCTCTACAAGCTGGCCGGCAGTGAGGACGCGGTCGAGCGCCGACTGGTCGGTCCGGACAGCCGGGAGATCGTCCGCAACGTGTTCGCCCGCTTCACCAGCGAGGAGGGCTACGTGGCCAAGCGCGAGGCGATCAGCGCCGAGATCGACAAGGAGATCCGGCAGCGGCTGGCCCCGCGCGGCATCCAGATCGAGGCCGTGAACCTGCGCAACGTCAAGCCCAGCGACGCCCTGCAGAAGGAGATCGACCTCAAGATCCAGCAGGAGCAGGCCACCCAGCGCGCCGTCGAGGCGGCCCGTACCGCGAAGGCGGAGGCCGAGCGGCAGCGGATCGCGGCCGAGGGCGAGGCCGCCGCCAACAACATCCTCAACCAGTCGCTGACCGACAAGGTGCTGCAGTCGCAGTGCATCGAGGCGTTCCGGGCCGCCGCCGACAAGAACCCGGTGTACGCCAGCCCCTGCGGCAGCGGCGGCGGTTCGCCGGTGATCGTGGACGGCACCAAGCGCTGATCCGGGCGCATCAGTCCGGGACAGGACCACCTGCGCTCGGACCACCCGCGGCCGGCCACCGGTCGCGGGTGATCCGGAACGCCTCAAGCTCCCGCCCGTACCAGCGGTCGGTCCGGCCCAGCGCCGTCATGCCCAGCCGGCGGCAGACCGCCAGCGAGCGCTCGTTCTCCGGCCGGACCACCGCGTGGACCGCCTCCAGGCCGTCAGCGAAGCCCTTCGTCAGGGCGGCGCGGGCGGCCTCGGTGGCGAAGCCGTGGCCCCAGGAGTCCGGGTGCAGGTGCCAGCCCACCTCCACCTCCCCGCCGGTGCCGTCCGGCAGCGGGACCAGCAGCACCGAGCCGGCCACCACCCCGGTGTCCCGGCGCTCCAGCGCCCACACCCCGTACCGGGGGTCGGCCGAGCGTTCCCGGAACCGGGCGACCAGCGCCTCGGCCTCCGCCGCACCGGCCAGCGCCCGTGGTTCGCGGCCCAGCCAACGGGCCACCTCCCAGCGGGAGTAGAGGTCGAGGGCCCGGTCCCGGTCGGAGGGCTCCCACAGCCGGACGAGCAGCCGGTCGGTGCTGAACATGGGGGGTCCTCCTGGGCGTGCGGACGGGTCGGTCGGTCCGCGATTCTCCCCGCCCCGGGCCGGCGGGGCCAGCCCCGGGCCCGCAACCCCCCGCCCGAGGGTGCGGAAAGGGCCGGTGGCACCGCCACCCGCGGTGCCACCGGCCCGGCCCTCAACGGCCCCCTCGGAGGGCTCAGAACACCGGCGCGCCCGCGCGGACCAGGCGCCAGGTGACCCCGCCGAAGTCGGCCGGGTCGATGACGCCCTTCTCCTTCACCCAGGCGATCATGGTGTTGCGGATCTCGTCCGAGTTCGACCAGACCTTGGCGGCCGCCGCGACGTGCGGGAAGTTGCCGCCGCCGTTGGCCCGGTAGTTGTTCACCGCCAGCACGAACTGCTGCGCCGGGTCGACCGGCTTGCCGTCGTAGGAGAGGTCGACGATCCGGGAGCCGACCGGCTGCGCGATGTCGATGTCGTAGGAGACCCCGTACACCGCGTCGTAGTTGTAGTCCGGGGTGTTGTCGGCGCCGGCCAGGGTGTCGAGGTTCACCGGCTCGCCCGGGGCGAGGCGGGTGAAGTACTTGGCGGAGTACTCCAGGTAGTCCTTGATCTGGGCGCCGGTCAGGACCCGGGCCTCCAGGGTGTTCTCGTAGATGTACAGGCCGGCCGCGTCGCGCAGCTTGACCTCGCCGGCCGGGATGACCGCGGTGCGGTTGAACGGCGCGGCCTGGGCCAGCACGGGCAGGGAGGCGTACTGGCCGCCGGCCAGCGCCGCGCGGACCGCGTCGGCCTGCACCCGGCCGATCAGGTCGATGATCGGCACGTCCTTGAACCGGGCCTCGGCGATGGAGAGCTGGGACTTGCAGGTGCCGATGACCTGGTTGACGTACGCCACCACCTTGCGGTGCTGGGCGTCGATCAGGGTGGCGACCTCGTGGTCCTCGGGCACGGTGTTGGAGTTGAGCACCCGGGAGGAGGCCGAGACGACCTGCCAGCGGCCGCGGTCGAACTCCACCTCGAAGTCGAAGCAGGACAGCCGCTGGCCCCAGCAGAGCGGCTCGGCGAGCACGACGGTCCGGCCGGTCTCCTTGTTGACCACGAGGCGCTGCGGCACCTCCTTGTGGGCGTGGCCGACCAGCACCGCGTCGACCCCGGCCACCTGCTCGGCCAGCGCCACCGAGGCGTTCTCCGGCCAGGGCAGCTGGTCGCCGTAGGAGGAGGGCTCGTCCGCGCCGGAGTGCGCGGCGACGACGATCACGTCGGCGCCGGCCGCCTTCATCCGCGGCACGTACTTCTTCGCCTGCTCGACGATGCCCGGGAAGACCATCTGGCCCTGGACGTTGGCCTTGTCCCAGATCGCGATGCCCGGGTTGGTCAGGCCCAGGATGCCGACCCGCAGCGGGCGGCCGTGGTCCAGCCGCAGCTCCTTGATCACGTACGGGGGGAAGGCCGGCCGCTCGTCCTTGGCGTTCAGCGCGTTGGCGCCGAGCAGCGGGAACTCCAGCTGGCGCTCGAAGGCGCGGAGCACCGGGATGCCGTAGTTGAACTCGTGGTTGCCGAGCGCGGCCGCGTCGTAGTCCAGGGCGTTCATCACGGCGGCCATCGGGTGCTTCGGCGGACGCTTGCCGGTGATCGGCTCGACCCGGGCGTAGTAGTAGGTGAGCTGGGTGCCCTGGATGGTGTCGCCGGCGTCGATCAGCAGGGTGCGGCCGCAGCCCTTCTCGGCGCGCTCGCGCTTGACCAGGGTGGCGATCTTCGCGAGGCCGACGTCGTTGTGGGCCTTGTCGTCGTACTCGGCGTCGGTGAAGTAGTCCCAGTTGAGGATCCGGCCGTGCAGGTCGGTGGTGCCCATGACGGTGAAGGACTGCCGGTGCTTGGCCCGGGAGGTCTCGTTCCCGCCCTGCGCTGCGGCCGGGGCGGCGGCGGCGACGGACAGGCCGCTCGCGATGGCGGCGCCGGCCGCGGTGGCGGCGGAGCGGGTGACGAAGTCACGGCGGTTCAGGGGCATGGACGACTCCCACGGGGGCGGACGGACCGTCAGCGGTTGTGACGCGCGTAGAGAAACGCGCGTAGAAGTCTGCCGGTGAATCGGCCGCCCGACCAGCCCCCGGAGCTGTCCGGCAGGTGAGATCTTGGCAACTCGCCCGTGGCGGGGGAGCGCGCACGGCGCACGGTGACGGTCGTACCTCTGTGCGTCAACTCGCTGCACACGGATTCACCCTGACCGCCGGTCGGCGGACCGTCCGGCCGGCGTCCTGCCTGGTCGGGGTGGGGCCGTCGCCGGCGGGAACTCCGACTCACGGCACGGAAAGTCGCGTTGTGTCAGTTTGTTAATCAAAACTTTCGGCAACGGCCTTGCTACGGCCCGCCGGATCCTCGGTGTTACGCGCCGGTAATCCCTAGGCTCTACAGGCATGCGCCGAGCAAAAATCGTCTGCACCCTCGGGCCAGCCACCGACTCGTACGACCAGATCAGAGCCCTGGTCGAAGCCGGTATGGACATCGCCCGGTTCAACCTCAGCCACGGCTCCCAAGCGGAACACGAGGAGCGCTACCGCCGGGTCAGGAAGGCCTCCGACGAGGCCGGTCGGAGCGTCGGCGTCCTCGTCGACCTCCAAGGCCCGAAGATCAGGCTCGGCTCCTTCGCCGACGGCCCGGTACTTCTTGAACGCGGTGACGAGTTCACCATCACGACCGAGGACGTCCCCGGGGACCGCGAGATCTGCGGCACCACCTACCCGGGCCTGGCCGCGGACGTCTCCCGCGGCGAGCGGATCCTGGTCGACGACGGACGGGTCTGCCTGGAGGTCATCCACGTCGACGGCCCCCGGATCCACTGCATGGTCATCGAGGGCGGCCTGGTCTCCGACCACAAGGGCCTCAACCTCCCCGGGGTGGCCGTCTCCGTGCCCGCGCTGAGCGACAAGGACGTCGACGACCTGCGCTGGGCCCTGCGGACCGGGGTCGACATCGTCGCCCTCTCCTTCGTCCGCACCGGGCGGGACATCGAGGAGGTGCACCGGGTGATGGCCGAGGAGGGCCGCTTCCTCCCGGTGATCGCCAAGATCGAGAAGCCGCAGGCGGTGGACGACCTGGAGTCGGTGGTCGACGCCTTCGACGGCATCATGATCGCCCGCGGCGACCTGGGCGTCGAGCTCCCGATGGAGCAGGTGCCGATCGTCCAGAAGCGCGCCATCAAGCTGGCCAAGCGGAACGCCAAGCCGGTCATCGTCGCCACCCAGATGCTGGACTCGATGATCAACTCCTCGCGGCCCACCCGCGCCGAGGCCTCCGACGTGGCCAACGCCGTGCTGGACGGCACCGACGCGGTGATGCTCTCCGGCGAGACCTCGGTCGGCAAGTACCCGGTCGAGACGGTCAAGACCATGAGCCGGATCATCGCCGCCGCCGAGGCCGACATCCTCGCCGCCGGCCTGCCGCCGCTGACCGAGCGGAACAAGCCGCGCACCCAGGGCGGGGCGGTGGCCCGGGCGGCCGCCGAGATCGGCGACTTCCTGCACGCCAAGTACCTGATCGCCTTCACCCAGAGCGGGGACACCGCGCGGCGGCTCACCCGCTACCGCTCGCCGATCCCGGTGCTGGCGTTCACCTACGAGCCGGCCGTCCGCAGCCAACTCGCCCTCACCTGGGGCGTGGAGACCTTCCTCGGCCCGTTCGTCCCGACCACCGACGAGATGGTCGCCCAGGTCGACGCCGCGCTGCTCAGCCTCGGCCGGTGCCAGAAGGGGGACATCGTGGTGATCACCGCGGGCTCCCCGCCCGGGCTGGCCGGCTCCACCAACCTGGTCCGCGTCCACCACGTCGGAGAACTCGACAACTGACCGTCCCCGCGGCGGGTACGACGACGGCGCAGTCCCTCCGAGGGGCTGCGCCGCAGGGGTGGAACGCAAGGCGGGCCACCCGAAGTGATGAACATCTCCACTCGACGGGTGACCTTAAAAACGAAGGCAAGTGCCCCGAGTGGGATTCGAACCCACACTGAATGGTGTTTGAGACCATCGCCTCTGCCATTGGGCTACCGGAGCGCCCAGCAAATCGAAGGTTGCCCCCGATGCGCTGTGAATCAAACATACCGTGTCTAGGTAGGCTCGTGCATGCAGCACCCCGCCGGAACGAGGAGCCCCGTGAGCACCGCCGACGAGCAGCCCCAGCCGCTTGAGATCGACTCCCCCCAGATCACCCGCATCGTCATCGCCGAGGACGAGGCCCTGATCCGCCTCGACCTGAAGGAGATGCTGGAGGAGGAGGGCTACACCGTCGTCGGTGAGGCCGGCGACGGCGAGACGGCCGTCAAGCTGGTCGAGGAGCTGAAGCCGGACCTGGTCATCCTGGACGTGAAGATGCCCGTCCTGGACGGCCTCTCGGCCGCCGAGCGCATCCACGAGCAGCACCTCGCCCCGGTGCTGATGCTGACCGCGTTCTCCCAGCGCGAGCTGGTCGAGCGGGCCCGCGACGCCGGCGCCATGGCGTACATCGTGAAGCCGTTCAGCAAGAGCGACCTGGTGCCGGCGATCGAGATGGCCGTCTCCCGGTACACCGAGATGCGGACCCTGGAGCAGGAGATCGCCGACCTCTCGCTGCGCCTGGAGACCCGCAAGCTGGTGGACCGTGCCAAGAGCGTGCTGCAGACCCAGTTCGGGCTCACCGAGCCGGCCGCGTTCCGCTGGATCCAGAAGACCTCGATGGACCGCCGGATGACCATGGCCGCGGTCGCCGAGGCCGTGATCGAGGAGGGCGAGGCGCAGGAGCGCAAGAAGGCCGAGGGCGGCAACTGACGCCCGCCGCCCCGCCGGAGCGGCAACCGGAGTGACAACGGGAAGGGCCCGACCTGCAAGTGCAGGTCGGGCCCTTCCGCGTCCGGTCCGGGATCAGTCCTCGCCGAGGTACGCCTTGCGCACCGAGTCGTCGTGGAGCAGGTCCGCACCCGTGCCGGTGAGCACGATGTTGCCGATCTCCATCACGTAGCCCTGGTCGGAGAGCGAGAGCGCGGCCTGCGCGTTCTGCTCGACCAGCAGGATGGTGGTGCCGGCGGCCTTCAGCTCCACGATGGTCGCCATGATCTTCTGCATCATCAGCGGCGACAGGCCCATCGAGGGCTCGTCGAGCATCAGCAGCTTCGGACGGGACATCAGCGCCCGACCCATGGCGAGCATCTGCTGCTCACCGCCGGAGAGCGTGCCGGCGGCCTGCTTGCGGCGCTCGCCCAGGATCGGGAAGAGCGTGTAGGCGCGCTCGACGTCCTCGGCGATGCCGGCGGAGTCCTTGCGGAGGAAGGCACCGAGGAGCAGGTTCTCCTCGATGGTCATCCGCGGGAAGATGTGCCGGCCCTCGGGCGAGTGGGCCAGGCCCAGCGACACGATCTTGTGGGCCGGGATCGCGTTCAGCGGGGCGCCGTCGAACGTGATCTTGCCGGAGGTCGGCTTCAGCAGTCCTGACAGGGTCCGCAGGGTGGTGGTCTTGCCGGCGCCGTTGGTGCCGATCAGGGTGGTGACCTCGCCCTGGTTCACGCTGAAGCTGATGCCCTTGACGGCCTCGATCTTGCCGTAGGAGACGCGGAGGTCCTCGACCTCGAGCAGAGCGGTCACTTGTCGGCCTCCGTGCTGGTGGTGCTGGTGTCGGCGTCGGCCTCGGGGGTGCCGGTGCCTTCGAGCGGAGCGCCCAGGTAGGCGGTGATGACCCGCTCGTCGTTCTGGACGGTCTCCTTGTCGCCCTCGACGATCTTCTGGCCCTGGACCAGGACGGCGGTGCGGTCGCACAGGTTGAAGATGAACTTCATGTCGTGCTCGATGACCAGGATCGCGATGCCCTTGTCGCGGATCGCGAAGACCAACTCCTCGGCGGCGACGGTCTCCTGCGGGTTCATGCCGGCGGTGGGCTCGTCCAGCAGCAGCAGGCCGGGGTCGCTGGCCAGCGCGCGGGCGATCTCCAGCTTGCGCTGCTCGCCGTACGGCAGGTTGCGGGCCAGGTGCTCCGCCTTGTTGGCCAGGCCGCAGAACTCCAGGAGCTCCATGGCCTTCTCGCGGCTCTCGGCCTCGGCCCGGTGGAACCCGGGGCCGCGCAGGATGGCCGAGAAGATGCCCTCCTTGGTCCGGCTGAAGCGGCCGACCAGGACGTTCTCCAGGACGGTCATGTTGGCGAACAGCCGGATGTTCTGGAAGGTCCGGGCGATGCCGGCCTGGGTCACCAGGTGCGGCTTGGGCGGCAGCACCGTGCCCTTGTACTTCACGGTGCCCTCGGTCGGCACGTACAGGCCGGTGAGGCAGTTGAAGAAGGTGGTCTTGCCGGCGCCGTTCGGGCCGATCAGACCGACGATCTCGCCCTGGCCGACGGTCAGGTTGACGTTGTTGACGGCGGTGAGGCCGCCGAAGCGCATGATCACGCCGGAGGCTTCGAGCACCGGGGTGGCCGTCGTGAGCCCGGCGGCGGGCGCGGTGGTGGTGGTCATCTGGGTGTTCACGCCCCTGCCTTGGAGAGTGCGGTGTCGGTGGGCGTGCCCTGGGCGGGGATGTCCGCCTCGTGGAACTCCAGCTTCTGGCGACGGTTGGCGACGATGCCCTCCGGTCGGAAGCGCATCAGCAGGATCAGCGCGATGCCGAAGGTCAGCAGCTGGTAGTCCTTCAGGAACTCCAGCTTCGCCGGGATCAGGAACAGCAGGCTGGCGCCCAGCAGCGGGCCGCTGATGGTGCCCATGCCGCCGAGGATGACCGCGGCCAGCAGGAAGGCCGAGTTGGGCGCGACCGGACCGGCGAACAGGTAGCCCTCGGGGGAGACGGCGCTCTGGGTGTGGGCCTGCACGGCACCGGCCAGACCGGCCAGGGTGGCGCCGAGCGCGAAGGCGATCAGCTTGACCCGGAAGCCGTTGATGCCCATGGCCTCGGCGGCGGTCTCGTCCTCGCGGATGGCGACCCAGGCACGGCCGATGCGGGAGTCGGCGACCCGGCCGAAGACGGTCACCACGATCGCGGTCACCAGCAGCATCAGCAGCAGGTAGTTGGTGAACTTGCTGATCTCCAGGCCGCCGATGACGTGCGGCTTGCCGAAGTCGAAGCCGAACATGCTGACGTCCGGGATGGCGGCGATGCCGTTCGGGCCGTTGGTCAGGCTCGGGCCGGAGTTGCCGTCCAGGTTGTTCATGGTGATGCGGAAGATCTCACCGAAGCCCAGCGTCACGATGGCGAGGTAGTCGCCGCGCAGCCGCAGGGTCGGGGCGCCGATCACCACACCGAAGACCAGCGCGGCCAGGGCGCCGATCAGCGCGGCCACCGGGAAGGGCACGTGGAAGTCGCGGAACACCGAGAACGGGCTGCCGGAGACCAGCGCGGCGGCGTAGGCGCCCACACCGAGGAAGGCGACGTAGCCGAGGTCGAGCAGACCGGCCAGGCCGACCACGACGTTCAGGCCCAGGGCGACCGTGGCGAAGATCAGGATGTTGACGCCGATCAGCACGTACAGGTCGTTGGACTGGGTGAACGGGAAGGCGGCGGCGGCCGCGAAGGCACCGGCGGTGGTCACCGTGCGGTGCTTGGCGGTGAGCGCCGAGAGGCGGGCGGGCAGACCGGCCTTGTTGATCGCGGCGATCGCGAAGACGACCGTGATCAGGTAGCCGGTGAAGCTCTCCGCCTCGGCGCCGATGCCGAAGGCGAAGGCGGCCAGGCCGACGGCCAGCACGGCCGCGATGACCGAGATCTCGGCCCAGGAGGAGAGCTTGGCCGGGGCCGGGGCGGCTCTGTGGTCGTCCGGCAGCTGCAGGGCGCCGACCGCGGCGATCAGCGCGCCGACGGCGAGCACCCAGCCGCCCGGGTCGAGGTTGGCCAGGCCGCCCAGCTGCCAGCCGATCGCGCCGACGGCGAACCAGCTGCCGGCCAGGGTGCCGATGCCGAGCAGGCGCAGGGCCTGGTTGGCGCCGGTGGGGGCGGCCCAGCCGGTGCCGCGCACGCCGTAGGAGGCGAGCGTGTACAGCAGGGTGAGCAGGCCGGCGATGAAGGCGACCCACTGGAGGCCGGCGGGGGAGCCGTAGTACGTCAGGTCGCCGGGGAACTCGCTGCTCCAGGTCCAGGGGAGGAACGCGGAGACGGCGGTGAGGGTGGCGCCGGCGGCGGTCAGCGCGCGGGCGGCCTGAGCCGGGATGACGGTGGGGATCTTGGTGGTCATTGGCCTCACGCCCGGTCAGTGACGCGCTTGCCCAGCAGACCCTGGGGCCTGACGAGCAGGACGACGATGAGAAGTACGAATGCCCAGACGTTGGCCCAGCCCTGGCCGCCGAGCTGGTGCATGCCGGGGACGTTCTGGATGTACGCGGCGGCGAGCGACTCGGCGATGCCGAGGACCACGCCACCGAGCATGGCGCCGTAGATGTTGCCGATGCCGCCGAGGACGGCCGCGGTGAAGGCCTTGAGGCCGGTGATGGTGCCCATGGCGAAGTCGATGTTGCCGTACCGCAGGCCGTAGGCGACGGCGGCGATGGCCGCGAAGGCGGCACCGACGGCGAACGCGATGACGATGATGCGGTCGGTGTTGATGCCCATGAGCTTGGCGGTGTCCGGGTCCTGCGCGGTGGCCTGCATGGCGCGGCCGGTGCGGGTCATGCGGACGAAGGCGCCGAGGATGATCATGCACAGCGGGGCGGCGACCAGCAGGAAGAGGTCGTTGCGCTGCAGGTGGAACGGGCCGAGGTCGATGGCGGCACCGTCGAAGTGCGGGAAGGTGCGGGCCTTCGTGGCACCCGGGTAGAAGCGCCACACGACCTGCTGGAGGGCGATCGAGAGGCCGATCGCCGTGATCAGCGGGGCGAGGCGGGGGGCGGTCCGCAGCGGGCGGTAGGCGAAGCGCTCGGCACCCGTGGCGACCAGCACGGAGGCGATGATGCCGCCGATGATCATGATGGGCAGGGCGACCCACAGGGAGACGCCGGAGGGGAGGACGAGGTAGGCGGTCAGCGCGCCGAACCCGCCGATCATGAAGATCTCGCCGTGGGCGAAGTTGATGAGCTGGACGATGCCGTAGACCATCGTGTAGCCGACGGCGATCAGGCCGTACATCAGCCCGAGCATCAGGCCGTTGGCCAGGTTTTGCGGCAGTTCGTGCACCGCAGGCCTCCGTGGTGAGGGGGATGGAAAGAGCGGGGGGCGCTCATGGCGCCCCCCGCCCTGGCTTGCTTCCGTAACCGCCCGTGCGGGGGCGGGTCGTGGTCGCGGCGTCAGCCGGGGCTGGTCTCGGGGACCGCCGGCTTCACCGGCTGGGCTGCTGTCAGCCGGAGTAGGTGCCGCTCTTCACGGCGGCCCACTTGCCGTCCTTGACCGTGTAGACGGTGAGCTGCTTGTTGGTGGTGTCGCCGTACTGGTCGAAGGAGACCTTGCCGGTGACGCCGCTGAACGACACCTTGCTCATGGCCTCGACGACCTTGCCGCGGGCGTCGTCCGGCAGCTTGCCGCCGTTGTCGGCGACGACGGCCTTGACGGCCTCGATGATCGACCAGGCGGCGTCGTAGGAGTAGCCGCCGTAGGCCGCGTACGGGTCCTTGTAGCCGGCCGCCTTGTAGTCGGCGATGAAGGCCTTGGCGGAGTCGATCTCCTCGACCGGGGCGCCGACCGAGGTGGCGAGGTCGCCGTTGCTGTTGTTGTTCGACAGCTTGATGAACTCGTCGTCGTAGATGCCGTCGCCGCCGAACAGCGGAACGGCCGCGCCGGCCTTCTTGATCTGGTCGGAGAGCGGGCCCGCCTCGGGGTACTCGCCGCCGTAGTAGACCGAGTCGGCGCCGGAGGACTTCACCTTGGTGGCGACGGCCGAGAAGTCCTTGTCGTCGGGGTTGATGTGGTCGCTGCCGACCACGGTGCCGCCGAGCTTCTTGAACTCCTCCTGGAAGATGTTCGCCAGGCCGGCGCCGTAGGTCTTCTTGTCGTCGATGACGAAGACCTTGGTCTTCTTGGCCTCGTTGTAGAGGTACTGGGCCGCGAACTTGCCCTGGACCACGTCGGTGGTCGCGGTGCGGAAGTACGAGGCGTACGGACGGGCGAACTTCTGGCTGCCCCAGTCCGCGCCGAGGCTCAGCTGCGGGTTGGTGTTGGCCGGGGAGACCTGGGTCAGCTTGCCGTCGTTGAAGACCTTCTGCATGGTCAGCGAGACGCTGGAGTTCAGCGGGCCGACGACGCCGAGGACGTTCTTCTCACCGACGAACTTGGTGGCGTTCTGCTGGCCGGAGGTGGGGTTGGCCTGGTCGTCCAGGGCCTCCAGCTCGAAGGTGACGCCGGGGACGGTCTTCTCCTTGTTCGCCTTCTGGACGGCGAGGTCGGCGGAGTTCTTGATGCCGAGGCCCAGGGCCGAGAGCTTGCCGGTGAGCGGGGCGTCCACGCCGATGACGACCTTGACGCTGCCGCCGGCCGCCTCGGAGCCGCCCTTCTTCTCACCGCGCTCGCCGCAGGCGGAGAGGGTGAGGGCTCCGGCGACGGCAATGCTCACGACAAGAACTGAACTCTTACGCACGAGGGTCCCCTTCTGGATCAGGAAGGCAGCCGCACTGACTGGGCGGTGCCGGGTCGCGCGCTGGGCCCAAGCCCAATCGGTGGCGCGGTGACTGGCCGTGACTCTAGAACGGGTTTGGCGCCGGTGGCAGAGGGTCCGGACATGCTGTGATTCTCTTGTTATGACTACCCCCCGCGGAAATCTCACATGGTGGTCAGCGGGGCCTCGCCGGGCCCGGCCGGGCGCGCGCCGTCTCACCGTGCGGCATACTGCTCGGCCGTAATTCCAGGTCGTGTTGGGAATCGCCGATTATCGAACGGGACCGTCCGGGAAAGGTGGAGCGGACGTAGACGTTCGAATTCCGGAATCCGGGCAGGCGATATGGATGATTCGTGACAGCTCACGGGCGTACGCCGAACCGAGGATCTGACTGACCGTCTGGATTGCGCGCGTGTTACGCAGCGTGACATCGATGAAGGGGAGCTCGGCGTCCGCGGGCGCCGTGGCGCAGTCGGTCACCGTGAACACGACGGGCAGCTCCACCGATCCACCGGGTGGGATCGCCACGGGCAGCGGGCCCGACGTCCGGATCAGCAGGCCCGGATAGGGCTGGTGCAGGCCGAGGACCTCCACCGGGGCGGCGCCCTCGTCGGTCGCCGTGAGTCGCAGCACGAAGGGGTGCGCACCGTCCTCCGTCGGGCCGCCGTAGCTGAAACGGGTGATCTGGGCGGGGTACGGGGGTGGGGAGTTGGCCGCCTGCTCGGGGCGCGGGGCCTGCCCGGGCCGGCCGGCGGAGGCGGTGGCCAGGAGGAGTAACAGGGCTGCGGCGGCGTACCTCTGACGCCGGGTCAGCCGGATCCCGGACGTCAGCCGGTCCAGCGGCCGGCCGGGCGGGGCGCCGGGGTCGTGCGGGCGTGCGGACGCCGCCCAGGTGCCCTCGGCCGGCTCCACCGGGCCGAGGGATCCGTGCACGCCGTCCGGGAGTTCGCCTCCTCCGGACATCTCCGCCGCCCCCTCGTCAGGCGAGGACTGCCCGGGCCGGGCGCGCCTCAAACCCGCGGGGGCGTACGCCGGCGCAGGAGCGGCGTACGGGCGGTCTACCGGGGCGTGCGGGGTGCGGGCGCGGCACCGTGCCCTCCGGTGCGCGGCCGCCCTTGCTTCCCCAGCCCGCCCCCCGGCCCCCGACGGTCGGGGTGTCCGCACGCGCCCCGGGAGGGGCCGTCCGTGCGGGTCCGTCCTAGACGTCCCGCAGCATGCAGGTCAGCCGGCAGCTGGTGATCCGCTTGCCGGTGTCGTCGGTGACCGCGATCTCGTACGTGGCCGCCGTACGACCCTTGAACACCGCGGTGGCCACGGCGGTGACCAGGCCGGAGGTGGCCGAGCGGTGGTGGGTGGCGTTGAGGTCCACGCCGACCGCGTACCGGCCGGGGCCCGCGTGCAGCATCGCGCCGATCGAACCGAGGGTCTCCGCCAGCGCGGCCGAGGCCCCGCCGTGCAGCAGCCCGTACGGCTGCTGGTTGCCCTCGACCGGCATGGTGCCCACCACGCGGTCCGGGGAGGCCTCCACGATGCGGATGCCGAGCTTCTCGCCGAGCAGGCCGCCGGAGAAGGTCTCCGGGCTGACGCCGAGCTTGGCGAAGTGGTCGAGGACGTCCTGGGGCACGTTGAGAACGGGGGCCGCGTCGGTCATGGTGCTCCTGCCGCTGGGGGTCACGTCGTTGTGTCGCCTGTGATCGTACGACCCGTGTCCCGGCGGGCCGCGGGCGCCCGCGCACGAGCGGCGCTCCACCGGGAGCTTGCCGTCGCTGTCGGTGCCGGGCCATAGGATCGTGACCTGGCAGTGGAACCGGCAGGACGGACGAGACGTGGCTACGCAGAGTGCAGGCAAGAGTACGGGCTCCCGGCCCCGGCTGATGCTGCTCGACGGGCATTCCATGGCCTACCGGGCCTTCTTCGCGCTGCCCGTGGAGAACTTCAGCACCACCACCGGTCAGTCCACCAACGCCGTCTACGGCTTCGCCTCCATGCTGGCCAACACGGTCCGCGACGAGCAGCCCACCCACCTCGCGGTCGCCTTCGACATCTCCCGGCAGACCTTCCGCGCCGCCGAGTTCCCGGAGTACAAGGCCAACCGCGCCAAGACGCCGGACGAGTTCAAGAGCCAGATCGGCCTGATCCACGAGCTGCTGGACGCGATGAGCATCCCGCGCCTGGCGGTGGACGGCTTCGAGGCGGACGACGTCATCGCCACCCTCGCCACCGCCGCCGCGGCCCGCGGCTTCGAGGTACAGATCGTCACCGGCGACCGGGACTCCCTCCAGCTGGTCTCCGAGCACGTCACCGTGCTCTACCCGACCAAGGGCGTCTCCGAGCTCACCCGCTACACCCCGGAGAAGGTCGCCGAGAAGTACGGCGTCCGCCCCGACCAGTACCCGGACCTCGCCGCCCTGCGCGGTGACCCGTCCGACAACCTGCCCGGCATCCCCGGCGTCGGCGAGAAGACCGCGGCGAAGTGGGTCAACCAGTTCGGCTCCTTCGACGAGCTGGTCTCCCGCGCCGACGAGGTCAAGGGCAAGATCGGCGAGAAGCTCCGCGAGCACCTGGACTCGGTCAAGCGCAACCGCGTGCTGACCGAGCTGGTCCGTGATGTGGAGCTGCCGCTGGGCGTCGACGACCTGGTCCGCTCCGGCTTCGACAAGCCCGCGGTCGGCCAGATCCTGGAGGCCCTGGAGTTCCGCAACCCCAACTTCCGCGAGCGGGTCTTCGGCATGGACCCGTCCGGCGCCGCCGAGACGGAGGCCGCAGAGCTGGCCCCCGGCGTGGAGGTCGAGGGCGAGCTGCTGACCGAGCCCGGCGCGCTGGCCGCCTGGCTGGACACCCACGGCAAGGGACTGGTCGCGGTCGCCGCCGTCTATGAGTGGGCGCTCGGCACCGGTCGGGTGCAGGAGGTGGCGCTCGCCGCCGGCGACTCGGCCGCCTGGTTCGACCCGGCGCAGCTGGGCGAGGAGGACGACCGCGCCTTCGCCGCCTGGCTGGCCGACCCGGCCGCGCCCAAGGCCCTGCACATCGCCAAGCAGGTGATGCGCGCCTTCGCCGAGCAGGGCTGGACGATCGCCGGCGTCACCGCCGACACCGCGCTCGCCGCGTACCTGGAGAAGCCCGGCCGTCGCACCTTCACCCTGGACGTGCTCGCCGAGGAGTACCTGGCCCGCTCGCTGGCACCCGCCGCCAAGGCCGAGACCGGCCAGCTCAGCTTCGACACCCCGGACGAGGACACCGGCTCCGCCGCCCGTGCCCTGATGAACCAGGCCCGCGCGGTGCTCGACCTGGCCGAGCTGTTCGCCACCCGCCTCGGCGAGGTCGGCGCCGCCGAGCTGTTCCACGACATGGAGCTGCCCATCGCCGAGCTGCTCGCCCGGATGGAGCGGTACGGCATCGCCGCCGACCGGGAGTGGCTGACCGGCCTGGAGGCCCAGTTCACCGCCGAGATCCAGCGCTGCGTCGACGAGGCGCACGCCGCCGCCGGCCACCCCTTCAACCTGGGCTCGCCCAAGCAGCTCCAGGAGATCCTCTTCGGCGAGCTGGCACTGCCCAAGACCAAGAAGATCAAGACCGGCTACACCACCGACGCCGACGCGCTGACCTGGCTCGCCACCCAGACCGACAACGAGCTGCCGGTCATCCTGCTCCGCCACCGCGACCAGGCCAAGCTGCGCACCACGGTCGAGGGCCTGTTGAAGACGGTCTCCCCGCAGGGCCGGATCCACACCACCTTCAACCAGATGGTCGCGGCCACCGGCCGGCTCTCCTCCGAGGGCCCCAACCTGCAGAACATCCCCGTCCGCACCGAGGAGGGCCGGGCCATCCGCCGCGCCTTCGTGGTCGGCGAGGGGTACGAGTCGCTGCTCACCGCCGACTACTCGCAGATCGAGCTGCGCATCATGGCCCACCTCTCCGAGGACGAGGCCCTGATCGAGGCCTTCGAGAGCGGCGAGGACCTGCACACCACGGTCGCCTCGCAGGTCTTCGAGGTCGCCCCGACCGCGGTCGACGCCGAGATGCGGCGCAAGATCAAGGCGATGTCCTACGGCCTCGCCTACGGCCTGTCCGCGTACGGCCTCTCCCAGCAGCTCGGCATCAAGCCCGCCGAGGCGCAGGGCCTGATGGACACCTACTTCGAGCGGTTCGGCGGCGTCCGCGACTACCTGCACCGGGTGGTCGAGGAGGCCCGGGCGATCGGGTACACCGAGACCCTGCTCGGCCGCCGCCGGTACCTGCCGGACCTCACCAGCGACAACCGCCAGCGCCGCGAGATGGCCGAGCGGATGGCCCTGAACGCCCCGATCCAGGGCTCGGCCGCCGACATCGTCAAGATCGCCATGCTGCGGGTGGACCGCGCGCTCACCGAGGCCGGGCTCGGCTCCCGGATGCTGCTCCAGGTGCACGACGAAATCGTGCTGGAGGTCGCGCCGGGTGAGCGCGAGCAGGTCGAGGCCCTGGTCCGCGAGCAGATGGCCGGCGCCTACCCGCTCCGGGCGCCGCTGGACGTCTCGGTCGGCGTCGGCCCGGACTGGGAAGCCGCCGCGCACTGATCCGGCCCGTCCCGCGCCCCCTGGAGCCCCGCGCTCCAGGGGGCGCGGGCGTGTGTGGGCCGGGCCCTTTCCGGTAAACCCGTTCCCCCGCCGCTCTCTTGACGGTACGTCGGCCCGATGGTTGAGTGGCTCAGCCACTCAACCACTTCCCACCGTTCGGGACGGGAGGGCCCCATGGCCACCACACCCCTCCGCACACCCCTCCGCGGGACCGCCTTCCGCGAGACGATGCACGGCACGGTGCGCCTGGCGGGGGAGACCCGGCCGCGACGGATCCGGCTCGACCTCGCCGTCCGCGCCGACCGGATCCTCCTCCCTCACCGCACCACCGACGCCCGCCTCACCGGCCGGGTCCGGATCCAGGGCCTCGCCGACGACCCGGACGCGACGGGCGAGTTGGAGATCTCCCCGGTGGCCCGCCGGCGGATCCGCTACCGCCTGGAGTTCACCGCCGGCGGCGACCGCCTGACCCTCGACGGCTGGAAGTCGGTCTCCGTCGCCCGCCCGTGGCGCTCGATGACCACGCTCCCGTTCACCCTCGCCCCCGCCCCGGGCGGCGCCCCCGCCGGTACCGGAGTGCTGCGCTTCCGGCCGGGCGCCCTGCTCCCGTTCCTGGCCGGCTGGCGCTTCCCGCGCGGGGCCCCCGGCCGCGCCGACCACCATGCCGCAGACCGGCCCGCCGCCCGGACCTGGCGCTGGGACGGCACCCCCGGCCGCACCGAGGTCTGGTACACCACGCTCACCGACCCCGCCACCGGCACCGGCCTCTGGCTCCACCACGAACTCACCGCCCCCACCGACGGCACACCCGCCCGCACCCACGGCTGGATCTCCCTCCACCCGCCGGCCGGGCCCGCCGAGCACGCCCGCACCGGCCCGCGGCCGTGGACGGCGGGCGAGGACGCCCACCCGCTGCGCGGCTCGGCCGGCCCGTACGGCTGGGACCTCACCGAGCACCCCCAGGGCCCGCCGCTGTACACCTTCCCCCGCTGGGCGTGGCGCTGGGGCCTGCTCCCCGCCGCCCACCTGCTCACCGCGACCACCTCCCGGTACAGCGGCACCGTCACCCACCCCGGCGGCCGGCTCGTCCTGGACGGCGCGCCCGGCGCGACCGCCCGGATCCACGGGCACGGGTACGCCGAGCGCTGGGCCTGGCTGCACGCCGACCTCGGCGGCGGGGACGTCCTGGAGGTGATCGCCGCGGTCGCCCGGCGCCCCGGTCTCGACCGGCTGCCCCCGCTGGTCTTCCTCCGCCTCCACCGGGCCGGGCGCACCTGGCCGCGCACCGCCCTGCGCCCGGCCGTCGGATGGCTCGGCCCGGGACGGTTCCGGGCCCGGATCGCCCTGCCCGAGTGGACGGTGACCGGCCGCACCGCCCGGCACCGGATCACCGTCACCGTCCGGCAGGACGCGGAGCGCACCCTCACCCTCGGCTACACCGACCCCGACGGCGCCGCCGCCACCTGTCACAACACCGAGACCGCCGACGCCCACGTCACCCTCGAACGGCGCCGGGGCCTGCGCTGGCAGCCGGAAGCCGTCTGGACCCTCACCGCCACCGCCCACGCCGAGGTAGGCCACCGATGACCCGCCCGACCGCGCCGCTCCCGCACCCGACCGCGCCGCACCCGAACGCGCCGCTGCCGAGCCCGGTGCCCCGCCCGCGTCGGCGTCCGGGGCGCAGCCTGCGCGGACTGACCGCCGCGCTGCTCGCCGACGACCGGACCGCCGACTGGCCGTCCGCGGCGGGGGAGCGGCTGGCGGGCGTCCTGGCCGCCCTGCCGGTCCCGGCCCAGGCGGGGCTGCGGGCCGCCGCCGCGGCCGCCGACGGTTACGCCCTGCTGCGGACCGGCTCCCGCCTGGACCGCCTCCACCCCGACACCCGCGAGGCGCTGCTCGCCGGGCTCGCCGCCCGGCCCGCCCTGCCGCCCGTCCTCGACCTGGTCAAACTCCCGGTCCTGCTGGCCGCCGGCACCGAACTGATGCTCCACCGGCGCGGCCCGACCGGTCCCTCCGTCGGGCCCGCCACGGCACCCCCCGCCGTGCCCGCCGACCCCCCGCTGGACTGCGTGCCCTCCGCCGCCTGGCCCGACCGCTCCACCGCCGACGCCGTGGTGGTCGGCTCCGGCGCCGGCGGGGCGATCGCCGCCCGGACGCTGGCCGGGGCCGGCCTGCGCGTGATCGTCCTGGAGGAGGGCCGGCACCACACCACCGCCGAGTTCGCCCGCCGCCTCCCGCTGGACCGCTTCACCGACCTCTACCGCGACGGCGGCGCCACCGTCCTGCTCGGCCGCCCGCCGGTCCTGCTGCCCACCGGCCGCGCCGTCGGCGGCACCACCGTCGTCAACTCCGGTACCTGCTACCGCACCCCGGACCGGGTCCTGGAGCGGTGGCGGTCCCGCCACGGCCTCATCGACCTCGCCGACCCCGCCGCCTTCGCCGCCGACCTGGACGAGGTGGAACGCACGCTGCGGGTGGCCGTCCAGCCCGTCGACGTCCTCGGCCGCAACGGCCTGCTCGCCCTCGCCGGGGCCGAGCGCCTCGGCTGGGCCGCCGGCCCGCTCCGACGCAACGCCCCCGGCTGCCGCGGCTCCACCCAGTGCGTGGTGGGCTGCCCGGCCGGCGCCAAGCAGAGCGTGCAGCTGTCGGTCCTGCCGGACGCCTGCGCCGCCGGCGCGCGGATCGTCACCTCCGCCCGGGTGCTGCGCGTCCTCACCGACCCGGACCGGCCGGGCGGCCCCCGCGCCGCGGGCATCGCCGCCCGCCGCCCGGACGGCAGCCGGTTCGAGGTCCTCGCCCCGCTGGTGGTGGTCGCCGCCGGCGCCCTGGAGTCACCCGCGCTGCTGCGCCGCTCCGGCCTCGGCGGCCACCCCGGGACGGGCCGCAACCTCGCCGTCCACCCGGCGACCAGCCTGGCCGGCCGGTTCGCCGAACCGGTGGCCGCCGGGCCGGCCGTCCTGCAGAGCGCCGGCATCGAGGAGCTCCACGGGCAGGGCGTCCTGATCGAGGCCACCGCGCCCCCGCCCGGCCTGGGCTCCTTCGTCCTGCCCGGCGTGGGACGGGAGCTGCGCGCCGAACTGGAGGCCGCCGACCGGCTGGCCACCTTCGGCGCGATGATCGCCGACCGGCCGCGCGGCCGGGTCCTCGGCGGCCGGCGCACCCTGCTCCGGTACGACCTCGACCCGGCCGACGGACGTACCCTGCTGCGGGCGGTGGAGGCGACCGGCCGGCTGCTGTTCGCGGCCGGCGCCGAGGAGGTGCTCACCGGGCTGCCGCGCCACCCGCGAGTCCGCTCCACCGCCGAACTGCGCGAGGTGCTCGCCCGGACCGGCCCGGACGCCCTGCACCTGTCCGCCTTCCACCCGTCCGGCACGGTCGCCCTCGGCGCCGACCCCGCCACCGCGCCCGCCGACGCGTGGGGACGGCTGCGCGGCGTCCACGGCGTCCTGGTCGCCGACGCCTCCGGGCTGCCGAGCTGCCCGGGCGTCAACCCCCAACTCACCATCATGGCGCTGGCGCTGGGGATCGCCCGGGAGGCCGTCCGGCGGTTCTGAGGAGCAAGGGTTGATGCACCGTCAGATTCCCACTTCACTTGTCATGGCACCACTCAACGTTGGCACCACCCCCGTCAACCGAGTCAGGAGACCCCATGTCGCTCCTCCGCCCGCGGCGCACCACCGTCGCCGTCACGACCCTCGTGCTCGGCGTGCTCGCCGCCGGCCAGGCCGCCGCTGCCCCCGCGCCGGCCCCCGCCCCCGCCGGCCAGGTGTCCACCGGCCAGGTGTCCGCCATCGAGGACGGGATGGCCCGCACCCTCGCCACCACCCTCGCCGACCCCGCCTGGCAGACCCGGCTTCGCGGCGCCACCGCCGACGGACCGACCGGACTCGCCCCGCTGGCCGCGCAGTCCGCGACCGCGCCGGGCCGCCACCTGGCCGCCGCCACCGCCGACGCCGACCGCGGCATCGCCAGAGCCAAGGGCCTCGGCGCCGACCTCGGCCCGCTGCTCCGCGTCCAGCTCGCCGACCCGTCCATGCGCGCCGCCCTCGACGCCGGCGCAGCCCCGCTGGTCGCCACCGCCGTCGCCGACGACCACGCCCGCACCGTCCGCGCGTACGACACCGCCGGCCGCGCCCACACCCTCGACACCCGGGAGATCCCCCGGCAGCCCGTCTACCTGGTCGACCTCGACGGCGCCAAGGCCCTGGAGGCCGGACTGGAGGTGCTGAAGCGGGAGTTCGCCGCCAAGGGCGTGGCCACCGCGCAGGCCGCCGGCGGCTGGTGGGCCACCAAGATCAACAAGATCGAGGTCTCCGACGACGAGGAACCCTGGTTCAAGGGCGCCGCCGAGATGTTCAGCCTGGTCACCGGCTTCGGCCAGGACGGCAAGGTCCGCGTCGACTCGGTCGCCATGCCCTACCTGCGGTACGACGGCACCGTCTACCAGCCCAACCAGATCCTGGTGAACTGGTCGAACTACAAGTACAACCTCGCCGACGTGGTCCTCATGGAGGACGACGGCGACACCAACTACCTCGCCCTCGCCCAGGCCGTCGCCGCCGTCCTGCTCACCATCGCCGACCAGGGCGCCTACATCCCGCTGGTGAACGCCGTCCTGGCCGCCCTCCCCACCTCCTGGTGGACCGACGACCCGGACTACGTCGACTCCTGGTACACCCTCGCCCGGACCAGCTCCGGCCGCCTCAACGGCGCCACCGGCAACGGCTGGATGGAGGTCCAGCCGTACTTCGTCGAGCAGTTCTGACCCCCGCCACCCGCTGAACCCGGAGACCGGCCCCGACCGGCCGGTCTCCGGCCCACGGCTCCCGGCGGGGTTTGACGCGCGTGCGGCGGACCGCTTGACTCCGGACCCGGGCCGTTGCGGCCCGCCGCGTCCCTGTGTGTCGTCCGCCGTCCGCCGTCTGTCATCCAGAGGGAGACCCTCCGTGGCCGTCGAGCCCATCAACCGCCAGTCCGTCGTCGACGTCCTGGAACACCGGCTGCGCGAGGACATCCTGGACGGCACCCACGGGCCCGGCTCGCTGCTGCCCCCCGAGCGGGAACTCGCCGCCGGCTACGGCGTCACCCGCACCACCCTCAAGCACGCCCTCTCCCGCCTCGAACAGGCCGGACTCCTCAGCACCCGGCACGGCATCGGCACCCGGGTCCGCGACTTCCTCCGCCTCGGCGGCGCCGACCTCCTCCCGATGCTCGCCACTCGCGACAGCGGCTGGCTCACCGAGGTCTTCGAGGTACGGCGGCACATCGGCGCCCTGATCGCCCGCCGGGCGGCCACCTGCCGGACCGACGCCCAGGGGCGGCGCCTGCGGGACCTCGTGGACGAGGTGGGGCGCGCCGAGGACGGGGACGCGGCGCAGCTCGCCGAGGCCGAGGTGCACCGCGAGCTGGCCCGCGCCACCGGGAACCGGGTCTACCTGCTGCTCACCAACACGCTCCTCAACGCCTACCTGCCCGTCCGGGGGGCACTGCGGGCGCCGTTCGACGACCCCGCAGTGGCGGCGGCCCGCCTCCGCCCGGTCGCCGACGCCGTCCACGCCGGCAACCCCACGGAGGCGGCGACCGCGGCGGAGGAGTACCTGCGGACCACCGAGCACCTCATGCTCGCCGCCCTGCCGGCGGCCCGACGCTGAACGCAACCGGATAACCCACAGGGGCGCGGGGAACTGCGCGCAGCGGTAGGCGTCCGTCCGCTGCCCTCGGCGGTGCCGCACCCTCGCGGTGGTGGGGGGGTGGACGCTGTCGGGAGAGCGTGGTGCGACGTCCGGTCGTTGCCGTGCTCGGGCAGGTGGCCTTCCGTTTCGCGCAGTTCCCCGCGCCCCTTGCGGGCTGGCTGGTTGCGTTCGGCCGGCGCAGTTCCCCGCGCCCCTGAATTGCCTGGATCAACCGGGTGCGTTGGTGCGTCCCCGGGGGTTGGTGTGGCGGGTGGGGGTGGCGGTGGTGGGGTCCTCGGGCCAGGGGTGGCGGGGGTAGCGGCCGCGGAGGTCGGCGCGGACGGCCTTGTACCCCTCGCGCCAGAAGCGGGCCAGGTCGCCGGTCACGGCGGCGGGCCGCCCCGCGGGCGAGAGCAGGTGGACGGTGAGCGGGACCCGGCCGCCCGCGAGGGCCGGGGCGGTGTCCCAGCCGAACAGCTCCTGGAGCTTGACGGCCAGCACCGGCCGGTCGTCCGCGTAGTCCACCCGGATCCGCGACCCGCTCGGCACGGTGATCCGCTCGGGCGCCAGCTCGTCCAGCCGTCCGGCGTCGCCGCCGGCCCAGGGGAGCAGCCGCTGCAGCGCCGCGGCGGTGTCGATCCGGGCCAGGTCGGCCCGGCGCCGGGCCCGGGACAGCTCGGGTTCCAGCCAGGCGCCGGCGGCGTCGAGCAGGGCCTCGTCGGAGACGTCCGGCCAGGGGTCGCCGAGGGTGCGGTGGAGGAACGCGAGCCGTTCCCGGAGTCCGGTGGCGGCGGCCGGCCAGCGGAGCAGGGTGCCGACGCCCTCCCGGGTGAGCCCGTCCACCAGGGCGGCCCTGACCAGGTCGGGATCGGGGTCGGCCAGGGCGGCGGCGTCCAGTTCGATCGCCCCCAGCGCGGTCACCCGGCGTGCCGTCAACTCGCCGTCCCGTACCGACCAGTGGACCTCCTCGCGGTCGGTCAGCAGGGTCGCGCCGGCCTGCCGGGCAGTCGGTTCGTCGAGCGGTACGGCGCGCTGGACCCGGGCGGAGGGGGAGCCGGCGGGACGGTCCGCGACGGCCACGGCGAGCCACTCCACTCCGGAGAGCCGGGAGCCGGTCCCGAGGTCGGCGGCCGTCCCGGAGGCCATCAGGTACGGGCCCTGCGGCCCCCGGGCCCGGGCGATCCGCTCGGGGTGGGCCAGGGCGACCACCAGGCCGGCCGCCTCCCGGTCCGACGGCCCGGAGCCGTCGGCGCCCGGCCCGTCCCCCGGGGCGTCCAGGTGTCCGCGCAGCCGCCGGACCTCGTCCCGCCAGCGCCGCGCGTACGGGTCCTCCGCCCGGCGGACGGTCCGCCAGACCTCCACCAGGTCGTCGCCGAGGGCCCGCGGCGGTTCCTCGGAGAGCAGGGCGACCAGTTCGGCGGCGCGTCGGGGGCCGACCCGCGCGGCGCCGTCCAGCAGGGCGCGGGCGAGCCGGGGGTGCAGGCCGGTACGGGCGATGGCGCGGCCGCGGTCGGTGGCGCGGCCGTCCGGGTCGACGGCGCCGAGAGCGAGCAGTACCGCGCGGGCCGCGGCCATCGCCCCGGCGGGCGGGGGGTCGGGGAGGGCGAGGCCGGCCGCGTCGGGGTCGCCCCAGCAGGCGGCGTGCAGGGCGAAGGCGGTGAGGTCGGCGAGGGCGATCTCGGGGGTGGGGAACCGGGCGGCGCGGGCGTCCTCGACCTCGGCCCAGCAGCGGTACACCGTGCCCGGGGCCTCGCGGCCGGCCCGGCCGGCGCGCTGCCGTCCGGCGGCCAGCGAGGCCCGGACGGTGACCAGGCCGGACAGACCGCGGGCGTGGTCGGTGCGCGGTTCGCGGGCCAGTCCGGCGTCCACCACGAGCCGGACGCCCGGCACGGTCAGCGAGGACTCCGCCACCGAGGTCGCCAGGATCACCCGCCGCCGCTCGCCGGGTGCCAGCGCGGCGTCCTGGACGGACTGCGCGGCCTGGCCGTGCAGCTGCAGGACCTCGGCGTCCACCGCGGCGGGGCCGCCGGTCAGCTGCCCGGCGACCCGGGCGATCTCGCCGACCCCGGGCAGGAAGCAGAGGACGTCCCCGGTGCGCTCGGCCAGCGCCCGGCGGACGGTGGCGGCGACGTGCTCCAGCAGCGCGGGGTCGCACCGGGTGCCCTGCGGCGGGCGGACCGGCCGCGGCGGCGGCGCCCACACCACCTCCACCGGGTACGAGACGCCCTCGGCCGCCACCACCGGTGCGCCGCCGAGCAGCTCGGCCCAGGCGGCGGTGTCCGAGGTGGCGGAGGCACACACCACCCGCAGTTCCGGGCGGAGCACCGCCCGGACGTCGAGCAGGAAGGCGAGCGCGGTGTCGGCGTCCAGGTGCCGCTCGTGGCACTCGTCCAGGACGACCGCGTCCACGCCGGCCAGCTCGGGGTCGCGCTGCAGCCGCTGCAGCAGGACGCCGGTGGTGACCACCTCGACGACGGTGCGCGGTCCGGCCCGGCGCTCGCCGCGGACGGTGAAGCCGACCCGCTCGCCCACCCGCTCGCCGAGCAGCCAGGCCATCCGCCGGGCGGCGGCCCGGACGGCGAGCCGCCGGGGCTCGGCCACCAGCACCCGGCGGGCCGGCCCGGGCAGCCCGTCCACCAGCCCGGCCAGGGCCAGCGGGACCAGCGTGGTCTTGCCGGTGCCGGGCGGCGCCGCCAGCACCGCGGCGCCCTGTTCGGCGAGCGCCCGCTGCAGGGCCGGGACGCAGGTGCGGACCGGCAGTTCGAGACC
This sequence comes from Kitasatospora sp. HUAS MG31, assembly GCF_040571325.1. GTDB lineage: Bacteria > Actinomycetota > Actinomycetes > Streptomycetales > Streptomycetaceae > Kitasatospora > Kitasatospora camelliae. Next base: position 2,006,814 of record NZ_CP159872.1, on the reverse strand, counting down.
GACCGAACGCAAGATCAGCCCCGCTCGCTGACGAAGATCGCGGTGCCGGGGATCAGCCGCCCGCGCAGCGGGCTCCAGCCGCCCCACTCCTGGTCGTGCCCGTCCGGCCACTCCGGCTCCACCAGGTCCAGCAGCCGGAATCCGGCGCCGACCAGCTCCCGCACCCGGTCGCCCAGGGTGCGGTGGTGCTCGACGTAGGTGGCCCGGCCCTGCTCGTCCTGCTCGACGTAGGGGGTGCGGTCGAAGTAGGAAGAGGTGGCGGTGAGGCCCTCGACGCCGGGCTCGTCGGGGAACGCCCAGCGGATCGGGTGGGTCACCGAGAACACCCAGCGCCCGCCGGGCCGCAGCACCCGGTGCACCTCACGCATCATGGCGGCGGTGTCGGCGCTGAACGGCACCGCGCCGTACGCCGAGCAGGCCAGGTCGAAGGAGCCGTCCGCGAACGGCAGCACCGCCGCGTCCGCCTGCACCACGGTGACCGGCGGGGTGTCGCGCTGGAGGTCGATCCGGCGCGAGTGCTGGAGCTGCCGGAAGGAGATGTCCAGGGCCACCGGGCGGGCGCCCCGGGCGGCCAGCCAGCGCGAGCACTGGGCGGCGCCGGCGCCGAGCTCCAGCACGGCCAGGCCGCGCAGCCCGGCCGGGTCGCCGAGCAGACGGGCGTCGGCCTCGTCCAGACCCTCGGGGCACCAGGTGAAGCGGTCGTCGCCGAGGAACGCGCCGTGCTCGTCCTGGTACTCGTCGGCGTTCCGGTCCCACCAGTGGCGGCTGGCCCGGCTGCTCTCCGTGGCCTCCGCCGGGCGCCGGACGGCGTCGTCGCCGTCCGGGTCGTCCGGGACGTCGGACTCGCGGGGCTCGTCAAGATCACGGAGCACGGGGTCGGGGGTGGTGGCCAAGGTCATGGAGCCCGTCGCGTAGGGTATGGGGTGCGGAAGCGCCGCTGCCGCGGTCCGGCCCTGTACGGGAGCCGGAACGGGCGGTGGCATCCGGGGATTCGAGGTCTCCGACTGCCGCCGTGAGGTGCGCATTCGGAGGATATGGCCTGATCCATCCCGGCCTCTACCGGTCTAGCCGTCTTCGGCGTTGACCGTGCTCGGCTGTCCCCGTATGCTACAAGTTGCGCTGCGGGCCTGCGCGCCTCGGACGGAGCAGGTCGCGCTCGCATCTGTCGAAGACCCCACGGTCACTAGACGGACATCACCCCGTGGTTCGGGATGGTGCTCCGTGTTCTGGGCTGTCCGGCTTTCGGTGGGAGCGATCAGGGCCCTCCGCGTGGCATTACCTACGACTTCATGTCCGTACCGGAGCCCTTTTCCTAATGACGAGCCCCACCGACACCTCTGTCAGCACCACCCCGCAGGTTGCGGTCAACGACATCGGCGACGCGGACGCGTTCCTCGCCGCGATCGACGAGACCATCAAGTACTTCAACGATGGCGACATCGTTGAGGGCGTCATCGTGAAGGTCGACCGTGACGAGGTGCTCCTCGACATCGGTTACAAGACCGAGGGTGTCATCCCGTCGCGCGAGCTCTCGATCAAGCACGACGTCGACCCCCACGAGGTTGTCGCCGTCGGCGACAACATCGAGGCCCTGGTCCTCCAGAAGGAGGACAAGGAGGGTCGCCTGATCCTGTCCAAGAAGCGCGCTCAGTACGAGCGTGCCTGGGGCACGATCGAGAAGATCAAGGAAGAGGACGGCATCGTCACCGGTACCGTCATCGAGGTCGTCAAGGGTGGTCTCATCCTCGACATCGGCCTCCGCGGCTTCCTCCCCGCCTCGCTGGTCGAGATGCGCCGCGTGCGCGACCTGCAGCCCTACGTGGGCAAGGAGCTCGAGGCCAAGATCATCGAGCTGGACAAGAACCGCAACAACGTGGTCCTGTCCCGCCGTGCCTGGCTGGAGCAGACCCAGAGCGAGGTCCGCCAGACCTTCCTCACCACCCTGCAGAAGGGCCAGGTGCGCTCCGGCGTCGTCTCCTCGATCGTCAACTTCGGTGCCTTCGTGGACCTGGGTGGCGTCGACGGCCTGGTGCACGTCTCCGAGCTGTCCTGGAAGCACATCGACCACCCGTCCGAGGTTGTCGAGGTCGGCCAGGAGGTCACCGTCGAGGTTCTCGACGTGGACATGGACCGCGAGCGCGTCTCCCTGTCGCTGAAGGCGACCCAGGAGGACCCGTGGCAGCAGTTCGCCCGTACCCACCAGATCGGCCAGGTCGTTCCGGGTAAGGTCACCAAGCTGGTTCCGTTCGGTGCGTTCGTCCGCGTGGACGAGGGCATCGAGGGCCTGGTCCACATCTCCGAGCTGGCCGAGCGCCACGTCGAGATCCCGGAGCAGGTCGTCCAGGTCGGCGACGAGATCTTCGTCAAGGTCATCGACATCGACCTCGAGCGTCGTCGCATCAGCCTCTCGCTGAAGCAGGCCAACGAGTCCCTCGGTGCCGACCCGGCGTCGGTCGAGTTCGACCCGACCCTGTACGGCATGGCCGCGTCCTACGACGACCAGGGCAACTACATCTACCCGGAGGGCTTCGACCCCGAGGCGAACGACTGGCTGCCCGGCTTCGAGAAGCAGCGTGAGGAGTGGGAGCGGCAGTACGCCGAGGCCCAGTCCCGCTTCGAGCAGCACCAGGCCCAGGTCATCAAGAGCCGTGAGGCCGACGCCGCCGCTGCCGCCGAGGCCGGCGAGGAGGCTCCGGTCTCCGGTGGCTCGTACTCCTCCTCCAGCGACGAGGGCTCCGGCGCTCTCGCTTCGGACGAGGCGCTCGCCGCTCTGCGTGAGAAGCTGGCCGGCGGCCAGAGCTGATCACGCCTGAGGGCTGATCCTTAAGCAGAACCCCCGCTCGGAATTCCGGGCGGGGGTTCTGCTTTTACTTATGCATTCTTTATGTGTAGCTGATTGTGAGATGCGGCTCATCGTCCTTCTATAGGACGAAAGCGGGATTGCACCTACATTGGGGTGAACTGTCCGAAAGGCCTCGCTTATGCGCAACCCCCGCACCACCGCCGGCCACCAGGTCGGCGGGCGGCTCGCCGCTCTCGGTCGTACGTGTTACAAGCACCGTCGTTGGGTCCTCGGCTTCTGGGCCGTCGTCCTCGCCGTCGGTGTGCTGATCGGGGGGCGGGTCTTCGAGGGGACGGTCTCCTCCAGCTCCGGCGGTTCCGAGTCGGCCCGCGGCACCTCCGTCGTCCAGGCCGCCGACCCGGTGCAGGGCACCGTCACCGCCGTGGTGGACGGCGCGCCGGTCGGGGACGAGGCCGTCCGCGGCGCCGTCACCGCCGCCACCGCCGAGATCTCGAAGCTCCCGGGCGTGGCCACCGCGGTGGACACCTACAGCGCGGGCCCCTCGCTCACCTCCTCCGACGGCAACGCGAGCCTGGTCTCGGTGCGGATGGCCGACGGCAGCACGGACGCCCAGCTCACCGCGGTCACCGACCGTCTGGAGGGCATCGCGGCGCCGGGTGCGCACGTCACCGTCGGCGGTGACCTGGTCCTCCAGAAGGAGGTCCAGGAGCAGACCGAGAAGGACACCAGGTTCGGCGAGCTGGTCACCCTGCCGCTGACCCTGATCGTCATGGTGCTGGTCTTCGGCGGCCTGGCCGCGGCCGGCCTCCCCGCGATCGGCGCGATCGCCTCCGTCGGCGGCGCCCTGCTGTCCATGTTCGGCTTCAGCCGGCTGATGGACATCGACACCAGCGTCCTGCCCATCGCCACCGTGCTGGGTCTGGGCCTGTCCATCGACTACGCGCTGCTGATGGTCAACCGCTTCCGTGAGGAGCGCGGCCAGGGCGCCACCATCGACCAGGCCGTGGAGCGCACCGCGGCCACCGCCGGCCGGACCGTCGCCTTCTCCGGGCTGACCGTGGCCGTGGCCCTGTCGGGCCTGTTCGTCTTCACCAGTCCGGTCTTCCGGGCCGTCGCGGTCGCCGGCGTCAGCGTCGTGGTGATCGCGGTCGCCGCCGCGCTGACCCTGGTCCCGGCCCTGCTGGGCTTCGTCGGCAAGCGGATCAAGACCCCCACCGCCCCCGTCCCGGACGAGGGCTTCTTCTCCCGTACCGTCCGCCGGGTGCAGCGCCGGGCCGTCCCGGTGATGCTCGCCTGTGTGGCGATCCTGGTCGCCGCCGGCGCGCCCTTCCTCACCGCGCACCCGCGCAACTCCGGCGCCGACGTGCTGCCCCAGTCCTTCTCCGCCCGGCAGGTCGCCGAGACCGTCACCGAGCGCTTCCCGGACCAGGCCCCCGCGCCGATCACCGTGGTGGTCGAGGCCGGCCAGGAGCGCGCCCAGGCCTACGCCGACCAGGTCGTGGCCGGCCTCCCCGGCGTCGCGGACGTCCGCGCGGTCACCCCGGTGAGCGACGGCGTGAGCACCGTCGAGGTGCTGGTGAACGGCGACGCCCAGGGCGAGCAGGCGAAGACCGTGGTCAAGGAGCTGCGCGCGGACCGCGGCGGCCTCAAGACCTACGTCACCGGCGACGCGGCGGCCGTGGTCGACTTCCAGCACGAGATCGCCACCCGCGGCCCGTGGGCCCTCGGCCTGGTCGCGGCCGGCACCCTGGTGCTGCTGTTCATGATGACCGGCTCGCTGGTGATGCCGATCAAGGCCCTGCTGATGAACCTGCTCTCGCTCGGCGCCTCGCTGGGCGCCCTGACCCTGGTCTTCCAGCACGGCTACTTCAGCGGGCTGCTGGGCTTCACGCCCACCGGCGGCCTGGAGAGCATCATCCCGGTCCTGGTCTTCGCCTTCGCCTTCGGTCTGTCCATGGACTACGAGGTCTTCCTGCTCGCCCGGATCAAGGAGCTGTACGACCAGGGGTACGACAGCCAGCGGGCCGTCCAGCTGGGCCTGCAGCGCAGCGGCAAGATCATCACCTCGGCCGGCCTGCTGATGGTGATCGTCTTCGCCGGGTTCGCGGCCGGTCAGATGCTCATGGTCAAGCAGATGGGCATCGCCCTGGCGGTGGCCGTCGCGGTGGACGCCACCCTGGTCCGCTGCCTGCTGGTGCCGGCCACGATGTCTCTGTTCGGCAAGCTCAACTGGTGGGCGCCGGCCCCGCTGCGCCGGCTGCACCGGCGGATCGGGCTCAGCGAGCACGTGGAGCTGCCGCCGCTGGACGTCCCCGCCACCGTCCCGGCGCAGCGCCCGGTGGACGAGCGGGAGCTGATCAAGGCGTCGTAGCCGACCCGGTCGTTCCGCCCGCGGCCCGGTTCCTCCCTGTGGAGGGGCCGGGCCGTCGGCGTGTCCGGATGCCGGTCGTCCGGGGGGGTCAGGCGAGTCGGCGCAGCAGGTCGACGGCGTCGGCCAGCCGGCGGCGCTCCTCGGGGTCCAGCCGCTCGGTGATGGCCGCGGCGATCTCGCCCTCGCGGCGCGCCCGCTGCGTGTGCAGGGCCCGGGTGCCGGCCTCGGTCACGGCGAGCAGCACCTTGCGGCCGTCGGTGGCGTGCCGGCGCTGCTCGACGAGCCCGGCCTCGGTGAGCAGGGCGACCGTCCGGGCCATCGACTGGTGGCGCACCCGCTGCAGGTCGGCCAGCTCACTGGTGGTGCGCGGTCCCTCGCGGACCAGCCAGCCCAGCACCGCGGCCTGGTTCTGCGGCAGCTCGTCACCGACCCGCAGCCGGCGTACCAGGGTGCCGATGGCCAGGCGCAGGTCGGCGGCGAGCTCCAGGGGGTCGGTGTCCATGGGATCAGCCTACCGGTCAGATCCACAGCGAAACTGCGCAGTCTTGCTGTACTGTTTTCCGTATGCGACTGACGAAGTTTGGGCACGCCTGCGTCCGGATCGAGCACGGGGACACGACGGTCGTCATCGACCCGGGCCTGTTCACCGAGGAGGACGCCCTCCACGGCGCCGACGCGGTGCTGATCACCCACGAGCACTTCGACCACTTCGCCGAGGACCGGCTGCGGGCCGCCGTCGCGGAGGATCCGGGCCTGCGGATCTGGACCAACCGCGCGGTGGCCGAGCAGCTGGAGGGCATCGGCTCGCGGGTCACCGTGGTCGGCGAGGGGGACGCCTTCGACCTCGGCGGGCTGAGCGTCAGCGTCCACGGCGAGTGGCACGCGGTGATCCACCCGGACATCCCCCGGGTCCGCAACACCGGCTTCCTGCTGGACGGCCGGCTCTTCCACCCCGGCGACGCGCTGACCCTGCCCCCGCACCCGGTGGAGACCCTGCTGCTGCCGATCGCCGGCCCCTGGACCAAGGTCTCCGAACTGATCGACTACGTCCGCGAGGCCGGCCCGCGGCGGGCACTGGCGATCCACGAGGCCGTCCTGAGCGAGCTGGGGCAGCAGGTGCACGGCCGGCTGCTCGGCACCGGCGGGCCGGGGACGGGAGCGGAGTTCGCGCAGCTCGCGGCGGGGGAGGGCGTGGACCTCTGACCGTTGACGGTCCGTCCCGGATCCTCCTCCCGGGTTGACCGGGGGTCAGAAGCACCCGTTTGGCGGTGGTATTGACCTATTTATCCGGGGATCCTCGTGCATCGAGACCGGCGGGCCGTCCGTCGGTCCCGCCGCGTACGAGGAGGACCGATGTCAGCTGCATTCGGATCGAGGGCCGTCCGTGCCGCCCGCGCGCTGGCGGTGGCGGGCTGCGCCGTGGCCGCCCTCACCGCCGTCACCGCCCTCGCCGGGCCCGCCCGGGCCGACGGCGTGCCGTCCGGCGGGGGCACCCCCATCAAGGGCCGGACGGAGGGCGGCAGCCTCGAACTGAAGAGCGGCGACATCGTCGCCTGTGCCGGGGTCGGCGACCTGCGGGTGGCCGGTGCCGACGGGCAGGAGCACCTGACGAACGGTCCGGGCACCACCTTCACCACGCCGGCCGGCACCACCGTCCGGACCGTGCAGACCGGGACGGTGGAGGTGACCGTGCAGGGCGCCTCCGCGGTGATCACCTGCGGTCCGGAGCTGTTCCCGACCACGAACGCCGTCGTCCCGTCCGGCCCCTCGCTCGCCGGCGAGGGCGGCGGCACGACCGGCACCGACCCCCTCCTCACCACCGCGGGCAGCGCCTTGGCCGCAGCCGGCATCGCCACCGCCACCGTCGCCCTCCGCCGCCGCCGCACCCCCTGACGGGCGGCCACCCGAACGACCTCCCCGCCGGGTTCGGGGCCCGGCGGGGAGGCCACACAGGAGGAGCAGGGGCCGGTTCGCAACCGGTTGGCCCCACGCGCCCCCGAAGGACCCACCGGTTCCCCGGACGGGGTGCGCCGGGCTCGTGCGTGAGAGGCGGTTGAGGTGGGTCGGAGGGTGCCGGTGGTGCTGGTGGCGGCCGTGGTCGCGGTGGGGGCCGGAGGGTGGATGGTGCGGGAGGGGACCGCGGTGCAGGCGCCGCCGAGGCCGGCCGCCGTGGATGCGTGGCAGCCACCGACCGTGGCGCCGACCCCGGCGCCGACCGTCGACCAGCCGACCCCCGTCGGCCTCCCGTGGTCCGCCCCCACCCGGGTGCGGATCCCCACGATCACCGTCGACGCCCCCCTCACCCCCGTCACCGTGGACGGCGAGGGCCGCATCGCCCCACCCCCCACCACCAGCCCCACCACGGCCGGTTGGTACCGCGACGGCGTCACCCCGGGCAGCCTCGGCACCGCCGTCCTGGTCGGGCACGTGGACACCGCCCGGGGCCCCGCCGTGTTCTGGGACCTCGGCGCCCTGCACCGCGGTGACCGGATCGAGGTCGCCCGGACCGACGGCACGACCGCGGCCTTCACCGTCGACGCCGTCCGGGTCTTCGACCGCGCGGACTTCCCGGTCCAGCAGGTGTACGGCTCCACCGGCCGCCCCGAACTCCGGGTGATCACCTGCGGCGGCGGCTACTCCAAGTCCACCGGCTACCGGGGCAACGTCGTGGTCTTCGCCCACCTCACCCCACGGTGACCAGCTCCACCGGATCCACCGGATCCACCGGATCCACCGGATCCACCGGATCCACCGGCTCCGCCGCCACCGTCTCGAACGGCCGGCCGTCGAGCGTCCAGTGCGGGTCGGGCGCGATCTCCAGCGCCGCGTAGACGTGGGCGGCCACGTCGGTGTGGTGCAGCGGGCGGGCGGGTGCCGCGCCGGGGGCGATGCCGGGGCCGTACGCGGCGATCCAGGCGGTGCGTTCGAGGACGGACCGGCCGCCGTGGCCGCCCTGGTCCACGTGGCCGTGGTCGGTGACCACGATGACCGTCCACTCCTCCTCCTGGTAGCCGGCGCGCCGGCGGAGGGCGTCCAGGAGCCGGCCGAGCCGCCGGTCGGCGGCCTCCACCGAGCGCCGGTACTCCGGCCCGCAGCCCAGGAAGTGGGCGGTCTCGTCCACCGCGCCGAGGTAGACGAAGGAGGCCTGCGGGTCGTCGTCGCTGCGGCCGAGCACGTACTCGGCCTCGGCGGTGACCCGTTCGTCGCACACCTCCCAGGCCTCCGGGGTGTCCTCCAGCGGGGCGATGTACGACAGCCGGCCCGGCGCGGCGAACAGCGGGCCGCCGCTGCGGGCGAGGAACAGCGGCTCCCAGCCGCCGGCGGCGAAGGTGCGGCGGCGGTGGACGGCGGCCAGACGGGTGGTGAAGTCGGGGAACACGTCCAGCCGGTTGCCGCCGAGGTGGTTGCCGAGCACGCCGTGCTTGGCGACGCCGACGCCGGTCACGATGGTGGCCCAGCACGGTCCGGACATGGTCGGCGTGGCCTCGTCCACCTCGACCGGGGCGAGGAAGCCGGCCGCGGCGACCGCGTCCAGGTGCGGGGTGTGCAGCTCCGGCAGCAGGTCGAGGCGGACGCCGTCGATGCCGACGACCAGGACGCGGCGCCGTCCGGCGGGCCAGAGGCTGGACATGGGGGACTCCGTTCGGTTCGAGCACGGTGCGGGGGACCTGCCGGGCACCCTAACCGGCCCGGGGGTGCGCCGGGAACGCCCCGGAGCGCCGGTGCCCGCCGGCGGAGGGCTTCCAGGAGCCTGCCGCGCCGAGGATTCGCCTGATCTTCGCCCCGCCGACCGGTGGCGTTCGCCGTCCGAGCACCGCCCGGCCGCCGGCGAGCACCGCCCTGAGGCTCCACCCGAAGGCGGGCCGGGGCCGCCCTGTAGCCTGGCCGCATGCTGAGGATCGGACTGACGGGCGGGATCGGCGCGGGCAAGAGCGAGGTGTCCAAGCAGCTCGCCGCCCTCGGCGCGGTGATCGTGGACTCCGACCTGATCGCCCGTGAGGTGGTGGCCCCCGGGACGGCGGGGCTGGCGGCCGTGGCGGCCGAGTTCGGCCCCGGGGTGCTGCTGGCGGACGGTTCGCTGGACCGGCCCGCGCTGGGCGCGATCGTCTTCGCCGACCCGGAGCGGCTGGCCGCGCTGAACGCGATCGTCCACCCGCTCGTCCGGGCCCGCTCGGCCGAGCTGGAGGCGGGCGCCGGGCCCGCGGACGTGGTGGTGCACGACGTCCCGCTGCTCGCCGAGAACGGGCTGGCCCCGCTGTACGAGCTGGTGATCGTGGTGGACGTGCCGGACGAGGTCCGGGTGGACCGGCTGGTCCGGCTGCGCGGCATGGCCGAGCAGGAGGCCCGCTCCCGGATGGCCGCCCAGGCGACCCGGGAGGAGCGGCTGGCGGTCGCCGACATCGTCATCGACAACGGCGGCGACCTGGCCGAACTGGCCCCCCGGGTCCGCGAGGTGTGGGCGACGTTGAAGCAGCGTCAGGCCGGCTGACCGGCCGCCCCGGCCGTCAGCGGGCACCGAGCCGTCACGGCTTGCGGCCGACGCCCGCCCAGATGGCGACCTCGCCGTCGGTCGGCTGGGCCGGCTGGTCCGGCCGCCACAGCGGGGCGGTGACCAGGCCCGGCTCCTGCAACTCCAGGCCGTCGAAGAACCGCAGCACCTGCTCCCGGCTGCGCATGGTGAGCTGGGCGGTGGCGTTCCGGTAGACCGCCGGGCCCTTGGCGGCCTGGTCGGGGGTGGAGAAGTCGGCGGTGCCGTGCGACATCGCCAGGTAGCTGCCGGAGGGCAGCGCGTCCACCAGGGTGCGGACGATCCCGTACGGGTCGTCGGCGTCGTCGATGAAGTGCAGGATCGCGAAGAGCAGCAGCGCCACCGGCCGGTCCAGGTCGAGCACCGACCGCACCTGCGGGTCGGACAGGATCGCCTTCGGGTCGCGCAGGTCGGCCTGGAGCACGGTCACCCCGCCGTGCCCGGTACCGGCCAGCAGCGCCCGGCTGTGCACCAGCACGATCGGGTCGTTGTCCAGGTACGCCACCCGGGCGTCCGGGTGGACCCGCTGCGCCACCTCGTGGGTGTTGCCCGCGGTCGGGATGCCGGTGCCGATGTCCAGGAACTGCCGGACGCCCTGCTCGGCGAGGTGCCGGACGGCCCGCTGGAGGAAGGCCCGGTTGGCCAGGGCGCTGATCCGCACCAGCGGGCTCAGCCCGAGCACCTTCTCCGCGGCCTCCCGGTCGGCCGGGAAGTTGTCCTTGCCGCCGAGGTAGTAGTCGTACATGCGGGCGGGGTGGGGTATCTCCGGCCGGAGGTCGACCGGCGGCGGGGGTGCGTCGGCGCCGTCCGACATCCAGTCCAGCGCCATGTCCTGATGGTCGGTCATCTCCGCACTCCCCGCTCGCAGATCGAGTCCTCGGCTTCGCAGCATAGTGGCCCGGATCACGCCTCGGAGGGCGGTGTCCCGGGTCCGTCCTCGGGATCGCCGGTGAGCAGGTAGCGGGCGCCGGGGCCGGAGCGGCCCGCGCGGTCGCCGGCGTTGTACAGCGCGCAGCGCGACAGGGAGAGGCATCCGCAGCCGATGCACCCGGTCAACTTCTGTTTCATCAGTTCGAGTTGGGCGATCTGGTGGTCGATCCGCTGCTGCCAGGCGGCGGCCGCCCGGGCCCACTCGGCGGCGTTCGGCGCCCGGTCCTCCGGGAGCCGGTCGAGGGCGGTGCGCGCCTCCTCGAGGGAGAGCCCGACCTGCTGCGCGGCCCGGACGAAGGCGATCCGCCGCAGGGTGGCCCGCGGGTAGCGGCGCTGGTTGCCCGCGGTGCGCTCGGCGCGGATCAGCCCGAGTGACTCGTAGTAGCGCAGCGCCGAGGCGGCCAGGCCGCTGCGCGTGGAGAGCTGGCCGATGGTCAGGAGGTCGTGCCGGCTGGGTGCCATGGTCGGAGGATAGCGCTTGACCTCAAGCGGGCTTGAACTTGCAGGCTGATGGCATGACCACCGCAGAGATCGCCTCCGCCGGCCCGGGCTTCCACGACCTGCCCCGGCTGATGGCCCTGATGACCGGCGACGAGAAGCACGGACCCGCCGCCACCTCCACCCTGGACGCCCTGTGGGTGCTGTACGACCGCGTGCTGCGGGTCACCCCCGCCACCGCGCAGGACCAGGACCGGGACCGGTTCCTGCTCTCCAAGGGCCACGGCCCGATGGCCTACTACGCGGTGCTCGCCGCCAAGGGCTTCCTCGACCCCGAGGTGCTGACGAGCTTCGGCGGGTACGACTCCCCGCTCGGCCACCACCCGGACCGGCTGCTGGTGCCGGGCGCGGAGATCGGCTCCGGATCGCTCGGCCACGGCCTGCCGCTGGCCGTCGGCACCGCGCTCGGCCTGCGCGCCCAGGGCCTGGCCGACCCGGCCGTGTGGGTGCTGATCGGCGACGCCGAGTTCGACGAGGGCAGCAACCACGAGGCGGTGGCCTTCGCCGGCGCGGCCGGCCTGGACCGGCTGCACGTGGTCGCCATCGACAACTCCTCCGCCACGCACGGCTGGCGCGGCGGGATCGCCGCCCGGTTCGCCGCCGAGGGCTGGTCCACCGCGACCGTGGACGGCCGCGACCACGGGGCCCTGCACCGCGCCTTCACCGCCCCGCACCCCGGCCGTCCGCACGCCGTGGTCGCCCGCGTCGAGCCCAAGTACTCCTGACCGGCCTCGTCCCCGCCCCGCCGAATCCCCGCCCCGCCGAGTCCCCGCCCTGCCGAACCCGCGATCCCGGAAGGATCCCCACCCCGATGGACACCATGCGCGAGCGCTTCGCCGCCGTCACCACCGACCTGCTCGACCACGACCCCCGGCTCAGCGTCGTCCTCGCCGACATCGGCGCGGACGGCTTCCGCACCGCCGCCGACCGCCACCCCGACCGGGTGGTCAACGTCGGCATCCGCGAGCAGCTGCTGATCGGCGCGGCCGGCGGCCTGGCCCTCACCGGGATGCGCCCGATCGCCCACACCTTCGCCAGCTTCCTCATCGAACGCCCCTGGGAGCAGATCAAGTTGGACCTGGTCCACCAGGGCGTCGGCGCGGTCCTGGTGAGCGCCGCCGGCTCGTACGACTGGCCGGCCGGCGGCCGCACCCACATGTCCCCGGGGGACGTCGCCCTGCTGGACACCCTGCCCGGCTGGACGGTCCACGTGCCCGGCCACCCGGACGAGGCCGAGACCCTGCTGCGGCACGCCGCCGCCGACGGCGACAGCCTGGTCTACCTGCGGCTGTCCGCCCACGCCAACGGGGCCGCCCGGCCCGTCGTCCCCGGCCGGTTCCTCACCGTCCGGCGCGGGCGGCGCGGCGTGGTGCTCGCCGTCGGCCCGATGCTGGACGCCGTGCTGGAGGCCACCGAGGGCCTGGACGTCACCGTGCTGTACGCCGCCACCGTCCGCCCCTTCGACGCCGCCGCGCTGCGGGCCGCGGCCGTCGACCGGGCCGACGTGGTCCTGGTCGAGCCCTACCTGGCCGGCACCTCCGAGGCCGAGGCCCACCGGGCCCTGGCCGACCGGCCGCACCGGGTCCTCGCCCTCGGCGTCCCGCGCGAGGAGCACCGCCACTACGGCACCATCCCCGAGCACCTGGCCGCCTACGGCCTGGACGCCGCCGCGCTGCGCACCGGGATCGCCGGGTTCCTGGGGTGAGCCGGGCCGGCCGCGCCCGCCCCGGTCAGCCGGTGCGCACCACCGCGGTGGACTCCGGCGCCAGGAACACCGAGCCGTCCCCGGACGGCCAGCAGTCCCCGAACAGCGCCGCCGTCCCCGCGTACGGCCGGTCCAGCGGCACCGCCCGCGGCTCCCCGCGCCCCAGGTGCACGATCACCCGGTACGGCCCGCGGTGCACCACCAGCCACTCCTGCCGCTCGTCGTACGCCACCCGCACCGCCCGCAGATCGGGGTCGGTCAGCTCCGGGCGGTCCCGCCGCAGCCGGATCAACCGCCGGTACCAGTCCAGCAGTTCGGCGTGTGGCAGCCGGGCGGGCTCCGCCCAGTCCAGGGTGGAGGCGGCCACCGTGGAGGCCGCCTGCGGGTCCGGGACGTCCTGCGGCCGCCAGCCGTGCTCGGCGAACTCCCGCCGCCGCCCCCGCCGGACGGCCTCCGCCAGCTCGGGGTCGGTGTGGTCGGTGAAGTACTGCCAGGGCGTGCCGGCCCCCCACTCCTCGCCCATGAACAGCATCGGGGTGAACGGCGAGGTCAGCACCAGCGCCGCCCCCGCCGCCAGCCGGCCCGGCGACAGCGCCGCCGACAGCCGGTCCCCGGTCGCCCGGTTGCCCACCTGGTCGTGGGTCTGCAGGTAGCCCAGCAGCCGCTGCCCGCACCCCGACCGGAAGGGCCGCCCGTGCCGCCGCCCCCGGAACGAGGACCAGCCGCCGTCGTGGAAGAACCCCCCGGTCAGCGTCCGCTCCACCGCCGCGTACGGCGCCGCCGCGAAGTCCGCGTAGTAGCCCTGCGACTCCCCGGTCAGCAGGGCGTGCAGCGCGTGGTGGAAGTCGTCGCTCCACTGCGCGGCCAGCCCCAGCCCGCCTGCCTCCCGCGGCGCGGTGGTCCGCGGGTCGTTGAGGTCGGACTCCGCGATCAGGAACAGCGGCCGGTTCACCGCCGCCGCCAGCCGGTCCACCTCGACGGCCAGCTCCTCCAGGAACGGCAGCGCCCGGTGGTCCACCAGGGCGTGCACCGCGTCCAGCCGCAGCCCGTCGATCCGGTAGTCCCGCAGCCAGGCCAGCGCGCTGCCGATCAGGTACGCCCGCACCTCGTCCGACCCCGGCGCGTCCAGGTTCACCGCACTGCCCCAGGGCGTGTGGTGCCGGTCGGTGAAGTACGGCCCGAACGCCGGCAGGTAGTTCCCGGACGGGCCCAGGTGGTTGTGCACCACGTCCAGCACCACGCCCAGCCCCCGCCGGTGCGCCGCGTCCACGAACCGCTTCAGCCCCTCGGGCCCGCCGTACGGCTCGTGCACCGCCCACAGCGACACCCCGTCGTACCCCCAGCCGTACCGGCCCGGGAACGGGCAGACCGGCATCAGCTCCACGAAGTCCACCCCGAGGTCCACCAGGTGGTCCAGCCGCTCGACAGCGGCGTCGAACGTCCCGCCCGGGGTGAAGGTCCCCACGTGCAGCTCGTACAGCACCGCCCCGGCCAGCGACCGGCCCCGCCACGCCGTCCCGGACCAGCGGAACGCCGCGTGGTCCACCCGGCGGCTCGGCCCGTCCGGCCCGGAGGGCTGCCGCGGCGAGCGCGGGTCCGGCAGCGCCGGGCCGCCGTCCAGCCGGAACCCGTAGTCGCCGTCCGGCGCCTCGCCCTCCCACCAGCCCGGCCGGTCCGCCAGCCGGCCCATCGGGTGGGGGACGCCCGCCACCTCCACCTCCACGAGCACGGCGTCCGGGGCCCAAACCTGGTAGGTCGTCACAGCGCACTCCTCGGGGAGGACGGGCAGGGAACGGTCCGCCCGCGCCGGCGGCGGACGGACCGGGGTGGACCGGAGGATCAGGACCGGGTGAGCAGCGCCACCGGGTGGTGCTCCAGCAGCCAGCTCAGCTGCACCGGACCCGCCTCGTAGTGGCGGTTGGTGAGCTCGTCCGTCCAGCGGCCGGCCGGCAGCTCCAGCACGGTCTCCCGCCAGCCGCCGGCCCGGTGCAGCCCGTACGGCAGCCGGGTCACCGCCGCGATCACCTCCGGGCCGCGCTCGAAGGCCACCAGGTGGTCGGCGGACGGGCCGTGCGCGACCACCGGCCGGTACGCGCCCAGCGGGCGGGTCCGGCGCAGGTGCAGTGCCGTGGTGGTCAGGTGCAGCTTCTCCCGGGCCAGGTCGCCGGGCCGGTCGGCGGGGGAGTCGGTGAGCCGCACCGCGAGCCGGCCCAGGTCCACCGGCGCCCGGTTGTCCGGGTCCACCAGCGTGTACAGCGGCTCCTCGCTGCCCTGGTACACGTCCGGCACCCCCGGCACCGTCAGGTGCAGCAGCGCCGCCGCCAGGCTGTTGCTCCGCGCGAACGGCGCCAGCAGCCGCACGAACCCCTCGATCCGCGGACACAGCCCCGGATTGCCCAGCGCGTCCCGCGCGTACGTGAGCAACCGCCGCTCGAACCCCTCGTCCGGGACCGTCCAGGAGGTCCGCCGCTTCGCCTCCCGCACCGACTTCAGCAGCACCCCGGTCAACCGCTCCACCGGGATCGGCCAGGCCGCGATCAGGGTCTCCCACAGCAGCCAGGCCGTCGGACGGTCCGGACAGGGCCCGGCCGCCGTGGTCCACGCCGCGCACTCGGCCGCCCACATCTCCGGCAGCTCCGCCAGCACCGCCAGCCGGGCCCGGGCGTCCGCGCTGCGCTTGGTGTCATGGGTGGACAGCGCCGTCATCGACAGCGGCCACTGCTCCTCCAGGTACCCGCACCAGCGGTGGAACTCCGCCGGGGTGACGCCCGGGTGCGTCGGCTGACCGCCCACCTCGTTCAGGCTCAACAGGGCGTTCCACCGGTAGAACGCGGTGTCCTCCACCCCCTTCGCGGCCACCGCCGAGGCGGTCTGCCCGAACCGGGCGCAGAACTCGTCCTTCGCCGCACTCCGCCCCAGCCGGCCCAGCGCCAGATCGCGCAGCAGCCGCGCCGTCGGGTCCTGCACCGGGCCGCCCAGCTGCGCCACCGCCGCGTCCGGCGCCGGCTCGCCCGGCACCACGTACGGCCGGTACACCGGGTAGCCGGCCAGCAGCTCGCCCAGCTCCTGCCGGACGGCCAGCGCCGGGTGGTCCGCCAGCGCCGGATCGGCTGCGCAGATCCGCTGCACCAGCCGCACCAGCCGGTCCACCTCGGCGGCCAGCTCGCCGTCCGGCGCGACCAGCTCCGCCCGGCCGGCCCGGGCCGCCTCAGCCGGCGAGGTCCGGTCGGCCACGTCCCGCTGGTAGGCGGTGAACAGCCGCTCGGCCCCCGCGTGGTCGGTGAGCACCCCGTCGATCCGGCGCAGCGCGTCGTACCCGGTCGTCCCCGCGCACGGCCAGTCGGCGGGCAGCCGCTCCTCGCCGGTGAGGATCTTCTCGACCACCGTGTACGCCCCGCCGGTGGCCTCGGCGAGCCGGCGCAGGTAGCCGCGCGGATCGGCCAGCCCGTCCGGGTGGTCGATCCGGAACCCGTCCAGCACGCCCTCGCCGTGCAGCCGCATCAGCACGGCGTGGGTGGCCTCGAAGACCTCCGGCACCTCCATCCGCACCGCGATCAGCTCGTTCACCGTGAAGAACCGGCGGTAGTTCACCTCCCCGTCCGCCACCCGCCACCACGCCAGCCGGTACCACTGGCGCTCCAGCAGCTCCGGCAGCGGCAGGTCCCCGGTGCCCGGCCGCAGCGGGAAGGCGTGCTCGTGGTAGCGCAGCACCTCGCCGTCCACCACCAGCTGGTCCATCACCGCGCCCAGCCGGTCGCCCAGCAGCGGCAGCAGCAGCCGTCCGCGGGCCGGCGCGTCCACCGGGCCGGGCTGGGCCGTCCAGTCGACGTCGAACCAGCGGGCGTACTCCGAGTCCGGGCCGTCCCGCAGCACGTGCCACAGCGGCCGGTTCAGCCGCTCGGGCACCGGCAGCGCCATGTGGTTGGGCACCACGTCGGCGATCAGGCGCAGGCCGTGCCGGTGCGCCTCGGCGGCGAGCGCGCGCAGGGCGTCCTCGCCGCCGAGCTGCTCGCTGATCCGGCCGTGGTCGACCGTGTCGTAGCCGTGGGTGGAGCCGGGGACGGCCTCCAGCAGCGGGGAGAGGTGCAGGTGCGAGACGCCGAGGGCGGCGAGGTAGGGCACGGCGTGCTCGGCGTCGCGCAGCGTGAAGCCGGGCTGCAGCTGGAGACGGTACGTGGCCGTCGGAGGGCGTGCGGCGTCGGTCATGCCGTGATCCCTACCCGGGCTGCCGCCCGGCTATGGCGGCCTTCGTACGAATGGGGGGACCCGGACGAGGGGCTCGGTGACGGGCGCGTTCCACGGGAGGGCCTCAGGCCGGGCGCTGGAGGACGAGGAGGGAGCGGTCGGTGAGCCAGAAGGTGTCGCCGGCCTTGACGCGGGTGCCGGTGCCCGGGGCGGGGAGGGTGGGCAGGGTGGTGTCCACGACCACCACCCAGGCGTCGCCGTGGTCCGCCGGGACGGTGAACTCCAGCGGCTCGGAGTGGGCGTTGAACATCAGCAGGAAGGAGTCGTCGACGATCTTCCCGCCCCGCCGGTCCGGCTCGGAGATCGCGTTGCCGTTGAGGAACACGGTCAGCGACCGCGCGTAGCTGGTGGACCAGTCCCGCTTGGTCATCTCCTCGCCGGAGGGGGTGAACCAGGCGATGTCGGTGAGGTCGTCGTGGGTGCCGGAGACGGGCCGGCCGTGGAAGAAGCGGCGCCGCCGGAACACCGGGTGGTCGCGGCGGAGCCAGATCATGCCCTGGGTGAACTCCAGCAGCTCGGCCCGCGGCCCGCCGCCCTGCGGCCACCGCACCCAGGTCAGCTCGCCGTCCTGGCAGTAGGCGTTGTTGTTGCCCCGCTGGGTGCGGCCCAGCTCGTCGCCGTGCGAGAGCATCGGCACGCCCTGGGAGAGCATCAGCGTGGCGATGAAGTTCCTTTGCTGGCGGGCCCGCAGCTCCAGGACGGCCGGGTCGTCGGTCTCGCCCTCCACGCCGCAGTTCCACGAGCGGTTGAAGGACTCGCCGTCGCGGTTGTCCTCCTGGTTGGCCTCGTTGTGCTTCTCGTTGTACGAGACCAGGTCGGCCAGGGTGAACCCGTCGTGGCAGGTGACGAAGTTGATCGAGGCGATCGGGCGGCGGCCGTCGTCCTGGTACAGGTCCGAGGAGCCGGTGAGCCGGGAGCCGAACTCGGCGAGCGTGGCGTGCTCGCCGCGCCACAGGTCGCGGACGGTGTCCCGGTACATGCCGTTCCACTCGGTCCACAGCGGCGGGAAGTTGCCGACCTGGTAGCCGCCCTCGCCGAGGTCCCAGGGCTCGGCGATCAGCTTGGCCTGGGAGACCACCGGGTCCTGCTGGACCAGGTCGAAGAACGAGGACAGCCGGTCGACCTCGTGGAACTGCCGGGCCAGGGTGGCGGCGAGGTCGAAGCGGAAGCCGTCCACGTGCATCTCGGTGACCCAGTACCGCAGCGAATCCATGATCATCTGGAGCACGTGCGGGCTGCGCATCAGCAGGCTGTTGCCGGTGCCGGTGGTGTCCTCGTAGAAGCGCTGGTCCTTGGCGAGGCGGTAGTAGGAGACGTTGTCCAGGCCGCGGAAGGAGAGCGTCGGCCCGAGGTGGTTGCCCTCCGCGGTGTGGTTGTAGACCACGTCGAGGATCACCTCGATCCCCGCCGCGTGCAGGGACTTCACCATCGACTTGAACTCCTGCACCTGCTGCCCGCGGTCGCCGGTGGAGGAGTACGAGGAGTGCGGGGCGAAGTAGCCGACGGTGTTGTAGCCCCAGTAGTTGGACAGCCCGAGGTCGCGCAGCCGGTGGTCCCGGACGAACTGGTGCACCGGCATCAGCTCGATGGCGGTGATCCCCAGCTTGGCCAGATGCTCGATCACCGCCGGGTGCGCCAGGCCCGCGTACGTGCCGCGGATCTCCTCCGGGATGCCCGGGTGCAGCTGGGTGAGGCCCTTGACGTGCGCCTCGTACAGCACCGTGCGGTGGTAGTCGGTGCGCGGCGGGCGGTCGGTGCCCCAGTCGAAGTACGGGTTGATCACCACCGAGTGCATGGTGTGCGGGGCGGAGTCCAGGTCGTTGCGGCGCTCCGGGGCGCCGAAGTGGTAGCCGTACACCGACTCGTCCCAGTCGACGGTGCCGCTCATCGCCTTGGCGTACGGGTCGAGCAGCAGCTTGGCGCTGTTGTGCCGCTGGCCCAGGCCCGGGTTGTACGGGCCGTACACGCGGAAGCCGTAGCGCTGGCCGGGCTGGACGCCGGGCAGGTAGGCGTGCCGGACGAAGGCGTCGGTCTCGCGCAGCTCGACGGCGGTCTCGGAGCCGTCCTCGTCGATCAGGCAGAGCTCGATCCGGTCGGCGGACTCGGAGAACACGGCGAAGTTGGTGCCCGCTCCGTCGTAGGTGGCGCCGAGCGGGTACGGCTGCCCTGGCCAGACCTGCATGTGTCCTCGACCTCCGTGTGGTGAACGGGAACCGGCGCTGCCCCCGGGCCTTCCCTCGGGAGCGCCGGAGCGTCTGCGGCCCGTCCGCGCCGTGACGCACGGCACCTGTGGCATCCTCCCCGGCGTTCGGCTCCGGGCCGCGCCCATTTGCCACTTGTTCGCCCGAACGGGTGTCCGTGGCGTGAAACCCCCGTGTCGGTGAAGCCCCGGTGGCGGGATGCGGCCCGGGGCTCCCGTCAACGGGCTGCGGCCCACGCGTCCCGAGCAGTACCCTTGATCGTCCGGAGAGCTCGCCGGACCCCATGCGGACACAGGCTCTGCCGCCCGCCATGGTTGAGACCGTGTCAGTGGACGGCCCGTCACCCCGAGCGGCGGACCGAGAGGTGAGGTAGCGCATGGGGTTCCCCGCCGGCGGCCGGGGCGGCGGCCTGGACGGGACCGATCCGGGTTCCGGCCGCAGTGAGGCGCCGACCCTGGTCATGCGCTCCTCCGGCACCGGGCGCGGCCCCCTGCCCGCCCAGGGCCAGGTGCTCGACGGGCCCCCGCTCGCCTGGGAGGCCGCCGAGTGGGACACCGCCTACCGGCGGGTCCGGCTGGCCGGCCGCGCCTACGTCTGGCTGAACCTCGTCGAACAGCGGATGCGCGCCCTGCTGGACGAGGTGCTGCGCCCGGTCTACGCGCCCGCCCACGGCGAGGACTGGGTCACCGCCGCCGCCGGCCCGGCCGGCGAGGAGTGGGTGCTGCGGGCCGGCGCCGTCCGCGAGGTCAGCCGCCGCAAGGGCTACCTGCTGGACCCGGCCGACGACGACCCGCTGGTCTTCCTCACCCTGCCCCAGCTGCGCGAGCTGATGGTGCAGCACTGGCCCTGCTTCGAGCCGTACCTGGTGGACCGGCGCGAGGTGGAGATGGCGCTGGACGAGCTGGAGGTCGCCCGGCACGTGGTCTCCCGCAACCGCAGCCTCTCGCAGACCGTGCTCGACCAGACCGAGCGGGCCGCCGCCCGGCTGCTCGCCCTGCTCGACGGCGGCCACGGCGGGGTGCCCGCCGACGTGGTCGAGGCCCTGGTCGCCGGCCGGTACGCGGACGTGGTCGCGGTCCACGCCGACCGGGTCCGGCTCCAGCGCGACCTGCCGGTGGAGGACCTGCTCGACGGCGCCCGCCGGCTCGACGCGGTCGGCATCGGCCTCGGTATGCTCTGCCAGAACTACACCGGCAAGCGGCTGGTCCGGCTGGCCACCGACGGCTGCCGGGTCCGGCTGCTCTTCCTCAACCCGGCCAGCAGCGCGGTGAAGCGGCGCGAGCGGGAACTCGGCCTCGGCCGCGGCGAACTGGGCCGCTCGGTCGAGATGAACATCATGCACGTCCGCCGGGTGAGGGCCCGGCTGCGCGACCCAGGCGGCTTCGAGATCCGGGTGTTCGACGAGATGCCGCGGTTCACCGCGTACCTGGTCGAGGGCCCCAAGGTGACCGGCCCCGGCGGGCGCCGGCGCTCCTTCGACCTCGGCGTGATCCAGCCCTACCTGCGGCGGGCCCGCGGCATCGAGTCGCCCGCGCTGGTGCTGCGCGGCGGCGCCGGCCAGGAGCCCGGCGGCACCGAGCCCGGGCTGCTGGAGGTCTACCGCGAGGAGTTCGAGGGCGTCTGGGCGGACTCCCGCGCCGTCTCCTGACGCCGCCGGCCCGCGCCCCGGGCCGGCGGCCGGCTGTCAGTGGCAGGCGCGATGATGGTCCGTGCCACTGGGACACCGAGGGAAGGACGTGCCAGATGACGTGGTGGAAGGGGCCACTGGTCGGATTCGACCTGGAGACCACCGGCACCGATCCGGCCGAGTCCAGGATCGTCACCGCCGCGCTGGTCGACACCGTCGGCGGGCGCATCGAGTCCGTCGCCGACTGGCTGCTCGACCCGGGCGTGGCGATACCCGCCGACGCCACCGCCATCCACGGCATCAGCGACGACCACGCGCGCCGCCGGGGCCGCCCGGCCGCCGAGGCGGTGGAGGAGATAGCCCGGGCGCTCTGCGACCGGCTCGCCCTCGGCCGCCCGGTGGTCGCCTTCAACGCCCCGTTCGACCTCTCCCTGCTGGAGGCCGAACTCCGCCGCCACGGCCGCCCCGGCCTCGCCGAGCGGCTCGGCGGCCGGGTCGGCCCGGTGCTGGACGCGCTGGTGATCGACCGCGCGGTGGACAAGTACCGCAAGGGCTCCCGCACCCTGCAGAAGGTGTGCGAGGTGTACGGGGTCGAGCTCACCGACGCCCACCAGGCCGGCAGCGACGCCCTCGCCGCCGTCCGGGTCGCGGTCGCCCTGGCCGAGCGCTACGGCGCCGGGGTCGGCGAGCTGACCCCGGGCCAGCTGCACGAGCGCCAGATCGACTGGCACCGGCAGTGGGCCGAGGGTCTGCAGGCCTGGCTGCGCCGCGGCAAGGACGCCGAGGCGGTGGTCGACCCGCGCTGGCCGCTGCGGTAGGGCGGCCGGGGGCGGGACGGGAGGGGAGGGTCAGGACGCCGGGAAGTCGAAGGTGTAGCCCTGGGCGACCAGCCACGGGAGCAGCTGCTTCAGCGCCTCGACGGTCTGGGTGCGGTCGCCGCCGCCGTCGTGGAAGAGGACCACGCCGCCCGGCTTGAGGTCCTGCTGGACGGTGGAGACGATCGCCTGGGTGCCCGGCTTCGACCAGTCGCGCGGGTCGACCGTCCAGGTCAGGGACTTCATGCCCTGCTCCTTGGCGATCCGGACGTTCTCGGCGGTGAAGTCGCCGCCCGGCGCGCGCCACCAGGTCACCTTGGCCCCGGCGCCGCCCGCCTTGCGGATGGAGTCCTTGGCCGCGCCGATCTCGGTCACCTGCTGGTCGTGCGACTGCCGGTGCATCGGCTGCGGGTGGTCCGCGGTGTGGTCGCACAGCTGGTGACCCTCCGCCAGGATCCGCTGCACCGCCGCCGGATCGCGGTCGACCTCCTTGCCGACCTGGCAGAAGGTGGCCTTGGCGCCGTACTGGGCGAGCAGGTCCAGGACCGGGCCGGTGGCCGGGCCCGGGCCGTCGTCGAAGGTCAGCGCGACGGTCCGGCCGCCGGAGGCGGTGTGGCCGATCAGCGACCCGGGGGCCGGGCGCTGCGGGGCCGGCCGGCTGCCCGGGCTCGCGGAGGCGTCCGGGCTCGGCGTGGCGGGGGACGGCGTCGCCGAGGACGGCGCCGGGACGGTCGGCCGGTCGGCCGAGCGCGCCGCGTTCGACTCCGAGGCGTCGGCCGGGGACGGCGTCAGGGCCGAGGAGGCGCCGACGGAGCCGGTGGGGTCGGAGGGCGTCGAGGGGGACGCGGGCGAGGAGGGCACCGAGCGCTGCTGCTGGGAGCCCGGGCCGGCCGCACCGGCCACCGCGGAGCCGCTCGGGCTCTGCGCCGGCGCGTGGGCGGCGGTGTTGCTCGTCTTCTCGTGGTCGGTGCTGCCGAGGGCCACCGCCAGGGCGGGGACGGCGAGCAGGGCTGCGCCGGCGCTGAGCGCACGGCGGTGTCGGGAGAAAGTGGAACGAATCACCATGGGACTACTCCTGGCGTCGTACCGGCGCCGTGGGGCGGTGCGTCGCGGGATGTGACGCAGGGCACGATCGGGGTGGTTCCGCGGGAGGAAGCGGGCACTTCTACGGACGCCGCTCAGCGGAATGGTCAGAACGCGAACCATCGTACGGGGGCCCCGCCGTCACGCAGCGAGGCCACCCGGCGACGGAACTCGCCCAGAGCGGCCGGATTTCCGGGCACCTGCTGCGCCACCCACGCGGCGCTCGCCGTCTCCCGCGCACCGCGCAGCACCGCGACGTGCGGCCACTCCCGGACGTCCCAGCCGTACGCCCGGGTGAAGGCCGCGTACTCCTGGGCCGGTACGCCGTACCGGTCCTGAGCCAGCGCCAGCACCACCAGGTCGTGCTCGCGCAGGTCCACGGAAACGTTCTCCAGGTCGAGCAGCACCGGGCCGTCCGCGGTCACCCGGACGTTGCGCGGCAGGGCGTCGCCGTGCAGCACGCCCGGCGGCAGATGCGGCTCCACGGCGGCCGCCGCCGTGACGAAGCTCTCCTTCCGGCGGCGCAGGAACGCGGCGTCGGCCGGGTCGATCGCGTCGCCGGCGGCGGCGAGCCAGCGGTCGACCGGCGCGAGCAGGTCGCGCGGCGGGAGGGGGAGGTCAGGGGCGGGGAGGCGGTGCAGGGCGCCGAGCAGCGGGGCCAGGTCGACCGGGCGGGCCGGGCGGACCGGCGCGGGGAGGCGGTGCCAGAAGGTCACCGGATGTCCCAGCGCCGTCACCGCCTCCGGCAGGTACGGGCGGACCGTCGGCACCCCGTGTGAGCTCAGCCACGTGGCGACCGCGGGCTCCCGGGACACCGCCGGTGTCCGTCCCACCTTCGCCACCACGGCGGGGTCGCCGAGGTCGAACACCGCGTTCTCGCCCATCCCCAGCACCCGCGGGTCGCCGGCCGGCAGCCCCGCCGTCGTGCACGCGGCCCGCAGCACCGCCCGCGCCCGTGTCTCGTCGAACACCACCGGATCGCTCCCGTCCAGGTCGGCCACTGGGAGGAGTGCACCACGCCGGCTGCCGGAAGGAGTGCACCGGGGTGCGCGGGGCGTCCCTCCCAGGCGGCCAGCACGACGAACAGCAGCCAGCCGAAGACGGCCGTCTTCCGGTGTCGGGCGCTCCACGTGCCCATGGCGGAGGCGAGTCCTTGTCTCACGGTGTCGTTTCCCTCGGGAGAGCGGCGGCCCGCGGCCGCCGGGGGTCGGGCCGCCGGCGCGGTCGGGCGGATCGATCGACGCGACGGAAACCGGAACTGACGGGACATCGGGTCGGCGGGTGGATCCGACCCCGGCTCTCCCCGCCCCGGGGGTGGGGTTGTCCTCAGGGTCGGGGCGCCGGATCTCCTCCCCTGGGGTCGGTCGCGGATCCACCCTGCGGGGGAGGCGTCTCCCCCCGGAGCAGGAGGTGGGAGGGGGCGGGGACCCGTCACGATGGTGCGGGGGAGTCGTCCGGGCTGCCCCTAGGGGTGGGCGCCTGCGAAATCCCGGTTGCCGGGAGGCGGGTAAGGGTTCGTAGGATGGCGCCCGCACATACTTACCTGCCGACCGGCTAAGGAACGCGTCCGCGCACCTGTCCGGTCCTGCCGTTGCCCAGTACCCGTCCCCGGGGCGGCGGTGAACCATGCCCAGGAGGCATTTCGAGCATGTTCCACCGAATCGGACAATTCGTCGTCAGGCGGGCCTGGTGGGTGATCGCCGCCTGGCTGGTCGGCATGATCGCCATCGCCGTCTCCGCGCCGACGGTCACCGCGCAGACCGACGAGGCGTCGTTCCTGCCCAAGCACTACGAGTCGATCCAGGCCGCCGCCGTCCAGGAGAAGGCGTTTCCGGCCAGCTTCACGCCCTCGGCGCTCGCGCTGTTCGAGCGCTCCGACGGTGGCGCGCTGACCGAGGCCGACAAGGCCGCGGTGGCCAAGATCGTCCAGGGCCTGACCGACAAGAAGATCGACGCCGTCGAGCGGATCGTCCCGGTCAGCGAGCAGACCACGTCGAAGGACGGGAAGTACGCGCTCGCGCCGATCGCCATCGACAAGATCAAGCAGCAGGACCCCAAGCAGTTCGGCGACGTCGCCAAGGACCTGCGCGACGAGGGCAAGGCGCTCGCCCAGGGGACCGACGTCAAGTTCCAGCTCGGCGGTGCCGCCGCCCAGTCGCTGGACCAGCAGGAGGCCTCCGGCGCGGCCGACGCCGTCATCGCGCTGAGCACCGTCGTGCTGGTCGCGATCATCGTCGGGATCATCTTCCGCAGCGTCCTGGCCGGCATCCTGCCGCTGCTCGTCTCGCTGTTCTTCGCCATGCCGACG
This sequence comes from Kitasatospora sp. HUAS MG31, assembly GCF_040571325.1. Classification (GTDB taxonomy): domain Bacteria; phylum Actinomycetota; class Actinomycetes; order Streptomycetales; family Streptomycetaceae; genus Kitasatospora; species Kitasatospora camelliae. Next base: position 1,981,700 of record NZ_CP159872.1, on the reverse strand, counting down.
GCCAACGGCCTGATCGCGTACGCCACCAAGGCGTTCGACCTGGAGAGCACCCCGGTGCTGTCCGCGATCCTGATCGTCGTCGTGCTCGGCGTCGGCACCGACTACTTCCTGTTCCTGGCCTTCCGCTACCGCGAGCGGCTGCGGGCCGGTGACGACCGCAAGGAGGCCGTCGTCAACGCGGTCGGCCGGGTCGGCGAGGCCATCGCCTCCGCGGCCGGCGCGGTCACCGTCGCCTTCGCGGTGCTGGTCCTCTCCAGCCTCGGCATGTTCAAGGCCCTCGGCCCGGCGCTGGCCATCGCGGTCGTCATCACCGCCTTCGCCTCGCTCACCCTGGCCCCGGCGCTGCTCGCGGTCATCCCGGCCCGCGGCGTCTTCTGGCCCGGCAAGAAGTGGATGCAGGAGCCGGGCAACGCCCGCTTCACCGCGCTCGGCCGGATGGTCCAGAAGCGCCCCGCCATGGTCGCCCTGGCCTCCGGCGGCGTGCTGCTGGCGCTGTCGGCCGGCACCCTCAACTACAACGGCATCTTCGACCTGGCGGGCAGCTCCATGCCCAAGGAGAAGGAGTCGATGGTCGTCCAGGACAAGCTGGCCCACGGCTTCTCCGCCGGCGCGGCCGACCCGAGCCACGTCTACCTGACCGGCAACGGCGGCGCCAAGCTCGACCCGGCCACCTTCAAGGGGTACGTCGCCGTGCTGGGGGCGGTCCCCGGAGTGGCCCAGGCCGCGCCCGAGCCGCAGCTCAGCGAGGACGGCACCACGGCCGACTTCACCGTCATGCTGAAGGACAAGCCGGACAGCAACGAGGCGATCGACGCCGTGACCGAGCTCCGCAAGGTCGCCCACAGCCAGGCCCCGGCCGGCACCGAGGCGAAGGTCGGCGGTCTGAGCGCGATCTACAAGGACATCAACCTGGCGATGACCCAGGACTACAAGACGGTCTTCCCGATCGCGGGTCTGCTGATCCTGCTGATCCTGGGCCTGCAGCTGCGCAGCGTGGTCGCCCCGTGGTACCTGATGGCCTCGGTAGGCCTCGGCTTCACCGCCACTCTCGGCGCCGCGACCCTGCTCTTCCAGAACCTCAAGGGCGAGCCGGGCATGATGTTCATGCTGCCGATCCTCATCTACCTCTTCGTGGTGGCGATCGGCACCGACTACAACATCCTGATCATCGCCCGCCTGCGGGAGGAGGCCCGGGAGGGCCGCAGCCCGCGCGAGGCGGCGCGCGAGGCGCTGCGCCACGGCGGCCCGACCGTCGCGGCGGCCGGCTTCATCCTGGCGGCGTCCTTCGCGACGTTCATGCTGGCCGGCAACGTGTTCATGCTGGAGTTCGGCTTCGCGATGGCGTTCGGCATCTTCCTGGCCGCCTTCGTGATGGCGCTGTTCTTCACCCCGGCGCTCACCGCGCTGCTGGGCCGGGCAGCCTGGTGGCCGGGCCACGGCGACATCGGCGGGCACGGCCCGGTCGAGCCGGTCGCCGCGCGCACGCCGGAGCCGGCCGGACTCCACTGAGTCCGGTCCGGGCGGCCGCGTCCGGTCCGGGCGGAGGTCGAGCCCGGTAGGGCGGGGGCCGAGCCCGGCACGGGTCGGCGGGGGCACGTGGGCCGAGAGGTCCGCGTGCCCCCGCTCCGTACCCGGCAAACACGGTGTGACCAGGAAGACTTTTCCTCTGCTGCCGGGTCCGCCGTGCTACAGTCGGAGCAGTTGCAGTATTGGTTCCCATGAACGTGTGTGTGCGCCTGCTGGTTCCAACCAACAGGCGCATTTGTTTTGTCCGGTGTTTTGTCTCCGGATGGGGATCGCGGCTACTTGGGGCCCACGAGGTGTGGGCTCTGACGCCCCAGTGAGTTTGGAGACGGTTATGGCTACCGGCACCGTGAAGTGGTTCAACAGCGAAAAGGGCTACGGCTTCATCGAGCAGGACGGTGGCGGCGCTGACGTGTTCGCCCACTACTCGAACATCCAGTCCACCGGCTTCCGTGAGCTCGTCGAGGGCCAGAAGGTCGAGTTCGACGTCACCCAGGGCCAGAAGGGCCCGCAGGCGGAGAACATCCGCGCCATCTGAGTCCAGCCCCAGAGGCGACTCGCAGCGTAACGGCGAGGGCCCGCACCGCAGGGTGCGGGCCCTCGTCCATGCCGCCGAACGGCCGGGGCGGCGACCGGTGATCCACCACTCCTGACGGCCGACCCTCCCCGTGCCCACCGGGCCGGGGACGCCCGTATCCGGGCCCCACCGCCACGGCGAGAACCCGTGGCCTCGGCCGACCAGGAATGGAAGCAGCATGACCGACGCCTCCCGCCCGCAGCGCGACCGCGCCTCCCGCCCCGCCCGCGAGGGCGCGCCGTCCCGCGACCGCGCCGCCCGCTCCCGGACGGGCTCCTCCCGTCCGCGCACCGCGCCCCGGACCGGCCCCGCCGCCGCGCGCTCCGGCCAGGCGGCCCGCCGCCCGGCGCCGCGGCCCGCCGAGGACTTCACCGTCGTCCAGGGCACCCCGGCCCGCCCGCCGGCGGAGAGCTTCGCCGAGCTGGAGATGCCCAAGGCGCTGCTCGGCGCGCTGGCCGGCCAGGGCGTCACCGAGCCCTTCCCGATCCAGGCCGCCACCCTGCCCGACTCGCTGGCCGGACGCGACGTGCTCGGCCGCGGCCGGACCGGCTCCGGCAAGACCCTGGCGTTCGGCCTGCCGCTGCTGGCCCGGACCGCCGGCCGCCGGGCGAGCACCCGCCGCCCGCTGGCGCTGGTCCTGGTGCCCACCCGCGAGCTGGCCCAGCAGGTGACCGAGGCGCTCTCCCCGTACGCGATCGCGCTGAACCTGCGGATCACCACCGTGGTCGGCGGCATGTCGATCACCCGGCAGTCCAACCAGGTGCGACGCGGGACCGAGGTCCTGGTCGCCACCCCGGGCCGGCTCGACGACCTGATCGGCCGCGGCGACGTCCACCTGGACGAGGTCGCGATCACCGTCCTCGACGAGGCCGACCAGATGGCCGACATGGGCTTCCTGCCGCAGGTCACCAAGCTGCTGGAGCAGGTCGAGGAGGGCGGGCAGCGGATGCTGTTCTCCGCCACCCTGGACCGCAACGTCGACCGCCTGGTCACCCGCTTCCTGGACGACCCGGTGACCCACTCCGTCGACCCCTCGGCGGGCGCGGTCACCACCATGGACCACCACCTGATCCAGCTCGACCCGGCCGACAAGGCCGAGGCGACCGCGCGGATCGCCGCCCGCGAGGGCCGGGTGATCATGTTCGTCCACACCAAGCACGGCGCCGACCGGCTGGCCAAGCAGTTGCGCGCCAACGGCGTGGTGGCCGCCGCCCTGCACGGCGGCAAGTCCCAGCCGCAGCGCAACCGGGTGCTCGACCAGTTCCGCGACGGCCAGGTCACCGCGCTGATCGCCACCAACGTCGCCGCCCGCGGCATCCACATCGACGGCCTCGACCTGGTCGTCAACGTCGATCCGCCGATCGACCACAAGGACTACCTGCACCGCGGCGGCCGGACCGCCCGGGCCGGCGAGTCCGGCACCGTGGTCACCCTGGTGCTGCCCGAGCAGCGCCGCGAGGTCAACCGGCTGATGTCGGTCGCCGGGATCCGCCCGACGATCACCAAGGCCCGCCCGGACGACGCCGACCTCAAGCGGATCACCGGCGCCCGGACGCCCACCGGCGTGCCGGTGGCGCTGCCGGTGCCGGGTGAGGCCGGCGCGGTGGCTGCGGCGGCCGTCTCGCAGGGCGCGGCGGTGCCCGGGCAGCGGACCGGGGGGCGTGCGTCCGGCGGCGCTTCCGGTGGTGCGTCCGGTCGGGACGGCGACGCGGGGCAGGCCCGGCGCCGGCCGCGGTCGAAGCAGTCCGGGCTGCCCAAGGACGTGGACGCCAACGGCAACCCGCGCCGGCCGCGCCCCAAGCAGCGGATGGGCGGCGCCGCGGGCGGCGACGGCCGTACGGCGGCGGGGTTCATCGGGCGTTCCTCGGGCCGCTCCAAGCCGGGCTCCGGCTCGCGCAGCGGCTCCAACTACGGCACCGGGCGCCAGCGCCGCTCGGCCGACTGACCTGCGGGTCGGGCTGACGCGCGAGTCGCTCGGCGGCTCCGGTCCCGGGGAGGGGACCGGAGCGGTGGGCATCCACACGAAGGGGAGAGTGCACAGCGATGCCGGACACCAGCGACCAGGACCGGGTGACCCCGTTCCTGCAGGCCGGTGAACGTCTGGTCGGCGCGGCCGCGTTCGAGCTCGCACCGGGCATCCCGCGGCCGCCGGAGCGGCTGCTGACGCCGCGTCCGCAGAACGCCCTGGAACGGCGGATCGCCAAGCCGTTCGCCGCCCTGGCCAAGGTGCAGGCGGCCCTCAACCCGCTGTCGACGGCCGCCGGCGCCGCGCAGGAGGCGATGGAGGACGCCGTCCCGGACTCGCTGTGGCACGGCCGCGGCATGGGCGGCGACTGGGGGAGCGCGGCCGGGCGGTTCGTGGTCCGGATGCACGACCGCGGCGCGCTCGGCCGCGGCGTGCTCGCCGTCACCGACCGGCGGGTCCTCGCCGTGGTGGACCTCTCGCCGGTGTGGAACGTCCTGGGACGCGAGGACGCCGTGCACTGGCAGGAGCCGCGGGCGGCCGTCACCGACGCCCGGCGCAACGCCAAGGGCGTCACCCAGCGCGGCCGCGTCGACCTCTTCTTCCACGACGGCTCCTGGACCGGCGTGGTCACCGACTTCGCCACCAAGGCCGACCCCCTGGCGGCGGCCTTCCGGTCCTAGGTTTCCCGCACTCGGCTCACCACCGAGGGGCGCGGGGAACGGCGCGAATCGGAAGGTGCGGCGCCGTCACTCCCGCCCCGCGCCGTTCCCCGCGCCCCTGGGTGGGCCTTGCGTGACGGGGCTTGGGTATGCGCGGACCTCATGGGGCGGGGACCGGCTCGGGGGCGAGTTGGCGGAGGCGGGACTCGGTGGTGGCGTCCTGGGGGGCGAAGAGGACCAGTTGGAAGCCGTCCGGGGCTCGGAGGACCACCTGATCGATCCTCAGCAGCCCCACCGTCTCGTGCCGCAGTTCCTTCGACGCCCCCGTCTTCTCCCGCACCTGGTGCTCGTCCAGCCACCGCGCCGCCTCCGGGAAGGAGGCCCGCAGGCGGGCGATCAGGCGGGCCAGCCGTTCGGCCGCGGGGGCGCCGTCGCCGCCGCGTTCGCCGTACGCGGCGCGGAGTTCGGCGAGGGTGCGGCGGGCGTGCCGTTCCCAGTCCACGGTGCGGTGGCGGTTGGTCTCGTTGGCGAACACCACCCAGCCGAGGTTGCGTTCGCGCGGCGACCAGCGGGAGAACTCGAACAGCGCCTCGGCGGACGGGTTCCACGCCCGGACGTCCCAGTCGGCGTCGATCAGGAAGGCGGGGGAGGGCGACTGCGCCTGCACGACCCGTAGCAGCGGTGCCGGGACCGCGGCCGACGGCTCCGGGTCCACCGGGCGCGGCGGGCAGCCGGCCAGCCGGAAGAGGTAGTCGGTCTCGGCGTGGTCGAGTCGCAGGGTCCGGGCCAGACTTCCCAGCACCTCGGGCGAGGGGTTGATCTCCCGGCCCTGTTCGAGCCAGGTGTACCAGGTCACCCCGACCCCGGCCAGCAGCGCCAGCTCCTCCCGCCGCAGCCCCGGCGTGCGCCGCCGCACCCCGGGCGGCATCCCGACGTCCTCCGGCCGCAGCCCCGCCCGCCGGGCCCGCAGGAACTCCGACAGCGCGTGCCGCCGCCGTTCCGTCTCGACGCTCATGGGCCGTTCCCTCCCCGGTGGACGCACGTCCTGCCACGGTCATTATCGAGCCGCCCGGGAACGGACCGTCAGCCTGGTAGTCGGGGTGCCAGCATCCGTGGGCACTGCCGGGGCCGGGCGCGCGCGGCGAGGGTGGAGGGGTTCCGCTTCAGCGATCGATGGGAAGTCAGATGAGGAATCACTCCGTCCGTGCCGGGCTGCTCGCGGTGGCCGTGGGGGTGTTGCTGGCGGCCGGGGCGGCGCCGGCCGGGGCGGTGGGGTCGTCGCACCGGTACCCGGCGGTGGTGGCCGGGCGCGGGGACACGGTCCACCCCGAGGGGGCCACCTGGGACGCGGTGCACCAGCGGTTCCTGGTGGGCTCGATGCGCCACGGCACGGTCTCGGTCGTCCGTCCGGACGGTTCGACCCGGACGCTGGTGGACGACCCCCAGGTGCTGGTCTCGGTGATCGGCCTGCACGTGGACCCGGTGCGGCACCGGGTGCTGGTGGCCAACGGCGACACCGGCGCGGGCCTGCGCACCCGGCCGTCCGGGCCGCAGCGGGTGGCCGGCGTGGGCGCGTACGACCTGGAGACCGGGCGGCGGCTGTTCTACACCGACCTGGCGGCGGTGGCCGGCGACGGCGGCCGCCACCTGGCCAACGACCTGGCGTTCGGCCCGGACGGCACCGCGTACGTCACCGACTCGTTCGCGCCGGTGATCTACCGGGTCGGCCCGGACGGTTCGGGCTCGGTCCTGGTGCGCGACGCCCGACTGGCGGCCCCGGAGGGCGCGTTCGGGCTCAACGGCATCGTCCGCGAGGGCGGGGTGCTGGTGGTCGCCAAGTACGACGACGGCACGCTGTGGCGGGTGCCGCTGGCGGCGCCGTCGCGGTTCGCGCGGATCCCGGTGGCGGGTGCGGGCGAGGGCCGGCTGGTCGGACTGGACGGGCTGCAGTGGCGTCCGGGCGGCGGCGCGCTGCTGGGCCTCACCAACCGGCTGGGCGGCGCGGGCGCGGACGCCCGGGTGGAACTGCGGTCGGCGGACGGCTGGCGGACCGCGCGGCTGACCGCCGTCCGCCCGGCCGTGGACATCGCGCCGACGGTGCTCACCGACGGCCCCGGCGGGTCGGTGTACCAGCTCTCCGGCCGCCTGGACCTGCTGTTCGCGGGCACGCCCGTGGACACGTTCACCCTGCGCCGGATCTGAGCGCGGGGTGACGGAGCCCGAGGGCCGCTCCCCGTCCGGATGGACGGACGGGGATCGGCCCTCGGGCTTTCGTCCGGGTCGCGGCTGGCGTCAGGTGTCAGGCGTCAGGCGTCAGGAGGCCGGGGCTGGCGGGTCGAGCGTCTCCAGGGCCCGGACGGCCGCGACCAGCGGGGCGAGCTCGGTGCGTCGCTCGGCGGACTCCAGGGCCTCGCGCAGGGCGTGGTCGTTGGTCGGGCGGGCCTTCTCCAGCAGGTCGAGCCCGGCCTCGGTGACGTCGGTGTAGATCCCGCGGCGGTCGGTGGCGCAGAGGTACCGGGTGAGCAGGCCGCGGTCCTCCAGCCGGTTGACCAGGCGGGTGGTGGCGCTCTGGCTGAGGACCACGGCGTCGGCCAGCTCGTGCATCCGGACGTGCCCGCCCTCGCCGTCGTGCTGGGCGCTGAGCACGTCCAGGACCGAGAACTCCCGCTCGCTCAGGTCGTGTTCGGCCTGCAGGGCGCGCTCGATGTGGGCCTCGATCCGGCCGTGCAGGGCGGACAGGGCACACCAGCCGTGGGCGAGCGCCGGCTCGGGGCGGTTCGTGGCCTTCCGCCGCACCTCGGTTCGCTCCATGGGACCACCGACTCCTTTCACCGTTGTCCTCCCAGCTTAGGGCAACACCGCAATAGACAGCGTTTGCAAGTACCTGCGTCTGCAATTATTGTCGAAGCCTGTAACGACCGCATGCAATGGAAGGCTTCCCCATGCCACTCGCACTACTGGCGCTCGCCATCGGCGCCTTCGGCATCGGAACCACCGAGTTCGTGATCATGGGGCTGCTGCCCCTGATGGCCCAGGACTACGGCGTCACCGTCCCCACCGCCGGCCTGCTCACCACCGGCTACGCCCTCGGCGTGGTGGTCGGCGCCCCGCTGCTCGCCGTCCTCGGCACCCGGATCTCCCGCAAGCGGATGCTGATGCTGCTGATGGGCCTGTTCATCGCGGGCAACCTGGTCACCGCCGCCGCCCCCGTCTTCGGCGTGGCGCTGGCCGGCCGGGTGATCGCCTCGCTGGCCCACGGCGCGTTCTTCGGGATCGGCTCGATCGTCGCCGCCGGCCTGGTCGCCCCGCAGAAGAAGGCCGGCGCGATCGCCATGATGTTCACCGGCCTGACCGTGGCCAACGTGGTCGGCGTCCCGCTGGGCACGATGATCGGCCAGCAGGTCGGCTGGCGGATCACCTTCCTCCTGGTCGCGGGCCTCGGCGTGCTGGGCCTGGCCGGCGTCGCCGCGCTCATCCCCGCCGACCGCACCGACCTGGTCGACGGAACCGACGGGGCCGACGGGGCCGGGTCGACCGGGGGCGCCGGCCGGATCCGGCGCGAGCTGGCCGCCTTCCGCAACGTCCAGGTGGTGCTGGCCATGCTGATGACCGTGCTGGGCTTCGGCGGCGTCTTCGCCGCGATCACCTACATCGCCCCGATGATGACCGGGGCGGCCGGCTACGCGGAGGGCTCGGTCACCTGGCTGCTGGTCCTCTTCGGCCTCGGCATGGTGGTCGGCAACCTGGTCGGCGGGCGGTACGCGGACCGGCGGCTGATGCCGATGCTCTTCGCCTCGCTCGGCGCGCTGGCCGTGGTCCTCGCCGTGTTCTCCTTCACCGCCCACGACAAGGTGCTGGCCGCGATCACCATCCCCCTGATCGGCGCGCTCGGCTTCGCCACCGTGCCGCCGCTGCAGAAGCGGGTGCTCGACCAGACCGCGGACGCGCCCACCCTGGCCTCCGCCGTCAACATCGGCGCCTTCAACCTGGGCAACGCCCTGGCCGCCTGGCTCGGCGGGCTCGTCCTGACCGCCGGTTTCGGCGCCACCGCCCCCAACTGGGTCGGTGCGGCGCTGGCGGCCTCCGCGCTGCTGCTGGCCCTGGTCTCGGCCGGGCTGGAGCGGCGGCAGTCGGGCGCCGCGGCGCTGCGGGAGACGGCGGTCCCGGCTGCGGAGGTTCCCGTGTCGGTGGGGGTGCGCTGAGCCGCCGGGCCGGGTGTGCCGCAGGCCCGCGTCGTCCCCGGTGGGGCGGTGCGGGCCTGCGGGCGTGGGGGGCGGGTTCAGGTGAGGGCCGGCTCCGCCGGGGTGGTCGGTGCGGTGGTGGCGGCCGGTCGGGGGCGGCGGGTGCCGGCGAGGACCAGGGCGGCCAGGCCGAGCAGCGCCCAGAGGGTGAGGGTGAGCAGCGGGCGTCCGGCCCCGGCGCCGTCGAAGTACGACACCGAGCGCAGCAGCGTCCCGCCCGCACCCGGGGGCAGTTGCTGCCCGATCGCGCCGACCGGCGCCGGAAGCAGCTCCGGAGCGGAGACGACGCCCGAGAACGGGTTGCCGAGCAGCACCATCACGAGCGCTCCCAGGCCGATACCCGCCGGACCCACCAGCGCCGCGGTACCGGCGACCGTCGCGCCGACGGCCAGCACGGTCAGCGCCAGCACCCCCGCCTCCGCCCCCCAGCCGCCGGTCAGCGCACCCAGCCAGCCGTGCGCCACCGCGACCGCCACCAGCCCGGCGAGCACCGCCGCGCCGGCGAGGGCCGCGACCGCCCGGCCGCCGCGCAGCCCCAGGACCGTCACCAGTGCTCCCGCCGCGACGCCCGCCAGCACCAGCGGCAGCAGGCCGGCGCCCAGCACCGCGCCGCGCGGGTCGGCGGACGGCGCCGGCACCACGTCGGTCACCGGGACCGGGGTGCCGCCCGGGGACTGGGCCGCGGCGGCGGTCTGGAGCAGCTGGGCGGCCGCCGGACCGGCCGCCGAGGCGGTCAGCAGCTCGGGCCCGGCCGGGGTCACCACCAGGGCGCCGTACACCTCGCGGTGCTCGATCGCCGTGCGGGCCTCGTCCGCGTCCGCGTAGTGGTGCAGCTCGAACGCGCCGTGGTGGTCGGCCAGCCGCTGCTCCAGCGGCGCGGTCGCGGCAGCCGGGCCGGCCACTCCGAGCGGCAGGTCGCGCGGCGCCAGCCGGGCGGCCGGCCAGGCGAACGCCCACAGGGCCAGCGCCACCAGGACCGGTGCGGCCAGGCAGACGGCGAGGATGCGGCGGGTGGGGGAGTGGCTGGGGGACATGGCGCCCTCCGGTAAAGAGAAGGATCGTTCGTTTTTCTTTTCGGGCCACTGTCCTGCGGGTGGCGGCGCTTGTCAAGAATGAACGTTCGTTTTAGGTTGGGTGACATGGCCCGCGTATCCCAGGAACACCTCGACGCCCGCCGCCGCCAGATCCTCGACGGCGCCGCCCGATGCTTCGCCCGCAACGGCTTCCACGCCACCTCCATGCAGGACGTGCTCGGCGAGTGCGGGCTCTCCGCCGGCGCGGTGTACCGGTACTTCGCCGGCAAGGACGAACTCATCGCCGCCATCGCCGAGGAGTGCTTCGGCGCCGTCCGGTCCGCGTTCGCGGAGGCCGCCGCGGCCGTGCCGCCGCCCACCCCGGACGTGCTGCTCGCCGAGGTGCTGCTGCAGGTGCTGGACCGGGTGCCGCTGGACGGGGACCGGAGCGCCTCGGCGCGGCTGATCATCCAGGTGTGGACGGAGACCCTGCGGAACGCCGCGCTGGCAGGGGCGTTGGAGGGCGGATTCGCGGCGCTGCGGCGGATCTGGGCCGACCTGGTCGAGTCCTACCGGGCGGCCGGCCTGATGCCGGAGGGGCCGGCCGCCGACCACATCGCGCGGACGCTGATCGCCACGGCGCAGGGGTTCATCGCCCAGCAGGCGCTGTTCGGGGAGGTCGAGGTGGCGGTGGTGCGGGACGGGTTGCGGGGGCTGATGAGCATGACCGTCCCGGCGGAGGCGGGCCCGGCGGGCGGGTAGGCCGCGCCCCTGAGTGGTCGGCCGGACGGGTGAGGCGAGTGGAGGGCGGCGGGATGGAGCGGGCGGCGCGGCTGGAGTGGCAGGAGGCGCGGCTGGACGGGTTGTTGGGAGCGCTGGGGGCCGAGGTCGAGCTGGTGGAGGATCCGCGGGTGGCGCGGTTCGCGGAGCGGGAGCCGTTGTACCCGCTGTACCACCGGGTCGGGCACAAGCGGCAGGCGGCGTACCGGGCGCTCGGCGGTGAACGGGTGGACCGGGCAAGGGTGTCGGAGCACTACGACCTGGTGCTGGCGGCGCTGACCGCCGACGACGACCCCAGTTCGCCGCGCTGGCTGGCGCAGTCGCTGGTGGCCGCGGCCGGACGGCGGCGGGTACTGGAGAGCCTGCTGCGGACGGTGGAGCTGGGCACCCCGTACGAGCGCGGGTGCGCGGCCGGGGTGTGGCGCTGGGCGGAACCGCCGCTGCGCCACGCCGCGGACGGGACGCCGACCCGGACCAGCGTCGCCGAGCGCGCCTCGCTGGCCGAGCTGCGCACCCGCTTCGAGGCCGCGTGCCGCTCCGCCGCCGCCGACTGCCCGGACCCGTGGGCCCGCGACCGCCTGCGCCGGGCGGCCGCGGACCTCGCGGGGTGACCGGCCGGGCGGCCGCCGGTCAGTCCAGCTCGTACGCGAGGGTGTAGGGCACCTCGGGCTCGCCGGGGACGGCGGTGAAGCCGCCCGAGCCGGTCAGGCCCGCGAGGTCACCGGTGGCGGAACCGGCGAGCACCTCGAAGGTGCAGTGCACGACCCCGTCCTCGCCGAAGTGTCCGCGCTGCTCCAGGACGAAGCTGCCGGAGCGGCCGTCCACCGTGCCGGTGAGCAGTTCCAGGCCGACGAAGCCGCCGGTCTTCGCGGTGACGTAGGTGGTGGCGTACACGCAGGCCGTCCCGGGGGCGGTGATGCCGCCCGAGAAGCTGTTGACCACCGAGGCGCGGGAGAGCCGCGGCAGCGTTTCCTCGGGGCTGACGGACTCCTCCTTCCAGTCGGCGTAGCGGAACGTCCCGGTGGTGGTGCGGACGGGCATGGCGGTCCTCTCCTCGGCGGGGACGCGGTCGGCCCCCGGGGTCGGTGACCAGCTTCGACGCGGTACCTGACACCTTCTGTCAGGTACCGGCGGCAGAATCGGTCCCATGCGCGCCGACCGGCTCCTCGCCCTGCTCCTGCTGCTCCAGAACCGCGGCCGGATGACCGCGCCCGAACTGGCCGCGGAGCTGGAGGTGTCGGTGCGGACGGTGTACCGCGACATCGAGGCGCTGGGCGCCTCCGGGGTGCCCGTGCTGGCGGACCGCGGCCCGGACGGCGGCTACCGGCTGGTGGACGGCTACCGCACCCGGCTCACCGGCCTCACCGACGCCGAGGCCGGCTCGCTGTTCCTCGCCGGGCTGCCCGGACAGGCCGCGGAGCTCGGGCTCGGACCCGATCTGGCCCTGGCCCAGCTGAAGTTGGGCGCCGCGCTGCCCGCCGAGCACGTCGCCCGGGCCCGGCGGATCCAGGAACGGTTCCATCTGGACGCCCCCGCCTGGTTCCGTGAGGCGGACCCGGTCCCGCACCTGGCCGCGGTGGCCGAGGCGGTGTGGGAGCAGCGGCGGCTGCGCGCCGGGTACCGGCGGTGGAACGGCGAGGAGGTGCGCCGGGAGCTGCTGCCGCTGGGCATCGTGCTCAAGGGCGGCATCTGGTACCTGGTGGCGGCGGCAGAGCCGTCGGGGGAGCCGGAGGGCGGCCCGGACGGACCGGGCGGACCGGGCGGGCGGGACGGGCGGGACGGGCGGGACGGGCGCCGGGTGCGGACGTACCGGATCTCGCGGTTCCTCGCGGTGGAGCGGCTGGCGGCCGGCTTCGAGCGGCCCGGGGGCTTCCGGCTGGCGGCGCACTGGGAGGAGTCCGCGCGGCGGCTGGAGGAGATGCGGCACCAGCGGACCGCGGTGCTGCGGGTCTCGCCGCGGGCGGTACGGCTGCTGCCGATGAAGTTCGGGGCGCTGGGGGTGCGGGCGGTGGAGACCGCGGGGGAGCCGGACGCCGAGGGCTGGGTGGAGGTCCGGCTCGCCGTCGAGTCGCCCGCCGTGGCGGTCGGCGACCTGCTCGGCCTCGGCCCGGAGGCCGAACTCCTGGGCCCGCCCGACCTGGTGCGGGACTTCACCGCGGCCCTGACGGCGATGGCCCGGCGGTACGGCCTCGTGGCGGACGCGGCGGCGGAGGGACCGGAGCGCGGCGACGGGTGACGGGCCGTTGCGGCGCAGGCCGGACGGGTCAGGCGGTCAGGACGGCCGGGCCGGCGGAGGCGGTCGAGGTGCGGGTCCGGTCGTAGCGGGCGAGGAGGAGGCGGGCGATCTCGGGGGCGGGGCCGAGGACGTCGGCGATCAGGTCGGCGCCGGCGGTGGAGGCGGCCTCGGTGATGCGGTCGGGGAGCAGGCCGGGGGCCAGCAGGTAGGGGGCGACGGCGACCCGGTCGACGGCGGGGTGGGCGCGGAGGGCGGCGACGGCGTCCGGGACGTGCGGCGGGGCGGCGGAGGCGTGGGCCACCTCGACGGCGGCCCAGCCGCGGCTGCGGCGCCACGCGGCGGCCAGGGCGCGGGTGGCGGCGTTGGCCGCCGGGTCGGAGGACCCGGCCGCGGCCAGGACCACGCCGGTGCGGGCCCGTGCCGCGGTGGAGGCCACTTCCAGGCCGGCCTCGGCGAGCCGGCGGTCGAGGGCGTCCAGCAGCAGCGGCGAGGGGCCGAGCACCCCGGCGACCGGGACGGCGGAGCCGGCCGCACGCAGGGCGGCGGGGATGTCGTGCTTGGCGTGGAAGGCCCGGCCGAGCAGCAGCGGGACGGCGACGGCCTCGGTGCGGGTCTCGGCGAGGCGGCCGACCACCTGGGGGATGCGGGGGGCGCAGTGGTCCAGGTAGGCGGTCGCCACGTCGAGGCCGGGGCGGAGCGCGCGCAGCCGGGAGACCAGGGCGTCCACGGTTGCGGCGTGGCGGGGGTCGCGGCTGCCGTGGGCGATCAGCAGCAGGGTGGGGGCGGGCGAAGCCCAGGGACGCGGAGTGCGGTGCGGGGCGGGAACGTGCGGCCCGAGGTCTTCCGCAGCGCGCAGTCCTCCCCCGGCCCGGCGGCTGGGAGGGGCCCCCAGGCGCCCCTGACGGGTCGCGTCCATCGTGAACCCCTTACCGGGTGGTGACGAGCAGGCCGCGGTTGCGCAGGACGCGGCGTTCGAGCGGGGAGAAGAACAGCAGGTCGATGGCGACGCCGACGATCAGGATGAGGATGATGCCGAGCAGCACCCCGGACATGTCGGCGAACTCCCGCTGGTTCTCCAGGTACCGGCCGAGGCCGACGCCGAGGTCGGGGGAGGCGGCGATCAGCTCGGCGGCCATCAGCGAGCGCCAGGAGAAGGCCCAGCCCTGCTTGAGGCCGGCCAGGTAGCCGGGGAGCGCGGCGGGCAGCAGGACGTGCCGGGCGCCGGCCAGGCCGGTGGCGCCCATGGTGCGGCCGGCGCGCAGGAACAACGGCGGCACCTGGTCGACGCCGGCCACCAGGCCGTTGGCGATGGACGGGACTGCGCCGAGCAGGATCACCGCGTACATCGAGGAGTTGTTGACGCCGAGCCAGATGACCGCGGCCGGGACCCAGGCCACCGAGGGCAGCGACTGCAGGCCGGAGAGGATCGGGCCGATGGCGGCCCGGACCGGCCGGACCCGGGCGACCAGCAGGCCGATCGGGGTGCCGATGACCACGGCGGCGGCGAAGCCGGACAGGCCGCGCCACAGGCTGGTCCAGATCACGCTGAACAGCGTGCCCTGGTACCAGAGGTCGGTGAGCGCGTGCCAGACCATGCCGGGGCTGGGCAGCTTGTACGCGTCGGTGAGCTGGAGGCTGAACGCGGCCTGCCAGACGGCCAGCACCAGGGCGATCGCGATCACCGGCGGCAGCGCCTTGCGGCGCAGGGTCACGGCGAGCGGAGTGTGCTGGAGGACGACGGAGTCCAGGGCGTCGAGACCGGCCTCGACACTGGCGGTGTCGTCCGCGATGTCCTTGACCGGAGCGGCGGTGTCAGTGCTGGACATGGCGGCGGATCTCCCCACGCAGTTCTTCGGTGATCTCGATGGACAGATCCGCCACCCCGGCGGACTCGATGCGGCGCGGCTGCGGCAGGTCGATCCGCCACTCGCGGGCGATCCGGCCGGGGCGGGAGGAGAGCAGGATCACGCGCTGGGCGAGGCGGACGGCCTCGCGGACGTTGTGGGTGACGAACAGGACGGTGAGCCTGCGCTCGGCCCAGATCCGGGTGATCTCGTCGTGCAGCACGTCGCGGGTGATGGCGTCCAGCGCGGCGAACGGCTCGTCCATCAGCAGCACGTCGGAGCCCTGGGCGAGCGAGCGGGCCAGGGCGACGCGCTGGCGCATGCCGCCGGAGAGCTCGTGCACCCGCTTCTTGTAGGCGCCGCCCAGCCGGACCAGGTCGAGCAGCCGCTCGGCCTCGGCCTGGCGCTCGGCCTTGGGCACGCCGGCCAGCCGGAGGGCGAGTTCGACGTTGCGGCCGGCGGTGAGCCAGGGGAAGAGCGCGTGGTCCTGGAACATCAGCGCGGGCCGGCCGCCGGGCACCTCGATGCTGCCGGCGGTCGGGCTGTCCAGGCCGGCGACCAGGTTGAGCAGGGTGGACTTGCCGCAGCCGGAGGCGCCGAGCAGGGTGACGAACTCGCCGGGGGCGACGTCCAGCGAGATGTCGTCGAGGACGGGGGCGGCCGTGCCGGGGCGTCCGAAGGTCTTGTGCACGTGCGAGAGGCGGACGGCGTGCGGGCGGTCCGTCACCGCGACGCCGGTGGTGTCGTCCGAGGTGGTCAGTACCGGGGTCATCCTGGCACCTCCTGCGTGGTGTGGTCGGGGGCCTCTCCCGCCCGTGGCCGGGCGGAGGGGGAGTGGCGGGGAGCCGGGGTCCGGCCCCGCCCCGTCCCGTGGTTGGGCATCGACGGGGGCGGGGCGGGGGCGCGGACCGCGGAGCTACGGGGTGCCGGCCGGCCGGCTCACTTGACGCCGAGGCCGGCGTCGGCGACGGCCGGCTTGTCCTGCGCCTTCAGCACCTTGTTGAGCAGGGTCAGGTCGTAGATCCCGGCCAGGTTGGGCTTCTTGAGCAGACCGGCGGTCACCGCGTGGTCGGCCTGGGCCTGAAGGGTGGAGGCCAGCGGGTCGTCGAGGAACTCGATGTCCTTCCACGCCGGGTCGAGGACCGCGTCCTCCAGCGCGTTGCCGGCGGCCTCCTTGATGGCGGCGTTGGCGGAGGCCTTGGCCTTGTCCGGGTTGGCCTTGATCCAGGCGTTGGCGTTCACCGAGCCGCGCAGCACGGCCTCCACCACGTCCGGGTGCTCCGTGAGGAACTTCTGCGAGACGATGATGTTGGTGATGACGAACTTCTTGTCCGGCCAGATGTCCTTCTCGTTCAGCAACTCCTTGGCGCCGAGCGTGACGAGCTTGGAGGCGGTCGGCTCGGGTACCCAG
Organism: Kitasatospora sp. HUAS MG31; assembly: GCF_040571325.1. GTDB lineage: Bacteria > Actinomycetota > Actinomycetes > Streptomycetales > Streptomycetaceae > Kitasatospora > Kitasatospora camelliae. The sequence continues at coordinate 1,965,449 of NZ_CP159872.1, read as the reverse complement.
GCGCCGTCGATCGAGCCGGACTTGTACGCGTCCGGGGTCACCTTGTTGTCGGTGCGGACCACCGAGACGTCGCCGCCGCCGGACTGGGCGTCGACCTTGTAGCCCTTCTCCGCCAGGTAGTTGAGCAGCGCCACGTCCTGGGTGTTGCCGATCTGCGGAGTGGCGATCTTCTTGCCCTTGAGCTCGTCCAGGCTCTTGATCTTCTCCGGGTTCACCACGAGCTTGACGCCGCCGGAGGCGGAGCCGCCGATGATCCGCAGCGAGCTGCCGTTGGACTTGGTGAAGCCGTTGATCGCCGGGGAGGGGCCGATCCAGCCGATGTCGATCGAGCCGGCGTTGAGCGCCTCGATCTCGGCCGGGCCGGCGTTGAAGATCTGGGTCTTGATCTGGGTGGCGCCCAGCTCCTTCTGGAACAGGCCCTCCTTCAGGCCGACCAGGGCGGTGGCGTGGGTGAGGTTGCCGAAGTAGCCGATCTTCACCGTGTCGGCGGAGAGCTTGGCGCTCGACCCGCCGGAGGCCGCCGGGGCGGCGGAGGACTTGTCCTCGCTCTTGGCCGCGCCGTAGCCGCAGGCGCTGAGCAGGGCGGCGGCGGTCAGCGCGGCGAGGGCCGCGGCGGCGGAGCGTCTGATCCGGCCGGCGCCGGGGCGGTTCGGGGTATGCGGGACGGAGGTGTTCGGTGCCATGAGAGTCGTCCTGTCCATGGGAGAGGGAAGTACGGGAGCGGTGCTGCGGCATGTCGCATGCCGGGGCAGGCCGGGCCGGCGCTGCTGGGGGAAGGCCGGCCCGGTGACAGGGGCTCAGCCCTGTCCCCCTCCACATCGCGTCAGGCCGCCCTGGCCGCTGCCGAGGACGCCGCTGCCGATGCGGCCGCCTTCCTTGTCCATGCCCGAGAACGCCTCGCTGGGCATCAGACCCAGTCCTCCTCGTCGGGTGCGTCGCCGATACGTACGGTCTCGAAGGCCTCGCCCGCCATGCCGGCGGTGAGGGTGGTGCCGTCGGCCGGGTCGATCAGCAGGAACGAGCCGGTGTGACGGTTGTCGGTGTAGGCGTCCAGCGCCAGCGGCTCGGCGGTGCGCAGCACCACGTGGCCGATGTCGTTGACCTGCAACCCCTGGGCGCCGGAGCGCTGTTCGAGGCCCTGGTCGCCGGCCGCGGAGGTGATGTCGATCTTGTACGAGATCTCCTTCACCAGGGCCCGCACGGTCCGGGTGGTGTGCTTGAGCAGCACCTTGGCGCCGGGCAGCAGCGGACGCTCGTTGAGGTGGCAGACGGTGGCCTCGACGTCCTTGGTGGGCGCCGGGGCCGGGCCGGCCGCGATCAGGTCGCCGCGGGAGACGTCGATGTCGTCGGCGAGCCGGACGGTCACCGACTGGGGGGCCCAGGCGATGTCCGTCTCCTCGCCGAGCGCGTCGATGCCCGCGACGGTGGTGGTGTGGCCGGAGGGCAGCACCGTGACGGTGTCCCCGACCCGCAGCACGCCGGAGGCCAACTGCCCGGCGTAGCCCCGGTAGTCGTGGTGCTCCTCGGTCTGCGGCCGGATCACGTACTGGACCGGGAAGCGGGCCGGCTCCTCGCTCGGGTCGCTGCCGACCGGCACGGTCTCCAGGTGCTCCAGCAGGGTCGGGCCGCCGTACCAGTCCATGTGCGCGGACGGCTCGACCACGTTGTCCCCGGCCAGCGCCGAGATCGGGACCGCGACCACGTCCTTGACGCCCAGCGAGGCGGCGTAGGAGGTGAACTCGGCGGCGATGGAGGCGAACACCGGCTCCGCGTAGTCGACCAGGTCCATCTTGTTGACCGCCAGCACCACGTGCGGCACGCGCAGCAGCGCGGCCACCGCGGCGTGCCGGCGGGTCTGCTCGACCACGCCGTTGCGGGCGTCCACCAGGACCACGGCGAGCTCGGCGGTGGAGGCGCCGGTCACCATGTTCCGGGTGTACTGCACGTGCCCCGGGGTGTCGGCGAGGATGAACCGGCGCCGGGCGGTGGCGAAGTAGCGGTACGCCACGTCGATGGTGATGCCCTGCTCGCGCTCGGCACGCAGGCCGTCGGTCAGCAGCGCCAGGTCGGGCGCCTCCTGCCCGCGGTTGCGGGAGGCGTGCTCGACCGCCTCCAGCTGGTCCGCCAGCACCGACTTGGAGTCGTGCAGCAGCCGGCCGACCAGGGTCGACTTGCCGTCGTCGACACTGCCCGCGGTGGCGAAGCGCAGCAGCGAGGTGGCGGTGGCTTCCTGGGTGGTGCTCATGGTTAGAAGTACCCCTCGCGCTTGCGGTCTTCCATGGCGGCCTCGGAGAGCTTGTCGTCGGCCCGGGTGGCACCGCGCTCGGTGAGGCGGCTGGCGGCGATCTCGGTGATGACCTCCGCGATCGTGGCGGCGTCGGAGTCGACGGCACCGGTGCAGGACATGTCGCCCACCGTGCGGTAGCGGATCAGCCTCCGCTCCACCGTCTCGTGCTCCTTGGGGCCGCCCCAGTCGCCGGCGGTCAGCCACATCCCGTTGCGCCGGAACACGTCGCGCTCGTGGGCGTAGTAGATCTCCGGGAGCTCGATGCCCTCGCGCTCGATGTACTGCCAGACGTCCAGCTCGGTCCAGTTGGAGAGCGGGAAGACCCGGACGTGCTCGCCGGGCGCGTGCCGGCCGTTGTACAGCGACCACAGCTCGGGGCGCTGGCGGCGCGGGTCCCAGGCGCCGAACTCGTCGCGCAGCGAGAAGACGCGCTCCTTGGCGCGGGCCTTCTCCTCGTCCCGGCGGCCGCCGCCGAACACCGCGTCGAAGCGGTTGGACTCGATGGCGTCCAGCAGCGGCACGGTCTGCAGCGGGTTGCGGGTGCCGTCCGGGCGCTCGCGCAGCCGGCCGTCGTCGATGAAGTCCTGCACGCTGGCCACGTGCAGCCGCAGACCGTGCTCGGCCACCACCCGGTCGCGGTAGGCGATCACCTCGGGGAAGTTATGCCCGGTGTCCACGTGCAGCAGCGCGAACGGGACCGCCGCCGGGCGGAACGCCTTGAGCGCCAGGTGCAGCATGACGATGGAGTCCTTGCCGCCCGAGAAGAGGATCACGGGACGCTCGAACTCGCCGGCCACCTCGCGGAAGATGTGCACCGACTCGGCCTCGAGGGTGTCCAGGTGCGACAGCGCGAAGGGGTTCTCGCCGGTCTCGACGAGGCTGTGCGTGGCGGTCGTCATGCCAGGCCCCTCTCGGTCAGGAAGGAGTGCAGCTCGGCGGCGGACTCGGCCACCGAACGGCCCTGCGTCTGGATGCGGAGCTCCGGGTCGGCCGGAGCCTCGTACGGGTCGTCCACCCCGGTCAGGCCGGAGAGCTCGCCGGCCGCCTGCTTGGCGTACAGGCCCTTCACGTCCCGCTCGGAGCAGAGCTCGACCGGGGTCGCGACGTGGATCTCCAGGAACTCGGTGCCCTGGGCGGAGTGCCGCTCGCGGACCGCGGCCCGGGAGTCGGCGTAGGGGGCGATCACCGGGGCGAGCACCTTGACGCCGTTGGCGGCCAGCTTCTCGGCGACGAAGCCGATCCGGGTCACGTTGGTGTGGCGGTCCTCCCGGGAGAACCCGAGGCCCTTGGAGAGGAACTCCCGGATCTCGTCGCCGTCCAGGACCTCCACCCGGTGGCCCTCGGCGCGCAGCCGCTCGGCCAGGGCGAAGGCGAGGGTCGTCTTGCCCGCGCTGGGCAGCCCGGTCAGCCACACGGTGGCGCCGCGCTCGCAGGTGGCGGCCGCGGGGGCCGCCTCTGCGGCTCCGTCGGCGGCCGGGGTGTGAACTGTCACGGTGTGTTCCTTACGCGAGAAAAGACGACTGGTCAGAGGTGGATGCCGCACTCGGTCTTGCCGGAGCCGGCCCAGCGGCCCGCCCGGCCGGCCTCGCCCTCGCCGGGCTTGGCCGTGCAGGACAGCGGCGAGCAGCCGATCGAGGTGTAGCCCTCCCACAGCAGCGGGTTGAGCAGCACGCCGTTGGCGGCCACGTACGCGTCCACGTCCTCCTGGGTCCAGCGGGCGATCGGGGCCAGCTTCACCTTGCGGCGCTTCGGGTCCCAGGCCACCACGGGGGTGTTCGCACGGGACGGCGACTCGTCGCGGCGCAGGCCCGTGGCCCAGGCGTCGTACCCGCCGAGGCCGCGGTTCAGCGGCTCGACCTTGCGCAGCGAGCAGCACAGGTCCGGGTCCCGGTCGTGCAGCCGCGGACCGTACCGGGCGTCCTGCTCGGCCACCGACAGGGCCGGGGTGAGCGTGATGACGTTGACCTTCATGGTCGCCGCCACCGCGTCCCGGGTGCCGATGGTCTCCGCGAAGTGGTAGCCGGTGTCCAGGAACACCACGTCCACGCCGGGGAGGACCGAGGCGGCCAGGTGGGCGACCACCGCGTCCTCCATCGAGGAGGTGACGCAGAAGCGCTTGCCGAAGGTGTCGGCGGCCCACTGCAGGATCTCCTGCGGGGTCGCCTCCTCCAGGTCCCGGCCGGCCGCCGTGGCCAGCGCCTCGTAGTCAGTGGCGGTGCTCATCCGGCGTACCCCCGTTGGTCGGTGACAGCAGGCCCAGGTACTTCAGCTGGAAGGCGCGGCGGCAGCTGTGGCACTCCCAGGCGCCGTGTCCGGCCTCCGAGGGACGCAGGTCCTCGTCCCCGCAGTACGGGCAGTGGAAAGGCGCAGCACGCTCACTCACGACAGCTGCTCCTCACTGGCCCGGGCCGCCCACTGGGCGAACCGCTCGCCCTCGGCGCGGTCGGCCCGGTAGCGGGTCAGCACGCGCTCGACGTAGTCGGGCAGGCCGGCGCTGGTGACCTTGAGGCCGCGGACCTTGCGGCCGAACCCGGCCTCCAGGCCGAGCGCGCCGCCCAGGTGCACCTGGTAGCCCTCGACCTGCTCGCCGTTCTCGTCGGTGACCAGCTGGCCCTTGAGACCGATGTCCGCGACCTGGATCCGGGCGCAGGCGTTCGGGCAGCCGTTGATGTTGATGGTCAGCGGCTCGTCGAACTCCGGCAGGCGGCGCTCCAGTTCGTCGATCAGGGTGCGGCCGCGCTCCTTGGTCTCGACGATGGCGAGCTTGCAGTACTCGATGCCGGTGCAGGCCATGGTGCCGCGGCGGAACGGCGACGGGGTGACCCGCAGGTCCAGCGCCTCCAGGCCGGCCACCAGCGACTCGACCCGGTCCTCGGCGACGTCGAGGATCAGCATCTTCTGCTCGGCGGTGGTGCGCAGCCGGTCCGAGCCGTGCTCGGCGGCGAGTTCGGCGATCAGGCCGAGCGTCTTGCCGGAGACCCGGCCGACCCGCGGCGCGAAGCCGACGTAGAACCGGCCGTCCTTCTGGCGGTGGACGCCGACGTGGTCGCGCCAGCGGCCACCCGGCTCCTTCGGCGCGGGGCCGTCCACCAGCCGGTACTTGAGGTACTCGTCCTCCAGCACCTGGCGGAACTTCTCCGCGCCCCAGTCGGCGACCAGGAACTTCAGCCGGGCCCGGTTGCGCAGGCGGCGGTAGCCGTAGTCGCGGAAGATGCCGATGACACCGCCGTAGACGTCGGCGACCTCGTCCAGCGGCACCCAGGCGCCCAGCCGGACACCCAGCTTGGGGTTGGTGGACAGGCCGCCGCCGACCCAGAGGTCGAAGCCCGGGCCGTGCTCGGGGTGCTCCACGCCGACGAAGGCGACGTCGTTGATCTCGTGGGCCACGTCCAGCAGCGGCGAGCCGGAGACCGCCGACTTGAACTTGCGCGGCAGGTTGGAAAACTCCTTGTTGCCGATGAAGCGGCGATGGATCTCCTCGATGGCCGGGGTGCCGTCGATGATCTCGTCCTCGGCGATGCCGGCCACCGGCGAGCCCAGGATGACGCGCGGGGTGTCGCCGCACGCCTCGGTGGTGGACAGGCCGACGGCCTCCAGCTTCTGCCAGATCGCCGGGACGTCCTCGATCCGGATCCAGTGGTACTGGACGTTCTGCCGGTCGGTCAGGTCGGCGGTGCCGCGGGCGTACTGCTCGGAGACCTCGGAGATCGCCCGCAGCTGGGCCACCGTCAGCCGGCCGCCGTCGATGCGGACCCGCAGCATGAAGAACTCGGCGTCCAGCTCGTGCGGGTCCAGGATCGCGGTCTTGCCGCCGTCGATGCCCTCCTTGCGCTGGGTGTACAGACCCCACCAGCGCATCCGGCCGCGCAGGTCGGCCGGGTCGATCGAGTCGAAGCCGCGGTGCGCGTAGATCGTCTCAATGCGTGTCCGCACATTGAGACCGTCGTCGTCCTTCTTGAACTGCTCGTTGGCGTTCAGCGGGGTGTAGTGGCCCATGCCCCACTGGCCCTCGCCGCGGTGGCGGGTCACCTTGCGGGCGGCGGCGGGACGGCGCGCGGGGGCGCTGTCGACCGGGGGCTCGACCGTTTCGGGAGTAGGGGCCATGGTGTCGTCCTTAAGCAGCTGGCATGGTGCGGGGTACTGGCATTCCCCGGGCGCGGAACTGCTCTGACCTGCTGGTTGCAGCAGATCTCGGAAAGCAGTGACCCTGGCCGGAGGGCGCCCGCGCATCCGCTTCGGCGGGGATGGGCGAGTGGTGGCGCCGGGTGCGGTGGTGGCGGCGGGGTGGGCTCAGGTCACCGGACAGATGGCGCTGGACACGCGGAGGAGGTCGACGTGGAGTCGACCAACCAGGGTGGTTCCGGCGCTAGGCATGGCAAGAGATTCGCACGGCGAACGACCCCCGGTCCACCGACGTCCGCATGCTGGACCCGGGAGTTTCGCAGGGCGAGACGGAATCGGGAACCCGCACACCATGCCAGGTGCCGCCCGCCGCCCGCCCGGCACGGGCCCGCCGGCCGGTCGCGGTCCCCGCGCGCGTACGCGTGCGCGGCGGCAGGGGTGCGGCCCAGTACCGTAGGGGCGTGCAAGCAGCAGGCAGGACCTCACAGGAGAGCCACGGCCGGTCCGCGGAGCGCCCCGCGCGCCGCCGGGGCGGGCGCCGGCGCGCGGCCAAGCGCGCCACCTGGCGGCGCACGCTGTGGGAGCTGATCAAGGACACCGTCAACACCTGCGTCGAGTACCGGGTCACCGGTCTCGCGGCGGAGGCGGCCTTCTTCACCCTGCTCTCCATCCCGCCCCTGCTGCTCTGCCTCGCCGGCACCCTCGGCTACCTCGACGACATCCTCGGCGCCGGCACCATCGAGAAGCTCGAACAGGACATCGTCTCGGCATCCGGGAAGCTGCTCACCCCCGACTCGGTCGAGCAGATCGTCAAACCGGTGCTCAACACCGTCTTCAACAGCCCGCGCCCCGACCTGATCTCGATCGGCTTCCTGCTCTCCCTCTGGTCCGGCTCCCGGGCGCTGTACATCTTCATCGACACCATCACCGTGATGTACGGCCTCGACGGCAAGCGCGGCATCGTCAAGACCCGGCTGATGTCCCTCGGCCTCTACCTCGGCGCCCTGCTGATCGGCTCCCTGGTGCTGCCGCTGCTGGTGGCCGGCCCCGGGCTGATCGTGCACAGCCTCCCCGACTCCGCGGGACTGGTCAACGCCCTGTACTGGCCCACCGCCATCCTGCTGCTGATCATCTTCCTCACCACCCTCTACCACGTCGCCGTCCCCGCCCGCACGCCCTGGCGCGAGGACATCCCCGGCGCCCTGGTGGCCCTGGTCGTCCTGGTGGTCTGCAGCGTCCTGCTCCGCCTCTACCTGGTCAGCTCGGTCGAGGTGCCCTCGGTCTACGGATCGCTGGCCGCCCCCGTCGCCGTCCTGCTCTGGATCGGCGTGATCGCGCTCGCCGTCCTGATCGGCGCCGCGATGAACGCGGCGATAGACCGGCGCTGGCCCAGCGTCGAGACCGCCGACGCCCGCGCCGAGCACGAGCGCGCCGAGGAGGAGGCCGCCGCCACCTTCGTCCGCGAGGCCGCCGCCCGGCGGGCCGTCGAACGGGCCCGGCGGGCCCGGGAGCTGGGGCTCGGGGAAGGGCACGAGGAGGACCTCGACGAGGAGGACGAGGAGGACGCGCCGCCGTCGGAGTACCCGGAGCGGTGGGCCGAGGTCCTCCCGCCGGCCAACCTGCGGGGCCGCATCACGCCGCACAACCCGCACCGCCGCCCCACCCCGCCCCCGCCCGACGCCGACCGGCCCAGCCGGCCCCCGGCGCCCCCGTCCTACCCGCCCCGACCCCCCTGGGGCGAGCCCTGAGGAACGGCCCCGTCGGAGCCCGGGAAAACCGGTTGACGGGGGCGGAGTCCGGTCCGCTACGGTGGGGCACGATCGAGAGGGCGCCCGGTCGGGGCTGCCCCGCGAGGCTGTTCGAGATGTGGAGGTGTGGCCCGATGTCTGTCGCCGCGATGAGCGCTGCCCGCGCACAGAAGTCCCCCGTTCTCACCCCCGTTCTCACCCCCGTGGTCTCCGGCTGACCGATCCTTCCCGCACGCGCCGCCGTCCGGCGCGCCGCCGGGGCCACCCTCCCGAAGGGTCACCCCTACGTTGTCTTCGCTTTCCGCTGCCCACCCGCTGTCCGGCTTCGGCTGGAATGACGACCGGGCCGCCGATTTCGCCCCCCTCGCCGAGGCGGGCCTCACCCCTGCCAGGATCGCCCGCGTCGACCGCGGCCGCTGCGACGTCGTCGTGGCCGACCCCGGGACGGGCGAGGTCCGTACCGTCCGGGCCGACTCCCGTCCGGTCGGCGATCCGGACGTGCTCAAGAACCCGTGCACCGGCGACTGGGCCGCCGTCGACCTGTCCGCCTCGCCGATGCCCGTGGTCAGCGCCCTGCTGCCGCGCGGCACCGCCATCGTCCGCAAGACCTCCGGCAAGCGCTCGGAGGGTCAGCTGCTGGCCGCCAACATCGACACCGTCCTGATCGCGGTCTCGCTCGCCGCCGACCCCGACCTGGGCCGGATCGAGCGCTTCCTCGCCCTGGCGTGGGAGTCCGGCGCCGAGCCGCTGGTCGCGCTGACCAAGGCCGACCTGGTGGACGACGCCGAGTTCGTCCGCGCCGACGTGGAGGGCATCGCCCCCGGGGTCACGGTGCTGGTCGTCAGCGCCGAGACCGGTGAGGGCATCGACGTCCTGCGCGCCTGCACCACCGGCACGACCGCCCTGATCGGCCAGTCCGGCGCCGGCAAGTCCACCCTCACCAACGCCCTGGCCGGGTCCGAGGTGATGGTCGTCCAGCAGGTCCGCTCGGTGGACGAGAAGGGCCGGCACACCACCACCACCCGCGAGCTGATCCCGCTGCCCGGCGGCGGCGTGGTGATCGACACCCCCGGCCTGCGCGGCGTCGGCCTGTACGGCGGCGAGGGCCTCGCCCACGCGTTCAGCGAGATCGAGGAGCTCGCCGCCGACTGCCGCTTCGACGACTGCAGCCACACCTCCGAGCCCGGCTGCGCCGTCCTCGCGGCGCGCGAGGACGGGACGCTCCCCGAGCGGCGCTGGGAGAGCTACGTGAAGCTGCAGAAGGAGAGCGCCTGGATCGCCTCCCGCTCCGACGCCCGGCTGCGCGCCGAGCGGGCCAAGGAGTGGAAGAACATCACCAAGAGCATGCGCGGCGCGAACAGCCCGGTCCGCCACCGCTGACCGGCGCGCGGGTACGACGACGGCCGTGGCCGCCCCGGGGTGACGGGTCCCCGGGGCGGCCACGGCCGTCCCCGCCTCACGCCGGGGGCAGGTCCCCGGTGCGGATCACCTCGGCGTACCAGCGGGCGCTCTCCTTGGGCGTCCTCCGCTGGCTGGCGAAGTCCACGTGCACGATGCCGAACCGCTTGCTGTACCCGTACGCCCACTCGAAGTTGTCCAGCAGCGACCAGAGGAAGTAGCCGCGCACCGGCGCGCCCTCGGCGACCGCCCGGCGGACGGCGTCCAGGTGGGCGTGCAGGTAGGCGATCCGCTCCGGGTCGCGGACCGCGCCGGAGGGGTCGCTGTAGTCCTCGTACGCGGCGCCGTTCTCGGTCACCAGCAGCGGCAGGCCCGGCAGTTCGTCGCGCAGCCGGATGAGCAGCTCGTACAGCCCGTCGGCGTCCACCGGCCAGTTCATCGCGGTGCGGTTGCCCTCGGCGGGCAGGAAGCGGATGCCCTCGTCGGCCGGCCAGGGGGAGAGTTCGGCGGCGTGGCCGTCCTCGCGCGGTCCTGCGAGGTCGGCCGGCTCGGCGGCGGCGACCACGGTGGGCGTGTAGTAGTTGATGCCGAGGGAGTCGACCGGGCGGGAGATCTCGGCGAGGTCGCCCTCCCGGACGAAGGACCAGTCGGTGAGGTGCGCGGTGTCGGCGAGCACGTCCTCGGGGTAGCGGCCGCGGAAGACCGGGTCCAGGAAGATCCGGTTGGCCAGGCCGTCGATCCGGCGGGCCGCGTCCAGGTCGCCCGGCGCGGTGCTGAGCGGGCGGACGGCGGCCAGGTTGAGGGTCAGCGAGACCTGGGTGCCGGCCGGCAGCCGGTCGCGCAGCACGGCGGTGCCCAGCCCGTGGGCCAGCAGCAGGTGGTGGTGGGCGGCCAGCGCGGCGGCGTGGTCGGTCCGCCCGGGGGCGTGGTAGCCGTTGCCGTAGCCGAGGAAGGCGCTGCACCAGGGCTCGTTGAGGGTGGTCCAGGTGGCGACCCGGTCGCCGAGCCGGTCGGCGGCGAGCGCCGCGTACTCGGCGAACCGGTGCGCGGTGTCCCGGACCGTCCAGCCGCCGGCGTCCTCCAGCTCCTGCGGGAGGTCCCAGTGGTAGAGGGTGACCACGGGGGCGATGCCCCGGCCGAGCAGCTCGTCGACCAGCCGGTCGTAGAAGTCCAGGCCGGCCGGGTTCGCCGGGCCCCGCCCGCCCGGCTGGATCCGCGGCCAGGAGAGCGAGAACCGGTACGAGGTGAGGCCGAGGTCGGCCATCAGCCGGACGTCCTCGCGGTAGCGGTGGTAGTGGTCGGCCGCGATGTCGCCGGTGTCGCCGTTGCGGACCTTCCCGGCGGTCCGGCTGAAGGTGTCCCAGATGGACGGGGTGCGGCCGTCCTCCGCCGCCGCGCCCTCGATCTGGTACGCGGCGGTGGCGGCGCCCCACACGAAACCGGTGGGGAACGCGGAACGGACGGGGGAGGGGAGCGCTTCGACGGTCATGTCGCCTTCCTGGCGGGGGGAGTCGGAGGTGGTCATCGGCGGCGGTCAGCCCTTCACGGCGCCCTGCATGATGCCGCCGACGATCTGGCGGCCGAGCAGCCCGAAGACCAGCAGGACGGGCAGGGTGCCGAGCAGCGCGCCGGCCATCACCACGGACTGGTCCGGGACGTAGCCCTGGCCGAGCGACTTCAGCGCCACCTGCACCGTGGGGTTCTGCGAACTCAGCGCCACGATCGGCCAGAAGAAGTCGTTCCAGGTGGCCATGAAGGTCAGCATCCCGAGCACGGCCATGCCCGGCCGGGCCACCGGCAGCACGATCGAGAGGAAGATCCGCAGCGTGGACGCGCCGTCCACCCGGCCCGCCTCGATCAGCTCGTCCGGCAGCGCCTGGACGAGGAACTGGCGCATGAAGAACACACCGAACGCGGAGACCAGCGAGGGCAGGATCACCGAGGGCAGCTTGTTCTGCAGGTCCAGCTTCACGATCACCATGAACAGCGGGATCACCCCGAGCTGCGGCGGGATCATCATGGTGCCCACGGTCAGCGCCAGCAGCACCCCGCGGCCGCGGAACCGCAGCTTGGCGAAGGCGAACCCGGCCAGCGTGGAGGAGAGCACCACACCCGCGGTGACCGCGGCGGAGACGATCAGCGAGTTCAGCAGCGCGGTGCCGATGGCGGCCTGCTGCACCGCCTCGCCGAGGTTGTGGAACAGGTTAGGGCCCGGGGTGAGCGCCGGAGTGGCCGCGCTCAGCTCGGAGTTGGACCGGCTGGCGGCCACCAGCGTCCAGTAGAACGGGAAGGCGAAGACCACCGTGGCGGCGATCAGCACCGTGTACGCGAGCGGCCCGCCGGTCAGCGGGGAACGCCTGGTCAGCTGCATGCGGATCACCGGTCCGTACGGTTGCGCCGGGCGGCGATCGCCGCGTTCAGCAGGGCGAGCACCACGATCAGCAGGAACATCACCCAGGCCACGGCCGCGGCCCGCCCGAGGTGGAAGAAGCTCCAGCCCTGCTCGTAGAGGTAGAGGCCGAGGGTCTGGTACTGGTGCGAGATGCCGCCGCGCGAACTGCCCTCGTACAGCAGCGGCTCGCCGAACAGCTGGGTGGCGCCGATGGTGGAGACCACCACGGTGAACACGATGGTCGGCCGCAGGCCGGGGATCGTCACGTGCCGGAACTGCTGCCAGCGGTTGGCGCCGTCCATCGCGGCCGACTCGTACAGCTCGCCCGGGATCGCCTGCATCCCGGCCAGGTAGATCAGCGCGTTGTAGCCGGTCCAGCGCCAGGTGACGATGGTCGAGACGCCGACCTGGGAGGCCCAGGTCTCGGCCTGCCAGTCCACCGGGTGCAGCCCGACCGAGGAGAGCACCCAGTTGATCAGACCGTAGTCACGGCCGAAGAGCTGGGCGAAGACCAGGGTCGCCGCCGCCACCGACGTGGCGTACGGCAGCAGCATCGCCACCCGGAAGAAGGTCCGGCCGCGCAGCCGGTAGTTCAGCAGGTGCGCCAGGCCGAGCGCCATCAGCAGCTGCGGCACCGTCGACAGCACGCCGATGGTGAAGGTGTTCCCCAGCGCCTTCCAGAAGAACGGGTCGTCCAACAGCCTCGTGTAGTTCTGCAGGCCGAGCCAGTCCATCCGGTCGGCGGTCTGCAGCTCCACCCGGTGCAGCGAGACGTACGCCGTGTACAGCAGCGGGAACAGGCCGAACGCGGCGAACAGCACGAAGAACGGTGCGACGAACCCGTACGGCGCGAGCCGGCCGGACCGGCGTGGTCGGCCCTTCGCCGCCGGGGCGGCGGGGACCGGGGGTTCGGGGCCCCGCCCGGCGCTCAGCGCCGGGGGAGTGGTGGTGGCCATGGGGGAGTCCTCCCGGGAGCCCCGGCCGGCGGCCCGGCCGGGGCGGTGGGCTGGTGGGTCGTCAGTTGCCGGCGGCCTTCTTGATGTTGTCCAGCGCGTGCTGCCACGCGGTGGCCGGCGCGGTGCCGGTCCGCTCCACCTCGCCCAGCGCGTCCGTGAACGCCTTGCCGATCACCCCGTCCTCGGTGCCCAGCACCTGCGCCGGCATGTTCGCCGCGGACTCGCTGAAGATCTCACCGATCGGCGCGTTGTTGAAGTACGGGTCGGTCACCGACTTGATCTCCGCCTGGGCCCCCGTGCTGGACGGGAAGGAACCCTGCTTGGTGAAGAGCTTGGCCTGCTGCTCCTTGGCGGTCAGCCAGGCGATCAGCTGCGCCGCCTCCTTCGGGTGCTTGGCGGTCTTCGGCACGGTCAGGTACGAGCCGCCCCAGTTGCCGGTACGGCCCGGGCCGGGCGCGACGTCCCAGGTGCCGGAGGCCGCCTGGCCCGCCTGCCCCTTGATGTAGCCGATCATCCAGGCCGGGCAGCTCAGGGTGGCGAACTTTCCGGTGGTGAAGGCCTTGTTCCACTCCGGGGTCCACTGCGGCAGCTTGGCCGACAGCCCGTCCGTGACCAGGGTGACCGAGTCCTGCCAGGCGTTCTTCACGGCCGGGTTGGAGTCGTGCACGGCCTTGCCGCCCTCGTCGGCGTACCGGACCTTCTGCTGGCCGACCTCGGCGGTGAACATGCCCGCCGCGCTGTCGGTCCAGGCGTTGCCGGGCTGCGCCTTGCCGACGTAGCTGCGGCCCAGCTCCAGGTAGCCCTGCCAGGTGGACCACTTCGCGGCCAGCTCGGCGCGGTCGGTGGGCAGTCCGGCGGCCTTGAACAGGTCGGTGCGGAAGCAGATCGCCTCCGGGCCGATGTCGGTGCCGGCGCCGAGCACCTTGCCGTCGGCGGTCTTCACGGCGGCGCCCTTCCACGGCACCAGCCCGTCGTTCACCCCGCCGATGCCGAGGCTGCCCAGGTCGGTGAACTTGTCCGCCTGGTTGCGCACCACGCTGGCCACCCGGCCGACCTCCAGGCCCTGGATGTCGGCGAGCCCGCCGCCGCCGGCCAGCTTGGTCTGCAGGGTCTGCCAGTACTGGCCCTCGTCCTGGGTGTCGGTCTGCTTGATGGTGACGTTCGGGTGCAGCTGCGTGTACTCCTCGTAGAGGCCGGCCTCCTTGAACCCGAAGGTGCCGAAGAGGTCGACGGTGAGGGTCACCTTGCCGCCGGCCGCGTCCGCGGAGCCGCCGCCCGAGCCGCACCCGGTGACGAGGAGCCCGGTGGCGAGGACGGTCGCGGCTGCGGCGGTGGCGGTGCGGCGGGTTCTGAACGGGCGCATGGAGGGGCCTCCGGGATGGGCTGGGCAGGGTGGGGTGCTGCGGGGGTGCTGCCGAGTGGGTGGCGCTGGGTGCTGCGTTAGCGGTTGCTGCGGGGGTGGTGCCGGGGGCGGTGCACCGGAGCGCCTTGTGAGAGCGCTCTCAGCGGTGGCAGCGTGCCGCTCCTGGAGTTCGTTCGTCAAGTGGTCGATATCTGAACGTAATCTGCGCGGGGACTTCCGTGCATGCCTTCAGAATCCGAACGCACCAAGTCCTGCCGGAAGCGTTGACACCCCCGTGGCGCCGCCCCTACCGTCCGGCGCTGAGAGCGCTCTCACTGACCACCGTCCCCCACCCGAGGTGGATCCGATGAAGGACAGATCCCTGCGCGGGGCGGCCGCCGCCGCGACCGCGCTGGCCCTGGCGGCCGCCGCCGCGCTGACCGCCACGGTCGGCGCCGGCCAGGCGGCCGCGGCCTCCACCGTCCCGGTCGGCCTGGGCGGCTACGCCGACACCCGCCCCGCCGGCACCGTCGGCCCGGGCAACAGCGACGGCGCCCCCGTCACCCCCAAGGTCACCCCGAACGCGGCCGGGAAGGCCGCGCCCACCAACGACTGGTGGTCCTCGCTGATCTACCAGCGCTACGCGGGCAACCCGTACTCCGAGAACCTCTACGCCCACCCCTTCACCTTCAAGGCGGTGGCCTCCGGCCTGGAGGTGGGCTACCCCACGACCCCGACCGTCACCTCCGACGGCCGCCAGTACGACCACAGCCACACCCGGGACCTCACCCTCGGCGTCAGCGGCCTGAACTCCCCCGACACCAAGGTGGACGGCTGGAGCGACTGGACGGTCACGCCGTCCTGGTCGGACGGCGCCCACGCGCTCACCGCCACCATCGGCCACGGCCTGCCCTACGTCTACGCCCACGCCACCGGCGGCGCCGCGCAGATCACCACCGCCACCGCCCCGACCGTCTTCGCCGACCAGGGCAACGTCCTCGGCATCACCGTCGGCGGCCACCACTACGGCCTGTTCGCCCCGAGCGGCACCGACTGGACGGTCAGCGGCAGCAGCCTCAGCGCCGCGCTCGGCGGCAAGGACTACTTCTCCGTCGCCGTCCTGCCCTCCCCGGCCGACCTCGCGCTGTTCCGGACCTACGCCTACAGCTTCGTCACCGACACCCGGGTCGGCTGGGACTTCCAGCCCTCCGCCGGCACCCTCACCACCACCTACACCGCCACCACCGTGCCCCAGGAGGGCAGCCAGACCGGCACCCTGCTCGCCCTCTACCGGCACCAGTGGCAGGCCACCGCCGACCCGCTCACCGCCCTCACCTACACCTCGCCCCGCGGCGAGATGAAGGTCCGCCAGGGCGGCGGTTTCACCACCGTGCAGCGCACCAGCGGCGTGCTGCCCTCGCTGCCCGACGCCGGCGGAACCGACCGCGCCCAGCTCACCGCCCTCCTGCGCGCCCAGGCCGACGCCGCCGACCCCTTCGCCGGCGCCACCGACACCTACTGGACCGGCAAGGCCCTCGGACGTCTCGCCCAACTCGTCCCGATCGCCGACCAGTTGGGTGAGACCGCGACCCGCGACAAGCTGCTCGGCCTGATCAAGGGCAAGCTGCAGACCTGGTTCCGCGGCACCGGCTCACCGGTCTTCGCCTACGACTCCACCTGGAAGACCCTGATCGGCTACCCCGCCTCCTACGGCAGCGACGCCGAGCTCAACGACCACCACTTCCACTACGCCTACTTCATCCAGGCCGCCGCCACCGTCGCCCGCTACGACACCGCCTGGGCCGCCGACAACGCCTGGGGCGGCATGGTCAAGCTGCTCGCCAAGGACGCGGCCAACACCGACCGCGCGGACACCCGCTTCCCCTGGCTGCGCAGCTTCGACCCGTACGCCGGCCACGCCTGGGCCTCCGGCCACGCCGGGTTCGCAGCCGGCAACAACCAGGAGTCCTCCTCCGAGTCGCTGAACTTCAGCTCCGCGCTGGTCCTCTACGGCGCCGCCACCGGCGACACCACCCTGCGCGACCTCGGCGTCTACCTGTACACCACCGAGGCGAACGCCGTGGCGCAGTACTGGTTCGACGCCGACCACGCCGTCTTCCCGGCCTCCTTCGGCCACGACACCGCCGGAATGGTCTGGGGCAGCGGCGCCGCCTACGCCACCTGGTGGACGGCCAGCCCCGGCATGATCCACGGCATCAACGTCCTCCCGGTCAACGGCGGTTCGCTCTACCTCGCGCGCCGCCAGGACGCCGTCCGTGCCAACCTCGCCGAGCTCAGGGCGAACAACGGCGGCGCCCTCACCGACTGGCGCGACCTGCTCTGGGAGTTCGAGGCCCTCGCCGACCCGGCCGCCGCCAAGGCCGACTGGAACGCGGGCAACGCCGGCTACACCCCGGAGGAGGGCGAGTCCAAGGCCCACACCTACCACTGGATCGGCAACCTCGCCGTCCTCGGCACCCTCGACCCGGCCACCACCGCCGACAGCCCCACCGCGGCCGTCTTCACCAACGGCGGCACCCGGACCCACGTCGCCCACAACTTCAGCACCGCGGCGCGCACCATCCGGTTCTCCGACGGCTACACGCTCACCGTCCCGGCCCGCTCCACCGCCAGCGAGCGCGGCTCCTTCCAGGACGGCGGCAGCGGGGGGACCGACCCGTCGCCGTCACCGTCCCCGTCCTCCTCACCCACCGCTTCGCCCACGCCGTCCCCCTCGCCGACGCTGCCGCCGCCGAGCACCGGGAACACGTTCTACCTGCAGCCCGGCGGCGCGCTCAGCACGGCGTACGGCAGCGGGGCCGCCGCCGACACCGTCCCCTCGGCCGGCGGCGCCAACCACGACGGCACGCCGTACCAGGCGAAGGTGTACGAGATCCGCAACGTCAACGGCACCCTGCGGGCGGGCGGTTCCACCGGGTTCGACCTCTTCCTCGACGCCGGGACGGCCGTCGCGCTCGGCCAGCAGGCCCGCGTCTCGTACGACCTGACCGGTGACGGCAGCATCGACCGCACCGAGACCTACCGGTACTTCGCCACCGACCCGGTCACCGGCTGGGAGCGGTACTCCGCCGGCACGGCCGGACTCCAGTCCGCCACCGGGACGCTGGGCGACCTGGCCCACGGGACGGTGCGGATCGAGGTCTGGTCCGCGATCGGGAACGGCCCGGCCCAGCTGCGGGTCGGGGCCGCCCAGGCGCAGGGGAGCGCCTCGGTGCTGCGGATCCCGTTCGACTGACGGGCACGCGCCGGCCGGCGGCTGGTCCAGCCGGTGGCCGACGGCCCCGGACCCGCGCGGCGGGTCCGGGGCGCCCGTGTGCCCGTGTGCCCGTGGGCCCGCTGGCTCAGATGCGTTCGACCAGGCGGAAGCGCTCCAGCACCAGCTGCGTGGTGTCGTCGACGGTGAACTCCGGGTCCTGCATGGCCTCCCGCACTTCGGCGCCGTGCCAGAACCTCTCGTGCCCGGCCCGCCACTCGGCGACCGTGGTGTAGCCCTCGCCCTCGTCCACCGCGTGTTGCAGATCCACCTCGGCGAGCGGCGCCACCCGGACCTCCGTCAGCTCGATCACCGCCACCGGACGGTCCGCCGAGTCCACCACCACCTGCCGCTGGCCCACCACGGGCAGCGGCTCCTCGTACTTCTCGTACTCGGCGAGCACGCCGGTGGTGCTCGTCTTCACGCCGTCCAGGATCGCGGTCACCAGCTGGTCCCGCAGCGGGCCCGGAAACGCGAACTCCGCCTTCGGCAGGCCGGCCCAACCACTCTCGTCACTCATGGGGCCGACCCTAACCGCGGCCACCCGCCACGCCGACGGATTTTCCGGGTAACCGGCCAGCCATGGGGGCGCGTGTTCGCCGGGGTCAGGCGGAGTGGCGGGTGATGAGGCGGGTGGGGGTGATGACGGAGGTGGGGCCGGGGCCCGGGGTGGGGCCGGTGAGGCGGCGGAGGAGGAGGCGGGCCATCAGGCGTCCCATGCCCTCGATGTCCTGGCGGACGGTGGTGAGCGTCGGCTCCGTCCAGGCGGCGACCGATTCGAGGTCGTCGAAGCCGACCACCGCGACGTCCTCCGGGACGCGGCGTCCGGCCGCCCGCAGGACCCGCAGCGCCCCCGAGGCCATCAGGTCGGAGGCCGCGAAGACGGCGTCCAACTCCGGCCTCCGCTCCAGCAGTTCGGACATCGCCCGCATTCCGCCCTCGGGCGTGAAGTCGCCCTCGGCGATCAGCTCGGGGTCGCCGTCGGGCAGCAGGTCGCGGTAGCCGTCCAGTCGGTCCATCGAGGAGGTCTGGTCGAGCGGGCCGGTGATGGTGGCGATCCGGGTCCGGCCGAGGGACTGGAGGTGCTGGACGGCGAGCCGGGCGCCGCCGCGGTTGTCGCTGTCGACGTACACCAGGTCCCGGTCGGACTCGGCGCCGGGCCAGCCGGGCCGTCCGCCGACCACGAACGGCAGGCCGACCCGCCGGGCCATCTCCGGCAGCGGGTCGGCGCTGTGCAGCGAGAACAGCAGCGCACCGTCCACGTGCCCGCCGGCCAGGTACCGGCCGACCCGGTCGTAGTCGCGCTGCTCCTCGATCAGCAGCAGCACCATCTGGTTGTCGGCGGCGGACAGTTCGCGGCTGATGCCGCGCAGGTGCTGGGCGAAGAAGGGGTCCGAGAAGAGCCGGCTCTCGGGTTCGGCGACGACCACGGCGACGGCCTGGTTGCGGCGGGTGACCAGGGTGCGGGCGGCGAGGTTCGGGACGTACCCGAGCTCCTCCACGGCCCGCAGCACCTTCTCCCGCAGGGCCTCGCGGACGCCGGCGCCGCCGTTGACCACCCGGGAGGCGGTGGCCCGGGACACCCCGGCCCGTTCGGCCACCGACTCCAGCGTCGGGCGGGAGGGGGATCCGGCCTCGCCGGCCTCGGCCGACGGCCGCTGCTGCTGCACCACCCTGGGCTCCTCTCGCACGGACCGCACGGTACCGACGGGACCGTTCGCGGAAAGCCTATCGGGTGGCGGGCCGGAATTTCTGAGAGCGCTCCCAGAAGCTGCCCGTCCCACCGGTCGGGAGTGCCCCGGAAGCCGCCCGGACCCACCGGCCACCGCCGGTCCGGCCCGACCGTCGTGTCCGATTCCCGCCAGTCGACCGCCTCCCGGATGGCGCAGACTGGACAGCGTGATCGACGACGAGACCAGGTACCGGGCCGTGGACAGCCGGGACTCCCGCTTCGACGGGGTCTTCTTCACCGCGGTCCGGACGACCGGCATCTACTGCCGCCCGAGCTGCCCGGCGGTCACCCCGAAGCGGGTGAACTGCACCTTCTACCCCACCGCCGCGGCCGCCCAGGGCGCGGGCTACCGCGCCTGCCGCCGGTGCCGGCCGGACTCGGTGCCGGGCTCGCCCGAGTGGAACCACCGCGCCGACCTGGTCGGCCGCGCCATGCGGCTGATCGGCGACGGCGTGGTGGACCGCGAGGGTGTCGCCGGCCTGGCCTCCCGCCTCGGCTACAGCGCCCGCCAGCTCCAGCGGCAGCTCACCGCGGAACTCGGCGCGGGCCCCCTGGCGCTGGCCCGCGCCCAGCGCGCGCAGACCGCCCGGCTGCTCCTGCAGACCACCGAACTCCCGGTCACCGAGATCGCGTTCGCGGCCGGCTTCGCCTCCGTGCGGCAGTTCAACGACACCGTCCGCGAGGTGTACGACCGCACCCCGAGCGGCCTGCGGGCCGAGCGTGCCACCGGTCGCCGCACGGTCGGCGCGACCGCCGGCACGCTGAGCCTGAGGCTCGCCTACCGGGGCGCGCTGGACAGCGACCACCTGATCGACTTCCTGGCCCTGCGCGCGGTCCCCGGCGTGGAGGAGGTGGTCCCCGGCGGGCGGCCCGGCGTCCGCACCTACCGCCGCACCCTGGCCCTCCCGTACGGCCACGGAATCGCCGAGGTGGACGGCCTCGGCGGCGCCGACCCCGCGACCCGCGGCTGGCTGGACTGCCGGCTCACCCTCACCGACCTGCGCGACCTGACCACCGCCGTGCACCGGCTCCGCGCGCTGTTCGACCTGGATGCCGACCCCGACGCGGTGGACGAGCAGCTCGCCGCGCACCACGGCCTGGGCGCCCTGGTCCGGGCCCGGCCGGGGCTGCGCTCGCCCGGCCATGTCGACCCGCACGAGCTCGCCGCCCGCGCCGTCCTCGGCCAGCAGATCACCGTGGCCGCCGCCCGCACCCTGGCCGCGCGGCTCGCCGAGACGTACGGCGCGGCCCTGCCGCGGCCCAGCGGCGGTCTGCGCCTGCTGTTCCCGACCGCCGCCGCGCTGGCCGGAGCCGAGGACGCGGACCTGGCGATGCCGGACTCCCGCCGCCGGGCGCTGCGCGGCCTGTGCGCCGCCCTCGCCGAGGGGGCCGTCCGGCTGGACGGCGGCGTGGACCGCGAGCAGGCCGCCGCGGACCTGCTCGCGCTGCCGGGCATCGGCCCGTGGACGGTCGGCTACCTGCGGATGCGGGCCCTCGCCGACCCGGACGTCTTCCTGCCCGGCGACGTCGGCGTCCGGCACGGCCTGGCCCGGCTCGGCCTGCCGGGCGACCCGCGGTCCGCCGAACGCACCGCACGGGCCTGGGCGCCGTGGCGCTCGTACGCGGTGCACCGCCTCTGGCTGGCGGCGACGGGGGAGGCCGCCGGCCCCGGACCCGGGGCCGCAGTCGCACCGGACCGGCTCGTCGCCGTCGCGGCGGGGACGGAGGAGACACCGTGACCACCGTGTTCACGACCATGGACAGCCCGCTCGGCCGGCTGCTGCTCAGCGGCGTGGTGGACGGCGACGGGCCGCTCGCCCTCACCGCGGTCACCGCCCCCGGGCAGAAGGGCGCCCTGGCGGAGCCGGGCGACGGCTGGCTGCCGGACGAGGAGGCGCTGGCGCCCGCGGTGGAGCAGTTGACTGCCTACTTCGCCCGGGAGTTGACCGAGTTCGACCTGCGGCTGGCGCCGGAGGGCAGCGCCTTCCGGCAGCGGGTGTGGGCCGCGCTGGACGACGTCCCGTACGGCGGGACGATCACCTACGGCGGGCTCGGCGAGGCGGTCGGGCTGTCGCCGCGGGCGGTCCGGGCGGTGGGCGGCGCGGTCGGGGCCAACCCGCTGCTGATCGTCCGGCCGTGCCACCGCGTCATGGGGGCCAACGGAGCCCTCACCGGCTTCGCCGCCGGGGTGGACCGCAAGCGCTGGCTCCTCGACCACGAGCGCGGCGCCACCCTGTTCTGACGGCTGACGGTCGCCGGCAGGACTTGGGTGGCCTCAGGGGGTGCGGTCGTCGGGGGCGGTGAGGGCGCGGGCCAGCCGGTCGAGGGCGGGGAGGGCGAGCATGGCGGCGTCCCGGTCGGCGGGGGACAGGCTCTCCAGGGCGTCGGCGAGGCGGTGCTCGTGGGCCCGCTGCCAGTCCCGCAGCTGCTGCCGCCCGGCGTCGGTCAGGGCGATCCGGGCGGTGCGGCGGTCGCCCGGGTCGGGCTGGCGGTCGACGAACCCGGCCTCCAGCAGCTTGCCGATCAGCCCGCTGACGGTGTTCGGCGCCAGCCGCTGCCGGGCCGCCAGCTCGCCCACCCGCAGCGGGGCGGCGGCCAGCGTCTGCAGCAGCTCCACCTGCGCCATCGGCAGCGACTCCCACGGGTAGTCGGTGCGGATGCTGCTCCGCAGGGCCCGCCGCAGTCGGGTGATCACATCGGTCAGCCGCTGGGCCAGTTCCACGGCGGCCGCCTCCTCCAGCGCGGACGGCGCGTGCGGCGCGGACGGTCCGGACGGTCCGGACGGCGCGGGGAGGGCTTCGAACTGCGGCGACATGGCGACAGCGTATCGGCTCGGCGCCGAACCCTCGGTCACTGACCAGTACGCGGGATGGACAACTCGACGACCGGATCCAATCGTCCGCAGACCTGATCGTCCTCCGAGTATGTCGGATGCCGATATATTGGCGTCGTGAGGACCGACCACGGCGCCCGTCGCCGCACCCGCCTGCTCGACGGCCGGTTCCCGGCGGAGCGACCCCGGCCGCGGGTGATCGCCCGCTGGCGGCACGCCCACTGGCTGGCCGTGGGCACCGTCTGCCTCGGCGCCTTCCTCGGCCAGCTGACCGCCAGCGTCACCGCCCTGGTCTTCCCCGCCCTCCAGCACCGCTTCGACGCCGGGTTCGCCGCCGTGGAGTGGGTGGCGCTCGCCTACCTGCTGGTCCTCGTCGCCCTGCTCGCCCCGATCGGACGGCTCTCCGACCTGGTCGGCCGGAAGACCGTGTACCTGGGCGGCTTCGCGGTCTTCGCCGCGGCCTCCCTCGGCGCCGGCTCCTCCGGCGACCTGGCGGCGCTGGTCGCCTGGCGCGCGGTCCAGGGCATCGGCGGGGCGATGATGCAGGCCAACAGCGTAGCCCTGGTGGCCCGCGGGGTACCCGAGCGGGCGATGCGGCGGGCCCTCGGCATCCAGGCCGCCGCCCAGGCCCTCGGGCTGGCGCTCGGTCCCACCCTGGGCGGGCTGCTGGTCGCCCACGCCTCCTGGCGCTGGGCGTTCTGGATCAACGTCCCGATCGGCGTCCTCGGCCTGGCCGCCGGCTGGTTCCTGCTGCCCCGAACCCGGCCTGACCACCCCGCCCCGATGGATCCCGCCCCGGGCCCGCGTCCACAGCCCGAGCCCGCCACCGGAACCGGCGGACAGCCCGAGCCCGCCACCGGAACCCGCGGACGGCAGCCCCGCGAGTCCCGGTTCGACCTGCTCGGACTGCTCCTGCTCGCCGGCAGTTCCACCGCCTTCCTGCTGGCCCTCTCCACCGCCTCCGGCCTGCCCCTGCCCGCCTGGGCGGTGGTCGCGCTGCTGCTCGCCGCCGGGCTGCTCGCCGTCCTGCTGGCCCGCCAGGAGCAGCGCGCCGACCGCCCGGTCATCCCGCCCGGCCTGGTCAACACGCCCGGGATCCGGGCCGGCCTGCTGGTCGCGCTGATCGGCTACCTGCTGCTGTTCTGCCCGCTGGTCCTCGGACCGGTGGTGCTGGCCGGCGCCGGGGTCCCGGTCGGCACCGCCGGGCTGGTGATCACCGCCCTGCCGGCCGCCTTCGCCCTCGCCGCCACGGCGGGCGGCGCCCTGCTGCCGCGGAGCTGGTCCGACGCCGTCCGCTGCCGCGCGGGCGCGCTCACCGCCGGATCCGGACTGCTCGCCCTCGCCCTGCTCCCGGTCGCCTCCGGCACCGCCGTCCCCGCCCTGCTGGTGACCGGCTACGGGCTCGGCCTGCTGCTC
The DNA here is from genome assembly GCF_040571325.1 of Kitasatospora sp. HUAS MG31. GTDB lineage: Bacteria > Actinomycetota > Actinomycetes > Streptomycetales > Streptomycetaceae > Kitasatospora > Kitasatospora camelliae. Next base: position 1,941,949 of record NZ_CP159872.1, on the reverse strand, counting down.
CCGGCCAACAACGCCGTGGTGATGCGGGCCGTCCCGGCGGCCAGCGCGGCGGCCGGCGGCGGGCTGGTGAGCATGGTCCGCGGCCTGGGCACGGCCCTCGGTACCGCCCTTCCGGTGCTCGGCGTCCACCTCGCCGGGCCCGCGGTCGGCGGCCGGACCGTCCTCCTCCTGCTCGGCGGCACGGCCGTCCTCTCGGCCCGCCTCACCCGCTGACCCCGGGCGGCCCGGAAAGGCGGAGGGGCCCCGGAGAGGCGGAGTGCTCGGGGCCGGGACGCCACCGGGGTGCCACCCGGCCGGCCCGGGCGGGCGGCGGGTGGCACCCCGGTCGAGGGCCGTGCGGGTCAGGAGAGCGGCTTGGCGCCGCGCTCCGCCAGCATCGAGGTGATGAGGTCGATCTCGGAGCGCTGCCCGTTGACCATGGTGGTCGCGAGCCGCTTCTCCACCTCGTTCCTGGAGGCGTCCACGTAGGCCTGGGCCATGGCCACGCCGCCCTTGTGGTGCTCGATCATCAGCTGCAGGTAGAACACCTCGGCGTCCTGCCCGCTGAGCGTGCGCAGCTTCGCCAGGTCGGTGTTGGTCGCCATGCCGGGCATCAGCGAACCGTCGTGCGGCTCGTAGGTGTGCCCCATCCAGGCCATCGGCCGGGCCGGCGAGGCCTGGGTCAGACCCCACTGGTCGAGCCAGCCCATCAGCATGCCGCGCTGGTTGGCCTGGGTGTTGATGATGTCGAAGGCCAGGGTCCGCACGGCGGCGTCCTGGGTGCGGTCGCGGACGATGAACGACATGTCGATCGCCTGCTGGTGGTGGGCGGCCATGTCGCGGGCGAACCCGGCCTCCGCCGAGTCGGTGGCCGGGGTCGCCGCCGCCGCGGCGGTACCGGCGGCGCTGCTGCTGCCGCCGCCCGTGACCAGCGCGGGCACGCCCAGGCAGAGGGCGACCGCCGCCGCCAGCGCGGCCGGCCACCACAGCAGCATCCGCCGCCCGCCGGACGCACCGGCGGACGCGACGCCGTCGGCCGACGGGTGCTCGGAGCCGGTCGCGGAACCGGTCGCGGAGCCCTCGGCGGGCTGCTCGGGGCCGGTCACTGGAGGCTGCACGACGCACCCGGCTCCTGGGTCTGCGGACCCTGGACGTGCTTGGTGAAGAACTGCTCGACCCGAGGGTCGTCGGCCTTCTCGATCGTCAGCTGGGTCCCCCACGCGGTCAGCGTGATGGCGCCCTTCTCCTCCGGGTACGGGCTCATGAAGGAGTACGGGGTGGCCTTGACCCTCGCCGACAGCTTCTGGATGTCGTCGGCGGAGGCCTGCGCGTTGTAGGTCACCCAGACCGCGCCGTGCTCCAGCGAGTGGACGGCGTTCTCGTTCTTCACCGGCTGGTCGTAGACGTTGCCCATGCAGTTGAGCCAGAGCGGGTTGTGGTCACCGCCGACCGGCGGGGTCTGCGGGTAGGCGACCGGGGTCTGGACGTGGTTGCGGCCCAGGTTCTCGAAGGTCTGCACGCCCTCGATCGGCACGTTGGCGGCGTCCTTCTTGGCCTGCACGGCGGCGGCCGCGGCCGCGTCCTTCTTGTCCTGCTTCGCCTTGGCGTCCAGGGCGATCCAGGTGCCGGCGCCGACCATGCCGGCCAGCAGGACGCCGGCCAGGCCGATGGCGAAGAACTTGTTGCGGCGGTCGCGGCGCTGCTCGGCGGCGCGGAGCTCGGCGATTCTGGCCCGGCGGTCGGCCTGGGCCTGCTTGCCGCTGACGCGGGCGGCCGGGTTGTTGGAGCCCTTGCCGGACTGCTTGGAGGCGGAACCCATGGAAGTTGTTTCCTTGTCCCCGCCGGGCCCTGGGGCGCGGCGGTATGCGGGGGTGACGGGGGCAGCGGACCCGTCGGCGCGGCGCCCCGCGGGGGCGGGGGTGCGGCCGGCGGTGGGTTCCGCCTACGAGCGGTGGACCTGCAGGACGTGGAGGTCGGGTGCGTGGTCCGGTCCGGCGAGGACGCCGAGCGGGGTGCCGCGCGGCAGGGCCTGCGGGGCGGCCGGCCGCGGCGCGGGGACGGCGGCCGGCTGGGGCGGGGCGTTCGGCAGCTGGGCCTCGGGCCCGCAGAACGGGTGGCTGGTGCAGCCCTTTCCCGGCTCCGGGTCCCCGCCGTCCGCGGTGCACCAGGTGAACGGGTGACCGTCGGGGTCGGTGGCGTCCACCGCCACCCCGTGCCCGGCGGAGTGCCGGTGGGCGACGGGGTGCGCGTGGACGGCCGGGCGCTCCCGGCCGGGGACCGCGGCGGCCTCCGGAGCGGTGGTTCCGGTCGCGGCCTGCGGACCGGCGACCCCGGCGGCGGCCGGTGAGGCGGACGGCGTCCGGGTGGTCGCGGCCTTGGCACGGCCGGCGCACGGCAGGGCCATCAGCAGCCCGACCAGCAGCAGCACCCACAGCGCCGCAGCCGGGCGGCCGCCCGCGGACGCGGGCCTCCCCGGCGGGGGTGCGATGGTGCCTGGCGCGGTCATGCGCACATATTAATCAGCCGAACAGGTGAAGCGGTGCCCCTCGGCGACCATCGGTTTCCCTTGGCAGACGGTCCGTTCCGTGCGGCGAAGTCCCTGTTCGGGGCGGTTTCGGGGGACTGCCGACCGGCCGCGGGGACGGTGGCCGGATCCCTGGCCCACCCGTCCGGCGGTTGTCCCCGAATGCCGGACACCGCCGTCCATCTCGGGAAGAATGACCCGAGTCCGGCTCCCGGGCCGTTCGGCAGATGGCGATGGCAGACGCACACGAGGACGAGGAGCCGCCCGTTGAGCGACCTGAGCGACCACGGCACGCCCCCGCAGCCGCACCGGCCCGCCGACGGCTGGTGGCACGCGGTCTACGCAGGTCCGGCGGGCACCCTGCCCGACACTCCGGACGCCCGGCCGGACACGGGCACCGTCGACGACTGGTTCGCCGCCGCCGCCGGGGTCGTCGCACCCCGCCACAGCCCCGCGGGCGTTCGGGCGACCGCTGCCGAGGAGCCCACGGCCGTTCCCGTGAGCGCCGGGGAGCCCGCGACCGCTGCCGGGGAGCCCGCGGTCCTGGTCGGGGAGCACGCGACCGCCGCCGGCTCCCGTGCGCCGGAGTGGCCGGAGCCGGAGGCGCCCGTCCTCGCGGTCCAGCCCGAGGAGGTCAGCGTGAACGACTGGTTCGACTCCGCCCTCGGCATGATCGGCCCGCAGCGGACGGGCGACCCCGCCGCCGTGGAGGCCCCCGCACCCGCGTCCGCCCCGGCCGCGGAGCCCGTCCGGGCACCGGAACGCGCCGGTCCGAGCTGGCGCGCCGGTCTGCCCGATCCCGCCCCCGAGGCTGCCCCGGTGTCCGCCCCCGCGGCGGAGGCGGAGGACCGGACCCCCGCGACCCCGCCGTCAGCGGCGTCGCAGCCCGAGCGCGAGCCCGAGCCCGTGTCCGGGGAGGCGCCGAGCGGGGCGGGCGGTGCCTCCGGGGCGCCGCAGGGCACCCGGTCACCCTGGTGGACGGACACCTCGCCCGCCCGCGGCGGCGCCCCGGTGACCCCCGGCCCGCGCAAGCCCCGGCCCGCCGAGAGCCCCGCCGCCGACACGGCCCGGCCCGACGCTCCCGTCCCCGCGCGGACCGATCCCCGCAGGCTGCCGGCCACCGGAGGCGGTTCCCCCGAGGAGACCGGACCGGCGCCCGACCGGGCCCGGCCGCCCCGGATGTCGCTGGAGAAGCCTCCCGTGCCCGCGCCCGGCGAGCCCTCCGCCCACGAGCCCGCCGTGCCCGTCGAGGCCGCCGAAGCCGTACCGACCGCCGAGCCCCACCCCGCTGCCGTCCCCGCTGCCGTCCCCGCTCCCGCTCCCGCCCCCGAGCCGCCGGCCGCGGAGGCCGGCCTGCCGCCGTTGCGCAGGCCGCGGGTCGAGCCGCCGGTCCCGCACGTCGGGGAGCGTCCGCCGACGTACGGCCCCGAGCCGACCGCCGTCCCCGCCGGGGATCCCGACCTGCTCGGCACCGTGGTGGCCGACATCGTGGTCGAGGGCGCCCAGTACGGGTCGGCGACCCTGCGCGCGGTCTCGGTCCGCGGGGACTCGGCCCGGTTCCGCGGCGAGCCGCGGTCCGACGCGCTGCTGGTGACGCGGTTCGGCGAGGGTGAGGACGGTCTGCTGCTGGCGGTGCTGGCCGGGCCGGGGTACCGCGAGGAGGCGGTCACCGGTTCGCTCGCCGCCTCCGAGGCCGCCCGGCAGCTCGCCGCGGCGATCGGCCGCAGCCGGGCCGAGCTCTCCACCGACCTGCGGTCCGGCGCCCGCGACCGGCTCCGGTACGGGCTGCAGCGGCTCACCGCCCGGGCGGCGGCCCCGCTCAGGTCCGAGGCCGCCCGCCGGCGCCAGACGCCCGCCGCCCCGAACACGCCGGAGGAGGACGCCGGCTCGCTGCACTGCCTGCTGGTCTCGCTGGACCCGGAGGCCACCCACCGGGCGGCGTTCGGCACCGGCCCGGGCGGGCTGTACCTGCTGCGCTCGGGGCACTGGATCGACGCGTACGCGGCCCGCCTGCTGCACCACCCGGACGGGCAGCCGCCGCTGCCCCCGGGGCCGTCCGCTCACGCGCCGCGGCCGTTCCGATTCCGGATGGTGCCCGCGACACCCGGCGACATCCTGCTGCTGTGCACCCCGGGCCTGGCCGAACCGGTCGCCGAGGAGCCCGCCGTCGCCCACTTCCTGTCCAACCACTGGGCGCACCCCCACCCGCCGGGCACGGTGGACTTCCTCCGCCAGGTCCAGGTCCGCGCCAAGGGGTACGCCGACGACCGCACCGCCGCCGCGATCTGGACGGAGTGAGGCGGCCCGGCCGGGTCAGCCGCCGAGCAGCGCCGTGGTGACGGCGGCGACCTGGGCGGCGGCCTGGTCGCGGCTCGCGCCCGGCAGGCCGATGGCGATCGGGACGGCGAAGCCGTCCAGGACGGCCCGCAGCTGTACGGCCCGGTCCTGGGCGCCGCGGCCGGGGTCGGCGCCGGCCGCGAACACCCCGGCGGCCGCGCCCTCCTCGATCAGCGCCACCAGGTCGGCCTGCCAGGGTGCCTCGATCTCCAGCTGGCCCTGCCGGATCTCGGCGCTGGCGGGGGAGCGGCCCCACACCTCGACCCAGAGGATCCAGCGCGGGTCGCCCGGGCCCTCCGGCAGGTAGAGGCCGACGTACTCGGCGAGCCGTTCGCGGACGCCGAGGTCCGTCCGGGCCAGGGCCTCGCGGCGGCGCCCGCCGAGCTGCTCCTCGCTCCAGCGCAGGGTCTCCAGCAGCAGCTGGTCCTTGCTGCCGAAGTAGTAGAGGAGGTGGCCGGCGCTCATCTGGAGCTGCTTGCCCAGCCCGGCCATGGTCAGCTTGGCCAGCCCGTGCTCGGCGATCGCGGCGCGGGCGACCGCGAACACCTCCTCGCGCGGCCTCGCCGGGCGGCGCGCCCGTGGCTCCGCCATCTGCTCTTCCTCCCGGCTGATCGGCACGAACCCCCTCACGATACGGCCCGCCGGTGCCGGACCCGCAGCGTGGCCGCCGGGCCGGGCCGGCGCGAGGGGCGGGGCCGCCCCGGGGTGCCCCGCGCTACCAGCCGCCGTGCTCCCGGCCCTGCTCGGCCTCCTGGCGGCCGGTCTCCCGTCCCGCCTCGTAGACCTTCCGCACGAACGCGGCGGCGTGCTCCTGGTCGAGGTCGTCGGTGATCCGCATCAGCTCGTCGGTGAACTCGATCAGCCAGTGTGTCGTCATGCCCCCATCACACCCCGCGTTCCCGCCCGCCGCCCGCCGGAGACCTACGCCCGCATGCCGATGCACGCCGGACGGTCCCGCCCGGCAGCAGGCTGCCCGGCGGGACCGTCCGGTGACCGGCGCGCGGCCGGGGCGATGGGGTGGGTCAGCCGATCGACGCGGCGTGCGAGGTCTCCGCCGAGTAGCCCCAGGTCGGCGCCGCGTTCCAGGGGTTGGGCTCCAGCAGGTCGTCGGTGGCGTACGCGTAGCCGGCGCCGCGGGTGAACGCGGTGTCCAGCGAGGTCCGCATCTCCGCCGCCCCCGGGACGCCGTGCACCAGGTGCCAGAAGGCGGTGCCGCTCGGGTCGAAGGAGGCGCCCGAGTAGTAGCCGGCCGTGTAGTTGAACACGTTGCCGCCCAGCCAGCCGCCGCCGGTGTACTGGGCGTAGGTGCCCTCGAAGGTGACGAAGGTGTCGGCCGTCCGGTGGCCCGGCTCCAGGAAGCAGTCGGCGATGGCGGTGCCGGGGTTGTCGACCACCAGCTCCTCCGCCGACGGGTCGAGCGCGGCCACGCGCTGCTGCACGTACTGCCGCAGCGCCGCGTAGTAGTCGCGGTCCGCGTTGTTCGTGCCGCAGTCGCGGCTGACCGTGTCGAAGAAGATGCCGTCGACGTGCAGCCTGCCGTCGGCGGTCTTCAGGTAGTTGTCCACGGAGGCCTTCACGGCGTCCATCGAGCGGGTGGCGCGCTCGGTGTGGACGTAGCCCAGGACCTTGGTGTGCGAGCCGGCCGCGGTGGTGCGGGCGCGCAGGCGGTCGGCCTGGGCCTGCCACGGTGCGTCGAACGGCGTGTCCCCGTTGCCCGGGTTGAGGATCACGATCGAGGCGGCCGGCTGGGCCGTCTCCAGCTCGGCGACCATCGGCTCGCCCGGCCACACGTACGCCGGCACGCCGATCTCCAGGCCCCGGGTGCTCTCGGCCGCGCTCGCGGTGCCGACCGCACCGACCCCCGCTCCGGCCAGCAGCACCGCGCTCGCCGTGACGGCCAGCAGTGCCTTCATTCCCTTGCGCATCACGTTCCCCCTTGTGACGGGCGGTCTGCCGCCGCCCGTGCGCATGCTAACCCGACGCACCGTCAGCCCGGCCGCGCGGCCCGGCCGCTCCGGATCTGCCGCGGCGCGCGCCGGTCAGCGGACCACGGGGGCGTGGCCCGCGTGCCAGTCCTCGATCCGCTTCCGGATGCTCGGCACCATCGGCAGGGCGCCCACCTCGGCCGGGGCGAACCACGCCACCTCGAAGGACTCGTCCGAGACCCGCAGCGCGCCGCCGACCGGCCGCCCCAGCAGGCAGACCGAGAACTCCTGCCGCACCTCGCCGTCGTCGTACGCCATGACGTGACCGGGGTCGGTGTACGTGCCCACGATCCCGGTGATCTCGATGCGGATGCCGGTCTCCTCCAGGGTCTCCCGGATCCCGCAGGCGGCGATGGACTCGCCCAGCTCCATCACCCCGCCGGGCAGCGCCCACATCCCGTTGTCGGTACGGCGCTGCAGCAGCACCCGGCCGTCCGCGCCGACCACCACCACGCTCGCGGCCGATACCAGCGAGTTGGGCGCGGGGGCCGCCGGGTCGTTCTCGTAGTCACGCCGTGCCATGTCGCTCCTGAGCCGTTCCCCGGGTGGTCGTCACAGGCTGAGGCCGGTCCCGCCGCAGGTGGTGCACGGGGACCAGTAGGTGTGCTGCCGGTGCACCTGCCGTCCGTCGGCGTCCAGGTCCACGGAGTGCCGGGTCTTCTCCGTCCCCTGCTGCCCTCCGCAGGCCGGACACGGCCGCGGCTGCTGCTCGACCACTCACCACCTCCGCCCCCCGACGCTAGCGCTCCCGCCCCCCGCCCGTCAGCGCTTCACCCCGGCCTCCCCCCACACCGGCGACGGCCGGAGCCGGGCGGTCGGACGCGCGGGGCGTGGACCGTCCGGCTCCGGCCGGGGTGGTGGGGTCAGGGCTGGGGCTGCTGCTGGGTGATGCAGTGGATGCCGCCGCCGTTGGCGAAGATCTCGGTGGCGTCGACGAGTTCGACGGTGCGGCCGGGGTAGGCCTTGGCGAGGACGGCGGCGGCCTCCTCGTCGCGGGGGTCGTCGAAGGCGCAGAGGATGACCGCGCCGTTGGCGACGTAGTGGTTGATGTAGGAGTAGTCGACCGGCTCGCCCTCCTCGTCCAGGAGGACGGTGGGGGCGGGGAGTTCGATGACCTCCAGCTGCCGGCCGCGGGCGTCGGTGGAGGAGCGGAGGATCTCGACCAGCTCGCGGCAGACCTCGTGGTCCGGGTGCGCGGGGTCGGGCTGGACGTGGGCGACCACGACGCCGGGGCGGACGAAGGAGGCGACGATGTCGATGTGGCCGCGGGTGCCGAACTCGTCGTAGTCGCGGGTGAGTCCGCGCGGCAGCCAGACGGCCTTGGTGGTGCCGAGGAAGGCGTGCAGCTCGGCCTCCACCTCCTCGCGGGTCCAGTCGGCGTTGCGGCCCTCGCCGAGCTGGACGGTGTCGGTGACCAGCACGGTGCCCTCGCCGTCGACGTGGATGCCGCCGCCCTCGTTGATCAGCCGGGAGGCGAACCGGCGGACGCCGGTCAGCTCGCTGATGTGCTCGGCGATGTGCTGGTCCTGGTCCCAGCGGGCCCAGGACTGGGCGCCCCAGCCGTTGAAGATCCAGTCCGCGGCGGCCAGACCGCCGTTGCCGTCGATCAGGAAGGACGGGCCGATGTCGCGCATCCAGGCGTCGTCCAGCGGCCGTTCGACGATCTCGACCTCGGCCGTGACGTACTTCCGGGCCTCCTCGGTCTCGCCGGTGTTGACCACCAGGGTGACCGGCTCGTACCGCACGATGGTGTTGGCGACCCGGGCCCAGGCCTCGCGGCCGGCGTGCAGGCCCTCGGGGGTGTCGAAGGTCGGGTTGGCGGTCGGGAAGGCCATCCAGGTGCGGTCGTGCGGGTGCCATTCGGCGGGCATCGAGTAGCCGAGCGAGGCGGGGGTGGCAGTCATCTCAGATCCTGTGTGGTGGTGGGGGAGGCGTCAGAGGAAGTAGAGGCGGCTGAGCGAGACGCTGTCGGCCGGGTCGGAGCGCAGCGGCTCGCCGTCGAGCGAGACCAGGCCGGTCTGGGTGACGTCGACGTGGCCGATCCGGGCGTTGCGCACCATGTCCTTCGGCCCGATGCCGCGGGTGCCGCGGACGCCCACGCGCCGCCGGCGGGTGGGGAGTTGGTCGCCGGCCACGTCCAGGTAGGAGGCCGCGGCGGCGGCCTGGGAGACGAAGGCCACCGAGATGTCCGCGGCGGTGGCGCCGTGCGCGCCGAACTGCGGCCCGAGGACCAGCGGTTCGCAGCGGTCGGTGGAGGCGTTCGGGTCGCCGACCACGCCGTACGCGGGGAAGCCGGCCTTGAGCACCAGTTGCGGCTTGGCGCCGAAGTGGTCGGCGCGCCACAGCACGATGTCGGCGAGCTTGCCGACCTCCAGCGAGCCGACCTCGTGGGCGAGGCCGTGGGCGATGGCCGGGTTGATGGTGAGCTTGGCGATGTAGCGCAGCACGCGCTGGTTGTCGTCGCCGCTCTCCGCGGTGCCGAAGCCGCCGTCCAGCGGGCCGAGTTCGGCCTTCATCTTGCCGGCCATGGCGAAGGTGCGGCGGACGGTCTCGCCGGCGCGGCCCATGCCCTGGGCGTCGGAGGAGGTGATGCCGATGACCCCGAGGTCGTGCAGCACGTCCTCGGCGCCCATGGTGCCGGCCCGGATCCGGTCGCGGGCCATCGCGGCGTCGCCGGGGAGGTCGACCTTGAGGTCGTGGGCGGAGACGATCATGCCGAAGTGCTCGCCCAGCGCGTCCCGGCCGAAGGGCAGGGTGGGGTTGGTGGAGGAGCCGATGACGTTCGGGACGCCGGCCATCTTCAGCACGTTGGGCACGTGCCCGCCGCCGCAGCCCTCGATGTGGAAGGCGTGGATGGTCCGTCCCTCCAGCACCTTGATGGTGTCCTCCACGGACAGGCACTCGTTGAGGCCGTCGGTGTGCAACGCGACCTGGACGTCGTACTCCTCGGCGACCCGCAGCGCGGTGTCCAGGGCGCGGGTGTGGGCGCCCATGTCCTCGTGGACCTTGAAGCCGGAGGCGCCGCCCTCGGCCAGCGCCTCGATCAGCGGGGCCTCGTCCGAGGAGGAACCGCGGCCGAGGAAGCCGATGTTGACCGGCCAGGCGTCGAAGGCGTTGAAGGCGTGGCGCAGCGCCCAGGGGGAGTTGACGCCGACGCCCCAGACCGGGCCGAACTCCTGGCCGATGATGGTGGTGACACCGGAGGCCAGCGAGGCCTCCATGATCCGCGGCGAGAGCAGGTGGACGTGGGTGTCGATGGCGCCGGCGGTGGCGATCATGCCCTCGCCGGAGACGATCGTGGTGCCGGTGGAGACGACCACGTCGACGCCGTCCATGGTGTCGGGGTTGCCGGCCCGGCCGATGGAGACGATCCGGCCGTCGCGGATGCCGATCGAGGTCTTGCGGATGCCCTGGACGGCGTCGATCACCACGACGTTGCTGATCACCACGTCGCAGGTCTCGCGGATCGCGGTGGCCTTGAGGTGCAGGCCGTCCCGGGCGGTCTTGCCGAAGCCGGCCAGGAACTCGTTGCCGGGCTCCTGGGAGTCGGACTCGACCCGGATGATCAGGCCGCTGTCGCCGAGCCGGACGCGGTCCCCGGTGCGGGGGCCGTGCACGGAGATGTAGTCATGAGGGGAGATGCTGGTCACGACTCGACCTCCGCGTCGTCGAAGTTGGTCAGGTAGCCGGTGGCGCGGGCCTTCTCCAGGGCGGCCTCCCGGGCGCCGGGCGCGTCCAGCGGGCCGTCGACCAGGCCGGCGAAGCCGATCGCGACCCGCTCGCCGCCGATCGGGACCAGGCCGACCTCGACCGTGAGACCGGGGTCGAAGCGGACCGAGGAGCCGGCCGGCACCGCCAGGTGGGTGCCGTAGGCGGCGGCCCGGTCGAAGGCGAGCCGCGGGTTGGCCTCGAAGAAGTGGAAGTGCGAGGTGACCGAGATCGGGACGCTCGCGGTGTTGTGCACGGGCAGGACCACGGTCTCCTCGACCGGGTCGTAGCCGGCGCCGGTACCGGGCAGGGCGGCGCCGGGGGCGTCCTCGCCCAGCGAGCCGGCGCCGCGGAACGGGTCGTTGACCACCGCGAGCCGGGTGCCGTCGTCGAACACCGCCTCGACCTGGACCACGGTGACCACGTCCGGTACGCCGGGCAGCACGTCGTCGGCGCTCAGCACCGAGCGGCCGGCCTCGATGGCCTCGGCGAGCCGGCGGCCGTCCCGGGCGGCCTCGCAGACGGTGTCGGCGATCAGGGCGGTGGCCTCGGGGACGTTGAGCTTCACGCCGCGGGCGCGGCGGGCGCGGGCCAGTTCGGCCGCTGTGAAGATCAGCAGCCGGTCCCGTTCGGTGGGGGTCAGTCGCACGGTTCCTCGCTCGCGGGGTGCCGGGGGTGCCGGGGATGGACGGGATGGACGGGGCCGGTCAGCACCGGCCGGTCGGGACGGGCCCGGTTAGAACGGCGTTCAAACAGCTGGAGCCCATTGAACCCGGGCCCGGCCGTCGTGTCCAGCGTTGCTCGCCGAGTGGCGCACCGCGCGGCAGGACGCGCGGGCCGCCGGACGGAGATCACCTCCGGGGCGGGCCGAGCCCTCCGGGCCCGTCGAGGTGTCCGCCGGCCGCTTCAAACCTCCCCGTCCGGCCGGAGCGCATCACTGCCGCTCCTTCGAGCCCCGGTTCACCCCAGGTGGTTGTTGACGCACTGTTGCACACGGCTCGAAGTGGGCATGAGGATGGTCAGCAAGCGGCCGTCGCCGATGGGGGAGCAACAGGGGCGGCCGTCCGAGAAAGGGCGGGGGCGTACGGTGATGGACGGTCAGGCGAGGTTTCCGCGGCAACGATCCGCCACGGAGGACGGGGCGGTCGGCCATCAGGGGCCCGTGGAGGCGCCACCGGCGGTGCGCGAGCCCGCCTGTGCGCTGCACCACCGGCTGCACGCCGCCCTCGACCCGGCCGACCTGGTCGCGGTCGGCGCGATCCGGCGCCGGCTGCGGGCCGCACTCAGCCGCTGGGGCGTCCCGGAGCTCGCCGACACCGCCGAGCTGCTCGCCTCCGAGCTGGTCACCAATGCGCTGGTGCACACCGGCAAGGGGGCCGTGTTCGACGCGGTGCTCACCGCCGAGCAGCGGCTGCGGATCGAGGTCCACGACGCCACCACCCGGCTGCCCGGCCGGCGCACCCCGGTCGAGTACGCCACCGGCGGCCGCGGTCTGCTGCTGGTCGAGGCGCTGGCCGACGACTGGGGCGTCCAGCTGCGGGGGGACGGCAAGGTCACCTGGTTCGAGCTCGGACCGGCCTGACCGCCGGCCCGACAAGATCATGATCGTGTGCGATCTTCACCCCGATGGTTCGTCGGCATTGCCGCCTTGCCGAACATACGAGAGGCTAGTGAGAATGTGTGTCCGGGTAGGCGGCGGGGAGAAAGGGTCCTCGACCGACCAGCACCGCCCGGACATCCCACCCGATCAAGACACGGCCGGCGCGGTCCGACGGGCCCGCCTGGCACGGCAGCGGCAGGAGAAGCATGGCGACAGAGCCCGAGCCGCCGGGGCCCGTCCGCCGGACTCCCCCGGCCCAGGCCACCAGGAGCATCGCCGCGGCCAACCCGCTGCGCACCACTCCCGGCCTCACGGCCGGGAGGATCGTGCCGCCGGTCGGCCGGGGGCTGCCCACCCGCACCGGTGACTCCACGCCCGACTGGCTCGAACCGGCGATGGCCGCCAACGGCATCGGCTCGTTCGACTGGGACATCCGCCGCGACGTCCTGGAGGGCGACCAGCGCGCCTGCGCCATCCTCGGCCTGGACAGCGAGACCTTCGACCGCAGCTCCGCCAGCTTCCTGGCCATGCTGCACCCCGACGACGCCCCCGTGGTGCGCCGCCGGGTGGAGCGGGCCGTCGCCGAGCTCGGCCAGTGCGGCGCCTACTACCGCACCGTCTTCCCCGACGGCGAGCTGCACGCCGTCCGCTTCCGCGGCCGGGTCCTCGCCGACGCCTTCGGCCGCCCCTCCCGGATGGTCGGCTTCGTCTGGGACGCCACCGTCGAGCTGCACAAGCGCGAGCGCGCCGACGAACTGGCCGCGCTGCGCGAGGACCGCTCCCGGTTCATCAAGGAGGCCGCCCGGGCCCTCTCCGAGGCGGTCACCGTCCGCGACGTCGCCCGGGTCTTCACCGAGCTGCCGCTGCCCGGCCTGCCGCCGGACGGGCTCGCCCTCGCCTCCCTGGAGGCCGGCCGGACCTCCGTCCTCGGCGCCAGCGGGTACACCCACGGCCTGATGGACCGGTTCGACCGCGCCCCGCTGCCGCCCGGCCACCCCGCCGCCGAGGCGATCCGGGGCCGCGCCCCGGTCTTCATCTCCAGCCGCGAGGACTACCGCGCCCGCTACCCCGAGGCCTGGGCCTGGGCCGACGAGAGCGGCCGGTCCGCCTGGGCCTTCCTGCCGCTGATCGCCAGCGGCCGCCCGATCGGCGTCTGTGTGGTCAGCTTCGACGAGGACCGCGAGCTGGACACCGACGAGCGCACCCTCCTCTCCACCCTCGGCGGCCTGGTCGCCCAGTCCCTCGCCCGCGCCCGGCTGCACGACGCCGAGCACGAGCTGGCCGCCGGCCTCCAGCGGGTCATGCTCCCGCGCACCGTCCCCGCCGTCCCCGGCGTCACCACCGCCGTCCGCTACCTCGCCGCCGGCTCCGGCCTGCAGATCGGCGGCGACTGGTACGACGTCGTCCCGCTCCCCGGCGGGCACGTCGGCCTGGTCATCGGCGACGTCCAGGGCCACGACGTGCACGCCGCCGGCATCATGGGCCAGCTGCGGATCGCGCTGCGCGCCTACGCCGCCGAGGGCCACCCGCCGGCCGCCGTGATGGCCCGCGCCTCCCGCTTCCTCGCCGACCTGGACACCGACCACTTCGCCACCTGCACCTACGCCGAGGTCAACGTCGACTACGGCGTGGTGTACGCGGTCCGGGCCGGCCACCTCGACCCGGTGGTCCGCCGCGGCGACGGCTCCAGCCACGTCGTCCCGGTCGCCGGCGGCCTGCCGCTCGGCATCGCCCCCGACGAGGAGTACCGGGTCACCCGGTTCAGCCTCGACCCCGGCGAGACCGTGGTGCTCTGCACCGACGGCCTGGTCGAGGCCCGCGGCATGGACCTCGACACCGGCTTCGCCCGCCTCTGCGACGTGGTCTCCGGCTACCTCCCGGCCCTCGGCGAGTCCGCCCAGGACCCGCTGGACGAACTCGCCGACCGGATCGCCTCCCAGGCCGCCGACTCCAGCGAGCGCGAGGACGACATAGCGCTGCTGCTGCTCCGCTGGGACGGCCCGGCGGGCGGCCGGGCCGCCCAGCAGCTCCGGCGCCGCATCGGCCAGGCCGACCTGGCCCGGATCGCCGAACTCCGCGGCGAACTGCGGGACGCGCTGCGCCGCTGGGGCGTCCCGCAGCTGATCGACACCGCCGAGCTGCTCTCCTCCGAGCTGGTCACCAACGCCATCCGGCACACCGACCGCGACGCGATGTTCACGGCGCGGCTGTACCACGAGGCGGACGGGGGCGGGGCCAGGGCCCGGCTGCGGGTCGAGGTCGAGGACGAGTCGGACCTGTGGCCGACCCGGCGGACGCCGGGGGAACAGGCCTCGTCCGGGCGGGGGCTGATGCTGGTCGAGGCACTCGCGGACGGGTGGGGGGTCGAGCCGCGGGGGTCCGGCAAGCGGATGTGGTTCGAGCTCTCGGCGGAATCGGCGGAATCGGCGGAGGACGAGGGCTGACGGGCCGGGGCGGACCGATGGGGCGCGGGAACCGTGCGAGGCGGACGGCGTCGTGGCCGTCCGTCGCGCGCAGCTCCACGCGCCCCATGGGGTGACCGGTCGCGGAGAGGATCCTCTACCCGAACTGCTGCTCCAGGTCCTTGAGCTTCTGCTCCAGGGAGTCGAGCCGCGGCAGGGTCATGGTGTCCTCGTCCGGGGTGAGGTCCACGCTGCGGTGGGGGGCCCGGGCGGGGAGACCGGGCTGGGTGAGCCGGCCCTCGACCGGGGTGTCCCCGGCCGTGCCGGCTATCGCGGGCTCCGAGCCGGACCCCGCCGCCGAGGCCTCCAACTGCCGGGCGGCGTCGAGCTGCCGGGCCGCACCGCGGTGCCGCCAGACCCCGCCGGGCTGCCTCCCGATGGCCCGGATCTCGGCCCGCTCGCGCCGGCTGGCCATCCGCCGCCGCTCGCGGTTCGCGGCGGCCTGCCGCTTGTCGTCGCGGACCTCCTCCACCGCCTCGTCCAGCGTCCGGACGCCCTCCAGCAGCATCAGCGACCAGGCGGCGTACGTCTCCAGCGGTGCCCGCAGCCAGCGGACGATCCGGATCTGCGGCAGCGGCCGGGGCACCAGCCCCTGCTCCCGCAGGGCGGCCCGCCGGGTCTGCTTGAGCGCCCGGTCGAAGAGGATGGCCGCGGAGAGCGACATCCCGGCGAAGAACTGCGGCGCGCCGGCGTGGCCGAAGCCGCGCGGGGCGTGCACCCAGTTGAACCAGGCGGAGGCGCCGGCGAACAGCCAGACCAGCAGCCGGGACCCGAGGGCCGCGTCGCCGTGGCTGGCCTCCCGGACGGCGAGCACCGAGCAGAACATCGCGGCGCCGTCCAGACCGAACGGCACCAGGTACTCCCAGCCGCCGGAGAGATTGAGATTCTGGACCCCGAAACCGACCAGCCCGTGGAACGAGAGGGCGGCGGCGACGGCGGCGCAGCAGAACAGCAGGACGTACGAGGCGCCCCCGTACAGGGATTCCTTGCGTCGACGGCGTTCCTCGGAGCGTTCCCAGGAATCGGAGGATCCCGCCGCGGCCGCGCTCGCCCGGCTCCGGGCGAAGGCCACCAGCGCGGCGGCGACCACCAGGGCGGCCACCGCGGTGACGGCCCAGCCCAGTGGTATGTCCGACATTCTCATGATCCTGAACCAGCCTCGCTTTCCGCATCCTGATGGCGGGGACCATCATGGCGGAGAATTCCGGAAAGGGCGGCCGGTTTCGTCGGCAATACACCGGGGAGAGGGAATTCCGAACGATATATCGAATGATTGTCGAATGAGTGGGGGATTTCATTGTGCGCGCGGACACCCGGCGCAGAGTTCCTCCGGTCGCACGGTGTAGAAGAGGCAGCAGCTGGTCCGGTTCCGGGTCCGGCGGCCCTGCTCGGTCAGGAAGCCCGCGCCGCCGACGAACGGCGACCGCGCGGCCGTCCGGTCGGTTCCCGCCGATCCCGGCCCGGCCCGTCCGGGTCCGGTGGCGGCGGGTTCCGGGAACAGCTCGGCCAGCTCCGCCGCCGCCCGGTCCTCCTCGCCGAGCAGGCCGCCGAGCTGCCAGAGCCCGCCGACCACGTCGTCCGTGGCCATGCCCCACAGGGTGCGGGAGCCGCGCCGGGTGGCCGGGCGGAAGGCGGCGATCACCGGCGTGAGGTGTTCGGCGAGCGCGGAGCGCAGCTCGGCCCGCAGGGCGGCGCGGTCCGCCACCGGGCGGGCGTCGGGCCGGTGGGCCTCCGGGTCGCCGGGCAGGCAGGCGAAGCCGTCCACCTCGACGGTGAGGCCGCCGGTGGACCGGTTGACCGAGACCCGCTCGGCGCGGATCCGCGGCACCCGGCGCTCCAGAAACCAGGGCGCGGTGAACGCCAGCGCGGCCGGCCAGAGGTAGCGGTGCAGACAGAACCCGGCCGCCACGTCGGGCCGGGGCTCGGTGCCGTGGTCGCGGAGGGTCGCCCGGGTGTCGAAGGCGATCAGGTCGCCCAGCGCGACCGGATCGGCCAGCACCCCGGCCAGGGCGGTCCAGCCCCGGCCGGAACGCGGCGGGCCGATCCGGATCCGCAGGTCGGGGAGGACGGCGTGGAGCCGCCCGAAGCTGTCGGCCAGGGGCGGCCGGCGGTCCGGCGCCGTCCCGTGGCGCCGGGCACGGATGGCGGTCATGAGGCCCCCTGCGCCCCCGGACGGCGCCGGGGGAGGGTCGGACCGGGGTTCGGGCGCGCCGGGGCCGGGGCGCCGAGCCCGGGGACGGGGAGAAGGTGGACCTGTCCGAGGCGCTGCTCCCCCCGGACAGGTTAGGCTCACCTTAGCTGATCGCGCCCCGCGCGTCCTCCACCCCGAGCCCGTCCGGGGGAGCGTCCGCCGCCGGCCCGGTGTGCAGGCGGCGCGCCAGCCACACCGGCACCCCGCCGAGCGCGTGCACCAGCCGGGAGGCCTCGGCCCGCAGCCGGGCCGCCTCCCCCGGCTCGGACACCTCCGCCAGCGAGGCCAGCGCCGGCGCCACCCCGACCGTGAAGCCGAGTTCCTCGCGCAGCCGCAGCGAGGTCCGGAAGCCCTCCCGCGCCCGCTCCCGGTCGCCGTCCTCCAGGGCGAGCCCGGCCAGGTGCCGCGCGGTGTACGAGCAGAGCAGCCCGTCCCCGCGGCGCTGGGCGGCGTCGTGGGCCCGGCGGTAGGCGATCCAGGCGGCGCCCGGGTCGTGCAGCAGGTTCTCGGCGACCAGGCCGCGGCGGAAGTCCAGCAGCGGGCGGCCCGGCGCGCCCGGCGGGAGCAGGGCCGAGGTCCGGCCGAGGGCGGCCTGGGCCTCGTCCAGCCGGTCGCGCCGGCCCAGCACGCTGGCCACGTAGGCGAGGAACCCGCGGGCGCAGGCGGCCGCCGCGCGGTGCTCCACCCCGGCCACGCCGGCCTCGGCCTGGCGCAGCGCGTCCTCCGCCCGTTCCCAGTGGTCGGCGGTGAACAGGCACTGTTCGATGAGGAGTTCGGCCCGGGTCAGGGCTGCCGAGGGGTCGCGTCCGGCCTGTGGCCGGAGCAGGTCCGCGGCCTCCTGCCAACACCCGCGCGACCGCAGCCGCCACAGGGCGTCCGCCATGCCCCCCGGGGCCGTTCCGTGCTCCGACAACGCCACCTCCTTGTGTGCGCCATCCAGCAAACGGGAGTGCTGTGGCGGCAATTCAACACGGGGGCGAGCTTGTGCACCAGATCACGAGCGGCACTGAATTGCGGAATCCGACCCTCCGTCGAGGGCTCGGCTCAGGACGTCCAGCCGGTCTCCATCAGGGCCTCCGCCGCGCCGTTGGCGGGCTGCGGCAGGCCCGCGGCGTCCAGCGTGAACAGCGCCACCAGCAGTTGCTCGCCCCGGACCAGGGCCTGCCGGGAGTAACCCGAAGTAGTGAACATCGCGGCGGCGACCTCCTCGCTGTGGAGGGTCTCCAGCCAGAGGCACTCGACCGCCTTCACGTCCGCGGGCTCGGCCCAGGTGTCCACCCGGGCGACCATCCGGGAGCCCAACAGGGTCACCGCCTCGCGCTCCTGACCCTCCGTCAGCTCCAGGTCCTCGAAGCCCAGCCACTGGAGGTAGCGGGCGGCGGTGAGCGCCGCGTCCTCGGAGGTGCGCACCGGCTGCGGCAGGAACGGCGGGCGCAGCAGCCGGTGCTCCGGGGCGGGCGGGTGCGGGGTGGGCGGCACCGCCGCGGTGTACGGCCGGGCGGAACCCGGGCGGCCGTGCGGGCCGCCGTGCTGCGGCCCCCCCGCCGGGCAGGCCGGTGGACTGCAGCCGCGGCGCCCGGTCGACCGGCAGCCGGACGGTGGCACCGCAGTTGCAGGTGAACTCGGGCTGCGGCCACTGGTCGTTGCGGCCGCAGTGCGGGCAGCGCATGCTCAGCCAGGAGTCCTCCCAGGAGCGGAACCGCACCTGCACCGGGACGCCGCCGCGCAGCAGCGGCACCCGCAGCTGGGCCCCGCAGGGGCAGGGCAGGTTCGGCGGCTCGTACAGGTGCTCGCGGCGGCAGGCCGGGCAGCGGATCGCGCTCGCGCCGGGAGCGTCGAGGCCGAACCGTGCCGGCTCGCTGAAGTCGTCGGGCAGCGGCACTGCGGGCATGACTCGCACCGTCCGTTCAGGGTCGGCTGGACAGGTCCGCCTCCATCCTCGCCGATCGGACCGGACCCCGTCGCGGAATGCGGCAATCCTCAGGGACGGCTAAGGGGCACTTCAGGGAGGGCACGGACGGACCGGGTGCGCTGCCGGACGGACCGGGTGCGCGGAATCCCGGCGCCGTGCAGCGGGCGGCCGCTAGCATCGCGCCAGCAGCGCTACCGGGGAGGGCGTCATCGTCAACACCACAGGCGGCAGGGACCACTTGAAGCCCCTGCGGCCGGAGGACCCGCGCGAGGTCGCGGGCTACCGGCTGCTCGCCAGGATCGGCGAGGGCGGCATGGGCGCGGTCTTCCTCTCCCGGACGCGCGGCCACCAGCCGGTGGCGCTCAAGGTGATCCGCCGCGAGTACGCGGAGGACGAGGAGTTCCGCCGCCGGTTCGAGCACGAGGTGCGCTCGGCCCGCCAGGTGCAGGGCTACCACATCGTCCCCGTCCTGGACCACGACACCGGCGGCGACCAGCCCTGGCTGGCCACCGCGTACGTGCCCGGCCTGTCGCTGGACGCCGCGCTGGCGGTGGGCGGCCCGCTGGCGGTGGACTCGGCGCTGCAGCTGGCGGGCTGCGTGGCCGAGGCGCTGCGGTCGATCCACGCGGCCGGGGTGATCCACCGCGACCTCAAGCCGAGCAACGTCCTGCTCGGCGGCGACGGCCCGTTCGTGATCGACTTCGGTATCGCCCGGGCCGCGGACGCCACCCAGCTGACCCGCAGCGGCGGCCTGGTCGGCACCCCGCAGTACATGTCGCCCGAGCACGCCGAGGGGCTGTCGCTCACCCCGGCCACCGACGTGTTCTCGCTCGGGCTGGTGCTGGCCGTGGCCGCCACCGGCCGGCACCCGTACGGGGACGGCGGCGCGATCACCCTGGCCACCAAGATCGCCAACACCGCGGTCCGCCCGCCGGACCTCGGCGGGTACCCGGAGCCGCTGCGCGGGGTGCTGGAGCGCTGCCTGGCCGCCGATCCCGAGGCGCGGCCGGGCGCGGCCGAGCTGGCGGTGATCTGTGAGAAGGCGGCCGGCCGTCCGCCGCGGGAGTTCGCGGGCCGGCTGCCGGAGGCGGTCGCGGCCGAGATCGCCCGGCGCGAGCTGGCCGTCCGCGAGGTGGACGAGCCGGTCGCCGTGGGCGGCGCGTTCGGCACCACGCACCTGCCGGGGCCGACCCGGCCGCCGCAGCCCGCGCAACCACCGCAGGTGACCGGGGCTCCGCAGCCGACCGGTGGGCCCGCCCAGGCGGCGCCCGCGCTCGGGAACGGGGACGGGGACGGGAGGGCGAAGCGGAGCAAGGGTCGACTGGTGCTGGTCACGGTGGTGGCGGCCGCGGTGGTGATCGCCGGGGCCACCTGGAAGCTCACCCGGGACAAGGGGGACGCCACCGGCGGGCGGACCGGCGGGCCGGCCGCGGCCGCGCCCCCGGAGGGCAGCGCCCCCGCGGCCGCCCAGAGCTCGGCCGGGGCCGCGCAGTCCGGGGCTGCGCAGCCCGGTGCCTCCGGTTCGGCCTCGGCCTCGGCGAAGAGCACCCGCAGCGCGGCGCCCTCCCCGGGCTACAAGCTGGTCTTCGAGAAGAGGCCGCTGACCATCCGCCCCGCCGGCCTGACCAACTACACCCAGGTCGACCTGGACATCCCCAAGGTGGACCCGGCCGCCCAGAACTACGGCGGCAAGTCCGAGATGCAGTACCTGGAGGGCAGCGGCGACGCCGGCTACCTGGAGTTCCTCAAGGGCACCGGGGTGAGCCAGGGCGACTCCGAGGCGGCGTGCCGGGAGGCGGCGGAGGCCAACCCGCTCGCCCGGCAGCTCAAGATGAAGGAGCTGGCCGCGACCTTCACCGCCGGCACCCGGCTGTGCACGGTGACCAGCGAGAAGAACCTGGCGATGTTCACCGTCTCCGGCCTCACCCCGCGGGCCGAGGCGTACGACATCACCGGTGAGCTGACGCTCTGGTCCATGCCCTGACCCCGCGCGGCCCGCTCGCGCCCGTCGTCCGGCAGGCGGGCCTCACGAGGTGGTGGCGCGGGTCCAGCGGGCCAGGTCCTCGGGGGTGTCCAGGTCGTCCGGGCTGGCCACGTCCGCGCACTCGACCAGGGTGAGGGCGTCCGCGTGGGCCGCGAGCAGGGCCCGGGCCCCGGCGTCGCCCTCGGCTCCGGCGGCCGCCGCGGCGAAGTACCGGGCGCCGATCAGTACCGGGTGGCCGCGCCGCCCGCCGTACGCGGCCGCCGCCAGCTCGGCCCCGGCCCGGTAGGCGGCCAGCAGCCGGGCGACCGCCGCCGCCGAGACCCCGGGGGTGTCGACCAGCATCACCAGCACCGCGGGGGAGCCGGGTGGCAGGGCCGCCAGCCCGGTCCGCAGCGAGGACCCCATCCCGGTGGCCCAGTCGGGGTTGTCCACCAGCCGGCAGTCGCCGGTCTCGGCCCGCTCCCGCACCTCGGGCGCCCCCGCGCCGAGCACCGCGACCACCGGACCGCAGCCGCCCGCCCGGACCACCCCGAGCGCGTGCTCGATCAGCGGGCGTCCCCGGTAGGGCAGCAGCGCCTTGGGCCGTCCGCCCAGCCGCCGGCCACCGCCGGCGGCCAGGACGAGGGCCGGAACCGGAACCCGCCGTCGGTCGAGCTGCCGGTCGAGCTGCCGGTCCCGCTGCCGATCTTCCATGGGCCCAGTCTGACGCCCCGTTCCAAGAGCGGGCAGTTGGACGATCACACAAGACAGCCTCGCAGGTCAGCGGCCCGGACCGGCTCTTCCACCCCTGGAGATTCCGCCCCGCGGCCCCTGTACTGGGCCCATGGCACGTAGGACAGAGCACGCGCACGGCGCACCGAACCCCCTGGTGGACCGCTTCGGCCGGGTCCACACCGACCTCCGGGTCTCCCTCACCGACCGGTGCAACCTGCGCTGCACCTACTGCATGCCCGCCGAGGGCCTGAACTGGCTGCCCAAGGCCGAGGTGCTCACCGACGACGAGATCGTCCGGCTGGTCGGCATCGCCGTCGACCGACTCGGCATCCGCTCGGTCCGCCTCACCGGCGGCGAACCGCTGCTCCGCCGCGGCCTGCCCGGCCTGATCGCCCGGCTCACCGGCCTCGGCCCCGAACTCTCGCTGACCACCAACGGCATCGGCCTGGCCCGGACGGCGGGCGACCTCAAGGCCGCCGGACTGCACCGGGTCAACGTCAGCCTCGACACCCTGCGGCCCGACCGCTACGCCGAGATCACCCGCCGGGACCGGATCGCCGACGTGCTGGCCGGTCTCGCCGCCGCCCGGGACGCCGGCCTCGACCCGGTCAAGGTCAACGCCGTCCCGGTCCGTGGGGTCAACGAGGACGAGATCCTCGACCTGGTCGCCTTCGCCGCGGAGCACGGCTACCGGATGCGGTTCATCGAGTCCATGCCGCTGGACGCCCAAGGGGCCTGGGACCGCGACAAGATGATCACCGCGGACGAGATCCTGGAGATCCTCGGCGGCCGCTGGCAGCTCGTCCCGGTCGGCCGGCACGGCAACGCCCCCGCCGAGGAGTGGCGGATCGCCGGCACCCCCACCGTGATCGGCGTGATCGCCTCGGTCACCCGCCCGTTCTGCGGCGGCTGCGACCGGGTCCGCCTCACCGCCGACGGCCAGCTGCGCAACTGCCTGTTCGCCACCCGGGAGTCCGACCTGCGGGCACTGCTGCGCGGCGGCGCCGACGACGACCGGATCGAGCGGGCCTGGCGGGACACCATCGCCCGCAAGGGCCCCGGCCACGACATCGGCTCGGCGGAGTTCGTCCGGCCCGACCGCCCGATGTCCGCCATCGGCGGCTGAGCGGCGGCCGGACCCGGCCCTTCGAACTCCCCGGCCGGTGCGCCGGTGTGAGCTTCGACATGCCCACCGGTCGCGCGGGCCGCGCGGCTTGACCCCCGGACGGCACGGCTGCTCTGCTGGTGCGCCGTCAGCCTCACACCCCGGGGGAATCCGTGCGCGCCAGCCGTACCGCCGCCGTCCTGTCCGCCCTGCTGCTGCCCGTGCTCGCCCTCACCGCCTGTACCGGGGGCGGCGGCCGGTCGGACTCCGGCGACGCCGTCCCGCCGACCGCCCGCGGCACCAACCCGCTGCAGAACCCCGACGGCACCAGGCCCGGACTCGCCCCGATCACCGCCGACGCCGACCTGCGCGGCGCCCGGGAGCTGATCGGCCGGGTCCGCACCGCCGAGCCCGGCCCCAAGACCGGGTACGACCGCGACCAGTTCGGCCCGGCCTGGACGGACAACGTGGACGGCGTCCCGCTCGGCCACAACGACTGCGGCACCCGCGACGACCTGCTCGCCCGGGACGGTACCAGGGTGGAGCACAAGGACGGCTCCGCCTGCGTGGTCACCGGGATGACCATCTACGACCCCTACACCGGAAAGACCGTCGGGTGGAGCAAGCAGCAGGCGTCGAAGATCCAGATCGACCACGTGATGCCGCTCTCCTACGACTGGCAGCAGGGCGCCGCCCAGTGGGACAAGGCCAAGCGGACCCGGATAGCCAACGACCCGCTCAACCTGATCCCGGCCGACGGGTCGCAGAACGCCTCCAAGGGCGACTCCGGTCCGGCGGACTGGCTGCCGGCGAACCCGGCCGTCCGGTGCTCGTACGCGGTGCGGTTCGCGCAGGTCTCGTTGAAGTACGAGCTGCCGGTGCGGCCGGCGGACAAGCAGGCGATGCTGGCGCAGTGCGGGGGGAAGTAGCGCAGCACCGGGGCGCGGGGAGCTGCGCGAGGGGAAGGGCTCCAGGTGAGCTGTCTTCCGCCTTCGTGCAGTTCCACGCGCCCCTGATGGGTCGGCCGACTACGACGAGGCCTTCGGGGAGGTCAGGTCGTAGACGGTGGCGTTGCCCACGGTCCTGGCGGTGAAGTTGGCCTCGACCCAGGTGGCGATCTGGGAGGAGAGGGTGGAACCGCCCATGCCGCCGCCCATGCCGCCGCCGGCGCCCATGCCGCCGCCGGCGATGAAGTAGTGGATCCGGCCCTCGGAGACGTACTGCTGGAAGCCCTCGACGGTCAGCGAGGGGTCGGTGCCGTTGAAGCCGCCGAGTGCCATCACCGGCTTGCCGGTGGCGAGTTGGTAGCTGGCCTGGTTCTGCGAGCCGACCGCCGCCGCGACCCAGGTGTAGGAGTCGGCGTCCTGCTTGAGGAGGTCGGCCAGCTCGGTGCTGACCCGGGCGCCGTTCAGCAGGCCGCCCATCGCACCGCCACCGCCCGCTCCGCCCGCGCCGCCCCGGGCGGAGCGCTCGCCGGAGCCGCCCTGGCCGAAGCCCGGCATCCCGTTGGCGGTCCCGTTCTGCATACCGTCCTGGGCGCCGCCCGGGAAGCCGCCCCGGCCGCCCTGCGTACCGCCCGGGAACCCGCCGCCCTGCGTGCCGCCGGGGAAGCCGCCCGCCTGGCCGCCGTCGCGGAAGCCCCCGGGGAAGCGTCCGGCCGCACCGCCCGGGCCGCCGCCCATGCCGCCGGGGCCGCCCATGGCGCCCGCGACCCGCGGACCGGCCGTCACGATGGACCCGGTGTGCGCCTCGGACACGGTCTGCACCGCGTACGCGGCCGGCCCGCCCAGTCCGGCCGCGATCCCGGCCAGTCCGGCCACCACCGCCAGCCGTCCGGCCGCCCGGCCGGCGAGCCGGCCCGCCAGCGGCAGGGCCACCCCCGCGGCCAGTCCGCCCAGCAGCACCGCCCACCGCAGCCACGGCAGGAACTCGGCGCTGCGCCCGAGCAGGACGAACCCCCACACCGCGGTCAGCGCGGTCACCGCGCCGAGCAGCACCGCGTACGGGAGCCGCTTCCGGGCCCGCCACAGGCCGTCCACGCCCATGCCGACCAGCGCGGCCAGGGCCGGGGCGAGGGCCACCGTGTAGTACTGGTGGAAGATCCCGGACATGAAGCTGAAGGTCAGCGCGGTGGCCAGCAGCCAGCTGCCCCAGACCAGGAAGCCGGTGCGGGCACTGTCGGTCCAGGCGTAGCGGCGGGTGGCCCACAGACCGAACACCAGCAGGATCAGCGCGGCCGGCAGCAGCCAGGCGATCTGCCCGCCGATGTCGCCGTCGAACAGCCGGGTGAGGCCGGTGCTGCCCCAGCGGCCGCCCCCGGCGCCGCCCGGGCCGCCGCGGCCGCCCCCGCCGACGCTGCCGGTCTCGTCGCCGGTCAGCCGGCCGAAGCCGTTGTAGCCGAAGGTCACCGAGAGGAAGGAGTCGTCCTGCGAGCCGCCGATGTACGGCCGGGCCGAGGCCGGCACCAGCTCGACGACCGTCACCCACCAGCCGGCCGAGACGACCAGGGCCAGCCCGGCCAGCAGCAGCTGGCGGATCCGGCGGCCCAGGCCGGTGGGCGCCACCACCAGGTACACCAGGGCGAACCCGGGCAGCACCAGGAACGCCTGCAGGGTCTTGGTGAGGAACCCGAGGCCGAACATCACCCCGGTGAACAGCAGCCACCGGGTGCTCGCCGTCTCGGTCGCCCGCACCAGCCCGTACGCGGCCAGGGTGAGCAGCAGCACCAGCAGTGCGTCCGGGTTGTTGAAGCGGAACATCAGCGCCGCCACCGGGGTCAGCGCCAGTGCCGCGCCGGCCACCAGGCCGCCGAGCGGCGAGAAGCGGCGGCGGACGGCGGCGTACACCGTGCCGACGGTCGCCACGCCCATCAGCACCTGCGGGGCGAGCACGCTGAAGGAGTTCATGCCGAAGACCCGCGCGAACAGGGCCATCGGCCACAGCGACAGCGGCGGCTTGTCGACGGTGATGAAGTTCGCGGCGTCCGAGGAGCCGTAGAAGAACGCCTTCCAGCTCTGGCTGCCCGCCTGGACGGCGGCCGAGTAGAAGGAGTTGGCCCAGCCCGAGGCGGTCACGTTCCAGAAGTAGAGGAGGGCGGTCGCGGCCAGCAGGCCCAGCAGGGCGGGTCTGGCCCAGCGCGGGTCGTCCGGACGGCCGCGCCAGGCGCGGGCCGGGAGGGTGCGCAGCCGGCCGGTCCAGGAGCCGGGGCCCTTGGGGCCGGGTTCCGGGAGCGGTGCGGGCGGGAACAGCGGGTCGACCGCGGCCTGCGCGGCCGGGGCGGCCGGCGGGGTCGGCGGCGGGTAGTCCGCCGCCTCGGGCCAGGGCTCACCGGTCTCGGGGGTGGAACTGGTCGTGGTCATGGGGGATACGCTCCGGCGCCCGGCTGAGAGAGTCATGAAGCGCGGCTGTGAGCGCGGTGTGATCTCTCCGGGACGTCCGGCCCGAGCCCCGATCCGGGCCCCGCGGGCCCCGTGGGCCTCACGTGCCCCGGTGGGCGGGTTACGCGGCGGGGGCGGGCTGCGGCGGCGTCAGGCGCTTGCCCATCCACTCCAGGGCGGGCGGGATCTCCCGGGTCCAGGTGTGGAAGTTGTGGCCCCCGGTGTCCAGGGTGATGGTGGACAGCTGGGTCGGGGCGCGGAAGGCGCCCACCAGCTGCTGGGTGGCCTCGTAGTTCTGCTCGTTGTAGCTGGTGGCGAGCAGCAGCGAGACCGGGGCGCCCGGCTTGTTCTCCATCCGCCACAGCAGGTCGTTCTCCTGCTTGAGGTCCTGGCTGCCGCCGAACAGGTCGCCGGTGGTGGGGTCGAGCGGCGCGGTGTAGTAGCCGGAGAGCGAGGCCGCCGCCGGGTAGGACTCCGGCTTGCGGAGCGCGAACTTCAGCGCGCAGTAGCCGCCGGTGGAGTTGCCGATGGCGGCCCGTGCGGAGGGCTGGTCGGTGATCCGGTAGGTGCTCGCCATCGCCTGCGGCAGGTCCTCGGTGAAGAAGGTCTCCACCTGGGGGCCGTCCGGGATGTCCATGCACTCGGTGTCCCGGTTGCCGGACAGCGTGGGCTGCATCATCACCAGCACGGTCGGCGGCAGCTTCTTCGCCTCGATGGCGGCCAGCGCCGAGGCCGGGTACTTCAGCAGCGAGATCAGCTTCTCGGCGGAGCCCGGGTAGCCGGAGAGCACCAGCGCCATCGGGAAGCGGCTGCCGTCGTAGCCGGCCTGGAAGTACTGCGGCGGCAGGTAGACGTACGCCTGGCCGGTCATCCGGGAGCGGGCGCCGCTGATCTCCACCTGCTGGAGCATGCCGGAGCGCTGCTCGGCCTTGCTGCCGCCGTACAGCGCGTGCTGCTCCTTGAGCTGGACCGCCTGGCCGCCGGGCTGGTGGTCGACCACCGTGCCGGGGGTGCCGTCGAGGCCGAGCAGGTCGCTCCAGGTGGAGTAGAACCCGAAGTAGGAGTTGGCCACCAGGCCGAGCGCCGCGAGCACGGCGAGCTGGGTGCCGAAGAACGCGCCGAGCCGGGCGAGCAGGGGCTTGACTCCCTGGCCGCCGAGCCGGGGCCAGTACTTCATCGTGGCGACGAAGGCGGCCACCGCGACGAGGGCGGCGATGATCTGCAGCGGGAGTCCGGTCAGGCTGGGCACCCGATGATCGTAGGCGACCGGGGCCGGGCCCCCGACCGGCGGGGGCCCGGCTCACCGTCCTGTGGGATCCCTAGGGGAAGGAGACCACGGTGGACGGGGTGGTCGAGGTGCCCGAGGTGGGCGCGCCGACGTTGTTGATCACGTGGTTGAACTGGCCGTTCCCGCCGAGAGAGTTCACCAGCAGGTCGTGGAACCTCACCCCGGGCTTGACCGGCGCCTGGAAGCCGTGGTCCTGCCGGATGGTCGGGTCCACGTTGTAGTAGCAGTAGCTGCCCAGGCCCCACGCCTCGTGGGTGGTGACCGCGTCGTCCACCTTGTACGCGGCGTAGCCCCGGACCGCGCCGTTCTGGATGGCGGCCTGGCTGGGCGCGTCGTACGCCTTCTCGTTCTGGAAGAAGATCGTCTTGCCGCGCTCGCCGGACCACTGCACGTCGTACTTGTTGAAGTGCTCGACGAACAGGCCGGTGGCGAGGACGTCGTCGCCGCGGACGATCAGGCCGTAGTCGGACCGGTTGGTCTCCCAGCCGACGCCCTCGCCGTGGTCGGCGCGCCAGATCCAGGTGTGGTCGACGATGGTGTCGTCGCTGTTGACCACCATGCCGGTGGTGGCCTTGCCGGCGCCCGCCCCGCCGACCCGGACGAAGACGTCCTGGACGCTGGTCGGGTCGGCGGAGTGGTCGGCGGTGGCGTTGTCCGGGCCGACCTGCAGCAGCACCGGGGAGTTCACCGGGCCGGCGTCGAACAGCAGGCCCGCCAGCCGGACGCCGTCCACGTCGCCGACCTTCATCGCGGTCACGCCGTTGTCCGGGACGATCGTGGCGAGGCCGAGGCCGAGCACCACGGTGTCCGGGCGGTTCACGGTGATCGTCCGGTCGACGTGGTGGACGCCGGGGGTGAAGAGCAGGTTGAGGCCCTGCGCCAGCGCGGCGTTGATGGTCGCCGCGGTCGCGCCCGGCTTGACCACGTAGAACCGGTCGAGCGGGATCGAGCCGCCCGGGGTGCCGCCGTTCTCCCAGGAGGTGCCGCGGGCGTTGGTGCGCTTGGCCGGCACGAACACCTTGTAGTCCGCGCCGTCGAGGTACAGGAACGGCTTCTCGCGGGAGACCGGGGTGCTGTCCAGGGTGGTGTACGGCGGGTCGGGGAAGCTCTGCGCGGGCGCGCCCCGCACACCGGAGAACACCTGGTTCCAGACGGCGTTGCTGAAGCCGCCGATCGAGCTGTCCCGGGTGTACCACTGCTGCTGCGAGTAGTTGCCCACGGTGCCGTCGATCCGGCTGTCCGCGATGTACCCGCCGCTGGCCCAGCCGTAGCCGTCCGGCGACAGGTTGAGGCCGCCCTCGACGTGCATCCGGCGGAACGGCGCCGCCTGGGAGACCGCCCAGCGGTCGGTGCCGCTGACCGGGCGCAGCCGCAGGTTCTCGGCGGAGCGCCAGAAGTTCTGGGTGGCGTTGCCGTTGAACCAGCCTGCGTCCACGGTGACGTCGCCGTTGAAGGTGGTGTCGTCGGGGTTGAGACCGAGGCCGGCGATGGAGGTGTAGAAGCCGATCTGGGCGTTGATGCCGCTGTAGGTGCCGGGCTTGAACAGCAGCGCGTACCGGTCGCTGCCGAACTGGTTGGCCTCCTGCTTGCGGAAGACCTCGTCCACCTTGGCCTGGATGCCCGGCGTGGACGGATCGAAGACCAGCACGTTCGGCCCGAGGTCCCCACCGCCGGTGATCGGCGGGACGCCGCCGGTGCGGACCTGGAAGTCCCAGAGCGAGTAGCCGTACGCCGTGCCGCGGGCGGTGCCGTTCATCCGGACGTAGCGGCCGGTGCCGGTGACGTTCAGGGTCTCGGTGCCGCCGGTGCCGGTGGTGGTGCTGTGGACGGTGGTCCAGTTCGCGCCGTCCTGGGAGACCTGGATCCGGTACGACCTCCCGTACGCCGCCTCCCAGTTGAGCACCACCTGGCAGATCTGCTGCGAGCCGCCGAGGTCGACCTGGAGCCACTGCTGGTCGCTGAACGCCGACGCCCAGCGGGTGCCGGCGTTGCCGTCCACGGCGGCCGAGGCGGGGGTTCCGGCGTTCTCGGTGGAGGAGGCGGTGGCCTGGTGGCCACGGGCGGCGTCCTCGGTGCCGCACTGCGGGGTGGAGCCCCCGAACGACCCGAAGACCTGGAACTCCCAGAGCGAGTAGCCGTACGCGGTGCCGCGGGTGATGCCGTTCATCCGGACGTAGCGGCCGGTGCCGGTGACGTTCAGGGTCTCGGTGCCGCCGGTGCCGGTGGTGGTGCTGTGGACGGTGGTCCAGTTCGCGCCGTCCTGGGAGACCTGGATCTGGTACGACTTCCCGTACGCCGCCTCCCAGTTGAGCACCACTCTGCTGATGGTGGCGGTGGCGCCCAGGTCGACCTGGAGCCACTGCTGGTCGCTGAACGCCGACGCCCAGCGGGTGCCGGTGTCGCCGTCCACGGCGGCCGCGGCCTGGGTGGCCGCGTTCTCGGTGGACGAGGCGGTGACCGAACGGCCCTGCGAGATCAGGGTGTCCGCGGCGTGGGCGGCGGAGTCCGGGAGCGCCAGGACGGCGCCCGAGAGCAGGGCCAGGCCGAGCAGAGCGGCCGGGATCCTGCGGGGGCGTGCTGAAGTGAGCCTCACGGGCTTCTCCTGCGGTGGGGTGGGTGGGGGGCGTGGGGGCGCGGGTGGCGGCGCGACGGCATGGAGGACCGGCGGCGGGGGTGGGGCCGGCCGGCGCGGCGCAGGGGCGCCGGAGGAGACCGCACCAGGGCATCGCCGGTCGGTTCGGCCGGGCTCGCCGAGAGCTCCCAGTCCGGGAGTCTCGGGCCCTGCGAACGCGGCTGTCAACCCTCCATCACGACTTTATTCAAGCCGTGAACTCGTAGACGCTGCAAACGAGTACCCCCACGGCCGCGGGGAGCTGCGCGAGTGCGGAAGCCGGCCCGGGGCTCGATCGGGGCACGGGAGCCGGTTGCGCGCGTTCCTGCGCGCAGTGCCCCGCGCCCCGGTCGGGGTGGTCCCGGAGGGTCGCGCCATGCGCTAGCGGTTCAGGAGTTCGCCGCCGGTGTCGAGGAAGCGGGTGAGGGGGAGGGTGGCCGCGCCGACGGTGACGGCGTCGGGGCCGAGGCGGCCGAGTTCGATGGAGGTCTGCGCCCGCGGGAAGCGGAGCGCGTACTCGGTGGCGGCGTCCCGGACGGCCGGGAGGAGTCGTGGTCCGAGCAGCAGCCCGGCCCAGCCGCCGATCACGATCCGCTCCGGGTTGAACAGGTTGATCAGGTCGGCGATGGCGGCGCCCAGGTACTCGGCGGCCTCGTCCAGCAGTCCGCTCGCGGCCGGCTCCCCGGCCTCCGCGGCGGCGAGCAGCGCGGCCAGCCCGGCCTTCTCCCCGGCGTCGGGGGCGGCCTCGCCCCACCGCTCGACCAGTGCCTCCGCGCCGACGTACGCCTCCAGGCAGCCCCGCGACCCGCAGCGGCAGCGCCGCCCGCCGACGTGGACCTTGGTGTGCCCCCACTCGCCGGCGCTGCTGGTGGCGCCGCGGAACCGGGCGCCGTCGGCGATCACGCAGGCGCCGACGCCGGAGCCGAAGAGGGCGATCACGGCGTGCCGGACGCCCTGGCCGGCGCCGAACCACATCTCGGCCTGGCCGAGGGTCTTGGCGCCGTTGTCCACGTGCAGGGGCAGGTCGGTGCCGGCGCGGAGCAGGCGGCCGAGCGGGACGGCGTCCCAGCCGACGGTCTGGCTGTGGACGACGATGTCCGCGGCGTCGCCGTCGGCTCCGGCGGCGGACTCGTTCTGCTCGACGATGCCGGGGACGCCGATGCCGACGCCGAGCACGGTGGCCGGGTCGGTGCCGGTGCGCTCCAGCACCTCGGCGAGGCCGGTGAGGATCAACTCGACGACGTGGTCGACGTCGTGGCCCTTGTCGGAGAGCGGGTGGTCGCCGGCGGCGAGTTCGGTGAGGGCGAGGTCGAAGAGGGCGACCCGGACCTGGGTCTCGCCGACGTCCACGCCGACCAGGTGGGCCCGGCCGGGCGGCACCCGCAGCAGGACCCGGGGCCGGCCG
The DNA here is from genome assembly GCF_040571325.1 of Kitasatospora sp. HUAS MG31. GTDB lineage: Bacteria > Actinomycetota > Actinomycetes > Streptomycetales > Streptomycetaceae > Kitasatospora > Kitasatospora camelliae. Next base: position 1,910,767 of record NZ_CP159872.1, on the reverse strand, counting down.
CCGTCGGACTCCACCGAGCCGCACTCCTCGATCAGGCCGTCGGCGAGCAGGTCGCCGGTGACGTTGCTGATCGATCCGGCGCTCAGGCCGGTGAGCGTGCCGAGCTCCTGGCGGCTGAGCGGCCCCTCGAAGTACAGCCTGCGCAGCAGTGTCGATCTGCTGCCCCGCCGCAGGTCACGCACGGTCTGCTTGCCTCGCCCCGTCATGTTCTCTCCCTTCCGGTCCGAATCTATCGCTGCGCGAAGTCTTGACGCCAGCTTTTCTCAACAGTTAAATCACGGCCTGAAGTAAGCTGCTGAGCTCGGTACTTCACCACCATCCCACCCCACCGCCCGAGAGGGGCCCCGGTCATGCGCATCCACCGCCTCGCCGCCGCCACCGCGCTCGTCGCCGCACTCACGCTCACCGCCACCGCCTGCGGCGGCGGCACCGCCGGCTCCGCGGACGGCGGTGACCCCGGGACCCTCACCTACTGGGCGTCCAACCAGGGCGCCAGCCCGGAACAGGACAAGCAGATCCTGGAGCCCGAGCTGAGAAAGTTCGAGCAGCAGACCGGCATCAAGGTCAAGCTGGAAGTCGTCCCCTGGTCCGACCTCCTCAACCGGATCCTCGCCGCCACCGCCTCCGGCCAGGGCCCCGACGTGCTGAACATCGGCAACACCTGGTCCACCTCGCTCCAGGCCACCGGCGCCCTGCTGCCCTTCGACGCCGCCACCCTGGCCAAGATCGGCGGCAAGGACCGCTTCCTGCCCGCCGCCCTCGACACCGCCGGCGCCGCCGGCAAGGACCCGGCCGCCGTCCCGCTCTACTCCATGGCGTACGGCCTCTACTACAACAAGAAGATGTTCAAGGACGCCGGCATCGAGCAGCCCCCGGCCACCTGGGACGAGCTGGTCGCCGACGGCAGGAAGCTCACCAAGGACGGCCACTTCGGCCTCGCCGTCGAGGGCGGCAACGTCTCCGAGAACGTCCACCACGTCTTCACCCTGGCCAAGCAGCACGGCACCGACTTCTTCGACGCCTCCGGCAAGCCGCGGTTCGACAGCCCGCAGGCCGTCGCCGCCGTCAAGCAGTACGTCGACCTGATCGCCACGCACAAGGTGGCCGCCCCCGGCAACGCCGAGTACGCCAACAACCAGTCCGTCACCGACTTCGCCACCGGCAAGGCCGCCATGCTGATGTGGCAGGCCGCCGGCGCCAACCTCAAGTCCCACGGCATGAACCCGGACGACTACGGCGTCGCCCCCGTCCCCGTCCCGGCCGGCGCGAGCGGCTCCGCGCTGACCACCTCCATGGTCGCCGGCATCAACCTCGCGGTCTTCAGGAACAGCAGGAACCCGGACGGCGCCCTCCAGTTCGTGAAGTTCATGACCAGCACCGAGGAGCAGACCGTCCTCAACCGGACCTACGGCTCCATCCCGCCGGTCAAGGAGGCCCAGGCCGACCCCGCCTTCGCCACCCCCGAGCTGCAGACCCTCGCCAAGGTGCTCGGCTCCAGCGCCCAGCCGCTGCCCCGGATCGCCGACGAGAGCCAGTTCGAGACCCTGGTCGGCACCGCCGTGAAGAACCTGCTCGCCGCGGCCGCCGCCGGCAAGCCGGTCACCGAGGACACCGTCAAGGCCGAACTCACCAAGGCCCAGCAGCAGATGCCGGCGAGCTGACGTGATCCTCGACCGCATCCGCTCCTGGCGGCCCGGCCGCGCCGGCCTGCCGTACCTGCTCCTCCTCCCGGCGCTCGCGCTGGAACTGCTGATCCACCTGATCCCGATGCTCACCGGCGTCTGGGTGAGCTTCAAGCAGCTCACCCAGTTCTTCATCCGGAACTGGTCCGAGGCCCCCTGGACCGGGCTCGCCAACTACCGCGTGGCGGTGGACTTCGACGCGCCCATCGGCAGGTCGCTGCTCAACTCGTTCTGGGTGACCTGCGCCTTCACCGTGCTCTCGGTCGGCCTCTCCTGGCTGATCGGCACGGTGGCCGCGATCCACACCCAGGACGCGTTCCGCGGCCGCGGCCTGCTCCGCGCCGCCTTCCTGCTGCCCTACGCCCTGCCCGCGTACGCCGCGGTGATCACCTGGTCGTTCATGTTCCAGCGCGACACCGGCCTGGTGAACCACCTGCTGCACGACCAGCTCCACCTCACCGGCGACAAGCCGTTCTGGCTGATCGGCGACAACAGCTTCACCGCCCTGACCACCGTCTCGGTCTGGCGCTCCTGGCCGTTCGCCTTCCTCACCCTGACCGCCGGCCTGCAGAACATCCCCCGCGAGCTCTACGAGGCCGCCGCCCTGGACGGCGCCGGCGTCTGGCAGCAGATCCGCCGGATCACCCTGCCCTCGCTGCGCCCGGTGAACCTGGTGCTCGTCCTGGTCCTGTTCCTGTGGACCTTCAACGACTTCAACACCCCGTTCATCCTGTTCGGCAAGGCGGCCCCCGAGGCGGCCGACCTGATCTCGGTGCACATCTACCAGTCCTCCTTCGTCACCTGGAACTTCGGCGCCGGCTCGGCGATGTCCGTGCTGCTGCTGTTCTTCCTGCTCCTGGTGACCTCCGCCTACCTGTTCCTCACCTCGCGCTCCAGGGGTGCCGATGATTGACCCGCCCGCGTCCTTCCGGTGGTTCCGGCGGGCGTTCCTCGTCCTGCTGACGGCCTTCACCCTCACCCCGGTGCTGGTGATGCTCAGCTCCTCGCTCAAGCCGCTGCAGGACGTCCAGGGACCGTTCCGCTGGATCCCCAGCGAGGTGACCCTGCGGCCGTACGTGGACATCTGGCGGACCATCCCGCTCGGCCGGTACGTGGTCAACTCGCTGATCGTGGCCGTCGGTTCGACGATCTGCTCGGTGGCCATCGCGATCCTCGCCGGCTATGCGGTCAGCCGCTTCCGCTTCCGCGGCCGCCGGATCTTCACCGTCACCGTGCTCTCCACCCAGATGTTCCCCGGCATCCTCTTCCTGCTGCCGCTGTTCCTGCTCTTCGTCAACATCGGCAACACCACCGGCGTCGCCCTCTACGGCAGCCGCGGCGGCCTGATCCTCACCTACCTCACCTTCTCGCTGCCGTTCTCGATCTGGATGCTGGTCGGCTACCTCGACTCCATCCCCCGCGAACTGGACGAGGCGGCCGCGGTGGACGGCTGCGGCCCGGTCCGCACCCTGCTGAGGATCGTCGTCCCCGCCGCCATGCCCGGCATCATCGCGGTCGCCGTCTACTCCTTCATGACCGCCTGGGGCGAGGTGCTGTTCGCCTCCGTCCTCACCAACGACACCACCCGCACCCTCGCCGTCGGACTCCAGGGCTACGCCACCCAGACCGACGTGTACTGGAACCAGGTGATGGCCGCGTCCCTGGTGGTCAGCGTGCCCGTGGTGGCCGGATTCCTCCTCCTGCAGCGCTTCCTGGTCGCCGGGCTGACCGCCGGCGCCGTCAAGTGACCCTCCCCGAAAGGCCAGTTGTGAACGACCTCAGTGCCCTCCCGGACGACTTCCTCTGGGGCGCGGCCACCGCCGCCTACCAGATCGAGGGATCGGCGGACGCCGACGGCCGCGCACCCTCCATCTGGGACACCTTCTCCCACACCCCCGGCAACGTCGACGGCGGCGACACCGGCGACACCGCCTGCGACCACTACCGGCGCTGGCCCGAGGACCTCGGCCTGATGCGCACCCTCGGCCTGGACGCCTACCGGTTCTCCATCGCCTGGCCCCGGGTCGTCCCGCTGGCCGACGGCCGGGTCAACCCGGCCGGCCTGGACTTCTACGACCGCCTGGTCGACGCCCTGCTCGACGCCGGCATCCGGCCCTTCCCCACCCTCTACCACTGGGACCTCCCGCAGGCCCAGCAGGACCGCGGCGGCTGGCCCGAGCGCGCCACCGCCGAACGCTTCGCCGAGTACGCCGCCCAGGTCGCCGCCCGCCTCGGCGACCGGGTCACCGACTGGGCCACCCTCAACGAACCGCTCTGCTCCGCCTGGATCGGCCACCTCGACGGCGCCATGGCCCCCGGCACGCGCGACCTCACCGCCGCCGTCCGCGCCTCCTACCACCTGCACCTCGGCCACGGCCTCGCCGTCCACGCCCTGCGCGCCGCCGTCCCCGGCGCCCGGATCGGCATCGTCAACAACCTCAGCACCATCGAACCCGCCACCCGCTCCGCCGCCGACCTCGCCGCCGCCCGCCGCGCGGACGGCCACATCAACCGCTGGTGGCTCGACCCCGTCCTCGGCCGCGGCTACCCCGAGGACATGCTCGCCGTCTACGGCGTCGACCTCCCCGTCCGGGACGGCGACCTGGAGCTGATCTCCGCCCCGCTCGACTGGATGGGCCTCAACTACTACTTCCGCCAGATCGTCGCCGACGACCCCACCGGACCCGCCCCGCACTTCCGCCAGCTGCCCGGACCCAACCCCGAGCACACCGCCATGCCCTGGGAGGTGCACGCCCCCGGCATCGAGGAACTCCTGCTCCGCCTCACCCGCGAGTACGGCGTCCGCCGCCTCTACGTCACCGAGAACGGCGCCGCCTACCACGACACCGTCGCCCCCGACGGCACCGTCCACGACCCCGAGCGCACCGCGTACCTGGAGTCCCACCTCGCCGCCTGCGCCCGCGCCGCCGCCCAGGGCGCCCCGCTGGCCGGGTACTTCGCCTGGTCCCTGCTGGACAACTTCGAGTGGGCGTACGGCTACGACAAGCGGTTCGGCCTCGTCCACGTCGACTACCCCACCCAGCGCCGCACCATCAAATCCAGCGGCCACCGCTACGCCGCCCTCATCGCCGCCCACCACACCCGCACCCCCCAACCCGTCGCCTGAAGCCCGGCGAGCCACAGACAGGGGTTGCGTCGGCCCCGCGGGTTGCCCGGTTGCGTCGGTCCTGGGGGAGCGGTCAGCGCAAGCGTTCAGCAGGCCGTCCGGGGGACCCGCTCGCGCCAGTGGCGTTCGAACACCACGTCGCCGCCCTCCAGCGCGCGGACGTGGCTCCGGGCCACGAAGTGCCCGCCGTCGCAGGTCAGTTCGGACCGGGTCTGGACGGTGACGTCCCACCCGACCTCCGGCCGCTCCAGCCGGATCGTCAGATCCGACCGTGCCTGGGCGCTCAGCGGGTCGTCGGTGCGGATCCGGTACCCCTCCACCGCCTGCTCGTCGTAGACGAGGCCGTCCGGATGGATCCAGGATCCCGTTCCGGCGGGTACGGTCTCCACCCGCCACTCGCCCGCGGCCACGTCGTGCACCACCAGCCGCTCCGGCCGCGCGGTCAGCGGCTCGGTGACGTGCAGTCCGGGCCCGGCGGAGTGCTCGGGGTCCTCGAAGGTGACGGGGAGGCTGCCGGCGTCCGCCGCCAGGTGCCGTACCGGCAGGGTCAGCACGCTCCTGCCGGGGTCGAGTTCGAACCCGCTCGGGTCGGGGTGGGGCCACACCCAGGGCCAGTACGCGGAGGAGAGCGCCAGCCGGATCCGGTGCCCGGCGGGGAAGGCGTGCGCGATGCCGAGCAGGTCCAGGTCGACCTCCTCCACCGCGTCCGGCTCCCAGTCGGCGGCCTCGGCGGGCCCGCGGCGGGCGGTCAGGTTGAGCACCCCGCGGGTCACCAGGGTGGAGGCGCCGTCGGGCGCGACGTCGCAGAGCCGGGCGGCGACCTGTCCGCGCCGGGCCCCGCTGCGCAGGCGCAGCCGCAGGGCGGGCCGGCCGAGGATCTCCACCGGTTCGGGCAGCGGCACGGAGTCGAAGCAGACCGACCGCCCGTCCTCCTCGCGCTGGTCGGGCGGCAGGTCGGCGTCGCCGCCGACCGGGGAGAGCCGTCCGGCGTCGACGCCGGTGTGCTGCGGGGAGCGGACGTGGACGAACCGGTCGCCGGAGGGCGTGCCGGCGGTCCGCAGCGCGTCGTCCAGGCCGTAGTGGACCTCCCGGACGTCGGGGGAGGGCCAGGACTCGTCGCTGATCCAGCGGCCGGGCCGGTTGACGTAGGAGGAGGCGGGCGGCACGGACTCGTTCATCCAGCAGCGCAGGGCGGGTTCCTTCATCACTCCGGTGTCGAGGTCCTTCAGCCAGTGGTCCCACCAGCGCAGGGTCTCCTGGAGGAAGCCGATGGACGGGCCGGGCGGCCGGCCCGCGTCCGGGTACTGGTGCGACCAGGGGCCGATGATGCCGCGGACCGGCGCGCGGAGCCCCTCGACCAGCCGCAGCACGCTGTCGCGGTGAGGGTCGGCCCAGCCGCCGACGGCGAGGACGGCGGCGGTGATCCGGTCGGCGTGCTCGCGGACGCTGCCGCCGGCCCAGTAGCCGTCCCGGGTCTGGTGGGCCAGCCAGGCGTGGACGGGCGGGGTGACCGCCTCCAGCCGGGCCAGCCACAGGGGTCGCCAGTCCTCGCCGACGTAGCGCGGGTCCGGCGGGCGGCAGGCGTGCGCGAGCAGGGCGGCCGAGCGGGCGTGCGTCCCGGCGGCGAGCAGGGAGCCGCCGAGGTAGTGGCCGTCGTTGTCCCAGCGGTCGTCGGAGGCGCAGACCGCGACCACGGCCCGGAGCGCCGGCGGGGCCTCGGCGGCGATCCGCAGGGCGTCGAACCCGCCCCAGGCGAGGCCGAACATCCCCACCCCGCCGTCGCACCAGGGCTGGGCGGCGAGCCACTCGACCACGGCGAGGCCGTCGGCGAGCTCCTGCTCCCCGTGGGCGGCGCCGGGCAGCCCCTCGGAGTTGCCGTGCCCGCGCAGGTCCACCCGGACCGAGGCGTAGCCGCGGGCGGCGTACCAGGGGTGGCGTTCGGCGTCGGTGGTGGCGGTGCGGTCGGTCACCCGGTGCGGCAGGTACTCCAGCAGCGCGGGCACCGGGCGGCGGTCGGCCGGCCGCCACACCCGGGCGAACAGGCGGGTGCCGTCCGGCAGCGGGATCCGCAGGTCCTCGCGGGTGGTGGGTTCGGGCTGCCGGCCGGCGGTCGGGTCGGATTGCGCCATGGATCCGACGATACGGACGAACCGGACGCGCTGCCCCTTCACGGGCGCACGGCCGGTCCGTCCCGGGAGGGGCGGGTCGGCCCCGGGGTTCAGCTGGCCTTGGCGAGCCAGGCGGTGGCGTTCAGGGCGAGCGCGGCGTTGGTGCCCGCGGGGTCGTTCCAGCCGTTGAAGAGGGTGTTGCCGGACTGGCCGGTGCCGTCGTCGGCGGGGGAGCTGTCGCCCCAGACGGCCACCCGGCCGCTGCCGAAGGTGCTGGTGACGAAGAAGGCGCCGGTGTTCCCGCTGGAGCCGGTGCGGTAGACCAGGCCCTTGACCGAGGGGTTGTCGGCGGGGGAGAGCGTCATCGTGGTGCCGGAGCGCAGGATGGAGCCGGTGACCTTGCCGAAGGAGCCGTTGAGCACCTTGTCGGCGGAGTCGGTGATCGCCCGCGGGTTGTCGGTGGAGACGGTCTTGAGGTCGACGGTGAAGCCGAACGGCCTGGTGTTGTCCACGCCGTTGCTGCTCATCAGATCGTTGATGATCGCGGGGGAGTCCCAGCCGTCGTTGTTGCGGTCGCTGTTGAGGTGGTCGGAGATCAGGAACAGGCCGCCGCCGTTCTGCACGAACCGCAGGACGGCGGTCTTCTCGGCGGTGCTGAGCCGGATGTTCGGCTCGGGCAGCACGAACGCGTCGAAGTTGGCGAGGTCGAGCGCACCGCCGGTGCCGTAGCTGATGGTGGACCCGGCGGGGAGGGTCTTCAGGCTGTACTGGCCGGTCCGCTGCAGGGCCACGCCCCAGGCGGACAGTGCGCCGGTCCAGCTCTTCTCGGTCGTCGGGTCGGCGTTCTGGGCGAGCGGGTCGGGCTGGCTGGTGGAGATGATCCAGTCCGCGTTGCCGGCGGTCTCGGCCTTGCTGTTGTCGAACAGGACGCGGTGCGGGGCGGCCGCCGCGGCTGCGGGCCGGGTGGTGGTCGCCGAGGACGTGGTCGCCGAGGAGGTGGGGGCGGCGAGGCCGGTGAGGGTGGCGGCGAGCAGGGCCGAGGCAGCCAGGGCGGATCTGCCGCGGATGTTCCGGATGGCGGTCATCTGCCGTTCCTCCGTGGGGTGTTGGGGGTGCGCGGGGTGGGGTATCCGCGCGTAGACCCGAGTATCCGCGCGGCGGTGCGGGCTGCGGAAGGCATGGGAGGTGAAGGGAATCCGTCCGGCTTGTGACATGTCCCGGGCGATGTTGTGCGGGCGTGCGCCCGGGGCTCTCAGTTGCGCATCAGTTGCAATTACACATGCGTACGGGAAAGGATGTGCCAGTTCAGCCGCGTCATTTCCGAAAGGACTCCCGATGTCAGCGTCAAGAGGTCTCCGTGGCCGCCTCACCCGGGACGAGTGGATCCGCCTCGCCGGGATGGGCGGGTTCGTCCTCGCGCTGCACGTGGTCGGCTGGTTCACCCTGCTCGCGGTGGTCGCGCCCGAGCACTACGAGGTCGGCGGCCAGGTGTTCGGCGCCGGCATGGGCCTGACCGCCTACACCCTCGGCATGCGGCACGCCTTCGACGCCGACCACATCGCCGCCATCGACAACACCACCCGCAAGCTGATGGGCCAGGGCAAGCGGCCGCTGTCGGTCGGCTTCTGGTTCTCGCTCGGCCACTCCTCCATCGTCTTCGGCCTGTGCGCCCTGCTCGCCTTCGGCATCCAGTCGCTGGCCGGCCAGGTGGAGTCCGAGGACTCCACGCTCCAGCAGGCCACCGGCGTCATCGGGGTCACCATCTCCGGCGCCTTCCTGGTCCTGATCGGCCTGATCAACCTGGGCGCCTTCAACGGCATCCTCAAGGTCTTCCGCAAGATGCGCGGCGGCGAGTACGACGAGGCCGAGCTGGAGGCCCAGCTGGACAAGCGGGGCTTCCTCAACCGGATCCTCGGCCGGGTCACCCGGGCCGTCACCAAGCCCTGGCACATGTACCCGGTCGGCCTGCTGTTCGGCCTGGGCTTCGACACCGCCACCGAGGTCTCGCTGCTGGTCCTGGCCGGCGGCGCGGCCGCCTTCCAACTGCCCTGGTACGCCCTGCTGGTGCTGCCGGTCCTGTTCGCGGCCGGCATGAGCCTGCTGGACACCATCGACGGCTCGTTCATGAACTTCGCCTACGAGTGGGCGTTCTCCAAGCCGATCCGCAAGGTCTACTACAACCTCACCGTCACCGGCCTGTCGGTGCTGGTCGCCCTGGTCATCGGCGGCATCGAGCTGATCGGCCTGCTCGGCGAGAAGCTGGACATCACCTCCGGCCCGATCGCCTGGATCGGCGGGATCGACCTGGAGTACGTGGGCTACGCCATCGTGCTGCTGTTCCTGCTGGCCTGGGCCGCCGCGGTGGCGTACTGGAAGCTCGGCCGGGTGGAGGAGAAGTGGTCGGCCGGTCTGCGCGGTCCGGTGGCCGTCGCCGAGACCGACTGACGGCCTGACGGACGGCCCGTCCGGCGCCCCGACGCCCTGCGCCCGCCCCCCGGAGGAATCCGGGCGGCGGGCGTTCGTGTTTGCCCGGGGGGCTTGCCGGGCAACGGTTCTGACACTCCGTCAGCTCGCCGCGATTTGGGCCGAAAGCCGGACCGGAGGGGGGAGAAGTGGCGGTTCGGGAAAAACCGGGTCAATATCAATTGTTCATGTGCTGCATCTTGTCGTGTCACCTTCTACGCGCGTATCTTCAGCCTCGGTTCTCGGATCTACGCGAGTAGCCATTCGTTGTGACACACCCTCAGCCGCCCGGCGACGGACCCCACGTCCTCCGGGCCGCCGTGCTGCCCCGAAGGAGTCCCGTACGGTGACCAAGCCCACCGCGGCCAACCCCCGCTCCCGCAGGTCCCTGCTGCGCGCCGCCGTCCTGCCGGTCGGCGTCGCCGCCTCGCTGGTGCTCGTCCCGCTGCCCGGTGCGGTCGCGGCCCCCTCGGCCGACGTCCTGATCGCCGAGGTCTACGGCGGCGGCGGCAACTCCGGTGCCACCCTCAAGAACGACTTCATCGAGCTGGCCAACAAGGGCGGCGCGGCCTTCGGCCTGGACGGCTTCAGCGTCCAGTACATCTCCGGCACCCCCGGCGCCAACTCCCAGTGGAGCGTCACCCCGCTGACCGGCTCGGTCGCCCCCGGCGCCCGCTACCTGGTCGCCGAGGCGGCCGGCACCGGCGGCACGGTGGCCCTGCCCACCCCGGACGCCACCGGCACCCTGGCCCTGTCCGGCACCAGCGGCACCGTCGCCCTGGTCTCCGGCACCGCCCCGCTGACCTGCAAGACCGCCGCCGACTGCGCCGCCGAGCCGCGGATCCGCGACCTGGTCGGCTTCGGCACCGCCGTCGTCCGCGAGGGCAGCGGCCCGGCGGCCGGTGCGAGCAACACCGACGCGGTGGCCCGTGCCGCCTCCCTGGCCGACACCGACGACAACGCGGCCGACTTCAAGGCCGGCGCCCCGACCCCGGTCAACGGCAAGGGCGAGAGCACCCCGGGCGGCGACACCGGCGGCGGCACCGGCGGCGGCCCGACCCAGCCCGGCACCGTCCGGATCCACGACATCCAGGGCACCACCCGCGTCTCGCCGATGGTCGGCAAGGCCGTCACCGGCGTCCCCGGCGTCGTCACCGGCACCCGCAGCTACGGCTCCAAGGGCTTCTGGATCCAGGACGCCACCCCGGACGCCGACCCCGCGACCTCCGAGGGCCTGTTCGTCTACACCGGCAGCGCCAACCCCACCGTCAAGGCCGGTGACTCGGTGCTGGTCAACGGCAAGGTCGCCGAGTACTACCCGAACCAGGCCGGCGGCGGCCAGTCCATCACCCAGCTGACCGGTCCGGTCGTCACCGTGCTGTCCTCCGGCAACCCGCTGCCGGCCGCGGTGCTGCTCGACGACACCACCGTCCCGGCCGGCTACGCCCCGGACGCGGCCGGCGGCTCCATCGAGGGCCTGGCCCTCAGGCCCGCCGAGTACGCGCTGGACGCGTACGAGGCGCTGGAGGGCATGAACGTCGAGGTCCGCGACGTCCCGGTGGTGCAGGCCACCGACGAGTACCACGAGCTGTGGGTGGACGCCCGGAGCGGTGACAAGCGGACCAAGCGCGGCGGCGTGGTCTACCTCGGCTACGAGAACCCCAACTCCGGCCGGGTGATGGTCCAGTCGCTCGCCCCCGAGGCCGAGCACCCGTTCCCGGTGGCCAACGTCGGCGACCAGCTGACCGGCTCCACCTCGGGCCCGCTGGACTACAACAAGTTCGGCGGCTACACCCTGGTGGCGGGCGCCCTGGGCGCGGTCAAGGACAACGGCCTCAAGCGGGAGGTCACCGACCGCGCGCTGCCCAGCGAGGTCAGCATCGCCACGTACAACGTGGAGAACCTGGACCCGAGCGACCCGGCCGACAAGTTCGCCCAGCTCGCCACCGGCATCGTCACCAACCTGCGGTCGCCCGACATCATCACCCTGGAGGAGATCCAGGACAACAACGGCGCGGTCAACGACGGCACGGTGGACGCCGACCAGACGGTGGCCAAGTTCATCGAGGCCATCAAGGCCGCCGGCGGCCCGGCGTACGACTGGCGCTCGATCAACCCGGAGAACGGCAAGGACGGCGGCGAGCCCGGCGGCAACATCCGCACGGTCTTCCTGTTCAACCCCAAGCGGGTGTCCTTCACCGACATCGCCGGCGGCGACGCCACCACCGCGGTGGACGTGGCCGGCAGCGGCAAGTGGGCGAACCTGACCGCCTCCCCGGGCCGGATCGACCCCGGCAACGAGGCCTGGGCGAGCAGCCGCAAGCCGATGGTGGGCCAGTTCGCCTTCCACAACAAGAAGATCTTCGTGATCGCCAACCACTTCAACAGCAAGGGTGGCGACCAGGGCCTGGACAGCCGGTTCCAGGCGCCCACCCGCAGCTCCGAGGTCCAGCGCCTGAAGCAGGCCGAGGTGGAGCACGCCTTCGTCTCCAAGCTGCTGGCCGCCGACCCGAACGCCCGGGTGGTCTCGCTCGGCGACTTCAACGACTACCAGTTCTCGCCGGCGCTGAAGGCGCTCACCAAGGACTGCGTCCTGCACGACCTGGTCAACGACCTGCCCGAGAAGGAGCGTTACTCCTACGTCTTCCAGGGCAACTCGCAGGTGCTCGACCACATCCTGGTGAGCTCGGCGCTGACCCGCCACGCCGACTACGACGTGGTCCACATCAACAGCGAGTTCGCCGTCCAGGCGAGCGACCACGACCCGCAGGTGGTCCGCATCAAGCCGTGAGGCCCGCGCACACCGCGACGGCGGGGCGCCACCGATCCCTCGGTGGCGCCCCGCCGCCGTTCCCCCGCCTACCGCCGGACCCGCCAGAGGTACCCGGACGCCCACACCCGGGCGAGGCAGTCTGGCACCGGCGCCCCCGGCTGCACACCCCTCGCGGGCCCACGAGGGCGGGCCCGCGAGGGGACCGGCCGTCAGCGCAGGGCGCGCAGCACGGCGTCGGCCATCACCCGCTCGCCGGTGGCGTTGGGGTGGAACGGGACGGCCGGGGAGCCGGGCAGCGCGCCCTCGATCCAGCGGTCGTCCGAGCAGACGTCGTGGCCCTTGGTGGGGGTGAGGGTGTCGACGTAGGTGGCGCCGTTGGCGGCCGCGGTGCGGGCCAGCATGGCGTTGAGGTCGCCGAGCACGCCGCGCAGGTAGGCGACGTCGCCGACGGTGACCGGCTGGCGGCCGGCGCACTTCCACTCGTTCTCGGGCAGCACGGACGGGTAGCCGACCAGCAGCACCTTGGCCTTCGGCGCCTTGGCGTGGATCCGCTTGAGGGTGTCGGCGATCTTCGGCGCGGCGGCGTCGATCCGGTTGCGCAGGGTGTCCTCGCCCCACACCCAGGCCCACTCGCTCCAGCTCCAGTGCCCGTCGGCGTAGTGGTCCTTGCAGGGGGTGCCCAGCGGGTTGACCACGGCGCCGGCGATGCAGGCGGCGATGACGTCGGCGATCCCGAGGTCGCTGGTGCCGAGGTCGTTGCCGCCGATCCCGAGGGTCACCAGGGCGGTGTCGTTGGTGACGGCGTTCAGCTGCGGGTCGTTCACCCGGATGAAGGCGTCGTACTGGGGCTCGGTCATCGCCTTGACCTTGGCGGCGGCGCAGGTGACGTCGGTGTACCGGCTGCTCGCGAGGGCGGAGGCGACCAGGTGGCCGTAGTTGCGGTCGGAGCGCAGGCACAGGCCCGCGGACTGGCCGGGCACACCGGCACCGGACGCGTACGAGTCACCGAGGGCGACGTACGGGCCGCTGCCGCCGGCCGCGTGGGCGGGGGACGACAGCGCGGTGAGCGCGGTGGCCAGGACCGCGCCGGTGACCAGGACGGACGATCGCTTCAGGGCAGGGCTGAGCACGGTTCCTCCTGGGGGAGAGAAACTGTCGGGAGGGTGGGGGCGTTACTGATCGGTAAGTTACTGGCAGGTTAACCGGCTGTCCAGATATTCGTCCAAGAATTTCCCGCTGAATTCCCGTCAGGTGGCCTGCGAATTACGCTCCATGGTGGAGCGCGGCATTTCTGATACGCGGTGGAGCGAAATTCCCCCGGAGGTTGTTACCGACCGGTTGACCCCGGGCCGCGCAGGCCGCAGGATCGGCTCACCCCCCGCCCATCCGGAAGGACCCGCATGGCACTCGACGCCGACGTCATCGTGATCGGAGCCGGCCTCGCGGGCCTGGTCGCCACCGCCGAACTGGCCGACGCCGGACGGCGGGTGATCCTGCTCGACCAGGAGCCCGAGGCCTCCTTCGGCGGCCAGGCGCACTGGTCCTTCGGCGGCCTCTTCCTGGTCGACTCGCCCGAGCAGCGCCGGATGCGGATCCGCGACTCCCGCGACCTCGCCTGGCAGGACTGGCTGGGCACGGCCGGCTTCGACCGCCCCGAGGACGCCTGGCCGCGCCGCTGGGCCGAGGCGTACGTGGACTTCGCCGCCGGCGAGAAGCGCGCCTGGCTGCACGCCCGGGGGGTCCGGTTCTTCCCGGTGGTCGGCTGGGCCGAGCGCGGCGGCCTGACCGCCACCGGCCCCGGCAACTCCGTCCCCCGCTTCCACATCACCTGGGGCACCGGGCCCGGACTGGTCGAGCCGTTCGCCCGGCGGGTCCGGGAGGCCGCCGCCCGCGGCCTGGTCGACCTCCGCTTCCGCCACCGGGTGACCTCTCTCGCGGCCACCGCCGGGGCGGTCGACACCGTCGCCGGCGAGGTCCTGGTGCCCAGCGGCGTCGACCGCGGGCAGTCCAGCTCCCGCGAGGTGGCCGGCGCCTTCGAACTGCGCGCCCAGGCCGTGGTGGTGGCCTCCGGCGGCATCGGCGGCAACCACGAGCTGGTCCGCAAGGCCTGGCCCGCCCGCCTCGGCACCCCGCCCGAGCGGATGCTCTCCGGCGTCCCCGCCCACGTGGACGGCCTGATGCTGGGCATCGCCGGCGACGCCGGAGGCCACCTGATCAACGGCGACCGGATGTGGCACTACACCGAGGGCATCGAGAACTGGGACCCGATCTGGCCCGCCCACGGCATCCGGATCCTGCCCGGCCCCTCCTCGCTCTGGCTGGACGCCCGCGGCCGCCGGCTGCCCGTTCCGCTGTTCCCCGGATTCGACACCCTCGGCACCCTCGAACACATCATGACCACCGGGTTCGACCACACCTGGTTCGTGCTCACCCAGAAGATCATCGAGAAGGAGTTCGCGCTTTCCGGCTCCGAGCAGAACCCCGACCTGACCGGCAGGTCCGTCCGCGGCGTGCTCGGCCGCGCCCTGCCCGGCGCCACCGGCCCGGTCGAGGCGTTCAAGCGGCACGGAGCCGACTTCGTGGTCGCCGGCGACCTCGCCACCCTGGTCCGCGGCATGAACGCCAAGACTCCCGAACCGCTGATCGACGAGGCCGACCTGCGCCACGAGATCGAGGCCCGCGACCGCGAGATGGCCAACCCGTTCAGCAAGGACCTCCAGGTCACCGCGGTGCACGGGGCCCGCCGCTACCTCGGCGACCGGCTGATCCGCACCGCCACCCCGCACCGGCTGCTCGACCCCAAGGCCGGCCCGCTGATCGCCGTCCGGCTGAACATCCTCACCCGCAAGTCGCTCGGCGGCCTGGAGACCGACCTCTCCTCGCGGGTGCTCCGCGCCGACGGCACCGTCCTGGACGGCTTCTACGCCGCCGGCGAGGCGGCCGGCTTCGGCGGCGGCGGGGTGCACGGCTACCGGGCGCTGGAGGGCACCTTCCTGGGCGGCTGCCTGTTCTCCGGCCGGGCGGCGGGCCGGGCCGCGGCGGCGGCCACCGTCTGAGCGGGCCGCCACAGGGGGTTCGGGCGGTGGGGCCGGCGGGGGCGGTGGGGGCGGACGTACGGAGGGAGGCGGCGCCCGGTCGGCGCCGCCTCCCCGTGGGGCCGGTCCACGGCCCGCGCGGACCGGTCAGTGGCTCATGTGGATGCTGTCCATGAACTCGATGATCTGCTTGTCGGTCAGCCGGCCGCCCTCGCGGTGGCCCATCGCCAGGTCCTTCTCGCTGATCATGCCGACGAGCCGCTTCGACTCGTCGATCACCGGGATGCGCCGGATCTGGTGCTGCTCCATCTTCTTCAGCACCGTGTCCATGTCGTCCTGCGCCCGGACGCAGTGCAGGTGGCCGGCCAGGTCCATCGCCTTCATCGTCGACGGGTCCTTGCCGGCCGCCAGACACTTCACCACGATGTCACGGTCCGTGATGATGCCCTTGAGCTGCTGGTCGGGCCCGCAGATCGGGAGGGCACCCACCTCCATGTCGCGCATCATCTTCGCCGCTTCCATGAGGTTCTGGTCGGCGTTGATGCACTGGGCGCCGGTGTGCATGATGTCACGCGCTGTGATCACGAGATGTCCTCTCTCCGTCCGCACACGCAGGTGCGGAGTGTGAATCTCCGGCCACCATAGGCAGCCTTCCCCGGGTCCGCGCGCCGGGCGGACGGGCCCCTGCGGCCGCTCCCCGTGCCCCGCTGCGGCAGAATCGGCCGGGTGCCCGACCGGCCCGCGCTCGACCGAGCCCGGCGGCGGGCCGCCTACCGAGAGGGAACTGATGGCTCGTCGTCCGCGCCAGGAGTCGGCCGCCCCGGCCGCGCCGGTCACCGTCACGGTCTGCCGGGGGTGCTGCTGCGGGTCGGCGGCCAAGCACCCGGGGGTGGACCATGCGGGTCAGCTGGAGCGGCTGAGGGCGGGCGTCGGCACGGCCGGCAAGGTCCGCGCGGTGGACTGCCTGGACGCCTGCGGGCACTCCAACGTGGTCGTGGTCAGCCCCTCCGCCGAGGGGCGGAAGGCGGGCGGCCGGCCGGTCTGGCTGGGCTGGGTGCTCGCCGACGACATGCTCGACGAGGTCGTGGACTGGGTCCGTGCCGGCGGGCCGGGGATCGTGCCCCCGCCCGGCATGCTCGACCTCCAGGAGTTCACCGTCTCCCGCCGCATCCGCGAGGGCCTCCCCGGCTGACCGGGCGCAGCAAGGCAGTCGGGCAACCCCCAGGGGCGCGTGGGGGCAACAGGCCGGCTCAGGGGCGCGTGGGTGCACCTCCCAGCCGCCAAGGCTGGGGGAGAACTGCGCGCGGGGGTACGGCAGGTGGTGCAACCGGCTCTCGTGCCCCGACCGAGCTCTCGTCCGCCTTCCTCATTCGCGCAGTTTCCCGCGCCCCTGGGGTGTCCGGATGCGTCTCCTGGGGTGTCCGGGGGCAGGGCTTGCCTCTGGGATGCTGGCCGTATGGCGGAACTCGACGGCAGGCCGGTCACCCCGGAGCAGCTCCAGGCACTGGCCCTCACCAACTACGGGCACTTCACCACCCTCCGGGTGGAGGACGGCCGGGTCCGCGGCCTCGCCCTGCACCTGGACCGCCTGGAGCGGGACTGCCGCACCCTCTTCGGTACGCCCCTGGACCTCGACCGGGTCCGGTCGTACGCCCGCCGTGCCGCCCCCGCCGCCGGGGCGGCGGTGATCCGGCTGACGGTGTTCGACCCGGCGCTGGACGTCGGCACCATCGGGTCGGAGCCCGCCCCCCGGGTGCTGGTGACCACCCGTCCGGCGGGCGGGCTCGACCTCGGTCCGCTGCGGGTGCGGTCCGTCCGCTACCAGCGGGACCTGCCGGAGGTGAAGGGCGTGGGCCTGTTCGGGGCGCTGCACCACCGCCGCGCGGCCCGGCTGGCGGGCTGGGACGACGTGCTGTTCACGGACGCCGCCGGACGGTTCACCGAGGGCGGCACCTGGAACGTCGGGTTCGTCCGCGGCACCGAGGTGGTCTGGCCGCAGGGCGCGTACCTGGCGGGCACGGCGATGCGGCTGCTGCGGGCCGAACTCCCGGGTACGGAGGAGCCGGTGACCTCCCCGGAGGGGTTCGACGCCGCGTTCGCGACCAATGCGGCCGTCGGGGTCCGCCCGCTCGGGGCGATCGACGGTACGGCGCTGGCCGCGGAGCACCCGGTGGTGGAGCGCCTTCGGGCGACGTACCGGCAGGTGCCGGGCGAGCCGCTCTGACCTCCGCCCCGCACGGATCCGGGCGGACGCGCCGCGCGCCCGCCGCACGGATCCGGGCGGGATCCGGGGCGGGCGCGCGGGCCGTACGGCCGGTGACCGTCAGGCCGAGAACCAGGCCTTGCCCTCCGCCGAGACGAAGGCGCGGATGATCGCGCCGGCGATGAGGATGCCGAGCACCGAGGGGATCGACCCGGAGAACAGGGCGAACACCGAACTGGCGATCGACACCACCTCGATCACCACCACGGTCGTCCGGACCCAGCCGAGCCGCTTGCCGCTCAGGGCGGCGCAGACCGCCAGCAGCAGGGAGATGGCGACCGAGAGCAGGCCGATGAACTGCAGGAAGCCGGCGCCGTCGCCGCCGTGGTCGGCCTCGTCGGAGGCCAGGGCCATCAGCAGGAAGCCGACCAGGGCGTTCATCACGGCCTGGAAGACGACGCCGCCGACCGCGAACTTGACGGACTTGGGCATGGGTGAACCGACCGGGTACTGATGGAGCGTCATGTGTCTTTGCCCCCCTGAGCCTTGGCTCCGCAAAGGATGTGGTAACGAGAGGATCAGGGGCGCCGCGGCACCTGTCAATGGCATAAAACAGCGAGGCCGCCCCCGGCCGTCGAACGGTGCGGGGACGGCCTCGTCTGGCGCGTCCGGATCAGCCCGCGAACTCCGCCAGCCGGGCCGCGAGGGTGTCGCTGTGCTGGAAGGTCAGCCCCGCCAGCGCCACGTGCCGCCAGCGGACGGTGCCCTCGCCGTCCAGGATGAACACCGAGCGGCGCAGCCCCAGTCCCGGCACCGCGATCCCGTACGCCCGGGCCACCGCCCGGTCGGTGTCGGCGAGCAGCGGGAAGGCCAGCCGGTGACGGCGGGCGAACCGCTCGTGGCTGTCCAGGTCCTGCGGGCTGACGCCCCAGACGGTGGCGCCGAGGCCCTTGAACCGGTCGAGGTCCGAGGTGTACTCGCACAGCTGCTTGGTGCAGACCGGGGTGTCGTCGCCCGGGTAGAAGACCAGCACCAGCGGCCCGCCGAGGGCGTCGCCCAGCCGGTACTCGCGGCGCTGTGCCGTGTCACCGTCCAGGACCAGTCCGGGCAGGGTGAACTGCGGTGCGGCGGTGCCGGTCTCGGGTGGCTTGGGCATGGGGTCCTCCGCTTCGGTGGGGGCCGTCGGCGAGCCGATGATAGGGCCCGGCGCCGGGTGGTGCGCCGGCGCACCGTCGATCGGGGCACCGGCTCGCCCGTGGCGGACGCGCCGGTGTACGAGTGCCGGGTGTGGGGGCTCGGCGGGGGCGGGCGCGCCGGTGCTACTGGCGGTAGGTGGCGAGGAAGCGGCCGATCCGGCTGATCGCGGTCTCCAGGTCGTCGGCCCGGGGGAGGGTGACGAAGCGGAAGTGGTCCGGGCGGGGCCAGTTGAAGCCGGTGCCCTGGACGATGTGGATCTTCTCGCGGAGCAGCAGGTCCAGGACGAACCGCTCGTCGTCCACGATCTTGTGGACGGCCGGGTCCAGCCTGGCGAAGGCGTACAGCGCGCCCTTGGGCTTGACGCAGCTGACGCCGGGGATCTCGTTCAGCGCGCGGTACGCCACGTCCCGCTGCTCGGTGAGGCGGCCGGTGGGGAGGACCAGGTCGTCGATCGACTGGTGGCCGCCGAGGGCCGCCTGCACCGCGTACTGCGCCGGGACGTTGGGGCACAGCCGCATGCCGGCCAGCATGGTCAGGCCCTCCAGGTAGTCCCGGGCCAGTTCCTTCGGGCCGGAGACGGCCAGCCAGCCGCTGCGGAAGCCGGCCACCCGGTAGGACTTGGAGAGGCCGTTGAAGGTCAGCGTCAGGACGTCGTCGGCCAGGGCGGCCAGGCAGTGGTGCTCGGTGCCGTCGTAGAGGATCTTGTCGTAGATCTCGTCCGCGAAGACCAGCAGGCCGTGCCGGCGGGCCAGGTCGAGGATGCCCTCCAGCAGCTCCTTCGGGTACACCGCGCCGGTCGGGTTGTTGGGGTTGATCACCACGATGGCCTTGGTGCGGTCGGTGATCTTCGCGGCGATGTCCGCCAGGTCCGGGTACCAGTCGGACTCCTCGTCGCAGAGGTAGTGCACCGCCTTGCCGCCGGCGAACCGCACCACCGCGGTCCACAGCGGGTAGTCCGGCATCGGCACCAGGACCTCGTCGCCGTCGTCCACCAGCGCCTGGACGGCCATCTGGATGAGCTCGGAGGCGCCGTTGCCGAGGAAGACGTCGTCCACCGTCATCCCGTCGACCCCGCGCCGCTGGTAGTACTGCACCACCGCGCGGCGGGCCGGAAGGATGCCGCGGGAGTCGCTGTAGCCGTGCGCGTTGGGCAGGTTGCGGATGATGTCCTGGAGGATCTCGGGCGGCGCCTCGAAGCCGAACGGCGCCGGATTGCCCGTGTTCAGCCGCAGCACGCTGTGGCCGGCCTCCTCCAGCGCGTTCGCCTGCTCGACGACCGGGCCACGGATCTCGTAGCAGACGTCCTTCAGCTTGCTGGACTGGCGAAACTCCATCAGCGGCCTCCCGACCTGACCCGCACCTCTCCGGTTGCTTCGTTCTACCAAGTAACCACTTGGAAAGTCCAACCTATTGGCTATGCTGATCACATGCCACGCCGAAGCTACGACCAGTACTGCGCCGTCGCCCGGGCCCTGGACGCGGTGGGGGAGCGCTGGAGTCTCCTGATCGTCCGTGAACTCCTCGGCGGACCGCGCCGCTACACCGACCTGCACGCCGACCTGCCCGGTGTCTCCACTGACATCCTCGCCACCCGCCTCAAGCAGCTGGAGGGCGAGGGCCTGGTCGAGCGCCACCGCCTGGAGCGGCCCGCCAACGCCACCGTCTACCGGCTCACCGACCGCGGCCTGGCCCTCCGCCAGGTGATCGACGCCCTCGCCACCTGGGGCATGCCCGACCTCGGCACCCCCCGCCCCACCGACGCCTTCCGCGGCCACTGGTTCACCACCGCAGGGACCGCGGAGGCCACGACCGCCGACGCCGCGCCCTGAGCCGCGCCGGGGGCACCCCTCCCGCCTGCGCGGGATGAGAAAGGGCTGAGATCCCCAGGGGCGTGCGGAGGCCCCGGGCGGCGCGGTGGGCGGGCCGGAGGCCGGGCCCGGAGAGGGGTGCGGGCGGGGGCGCTCTCAGGGTTTCGAAAGCTTGCGGTGCCATCATGACCACCTCGGCGGACCCCCCGCCGGCCGGAAGGAGGTCCCGATGGCCACAGCCGCCCCACCGCGGTCCGCGGGCCCGGTCCGCCGGGCGACCGCGCGCCGCCCGGCCGCCGCCGCCGCCCCCGCCGCCGTCCTCGCGCTGATCGCCGCGGGCGCGCTCGGCGTCCTCGCCCTCTGGTGGCAGGACACCGCCTCCGTCGTCGGTGCCGCCGGCTGGCTCACCGGCGCCGGCCGGCTCACCGGCCTGCTCGCCGGCTACGCCGCCCCCGTGCTGCTCCTGCTGATGGCCCGGCTCCCCCCGATGGAACGCGTGGTCGGCGCCGACCGGCTGGCCCGCTGGCACGCCTTCGGCGGCCGCTGGACGGTCGCCGCGGTGACCGTCCACGTGCTCACCATCGTGTGGGGGTACGCCCTGACCGACGGCCGCGGCCTGCTCGGCGAGGGCACCGAGATCGTCCTCCACTTCCCCGAGATGCTCAAGGCGACCGCCGGCACCCTGCTGCTCCTGGGCACCGGCGCGGTCTCCGCCCGGGCCGCCCGTCGCCGGCTCTCCTACGAGACCTGGTACTACCTGCACCTGGCCACCTACCTCGCGGTGGCGCTCGCCTTCGGACACCAGCTCGCCACCGGCGCCGACCTCGGCGGCGGGGTCGGCCGGGCCGCCTGGTACACCCTCTACCTGGGCACCGCCGCCCTGCTCGGCCGGTACCGGCTCGCCCTGCCCTGGCGGCGCGACCGGCGCCACCGGCTCCGGGTGGCCGAGGTCCGGCCCGAGGGCCCCGGCGTGGTGTCGCTCTTCCTGACCGGCCGGCGACTGGACGAACTCCACGCCGAGGCGGGCCAGTTCTTCCGGCTGCAGTTCCAGGCGCCCGGCCTGCGCTGGGCCGCCAACCCGTACTCGCTCTCCGCGCCGCCGCACCCGCGGTTCCTGCGCTTCACGGTCAAGGACCTCGGCGGCCACAGTGCCGCGGTCGCCGCGCTGCGACCCGGCACCCGGGTCCGCGCCGAGGGCCCGTACGGGGCCTTCACGGCCCGGGTGCACCGGCAGCGGAGGGTCCT
Source organism: Kitasatospora sp. HUAS MG31 (assembly GCF_040571325.1). Taxonomy (GTDB): domain Bacteria; phylum Actinomycetota; class Actinomycetes; order Streptomycetales; family Streptomycetaceae; genus Kitasatospora; species Kitasatospora camelliae. The sequence goes on along the minus strand of NZ_CP159872.1, from coordinate 1,889,126 downwards.
GCTGCTTGGCGCGGGTGTCGGGATCACCCCGCTGCGGGCGCTGTTCGAGACCCTGCCCGGTGAGCTGACCCTGGTGCAGCGGGCCCGCAGACCGGAGGACCTGCTGTTCCGCGCGGAGCTGGCGGAGGTCGCCCACCGGCGCGGCGGCCGGGTCCACGAACTGGTCGGCCCGCGCAGCCGGGTCGGCGACCTCGGTACCGCGCTCGCCCGGCTCGTCCCCGACCTGGCCGACCACGAGGTCTACCTGTGCGGACCGGAGGAACTGGCCGAGGAGGCCGTCCGTTCGCTGCGAGCCGCCGGCGTCCGGCCGGGCCGCATCCACCGCGAGTCCTTCGCCTTCTGAGCCCCGAGCCCGTCCCGAGGAGGACGTCCCATGCGCAGAGCCGTCGTCAGCACCGCCGCCACCGCGGCCGGCATCGTGCTGCTGCTCTCCCTCAAACCGCACCAGGCCACCGGCACCGGCCCGGTCATCGGCTCCGCCGGATCGAGCGGCTCCGCCGGATCGAGCGGCTCCGCCGGTTCGAGCGGCTCCGGGGCGTCGGGGGGAGCCGGCGGGTCCTCGCCGTCGTCCGGGACCGACGCCTCGGACGCCACTCGCAAGGTGACCGGCGACGCCGCGAACACCCGCTACGGCCCGGTGCAGGTGGAGGTCACCCTCGCCGGCGACCGGATCACCGCCGTGGACGTGCTCCGCTACCCGACCGAGGACCGCCGCGACCGCGAGATCAACACCTACGCGCTGCCACTGCTCAACCAGGAGGCGATCGCCGCCCAGAGCGCCGACGTCGACGTGGTCACCGGCGCGACCTACACCAGCGAGGGCTACATCCGGTCGCTGCAGAGCGCCCTCGACAAGGCCAAGGGGTGAGACGGCGTGCTGCACCGCACCGAGCCCGTCATGGGCACCGTCTTCTCCCTCACCGTGCGCGACCCCGGCCCGGACACCGCGGCGGCGCTCGAGGCGGTCGTCGCCCGGCTGCACCGGATCGACGCCGTCTTCTCGCCGTACCGTCCCGGCAGCGACATCAGCCGCCTCGACCGCGGTGAACTCCCGCTCGACGCCTGCGATCCGGAGGTCGGGACCGTGCTCGCCGCCTGCCGGGAGGTCGCCGCCGAGACCGACGGCTACTTCACCGAGCGGCCCGGCGGCCGGCTCGACCCCAGCGGCTGGGTCAAGGGCTGGGCCGTCGAGGAGGCCGCCCGGACGCTCGCCGACGCCGGCTGCCGGCAGTACTGCGTCAGCGGCGGCGGGGACGTGCAGACCGCGGGCGGACCCTGGCGGATCGGCGTCGCCCACCCGCACCTGCCCGGCCGGCTGGCCGCCGTCCTGGGCGGCCACGACCTCGCGGTCGCCACCTCCGGCACCGCCGAACGCGGTGCCCACATCCTCGACCCGCACACCGGCCGGCCCGCGGACGGACCCGCCTCGCTGACCCTGGTCGGCGAGCCCGGCACCGGCATCGCCCGGACCGACGCCTGGGCCACCGCCGCCTTCGCCATGGGCACCGCCCGCGCCCTCGCCTGGGTCGCCCGGACACCCGGCGTCGAGGCCCTCGCCGTCCTGCCCGACGGCACCAAGCGGTGGACCGACGGCCTGCCGCGCCACCTCCCGCCCGCCGGGCCCGCCGACTGGCAGCGGGCGGTGACATCGCAGCCCGTCGGTGCCGGCCGGTCACCGGTCCGTACCGGCCAGGGCAGTTGAGCCCGTCCGAGGGGTGAGAAAGCCGTGGAGCGCTGCTCCGCGGGCGCGTTACGGTCGGGCGCATGACCGACTCCGCCGCGTACCAGCTCGCCCAGATCAACATCGCCCGCATGCTCGCCCCGCTGGACAGTCCGCAGCTCGCCGGGTTCGTCGCCGCCCTCGAACCGGTCAACGCCGTCGCCGACCGCGCGGACGGCTTCGTCTGGCGGCTCGTCGAGGGCGACGGCGGCGACGCCACCACCGCCCGGATCTACGGGGACGACTGGCTGCTCGTCAACATGTCGGTCTGGCGCGACCCGGACGCGCTGCACGCCTACGTCTACGGCGAGGACCACCGCGCGGTGATGAAGCGGCGCCGGGCGTGGTTCGAGAAGCCGGTCGACGCCATGACCGCCCTCTGGTGGGTCCCCGCCGGCCACCGCCCCACCGTCGCCGAGGCCGAGGAACGGCTCACCCTGCTCCGCCTCAAGGGCCCCACGGCCGACGCCTTCACGCTCCGCGACCGGTTCCCGCACCCGGCCGCCGGCTGAGGCCCGCGCCGGCCCAACCGGCGAGCGCCGCAGGGCGGTTCACGCCGTCGGAGTGCCCCCACAAGCCCGCTGCAGAACTCCGTTGACCCGCGGCCGGTCCGCCCGCTAGCGTGAGCGTCCGGCGCAGCGCGCGCCGCACACCGCCGAGCGCGGAGGAAGGAGGCGTCAGCGTGTACCCCACTCATTCACCGGCGCTTCCGCCCGCAGCCGCTCGCTGATCCCGCGACGGCCCCGGGAGCGCCAGCCGACTGCCCCGGAGGCACCGTGCTGTTCCGCCCCACCGTCGAGTCCGACCTCGACCGGGTTCTCTCCTGCACCGTCACCGACCCCATCAGCTGGGCCGATCCCGACCGTTACCGCCGCTTCAGCGCCGACGGCAGCTACCGGCCCGCCCACACCTGGATCGCCGAGGACGCCGACGGCCGCCTGCTCGCCCGCGCCGTCTGGTGGACCTTCCCCGCGTCCGACCGCCCGCTGGCCCTCGACTGCATCTGGGTCGACGACTCCGTCCCCGACCGGGTCACCCTCGCCGCCGACCTGCTCGCCGCCGCGCACGCCGCCTTCCCCGGCGGGGAGCGGCTGCCCGAGTACCACCTCTTCCTGCCGCCCGGCTGGCGCACCGACGCCGCCGTCCACGACGCCGTCGCCTGGCGCCGGCAGGCCGCCGAACGCGCGGGCCTCACCGGCGCGTTGGAGCGCCTCCGGTACGAGTGGACCCCCGCGCCGGAGCGGCCGGCACCCGCGCCGGGCGGAACCCTGCGGTTCGCCGCGGAGCCCGACGACGAGGTGTTCGTCGAGATCTTCCGCAGGGTCGCCGTCGGCAGCCTGGACGACGACACCCGGCGCGGCCTCGCCCGGCTCGGCGCCCGCGCCCAGGCCGAGGAGACCCTCCAGGACTACCTGCAGATGCCCGGCGACCGGAGCTGGTGGCGCGTCGCCCGCACCGCCGACGGCGAACTCGCCGGCTTCGCCATCCCCTCCGCCAACAACGGCGGACCCGTCGTCGGCTACCTCGGCGTCCTTCCCGAACACCGGGGCCGCGGACTGGTCGACGAACTCCTCGCCGAGATCACCCGCTTCCACGCCGCCCGCGGAGCCCACCGCATCGGTGCCGACACCGACCTCGACAACCGCCCCATGGCCGCGGCCTTCACCCGCGCCGGCTACCACAACTTCGGCGTCCGCCTGGTCCTCGGCGCACCCTGACGCAACCGGCGAACCCGCGAGGGGCGCGGGAACCGCGCGAGGCGGGAGGGCACGGCGTGTGCCGCCCGTCGCGCGGCCGTTCCCGCGCCCCGGATTCGTGCGGCCCGCCGGTGGTCGCGGTCGCGTGTGCGCGTACCATCGGCGGGCGTGACGAACACCGACACCTCCGCCGCCTTCACCCGTTACGTCGCCGTCGGTGACTCCTTCACCGAGGGCATGTGCGACGACCTGCTGCCGGACGGGCAGTTCCGCGGGTGGGCCGACCGCGTGGCCGCCGCCCTGGCCGCCGAGCGTCCGGACGGCGGGTTCCGCTACGCGAACCTCGCCGTCCGCGGGAAGCTGATCGGCCAGATCGTCGACGAGCAGGTCGGGGCCGCCGCCGCGATGGACGCCGACCTGGTGACCCTGGCCGGCGGGCTGAACGACGTGCTCCGCCCCGGCTGCGACATCGGTGACGTCGAGGTGCAACTGGGCCGGGCGGCCGCCGAGCTGATCGCCGACGGCCGCACGGTGGTGATGTTCACCAGCACCGACCCGACCCGCCGGATGTCCGGCAGCGCCCGGCTGCTCCCGGTGATCCTGCGGATGAAGGCGTTCGTGGAGGGCATCGCCCGGGCCAACCCGGGCCGGGTCGCGGTGGTGGACCTGTTCTCGGCGCCGTGCTTCGACGACCGCCGGCTCTGGGACGAGGACCGGCTGCACCTCTCCCCGGAGGGGCACCGCCGGGTGGCCGCGGCCGTCCTGGAGGCGCTGGGACGTCCGGCCGAGTTCGACTGGCGGGCGCCGCTGGCGCAGGCCGACCCGCGCGGGCGCCGCGAGGAGCTCGGCGCGGACCTGCGGTGGCTCCGCACGCACCTGGGCCCGTGGATCGGCCGCCGGCTGCTGGGCCACTCCTCGGGGGACGGGCGGGCGCCGAAGCGACCGGAACTCCTCCCGTACGAGAGCTGACCCACCCCTCGGGAACGGCCACCCCCCGGGAACGGCCGCTCCATGAGCGGCCGCCATAGACCGACCGGCCATTGGGGGGCGGCGTCGCGGGCCGACAGCTCTCTCCCCTCCTGCCCGCCATCGGGCAGGAGGGGCCCAGGGACGGCTTCTCCTCGGTCGCCGCAGCTCCGCTGCCACTCTCCCCCGGCCTTCGGCCGGGAGGTGCCCCCATCGTCGGCACCGCCCAGACTCGGCTCTCGACCCGCTCCTTCACCCACCCCCCGATGGCCGGTCGGTCTCAGCCGTGCTCGGTCCACCACCGCACCTCGGGGACCTCGGGCAGGGGCGGGCCGGGTGCGGTGGCCCCGGCCCCGGTCCGGCCGGTGAGCTCCCGCGCGTACGCACCCCCGTAGTCGAGGCGGCGCGCGGAGGCGACGAGCGAGGCCAGGGCCTCGGCATCCCGGTCCCCGCGGTTTCTCCACGGCCACATCGCCATGGCGCGTCTCCCTCCCCCGTGGCGGACCCGGGACGGTCCGCTTCCGCTCCGACCCGGTCCTCCGTGCTGTGGTCTCCGTGCAGGGCGGGGCGGGCCGAAGCGGTCCGGCGGCCGGACGACCGCGACCGCGCCCCCGTCCGCCCGGCTACCCCGGGCCGCCCGCCTCGGCTTCCGGCCCGCCGACCGGCCGCGGCCGGCGCTCCCGCAGCGCGCGCCGGAGCGCCTCCGCCTCGGCCGTGGCCTCCGGGGACAGCGGCCGGCGGGTGGCGCCGTCCGGGCAGGGCGGGGTGCCGGTGAGCTGGAGGCGCGGCGACCGCTCCAGCACGATCGCCCCTCCCAGGTCGGTGACCTGCATCCCCGCGCCCCGGGGGGCCAGCAGGTGGCGGGTGATCACGGCTCCGCCGGTCGCCGCGATCGAGAGGTAGGGCTCGTCCAGGCGGTGACGGACCTGCACCACCGCCCCGGCCAGGTCGGGCGGCACGGCGTAGCGGTTCCCGCGGAAGGCGACCATGCCCTCCGGGTCGACCATGCGGAAGGCGTGCACCCGGGCCGGGAACGGGACGGGCGGCAGGTCGAGCAGCCGCGCTCCGTCGGCGGCCCCGTCCACGGGGGCCGGCGGCGCGCCGACGGGCTCGGCCTCCCGGGCCGGCGCACCCCCCGGCTCCTGCGGCACCGGCTGCGCCCCGCGGCCGCCGGCGAGGCTCAGACATCGTCCGATCACGGCCTCGTGGACCGGGTCGGGCCCGGCGGTGCGGTCGGCCGGATCGAGTGTGATCTCCACCCCGTAGTACCGCCCGACCTGGGCGAACGCCGGGGCCAGCCGGCCGGTCGTCGGGCAGCAGACCGGTTCCGTGCGGTCGAACCGCCAGCGCGGGGCGGTGCCCCCGAGCCGCCTCAGCACCAGGTCGAGGGCCTCGACCAGGTGCGGGAACTCGCTGCCGTCGGCGAGCGCGCTCCGCGACCGGCGGGGGTCCCGGAGTGAGCCCGTCAGCAGGTACGGGCCCGCGCCGAGGGGACTGCCGGGCGTGGGGGGAGCCAGCGGCGACCAGCTGAACCGGAGCTCCTCGCCCTCGACCGGCTCGCCCGGCGGATCGAGCGCGACGCGCGGTCGGCAGCGGGCGCAGGACGGGCGCAGGCGGTTCCGGCGCAGGGCGCGGGTGAAGGTGGAGTACCCGCCGTGGTAGCCGAGTTCGGCGACCTCCTCGAACAGAGCGGTGGCCGGAAGGTGCGGGTCGTCCGCCAGCCGCCGCCGGCAGTACGGGAGGAAGACGAGGAACTCGTCCCTGGCCGGTGTCCGTACCCCGGGGACCCGGGCGCCCGAGAGATAGGTCCGCACCGTCTTGCGGTCGCGGCCCAGATGCCGGGCGATCGCCGAGATCGACCATCCCTGTCCGCGCAGCCGACCGACGTCAAAGTACTCGTCCATGCTGAGCATCTCGAACCCCCTACGCGCAGGCTTGCCGGTGATACTTCCTCAGAATTCATGCAGACCGTTTCGCGAGAAAGAGACCCTACAACAACGATTTGAAGATCGGAACCCGGGTGAAACGTTCCTTCGGGGGATATCTTCGGGGAATTTTGGGAAGCATTGGACCATGCCGGGGGCTCCGCGGAGAAACGCTGGGGAGATTCGTCGAGCGGCGCAGGGCGGAGCTACCATTGGCGCCCGGCGGGGTGGGAGGATTCGGCGAGCGGCCCACCCGGGCGGGCATTGGACGGGCATTGGGCGGGGTCCGGGCGAGGAAGTCCGGTGAGTGAAAGCCGTCCCTCATATGGAATGTCGCCCGAATTCCGCACATCCGCCACGGAGACGGCCTCGTTGAGGTGGTGTGATTCCGAATCATGATCAAGCGACTCCACGGCGCCCCGAGCGGGACCCGATCTGCAGCCTCGGGACGTGGCTCTTCGTCCCGGACCGGCGGAACGCCGCCGGCGACGTGGCCCCCGGCTACCTGGTGCACAACGGCCGACGCGTCGTCCTGTGGAACTGCTCCCGCATCCTCGCCGACTTCCTCCGGGCGATTAGACAACTGGAATGCTCTCTCGCCGTCCTCGGTGACTCCGGTCCACCGCCGATCGCCCTCGCCACCCCCAGAATGCTCATGACATCGGGGGCGGGTGGACCGCCGGTGGACGGGAGCGCGGGCTGAGCCATGCGCGAACCATTGATGGAGTGCCTCCCGAGGGACGGAACTGGCGTCTCCGAAACACTCGGCGACCGCCTGGAACCGGATTCCTCCCGGGCCCCGTACGGCTATGCCGGAGCCACCACCGTCGGAGCTCCCCGGGATTCCCCGCCGACCGTGGAAATGCTCGGCAGCTGGGCTGCGGACGACTTCGCCCGGTATTCGTCCCCCGCCGGCCGCGAGGCGCCGCGCCGCCGGCGTCCCGCACCCGCCGAGGGTCCCCGGCGCCGGCGGAGAGTCCGCACCCCGAGGGTGCCCCGGGACCAGGTGCCGCCGGGGCCGTCGGTGCTCTGGCCGGCCGTGATCTACGGCCCGTAGGTGGCCGGATGCCTCTCCATCCTCCGGGCGGCCCTCGACGGCCGGCGTCCGGTGCACTCCTGGGTCGTGGTGCTCGCCTTCTCGACGGTCGCCACCGGGCTGTGCGTCAGCGGTGTGGCCCAGACCGTGCCGGACGTGATCGTCGCGGGGCTGCCCCCGGTCGCGGCGGCGATCTGCCTGGACCAGCTGGCCCGTCAGCGCATCTCCGCGCACCCGCCGCAGCGACCGCGTGCGCGGCACGGCTCACCGCCCCGGCGCCCGCGCTGAGCGGGCGCCCCGGGCGGCGGGTGGAGCCGGAGCGTGCGGCCGGGGACGTGCGGCTGCCGCGGATCAGGGGCCGGGGCTCGGGTACGGGCTCCGGCCGGGCCGGGGTGCGCCGGAGCCGTCGTCGAGACGTGGGTCTCGGTGGGAGCCGCGGCGGACGTCCGGCCGGGCGTCCCCGTCCGGGCCCGGAGGGCCGTGCCACCGGGGGGTGGTCGGTGCCGCGATGGGGGAGAGCCTGGGGGTCACGCGTGTAAGTCCCCTTCCTCGTCCTGTGGTTGCGCCCTGTCCGTGGTGTGCTGGCGTACGGCGGCCGCCCGGGGCCGGGATCGGACCGTGGGCCCCGGGCGGCGATATCACCGTAGGGAACCGACCGCAAATGCCCCTCCGACATGCCCGGATCTGCACAACTTCGGTGCAGAATGTGCGATTTGCCGTTCGGTGCCGGGGTGTGTGCGGGCGCCCGCCGGCGGGTTCAGCCGGCCCAGGGCGGGGTGATGGTGGTGCCGTCGGGGAGGGTGGCCTGGAGGCCGGCGGAGGTGGTGACCCAGGCGGTGACGGGGCCGGGGCCCGGGTTGTCGACCTTCAGCCGGGTGCCGGCCGGGACGATGACGGCGTCGGTCGGGTCCGGGGCGGTGGCCGCTCCGTCCAGGGTGACGACGGGGGTGCCGGTGAGCAGCAGCAGGACCTCCTCGTGGCTGACGGTGTGCTCGACGCCCTCGGTGCCGGCGGGTATCTCCAGCCGCCAGGCGCGGAGCGCGGTGCTGCCGGTCTCCTGGCGGGCGTAAGAGAGGAAGCGGGCGCCGTGGATCTCGTGGACGACGGCCTCGGTGGAGCGGACGACTGGCACGGCGGTGTCTCCTCGGTGAGATGGTCAAGCGACTTGACTATATGGTCAAGTATCTTGACTGCATAGTCAAGCGTCTAGGCTTTCCCCATGAACGACGCCGCTGACCACGCCGGGTCCGAAACCGTCGCCGCGAGCCTTCCCCCGCTCATCCTCGGGCTGGCGTCCGACCTGGTCAGGGCCATCGACGCGGGGGTGCACGCCCGCGGCTTCGAGGACCTGCGGCCCGCCCACGGCTTCGCCTTCGTCCGCCTCGCCCCGGGCGACGCCACCGTCGGGGACCTCGCCGAGCACCTGGGCGTCACCAAGCAGGCGGCCAGCCAGATGGTCGACGAGCTGGTGCGCAAGGGCTATGTGGAACGCCGGCCGCACCCCACCGACGCCCGGGCCCGGCTGGTCGTGCTCACCGAACGCGGCTGGGCCTGCACCCGGGCCGCCGACGAGGCGGCCGCCGAGGCCGTCCGACCCTGGGCCGCGGCGCTCGGCGACCCGCGGCTGCGCGAACTCCGGGACGACCTGGTCCGGTTGGCTCCCAGCGGGCGGCTCCGGCCGATCTGGTAGCGGCCTCCGGCGAGCCCCGGCCGTCGGGCCGCCCGGATCGGCCCGTCGGCCCACCCGTCACGCCGCCCCGGATCAGCTCGGCCCACCCGGATCAGCCGTCAGGCCGCACGGATCGGCCCGCGGCGCGGCTGCCGGGCCTCCCGCAGCACCGGGACGGTGGAGACCGAGGCCCGCCACAGCCGGCCCGCGGACCACAGCGAGGCGGTGAGCAGCAGGCCGTTGCGGACCAGGATCACCACCGTCGGCCGCCAACCCCCCGAGATCATCGCGTCGAAGAACAGCGGATAGTCCACCGTGGTCACGGCCACCGCCAGCAGGATCAGCACCGCCACCGGCCGCTGCGAGGACCCCCGGACGGTCAGGCAGACCGCCGCCAGCCCGATCAGCCAGATCAGGTACTGCGGGCTGATCACCCGGCTGGTCACGGTGAACAGCAGCACCGCCGTCAGCGCCGCGTCGTACGGCGTGGCCGGGCTCCACCGGCGGGCCCGCCACCGCCACAGCAGCAGCCAGCCGAACGCGGCGGCGGTCAGCAGCAGCGACGCCTTGGCGATCCGGTGTACGTGCGGGCCGAGGAACTCCAGCGAGCCGTAGTGCTGTTCCACCTCGCCCGGCCAGCCGAACAGCCGGGCCACCTGCAGCACCGTTCCGCCCAGCGACTCGATCTCCACCCCGCGGCCCTGCTGGGCCGTCAGGAACCCGAAGGTGTTGTCGAACAGCACCGCCAGCACCGCCAGCAGGACCAGCGCCGAGACACCCATCGCCGTCCACGCCTGCCGGGTTCCGCGCCCGCGCGGCGCGCCCAGCAGGGCCAGCGCGGGCCACACCTTCACCATCGCCCCGATCCCCGCCACCACCCCGCCGATCCGCGGCCGGCTCGGCAGCAGCAGCAGCGCCGCCATCGCCAGCGCGGTCACCGGCAGGTCGTACCGGCCGTACGGCAGGCCCAGCAGCAGCGGCAGGGCGAGCGCCCACATCCACGCCCCCGCGGTCGAACGCCCGCGGTGGTAACCGCCGTTGCGGCGCAACGAGACCCGGATCAGCGCGGCCTGGGTGACCGCGTCCGTCACCAGCATCAGCACCGCGAACGCCTGGAGGTACGTCAGGAACGGCAGCAGGCCCGGCGCCAGCATCGCCAGCGCAGCCCCCGGCGGGTACTGCCAGGTCACGTCGTCCACCGGGAACGTGCCGGTGGACAGCACCTCGTACCAGCCGTAGTACGTCCGGTGCACCTCGATCGCCTGCTCGGCCTTGCCCGACCGCAGCATGCCGACCATCACCATCCGGCTGGCCGTCCAGTACCCGGCCAGGGCCAGCGCCTCGCGCGGCCAGGTGGCCGGGCGCGTCCAGCGGAACGGGCCCGCCTGCGGGATGCCCCACTGGGTGACCGGGGTCGGGGCCTGGGCCACCGTCGCCTCCACGGGAAGATGGATGGGAGCCGTCTCACGGCCGGGGTGCCCCGCCGGAGCCGGCCGGATCCGGTGACGGCGCGCACACCGTGGGTCACCGGCCACCACCACAACGCGCCACGCGGGCCCGGGGACACGGTCGCACCCGATCCGACGGGGGGACCTGCCAGAATGCAGGAGGAGACCCGCGAGGATTCAGAGAAGGTGACCGGCTTCGTGACCATGGCAGTCGAACGCAAGATCGCCGATGAGCTGGGCGTCCGCGAGGGGCAGGTGAAGGCGGCCGTCGACCTGCTGGACGGCGGCGCGACCGTCCCCTTCATCGCCCGCTACCGCAAGGAGGCCACCGGCGCGCTCGACGACGCCCAGCTGCGCACCCTGGAGGAGCGGCTGCGCTACCTCCGCGAGCTGGAGGACCGCCGCACCGCCGTCCTGGAGTCCGTCGACGCCCAGGGCAAGCTGGACGACGCCCTGCGCGCGCAGATCCTCGCCGCCGACTCCAAGGCCCGCCTGGAGGACATCTACCTCCCGTTCAAGCCCAAGCGGCGCACCAAGGCGCAGATCGCCCGCGAGGCCGGCCTGGAGCCGCTCGCCGACACCCTGCTCGCCGACCCCGGCCAGGACCCGGCCGCCACCGCCGCCGGCTACCTCAACGAGGCCGTCGCCGACGGCGCCGCCGCACTGGACGGCGCCCGCGCCATCCTGGTGGAACGCTTCGGCGAGGACGCCGACCTGGTCGGCTCGCTGCGCGAGCGGATGTGGACCCGCGGCCGGCTGGTCGCCACGGTTCGCGACGGCAAGGAGCAGGACGGCGCCAAGTTCGCCGACTACTTCGACTTCGCCGAGCCGTACACCAAGCTCCCCTCGCACCGCATCCTCGCCATGCTGCGCGGCGAGAAGGAGGAGGTGCTCGACCTCGAACTCTCCCCGCTGGACGGCTCCGAGGCCACCGACCTCCCCGGCGAGAGCGACTACGAGCAGCGGATCGCCGCCCGCTTCGGCATCGCCGACCGCGGCCGCCCGGCCGACAAGTGGCTCACCGACACCGTCCGCTGGGCCTGGCGCACCCGGATCCTCGTCCGGCTCGGCATCGACCTGCGCACCCGGCTGCGCCAGGAGGCCGAGGACGAGGCCGTCCGCGTCTTCGCCGCCAACCTGCGCGACCTGCTGCTCGCCGCCCCCGCCGGCACCCGCGCCACCATGGGCCTGGACCCCGGCTTCCGCACCGGCGTGAAGGTCGCCGTGGTCGACGCCACCGGCAAGGTGGTCGCCCACGAGACCGTCTACCCCCACCAGCCCGCCAACAAGTGGGACGCCGCGCTCGCCACCCTCGCCGCCCTGGCGAAGAAGCACCGGGTCGACCTGGTCGCCATCGGCAACGGCACCGCCTCCCGGGAGACCGACAAGCTCGCCGGCGACCTGATCAAGCGCCACCCCGAGCTGGACCTCACCAAGGTCATGGTCAGCGAGGCCGGCGCGTCCGTGTACTCGGCCTCCGCCTTCGCCTCCCAGGAACTGCCCGGCCTGGACGTCTCGATCCGCGGTGCCGTCTCCATCGCCCGCCGCCTCCAGGACCCGCTCGCCGAACTGGTCAAGATCGACCCCAAGTCGATCGGCGTCGGCCAGTACCAGCACGACCTCAGCGAACTCAAGCTCTCCCGCTCGCTGGACGCCGTGGTCGAGGACTGCGTCAACGCCGTCGGCGTGGACGTCAACACCGCCTCCGCCCCGCTGCTCACCCGGGTCTCCGGCATCACCGGCACGCTGGCCGACAACATCGTCGCCCACCGCGACGCCAACGGCCCGTTCCGTACCCGCCGGTCGCTCAAGGACGTGGCCCGGCTCGGCCCCAAGGCCTTCGAGCAGTGCGCCGGCTTCCTGCGGATTCCCGACGGCGACGACCCGCTGGACGCCTCCGCGGTCCACCCCGAGGCGTACCCGGTGGTCCGCCGGATCCTCGCCGCCACCGGCGGCGAGCTTCGGGGGCTCATCGGCAACGGCTCGGTCCTGCGGTCGCTGAAGCCCGGCGACTTCGCCGACGACACCTTCGGCGTGCCCACCGTCACCGACATCCTCGGCGAGCTCGACAAGCCCGGCCGCGACCCGCGACCCGCCTTCCAGACCGCCACCTTCAAGGACGGCATCGAGAAGATCGGCGACCTGGAGACCGGCATGGTGCTGGAAGGGGTCGTCACCAACGTGGCCGCGTTCGGGGCGTTCGTGGACATCGGCGTCCACCAGGACGGGCTGGTGCACGTCTCCGCCCTCTCCAAGACCTTCGTCAAGGACCCGCGGGAGGTGGTGAAGCCCGGCGACATCGTCAAGGTCCGGGTCACCTCGGTGGACGTGCAGCGCAAGCGGATCGGGCTGACGCTGCGGCTGGACGACGAGCCGGCCCGCGGTGCGGGCGCCGGCGAGGGCGGTGGCGGCGGACGCCGCGACCGCGACCGCGACCGCGACCGCGACCGTGACCGCGGGGGGCGGCCGCCGCGGCAGGACCGCCGCGGACCGGCCCCGGCGGCCAACAGCGCCATGGCGGACGCCCTCCGCCGAGCGGGCCTCACCAAGTAGGGCCCAGGGGCGCGCAACTGGCGAGCCTTCAGGGGCGCGCGGAACTGCGGGAGGGCGGACGGGTGCGGGGTGTGCCCTCCGTTTCGCGCAGTTCCCCGCGCCCCTGTGGATACCCGGGTGCCTACCTGGTGCCCCATGGTTGCCCGGGTGCCCGCCTGGTTCCCCCGCGGGGCGCCCCGGGGTTCACCGGGTGCGGTGGGATTCGACGGCGAGGGTGAGGAGTTCGCCCCACCAGGCGTCGCGGCCGCGGACGAGGAGGTGGCGCGCCTCGTCGGGGGTCATCGCGCGGACCTCCACGACCTGTTCGCCGTCGTCGGGGTTGGTGGGCGCGGAGTCCACCACCACCTCGGCCCAGCCCCACAGCCACGCCTTCTCGGGGTGCGGCTGCCAGGGCCGGTACGGCACCGGGTGGTCGGTGACGGCGCGGTGGGCGCCGATCCAGGTGGGCGGGCCGGCCAGGCGGGCGCCGGCCTCCTCGCGCAACTCCCGTACCAGGCAGGACTCCACGGACTCGGCGGCCTCGCGGGTGCCGCCCGGCAGGAACCAGTGGCCGCGGGCGTCCCGGCACAGCACCACGCGGCCTTCGGTGAAGCCGACCACGTGGATGTTGGTGATCAGCTCGTCCGGGGGCAGTTCGGCCGAGAACTGCGCGTCGATCCCACCCCAGGCCCAGCGCTGCGGCGCGTGCAACTTCGGGAACCGGGCCGCGAGGTCCGCGAGTTCCCCTGCTCTCTCGGTAGTGTCCGTCATTGATCGATAGTAGTCCTCCGGGGCGGTTCAAGGCGGTTGGCCTCGCTGAACAGCTCCGGTCGGGCGGGTGTCCACCGGGCTCACTCCGCCGCGGTGAACACCGACCGGGCCGCCGCCCGGACTTCGGCGCACGGGTGCGCCCGCAGCTCCCGCAGCGCGGCACGCCACTCCTCGGGCCAGCCGAGGGCGGGTGCGGAGCGGGCGAGGACGGAGGCGGCCAGCAGCCCGGCGGCCGTCCGGCCGTCCCCGCACAGCGGCCGGATCGCGGCCAGGACCAGGCCCGGTGGGACGGCCGGGAGGCCGCCCGCGCCGGGAAGCAGCTGGGCGGTGGCCGCAGCGAGCACCGGCCGTCCGTCCAGGGCGTCCGTCAACTCCGCCAGGGCAAAGGCCAGTTCGTCGCCGTCCTCGGCGCGGGACACCCGCTGCCGCAGCAGGGCCACCTGATAGGCGATGAACTCCTCCTCCTCGGCGAGCCGGTCGGCGAGGGCGGCGGCCAGGGCGGTGCCCGCGGGGCCGTGGTCGGCCGGGGGCGGCGCGGTGAGGTGGGCGATCCGCTGCCGGGCGGGCAGGTCGCGGTCGGCGAGGGCGTCGGCCGGCTCGGTGCGGTGGGCGGCGAGCAGGTCGGTGAGGGTGCGGTCGAGCAGGCTGCCGGGCTCCGCGCCGCCGGCCGGGTGCGGCAGGCCGGAGCCGGCCACGGTGCGCAGGGCGTCGGCGGCGGCCCGCCAGGTGGCCCGCTCGGTGAGGTCGGCGGTCCGGGTGCGGAGCGGTTCCAGGTCCGGGGCCGGGAGATGGGCGGCCCAGGCGGGCAGGGCGGCGAGGGCGGCCCGGGCGACCTCGGGGTCGGCGCTGGAGCAGACCTCGGCCACCAGGCGGGCGTACCGGGTGCGGTGGGCCCCGGCTATCCGCTCCGGGGACGGGCCGAGGACGGACCGGCGGACCTGGGGGACGGCGGAGCCGGCGGCCTCGGCGAGCAGCGGCCACACGGCCTCCTGGGCGAGCAGGCCGTGGGCGGAGCCGATCACGGCGGCCTGGACGTCCGGGTGCTGGCCGGGCGCCCGGTGGGCGCGGACCAGCAGGTCGGCGGCGACCGGTCGCGGCAGGTGGCCGGCGGCGAGCCGGACGGCCTCCTTGCGGGCGGTGACCTTGCTGCCCTGCGGCTGGGTGAGCAGGGCGCCGAGCAGGCCGGCGAGGTCGCCGGGCGGGGTGAACCGGGCCACCCGGGAGGCGGCGAACACGGCCACCCGGGCTCGGTCGTCGCCGGTGTGGGCGAGCAGGGTGGGCAGGGCCGCGACCGGGTCGTCGGTCCAGGCGAGGGCGCCGAGCGCGGCCTCGGCGAGGACCACCTCGTCGGAGCCGGTGTGCGCGGAGACCAGGGCGAACCCGACCCCGGGGAGCTGGGCCGCGGCCCGGACGGCCCAGGCCCGGTCGGCCAGCGGACGGCCGGTGCTGCGGGCGGTGGCGTCGAGCAGCCGGGCGGTGGCCCGCCACTGGCGGGGCAGCCAGCGGTCCGACTCGTAGGTGTTCGGCATCGGCCGCAGGGTGCCGGCTTCGAGGAACCGCCCGTACGGGGGCTCCTCGGCGAGCAGCGGGTCGAGCAGGTCGGTGCGGGTGCGGGCCAGTTGCCAGGCGACCCGGGGGAGGGCGGCGGCGGAGGGCTCCAGCGCGAGGATCCGGGCGAGGGTGCCGGAGCGGCCCGCCGGGGGTTCCAGGAGCAGCCCGATGGCGGTGCGGACGTCGTCGTCCGGGCCGAGCCGTACGGCGTGCCAGAGCAGTCCGGTGAGCTGCG
The DNA here is from genome assembly GCF_040571325.1 of Kitasatospora sp. HUAS MG31. Lineage (GTDB taxonomy): Bacteria > Actinomycetota > Actinomycetes > Streptomycetales > Streptomycetaceae > Kitasatospora > Kitasatospora camelliae. The sequence goes on along the minus strand of NZ_CP159872.1, from coordinate 1,873,576 downwards.
GCATGGCGTGGGCGCGTCGGCCGAGCGAGGCGGTGAGGGAGAACAGCAGCCCGTACCGGCCGTGGGCGGCCGCCTTCTCCAGCCAGGGGCGGAGCGCCTCGAACACCTGGTGCTCCTGGCCGCGCCGCAGGGTGTTCTCCAGCCGGCCGAGGCGGGCGCCGCCGGTCCGGCCCGAGAGCCCGTCGAGGGTGCGCAGGGCCCAGTCGAGCAGGGCGGGCCGCAGGCCGAGGGCGTGTTCGCGGAGCACGGCTACGGCCAGGGCGCGCAGCGCGTCCCGGGTACGGGCGGAGAGGTCGCGGGCCTGAAGGGCGTCGGTGGCGATCCGGTCGAGGCCCGGGGCGGAGGTGTCGTCGAGCAGGGCGGGCGGGACGGTGGCGAGGGCGGTGAGCGCCGCGGCCCTCACCGGGTCCTGCTCGTTGCGCAGCCGTGCCATGGCGGTGAGGACGCTGCGGACCGCGGCCGGGTCGCCGGAGCGGCCCGCGTTGCCGACGAGCAGCTCCCAGGCGAGGGCCCGGTCGGCGGCGTCCGGGCGGCCGACGGCGGTCAGCAGCTCGGGACCGGCCTCGGCCGGGTCGAGGTGGGCGCGCAGCCGGACGGTCTCGGACCAGGGACGGCCCTCGGCCTCGGCCTCCGCGGCCAGCCGCCGGGCCTCGGCGATCCGGCGTCGGCGCGTCAGCCGGTGCAGCACCTGGTCGACCAGGTGGACACGGGTGAGGCGGACCTCCCCGGCGGCGGCGTCCAGGAAGGCGTCGCGGCGGCTCGGCGGTACGGCCCTGAGCAGCGCGGTGAAGTGGCCCGGCCGGTTGAGCCAGCGGGCGCCGAGCAGCGGCAGCGAGGGCGGGTCGGCCTGGGCGAGCCGGCGCAGTACCTGGGCGCTGGGCACGGCCTCCAGCGGCCGGGCGTCCCGGCTCGGCGCGATCAGCACGCCGACGGTCCGTTCGGCGTCGGCGGCGGCCAGCCGGCCGAGGCAGGGCCGCAGCGGGTACGGGAAGATCCGCGGCGGGAAGCGCTCCAGCAGGTCGAGGACCCGCTCCGGGCGCAGGGCGGCGGCAGCGGCCAGCCGGTGCGAGGCGAACTGCCACCAGCCGCTGCGGCGGGCGGCCGGCATCGCGGCGAGCTCCCGCTCGGTGTGGTCGAGCACCACGTCGGGGTGACGCTCGGTCAGCAGGGTCCAGCTGCGGACGGCGTGGCCGAGGGCGGGCAGCTGCCGGGCGGTGAACGCGGCGGAGCAGGCCGGCAGCAGGCGGGTCGCCTCGGCGTCGCCCCAGCACTCGCGCAGCCGGGGCAGCAGCCGTTCGGCGAGCTCGCTGCGCCGGCCCAGCACCACGGCCCGGGCCAGCCGGGAGCGGACCGCGGCGGGGGCGTCGAGCAGGGCCGCCTCGACGGCCTCGTCGGGCACCGGCAGTGTCCGGACGGCGGCGATGGCGTAGCCGCGCACCACCCGGTCCGGGTCGGTCAGCCGCTCGGCCAGGTAGCCGGTCTCCCGTCCGGCCGAGGCCGCCAGGGCGGCGATCCGCCGGCCGTGGAGGCCGTGCCGCTCCAGGTCCCGGAGCAGGGCGGGCAGTTCGCCGGCGGCGGCCAGCGCGCGGGCGGTGCGGGCGGCCGTACGGGTGCGCTCCGGGTAGGGCAGCGGGTCGAGGGCGGCGAGCAGGTCGTCGGCGCTGGTGATCGGCATGGCGCCCATTGTGGCCGCCCGGCCGGCCGCCCGGTCCACCGGTTATTCCCGTGAGTGGCCACCGGTGGTCGAGGGCTTGGGAGTCCACGGGCCGGTCCGGCCGAGCGGGCCGGTGGGAGGGGTCACCAGTCGGCGACCTGGTAGTCCTTCAGGAAGACGCCGGAGAGCGGGTCGCCGGCCTCGCCGCGGACGATCGGGTCGTAGATCCGGGCCGCGCCGTCCACGATGTCCAGCGGGGTGCGGAAGCCGTGGGCGGCGATCCGGGACTTCCGCGGCGCCGGGTTCTCGTCGGTGATCCAGCCGGTGTCCACCGCGCACATGTGCACGCCCTGCTCGGCGAGCCGGGCGGCGCTGGTCCGGGTGAGCATGTTGAGCGCGGCCTTGGCCATGTTGGTGTGCGGGTGGCGGGGCGTCTTGTTGCGGACGGCGAACCGGCCCTCCACCGCGGAGACGTTGACGATGTAGCGGTTGCGGTGCGGGGAGGCGAGCAGCAGCGGCAGCAGCCGGTCGCAGAGCAGCGCCGGGGCGAGGGCGTTGACCAGCTGGGTCTCCAGCACCTCGGCCGGCTCCAGGGCGCCGAGCGTGGCGGACCAGGAGTTCTCGGGGGCGGCGTCGGGCAGCAGCCCGGCCTCGTCGGCGACGGCCGGCACCCGGCCGCCGGGCCCGGCCGGAGCGAGGTCGTGCTGGGACATGTCGGCCGGGGACAGCTCGGCGGCGGGCCAGGCGCCGGTCAGCGCGGGCATCGGACGGAATCCGGGGGCGTGCAGGACCCGGGCCCCGGCCGGGAGTCCGCCGTGCTCGCCGGCGGCCAGCAGGGCGTACGACTCGGGCGGGCGGCGGAGGGTCTGGGCGGCGTTGTTGACCAGGATGTCGAGCGGGCGGCCGTCGGCGCGCAGCCGCTCGCACAGGCCGAGCACCTGGCGCGGGTCGCGCAGGTCGATGCCGACCACGGTGAGCCGGTCGAACCACTCCGCGCTGCCCTCGGCGGCCCGGAACCGCCGGACGGTGTCGTGCGGGAAGCGGCTGGTGACGGTCAGGTCGGCGCCGTCCCGGAGCATCATCAGGGCGAGCTGGAAACCGATCTTCACCCGGCCTCCGGTGAGCAGCACCCGGCGGCCGCGCAGGTCGCAGGTCAGCGACCGGCGGGCGGCGTTGTCGGCGGCGCAGGTCGGGCAGAGCAGGTGGTAGAAGCCGTCCAGCCGGCGGTAGGCGACCTTGCAGACGTAGCAGTGGCGGGCGCGGTGGAGGGTGCCCACCGGTCCGCGCTGTGCGGGCAGGGCCAGCGGGGCGTCCTCGCGCCGGTCGGCGGCGCCGGTGACGGTGGTGGCGGTGAGGGCGGCGTCCGCCCGGGTCATGTCCTGGTGGCGGTCCTTGCGGCGGCGGTGCCGGCCGTCCCGGACGAAGGACGCGGCGACCTGCTCGGCGCGCAGCCGGTCCGGGTGGTCCAGCGGGAGGGCGCGCAGCCGGCCCACGGTCCGGTGGAAGGCGGCCAGCTCCTCCGCGCCGGGCGCCGTGGCCGTGGCGGGCGCCGGCTCCGTGGCCGGGTCCGTCGCCGTGTCCTGTGTGTCGGCGTCCTGTCGCACCGTCGCTCCCCCCAGTCCCGTTCCGGTACGCCCCCGGGGCCGGCCGGGGCCGGTGCCGTCGTGGCGTCGCGGGGGCGATCGTCCGGGGGGACCCGGGGCCGAACCGGCGTGGTCCACCGGGCCGTGATGGCGCGTCCTCCCCTGCGCCGCCCCGAACGATCTGCGCATGCTAGCGCGGGCCCCTCCGGTCACGCCGAACATAAATCCGGGGGCCCGCGCTCACTCCACGCCGCACAGCCGCAGCAGTGCGGTGGTGCTGGCCGCGGCGGCCACCACCAGCGGGAACGGGGCCCGGCGGAGCGCGAGCGCACCGGCCACCAGGACGCCGGCGGGCCGGGCCCAGCCGGCGAAGCCGTGGCCCTGGGTGAGCGCCGCGGTGGCGGCGAGGGCGACCAGCAGGACGGCGGCCGCGACGGTCACCAGCTCGCGGACCCGGTCGGGCATCCGCAGCCGGTGGCCCAGCAGCGGGCCGGCCAGCCGGAGCGCGTAGGTGCCGGCGGCCAGCAGCAGGACGGCGAGGACGGGCATCAGGGCACCTCCTGGAGGCCGGGCTCCGGGGCCGTGCGGCCGTCGCGGTCGCCGCGTCCGTCCCGGCCGGGGCGGCGGACGGCGGTGGCCAGGGCGGCCAGGGCCACCAGGACGGGCAGCCCGGGGGGCAGGAACGGGGTGGCGGCCACCGCGATCGCGGCGCCGAGCAGGGCCGCCGTCCCGGTCCTGCGGTCGGCGAGCGAGGGCAGCACCAGGGCCAGCAGCACGGCCGGGAAGGCGGCGTCCAGCCCGAGCGCGTCGGTGTCGCCGACCGCCTGGCCGGCCGCCGCGCCGAGCAGCACGGAGAGGTTCCAGATCACGAACAGGGCGACGCCGCAGACCCAGAAGGCGGCCCGGCGGCGCTCCCGGTCGGTGTGGCGGAGGGTGAAGGCGGTGGACTCGTCGGTCAGCAGGTGCGCGCCGAGCAGCCGCTGCCACCAGGGGCCGCGCAGCACGTCGGCGACGGCGAAGCCGAACGGCAGCAGCCGGGCGTTGAGCACCAGCCCGGCGAGCACGCCGGCGAGCGGGCCGCCGCCGGCCAGCACCACGCCGACCGCGGCGAACTGCGAGCCGCCGGCGAAGACCAGCACGGACATCGCGACCGGCACCCAGGCGGGCAGACCGCCGGAGACGCTGATCGCGCCGAACGAGGCGCCGACGAGGGCGTCGGCGAGACAGACGAGGGCGATGTCGCGGAGCGTGCCGCGATCCAATGTTCGCCATGACGAACGCATGTCCACTAGAATGAACAGCAGCTGGAGCGTTCGTCAAGGCGAACAACTGGACTCATGGAGCGAACACGTGGCAGAGGCCTCCCCCCGCACCGACGGCGCCGAGCAGACACCCACCGGCCTGATCGCGCTGATCGCGGGATCCATCCGGCGCGAGCGGGAGCGCACCGGGCTGTCGATGAGCGAGCTGGCCAAGCGGGCCGGGATCGCCAAGTCCACGCTCTCCCAGCTGGAGTCGGGCGCCGGCAACCCCAGCGTGGAGACCATCTGGGCGCTCGGGGTGGCGCTCGGCGTCCCGTTCAGTCGGCTGGTCGACCCGCCGCGGCCGCAGGTCCGGGTGGTCCGGGCCGGCGAGGGGCCGGTGACCTACTCCGAGCGCGCCGACTACGCGGCCACCCTGCTGGCCTCCTGCCCGCCGGGCGCCCGCCGCGACCTCTACCGGATCGAGGCCCAGCCCGGCGAGGTGAAGGTCTCCGAGCCGCACATGGCCGGCTCGGTGGAGCACCTGCTGGTCGGCTCGGGACGGGCCCTGGCCGGCCCGGTGGAGGAGCCGGTGGAACTCGGCCCCGGTGACTACGTCTGCTACCCCGGCGACGCCCGGCACGTCTTCCGGGCCCTGGCGGCGGACACCGTCGCGGTGATCGTGATGGAACACGTCTGACCGGCGTGGCCCGGACGGTACCCGGGCCCGCCCGGGCCACGGGGTCACCAGGTGGGCGCCGGGACGGTGGTGATCCCCAGGGTGCTCCGCTCCGGCAGCACGTTCGCGCCGATCACCGCGAAGAAGTACGGCACCATCAGCTCCATGAACCGCTCGGTGCCCGCGGTGCCGAGCGCCTCCCACGGCCCGGCCGCCAGCTGGTCGGTGAGCCGCTCCACCTCGTTGCGGCCGGCCCGGCCGAGGTCGGTGACCCGTCCCTCGCCGTCCAGCCAGCCGCGCGCGGTGAGCCGCTCGGTGGCGGCCGCCCACTCGGGCCCGGTCCAGCCGCGGCCGGCGAAGTTCTCGGCCGGCGCGGCGCCGATCGCGGCGAAGGAGACCAGAGACTCGCACGGGTCCAGCCCGGCGGCGAGCAGCGCCGCCAGGTGGCCGTCGCCGCGGTGCTCGCGCAGCACGGTGGCCGCGTGGAAGAGCGCCAGGTGCGGCTCCTCGGGCCAGGGCAGCGCGGCGTTGGCCGCGGCCAGCGGGCGGCCGGCGGTGAGCGCCGCCTCGGCGGCCCGGCGGGCCAGACCGACCAGCTCGGGGAGGTCCGGGCCGTCCAGCAGCTCGCCGAACAGCGCCCGGTGGGTGGCGTCCACCGCGCGGAGCCGGGCCGCGAGCACCTCCGCGGGCTCCGCCACCTCCCACGCCGCCGGCAGGTGCCGGGCCACCAGCGCGGGGCTGAAGCTGTAGAACGCCGAGGCCACCTGCTCCGGCCCGACCGGGCCCAGCGGCGCCGCCCGCCAGGCGAAGTAGCTGGGCCAGCGGTCGTCGACCGGATACCCCAGCGCCCCCGCCTCGGCGAACGCCTCGGGCGCGAAGTACAGCACCGCGTGGACGGGCTCCAGGTGGTGCCAGGCGCGGCGCGGCAACCCGCGGTCGATCGGCATGGGTCTCCTCGGCGCGAGCGGGGCAACGGCGGTCCGGACCCGATCGAACACCACCGCCCGTCCGCATGTCCACCGGCGGAGGCGCCAACCCCCGCCGGTGGAACCTGATCTGGCGCCGCGTCAGCCGGTGTAGGCCGCGAACAGTTTGGAGAACTCGTACGGCGACTGCGCCACGTTGGTGCACTTGTAGAGCGGGCCGGTGCAGGCGTTGGCGTCCCGGGTCATCTCCCAGAAGGACAGCATGCCCAGGTGGTTCTGCCGGGCGAAGGCCACCAGCTGCCGGGCGTCGCCCTGGTTGAAGACCCCGTGGTCGTCGTTCTCGCCGAGCATCGGCGTGACGGCGGTCATCTTCCACAGCGCCGCGTCGCTCTTCGCCGGGTGGAGCGCCTTCAGCTGGTCGCGGGTGCTCTGCGCGGCGCGTACCGCGTTGTCCCCGTAGTCGGTGCCGGCCCGGTTGTAGTCCATCGCCATGACGTTGACCAGGTCGAGGTCCACCCCGGCGTCCCGGGCCGAGCGGACCACCGCCACGCCGTCCTCGGTCAGGCCCTCGGGCAGCACCGGCAGGGTGAGCGAGACCTTCAGACCGGGGTGCGCCCGCTGCAGCCGGGCGAGCGCGGCCGAGCGGCGGTCGTTGGCCGCCCGGTCCACCACGGCCGTCCCCTCGATGTCGAAGTCGACGTACCGCAGGTCGTACGCCTTCACCACCGCGTCGTACTCGGCGAACAGGGCGTCCACCGTCGAGCACGCCTGGCCCAGTTCGGTGCCGGAGGCGCCGCCGAAGGACACCTTGACGTCCCCGCCGGCCGCCCGGAGCGCGTCGATCTGCTCCCGGCCCCAGCCGGTGCGCGGGTCGTAGGCGTTGAACCAGGTCGCCTTGCAGCCGGTGGAGGTCACGAAGGCCAGCGTGAAGGACTTCAGGTTGCCCGCCGCGGCCAGGTCCTTCAGGCTCGGCGTCGGCCAGGCGCCCATGTCCACGTACGGGGCCACCGGCACCGCACCGGCCGGCGGCGGGGTGGTGGTCGAGGTGGCCGTGGCTGACCTGTGAGTAACCGTCAGGATGCCGGCGGGTGTGACGGATTGCCGACCTTCGCTTGACGTGGAGTGCGCTCCAGCAGGCAGGGTGGCGCCACGTCCGGAACCGACCGAAGGAGAACCCACCGATGCGTACCACCCCCCTGGGCCGGAGCGGACCCGAGGTCGGCGCGGTCGGCCTCGGCTGCATGGGCATGACCTGGGCCTACGACCCGAAGGGCCGCGACGAGGCCACCTCCGTCGCGGTGCTGCGCTCCGCGCTGGACCTGGGGATCACCCTGATCGACACCGCCGACATCTACGGCCCCCACGACAACGAGGAGTTGGTCGGGCGGGCGCTGGCCGGCGGGTACCGCGAGCGGGCGGTGCTGGCCACCAAGGTCGGCCTGGTGCCCGGCACCGGCGGCGCCCCCGTCGCCCGCAACGGGCGGCCCGAGCACGTCCGGGCCTCGATCGACCGCAGCCTGGCCCGCCTCGGCACCGACCACGTGGACCTGTACCAGCTGCACCGGGTCGACCCCGAGGTGCCGATCGAGGAGACCTGGGGCGCGCTGGCCGAGACCGTGACGGCCGGCAAGGCCCGGCGGATCGGCCTGTCGGAGGTGACCGTGGAACAGATCCGGCGCGCGCATGCCGTCCACCCGGTGGCCTCGGTGCAGTCCGAACTCTCGCTGTGGACCCGGGACGCGCTGGCCGAGGTGCTGCCGTACACCGAGCGCGAGGGCATCGCCTTCCTGCCGTTCTCCCCACTCGGCCGGGGCTTCCTCACCGGCCGCTTCGGCTCGGCGGAGGACCTCCCGGCGGACGACTGGCGGGCGAGCCTGCCCCGGTTCCAGGCGGAGGCCCTGCGGGCCAACCTGGCGCTGGTGGAGAAGGTCCGGGAGATCGCCGCGCGGGTCGGCGGCACGCCCGCCCAGGTGGCCCTGGCGTGGGTGCTGGCGCAGGGGCGGTACGTGGTGCCCATTCCCGGCACCAAGACGCCGAAGTACCTGACGGAGAACGCCGGTTCGGCGGGGCTCACGCTCACCGCGGCGGACCTGGCCGACCTGGACGCCCTGCCGGCGCCGGTGGGGGAGCGGTACTGAGACCGGCGGCGGGGGGTCTGCGGGGGCTCTGGGGGTGACGTGAGCGGGTGACCCGAGGGCCCCGGCCGCTTGCCCGCCGGGACGGTGCGTCAGACCACGGCGAGCCGGTCCACCAGCAGCTCCACCCTCTGCGCGGCGTCCTCCGGCAGCAGCCGGCCCGCCCGGGTCAGGGTCGCAAGGCCGTGCAGGGACGCCCAGAACACCTCGGTGAACAGCCCCGGCTGGACGCCGTCCCCGGCGACCTCGCCCAGGCTCTCCATCAGCGCGGCGAAGGCGTCCTTCAGCGGCTCCGGGGTGTCCTCCCGCGCGTACGGCAGGCCGCCGTCGAGCTGGAACAAGGCGTCGTAGACCGCCGGGTTGCGCTCGGCGAAGTCGAGGTAGGCCCGGGCGAGGGCGGCGACCCGCTCGCGCGGGCCGTGCGCGGAGGAGGCCGCCGCCCGCACCGCCACGGCCATCTCGGTGGCGCCCTCCAGGGCCACGGCGCCGATGATCTCGCGCTTGCCCCGGAAGTGGCTGTAGAGGACGGGCTGGCTGTACTCGATGCGCTCGGCGAGCCGGCGGGTGGTGACCGCGTCCCAGCCCTGCTGCTCGGCGAGTTCACGGGCCGTCGCCACGATGAGGCGCTCGCGGACCGCCCGTTCGCGTGCCTTGCGTTCCTGGACCGACATAACCCGGATCCTAGCACCGCTAGACAGGAGGGCGGCGGCAGTACTAGCGTTGCTCACATCAGCTAGCAGTGCTAGATCCCGGGAGGGGAGCCATGCTCGGCACACTCGAGGTCATCACCACCGTGCTCGTCGGCCTGATGGTGGGGGTGGAGTTCTCCGTCGCCTTCGTCATGAACCCGATCTTCAACGCCCTCCCGGAGGACGGCAACCAGCTGGCCCGCTCCCACGGGGGCCGGATGCTCGGCGCCGTGATGCCGTTCTGGTACGTCGGCTCACTCGTCCTCGTCGCGGGCTGGGCGGTCGCGGGACGGCACCACCACGGCATCGGCCTCGTCGTCACCGCCGCCGCGCTGCTGATCGTCAGCGTGATCATGTCGATCCTGCTGCTCGTCCCGATCAACAACCGGGGCAGGACGTGGACCCCTGACAACCGGCCCGCCGACTGGAAGCGGCAGATGAAGCGCTGGGACCGCTTCCACTACGTCCGCGTCGCCGTCATCATCGCCGCCTTCGCCCTGCTGGTCGCCGCCCTGGCCTGATGCCGAAGCCCCCCGCCACGAAGCGCACCGAGCCGGCGACATGGCCAACGTGCTGGCCCATCACGGCTCCATGGCCACGGCGCTCGGCGTCCACTGCCTGACCGCGACGCTGATGGTGGTCAACGGCCTGCTGATGATGCACGAGACCCGCAGGGTCGCGGCCGCTCCGGCGACGCCCGCTCCGCGGCCCGCCCAGGCGTGTATCGCCACGAGGCCCCCGGGAACAGCCGCTTGCGCGGTGAGCCCGCGTGGGCGGGAGAGCCTGCTCGTGCGGCGGGTGCGGGTCGTGTTCCGCCGGCCTCGCGCAATCCCGCGTCCGCGGGCACGTCGCTTGCGCGGAGTGCCCGCGGACGCGGGGAAGCCGGCGTGCGGGCGGGAGCTATGCGGGGGTGATCCAGATGAGTTGGCGGCCGGTTTCGGAGGGGGCGGTGATGGGGGCGTCCACGGTGCGGTCCAGGTGGTAGCCGAGCCTGCGGGGGACGGCGGCGCTGGGGGCGTTGGCCTCGTCGCAGTGGATCTCCACCCGCTCGATCCCGGGCAGCGCCAGCGCCGCCTCGGTGAGCGCCCGCGCGGCGTCGGTGGCGATGCCCCGGCCGACGTGGTCGACGTGCACCCAGTAGCCGATCTCCAGGGCGCCCGCGCCGATCCGGCCGTGCAGGCCGAACGCGCCGATCACCGAGCCCGGTTCGGCGTCCAGACCGGCCACGTACATGAAGTCCGTCCCGGCGTCCCAGGCCTCCTCGCCGGCGCGGGCGAGCTCCAGGCTCTGCTCCATCGGCGCGGGCGCCTGCGCCCAGGGCATCCAGGGCCGGAGGTGGTCGAGGTTGGCGCCGCCGACGGCGCTGTTGAGCCCGGCGGCGTCCGCGAGCCGGCGGCGGCGCAGGTGAATCCCGCCGGTGAGCGGGATCAGCTCGGGCGGCCGCCCGGTGCTGATCGGTCGGGGGGTGGTCTCGGAGGCGTCACTGGTCAGGCTCATGACCGGATTATCCCGGCCGGGAGCCCTCCCCACCAGCAGTTTTTGCGGTGCGCGGTCACGGCGGCCCGCCGTGGTCGGCCCGGCGGTCAGCTCTCGGTGACCCGGCCGTCCGCCACCACGAGGCGCCGGTTGACCGTCACGGTCTCCAGCATCCGCCGGTCGTGGGTCACCAGCAGCAGCGTCCCGGTGTACGAGGCCAGCGCCGACTCCAACTGCTCGATGGCGGGCAGGTCCAGGTGGTTGGTCGGCTCGTCCAGGACCAGCAGGTTCACCCCGCGGGCCTGGAGCAGCGCGAGCGCCGCCCGGGTCCGCTCGCCGGGGGAGAGGGTGTCGGCCGGGCGCAGCACGTGGGCCGCCTTGAGGCCGAACTTGGCCAGCAGGGTCCGCACCTCCTCCGCGGTGAGCTCCGGAACGGCCGCGCCGAACGCCTCGGACAGCGGCTCGCCGCCGAGGAACAGGCCGCGCGCCTGGTCCACCTCGCCGACCACCACGCCGGAGCCCAACGCAGCGTTGCCGCCGTCCAGTTCGAGCCGGCCGAGAAGCGCGGCCAGCAGCGTGGACTTGCCCGCGCCGTTGGCGCCGGTGATCGCCACCCGGTCCGCCCAGTCGATCTGGAGGTCCACCGGGCCGAAGGAGAAGTCCCCGCGCCGGGCGACCGCCGCGCGCAGGGTGGCCACCACGGCGCCGGAGCGGGGGGCGGCGGCGATCTCCATCCGCAGCTCCCACTCCTTGCGCGGCTCCTCGACCACGTCCAGGCGCTCGATCATCCGCTGCGTCTGGCGGGCCTTGGAGGCCTGCTTCTCGGTGGACTCGGCGCGGGTCGCCCGCGCCTTCTTGTCGTTGTCGCCGCCCTTGCGGCGGGCGTTGCGGACGCCGTGCTCCATCCAGTTCCGCTGCATCTGCGCCCGGGCCTCCAGCGAGGACCGGGTGTCGGCGTAATCCTCGTACTCCTCGCGGGCGTGCCGGCGGGCGATGGCCCGCTCCTCCAGGTACGCCTCGTAGCCGCCGCCGTACAGCTTCACCTGGCCCTGGTGCAGGTCGAGTTCCAGCACCTTGGTGATGGTGCGGGCGAGGAACTCGCGGTCGTGGCTGATCAGTACGGTGCCGGCGCGCAGGCCCTTGACGAAGGACTCCAGCCGCTCCAGGCCGTCCAGGTCCAGGTCGTTGGTGGGCTCGTCGAGCAGGAAGACGTCGTAGCGGGAGAGCAGCAGCGAGGCCAGGCCGGCCCGGGCGGCCTGGCCGCCGGAGAGCGCGGTCATCGGCAGGTCCAGGCCGACCTTGAGGCCCAGCGAGTCGGCCACCTCCTCGGCCCGCTCGTCCAGGTCGGCGCCGCCCAGGTCCAGCCAGCGGTCCAGCGCCTCGGCGTACGCGTCGTCGGCGCCCGGGCGGCCCTCCACCAGGCCCTCGGTGGCCTCGTCCAGCGCGGCCTGCGCCCCGGCCACACCCGTGCGGCGGGCCAGGAAGGTGCGGACCGACTCGCCCTCGCGGCGCTCCGGCTCCTGCGGCAGGTGTCCGACGTTCGCGGTGCCCGGGCTGAGCTTCAGCGAGCCGCCCTCCGGCACGTCCAGGCCGGCCAGCAGGCGCAGCAGGGTCGACTTGCCCGCCCCGTTGACCCCGACCAGCCCGATCACGTCGCCGGGGGCGACGACCAGGTCCAGGCCGGAGAAGAGGGTGCGGTCGCCGTGGCCGGCGATCAGGTCCTTGACGACGAGAGTGGCGCTCATGATGGCCCGATTCTACGGGGGCGCCCAGGCCCGCCCTCCCCCGCCGGAGGGAGGCCGCCCCCTCCCGGGCGGGATCCGGCCGGCGGCCGCGCCGGGGTTGGCAGGCCGCATGACCTTCCTCCCGGTGCTGCGCTCGGAATGGACCAAGATCACCACACTGCGCTCGGCCTGGCTGGTGCCCCTCGTGGCCGCCGTCCTCGCCGTGGCCGTCTCGGCGGTCACCTGCGCCCTCATCGGAGACGTCCAGGACCTGCTGGTCCGCGACCCGAGCGTGGTCGTCCACTACGGCCTGCTGTTCGGCCAGTTGGGCTTCGCCGCGTTCGGCGTGACGCTGCTCGGGCGGGAGTACGGCTCGGGCGCCCTCGCCGGCTCACTGGCGGCGGTGCCCCGCCGCGGCCTGCTGTACGGCGCCAAGCTGGCGGTCGGCGGCGGACTGGGCCTCGCCCTCGGCGCGGCCACCTCCGTGGGCTCCTGCCTGGTAGGCCGTCCGTTCCTCACCAGCACCGCGATGGGCTGGCGGCACGCGGCGGCGGTCCGCAGCACGGTGGCCGCCGCCGTGTACCCGGCGCTGCTGGTGGTCCTCTGCCTCGGGCTGACCGCGCTGTTCGGCAACCTGCCCGCCGCGATGGGCGTGCTGCTGCCCGGCCTGTTCCTGGGCACCAGCCTGGTCGGTGCGCTGCCGGGCGGCCACGTCGTACAGCTGTTCCTGCCCGACAAGGCCGGCCAGTACGCGATGCGGCTGGCCGCGGACCCGGCCGCGGTCTACCCGCACGCCGCCGGGACGGCGGTCCTCGCCGGATGGGCCGCGCTCGCCGCGTACGCCGGCTGGCGCCGGTTCGAGCGGCGGGACGCGTGAGGGGCGCCGGGGACGGATGCGCGTCGCCGCCGGACGGCGCCCCCGTCGAGCCAGGTCGCCTGCCGCCGCAGTCGTCGACCGGGTAGCCACCTCCTGCCCGCACCCGGCACAGGCGAGGTCGGGCTCGTCCCTGCCGCCGAGGCCGCAGCAGAAGCCGTCGTCGCTGCGCCCTCCCCTGTCCACGCCGGCAGGCAAGTGTCACGGCCCGGCGAGGGGCGACACATTTCCGCGGTGAGAACATGCTGTTGGCAGCTCACGACCGCTGGTGGCCGTCCATGACGTGGGACACCCTTCCCGATGACCCGGTCCTCCAGCCGGCCCTGCGCCCGGTCATGACCGACCGGGCGCGAGAGCGGTACGTGACCCGGCCGATTGGCCCCGAAGCAGCGGAGAAGAACGCATGACGCAGAGCGCCCTCGAGCAGCTGATGGGCCGGGCCCGTGGCCCGATGGGCCCGGAGATCGAGCTGGACTTCGGCGTCGAGAGCGGGCCGCTGGCCGAACTCGGTCGGATGATCACCCATATGAACGGATTCTTCCTGTTCGACGCCGGTGTTCAGGTCTTCCGGGTCGGTGAGGAAGGCCTCGGCCACGACATGCTGTCCTGGAACACCGACGAGGTGTGGAAGGAGACCTACGGAGGCCTGGCGGACGACCTGTTCTGCTTCGGTCAGGACATCTTCGGCGTCCAGTTCGCCATTGTGGGCCGTGACCAGGTAGTCCGATTCAACCCCGAGACTGCCGGCGTCACGGAGATCGGCAGCAGCCTGGAGGACTGGGCTCAGTGGCTGCTGTCAGATCCCGACGTCAACGGTGCCAACGCCTTTGCGTACGCCTTCCAGAAGGAGAACGGCGCGCTCAAGCCCGACGAGCGGCTGGTTCCCCTGCAATTCTTCACGCTCGGCGGCACCTACGACTTCGACAACCTCTCGGTCAAGGACGCTGCCGACGCCATGCAGATCCGCGGTCCGATCGCGCAGAAGATCCACAGCATGCCGGACGGTGCCACGATCCACCTCGGCACCGACTGAAGCGTCGCCGTAGGCAGCTTTCCTGACTTCGGCTGGTCAGGGTGCCCATCAGAGCTTCGCGAAAGCTCACCCTGACGAGCCGAGGCAAGTAAATGCGTTGCGGGGTCCGGGCGGGCTGCGTAGCTTCATCCCCGGCCCTGCAGTCACACCGGATCGGAGTCAGGCCGTTGCTCTTCTGAGGTCATGAGACACCGCCCCCGCACCGCCCCTCTCCGGCGTTGTGCGGCGCGAGCGTGCGACCTCGGAGGACGAGCCGGCCCGATCGTGGCCCCCCTCCCGTGCGTGCCGCCCTCCGCGGTGTCTCCGTGCTGCCCCGCATCCACGGCAACCACGCAGGAGGCCCTCCATGGCACAACCCACGATCTCCATCCTCTGCACCGACCTCGCGTACGAGTGGCCCGACGGCACCCCGGTGCTCCAGGACTTCCACCTCGCGGTCGGCCCCGGCCGGACCGGCCTGATCGGCCTCAACGGCGCGGGGAAGTCCACCCTGCTCCGGCTGATCGCCGGTGACCTCACGCCCACCTCCGGCACCGTCCGGATCGGCGGCGAGATCGGCTACCTGCCGCAGGACCTCACCCTCGACGCCGGCCAGCGGGTCGACGAGGCCCTCGGCATCCGGGCGGCCCGTGAGGCGCTGCACGCGATCGAGTCCGGTGACACCGACGAGCGGCACTTCACCGCCGTCGGCGACGACTGGGACGTCGAGGAGCGCGCCCGCGCCACCCTCGACCGGCTCGGCCTGACCAGGCTGGAGCTGGACCGCACCACCGCCGAACTCTCCGGCGGCGAGGCGGTGCTGCTCCACCTCGCGGCCCTGCTGCTGCGCCGCCCGGACGTGCTGCTGCTCGACGAGCCCACCAACAACCTCGACCTGGCCGCCCGCGCCCGCCTCTACGAGGCCGTGGCCGGCTGGCACGGGGTGCTGCTGGTGGTCAGCCACGACCGTGAACTCCTCCAGCACGTCGACCAGATCGCCGACCTCAGGGACGGCGCCGTGACCTGGTACGGCGGCAACTTCGCCGACTACGAGCGCACGCTCGCGGCCGAGCAGGAGACCGCGGAACGGCTGCTGCGCAACGCGGAGTCGGATGTCCGGCGCCAGCAGCGGGACCTGGCCGAGGCCCGGATCAGGCTCGACCGCAGCGCCAGCTACGGCAAGAAGCGGGCGGTCACCCGGAACGACCCGAAGATCATCGCCGGGAAGTTCAAGCGGCAGGCCCAGGAGACCGCGGGGCGGATCCGCGGCATGCACACCGAGCGGCTCAACGAGGCCAAGGACCGGCTCACCGCGGCCGAGGAGGCGGTCCGGGACGACGCCGAGATCAGGGTCGACCTGCCGCACACCGCGGTGCCGGCCGGCCGGACGGTGCTCGCCCTGGACCGGGTCCGGCTCGCCCACGGCGCCCGGGCCGACGTGGAGCTGCGCGGACCGGAGCGGATCGCCCTGGTCGGCCGCAACGGCTCGGGGAAGTCCACCCTGCTGCGCACCATCGCGGGTGAACTCACCCCGGTGGAGGGCGAGATCACCACCCCGGTGACGGTCCGGTACCTGCCGCAGCGGCTCGACCTGCTGGACGACGGCCTGACCGTCGCCGGGAACGTCAAGCGGTTCGCCCCGGCGGCGAGCGACAACGCGGTGCGGGCCCGGCTGGCCCGGTTCCTGTTCCGCGGTGGGCGGGCCGACCAGCCGGCCGGCACGCTCTCCGGCGGCGAGCGGTTCCGCGCCACGTTGGCGGCGCTGCTGCTGGCCGACCCGCCGCCGCAGCTGCTGCTGCTCGACGAGCCGACCAACAACCTGGACCTGGCCAGTGTCCGGCAGCTCACCCAGGCGCTGGCCGGCTACCGGGGCGCGCTGATCGTGGCCAGCCACGACCTGCCGTTCCTGCGCGGACTCGGGATCACCCGCTGGCTGGAGATGGACGGCGAGCTGCTGCCGGTGGATCCGCGGTAGGACGCGGTTCAGCCGAGCGGGATGTCCCGGTCGCGCAGCGCGGCCAGGGCCGGTCCGTACATCCGGGACTTGATCGTCCCGAGTGCCGGGCCGGCCTTGGCCGTGTGGGCGGCGGCGAGCTCCACGGCGGTGCGGCGGACGGCGTCCTCGGCCGTGGTGTGCTCCACGATCGCGGCCGCGCGGGCGTCCCGGCCGCCGTAGCGCCGGCCGGTCACCATCGCCTCGTGCGCGGTCGGCACGGTCAGCCGGGCCTGGATCAGCGCGGACATCCCCGGGGTGAACGGAATGCCCAGGTCGGCCTCGGGCAGGCACCAGTAGCCGCGGTCCTCCCGCATCACCCGCAGGTCGTGGGAGAGCGAGAACATCGCCCCGGCCGCGTACACGTGGCCCTGCAGCGCCGCCACGGTGACCATCGGCAGGGTGAGCAGCCGGGCGAACAGCCCGTGCACCCGGGCGAGGTAGTCCACCGCCTGGTCGGGGTGGGAGAACAGCCACTCCAGGTCCAGGCCGTTGGAGTAGAACCTGCCGGTGGCGGCGGTCACCAGGGCCTTCGGGCCCTCCGCCTTCTCCACCTCCTCCAGCAGCCCCTCGACGGCGGCCAGCCAGTCGGGGTGGAAGCGGTTCTCGGTGTCGCCGAGGTCGAGGACGAAGACGTCCCCCTCGCGGTCGAGCGTGGGCATGGCCCCTCCTTGCGCGGACGGCGGGCGCCGCGGACGCCCGGGGGAGCGGCACCGTGCGGGTGCCGGTCCCCGGGCGGGCCGACGGCCGCGGCACCCTGCGGCAGCGGATGCTACTCGTCGGTAACTACGGTGGACCGCATGCTACCCGGGCCCGCCCCGGCTGTCTGCCCCCACCGCGTCCGGCCGCCTCGGGCCGCCGCCGGCGCCACCACGCCGGAACTCCGCTACAGGGGACGGACGGTGAGGATCTGGACGGCGGTGCCGACCGGTCCTTCGAGGTCGTGCAGGACGCTGTGGGTGAGGCCCTGGGCGGTGGGGCCGAGGCTGACGGTGGTGTCCAGGCCGGTCCAGGGGCCGCGCGGCTGGCGGTGGAGGTGCACGGTGAGGTCCGTGTTGGGGAACATCCACGCGGTGGGGTCCTGCTGGACGGCTATGCCGTTGGCGGTGTCCACCAGGGCGAGCCAGGAGGCGAGCGGGCTGCTCGGCTCGCCGGCCACCAGCTCGACCCGGCTGGAGATCCACGCGGCGGCGCGACCGCGCCGGGCCGGCTCCGACCGGCGGACCTCGACGGAGGAGACGTAGCCGCCGTCCCACAGGTCGCTCATCGCCCACGGCGTGAACTCCTCGGGCGGGGCGAGCCGTTCGTGGGGGCTGTCCGCCACCTCGGCGGTGTCCAGGGTGGTGAGCAGCCAGGCGCGGGCCCGCACCACCGGGCGGTCGGCGATCCGCACCACCGCTTCCAGCAGCTCCACCGTGCGGCCCGGCCGGACCGTCTCCACGGTGATCTCGCACTCGTCGAGCGCGATCCGCCCGAGGATGTCGTAGCTGATCCGGGCGAGCGCCAGGCCCTGCCCGGGACGGTCCGCCAGGTGCCCCTCGATCGCGTGGACGACCAGTCCGGCCAGCGGGCTGAAGTGCTGCTCGGCGGTGTTCCAGGCACCGCCCGCGTGGGCCGTCGGCTTGAAGCGGTGCTCACCCACCCGCTGGTAGTAGCTGTCGGGTACGGCGGCGTGGGCGGTCAAGGGAGGAGTCTCCTCGGGCTGTCACAGGCGGAGCGGGGGCACGGTCGGCGCCCGCGAGGATCGTAGGACGGCGAACGGCCCCGGGGCGCTATGACGCCCGCCACACTCCACCCGGCCCGGGCCGCGCCCGACGGGATGATTCAGCCTCAGCTGAATCCGTGGCAGCCGGGCCGGTGCAGGCCGCAGGATACGGGGCGCCGGGCGGCGCACAGGCCGCCGGCCGTGAATCCCCCTGTACGAAGGCCGGTGACCCCCATGTCCCGTGACACCTCCGCCACCTCCCGCGACCGCGCCCTGCGGCTGCGCGCGCTCGCCGAGGACGGCGTGCTCGTCCTGCCCAACGCCTGGGACGCGGGCAGCGCCGCGGTGATCGCCGCCGCGGGCGCCCCCGCCATCGCCACCACCAGCGGCGGCGTGTCCTGGTCCCTGGGCCGCTCCGACGGCCAGCGGCTCGACCGGGCGGAGGCCGTCGCCGCCGCCAGCCGGATCGCCGCCGCGGTCGACCTCCCGGTGACCGTCGACGCCGAGGGCGGCTACGGGCCCCGGCCGGCCGACGTCGCCGAGACCGTACGGGACCTGATCGGCGCGGGTGCGGTCGGCGTCAACCTCGAGGACTCCGAGGCGGTCGGCGGGCCGCTGTTCGCCGTACCCGGGCAGGCCGAGCGCCTGCGGGCGGCCCGGCGGGCGGCAGAGGAGGCGGGACTGCCGGAACTGGTCCTCAACGCCCGCACCGACGTCTTCCTGTTCGGGCTCGGCGGCCTGGACGAGGTCCTCACCCGCGCCCACGCCTACGCCGAGGCGGGTGCGGACGGCCTCTTCGTCCCCGGCCTGCTCGACCTGCCGGTGCTGGCCGAACTCTGCGCCCGCTCCCCGCTCCCGGTGAACGCGATGGCCGTCGACGGCGGGCCGGGCGTCGCCGAACTGGCGGCCGCGGGCGTCCGGCGGATCAGCGTGGGGACGGGCCTCGCCCAGGTCGCCTACACCGCGGCCCGCCGGGCCGCCGCCGAACTCCTCGGCCCGGGCACCCTGGCCGAACTGGACGGCTCCCTCTCCTTCGGCGACCTCGACGCCCTCCACCGCCGCCGACCGGTTGCGTGAAAGGACACGCCTGCCCGGCCCGGTGCCGGCGAGTCCACGACGTGGGACGCGGGGGCGGGGGGCGGGTGGGGCGAGGCAGGATGGCGGGACCCCGCCGATGGCGGAACCCCGCCCGCTGTCCTGCCTGGAGTTGCCCGTGACGGTCGTCGAGATACCCGGATCCAAGTCGATCACCGCCCGGGCGCTCTTCCTGGCCGCCGCCGCCCGCGGCACCACCACCCTGCTGCGCCCCCTCAGCTCCGACGACACCGAGGGTTTCGCCGAGGGCCTGACCAGGCTCGGCTACCGGATCGACCGCGACCCGCACGCGTGGCACGTGGAGGGCCGCCCGCAGGGCCCGGCGTCCGACGCCGAGGTGTACTGCAGGGACGGCGCGACCACCGCCCGCTTCCTGCCGGCCCTGGCGGCCGCCGGGCACGGCGAGTTCCGGTTCGACGCCTCCGCGCAGATGCGCCGCCGCCCGCTGGGCCCGCTCACCGAGGCGCTCCGCTCGCTCGGCGTGGACCTGCGGCACGAGGAGCGGGAGGGCCACCACCCGCTGCGGATCTCCGCCCGGGGTGTCCGCGGTGGCGAGGTGACCCTGGACGCGGGCCTGTCCTCGCAGTACCTGACGGCGCTGCTGCTGCTCGGTCCGCTCACCCGGGAGGGCCTGCGGATCACCGTCACGGACCTGGTCTCGGTGCCGTACGTGGAGATCACCCTGGCGATGATGCGGGACTTCGGGGTGGAGGTGAAGCGCGAGGGGAACGTGTTCACGGTGCCGCCGGGCGGCTACCGGGCGACCACGTACGCGGTGGAGCCGGACGCCTCGACGGCGAGTTACTTCTTCGCCGCGGCGGCGCTGACCGGTCGCGAGGTGACCGTGCCGGGGCTGGGAGCGGGGGCGCTCCAGGGCGACCTGCGGTTCGTGGAGGTGCTGGAGCGGATGGGCGCCCGGGTCCGGATCGGCACCGACCAGGTGACCGTGGCGGGGCCGGGCGGCGAGGGCCTGTCGGGGCTGACGGTGGCGATGCGGGACATCTCGGACACCATGCCGACCCTGGCGGCCATCGCGCCGTTCGCCACCGGCCCGGTGCGGATCGAGGACGTGTACAACACCCGGGTCAAGGAGTGCGACCGGCTGGAGGCGTGCGCGCAGAACCTGCGGCGGCTCGGGGTGCCGGTGGAGACCGGCCGGGACTGGATCGAGATCCGCCCGGCCCGGCCGGTGGCGGCGGAGATCGCCACCTTCGGCGACCACCGGATCGTGATGTCCTTCGCGGTGACCGGGGTGCTCACCCCGGGCCTGACCTTCGACGACCCGGGCTGCGTCCGCAAGACCTTCCCCGGCTTCCACCAGGCGTTCGCGGAGTACCTGGCCTGACCCCGGCTGGCCCGGCCCGACCCGGCGCGGCCCGGCCCGGCGCGGAAAGCAGGAGGGCGCGTAAGGTGTTCCCTCACGCGCCCCTCCGGTGTCCGCCCTACCGCGGGCGCCGTCACGACCCGACGGGCTCTTGCGCCGCCGGCTCCTCGACGGCCTCCGGGCGTCGGCGGGCCAGCTTGGTGCCGAGCCGGTCCAGACCGATCACCAGGACGCCGAGCACCACGAACTCGACGGTCAGCTGGGCTATCTGCCCGGCCACCCAGCCGTAGCCCTCGGTGCCCGGGTCGAGGAAGAAGTACGGGTACTTCAGCGGGAAGTCCGGGAAGAGGATGGCCCGGGTCTCGGTCACCACGGCGTAGCCGAGCGGGAAGGCGAGCCACAGCGGCAGGTCGCGCCAGCGCGAGGCGTTGCGCGGCTTGAGGACCAGCCAGTCGATCATCACCATGATCGGCGTGGTGTAGTGCAGCAGGAAGCTCGACCAGTGCTGCAGCATGTCCGGTCCGGAGACCAGGCCGGGCAGCGGGTTGGCGCCCTTCTCCAGCAGGATGTGCGCCACCAGGCCGGTGATCGTCAGGTACAGGGTGACGGCACCGCGCAGCCGGGGGGCCGGCGCGTCGACGGTGCCGCGCTTGACCATCCAGTAGACGGCGCCGATGAAGTAGCCGAGCGTGAGCACGTTGCTCTCGATGGTGAAGTACACCAGCGAGCTGTTGCTGAGGATCAGCCCCAGGCCGCCCGAGGCGACGATCGCTGTGCGCCACCAGAGCGCGGGTCGGGTCCAGACGGTCATGCGGTCACCGGTTCTTCGTCGTTCTGCGGTGCCCCCCGTGGGCACGATCGTCGAACTCTACCCGCCGGTAGAGTGCGGTGGAACCCGTGTCCGCGCTGATCAGGACGGCCGGGGACCCGCCTTCGGACCGCCTCCGACCCCCGGTTAGCGCGGCCGGACGAACCCCGACTCGTACGCGGCGATCACCGCCTGTGTCCGGTCCCGGGCGCCGAGCTTCGCCAGCACGCTCGCCACGTGCGACTTGACCGTCTCGGGGCTGACCACCAACCGCTCGGCGATCTCGCCGTTGCTGAGGCCGGCGGCCATCTGCCGCAGGACCTCGGCCTCGCGCTCGGTGAGCCGGTCCAGCGGGCCGCCGGGGCGCCGTCGAGCGGGCCGCCGGGCGGCGAGGTCCCGGACGGCGGAGGGGAAGAGCAGCGACTCGCCGTGGGCGGCGAGCCGGACGGCGTGCACCATCTCCTCGGCCCGTGCCCGCTTGAGCAGGAACCCGGCGGCCCCGGCGCGCAGCGCCTCGTACACGTAGTCGTCGTTCTCGAAGGTGGTCACCACGAGGATGCGCGGGGCCGGGTCGAGGGTGGCGACCAGGTGTTCGGTGGCGCGGATGCCGTCCACCTCGGGCATCCGGACGTCCATCAGCACCACGTCCGGGCGCAGCTCGCGGACCAGGGGCACCACCTCGGCGCCGGTGGCGGCCTCGCCGACCACGGTGAGGTCGGGTTCGGCGTCCAGGACGATCCGCAGCCCGGCCCGGACCAGCCGCTCGTCGTCCGCGATCACCACCCGGATCGGCGCCCGACCCCCGTCCGGCCCCCTGCCCGGCCCTGCACCGTCCGTCCGTCCCCGGTCCATCGCGTACCCCCGCTCCTCCATGCGTTCCGGCCCTTCCGGTCCACCGTCGGCCCCGACCAGGCCGTCGCTCATGTCGCCGTGTCCGGCAGCCGGGCGGCCAGCCGCCAGCCGCGGCCGCCGTCCACCGGTCCGGCCTCGCAGTGGCCGCGCAGGGCGGTGGCCCGTTCGGCGATGCCGCGCAGGCCGCGTCCGCCGCCGGGTCGGCTGGGGCGGGCGGCGCCGACCGGGTTGGTGAGCTCCACTTCCAGCCGTCCGTCCCGCCGCTCCAGCCGCAGTGCGGCGTCGACCGGGCCGGCGTGCCGCAGCACGTTGGTGAGGCCCTCCTGCACGATCCGGTACGCCTCCCGGGAGACCGCCTCCGGCAGGTCGGCGAGGCCGGGGCCGAACCGGGCCGCCACGGTCACCCCGGAGCGTTCCGTCTGCCGCAGCAGCACGGCGAGCCCGGCCAGGGTGGGGCCGCCGCCGGGCTGCTCGGGACGGTCCTCCTCGCGGAGCAGGCCGAGGACGGTGTCGAGTTCGGCGACCGCGGCGCGGGCGGTCTCCTCGATCGCGGCCAGCGCCTCGGCGGCGACCGCGGGGTCGCTGCGCAGGACCCGGCCGGCGGCCGCGGCCTGGATGGTGACCGCGCTGAGGGCGTGCCCGACCGAGTCGTGCAGCTCGCGGGCCAGCCGGTTGCGGTGGGCCAGCTCCACGGCCCGCCGTTCGGCGGCGGCGAGCCGCTCCCCGGGGGTGGGGCCGAGCAGCCGAGGCGCGGCGTACGCGAGCAGGGCGCCCGCGCCGGCGTTGGCCAGCACCAGCAGCAGGACCAGGCCGGCGGCGAGCACGGACGAGGGCAGCGGGTCCGGGCCGAACCAGAGCAGCCGCCACTCCGGGACGGGGAAGAACAGCAGCGTCACCACCGCGGGCGGGATCGCCAGCGACATCCCGGCCACCACGCCGCCGAGCAGCACGTGCAGGACGAACCAGGCGGCGGTCCGGCGCCGGGCCTCCCAGGCGCGGGAGGGCACCACGGCCAACTCCCCCGCGGCGCCCGCGCAGAGCGCCCGGGCGGCGGTCGCCTCCAGCACCCGGACCACCGGGACCAGCGCGGTCACCGCGGCCAGCGGCAGCGAGGTGCCGAGCGCCGCGAACTGCACCAGCACCGTGTGCAGCGGGTCGTCGCGGTGGAACAGCGTGCCCAGCACCACCAGCGAGAGCAGCCAGTACGGCATCAGCAGCGCCCCGCCGAGCACCAGGTGCACCCAGCGCAGGGCGGCCCGGCGTCCGATCAGTGCACTCACCGGGCTGACTCTACGTCAGCCCGCGCGGACGCGTGTTCGATCAGGGCGATCGCCCCGACCACCAGGATCAGCAGCCCCGCGTCGGCCTCGGCCGCCCCCAGCAGGTGGGTGGCCGGCGGCACCGCCTTCGCCGGGTCCGGTGCCGTGGTGCGCAGTCCGCCGGCCAGCAGGACCCAGCAGCCCCAGCCGAACACCGAGCCGCCGGCCGTCCAGACCGCGGCCAGCGGCCCGCGCAGGCCGAGCCCGGGGCCGGCCCGGAACACCACCACCGCCAGGGCGGCCACCGCGACCGGCGCGGCGAGGGCCCACACGCCCTGCAGGGAGGTGAAGCCGTGACCGCGGCCGTCGACGGTGTCGGCGGACAGCCCGGTGGTGCCGCCCAGGCACCAGTACAGGTGGGCGGCCGTGACCGGGAGGGCGAGGACGGCCGCCGCGCCGACCAGCACCCGCTGCAGCGGCAGGGTGGCGGTGTCCGGCAGGTCCCGGACCCGGGCCCGCAGCAGGCCGCCCCAGCGCCCCCGCGCGTACAGGCCGAACGCCCCGGCGAGGGCGGCGCCCTGGACGGCGAAGCCGCCGTACACCAGCAGGTAGACCCACGGCCGCAGGAACCCGTCGGCGGCCGGGGCGGCCTCGCCGCCGAGCAGCAGGGTGGCGGCCGCGGTCAGCGCCAGGGCGAGGAGCAGCGGGCCGAGCAGCCCGGTGGCCACCCACATCGGGAGGACGACCAGCCCGGCCGGCAGGCGCTGCCCCCAGGGGCGGGCGAAGGCCAGGGCCAGCAGGGCGGCCACGCCGTCCATGCCGAAGGTGACCAGGTTCAGCAGCCACAGGGCCGGGTCCTCGGCGGTGGCCGGATCGACCATGCCGACCGTGCTGCCGCACAGCCAGAGCAGCTTGAGGGTCAGGTACGGCAGGGTGGCGGCCACGGCGAGGGCGGCCAGGCCGGGCCGGAGGGTGCGGTCGGCGGAGAGGTCCATGCCCACGACCCTGCCGCCGACCGGGAGGGTGGCGCGTCGGCTCACGGATCGATCCCGCTCCCCCGCGCGGGGGAGCGGGACCGGCGGAGATCCAGCGGCCTCAGAAGATGAGGTTCGCCCGGCGGTGGGTGTGGTCCTCGATGCCGGAGGCGGCCTTGTTGATCAGCTCGTGGGCCAGGTTGGAGCAGGCCCGCGCGGCGGCCAGTTCCTCGCCGATGGTGGAGTCCGGGGTGTCGTCCGGGTTGCGGCGGGCGACGCCCACACCCCGTACCCCGGGGGCGCTGAAGCCGCTGAGCGACGCGGTGCAGGAGGTACGGTTCTCGTCCTCCTCGAAGTTGAGGTCGACGATCCAGTGGTTCTGCATGGTCGATCACCTTCTTCCCGGTGGAGATCGTCAGCCCCAGAATCCGCCCGGGGGAACCGGTTGGCAAGGCCGGACCGCCCCGGCGCGCCGCCCGGTCCCGGCGGGCGGCGGGACCGCCCTTGTTACCGGCGAGTTGCATGCCTATCATCGCGACTGTGACAGCTTTACTGTCAAACCTCGGAGGGCTCCGGTGACCGACACGTCCAACCCGTCCGGACCGCTGGCCGGCGTCCGGGTCGTGGAGCTGGCCGGGATCGGCCCCGGGCCGTTCGCCGCGATGCTGCTCGCCGACCTCGGCGCCGACGTCGTCCGCGTCGACCGCCCCGGCCCGCCCGCCCTCGGCCCCGACCCGGCGCACGACCTCACCAACCGCAACAAGCGCTCGGTACTGATCGACCTCAAGTCCCCCGGCGGCCCCGGCCTGGTCCTCGACCTGGTCGAGCGGGCCGACCTGCTGATCGAGGGCTACCGCCCCGGCGTCGCCGAACGCCTCGGCGTCGGACCGGACGCCTGCCTCGCCCGCAACCCCGCCCTGGTCTACGGCCGGATGACCGGCTGGGGCCAGGACGGCCCGCTCGCCCAGCACGCCGGCCACGACATCGGGTACGCCGCCACCGCCGGCGTCCTCGGCCTGATCGGCACCCCCGACCACGCCCCCGGCATCCCCGCCAACCTCCTCGGCGACTACGCCGGCGGCTCGCTCTACCTGGTCGTCGGACTGCTCGCCGGCCTCCACCACGCCCGCGCCACCGGCACCGGCCAGGTCGTCGACGCCGCCATCGTGGACGGCGCCGCCCATCTCACCGCCCTGCTCTGGGGCCTGCTCGCCGCCGGCCAGTGGCAGGACCGCCGCGGCACCAACCTGCTGGACGGCGGCGCCCCCTTCTACGCCTCCTACCGCACGGCGGACGGCGGGTACATGGCCGTCGGGGCGCTGGAGCCGCAGTTCTACGCCGAGTTCGCCAAGCTGCTGGAGCTGGGCGCGGACGCGCCCGGGCAGTGGGAGGTCGCGCGCTGGCCGGAGCTGCGGGAGGCGATCGCCGGGCGGTTCGCGACCCGCACGGCGGAGGAGTGGACGGCGCTGTTCGAGGGGACGGACGCGTGCGTCGCCCCCGTCCTCACCCTGCGGCAGGCCGCCGCCCACGACCACCTCGCCGCCCGCGGCACCTACACCGACCACGCCGGGATCACCCAGCCCGCCCCCGCTCCCCGCTTCTCCGCCACCCCCGCCACCCTCCGCCGCCCCCCGTCCCACCCCGGCCAACACACCGCCGAAGTGGCCCACGACTGGTCCGTCCCGGGCCTGACCCCATGAACCAGGTGCATGCGGGTGCGCCGAAGGGGGCGCGCCCCGTCAGAAAGGATCCCCCCGTGCAACGCGAGCTGTACGAGCCCGAGCACGAAGCCTTCCGGGAGACCGTCCGGGCCTTCCTCGCGAAGGAGGTGCTCCCGCACTACGACCGCTGGGAGCAGGCCGGCGTCGTGGACCGCTCCGCCTGGCTCGCCGCCGGCCGGCAGGGCCTGCTGGGCCTGGCGGTGCCGGAGGAGTACGGCGGCGGGGGCAACCCGGACTTCCGGTACCCGGCGGTCCTCGCCGAGGAGTTCGTCCGCGCCGGCGTCAGCGGCCTCGCCCTGGGCCTGCACAACGACATCATCGGCCCGTACCTGACCTCCCTCGCCACCGAGGAGCAGCGGCAGCGCTGGCTGCCGGGTTTCTGCAGCGGCGAGCTGGTGACGGCGATCGCGATGACCGAGCCGGGCACCGGTTCGGACCTGCAGGGGATCCGGACCTCCGCGGTGGACAAGGGTGACCACTACCTGCTGAACGGTTCCAAGACGTTCATCTCCAACGGCATCCTCTCCGACCTGGTGGTGGTGGTCGCCCGGACCACTCCGGAGGGCGGCGCGCACGGCCTGAGCCTGCTGGTGGTGGAGCGCGGCATGGCCGGCTTCGAGCGCGGCCGGAACCTCGACAAGATCGGCCAGAAGTCCCAGGACACCGCCGAGTTGTTCTTCACCGACGTGGTGGTGCCGAAGGCCAACCTGCTGGGCGAGGAGAACCAGGGCTTCCTCTACCTGATGCGCAACCTGGCCCAGGAGCGGCTGGCCATCGCGGTGGCGGCGATCGCCGGCGCCGAGCACCTGGTCGAGCTCACCACGGCGTACGTCAAGCAGCGCACGGCGTTCGGCAAGCCGCTGGGCAAACTCCAGCACGTCCGGTTCGAGATCGCCGAGCTGGCCACCGAGTGCGCGGTCACCCGGACCTTCGTGGACCGGTGCATCACCGAGCACAACCGGTACGCGCTGACCCCGGTGGACGCGTCGATGGCCAAGTGGTGGGCTACCGAACTGCAGAAGCGCACCGCCGACCGGTGCCTCCAACTGCACGGCGGCTACGGGTACATGACCGAGTACCCGGTGGCCAGGGCGTTCACCGACAGCCGCATCCAGACCATCTACGGCGGGACCACCGAGATCATGAAGGAGATCATCGGCCGCTCCCTCCTCGACTGACCCCCGCCGCCCCGCCCGAAGCCCCGAAGCCCCGAAGACCCACCCCGAAACCCCCTCGCACCCGATCAGACCCCGACCGGACTCGACCGATCGGACCCGACCGATCCGAAAGGATCCACCGTGACCACCGAAGCGTACGTCTACGACGCTATCCGCACCCCACGCGGCCGGGGCAAGGCCAACGGCTCCCTGCACGGCACCAAGCCGATCGACCTGGTCGTCGGCCTGATCCACGAACTCCGCGACCGCTTCCCGACCCTGGACCCGGCCGCGATCGACGACATCGTGCTCGGCGTGGTGAGCCCGATCGGCGACCAGGGTTCGGACATCGCCCGGATCGCGGCCATCGCGGCCGGCCTGCCGGACAGCGTCGCGGGCGTCCAGGAGAACCGGTTCTGCGCCTCCGGCCTGGAGGCCGTCAACCTGGCCGCCGCCAAGGTCCGCTCGGGCTGGGAGGACCTGATCCTGGCCGGCGGCGTCGAGTCGATGTCCCGGGTCAGGATGGGCTCGGACGGCGGCGCCTGGGCGATGGACCCGATGACCGCGTACGAGACGGGCTTCGTCCCGCAGGGCGTGGGCGCCGACCTGATCGCCACCGTCGAGGGCTTCTCCCGCACCGACGTGGACGCCTTCGCCGCCGAGTCCCAGGCCCGCGCGGCCAAGGCCCAGGCGGACGGCCTGTTCGACCGCTCGGTGGTGCCGGTCAGGGACCGCAACGGCCTGGTGGTGCTGGACCGCGACGAGTTCATCCGCCCGGCCACCAGCGTGGAGTCGCTGTCCGCACTCAAGCCCTCCTTCGCCCGGATCGGCGAGGACGGCGGCTTCGACGCGGTCGCCCTGCAGAAGTACCACTGGGTGGAGGCCATCGACCACGTCCACCACGCCGGCAACTCCTCCGGCATCGTGGACGGCGCCGCGCTGGTCGCCATCGGCAACCGGGAGGTCGGCGAGCGGTACGGGCTGACCCCGCGGGCCCGGATCGTCTCCGCCGCCGTCTCCGGCTCCGAGCCGACCATCATGCTCACCGGCCCGGCCCCGGCCACCCGCAAGGCCCTGGCGAAGGCGGGCCTGACCGCCGCCGACATCGACCTGGTGGAGATCAACGAGGCGTTCGCCGCTGTGGCGATGCGCTTCATGCGCGAACTCGGCTTCCGCCACGACCAGGTGAACGTCAACGGCGGCGCGATCGCCCTGGGCCACCCGCTCGGCGCCACCGGCGCCATGCTGATCGGCACCCTGGTCGACGAGCTGGAGCGCCGCGACCTGCGCTACGGCCTGGCCACCCTCTGCGTGGGCGGCGGCATGGGCATCGCCACCGTCATCGAGCGCCTCTGACCCGCCCCCGGCCCACGGGCCGGGACCACCGTCCCGGGCCCGCCGGCCGGGCCACCCCAGGACCGCCACCACCCTCGGGGCGCGCTCCGCGCGGCACCCCTGTCTGGAGACCTTCCACCATGACCGAAGCAACCGCCATCCGCTGGGAGCAGGACCAGGACGGTGTGGTCACCCTCGTCCTCGACGACCCCGCCCAGTCCGCCAACACGATGAACGCCGCCTTCACCGACGCCCTGGAGGCGACCGTGGAGCGGCTGAAGGCCACCGAGGGCCTGCGCGGCGTCATCGTCACCTCGGCCAAGAAGACCTTCTTCGCCGGCGGCGACCTGCGCCTGCTGTCCGCGGCCCAGCCGGAGGACGCCGAGCGCGTCTTCGCCGACTCGATGCGGATCAAGCGCGCGCTGCGCACCCTGGAGACCCTCGGCCGGCCGGTGGTCGCCGCGATCAACGGCGCGGCCCTGGGCGGCGGCCTGGAGATCGCGCTCGCCTGCCACCACCGGATCGCCCTGGACGCCCCCGGTAGCAAGATCGGCCTGCCCGAGGTCACCCTCGGCCTGCTGCCCGGCGGCGGCGGGGTCGTCCGTACGGTCCGGCTGATGGGCATCACCGACGCCCTGCTCAAGGTCCTGCTGCAGGGCCGCCAGTACCGTCCGGCCCAGGCCCTGGAGGCCGGGCTGGTGCACGAGGTGGCCGCCACCCGCGAGGAGATGCTGGCCAGGGCCCGCGCCTTCGTGGACGCCCACCCGGAGGCCGTACAGCCCTGGGACGTCAAGGGCTACAAGATCCCCGGCGGCACCCCCAGCACCCCGGCCTTCGCCGCCAACCTGCCCGCCTTCCCGGCCAACCTGCGCAAGCAGCTCGCCGGCGCCCCCTACCCGGCGCCGCGCAACATCCTGGCCGCGGCCGTGGAGAGCAGCCAGGTGGACGTGGACACCGCGATGGTGATCGAGGCCCGGTACTTCGCCGAGCTGGCCTGCGGCCAGACCTCGAAGAACATGATCCAGGCGTTCTTCTTCGACATGCAGGCCGTGAACTCCGGTGCAGGCCGTCCCCGGGGCGTCGAGCCGCGGAAGGTCGAGCGGGTCGCCGTGCTCGGCGCCGGCATGATGGGCGCCGGCATCGCGTACTCCTGCGCCGCCGCGGGGATGCAGGTGCTGCTCAAGGACGTCACGCCGGAGGCCGCCGAGCGCGGGAAGGCGTACTCGGCCGCCCTGCTGGACAAGGCGGTGGCCCGCGGCCGGACGACTCCCGAGGAGCGGGAGGCGTTCCTGGCCCGGATCACCCCGACCGCCGACCCGGCCGACCTGGCCGGCTGCGACGCGGTGATCGAGGCCGTCTTCGAGAACCCCGAGCTCAAGCACAAGGTGTTCCAGGAGGTCCAGGAGGTCATCGCCCCCGACGCGCTGCTCTGCTCCAACACCTCCACCCTGCCGATCGGCCTGCTCGCCGAGGGCGTGGACCGGCCCGCCGACTTCATCGGCCTGCACTTCTTCTCGCCGGTGGACAAGATGCCGCTGGTGGAGATCATCCGCGGGCCGCGGACCGGCGACGAGGCGCTGGCCCGGGCCTTCGACCTGGTCCGGCAGATCCGCAAGACGCCGATCGTGGTCAACGACTCGCGCGGCTTCTTCACCTCGCGGGTGATCGGCCAGTTCATCAACGAGGGCGTGGCCATGGTCGGCGAGGGCCTGGACCCGGTCTCGGTGGAGCAGGCCGCCGCCCAGGCCGGCTACCCGGCCAAGGTGCTCTCCCTGCTGGACGAGCTCACCCTCACCCTGCCCCGCAAGATCCGGAACGAGGCCCGCCGGGCCGTCGAGGAGGCCGGTGGCAGCTGGACGCCGCACCCCGGCGACACGGTGATGGACCGGATGCTCGACGAGTTCGACCGTCCGGGCCGCAGCGGCGGGGCCGGCTTCTACGAGTACGAGGACGGCCGCCGCACCCGGCTGTGGCCGGGCCTGCGCGAGCACTTCACCCAGCCGGGCAAGGCGATCCCGTTCGAGGACATGAAGGAGCGGATGCTCTTCGCCGAGGCGCTGGACTCCGTCCGCTGCCTGGAGGAGGACGTCCTCACCTCGGTCGCCGACGCCAACGTCGGCTCGATCCTCGGCATCGGCTTCCCGGCCTGGACCGGCGGCGTGCTCCAGTACATCAACGGCTACCCCGGCGGGGTGGCCGGATTCACCGCCCGCGCCCGGGAGTTGGCCGCCGCGTACGGCGAGCGCTTCACCCCGCCGGCGCTTCTGGACACCATGGCCGCCGAGGGCCGCACCTTCCGCGACTGACCCGGGACGCGCCCCGGGGCCGGGGGCGTGGGCGCGTCGGTGCGCTCACGCCTCCGGGCGGTCGGCCAACTCCTCGGCCAGCGACCGCTGGAAGGCCGTCACCAGGGCCTGCACCACCATCGGCTGGATCTGGTCGGTGAGCAGCTTCATCCGCTCCAGCTCCCGCGGCGGCGGCCCGCTCTCACGGTACGGCTTCCAGACCGTCTCGCGGAACAGCCGGTGCAGGTCGTGCGCGGTGGCCTGGCTGTGCAGCCGGACCACCGCGCGGGCGGCGATCAGCGTCTCCAGCGGGATCGGCACGTCCAGGATCCGCACGCCGAGCGGCAGCAGGCCGGGGTCGGTGGTGAACACCGCCGCGTCCGCGGTCCGGTGCAGCGCGCCCATCGCCACCAGCCGGTCCAGATCCGCGTCGGACAGGGCGCGCCCGGCCCGCCGCTCCAGCTGCTCCCGGGTGGCCTCCTCGGCGGGCTCCGGGGTCCAGGAGGCGACCAGGGCCCGGTGGATCGCCAGGTCCAGCGAGCTGATGTCCTCGGGGAGTTGGGTGAGGTAGCGCTCGATCGCGGCGAGCGTGAGGCCCTGCCGCTGGAGCTCCTCGATCAGCTCCAGCCGGCCCAGGTGCTCGGGCCCGTACAGGCCGACCCGGCGCGGGCCGAGCTCGGGGGGCGGCAGCAGGCCCTTGGCGGCGTAGAAGCGCAGGGTCCGGACGGTGACCCCGGCCCGGGCGGCCAACTCGTCGACGGTGAGCCGCGGTGGGGGCGCTGTCATCGTTCGGACCTCGGAAACCTGGTGCAGCAGTCTTGCTGTGACAGTAGCAGTGTGACACCGTCTCATCACGACAGTCCACTCGGTGGAGGCCGCCCCGGCCGCTGGAGAGACGGCCGGGGCGGCCGCCGTGCCCGCGCCCCGTACCGCCGGCCGGCCTCGCGGCACCGGCCCCGCCGCGCTCAGCGCGCGAAGTACGCCTGGGCGGCCCGCACCCCCGCGGCGAGGGCCTCCACCTCGTCCGGGGTGTTGTAGACGTGGAAGCTGGCCCGGGTGGTGGCCGGCACCCCGAAGCGGCGGGCCACCGGCCGGGCGCAGTGGTGCCCGACCCGGACGGCGATCCCGCGCTCGTCGAGCACCTGGCCCACGTCGTGCGGGTGGATCCCGTCCACGGTGAAGGAGACCGCCGACCCGCGGTCCACCGGATCGGCCGGCCCGATGATCCGCACGCCGGGGATCTCCCGGAGCAACCGCAGGGCGTACCCGGTGAGTTCGTCCTCGTGCGCGGCCACCTCGGCCATCCCGAGCGCGTTCAGGTAGTCCACCGCCGCGGCCAGGCCCACCGCCTGCGCGGTCATCGGCACCCCGGCTTCGAACCGCTGCGGCGGCGGCAGGAAGGTGGTGCGGTCCATCTCGACCAGCTCCACCATCGAACCGCCGGTGAGGAACGGCGGCAGCGACTCCAGCAGCCCGTACCGGCCCCAGAGCACGCCCACTCCGCTCGGCCCGAGCATCTTGTGTCCGGAGAAGACCAGGGCGTCGGCGCCGAGGTCGGTGACGTCCAGCGGCCGGTGCGGCACCGACTGGGCGCCGTCGACCACCACCAGGGCGCCCACCGCGTGCGCCCGGTCGGCGATCCGGCGGACCGGGTTGACCGTGCCCAGCACATTGGACTGGTGGGTGAGGGCGACCACCCGGGTCCGCTCGTCGAGCAGGCGGTCCAGCCCGTCCAGGTCGAGCCGGCCCTCGTCGGTGAGGGTGAGCCACTCCAGGCGTGCGCCGGTGCGCTCGGCCAGCTGCTGCCAGGGCACCAGGTTGGCGTGGTGCTCCATCTCGGTCACCACGATCCGGTCACCGGGGCGGATCCGGCCGGCGGTGCCCAGCGCGTAGGCGATCAGGTTGATCCCCTCGGTGGCGTTCCGGGTGAAGACGGTCTCCTCCGGCCGGGCGCCGACGAACGCCGCCACCGTGGCCCGGGCCCGCTCGTACGCCTCGGTGGCCTCCTCGGCCAGCCGGTGGGCGCCGCGGTGCACGGCGGCGTTGCGGGTCAGGTAGAACTCCCGCTCGGCGTCCAGCACGGCCAGCGGCTTCTGCGTGGTGGCGGCCGAGTCGAGGTACACCAGCGGGGCGTCGCCGACCCTCCGGTGCAGGATCGGGAAGTCCTCACGGAGCTTCACGGCGTCGATCGGCATGCTGCCACCCCTCACGGTTCTCACGGTTTCGTCGTCCGTTACCCGTGAGAAGCTAGCCCGTTCTCACGGAGAACCGCAACCGTTAGCATGAGACGGTGGACGAGACCCCCTACCACCTCCACCAGCCGGCCGTGCCCGGCGAGGAGCAGTACCGCTCCCTCGCCCTGGTGAACACCCGCTTCACCCTCAGCCACGGCCCGGTGGACCTGCTGGAGGACGCCGACGCCGCCCGGCTCTGGCTGGTCCGGCGCGAGCTGCTGCCCGACCGCACGGCGCTGGCCGGCCGTCAGCACGGCCGGCTGCTCGCGCTCCGGGAGTCCGCCCGCGCGCTGTTCGCGGCCCGCGCCGCCGCCGGGGCCCCGCCCCCCACCGCCCTCGACGCCCTCAACGCCGCCCTGGCCGCGGCCCCGCCGACCCCCCACCTGCTCTGGGACACCCCGGCCGGCGGACCCCGCCGCGCCGACCGGCCCGACCACGGCAACCCGGTCGGCGCCGCGCTCTCCCTGCTCGCCGAGGACACCGCCGACCTGCTCACCGGCCCGGAGGCCGAGCAGCTCGCCGAGTGCGCGGCCCAGGGCTGCGACCGCTGGTTCCTGCGCTCCCACGCGGCCCGCCGCTGGTGCTGCACCAAATGCGGCAACCGGGTCCGCGCCGCCCGCGCCTACGCCGCCCGCAAGACCCGCTGACGGGGCCGGTACGCACCCGGTCAACACCAAGGAGCGCGTGGACCTCCCAGCCGTCAGGCTGGGGGAGAACGGCGCGGGGCGGGAGGGTTCTACCTCGGCTGTTTCCTCTTCGCGCAGTTCCCCGCGCCCCTGGTGTACGCACCCGATTGCCCCCGGGCATGGCGAAGGGGCGCGGTCTCCCGCGCCCCTCCGGTGTACTCTTCCCGCTTCCTGCCCCGCGCGGCCGTCAGGCCAGCGGCAGCAGGTCGGCGTGGTGCTTCCGCGTCACCTCGGGGTGGGCGCGGAGATACCCCTTCAGCTCGTTCCGCCCGAATTCGGCGAACAGCGGGTTGCCCGGGTCCTGGGTGGCCCCCGGCGCGTGGTGGGCGTTGGGGAACTCCAGCGGCTCGATGTGCGCGTCCAGCCGCGGGTTGAAGAAGAACGGCACCGAGAACCGCTCCCGCGCCCCCGGCGGGCTCA
This sequence comes from Kitasatospora sp. HUAS MG31, assembly GCF_040571325.1. Classification (GTDB taxonomy): domain Bacteria; phylum Actinomycetota; class Actinomycetes; order Streptomycetales; family Streptomycetaceae; genus Kitasatospora; species Kitasatospora camelliae. The sequence goes on along the minus strand of NZ_CP159872.1, from coordinate 1,839,735 downwards.
CCACCCGGTGGCTGGTGGCCTTCAGGTAGCCGTCGGTGGCCACCTCCAGCAGCTCGCCCAGGTTGACCACGAACGCGCCCTCCATCGGCGGCACGTTCAGGAACGAGCCGTCCGGACGCTCCACCTGGAGGCCGCCGACGGTGTCCTGGAGCAGCAGGGTGATGAAGCCGTAGTCCTTGTGCGTGCCCACACCCTGCCCGGCGCCGTCCGGTGCCGTTCCGGGGTAGCGGACCAGCTTCAGCCGCAGGTGCGGGTGGCCGGCGAAGGCGTAGTCGTAGAAGTCCGGCCGGGCGCCGATCGCGGCCAGCAGCTCGTGCAGCAGCCGCCGGCCGACCCCGGAGAGCCGGTCGATCCAGTGCAGGGCGGCGCTGCGCAGCTCGGGCAGGTTGTCCGGCCACTGGTTGGGGCCCTCCAGCCACCAGTACGGCGGCTCGCCGGGGGCCGGGACGTGCGGCGGCAGTTCGGCGCCGATGTCCAGCTGGTCGCGCCAGTCCTGGGCGCCGGCGGTGCGCTCGTCGCCGGTGCGGGTGTAGCCCCGGAAGTGGGGGGAGTTGAGGTTGCTCACGGCCAGCCGGTCGGCCTCGGGCAGGTCGAAGAAGGCCCGCATCGCGCCGGTCAGGGCGGTGGTCTCGGCCGCCGATATGCCGTGGCCGACCAGTTGGAAGAAGCCGACGTCGGTCGCCGCGGCGCGCAGGGCGTCGTGCAGGCGGGCCCGGTCCTCGGGGGACCCGTCGGCGAGCGACAGGTCGATCACGGGGAGACCGGTGGTGGGGGACTGCTGGGACTGCTGTGTCATGGGTGACATCCGCTGGGTCGGTGCCCCGGCGGTGCCCGGCGGTCGCCGGGGTCGCTGCCGCCGTCCCGCCGGGTGCGGCGGAACGGGCGGGGCCGGGGGAGGGCGTGTGCCCGGAACGGGCGGGAGAGGAAGGGGATCAGCCGGAGCGTCGACAGGACATGCTCGTGACGCGGAGCAGGTCCACGTGGCGACGGCTGACGAGAAGAAGCACGGAACCAGGTTAGATGACCGGTCGGCGGTGGTCGAACAAGGGGCCGTCCGGTCCGCCGGGGCCTCACCGGCCGAGGCTGCGCGCCGCCGCCTCGCGCAGCTCGGCCTTTCTCACCTTGCCGCTCACCGTCATCGGGAAGCCCTCGACCAGCCGCACGTGCCGGGGCGTCTTGAAGTGCGCGATCCGGCCGCGGCAGAACTCGGCGATCTCCCGCGCCACGGCCTCCTCCCGGCCGAGCGCCCCGGCGGGCTCGCGCAGCACCACGAAGGCGCACACCTCCTCGCCGTACCGCTCGTCCGGCACCCCCACCACCTGCACGTCCGCGACCGCCGGGTGGGTGTGCAGCAGGTCCTCGACCTCCCGCGGGTACACGTTCTCCCCGCCGCGGATGATCACGTCCTTGATCCGGCCGACCACCGCCAGGTAGCCGTCCTCGCGCATCTCCGCCAGGTCGCCGGTGCGCATCCAGCCCTCCGCGTCCACCGCCTCCGCCGTGCGCTCCGGCTCGCCCCAGTAGCCGAGCATCACCGAGTAGCCGCGGGTGTGCAGCTCGCCCACCGTGCCGCGCGGCAGCGTCCGGCCGGTCGCCGGGTCGGCGATCCGCACCTCGACCTGCGGGACCGCCCGGCCGACCGTGGCCACCCGGTGCTCCTCGGGGTCGTCGACCCGGGTCATCGTGGAGACCGGCGAGGTCTCGGTCATCCCGTACGCGATGGCCACCTCGGGCATGTGCAGGTCGGTGCGGACCCGCCGCATCAGCTCCGCCGGGCAGGGCGAGCCGCCCATCAGGCCGGTCCGCAGCGAGGACAGGTCGTAGGAGGCGAAGTCCGGCAGGCCCAGCTCGGCGATGAACATGGTCGGCACCCCGTACAGCGAGGTCGCCCGCTCCGACTCGACCGCCCGCAGGGTGGCCGCCGGGTCGAACCCCTCGGAGGGGATCAGCACGCAGGCGCCGTGGCTCAGCGCCGCCAGGTTGCCCACCACCATCCCGAAGCAGTGGTAGAAGGGCACCGCCACGCAGATCCGGTCCTCGGGGCCGTAGCCGAGCAGCGCGCCCACGCAGTGGCCGTTGTTGAGGATGTTGCGGTGGGAGAGGGTCGCGCCCTTGGGGAAGCCGGTGGTGCCGGAGGTGTACTGGATGTTGATCGGCTCGTCGCAGTGCAGCACCTCACGCGGCCCGGGCCGGGCCTCGTCGCCGCGGCGCAGCAGGTCCGCCCAGCTCGGCTCGCCGAGGAACACCGCCGTCCGCAGCTCGGGGCAGCGGCCGCGGACCCCGGCCACCATCGCCCGGAAGTCCGCGTCCCGGTACGAGCCCTGCGCCACCAGCAGCGACACCCCGGCCTGCCGCAGCGCGTACGCCAGCTCCTCGGTGCGGTACGCGGGGTTGACGTTCACCAGGACCGCGCCGAGCCGAGCGGTGGCGTACTGCACCAGCACCCACTCCGGGCGGTTCATCGCCCAGACGCCCACCCGGTCGCCCTTGACCACCCCGAGCGCCGCCAGCCCGCGCGCCACCCGCTCCACGTCCCGGCCCAGGTCGGCGTACGTCCACCGCCGCCCGCTCACCAGGTCGACCAGCGCCTCCCGCTCCCCGAACTCGGCCACCGCCCGGTCCAGGCGCTCGCCGATCGTCACGGTCAGCAGCGGGATCTCCGTCCCGCCGTGGGTGTGGGACGCCTGCTCGGTCACCGTTGACCTCCGGGGCTGACGGGCGTGGTCTGACAAGGCTTCGTCAACCCCTGACGGTTCGTCAAGAGTACGCGCCCGGTCGCCCCCGGTGGCCGTCCCGACGGCCCCGGGACGCGCCCTACCCCTCCAGGAACCTCAGCACCGCGAGGACCCGCCGGCTGTAGCCGGTGGCGCGGTCCAGCTCCAGCTTGTCGAAGACCGCGTTCAGGTTCTTCTCCACCGCGCTCAGCGAGACGTGCAGCCGCGCCGCGATCGCCGCGTTGGTGTACCCCTGGGCCAGCGCCTCCAGCACGCTGCGCTCCCGGGGCGTCAGCCGGGCCAGCGGATCGCCGTTCGCGCTGTGCACCACCAGCCGCCGCACCACCTCCGGATCGATCGCGGCCCCGCCCGCGTGCACCCGATCCAGCGCCTCCAGGAACTCCTCCACCTGCGCGACCCGGTCCTTGAGCAGGTACCCCACCCGCTCGGCCCCGGCCGCCAGCAGGCGGGCCGCGGAGTGGCGCTCCACGTACTGGGAGAGCACCAGCACCCCGACGCCGGGCCAGCGCTCGCGGATCGCCAGGGCCGCCCGCAGCCCCTCGTCGGTGTGCGTCGGGGGCATCCGGATGTCCAGCACCACCACGTCGGGCCGCTGCTCCTCCAGCGCCTCCAGCAGGGCGTCCGCGTCCCCGACCGCGGCCGGGACCCGGTGGCCCTCCTCGACGAGCAGCCGGACCAGGCCCTCCCGCAGCAGGGTGGAGTCCTCGGCGATCATCACGTGCACGGCAGCTCCACGGTGACGGTGGTCGGTCCCCCGGCGGGGCTGTCGATGTGCAGGGTGCCGTCCAGGGCGGCGACCCGGCCGCGCAGGCCGGTCAGCCCGCCGCCGGCCGGGTCGGCGCCGCCCCGGCCGTCGTCCCGGACGGTGACCGCCAGGACCGGGCCGGCCCGTTCGACGCGTTCGACCCGCACCGAGACGGCGGTGGCCCCGGAGTGCTTGGCCGCGTTGGTGACGCACTCCGACACCACGAAGTAGGCGGCGGTCCGCACTGGCGGGGGCAGCGGTCCGGCGGCCGCGAACTCCGTCCTCACCGGCAGGGCGCACCGCTCGGCCACCCCGTCGAGCGCCTCCCGCAGCCCCAGCCCGTCCAGCGCCGAGGGGTACACCCGCCAGGCCACCTCGCGCAGTTCGGCGAGTACCTCCGCCGACTCCCGGTGCGCCTGGCGCAGCAGCGCGTCCGCCTGCTCGGGGTCGCGGCCGCGGCGGGCCCGGCCGATCAGCATGGCGAGGGCCACCAGCCGCTGCTGGACGCCGTCGTGGAGGTCGCGCTCGATCCGTCGGCGCTCGGCGTCCACCGCGTGGACCACCGCCGCCCGGCTGTCCGCCAGCTCCGCGATCCGCCGGCGCAGCAGCTCCCGCTCGGAGGGGCCGAAGCAGGCGCGGGCGGCCCGCGCGTCTAGGGCGGCGAGGGCGAACAGGCCCTGCAGGTCCAGGAAGAGCAGCACCCCGCCGAGCACCGCCTGCACCGCCAGCTCGTCCGGGGTGAGACCGCCGCGGGCCGCGCCCTGGACCAGCAGGCCCGCCAGTGCGAGGCCCACGCCCAGCAGGCCCAGCACGGTGCCGCAGAGCAGCCCCGCCCAGCAGTGCAGGGCCAGGTAGCGCAGGACGCGCCGGTCGGACGCCCGGTACCCGTCGGGGAAGCGGTCGCCGAAGAACGCGGCCCGGCGGGCCCGTTCCACGGCCGCCAGCCGCCGGGCGCCGCCCATCAGGACGCCCAGGGCCTGCGCCCGGGTGGCCGGCGACAGCAGGAACGGGCCGAGGACGGTGCCGGCCAGCAGCAGGTAGAGGCTGCCGGGCACCGCGGTCAGGCAGCCGAGCAGCACGCCGAGCGCCCGGCGCCCACGGGAGCGCCATCCGGGCGCCGGGGACGGCGGCGTACCGGCCTGACCGTCCGTCATGTCCGCTGCCCGGGTGCCCTGCACGGGGTCCGACCCTAGTTCGGCCGGACGGCTCGGGCAAGATCGATCGGCGTGGGGCGAGCCGTGGCCGGGGGAGCGATGGCCGGGCGCGGCGCTGGTCACCGGCGGCGGTGCTGGGCGGTCCGGGGGTGCTCGGCGGGCCGGTCGGCGGTGCTTCCCGCGGTGCGGCCGCCGCGGAGCCGGCGGGCGAGGTACACCGCCAGCGCGGCCGCCACCAGCACCAGGACGGCCTTGGAGAGCACCCCGACGTAGGCCTCCACCACCGCCCACCGGTCGCCCAGCGCGTAACCCGCCAGCACCAGAACGGAGTTCCAGACCAGGCTGCCGAGCGTGGTCAGCAGGACGAACAGCGGCAGCGGCATCCGCTCCACCCCGGCGGGCACCGAGATCAGACTGCGGAAGATCGGCACCATCCGGCCCAGGAACACCGCCTTGGTGCCGTGCCGGGCGAACCACTCCTCGGTCCGGACCAGGTCGGCGGCCTTCACCAGCGGCAGCCGCGCCCAGATCGCGTGCATGCGGTCCCGGCCGAAGATCATCCCCAGCCAGTAGAGGACCACCGCGCCCACCACCGAGCCGAGGGTGGTCCAGAACAGCGCCGACGCCAGGCCGAGCGCCCCCTGTCCGGCGGCGAACCCGGTCAGCGGCAGAATCACCTCGCTCGGCAGCGGCGGGAACAGGTTCTCCAGCGCGATCGCCAGCCCGGCGCCGGGCCCGCCCAGGGACTCCACGAGCCCGGCGGCCCAGCCGGCGAATCCGTCGGCGGGCTCCTGTGCCAGGGCGAGAACGGTGGGGTGCATCCGAGCCTCCAGGTCGGTGGGACGATCGCCCGGGACGGCCGCCCCGGACCCTCCTCAACCTAGGAATCCCAGCTCAGCACCGGTATGCGGTCACCCGCACGGTTCGCTGCGGTTTCCCGCACCCCCACACCCTGCGGGAAACCTCACCCCGGTGACCCGTGCCCCGGCGTCCCCGCGCCCGTGGTCCCCGCGCCCGTGGCGTACGGCGGCGGCTCAGACGCTCGGCGCGGTCAGTGTCGCCGCGGTGATCCACCCCTCGACCCGGGTCACCGCGGCCATCGCGCCGAACGCGAGCACCCGGACCAGCTCGCCGCCGTCCGCGGCCTCGCCGTGCCGCTCGCGCCATTCGGCCACCTGCTCGTCGGTGATCCGGTACGGCGCGAGCGCGGCCAGCAGCGCCAGCCGGGCGGCCGGGCGGTCGTCGGGACCGAGGCCGCCGAGCGGGGACTCCAGCCGGCCGCCGCCGAGCGGCGGGTGCGTGCCGTCCCAGGCCGCGACGGCGGCCAGCACGGCCGCCCGCCCCTCGGCGCCCAGCGTCCGCCCACCGCGCTCGCCCACCGCGCGCAGCGCGGCGTACGCCCGGCCGATCGGTCCCGGCCCGGCCCAGGCCGGTACCGGGCCCGACTCGGCCTCCGGCCCGAGGAGTTCCAGGCTGCGGCCGGGGGCGAGCAGGAGCCGAGCCGCCCGCTGCACGACGCGGCCCGCCACCCGGCGGACCAGCTGCGACCGGTGGACCGCACCCGGCAGCAGGGCCGGTTCGTCGAGCAGGGAGGTCACCATGCGGTTGATGAAGTGGGTGGCGAGGGCGGTGCCCAGGAACTCCGGGGCCAGCCGCTCGGGGAACGGCGGTGCGGCCAGGTCGGGTGCGCCCGGGCTGCGGGTGGCCTCGGCCCACGCCACCACGGCGGCCTGGCCGGAGTCCTGCGGCGCCGCGCCGGTCCGTACCGACTCGGCCAGCCGGTGGTCGCCCGCGCCGTGGACCAGCAGGGCGTGCGCCTCGGTGCAGAACGGGCAGCGGTTGACCCGGGAGACCGCGCTCGCCGCGGCCTCCTTCTCGATCCGGGAGGCCTCGCCGGCCAGTTCGGCCTCGCGCAGCAGCGCCCAGGTGGCGGCGAGCACCTCGGGCGCGGGCGAGAGGCTCATCAGCGGGCCGTCGGCGAGCAGGAAGTCCTCGGCCATCTGGGCGTAGACGCGGGCGACCAGGCCGGTGGCGGCGTTCTTCGGGACGCCGGGGGTGTGGCGGTAGGGCGAGGGCATGGAGGGATCCCCTTCCGGTGGACGATCCGGATCGCAACTCGTTGTTGCGATAGCCTGAGAGTCGCACGCCGTCCGCTCGTAACGCAACTGGGAGTTGCAATGTCCGCTGATTCCCTCGATCCCGCCTTTGCCGGCTCCGTCGATGCCGCCGAGTCCGCCGATCGGGCCGACCGCCCCCGGCCGGTCGGGCGCGGCGAGAAGGTCCGGGCCGCCGTGCTCGCCGCGGTGCTGCGGGAACTCGTCGAGACCGGGTACGCGGCCCTGACGGTCGATCAGGTCGCGCAACGGGCGGGCGTGCACAAGACCACCGTCTACCGCCGCTGGAAGGACCGCGACACCCTGGTCGTCGATGCCCTCACCGACCACATCGCGGCGGACATCCCGATCCCCGACACCGGGAGCGTCGCGGAGGACCTCGAACTCCTCGCCCGCGGTCTGGTCGGCTGGCTCGGCAGCCCGGTGGGTCGGGCGGTGGTCACCACCATGCTGTCCGACGCGGTCCGCGTCCCGGAGATCGCCGACGCCCGCCGCCGGATCTTCCACGACCGCACCCTGCGCGCCGCGCCGGTGGTCGCCCGGGCGATCGAGCGCGGCGAACTCCCGCCCGGCACCGACGCCACCGAGCTGATCAAGGATCTGGTCGCGCCGATCTACTTCCGGGTCCTGATCACCGGCGAACCGGTGGACACGGGCACTGCCGACCGTGCCGCCGCCGCGGTGCTGGCAGCGGCGGCGGCCCGCAGGGACGCCTGAGCGGCGGCCGTCGGGTGTGTCGTGCGCGTCGGGGGCGCCGGGGCCTCAGTAGCCGGTGCTGCCGTCGATGCGCTCGCGGAGCAGGTCGGCGTGGCCGTTGTGGCGGGCGTACTCGGCGATCATGTGCACCAGGATGCGGCGCAGGGCCACCGGTTGGCCGCTGGCCCGGTGGGTGCCGGTGGCGTCCAGCGAGGGGGTGGCGGCGACGATCTCGCGGGAGCGCTCGCACTCGGCTCGCCACACCGCCAGGGCCTGCGAGACATCGCCGTCCAGGCGGTCGAAGTCCTGGTCCGGGTCGTCGTCCGAGTAGTAGAGCAGCGGCACGTCCTCGCCCGCGAACTGGATGCGCAGCCACCACCGTTCGACGCCCGCGAGGTGCCGGATCAGCCCGTGCAGGCTGAGCCCGGACGGCGGCACCATCCGCTCCGAGAGTCGCTCCTCGGCGACGCCCGCGCACTTGAGGGCGAAGGTCTCGCGGTGGAACTCCAGGTAGGAGGTGAGGATCTCGCGCTCGTCGCCGACCAGCGGCGGCGTCGCCCGGCTCTCGGCGCCGGCCATGCCGGGCGCGTAGTTCTGCGGGGGGATGTCGGTCATCCGGTCAGCATCCCACCCGCCTCCGACACCGGCCGGTACGACCGGGCCTGACTGGCCGTCAGCTCCTCCTGGGTTCGCCCCGGTAGGTGCCGAAGTACCAGCGGTTGCCCTCCGGGTCGCGGACCTGGAAGTCGCGCGACCCGTACTCGGTGTCGTGCGGCCCCTGCACCACCTCGGCGCCGGCCGCCACCGCCCGGGCGAACAGCGCGTCCGGGTCGCCGGTCACCACGTACCCGCCGAAGGTGCCCGGGACCAGCGGCCACGGGTCCTCCGGGCCCGGCTCGCGGGCGGAACCGAGCATCACCCCGCCGCCCGGCGGCCAGGCCAGCTGGGCGTGGTCGACCCGGTCGCCCTCGCCGTACACCACCGTCTCCTCGAAGCCGAACGCCTCGACCAGGAAGCGGATCAGGGCCCGGGCGTCGTCCGCTCGCAGACTCGGCCACACCTGCGGCGGCGGTGCCTGGTTCACCATGTGCTCTCCTCCTCCGTGACGCTGCCCGGCGCCCGACGGTAGCCCGTCCGCGGGCCGGGCCCGGGGCGCCGCACCGGAGGGACGCCCGCCCGCCCGCCCGTCCCGTTCAGCCTCCGGGGCCGGTCACTGCTCGTAGGCGTCGCGCAGGGCCCGGATGTCGAGCTTGACCATCCCGAGCATCGCCCGGGTCACCCGCTCCGACTTCTCCGGGTCCGGGTCCGCGATCATCTCCGCCAGGACGGTCGGCACGATCTGCCAGGACAGCCCGTACCGGTCCTTCAGCCAGCCGCAGGCGCTCTCCTGGCCGCCGTCGGTGAGCTTGGCCCAGAGGTCGTCGACCTCCTCCTGCGAGGCGCAGTCCACCTGGAGCGAGATCGCCTCGCTGAAGGTGAACATCGGGCCGCCGTTGAGCGCGATGAACCGCTGTCCAGCCAGTTCGAAGGTCACGACCATCACCGTCCCCTCCTCGCCGGGCCCGGCCTTGCCGTACCGCTGCACGTCCACGATCCGCGAGTCACGGAACACCGAGGTGTAGAACCTCGCCGCCTCCTCGGCCTGGTCGTCGAACCACAGAAAGGTGGTGATCTTCTGCATCCCGCACTCCTCTTCCGTCCCCACCCCCTGCCGACCGTCCCGACGCTATCCGCCCCGCCCCCGCGGCCCCGTCCGCCACGCCACGCACGCCACGGCACGTCAGGACTGCGGGGTGGAGCTCCAGGCGGACCGGTGGAGGCGTTCGATGCCGTCGAGGAGGAGGTCGAGGGCGAACTCGAACTCGAACCGGTCGTCGCAGCCGCCGCCGACGACCGAGCCGGGCTCGTGGGGGCGGGCGGCGACGATCTCGGCGATGTTCGGGTAGTGGGCGGACAGGGCGCCGAGGGCCTCGGCCCGGTCCTGCGGGTCGGCCACCGGGGGGCTGGGGAACAGTTCCTGGGTGAAGCCCCAGACCCGGCTGCCCAGGGCGTGCATCGCGTGGTGGGCGAGGTCGGCGGAGAGCCCGCCGGCCCGGAGCATGCCGATGACCGAGTCCAGGTAGCCGAGGACGCCGGGGGTGGGGGCGGTCCGCGACTCGATGACCCGCGGGGCCCAGGGGTGGCGCAGCAGGACCGCGCGGGCGGACAGCACCCGCCCGCGCACCGCGGCCTTCCAGCCGTCGCCGCCGTCCGCCGGGGCGATCTCCCCGACGATCATGTCGACCATGCCGTCGAGGAGTTGCTCCTTGTTGGCCACGTGCTTGTAGAGCGCCATCGGGACCACGTCCAGCTCCTGGGCGAGCCCCCGCATGCTCAGCGCCTCGATGCCGCCGCGGTCGGCGAACGCGACGGCGGCGCGCAGTACGCGCTCCCGGCTGAGCGGGGTCCGGCGGGCGGTGCCGGTCTGCTGGGCCATCTCTCGACCGCCTTCCGTGCGACCGGCCGGGCCGCCGGTCCCTCCTTGACGAGTGTACGGCGTACACCCTAGCGTGGCGGTGAAGGTGTACGGCGTACACCTGACCCCTCGACCCCTGCGCCCGTCGGCTGTCGGTCTGTCGGCGCGCCCACTCATGGACGGAGTCCCGTGAACGGAATCCCGGTGGCCCCACCGAGAAAGCTCGCGACAGCGGCGGGCGCCTGCTTCCTCGTCACCCACGTCACCTCGATCGGCGCCCTGGTCCTGTACGGCCCGGTGCTCGGCGGGGCCGACTACGTCACCGGCCCGGGCCCGGACGCCCGGGTGCTGCTCGGGGCGCTGTTCGAGGTGCTCCTCGCCCTCGCGATCGTCGGCACCGCGGTCGCCCTGCTCCCCGTGGTCAGGCGGTACGGCGAGAGCGCCGCCGCCGGCTACGTCGCCCTCCGGACGCTGGAGGCCGCCGTCATCGCCGTGGGGATCGTCAGCCTGCTGGCCGTGGTGACGCTGCGCCAGGAAGGTGCGCCGGGGCGGGAGGTGGAGACGCTCCGCGTCGTCGGGCGGGCGCTGGTGGCGGTCCACGACTGGACGTTCCTGGTCGGCCCGAACTTCGTCCTCGGCGCCAACACGGTGCTGCTGGCCTCCCTGCTGTACCGCTCGCGGCTGGTGCCGCGCTTCATCGCCGTGCTGGGGCTGGTCGGCGGGCCGCTGATCTTCGGCTCGGCGGTGGCCGTGCTGTTCGGCGCGTACGCGCAGGTCTCGACCTGGGGGTCGCTCGCGGCGGTGCCGGTGTTCGCCTGGGAGCTGGCGCTGGCCTTCCGGCTGATCGTCGCGGGGTTCCGCCCGCCCGCTGGGGCTGATGTGGGCGGGTCCGATGCGGGCGGGTCGCGGGAGGTGGTCGGCGTCCGGGCCGGTTGAGGTCCGGTGCCGTGTCGGAGGTCCGGTGCCGTGTGGGAGGTCCGCGCTCCAGCGGGCCTCCGGTGCCACGCGAGCGCCCGGCCGGATCATGCCGCCGGGCGGCTCCCCGGACCGTCCGTCGACGCGCCGACGGAGGCAACCATACATATGTTCGAATCGGGCGTAGGCTGAGGCCATGGAGTTCCAGCTGCAGGGATCGCTGTTCGACGAACCCGGTGAGGTCGGCCTCGGGCCGCTGCTCGGGGTCCGGCGCACGGTGCTGGACGCCGGCGCCTGGGTCGACGTCCTGCCGGGCTGGCTGACCGGGGCCGACGAGCTGTTCGAACGGCTGCTCGCGCAGGTCCCGTGGCGGGCCGAGCAGTGGAAGATGTACGACCGCATGGTGAGCGTCCCCCGCCTGCTCGCCCACTACGGCGAGGGTGACGAACTCCCCGACCCGGTGCTCGGCCGGGCCCGGGACGCGCTCGGCGCGTACTACGCCGAGGAACTGCGCGAGCCGTTCGTCTCGGCCGGGCTCTGCTACTACCGCGACGGGCGGGACAGTGTCGCCTGGCACGGGGACCGCGGCGGGCGGGCCGCCGCCGAGGACACCCTGGTCGCGATCGTCTCGGTGGGGGAGGCCCGGCCGCTGCTGCTGCGCCCGCGCGGCGGCGGTCCGGTGATCCGGCACTCCCTCGGCCACGGCGACCTGCTGGTGATGGGCGGCTCCTGCCAGCGCACCTGGGAGCACGCGGTGCCCAAGAGCACCCGGCGGGTCGGGCCGCGGATCAGCGTGCAGTACCGCACCCGCGGCGTGCACTGACCCGGACGGCGGCGGGCCCGCAACCGTCGCACAGGGTGGTTGAGCTGGGCGTTTCTGTCGATGCATCAGATTTACGGACTTGAATATCTTCGAACTGATGTCCGATCCTGGAATTGTGCATATGTTCGAATCAGCACTTCTCCGCTCCACCGTGGCGCCCGCGTCCTCCGGGGACGACCTGCTCCCCGCGCTGCCGGCGCTCGCCCCGCTGCTGCCCGGCGGCGGACTGCGGCGCGGCACGGCGGTCTCGGTGGACGGCGACACGGGCCTGCTGCTCGCGCTGGCCGCCGGCGCGGTCGCGGACGACGCCTGGGCGGCCGCGATCGGGATGCCCGACCTCGGACTCTGCGCCGCCGCCGGCTACGGGCTCGACCTCGGACGGCTGCTGCTCGCCGACGACCCCGGCCCGCACTGGCCCGAGGTGGTCTCCGCCCTGGCCGGCGCCGTCGGGCTGATCCTGCTGCGCCCCACCGGCCCGGTGGCCCCGCAGCTCGCGGCCCGCCTCGCCGCCGTCCTGCGCCGCGGCGGCTGCGCGCTGCTGGTGGCCGGACCGTGGCCCGGCGCGGTCCTGCGGCTGAGCGTCCGCGCGGGCCGCTGGTTCGGCCTGGGCGAGGGGTACGGGCAACTGCGCGGCCGGCAGGTCGAGGTCGCCGCCGAGGGCCGGGGCACCGCCACCCGCGTTCGAACGGCGCGGCTCTGGCTGCCGGACGAGCACGGTGTCGCCCGCCCGATCGAGGCCCGGGAGCACCCGGTCGAGACCGGGGACCGCGCCGCTGCCGTGCCGACGGCTGCGCTCGTGGGCGGTCTGGCGGCGATGTGACATGGCCGGACGGTGGGAGCGGAGGTACGGCCGGGGGCGCCGGCCGGGGGAGGAGTGGCTGATCGGGCCGGAGGAGTTGGGGGAGGCCGGGGAGTCGGAGGAACCGGGGGAGCCGGGCGACGGCCCCGAGCCGTACACGCAGGCGGAACAGCGGGAACAGCGGGAGCAGGTGGGACAGCCGGAACAGCCGGAACAGCGCGAGCAGCGCGAGCAGTCGGAGCGGGACGCGGGCGCCGTCCGTCCGCCCCGCGTGCTGGTGGTGTGGTGCCCGGACTGGCCGGTGGTGGCCACCGCCCCGGCTGGCGGTGAGGCCGGGTCGGTCGCGGTGGTGGTCGGTGGCCGGGTGCTGGCCTGCTCGGACGCCGCCCGCAGGGCCGGGGTCCGGCGCGGGCAGCGGCTGCGGCTGGCCCAGCGGCTCTGCCCCGAACTCGTGCTGCGCGACCGCGACACGGAGGCCGAGGCCCGCCGGTTCGAACCGGTGGTCGCGGCCGTGGAGGCGTTCACCCCCCGGGTGGAGGTGCTGCGTCCCGGCATGTGCGCGATCCCGGTCAAGGGCCCGAGCCGTTACTTCGGCGGCGAGGAGGCCCTGGCCGCCCGGATCCACCGAGCGGTGACCGCCGCCCTCGCCCACCCGCAGCCCACCCCCGCCGTCGCGCCGGGACCCGACACCGACACCGACCCTGAGCCCGAGCCTGAGCCCGAGCCCGAGCCCGAGGCCGCTGTGCAGACGGCGGTCCCCGGCGTACCCGGGCAGCTCGACCGGGGCAGCGCCGCCCCGCACCTGGAACTCGTTCTCAATCCGGACGCGCCGACCCCCGACCCCGTTCGAACACGCCGGGACCGTGGGACCGTTCCGGTCGCCCCCGCCGACACCCCGTACCTGGAACTCGTTCCACCGCCCGCACCCGACTCCACCGCGGAGCGCCACGACGACCGCGGGCCGGTGAACGCGCTGCCCGACCACCCCGACCACCCCTCCGCGCTGCCCCCGCAGGCCCCGGCCCAGGCCGCCGTCGAGGTCGCGGTCGAGCCGCCGCCGAGCCATGTCGGCGTGGCGGACGGCCTGTTCGCCGCAGTGCTGGCCGCGCGGGCGGGGGTGCTGGTGCCGTTCGGCCGGACGGCGGAGTTCCTCGCGCCGTACCCCGTGGCCGCGCTCGGCGAGGAGTCGCTCGCCGAGCTGCTGATCAGGCTGGGCGTCCACACCGTCGGGGCGTTCGCCGCGCTCTCCCGGGCGTCCGTCGCCGACCGCTTCGGCCCGACCGGGACCGCCGCCCACCGGCTGGCCCGCGGCCTGGGCTCGCGCCCGCTGGCTCCCCGCCAGGAGGGCCCGGACCTGGCCGTGGAGCAGCTGTTCGACCCGCCGGAGCAGCTCGTCGAGCCGCTGGTGTTCGTGGCCGGGTCGCTCGCCGAGCAGCTGCACGGGCGGCTCTCCGCGGCGGGCCTGACCTGCCAGCGGGTGTCCGTCGAGGTGGCCTGCGCGGACGGCCGGACGGCCGCCCGGCTGTGGCGGCACGAGGGCCGGCTGACCGCCTCCGCCCTGGCCGAACGGGTCCGCTGGCAGTTGCAGGCCTGGCAGGGAACCGGTCTGTTCACCGGCGCCGCACCCGCCCCCCACGAGCACACCCCCCACCTCCCGGACGGCAGCGGGTTCACCGTGCTGCGCCTGGTACCGGACGGCCTCGTGCCCGACCAGGGACGTCAACTGGCGCTCTGGGGCAAGGCGGTGGCCGAGGACCGGGTGGAGCGCGCGGTGGCCCGGGTGCAGGCGCTGCTCGGGCACTCCGGGCTGCGCCGGGTGGAGCCGTCCGGCGGCCGGGGCCCGGCGGAGCGGGTGGAGCGGATCCCGTGGGGCGAGCCGCAGCCGGAGACGGACCGTACGGCCCCGTGGCCGGGACGGCTGGAGGACCCGGCGCCGTCCGTGGTGCCGCGGACCCCGGTCCCCATCGCCGTGCTGGACGCACGGGGCCGGCCGGTCACGGTGAGCGGCCGGGCGGAGGTCTCGGCGCCGCCCGCGGTGCTCGACCTCGACGGCGGCCCGCTCCGGGTGGACGGCTGGACCGGGCCGTGGCCGGCGGTCGAGTACTGGTGGGACCAGGCCCGGTCCCGCCGCCGGGCCCGCTTCCAGGTCGCCGTCGCGGACGGCCGCGCGCTGCTGCTGACGGTGGAGGACGGCAGCTGGTACGTGGAGGGCGCCTACGACTGACCGGACGAAGACCCGCGGACCCCGGCGGACCCGCCGCCCGCGCATCGCACGAGGGGGCGTGAGCACAGCCCGCACCACCACCCGAGACGGAGCACCACCCGCGATGGGATTCACCAGCCACCCCAAGCTCCCCTGGAGCGAGCTGCACCGCCGCCTGCGCGGCAGCGGCCCGGCGGCCCCCGGCGCGGTGGTCCCCCTGCGCCCGCCGACCTCGCAGCGCCCCGCCCCACCGACGTCGGAAAGCCCCGCCGCCCCCGCCGCCGCCCACCCCTGGGCGGAGCTCCACGTGCACTCGGCCTTCAGCTTCCTGGACGGCGCCAGCGACCCCGAGGCGCTGGCCGAGGAGGCGGCCCGGCTCGGCATCGAGGTGCTCGGCCTCACCGACCACGACGGCCTGTACGGGGTGGTCCGACTCGCCCAGGCGGCCAGGGAGTCCGGCGTCCGGACGGTGTTCGGTGCCGAGCTCACCCTCGGCCCGGAGGAGCACCTGCTGGTCCTCGCCCGCGACCCCGCCGGGTACCGCAGGCTCTCCGCCGCGATCAGTGCCGCCCAGCTGCGCGGCGGTGCCAAGAACCGCCCGGCGTACGACCTCGCCGAGCTCGCCGGGGCCCACGGCGGTCACTGGGCCGTGCTCACCGGCTGCCGCAAGGGCCGGGTGCGGACCGCGCTGGCCGCCGGGGGACCGGACGCCGCGCTGCGCGAACTGCACGGCCTCGCCGAGGCGTTCGGGCCGGAGAACGTGTACGCGGAGCTGATCGACCAGCGGCTGCCCGGCGACGACCTGCGCAACGACCGGCTCGCCGCCCTCGCCGCCCGGGCCGGGCTGCCGGTCGTCGCCTCGAACAACGTCCACCACGCCGGCCCCGCCGAGGGCCGGCTGGCCCAGGGCCTGGCCGCGCTGCACGACCGCCGCACCCTCCAGGACGCCGCCGGCCGGACCATGGCCGCCGGCACCGCGCACCTGCGCTCCGGGCGGGAGATGGCCGCCCGGCTGGCCCGCTTCCCCGGGGTCCGGGAGGCCACCGTGGACCTCGCCCGGGCCTGCGCCTTCGACTTCGGCGGCCTGAAGCCCGAACTCCCCGGCTTCCCCGTCCCCGACGGCCACACCGAGATCAGCCATCTGCGCGCCCTGGTGGTCGCCGGCGGCCCGGACCGCTTCGGCCCCGGCAACGGGCCCGCCCTGCGCCAGCTCGCCCGCGAACTCGACGTCATCGAGGAACTCGACCTGGCCGGCTACTTCCTGATCGTCCACGACATCGTCGACTTCTGCCGCCGCGAGGACATCTGGTGCCAGGGCCGCGGCTCCGCCGCCAACTCCGCGGTCTGCTACGCCCTCGGCATCACCGCCGTGGACCCGATCCACTACGGCCTGCTGTTCGAACGCTTCCTCAGCGTCGAGCGCGACGGGCCGCCCGACATCGACCTCGACATCGAGAACCGCCGCCGCGAGGAGGTCATCCAGTACGTCTACCGGCGCTACGGCCGCGCGCACGCCGCCCAGGTCGCCAACGTGATCACCTACCGGCCCCGGCTCGCGCTGCGCGACGCCGCCCGGGTCCTCGGCTACCCGACCGGGCAGATCGAGGCCTTCACCCGGCAGGTCGACTTCCGCTCCGCCCCCGCCGAGGACTCCCTCATCCCCGCCGACGTCCTCGACCTCGGCGGCCGACTTCTCGGCCTGCCCCGGCACCTGGGCATCCACTCGGGCGGCATGGTGCTCACCAGGGAGCCGATCGGCGAGATCTGCCCCACCGAGTGGGCCCGGATGCCGGGACGGTCCGTCCTCCAGTGGGACAAGGAGTCCACCGCCGGCGCCGGACTGGTCAAGATCGACCTGCTCGGCCTCGGCATGCTCGCCGCCCTGCACGACACCTGCGACCTGATCGCCGGACACCACGGCGACCGCTACGACCTGGCCGCCATCCCCGACGACGACGCGCACGTCTACGAGATGCTCTGCCGGGCCGACACCGTCGGCGTCTTCCAGGTCGAGTCCCGCGCCCAGATGGCCACCCTGCCCCGGCTGCGGCCGCGCACCTTCTACGACCTGGTGGTGGAGGTGGCGCTGATCCGGCCCGGCCCGATCCAGGGCGGCTCGGTCCACCCGTACCTGCGGCGGCGCGACGGCGTGGAGGCCCCCGACTGCCCCCACCCGCTGATGGAGAAGTCCCTCGGCAAGACCCTCGGCGTCCCGCTCTTCCAGGAGCAGATGATGCAACTCGCCATCGACTGCGCCGGGTTCAGCCCCGCCGAGGCCGACCGGCTGCGCCAGGCGATGGGCGCCAAGCGGTCCCACCAGCGGGTCGCCGAGCTGCGCCGGCGCCTGCTCGACGGGATGGCGGACCGCGGCATCCCCGCCGGGACCGCCGAGGACGTCTACGCCAAGATCGAGGCCTTCTCGAACTACGGCTTCCCCGAGTCCCACGCGATCAGCTTCGCCTACCTGGTGTACGCCAGCGCCTGGCTCAAGTACCACTACCCGGCGGCCTTCACCTGCGCCCTGCTGGCCAACCAGCCGATGGGCTTCTACTCCCCGCTCAGCCTGATCGCCGACGTCCGGCGGCACGGGGTGCGGGTCCGCGGGGTGGACGTCAACGCCAGCGCCGCCGGACCCACCCTGGAGGGCGGCGAGCACCCCTCCGCCCCGCCCCCGCTCACCGCCGGCAAACCGCAGTTCGCCATCCGGCTCGGCCTCTCCGCCGTCCGCGGACTCGGCGACCGGAAGGCCGAGGAGGTCGCCGCCGGGCAGCCGTACGCCGACCTGGAGGACTTCGCCCGCCGCACCGCCCTGCCCGCCCCCGTCCTGGAGGCGCTGGCCACCGCGGGTGCCTTCTCCTGCTTCGGGCTGACCCGCCGCCAGGCCCTGTGGGCCGCCGGGGTGCACGCCACCGCCACCCCCGACACCCTCCCCGGCACCGCGCCGGGCGCCGAGGCGCCCCCGCTGCCCGCGATGACCCCCGTCGAGGAGACCATCGCCGACCTCTGGGCCACCGGCGCCTCCGCCACCAGCCACCCCATGCAGCACCTGCGGGACGTCCTGCGCGGCTCCGGCGCCCTCAGCGCCGCCCAGCTCCACGACGTCCCGCCCGGCACACCGGTGGTGGTCGGCGGCCTGGTCACCCACCGCCAGCGCCCGCCCACCGCCGGCGGCGTGCTCTTCCTCAGCATGGAGGACGAGACCGGCCTCATCAACGTCATCTGCAACCGCTACGTCTGGGAACCCCACCGCCGCACCGCCCTCGACCGCGCCGGCCTCCTCGTCCACGGCCACGTCGAACGCGACCACGGCGCCACCAACCTGGTCGCCACCCGCCTCACCCCGCTCCGCATCGCCGTCTGACCGGACCCGCGGAGCACCGGGCGGGGGACGTGGGCCGTGGACACCGGGCCGGGGGACGTGGGCCGCGGTCACCGGACCGGGGTGTGTGGGCCGCGGGACGTAGGGTGAGGCCGTCCGGCCGGAGTGGCGGAGTGGACGGGGGGACGGCATGGCACGGCTGCGGTGGTTGCGGACCGGGGCGGGGGAGTTCCGGTGGACCGGGCGGCTCGGCTACCTGAGGACCGCCTCCGGGGCGGAGCGCTGCGTCCACCTGCGGGTGATGCCCGCCGGCCGCGGCGGAGGCTCGCTGACCGCGCTGCTGGTGTCCGCCGGACCGCTCGGCCCGTGGGGCGTGTGCACCGACACCTCCTACCCCACGCCGCGGGAGGTCCGCGCGATCCTCGACCACGCCCTCGCCCAGGGCTGGGACCCGGCCGCCCAGGGCGCCGACTTCGCGGTGACCGCCGAACTCGACGGCTGGGAGGTCCACTCGCCCTCCCACGCCCCGGGCCGCGTCCGGCACCACCTCCGGATGCTCTCAGCCGCCACCCCGGCCGACGAACCCGCCCTGCTGGAACGGGCGTCGGCCGACCGCGACCCCCAGGTGGCCGAGGCCGTCGCCGCCGAACACCTCGACCGCCGGGCGGCGGAACTCCTCACCGGCCCCGGCTTCCCCGCCTGGCTGGCCGCCCTGCCCCCGCTCGGCGCGCCCCACGCGGAACGGCTGCGCGCCTGGTCCCTGCTCCGGGCGGCCGAGACCGGCGCACCCTGGACGCCCGCCGAGGTCCTCGCCCTCGCCGACCGCCACCAGCGGACCCTCGCCGAGCGGGCCACCGACCCCGCCCTCCTCGCCCTGCTCGCCACGGCGGCCGGCACCCCGCCCGCCCGCGCCGCCGCCACCACCCGCCTGTCCCTGCTCCACCCGCAGGGCCACCCCGCCGCGCGCTGCCAAAACCCCTTGGCGGACCCGCCCGGCGGGCGGTAGGAACGGCCCATGCCCGCCAGCGAACCGACCAGCGAACCGACCTTCGTCCCGACCGGGCTCGACCTCGGCGACTTCCGGCTCGTCCCGTGGGGCCACGACAGCCGGACCCGGGGGTTCCTCGGCGCCCTCAAGGCCGCCGCCGCAGACCCCGTGATCGCCCTGTGGAACCCGGTCCGCGCCACCGAGGACATCTCCGCCCGGGCCTGGATCGCCGCCCGGGCCGCCGGCTGGCGGACCGGGACGCTCGCCGGGTTCGCCGCCGTCTCCACCGACGGGGACACCCTGCTCGGAACGGTCAACGTCCGCTGGAGCGACCGCGCCGACGGGCTCGCCAGGATCGGCTACTGGACCGTACCCGCCGCCCGCCGCCGCGGGATCGCCGTCCGCGCCACCCGGGCGGCCACCCGCTGGGCCTTCGACACCGCCGACGCCCGCCGGATCGAGCTCAGCCACGCCGCCGGCAACCACCTCTCCTGCCGGGTCGCCGAACGCAGCGGCTACCGGCACGAGGGCACCCTGCGCGACTCCCACCGCTTCGGCGACGGCGAGTACCACGACGAGCACCTCCACGCCCGGCTGGCCCGCGACCCCGAACCCGCCTGACGGCCGGCCCGGGGTCGCACGCCGAGAGGCTTGCCCTCACGCCGAGGGCTTGCGCCCGGAGCCGGGCGGACCGGCGAACGCCTGGGCGATCGGCAGCCACGCCCGGGCGGTCTCCCCGACGGCGGTCAGCGCGAGGTCGTCCCGGTGGCGGCGCTGGGTGACCAGCAGGCAGAAGTCCAGCGCCGGACCGGTCACCCGGTCCACCGCGGACTCCGGGCCCCAGGTCCACAACCCGCCGTCGGGAGCGGTCAGCTCGACCCGCACCGAAGCCTGGGGCGCGGGGAGGCCGTGGGCGGCGAACGCGAACCCCATGGTCCGTACGCCCAGGTGGGCCACCTGCCGCAGCCGTCCGGTCGGCCGCCGGACGACCCCGAGCGCGTCGGCCACGTCCTGCCCGTGCGCCCACGTCTCCATCAGCCGGGCCGTGACCATCGACGGCGCCTTCATCGGCGGCCCGAACCACGGCAGCCGCACCCCGTCCGGCACCGCCGCCAGGGCCGCCAGCAACTCCTCCCGCCCGGCCCGCCAGCGCCCCAGCAACTCCTCGGGCGCGAGCCCGACACCCTCCCGCGCCCCCTCCTCCACCACGTCGAACCCGCTCGCGAACGCCTGCTTCGCCACCTCCCCGAAGCCCTCCGGATCACGCACGGACAGCAGCGCCCACCGGTCCGTCCACGCCAGATGCGCCAGCTGATGGGCCACCGTCCACCCCGCCGCGGGAGTCGCCGTGGCCAACCCCTCCCGGTCCAGCCCGGCCACCATCCCGTCCAGATCCGCGTTCTCCTCCCGCAGATCCTCCAACAGCCCACCCAGATCAGCCATCCGCCTACTCCTCCTCCATCGACTCGCCCAGTCCTACCCGCCAGTACAGCCCCCTGCACCAGCGGGTTGGCCGGCTTCCCCAGGGCGCGGCGGGGTGCGTGGGGGCACCTCCCAGCCGCCGGACTGGGGGAGAACTGCGCGATTCCGGAAGATGCGGCGCCGCACGTCCGCCCTGCCCCGGCCCTCGCCGGAGCCCCCCTCGTGCCCGCCCGGAGCCCCAGCCGGAGCCTCCGCCCCGGGGGTGCCCAACGGCCGGTGGGGCGTGTGAGAATCGCGGGCGTGACCGGGGCGAACCAGTTCTCCACCGGGGCGGACGGCATCGACGCCCGTGCCGCCGCGCTGGTCCGTGACGCCGTCCTGGGCGACCTCGCCCGCCGGGTGGTGGACGAGTGCGGCGCCGACGTGGGCCTGGTCGGCGTGCCGGACCGTCCGGACCGGCCCCGGGCGATGGCGCTGCGCCACTGGGCCGGCACCCGCGCGGACCTGCTGCACGGCCTCCACGTCCGCCTCGGCACCGGCCTCGGCGGCCGCGCCCTCGCCGAGCGCGCCCCCACCTGGGTGCCCGACTACCGCGCGGCCACCACCATCTCCCACCACTACGACGCCGCGGTCAGCGCCGAGGGCCTGTACGCGATGCTCACCGTGCCGCTGCTCCAGGACGGGGTGGTGCACGGCGTGGTGTACGCCTCGATGCGGACGGTCGTCCCCTTCGGCGACGTCCGGATCGCGGCGGTCGCCGACCTCGCCGCGGTCGCCACCCGCGCCCTGGCCGGCGCCTCCGCCTGGACCACGGCAACCCCGGCACCGACTCACGCCCGCAGACCGGCGCCACCCGCCCGACCGCCCGAGCTCCCGGCCCGGCTGACACCCCGGGAGCTGGAGGTGCTCCGCTGGGCGGCGATCGGCCGGACCAACCCGGAGATCGCCGACCAGCTCGGCCTCACCTGCAACACCGTGACCGGCTACCTGAAGAGCGCCATGCACAAGTTCGGCGTCCGCAACCGGGTCGAACTCACCATCGCTGCCCGCGACTTCGGCCTCGTCAGCTAGGACCGACCGCGCCCGGCTCAGTTGACCTTCCGCTCCCGGTCCGCCCAGTACGGCTCCCGCAGCCGGAACTTCTGCAGCTTGCCGGTGGCCGTCCGCACCAGCCCGTCCCGGAACTCCACCGAGGTCGGCGCCTTGTACCCGGCCAGCCGCTGCTTGCAGTGCGCGATCAGCTCCGCCTCGGTGGCCGACTGCCCCTCCCGCAGCACCACCAGCGCCTTGACGGTCTCGCCCCACTTCTCGTCCGGCACGCCGATCACGGCCACCTCGGCGACCGCCGGGTGGTCGTACAGGCAGTCCTCCACCTCGATCGAGGAGACGTTCTCGCCGCCGGTGATGATGATGTCCTTCTTGCGGTCCGAGATGGTCAGGTACCCGTCGTCGAGGGTGCCGCCGTCACCGGTGTGGAACCAGTCGTCCCGCAGCGCCTCCGCGCTCTCCGCGGGCTGCTCCCAGTACCCGGCCAGCACGGTGTTGGAGCGGACCAGCACCTCGCCCTCCTCGTCCACCCGCACCTGGCTGCCCAGCGCCGGCGCTCCCGCCCGGACCAGCCGCTCGGCCCGCTCGGCGGCCGGCAGGACGTCCCACTCGGCGCGGGTACGGTTCACCGTGACCACGGGGGAGGTCTCGGTCAGGCCGTAGATCTGCATGAACTCCCAGCCCAGCTCCTCCTCCACACGCTGGATCACCGAGGTGGGCGGGGGAGCGCCGGCCACGATCATCCGCACCCGGTCGCGGCCGGGGACCGGACCGTCCCAGTCCGCCGCGGCCTCCAGCACCATCGACACCACGGCCGGCGCCCCGCACATGAACGTCACGCCCTGCTCCTCCACCCGGCGCAGGATCTCCGGGCCGTCCACCTTCCGCAGCACCACGTGCCGCGCGCCCAGTCCGGTCAGCGCGAACGGCATGCCCCAGCCGTTGGCGTGGAACATCGGCAGGGTGTGCAGGTACACGTCCCGGTCGCTCGCGCCGAAGTGCAGGCCCATCAGCACCGCGTTCAGCCACAGGTTGCGGTGGGTGAGCTGAACTCCCTTGGGACGCGCGGTCGTTCCACTGGTGTAGTTGATGGTCGCGGTGTCCGACTCGTCCACCGGGTACCGGACCGGCTCACGGTCGAAGTCGTACAGCAGCGTGTCGCTCTCCGCGCCCAGCGTGAACCGGTGCTTGACCGGCACCCCGGCCAGCGACTCCTCCAGCTCCGGGTCCACCAGCAGCACGGACGCCCCGGACTGCTCGACGATGTACGCCACCTCCTCCGCCCGGAGCCGGAAGTTCACCGGCACCAGGATCCGGCCGTGGCCGCTCACCCCGTACAGCGAGGTCATCAGCCGGGCGGAGTTGTGCGAGACGATCGCGACCCGCTCGCCCCGGCCCACCCCGAGGCGGTCCAGCCCGGCCGCCTGGGCGCGGGCCAGCTCGCCCATCCGGCGGTACGTCACCTCGCCCCAGGAGGCGGCGGGTTGCGACGGCTCGTCCACGATCCCGACCCGGTCGCCGTAGACCAGCTCGGCGCGGTCGAGGAAGTCCATGACGGAGAGTGGTGTCTGCATGCGGCCACTGTGCCCGGCCCCCGCCGCGGACAGACACCCCCGATCGGGGGTGTTACCCGGACGGACCAGCACAGCCGCCCGTCGGGCTTGTCCGACGATTCCCGCCGCGCGCTGATGCGACGCGCACGGTCAGACAAGCCCCAGCGCCGCCGCCAACCGGTCGCGCACCTCGGTCTGCGCAGCGATCCGCCGGTCCAGCACGTCGAGCCGGGCCCGGGCGATCTCCATGCCCTTGGCCGAGGGGGCGGCGGCCACGTCCCCGTCCAGACAGGGCAGGAACGCCGTGACGTCCTCCACCGTCAGCCCGGCCGCCAGCAGACGGCGGATGTTGCGGACCCGCACGGCACTGCCCGGCGGATAGATCCGGTAGCCGTTCGCCGCCCGCTCCGAGGCGATCAGCCCCGCCTGCTCGTAGTGCCGCAGCGCCCGCGGCGTACTGCCGGTCTCCCGCGCCAGCTCGCCGATCCGCACCCTCGCCCCTGTCCGTACCCGTCCGTACCCGCCCGTACCCGTCCGTCCCCCGGCCCCGCTCGCCCGACCACGGGTCACGCGACCACGGGTCACGCGACCACGGGTCACGCGACCACGGCGCCACCGTCCACCGGCAACACTACGCCGGTCACGAACGACGCCCGCGGCGAGGCCAACCGGGTGACCGCCCACGCCACTTCACGAGGATCGGCCACCCGCCCGAGCGGGGTGTGCGCCACCTGCCACGTCCGGACCGCCGCCCGCTGCTCCGCGGACAGCCCGGAGTGCTCCCCGATCGGCGTCTCCACCGCCCCCGGCGCCACCGCCACCACCCGGACGCCCGCCGGCGCCAGCTCCACCGCCCAGCTGCGGGTGAGGAGTTCGAGGGCGCTCTTGGTCGCCGCGTACACCGAGTTGCCCGACCAGCCGCGCTGCCCGACCGAGGTGCTCACGTTCACCACCACCCCGCGGCTCGCCCGCAGCGCGGGCAGCGCCGCCTGCGTCAGCAGCACCGGCGCCACCAGGTTGGTGGCCGACTGCGCGGCGATGGCCTCCGGTGTGATCGCGCCGAGGGCTCCGCTCACCACGATCGCCGCATTGTTGACCAGGACGTCCAGCCGACCGTGCCGCTCCATCGCCCGCTCGACGATCCCCTCCGGGTCGACCGTGACGTCCGCCACCAGCGGCTCCACCCCCGGCCACCCATCCGCCGTCTCCTCCAGCGGCCCCACCCGCCGCCCGACCGCCACCACCCGGGCCCCCAGCTCCGCGAACTCCCGCGCAACCGCCCGCCCGATCCCCGTACCGGCCCCCGTCACCACGACGACCCTGCCCACGAACGTCTCCGTCTCCATGCCCCCACCCTCCAACCCTCCCCCCAACGACAAGGTCAACCGGCCGCCCCAGGGAATCCATGACGCAACCGGTCACCCCACGCGCCCCTGAGTGGTTGCCCCTCTGCCCCCGGCCCGTCCTTCGGACTGCGCCGCGTCGCGTCGGTGTCCCGCCCCCGCGGTGGTACTGCTGGAAGCGACGACCCACCGCCCCCGGAGAGGCAGGCACCCCATGGCCCGGATCGCCGTCATCGGCGCCAACGGCAACATCGGCCGCTGCATCGTCACCGAGGCGCTCTCCCGCGGTCACGAGGTCCTCGCGGTGGTCCGCGATCCCGACCGCTACCAGGGCCTGGCCATCGCCGTCGTCCCGGGTGACGTGCTGGACCCGGAGGACGTCGCCCGGGTGGCGGCCGGCCAGGACGTCCTGGTCAGTGCCGTGGGCGGCGGGGACGGTCCGGGCCGGGGCCGTCTGATCGAGCCGGCCGCCCACGCCCTGGTCGCCGGTCTGCGCGAACTCGGCGCCGAGGCACCGCGGTTGATCGTGGTCGGCGGCAGCGGCAGCGGCGGCACCGGCGTCCCAGCCGCCGAACCGGGTGCCCGCGTCGGGAGCGCCCACCGCGCCGCGCTCGCCTACTACGCCACCGTCTGCGACCTCAGCTGGACGGTGCTCAGCCCGGCCGCCGCCCTCCAGCCCGGCGAGCGCACCGGCCACTACCGCACCGACTCGGACACCACCCCGGCCCCCGAGTCCGCACCCGCGGACCCCGACCGGATCTCCATCGCCGACTACGCGGTCGCCCTGCTCGACGAGATCGAGAACCCCCGACACATCGGCGAACGCTTCACCTGCGGCCACTGACCGCGACGGCCACCCCTCACCCCAGCTGGATCGACCGCTTCGCCAGCCCCATCCAGAACCCGTCGATCACACTCCGCTGCGCGCCCAGGTCGGCCTCACCGGCCCCGAGGGTCACGAACAGCGGCGCGAAGTGCTCGGTCCGCGGGTGGGCCAGCCGCCCGGCCGGTGCCTTGTGCTCGAAGTCGAGCAGGGCGTCCAGGTCGCGGGCCTCCAGGGCGCGGCGGCCCCAGTCGTCGAACTCGGCCATCACCGAGCTGACCCGCCCGTCGGAGCTGAGGGCCCGCAGGTTGTGGGTGAAGAACCCGCTGCCGACGATCAGCACGCCCTCGTCGCGCAGCGGTGCCAGCCTCCGGCCGATCTCCAGCAGCCGCTGCGGGTCCAGGGTCGGCAGCGAGATCTGCAGCACCGGGATGTCCGCGTCCGGGAACATCTCCACCAGCGGCACGTACGCGCCGTGGTCGAGCCCGCGGTCGGGGATGTCCTGGACGGGGGTGCCGGCGGTGCGCAGCAGCTTGCGGACGCTCTCGGCCAGCGCGGGCGCGCCGGGGGCGGCGTACCGCACGCGGTAGTAGTGCTCGGGGAATCCCCAGAAGTCGTAGACCAGCGGCGCGGTGGTGGTGGCGCCGACGGCGAGCGGGGCCTCCTCCCAGTGGGCGGAGACCATCAGCACGGCCTTGGGCCGCGGCAGGTCGGCCGACCAGGCGGCGAGCTGGCCGGGCCAGACGGGGTCGTCGGCGAGCGGCGGGGCGCCGTGCGAGAGGTAGAGCGCGGGCATGCGCTCCGGGGCGGCGGTGCTCATCGGGTCCTCCGGGCTCCAGGGCGGCGGGCGTGCCTCCCAGCATCTGGTTCAAATTTGAACCGTACGTCTTCGACGGTACACCCGAGTTCGAATTTGAACAACGGGAGTACGATGCACCCATGGACGAACCGCGTTGGCTGGACGAGAACGAGATGGCCGCCTGGCGGGGCTTCGTCGCGGCGAGCAACCTGGTCGCGCGGCACCTGGAGCGCCAGCTCAAGGACGACGCCGGCCTCTCCCACACCCAG
The DNA here is from genome assembly GCF_040571325.1 of Kitasatospora sp. HUAS MG31. Lineage (GTDB taxonomy): Bacteria > Actinomycetota > Actinomycetes > Streptomycetales > Streptomycetaceae > Kitasatospora > Kitasatospora camelliae. The sequence continues at coordinate 1,813,533 of NZ_CP159872.1, read as the reverse complement.
TACGAGATCCTCGTCCAGCTCTCCGCCTCGTCCGACGGCGCGATGCGGATGACCGACCTCGCGGACCGCCTGATCACCTCCAAGAGCGGCCTGACCTACCAGGTCACCCAGCTGGAGAAGGCCGGACTGGTCTCCCGCCGCTCCTGTCCGAGCGACGTCCGCGGGGTGTTCGCCGAGATCACCGAGAAGGGCTGGCAGGCATTGCGGGCCGCGGCCCCAGGCCATGTCGCGGCCGTCCGTGAAGCGCTGATCGACGTCCTCACCCCGGCCCAGCTCGCCGGTCTCGCCGAGAGCCTCGCCACGGTCAGCGACCGCCTCCGGGGCTCCGACCGCTGACCCACGCGCGCCCCGCGCCCCTCGCAGCCCCGACCGGTCAGACCGCCACCACCGCCGCGCGGACGCACAGCACGTCCGGCAGGTGCGAGGTGAGCAGCGACCAACTGTCGCCGTCGTCCGCCGAGCCGTACACCTCGCCGTTGCGGTTGCCGAAGTACACGCCGGCCGGCTCGGCGTCGTCGGTGCACAGGGCGTCGCGCAGGACGACGCCGTAGTGGTCCTCCTGCGGCAGGCCCTCGGAGAGCGGCTGCCAGGTGTCGCCGGCGTCCTCGGTGCGGAAGACCCGGCAGCGGTGGCCGACCGGCAGCCGGGCGTAGTCGGCGTCCAGCGGGAACAGGTAGGCGGTGGCGGGCCGCCGGGGGTGGGTGGCCAGGCCGAACCCGAAGGTGGCGGGGAGGTCGTCGTCGATGGGCGTCCAGTGGCCGCCGCCGTCGTCGCTGCGGTAGACCCCGCCGTGGTTCTGCAGGTAGAGGCGGTTGCGGTCGGTGGGGTCGGCGGCCACCTTGTGCACGCACTGGCCGAACTCCGGGTCCGGGTCGGGCAGGAACTCGGCGCGGATGCCGGCGTTGGACGGCTGCCAGCTCTCCCCGCCGTCCGCGGTGCGGTAGACGCCGCCGGTGGAGACGGCGACGGTGACCGAGGACGGGTCGCCCGGGTCGGTGAGGATGGTGTGCAGGCCCTGGCCGCCGAAGCCGGCGTTCCACTCGGGCCGCTGCGGGTGGTCCCAGAGCGCCTCGACCAGCCGGAAGCTCTCGCCGCCGTCCTCGGACCGGAACAGCGCGGCCGGCTGGGTGCCCGCGTACACCACGCCGGGGGCCTCGTCGCCCGCCGGGTGCAGCTGCCAGACCCGCTCCAGCGAGGCGCCGGTGCGCTCGGGGAACTTCACCGCCGGTGCGGAGGGCTCGTGCCAGGTGGCGCCCAGGTCGTCGGACCACCAGACCGACGGGCCCCAGTGGCTGCTGTCGGCCCCGACCAGCAGCCGGGTGCGGCCGGCCCGGCGGTCGATCGAGACCGAGTACACCGCGTTCATGGCGAAGTGCGGTCCGGTGAAGCTCCACGCCGTCCGGTCCGGGCTGCGGCCCAGGAACAGGCCCTTCTGGGTCCCGACGGCAAGCAGTACCTCGGTCATGGCATCCCACCTGGTCAGCATCGAGCGGCCCCCCGCGCGCGCCAGTCTGCTCCGGGCCGCCCGGCGCCGCACGTCACCGCGCCGGGTACGGCGGACAACCGCCCGCCGCGCCCGGCGGCGGGGTCACCGCACGGCGGGGGCCGCCTCGGCCCGGCCGGCAGAGCCGTGGCCGTCGAGGCCGCTGTCGTGGACGCCGCCGCCGAGGTCGGCCATCAGCCGCTGCGGACGGCGCACCAGCAGGTACCCGAGGCCGGCGAGGGTGACCGCGCCGGTGCCGAGCAGCGCGGCCCAGACCTGGTACCAGGGCGCCCCGGGCGGGGCCAGCACCGCGCGCGGCCAGCAGATGTTGACCACCTCCAGGCCCGTCCACACCGCCGCGAGCAGGTTGAGCGGGGTGCCCCAGCGCCCGAAGGAGACCGCGCCGGCCGGCCGCCACGTCCCACGCAGCCGGGCGACCAGGGCGGCCACGGTGAGCAGGAAGAACGGCAGGAAGGTGGCCGCGCTGCCGAAGGTGATCAGGCTGCCGATCGCCGTGGACTCCAGACCCAGCGGCAGCGCCGCGCTGCTGATCAGGGTGGCGGCGACCAGGCCGCCGATCGGCGCCCGGTGCCGGTTGACCCGGCGGACCTGCCCGGCGAACGGGAACACGCCGTCCCGCGCCAGCGAGTACAGGCCGCGGGCGGCGCCGCCCTGCGAGGCCATCAGGCAGGCGGTGAAGCTCACCAGCACCACCACCACGAACGGCTTGGCCGACCAGTCGCCGAAACCGGTGGTGACCGCCGTGGTCACCGGGTCCAGGTCCGCGCCGGCCACCACCGCGGCCGGGTCGGGGTGGGCGAGCACCACGGCCACCGCGTTGAGGACGACCACCAGGCCGACGCTCAGCAGCGCCCAGCGCATGGCCCGCGGCACCTGCCGGGCGGCGTCCTTGGTCTCCTCGGCGGTGGAGACGCAGGCGTCGAAGCCGATGAACGCCCAGCCGCCGACCGCCACCACCGCGAGGAAGGCCGCCACACCGGTGCTCCCGGTCACGGCCGGCGCGCCCAGGTCGTCGGTCAGCAGCGCGAGGCCGTGCTCGCGGAAGAACAGCAGCAGCGCCAGTCCCACCACCACCGAGGCGATCGCCTCCGCCGCGATGCCCAGCGACACGAACAGCCGCAGCAGGGTGATCCCGTACGCGTTCACCAGCGCGCAGACCAGGGTGAACCCAGCCGCCGTCAGCACCAGCTGCGGCGGGGTGGGGACGGCCCCGAACAGGGCGAAGAACCACGGCGCCGCCAGGTACGCCACCGTGGTGTTGGCGAACATCACCGCGAACTGCCACATCCAGCCCGTCATCCACGCGAACGACGGCCCGGCCAGCCGCCGGCTCCACTGGTACGCCCCGCCCGCCAGCGGCCACTGCGAGGCCAGCTCCGAGTACACGCACACCACCAGCAGCTGGCCGAGCAGGCAGACCGGCAGCGCCCACACCCAGGCGCCGCCGTCCACCGACAGGCCCACCTGGGCGACGGCGTACAGGCCGACCACCGGCGAGACCACGGCGAAGCCCATCGAGATGTTGCCCAGCACCCCGAGACTCCGGCGCAGCTCCTGCCGGTAGCCGAGGGCGGCCAATCGCTCGCTGTCGGCGGGGGAGTGCGGTCCAGGAAGGTCGTCGGTCATCGCTGCCACCTCGTCCTCGGCTAAAACTAACTTTGTTAGTCGTGGACCGTAACGGCTGCCGACCGGTAACGGAAGACACCGACACCAGGCTGTAACGTGACGGGTCGGCGACCGGACGGGCGAAGGGGCGGAACGACGTGGGGCGACCGAGCAGACCACTGCTGAGCAGGGAGATCATCGCCCGCGCGGCCCTGCAGACGGTGGACGAGGACGGGCCCGGCGGCCTCACCATGCGCGCCCTCGCCGACCGCCTCGGCGTGAAGGCCGCCTCCCTCTACAACCACGTCGCCGGCAAGGACGAACTCCTCGACGCCCTCGCCGAACTCGTCAACGAGGAGATCGACCTCACCCCCCTCGACCACGAGGACTGGCGCACCGGCCTCACCGCGTACGCCCGCGGCTACCGCGCCGTCTTCCTGCGGCACCCCAACACCATCGCGCTGCTCGCCCGCCGCCGCGTCGAGGCCGGCCGCCAGCTGCTCACCTACGACACCCTGCTCGCCGCCCTCACCCGCGCCGGCCTCACCCCCGCCGACGCCGCCGAGGCCGCCGCCGCCCTCGACTACCTCGTCCTCGGCTCGGCCCTGGAGACCTTCTCCGCCGGCTTCACCCGCGACGCCGCCCACTACCGCCCGCAGTACCCCGCCCTCGCCACCGCCCTCGAAGCCTCCACCACCCGCGGCCCCGACCTCGACGACCGCGGCTTCGAGCTCGCCCTCCGCCTCCTCCTCAACGGCCTGCGACCGGCCGCCTGACGGAGCCGCCCCGAGCCCGGAGGGCGGCCCGTCCGGGACCGCCCTCCGTCTCACCCCGCTACCCCCGGCCTCCGCCCCCGCGGAGCGCCGCTCAGCCGGCCTCGGCCTCCCCCGCCGCCGCCCGGGTCTTCTCCGCCTCTTCCCGCTGCGCCGCCACCCCGGCGTGCACCTCCGCCATGTCCAGCCCCCGTGCCTGGCGGATCAGGTCCTCCAGGGCAGGCTCCGGCAGCGCCCCCGCCTGCGCGAACACCAGCACCCCCTCCCGGATGATCGCCAGCGTCGGGATCGACCGGATGTCGAACGCCGCCGACAGCTCGGGCTGCGCCTCGGTGTCCACCTTCGCGAAGGTGATGTCCGCGTGCTTCTCGGCCGCCCGCTCGTACACCGGCGCGAACTGCCGGCACGGCCCGCACCAGCCGGCCCAGAAGTCGATGAGGACGAACTCCTTGTTCTCCACCCCCTGGACGACTTCCTCGAAGTTGTCCGCGGTCAACTCGACCGTGCCCATCAGCTTCCACCTGCCCTTCGGCCTCCCACGAGGCCATCGCGCCTGAGCCGTTCGCACCCGTCAACCGGCACCGCCCCCGCGCTATTCCGTCCTCCCTCCCGCCCGTCCCCACCCGCCCTGACCGGCCCCGCAGCCACCGCCGGCCACTCCCGTCGCACCGCGCCGAAAAAAACTTCCCGCCACGTTGAACACCCCGTCCCCGCGCTCCGTATCCCTGGATGTGCGGGTGCCGAGGGGGCCCCCGCGGGTGGGCGGGCCAGACCGCGACCACCCGGAGAATCAACCGACCATGCCTCGTGGGGGATCCGTCATGCCCAAGTTCACCCAGTCCGCGCCCCGCATCCGCCGTACCGTCCTGCTGGCCGCGTCCGCGCTGACCGCCGTCGCCCTGGTCACGGCCTGCGAGTCCGACTACTCCTCGTCCTCGGGGACCTCCGGGAGCACCGGCGCCGCCAGCCAGTCGCAGCCCGCCCAGTCGCAGCCCACCCAGGCCGGTGCCCAGCCCGGCGGGCAGTCCGGCCAGGCCGGCCTGGCGACCGCCACGGCCGCCGGCCTCGGCGCGATCGTCACCGACAACGAGGGCCGGACCCTCTACCGCTTCGACAAGGACACCGCGAAGCCGCCGGTCTCCAACTGCAACGGCGCCTGCGCCACCACCTGGCCGCCCGTGATGGCGGGCGACTCGGCACCCGAGCTCAAGGGCATCGACAAGGCCCTGGTCTCCACCGTCACCCGGGCCGACGGCTCCAAGCAGGTCACCCTGAACGGCTGGCCGGTGTACCGCTACGCGCCCGACACCAAGCCGGGCGACACCAAGGGCCAGGGCGTCAACGGCACCTGGTTCGTGATCACTCCGACCGGCGGCAAGGCCGGCGCCTCCGCCCCGGCCAGCCCGGCGGCCCCGGCCACCAGCCCGGCGGGCGGCTACGGCTACTGACCGGGGCGGGTGCGGCGCGGGCGCCCGCGCCGCACCCACACCAGGTATCGACAGGAGCCGCCCGGAACTTGAGGCGGCACGAACGACCACGCAGTGACCGACGGGACCGCCCGCGCCGGACGGCCCGTCTCGACCAGGAGGCACCGGGTGCGCAAGGATGGCGCAGTGACCGAGCATCCCCGCGCATCCGGACGGTTCGGCGGCAACCGTCCGCCGTCCGGGCCGACCTCCGGCCCCGGACCGGACGAGGAGCTGATGCGCGCGCTCTACCGGGACCACGCGGGGCCGTTGTTCGGCTTCGTCCTGCGGCTGGTGGCGGGCGACCGCCAGCGGGCGGAGGACGTGGTCCAGGAGACGCTGGTCCGCGCCTGGCGCAACATCGACCGGCTGGAGGGCGACGGGTCCAACCTGCGTCCCTGGCTGGTGACGGTGGCCCGGCGGATCGTGATCGACGGCCACCGCAGCAGCCTCGCCCGCCCGCGCGAGGTCGACTCCGGGCCGCTGGAGCTGCTGCCGGCCGAGGACGAACTCGAAAAGGCGCTGCGGTTGATGACGATCTCCGACGCACTCGACGACCTGACCGAAGCCCATCGCGAGGTCATCGTCGCCACTTACCTGAAAGGCCGTACGGTCAACGAGGCCGCGGCCGAACTCGGCATTCCCGCCGGCACGGTGCGGTCCAGGATCTTCTACGCCCTGCGGGCGCTGAAGATCGCCCTGGAGGAACGAGGAGTGACATCATGACGCCGCATCACGACGGCGACCACGTCGACGTCGGCGCGTACGTCCTCGGCGTCCTCGATCCGGCGGACCGCGACCGCTTCGAGGCGCACCTCGCCGGATGCCCGCGCTGCGCCGCGGATGTCGCCGAACTCGGCTCCCTGGAACCCCTGTTGGCCGAACTCGCCGAGGTAGGCGGGCCCGCCGAGCAGCCGAGCGGGCAGCTGCTCGACCGGCTGGTCGGCGAGGTGTCCGCCACCCGGCGCCGGTCCCGGGTGCGGCGGCTGGCGCTGGTCGCGGTCGCGGCCGTGCTGGTGGTCGGCGGGCCGGCGGCCACCTGGGCGCTGACCGACACCGCGGCACGGCAACCGGCCGTCGCCGTCCAGCAGTTCAGCGCGACCGACCCGGCGACCGGGGTCTCGGCCACGGTCGGGGTGAGCCCGCGCAAGTGGGGGAGCGAGATCAGCCTGGCGCTCTCCAACGTCCCGGGGCCGAAGAGCTGCGACCTGGTCGCCGTCTCCACCCGGGGCGAGCGCCAGACCGTCACCACCTGGTCCGTCCCGCCGACCGGGTACGGCGCCGACGCCGCGCTGCGCACCACCGGCGGCGCGGGCCTGATGCCCGGCGACATCGACCACTTCGAGATCCGCACCCTGGACGACACCCAGCTCCTGGTCACCGTCCCGGCCCGGGCCTGACCGCACCGGGGCCGCCCCGGCCGGGCGGCCCCGCCCAGCAGGGGCTGACCAGGCGGCCGTGGCAGAGCGCCCGCAGGTCGACCCTCCCCGGGGCCGGTGGACCGTACCCGGTGGGCCGGTGGCGCGGGGACGCGGTTCACCGGGGGCTCTCCAGGAACGGCAGGGTGGTGCCGCCGCTGCCCAGCGCGGCGCCGAGGGCGAGGAGCACCCCGGCGGATCCGGTGCCGAGGTCGTTGGAGCGGCGCAGGGCGAGCTCACCCAGGAACTCGGTGTGTTGCCCGGTGTGGACGGCGTGCCAGTCGAAGGCCGCGAGGTGGCGGCGCAGGGCCTCGGTGTCCTCCGGGGTGCCGCGCTGCAGCCGCTGTAGCGCCAGGACGATGCCGGCACGACCGGTGAACAGGCCGACCCGGGGATGGAACTCCGTGGTCAGGGCGGTGCGGCTGCGGTCCAGGGCGCGGGTGAGCCGGGGGTCGGGGTCGGGCAGCCGCGGCAGCAGCCGGTCGGCGACCAGGGCCGCTCCGGCACCGCCGGCGCCCAGATACGGCACCCGCCGTGCCGCGGATCCGGACTCGATTCCGGTTTCGGGTTCGGGTCCGGTGAGGCCGAGGTCGGCGAAGTCCTGGTGGAGCGCCTCGGCGGCGGCCGTCAGCAGGGAGTCGTCACCGGTCTCCTCGGCGAGCCGCAGCAGGAAGAGCGCCACGCCGGAACGCCCGTGCAGCAGTCCGGGCCGGGAGGCCCCGGTGACGCCGCCGGCCAGCCGGTCACCGAGGTCCCGGGCGCGGACGAGCAGCTCCTGTTCGCCGGTGCACCGGGCGAAGTGCAGCAGGGCCAGGCCGACGCCGGCGCGTCCGGCGGACAGGCTGTGGTCGAGGTGGTCCAGCCCGGAGGTGAGCACGCGTTCGAGGAGGTCGCGGGCCCGGTCGGTGCGGCCGAGCCGGTGCAGGGCGAAGGCGATGCCCGTGAGCCCGTCGTAGAAGCCGAGGCGCGGTTCGGCCGGGGCGTGCGCGGCGCCCTCCAGCCAGCGGACGTGGGCGTCGGGGACGTCGACCCCGGTCTCGGCCAGGGCCCACAGCACCCCGGCCGCGCCGTGGGCGAAGGCCGCCCCGCCGCCCGGGACGGTGAACTGCTCGACGTCCCCGGGGAAGAGGCGGTCGGTGCGCTCGGGGGTCGCACTGCCGAGGATGCCGCCGGCGACGGCGTCCCGGAGTGCGGGCCAGGTCGCCGCCGAGGGCTGCGCCGGCTCCTCGGGTGCCGGCCGGGTCCGGGGCCGGGTCCCGGTCACACCGGGTTCGGCACCTGGTCCGGCACCCGGTCCGGCGTCCGGTCCGTCCGGCCCGCCGGCGAGGTCACGGCGCACCTGCCGCTCGAAGTCGGCGGGGACCGGGAAGCGGGCCGTGATGAGGGCGAGGAGCCGGTCCAGCTTCTCCGGCGCGTGGTCGAGCAGGACGGTCATCGGGGCGAAGAGGGCCATCCGCAGGCAGCCCAGGGCGTGGCGGTCCAGCGCCGTACCGCGGTAGTGGGCCGGGGCTCGGAACCCGGGGACGCCGATGACCTGGGGTGCCGCGGCATCGATCGGCGTGGCGGTCTCCAGGTCGATGAACGCGACGGTCCCGTCGGGCCGGACGAGGACGTTCCCGGGGTGCAGGTCACCGAAGACGACGCCGCGGTCGTGCATGGCGTCCAGCGTCCGCTCGGTCTGCTCCAGGATGTCGAGCGCCCAGGCGGTGTACCGGCGGGCGCCGGCGTCGTCGAGGGTGCCCTCCGCCCAGGGGTTGGCCGTGCCGCCGCCGTGGGTCAGCGCGGTCCCGTCGACGAGTTCACGGGTGAGGTAGTAGTGCTCGTGGCCCTTGCGGTAGTCGATGAGCTCCGGCACGGCCGGGATCCCGGCCAGTGTCCGCAGGGCCCAGCACTCCTGCTCCAGCCGGGCGACCGCGTCCGTCCCCCGGCCGTCCAGGCCGGCCAGCGGCCGGGCCTCCTTGACGAGGACGGTGCGGCCGGTCGCCAGTTCCGTCGCCTCGTAAACCCCGCCGCCGTTGGAGAAGTGCAGGGCCTTGCGCACCGCGAAGGGCAGGCCGCGGGTGGTGCCGGCGCTGCGGGCGGCCACGGCCTCGGCGAGGCACTCCGGCAGGGTCACCCAGGCGGGCGGGTGGAAGCCGGGGCCGCGCCGGTCGGGCACCAGCCGGCCGTCCTGGTCCTCGATGCAGGGGACCTGCCGGCCGCGGGCGTCGGTGACGGTCCGCAGGACGAAGCCGCCGTAGCGCACGTACAGCGGGCCCTCGCGCCAGCGCAGGTCGCTGAGGATGTAGGGCCCGGGCTCGCCGTCGAGCAGCTCGCCGAGTTCGGTGAGGACGGTCGCGAACTGCTCCTCGTCGAGCGGGTAGACGGTGATGAACTTGCCGCTGCTGCCGCGGTCCCCGTACTTGCTGTTGCGGTCCGTGAGGACGTGCGGGTTGCGGATGAACTTGAAGGGGATCCGCCCGGCCTCGCAGAAGGCGCGGACGACCGCCAGCACCGCCTCGGCCCGGTCCGGCACCGTCGAGACGTGGATCTTCCACCCCTGGGACGGGAGCCGGCAGCCGTGGGGGGCGTGGAAGGACCAGTGGGGGTTGAGGTCACGGCTCCAGCCGTCGGGCAGCCGATCGCGGGCGGCGGGGTAGTCGCCCGCCGCGCGGTCCTGGGACGGGAGGTCGAAGTACGGGCTGTCCGGTTGGCAGTGCTGGAGGTAGTGGAGGTACACCGTGCGCTTCCAGGGTCGGGTCGGGTGGCGGAGCGGCTCAGCGCCAGCAGGGCGCCAGGTAGGTGTCGTACAGCCAGCGGGCCAACGGGCGTTCCCCCAGCGTGAGTCGGGCGCTGCCGGTCCGCTCCGCCGGGGGCTCGGCGGTGGTGAGCGGGTAGGCGGCGGCGGGCAGCGTCAGGCGGGTGCCGGACACGGGGACGAAGGCCGAGAGCGGTGCGGTGGTGGCCGTGCTCCGCTCGGACCCGAGCACGGCCTCGCCGGTCGGGGTGTGTCCGGTCAGTCCGGCGCGGTAGAGGTGGACGGCCGTTCCCGCGTGGAGGGCGGAACGGTCGGCCTCGGGCGGCAGGAGCAGTTCCACCCGCCCGTCGTCCCGGACGGTGTACCCGCCGGCCACGGTCCAGGGCACGCGGACGAACAGCAGGGCGCAGACCACGGCGGCGGTGAGCGCGGTGGCCGACAGGGCGATCCGCCACCGGGCGGCGCCGGCCGCGCGGGCCGCACCGGCCGTGCGCACCGCGCCGCGCACCAGCAGCCAGGTCAGGTAGCCCGACGCACACAGCATCAGGACCGCTCCGGTGATGCCCGTCCGCTGGAGCAGCGAGGCGAAGGTGCCCAGCGTCGGGATCACGATGAACACGGGGGCGGCCATGCAGGCGAGGCCGAACGGGACGGCCCACCGCAGCCGCGGCAGCTCCGGCCGGTAGCGGCCGCCGTAGAGCAGCCGGGCGATCCGGTGGCGGGCGTCGGTCATCGCCCGGTCGCGCAGGTGCGGGATGTCCAGGTGGCTCATCAGCGCCAGGTAGCCGTCCAGCCGGACCGCCGGCAGCAGGTTGATCGCCCCGCCGAGGTAGCAGGTCGCGGCGAACAGCAGCAGCCCGTCCTGCCACCGGCCCGGCGGCGGGACGAGCGCGGCCAGCGCCGCGGAGCCGGCGACGACCCACTGGGTGGCGATACCGGCCAGGGCGACCCGGACGCGCTGCTCGTTGCCGGGCAGCCGCCAGCCGTCGGAGACGTCGCAGAAGAAGGCGGGCGACAGGTAGAAGAGCATCACGCCCATGCGGCTCGGCCGTCCGCCGTAGTAGGCGAGGACCGCCGCGTGGCTCAGCTCGTGCAGGGCGCTGGCGAGGAGCATGGCGACGAAGACGCCGGCGTACACGCTCGGCGGCAGGGGGCGTCCGAGGACCCCGGACAGTTCGGGGGCGAGCCCCGCCAGCGCCGCCAGGCCGCCGGCGGCGAGGAGCGCGCCGATGACGCCCCACCGCTTCAGCCCCAGCAGGGCCATGGCCGGAAGGACGCCGGACAGCAGCCGCTGCGGGTGGACGACGGTCAGCTGCACGGTCAGCGGCGGCACGATCTTCACCCGGGGAACCCGCCGGGGTGCGTCGCGGTCCGTGGCGCCGCCGTGGAACACCTTGGCCGTGACCAGTCGGCGCACCGCCGTGTCCACCAGGGCGGGGGTCCAGCGGGGGCCCAGGACGGCGGCCAGTTCCTCGTGTCCGCGGGTGCCGTCGGCGGCCTGGGCCAGCCGCGCCAGGTCCGCGCCCACCCGCAGGTAGCTCCCGCCGCGTTCGATGATCCACGGCGCGTCCCGGCCGATCGGCGGATGGACGGACACGCGGTCGGCAAGCCGGGGGCGGCGGATGTGCTCGCCGCCCGGTCCGTCGGCCTCCTGCGGGGCGAGGGCCGTATCGCTGGTCAAGGTCTCTCCCTCGGGTCGCCCCCGTCCCCGGCCGGGCCGGGGACGGGAGCGGGAGCGGGTGCCGGGACGCGGGGAGGGTTCCGCCGCGTCCCGGCACCGCCGGGTGTCATACCGTCAGGTGCTGCTCGGGTCGCTCAGGTGGCGACGATGATGCTGCCGATGCTGACGGTGGCGACGCTCCAGACGGCGTTGCTCCAGTTGATGTACGGGGCGTCCATGCCCTCGAGCTCCTGCATGTCGAGCTCCAGGTCCTGCATGCCCAGCTCCAGCTCCAGCGAGCTGTTGACGTTCTCCTGCACGGTGTTCTCCTCCTTCGTGACGATCGGGACGGTCAGTTCGGCTGCTCGGGTCGCTCAGGTGGCGACGATGATGCTGCCGATGCTGACGGTGGCGACGCTCCAGACGGCGTTGCTCCAGTTGATGTACGGGGCGTCCATGCCCTCGAGCTCCTGCATGTCGAGCTCCAGGTCCTGCATGCCCAGCTCCAGCTCCAGCGAGCTGTTCACGTTCTCCTGCACGGTGTTCACCTCCTCTCCGAAGGTCGGGACGGTCGGGGTCGTCCGGTCCACGTTCCGCACGCGGTGGTGGACCGGAAGTCTTCGGGGAGCGCGCTCAGGGTGCTCCGGGCCCGGGCGGGCGCACGGCCTCGCCGAGTACGGCCCTGACGTCGTCGAGCGTCAGGCCGCCCAGGGCGGGCAGGCCCGCTCCCCAGGTGCGGACCGTGCGCTGCGCGATCGCGTCCAGGTCGGCGGGGTCCGCGGTCAGCCGGTGCCCGACGCCCCAGTGCTCCAGCAGAGCGGCGATGCCGGCCGACGGATCGGCGGGCAGCGGCCGCGGCGCGGCGGACCGCAGCCCCTGCCACAGCCGTTCGAGCCGTTCGGCCGAGCCCAGTCGCCGGTCGCCCGCGGCCGTCCGCCGGAACAGCGCCGGGAGCAGGGCCGCGACGGCCGTCATCTTGCGGACGCCGAGGGCGGTGGACAGCTCGTTGGCGAGGTACCAGCCCCGCAGGGCGAAGGGATCGCGGTCCTGCTGCAGCCAGTCGCTGTGGGTCAGCGCACTGAGCCGGGCGACCGCGCCGCGGACCTGCTCGTCCGGGCCGTCGCCGACCGCCCGGTAGCCCAGGACGAGGAGCTGGTCGGCGACCGTCAGGGCGAGGGCGTCCTCACCCGGACGGTCCCGTGCGTCGCCCGCGTAGACCCCGGCCACCCGGAACAGCGCCTCCAGGACGCCCTCGACGACGAGTTCGGCGGGCAGTCCGGCCGTGGCCAGCGGATCGAGGACGGCGAGCTCCGGGGCCAGCGAACGGCCCGCCACCAGCCGCTTGCCCCGCTCCGTGTGCAGACAGGCGACGCGACTGACCTCCGCGCCGGTGCCGAGCGTGGTGGGAACGGCGAGCAGCGGCAGCCGCCGGGCCCCCTCCCCGGGCAGCAGGACCAGCCCACTGCGCTGCGGAGCGGTCAGCCGGGGGAGCGCCCCGGGGTCGCCCGCCAGGGTGGTCGCCAGCTTCGCCTGGTCCAGCAGGCTCCCCCCGCCGACGGCGGCGACCAGCCGGCCGGGGCCGTGCCGCAGGCGGTCGGCGAGCTCGACCACGGACTCCAGACCGCCCGGCCCGTCCAGCGGGACGACCTCGAGGACCGGCAGGGCCCGGGAGACCAGCGCGGTGATCGCGCTCCCGGTGAGCCGGGCGTCCACCAGCAGGACCGTGCCGGTCCCGGACGCCCGCCGGGCCGCCCAGTCGGTGAACTCCGCCGCGCCGTACAGCACGCGGGTGGGCTGCTGCCATCCGCCGGTCACCGGCCCCCTCCCGCCGGTGCGGCGAGGGTGGCGAAGAACGCCTCGGCGCCGCGGACGACGCAGTCCAGCAGCTCGTCCAGGTCCTCGTCGGTGTAGGTGAGCGCGGGGATGAGCTGGACGCCCTGCGGGCCGGGATGGACGATCGCACCGGCCTCCCGGACGGCCGCCACCAGGCCGGTGACGTCCTCCGCGGTCAGCGGCCCGCCGTCCGGGGCGGTGAAGCCGAGGTAGCGGAAGCAGCCGACGCCCCCGGTCACGGTCAGCCGGGGCAGCCGGTCGCCGAGGGACGCCAGAGCGGTGTCCAGCCGGGCGGACAGGCGGCGGCTGAGGGCCTCCGCGTCCAGCCGCCGCATCTCCTCCAGCGTGGCCAGGATCGCCGCGCAGGTCATCGGCGTGCCGGCCTGGGTCTCGGCGTGGACGAACACCGCGTCGGCGTCGGTGAAGACCGCGTCGACCCCGCGGGCGACCAGGACCGCGGCGGCGGCACAGGTGCCGTTGGTCAGCCCCTTGGAGAGGATCAGGAGATCCGGCTGCCGGGGCCACCGGCTGGAGGCGAAGTAGGGGCCGGTCCGGGCGAAGCCGGTGGCGACCTCGTCGGCGACCAGCAGGAAGCCGTGCTCCTCGCGCAGCCGCAGCAGCTCCGCGAGGAACCCCTCGTCGAGCGGCACCGCGCCGTTGCCCAGCACCGGTTCGACGACCACGGCGGCGATCTGCCCGCCCTGACGGGCGAACAGCGCGTGCAGCTCGTCCACCGCGTTGGGGCCGATGTGGCGGACCAGTCGCTGGTCCACCCCGTACATCCGCTGCCCCATGTCGTCACCGGAGAGCGCGAAGCCGCCGAAGGTGAGGCCGTGGTAGCCGGTCCGGAGGCCGACGACCAGGGTGCGCCGCGGCTCGCCGCGCAGGGCGTGCAGCTGGCGGGCGAGCTTCATCGCCAGGTCGTTGGCCGCACCGCCGGAGGTGGAGAACAGCACCCGGCTGAAGTGGTCGCCGCCGGACAGCTCGACCAGGGCCTCGGCGGCCCGGCGGGCGTAGCCGTTCTCGTAGCGGAACACGCTCAGGTACGAGGCGTCGCGGACCGCCCGGGCGATGGCGTCGGCGATGTGCTCGTTGCCGTAGCCGAGTGCGGTGTTCCACAGGCCACTGGAGCCGCAGAGCAGTTCGCGGCCGTCCGCGAGGCGTACCCGCACCCCCTGGGCCGAGACCGCGCACAGGTCGTCACGGCCGTGCCGGCTCGGGGCGAGCAGCGAGGGCCACAGGGCGTTCACGCGGCGACCTCCGCGACGAGCAGCACGTCGTGGTGCTGGTGGTCGGTCGGCGGGAGCGGCCGGCGGTCCGTCAAAACCAGCCCGGCGTCCGTCAGCTCGGCCTCCAGCCGCGCCACCGGGAGGACGCCGATCCGGGTGGTGCACACCGTGATCGGGGGCACCGCGGACTCCAGGGGGTGCGGGAAGACCGTCACCGTGCGCACGTCGGCGCCCTCGGTCCAGTGCTCGTACATGCGGAACCCCGTGCCGTCGGGAGCGTCGACCTCGATCACCTGCTCGCTGGTGGAGGTGCCGAAGTCGGCGACCTCCACCGCGGTGAGCAGGAACCTCCCCCCGGGCGCCAGGTGGCGGCGGACGCACCGGTAGAGGCCGGCCCGGCCGGCCGCGTCCAGCAGCGAGACGGAGGTCGCGCCGAGCACGATCGCCCCGAACTCCCGGCCCAGGTCGAAGTCGCTCATGTCGCCGGCGACGACGGTGCAGCGGCTGCGGCGGGTGGCGGGCACGGTCCGCAGGCGCTCCTCCAGGATCCGGATCATGGCCGGCGCCAGTTCGAGGGCGGTCACCTCGCGCCCCAGGGTGAGCAGGGGCATCGTCAGCCGGCCGGAACCGGCGGCCAGTTCGAGGACCGGGCCGGTGGTCGAGCGCGCCGCGGCGACCAGCTCCCGCACTTCGAGGGGCGAGGTGCCGGCGATCGCGTGGTAGACCGGCGCGCCCGCCTCGTCGTACAGGTCGTGGAGCTCGGCCGTGTCGCCGAGTTCGGCCAGCAGCGCGCCGGCCCGGCCGGGGAGGGTGGCCCTCGGGTCCGTGCTCACAGGGCGACCCCCGCCCGCTCGAAGAACCGCTGCACCGTCAGGAGGGCTTCCGGCCGGGCGTACCGGGCGGCCGCCTCGACGGACCCCTGGCACAGGAGCAGCTCGGCCAGTTCCCCCGCGGCGCGGTTGAGCGCGAACAGTCGGGATCCCTCGGAGGTGTAGAGGTAGGCGGCGTCGTCGGTCCACAGCACCAGGTGCCTGGCCGGTGCCCCGACCGGCTCGGCGAGGCCGTTCTCCGGCCGCAGGCGTCCGCCGAAGCCGGAGACGCGCACCCGCGGGATGCCGCGGGACCGCATCTCCCGCAGCGCGTCCACGGCCAGGAGGTACGCGCCCAGCCACGGCCGGCTCTGCAGCGCCGCGACGCGCAGCGCCTCGGGGACCGCGGTGGCGAGGGTGACGGCACAGGGGTGCGCGCCGGTGTTCGCCCGCTGCCAGGCGGTGTCCAGGCCCTCCAGGCCGTCGCCCAGCCGCCCAAGCGCCGAACCGTACGGGGAGACCGTCACCTCGCCGTCGGCCCGGACGTACAGCCGGTTCCGCGGGCCAGCTCCGTCCAGCGGCGCGCCCAGCCCCGGGAGGTCCGCGACCAGCAGCGCGGGATTCGCCAGGAACTCGGCGAATTCACCCTTCTCACGCGCGGTGTCGGCGTCCGCCAGCCACACCTCGAAATCCGTTTCGTCCGCGACGCGGACCAGCGTGGGCCCGATCACCGAAACGTACTGGCTGATGCTGTAATTCTGCACCTGGAGATAGAAGTCGTCCCCCAGGGACGCCTCGGCGTCGCATTCGCGGAAGGACCCGCCGTAGCCGGTCACGTTCTCGCCGAGGTCCATCCGGTCGCCCGGGGCGAATATCCGGTGGCGGCGGCCGTCCGCGGATTCCGCGCCGAGCATGTCCTGAACCTCCCCGACATGCCGGGAGTCCTCCAGGACGATGACCCGGCCCGGGCCCCGGCTGCCGGTGGCCCACGCCATCAGATCGCGCATCTCACCGCTCATCGTGTTTCCTCCGTGTCACTCAGGGCAGTGACGATCGTCCTGATCTGCTGCATGGCCGCCTTCGGCCCGCCGACATTCGCGACACCGGTCATGTTGACGACCACTTCGTCCACGCCGGAATTCCAGAACTCCCCGATCCGTTCCACGAGCTCGTCGGCCTCGCCCGCCAGGAAGGCACCGCCCTCGATCAGGGACCGCGCGTTCGCCAGCGGGTCGCCGCCGTCGACGTCGATCCCGGCGCGCCGCAGCATGTCGGCGTACTGCGGCGCCTGCATGTGCGCACCGCTGCCGGCCACCGCGACGGCCGCGGCGTCCTGGCCGGGCAGCGGCAGCGCCATCGGCACCATCGCGACCACCCGCGGCTGGGGACGGCCCGCCGCCTCGGCTCCCTCGCACAGCGCGGGGATCACCGTCTCCCGCAGGTAGGCCGCGGGCGTCAGCCAGGTGATGGCGGCATCGGCCACCCGGCCCGCGACACGCGCCATGCCCGGTCGCAGCACCCCGAGCCCGACCTGCACCTGGGGCGCGGGGGAGGGCGGAAGGGCGCCTTCGCAGTGGAAGTACCGGCCACGGAAGTCGAGTTGACGGCCCTGCAGCAGTCCGCGGACGACGGTGAGGTACTCCTCGGCCGCGGTCAGCGGGCTGGCGTAGGGCTCGCCGCGCATGGCGCGCTGCAGGTCGGGCCGGCCGGGACCGAACCCCGCGAGCACCGGGTGCCCGGTGGAGATCGCCAGCGAGCGGGCCTGCAGGGCCGCCTCGTAGGGATGGCGCAACGGCATGAGGCTGACCCCCAGCCCCGTCGGCACGCCGAAGCCGTTCCCCGCCGCATGGGCGAAGCCCTGGTGCGCCTCGACCGTCAGCGACTGCCCCTGCCACAACCGCGCGGCCCGGGTCCAGTGCACCAGCGCCGCGTACGGGGCCAGCTGTTCGGGTCGTCGCGGTACGAAGGGAACGAGGATGGAGAAGGATGGCACTGAATCACTCCGGGCATGACTGAATTACTCCGGGCAGGAATGGGAAGCCCGCCGGTTCGGGTCGGAGAACCGGGAATGACGGACCACAGGGCGGCAACGCGCGGCGAGGCGCGCCGATTCAGCCGGCGTCAGCGCCGGGAATCGACACGGGATTCACCGCGGGATTCAACGCGGGATTCAAGGAAGGAAACCGTTGCGGAGGGCGGGGAAACAGGCCCGCTGCCCTGATGGATGAACGGTGAAGGCTTTTGTCAGCCGCCTCGGCGGACGGCCGCCGGCCTGAAGGATGCGGCAGAGCCGAATTCTGGAACGAGCTGCATCGGATACCCCCGTGAACAGATGCATGCACAACAATGATCAAGACGTTAGCACACGCCTGCGATCCTGAGGAAACGGCGCCCTCCGGCCTTGGCTTCGTCTCTGAACTTTCTCCTCGAATCCGCCACAAAGGCCCGGGGCCGTCCCCGGCGCGGGCGGCGGCGGCCCGGACGGGACCCCGGCCGCGGACCGGGCCCGCCGACGTCCTCGCTGGAAATGCCGGAGGGGGCGGCGCACCCTGGTAGGGCGAAACCCACGAGGAGGCCGCCATGCACACACTCGTCGGATGGCACATCGAGATGGAGTTCCAGGAGGAGGGCGACCGGACGAAGGCGGTCGCGATGGTCCGGCTCTCGGACGGCACGGAGGTGCGCTCGCACGGCTTCAGCACCCGCCACCACGCCGACGCGCCCCAGCCCAGGGTCGGCGAGGAGGTCGCCGGGGCCCGCGCCCTGAACGACCTCGCCATGCAGCTCCTCACCAAGGCGCACGACGAACTCAAGGAGGGCTCACGCGCCCCCGACTACCCGCTGATGTGATCCCCGGGGCCCGCGCCTGAGCCCGAGCCCGAGCCCGCGCCGACACCCGCCGCCCCGGCCAGGTGACCGTCCCCGGCCGGGGCCGCACCCCTCACGGCCGGACGGGAGGCCCCCGCACCCCGCCGCGCCCGCTCCGCCCACCGCACGGCGGGCCCCATCGCCACGCCCGCCGCCGCGAACAGCCCGCCCAGCGCCAGCCACCCGGGCGCACCCCACGCCAGGACCAGGGTGGTGAGCAGCGCCGGCCCGAGCATCCGCGCCACGGCCACGCCCGTCCCGACAGGACGATCACCGAGCACCCTACGGCCTGTCCCTCCGCTCCCGCCGGGAGTTGCGCGGGCCGCCCGGAGGCCGGGCGGCCCGCCGCTCAGGCCAGCTCCGTCAGCGGCACCGAGGCGTCGGCCAGCGCCGCCGGGTCGACCGGGCGTCCGGACCGCACCAGCTCCCGGATCGGGTCGGTGACGTCCCAGACGTTGACGTTCATCCCGGCCAGCACCCGGTCCCCGGCCAGCCAGAACGCCAGGAACTCGCGGCCCGCGACGTCCCCGCGGAACACCACCCGGTCGTAGCCCCCCGGTTCGACGTAGCCGGTGTACTCCATGCCCAGGTCGAACTGGTCGGTGAAGAAGTACGGCACCCGGTCGTAGACGGTGTCCCGGCCGAGCATCGAGCGGGCGGCGACCTTCGGCTGGTGGAGGGCGTTGGCCCAGTGCTCGACCCGGATCGGCCTGCCGTAGAGCGGGTGGAAGGCGTTGGCCACGTCGCCCGCGGCGAACACGTCCGGGTGCGAGGTGCGCAGGTGCGGATCGGTGCGGACACCGTTGTCGACCTCCAGCCCGGCCGCGGCGGCCAGGGCGGTGTTCGGGGCGATGCCGACGCCGACCACCACCACCTCGGCGGGCACCCGGGTGCCGTCCCCGAGCAGCACGCCGTCCTCGCGGATCTCCGCCACCTGGACGCCGAACCGCAGGTCCACGCCGTGCGCCCGGTGCAGGTCGGCGAAGACCTGCGCCACCTCGCGGCCGAGCACCCGCAGCAGCGGCAGTTCGGCGACCTCCAGCACGGTGACCTCGCACCCGGCGGTCCGCGCGGCGGCGGCGGTCTCCAGACCGATCCAGCCCGCGCCGATCACCGCGACCCGCCGGCCGGCCCGGAAGTCCTCCTTCAGCCGCTCGCAGTCCCCGACCCGGCGCAGGTACCGCACCGACGGGCCCTCCCCGCCGGGCACCTTCAGCCGCCGCGGCGAGGCGCCGGTGGCCAGCAGCAGCGAGGCGAAGGCGACCCGCTCACCGCCGTCGAGGGTCACCGTCCGGGCGGCGGGGTCGATGCCGGTGACGGCCGTGCCCAGCCGCAGGTTCACCTGGTGCTCGGCGTACCAGCCCTCCGGGTGGACGAAGATCTTCTCCCGCTCGTCCTTGCCCAGCAGGTAGCCCTTGGACAGCGGCGGACGCTCGTACGGGCGTTCCCGCTCCTCGCCGATGAGCACGATCGGGCCGCCGAAGCCCTCCTCGCGCAGGGCCTCCGCCGCCTTCGCGCCCGCCAGGCTCGCGCCGACGATCACATGGGGGGTGTCCACGCCCGTCTCCTTCCCGCGTTCCACGCCGCTCGTCCTCACGCTCGCTCGCCACGCTTCCTCCCCGGTGGCGCCCGACCCATCACACCCGAGACACCGCCCGCCCGCGAGGCGCACCACGCCGGGATCACCCGTGGCACCTAGGCTGATCAGTGCCAGACCGGAAGGAGACGCTCGGATGGGTGAACCGACGGCCCGGGTGCGCTGCGTGGCGGCCGCACCGTGCTGGGTCAGCCTGATGGCCCGCGACCTCGACACCGCACGGGCCTTCTACGGCCCTCTGCTCGGCTGGACCTTCGAGCCAGGGCCGGACCGCTTCGGCCCGTACCTGCGGGCCGTGGTCGAGGGCGTCGAGGTGGCCGGCATCGGCGTGGTGGCGGGGGACTGGCAGCCCCCGGTCGCCTGGACCACGTACTTCGGGACGGAGAGCGCCGACCGGGCCGCCGAAGGCGTCCGCGAACGCGGGGGCACCCTGGCCGTCGGCCCGCTCGCCTTCGACGCCGGACGGATCGTGCTGGCCGCCGACCCCGGGGGCGCCGCCTTCGGCATCTGGGAGGGCGACCTCGGCGAGGACAGCTGGACGGCCACCCCCGGTGCACCGGTCTGGATCGAGCTGCGCACCGCCGACCCGTTCGCCGCCGCCCTCTTCTACGGCGAGGTCTTCGACTGGGACCGCCGCGAGCCCAAGCACTTCGAGGTGCGGTACGAGCACGAGCGCGTGGTGCTCCGCTCCGAGGGGCGCAGCGTGGCGGCGCTGCGCGGGTCGATCGGGACGCCCCCGCACTGGGAGGTGTTCTTCTCGGTGGAGGACACCGACGCGGCGGTTCGGCGCGCGGTCGAGCTCGGCGGCGCGGCAGTGGGGCAGCCGTCGGACACCCCGTACGGCCGGGTGGCCCGGCTGCGGGACAGCGAGGGCGGGTTCTTCTCGGTGATCAGCTCCCAGCCGCGCTGAGCCCGGCCGGGTTCCTCACCCCGCGAAGAGGCGGTGCACGGCCTCGGGGAGGTCCTCGGGGGCGGTGACCGGCCGGTGGAACTCGAAGCGGGCGTCGAGCATCCGCCCGTCCTGCTCGCCGAACAGCCGCAGCCGCAGGCCGTACCGGTCCATGGCGACCGGGCTGACCGCCCGGAGGTTGCCGGCGCCGCGCCAGGAGGTCAGGGCGGCCGGGCCGTCCAGGGCGCCGGCGGCGAGGTTCCACAGGTGGTCGGGGTGGGCGGCGGCGAGGTGCTGGAGCAGGACGGCCTCCTCGGCGGCCACCGGGTCGGGCTCGGCGGCGGTGAAGGCGTCCAGGCCGACGCAGCACTCGGTGCCCCGGAGGTCGTCCACGGCCAGGTGGTCGAGCTCGAACCGGAGCAGGGTGAGGCCGTCGGCCGGGTGGCGCGGGAAGAGGTGCTCGATCCACGCGTCGGTGACCGGTCCGGTGGTGCTGAGCCGGCCGTGCGCGTGCACCCGGCCGCGGATGCGGTGCGGCAGGGCGACCGGGGCCACGTCCACCGCCTCCAGTTCGGCGGGCACCTGGTCCTCGGGGGCGAGGGCGACGATCCGCAGCAGCGCCGAGGACCGCTCCACCAGCAGCGCCAGCGCGCCGTCCGGCAGCACCGTGCACTCCACCAGCGGCGCGATGCCCGGACGGGCCCGCAGGTCGGCGCCCGGGACGTCGACCACCACCGACGAGGCGAACTCCAGCAGCGTACGGGCCCGTTCGGCGCCGCTCGGGGCGGGCCCGGCGCGGTGCGCGGGCCGGTCGGCGACGGGGACGGACTGCTTCTCGGGCTGGGACATCCAGAGCCTCCCTCTTTGGTTAGGTGAGCCTAACCTAATGGGATGGCGCTCGTGAAGTGCCCGGCACCTCGCAGGCGCGCCGACATGCCCGCAGCCGGCAGGCGTCGGGGCCTGCCGGCTGCGGGGCGGGATGGTGCGGGAAGGGGGTTGTCAGGCGTTCCGGGCGCCCAGCATCCGCAGGACCAGGACGGCGTACCGGCGCCCGAGCTCCTCCGGGGACTCGCTGCTGCGGTCGGTGTACCAGCGCGAGACGTCGATGCCCAGGGAGGTGACCGCGCGGGCCGCGGTGCGGATGTCCGGGACGTCGAAGGCGCCGGCCGCGACGCCGTCGGCGATGATCCGCCGGACCGTCTCCTCGATCCGGATCCGCAGCTCGGCCACCTCGGCGAAGGCGTCCTCGGGCAGCGCGTGCAGCTCGTTGTTGACGATCCGTCCGACCGTGTGGCCGCGGGCGTGCCACACCGTGAAGTCCTCGACCAGGCGCCGCATCCGTCCGACCGGGTCGCCCTCCGCGGCCTCGGCCCGCTCGACCAGGTCCAGGGTCGCGCGGTGGCCGGTCCGGCTGATCTCGGCGAGCAGGGCGGCCTTGGACGGGTAGTGGATGTACAGCGCGGCCGGGCTCATCCCCGCGGCGGTGGCGATGTCCCGGGTGGTGGTGGCGTGGTACCCGCGGCCGGCGAAGGACTCCACCGCCGCGAGCAGCAGCCGCCGGGCGGCCTCGGCGCGCTCTCCGGGCCACAGGTCGGCGGTCGCTTGGTCGGTCATGGCGTCAATCCTCGCAGACGGATCAAGGCCCGGACGGCCGGGGCTGTTGACAGTGTGGCCCGTCGCCAAGATGCTAAGCAAGCGCTTAGTCACACATTTCCCGGAGCGTCGAAAGGCAGGGCGATGACACCCTCGTTCAAGGGCCAGGTGGCCGTGGTCACCGGAGCCAGCCGGGGCATCGGCCTCGGCATCGCACGCGCACTGGTCGAGCGCGGCGCCAAGGTCTGCATCACCGCCCGGAGCCCCGAGCCGCTGGCCGAGGCCGTCCGCGACCTCGGCGGGCCGGAGAACGCCATCGCGGTGGCCGGAAAGGCCGACGACGCCGCCCACCAGGAGGAGGCCGTCGCCCGCACCCTGGAGACGTTCGGCCGCCTCGACCTGCTGGTCAACAACACCGGCATCAACCCGGTCTACGGCCCGGTCCTGGACACCGACCCGGACGCCGCCGCCAAGATCCTCGCGGTCAACGTCCTCGCCCCGCTGGCCTGGACCCGCCGCGCCCACGCCGCCTGGATGGGCGAGCACGGCGGCGCCGTGGTCAACGTCGCCTCCATCGCCGGCATCCGCACCTCCGCCGGCATCGGCATGTACGGCGTCAGCAAGGCCGCCCTGATCCGCCTCACCGCCGAGCTGGCCGCCGAACTCGGCCCCGACATCCGGGTCAACGCGGTCGCCCCCGCCATCGTCAAGACCAAGTTCGCCGAGGCCCTGTACGAGGGCCGCGAGGAGAAGGTCGTCCGGGCGTACCCGCTGCGCCGCCTCGGCCTGCCCGAGGACGTGGCCGGCGCCGTGGCCTTCCTGCTCTCCGCCGACGCCGCCTGGATCACCGGCCAGACCCTGGTCGTCGACGGCGGCGTGACCCTGGGCGGCGGCCTGTGAGCGGGCCCGCCACCGTGACCGGACAGGGCGTGGTGGTCACCGGCGCCGGCCACGGCATCGGCGCCGCCCTCGCCGAGGCCTTCGCCGCCGAGGGCGCCCGGGTCGTGGTCAACGACCTGGACGCGGAGGCCGCCCGCGAGGTCGCCGAACGGATCGGCGGAGTGGCCGTCCCCGGCGACGCCGCCGGCGCCGAGGGCGTGGCCGAGCTGATCACCGCCGCCCGCAGGGCCCTCGGCTCCATCGACCTGTACTGCGCCAACGCGGGCATCGCCACCTCCGGCGGCGCCGACGCCGACCCCGCCGCCTGGGAACGGTCCTGGGAGGTCAACGTGCTCGCCCACGTCCGGGCGAGCCAGCTGCTGCTCCCCGACTGGCTGGAGCGCGGCCGCGGCCGCTTCCTCGCCACCGTCTCCGCCGCCGGGCTGCTCACCATGCTCGGCTCCGCGCCGTACGCGGTGACCAAGCACGGCGCGCTCGCCTACGCCGAGTGGCTCGCCGCCACCTACCGCCACCGCGGCATCCGGGTCCACGCCCTGTGCCCGCAGGGCGTCCGCACCCGGATGCTGGACGGCACCGGCGACCTGGGCAAGGTCCTGCTCGCCCCGACCGCCATCGAACCGGCCGAGGTCGCCGAGGCCACCCTCAAGGCGATCGCCGAGGAGCGCTTCCTGATCCTCCCGCACCCCGAGGTGGCCGACTACTACGCGGCCCGCGCCACCACACCCGACCGCTGGATCGACGGCATGAACAAGCTCCAGCAGGCCATCGAGCACCAGCGGCCCGACGCCGCGCACTGAACCCACCCACACGATCGGACCCGACCGCCGCCGGCCCGGCCCGCGCGGTCGGGTCCACCGGAAGGAGCACCCATGAGGGCATGGCAGGTCGGCGCGCTGGGCGAGCCGCTGGAGGCGATGGCACTGGCCGAGGACCTCCCCCGGCCCGAGCCCGCCGAGGGGCAACTGCTGGTCCGGGTCCGGGCCGCGGCGGTCAACTTCCCCGACGCGCTGATGGTCCGCGGCCACTACCAGGTCCGGCCCCCGCTGCCGTTCACCCCCGGCGTCGAGCTGTGCGGCGAGGTGGTCGACGGCGAGCGCGCCGGGGAGAGGGTGATCGGAACCGCGCTGCTGCCCGCCGGCGCCTTCGCCGAGTACGCGCTGATGGACGCCCGCGGCGCCTTCCCCGCCCCGGCCGCCCTGGACGACGCCGAGGCCGCCGCCCTGCACATCGGCTACCAGACCGCCTGGTTCGGCCTGCACCGCCGCGCGGCGATCCAGCCGGGGGAGACCCTGCTGGTGCACGCCGCCGCCGGCGGGGTCGGCAGCGCCGCCGTCCAGCTCGGCCGGGCCGCCGGGGCCACCGCCATCGGGGTCGTCGGCGGAGCCGAGAAGGCCGCCGTGGCAAGGGAGTTGGGCGCGGACCTGGTGATCGACCGGCAGCGCGAGGACTTCGTCGGCGCGGTGAAGGAGGCCACCGGCGGGCGCGGCGCGGACGTGGTCTTCGACCCGGTGGGCGGGGAGGCGTACACCGGTTCCACGAAGTGCGTCGCCTTCGAGGGCCGGATCCTGGTGGTCGGCTTCGCCGGCGGCACCATCCCCGCACCCGGGCTCAACCACGCCCTGGTGAAGAACTACGCGATCCTCGGCCTGCACTGGGGGCTCTACAACACCCACGACCCCCGGGCCGTCGGACGCGCCCACCGCGAGCTGACCGAACTCGCCGACAAGGGCGCGGTCCGCCCCCTGGTCAGCGAACGCCTCCCGCTCGACCGCGCCGCCGACGCCGTCCACCGCGTCGCCGCCGGCACCACCACCGGCCGCATCGCCATCCTCCCCTGACCGGGGTCTTCGCGCTGGCGGGCTTTCAGGGCGCGTGGGGCACCTCCCGGCCTTCGGCCGGGAGGTGCCCCACGCGCCCCTATCGGTTCCCGCTCCCGCTACGCAGGCAGGTCCACCAACTCGGCCAGCAGCGTCCGGTGGTGGCCCGGGGTGCCGAGGGCGATCTGGTCGGCCTTGGCGCGCTTGAGGTAGAGATGGGCGGGGTGTTCCCAGGTCATCCCGATGCCGCCGTGCAGCTGCACGCACTCCTCCGCCGCCCGCACCGCAACCGCCCCGCAGTACGCCGCGGCCACCGCGACCCCCACCGCCGCGTCCGCGCTGCCGGTCGCCAGGGCGTCCGCCGCGTACCGTGCCGCCGCCCGCGCCCCGACCACCTCCAGCCACAGGTCGGCCAGCCGGTGCTTCAGCGCCTGGAACGACCCGAGCGCCCGCCCGAACTGCCGCCGCTCCTTGAGGTACGCCACCGTGGTGTCCAGGCACCACTCGGCGATCCCCAGCTGCTCGGAGGCGAGCAGCCCGGCGCCGGTGAGCAGTGCTTGCCGTACCGCCTGTTCGGCCGCCCCGCCGACGGCCAGCCGCCGGGCGGGCACGCCGTTGAGGGTCACGTCGGCGAGCTGCCGGGTGAGGTCCAGCGAGGTGCGCCGGACGATGCCGAGCCCGGCGGCGCCGGCCTCCACGGCGTACAGCGCGGCCCCCTGCCCGCCGATCGCGGGTACCAGCAGCAGCCCGGCCGGCAGGGCGTCGGCCACCGAGGTGACGCGTCCGTTGAGCGTCCCTGCGCTGTCGACCCGGACGGTGGCGGGGAAGGCGGCGTCCGGCGCGGTGGAGAACGGGACGGCCAGGGCGGCGGCGCGCTCCCCGCCGGCGATCCGCGGCAGCAGCGCGTCCTCGGGGCAGGCGGTGAGCAGGGCGGTGGTGGCGAGCACCGCGCTGCCCAGGAACGGGACGGGCGCGGCGGCCCGCCCCAACTCCTCCAGCACCACGGCGGTCTCGCGCAGGCTCGCCCCGGCGCCGCCGAGCTCCTCGGGCACCTGCAGCCCGGTCACGCCGAGCTCGCGGGCCAGCGCCCGCCACAGCGCGGGGTCGTACGGCTCGGGGCTCTCGCAGCGGGCCAGGACGGCCGCGGGCGGGCAGCGGTCGGCGAGCAGGGCACGGAGGCTGGAGCGGAGTTCCTCCTCGATCTCGGAGTAGAGCAGATCGCTCACCGGGGCAGCTCCTTCCAGGGCAGGTCCTTGTCGGTCCGCGGTTCGGCGGGCAGGCCGAGCACCCGCTCGGCGACGATGTTCCGGAGGATCTCCGAGGTGCCGCCCTCGATGGAGTTGCCCTTGGCCCGCAGGTAGCGGTAGCCGGCCTCGCGGCCGGTGAAGTCGACGAGTTCGGGCCGCCGCAGCGTCCAGTCGTCGTACGCCAGGCCGTCCTCGCCGAGCAGTTCGACCTCCAGGCCGCTCAACTCCTGGGCGAGGCGGGCGAAGGCGAGCTTCATCGCGGCGCCCTCCGGGCCGGGCTGGCCGACGGCGAGCTGCTGGCGCAGCCGTTCGCCGGTGAGCCGGGCCACCTCGGCCTCCACCCAGGCCTTCAGCAGGCGCTGGTGGAGGTCGGGGGTGCGCAGCTCGGGCCGGGCGCGCCAGGTCTCGGCGACCACGCCGACCATGCCGCCCTCGCGGGGCGTGGCCTGGCCGCCGATGGCCACCCGCTCGTTGTTGAGGGTGGTCTGGGCGACCTGCCAGCCCTCGCCGACGCCGCCGAGCCGGTGCGTGTCGGGGATCTCGACGCCGGTCAGGAACACCTCGTTGAACTCGGCCTCCCCGGTGATCTGCCGCAGCGGGCGGACCTCAACCCCGGGGTGGGTCATGTCGCAGACGAAGTAGGTGATGCCGCGGTGCTTGGGCACGTCGGGGTCGGTGCGGGCGATCAGGATGGCCCAGCGTGCGGTGTGCGCGGTGGAGGTCCACACCTTCTGGCCGTCGACCGTCCAGCCCTCGCCCTCCCGGCGGGCCCGGGTGCCGAGGGCGGCGAGGTCGGAGCCGGCGCCGGGCTCGCTGAACAGCTGGCACCAGACCTCCTCGCCGGTCCACAGCGGCCGCAGGAAGCGCCGCTTCTGCTCCTCGGTGCCGTAGCGGAGGATGGTCGGGGCGGCCATGCCGAGCCCGATGCCGATCCGGCGGGGCTCGTTGTCGGGGGCGCCGGCGGCGGCCAACTCCTCGTCCACCACGGCCTGGAGGGGCCGCGACGCGCCGAGTCCGCCGAGCCCGACCGGGAAGTGCACCCAGGCCAGCCCGGCGTCGAACCGGGCCCGCAGGAAGTCCAGCCGGTCGGTGTCGGAGGGGTCGTGCTCGGCGAGCAGCCGTCTCGTCCGTTCCCGCAGTTCGGACTCCATCTCAGGCCTCCCGGGTGCGGTACCGCTTGAGCTCGCGGCGGGCCAGCGAGCGGCGGTGCACCTCGTCCGGGCCGTCGGCGAGCCGCAGCGTCCGGTTGCCGGCCCAGAGCTGGGCGAGCGGGCTGTCCTGGCTGACGCCGGCGGCGCCGTGCGCCTGGACGGCCTTGTCGAGGATCCACTCGACGGCGGCCGGCACCGCGATCTTGATGGCCTGGATCTCGGTGTGCGCGCCGCGGTTGCCGACGGTGTCCATCAGCCAGGCGGTCTTGAGCACCAGCAGCCGGGCCTGCTCGATCCGCACCCGGGCCTCGGCGATCCACTCCTGGACCACGCCCTGGTCGGCCAGCGGCCGGCCGAAGGCGACCCGGTCCAGGGCCCGCCGGCACATCAGCTCCAGGGCGCGCTCGGCGACCCCGATCGCCCGCATGCAGTGGTGGATCCGGCCCGGGCCCAGCCGGGCCTGGGCGATGGCGAACCCGGAGCCCTCCTCGCCGATGAGGTTTCCGGCCGGCACCCGGACGTCCTCGAAGAGGATCTCGGCGTGCCCGCCGTGGTCGGCGTCCTCGTACCCGAAGACGGTCATCCCGCGGACCACGGTGACGCCCGGGGTGTCCCGGGGCACCAGGATCATGCTCTGCTGGCGGTGCGGCTCGCCCCGCGGGTCGGTCTTGCCCATGACGATGAACACCCGGCAGTCCGGGTTCATCGCCCCGGTGATGTACCACTTGCGGCCGTTGACCACGTACTCGTCGCCGTCCCGCTCGATCCGGGTGGTGATGTTGGAGGCGTCCGAGGAGGCCACCTCGGGCTCGGTCATGGCGAAGGCGGAGCGGATCTCGCCGGCCAGCAGCGGCTCCAGCCACTGCTTCTTCTGGGCCTCGTCGCCGAACTGGGCGAGCAGCTCCATGTTCCCGGTGTCCGGGGCGGCGCAGTTGAGCGCGGGCGGGGCCAGCAGCACCGAACGGCCGGTGATCTCCGCCAGCGGCGCGTACTGGAGGTTGGTCAGGCCGGCGCCGAGTTCGCCGGGGAGGAAGAGGTTCCACAGGCCGCGGGCCCGGGCCTGCTCGCGCAGCCCGGCGACGACCGGCGGGATCGCCCAGCGGTCCCGTGCGGGGTCGGCGAGTTCGGCGGCGAGCTGCGGCTCGGCCGGGTACACGCACTCGTCCATGAAGGCACCGAGCCGCTCGCGCAGCTCCTCGGTGCGGGCGTCGTAGGAGAAGTCCACGGTCAGTGCTCCTTCGGGGAGTCGAGGGATTCCAGGCCGAACTCGACGAAGGCGGGCACCAGTTCGCCGACCCGGTCGAAGCCGCTGCCCACCGTGGCACCCCGGGTCCACCGGTAGTGGATGCCCTCCAGCACCACGGCGAGCTTGAACGAGGCGAAGCCCACGTACCAGCCGAGCCGGGAGACGTCCCGGCCGGAGCCGACGGCGTACCGCTCGACCAGCCGGGCGCCGCTCGGGAAGCCGGGGGCCAGCGCGGCCCCGGGCAGCACCCCGTCGAAGCGGCGGGCCAGCTCGGTGTACATCACCAGCAGGCCGAGGTCGGTGAGCGGGTCGCCGACCGTGGACATCTCCCAGTCCAGGACGGCCCGGATCCGGTCGTCCTCGCCGACCAGCACGTTGTCCAGCCGGTAGTCGCCGTGCACCAGGGCCGGCGGAGGGGAGTCGGGCAGGGCCTTCGCCAGGCGCTCCTGGAGCTCGTCGATGCCGGCCACCTCGCGGCTGCGGGAGGCGGCGAGCTGCTTGCCCCAGCGGCGCAGCTGCCGCTCCAGGAAGCCCTCCGGGCGGCCGAAGCCCTCCAGGCCGACCGCCGCCACGTCCACCGCGTGCAGCTCGACCAGGGTGTCCACCAGGTGCAGCCCGAGCGCCCGCACCCGCGGCTCGCCGAGGGCGGCCAGCGCCCCGGCGTCGCGGTGGGCGGTGCCGGTCACGTGCTCCATCAGGTAGAAGGGCGCGCCGAGCACCGCGTCGTCCTCGACCAGCAGCAGCGGGCGCGGGGTGGGCACCGCGGTGGGGTCCAGGGCGTCCAGGACGCGGTACTCCCGGGCCATGTCGTGGGCGGTGGCCAGAACGTGGCCGAGCGGGGGCCGGCGCAGCACCCGGCGGGAGGAGGCGTCCTCCAGCAGGTAGGTCAGGTTCGACCGGCCGCCCTCGAACAGCCGGGCCCGCAGTTCGCCGTCCACCCCGCCGGGCAGGTCGCGGTCGAGCCGCTCGCGCAGCCGGACCAGGTCGAGGCCGGGCGGCGCCTCGGGGGTATCGCTCATGGGGAGTCCTCACGGGTGCGGATGTCTCTGACTAAGCGCTTGCTTAGCATCCAGCCGCGGGACCGCCCTGTCAACGACGGCGAGCGGCATGTGCACCCGTGGGGAGGGGACCCGGCCCCGGAACGCGCCGAGCCCGGCCGGTGGGGGCCGGCCGGGCTCGGAGCTGGAATCCGCTATGCGGGGTGGGGCGTCAGTGACCGCCCGCGTCCACCACCTCGACGTCCTCGATGTTGCGCTCGATCGCCTCGGAGGGCAGCGCGACCCGGATCGCCCAGAAGTAGACGGCCAGGGAGAACACGGTCACCACGGCCATGTCCCACCACATCGGCAGGTTGCCCTGGCCGCCGAAGCTGCCCTGCCAGGAGGTGACGCCCAGGCCGACCAGGTAGACCGGCAGCCACTGCGCGGCCTTCCACTCCATCTTCGGCGCGTTCGCCAGGCCCTTGCGGATGGCGTACGCCGCGTAGCCGCCGAGCAGCACGTAGCCGATCAGGATGGCCACGCCCAGGCGGGCCAGGGTCTCCCAGCCGGCCCAGTAGATGATCAGGCTGGACACCACGAACGACAGCGGGGCGATCACCTGACCGCCGGGCAGGCGGTACGGGCGCTCGTGGTCCGGCAGGCGGCGGCGCAGCGCGCCGAACGCGAGCGGGGCGCCGGCGTACATCAGCACGCTGGCCGAGACGATGAAGCCGACCAGCTTCTGCCAGTCCGGGAACGGCGCGAAGCAGACGATGCCGGTGACGAACGACATGATCAGGCCGAACCACGGCACGCCGCGCTTGTCGGTGCGCTCGAAGATCTGCGGCGCGTAGCCGTTCTTGCTGAGGCCGTAGGCGATGCGGGAGGTGGAGGTGGTGTAGATCAGGCCGGTGCCGCCGGGGGAGATGATGGCGTCCACGTACAGCACCCAGGCCAGCCAGCCCAGGCCGATCAGCATGGCCAGACCCGCGAACGGGCCGCTGATGCCCTCGAAGTCCAGGTTCGCCCAGCCCGTGCCGAAGGTCTCGGCCGGCAGCGCGCCGATGAAGACCACCTGCAGCAGGACGTAGATCAGGGTGCCGATGGCGACCGAGCCCAGCACCGCGCGGGGGATGTCCCGCTTGGGGTTCTTGCTCTCACCGGCCAGCTGGATGGCCTGCTCGAAGCCCAGCAGGGCGAAGATGATGCCGCTGGCGCTGACCGCGGTGAGCACGCCCTTCACACCGAACGGCGCGAAGCCCTGCGAGGTGAAGTTGGAGCTGTGGAAGTTGGTCACCGCCAGCACGAAGATCAGCATCAGCGGGACGCCGATCTTCAGCCAGGTGGTGATGCTGTTGGTCATCGCCAGCACCCGGACGCCGAGGAAGTTCACCCCGACGAACAGCGCCATGAGGATCACCGCCACGACCATGCCGCTGATGGTCAGCGTGCCGTCCTCGTGGAGGAAGCCCTTGGCGAACTCCCAGTGCCCGGCGTACCCGATCATGGCCTCGACCTCGATCGGCGCCACCGTCGCGGCCTGCAGCCAGGAGAACCAGCCGAACGACATGCCCGCGAGGCCGCCGAAGGCGTAGTGCGGGTACCGGGCGGTGCCGCCCGCCACCGGGAACATGCCGCCCAGCTCGGCGTGGACGAACGCCAGCAGCACGATCGCGACCGCGCCGATGCCCCAGGAGATGATCGCCGCCGGGCCGGCGGTGACGACGGCGTTCTTGGCGCCGTACAGCCAGCCGGAGCCGATGATCGAGCCGACGGAGGCCCACATCAGGCCGATGAGGCCCATTTCGCGGCGGAGTGTGGGGCTGCCGCCCGAGTTCCCGCCGGTGGGTGGCGCGGCGGAAGGGGCGAGCTGGTCAACGGAAGCCATGTGTGGGGTGGCCCTCTCGATGGAATTTTGGCAGGTGCTGAGAGTTGCCCAAGGCTAGGCGGACGACGGCCGTCCGCAACAGATCACGAATCCGAATAGTTATATTTCCCGGCCCGCGTTCACCGTTGCTGCACAAAGCCCGTGAGGTCGACATCGACGCAGGTCACAAGCATCTTCACGGGAATTTGAGCATTTCTTGAGACTTCCCGGAAATCGGCATCGGTTCCCACCCCGCTGCATAGTGATAACCCGACGGCGCCGGAATTTCAACGCCGCCGCCGGGTACTCGCCGGTAGACATACGGTCACAGGCCGGGCGCCGAGAAGCCGTGGAGGAACCAGAACGCGGCCGTGTACCAGAGCACCACCACCGCGCACACCAGCGCTCCGCCCGCCACCGGCAGCGCCCAGCCGGGCAGCCGCCGGTGCCGCACCACCAGCACCTTGGCGACGAACGCCCCGTACAGGAAGCACCCCGCCACCGAGTGCAGCGCGGTCCGGGTACTCGTCAACTGGACGCCGTACGCGACCAGGCACTGCTGCGCGATCGGCAGCGACAGCAGGAACGCCGCCAGGCCGGTGAGCCGGTGCGCCGCCCGGACCGGGGGCCGGGCGGCCGGCACCCGCGGGATCCGGCCGTACATCCACAGCGCCAGCACCACCTGCACCAGCGCCAGGCCCAGCAGCGCCGTGCCCAGCTGCGCCTTCAGCCGCATCGCGTCCGTCCCGCGCTGCCCGAACAGCGCCCGGTCGTACTGCGGGGTGTGCGCCCGCCCGTACCAGAACAGGACGGCGAAGACCGCCACCGGCAGCAGGGCCCACAGCAGGCCGAGCAGCCGGTGGCGGCCGGAGGGTTCCGCCCGGTGCACCACGTCAGCCGCGCACCTTGTCGCCGACGGCGTCCACCGCGAACCAGTCGGAGCCGCCGTAGCCCGCCCCCCGGCCGTTGGTGTCGCCCGGCTCGGCGTCGCCCGCGTACCGGTAGAGCGGGTGACCCTTGTACAGCACCTGGTAGCTGCCGTCGGTGCGGACGCTGGCCCCCAGCAGGCCGTCGTCCACGCCCTGGCCGGCCACCGGCGGGCCGGCCGTGGTCAGCGGGATCCACTCCTCGGTGCAGTCCTCGTAGCAGGTGGACTTGGTGGAGGTGTCGCCGTCGAACAGGTACAGCGTCCGGCCGCGCTCGTCGACCAGGATCTTCCCCAGCCCCTCGGTCTCCGTCATCGCCACCGTCGTCCCCGGCCCGGACGGGAGCGCCACCGCGCCGGCGTCCGGCGCCCCCGCGGAGGCCGACGCCCCGGGCGCCGGGCTCGCCGCCCCCGGCGAGGCCGCGGCAGCCGTCGCGTCCGGAGCCGTACCGGCCGCCGCGTCCGCCGGCCCGGAGGCGGGCGCCGCGGCGGTCGCCGAGGCCGGCGCGGACTCCGGGGCGCTCGCCGGCGCGGACTCCGGGGCCGCTCCGGCCGGCGGGGCCGCCGACTCCGGCGCCGGCGGGATCGGGTTCGGCACCGGTGGCGCGGCACAGCCGCTGACCGCGGCGAGGAGAAGTGCGGCGGCGGCCACCGGGACGGCGGCCAGCCCACGGCTGCGGCGGGTCCGGATCATCAACGGCTCCTTGGGGTCGGGCGGATGTCCCTTCCACTAGCGCCCCCGCCCGCGCCGCCGGCCACTCCAGCGGCGGCCGGCTCGGCGGTTGGAGGGACACCGATGCCCTGGACGGACCACCCGCGTGGCGACCGCCCCCGGGCTGCCCCCGCCCCCGTGAGGTCCGTACGACACGCTCCGGGTCCCGGCGGACACTGGAAGGATGACGTCACCCGCCATCAGGGTGTCCGGTCTGACCAAGCGCTTCGGCCAGGTCGTCGCCCTCGACCACGTGGACTTCGAGGTCCCGCCCGGCACGGTCTTCGGCCTGCTCGGACCCAACGGCGCCGGAAAGACCACCGCCATCCGGATCCTCACCACGATCCTGCGACCCACCGACGGCCGGGCCGAGGTCCTCGGCCACGACGTGGTCGCCCACCCCACCGCCGTCCGCCGCCTGATCGGCCTGGCCGGCCAGTACGCGGCCGTCGACCCCAACCTCACCGCCCGCGAGAACCTGGTCCTGATCAGCCGGCTCACCCACCAGCCCGCCGCCTCCCGCCGGCCCCGAGCCGCCGAACTCCTCGACCGCTTCGACCTCGTCGACGCCGCCGACCGCCCGGTCCGCACCTACTCCGGCGGCATGCGCCGGCGGCTCGACATCGCCGCCGCCCTCGTCCCGCGGCCCCCGGTGCTCTTCCTGGACGAGCCCACCACCGGACTCGACCCGCAGAGCCGCGGCGCCCTCTGGCAGCTGATCCGCGAACTGGTCGCCGCCGGCACCACCGTCCTGCTCACCACCCAGTACCTGGAGGAGGCCGACCGGCTCGCCACCCGGGTCGCCGTCCTCGCCGAGGGCCGGATCGTCGCCGACGACTCCCCCGGCGTCCTCAAGGAACGCCTCGGCCGGACCGTGATCGAACTCGCCATGGGCGACGAGACCACCGCCACCCACGCCGCCGGCGTGATCAACGGCCGGATCGGCCGCACCCCCGAGGCCGAGGGCGCCCTCCTCCGCCTGGCCGCCCCCGACGGCTCCCTGCTGCTGATGAGCGTCCTGCACGCCCTGGAGGACGCCCGCCTCACCCCGCGCACCATCAACGTCCGCGAGTCCAGCCTCGACGACGTCTACCTCGCCCTGACCGGCCGCCGCACCGGGAGCACCCCGTGACCACCGGGAGCACGCCGTGACCACCGCATCCGCCGAAACCTTCGGCCGCCGCCTGCTCGGCCCCGCCCGCGACGGCCTCGCCGTCACCGGCCGCAACCTGATCGGGCTGCGCCGGGTACCCCGGCTGCTGATCTTCTCCACCATCCAGCCGCTGGTCTTCGTCCTGATGTTCCGGTACGTCTTCGGCGGCGTGGTCGGCGCCGCACTCGGCGGACTTCCGTACGTGGACTACCTGATGCCCGGGGTGTTCGTGCAGGTGGCCGTGTTCGGCGCGATGAACACCGCGATCGGGCTGGCCACCGACCTGCAGACCGGACTGATGGAACGCTTCCGGTCGCTGCCGATGGCCCGCTCGGCGGTGCTCTCCGGGCGGACCACCGCCGACCTGATCCGCAACGTGTTCGTGGTCGCGCTGATGACCGCCGTCGGCTTCGCGGTGGGCTTCCGCATCCACACCGACCTGGGGGCGTTCCTCTGCGGCGTGCTGCTGGTCCTCGCCTTCGGCTTCGCCATGTCCTGGGTGTTCGCGGCGGTCGGCCTGGCGGTCAAGGACCCGGAGACCGCCATGGCCGCCTCCTTCCCCGTCCTGGCGCCGCTGGTCTTCGCCTCCTCCGCGTTCGTCCCGGTGGCCACCATGCCCGGCTGGCTCCAGGTCTTCGCCGAGCACCAGCCCGTGACCGTCTCCGCCAACGCCGTCCGCGCCCTGGTCCTCGGCGGCCCCACCGCCTCCCAGGTCTGGCAGGCCCTCGCCTGGGACATCGGCATCATCGCCGTGTTCGCCCCCCTCGGCGTCTGGCTCTACCGCCGCGCCGTCTAACCCACCAGGGCGGATCCCCTACGAGAGCGGGCAACTCAGGGGCGCGTGGGGGCGCCCCCCGGCCGGAGGCTGGGGGAGAACTGCGCGAGCCCGGAAGCCCGCTCACGTAGAGCCGCCCGGCTGCCGATTGCCCGCGCGTGGAAGTCCTTCGGGTCCCCAAGGTTTGCCGGTTGCCCCGGTTGCCCCGGTCAGCCCTCGGCGGGTGCGCCCCACACCGTCCGGTCGCCCCCGCGCCACCCCACCAGGTCCGGGTCGTCCAGGTCCGGCTCCTCCACCCCCGCGTGGCGGATGAACGCGGCCACGTCCTCCGGGCCGTAGGCCTTCCCCACCGTCCGGCCGTAGATCTCCACCCGCCGGTACGGGTGGGCGCCGTGGGTGGGCGGCCGCACCACGACCGGCGGGTGGAAGATGTCCCCGCCTGCGGTGGCACGCGACTGGCTCATGTCTCCAGTGTCGCTCGCCGACCCCCACCGCCGCGCTGGAGCGTCCGTCCGGGTGACGGCCCGGTCGCCGCGTGTACCGCCGCGCGTACCGCCGCGCCCTCAGGCGAGGACGTTGACGCCCGCGTGGAACAGGCCTGGGAGCCGAGCGGCGAGCGGGACGATCCTCGGCGCCAGCAGCGGCCGCTCCCGGGCCCACAGCAGCGACCCGGTCAGCAGCCGGTACCCGCGGGAGACCCGCCGCCAGGCCCGTTCGTACTCGTGCGGCCGCCCGGCGACCAGGCACCGCACCAGCTGTTCGGCGGAGGCGAGGGCGACGGCGAGCCCCTCCCCGGTGAGCGCGTCCAGGTAGCCGGCGGCGTCGCCGACCAGCAGGACCGGCCCGGACACCCGGGCGGCGGCCCGCTGCCGCAGCGGCCCGGCGCCGCGCACCGGCCCGCCCCCGCCGGCCGGCAGCCGGGCGGCCAGCGCCGGGAAGCGGCGCAGCTGCTCGTCGAAGGGCGCGCGGTCGGTGGTGAGCAGGGCGACCCCGACCAGGTCGGGGGCGACCGGGGTGACGTACGCCTCGGCGCGCTCGGACCAGTACACCTCGACCAGGTCGCTCCACGGCTGCACGGGGTAGTGGCGGCGCAGCCCGTACCGGGCGGGGCGGCCCGGGGGCGGCGGGCGGTGCAGGCCGAGGGAGCGGCGGACGGGGGAGTGCAGGCCGTCGGCGGCGACCAGGCGGCGGGCGGTGAGGTCGCCGACCCGGACGGCGGGCCCGTCCCAGGCCACCTCGCGGATCCGCTCGGGCACCACCCGGACGCCCAGTTCCGCCGCGCGGAGGGCGAGCGCCGCGTGCAGGGCCGTGCGGCGGACGCCGCGGCCGGGCCCGGTCCGGAAGCGGGCCTCGGCCCGGCGGGTGCCGGCGGCCTCCA
The DNA here is from genome assembly GCF_040571325.1 of Kitasatospora sp. HUAS MG31. Lineage (GTDB taxonomy): Bacteria > Actinomycetota > Actinomycetes > Streptomycetales > Streptomycetaceae > Kitasatospora > Kitasatospora camelliae. The sequence goes on along the minus strand of NZ_CP159872.1, from coordinate 1,777,401 downwards.
GGTAGCGGATGCCGTGGAAGGGCCTTCCCTCCACCCGGACGTCGAGCGCGGCCAGCGCCCGGACGGCGGAGGGCATCAGGCCCTCGCCGCAGGCCTTGTCGATCGGTCCCGGGCGCGGTTCGGCGACCACGACCTCCAGGCCGGCGCGGGCGGCGTGGATGGCGGTGGCCAGCCCGGCCGGACCGCCGCCGGCCACCAGCAGGTCGATCACGCCGGGACTGCGGAGGGCCGGGCCAGCGCCGTCTCCTCGCACCGGATCCGCACCCCCATCAGGGCCAGGTTCAGCACGGTGAAGCAGCCGGCCGTCACCCAGGCGCCGTGGACCAGCGGCAGGGCCAGCCCCTCGACCGCCACCGCCACGTAGTTGGGGTGCCGCAGCCACCGGTACGGCCCGCCGGTGACCAGCGGCAGCCCGGGCACCACGATCACCCGGGTGTTCCAGCGCGGGCCCAGTGCGGCGACGCACCACCAGCGCAGGCCCTGGGCGGCGAGCGCGAGGGCCAGCATCGGCCAGCCCAGGACGGGCGTGAACGGCCGTGCGGCGAGCAGCGGTTCGAGCAGGCAGCCGAGCAGCAGGGCGGTGTGCAGCAGCACCATCGGCGGGTAGTGGCCCCGGCCGTACTCGGTGCCGCCGCGGGCGCGGCTCCAGGCCGCGTTGCGCCGGGCGACGGCGAGTTCGGCCATCCGCTCGGCGGCGACCAGCAGGATCAGCACGGTGTACGCGGTCACGGCGTTCCTTCGTCGACTACCAGCGGAGCAGGACGAGTTCGGAGGAGAAGCCCGGGCCGAGGGCCAGCATCAGGCCGTAGCTGCCGGGCGGCGGGGGCCGCAGGGCCAGGGTGTCCTGGAGGATGTGCAGCACCGAGGCGGAGGAGAGATTGCCCACCGCGGCGAGCGAGCGGCGGCTCAACTCCAGCGCGGAGTAAGGGAGTCCGAGCGTCTCGGCGACCGCGTCGAGGACCTTGGGGCCGCCGGGGTGGCAGATCCAGGCGGTGATGCCGTCCGGCTTGAGGTCGTGGGCGGCGAGGAAGGAGGAGATCTCCTCGGCGACGTGCAGCCGGACCAGGTCCGGGAGTTCGGCGCCGAGCACGATCTTGAACCCGCGGTCGCCGATGTCCCAGCCGAGCAGTCGTTCGGTGCCCGGGTAGAGCCGGCTGCGGCTGGCCACCACCAGCGGGCCGGGGCCCTCGGCGTGCCGCGGATGCTCGGCGCCCACCGCCAGCAGGGCGCCCGCGCCGTCGCCGAACAGGGCGCTCGCCACCAGGCCGGCGGTGGAGGAGTCCGAACGCTGCAGGGTCAGCGAGCAGAGCTCGGTGGACAGCAGCAGTGCCACCCCGCGCGGCCGCCCGGCCAGGAAGTCGTCCAGCCGTCCGACGCCCGCCGCGCCCGCGGCGCAGCCGAGCCCGAACACGGGGATCCGCCGGACGTCCTCGCGCAGCCCGAGGCGGGCCGCCAGCCGGGCCTCGATGGAGGGTGCGGCGATGCCGGTCACGGAGGTGGAGACCACCAGGTCGATCTCCTCGGCGGCCAGGTCGGCCCGGTCCAGCGCCGAGGCGACGGCGGCCTCGCCGAGCGCCAGCGCCGCCTCGATGAACGCGTCGTTGGACCGTCCGAAACCGTCCAACTCCGGATAGCGGGCCAGTGGCAGGGCCAGATGGCGGGTGGCCACCCCGGCCGAGGCGTGCACCCGCTCCAGGACACGGCGGTCCGCGCCGCGCGGCAGGCAGAGCGCCGCCATGGCCCCGGCGAGTTCCCCCTGCGGGTACCGGTGGGGCGGGACGACTCCGCTCACTGCCGCGATTCGCGTCACCGGCCCAGGATAGGGAAGCAGGTGACATACGTTCACCAATCCGACATTCCTGGCGCGTCCCGCACGCGGTCCGTACCCGACCCGTTGCCCGACCCGTCGCCCGACCCGTCGTCCCGGCCCGCGCGCTGATCCGCGCTGCCGCGCCCCCCGCCGCCTACCATCGCGGTGTGTCCAGCGAGATCGCCGTACCCCGGCCGTGGTCGCGGGCGGGCCGGCTGCTGAGGGCCTGTCACCCGGCGCCGGCCGCGGCCGTCACCGTGTTCGCGGCGGCGCTCGCCGCCTCCGCCGGCCGCGGTGGGGCCGGGACGGCGCTGACCCTCGCCGCCGTCGGCGCCGGGCAGCTCTCCATCGGCTGGCACAACGACCGCCTCGACGCCGGACGCGACCGTGCCGCCGGCCGCCGCGACAAACCGCTCGCCACCGGCGACCTCGCCCCCGGTACGGTCGGTGCCGCCGCCGGCTGGGCCCTGGCCGCCTGCGTCCCGCTGTCACTGGCCGCCGGCTGGCCGGCCGGACTGGCCCACCTGACGGGCGTCGCCGCCGGCTGGGCCTACAACCTGCGGCTCAAGCGCACGCTGCTCTCCTGGCTCCCGTACGCCCTCGCCTTCGGGCTGCTGCCCGCCTTCGTCACCCTCGGCCTGCCCGGCGCGCCCTGGCCGCGGCCCTGGGTGCTCGCCGCGGCCGCGCTGCTCGGGACGGGCGCGCACCTCGCCAACGTCCTGCCGGACATCGAGGACGACCTGGCCTCCGGGATCCGCGGACTCCCGCAGCGCCTCGGCCGGACCCGCTCCGGACCGCTCGCCGCCCTCCTGGTGCTCGCCGCCTCCGCCGTCCTGCTCCTCGGCCCGTCCAGCCCCGCCGGCCCGGTCGCCGGTGCCGCCCTCACCGTGGCCACCGCCCTCACTGCCGCCGCCCTCGCGGCCCCCCGCACCCGCCTCCCGTTCCTGGCCACCCTCGCGGCCGCCGCCATCGACGTCACCGTCCTGGTGGCCCACGGCACCGCCCTGACGTAGGGCGAGCCGTCAGAGCTCGAAGACCCCGTACGAGAACCCCTCCGTCCGGACCTCTCCCTTCTCCACCTCCACGCCGGACCCGGCCAGCAGTCGCCGCGGGGCGGGCCGGTCGTACGCCAGCCGGGCCTCGCCGCGGCGCGGGTTGAGCACCACCAGGAAGCGCCCGCCCCGCACGTACACCGCGGGGTAGCCGGTGTGCAGCACCTCCACGTCCCCGTCCGCGCCCAGCTCCGGGTGTTCCTTCCGCAGCGCGACCAGCCGCCGCACCTGCCGCAGCAGCGACCCCCGGTCCGCGCGCTGCGAGGCCACGTCCGGGCGGTCGGGGGCCGGGTCCAGCGGGAGGTAGAGGCGGTCGGCGGGCGCGGTGGAGAACCCGGCGCCCGGGCCGGCGTCCCACTGCATCGGTGTCCGCGAACCGGCCCGGTTGTACCGCGGCCCGAGGACGCTGCCCTCGACGTCCGGCAGCCCCGGCACGTACCGCATGCCGATCTCGTCGCCGTAGTAGATCGCCGGCAGGGTCGGCCAGGTGAGCTGGAAGGCGAAGGCGGGGCCGAGCTGTTCGCGGCCGCGCGGGCCGCAGGCGAGCCGGGAGAAGTCGTGGTTGGCGGTCGGCAGGACGATCCGGCCGAGGCCGGCGGTGACCTCGGCGGCCTCCCGCCAGGCGGAGACGAACACCTCCAGGTCGCCGTGGCCCTCGGCGTCGAAGTAGCAGGGGACCGGGTCCCAGCCGTCCTCGTCGGTGCCGGTGCGGTTGTTCCACAGCGAGCGCATCGGCCGGCCGGTGGTCGGCCCGCCGAACTGCAGGAAGAAGTCGCCGTGGAACCCGGCCGGCACCGACACCGCCGGGTCGCCCCACTCGGCGAGCAGCGCCGCGTCCGGGTGGGCGTCGGCCAGCCAGCCGCGCAACTCCCGCCACAGCCTGGAGGTTTCGGCGTACCCGGGGTCGTCCTTCACCAACGAGGCGGCCATGTCCACCCGGAAGCCGGAGATCCCGAGGTCCAGCCAGTGCGCCATGACCTCGCGCAGCGCGGCCCGGTTCGCCCGCGGCCCCTCGGCGTCCACCGGCTGCCGCCAGGGCTGCTCGGGATCGCTGCGCGCGTAGCCGAAGTTGAGGGCCGGCTGGCAGTCGAAGAAGTTCGGCCGGTACCAGCCCGCCCGGCCACCCGGGGAGGCGACGAACCCGTCCACCGGGCGGTCGGACCAGATGAACCGGTGGTCCGCCGGGTCCTCCGCCGAGGCCAGGAACCAGGGGTGCCGGTCCGAGGTGTGGCCGGCCACCAGGTCCAGCAGCACCCGGATGCCCGACCGGCGGGCGCGGTCGGCGAGTTCGGCCAGCGCTGCGTTGCTGCCGTAGCGCGGGGCGGCGGTCAGGTAGTCGGACACGTCGTACCCGGCGTCGCGGAACGGCGAGGCGAAGCACGGGTTCAGCCAGACCGCGTCCACCCCCAGCCAGGCCAGGTACTCCAGGTGCTCGGCGATGCCCGCGAAGTCGCCCACGCCGTCGCCGTCGGAGTCGGCGAAGGTCTGCGGGTAGACCTGGTACAGCACGGCGTCGGACAGCCAGGTCGGCACGGTCTCGGGCATGCGCCAAAGCCTCCTCGGGCCCTGCGGCCGCCCCGGGGCGGAGGCCGCCTCGCCCACCCTCCTTCCCCCCTCCCCGGCGGGCCATGCACCGCCTCCCTCATCCAGCCGGTCCTGAACTCCCTTCCGTGGCACGGACGATGAGCAGTGCGACGTCGTCGTGGTCGTCGGGGTGGCGGAGCCGGTGCAGCAGCCGGTCGCAGGTCTCCTCCAGAGGGCGGCCCGGGTCGTCCAGCAGCCGGAGGAAGGTGTCCAGCCGGGTGTCGATGTCCTGGTCCCGGGTCTCCACCAGCCCGTCCGTGTACAGCACCAGGGTGTCCCCGGGCCGGAACTCCACGGCCGTGCTGCGGAACGGCACCCCGCCGACGCCCAGCGGTGTGCCGGTGGGCAGCTCCAGCAGCTCGGCCGGGCGGCCGGGCCGCAGCAGCGCGGGCGGCAGGTGGCCCGCGGTGGAGAGCCGGCACTGGGCCAGGTGGGGGTCGTACACGGCGTAGACGCAGGTGGCGATGGAGTGGTTCAGCCCGGTGGTGATCCGGTCCAGGTGCCCGAGCACCTCGGCGGGCGGCAGGTCCAGCTCGGCGAGGGTGCTGGTGGCCGTCCGCAGCCGGCCCATGGTGGCGGCCGCGTCGATGCCGCTGCCCATCACGTCGCCCACCGTCAGCGCCGTCTTGTCGCCCGGCAGCGGCACCACGTCGAACCAGTCCCCGCCCACCTCGCTGGCCGCGCCGGCCGGCTCGTACCGGTACGCGATCTCCAGGCCGGTCCGGCGCGAGGGCAGCACCGGCAGCAGGCTGCGCTGCAGGGTGACCGCGGTGCTGCGGACGTGCTGGTACCAGCGGGCGTTGTCGATGCAGACGGCCGCCCGGGCGGCCAGCTCGGTGGCCAGCAGCACGTCGTCCGCGTCGAACGGCAGCGGGTTGCGGGCCCGCTTCAGGTCCAGCGCGCCGAGCACCTCCCCGCGCGCGATCAGCGGCACCGCGAGGTACGAGTGCACGCCCGCCTGGGCCAGCAGCGCCGCCGCCTTGCCGTCCCGGGCCACCCGGGTCAGCTCCTCCCGGCTCACCCGGGGCAGGTGCACCGGCTTGCCGGTCCGGACGCACCGGGTCACCAGCCGGTCGGCGGCGTACCGGGCCAGCTCGCCCGGCGGGTCCGCGGCCCGCGCGGCCGGGGTCGGGTAGCCCGCGGCCACAGCCAGCGCCCGGAACACCGCCGAACCCGCCGTCGGGGGAGCCGACCGGCGGCCCAGCAGCACCGAGTCCAGCACGTCCACCGCCGCGACGTCGGCCAGCTCCGGCACCGCGACGTCGGCCAGCTCCCGGGCGGTCTGCTCCAGGTCGAGGGTGGTGCCGATGCGCAGCGAGGCCTCGGCGATCACCGCCAGCCGGTGCCGGGCGTGCTCGGCCTCGGAGGCCGCCCGCTGCCGCTCGGTCACGTCGACCACCGACTCGGCGAGGCCGAGCACCCGCCCGCCCGGGTCCTCCAGCCGGAAGATCGAGATCGACCAGGCGTGGTCGTGGCCCGGGTCGGCCGGGGTGCGGCCCGAGGTGTACTGGTCGATCAGCGGCTCGCCCGTCTGCAGGACCCGCCGCATCGCCGCCTCGATCGTGTCGGTGTCCAGGAACGGCAGCACCTCCGGGAGGGTCAGGCCGAGGTGCTTGGCGGCCGGGAGGCCGTTGATCCGCTCCAGCGCGGGGTTGACGCTCACGTACCGCAGGTCGTTGTCCAGGACGGCCAGCCCGATCGGGGACTGCGACACCAGCCGCACCGACAGCGCCAGGTCCCGCTCCACCTGCCGCAGGATCCCCTGGTCGGTCGCCAGCCCCAGCGCGTACGAGTCGCCGTGGTCGTCGACCAGGCGCATCGCCCGGAACTCCACCAGCCGCAGGTGCCCGTCCCTGTGCCGGACCGGGAAGACCCCCGCCCAGCTGCCCTCACCCGTCATGACCTGGGAGAACAGCTCCATCACCAGCTCGAAGTGCTCGGCGGTGACCAGCAGTTCCGCGGCGAACCGGCCGAGCGCCTCCTGCGCGGGGTGGCCGAGCAACTGCTCGGCCTGCGGACTCCACAGCACCACCCGCCCCTGGGCGTCCAGCACCACCGACGCGACGCCCAGCACGTCCAGCAGCCCGCCGGGCGGAGCCGGACCGAGCGGCGCCCGACCGGCGGGGCCGCGGCCACCGCGCTCGAACGCCTCGGACGCACCACCCATCCCAGGCACTCCTTCCGCCCACCTCCACCCGAACGGCCGTCCGTCAACCACACCCCGCCCTCAGACCATCGTCCACCCGATCCCCCCGAGCGGCACGGGGCACCGCCGGGCGCGGCCCGCTCCTTCACCCACCCCCCAATGGCCGGTCGGTCTCAGTCCTCGTCGGCGGGCAGTTCGCCGAGCGTGGCGATGACGTCGACGAGGGCGTCGGCGCGCAGGGCGGTGAGGGCGAGCGGGTGGCCGATGGCGTCGGCGAGCATCAGGCGCTGGAGGGCCTGGGCACCGGTCACCGGTTCACCGGCCGCGGTGAGCAGCAGGTCACCGGCGCGCAGCCCGGCCCGGGCGGCGGGGGAGCCGGGCACCACCTCGACCACCCGCAGGCCGCTGCGCTGCCCCGTCCGCTCCCGCAGGGCCGGCGGCAGGCTGGCCGGCATGCCGGCCAGCCCCAGGTAGGCCCGCCGGATCCGCCCCTCGCTGAGCAGGGTGCCGATGATCTGCCGGCTGACGGCGTTGACCGGGACGGCCAGCCCCAGGCCGTTCCCGGCGACCGCGGTGGTGATGCCGACGACCCGGCCGTCGGCCGTGGCCAGGGCGCCGCCCGAGTTGCCGGGGTTGAGCGCCGCGTCGGTCTGGATCACGTCGTCGATCACCCGGGTGACGTTGCCCGAGCGGGCCGGCAGCGCGCGTCCGAGGGCGCTGACCACCCCGGCGGTGACCGTCCCGGCGAGGCCGAGCGGATTGCCGACCGCGACGACCAGCCGGCCGACCCGCAGCCCGTTCGCCTCGCCGAGCCGTACCGGCGGCGGGGTCACGCCGTCCGCCCGCAGCACGGCCAGGTCGGAGAGCGGGTCGGTGCCGATGGTGTGGAACGGCGCCGTGGTGCCGTCCGCGAAGGCGAGCGTGCCGGCGTCGGCGTGGCCGACCACGTGGGCGTTGGTGAGCAGGAACCCGTCCTCGGTGAACACCACCGCGGAGCCCGTCCCGGTGGCGAACCAGCCGCGCGGCCCGCGGCGGACCACCTGCAGGGCCGCCACCTTGGCGGTCAGTTCCTCGGCGACCGTGGTGACGATCCGGGAGTAGGAGTCGAGCGCCTCGCGCTCCGCGGGAGAGCGGTCGGGCCCGGAGAGGATGTCGGACACGGTTCGGCCCTCCGGGTGAGGCGGGTGCCGGCGTCGCTGCGGCGGTCGCCGCGGCCGGTCGCCCGTCCGGCATCACCCCCAACAACGCGCGGCCCGCCGCGCTTCCGCACCCGCCCGTCCGGGGCTACCCGAGGGTGGGCACGCCACCGCCCTCCACCCGCTCGACCGCCACCCCGGGCAGGCCGCGGCTCCACCGGTCGGCGAGATCGGCGAGCCGGTCCGCGTCGAGCGGCGTCCGGCCGAGCCCGATCGCGTACCGGGTCACCGCCGGACCGGACTCGAACGGGCGCGGCCAGGCGTGCAGGTCCGGGCAGCCGGCCTCCTCCAGGGCGGTCAGCAGCGCCCGCATCCGCCCCCGGACCCGGCCCAGCACCCCCTGGTACGCCGCGTCCCCACCCCCACCGGCCGCGTGGACGGCCACCACCGCCCAGGCGGCGTGCCGCCGGTGCAGCGGGGGAGCGGCGGTCAGCGCGGGCCAGGCGTCGGCACCGGTCCCGGCCGCCTCCTCCAGCAGCTCCCACGCCCGGTACAGCTCCTGCACCAGCAGCTCCAGCCCGCCCGGACCCACCTGCTCGGTGCAGCTGCGCACCGGCGCGCTCGGGGTCAGCACGGTGACCCCGGCCGTGCCGCCACCGCCGGCACGCTCCGGGAGCAGCGTGACCGGCCGGCGCCAGTCCCAGGCGGCCCAGGTGCCGAAGAACCGCCGCGGCAGCTCCGCCTCCGGCAGCCCCTCGGCGTCCAGCACCGTGCGGGCCGCGAGCACGCTCCAGGCCAGCCCGGGCAGGCCGCCGAAGGGTGCCGCGTCCAGGCCGCGGGCCCGGGCCCAGGTCTTCACCCGCCGGGCCAGCCGTTCGAACCGGGCGCGGGCGGTGCCGGTGCCCAGGGCCGCGAGGACGGCCTCCGCGTCGCTCACCGCGCTCAGCGCGACGGCGGCGTCCTCGCCGAGGGCGGCCCGTTCCGCCACCGCGTCGGCGGGGGCGAGCGCACCGGTGCCGACGGTGACCAGGTCCACGTCCAGCCCGTCGGCGTGAAGCCGCAGGCCGGGCACCCGGGCACCGGTGACCGGGCGCAGCCGGGTCGCCCCGGGCAGGGCTGCCGCCACCCGGGCCAGGACGGCCTCCGGGTCCACCGTCCCGGGGAGGGCGGCGACCAGGTCGAGGTCGGCGCCGGGCACCGCGCAGCCCATCCGCCGGGAACCGACGACCCGGACCACGCCTTCCCCGAGCGCCTCGCCGATCCGCCGGACCAGCTCCGCGGCCCGGCCCTCCGGCACCGCCGGCCCGTCCTCGTCGGCGAGCTCCTCCGTCCAGCGCACCTCGCCCGTCCCCAGCGCCACCGTGGCGCGGACCCGCATCGGCTCGTCCCCGCGTCGGGAGAGCAGCACCAGCTCGCCGACCGGCGCCGTCCGGCTGCCGAGCCGGGCCGCGAACTCCGCGGCCAGCGGCCTGGGCGTCCGGGAGCGCCCCAGCGACAGGTGCGCGGTGAAGCCCTCGCCGCGGCCGCGGCAGCGTGGGAACCGCTCCACCAGCGCCCGCTGCAGGACCGCCCACGGGGCCGCCCCGTCGGCCGCCGGGTCGAGCCAGAGGGTGGAGTACGCGCGGTGGTGGAAGCTCCGGACCCCGGCCAGCCGGGCCGTGAACGGCGGGACCCCGGCCGCGGCGGCACCCAGCAGCGCCGCCGCCTCCTCGAACCCGGACTCCGGAACGAACCCGAACAGCAGGTTGACGTGCGGCGGCCAGCGCCGGATCTGCGGGTCGTGCTCCACCCGGATGTCCTGGATCGCCGGCCACAGCTCCCCGGGCGGGACCCAGGCCACCGCCGTCCGGGCGGTCGGCGCCGCGTCCATCACCTCGACGGGCTCGGCCCCGCCGAACCCCAGTCGGACCTCCACACCGTAATGGTCCGACACGAACAGCCCGGCCGGTCCCGGCACCTCCCCGCGCAGCCGGGCCCCGGCCACCCGTGGGGCGGCGGCTCCGCCGAGCAGGACCCGGTCCAGCCGGGAGGCCCGGCCGGTCAGCGAGGAGACGGCCGCCAGCGGGTTGGCCGCCGGGTCGAAGGTCGGGGTCCGGTCCTCCGGGCCGTGGGCCTCGGTCCAGGCGTCGCGCAGGCCCAGGACGGCGGCCGGGCCCTCGGGCCCGTCCCGGCCGTCGTTGAAGTCGCCGGCCAGCACCACCGGTGCCGCCAGCCCGGACAGCCCCTCGGCGATCCGGCCCAGCTCCGTCCGCCGCCGGGCCGGCCCGTCCTGGGAGTGGTCGCTGCTCAGATGGGTGGCCGCGACCACCAGCGGCCCGCCGCCGGTCTCCACGGCGATCGCCGCCACCCCCTTGTACGGGCCCAGCGCGTGCTGCCAGGCCTCGCGCACCGGCAGCCGGCTGAGCAGCAGCAGCCCGCTGTCCGCCACGTCCCGGCCCGCCGGGTCGGTGCCCACGGTGTACGAGGCCCGCACCCACGGCGCGGCCAGCAGCATCGCCAGCAGCCCGGTCTCCACCTCCTGCAGGGCGATCACCTCGGCGGCCGACTCCTCCAGGGCCGCGAGCAGCAGCGGACGGCGCCGGGCGGTGTGGATCCGGTCGCCGTCGTACCGGTCCCACAGGGTGTTCCAGGTCAGCACCCGCAGGCCGTCCGAGCCGGGCAGGTGCCCGGTCGGCGGCTCGCTCGGGGTCGCGGGGCGCCAGGCGCCGGCCGACCAGCGGTGGGGCGTCCGGGAGACGAGGAACGGCGGCCGCAGCAGCCGCGGCTCGTCGACCCGGCCGGCCGGCAGCTCGTCCAGCCGGTCCAGGCCGGCCGTCCGGTCCCACACCACCTGGCCGTCCGCCTCGACGTACAGCACCCGGTGCCACGGGATGTCGCCGCCCGGCGCGAAGGCGTCCAGCGGGATCCGCTTGGGCTCGGCCCCGCGCTGGAGCACGCCGACCACGAACCGGCCCGGGTCGAACCGCGGGTCCCAGCGCACCCGGTGGTAGATCTCCTCACTGGTCCGCACCGGACACCGTCCTCCCCGTCGACACCGTCGTCATCTCCGCGGCGCCGGCCGCCGGGCCAAGCGAACCCGCCGTGTCGCCCACCCGTCCGTCCGCCCCCACGTACCAGGTGCGGTGCGCCTGGCCCGGGTACGGCGGTACGAAGCGCCGCAGCTGCCCCGTGAGCACCTCGGCCGGCACCGGGTGCGCCCGGGTCGCGTTCCGGCGGACCAGCTCGGCCTCCTCCGCGACCAGCACCACGTGGGTGACCAGCGCGTCGCGGCGGGCGGCCACGGACCGTACCAGCGAGCGCTGGTGCGGGTTGAGCGAGGTGGCGTCCCAGACCACGGTCGCGCCCGGGACGAGCGCCGTGTCCAGCCGGTCCAGCCCCTCGCGCAGCACCTCGCCGTTGTCCCGCTGGTCCGCGCGCGAGCCGCGGGCCGCCCGCAGCTCGTCCAGGCCCACGGAGGCGTCCACCCCCGGCAGCCGGGCGGCGAAGGCGCTCTTGCCGCTGCCGGACGGGCCGATCAGGTGGACCAGCCTGGGGAACTCCCCGGACCGCCACCGCCAGCCGGCCGCCACCGCGTCCGCCACCCCGGTGACCGTGCCGCGGGCGTACGCCTCCCGGGCCTGGGCCCAGCAGCGGTCGGCCGCCACCGGGTCGAGGCCGGCCAGGGCCTCCCGCAGGCCGTCCTGCAACCCGCCCAGCGGTTCCTCGCCGAGCAGCCCGGCGTCCTCCGCCCACAGCGCCGACCAGTCCGCCTGGGCCCGGGCCTCGGCCCGCTCCGCCGCACCGGCCGCACCGCCCTCGCCGCCGCCCTCCCCAGCGGTCGGCAGCGCCGTGGCGGCCAGGGCGTGCAGCACCCCCAGGTCGGCGGCGGAGGACATCCGGACCAGCCCGGCCCGCCGCTCCTCGTCCGGATAGGGCCGCTGCAGTCCCGGGTACAGACCGACCAGGTCCGCCACCCGCCGCGCCAGCGGCAGGCCCAGCGGCCCCGCCAGCGCGGGCAGCAGCCGCTCCCGCCGCACCCCGGACAGCAGCGCGGCCAGCACCCCGGCCAGCCGGGCCTCGCCGCGCCGGCCGAGGACGTCCAGCCGGGCCGTCATCTCGGCCAGCTCCCCGGCCCGTTCACCGGCCTCCGTCGGAACGGCCCCGCCCAGAGCCGTCAGCAGCGCCCCGGCCTCCGGCGCCGCGCCCGAACGCACCGCCCACAGCGCGGCGGACGGCGCCAGGCCGTTCTCCACCACGGCGGCGTGCATCCAGTGGGTGTCCGTCCTGACGTGCCGCGGCCGTACCCACTTGGCCACCCGCACCCCGAACTCCGCCCGCGGGAAGCCCGCGACCGTGCGGACCACGTACCCCTCCCGGCGCTCGGTGTCGAGCCGCAGCGCCCGCAGCGCCCGTTCGTCGAACACCCCGCGCCACAGCACCCGGGGGACCGGCACGCCCAGGCCGCGCAGGAAGGCCACCGTCGCGTCCCAGTCCAGGCAGGTGTCCTCGCCGTCCCAGACCGAGAAGCCGTAGAAGTAGCCCTCCAGCTCCTCGTACGGGATCGAGTGCCGGGCGAACATGTTCTCGCCGCAGACCCGCCAACCCGCCGGGATCCCCGCGCCGATCCGGCCCTGCAGGGCCTTCACCCAGGTCCGGGACGGGTGGTGCGCCGAGTCCACCGAGCGGGCGTGCAACCCGTCGGCGTACAGGGTGGTGTTCTCCCCGTCCAGCTTCTCGGTGACCACCACCTCGCGGCCGCGCAGCCCCTGAGAGGGTGTTCGATACCGATTTAGGCTGCCGCAGGCGGTTTCGGGCGGAGGTATTGCCCGGTTCTGTCCGGGCTGGCGGTCAGCCGGGTGGTCATCGAATTGACCATGGCCCACTGGATCATCGAGCGTGACCGGTCCGGCAGCTCCTCGTAGTCACGGTGGAGCCGCCGGTACCGGGCCATAATCCCGAACGTCTGCTCCACCCGCCAGCGGATCGGCTGGACGACGAAGCCCTTCTGCTCCTTGTCCCGGGCGACGACCTCGACATCGATGCCCATTGCGGCGCCGTGCCTGACGACGGCGTGGTTGTAGCCGGCATCGACCCAGGCCTTGGTCACGCTCGGCCACCGGTCCGCGAGGACGTCGAGGACTTGCTTCCCGCCGGCAGAGTCCTGGACGCCAGCGGCGGTGACGATCAGCACCAGGAGCAGGCCAAGGGTGTCGGTGGCGATGTGCCGCTTACGACCCTTGACCTTCTTGCCACCGTCGAAACCCTGGGAGTCGGCGGGAGCGTTGGGCGAGGCCTTCACCGACTGGGCGTCGATGATCGCCGCGGTCGGCAGGATCCGGCGACTCTTCTTCGCCCGGAGTTGGTCACGGAGCGTGTCGTGGATCTGCTCGGTGGTCCCGTCGCGTTCCCACTCCTTGAAATAGCCGTAGACGGTGGTGTGGGGCGGGAAGTCGTGCGGCAGGTATCGCCAGGCGATGCCGGTCCGGGCGACGTAGAGGATCGCGTTGACCACCTCGCGCAGCTCGGTGATCGGCTCACGACCCTCGGCTCGCGCCGCCCGCCATCTCAGCAGCATCGGCTCGATGAGCTGCCACTGATCGTCCTTCAGGTCCGAGGGGTACCGGCGTCGTTCCGTCACGGTCGATCAATATCGCGGACACGGACCCGGCCGCCACGAGATCATGGAACCGAGTCCGTGCCGTGCCGATCAAAGCCGGACAGTTGGGGGGATTCACCTACCGAACACCCTCTGAGGACCCGCGGCGCGGAGGTCGTCCGCCGAGGCCCCCGGCGACCACGGCAGATGGGGGGTCCGGGGGTACTGCACACGCATGATCCGCTCCGAGGACGACAGGACGATCCGCCCACCATGGACGAACCGGGCACCCGCGGGCCATCGAATATCGGTCACCCGGACGGCGGGCGGCCGGCCGCGTGTGCACCCGGCGGGCGGGGACCGGCGACCTACGGTGGGCGGATGCGACTCGTTCCCTGGTGGGCCGTGGTCTCGGCCGTCTGCGCGCCGCTGCTGCTGGTCGGCGGCTGGGCGGTCGCCGGCCTGCTGCACGGACCCGGCTACGACCCGGTCACCGAGACGATCAGCCTGCTGGCTCGCCGGGGAGCCCCCGACCGCTGGGTGATGGGCGCCGCACTGATGGCCCTCGGCGTCTGCGACATCGTCACCGCCCTCGGCCTGCGCCCCGCCTTCCTGCTCGGCCGGATCGTCCTGGCGGCCGGCGGCGTCACCTCCGTGCTGGTCTCGCTCTCCCCGGTGCCGCACCAGGGAGCGTCGCACCTCCACGGCATGACGGTGGTCGTCGGGTTCTCGCTGCTCGCCCTCTGGCCCTGCCTGGCCGCCGTCCGGCGCCGCTCCCCGCCCTGGGCCCTGCGGCCCGGGCCCGCCGCGCTGGCCACCGCGTCCATGCTGCTCGGCGCCGCCTGGTTCATGCTCGAACTCCGCCACCACGGCGCGGCCGGCGCCGTCGAACGCCTGGTGACGGCGGCCCAGGCGGCCTGGCCGCTGGTGGTGGTCCTCTCCTGCCTCCGCCACGCCGCCACCGGATCCGCCCGCGCCCGCCCCGCCGAGGCCGACGGCCGCACCTCACGCTGACGTGCGGGCGGCGCCGGTACGCCCCCTCAGGCCGGGTCGGGGCGGCCGCCGAAGCGGGTGGTCCAGGACTCCAGGTCCTCGTCGGTGATCTTGGCGAACAGCACCGGCGGCACGGTGAACGCGGTGCCCGCCGGGACCAGGTCCAGCGCCCGGGCCTCCTCGGCGGTCACCCAGGTCCGGCGGTCGTCGGCCAGCGCGAAGGACCGGCGCACGGTCTCGGCCGCGGTCGGGACGAACGGCTCCGAAACCACCGCGTACAGGTGGATCAGGTTCATCGCCGTGCGCAGGGTGAGCGCCGCGGCCTCCGGGTCGGTCCGCACCTGCAGCCAGGGCGCCTTCTCGTCCAGGTACGCGTTGCCCGCGCTCCACAGCGCCCGCAGACTCCGCGCCGCCTTGCGGAAGTTCAGCGCCTCCAGGTTCGCCTCGTACTCGGCGAGCAGGCCGGCGACCTGGTCGCCCAGGCGCTGCTCCGCCCCACCCGCCGCCGCCCCGGCCGGCACCTCGCCGCCGAACCGCTTGCGGCTGAAGGAGAGCACCCGGTGGACGAAGTTGCCGAGGGTGTCGGCCAGGTCCTTGTTGACCACCGAGGCGAACAGGTCCCAGGTGAAGCTGGAGTCGTCCGACTCGGGGGCGTGCGCCATCAGGAAGTAGCGCCAGTAGTCGGCGGGCAGCAGCTCCAGGGCGACGTCGGTGAAGATGCCGCGCTTCTGGCTGGTGGAGAACTTCCCGCCGTAGTACGTCAGCCAGTTGAACGCCTTGACGTAATCGACCTTCTTCCACGGGCGGCGCGAGCCGAGGATCGTGGCGGGGAACATCACGGTGTGGAACGGGACGTTGTCCTTGGCCATGAACTGCGTGTACCGGACGGTCTCGTCGGCCTCGTACCACCAGGACCGCCAGTCCCGGCCCCCGTCCGCGCCGGCCGCGTCCGCCCACTCCTTGGTGGCGCCGATGTACTCGATCGGGGCGTCGAACCAGACGTAGAACACCTTGCCCTCGGCGGCCAGTTCGGGCCACACGTCGGCCGGCACCGGGACGCCCCACTCCAGGTCACGGGTGATCGCACGGTCCTGCAGGCCCTCGGTCAGCCACTTCCGGGCGATCGAGGAGGCGAGGACGGGCCAGTCGTCGGCGTTCTCCGAGATCCAGGACTCCACCTCCTCGGTCAGCCGCGACTGGAGGAGGAACAGGTGCGTGGTCTCCCGGACCTCCAGGTCCGCGCTGCCGCTGATCGCCGAGCGCGGCTCCAGCAGGTCGGTCGGGTCCAGCACCCGGGTGCAGTTCTCGCACTGGTCGCCGCGGGCCCCGTCGTAGCCGCAGTGCGGGCAGGTGCCGACGATGTAACGGTCCGGCAGGAACCGGCCGTCGGCGCGGGAGTACACCTGCCGGATCGCGCGTTCCTCGATGAAGCCGTTGGCGTGCAGCTCGCGGGCGATCTCCTGGGTGATCTCCCGGTTCTGCACCGAGGAACTGCGCCCGAAATGGTCGAAGGACAGCCGGAAGCCCTCGTACACCGCCCGCTGCCGCCCGTGCGCCCGCGCGCAGAACTCCGCGACCGGCAGCCCGGCCTCCTGCGCGGCCAGCTCGGCGGGCGTGCCGTGCTCGTCGGTGGCACAGATGTACAGCACCTCGTGGCCGCGCTGGCGCAGGTAGCGGGCGTAGACGTCCGCCGGGAGCATCGAGCCGACCAGGTTGCCCAGGTGCTTGATCCCGTTGATGTACGGAAGCGCGCTGGTGATCAACTGTCGAGTCATCCCGGGAT
Organism: Kitasatospora sp. HUAS MG31; assembly: GCF_040571325.1. Classification (GTDB taxonomy): domain Bacteria; phylum Actinomycetota; class Actinomycetes; order Streptomycetales; family Streptomycetaceae; genus Kitasatospora; species Kitasatospora camelliae. Next base: position 1,761,322 of record NZ_CP159872.1, on the reverse strand, counting down.
GCTCCCCATGTCTCCGGCGGACACCACGGCGATGCCCACGGGCAGGTGCCGGACCGGCCTGCCCGGCCCGCACCACGGCGGACCCCACCACAGACCACCCGCCATCGTACCGACACCACCCCGCACCGCCGGGGACGACGCGGGACCGCGGGACGACGAAAAGCGGGCCGTGACCGTGTCACGACCCGCTGGGTGTCCTGCTGGTGTCCGAGGGGGGACTTGAACCCCCACGCCCGATAAAGGGCACTAGCACCTCAAGCTAGCGCGTCTGCCATTCCGCCACCCGGACCGGGTGTGTTGCCCTGGGGTTTTCTTTCCGTCCGCCCCTGGCGACAGAGAGAACATTACCAGGCCCGCGGAGTGCTTCTCACCTGCGTTTTCTGCCGTCGAGCGGCCGGTGGGCGGCAGGGTGGGGTAGAGGGGGACGGATCGGGACAGAGCGGGCGGGCGGCGGGAGGCGCAGGCGGGGTGCGGCCGGCGCGGGGGACGGGGGCCGCGGGCGCCGTCGAGAGCCGGGCGGTCCGGCGGGCGGCGCCCCGGACGGCCCCGAGCGCGCGCCCGGAGCGCGGCCGATCCCCGACGAGCCGTCGGAAGAATGACCGAATGATGCTCCCGTACGGCAGAAGAGGTGCTGCAATGGGACGGAATCAGAGGTGAACCGGCCGTGAGCGCTCGCGATCGGTCGGAACAGTTCACCCGCCGCCTAGTTCCAGTCCGGACTGCGGTGGTCGAGGGGTGCTCTCCTAGCCTCTGTGGACCAAGGGAGCCTTGAGCGGAATGCCCGATTCCCGAGAGGTCGCCGGTTGCGCGTGCTGCGGTCGGCGGCAGTGCCTCCCGTCACCGTGGTGAAGGGCGGCGTGCAGTGGAACTGAGCAGCGAGGCGGCCGGGTCCGCCGTGGGGCGGCACGGACCGGTCATCCCGGGCCCGGGAGTGTGGCGGATCTCGGCCGTGGCGCACGAGTCCTCGGTCCCGCAGACCCGGCACGCGGTGCGCGACCGGCTGCTGGCGCAGGGGATGACCGGCGAGCGGTACCAGGAGCTGATCGACGACCTGCTGCTGATCGTCTCGGAACTGGTCGGCAACGCGGTCACGCACGCCGCGGTCCTCTCGCCGCAGGTCACCACCGAGCTGGCGATCGACCGGGAGGCGGTGCGGATCTCGGTGGCGGACGGCCACCCGTACCGCCCGAAGGCGCAGCAGAGCGACCTCGGGCAGCTCAGCGGGCGGGGGCTGCTGCTGGTGAAGAGCATCACCCTGCAGGCCGGCGGGACCTGCGACGTGGAGCGGACCGAGGACGGCGGCAAGGTGATCTGGGCGTCGCTGCCGCTGCCGCTGCCCGCGCCGCAGCCGGGGGAGGTGCCCCGGGCGCGGGTCGAGCGGCAGGAGGAGAGACGGGCCGCCGAGCCCGTGCGGCAGCCGTCCGTCCGGCCCTCGGCGCTGGCGCGGTCGCTCCGCGAGGACGAGACCGGGGCGCAGGAACCGGGGCCGGCGCGGCCGGGGCGGATGAGCGACCGCACCGGGTGAGGCGATGGCTCCCCGGGGGCGCCCCCCGCGCCCCTGAGGCCGCTGCCCCCTGAGGCCCTCGCGCCCCCGAGGCCGCTGCGGCGGCCTACCAGTCGCGGCCGGCGATCTCGCGGATCCCCGGCAGCGCCGCGTCGAAGACGGTCTGGAACCAGACCGAGAACGGCCGCTCCGCCTGGAGCTCCCGCAGCTCCTGGGCGGTGACGAAGCGGGTGTCCTCCACCTCCTCCGGGTCGGGCCGCAGGTCCGCGGTGACCAGGCCGACGAAGAGGTGGTTCCACTCGCGCTCGATCAGGCCGGAGGCCTCGTCGGGCAGGTCGTAGCGGACGGTGCCGGCCTCGCAGAGCAGGGCGGGGGCGGCCCCGAGCTCCTCCGAGGTGCGGCGAGCGGCGGCGACGAAGGGCTGCTCGCCGGGGTAGGGGTGGCCGCAGCAGGTGTTCGACCAGACGCCGGGGGAGTGGTACTTGCCGAGCGCGCGGCGCTGCAGCAGCAGCCGGCCGTGCTGGTCGAACAGGAAGACCGAGAAGGCGCGGTGCAGGCGGCCGGGCTGCTGGTGGGCCCAGAGCTTCTCGGCGGTGCCGATGGTCGCGCCCTCGTCGTCGACGAGTTCCAGCAGGATCTCCGAGGCCGTCGGGGAGATCGAGGACCCGGCGGCGGGGGTCGTCGGCATCGCCGTCCCGGGTGCGTCGGTCTGGCTGGTGGCTGGGCTCATGGGAGAGGGCCCCTTCATCGGAAACGGGGACCGAGCCGTCGCCCGGGCGTGCGGGCCCGGGTTCCGCCCACCCGGTCCAGCGGTCGGCTGCGCGTCGCCGGAGCCCCCTCGACCGTGGTCGCGGCCGGCGGCCGTCCGCGGGTCGCGCGCTCGGCCGTCCGTGGATCACCGGGGGTGCACCAGTGGCGTCGGGGCCCCAGTCTGCCCCATGCCTCACTGTGCGTGCCGGTCCGACGCACTCCTGGGCGGCACAGGTAGGGGGGACCAGACGAATTGTTCGACCCCTGATCGGTCGGTGTCGATCTCTGATCACACGAACGTTCACCGAGGCTCCACAGGACTCCACAGGGCTCTCGCGCGGTGTGCGAGCGGCCGGGGATCGGCGGCTTGTCCGGGAGGGCGCCGTCCGGAATGATGATCCGCACGGCCCGGAGGGCCGCACGCTGCGGATACGCGCGGATGCGCGCTGCCCGGCGGCCGTGTCGAGGGCCGATTTCCCGTCGGGTAGCCTCAACCGGTGCGCCAGGGCCCCCCGCGGCGCCCCCAACCACCCGGAGACGCCAGTCCCTCCGCACATCGGTGTGGCCGGACCGCACACCACCCGAGGGAGTGAGTTCCGCTGTCCACAGTGATCGTGACCGGTTTTGAGCTGCCCGCATCCGGCGCCGCGCTGCCGACGGATCCGCAGCGACAGGGTGCCGCGGCCGGCCCCGCCGCCGGCGCCGGGACCGACCAGGGCACCACCGCGACAGCGACCACCGTCACGCCCACCCTCCCGGGACAGCGCCGCCCCCAGGAGGACACCGGCCGGCCCGCCGCCCCCGCCGCGATACCCGCCCCGGCCGCGCCCGCGCCGAACGCCGTCCTCGCCGAGGACCTCCACGCCATCGGCTTCCGGCACGTGCTGCGCGCCGCCGACGCCGCCGAACTGCTCGCCCTGCTCGAGTCCGCCGACCCGGCCGAGCGCCTCGCCGTGGTCGACGCCGGCTTCGTCGGCCACCGGCACGCGCTGCGGCTGGCCCTCACCGACCCCCGCTTCCCGGCCGCCGCCGCCCCCGGCGCGGTGGTCGCCGCCGGCCCGCAGGCCCGCGCCGCGCTGCTGGACCAGGCCCGCCGGCTGAGCGCCATGCCGCACGGCCCCGCCAACCCGTACGACGAGGCGGTCCGCCCGTACGCCGAGGCCACCCTGCCCGACGCGCTGGCCGCCGGGCTCGCCGAGCGCGGGGTGCCGGTGCAGCGCCCGGAGCTGGGCACCCTGGTCGCCGCCGTCCCCGCCACCGCCGAGGAGCTGGCCGCCGCCCGCGCCGGCCTCGCCGAGGTGGACGAGGAGGCGGTCCGGCTGCGCCGCGCCGTGAAGGCCCGGGACGGCTTCTTCACCACCTTCTTCGTCAGCCCCTACTCCCGCTACATCGCCCGCTGGTGCGCGCGGCGCGGGCTGACCCCGAACCAGGTCACCACCGGCTCGCTGCTGACCGCCCTGGCCGCGGCCGGCTGCGCGGCCACCGGCACCCGGCCCGGCTTCGTCACCGCCGGCGTGCTGCTGCTGGTCTCCTTCGTGCTGGACTGCACCGACGGCCAGCTGGCCCGCTACTCGCTGCAGTACTCCACCGTCGGCGCCTGGCTGGACGCCACCTTCGACCGGGCCAAGGAGTACTCCTTCTACGCGGGCCTGGCGATCGGCGCCGCCCGGACCGGCGACCACGTCTGGGCCCTGGCGCTCGCCGCCATGGTGCTGATGACCTTCCGGCACAGCGTGGACTTCGCCTTCATGGCCGCCGACCAGGAGACCTCCCGGAACCCGGCCACCCCCGGCGCCGCCAAGGCCGCCACCGGCAACACCAGCCCCACCGCCCAGCTCTCCAACCGCCTGGACCAGGTCGGCTGGACGGTCTGGGCCAGGCGGATCATCGTGCTGCCGATCGGCGAGCGCTGGGCCCTGATAGCCCTGCTCACCGCGCTCACCACCCCCCGCACCACGCTCACCGTGCTGCTCGTCGGCTGCGCCCTCGCCTGCTGCTACACCACCGCCGGGCGGGTGCTGCGCTCGGTGACCCGCCGCCGCCCGCGCACCGAGCAGGCCGCCCGCGAGGTCGCGGTCCTCGCCGACGGCGGCCCGCTGGCCGAACTCCTCGCCCCGGTGCTCCGCCCGGTGGCCCGCCGGCTGCCCGCGCTCGCCCCGCCGGTCCTCGCCGCCCTGGCCGCCGCCGCCCTGCCCGCCGCCGTGTACCTGGCCGCCGGCACCTGGCAGGCCGTCGCCGCGGCCGCCGGCTACGTGCTGATCAGCGCGCTGGTGCTGGCCCGCCGGCTGACCGGGAAGCTGGACTGGCTGGTCCCGGCGTTCTTCCGGGCCGGCGAGTACCTCACCGTGCTGGCCCTGGCGCTGCGCCTGGACATCGCGGCCCTCCCCGCCGCTTTCGGGCTGGTCGCCGCCGTCGCCTACCATCACTACGACACGGTGTACCGCCTGCGCGGCGGCACCGGTGCGCCGTCCGGCTGGCTGGTGCGGGCGGTCGGCGGTCAGGAGGGCCGGGCGCTGCTCGTCACCCTGGCCGCGGCGCTCGCGTACGGCGGCAGCCCGCTCGGGCCGGTCGGACACCAGACGCCGGGATCGGCCGCCCTGCAGGGGGTGCTGGTGGCCCTGGCCGCGGTGCTCGCGCTGGTCGTGGTCGCCGAGAGCATCCACTTCTGGGTGTTCGGCGACGCCACAGCAGAACACGATGAATCAGGAGACACCGCATGATCGGCCTCGTTCTGGCCGCCGGCGCCGGCCGGCGGCTCCGCCCGTACACCGACACCCTGCCGAAGGCGCTGGTGCCGGTCGACGGTGAGCGGACGGTGCTCGACCTCACGCTCGGCAACTTCGCCGAGGTGGGCCTGCGCGAGGCCGCCGTGGTGGTGGGCTACCGCAAGGAGGCGGTGTACGACCGCAAGGACGCCCTGGAGAAGAAGTACGGCGTCAAGCTCACCCTGGTCGAGAACGACAAGGCCGAGGAGTGGAACAACGCCTACTCCCTGTGGTGCGCCCGCGAGCTGTTCGGTGAGGGCCTGCTGCTGGCCAACGGCGACACCGTCCACCCGGCCTCGGTGCAGCGCACCATGCTGGAGGGCAACGAGCGCCTGGTCGCCGCCGGTGCGGCCCCGGGCATCCTGCTCGCGCTGGACACCGTGAAGAAGCTGGCCGACGAGGAGATGAAGGTCGTCGTCGACCCGGCCCTGGGCATGCGGCGGATCACCAAGCTGATGGACCCGGCCGAGGCGACCGGCGAGTACATCGGCGTCACCGTGATCAACCCGTCCGCCGGTGAGCAGCTGGCCGACGCGCTGAAGGCGACCTTCGAGCGCGACCCGCAGCTGTACTACGAGGACGGCTACCAGGAGATGGTCAACCGGGGCCTGCGGATCGACGTGCAGCCGATCGGCGAGGTCTCCTGGGTCGAGGTCGACAACCACGACGACCTCGCGAAGGCCCGGGAGATCGCGTGCCGCTACTGACCCGCCTGGTCCCGTCGCCGGTCTTCGTGGAGATCCGCCCGGGTGCGCTGGACGCGCTCGGGGGGATCCTCGCGGACCAGCGGCTGTCCGCCTCCGGGCGGATCGCGGTGGCGATCAGCGGCGGCTCCGGCACGGTGCTGCGCGGGCGGCTGGAGTCCTCGCTGCCCGGCGCCGACTGGTACGAGGTCGCCGACGGCAGCCTGGACGCCGCGGTGAAGCTGGCCGAGGCGATGCGCGGCGGCCACTACGACGCGATCGTCGGCCTCGGCGGCGGCAAGATCATCGACGCGGCCAAGTACGCCGCCGCCCGGGTCGGCCTGCCGCTGGTCGCGGTGGCCACCAACCTGGCGCACGACGGCATCTGCTCGCCGGTCTCCACCCTGGACAACGACGCGGGCCGCGGCTCGTACGGCGTGCCCAGCCCGATCGGCATCGTGGTCGACCTCGACGTGATCGCCAAGGCCCCGCAGCGGGTCGTGGCGGCCGGCATCGGCGACGTGGTCTCCAACATCTCCGCCTGCGCGGACTGGGAGCTCTCGCACGCCGTGACGGGCGAGCCGGTGGACGGCCTGGCCGTCGCGATGGCCCGCTCGGCGGGGGAGAACCTGCTCCGGCACCCGGGCTCCCTGGAGGACCGGGACCTGCTGACCTCGCTCGCCGAGGCGCTGGTACTGTCCGGCATCGCGATGAACATCGCGGGCAGCACCCGGCCCTCGTCGGGCGCCTGCCACGAGATCTCGCACGCGCTGGACGTGCTGTACCCCAAGCGGTCCGCCCAGCACGGCGAGCAGGTCGGTCTGGGCGCGGCGTTCGCCAGCTTCCTCCGGGGCGAGCGCGAGCTGGCCGGGCAGATCGCGGACCGGCTGCGGTTCCACGGCCTGCCGGTCACGGCCGACCGGATCGGCTTCACCGAGGCGGAGTTCACCGACGCGGTGCACTACGCCCCGAACACCCGGCCGGGTCGCTTCACCATCCTCGAACACCTCGACCTCTCCCCCTCAGACATCAGGGACGCGTACGCCGACTATGTCCAAGCAGTCAACAGCTGAACGACCCGAGGTGGACCTCACCCGCCGCCCCTCCATCGAGGAGCTCCGCGCCGTGATCCACCCCGAGGGGATGCTCCAGCGCCGCAGCGCCGAGCACTGGGCGGGCCGCCTGTACATGCGGAGGATCTCGCTGCGGATCACCCGCGTGCTGTCCACCATGACGGCGATCACGCCGAACGGCCTGACCTACCTGATGATGTTCACCGGCATCCTGGCCGGTGCCGCGCTGGTGGTCCCGGGCCTCGCGGGCGCCGTGCTGGCCGCGCTGCTGATCCAGGTGTACCTGCTGCTGGACTGCGTGGACGGCGAGGTGGCCCGCTGGCGCCGGCAGACCTCGTTGACCGGCGTCTACCTGGACCGGGTCGGCCACTACATGTCCGAGGCCGCCCTGCTCACCGGCCTCGGCCTGCGCGCCTCGGACCTGCTGCACCGCGAGGGCGCGACCTCGCAGTGGGAGTGGGCCTTCCTCGGCACCCTGGCCGCCCTCGGCGCGATCCTGATCAAGTCGGAGACCGACCTGGTCGACGTGGCCCGCGCCCGCAGCGGCATGACCGCGGTGGAGGACAGCGCCTCGGTGCCGCGCTCCGCGGGCGTCGCCAAGGCCCGCCGGGCCGCCTCGCTGCTCAAGTTCCACCGCCTGATCGGTGCGGTGGAGGCCTCGCTGTTCATCCTGGCCGCCGGGATCGCCGACGCCGTCCAGGGCGGGCTGTTCTTCACCCGCCTCGCGGTCGTGATCCTCGCCGCCATCGCCATGCTGCAGACCGTCCTGCACCTGCTGAGCATCGTCCTGTCCAGCAGGCTGCGATGAGCGCCCGCCCCGAGGAGTTCCGGCTCGGCGCGGTGATCATCACCATGGGCAACCGGCCCGAGGAGCTGAACGCCCTGATCGACTCCGTCCGGGCCCAGGAGGGCCCGGCGGTGGAGCTGGCCGTGGTCGGCAACGGCGCGCCGCTGCCGGCGCTGCCCGAGGGCGTGCGCAGCGTCGAGCTGCCGGAGAACCTGGGCATCCCGGGCGGCCGGAACGTCGGCATCGAGCTGTTCGGCCCCGACGGCCGGGACGTGGACGCCGTCCTCTTCCTGGACGACGACGGCCTGCTGCCGAACACCGACTCGGCCCGGCTGCTGCGCGAGGCGTTCACCGCCGACCCGCACCTGGGCATCGTCTCGTTCCGGATCGCCGACCCGGTCTCCGGCACCACCCAGCGCCGGCACGTGCCGCGGGTGCGGGTCGGCGACCCGATGCGCTCCTCGCGGGTGACCACCTTCCTGGGCGGCGCCAGCGCGGTGCGGACGGCGGTGTTCCCCGGGGCCGGGCAGCTGCCGGCGGAGTTCTTCTACGCGCACGAGGAGACCGACCTGGCCTGGCGGGCGATCGACGCCGGCTGGTCCATCGACTACCGCTCGGACATCGTGCTGTACCACCCGGCGACCTCGCCCGCCCGGCACGCGGCGTACTTCCACAACGTGGCCCGGAACCGGGTGTGGCTGGCGCGACGGAACCTCCCGGCCCTGTTCGTGCCTCTCTATCTGGGTACCTGGTTCCTGCTCACGGTGGCCCGCCGTCCGTCCGCAGACGGACTGAAGGCCTGGCTGGGCGGGTTCCGCGCCGGTCTGCGCGGACCCTGCGGTCCTCGCCGGCCCATGCGATGGAGTACTGTCTGGCGACTGACCAGGTTGGGCAGACCGCCGGTCATCTGATCGCAGTCGGCCGGCAGCCACGCTGCCGGCCCGTGCGGTCCCGAGTTCCTGGGACCGCATCCCGGTTCTCCGCCGATCCCCCGGCGGCGGAGCGGACTTCCGATCCCGTGAAGGACGAATGTGTCGACACTGAGTGACCCCGTCAACCTCTCCACGCCGAGGGGTTCCGACGCCGGTCTGACCCCGAAGCAGCTGGCGGACAAGTACGGCCTGACGGTCAGCGGCAGGCGCCCGACCCTGGGCCGCTACATCAAGGAGCTGTGGGCCCGGCGCCACTTCATCGTCGCCTTCGCCACCGCCCGGCTGGTCGCGCAGTACAGCACGGCGAAGCTCGGCCAGGTCTGGCAGGTCGTGACGCCGCTGCTGAACTGCGTCGTCTACTACGTGGTGTTCGGCCTCATCCTGCCGAACAAGGTGGACAACTACGTCGTCTTCCTGTGCGTCGGTGTCTTCATCTTCCAGTTCATCCAGAGCGCCGTGCAGGCCGGCACCCGGTCGATCTCGGACAACCTGGGGCTGATCCGGGCGCTGCACTTCCCGCGGGCCTCGTTGCCGATCGCCTTCACGATCATCCAGCTCCAGCAGCTGATGATCTCGATGGTGGTGCTCGTCGGCATCGTGCTGGCGAACGGGCTGATGCCCGGGATGAGCTGGCTGCTGGTCATCCCGACCGTCCTGCTGCTCTGCCTGTTCAACACCGGCGTCGCCCTGATCATGGCCCGGATCGGCGCCAAGACCAGCGACATGGCGCAGCTGATGCCGTTCATCCTGCGCACCTGGATGTACCTCTCGGGCGTCTTCTACTCGATCGAGAACAACATCGAGAAGTGGCCGACCTGGATCCAGATCGCCACGGACGTGAACCCGGCCTCGGTCTACATGGACCTGGTCCGGTTCGCCTTCGACCCGAGCGCCTTCAACCGGGGCGCGCTGCCGCCCCACGTCTGGATGGTCGCCACCGCGTGGGCCGTGGGCGCCTTCCTGTTCGGTTTCGTGTTCTTCTGGAAGTCCGAGGAGAAGTACGGTCGTGGCTGACATCGCAACGAGTTACCAGGAGGCCCCGCCGCTCATGTCCCTTCCGGAGCGGGAGCCCACCGTCGTCGTGGACGACGTCCACATCGTCTACCGCGTGCACGGCGCCGGCAGCGGCAAGGGCAGCGCGACCTCGGCCCTGAGCCGGATCATCTCGCGCAGGAAGTCGCCCTCGATCCGCGAGGTGCACGCCGTGCGCGGCATCAGCTTCACGGCGTACCGGGGCGAGGCGATCGGTCTGATCGGCTCCAACGGCTCCGGCAAGTCGACGATGCTGGCGGCCATCGCGGGCCTGCTGCCCACCGAGCGTGGCGGGATCTACACCAACGGCCAGCCCTCACTGCTGGGCGTGAACGCGGCGCTGATGAACGACCTGACCGGCGAGCGCAACGTGGTGCTCGGCTGCCTGGCCATGGGGATGACCCCGACCCAGGTGCGCCGCCGCTACGACGACATCGTCGAGTTCTCGGGCATCAACGACAAGGGCGACTTCATCTCCCTGCCGATGCGCACGTACTCCTCCGGCATGGCGGCCCGTCTGCGGTTCTCCATCGCCGCGGCGAAGACCCACGACGTGCTGCTGATCGACGAGGCGCTGGCCACCGGCGACCAGGCGTTCCAGAAGCGCAGCGAGGACCGGATCCGCGAGCTGCGCAAGGAGGCCGGTACGGTCTTCCTGGTCAGCCACAACAACAACGCGATCCGGGACACCTGCGAGCGGACCATCTGGATCGAGCAGGGCGAGCTGATCATGGACGGGCCGACCGACCGGGTCGTCCGTGCGTACGAGAAGGGCGAGCGCCCCTGACGGTGGGGTGCTCGATCACGAGGGCCGGTGCCGGGAGCAGCCTCCCGGCACCGGCCCTGCGCTGTGCGGGTGAGCGGCCCGCGTGTCCGCGTCGGGAGCCCGGTCCCGGCCGGTGTAGAACGGGGGAGTGGTAGCGGTGTCGGTTTCAGCCAAGTCAGATAAGCAGACAGGCGGGACTCTGGAGAAGGCGGACCTGGAGAACTTCCCGGTCGCCCCCTTCTTCCTGCCCGCGGCCTGGCGCACCGACCTGATGGCGGTCTACGGCTTCGCCCGACTGGTGGACGACGCCGGCGACGGCGACCTGGCCGACCCCGCGGGCACGGCCGACCTCCTGGGCGTGCAGACCCCCGCCGAGGACGAGACCCCCGCCGGGGACGGGACCCCCGCCGGGGACGGGACCTCCGGCGACCGGACCGCCTTCCGGCTGGCCCTGCTGGACGGGCTGGAGCGCGACCTCGACCGCGCCTTCGCCACCGCCGGCGACCCGGCGGCACCGGACGGCCCCCGCCACCCGCTGATCCGGGCGCTGGTCCCGCTGGCCGCCCGCGAGGCGGTCACCGACGAGCCGTTCCGCCGCCTGATCGAGGCCAACCGGGTGGACCAGACCACCACGCGCTACCGCGACTGGGAGGAACTGCTCGGCTACTGCCGGCTCTCCGCCGACCCGGTCGGCCGCCTGGTGCTGGCCCTGGCCGGCGAGGCCACCGAGGAGCGGATCGCCTGGTCGGACGCGATCTGCACCGGCCTGCAGATCGTCGAGCACCTGCAGGACGTGGCCGAGGACCTCGCCCGCGGCCGGATCTACCTGCCGGCCGAGGACATGGCCCGGTTCGGCGTCACCGAGGCCGACCTCGCCGCTCCGGCCGCCGCGCCCCCGGTCCGCCAGCTGATCGCCTCCGAGGCGGCCCGCGCCCGCACCCTGCTCGACCGCGGAGCGCCGCTGGTGGGTACGGTTCGAGGAAGGCTCCGACTGCTGCTGGCGGGATTCACCGCCGGCGGGTACGCGGCCCTGGCGGCGATCGAGTCCGCCGGGTTCGACGTGCTCGCGCACCAGGCGAAGCCCGACAAGCGCCGTCTCGCACTTCAGGCGGCGGCACTCTTCGCGAAGGGAAGGTGAACGCCCGCGTGGCGGCATCACCACTGGCGTCCGCGCCGGTCATGGCGGCCTACCGGTACTGCGAGGCGGTCACCGCCCTGCAGGCCCGCAACTTCAGCTACGGCATCCGGCTGCTGCCGGAGGCCAAGCGGCTCGCCATGTCGGCGCTCTACGCCCTGGCCCGCCGGGTCGACGACATCGGGGACGGTGACCTGCCTCCCGAGCAGAAGGCCCACCAGCTGGCGCGCACCCGTGACCTGCTGGACGAGATCCGGACCGGCCGGGTCGGCGAGGACGACACCGACCCGATCAAGGTCGCCCTGGCGGACGCCGCCCGGCGCTTCCCGATCCCGCTCGGCGGCTTCGACGAGCTGATCGACGGCGTCGAGATGGACCTCAAGGGCGTCGAGTACGGCACCTACGAGGAGCTCAAGGTCTACTGCCGGTGCGTGGCCGGCTCGATCGGCCGCCTCTCGCTCGGCGTGTACGGCTGCGAGGACCCGGAACTGGGCGCCCGCTACGCCGACACCCTCGGCCTCGCCCTGCAGCTCACCAACATCCTGCGCGACCTGCGCGAGGACGCCGCCAACGGCCGGACCTACCTGCCGACCGAGGACCTGGTCCGGTTCGGCTGCCAGGAGGGCTTCGCCCTGGACCGCCCGCCGGTCGGCTCCGACTTCACCGGCCTGGTCGCCTTCGAGGCGGCCCGCGCCCAGGCGGCCTTCGAGGAGGGCCTGCGGCTGCTGCCGATGCTGGACCGCCGCAGCCGCGCCTGCACCGCCGCGATGGCCGGCATCTACCACCGGCTGCTCGGCCGGATCGCCGCCGAGCCCGAGTCGGTGCTGCGCGGACGGGTGTCCCTCCCGGGCTGGGAGAAGGCGTACGTGGCACTGTCCGGGCTCGCCGGAGGTCGTTCTTGATTCTCTCGCCAGTTATGTCACGCTTTGTCAGCGCGGCCCCCGCCCCCACCGCGGGGCGAGCGGCCCGGACCACGTCCACCGCCGGCCCGGCCGGCCCGACCGGGGGGAGGGGCAGATGACCGCACGACCGCAGCTCGCCAAGCCCTCCGCCCTGGTGGTGGGCGGCGGCCTGGCCGGGATCACGGCCGCGCTGCGACTGGCCGAGGCCGGCCGTGGGGTCACCCTCCTGGAGTCCCGGCCCCGGCTCGGCGGCCTGGCCTTCTCCTTCCGCCGCGGCGATCTCACCGTCGACAACGGCCAGCACGTGTACCTGCGCTGCTGCACCGCCTACCGGGGCCTGGTCGACCGGCTGGGCGCGGGCCATCTGGTGGATCTCCAGCCCCGGCTCGACGTCCCGGTGCTCGGCCTCGGCCGGGACGGCATCCGGACGCTGGGCCGGCTCCGCCGCGCCGAGCTGCCCGTCCCGCTGCACCTGGCCGCCAGCCTGGCCGGCTACCCGCACCTGCGCCCCGCCGACCGCCTGCGGGTGGTCCGGGCCGCGCTGGCGCTGCGCCGGCTCGACCTGGCCGACCCGGCGCTGGACGAGATCTCCTTCGGCACCTGGCTGCGCCGCCAGGGCCAGACCCCGGCCACCCTGGCCGCCCTCTGGGACCTGGTCGGCGTGGCCACGCTGAACGCCACCGCGGACCGCACCTCGCTGGCCCTGGCCGCGATGGTCTTCAAGACCGGTCTGCTCAGCGACCCGGGCGCGGCCGACATCGGCACCGCCCGCGTCCCGCTCGGCGAGATCCACCACGACCGGGCCCGCGCGGAGCTGGAGCGGGCCGGCGTCCGCGTCCTGCTGCGGGCCCGGGCGGTCGAGCTCAAGCCGGCCGACCAGCACGCCGTCCGGCTGGAGAGCGGCGAGCTGCTCACCGCCGACACCGTGGTGCTGGCCGGCGCCCAGGACGCGGCGGCCGCGCTGCTCCCGCCCGGGGCGATCGACCGGCAGGAGCGGCTGGCCGGGCTCGGCACCGCGCCGATCCTCAACGTCCACGTGGTCTACGACCGCAAGCTGCTGCGCCGGCCGTTCTTCGCCGCGCTCGGCTCGCCCGTCCAGTGGGTCTTCGACCGCACCGCGCACTCCGGCCTCGCCGTCCCCGGGGCGCAGTACCTGGCGCTCTCCCAGTCGGCCGCCGAGGCGGAGATCGACCTGCCGGTCGCCGAGCTGCGCGAGCGGTACCTGCCCGAGCTGGAGCGGCTGCTGCCGGCCGCCCGCGGCGCCGAGGTGCTGGACTTCTTCGTCACCCGGGAGCGCACCGCCACCTTCGACCCCGCCCCGGGCACCGCGGCGCTGCGCCCCGGCGCCCGGACGCACGTCCCCGGCGTGCTGCTGGCCGGTTCCTGGACCGCCACCGGGTGGCCCGCGACGATGGAGAGCGCGGTGCGCAGCGGCCACGCCGCCGCCGACGCCGCGCTCGCCCAGACCGGCCGGCTGCCGGTCGACCGAGGCGACGGGAGGTGGCCGCGATGACGGCGCGCCCCATGACCACTGACATCGCACCAGGCCGGCCCGGCGGCACGGCCGGCCACCCGCACGGAGAGGGAACTGACGTGGAGGCTCGCACCGGCGCAACCGTCAAGGACGGTCCGACGGTCCCGGACCTGCTGGCCCGGGGACGGACCCTGTGCACCCCGCCGCTGCGCGCCGCCGTCACCCGTCTGGCGGCACCGATGGACACCGTCGCGGCGTACCACTTCGGCTGGATCGACCGGGACGGCAACCCGGTGGCGGGGGACGGCGGCAAGGCCGTCCGCCCGGCGCTGGCGCTGCTGTCGGCCGAGGCGGTCGGTGCTCCGGCCGCGGCCGGGGTGCCCGGCGGCGTCGCGGTTGAACTGGTGCACAACTTTTCGCTCCTCCATGATGATCTGATGGACGGTGACGAGACCCGACGGCACCGGGCCACGGCGTGGACGGTGTTCGGTCCGGCCCAGGCGATCCTGGTCGGCGACGCGCTGGCCACCCTGGGCACCGAGGTGCTGCTCGACGCCGCCGTGACCGGTGACGCCACCGCCGCCGACGCGGCGCGGGCCGTCCGGCTGATCACCACCTCCACCCGCAAGCTCATCGACGGGCAGGCGCTGGACGTCTCCTTCGAGCAGCGCGACGTGGTGACGGTCGAGGAGTGTCTGGAGATGGAGGGCGGCAAGACCGGCGCCCTGCTGGCCGCCTCCGCGGCGATCGGCGCGGTGCTGGCCGGCGCGGACGACCGGGTCTCCGACGCGCTCCAGCGCTACGGGTACCACCTGGGCCTGGCCTTCCAGGCGGTGGACGACCTGCTCGGCATCTGGGGTGCCACCGAGGTGACGGGCAAGCCGCACTGGAGCGACCTGCAGTCCCGCAAGAAGTCGCTGCCGGTCTGCGCGGCGCTGGCCGAGGGCGGTGCCGCCTCCCGCAAGCTGGCGGCGCAGCTGGCCGACCCGCACGGGCGCGGCGTTGAGAGCGAGGAGGTGCTCGCCGCCCGGGCCGCCCTGATCGAGGAGGCCGGCGGCCGGGACTGGACGCAGGAGGAGGCCCGCCGCCAGTACCAGACCGCCCTCGCCGCACTGGACGAGGTACCGATGGCCGACGCGGTGCGGGAGCACTTCGTCGCACTCGCCGAATTCGTGGTGGTACGAGAGAGGTGACGTCAAGGTGACAGCAACCGCGGGTGGCCGGCTCGACCCCGAGTACGATTCCGAGCCGGCCGCGGTGGCCAAAGCAGTACGACAATCTGAGGATCAATCGGCTGCGGCGGCACTGGGCCGGGCCACGGCGCACCTGCTGTCCCTGCAGAACCCCGACGGCTGGTGGAAGGGCGACCTGGAGACCAACGTCACCATGGACGCCGAGGACCTGTTACTGCGTCAGTTCCTGGGCATCGGAACGGCCGAACAGACCACCGCGTCGGCCGCCTGGATCCGCTCGCACCAGCGCGAGGACGGCACCTGGGCCACCTTCCACGGCGGCCCGCCCGAACTGTCCGCCACCGTCGAGGCGTACGTCGCCCTCCGGCTGGCCGGGGACGACCCGGCCGCCCCCCACATGCGCGCGGCCTCCGGGTACGTCCGCGACCACGGCGGCATCGCCGCCGCCCGGGTCTTCACCCGGATCTGGCTGGCCCTGTTCGGCTGGTGGCCCTGGGAGAAGCTCCCCGACCTGCCCCCCGAACTGATCTTCCTGCCCCGCTGGGCACCACTGAACATCTACGACTTCGGCTGCTGGGCCCGGCAGACCATCGTCCCGCTCGCCGTGGTCTCCGCCCACCGGCCCGTGCGGCCCGCGCCCTTCGAACTCACCGAACTGCACACCGACCCGCACGATCCCTACCCCGACCGGCCGCTCGCCCCCGCCCACACCTGGGACGGCCTCTTCCAGCGGCTCGACCGGCTGATGCACCGCTACCACCGGCACGCCCTGCAGCCGCTGCGCCGGATCGCGCTGGGACGGGCCGCCCGCTGGATCGTCGAACGGCAGGAGTCGGACGGCTGCTGGGGCGGGATCCAGCCGCCCGCCGTCTACTCGCTGATCGCCCTCCACCTGCTCGGCTACCGTCTCGACCACCCGGTGATGAAGGCCGGCCTGGCCTCCTTCGACGCCTTCACCGTGCACACCGGGGACGGCCGCCGCTGGATGGAGGCCTGCCAGTCCCCGGTCTGGGACACCTGCCTCGCCGTCATCGCGCTGCGCGACGCCGGCCTGCCCGGCAACCACCCCGCGCTGCTCGCGGCCACCGACTGGCTGCTCGCCGAGGAGGTCACCGAGCGCGGCGACTGGGCGGTGCGCCGGCCCCGGCTGGAACCCGGCGGCTGGGCCTTCGAGTTCCAGAACGACACCTACCCCGACATCGACGACACCGCCGAGGTGGTGCTCGCCCTGCGGCGGATCGACCACCCGGAGCCGGCCCGGGTCGAGGGCGCCGTCCGCCGCGCGGTCTCCTGGACCCTCGGCATGCAGTCCCGCGACGGCGGCTGGGCCGCCTTCGACGTGGACAACACCAGCCCGCTGCCCAACCGGCTGCCGTTCTGCGACTTCGGCGAGGTGATCGACCCGCCCTCCGCCGACGTCACCGCGCACATGGTGGAGATGCTCGCCGAGGTCGGCCGCACCGCCGACCCGCGCACCCGCCGCGGCATCGACTGGCTGCTGCGCCACCAGGAACCCGACGGCTCCTGGTTCGGCCGCTGGGGCACCAACCACATCTACGGCACGGTGTCCGTGCTGCCCGCCCTGGTCGCCGCCGGGATCGGCACCGGCCACCCCGCGGTGCGCCGCGCCGTCCGCTGGCTGGAGAACCGGCAGAACGCCGACGGCGGCTGGGGCGAGGACATGCGCTCGTACCAGGACCCGGGCCGCTGGGCCGGACGCGGGACGTCCACCGCCTCGCAGACCGCCTGGGCGCTGATGGCGCTGATGTCGGCCGGCGAGGGACCTCGGCATCCCGGCGAGCAGGGCAGCCCGGCGGTGGAGCGCGGCGTGGCCTGGCTGACCGCCACCCAGCTGCCCGAGGGCACCTGGGACGAGCCGCAGTTCACCGGCACCGGCTTCCCCTGGGACTTCTCGATCAACTACCACCTCTACCGCCTGGTCTTCCCGGTCACCGCCCTCGGCCGGTACCTGGGAGCCCTGCCGCTCGGCGCGGTCGGCCAGGCGGAACGTTCTTCTCGGACCGACGGCCCGGTGCGGCCGGCGGGGAGGCCCTGATGGACCGTCCACTGCTGGTGGTCTGCGCCCTCGGCCCGGAAGCCTGGGCCCTGCGCCACGGCGACTGGAGCGGCGCGCCCGGCGGCCCGCCGGTGCTGGCCCGCACCGGGGTCGGCCGCCGCCGGGCCCGGCAGAGCGCCACCGCCCTGCTCGCCAACGACGCCTACGGCGCCCTGGTGGTGGCCGGCTTCGGCGCCGCCGTCGCCCCCGGCATCGAACCCGGCGAGATCGTCGTCGCCGACGAGGTCCGCGACCCCGAGGGCGGCCGCTACCCGCTGGACTCCGCGCCCCAGCTGGCCAAGGCCCTCGGTGCGCTCGGCCTGGCCACCCGCACCGGCCCGCACCACACCGCCGACCACGTGGTCCGCGGCCGCGAGCGCCGGGCCCTGCACGCCCGCGGCGCGACGGCCGTGGACATGGAGGCCGCCGCCGTGCTCGCCGCCCGCGCCGAGATCCGCCCCGAACTGCCCGCGGCCGTGCTGCGGGTGGTCGTCGACACCCCCGAACGCGAACTGATCCGCCCCGGCACCCTCCTCGCCGGGGTGCGCGCCTGGCGCCTGCTGCGCGCCGCCGTCCCGGCCCTCACCGAGTGGTACGCCCAGGGCGGGCACCACCCCGACCCCCGTGAGCTCCCCGCACAGCCCTCGACGCTCCCCCAGGAGGCGAGCTAGCCATGGCCATGCCGCTGCGCCAGACCATCCGCGTCAGCACCTACCTCATGCAGCAGAAGCTCAGGCGCCGGGAGAAGTTCCCGCTCATCGTCGAACTGGAGCCGCTGTACGCCTGCAACCTGGCCTGCGAGGGCTGCGGGAAGATCCAGCACCCGGCCGGGGTGCTCAAGCAGCGCATGCCGGTGGCCCAGGCGGTCGGCGCGGTGCTGGAGTGCGGGGCGCCGATGGTGTCGATCGCCGGCGGCGAGCCGCTGATGCACCCGCAGATCGACGAGATCGTCCGCCAGCTGGTCGAGCGGCGCAAGTACGTCTTCCTCTGCACCAACGCCCTGCTGATGCGCAAGAAGCTCGACAAGTTCACCCCTTCGCCGTATTTCACCTTCGCCGTGCACATCGACGGACTGCGCGAGCGGCACGACGCCTCGGTGGCCAAGGAGGGCACCTTCGACGAGGCGGTGGAGGCGATCCGGGAGGCCAAGCGGCGCGGCTTCCGGGTGACCACCAACTCCACCTTCTTCAACACCGACACCCCGCAGACCGTGATCGAGGTGCTCGACTACCTCAACGACGAGCTCCGGGTCGACCAGATGATGATCTCCCCGGCGTACGCCTACGAGAAGGCCCCCGACCAGGACCACTTCCTCGGCGTCGAGCAGACCAGGGAGCTGTTCCGGAAGGCCTTCGCCGGCGGCAACCGGCGCCGCTGGCGGCTCAACCACAGCCCGCTCTTCCTGGACTTCCTGGAGGGCCGGGTCGACTTCGAGTGCACCGCCTGGGGCATCCCCAACTACTCGCTCTTCGGCTGGCAGCGGCCCTGCTACCTGATGGCCGACGGCTACGTCCCCACCTACCGCGAACTGATCGAGGAGACCGACTGGTCCTCGTACGGCCGCGGCCGCGACCCGCGCTGCGACAACTGCATGGCGCACTGCGGCTACGAACCCACCGCCGTGCTCGCCACCATGGGCTCCCTCAAGGAGTCGCTGCGCGCCGCCCGGGAGACCCTGGCCGCGAGCCGCACCCGCTGAGCGTGCCGACCCGGGCCGAATCCCCCGTTCGGACGGCCCGGGTCGACAGGCGAGCCGGCCGCGCCGGCCGCAGGCTGGACACCTACAGTCATCGCTCCCCCGAGCAGCGAGGTGAAGCCATGTCACTCCTGAACGGCATCACGGAACCCGCCGACCTCAGACGGCTGCCGGCCGACCAGCTGCCCGCACTGGCCGACGAGATCCGCGACTTCCTGATCGACGCCGTCACCCGGACGGGCGGCCACCTCGGCCCCAACCTCGGCGTCGTCGAGATCACCATCGCGCTGCACCGGGTCTTCGACTCGCCCCGCGACCGGATCCTCTTCGACACCGGCCACCAGGCCTACGTGCACAAGCTGCTCACCGGCCGGCAGGACTTCTCCCGCCTGCGCGCGCGGAACGGGCTCTCCGGCTACCCGTCCCGGGCCGAGTCCGAGCACGACCTGATCGAGAACTCGCACGCCTCCACCGCCCTCGGCTACGCCGACGGCATCGCCAAGGCCAACCAGCTGTTCGGCACCCAGGACCGGCACACCGTGGCCGTGGTCGGCGACGGCGCGCTCACCGGCGGCATGGCCTGGGAGGCGCTCAACAACATCGCCGAGGCCCAGGACCGGCCGCTGGTCATCGTGGTCAACGACAACGAGCGCTCCTACGCCCGGACCGTCGGCGGCCTCGCCCACCACCTCGCCACCCTGCGCACCACCCGCGGCTACGAGCGGTTCCTCGCCTGGGGCAAGGTCGCCCTGCGGCGCACCCCGGTGGTCGGCAAGCCGTTCTTCGACGCGCTCCACGGCGCCAAGAAGGGCTTCAAGGACGCCTTCGCCCCGCAGGGCATGTTCGAGGACCTCGGGCTGAAGTACCTCGGCCCGATCGACGGCCACGACATCGGCGCGGTGGAACAGGCGCTGCGCCAGGCCCGCAACTTCGGCGGCCCGGTCATCGTCCACTGCCTCACCGTCAAGGGCCGCGGCTACCGTCCCGCCGAGCAGGACGAGGCGGACCGCTTCCACGCGGTCAACCCGATCGACCCGTACACCTGCCTGCCGGTGTCACCCGCCGTCGGCACCTCCTGGACCTCGGCGTTCGGCAGGGAGCTGCTGGCCCTCGGCGGCGAGCGCGCCGACCTGGTGGCCATCACCGCCGCGATGCTGCAACCGGTCGGCCTGGCGCCGTTCGCCGCCGCCTACCCCGAGCGGACCTTCGACGTCGGCATCGCCGAGCAGCACGCGGTGGCCAGCGCCGCCGGGCTCGCCACCGCCGGGCTGCACCCGGTGGTCGCCGTGTACGCCACCTTCCTCAACCGGGCCTTCGACCAGGTGCTGATGGACGTCGCCCTGCACCGGCTGGGCGTCACCTTCGTGCTCGACCGGGCCGGGGTCACCGGCAACGACGGCGCCTCGCACAACGGCATGTGGGACCTGTCCATCCTCCAGGTCGTCCCGGGCCTCAGGCTGGCCGCCCCGCGCGACGGCGCCCAGCTGAAGGCCCAGCTGCGCGAGGCCGCCGAGGTCGCCGACGCGCCGACCGTGCTGCGCTTCCCCAAGGGCGAGCTCGGCCCGGACGTCCCCGCGGTGGAGCGGATCGGCGGGGTGGACGTGCTCCAGCGCACCGGCCCCTCCCCGGAGATCCTGCTGGTCGCGGTCGGCGCGCTCGCCCCCGCCTGCCTGGACGCCGCCGCGCTGCTGGCCGCCGAGGGGTTCACCGCCACCGTGGTCGACCCCCGCTGGGTCAAGCCGGTCGACCCGGCGCTGGTCCGCCTGGCCGCCGCCCACCGCCTGGTGGTCACCGTGGAGGACAACGGCCGCACCGGCGGGGTCGGCGCCGCCGTCGCCCAGGCCCTGCGGGACGCCGGGGTGGACGTGCCGCTGCGCGACCTGGGCATCCCGCAGGAGTTCCTGGCGCACGCCGGCCGCGGCGAGATCCTGGAGGAGGTCGGCCTCACCGGCACCGGCGTCGCCGCCCAGACCGCCGCCTTCGCCAGGCAGGTGCTGCCGGGCACCCGCACCGGCTCCGAGGAGTACCGCCCCCGCGTGCCGCGCAAGTGACGTCATCGATCCGAGGAGCGAACCCGCACCATGCCGACCGACCGGCCTGACAACCCCCTCGACCTCGCCGCCCTGCTCGCCGCGCGCGGCGCCGAGCGGTACGCGCTGCACACCCGCTACCTCAACCCGCAGCTGCCCCGGATGCTCCGGACCATCGGCTTCGACAAGTCCTACGAGCGGGCCGAGGGGCCGTACTTCTACGACGCCGAGGGCCACGAGTACCTCGACATGCTGGCCGGCTTCGGGATCTTCGGGCTCGGCCGGCACCACCCGGTGGTGCGGGACGCCATCCACCAGGTGGTCGACCTGGGGCTGCC
Organism: Kitasatospora sp. HUAS MG31; assembly: GCF_040571325.1. GTDB lineage: Bacteria > Actinomycetota > Actinomycetes > Streptomycetales > Streptomycetaceae > Kitasatospora > Kitasatospora camelliae. The sequence goes on along the minus strand of NZ_CP159872.1, from coordinate 1,740,206 downwards.
CGACCTCACCCGGTTCGACTGCTCCCCGCTGCCGGGCCTGCTGGCCGAGCAACTGATCGCCCGTGCACCGGGGTTGGACCGGGTGTTCTTCGGCAACAGCGGCACCGAGGCGGTGGAGACGGCGCTCAAGTTCGCCCGGTGCGCCACCGGCCGGCGGCGGGTGCTCTACTGCGACCACGCCTTCCACGGCCTCACCGCGGGATCGCTGTCGGTCAACGGCGAGGCGGGCTTCCGCAAGGGCTTCGAGCCGCTGCTGCCGGACACCGCCATCCCGCTCGGCGATCTCGACGCTCTGGCACGGGAGTTGAAGAAGGGCGACGTGGCCGCGCTGATCGTGGAGCCGATCCAGGGCAAGGGCGTGCACGCCGTCCCGCCCGGCTGGCTGGCGGCTGCGCAGGAACTCCTCCACGCCCACAAGGCGCTGCTGATCTGCGACGAGGTGCAGACCGGCATCGGCCGAACCGGCGACTTCTTCGCCTACCAGCACGAGGAGGGGGTGCAGCCCGACCTGGTCTGCGCGGCCAAGGCGCTCTCCGGCGGGTACGTGCCGGTCGGGGCGACCCTGGGCAAGGACTGGATCTTCGAGAAGGTGTACTCCTCGATGGACCGGGTGCTGGTGCACTCGGCCAGCTTCGGCTCCAACGCGCAGGCCATGGCGGCCGGTCTGGCCACCCTGCACGTGATGCGGGAGGAGAAGGTGGTGGAGAACGCCCGCCAGGTCGGCGAGTCCTTCCGGGAGCGGCTGGCGGCGCTGGTGGACCGGTACGAACTGCTGGCCGAGGTGCGCGGGCGCGGGCTGATGATCGGGATCGAGTTCGGGCGGCCGCGGTCGCTGAAGCTGCGGACCGGGTGGACGGCGCTCCAGGCGGCGCGCAAGGGGCTGTTCGCCCAGATGGTGGTGGTGCCGCTGCTGCAGCGGCACCGGATCCTCACCCAGGTCTCCGGGGACCACCTGGAGGTCATCAAGCTGATCCCGCCGCTGATCATCACCGATCGGGACGTGGACCGCTTCATGGACGCGTTCACCGAGGTGATGGACGAGGCGCACCGGGGGAGCGGGCTGATGTGGGACTTCGGGCGGACGCTGGTGAAGCAGGCGGTGGCGGGGGGACGGTAGCCGCTTCCGAGGGGCGGCCCCGCGCGAGGCGGAAGGTGCGGCGACGCTCCTTCCGCCTCGCGCCGTTCTCCGTCGTCTTCCCGGCCTCAGACGGGCTGCCAGAGGGCGGGGACGTTCGGCGGTTCCCAGCCGGGCGTGAGCAGGGCCGTGAAGGAGGGGTGTCAGATCTTGCCGCAGAGCCCGGCCTGGACGGCGGCGAGGATCTTCTCGGCCTTCTCCGGGCCGAAGCCCTTCGGGTGCTGGGGGCTGGTGAACTTCTGGTCGGTCAGCTCGACCTGCTTGGGCCGGTCCTTGGGGAAGTTGTAGACCATCTGGCAGGTCGCGCGGGCCCGCTCCACGGCCTGCTCCGGGTTGCCGCCGACGATCTCCGGGTCGATCGCGTCCAGGGCGGCGGTGAGGGCCTTGGCCGCGACGGCGTCCGGCTTGGCGGGCAGGCCGGCGTCGGTGGGCGGCGCGGGCTTGGAGGGCGCGGCGCTGCTGCCGCCGGCGCCGGTGGCGCCCGGCTCCGGGGAGGCCGCGGCCGAGGTGCCGGCCGTCGGGGTGGCAGAGGCGTCGGCCGTGGGGGTGGCGGAGGCCTTCGGTGAGCCGTCGCTGGAGCAGGCCGTCAGGCCGAGGGTGGCGGCGAGCAGGCCGGCGATCAGCAGCGGGCGGAGGGTGTGAGAACGCATGGGCCCGACTCTGTCATGCGCGCAATCAGCCCGTCCGGGCCGTGACGATCTCGTGACGGGCGGGCGGCCGCACCGCGGGCCCGGACCGCCGTCGAGGGCTACCCTTCGAGCGGAGGACCGACCGGACGGGGGCGGGAGCGCGATGGACGACAACGCCGAGGAGTACCGCGGGATGCCGGTGGAGCGGGCCCGGGAGCGGGCCGCCGAACGGGGCTGGACCACCGTCCGGGAGCTGGAGCCCGGGGCCCTGATCACCCTGGAGTTCCGGGCGGACCGGCTCAACCTCGCCGTCCGGGACGGCGAGGTCGAGCGGGCCTGGGTGGGCTGATCCCGGGGCTCACCCGGGTTTTTCCTAGGTGCAGCGGAACCGGGCCGCGGCCCAGTCGCCGTGGTCGCCGGTCCTGGTCCCCACCGTGTTCACCCGTAGGGTCACCCGCTGCGCCCCGCCCAGCGGCAGGTCGACCGGGAGCGGCGCGGAGGCCGAGGTGAGGGTGGGCGAGGTCCACAGCGTCCGGCCGTCCGCCTCCACGGAGAAGGTGACGTCGCCGTAGCCGCTGATCTCGTCGTCGATCCCGACGGTGGCGGCGAAGGAGGTGCACCGGCCGCCGGTGGCGATCTCGATCGCGGAGTCCGCGTGCGCGCCGATGCCCTTGGCGAACACCGTGCCGTTAAGGGTGATCGGCCGGCCGTCGGCCGCCCCGGTCTCGCCGTTGCTGCGGTCGCGTTCGGCCGGGCCCCAGCCGTTGGTCTGGGAGGCCCAGGGCAGGTCGCTCGCCCAGCTCTCGGCCGGCTGGGTGCCGCCCGAGCCGACCGCGCTCGCGCCGTCCAGCACCAGGGTGAACGCGCTCGCCGTGGACAGCGGCGCGGTCTTCACGTGCACCACGCCGGTCCGGTCGGCGGCGTCGAACCACCAGCCCTCGGTCGCGGCGTCGTACGCGGCGCGGTCGGCCAGCCGGGGCAGGGCCCGGCCGCCGAGTGCGACCCGGGCGGGCTCGGTGGTGGAGTGCACGGTGAACAGGTACGGCCGGGCCGCCTGCTTGCCGTCGAACTGCCCGGTGCTGGCCGAGACGTCCACGGTGACCCGGCCGGCGCCGGTGGCCGGGGCGTCGACGGTCGCGGTCTGGGTGGCGTACTCACCCGTGCGGTGCCGCCGGGTCACGCCGTCGTCCTCGTAGAGGCTGAAGGTGCTGCGGCCCTGCGGGTAGAGGTCCCAGGCGAGCGGGGAGTCGGCGGTGCGGTCCTGCCAGGACCTGATGCCGGGCCACATCGGTACGGCGGCACCGGCCTTGACGAACAGCGGGAGGGTGTCCAGCGGGGCGCTGTACCCGTTCACCGTGGTCGGGCCCTGGTAGGTGCGGCCCGTCCAGTAGTCCACCCAGGTGCCCTTCGGCAGGTAGATGCCGTCGCGCACGGAGGTGTCCGCGTACACCGGCGCGACCAGGAAGGACTCGCCGCTGAGGAACTCGTACTTCGCCGCGTCGGTGGCCGCCACCGGGTCGTCCGGGTACTCCAGGGCCAGCGGCCGGACCGGGCCGACGCCGGTCCTGGTGGCCTCCGCCGCGTAGGAGTACATGTACGGCAGCAGCGACTCCTTGAGCTTGAGGTACCTGCGGTTGATCGAGGTGTACGGCTCCCCGTACCGGTAGGGCTGCTTGTCGCTGGGCGCCCAGCCGTCCATCGACATCACGGCCGGCAGGAAGGACTTCCACTGCAGGTCGCGGACGTAGGTCTGCGCGCTGCCGCCGAAGATCCCGTCCACGTCGCCGGTGGTGTACGCGAGGCCGGACATGGTGGCGCCGGCGTAGGTGGGGATCTGCCAGCGGATGTAGTCCCAGCTGCCGGACTGGTCGCCGCTCCACTGCACGCCGCAGCGCTGCGCCCCGGACCAGCTCTCCGGCGCCCAGGTGAAGCCGCGGGCGTCGCTGTTGGCCTCGATGCCCTGGTACGCGGCCTTGCAGCCGTCGAGGGCGAACTTGTAGCCGGAGCCGACCCAGGCCACGTCCAGCTTGGCCACCCGCTGGCCGGCCCTGACCTGGTCGGTCAGCTTGTCGAGGCCGTCCTCGGTCCACAGGCCGAGCTGCATCCCGCGCTGCCGCAGGCCCTGGGCGGTCTGGGCGAGGTTCTCGTACCCGCAGCCGTAGCCGTCGTTGACCAGCATCCAGCCGTTGGGGAGGTCGTTCGCGACGTAGTCGTCGGCGATCTCCAGGGCGTCCAGGGTGTGCCGCTCGCCGCGGTTGGCGTTGTGCAGGTAGCAGTCGGAGTCGCCCATCTCCAGGCCGTAGATCGGCGGCAGGAAGGGCTTGCCGGTGAGCGCGGTGTACTGGCCGATCACCTCCTTGCCGCTCGGCCCGGCGAAGTAGTACGCGTCGAAGCGGTCCTCCTGCTCGGTGGTGGTGACCGGGTCGTTGAAGGTGTAGGTGCCCGGGGCGTAGGTGTTGCGGTAGACGCCGTAGCCGGCCGAGGAGAGGTAGAACGGCACCGAGTTGGGGTGGCCGCCCTCGTTCCAGTTGTAGTCGACCCCGACCTGGACGGCCTTGCCGCGGTGCGAGAACGAGCCGTTCTGCTCGCCGGCGCCGAAGAACTGCTCGGTGGCGCCGCGGGCCAGCGTCTGGGTGGTGGTCTTGCCGTCCCAGGACAGCGGCTTGGACTCGCTGAACACCAGGCTGCCGTCGGCCCGGTACAGCGCGAAGCGCAGCGCCGACTTGTAGACCCGCAACGTGACGCGGGCGGTGGAGATCTCGTACCGGTCGCCTGCGTCGCGCCAGGTGGTGGCCGGGGGAGCGCCCTGCGGCAGCACGATGTCGGAGCCGGTGGGGTCGGTGAAACCGCCCTTGGGAGCCAGCTCGATCCGGAAGACCTGGTCGGTGACGAAGCTGATCCGGGCCTTCGCCGCACCGGCGGACAGGGTGTACACGGCGCCGTTGGCGGTGAAGCCGGTGACGGCTCCGGCGCTGCCGTTCACCGCGGCGGCGGGGGTGGGGACGGCGGTGCCGAGGGCGGTGCCGGCCAGGGTGAGCGCGGCTGCTAACGCCAGGTGGTGCACAATTCTGCGCATATATGCCTCTCTCAATGCAGTATTGAGCATGTGGGGGCAGGTATAGCGCAGATCCGGGCGCAACAGAAGAGGCCCCGCACAGGCGGGGCCTCTTCCGTGCCGAAGCGCTCAGGTCAGGGGAGCAGGCGCTCCACGGCGGCGGCGCCGTACTTCTCCAGATCCTGCCGGGCCTTCTCGATCAGTTCGGGGGTGGGCGTGCGGCCCGAGGCCATCACCAGGTCCTCGGGGTCGACCGGGTGCTCGGCGCCGGTGTGCAGCAGGTGGTCCGGCGTCGGCATGCGGCTGTCGATCGGCTCGGTCATGTAGGGCCTCCGTGGTAGGAGCACCGGCCGGGCCCACCGGCCCCGCCGGTTCCGTGCCCACCGCCCCGCGGCGCGGGGCGATAGACGTCTGCATGTCGAGTGTGGACCAGTTCGGGTGATTTGTGCAGCGCGAAGCGCACCCGAGTTCGCAACCGGTGGCTAGTCCAGCGGGCCGCCGGCCACGTACAGCACCTGGCCGGACACGAAGCCGGACGCCTCGGAGGCGAAGAAGGAGATCGCGTTCGCCACGTCCTCGGGCACACCGACCCGGTTGACCGGGATCTGGGTGGCGGCGGCCTGCTTGAAGGCCTCGAACTCCATGCCCACCCGGGCCGCGGTGGCGGCCGTCATGTCGGTGGCGATGAAGCCCGGGGCGACCGCGTTGGCGGTGATGCCGAACTTGCCCAGCTCGATCGCCAGGGTCTTGGTGAAGCCCTGCAGACCGGCCTTGGCCGCCGAGTAGTTGGCCTGCCCGCGGTTGCCCTGCGCGGAGGAGGAGGAGAGGTTGACGACCCGGCCGAACCCGGCGTCCACCATGTGCTTCTGCACCGCGCGGGTCATCAGGAACGCACCCTTGAGGTGCACGTTCATCACGGTGTCCCAGTCCGACTCGGACATCTTGAAGAGCAGGTTGTCGCGCAGTACGCCGGCGTTGTTGACCAGCACCGCCGGGGTGCCCAGCTCGGCGGCGATCCGCTCCACCGCGGCCTCGACCTGCCCGGCGTCGGAGACGTCCGCGCCCACGGCCAGCGCCCTCCCGCCGGCCGCGGTGATCGCGTCCACGGTGTCCTTGCCGGCCGACTCCTCCAGGTCGACCACGGCGACGGCGTACCCGTCGGCGGCCAGCCGCAGCGCGGTGGCGGCGCCGATCCCGCGGGCGGCGCCGGTGACGATCGCGACCCGGGGCGAAGTGCTCTGCTCGGTCATGCTGGAACCCGTCTCTCTCGGTGGGATGCGGCCGGGCCGGCGAGGAGACGGCGGCCCAGCCGAAAGGTGGTGCACAGCGCGTTGCGGCGGACACCCTACCGGCGGGTAGCGTTCCGGGCCAGGGTGCAGCGCCGCAGGTGACGGAGGGTGAGGACGGCCGGCCGTCGAATGGTCCAGGGAGTACCCCGGGCAGCCGCGCCGCGCGGCGGAAATATGCCAACTTCGGCGAACATGCGTCTACTATTGGCCCCTGCCTGCCAGCGCCGGCCGACCGTTTGTATAGTGTGCGCCAGCAGCCACCGGCTGCACGGCTTCGGCGTCCTCCCTCACAGCGGGATGCTCACTCGCCGTTACTGCCCCGCTCGGGTGTCCCACACACACCGGGCGTGACACCGGGACGGATTTCATGGTGCTGGGGGAGATCCCGACGACCCGCGTGCCCGGCCGACTGCAGCAGTCGCCCGGTCACCTCATCCGCGTGGCCCAGCAGGTACACACCCGCTTGTGGTCCGAATACGTCGGCACCGAGCTGACGGCTCCGCAGTTCGCCGTACTGCTGGTCCTGGCTCTCGAGCCGGGCGCCGACCAGCGCACGGTCGGCGAGCGGGCCTCGCTCGACAAGGCCACGATGGCCGAAATGGTGGCCCGGCTGGTGCGCCGCGGCCTGGTGCTCCGTCGCCGCGATCCGGCCGACGGGCGCCGCAAGCTGCTGGCCCTCTCGCAGAACGGCGCACAGGCCGTCCGTGAGGCGACCGGCGGCGTCGTCCGCGTGCAGCGGACGCTGTTCGAACCGCTGACCCCCGACGAGCAGGTCGAGATCGTCCGGGTCATGTCGAAGATAGCCCGCCTGGAGCCCGCCGCCGTGGCCGTCATGACCGACGCCCGGCCGATGCTCGACGCGCAGCGGGCGATCGGCTACCTGATCCGGGTGGCCCAGCAGGTGCACACCAAGCTCTGGTCGGAGAAGGTCGGCGCCGAGCTGACCGCTCCCCAGTACGCGGTGCTGGACGCGCTGGAGACCGAGCCGGGTGCCGACCAGCGCACGGTCGGCGAGCTGGCCTCGCTGGACAAGGCGACCATGGCCGAGATGGTCAGCCGCCTCGTCCGCCGCGGCCTGGTGCTGCGCCGGCGCGACCCCTCGGACGGGCGCCGCAACCTGCTCTCCCTCTCGCCCGCCGGCCAGGAGCTGCTCCACCGCTCCACCGCCGGGGTGCGCGAGGTGCAGGAGCTGCTGCTCGCTCCGCTGGAGCCGCACGAGCACGAGCCGGCCATGGCGCTGCTCGCCAAGGCGGCCCGGCTGTAACGATTCGCCTGAGGAACACGCCGGCGGGCCGTCACCAGTGCGGAGGTGACGGCCCGCCGGCGTTCTCCGTTCCGGAGGGAACGGGGTGACCGGGTGACCGGTCAGTTCCAGTCGAACTCCTGCGGGTCCGGACCGATCCGGACGCCGGTTGCGACCGAGGCGACGACGGCCATGTCCTCGGCGTCCAGCTCGAAGCCGGCCACGTCGAGGTTCTCCTTGATCCGGGACGGGGTCACCGACTTCGGGATCGCGATCACACCGCTCTGCAGGTGCCAGCGGAGGACCACCTGGGCCACCGTGCGGCCGTGCTTGGCGGCCAGCTGCTGCAGCGCCGGCTCGGAGAGCAGGCTCTTGCCCTGGCCCAGCGGGCTCCACGCCTCGGTGGCGATGCCGTGGTCGGCGTGGAAGGCGCGCAGCTCCTGCTGCGGGAAGTACGGGTGCAGCTCGACCTGGTTCAGCACCGGGACGACCGAGCTCTCCTTGAGCAGCACCTCCAGCTGCTCGACGCCGAAGTTCGACACACCGATCGACTTCACCCGGCCGCCGGCCAGCAGCTCCTCCACGCCCTGCCAGACGTTGAGGAAGCTGCCGTGCATCGGGCGCGGCCAGTGGATCAGGTACAGGTCGAGGTACTCCAGGCCCAGCAGGTCCATGGACGTGTCGAACTCCGCCCGGACCGCGTCCCGGCCCTGGCGGCCGGACCAGTCACGGGTACCCGAGTTCCACAGCTTGGTGGTGACAAACAGCTCCTCACGGGGCACGCCGGCCTCCGCGATGGCCTGGCCGGTGCCGGCCTCGTTCTCGTAGATGGCGGCGGTGTCGATCGAGCGGTACCCGGCCTCGATGGCGGCCCGGACGGCCGGGACGGCCTCCTCGTCCGGCACCTGCCAGACGCCGAAGCCGAGCTGCGGGATCACCGCGCCGTTGTTGAGCGTGACGTTGGGGATGGAGCTGGGGTTGGAGCTCACGGGTGTCGAGCGCCCTTCGTGTTCGTCCGATGCTTCCGAAAGAGGCCCAACCGGTCGTAACGCGCTGCTATTCCCGTCGGAAAACCTGTTGCGCACGTCCCGTCCGGGCGGGCACGCTCGGTGGCCGCGTCACTCTCCCGCACCATCCCGCAACGGAGCGTCATGCCGCTCAGATCCCTGCCGATGCCCGATCCCGGCAGCCCCGACCTGTCCTCGCCCCTCGCCCTCCTGCGCTGGCTGCAGCGCAGCCAGCGCCGCGGCCAGATCCTCGCCACCTGCTGGGGCGTCCAGGAGCTCGGCTGCCTGGCCGCCCTCCCGGTGGCCCTCGGCCGCGGCATCCAGGCCGCCGTCGACCACGACGCCGCCGCCCTGTGGCGGGCCGCCGCACTGGCCGTGCTGCTCGCCGTGCTGCAGGCCACCGGAACCGTACTGCTGCACCGCCAGGCGGTGTGGAACTGGATCACCGCCGCCGCCCAGGTCCGCCAGCTGGTCGCCCGCCAGGCCTCCCGGCTCGGCGCCGGCCTCGCCCGCCGGATCGCCACCGGCGAGATCGTCGCCGTCTCCAGCGGCGACGTGGAGAAGATCGGCTGGTACGTGGAGCTGGTCGCCCGGGTCCGCGCCGCCGTGATCGTCTGGCTCGGCGTGAGCCTGGTCGTCCTGGTCCGCCAGCCGCTGCTGGGCCTCGCCGTCCTGCTCGGCGTCCCGGTGCTGGCCGCCGCCGTCTGGCCGCTGCTCGGCCCGTTCGAGCGGCGCTACACCGAGCAGCGCGCGCTCGGCGGCAAGGCCACCGAACTGGCCGCCGACACCGTGGCGGGCCTCAGGGTGCTGCGCGGCATCGGCGGCGAGGAGCTCTTCCTGGAGCGGTATCGCGCCGCCTCGCAGAAGGTCCGCCGGGCCGCCGTGCGGACCGCCCGCACCTGGTCGCTGATGCAGGCCCAGCAGGTCTTCCTGCCTGGCCTGTTCGTCGTCGGCGTCACCTGGTACGGCGCCGAGCTGGCCGCCGCCGGCCGGATGGGCGTCGGCGAGCTGGTCGCCGTGTACGGCGCCACCGCCTTCCTCGCCGCGCCGCTGCGGATCCTCGGCGAGGCCGCGCACGCCTGGAGCGTCGCCCGGGTCTCCGCCGGGCGGGCCGTCCGGGTCCTGGGCCTCACCCGGACGGCCGAGGAGCCCGAACAGGTCGGCACCCCCACCCTCGCCCTGGACCGGGCGGACCGGCTCGACCTGCACGACCCGGTCACCGGTCTGACCGCCCGGGCCGGCCGGCTCACCGCCGTGGTCTGCGGCGACCCGGACGTGGCCGGCGAGCTCGCCGCCCGGCTCGGCGGGCACGTCCCGCGGGCCGCCGATGAGGAGCCCGCGCCCTCCGTCCGGCTCGGCGGCACCCCGCTCGACCGGGTGCCGCTGGCCGAGGCCCGGGCCGCCGTGATGGTGCACGACAAGGAGCCGGTGCTGCTCTCCGGCACCCTGGCCGAGCTGCTCGACGTGCCCGCCTCCGGCCGGGTGACCGCCGAGGAGGCGCTGGCCGCCGCCCGCGCGGAGGACGTGCTGGACGCCCTGGCGGACGGCTCGCCCGAGTGCGGGGGAGACCCGATGCGGGCCCGGATCACCGAGCGCGGCCGCTCGCTCTCCGGCGGCCAGCGGCAGCGCCTCGCGCTGGCCCGTTCACTGGTCGCCGACCCGCCGGTGCTCGTCCTGGACGAGCCCACCAGCGCCGTCGACGCGCACACCGAGTCACGGATCGCCGGCGGCCTGCGCAAGGTCCGCGGCGAGCGGACCACGGTGGTGTTCGCCACCAGCCCGCTGCTGCTCGACCAGGCCGACGCGGTGCTGCTGGTCCAGGACGGCCGGGTGGTCGCCACCGGCACCCACCGCACGCTGATGTCCGGGGAGCCGCGCTACCGCGCGGTGGTCACCCGTGAGGAGGAGGACGCGCCCGTCCTCGTCGGGGAGGAGTCGCAGTGAAGCCGCCCGCCGTCCAGGAGCAGGGCCCCGCCACGATGCTGCCGGTGGCCCGCGGCACCACCCTCCGGGCATACGTCCGCACGCTGGCCCGGCGCCACGCCGGCGGGTTCGCCGCGGTGATCGCGCTGCACACCGTCGCCACCGTCGCCGGCCTGGTCGGCCCCTGGGTGCTCGGCACGCTGGTCGAGTCGCTGGCCGCCGGCACCGCCGGGGGCCGGATCGCCACCGCGATCGGCTGGTACCTCGCCGCGCTGGCCGTGCAGGCGGTGTTCATCGGCCTGTCCCGGCTGCGCGGCGGGGTGCTCGGCGAGGAGGTGCTGGCCGACCTGCGCGAGGACTTCCTGGTCCGCTCGGTGGCCCTGCCCACCGGCGTGCTGGAGCGGGCCGGCACCGGGGACCTGGTCTCCCGCGGCACCACCGACATCGACCGGCTGTCCAAGTCCGTCCGCGAGGCGGTGCCCGAGCTGGCGGTGGCGATCGTCTCGGTGGTCCTGGTGCTCGGCGCGCTGGTGCTCACCTCCCCGCTGCTCGCCGCCACCGCCCTGATCGGCCTGCCGCTGCTGCTCGCCAGCTCCCGCTGGTACTTCCGGCGGGCCCCGCAGTCGTACCGCGCCGAGTCGGCCGGCTACGCGGCGGTCAACACCGTGCTCGCCGAGACGGTGGACGCCGGGCGCACCGTCGAGGCGCTGCGGCTCGGCGACGAGCGGGTGCGGCTGACCGACCGGAAGATCCGCGAGTGGGTCGACTGGGAGCGGTACACCCTCTGGCTGCGCAGCGTCTGGTTCCCGACCGTCGACGCCACCTACACCCTGGCCGTGCTCGGGACCCTCCTGTTCGGCGGGCTGTTCCTGCTGAGCGGCCGGATCGACGCCGGGCAGCTCACCGCCGGGGTGCTGTACGCCCAGGCACTGGTCCACCCGGTCGACCTGATCCTGCGCTGGTACGACGAGCTGCAGATCGGCCAGGCCTCGCTGGCCCGGCTGGTCGGCGTCCGGGAGGTGTCCGACCCGGAGACCGACGGCACGCTGCGGCCGGACGGGCGCCGGGTGGAGGCCGAGGAGGTCCGGTTCGGCTACCGCGAGGGCGCCGACGTGCTGCACGGCATCAGCCTGGACGTCGCCCCCGGCAGCCGGGTCGCCCTGGTCGGGCCGTCCGGCGCCGGGAAGTCCACCCTCGGCCGGCTGCTCGCCGGGATCTACGCCCCCGGCCGCGGCCGGGTCACCCTCGGTGGCGCGGAGCTGGCCCGGATGCCGGCCGAACGGGTCCGCGCCGAGGTGGCCCTGGTCAACCAGGAGCACCACGTCTTCGTCGGCACCCTCCGCGACAACCTGCGGCTCGCCCGGCCGACGGCCGACGACACCGAGCTGCGGGACGCCCTCGCGGCGGTGGACGCGACGGACTGGGCGGACGCCCTCCCGGAGGGGCTGGACACCGAGGTCGGCTCCGGCGGGACGGCGCTCACCCCCGCCCAGGCGCAGCAGCTGGCGCTGGCGCGGCTGGTGCTGGCGGATCCGCACACGCTGGTGCTGGACGAGGCGACCTCGCTGCTGGATCCGCGGGCGGCCCGGCACCTGGAGCGGTCGCTGGCGCGGGTGCTGGACGGCAGGACGGTGATCGCGATCGCGCACCGGCTGCACACCGCGCACGACGCGGACGTGATCGCGGTGGTGGAGCGCGGGCGGATCACCGAGTACGGGGCGCATCCGGAGCTGGTCGCGGCGGGCGGCGCGTACGCGGCGCTGTGGCGGTCGTGGCGGGACGAGGGGTAGGGCGGCGGGGCGGGTCCTGACGGGCCGGCCGGTCAAATCGGGTGAATCAGGCGGGGGCGGGGCGTGGGGTGGGCCGGGTGGAGCGGGGGTGCGGCGCAGACTGCCGGGTGTGACCCATGCACCCGGCGGCCGACCAGCCCCGAAGCAGCGCAACGAGATCGCGGGCGTTCCGATCCGCGCGATCGCGATCGTCGTCATCGTCGCCCTCTCGCTCTGGTTCCTGTTCGCCAACCTGGATCGGGTCAAGATCCAGTTCTGGGTGTTCACCGTGACCGCGCCGCTGTGGATCACCCTGCTGGGCACCCTGCTGGCGGGCGGGGTGCTGGGCTGGCTGCTGAAGGGCCGTCGGATGAAGTGAATTCGGCCGTGCCGTAGGCTGACCGAAAAGCGCGGGGACGTGCTCGGCGGCGCCACCCCAAATTCCGCTTATGATTCCCGGGTGTTCGACTCACGGCACATCAGGACGTTCCACGAGGTGGTGGCCGCCGGTTCCTACTCGGCCGCCGCCCGCTCGCTCGGCTACACCCAGCCCGCGATCACCCAGCAGATGAAGGCGCTGGAGCGCACCGTCGGGGTGCCGCTGTTCACCCGCGCCGGACGGGGGCTGCGGCTGACCGAGGCCGGCGAGGCGCTGGCCCGGCACGCCGAGGTCATCCTCGGCAGCCTGGACGCCGCCCAGCAGCAGCTCGGCGCGCTCTCCCGGCTGCGGGCCGGCCGGGTGCGGGTGTGTGCCTTCCCCAGCGCCAACGCCACGTTGATCCCCGAGGCGATGGCCCGGCTGATAGCCGAGCACCCCGGGGTGCGGGTGGAACTGCTGGAGGCGGAGCCGCCGGAGTCGGTGCGCAAGCTGCTGCGCGGGGAGTGCGACGTGGCGCTGGCCTTCAGCTATCCCGGCGGGGAGGCGGAGGTGCCCGAGGAGCTGGTGGAGATCCCGCTGATGGAGGACCGGCTCACCGTCCTGCTGCCGGTCGGCCACCCGCTGGCCCGCCGGCACGCCGTCCGCCTCGCCGACCTCGCCGAGGAACGCTGGATCGCCGGCTGCCCGCGCTGCCGGGCCAACCTGCTGAAGATCTGCGCCGACGAGGGCTACGCCCCGGACGTGGTCTTCACCACCGACGACAACCTCGCCGTGCAGAGCCTGGTCGCGGCGGGTGTCGGCATCGCGCTGATGCCCAGCCTGGTGCTCTCCTTCATGTGCCACGCCAAGGTCACCGGCCGACTGGTGGAGCCGCACCAGCACCGCCGGGTCTCCGCGTACGTGCTGCGCGAGCACCTGCGGATCCCGGCCACCGCGGTGGTGCTGGACGAGCTGCGCCGGGCCGGCGCCTCCCGGGCCGGCTGCTGAGCTCCCGGGCCGGCTGCCGGGGGAGGGCCGCCGCCCGGCCGATCGATAAGCTTCGTTTGGGGAAACCCAACAATCCATCATTGGACCTGATGGCAGCCCCGGGCTGACGCTGCCGGTATGACCCTCTCCGCCACGGAGCGCACCGCGGTGTGCACCGACCGCATGTACCGGCTCGTCGACGAGATCCGCGAGACCGTCGACCGGGGACTGCCCCCGGACCTGACGGCGTACCTGGTCGGCGAGCGGCTCGCCCCCCACCTCGGGGCGCCCGACCTGCTCACCGAGGCCCAGCTGGAGGGCGACCCGGACCGCTACCGCCAGCACGTGGTGCACGCCGAGCGCGACGGCAGCCTCTCGGTGGTCGCCCTGGTCTGGCTGCCCGGCCAGCACACCAGCATCCACGACCACATCTCCTGGTGCGCCACCGGCGTCCACCTCGGCGAGGAGAGCGAGCGCAGGTTCCGGCTGGTCTCGGACGGCCGCACCGCCCGGCTGGTGGCCACCGAGGACGTGGTCAACCCGCAGGGCACCGTGTGCGGCTTCGCCCCGCCCGGCGACATCCACCGGGTCAGCAACTCCGGCACCGGCACCGCCGTCTCGATCCACGTCTACGGCGCCGACATCGCCCGCTTCGGCAGCAGCATCCGCCGGGTCTACCGGCTGCCCGCCGACGAGCGGTGACCCGGCCGTGGCACTGACCCTGCGGGCCCACGCCCGTCCCGTCCTGCCCGCGCCCGTCCGCCGGGACGGCCCCGGGCTGCTCCTCGCCGTCCTCGGCGTCGCCACCGCGTGGACCGTGCACGCCCTGGTCCCCGCGGTGCCGATGCTCACCGCCGCCGTGGTCCTCGGCCTCGTCGCCGCCCACCTGGGCTGGACCCGGCCGCTGGTCCGCGGCGCCGCCCGGGCCGGGCTCTCGCTGGCCGCCAAGCGGCTGATGCGGGTCGGCATCGTCCTGCTGGGCTTCAAGCTCAGCCTGCGCGACGTGCTCGGCCTCGGCTGGGCCACCGTCGCCGTGGTGCTGGCCGTGGTCGCCGCCACCTTCACCGGCACCCTCTGGCTCGGCCGCCGGCTCGGCCTGCGCGGCGACCAGCCGCTGCTGATCGCCGCCGGCTACTCGATCTGCGGGGCCTCCGCGATCGGCGCGGTCGGCGAGGCCGCCGGCAGCGACGAGGAGGACGCCGCCACCTCGGTCGCCCTGGTCACCCTCTGCGGCACCCTGGCCATCGCCGTCCTGCCGCTGCTGCACCAGCCGCTCGGCCTGGACCCGACCGGTTTCGGCCGCTGGGTCGGCGCCAGCGTCCACGACGTCGGCCAGGTGGTCGCCACCGCCCAGACCGGCGGCGCCGAGGCGCTGCGCGAGGCCGTCCTGGTCAAGCTGATGCGGGTGGCGCTGCTGGCCCCGCTGGTCGCCGGGGTCGCCCTGGCGCTGCGCCGCCGCCCCCGCCCCGACGGCCGCGCGAGCGGGAAGCGCCCCCCGGTGCTGCCGCTGTTCCTGGTCGGCTTCCTCGCGGTGATCGCCCTGCGCAGCGCCCTGGACCTGCCCGCCGGCCTGCTCTCCGGGGCCGCGCACGCCCAGGAACTGCTGCTCGCCGCCGCCCTGTTCGGGCTCGGCACCGCCGTCCACCTGCCCTCCCTGGCCCGGACCGGCGGCCGGGTCGCCGCCCTCGGGCTGGCGTCCTGGGTGGTGGTGGCCGGGGTCAGCTACGCCGGGGTACTGCTCACCACCTGAACGGTGAACTCCGGCCCCCCGGACGGGTGGTCGGAGATCCCGCGGGGGCGACTGAGGCTGCGTTAGGCTCGGGTCGAGTACGAACACCGACCCCGCCGGAGGTGCCTCGATGGTCCAGCCGCCGATCCGGAACCATGCCGACTCCGTGACGGTCCTGGACCGCCGCGAGGGCCCGGGCGGGGAGGTGGTGCTGCGCCGGCGCGGGGAGCACTTCGAGATCATCGAGAACGGCTGCTTCCTGATGGACACCGCGGACGGCCGCTCCGAGCGCCTGCTGGTGCAGGCGGCCCTGGACGCCCTGGCCGCCGAGCGCCCCTCGGTGCTGATCGGCGGGCTCGGCGTGGGCTTCTCGCTGGCGTACGCCGCGGCCGAGCCGCGGTGGGGCCGGATCGTGGTGGTGGAGCGCGAGCGGGCGGTGATCGACTGGCACCGCGCCGGCCCGCTGGCCGCGTTCTCCGCCGGTGCGCTGGACGACCCGCGGGTGGCGGTGCTGCACACCGACCTGCTGGCCTGCCTGGCCGCCGACGGGGAGCGGTTCGACGCGCTCTGCCTGGACATCGACAACGGCCCGGACTGGACGGTCACCGACGCCAACTCCGGCCTGTACGGACCGGACGGGCTGGCCGCGCTGCACCGCCGGCTGAACCCCGGCGGGGTGCTGGCGATCTGGAGCGCCCGGCCGTCCCCGGCGTTCGAACGGGCGCTGTCCGCCGCCGGGTTCGCCGACGTGCGGACGGTGGAGATCCCGGTGGCCCGCGGCGTGCCGGACGCCGTGCACCTGGCACGCCGCGGGTGAGGGGTACCGGCCAGGCCCTGTCCGGCCGATCTTGCCGGGCCGACAAGATCGACCGGACAGAACCTAGCGCAGGCCGCTGTCCACGGCGGCCATCAGCTCACCGCTCGCGGTGTCGCCGTCGAAGGACCAGACCATCGCGCCGGCCAGCCCCTGGGACTTGATCCAGGCGGTCTTGCGGGCGATCTCCACCGGGTCGTCGTAGGTGTACAGGACCGTGCCGTTGTAGAGGTACGCGTGACCCGCGACCGGGTCCCGGTAGACGGTGTACCCGCCGCTCGTCGCCATCTCCTTGAGCTTGTGGTAGTCCTCGTAGCCCGCCTCGTAGGTGCCGGGCGCCGGGCCGGTGGACGTCTGGAACAGGCCGTTGGTGCCGCCCCTCGGCACGCCCGTCCAGCCGCGGCCGTAGAACGGGATGCCCAGGGTCAGCTTGCTCTTCGGTGCGCCGCCCGCCAGGTAGGCGTTGATGGCGATCTCCGAGCTGAACATCCGGTTCGCCGGGCTCGGGTCGCCCGCGGCCACCTTGATCGCGGACTGCTGGTTGGTGGTGTTCTCCCAGGCGCCGTGGAAGTCGTAGCCCTGGACGGTGGCGAAGTCCAGCGCGCCGAACAGGCCCGGGACGTTGATGCCGGCGGAGACCTTGGCCGGGTCGGCCGGGAGGAAGGCGCTCAGCGAGTACTTCTTACCGGTGGTCGAGCCCAGCGCGTCCAGCTGACGGCGGAACTCCTGCGCCAGCAGCACGTAGTCGGCCTTGTCCTCGGGCCGCAGGACGTTGCCCAGGTGGCCCTCCGAGTTCGGCCACTCCCAGTCCAGGTCGATGCCGTCGAAGATGCCGGCCGCCGACCCGGCGCCGCCGCGGCCGTCGATCACCGGCAGGTTGCCCTTGATGTACATGTCGATGCAGGAGCTGACCAGGGCCTTGCGGGAGGCGTCGGTGAGCGCCGCGTCGGAGAACCACTTGCTGTAGGACCAGCCGCCCAGCGAGATCTGGATCCTCAGGTTGGGGTACTTGGCCTTGAGCTGCTTCAGCTGGTTGAAGTTGCCCGCCAGCTTCTGGTCCCAGGTGTCGGTGGTGCCGGCCACCGAGTTCCCGGCGTCCCAGCCCTTGCCGAAGTCGGCCCAGGCGTCACCGGCGCCGTCCCCGGCGTTCGGGTCGGAGTCGTTGCCGGCCGCCTTGTTGGTGATGAAGCACTGCTTGCTGGTGGGGTGGATGTTGGCGAAGGCGTAGTTGAGGTGGGTGAGCCGGGCGGCGCTGCCCGAGGTGTCCAGCTGCTTGACGCTGTAGCCGCGGGAGTAGATCGACCACTGGGTGAAGTAGCCGATCTTCAGGGCGCCGCCCGGGTTGGTGTCGTCCTTCGGCGTGCGGGCGGACACCGCGGCCGAGGCGGTGGAGGTGTTGCCCGCCGCGTCCTTGGCCTTCACGGTGAAACCGTACGCGGTGTCCGGGGTGAGCCCGTCCACGGTGGCGGAGGTGTCGGTGCCGGGCACGGTCTTCGCCAGGGCGGAGCCGTTGTACACCTCGTACGCCGTCACCTCGACGTTGTCGGTGGCCGCGCCCCAGGTGAGCGAGACGCTGCGCGGGGTGGTGCCGGTCACCGAGGGCGTCCCCGGGACGGTCGGCGGCTGGTTGTCCACCGGCGGGGTCGGGACGGTCACCCGCACCGGGCCGGCCGCGCCCGAGCGGTTGCCGGAAGTGTCGAAGGCGACCACGGTGAAGTCGTGCGCCCCGACCGCCAGGTCGGCCAGGGTGAGCGAGGTCGCGGTGGTGGTCCCCACCTTGGCCGCGCCGTCGAACACGTCGTAGCCGCCGACCTGCACGTTGTCGGTGCTCGCCGTCCAGGACAGCGCCGCGCCGTTGCTCCCCGACAGCGAGCCGCGCAGACCGCCCGGCACGGTGGGCGGGCTGGTGTCCCCGCCGCTGCCGCCGCAGGGTCTCCCGTTGAGCTTGCAGTTCTTCAACGGGGCGTACGGGCCCGAATAGGCGATGTTGAAGCCGAAGTTGTACGAGGCACCGGGCGCGATGGTCGGCTGCCAGCTGGGGTTCTTCACCGTCACGTGCGAGGCCGCGACCGTGTAGGTGGCGTTCCACAGCGACGCGACGCTGTTGCCCGACGGGAGGTCGAACTCCAGCGTCCAGCCGTTGATGGTGGTCGAGGTGCCGTTGGCGATGGTGTAGCCGCCGCCGTAACCGGTGCCCCAGTCCTGGTCCTTGACGAAGGTGGCGGTGGCCTCGGCGGCGTGGGCCGTGCCGGCCGGCAGGGCGACCGCGACCAGCGGGGCGATCAGGCTCCCGGCGGCGAGCAGGGAGAGGCGGTACCGACGTCTGCGCATGGATGGGCTCCTGTCCGGGAGCGCGGGCTCGCGGGAGCGCGCGACTCCCCTACCTGTGGGGGAGGTGCCAGGTGCAAGGGTGCTGCGCGCGCTCCGGCCGCGGGCGGCACGGAACGCAGGTCCCGGGCCGTCGGGTTGCCGCGGAGGTCCTGTGCCATTGGATGGTAGGGATGCCGCGCCCGGGCGGCAATAGGTCTGGACCATCTGGGGGTGTGGACCTGACAGAACGTCAGATGGCCGTGCTCCGCCGCGAGGTGGGGGCGCCCTGGGCGCGGAAACGCCGACGGCGGCCCGGGCAGGGGTCTGCCGGGCCGCCGTCGGGAGGCGGGATCAGCCGAAGGGGTTGTTCGCCGGGGGCTCCGGCGCCGCCGGGGCGGCCGGGGCCTGGGCGCCGCCGGCCGAGGGGGCGGGCGGGGCGAAGGGGTTGAAGTCCGGCGGCGGGATCCGCACCGGGGTGCCCTTCGAGGGCGCGGCCTGGCCCTCCTCGCCGTCCTCCGCGGCCGCCGCGGGCGGGGCCGGCGGGGCGAACGGGTTGAAGTCCGGCGGCGGGATGCGGACCGGCGTGCCCTTGCCCGGCGGCGTCGGCGGCTGCGCCGGGACGGGCGGGGCCGCGACCGGGGCGGCCGGCGGCGGGGTCGAGCCCGTCACCGTGGTGCCGAACGGGTCCGGTGCCTGCTGGGAGACCACGGTGCCGAACGGATCGGCCGAGGCCGGGGCGGCAGCCGGAGCCGCCGCCACCTGCACCGGGGCGGCCGGAGCCGGCGCGCCGCCCGCGGTCGGGGCGGGCGGGGCGAAGGGGTTGAAGTCCGGCGGCGGGATGCGGACCGGCGTGCCCTTGCCCGGAGCGGCCGGCTCGCCGTCCCCGGCGGGAGCCGCCGCGGGCGGGGCCGGCGGGGCGAACGGGTTGAAGTCCGGCGGCGGGATCCGCACCGGGGTGCCCTTGGGCTTCGGGGCCTCGGCCGCCGGCGGGGCCGGAGGCGCGGGCGGAGCGACCGGCGGCGCGGGAGGCGCCGGCGGAACGGGCGGCGGGGCGACCGGCGGCGCGCTCACCGGCGGGGTGGCGATCTGCTGCGCCGGGACGGCGGCCGGCTGCGGGGCGGGCGCGGCCACGCCGTCCCACCCCAGCTGCACACCCTCCAGCAGCTCGGCGAAGGAGTCCGCGTACAGCTCCCAGTCGTCCAGGTGCGGGGTGCTCAGCTGCACGGTCAGGACGCCGGAGCCGTCCGGCAGCGGCAGGAACGCCTCCATCACCGAGCTGACCACCCATCGGCGCTGGCCGTCCGCGGTCAGCTGGGCCGGGACGGGCGCCGTGCGCGACTCGACCAGCAGCACCGCGGGGCCGGCCGGCAGCAGGACCGTCCACACCTCCGCGTGCGGCCGCTCGGCCGACAGCGCCACCGCCAGGTCGCCCACCGACTCCGGGCGGCGGGCGAAGGCCGCCACCAGCGTGGCCCGGCTGTCCCGGACCCCGGAGCGCAGGGCCGCCACGCCCGCGTAGAACACCCCGGCGGCGGCGAACTCGTCCGCCAGCGCGGCCGACAGCACCGCCCACTCGCGGCGCGCGGCCGGGCCGGCCCCGGCGAACAGCTCCTCCGAGACCTCCGCCAGGTGCGTGGTCAGCGCCTGGTCACCGCCGCGCAGGATCAGCGGGAAGAAGGAGGGCGGCACGACCATCCGCACCTCCACGCCGGACCCGGTGGACAGCTCCTCGGGGGAAGCGGTCGGCCGCTCGGCGGCCAGTGCGGCGAGCGCCGGCGCGAACGCGGGCCGGAGCTTCTCGTCCGCCGGCTCCGCCGTGACCGGCAGCTGGAAGGCGGCGAGTGACGGGGCGTCGGACGCCATCGTCACACCGCGGACCGGGCCGCCGCCGTAGCGGCTCAGCAGCGCCGGGACGGCACCCGGGCCGCCGGCCGGACGGGCCTGCCGGGCGGTGCTCGCCTCGACCACGGCGCCCAGGCCGTGAATGGTCATCAGGCCGGGGCCGGTCGGGCTCAGCCGGAGGCCGAAGAGGGCCGAGGAGGAGGGGTGGCCGGAGCGCCGGAAGGCGCCCAGCACGGCGGCCGGATAGTGCGTCGCCCGGTCGTCGACCAGCGCCTCGGACAACGCGTCCAGCGTCGCCGTGATCCGCTCCGCAGCCGCGAAGCCGTCCTGGGTCATCGTGCCGAGCCCCCCTCGCCCTCGGTGTTCAAGTCCGTCCTTTTTCTATCAGAATCCACTGACGCCGTGGCACGGGGTGGGCGCGGAGCGTGCGGGGAGCTCGGCGGACGGGCGGGGTCCGGTCCGGTCCGCGGGCCCGGGCGGCTCAGGACTCCCCGGCGGCCAGCCGTCCGAGCGCCTCGGCCAGGCCCGGAACGCCCAGCAGCCCGGCCAGTTCGCGCACCAGCCGCCCGGTCGGCCCGCCCGACGCCTCCTCGGCCAGGAACCCGGCCAGCTCCACCGCCAGCGACGGCTCGCGGGCGGCGGTCACGGTGACCGCCGCGACGAACTCCTGCACCAGCTGCAGCTGCAGCTCCTCGCGCGGGACGCTCCGCTCGCCGAGCCAGTCCAGCGAGGAGATCTCGGCGTTGGCGATCCACGCCCGCACCGTCCGGCGCAGCCCCGGGCTCGGATCGGCGATCGCCAGGTGCGACAGGATCTGCTCCTGCGCCGCCCGCCGCACCTCGTCGATCACCGCGTTGGTCCCCGGGCTGGCCGCCACCGACCCGCCGCGCAGCAGCGCCTCGAAGCCCGGACCGTGGCCCTCCACGAAGTCCAGGTAGCGGCCCATCACCCGCAGCAGACGCTCCGACAGCGGACCTTCGGCCGGCTCCTCGAACCGCCCCGCCAGCTCCTGCCCGGCCCGCCGCAGCGACTCCTCGTACAGCGCCTGCTTGCCCGGGAAGTAGTGGTACACCAGCGGCCGCGAGGCGCCGGCCGCCGCCGCGATGTCGTCGATCGACACGTCCTCCGGCGGGTGCTTGCTGAACAGCTCCAGCGCCACCGCGATCAGCTGCTCCCGCCGCTCGTCCACGCTCAGCCTGCGCCGCGGCGCCCGCTCGGCACCGCTGCGCTGATCCTCCGACCGGGTCGCCACCGGGGGCGTACGGGAAGCCATGCGATCACCCTATCCGGCGACACCGCGGGTCGGGTCGTCCAGCGGTCCGGGCCCGGACCCGGGTGGTCCGACCTGCCCGGAGGCTGGCCCGGAGCGGCCCCGGAGTGGTCGAATCGGGGTATGGACGACG
This sequence comes from Kitasatospora sp. HUAS MG31, assembly GCF_040571325.1. Taxonomy (GTDB): domain Bacteria; phylum Actinomycetota; class Actinomycetes; order Streptomycetales; family Streptomycetaceae; genus Kitasatospora; species Kitasatospora camelliae. The sequence continues at coordinate 1,718,713 of NZ_CP159872.1, read as the reverse complement.
GACGCGGCACCCCGGTGGGACGGCGGGTGGTGCTCGGCATGCTCGGCCTCGGCGCCGCCGGGGTGGCCGCCGGGCCCTTCCTCCAGCGCGCGGTGGAGGGGGTCACCAGCCGGGCCCCCGCCGGGCTGGGCGACCTGCTCCCCGGCGGCGGGGGGTTCCGCTACTACTCGGTGGTCGACTCGGTCACCCCCAGGACCGCCGCCGACTACACCCTGACCGTGGACGGCCTGGTGGACCGGAAGGCCACCTACAGCCTGGCCGACCTCCAGGCCATGGAACAGCAGCGGATCGTCCGGGACGTGCAGTGCGTGACCGGCTGGCGGGTGCCCGGGGTCCCGTTCGAGGGCGTCCGGCTCGCCACCCTGCTGGACGCGGCCGGGGTCCGCCCGGAGGCCACCGCCGTCCGCTTCGGCTGCTTCGACGGCGCGTACAGCGAGAGCCTCACCCTCGACCAGGCCCGGCGCGCCGACGTCCTGGTCGCGCTGCGGATGGAGAACGGGCCGATCGGGCACCAGCACGGCGGGCCGGTGCGGCTCTACGTCGCGCCGATGTACTTCTACAAGTCCGCGAAGTGGCTCTCCTCGATCACCCTGACCCCGGCCGTCCAGCCCGGCTACTGGGAGCACTACGGCTACGACGTCGACGCCTGGGTCGGCCGCTCCAACGGACGCGACGATGTCCCGACCGAGTGAGCCCGGCGACGGCCGGGTGCCCCGGTTCGTCCGCGCCGAGCGGTGGGTGCACCGTGGCACCTCCGCCCTGATGCTGGTCTGCCTCGCCACCGCCGCCTGCCTCTACTACCCGCCGCTGTCCCAGCTGGTCGGCCGCCGCCGGCCGATCGCCGTGGTGCACGAGTGGTGCGGACTGGCCCTGCCGGTGCCGCTGCTGCTCGGCCTGGCCTCCCGCGCGCTCCGCGCCGACCTCGGCCGGCTCAACCGCTTCACCGCCCACGACCGCGCCTGGCTGCACGCCGTGCTGCGCCGCTCCCCGCGGCGTCCGGCCGGCAAGTTCAACGCCGGCCAGAAGCTGTACGCGGCGTGGATCGCCGGGGCCGTGCCGGTGATGGCCGGCACCGGGCTGCTGATGTGGTTCACCCACCTCAGCCCGCTGGTCTGGCGGACCGGCGCGACCTTCGTGCACGACTGGCTGGCGGTGGCGATCGCGGTGGTCCTGGCCGGGCACGTGTACCTGGCCGCCCGGGACCCGGAGGCGCGGCGCGGGATGCGCACCGGCCGTGTGGACGGGCTCTGGGCGGTCCGCGAGCACCCCGACTGGGACCCGCACCGGGACGCGTCCGGGGACGCTTCCCGGGAGGTGGGCGGCAGCCGGCGGGAGGGCGGTCAGGAGGAGCGGGACTCCAGGTAGCGGCGGTACGCCTCGCGGCCGTCCGGGACGAACTCCCACTCGCCGAGCCGCTGCGCCAGCTCCTCCTCGGTCAGCCAGTCGTGCCAGCCGACCTCCTCGACCTGCGGGGAGACCGGGCCGTCCCAGACCGCCTCGTACATGTCGCAGAACCAGGTCAGCCGGTCGCCGTCGCTGTACAGGAACTTGAACAGCGGCTCCGGCTCGATGCCGGTCACCCCCAGCTCCTCCTCCGCCTCCCGGACCGCCGCGGCGGCATAGGACTCGCCGGCGGCGACCACCCCGCCGACGAAGCAGTCGTACGCGCCGGGGGCGAACAGCTTGGTGTCGGCGCGCCGGTGGGTGAAGATCCGGCCCTGCGGGTCGCGGACCAGGATGAACACGCAGCGGTGGATCAGGCCGTCCCGGTACACCTCGGGGCGTGTGGCCGTCCCGATCTCGCGGTCCTGGTCGTCGACCACGATCAGCAGCTCTTCGGCGGGGTTCGTCATGATCGGCATTCTGCATCGGGCGGGGGCGCGGGCGCAGGCGTTTCCGGACCGGTGGCGGGGCTGGTGGTGGTGGCGGGGCGGGGCCAGTGGCGGGGCGGGGCTGCGGCCGGTGGCGGGGTGGAGGTGCCCGGGTCGGCGGCAGGGTGATCGTCCGATTATGGTTCGAGTGGGTCCGGGGATCGGGGGCCCGGGAGCCTCGGATGCGGAGAAGGCGGCAGGCGTGACGGTGGAGATCTGGGGCGAGACGGCCGACGGCTTCGAGCCCGTGCGGGAGGCGTTCGCCCGGAACTTCCGGGAGCACGGCGAGCTCGGCGCGGCCTTCACCCTCTACTCCGACGGCCGCAAGGTGGTCGACCTGTGGGGCGGCGACGCCCGGCCCGAGGTGGGCGGCCGGCCCGCCCCCGCCGTCCACTGGACCGCCGACACCGCCCAGGTGCTGCGCTCGGTCACCAAGGGCCTCACCGCCGCCGCCGCGCTGCACCTGGTCAAGGAGGGCCTGCTCGACCTGGACGCGCCGGTGTCCGCGTACTGGCCCGAGTTCAAGGCCGCCGGCAAGGAGCGGATCCCGGTCCGCTGGATCCTCTCCCACCAGGCAGGGCTGCCGGTGCTGGACGTCCCGCTGCGGATCGAGGACCTGATCGCCTGGGAGCCCGCGGTCGCCGCCGTCGCCGCCCAGACCCCCGCCTGGGAACCCGGCACCGCGCACGGCTACCACCCGTACACCTTCGGCTGGCTGGTCGGTGAGGTGGTCCGGCGGGCCGGCGGGCGCAGCGTCGGCCGGTACTTCGCGGAGGAGATCGCCCGTCCGCTCGGGCTCGACCTGTGGATCGGCCTGCCCGCCGACGCGGCCGCCCGGGTCGGCCGGCTGGTCGACCTGCCCGCGCCGGAGGCCGCCCGGGTCGGGCCGAACGGCATGCGGATCCGCCCCAAGCAGTCCGTGGTCGACGCCTACCGCGACCCGTCCTCGCTCACCGCCCGCGCGTTCGCGGCGGTCCGGCCGAACGTGGACCTCAACGATCCGGCGATCCAGGCCGCGGAGGTTCCGGGAGCGGGCGGGATCGGTACGGCGCGATCGGTGGCCCGGTTCTTCGCGGCGCTGATCGGGGCGGCGGACCGGCACGGGGGCGCACCGGGGGAGCGGCTGCCGGCGCTGCTGCCGCCGGAGCTGCTGGCCGAGGCGATGGGACCGTCGGTGAACGGGCCGGACCGGGTCCTGATCGTCAACACCGCCTTCGGCCAGGGGTTCTTCCGGCACGGCGGGACCTCGCCGATGGCCTCCCCGGCGAGCTTCGGGCACCCGGGTCGCGGCGGCTCCCTCGGCTTCGCCGACCCGGAACTCGGTATCGGGTTCGGGTACGTCACCAATGGAATGCAGCCCGGGGTGACGGGGGACATCCGGTCGCGGACGCTGATCCGGGCGGTGCTGGGGTGTCTGGCTCGCTAGACGGGGGCACGGGCCAACCGGTGCGCCCCTGGTGTGGTGAACCGGTTGCCCCGCGGTACCCGGTTGCCTAGGCCTGGCCGGTTTCGATGCGGCTGACGCGGGTGCCGTCGACGGTGAAGCGCCAGGCGGTCCGCATCTCGCCCCAGGTGTCGTTGCGGTAGTTGGCCACCAGCGCCCGTCCGGCGGCCTTCTCGGTCTGGACGTCGATGTGGCCGTGCGAGGTGAAGATCTCCCGGTCCACCCACTGGGCGAGGTCCCGTTCGGACCCGTCGTCGGACATCGTGGCGTTCTCGGTGAGCGCGGCGAAGAACGCGTCGCGGTTCCCGGCGTTCAGGGCCGAGAGCAGGCTGCGGACGGCCGGGTCCGACAGCTTGTCCACGGGGATGGTCATGGTGCGACTCCTATCCGACGGCGGATTGCCGTGTCTCCTTCCCGAGACCACCACGCCCCCACCCCGCCCGCCAGCGGCCTTGCGCCGGACGGACGGGGCGGGGGCGGACGGGACGGAACGGGAGGGACGGGCCCGGCCTCAGTCCTCCATCAGGCGGGAGCGGGTGAGGAACCGCAGGCCGTGCGGGGCTTCCAGGGAGAACCCGCTGCCGCGCCCGGGGACCACGTCGATGGTCAGGTGGGTGTGGGCCCAGTACGCGTACTGGGCGCGCGCCATCCAGACGGGGATGGGCGCGAGCCCGGCCACGGCGAGTTCGCCGAGCAGGTGGTCCGCGTCGGAGACGGCGAACTCCCCGAGCGGGTAGCACATCGGGGCGGAGCCGTCGCAGCAGCCGCCGGACTGGTGGAACATCAGCGGCCCGTGCTCGGCGGTGAGCCGCCGCAGCAGGTCGGCAGCCGCCGGGGTCAGGGCGACCTGGGAGCGTGCCGGGCCGGCCATCCTAGAAGAACCCCAGGGCCTGCGGGGAGTAGCTGACCAGCAGGTTCTTGGTCTGCTGGTAGTGCTCCAGGAGCATCTTGTGGGTCTCCCGGCCGATGCCCGAGTTCTTGTAGCCGCCGAACGCGGCGTGGGCGGGGTAGGCGTGGTAGCAGTTGGTCCACACCCGGCCGGCCTGGATGGCGCGGCCGGCCCGGTAGGCGGTGGACCCGTCCCGGCTCCAGACGCCCGCGCCGAGGCCGTAGAGGGTGTCGTTGGCGATCTCCACGGCGTCCTCGAAGCCGTCGAAGCGGGTGACCGCGACCACCGGGCCGAAGATCTCCTCCTGGAAGATCCGCATCCGGTTGTCGCCCTCGAAGACGGTCGGCGCGATGTAGTAGCCGCCGGCCAACTCGCCCTCCAGCTCGACCCGTTCGCCGCCGATGAGGACCTTGGCGCCCTCCGCCTGGCCGATGTCGATGTAGGAGAGGATCTTCTCCAGCTGGTCGTTGGAGGCCTGGGCGCCGACCGTGGTCGCGGTGTCCAGCGGGTTGCCCTGGCGGATGGCGCGGACCCGCTCCAGGCCGTCGCCGAGGAAGCGGTCGTAGATCGAGGAGTCGATCAGCGCCCGGCTGGGGCAGGTGCACACCTCGCCCTGGTTGAGGGCGAACATGGCGAAGCCCTCCAGCGCCTTGTCGTAGAAGGCGTCCCGCTCGGCGGCCACGTCGGCGAAGAAGATGTTGGGGCTCTTGCCGCCGAGTTCCAGCGAGACCGGGATGAGGTTGGCGCTGGCGTACTGCATGATGAGCCGGCCGGTGGTGGTCTCGCCGGTGAAGGCGATCTTGCGGATCCGGGGGCTGGAGGCGAGCGGCTTGCCGGCCTCGACGCCGAAGCCGTTGACCACGTTGACCACGCCCGGCGGGATCAGGTCGGCGGTCAGCTCCATCAGCAGCATGATCGAGGCGGGGGTCTGCTCGGCGGGCTTGAGGACCACGGTGTTGCCGGCGGCCAGGGCCGGGGCCAGCTTCCAGACCGCCATCAGCAGCGGGAAGTTCCACGGGATGATCTGGCCGACCACGCCGAGCGGCTCGTGGAAGTGGTACGCGACGGTGTCCTCGTCGATCTGGGAGAGGCCGCCCTCCTGGGCGCGCAGGGCGCCGGCGAAGTACCGCAGGTGGTCGACGGCGAGCGGCAGGTCGGCGGCCAGGGTCTCGCGGACCGGCTTGCCGTTCTCCCAGCTCTCGGCGACGGCGAGGGCCTCCAGGTGCTCCTCCATCCGGTCGGCCAGCCGCAGCAGGACGCGGGCCCGGTCGGCCGGGGCGGTCCTGGCCCAGCCGGGGGCGGCCGCGTGGGCCGCGTCCAGGGCGGCCTCGACGTCCTCGGCGGTGCCGCGGGCGACCTCGCAGAAGACCTGGCCGGTGACGGGGGAGGGGTTCTCGAAGTAGCGGCCGCGGACCGGTGGGGTCCAGGCGCCGCCGATCCAGTGCTCGTACCGGGAACGGTAGGTGACGACGGATCCGGGGCGGCCGGGGGGCTGGTAGACCGTCATGGCTTTCTCCTCGCGACGTCGTACGCCGCCCGGACGGGCCGGGGCGGGCGTGCCGGACCGCCGGAGCGGGCCGGGGCGGAAGGGAACGGAGGGGTGCGCACGGGGGCGGCTGTGGCCCCCGGACCGGCACCCTAACCCTCCGTCGCGCCCGCCGCTACGGTGCGTACCGGACCCGTGACGGAACGGTTCAGCGTCAGCGCAGTTGGTCCCACCACCAGGAGATGGCGGACATCGGCGGCGCGGAGAGCCGTCCGTCGGAGGGGCGCTCGGCGCGGACGGCCGGCGGGCGGGCGTGGCCCGCGCTCCCCGGGCCCCCGGTGCTTCCCGCCGGCGCCCCGCCCTCGGCGCCCCCGATGGGGGCTGCGAGGGTCTCGGCCGGGTCCGCGGTGTACCGGTGCGAGGTGCTGCCCCACTCCAAGTTGCCGCTCACCAGGTTGTGCAACTGGCGGATGTGGCGCCGCAGTTCGTGGCTGGCGTGCTTCTCGGTGCGCTCCGAGAGCTTGAGGAACAGGCACATGGTGCGGTCGTGCAGGGCGGCGGCGTCGAGCAGGGCCTGCCGCTGGGAGGTGCCGTGGTGGCGCTGGAGCACGTCGACGATGTTGCTCTCCAGCGCGCCCTGGCTGGACTCGCGCCGGTAGGAGTAGACGTCGGCGGCGCAGAGCACCAGGAACTTGGCGGCCTGGGTGAGGGCGCGGACCCGGGGCGTGTCCAGCTCGCTCTGCGGGACGGCGGTGCGCTCCGCCACCTCGATGATGTTGATGCAGGAGCGGGTGCCGCGGTCCAGCGGCCCGACGGTGAGGTAGTCGTCCAGCGACATGGTGCGGGCGTCGGCGCGGTGGGCGACCACGCAGGCGGCGCCCATGAAGGACTCCAACTGGCTGTCGGCCCAGCGCTTGACGGCCTCGGCGGGGGCCCAGAGCCGGGCCCGCTGGAAGACGTCGCGGACGCTGGCGAGGTAGAGGTCCGGGTCGTCGCGGAGCGCCTCGGGGGAGTTGATGACCATCAGCAGCCGGGTGACGGTGGTGAGCATCCGGGCGGGGTCGCGGCTGAGCCGGCCGGCGTCCCACTCGTCGTCCAGGGTGAGCATGCTGCACAGCCACTGGGAGACCAGCTCCAGGCCGACGGTGCCCTCGGCGTCCCGGGCGATCCGGCAGACGAACTCGTGGGCGGCCATGCCGGTGATGCGTCGACGGCGCTCGGGGTCTTCGCAGAAGCCCATCGCCTGGAGCCATGCCTCCGTGCGCCGTCCGACCGCCTCGTGTGCGGGGTGTAGATCCGATGGAATCGGGCAGTACAGGGGAGGAACGGCGATCGGGAGCCCCCCGTCGGGCCGCCGGTCGCCAGTGCGTCTCCAGAACGTCAGTCGCTGCTGGGTCACGTTCGTGCCTCCTGGGTCGTCGAACGCCGGGACGCCTCACCTGCTCGACGGGCGGCTCCCCGGGGTGGACGGAGCCCCGGATCCCGGCGCGGCGGGAGGGTGGGACGGCCAGGCGCGCGCCGAAGGGCGGCACCGGCGATGCCGCGGTCGGTGGAGGGGCCGTGGGGGGTGGCGTCGTACATCGGACTCCGGGTCGTGCTCGGTACCGTGCTGGGGCTTGCGCGGGTTCCGGTGACAGCCTCGCACGCGGAGATCAACAGCACTCCCGCGGCGCGAAGAGTATCTGATCACATCATCAGATGACAGGGGCACCAAGGCATTTGCCCATGGCACCCGGGCCTAACCCTGCATCCCCGTCCCGGCCTGCGCGAATGCCCCGCGCAGGTGCGTATGCGGCGCTAATGTCGGCACTGGGGGGCAGGAACGCTAGCCGGAGGGACGGCCGTGGCCGCAGAACAGAGCAAGCCGAGTGACCGGGCGTACAAGGGTGGGGACGCCGAAGTCCGTTTGCACGAGCGCGATTCGGAGCTGCGCTCGGCCGAGCAGGCGGTCACCAGGCTGTGCCGGGAGTTCGAGGCGGGCGGCACCGAGATCGGCGAACTGATCATCTACTCCGGGCCGCCCGGCATGGGCAAGACCTCCGTCCTCGACCAGGTCCGCCGGATCGCCGGTCTCCGCAAGTCCAGCACCGTGCTCTTCGCCCGCGGCGGCGAACGGCAGCGCAACGAATCCTTCCGCGTGCTGCGGCAGTTGCTGCTCCCGGTGCTCGGCCGGCTCACCGAGGACGAGCGCCGCGAGGTGTTCGGCAACTGGTACAACATCGTCGGCCCGGCCGTCGGACTGATGCCGCCCTCCGACGAGGTGGAACGCATCGACCCGCAGGGCATCCGCGACGGCCTCGACTACGTGCTCACCCAACTCGCGCCCCGCCGAGCACCGTTGGTCATGGTCATCGACGACCTGCACTGGGCCGACCTGGAGTCGCTGACCTGGCTGGCCTCCTTCGCCACCCGCTCCCGCGAACTGCCGGTGCTGCTGGTCCTCGCCTACCGCCCCGAGTTCCAGCCCGAGGCCGTCTACCTGATCCAGCAGATCGAGGCGATGGCGGCCCGCCGGCACGAACTCCACCCGCTCAACCCCTCCTCGGTCACCGAGCTGGTGCACGGCGTCCTCGGCGCCGGCGCCGACGACGCGTTCTGCCGCCAGGTCTGGGCGGTCACCGCGGGCACCCCGTACGACACCGTCGCGCTGCTGCGCGAGGTGTAGGAGCAGGGCATCGCGGCGGTGGAGGAGAACGCGCCCCGACTGCGCGACATCGCGGCCGCCGCCCGCGGCGAGAACCTGCAGTACTGGCTGGACAAGCTGGGACCGGTCACCGTCCGGTTCGCCTGGGCGGCCGCGCTGCTGGGCACCGACATCAAGCAGAGCCTGGCGGCCAGCATCTCCGCCCAGGGCCCGGACCAGGCCGACGACTCGGTCCGTCAGCTGGTCAAGGCCCGGGTGCTGACCAGCATGCCGGACGGCAAGCTGGAGTTCGTCCACCCGCTGATCGCCACCTCGATCTACCAGGCCATGCCCGCCAGCACCCGCACCGCCATGCACGGCATCGCCGCCTCGGTGATCGAGAACGCGGGCGGCTCCCTGCTCGCCGCCGCCCGCCACCTGCTGGAGACCCACCCGGACGGCGACGACGTCATCGTCAAGAAGCTCCGCCAGGCCGCCGACGAGCACCTGGCGATCGGCGCGCCCGAGGCCGCCCAGCGTTGCCTGCGCCGCGCCCTCGACGAGCCGCCGAACGAGGACGACCGCGCCACGGTGCTGTACGAACTCGGCTGCTCCGCGCTGCTCACCGACCCGGTCGCCACCGCCAGGCAGCTCAAGCGCGCCCTCGCCGAGGAGCACGGCCTCAGCCCCGAGCTGCGGGTGGACGCGGTCTTCCGGCTCTCCGAGGTGCTGGCGCACGCCGGCGACCTCAACGCCGCGGCCGAGCTCTGCCGGGTGGAGTCCGCCCGCGCCCCGGAGGGCCCCGGCCGGCTGCGGCTGGAGGTCGCCCACCTGATGTACCTGGCCCTCGGCCGCGAGGAGGTCGACCGCCCGAGCCGCTCGGCCCGCCTGGAACAGCTCTCGCTCGCCCTCCCCGAGGGGACCGGCGCCAGCCAGGCCGTGCACGCCATGCGCGGCTGGGACCTGATGCTCCGCGGCCTGCCCGCCACCGAGGCGCTGCGCGAGGCCGACCACGCGCTGGAGGACGGCCGGCTGCCCGGCGCCCTGGAGTGGACCAACACCACCTGGAACTTCGAACTCCCCGCGCTGATCGGCCTGACCTTCGCCTACACCGACGAACTGGCCCGCGCCGAGCGGCTGTTCTCGGACGCCATCCTGGGCTTCGAGATCGCCGGCTGGTCCGGCGCACACCGCGGCTTCGCCTACTTCCTGATGGGCCTGGCCCGGTTCCGCCGCGGCTTCCTGCCCGAGGCCGAGGACTTCCTGCGGCGCGGCCTGCGGATCTCCAAGCGGATCGCCCCGGACATCCCGCTCCAGTGGAACATCGTCGGCGTGCTGGCCGACACCCTGATGGCCCGCGGCAAGATCGAGGAGGCCTGGGAGCTCACCCGGGAGTTCGCCTTCGCCCCGCCGTACCACCCGACCGCGATGCTGATCCCGGACACCGCCACCATCTACGGCAAGCTGCTGCTGGCCCGCGGCGACCGGCAGGGCGCGATCACCCAGCTCACCGAGGCCGGGGCGCGGCTGGACGACCGCGGCTGGCACAACACCGTCTGGGCGCCGTGGACCGGCTACCTGGCCCAGGCCCTCGCGCCGAGCGACCCGGAGGGCGCCCGGGTCTACGCCGACCTCGGCGTGCAGCGGGCCACCCGGTTCGGCTCCCCGTCCGCGCTCGGCACCGCGCTGAGGCTCAAGGCGGCGGTCTCCGACGGCCCGCAGGCGGTGGCCCTGCTGGAGGACGCGGTGGGCTGGCTCGGCCAGTCCCCGGCCAGCCACGAGCACGCACACGCCCTGGTCGACCTGGGCTCCGCGCTGCGCCGCGGCGGCCGGATCGGCGAGGCCGGCGAGTACCTGTACCAGGGCATGGAGCTGGCCCAGGACTGCGGCGCGGACGGCCTGATCGCCCGGGCCCGGCGCGAGCTGGCGGTCTCCGGCCTGCGGCCCAACCGGCTGCGCACGCTCAGCAAGGACGCGCTCAGCCAGCCCGAGTGGGACGTCGCGGAGCTGGCCGTGCTGGGCATCCCGCCGCAGCGGATCGCCGAGCGGCTGAACCTGCCGCTGGCCCTGGTGCACCGCCGGCTGGCCGCCGTCCACCGCAAGGCCGGCACCGGCCCGGACGGCCTGGCCGAGGCGCTCGGGTTGCCGGAGGCGGACCCGGGGCAGGCTGACTGACGCCGTCGGCACCACCCGCCCGTCAGGGGCGCGCGGCCCGGCACCCGCCGCCGCGCGCCCCCGCCCCGCTAGGCTGGCCCCGAAGGCGACATGATCGCCCAGATTCGAACAAATAGCGAAGCGAGGCGGCCGCGGTCCGCGGCTCGGCCGCCGGTGAGGAGCGGGCCATGACGTCGTCGGCACAGGCCACCGAAGTGCGGCGGGAGCCCTTCGAGCCGAGCGGGGCGGGCGTGGGCATCGAGCGCTGGACGCTGCGCAACGGTCCGCTGGAGGCGACCGTGCTCACCCTCGGCGCCACCCTGCACACCCTGACCGCCCCCGACCGGGACGGCCACCGGGCGCAGCTCCTGCTCTCCACCGACGACCTGAACGCCATGCTCGGCCCGGCCAAGTCCTTCGGCGTCACCGTCGGCCGGTACGCCAACCGGATCGCCGACAGCCGGATCACCGTGGACGGCGAGGACCACCGGCTGGCCCCGACCGGGGGCGGGGTCACCCTGCACGGCGGCCCCGACGGCTTCTCGCACCGGGTCTGGACGGCCGAGGAGGTCCCCGGCGGGGTCCGGCTCGGCCTGCACAGCCCCGACGGCGACCAGGGCTTCCCCGGCGGGCTGGACGTCACGGTCACCTTCACGCTCTCCGCGGAGGCCGTCACCATCGACTACCACGCGGTGACCAGCCGGCCCACCGTGGTCAACCTCACCAACCACGCGTACTTCAACCTGGCCGGCGAGGGCAGCGGCGACGTCCTCGGCCACCTGCTCACCCTGGACGCCGACGGCTACACCCCGGTGGACGACCGGCAGATCCCGCTCGGCCCGATCGCGCCGGTGGCCGGCACCGTCTTCGACTTCACCACCGCCACCCCGCTCGGCAAGGGCCTGCACGACGAGGCCCTGCAGGCCACCGGCGGTTACGACCACAACTGGGTGCTGCGCGAGCGGCCCGCCGACGGCCCGCCGGTCCGCGCCGCCCTGCTGGAGGACCCGGCCAGCGGGCGCGTCCTGGAGGTGCTCACCACCGAGCCGGGAATCCAGGTCTACACGGCGAACGGCCTCCAGGGGACCGTCACCGGCGCGAGCGGGGTGCCGTACGGCCGGTACGCCGGGGTCGCGCTGGAGACCCAGCACCACCCGGACTCGCCGCACCAGCCGTCCTACCCGAGCACCGCGCTGCGGCCGGGCGAGGAGTTCCGCTCCACCACCGTGTACCGCCTCTCGCTCGCCTGACCTGCGGGGTTCGCCCCCGATCCACCCCGTGAAGCCGCCGTCGACCCGCCCGGGTCGGCGGCGGCTTCCGGTCGCTCTGCGTCAGGTCCGGCAACATCCGGCAACCCTCAGGACACGTGGATGTAACGATCCCCGTCATCTTGCAGAAAGTTGCTGCAAGGGCTTTCAGCTCGGCTGGCGCCGCTGTTACGTTCCTTCCCAGCCCGACGGCCGCAACGGCGCAGTCGGCACGGGACAGCCATTATGCGCCGTCCTCCACCATCTCGGGCACCCCCACCTTCCTAGGAGTTCTCATGCGGCGTGGCATCGCGGCCTCCGCACTCGTTGCGGCTCTTGCAGTCACCCTTGCGGCCTGCGGCAGCAGTGGATCGGGCTCGGACGCCAAGGGCGACAGCGGTCCGGTCTCCATCACCTACTGGGACACCTCCAACGCCACCAACGAGGCGCCGAACTACCAGGAGCTGGTCAAGAAGTTCGAGGCCGCGAACCCGAACATCAAGGTCAACTTCGAAAACGTCCCGTTCGACCAGGCGCAGAACAAGCTGCAGACCGCCATGGGCGCCAAGGGCGCGCCGGACGTCTTCCGCGCCGAGGTCGGCTGGACCCCCGCGTTCGCCAAGGCCGGCTACCTGGAGCCCCTGGACGGCACCCCCGCGCTGTCCGACGTCTCCGCCTTCCAGCCGAACCTGATCCAGCAGGCCAAGTACGAGGGCAAGACCTACGGCGCCCCGCTGGTCACCGACACCCTCGGCCTGATGTACAACAAGGACCTGTTCGCGAAGGCCGGCATCACCAAGGCCCCCGCCACCTGGGACGAGCTGAAGACCGCCGCAGCCCAGATCAAGGAGAAGGCCGGCGTCGACGGCTTCTTCATGCGGGCCGGCGACGGCTACTTCGCGATGCCGTTCCTGTTCGGCGAGGGCACCAACATGGTGGACGCCGCGGGCAAGAAGGTCACGGTCAACTCCCCCGAGGCCGTCAAGGCGATCGAGACCTACAAGTCCCTGTTCACCGCGCCCGGCACCGCCAAGGCCGACGTGACCACCGACTCCTACGCCCACATGATGGACGCCTTCAACACCGGCAAGGTCGCGATGATCATCCAGGGTCCCTGGGAGATCACCAACGTCTACAAGGGCTCCGCCTTCGCCGACAAGAAGAACCTCGGCGTCGCCCCGGTCCCGGCCGGCTCCACCGGCAAGGCCGGCGCCCCGACCGGCGGCCACAACGTCTCGGTCTACGCCGGCTCCGACGCCGCCCACAAGGCCGCCGCCGAGAAGCTGGCCGGGTTCCTCACCTCCGCCGAGAGCCAGACCTTCCTCGCGCTGAAGAACTCCACCCTGCCCACCCGCGCCGACGCCTACACCGCCGAGGTCAAGGCCGACCCGGGCATCGCCGGCTACCAGGCCGTCCTGAGCGCCGCCCAGCCGCGCCCCGAGCTGCCGGAGTACAGCTCGCTGTTCGGCCCCTTCGGCACCAACCTGGGCAAGATCGTCCAGGGCCAGTCGGACACCAAGGCCGGCCTCGACGCCGCCGCCGTCGACTACGCGAAGCTCCTCCCGGGCTTCAGCAAGTAAGACCCCGAGCCGCTCGGCCCGCACCTGACAGGCGGGCCGGGCGGCCTCCGGCCGTCCCCAGGAACAGCAGTCGCCGACGCGAGGCGGCGGACCTCCCGAAAAGGTGTCAACAATGGCAGTCGCCGTGCAGGGCGCTCCCAGCCAGGGCAGCCGCGAGCGCTCACCGCGCCCGGGCCTCGTGGAGCGGGCGAAGCTCTCGTTCAGCAAGTACTGGTACGCGTACGCGATGATCGCGCCGGTGGTCGTCGTCCTCGGCGTCCTCGTCGGCTACCCGCTGGTCCAGGGCGTCTACTACACCCTGACGGACGCCAACAGCCTCAACGTCGGCCGCCAGATCGGCGTCAACCGGATCCCGGACAGCTACCACGTCGTCGGCCTGCACAACTACGCCGACGTCCTCTGGGGCCCGGGCTCCTACGACCGCTTCTGGTCCCACTTCATCTGGACCATCGTCTGGACCGCGCTCTGCGTCGTCCTGCACTACTCGATCGGCCTGGGCCTGGCCCTGCTGCTCAACCAGAAGATCCGCGGCCGCAGCTTCTACCGGATGCTGCTCATCCTCCCCTGGGCCGTGCCCACCTTCGTCACCGTCTTCTCCTGGCGCCTGATGCTCGCCGACGGCGGAGCCGTCAACGGCCTGCTCGGCGCGATCGGCCTGCCCGAACCCGCCTGGCTCTCCGAGCCGCTGGCCCAGAAGGCCGCCGCGATCCTCGTCAACACCTGGGTCGGCGTGCCGTTCATGATGATCTCGCTGCTCGGCGGCCTGCAGTCCATCCCGGCCGAGCTCTACGAGGCCTCGGAGATGGACGGCGCCTCCCGCTGGCAGCAGTTCCGCTACGTCACCCTGCCGGGCCTGCGCACCGTCAGCTCCACCGTCGTGCTGCTCGGCGTGATCTGGACCTTCAACCAGTTCGCGGTGATCTTCCTGCTCTTCGGCAACGGCGCCCCCGACGCCCAGATCCTCGTCACCTGGGCCTACCGCCTCGGCTTCGGCCAGATGCCCCGCGACTACGCGGTCTCCGCCACCTACGGCGTCCTGCTGCTGTCCATCCTGATCGTCTTCACCAGCTTCTACCGCCGTTGGCTGGCCCGCACCGAGCAGGCGAACGGATGACCACCGCCGCCACCGCTCCGCAGACCGGCGACCACGACGAGGCAGGGACCCCGATGACCGTCACCACCGAACGACCCGCCGCGCCCGCCCCCGCGGCACCCACGACCGCCAAGGTGCGCCGCCGCGGCGAGCGCTCGCCGCTGGCGACCGCGCTGCTGCACGGCGCGCTGGTCACCGCGAGCCTGATCGCGCTCTTCCCGGTCGTCTACATCGCCTTCGTCTCGCTCGGCCCCGACGAGATGGACTACCTGCACCCCGGCAACATCCTGGGCAAGGCCAGCCTGGCCAACTACACCAAGGTGCTCAACGAGACCGACTTCTTCTCCTGGTTCGGCAACTCGGTCATCGTCGCCGCCGGCACCACCCTGTTCGGCGTCATGGTCGCCGCCAGCACCGGCTACGCCGTCTCCCGGATGCGCTTCGCCGGCCACCGGCAGCTGATGTGGACCCTGCTGCTCACCCAGATGTTCCCGATCGCCGTCCTGATCGTCCCGATGTACACCATCCTCTCCAGCCTCCAGCTGCTGGACAGCTACCTCGGACTGATCCTGGTCTACGCCGGCACCACCGTGCCGTACTGCGCCTGGCTGCTGAAGGGCTACTTCGACACCATCCCGGTGGAGATCGACGAGGCCGGCCGGGTCGACGGGCTCTCCCCGTTCGGCACCTTCTGGCGGCTGATCCTGCCGCTGGCCCGCCCGGGTCTGGCCGTGGCCGCCTTCTACTCCTTCCTCACCGCCTGGGCCGAGGTGGCCTTCGCCTCCACCTTCCTGCTCAGCTCCGGCAAGTACACGCTCGCCGTCGGCCTGCAGACGTTCGTCAGCGAGCACGACCACCAGTGGAACCTGATGGCCGCGACCGCCGTGCTCATCGCGCTGCCCGCCGCGCTCGTCTTCTACCTGGTGCAGCGCCACCTGGTCACCGGTCTCACGGCCGGCGCGGCCAAGTCCTGACGCGAAGCCCCACCCGTATCCGTTCCCCGCGAGTCTCAAGGGATGACTGTTCAATGACCCAGAACCTGGCCGACGCCTCCCGCCCCGCCGCCGAGCCCATCGCGACGAACGGCGGCACGTCCAGAGGCTGGTGGCGCGACGCTGTCATCTACCAGGTCTACCCGCGCAGCTTCGCCGACGCGAACGGCGACGGCATGGGCGACCTGCCGGGGATCCGCAGTCGCCTGCCGTACCTGCGCGACCTGGGCGTGGACGCCGTCTGGCTGTCCCCGTTCTACGCCTCGCCGCAGGCGGACGCCGGCTACGACGTCGCCGACTACCGGGCGGTCGACCCGATGTTCGGCACCCTGCTGGACGCCGACGCGCTGATCCGCGACGCCCACCAGCTGGGCCTGCGGATCATCGTGGACCTCGTCCCCAACCACTCCTCCGACCAGCACGAGTGGTTCCAGCGCGCGCTGCGGGAGGGCCCCGGCTCCCCGCTGCGCGACCGCTACCACTTCCGCGCCGGCAAGGGCGAGACGGGCGAACTGCCGCCCAACGACTGGGAGTCCATCTTCGGCGGCCCGGCCTGGACCCGGACCACCGACCCGGACGGCACCCCCGGCGACTGGTACCTGCACCTGTTCGCCCCGGAGCAGCCCGACTTCAACTGGGAGAACCAGGCCGTCGCCGACGAGTTCCGCTCGATCCTGCGGTTCTGGCTCGACATGGGCGTGGACGGCTTCCGGATCGACGTCGCCCACGGCATGGTCAAGGCCCCCGGCCTGCCCGACCTCGGCGGCTCCGACCAGCTCAAGCTGCTCGGCAACGACGTGATGCCGTTCTTCGACCAGGACGGCGTGCACGCCATCTACCGCGCCTGGCGCAAGATCCTCGACGAGTACCCGGGCGACCGGATCGGCGTCGCCGAGGCCTGGACCCCGACCGTCCAGCGCACCGCCAACTACGTCCGCCCCGACGAGCTGCACCAGGCCTTCAACTTCCAGTACCTGGGCACCGACTGGGACGCCGCCGCGCTGCGCGAGGTGATCGACGTCTCGCTGGAGTCGATGCGCCCGGTCGGCGCCCCCACCACCTGGGTGCTCTCCAACCACGACGTCACCCGGCACGCCACCCGGTTCGCCAACCCGGCCGGCCTGGGCACCCAGATCCGCACCCCCGGCGACCGCGAGCTGGGTCTGCGCCGCGCCCGCGCCGCCTCCCTGCTGATGCTCGCCCTGCCCGGCTCGGCGTACGTCTACCAGGGCGAGGAGCTCGGCCTGCCGGACGTCACCGACCTCCCGGACGAGGTCCGCCAGGACCCCTCCTTCTTCCGCAAGGCCGGCCAGGACGGCTACCGCGACGGCTGCCGGGTGCCGATCCCGTGGTCCGGCACCGAGGCCCCGTACGGCTTCGGCCCCACCCCGGGCGGTCCCAGCTGGCTGCCGCAGCCCGCCGAGTGGGCCGGGCTGAGCGTCGAGGTCCAGAGCGGCGACCCGACCTCCACCCTGGAGCTGTACCGCTCCGCGCTGGCCGTCCGCCGCGAGCACCCCGCGCTCGGCGCCGGCACCGAGGTCGCGTGGCTGCCCAGCCCCGAGGGCGTGCTGGCCTTCCGCCGGGACAGTGCCGAAGGATCGTTCGTCTGCACCGTGAACGTCACCGGAGAGCCTGTCCGGATCACCACCCCCGGCCGTATCCTGCTGTCCTCCACCGATGCTGTCGCGGTGGACACGGAGACGGTGCTCCCGGCCGACAGCACCACGTGGTGGGCGGTCTGAGATGGTTGCAATAGGCTCTGGGATCGTGACTACGGCGCGACTCTCGGACATCGCGGCGCAGGCGGGGGTCAGCGAAGCCACCGTCAGCCGCGTACTCAACGGCAAGCCGGGGGTCTCCGCGACCACCCGGCAGACCGTGCTGGCCGCCCTCGACGTGCTCGGCTACGAGCGACCAACCCGCCTGCGCCAGCGCAGCGCGGGCCTGATCGGCCTGATCACCCCGGAGCTGAGCAACCCCATCTTCCCCGCGCTGGCCCAGGTGATAGAGCAGGTGCTGAGCCGGCACGGCTTCACGCCGGTGCTGTGCACCCAGACGCCCGGCGGTGCCACCGAGGACGAGCTGGTGGACATGCTGGTCGACCGCGGGGTGGCGGGCATCGTCTTCGCCTCCGGCCTGCACGCGGACACCACGGCCGACCACGACCGGTACGCCAAACTGACCGGCCGGCAGGTGCCGTTCGTCCTCATCAACGGGTACAGCGACCGGATCTCCGCGCCGTTCATCTCGCCGGACGACCGGTCGGCGATGTGGATGGCGGTCCAGCACCTGGCCGAACTCGGCCACGAGAAGATCGGCCTGGCCGTCGGGCCGCGCCGGTACGTCCCGGTGCTGCGGAAGATCGAGGGCTTCACGGCGGCCGTGCAGGAGCTGCTCGGCCGGACCCCCGAGGAGGCCCAGGAGCTCATCCACCACACGCTGTTCAGCGTGGAGGGCGGGCACGCCGCGGCCGGGGCGCTGCTCGACAAGGGCTGCACGGCGATCGTCTGCGGCAGCGACATGATGGCGCTGGGCGCGATAAGGGCGGTCCGGCAGCGCGGGCTGTCGGTGCCGCAGGACGTCTCGGTGGTCGGGTTCGACGACTCCCCGCTGATAGCGTTCACCGAGCCGCCGCTGACCACCGTGCGCCAGCCGGTCGAGGCGATGGCCACCGCCGCCGTCGACGCCCTCCTGGAGGAGGTCGGCGGAAACTCGGGCCAGCGCGCGGAGTTCATGTTCCAGCCGGAGCTGGTGATGCGCGGCTCCACCGGCGCCAACCCGCGCCAGTAGCGGCGGCCCAGGGCCGGCCGGCCACGCGAGCAGACGCCCCCGGAGGGTTCCAGAGCCCCTCCGGGGGCGTCGCGCTGTCCGGGGACGGGTCGGTTCCGGCGGCGCCGGCTCAGCCCTCCTGGGCGGTCGGCCGGGGACGGGTCGGTTCCGGCGGCGCCGGCTCAGCCCTCCTGGGCGGTCGGCCGGGGCCGGTCGAGGCGGGCGGCGTCGGAGGCGTCGCCGGTCCGTGCCTCGGTGCGGCGGCCGCGGGCCAGGTAGTCGCGGACGATCAGCTCCACGGCGTCCTGCGGGCTCTTCGTGCCGGACTGCAGCATCACCTCGATGGCCAGATCGGCGTCCAGGGATACGGTCACCTTGCCCATGGCGGCTCCTCGTTCGACGGGTGGGGGCAGCCTATGCCGCCGGGCACGGGCGCGGGCGGGGATCCGGGGGCTTCCCCGGGCCGAGGCGGTGGGCCGGCGCGGGAACGCCGAAGGGGCGTGTCGGGTGACACGCCCCTTCAGGCAACCGGTGGCGACGAACCGCTTCGCCGGGCCCGCCATCGCGCTGAGCGGCCTCGCCAGGCCGCTGGGCCCGGCGGAGCGGGGACCGCCGCCGGCGGCAGGATCGGATCCGGCCGGATCAGACGCGGCCGGCGAAGTCCGGGGCCCAGTTGGCGATGGTCTCGGTCTTCACGCCCGCACGCGGGTTGGCCGCCTCGACGTACTTGCCGCCGCCGATGTAGATCGCGACGTGGTAGACGCCGGAGTTGCGGCCGTTGTTGGACCAGAACAGCAGGTCGCCCGGCTGCAGGTTGTCCAGCGAGACGCGGGTCGCGTAGTCGGCCTGGTCGGAGGCGATCCGCGGCAGCGAGATGCCGGCCTGGCGGAAGGCCGCCTGGGTCAGGCCGGAGCAGTCCCAGCCGCCGTTGCTGCTGCCGCCGTAGACGTACGCCTGGCCGACCTTGGAGAGCGCGAAGTCGACCGCGGCCGCCTTGGAGCCGGTGGCCTTCTGGACGGCGGTGGCCGCCTTGGCCAGGTTCTGGCGGACGGTGGACCGGCTGGCGGTCCCGGTGGAGGAGCGCTCGGTGGTGCTCGGCCGGGGCGCCTCGGGCTTCGGGGTGGCCACGGCCTGGGTGCCGAGGTGGAGCTGCTGGCCCGGGTAGATCATGTCCGGGCCCTCGGTCAGGATCGACCGGTTGAGCTCGTACAGCTTCTGCCAGCCGCCCTCGACGTGGTGCTCGCGGGCGATGGTGGAGAGCCAGTCGCCGGAGACCACGGTGTAGGTCTCGTCCGCCTTCGGGGCCTCGGCCTTGGGGGCCTGGGCCTGGGGCGCGGCGGCCTTGGGGGCCTCCTGCTTCGGGGCGGTGCGCTGCGGGGCCGCGGGGGCCTTGGGCGCGGCCGGACGGGCCTCGGAGCGGGAGGCGGCGGGGGCGGCGGTGTCGACCTGGGCGGGGGCGCCGCCCTTGGTCAGACCGGCCTTGACCGAGCAGACCGGCCAGGCGCCGGGGCCCTGGGAGGCCAGCACCTTCTCGGCGACGGATATCTGCTGGGCCTTGGTGGCCTGGTTGGCCTGCGGGGCGTAGGCGTGGCCGCCGTACGCCGCCCAGGTGCTGGAGGTGAACTGGAGTCCGCCGTAGAACCCGTTTCCGGTGTTGATGGACCAGTTGCCGCTGGACTCGCACTGGGCGACCTTGTCCCAGGTGGAGACGTCCGCGGCGGAGGCGGAACCGGCGGCGAGGGCGGGGATCGTGAGGCCGATGCCGACCACACCGGTGGTGGCGATGAGGCGGCGGGCGCGCTTGGAGGCGCTGGTGGGCAGCATGAGAACGCGTTCCTCTCCCACGCCTGCGAGGTGAGCTGTCGGATTCGGGCTGGAGTTGCCCGGCCGTGCGCTGCACGGCTTCACCCCTAGCCCCGGAGCGGTCGTGGACCTCTCCCGGGCGACTTACCTGGTTCCCCCGCTCCTGCCGGTGGTGCTTTGAGCGCTGCCAGTCCGACCGCCGGCAGGACTCGGCGTTCCGGACGAACTGGGTCCGTGTGACCACGAACGTGGCAGCACGTTAGACGCCGTTCGATTGAAACTGCAAACAGATGTGATCTGCCTCACGCACGGATTCCGAACGCTTTTGACCGATATCGAGCAAAGCCCTTGGTGGGGAGGGGAGCTGCCTATCCTTCAGGAAAACGGTGGATGCCCGGTCCGGGGGAGGGTTTTCCGATCATGGAGCATGACGAGAGACCGTCGGAGTCGCCGAATCGGCGACCTGTCAGCCGCCGCCGCGTCAGTCGCCGTGCGCTGCTCGGCTGGCTGGGGGTGACCGGTGCCGCGGCCGCCGTCGGCGGCCGGGAACTCCTCAGGCGAAACCTGGACGATCCGGGCACAACGGCCACGGGTGCGGTGGCCCAGGCGGGCCCGCCACCCGTCCACCAGCACTCCGGCGGAGCGTCTCCGGAAACCGGAGCGCCTACGAACGACCCTCCCCCCGTGGTGGATTCGGGCGGCCGACCCTGGTCCGACCCGGCCGGCTGGAAGGGGTGGGCGCCCGACCCGAAGAGCGCCGTGCGGATCTCCGACAAGGTCCTGCTGGACGTGGACGCCGCGGTCGGTTCGCTGGTGATCGAGCCCGGCGGCTCGCTGATGTTCGCCCCCGACCGCTCGATCACCCTCGCCTCGACCGGCAACGTCGAGGTCCGCGGCATCCTCGCGCTGGCCCCTGACGGCGCCGCGGTGCACACCCTGCGCTTTCCCTCCGTGGACGAACGACGCTTCCAGGGCGGCGGGATGACCGTGGTCGACACCGACACCGGCCTGTGGGTCACCGGCTCCGGCTACCTCCGGCTGGACGGCGCCGCCAAGACCGCCTGGGTCCGCGCGGCCGACACCCTCAAGGCCGGGGACACCGCGATCGCCCTCGCCGCCGAGCCCGCCGGCTGGCAGGTCGGCGACGAACTGGCCGTCACCCCGACCGGCACACCGGACAAAGAGGACTTCTCCGCCCAATACGACCTGCGGACCGTGACCGCGGTCGACGGCACCACCGTCACCCTGGACCGTCCGCTGGCGTACGCCCACCCCCGGGTCGCCGCCGGCGGCGGGCTGACCCTCGGCGCCGAGGTGCTGAACCTGACCCGCAGCGTCCGCGTCGAGGGCACCCCCGACGGCCGCGCCCACGTCCACCTGACCGGCTCCCGCCGCTCGGACGTCCGGCACGCCGCACTGCGCTGGATGGGCCCGCGCAAGCCCGGCAGGGAGACCTGGGCCGGCGCCCCGGTCACCGAGGCCGTCCTCGGCCGGTACGGGCTGCACTTCCACATGCTGGCCGGCTCCAGCCGCGGCACGGTGGTCGAGGGCGTGGTGGTCCGCGACACCGGCAGCCACGCCTTCGTCCCGCACGCCAGCCACGGCATCACCTTCCGCAGCTGCATCAGCCACGACACCTGGGAGGACGCCTACTGGTGGGACGGGCCGATCGACACCCGCACCCCGCAGGGCCCCTCCGACGACATCGCCTACGAGTCCTGCGTGGCCTCCCGGACGCGGCTCGAACCCAACCCTCGGGCCTACCGGCTGACCGGCTTCAGCCTCGGCGCGGGCAAGGGCGGAGTGGCCCGGGACTGCGTGGCCGTCGGCGTCCAGGGCGCCACCGGCGCCTCCGGCTACGAGTGGCCCGAGACCAGCGAGGGCGTCTGGACCTTCGAGCGCTGCCTCGCCCACAACAACCTGCAGAACGGCATCTTCGTCTGGCTCAACGCCGAACACCACCACACCGTCACCCAGTTCGCCGCGTACCACAACGGCGGCTGGGGCATCGAGCACGGCGCGTACCTCAACGACTTCGACTACACCGCGAGCGTGCTGTACGGCAACGCCGCCGGGGGAGTGGCCGTCCACGCGCTCGGACGGGACAAGGGCACGGTCTTCGACGGCCTGCTGATCGACGCGGCCGGCCAGTCGGACTACGCGGTCGCCACCGCCAAGCACCAGCTGGCCGGAGAGCCGGTGACGATCGGTCGGTGCCGGCTGACGGGGTATCGCAAGGCGGGGATCGCGTTCCGCGCGACGCGGGACGGGCAGCCGGACGACGTCCTGGTGCTGGACTGCGAGTTCGGCGGCGAGGAGGTGTGGCTGGACCCGCAGGCGGGGGAACCCAAGCGGATCCTCCTGCGGCGGCCCGGCCAGAAGGAGGCGACCACCATCGCCCACGCCTCCGGCAGCGCGGCCCCCGCCCCGGTGGACCTCCCGGCCGGCCCCCGGAAGCCGGTCACGCCGGCCCTGACGTTCACCTCGGCGGCGGCCGGGACCTCCCGGCTGGGGTAGCCGGGTTCACGGGTAGCCGGGTCGGCACAGAAAGGGGCGCGTGGGGGCACCTCCCAGCCGCCAAGGCCGGGGGAGAACTGCGCGAGACGGGAGGGCTCTACGTGAGCCTTCCTCCGTTTTGCGCAGTTCCCCGCGCCCCTGTGGTCAACCGGTTGCGCCGGTTTGTGCCCTGGGGGTGCCGGTGCCGTCAGGCTTCCTGGTCGGCCGGGGGCTCCTCCGGCTGGGGCCGGGGGATGACGGCCATGTAGGTGGAGGCGATCAGCTGGCCGACGGTCGGGTAGGCGCCCAGCGGGGCGGCGCTCGGGCAGCCGGTCTCCTCGGCGGCGGCCGCCAGCAGCTCGGCGTCGGCCTCCGGGCCGATCACCAGGGGTGCCAGCGCGGGCTGCTGGGATCCGGTCGCCTTGAGGTGCTCGACGGCCGCGGCCACCGACCCGGGCACGTCCAGCGCCGCGGCCACCACCGGCACGGCGAGCCGCGCGGCGAGCAGCACACCGGTGATCCCGGCGGCCGCGGCCGCCTCCTCACCGCCGACGGTGGTCAGCACCACGCCGTCGGCGGCGGTGGTGATGGCGAACAGGCGCGCACGGTCCGCACGGGCCAGGCCCGCCTCGGACAGCCGCACGTGGACGGCCTCGGCGAGCAGGGGGTGCGGGCCGAGCGCCTCGGTGAGGACGGCGCCGCTCTCGGCGGCGAGGTGCTGCAGCTCGGCGAGGTAGCCGTGCGGGCCGGGCAGCAGCGGCACCAGGACGGGGGCGGGCAGGCCCGCCTCGGCGGCGGCGGCCAGCAGGCCGGCGACGGTGGGGGAGTCGTCCCCCTCGCTCGCCAGGTACGCGGCGGTGATCTCGATGCCCGGCTGCTCGCCGCGGACGATGGAGAGCAGTTCGTCCACGATCGGACGGGTCTCCGGTCCGGCGGTCGCGGGCACGGCCAGCACCAGGGCCGGGGATCCGGCCGGGATCTCGGGGCGCTCGGGACGGCGGTGGCGCCCCCGCGCACGGGAGCCTGGCTGGCGGACGGGCAGTGGCGCGCCCGGGATGGCTGCGGTGCTCATGGCGGAGATCGTAGGACATCCGGCCGGGGTGCCTGCAGTCGGATCCCAGGAGTGGACGCATTGTGACAAAGGAGTGACGCGGCTCACAGGGTCCGGCGTGACTGCGCGTGAGCCGATTCGAGGGGTTCGAAGATCGACAACGCGCTGGCCGCCGGGCACGCTCGGTCACCGCCGGCTCGGCGATTCCGGCCGCTATGTCCGGTTACGTGTCGTCAACTATGCACGTGTGGGCCCGATTTGGCAGAGAAATGCACGCGCAGTGTCCCGTGCTGATGCACGTGCACCCGAGTTATCATCACGTCAAGTGAGGTAATCGCCATCGCTCCTGGGGAGAAACTGATGCGTGAGGCGTACAACGGCATGGCGGCTGCGGACCTCGACGGAGCGGTCTGGCAGAAGAGTCGGCACAGCAATTCGCAGGGGAACTGCGTGGAGTTCGCGGCCCTGCCCGGGGGTGAGGTCGCGATGCGGAACTCGCGCTATCCGGACGGACCCGCCTTGGTCTATACCAGGGCCGAGATAGCCGCGATGCTGCTCGGCGCCAAGGACGGGGAGTTCGATCATCTGGCGGTATGACGCGACGTCAGTCCGCCTGGTTCCAGGCCGTCGTGAGGGTTGACGCTCCGCGGCGGCCTCTGTCGTCTCCGCGTCTTCTCCGCCGCCGTCGGCGGTCGCGGGACGGCCTCCGGTGCTCGCGGGACGTTCGCAGGCAGGTGCAGGTGTGGGCAGGCAGGGGGGAGCGGGCTCAGGCCGACCGGCGGTGCCGGCCGGCGGACTCCTCGGAGGTGGCGTCGAAGAGCGCCCACACCACCTTGCCGGCGCCGGCCAGCGGGTGCCAGCCCCAGGAGCGGCTGAAGGAGTCGACCAGGTGCAGACCGCGGCCGGACTCGGCGACGAAGTCGGCCTCGCGGGCGACCGGGCCGAGGCTGCTGGGATCGCTGACCGCGCAGACCACCTGCGGGGCGCGGTGCACCAGGCTTATCCGGATCGGGAGGGCGGCGGCCAGCACGGAGTCGGCGACCTGCCGCGGACCCGGCTGTATCGGCAGCCGTACGGGGTCGGGCGAGGTGCCGAGGGCGTGCCGGAGGGCGTTGGTCACCAGCTCGGAGGCGACCAGGGCGACGTCGTCGAAGAGCTCGCCGAGCCCCCAGCCGTTCAGGGTGGATCTCGCGAACTCACGTGCGGTGCGCACGGCTTCGAAGCGGGGAGCGAGGGTACAGCTGACCACGTACGGGTCGGTCGCCAGTGCCGTACCGGTGCTCATGAAGAGCTCCTCCCATAAGGGGGCGGACACGGCGGGACCCACCGGGGTCATGCCGGTCACCTCCGACTCGCTCGGCCGCGCGACCCCTCCTCGACGACCCACTCGCGCACACGAGAACCCAGCGGCGCGGGGACGCCGCCGGGACGGTGTGCGGGGTCGCGCGTGGGGTCGACGCGGTGTCCGCGGGATTGCCAAGGGGTGTGCAGGTGCACGTGCACCATGGTCCTCTGCGCCCACTGCAGATGCAAGAGTCGATTCACGTGCAGTCGCACTATTGGCATATGCATGAGGCGGATGCACGTGCAAGATGGTGGATGTGATGCAGAACCGGTAGATCGTTGCGCCAGTACAGGCACCGAGAGCGCTCAACTGATGGCAGACTGTGCCGTGTTTGAACAAGCTGGAGGTTAGGACCGCATGACCACAGTTCAGCCCGGCGGGGGCTCGATGGTGCGCCGGATCCTCCTCGGCTCCCAGCTGCGCCGGCTCCGCGAGGGCTGCGCCATCACCCGTGAGGACGCCGGGTACGCGATCCGTGCCTCCGAGTCGAAGATCAGCCGTATGGAGCTCGGCCGGGTCAGCTTCAAGGAGCGCGACGTGGCCGACCTGCTCAGCCTCTACGGCGTGCACGACGGGGTGGAGCGCGAGGCGCTGCTGGGCCTGGTCCGCGAGGCCAACAAGTCCGGCTGGTGGCACAGTTTCAACGACGTCCTGCCGGGCTGGTTCCAGACGTACATCGGGCTGGAGGAGGCGGCGGCCCTGATCCGGACGTACGAGGTGCAGTTCATCCCCGGGCTGCTGCAGTGCGAGTCCTACGCGCGGGCGATCTTCGGGCAGAGCCGCCCGGTGCTCTCCGGCGCCGAGCTGGAGCGCCGGGTCAACCTCCGGATGCGCCGGCAGAAGCTGCTGACCGACGGGCAGGGCCCGCGGCTGTGGGCGGTCATCGACGAGGCGGCGCTGCGCCGGCCGGTCGGCGGTCCCGAGGTGATGCGCGAGCAGGTCCAGCACCTGATCGACATGGCCCGGCGGCCCAACGTGGTCATCCAGGTCATGCCGTTCCGCTTCGGCGCCCACGCGGGCGAGAGCGGCGCCTTCTCGATCCTGCGCTTCCCCGAGCAGGACCTCGCCGACGTGGTCTACCTGGAGCAGCTCACCAGCGCCCTCTACCTGGACAAGCGCGACGACGTGGACGCGTACGTGCAGGTGATGGAGCGGCTCTGCGTGGACAGCCTCACCCCGGACCAGACCGCCGACCTGCTCGGCGCCATCCTCAAGGGCTGACGGCCCGTCGGATTTCCCCCGGTCAGATCCTGGCCGGGGGATGCGGGCGCTCCGGCGCCCGGGGGAGCGGCGGGACGCCCAGCTCCCAGGGGAGTGCGTACCGGGCGAACAGGTCGGCCCGGATCGGCGGCAGCGGGGTCGCCGCCCCCGGCAGCAGGACGCCGATGCACCCGCCCATCAGCGCACTGCGCAGCACGGCGTGCTCGGCCGCCGGGTCTGGGGCGCCCCAGTCGCTGAGCAGTCCGCGCAGGATCGCCCCCAGCCGCTGCTGCTCCGGGTCCTGGATGAAGGCGCCGACGTCCGGGTCGAGGATCAGCGCCAAGTGCGAGCGCATCACCCGCGGGTGCTCCATGGCCAGCAGCAGGACGGCGTCGATGGCCCGGGCCAGCCGGGCGTCCGGCGAGGAGCCGGCCGGCAGCTCCGCCAGGGCGGCGTCGAGCGTCAGGTGCATCAGCCGGTGGGTGGCCGACTGCATCAACAGCCGTTTGCCGTCGAAGTAGTAGGAGACGAGACCGCGGGCCAGACCGGCCCGCTCGGCTATGTCGCCCAGCGTGGTGCCGGCGTATCCGCACTGGTCCACGAGTTCCACGGTGGCCCGCATGAGGCGGCGGCGGGAGCGTTCGCGCATCTCCTCATTGACCGATTCCCCGCGAGGTGCCATCGTGTCTGCTCCGTACGTTCGTTGGCTCCCGGCCAATATACTGTCCGGGTTCGCCCGACGTACGGCCGTACCTGAGAACATCCCAGGTCCGGGCCGTGAACGGCGCGGTACGGAAGGGCCCGGCTCCACCAACACGGGGGTTTGGTGGAGACGGGCCCGACCCGTCGGCGAGGGGTCGCCCGCCGGGGTGCCGCGGTTCAGCCCTTCACCAGCTCCTCGGCCCGCTCGTAGCGGTAGTCCGGCACCGGCGCGGGCTCCCGGCGGCGGCGCTCGACCACGGCGCCGACCACCGTCACCAGCAGGCCGGCCAGGGCCACCCCGGTCACCAGCAGCAGGGCCGGCCGGTAGCCGTCCAGCTGGGCCGCCGGGGTCTCACCGCCGTCGCTGCCCGCGGTGATCACCGCCGTGGTCACCGCCAGCACCACCGCACTGCCCACCTGGAAGGCGGTGTTGACCAGACCCGAGGCCAGCCCCTGCTCCTCGTCCGCGACCCCGCTGG
Organism: Kitasatospora sp. HUAS MG31; assembly: GCF_040571325.1. GTDB lineage: Bacteria > Actinomycetota > Actinomycetes > Streptomycetales > Streptomycetaceae > Kitasatospora > Kitasatospora camelliae. The sequence continues at coordinate 1,691,489 of NZ_CP159872.1, read as the reverse complement.
TGGCGGCGATGTTGACGGAGGGGAAGGCCAGCGCGAAGCCGATCCCGAGCAGGACCATGCTGGGCAGCACCAGGCCGACGTAGCTGCTGTGCTCGTCCAGCCGCAGGAACAGCGCGTACCCCGCGGTGAGCGCGGTGACGCCGATCACCAGCAGCCGGTTGGTGCCGAACCGGTCGACGATCGCGCCCATCCGGGTCGCCGACAGGGCGACCAGGGCGCCCGCCGGGAGCAGGCCGAGCGCCATCTCCAGGGCCGACCAGTCGAGCAGCCGCTGGAGGTAGAGGGTGACGATGAACTGGAAGCCCGCGTAGGAGCCGAAGATGGTGGCCGCGGTGAGGTTGGCCCGGCTGACGCCGCCGTTGCGGAAGATCCCGAGCCGGACCAGCGGGTGCGCGGTGCGCGATTCGATCACCAGGAACGCAGTCGCCAGCACGGCGACCACGGCCAGCGAGCCGAGGGTGCGCAGGCTCGCCCAGCCGGCGCCCTGGGCCTCGGTCACCGTGAACACCAGCAGGAGCAGCGCACCGGTGCCGGTGATCGCGCCGGCCACGTCGTACCCGCCGGCGCCGCGCTCCGGGGCGGCCTGGCGGGGGAGCAGCCGGGCGGCGAAGGCGAGCGCGATCAGGGCGACCGGGACGGGCATCAGGAAGGTCCACCGCCAGCCGGCCGAGGTGAGCAGGCCGCTGAGCACCAGGCCGAGCGAGAACCCGCTGGCGCCGCAGGTGGTGTAGATGGACAGTGCCCGGTTGCGGGCCGGGCCCTCGGCGAAGGTCGTGGTGATGATGGACAGGCCCGCCGGGGCGGTGAACGCCGCGCTGACGCCCTTGAGGAAGCGGGTCGCGATCAGCAGCGGGCCGCTGTCGACCAGGCCGCCGAGCAGCGAGGCGGCCGCGAACACGCCCAGCGCCACCAGGAACACCCGGCGGCGGCCCAGCAGGTCCGCCGCCCGTCCGCCGAGCAGCAGCAGACCGCCGTAGCCCAGCACGTACCCGCTGACCACCCACTGCAGGGCGGAGGTGGAGAGGCCGAGCTCGGCGCCGATGGAGGGCAGGGCGACGCCGACCATCGAGACGTCGAGGGCGTCGAGGAACATCGCGGCGCAGAGGACGACCAGGGTGCCCCAGAGACGGGGGCTCCAGCGCAAGGAATGTGACGGATCGTCAGATGCGAGGGGAGGGGTGGAGGGGGTCGTGGCTGTGGTCATGGGCAGTACAGTACATGCATGTGCATCCAATGCAAGTGGATTTAATGTGGGTGCAATAGATGTCCGGGCATGTGGTAGTGTGGCGCCGTGACCGAACCCGTCGACGCCGCGCCCGACGCGGCCCTCGTCTCCGAGTGGCGCTCCCTGCTGGCCCGCCACGCGGCCGCCACCTGCGCGCTCGACCGCGAGCTGGGGGAGCGGTTCGGCCTGGGCATGAGCGAGTTCGAGGTGCTGGAACGGCTCCGGGAGCACGAGGAGCAGGCGGAGCCCGGGCAGTCCCTGAAACCGCGGGTGCAGGACCTGGCGTGCACCGTGCACCTCAGCCAGAGCGCGCTGTCCCGGCTGATCGGGCGGCTGGAGAAGGCCGGGCTGGTGGTGCGCGCCATGTGCGAGCTGGACCGCCGGGGGATCTACGTCCAGCTGACCGAGGAGGGCCGCGCCCGGTACCGGGAGGCTCAGCCGGTCCACCGGGAGATCCTGGCGCGGACGCTCGGCGAGGCGTAGCCCCGCGCTGCGGCGGGTCCGTCCGGCCGGAGGGCTCTCAGGTCAGCAGGCTCTCGGGTCAGCGGGCTCTCAGGCGGGAGGGCTACTCAGGTCAGAGCCGTCAGGCCCGGGGCCGCGGCGAGCAGGAGGGCCGCGGCGGGAGCCGCCACCGCGGCGAGCGTGAACTGGAGACGGCGGGCCACCGAGAGCCGGGGCTCGCCGGCCAGCAGACGGTCGACCCGGCGCGGCGACTGGGCGAGGTGCCCGGGCCGGCAGGGGCCGAACACCCCGCGCCCGCTGTTGAGTTCGACCAGCGCCAGCGCGGTGGTCACCCGTCCGTGCCGCCGCGCGGCCCGGTCGTCCGCCGCCAGCTCCACCAGCTCGCCCACCTGGTCCCGGAACGCGGCGAACACCTCCACCCCGGGGAAGCCGCCCGCCAGCGCCTCCGCACACTGCAGCAGCCAGTGGTGCCGCGCCCGGACGTGCCCGCGCTCATGGCTGAGCACCGCCGCCAGCTCCCGGTCGCTCAGCTGCTGCAGCGCCCCGGTGGTGACCACCAGTCGCGCCCCGGGGCCCGGCACCGACCAGGCCTCGGGACGGACGTTCTCCAGCACCACCAGCCGCTCCCGGGCCGCCCGGGGCCACTGCGGCGCGGCACCCGCCGCGCCCGCCAGTTCCTTCGGCAACTCAGGTGCACGATGGTCGAGTTGGGCGTTCCGCCGGCCGCGCAGCGCCCGGGCCGAACGGACCTCGCGGGCCAGCGACAGCGCCGTCCAGATCCCGCCCGCCGCCAGGACGGCCGCCGACAGCCGGCCCCAGCCCTCGGCCCCGGCCAGCCCGTACGCCTCCTCCACCCCCTGCGGCGCGCCCTGGAAGAGCAGCGCCCGCAGGCCGGGCAGCGCGGCGGCGCTCGCCAGCAGCAGGCTGAGCACGCAACAGAGCAGGACGGCGACCACCAGGCACTGCCAGGCGCACAGGGCCAGCACCGGTTCACGCTCGGCCCAGCGGGCGCGGGCCAGCCGGCCGGGCACCGCGGTGGAGAGCAGCGTTCCGAGCAGCAGCAGGCTCAGCAGGGCCGTCATGGCAGGGATTCCCCCCGAGGAGGATCGAGGCGCGGCGGTGCGCTGCCCCCAACCTATGCCGCCCCGGCGCCCCGCGGAACGGGTTCCGCGGGCCAGTGACCAACACCACGCCCCGACGACCCGTCAACCCTGCCCCGCGGGCCGATCGAGGTGCCGGCACTGCCGCATCCACCCGGTCTCCGCGGCCGTCGCCTCACATGGTCAGCAGCATCGCGAACATCCCGATCCCCATCGCCGCCCGGCAGGCCTGCCCGAGCTGCTCCGCGGCCGGGACCCGGACCGCCGGGAAGGAGGGGACACCCGCCGCGCCATGACCGCCCGGCCCGGCGAGCAGGCGGCTCCCCGCCCAGAGCGCGTAGCCGCCGAAGTACGCCAGCAGCAGCCCGGTCAGCAGCGGCAGCCCGGCCGGAGCGGCGTGGTGCAGGTGCGCCGGCACGGCCGCCACTCCGGCGGGCCCGGCGGAGGCGGCAGTCGCAGCGGAGGCGGCTGACGCGGCGACCCCGGCGGCCTGGTCGGCGCCGCCCGTCCGGGGGCCGCCTCCACCCGCCATGGCCAGCGCCATGTACGCCATGGCCAGCGCCCCGACGCCGTGGTGCAGCCGGTGCCCGCGCGGCCCCGCCGTCCCTGGTCCTACCGCACCCAGCAGCAGGACTCCCGCCAGCACCGCGAACAGCCAGCCCCAGGCCACCCCCGGCAGCAGCGCCATGCCTGCCATGCCGATCCCCATCGCCGCCTCGGCGGCGTCGACCTCGCGGTCCTCCCCGCAGGTCCGGGCCCGGCTCCGGAGCCGGTGCAGACAGAGCAGGGCGGACCCCGTGGCCAGCGCTGCCAGCAGCCAGGTGACGACGGCGGGTCCGTGCATCGGCGCCCCTCTCGACCGGTGCGTGCGGAGCTACGCCGTCCACGATCAATGGCCGGGCGCCCGCGCAGCAGGGCGCGTACGGGGGCGCATCGAGGCGTCCACCCGGGAAGGGGGCGCGATGCCCGGCCCGGGGGCCCGCGTCCGGTGGCGGCCGTACGGGGGAGAGCGCATGGTCGGCGTACGGCGCCCCGTCCGCGACGCCGTCCGCCGGACCGTCCGGATCCCGGGACAGCCCCATGATCCCCGTCTCTCCCGTCGAACCCCCCTTGAACAGGAGAACCTTTCGTATCTATGGTGGTCCTGTCGTAATAAGTCCTGTCGAAGTGAGTCTCTGATGCAGAATCTTTCGCCGACGCTCGCGGTGGCGGGCGACGCCTCCGCCGCACCGGCCGGCCACCCCGCCTGGCAGCGCCTGAAGGACGCCGTCGAGGCCCTGCGGCCGCTGCAGTCCAAGGACGGCTCCATCGACCTCGTGGCCGTCCAGCGCGAGACGGTCGACCCGCTGGTCGACACCGTCCGCACCGCCATCGCCGAGCTGGCCCCGCTCTTCCCCCACGACGCGGCGTACCTCGCCGCCGTCCAGGCGGACCTCGGCAAGTGGGCCGACACCGGCTACCGCGAGCCCGACTTCCTCGACTCCCTGCTGGCCTTCCAGCCCGCCGGGCAGCGCGAGGACGGCCTGGAGCACCTCGTGGTCTTCCCGATGTACACCCAGAACGGCAACCCGGACCGCAACCTGGAGGCCGTGCTGCTGAAGGTCGTCTGGCCCGACTGGGTCGCCGAGCTGGAGCGCACCCGCTTCGACAACCCCGGCTACCTCGGCATCGCCTTCGAGGACTTCACCGCCGGCTACGACACCAACTCCGCGGTCCTCTTCCCGGAGACCGTCGCCGTCCGCCAGGCGCCCGACCGCTTCACCTGGGGCGCGATCTTCTGCGACCGCGAGGCCGCCCGCTTCCGCGCCGTCACCACCAGCGCCGTCACCCAGCTCGGCCTGGAGATCCCCGAGGACGCCCAGAGCCTCCTCGAGGACCAGGAGCGCACCCAGCAGACCTTCGTGCTGTGGGACCTCATCCACGACCGCACCCACAGCCACGGCGACCTGCCGTTCGACCCGTTCATGATCAAGCAGCGCAGCCCGTTCTGGATGTACGGCCTGGAGGAGCTCCGCTGTGACCTGAACACCTTCAAGGAGGTCGTGAAGCTGGAGCGCGAGGGCAACAAGCGCGCCCGCGACGTCCAGTACGCGGTCCTCTTCGACCGGATGTTCCGCTTCCCGGTCAGCGGCGACCGCGTCCGCAACTACGACGGCATGGGCGGCCAGCTGCTCTTCGCCTACCTCCACAAGAACGACGCGCTGCGCTGGCGCGACAACCGGCTCTCGATCGACTGGGACCGGGTCGCCGACGTCACCAACGAGCTCTGCGCCGAGATCGAGACCCTCTACCGCGAGGGCATCGACCGCCCGAAGACCGCGCACTGGATCGCCGCGTACCAGCTGGTCTCCAAGTACCTCACCCCGCACCCCGCCTCCACCTGGGCCAAGGGCACCGAGGCGCTGCCGCTGGACATCGCCGACGACAAGGCGCTGCGCAAGGCGCTCTGCGACGCCGTCCTGCCGGACGAGTTCCCGCTGAGCATGTTCTTCGAGGCGCTGTCCAAGAAGCTGAGCGGCGTCATCGCCAGCACCAAGGGCATCACCGGCGCGAACGTCCAGGGGGTCGCCGCGTGAGCACCGACAACCTCGCCGGCAAGGTCATCGCCGTCGCCGGGGCCAGCGGTCCCGCCGGACGCGCCACCCTGCGCCGCCTCGCCGCCGCCGGCGCCACCGTGATCGGCGCCGACATCGACCAGCAGCGCCTCGACGCCGCCCTCGACTCCGTGCGCACCGACGTCCGCGGCGCCAAGGTCAGCGGCCAGGTCATCGACCTCCTCGACCCGCAGGAGGTCCACGACTGGGCCGACCACCTGGAGGCCGAGCACGGCCACGTCGACGGCCTGTTCCACCTGGTCGGCGGCTGGCGCGGCAGCAAGACCTTCTTCGACTCCCGGATCGACGACTGGGACTTCCTGCACGACACCGTCGTCCGCACCCTGCAGCACACCTCGCTCGCCTTCCAGCCCGCGCTGGTCCGCAGCGAGGCCGGCCGCTACGCCATGGTCTCGGCCGCCGCCGCGCACAAGCCCACCGCGGGCGGCGCCGCCTACGCGGCCGCCAAGGCCGCCACCGAGGCCTGGACGCTCGCCATGGCGGACTCCTTCGTGAAGGAGACCACCGCCGGGGACGGCACGCCCACCGCCGCGGCTGCCATCCTGGTGATCAAGGCCCTGGTCTCCCCGGAGATGCGCGCCGAGAAGCCGGAGGCCAAGTTCGCCGGTTTCACCGACACCGCCGACCTGGCCGACACCCTGGCGGGCCTCTGGGACCGCCCCGCAGCAGAACTGAACGGACAGCACCTGTGGCTGACAGCCCGATGACCCCCGGTACGGACGCCGTACGCCGCCACGACCCCGCGGTACGCGGCTTCGCCAGCGACAACTACGCCGGCGTCCACCCCGAGATCCTCGCCGCGATAGCCCTCGCCAACGACGGCCACCAGGTCGCCTACGGCGAGGACCAGTACACCGAGCACCTCCAGACCGTCTTCCGCAAGCACTTCGGCGAGAAGGCGGAGGCCTACCCGGTCTTCAACGGCACCGGCGCCAACGTGGTCTCCCTGCAGGCCCTGCTGCCGCGCTGGGGAGCGGTGATCGCCGCCGAGTCCGCCCACATCAACGTGGACGAGTGCGGTGCACCCGAGAAGATGGCGGGCATCAAGCTGCTCACCGTCCCCACCCCGGACGGCAAGCTCACCCCCGAGCTCATCGACCAGCAGGCCTGGGGCTGGGGCGACGAGCACCGCGCCCAGCCGCTCGCCGTCTCGATCACCCAGAGCACCGAGCTCGGCACCGTCTACACGGCCGACGAGGTCAAGGCGATCTGCGACCACGCGCACGAGCGCGGCATGCTCGTCCACATGGACGGCTCCCGGCTCGCCAACGCGGCCGCCTCCCTCGGCCTGCCGTTCCGCGCCTTCACCACGGACGCCGGCGTCGACGTGCTGTCCTTCGGCGGCACCAAGAACGGCCTGCTGTTCGGCGAGGCCGTGGTCGTCCTCAACCCCGACCGGGTCCGGGACATCAAGTTCCTGCGCAAGATGTCGATGCAGCTCGCGTCGAAGATGCGCTTCGTCTCGGTCCAGTTCGAGGCGCTGCTCACCGGCGACCTCTGGCTGCGCAACGCCGGCCACGCCAACGCCATGGCCAAGCGCCTGGAGACGGCCGTCCGCGGGATCGAGGGCGTCAGCATCGTCCGTCCCGTGCAGGCGAACGCCGTGTTCGCGATCCTGCCGCGCGAGGTCAGCGAGCGGCTGCAGAAGCGCTACCGCTTCTACTTCTGGGACGAGCACACCGGCGAGGTGCGCTGGATGGCCGCCTTCGACACCTCGGAGGCCGACATCGACTCCTTCGCGGCCGCGATCGTGGAGGAGATGGGCCGCGGCTGACGCCGCGGTCCGTGACACCGCAGTCCGCGCCTGACGCGTCGATCGCCCCCGTCCGGGACTCCGGGCGGGGGCGTTTTGACCCCGGGCGGTCCGGTGTGTAACGTTCTCCGGGTTGCCCCACGGCCGGGTGGCCCGCTTTTCGAATTCCGATCGGAGTTCGAACCTCGAGCGGGAAAACCGCCGGAAGAACTCTGGTAGAGTTCGGGAGCGCCGAAAGGCGAAAGCGAAGCGGATGAATGAAACTCCGGAAAACGGAGCGGAAAACATCTGATAAGCTGGAAACACGAAAGAACGAAGCGCCCGGAGGGCCCGCTGGAAGGCGGTCCGAAGGAAGCGTCCGTTCCTTGAGAACTCAACAGCGTGCCAAAAGTCAACGCCAGATATGTTGACATCCCCGGCGAGGCCGTCATGGTCTTGTTGGAGATTCCTTTTGAAATAACACTAGCGAGGACGCAGTGCGCGGGATCACCTTATTCCGGTGGTTGCCGTGCCGCTCTTCCGCGAGTGGGAACCCGATGACGGGTTGACATTCACGGAGAGTTTGATCCTGGCTCAGGACGAACGCTGGCGGCGTGCTTAACACATGCAAGTCGAACGGTGAAGCCCTTCGGGGTGGATCAGTGGCGAACGGGTGAGTAACACGTGGGAAATCTGCCCTGCACTCTGGGACAAGCCTTGGAAACGAGGTCTAATACCGGATATGACCTGCTCCTGCATGGGGGTGGGTGGAAAGCTCCGGCGGTGCAGGATGATCCCGCGGCCTATCAGCTTGTTGGTGGGGTAACGGCCCACCAAGGCGACGACGGGTAGCCGGCCTGAGAGGGCGACCGGCCACACTGGGACTGAGACACGGCCCAGACTCCTACGGGAGGCAGCAGTGGGGAATATTGCACAATGGGCGAAAGCCTGATGCAGCGACGCCGCGTGAGGGATGACGGCCTTCGGGTTGTAAACCTCTTTCAGCAGGGAAGAAGCGCAAGTGACGGTACCTGCAGAAGAAGCACCGGCTAACTACGTGCCAGCAGCCGCGGTAATACGTAGGGTGCGAGCGTTGTCCGGAATTATTGGGCGTAAAGAGCTCGTAGGCGGCCTGTCGCGTCGGATGTGAAAGCCCGGGGCTTAACCCCGGGTCTGCATTCGATACGGGCAGGCTAGAGTGTGGTAGGGGAGATCGGAATTCCTGGTGTAGCGGTGAAATGCGCAGATATCAGGAGGAACACCGGTGGCGAAGGCGGATCTCTGGGCCATTACTGACGCTGAGGAGCGAAAGCGTGGGGAGCGAACAGGATTAGATACCCTGGTAGTCCACGCCGTAAACGTTGGGAACTAGGTGTTGGCGACATTCCACGTCGTCGGTGCCGCAGCTAACGCATTAAGTTCCCCGCCTGGGGAGTACGGCCGCAAGGCTAAAACTCAAAGGAATTGACGGGGGCCCGCACAAGCAGCGGAGCATGTGGCTTAATTCGACGCAACGCGAAGAACCTTACCAAGGCTTGACATACGCCGGAAACGTCCAGAGATGGGCGCCCCCTTGTGGTCGGTGTACAGGTGGTGCATGGTTGTCGTCAGCTCGTGTCGTGAGATGTTGGGTTAAGTCCCGCAACGAGCGCAACCCTTGTTCTGTGTTGCCAGCATGCCTTTCGGGGTGATGGGGACTCACAGGAGACTGCCGGGGTCAACTCGGAGGAAGGTGGGGACGACGTCAAATCATCATGCCCCTTATGTCTTGGGCTGCACACGTGCTACAATGGTCGGTACAAAGGGCTGCGATGCCGCGAGGCGGAGCGAATCCCAAAAAGCCGGCCTCAGTTCGGATTGGGGTCTGCAACTCGACCCCATGAAGTTGGAGTTGCTAGTAATCGCAGATCAGCATGCTGCGGTGAATACGTTCCCGGGCCTTGTACACACCGCCCGTCACGTCACGAAAGTCGGTAACACCCGAAGCCGGTGGCCTAACCCTTGGGAGGGAGCCGTCGAAGGTGGGACCAGCGATTGGGACGAAGTCGTAACAAGGTAGCCGTACCGGAAGGTGCGGCTGGATCACCTCCTTTCTAAGGAGCACATGGCCGACTGCGAGCGAATGTCTCGCACGGTTGCTCATGGGTGGAACGTTGACTATTCGGCACACACGGTACGGGTCTTGCTAGTACTGCTCTTCGGAGCGTGGAACGCACATGATGCCGCCGGGTGTGTCGGGCACGCTGTTGGGTCCTGAAGGAACGGCCATCAAGGTTGTTGCTTCAGAGTTGCCGGCTCCACTTGAGGGCGTGCTTGTCGCGTCTGAGGGTGGGTGTCTGGTCGTTGTTTGAGAACTGCACAGTGGACGCGAGCATCTGTGGCCAAGTTTTTAAGGGCGCACGGTGGATGCCTTGGCACCAGGAACCGATGAAGGACGTGGGAGGCCGCGATAGGCCCCGGGGAGCTGTCAACCGAGCTTTGATCCGGGGGTGTCCGAATGGGGAAACCCGGCAGTCGTCATGGGCTGTCACCCGCTGCTGAACACATAGGCAGTGTGGAGGGAACGCGGGGAAGTGAAACATCTCAGTACCCGCAGGAAGAGAAAACAACCGTGATTCCGGGAGTAGTGGCGAGCGAAACCGGATGAGGCTAAACCCAAGTGGTGTGAGACCCGGCAGGGGTTGCCGCTTGGGGGTCGTGGGAATGAGCTTGATCGGTCTGCCGGCCGGTCGGCGAGTCAGAAACCGTTGGTGTAGTCGAAGGACATGCGAAAGGTCCGGCGTAGAGGGTAAGACCCCCGTAGACGAAACATCAGCGGCTTGCTTGCTCATCTCCCAAGTAGCACGGGGCCCGAGAAATCCCGTGTGAATCTGGCGGGACCACCCGCTAAGCCTAAATATTCCCTGGTGACCGATAGCGGATAGTACCGTGAGGGAATGGTGAAAAGTACCGCGGGAGCGGAGTGAAATAGTACCTGAAACCGTGTGCCTACAAGCCGTGGGGGCAGTCTTCGGACTGTGACTGCGTGCCTTTTGAAGAATGAGCCTGCGAGTTTGCGGTGTGTAGCGAGGTTAACCCGTGTGGGGTAGCCGTAGCGAAAGCGAGTCCGAATAGGGCGATTGAGTTGCACGCCCAAGACCCGAAGCGGAGTGATCTAGCCATGGGCAGGTTGAAGCGCGGGTAAGACCGTGTGGAGGACCGAACCCACCAGGGTTGAAAACCTGGGGGATGACCTGTGGTTAGGGGTGAAAGGCCAATCAAACTCCGTGATAGCTGGTTCTCCCCGAAATGCATTTAGGTGCAGCGTCGTGTGTTTCTTGCCGGAGGTAGAGCACTGGATAGGCGATGGGCCTCACCGGGTTACTGACCTTAGCCAAACTCCGAATGCCGGTAAGTGAGAGCACGGCAGTGAGACTGTGGGGGATAAGCTCCATGGTCGAGAGGGAAACAGCCCAGAACACCGACTAAGGTCCTAAGCGTGTGCTAAGTGGGAAAGGATGTGGAGTCGCAGAGACAACCAGGAGGTTGGCTTAGAAGCAGCCACCCTTGAAAGAGTGCGTAATAGCTCACTGGTCAAGTGATTCCGCGCCGACAATGTAGCGGGGCTCAAGTACACCACCGAAGTCGTGTCATTCACACGTGTAGGCCCAACGGCTGTGTGGATGGGTAGGGGAGCGTCGTGTGCCGGGTGAAGCAGCCGAGGAATCGAGTTGTGGACGGTTCACGAGTGAGAATGCAGGCATGAGTAGCGATACAAGAGTGGGAAACTCTTGCGCCGATTGACCAAGGGTTCCTGGGTCAAGCTGATCTGCCCAGGGTAAGTCGGGACCTAAGGCGAGGCCGACAGGCGTAGTCGATGGACAACGGGTTGATATTCCCGTACCCGCTTTGAAGCGCCAACGTTGAACCCTCTGATGCTAAGGCCGTGAAGCCGCCCCGGAGCCTTCGGGCAATGGGGAGTGGTGGAGCCGCTGAACCAAGGTGGTAGTAGGTGAGCGATGGGGTGACGCAGGAAGGTAGTCCAGCCCGGGCGGTGGTAGTCCCGGGGTAAGGGTGTAGGCCGAGTGATAGGCAAATCCGTCACTCATTGAGGCTGAGACCTGATGCCGAGCCGATTGTGGTGAAGTGGATGATCCTATGCTGTCGAGAAAAGCCTCTAGCGAGTTTCATGGCGGCCCGTACCCTAAACCGACTCAGGTGGTCAGGTAGAGAATACCGAGGCGTTCGGGTGAACTGTGGTTAAGGAACTCGGCAAAATGCCCCCGTAACTTCGGGAGAAGGGGGGCCATTCCTGGTGACGAGTCTTGCACTCCGAGCTGGGGGTGGCCGCAGAGACCAGCGAGAAGCGACTGTTTACTAAAAACACAGGTCCGTGCGAAGCCGTAAGGCGATGTATACGGACTGACGCCTGCCCGGTGCTGGAACGTTAAGGGGACCGGTTAGTCTAGTTTCGGCTAGGCGAAGCTGAGAACTTAAGCGCCAGTAAACGGCGGTGGTAACTATAACCATCCTAAGGTAGCGAAATTCCTTGTCGGGTAAGTTCCGACCTGCACGAATGGCGTAACGACTTCTCGACTGTCTCAACCACAGGCCCGGTGAAATTGCATTACGAGTAAAGATGCTCGTTTCGCGCAGCAGGACGGAAAGACCCCGGGACCTTTACTATAGCTTGATATTGGTGTTCGGTTCGGCTTGTGTAGGATAGGTGGGAGACTTTGAAGCGGCAACGCCAGTTGTTGTGGAGTCGACGTTGAAATACCACTCTGGTCGTGCTGGATGTCTAACCTGGGTCCGTGATCCGGATCAGGGACAGTGTCTGGTGGGTAGTTTAACTGGGGCGGTTGCCTCCCAAAGGGTAACGGAGGCGCCCAAAGGTTCCCTCAGCCTGGTTGGCAATCAGGTGTTGAGTGTAAGTGCACAAGGGAGCTTGACTGTGAGACTGACGGGTCGAGCAGGTACGAAAGTAGGGACTAGTGATCCGGCGGTGGCTTGTGGAAGCGCCGTCGCTCAACGGATAAAAGGTACCCCGGGGATAACAGGCTGATCTTCCCCAAGAGTCCATATCGACGGGATGGTTTGGCACCTCGATGTCGGCTCGTCGCATCCTGGGGCTGGAGTAGGTCCCAAGGGTTGGGCTGTTCGCCCATTAAAGCGGTACGCGAGCTGGGTTTAGAACGTCGTGAGACAGTTCGGTCCCTATCCGCTGTGCGCGTAGGAGTGTTGAGAAGGGCTGTCCCTAGTACGAGAGGACCGGGACGGACGAACCTCTGGTGTGCCAGTTGTCCTGCCAAGGGCATGGCTGGTTGGCTACGTTCGGGAGGGATAACCGCTGAAAGCATCTAAGCGGGAAGCCTGCTTCGAGATGAGCACTCCCACCTCCTTGAGAGGGTAAGGCTCCCAGTAGACGACTGGGTTGATAGGCCGGATATGGAAGCCCTGTGAGGGGTGGAGTTGACCGGTACTAATAGGCCGAGGGCTTGTCCTCAGTTGCTCGCGTCCACTGTGTTGGTTCTGAAACCACGACCCGTCTTGCCGGCGGATAGTTTCATAGTGTTTCGGTGGTCATAGCGTGAGGGAAACGCCCGGTTACATTCCGAACCCGGAAGCTAAGCCTCACAGCGCCGATGGTACTGCAGGGGGGACCCTGTGGGAGAGTAGGACGCCGCCGAACAATCATTCAGGGAAGGGCCCCGCATTCGTGCGGGGCCCTTTTCGCATTTCCGGGCCCTTTTCCGGGTCAGTCGGCGAGGCGTTGGAGGAAGCGGACCAGGGCGCGGTTCACCTCGTCCGGGCGTTCCTGCTGGGTCCAGTGGCCGCAGTCGGGGAGCCAGAGCACCTCGTCCAGGGCGGGGACGAAGGAGCGCAGCCCGTCGATGCCTTCGCGGGCGGCGGGCGTGGAGACGACCATGTCCTTCTCGCCGGCGATCAGCAGGGCCGGGGGCTCGATGCGGGCCCGGTGCCAGGGGGCGGTCAGTTCCCAGTTGCGGTCGAGGTTGCGGTACCAGTGGAGCGGGCGGGTGAAGCCGCCGGCCCGGAACTCGGCGGCGAAGAAGGCGATGTCCTCCTCGGTGATCCAGGCGGGGAGCTGCGGCCGCTCCTTGAAGAGGTCGAGGAAACCGCCGCCCTCGGGGAGCAGCGGCAGACCGGACGGCCCGAGCGCGGACCTGCCGGCGAGCAGCAGCCGGAAGGTGGTGGGGAGGTCGCGGCCGAGCTCGGCCTCGGGGATGCCGTGCTGCTGGAAGTAGACCATGTAGTGGGCGTCGCCGAGGTGGTCGCGCAGGGCAGTGAGAGTGGGCCGGTCCGAGCGCTGGTACGGCGGGACGGAGAGGCCGACCACGCCGCGGACGAGGTCGGGGCGGAGCAACGCGCAGTGCCAGGCGACCGGCGACCCCCAGTCGTGGCCGACCACGACGGCGGTCCCGGCGTCGAGGGCCGGGATCAGGCCGAGGGCGTCGCCGGCGAGGTGGAGGATGCTGTACTGGTCGACGGCCTCCGGGCCACCGGTGCCGCCGTAGCCGCGCTGGTCGGGGGCGACGGCGTGGTAGCCGGCGTCGGCGAGGGCGGTGAGCTGGTGCCGCCAGGAGTACCAGCTCTCGGGGAAGCCGTGCAGCAGCAGGACCAGCGGCCCTCGGCCGGCCTCGGCGATGCGCCGCTCGCCGATCGGACCGTGCGGTGGGATATCCCGGGCATGGACGCTCCCTCGGGGAGGTGGACGGGTTGATGTCGCTCCGTCAGGTCTATCCCAGGGACGGCCGTTGCGGTGCCGGCTCGGCGGAACCAGGGAAGCGGACCCGGGGCGAGTGGAATCCGGGCGAGTGGAATCCGGGCGAGTGAACCCCGGGCGAGCGGGGCCGCCCGGGGTCGCGGGTCACATCCCGCGGGCGCCGTCGAGGGTCTCCCGGATGATGTCGGCGTGCCCGGCGTGGCGGGCGATCTCCTCGATCATGTGGAGGGCCACCCAGCGCAGGTTGCGGTGGGTGTGTCCGGCGAGGGCGCAGGGGGCGTCGAGGTCGGTGTCGGCGAGGACGCCCTCGGTGGCGGCGATCTGTGCCCGGTAGTACTCGAGCCAGTGGGCGAGGGTGTCCTCGTCGGTCAGCCGGAAGTCCTCGTCGGTGTCCAGCTCGGTCTCGGGCCACTCGCCGGGGAAGGTGCGGCCGGCGGCGATGATCTGGAACCAGCGGCGCTCCCACAGCGCGTTGTGCTTCAGCAGGCCGAGCAGGGTGAGGGAACTGTCGGTGGGGGCCTTGCGCAGGTCCGCCTCGGAGAGGCCGTCGAGCTTGCGGATCAGCGCCTCGCGCTGCCGGCCGAGGAAACCGATCAGGGCGTCCCGTTCGGTGCCGACGGGGAACGGAAGGGTCGTCATGGCGCCGAATCTATCCGGATCCTGACGATCGGACAGTAGGGATTTCCGCCCCCCTGCCCCCTGCCCCCTGCCCCCGCCCCCGCCGACGACGGGCGACGACGCGCCGACGGACGAGCGCCCGCCCGGCCGGAGCCGAGCGGGCGCTGGTCGGGACGCCTCGGCCGCTCAGGCCTGGCCGGCGCGGCGCTCGGCCTTGGCGGCGGCCTCGGCCTCGTCCAGGGCCTCGGCGGCCTCCAGGGTGGGGGCGGTGCCGCCCAGGTGGGAGGGGAGCCACCAGCTGTCCTCGGGGCCGGACGGCTTGGCCGGGTAATCGCGCTGGGCGCGGTCCAGCATCTCGGACATCGCGGCCCGCAGACGGCGGGTGACCATGACCGGCTTGTCCTGGGCGGTGAGCTCGATCGGCTCGCCGATCATGATGGTGACCGGGACGTGGCGCTTGGTGAGGGTCTTGGGACGGCCCTTGGTCCACAGCTGCTGGGTGCCCCAGAGGATCACCGGCAGCAGCGGGGCCCCGGCGTCCGCGGCCATCCGGGCGGCGCCGGTCTTGAACTTCTTCAGCATGAAGGAGCGGCTGATGGTGGCCTCGGGGAAGACGCCGACCACCTCGCCCTCGCGCAGCGCCTTCACGGCGGCCTCGTACGCGGGCTGGCCGTCGGTGCGGTCCACGGCGATGTGCTTCATGCCGCGCATCAGCGGGCCGGAGACCGGGTGCTTGAAGACGTCGTCCTTGGCCATGAACCGGGTCTTGCGCTTGCCGCCCCGGTAGGCGCCCAGCCCGGCGAAGAGGAAGTCGAGGTAGCTGATGTGGTTGCTGACCAGGACCGCGCCACCGGTGGCGGGGATGTTCTCGGCGCCGACGATGTCGATCCGCAGATCCAGCGCGCGGAATGCGGTGAGCGCCGCGCGGATCACCGGCGGGTACACGAACTCTGCCACGGTCAGCCCTACTTCCCACGGGCCTGTGTGCCCGGTCGGATGGTGCCCGGGGCTCGCCTGGGGGCCGACCGGGGGCGCGGCACACCGCGGCCGCCACGGGGTTGCACCGAGATGATCCCCCGAACGACCACGGTCTGTCACGCCGGGCCGCCCGGTGTCCGGGATCGCGGGCCGAGTTCTTCGTCACGCGCCGGGCGGGAACTCACCGGGGCCGCCCTCGCTCAGGCGCGGGCGCCGAGGCGGGCGCGGCCCCGGTGCGCGAGCAGGTACAGCTCGCAGCCCAGGCAGTAGCCGAACGCCGCGTTGAGGAAGGCGGCACCCAGCGCGAAACCGGTGGCGGTGAGGAAGAGCCACTCCGCGCCGGCCGGCGAGCCGACCGTGCCGAGCACGGCGAAGGCCAGACCGACGGCCTGGGCGAACCTGGCCGGACGGGCGTCCTCCAGCTCGCGGGGCGGCCCGATCCGGGGCCGGACCAGGGTGCCGAACAGCAGGCCGTACGGGGAGTGCTGCGGACCGGCGAAGGCGGCGACCGCGAAGGCGGCGGCCTGGGCGGCCAGCAGCACGGCGCTGCCGGTGATCAGGGCGGCGGCGAGGACCAGGCTGGTGAGGACGGCGGCGAAACGCGCGCCGCGCGGGTCGATCTGCATGGGACGGGCTCCGGATTCCGGGCCCCGGGGGCGGGGCCGGTGGGGTACGGCGGCTGACGGGCGGGGCGCGGGTCAGCGACAGCGTCCGGCCGTGGCGCGGCAGAGGTCGACCACGCGGCGGGTGGTCAGCAGCGGCAGCCGACGGAGCAGGGGGTCCACGGCCGCGATGCTACCGGGGCCCGGGCCGGGCGGCGGGGGTGTGGACGAGGCGTGGGACGGCCCCGGGGACGCGGGCGGGTGGCCGGTGCGGGGAGGCGATGGCGCAGACTGGTGCGGTGACCGGGTTGGTGGTGTGCGCGGTGGTGCTCGCGGTGGCGGGCGCCTTCGGAGCGGTGCGCGCCCTGCGGGACGGGAGGCTGCGGGTGCGCGGGAAGGACGGGGCGGTGTTGCTGTCGGCGGAGGACCTCGGGACGGAGCTCGGCGCGCGGGCCACGCTGGTGCAGTTCTCCACCGCCTTCTGCCAGCCCTGCCGGGCGACCCGCCGGGTGCTGGCCGAGGTGGCCGGGATGGTCGACGGCGTGGCGCACGTGGAGATCGACGCGGAGGCGGCCCTCGACCTGGTACGCCGGCTGGAGGTGCTGCGGACCCCCACCGTGCTGGTGCTGGACGCGGACGGCCGGGTGGTCCGCCGGGCCGCCGGGCAGCCGCGCCGGGTGGACGTGATCGCCGCGCTCGGCGAGGCGGTCGGGGCGCCCGCATCGTGATCGCGGAGGCGGTCAGCGGGGCTGTCAAGAGCGCCTCGGTTGTCAAGACCGGCGAATCTCACAGCGGATCTGCCGCCCAGTCAGGGGGTGCGCGGCCCGACCTGGGGCAGGATGGGCGCAGACGGCAGTGCAGCCGTTCCGTTCCCCTGGTCGCCGGGCCGTCCGCAGCACCGGTTCCGGAGGGTTCGGGGCGCTCGGCCGGGGCTCCGCGGCGCTAAGCTACTGGCCAGTAGTGACGGCTAAGCTACTCGCGAGTAGACTGCGAGGAAGTTCCGGAAGGGCACCGGCGCACGCCGCCCGCAGGGGCCTGGTGCGTGTGCCACCCAGTGCACAGCCGCAGCCGCCGGACGAGACCAGTTACAGGAGACAGGCCGTGAGCTTGAGGATCGTTGTCTGTGTGAAGTACGTGCCCGACGCGACCGGTGACCGTCGCTTCGCGGACGACACCACCACCGACCGGGAGGGCGTGGACGGCCTTCTGTCGGAGCTGGACGAGTACGGCGTGGAGCAGGCGCTGAGGATCGCGGAGGCGTCGGGGGACGCCGAGGTGACGGTGCTGACGGTGGGTCCGGACGATGCGAAGGACGCGCTGCGCAAGGCGCTGTCGATGGGTGCGGACAAGGCCGTGCACGTGAACGACGACGACATCCACGGCTCGGACGTGCTGGGGACCTCGGCGGTCGTGGCGAAGGCGCTGGAGAAGGTCGGTTTCGACCTGGTGGTGTGCGGTATGGCGTCGACGGACGGCACGATGGGTGTGCTGCCGGCGCTGCTGGCGGAGCGTCTGGGTGTGCCGCAGGCGACGCTGCTGTCCGAGGTGGCGGTCGAGGGTGGCGTGGTCAAGGGCCGTCGGGACGGCGACGCGGCGACCGAGCTGGTCGAGGCCGCGCTGCCGGCGGTGGTGTCGGTGACCGACCAGTCGGGTGAGGCCCGCTACCCGTCGTTCAAGGGCATCATGGCGGCGAAGAAGAAGCCGGTCCAGTCGCTGGACCTGGACGACCTGGGCATCGAGGCGGACGAGGTCGGCCTGGCCGGCGCCTGGACCAAGGTCGAGGACATCGCGGCCCGCCCGGCCCGCACCGCGGGCACGATCGTCAAGGACGAGGGCGAGGGCGGCAAGGCGCTCGCCGCGTTCCTCGCCGAGCAGAAGTTCATCTGAGACCGCTGTCAGCGCTTTTCACGATCGATCAGGAGCAACGAATCATGGCTGAGATCCTGGTTCTCGTGGACCACGCCGACGGTGTGGTCCGCAAGCCGGCCCTCGAACTGCTGACCCTGGCCCGCCGGATCGGCACCCCCTCCGCGGTGGTGCTCGGCGCCGGCGACAAGGCCACCGAGATCGCGGCGAAGGCCGCCGAGTTCGGCGCCGAGAAGGTGTACGTCGCGGACGGCACCGAGTTCACCGACCAGCTGGTGGTCCCGAAGGTCGACGCCCTCACCCAGATCGCCCGGGCCAACGACGCGGCCGCGGTCCTGGTCACCTCCTCCGGCGAGGGCAAGGAGGTCGCCGCCCGCGTGGCGCTGCGCCTGGGGTCGGGCATCATCACCGATGCGGTGGACCTGGAGGCCGGTGTGTCGGGTCCGGTGGCGACGCAGTCGGTGTTCGCGGCGTCGTTCCAGGTGAAGTCGACGGTCACCCGGGGTGCGGCGGTGATCACGGTGAAGCCGAACGCGGTGGCGCCTCAGGCGGCTCCGGCCGGGGGTGCGGTGGAGTCGGTGTCGGTGGAGTTCACCGGGAACGCGGCGGCGGTGACCTCGCGGACGGCGCGGGTGTCCTCGGGTCGTCCGGAGCTGACCGAGGCCGCGATCGTGGTCTCGGGTGGCCGTGGTGTGGGTGCGGCGGAGGGCTTCGGCGTGGTCGAGGAGCTGGCGGACGCGCTGGGTGCGGCCGTGGGTGCCTCGCGGGCCGCGGTGGACGCGGGCTGGTACCCGCACACCAACCAGGTGGGTCAGACCGGCAAGCAGGTGTCGCCGCAGCTGTACATCGCGGCGGGCATCTCGGGTGCGATCCAGCACCGGGCCGGTATGCAGACCTCGAAGACCATCGTCGCGGTCAACAAGGACCCCGAGGCGCCGATCTTCGAACTCGTCGACTACGGCGTCGTCGGCGACCTGTTCACCGTCCTCCCGCAGCTGACCGGTGAGGTCAAGGCCCGCAAGGGCTGACCCACCGGCCCGTAGGGGTGTTCCGCAGGGCGCGGTTCCCGGATTCCGGGGGCCGCGCCCTGCGGCGTCTGCCGGAAGACCGCCTGCGGGCGGGCCGGTTCGACATAGAGTCCGGGCCATGGGACTGCTGACGGCACTTGAGGGCGGATACGGCGACCGCGGCGACGCGCTGGTGGTCGACGGACGGGCGATGTCCCGGGAGCGGCTGCTGGGAGCGGCCGGCGCGGTGGCGGAACGGGCCGCCGGCGCCGAGGCGCTGGCCGTGCTGGCCCGGCCCTGCGCCGAGACGGTGGTCGCCGTGGTGGGCGGCCTGCTCGCCGGCGTCCCGGTGGTGCCGCTGCCGCCCGACTCCGGGCCCAAGGAGCGGGCGCACATCCTGCGCGACTCCGGTGCGCGGCTGCTCGCCGTGCCGGCCGGCGAGGACACCGGGGCGGGCGAGGCCGCCAAGGGGATCGAGGCGCTGCCGGTGGAGCTGACGGCCCGCTCCTCGGGCGCGTTCGCCGAGCCCGCGCCGGAGCGCGCGGCGTTCGTGCTCTACACCTCGGGCACCACCGGCGCACCCAAGGGCGCCGTGATCCCCCGCTCCGCCGTGGCGGCGGACCTGGACGCCCTGGCCGCCGCCTGGCAGTGGACCGCCGAGGACACCCTGGTGCACGGCCTCCCGCTGTTCCACGTGCACGGACTGGTGCTGGGCGTGCTCGGCGCCCTGCGGACCGGCAGCCGACTGGTGCACACCGGCAGGCCCACGCCCGGCGCGTACGCCGGCGCGCGGGGCAGCCTGTACTTCGGCGTCCCGACGGTGTGGTCCCGGGTCGCGGCCGACGAGACCGCCGCGCGGGCGCTCGGCGGCGCCCGGCTGCTGGTCTCCGGCAGCGCGCCGCTGCCGGTCCCCGTCTTCGAGCGGCTGGCCGCCCTCACCGGCCGGTCGCCGATCGAGCGGTATGGGATGACCGAGTCCCTGATCACCGTGAGCACCCGGGCCGACGGAGAGCGGCGGCCGGGCAGCGTCGGCCTGCCGCTGGACGGGGTGCGCACCCGGCTGGTCGGCGAGGACGGCGGACCGCTGCCCGAGGACGGCGAGACCGTCGGCGAGCTGCAGGTCGCCGGGCCGACGCTGTTCGCCGGGTACCTGAACCGGCCGGAAGCCGACGCCGAGTCCTGGACCGCCGACGGCTGGTTCCGGACCGGAGACGTGGCCGTGATCGGGCCCGACGGCTTCCACCGGATCGTCGGCCGCGCCTCGGTGGACCTGATCAAGAGCGGCGGCTACCGGATCGGCGCGGGCGAGGTGGAGTCCGCCCTGCGCGACCACCCGGCGGTGGCCGACGCCGCCGTGGTCGGCGCCCCCGACGAGGACCTCGGGCAGGCCGTGGTCGCGTACGTGGTCGCCGACGGCGGGGCGGTCACCGGCGAGCAGCTGACGGCGTTCGTCGCCGAACGGCTCTCGGCGCACAAGCGGCCGCGCCGGGTCGTCCTGGTCGAGGACCTGCCGCGCAACGCCCTGGGGAAGGTGCTGAAGAAGCAGCTCCTCGACCTGGGCTGAGCGGCCCTGGCGGGCCCGCGGCATGGGACCGGGCGGGCCCGAGGCATGGGGACCGGGCCGGCGCGGGTACCACCTTCGGTGGCGTGGGGGCCGCACGGCCGGCTCCCGCCGCCCGGCGCGGCTCCGTGCCGGGCCGAGCCGACGGCAGGGAGACGATGTGATCGTCTGGGTCAACGGGGCATTCGGCGCTGGCAAGACCAGCGCCTGCCGCGAGCTGGTGGAGTTGCTGCCCGGAAGCATGCTGTTCGACCCGGAGCTGGTCGGCTCCGGGCTGTGTCGGATGCTCCCCGACGACCGGCTCGCCCCGGTCGCCGACTTCCAGGACCTGCCGTCCTGGCGCAAGCTGGTGCCCGAGGTCGCGGCCGCGCTGCTGGCCGAGGTGCCCGGACCGCTGGTGGTCCCGATGACGCTGCTGCGCGAGGACTACCGGGACGAGATCTTCGGGTCCCTGGCCGCCCGGGGGCTCGCCGTCCACCACTTCGTGCTGGACCCTGAGGAAACGATCCTGCGGGAGCGGATCGAGGCCCGCGAGGAGTACCCGGCGGACCCGGCGGCCAGCGCCCGGGTCCGCGCCCGGTGCCGGGAGAACCTGCCCCGCTACCGCACCGCCAGACGGTGGCTCGACCGCGACGCCCGGCTCGTCGACACCTCGCGGTTCGACCCCCGGCAGACCGCCGAACACCTCGCCGGACTCGTCCGGGACGGCGCCGCCCGCTGCCCGATCGTCCACAGCACCGACAGCACCGCCGACACCGTGGCCGCCGCCGTCCTGCTCTTCGACGAGCAGGACCGGGTGCTGCTGGTCGACCCCGTCTACAAGCCCATGTGGGAGTTCCCCGGCGGGGTCGTGGAACGCGGGGAGGCGCCCACCGACGCGGCCCTGCGGGAGGCCGAGGAGGAACTCGGGCTGCACCTGGAGGCACCGGCGCTGCGGCTGCTGGCGGTCGACTGGGAGCCCTGCACCGGGCCCCGCCGGGGCGGGCTGCGGCTCGTCTACGACGGGGGGCTGCTCGGGGCGGAGGCGCGGGCCGGGCTGCGGCTGCCGGTGGACGAGCTGCGGGGGTGGCGGTTCGTCACGCTGGACGAGGCGGCGGGGCTGCTGCCGGCGACGCGGTACCGGCGGCTGGCGGCGGCGTTGGACGCACGGGAGTCGGGGGAGCTGAGGTACCTGGAGGCGGGGAGGCCGGCGGCGCGGGGGGTGGCGAAGGCGGGGTAGCGGCGAAGCAGGGGCGCGGGGTCGGCCGTTGGCGGGTGCGGGTCCGGGCCTTCCGACGTCGCGCAGTTCCCCGCGCCCCTGATGGGGCGCCCGATGGCGTGCGATGGCGGGCGGGGTGGGGTGGGATGGGGGTATGCCGTTCACGTTGAGTCATGTGGCTGTGGTGGGGGTGTTGGGGCGGGGGCGGGTCGTGGGGGTGGGGCTGGTGGCGGGGGCGATGGCGCCGGATGTGCCGTACTTCGCGGATTCGGTGCTGCCCGGGGTGTACCGGTGGGGTGGGGTGACGCATCGGTGGTGGGGCGTGGGGACGGTGGACGTGGCGGTGGCGGGGGTGATGGCGGCCGGGTGGTGCGGGCTGCTGCGGGGGCCGGTGACCGGGTTGCTGCCGGAGCCGGCGGCGGGTGGGGGACGGGCCGAGCCGGGCAGGCCGGGGTGGTTCGCGGTGTCGGCGGCGCTGGGGGCGGCCTCACATGTGGGGTGGGACGCGTTCACCCACCGGGGGAGGGCGGGCGTCCGGGCGTTCCCGGTGCTGGCCCGGCCGGTGGGCGGGGTGCCGCTGTACACGGTGCTGCAGTACGGGACCTCGCTGCTGGGTCTGGCGGTGCTGGCCCGCCGGGCGGTGGACCGGTACGACCTCGCGGCGGCGCCCAGCGGGGTGAGCCGGGCCGGGCGGCGGGCCGTGGTGGCGGGGCTGGCGGCGGCCGCGGCGGCGGGGGCGGTGCACCGGCTGCGGCGGCGGAACGCCGGGCGGGGGCGGGTGGACGAGGCGTGCTTCGGCGCCGGCGCGGGGCTGGTGCTGGGCGCGGCGGCGTACGCGCTGGGGGAGGCCGTCCGCGGTGGTCGGGCGGGTGCGCAGCGGAAGTGATCGGTTCCGTTACCGGTTGTGTCAAACCCGGTTACGGACAGCGCCGATTGATGCATCATGGGTTACCCGTCCGGCGTATCCCGTCACTTGACGCACTGGAGTAGCCACGTGCCCACGCCCCGCGCGGAGCTGTCCGTCAGAGACTGGCAACTGCGGGACCTGGTCCGGGACTTCCTGGTGTGGCCGACGGCCACCCCGCCGCCGGTGCTGCTGCTCATCGGCCCGCCGGGCAGCGGGAAGAGCACGCTGCTGGGGCTGCTGCGGCCGCGGCTGGCCGAGGTGCCCCACGCGTACGCCGACCTGGCCGCGCCGGCCGGTGCGGTGGAGCTGCCGCTGGTGAGCCAACTGGGCGGGCTGGCCTTCCAGTTGCGCGGGCGGTTCGGCAGCCAGCCGGTGCTGGACCTGAACGCCTTCGGCGCCACGCTGCTGGCCGCCGGCGCCCGGGCGGACGGATTCGACCGGGCCCGGGTGTACCGGGAGATTCGGGACGCGGTGCGCGGGACGGGCCGCGGCGGTGGCGCCGGCGAGGAGGTGATCAGACAGCTGCTGGAGCAGACCGTCAGCCTGGTCAACCCGCAACTCGGCGGACTGATCGGCCAGTTGGTCGGGGTGAGCCGCTCGCTCTGGGAGACCGTGCAGGGCATCCGGACCATCCGCGGCCTGCCGAACGCCTCCCACCGCACCGCCCAGGACTTCGTGGTGGAGCTCAACCGCCAGTACCACGCCACCCCCGGCGAGCGCGCCGCCGCCGAGAGCATCCTGGTCGAGACCCTGCTCTGGGACCTCGCCCGCGCCTACCACCACGACCGCCGCCGGCGCGACCGCACCATCGGCACCGTGCTGCTGCTGGACAACGCGGACTCCGAGGCCGGCCGGCAGCTGCTCGCGCTGATCGCCGCCGCCCGCAGCCGGATGGCCACCGGCGGCGGTCCGCCGGCGCCCCCGCTGCTGGTCGCCGCCACCGCCCGCCCCGGCCGGATCGAGCTGCCCGAGGGACGCGCGGTCCGTGCCGTGGGACGCACCGCCGACCCCGCCCGGCCGATCGCCTCCGCCACCGACTGGCGCTCCCTCGCCCACCTCCACCAGGGCCCCTCCGGCGCCTACTACCCCGTCCTGCTCCGGGACCTGACCCTGGAGGAGACGGTGGAACGCTCCGAGCGCTGGCTCGCCGAGGCGGGCCAGGACCTGCCGCCCTACCGCAGCCCGGAACGGTGGCTCGGCTGGTACGTCCACCGCGCCACCGGCGGCCACCCCGACGCCGTGGACGCCCTGCTGGAGGCCGCCGTCCTGGACCGGCCCGAACTCCCCTGGCCGGAGCGGATCTCCCGCCGCTTCCGGCTCCCCGCCGCCACCCCCGGCGGGTCCGAACCGCGCTTCCCGCCCCCGCTCCGCGGCATCCTGGACCGCGCCCTCGCCGACGTCCCCGCACCGCTGCGCGCCCTCCTGCCCCGGCTGGCCGCCGCCACCGACCTCGACCGCGCCGAGGGCACCGGGGCCCTCTGGGCCGACCACCCCGGGCTGCTGATCGAGTACGCCCGGCTCGACCGGCACCGCGTCCCCCGGGAGGGCTCGCACCGCACCGACGGCGCCGGCGCCGCCCTCCACCCGCTGGTCCGCACCCTGCTGCTGCGCCGCCTCGCCCGGGACGGCGACGGCTGGGAGGCGGCCCACCGCGCCCTGCGCGACGGCGCGACGGACACCGGCGAGGAGAACTACCACGCGCTGGCCCTCGGCGGGGTCCGGGCCGTCGCCCGGCACCTCACCGAGCGGTTCCGGGCCGTGGACGCGCGGCACTGGTGCGCCGAGTACGACCGGATCAGCGCCGCACCCAACCGGCTCGCCGAGACCGAACCCGCCGCCGGCGCCCGCGGGCTGTTCGACCGGCTGGTGGCCCGGGCCGCCCCCGACAGCCCGCTCGCCTCCACCGTCACCCGGCTGCTGGTCGCCGGCTGGCTGCGGTCCGACCCGCTCGCCGACCCGGACGCCGCCCTCGCCGGTGACCTGGAGCAGGCCTTCCTGGAACTGAGCTGGCTCACCGGCCGCGACGCCGACCGCAACCCGCTGCGCGAACGCGCCGCCGCCCACCGCGAGAACCCCTGGCTGTGACCGGAGCCCGGAAGGAGCACCCGTGAGCACAGGCACCATCGACACCGTCGAGTCCCCCCACCAGCGCCGGGTCCGCCGGGCCCGCCGCGCCGCCGCCGCGCTGCTCGTCCTCGCCGTACTGGCCGCCGGCGCCGTGCTCGCCGTCCGGCGGCTCACCGACGACGGCTGCGCCCCCGGCGTGCACCGCGCGGGACCGCACCGCGAGTGCGTCGGCGTCACCGACGGCGGGTACGTCTTCAGCCCCGAACTGGCCGAGATCTCCGGGCTGATCCGGGCGGAGAACCGGGAGGCCGAGGCCGGCGGGCGGTACGTCAGCATCGCCTTCCTGCTGCCGATGACCCTGACCGCCGCCGACAGCAGCACCCTCACCGCCGTCCGCGAGGAACTCCAGGGCGCCCACACCGCCCAGCGGCTCGCCAACTCCGGCCCCACCCTGGGCACGTACCCCAAGATCCGGCTGCTGCTGGCCAACAGCGGCAGCCGCTCCGAGCAGTGGGCCACGGTCACCGACCGGCTGATCGCCCTCAGTACCGGACCCGACCACCTGGTCGCCGTCGCCGGGTTCGGGCAGAGCCTGAGCACCGTGCACAGCGCCATCTCCCGGCTGAGGGACGCGGGCATCCCGACCGTCGGATCCACCATCACCGCCGACGAGTTCGCCGACCGCAGGCAGGCCGGCTTCTTCCGGGTCGCGCCCACCAACTCCGACGAGGGCCAGGCCGCCGCCACCCACCTCAAGGCCACGACCGGGCCCGGCGCGCGCGTCCTGGTGGTCGCCGACCACAACCGGGACGACCTCTACAGCGCCTCGCTCCGCGAGGGCTTCACCCAGGCCGCGAGCAGCATCGGCCTCCCGCTGCTGGACCACCAGGCCACCTACCTCTCCACCCCGCAGGGCACCGGCAACGCCTTCCTCGCCATGAAGGAGGACATCTGCGTGGCCCGGCCCGCCGCCGTCTACTTCGCCGGCCGTGGCCGCGACCTGGGCGACTTCGTCACCAGCATGGCCGAGCGGCCCTGCCTCGGCGACGGCCCGCTCACCGTCCTCACCGGCGACGACGCGGTCAACCTCCGGCAGGACCCGCGAATGCTGGACGCCCTGCAACGCGGCCGGCTCGACGTCCGCTTCACCGCCCTCGCCAACCCCGCCCAGTGGGACGGCGAGGCGGCCGAATCCCCGGACCGGCAGGGCTTCGAGACCTTCCGCAAGGCCTTCACCGGCCGCTTCCCCGCCGCCCGGGACCTGCTCGACGGCCAGGCCATGATGGGCTACGACGCCACCCTCACCGCCGTGCTCGGCATCCGCTTCGCGGCCGGCGGCAGCGGCGACATCCCGGTCAACCCCACCCTCGCCCTCCAGGGCCTGCTCACCCGCACCGGCGAGCACAGCGTCCAGGGCGCCAGCGGACGGATCGACCTGACCCCCTCCGGGAACGTCCGCAACAAGCCGATGGCCCTGCTCCGGCTGCAGCCCACCGGCGGGTTCGCCTTCACCGCGGTGGTCCGCCCGCTGGCCACGGCCGGATGAGCGGACCGCCCCCGGCGGGTTCAGCCGGCCGCGTACCGGCGCAGGAACAGTGCCTCGGTCAGCGCCATCAGCTCCAGCTCGCGCGGATCCACGCTCTCGTTCACGGCGTGGATCCGGGTCCCCGGCTCCTCCACCCCGATCAGCACGATCTCCGCCTCCGGGTACAGCCGGGCCAGCGTGTTGCACAGCGGGATCGAGCCGCCCTCGCCGGCCACCACCATGTCCCGCCCGAACGCCTCCCGCATCGCCGCCGCCATCGCCTCGTACGCCGGGCCCGAGGTGTCCGCCAGGAACGGCTCGCCGCCGCTCAGCACCTCCACCGTCGCATGGGCGCCCCACGGCACCACCGCCCGCAGATGCGCCACCAGCGCCCGCTGCGCCTCCTGGAGCGCCATCCCCGGCGGCACCCGCAGGCTGACCAGCGCCCGGGCGCCCGCCTGCACCGAGGAGGTGGCCCCGACCACCGGCGGGGCGTCGACGCCCAGCACGGTGATCGCCGGACGGGCGTACAGCCGGTCCGCCACCGTCCCCGTCCCGGGCAGCGACACCCCCTCCAGCACCCGCGCGTCCGCCCGGAACCGCTCCTCCTCGTACGGGACGCCCGGCCACAC
Organism: Kitasatospora sp. HUAS MG31; assembly: GCF_040571325.1. Lineage (GTDB taxonomy): Bacteria > Actinomycetota > Actinomycetes > Streptomycetales > Streptomycetaceae > Kitasatospora > Kitasatospora camelliae. The sequence continues at coordinate 1,664,670 of NZ_CP159872.1, read as the reverse complement.
CCGGTCGGAGCGCAGCCCGGGCACCGCCACGTCCCCGTGCTCGTCGTGCAGCGTCCCCAGGATCCGGACCAGCGCCTGCAGGGCGTCCGGCGCGGCACCGCCGAAGCCGCCCGAGTGCAGGTTCCCGGCCAGGGTGGCGATCGACACCTCCACCACGGTCATCCCGCGCAGGCTCGCCGTCACCGTCGGCAGGCCCGCCGCCGCGTTGCCGGTGTCCCCGATCACCACGCAGTCCGCGGCCAGCAGCTCCGGGTGGGCCTCCGCGTACCGCTCCAGGCCGCCGGTTCCCTGCTCCTCCGAGCCCTCGACGATCACCTTCAGCCCGACCGGGAAACCGCCGTCCACCGTGCGCAGCGCCCGAAGGGCCGTCAGGTGCATCAGGATGTTGCCCTTGCAGTCGGCCGCACCCCGCCCGTACCAGCGCCCGTCACGCTCCGTCAGCTCGAACGGGGGGCTCAGCCACGCCGCCTCGTCCAGCGGCGGCTGGACGTCGTGGTGGGCGTACAGCAGCACGGTGGGCGCGCCCTGCGGGCCGGGGAGCTCCCCGTACACCGCCTGGCTGCCGTCGGGGGTGTCCAGCAGCCGCACCCCCGTCAGGCCCTCGGCGGTGAACGCCCCGGCCACCCAGCGGGCCGCCGCGCGGCACTCCTCCACCGGGAACTGCCGCGGGTCGGCCACCGAGCGGAAGGCGACCAGTTCGGCCAGGTCGGCCCGGGCCCGCGGCATCAGCGACCGCACCGTCTCCGCCAGGCTGCGCGCCGCCCGCTCGGGCATCTGTTGGGACATCAGACACTCCGTTGGATCGGTTTCGAACGGTATGTCCGATCATAGGCGGCGACGCGGTCCGGACCGGCCTCGTCCCCGCCCGTCCGGCGCGGCGCTCCGATTAGGATGGGCGACCGTGACTGACACCGGTAGCTCCCCCGATCAGGACCCCATCGACACCGAGGCCACCGGGCCCGATCCGCTCGCCGGCGTGTGGGACGTGGTCGTGGTCGGCGCAGGTCCGGCCGGCTCCTCGGCCGCGTACGCCGCCGCCGCGCAGGGGCGCCGGGTCCTGCTCCTCGACAAGGCCGAGCACCCCCGCTACAAGACCTGCGGCGGCGGCATCATCGGCCCCTCCCGCGACAGCCTGCCCCCGGAGTTCAAGCTCCCGCTGCAGGACCGCATCCACAACGTCACCTTCGCGCTCAACGGCCGGTTCAGTCGCACCCGCCGCTCCAAGCGGATGCTGTTCGGCCTGGTCAACCGGGACGAGTTCGACCTGCGCCTGGTGCAGGCCGCCGAGCAGGCCGGCGCGGTCCTCGCCAGCGGCGTCACCGTCACGGGCATCGCCGAGCCGGAGGCCGGCGGGAGCGGCCCGGCGGACGGCGCCGGGGGCCGCACGGTGTCCGTCACCACCTCCGACGGGCGCCGGATCGAGGCCCGTGCGGTGGTCGGCGCGGACGGCTCCGCCAGCCGGATCGGCCGGCACGTCGGGGTCAGCTTCGACCAGATCGACCTCGGCCTGGAGGCGGAGATCCCCGTCCCCGAGTCGGTCACCCGGCACTGGGCCGGGACGATCCACCTGGACTGGGGCCCGCTGCCCGGCTCGTACGGATGGGTGTTCCCGAAGACCGAGTCCGGGACGCTCACGGTCGGCGTCATCTCGGCCCGCGGCGACGGCGAGCGGACCAAGGCCTACCTGGCCGACTACATCCGCCGGCTCGGCCTGTCCGGGTTCACCCCGCTGGTCGAGTCCGGGCACCTCACCCGCTGCCGGGCCGAGGACTCGCCGCTCTCCCGCGGCCGGGTGCTGGTCGCCGGCGACGCGGCCGGCCTGCTGGAGCCGTGGACCCGCGAGGGCATCTCGTACGCGCTGCGGTCCGGCCGGCTGGCCGGCGAGTGGGCGGTGCGGGTCGCCGAGGCGAACGGCGCGGCGGACGTGCGGCGGCAGGCGCTGAACTACGCGTTCGCGATCAAGGCGGGGCTGGGGGTGGAGATGCGGGCCGGGAAGGTGATGCTGAGCGCCTTCGAGAAGCGGCCGCACCTGTTCCACGCGGCGGTCGCGCTGGTGGACCCGGCGTGGCGGGCGTTCGCCCGGGCCACCCAGGGGCACACCACGTTCGCGGAGGTCATGCGGGACCACCGGGCGGCGCGGCGGCTGGCGTCGATCGCGGGACGCTGAGGCCCCGACGCCGCCGCGGCGCGCACCCCGAGCCCCTCCGGGTCGACGGGGTGCGCGCCGCGGCGGGTCACTCGCAGAGGCGGTCGCCGAGCGGGCTGCGGGCGTACAGGACCAGCCGGCCGTGCCGGGCGCTGGTGACCAGCCGGGTGGCCGCGAGCACCGCCAGGTGCTGGCTGACCGCGCCCGGGGTCACCCCCAGCCGGTGCGCCAACTCGGTGGTCGAGGCCGGTTCGGCGAGCATCGCCAGCAGCCGGGCCTTGGGGCCGCCGACCAGCTGCACCATGGCCCGGGAGTCCGGCGCCGGCAGCGGCGAGTCGGCCAGGGTGGCCTGGCCGCGGGCCGGGTAGCTGATCATCGGCGGCAGCCCGTCGTCGATCGAGGTGATCGCGCCCCGGGCGAAGAACGTCGGGACGAAGACCAGCCCCCGGCCGTCCACCGTGATGTCCGCCTCGGGCCAGCCCGGCTTGTCCCGACGGATCGTCAGCGTGCCGTCCTCCCAGTACAGGCGGCCGTCCAGGTCGGCGAAGAGCATCGCCGCCCCGCGCTCGGCGAGCACCCGGGAGCGGTGCACGATGTCCGCCCGCAGCACGGCCCGGGCCCGCGGCCACCACTCCGGTCCCAGGCAGCGGTCCCAGTACTCCTCCAGGGCGTCGGCGATCCGGGCCAGCAGCCCCGCCGGGTCGGCCAGCCCCGCCGCCAGCGGGGCCGGGAGCACCCGGTCGTGCGGCAGATGGGTGCGCTCCAGCTCCACCCGCAGCAGCTCCGGCGGCAGCGCCCGTACCTCCGCCAGCTCCGACCGGACGTCCGGGAACGGTCCCGAGGGGCGCGGGGTGAGGAAGTCGGGGACGAACCGGTTGCTCGCCACCAGGGAGGTCAGCAGCGTCGTGTCCAGACGCTCGAACTCCGGCCGGATCCGCTCGAACCAGCGGGTCTGATGCACGTACACCCCCGGATGCGTCCACATCCGCAGGCTCAGCACCGCCTCGTGCAGCGGCGAGCAGGCGAAGGACGCCGCGGCCAGATCGGCCAGTTGCAGCCGGAACCGGTACACATCCACCCCCAGGATTCAGGCCCAGCCTAAATCAATACCAGCACACCGGTGGTACCCGATCTGATCGTCACATGACCCCCACGACAACGGTCGAACCCTCAGTCCTGCCCGAACGCCGCCGCTCCAGGCTGCTCCACCACGACCCGGTGGTCCGCAGGCTGGCCGTGATCACCCTGGTCAACACCATGGGCAGCGGCCTGTCGATGACCCTCGGCGTGCTCTACTTCACCCGCGTCCTCGGCTTCGGCGTCACCGAGGTCGGCGTGGCCCTCACCGTCGCCGGACTGTGCGGCGTGCTCGCCGGGATCCCCGCCGGACGGGCCAGTGACCGCTTCGGCGCCAAGCCCGTCCTGGTCGCCCTCACCGCCGTGGAGGCGCTCGGCACCCTCGGCTACGTCCTGGTCGACGGCTTCGCCGCCTTCGCCGCCCTCGCCTGCGTGGTGGCCGCCGCCGACCGCGGCGCCGGCGCCGTCCGCGGCGCCCTCTACGCCGACATCCTGCCCGCCGACGAGCGGGTCGCCGGCCGCGCCTACCTCCGCTCCGTCACCAACGTCGGCATCTCCGTCGGCACCGTGCTCGCCGCCCTCGCCCTGCACGTCGACACCCGGGCCGCCTACTCCGCCGCCCTGCTCGCCGACGCCGCCTCCTTCCTCCTGGTCGCCGCCTGCTACGCCCTCCTCGTCCCCGCCACCCCGCGGCACGCGGCCGCCGCGGGCCCGGCCGGAACCGGCCGCAACCCCGCCCTGCGGGACCTGCCGTTCCTCGTGGTCACCGGCCTCAACGGCCTGCTCTGCCTGCAGTTCGCGATGATCGAGGTCGGCGTCCCGCTCTGGATCGTCCGGGAGACCGACGCGCCCCGGGTCATGGTGGCCGGCTCCCTGCTGGTCAACACCGCGCTGGTGATCGCCCTCCAGGTCCGCGCCACCCGCGGCACCGAGCAGCCCGGCGCCGCCGCCCGGGTGTTCGCCCGCGGCGGCCTGCTGCTCACCGGCTCCTGCCTGGTGCTGGGCCTGGCGGCGGACGTCCCGCCCGTGGTCGCCGCCCTGATGCTGATGGCCGGCATCGGCCTGCAGGCCCTCGGCGAGGTGTTCAGCCAGGCCGGCGGCTGGGCGCTCAGCTACAGCCTCGCCGGGGACCGCGCCCACGGCGCCTACCAGGGCGTCTTCAACTCCGGCGCGGCCGCCGCCCTGATGATCGGGCCCGCTCTGGTCACCACCCTGCTGCTGGGCCACGGGCTGTTCGGCTGGGCCGTGTTCGGCGCCCTGTTCGCGGCGGCCGGCCTCGCCATGGGCCCCGCCGTCCGCTGGGCGGAGGAGCGTGCGGGCGGGCCCGCCGCGTAGGCGGGCCCGCCCGGCGGGGCGCCCTCGGCGGGGCGCCCCGGACGGTCGGCGGACGATCTCGGTCAGCGGACGATCTCGGGGAGGGGCCGGCGGAACGGGAGGTCGGCCGGGGCGCACGCGGACTCGGGACCGGCGGCGCGCAGCACGGTGTCCAGGACGGCCTCCGGGTCGCAGGCGTAACCGCCGCTGGCCCAGGCGCAGTTGGCCTCCACCACCGCCCAGGTGCCGTCCGCCAGCAGGCCGACGTCCACCACGATCGCGCTGGGCAGTCCGCCCTCCGCCAGCACCTCCGCGGCGAACGCCAGCACCTCCCGCCGCAGCGGGTCCTCCTCCAGCGGCGCGAGGTCCAGCCGCCCGTCCAGCAGGTAGCGGCTGCCGGTGCGCACCGTGCCGTCCAGGACGAACAGCCGGTACTCGCGCCGGAAGGTCACGATGTCGCTGACCAGCACCGGGAAGTCGTCCTCCAGCGCGTCCGCGCCGGGCAGGCCGGTGCCGTCCGGATAGATCCGGGCCGGGAACAGCTTGTCGTTCGGCGGCTTCACGAACGCCGGCCGGCGCAGCCCGCGGGCCTCGGCGAGGGTGGTGAGGACGACCGCGCGCCCGGTGAGCTCCCGGGGCAGGCCGGCCAGCCAGTCCTGCGGGTCGGCCAGCGCCGCGATCCCCAGCTCCCGGCCGACCGCGTCCGCGAACAGCGGCCCGCCGTACAGGTGCACCGCCGCGCCGCTCTCCGCCAGACCCTCCGGCACCCGCCAACGGGTGGCGGTCTGCGCCCGCAGGCCCCGGCGGCGGGCGGCGGTGAGCAGGTGCAGGCCGGTGTCGTTGATCCTCGGCGCGAGCAGGAGAAGTCGGTCGGTCATGTGCCCGATCGTGCCCGGCCGGGACGGTGCCGGGCCACCGGATTTCGAGGCTTTGCGGGTGCTTCGGACCGGTTTCGGGCGGCGGGTCCCGGCGGGGGGATCTGGCCGTCCGGGCGCGTGACGTGCGAGAGTCGCTGCCGAGCCGTCCGACCCACCCTCAGCCGGAAAGCAGGCCCGCTTCGATGACCAGCGAAGACCCCTTCGTCCGCAGCACCACCGCCGACGCCGTCACCACCCTCACCCTGGACTCCCCGCACAACCGCAACGCCCTCTCCACCCGCCTGATGGCCGAGCTGACCCGGGGCCTCGCCGACGCCTCCGCCGACCCCGGGGTCCGGGCCGTGGTCCTCGGCCACACCGGCAAGGTGTTCTGCGCCGGGGCCGACCTCTCCGAGGCCACCGGCGCCGACCCGACCGTCGGCCCGCGCGGCCTGGTCGACCTCCAGCGGGCCATCATCGACTGCCCCAAGCCGGTGATCGCCCTGGTCGACGGCCACGTCCGGGCGGGCGGGCTCGGCCTGCTCGGCTCCTGCGACCTCGCCGTCGCCGGACCGCAGTCCACCTTCGCCTTCACCGAGGTCCGGCTCGGCCTCGCGCCCGCCGTCATCTCCCTCCCCCTGCGCCCCAAGCTCGACCCGCGGGCCGCCTCCCGCTACTACCTCACCGGCGAGACCTTCGACGCCGCCGAGGCCGCCCGGATCGGGCTGATCACCGAGGCGGCCGAGGAGCCGGCGGTGGCGCTCAAGGTCCTGCTGGACGCGATCCGGCTGGGCTCGCCGCAGGGGCTCGCCGAATCGAAGCGGCTCGCCAACGCGGAGGTGGTGGCCTCGTTCGAGCGCGACGCGGAGGAGCGGGTGACGCAGTCGGCCCGCCTCTTCGGGTCGGACGAGGCCCAGCAGGGCATGCGGGCCTTCCTCACCCGCCAGCCCGCCCCCTGGGCCCGCTGACGCCGTACTCGGGCAACCCGGGGGCGAGTGCGTACTCGGGTACACAGAAGGGGCGCGTGGGGGCGCCCGACAAACCCGTTTGCGTAGGCCGCCGCCGCGGTCAGGACCAGCGGATGTGGGCGGTGGTGCGCCAGAGGTCGAGGACGGCGGGGTCGCCGGTGACGGTGGCGTGGGTGGCGGGGACGCGGTTCCAGAGGAGCAGGTAGAGGTCGTGGGCGGTGCCGGTCACCGTGCAGTCGGCGTCGGCGCCGGTGGTCCGCTCCACGGCCAGGGGTTCCCGGCTGACCGTCACCAGCCACCCCGCCCCCGGCCGGTCCTGAGGCCGTACCAGCAGCGTTCGGACGGCGTCGCTCCGCACCCGCGCCCCCGGTCGCACCATGAACCCGCCCAGCAGCTCGTCGATCCCGTCCTCGGCCAGCCCCGCGTCGACGGGGGTGGGCTGTCGGCCGGCGGCGAGTTCCGCGTCGATGCGGTGGACGGCGGTCTCGTGGGCCTGGCGCCGGGCCCAGAAGGCGAGCGGCGAGGGGGCGGGCAGGAAGCTCCAGCAGTCCAGGTCCTCGGGTGCCGCCTCCAGCGCGGCGACCAGCCGCCCGTGCCCCTCGCGGAACCAGCCGACCAGCTCGGCGTCGGCCGGCTCCGGCCCCCAGGCCGCCTTCTGGCCCGCGGCGTCCAGCGGCTGCCGGTGCCCGTCGACGACGTACGCGGTGGCCCAGCGGTGGACCTGTCCGGTGTGCAGGACGAGGTCGCGCAGCCGCCATTCGGGGCAGCTCGGTACGGGGGCGTCCAGGGCGGTCCGGTCGGCGGCGTCGGCGAGGAGGAGGCCGTCGCGGCGCAGGGCGTCGAGGTGTTCGGAGATCTTCACGGTCCGGATTCTGCCCGCTCGCCGGGTGTGATGTTGCTCCCTCGGCGATCTCCGTACCGCGCGGGGCCGATACGGTGTGCGCATGCCGTTCGTCCGTACGCCCCTGACCGCCGCCCGCGCCCGGGTCCGCCGCGCCGCGGGCCGTCTCGTGCACCGGGGCTGGCGCTGGGTGCAGGAGGCCGGGGCGGTCTCGAACCAGAACCCCGGCCCGTACCGCTTCGGCGAGCTGGGGGACGGGACGCGGCTGGCGTTCCCGCTGGGCACGGTGTTCAACGAGCAGTGGATCACCATCGGCCCGTTCTCGATCATCGGTGAGCGGGTGACCATCTCGGCGGGCTTCCTGCCCGGGCTGGACCTCGGGCCCGAGCCGCTGGTCCGGATCGGCGGCGGCTGCGTGATCGGCCGCGGCAGCCACATCGTCGGCCACCAGTCGATCGTGCTCGGCGACGACGTGTGGACCGGCCCGAACGTCTACATCACCGACCAGGCCCACGAGTACCGCGACACCGACCTGCCGATCGGCAAGCAGTGGCCGCGCAACGCCCCGGTGGAGATCGGGGCCGGCTCCTGGATCGGTACCGGCGCGGTGATCCTGCCCGGCGCCCGGCTCGGCCGGAACGTGGTGGTCGCCGCCAACGCGGTGGTGACCGGGGAGGTTCCGGACCACGCGGTGGTGGCGGGGGCGCCTGCGAAGGTGGTGCGCAGCTGGTCGCCCGAGGAGGGCTGGCAGCCGCCGATCCGCCACGAGGCCCCGCGCCCCGTCCCGGACGGGGTCACCGCCGAGCAGCTGCGCGCCCTGGTCGGCTGGGACCTGCGGATCCCCGGGCAGTCGGACACGTCGGGGGACTGACCGCCCGTCACGGCCGGCGGGCGGGCAGCACCGCACCGGCGGTCCGCGCCACCGTCCGCCGTCGAACCACCCCGGCCGCCGCGAGGCCCCGGGGATGCCCCGCTCCGGCCCGGTCGGCCCGGCGGGCCGGTTGTCGGTGGGGGCTGCCAGGATGCGTGCATGCTCGTCACCACCCCGCACCAGGACCACTCCGCCACCGACCTCCCGCGGACCGGGCCAGCCACTGAACCCGCCGCCGAACTCGCCCTGCTGCGCGGCGACTTCGAGGTGCACCTGACCGTCGGGGCGGAGGCCGCCGACGCGCTCGCCGCCTGGGCGGAGGAGCACGGCGTCAAGTTCGTCCACATCCTGCTGGCCCGGGGCAGCGCCGCCTCGCAGCCGATGCTCACCCTGCGCGCCTCCGGCTCCTACACCGAGGTCCTCGCCGAGACGCGGCGGACGGCACGGCGGCTGGCGGCGGACGGGTTCACCGTGCTGCGGGCGAAGGTCGAGTCGGTGCCGTGGGCCGAGGGCGTGCCGGCGTCGGACGCCGACGCCGCCCGGTTCGGGGCCGCCCGGTACTTCGAGCACCACGTCAAGCTGCTGGTTCCGGAGGGCGCCGCCACCGACGGGCTGGCCGAGCTGGCCGTCCGGCACGCCGCGCACCTGTCCCGCAACGCCCGCCGGGTCCGCCCCGACGGCGTCCGGGAGCAGTTCGTGACCCAGCGCTGCCGCCTGGTCGGCTCCGAGACCGCCGCCGCCCGGCTGGACGCGCTGCTCGCCGACCTGACCGCCGCCGGCCACCAGGTCGCCTCCGCCGAGCGGGAGTTCGTCGCCCTGGACAGTGACGAGACGCTCGACGCGGGCTGGATCGACGAGGTCGCCGCGGTCGCAAAGGTCGCCGCGGTGTCCACGGCCGCCTGACCGCCTGACCGCCGGCCGTCCGACCGCTTGGCCGCCTGACCGCTTGGCCGTCTGACCGCCGCCGCGATCCGCGACACCGACCGCGGCCCCCGACCGACACCGAGCAGCGCACCACCGGCAGAGGCACCGAGCGGTGCACCGCCGACCGACGCACCACCGAGAGGGAACGCACGATGACCACCGAGCAGACCGGCCGCCCGGCCGACGCCTGGGACGCACTCGACTGGGGCCCGTGGCAGGGCAAGCTGCTGCCCCGGCAGGCCCCCAGCGAGGCGACCCGTGAGGAGCTCGACCTGCCGCGGGCGATCGTCCCGATCGACGCCGACGGGGTGACCCAGCAGCCGGTGTTCGACCCGGCGCTGGCCGGCTACGCCCGGGCGCTGCGGCCCAGCGAGCCCGCCTTCGCCGACGGGGCCGTGGCCGAGCGCTGGCTGGCCGCCCGCCGCGAGGCGCTGGACACCGTGCTCTCCGCCGTCGCCGCGACCCCGTGGGCCGAGCACCTGGTGCTGCGCGGCAGCGTTCTGCTCCGCGCCTGGTACGGCGAGGAGGCCCGGGAGCCGGGTGACCTGGACTTCGTGGTCCGCCCGCAGGACTGGCAGCTGGAGGACCCGCGCACCGACCGGATGCTGGAGGAGATCGCCGCCGCGGCGGAGCGGCTCTCGGGCGGGGTGCGGCTGCACGCCGACCGGGCGGTCTCGGACGAGATCTGGACCTACAGCCGGGTGCCGGGCCGCCGCCTGGTGGTGCCGTGGTCCGCGGCGGACCTGCCCGGCGGCACCGTCCAGCTGGACTTCGTCTTCACCGAGCACCTCCCGGCCGAGCCGCAGCGGTCCGAGCTGCCCGGGGTCACCGGGACGCTGCTCACCGCGACCCCGGAGCTCTCGCTGGCGTGGAAGGTCCTCTGGCTGGTGACCGACAACCACCCGCAGGGCAAGGACCTGTACGACGCCCTCCTGCTCACCCGGTCCACCGAGCTCTCCTACGACCTGCTGCGCGAGGCGTTCGTCGGCCCGTACGAGGCCTGGGCGTACCGGCCGCTGCTGCCCCAGCAGATCTCCTGGCTGGAGGCCGACTGGGACGAGTTCGCCAAGGACCACCCGCACCTGGCCGAGCAGGGCGAGGCGTACGAGGAGCGCCTGGCCCAGGCGCTGGCGGGCACCTTCGGCGGGCGGACCGACCAGGAGCTGCGGGTGCGCTGGATGGCGCCGGTGGTCGAGGAGCTGCGGACGGTCGTGGCCGAGGCGGGCGCCGAGGGCGTCCAGCAGAAGCTCGCCGACCGCTACATGGAGGCGATCGACCGGCTTGTGGTGACCCAGGAGCTGCTGGGCTGCGACCTGGCCGAGGCACAGCGGTTGGTGGCCGGGCACCAGGCCGACTCGGAGTACTGGGTCGGCCGGGTGCGGAAGGCCGTGGAGCAGCTGGCGGAGGCCGGGGTGCGGTAACCGCGCGGGAGGATGCGACAGGGCGCGGGTCCCGTGCCGCGGAGGTGCCGGTCGGCGGCCTCCGCGGCGCGTGGTGCCCGCGCCCTGTGGCGTTTCCGGGGTGCGGGCCTCAGCCGTCCGACCGGTCGCCGGGGGTGCGGCGGCGCAGGCGGACGGCGGCGAAGATGATCGCGCACGCGGCGAGGCCGAGGCCGGCGCAGGTCCAGGCGATCACCGCGCCGCTGGTCGCGGACTCCTCGGCGGCGGGGAGCGCGGCCTCGGTGCGGCCGGCGGTCGGTCCCGCGGTCGGTCCTGCGGTGGGTCCCGCGGTCGGTCCCCCGGTGGGGGCGGTGGTGGGGGCGGTGGTGGGGCCGACCACGACCGGCGGGACGCCGGTGGGGGCGCCGCTGCTGGGGGCGGTGCCCGGGACGGCCGTCACGTTGAGGGTGGCCGTACCGCGGCCGAGGGCCGGGAAGCCGGACTCCACGGTGACCTTCCAGGTGCCCGGCGGCAGCTGCTCCCCGGTGGTGAAGGCACCGGGTTCCCCGGGGACGGCGACCAGGCGCCACGGCCCGACGGCCCGTCCGTCCTCGGCGACCGCGCTGAGCGTGGCCGCCAGCGGTTCGGTCACCGGGTCGTGGTCGTTCTCCCAGGTGGCCACGGACTTGGTGTGGCCGTCGATGAGGCCGCTGATCTCGAAGTGGATGGTGTCGCCGTGGGCGGCGGCGGATCCGGAGGGGCCGAGGGCGAGGGCGCCGGCGGCCAGCAGGGACGCGGAGAACAGGGCGGCGGGTCGGGTCCGCATGGTGGTGCCTCCTGAGGAAATGGGGGAGCGGGGGCGGGAGGACGTGGGGTCCTCCCGCCCCCGCGGGGGCGGCGCTACGGTCAGGAGGCCTGCTGGATGGTCCAGTTCTGGTAGGCCTGGTCGTTCGGCTGCTGGAGCTCCAGCAGCCAGCCGCCGTAGTACCAGCGCTTGCTGGTGCCGAGGACCAGCGAGGAGCCCTTGGCGGTCAGCGCGTAGCCGCTGCCGTTGGCGGCCACCTTCCACTGCTGGGTGTCGGCGCCGGAGCAGGTCTGCTGGGCGACGTACTGGCCGCGGACGGCGGTGCCGCCGATCTGCAGGCACTTGCCGGACTTGACCGACTTGATCTTCAGGTAGCCGTTGCCGGCGTCCTCGAACATCCACTGCTGGTTGGTGTAGCCGGTCTTCTGGTACGCGATCAGCACGCCACCGTCGGCGGTGGAGCCGCCCCACATGTCCGCGGCCTGGCCGGTGAGGCTGTTGACCATGGTGTAGGCGGTGCCGGGCTTGGTCGGGCCGACCGGGCCGGTGGCGGCGAGGGTGCGGAAGGAGGCGGTGCGGCCGGGCTTGGAGACCTTGCCGGCGGCGTCCTTCACCGCGATGGCGATCTTGTACTCGGTCTCCGGGCGGAGCTGGACGAAGCGGACCACGGTGGAGGTCACGGTGGCCAGCGGGCGGCCGTCGAGCTGGATCTCGTAGCCGGCGGCCGAGTCGACCTTGCGCCAGCTCAGCACGGCCGAGTTGGTGGTGATCTGGCTGACCGTCACGTCAGGGCCGGTGGTCGGGCCCGCGGTGGGGGAGGGGGTGCTGCCGGTCGGGCTCGGGTTCGGGGTCGGGCCCGTGGTCTTGGTCGGCGACGCGGTCGGGGTCGGCGTGGGCGACGGGTTCGGGTTGGGGTTCGGGCCGTCGCCGTTGTTCTTGATCAGGAACTGGTTGTTGGCGACGTTCCAGTGGGTGGCCAGGTAGCTGCCCGGCTTGGGGTCGGTGTTGTAGTAGTCGTCGTGGTTGCAGTCCAGACGATCGTCACTGGCCCGATCCGGGCACACCGTGCGCATCTTGGGGTAGTACGGCGAGTCCGAGTAGCACATGATGTCCCACTCGTCGACGCAGTGGCCGCCGCGGCTGGTGTTCGGGGCGCTGTTGTTCACCGCGCCGAGGTTGTGGCCGAGTTCGTGCGCGGCGGTGGAGCCGCCCCAGCACGCGGTGTCGGTACGGCCGTACGAGGGGCCGAAGTTGCTCAGGTTGTCCTGGCTGGGGCGCTCGTCGCCCGCGAAGGTGCCGATGCCGCAGTAGACCTGCGCGTCGGCGAAGACCATGTACTTGCGGTCCTTGCGCTTGTAGCCCTGGGCGGACAGCGCGTTGTTCATCGCGCCGAACTCGCCGATGGCGTTGGCCGGGACCTCGACGTTCAGCACCGAGACCGAGCAGTCCGGCTGGGTCACGTACCGGATGTGGCGGACGCCGCCGGTCTCCTGGGCGCTCGCGTTGTAGATGGTGTCGCTGTCGGCCGCCCACTTGCGGAAGGAGGGCAGGTACTCGGCGAAGCGGTCCTTGCCGGGCGCGTGCACGTACAGCACCTGGACGCGGTTGCCGGTGGAGCCGTCGCCGTCGCAGACCACGCCGGCTGCGGCCGGGGTGCTGCTACCGGACGGCGAGCCGGCGGCCGGGGCGGCCGCGGCGAGGGTGGTGCCGGTCTGCACGTCGAGCACCGGCGGGGCACCGGCCAGCAGTTCGGCGGCGGCGGGCTCGGCCGCGTCGGTGCCCTGGAGCGCCGGGGGCTTCTCGGCGGCGGCCGCCACCGGCGGGGTGTCCTTGGAGATGTCGACCTCCTTCGGCGGCGCGTCCGGGCCGTGGGTGCACAGGCCGGCGTCCGACACCTTGTACACACCGACGCAGCGGTCGTCGCTCCCGGCGGGCGTCAGACCGTTGTAGATCAGGCCGCGCGGGGGGTCGTTCTTGGGTATCTCCTTGATCGGCGCCGGGGCCTCCTTGTGCTGGGGCCCGGACGCCGGGGAGGGGGCGACACCGTCCATGGCGGTGCCCAGTTCGGAGACCTCCGCCACCGCGGCCGCGTGGTCGGGCTGCCGGGCGTCCGTCACATAGCCGACTCCCACGGCGCTGGCGATGAGCGCGGCGGTCACTGAGGTGACGGTGATCATCAGCCTGCGGTGGTTCCGGCGCTTGTGTGTCGTCGCCGCTTTCCTGCGTGCCATGTCTCTCCTCGTCGGCAGTCGTGGGGTCGGTACTGCTTGCCGACACAGGAGGAGAGCGCTGGTCACGCCACGGATAACAGAAAATACTGACGAGTTTCGGACGGATTTCCGTCGAGAGGTTTGGACGGGCCCGCAGGTGTGCCCGACCGGTCGCCGGGGTCGGGTGCGGGCCGCCTGCGGGCCGCGGTTCAGTGCCGGATCGTCACCAGGGCCGTGACGCCCTCGACTTCCAGCCGGTCCTCCTCGCCGGCGCGCAGCAGCGCCGCGTCGAACCGGTCCAGCCGCACCCCGGCGCCGACCAGCGAGGCGGTGCCGGCGAGGCACACCGCCAGCAGCACGGCACCCTCCGGTACGGCGACCGCCCGGCCCTGCCCGGCGATCTCCACCACGGCCTCGGCCCGGCCCCGACGGGTCATCACATTGAAGTCCACCACCGGACCGGCGAGCAGCTCGCAGCCGGTGTCGGCGTCCCCGGGGAAGGCGAACGGGCGGTACGGCTCGGCCAGTCGGTGCTCCCGCCCGGCGACGGTGAGCGCCATCCCGGCGCCCTCGACCACGGTGATCACCCGGTCCACCCCCTCGAACCGGGAGAACGGGCCGCCCTGCCCGACGTCCGCCAGGCTGACCCGCCACAGGAACTCGGTCAGCCCCGCACCCGCCGGGAACCCCGCCACCTCCCGGGTCACCCCGCCGCCGTTCAGCCACGGCGTGGCCGGCCGCTCCGCCGCCCGCAGCACCTCGACCGCCATCCGGTCCTCCGTCTCCACTCGTCCGGAATCCACGGACCGGATCCTGCCACGGACCCGCGGCCGCACCACGGGTCCGAGTGACGCAGGTCCCGGCGACGACCGCCGGTGGACGCCGCGCGGCCCCGTGGATCCCGGTGATCCACGGGGCCGCGCGGCGTTCGGGGGTCCGGGCCGACCGGTGTCAGCCGGCCGCCGGGTCGCGGGGGCCGGACGGGCGGACGGCGAGGGCGATCAGACCGGCCAGCGCCGCGGCCGCCGCCACGGTGGTGAGGGCGACCGGGAGGCTGGTGGCGTCCGCGAGGAAACCGATCACCGGCGGGCCGATCAGCATGCCCGCGTACCCGAGGGTGGAGGCGGTGGCGACGCCCTGCGGCCCGCCGACCGCCCCGGCCCGGGCGATCGCCAGCGGGAAGACGTTCGCCAGGCCCAGGCCGACCAGGACGAACCCGCCCAGCGCCGGCGGCACCGAGGGGGCCAGGGCCGCCACCAGCATGCCGGCGCAGGCGGTCAGCCCGCCGAGCAGCATCACCCGGGTCTGCCCCAGCCGGACGGACAGCCAGGTGCCGCCGATCCGTCCGGCCGTCATGGCGAAGGCGAAGGCCGCGTACCCGGCCGCCGCGAGGCCGGCGGTCGCGTGCACGTCGTCGGTCAGGTGCAGGGTCGCCCAGTCGGCCAGCGCGCCCTCGCCGTACGCCGTGCAGAGCGCGGTGAGGCCGAGCAGGACGACCAGCAGGCCGGCGCGCCGCGGCGCCGCGGTGCCGCCGCGCGCCGGGGCGGGGCGGACCGCCGGGGCCGCCGGACCGCGCAGCAGGACCGCGCCGGCGACGGCCGTGACCAGCAGCCCGAGCAGCCCGCCGAGGGCCAGCGCCCAGGCGGCGCTGAGCGATCCGGCGAGCAGTCCGCCCACGCCGGCGCCGAGCAGTCCGCCCAGGCTGTAGCCGGCGTGGAAGCTGGGCATCACCGGCCGGCCGAGCTGGGCGACCAGGTCCACCGCCGCGCTGTTCATGGCGACGTTGGCCGCGCCGTACCCGGCCCCGAACAGCAGCAGCACGGCGCCCAGCGCCGGCACCGAGTGGGTGTGCGCGGGCAGCGGCACGGCCAGGCTGAGCAGGGTCAGCGCGGCGATCGTCACCGGACGGGAGCCGTACCGGACGCACAGCCGGCCGACCAGCGCCATGGTGGCCACGGCGCCGGCCGAGATGCACAGCAGGGCCAGCCCGAGGGCGCTGTGTGAGGCGCTGACCTGGGCGCGGACGTCGGGGATGCGGACGACCCAGGCGGCGAACAGGAAGCCGTCGACGGCGAAGAAGGCGGTCAGGGCGAGCCGGGCCGCGGACCAGGCCGAGGCCGGCGAGGGGCCGGTTGGGCCGGTCGGGTGGTTCTCGGTGGTGTCGGAACGGGCGGCGGTTTTGTTCAGTAGCGGCACAAAGTCAGAATAGGGGAGTGGCACACACATCTTCAAGCCCGTTCAGCGGAGCCGAGCCGTCGCGCCGCCCCGCTCCCGACCGCGGCCGCACCCTGCTCGGCCCGGCCCTCCGGCTGATCCACACCGGGCAGGCACCCACCCGCTCCGCGCTCACCGGCGCCCTGGACGTCACCCGGGCCACCGCCGGCGCCGTCACCGGCGAACTGGAGGCCCTCGGCCTGATCACCGTCGACTCCAGCCCCGCCGGCGGCGGCCGCGGCCGCCCCTCGCACCGGCTGGCCGTCGCCCCCGCCGGCCCGGTGGTGATCGCCGCCCAGATCCACGCCGACGGCGTCAGCGTCGCGCTGGCCGGACTCGGCGGACACCTGGTCGAGGCCCGGCACCTCCCGCTGCCCTCCGCCACCGACCCGGTCCGGCTGCTGCGGGCCGCCGCCGAGGCCGGCGCGGAACTGGCCCGTGCCACCCAGCGGCGCTGCCTGGGCATCGGGCTCGCCCTACCCAACCCGGTCACCGAACCCGACGGCACGGCGCTCGCCGCCCTGCACTTCGCCTGGCCCAGCGGCACCCCGGTGGCCGACCTGTTCGCCGAGGAGGTCCGCAAGGCCGACCCCGGACCGCGCGCCACCACCCCCCTGCCCAGCGCCGTCGCCAACGACGCCAACCTGGCCGCCCTCGCCGAGCACCGCCACGGCGCCGGACGCGGCGCCCGCCACCTGCTGCTGGTCACCTCGGGCCACCGCGGCGTCGGCGGCGCCCTGGTCATCGACGGGCGGCTGCACACCGGCAGCGCCGGACTCGCCCTGGAGGTCGGCCACCTGACGGTCGATCCGCAGGGCCGCCCCTGCGCCTGCGGCAACCGCGGCTGCCTCAACGCCGAGACCGACCCCGAGGCGCTGTTCGTCGCCGCCGGGCGCACCCCCGACCCCGACCGGTCGGTGTTCGGCCAGGCCCGGGCGCTGGCCGCCGACCCGGACCCGGCCGTCCGGCGGGCGGTGGACCACGTGGTCGACCGGCTCGGCCTCGGCCTCGCCGGCCTGGTCAACATCCTCAACCCCGACCGGATCGTGCTCAGCGGCCTGCACCTCGACCTGCTCGCCGCCGCCCCCGAACGGCTCGCCGCCGTGGTCGCCGACCGCTGCCTGTGGGGGCGCAGCGGACGCGTCCCGATCGTGCCCGCCCAGGTCACGCACGCCGGACTGGTGGGCGCGGCGGAACTCGCCTGGGAGCCGTACCTCAACGACCCGCAGGCGTCCGCCGAGACGCGGTGAACGGGCGGCGGTGGTTCCTGTACCAGGACGGCCGGAGGCTGGGACACTGGCCGGGCGGGCCGGGGCGAGACGGGCCGGGGCGAGACGGGACGGGCGAGGGCAGGAGCGGAGCGGATGACGGCGTACGAGCTGGACCACGTGGTGCTGTGGGTCGCGGACCCGGTGCGGTCGGCGCGGTTCTACCGGGAAGTCCTCGGCCTGGAGCCGCTGCGCCTCACGGAGTTCACCGTCGGTGAGGCGCCCTTCGTCAGCATGCGCGTCGGCCCGGGCACGGTGATCGACCTGACCCCGCTCTCCGTCGCGCCCACCCTCAACGCCGTCCCGGGTGCCGCGGGAACGGCCGGCCACCTGGTCAACCACGTCTGCCTGGCCATGGCCGAGGAGGAGTTCGAGGCGCTGCGGGGACGGCTGGAGGCCGGCGGGCACCGGGTGACGCCCGATCAGCGCGACTCGTACGGCGCCCGGGGCATCGCGCCGCGGGTGTTCTACTTCAGCGACCCGGACGGCAACGTCCTGGAGGCCCGGTACTACGAGGAGTAGACCGCGTCGGGCGGACCCGGCTACCCGGTTAAGCGGTCTACGCGGGGTGGGCGGACCGGGCGGCGGACCGGCGGCGGAGCAGGCGCAGCCGGGGCGCGGGGCCGTCGGTCCGCCGCTGCGGACGGGCGTGGCCGGCGAGCCGGTCGGCCTCGTGGTCCGACACCCGGGCCGGCGGCCCGGAGCCGTCGTCGCCGCCGGCGTACAGGTCGACCAACACGGCGGCCAGGGCGGGGAAGTCGCTCACGGGGAGCCTCCTCGGGGTGGGGCTTTCGTCCTTCGGACACCCAGCATGGCGGGCCGTCGTGACGGGCGGTTTGCATCCGGATCTCGGGCTGGTGGCCGGTACCGGGGCCGGTGTTAACACCCGGCAACCCGGGGTGAACGGGACGGGAGCGGGTTCCCCGGACCGGTGGTGCTCACGGGGAATCACGGGCGAGCGGGCGGTGTTGGCCCGGCATGACCTCCTTGTCGCCGGCCGCCGCGCCCGAGATCCTCCGGTACTCCGCCTTCACCACCGACCCCGCCGGCGGCAATCCCGCCGGCGTGGTGCCGGACGCCACCGGGATGGGAGAGGCCGAGCAGCTCGCCGTAGCCGCCGAGCTCGGCTACTCCGAGACCGCCTTCCTGATCCCGGTCGCCGGGCGGGAACGGACCTACGCCGTGCGGTACTTCAGCCCGAAGGCGGAGGTGCCGTTCTGCGGGCACGCCACGGTGGCCTCGGCGGTGGCGCTGGCCGGGCGGATCGGTCCCGGGCAGCTGCTGTTCGAGACCCCCGTCGGCGCGGTGCCCGTGGAGGTGGTGGCGGACGGCGGCGGCGCCCTGGCGGCGACGCTGACCAGCGTGAGCCCCGCCGTCGAGGCGGTGGCCGGGGCCGACCTGACCGAGGCGCTGGCCGCCCTGGCCTGGAGCCCGGAGGAGCTCGACCCCGACCTCCCGCCGCGGATCGCCTTCGCCGGGGCGCGCCACCTGGTGCTCGCGGCCCGGACGCGGCGGCGGCTCGCCGACCTCGACTACGACTTCGAGCGGCTCGCCCGGCTGATGACCCGGCTGGACCTGACGACCCTGCAGTTGGTGTACCGGGAGTCGGCGGAGGTCTTCCACGTCCGTGACCCCTTCCCGGTGGGCGGGGTGGTGGAGGATCCGGCGACCGGGGCGGCGGCGGCCGCGTTCGGGGCGTACCTGCGAGAGCTGACCGGGGTCGCGGAGGGCGTCCTCACGCTCCACCAGGGGCAGGATCTGGGGCGGCCGGGGCTGCTGCTGGTGGAGCTGCGGGCGGGGGACGACCGGGTGCGGGTGACCGGTCGCGCGGTGCGCATCCCGGACTGAGCCGGGAGCGTCCCGGTCGCCGGTCAGCCGTGGGGCGGCCGGGAGGTGCCCTCGGGCGCGCCCGGCCGCCGTCCGGTCGTGGCCTGTTCGACGAGGGGGGTGAGGCCGTCGAGCAGGGGGGTGAGGCCGAACGCGAAGAGATGGTCGAGGTGGAGGTCGTAGCCGTCGGGGAGGGCGGCGATGACGCGGGCGAAGACGGGGTAGCCGCCGGAGGCGGCGATGGCGGTGAGGGCGGGGGTCTGGGCCTCGGACCACTGCTCCTCGGAGAGGCCGGTGGCCGCCTCGGCCTGGGCCTCGCGTTCGAGATGGAC
Organism: Kitasatospora sp. HUAS MG31; assembly: GCF_040571325.1. GTDB lineage: Bacteria > Actinomycetota > Actinomycetes > Streptomycetales > Streptomycetaceae > Kitasatospora > Kitasatospora camelliae. The sequence continues at coordinate 1,645,637 of NZ_CP159872.1, read as the reverse complement.
GGCGATCCCGTGCACGTAGCTGTAGAGCAGGACGTGGATGTCGAGCATGGTCGCGGCCGGCAGCCCGTACCCGTCCAGGGCGCTGAGGGCCCACTCGGCGTGGGTGAGCAGGTTGGGGAGCGGCAGCGGCCGGGTGAGTGAGCTGATCTGGGCCAGCCAGGGGTGGCGGCGGTGCAGGGCCCAGAGGGTGCGGGCGCCGAGTTCGAAGCGGGCCCGCCAGCCGGCCGGCGGGTCGGCGGGGTAGGCGAGTTCGCCGTAGACGGCGTCGGCCATCAACAGGACGAGGTCGTCCTTGCCGGTGACGTAGCGGTAGGGCGACATGGTGGCGACGCCGAGCCGGGCGGCGACGCCGCGCATGGAGACGGCGGCGATGCCCTCCGCGTCGGCGATCTCGACGGCGGCCCGGACGATCCGCTCCCGGGTGAGCTCGTGGTCGGATCCGCCGGCAGCCGCCCGGGGCCGTCCGGGAGCGGCGACCGGTGCGGGTCCCGCCGGGGCGGCGACCACGGTGCCGACCCGCGGCCGGGCCTCCACCAGCCCCTCCTGGCGGAGGGCGGCGAGCACCTTGGTGGCGGTGGCGAGGGCCACCCCCCACTCCCTGGCGATCTGCCGGGTCGAGGGCACCGGGTCGCCCGGCTTCAGCGCACCCCCGAGGATGCGCTGCCTGATCTCGGCGGCGATCCGCAGGTACGGCGGTTCGGTGTGCTCGGCCACGGTGTCCCTCCCACTCTCCTGTACTAGTACAGAGGCTAGCAGGTCGGCGCGCGGGTCGGTGGGCTGTACCGGGCGGGCAGGGCTGTTGCGGGGGCTGTGCGTACGGTGTACGTTCAGGTCTCGGGCGCCGCACACCGCGGCGCGTACACCGTACGAATCGGGGGAACCGTCATGGGTGGGAGCGTGCTGGTCTCGGGTGCCGGCGTGGCCGGGCTGGCGCTGGCGTCCTGGCTGGACCGGGGCGGCTGGGCCGTCACCGTGGTCGAGCGGGCGCCGGGGCTGCGGGCCGGGGGCCAGGCGGTGGACATCCGCGGGGTCGCCCTGGAGGTGGCCGAGCGGATGGGGGTGCTCGCGGAGGTCGCCGACCTGCGCACCCGGGCGCGGGGGATGTCCGTGCTCGACGGGCAGGGCAACGAGCTGATGCGCACCACCGAGTCCACCTTCAGCGCCGGCCGGCTCGACGGCGAGGACGTGGAGGTGCTCCGCGAGGACCTCACCCGGATCCTCCACGCCCACGTGGGGGAGCGCGTCCAGTACCTCTTCGGCGACTCGGTGACCGGCCTGGCGCCGTACGAGGACGGGGTGAAGGTCACCTTCGAGCGCGCCGCCGCCCGGGAGTTCGACCTGGTCGTGGGGGCCGACGGGCTGCACTCCCGGGTCCGCGACCTCGCCTTCGGCCCCGAGGGCGAGTACCTCGACCCGCTGGGCATCCGGCTCGCCGTCTACAGCGCGGAGAACTTCCTCGGCCTGGAGGACTGGCAGGTCTGGCTGCGGGACGGCGACGCCGGGTACGGCATCTACCCCGTCCGCGGCAACACCGAGCTGCGCGTCACCCTCGGCTGGCCCGGCAGCCCCCGGGATCCGGGCCACCGGAACGTCGCACGCCAGAAGGAACTGGCCGCCGAGGCGATGGCCGGCCTGGGCTGGGAGACGCCCCGGCTGCTCGCGGAGATGGCGAAGGCGCCGGACTTCTACTGCGACCTGATGGCCCGGATCCGGATGGACGGCTGGTCGCGCGGCCGCACCGTGCTGCTCGGCGACGCCGGGTACTGCGCCTCGCCGCTGTCCGGGCAGGGCACCAGCCTGGCGCTGGTCGGGGCGTACGTGCTGGCCCAGGAGCTCGGCCGGGCCGACCATCCGGTGGCGTTCGCGCGGTACGAGGAGCGGATGCGGCCCTTCGTGGAGCTCAACCAGGCCCTGGCCACCGAGAACCCGGGCGGTCCGGCCTCGGAGGAGTCGGTGGAGCGGGCGAAGAACGCCATCTCCCTGGACGGGTAGCAGCAGACATGGGTGGGGGCTCGCGATAAGTGGGAGCTTGGGGTTCCGATAAGGTTACTTATCGTAGTCGTTTGTTACACTCGGTAGGAGCAGTCGGGTGTGACGAGGAGAGCAGTGATGGCCATCCAGACGACGGACGTGGACCGATCCGACGCCGAGTACCGCGCCTGGCTGAAGGAGGCGGTCCGCCGCGTCCAGGCGGATGCCAACCGCTCCGCCGACACCCACCTGCTGCGCTTCCCGCTCCCTGCCGAGTGGGGCATCGACCTGTACCTCAAGGACGAGTCGACCCACCCCACCGGCAGCCTCAAGCACCGGCTGGCCCGCTCGCTGTTCCTGTACGGGCTCTGCAACGGCTGGATCCGTCCCGGGCGGCCGGTGATCGAGGCGTCCAGCGGTTCGACCGCCGTGTCCGAGGCGTACTTCGCCCAGCTGATCGGGGTCCCGTTCATCGCGGTGATGGCCCGGTCCACCAGCCGGGCCAAGATCGAGCTGATCGAGTTCCAGGGCGGCACCTGCCACCTGGTGGACAACCCGGGCGAGGTGTACGAGGTCTCCGCCCGGCTGGCCGCCGAGACCGGCGGGCACTACATGGACCAGTTCACCTACGCCGAGCGGGCCACCGACTGGCGCGGCAACAACAACATCGCCGAGTCGATCTTCGCCCAGCTGCGGCTGGAGCCCCACCCGGAGCCGGCGTGGATCGTCGCTACGGCCGGCACCGGCGGCACCTCGGCGACCATCGCCCGCTACGTGCACTACATGCAGTACGACACCCGGATCTGCGTCGCCGACCCCGAGAACTCCTGCTTCTTCGACGGCTGGGTGAAGGACGACCCGGACGCCGTCTGCGCCAGCGGCAGCCGCATCGAGGGCATCGGCCGGCCCCGGATGGAGCCCAGCTTCGTTCCCGGCGCCGTCGACCGGATGATGAGGGTGCCGGACGCCGCCTCCATCGCCACCGTCCGGGTGCTGGAGCGGGCGCTCGGCAAGCGGGCCGGCGCCTCCACCGGCACCGGGCTGTGGGGCGCGCTGCGGATCGTGGCCCAGATGCGGGCCGCCGGCGAGCGGGGCAGCGTGGTCACCCTGATCTGCGACCCCGGCGACCGCTACCTGGACAAGTACTACTCCGACGACTGGCTCGCCGAGCAGGGCCTGGAGATCGCGCCGTACGTGGAGCAGCTGGAGCGCTTCCTGGCCGACCAGGCCGCCCACCTGGACTGAGCCCGGCGTACCGGCCGCGCGGGCTGACCGGGCGGGCCAGCCAGGCGGACCGGCCGGGCGGAACCGGTCGGGCGGAACCGGTCGGGGCGGCCGACTCCTCGTCAGGGCGGCCGCCCGGTCAGCCCCGTACGCCCCGCGCGCGGTCGGTCAGCCCGCGAGGAGCAGCTCGCGGATGTGCTCGCGGGCCTCGTCCGCGGCCGCCGGCATCAGGCCGGTGTCCGTCACCCAGGTGTCCACCTCGGACAGCTCGGCGAAGCTGGACAGGCCCACCGTCCCCCACTTGGTGTGGTCGGCCACCAGCACGGTGCGCCGCGCCGAGGCGATGAAGCTGCGGTTGGTCTCCGCCTCGGCCAGGTTCGGGGTGGACAGCCCGGCCTCCGGGGAGAGGCCGTGGGTGCCGAGGAAGAGCAGGTCGAAGTGGAGCGAGCGGATCGCCCGGTCCGCCACCGGCCCGACCAGCGCGTCGGACGGCGTCCGCACCCCGCCGGTCAGCACCACGGTCGCCGCCGGCTCGCCCTGCCGCCGGGCCTGCTCGAACACGTCCGCCACCCGGACCGAGTTGGTCACCACCGTCAGCTCCTCCACCCCGACCAGGTGCCGGGCCAGGGTGTAGGTGGTGGTGCCGCCGGACAGCGCGATCGCGCTGCCGGGCGCGACCAGTTCGGCCGCCGCCCGGGCGATCTCCTCCTTGGCGGAGGGCTCCAGCGAGGACTTCGCCTCGAACCCGGGCTCGTGGGTCCGGGTCGCCTCCACCGAGACCGCGCCGCCGTGGACCTTCTCCACCATCCCGGACCGCGCCAGCGCGTCCAGGTCGCGCCGGATCGTCATGTCCGAGACGTTCAACTGGCGGGTCAGCTCGTTGACCCGGACACCGCCGCGCCGACGCACCTCGTCCAGGATCAGCGCCCGCCGCTGCTCGGCCAGCAGGTTGCTCAGGTCGGCCACGTGTACCCTCCCGTTCGGATCACGGCCATCCTCGCACGACGGAGGGCACCCGGATCGGCCGGGCGGGCACCGAGCCCGGTGCCCGGCGCCGGACCTCCCGCCCGCCTCAGCCCGGCAGGTCCGCGGGGACGAGCACCTGCAGGTCCTCGGTGGTCGGGTCCGCCAGCTGCGCCACCCGCATCGCGTGCCGCTCCACCATGGTCTCGAACACCTGCCGCGCCGTCCGCCCGTTGCCGAAACCGGCGCCCCGGTCCAGGGCCGCGAAGTGGCCCAGCAGCGCCTCCTCCGCGTCCGGGGTCAGCGCGTACTCCTGCTCGGCGCACTGCGCCCGGGCGATCTCCAGCAACTCCGGGGCGCTGTAGTCCGGGAAGATGACGGTCCGTGAGAAGCGGGAGGACAGGCCCGGGTTGGCGGCCAGGAAGCGCTCCATCTCGGCGGTGTACCCGGCGACGATGACCACCGCCTCGTCCCGGTGGTCCTCCATCAGCTTCACCAGGGTGTCGATCGCCTCCCGGCCGAAGTCCCGGCCGCCGTCCTCCGGCGCCAGCGCGTACGCCTCGTCGATGAACAGCACCCCGCCCCTGGCCCGCTCGAAGGCGGCGGCGGTCCGGATCGCGGTCGACCCGATGTGCTCGCCGACCAGGTCGACCCGGGCCACCTCCACCAGGTGCCCGCGCTGGAGCACCCCGAGCGAGGCCAGGATCTCGCCGTACAGCCGGGCCACCGTGGTCTTGCCGGTGCCCGGGGAGCCGGTGAAGACCAGGTGCCGGCGGGGCGAGGGGGCCTTCAGCCCGGCCCGCTGGCGGCGCCGGCCGACCGAGATCAGGTCGATCAGGGTGCGCACCTCCCGCTTGACCATGGCCAGGCCCACCAGGGCGTCCAGCTCGGCCAGCGCCTCCTCGGCCGGGCGGCAGTCCGGCAGCGGCGCGATCGGCCCGCCGCCGACCGGCAGGGCCGGCACCCCGCGCGGCACCGCGGGCAGCCGGGCCGGGACGGTCAGCAGGCCGGTCCGCGGCTCCGGCAGGACCCCGCCGCCCGGCGGCACCGGCCCGAGCGGGGGAGCGAACCCGGCCGGGGGCGCCAGGGCGGACGGCGGGACGAGCCCGTTCGGCGGGACCGGGCCCGCCAGGGCGCCGGGGAAGGGCGCGGGCAGGGGCGGCGGCGGGGCCACGTCGTCGGAGGCACAGCCCTCGGTCACCGGTCCCGGCTCCGGGAACTCGAAGCCGGCCCGGCCCATCTGCTCCGCCCGGCAGCGCAGCAGCAGGCTCCGGCAGCCGTCGATCACATGGAAGCCGAAGCCCCGGCCGTGCGACACCCGGACGTCCTCGAAGGTGCCGCGGCCCTGCGCGGAGACGTACACCCCGGCGTCGCTGCTGCCGCGCACCGCGCACTCGCGGAGCACCGGGTCGGCGCCCTTGGTGACGATCACCCCGGTGGAGACGTCGGAGATCTCACAGCGGGTCAGCACCCCGCCGCTGCCGTGGTCGCGGAACCACAGGCCGGTGCCGGTCTGCTGGATCCGGCAGTCCGTCAGGTCGGCGGTGGCCCCGCCGCTGACCGACACCGCGGAGCTGCGGATGTCGGCGAAGGAGCAGTCCTCGGCGGTGACGGCCGAACCGTGGTCGAGGACGAACAGCGCGTCCGGGAGGTCGTGCAGCGCGCAGTCGGTCAGGGCGAGCCGGGCGCCGTCGCTGACCCAGGCGGCCGGGTACTCGCCGGTGGCGGAGTGGATCCGGCTGGCGGTGGCGGTGACCTCGGTGCCGTTGTCCCAGACCGAGAGTGCGCCGCGCCCGAAGTCGTGCAGGGTGCTGTCGCGGAGCACCAGGCGGGAGCGCCCGCGCAGGTCGGCGGCGTTCTCCGGGAGGTCGTGGACCCGGCAGCCGGTGAGCGTCAGTTCGGCCTCGGTGTCCAGGGTGAGCCCGTTGCCGGTGACCCGGTGGACGGTGCAGTCGGTGAGCCGGCCGACCGCCCGCGCCTCGGCCTGCACCCCGGTGCCCTTGATCTCGTACAGCTCGCAGCCGGTCAGCTCGGCGGTGGAGCCCTGGTCGGCGAGCAGCAGCCCGGCGCCGGAGGCGTGGTGCAGCCGGCAGTCCTCCAGGTGGGCGGTGGCCCCGCCGAGGACGGCGAGGCCGGCCTGCCCGGCGGCGGTGAGCTCGCAGTCGCGCAGCCGGGCCTCGGCCTCGCCGCGGACCCGCAGGCCCAGGCCGGCCGGGTTGCCCACGGTGCAGCCGCGCAGCACGGCCCGGGCGCCGCCGGTGACCTCGACGCCGACCGCCGCGCGGGTCTGCACCCGGCAGTCGGCCAGCTCGGCCGTGGTGCCGGGCCCGGTGAGCAGGACGGCCGGGACGGCGGTGTCGGAGCCCTCCACCACCAGGCCGTGGACGGTGGCGGCGGCGGTGACGGTCAGCGCGGTGCCGGCCGGCGGGTCGAGCCGGACCGTGCCGGGCCCGTCGGCGGGCACCAGGGTCACCGCCTTGTCGAGCAGGACGGGCTCGCGGAAGGTGCCGGGGCGCAGGGTGAGGGTGTCGCCGGGCTCGGCGGCCGCCAGGGCCTCGTGGAGCGTCTCGTACTCCCCGTTGCGGCGCCGCCAGCGGGAGGCGCTGTCCTGCGTGACCCGGACCCTGTGCTCACCCATGACGGTCTGTCGTCCCCACCTTCGTCCGGTGCCGTGCTGCTCGCCCCACCGTAGCGTGCTCCGCCCGGTCGCCCCGGTCGCTCCCGGACATCAACGAGCGAGCAGGTTCTCTGTTGCTCAGGCCCGGAGTTCGGGGGTCGGCCGGGGGCCCTCCTCCAGCACGGTGACCTCGTCGCCGAGGCGGAGCGTGCCGAGCACCCGCCCCGAGCCGGCCGGCCGCTCGGGCACCAGGTTGGTGCCGAAGGCCAGCTTGTCGCCGAACTTGCGGTGCCGGCCGAGGGCGCGCAGCGGCTCCGGGCCGCGGCGTTCGCCGGCCTCCTGGTCGATGGTGGTGACCACGCAGCGGCCGCACATCTTGGTGACCCGGAAGACCACCTCGCCGATCCGGACCCGCCGCCAGCCGTCCTCGGCCCACGGCTCGGTGCCGTCGACCACCAGGTTGGGGCGGAACCGCTCGATCGGTGCCGGCGCGGCCTTCCGCGGGTCGTCGGGGTGGTCGGCGGCGATCCGGGCGTTGAGGTCGGCGAGCGAGGAGGTGCTGGCGAGCAGCAGCGGGTAGCCGTCGGCGAGGCTGACGGTGTCGCCGGGGACGGCGTACCGCGGGTCGACCGGGCGGCTGCTCCCCGGGCGGTCGAGGTGGACCAGCCGGACGTCGCCGAGCCGTTCGGCGAGGAAGTCCCGGGCCTCCTTCGCCGCCTCGGCGGCGGACACCTCGGTGCCCCAGATCTCCACCAGCAGTTCCGGGTCGCCGGCCGCGGTGGAGGGGGCCGGGATCGCGATCCGGGCGCCGTCGGGGGCGGTGAGGTCGAGGGTGCCGTCCGGGCGGGGTACCGCGCGGTACTGGCCGAGGGCGGGTATCTCACGCTGGGTCAGGGCCCGGCCGCGGGGGTCGACCAGCATCCAGCGGCGGTCGCCCTCCAGGCCCCAGGGCTCGACCCGGGCGCTCGTCGGGCTCATCCGGTAGGTGGACTTGACGGGGTACAGGTGAAGTCCGGTCAGTGTCGCCATGGGCCCATCCTGCCAGCCCGGCGCGCGACGGGTCGGGGGTGTACCGACCGGTGGGGCGGGGAGGCGGGGCCGGGAAGGCGCAGGGCCGCCCGCGCCGCCGGCGACGGCGGTGCGGACGGCCCTGGAGCGGGTCGGGGTCCGTGCCGGCCTGCGGCACGGACCCCGACCCTGGTGACCCTGACCTCGGGCTCCCGGCACGCCCTGGGGCGGGCGGGCGCGGTCCGTCAGCCGGCCTGCGGGTACTGCGGGAACTGCGGGGTGTACTGCTGCTGCATCGGGCGGACCGGGGCGACCGGCGCGGCCGGGCGCAGCTGGTTGCCGCCGAGGCTCTGGTCGGCGAAGCCCTGCTGCGGCGCCTGGGTCGCGAACCCCTGGGCGCCGAAGCCCTGCCCGCCGAAGCTCGGCGGGGAGAAGCTCTGCGGGGCCGAGGCGAAGCTGTTCTGCCCGCCGTAGCTCTGGCCGGTGCCCGGCTGGGGGAAGCCGGGCTGCGGCTGGAAGCCGGCGGCCGGGCCGACCGGGCGCTGGCCGGGAACCTGCGGCTGCCCGACGGCGCCGTAGCCGGCGGCGGGCAGCTGCGGGGCGGTGGCGTACCCGGCCGGGGAGGGCTGGGCGTAGCCGGTGGCCGGGGTGCTGCTCGGACCCGGGCCGAGGGCCAGGCGCGCCGGGGGGAGCGCGGGCAGGTTGGCGCCGACGGGGGAGTCGTAGCCGCTGCCGTAACCCGAGCCGTAGCCCGAACCGTAGGAGGAGGCCGGGGGCAGTGCCGCCGGCACGTTGATGGGGGCGATCTGCGGGATGCCGCGCTCTGCGACGAGCCTGTCGTAGATCGGCGTGCCGGAGGAAAAGGACGGAGAGGGGTAGCCGACTCCGTCGTAGGAGCGGGGCGAGGTCATGGGGCATACCGTAAGCCCACAATGTGCCTGCTGAGGAGAGTGGGAGAGGGGGTAGTTCAACTGTTTACACACTCTTCGCGCGATCAAACGGTATGAAAGGTGGAGGATCGGACATATCGACGGCGAGTTTCGGCCGATTCGTGAGGGCCGCGGGACGCCGAAAGGCCCGGTCGGAGGTGTAGACCGGGCCCGGCGGGGGTGGCGCGGACCCGTCGGGCCCGTCCGGGGCGTGATCAGCGGGTCTGCAGGGCCTGCGCCGGGAAGCCGGGACGGCCCGCCGGCTCGGTGGTGCAGTGGGCGCAGCGGGTGGCCGCGGCCGGGACGCAGCTCAGGCACTCCGGGCAGTCCGCCTTCTTCACCGGGACGGTCTTGACCGGTTGGAACCGGTCCTGGAGCCGCCCGACCGGGACCACCACGGCGAAGTGGACCACCGCCGCGATCAGCACGAAGCTGTTCACTTGAATCGCCTGACCCTGGCACCGGTGTGCGAGGGCCGCGCGCAGGGCCGGACGGCCCCGGGCCGCGGCCCGGCCCGGAGCCGTCCCCGGATTCAGCCGGCGTACTCCGGCAGGGCGGCGACCCGGTCGGCCGCGCCCTGGATCCGCACCACGGCCTCGGCCACCCGGCGCACCGCCGGGGCCTCCATGTGCGACCAGAGCGGGACGGTCAGCACCGAGCCCGCCAGCCGGTCGGTCAGCGGCAGGTCCTCGGCCTGCCCGAGGTGCGCGTACGCCCGCTGGCGCTGCACCGGCGGGTGGAAGTAGCGCCGGGTGTCCACGCCCTCGGCCTTGAGCGCCCGGCCGAGCGCCTCGGCGGACAGCCCGAAGAGCTCCGGGTCCACGATCAGGGTGAGGTCCTTGAAGGTGGACACGTCCCCCGCCTCCGGCAGGGCCGGGCGCAGGCCCGGCAGCCCGGCCGTGACCGCGGCGAACTCGGCCACCAGGGCCCCGCGGTGGGCCACCCGCTCGGGCAGCCCGGCCAGCCAGGTCAGGCCGACCGCGGCGTGCAGCTCGCTCATCCGGGCGTTCAGGCCCGGGAAGAGGGTGTCGTAGTCGCCGGGGTTGCCGTAGTCCCGGGCGGTGCGCAGGGTGGCCGCCAGCGCGCCGTCCCGGGTGGCCACCAGGCCGCCCTCGCCGGCCACCGCCACCTTGGTCGGGCTCATCGAGAACACCTCGGCCAGGCCGAAGTTGCCCACCGGCACGCCCCGGCGGGAGCTGCCCAGGCCGTGCGCCGCGTCGTACACCAGCGGCACCCCCGCGGCGTCGGCGACCCGCTGCAACTCCTCCACCTGGCAGGGGGTGCCGTAGACGTGGGTGGCCATCAACGCGGCCGGCCGGTCGGCGGCCTTGAGCCGGGCCTCGGCGTCCGTCGGGTCGAGGGTGATGTCCTGCTCCCGCGCCTCGGCGAACACCGGGGTGCCCCCGGCCCAGTGCGCGGCGTGCGCGGTGGCCGAGAAGGTGAACCCGGGCATCACCACCGGACGGTTCCCCCCGACCCCGGCGGCCTGCAGCACCAGCATCAGCCCGGCCGTGCAGTTGGAGACCGCCACCACGTGCGGCACGTCCAGCAGTTCGGCCGCCCGCTCCTCCAGCTCCCGGACGGTGGGACCGTTGGTCAGCATGCCGCTGTCCAGCACCGCGCCGAGCCGCTCCAGCAGGCCCTCGCGGTCCGGCACCCGCACCCGGGTGAGCGGGAGGCCGTCGGGGAAGGCGGGCTCGCCGCCGAGCGCGGCGGGCAGGCCCAGGTCAGTGGTCGTCATCGGGGATCCCCCCAGGGTCGAGGTGGTGAGTCCGGACCGCCCACGCGGACCGGGAGTTCATGGGGCGGGGCCGAGGCCGCACGCTCGCGCCACTGGCCCGGCTGCACCCGCCACAGCGGCGGCCGGGAGCGGCGCCGGGGCGCCGGCGCCGACCCCTCCGGCCGCGGCACGGCCAGCAGCACCAGCGCCAGCGGCATCACCTGCACCCGCTCGCGGGACAGGATGCCCATGTTGTTGATGCTGGAGAACGCCCAGCAGAACAGCAGCGTGTAGACCACGCAGAAGGCGATGTACGAGCGTTTCAGGAACAGCCGGGGCAGCTGCCGCAGCCGCGGCCAGTCGCGGATGTAGAGCACCAGCAGGACGAAGCACTCCACCGACTGGATCAGGTTCTGGATGTTGGACGCCTCGAACGGGAACGGCCGGAACAGCACGCTCACCACGGCCATCGGCAGCCGGGCCGGGTTCATGCTGACCGCGGGCCCGGTGTCGTCCGCAGGCGGCGCGTTGATCACCGAGGAGCCCTGGGAGGTCCGCCGCGAGGTCTCCGAGAGCACCTGGTTCACCGCGTCCCCGCCGGTGCCGCTGGTGCCGAAGAACGTGGAGACCTGCTGCAGCATCAGCATCACCATCGCGCCCAGCACCGCCACCGTCAGGATGGTCCGCAGCGGCCCCAGCGCGCTGACCTGCTGCGGCCGCTTGCGCAGCACGTACGCCACGGTCAGGCCGGCGCCGGTGAGCACGGTGACGTGCGGGCGGACCATCGCCGTGCCCAGCGAGCCCACCGCGATGCACACCAGCGCGCCGAACCGGCGGTCCAGCAGCCGGGCCACCCCGTACGTGGTCAGGCCCAGGCAGAACATCATCCAGGCGTCCTTGCCGATGCTGGACGGCCAGAACAGCAGCGAGGGCAGGAAGAACACCAGCTTGGCGTACCGGCGGGCGTCCGCCTCCGGGAAGGCGATCTGCAGCGCCCGCCAGAACAGCAGCAGGCCCCAGAACCCCAGCCAGGAGAAGACCAGGAACCCGCCCACCAGGGTCGGCCCGGTGATCGCGTACACCACGCCCGTGACGATGATGACGAATCCGGTGCCGGCCACCTTCATGCCCAGGTCGTAGTGGAAGTCACCGGAGAACAGGCCGACCTGGTCCAGGTAGCGGGAGAGCTCGGTGCCCCGCTGGTGGTACATCTTGGCGTCCGCCGCGCCGCCGTAGAGCACGAAGGCCATCAGGTACCGGGGGAAGGCGCAGAACAGCTTCAGGCCCATCGCCAGCACCAGCAGCTTGAAGACGTTCGGCTCCGGGTTGGCCGCCGCCACCCGGGCCAGGATCGGCGTGCCGATCGCCATCAGCGCCGGCGCCACCAGCAGCGCACCCCAGGTGTCGTACGTGGTGTGCACCATCGCCACCACGAACAGCGTGACGTACCCGGTCACCAGGCCGCCCGCCACCACGGAGGACCAGGCGATCCGCCGGCGCAGGTCGGGCAGCCGCGCCGCGCCCGCGAGCCGGAGCATCAGAAGACCTCCAGGTCGCCCAGGCTGAACCGCCAGGCGGCCAGGGTACGGTCGGCCGGCAGCGGGCCGGCCGGCGTCCGGGCGGCGAGGCTCATCCCGGTGCGCGGGGCGGTCAGGTAGCCGCCGCGCAGACCCGCCGCGGCCGCCTCCGTCCCCGGCGCCAGATGGGTGGCCACGTGGTCGCAGCCCGCGAACGCCGCCTGCCGCAGCAGGCTCGCCGCCGCCCGCCGGTCGCCCGGCCGCACCAGCACCTCGGCCAGGGTGAACTCGGTCAGCGGACCGCGCCGCCGCGGACGGCCGAACGCCACCCCGGCCAGCTCGCCACCGCGCTCGCAGGTCAGCACCCGGTAGTCCAGGCCCGGGGCGTCCCCGTACCGCCAGCGCAGGAACCCCTCGGTGCGGTGCACGGCCATCCGCGCCTCGCCCTCGTCCGCCGCGGCCCGCTCCTTCAGCAGCTCGGCCAGACCGTTGCCCTCGCCGAAGAACCCGGCCGCGAGCGGGAGTTCACAGTGCAGCGGACGCCGCCGGCCGGACCGGCGGGCCAGCGCCGCCCGGGCGCCGAGCGCGAACGCGGCCGGCCGGGCCACCCGCAGCGCGATCGGCACCCGGCCCACCTCCCGCCAGCCCATCTTCAGATAGCCCGGCAGGCTGTTGCCGTTCGGCGTGTTGAACACCAACTCGGCGTCCCCGGCCACCTGTTCCAGCAGGTCCAGGGTGAGCCGGCGGAAGATCCCGCGGCCCTGGAAGTCCGGGTGGGTGGCGGTGTCCACCGGCCGCACCGCGCGGACCGCCCGCCCGCCCTGCCGCCACTCCCAGCGCAGGAACAGCCGGACGCCCACCGGCCGGCCCTCCGGCGTCACCGCCAGCAGGCCGGGACTGGCCCCGAACGGGTTGCGGCGGTGCTTCCACGCGAAGAACTCGGGACTGCGGGTGCCGGTCGGGCCGCCCGCCAGCGAGGCGGTCAGCAGCTCCAGGACGGCCGGGACGTCCGCCTCGGCGAACGGACGGAAGGCCAGCTCCGTCTCGGGTGGCACGGTGTTCACGGATGTACTCGGTTCCCTTCCGGAGACGGCCGATCCCGCAGCACCCGCGCGTACACCGCCTCGATGGACCGCTGCGCCCCGGCCACGTCGAAGCCCTTCGACCGCTCCCGGGCGGCGGCCCCCAGCCGCTCCCGCAGATCCCCCTCGGCCACCATCCGGGACAGCGCCGCGGCCAGCGCCGCCGGATCGCCGGGCGGCACCAGCAGCCCCTGCCCGCCGTCCTCCAGCACCTCCGGCATCCCGCCCACCCGGGTCACCACCGAGGGCAGACCGCTGGTCATCGCCTCCATCAGCGCGACCGGCAGGCCCTCCTGACGGGAGCTCAGGGTGAACACGTCGAACCCTGGCAGCAGCGCCGGCACGTCCGACCGGGACCCGGCGAACACCACGCCCTCCCCGGCCCGCGCCCTCAACTCCGCCTCCAGCGGGCCGGAACCGATCAGCACCAGCGCCGCCCCGGGGTGGTCGGCCCGGACCCGCGCGAACGCCGCCAGCAGGGTGGCCTGGTCCTTTTTCGCGGTCAGGTTGCCGACCGTACCGATCACCACCGCGTCGGCGGGCAGCCCGAGTTCGGCCCGTGCGGCGGCCCGCGCCGCCGGGCCGGAGGGCGCGTCCGCCAGGTCCGGGCCGTGGTGCACCACCGTCACCCAGTCCGGGTCCGGACGGCGCCGGGCGATGGTCGCCGCCACCGCGTGCGAGACCGCGATCACCGCGTCGTTGCGGCGGTACGTCCACGCGTTCGCCCAGCGGGTCGCCGTCCGGTACCGCTCCCAGACGTTGTGCTCGGTGTGCACCAGCCGCGGCCCGCTCCGGCCGTACGACAGCAGCCGGGCGGCGGCGGCCGGGACGGGCATGTGCGAGTGCACCAGGTCGTACCGGCGCTCGGCGAGGAGGCCGCGCAGACGGAGCGGCCAGAGCCGGCCGGGGGCGGTGCCGAGGCAGTGCGTCCGCACCCCGGCCGCCTCCAGCGCGGGCACCAGCGCGTCCTTCCACGGCAGCACGTACGCGACCTCCACCTCGTAGCGGGAGGTGTCCACGTGCCGGGCGCAGTTCACCAGCAACTGCTCGGCACCACCCCGCCCGAGGCCCTTCGCCAACCACAGCACCCGCTTCACCGCGAACCTCCGTGGGCCGGGTGCAGGAGGTCCACCACCGGGGGCGCGGGGAACTGCGCGCTGCTGCGGGAGGCTGCGGCCCGGACTCTTCGGTTCACAGGTCCTCTCCCGCCTGGCGGAGCTGGAGGGTGGTCTCCGCGGTGTTCTCCGGGCGGCGGGCCCAGCTGGGGGAGGGCTTGGGCTGGTCCTCGGGGGACGGCTCGGCGGCCGGCCGGGGCAGCGCCGGGGCCGGGGCGGCGGGACCGGAGGAGCGGGAGAACAGGGCGGCGGGCGTCCTCAGGCCGCCGTCCCGGTTGCGCCGCCGGCCCTGGGCCGGCCCCTCGGTGCCGAGCAGCGCGACTCCGGCCACCGGCACCCCCGTCCGGGCGAGCAACTCGGCGACCCGGTCGGCCTGTTCGGGCTTGACGTTGCCCGCCATCGCGGTCACCAGCACCGCGTCCGCGTGCTGCACCAGGTCGTACGCGTCGTTGGCGTACAGCAGCGGGGAGCTGTCGATCAGCACCACGTCCGCGTGCTCCCGCGCCCGCCGCAGCACCTCCCCGGCCCGCAGCACCAGGGCCGCCGGGTACGCGGTGGTGTTGCCGCCGGTGATCAGGGCGACGCCGTCCACGGTGGTGCGGCGGATCAGGTCGCGCAGGTCGGAGATCTGCTCGGCGCTGAGGAGTTCGGCCATGCCGGGGCCGTCGCCGATCCCGAAGTGCACGTGGGCCTGCGGGTTGCGGAAGTCGCAGTCGAGGACCAGGACCTGCCGGCCGGTCTCGGCCAGCGCGGCGGCGAGGTTGGCCACCGTGGTGGTGCGGCCGTCGCCGCTGCGCCCGGACATCACCAGGATCACCGGCGCCGGCTCGGTGGACCGCCGGGCGTTGCCGGAGCCGGCCCGGCCGGGCCCCTCGCCGAGCTGCGCGGAGAGCGCCTCCGGGCCGGTGAGCAGCAGGGTGGAGCGCAGCGAGCGGTACGCCTCGGCGGCTGGGTCGGAGGGCCGGGCGACCACCAGCGGCTCGCGCAGCCGCCGCAGCCGGTGGGACAGGTGCGGGATCTCGCCGATCACCGGCAGGTTGAAGGCCTCCTCGGTGCCGTTGCGGGAGCGCAGCCGGGTGTCCATCCGGCTGAGCATCAGCGCGGCGACCACGCCGAGGGCCAGGCCCAGCACCACGGCGAGGGCGAGCCGGACGCTCCGGGTGGGCGAGGTGAGCAGGCTGCCGCCGGCCTCCCGGCAGTCGATCGAGCCCCACTGCTGGATGGCGTCGGTCTGGCTGGAGCTCTGCAGGTCGCTGATGGCGGTGAGGGTCTTGGTGAGCGAGCCGGTGGCGGCGGTCAGCTGGGGCTGCAGCCGGGGCTGGTCGCCGGGCTTGGCGGCGTTGAACTGCCGCTGCAGCTGGTCGACCTGGTCCTGCTGCTCCTTGGCCTGGTTCTGCAGGCGCTTGATGGACTCGTCCGCGCTCTTCTTGGACTCGGAGCTGTAGCCGGTGATGGTGGCCTGGGACAGCGCGTCGGCGAGGGCGGCGGAGGACTGCTGGGTCGGCCCGGTGGCGGTGACCAGCAGCATCTGGGTGGAGGCCGCGGCGACCGTCCGCCGGGCGACCAGGCTGGCCACGTCGGTGATGCCCAGCTTCTTGGCCGCCTCGGTGCTGACGTCCGCGCCCTGGGCGTAGCTGAGCACCTGGTCCGCCCGGACCGTCTCGGCGGCGCCGGCCACCGGCGTGATGGCCACCTTGCACTGCCACTTGGCGTCGTCGACCGCGTCTCCGTCCGGGGTGAGCACGAAGCCGATGATCAGTGCGGCCATGGTGCAGCCGACGAGCAGCCGCCAGTACCGTCGCAGGACGGCGAAATGGTTTGCCGGTTCCACCGGTTGGATCCCCTCGCGATCGTGGTGCATGCGCCTGGAGCGCGTGGTCGGCCGCGCCCCGTCGGCGACGACGGCGCGCTCTGGCGCGGCCGGCCCGGCGTGCCGGGCCCGGTGCGGGACCTCGTCAGCCCCTGGGCGTGTCCGACCGGTCCCGCCGGGACGCGGACGGGTGGACACGCACGGTCAGACGGTCCCTAACACCTCGGCGCGGCGGACTGTTCTCGGCACGCGGGAACTCCTCGGCTGCTGCTCGTGCATCAGGCCCCCCTGACGGCGTACGCCATGCCCGGGCCGCGCCGGCCCGGATCGTCCGGTTCGCGCCCTCCCCCGGGCGACACCGGACCCCCGCAGTGATGCTTGTCGCACCGGAACTGCGGCGCAAGCACTTTGGCGATTCTCGAAGGACGGATTCCGGCCCTCCTGCGGAGCGTGCCCGCTTTCGCCGTCCTCTGTCCGGATTCGTCGTCCGGATGCACCACCCGGACCGGTCGCGGCCCGCGGGCCCTCAGGCGACACGTCGGCGCAGCGCCCGCTCGTAGAACCCGACCATCCGCGCCGACACCTGCTGGAGGGTGAACGAGGTCAGGAACCGCGCCCTCGCCGCCTTCACCCGCACCGCCGACCCCGACGGGTCGTCAAGGAGCGTGATCAGCGCCTTCGCCAGCTCCTCGGGACGCTCCGGCGGCACCAGCAGGGCGTAGTCCTCCGAGCCGACCGTCTCCCGCAGCGCCGGGACGTCCGAGCAGACCAGCGGCACGCCGACGCCCATCGCCTCCATCGCCGCGCTGCCCAGCCCCTCCCAGCGGGACGGCACCGCGAACGCGTCGGCCGCCGCCATCAGGTCGTACACGTCGCCGCGCGGCCCGAGGAAGCGCACCCCGCCGCCGCCGCGGCCGGCCAGCGCCCGCAACCGCTCCGACTCGCCGCCCTCGCTGCCCGCCAGCAGCAGCACCGCCTCGGGCGCGTACTGCCGGACGTCCGGCCAGGCCTCCAGCAGCACGTCCAGGCCCTTCTGGTACTGCTGCCGGGCGGCCGCCAGCACCACCGGGACGTCCTCGGGCAGGTCGAGCGCGGACCGGACGGCGGCCCGCCGCTCGGCCGTCACCGAGCCCAGCAGCTCCGGGTCGCGGCCGCGCGGCACCACGTCGATCCGCTCCCGCGCCACCCGCAGCCGCCGCGACATCGCCCCCGCCACGTGGTCGGTGAGCGCGTGGAACCGGCGGGTGCCCTGCGCGGTCGCCGCGTCCACCGCCTGCGCCGCCCGCACCTTCCACGGGTTCAGCCCGCGGGCGTGCAGATGCTCCGGCCCGTAGGCCGAGTTGACCAGGCTGGACACCACCGGGACGCCCGCGGACAGCGCGGCCGAGCGGCCCAGCACGTCCGACTCGTACAGCGTGGTGTGCACCAGCTCCGGCCGGCGCTCGCGGATCAGCCGGCGCAGCGCCGCCAGGCTGCCCGCCCGGCCGCCCCCGCCCACCCGGAACACCCCGGCCCCGGCCGCGGTCAGCTCCGGCTGGAACCCCCCGGGCGACTCCCGCAGGTACGCCACGTCCAACCGGACACCGGCCCGCACCAGTTGGGGCGCCATCGAGACCAGGCCCTGTTCGGCTCCGCCGACCCGGTCCACGCTGTCGATCACATACAGCACATGCACAGCCAAACCCCCCGGGTCGACCCCGGGCGTGACCGGCCTCCCTGAACGGCCCCGCCCTGACTGGCGATCAGCATCCCAGCTGAGGGCCCGGCTCCGCTACGTGTTCGCGCAGGTCGCCCGATCCAGGCATCCGGCTGCGCGCCGCCGACCGGTTGTGTCAGGGTCGGTGCCATGTCCGACCCCGCGCCCGCGGCGCCCCGCGTGCTGCACGTGATCACCGACCCGCGGCGGCGGGGGGCCCAGAACCTCGCCCGCGACCTGCACGGCGAACTGCTCCGCCGCGGCCGGCCCTCCGAACTGCGGGCCCTGCACCCGCACCCGGACGCCCCCGACACCGACGTCCCGGTGCTCGGGCCCGGCCGGCACCACCCGGCCACCCTGCGCGCCCTGCGGGCCGCCGCGCGCCGGGCGGACGTGGTGGTCGCCCACGGCTCCAGCACCCTGCAGGCCTGCGCCCTGGGCCTGTTCGGCAGCCGGACCCCCTTCGTCTACGTCAACATCGGCGACCCGCGGCACTGGACGGCCGACACCGTCCGCCGGCTGCGGGTCGGCGCTCTCCTGCACCGGGCCGCCGCTGTGGCCGCGATCGCCGAGGGCGCCCGGGAGGTGCTCCTGGAGCGGTTCCGGCTGCGCCCCGACCGGGTGACCACCCTCCCCAACGCCCGGGCCGCCGACCGCTACCCGCCGGCCGCCGACCCCGAGGAGCGCCGCAGGGCCCGCGCCGACCTGGGCCTGCCCGAGGAGGGGCCGCTGGTCGCCTGGGTCGGCGCGCTCGCCCCCGAGAAGCGCCCCGACCTGGCCCTGGCCGCGGTCGCCGCGCTGCCCGGCGTCCACCTGGCCCTGGCCGGGGACGGTCCGCTGCGGGCCGGCCTGACCGCCGGCGACCGGGTCCACCCGCTCGGCCGGCTGGCCGACCCCGCGCCGCTCTACCGGGCCGCCGACGCCCTGCTGCTGACCAGCGACAGCGAGGGGGTGCCCGGGGTGCTGATCGAGGCCGCCCTGGCCGGCCTGCCCGCCGTGGCCACCGACGTCGGCTGGGTCGGTGACGTGGTCCGCGACGGCGTCGGCGGCACCCTCGTCGCGCCCGGCGACGCGGCCGCGCTCACCGCGGCGCTGCGCACCCTGCTGGACGGCGACCCGGCCGCGCTCGGCCGCGCCGCCCGGGAGCACGCGCTGGCCCGCTTCGCGCTCGCCCCGGTGGCCGACCGCTGGGAGCACCTGCTCGCCCGGGTCGCCCGGCCGCGCTGACGAGGGGCCTGTCCGACCATCCGTCACAACGCGCACGCCGGTCTACTACACCCTGGAGCGCCTTGGCGAGGTGGACCGGCTGCAGCAGGCGGTGTACCGGGCGGTGCGCGAGCAGCACACCGACCTCACCACCGAGGACCGCGCCGCCACCTGGGCCGGCCGCCAGGGTGTGGACGAGGCCGACTTCCGCGCCGCGTACCGCTCCGCCGAGGTGGCGGACGCCGTGGCGCAGGCGCCGGACCTGCTCGTGCGGTACCGGATCACCGAACTGCCCACCGTGGTGGTGGACGACGCGAGCCGGACCTCGCCGAGCGCGGCCGGCGACGTGACCGCGATGCCCGAAGTTCTGGACGATTTGATCGAACGGGCCTGACCAGGGCAATCTTCACGAAATCAGCCCCCCGCGTCCACACGGTGTGCCACAGTAAGCGCCGAGGCCGCGCCGTCCGTTTCCGCGGCCCGTTCACCATGGCATCGGAGAGGGCGGGGAGTCCGTGGGGGGACAACGCGCGCAGGTCGACGACGAGCGCGAGAGCCAGGCCGAGACGAGGAGCCGGATCCCGGACGGCCCACCACCCGAGCTGGTCTTCAAACGTCGACTGCGGCCGGTGCAGGTGGCCCACGAGCTGTGGGCCGCACGGGAGTTGGTGCGCGCGCTCGCCGAGCGTGACCTGCGCGCCCGCTACAAGCAGGCGGTGCTCGGCTTCGCCTGGGCGGTGCTCACCCCGCTGGCCCTGTGCGCCATCTTCACCCTGGTCTTCCAGCGCGCCGTCAAGATCGACACCGGCGCGGTGGCGTACCCGCTGTTCGCCTACGTCGGCCTGATCGTCTGGCAGTTCTTCAGCAACACCATGAACCAGGGCGCGCTGAGCCTGGCCAACAACCTCAGCCTGCTCAACAAGGTCTACTGCCCGCGCGAGGTCTTCCCGCTCGCCACCATGCTGGTGGCCACCGTCGACATGCTGATCGGCATCGGCGTGCTGGCCGTGCTGTTCCTGGCGTTCTGGACGGCCCCGGCGGCCACCTTCCTCTGGGTGCTGCCGCTGCTGGTCATCCAGTTCGCCTTCACCTACGGCATCGCGCTGATCCTCTCGGTGGCCGTGGTGTACCTGCGCGACGTCCGCCACCTGCTGCCGATCATCACCCAGATGGGCGTGTTCGCCACCCCGGTCGCCTACCCGCTGGCCCGGATCCCGCAGCGGCTCCAGGAGATCTACGTCGGCGTCAACCCGCTCGGCGCGGTGATCGAGGGCTACCGCAAGGCCCTGCTGTACGGCCAGGCGCCCGACCTCACCCTCACCTCCATCGCCGCCGTCAGCTCGGCGGTCTTCCTGGTCGGCGGCTACCTGCTGTTCAAGAAGCTCGAAACGGGGATCGCCGATGTCGCGTGAGTGGGAACTGGGGACGATCCGTACCGAGCAGGTCTGGAAGCGGTTCAAGGCGGACCAGCAGCGGATGCTGCTGCGCGACAAGGTGGAGCAGGCGGCCCGGCGGCTGCGCGGCGGCCGCAGCGAGGACTGGCGCTGGGCACTGCGGGACATCAACCTGCACATCGAGCCCGGCGAGTCGGTCGGCCTGATCGGCTCCAACGGCTCCGGCAAGTCCACCCTGCTGAAGATGCTGACCCGGGTGATGTACCCGTACGCCGGGGTGATCGACGTGCGCGGCCGGATCGGCGCGCTGATCGAGATCCGGGCCGGCATCCACCCGGACCTCACCGGGCGGGAGAACATCTACCTGTTCGGCGCGCTGCTCGGGCTCAAGCGGCGCGAGGTGGCCACCCGGTTCGACGACATCGTCGAGTTCGCCCGGCTGGGCGGGGCGATCGACCGGCAGGTGAAGTTCTACTCCTCCGGCATGCAGATGCGTCTCGGCTTCGCGGTCGCCGCCTACCTGGAGCCGCACGTCCTGCTGGTGGACGAGGTGCTGGCGGTCGGCGACGCGGTGTTCCAGCAGCGCTGCCTGGACCGGATGCGCGAGGTCGCCGAGCAGGGCACCACCATCGTCTTCGTCTCCCACGACCTGCCCGCCGTCCAGTCCATCTGCCGCCGCGGCATCTGGCTGGAGCAGGGCACCGTCCGGGTGGACGCCGGGATCAAGGAGGCACTGGCCGGGTACCGCGACTCCATCGAGGCGCAGTCCGAGGCGGGTGCCCGCACCGGCGAGCCGCTCCAGCTGCTCAAGTACGAGGTCCGCGGCGAGGGCCGGGAGAACCTCACCACCGACCAGCCGATGACCGTGGAGTTCACCCTCGGCGGCGACTACCGCGGCGACGCCACCCTGCACCTGGGCGTCAGCGAGGGCACCTCCAGTCCGATCTTCCAGATCAGCCACGAGATCCGGCTGTCCGGCGGCGACCACCAGGTCGCCTGCGTCATCCCGCGGCTGCCGCTGCCGCGCGGCCGGTACACCCTCTGGGCCGGCGTCTACAGCATCGGCAAGACCGACGGCGGCACCCTGATGAGTTGGCACTCGGCCGGCCAGTTCGACGTGTTCGGGCCGATGCTGGACACCCCGCCCCGCGCCGTGGTGCTGGCCGCCCCGGTGTTCGTCCCACACCAGTGGGAGGAGTAGCGATGCGCCCGCTGCGGGTGCTGGTCCACCTGAACAACCTGGCGCTCGGCGGCGCCCAGCTGAACGCCGTCGACATCGCCCGAACCCTGCGCGACCGGGGCCACGACCCGGTGCTGTTCGCCCAGGGGATCGCCGGCCCGGCCCCGCTGCTGGAGGTCGCCGCCGGCCACGGACTGCACGTCACCGTGGCCGGCGGCCCGGACACGCCGCACCGCGAGGTCCGCCGCCGGCTGCGGCGGCTGGCCGCCGAGCACGGCAGCGAGGTGCTGCACGCCTGGGAGGTCCGCGCCGCCCGCAACGCGTACTTCGGCCCCGGCCGCCTCGGCCGGCTGCCGGTGGTCACCACCTTCTACGGCATCCGGATGCTGCGCGGCATGCCCCGGCACCAGCCGCTGGTCCTCGGACTCGGCGCGCTGATGTCCGACGGGCACGCCTTCGGCCACCGGGATGTACGGCTGGTCGAACCGCCCGTCAACACCACCACCGACGCCCCCGGCCTGGTGGACGGTGCCGCGTTCCGCCGCGCGCACGGCATCCGCGAGGACGAGCTGCTGCTCTCCATCGTCACCCGGCTGGTGCCCGACCTGGAGAAGGACGCCGGCGCCGAGCTGACCGTCGAGGCGGTCCGCCGGCTGGCCGACCCGCGGATCCGGCTCGCCGTGGTCGGCGCCGGGCCCAGCCTGGACAAGCTCCGCCGGCACGCGGCCGAGGCCAACGCGGCGCTCGGCCGCGAAGCCGTCCTGGTCCCCGGCCAGCTGGCCGACCCGCGGCCCGCCTACCAGGCCGCCGACGTGGTCCTCGGCATGGGAGGCTCCGCCCTGCGGGGGCTGGCCTTCGGGAAACCGGTGGTGGTGCACGGCGCGGACGGCTACACCGCCGTCCACGAACCCGGCGACCTGGTCGAACCGCACGCCTCCCGCTGCATGTACGGCTTCGGCGACGGCTCCCGCGACCCGGGGGCGCTGGCGGCGCAGATCCGCGGACTGCTGGACGACCCGGAGCGGCGGGCCCGGCTCGGCACCTGGGGACGCGACTGGGTGGTCGGCCGCTTCTCCCTGGAGTCGGTGGCCACCACCTTCGAGACGCTCTACCGGGAGGCGGTGGACGCTCCGCCCGGACGCCGCCGCTGGCTCCGCGACCTGGAACAGATGACCCGCTACGAGTTCACCAAACCCGCGGCCCGCCGGCTCCTGCGGATGCGCTGAGCAGCAGCCGGCCGGCCACCCGGGGGCGGCCACGCGCCCCCGGCGAGGCGTTCCGCTAGCCCTCGGTGCGCCGCAGCACCAGGGTGACGAACCCGAACACGCCCCGGTACCCGCGCAGCCACTCGCCGCGGTGCTCGGCGGCCACCCGCAGGGCCTCGGCGCGGTCCGGGTGCCCGGGATTGTCCAGCGCCCAGGCGGAGAGCGAGCCGGTCCAGTCCCACTCGTAGGCGTCCAGCTCCCGCTCGGTGCTGGTGTGCCCGAACACCGGCGTCCAGCCGTCCGCCACCACCCGGTCCACGGTGCCCGCCAGGTCGGTGTACCCCTCGCCGAGGATCTCCACCGCCTCCGGGCCGGGCTCGGACCGCCAGTACGCGTCGCCGACCACCGCCGTGCCGTCGGCGGCGAGCAGGGGGCGGATCGCCGCGAGGGTGCCGGCGAGCCCGCCGAAGGCGTGGGTGGCGCCGACGGACAGCACCGTGGAGAACGGCTCCCGGGCGGTGTACCCCTGCGCGTCCCGGTGGTGCAGCCCGATCCGGCGGGTCAGCCCCAGGGTCTCGGCGCCCTCCCGGGCCTTGGCCAGGCCGTGGGCGTCCAGGTCCACCCCGACGGCGGTCAGCTCGGGGCGGGCGGAGAGGGCGCGCAGCAGCCAGGCACCCTCGCCGCAGCCGAGGTCGAGCACGGTGCCGCCGTCCTCGGGGAGGGCGCGGTCGAGCAGCAGCCGCACCGACTCGTCGGAGAGCGGGGCGGCGATCGGGTGGTGGCGGTGGGCGAGCCGGGAGATCAGTTGACGGTCCATCGGATCAGTCTTCCCCGATCATGGTCCGATTCCCAAGCGCATTTCCGGGACCGTCCCCAGGGCCGTCCCCGCCCCCCGGGCCGTCGGCGGGCCGCGGATAGGTCCGCCCCTTCCAGGCGGCGCCCCGCCCGCGCCCGTGCTGGACGGCGGAGTCCACCGTCATCAGCAGGTAGAGCAGCGCCGTGAACGGCAGCAGCACCGCCGACGCCACCGGCTGCCGGTAGTACCGCAGCATCGGCGCGAAGGTCCCCGCCATCAGCGCCCAGGCGGCTCCGCCGGCCGCGGCCGTCCCCCACCGCCCGGTGGCGGCCCCGGCGAACGCGGCCACCGGCGGGACCAGGTACACCAGCCCCAGCCCGAGCACCGTGCCGGCCAGCAGCACCGGCGAGTACCGCAGCTGGGCGTAGGCGCTGCGGGAGACCATCCGCCACAGCTGCGCCGGCCGCGGGTACGGGCGGACGCTGTCCACCTGCTCGGCGAGGCCGAGCCAGGTCCGCCCGCCGGTGCGCTTGACGGCCCGGGCCAGCGAGACGTCGTCGATCACCGCGCCGCGGACCGCCGCCACCCCGCCGGCCCGCTCCAGGGCGGTGCGCCGCACCAGCGAGCAGCCGCCGGCCGCGGCCGCCGTCCGCGTCCCCGGCCGGTTGCTGCGCCGGAACGGGTACAGCTGCGCGAAGAAGTACACGAAGGCGGGTACGACCAGCCGTTCCCAGCGGGTCTCCACCCGCAGCCGGGCCATCTGGGAGACCAGGTCCAGGCCGCCGGTCTCGGCCGCCTCGACCAGGGCGGCCAGCGAGTGGGGCCCGTGGGCGATGTCCGCGTCGGTGAGGAGGAGGTAGTCCGCCGAGCCGGCCAGCTCCACACCGTGCCGCAGCGCCCAGAGCTTGCCGGTCCAGCCGGCCGGCAGCGGGGGAGGGGTGGTGACGGTCAGCGGCAGTCCGCCGCCGGCGCCGAGGGCGCGGGCCAGGTCGCCGGTGCCGTCGGAGCTGTGGTCGTCCACCAGGACCACCCGGGCCTCACCCGGGTACCGCTGCGCGAGCAGGCTCGGCAGGCTCGCCGGCAGCACCTCGGCCTCGTCCCGGGCCGGTACGACCACCGCCACCCGCGGCCACCGGGCCGGCGGGCGCCGTTCGGGCAGCCGCTGATCGGTCCGCCAGAACCACCCGTGGCCGCAGGTCAGCCCGATCCAGACCAGCAGCGAGGACACCGAGAGCCACAGCAGGACGGTCATGTCGGCAGTCTGCCGCACCCGGGCCGGCCGGACCCGGTCGAGTAGAGTCGTGCCCTGTGAAGATCGCACTGGTGGACTCCGGACTCGGACTGCTCGCCGCGGCCGCCGCCCTGCGGGGCCTGCGGCCCGACGTCGACCTCGTGGTCTCCAACGACCCCGCGGGCATGCCCTGGGGGCCGCGTACCCCCGAGGACCTCACCGAGCGGGCGCTGGCCTGCGCCCGCGCCGCGGCCGCCTTCGCGCCGGACGCCCTGGTGGTCGCCTGCAACACCGCCTCGGTGCACGCCCTCGCCGCGCTCCGCGCCGAGCTGGAGCCCGGCCTGCCCGTGATCGGCACCGTCCCGGCGATCAAGCCCGCCGCCGCGGCCGGCGGCCGGGTCGCCATCTGGGCCACCCCCGCCACCACCGGCAGCCCGTACCAGCGCGGCCTGATCGCCGAGTTCGCGGCCGGCGCCGAGGTCGCCGAGGTGGCCTGCCCGGGCCTGGCGGACGCCGTGGAGCGCGCCGACGACGCGGCGATCGGGGCCGCGGTCGCCGACGCCGCCGCCCGCACCCCGGAGGGCACCGCCGCGATCGTCCTCGGCTGCACCCACTACGAGCTGGTCGAGGACCGGATCCGCGCCGCCGTCCTGCCGCGGGCCGCCGAGGGGCTGCGGCTGTACGGCTCCGCCGACGCGGTGGCCGCCCAGACCCTGCGCCGGGTCGGCCCGGCCGCCGGTACCCCGGGCGGCGGCACCCTCACCGTCCTGCACTCCGGCCGGCCGGCCGCGCTGCAGGCCGCGGCCGCCCACTACCCCCAGGGACGGGTGATCGCGGGGGCGGTGCCCGCCGCCTGAAGGGTCGTCAGTAGACTGACGGCATGGGGAGACACGTCGCCTTCACGCGCCTGCACAACTTCCGCGACCTCGGGGGTTACCGCACGGCCGACGGACGGACGGTGCGCTGGTCCGCGCTCTACCGCTCCGACTCGCTGGACAAGCTGGCCGGATCGGCCCAGGACCTGGCCCGGTTCCGCGCCCTGGGCGTCCGCACCGTCGTCGACCTGCGCTACCCCTGGGAGATCGAGCGGGCCGGACGCGTCCCCGAGACCCCCGGCCTGGCGTACCACAACCTCAGCATCGAGCACCGCCCGTACGACCAGGCGGCACTCGCCCCCTCGGTCGACCCCGGCCGGTACCTGGCCGACCGGTTCGCCGAGGTGGCCGAGGACGGCGTCGCGGAGATCGCCGCCGCACTGCGGCTGATCGCCGAGCCCGCCGACGGCCCGCTGGTCTTCCACTGCGCCTCCGGCAAGGACCGCACCGGCATCATCGCCGCCCTGGTGCTCACCGCCCTCGGCGTCCCCGAGGACACCGTGGTGGCCGACTTCGCGCTCACCGCCCTGGCCACCGACCGGCTGGTCGCCGACTGGCACGCCAGGTACCCGGACAAGACCCTGGTCTGGCCCGGGTACGGGCGCGCCCCCGGGGCGGTCATGCGCAACTTCCTCGCCGACCTCACCACCGCGTACGGCTCCCCGCGCGCCTACGTCACCGACCGGCTCGGCCTCGGCCCCGGCATCGTGGACGCGCTGCGCGGCACCCTGCTGGCGGCGGTCTGACCGCCGTGGCGCCTCAGGCCACCCCGCGCCAGCGCTGCAGCGCCGGCTCCAGGCCGGACAGGATGGTGTCGAACCGGCGGGTGCTGGTGGTGGAGTCCACCTGCAGCCGGCTGATCCGCAGCGGGTGCGAGGGGAGCCGGGGGCCCAGCCGGTGGTCCGAGAGGAACCCCAGCCGGTACCCGAGCTGCCGCAGCACCGCGTCCGCCCGGGCGTCGTACCCGCCGTCCGGGTACGCGAAGGCGCTCGGCGCCTCGCCCAGCCACTGCTCCAGCGCCAGGTGCGCGCCGGTGATCTCGGCGTGCACGGTCGCGTCGTCGCAGCGGCTCAGCGACGGGTGGCCCAGGGTGTGGTTGCCGATCGCCACGTCCGCCGAGCGCAGCGCCCGCAGGTCCTCCGGGCCGAGCTGCTCCTGCCGCGGCGGACGCCGCCGGGCGCTCACCCGCAGCTCGTGCAGGCAGCGCCGGCGGTCCGGGTCGGGCAGCGCCTTGAGCCGGGCCAGCAGCCGGGTCGGATCGCCGGTCGGCACCAGCCGGGTCTGCCCGCCGTGCCGCGCCAGGAACGCCGCCTCGTGCCACCAGAACGGCCGGTCCGTCCCGATCAGCTCGGCGATCACGAACGCGGCCGCCGGGATCCGCCGGGCCGCCAGCGCGGGCAGCGCGTGGGTCAGCACCGTCCGGTCGGTGTCGTCGAAGGTGATCAGCACGCTGCGCGGCGGCAGCGGCCGCCCCTCGGCCACGGCCCGCTCCACGGCCTCCAGCGAGACCGGGGTGGCCAGCCGCTGGAGGCGGTCCAGCTGGGCGTCGAAGGACCGCGGGTCGGTGACCCCGTGGTAGGCGAGCACGGCGAGCCGCTGCGCGGCTCTGGCCCGGAACAGCGGCTGGGCCGGCGAGAACCGGAGCCAGCCGCCGCGCTCCCGCCGGCCGCAGGCCCGCGGCTGCGGGGCCCGCACCGGAGCGGCGGCCGGCTTCGGTGCGAACGCGTGGACGGATGTGCTGATCGTGGTGGCCTCGGAGTACGGCACGGTTCCCCCCTCGGAGCCGCAGCGCGGCGTGGCGGTACCGTCGGAAGGCGGAGCCCGGCCTCCGACCCCGGGACGCGGCGGCTCCGCCCCCGGGCTGACTCGGTCCGCGCCGGGGACTCCCAACCCTGACGCGGACGGCTCCTGGATCGCTCAATGTAGTGGGGACCACCGACGTGCCGAGATGGTTGTACGCCCGACGGCGCGTTTTCGACGGGCGCGCGCGGGAAGACGCCGGATGACCCGGGGGCACACCCGACCGGTGGGCCGCGGACGCGTCGCGGGGTTACGGTTGGAGACATGGCAGACACCAGTGGTCACCGAGCGACTACGCGCTGGCAACGCCTGTGGCACGGCTGCGCGCTGGAGCGGCACCAGGCCCTGATCACTCTCTCCGGGGCGGTCTGCATCGCCTTCGGCATCGTGGTCGCCGTGGTGGTGCCCGAAACCGAGGGCCCGGCCTGGGCGATGGCCGTGGCCGGCTGCCTGGCCGCCGGGGTCCTGCTGCTGGTCCGGGTCGCCTGGGCCCGGTTCCGGCCACGCCGGGAGACACCCCTCTAGCTCCGGCGCCCGGGCGCCGCGCGACCCGGCGATCCGGACCCCTCCCGTCAGGCCTGCCGGTTTTCGGCCCACCTACCCGCTTCTTTCACATTTCCGGGGCAACAGCCCCACACTTCCCCCTACTGTGGGTCCCGCCGACGGCAGCGACCGGCTGCCGCCGGGGTCCGTTTGACGGCGCCGGGGGAGGCGCCGCAGAGGGGGGAACGATGGGCACCACCGCCGCGCCCGCGGCAGCCGGAGGCATCAGGGCGCAGGTCAAGCAGCAACTCGCGCGAGCCGCCGGCACCGTCCCCGGCGAGGGCGCGACCGTCCTCATCTACCACCGGGTCGGCGGCGGCAGCGCCGACGAGCTCGACGTCACCACCACCGGCTTCACCGCCCAGGTTGACCTGCTCGCCGAACTCCCGCCCGGCCGGGTGGTCTCCCTGGACGAGGCCGCCGACCGCCTCCAGGCCGGCCGACGCACCCCCAGCACCGTCCTCACCTTCGACGACGGCTTCGCCGACGTGTACGAGAACGCCTGGCCGCTGCTCCGCGAGCGCGGGCTGCCGTTCACCGTGTACCTGGCCAGCGGCCACGTCGGCGGCGAGATGCGCTGGGAGGGCTCCACCGCCAAGGGCGCCGGCGCCCCGGGCCTCAGCTGGGAGCAGCTGCGGGAGATGGCCGACTCGGGCCTGTGCACCGTCGCCAACCACACCCGCAGCCACGCCCGCCCCGAGCTGCTCAGCACCGAGGAGCTGGACGCCTGCAACGACGACGTCGAGCAGCACCTGGGCACCCGGCCCCGGCACTTCGCGTACACCTGGGGCGTGCCCGTCCCGCACATGGAGACCGCCCTGCGGGCCCGGTTCCGCACCGCGGCCACCGGGCAGGTCGGCCGGAACCTGCCCGGGTACGACCCGGCCCGGTTCCTCCGCGTCCCGGTCCGCCGCACCGACCCGATCGACTTCTACCGCGCCAAGCTGTACGGCCGGCTGATCCCCGAGCGCGCCTACGCCCGGATCGTCGCCACCGCCAAGGCGGTGGGCGCCCGTGCCTGAGCCCGTGTCCCCGATGCCGCGGCTGCGCGGCGAGGGCGGTCGTCCGCTGCGCGTCGCCCACCTGACCACCGTCGACATGAGCCTCCAGCTGCTGCTGGCCACCGAGCTCAAGGTCGACCTGGAAGCCGGGTTCGAGACCTACGGGATCAGCGCGCCCGGGCCGTACCTGCCGCGGCTGGAGGCCATCGGCGTCCGGCACGAGCCGCTGCACGCGCTCACCCGGGCCTGGCAGCCCCGGGCCGACGCCGCCGCCGGCCGGGAGCTGCTCGCCGTCCTGAGCCGGATCCGCCCGGACGTGCTGCACACCCACAACCCCAAGACCGGCGTGCTGGGCCGGGTGATCGGCCGGCTGGCCGGCGTCCCGGTGGTGGTCAACACCTGCCACGGGCTCTGGGCGCAGGCCCACGACCCGCTCGCCAAACGGGCGGTCGTGCTGGGGGCGGAGGCCCTCGCGGCCCGCTTCTCGCACGCCGAGCTGTACCAGAACGGCGAGGACCGCCGGACGCTGTCCCGGGCCGTGCCCCGGTACCGCTCGCGGGTGGTCGGCAACGGCGTGGACCTGACCCGGTTCACCGCCGGGGCCGCCGTCCGGGCCCGGGTCCGCGCCGAGCTGGGCGTGGCCGAGGGCGAGCTGCTGGTCGGCGGCGTGGGCCGGCAGGTGGCCGAGAAGGGCATCCGGGAGTACGCCGAGGCGGCCCGGGCGCTGGCCGGCAAGGCCCGGTTCCTCTGGATCGGTCCCGAGGACCCGGACAAGCCCGACGCCCTGGACGGCGCCGAGAGCGGGGTCGAGTTCCTCGGGAGCCGCTCCGACATGCCCGAGCTGTACGCCGCGCTCGACCTCTTCGTCCTCCCCTCCTACCGGGAGGGCTTCTCCCGCTCCGCCATGGAGGCCGCCGCCAGCGGACTGCCGATGGTGCTGAGCGACATCCGCGGCTGCCGGGAGATCGGCACCCACGGCGAGCACCTGCTGCTCGCCCCGCCCGGCGACGCCCGGGCGCTCACCGGCGCGCTCGACCGGCTCCTCACCGAGCCCGACCTGCGCGACCGGCTCGGAGCGGCGGCCCGCCGCCGGGCCCTGGCCGCGTTCGACCAGCGCGCGGTCGCCCGGATATCCGTGGAGACCTACGCCGCCGTCGCCAGGTCCCGCGGGCTGCCCTGGCTGATCGGCTGAGTCGCCCTCCCGGCCGGAGCCCGTACCACCCACTCGCACCACACCCGTTGGGGGAGACATGCAGCCTGTTGGGGGAGCAGTGAGGCGTGCCGGAGACCTGGCGGTCGCCTCACTGGCCGGACTGATCGCCGTACCGCTCGGCCTGATGATCGCCCTGCTGATCCGCTGCACCATGGGCGGACCGGTGATCTTCCGTCAGACCCGGACCGGGCTGGCGGGCCGGGAGTTCGAGATCCTCAAGTTCCGCACCATGCGGGACAGACGCTTCGCCGAGGAGGAGGACGCGCCACGGATCACCCGGCTCGGCGCCCTGCTCCGCAAGACCAGCCTGGACGAACTGCCCCAGCTGTGGAACGTGGCCCGCGGTGACATGGGGATCATCGGACCGCGGCCGACCCTGCCGGAGCAGGTCGTCCACTACACGCAGGCCCAGCGCGGACGGCTCGCCGTCCGGCCCGGGCTCACCGGCTGGGCCCAGGTCAGGGGGAGGAACTCGATCAGCTGGCCGGAGCGGATCGAGCTGGACCTGTGGTATATCGCGAACCGGTCGCTGGTGCTGGACCTGCGGATCCTGGTGCTGACGGTGAAGGTGCTGCTGCGGCCCACCGGGATCACCGGCGCGGGCGGGGTGAACCCCGGCTTCCCGGTGCCGGCGGAGACGCCCGGGCAGACGCAGGCGAGCCAGGTACGGATCGTGCTGCCGCGGCAGGCGACCGGGCCGCGGCTCGCGCCGGAGGAACTCAGCAGCTGAGGTAGACACCGGGGGTTGTTCTTCGGGGGCGCGTGGGGGCGCCTCCCAGCCGCCGAGGCTGGGGGAGAACCGCGCGAAACGGGAGACTATGGTCCGAAGGCCGGACGCATCCGGCGCCAGTGCACCGCCTACGCCGCAACGTACGCGGGCGGTGTACCACCGGAGGAGTCCGGCCTCAGGTTCGCGGTCTTCCGATTCGCGCAGTTCCCCGCGCCCCTGTCGGGGCACGGCACAAGCCTTCTCGGAGAGGTGTTGATGGCTGAGCAGTTGTGGATCGCCGGGGCGGGTGGGGTCGGGCGGGAGGCGTTGGACACGGCGGTGGCGGCGGGGGTACCGGTGGCGGGGTTCCTGGACGACCGGGCGCAGGGGGGTACCGTCCGCGGCCTGCCGGTCGTCGTCCCCGCGGAGCTCCCGGCCGGGGCGCCGTACCTGATCGGCATCGCCGATCCGGCCGTCCGCCTCCGCCTGGCGGCCTTGCTGGACGGGATCGGCGGGGTGGCCAGGACGCTGGTGCACCCTCGGGCGCTGATCGCGCCGGAGACCGAGCTCGGCCCCGGCTGTCTGGTGATGGGTGGGGCGTACGTGTCCAGCAGCGTCCGGTTCGGCGCGCACAGCCAGGTGCACTACAACGCGACGGTGGGCCATGACAGCGTGCTGGGGGAGCGGGTGACGGTCTATCCGGGCGGCAACGTCTCGGGGTCGGTGGTGCTGGCGGACGGTGCGACGGTGGGGAGCAACGCGGTGGTGCTGCAGGGCCGGAAGGTGGGCCGGGGGGCTTTCGTCGGGGCGGCGGCGGTGGTCACCCGGGACGTGCCCGAGGAGACGGTGGTGGTGGGCTCGCCGGCGCGACCGCTACGGAGGTCCGACCAGGGATAGGCAGGGACAGGCCGGGGACCGGGTCGGGACAGGCTAGGGTCGGATCATGGCCATTCCCCCGTTCCTCGCCGAGCTCCGCAGCTTCGTCGGCACCCGCCCCCTCTGGCTGACCGGCGTCGCCGCCGTGATCGTGGACGGGCAGGACCGGGTGCTGCTGGAACGGCGGGCCGACAACGGCTGCTGGGACCTGGTCGGCGGCATCCTCGACCCGGGGGAGCACCCCGCGGACGGCGTGGCGCGCGAGTGCCTGGAGGAGACCGGCGTGGTGGTCGAGCCGGAGGCGCTGACCTCGGTCACCGTCTCGCCGATGATCGACTACCCGAACGGCGACCGGGCGCAGTACCTGGACCTGACGTTCCGCTGCCGGCCGGTCTCCGGCGAGGCGCGGGTGAACGACGACGAGTCGCTGGAGGTCGGCTGGTTCGGCCGGGACGAGCTGCCCGAGCTCGGGGAGTACGCCCTCCGACGGCTCGGTCTCGCCCTGGAGTTCGAGGGCGAGACCGTGTTCGCCTTCGGCGGTGTCCTGCGCTGAGGCGCCACCCCTGTCCGGACCGGCGTCAGAGGGTGCGGAACCAGTCCGCCGTACGCTCCAGGCCCTCGCGCAGACCCACCGGGACCACGTCCGGGAACAGCTCGCGCAGGCGGGCGTTGTCGGCCTGGGAGTCACGGACGTCACCCGGCCGCGGGTCGGCGTGCGCGACCTCCAGCGGGTGGCCGAGGACCTCGCCCATCTCGGCGATCAGCTCCAGCAGGGTGGTCCGGGTGCCGAAGGCCAGGTTGACCGGGTCCGGGTGGACCACCCGGTTCACCACGGCTTCGGTGATCACCTGGGTGACCGTCCCGACGTAGGTGAAGTCGCGGCTCTGCCGGCCGTCGCCGTGCACCCCGAGCGGCCGGCCGGCCAGCGCGGCGTCCAGGAAGGCGGGGATCACCGCGGCGTACGCGTGCCCGGCCGGCTGGAGCGGGCCGAACACGTTGAAGAACCGCAGCGGCAGCACGCCCAGGCCGTAGCAGTGGTGGTACGCCGCCAGGTAGGCCTCGGTGGCGAGCTTGCTCACCGCGTACGGGCTCATCGGGGCGGTCCGCATGGTCTCCCGCTTGGGCAGCTCGCGGTTCGCCCCGTAGACGGAGGAGGACGAGGCGGCGGCCACGTACAGCCCGCCGGCCCGGCGGGCGGCCTCCAGCACCTGCAGGGTGCCGGTGGCGTTGGCGTGGTGGCTGGCCAGCGGATCGGCCACCGAACGCGGGACGGAGGGCAGCGCCGCCAGGTGCACCACGGCGTCGGCGCCGGTGAACGCCTCGTCCAGCAGACCGGGGTCGAGGATGCTGCCCTCGTAGAGGGCGACGTCCAGACCGTCCAGGTTGGACTTGGACCCGGTGGCGAAATTGTCCACCACCCTCACCTGCTCCACCTCGGGGCGCGCCAGCAGCGCCCGGGACAGGTTGGCGCCGATGAACCCCGCGCCGCCGGTGACGACCACACGCATCAGAAGGAACTCCCCACCTCGGGCCGGGGTCTCCCCGCCCCGGCGCACCGGGCCGATGCTATCGGCGCGGCCCGCGGCCACGGGGGGAAACGGCGGCAACCGGGAGATCCGGGGCGAAAGCCGCCCACCGGGTCAGATCTTGTGCTGCCGGTACGTCTCCTCGGCGGCGTCCAGGACCGCGGAGAGGTCCCCGCCCGCGGTGGCCGTGGTGACCGCGGCCACCGCCCCCTCCACGAAGGGGGCGTTGGCGAACCGGACCGGGAACGGCAGGCCGTGCTCGTCCGCGTCGGCCAGCAGCGCCAGGACCGTGCTGACCGCGCTGCCGAGGTCGCAGAGCACCGCCACCCCGTGCCCCTGGTCCACCCGGCGGGCGGCCGCCGCGATCAACAGGGCGCTGGTGCCGAGGCCGTCGGCGAGGGCACCGCCGGTGGCGGCGACCGGCGCGGGGTTGTCGGTGTTCACGATGGCCAGCGCGAGGGCCCGGGTGGCGGCGGCCAGCTCCTGGCTGTGCGAGACCAGCACCACGCCCACCCGCCCGTGGCCGGCCGGCCGGGTGGGGCGGGGGAGCGAGACGGTCTGCGGGGCGGACGGGGCATCGGAGATGGGGATGACGTCGGCGCGGCTGCCGTCCCGGCGGTCCATCGGCTGCTCCCTGCTGGCCGGTAGAAGAACTGCGGACACTTCCACCCCGACACTCTTTCAGCCCGCCACGCCCCCCGAGCCGCACCTCGCCGAAGCCTTAGCACACCCGCCCGGTGCGGGGCGGGGGAACGGCCGTACTGGACCGGTCCGGGCGGCGATCGGCGGCGAACCGCCGACCGGCCGGCGGCCCGTGGCTAGTCTGGCCTCCGGATCACAGGGAGGAGCGCGGCATGGCGGACGACAGCGGCAGCAGCGCGGAGGGCGGAGTCCTGGTCGAGGGCCCGCGGAAGCCGGCACCGGACCTCACCGGAGCAAAGTGGCTCTCCAGCCCGCAGGGGGTCGGCGACGTGCAGATCGCCTTCGTCGAGGGCCACATCGCGATGCGGGACGGACGCGACCCCGACGGTCCGGCCCTGATCTTCACGCCGGCGGAGTGGCAGGCCTTCGTCCTCGGGGCCCGGGACGGCGAGTTCGACCCCGCCTGAGCGCCGGCGCCCGAGTGCGCCCCGAGAAGTGCCCGCGGTTGAACGGCGGGTGTCGTTCCGGTGTGCGGTGAGGTCACGAATGCATGCTGATGGACCGAAACTTGTTGACTGTTCGACAAGCATCGGACCACAGTGAAAGCAGGCAGACGCCGTGCCGACCGCCCCCACGCGGTCGGGCACGGCGCCCGCTGTGCTGCCCGTCACCGGCGCCGGCGACGAGCTCCTCCCGGGTGTCCCGGACCGCACCGAGATGCGGCCGCCGTCGCTGTGGGAGGGCGGCCCCACGGGTCGAGAGCTACTCGGCCGTGGTGCCAGGCCCGGGATCCGCACGCCCCCACGCGGCGGTTTCCCGGGCAAGGTTCGCGAATGCGACGGGCACGGGCCCCGCGAACCTGGTCTGTGGAGTTGTATGAGGCCCGGGCGCACGGCTGACAGGCCGTTGTGCCCAGGGTGAACCGCACGACGAAGTGCACAGTGAGGGAACGCGTGCAGCAGCACGCTGCGACAAACCACCCCCCGGTGGATCGAGTCCACAGTGGCCGTCGTGCTGAACCGAACGTAGCCCGGACGGTTGCTCAGAGTCAACATTGGTCCCTGAGCGTAGATCTCGGCTTGCCGGACGACCCGCGCGCCGGAGGGTCTCGACCGGGCACGTACGATGGGTGCCATGTCCTTTCTCCGCCGTCGCTCCGGCTCGCCCGCCGGCCCGGACTTCGACGTGCTCGCGATGGATCCGGGCGACTGGCCCGGCCACTTCGGAGCCATGATGATGACCGGCCCGGACGGCTCGTGCCAGGGGATCTTCCTGCGCTACGACCTGCTCGGCGGCCGGGGGCCGGCGATGTTCATCGGCAACCTGCCCGAGGGCTCCCCGGCCCGCGAGTCCGAGGACGGGGTCCCGTTCGAGGTCCGGCAGCTGCTCTCCGCGCTGGAGAACGAGGAGCCGGTGGAGCTGGTCTCCGCGGAGGACTTCCCGGTGCTGCTCGGCGACGACCTGCTGATCGTGAAGAAGGTCAAGGTCAGCGAGGAGCGGCTGTTCTGCTCCCAGTTCGGCCGCAGCGACGGCGTCCAGGTCACCATCGCCTCCTGGGACCGGCCGATCTCGGACGACCTGTACCAGCTGCTGAAGCCGCTTCCGGCGGAGATGTTCAAGCAGGGCTGAGCCACCACCGTGCCCCCACGCCTCCCGCTGCTGACCCGCCGCAGGTACCTCGACCTGCGGCGGCTCGCCGGCGCCGCGTGTACCGGCGGATGACGAGCGCGCTCGCGCCGACCCATCCCGCCGCCCACCACGCGCCCGACGGAGGCACCCCCGCATGACCAGCACCGCCGCCCCGACCGCACACCCGGCCGGACCGGCCGCCGCCCCCGAGGACCGTACCGAGGTCGCCGAGGCGCTCGCCCGGCTGCCCCGGGTGGTCGACCTGCTGGCCGCCCGTGCCGAGGAGCACGACCGCGACGGCACCTTCCCGTACCAGGGCGTGGAGGCCGTCCACGAGGCCGGGCTGCTCACCCTGACCGTCGGCCGCCGGTACGGCGGACCCGGCGCCACCCTCGCCGAGACCTGCCGGGCGCTGGCCGAACTCGGCCGCGGCGACGCCTCGGTCGCCCTGCTCACCGCCCACACCCTGCTCCACCACGCCGACCAGGCCCGGACCGGCGCCTGGCCGGTCGCCGGCTACCGCCGGCTGCTCACCGAGTCGCGCCGCGGGCCCGCCCTGGTCACCACCCTGGACGCCGAGCCCGGCGGGCCGGCCCCGCTGCCCGCCACGGTGGCCCGACGGGAGGGCGACGACTGGTTCCTGACGGGCCGGAAGGCGGACTGCGCCGGCGCCGAGGCGCTCGCCTGGATGGCGGTCCGGGCCCGCACCGAGGAGCCGGTGCCGCGGGTCGGCACCTTCCTGGTCCGCGGGGACAGCCCCGGGGTGGAGATCGACCCGACCGCCGACCAGCTGGGGCTGCGCGCCAGCGCCGGACACGAGGTGGTGCTCGACGGGGCGCGGGTGGCACCGGAAGCAGTGATACGACTGGGCGCGCCCGGTTCCGCGCTTCCGGACGACCTCGCGCGCGCCTGGCGCGACCTCGCGCTGTCGGCCGTGTTCCTCGGCGTGGGACGTGCCGCGCAGGACTGGCTGGTCGGATTCCTGCGCCGGCGTACGCCCGCGAACCTCAGCGAGCCGCTCGCCACCCTGCCGCGCCACCGCGCCGCCCTGGGCGAGCTGGCCGCCTCCCTGATCGGTGCCGGGGAACTGCTCCACGGCCTGGCCGCGGCCGTGGACCGTGGCGAGACCACCGCGCCCGCCCGGGCCGGAACCGTCCGCCTGCTGGTCAACCGGACCGTGACCGGCGCCGTCCAGCAGGCGCTGACGATCTCCGGCAGCCCGGGGCTGAGCCGCCGCCACCCGCTGGAGCGGTTCCTGCGGGACGCGCTCAGCGCCCCGGCACACTTCCCGCCGGACGAGGCCGTGCTGGAGGGCCTCGCCCGGACCCTGCTGGACGGGCCCGCCCGGCGCGGCTGAGCCGGCCGCCGGGCTCGTCGTACCCGTCCGACCCCTCAGCGGGTGCCGACCGCCGCCCGCACCGCGCGGCGGGCCAGCGCCGCGTCGTCGTACAGCCGCCGGATCATGATCCGCTGCTCCTCGCCCGCTCCCGGCACGTCGTGCAGCCGCAGCTCCCGCATCAGCACCAGCACCAGGTTGACCAGGAAGGCGTCCCGGGCCATCGTCCCGCCGGACTGGGCCAGCTGGCTGATCTGCCGGCGGGCCGCGGTGTCGCCGGACAGCACGCTCCACAGCACCGCCAGGTCGTACCCGGGCAGGTACCAGCCGGCCCGCTCCCAGTCGAGCAGCACCGGGCCGGAGGGCGCCAGCAGGATGTTGCCGAGCAGGGCGTCGCCGTGGCACAGCTGCCAGGGTGTGCCGGCCAGGCCGTGCAGCAGCGCCCGCAGGTCGCCGGCGTCCCGGTCGGTGAGCAGGCCGACCGAGTGGAACCGGGCCACCTCCAGCTGGTAGTCCAGCGGCTTGCCGAACACGTCCGTGGGCGGGCGCCACAGGTTGAGCGTCCGGAACGCGCCGAGCAGCGCCCGCACCTCGCCCGGGGTGGGCGCGTTCACCGGGTGCCGGTCGTGCGCCGCCGGACGGCCCGGGACCCGCTCCAGCACCAGCACGCAGCGGTCGTGGTCGGCCGCGACCAGCCGCGGCAGCCGCACCGGCGGGCGGTGCCGGACGAACGCCCGGTACACCGCGATCTCGTGGTGGAAGCGCTCCACCAGCTGCTCGGCCTGCGGGCTGCGCAGCGCCTGCGGCGCCAGGCACTTGGCGACCACCGGGGCACGGCCGATGGTGCCCGCGATGAGGATGTGGCGGCTGCCCTCCCGCAGCACCTGCCGGGGGAGGAAGGCGGGACATATCCGCGCGATGTGGGCGAGCACGGCCCGCACCGCGGGGGTCTGCAGGGCCGCCGGGTCGACCCGGTCGACGAACGCCTCGGCGGCCCGGCCGCCCATCGGCCGGCCGATCCCCGCCCGGGCGCCCGGCTCGACGGGCCTGGTCACCAGGGTGGTCCGGGCGGCCAGGGCGCGCGGGTCGCGCAGCTCGGTGCCGCGCGGGGCGGGACGGCCTCCGGTTGCGGTGGGCGGCCGCAGTCCGGGGCGGGACGGGCCGGGGAGGTGGCGCGGGACGCTTCCGTCGGGGGAGAGGGGGGTCGACGGACGGGCGCCGGTGCTGGCTGAGGAGTACATGGGCGGGTGAGGGTCCCTTCCTGGCCGACGGCGGTTGACGGGTGGGTCGCCGGCCCGGGGTGAGCCGGGCCGGACCGGCCGGGTGGAGCGCGCGCGTCGGGTACGGATCGGCCGCCGGAACCCTCCGCACCCTGGGGAATGCGGTCGTTCCCGACTGCCGCGCCGTGCCCGACGCCCCCGCGCCACCCGGCGCGCCACCCCCGCGGACGGTGCCGCCGCGGAGCCCCGGACAGGGGCGTCGGGCCGAGGCCCGGGCCGGTGTCCGGCTCCCCGTGGCGAAGTCGGGGTGGCGCATTCCTACCTGACACCCGATCGGCACTGGCACGTAATCTGGCGGACCCTGGCGAAGCCTGGCGAATGGTCGCGTGGCATGTGACAGAGCCATTACTGTCGACCGCAGCCGAGGAACCTGGGGGCTTTTGTGAGCAAGGGGCCGAACGCCAGACTCGCCGACCTGTTCGCCCTGACCGGATGGTCCAAGGGCGAGCTCGCCAGGCTGGTCAACCGGCGCGGTGCGGCGATGGGTCAGCAGCAGCTGTCCACCGACACCTCGCGGGTGCGGCGCTGGATCGAGCAGGGGGAGATCCCCCGCGATCCGGTGCCGAGGGTGCTCGCCGCCGTGTTCACGGAGCGGCTCGGCCGTGTCGTCACCACTGAGGACCTCGGTCTGGAACGACACCGGCCCACCAGGTTCCAGGCGGCGGCCCCCACCCCGTCGTCGGCAGTGCCCTGGGCGCCGGATCGCACGGCCACGGTCCTCACCGAGTTCACGGGAATGGACCTCATGCTGAACCGACGCGGTCTGGTCGGCGCGGGCGCGGCGCTCGCCGCCGGCACCGTCATCGCCGACAACCTCCACGACTGGCTCACCGGCGGCGACGTGGCCTACGCGGCCGAGCGGCCCGGCCCCCGACAGGTGATCACCCGCGGCGGGCCCGAACCCGTCATCGACGTCTACGAACCCGGCCCGGTGGGCGACGACGAGGTGACCGCCCTGGAGCGGTCGGTCGACGTCTTCCGCGCCTGGGACGCCTCCCGCGGCGGCGGCCTCCAGCGCAAGGCCGTGGTCGGCCAACTGAACGAGGTCGGCGGCCTGTTGACCCACCGTCATCCGCAGTCCGTGGAGCGCCGGTTGTGGACGGTGGCGGCCAACCTCGCGGTGCTGGCCGGCTGGATGTCCCACGACGTGGGCCTGGAGCCCACCGCGCAGCGGTACTTCGTGATCGCCGCCCAGGCCGCCCGGGAGGCCGACGACCGGCCGCGGGCCGGTGAGGCGATCTCCCGGGCCGCCCGCCAGATGCTCCACCTCGGCCGGGCCGACGACGCCCTGGAACTGATGCGGCTCGCCCGGGCCAGCGCCGGCGACCGCGCCCTGCCGCGCACCCGCGCCATGCTGTACACCGTCGAGGCCTGGGCGCAGGCCTCGCTCGGCCGGTCCGAGGAGACCCGGCGGGTGCTCGGCGAGGCCGAGACGCTGTTCGTCCAGGACTCCACCGAGGCCCCGCCCAGCTGGATGCAGCTGTTCAACGAGGCCGAGCTGCACGGCATGCAGGCCCTGGTCTACCGCACCCTCGCCGAGCACGACCCCGGCGCCGCCCGGCTGGCCGAGCGGCACGCCCGGCTCGCCATCGAGCTCCGCCAGGAGACCGGCCGGGAGCGCTCCGCCCTGCTCGACCGGATCACCCTGGCCTCGGTCTACTGGATCTCCGGCGAGCCGGACGAGGCCCAGGTCCAGGCCAAGCTGGCGCTGGCCTCGATCAACCACACCTCCTCGATGCGCACCTGGGACCGGCTGCGCGAGATGTACCGGCTCTCCGGCCGCTACCAGAACCTGCCCGCGGTGGCCGAGCTGAGGGAGGAGATCGACGCGGCGATGCCCCCGCGCCGCCGCGAGGTCTGACCCGTCCGGCGGGCCCGCCGGGGCTCCGCGGCGCCCGGCGGGTCCGGTGCGGACCATGTGGTCGGTATGCCGACGGCATATGACGATTCCGTGAACGGGCCCGCCCGGGGCGGCTCCTCGCATCGCCCTGTGTGCGGGAGGGCCACCCAGGCGGTAGCCTTCGGTGATTCCGGCGCCCGGGCGCCTGAGCAGGAACGACCGACCCCGGCGACGGAAATCCCGTTGCCTCGACGACCGCCGCAACGGATGCTGACCTCATGTTCGAGCCAGTGATAGCGCCCAGCGCCAGCCTCCTCGGCCTCCTCCAGAGGGGCCGCGGTGACGGTCAGCTGCATGCGTTGGCAGCGGACCGCGACGAGGCGATCGCGGCCCTGGAGACCTGCGTCACCGACGACCCCCGGGCCGACTGGCAACTCGAGAACCGCTCCCTCTACTACGCGCGCCTCTACATGGAGCTGGAGGCGCCGCTGACCGGCGTCGAGCTGCACCTGTGCTCACCCGAGGACACCGGCGACGACGACGAGGCCCGTACCGGCCTCAGCCTCTCGGTGCTCGGCCACCTCGCCGCGTACGGCCGCCGCGACGCCCTCGACCTGCTGCGCCGCTACGCCGCCACCGGGACGAACTGGGCCTGGGCCCTCGACGAGCTGGCCCTGCGCGACGACGACCAGGGGCTGCTCGCGCTCGCCCCCGCCGTGCTGGACCGCTTCCCGGCAGGCCCGGAGGGCGACGCCGAGCTGCGGGCCGCCATCCGCGCCGCGTACGAGCCCCGCGCCTGGCGGCTGTGGGCCGCCCACCACCCGAGGGTGGCCGCGGCCGGCGAGCAGTCCCCGTTCGACCTGTGGCAGCGGCAGCTCAGCCGCCCCGGCGTCACCCCCGGCTGGTCCACCGCCGACGTGCTCGCCTGGGCCGACCAGGCCGAGCCCGCCGGCGACCCGACCGCGGTCGCCCGGCGTGCCGCCGCGGCCGCCCGCTGCCTCACCGCCGTGGCCCGCCCCGAGGACCGCCCGCTGCTGCTGGAGGCCGCCGACAGCGGCGAGCCCGGCGCCCGGACGGCCGCCCTCCGCCACCTCGTCGACCAGCGCGACCCGGCCGCCGCCGACCTGATCGAGGCCGCCGCGGCCGACGTCGACCAGCGCGTGGTCGCCGCCGCGGTGGAGGTGCTCGGCCGAATGCGCGGCCCCGAGATCCTCGCCCACGCCCGCCGCTGGGCCGACCCGGAGACCGGCGGCGCCGACAGCGCGCTCGGCGAGGCCGCCGTCCTCCTCATCGCCGACGCCGGCGAACCCTGCGACGGCCCGCTCGTGGTCGCCGCCCTCCGACAGTGGATCTCCGTCCGCGGCGTGACCGGCGCGGGCCTGGGCAGCCTGGTCGACGGTGCGGGGCGGCTGGCCGCCGCCGGAGCCGTCCCCGCCCTCCGCCACGTCTACGGCGAGGCCGTCTCCTCCGAACTCCGCGGCCGGGCCGCCCGGGCCCTGGCCGTCACCGACCCGTACTTCTCCGAGGGCCCCGCCGTCGAGTGCCTCTGGGACTGCGAGGAGGCCACCCGCGAGCTGGCCGCCCGCCACGTCACCACCACCGGCGACGTCCGCGTCCTCGAGCGGCTCCGCCGCCTCGCCGCCGACCCGGCCGAGGAGGCCGAGGTGCACGCCGCCGTACGGGGCCGGCTCACCTCCCGCGAGCGGTAGGGCGGTACGGCGCAGCGGCGCCCGGCGCGGCGCGGGTTGTGGTCGGTCGTGTCGGGCCGATCGTGTCGGCCGGTCGTGTCGGCCGGGCGCCGGTGACCGTCGGTGCCGAAAGGGACACGCTCAGGTGCGTTCCGGCCCGCGCGGGGCGTCGGCTGGGGCATCATGAACGGAGCCCGTCGGCCGAGTCACTGGAGTACCCGCCGCCATGAAGCGTCCTCTCGCCCGTGCCGCGACCCCGCTGGCCGCCCTGGCGGCCGTACTCGCGCTGGCCGTCCCCGCGGCCGCCCACGTCGAGGTGAAGTCCACCCCCGCCCAGGCGCTGGCCGTCGACGCGGTGGTCGCCTTCGACGCGGAGGGCGAGAATCCGGGCTCGGGCATCACCGAGGTGAAGGTGACCCTCCCGGCCGGTATCGCCCCGGGCGACGTCACCCTGGCCGAGGGCCCCAAGGGCTGGACGCTCAAGCCCACCGCGGACGGCTTCGCGGTGTCCGGCCCCGCGCTGGGGGCGAGCAAGGACGCCGCGTACAAGGTCAAGGTCCGCCAGCTGCCGGACGCCAAGGAGCTGGCGTTCAAGTCCGTGGTGACGTACGCGGACGGCAAGGTGGACCGCTGGATCGAGCTGCCGCAGGGTGCCGCCAAGCCCGCCCACCCGGCCCCGGTCCTGAAGCTCTCCGCGGCCGCCCCCGGCGCGACACCGCTGGCGGCCGCGACGACGGCGGCCGCCCCGAGCTCCGCGGCGGCCGCTGCCCCGGCCCCGGTGCAGCCCTCCGCCCCCGCCTCGGCCGCGGCGGAGGCGTCGGCCCCGGTGGCGCAGTCGGGCGGCTCCTCGGTGGGCGGCGCGGTCACCATCGGCCTGGTGGTGGCGCTGGTGGTCCTGGTCGGCGGGGTCGTCTGGTGGCGCCGCCGTACCCCCGAGAGCTGAGCGCGGCGCCTGCGACATGGACAACGGGCCCGGCGCGCACCGCGCCGGGCCCGTTCCTCGTGTCCGAGGCCGCCCTACTTGGCGACCACCCCGGCGTCCGGGGCGAGGGCGCCCGCGGTCACCAGTCCGATGATCACGAAACCCAGCAGCACCCGGTACACCACGAACGGCATGAAGCTGTTGTGCGAGATGTACTTCAGGAACCAGGCGATCGCCGCGTACCCCACCACGAAGGCGATCAGGGTGGCGAAGAGGGTCGGACCCCAGTCCGGGGCCGGCCCCTCGCCGATCTTGAACAGCTCCAGCAGGCCCGAGGCCAGAACCGCCGGGATGGCCAGCAGGAACGAGTACCGGGCGGCAGCCTCGCGGCTGTACCCGAGCAGCAGGCCCGCGCTGATCGTGCCGCCGGAGCGTGAGACGCCCGGGATCAGCGCCAGCGCCTGCGCCATGCCGTACGTGACGGCGTGCGGAAGGGTGAGGGAGCTGATCGGCCGCGCGTTGCGGACGGCCCGGGAACGGTCGGCGACCGCCAGGACCAGGCCGAACACGATCAGCGTGGTGCCGATCACCCGCAGGTCGCGCAGCGAGGTCTCGATGGTGTCCTGGAAGGCGGCGCCGAGGATGCCGATCGGCAGCGTGCCGACGATCACGAACCAGCCCATCCGGGCATTCGGGTCGCTCCGCCGCGCCGGCTTGACCAACGACACCGCCCAGGCGGAGACGATCGCCGAGATGTCCCGCCGGAAGTAGATCAGCACGGCGGACTCGGTGCCCAGCTGAGTGACCGCCGTGAACGCGGCACCCGGATCCCCCCAGCCCAGCAGGGCGGGGAAGACCCGCAGGTGGGCGCTGGAGGAGATCGGCAGGAACTCGGTGAGGCCCTGGATCAGGCCGAGCACGGCCGCGTGGAACCAGCCGATCACCTGACACCCGCCCGGGGTATCCGAGAATCGAAACGCATCTGGCGGGTCCTGTTCGTGGTGATGGGGGGCATGGCACGCCGACACCCGGCCACGACGCGCAACGGCGCTCAGCACCGTCCGGCGCAGCTGGAGGATAGACGCCCAAGGTGACGGGGAACTGTCCATCCGGTCAAGACCGGGTTATCGGACCGTGCCCGCTCACCGTCCCGCCGCAGGCCCTGGCGAGGCCGACCTGGACGGGCTGCCCGGCGACCTGGTCCGCCCCCTGGACGGCGACGCCGTGGACGGGACCCCGGCCGGCCGGGTGGTGACCGTCCGGGTGGTCGCCGTCGACCTGCTGCGGGAACGGGTGACCGTCGAGCCGTAGGCGGGCCGAGCCGCTCCCTCCCGTACCGCAGGACGCCACCGGCCCGCCCCGGCCCACCCGTCGCCGGCGGTGGCGGGACCGGCCTTCGGGCTTCGGCCCCGCTTCGTGCGGCATTCACCCGGGGAACACCCGCCGCGCCGATACTCCAACCGCCGGACACGTCCGTCGGCCGCCACGTGCTCCTTTCCGGCGCTCACTGAATGGGAGAACGGCACACTCATGCTCTCGACGACCACCGCCTCCACCGACATCAGCTCGTACGTCGCCGCCATAGCCGACACCCGGGAGCAGATCCGCGCCGCCCAGCGGCTGCGGTACCGGGTCTTCGGCGAGGAGATGGGCGCCACCCTCCACACCCCGATCCCCGGCCACGACGTGGACGAGTACGACGAGATCGCCGACCACCTGGTGGTCACCGACACCACCACCGGCGAGGTGGTCGGCACCTACCGCCTGGTGCCCCCCGGCCGGGCCGAGAAGTCCTACTCCGACGGGGAGTTCGACCTGCGGGCCCTGGACGGGCTGCGCCCGGAGATGATCGAGGCCGGCCGCTCCTGCGTCCACCCCGACCACCGCTCCGGCGCCGTCATCAACCTCATGTGGTCGGCCATGGCCCGCTACGTCCTGCTCTCCGGCCACCGCTACCTGGCCGGCTGCGCCTCCGTCCCGCTGGCCGACGGCGGTCGCGCCGCCACCAGCGCCTGGCTGCTCGGCACCTCCAAGCACGCCTCCCCGCCCGAGCTGCGGGTCCA
The DNA here is from genome assembly GCF_040571325.1 of Kitasatospora sp. HUAS MG31. Classification (GTDB taxonomy): domain Bacteria; phylum Actinomycetota; class Actinomycetes; order Streptomycetales; family Streptomycetaceae; genus Kitasatospora; species Kitasatospora camelliae. The sequence goes on along the minus strand of NZ_CP159872.1, from coordinate 1,601,030 downwards.
CCCGCGCCGCCCGTGGAACCCCGCCGGCCCGAGCGAAACCCGCCCCGGCTACGCCGACCTCCCGCCGCTGCTCCGCGGCTACCTCCGGCTCGGCTCCTGGATGTGCGGCGCGCCCGCGTACGACCCGGAGTTCGACGTCGCCGACTTCTTCGTCCTGCTCGACCTGGACCGGCTGGGCGACCGCTACCGCCGTTACTTCCTCGGCGACACCCGGTGAACCCCTGGGCCGTCGATGCGGGCTGCGCCCCGCGCTGCGCCGCCCATCCCGTCCCCCGCGTCCCGGCGGTCCGCGCCCTGGGCCGCTGCGCCGCCCTCGCCCGCACCCTCGCCGGCGGACTGGCCGAGGGCGAACGGATCGGCGACCCGGTGCACCTGCGGGCCCGGGCCCGCGGCGTCCTCGACGCCCTCGGCATCCGGCTGGAGACCGGACCCGAACCCCTCAGCCTCCCGAACCCCCACGGCGCCGGAACCCTGGTCGTCGCCAACCACATCTCCTGGCTGGACGTGATCGCCCTGCTCGCGGTCGAACCCGTCACCCCCCTCGCCAAGCGCGAGGTCGGCGGCTGGCCGGTGGTGGGCACCCTGGCCCGCCGAATGGGCACCCGGTTCATCGACCGTGAAGGCTTCCGCCAACTGCCGGAGGTGGTCGCCGAGTTGTCCGAGGTGCTGCGCTCCGGGCAGTCGGTGACGGTCTTCCCGCAGGCCACCACCTGGTGCACGCCAACCGGCGGCCGGTTCCGCCGCGCCGTCTTCCAGGCGGCGATCGACGCCGGCGCACCGGTCCGTCCGGTCACCGTCGACTACCGGCAGGAGGGGTTGCCCACCGCCGTGGCCGCCTTCCTCGGCGACGAGGGCTTCGCCACCTCGCTGAGACGGGTGGCCGCCGCCCGCGGCCTCACGGTCCGGGTCGCCGTCCACCCGCCGCTGCGCGGCACCGACCGCCGCGAACTGGCGGCCGAGGCCCGGGCGTCGGTCTGCGGCACCCGGCTGCCGGTCCATGCCTGAGGCCCTCCGACTTCTCGACCAGCTGGCGGAGTTGCTGCGGTCACGGATCGACTCCCCGTGGCTGTGGGCGATCGTTCTGGTGGTGGCGGGGCTGGACGCCCTGGTCCCGCTGATGCCCAGCGAGGCCACCGTCGTCACCGTGGCCGTCCTGGTCGGCCCGGACCCGCCGCGGCTCGCCCTGCTGGTCCTCGTCGCCGCCGCCGGAGCCTTCGGCGGCGACTGCCTCGGCCACGCCCTCGGCCGGCGGCTCGGACCGGCCGCGGTCGCCGCCCTGCTGCGCGGCGAAGCCGGCCGTCGCCGCTACGCCTGGGGCCGCCGCATGGTCGAACGGCACGCCGCCACCCTCCTGCTCACCGCCCGCTACCTCCCCGGCGGCCGCGCCGCCGCCGGCCTCGCCACCGGCGCCCTCCGCTTCCCGCTGCGCCGGTTCCTCGCCCTCGACGCCCTCGGTGCCGCCCTCTGGGCGCTCACCAGCACCGCCATCGGCCTGCTCGGCGCCGCCGCCGCCGACGGCCACCCCGTCCGCGGCCTGCTGCTCTCCACCGCCCTGGCGCTCCTCCTCACCGCCGCCGCCGAAGCGACCCGCCGCCACCGGGCCCGCCGCTGACGGGCGTTTCGCCACCGCGCACGGCCTGAACCTCTGTCAGGATCGCTCCCGGACGGCCGGGATCGGTGACGGAAGGCGGCGGCGGACATGGGCGGACGGCTGGCGGGCAAGGCGGCGGTGGTGACGGGCGCGGCCCGGGGCATCGGCCGGGCCACGGCGGAACTGTTCGCCGCCGAGGGCGCCCGGCTGGTGGTCACCGACGTGGACGAGGGGCCGCTCGAGGAGCTGCGGTCGGCCCTCGCCGGGGCCGGCGCCGAGGTCCGGTCCGTGGTCGGCGACGTCGCGGACCCGGCCGACGCCCGCACCATGGTGGGCGCCGCCGTGGACGCCTACGGCCGGATCGACGTCCTGGTCGCCAACGCCGGGATCCTGCCGCTGCACACCGTCCTGGAGGCCACCCCGGAGGACTGGGACCGGGTGATGGCCGTGGACGGCCGCGGGATGTTCCTGACCTGCAAGTACGCCATCGAGTCGATGACCGGGGCGGGCACCGGCGGCTCCATCGTCTGCCTCTCCTCCATCTCCGGCCTCGCCGGCCAGTCCGGCCAGGCGGTGTACGGGCCGGCCAAGTTCGTGGCCACCGGCCTGACCAAGCACCTGGCCGTGGAATGGGCGTCCCGCGGCATCCGGGTCAACGCGGTCGCCCCGGGCACCATCCGCACCGACCGCGTCCGCGCCCTCCCTGACGAGCCCGGCGGCCCCGCGTACCTGGAGGCCGTCCTCAAGCAGCACCCCATGGGACGCCTCGGCGAGCCCTCCGAGGTCGCCCGGGCCATCCTCTTCCTCGCCTCCGACGAGGCCTCCTTCATCACCGGTGCCGTCCTCCCCGTCGACGGCGGCTACCTGGCGCAGTAGGGGGAGTCCGGCCGTTCCCGCCGGGTGCGCGTGGCCGGACCCGCCCAGGAGCGCCGAACGCCCCTACGTCCGGTGGAGGGTGAAGCGGACCGGGGTGCCCGGGCGGGCCTGGGCCGCGGCCGGGAGGTCGGCGCGGGGGACGACGCCCACCACCGGGTAGCCGCCGGTGGTGGGGTGGTCGGCGAGGAAGACCACCGGGCGGCCGTCCGGCGGGACCTGGACCGCGCCCAGGACCATGCCCTCGCTGGGGAGTTCACCCGGTCGCACGCGCTCCAGCGGGATCCCCTCGGTCCGCAGCGCCACCCGGTTGCTGGCCGGCGCCACCCGGTACACCGCGCGGGCGAGCCGGTCCACGGCCCGGAACCAGTCCGCGTGCGGCCCGAGCAGCAGCCGCAGCACCAGCACCTCGGGCGGCGCCGCCAGCGGCACCCACTCCGCCGCGGCGGCGCCCGGCACCGGGTCGCCGACCGGCAGGACGTCCCCCACCGCCAGCGGCGCCGGCCCCAGCCCCGACAGCAGGTCGGCCGACCGGCTGCCCAGCACCGGCGGTACGGCGACGCCGCCCGCCACCGCCAGGTAGCCGCGGACCCCGTGGGTGGCCGGACCGACCTCCAGCACCGCGCCGGCCGGCACCCGGACCGCCGTCCCGAACCCGGCCGGCCGGCCCGCCACCCGGACCGGCGCCGGGGCCCCGGCCACCGCGACCAGCACCGGCGCCGTCGCCCGCACGGCCACCCCGCCGAGCGTGGTCTCCAGGGCGGCCGCGCCGGGATCGTTGCCGACCAGCCGGTTCGCCGCCCGCAGCGCCGGCTCGTCCAGCGCCCCGGCCCGGGGCACCCCGAGGTGCGCGACCCCGCGCCGCCCCAGGTCCTGAACGGTCGTCAGCGGCCCGCTCCGCACCACCACCAGTTCAGCCACCGCTCACCCCGCCCGCGCGCCCGGCGTCCCCGAGGTCCGCCTCCGCCACCGCCGTGAACCTCACCCGCGTCCCGGGCGCCAGCAGCGCGGCGGGCTCCCGTCCGGTGTCCCACAGGGCCAGCGCCGTCCGCCCGAGCAGCTGCCAGCCGCCAGGGGAGGAGCGCGGGTAGACCCCGGTGAACGGCCCGGCGAGGGCCACCGAACCGGCCGGGACGGCGCTGCGCGGAGTGGACCGCCGGGGTACCTCGTACCGCTCGGCCAGCCCGGTCAGGTACCCGAAGCCGGGGGCGAACCCGCAGAAGGCCACCCGGTACTTTGGCTCGGTGTGGATCCGGACGGCGGCCTCGGGGGAGACGCCCCACATCCCGGCCACCTCGGCCAGGTCCGAGCCGTCGTACACGGTCGGGACGACCACCGACGGGCCGTCGGGCGGGGGGTGTTCGGGAACCGTCCAGTCGCGCAGGGCGCGTACCAGGGCGGCCCGGTCGGCGACCCCGTCCAGCAGCACGGTCGCCGCGGCGGGGACGATCTCGGTGATCGCCGGCAGCTCGGCCCGCCGGTCCAGCAGCAAGGCGTACAGGGCGGCCACCCGTTCCGGGGCGTCCACGCCCAGCAGCAGCGCGTCCTCGCCGACCGGCCGCAGGGTCAGACCGGTGCCGTCCGGCTCCGCCGCACCCCGCCCCCGCCCGGCCATCAGACGAACGCCTCCACCCGGACGCCGGCGGAGGCCAGCGCGCCCCGCACCCGCCAGGCCAGCTGCGCGGCGCCCGGGGTGTCGCCGTGGACGCAGAGCGAGCGGGCCTCGACGGCCACCGGTTCACCGCCGACCGCGGTGACCGCGCCGTCCCGGGCGATGCCCACCGCGCGGGCGATCACCGCCTCCGGGTCGTGCACCACGGCCTCCGGGTCGCGCCGGGGGATCAGGGTGCCGGCCCAGGTGTACGCCCGGTCGGCGAACGCCTCGGCGACCACCGGGAGTCCGACGCCCTCGGCCACCGCCAGCAGCCGCGAGCCGGGCAGGCCGAGCACGGGCAGCGGCCCGTCGCAGACCGCCCCGGCCCGCAGCACCCCGGAGACCACCGCCTCGGCCTGCTCGTTGTCGCCCACCACCCGGTTGTAGAGGGCGCCGTGCGGCTTGACGTACGAGACCCGGGAGCCGGCCGCGCGGGCGAACACCTGCAGGGCGCCGATCTGGTACGCGATCTCGTCGGCCAGCTCCTCGGGCGGCACCTCCATCGCGCGGCGGCCGAAGCCGGCGAGGTCGCGGTAGGAGACCTGGGCGCCGATCCGCACCCCGCGCTCGGCGGCGAGCGCGCAGACCCGGCGCATCGTGGTCGGATCCCCGGCGTGGAAGCCGCAGGCGACGTTGGCACTGGTCACCACGGAGAGCAGTGCCTCGTCGTCGGTCAGCGTCCAGCGTCCGAACCCCTCGCCGAGGTCCGCATTGAGATCGATCACCGTGTCGGCCACGCTCGCCCGCCTTCCTGCCGGCTGTCCGTCTCCCGCCCAGCCGTCCGGGAGTGATCGTAGGGCCTGATCGGCACGGTCCGTGGCCCACCGGCGGCGCCTCGCCCGGTTCTACCAGACCGCCGGGCCGCGGCTGCCCCGGCCGTCCCGTCGGAGGTGTCGCCCGGGCGGCCGAGCGCGGGTCGGGGTTCAGGGCCTGTCCGGCCGCTCCGCGGCCTGGAGGGACTCCAGCCGCCGGATGCCGCGCAGCACGATCAGCAGCGGGACCACACCGACCACGCCGAACGACATGTCGACGAATCGCCAGTACAGCGGGATGCCCCGGAGCGGCCCGCAGATCAGGGCCAGCGGGATCACCCCGGCGCAGGCGATCACCGCCCAGCGGATCACCCAGACGTTGCGCACCGGGTCCCGCAGCGGCCCCCAGAACGCGGTGGCGATCACCAGGTGCGCGAAGGCGAGCCAGTCGGTGCCGTACGCGAGGAAGGGATACCGCTCGTTGGTCTCCGCCAGCCCGTCCCGGACCCGGACCGTCCAGTCCGCCAGCCCCGGCAGCCGCCCGCCCAGCCCGCTGCCGTGGACCGCGTCCGCCAGCCAGCGGGTCTCGGACTCCAGCGGGAAGGCGGTGAGGCCGCTCAGCACCAGGCAGACGATGAAGATCCACAGCCAGCGGTCGATCCGCCGACGGGTCTCGGACATGGCAAACCCCCAGGAGTACGCGGTGCGGGCCCGGGGGATCCGGGTCCGGCGGGACGACTCTAGACCTGAAATTGAACACGTTCAACACCGTGTTCGACCGGGGTGCGAAAGCCGCATTTCGGGCCTGTCAGTGCGAACCTCTAACCTTGTCCACCGTGACCGCCATCGCAGATCAGCCCTCCCGGCCCGCACCCGGCCCGGCCGCCGACGAGGGGCTCGCCCGCCGGCTCAAGGCGCTGGCCTGCACCGCTCCGCTGCACGACCTCGACAGCCGCAAGGTGAACCTCGCCGGCGAGTACAGCTCGTACACGATGGCGGAGATCGGCCTCGCCGCCATCGACCTGGTCACCCTCAACATGGACTTCGACACCGGCGCCGACCGGGACATAGTGCTGGGCCGCCTGCAGCCCCGGATCGCCGCGCAGAATCCCGGCCGCGCCGGCGCCGAGCACGAGCGGGTCGCCCGCTGGGTGCTGGAGTCTCTGATCAACGTCGGCAGCGTCGACCGCGGCTTCCGCGCCGTCTACGGCACCTTCGGCGCCGACGGCGCGTACGTCCGCCGCGACTACGACTTCAAGCTCATCGAGGAGGTCCCCGGCCCGGACGGCGGGGTCTACCTGCGCACCACCGACGAGGCCGTGAACGTCCTGGTCGGCGCCCTCGACACCGACGTCACCTCGGCCCAGATCGCCGCCGAGGTCAAGCTGGAGGTGCTGATCCGGCGCGGCCGCCTCGCCGACGCCCAGCTCGCCGCCGAGCAGGCCCGGTACCGCACCGTCCAGTACGCCGAGACCCTCCGCCGCGCCCTGGAGGCCACCCGGCGGAACGTCCGCGCCGTCGACTGGATGGAGACCATCCCCGACCTCATCGACGAGGCCCTCGACCACATCGCCGACCGGTACCGGCACGAGAACGCCATCCTCACCAACATCCGCAAGGCCCGGGACGAGAGCGTCGACGCCGAGCACAAGCGCCGCGCCGCCGAGCTGGTCGACATCGTCAAGGACTGCATCCGCCGCCACACCCAGCTGCAGACCCGCCTGCTCGAAGCCGGCCCGCTGTTCCGCGCCGAGCAGGACCGGCAGGCCTTCGCCGCCCCCACCGCCCGCAGCGGCATCGACCTCTACGGGCACCTGCTCGCCCCCGTCCTCGCCCTGCCGGTCGACCGGGCAACCCGGCCCACCGACGCCTTCTTCGCCCGCGGCACCGGCCTGCGGACGCCGGTCGCCGTCCGGGTCGCCGACCTCGTCGACCTGCTGCTCACCCCGCCCGTCGAGCGCGAGCACCTCGGCGCGGAGCTCCCCGAACCGGACCTGGTCGCCACCCCCGACGACAGCCGCTTCTCCGAGCAGCAGCTCGAAGCCGCCCTCGACCTGCTCGACCTCCCCACCGACGCACCCCGGCGCCTCTCCGGCCTCCTCGCCGACGCCCGCCGCCAGGACCCGGACCTCCCGTACCTGGTCGCCCTGCTCGCCGTGCACGCCGCCAGCCCGCCGGTCGGCACCGCCTACCGCCAGGGCGAGGAGCGGCTGCTCTTCGCCGTCGACGACGGCACCCGCCTCGACGACCACGAATTCGGCGGCGCCGACCTCATCGTCGGCAGCGCCCTCCTCGACGCCGCCGGCATGGCCGCCGCCCGCAAGGAGGCCACCTGATGCACCCGGCTGTACCCGTTCTTCAGGGGCGCGTGGGGGCACCTCCCAGCCGCCAGGCTGGGAGGTGCCCCCACGCGCCCCTCGGGGTTTGCCGGTTGCCCCGGTCGACCCCGATGGTTCGCCACCACCGATCTCTGTCCAACCCCCTTGAGGAGCCCAGCCCGTGACGATCCACCACGACGCGGCGTGGGCCCCCGACACCGAGCCCTCCGCCCCCGCCCCGCTGACCCCGGCCGATGTGACCGAGGCCGCCCGCCTGGTCTCCTTCGGCCTCCAGGCGAAGCTGCTCCCCAGTCGCGACGCGGAGTACGCGGAGCTGGTCCGTCGCTACCGCGAGGACCCGCCGTTCTCCCGGCTCGCCGACGCCGTGGCCACCGGCATGGGCCTGGTGGTGCTGGAGGTGTCCCCGCGTGCGGGGATGGCCGTCGCGGCGGCCGAGGACTCGGTGTTCGCGGTCCGGATGGGCGACTACTCGCGTCGCGCCGCCTCCGAGTCCGCCGACCGCTTCCTGCACGGCCTGGCCCACCTGGCCGTCGCCGCGCTGGCCTTCCCCCGTCCGGAGGACCTCGCGGACGACGGTTACCTCGGAAGGGTGACCGTCAACGGCGTGGACGCGTTCGTCCGCCAGGCGTGCCGACGGCTGGAGGAGCGGGCGGAGGCGGAGGGGGCGAACACCGACCCCGCCAGCGACGCGCCCGGCCTGGAGGCGGCGTGGCGGGTATGGTCCCGCCGCAGTGCCACCGGCGCCACCAAGGACGCCCGCCGGCTGTCCGGTTCCACCATCGGCATCGTCTCCAAGGCGGTGCTGTTCCTGGTGGACTCGGGCTTCCTGCAGAAGACCTCGGACGACGCCGGCGGCACCTACCGCACCACCGCCCGCTACCAGCTCCAGGTCCGCGACCTGGCCGGCAGCGCCGCGATGGCCGAGCTGACCGAGCTCGGGGTGGTCCCGGTGACCGACGGGACGGCCACCCTGCTTCCGGCCGACCACACCGACGAGCTGGTCGCCGACGCGGGCCTCCCGTTCCACCAGCTCTGACCCACCGGCACCCACCCACCCGCCAAACCGCCCGCCCGAGCCCCGCCGCCCGGCCCCCACCACCCGCCCCTCCTGACCCACCCTCAGCACTGGAGTACCGCCCCCCATGTACGAGCTCAACCGGGTCCGCCTCTACTCGATCGGACCGGCCGGCGCCCGCTACGCCGACACGGTGCTCGACCTGCGCGGTGTGGGCGAGCCGGTGGCGGAGCCGCGGCCGCGGCAGATCGGGCTGTTCGGCGAGGAGCCGGAGGGCCCGCAGCGCCGTCCCGCCCCGGCGGGCGTGCTGTTCCTGGAGAACGGCGGCGGCAAGTCCGTCCTGCTGAAGCTGATCTTCTCGGTGATGCTCCCCGGCCACCGCAACACCCTGGGCGGCGCGAGCTCCGGCGTGCTGCGCAAGTTCCTGCTGGCGGACGACTGCGGCCACGTCGCGCTGGAGTGGCAGCACACGGTCACCGGCGAGCTGATCGTGGTGGGCAAGGTCAGCGAGTGGCGCGGCCGCCAGGTCAGCTCCGACCCGCGGAAGTTCGCCGAGCTCTGGTACTCCTTCCGGCCCGGCCCCGGCCTGACCCTGGACTCGCTGCCGGTGTCCGAGCGGGCCAGTCTGGCCGGCGACCAGAAGGCCCGCGGCCGCCGCCGCACCATGAAGGGCTTCCGCGACGCGGTCACCGAGGCGGCGAAGGCACACCCGTACCTCGAGGTCACCTTCGAGGAGATCCACGACCGGTGGAACGAGCACCTCGGCGAACTCGGCCTGGATCCGGAGCTGTTCCGCTACCAGCGCGAGATGAACGCGGACGAGGGCGAGGCCGCCGGCCTGTTCGCGGTCAAGAACGACTCCGACTTCACCGACCTGCTGCTGCGCGCCGTCACCGACACCCGCGACACCGACGGCCTGGCCGACCTGGTGCACGGCTTCGCGGCCAAGCTGGGGCGCCGCTCCGAGCTCACCGCCGAGCGGGACTTCACCGCCGGCTCGGTCGACCTGCTGCAGCGGATCGTCGACGCCACCGCCGCCCGGGAGACGGTCCGCGAGACGCACCGCGCCGCCGAGCGCCGCACCCGCCGGCTCGCCCACACCCTGACCGCCCGCGCCGCCGCCGAACGGGACCGGGTCCACGACCTGGCCGTCGAGGTCGCCTCCGCCGCGGGCGCCGTCACCGCCGCCGAGACGGACCGCGCCCGGCACTCCCTGATCGTCTCCGAGCTCACCCACCGGCACGCCACCCTCGGCCTGGCCGCCGCCACCGCCGAGGCCGCCGCCCTCCGCCGCGAGCTGATCGAGGCGCGCACGCTGCACTCCGCCTGGCAGGCCGCCGAGGCGGTGCTGCGCCAGCGCGCCGCCGCCGACCGGGTGACCCGGGTCGCCGCCGCGATCCGCGAGGCCGAGCTGGACGCCGCCCCCGCACTCGCCGCCCGCGCCCAGGCCGCCGGGGCCCTGGCCCGCGCCCTGGAGGCGGCCGCCACCGCCGCCGAGACCCGCGCCGACCAGGAGGAGCTGCGCGCCGGCGAGCTGCAGGAGGACGGCTCGGCCGCCCACACCGAGGCGACCGCCGCCGCCACCGCCGCCCAGAAGGCCCGCAGCGAGGCCGACCACCTGCGCCAGCGCCTGGAGGAGGTCGAGCAGGAGACCCAGGCCGCCGTCGAGGCCGGCTGGATCGAGGCGGGCACGGACGAGCCCGACCCGGCCCGGGCCGCCCTGTACGCCGCGGACGCGGAGAAGGCCGCCGGCGCCGCCCTGGAGCAGGCCAGGACGGTCGCCGAGCAGTCCGCCGCCCGGGTCCGCGAGGCCGCCGGCGCCGAGGCCCGCGCCGAACTGGCCGCCGCCCGCGCCACCGACGCCCGCACCGCCGCCGAGCGCGCCCTGGCCGCCGAGCGCCGCACCGCCGCCCAGCTCGCCGCCGAGCCCCGGCTGGCCGAGCTGCTCGCGCTCAGCCCGTACCAGGAGGGCGCCGACGAGTCCGAGGGCTACCTCACCCCCCAGTTGCTCGACGCCAACGCCGAGGGCCTGCGCGAGCAGCTCGACCACGCCGTGGCCACCGCCGAGCGCACCCTGTTCGACCTGCGGACGGCCGCCGCCGACGACTCCCGGATCCTCGCCGCCCTCGGTGACGGCGGCCTGCTCCCGCCGGGCCCGGACGTGCTGGCCACCGTCGAGTACCTCGGCGAGCACGGCATCCCCGCGCTGCCCGGCTGGCGCTACCTCGCCCAGTCCGTCGACCCGGTGGACCACGACGCGATCCTCGCCGCCCGCCCCGAGCTGGTCGACGGCGTGGTGGTCACCGACCCGTCCAGCCTGGACCGTGCCCGCGAGGCGCTGGCCGCCGCCGCCCTGCTGCCGCGCTCCACCGTGGCCGTCGGCACCGCCGCCGCGCTGATCGCCCCGATCGAGGCCGAGCCCCCGTTCTTCCTGGTGCCGCCGAACCCGGCCATGCACGACGAGCGCGCCGCCGACGACGAGCGCCGCGAGCTGCGCGCCCGCGCCACCGCCCGCGAGGAGCACATCCGCGAGCTCGCCGCCCGGCTCGGCCACGACCGCGCCCTCGCCGCCCGGCTGGCCTCCTGGCACGCCAGCTGCCCGCCCGGCACCCTGGCCGAGCTCGCCGAGGCCTGCGCCGCCGCCGGTGAGCAGGCCGAGGCCGCCGCCGCCCAGCTCGCCACCCTGCGCGCCGACCACACGGAGGCGGAGGCCGACCACGCCACCGCCGCCGCCCGGCACGAGGAGTGCCGGGAGACCGCCCAGCGCACCCGCCGCCGCGCGGACGCCCTGGCCGGCCTCGCGTTCCGGCTCCGCGAGCGCGCCAACTGGACCCGCCGCCAGCGCGAGCTGGCCGAGGACGCCGCCGAGTGCGAGCGCCGCCAGACCGCCTGCGCCGAGCGCGCCCGGACCTGCGACGAGGACCGCCGCGCCGCCCAGCGCGCCGCGGACGACGCCCGCCGCACCGTCCGCACCCTGCGTGCCGAGCGCGCCGAGCTCTCCGGCGTGGACACCGTCGAGCCGGCCGCGTCCGCGGCGGACGCCCCGCCGTCCTCGCTGCCCGCCCTGCGCGAGGCGTACCGGGCCGCCGCCCAGCTGTACGAGAAGGTCGGCGTCGGTGCCGACCTGCGCGCCGAGCAGGCCCGCGCCGAGGGCGACGAGGCCGCGGCCGCCGCCGAGCTGGACCGGCTCACCAACAAGGTCCGCTCCCGCGCCGAGGAGCTGCTGGCCAGCCCGGACGGCGCCGACGGCCCTGCCCGCCAGGCCGCCGCCGCCCGCGCCGAGGAGCTGGTCGCCACCATCGAGGCCCGCTCCGCCACCGCCAGCGAGCAGCTCGGACGGCTCCGCGGCGAGGCCGAGCGCTCCGCCCCCGCCTCCGGCGACGTCCACACCGAGCTGCCCGAGGACCTCCTCCCCGCCGACACCGAGCACGCCCAGGCCCTGCTGCGCACCGCCACCGGCCTGCTCGCCGAGCGCCGCGAGCGGGTGGACCTGGCCCGTACCGAGCACGCCGAGCTGCAGCGCGCCCTGGAGTCGGCGCAGTCCGCCGCCGGGGCCTTCGAGGAGCTGGCCGGCCAGCTCCGTGACAGCCTGCGCGACCAGCCGGAGGAGCCGGAGCAGCCCGAGGAGCCGTACCTCGGCAGCCTCGCGGACGCCCGCACCGCGGTCGCCGACACCCGTCGCGGTATGCGGAGCGCCGCCACCGAGCTGACCGGCGCCGAACTCGCCGTCCGTGACGCCGCCGACGCGCTGGTCCGGCACGCCAACGCGGCCCGCTACGAGGCCGTCCGCACCCCGGCCCGCCAGCAGATCCGCGAGCTGCCCGCCTCCGCGCTGCCCGACCACGCCGCCGCCTGGGCCGCCGCCTTCGCCCCCCGGCTGCGGGTGCTCACCGACGAGCTGGCCCAGCTGGAGCGCAACCGCAGCTCCATCGTCGACCGCCTGCGCGGCCTGGTGGAGAGCTCGCTGGCCACCCTGCGCGCCGCCCAGCGGCTCTCCCGCCTCCCGGAGGGCCTGGGCGAGTGGTCCGGCCAGGAGTTCCTGCGGATCCGCTTCGAGGACCCGGACCACGCGCTGCTGGTCGAGCGCCTCGGCGAGGTGATCGACGAGGCCACCCGCGCCGCCGTGAAGAAGAACTCCGACCTGCGGCGGGACGGCATGTCCCTGCTGCTGCGCGGCGTGGCGGCGGCGATCGGCCCCAAGGGGGTCTCGGTGGAGATCCTCAAGCCGGACGCGGTGCTGCGGGCCGAGCGGGTCAGCGTCGGCCAGATGTCCGACGTGTTCTCCGGCGGCCAGCTGCTCACCGCCGCCATCGCGCTGTACTGCACCATGGCGGCGCTGCGGGCCAACGACCGCGGGCAGTCCCAGCTGCGGCACGCCGGCACGCTGTTCCTGGACAACCCGATCGGCCGGGCCAACGCCACCTACCTGCTGGAGCTCCAGCGCGCGGTGGCCGATGCCCTCGGCGTCCAGCTGATCTACACCACCGGCCTGTTCGACACCACCGCGCTGGCGGAGTTCCCGCTGGTCATCCGCCTGCGGAACGACGCCGACCTCCGGGCCGGCCTCAAGTACATCTCGGTGGAGGAGCACCTGCGCCCCGGTCTGCCCGCCCCGCAGGACCCGGACGGCCCGACCATCCACGGCGAGATCACCGCCACCCGGATGTTCAAGCGCCCCCAGGACGCCTGACAGCGCTGCGGGCCAGGAACTGCGCGCAGCGGGAGGGCTACGTCTGCCTCTCGTTCTCGCGCAGTTCTCCCCAGCCGCCGACCGGGAGGCCCACGCGCCCCCGGGAGTGCCCGCCCGAGCCGCTGCGCCTCCAGGGCTGCCCGGCCGCGCCGGTGCGACGCCCGGTCAGAAGTCGAAGACCGTCCCCGTGGCCGCGTGCATGGCACACGCGTTGGTGTAGCCGTGCCGCCAGGAGACCGGCCGCCCGAGCCAGCTGCCTTCGGCGCGGGCGGTGACCGGCCGGTGCATCATCGTGCAGAGCACCTCCCGGGTCGCCATCCGCCCCGGATCCCCGTCCGCCGCTGCCAGCTCCTCGCAGGCCGCCTCCGCGTGCGGATGGGCGGAGCCGTCCGCGGCCGGGCAGACCAGCGCGATCTCGCGGAGGCCGTCGTGGTCCTCGATCGACAGGGTGAGCCGCGAGCCGCCCCGCCCGGGCAGGACCGCCGGGGCGGGCAGCTGGACCGGGGCGGGGACGGGAACCGCGACGGGGGTCGTCACCGGCTCGGGCCCCGGCAGGTCGGGTACCGGCAGCGTGGTGGCGGAGGCCGGGGCGGCGGCGTGGCCGAGGACGAGCAGGGCGGCCGCGGCCGTGGCGGCGAGCAGGGTGCGCATGGGGCATCGGTACCAGTCCGGGCCGCCCCACCCGGGGTTCCTCACCCCATCGTGGGCGTGCCGCCGGACCGGTTCGGGGTGGTTGATGATTCGTCCGTATTCGTCCATCCTGGACGCCTCAGGTGGTACTCCCGACCAGCGGGTCGACGCCCACGTCGGTACCGGAGGGCGCTCGTGACAGACGTATTCGACGAGGAACTGCGGGAGCAGCTCGACCAGGCCCGGACGGCGCTCGACGCCGCGCGCCGCGCCGGGGACGAGGACGGCGTCGAGGCCTACCGGGGCCGGATCACCGGTCTCCTGAGGATCGCCGCCCGCCACGGCATCGCCGTTCCGCACTCCGCGGACGAGGAAGTCGAGGACTGACCCCCGCCGCCGTACCCCGCCGTGACCCCCCACGCCGCCCGCGCCCCGCGCGGCCCCGGCGCGCGGTTCCCCGTGCGTCCCCCCGCTACGCCTCCTCCAGGTGGCGCTCCCCGGCGTCCTCGTGCTCCCCGGCGTCCCCGGCGTCCCCGCGCTGTCGGGCCGCGCCCGCGATCACGCTGTCCAGCAGTCCGGGGAACAGTGCGCCCAGTTCCTCGCGGCGCAGCGAGTTCATCTTCGAGGTGCCCCGCCGCACCTGCCGGATCACCCCGGCCTCCCGGAGCACCCGGAAGTGGTGCGTGCTGGTGGACTTGGTCACCGGCACGTCGATGGCCAGGCAGTTCAGCTCGCCCTCGGCGGCGGCCAGGTCCGCGACGATCCGCAGCCGCACCGGGTCGGCGAGCGCGTGCAGGACGCACTCCAGCCGGATCTCGTGCGGTGCCGGCTCCGGCAGGACGGCGGATCTCCCGTGCGGGGTGGCTGTGGTCGTCACCCGGCCATAGTACGAGGCCTCTCGTAGTTCGAGGAATTTCGTAGTACGGTGACTCTCGTACGAACGCCCCCGGGGTCGCCGGGTACGCCGCAGAAGGAGCCGCCGTGAGTGCCCTGTTCGAGCCGATCACCCTCCGCTCGCTGACCATTCCCAACCGGGTCTGGCTCAGCCCGATGTGCATGTACTCGGCGGCCCCCGACGGGCCGCTGGAGGGTGTCGCCACCGACTTCCACCTCGCGCACCTGGGGGCCAGGGCCGCGGGCGGCGCCGGTCTGGTGATGGTCGAGGCGACCGGCGTCCGCCCGGACGGCCGGATCACCCCGTACGACCTCGGGCTGTGGAACGACCGGCAGCGCGACGAGCTCGCCCGGGTCGCGGCTCTGATCTCCGCGCACGGCTCGGTTCCGGGGATCCAGCTGGCCCATGCCGGGCGGAAGGCCTCCTCGGCGCAGCCGTGGAGCGGGTCCGTTCCGGTGTCGCCCGCCGAGGGCGGCTGGCCGGTGGTCGGCCCCTCGCCGGTGCCGTTCGGCGACAAGCCGGTGCCGCACGAGCTGAGCACGGCGGAGATCCGCGAGGTGGTGGCGGCCTTCGCGGCCGCGGCCGAGCGGGCGCTGGCGGCGGGCTTCAAGGTCGCCGAGGTGCACGGCGCCCACGGCTACCTGATCCACTCCTTCCTGTCCCCGGCCTCCAACCGGCGCACGGACGAGTACGGAGGGGACTTCGCCGGGCGCTCGCGCCTGGCGCTGGAGGTCGCCACCGCGGTCCGGGCGGTGTGGCCCGAGGACCTGCCGGTGTTCTTCCGGGTCTCGGCCACCGACTGGCTCCCGGACGAGCCGAGCTGGACCGTCGAGGAGTCCGTGCAGCTGGCCAAGGAGCTGGCGGCCGTGGGCATCGACCTGGTCGACGTCTCCAGCGGCGGCATCTCGCCGGACGCCCGGGTCGCCACCGGGCCGGGCTACCAGGTGCCCTTCGCCGCCGAGGTCCGCGCCGGCTCCGGGCTCCCGGTGAGCAGCGTCGGCATGATCTCCGAGCCCGCCCAGGCCGAGGAGATCCTCACCTCCGGGCGGGCGGACGCCGTGATGCTCGGCCGCGAACTGCTGCGCGACCCGTACTGGCCGCTGCACGCCGCCCGCGAACTCGACGCCGAGCGCCGCTGGCCGGTCCAGTACGGCTACGCGGTCGGCACGCGCGGCTGACGGACCCTCACCACCTCGGGCCCTAGCCCGACGGCGCCCGGTCTCCCACCACCGGGCGCCGTCCGCGTTCCCGGCTGCCGGCCAGCGGGGACGCCGCGTTGGGCCCGCGCCGGCGTTCGCGCGCGATCTGCCGCGAGATCAGGATCTCCAGCAGGCACCACGCGGTGCCGAACACCCCCAGCGCCACCGCCAGCAGCGCCGGCACCAGCACCCGTCCGCTGCTCGCGTACGAGGCCAGGGTGGCCACCATCAGCGCGATCAGCGTGAAGGACAGCAGCAGCACCGCCCGGACCGCGGCGGCGCGCACCTCGTCCGGAAGGCGGCGGCGGACGGCGGACATCGGCGGACCCCCTGACCCTGGCCTCGGCGGTGCTCGGCATGCGCACCTGTGCGGACCAGACTGCCCCGATCGGCCGCGCCCACTCCTCCGGAACCGCCCGGATGCCCCCGCTCCGCCCGTCCGGCCCGGGATTCCGGGCCGGACGGCTCAGTCCAGGGTCGCGTCCAGCTCGCCGAGCGCCCCCACGACGATCGTGCGCATCGCCCGTTCGGCCGCCTCCGCGTCGCCCGCGCAGATCGCGTCGGCCACCTCGCGGTGCAGCCGGACGGCGTACTCGCGCGGCCGGCGGGGCATCAGGTGATGCTCCGTCCGGCCGGTCAGCACGGCGCCGACGGTGTCCTTGAGGTGCGCGAACATCTCGTTGCCGGAGGCCCGCAGCACCGCCGCGTGGAAGGCGATGTCGTGCCGGAGGAACGACTCCAGGTCGGCCGCCCGCGCAGTGACCGTCAACTCCACAGCCAGCGCGCCGAGTTCACGGCGGTCGTCGTCCGAGGCGTGCTGCGCGGCCAGTGCGGCCGCCGCCGGCTCCACCGCCTCCCGCAGCGAACCCAGCGACCGCAGCTGTGCCGACCGGCCCGCGCCGGCCAGCCGCCAGCGGATCACCATCGGGTCGAAGACGTCCCAGCTGGACCGCGGCAGCACCGTGATGCCCACCCGGCGGCGCGGCTCGACCATCCGCATCGACTCCAGGATCCGGACCGCCTCCCGCACCACCGTCCGGGACACCCCGAACCGCTCCTCCAGCTCCTCCGCCCGGAGCACCGCCCCCTCCGCGATCTCCCCGGAGGCGATGGCGGGCCCGATCTCGGCGAGCACCCGCCCGGGCAGCCCTTGGATCTCCATCGCCCCACCCTATCGACGCCCCCGGCGCCCACCCCCACCCCGGGCGGCCCGGCCCCGCCGAGCCTCCGTGCCCCCACCCTGCCCCTGCGGGAAAGTATGACGATTGAACGTCGGACACTTGAATAAGTCATACCTTTGCGCGAAGGTAGCCACCGATCAGGGAGAACAGGAGCACCCATGGCTCTCAGCGTCGAGAACCAGCCGCCCGTCGTCGTCGTGATGGGCGTCTCGGGCGTCGGCAAGACCACCGTCGCCCAGCTGCTCGCGGACCGCCTCGGCGTTCCCTGTGCCGAGGCCGACGACTTCCACCCGCCGGCCAACATCGCCAAGATGAGCGCCGGCATCCCCCTGGACGACGCGGACCGCCTGCCCTGGCTGCAGGCGATCGGCGGCTGGCTCGCCGAACGGAAGGCCGCCGGCACCGGGGGAGTGGTCACCTGCTCCGCGCTGAAGCGGCGGTACCGCGACACCCTGCGCGCCTACTGCCCGGACACGTTCTTCCTGCACCTCAGCGGCACCCCGGGCCTCGTCGGCGACCGGCTCTCGCACCGTACGGGCCACTTCATGCCCCGCTCCCTGCTCGACTCCCAGTACGCCGCGCTGGAACCCCTCGGACCCGACGAGCGGGGCACCGTCCTGGACGTCGGCCCCGCCCCGCGCGCCCTCGCCGACCGGGCGGCCGACCTGCTCCGCCCCACCGAACCCCGGTAACCCCCACCACCCCCACCACCCCCACGCGCCGGCGGACCCGCTCCCACAGCCCGGGCCCGCCGGCACCGTCAACGGAGACCTCGCGTGACCGTTCCCCTCCTGCTCGCAGCCGGCGCACCGGCCCTCCCGCACACCGACAGCGACGCCCGGCTGCTGCTCGCCGTGCTGCTCAGCATCGGCGCGATCGTGCTGCTGATCACCCGGCTCAAGCTGCACCCCTTCCTCGCCCTGACCCTCGGCTCCCTGCTGCTCGCCGCCGTGGCCGGTGCCCCCTTCGACAAGCTGCTGACCAGCTTCTCCACCGGCTTCGGGGCGACCGTCGCCGGTGTCGGCCTGCTGATCGGGCTCGGCGCGATGCTCGGGAAGCTGCTCGCCGACTCCGGCGGGGCGAACATCATCGCCGACACCGTGCTGCGCCGGTCCGGCACGCGGACCCTGCCCTGGGCGATGGCCCTGATCGCGGCGGTGCTGGGCCTGCCGCTGTTCTTCGAGGTCGGCGTGGTGCTGCTGATCCCGATCGTGCTGCTGGTCGCCCGGCGCGGCTCGCTCCCGCTGATGCGGCTCGGCATCCCGGCGCTGGCCGGCCTGTCCGTCCTGCACGGCCTGGTGCCCCCGCACCCGGGTCCGCTGGTTGCGGTGGACGCGCTCAAGGCCGACCTCGGCATCACCCTGGCCTTCGGTCTGCTGATCGCCGTCCCCACCGTGATCGTCGCCGGACCCCTGTTCGCCCGGGTCGCCGAGCGCTGGGTCGGCCCGCTGGAGGTCCCCGCCGGCCCCGATACCCCGGACACCCCGGACACCCCTGAAACCGCCACCACCCACCGGACCACCCCCCGCTTCGGCGCCGTCCTCGCCACCATCCTGCTGCCCGTGGTGCTGATGCTCGGCAAGGCGCTGGCCGACGTGGTGATCGACGACCCGAAGGCGCTGCCCCAGCGGATCCTCGACTTCATAGGCTCGCCGCTGATCGCGCTGCTCGCCGCCACCCTGCTCGGCATGCTCACCCTCGGCCGGGCGGCCGGCTTCGACCGGGACCGCATCTCCGCCACCGTCGCCGCCTCGCTCGGGCCGATCGCCGGGATCGTCTTCATCGTCGGCGCCGGCGGCGGTTTCAAGCAGACCCTGATCGACGTCGGCGTGGGCAACGCGGTCAGCGAGTGGTCCGCGAAGTGGCACATCCCGGCCCTGCTGCTGGGCTGGCTGATCGCCGTCCTGATCCGCCTCGCCACCGGCTCGGCCACGGTCGCCACCATCACCGCCGCCGGCATCGTGGCCCCGCTCGCCGCCGGGATGTCCAGCACCCACGCGGCCCTGATGGTCCTCGCCATCGGCGCCGGCTCGCTCTTCTTCTCCCACGTCAACGACGCCGGGTTCTGGCTGGTCAAGGAGTACTTCGGGATGAGCGTCGGCCAGACGATCAAGTCCTGGTCGGTCATGGAGACGGTCATCTCGGTGGTCGCGATCGCCCTGATCCTCCCCCTCAGCCTGGTCGTCTAGCCCGGCCCGACATACCTCCGCCAAGGCCCCGGCACGCCTCGCGCGCCGGGGCTTTGTCGATTCCCTCGGACACGATCCACCCGGTCCGGGCAGACTGCGGGAGCCGGTGCCACCAGGAGAACCGGCGTCACCAGGAGAACCGGCGTCACCGGGAGGAGCAGGGGGAAACGATGCCGACAGCCGGGCCCACGTACGACCACTGGGTCAGGATGCGGGTGACGGTCCACGGACCGAGCGCCGCGCGGCTCAGGCGCCGGTCTGCCCGTCGCCCTGATCCACCACCAACCGCCTCACGCCGCAGGGGTCGTACGGTCCTGGCGGGCCCGCCGCTCCAGCCGTCGGGCCACGGCGGCGGCCAGCGGCTCGTCCGGCCACTTCCGCCACTGCCCGGTGCCCCGGCGGGCGAAGGGCACCCCGGCGTCGTCCGCCGCACCGCCCTGGCCGGTCAGCCGGGCCAGCGCCTGCCGCTCAGCCGCCCGCAGAGCGTGGCGCCGGGCCCGCCGCGCCCGCGGGATGTTGCGGCGCGAGGCCTTGTCGTTCTCGCCGTACGCGTTGCGCCGGTCCTTGAGGTAGCTGAGCCGCTTCTTCTCCTGCGGCGTCTTCGGGATCCGTGCCGTCATGGCCGCCATGGTGACGGGTGACCGGCCTTCCCCGCACCCGGATTCCGCGGGCCGCACCCGGAGACGGGAGTACCCCCGCGGTCAGGTCCGCGGGGGTACTCCCATCACGCCGCACGGTCAGGCCTGGCGGGCCGTCAGGAACGCCTGGACCTGGTCGCGGACCTCGGCGGTGTCGAGGCCGCGGACGGTCATCGTGGTGCGGCGGCGCAGCACGTCGTCGACGGTGTACGCCCACTCGTGGTCGGCCGCGTAGGCGACCTGAGCCCAGCAGTCCGGGCCGTCCGCGTGGATCGGCTCGCCGAGCGCAGGGTCCTCGGCGATCAGACGGGCGATGTCGAAGGACAGGGTGCCGTAGTGGCTGGCCAGGTGCTTGGCGACCAGCGGCTCCATCCGGGAGCCGGGCTCGCGGTCGACCAGCAGGCGGTGGGCCACGGCGTTCGGCGCGCCGACGCCCGGCAGCGGGACGGTGGCCGGGAACGGCGACATGTCCTCGGCGAGGCCGGTGCCGGGCACGTGCTTGAGCTTCTCCAGGACGGTCCGGCCGATGTGCCGGTAGGTGGTCCACTTGCCGCCGGCCACCGACAGCATGCCGCCGCGGCCCTCGGTGACCACGGTCTCGCGCTTGGCGGCGGCGGTGTCGCCGGGGCCGCCGGGCAGCACCCGCAGGCCGGCGAAGGAGTAGGTGATCAGGTCGCGGTCGAGGTGCTCGTCACGGATGGCGTGGCCGGCCTCGTCCAGGATCTGGTCGATGTCGGCCTCGGTGGCGCGGACGTCCATCGGGTCGCCGGTGTACTCCTCGTCCGTGGTGCCGAGCAGGACGTGGTCCTCCCACGGGATGGCGAAGGAGACGCGGTACTTGTCGATCGGGATGGTGAGCGCGGCCCGCCACGGGGTGCGCCGCTTGACCACCACGTGGGCGCCCTTGGAGAGGCGGATCGAGGGCGCCGCGCCGGCGTCCTCCATCCGGCGCAGGTGGTCGACCCACGGGCCGGTGGCGTTGAGCACCAGGCGGGCGCTGACGCCGAACTCGGTGCCGTCCAGGCGGTCGCGCAGCTCGGCGCCGGAGACCCGGCCGCCGGTGAAGCGCAGACCGGTGACCTCGGCGTGGTTGAGCACCACCGCGCCGGCCTCGACGGCGGCCCGGACGGTCATCACGGCCACCCGGGAGTCGTTCATCTGGTGGTCGCCGTAGACCGCGACCGAGCGCAGGCCCTCGGTGCGCAGCGCGGGTACCTGCTGGGCGGCGTGCGCGGCGGTGGAGACCCGGCCCATGCCGTCGCGGAAGGCGGACAGCGCCGAGTACAGGAACACGCCGGCGCCGAGCTTGGGGGCGCTGTGCGGGCCGCCCTTGTACACCGGGACGAAGAAGGTCAGCGGGTTGACCAGGTGCGGGGCCACGTCGGTGGCCAGCGCCCGGCGCTCCTTGTGGTTCTCCGCGACCAGCTTGACCGCGCCGGTCTGCAGGTAGCGCAGGCCGCCGTGGACGAGCTTGGAGGAGGCGCTGGAGGTGGCGCCGGCGAAGTCGCCGGCGTCGACCATGGCGACCTTGAGGCCGGCCTGGGCGGCGGTCCACGCGGTGGCCGTGCCGAGGATGCCGCCCCCGATCACCAGGAGGTCGTACGTGGCCTTGCCGAGCAGCTCGCGGGTCTCGGCACGGGAGGCGTTGCGGCCGGCGGTGCGCTCGGCGCCCAGGGTCGGGATGGTAGCCATGGTGTGTGTACGGCCCGCTGGTCCGGCGGTGCCGTGTCTCCTCTCGGTGTGCGGTGCGGCCTGTGCTGCAGGCCGGGCCCCGGTCCGGTGCGGCGGGCCGGGATGCGTCCGGGTGGACGCAGACGGAACGGGCCGGCCGGGGCTCGGGGCCCCGACCGGCGGTGTGTCAGTTCTGCTCGTCCTCCTCGACCCAGCCCATGGTGCGCTCCACGGCCTTCAGCCACTTCTTGTACTCGCGGTCGCGGGTGGCCTCGTCCATCCGGGGCGTCCACTCGGCGGCGCGGTGCCAGTTGGCGCGCAGGGTGTCCAGGTCGTTCCAGAAGCCGACCGCGAGGCCGGCCGCGTAGGCGGCGCCCAGCGCGGTGGTCTCGGCCACGTACGGGCGCTCGACCGGGGCGTCCAGGACGTCGGCGATGTTCTGCATCAGCAGGTTGTTGGAGGTCATGCCGCCGTCCACCTTGAGGGCGGTCAGGGTGACCCCGGAGTCCTTCTCCATGGCGTCGACGACCTCGCGGGTCTGCCAGGCGGTGGCCTCCAGGACGGCGCGGGCCAGGTGGCCCTTGGTCACGTACCGGGTGAGGCCGGCGATCACACCGCGGGCGTCGGAGCGCCAGTACGGGGCGAACAGGCCGGAGAAGGCCGGGACGAAGTAGGCGCCGCCGTTGTCCTCCACGGTGGAGGCCAGGGTCTCGATCTCGGCGGCGGTCGAGATGATGCCGAGCTGGTCGCGCAGCCACTGGACCAGCGATCCGGTGACGGCGATCGAGCCCTCCAGGGCGTAGACCGGGGCCTGGTCGCCGATCCGGTAGCCGACCGTGGTCAGCAGGCCGTGGTACGAGTTGACGACCTTCTCGCCGGTGTTCAGCAGGAGGAAGGTGCCGGTGCCGTAGGTGGACTTGGCCTCGCCCTCGTCGAAGCAGGTCTGGCCGAACAGCGCGGCCTGCTGGTCGCCGAGCGCGGAGGCGACCGGCACGCCCTCCAGGTCGCCGACCGCGGCGCCGTACACCTCGGCGGAGGAGCGGATCTCCGGGAGGACCGCCAGCGGCACCTCCATGGACTCCGCGATCTTCTCGTCCCACTCCAGGGTGTGCAGGTTCATCAGCATGGTGCGGCTGGCGTTGGTGACGTCCGTGACGTGCTTGCCGCCGTTGACACCGCCGGTGAGGTTCCAGATGACCCAGGTGTCCATGGTGCCGAAGAGGATGTCGCCGGCCTCGGCGCGCTCCCGCAGGCCCTCGACGTTGTCCAGCAGCCAGCGGATCTTCGGGCCGGCGAAGTAGCTGGCCAGCGGGAGGCCGGTCTCGCGGCGGTAGCGGTCCTGGCCCACGTTGCGGCCGAGCTCGCGGCAGAGGGCCTCGGTGCGGGTGTCCTGCCAGACCAGCGCGTTGTGGACCGGCTCGCCGGTGTTCTTGTCCCACAGGACGGTGGTCTCGCGCTGGTTGGTGATGCCGATCGCGCGGATGTCGTCCTTGGTCAGGCCCGCCTTCTCCAGCGCGCCGCGCACCACGGCCTGCACCCGGGTCCAGATCTCGGCGGCGTCGTGCTCGACCCAGCCGGGCTGGGGGAAGATCTGGCTGTGCTCCTGCTGGTCGACGGAGACGATCCGGCCGTCCGCGCCGAAGATGATGCAGCGGCTGGAGGTGGTGCCCTGGTCGATCGCGGCGATGTAGTTCGCAGTCATGAAGGTCCTCGGCTCGTGATGAGGGTGTCGGGGTGGGGCGGGCCTGACGCTGGGTCAGTCCCCGTGCTCATGCGGGGGGCAAACGTCGGTCGGGGCACCGGTGGGTGGCGCGGGCCCCGACGCGACGCCTCGTTGCGCGACGGGTCGGAACGTTCAGAACGTGACGTGGAACAGGCCGCCGGCGAGCAGGCCGCCGATGACCGGGCCGACCACCGGGATCCAGGCGTACGACCAGTCCGAGCCGCCCTTGTGCGGGATCGGCAGGAAGGAGTGCGCGATGCGCGGGCCCAGGTCACGGGCCGGGTTGATGGCGTAGCCGGTCGGGCCGCCGAGCGAGAGGCCGATGCCGACCACGGTGAGGGCGACGATCAGGATGCCCAGACCGGAGAGGCCGAGCTCCTTGTTGAGGCCCTGGGTGAGGATGGCGAAGCAGAGCACGAAGGTGCCGATGATCTCGGTCAGCAGGTTCTGGATCGGGTTCCGGATCTCGGGACCGGTCGAGAAGATGCCGAGCGTGGGCTCCTCGTTGGCCTGGAACTGGCCGAGGTAGGTGACCCACACCAGGACGGCGCCGATGACCGCGCCGATCAGCTGGGAGCCGATGTAGAGCGGCACCTTGCTCCAGTCGCCGCTCTCCACGGCGATGGCGAGGGTGACGGCGGGGTTGAGGTGGGCCCCGGACTTCGGAGCGGACATGTAGGCCGCGATCAGGACCGCGAAGCCCCAGCCGAAGGTGATGGCCAGCCAGCCGGCGTTGATGGCCTTCGACTTCTTGAGAGTGACGGCGGCGCAGACGCCGCCACCGAGGAGTATCAGGGCGGCGGTGCCGAGGGTTTCGCCGACGAAGATGTCGCCGTTGGAGAACGCGGACACAAAAGACTCCCTTGTCCATTCGGCCCGGAGGAGCGGGGGGTGGGGGTAGGTGACCGGTCGATCGCTGTGCGGGTGAGCGCTCAGGGGGGATGA
The DNA here is from genome assembly GCF_040571325.1 of Kitasatospora sp. HUAS MG31. GTDB lineage: Bacteria > Actinomycetota > Actinomycetes > Streptomycetales > Streptomycetaceae > Kitasatospora > Kitasatospora camelliae. Next base: position 1,577,045 of record NZ_CP159872.1, on the reverse strand, counting down.
TCTACCCGGCCGCCGTTCGACAATGTCGACCGACATGCGGAAGCTTCCTCCGAACGGCTCCCTCGCGTCAAGGCCGGGTTATTCACCTGTGACTCATCACGCGACGCTACCGAGCGTGCGCGGACAGATCAGGACAAAACGCCAGGGCGCGGACAGGCCGAAGCCTGTCCGCGCCCCGGCGGACACACAGGGTCAGAAGCGGCCGGCCCCCAGGTCGCGGGAGATCGCCCGCGCGGCGCTGCGCACCGACGCGACCAGCGAGGGCTTGACGAACCCGTCCTCGCAGACGGTCTCCACCGCCCCGCTCACGCACACCGCGCCGACCGGGTTGCGCCGCCGGTCCTGGATCAGCGCGCCGATCGAGGCCACGCCCTCCCAGGTCTCCTCAACGGCGTCCGCCCAGCCGCGCTCACGGATCAGCGCGCACTCCGCGTCCACGTCCGCCGGATCGGTCAGCGTGCGGAGGGTGTAGGACTCCAGAGGGCCGTCGCCCAGCTGTCCGCGGGCCACCGGGTCGTACGCCAGCAGCACCTTGCCCAGCGCCGTGCTGTGCAGCGGCTGCATCGACCCGACCTCCAGCACCTGCCGGGTGTCGTCGGGCCGGAACACGTGGTGCACGATCAGCACGCCCTGCTGGTGCAGGACGCCCAGGTAGACCGTCTCCCCGGAGGCCCGGGCCAGGTCGTCCGCCCAGACCAGCGCCCGGGCCCGCAGCTCGTGCACGTCCAGGTAGCTCTGGCCGAGCCGCAGCAGCTCGGCGCCCAGCTGGTACTTGCCGCTCTCGGCGTCCTGTTCGACGAACCCCTCCTGCTGGAGGGTGCGCAGGATCCCGTGCGCGGTGCCCTTCGCCAGGTCGAGGGAGGCCGCGACCTCCGAGAGGCCGAGCCGGCGCTCACCGCCGGCCAGCAGCCGCAGGATCGCGGCGGCCCGGGAGAGCGACTGGATCGGGCCGGGCATCGGCTACCTCCGCAGCACTGGTGGTCGACAATGTCGAACGCAAGGGTATCGCTTGAGTCTGCCAGGCCGGAGGCCGGGCGCGCACCTCCCGCTCACCGGCCGGTCGGCTCCGGGCCGCATCCAGGCCGGCTCCCGGTCAGCCGCCGTCGCCCCGCGCGCCCGCCCGCACCGCCTCCGCCAGCGCCGCGATGTCCGCCGGACCCACCCGGCAGCACCCGCCGACCAGCCGCGCCCCGTCCGCCAGCCAGCCCGCCACCCTCCCCGGACGGAACGTCGGCTCACCCGCCCAGTCCCGCGCCGCCGCGTCCCACCGCTCCCCGCTGTTCGGGTACACCACCACCGGCTTGCCCGCCGCCCGCGCCGCGATCCGCACCGCCCGGTCCGCGTCCTCGGGCGAGCAGCAGTTCACCCCCACCGCCAGCACCTCCTCCACCTCCGCGGCCAGCCCGAACGCCTCCTCCAACGGCTGCCCCGCCCGCGTCCGGCCGCCCGCCACGCTGAACGACAGCCACGCCGGCACCCCCGACCCGCGCAGCACCCGCAGCAGCGCCCGCGCCTCCTGGGTGTCCGGCACCGTCTCGATCGCCAGCACGTCCGGCCCCGCCGCCAGCAACGCCTCCAGCCGCGGTCCGTGGAAGCGCTCCAGCTCCGCCGTGCTCAACCCGTACCGCCCCCGGTACTCCGACCCGTCCGCCAGCACCGCCCCGTACGGCCCCACCGACGCCGCCACCCACAACGGCCGCTGTGCCCCCGCCCGCCGCACCGCCTCCCGCGCCAGCTCCACGCTCGACCCCAACAGCCGCCGCGCCCCCGCCCGGCCCACCCCGCGCCGCCCGAACCCCTCGAAACTCGCCTGATAACTCGCCGTGGTCGCCACCTCCGCCCCCGCCCGGAAGTACGCCAGATGCGCCTCCACCACCGCCTCCGGAGCGTCCGCCAACAACCGCGCCGACCACAGCTCGTCCGACAGATCGTGCCCCGCCGCCACCAACTGGTTCGACAGCCCCCCGTCCAACACCACCACCCCCGCCCCCACCGCCCCACCGAACCCACCGCTCACAGCAAATCCCTACGTCATCGGTCACTTCCAGGGGCGCGGGGAACTGCGCGAACCGGTAACCCCTCATCGCCCAGCATCCTCCCGACCCGCACCCCCGCCCACCTCGAAACCCCTGTCCCGGCGAGCCTCCCCGCCGGGACCCGCTACGTTGTTCTCACCCCGAGCCCGACAAGCACCCAACAGGAGAGGCCCACCCCATGTCCGGCGACCAGCCACCCCCCACCGAGGCCGAGTGGCTCGCCGCCTACGACCCCCACGCCTTCACCCCCATCGCGGTCACCGTCGACATCGTCGCCCTGACCCTCCGCGAGTCCGCCGACGGCGACACCGCGCTCCACGTCCTCCTCGTCCAGCGCGCCGAACCCCCGTTCCAGGGCCACTGGGCGCTCCCCGGGGGCTTCCTCCGCGCGGGGGAGGAGGATCTCGACACCGCCGCCGCCCGCGAACTCGCCGAGGAGACCGGCCTGCACGGCGGGGGCACGGGCAGCGACACCGCCGAGGCCACCCTCAGCCGCGTCCACCTCGAACAGCTCGGCAGCTACGGCACCCCCGCCCGCGACCCCCGGATGCACGTGGTCTCGGTCGCCTACCTCGCCTTCGCCCCCGACCTGCCCGATCCCCAGGCCGGTACCGACGCCGCCGCAGCCGCCTGGCACCCGGTCGCCGCCCTCGACCTCTCCGCGGGCTCCACGGCCACCCGCGACCCCCACGCCCCGATCCAGCTCGCCTTCGACCACGCCCGGATCCTCGCCGACGCCCTGGACCGAGCCCGCGCCAAGATCGAGTACAGCCCGCTGGCCACCGCCTTCCTCGGCCCCGAGTTCACCGTCCCGGAACTCCGCGCCGTCTACGAGGCGGTCTGGGGCGAGCGCCTGCACCCGGGCAACTTCCACCGCAAGGTGCTCTCCGTCCCCGGCTTCGTCGAACCCACCGGCCGCACCACCGACCGCGGCGGCACCCGCGGCGGCCCCCGCGCCCGCCGCTACACCGCCGGCCCGAGCCGCCGCCTCCACCCCCCGCTCCTGCGCCCCTCCCAGGAACCGGGCCCCACCCCCGAGCCGTAGGAACCCGCGCGAGCCCGTTCCTCCGACCAACCCACCCGCCCCGGCCCTTCGGAGGATCCGGCCCGCCGCAGCCGCCCGGCGACTACCATCCACCCCATGACCACGCAGCAGGCCGACCAGCGCATCTTCGGTCCCAACTCGCACTGCCACTGGTGCGGTACGCCCTACCCGGCCGGCACCTCCGCCTGGCCGCGCACCTGCACGGGCTGCACCGAGATCTCGTACCGCAACCCGCTGCCCGTCACCGTGGCCCTGCTCCCGGTCAACCTCCCGGACGGCAGCACCGGCCTCACCGTCATCCGCCGCACCATCGAGCCCGGCTACGGCGAACTCGCCCTCCCCGGCGGCTACGTCGACTACGGCGAGAGCTGGCAGCAGGCCGCCGTCCGCGAGCTGCGCGAGGAGACCGGCATCCTCGCCGACGCGGCCGAGGTCACCCTGGTCGCCACCGACTCGGACACCCGCGGCGGCTTCCTCTGCCTGTTCGCGCTGCTCCCGGCCCGCGACCTGGCCGACCTGCCGCCCTCCCGGCCCACCGACGAGACGGACGGCTGGCAGCTCGCCACCGTCGAGACGCCGCTGGCCTTCCCCTTCCACACCCGGGTCGCCCGGTCCTGGTTCGACGGCGAGTTCCACCACCTCATCACCCGCGGCTGACCCCCACCTCCCGTCGACTGTCCCCCCGAGGCCGAACTACCTCCCCAGCACCGCCATCGCCGCGTTGTGCCCGGGGATCCCGCTCACCCCGCCACCCCGGACGGCACCGGCCCCGCACAGCAGCACCCGCGGGTGCCCGGTCGCCACCCCCCACCGCGCACCCGGTCCCTCCCCGAGGCCCGCTCCGCCGGGTCCGTCCTCCTCGCCCCACGGGAACGCCAGCTCCCGGTGGAAGATGTTGCCTCCGGGCAGACCCAACTCCGCCTCCAGGTCCAGCGGCGTCTTCGCCTCCACGCAGGGCCGGCCCTCCCCGTCCACCGCCAGACAGTCCTCCAGCGGCTCGGCCAGGCACGCCCGCAACGGCGCCAGCACCGCCTCCAACGCCTCGGCCTTCACAGCGGCAGCCGCCCCGGCCCCATCGCCGCGCCCACCGCCTCCGCCGCCACCGTCCCGGAACAGCGCCGCCGGCTGGTGCAGCCCGAACAGCGTCAGCGTGTGCCACCCGGCCCGCGCCGCCTCCGCGCCGAGGATCGACGGATCCGCCAGCGAGTGGCAGTAGATCTCCGACGGCCCGGGCACCGGCACCCGCCCGTCCGCCGCCTGCCGGTACGCCGCCTCCAGCTCCCGGTACGACTCCGCGATGTGGAACGTCCCGGCGAACGCCTCCCGCGGATCCACCGCGTCGTCCTTCAACCGCGGCAGCCGTCGCAGCAGCATGTTCACCTTCAGCTGCGCCCCCTGCGGCCCGGGTCCCGGGGCCGGCCGGCCGAGCAGCCCGTCCAGCACCCGGGGAGCCGCGTTGCACAGCACCCACCGGGCGCCCACCCGCCGCTCCACACCCTCCGAGCGGTACGCCACCTCCGCCGGCGTCCGCGCACCACCGGGATCGACCGCCGTGACCTCGCAGCCGGTCCGCAGCTCGGCCCCCGCGCCCCGGGCCGCGGCCGCGAGCGCGTCGGTGAGCGCCCCCATCCCACCGACCGGCACGTCCCAGTCGCCCGTACCGCCGCCGATCACGTGGTAGAGGAAGCACCGGTTCTGCGCCAGCGACGGGTCGTGGGCATGCGTGAACGTCCCGATCAGCGCGTCCGTCAGCACCACCCCGCGCACCAGGTCGTCGGTGAACCGCCGCTCCAGCGCCTCCCCGAGCGGCCGCTCGAACAGCTCCGCCCAGGCCGCCGGGTCGTCCACCCGCTTCCGCAGCTCCGCCCGGCTCGGCAACGGCTCGGTCAGCGACGGGAACACCCGCTCCGCCAGCCGCCCGGTCATCCCGTAGAACTCCCGCCACGCGGCGAAATCCCGCTCCGCACCGGTCAGTTCACGGAACGACGCGGCCGTCCTGGCCTCGTCCTCCCGGTCCACCAGCAGCCCGGTGGCCCGTCCGTCACGCACCACCGGCGTGTACGAGGAGATCCGCCGCCGACGGGTCGTGAACCGCAGCCCCAGCTCCTCCACGATCCGCTGCGGCAGCAGGCTCACCAGGTAGGAGTAGCGCGACAGCCGCGCCTCCACCCCGGGGAACGCCCGCTCCGACACCGCCGCGCCGCCGGTGTGCCCCAACCGCTCCAGCACCAGCACACTCCGCCCGGCCCGCGCCAGGTACCCGGCGGCGACCAGCCCGTTGTGCCCGCCGCCCACGATCACCACGTCGTACGTCGACTGCTGCATGACCGCCGTCCTACCAGACCCCGCCCGCCCCGGCCAGACCGCCTGCCGCCCGCCACGCCCCGCCTGGGGACCCGCCCGGCCCGCAGCGGCCACCCCGCCCGTACCGTCCCGGCCCGCCGCGGCCACCGCGTCCGACCCGCCCGAACGCCCGGCGGGGGACCCTGGCGCACAGGGACGATCACATGGCATGGTCTGCACCGTCAGAGCCACTCGGACGGGTCCGCCACAAGCACCTCCGTCCCCACCACACCGGCCGGGAGACCACCACCGTGAGCACCCCCACCCAGGACCAGCCGCTCTGGCGGCCCGCCCCCGCGCGCGCCGCAGCCAGCCAGATCGTCGCCTTCCAGGCGTGGGCCGCCGAACACCACGGCGCACCGGCCGCACCCCTCGCGCCCGCCGCCACCGACGACGAGGCCGCCGCCCGCTACGCCGACCTCCACCGCTGGTCCACCGAGGACCTCGACCGCTTCTGGACCGCGGTCACCCGGTGGTTCGACGTCCGCTTCACCACCGCCCCCGAGGCCGTCCTCGGCGAGGAGGCCATGCCCGGCGCCACCTGGTTCCCCGGCGCCCGCCTCAACTACGCCGAGCACGCCCTCCGCCACGGCGAGGACCCGGCCCACGCCGACCGGCCCGCGATCCTCCACCTGGACGAGACCACCGAGCAGCCCGTCGCCACCACCTGGGCCGAGCTCCGCCGCCAGGTCGGCTCGCTGGCCGCCGCCCTCCGCGCCCAGGGCATCGGCCCCGGCGACCGCGTCGGCGCCTACCTCCCCAACATCCCGCAGGCCGTGGTCGCCCTGCTCGCCACCGCCGCCGTCGGCGCCGTCTGGACCAGCTGCGCCCCCGACTTCGGCGCCCGCAGCGTCCTCGACCGCCTCCAGCAGATCGAGCCCGCCGTCCTGTTCGCCGTCGACGGCTACCACTACGGCGGCAAGGACCACGACCGCACCGAGGTGGTCGCCGAACTCCGCCGCGAACTCCCCACCCTGCGCACCGTCGTCCACGTCCCCCTCCTCGGCACCCCCGCCCCCGAGGGCGCCCTGGCCTGGGACGACCTGGTCGCCGAGAAGACCGAGCCGGTCTTCGAGCCGGTCCCCTTCGACCACCCGCTCTGGGTGCTCTACTCCTCCGGCACCACCGGCCTGCCCAAGGCCATCGTGCAGAGCCAGGGCGGCATTCTCGTCGAGCACCTCAAGCAGGCCGCGCTCCACCTCGACCTCGGCCCCGAGGACCGCTTCCTCTGGTACACCTCCACCGGCTGGATGATGTGGAACTTCCTCGTCGCCGGCCTCCTCGTCGGATCCACGATCGTCACCTACGACGGCAGCCCCGGCCACCCCGACACCGGCGCCCTCTGGTCCGTCGCCGCCCGCACCCGCGCCACCGTCCTCGGCACCTCCGCCGCGTACGTGATCGCCAGCCGCAAGGCCGACCTGCACCCCGGCCGCGACCTGGACCTCTCCGCCGTCCGCTGCCTCGGCACGACCGGCTCCCCGCTCCCGCCCGACGGCTTCCAGTGGATCTACGACGAGGTCAAGCAGGACCTCTGGCTCGCCTCGGTCAGCGGCGGCACCGACGTCTGCTCCTGTTTCGTCGGCGGCGTCCCCACCCTCCCGGTGTACCTCGGCGAGATCCAGGCCCCCTGCCTCGGCTCCGCCGTCGAGTCCTGGGACGTCCAGGGCCGCCCGCACACCGACACCGTCGGCGAACTGGTGGTCACCAAGCCGCTGCCCTCCATGCCCACCGGCTTCTGGAACGACCCCGACGGCGCCCGCTACCGCGACAGCTACTTCGAGATGTACCCGGGCACCTGGCGCCACGGCGACTGGATCACCGTCACCTCCCGCGGCACCGTCGTCATCCACGGCCGCTCCGACTCCACCCTCAACCGGCAGGGCGTCCGGATGGGCTCCTCCGACATCTACGAGGTCGTCGAACGCCTCCCCGAGATCGCCGAGTCCCTCGTCATCGGCCTCGAGGAGCCGAACGGCGGCTACTGGATGCCGCTCTTCGTCGTCCTCGCCCCCGGCGCCGCCCTGGACGAGGACCTGATCGGCCGCATCCGCACCTCGCTGCGCACCGAACTCTCCCCGCGCCACGTCCCCGACGAGGTCATCGCGGTCACCGGTCTCCCGCACACCCTCACCGGCAAGCGCATCGAGGTCCCGGTCAAGCGCCTGCTCTCCGGCACCCCGCTGGAGCAGGCCGTCAACCCCGGCAGCGTGGACAACCTCGCCCACCTGCGTTTCTTCGCCGACCTCGGCGCCCGCCGCCGCGGCTGACCCGCCCGAACAGGCCCTCCGAACAGGCCCTCCGGCCCGGCTCTCCGGACACGGGGAAGGGGCACTGCCAACCCCCACGGTGGCAGTGCCCCTTCCGGCTCCGGTCCGGGCCGTCGCCCGGCAGCCCCCGGCTACTCGCCGGAGAGCACCTGGTGCGCCGCGGCCCGCGCCTCGGCCGCGCCGTCCGCCGCCCGCGCCGCCTCCGCGGCCCGCCGGCACTGCGCCAGGGTGTAGGTGGCCAGCGCCGACCGCACATAGGGGATCGACGCCGCGCCCATCGACAGGCTGGTGACCCCCAGACCGGTCAGCACACAGGCCAGCAGCGGGTCGGAGGCCGCCTCACCGCAGACGCCACAGCTCTTGCCGGCCGCCCGGGCCGCCTCCGCGGCCGCCGCGACCAGGTCCAGCAGCGCCGGCTGCCAGGGGTCCTGCAGCCGCGCCAGCGCACCCACCTGCCGGTCCGCGGCGAAGGTGTACTGCGCCAGGTCGTTCGTCCCCAGCGACAGGAACTCGACCTCCTGCAGGATCGACCGCGCCCGCAGCGCCGCCGACGGGATCTCCACCATCGCCCCGAACTTGGCGTGCAGCCCGGCCTCCCGGCAGGCGTCCGCGAACGCCCGCGCGTCCTGGCGGTCGGCCACCATCGGGGCCATCACCTCCAGGTGCACCGGCAGCCCCTCCGCCGCCCGGGCCAGCGCCCGCAGCTGCGACCGCAGCACCTCCGGGTGGTCCAGCAGCGTCCGCAGCCCGCGCACCCCGAGCGCCGGGTTCGGCTCGTCCGCCGGCGTCAGGAAGTCCAGCGGCTTGTCCGCCCCCGCGTCCAGCACCCGCACGACGACCCGGCCCTCCGGGAACGCCTCCAGCACCTTCCGGTACGCCTCGACCTGCTTGTCCTCGCCGGGCGCCTTCGCCGAGTCGTCCAGGAACAGGAACTCGGTCCGGAACAGGCCCACGCCCTCCGCGCCGTTCTCCAGCGCCGCCGGCAGGTCCACCGGGCCGCCGACGTTCGCCAGCAGCGGCACCCGGTGCCCGTCCGAGGTCTGCCCCGGCCCGGAGGTCGCCGCCAGCGCGGCCCTCCGCTCCTCCGCCGCCACGCGCAGCTGCTCCTGCCGCTCGACGGACGGGTCCACCAGCACCTCGCCGGAGCTGCCGTCCACCGCCACGACCAGGCCCTCGGCCAGCTCCGTCGCCCCCTGCAGCGCCACCACGGCCGGCACGCCCATCGCCCGCGCCAGAATGGCGCTGTGGCTGGTCGGCCCACCCTCCTCGGTCACGAACCCCAGCACCAGCGAGGGGTCCAGCAGCGCGGTGTCGGCCGGCGCCAGGTCCCGCGCCAGCAGCACGTACGGCTCGTCGCTGTCCGGCACCCCCGGCATCGGCACGCCCAGCAGCCGCGCCACGATCCGGTTGCGCACGTCGTCCAGGTCGGCCACCCGCCCGGCCAGGTACTCGCCGGCCGAGGCCAGCAGCGCCCGGTACGCGGCGAAGGCGTCGTACACCGCCCGCTCGGCACTGCTGCCCACCGCGATCCGCCGGCTGACGTCCGCCATCAGCTCCGGGTCCTGCGCCATCAGCGCCTGGGCCTCCAGGACGGCCTGCGCCTCACCGCCGGCCAGGTTGCCGCGCGCGATCAGGTCCGCGGCCACCGCGTCCACCGCGGCCCGGGCCCGCGCCTGCTCACGGGGCGCGTCCTCACTGGGGATCTGCGTCGCCGGGGGTTCCAGCTCCGCCGTCCCCATGTGCCGGACCTGGCCGATCGCGACCCCGTGGCTGACACCTACGCCTCGCAGCGTCTTCTCCATCTGAGCGTTCTCCGCTTCGGTTGCGGCCGGGGTACGGCCGCCGACTGCTGGACCGCCCCGCCGGGTGCGGCGGGGCGGGTGGACTCGGCAGACCCGCGCGGCGGCCACCGGCCGCCGGACCCCCGCGCCGGACGCCGAGCGGCCGGCGGCGCGGGGACGGGAGGGCGTCAGCTCCAGGTGAAGAGGGCGTCGCCGAGGGCGATCTCGCCCGACTCCGCCAGCCCGCCGAGTGCCTCGGTGGACGCCTCCAGCGCGACCACCGGCGAGATCGGCGACTTGCCGGCCGCCTCCACCGCCGCCGGGTTCCACTTGATCACCGGCTGCCCGCGGCGGACCTGGTCGCCCTTGGCCACCAGCAGCTCGAAGCCCTCGCCGTTCAGCTGGACGGTGTCGATCCCCAGGTGGGTCAGCACGCCGTGCCCGTTCTCGTCCATGACCACGAACGCGTGCGGGTGCATCGACACCACCAGGCCGTCCACCGGTGCCACGGCCTCGGTGGGCTCCCGCACGGGGTCGATGGCGGTGCCGGGCCCGACCATGGCGCCGGAGAACACGGGGTCGGGCACGTTGGCGAGCCCGATGGCGCGACCGGCGAGCGGCGAGGTCACAGTGGTCATGGGGGAGCCTCCCAAGGTGCGGAGTACAGCGCCGTGGAGCCGCGGCAGCGGCCCTACGGACTGAGCCTAAATGATGTCAACTCGGGACATCCCGGGACAGATTCCACCGCCCCTCAGGGTGACCGGGAACCGCTGTTCCCGGCGTCCGGACGTGCACGCACAGGCCCGCACGCACGGCGCCGGCCGGCCCGTCGCCCCTCAAGTGGTCTAGTCCTGTTCGTCGACTGGCGGCACTCTACGGCATCCAGGTGAGTGCCGTAGCCCACCCGCCCCCGCCGGCCTCGCGCCGCGTCACCCCGTCCGGGCGGGTCCCTGCGCCACCCGGGTGAACCTCCCGAGCCCGTTTTGGCGCTCGGCGCGAGAACGGCTATCGTTGGGCAGGTCGCCGCGACAAGCGGTGAACGGAGCAAGTCGGGAACGTAAACGGCGGGTCAAACCCCGGTAAACGGTCTGATAAGCTCGAATAACGAACGAAGCGCCCGGAGGGCCCGCTGGAAGGCGGTCCGAAGGAAGCGTCCGTTCCTTGAGAACTCAACAGCGTGCCAAAAGTCAACGCCAGATATGTTGACATCCCCGGCGAGGCCGTCATGGTCTTGTTGGAGATTCCTTTTGAAATAACACTAGCGAGGACGCAGTGCGCGGGATCACCTTATTCCGGTGGTTGCCGTGCCGCTCTTCCGCGAGTGGGATACCCGATGACGGGTTGACATTCACGGAGAGTTTGATCCTGGCTCAGGACGAACGCTGGCGGCGTGCTTAACACATGCAAGTCGAACGGTGAAGCCCTTCGGGGTGGATCAGTGGCGAACGGGTGAGTAACACGTGGGAAATCTGCCCTGCACTCTGGGACAAGCCTTGGAAACGAGGTCTAATACCGGATATGACCTGCTCCTGCATGGGGGTGGGTGGAAAGCTCCGGCGGTGCAGGATGATCCCGCGGCCTATCAGCTTGTTGGTGGGGTAACGGCCCACCAAGGCGACGACGGGTAGCCGGCCTGAGAGGGCGACCGGCCACACTGGGACTGAGACACGGCCCAGACTCCTACGGGAGGCAGCAGTGGGGAATATTGCACAATGGGCGAAAGCCTGATGCAGCGACGCCGCGTGAGGGATGACGGCCTTCGGGTTGTAAACCTCTTTCAGCAGGGAAGAAGCGCAAGTGACGGTACCTGCAGAAGAAGCACCGGCTAACTACGTGCCAGCAGCCGCGGTAATACGTAGGGTGCGAGCGTTGTCCGGAATTATTGGGCGTAAAGAGCTCGTAGGCGGCCTGTCGCGTCGGATGTGAAAGCCCGGGGCTTAACCCCGGGTCTGCATTCGATACGGGCAGGCTAGAGTGTGGTAGGGGAGATCGGAATTCCTGGTGTAGCGGTGAAATGCGCAGATATCAGGAGGAACACCGGTGGCGAAGGCGGATCTCTGGGCCATTACTGACGCTGAGGAGCGAAAGCGTGGGGAGCGAACAGGATTAGATACCCTGGTAGTCCACGCCGTAAACGTTGGGAACTAGGTGTTGGCGACATTCCACGTCGTCGGTGCCGCAGCTAACGCATTAAGTTCCCCGCCTGGGGAGTACGGCCGCAAGGCTAAAACTCAAAGGAATTGACGGGGGCCCGCACAAGCAGCGGAGCATGTGGCTTAATTCGACGCAACGCGAAGAACCTTACCAAGGCTTGACATACGCCGGAAACGTCCAGAGATGGGCGCCCCCTTGTGGTCGGTGTACAGGTGGTGCATGGTTGTCGTCAGCTCGTGTCGTGAGATGTTGGGTTAAGTCCCGCAACGAGCGCAACCCTTGTTCTGTGTTGCCAGCATGCCTTTCGGGGTGATGGGGACTCACAGGAGACTGCCGGGGTCAACTCGGAGGAAGGTGGGGACGACGTCAAATCATCATGCCCCTTATGTCTTGGGCTGCACACGTGCTACAATGGTCGGTACAAAGGGCTGCGATGCCGCGAGGCGGAGCGAATCCCAAAAAGCCGGCCTCAGTTCGGATTGGGGTCTGCAACTCGACCCCATGAAGTTGGAGTTGCTAGTAATCGCAGATCAGCATGCTGCGGTGAATACGTTCCCGGGCCTTGTACACACCGCCCGTCACGTCACGAAAGTCGGTAACACCCGAAGCCGGTGGCCTAACCCTTGGGAGGGAGCCGTCGAAGGTGGGACCAGCGATTGGGACGAAGTCGTAACAAGGTAGCCGTACCGGAAGGTGCGGCTGGATCACCTCCTTTCTAAGGAGCACACAGCAGCTTCGGACGAGTGTTCCGGAGTGCTAGCTCATGGGTGGAACGTTGACTATTCGGCACGGTCTGGCGCAAGCCACTAGTACTGCTTCGGCGTGGAACGTGATTGTTTGCGAGGGATCGGGTCGGGCACGCTGTTGGGTCCTGAAGGAACGGCCATCAAGGTTGTTGCTTCAGAGTTGCCGGCCTCATGCGAGGCATCCCGGTTCGGGGTGTTGAGTGTGGGTGTCTGGTCGTTGTTTGAGAACTGCACAGTGGACGCGAGCATCTGTGGCCAAGTTTTTAAGGGCGCACGGTGGATGCCTTGGCACCAGGAACCGATGAAGGACGTGGGAGGCCGCGATAGGCCCCGGGGAGCTGTCAACCGAGCTTTGATCCGGGGGTGTCCGAATGGGGAAACCCGGCAGTCGTCATGGGCTGTCACCCGCTGCTGAACACATAGGCAGTGTGGAGGGAACGCGGGGAAGTGAAACATCTCAGTACCCGCAGGAAGAGAAAACAACCGTGATTCCGGGAGTAGTGGCGAGCGAAACCGGATGAGGCTAAACCCAAGTGGTGTGAGACCCGGCAGGGGTTGCCGCTTGGGGGTCGTGGGAATGAGCTTGATCGGTCTGCCGGCCGGTCGGCGAGTCAGAAACCGTTGGTGTAGTCGAAGGACATGCGAAAGGTCCGGCGTAGAGGGTAAGACCCCCGTAGACGAAACATCAGCGGCTTGCTTGCTCATCTCCCAAGTAGCACGGGGCCCGAGAAATCCCGTGTGAATCTGGCGGGACCACCCGCTAAGCCTAAATATTCCCTGGTGACCGATAGCGGATAGTACCGTGAGGGAATGGTGAAAAGTACCGCGGGAGCGGAGTGAAATAGTACCTGAAACCGTGTGCCTACAAGCCGTGGGGGCAGTCTTCGGACTGTGACTGCGTGCCTTTTGAAGAATGAGCCTGCGAGTTTGCGGTGTGTAGCGAGGTTAACCCGTGTGGGGTAGCCGTAGCGAAAGCGAGTCCGAATAGGGCGATTGAGTTGCACGCCCAAGACCCGAAGCGGAGTGATCTAGCCATGGGCAGGTTGAAGCGCGGGTAAGACCGTGTGGAGGACCGAACCCACCAGGGTTGAAAACCTGGGGGATGACCTGTGGTTAGGGGTGAAAGGCCAATCAAACTCCGTGATAGCTGGTTCTCCCCGAAATGCATTTAGGTGCAGCGTCGTGTGTTTCTTGCCGGAGGTAGAGCACTGGATAGGCGATGGGCCTCACCGGGTTACTGACCTTAGCCAAACTCCGAATGCCGGTAAGTGAGAGCACGGCAGTGAGACTGTGGGGGATAAGCTCCATGGTCGAGAGGGAAACAGCCCAGAACACCGACTAAGGTCCCTAAGCGTGTGCTAAGTGGGAAAGGATGTGGAGTCGCAGAGACAACCAGGAGGTTGGCTTAGAAGCAGCCACCCTTGAAAGAGTGCGTAATAGCTCACTGGTCAAGTGATTCCGCGCCGACAATGTAGCGGGGCTCAAGTACACCACCGAAGTCGTGTCATTCACACGTGTAGGCCCAACGGCTGTGTGGATGGGTAGGGGAGCGTCGTGTGCCGGGTGAAGCAGCCGAGGAATCGAGTTGTGGACGGTTCACGAGTGAGAATGCAGGCATGAGTAGCGATACAAGAGTGGGAAACTCTTGCGCCGATTGACCAAGGGTTCCTGGGTCAAGCTGATCTGCCCAGGGTAAGTCGGGACCTAAGGCGAGGCCGACAGGCGTAGTCGATGGACAACGGGTTGATATTCCCGTACCCGCTTTGAAGCGCCAACGTTGAACCCTCTGATGCTAAGGCCGTGAAGCCGCCCCGGAGCCTTCGGGCAAAGGGGAGTGGTGGAGCCGCTGAACCAAGGTGGTAGTAGGTGAGCGATGGGGTGACGCAGGAAGGTAGTCCAGCCCGGGCGGTGGTAGTCCCGGGGTAAGGGTGTAGGCCGAGTGATAGGCAAATCCGTCACTCATTGAGGCTGAGACCTGATGCCGAGCCGATTGTGGTGAAGTGGATGATCCTATGCTGTCGAGAAAAGCCTCTAGCGAGTTTCATGGCGGCCCGTACCCTAAACCGACTCAGGTGGTCAGGTAGAGAATACCGAGGCGTTCGGGTGAACTGTGGTTAAGGAACTCGGCAAAATGCCCCCGTAACTTCGGGAGAAGGGGGGCCATTCCTGGTGACGAGTCTTGCACTCCGAGCTGGGGGTGGCCGCAGAGACCAGCGAGAAGCGACTGTTTACTAAAAACACAGGTCCGTGCGAAGCCGTAAGGCGATGTATACGGACTGACGCCTGCCCGGTGCTGGAACGTTAAGGGGACCGGTTAGTCTAGTTTCGGCTAGGCGAAGCTGAGAACTTAAGCGCCAGTAAACGGCGGTGGTAACTATAACCATCCTAAGGTAGCGAAATTCCTTGTCGGGTAAGTTCCGACCTGCACGAATGGCGTAACGACTTCTCGACTGTCTCAACCACAGGCCCGGTGAAATTGCATTACGAGTAAAGATGCTCGTTTCGCGCAGCAGGACGGAAAGACCCCGGGACCTTTACTATAGCTTGATATTGGTGTTCGGTTCGGCTTGTGTAGGATAGGTGGGAGACTTTGAAGCGGCAACGCCAGTTGTTGTGGAGTCGACGTTGAAATACCACTCTGGTCGTGCTGGATGTCTAACCTGGGTCCGTGATCCGGATCAGGGACAGTGTCTGGTGGGTAGTTTAACTGGGGCGGTTGCCTCCCAAAGGGTAACGGAGGCGCCCAAAGGTTCCCTCAGCCTGGTTGGCAATCAGGTGTTGAGTGTAAGTGCACAAGGGAGCTTGACTGTGAGACTGACGGGTCGAGCAGGTACGAAAGTAGGGACTAGTGATCCGGCGGTGGCTTGTGGAAGCGCCGTCGCTCAACGGATAAAAGGTACCCCGGGGATAACAGGCTGATCTTCCCCAAGAGTCCATATCGACGGGATGGTTTGGCACCTCGATGTCGGCTCGTCGCATCCTGGGGCTGGAGTAGGTCCCAAGGGTTGGGCTGTTCGCCCATTAAAGCGGTACGCGAGCTGGGTTTAGAACGTCGTGAGACAGTTCGGTCCCTATCCGCTGTGCGCGTAGGAGTGTTGAGAAGGGCTGTCCCTAGTACGAGAGGACCGGGACGGACGAACCTCTGGTGTGCCAGTTGTCCTGCCAAGGGCATGGCTGGTTGGCTACGTTCGGGAGGGATAACCGCTGAAAGCATCTAAGCGGGAAGCCTGCTTCGAGATGAGCACTCCCACCTCCTTGAGAGGGTAAGGCTCCCAGTAGACGACTGGGTTGATAGGCCGGATATGGAAGCCCTGTGAGGGGTGGAGTTGACCGGTACTAATAGGCCGAGGGCTTGTCCTCAGTTGCTCGCGTCCACTGTGTTGGTTCTGAAACCACGACCCGTCTTGCCGGCGGATAGTTTCATAGTGTTTCGGTGGTCATAGCGTGAGGGAAACGCCCGGTTACATTCCGAACCCGGAAGCTAAGCCTCACAGCGCCGATGGTACTGCAGGGGGGACCCTGTGGGAGAGTAGGACGCCGCCGAACAATTCTTCAGAAGAAGCCCCTCGCCCTCCTGGGCGGGGGGCTTCTTTGCTGTAGGGTCAAGCCCGCACGACCAGTGGTAAAGCGGCGGACGGTTCCGTCGTCAGGCATTCACAGGAGGCTCCCCGGTGGAGGTCCAGGAGACACGCGTCCAGACCGATCGCGTGTTCACCATCCCCAACCTGCTGAGCATGGGGCGGTTGATCGGCGTTCCGATCTTCCTCTGGCTCATCCTGTGGCCGGTGTTCGGCGGGCCGGAGAACGACGGCTGGGCGATCGTCATCCTGATGCTGAGCGGGGTGAGCGACTACCTCGACGGCAAGCTGGCCCGGCGCTGGGGGCAGGTCAGCCGGCTCGGGCAGATCCTCGACCCGGCCGCGGACCGGCTGTACGTGCTGTCCACGCTGGTCGGGCTCACCTGGCGGGAGATCCTGCCGTGGTGGGTGACGGCGATCCTGGTGGCGCGCGAGCTGTTCATCGCCTCGTTGCTGCCCATGCTCGCCCGGTACGGCTACGGGCCGCTGCAGGTGAGTTTCCTGGGCAAGGCGGCGACCTTCAACCTGATGTACGCGTTCCCGCTGCTGCTGCTCGGCCACGACGCCTCGGGCTGGTTCGGCAACCTGGCCGAGGCGGTGAGCTGGGCGTTCATCTGGTGGGGCACCACGCTCTACTGGTGGGCCGGCGTGCTGTACGCGGTGCAGGCCCGGCAGATCGTGAAGGCGGAACGGGCGGCGGCTGTTTGAGATCGTCCTGAGACGTTCCGCACAACGTCTTCGGAGCGTCGGACAGTTTCATCCGGGTAGGAAGCCCTGGAACGGGTTTGATGGATCCGCAGGGTCCACCACCGCGAAGGAGGACGCACCCGTATGAAAGCCGTTGTGATGGCGGGCGGCGAGGGAACTCGCCTCCGTCCGATGACCTCCAGCATGCCCAAGCCGCTGCTACCGGTGGCCAATCGGCCGATCATGGAGCACGTGCTCCGGCTTCTGAGGCGGCACGGCCTGTCGGACACGGTCGTCACCGTGCAGTTCCTGGCCTCCCTGGTCAAGAACTACTTCGGTGACGGCGAAGACCTGGGTATGCACCTCACCTATGCCAACGAGGAAATCCCGCTCGGTACCGCGGGGAGTGTGAAGAACGCCGAGGACGCGCTCAAGGACGACTCGTTCCTGGTGATCTCGGGCGATGCGCTGACGGATTTCGACCTTACCGAGCTGATCGAATTCCACCGTGAGAAGGGCGCCCTGGTCACGGTCTGTCTGACCCGGGTGCCGAACCCGCTGGAATTCGGTATCACCATCACCGACGAGGAGGGCCGGGTCGAGCGCTTCCTGGAGAAGCCGACCTGGGGCCAGGTGTTCTCGGACACCGTGAACACCGGCATCTACGTGATGGAGCCGGAGGTCTTCTCGTACGTCGCGGCCGGCGAGTCGGTGGACTGGTCGAGCGACGTCTTCCCGCAGTTGCTCAAGGAGGGCAAGCCGGTCTACGGCTACGTCGCCGAGGGCTACTGGGAGGACGTGGGCACCCACGAGAGCTATCTGAAGGCCCAGGCGGACGTGCTGGAGGGCAAGGTCCAGGTCGAGCTGGACGGCTTCGAGATCTCACCCGGGGTGTGGGTGGCCGAAGGCGCCGAGGTCGATCCGGAGGCCGTCCTGCGCGGGCCGCTGTACGTCGGCGACTACGCGAAGGTGGAGGCCGGCGTCGAGCTGCGCGAGCACACCGTGCTGGGCAGCAACGTGGTCGTCAAGCGCGGGGCGTTCCTGCACAAGGCCGTGGTGCACGACAACGTGTACGTGGGCCCGCAGAGCAACCTCCGCGGGTGCGTGATCGGCAAGAACACCGACGTGATGCGGGCCGCCCGGATCGACGAGGGCGCGGTGATCGGCGACGAGTGCCTGATCGGCGAGGAGTCGCTGGTGGCGGGCAACGTCCGGGTCTACCCGTTCAAGACCATCGAGGCCGGCGCCGTGGTGAACACCTCGGTGATCTGGGAGTCGCGCGGGCAGGAGCACCTGTTCGGCGTGCGCGGCGT
Organism: Kitasatospora sp. HUAS MG31; assembly: GCF_040571325.1. Classification (GTDB taxonomy): domain Bacteria; phylum Actinomycetota; class Actinomycetes; order Streptomycetales; family Streptomycetaceae; genus Kitasatospora; species Kitasatospora camelliae. The sequence continues at coordinate 1,559,092 of NZ_CP159872.1, read as the reverse complement.
CTCCGGCATCCTCAACGTCGAGATCACCCCGGAGCTGGCGGTGCGGCTCGCCGGGGCGTACGCGACCACCCTGAAGAAGGGGGCAACGGTCACCATCGCGCGTGACCACTCGCGAGGTGCGCGAGCCCTGAAGCGGGCGATGATCTCGGCCCTCCAGACCAGTGCGATCGACGTCCGCGACCTGGAGAACGTGCCGATGCCGGTGGCCCGGCAGCACACCGCCCGGGGCAGTGCGGGCGGCATCTTCCTGCGGACCACGCCGGGGGTGCCGGACTCGCTGGACATCCTGTTCTTCGACGAGCGCGGAGCGGACCTCTCCCAGGCGGGCCAGCGGAAGCTGGACCGGGTGTACGCGCGGCAGGAGTTCCGCCGGGCGTTCCCCGGTGAGATCGGCGACCTGCTGCACCCGGCGAGCGTCTTCGACTCGTACGCGGGCAACCTGCTGCGGGCGATCGACACCAGCGGGGTGCGGGAGGCCGGTCTGAAGGTGGTGGTGGACGCCGCGCACGGCAGCGCGGGCCTCGTCCTGCCCAGCATCCTCGGCCGGCTCGGGGTGGAGGCGCTGACCGTGGACAGCGGCCTGGACGAGTCCAGGCCGACCGAGGACGCGGAGGAGCGGCGGGCGGCGCTGGCCAGGCTGGGAGAACTGGTGGCCTCCTCGCGGGCCGCGTTCGGGGTGCGGTTCGACCCGGTGGGCGAGCGGGTGTCCTTCGTGGACGAGCTCGGCCGGGTCATCCAGGACGACCGGGCGCTGCTGGTGCTGCTCGACCTGGTGGCCGCCGAGCGGCGCAGCGGGCAGGTGGCGCTGCCGGTGACCACCACGCGGATCGCCGAGCAGGTGGCCGCGTACCACGGGACGCAGGTGATCTGGACGACGACGACGCCGGACGACCTGGCGAAGGCCTGTGCCAAGGAGGGCACGGTCTTCGGCGGCGACGGGCGCGGCGGTTTCGTGGTGCCGGAGTTCAGCGGGGTGCTGGACGGCGCGGCGGCGTTCGTGCGGCTGGTCGGGCTGGTGGCCCGGACCCAGCTCACCCTGAGCCAGATCGACGCGCGGATCCCGCAGGCCCACATCCAGCGGCGGGACATCGCGACGCCGTGGGCGGCCAAGGGCATGGTGATGCGCTCGGTGGTCGAGGCGGCGGGCAACCGGCAGCTGGACACCACGGACGGGGTGCGGGTGGTGGAGCCGGACGGCCGGTGGACGCTGGTGCTGCCGGACCCGGCCGAGGCCGTCACCCACCTGTGGGCGGAGGGCCCGGACGACGAGGCCACCGAGCGGCTGCTGGACGAGTGGGCGGCCGTGGTGGACTCCGCCGGGCGGTAGGACACCCGTCGGACGCCCGGTGGGCCGGCCTTCGTGGTCGGTCCCGCCGGGCGTCCGGTCGTTCCGGGCCGCCGCAGATCGCGATTCGTCGACGATCGACCCCGTGTCGTGGGGGCAGGTCGTGGTCGGCGCGCGCGACGTGGGACGATGTCCCGCATGCCAGCATCGCCGACGCCGAGTGACCGGGACGGACGCTACTCGCGCCCGGACGCCTCGATGTCCCTGCTGACCAACGTGATGGACCACGCCCTGGACGACGGCTACGCCGAGGCCGCCAAGGCGCGCGGGCGGGAGGGCACCAGCCGGCTGCCCGACTCGCTGCGCGGCCGGGTGGTGCTCGCCGTGGGCCTGGCGCTCTCCGCGACGGTCCTCACGGTGGGCGCGGTCAACTCGCACGAGAAGGCGCCGACCCTCGCCAAGGAGCGGGAGGCGCTGGTCCAGCGGGTCAAGGACGCGACGGGGGCGGCGGACCGCCTCCAGGGGGACATCGAGGGCCTGCGGACCAAGGTCGACCAGGCCCAGCGCCAGGCGCTGCCGACCGGGGACGGCGCGCTGGCCGCGCTGGCCGCCGGGGCCGGCACCGAGGCGATGAGCGGACCCGGGGTGAAGCTGGTGATCGAGGACGCCGGCGGGACCACCGCCGGCGGCAACGTCAGCAACCCGCGCGACGCCGAGGGCTTCCGCAACAGCGGCCGGCTCAAGGACCACGATCTGCAGTACGTGGTGAACGGGCTCTGGCTGGCCGGCGCCGAGGGCATCTCGATCAACGGCCAGCGGCTGACCAACCTGTCCGCGATCCGGGCGGCGGGTGACGCCATCCTGGTGGACAACCGGCCGCTGGTGCCGCCGTACACGGTGCTGGCGATCGGGGACGGGCCGAAGCTGGCGCAGTCGTTCCAGGACAACGAGGCCGGTCGGTACCTGAAGATCATCCAGGACAGCTACGGGATCAAGTCCAGCCTGTCGGTCCAGCGGAACCTGACGCTGCCGCCCGCGCTGGGTGTGACGCTGCGGGTGGCCAAGCCGGACACGCCGGAGGCCGCGGGCTCGCCGTCGGCCACGGCGTCCGGGTCGCCGTCCGCCCCCGGGTCGCCACCGGCCACCTCCCCGGCGCCATCGTCGGGTTCGCCGAAGCCCCCTTCGACCCCCTCGCCCTCGAAGCCGTCGAAGACGGGGACGTCGCCCACCAAGTCGCCCACCGCAGGGACAGGAGCTCGCACACCGTGATTGCCGTACTTGGTCTCGTGATCGGCGTGGTCGTCGGCCTCTTCGTACAGCCGGAGGTGCCGGAGGCCGTGGTGCCGTACCTGCCGATCGCGGTGGTGGCGGCGCTGGACGCGGTGTTCGGCGGCGTACGGGCGATGCTGGACGGGATCTTCGACGACAAGGTCTTCGTGGTCTCGTTCCTGTCGAACGTGGTCGTCGCGGCGCTGATCGTCTTCCTCGGTGACCAGCTGGGCGTCGGCTCGCAGCTGTCCACCGGCGTGGTGGTCGTCCTCGGTATCCGGATCTTCTCCAACGCGGCCGCGATCCGTCGGCACGTGTTCAGGGCGTAGGGAGCGCAGGTCGTGGCACAGGACGACAAGCCGAACGAGGAGCAGCCGCGGCGGCGGCCGGAGGAGGAGCGCACGGCGCCCTCCGAGGCCTCCTCCGAGGCCGGGCGGCCGGGTCCGCGGGACGCCGGCGACACGCCCGACACGCCCGGGCGTGACACCGATCGGGACGGGGACGCGGAGGGGGCGGCGGAGGCCTCGGAGGGCGTCTCGGAGGGCGCCGAGCGGCCGTCCGAGGAGTCGGGCGAGCCCTCCGAGGAAGCGGGCGAGCCGGTCGTGGAGCCCGTCGCGGAGCGGCCCGAGGCACCGGACGGGCGTGCGGAGGCTCCGGCGGAGCGCGTGGAGGCGGTGCGGGAGCTGCCGGCGGAGGCGACGTCAGGGCCCGCGCCCGGGAGCCCCCGCAAGGGCGGCCCGGAGAGCGGGCCGGCGAAGGCGGGCGAGAAGCCGGCCGACGGTCGGCGGCGGCTGAAGTCCGCGGTGTGGCCGCCCCGGCTCTCGCGCGGCCAGGCCGTGGTGGCCGTGCTGCTGTTCGCGCTGGGCCTGGCCCTGGCGATCCAGGTGCGCTCGACCCAGGACCACGACCAGCTGCGCGGGGCGCGCCAGGAGGACCTGGTCCGCATCCTCGACGAACTGGACAGCCGTCAGCAGCGTCTCCAGCAGGAGCGGACCCAGCTGGAGCAGTCGCTCGCCCAGCTGGAGAACAGCTCGAACCAGGCCAAGGCGGCGCTGGAGCAGACCAAGGAGAAGGCAGCCGAACTCGGCATCCTGGCCGGTACCGTCAAGGCCACCGGTCCCGGGATCATCCTCACCATCGATGATCCCCAAGGGCAGGTGAAGGCGGATATGCTGCTGGACACCCTGCAGGAACTCCGAGCGGCGGGGGCGGAGGCGATTCAGATCAACGATGTCCGAGTGGTGGTCAGCACCTACTTCACGGACGCCCCGTCGGGGGGCGTGCAGATCGACGGCAAGAACGTGTCGCAGCCGTACCGCTTCACGGTGATCGGGAACCCGCAGGACCTGACGCCGGCTCTGAACATCCCGGGCGGCGTGGTGCGCAGCCTGGAGAAGCAGCAGGCGAAGGCCACGATCACCCAGCAGCAGAAGGTGGTCGTCGACGCCGTGGTGGCGCCGAAGCCGCTGCAGTACGGCAGCCCGGCGGCGAAGTGACGGTGCGCCTGCCGTACGGCCCGTCAGCTCCGTGCCGCCCCCGGTGGCAGCACGGCGAAGGCCATCGGTCACACTGGGTCATACCAGCCGCTCGGAGTCGGCCCCGCGCCGGCTGCTGCGCCGCCAGTCCGAGCCACTCACCCTGCCCCGCGGGCGGGTCTGTCGAACACAAGGGGATTCGCCCGTGAGTTTTTTCTCGAAGCTTTTCGGTCGTGGCAACCGCAACAGTGCCGCCGTCGAGGCGCCCACCGCGCGGCACCGCCGGGCCGACGAGGAGGCCGGGGTGCCGGCGATGCGTCCGGCACCGGAGGCCGACGGTTACGGCCAGGGGTTGTACGGGGATCCGAACGCCACCCAGGGCGCCGGGATCCCGATGCACGGCTTCGACGCGCAGTACGGCGCGTCGGTTGATTCATCCGGTGCGCCGCGCATAGGTTTCCCGGCAGCACCCTCAACCTCCGGTGGAGGGTTTGCCCCGGATCCCTACGCCGGGCACGTCCAGTCGGGTGTGCCGCGCCAGGAGGCTGTGAACATGGCAGGCCCCACCTTGTGTCCGCGGTGCGGGAACCAGAACCCGGCGACGGCCCGCTTCTGCTCCAACTGCGGCAACGCGCTGCGCGGCGGCCTGCTGCCCGAGGGCGCGGCCGAGACCACCTCGACCATCTCGATCTCCGGCCTCGAGTCGTACGACCCGAACGCCACGGCCACCGGCGCCACCCCGGCGCTGTCGCCCGAGGTGCTGGCCGCGATCGACGCCCTGCCGCCGGGCTCGGCGCTGCTGATCGTGCAGCGCGGCCCGAACTCGGGCAGCCGCTTCCTGCTGGACGCGCAGGTCACCACGGCCGGCCGCCACCCGGAGGGGGACATCTTCCTGGACGACGTCACCGTCTCCCGGCGCCACGTGGAGTTCCGGCGCCAGCCCGACGGCGGCTTCTCGGTCGCCGACGTGGGCAGCCTGAACGGCACCTACGTCAACCGGGAGCGGATCGACGAGGTCCGGCTGAACAACGGCGACGAGGTGCAGATCGGGAAGTACCGGCTGGTGTTCTTCGCCGGCCACCACCGGGGGTACTGACCACGACTTCGGCTGGAGCCCGCGTGACCGCTCACACTCCCACGCCCCTCGGGGCCTCGTCCGTGCCCGCCTCGCGCCGCACGGGCGAGGCGGCCCGGCGGCGGGGCGACGAACTGCTCAGCATCGGCGCCGTGCTGACCTTCCTCCGGGACGACTTCCCCGAGGTCACCATCTCGAAGATCCGCTTCCTGGAGGCGGAGGGTCTGGTGGAGCCTCAGCGGACGCCGTCGGGCTACCGGAAGTTCAGCCCGGCGGACGTGGAGCGGCTGGCGTACGTGCTGCGCATGCAGCGGGACCACTACCTGCCGCTGCGGGTGATCCGCGAGCACCTGGACGCGATCGAGCGCGGCGAGGCGCCGCCGGCGCTGCCCGCGCCGGACGCCCGGCCGGGGCCGCTGGAGGAGGCCGACCGCGAGCTGGTGGCGGCCTCCGGCGCGGCGACCGGGGTCCGGCTCGGCCGGGCCGAGCTGCTGGCCGCGGCCGAGGCCCAGGAGGGCGAGCTGGCCGAGTGGGAGTCGTACGGGCTGGTGGCGGCCGGGCCGGACGGCGGGTACGACGGGGAGACCCTGCAGATCGCGCGGCTGGTCGCGGAGCTGGGCCGGTACGGGCTGGAGCCGCGGCACCTGCGGGCGATGAAGGCGGCGGCCGAGCGGGAGGTCGCGCTGGTCGACCAGGTGGTGGCGCCGCTGCGCCGGCACCGCAATCCGCAGACCCGGGCGCACGCGGAGACCACCGCGCGGGAGCTGGCGACGCTGTCGGTGCGGCTGCACGCGGCGATGGTGCAGGCGGGGCTGCGGGCGCGGCCGCAGTAGCGGGCGGGGCCAGGTCCCGGCGGGGTGCGGGAAACGATGCCCCGGGGTGGCTGCGCTTTCATATCCGGTGTGGGAGCCATAGGGTTGCCAGTGTGAATGAGCTCGACGTCGTGGGTGTCCGGGTGGAGATGCCTTCCAACCAGCCGATCGTGCTGCTGCGGGAGGTCGGGGGCGATCGGTACCTGCCGATCTGGATCGGCCCTGGCGAGGCGACCGCGATCGCCTTCGCCCAGCAGGGCATGACGCCGGTGCGCCCGCTGACGCACGACCTCTTCAAGGACGTGCTGGACGCACTCGGGCACCACCTGACCGAGGTGCGGATCAACGACCTGCGCGAGGGTGTCTTCTACGCCGAGCTGGTGTTCGCCGGCGGGGTGGAGGTCAGCGCGCGGCCGTCCGACGCCATAGCGCTCGCGCTGCGGACCGGTACGCCCATCTACGGGAGCGAGGAGGTGCTCGCGGAGGCGGGCATCTCGATCCCGGACGAGCAGGAGGACGAGGTCGAGAAGTTCCGCGAGTTCCTCGACCAGGTCTCGCCGGAGGACTTCGGGGGCGGGTCGCAGTAGTCCGCGACGGCAGGGTCGCACCGGCATGTCGCGCTTGGCAAAAGGGCGTCCACCTACCCACACTGAGGGCACGAAAAACCACTCCACCGGGTGACATCAGGACCGTGGCCCGGCGTGGCGATCGTTGACGGTGCTCGGGCGACTGCCTACCGTCAGGTGACGGCCCCCGCACGGTGGGCCGTCCGGGGCCCTGCGGCCCGCAGGAGCTGTGGACGGAGGTAGGGCATGAGCGGCACCGGCGACGACACCGTCGGCAGCCTCTGCGCCGTGCACGTGCCGCGCACCGGCCGTGGCCTGATCGGGCGGCCCTGGGGGCCGGTGGAGGGCGAGCAGAGGGTCGACTCCGCGGGCTCCGAGGCGGACGTGCCGCGACTGGGCCGCTTCCCGGCCGTGCAGTCCGGCCAGCCCGCGATCGAGCGGATCCCGCCCAGTTCCGGCCTTATCGGCTACCGCGGCCCCACCGCCTGCGCCGCCGCCGGGATCACCTACCGCCAGCTCGACTACTGGGCCCGCACCGGGCTGCTGGAGCCCAGCGTGCGGACCGCGTACGCGGCCGGGGCGCATCGGCTGTACAGCTTCCGCGACATCCTGATGCTGAAGATCGTCAAGCGGCTGCTGGACGCGGGCGTCTCGCTGCAGAACATCCGGGTGGCCGTCACGCACCTGCAGTCCGCCGAGCCGGGCGACCTCACCGGGCTGACCCTGATGTGCGACGGCGCCACCGTGTACGAGTGCACCTCGGCGCAGCAGGTGCTCGACCTGCTGAACGGCGGGCAGGGGATGTTCGGCATCGCGGTCGGCGCGGTCTGGCAGGAGCTGGAGACGGCGCTGGGCCGGCTGCACGGCGAGCGCACCGACACCGGCGAGACGCTGCTGGGCTTCGACCCCGGCGACGAGCTGGCGCAGCGCCGCAACCGGGCCGGTTAGGCGGGCGCCGAGGCCTCGCCGAGAGAGCTTCCGGGGTCCGGACGGGGAACCGTCCGGACCCCGGTTTCGTCGTCCCCGCGGAGACTCGATCAAGGAACGCCGGTCGGGCGGAGTCGGTCGGGGGAGTCGGGCGAGGGGGCGGGTGTGGTGCGGGGTCCAGCGCGGGGGAACGGCCGGGGGTCTCGGGCGGGACGGGTTCGGGGCCGGGTCGCGGCGGTGCCGGGTACGGTACGGCGCGGATCCCGGCGGGTCCTCCGGTCATTCGCCGCAGGCTTGTCCACGGCCGGGTACGCAGGCTGGCTGCGGCTGCGCCGCCGGGTGGTGGTGCTGCGGCTGCCGGGCTGGGACAGCCGGCGCGGACAGCGGCGCTGGTTCCAGGCGGTGGTGGGCTTCTGCGTGCTGGCGCTGGCGCCGAGCGCCTGGCTGTGGACGGGGACGGCGGGCCGGGTCGGCAGCGTGGAGAGCGCGCCCGCGGCGCCGGTCGCGGTGGTGTTCGGCGCCGGGCTGTTCGACGGCGAGCCCTCGCCGTACCTGGCGCACCGGCTGGACGCCGCGCTCGCGCTGTACGAGCAGCACAAGGTGCGGGCGATCCTGGTGACCGGGGACAACGGCCGCAACGACTACGACGAGACCGACGCGATGCGCGGCTACCTGATCGACCGCGGGGTGCCCGGGGTCCGGGTGGTCGGCGACCACGCGGGCTTCGACACCTGGGACTCCTGCACCCGGGCCCGCCGGATCTTCGGGGTGGACCGGGCGGTGCTGGTCAGCCAGGGCTTCCACGTCCGGCGGGCGCTCGCGCTGTGCGAGGCGGCGGGGATCGACGCGTACGCGGTCGGGGTGACCGAGGAGCAGGACGCGACCTGGTACTACGGGGGGCTGCGGGAGATCCCCGGGGCGGGGAAGGCGGCGCTGGACGCCCTGTTCCGCCCGGACCCGGCACTGCTCGGCCGCCAGGAGGGCGGCATCCCGCGGGCCCTGGCGGACAGCACGCCCTGACCTGGCCTTCGGGCCCGTCCCGGGGCCGTCTGCGCAGGTCGGGCCGATTGTCGGTGGCGTGCGGGATGATCGCCTGGTGCGGACTGTGCCGAGCATCATCCACCTCGACATGGACGCCTTCTTCGCGGCGGTGGAGCAGGCGGCCAAGCCGAGCCTGCGCGGCAAGCCGGTGATCGTCGGCGGTCTGGGCGGCCGCGGCGTGGTCTCCACCGCCTCGTACGAGGCCCGCCGGTTCGGGGTGCACTCCGCGATGCCGATGGCCCAGGCCCGCCGGCTCTGTCCCAACGCGGCCTTCCTCTCGGGCCGTTACGAGGCGTACCGGCAGGTCAGCGAGATCGTCATGGGGCTGCTGCGGGAGCGCTCCCCGCTGGTGGAGCCGCTCAGCCTGGACGAGGCCTTTGTCGACCTGGAGGCCGGCCCGTACGGCCCCGCCCTGCGGGACGCCTCGCCCGCGGAGGGCGCCGAGCTGGTGCTGGCCGTGGCCGAGGACCTGCGGGCCGACATCCTCGAACGCACCGGCCTGACCGCCTCGGTGGGCGCGGCGGGCTCCAAGCTGATGGCCAAGATCGCCTCCGAGCAGGCCAAGCCGGACGGGCTGGTGCTGGTCGAGATCGGCTCCGAGCGGGCGGTGCTCGCCCCGATGTCCGTCCGCGCCCTGCCGGGCATCGGCCCCGCCACCGAACAGGCGCTGCGCCGGGCCGGTCTGAGCACCGTCGCCGACCTGGCCGACGCGGGGCTGGAGGAGCTGGTCCACCTGCTCGGCCGGGCGCACGGCGCCGGCGTCCACGCCGCGGCGCTGGGGCTGGACGAGCGCCCGGTGGTGCCCGACCGGGACGCCAAGTCGGTCTCCGTGGAGGACACCTTCGAGGTGGACCTGGCCGACCGGGACCGCATCATGCACGAGATCGACGTGCTGGCGGCGCGCTGCGTCCGCCGGCTGCGGGCCGCGGGGCGGTCGGGGCGGACGGTGGTGCTCAAGGTCCGGCGGTTCGACTTCTCGACCCTGACCCGGTCGGAGACGCTGCGCGGGCCGACGGACGACGGGGACGTGATCGCGGAGACCGCGCGGCGGCTCGCCTGGCAGGTGGACACCACGGGCGGGGTCCGGCTGCTCGGGGTCGGCGTCTCGCAGCTGGCCGACTACACCCAGGAGGACCTGTTCGCGCAGGCGGAGCGGGAGGCGGCCGCGGCGCGGGCGGAGGCCGCGGGGGAGGGGGAGTCCGTGGCCTCGGCCGGGGTCGAGGGCGAGGTTGCCGAGGTGATGGAGGAGAGTGGGGAGGCCGGGGAGGGCGTGAGTGTGGGCGTGGTGCGGCGGTGGTATCCGGGGCAGGACGTGACGCACGCGGCGTACGGGCCGGGGTGGGTGCAGGGGAGCGGGGTGGGGCGGGTGACCGTGCGGTTCGAGACGCCGGACAGTGGGGTGGGGCGGGTGCGGACGTTCGCGGTGGAGGACCCGGAGCTGAACCCGTCGGAGCCGCTGCCGCTGCGGTGACGGGGGCGTTCGGCGACCGGGCGACCGGGTGGTCATCAGGGGTGCCCGCCCTGGGTTGGTGAGCCGCCGAGGGCCCGTGGACGGCAAGGGCCCCGCACCCTGTCCCAGGTGCGGGGCCGTTGTCGGGCTGGGCCTCCGGGGTCGCGATGCCCTGGCGACCGGAGGGGGCCGAGCCCCTCGCGCCCTGTCCCGGAGCGCGAGGGCGGACGCCTCGTCAGGCGTCGGTCGTGGCCAGCTCGGGGCTGGTGCCGGCCGGGGCCGGGATGCCGGTCGCGGCGGGCGCGACGGCGGGCTTGATCCGCCGGATGGCGAACGGGACGACGGCGGCCACCAGGCACATCACCGCGGCGGTCGCGAAGGCGTGCTCGTAGGCGTCCAGGGTCGGGAAGGGCACCGGCAGCTTCGGGATGGTGTCGCCGGTGAGGATGGCGCCCATCACCGCGGTGCCGACGGCGCCGCCGACGGTCCGCAGCACGGCGTTCATGCCGTTGGCGATGCCGCTCTGCTCGGCCGGGACGGCGCCGTTGATGTAGGCGGGCATGGCGGCGTACGCGAGGCCGACGCCCAGGCCGAAGACGGCGGAGGAGAAGTAGAGGTCGCCCTCGTGGCCGTGACGGACCACCAGGTACGCCATGGAGGCGGCGCCGAGCAGGCCGCCGAGGACCAGCGGCAGGCGGGGCCCGCGGCGGGCGATCAGCAGGGCGCCGATCGGGGCGGCGGCCATCGAGCCGACGGCGGAGGGCAGCAGCATCACGCCGGCGTGCAGGACGGAGGCGGTGAAGCCGTAGTGGGTGTACTTCTCCGGGGTCTGGGCGAAGTTGCTGATGACCATGAAGGAGCCGTACATCCCGAAGCCGATCAGCAGGCCGGAGATGTTGGTGAAGGCGACGGCGGGACGGGACATCATCGACATGTCGACCAGCGGGTGCTTGACCTTGACCTCGATGACGATCCAGACCAGGGCGACCACGGCGGCGACGGCGAACAGGCCGAGGGTGCGGTTGGAGGTCCAGCCCCAGTGGTTGCCCTGGCTGACCGCCACGAGCAGGGCGGAGAGCCAGCCGGCCAGGGTGAGCGCGCCGAGCGGGTCGGCGCCGCCGTTCTTGTCGACGACCGGGTCCGTGGGGACGCGCAGGGCGACCAGGGCGATGGCGATCAGGCCGAAGGCCAGGCCCATCCAGAAGATGGACTTGTAGTCCCAGTGCTCCAGCAGCAGGCCTGTGGCGACCAATCCGAGGCCGCTGCCGACGCCCATCGAGGCGCTGATCAGGGCGACGCCGCCGGTGACCTTCTCGCGGGGGAGTTCGTCGCGGACGATGCTGATGGCCAGCGGCAGGACGCCACCGCCGGCGCCCTGCAGGACGCGGGCGACGACCAGCCAGGTGAACGAGTGGGTGCCGACGGCCAGCGCCGAACCGGCGACCAGGCCGGCGAGCGAGACCAGCAGCATGGGCTTGCGGCCGCGCAGGTCGCCGAAGCGGCCCAGCAGCGGCGTGAGCACCGCGGCGGAGAGCAGGTTGGCCGTCATCAGCCAGGTGATGTTGGAGCCCGTGACGTTCAGCTCGCGGGCGAGCGACGGCAGGATCGGGACGACCGCGGTCTGCACCACGCTGAACGCCAGCATGGCCAGCACGAGGGCCGGGAGCACCCGGGCGCTGGTCGGCTTGTCGGCCGTGGCGGTGGGCTGTGGTGCCTCACTCACGGTTCTTCCTCCGGTTCGGACCGCCGGAAGCAGAGTGCTTCAGGCGTGAGATGGTGAATCAACTGAAGTAACCATGCCGAGAGATACTTCAGTCTGTCAAATATCGATCGGTGAAGTTTTGGCAAAGCCGAGGCCCCGGCCCGCCGCAGCGGACCGGGGCCTCACCTGCGGGGCCGTCAGGACGGGCGCATCGGCTCCGGGCGGCCCGAACCGTTGGCGAGCGGCCCCGGCCCGGCCGTCGGCTCCTCGGCCGAGGTGCTGTCGTGGATCTCCACCTGCTCCCGGCGCAGCTCCTCGTGCACCACCAGCTCCTCGGTGTACCGCTCGACCACCAGCCGGACCCGCTCGACCGGGGCCAGGTACTTGTGCACGACCGGACGCTCCTCGCGCAGCGTGACCTCCTCGACCGCCTCGGCGATCTCCTGCTCGGTCAGCGCCGCCCGCTCGGCCTCGGTGACCGGCACCCGCTCGATCCGGACCCGCTCGCGCACCACCGGCACCCGCCGCTCCACCGACTCGGTGGTCACGTACTTGCGGAGCTTCGCGGTGCCCAGCACGTGCCACTCGGTCGTGATGTCCATCCGCTCCTCGCGACAGGTGATCTCCACCGGGTCGTGCGGCGCGGTCTCCACGGTCGGGGCGCCGGTCCCGGTCCGCAGGTCGGGCGCCGGGCCCGGGCGGACGTGGGTCTGGGGCTCGTCGCGCAGGCCGGCGGGGGCCGCGGACTCCGGCGTGGTGGTGAAGGCCAGCGGCATCGCGCTCTCCCTGGTCTGGTGCGTCCGGTCGGACGTGGTGGTCTGGTGGGGGGTGGTGGCGCTGCGGGCGCCGGGGTCCGCGGTGGTGGCGGCGGTCGTCGTGGCCGTGGGCGTCGCGGTGGTGACCGTGCCGAAGTCGCGGTCCCGGTCGCGCTCCGCGGCGGGGGCTCCCACGGTCGTGGAGGGCTGCGGCTGGACGCCGACGGTGTCGAGCCCGTAGTAGCGGTAGAGCTGGAGTTCCTGGGCGGGGGAGAGGTGCTGCCCCACCCCGAAGTCCGGGGATTCCTTGATCAGTGACTTGTCGTACGGAACCCGTAGCTCTTCGCCGGAGAATTCGCTGGTGGTCAGCGGGACGAAGGCGTCCCGGCCGAAGATGCCCGTCCGCACCGCGGCCCACTCGGGCTCGCCGGTCGCGTCGTCCAGGTACACCTCGTCGACCGTGCCGATCTTGTCACCGTTCCGGTCGACCGCCTTGTGTCCGATCAGGTCGCGCGGATCGATATCGGTCTGCACGCTGTCCTCCAGTCCAAACCGCTCCTGTGAGACTCCGTCGGGGTGGCGGCTGGAGGAGCTGGCCACCCGCCACTTCACACCAAAGGGCATGTAACGGACAGCGGCGAGCGGAGCGCGGCCGTCCGGGGCAGATCACGTCCGCCGACCGGTGATCGGCGCAGCTCGCGCTGGTACCCTGGGCGGCGACCGCCGAGCCCGCTCGGGAGAGTCCCCGGAACCCGTGACACGGGTGGGCGGGGCGCCGAAGGAGCAAATCCTCCCCGGAATCTCTCAGGCATCCGTACCGAGCAGGATCAGGTCACTCTGGAAAGCAGGGCAGGTCCACCGGCACAGGAGCCGGCCGGAACCACCCTCACCGACGGTGCAAGTCGACGGGATGCCTCCGGGCGCCGGTACGGCGAAGCTCTCAGGTACCGATGACAGAGGGGGAGGCCTGACGGGTTCGTGCGGCACTTGGCCCCTGCGGTGGCCGACCGGCGTGCGTACCCCCGCCGGTCCGTGACCAGGAGGCCTCGACCCCCATGAACGCTCAGCCGACCAACGGTCGTACCGACGCGACCCTCACCGAGCTCGAACTGGCCAGCCCCTTCGAGAACCGCCACATCGGCCCCGACGCCGGTGCCCAGGAGAAGATGCTGGCCCAGGTCGGCTACGGCTCGCTGGACGAGCTGTCCGACACCGCCGTCCCCGAGGCCATCCGCAGCCTGACCGCGCTCGGCCTGCCCGCCGGCCGCAGCGAGGCCCAGGTGCTCGCGGAGCTGCGCGAGCTGGCCGACCGCAACCAGGTGCTCACCTCGATGATCGGCCTGGGCTACTACGGCACCTTCACCCCGCCGGTGATCCTGCGCAACGTGCTGGAGAACCCGGCCTGGTACACCGCGTACACCCCGTACCAGCCGGAGATCTCGCAGGGCCGCCTGGAGGCGCTGCTCAACTTCCAGACCCTGGTCGCCGACCTGACGGGCCTCGCCACCTCCGGCTCCTCGCTGCTGGACGAGGGCACCGCCGCCGCCGAGGCGATGGCCCTCGCCCGCCGCGTCACCAAGGTCAAGGGCGGTGTCTTCCTGGTCGACGCCGACGCCCTGCCGCAGACCATCGCCGTGATCGAGACCCGCGCCGAGCCGACCGGCGTCGAGGTCGTGGTCGCCGACCTGTCCGCCGGCATCCCGGCCGAGGTCGCCGAGCGCGGCGTCTTCGGCGTGCTCCTCCAGTACCCGGGCGCCTCCGGTGCCGTCCGCGACCTCAAGCCGGTCATCGACCGGGCCCACGAGCTGGGCGCGGTCGTCGCGGTCGCCGCCGACCTGCTGGCGCTGACCCTGCTGAAGTCCCCGGGCGAGCTGGGCGCCGACATCGCCTGCGGCACCTCGCAGCGCTTCGGCGTCCCGATGGGCTTCGGCGGCCCGCACGCCGGCTACCTGGCCGTCCGCGCCGAGTACGCCCGCAACCTGCCCGGCCGCCTGGTCGGCGTCTCGGTCGACGCCGACGGCCACCGCGCCTACCGCCTGGCCCTGCAGACCCGCGAGCAGCACATCCGCCGCGAGAAGGCCACCTCCAACATCTGCACCGCCCAGGTGCTGCTGGCCGTCATGGCCTCCATGTACGCCGTCTACCACGGCCCCGACGGCCTGGCCGACATCGCCCGCCGCACCCACCGCTACACCGCCGCCCTCGCCGAGGGCCTGCGGGCCGGCGGCGTCGAGCTGGCGCACGGCGCGTTCTTCGACACCGTCACCGCCCGCGTCCCGGGCCGGGCCGCCACCGTGGTCAACGCCGCCCGCGCCGAGGGCGTCAACCTGTACCAGGTGGACGACGACCTGGTGTCGATCTCCTGTGACGAGACCACCACCCGCGACCACCTGGCCGCGGTCTGGGCCGCGTTCGGCGTTCCCGCCGCCGAGTTCACCGCGGACCTGGAGTCGGCCGACGCGCTGCCGGCCGCGCTGCTGCGCGAGGACGAGTACCTCACCCACCCGGTCTTCCACAGCCACCGCTCCGAGACCGCCATGCTGCGCTACCTGCGCCGCCTGTCGGACCGCGACTACGCGCTGGACCGCGGCATGATCCCGCTGGGCTCCTGCACCATGAAGCTCAACGCGACCACCGAGATGGAGCCGGTGACCTGGCCGGAGTTCGGCCAGCTCCACCCGTTCGCCCCGGTGGACCAGGCGGAGGGCTACCTCACCCTGATCCGTCAGCTGGAGCAGCAGCTGGTCGAGGTGACCGGCTACGACGCGGTCTCCATCCAGCCGAACGCCGGCTCCCAGGGCGAGCTCGCCGGTCTGCTCGCGGTCCGCGCCTACCACCAGGCCAACGGCGACACCCAGCGTGACGTCTGCCTGATCCCGTCCTCCGCGCACGGCACCAACGCGGCCTCCGCCGCCATGGCCGGCATGCGCGTGGTCGTGGTCAAGACCCTGGTCGACGGCGACGTGGACGTCGAGGACCTCAAGGCCAAGATCGAGCAGCACCGCGACCAGCTGTCCGTGCTGATGGTCACCTACCCGTCCACCCACGGCGTGTACGAGACCGAGATCACCCAGATCTGCGCCATGGTGCACGAGGCCGGCGGCCAGGTGTACGTCGACGGCGCCAACCTGAACGCCCTGGTCGGCCTCGCCAAGCCGGGCAAGTTCGGCGCGGACGTCTCGCACCTGAACCTGCACAAGACCTTCTGCATCCCGCACGGCGGCGGCGGCCCGGGCGTCGGCCCGGTCGCGGTCCGCGCGCACCTCGCGCCGTACCTGCCCAACCACCCGCTGCAGCCGGAGGCCGGCCCGGCCACCGGCGTCGGCCCGATCTCGGCCGCGCCCTGGGGCTCGGCGGCGATCCTGCCGATCTCCTGGGCGTACGTCCGCCTGATGGGCGGCGAGGGCCTCAAGCGCGCCACGCAGGTGGCCGTGCTGAACGCCAACTACATCGCCAAGAAGCTCGCCCCGCACTACCCCGTGCTCTACACCGGCCCCGGCGGCCTGGTCGCGCACGAGTGCATCATCGACCTACGGCCCCTGACCAAGGAGACCGGGGTGACCGTGGACGACATCGCCAAGCGCCTGATCGACTACGGCTTCCACGCCCCGACCATGTCCTTCCCGGTGGCCGGCACGCTGATGATCGAGCCGACCGAGTCCGAGGACCTGCACGAGATCGACCGGTTCTGCGAGGCGATGATCGCCATCCGCGCGGAGATCGAGAAGGTCGGCTCGGGCGTGTGGCCGAAGGACGACAACCCGCTGGCCAACGCCCCGCACACCGCGGCCGCGCTGGTCGGCGAGTGGGAGCACGCGTACTCGCGTCAGGAGGCGGTCTTCCCGGCCGGCGTGAACCCGGCGGACAAGTACTGGCCGCCGGTGCGGCGGATCGACGGCGCGTACGGCGACCGCAACCTGGTCTGCTCCTGCCCGCCGATGGACGAGTACGACGCCTGAGCATGCAGATGGCTCGCGGGTGACCGGTTGAGCCGCAGGGGACTGCGGGCAACCGGGTGACCCAGAGGGGCGCGGGGACCGCGCGAGGCGGGAGAGGCCGAGGCCTTCCGTTTCGCGCAGTTCCCCGCGCCCCTTGTGGTTGGCCGGTTGCGCCCGCGTCCTGTCGGCCGCCCGGGGGCGCCGGGGTTCAGGCCGCGGCGGCGGTCAGCGGGCGGCGGGGGGCGATGACCCGGCCGTCGGGGAGGAGTTCGCCGGTGTCCTCGAAGAGGAGGACGCCGTTGCAGAGCAGGCTCCAGCCCTGCTCGGGGTGGTGGGCGACCGTCAGGGCCGCCTCCCGGTCCGGGGAATCGGCCGAAGGACACTCAGGTCGGTGCTGGCACATCGTCGTACCCTCGCTTCGCTCGCGTTCCAGGCCCGCCGCACGGCCGCCCGCAGGGCGCCGCCCTCGCCGGCGGATGTCACGGACCCGGTCCAGGTGTGAACCGGCGCCGCAGTGGGTAGGACACCGTGTCCTTCCACGCTGGTTCCCAGTGTCGGCATCCCGGGACGCTCGCGCAGCCATTTGGTGACACGCGCCACAGCGAACGGCCCGAGATCACCCGGGCGGATGGCGGGCGGGCGCGTCGAACGCCGGACGGGCCACCCCCGGCCTGATCCGATCGGGTCAGGCGGGGATGGCCCGTCCGGGTGGTGCGGCGTCAGCTCCGGCCGAGGACGAGGGGAGCGGCCACCGCTGCGGGCTCCAGCCGGGCCAGCAACTCGGCGGCCGGATAGACCGTGTGGGCGGTCACCCCGAGCGGGGCCGGGGCGAGCGGGATCAGCAGGTCCTCGCCGGGGGCGGGGCTGTGCAGCCAGAGCGCCGTGGCGTAGTGGCCCGGCATGGACAGCAGCCGGGGCTGGTGCCGGGTGTGCGGGGCCTGGGCGAGCTGCCGGGCCTGCTGCAGGGCGCGGACCGTGGAGTCCAGGTACGGCCCGGCGGTGAAGTGGGTGAAGACGTGTCCCTCCGCCGTTTCGGTGACCTCGGCCGCGGCGGCGACCTCCGCGCTGCTCTCCTCGATCACGCCGTGGCGGCCCACGCCGTGCGTGATCAGGAACCGCCAGCCCGTCCGCCGGGCCGCGGTCAGCCGGGCCGCCGGACCCTGGAGGACGTACACCGCCAGCGGGTGCGCGGGCAGCAGCGGGCCGGGGCCGTGGCGCAGCCGGGCGGCCGCCGGCTGGCGGAGCGCGGTCTCCGAGTCGAGGGCGGCGAGCACCGCGCGCAGGGCGCCGGGCGGTGGCTGGATCGTCTGCAAGGTCATGGGGGAGTCGCCTCTCCGTGCGAGATCGGCGTGCGAGTGCGGCATACCGGCATGGCGTCGCCCACCCGCCGTGAAAGCAGGACGGGGGCCTGGCCGTGTCCGGTTGGGCATGATCGCGGTGCTGGCACGGAGGCCACTCGTCTTCGGGGTCGTCGGACGGTGGAGATCCGGCCGGAGCGCAGTGCGAATTCTACTCGAACAAGTGCGCAGGGTGACCTTCATATCACGTTCCGTTTTGCAGGGCAAGTCGAGATGTCGCTGAAAGAGTGTCAGAAACCTTGTGCCGCTGATGCGTTCGAAGGGTCGGGCTATCGATCTTCCGGATGGGCATGATGCAGGCACCGTCGACCTAGGGGGAGGAGGGCTGCCATGGGCGAGAAGGTCGTGGCGACCCGTGCGGAACTGTCCGACCGGCAGCTGTACCGGAGGAAGCTCCAGTCCTGTCTGGACGTGTTGGAACGGATGCTCCGGGAGAAGCGCTTCGACCGGCCCAAGGCGATGATGGGCCTGGAGATCGAGCTCAACCTCGCCGACGAGCAGGGGCACCCGGTGCTGGGCAACGCCGAGGTGCTGAAGTCCATCGCCTCCGGTGACTTCCAGACCGAGCTGGGCCAGTTCAACATCGAGGTGAACATCGCGCCGCGGCGGCTGACCGGCCATGTGCTGGAGGAGCTGCGCGAGGAGATCGACACCGGGCTGCGGTACGCCGACCGCAAGGCGTCCGAGGTGGGCGCCCGGATCGTCATGGTGGGCATCCTGCCGACCCTCGACCTGGACCACACCGGCGTGGACGCGATGTCGCACAACGACCGGTACACCCTGCTCAGCGACCAGATCCTGGCGGCCCGCGGGGAGGACATCGCGCTCGACATCCAGGGCGTCGAACACCTGGCCGTGGAGTCGGTGTCGATGGTCGCCGAGGCCGCCGCCACCTCGCTGCAACTGCACCTCCAGGTCACCCCCGAGCGGTTCGCCTCGGTGTGGAACGCGGCCCAGGCGCTCTCCGCGGCCCAGCTCGCCCTCGGTGCCAACTCGCCGTTCCTGTTCGGCCGGGAGCTGTGGCGGGAGACCCGGCCGGTGCTGTTCCAGCAGGCCTGTGACACCCGTTCGGCCGAGCTCAAGGCGCAGGGCGTGCGCCCGATCACCTGGTTCGGGGAGCGCTGGGTGGACTCCGCGCTGGACCTGTTCGCCGAGAACCTGCGGTACTTCCCCGCCCTGCTGCCGATCTGCGACGACGAGGACCCGGCCAAGGTGCTGGCCTCCGGCGGCGTCCCGAGGCTGGGTGAGATGCGGCTGCACAACGGCACCATCTACCGGTGGAACCGCCCGGTGTACGACGTCGCCGACGGGGTCGCCCACCTGCGGGTGGAGAACCGCTGCCTGCCGGCCGGCCCCACCGTGGTCGACACCCTGGCCAACGCCGCCTTCTACTACGGCCTGGTCCGGGTGCTGGCCGCGCAGTCGCGGCCGATCTGGACCAGGCTGCCGTTCGAGACCGCCGACGAGAACTTCCACACCGCCGCCCGGTACGGGATCGACGCGCAGCTCATCTGGTCCCGGTCCGGCCGCGGCGGCCGCGGGCTCGCCCCGGTCGCCGCCACCGACCTGGTACTGAACGAGCTGCTCCCGCTGGCCCACCAGGGGCTTGACGAGTGGGGCATCGAGGCGGCGGACCGGGACCGGTACCTCGGCATCATCGAGCAGCGCTGCCTGCGCCGGACCAACGGCGCGGCCTGGCAGGCGGCCACCGTGCACCGGCTGCGGGAGAGCCACCACCTGGACCCGGCGGAGGCGATCGCGGCGATGACCCGGCGCTACGTCGAGCACATGCGCTCCGGGGAGCCGGTGCACACCTGGCCGGTGGGCTGAGCACCCCCGGGCCCGGCCGACCCCGCGCGGGCCGTCGGCCGGGCCCGCGCACGCTGTGAAAGGATGATCGGCCCGGAGGCCGTCCGCCCCCGGGCCCCGGGCCGCACCTCGGCGCGCGGGCCGCAGCGCGCGCTGGGAGACCAGGTGACGACCGCCCCGACCGAGCCCACCACCGAAACTCTCCCGCGCCGCCTGCTCGGAGCGGAGCTGCTGATCGTCCTCGGCCTGTCCCTGGGGGCCAGCGGCCTGCGGGCGGTGATCAGCTTCGCCGGTGCGCTGACCGCGCCGATCTCGCTGGGCCAGCAGGTGGCCACCCTCAACGAGTCCGCCGCGCCCGGCCGGCCCTGGCTCGACCTCGCCTGGCAGGTCTACTACATCGCCCGCGGCCTGGTTCCGGTGGCGCTGGTCTGGTACCTGCTGGTGCGCGAGGGCACCTCGCTGCGGGTGATCGGCTTCGACCTCACCCGCAAGCGCTCCGACCTCGGGCGCGGGGTGCTGGTCGCGGCGGCGATCGGCGGCTCCGGCCTGGCGCTCTACCTCGCCGCCCAGGCGGCCGGCGCCAACCTGACGGTGGCACCGTCCGGACTGCCCGAGGTCTGGTGGCGGGTGCCGGTGCTGATCGCCTCGGCCTGGGAGAACGCCATCGTCGAGGAGGTGATCGTCCTCGGCTACCTGCTGCGCCGGCTCGGCCAGCTGGGATGGAGCTGGCCGGCGATCGTCGTCACCAGCTCGGTGCTGCGCGGCTCGTACCACCTCTACCAGGGCGTCGGCGGGCTGGTCGGGAACATCGTGATGGGCGTGGTCTTCTGCCTGCTGTACCGCCGCTGGGGGCGGGTGATGCCGCTGGTGACCGCGCACGCGCTGATCGACACGGTGGCGTTCGTCGGGTACGCGCTGCTGGCGGGGCACGTGGGCTGGCTGCCGTCGGCGTAGCCGGCTGAGCCCGGGCCCGGCCGCCGAGGCGGGTTGGGGCGGCCGGTCGCAGGGCGGTGGGGTCTCAGCGGGAGGGGCGCCGGGCGGGGGCGCCGTCGCGGAGGGCGTCCTGGGACTCGACGTACTTGACCATGAGGCGGGCGAACTCCAGGCGCTCCCGCTCGGTCCAGTCGGCGGTGATCTGCTCGAAGGCCGCGCGCTGGTGGCGGGCGAAGCGGGCCATCAGGTCGCGCCCCCCGGGGCTGAGGTGGAGGACCGTGCGGCGGCCGTCCTGCTGGGAGGCGGCGCGGACCAGATAGCCGGCGGCGATGCAGTCGGAGACCATGCGGCTGGCCACCGACGGGTCCACGCCCAGGTGCTGGGCGACCGCGCCGACCGTGATCTCGCCGGTCTCCTCCCGTTCGGCCTCCAGGACGATCCGCAGCACCAGCGTGCGGCTGAGGTCCTTGGCGGAGATCGGGTCCTCGACGTCCAGGAGCGAGGAGCGGCGCAGCTTCCCGAAGGCCGGGCCCACGGCGTCCAGCAGCTCCTCGGCGGTGTGCTCGCGCTTCGTCATGGCGGCAGCCTACCCGTATGCGTGGCCGGATGAAGACATGTGTTGACATGAAAACGTGTGCAGGACATCATGCATATGTCGTCAACAAGCAATAGTGGGGCGTTCGGCAGACAACCGGCGCCCCCTCGGGAGGGAACCCCCATGACCACGCTCATCACCGGCGCCCGCGGCCAGGTCGGCCAGGCCGTCATCGCCCGCCTGCACACCGCCGGCCACACCGTCCGCGCCGCCAGCGCCCGGCCCGCGGAGCTGACCGTCCCGGCCGGCGTCGAGGCCGTCGAACTCGTCCTCGACCGCCCCGAGACCTTCACCGCCGCGCTCCAGGGCGTCCGCCGGGTCTTCCTCTACCCCGAGCCCGCCGGCATCCACGACCTGGTCAAGGCCGCGGAGGCCGCCGGCGTCGAGCACGTCGTGCTGCTCTCCTCGTCCTCCGTCCTCGGTGCCGACGCCGAGAACGACCCGCTGGCGAGCCACAGCCTCCGCGTCGAGCGGGCCCTCGCCGACTCCGGCCTCGCCCACACCTTCCTGCGCCCCGGCGCGTTCGCCAGCAACTCCTTCGGCTGGGCCCACGCCATCGGCCGGTCACTGCCGATCCAGCTCGCCCACCCGGACGCCCACATCGCGCCGATCCACCCCGAGGACATCGCCGACATCGCCGTCGAGGTGCTGACCGGCACCGCGCTCCAGGAGCGTGCGTACACCCTCACCGGCCCCGAGTCGCTCACCTTCCGCGAGCAGATCGCCCAGCTCGCCGACGCCCTCGGCCGCGACCTCACCGTCGAGCGGATCTCCCGGGCCGAGGCCGAGCGGCAGCTGGGCGCCCACCTGCCCGCCCCGATGGTCCGCTCGCTGCTCGACCTCTGGGCGGCCGCCGACCGCGGCCCGGCCACCGTCCACGACACCACCCACACCCTGCTCGGCCGGCCCGCCCGCACCTTCCGCCAGTGGGCCGGCGAGAACGCCGCCGCCTTCACCGCGCACTGACCCCGACGGGCCGGCCCTGTCGGCCCCTTCCCGAGGAATCCATGTCCACGACCCGCAAGCCCCCGGCGCCCACCCGTCCCGCCGAGGCACTCCGCCCGCCGCCCATCGCCCCGCCGGCCGGTGGGTTACCCGCCGACGGCCGCCGCCGCTGGGCCGTCCTCGCGGTCGTCCTGTTCGCCGCGGTCCTCGACCTGCTCGACGCGACGATCACCAACATCGCCGCCCCGGCCATCGCCGCCGACCTGGACGGCGGCACCGCCCTCGTCCAGTGGCTGGGCGCCGGATACGCCCTCGCCATGGGCGTCCTGCTGGTGGTCGGCGGCCGGCTCGGCGACCGGTACGGGCGCCGGCGCCTGTTCCTCGCCGGCCTCACCGGCTTCACCCTCGCCTCCGCCGCCTGCGGCCTCGCCCCCGGGCCGGCCCCGCTGATCGCCTTCCGCATCCTCCAGGGAGCCTTCGGCGCCCTGGTGATCCCCCAGGGGTTCGGCATCCTCCGCGCCGTCTTCCCCGCGCGGGAGCTCGGCAGGGCGTTCGGCGTCTTCGCCCCCTGCCTGGGCCTGTCCGCGATCGGCGGCCCGATCCTCGCCGGGCTCCTGATCGACGGCCTCGGCTGGCGCTCGATGTTCCTGATCAACATCGTCCTCGGCGGCCTCGCCATCGCCCTGGCCGCGCGGCTGCTGCCCCGCGACACCGGCGACCGGGCGGCCACCCTCGACGTCCTCGGCTCCGGCCTGCTCGCCGCCGCCATGCTCGGCCTGCTGCACGGCCTGATCGACGGCTCCAGCCACGGCTGGTCACCCCGCGCCGCCCTCGCGCTCACCGCCGGCCTCGGCTCCTTCGCCCTGTTCTGCCTGCGCCAGCGCCACGCCGCGAGCCCGCTGATCGAACCCACCCTGCTGCGCAACCGCGGCTTCACCTCCGGCCTGGTCCTCGGCCTGGTCTTCTACGCGGCCGTCGCGGGCCTGCTGCTGGTCCTCTCGCTCTACGTCCAGGACGGCCTGCACCACACCCCGACCCGCGCCTCCCTGGACCTCGCCCCGATCGCCGCCGGCATCATCGCCGCCTCGATCGCCGCCCACCGCCTCACCGCCCGGCTCGGCCGCACCCTGACCCTCATCGGCCTGCTGCTCACCCTCGCCGGCACGCTCGCCCTGCTCGCCCTGCTCGCCCTGGTCGGCGGCGGCGGTGAGCCGGCGGGGTGGGCCCTCGCCGCCGCGCTGTTCCTCACCGGCCTCGGCCTCGGCGCCTGCTTCGGCACCGTCTACGAGGTCACCCTCGGGGACATCGGCCCCCGGGAGTCCGGCAGTGCGAGCGGCTCGCTGTCCGCCGTCTCCCAGCTCGCCAACAGCATCGGCGCCGCCGCCGTCACCACCGTCTACTTCGGTGCCGGTGCCGACCCGGCGGGTGGAGCCGTCCACAGCCTGAGCGCGGTCGCCGCGGCCCTGCTCGGCTGCTGCGCCCTGGTCCGGCTGCTGCCCCGCCGGGCCCAGGCCCGGCACCACTGACCCTCAGGAGGACAACATGAAACCCATCGGGTACTGGCTCAACCGCACCGACCACGCCCTCACCACCGCCATGGACGCCCTGCTGGCCGAGTTCGGCCTCACCCGGCTGGCCTGGCAGGTCCTCAACGTCGTCGAGGACACCGCGCAGGCCCGGGACGCCGACGTCCACACCGTCCTGGCCGCCAACGCCGACGCCGCCGCCCGCACCGCGGCCCTCGAAACCGTCCTCGCCGACGGCTGGGCCGACCGCCCGTCACCCGGGCGCCTCGACCTGACCGCCGACGGCCGCGCCCGCCTCGCCCGGGTCGCCGAACGGGTCGCCGACTTCCGTACGCGGTGCACCGAGGGCGTCCCGGCCGAGGACTACCGCACCGCCGTCGCCGTCCTGGAGCGCATCACCCGCAATCTGGAGCCCCCGGCCTCCCGGTGAGACCGCCACCGCCCCGGAGCGGGGTCTGCACGATCCCTTGACGCTCCGTCATGCTCACGTCAGTGTGGTGCGGCACGTCCGATATCCGACCATGCTGGAGAGTTGATGCGACCTCTGCTCCGCGGGCTGCTCGCCGCCGCCCTGCTGATAACCGCCCCCGGCCTCGGCCTGGCCGTCCCCGCCGCGGCCGCCGCCCAGGGCGACACCCGGACGGCCGACAGCCGAAGCGCCGACATCCGGGACCGGCTGGCGGCCATCCCCGGGATGAAGGTCACCGAGGAGAAGCCCACCACCACCGGCCACCGGTACTTTCTGCTGACGTACACCCAGCCGATCGACCACGCCCGGCCGTGGCGCGGCACCTTCGAGCAGCGGTTCAGCGTGCTGCACCGGGCCGACGACCGGCCCACCGTCTTCTACACCAACGGCTACACCCTCGGCACCAACCCGTCGCGCACCGAACCCACCCGGCTGACCGACGGCAACCAGGTCTCCATCGAGTACCGCTACTTCACCCCCTCCCGCCCCGAGCCCGCCGACTGGACCAAGGCCGGCATCGAACAGGCCGCCGCCGACGCCCACCGGCTGATCACCGCGCTCAAGTCCGTGTACCGCGGCGCCTGGATCTCCACCGGCGCCAGCAAGGGCGGGATGTCCTCGGTCTACCACCGCCGCTTCTACCCGCACGACGTGGACGGCACCGTCGCGTACGTCGCGCCCAACGACGTCAACGACCGCGAGGACTCCGCCTACACCGCCTTCTTCCGGCAGGTCGGCACCCCCGAGTGCCGGGCCGCCCTGAACACCGCCCAGCGCGAACTGCTCGCCCGCCGCGCCACCCTGGAACCCCGCTACGCCGCCGACAACGCCGCCCAGGGCAACACCTTCGAGACCGTGGGCAGCGCCGACCGCGGCTACGAGGTCGGGGTGCTCGACGTCGTCTGGGCGTTCTGGCAGTACAGCGGCGAGGCGGACTGCGCGGAGGTGCCGCCCGCCACGGCCACGGACGACCAGCTCTACGCCTGGTTCGACACCCACTCCGGCGTCACCTCGAACAGCGACGCCTCGCTGGCCGGGTACACGGCGTACTACTACCAGGCCGGGACGCAGCTGGGAGCGCCCACGTTCGACGTCTCGCACCTGAAGGACCTGCTGCACTACGACTACCGGGAGCTCTACTCGCCGCGGAGCTACGTGCCGCGGTCGATCCCGATGCGGTTCGACCCGTCCGCCATGCGGGACGTCGACCGGTGGGTGCGGAACTCCGCGCAGCGGATCATCTTCGTCTACGGGCAGAACGACCCGTGGGGCGCGGAGCGGTTCGGCCTCGGCCGGGGCAGCCGGGACAGCTACGTGTACACCGCGGCCGGGGCCAACCACGGGGCGAAGATCGGGTCGCTGGGGGCGGCGGAGTCCGCGGCGGCCACGGCGAAGCTGCGGGACTGGGCCGGGCTGGCGGAGGCCCCGACGCTGGCGCCGGGGCGGGGGATCCCGCCGTTCGGGGAGCTGGACGCGGAGGGGCTGAAGCAGGAGCGGCACCGGCTCTGAGCGGGTGACCGGGTGATCGGGTGACCGGCGAGCCCGGGGGCGAGGGGGGAACTGCGCGAAGCGGGAGACCGGGTGCGTGCGGCCGCGGCAGGGCGGATGGCTGTGACGGGAGCGGGTGCGGCGCCGTGTCTTCCGGTTTCGCGCAGTTCTCCCCCAGCCTTGGCGGCTGGAAGGTGCCCCCACGCCCCCCTGAAGAGCCCGATTGCGCCACCTGCTTCCGGGTCAGGGGTGGCTGTGGAGGGTGCCGTCGAGGACGGTGACGGCGCGGCCGGAGAGGAGGACGCGGTCGGTGGTGGCCTCGCAGGCCACCAGGCCGCCGCGGACGGAGGCCTGGTAGCCCGTCACCGCGGGGCGGCCCAGCCGCTGCGCCCAGAACGGGGCGAGGGCGGTGTGGGCGCTGCCGGTGACCGGGTCCTCGGGGATGCCGATGCCGGGGCAGAACACCCGGGAGACGAAGTCGTACCCGCCGTTCGGGTCGTCGGCCGGGGCGGTGGCGATCACGCCCTGGATCGGGAGCAGGGCGAGGGCGCCGAGGTCGGGGGCGAGGGCCCGGACGGCGTGCTCGCTGGGCAGGACCGCCAGCAGGTCGCCCACCGCGCCGGTGTCGTACAGCTCCTGGACGGGGCGGCCGAGGGCCTCGCGCAGGCCGTCCGGGACGGCGGCGGGGGCGACGGGCGCGGCCGGGAAGTCCAGGGTGATCGAGCCGTCCGGCTCGGGGCGGGCCCGCAGGATGCCGGAGAGCGTGCTGAACCGCACCCAGGCGCCCGCCGCGAGGCCGTCCGAGCGCAGGGCGTGCACGGTGGCGAGGGTGGCGTGGCCGCAGAGGTTGACCTCCTCGACCGGGGTGAACCAGCGCAGCCCCCACTCGGCCCCGCCGCCGGCGGCCAGCGGCAGGGCGAAGGCGGTCTCGGAGTGGTTCATCTCCGCCGCGACCCGCCGCATCCACGCGGTCTCCGGCCAGTCGGGCCCGTCCAGCAGGCACACCGCGGCGGGGTTCCCCGCGAACGGGCGATCGGTGAAGGCGTCGATGATCCGGATGCGCATGGTTGCGAATCTATCCGTGCACCGCCCGGCCGGACGAAAGGGGCCCAACCCGAACCGAAACGGGCCAACCGGTAGGATGCGGACTCACTCGCCCGGCCGACGGGCGCGCCGGAAGCGGCGGGCGGCCGGGGGGCGGTTCAGCAGGCGGTCCACGTGGTACCGCTCCAGGCCCTCCACCGGGTCGATCGCCATCAGCAGCCGGTCCCGGCGCAGCAGCGAGCGGCGGACCAGCCGGGGCGGGATGCAGTCGTCGACCCAGGCGAACGGCCGGCCCCGGGCGTACCGCAGCAGCGGGGCCCACTTGCGGGCGGAGAGCAGTTCCATCAGCGGGACCTTCGGGTCGTCCGGCTGCGCCACGTACCCGTTGAAGCGGACCACCGGCAGCTCGGGCAGTCCGAGCAGCGGCGCGAGGTGGAGGTTGGCCTCCTCCTCCCAGGTGGTGGCCCACACCAGGTCGTACGTCCCGGCCAGTTCGTTCAGCCAGTCGGCGTGCCGGTCCGCGAGCAGGACCCGGTAGCCGAGCACGGTGTGGGCGGTGAAGCCGGCGTCCGGGTGCGGGTCGAGCGGGTTGAGCACGCCGTCCGCGTCGAGGAACAGCAGGGGTCGGGTCACGCGGTCACTCCCCTTGATCGGTGGCCTGGTCTCCGGGGGACGACCGCGCGGGCGACGCCGGTTGCCGGAGGGTCAGTTCAGTGCGGGTGCGGGCGCGGGGGCGCGGTCGCCGACGGCGGGACGGTCCCCGGTGGCCCGGGACAGCCGCCGCACCTCGGGGACGACCAGCACGGCCGCCGCCAGCAGCAGGGTGGTCGCGGCACAGGCCCACAGCGCGCCGTCCAGCCCGAGCAGGTCGGCGGCCGGTCCGGCCGCGGCCAGGCCGACCGGGGTGAGCGCCAGCGAGCCGAGCGCGTCGTACGCGGAGACCCGGGAGGTCAGCTCGACGGGGATCTCCTGCTGCAGCGCGAGCATCCAGTTGACCCCGAAGACGGTCACCCCCGCGCCGGAGACGAACATCGCGGCGGCCAGCACCGGGACGGGTGCCGCCACCGCCAGCGCGACGGCGGGCAGGGCGAACAGGAAGACGCCGAGGTTGCCGACCAGCAGGATCCGGCGGGGCTGCCGGCGGGCCGTCAGCAGGCCGGCGGCCAGCATGCCGACGCTGAACGCGGCCATCGCGGTACCCCAGGCGCCCGCGCCGCCGAGGCGCTGCTTCGCCACCACCGGGCCGTACACCGCCTCCACCGCCTCGATGCAGGCCATCACCACGGAGAACTGCAGCACCACCGCCCACAGCCAGCGGCGGCCGATGAACTCGCGCCAGCCGGCCCGGAGTTCGCCCAGCATGTCGGGGGCCGGCGAGGAGCCCGGTTCGCCGGGGGAGGCCTCGGAGGCGGCGGGCAGGTCGAGCAGGGTGCGCAGGGCGGCGGCGAGGACGAAGCAGCCGGCGTCCAGGGCGAGCACCCAGCCGGGGCCGATCAGCCCGACCAGGGCGCCGCCGAGGGCCGCGCCGCCGATCTGGGCGCCGTTCACGGCCATCCGGTAGACCGAGAACGCGCGGGCCGAGTGCTCGGCGTCGACGCTCTGCAGGATCACCCCCTGGGCGGCCGGGCCGTAGAAGGCCTGCCCGGCGCCGCCCGCGGCGGAGAGCAGCAGCAGGGGCGGCAGGCCGACCGGGCCGGCGAGCACCAGGGCCGCCAGGACGGCCTGGGAGAGGGCGTTGAACAGGTTGGCGCCGACCATCACCCGGTGCCGGGGCAGCCGGTCGGCCAGCGCGCCGCCGATCAGCAGCAGGAGGACCAGCGGGACCATCCGGGCGGCCGTGACGTAGCCGACCTCGGAGGTGCCGCCGCCGTGCTCCAGGACGGCGAAGGCGGTGGCGATCGGTGCGGCGGCGTTGCCGAGGCCGCTGATCACGGTGGCGGAGGTGTGCAGGGTGAAGTTCCGTCCGGCCCAGGCGGGTCGGCGGCTGTGGGTCGGGCGGAGGGCGGTGGTCATCCGGTGACTATGGGTGCGCCGGGGCGGGGGTGTCCACGGGGTTTCCGCCGGTCCGGCCGCGTGCGGCGGGGTGTCAGCCGAGGTGGGCCCAGAGGAAGCTGAGGGTCCGCAGCCAGGCGGTGCGGGCCTGGAGGGCGTCGTAGGCGCCGGCGGGGTTCTCCTCGTTCATGAAGGCGTGGCCGGCCGGGTAGAAGTGGATCTCGGGCCGGCGGTCGGTGGCCTCGCCGATCCGGATCGCGGCCTCGTCCACCGCCGTGACCGGGTTGGCGTCGTCCTCCTCGGCGTAGTGGCCGAGGACGTGGGCGGTCAGTCCCCGGTACTCGAACAAGTCGTCGGCCGGCAGGCCGTAGAACGGGACCACCGCGGCGACCCGGTCGCCCTCCTGCGCGGCGAGGACGAGGGAGAGTCCGCCGCCCCGGCAGAAGCCGACCGCGCCGACCGAGTCGCCGACCACCTGCGGATGGCCGAGCAGGAAGTCCACGGCGCCGCGCAGGTCCACCACGGCCTGCTCGGGCGGGAGTTCACCGTCGGCCGGGGCACCGGAGGGCAGGTCGGGGGCGAGGGCGACGAAGCCCTCCTCGGCGAACCGGTCGGCCATGGCCCGGATGTGGCCGGTCAGGCCCTGCTGTCCGGGGACCACCACCAGTCCGGGGCCGACCGCCTGGGGCGGGAGGACCAGGTAGCCGTGGGCCGTCTGCCCGTCGCCGGGGAAGGTGACATGCTGTGCCGAGCCGCTCATGGCCAGATGCTATGCGCGGGCGCGCGGCGGCGGCCCGTACCGACGCCGGGCCGTTGGAGTGAGCGTCAGCGGAGTGAGCGTCAGCCCATCTCCTCCAGGGCCCGGCCCCTGGTCTCCCGGATGCAGAACGCGACGAACGGGATGGACAGCAGCGCGAAGGCGGCGTAGATGCCGTAGGTGGCCGACAGGTTCCAGTCGGCCAGGCTGGGGAAGCTGACGGTGATCGCCCAGTTGGCGATCCACTGCGCGGAGGCGGCCACCGAGAGGGCCAGCGCCCGGATGGCGCCCGGGAACATCTCGCCGAGCAGCACCCAGACCACCACGCCCCAGGAGAAGGCGAAGCAGAACACGAAGACGTGCGCCGCCACCAGGGCGACGGTGGCGTGGAAGTCGTCCAGGGTGGCGGTGTTGCCGGTGCCCTCGCGGAAGGAGAACGCCCAGGCGGCGACGGTCAGCGAGGCGGCCATGCCGGCCGAGCCGGCGAGCGCCAGCGGCTTGCGTCCGATCCGGTCCACCAGGGCCATCGCGATCACCGTGCCGACCACGTTGACGATCGAGGTGGAGAGGCTGATCAGCAGCGAGTTGGACTCGTCGATGCCCACCGACTGCCACAGGAAGGAGGAGTAGTAGAAGATCACGTTGATGCCGACGAACTGCTGGAACACCGAGGCGCCGATGCCGATCCAGACGATCGGCAGCAGCCCGAACCGGCCGCCGGTGAGGTCCCGGGCCCGCGGCTTCTGCGTGGTGTCCAGCACGGACCGGATCTCGGCCACCCGGGCGTCCAGGTCGGCACCCTCGCCCTCCACCTCGGTAAGCACCTTGCGGGCCTCGTCCTCGCGCCGGTCGGCGATCAGGTAGCGCGGGGACTCGGGGATCGCCAGCGCCATGATCCCGTAGACCACGGCGGGGACGGTCTCCACGCCGAGCATCCACTGCCAGGCCTGCACCCCGCCCAGGTGGTTGGTGGACTCCCCGCCGGCGCCCTCGTTCAGCGCGTAGTTGGCCAGCTGGGAGACGGTGATGCCGAGCACGATCGCCATCTGCTGGAAGGAGGCCAGCCGGCCGCGGTACGCGGTGGGCGCGACCTCGGCGATGTACGTCGGCGCGACCACCGAGGCGATGCCGATGGCCACGCCGCCGACCACCCGCCAGACGGCCAGCACCTGGACGTTGGGCGGGAACATCGAGCCGATCCCGCTGACCGCGAACAGCGTCGCCGCCAGCAGCATGGTGCGGACCCGGCCCAGGTGGTCGGCCAGCCGCCCGGCGACCACCGCGCCGGCCGCCGAGCCGAGCAGCGCGATGGCCACCACGAAGGCGGTCTCGCCGTTGCCCACGCCGAAGTGCTTCTGGATGCCCGTCACCGCGCCGTTGATGACGGCGCTGTCGTAGCCGAACAGGAAGCCGCCCATCGCGGCGGCCGCCGAGATGAACACGACATGGCCGAGGTGATCGGAGGCGGCCGGGTCGGTGCTGGCCAGGGCGGGCTCCCGGAGGTACGGCGGCCCACCTGCGCGGCCGGACGGACGGAGGTCGTCTCACATTCCATCAGCCGGGTGCCGGAATTCCGTGCTGCGCCGCCGCTCGGGCGCGGTGAACGCCGGGCGGCCCGGCGTCAGCCCCTGAGGTAGGCGGGCAGCGGGACGGTGGTGTGCGGGGCGGGCTCCGGTGCGCCGAACACCTGGGTGACCGGGACGACGCCGGCCCAGTACGGGAGGTCCAGGTCCTCCTCCTCGTCCCCGGCGCCGGCGGCGCGGACCTTGGCGGAGACCTCGTCCAGGTCGAGCCGGACGACAGCGGTGGCGGCGCGCTCCCTGGCGTTGGCCGGGCGGACGTCGGCGGAGCGGCCGGGGACGGCCTGGTCGACCAGGGCGTCCAGCGCCACGGTCAGCTCCTCGGCGTCGGTGACCTGGTACGCGGTGCCGTGGGCCACCACGGAGCGGTAGTTGACGGAGTGGTTGAAGGCGGACTTGGCCAGCACCAGGCCGTCCACCAGGGTCACGGTGACGCAGACCGCCATCCCCTGATCGTCGGCGGCGCCGCGCATCGGGCGGCTGCCGGTGGAGCCGTGGACGTACAGCCGCTCGCCGACCCGGGCGTAGATCGTGGGCAGCACCACGGGCGCGCCGTCGCGGACGAAACCGAGGTGGCAGAGGTAGCCGGCGTCGAGGACGGCGTTGACGGCCTCCTTCTCCCAGACGGCGCGGTCGCGGTAGCGGGTGGGGACGGTGCGGGGGGTGCGGGCGTACGAGGCGGTGTCCGACATGACAACCTCTCTGCACTAGTGCATAATCGTGTTTGTGCTAGGAGAGTATCGGATCAAGGGGCGGCGTGCCAGCGAGATCGCGGCCGACGTCGAACGCGCGGTCGGCTCCGGCGAGCTCCCGCCGGGCACGGCCCTGCCGCCCATGCGCGACCTGGCCGTCGAGCTGGGCGTCAACCCCAACACCGTGGCGGCGGCCTACCGCCTGCTGCGCGACCGCGGCGTGATCGAGACCGCCGGCCGCCGCGGCAGCCGGATCCGCCCCAAGCCCGTCACCACCCCGCGCGACCAGGCCCGGATCCCCGTCCCGCCCGGTGCCCGCGACCTGTCCACCGGCAACCCCGACCCGGCGCTCCTCCCCCCGCTCGGCCCCGCCCTGGCCCGGGCCGCCGAGCAGGGCTCCGCGCTCTACGGACACCCCGCCGCCGACCCCGAGCTGCTCGCCCTCGCCCGCGCCTCCTTCCACGCCGACGGCGCCCCCGACGGCTCCCTCGCCGTGCTCTCCGGCGCCCTGGACACCATCGGCCGCGTCCTGTCCGCCGCGCTGCGCCCCGGCGACCTGGTCGCCGTGGAGGACCCGGGCTGGGGCAGCCTGCTCGACCTGCTGCCCGCGCTCGGGCTGCGCACCGCCCCGATCGGCCTGGACGAGGAGGGCCCGCTGCCCGGGCAGGTGGCCGCCGCGCTGGCCGCCGGCGCCCGCGGCCTGATCGTCACCAGCCGGGCCCAGAACCCCACCGGCGCCGCCCTCACCGCCGAGCGGGCCGCGGCCCTGCGCGCCGTCCTGGCCGAGCACCCCGGCACCCTGCTGATCGAGGACGACCACGGCCACGGCATGGTCGACCAGCCGTTCCGGTCCCTGGCCGCGGGCGCGGACGGCGAGCCCACCGTCGCCTCCTGGGTGCTGGTCCGGTCCGCCGCCAAGGCCTTCGCCCCCGACCTGCGGGTGGCCGTCGCGATCGGCGACCCGGCCACCGTCGGCCGGGTGCTCGGCCGTCAGCGGCTGGACGCCGGCTGGGTCAGCCACCTGCTCCAGCGCGCCGTGGCCGAGCTGTGGCGCACCGACGCCGTCCCCGCCGCCGAGCTCTCCGCGGTCTACCGGCGCCGCCGCGACGCCCTGCTCACCGCCCTCGCCGGCCATGGCATCGCCGGGTACGGGCGCAGCGGGCTGAACGTCTGGGTGCCGGTGGCGGACGAGACCGCGGTGACCGCCGGGCTGCTCCAGCGCGGCTGGGTGGCCGCCCCGGGTGCCCGGTTCCGGGTCCAGTCGGCGCCCGGCGTACGGCTCACGGTGGCCGACCTCCAGCCGGCCGAGGCGCAGCGGCTGGCGGACGACCTGGCCGAGGTGCTGGGTGCCTCGGGAGGCGGAGCGCGACTGATCTGAGCGGTGTCGTGACGCGGTGTTGTGACGCGGTGTCGTGACGCACCGCGAAACACGGCGGTAACACAGCGACAAGGTCGGTGACACAGCGAATTTCCCGTGTTCTCTACCTAGCGGTAACAAGCGCGGGCATGTCATCTTCATCGCGCCACCGGCCGGCGGCCCCACCCTCACCACTGCCTCGCGACCCCACTCCCGCGAGGCCGTTCGCAGGAGTTCCGCCGTGCCCATGTTCACAAGCACGTCCCCAAGAACCTCCGCAAGAACCTCCGCCCTCCTCGCGGCCGTGGCGCTCGCCCTGCCCCTGCTGGGCGTCGCCACCCCCGCCCGGGCCGCCACCGGACCCACCGCCACCGTCTCCATGGGCGACAGCTACATCTCCGGTGAAGCCGGCCGCTGGAAGGGCAACAGCGACACCACCAGCGGCAGCCGGGACGGCACCGACCGCGCCTGGACCGGCAGTGCCTACGACCCGGCCCGGGTCTACGGCAGCACGTACGCGAGCGGGTGCGACCGCTCCGACGTGGCCGAGGTGAAGAGCGCCTCCGGCATCAGCCAGGCCCAGCTCAACCTGGCCTGCTCCGGCGCCACCAGCGCGAACGTCTTCCGCGCCGCCAACGGCGGGCAGTCCTTCAAGGGCGAGGCGCCGCAGGCCGACCAGCTCGCCGCCCTCGCGGGCCAGTACGACATCAAGCTGATCACGCTCTCGGTCGGCGGCAACGACCTCGGCTTCGCCGACGTGATCTCCACCTGTGTCCAGGACTACATGGTCTGGTGGTCGTACTGCCACGACGACCAGCAGGCTGCGGTGGACTCCAGGATCGACGCGGCGATGGCCGGCGCGGCGAAGTCCGTGGACGAGATCCGCGCCGTGATGTCGGCCGCCGGGTACGCCCAGGGCAGCTACCGGATCGTGCTGCAGTCCTACCCCTCGCCGATCCCGCGCAGCTCCGAGAACCGCTACCCGGAGAGCGGCTGGTCCCGGACCAACACCGGCGGCTGCCCGTTCTGGGACCAGGACGCCGACTGGGCCCGCGACTCGCTGGTGCCGCAGATCTCCGACCGGCTGGCCGGCGTGGCCGCGGCCAAGGGCGTGCAGTTCCTCGACCTGCGCGACCTGCTGCAGGGCCGCGAGGTGTGCGCCAAGGCGACCCGCCTGGCCACCCCGAGCACGCCGCCCTCCGCGACCACCAGCGAGTGGGCCCGCTTCCTGGACCTCGGCACCACCGTCCAGGGCACCACACAGGAGTCGTTCCACCCCAACTACTACGCCCAGCTCGCCCTCGGCCGCTGCGTCACCCTGATCAACGCCAAGACCAGCGGTAACTGGTCCTGCCGCAACACGGCCGGCCAGGACGCCACCGGGGTGTACCTGGCCGCCAGGCCCTGAGACCGCCGGGCTCCTGAGCCGTCGTCCCTCTCCTCCGCCGACCGGGCGGGTGCCCCCCGAGGGCGCCCGCCCGGTCAGCGGCCTCGGCCGGCGCGGGTCGGTGCGGCGGGGCCCGGGCCGGGCGTCCCTCGGACGTCACTCGGAGGGCATGGCGATCGCCAGCTTGCCCGTGACGCGGCCGTCGAGCAGGTGGCGGACGGCTGCGGCGGTCTCCGTGAGCGGGTGGACGCCGTCCACGACGGGGCTGAGCTCGCCCTCGTCGATGAGCGCGGTCAGGTCGCGCAGCCCGTCGGCGTTCTCGGAGGCGATGAAGGTGCCCAGATGCTGGGTGGTGAACGGGGACAGCAGCTGGGCGCGGAGCTGGCGGTCGGTGCCGCCGAGCCAGCGGCCGTCCGTCTCGCCGCCGGTGATGACCAGCCTGCCGCGGGGGGTGAGGGCGCGGCGCAGATCCCGCAGACTGCGGTTGCCGGCGATGTCGATGATGGTGTCGTAGCGGCGTGGGCCGGCGAGGAAGTCCTCGCGGGTGTAGTCGATCACGTGGTCGGCGCCCAGCCTCCGTACGGCGTCGAGCTTGGGGGTGCTGGCGACGGCCGTGACGTGGGCGCCGAGGCTGTGGGCGAGTTGGACGGCGAAGGTGCCCACGCCGCCGGCGGCTCCCGTGATCAGGACCTGCCGGCCCGGCTGGACCCCGCCCTTGTCGCGTACCGCCTGGAGTGCGGTGAGCGCGCTGACGGGCACCGTCGCCGCCTCCTCGAAGGTGAGCCGGACCGGCTTCGGGGCGATCCTCTCGGGGCGGGCGGCGGCGAATTCGGCGAACGCGGCGGCCGCCGTGCCGTAGATCTCGTCACCGGGCGCGAACCCGGCCACTCCGGGGCCGACCGCCTCGACGACGCCGGCGATGTTGCGGCCGGGATTGGGAAGCCTCGGCCTGCGCAGCCCGCTCACGGGCCGGACCGCGTACGGCAGGCCGGCCATCAGGTGCCAGGTGCCCCGGTCCACGCTGGAGGCGCGCACCCGGACCAGTACCTCTCCGGGCCCGAGGCCGGGCCGGGGGAGCCGGGCCGTGCGCAGCACGCTTTCCGGCCGGGTGCCGTAGTGCTCCTGGACGACGGCCGCCATCGTCCCGGTCCCGTCGGCGTCGGCGATCGCCTCACCCGCCTGTCGCATGGTCACTCCTCCCGGTCCCACGCTCGTGCACGTACGGCGTTAGTTACTACTTACACCGTAAGTGCTTTACTTACGGTGTAAGTAGAACACTTACGCCGTAAGCTCGTCAACGCTGGGGAGACCGCGAGAGAAAGTGACCGTCCACCGTGACCCGACGTACCACCCCGCAGCAGCGTCGCGAGCCGCTCACCCGGCAGCGGGTGCTGCGGGCCGCCGTCGAGCTGGCCGACGCCGCCGGCCTGGAGACGTTCAGCATGCGCAAACTCGGCGAGGCCGTCGGAGTGGAGGCCATGTCCCTCTACAACCACGTGGCCAACAAGGAGGACCTGCTCGACGGCATGGTCGATCTGGTCTTCGCCGAGGTGGACCTGCCCGAGCCCGGCGACGGCTGGCGACCGGCGATGCGGCGGCGGGCCGTCTCCATGCGCCTCGCGCTCTCCCGCCACCCCTGGGCCATCGGGCTGATGGAGTCGCGGTCCACGCCGGGCCCGGCCACGCTGCGCCACCACGACGCCGTTCTCGGCTGCCTGCGCCAGGGCGGGTTCTCCCTCGCCGCGACCGCCCACGCCGTCTCGGTGCTCGACAGCTACATCTACGGGTTCGCCCTGCAGGAGAAGGCCCTGCCCTTCGACTCCCCCGAGGAGACCGCCCGGCTGGCGGATTCCATCCTGAGCGGTTTCGGCGACGGCGAGTACCCGTACCTGACCGAGATCGCGACCGCCCACGTCATGCGCCCCGGGTACGCCTACGGCGACGAGTTCGACTTCGGACTGGACCTGATCCTCGAAGGCCTCCAGCGGGCGGCCGCCGCCTGACATCGCGGCCGCACCGGCGGCGCGTCCTCCCGCCACCGCTCCCGCGGCGCCGCGAACGTCCTCCCCCGCCAGGGGATCAGCCCGTCCGCACGGCGCCGCGCAGCAGCTTCCCCTCGGTCGACAGCAGGCCCGAGCGGTAGTCGAAGCGCGGCGCCGCCGCGAACATCAGGTACAGGTACTTCGGGTTCTCGGCGAACCAGTAGCCCGGCGTCAGGTCGCCCAGGCGCATCGGGGAGGCGGTGACGTCCTCGGCCACCGTGTAACCGCCCGGCACCCGCAGATTGGCGCGCAGCCCCCGGAAGTACCGGTACGCGCTCTGCCGGAACCCGTCCTCGCCGGTCAACCGCCAGAGGTCGAACGAGGAGTTGACGTACTCCGGCCGCAGGTCGTTGCGGGCCGAACGGACCTTCCCGGTCTCGTAGTCCAGCACCTCGGGCAGCACCCCGTACAGGTCCAGCAGCCCGGTCCAGCAGGTGTAGTGGTCGCGGGCCAGCTGCAGGTCGCCGCCCTTGCCCAGCAGGCCGGCGTAGAACGAGCCGAGCTCGGAGAGCTGCCGGTCGCGCCGGGCGCCGGTGGCGTAGTCGACCTGGGCGAACCAGTGGCAGCCGTACCTGTCCAGCTGGTGCTTGAGCACCGCGTCGGTCACCATCCGGTACCAGGCGGAGAGTTCGGCGTCGCCGAGGAGTTCGCCGCCGGCCCACAGGTACTCGAGGAAGGAGTCCACCGGGGGGTTCGGCGCGCAGGAGGTGGTGTCCGTCCAGCGGCCCGACTCCACGTCCAGGGTGGTGCCCAGCAGGCCGAGCGAGGAACGCCGGTCGATCACCGCGCGGTACGCCCGCTTGGCCGCGTCCTGGTACCTGGCGTCCCGGGTGAGCCGGGAGAGCGTGCCGAACTCCAGGATGTTCGTGCCGATCTCGGCCAGCGGGCTGGTCCGGCCCTCGACCGCTCCGGTGCGCAGGTTGACGTACCGGTAGGGGAGGCCCGTGGGGGAGCGGGTGAAGGCCGGCAGCAGCCGGTCGGCGAGCTGCCGGCAGCGGTCCAGCAGGGCCGGCCGGCCGGTGCACAGGTACCCGGCGAGCAGCCCGCCGACCAGGCGGATCACCGCCTCGAAGACCTGCACCCGGGCGTCGGGGGCCGGGTCGAAGTGCTGCTCGATCCAGTCGGCGGAGAGCCGGACCTCCTCGTCCAGCTCCATCAGCCACAGAGTGTCCAGCGCCTCCACGATGGACAGGCCGAAGGTGTGCCCCGGCGCGAAGAAGTCGTTGTGCCCGCCGGAGACCGGGCGCACCTCGTCGTAGCCCCACGCCGCCCGCTTGTACCCCTCCCAGCTGTGCAGGAACTCCGCCCGGACCTCCCGGGCGACGGTGGCCGCGTCCGGCATCCCGGCGGCGGCCGCCGGCGCGGCGGCGGGGGAGGAGCCGAGCAGGGCGGGGGCGGCGGCCGAGGCCGCGAGCAGGGTCCGGCGGCGGGGGCGGGCGAGGGGGCGCATGGCCCCGGACGTTAGCCCCCGCCCGGTGCGCCGCGCCCCAAGCGCGGCGCCCGCGTGTCGGCGCTCCCGCCCAGGTCAGGACGGGAGCGCCGGGGGAGCGGGACGCCGGCCGGATTCACCCCTTCGCCAGCAGCGCCTGCGCGTGCTCGCGGACCTGATCCCGGGTCAGGTAGACGTCGGTGTACTCGAAGTCCTGCAGCCGGGCGGGCTGGCGGGCCAGGAAGCCGGTCCGGACGAAGTCGTCGCCGGCGGTCGCGTTCAGCAGCCAGTTGGCGCCCACCCGGAACTTGGCGACATTGGTCCGCATCGCCATCATGTGGTAGCTGCGGGCCACCAACTGGGCGGGTAGGCCGTGCAGTTCGATGCCCGCCGGCTTGGAGACCGCGTCCTTGCCGCCGAGGTCCACCACCAGGCCCAGGTCCTTGTGGTAGTACGGCTCCAGCGGCTGCTTGTGCAGCGCGGCCACCAGGTTGTCCGCCACCGCCCGCCCCTGCCGGGCCGCGTGCTGCGCGGTCGGCGGGCAGACCGCCCCGTCACCCAGTGCCAGGTCCGGTACGGCGGCCGCGTCACCGAGCGCGAACACGCCCTCGAACTGCGGTACCCGCATCTCCGCGGTGACGGCGATCCGGCCGCGGACGGTCTCCGCGTCCAGGGTGCCGATCAGCGGGCTGGCGGCCACGCCCGCCGTCCAGATCAGCGTCCGGCAGGGCAGGGTGCGGCCGTCGGTGAACTTGACGCTCTCCGCACCGACCTCGGCCACCGAGACGCCCAGCGACACCTCGACGCCGCGGCCGCGCAGGATGCTCAGCGCCTGCTGGCCCAGCTTCTCGCCGAGTTCGGGCATCAGCTTCGGCGCGATGTCGATCAGGTGCCACTTGATCAGCCGCGGGTCCAGCCGCGGGTAGCGGCGGATCGCCGCCGTGGTCAGCCGCTGGAGGCAGGCGGCCGTCTCGGTGCCCGCGTACCCGCCGCCGACCACCACGAACTGCAGCCGGGACTCCATCTCCCGGGTGTCGACGGAGGCCGAGGCCAGGTCGAGCTGGGAGATCACGTGGTCCCGGATGTAGGTCGCCTCCGCCAGCGTCTTCATCCCGCGCGCGTAGTCGGTCAGCCCGGGGATGTCGAAGGTCCGGGTCACGCTGCCCGGCGCCAGCACCAGGTAGTCGTACCGCTCGGCGGTCACCTCGTCGGTGATCTTGCGGACCACGCACACCTTCGACCGCGGGTCCACGCCGATCGCGCCGCCCGGGACGATGTGGGTACGCCGCATGCTGCGGCGCAGTGACACCGCGACGGACTGCGGCGTCAGCACGCCGGCCGCGACGTGCGGCAGCAGCGGCAGGTAGAGCTGGTAGCTGAACGGCGTGACCAGGGAGATCTCCGCCTCCGAGGGTGCGAGCTTGCGCTCCAGCCGGCGGGCACACTCCAGACCGGCGAAGCCGCCGCCGACGATCAGGATCCGAGGTCGCTCCATCGTTCATCCCTTACGTGCTGATCCGTGCCGTACCAGGACAACTGTTCGCCACACTCGCACGGCCGAGTGGTGCCTGCCACCGGGGTGATGCGGGCGCGTGGCGCGGGGCACCCGGCGCAGTCCGGTTGCCGTGGGGCGGGGACGGGGGCAGAGGGCGGGATCGGGGGAGGGGTGGGGGAGTGGCGTGTGGAAGACTCCTCGTGATCATCACCGGGGTGGCGTCCCCGGTGGAACCACGCGGGGAAGTCGGCCGATGCACACCACCACCGTTGTCAGGTCCCGATGGGCGGTGGCGGCCCTCGTCGGGGCGGCGCTCACCGCCGGCTGCGGGACGGGGCCCGCGGACTCCCGCCCGGCTGCCGCGCCCACCTCGGCGGTGGCCTCGTCCGCCCCGGCGGTGGCCTCGTCCGCCCCGGCTCCCTCCGCCGCGGCTCCTTCCGTTCCGGAGGCGGGTGGCTTCGGCAGGGTGGCGGCGCAGGCGGACCTGGACGCGGCCGTCGTGGCCGCGGGGCTCACCGGCCCTGCGGTGGCGGGACTGCCGGAGCGGTCCACCGACGCGCCGGCCACCGAACGGGAGCGGGCACGGAGGGAGGTGGCGGACCGGATGGCGGCCTGTGCGGTCGCCTGGTCCTCCGCCGACGGCCCGGCGGGCGGGGGTTCGGCGGCTGAGGGGCGGACGCGGTTCGACGCCGTCCTCGTCGGCCTCGCGGCCCGGGGCTGGGCGCAGGACCGCCCGGTCGAGCAGGAGTCGGTCGGCGGGAGCGGCTCGATGACCATGGCCACGTACAAGAAGCAGGGCTGGACCCTGCTCGCCCGGCACCACGACCTGCGCGGGCTCAGGCCGACCGTCTTCGCCGCGACCGAGGACACCTGCACCTCCCGGTTCAGCGACGAGGAACTGGCGCTCCTGGAGGACTAAGACCGACCGGCCGCGGCCCCGGAGGCCGATAGGGTGGCGGGATGCTCAGCGAGGTGACGGCGGTCCGGTACGTGACGCCCCTGCGTGAAGGCGGCTCGATGCCCGGGCTGGTCGAGGGCCACGACCGGCGACTGTACGTGCTCAAGTGGTGCGGCGCGGCCCAGGGCCGCAAGGCGCTGGTCGCCGAGGTGCTCGCCGGCGAACTCGGCCGCGGACTCGGCCTGCCGGTGCCCGAACTGGTCCGGCTGGACCTCGATCCGGTGCTCGCCCGCAGCGAACCGGAGCAGCAGATCCAGGAGCAGATGCGCGCCAGCGGCGGCGCCAACCTCGGCATGGCCTTCGTCAGCGGCGCCCTCAACTTCGACCCGCTCTGCTTCGACGTGGACGGCGAACTCGCCGCCCGGGTCCTCTGGTTCGACGCGCTGATCGGCAACGTCGACCGCTCCTGGCGCAACCCCAACCTGCTGGTCGCGGCCGGCGGCCTGCGCCTCATCGACCACGGCGCCAGCCTGATCTTCCATCACCACTGGCCCGGCGCCGCCGGCTGGATCCGCAGGCCGTACGACGCCTCGGACCACGCGCTGCGCCCGGCGGTCACCGGCCTCAAGGCCGCCGACGAGGAGCTGGCCCCGCGGGCGCTCGCGGTGCTGCCGGCCGCCGTGGCGGCGATCCCCGAGGAGTGGCTGGACGGCGAGGCGGGCTTCGACTCGGTCGAGGAGGTGCGCGAGGCCTACCTCGCGCAGCTGACGGCCCGGCTGGCGGGCCCGCGCGAGTGGCTCCCGGAGGTGGCCGCCTGATGTCAGGGATCGACGGGTCGGGGATCGACGTGACCGGCCGGAGCGATGGGGTTCTGCACGACTACGAGTACGCGCTGATCAGGGCCGTGCCGCGGGTCGAGCGGGGCGAGTGCGTGAACATCGGCGTGCTGCTCTACTGCCGGCAGAGCGGCTACCTCGGCGCCCGGACCCACCTGGACCAGGCGCGGCTTCTGGCGCTGGACCCGGTGGCGGACGTGGCCGGGGTGCGGCGGGCCCTGCACGGCATCGAGGCGGTCTGCGCGGGCGGCCCCGAGGCGGGCCCGGCGGCCGGGGACAGCGGCGGGCAGCGGTTCCGCTGGCTGACGGCGCCGCGCAGCGCGGTGGTCCAGCCGGGGCCGGTGCACACCGGGCTGACCGCGGACCCGGAGGGCGAGCTGCGGCACCTCTTCGACCAGCTGGTGCTCTGACGGCTTCCGCTCCGTTTCCGGCCTGTTTCCGGCCGTTCGGATCCAGGGAAGTCGTTGCCGCGGTCAAAGCTGGAGTTGGTGAACCTTTTACGCGTACCCTGGGCTCATGGGCAGTAGCACAGGGACCTCGGCCGTACCCTCCACCGCCGACCTGATGGAGTCGGTGGCCGCGGTGGGTGCGGCGTACTTCCAGGACTTCGCGGCCGCCGCCGGGCTGCACGGGCTGAACTCCTCGCAGGCCAAGGCACTCAAGGCGGTGCAGGAGCCGGTGCCGATGCGGGCGCTCGCCGGGCGGCTCGGGTGCGACGCCTCCAACGTCACCGGGATCGTCGACCGCCTGGAGTCGCTGGGGCTCGCGCACCGCGAGGCGGCGCCCGGGGACCGGCGGGTCAAGATCGTCAGCATCACCGAGGAGGGGCGGGACGTGCTGGAGCGGATCCGCCGGGACATGACCCGCGCCCACGAGGCCTTCGCCAGCCTGGACGAGGGGCAGCGGGTGCAGTTGGACACGCTGTGCCGGCAGGTGCTGCCGCTGCTCGCGGGGCGGTAGGGGCAAACGCCGGGTTCGCGTTTCTGAGCGGTGCCGATCGGGGTGGGGGCGGCGCTCGGTGGGCGGCTTCCGGGTGGGCGCGCTTCCGATTCGCGCAGTTCTCCCCCCAGCCTTGGCGGCTGGGAGGTGCCCCCACGCGCCCCTCATGGCTCGCGCTCTCGTGTCCTCGCGCTGTCGGTGGTGGGGGTTAGGGTCGCCGGTGGAGAGGAGTGGTGTGGGGAACTGGACGGCGACCGGGGTGCGGTGGCGGGACGGGGTGGCCCGGCTGACGGCGAGTGACGGGCGGCGGGAGCACGAGCGGGCGGTGGAGCCCGGGCTGCGGGTCGCGTGGCGGCTGAGCGGGCCGCGGGGCTGTGGCGGCGTGTGGGCCGGCGGGCGGCACCGCAGGTGCCCGTACGGGGCGGTGGTGGCGCCGGACAGCAAGACCGTGCAGTGCGAGGCGTGCCAGTCGGCGGACCGCGGGCTGGCCCTCGCCCGGGACCAGATCCTCGACGACGGCCGCACCTACCGGCTGTACCTGGCGTGGTTCGGCGACGGCCTGCTCAAGGTGGGGCTGACCGCCGAGGAACGGGGGACGGTCCGCCTCCAGGAGCAGGCGGCCCTGGTGTACACCTTCGTCGGGCGCGGGCGGCTGCCGGCCGTGCGGCGGGCGGAGCTCACGGTGGCCCGGGCGGGGCTGGCCCGGGAGCGGGTGCCCTCGGCGGCGAAGTCCGGCGCGTGGTGGGCGCTGCCCGCGGCGGAGCACCGGGCGGCCCGGCTGGCCGCGCTGCGGGCGGAGGTGCTGGCGCTGCTGGCGGAGCACGATGTGGAGCTGCTGCGGGACGGCCCGCTGGTGGACCAGGTGGCGCTGTTCGGGTTGGCGCAGGGTGCGCCGGAGGCGTACCGCGAGGTCACCGCGCTGGCGCCGGACGCGGTGCTCGGCGGTACGCTGCGCGCGGCCGTCGGCGGGCACCTGTTCCTCGACCAGGCGCCGGCAGGGTCGACGGAGCAGGAGGAGACCCCGCTGCTGCTGGACACCCGGCTGCTGACCGGCTGGGGGCTGACCGCCGTGCCCGCACAGCCGTGCGCCGGGGTGGTGGTGAAGCCGCGCCTGCGGCCCCGCGAGGAGGCGGAGCAGGAGTCGCTGTTCTGACGGCGGCGCCCCGGGGGGCGTACGGTCGCCGGGCCGGGTGGCGAGTGCGCCGTGATTCCGGCTGACCTCGGCTGTTAGGCTTGCCAAGCGTGAGCGCGAAGCCCCAGATCCCCAATGTCCTGGCCTCCCGGTACGCCTCGGCGACCCTGGCCCAGCTGTGGTCCCCCGAGCACAAGGTGGTCCTCGAGCGCCACCTGTGGCTCGCCGTCCTCAAGGCGCAGAAGGACCTCGGCATCGAGGTTCCGGCCGACGCCATCGCCGACTACGAGCGGGTGATCGACCAGGTCGACCTGGAGTCGATCGCGGCCCGCGAGCGGGTCACCCGGCACGACGTGAAGGCCCGCATCGAGGAGTTCAGCGACCTCGCCGGCCACGAGCAGATCCACAAGGGCATGACCTCCCGGGATCTCACCGAGAACGTCGAGCAGCTGCAGATCCGCCAGTCGCTGGACCACGTCCGCGACCGCACGGTGGCCGTCCTGGTCCGCCTGGGCAGCCTCTCCGCCCAGTACGCCGAGCTGGTCATGGCCGGCCGCTCGCACAACGTGGCCGCCCAGGCCACCACCCTCGGCAAGCGCTTCGCCACCGTCGCGGACGAGCTGCTGGTCGCCTTCCGCCGCCTGGAGGAGCTGATCGCCCGCTACCCGCTGCGCGGGATCAAGGGCCCGGTCGGCACCGCCCAGGACATGCTGGACCTGCTCGGCGGCGATGCCGACAAGCTGGCCGAGCTGGAGCGCCGGGTCGCCGGCCACCTCGGCTTCGACAACGTGCTCACCAGCGTCGGCCAGGTCTACCCGCGCTCGCTGGACTTCGAGGTGCTCACCGCCCTGGTGCAGCTCGCCGCGGGCCCGTCCAGCCTGGCCAAGACCATCCGCCTGATGGCCGGCCACGAGCTGGTCACCGAGGGCTTCAAGGCGGGCCAGGTCGGCTCCTCCGCGATGCCGCACAAGATGAACACCCGCTCCTGCGAGCGCGTCAACGGCCTGGCCGTCATCCTGCGCGGGTACGCGTCGATGACCGCCGAGCTGGGCGGCGACCAGTGGAACGAGGGCGACGTCTCCTGCTCGGTGGTCCGCCGGGTCGCGCTGCCGGACGCGTTCTTCGCCTTCGACGGCCTGCTGGAGACCTTCCTCACCGTCCTGGACGAGTTCGGCGCCTTCCCCGCCGTGGTCGAGGCCGAGCTGGACCGGTACCTGCCGTTCCTCGCCACCACCAAGGTGCTGATGGGCGCGGTGCGGGCCGGCGTCGGCCGGGAGACCGCGCACGAGGTCATCAAGGAGCACGCGGTGGCCTCCGCCCTGGCCATGCGCGAGGGCGCCCGCGAGAACGCGCTGCTGGACAAGCTGGCCGCCGACGAGCGGATCCCGCTGGACCGTGCCGCGCTGGACGCGCTGCTCGCCGACCGGCTCTCCTTCACCGGCGCGGCCGGTGCCCAGGTGGCCGAGCTGGTGCGGCTGATCCAGGCCGTCGCGGACACCTACCCGGAGGCGGCGAAGTACGCGCCGGGCGACATCCTCTGAGGCGCTGACCCCGCGGGCCGCGCGCCCGCAGGCTCGTACCCGGGCCCCGGCCACCGGATCTTCGGTGGCCGGGGCCCGGCTCGTATGGCGGACCCTCGGACCGGCCCGTCAGGCCGGTTCGCCGCCGGCGTGACCGGGGTCGGTGCCGCGGGTGCCGCGGGTGCCGCGGGTGCCGCGGGTGCCGTGGTGGCCGGGGTCGAGCGGGGTGTCGGTCGGGCCGCAGTACCAGCCGCAGTCGGGTTCGGCGATCGGCCGGTCCGGCTCCAGGGCGTTCCCCGGGATGGTCGCCAGCGCCACCAGCCCGCCGGCGGCGAGCAGCCCGGCGCAGATCAGC
This sequence comes from Kitasatospora sp. HUAS MG31, assembly GCF_040571325.1. Taxonomy (GTDB): domain Bacteria; phylum Actinomycetota; class Actinomycetes; order Streptomycetales; family Streptomycetaceae; genus Kitasatospora; species Kitasatospora camelliae. Next base: position 1,514,219 of record NZ_CP159872.1, on the reverse strand, counting down.
ATCGCCGTCCCGAACGCCGAGTCCACCTCCGCGGGGATCTGGTACGCGTCGCCGCTCAGTCCCGCGAGCGGCGGGAGCGCCGCGACCGCCAGTAGTCCGGCCGCCCGCGCGGCGGCGTTGTTCACCCCGCTGGCGATGCCCGCCCGGCGGACCTCCACCGCCGCCAGCACGGTGGCGGTGAGCGGTGCCACCAGCAGGGTCATCCCGCAGCCGAGCACCGTCACGGCCGGCAGCACGTCCGTCCAGTACGAGGCCCCCGGGCCGATCCGCAGCATCAGCAGCACACCGGCCGCGCAGATCATGGGGCCCAGGAACAGCGGCAGCCGGGGCCCGACCGCCCGGCCCAGCTGCCCTGCCCGGCCGGAGAACGCCAGCATCAGCACGGTGATCGGCACCAGGGCCGTACCGGAGGCGAGCGGCGAGAAGCCGGACACGGTCTGCAACTGCACCACCAGCAGCAGGAAGATGCCGCTGAACGCGCCGTACACCAGCAGCGTCACCACGTTGATCACGCTGAACAGCCGCGAGGAGAACAGCCCCAGCGGCAGCATCGGATCCGCCGAACGGCGCTCGACCAGCACGAACGCCACCCCGGCCAGCACGCCCGCCGCCCCCGCCAGCAGCGACAGCCCACGCCCCGCCTCGGTGAGCGCGTACGTCACCCCGCCGAGCGCGAGCGCCGCGAGTGCCGCGCCGAGCACGTCGAACCGCCCGTGCTGGGCCGGGTCGCGGGTCTCCGGGACGTGGCGTCCCGTCACCACCACGACCACCACCGCCAGCGGGACGTTCAGCAGGAAGATCCAGCGCCAGCCCGGCCCGTCCACCAGCCAGCCGCCCAGGAACGGCCCGACCGCCGCCGCCACCCCGCCCAGGCCCGACCACGCGCCCACCGCCCCGCCCCGGTCGTCCGGGTGGAACACCGCCTGGAGCATGGCCAGCGAGCCCGGGGTGAGCAGTGCGCCGCCGATGCCCTGCAGGCCGCGGGCCAGGATCAGCACCTCGACGGTGGGCGCCGCCGCGCAGAGCGCCGAGGCGGCCGCGAACCATCCCACCCCGATCAGGAACACCCGCCGCCGGCCGTACCGGTCGCCGAGCGAGCCGCCGAGCAGGATCAGCGAGGCCAGGGTCAGCAGGTAGGAGTTCACCACCCACTGCAGGGCCGACACCGACGCGTCCAGGTCCTGGCCGATCCGCGGCAGCGCGACGTTGACCACCGTGCCGTCCAGCATGGCCATGCCCGAGCCCAGCGCCGTCGCGGCCACCACCCACCGGCCGCGCGCCGTGCCCAGGCGGATGGCAACGGGCTCGCCGGTGCCCCTCGTCGTCACCTCGTGATCGTCCACGAGACGATCCTCCTCCCCGCCCCCGGCCGCCGCCGCCCGGGGCCGGGGCCGAAGGCCGGGGCACGGCCTGTGGGGGTGACCGGCGCGGGCGTCCTGCCAGCCGGGGCGGGCAGGACCGGAAGTCTGTTCGACCGTCTCCTCCGGGACCGATCCTGAGGGCTCCGCCATTCGACTGAGGAGGACTCGATGAGACGTCAACTGGCCCGCTGCTTCACGGTGTTGGCGAGCGTGGTGTTCGGCGCCGGCGCCCTGGTGCTGCCCGCCCAGGCGGCCGCGGACCCGTCGCCGACCGTGGTCGGCGGGACGCGGGCCGCCCAGGGCGAGTTCCCCTTCATGGTGCGGCTGTCGATGGGCTGCGGGGGCGCCCTCTACACCCGGCAGATCGTGCTCACGGCCGCCCACTGCGTCGACGGCACCGGCAGCGACAGCAGCATCACCGCCACGGCCGGCGTCGTCGACCTGAACAGCAGCAGCGCGATCAAGGTCAGGTCCACGTACGTCTACCAGTCGCCCCAGTACGGCAGGGAGGGCGGCAACGACTGGGCCCTGATCAAGCTCGCCTCGCCGATCACCAGCAGCAAGGTCACCACCCTGCCGATCGCCACCAACACGACGTACAACAACGGCACCTTCACCGTCGCCGGCTGGGGCGCCACCCGCGAGGGCGGCGGGCAGCAGCGGTACCTGCAGAAGGCCGCCGTGCCGTACGTCTCCGACGTCACCTGTGCCCAGGCGTACCCGGAGCTGGCCAAGGACGGAGAGTTGTGCGCCGGGAACATGGCCCAGGGCGGGGTTGACACCTGCCAGGGCGACTCGGGCGGTCCGATGTTCCGCAAGGACGCGGCGGACGCGTGGATCCAGGTCGGCATCACCAGCTGGGGCGAGGGCTGCGCACGGGCCGGGTACCCGGGCGTCTACACGGAGGTCAGCACCTACGCCTCCGCGATCGCGGCGGCGGCCGCGAAGCTCTGAGCCCACCCGCCGCCCCCGGCCCGACGGCCGGGGGCGGCTTTCGCGTTCGGGCGGGTGCCCGAGGCGGAGGGATACCTCAGCCGCCGGGGCTGGGGGAGAGCTGCGCGGGGCGGAGGCGTGCCTCTCGGAGCCGCCCGGGGAGCGAGGATGCTCTGCGGGCGGCTTCGGCGTGGGTGGGCTTCCGCCTCGCGCAGTTCCCCGCGCCCCTGATTGACCGCGTTCCCGGGGAGGTCAGCCGTCGGCTGTGCGGAGTTGCTCGTGGGCGTGGGGGTAGCGGGGGGTGTGGTGGGTGAGCCAGGTGGTGGTGCGGGTGTGTTCGTGGGCGAGGCGGCCGGTGGTGGGGGGTGTGGTGGCGAGGAGGGGGCGGGCGAGGTCGGGGCGGTCGGCCCAGAGGTAGGCGCCGGCGAGGCGGACGGTGACCAGGGCGCGGATGTGGGCATGGGCGGCGGGGAGTCCCGCCAGTGCGCGGCGGAGGGCGGCCACGGCGAGCCGGGCGTGGCTGTGCCGCCCGGTGCGGGCGGCGAGGTCGCGGTGGCAGGTGCCGAGGGCGATGGCGAGCTCGGTGGCGCTCTCGTCCGGGCGTCCGGCCCAGGGCACGGCCGGGTCCGGCCCGGCCCGGCGGGCCAGTGCGGCCGCTTCGTCGAGGGCCCGCCGTGCGCCGTTGCGGTCGCCGGCCAGGGCGTGGCCGCGGGCGAGCGCCAGGCAGGCGGCGGCCCGGACGGCGGGGCGGTCGGGGGAGGCGGTGCGGTGGGCGGCCTCCGCGGTGGCCAGGGCGGCGGCGAGGTGGCCGTCGTCGCGGTGCACCCCGCTGCGGCGGGCGAGCAGGACCGCGGCGGTCCCGGGGTCGCCGGCGCTGCGGGCCCACTCCAGGCCGAGGTCGTACCAGGCCAGCGCGCGGTGGTGGTCGGCCTCGTCGTAGCAGGCCCAGCCGGCCAGTTCGGCGTAGCGGGCGCCGAGGACGAGCAGCGGGGACCGGCCGTCGGCCGTGCGGAGGGTACGGGCGAGCACCCCGGTGTGGTGGGCGAGGACGGCGGCCAGCGGTCGGCCGCCGACGGTGGCGGTGGCGTCCCGGTAGGCGTGCAGCAGTTGTTCGAACGCCTCGGCGGAGGCGGCCGGTTCCGTGCCCCCTGACCGGACCGCCTTCCACTGTTCGCGATCGTGTTCCAGCTCGGGCCAGATCCCGGTCAGCTCTCCGCCGGTGCCGAGGAGTTCGTCGGCGCGGGCGGCGAGGCCGGGGGGTGGCCAGCGGTGGGCGGTCTCGACCCGGCTGATGTGCGAGTCGTCGTAACCGAGGCGGCGGCCGAGTTCGGCCTGGCTGAGTCCGCGGAGTCTGCGCCAGTGCCGGAGCCGGGCGCCGAAACGGGCGCGCGCGGATTCGGTCGGCTGCGGGTCGCTGGACGGCACCGGACCTCCAGTGGGGTGGATGGACGGTGGAATCGTCATTCGGATATGTCATGGACATGTATCCCCGGGGTGGCGAACACGTCAAACGGCCCACCGGAAGCGCTCGCCGCCCGTCCCCGGGCCCGCCCGACACTCCGGGCCCTGAGCTTCGACGGCCCGGCCGCCGGCGGACCTTAGCCTTGCCGCAGCCTTGCCGCGAGGAGGCGGTGGACGTGGGAACACCCGTGCCCGGGCCGGACTGGGCCGTGCTGGCCCCCGACTGGGACCCGGCCGAGCACAGCGCGGAGCTCGACGCCCGGGCGGAGGAGGAGCTGGAGGCCATCGGCCGGACGGCCGAGCGGGTGGCCGGCGGCAGCATCCGCGCCGCGGTCCTCGGCGTCAACGACGGCCTGGTGACCAACCTCTGCATGATCCTCGGCGTCGCCGGCGCCTCCGCGAGCGCCGCCACCATCCGCCTCACGGGCCTCGCCGGCCTGGTGGCCGGGGCGCTGTCGATGGCGGCCGGGGAGTGGGTCTCCGTCCGCAGCCAGCGCGAGGTGGCCCACGGCATGGAGGACGCGCTGCAGCGCGCGTGGACCCTGTCGCCGCCCGTGGTGCTGACCCGGCTGGCCCGCCGGATGCGCGAACGCGGCCTCGACCGGGTCACCGCCGTCCGGGCCAGCCGCGGCGTGGTCAGCGCGCCGCGCGGCGCCCGCGAGACCAGCCTGCGGATCCTCTACGGCGTCGGCGCGGAGGACGCCGGTTCCCCGGTGGTGGTCGCCGTCAGCTCGTTCCTGCTGTTCGCGCTCGGCGCGCTGGTCCCGCTGCTGCCGTGGTTCATCACCGACGGCGGGCCGGCCGTCACGGCCTCGCTGGTCGTGACGGCCCTCGCCTCGCTCGCGGTCGGCGGCCTGCTCGGCCGGGGCTCGGGCCGCGGCGCCCTCCGTTCCGCGCTGCGCCAACTGCTGATCGTCGCCGGCGCCTCCGCCGTCACCTTCGGCCTCGGACGGCTCGCGGGCGGCGCGGTGCTCTGACCGGCCGGCCCCGACCCGTCGAGGGCGGCGTCAGCGCGGCGGCAGCAGGCCGGCGCGCCGCCACAGGCCCTCGACGCTGCGGTCGATGATGCCCAGCTCGGCGAAGAACTCCACCGCCTTGCGCGCCCAGTCCACCCGGGCGTCCCGCCAGTACGGGTTCCGCGCGGCCGCCTGCCGGGCCGCGCGCGGGTCCAGCCCCGCCAGCGCGTACACCCGCGGGTGGACGATCTCGGCCACCGACTGCCGGGCCAGCAGCGCCAGCGCCCGCCGGAACACCGCCCGCCGGGGAGCGCTCAGCGAGGCCCAGCGCCGCTCCAGCTCCGGCTTGGCGTACCCGATGTGCCGGGCCTCCTCGACCACGTGGATCCGGGCCACCGAACGGGCCAGCGGCTGGAGGCTCTCGTCCCGGATCATCTCCCGCTGCATCGCGTCGGTGAACTCCTCGACGAAGATCGCCCCGGCGAAGGTCATCGTGGTGTCGTTGATCAGGAAGTGCAGCCGTCCCAGCAGGTCGGCGCGGCGGGTCGGCCGCGCCGAGGGGTAGCCGGTGGTGGTGATGTACCGGGCGAACATCGTCGAGTGCCGGCACTCGTCGGCGACCTCGGTGAGCGCGTACTGGGCATGCCGGGTGGTCAGGTCGCCCGCGTAGACGTGCCGGACCAGGCCCTCCATCAGCACCAGCTCGAACCAGATGCCCGCCGAGGTGGTGCTGGCCAGCTGGTGCACGCTCAGCTGCGCCTGCTGCCGCGGGGTCAGGGAGTGCCACAGCGGCGTGCCGTACAGCGAGACCCGGTGCGGGGGCAGGGCGAACTGGTCCGGGTCGATCGGGCTGTCCCAGTCGATCTCGGTCTGCGGGTCGTACGCGTGCCTGGCCGAGGCCCGCAGCAGGCGGGCGGCGTTCTGCTCGCGGTCGGCCGGGCGGGCGCCCTCGCGCTGCCGGGGGCGGGGGACGGACACGGGGGAGGCGGCGGGCTCGGGCATGCGGCGGCTCCGGGGCGGGGGTGACGGGTGGGGGTGACGGGTGAGGGTGGGATCGCAGCGGGTGGAGCGGGCGGAGCAGGGGCGGCGGCCGGGTGGGGGTGGTGCCGGGCGCGCGGGCCGCCACGCCGAGTAAACCAATGAGACGAGGTGTCAACAAGGCCCTCTGCGGAGTTCGTCCACCCGCGCGAGACTGGCCCCATGAACCGCGAGACCGGTCGCGACGGCGGCGGGACGGGACCGGCCGGCGAGAGCGCCGGCCGCTGGGACCCGGTCACCGCCCTGGAGCGGATCGCCTTCCTGCTGGAACGCGAGGAGGCGTCCCCGTACCGGGTCCGCGCCTTCCGTACCGCCGCCGACGCCGCCCGCACCCTGCCCGACGGTCCGGTCACCGCCGCGGCCGCCGCCCGGCTTCCCGGCGTCGGCCCGGTCACCGCCCAGGTCATCGCCGAGGCCTCGGAGGGCCGCCTCCCCGCCTACCTCGCGGAGGTCGAGGGCCGCGCGGCCGCCCTCGGAGAGGGCGGCGAGGACCTGCGGGCCGCCATGAAGGGCGACTGCCACCTGCACTCCGACTGGTCCGACGGCCACAGCCCGATCGCCCTGATGGCCCGCACCGCCCGCGACCTCGGCCGTGAGTGGTCGGTGCTGACCGACCACTCGCCCCGGCTCACCGTCGCCCGCGGACTCAGCGCGGAGCGGCTGCGCGACCAACTCGACGTGGTCGACGCCCTCCAGGCGGAACTCGCGCCGTTCCGGCTGCTCACCGGCATCGAGTGCGACATCCTCGACGACGGCAGCCTCGACCAGGAGGACGAACTCCTCGACCGGCTGGACGTGGTGGTGGCCTCCGTCCACTCCAAACTGCGGATGGAACCGCGGCCGATGACCCGGCGGATGCTGGCGGCCGTCCGGAACCCGCGCGTCGACGTGCTCGGCCACTGCACCGGACGGAAGGTCGCCGGACGGCCCCGGCCCGAATCCCGGTTCGACGCCGAGGCGGTGTTCGCCGCCTGCGCGGAGTCCGGAACGGCGGTGGAGATCAACTGCCGGCCGGACCGCCGCGACCCGCCCGGCCGTCTGATCGCCCTGGCCGACCAGGCCGGCTGCCTCTTCTCCGTCGACACGGACGCCCACGCACCGGGAGAGCTGGACTGGCAGGCGTACGGCTGCGCCCGCGCGGCCGCGGCCGGGCTGGAACCGGAGCGGATCATCACCACCTGGGGGGTGGAGCGGCTGCTGGCGTGGACGGCGGAGACATAGGGGGTGCGGGGTGGCGGGTGGTCCCGCAAGGGCGTGAACGGGGGCGCGCGGGGGTGGGGTGGATGCGCGGGGGGTGTGCCTCGCGCGCCGCGTTGTCCGGGGGGCGGTGAGGCGGCAGTGTGTGACGCGGCTCAATCCAGACAGGGCGACCGAAGGGACGGAATCCCCGGCATGGCAGCCAAGATCCTGATCGTCACGGGCGACGCGGCGGAGTCGCTGGAGGTCCTCTACCCGTACCAGCGCCTCCGGGAGGAGGGCTACGAGGTGCACGTCGCGGCGCCGACCCGCAAGACGCTGCAGTTCGTGGTGCACGACTTCGTGGAGGGCTTCGACACCTACACCGAGAAGCCGGGCTACACCTGGCCCGCCGACGTGGCGTTCGCGGACGTGGATCCGGCGGCGTACGCGGCCCTGGTGCTGCCCGGTGGCCGGGCGCCCGAGTACCTGCGCAACAACCCGGAGGTGCAGCGGATCGTCGGCCACTTCTTCGAGCTGGACAAGCCGGTGGCGCAGATCTGCCACGGCCCGCTGATCCCGCTCACCGACGGCGGGCTGACGGGCCGTCGGACGGCGGCGTACCCGGCGCTGGAACCGGACGTCGCGCTGAGCGGCGCCACCTTCGTGGACGGCGAGGCCGTGGTGGACGGCGTGCTGGTGTCCGCCCGGGCGTGGCCGGACCACCCGGGCTGGATGCGGGCGTTCGTCGAGGTGCTGCGCGACAAGGCGCCGGTGGACTGACCGGCGCGGACCAGGGACGGGGCCGCGGGGATGTCCCCGGCGGCCCCGTCGTCCGGGCGGTCGCTCAGAGCTGGTGCGCCCAGGGCGGGTTGGCGCCCGGGGACGCGCAGGTGAGGGCCGCCGTCCGGGCGGCGAACCGGCAGGCGGCGGCGAGGTCGTCCGGGGTGAGGGCGTCGAGCCGTCCGCCGAGCCGGTCCAGAGTGCCGAGATGGTGGAGCAGCCCGGCGGTGAAGGCGTCCCCCGCGCCGACGGTGTCGGCCAGGACGGGGACGGGGGCGGCGGGGACGGTGATCCGGTGGCCGTCCAGGGAGGCGAGGGCGCCGCGGGCTCCCAGGGTGATCACCACCAGCCGGGCGCCGGCCGCGTGCCAGCGGTCGCAGGCCGCTTCGGGGGCGGTACCGGGGAGGAGACGGGCGAGGTCGTCCTCGCTGAGCCGCAGCAGGTCCGCCAGGGCGCACCAGCGGTCGAGCCGCTCCCGGTAGACGGCCGGATCGACCAGCAGCGGGCGGACGTTGGGGTCGATGGACACGGTCGCCTCCGCCGAGGCCCGTGCCAGGAACTCCTCGATCGCCGTCCCGCCGGGGTGGCGGACCAGCGCCAGCGAGCCGGTGTGCACGCAGGCGGGGCGGCCCGCGGGTTCGGCGGCCAGTTCGGGGGTGCTCCACTGCCAGTCGGCGGTGCCCTCGGCGTGGAAGGAGTAGACGGCCTGCCCGTCGCCGTCCAGATCGGCGACGGCGAGGGTGCTGGGCTCGGCGGCGGGGACGCAGCCCGACAGGTCGACGCCGGATTCGGCGAGGTGGGCGCGGAAGAGCCGGCCGAAGACGTCCCCGGAGAGCCGGCCCAGGAACCGGGTGGGAGTTCCGAGCCGGGCCAGGGCCACCGCGGTGTTCGCCGGCCCGCCGCCGGGGTGCACCCGCAGGCCCAGCTCGCCGTCAGGCCCCCGGGTGCCGTCGGTGAAGGCGTCGGCGACGCACTCGCCGAGCACGGTGACCTGGCGCAGCGGCATGGTTCTCCTTCGTCCGAACGGGACCGGCCGGGTTCATCATCCCCCGTCCGGCGCAGCGGCCGCGCCGGACTGCGCCACCGCGCCCACCGCCCGCCCGTCCGGGAACGGCCGGGCGGCGGCCTGCGGCAGGCGGCCGGGGACCGGACCCGGGCGGTGGACGGCGGGCGTGCCGGAGGGCCGGATCCGGTGAAGGGTGGAGACATGTCACGTCACAGCAGCGAGGACCAGCGGGAACTGCTTCGGCTGCACGCCGAGGCGCTGGACACCTTCGGCCGGCACGTCCGCGCGGTCACCCCCGGGCAGTGGGACGACCCCACCCCCTGTACCGACTGGACGGTCCGCGACCTGGTCAACCACCTCGCCGCCGAGCAGCTGTGGGTACCGGAGATGCTGGCCGGCAGGACGGTCGCGGAGGTCGGCGACCGGTTCGACGGCGATGTGCTCGGCGAGGATCCGGTCGCTCTCTGGACGGCCGCCGCCGAGGCCGCCCGGGCGGGCTTCGCCGAGCCGGAGGCGCTGGAGCGGACCGTCCGGCTCTCGTACGGGCCACGCTCGGCGGCCGGCTACTGCCGGGAGATGACGGTGGACGCGATCATCCACGCGTGGGACCTGGCGCAGGGCATCGGCGCGGACGCCCGGATGCCGGAGGCCGCCGCCCGTTGGGCGCTGGCGGAGGTCACCCCGTACGCGGACGCGCTGCCCTCCTCCGGGCTGTTCGCCCCGGCCGTGCCGGTGGCCGAGGACGCCGACCCCCAGACCCGGCTGCTCGGGCTGGTGGGACGGGACGCCTCCGCGCCGTTCGGCCGCGGCTGACCGCCGCTGCGCACCCTGCGGGTCCCGACCGGACCCGCCATCCGACCAGAGCCGATCCCGACCGGCGAGCGGAGACCGATGTGATCACCCTGCAGGGCCGTACCGTCGCCTTCCTGGTCGCGCCGGTCGGCGTGGAACAGGTCGAACTCACCCAGCCGTGGCAGGCGGTGGCCGAGGCGGGCGGCACACCCGAGCTGGTGTCCACCAAGGCGGGCCGGGTGCAGGCGTTCCGGCACCTGGACCGGGCCGACACCTTCGCGGTGGACGCGGTGGCCGGCGAGGTGCACGCCGACCGGTACGACGGCCTGGTGCTCCCCGGCGGCGTGGCCAACCCGGACCTGCTGCGGACGGTGCCGGAGGCGGTGGCCTTCGTCCGGCAGTTCTTCGACCAGGGCAAGCCGGTCGCGGTGATCTGCCACGGGCCGTGGACCCTGGTGGAGGCGGAGGTGCTCCGCGGCCGGACCCTCACCTCCTGGCCGGGCATCCGGACCGACCTGGTCAACGCGGGTGCCACCTGGGTGGACGAGGAGGTGCACGTCTGCACCGACGGCCCGAACACGCTGGTCTCCAGCCGGAAGCCGGGCGACCTGGCGGTGTTCTGCGACACCTTCGTGACGCGGTTCGCCACGTCGGCCGGCTGACCGGGCCGGTCGTGACCGGGCGGTCGGCAGGGGCCCGGTCACGGGTGGCCCGGTCAGCAGTCCCGCAGCTCGGGCGTCTGGTTGAGCAGCTGCGCCCGGACGGAGGTGAACTCGCGGTACGCCGCGGAGCCCTCCGGCCCCGGCCGGAAGACCGCCACCCGGTGGCAGTTCTGGAAGGCGAGGCGGATGCCGAAGTGCCGCTCCAGGCTGCCGCGGATCGAGTCGCTGGCCAGGGCACGCAGCAGCTGGCCGCGCTCCTGGTCGGTGGGGGCCACCGTGTTGTCGGTGAACTCCAGCCCCTCGACGGCGAGTTCGGCCGCCAGCTCGGAGATCAGCCGGTAGGCGTAGGGGAGCGAGGTGCGGATGGTGCCGACGAACTCGGCGTCCTCGACCCGGCCGAGTTCGGCCTTGGCGAGCAGGGCGGGGGAGACGGTGAGCGACATGGGCGGATCCTTCTTTGTAGTGAAAGTCATTTCCAATAGTGGATCCTGTGTCCGCCCTGACGGACTGTCAAGCGGCATTCCGCCGTCCGGGTGGCGGCTCAGCCGTGGCGGGGGTCGGAGGTGGTTCCTAGAGTGGGGGTGCGGGGGTCTTGGAGGTGCTCATGGAACAGCTGAGGAACCCCGGCGGTGGCACCGACCGCCACATCCTGGACCGCATCGGTGAGATGGTCGCCGCCGAGCGCAACCTGCGGGCCGCGCTGGCCGAGGGGCGGATCGACTCCGAGGTCGAGCAGCGGCAACTCAAGGACCTGGAGCGGCAACTCGACCAGTGCTGGGACCTGCTGCGGCAGCGCCGCGCCCGCACGGAGGCGGGCGAGGACCCGAACCTGGCGAGCGTCCGCAGCGTCGAGGAGGTCGAGCGGTACGAGTCCTGAGGCCGGTCCGGGCCTTGCGGCCAGGTCGGGGGGTGGGGTGGTCCGCGGTCAGGCGTCCGGCGTACCGATGCCGAGCAGGGCGTCGTCCAGGACGGCGGCGTCGAGGGCCCGGGTGACCCGGTCGAGCAGGGTGCGCAGGGCGACGATCTCCTCCAGCGGCAGCCCGGTGGCGGCGGAGATCCGGCGCGGGACCTGGAGCGCCCGCTCGCGCAGCGCCGCGCCGGCGTCGGTGGTGCCGACGGTGACCGAGCGCTCGTCCTCGGGGCTGCGCTCCCGGCGGACCAGGCCGGCCGCCTCCAGTCGCTTCAGCAGGGGGGAGAGGGTGCCGGAGTCCAGTCGCAGGTGCTCGCCGATCTGCTTGACCGGCAGCTCGCCGTGCTCCCAGAGCACCAGCATCACCAGGTACTGCGGGTAGGTCAGGCCCAGGTCCTTGAGGGCGACGCGGTAGACGCCGCCGAAGGCGCGCGAGGCGGCGTGCAGCGAGAAGCAGATCTGGTGGTCGAGGCGGAGCAGCTCCTCGTCCGGCACCTGGGTGAGCTCGGTCATGACTCCAGGATAGGTCACGCGTCCACGATTCAGTTGTGCGCAATTCAGTTGTGTGCTCTACTTGTGCTCACGGGCGGTCCGGGTGGCCGCCGAGGCGAGAAGGGAACGGTTGAATGGACGCGCTGTACACCGCTGTGGCCACGGCGAACGGTCGTGAGGGCCGGACGGTCAGCTCCGACGGACAGGTGGACCTGGCGCTGGCCATGCCGCCCGCGCTCGGCGGCAACGGCCAGGGCACCAACCCCGAGCAGCTCTTCGCGGCCGGCTACGCGGCCTGCTTCGCCAGCGCGCTCGGCCTGGTCGCCCGGCAGGCCCGGGTGGACGTCAGCGAGGTGTCGGTGACCGCCGAGGTCTCGATCGGCAAGGACGGGACCGGCTTCGGCCTGGCGGTCGTGCTGCGTGTCGAGCTGCCGGAGGCGCTCGAGGGCGAGAACGGTCTGCTGCTGGTCAAGCAGGCGCACGAGGTCTGCCCGTACTCCAAGGCGACCCGCGGCAACATCCCGGTGGAGCTGGTGGTCGAGTAGAACCACGCCGCCGGCGTGGAGAGACGCCGGGCGAGCGGGAACACCGGAGGGCCGCACCCTGGCAGGGGGTGCGGCCCTCCGGTGTTCCCGCTCGCCCGTGGTCCGGTGGGCGCCCGCCGGGCGCCCACGGCGCGTGGCGTCAGAGCGGGAGCAGCTCCGGGCGCTTCGCCTCGACGTGGTCGCCGGAGGACTCGCCGCGCAGGCGCCGGCCGACCCACGGGAGCAGGTAGGTGCGGGCCCACTGGAGGTTCTCCCGGCGTACCTCGGCCGCGGTCGGCTCCGGCTGGGCCGGCCACGGCGCCGCCGGGTCCTGCTCGGTCGGCAGACCGAGCGCGCGGGCCGCGAGCAGCGCCACCCGCTGGTGGCCCTCGGGCGACAGGTGCAGCCGGTCGTCGCTCCAGGCGCGCCGGTCGTGGACCGTGCGCAGCGACCAGAGGTCGGCCACCGCGCAGCCGTTGCGGTCCGCGATGGCCCGCAGGTGGACGTTGTAGGTCGCGATCTTGCCGCGCAGGTGGCGCAGCACCGGGACCGTACGGGTGTCGAAGCCGGTGCAGATCAGCACCGTTCCTGCGTCGCGGCGCAGCTCCAGCACCGCGTTCTCGAAGCGCTCGGCGATCTCGTCCGGGTCGCTGCCCGGGCGGAGGATGTCGTTGCCGCCGGCGCAGAAGGTCACCAGGTCCGGCTGGATCTGCCGGATCTGCGGGACCTGCTCGGCCACGATCTGGTCGAGCAGCCGGCCGCGGACTGCCAGGTTGGCGTAGCGGAAGTCGCCGTCCGGGCGTTGTGCGGCGAGCATCCCGGCCAGGCGGTCGGCCCAGCCCGCGAACCGGTCACCGGGGCCGGGGTCGTTCAGGCCCTCGGTGAAGCTGTCCCCGAGGGCTGCGTAGGAACTGAGGTCAAGGGTCTCCTGATAGTCGGCCATGACAGGAGATGTTTCACCTTGTGAAGTGACCTACGCCACCGTAGGTGGGTGGTAGCGGAGGGTGATCTTGGCCACGTGGGGATCGGGAACGCCCGCCGGTCCGCCGGAAGGGGCCGGGACGCGGGCCGGCGCCTCGTAGGCTGGACGGCCGGGGCGCGCGCACGGGCCGCACAGGGGCCGCGCGTGGGCCGCGCATTCGGTCGCGCAATTCGGGAAGTCGCGCATTCGGGAAGAGGAGCCGCAGGTGTCCGAGGCCGTCCGGGACGAGAGGTCCAAGCGCAGGGCGATGCTGATCCGGGCGTCGATCTACATCGCGGGCACCCATGTGTTCGCGGGCTTCGTGATCCTGCTGTTCACGCTGGGGCAGCGCGGGCACTGACCTCCCGGGTCGGCGGGGCCGCCGGCGGGTCGTCCGTTCGGGTCGGCGGGCCGTCCGTCGGTCCGTCGGTCCGTCGGTCAGTCGGGCAGGAGGACGGCGACGCCGGTGATCCGGTCGGCGGCGAGGTCGGCGAGGGCGGCGTCCGCGGCGGTGAGCGGGTAGCGCTCGACGCGGACGGTGGGCGGGTGTGCGGCGATCTCGCCGAGGTACGCGCGGCCGTCCGCCCGGGTGTTGGCGGTCACGCTGCGTAGCGTACGTTCCTGGAAAAGGTGCCGCTGGTAGTCCAGCGCGGGGATCTCGCTGAGGTGGATCCCGGCCACCGCCAGGGTCCCGCCGCGGGCGAGGGCGGCCAGCGCGGGCGGCACGAGGTCGCCGACCGGGGCGAACAGGATCGCCGCGTCGAGCGGCTCCGGCGGTGCGTCGTACGCGCCCCGGGCGGAGGCCGCGCCGAGCTCCAGGGCCAGCCGCCGGGCCGACTCGGACCGGGTCAGCACGTGGACGGTGGCGCCGCGGGCGATCGCCAGCTGCGCGGTCAGGTGCGCGGAGGCGCCGAAGCCGTACACGCCGAGGCGGCCGCCCGGCGGCAGCTCGGCACGCTGGAGGGCGCGGTAGCCGATCAGGCCCGCGCAGAGCAGCGGCGCCAGCTCCTCGGCGGGCGGACCCTCGGGCAGGTGGTAGGCGTACCGGAAGTCGGCGGCGGTGCACCGGGCGTAGCCGCCGTGCAGGTCCCAGCCGGTGTACCGGGAGAGCGGGCACAGGTTCTCGTGCCCGGCCCGGCAGTACCGGCAGTCGCCGCAGGTGCCGGCCAGCCACGCCACGCCCACCCGGTCGCCGACGGCGAACCCGTGCACCCCGGAGCCGGACGCCAGCACCCGGCCGACCACCTCGTGGCCAGGGGTGCAGCGCGGCAGCCGGGGCGGCAGATCGCCCTCCGCCAGGTGGAGGTCGGTCCGGCAGACCCCGCAGGCGTCCACCCCGACCATCAGCTCGGCCGGGCCCGGCGCGGGCACCGGCCGCTCGACCAGGGTCAGCGGCCGGGACGCGGCGGGCCCCGGATGGTCGACCACCCAGGCGGTGGTGGACTGCGGCTGCGACATCGACTGCCCCCTCACGGGTGGCCCCGTCCCATCATCCCGCCGCCGCAGGCCGGGGGCCGAGGGGCGAGATCCGCACCGGGGTCAGTGGAGGTGCTGCTGCCAGTCCGTGGGGACGTTGCCGGGCGGGCCCGGGACGGGTTGGGATTCGGGGTGGGAGAGGGGCGGGGCGAGGGCCGGGCCGCGGTAGAAGGCCTGGGTCTCGACGTTCCAGAACCAGTCCTCGCCCGGTTCGAAGCTGGCGAGGAAGGGGTGGCCGGCTTCGCGGGCGTGGGCGGTGGCGTGCTGGGCGGGGGAGGAGTCGCAGCAGCCGATGTGTCCGCAGGCGGCGCACCGCCGCAGGTGGAACCACCAGCCGCCGCCGGACAGGCACTCCGCGCAGCCCTCGCCGCTCGGCGGGACGGCCGGGTCGATCCCGGGGATCGCTTCGTCGGTCATCGCAAGGCACCTCCTCGCCGTCTCCTGGCATGGTAGGCAGCCCGCCCGCCGCTCGGCAGGCTGGAGCGCTCGGGGCGGGGCCGTGGTCGGACGAGCCCTACAGCGGCGTGGCGAGCTTGAGGAGGATCAGCAGGGCGAAGGTGGCGTTGAGGGAGGAGAGGGCCGAGGCGGCGGTGCCGGCGGCCGCGATCAGGGCGGCGAGGCCGGCGGGGGTGCGGGCCGGGGGCCAGGGGCGGACGTCGGGGACGGGGCCGAGCAGGGCGGCGACCCGGCGGGGGACCGGTCCGGGGGCGGCGAAGGCGGCCAGGCCGGCGGCCGCGGCGGGCGGGGAGAGCAGGGCGGCCCGGGCGACGGCCCGGGCGGTGAGGCGGCGGTCGCCGACCGCCCGGGCGGCCTCCTCGTCCGCCCAGCGCTCGGTGCTGTACGCGACCGCCTGACGCAGCGGCCACAGGAACGGGTTGACGCAGGCGGCGAGCTGGGTGGCCAGCAGGTGGCGGTGGTGGCGGTGGGTCAGGTGGGCCTGCTCGTGGGCGAGCAGGACGGCCTGCTCGGGCTCGGTGAGGCCGGCGACCATGCCGGTGGAGAGCACGATCCTGGCCCGGCGGCCGGGGAGCGCGTAGGCGTACGGGGTGTCGTCGGGCAGGACGGCGGGCCCGGGGCCGTCCGGGAGTTGGGCGAGGGCGCGCCGGGCGGCGCGGCGGACCCGCAGGTGGTGGCGGAGGGTGCGGCCGCAGGCGAACAGGACGGCGGTGAGGGCGAGGATCGCGCTGCCGCCGACGGCCTCCGGCAGCGGGACGGCGTCGCGGACCTCGGGGTCGGACCAGGTGTCCGGCAGCGGGTTCCCGGGGATGTGGGCGGTGCCGACCACGAAGAGCAGGGCGAGGCTGACGGCGCAGCTGAGGGCCATCACCACGGCGATCGCGGTGAGCAGGCGGGCGGCGACGCGCGGGTGCAGGTGCTGCTCGGCGAGGCGGGCGATGGGCAGGGCGGTGAGGGGCAGGACGAGCGGCAGGAAGACGAACACGCCCATCGGTCAGTCCTCGTCTCCGCCCGCCGGGCCGTCGAGCAGGGCGCGCAGCAGTTCCTCGTCCTGGGGGAGCAGGGCGCTGACGAAGCTGGCGAGGACGGCGTCCCGGTCGGTCTGGGTGTCCAGGACGCGGCGCATCCGCAGGGCGGCGAGGCCCGCCGCGTCGGCGGCGGCCAGCCACAGGCAGGACCGGCCGGAGCGGCTGCGGGAGACGGCGCCCTTGGTGTGCAGGCGGGACAGGATGGTCATCACGGTGGTGTAGGCGAGGCCGCCGTCGAGCCGCCGCTGCACCCACTGGGCGGTGACGGGTTCGGGGGCCTCCCGCAGCGCCGCCAGGACCTGGGTCTCCAGCTCGCCCTGCCCGCGCCTGCGGGCGCGGGGGGACTGGGCCGGGGTGTCCGGCTGTTCGTCCATCGCGGCCTCTCCTCGGGTTCGCGGTGCCCCCGGGTCTCCGGGCGCCGCGGCCGATCCTACTGACCGTCAACGGGACCGGTCGGAGGGCCCGGGGCGGACACGGTACTGATCTACAGTGCTGTAGATTCAATGCCGCGTCAGGAGGGAGCCGGCCGAGAGCGGACCGGCGCGCGGAAAGTCGGAGGACACCATGGGAGTCTCGCTCGCCAAGGGCGGCAACGTTTCGCTGACCAAGGAGGCCCCGGGCCTCACCGCGGTGATCGTCGGTCTCGGCTGGGACGTCCGCTCCACCTCCGGCGCGGACTTCGACCTGGACGCCAGCGCGCTGCTGTGCGGCGAGAGCGGCCGGGTGCTCACCGACAAGCACTTCGTCTTCTACAACAACCTGACCAGCCCGGACGGTTCGGTCGAGCACAGCGGCGACAACCTGACCGGTGGCGGCGACGGCGACGACGAGCAGATCCGGGTCGACCTGGCCGCCGTGCCGCCCACGGTCACCAAGGTGGTCTTCCCGGTCTCCATCTACGACGCCGACAACCGCGGCCAGAGCTTCGGCCAGGTCCGCAACGCCTTCATCCGCGTGGTCAACGCCGCGGACGGCGGCGAGGTCGCCCGCTACGACCTCACCGAGGACGCCTCCACCGAGACCGCCATGGTCTTCGGCGAGCTCTACCGCAACGGCGCCGAGTGGAAGTTCCGCGCCATCGGCCAGGGCTACGCCTCCGGCCTGCGCGGCATCGCGCTGGACTACGGCGTCAACGTCTGACCCCGCCGCGGCCGACCGCCCCGGGCCCGTCGACCCCCGGGCCGGCGGCCCCCGGGGCGCGGTCAGCCGCCGACCCGCTGCCCGCTCCAGTCGATCACCAGCCGGTCCCCCTCCGCCGCCACCCCGGTGCCCAGCTCCGCGCAGGCGCCGGTGAACCGCTCCCGGATCCACCGCCGCCGCCCGCCGCGGGCCGGCTCGGTCCGGCAGTAGTCCAGGTGGAGCGGGACGGCCGCGACCCGTACCGGCACGCCCTCCGGGGCGAAGGTGACCAGGAACAGCAGACCGAGGTCGTTGCGCAGCACCGGGTCCACCGCGTAGTCGTCGAGGAAGTCGCCCAGGTCGTACAGCACCCGGTCGGCGGCGCCGTGGAACACGTGCGCCGAGTGCCCCGCGACCAGCGTCGCCCCGGCCTCCAGCAGCTCCGCCGCGGCCCGGCGGATGTACGGCGCCGGGCCGGAGGTCATGTTCGGCCCCCAGTGCGGGGTGACCAGCACCGCGTCGGCCTCCTCGGCGGCCCGCTCCACCAGGGCGGCCAGCCAGTCCGGTGCGCCGTGCCGGAGGTCGGCGTGGGCCACCCCGGACCGGTCCGGGCCGGCCGCGAAGTCCGCCGGGTGGTCGGTCACGCCGACCACCGCGATCCGCAGGCCGTGCGCGGTGAGCACCGCGTACTCGCGCGCGGCCCGGAGGTCCTCGCCGGCGCCGACCGTCCGCACCCCGGCCGCCGCGAGGTGGGTGAGGGTGTCGTCGAGGGCCGTGCGGCCGTAGTCCAGCGCGTGGTTGTTGGCGAGGGTCACGCAGTCCACGCCCAACTCGGCCAGCAGGTCGGCGGTGCGGGGCGGTGCCCGGAAGAAGAACTGCTTGCCCGGGTCCGGCCAGCGGCCGCCCCGGGCCGAGACGCAGCACTCCAGGTTGAGCACGAACAGGTCGGCCTCCGCCGCGACCCGGCGGACCTCCGGCGCGAACAGCTCCGCGAGCCCCGCGCCCGCGGCCACCTGCCGGGCCACCGAGCGGCCCAGCATGGTGTCCCCGGCGAGGGCCACGGTCACCGGCCGGGCCGTCCCGCCGTACTCCACGGGATGCACCTCGCTGCTCATGTCGCCTCCTGCGGGCTCCCTTCCACGCTCCGCCCGGCCCGGCCGGTCGGCAATCGGCGGCATCCCGGCGCCACCAGGGCGCGCAGGGCCGGCCACGCGGGGCGGGGCCCGGCGCCCCCGTGCTTTGATGGCAGGAGGAGTGCCCGCCGACGCGGCCGGGACCAGGCCGCCGACCCGGGCCGGAACGGGGGTTCGCCGATGCCGGAGACCGAGCGGATGGCGCGGATGGCCGCCCTGGTGCACACCGCGCTGGGCCGGGCCACCGCCGGACTGCTGGAGGCCGAGGCCACGCAGGCCGCCGACCTCACCGCCGCCGACCGCGCCCTGCACGAGCTGCTGGACGAGATCGAGGACTCCGCCGCTGCCGCCCCGACCCGGGACCCGGCCACCCCGGCCGACCTGCGGCGCCTGGTCGCCGACGCCCACCTGGGCGACGACTTCGAGGGCCTCGCCGTGCTGATCCGGCACATCGCCGGCATCGCCTGGGCCCGCCACGACAGCGGACCGCTGCCCGCCCGGCTCCGGCTGCCGCTGCGCACCATCGCCGGCACCGCCCTCGGCACGGTCGCCGCCGCCGGCGAGGCCCTGGCCACCGCGACCCCCACCCAGCTCACCGAGGACCTGGACGAGATCGGCCTGCGCCAGCGGCTGCTCCACCGCGAACTGCTCACCGGGGACGGCCCGCCGAGCGTGGCCGACGCCACCGAGTCCACCCTGCTCGCCTGCCACCTGCGCCAGTGCGCCGAGCGGGCCGCCTCGCTGGCCGGCAACGCCGGTCTCCTCACCGGCGCCTAGGACACGGCCGTGCCCACCGGGACACCACCGCCCGCAGCGGCCCGACCGCCGCAGCCGGCGAAGGCCGGCCGGTGGCGGTTCTGGGTGGACCGCGGCGGCACCTTCACCGACGTGGTGGCGCTGCGCCCGGACGGCCGGCTGGCCACCCACAAGCTGCTCTCCGACAACCCCGCCCGCTACCGCGACCCGGCCGTGGCCGGCATCCGGGCGCTGCTGGGCCTGCCCGAGGACGCACCGGTGGACGCCGAGCGGGTCGAGTCCGTCCGGATGGGCACCACCGTCGCCACCAACGCCCTGCTGGAGCGGACCGGCGAACGCACCGCCCTGGTGATCACCCGCGGCTTCCGCGACGCGCTGCGCATCGGCTACCAGAACCGGCCCCGGATCTTCGACCGCCGGATCGAGCTTCCCGACCCGCTGTACGAGCGGGTGATCGAGGTCGAGGAGCGGACCGCGGCCGACGGCACCGTCCTGCGGGAACCCCGACTCGACCTGCTGGAGCGGGAGTTGCGGCAGGCACGGGAGGACGGCATCGGAGCCGTCGCGGTGGTCTGCCTGCACAGCCACCTCCACCCGGCCAACGAGCGGGCCGTCGGCGCCCTCGCGACGCTGCTCGGCCTGCCGCAGGTCTCGCTCTCCAGCGAGGTCAGCCCGCTGATGAAGCTGGTCCCGCGCGGCGACACCGCCGTGGTGGACGCCTACCTGTCCCCGGTCCTGCGCCGCTACGTCCGCCGGGTCGGCGAGCAACTGCCGGGCGTCCGGCTGATGTTCATGCAGTCCAACGGCGGGCTGGCGGAGGCCGGGCACTTCCGCGGCAAGGACGCCGTGCTCTCCGGGCCGGCCGGCGGGATCGTCGGCATGGCCAGGATGGCCGAACTGGCCGGGTTCCGGCGGGTGATCGGCTTCGACATGGGCGGCACCTCCACCGACGTCTCGCACTACGCGGGCGCCTTCGAACGGGTCCAGGACACCCGGGTGGCCGGGGTCCGGCTGCGCGCCCCGATGCTGGCCATCCACACCGTGGCGGCGGGCGGCGGCTCGGTGCTGCGGTTCGACGGCAGCCGCTACCGGGTGGGCCCGCAGTCCGCCGGCGCCGACCCCGGCCCGGTCTGCTACCGACGCGGCGGGCCGCTCACCGTCACCGACGCCAACGTGATGCTCGGACGGATCCAACCCTCCTGCTTCCCGGCGGTGTTCGGCCCGTCGGGCGACCTTCCGCTGGACCCGGAGCCGGTCCGGCGCGGCTTCGCCGAGCTGGCCGAGGAGATCCGGACGGCCACCGGCGACCACCGGACCCCCGAACAGGTCGCCGAGGGCTTCCTCCAGGTCGCGGTGGCCAACGTGGCCAACGCCGTCAAACGGATCTCGGTGCAGCGCGGCCGGGACGTCACCGGCTACGCGCTGACCAGCTTCGGCGGAGCCGGCGGGCAGCACGCCTGCGCGGTCGCCGACGCCCTCGGCATCCGCACCGTCCTGGTCCCGCCGATGGCGGGCGTGCTCTCCGCCCTCGGCATCGGCCTCGCCGACACCACCGCCCTGCGCGAACAGTCCGTCGAACTCCCGCTCGGCGAAGCCGCGACGGCCTCCGTCCGGGACACCGCCACGGCCCTGGAACGGGCCGCCAGGACCGAGCTGCTGGACGAGGGCGTACCGGCCGACCGGATCCGCACCGCACTCCGCGCCCGGCTGCGGTACGAGGGCACCGACACCGCCCTGGAGGTGCCGCTGGACGACCCCGAAACGATGACCGCCGCGTTCCGGGACGCCCACCGGGCCGTCTACTCCTTCCTGATGGACCGGCCGATCACCGTCGAGGCGCTCGCCGTCGAGGCCACCGGCCTCACCGACCAGCCCGAACTCCCCGACCCGGTACCGGAGGAGAGCCAGGCCCGGGAGGCCCGCTGCTACGTCGGCGGGCAGTGGCGCACCGTCCCGCTGCTCAGCCGCGCCGCCCTCGGCCGCGGCGACACCGTGGACGGCCCGGCCGTGATCGCCGAGTCCGGCTCCACCACCGTGGTCGACCCGGGCTGGCGGGCCCGGATGGCCGAGCACGGCCAGCTGCTGATGGAACGTCGGAAATCGGTCGAGGAAGCCGAGGTGGGCGCCGAGGCCGACCCGGTGATGCTGGAGATCTTCAACAACCTCTTCATGTCCATCGCCGAACAGATGGGCGCCCGACTGGAGTCCACCGCCCAGTCGGTCAACATCAAGGAACGGCTGGACTTCTCCTGTGCCCTCTTCGACCCCACCGGCAGCCTGGTCGCCAACGCCCCGCACATCCCGGTCCACCTCGGCTCCATGGGCAGCACCGTCCAGGAGGTCATCCGCCGCCGCGGCGCCGAGCTGCGCCCCGGCGACGCGTACGCCGTCAACGACCCGTACCACGGCGGCACCCACCTGCCGGACGTCACCGTGGTCACCCCCGTCTTCGACCAGGACGGAGCGGAGATCCTCTTCTACGTCGCCTCCCGCGGCCACCACGCCGAGATCGGCGGACTCACCCCCGGCTCGATGCCCGCCGCCAGCCGGACGATCGACGAGGAGGGCGTGCTCCTCGACTCCTGGCTGCTGGTCGAGAACGGCCGGCTGCGCGAGGCCGAGACCCTGGACCTGCTCACCGGCGCCCGCCACCCCTCCCGCGACCCCGCCACCAACCTCGCCGACCTGCGCGCGCAGATCGCCGCCAACCGCAAGGGCGTGGAGGAGGTCGGCCGGATGATCGACCAGTTCGGGCTGGACGTCGTCCAGGCGTACATGCGGCACGTCCAGGACAACGCCGAGCAGGCCGTTAGGCGGGTGGTCGACGTCCTCGCCGAGGGCTCCTACCGGTACGAGACCGACTCCGGCGCGGTGATCGCCGTCCGGATCTCGGTGGACCGTGACGCGCGCACCGCCACCCTCGACTTCACCGGCACCTCCGCGCAACTGGACAGCAACTTCAACGCCCCCAGCTCGGTGGTCACCGCCGCCGTCCTCTACGTCTTCCGGACCCTGGTCGCCGACGACATCCCGCTCAACGACGGCTGCCTGCGCCCGCTGCGGATCGTCATCCCGCCCGGCTCGATGCTCGCCCCCGTCCACCCCGCCGCCGTCGTGGCCGGAAACGTCGAGACCTCCCAGGCCGTCACCGGCGCCCTCTACGCCGCCCTCGGCCTCCAGGCGGAGGGCTCCGGCACGATGAACAACCTCAGCTTCGGCAACCCGCGGCACCAGTACTACGAGACCATCGGCTCCGGCTCCGGCGCCGGCGAGGACTTCGACGGCGCCGACGTGGTCCAGACCCACATGACCAACTCCCGGCTGACCGACCCCGAGGTGCTGGAGTGGCGGCTGCCCGTCCGGCTGGAGGAGTTCGCCGTCCGGCCCGGCAGCGGCGGCGCCGGCCGGCGGCGCGGCGGCGACGGCGCGGTCCGCCGGCTGCGCTTCCTCGAACCGGTGACCGTCAGCATCCTCTCCGGCCACCGCCGCGTCCCGCCCTACGGGATGGCCGGCGGCGAACCCGGCGCCCTCGGCGCCAACCTGGTCCACCGCGCCGACGGCACCGTGGAGCACCTGCCCGGCTGCACCTCGGTGGACCTGCTGGCCGGCGACGTCCTGGAGATCCGCACCCCGGGCGGCGGCGGGTACGGGACCCCGGACGCCGCATGACCCGGCCGGCGGCCGCTGTCCGGCCACCCCGTCGGTCGGCGGGTCGCGGCGTCCCCCGGCCGTCCGATGCACCACCCGGGCCGGGCCCGGCAGAGTGGACGGCATGTCAGAAACCGTCGGCACCGCGACCGTCACCCCTTTGCACGCGCCGCCGCCGGGTGCCGGCCGTCTGATCGGACTGGACCTCGCCCGGGGCCTCGCCGTGTTCGGGATGTTCGCCGCGCACCTCGGGCCCGACCCGGAGGTGGGCGGGCCGGTCGGCGCCGCGATGCGGCTCGCCCACGGGCGGGCCTCCGCCCTGTTCGCGGTGCTCGCCGGCTGCGCACTGGTCCTGCTCGCCGGCCGCCGCCCGCGCACCGGACGGGACGCCCGCCAGGCCGCCGCCCGGATCGCCGTCCGCGCCGCCCTGCTGATCGCCCTCGGCACCGCCCTGGACGCGCTCGACCCGCCGATCAGCCTCATCCTCACCGCCTACGGCGCGTACTTCCTGCTCGCCCTGCCGCTGCTGCGCCTGCCCGGTCCGGTCCTGGCCGGCCTCGCCGCCGCCTGGGCCCTGCTCGGCCCCCAACTCTCCTACGCGCTGCGGACCTCCGGCACGGCCGACCTGCTGCCGCACCGCCTCGCCGACCCGCTGCTCACCGGCGCCTACCCGGCCGCCACCTGGATGCCCTTCGTGCTCGCGGGGATGGCCCTGGTCCGCCTCGACCCGTCCCGCGTGATCGTCCGGCGGCGGGCCGCGGCCGTCGGGACCGGGTTGCTGGCGCTCGGGTACGGGGGCTCCTGGCTGGTGCTGCGGCTGCTGGGCGACCAGGTGGCGGGAGACGCCGTGAGGGCGGGGGAGGGGGAGGGAGCGGTCGGTCCCGGTGATCCCGTCGGCCTGCTGGGGGCGGCGCCGCACAGCGGGACGAGCTTCGAGGTGCTGGGCGCGGTCGGGTTCGCCCTGCTGGTGGTCGCGGGCTGCCTGGAGCTGACGGGCCGCCTGGCCGTGGCGGCTTCGGGATCGGTGACGGTTGCCGCGGCGGGGGTGGCGGTCGCGGGCGTGGCGGCGGTGGGCCGGATGTCGCTGACCGCGTACGTCGGGCACATCGGGGTGGTCGTGCTGCTCGCGATCGAGCTGGATCCGGGGCCGTCGCTGCCGCTGCTGGCGGCGTTCGTCGCGGGGGCGCTGGCGGTGGCCGGGCTGTGGACGGCGCGGTTCGCGCGCGGGCCGCTGGAGGCGCTGATGCACGGGGCGACCGGGGTGGCGCGGTTGGTGCCGTAGCGGATGCGGGCCCGCCGGGGGTGTGGGGAGTTGTGTGGGGCGGCAGGTTGGGGTCCGTCGTGGCTGGTCGCGCCCCTGAGAGACCCGGATTCGCCGGGTCAGCGGAGGGCGGCGCCCCAGGTGCGGGGGCGGGAGAGGAGGCTGTCGTCCAGGTGGGCGAGGAGGGTGGCGATGTCCGGGTGGACCTCGGTGGCGCCCGCGTCGCGGAGGTCGGCCGCGGGGATGCCGCCGGTCTCCACGGCCACGCAGGGGACGCCGCAGCCGACGGCGGTCCGGACGGTCCAGACGGTGGCTCCGACGAACACCGCGTGGTCGGCCGCTCCGCCGGCCAGGGCGAGGGCGGCGCGTACGGGATCGGATCCGGCCGTCCCGGGGACCACCGTGACGGACGGGGCCGCGCCGAGGAGGCGCCGCAGTTCCGCGGGCTCGTGGCCGGCGGGGGCGGTGAGGACGACCGTCCAGCCGCGCGCCGCGCACTCGGCGAGCAGTCGGGGTCCGCCGTCGAAGGGGCGTAGCGCGGGGCGGTGCCGGTCGTAGAGCGCCTGGTGGGCGGTGGTGATCCGGGGGTCCGCGCCGGTGTCGCGGTGCGGCCCGAGGACCTGTTCCAGCAGGCGGTCGGGGGGCAGGCCGACGGCCCGATGGATCCGGGCCATCGGGGCGGGGTGGCCGTGCTGGCGCAGCGCCTCCCACCAGGCCACGGTGTGCAGGTACGCGGTGTCGAGCAGCGTGCCGTCCACGTCGAGGACGGCCGCCGCCGCGGTGGTCGACATGCTGGCGGCCTACCCGTTCCGGGCGCCGGCACACCGGCCGGGCCGGTCGGCGTCGCGGGGTGCGGCCCGGTTTCGGCCCAGCGTGTGCGGACATACGCTCGGCGTGAGGGGCGGCCGGATTTCTCGGTGCGCCCGGTCGCCGGCGTGCCCAACGACGGTCGCGGGACGCCGGCCAGGACGCCCGGCCGGAGCGGGACATGCCGGGAAAGACGGCAGAAGGGAACGGGACCGCCATGAGCGAGAGCCTCGCGCTGGACGTCGACCGGATCCGCCGGGAGGCCCGCCAGACGATGGCGGCCGGTCCGGTGGCCGACCGCCACGGGCTGGACACCGAGCGGGTGATCAGCGTGCTCAACGACGTGGTGGCGACCGAGGTGGTCGGCTGGCTGCGCTCCACCCGGCACGCGCTGGCGGCCCGCGGCCAGGACCTGGACCGGGTGAACCGGCTGTACGAGGAGCACGCCGACCAGGAGATGCGGCACGCCGTGGCCGTTGCGGAGCGGATCGCCCAGCTCGGCGGCCGGCCCCACTTCGACCCCGCCACCCTGGCTCAGCGGGCCCACACCGACTACGGCGTCCCGGACGCGGCCGAGTTCCGGGCCACCATGGAGCAGAGCCTGCTGGCCGGCCGGATCGCGGTGTCCACGTACCAGGAGATCGCCCGCTGGCTCGGCGACCGGGACCCGGACACCCGCCGGCTGATCGAGGCCGTCCTGGCGGACGAGGAGGGCACCGCGGACGCGCTGGCGGTCCTGCTGGCCGGGTGACCCGGTGATCGGCCCATGGGCCCGGTGATCGGCCCACGGGCCCGGCGGTCCGGGCGGTGGTGGCCCGGGCGGGAAATGTGGAGTGTCGGATTCCGGATCCCGGGTAGGCGAAGGATACGGAGGGAACGGGCGTGGCTGCCCGCCTCCGTCCCGGCGGTCAGCCGCCGGGTCCCGAGGGCGCGGTTCCCGTGCCCGGGGTGCCGCGCCGCAGCAGAGACGGGCGGTGTACGGCGCCCCTCAGCCGCCCGGTCGACGGTCCGCGCGCCGCCGGTGACGGCCCCGAAGCGCGCAGGGAGATGACCTCGTTGTCCACTCCGACCCCGTCCACGCCCGTCCCCGCCCCCGCCGTCACGGCTCCCGTCACGGCCCCCGCCGTCACGGCCCCCGTACCGGCGGAGGAGCTGCCCCGGCCGACCCCGCAGCAGATGCGGGCGATGGGCAAGACCGAGGCCCGCGAACTCAGCGACGCGCTGTTCGCCCGGCTGGCCGAACTGGACCGCGAGAGCCACGCCTACAGCTACGTCCGCGGCACCATCATCGAGCTCAACATGCCGCTGGTCCGGTTCGTCGCCGGCCGCCTGCGCCACCACACCGCCGAGACGGAGGACATCCTCCAGGTCGGCACCATCGGCCTGATCAAGGCCGTCGACGGCTACGACCACCACCGCGGCGTCGAGTTCCTCACCTACGCCATCCCCACCATCGTCGGCGAGATCAAACGCTTCTTCCGCGACACCTCCTGGCCCCTGCGGGTCCCCCGCAGCCAGCAGGAGCTCTACCTCCAGGTCGCCCGCGCCTCCGACCGCCTCGAACAGCAACTCGGCCGCCTCCCCGCCCCCGACGAACTCGCCGAGGACCTCCACCTCACCCGCGACGAGGTCCTGAGCGGCCTGGAGGCCGGCCGGGTCTACCGGGCGGACTCCCTGGACGCCCTGCACGACGACGGCCCGGACGAGGCCGGCAGCTCCCTGCTCGACCGGCTCGGCGCCTGCGACCACAACCTCGAACTCGTCGAGTTCCGCGAAGCCGTCCGCCCCCTCCTCACCTCCCTCACCCCCCGCGACCGGCAGATCCTGCTCCTCCGCTTCTGGGGCCACCACACCCAGACCGAGATCGCCGAGCGCATCGGCGTCTCCCAGATGCAGGTCTCCCGGCTGCTGGCGTCCGTCCTGGCCCGCCTGCGTCAGGGCCTGGAGGACGCCCCCGGCGAATGCGGCGAGCCGGCGAGGTGACGCGCGCCACCGTGCCGGTGGGCGGTGGGGCGCGCATGTCCGGCGGAACGCGGGTAGACGTCCGCAGAGGAGTCGCCGAGTTTCCCCGGGGGTACGACCGTGCACCAGATTCCCGCGCTGGCCGTCGATCTGGACGGCAGACCCGGATCGGTCCGCCACGCCCGGCACCAGGCCGGCCTGTTCCTGACCGACCTGGCGGTGGAGCCGGCGACCGCGCTGCGGCCCGAGACCTGCCGCGACGTGGTCCTGGTGGTCGGGGAGCTGGTGGCCAACGCCTGTCTGCACGCGCCCGGCCCCTGCCGGCTCACCCTCGCGGTGACGGGCCGCGGCCGGGTGGAGGTCGCCGTCGAGGACACCAACCCGCGACCGCCCGTGCCGCAGCGGCGCGGCGGGCCGACGGGCTACGGGCTGCGGGTGGTGGCCTGGTTGAGCCGCGAGGTCAGGGTGGAGACGACCGAGGGCGGGAAGGTCGTGCGGGCCGAGGTGGTCGAGCGGTGAGCGGGCCGGGCGAGCCCGCGGCGGGCGACCTAGGCTGGGTCTGACGCGGATCAGGGCGGTTGGGATGACCGACGAAGTCACCGAACGGGACGCGCTGCGGGCCGTGGCCGACCGGCTCCGGGCCGAGGTCGAGGACCTGCGGCGGTCCCTGCGGACGCAGAGCGTGATCGAGCGGGCCACCGGCCTGCTGGCCGAACGGCTCTCCCGCAGCTCCGACCAGGCCCGCGACGAACTGCTCCGGCTCGCCCGCGAGAGCGGCCGCCGCCCCGCGCAGGTCGCCGCCGACCTGCTCGGCCTCCCCGCGCCGCCCGAGGACG
This sequence comes from Kitasatospora sp. HUAS MG31, assembly GCF_040571325.1. GTDB lineage: Bacteria > Actinomycetota > Actinomycetes > Streptomycetales > Streptomycetaceae > Kitasatospora > Kitasatospora camelliae. Next base: position 1,486,682 of record NZ_CP159872.1, on the reverse strand, counting down.
GGTTCCGGGACGCCGTCGACCGCTCGCCGGGCCCCCACGGCCACCAGCCCGATCACCCGCCGGCACCCGACCACCCGCCGGCGCCCCGCGGCAACGGCGACCGGGAGCGGCAGGTCGCCCAGCTCGCCCAGGCCCAGCGGCTGGCCCGGCTCGGCACCTGGAGCTGGGAGGCCGGCGGCCGCCTGATCTCCTGCTCGCGCGAGGTGCCGCGGCTCTTCGGCCTCGCCCGGCCCGCCGAACCGGACGGTGGCGCCCCCGAGAACGCCCTCGGCGTCGAGGAGGTCCTGGCCGCGGTGGTCGCCGAGGACCGCGGCGTTGTCCGGGACGCCGCCGGACGCCTGCTGGCCGGCAAGGGCCCGGTCACCCTCGGCTTCCGCGTGGCCGGACCGGACGGCCGCCGCAGCCTGCGGGCCATGGCCGAGACCGTACCCGGGCCCGCCCCGTCCGGGGTGGCCGCCGTCCGCGGCGTGGTGCAGGACGTCACCGCCTGGCGCCGCGCCGAGCAGGAGCTGGCCGGGACCAGGGAACGGCTGCTGGACCAGCGCCGGCAGACCGCCGCCGAGCACCGCGCCGTACGCGCTCTCCAGCACGCGCTGATGGACGCCCCCGGCGGCCCGCCCGCTGCCGGCCTGGAGGTCGCCGTCCGCTACCTGCCCGCCGAGCGCGACAGCCGGGTCGGCGGCGACTGGTCCGACCTCCTCACCCTGCCGGACGGCGCGATCCTGATCGCCGTCGGCGACGTCTCCGGCCACGGCATCCGGGCCGCCGCCGGCATGGCCCGCCTCCGGTATGCGCTGCGCGGCCTGGCGTACACCGGCGCCGGCCCGGACGAACTGCTGCACCGGCTGAACCGGATGCTCTGCCACGAACGCGGCGACGGCATCGCCACCGCGCTGTGCGGCCGGCTCGACCCGGACGGCCGGGTGCTGACCTGGGCCCGGGCCGGCCACCTGCCGCCGCTGGTCAGCCGGGACGGCCTGGCCCGGCTGCTCGACTCCCCGAGTGGCCTGGTGCTCGGCGCCTCGCCCGCCGCCCGCTACCGCACCGCCGAGCTGCCCCTCGGCCCCCGGGACACCCTGCTGCTCTACACCGACGGCCTGGTGGTGCGCCGCGGCACCGACCCCGGACGGGAACTGGACCGCCTGGTGGAGACCGTCGCCGAGCACCCCGCCGGCTCCGTCGCCGGCTGCCTCGACCACGTGCTGCGCCGCCTGGGCGCGCCCAACCCGCAGGACGACATCTGCCTGATGGGCCTGCGGCTGCACTGAGCGGCGGCCCCCGGACGCCCCCGCACGACGACCCCCGCACCGTGGCCCGCCCGCGCGTGCGGGGGCGGGCCGTGGTGCGGCCGGACTATCGTGGGACGAGACCCGTCGGCGGCGGGAGGAGCGTGACCGATGGACACCGCGGGTGAGACCGGTGAGCTCAACGTCTCGGTGCAACAGGTCGACCGGGCGGTGGTGCTGCGCCCGGCCGGCGAGCTCGACCACGACACCGCCGACGCGCTGCGCTCGGCCCTGGACGCCGCGCTGCGCGCCGACGTCCGGCAGGTGGTGATCGACTGCGCCGCCCTCGAGTTCTGCGACTCCACCGGACTCAACCTGCTGCTGCGCGCCCGCCTCACCGCCGAGTCGGGCGGCCGCCGGATCGTCATCGCCGCGCCCGGGCCGATGGTCTCCCGGCTGCTGGAGATCACCGGAGCCGGCGAGGTGTTCGAGGTGTTCCCGACCGCGGACGAGGCCCTGGCGGCCGGGGATCCCGGCTGATGGACGGAACCCTCCAGACCAGGCGGCTGGCCCTCACCGAGATCCGTGGATCGGTCGGCCGCTCCCGGGAGTTCACCCGGACGGCGCTGGAGGACTGGGGCTGGCTGCCGGCCGCGGGGAACCGGCTGGCGGTCACCGAGGACGTGCTGCTGATGGTCAGCGAACTGATCACCAACGCCTGCCTGCACGCCGGCGGTCCGCGCGAACTCGTGCTGCACCGGACCGGCGCCCTGCTGCGGGTGGAGGTCACCGACGAGAGCCCCTTCCCGCCGGTGATCCGGCCCGGCGGGCACCCGGCCGTGCCGGGCGGCCACGGCCTCAAGGTGGTCGACCGGCTGTCCCGCGGCTGGGGGAGCGAGCCGGGGGCCGTGGGCAAGACGGTGTGGCTGGAGATCGAGGTCCCGCCGCCCTGACCGGGCCCTTCGCCCCTGTCCGTTTCGGGGCGGTTTTGATAGTTTTCGACCGGGAAGGCGTGGGCGCGATGGCATCGATCGAGCCCGCCGCCCGTTCCCGAGCCGGGGGGCCGATCCCAGGAGAGGTGAGCATGATGGAGACGACCGAACGGCGCGGCTGGAACGGCCCCGGCGGCCGGGAGCAGGAGTGGGCGAGACCGGGCGGGCCGTACGCGGCCGGCCTCGGCGCCGCCGCTCCCGCATCCCGGCCCGAGACCTACCGGTCCGCTCCGGCCGGCGCCGCAGGCACCGAGCCGACGGACGCCGAGCTGTACGCCGTTCTGGGCGAGGACTGACCCGGTCGGGAACCCGACCGCGGCCCGCGGGCTGCGGTGCACGGTGAACGGCCGACAGCCGGGATGAGGCGAGAGGCATGGACCGTGACGCGTTCCCGGGTGACGAGTTCCCCGACGGCTTCCCCGATGGCTTCCCCGACGACGACGGCGGGGAGGGTGCCGGGGAGGGCCCGTTCGAGGGCGGCCCGGAAGGGGAGCCCGCCGAGGAGGAGCTCCCGGAGCTGTGCGACCAGTGCGGATCGCTGATCGACCCCGGTGAGGAGCTCTTCGCCCTGGTCCCCGACTCGTCGGCGCTGCACGCCTGGGACCCGGACTTCGACGGGAAGCGGGTGCTCACCGCCTGCTCCATCGACCACCTCGCCGAGCTGGTCGACCAGTACCGCCGCCGGCCGTTCGTGGTCGAGGAGCAGTGGGCCGGCAAGGTCTGCCGGGCCCTGGAGCAGCACGGCGAGCCGCTGAACATCGACGCCCTGGCCCACGCCAGCGGCCTGTCCGCCGACCAGGTGGACCGGGCGGTGGACTGGCACAACGAACGCGCCCGCCGCTGGCGCAAGCGGTTCGGCTGAGCGCCCCCGCGGCCACCGCGGCCCGCGTCGCCCGGTGTGCGACGCGGGCCGCGGTGGGACAGTGGAGAGGGGTGCCGCGGACGGGGCCGACGGCACCGCACCCCGTCCGTCCCGGCCACACCCAGGCGCGAGGTCCCCGATGAACGAGCGCGCAGAGCCCGACCGCGAACGGCTGCCGGAGGAGGCCCTCCGGCAGCTGCTCGGCGGTCTCACCGCGGTCCGCGACGGCGACTTCGGCACCCGGCTGCCGGTCGGCCGGCCCGGCGTGCTGGGCGAGATCGCGGCGGTCTTCAACGACATGGCCGACCAGCTCTCCCGGGTCACCTCCGAGGTGACCCGGGTGGCCCGGGAGGTGGGCACCGAGGGCCGGCTCGGCGGCCAGGCGGACGTCCGGGACGTCTCCGGCAGCTGGCGGGACCTCACCGAGTCGGTCAACGCGATGGCCGGCAACCTCACCGGGCAGGTCCGCAACATCGCCCAGGTGACCACGGCGGTGGCCAAGGGCGACCTCACCCAGAAGATCGAGGTGGACGCCCGCGGCGAGATCCTCGCCCTGAAGAACACCGTCAACACCATGGTCGACCAGCTCTCCTCGTTCGCCGGGGAGGTGACGCGGGTGGCCCGGGAGGTGGGCACCGAGGGCCGGCTCGGCGGCCAGGCGGACGTCCGGGACGTCTCCGGCACCTGGCGGGACCTCACCGACTCGGTGAACTCCATGGCCGGCAACCTCACCGCGCAGGTCCGCAGCATCGCCCAGGTCGCCACCGCGGTGGCCAAGGGCGACCTCACCCAGCGGATCCGGGTGGACGCCCGCGGCGAGATCCTGGTGCTCAAGGAGACCCTCAACACCATGGTCGACCGGCTGTCCGCCTTCGCCGACGAGGTCACCCGGGTCGCCCGGGCCGTCGGCACCGAGGGCGACCTCGGCGGTCAGGCCACCGTCCGCGGGGTCTCCGGCACCTGGAGGGACCTCACCGAGAACGTCAACGTGATGGCCTCCAACCTCACCGCGCAGGTCCGCAGCATCTCCCAGGTGGCCACCGCGGTGGCCCGCGGCGACCTGTCGCAGAAGATCACCGTCGAGGCCAAGGGCGAGGTCGCCGCCCTGGCCGGCACCCTCAACACCATGGTGGACACCCTCTCGACCTTCGCCGACGAGGTCACCCGGGTCGCCCGCGAGGTCGGCACCGAGGGCATCCTCGGCGGCCAGGCCCGGGTCGCCAACGTGGCCGGCACCTGGAAGGACCTCACCGACAACGTCAACTCGATGGCCAACAACCTCACCAACCAGGTCCGCAACATCGCCCAGGTCACCACCTCCGTCGCCCAGGGCGACCTCACCCGCAAGATCGACGTGGACGCCCGCGGCGAGATCCTGGAACTCAAGACCACCATCAACACCATGGTCGACCAGCTCTCCTCGTTCGCCGCCGAGGTCACCCGGGTGGCCCGCGAGGTCGGCAGCGAGGGCCGGCTCGGCGGCCAGGCCGAGGTGGAGGGCGTCTCCGGCACCTGGAAGCGGCTCACCGAGAACGTCAACGAACTGGCCGGCAACCTCACCCGCCAGGTCCGTGCCATCGCCGAGGTCACCGGCGCGGTCGCCGAGGGCGACCTGACCCGCTCCATCACCGTCGACGCCTCCGGCGAGGTCGCCGACCTCAAGGACAACATCAACTCCATGGTGGAGTCGCTGCGCCAGACCACCCGCGAGAACCAGGAACAGGACTGGCTCAAGACCAACCTCGCCCGGCTCACCGGACTCATCCAGGGCCACCGCGAACTGGCCGCCGTCGCCGAACTCATCATGGACGAGCTCACCCCGCTGGTCTCCGCCCAGTACGGCGCCTTCTACCTCGCCGAGGAGACGCCCCGCGGCACCGAACTCGTCCTGATCAGCTCGTACGGACGCGGCGCCGACGCCGGACCCGCACGGATCCGGCTCGGCGAGACCCTGGTCGGCCAGGCCGCCCGCAGCCGCCGGGCCATCTCCGTCACCGACCTGCCGCCGGGCTACGCCGTCATCTCCTCCAGCCTGGGCGCCGCCTCGCCGCGGGAGCTGCGGGTGCTGCCCATCGTGGTGGAGGACCAACTGCTCGGCGTGGTCGAACTCGCCGCTCTGCGCCCCTTCACCCAGGCGCACCACGGCCTGCTCGCTCAGTTCACCGAGGCGGTCGGCACCAACCTCTCCACCCTGCTGGCCAACGCCCGCACCGACGTCCTGCTGGAGGAGTCGCAGCGGCTCACCGCCGAACTCCAGGCCCGCTCCGTGGAGTTGCAGACCGGACAGGAGGAGCTGCGCCGCTCCAACGCCGAACTGGAGGAGAAGGCCTCCCTGCTGGCCGCCCAGAACCGCGACATCGAGGCCAAGAACCTGGAGATCGACCAGGCCCGGCGCGAACTCGAAGCCCGAGCCCAGCAGTTGACCCGCACCTCGATGTACAAGTCGGAGTTCCTGGCCAACATGAGCCACGAGCTGCGCACCCCGCTCAACAGCCTGCTGATCCTCGCCCAGCTGCTCGCCCAGAACCCGGCCGGCAACCTGACGGCCAAGCAGGTCGAGTACGCCGAGGTGATCCACTCGGCCGGATCGGACCTGCTGCAGCTGATCAACGACATCCTGGACCTGTCCAAAGTCGAGGCCGGGAAGATGGACGTCAGCGTCGAACGCTTCCCGCTGCGCGAGCTGCTGGACTACGTGGAGACCACCTTCCGCCCGCTGGCCGGGCAGAAGAACCTGGACTTCCGGGTCGCCACCGCGGCCGACCTGCCCACCGAACTGCTCACCGACCAGGGCCGGTTGCGGCAGATCCTGCGCAACCTGCTGTCCAACGCCGTGAAGTTCACCGACCGTGGCGGGGTGGAGCTGGTGATCGGACCGGAGGCCGCCGAGGACCTGCCCGCCGAACTCGCCGGACAGGACGAGTCGGTGGCCTACCTCGCCTTCCTCGTCCGGGACACCGGCATCGGCATCGCCGAGGACCACCTGGAGGCCATCTTCGGCGCCTTCCAGCAGGCCGACGGCACCACCAGCCGGCGGTACGGCGGCACCGGGCTGGGCCTGTCGATCAGCCGCGAACTCGCCCACCTGCTGGGCGGCACGATCACCACGGAGAGCGTCCTCGGCGAGGGCAGCACCTTCACCCTGCACCTGCCGGTCGGCGTCCGGCCCCGCCCGCCGGGACCGGCCGGGGCGGACGCCCGTCCGGGGTCCGGGCCGGTCCATGGGGCGCGGCCGGCCGGCGAGCCACAGGAGGCCGCCGGCCGGACGGCGGGGGGAGCGGCCGAGGCCCAGGGCGAGGGCGAGGCCGAACACGCCGCCGAGCCGCTGGCCGGGCGTACCGTGCTGGTGATCGACGACGACCTGCGCAACGTCTTCGCGGTCACCGGCGTGCTGGAGCAGTACGGGGCGAAGGTCCTGCACGCGGAGAACGGCCGGGTCGGGCTGGAGACCCTGCACGCCCACCCCGAGGTGGCCGTCATCCTGATGGACATCATGATGCCGGAACTGGACGGCTACGCCGCCACCGCCGCGATCCGCGAGATGGCCGACTTCGCCGCCATCCCGATCATCGCGGTGACCGCGAAGGCGATGCCCGGGGACCGGGACCGCACCCTCGCGGCCGGCGCCAACGACTACGTCACCAAACCGGTGGACGCCCGCCACCTGCTGAGCCGGATCCGCCACTGGCTGGACGGGTGAGCCGCCGTGGCCGAGGGCCCGTCGGGTGCGGCCGGACCGGCCCGAGCCGCGGGCGGCACCGCGGGCCGGGCCCGGGGACACGGTACGGACGGGCAGCCGTCCCCCGGTGAGCTGGCCGCGGTCGAACGGCTGCGCCGCGAGGTCGAGGAGCTCAGGGCCCGGCTCGGCGGCCGGGTGGTGGTGGACCTCGCCACCGGGATGCTCGCCGAGCGGCTGGCCTGCAGCCCGGCCGACGCGCTCGACCAACTGGCGCGCCTCGCACGGGAGTCGGGCGTTCCGCTGGGGGAGATCGCCGCCGACGTGGTCGGGGACGCGGTCGCCCCGCCGCAGGAGGCCGAGCCGGGCTCGCCGACCGGGGAGCCGGCCGACCCGGCGGAGGCGTACCGGGCCGGCGGCGGTGGTCAGGCCGGGCCCACGGACCCGGCCGTCGGGGCCACCGCCCGGGCGGTCCTGGACCAGACGGGTGCGGCCCTCGGAGTGACGGTGGTGGCGATCTGGGAGGTCCGGCCGGGTGGTGTGCTGCAGCTCGCCGGCCACGCGGGCGTGCCCGCCGGGGAGGCCGCCGCCTGGCGCCGGGTACCCCCGGGCGTGGACACCCCCGCCCAGCTGGCCGCCCGGACCGGCGACGAACTCTGGCCGGGACCGACCCCCCGGCTCAGGCCGAGCGTCGCCATCCGGTCCGCCGGCCACCGGGCCGCCCTGCCCGCCCGCCGGTCCGGCCGGCTGCTCGGCGTCCTCGAACTGGGCTGGCCCGAGCCGCCCGCCGTCCCCCCGGACCGGCTCAGGCGCCAACTCCGCGGCCTGGCCGAGGTCTGCGCCCTGACCCTGGACACGCCGGCCGGCCGGTTCGGTGCGGAGCCCGGTGAGCGGCCCGAGGAAGAGGCGGCCGCGGCGCTGCTGGACGCGCTTCTCGACCCCGCCCTGCTCCTCGAACCGGTGCTCGACCGCCGCGGCGGGGAGCCGGTGGACTTCCGGATCCTCCGCGCCGGCGCCCGGTTCACCGACCCGGCCGAGCGGCCCCCGCACGTCCTGGAGGGCACCACCCTGGTGGAGAGCTACCCCGCTGCCTGCGCGGGCGGCCTGCTCGGCCTGCTGCTGGAGGTCCAGGCCGGCGGCCGGGTGCCGGCCGGCGAGGCCACCCTGCGGCTGGTCCTCCACCCGGAGGAACAGCCCACCGAGGTCCGGATCGGCGCCGCCCGCATCGGCCCGCTGCTGCTCCTCAGCTGGCGCCCCGAGGGCGCCGAGACCCGGCAGGCCGCCCTGCTGGAGGCCGCCCAACGGCTCGCCGGGGTCGGCGGCTTCGAGGAGGACCTGCGCACCGGCGCCATCCTCTGGAGCCGCAGCCTGCGCGAGCTGCACGGCCTGCGCCCCGACGCCGACCCCACCCCCTTCGTCGCCCTCGCCGCCCACGCCCACCCCGACGACCGCGCGGTCGTCCGCCGGCTCGTCCGGACCGTGCTGCGCGGCCGCCGACCCGCCTCGGCGGTGTTCCGGCTGCTCAGGCCCGACGGCCCGACCCGCTACACCCTGGCCGCCGCCGAACCCGTCCTCGACCGGTCCGGCCTGCTGGTCGCCGTCCGCGGCGCGTACCAGGACGTCTCCTCCCAGCACTGGACCGAGATCGCCCTCGCCGCCACCCGCGAACGGCTGATCGACAGCGAACAGGAGACCGCCGACCGCCACCGCCTCGCCCTCCGCCTCCAGCGGGCCATCCTGCCCCCGGCACCCCCGCCGCTCACCGCGGCCGGCCTGACCGCCGCCGTCCGCTACCGCCCGGCCGCCGAGCGCGAACGGGTCGGCGGCGACTGGTACGACGTCTTCGTCCTGCCCGACGGGCAGGCCGTGCTCACCGTCGGTGACATGGCCGGCCACGGGGTGGAGGCGGCCACCGGCATGGTCGCGCTGCGCAACGCCCTGCGCGGGCTCGCCACGACCGGCGCGGGACCCGGCCGGCTGCTCGGCTGGCTCAACGCGGTCACCGCCCAGCTGCCCGACCCCACCACCGCCACCGCCGTCTGCGCCCGCTACGACCCCACCCGGCGGGAGTTGCGCTGGGCCCGGGCCGGGCACCTGCCGCCGGTCCTGCTGCGGGACGGGCGGGCCGAACCGCTGCCACTGCCGCACGGGATCCTGCTCGGGGCGCAGGACGACGCCGTCTACGAGGAGGTCGTGCTCACGCTGCGGGAGGGGGACGTGCTGCTGCTCTACACCGACGGGCTGATCGAGCGGCGGGACAGCGGGCTGGACGACTCCCTGGAGGCGCTGCTGCGGGTGGCGGGGGCACCGGGGCCGGACCTGAAGGCGTTCCTGGACCGGCTGTTGGTGGGGTCGCCGGCGGACACGGACGACGACACGTGTCTGATCGCGGTGCGGGTGGAGTGAGGGGCCGCCTTACGGCAGGGGTTCGGCGATCAGGGGGGTGCGGGGGGTCTGGTGGCCGCCGGTGGCGAGCATGCGGACCTCGCCGCGGTCGCTGATCTCGGCCCGGACGATGCCGGAGGCGTCCGCGTAGACCGGATGGCCGCCCGGGCCGGTGTCCCCGGTGGGCTCCACCACGACCACGTCCTGCGCGGCGTGGGCACCGGGGTCGCCCGGGAAGGTCAGTGCGAATCGCTTACGGCCCATGGCCAGCCTCCTCCTCCCGCCCCGTCTTCAGGATAGGCCCGCGGCGCGAACCGCGACCGGGGGCGGCCGGGCCCCGTCACGGGGCGTCACGGGGTGCTCCGGGGCCGGTCAGGTGAGCAGGCGCAGCCGTTCGGCGGCGACGCCGAGCTGGACCGTCTGGCCCCAGGCGAGGTGCAGGGCATCGGACTCCACCCCGTCGCCGAAGGCCACCAGCCGGTCCGACTCCACGGTGACGGTGAGCCGTTCGACCGCACCGAGCAGGCCCTGGACCCGTTCGGTGCCGGTGACCGGCGAGGGCCACGCCTCGCGGACGAACCAGGCGACCTGGGCGGCGGTCGGGGCGGGCAGGTCGAGGGTGCTGCGCCGTTCGAGCCAGGTGGAGCGGCACCAGCCGGTGGCGCCGGTGCCGGTGCCGACCAGGACGCCGGAGGAGGCCTGGGCCTCCTCCCCGCCGCGGCCGGCCGAGATCCGGTAGCGGGCGGTCTGGTGGCCGCTCTGCCCCAGGTAGATCTCGTTGAGCGCGAGCAGTCGCTGGGTGTCGTCGGCGACCGCCTCGACCATGGTCCGCTCCTCCAGCCGGGACCCGCCGAGGGCCGCCGCGCGCAGCAGCCCGGCGGCGTCCTCGCTGCGGTGCCGGACCAGGACGCCCGGGTTGCGGCCGGGGTCGGTGTCCACGCCGATCACCGGCTGCCCGGCCAGGTACTTGGCGGTGTTGGCCACCAGCCCGTCCTGGCCGACCACCACGACCAGGTCCTCGGGGGAGAACAGGAAGCGGTCCAGGTCCGCGCGTTCGACCCGGGTGCGCCGCCAGTCCAGCGGGACGGCGGCCGCGACCTCGGCGAGGGCGGCGAGGGTGCGGTGGTGCCGGCCTTCGACCTCGTCCAGCGAGCGGCCGCGCGAGCCGAGGAAGAACGCCGCCTGGCCCCGGGAGCCGTGGTGGGCGAGCAACTCCTCGTACTCGGTGCGGCGGTGGACCAGGACCACCCGGGGGGCGAGGCTCACCGCCGGTCACCGCCGCCGGCGCCGAGGCGGCCGAGCAGGCCGGTGAGGACGTCCGGGGTGAGGGTGACGCTGTCGATCTTCGGCAGGTGCTCGGCCAGCCGGATCAGGGCCAGGGCCTGGAGGACCTCGGGGCCGGCCTGCTGGTGGGCGGCCAGCCAGGCCTCCTCGGCGGCGGCCTTCGCGGCGCCGAGTTCGCGGTCGGAGGCGGCCTGGGCCTGGGCTAGGATCCGGGCGGACTCGGCCTCGGCGCCGGCCAGCCGGGTGCGGCGGGCGGCCTCGGCCTCGGCGCGCACCGCGTCGGCGGCAGCCTTGTGCTCGGCGTCGAGGCGGGCGTTGGCACCCTTCTGGGCGACCAACTCCTCCTCGCGTCGGGCGAGTTCGATCTGGCTGGCGAGTTCGTTCTCGGCGATGGCGCGCTCGCGCTCGACCGCGACGGCCCGCCGCTCGTAGGTGGCGCGGTCGGCCTCCTGCTGGACCAGCTCCCGGGCCGGGGTGCGCAGGGCGCGCTCCATCTCGGCCTCCGGGCGCAGCGCGGTGACCCGGACGGCGATCACGGTGAGGCCGATCTCGGCGAGCCGGGGGTCGGCGGTGAGACCCGCGGAGACGGTGTCGCGGACGGCGGTGATGCCCTCGGCGAGGGCGGTGGCCAGCGGGGTCCGGGCGATCAGTTCCAGGGCGTGCTGCTGGGCGGTCTCGGTGAGCAGGGTGCCGAGCTGCTCCAGCGGTTCGGCGCGCCAGGCGCCGGTGTCCGGGTCGATGCCGAAGTCCACGCGGGCGGCGGTGACGGCCGGGTCGGAGATCCGGTACGTGACCGTGGCCTGGACGGCGAGGTCCTGGAAGTCGGCGGTGCGGGCGTGGAAGAGCATGGCCAACTCCCGGTCGTCCGCCGGGATCTCGGATATCGCGGCGGCCAGCGGGCGGAACCAGAAGGCGAGCCCGGTGCCGTCGTGGGCCACCTCGCCGCGGCGCAGGTGGCGGACGTGGGAGGTGGGCGCGGCGCGCAGGTGGCGGAAACCGAAGCGGCGGGTGATGTCGGCCATGGTGGAGACCCCTTTCTCGTCGGTGTGACGATAACGCGGCTCGCGCGTTCTCGTCAATACGACGAAAAAGGGGTCTCCCCGCGGTCCGTCAGCCCTTCCCGGTACGGCGGCGGGCGGTCCGGCCGAGCGCCGCCAGGTCGAGGTCGCCGGCGCCGTCGGCCACCGACTCCGCCAGGGCGTCCCGCAGCAGCGCGGCCAGCGGGAGCCGCACCTCGCCGTCCCGGCCGGCCGCCAGGGCGAGATCCACGTCCTTGAGCCCGAGCGCCAGCCGGAACGCCGCCGGCTCGTACCGGTCCTCGGCGATCATCGCGCCGTAACCGGAGTAGACCGGGCCGGGGAAGACGGTGCCGGTGAGCACCTCCAGCAGGTCGCCGGCCGGGAGCCCGCCGGCCTCCGCCAGCGCCGAGGCCTCGGCCACCGCCTCGACCGCCGACACCAGCGTGAGGTTGGCGCACACCTTGGCCAGGTTGGCCAGGTGCGGCTGCTCGCCCAGCCGCCAGGTCCGGCGGCCCATCGCCTCGAACAGCGGGGCCACCCGGTCCAGGTACGAACCCTCCCCGGCCGCCAGGATGTTGAGGTTGCCCGCGGCGGCCACGTCGGTCCGGCCGAGGACCGGCGCGGCGACGTAGCCGATCCCGTGTGCGGCGTGCAGCTCGGCGGCGCGGCGGGCCAGGGCCGGCGAGACCGTGGCCATGTTGACGTGGACGGCCACCGCCGCCGACGCCAGCAACTCCCCGTCCAGCAGCAGGGATTCCACCACCGCGTCGTCGGCGAGCATGGAGACGGCCACCTCCGCCTCCAGCGCCTCGGCCAGCCGCCCGGCCGGCCGGGCGCCCTCGGCGGCCAGCTCGTCGACCGGCCCGGGCGAACGGTTCCACACCGTCACCTCGTGCCCGGCCGCGAGCAGCCGCCGCGCCATCACGCGGCCCATGCCGCCGAGTCCGATGAATCCCACCTGCATGTCGACGGCTCCCTGCTCCCGATCGGAGGCACCCGGCTGACGGCCGCAAGGCCGCTCAGTCGCTCGGCCGCGCGCCGGCTACGGCCCCTGCCGCCGCACCCGGAAGTGATCGTACGGGCACGACGGTTCGGGAGGACGGCACCTGCGACCGGACCTGGTGGACCCCGCCGGAGGCCCAGCCGTAGAGGCCGGCGCGCACGGTGATTCCCGGAGGAGCGAGTCGGGCGCGAGCCGCACTGTCAGTGCTGTTCGAGATGATGTTCGGCATGAAGGACGCAGCCGTTCTGGCCTCTCCCGCTGACTACGCCGATGCCGTCACCACCGCCGTCGAGGCGGCCGCGGCCTACTACACCGACGGCTCGACCCCGCTCGGCGACGACGAGTACGACGCCCTGCTGCGCGCCATCGAGGCGTACGAGACCGCCCACCCCGGCGAGGCGCTGTCGCAGTCGCCGACCGGCAAGGTCTCCGGCGGCGCCGCCGTCGGCGACGTCCCGCACTCGGTGCCGATGCTCAGCCTCGACAACGTCTTCAACGAGGAGGAGCTCGCCTCCTGGGCCGCCGGCCTGGAGCGCCGGCTCGGCCGCCCGGTCGCCGGCTGGTGCGTCGAGCCCAAGCTGGACGGCCTGGCCGTCGCCGCCCGGTACCGCGCCGGCCGTCTCACCCAGCTGATCACCCGCGGCGACGGCCTCGCCGGCGAGGACATCTCGCACGCCGCCGGCACCGTCCTCGGCCTGCCCGCCGAGCTCGCCGAGCCGATCGACGTCGAGCTTCGCGGCGAAGTGCTGCTCACCCAGGACCAGTTCGAGCAGGCCAACGCCGTCCGCACCGCCCACGGCGCCACCCCCTTCGCCAACCCGCGCAACGGCGCCGCCGGCACCCTCCGCGCCAAGGACCGGCCGTACCGGATCGAGCTCACCTTCTTCGCCTACGCGGCCCTCGGCCTCGGCGACCTCGCCCACAGCGAGCTGCTCGCCCGCCTCGCCGGGCTCGGCGCCAACACCGCCGCCAGCACCGCCGCCCAGCCCCGGCGCTGCGCGAGCGTCGAGGAGATCGGGGAGCGGGTCGCCGAGATCGCCGCCCTGCGCGCCGCCCTGCCCTTCGGCATCGACGGCATCGTGGTCAAGGCCGACGCCGCCGCCGACCAGGAGCAGGCCGGCTCCGGCTCGCGCGCCCCCCGCTGGGCCGTCGCGTACAAGCTGCCCGCCGTCCACAAGGTCACCCGCCTGCTCGGCGTCGAGTGGAACGTCGGCCGGACCGGCGTCATCGCCCCCCGCGCCGTCCTGGAGCCCGTGGTGGTCGACGGTGTCACCGTCACCTACGCCACCCTGCACAACCCCGCCGACATCACCCGCCGAGGCCTGCTGATCGGCGACCAGGTCTTCGTCCACCGCGCCGGCGACGTCATCCCGCGGGTCGAGGCGCCCCTGGTCGACCAGCGCACCGGCGCCGAGCAGCCGATCGAGTTCCCGTCCGTCTGCCCGCGCTGCGGCGACGCCATCGACACCTCCCAGCAGCGCTGGCGCTGCGTCCGGGGCCGCGCCTGCCAGGCCGTCGCCTCGATCCGCTACGCCGCCGGCCGCGACCAGCTCGACATCGAGGGCCTCGGCGGCACCCGCGCCGTCCAGCTCGTCGACTCCGGCCTGGTGGCCGACGTCGCCGACCTGTTCACCCTCACCCGCGAGCAGCTCCTCGGCCTGGAGCGGATGGGCGCGACCAGCGCCGACAACCTGCTCGCCGCCATCGAGACCGCCCGCAGCCAGCCGCTGGGCAGGGTGTTCTGCGCGCTCGGCGTCCGCGGCACCGGCCGCTCCATGTCCCGCCGGATCGCCGCCCACTTCGGCACCATGGCCGCGATCCGCGCCGCCGGGCTGGAGGGGCTCGCCGAGGTCGAGGGCATCGGACCGGAGAAGGCCACCGTGGTCGTCGCCGAACTGGCCGAACTGGCACCGGTGCTGGACAAGCTCGCAGCGCTCGGGATCGGCGTCGGCGAACCGCTGCCGGAGACCGGCGACGACGCCGGTGCCGAGGCTGAGGCCGGCCCGCTGGACGGCCACGCCGTCGTGGTGACCGGCACCATGACCGGCCCGCTCGCCGAACTCTCCCGCACCGAGATGAACGAACTCATCGAGCGGGCGGGCGGCAAGGCCTCGTCCTCCGTCTCCAAGCGGACCACCCTGCTGGTGGCCGGTGAGAAGGCCGGCTCCAAGCGGGCCAAGGCGGAGGAGCTGGGGATCCGCGTGGTCGCCCCGGCGGAGTTCGCGGAGATGGTGGCGGCGCTGCTCTGAGCCTGCCGGACCGTTCGGGGGCACCACTTGGGAGGTGCCCCCACGCGGCCCCGGTGTGCACGATTGCGTCGGGGCGGGTGGGTTAGGGTCGGGCGGCATGAGTGAGATCACGGGGACGGGTGCGGAGCTGCTGGCCGAGGGCCGGCGGTGGCAGGGGGAGCGGCGGTACGAGGAGGCGCGGGAGGCGCTGACCGCCGCGGCGGAGGTGCAGGAGCCGGGGGCGGCCGCCGCCCTGGGCGAGGTGCTGGTCGCGATGGGGCTGTTCGACGAGGCGGTGCCGTGGCTGGAGCAGGCCGCACTGGCCGGTGACGCGCTGTCGGCCCGCAAGCGGGCGATCCTGGCGAAGGACCGCGGCGACCGCGAGAGCGCCGAGCGCTGGTACCGGACCGCCGCCTCCCGCGACGGCGACAACGCCTTCGGCCTCGCCGAACTGCTCCGCGCCGCCGGCGACGTGGCCGGCGCCCTGGAGTGGTACGACCGCGGCGCCGAACTCGGCAGCCTCGCCTGCATGACCAACGGCGCCACCTTCCGCCTGACGGTGGACGGCGACCGCGAGGCGGCGGAGGAGCGGCTGCGCCGCGCCGAGTCGGCCGGTGACCACGTCGCCACCGGCGCGCTGGAGCGGATCGCCTACGCGTGGTCCTTCGACGAGCGGGTCGAGATGACGTTCGAGGAGGACCCGGAGGAGCTCCGCGAGGAGTTCCCCGAGCGGGAGGACGTGCTCGCCGAGTTCCCCGACCGGGAGACGTACGCCCGGTACCCCGCGCTGATCGACCTGGCCGCGCCGTACTACCGCCGGGCCGCCGGGCTGGGGGTCACCGGCGCCGCCTGCGCGTACGCGTGGGTGCTCTACCGGGCGGGCCGGATCGAGGAGGCGGAGGAGGCGCTCGCCGAGGCGTTCGCGACCGGTGACACCGAGGCGGCGTACCGGCTCGGCCTGCTCCACGACTACCGGGGCCGGCTGGAGGAGGCCGAGCACTGGTACCGGGCGGCCGCCGAGCGGGACTGGGAGGACGCCTGCTGGAACCTCGGACAGCTGCTGGTCCGCCAGCGCCGCCTGGACGAGGCCGCCGCGTGGTTCGGCCGCCGCCCCGAGGACGAGGACTTCGCCCAGCGGCTGGCCGCGGTCGAGCGGCACCGCCGCGAGCCCGACCACCTGCTGGACCCCGCCGAGGAGGCCCGTCTGCCCGAGCTGCGGGCCGCCGCCGAGACGGGGGACCGGCAGGCCGCCCTCGATCTGGCCCGGCTGCTGGACCGCCGGCGCGACCAGCCGGAGGCCGTCCGCTGGTACCGCCGGGCCTTCGAGGCCGGCGACCCCGGGGCGGGCCTCGCGCTCGGCCGGATGCTGCACGAACGCGCCAACGCCGCACCCGAGTTCCTGCTCGCCCTGTACCGCCCCGCCGCCGAGGCTGGCGACCCCGCGGCGATGGAGGAGCTCGGGCAGCTCCACCTCCGCCTGGACGACCGGGTGAACGGCGAGTTCTGGCTGCGCCGGGCCGCCGCCCGCGGCGTGGCCAAGGCCGCCTGGTGGTGCGGGAACAAGTCCGACGAGTACGGCGACCGGCAGGAGGCCGCCCGGCTGTGGGCCGTCGCCGGCGAGGCGGGCGAGGCGGTGCCCGCCTTCCTGGCCGGCCGCGCCCTGGTCAACCAGGAGCGCGGCGCCGAGGCGGAGCCGCTGCTGCGGCTGGCCGCCGCGGACGGCAAGGAGCGCCGCGCCCCGTACTGGCTGGGCCTCGCGCTGCGCCGGCAGGGCCGCGACGAGGAGGCCCTGAAGGTGCTGCGGGAGGCGCTCACGGTGTTCCAGGACGCCGGCGGGCGCAACCCCGGCCCGTTCCGCGACGGCCCGCTGGACCCCCGGGTGGAGATCGCCGAGACCCTGCTGGACCTGGGCCGGCTCGACGAGTGCGGCGCCGCCCTGGACGAGGTGTTCGAGGTGTACCCCGGGCACCGGATCGCCCCGCGGGTCGCCGCCCGGCTGGCCGCCGCCCGCGGCGACCAGGAGGCGCTGGAGCGGCACCTGGCCACCGTCGAGAGGATCGCCCGCGACACCCGCCCGCTGCTGGACGAGCGTCAGATCGCCGACCTACTGCGGAGCGTGCACCCGTAGGGACTCCGTCGGCCCGGAGCGCGCGCCTGCGCGTTCCGGGCCGACCGGGGCGCCCCTCTGGCGCTGTTTTCGGCCAAGTCCGGGCAGGTGGACGTCAGTTGGGGCTGTACCAGGGCGAGGGCTGCCAGCTGCGGCCGAACCGGAGGCGGTCCGGGGCGGCCAGGGTGATGCGGATGCCGACGGTGCCGTCCAGGCCGAGCCGGATGCGGCTGCGGGCGAGGGTGAGCAGCGCGGTCAGCCCGTACTTGTGGATCAGTTCGGTGCGGTACCGGGCGGTGTCCTGCGGGTCGCAGACCGCCGCCCGGGCCGGCAGCCGGCCGCCCACCGCCCGGCCGTACGCGTCGCAGCGGGAGACCAGCACCCCGGGCCGGGCCCGGACCCGGCGCACCGCCGCCGAGTCGGCCGGCGCCCAGACGCCCAGGGCGGCCGGGCCGTCCGGAACCACCCAGGTGGCGGTAGCCGCCGGGGTGCCGTCCTCCTCGAAGGTGGTCAGCAACAGGTAACGGGTGTCGGCGAGTTCGTCCGCCGCCCGGGTCCGGCCGGTCACCGGCGCGGCCCGTCGGCGGGGGCCCGGTGCGCCTCTTCCGCCGCCTCGCGCCGCTCGGCCGGGGCGGGGACGAGGCGCAGCCGGCCGTCGGGGAGCCCGCCGTGGGCGACCGCCTCCCGGTACTCCCCGGCGGTGGGCTTGGCGATCTGGCCGGACGGGCCGAACCAGGCCGCGGAGAGCCGCACGCGGAACCGTTCCACCGCACCGGCCCGGCGGGCGACGCCGTTCCCGTCGACGGGGGAGGGGAGTTCGGCCGGACGGTGCTGCTCGTGGGCGGTCAGGGCGTGCAACTCGGCCTGCGGGAGCGGGGTGTGGGCCTCGACGAACTCGCCGGTCGGCAGCCGCCTGATGACGCCCGACTCCCGCCCGTGCAGCACCTTCTCCCGGTCCCGCCGCTGCAGCCCCAGGCACCAGCGCCTGGTGACCGCGAAGACCGCGACCGGCACGGTGAACACGCCGACCCGCACCGCGTAGGTGATGGTGTTGAGCGACAGGTGCAGGTGGGTGGCGAACAGGTCGTTCCCGCCGCCGGCCAGCAGCACCAGGTAGAGGCTGATCCACGCCGCGCCCAGCGCGGTCCGGACCGGCACGTTGCGCGGACGGTCCAGCAGGTGCCGCTCCCGGCTGTCGCGGGTGATCCACGCCTCCAGGAACGGGTACGCGGCGATTGCGCCCAGCACTGCGGGGAACGCCAGGAACGGGATCAGGATGCCCAGGTTCAGCGTGTGTCCCCAGAGGCCCACCTCCCACCCGGGCATCACCCGGATCAGCCCCTCCGCGAAGCCCATGTACCAGTCCGGCTGGGCGTCGGTGGACACCTGGTCGGGACGGTACGGGCCGTACGCCCAGATCGGGTTGATCGTGGCGATCGCGGAGACGGCCGCGATGATGCCGAAGACCAGGAAGAAGAAGCCGCCCGCCTTCGCCAGGTAGACCGGCATCAGCGGCATGCCGACGACGTTCTGCTCGGTCCGGCCGGGCCCGGCCCACTGGGTGTGCTTGTGGTAGAAGACCAGGATCAGGTGCGCCACCAGCAGCCCCAGCATGACGCCCGGGACCAGCAGCACGTGGACGGTGAAGAACCGCGGCACGATGTCCGTCCCCGGGAACTCCCCGCCGAACAGGAACATCTGGACGTACGTGCCCACCAGCGGCAGCGCCAGCACCACGCCCTCGACGAACCGGATGCCCGTGCCGGAGAGCAGGTCGTCCGGCAGCGAGTAGCCGAAGAAGCCGTCCAGCAGGCCGAGGAACAGCAGCAGGAAGCCGAACACCCAGTTGACCTCGCGCGGCTTGCGGAACGCCCCGGTGAAGAACACCCGCATCATGTGCACGAACATCGCGGCGACGAACACCAGCGCCGCCCAGTGGTGGATCTGACGGATCAGCAGTCCGCCGCGCACCTCGAAGCTGATGTCCAGGGTCGACGCGTACGCCTCCGACATCCGCACGCCCCGGAGCGGGCCGTAGCTGCCGTGGTAGACGGTCTCGGCCATGCTCGGCGTGAAGAACAGCGTCAGGTAGACGCCGGTCAGGATGATCACGACGAAGCTGTAGAGGCAGATCTCGCCCAGCATGAAGGACCAGTGGTCCGGGAAGATCTTGCGGATGTTCGCCTGGGCCAGGCTGTAGACGCCGAGCCGGCCGTCCGCCCAGTCCGCCGCGCGCCGCGCCCGTCCGGCCGCCGCGGTGCGCCCTCCTGCGGGCGCCTGAAGGTGGGTCATGGCACTCCCCTGTGTGCGCGTGAACCGTGGAGTCACGGAGAATCGGGGAGTTGTCCCCGGATCGCCGCCAGCAGCGTAGCAGTAGCGGGGATCAGTCCCCGTTTCGGGTCGCTCCCGGGTTGTTAAGGTGAGCCCATGGATGACGGTGCACGACGGCCGGCCCCCCTCCGGCGGGACGCACAGCGCAATCGCGAGGCCCTGATCGCGGCCGCCGCCGAACTCTTCGCCGAACACGGCCTGGACACCCCGCTCGACGTCATCGCCCGCACGGCGGGCGTCGGCAACGCCACCCTGTACCGCCACTTCCCGACCCGCGAGGACCTCGTCGGCGAGGTGTTCGCGGCGGCCGGCCAGGTACTCGTGGAGGCGGGGCAGGAGGCGCTGGCGGAGTCGGAGGCGGACGCCTGGGCGGCGATCGAGCGGTACTTCCGGCGGATCTTCGAACTCGTCGAGAGCAACCGGGGGTTCAACGACCTGGTGACGATGGCCATCCCGACCGTGCCGGCGCTCGCCGAGATGAGCCGGCGGAACGCGGAGACGGTGGGGGTGCTGGTGGAGCGGGCGCAGGAGCAGGGGGCGATGCGGCGGGACGTGGGCGCGATGGACCTGCTGTTCATGCTGGGACCGCTCTGCCGGGCCGTCCCCGCCGCATCCGACCTCCGCCCGGGCCTGTGGCGCCGCTACCTCGCCCTCCTCCTGGACGGCTTCCGCACCGCCGCCACCCACCCCCTCCCCGAACCCCCGGTCGGCGACGACCGCTTGGACGACCTCTTCGCGGGCCTGTGGGAAGCCACCTGACGGCTGTTGTAGTCGGGAAGGCTGAATTGAGGGGCGCGGGGAACTGCGCGAGTCCGGGAGGCCGCCTGCATTCGGCCGCGGCAGTGCAGGTGACTCGTGGTGAGGGCGAGTACGGCGCTGTGCCCTCCGTTTCGCGCAGTTCTCCCCCCGCCTTGCCGGCTGGGAGGTGCCCCCACGCGCCCCTGGGGTGGTGCCCCCACGCGCCCCGGTAGTGGGTGGTCAGGCGGGGGTGGTGGCAGGGGTCGGGGTGGGTTCGGTGGGGGTGGGGGTGCGGACGTCGGGGAGGAGGAGGATGGCGAGGTTGGCCGCCGTCACCGCTGCGGCCATGACGAGCAGGGGGGCCGCCGTGCCGACGATCGAGGCGATGGGGGCGGCCACCGCGAGCCCCAGGGGGCGGCTGGCGAAGGAGATCAGGGAGTCGAACGCGCCGACCCGGCCGAGTGCCTCGTGCGGGATGCGGTTCTGCAGCGTGGTCTCCCAGAGCGGGCTGAGGACGCCGAGCCCGATCATCCCCAGGCAGTAGGCCGCCGTCACCACCGCCGTCGGCAGGGTGAACCCGAGGGCGGCCAGCGGCAGTCCGTACGCCGCGGCGCCGACGGCGACGCCGACCAGCGGGCGGCGGATCGGCAGTCGTCCCGCGGCCCAGAGGCCGGCCACCAGGCCGATGCTGCCGACCTGGGCGATCACCACCCAGGCGCCGTCGCCGCCCAGCCGGTCGTGGGCGATCAGCGGTCCGAGGGTGAGGAGGACACCCGCGCCCAGGTGCCAGACGCCGTGGCCGAGGACGTTGGCGAGGAACCAGGGGTGCCGGCGGGTCTCCGCCCAGCCCGCGCGGAGTTCCGTGGTGAAGGTGGCGCGGTCGCCGGTGGCCGGCGCGGTGTCCCGGTTCGGCCGCAGACCGATCAGGCTGGCGGCCGCGACGGCGTAGAGGACGGCGGTCAGCAGGGAGGACCAGCCGGCGCCGACCGCGAGCATCAGGCCTCCGGCGGCGGCCGGGCCGGCGATCTGGGCGAGCCCCTGGGCCACGCCGATCCGGGAGTTGAGTTGCAGGCGCTGGTCCCCGGGGACGGTGGCCGCGACGAGGGTGCGGACGGCCGGGGCGCCGAAGGCGACGGCCGTGCCGGTGACGGCGGCGAGGGCCGCGAGGACGGCGATCCGGCCCGGGCCGAACAGCAACTCCGCGGCGATTCCGAGCTGTCCGGCCGCCCGGACCAGGTCCGCCGTCAGGAGCAGTCGGTGCGGGACGAGGCGGTCCGCGGCGACCCCGGCCACCGGCAGCAGCAGGAGCATCGGCACCAGCTCGCTGGAGAGGACCAGGCCGAGGTCCCCGGCCGAGCCGGAGCGGATGACGGCCAGGGTCAGGGTGGTGGGGATGAGGGCGGTGGCGAGCGCGGCCAGCGAACGGCCGACCAGCAGGCGCAGGACGGGGGACGGGCGCAGCAGGGGTGCGGGGGACCGCCGGGGTGAGGGGATCATGAGGCCGGAGATTATTTCGCTGCCCGATCTTTCGTCAACTAAATACTCGACGGCGTAGCACAATGGCGGGATGGAGGACTCGGTCGACCGTCATCTCGCCCGCTGGCGTCACAAGGCGCCGTTCGACGACCGGGTGGAGGGGATCATCACGCGGATCCAGCTGCTCACCCGGCACGTCAAGCAGGCGAAGCACCTCGCGCTGGCCGAGGTCGGGCTGCAGGTGTTCGAGTTCGACACGTTGCACCGGCTCGCCTCCCGCGGTGAGCCGTGGCGGGCCACCCCCTCCGAGCTGGCGGCCGAGCTGCTGATCTCCCCGGCGGGCATGACCGGCCGGCTGGACACCCTGGAGGGCGCCGGACTGGTGCGCCGGCTGCGCGGGGCGGCGGACCGCCGCCGGGTCGATGTCGAGCTCACCGACCTCGGCCGGGCCCGCTGGCTCGCCGCCATGGAGATTCAGGGCGCCGCCGAGGCGGCCATGGTCGAGCCGCTCGGCGAGGCCGACCGGGACACCCTCAACGGGCTGCTGAAGCAGATGCTCTCCCACGTCGAGCAGCAGCGTCCCCGCTGATCCCCGGGCCCGTGACCACGCCGTGGACGGCGCGGGATCGTGCGGGTGGCCGCCGCGCACGGCACCATGGGCGGCATGGGACATGTGCACGTGGAGGTGCTGCTCGGCAGCGACTGGGTCCGGGCGGAATCGATGTCGCGGGGCACCGAGCCGACGGCGACGATCATGCTGGAGGACGTCCCGGACACCGACGAGGACCGGCGCGGGCTACTGCTGAAGGTGGCCACCTTCCTCGCGCAGTACTCCTACCAGCCGGTGTGGATCACGGTCGTCGACGGCTACCCGGTGCTGTTCGGCCCCGGCGCGGCCGGACCGTTCCGGCTCCGCCCGAGCCAGTAGCCGCGCGGCGCGGGCTGGTCGCGGCCGGATCCGTCCCACGGCCGGGGAGCGGGCACCAGCGGTACGGGCAGGCGGGCCAGCGCCTCGGTGGTGGCCCGTTCGGCGTTGGCGTCCAGGCGGTGGCCGGTGCCGCGCAGCCGGTGGCGGCACTCGGTGGCGGCGAGCGCCAGCAGCCCCGGCAGCAGATCGGTGGACCGGGCGGCGACCCAGCGGGTGCCCTGGGTGGCCAGCCAGCGCAGGTCGGCGGCGAGGCCGGGTGGCGGGGTGCCCGGTACGGCGGCGGGGGCCGGGCCGACCGGGTGCCCGGCGGCGGCCAGTCGGGCGTGGAACCCGCGGGCGATCAGGTGGTGGCCGAGCGCGCTGGGGTGCAGCCGGTCCGCGCCGAGCAGCTTCCGGTCGTCCTGCCAGGGGAGTTCGGCCAGGTGCAGGTGGACCGCCCGGTAGCGGGTGGTGAGCGTGTGCACGGCCGTGTTGACGGACCGCATCCGGCGGGCGAGCGGGACGGCCAGGGGTGCGGGCAGCCCCAGCAGCCGTCCCGGATCGGGCAGGCAGGCGGTCAGCAGCACGGCACCCTGGCCGGAGAGCGCCCGCAGCACGGCGTCCAGCCGTTCGGCGGTCCGCTCGACGGCGAAGCCGGTGCGCAGGGTGTCGTTCCCGCCGCCCAGGACCGCTGCCAGATGCGGTCGGACCGCCACGGCGTACGGGAGTTGACGTTCCGTCGGATCCTCGGCGAGGGTGCCGCTGGCGGCGAGGTTGTGGAAGTCCACCGGGCCCTCGGACAGGGCGGGGGCGAGCAGGGCGGCCCAGCCGCGCCAGCCGCCGGGGACGGGGTCGCCGATGCCCTCGGTCAGCGAGTCGCCGAGGGCCGCGAAGCGCAGGGTCACGGACGCCTCCCCTCCGCCCGTTCGGCGGCGGCCTTGTGCGCGGCGAGGAAGGAGGCGACCGCGGTCTCCCAGCCGAACAGCTCGGCCCGCGCCCGGGCCAGCGCCCGCCGGTCCGCCTCCGGGCGCTCCAGCAGCCGCCCCAGGGCGTCGGCGAACCCGTCGGCGGTGTCCTGTGCGGCGGCGGTGCCGGCCGGTCCGACGATCCGCGGCAGCGCCGAGGACCCGCTGACCGCCACCGGCGTCCCGCAGGCCAGCGCCTCCAGGGCGGCCAGCCCGAAGGTCTCCACCGGCCCGGGGGCGATCGCCGCGTCCGCGCTCGCCAGCAGCGCGGCCAGCTCGGTACGGTCCGCGAGGTGGCCCAGGAACCTTACCGGGAGCCGGAGTTCGCGTGCCCGGCGCTCCAGGCGGCGGCGCAGCGGGCCCTCGCCGGCCACGGCCAGCACGGCCGGGACCCGGTGCCGGCGGCGCAGCCGGCCCAGCGCCTCGATCGCCCGCTCGGGCCGCTTCTCGGCGGACAGCCGCGAGCACATCACCACCAGCACCTGCCCGGGTTCGGCCAGGCGCGCCCGGACGGCGGGATCCGCCCGGTCCGGCCGCATCTGCTCCAGGTCCACGCCCAGCGGCGCCTGCACCAGGTTGCCGGCGCCGATCCGCCGGAACTCCGCGGCCGCCCACTCGGTGGTGCACACCACCGTGTCATAGGCCCGCGCCGTACGGGAGTTGAGCCGGTCCGCGAGCCCGTGGGCGAGACCTGAGGGCAGGCCCCGGGCGCCGAGCAGCCCGTCCGCGCTCTCGTGCGAGACCATCACCGAGGGCACGCCGTGCCGCCGGGCCCACGCACCGGTCCAGCGCAGGGTGGTGCGGTCGGAGACCTCCAGGCGGTCGGGTGCCAGCTCGGCGAGGGTCCGGGCGAGGGCCCGCCGGCCGGTCAGCACCCGGTAACCGCCGCTGCCCGGCAGCACCCGCCCGGGCAGCGTGATCACCCGGCCCTGGGGCGTCCACTCGTCGGAGCGCCGCCGCCCGGGCACCACCAGGACCGGCAGGTGCCCGGCGGCCCGGTAGCCGGCGCCCAGGTGGTGCAGGGCCGTCCGCAGGCCGCCCGAGACCGGGCTGACGAAGTTGGCCAGCCGGACGATCCGCAGCGGCCCGGTCATGCCGGCAGCTCCTGGGGAACGGCGGGCAGGCCGCCCGGCCGGACGGTGTCCACGGCTTCCGTGGCCACGGCTTCCGCGGCCGGCACGGGGAGGCCGCGGAAGGCGGCGAGCACCTCGGCGTAGTGGGTCAGCAGCAGGTCGCCGACCGCCTCCCAGGTGCGGGTGGTGACCTCGGCCCGCCCGGCCCGCCCGTAGGCGGCGCGCCGGTCGGGGTCGGCGGCGAGCTCGGCGACGGCGGTGGTCACCGCGGCCGCGTTGCGGGGCGCGACCAGCAGTCCGGCGCGGTGGTGGGCCACCAGGTCCAGCGGGCCGCCGACGGCCGGGGCGACCACCGGGACGCCGCTGGCCATCGCCTCCTGGATGGTCTGGCAGAAGGTCTCCAACGGGCCGGTGTGCACGAAGAGGTCCAGGGTGGCGAAGCAGCGGGCCAGTTCGGAGCCGGTGCGGCGGCCGAGGAAGACCGCGCGGGGCATCGCCGCCCGGAGTGCGGGCGCGCTCGGCCCGTCGCCGATGACGACCAGGCGGACCCCGGGCAGTTCGGAGACCCCGGCCAGCAGGTCCACCCGCTTCTCCGGGGCCAGCCGGCCGACGTACCCGACCAGCACCTCGCCGTGCGGGGCGAGGGTGCGGTGCAGCGCGGCGTCCCGGTGGCCGGGGTGGAAGCGGACCGAGTCCACCCCGCGGGGCCAGAGCCGGACCCGGGGCACGCCGTGCGCGGCCAGGTCCTGCGCGGCGGGGGTGGAGGGCGCGAGGGTGCGGGCGGCGGAGGCGTGCACCGCCCGGATCCGGTGCCAGGCCGTGGCGGCGGCCGGACCGCGGCCGAGCCGGTACGCCTGGGCGTAGCCGGCCAGGTCGGTCTGGTACACCGCCACGGTGGGCAGGTCGAGCCGCTCGGCGACCCGCGCGGCGCGGGCGCCCAGCACGAACGGGCTGGCGAGGTGCACCAGATCGGGCCGGTGGTCGGCGATGGCGGTGGCCAGCCGGCGGCTGGGCAGGGCGATCCGCACCTGGGGGTAGCCGGGGAGCGGGACGGAGGGGATCCGGACCACCGGGATCGGGGTGCCGGTGGGGCCGAAGGAGTGCGGCGGGCAGGCGGCGCCGCGGGCGGGGGCGGGGGTGACGACCGGGGGGGGTGGCCGCGGCGGGCGAGGTGCTCCGCCGTGCGCAGCACGGTGTGGGCGACGCCGTTGACCTCGGGCGGGAAGGACTCGGTGACGATGGCGACACGCATGCCACCGTTGTGTCCGGGCGGGGCGTGCACCTGCCCAAAGGGATCTTTCGAACAGGCGAACGTCCTCGGGCGAATGGGAGACCCCGTCCCGCGGCATCCGGGGTTGGCTGGATCCCGCCCGAATTGTCAGTACCCGATGGGATGATGACGGTATGGGAATTCAGAGCGGTCGTCAGCCGTTGCCGGTGGTCGTCTCGGAAGCGGTCCGGGTGCGGGCCGGGGAGGAGGTGGCGCCGGCGATCGAGGCGCTGTTCCGTCCCTCGCTGGCCCTGGCGGTGTGTGCGGAGGCGGTGGCGGGCCGCAGCGGGCTGGGCGGGCTGCCGAGACTCCCGGAGGGGACGGCGTGGCCGGTGTCCGCCGCCGGCGTGCCGATGCAGCTGCTCGCCCGGCTGGACTGCGCGGAGCTGGCCGCGGCCTTCGCCGGCCAGGGGGAGTGGCCGCTGCCCGCGAGCGGCCTGCTGCTCTTCTTCCACGACGACGGCTTCGCCGACGCCGCGTCCGGCCCGCCGCCCGGGGAGGTGGACGGCCGGGCCGGCTGCCGGGTGCTGCACGTCTCGGCGGACGCCCCGGAGCGGCCGCTGCCGCCCGGGCGGGAGGCCGTCCCGCCCTCCCCGGTGACCGCCCGGCCCGCCCTGTCGGCCCCCTCGTACCAGGACGAGGAGCTGGAGCGGCTGCTCCCCGGCGACTTCCTCGCGGCGATGGACCTCAGCTGGGACTTCTCCGAGCTGATGCCCGCGCCGCGGATGCGGGTGCTGGGCTGGTGCGACTCGGGCACCGAGCGTCCGGCCGGGCGCCGGCCGCTGCTGCAGCTGGAGTCGGGCGGGGCGGCCGCGGCCTGGGGCGAGGCGGTGAACCTGTCCTTCTGGATCACCGAGGAGGACCTGCGGGCCGGCCGGTTCGACCGGGTCACCCGGGCGTACGAGGTGGGCTAGCCACGCGGGCGGCCCGCGTGCGGGTCAGGCGGTCCGCCGGTAGATGCCGCCGTCGCGGGTGAGCAGGGCCTCCACGATCAGGTACCGGCGCAGGGCGACGTGGTCCACCGGGCCGCCCTGGCACCAGGGCAGCAGCCGCTCGTTGACCTCCTGCTCGGTGTAGGCGGTGGCCGGCTCGAAGGAGCGGTCGGCGATGTGCTCCAGCAGCAGGCGCCGGCGGCCCTTCTGGGCGGGCATCCCGGTCAGTCGGCCGCCGTCGACGAAGGCCCGCAGGGCGGGGTCGCCGTCCCCGGCGGTGGCGTCGGCCCGGGCGGCCCCTCTCGCGAGCGCCCGGAACAGCTCCTGCTCCAGCCGGAGCCGGCCGTCCAGCTCGCTGACCAGGCCGCTCTCCCGCAGCCGGCCCACCGCGCTGAGGCTGTCCCGGGCGGACAGCCCGGCGGCGGAGGCCACCGCGGCGGGGCTGTCGGCGCCGAGCGCCAGGGCGGCGAAGGCCCGGAGCCTACGCGGTTCGGCCAGCAGCCCGGCCAGGGTGTCGGGGGTCATCCGGGGGTCCTCCAGCGGTAGTTCGTGGGCGTCGGCGGCCATCCTGCCCGCCGTCGCCCACGCCCCGCATCCGGTTATCCCGCCGCCCGGAGGTCCGCGGCCGCGGCGCCCTCGGTCCCGCTCAGGGCGCTGTCCGAGGCGCGCAGCATCCCGGACCGCTCGACCACCTTGACCCGCTCGCGCCCCTCGGCCGCGCCGAGCCCGCGCTCGTACGCGTCGAGCAGCTGCCAGCCCTCCCAGGTGGTGTAGTCGACGTTCCGGCTCTCCAGGTGGGCGACCACCGCGTCCTCGCGCGGATCCTGGGGGGTGAGCAGGCGGCCGGTCCGGTAGTCCTCCACCAGGCAGGCGACGGTCTCGTTGGCGTCGCCCTTGGTGTGGCCGATCAGCCCGATCGGGCCGCGCTTGATCCAGCCGGTGACGTAGGTGGACGGCAGCGGCGTGCCCGCCTCCAGCACCCGGCCGGCCTCGTGCGGGACGGTCCCGCTGATCAGGTCGAACGGGAGCTTGGGCAGCTCGGCCGAGCGGTAGCCGACGGCCCGGTAGACCGCCTGCACGTCCCAGTCGCGCAGCCGCCCGGTGCCGGTGGTGTCGCCGCTGCCGTCGAGTTCGGTCCGCTCGGTGCGCAGGCCCACCACCCGGCCCCCCTCGCCGAGCACCTCCACGGGGGACTCGAAGAAGTGCAGGTAGACCCGGTGCGGGCGGGTGCCGGGGTCGCGGATCGCCCAGTTCTCCAGCGTCGAGGCGACCATGTCGGCCTGCTTGTTGGCCCGCCGGGTGGCGATGCTGCCCTCGTCGTAGTCGATGTCCTCGGGGTCGACGATGACCTCGATGGCGGGGGAGTGGTCGAGCTCGCGCAGCTCCATCGGGCTGAACTTGGCCTGGGCCGGCCCGCGCCGCCCGAAGACGTGCACCTCCACCGCCCGGTTGGCGGCCAGGCCGCGGTGGACGTTCGGTGGGATCTCGGTGGGCAGCAGCTCGTCCGCGGTCTTGGCGAGGATCCGGGCCACGTCCAGGGCGACGTTGCCCACGCCGAGGACGGCGACCTTCTCGGCCTCCAGCGGCCAGGTCCGGGGCACGTCCGGGTGCCCGTCGTACCAGGAGACGAAGTCGGCGGCGCCGTACGAGCCCTCCAGGTCGATGCCGGGTATGCCGAGGTCGCGGTCGGCGTCGGCACCGGTGGAGAAGACCACCGCGTCGTAGAACCGGTGCAGGTCGTCGAGCGACAGGTCGGACGGGTAGTCGACGTTGCCGAACAGCCGGACCTGCGGCTTGTCCAGCACCTGGTGCAGAGCGGTGACGATCCCCTTGATCCGGGGATGGTCGGGGGCGACACCGTAGCGGATCAGACCGAAGGGCGCGGGCAGCCTCTCGAACAGGTCGATGGACACCCCGGGCGTCTCGGCGACCTCGGACTTCATCAGCGCGTCGGCGGCGTAGACGCCGGCGGGGCCGGCTCCGACGATGGCGACCCTGAGGGAGCGGGACATACGGCGGATTCCTTCCTCAGGCGGGCCCGGAGACCCGGTGGGCGACGGAGTCGACATGTCAGCCACCCTCCCTGGAGCCGCCCTCGACCGGTACTCGCGTCCCGGTTATGGACCCATAGCCCCGCCCTATGGGACAGGCGTCCCGGGTGGCCGACCCGGCGGCGGCCGTGTTGCGATCCGGTGCCACCGGTGGCCGCGGACCCCCCCCGCCCCCCACCTCCCGCGCGAGGCCCCCGCCGGGCACGGCGGCCCCGACGCGCCCGCGACACGCCTTGCACGCTGGGCCGCCCCGGGGACCGGCCGACCCGTTCGGCCCAGTCCGGTTAGAGAACTCGCCCGCCGGTGCTCACACTCGGTGACGGGGGCGGATTCAACCTGGAGAGGCATCCCATGAACATCGGTTTTCGCCACCTCGCGGTGACCGCCGTGGCGCTCACGCTCGGACTGGGCATGGCCGCCTGCGGTAGTGCGAAGCAGTCCACCGGCAGCAGCGGCAGCGGTGCCGCCTCCGGCGCGGTCAGGATCGGTCTGCTCCTCCCGGAGACCAAGACGACCCGGTACGAGCAGTTCGACCGTCCGCTGATCGAGGCGAAGATCAAGGAGCTGCTCCCCGGTGCCCAGATCGACTACTACAACGCCAACGAGAACGCCACGACCCAGCAGACCCAGGTCGACACCGCCCTCACCAAGGGCGACAAGGTGCTGATCCTCGACGCGGTCGACTCCAAGTCGATCCAGTCCTCCGTGCAGAAGGCCCACGACGCGGGCGTCAAGGTGGTCGCCTACGACCGCCTGGCCCAGGGCCCGGTGGACTCCTATGTCTCCTTCGACAACCGCCAGGTCGGACGCCTGCAGGGCGAGGCCCTGGTCGCGGCGGTCGGCGACAAGGCCGGCTCCGGCCAGATCATCATGATCAACGGCTCTCCCACCGACCCCAACGCCGCCGAGTTCAAGGCCGGCGCGCACAGCGCGATCGACGGCAAGCTCAAGATCGGCAAGGAGTACGACACCCCCAACTGGGACCCGAACAACGCCAACCAGGAGGCCGCGGCGGCCATCACCGCCATCGGTGCCCCGAACGTCGTCGGCACGTACTCGGCCAACGACGGCATGGCCGCCGGTATCGCCACCGCCCTCAAGGCCGCCAACCTGAGCGTGCCGCTCACCGGCCAGGACGCCCAGCTCGACGCCGTCCAGCGGATCCTCGCCGGCACCCAGACCATGTCCATCTACAAGCCGTACAAGCCCGAGGCCGACGCGGCCGCCGCGATGGCCGTCCAGCTGGCCCAGGGCAAGAACCTGGAGCCCAAGCTCGTCCCCACCACCTCCACCAGCGGTAGCGGGACCTCGGTGCCGTCCAACCTGATCACCCCCGTGGTGCTCACCAAGGACAACATCAAGTCCACCGTGGTCGCCGACGGTCTCTACACCGTCCCGCAGATCTGCACCCCGGACTACGCCGCCGCCTGCACCGCGGCCGGTCTGCAGTAATCCCCGCCGGAGCCGAACCGACCGCCTGGAGGCGGGCCGGGCAAGGGAGTTGGTCGCTGTGACAGGTGAACCCGTACTTGCGTTGCGCGGGGTCTCCAAGCGGTTCGGCGCCGTGCAGGCGCTCACCGACATCGAGTTGGAGGTGCATTCCGGCTCGGTGGTCGCCCTGGTCGGCGACAACGGCGCCGGGAAGTCGACCCTGGTCAAGGCGATCGCCGGGGTCCACCAGCCCGACGAGGGCACCATCGAATGGGACGGGCGGCCGGTGACCATCCACCGGCCGCAGGACGCCCAGCACCTGGGCATCGCCACCGTGTACCAGGACCTCGCGCTCTGCGACAACCTGGACGTGGTCGGCAACCTCTTCCTCGGCCGCGAGCTGAAGCGCTTCTCCGTCCTCGACGAGGTCGGGATGGAGAAGCGCTCCCGCGAGCTGCTGGACACGCTGTCGATCCGCATCCCCAGCGTGCGCATCCCGATCGCCTCGCTCTCCGGCGGCCAGCGCCAGGTCGTCGCCATCGCCCGCGCGCTGATCGGCCGCCCCAAGGTCGTCATGCTCGACGAGCCGACCGCGGCCCTCGGCGTGGAGCAGACCGCCCAGGTCCTCGACCTGGTCGAACGCCTCCGGGACCAGGGCCTCGGCGTGATCCTCATCAGCCACAACATGGCCGACGTCATGGCCGTCGCCGACACCGTCGCGGTGCTCCGGCTCGGCCGCAACAACGGCGTCTTCGCCAAGAGCGACACCAACCAGGAAGAGATCATCTCGGCCATCACCGGCGCCACGGACAATGCCGTGACCCGCCGTCAGGCCCGCGGGACGGAGGGCACCTCGTGACCGACCAGACCCCCGGCGGCAACGGCGAGCACCACCGCCACGCGCTCCCCGAGGACAACATGCCCAAGGGCGGCGTCAACGCCCCCGTACCGGTCGCGGCCTCGGCCACGCCGGCCGTCGACCCCCGGCTGATCGTCCAGCAGGAGGGCGTCAAGGGCTATCTCGGCGAGTTCAGACGCCGGATCACCAGCGGCGAACTCGGCTCCCTGCCCGTGGTCCTCGCCCTGATCGTCATCTGGGCCGTCTTCGGCAGCCTGAACAGCAGCTTCCTCTCCGCGCAGAACCTCTCCAACCTCTCCCAGCAGATCGTCGGCACCGGCATGATCGCCATCGGCGTGGTCTTCGTGCTGCTGCTCGGCGAGATCGACCTGTCGGTCGGCTCGGTCTCCGGCCTGTGCGCCGCGATCTTCGCCGTCATGAACGTCACCAACGGCGTCAACCAGTGGGTCGCCCTGCTCTCCGCCCTCGTCGGCGGCGCCGCGGTCGGCTTCATCCAGGGCTTCTTCTTCGCCAAGGTCGGCGTCCCCGCCTTCGTCGTCACCCTCGCCGGCAACCTCGGCTGGAACGGCCTGATGCTGCAGATCCTGGGCACCTCGGGCACCGTCAACCTGCCCGGCAACGACATCGTCTCCAAGCTCTACACCACCATCTACAGCCAGCAGATCGCCGCCTACGGCGCCGCCCTGATCGGTGTCCTGCTGTTCCTCGGCTCGGCCCTGCTGGACACCCGGCGCCGCCGCGCCGCCGGCGTCCCCTTCCGCACCACCACCGACATCGTGCTGCGCACCGCGGTGGTGGCGATCGTCGCCTTCGTGGTGGCCTACACGCTCAACCAGTACAAGGGCCTGCCGCTGGCCCTCCTGATCTTCCTGATCTTCATCGTGGTACTGGAGTTCATGCTCCGCCGCACCGCGTACGGCCGGGAGATCTTCGCCCTCGGCGGCAACATCGAGGGCGCCCGCCGGGCCGGTATCAACGTGGCCTTCATCCGGATCACGGTCTTCATGATCTGTTCCACCATGGCGGCCGTCGGCGGTCTGTTCAACGCCGGCCAGATCCAGTCCGCCAGCCAGACCTCCGGCGGCGGCAACCTGCTGATGAACGCCATCGCGGCGGCCGTCATCGGGGGCACCAGCCTCTTCGGCGGACGCGGCTCGGTGTGGTCGGCGCTGCTCGGCGCGCTGGTGATCGGCTCGATCCAGTCCGGCATGAACATCGAGGGTCTCAGCAACGCCATCCAGTTCATGATCACCGGTGCGGTGCTGCTCGCCGCCGTGGTCATCGACTCGCTGGCCCGCCGGACCCAGAAGGCCGCCGGCCGCGCCTAGCCCGGCGCCCGCGGCCCGTGGAGGCCGCCTCCCAGCCCACCGGGGCCGGGAGGCGGCCTCCGGCGCGGACTGAGGCCGGTGGGGTGAACGGCGGCGCGCGCGCCGGTGGGGGAGTGAACGGAGGGAAAATACCGGCGATCACGGGCCAGTGGGGCGTATGGTCATGAACTTCCCGAGGGGGAGAGGAGGTTCAGCGGATCATGGGATTCTTCCGAGACACCCCGCCCACCGAGCACCCGGACTACACCCAGCTGCGCTTCATGGCCGCCGGTACGCCGTCCTGGTGGAAGCGTAACCGGCACAAGGTGCTGGCCGTCGGCGGCCTGCTCGCGGGCCTGTGGCTGGCCGGCCACACCGACGCCGACCCCGCCACCTGCGCACCGACCGGGGCCAGCGTCAGCACCCGCTGACCCCGGCCGCGCCGGGTCGCACGGCGACGGGACCGGGTGGGGCGGCGGCGGGACGTGCGACGGCCGGGGCGGTCGCCGACGGTTCCGTTCCGTCGTCGTCCGCCCCGGCCGGGGTGACGTTGGCTCAGCCCAGGTCGAGGACCTGGCCCGGGACGATCAGGTCCGGGTTCTGGCCCACCACCTGCTGGTTCTGCTCGTACAGCTTGGTCCAGCCGCCGTGCACCTTCTGGTCGGCGGCGATGCCCGACAGGGTGTCGCCGTGGTGCACGGTGTACGCCTGCGGGGCGGCCGGCTGGGCCGCGGCGGGCTGGGCGGCCGCCGGCTGCTCGGCGGTCTGCGGGGCCGGGGTCTGCGGGGCCTGGCTCTGCGGCGCGGCACTCTCCGGCAGGACCGGCGAGGGCGCGGTGGTCTGCGGGCCGGGCTGGCCGGCCGGAGTGTGCGACAGCGCGGAGGCGCTGTGGTCCTGGTTGTCGGCCCCCTGGGCGTCGGCGCCCTGGGAGTCGCCGTCCTGGCCGGTCGCCTTGCCGTGCGGCGCGGCGCCGTCGGCGGACGCCTGGGCCTGAGCGGTGGCCGGCGCGGTGGTGGCGGCCGGGTCGCCGGTGGCGGCGTCGGTCGGTGCGGTGGTCTGCGGGACCTGGGCGGCGGTCTGCTCGACGAGGCGCTGCTGGTAGATGTCCTCGTGGCTGGTCCAGTACCAGTGGCCGTCCTCCAGGTACCAGTACACGCCGGACTTCGCGTCCCAGCCGCCCTGGCCCGGGAAGACCGGCACGGCCGGCTTGTCCGGGGTCTGCGGGGTGCCGTCCGGGGCGCTGTTGACGCTGGCCACGCCCTTGTTTCCCTTGAGCGAACCGGAGCCGGTGGCCGGGTCGTTGGTGTCCTCCTCGCCCGGCTTACCGCCCTGGGTCAGGTGGGCCTTCAGCCCGCAGTCCGACCAGGCCTCGGCACCCTCGGCGGCGAGCACCCGCTCGGCGACCGCGATCTGCTGGCTCTTGGTGGCCAGGTCGGCGCGGGCCGCGTACTGGGTGCCGCCGTAGGACTCCCAGGACTTGGTGGTGAGCTGGAGGCCGCCGAAGTAGCCGTCCCCCTTGTTGAGGGTCCAGTCCCCGCCGCTGGCGCAGTCCGCGACCTTGTCCCAGGTGTGTACCGGCGCGGCGTGGGCGCCGGAGACCGCCAGTAGCGGCAACGCGAGGCCGACCCCGGTGACCCCGGCGACGGCGATGGCCTTCTCGGCCTGGGTCTTGCGGCGGTGGCGGCCCGAACCCGTGAAGAGCACGACGATCCCTCTCCGCACGCCTGCGAGGTGAGCTGTCGGGTTCGGACCGGGAGGTGGCCCGGCCGCCCGGGGCGCGGATGCCCGCGCGGGCGGCTTCACCCCAAGCCGTCGAAGACGGCGTCGTACTTGGGTCCCCCACCCCTGTCCAAGGTCTGGTCGGATTCCCGGAGGCGCGGCGGACAGGGCTCGGCGTTCCGCGCACGGGGCCCGCGTCAGCGGGCTGGCAGGAGCCTAGACAGTTCGGGTGACTAATCACAAGCTCATACCGCCCACATCACGGTCCCGTCACGGGCCAAGACGCGACCGTCGTTCACAAACCACAGCCTCCCGTCGGCGCCGCTGCGGGAGTGTGGCGCCGAAGTGAAAAGATCGTGGTGGTGCGGACGCGGTTCGAACCGGGCCCGGACGGGGGCCGGACGAGGGCCGGACGGGGCTGCCGGGCGGGCCTGTCGTGGACATTTCCGCAGGTGCGTCGGGGACGCGGGCGCCACGCCGGGCGCTACGCCGGGAGGCCGCCGACCACCACGGTGGCGTCCAGGTCGGGGCAGGCGGCGACCCGGGGCTCCAGGCCGTACCGGGTGAAGGCCGCGACCGTGTCCGGGGCCTGCCGGCCGCTGGTCTCGATCAGCAGCCGGCCGCCCGGCGCCAGCCACTCCCGGGCGGAGGCGACCACCTGGCGCTGCACGTCCAGGCCGTCCGCCCCGCCGTCCAGGGCGACCAGCGGCTCGTGGTCGCGGGCCTCCGGCGGCAGCAGGCCGATCTCGCCGCTGGGCACGTACGGCGCGTTGGCCACCAGGACGTCGACCCGCCCGCGCAGGGCCCGGGGCAGCGCCGCGTAGAGGTCGCCCCGGTACACCCGGCCGCCGTACGGCGCCACGTTGCGGGCCGCGCAGGCGACGGCGGCCGCTTCCACGTCGGCTGCGTGCAGTTCGACCGGGCCGAGGGCCGCGGCCAGCGCGGCACCCACCGCACCCGAGCCGCAGCACAGGTCCACCACCACCGCCCCCGGCCGGGCAGCGGCCGCCGCCTCGCGGACCAGGAACTCGGTACGGCGCCGGGGCACGAACACCCCGGGCTCGACGGCGATCCGCAGACCGCAGAACTCGGCGAAGCCGACGACCTGTTCCAGCGGGAAGCCGGCCGAGCGGCGCTCGACCATGGCGGCGAGGTCGGCGGGCGTCCGGGCGGCCGCGGCGATCAGGCCCGCCTCCTCCTCGGCGAACACACAGCCGGCGGCGCGGAGACGGGAGACGAGGTCGGAGCGGAGGGAAGGGGAGAGGGAGAGGGGCACGGGAGCCTTTCGGAGAACATCCGGTGCTCTCCCCGCACCTCCCGCCCGGCGCCCGGCTAGGCCGTGACGGCGGCGGGGACGCGCGGGGGGAGCACCCGGCCTGCAACTGCGGTAATGGGTCTCACCTCCTGGGTCGCGTCCTGCGTGGGGTTTCACAGTACACGAGCGGATGATCGGGGCGGCCGGGCTCGGGGCTCCCCGGGCTTCGTTCGGACGGACGTGGCGTCAGGTGGCCCGGGCGGCGAGGGCGTCGCCGAGGGGGGTGCGGTGGTAGCGGACCTCGTGGCGGTGGCGGTCCCCCTGGACGAGGCCGGAGTCGCGCAGCACGCCGAGGTGTTCGGAGACCGTGCCCGCCGCCAGCGCGTACCGGTGGGCCAGGGCGGTGGTGGTGGCGGGTTCGGTCATGCCGAGCAGCAGGGTCGCCCGGGTGCGGCCGACCAGGCGGGCGAGCGCCCGGCCGCCGTGGCCCCCGGCCGGCTGCCAGAGGTTGCCCAGACCGCGGGCCGGATAGACCAGGGTGGGCTGCCAGGGCCGGTCGAGGACCACGATCACCTGGTCCCACTTGAACGCGCTGGGCATCAGCACCAGCCCCTCGCCGTCCAGGTCGCGATGCTCGGCGTCGCCGCGCTCCCGGGTCAGCAGGTTGTCCTGGAACCGCACGGTCGGGTGCAGTTCGGCG
Organism: Kitasatospora sp. HUAS MG31; assembly: GCF_040571325.1. Taxonomy (GTDB): domain Bacteria; phylum Actinomycetota; class Actinomycetes; order Streptomycetales; family Streptomycetaceae; genus Kitasatospora; species Kitasatospora camelliae. The sequence continues at coordinate 1,450,886 of NZ_CP159872.1, read as the reverse complement.
AACAGCCGGTCCAGGCCGCCCTCGGCCAGCCGGCGGCTCTGATGACCGATGTCGGCGTCCAGCAGCGCCCGGACCTGCGGCCAGTACGGCTCGACCAGGACCGCCCAGGAGTCCGCGACCAGCCGGGTGAGCAGGGCCAGGACCTCGGCGGGGTCGCCCAGCAGCCGCCGTCCGGTGGCGGTCCGGGACGCGCCCGGGGTGTCGGCCAGGGAGCGCCGGATCTCCTCGTGCGCCTGCGCGGGGTCGGTGGCCGCGATCCGGGCCAGGTCCTCCTCGAACCGGTCCGTCGGGCCGGCGGGCGGCGGGGCCAGGAAGTCCGGGGTGTAGCCGCGGCGGGGCTGGAGCAGCGTCAGCGGCCGCAGGTCCAGGGCGTGCAGCCGGGGCCGGACCGCCTCCAGCCAGCGGCGGTGGTGGCCGGGCGGCTGCGGACCGGTGGCCACCCGGACGGCGGAAAGGGTCTCGAACGCCGGGGAGAGGGCGAACCGGCACCGGCGCAGGTCGGTCGGGCCGAAGCGGAGGGTGACGGGGATGGCGGCCTCCCTGGCGGTCCTGTCGACAGTGCGGAGATGGTCCTCCGAGGACGGTGATTCGGGGATGGCCGAATCACTCGCGGCGAGGCTAGCAGCGCGGCCACGATGGCGGAGCCGCGGCGCGAGGGGCGCGGCGGCGGCCGCGGGCGACGGGCCCGCGCGCACCACAGGGGAGAGGAGCGGGCCGGTCATGAGCGGACCGAACGAGCAGCGGACGCGAACCGAGTACGACGAGGCGTGGGAGCGCCGCAACCTGGAGCTGTGGGGCTCGCTGGACGAGCTGCCCGAGGAGGAGTTCATCGCCCGGATGGACGCGCTCACCGCGGAACTCCCCGAGGGCCACCCGGTCGCCCTGTTCGAGCGGGCCGCCGCCCGCGACTCCACCGGGTACAGCGACCTCGCCGTCCCGCTCTACCGGGAGGCGCTCAAGGGCGAACTGCCGGGGGAGCGGCGCCGGCGGGCCGTCATCCAGATGGCCAGCTCCCTGCGCAACCTCGGCGAGGCCGAGCAGAGCGTCGCCCTGCTCCGCGCGGAACGCGAACGCGGCTCGGACCACCTGGACGACGCCGTGAGCGCCACCCTGGCCCTGGCCCTGGCCGACACCGGCCGCGAACGCGAGGCCGTCTCGGTGGCCGTGGCCGCCCTCGCGCCGCACCTGCCGCGCTACCAGCGGTCGATGGCCAACTACGCCCGGCTGCTGATCGCGCCGGAGGAGGAGCACTGAGCACCGCCGTCCGGCCGTGACGGTGGATCGCGGTGGGCGTCCTCGAGGTGGCTCGGAGGGGGCAGGTCACCCCGTCAGGAGGTCGTGGAGGACGGCGGCGTGGCTGGTGGTGGGGTCCTTGGCGGCGGTGAGGAGGGTGAGGGGGGTGCCGGTGCGGGCGAGGGTGCGGAGGGTGTCGAGGGCCTCGGCGGCGTCGGGGTGGGTGAGTTCGGCGAGGTAGCGGGTGCGGAACTCGGCGGGGTCGCCCTCGGGGCCGTGGTACCAGCGGCGGAGGTCGGTGGAGGGGGCGAGCGGCTTGGGCCACTCGTCGATGCGGGCGTCGGCCTTGGTGAGGCCGCGGGGCCAGAGGCGGTCGACGAGGACCCGGGTGCCGTCCGCCGGCTCGGGCGGGTCGTAGACGCGGCGGAGGCGGACGTGCGGGGCGGCGGCGGGCGGTGTCATGGCGTCAGACTGGCGGCCGTACGGGTCGTCGGGCAACGTGGCGCGCGGGCCGGTGGGGACGGTCCCTCGGGCAGACGGTGGCGGGTGCGAGCCTCGGCGCGGTGACGGCCGGGGCTTCCTGTTCTCCCGAGGGGGCGGCAGGGGCGGGAGGGAGGTGTGCCCTCGACCAGCCCCTGGCGGTGGTGATCCGGTGGCCTTCAGGGGCGGGTGACGGTGAGGGAGTGGCAGGTCCAGGAGAGGGGGTCGGTGCCGGTGGGCTTGGGGTGGTACGTGCCGTCGCTGACCGAGAGGTTGACGATCAGGTAGGCGTGCCAGAAGGGGCCGACGCCTCGGCCGTCCGCGTGGGCCAGGGTCCCGTTGACCGACCAGCGGACCGAGCGGGAGCCGAACTCCACGGTCAGGTTGACGGTGGCCCCCGGGGCGACGGCGCCGGTCGGGTCGGTCCAGTAGCGGTAGCCGCCGCGGACGTGGTTGGAGAACTCCAGCAGCGACGGGTGGTCCGGGTGGTACTCGAAGGCGTCGATCTCGTTGCCGCCGTCCCGCCAGGTCCAGATGGCCGGCCAGGCGCCCGCCCCGGTGGGGAGGGTGATCCGGGCCCGCAGGACGTCCCCGGTGCGCAGTTGGAAGCCGCCCGGGCTGTTCTCGGTGGTCAGCAGGTCGGTGTCCCAGAGCCCGTCCGGGCGGTGGACGGCGGTGAACTTCCCGCCCGGACAGTACCGGGGCGTCAGGTGGTCGAGCTTGTGGTCGCCCCGGTTGGTGGGCCCCATCCCGGGGTAGGCGCTTGACCGCCCCGCCACCCACTGCTGCGGCGAGTCGAACGCCGCCTCGAAGACCACACGCCCGGCCGCGAGTTGAGCCGCCCCGCCGCCGCTGCCGCGCCAGAGCGAGGCCAGACCGTTGAACCAGTTCCGCACTGTTCCTCCCCGGATTCGATTCGCATACGTCTGCTGTGCCCGCGAACCGGTGAGCGGAAGCCTTCGTTCCGGCGTCGATTCGCCCGTCGGTGACGCCGTCTGACGGGTGGTGGGGGAAGTGCTTGGTGGGGTGCCGGGGAACCGTTCCGACCGGCACGGATGTGCGGTTCGTGGACGTGTGGACGAATGTGCGGCGGATCGCGCCGGACGGGGAATTCCGCGCGGGCCGGGGCGTGGCGCCGGGAAGGCCCGGAAACCCCGAGGCGTGGCAGGAGGTGGGCGGGGCCGGCCGTGCGTCCCGGCGGGCGCCGGTTGGGAAGACGATCGTCGGCGGGAAGGGCGGGCGCCCAGCACTGCTGACCGACCAGCCCCGCGCAGCTCATGCTGAAGCAAGTCTTTGTCTATTGCAAGTCATGCGCAATAGTGTGGTCCCGTCACGATCACCACGATCACCACGACGGAAAGGGTCCGCGTCCCGATGGGCACCTACTCGCTTCCCGACCTCCCGTACGACTACTCGGCGCTGGAGCGCGCCATGTCCGCGGAGATCCTGGAGCTGCACCACTCCAAGCACCACGCCGCCTACGTGAAGGGCGCCAACGACACCGTCGAGCAGCTCGCCGAGGCCCGCGCCAAGGAGCAGTTCGGCGGGCTGGTCGGCCTGCAGAAGACGCTGGCCTTCCACCTGTCCGGCCACGTCCTGCACTCGCTGTTCTGGCAGAACCTCTCCCCGGAGGGCGGCGACCGCCCCGAGGGCGCCCTCGCCGACGCGATCGAGGAGCACCTCGGCGGCTTCGAGACCTTCCGGAAGCAGCTCACCGCCGCCACCGTCGGCGTCCAGGGCTCGGGGTGGGGCATCCTCTCCTGGGAGCCGCTCGGCCGCCGCCTGATCGTCGAGCAGGTCTACGACCACCACGGCAACGTCGGCCAGGGCACCGCCCCGCTGCTCGCCTTCGACGCCTGGGAGCACGCGTACTACCTGCAGTACCGCAACGTCCGCCCGGACTACGTCGAGCGACTGTGGGACGTGGTCAACTGGCAGGACGTCTCGGCCCGATTCGCCACCGCCACCGCCACCCCCGCCGCCGGCTGACCCGAGCACCCCTTTCGGTCGGGCGGCGGGCGGGCGACCCGGAATCCGGACGGGCCGCTCCGGAGTCCGAACCGCCTGCCCGGGGCGGGAGTTCACGCCGACCACCGCACCGGGGCCCGTCCCGGCGCACCGACCCGGCCCGAGGCCGCCTCCGCATCACCGCGGAGGCGGCCTCGACCGCTTCACGGACCCGCCCCGCGGCGGTGCCGGCCCGTTCGTACCGGCGCCGACCGGCACTGACCGGCCCGAACCGGCGTACCCGGGAACGGTCGTGCACGGTCACATAACGCCTGCGCACCACCATCGAAGAGGCCGGACGAATCCGTTGACGCTCCGCGCGCGACGCGGTTAGGGTCCCACCCCATGGACGCCGACCCTCCGGTCGGTCGGGGATCCGGCGCCGCCGGCCCCCGCCCACCCCGGCGTCCGTCAGCTCCGCCCGGGCAGGACTCAGCGAAGACCGCCCGTCCAGACAACCCTCCCCTCCTGTCACGAATCCGCGCGAGGCCGCGGTTGTCGCCGTACGCCGATCCGCTGCGACCCGGAGCGGCCCGGCGCGTCAGAGGGACCCGCTCTGCAAGGGATGGACCGTTGACCAGATTCCCGCTGCCCGGACCGGCCGACCAGGCCCCGGAGGCGACCGAGGCACCCGCCCCGGCGAGACCTGCCAGAGCCGTGGCCGGCCGCCTGCCCCTCCTGGGCCTGGCGTGCGTGCTGCTGCTGTCCGGCTGCTCCTCCGCCGGACTGGGCTCCGGGACCACCACCCTCACCATCGGCCTCGACGCCCCGCTGACCGGCAAACTCGCCGACCTCGGCCAGGGCATCAAGCACTCGGCCGAACTCGCCGTCGCCAAGGCCAACGAGAAGAACACCGTGCCCGGCGTGCGCTTCGTCCTCGACGCCAAGGACGACCAGGGCGACGAGCAGATCGCCAAGTCCAACGGCGAGGCCTTCGTGGCCGACTCCAAGGTCGTCGGCGTGATCGGCCCGCTCACCTCCTCCGGCGCGCTCACCATGGCCCCCGTGCTCTCCGCGGCCAACCTCGCCGAGATCTCCCCGTCCAACACCTCACCCGCGCTGACCTGGGGCGCCGACTACCGGGCCAACGGCAAGAAGCGCCAGTACGCCACCTACTTCCGCACCGTGACCACCGACGCCGTCCAGGGCCCGCTGCTCGCCAAGTACGCCCGCAGCCGGCTGAACGCCGCCAAGGCCGTGGTGGTCAGCGACACCAAGGCGTACGGCACCAACCTGGCCGCGGAGTTCGCCGGCGCCTTCGAGGAGGTCGGCGGCAAGGTGGTGCTGAGGGCCACCATCGAGCCCGGCACCACCAACTTCTCCAAGCTGGTCGCCCAGATCGCCGCCGCCAAGCCCGACATCGTCTACTACGGCGGCGAGCACCCCGAGGGCGGTCCGCTCTCCGCCCAGCTCAAGGCCGCCGGCGTGAAGGCCCCGGTGGCGGGCGGCGACGGTCTGCACACCGACGGGTACGTGAAGGCCGCGGGCGCCAACTCCAACGGCGACATCGCCAGCCAGCCCGGCATCTCGGTGGAGGGCCTCGCCTCCGCCTTCACCTTCCTCGACAACTACAAGGCCGCCGGCCACCAGGAGGAGCCCGGCCCGTTCGGCCCGTACTCCTACGACTCCACCTGGGCCCTGATCGAGGCGGTCGGCCGGGCCCGGCAGAGCGACGGCGCCAACCTCACCGGCGGGGAGCTGCGGAAGGCCGTCTCCAAGGCGCTGCAGGACGTGAGCTTCTTCGGGGTGACCGGCGACGTCTCCTTCGACGAGTTCGGCGACACCCGCAACCAGGTCGCCTCCATCTACCAGGTCCAGAAGGGCGGTTGGGCGGCGATCGTGCCGTTCGGCCGACTCCGCGACTTCTGATCCGCCGGGCGGGCCGGGGCCGGGTGCGGCCCTCGCGCGACCGTTTGACAGGGCCGTGAGGGGTGCAGAGGATCGGAGAGAGGGAGCCGGTAGCGGGCGGAGACGGAGATGGACCAGCGATCCGAGCGGTCGGGGTGAGACCCGATGCGACCGCCCGTCCCGGCAGCCCCCAACAGGACCTGCAGCGCCTCGCCGCACTCGGTCTGGGCCGGGCGGGACGGACGCGGGAGCAGGGCTCCGCGGCGGCCGGAACAGGTGGTGCGGCGACCGGTGAGGATGTCCGGGCGGTGGTGCCGCTACCGGGACCGGTGAAGGACTGACCGGGCGTCAACCGTGCCCGGGTGAACGGCCGCCGGCAGGGGCGTGTGAGGTCACACGCCCCTGCCGCCCGTGTCGCCCCGGAGGGTCACCTCGTCATGGTGGCCAGGGTGGTGGGCCAGGACTCGGTGGGTTCGGGGTGGAGATGGGGAGCGAGCGTGGGCGAGGGGTAGTGCCACGGTCGGCGGAGGTCGGGGTCGGCCGTGGCGGTGAGGTGGACCGGGCTGATGGAGCGGAGGAGACGGACCAGTTCGGCGGCGAAGTCGGGCCAGGCGACGTGCCCGGTCACCGCGTTCAGCACCTGACCGGCGCCCGGGCCCCCGGCCGTCGCACAGGCGGCCACCGCCCGCGCCAGCGCGGCGGAGTGCACCCACGCCGCCCCGTACCACTCCTGCCCGTCGGCCACCGGGTCCGGTAGCGCGAGGGGGTGCCCGGCCAGCGCCGCCTGGTAGAGCGCGCCGGTGGAGCCCCAGCGGAGCTGCTCCCGCAGCCGGCGGTGCGGGCCCCAGACGATCGGCGAGCGGACCACCACTCCCGCGCCCCGGCCGCCGGTGCCGGCGGCGTCCAGCAGGATCCGCTCGCAGTCCAGCTTGGCCCGCCCGTACGGGCTGACCGGACCCTCGGCCGCCGCGCCCTCGGGGACCTCGGTGGCGGCGGGCTGCCCGTAGGCGTCGACGCTGCTGACGAAGACGAACCGGCCGCCGCCGCGCCAGCCGTCGACCAGCGCCCGCATGGCGGCCACGTCGACCTGGTGCTCGGTGAAGGTGCAGGCGGCGTGGATCACGCTGTCCACGCCGGCCACCGCGCGGCGCAGGCCCTCCGGGTCGGCGAGGTCGCCCTCGACCACCTCGACGCCGTCCAGCGAGACCAGGTGCGCGGACTCGGGCCTGGCCAGGGCGCGGACCGGCCGGCCCTGGGCCATCAGCTCCTGGAGGACGGCGGCGCCGACCCCGCCGGTCGCCCCGGTGACCAGCACGGTCCCCTCCCGGACGGCCGCGGCCGTCGCACCCGTACGGGACCGGCCGGGACGGGAGCCGGGACGCGTGGCGGCGTCCCGTTCGGCGCGCCGGGCGTCCAGCAGGGCGGCGAGGGCGCGCGGGGTGCGCTGTTCCAGGACGTCCAGGCCGGTGAGCGGCAGGCCGGTGCGGATCCGCAGCCGTTCGGCGAGCTGGACGGCGACCAGCGAGTGCCCGCCGAGGACGAAGAAGTCGCCGTCCGGCTCGGGACGGCTGCCGAGCAGTTCGCCGAAGGCGGTCCGGACCGCCTCCAGCGGCCCGGGCACCGGTGCGGTCCTGCGGGCGCCGCCGGGCAGCCGGGCGGGGTCGAGCTCCCCGGACGGGGTGCGGGGCACGGCGTCCAGCAGGGTGACGGCGGCGGGCAGCCGGTCGGCGGGCAGGCGGCGGCGGAGCGCGGCCCGCAGTTCCAGGCCGCCGGGACCGCCCGGGCCGCGGAGCACCGCGTACGCCAGCAGCGGCCCGCCCTCGGTCTCGGCGACGGCGGCGTCGGCCACCCGGGGGTCGGCGAGCAGCAGGGCCACGGCAGGATGCTCGGCCGGGGCGGACACGTCGGCCGGGGTGGACGGTACGGCGTCCAGCCGTCGGCCGGGCAGTCGGGAGAGCGGGGCGGAGGCGTCCCCGGCCACGGCGGTGAGCAGGGCGGCGAAGGCGTCCAGCAGCCGGCGGGCGACGGGTTCGGCGAGGGCGTCCGCGTCGTGCTGGACCAGGCAGCGCGGCCGGGGGCCGTCCTCCACCAGCAGGGCCAGGCCGAACTTGGCGAGCCCGAGGTCCACCTCCACGGCCTCGGCCGCGAGCCCGGGCAGGGCGACGGCGCCGACCGGCTGGACCAGGTCACAGCTGACCGCCGTCAGCGGGCTGCCGTCCGCGGCCCGGGACCCGGCCCCGAGACGCTCGACGACCAGGTCGAACGGCACCTCGTGGTACCGCTGCGCGCCGAGCAGCGCGGCCCGGACCCGGGCGAGGACCTCGGTGAACTCCGGGTCGCCGGGCAGCTCGGCCCGGATCGGCAGGGTGTTGACGTTGAGGCCGACCATCCGGCGCAGGTCGGGCCGTCCGCGGTGGCCGCTGGCGCAGCCGACGGTGAGGTCCGGCTCGCCGGTGGCGAGGCGCAGGGTGGCGAAGGCGGCGGCGAGGACGACGGTGAACAGGGTTGCGCCGTGCGCGGTCCCCAGCCGGCGCAGGCCGTCCAGGGTGTCGGTGGTCAGCGGGGCGTGGTGCAGGACGGCGGTGCGGGCGCGCGGCCCGGGCGGGAGCGGGCGCAGCAGCGGGAGGGGCCGGGCGCCGGCGAGTTCGGCGGCCCGGGTGTCGGCCGCGGCGGCGAGTTCGGCGTCCCGGCCGCGCTCCCACCGGGCGAAGTCGGCGTAGCCGGGGCCGGCCGGCGGCAGGTCGGGCCGCTCGCCGGTGCGTGCGGCGGCGTACAGCGCGGCGAGGTCGGCGGTGAGGTGGGGGAGGGAGCCGCCGTCCACCGCGATGTGGTGCAGGGTCAGCAGCAGGGTGTGGTCCTCGGCGGTGTGCCGCAGCAGCAGGGCGCGCAGCACCGGCCCGGCGGCCAGGTCGAAGGGCCGGGCGGCCTCGGTGTGCAGCAGGCCGGGCGCCGCCTCGGGGGCCGCGTCCACCACGGGCAGCGGGACGGGCCGGACCGGGTGGGGTTCCTGGTGGGGCGGGGCGTCGCCGTGCTGCCCGTAGCGGGTGCGCAGGATCGGGTGGCGCCCGGTCAGCGCGGTCAGGGCGTCGGCCAGCGCGGCCGGGTCGAGCGGGCCGCGCAGCCGGGTGGCGACCGGGACGTTGTACAGGGCGCCGCCCTGGCCGAGGCGGTCCATCAGCCACATCCGCTGCTGGGCGTGGGAGAGCGGGGCCGGGCCCTCACCGGTGGTGGGGATCGGACGTGGGCGGGCGGAGCCGTCGCGTCCGGCGGCGGCCCGCCGCCGGGCCAGGCGCAGCAGCTCGGCCTGGTCGACGGCGCCGGGCGGCGGGGTGGTGCCGGTCATCGGGCGGCCTCCGCGGTGGCGGCGAGCAGGGCGCTCTCGACCAGGGCGGCCTGGGCGGCGACGGTCGGGTGGTCGAGGAACTCGGCGAGCGACAGTTCCACGCCCAGCTCCTCGCGGAGGTCGTCCACCACCCACATGGCGAGCAGCGAGTGCCCGCCCTCGGCGAGGAAGTCGGCCTCCGGGTCGGTGACCGGGCGTTCCAGCGCCCGGGACCAGACGGCGGCCACGGCCTGCTGCACGGGCGTCAGCCCGGCGGGGGCGTCGGACGGGCCGGCGGCGGCCGGGGCGGCGGGCTCCTCGGCGAGGGCGCGCCGGTCCACCTTGCCGGTGCCGGTGAGCGGCAGGGAGGTCAGCAGGGTCCAGGCGGTGGGCACCAGGTGGGCGGGCAGCCGGTCGGCGAGGGCGCGGCGGAGCGTCTCGGCGGTGGGCCGGCGGTCCTCGGCGGGGACGACGAAGGCGGCCAGGGCGGCGTCCTCCCGCCCGGGTCCGCGGACCACCACCGCGGCCTCGGCGACCTCGGGCAGGCCACGCAGGGCGTGCTCCACCTCGCCGGGCTCGATCCGGAAGCCGCGGACCTTGACCTGGTCGTCGACCCGGCCGTGGAAGGCCAGCGTGCCGTCCGGCCGGTGGGAGACCACGTCGCCGCTGCGGTACATCCGGCCGGCCCCGGGCAGGACCCGGAACCGGTCGGCGGTCAGCTCGGGCTGTCCGAGGTAGCCGAGGGCCAGCCGGCTGCCGCCGATCCACAGCTCGCCGCGCTCGCCGGGTGCCACCGGCCGATGGTGCTCGTCCAGGACCAGCACCCGCGCCCCGCCGAACGGCCGGCCGATCGGCGGCGGGCCCGCGCAGTCCGCCGGGCGGACCCGGTGCAGGGTGGTGAAGGTGGTGCCCTCGGTCGGCCCGTACCCGTTGACCAGGTGCAGCCAGGGGAAGGCCCGCAGGACGGCCGCCGCGTGGTCGGCGGAGAGCGTCTCGCCGCCGACCACCACGGTCCGCAGCAGGCCGAAGACCGGGGAGCGGCGGGCCGCCAGGTGGTGGAACAGGGCGGTGGTGAGGAAGGCGCAGGTCACGCCCAACTGCTCGACGTCCCGGGCGAGTTCCCCGGCGGTCGGCCGGTCGGCGGTGGAGACGGCCACCGCGGCGCCCCGGGTCAGCGGGGCCCACAGCTCGAAGGTGGAGGCGTCGAAGGCGACCGGGGAGTGGAACAGCATCCGGTCGCCCGGGTGGAGGACGATCCCGTCCGCGGCGGTCACCAGGTCGGCGACCGCGCCGTGCGGGACCGCGACGCCCTTGGGGCGGCCGGTGGACCCGGAGGTGTACAGCACCAGCGCCGGGGAGTCGGCGCCGCACGGGTACGGCGCGGCGGCGGTCCCGGTCGGCGGTCCGGCCGGGTCGTCCTCGGCCAGCACCAGCGTCCGGTCGCCGGGCAGGCCGGCCTCGGCCAGCAGCGCCTTGTCGCCGAGGGTGAGGAGCACCCCGGCGTCCTCGATCATGGCGGTGGTCCGGGCCCGCGGGTAGGCCGGGTCGAGCGGCACGGTGTGGGCACCGGCCCACCAGACGGCGAGCTGGGCGACGACCAGGCGGGCGGACCGGGCCGCGAGCAGCCCGACGGCGCTGCCCGGTCCGACTCCGCGGTCGGCCAGCTCGGCCGCCAACGTCGAGGCGGCGGCGACCAGTTCACGGTAGGTCAGGTGGGTGGAGCCGTCGGTCACGGCGAGGGCGTCGGGCCGCTGCTCGGCCTGGCGGGCGACCAGCGCGGGGACGGCGGCGTACGAGCGGGCGGTGGTGGGGAAGGGCGGCAGCGAGTCGGCTGCGGTGGGCATGGCGGGCTCCTTCCGCGGCCCCCGGTGGTCGGGCCGGGGGCCGCTGGGACGGCGGGTGGTCAGGAGGCGGCGGGAGCGGCCGCGCGGCGGTCCGCGACCAGCCGGGCGACGGCGCGCAGGTCGGGCTGGCGCAGCAACTGCGGGGCGCGCAGCCGGACGCCGTACTCCTGTTCCAGGGCGGTGAGCAGCCGGGCGGCGGCGAGGGAGTTGCCGCCGGCGTCGGTGAAGTTGTCCTGCGGGGTGAGGTCGGCGCGGCCGAGCAGGTCGCGGCACAGCCGCAGGACCCCCCGCTCGACCGGGTCGGTGCCCTCGGCCTCGGCGCGGCCGTCGGCGGCTGCGGCGCCGGTCGGTCCGGTCGGTCCGGTCGGTCCGGTCGGTCCGGCGGGCTCGGTCGGTTCGGTGGCGATCAGTGCGGCCCGGTCCACCTTGCCGTTGGCGTCCAGCGGGAAGGCGTCGACCAGCCGGACCACCGCGGGCACGGCCTGCTCCGGCAGCCAGTCCCGGACGGCCGGCAGCAGGTCGGTGCCGGCGGTGAGCGCGGACCCGGGCGCGGGCTGGACGAAGGCCAGCAGCCGGGCCCCGCCCGCGGGGTGGGACAGGGCGGCGACGGCGGCCCGGCGTACCCGCGGGTCCCGCTCGAACGCGGCCTCCACTTCGGCCGGTTCGATCCGGACGCCGCTGACCTTCACCTGGTCGTCCAGCCGGCCCTGGAACTCCAGCACCCCGTCGGCCCGCATCAGCACCCGGTCGCCGGTGCGGTAGAACCGGTCGGCGCCGGACCCGACCGGGTCGCCGTCCGCCGGGCGGACGAAGCGGCGGGCGGTGAGCTCCGGGTCGAGGTAGCCGAGCGCCAGGCAGCGCCCGCCGACCCACAGTTCCCCGGCCTGCCCGGGCGGCACCGGCCGGCCCTCCTCGTCGGCCACCCGGACCACCGCGCCCGGCACCGGCAGGCCGATCGGCGGCGCCCCGGCGCCGTGGTCCGCGCCGGGCGCCATGCTGTGCACGGTGGTGACCACGGTCGCCTCGGCCGGCCCGTACGCGTTGTGGACGGTCGCGGTGACCTCCGGGCCGGGGGCCCGGCGCAGCCGGTCGCCGCCGACCGTCAGGTGGCGCAGCGGCAGGCCGGTCGGCCACGGCCGGTCCAGCAGCGGCTCGGCCAGCGGGGTGGGCAGCACGGCGACGGTGATGCCGGCCTCGCGCCACCAGTCGGTCAGCGCGCCCGAGTCCCAGCGGACCGCCTCGGGGGCGACCACCAGGGCGGCGCCCGAGGTGAGCGCGGCCCACAGCTCCAGCAGGTGCGGGTCGAAGGCCACCCCGATCAGCAGGCTGTGCCGGTCGCCGGGGCCGAGCCCGGTCAGGTCGCGGTACCAGTGCAGCAGGCCGGCCAGCGAGGCCTCGCCGACGGCCACGGCCTTCGGGGTGCCCGTGGAGCCGGAGGTCAGCACCGCGTAGAAGGTGCCCTCCGGCGCGGTCCTGGCGCCCTCCGGGGCCGGGGCGAACGCGGCGACCGTGCCGCCGCCCGGCAGCGGCAGCGGCAGGTGGTCGGCCGTTCGGTGGCCGGGCGGCAGCAGCGCCGGGTCGCCGACCAGGCAGGCCAGCCGGACGTTCTCGGCCACCGCCTGGAGCCGGCGCTCGCCGGGGCGGGGGCCGAGCGGCAGGGCGGCGGCGCCGAGCCGGGCGAGGGCGACGGCGACGGCGGCCAGCGCCGCCGAGTGGTCCAGGCAGACGCCGACCAGGTCGCCGGGGCGCACCCGGTCGCCCAGCGCCCCGGCCAACTCGACGGCCAGGCCGTCCAGTTCGGCGTAGCTCCAGGTGCGGTCGGCGTCGACCACGGCCGGCGCGTCGGGCGTGCGCCGGGCCAGGTCGGTGAACAGGGTGAGCACGGATCCGTCCCGGTGGGGCCGGCCGTGGGCGGTGCTGGGGATGCGAGCGGTGTCGGTCATGTCGTGGTCTCCGAGCAGGTGGCGGCGGTCGGGTCAGCCCAGGCCCATGGCCCGGGCGATGATCACCTTCTGGACCTCGGAGGTCCCCTCGATGATCGTCATCATCCGGACGTACCGGTACAGGAACTCCAGCGGGTGCCCGCGCACCCAGCCGGTGGCGCCGTGCACCTGGAGCGAGCGGTCCACCGCCCGGACCGCGGTCTCGGAGGCGGTCAGCTTGGCCAGCGCCGCGTTCTCCGGCGCCTCGGTGCCCTCGTCGACCAGCCGGGCACAGGCCAGGGTCAGCAGCTTGGACGCCTCGACCTCCGCCCGGGTGCTCACCAGGTGCTCCTGGACGTGCTGGTAGCTGCCGATCCGCGCCCCGAACGCCTCCCGCTCCCGGGCGTACTCCACCCCCAGGCGCAGCGCGTACTCGGCGACGCCGTTGCACATCGCGGCGACCACCAGCCGCCCGCGGGAGAGGCTGTCCATGGCCAGCGCGGTGGCCGCGCCGACACCCTCGGCGCCGCCGACCACGGCCCCGGCCGGCACCCGGACGCCGTCCAGGGTCAGCTCGAACAGCGGCTCCCCGGACATGCCCTCGTAGCGCTGGCCGATCCGCAGGCCCGGCTGGTCCATCGGGATCGCGAACGCCGTGGCGCCGGCCGTCGGGCCCGCGCCGTCACCCAGGTCGGTGGCGGTGACCACCAGCGCGACGTCGGCCCGGTCGGCGTTGCTGACGAAGGTCTTCCGGCCGTTGATCACCCACTCCTCGCCGTCCCGGACGGCCGTGGTGGTCAGCCGGAACGCGTCCGAGCCGGCCTGCGGCTCGGTCAGCGCCAGGCAGCGCGCCGCCTCGCCGCGCACCAGCGGCACCAGGTACCGCTCGACCTGCTCCGGGGTGCCGTGCCGCAGCAGCGGGCTGGGCCCGTCCGACCCGGCCAGCGCGTACGGCGCCAGCGGGCAGCCGCTGCGCCCGGCGGCGTGGTGCAGCAGCACCACCGCGGTGAACGGCATGCCGGAGCCGCCCAGCTCCTCCGGGTAGTCCCCGGCGTAGAACCCGAGGACCGCCGAGCGCTTGCGCACGTACGCCCGCAGCTCGGCCGGCGGCTGGTCCGCGGTCTCCGGCAACTCGGCTGCCAGCGGGACGAGTTCACGGCGGATGAAGCTCTCGAAGGCGTCCACCAGCTCGCGGTGGCCGTCCTCCAGGACGGCGGAGGGGAAGGAGTTCACCGCTCGCCTCCGGTCAGGGCACGGGCCTGGTCGGCCAGGACGGGGTGCCGGAACAGGGTGCGCAGCGCCGGGCGGCTGCCCAGCCTCGGCTCCAGCCAGGCCGCCAGCTGCGCGGCGAGCAGCGAGTGCCCGCCGACCTCGAAGAAGTGCGAGTCGGGCGTGAACCGGTCGTGGCCCAGCACCTCCCGCCAGGCCTCGGCGAGCAGCGCCTGGCCCGGGCCGGTGAACGCGGTCCCGGACCCGGCGGGCGCCTGCTCGGCGGGGTCGGGCGCCTCGGCGGCCGTCCGGGCGAGTGCCACCCGGTCCGGCTTGCCACCGGGCAGGACGGGCATGACGTCCAGCGCGGTCCAGTGGGCGGGCACCAGCGCGGCCGGCAGCCGGCCGGCCAGCGCGGCGTGCAGGGCCGCCTGATCGGGCTGCTCGGCGCCCTCCAGGAAACCGACCAGGCGGGGGCCGCCGACCGGGTCCCGGTGGAGCACCACCGCGCAGGACCGGCCGCCGAGTTCGGCGGAGGCCGCCGCCTCGATCTCCTCCAGCTCGATCCGGTGGCCGCGCAGCTTCACCTGGTTGTCCTGCCGCCCGAGGAACCACAGCCGGCCGGCCGGGTCGCGGTAGCCGCGGTCGCCGGTGCGGTACACCCGCTCGCCGTCGGCCAGTTCGGTGAACCGTTCGGCGGTCACCTCCGGCAGCCCGAGGTAGCCCTCGGCCAGCGCCTCGCCGCCGACAGCCAGCTCGCCCACCGCGCCGTCCGGCAGCGGCCGCAGCCCCGCGTCCAGCACGTGCACCCGCACCCCCGGCAGCTCGGTGCCGAGCGGGATCTCCGGGTACTCGGCCAGGTCGGCCGCGGTCACCGCGTGGACGGTGGAGGTGACGGTCGCCTCGGTGACGCCGTACGCGTTCAGCACCGTCGCCGAGGTCTCGTCGAGCAGGCCGCGCAGCGCCTCGGCCGGCAGCCGCTCACCGCCGAGCACCAGCAGCCGCGGCGACCAGCGGCCGTCCCGCAGCGCCTCCCGCAGGTCCTCCCGGACCGCCAGCAGGTAGCTGGTGGGCAGGTTGGCCACGGTCACCCCGCGGGCGGCCAGCACGGCCACCAGCTCCGGACCGGTCGGCACCTCGCGCTGCGGCAGCACCAGCGCCGCCCCGGCGGCCAGCGAGGGCAGCACCTCCTCCAGCGCCACGTCGAAGGACGGCCGGGCGAACAGCAGCACCCGGTCGGCCGGGCCGAGCCCGTACCGGCGGGTCACCGCCGCGGTGTAGCGGGCCAGCGCCGACCGGCCGACCACCACCGGCTTGGGCACCCCGGTCGACCCGGAGGTGTGGATCACGTACGCGGCGTCCGGCAGCACCGCGGCGGGCGCGGCCGGCGGGAAGGCCGGGCCGTCCAGCAGCGCGGGGACCACACCCTCGGCGGGCAGCGCCAGGGCGCTCTGCCGGGTGGCCAGCACCAGCGCCGGGGCGAGCCGCTCCAGCAGCAGCCCGAGCCGGGCCGCCGGGTCCTCGGTGGACAGCGGCGCGTACACCGCCCCCAGCCGCAGGCAGGCGAGCAGCGCCACCACGCTGTCCACCCCGCGCGGCAGCACGGTCGCGACCGGCTGGCCCGGCGCCACCCCGGCGGCCCGCAGCCGGTCGACCAGGGCGGCCACGCGGCGGTCCAGGTCGCCGTAGCCGAGCCGCTCGGTGCCGGCGATCAGGGCGAGCGCGGCGGGGTCGCCGGCGGCGGCCGGGTCCAGCACCGAGGCCACGTCGGCGACGGCGGCAGGGACGGCGACGGTCGCCGGATCCGGTACCGCGGGCGCCGCCTCCGGCCGGCCGGCCAGCCGGACGGGGGCGAGGTCGGCGAGCGCGGCCTCCGGGGAGTCCAGGTACGAGCGCAGCAGCTCCAGCAGGCGCTCGGCGAGCAGCTCGGCGGTCTCCACGGCGAACAGGTCGGCGTCGTAGTCCCAGATCAGGGTCATCCCGGCCGCGCCGTGCTTCTCGCCGACCACCCGGCGGTCGTCCGGCAGCAGCACCACGTCCAGGTCGAACCGGGTGGTGCCGGTGTTGTGCCCCTCGAAGAGTGACACCTCGAGACCGGGCGCCTGGATCCCGGGCAGCGCGGCGTCGTGCGCACTGAACATCACGTCGAACAGCGGGTTGTCCGCGCCGCCGGTCCGCAGCCCGAGCTCCCGGGTCAGCTCCTGCACCGGCACGTCCTGGAACGGCAGGGCGCGCAGCAGGACGTCGGTGACCTCGTCCACCGCCTCGGTGCCCGGCGCCTCCGGGTCCAGGCGCAGCCGCAGCGGCACGGTGTTCACGAACATGCCGACCGTGCCCTCGAAGCCCCGCGGCCGGTTGCCCACGGCCGTGCCGACCACCAGCTCCCGGTGCCCGCCGTGACGGCGCAGCAGCTCGGCGAAGAGCGCCAGCAGGGTGCTGAACGGGGTGTGCCCGTCACTGCGGCTGCGCTCGCGCAGCCGCTCGGCCAGGTCGGCGCCGATCGGCTGGCGCAGCTGCCGCCCCCGGTGCCGGCGGACCGAGCCCGGACGGGCCAGCCCCGGCAGCACCAGATCGGTCGGCGCGTCCTGCAGCTCCTTGCGCCAGAACTCCAGCCCGGCCGCCCGGGCCTCCTCCCGCGAGCCGTCGCCCTCGGCCCGTACGTGCTCCTCGTACGAGGGGGCGGCGGGCAGCTCGTACGCCTCGCCGAGGACCTCGGCGCGGTAGACGGTGAACAGGTCGCGCAGCAGGATCGCGAAGGAGTGCCCGTCGTGGATCAGGTGGTGCTCCACGTGGATCAGCCGGTGGTGGTCCTCGCCGATCCGGACCAGGTGCCAGCGCAGCAGCGGCGCCTCGGTGGTGTCCAGCGGCTCCTCGGCCTCGGCCTCCAGCAGCCGCTGGAACGCCGCCTCGGCGTCGGCCTCGCCGCTCAGGTCGCTGGTGCGCAGCCGGGGCTCGGTCCGGCCGCCGACCCGCTGCGCCGGCAGACCCTCCGGGCGCTCGACCAACTCCAGCCGCAGGCCCGGGTGGTGGGCGAGCACGGCGGTCAGGCCGGCGCGCAGCGCGGAGGTGTCGAGCGCACCCCAGAGGTCGAGTGCCGCGGTGAAGTTGTACGCGCGACTGCCCGGCTGCATCTGCTCGTGCAGCCAGACGATCTCCTGGGAGGAGGAGAGAGCGAACATGAACGGATCCCTTTGCTGGTGGCGGTTGGGTGTTCGGACGGGCGGGGTGGGGCCCGGGTGGTGGCGGCGGGTGGCCGTGGGGTGGTGGCCTCCGCCGGGGGTGCGGACGCGCCGGTTGGGGGCGGTGCGTCACGCCGGTGGCGACGGGTCGGTGATCCGTCGGACGGGGGGTGCGGGGTCGAGCGGTGGTGCGGGGTGGTGCGGGGGTCTGGGGGGCTGGTGCTGCTGTTCGGTGCTAGGCCGGGGGGTGCAGGTGGTGCCGCAGGGTGCTCAGCAGGGTCTGGAAGGCGGCCTCGGCGGCGGTGTCCCGGAGCCGTTCGCGGTCCCAGGCGAGTCGGACCAGCAGCTCGGAGCCGTGCGAGGCGGAGACCGCGAAGGGGGCGGCCAGCGGCCGGCCGGCCAGGTGGATCTCCCGGCCCTCCGTGCCGTCGAGCACCAGCGGCGGCCGGCGGCCCAGGTCCTCGAAGGTCAGCAGCCCGTCCAGGGCCCCCGACCAGCGCGCGCCGCCGGACCGGGCGGCGTGCACCACCTCGTCGAACGGGGTGTCGGCGTGGTCCAGGTCGTCCCACCAGGCGGCGCTGAGCCCGTCGAGGTCGCCCGGGCCGGGTGCGGCCGGGTGGACCAGCGTGTTGAGGAAGCACCCCAGCACGTCGGGCGCGGTGCCGGCCGGACGCCCGCCCCAGGGGTAGCCCAGGGCGAGCGGACGGTCGGGACCGAACAGCGCGTACCCGGCGGCCGACACGGCGTCCAGCAGGGCGGGGAAGACGGCCCCGCGCGCGGCTCCGGTGGCGGCCGGCAGCCGCTCGACCAGCATGCCGGTGGGCCGGGGGCCGGGCCGTCCGGCAGCGGTCGCGGTCGCGCCGGCCAGGCCGCCGAGCCGGGCCGCCCAGTGGGCGTGCGCGGCAGGGCTCGCGGCGGCCGCCTCGGCGGCCAACTGCCGTTCCACGGCGTCCCGGTAGGCGGCCACACCGTCCTCGGGAGCGCCCGGGCGGGCGGGGTCGTCGGGGTAGGCGGCGCCGAGCCCGTCGGTGACGATGCCCAGCGACTGCTCGTCGCAGGCGGCGTGGTCGAGCGCCAGGGCCAGCACCTCCTCCTCGGCCCCCGGCTCGGCCGCGACCAGCAGCCGCAGCGCCGGCCCGTCGGCCGGCCAGTCCAGCAGCGCCTGCCGCAGCGCCTCGGCCGCGGTGCCGCCGGGGGCGACCGGGACGGTGGCCACCTCCACGGAGGGTGCGCCGAGCCGGAGCACCGGCGTCCCGCGCAGTGCGGTGAACCGGCCGCGCAGCGCCGGGTGGCGCTCGGCCAGGCGGACGGCGGCCCGGCGCAGCCGCCCGGGGTCGACGGTGCCGCGCGGGAAGGCGAAGAACAACGGCACCACGTCCGGGCGGCCCTGCGGGTCGAGCCGGCGGGTGAGCAGGAAGCGGCGCTGGGCACCGGTGAGCGGCAGCAGCTCCGCCGGGCCGCCCTGGGCCGCGGCGGACCGGTACCGGTCGAGGTACGCGGCGGTGATGCTGGTGGGCACGGGAGTCCTGCTTTCTGGGCGTGGCGGGTCTCGGGGCGTGGCCGGGCGGTTCGGGCTCGGGTTCGGGTCCTGATCCGGGCTCCGGCTCGCGCAGGGCTCGCGCAGGGCTCGGGCTCAGGCTCGGGCTCAGGCGGTGCGGCCTCCCGGGTCCCCGCTCGGGACGGTGTCGCGGGGTGCGGCCGGGTCGGACTCGGCGGTGGGGACGGGGAGTTCGGTCGCGGCGGGGGCGGGGAGTTCGGCTGGGGCGGGCAGGTCGCGCAGCCCGCGCAGCGGGGAGAACAGCAGCGGGAGCGGTACGAGGAGGAAGCCGAGGGCGCACATCCACAGCGCGGCGCGCGGCCCGGCGGCGTCGGCGGCCGCCCCGCCCGCGAGGGCGCCGAGCGGCAGGGTGCCCCAGACGAGGAAGCGCATGGTCGCGTTCATCCGCCCCAGCAGTTCCGGCGGGCAGACGGACTGCCGGAAGCTGACCTGGGCGACGTTGTAGACCACCGCGCCGAACAGCACCGCGCCCGAGCCGGCCGCGAACAGCACGGCGCCGGCACCGCCGCGGGCCAGCGGCCAGAGCAGCGCGAACGGCGCGGTGACCGCCGTGGACAGCAGGATCAGCCGGGCCTGGCCCACCCGTCCGGCCAGCCACCCGGCGCTGAGCGCACCGGCCAGCCCGCCGACCGCGGAGACCGACAGCAGCAGGCCGACGGCCAGGGGGGAGAGGTCCAGGACCCGGACCCAGAAGACGGTCTGAACGGCCATCAGCACCGCCGCGAACAGGTTGGACAGGGCGGTGGCGGCCGCGATCACCCGCAGCAGCGGGTGCCGCAGCACGAACCGGACCCCCTCGGCGACCTCCGCGCGCAGCGTCCGCCCGGGCTCCGGCGCGGGCGGCGCCGCCTCGGCGGCCCTGATGCGCAGCAGCAGTACGGCCGAGGTCAGGTAGCCCACCGCGTCGGCGACGATCGCCAGTGGCGCCCCCAGCAGCTGCACCAGCCCACCGCCCAGCCCCGGCCCCGCGATCTGCGCCGAGGACCGGACGGTCTCCAACGCGCCGTTGCCACGGACCAGTTGCTCACGCGGCAGGACCTGCGGCAGGAAGGACTGGTGGGCGACGTCGAAGAACACCGTCGCCACCCCGGTGACCAGGGCCACCAGGTACAGCTGGGCCATGGTCAGCACACCGGCCAGCGCCGCCGGCGGGATCGAGCCGACGGCCAGGCAGCGCACCACGTCGGCGCGGACCAGGACCGGCAGCTTGCGCACCCGGTCCAGCCACGCACCGGCGGGCAGCCCCACCAGGAGGAAGGCGGCGGTCTCCGCCGCGGTCAGCAGACCCACCTGGAACGGGCTCGCGTCCAGCTCCAGCACCGCGACCAGCGGCAGCGCCACCAGGGTCACCTGGCTCCCCGCCTGGGCGGCGGCCGCGCCGGCCAGCAGGTGCCGGAAATCGCGGTGGGCGAGCAGGCGATCCGGGGTCGGACGAGGCATGTCGTTCATCTCTTCGACTCTCGGTCACGAATTCGATCCCGCGAAACGGGCAGGACCATTTCCGGACTTCCCTCCTGACGTCCGGATCCGGCCGCTCCCGTCCCCGCTCCGGCGGACCTCAAGGCACCCGTCCGGTGCCCGCCCGGCCCCCGCGGCCCGTACGAGCCGTGGGGAAGGCCGCACCGCGGGGCGCGGCGGGCGGCCTGTCCATACCGCCGTCCGTTATCCGGACGCACACCTTCACGCCATCGGACGGACCTCTTCAACATGGCCGGAACGCGTGAACGCCTGGCGGTACGTCATGTTCCGCTCACCGTACGGTGATAGGGTCGACCGTTCGTTTACGCTCCCCGGGCCTGCGTAACCGGCTTGCCGCTGAAGGGGCGCCGGGAACTGCGCGCTGCGGGAGTCTGCGGGCCCGTATGTGCTCTCGTGCAGCAGTGACTGTCCTGCGGCGGCTACCGGTGGGTGGCCTACCGATTTCGCGCAGTTCTCCGCCGGCCTTGGCGGCTGGGAGGTGCCTCCACGCGCCCCTCAAGAACTCGCTTGCCCGGTGAGGTGAACCGGACGGGTCGGCTCCGCCGATATGCTCGCGCAGGTGACGACCCGCGCTACCCGCCATCCCCGGTTACGGCGGGCCCTGCTGAAGGCCGCCGCCCTCGGTTCGGGACTGGGCTTCCCCGCCCTCTACGGCCACTGGTGGTTCGCCGCCCGATCGTTCATCCGTACCTGCGATCTCGGCCCCGGTGGCGGCTGGCTGCTCCGCACGGGCGAGAGCAGCCTCCCCCCGGACGCGTGGTGCACCTTCGAGGGCGGTACCGTCCACGCCACCCCGAACTGGGCCGCCCCCGTCCTGTTCGCCCTGCTGGCCACCGCCGCCGTGGCCTCCGTCACCCTCCTCGCCGGCCTCGCGGACTCCGTCGCCCTCACCGGCCCCGCCCTCGCCCTCCACCCCGGCGAACCCGAGCTCGAACCCGAGCTCCACCCCGTCCAGCCCGTCCAGCCTCTCCATGTCGACTGAGTGACAGTCAGATCGCCGCCCGGTGCGCCGAGTCGAGCAGCTCCAGCTCCTTCGCCGACAGCCGCAGTGCCCCCGCCGCCACGTTCTCGGCCAGGTGCCCCGGGTCCCCGGTGCCCGGGATGGCGAGGACGTGCGGCCCGCGCGCCAGCGTCCACGCCAGCCGGACCTGCGCCGGCCCGACGCCGTGTGCCCGCGCGACCGCCAGTACCTCGGGGCTCTCCGCGCCGACCGCGCCCGCCTGTCCCGAGGCGCCGGCGATCGCGTAGAACGGGACGAACGCCACGCCCTTCGCCCCGCAGCTGCGCAGCAGCCCCTCGTCCTCGGGTCGGGCGGTGCCGATGCCGTACCGGTTCTGCACGCAGACCACCGGCGCTATGGCCTCGGCCTCGGCCAGCTGTCCGGGGCGGATGTTGGACAGGCCCAGGTGCCGGATCAGGCCGGCCTGCCGCAGGGCGGCCAGGGCGCCGAACCGTTCGGCGATGGAGTCGGTGCCGAGGATCCGCAGGTTCACCACGTCGAGGTGGTCACGGCCGAGTTGGCGCAGGTTCTCCTCCACCTGGCCGCGCAGCTGCTCGGGGGTGGCATGTGGCAGGAAGGCGCCGGACGGGTCCCGGCCCGGTCCGACCTTGGTCGCGATCACCAGGTGCTGCGGGTACGGGAAGAGGGCCCGGTTGATCAGCTCGTTGGCGGAGCGCAGCCGGGAGAAGTAGAAGGCGGCGGTGTCGATGTGGTTCACGCCGAGGTCGACCGCCCGGCGGAGCACCGCGACGGCCCGGTCGCGGTCGGTGGGGAGCGCGTCGGGGTGGAACGCCTCGCCGGTCTGGGTCAGCCGCATCGCGCCGAAGCCGATCCGGTTGACCTCCAGGTCGCCCAGCCGCCAGGTGCCCGACGCCGCGGCGTCGATGGTCTTCGATGTCATGCCGGCGATGCTGGCGGGGCCGGTACGATCGCGGCCATCGATTAAGGCAGAGCCGAATCGGAGGGTGGCCATGCCGGCGGAACTGGAGTTCTCGGCCGAGGACCTGGCGCAGCTGCGCTTCGCCGTCTCGCCGATGTGGCAGCTGGGGACGGGCTTCCGGCTGCTGCGGACCGGCGCCGCGCACCCCGTGCACCGGTCCTGGCTGGACCAGGTCCGGCCCCGGGTGGCGGCCGCCGGCCTGGACGCGGGCTGGCTGGCCGAACTCGTCCCCGCCACCGGCTACTGCCCCGACTTCCTCAACCCGGCCCCCGCCGGACCCGCCCCCGCGCTGGTCGAGGAACTGGACCGGATCCGCGCCACCCCCGCCGCCGTGGTCCGGCGCGAACTCGACCACCTGGCCCACCACCACGGACGCCTCGGCCCCCGGCTCCGCACGCTGTACGCCGACCCCGGGGCCCGGCTGGCCAGGGTGGCCGAGGAGATCGAGGCGTTCTGGGAGGTGGCGATCGGCCCGTACTGGGCGCGGATCCGGGCCGTCCTCGACGCCGACGTCTTCCACCGCGCCCGGCAGGTCGCCGAGTACGGACCCGGCCGACTGCTCAACGAGCTGCACCCGGCGATGAGTTGGGCGCAGGGAACGCTCCGGCTGGTCCGTCGCCGGCACACCCTGGAGCGCGGTACGGCGGGGCAGGGGCTGCTGCTGATCCCCTCGGTGTTCAAGGGTCCCGGCCTGTCCACCCGGGTCTCCCTGCCCGACCCGCCCCAACTCGCCTACCGGGCCCGGGGGACCGGCACCCTGTGGGAGAGGCGACCGGTCCGCGGCGGCGAGGCGGTGGCGGCCGTCCTGGGCCGCTCCCGCACCCGCCTGCTCACCGAACTGGACTCCCCGGCCTCCACCACCGACCTGGCCCGGCGTACCGGCATTTCCGCCGCCGCGGTCTCCCAGCACCTGATCGCCCTCCGCAGCGCCGGCCTGGTGAGCGCCCACCGGGCCGGCCGCTCGGTCCTCTACGCCCGGACCGCCGTCGCCGACTCCGTCCTCGCCGCCGCCGACTCCGCCCTTCACGCCGCCGCGGATCCCGCCTGAGCGAAACTAATTGAACACGTTCAAATGGCGGAGTAGAGTGATGCTCCGTCAGGTCGCGCGTCCCGCCGACCCGACGGATCGCGTCTGCCCGGGGGGCACATTGGCCAGCACGAGGGACTCCGCCTGGTGGGGAAGCCTCTCCGACGCCCAGCGGAGGACCGCCCCGTGACCCCGGAAGCGAAGAAGCCCGCCCGCCCGCGGCGCCGGCTGTGCCTCGTCCTCCTGGCGGGCCTGATCCTCCTGGCCACCTCGGCCGTCCTCGGGAGCGGGGACTCCCTCCTCTTCCGCACCGACTGCGGGCCCGCCGCGGCGTCGGTCGGCGGCCGGATCCCGGACGGGGCCTGGGACGCCGAGTGCCGGCGGACCTACGGCTTCGACCGCCCGACGTACACGGTGCGGTTCCGCCTGCCGCGGCAGGGCGTGTCCGACGCGGTGGTCCGGGCGTTCCCGGCCTTCCGGGCGGAAGGCTGCCACGGCCCCGAGGACACCTACGGACCCAAGTGCGCCGACCAGTCCTATGTCCGGTTCTCCCTGCTCGACCCGGCAGGCGTCCGCGGACGGTCACCGGAGAACATCGTCTTCACGGCCGGGTACACGGACGACGCGACGGCCCTGATCGACCTCCAGGTGTACGACGTCTGACGCCGCCGCCGCCCGACTGCCCGCGCCGCCGCCCGACCTGCCGGAGCCGGCGGTCGGTCGGGTCGGTCGGACGGTCGGACGGCGGTCAGGCGGCGCTGCGGGTGGCCTTGCGGACGGCCTCCTGGAGCTGCTCCCGGTTCATCGTCGAGCGGTGCGGGATGTCGAGGTCGCTGGCCCGCTTGTACAGGTCGGCCTTGCTGAGCCGGGAGAGGTCCTCCTTCACCGCGGTGGTGCGCTTCTTCGCCGCCGGCGCCTGCTTCGCCGTCCGCGCGGAGGTGCTCTTGGTACCTGCCGGGGCCTTGGGGGAGCGGGCCGGCCGGGCCGCCGACTCCTTCCCGGCCGTCCTCCCGCCCGTCCTGCGGCCGGCCGCCTTCGCGGTCCCGCCCTCCCCGTCCGCAGGTCGGCCGCCCTTGGCGCCCTCCAGACTGCGGCGCAGCACGTCCATCAGGTCGACCACGTTGGTGGCCTCGGCGGGCTCGCCCTCCGAGACGGCGATCTCGCGGCCGGCCGCCTTGTCCTCGACCAGCTTGCGGACCTGGTCGGCGTAGGTGTCCCGGTACTCCTCCGGGTGCCACTCGACCTCCAGGGTGCCGATCAGCAGCTCGGCGGTCTCCAGTTCCTGGCTGGTCAGCTCCACCTTCTCGTCCGGGAGGTTGTCGATCTCCCGCCGGGGGTCGCGCACCTCGTCCGCGAAGTGCATGGTGTGCAGCTCCAGCAGGTCCCCCTCGGCCCGGACGGCCGTGAGGTACTCCTTGCCGCGCATCGAGAACATCGCCAGCCCCGCCTTCCCGGACCGGTCCAGCGCCTCGGTCAGCAGGCGGTAGATCTTGGCGTACTCCGGGCCCTTGGGGCCGAGGTAGTACGTCTTGTCGAAGAAGATCGGGTCGACCGTGGCGAGGTCGACGAACCCGGAGATGTCGATGGTCCGGGAGCGGCCGGGCGAGATCTGCTCCAGTTCCTCCGGCTCCACCACCACGTACTCCCCGTCGGCGAGCTCGAAGCCCTTCACGATGTCGCCGAAGGCCACCTCCTCGCCGGTGCGCTCGTTGACCCGCTTGTTGCGCACCCGGTCGCCGGTGCCCCGCTCCAGCTGGTGGAACCGGACCGCATGGCTCTCGGTCGCCGTGTAGAGCGCGACCGGTACCGTGACCAGCCCGAACGTCAGCACCCCTGTCCACACCGGTCTGGCCATCAGCCGGCTCCTTCCTCGTACGGCTCCCGGTCCGGTACCCCGTCGGGGCCCCCGTCCGGCGCGGACGGCCGATCCAGCCGTTCGTGTGCGCTCTCCACTCTGCTCCTCGCGTCGGCCACCTGCCGAGCCGCGCGCTCCCGCTCGACCCGCACCTCCTCCTCCGCGGACCGGGCCCCGGCCAGCCGGTCCTCCGCCTGCCGCAGGGCCTCCCGGGCCCGCTCGGCCTGTCCGGCGGCCTTCTCGCGCGCGGCGGCCAGCCGGTCGGCCCGCTGCTCCAGGCGGCGCAGTGCGGACTCGGCGCCGACGGCGGCGCGCTCGGCCTCGACGAGCGCGGCCCGGGCCTCGGTCTCCCGGGCCTCCGTCTCCCGGACCTCGGCTTCCGCTGCGGCCCGGGCGTCCGCCTCCGCGTCCGTCGTGGCGTCCGGTTCCGCCTTGGTTCGAGCCGCCGCCCTCCGGCCGGCCGGACGGGCCGGCGCGGGCCGGGTGCGGGGCTCCGGCGGCCGGGCGACGCCCACGGCGGCCGGGAGATCGGCGGTGGTGTCCAGGGCGGTGGTGAGCCGGCCCGCCGCCACCGCCTCGGCGGCCCGCTCGTCGGCCAGCGCGGCCCGCAGGGTCTGCTCCACCTCGCGCAGCTGCGGCTCGCCCAGGCGCTCGCCGGCCTCCGCGGCGACCGCACGGGCCCGTGCGGTGAGTGCCGCGACCAGCTGCTGGCGCCGGGCGGAGAGCTCGCGCAGCTCGGGTCCGGCGAGGGCCGCCTGGGCCTCGCGCAGCGACCGGCCGAGGGCCAGGAAGGGTTCGACCTCCTCCGGCCGGGTCCGCGCCAGCAGATTGACCGCCCAGGCGCCGAGGGTCGGCCGGCGCAGTGCCCCGACCCGCTTCGCCAGCGCGCGGTCGCCGGCCTTCCGGGCCCGGTCCGAGGCGGTGTTCCTGGCCTCGGTGAACCCGGTCGGCGGCAGACCGTACAGCTCGTCGGCGATGGTTTCGAAGTCGCTCACGGCAGTGCACACTCCTCGCGCCCGGACGCGTATGCCCCGGTTCCACGAGTAGCAGCACCCGCCGGACCGCGCCCGCGTACGGCCCCGCCGCGGGCGGTCCGATCGCGGGTGGTCCGGCGGGCCGGACCGTGGGTCGGGCCGCCCGGCGGACCGGACCGTGGGTCGGGCGCGCCGGTGGTCAGCGGTAGCGGTAGTAGCGCTCGACCACGGGGGAGAGGTGGGGGTGGGGGCGGCGGTCCCGCTGCGGCGGGACGCGGTCGGGGTCGGCGGACCCGAGGTGGTGGTCGGCGTAGCCGCGGCCGTAGTCGAGGCGCCGCGCGTCGGCGACCAGGTCGGCGATGGCGTCGGCGGCGCCGTCCCGTCGGGTTCTCCTGCCCAGCATGCTGTCCACCTCTTCGGGGCTCGTACAAGACGGACCAGTGTTCTCCGCCGTACGGCCCCCGGCCACCACCCGCGCCGCCGCCCTTGGTTCCGGTTTCGTCACAGAGCGGGCCGCCGCCCCCGGTCAGCAGTCGCAGCCGCACCCGTCGCAGCAGCAGCCGTCACAGCAGTCACACCCGCCGCAGCAGTCGCAGCATCCGGAGCAGTCGCAGCCGCTGCAGTCGCAGTTGCCGCAGTTGCGCTCGCACCAGCCCTCCTTCTTCTCCCGGGTGAACGGGTCGTTGTGGTCGCAGCAGAGCAGCTGGCAGGTGCAGGCCATCGTGGCCCAGACCGCGCATCCGGCCAGCAGGCCGCGGCGGCGCGGAGGCTTCGGGTCGTGCCCGCCCGGGCCACCGGGGCCGCCGGGGTACGGGCCGCCCGGGGCCTGCGGGTGCGGTCCGCCGGGGTGCGGGGCGTGCGGGGTGTGGGAGCCGGTGGCGCAGCTCGCGGTGCGTCCGAAGACCCGGTCGACGGCCCGGTCGGTCTCGTGGGCGAGCAGCAGGTGGGCGAGCGCCTTGTCGGTGAACTCGACGTCCCGCAGGGCCAGGCGTATGCCGTGCACCGCGTCACGGCAGAGCCGCTCGGCCTCGGCGCGGTCGCAACCGGTGGCGGTCAGCGGGTTCCAGACGCCGGCCGCGTCGTCGGCGGCCTGGTCCTCGGCGGCGTCCAGCAGGTGGGCGAGGCGGCCGAACAGCCGCCCGGCCTCGGCGAGGGCGGCCGCGTTGCCGGGACGGCCGGCCAACCGGGCGGTGTGCGCGAAAGCCGCGGCGGTGGCGGTCTCGGTCGGCTCGGTCACCAGCAGCACCGAGCCGCCGGTGGGCAGGGACTTCTCCAGCTCCTGTTGCCGGGCGGCCGCGGTCAGCAGGACACCGGTGTCGAAGCCGACCCCGGCCGCGGTGTCCGCGCTCTGCCGGTCCCAGCGCCTGGCCACCGCCCGCGCGCCGGCTGCGACCGGACGCCGGGCGAACACCCCGTCGCCGTCGAGCACATGGTCGCGGACCTTCACCGAGGCGAGCGCCAGCGACACCGCGGCGGCCAGCCGGGCGCCCTCGCCGTGGGCGACCGAGGCGCTGCGCATGCCGCGCAGCGGACACGGGCCGGCGGAGCGGCGGCCGTCCTCGGGCGCGGTGCCCTGCGCCTCCACCAGGACGGAGATGATCAGACCGTCGTAGTTGGTGGCCGTTCGGGCGAGCTGGCCGTGGTCGTCGCGCAGCGCGAGGCAGAGCCCGCAGAGGTGGGCCATCCACGAGGTGTGCAGCCGCTCCGACAGGCGGTGCCGACAGGGCCTGATGATGCCGAACACGGTCTCCCCCAGTGGCCGCGGTCGCGGCGGTCCCCGCGACGGACCCCCGTGGACCGCCGCTGATGCTGCGACATCTTATGGGCTTGTCGTCCCGGACCCGCAGGCGGCTTTGACCGGTGCCCCCGGGCACCCGCGGTGGGGTCCGTCCTGGCTGACGGCCCGTCCCGGGCGTCGGTCCGACGATCCGACCGACTGCGCCCGGTCCGACGATCTGATCGGGTGTCGCCGGCCTGATGGTCCTACGAACCGTCAGGCCGTGAGGTAGCCACCGGGGAGGGCGGTGAACATCGGGCCGTCCGGGCCGGTCACCCGCCAGGGCTCGGTGCCGTCCGCGGCGGCGGTGTCCGGCGGGACGGAGAGCACCTGGCCGGTGTCGAAGTGCAGCTCCAGCCCGCCGGCCGGGGTCACCACGGTCGCGGCCACCCGGACGCCGACCAGCCGGGCGAGGCCGCCGGTGGGCGCAGGGGACAGCCCGGGGTAGTAGTGCTCGACCGCGCGGGAGGAGCTGACCCGCAGGTCGTTGGCGACCACCACCGCGATCCGGCCGGTGAGTTCGAGGACGAGCGTCCGGCCGCCGCGCACCCGCTCCACCCGGCGGCCGCGCAGTGCGGCGTCGATGGGGTTCGCCATCACGGCCTCCTCGCCTCCTCGTGTGCTCGCCCGGGTCCTCGCCCGGTCCGTCCGTCCCTCGCCCGGTCCGTCCGTCCGGGTCCGTTCACCCGGGCACCTGATCCATTGTGACGCGCGGCCCGGACCCGGTCATCCGGCGGCCACCGCGCCGCGGTTCTACGGCCTCAGACCGGGCGTCCCCGGACCAGCTCGACCGGTCCCGACGGGCCACCCGCGTCCCGTACCGCCAGGCAGGCGCTGAGCCGCTGCCACGAGGACGCGGAGAGCACCTCGCGGGCCGCCTCCGGCTCGAACAGCGCCCACTCCAGCAGCTCCTCCTCCTGCAGCCGGATCGCCGCGAACTCCGCCGGCCCGGCCCGGCCGCCGTCGAACACGTACACCAGGACGGGCCGGTCGCCCTCGCCGGGAGGCTGCCAGTCCAGGCCGAGCAGCCGGCCGGGCTCCCGCTCCCAGCCCAGCTCCTCGCGGACCTCGCGGCGGGCGGCCGCCCGGGGCAGCTCCCGGTCCGCCTCGATGCTCCCACCGGGCAGCGCCCAGTACGGGCCGATCTCACCCGGAGCCGGGCGCAGCCGTACCAGCAGCACCCGCCCGTCCGCGTCGGTGACCAGCACCCGGGCCTTCGCCCGGATCCGCGGCCGGGTGGCGATATAGGTGTCCCGGTCCATCGGCGGCGGGGGTGCCGGACGCTCGGCGGGCGGGAGGTCCAGCGCGGCGGCACCGGTGTACGGCGGTGGGGGAGCGGGCGCGAGCACCTCGGTGGTGTGGCCCACCGCGAACCCGTCCTCCAGCTCCAGCGGCGCCGCCCCGCGCGGCGCCCGCAGGCAGGCGGTGACCCGGCGGGACAGCTTCGGCGGCAGTGCGGAGCCCGCCTCCCGCGGCGTCACGAAACGGTAGCCGCGCAGCTCGTCCGCCTCCAGGTGGATGCCGGCCAGCTGCTCCTCCGTCAGGGGCTCGGCCCAGTAGAGGAAGGCGGCGACCGGGGGACGGAACCGGTCCGGGGTCCAGTCCAGGCAGGCCAGCCCGGCCAGCCGCGGGGTGAAGCCGAGCTCCTCGGCGATCTCGCGCAGCGCGGTCTCGCGGGGCGAGCCGTCCGGCGGCTCCCAGCCGCCGCCCGGGATCTCCACCGGGTGCTTGGCCTGGTACGACACCCAGACCACCAGGATCCGCCCCTCCCGGTCCGGGAACAGCACCCCCGCCGCCGCCAGCAGATCCCGCCCCGTACCCACCGAAGGACTCATCCCCACCCCGCCTCGCCGCGCGACACCCTTCGGACAGCATGCAGGACGCCCCGCGTCCCGCGCACGGTTCTCGCACGAAGGGAAGGCCCGCGCTGCGCGGAGGGTGGTCGCGCCCCCGGGGCGCCCGCGCGGAGCGGCGGTCAGGTGCACCAGAGCGGAGCAGCGGTCAGGTGCACCAGAAGAGGAAGGGCTTGCAGGTCTGGGTGGGGGACGGCGAGGTGGTGCGGGTGGGGTGCGCGCTGGTGGGCTTGGGAGCCGGGGCGGTGGGGGCCGCGGTGGAGGGGCCGGCGCCGGTGGTGGGGGCGGTGGTGGTCGGGGCGGCGGTGGAGGGGCCGGGGCGGGGGCTGCCGGACTTGGTGGGCTTGGCGGTGGGCACCCCGGAGGGGGACGCGCTCGGGCCGGGGAGGGTGGGGAGGCTCTGAACCGCCCCCTGGTCGGGCGTCTCCGCGGCGGTGGGGCTGGTGGAGCCGACGCCCTCGGGAGCGGCCAGCGCCAGCACCCCCGCGCCGCCGAGCGCAAGCCCGGCGGCGGTGAGCACGGCCAACCGGCGGCGTCCGCTGCGGGCGGGCTTCCGGCGGCGGCTGCCCGGCGCGGTCTCGGCCGGCGCCACGGCGGTGGTGGCAGCCGACGGGACGGGGACGTACGCCGTGGCGGCGGCCCCGCACCCCGGACAGGAGAGCGCGCCGTTGAGGTGGCGCCGACACGGTGTGCAGTAGTTCATGTGATCTTCCCGGAATCGCTTCGCGCCCCCGGACGCGCCGTCGCCAAGGACCCTACGCATGGCACGGCGGAGGCCGACAGGTGCCGCCTGTGAGGCTTTCGCGCAGATCTGTGGAGCACACGAACGGACCTGTGCAGAAGCGTGGCGCGCTGCGCGGAGTCTCGGCAGACGGTATTGACGGGAACAGGTGACGGAATCTGCCCAGCCGTCCTCCGATCCCGGAAGTCCCACGAACGGAGTACCCGTGACAGCCCTTCGAACCGGCCGCCGAGCCGCCCTGCTCGCCGCCTCCGTGCTCACCGCGACGGCCCTGGCGGTGTCCGTCGGCACCGCCGGCGACGCCGCCGCCAGCCCGACCCTCCCCGTACCGGTCATCGAGCCCGAACAGGCCCAGGCCCTGGCCGCCGGCCTGGAGCAGGACCTCGGCCAGGACCGCACCGCGGGCTCCTACCTGGACGCGGCGGGCCGGCTGGTGGTCACCGTCACCGACCGGCAGGCCGCGGACCAGGTGAAGGCGGCCGGCGCCGTCGCGCGGATGGTCCCGCACAGCGGCGCCCAGCTGACCGCGGCCACCGCCGAACTGGACCGCTCGGCGGCCGTCCCCGGCACCGCCTGGGCGGTGGACCCGGTCACCAACCAGGTGGTCCTGTCCACCGACTCCTCCGTGACCGGGGCCGGCCTGGAGAAGGTGCGGATGGCCGCCGCGAGCCTGGGCGCCGTCGTCCGGGTCGAGCCGATGCTCGGCCGGCTCACCACCAAGCTGGCCGGAGGTGACGCGATCTACGGCAGCGGGTACCGCTGCTCGCTCGGCTTCAACGTGCACCAGGGCAGCACGCAGTACTTCCTGACCGCGGGCCACTGCGGCGCGGCCGTCCCGACCTGGTACTCCGACCGCGGCCAGACCGTCAAGCTCGGCAACACCGCCAACGCCCGCTTCCCCGGGGACGACTTCGCCCTGGTCGGCTACACCAACGGCAGCACCCCGCCCTCGGCGGTGGACCTCTACAACGCCACCACCCGGTCGATCACCGGCGCGAGCACGCCCGCGGTCGGCCTGAGCGTCTCCCGCAGCGGCTCCACCACCGGCGTCCACAGCGGCAAGGTCACCGCCCTGAACGCCACCGTCAACTACGCGGAGGGCACGGTCCGCGGCCTGATCAAGACCAGCGTGTGCGCCGAGCCCGGCGACAGCGGCGGCCCGCTGTTCTCCGGGAACACCGCCCACGGCCTCACCTCCGGCGGCAGCGGCGACTGCACGGTCGGCGGCACCACGTACTTCCAGCCGGTGACCGAGGCACTCGCCGCCTACGGCGTGACCGTCGGCTGAGTTCGCCCCGGTCCCCGGCTGAGTTCGCCTGGGTTCCGGCCGGGAACGGCCGACGGGCCCTCCCCCTGCACAGGGGGAGGGCCCGTCGTGTCCACAGCGAGTGTCAGGAGCCCTGGGGCTGCCGCAGGACCAGGTGGACCGCGGAGTCGTACTGGGTCCTGCTCCAGTCCACGTCCCAGCCGCGCCGCGCCGCGAGGGCGGCGACACCGTCGACGCCGATGCCGCGGTAGTAGCGCCGCTTGATGTAGGTCGTGGGAGCGGTGTCCTTGTACTTGTAGCGGTACTTGCCGCTCTCGTTCCAGTCCCGATGCTTCTCGGCGAGCTTCAGGCCCCTCTCGATGCCCCGGGCGATCGCCCGGTCCGCCCAGGCCTCCCACTCCTGCTGGGTCCCGCGGCGTTCCAGCCGGTACCGGCTGGGCGTCAGCACGATGGCGGACATGCCCTTCTCGGCCGTGCCCTGGTCGAAAAAGCCGCCGTCCTCCATCTTGTAGAAGGCGTGCGGCAGCAGCCAGATCCACTGCAGCGTGAACTGCAGCCACAGACTGACGGCCCACCGCTTGCGCAGGGGGCCCGTTTTCACTCCGGGCGGCGCGGGGGTGTACGAGATGCTCATCCGAACGCCTCCGTGATTCTCGCGACGGTCTGCTGGTCCGGGATGGCCGCTGTGGGTGCCCCGGGCCGGTCGTACACCACCGTCTCGACGATGCCCGCCAGGATGCCGACGTACTCCGGGAAATCGGGCAACGAGGGCGTGCTGAGCTGCATCGTCACCAAGGTGCCCGCCCCGGCCACCGGGATGTACGCCGTGACCTGGGCCAGCTCCAGCTTCGCGGGTCCCTCACCCTGGTCGGGGAACTCCGCGATGACGCCGGAGATGACCACGACGACCGGGCCGACCGGGGCCTCCGTGCGGAAGACCTCGTTTGCCGGGTCGAGGGACAGCATGTCCTGCATCGCCGCAGCAGCGGTCTCCGCGTCCTCGGTGTCGGCCTGGTCGGCCTGGATGACCAGGGTGGCGATGGTGATCCGGTCGTCCTCGGTACCGCCCAGGTAGAGGCCCGAGTAGATCGCGCCGTCCTCGGCGGCGGAGGCGGCGATCTCGCCGTACCAGCCGGCCACGGTGGTCCGCTGGAACTCGGTGCCGCCCGACCAGATCTCCGCGGAGACCTCGGCGAGGTGCGCCTCGCGCTGGTCCTCCGGGAGTTCGACCCCGAGGGAGTGGAACTGGACCGGGATCTCCCAGCGGATGTCCAGCCCGTCGTCCGGCACTGCCTCGGCGGTGTCGGTCTGTTCCATCGTCACGATCCTGTCACCTGGTGGTAGAGGTTGGGCGCGTTCATGACGAGCCCGCCAGCCTTCATGCCGATCTGGGTGCCGCGCGACCACCAGGAGGTGGCCGGGGCGGCCCAGCCCACCGCTTCGCGCGTCGCGATGCTGAACTCGTTCGCGATGCCGGGCAGCTTCTTGAGCGGAGTCTTGGTGAGGAGCGGCTCGATCGCGTACTTATGCGCGAAACCGCCCTCCATGAACTTCTCGGCGATCTCCTTCCCTGCCCCGCGGAGATGTGATCCGGCGGCGGCGACCGAGCGCTCGGTGGCCAGGGCCTTGGCGCCCATGGCGACGCCCTTGCCGGCCTTGGCGGCGGTTCCGATGAATGGGAAGGCGCCGACACCGTCCAGCGCGATGGTCGTCCAACTGACGTTGGCGCCGCCGAGCTTGGCCAGTCCGTGGGCGCCGAGCGCGACCGCCGAGGCACCGGCCGAGGCCGCGCCGAGAGCGGCGGCCAGCGGCGGGCACCACATGGTGGCCAGCGCCGCGATGCCCAGCACCGCCGAGACGCCGCCGGCGATGTCGCCGATCTTCTTCAGCAGGTCGGCGTGCTTGGTCGCCCAGGCCTTGATCTTGCTGCCGATGCTCTTGAAGCCGTTGCCGATCTTCTCCCAGACGCTGATGTGCGGCGCGTTCTGGTTGGCCTTGCGTAGGGCCTTGGCGGTCTTGTCGGCGTCGTCCTGGTGGTGCTCCAGCAGCTCCTTGGCCTGCTTGACGATCGCCTCCAGCTCGTCCTCGATCGAGGAGAGCTCGCGCTTGGCGATGTCCAGCTCGTTCCCGGCGGCGTTCAGCTCGGCCTGCGCCGCGTTGATCCGCTGCTGGGCGCTGGCCAGTGACGCGTCGTCGTTGAACCGCTGGCCGAGCAGGCTGAACGCCGGGTTCTCGGAGGCGCTGTTGTAGTGGTTGGCGGCCCGTCCGACGTGGTCCTCGGCGGCGTCCTTCCGGCGCTTGGCGTCGGCGGCCTCGGCCTCGTACCGCTTGGCGGTGTTCTGGTACGAGACCAGGGTCTGGCTCCAGCTGCTGAGCTGACCGGAGGCGGCCTTCATGGCGTCGACGCTGTCGGCCATGTTCTTCGGCAGCTCGCCGATCTTGCTGGAGAAGCCCTTGGCCGCGTCGCCCTCCCAGGCGCTGCCGCCCTGGCCGATGGCGGTCAGGGTGCGGTGGGCGCTCTCCATCGCGCCGGCCGCCTTGTTGAGCTTCTGCACCAGGCCGTCGACGTTGCCCGGGTCACCCGGGGCCGGGTCGAAGCCGAGCGTGGGGTAGTCGTTCTTGCTGCTCACGCGGCCGCCCCCTTGGTCATCGCGTCGCGCACGGCCTCTTCGGTCTCCATATAGCCCTTGCGGGTCTCCTCCAGCTTGCCCTCGATCGCCTCGGTCCCCTGTGCGATCTTGGTGATGGCGTCCTGCCAGCTGTCGTCGAAATCATCGCAGGCTCGGTCCAGGGCCTTGCTCCCCGTGGTCTTCGGGCCGGTGTCGCGCATCGCCGTGAGTGCGTCCCGCATGTCCTCCTGGCTCTGCTTCAGCTGCTTGAGCAGCCGATCCAGCTCGTTCACCTCGACCCGGAAGTAATCCCCCATGGCGTGAACTCCCCTAGAACGTCGGAATGGTGCCCCACAGCCTAGGGAATGACCGGACCGTGACACACCACCGGGCCGGTCACCCGATCGACGGGTGACCGGCCCGGGGCCGGGATCTCAGCCCTGACCTGCCGCGCTCTAGCCCTGACCTGCGGCGCTCTCCTGCAGCGGCGCGTAGGGCGCCAGCTTGCGGATGGACTCGATGCTCCGCAGGCACTGCTCCCGCGACTCCTCGGGGTCGCCGGTCACCACGACCGCCCCGTTGGCCGCCTTCAGGCGGAAGCGGTGGTTGCCCGACTCGTCGACGTACAGCTCGAACTTTCCAGCCATGACGCTGCTTCACCTCTCCTTGGACCGCCCCCGTGCCGAAACCTAGGCCGAGGGCGCCGGCCCTGCACCCCGGGCGCCATCGGACGGGTGTGCGACGGCGCCCCGGACGGCACCCCGGACACCGACCCGGACGGCACCCCGGACACCGACCCGGACGGTGACCCGGGACACCGCCCCGGACTCTGCCCGCACGGTCACTCGGACGGGTACTCCCGCACCACCTCCCCGGCCGGCCGGTCCTGGCGCAGTCCCAGGAACCGCGGCGCCCGCAGCCGGCCGTCCCGGGTCCACTCGGTGAAGCCCACCTGGGCCACCAGCCGGGGCTCCACCCAGTGCGGCCGCCGCTCCGGCACCGGCTCGTCGAACGGGCTGTCGGGCCGCTCCAGCGCGTCCAGCACCTCCCGCAGGGCCAGCAGCGTCCGGGTGTCGAAGCCGGTGCCCACCTTGCCCGCGTACCGCAGCCGGCCGGCCTCCCGGTAGCCGACCAGCAGCGCGCCGAAGCCCACCCGGCTGCCGGAGGGCTCGGTGAAGCCGCCGACCACCAGCTCCTGGCCGGCCTCGCACTTGAGCTTCAGCCAGTCCGAGGAGCGGCGCGGCACGTACCGGCTGTCCGCCCGCTTGGCGATCAGCCCCTCCCAGCCCGCCGCGCACACCTCCGCCAGCGGCACCGGACCGTCGGCGGTCTCGTGGTCGGTGTACCGCAGCGGGTCGCCGAAGGTCACCGCCTCCCGCAGCAGCTCCTTGCGGTCGGTGAGCGGCAGGCCGGTGGTGTCATGGCCCATCAGCGCCACCACGTCGAACAGGAAGTACGTCACCGTCACCCCGGTTGCCACCGCCCGCCGGGGATCGTGCAGCCCCATCCGCTGCTGCAGCAGGGCAAAGCTGGGCACCCCGCGCCCGTCCAGCGCCACGATCTCGCCGTCCACGGTGAACTCCGGGACGGGCTGCGCGGCCAGGGCCGCCACCAGCTCCGGGTAGCCGTCCTCCAGACGCTTGCCGGTCCGCGACCACAGCCGTACCCGCGGGCCGGACCGCTCGGCCACCGCGCGGATGCCGTCCAGCTTGCGCTCCAGCACCCAGCGCGGGTCGAAGGAACGGCGGGTGGTGGCGGTGGCGAGCATGGGGCGGATCTCCATGCGGGACGCGTACCCGCGGGGCGGGCCCAGTGAGCGGACGGGCGCCGCGGACCGCTCACTTGGGCGGACCGCTCACTCTCAGGTCGGCCGCCCAGGTCACAGCCGCGCGGTGACCGTCTTCGGCCGCTGGTACTCCTGCAGCGCGAGCAGGCTCAGGTCCGTGCCGTGGCCGGAGGCGCCGCGGCCGCCGTGGGGCAGCTCGGCGGACTGCGCGAGGTGGCAGTTGAGCCAGACCTCGCCGGCGTCGATCCGGGCCGCCAGGTCCAGGCCGGCGGAGAGATCGGCGGTCCAGACGCTCGCGGCCAGCGCCTGCGGCACCGCGTTGGCCAGCGCCACCGCGTGGTCGGGCCCGTCGGCCCGCTGGACGGTCAGCACGGGGCCGAACACCTCCTCCACCACCGCCGGATCGTCCTCGGGCAGGTCGGCCAGCACCCGGGCCGGCCGCCACAGCCCGTCGCCGCGGCCCGGCGCCGCCACCGCGTACCGGGCGGCGGAGGCGGCCAGGATCCGGTCGTGACGGGCCGCCTGGTCGGCGTTGTTGAGCGGGCCGAAGTCGCGGCCGGCGCGGCGGGCGGCCATCGCGGCGGTGAGCGCCGCCACCACCCGGTCGTGGTCGGCGGCGAGGGCGATCACCCGGGCGGGGGCGGCGCAGCTCTGGCCGGCGTTGTAGGTGCAGGCGGCGGCCAGGTCGGCGAAGGTCCGGTCGGGGGCGTCGGGGAGCACCAGGACCGGGCTGTTGCCGCCCAGTTCCAGGCTGACCCGGCGCCCGCCGGCCCGGGCGGCGATCTCCGCGCCGGCGGTGGTGCTGCCGGTGAAGGCGATCATGTCCGCCTCCGCGGACACCAGCAGCCGCCCGGTCTCCCGGTCGCCGGCCAGCGCGGTCAGGACGCCCGCGCCGAGTGCCCGGTCGGCGTGCTCGGCGAGCAGCAGCGCCGAGTCCGGGGTGGTCCCGGCCGGTTTGAGGACCACCGTGTTCCCGGCGGCCAGGGCCGGGGCGCAGCGCCAGGCGGCCATCAGCAGCGGGTAGTTCCAGGGCACGATCGCGCCGACCACGCCCACCGGCTCCCAGCCCACCCAGCTGCGGTGTCCGGCCAGGTAGCCGCCGGCGGCGGGGGCCGTCTGCGCCCGCGCGGCCCCGGCGTGGAAGCGGAACTGGTCGGCGGCCTCCCGCACCTCGGCCTCCGCCTCGGCAGCGGGCTTGCCGGTGCCGGCCCGCTCCCGTTCCCGGTATTCGCCGGCGTGCGCCTCCAGCAGGCCGGCCAGGGCCAGCAGGCGGCGTTCCCGCTCGCGCGGGGTGAGGCCGCGCCAGGCCGGCAGGGCGGTCCGGGCCGTCCGGACGGCGGTGGCCACCCCTTCGGCGCGCGCCGGGTCGAGGGTGCCGCGCACCCGGCCGGTCCGCGGATCGATCAGCTCCATCGGGTGCCCCTCCCCACGCACGTCGCCACACACGTCGCCGCTCACAGGTCGTACGCCCGCAGCCACAGCTCCAGGGTGAGCAGCAGCCACAGCTTGCCGCCCTGCCGGGGCAGCAGCAGGCCGTCCCCGCGCATCCAGGTGCGGACGGTGTCCTCCCGGAACAGCCCCCGCTGCCGGGCCCGCGGCCCGAGCAGAAGGTCCCCGGACAGCTCCCGCAGCGGGCCGCTCAGCCAGCGCTGCACCGGCACCCGCATCCCGCTCTTGGGCCGGTCGATCACGGTGGCCGGCAGCAGGTCCCGTACCGCCTCCTTCAGCACCCACTTCTCGGCCGTGCCGTTGAGCTTCCAGCGCGGCGGGGTGGCGAAGGCGTGGTCCACCACCCGCCGGTCGAACAGCGGTGAGCGTCCCTGGAGCCCGCGGGCGGCGGTCAGCCGCTCCACCTTGGTGAGGATGTGGTGCGCGCCCTTGGTCCGCAGGTTGCAGTGCAGCAGCTGGTTGAGCAGCGTCCGCATCGGCCCGGGCCGCAGGTACGGGGCCACGAACCGGGTCGGCGGCGGCGCGTCGGCCAGCTCCCGCAGCACCTGGGCGGTCAGCAGCCGCGGCAGGTCCTCGTAGCACTTGCGGTACGAGCGCAGGTACGCCTCCGCCCGGGCGAGGGGCGCCGGGTCGTCCCGGTGCAGCTCGGACACCAGCATCGGCAGGTTCTTCGGGCCGCCGAACACCGGGTCGCCGCCCTCGCCGTTGAGCACCACCCGCGGCCCGTCGGCGGCCACCGCCTCCGCCAGCAGCAGGTTCGGTACGGTCAGCGGATCCCCGACCGGCCCGTCCAGCAGCGCAACGGTGTCCGCCAGCCGGGCGGCGACCTGCGCGCCGGACACGGTCAGCACCCGGTGCGAGGTCCGGCAGTGCGCCGCGACCAGGCCGGAGTACCCCAGCTCGTTGGGCAGTTCCTCGCCGAAGCTCACCGAGTAGGTGCGGACCGACCGGGTGTGCAGCTTGGCCGCCAGCGCGGTCACCAGCGAGCTGTCCACGCCCCCGGACAGCAGCACCGCCGCCTCGCCGGTGGCCGGCAGCCGGCGCCGCACCGCGTCCTCCAGCAGCCCGCGCAGCCCCAGCGCGTACTCGCCGGCCGGCAGCGGCTCCGCCCACAGCGCCTCGGCGGGCTCCCAGAACCGCTCCTCCCGCACCGAGCCGTCCCCGCGCAGCCGCAGGATCCGGCCGGGCAGCGCCTCCCGCACCCCGCGCAGCAGCGTCTCCTCGCCCGGCAGGTAGGCGAAGGTCAGGAAGGAGCGCACCGCGGCGGTGTCCAGCCCGGTGGCCAGCGCCGGCCAGTGGCGCAGCACCCGCAGCGAGGTGGCCGCCGCCCAGCAGCCCGCCGCCCGGGCGTAGAACACCGTCCGCGCACCGACGTGGTCGCGGATCAGCACCAGGTCCGCGCCGTCCACCACCACCAGCACGAACATGCCCTCCGCGGCCCGGACGCCCTCGGCGCCCAGCCGCAGCCAGCAGCGCAGCAGCAGCTCCCCGTCGGGGCGGTCCGCCGGCACCGGGTCGCCGGCGGCCGCCAGGGCCGCCAGCAGCTCGCCGCGGTTGTGCAGGGTGACCTCGCCGACGGCGCTGCGCCCGGCGACCGTGAACGGCCCCTCGGCGTGCCCCGGCTCACCGGGGATCAGCGCGGCCGGGCCGTCCGTCTTCGCACCGGTGACCAGCGCGAGCTGGGCCCGTGCCCGCCCGCCGTCGCCACCCGCGCAGGCACAGCAGCGTGCCATGGTCGAACCCCTCTCAGCCGAAGTCGTCCTCGTGCCAGTCGTCGCCGTCCTCCCAGTCGGAGGCCACCGGGTCCGTACCGCCCTCCCCCTCGCCCCCGCCGCCCGGGGAGCCGGCCGGCTGCCGCTCCCGCGCCCGCCGGCGCAGCTCCTCCTCCTCGTCGGGGGTCAGCGCCTGCGGCGGGAGCTGCGCGGCGGGCACCCCCGCGGCCGCCTGGCCGAGGACGCCCAGCACCACCCCCAGCCGCCCGCCGAAGGCGCTGCGGTTGACCAGGACCAGCTCGCCGCGGCCCCAGACCGTCCGGCCGTAGCCGATGTCCCGCCCGTACTCCACCCGGCCGTCCGCGTGGGTCCGCTTGACCAGGTCCTCACCGAGCCGCTCGTCGGTGCCGGAGTCGTTGCGGTCGTCCTGCCACTCGACCCGCCCGTCGGGCCGCCGGCGCCGCCACTCGCTGCGCCCGTCGGCGTAGCGGCGGTGCACCGTGCCGTCGGCGAGCAGCTCGTCGGCGTAGGTGAGTTCCCGTGGCTGGGTCATCGTCCGAGTCCTCGCGGGTGGGGGTCATGGGGACGGCCAGGTGAGGAAGCCGGAGCCGCGCAGGCCGCGCAGCCGGTGCCGGACCGGGAGGCGGGCCGGGACGCCCTCCCCCCGGACGCCGCGGATGACCGTCCGCAGCAGCCGGGCCGGGGGTACGGCGGCGACCTCGCTGAACCGCCCCGCGGCCAGCCAGGCCCGCTCGCCCGCCCGCATCCCCGGCGGCAGCGGCCCGCGGTAGGGCGTCGGGGACCGTCCGGCGGTCAGGTGCAGGGCCGCCGCGTCCCGCGGGGCCAGGCCCATCGGGCGCACCCGCAGCAGCGGGGAGTAGCGGTCGCGGATCCGGCGGTAGCAGGCCAGTCCGGCCGGGCTGGCGTCGTGCAGCACGTGGACCACGGCGCCGCCGGCCCGGTCGAGCGCCTCGGTCAGCCGGGCGTCCAGCGGCAGGTCGGCGGCGGCGAACACCGGGCAGGCCGCCTCCAGGTGGATCCCGTTGGCGCGGATCATCGCGGCGATCGACCGGTCCTGGCAGACCAGCAGCCGGGGGAAGGCGTAGTCGTACAGGTCGCTCTCCGCCGGCGGCAGGGCGGCGGCCGGCCGGGAGGCGGGCGGCGGCAGCACCCCGATCTCGGGCCGTCCGGCGAGCGCGGCGCGGAAGTCCCGGTACCGGACCGGCGGCGCCAGGGTGTACGGGAGGCGGCGCGGCCCCCGGTGCAGCGGCTGCAGCACCCGGCACAGCTCGTAGTACAGCTGCCGTTCGGTGAAGCGCAGGCCCTCGGGCTCGCCGGCCCGCCGGGCGGCCGCGAGCAGGGCACGGTCCAGCAGTCCACGGATCGTCATGTGGCCCCCTCGCCCGGCCAGGTGAGGAAGCCCACCGTGAGCGCCCGGCGCTTGGTGCGGGCCGGGTCCTCGGCCGACGCCCGGGACACCGCCCGGCCGGCGGCGGCGAGCACGGTGGCCGGCCGGGCCGCGGCCAGCGGGCTCCACCAGCCCTGGTCCAGCCAGTCCAGCTCGGCCGCGCTCAACCGCCCGCCGGCCCGCAGCCGGGCCAGCTCCGACCGGGCCTGGCCCGGCTCCCGCAGCCGCGGCGCCCGGGGCTGCTCCAGCAGGGCGCGCGGCGGCAGGCCGGCGTCCACGATCCGGCGGCCGGGCAGCGCGGCCCGGGCCTGCTCCACCAGCAGGCAGCCGCTCGGTGACGCGTCGTGCAGCACCACCAGCGGCAGGCCGGGTGGTACCGATCTCAGCTCCGCCGCCAGCACCACGCCGTGCCGCTGCGGGAAGGCGTTGGCGTGCAGGAAGGCGCCGATCGCCGGATCCGGGCAGAGCAGCGCGGCGACCGGCTCGGCCGGGACCGGGCCCGGGACCACCGCCTCCCGCTCGACCACGCCCGCCGGCAACTCCCCGTACACCTCCCGCCACGGCGCCAGCACCGATCGGCGGAAGGACTCGGCGGTCCAGTCCGAGCGGACCGGGCGTGCCGCCGGCCCGGCCGGCCCCCGGCGCAGCAGCAGGACGGACAGCAGCAGCACGGCTGCCGCCGCGACCCCGGACACCAGGGCCGCCGGCCCGCCGCGGGTGCCGGCCAGGACGC
The DNA here is from genome assembly GCF_040571325.1 of Kitasatospora sp. HUAS MG31. Classification (GTDB taxonomy): domain Bacteria; phylum Actinomycetota; class Actinomycetes; order Streptomycetales; family Streptomycetaceae; genus Kitasatospora; species Kitasatospora camelliae. Next base: position 1,409,673 of record NZ_CP159872.1, on the reverse strand, counting down.
CCAGGACGGCGGCGACCGGCACCGCCAGGGCGGAGCCGACCAGCCGGCCCCGGCCGCGGGCGGGCCGCGGTCCCTGCGCGCCCGGCCGGCGGCGCTCGCGGGCGTAGCACAGCTGCTCCACGGTCACCGCGAGCCGCCCGTCCTCGGTCAGCCGGCGGACCAGCTCCCGCAGCCTCAGATCGCTGAAGCCGGACCCGCCCTGCTTCGGGTCCAGCGCGAATCTCCGCCGGCACTTGGCGCAGGTGCGGTCGGTGCGCTCACGGCGCAACAGGCTGGCCTGGCAGTGCGGGCAGATCATCGTGGGACCTCCAGCGCATGGGCGAGACGGCGAAGCCGGGCGGCCAGCCGTTCGCGGACGGTGACCGCGTCGGCGGTCCGGCTGTGCTCCACTTCCCTGAGTGCGGTGGCGAGTTCGGTGTCCCCGCGGCGTTCGGCCTCGGCCGCGGTGACCGCGTAGTCGGGGTGGTCGAGCCCGTACCCGGTGTTGGCGGCGAGGATGGGGAGCCGGCGCGGGCCGCGGTTGCCGAAGGAGTGCGGCATCAGCTCCGGGATCCGGACCATCAGCCCCGGGGCCAGCGGCACCCGGACCACCCGGCGGGCGTCCGCGTCCCACAGCCCGCACACCGCGTGCCCCAGGCTGAGCACCACGTGCTCCCCGCCGTGCGCGTGCGGGGTGAACGCGCTGTGCGGGGCGACCAGCCCCAGCTTGTACGTGGCGTTGGACGGGTTTTGGGGCGAGGTGGCCGCGTCGCCGACCAGGTAGTGCGCCACCTGGCCGTCGTCGATGAACCGGAGCAACGCACCGTCACCCGGCCCGCCGTCACCGAGCTCCCGGACACCGTCGCGGCGTCCGATCAGCACCCGGCCGTCCGGCCGCAGCTGGTACAGCTCCACTCCCTCAGGAAGCCCGGACGTCAACCGAGCCAGGCCGCGCAAGCCGGAACGCACCGACATGGAAACCCACCCCCCGGTGTCCTGAATGATGCTACCGATCCGGCCAGCGCGCGCCAGACCACCTCAGGCGCTGCCCGGTCGGCCTCCCGGGCGCATACTCGAACCCGGGGGTGCCGTGCGTCGTGGAGGTGAGTGGGATGGAGCAGTCCGCGGGGACGCCGAAGCGGCCCAGCCCGGTCCGCCGGCTGTGGGCCTGGATCACGGCCCGGCACAACACCTCACTGGTGTTCCTGCTGGCGCTGTCGCTCGGGCTGACGGCGGTCGGGGTGCAGGTCAGCCAGCTGTGGATCCAGATCGTGTTCGCGGTGGTCTGGGGCATCACCTTCGTCGCCCTGGTCGGCCAGTTCGTCGGCCGTCGCCAGGCGGCACAGCGGGCCCGGATGGCCTGATCCGGTCGTCCTCCGTCCTCAGGTCACCCTCCCGGGCACGGGGACCTGCGCGAATCGGAAGGCCCGCTGCCGCACCTTCCGATCCGCGCGGGTCCCCGCGCCCGCCGAGGAGTGACCCGCTTGCTCCAACCTGCCTCAGGCGCCCACCCACACCGTGGTGATGTTGCAGAACTCCCGGATCCCGTGCCCCGACAGCTCCCGCCCGTACCCCGAGCGCTTCACCCCGCCGAACGGGAACGCCGGGTGCGAGGCGGTCATCCCGTTGAAGAACACCCCGCCCGCCTGCAGGTCCCGCACGCACTGCTCCCGCTCCGCCGGATCCGTCGTCCACACGTTGGAACTCAGCCCGAACGGCGAGTCGTTGGCCAGGTCGATCGCCTCCTGGAGGCTCTCCACGCGGTACACGGTGGCCACCGGCCCGAACGCCTCCTCGCGGTGGATCCGCATCGCCGGCGTCACCCCGGTCAGCACGGTCGGCCGGTAGTACCAGCCCCCGTCCAGCCCCTCGGGCCGGTCGCCGCCGCACTCCACCCGCGCGCCCAGCCCCACCGCGTCCCGCACCAACTCCTCGATGTCCGAACAGCCCTGACGGCTCGCCAGCGGACCGACGTCGGTGGCCTCGTCCATCGGGTCGCCGACCACCAGGGCACCCATCCGCTCCGCGAAGGCGGCCGTGAACGCGTCGTACACCTCGGCGTGCACGATGAACCGCTTCGCCGCGATGCAGGACTGCCCGTTGTTCTGCACCCGGGCCACCACCGCCCGTTCCACCGCGGCCGGCAGGTCGGCCGACGGCAGCACCAGGAACGGGTCGCTGCCGCCGAGTTCCAGCACCGACTTCTTCACCTCGTCGCCGGCCGCCGCGGCCACCGAGCGTCCGGCGCCCTCACTGCCGGTCAGGGTCACCGCCGCGACCCGCTCGTCGCGGACCACCCGCTCCACCCCCGCGGCGTTCACCAGCAGCGTCTGGAAGCAGCCCTCCGGGTAGCCGGCGTCCACGAACAGCCGCTCCAGCGCCAGCGCGGTCCGCGGCACGTTGGAGGCGTGCTTGAGCAGCCCCACGTTGCCCGCCATCAGCGCCGGCGCCGCGAACCTGATCACCTGCCAGTACGGGAAGTTCCACGGCATCACCGCCAGCACCACCCCCAGCGGCCGGTAGCGCACGTACACCTCCGAGCCGCCGGAGTCGGCCACGTCCGCCGCGTCCGGGTGCTCGTCGGCCAGCAGCCCGGGCGCCCGGTCCGCGTACCAGCGCATCGCCTTGGCGCACTTGGCCGCCTCCGCCCGGGCCGCGCCGATCGGCTTGCCCATCTCCAGCGTCATCGTCCGCGCGGTCTCCTCCTGCCGTTCGTCCAGCAGGTCGGCCGCCCGGCGCAGCAGCGCGGACCGCTCCTCGAAGCCGGTGGTCCGCCAGTGCGCGAAGGCCGCCGCGGCACGGGAGAGCCGCAGCTCCACCGCGTCGTCGTCGAACGGCTCGAAGGTTTCCACGGTCCGGCCGGTGGCCGGGTTGACGGTGGCGATGGGCATGGGTCACTCCTCGTGGACGGTTTCCCGGTCGGCGCTCCACCGGCGCCTGACCGGCCGGCGGCCGTACGGCTGGACGACGGGCAGCGGCTCGGCGGCCGGCGGGATCGCCAGCCGCTCCGGTGCCTGGCGGGAGGCGGTGAACGGCTCCCCGTGGTGCCACAGGTCGAGGTCGGGGCCCTCCAGCAGGGTGTACTCCGCCGAACCCGCCACCACCTCCACCCGCAGCACCCGCCGCTGGAAGCACAGCGTGAACGCCAGCCGGCCCAGCCGATCCGGCAGCCGCGGCGCGAAGGAGAGGGTGTCCCCGTGGTGGCGCATCCCGCCCAGGCCCGCCACCACGGCGATCCACCCGCCCGCCGGCACGGCCGTTGGCAGCCCCTCGGCCAGGTCGGGCGAGGCCGGATCCACCAGCAGGCACTCGGCCAGGTAGTCGTAGGCCAGCGCGGTGTGCCCGGTCTCCGCCGCCAGCACCGCCTGGCCGCACGCCGACAGCGGCGAGTCCCGGACCGTCAGCGCCTCGTAGTACGCGAAGTCCCGGGCCTTCTGCGCCGCCGCGAACGCCTCCCCGCGCAGGTACAGCGCCAGCACCAGGTCCGCCTGTTGCACCACCTGCCGGCGGTGCAACTGCAGCGGCGGGTAGTGCTCCGCCAGCGGGTACCGGTCCGCCGGGGTCGCCTCGAAGTCCCACACCTGGTGCCCGGTGAACCGGTCCGCCTGCTGGTGCACCCCGAGCAGGTCGTCGTACGGCAGCGCCAGGTGCAGCGCCGCGTCCCGCCAGGCCGCGGTCTCCTCATCGTCCACCCCCAGGGCCACCGCCCGGTCCGCGTTGCGCTCCGCCGCGTCGGCCGCGGCCCGCAGGTTCTGCTGCGCCATGAGGTTGGTGAACAGGTTGTCGTCCGCCACCGCGGCGTACTCGTCCGGGCCGGTGACCCCGTCCAGGTGGAACACGCCCGCCGGGTCGTGGTGGCCCAGCGACAGCCACAGCCGGGCCGTGTGCACCAGCAGCTCCAGGCCGATCTCCCGGTCGAACAGCAGGTCGTCGGTGGCGGCCGTGTACCGCACCACCGCCTCCGCCACGTCCGCGTTCACGTGCAGCGCGGCCGGCCCGCCCGGCCAGGAGCCCGCGCACTCCGCACCGTCGATCGTCCGCGAGGGCAGCGCCGCGCCCGCCAGCCCCAGCCCCGCCGCCCGCCGCAGCGCCGCCGGCAGCGTGTGGTGCCGCCAGCGCAGCGCCTGCGCCACCGCCGCCGGCGCGGTGTACGTCAGCACGTGCAGCACGTACAGCTCGCTGGCGTACGAGCAGTGGCCCCGGTCGCCCGGACCGGTCAGCCCGCGCGCCGGGACCGCCCGCTCCTCGCCCCGGGCACCGGCCTGCAGCACGTGGAACAGCCCGACCCGGACGGCCTGCTGGATCTCCGCGTCCCCGTCCACCTCCACGTCCGCACGCGCCCAGAACTCCTCCAGGTACGCCCGCTGCTCCTCCAGCAGCCCCGGCCAGCCGGAGGCCGCCGCCGCGGCCAGCGCCGCGTCCACCTGCGCCCGCACCGCGGGCCTCGACCGGGCCGCCGACCAGCCGTGCGCCACCAGCTTCTCCAGCCGCAGCACCTGCCCGGCGCCCACCGGGGCGGTCACCGTGAGCCGCGCCAGGTCCGGCTCGGCCTCGACGGCGGTGGCGGTGCCGTCCGGGCCGCTCACCCGGTGCTCGGCCGCCACCGCCACCCGCAGCCCGCTGCGCGCGGTGCGGTGCACCAGCCGCAGCCGGGTGCCCTCCGCGGCGTGCTCCTCGGCGACCAGCACCGGCTCCGCCGGCGGGTCGTTCTGCGGGTCGTTCCGCGGCTCGGGGGCCGGCTGGTTGGCCAGCAGCTCGGACTGCACAGTGATCCTGGCCTCGCCGTCCACCGGCTCCACCTCGTACGCCACCGCACCGATCGCCCGCTGGGTCAGCGAGACCAGCCGCCAGGACCGCACCCGGACCGTCCGGCCCGAGGGCGCCGTCCACTCCACCTCGCGCTGCAGCACCCCGGTGCGCGGGTCCAGGCTGCGCCGGTGGCCGTGCAGCCGGCCGTACCGCAGGTCGAAGGGCTGGTCGTCGACCAGCAGCCGGACGATCTTGCCGTCGGTGACGCCGACCATCCGCTGGTCCGCCTCCGGCACGCCGCAGCCGGGCGCCGCCGGCGCCAGCGGGTACGCCTCGAACACGCCGTTGAGATAGCTGCCCGGCAGACCGTGCGGCTCGCCCTCGTCCAGGTTGCCGCGCCAGCCGACATGGCCGTTGGAGAGCGCGAACAGCGACTCGGCCGAAGCCAGCACGGCCGGGTCCACACGCGTCTCGACCAGGCACCACGGGTCCACCGGGTACGCGGGATGGCCGATCATTCCGCAGCACCTCCGGCGGTCTCGGGCACAGGAGCCATAGGACCACCCTGCGCCGCCCGCCGGGGGCGGGCACGCCGGACGCGGGCGACCGCGCTCATCCGGGGGCCGGTGCCCCGGGGTCGCGGCCGCCCGCGCGGCGGAGGCGGGCGGCGTCAGCCCGCGATCACCGGGTAGTGGTCGGAGAGGTCGTTGTAGGTGTAGCTCTTGCCCCAGCTGCTCACCGTCCACGGCGTGCTGTGGAAGCGGTGCACGTCGTTGCCGTAGCTCTGCGGGCGGGCGTGGTCGGCCCGGTAGAGCACGTAGTCCAGGTCCTCGTTCGGCTCGCCCGGGTAGCGGTAGGCGGCGATGGAGTTGTCGGTGGTGTCGAAGGAGTTCGTCCAGCCGGTGCGGGAGCTCGCGGGCGCCAGGTTGCCGTCGGCCAGCATCGACGGGTACTCGGAGCCGTGGAAGTCCACGTTGAGGTCGCCGGCGACCAGGACCGGCTCCGAGGCCGGGATTCTCTTGCCGTCCAGGAAGGTCTTCATGGCGGTCAGCTGGGCGGCCCGGACGGTGGCCGGCTGGCCGCTGGAGCAGCCCGAGTCGGTGGACTGCAGGTGGGTGCCGACCACGTGGGTGCGCACCCCGTTGACGTCCAGCACCGCGTAGACGAAGCCCTTGTTGGACCACCAGTCGGCGCCGCAGGCGTCCTTGAAGACGTACTGCTCCTTGCGCAGGATCGGCCACTTGCTGAGCAGGGTGACGCCGCCGTCCTCCGGGGTGGTGGAGCTGTAGCTGCCGCTGGTGGCGTCCCAGCCGCTGGTCGACCGGCCGACCACGGGCGTGTGGTACGGGTACTCGTCCGACGCCCGGGCGACCAGCGCGTCGGAGGCGGCGTTGTCGAACGCCTCCTGGAGGACCACCACGTCGTGGCCCTGGAAGAAGTCCGCGTCGGCGATCGCCTGGGCGCGGTGGTCCTGACCCCAGTTCGGGTACAGGTTCTTGCTCATCAGGAAGACGTTGTAGGTGAGCACGTTCAGGGGCGCCACGGTGACCGGCGCACCCTCGGTCTGGACGGTGGCGGCGGTCTCGCCGGTGGCGGCCTGCGCGGCGGGGGCCAGGGCCAGCGGGGTGACGGCCAGGACCGCCGCGGTGAGGGCCGCGGCGGCCGGACGCGAGGTGCGGCGGATGAGGGGCTGGGGCATCGATGCTCCGCGGGATTCGTGTCGAGAACTCGTCAAGCCGACGAGGTGTTGTGTAGTCAACTCGCGGTTCCCCACGCGCTTCAAGACGCGTGTCGAGCATCAGATGAACTCGGCCGAAACAGAACCTACCGATCGGTAGGCGCGGTGGCGGGTGCGGTGGTGGGCGCGGGGACGGGCGCGGCGCCGCCCGCGCGGCCGAAGCCGTCGGCAACCAGACGGACCGCCCAGCGCTCCAGCAGGTCGCCGACCGGCGGATGGCCGATCCCCGCCCGCCGGGCCAGCCGCTCCGCCGAGGCGGTGTCGTACCGGTCCTCGACGAGGAAGGACAGCGACTCCGGCTCCACCCCGGTCAGCGCCCGCGGCAGCCGGCGGACGAGCCGTACCGGCAGCACCAGCCGCGGTGCCCGCACGCCCAGACGGGCGGCGACGCGGCCGATCAGCTCCGGCAGCGGCGGCGTCGCCGGGTCGAGCACCGTGTGAACGGACACCGGGTCGTCGTCGTGGCGGGGCACGGCGGCCAGGAACGCGGCCAGGTGGTCCACCGCCACCACCGGCACCACCGTCCGCCGGCTGCCCGCCAGCGCCGGCAGCCGGCCCGTCCACAGCTGCTCCACCAGCAGTGCCAGCCCGATGTACTGCCCGGCCTCGCCGGTCACCGAATGCCCGATCACCACCCCCGGGTTCACCACCGTCAACGGCACCCCCAGCTCCGGCGCCAGGGCCCGGACCGCGGCGTCACCCTCCTGCTTGGACGCCTCGTACGCGCCGAGTTCCCGGTACAGGCGGTCGGTGCCGGTGGCGTCCATCGGTGTGCCGCCGCGGCCGACGCGGTAGCCGGAGAGGTGCACCAGCCGGCGGAGCCCGGGCCGGGCGGCGGCCCAGCGCAGCGGGTGCAGCGCGCCGTCCACGTTCGCCCGGCGGGCCTCCTCGCGGGTGAGGCCGAACCGGTACAGGGCGGCCAGGTTGTAGACGTCGCGCACGGCGCCCAGGCGGGCCTCGTCCTCCGGGGAGAGCCCGAGGTCGGGGCGGGTGACGTCGGCCCGTACGAGGGTGAGGCCGGAGTCCTCCGCCAGGCCGTGGTCGGCCAGCCACGCGCGCAGTTCCCCGCCGCGCGCCGGGCCGCGGACCGCGGCGGCCACCGGCTCGCCGCGGCGCAGCAGGTCGAGGGTCAGCCAGCGACCGATGAAGCCGGTGGCGCCGAGGACGAGGGTGGTGGGTGGGGTCATGACGCCTCCTGGATAAGTGGACCGATCTGCATAATTTCTGGACCCGTAGGTGCTGGGGCACTCGGGTAATTCAGGGGCGCGTGGGGGCACCTCCCAGCCGCCAACTGGCGGGGGGAGAACTGCGCGAATCGGAAGGGTGAGGCCTGCACCCTGGTCGACCCATGACGGGGGCGCCCCCGCGTCAGAGCAACTGTCGGGCTGCGTGGCCGGCGTGGAGGAGAGGGAGGCGGCTGTGCTGGACGCGGGCGAGCAGGAGGGCTCCCTCGACCAGGGCGAGGGCGGCGCCGGCCGCCGCCTCGGCGCCCGGCCGGTCGCGGCCGTCCCGCACCAGCAGTGCCGCCAGCTCCCGCTGCCAGGCGCCGTAGGCGTCCTCGCAGATGCGCCGCAGCGGCTCGTTCCCCGCCGCGACCTCCAGGGCGACGGTGGCGATCGGGCAGCCCTTGGCCCAGCCGGACTCCTCCATCCGGTCGCCGAAGAGCTCCAGAAGGCCGGCGACCACCTCGGCGGCGGAGAGCTCCCCGCCGCACATCCGGCCGATCAGCAGCTCGACGTCCCGTCCGGCCTCGGTCAGAGCCTGGCCGACCAGCTGGTCCTTGCCCTCGGGGAAGTGGAAGTACAGCGACCCGCGCGGGGCGCCGCTCTCCGCCAGCACCTGATTGAGCCCGGTGCCGTAGTACCCCTGGGCCTCGATCAGCACCCGGGTCGCCTGCACCAGCCGCGCCCGGGTCTCCTCACCCTTCGCTCCCATGCGGGAAACAGTAGACCGATCGGCATATTCCTGTCCAGGGCGGGGTGCGCGGGAGAACAGGGCCACGCACCCCGGACGGTTCCTCAGCCCACGCCGCGGGAGGCCCAGAAGTCCGCGCGGGCGAGCCGGGAGCTGTCCGCGTTGTCGGTGAACACCCCGTCCACGCCCAGCTCGAAGAGCCGGCGGGCCCACCCGATGGAGTCGCCGTACGCCGCCGGGTCCGTACCGTGGCGGAAGTCGGCGGGCAGGAAGCCGTTCTCGTTGCGGACCGTCCACGGATGCAGCACCAGGCCGGCCGTGTGCGCGTCGGCGACCAGGGTGGTGGGCGGCAGCAGGCGGCCGGTGGCCGGGTCGGTGGGGGCGATCAGCTGGGTGGTCGGGCCGATGCCGTGGGCGAAGGAGGCGAGCCAGCGCAGCCCGTTCGGCGTCACCAGGTCGGCCACCGTCCGCGGGTCGCCGGCCAGTTCGAAGTCGTACGGCCGGGTGGTGGGCCCGCTCAGCAGCTGGACGCGGGGGTTGTCGACCAGGGCGGCGAGGCGCTGGAGGCTGCCGGGCTCGAACGACTGGAGGATCGCGCGCCCGCGGCGGCCGGCCAGTCCGGCGCGGCGCAGCTCGTCCGCCAGTCGCTCCTCCAGCGGCAGGCCGATCGACCGGAAGTAGCTGGGGTGCTTGGTCTCGACGTACAGCCAGACCTCGCGGCCGGTGGTCCGGGCGCGGCGCGCGGCGAACTCGGTCACCTCGCGGAAGGTCGGCACCGGCCAGCGGCCGTCGTAGAGGGTGTTGCGCTGGCGCTGCTCCGGCAGGCGCTCCTTGGCGCGCAGGGTGCGCAGTTCGGCGAGGGTGAAGTCCTCGGTGAACCAGCCGGTCTGCGGCTGGCCGTCGATCGTCCGGGTGGTCCGCCGGCCGGCGAACTCGGGGTGCGCGGCGACGTCGGTGGTCTCCGCGATGTTGTTCTCGTGCCGGACGACCAGGTGGCCGTCCTTGGTGGGCACCAGGTCCTGCTCGATCACGTCCGCGCCGAGGTCCAGCGCCAGCTCGTACGAGCCGAGGGTGTGCTCGGGGCGGTAGCCGCTGGCGCCGCGGTGGCCGACCACCAGCGGGTGCGGCAGCCGGTCCAGGCCGGTGCCGGTGCGGACGGGGGAGCGGGTGCCGGCGACCGGCTGCTCCGACTGCCCCTGCGCGGCGGGCCCGCCGTCGGCCGGTCCGCTCCCGGCTGGTCCGCCCTCGGCTGCCGCCGCGCTGCCCGCGCCGCCTCCGAGTGTGGCGACGCCCAGGCCCGCGGCGCCGGTGGCACGCAGGAACGAACGGCGCGAGGCGCCCTCTTCCGTCGAACGGTGTGTCATGTTCCCTCCCAGGTCGGTCCGGTCCTACCCGCGAACCCTAGGGTTCACCGCCGGACCGGCCGGTGAACCGGGAACGAAGCACCGCCCAATCCCGGCCGAACGCCGGGCCGCCGGGAAACCCGGTTGTCCGCCCCGGAGGTCCGTGCGATCCTCGACCGCCGCCGCGCGACCACGCCGGCCACCGTCGAGAGGACCCGTCTTGCCCACACCGTCCGGCTTCACCCACCAGCAGCGCCCCGACGGCACGGTGGAGGTCCGGCACCACGGCAAGGTCGCGGCCACCCTGCGCGGGCCCCGGGCCGAGGAGTTCCTCGACGAGGTCGAGTCGGGCGACCCGCAACTGGTCATGGCGCGCTGGACGGGCAACTACAAGCGGGGCAACGAGCGCACCGCCAAGCAGCACCCGCGCAACCGCCGCTGAGCCCGGCCGCTCAGCCGGTGAACGGCTCGTCCGCGGTGGCGGTCCGGTCGCGGCGCCGGGCCAAGGGCAGGCCGACACACCCGAGCAGGGCCAGCGCGGCGGAGACCTCGGCGTGCGCGGTCAGCCGTGGGACCGGGGCCGTGTCCCGCCGTCCCGCTTCCGTCGGCATGCGCAACTCCCGCCCTCCCGTGCCGTGGTGTCCACCGTACGGGAGGTCCTCCGAGCCGCGGGGCGGACGGCCTGGGGGCATCGCCCGGGTCGGCTCGGCGGAACCGGTGGGTACGCCCCCGGCGAACCCCGGTGGGGGCGGGCGGGGATGCGGGTAGCGTCCGGGGCATGGGTGAGGCGATGCGCGGGGGCGAGCCGCGGAGTGCGGTGGTCGGCGGGGTGCGGCTGGCGTACCGGGTGTGGGGTGAGGAGACCGGCGCGCCGCCGGTGGTGCTGCTGCACGCGCTCGGCGAGACCTCCGCGGACTGGGCGGACATCGCCCCGGGTCTGGCGGACGGCCGGCGGGTGTACGCGTTCGACCTGCGCGGCCACGGCGACAGCGACCGCCCGGGCGGGTACGGGCTGGAGCAGATGCGCGAGGACGTGCTGGGCCTGCTGGACCTGCTCGGCTCGGGGCCGGTGGACCTGGTCGGGCACTCGACGGGCGGGGTGGTGGCGTACCTGACCGCCGCCGAACGGCCGTCCGCGGTGCGGAGGCTGCTGCTGGAGGACGTCCCCGCGCCGCTGCCGCGCGAGCCCTCCACCCCGGTCCGGCCCGAGGGCCCGCTCGCCTTCGACTGGGCGGTGGTCCCTGCGGTCAGGGCGCAGATCGACCGGCCGGACCCGGCGTGGCTGGACCGGCTCGCCCGGATCACCGCGCCGACCCTGGTGGTGGCGGGCGGCCCGGAGAGCCACGTCCCGCAGCAGGGGATCGCCGAACTGGCGCGCCGGATCCCGGTCTGCCGGGTCGTCACGATCCCGGTGGGCCACCTGGTGCACGCCGCTCGTCCGGAGGAATTCACCGCCACGGTAAGGGAGTTCCTGTCGGCCGGAGCCTCCTGACCGGTCCCGGACCGCGACCGCTCGCGGGTTCGGGGGCGCATGTGCGCCTGCGGCCCGCCACCGGGTGATTCCGCGCGCCCACGGCGCGTCGCTGGTTACCGGGCCGAAAGCCGGGCGTAATCGGCGCTGAACAATCGACTGCTCGACTTGCCCGATTCGACCGGCCGAGAGCCTCAGCACTCCCACCCGAGGTGTCCGCAGATGAAGCTCACCCCGCACGAGCAGGAACGCCTGCTCATCCATGTGGCCGCCGACGTGGCCCGCTCCCGGCAGGCCCGCGGCCTGCGGCTGAACCATCCCGAGGCGGTGGCCCTGATCACCTCCCACGTCCTGGAGGGTGCCCGCGACGGCCGGACCGTGGCCGAGTTGACGCAGTCCGGCCGCGGGGTGCTCGCCCGCGCGGACGTGATGGACGGCGTCCCGGAGATGATCCCGGAGGTCCAGGTGGAGGCCACCTTCCCGGACGGCACCAAGCTGGTCACCGTCCACGGGCCGATCCGGTGACCGCCGCGCGGCCGGTGGTCCCCGGCGAGATCCTGTACGGCGAGGGCGTGATCGGGCTCAACGAGGGCCGGCCGGTCACCCGGCTCACCGCGCTGAACGCGGCCGACCGGCCGATCCAGGTCGGCTCCCACTACCACTTCGCCGAGGCCAATCCCGGCCTGGAGTTCGACCGCGCCGCCGCCCGCGGGCAGCGGCTCAACATCCCGGCCGGCACGGCCGTCCGCTTCGAACCGGGGATCCCGGTCGCGGTCGAGCTGGTCCCGCTCGGCGGCCGTCGCGAGGTCCACGGCCTGCGCGGGGAGACCGGAGGCCCGCTCGATGCCTGAGCAGCCCGTCGCCCTCGACGCACCCGAGCCGCCCGCCGTACCGGGGCCGACCGCCGTGCCCGAGCCGCCCGCAGTACCGGGGCCGACCGCCCTGCCCGAGCCGACCGCCGTTCCCGAGCCGACGGGACCGTTGAGGCCGGCCGCTCGCCGTCCCGCCCTGGTGGTCGGCCGTGAGCGGTACGCCGACCTGTACGGGCCGACCGTCGGCGACCGGATCCGGCTGGCCGACACCGACCTGCTGATCGAGATCGAGGAGGACCGTGCCGCGGGCGGTGACGAGGCGGTGTTCGGCGGTGGCAAGGTGATCCGCGAGTCCATGGGGCAGAGCCGCGCCGGCCGGGCCCAGGGCGCCCCCGACACCGTGATCACCGGCGCGGTGGTGCTGGACCACTGGGGTGTGGTCAAGGCCGACGTCGGCATCCGGGACGGTCGGATCACCGCCCTCGGCAAGGCCGGCAACCCCGAGACCATGGACGGCGTCCACCCCGCCCTGGTGATCGGCCCCGAGACCGAGGTGATCTCCGGCAACGGCCGGATCCTCACCGCCGGCGCGGTCGACGCCCACGTCCACTTCATCGGCCCGCAGCTCGCCGACACGGCCCTGTCCGCCGGCATCACCACCCTGGTCGGCGGCGGCACCGGTCCGGCCGAGGGCAGCAAGGCCACCACCGTCACGCCCGGCGGCTGGCACCTGGCCCGGATGTTCGCCGCCCTGGACGACCTGCCGCTCAACATCGGCCTGCTGGGCAAGGGCAACACCGTGGACACCGCGGCCATGCACGCCCAGCTCCGCGGCGGCGCGATCGGGTTCAAGATCCACGAGGACTGGGGCGCGACCCCGGCCGCGATCGACGCCTGCCTGCGCGTCTGCGAGCAGTCCGGCGCCCAACTCGCCATCCACACCGACACATTGAACGAGGCAGGCTTCGTCGGCGACACCCTCGCCGCCATCGCCGGACGCGGCGTCCACGCGTACCACACCGAGGGCGCCGGCGGCGGGCACGCCCCGGACCTGATCACCGTGGTCTCCGAGCCCAACGTGCTGCCCAGCTCCACCAACCCGACCCGGCCGCACACCGTGAACACCGTGGACGAGCACCTCGACATGCTGATGGTCTGCCACCACCTCAGCCCGCACGTCCCGGAGGACCTCGCCTTCGCCGAGTCCCGGATCCGGCCCTCCACCATCGCGGCCGAGGACGTCCTGCACGACCTGGGCGCGATCTCCATCATCAGCTCGGACTCCCAGGCGATGGGCCGGATCGGCGAGGTGGTGCTGCGCACCTGGCAGACCGCGCACGTGATGAAGGCCCGCCGCGGCGCCCTGCCCGGCGACGGCCGGGCCGACAACCACCGGGCCCGCCGCTACGTCGCCAAGTACACCCTCAACCCGGCCGTGGCCCAGGGCATGGACCACGAGATCGGGTCGGTGGAACCCGGGAAGCTGGCCGACCTGGTGCTCTGGTCGCCGGCCTTCTTCGGGGTCAAGCCGGACCTGGTGATCAAGGGCGGCCAGATCGCCTGGGCGCAGATGGGCGACGCCAACGCCTCCATCCCCACCCCGCAACCCGTGCTGCCCAGGCCGATGTTCGGCGCCCGGGGCCGGGCCGCCTCGGCGAACTCGCTCAACTTCACGGCGAGGTCGGCGATCGACGACGCCCTGCCCGAACGCCTGGGCCTGGCCAAGCCGTTCACCGCCATCCGCAACACCCGGGGCGTCACCAAGGACCACATGGTCAACAACACCGCCCGCCCGGACGTCCGGGTCGACCCCGACACCTTCACCGTCGCCATCGACGGCGAGCGGGTGACGCCCGCGCCGGCGAGCGAACTGCCCATGGCGCAGAGGTACTTCCTGTTCTGACCGGCGGGTGCTCGTGGGGCACCCGGGGTGGACCCCTCATGGAAGGAGCAGTCCCTGTCCGCTTTCCTCCTCCTCGCCGACGGACGGTTCCCGGCCGGCGGCCACGCCCACTCCGGCGGTGCCGAGGCCGCCGTCGCGGCCGGCCGGGTGCACGACACCGCCAGCATGGCCGCCTTCCTCACCGGCCGCCTGCACACCGCCGGACTCACCGCCGCCGCCCTGGCCGCCGCGGCCGCCGCCGGCGGCGACCCCGCCGCACTCGACGAAGCAGCCGACGCCCGGACCCCCTCGCCTGTCCAGCGCGCCACCAGCCGCCGCCTGGGACGCCAGCTGCTGCGGGCCGCCCTCGCGGCCTGGCCGCACCCCGACCTCCACCGCCTGCGCGAGCGACACCCGCGCGGCGCCCACCAGCCCGTCGTCCTCGGCGCCACCGCCAGGGCCGCCGGCCTCACCCCCGCCCAGGCGGCCGGCATCGCCGCGTACGAGAGCGTCAACGGCCCCGCCACCGCCTGCCTCCGCCTGCTCGGACTCGACCCCTACCGGGTCGCCGCCGAACTCGCCCGGCTCGCCCCGCAGGTGGACGCCGTGAGCGCGGACGCCGTCCGCGCCGCCGAACGCGGCGAACTGCCCGCCGCCTCCGCCCCGCTGCTCGACCTGTACGCCGAGCGGCACAGCACTTGGAAGGTGCGTCTCTTTGCATCGTGACCACGTGGACCTCCACGAAGCCCCGGCCCGCCACACCCACCAGAGCGCCGGCCCGTCCGCGGACGGCGCCGACGGCCCGCGCGTCGACGGCCCGCACGCGCTGCGGATCGGCCTCGGCGGGCCGGTCGGCTCCGGCAAGACCGCCACCGTCGCCGCGCTCTGCCGGGCGCTGCGCGACGAACTGTCGATCGCGGTCGTCACCAACGACATCTACACCACCGAGGACGCCGAGTTCCTGCTGCGGAACGCCGTCCTGCCGCCCGAGCGGATCACCGCCGTGGAGACCGGCTGCTGCCCGCACACCGCCATCCGCGACGACATCTCCGCCAACCTGGAGGCCGTGGAGGACCTGGAGGCCACCGTCGGCCCGCTCGACCTGGTGCTGGTCGAATCCGGCGGGGACAACCTCACCGCCACCTTCAGCCGCGGCCTGGTCGACCACCAGGTCTTCGTCATCGACGTCTCCGGCGGCGACAAGATCCCCCGCAAGGGCGGCCCCGGCGTCTCCACCTCCGACCTGCTGGTGGTCAACAAGACCGACCTGGCCCCGCTGGTCGGCGCCGACCTGGAGGTGATGGCCCGCGACGCCAGGACCCAGCGCGGCGACCTCCCCACCGTGTTCACCTCCCTCGCCACCGCGGACGGCGTCGCCCCGGTGGCCGCCTGGGTCCGCGCCCGGCTCGCCGACCGGGCCCGCGCGACCGGAGGCGGGACACCGGAGTGAGCCCCTTCGAGGCGCGGACGGCGCCGGCCGCCACCACGGCCGCCACCGCGCGGATCACGGCCGAGCCGGACGGGCGGGGCGGCACCGACCTGCCCGTGCTGGCCGGCGGCGGACCGATCGCCCTGCGCCGCACCCGGGGCACCCACCCGGCCCGGGTGGTGATCGTCGGCTCGATGGCCGCGCCGATCGGCGGCGACCACCTCGCGCTCCGCGCCGAGGTCCGGCCAGGCGCCGCCCTGGAGGTCGGCAGCGCGGCCGCCACCGTCAGCCTGCCCTCCGCCGACCGGCGGCCCGCCCGGTACGACCTCGACCTCGCGGTCGGCGAGAACGCGGAGTTGCACTGGCTCCCCGAACCGGTGATCGCCGCCGCCGGCAGCCACCTGATCACCACCACCCGCATCGACCTCGCGGAGACCGCCCGGCTGCGGTACCGGGAGGAACAGGTCCTCGGCCGCCACCACGACTGGGCGCGGGGCGCCGGGACCGGGCGGATCACCGCGCGGCTCACCGTACGGCGGGGCGGGCGGCTGCTGCTCGACCAGCAGACCGACCTCGGGCCGGGGGCACCGGGGTGGGACGGGCCGGCGGTGCTGGGTGGGCGGCGGGCGTGCGGGCAGCTGCTGGTGGTGGGGGTGGGGGCGGGGGAGGCCGGTGAGGTGGAGACGGGTGAGGGGGAGGAATCACTGATGGAGCTGGCGGAGGCGGAGGCGGGGGCGGCGGTGCGGGTGGCGGTGGGGGTGGATGCGGGGGTGGTGCGGAGGTTGCTGGGGTTCTGAGGTGGGCGGGGGCGCGGGGCTGAAAGCAGGACGCCCGCCTCCGGTGGGAAGGCGGGCGTCGGGGTGGTGGGTCAGGCGGTGCGCTTGTCGAGGGAGGCGAGGTAGGCGTTGTAGGCGGCGAGCTCGGCGTCGCCGTCGCGGTCGGCGGCGCGGTCGCGGCGGCGGGCCTGGCGTTCCTCGGAGCGGGCCCACTGGAGGGTGAGGGCGATCAGCACGATGGCGGTCGGGATCTCGCCGAACGCCCAGGTGATGCCGCCGGCGATCTTCTGGTCGTCCAGCAGGTGCGTCCCGGGCGGGGCGGTGGCCGCGCCGAAGGTGGTGACCAGCTGGCCGGTGGCCATCATCACCGCCACGCCGAAGAAGGCGTGGAACGGCATCCCCATGAACAGCTCGATGATCCGCATCACGAACCCGGGCCGGTGCGGCCCCGGGTCCACGCCCATGATCGGCCAGAAGAAGAGCATGCCGACCGCCAGGAAGTGGACCATCATCCCGATGTGCCCGATCCGGTACCCCATCAGGAAGTCGAACAGCGGGGTGAAGTACAGCGCGTACAGGCTGGCGATGAACATCGGGATGGTGAACGCCGGGTGCGAGACCACCCGGATGTACCGGCTGTGCAGCAGCGCCACCAGCAGCTCGCGCGGTCCGCGGCCGCGGCCCTTGCCGGCCGGGCGCAGCGCCCGCAGGGCGAGGGTGATCGGCGCGCCGAGCAGCAGCAGGATGGGGGAGAGCATGGACAGCACCATGTGCTGGATCATGTGGGCGCTGAACAGCACCATGCCGTAGTCGTTCAGCCCGGTGTTGGTGGCCAGGAGGATGGTGCCGACGCCGGCCGTCCAGGCGATCACCCGGCCGACCGGCCACCTGTCGCCGCGGCGCCACAGCCGGACGGCTCCGGCCGTGTAGAGGCCGAGGGCGACCAGGCAGCCGATCAGGAACGGCCAGTCCGGCGACCAGTCGAGGGCGTTGGAGAGGGTGAACGGTCCGAGCGTGTCCCCTCCGTGGTGGTGCATCCCTGCCATGCCGTCGCCCATCGGCGGGTCCCGCTTTCCGTCATGCCGCCCGTCCGGCGCCGCGCGCCCGGTCCGGTTCGTCCGTTTTGCTTCCGGACCAGCGTAGGCGGGCCTTACGACCGGCCCGCACCCGGCCCCACCCCCCCGCCACGTCCGACCCGCCCGGGCGGTACGACCGCGGACGACCGCGCACGACCGGGCGGTACGACCGCGTACCACCGCGGACGACCGCGTACGAGCCGTGACCGGAAGCCCGGAGACGTGCCGGACCGGGGTGGTCAGCCGCGTGCCGCCGGGGCGGGCGGGCGGGCCCGCTTGGTGCCGTCGCCGCGGCGCTCGCCCCGGGCGAGGCGTCGCAGCCGGCCGAGCCGGGAGAACCGGTCGCGGTTGGCCACCGAGGCCCGGTCCAGCTCCTCCATCAGCCGCTGCGCCCGGTGCTCCAGGTCGAGCTCGTCGAGGATCCGGTCGATCTCGGCCAGCAGCGAGCCGTGCAGCTGCCAGGCCCCCGGGTGTTCCTGCACCCGGCGCAGCAGCATCTGGGCCACGCGTTCGCGGACCGAGCGGGCGGCGGCGAGTTCGGAGGCGAGCCGGTCCTCGGCCTCCTCGGCGTTCCGGCTGACCTGGGCGGTGACCACGACGGCGAAGCTGACCAGGGCGCCGCCGAGGTGGCCGAGCAGTTCCTCCATCTCCACCGCGACGTCGGGGGCGAGCAGGGCCTCGCCGCGCTCGCGGCGCTTGGCCAGGTCGGTGAGGGAGCGGGCCAGCACCCGGATCACCACCACGCAGATCTCCAGGGTGTCCAGGCCGGTACGCAGCAGGACCCGGTCGACCACGCCCTCCTGGACCCGGGGGTTGAGCCGCAGGCTGTCCTCGGCCTGCCGCAGCGCGGCGTCCACGTCGGCGATCGCCTGGTCGAGCCGGCGGGCCTCGTGCAGCCGGGCGGCGGCCCGCTCCACCGGGGTCGGGGTGCCGAGCTCCTCGGCGATACCGAGCAGCAGCCGCCGGGCCCGGCGGGCGAGGTCCTCGACGGACTGGCCGGCCGACTCCACCCACACCGGCGGGACGAACACCAGGTTGAAGAGCAGGCCGACGACGGCGCCGATCAGGGTCTCCAGCACCCGGTCCCAGGCCTGGCTGGTCACCTGGGTGACGCCGAGCACCAGCATGGCGCTGATCGCCACCTCGTTGACGAACTCGTCGACCCGGACGAACTGTCCCACGGTCAGCGAGGCCAGGATGATCAGGCCCAGGCTCCACCAGCTCAGTCCCATCGCGGCGCTGAACCCGATCGCGATCACCACCCCGACCACCACCGAGTTCACCCGGCGGACGCTGGTGGTGAGGGTGGAGTACAGGGTGACCTGGACGACCAGCAGCGCCGTGAGCGGGGCGGTCAGCGGGGCGGGTTCGTTGCTGAGCTGCAGGGCGACCACATAGCTGAGGGTGGACGCGGCGGTGGCCCGGAGGGTCAGGGCCACGACCGGGTCGTGCAGGCCCCGGCGGGCGAGGGCGACCAGCCTGCGGGCCGGGGCGGTCAGCGGGTTCGGTCGGCCGGCGAAACGATTCGTCCCGGCGCCGGGGCGGCTCGGCGGGGCGGGCATCGGGGCTAGCGGATGCCGGCGACGAGGGTGTTCGCGCCGGTCCGGCCCTCGGCGAAGTCGTCCACGTTGCGGACGGTCGCCGCGATGATCTGCCCGACGGCGGTCCGGGTGAAGTACCCCTGGTGGGAGGTGACCACCACCTGGGGGAAGGTCATCAGCCGGGCCAGCACGTCGTCGGTCACGCCCTCGACCGAGCGGTCGGTGTAGAAGACCCCGGCCTCCTCCTCGTACACGTCCAGCCCGACCCCGGCGAGCCGGCCGGAGCGCAGGCTCTCCACCAGGGCGGCGGAGTCGACCAGCCCGCCGCGGCTGGAGTTGATCAGGATGGCGTCCTGCTTCATCAGGGCGAGGGCGGTCGCGTCGATCAGGTGGCGGGTCTCGGGGAGCAGCGGGACGTGCAGGCTGATCAGGTCGCTGCGGGTCAGCAGCTCGTCGCGGTCCACGTAGGTCATACCGAGGTCCAGGCAGTCCGGGTTCGGGGCGATGTCCCAGCCGAGCAGCTCGGTGCCGAAGCCGTGGGCGATCCGGGCGAAGCAGGCGCCGATCCGGCCGGTGCCGAGCACGCCGATGGTCATCCCGTGGATGTCCCGGCCGAGCAGCCCGTCCAGCCGGAAGTCGAAGTCGCGGGTGCGGTTGGCCGCCCGGGTCAGGTGCCGGTTCACGGCGAGCGCCAGGCCCCAGGCGTGCTCGGCGACCGAGTTCGGGCTGTACGCGGAGACCCGGGAGACGGTCAGGCCCAGGTCGGCGGCGGCCTTGAGGTCGATGTTGTTGTACCCGGTGGAGCGCTGGGCGATCAGCCGGGTGCCGCCGGCGGCGAGGAGTTTCAGGGTCTCGGCGGTCAGCTCGGCGTTGACGCTGGTGCACACCGCCGGGACGCCGGCGGCCAGCGGGGCGGTGTCCCGGTTGAGGGAGGCGGACAGGCAGCGGAGGTCGTGCCGGCCCGCGAAGGCGGCCTCCAGCAGGGGTCGCTCGTCCGTCTGCACGCCGTAGGCGAGGATCTCCATCCCGTCACCGTAGGGCGCGGGCGCGCGGCGGTCGAGGGTGCCTCGCCGGGGCCGGGCGGCGGGATGGCTCGTTCGGCGGCGCGCCGGGCGGCGGCGGGCCGGCGCCTCCCGGAAGGCGGGTTTCCGGCAGGCGGGTGCCTCCCGGCCGGTGGGGACGGGGACGGGAGGGGGCGCGGCATTCGGCTGACATCGCGTCACATCCCGTCCGCACGATGGCGGTTCGCCCGGCGAGTGGGTAGCTTGCTGGCACCACGGACCGTCGGAAGGATGCGCTGTGCCCGCACGTACCCGCCGTACCGCCCGATCCGCCCTCGCCCTCGCCGCGTTGACCGCACCCCTGGTGCTGGCCGGCGCCGCGGACGCCTCGGCCGACGACCCGGCCCGCCGGGGCGAGCGGTTGGCCCGCCGCCTGGTCCACCTGAGCAGCGCCGACGGTGCCCGCCGGACGCTGGAGCGCCTCCAGCGGATCGCGGACGGCAACGGCGGAACCCGGGTGGCCGGGTCGGAGGGCCACCGCCGGTCCGCCGAGTACGTGGAGGAGCGGGCCCGTCGCGCCGGGCTGCTGGTCTCCCGCCACGAGTTCGACTTCGTCTTCACCCAGACCCTCGCCGAGCACCTGCGGATCCTCACCCCGCAGGCCGAGGACGTGCCGGTCCGCGCCATGACCTACTCCGCCAGCACCCCGGAGGGCGGGATCACCGCGCCGGTGGCGGTGGTGCCGGTGGACGACACCACCGGCTGCGAGGCGGCCGACTACACCGCCGCCTTCGCCGGCAAGGTCGCGCTGATCAAGCGAGGCGGCTGCACCTTCGCCGCCAAGCAGGCCGCCGCCGCGGACGCCGGGGCGGTGGCCGCGATCATCTACAACAACCTGGACGGCGAGCTCTCCGGCACCCTCGGCGACCCGGCGGCCGCCCGGATCCCCACCGGCGGCATCGGCAAGGCCGCCGGGGAGGCGCTCGCCGCCCGGGCCGCGGCCGGCCCGGTGGACGTCGCCCTGGAGATCCGCACCCACCACGAGACCCGCCGCACCTGGAACGTCATCGCCGAGACCCGGGGCGGCGACCCGGCCGACACCGTCATGGTCGGTGCCCACCTGGACTCCGTCCTCGACGGGCCCGGCATCAACGACAACGGCTCGGGCTCCGCGGGCATCCTGGAGGTCGCCGAGCACCTGGGCCACAACCCGGTCCGCCACAAGGTCCGGTTCGCCTGGTGGTCGGCCGAGGAGTTCGGCCTGGTCGGCTCCGAGGCGTACGTGGACTCGCTCCCCGCCGAGGAACGGGCCCGGATCCGGCTCTACCTCAACTTCGACATGATCGGCTCCCCCAACGCCGCCCAGTTCGTCTTCGACGGGGACGACTCCGACCACGTCGGCTCGCCCGCCGGACCGGCCGGCTCCGCCCAGATCGAGCGCCTGATCAACGGCTACCTGGACGGCCGCCGGCTGCCGCACGAGGGCACCGACTTCACCGGACGCTCCGACTACGGCCCGTTCATCGCCGTCGGCATCCCGGCCGGCGGTACCTTCACCGGCTCCGAGATCCTCAAGACCCAGGCCCAGGCCGAGCGGTACGGCGGCACCGCCGGCACCGCCTTCGACCCCTGCTACCACCAGGCCTGCGACACCCTCGCCAACATCGACGAGCACGCCCTGGACGTCAACATCGACGTCATCGCCCACGCGGTCGGCACCTACGCCTGGGACCTCTCCTCACTGACCGCCCCCCTCGCCCCCGAGGACACCCGGGGCCTGGCCGGCAGCGGCGGCGGACGCCAGCAGGCGGGCCCGGCCACCGCGTAGCGCACCGGGCCGGGCCGGGCGGCGGAGCGGGCGGGGAGGCAGCGGAGCGGGGAGGACGGCGGGGCCCGGTCGATAGGGTGGGACGGAGGCGGTCCGCCCGGAACCGCCCCGTCCTGCCCCGTCCCGCCCCGAGGAGACCCCGAGCGTTGTCCGAGACCCGTTCCACCGCCCGGCCCGAGCCCGACCGGACCCGCCTGAACCTGCTCTCCGACTGCGGGAGCTGCTTCGGGCTGTGCTGCGTCGCGCTCGCCTTCTCGGCCAGCTCGGACTTCGCCGCGAACAAGGACGCCGGCACCCCCTGCCGCAACCTCCGGGACGACTTCCGCTGCGGCATCCATCGCGACCTGCGGCAGCAGGGCTACCGCGGCTGCACCGTCTTCGACTGCTTCGGCGCCGGCCAGAAGGTCTCGCAGAGCACCTTCGACGGACGTAGCTGGCGCGAGCACCCCGAGACGGCGGAACGGATGTTCCAGGTCTTCCCGGTGATGCGGCAGCTCCACGAACTGCTCTGGTACCTCGCCGAGGCGCTCACCCTCCCGGCCGCCCGGCCGGTCCACGCCGAACTCCGCGACGCCCTCACCCGCACCGAGCAGCTGACCGGGGGCAGCCCCGAGGAGATCCTCGCGACGGACGTGGCCGCCCACCGCGGCGAGGTCAACACCCTGCTGCTGCGGGCCAGCGACCTGGTCCGGGCCGAGGTCCGGCGCAAGCCGATGGACCGCCGGGGAGCGGACCTGATCGGGGCGCGGCTGCGGAACGCGGACCTGCGCGGGGCGAACCTGCGGGGCGCGTACCTGATCGCCGCCGACCTGCGGGGCGCCGACCTGCGGGCGGCGGACCTGATCGGGGCGGACCTGCGTGACGCCGACCTCCGCGGGGCGGACCTGACCGGCAGCATCTTCCTCACCCAGGCCCAGCTCAACGCGGCCCGCGGCGACGCGGCGACCAGGCTCCCGCAGGGCCTCGCGCTACCTACCCACTGGTAACCGCGCAACCGGGCGGGCACGGAAAGGGGCGCGGGGAACTGCGCGCGGCGGGAGGGCTCGACGTGAGCTGTCTTCCGTGCGCAGTCCCGCGCCCCTGTTGTGGTGTCCGCTCTGGCACCGGGGCCCGCTCTCGGGGTACCCGGGTGGGTCAGATGACGGTTTCGGCTTCGACGTAGCGCTCGGCCGGGACGGTCTTGAGCTCGGCGACGGCCTCCGCGAGGGGGACCAGGCGGATGTCGGTGCCCTGGAGGGCGGTGATGTGGCCGAAGGCGCCCTTGTGGACGGCCTCGACGGCGTGCCAGCCGAAGCGGGTGGCCAGCACCCGGTCGTACGCGGTGGGCGTGCCGCCGCGCTGGGTGTGGCCGAGGATCACCGGGCGGGCCTCCTTGCCGAGGCGGTGCTCCAGCTCGCGGGAGAGCTGGGTGGCGATGCCGGTGAACCGCTCGTGGCCGTACATGTCCTTGGTGCCCTCCTCCCACGCCATGGTGCCGGGCTCCGGCTTGGCGCCCTCGGCGCAGACGACGATGGCGAACTTCTTGTGCCGGTCGAAGCGCTCCCGGACGACCTCGGTGAGCTTGTCGATGTGGAAGGGGCGCTCGGGCACCACGATGGCGTGGGCGCCGGCGGCCATGCCCGCGTTGAGGGCGATCCAGCCGGTGTGACGGCCCATCACCTCGACGACCATGACCCGCTGGTGGGACTCGGCGGTGGTCTTGAGCCGGTCCAGCGCCTCGGTGGCGACGGAGACGGCGGTGTCGAAACCGAAGGTGACGTCGGTGCAGGCGATGTCGTTGTCGATGGTCTTCGGGACGCCGACCACCGGCAGGCCGCCGTCGCTCATCAGCTTCGCGGCCTTGAGGGTGCCCTCGCCGCCGATCGGGATGACCGCGTCGATCCCGAGGTCCGCGCAGAGCCGCTTGGCGCGCTCGACGCCGTCCCGCAGGTGGCTGGGCTGCACCCGGGAGGAACCGAGGATCGTGCCGCCCTGGGCGAGGATGCCGCTCACCGACTCCAGGGTCAGGGGGCGGTGGACGCCCTCGAGGAGACCGCGCCAGCCGTCCTGGAAGCCGATGATCTCGTCGCCGTGGTCGACCACCCCCCGGTGGACCACGGAACGGATCACGGCGTTCAGGCCGGGGCAGTCACCGCCGCTGGTCAGGACACCAATTCGCATTGCTTTGCAACTCCCGAGCAGAACCGGACGGCCGGACTGGTGGGTGGGTCGGGTCGCGCCCGAACCCAGCCGTGCTCCGCAGCATACGGCGACCTGCGTCCGGCCGGGCAGGTTGCCGGCGCGGGAGCGGCATCGTCGACGTCTCCGCGCATTCTGCATGTCGCCCCCCGTTGGGGGTGCGTTCCCCCGAGGGGGTGTCCGGACACCGAGGAGGGTGTGCGTCCGGCTCCTATTCTCTTATGGATTCGCCCCGTGGTGGGCCGACCGACCACATCGCGGGCGATCGGTCGGCCCGCCGGCTCACGCCGGACGGCTGGTGGCGGCGATCCGCTCCTCGCGGAGCGCGTCGTACCACGTGGTGTCCGCCGGCGGGAGCGCGTTGACGTCCAGCGCCAGCTTGATCAGCATGTCGGCGACGGCGGGGTTGCGGGCCATCACCGGACCGTGCAGGTAGGTGCCGAAGACGGTGTCCCGCCAGGCGCCCTCGGTGCCGTCGCCGGTGCCGTTGCCGCGGCCGACCTTCACGGTGGCCAGCGGGGTGGCGTCAGGCCCGAGGTGGGTGACGCCCTGGTGGTTCTCGAAACCGGTCAGCTGCGGCAGGCCGAGCTTCGGGTCGACGTCGGCGAGCACGTCGCCGACGCAGCGGGCGCCCTCGCCGCGGACCGTGCGCACGTCCAGCAGGCCGAGGCCCTGCTCCCGCTCGCCGAGGTCGTTGATGAACTCGTGGCCGAGGATCTGGAAACCGGCGCAGACCGAGAAGATGATCGCGCCGTTCTCCGCCGCCCGGACCAGGCCGCCGTCGTTGCGCAGCCGCTCGGCGGCCAGGCGCTGCGGACGGTCCTCGCCGCCGCCGATCAGGTAGATGTCACCGCTGGTGGGCACCGACTGGTCGGAGCGGACGTCGATCCGGGTCACCCCCAGCCCGCGCTGGCGGGCCCGGCGCTCGACGACCAGGGCGTTGCCGCGGTCGCCGTAGGTGCTGAGCAGGTCCGGGTAGACCCAGACCAGCCGCAGGCTGCTCTCACTCATCTTGGAAGGCCTTCCGTACTGCTGCGGTTCGTTCGGGTAGGACATCAGCCGGCCGCCACCGCGCGGCGCAGCTGCTGGAAGGCCGTGTAGTTGGCGATCGCCTCGATCCGGCCGGCGGGGGCCTGCCTGACGGCCTCCTCCAGGGTCTCCACCACCTGGAACTGCAGGCCGGCGACCTCCAGCCGGACGGCCAGGTCCAGCTTGCGCTGGCCCATCACGAACACCGGGTGGCCGGCGAGCCGCTCGTAGTCCACGTCCCACAGCCAGGAGGTGTCGGTGCCGTCGGCGTCCAGCGCGTTCACCGAGAGGACCACCGGGGCGGGCGGGCCGTCGATCAGCGAGAAGGTCTCCAGCCAGCCGGCCGGGTTCTTGGCCAGCAGCAGCCGGACGTCGCGGCCCTGGTACTGGACCACGTCGTAGCGGCCGGCCACGGCCGTCACCGACTGCATCCGCTGCAGGGCGACCTGCGGGGCCACGCCGAACACGGCGGCCACGGCGGCCGAGCTGGTGGCGTTGGCCAGGTTGGCGCGGCCCGGCAGCTGGAGCTGGATCGGCCAGGCACCACGGTGCGGGTCGATCACGTGGGTGCCCTGGAGCGCCCAGTGCGGGTTCGGCCGGCGGAAGCCGCACTCGCCGCAGAACCAGTCGTCGCCCGGGCGCTGCATCACGCCGCCGCAGGACGGGCAGGACCAGGCGTCCTCCTTCCACGCCTGCCCGGCGGCCACCCAGACCACCTTCTTGCAGGAGGAGGCGGCCCAGGTCACCAGCGGGTCGTCCGCGTTGGCGATGATCACCGCGTCGGAGTCCTTGAGGCCCTCGCGCCACTTCTCGGCCATCATCCGGGTCTCGGCGGCGCGGTCGAGCTGGTCGCGGGAGAGGTTCAGCAGGGCGATGGCCTTGGGCCGGGTGTCCCGGGCGACCGTGGCCAGGTACTTCTCGTCGACCTCGATCACGCCGAACCGGGCGTCGCCGCCACCGGCCAGGGCGGCGGTGATGCCGGCCGGCATGTTGGCGCCGAGCGCGTTCGAGACCACCGGGCCGGCGGCGCGGAGCGCCTCGGCGATCAGCCGGGTGGTGGTGGTCTTGCCGTTGGTGGCGCTGACCAGCACGACGTCCAGGTGCTCGGCCAGCGTCGCCAGCAGGTCCGGGTCGAGCTTGAGCGCGATCTTGCCGCCGATCACCGAGCCGCTGCCCC
The DNA here is from genome assembly GCF_040571325.1 of Kitasatospora sp. HUAS MG31. Classification (GTDB taxonomy): domain Bacteria; phylum Actinomycetota; class Actinomycetes; order Streptomycetales; family Streptomycetaceae; genus Kitasatospora; species Kitasatospora camelliae. The sequence continues at coordinate 1,383,750 of NZ_CP159872.1, read as the reverse complement.
GGCCTGCCTTCTGCGAGAGCGCGGCGGCCATCTTGCCGGCCGTCACGGCGATCTTGGCGCGGGCGGGCAGCGAGGCGTCGCGACCGGCTTCCGAATCGGTGCCTGGCATGCTCTGTGGTTCCTCCTTGCTGCGGCACCGCCCGGGGTCGTGCGGTGACCGTCGGACGGCGGGGACGGGGCCAGCCTACCCACTCCGGGTTCCGCAGCCGAGCGCCGGACCCGCCGCGGCCTGCCAGGACGGCCCACTGGTACGCCGACGGACCGTCCCCACGCGGTCCGGGCCGGGGCCCGGGCGCTCTGCGAGGGCTCTCCGCTCGGGCGGGATTCTCCAGGGGCGCGAGGAACTGCGCGGGGCGGGAGGGCTCTACCTCGGCTGTCTCCCGTTTCGCGCAGTTCTCCCCCAGCCTTCGGCTGGGAGGTGCCCCACGCGCCCCTGGGGTAACCGGTTGCGCACTGAAGGGGCGCCTGGGGTCCGGTTGGCGGCTAGCGGTGGGTGAGTTCGGGGAAGAAGCGGTGGTCGGCGCGTTGGCGGAGGTACTGGACGCCGGTGCTTCCGCCGGTGCCGGGGCGGGTGCCGATCTGGCGTTCCGCCACCAGGGAGTGGCGGTAGCGCCAGGCGGCCCACGACTGGTCGTAGCCGTGGAGGGCGTCGGCCAGGTCCGCGGCGGGCTCCAGCTCGGGGTCGCGGAGCAGCCGGGCGTACGCGGCCTCCCGCGCCGGCGGGTCGGAGACGTCCAGGCCGGCCTTGGCGAGGACGGCGAGGAAGCCGTCCCAGAGGCTGGGCTCGGCCAGCCGCCGTTCCAGCCGGGTGCGTTCGGCGGGGGTCAACCAGGTGAGCCGGTCGGGGAGGCGGGGGTCGGAGCGGCCGGCGAGGACCTCCAGTTCGTGGAACTGGGCCGACTGGGCGCCGCTGGCGGTGCCGAGCGAGCCGCGGAAGGCGAGGAACTCCTGCGGCGGAAGGGTGTCCAGCAGGCCGACGGTGTCGAGCAGGGCCCGCTGGACGCCGGCGCAGCGGGCCAGCCGCCGCAGCGGGACGCGGGTCTCGCCGGCGAGCATCCGGTCGCGGGCGTCGGTGAGGTCGTGCAGCAGCAGGTCGAACCAGAGCTCGTGGACCCGGTGCACGGTGACGAACAGCTGCTCGTCGTGCACCTCGCGGTCGGCCGGCCCGTCGAGGAGGGCGGCCAGCCCGAGGTACTCGCCGTAGACGACGTCGCTCACGGCAGGGTCACCCCACCGTCGCCGAGCCCGTGCGCGGCGAAGGCGTCGCGCACGCCGGGAAGGTCGAAGGCGCCGACGGAGGCGCAGAGCCGGAGGGTGGCCCTGGCCATCTCGTTGGTGCGGGCGGCGTCACCGGCGTAGCTGTCGCGGACCACCTCCAGGGCGGTCGTCCGGTCGAGCCCGGCCAGCCGGAGCGAGCCCTGGACGGGGGTGAGGTCCCAGGTCAGCGCGGCGTGGATGAGGCCGGGCAGGGCGCAGGCGGCGCGGATCCGCAGCGGCCGGTCGAGACGGGCCCACATCTCCTGGAACAGCAGCGAGAAGAAGCGGTGGTGGCGTCCCTCGTCCACGGCGTGATCGCGCATCAGGGTGCGGACCGTGCCGACCACGGTGGGGTCGCCGGGCAGTTGGTTGAGCACGGCGGTGATCAGCGTCTCGAAGACCACGGCCTGGAGCAGGGCGGCCAGGACGGGCTCCCCGGGCAGCAGCCGGGCGCCGGCCTCGGCGAGCCGGTCGACGAACCCGCCGTAGTCCCACGCGGGTACCGGGATGCCGGTGGCGGCGGCGACCTGGTCGGCCAGGTCGAGGCTGTACAGGGCGTGGTAGCCCTCGTCGCAGTAGACCTTGAAGGCGTCCATCCGCAGGGCGGCGTCCAGCCCGGGCAGGCCGGCCCGGTCGTTGGCCACCGCCTCGGCGGCGGCGTTCACCACCCGGGTCTCCAGGTGGGTGGTGGACAGCAGGAACTGGTAGAGGTGACGTATCGTCAACTCTCGTCTGAGGCCGGGGTCGAGACCTCGGACGGCCTCGTGGCCGAGGTGCGGGACGAGGGCCTCCGGGAAGAACACCAGGCCGCGCTCCTGGTCGGCGTGGAACATCCGGCGGACCCCGCCGCGCACCCCGGCCGCCTCGTACCAGCGGTCGAGCGGGCCGGGGCCGGTGCGCTGCGGCCGGACGGGCGCGGCGTCCAGGCGATCAGTGGTCATCGGGTACGGCCCTCCGGGCGCGGGGTCGGGGTGGTCAGGTGGGCGCCGAGCCGGGTCAGGGCGGTGCGGACGGTGGCGGGGTCGGCGGTGTGGCAGATCCGGAACCGGCCGGGCCGGTCGGCGTGGAAGACCTCGCCGGGCAGGACGGACACCCGGGTGCGGTCGAGCAGGTCCTGCCACAGGGCGCGTTCCCCGGCGAAGTCCTCGGCGGGCAGCCAGGCGGCGAGGTCGGCCCAGAGCGAGAACCCGGCCTGCGCGGGCAGGTGGGGGATGCCGGCGGCGTCCAGCAGGCCGGCGGCGGCGCGGTAGGAGGCGCCGAGCCGGCGGCGGTGCTCGGCGAGGAAGCCGTCCACCCAGTCCGGGTCGCCGAGCAGCCAGGCGAGCAGGGCCTGGGTGTCGGTGGCGACCGGGGCGAAGTAGGCGAAGGCGCGGGCGGCGGCCAGCACCTGCGGGTCGGTGCTGTGCAGCACCCCGGCCTTCAGTCCGGGCAGGCCGAAGTCCTTGGCGAACCCCCAGACCAGGTGGACGCCGGGCCGGCCGGCCAGGCTGGCGAACGGCTCGGCGCCGAACACCGAGCCGGCGTACACCTCGTCGGCGATCACCTCGACGCCGTGCCGGGCGGCGACCTCCAGCAGCCGGTCCAGGACGGCGGCCGGGTACACCCGGCCGGTCGGGTTGCAGGGGGAGGAGAGGGCGACGGCCCGGACCCGCAGCCCGTCCCGGCGGGCCCGTCCGACGGCGTCCTCCACCGCCTCCGGCAGCGCCTGCGGCTCCGCGTACGGGGTGGGCAGCAGGACGGCGCCGGAGCGGCCCGCGAGGTCGGTGTCGAAGGCGCCGTAGTAGGGCGCGGGGACCACGATCGCGTCGCCCGGGTCGCACAGGCTGGAGGCGACGGCGTCCAGGGCGGAGGTCGCGCCGCTGACCACGACCAGCTGGTCGCCCTTGACCGGGGCGCCGAGCAGCCGGGTCAGCAGGCCGGCGATCCGGTCGCGCAGCTCGTCGGTGCCGTGCAGCGGCGCGTACCGGGTCTGCTGCTCGGTGGTGGGCGGCCGGTCGGCGATCCGTTCGGCGAGCAGGTCCCAGACCAGGCGGTTCTCGGCGGTGCCGAGGTTGACGTACCCGTCGGGCCGCAGCTCGGGGTGGTACGGGTGCGCCTCGGCGCGGAAGTGCGCGTCGGCGATGGCGGGGGAGCCGGCCAGCAGGGCGGCCGCGGTGCGGGAGATCATCACACGCTCCCGGGGGCGCCGCTGGGGACGGCGTGGGCCGCCGGGCCGCCGAACAGGCCCGGGTGGACGCCGAGGCCCATCGAGGCGTCGATCACCGCGCCGTGCAGGGCGGCCGCCCCGTCGGTGGTCAGCCACCAGACGACCTCGGCGATCTCCTCGGGCCGGATCAGCCGTCCGCGCGGCAGCCTGGCCTCCAACTCGGCGCGCTGGTCCGGGGTCAGCGACCGCAGGGTGCTGGCCTCGAACATGGTGGTGGCCACCGCGCCCGGGCAGACGGCGAACACGTCGACGGGCCGGTGGACGAGTTCGGCGGCCAACTGCCGGGTGAGGTACGTCAGCGCGGCCTTGCTCATCCCGTCGGCGAGCCTGAACCCGGGGAACTGGGCGACCCCGCCGCCCACGCTGGAGATGTTCACCACCTTGCCGGAGCCGCGCTGCAGCATCCCGGGCAGCAGCTGCTGGATCAGCCAGAGCGGCCCCACCGCGTTGATCCGCAGCATGGCGGCGTCCTGCAGGTGGTCGGGGCCCGGGGCGTAGGTCTCCACGGTCTTCGAGCCGACGGCCGCGTTGTTGACCAACACGTCGACCGGCCCGGGGAGTTCCTCCAGCAGGCGGACGTGGTCCTCCCACTCGCCCTGGCCGAACTCGAAGGCCCGGACCCGTACCCCCAGCTCCCGCTCCAGCCCGGCGACGACCTCGGCGGCCCGCTCCCGGCCCGTCCGGTAGGTGAACCACACCTCGTCGCCGCTCCGGGCGAAGCGCTCCACACAGGCTCTTCCGATCCCGGCGGAGCCTCCGGTGATCAGCACGTTTCTCGGCCTTGCAGACGGCATGACGTCTCTCCCCATCGTTGGACGACTGAGTCCGTGGTCGGACGGCCGGCGGCGGGCGCACCCGGGGAACCGGGGCCGTGGCGCGTGCGGGAGCGCGAGCGGAGTCCCCGCACCGCGGCCGGGTACGGCCCGGATGGCGGGCCGCCGCGGGATTCATCTCCCGGTCGGTCTTCTCCGGCTCGCCGGCCCGGGTCTTCCCGGCGCTCTCCGGAACGCGCACGCCGCCGGGTGTGCCGCGACCCGGCGCAGGCCGGTGGCGGCCGTGGCTGTGTCCGGCATGGCAGGCGGCTCTCCGGTCGGTGGCAGGCGGGACGGGCGGTGAGCGGTGCGGTGGTGCTGCGCGGTGCGAGGTGGTGCGCGGTGCGGCTGCGCCGGCGCCGGGCCGATCGGGCCGGGCACGCGGGCAGGCGGGAGCCACCGGTATCTGACGACTCGTCAGAACGGCGCCCTTCGTGTGCACTCTAGGTGAAGATCGACGGCCGGTGGGGCGGAATACGAAGGATCGATCGACTCCGAATCGTGCGGCGGTCGGGTGGCGGCCGTGCGACGTCGGGCCGCCGCCGGCCGGGCCCGTCCACAGGTCCGGCCCGGCCGCGGGGGAGCGGCCGGGCCGGAACGGCGGGGAGGGTGGGGAGGGCGGGTGCTCAGCGGCCGGGGCGGACCTGCCACGGGCTGGGCAGCGAGTCCGCGGCCTCCGCCAGGTGCGCGGTGATCACCAGGGTGCCCTCCTCCACCTGGTAGTCCAGCGGCGCCGCGAGCCGCCGCATGGTGGAGATCAGGCCGGTGTTGGAGGAGTGCGTGACGGCGTACACCGTCACCACTCCCGCCTCCAGGGCCAGCGCCGCCATCCGGCGCAGCAGGTCCACGCCGAGCCCGCGCCGCTGCCAGGCATCCTCCACCAGCAGCGCCACCTCGGCGCCCTCGTCGTCCCACATCAGGTGGGCGAGCGCCACGATCCGCCCGTCGGAGGTCTCCACCGCCAGGGTCTGCCCGTGCCGCGGGTCCAGCAGGTGGTCCAGGTACCGGTCGGCGTCCCGGACCGGCCCGTGGTACCGCTTGCGCAGGGTGTCGGGGGAGCAGCGCCGGTGCATCTCCAGGGCGGCCGCCTTGTCCGCGGCGTCCGCCCGGCGCACGGTCAGGTCGGTGCCGGCCGGCAGGGTCAGTCGGGCCTCCACCTTGGGCACCCGCGGACCGAGCAGGGCGTCCAGCTCGACCAGCGCCTGCGCCCGGGCGAACTCGGTGGGGGTGAACGGCAGGTGCGGCCGGTGCAGTTCGATCAGGTCGCCGCCCGGCAGCGGCAGCCGCAGCAGGTGGCCGTCGACCCCGGCCGCCGCCTCCCGTCCGGCCGCAGGGTACTGCCGGATGGTGCACCGACCGAACAACTGGCGCAGTGCCACCGGCAGTTCGGAGGCGTCCAGGGCGGTCCGGGTGGCCAGGGCCAGCACGTGGGTCGGCACGTCCACCAGGTCGTGGGCGTCCGCCCGGTCCGTCCAGATGTCGTCGCCGCCGGCCGCGGCCACCGTCCGGACCAGCTCGGCCCGCTCCAGCGAGGCCGGCGCCCGGACGAAGAACTCGTCCACGGTCACGGTCGGCAGCGGGTGCGCCTGCATCGAGACGATGTTGACCCCGGCCTCGGCGAAGGCCGTGCAGATCCGGCCCAGGCTGCCGGGGGAGTCCTCGACGGTGGTCCGGACCCGCCAGAGCACCGTCTCGCCGAACCCCGGCACACCCCCGCTCACCGCGCCCCCCGGAGGGGGAGCGGGGGTGTCGGGCGTCGGCGGTCCGTGCGGATGGCGGTGCGCCCACCAGCTGTGGAACAGCGCGGTGGCGACCAGGGCGGCCGCCGAGGCGACCAGCAGGACCGGACCGTCGTGGCCGTGCACGACCAGGTTGGCCACCAGGTCGGCGGTGGCCACGGCGGTGAAGATCGCCGCGATCTCCACGGAGTCCCGGCGCCAGCGCTGGGCACGGGTGATTCTGGGCTGCGTACGCGTGGTGTCATCCATGCCAGCATGGTGGCCTGCTGCTGTTTCACGATCACGAATCCCCCGTGACCCGCCGGTTAATGTCTGCGCGAACCGCCCCCGGGCCGCCGCCCGGTCAGGATGCGGAGCGACCCTCCGTCAGTTCGGCCGCCGCCGCCCGGATCTCGGCGACCAGCAGCTCCAGGTCCCGCTCGGTGGTGGTGGCGTTCAACAGGCAGGCGCGGAGCACCTCCCGGCCCCGGTACACCGCGCCCGTGACGAACACCCGCCCGCGCAGCTGCACCGCCATCGGCAGCCGCCGGTTCAGCGCGTCCAGCTCCTCCGCGCCCATCCCGGCCGGCCGGTACCGGAACGCCACGATCGAGGTCTCCACCGGCGCCACCAGCTCCAGCTCCGGATCCCGCTCCACCAGCGCGCCCAGGTGCCGCGCCAGCTCCGTGCAGCGGGCGATGTCCGCCGCCACGCCGGCCCGTCCGCGGTGCGCGATCGACGCCCACACCTTCAGCGAACGGAACGGCCGGGTCTGCTCGGTGCCGTACTCCGAGAACCAGCCCAGGTCGCCGGCCGCCTCGTCCCGCAGGTACGAGGGCACCAGGCTGAACGTGCCGCGCAGCTCCTCGGTGTCCCGCACCAGCGCGCAGCCGCAGTCCACCGGGACGCCCAGCCACTTGTGCGGGTCCAGGGCCAGCGAGTCGGCCCGGTCCATACCCGCGTACCGGTGGGCGATCACCGGGTCCAGCACCCCGAAGGCGCCGTACGCGCCGTCCACGTGCAGCCACAGACCCTCCTCGGCGCACAGGTCGGCGGTCGGGTCGAACGCGTCCACCGCGCCGGTGCCCACCGTTCCCGCCGAGGCCACCACCAGGAACGGCAGCCGCCCGGCCGCCCGGTCCTCGGCCACCGCCGCCCGCAGCGCGGCCAGGTCCAGCCGGCCCTCCTCGTCCGTCGCCACCGCCCGCAGGTGCCGGCTGCCCAGGCCCAGCAGCTCGGCCGCCTTGCGGACGCAGGAATGGGTCTCCCCGGTCACGTACCCGACCAGCGGCGGCATTCCCGCCAGGCCCTCCTCCCGGACGTCCCGCCCGGCCCGGCGGGCCGCCCGGTTCCGGGCGGCGGCCAGGCAGACGATGGTGGCCATCGAGGTGCCGGAGGTCAGCAGACCGCCGCCGGGCGGGTGCGGGAAGCCCACCAGCTCGGCGATCCAGCGGACCACCGCGCGCTCCAGGTGCACGTCGGCGTGGTCGCCGCCGGCCGAGCTGGGGTTCATCGCCGACGCCGCCAGGGTGGCGAGGACGCCGGCGGGCTGCGGGGCGGAGTTCACCCAGCCGAAGAACCGCGGATTCCCGTTGCCCATCGGCGCGGGCATCACCCGTTCCCCGATCACCCCCAGCAGCTCGCCGAGCGGCACCCCCTTCTCCGGCAGCTCCAGCCCGAGCAGCGCCTCCCGCTCCCGCAGGGGCATCGGCTGCCACACCGGACGGGAGGGCAGCTCCTCCAGGTAGTCGGAGACCAGCTCGGCGGCGACCCGGGCGGCGGTACGGAAGTCATCGGTCACGACGGCGGCTCCATCGGGGGGCATGGAGGCGCGGCGTCCTCGGCGCACCTGGTCAGGTCGATCGTAGGGGACCCGGCAACGAGTGAGGGGGGCGCTGGGAACCGCGCGCGGCGGGAGGGCTCTACGTAAGCTGCTTCCGTCCTCGCGCAGTTCTCCCCCAGCCTTGGCGGCTGGGAGGTGCCCCCACGCGCCCTGTCTTACCCGGTTGCGTCGGGTGAGCCGGAGGCGGCTCAGTCGAGGGTGGCCGAGAGGCCGCCGGCGGAGCGGCAGTAGCCCTGGAGCTCCTTGTTGGTGATCTTGCTGCAGAGGCGGGCCGCCGCACCCGACTCGGTGTAGTTGACCGTGTAGTAGCTGACCAGCCCCTGCGTGCACGCCTTCCGCTGCCATGCGTCGGCAGCCGTCCCGCACTGCTGCGCCGCCCAGTCCTCCCGGTCCAGGTTGTACTTCATCGTCCGGGAGCCGACCCCCCGGCTGCAGTCGTTGGCCCCGCCGGACTTCTGCGCGTTGAGGCACCACTTCAGGGCGTCCGCGAACACCTCGGGGTGGTTGGCGTAGTCGTGGGAGCTGAGATAGAAGGTCGGCGCGTAGAAGAAGCAGGCCGACTGGAAGAGCGCCGGCTGCTCCGGGCACGGGTACATCGGGTCGGCGGCGATCTTGTCCGCGGGGAGGTTGGCCTTGGCCTTCTCGTCCTCCTCGTCGGGGGCGAAGAGCTGCATGAACACGCCCTCGGAGCAGGTGATCCGCCGGCTGTCGGTGGGGAACTTGTTGCACAGCGCCCGCGCCGCCGGGATGTCCTGCTTGGTGACGAACATGATCCCGTGCCCGATGCCGTGGATGCACGGCCCCTTGTTGGCCGGGGCGCACAGCTTGAGGATGTCCTCCTCCGGCGTCTTGGACGCCGCCAGCATCTCCTCCACCGCGCCGTGCAGGTAGCCGGCCGCGCAGGTCTCGTGCGGGAAGGAGATGACCTTCTGGAAGTCGTGGTTGAAGCGCAGCACCGCCGCGTGCCCGAGCTCGTGCGCGATCGGGTGGCAGAACCGCACGGTGTACGGCTGCGCCTTGGTGGTCTTGTCCAGCTCCGCCAGGGCCACGCCCGGGTCGCTGGCGTCCATGATCCCCACCAGCTTGTTCCGCAGGGTGCTGCGGGTCCACACCGCGGGATCGCCGGTGGCGGTCGGGGAGGCCGCGCCGCCCGCCGTACCGCCCCCGCCGCCCGGGGCGTTCGGCGCCGGGGCCGCCTGCGTGGCCGCGGGCGAGGGCGCCCAGTCGGTCACGGCCACCGCCCCGAGGCCCAGCACCCCGAGCAGGACGGCAGTGATGATCGCGAAGATCCGCGGTTGCATGGCAGAGATCCCCCGGGTGGTTCGACACGGACGGTTGACGGCTCCCATCCTGACGGCACCCGGCCGGAAAGCGCGGATCGGTGTCCGCCATCAGGGAAGTGTCGGGGCCTCAGCCCGAGCACCGTTCGCCCACCGTTGTACGACGGCGGTGACACATCATAGGCCCGCCCCGGTTCCCCGCGGATCCCGGACGGCCTCCACCGCTTCGCACCGCCCGGCGGGCGCGGAAGGGCCTCCCGGCACCCGCATCCGCCGTGAAACGCGGCCATCCGGGGTGGAAAACCTCGATGCCTGCCCGATTTCGGGCAGGATTCTTGGTCGATCGGCGGATTCCCGCCTAGGCTGCCGTCTCGTGTCCGCCTCACCCCACCCCCATGACGACCTGCTCGCCCACCTTTCCCGCACCACGCCGCTGGCGCCGGGGGAGGCGGCGCGGGTGGTCGCGGAGGTGCTGGCGTACTTCTCCGAGTCCACCGAGGAGTACGTCCGCCGCCGCCACGGTGAACTGCAGGCACGAGGCCTGACCAACGAGAAGATCTTCGCCCGGGTCGCCGCCGAACTGGCCGCGCGACGGGTGGCGGCCCCCGAGCTGTCCGCCCGCCAGCTGCGCCGGATCGTCTACGGCTGACCGGCCCCGCCGGCCCACCCACGGGCCGGCGACGCCGCTCCGGGCCCACCGGCCCCGACCGGCCCCCGCCGCCACCCGCGGCCCCACCCGTCCCGATCAGAAGGAGACCACCATGTGCGGAATCGTCGCCTACATCGGCCCGAAGGACGCCACCGCCTTCCTGCTGGAGGGCCTGCAGCGGCTGGAGTACCGCGGCTACGACTCCGCCGGTGTCGCCGTCGCCAAGGGCGGCGCCCTCAAGGTGTGCAAGGTGAAGGGCCGGGTCGCCGACCTCGCCGCCGCCGTCCCGGCCCGGTTCAAGGGCTCGGTCGGCATCGGCCACACCCGCTGGGCCACCCACGGCGTGCCCAGCGACGCCAACGCCCACCCGCACGTGGACAACGCCGGACGGATCGCGGTGGTCCACAACGGCATCATCGAGAACGCCGACGAGCTGCGGGCCCGGCTGCAGGCCGAGGGCGCGCACTTCACCTCGGAGACCGACACCGAGACCCTCTCCCACCTGATCGCCGCGCACACGGCCGAGGGCACCGACCTGGAGGACGCCGTCCGCGCCGCCCTCGCCCACGTGGTCGGCACCTACGGCATCGCCGTCCTCGACGCCGAGCAGCCCGACCGCGTGGTGGTCGCCCGCAACGGCAGCCCGATCGTGCTGGGCATCGGCGAGAAGGAGATGTTCGTCGGCTCCGACGTGGCCGCCCTGGTCCGCTACACCCGCCAGGTCGTCCACCTGGAGGACGGCGAGCTCGCGGTGGTCCGCGCCGACGGCTTCCGCACCTTCACGGAGGACGCGCGCACCGTGACCCGCCAGCCGTCGACCGTCGACTGGGAGGTCGGCTCGTACGACACCGCCGGGTACCAGCACTACCTGCTCAAGGAGATCCACGAGCAGCCCGCCGCCGTCGAACGCACCCTCTCCGGCCGGCTCGACGAGCGGTTCGCCACCGCCCACCTCGGCGGCCTCAACCTGGACGCCCGGGAGCTGCGCGAGATCCGCCGGGTGAAGATCCTCGGCTGCGGCTCGGCGTACTACGCCGGCGAGATGGGCGCCCAGCTGATCGAGGAGCTGGCCCGGATCCCCGCCCACAGCGAGCCGGCCTCCGAGTTCCGCTACCGCAACCCGGTGATCGAGCACGACACCCTGTACGTCGCGGTCAGCCAGTCCGGCGAGACCTACGACACCCTGGCCGCCGTCCAGGAGATCAAGCGCAAGGGCGGGCGCGTCCTCGGCGTGGTCAACACCGTCGGCAGCGCGATCGCCCGCGAGTGCGACGGCGGCATCTACCTGCACGCCGGCCCGGAGATCTCGGTCGCCTCCACCAAGGCGTTCACCTCCACGGTGATCGCGTTCGCGCTGCTCGCCCTGCACTTCGGCCGGATCCACGACCTCTCGCCCGCCGACGGCCGCCGGATCGTCTCCGCGCTCAAGGCCCTGCCCGGCCAGATCCGGGAGGTCCTGGAGCAGGAGGAGCAGATCGGCAAGCTGGCCGCCGAGTACGCCGACCACGCCGGGATGATGTTCATCGGCCGGGTCCGCGGCTACCCGGTCGCCCGCGAGGGCGCCCAGAAGCTCAAGGAGATCTCCTACGTCCACGCCGAGGCGTACCCGGCGAGCGAGCTCAAGCACGGCCCGCTCGCGCTGATCAGCCCCGAGCTGCCCACCGTCGCCCTCGTCCCGGACGACGAGCTGCTCGACAAGAACCTCACCACCCTCGGCGAGATCAAGGCCCGCTCCGGCCGGGTGCTGGCGATCGCCCACCGGACGCCGGAGGCCAAGCTGATCGACCACTGCGTCCTGGTGCCCAAGAGCGAGCCCGAGCTGGACCCGCTGCTGCTCAACATCCCGCTGCAACTGCTCGCGTACCACGCCGCCGTGGCGCTCGGCCGGGACGTGGACAAGCCGCGCAACCTGGCCAAGAGCGTGACCGTCGAGTAGCGGTCCCCGCCCCCGGTCCGCCGGGTCCGGCCGCCCCACCGGCCGGGCCCGGCCACACCCGCGTGCGAACCTGCGCGTTCGAACCTGTTCGGCCCGGCCCCGGTGCGGGATGATGACCGGGACACGCCGGTCCGCCGGGCCGGCCCGCCGCCGCGCGGCCGCCCGCGCCGCCACCGGGACGAGGGAGCGACCCCACCATGCCGCCGACGCCACTGCTGGTGCTCTGGGACGTCGACCACACCCTGATCGACGGCGCCGGGATCTCCCGACAGGCGTACTCCGCGGCGTTCCGCCGGGCCACCGGCCGGGAGCTCGACCAGCCCTGGCAGTTCGACGGCCGCACCGAGCTGGCCGCCGCCACCGACGTGCTGCGCGCCCACGGCCTGCCCACCGGCGACGGGCAGGTGGAGGCCTTCACGGCACTGATCGTGGAGGAGCTGACCGCCCGCGCCGACGAACTCGCCGGGGCCGGCCGCGTCCTGCCCGGCGCCGAGGAGATCCTCACCGCGCTCGGCGCGCTGCCCGGGGTCAGCCAGTCCGTCCTCACCGGCAACCTCTACCCGCTCGCGGTCCTCAAGATGACCGTCTTCGGGCTCGCCCACCACGTCGACTTCCGGATCGGCGCGTACGGCGGCGACGCCTTCGAACGCACCGCCCTCCCCTGCTACGCCTTCGACCGCACCGAGCGGCACCTCGGCCACCGGCACAGCGGCGCCGACACCGTGATCATCGGCGACACGCTGCGGGACGTGGCCACCGCCCACGCGGTCGGCGCCCGGGCCGTGGCCGTCGCCACCGGCACCACCCCGGCCACCGCCCTCGCCGCCGCCGGGGCCGACGCGGTGCTCACCGACCTCACCGACACGGCCGCCGTCCTCGCCGCCGTCACCGGCCGTTAGGGCTGGTCCGACCATTCCCGCCGCGCGCACGACGCCGGGCCCTTGTGGCGCTGACGCGGCCGGGTGTCGTGCGAGGCCGGCCGGTGGCCGGGCGGGGCACCCGGATCCGTTCCATGACAGCCTCAACCGGGTGCAGTCGGCCCGCTGACCGGGCCTCAGGAGAATCCTTCGCCCTTGAACGGCAGGACCGCAGCCTGCCCGGAGCCGCGCGATGTCCGCAACTCCGGGCCCAGCGGCGCCCGCAGGAGCGCGCGCACCACCGACAGCGGCGTCACAACTGCGCGTTCTACGCGTTCGGGTCCCAGTCCGCGAGCTGCTCCATCGGCTCGGTGTCGCCGGTGGTCTCCAGGCCGTCGAGCGGGAGGCGCGCGTAGAAGTAGAGGACCAGTTCGCTCGCTGCGCCCCGCATCGCCAGGTCGCCCGGCTCCGCGTCGGCGGCGAGGTCGTCGCAGCGGACGCCGTCGGCGCCGAGGGTCAGGCGCCAGGAGCGGCCCTCGGTCGCGTGCAGGTCGATGGTCGCCGGCTTGAACGGCCAGGGGACGGTCGTCGCCGAGACGGTCGTCAGGAACTCGTCGACGCCCTCGACCGCGACGTCCGTCGGCAGCGGCTGCGCGGCGCCCTGGGTGAGCTGGACGTCGTAGGTGTGGACGGCGATCTCCTGGATCTGGTGCCGGGCCACGGCTCCGCTGGTCTCCGGGGCCTGCGAGCGGCCCCACCAGGTCCAGCAGCCGCGGTCCGGGCCGGCCTCGCGCATCGCGTCGAGCATGAGCTCGGTCGACTCGGCGAGCCAGGAGTCCAGGGCCTCGCGGTCGCGGGGCGCGGTCGGGGCGCCCTTCGGGTCCGTCCTCGCCGGGGGCTCAGCGCCCGGGCCCGCCGCGACGATGGCGGCCTGGCGGCGACGGCCGTCGCCGAGGTGCTGCGCCAGGTCGCGCAGCGTCCAGTCCGGGCAGGTCGGGACCTGGACGTCGAGGTCGGGGGCGGACGCGATCGCGGCGCGGAACGCGGCCGAGCGGTCTTCGATCAGCCGCAGGACCTCGGGGAACTCCAAGATTTTTTCACGGCGGTTGTGTATCACGGCGCTCCGGCCGCCGGGTAGCGAATTTGTCGGACGAACGCGCCCACGTCCACCTCGGCACCGTCACCGCCGCCGCCGCACTCGTCACCCGGCTCCGCTCATGATCGCCAGGACAGCCCCTCGTCCCGCGGACCCCCGCCGGACCCGCCGCTACTGGAGGATGTTGATCGCGCGGGCGATCACCAGGCCGCCGACCAGCACGGACATCGCGGCCTCGATCATCATCAGCAGCTTGGCCCAGGGCCGGATCGCGGAGACGTCGGTGGGGCTGAAGGCGGTGGCGGTCCAGAAGGCCAGCGACAGGTACTCGGTGAAGCCCGGCACCCAGCCGGCCGGCGCGTAGCCGGAGTGCTGCATCTCGGGGAAGACGAACGCCGGGGCGGGCTGCGACCGGTGGGCCCGGGCGGCGGCACCGCCGCGGTCCAGGTCCCAGTACCAGAGGGTGAAGGCGATCACGTTGGTCGCCCAGACCACCCCGCCGGTGGCCAGCAGCGCGCCGGCGTTCCCGGCGAACAGCTTGTTGTTGGTGAGGATGTCCGCCACCAGTCGGCCGCCCGCGTACAGGTTGGCTGCGGTGATGAAGCCGATCAGCACGTCGGTGAGCACCCGCAGCCAGGTCTTCTGCCGGTCGATCCGGCCCGGGTCGCCGATGATCAGCGCGGTCAGCAGGACGCCCGCCACCACCGGCACCAGCCAGGCCGGGGCCACCTGGTACCGGTTCGGCAGCGCCACGTGCAGGCCGGCGGCCACCACCACCGCCGTGACCACCGGCCACCAGTGCTCGCCGCGCTCCTCGGGCCGCTCAGGCCGCAAGGGTGGCTCCGTCCGCTCCGGTGGGGCCGGCGGTCGGGCGGGCGGGCCCTCGGGCGGGTTGGGGCTGGATGCCATGGCTCATTGTGGGCCGCCCCGGCGGGCGGGGAGCGGGGCTGACACGCCGTCGGCGGCCAGCCGCCGGCCCGGGCGCGCGCCGACACTGCCGATACTGGAGCGGTGAGCCGTCGAGTCTTCGTCCAGGACGCCGTGGTCGCCCTCCTCCCCGGCGGTGACCCGGCCGCCCCCGGAGCCGCCGTCACCGTCGCCCTGTGCGGGCACTGGGAGCACGAGCCGCCGTGCCCGCTCGCCCCGCACCACACCGCGGCCGAGCCGGTCGAGCCGGTCGAGTCGGTCGGGCCGTCCGGGCCGGTCGGACCGGGTACGGCCGGAGCGGAGGTGCTGCGGCTGCGGATCCTGTTCGCCGCCGAGCCCTCCGCCGAGGCCGAGGTCCGCCGCCGGATCGCCGCCGGCCTGCGCACCGGCACCCTCACCGGACCGGACGGCCGGACCACCCGCTGGACCCTCCGCTCCTCCACCCCGGCACCCCCGGCGAGGACGAGAGCGCCCTCGCCGCCTCGCTCACCGGCGACGGCGGCTGACCACCGCGTCCAGGGCGAGGTCGGCGACCAGCCGCACCCCACTGGCGGTGGCCAGCTCGCCCGGCGTCGCCGCCGCGATCTCCACCCGGTAGCCGCAGGCTCCCGGTCCGGCCAGCCGCGAGGCGACCGAGAACACCTCGGCCGGTCCCGTGACGTTCAGCAACTCGACCCCGGGGAAGGCCGCGATGACGACTCTGCGTGGTTCAGGCATGCCACCGATCGTCCCCGGCCCCGACCGGCGGCCGCAATGTCCACCTTCTGTCACATCCGGCCATCCCGCCGGCGGGACCGCGTCCGGTGCCCGCCGGAAAAGCCGTACGGAACCACCCGGGCCCGCCCCTACGCTGACGGGATGCAGCTCTTCCAGACCCGGCGGCTGCTGGGCTGGCGCAGCGTCAGGAACCGGACTGCTGGGGTGTCTAGCCCTGGCTCGGGCTCGCGGAGCCGGCGGGGCTCTCCGCGGGGTCGGGGGTGGTGGAGGTGGTGGAGTCCTGGGGGCGGCGGCAGGCGGCCGGGTCGGGGTCGGGGTTGGCCAGGCAGGCGTAGGCGCGGTCGGCGGTGTTCTCGCTGAGGTAGTGGCCGAAGCACTCCTCCGTGCCGTACCGGGCGCAGAACTCCAGGGCCTCGTAGCCGTCCGTGAAGGTCTCGGGGGCGCGGATCACCCAGTACCCGGGCTCCAGCGAGGCCCAGTCGTCGCCGTTCTCCAGGACGGCGCGCGGCACCTGGTCCTGGACCTCCGCCAGCTTCCGCTCGCGGTCCGCGGTGGAGGTGTCGTGCGGGACGGCCGCCAGGACGGCGATCCAGGCGCCCTGTCCGAAGTCGCCCGAGCCGGAGGTCGCGGCGTCCGAGGACCTGCCCTTGCGCGAGTCGGCGCCGGCGTCGGCGCCGTTCCAGGGCAGCCCGGGGATGGTGAACGCGGCGGTGGCCACGGCCGCGGCCACGAGGGCGGCGAGGGCGGCGGGCAGCCACCGGCGACCGCCGACCGTACGGGTGGAACCGGTGGTCGAGCGGACGTCGGGCGAGGAGGGCGCCGCGGCGCGGTCGAGCACCGTCGGGGCCGGTGCGGCGAGCGGGCCCGGCTGCGAGCGGACCGTGGGTGCCGCCGACGGGTCGGCGTCCTCGCCCGCCGCGACCGGGGCGAGCAGCCGGGCGAGTTCGGCGGCGTCCGGGCGGCGCTCCGGCTCCTGCTGGAGCAGCGCCGCGACCACCGCGCCGAGCGGACCCGCGGACGGGGGCGGCGGGACCGGCTCGTCGCAGACCGCCCGCAGGATCTCCCAGACGGAGTCCCGGCGCACCGGGTTCCCGCCCTCGACGCAGGTGTACAGCAGCATGCCCAGCGACCACAGGTCGGAGGCCGGGCCGATCCCGCCGCCGCGGATCCGCTCGGGGGCGATGTACTCGGGCGAGCCGATCAGGTCGCCGGTGCCGGTGAGGGTCTGCGAGCCCTCCAGGGCGGCGATGCCGAAGTCGGTGAGCACGGCGGTGCCGTCCGGGCGGATCAGCACGTTCCCCGGCTTCACGTCGCGGTGCAGGATGCCCGAGGCGTGGGCGGCCCGCAGCGCCGCCAGGACGTCGAGGCCGATCCGGGCGGTCCGGGCCGGGCCGAGCGGGCCCTGCGCGAGCACCGACTGCAGGGAGGAGCCGGCGACCAGCTCCATCACCAGCCACGGGTACGGGTGGCCGTCCACGACCTCGTACACGGTGACCACGTTGGGGTGGTTGACCCGGGCGAGGGCCCGGGCCTCGCGCAGCACCCGCTCCCGGGTGCGGGCGGCGTGCTCCGGGTCCCGCGGGTCGACGCCGAGTTCGCGCATCTCCTTCAGCGCCACCTCGCGCTGGAGGGTCAGGTCCCGGGCCCGCCACACCGTTCCCATGCCGCCCGCACCGAGCCGGTCCACCAGCTCGAACCGGTCGGCCACCAGACGGCCGGCAGCATCCCCGCGTCGCTCAGTCATGCACCTGTTCCCCCACCGTGCCCCGGTCCACCCGACGGGCGGGCGCGGGGATGCACGGGACTTGCTCGTCGCCACTGTCGAACCAAACCCGCGGCACGCTACCACGCCTTCGGCGCAGCTCAGCCGGGCTGCCCGCACGGCCCATCCGCGCTGCCCGTCCGTGCGCCGGGGGCGCGCGCCACCCGCCGCGGCCGACCGACCGAGCGCCCTCCGACGACCGTCCCTCCGACGACCGTCCCTACGGCAGCTCCACCACCCGCAGCGAGGCCACCTCCGGGTCGGCCGCACCCCGGACGTGGCCGGTCGGTGCCTTGACGGTGCGCTGGAAGAACTCCACGTGCTCGGCGGTGATCTCCTCACCCGGCAGCACGTTGGGGATGCCCGGCGGGTACGCCGAGAGGGTGTCCGCGGAGACCCGGCCCACGGCCGCGTACGCCGGCACCAGCCGGCTCGGGGCCAGGAACGCCTCCCGGGGCGTCATCCGGACCGGCCCGGGCTCCGGCAGGTGCAGCGGATCCGGCCCCAGCATCGGGTCCAGCGGCGCGGGCAGGGCGTGCAGCGCCGCGGCGAACCGCTCCGGATCCGGGAGGGCCCCCGCGCCGACCACCGCGACGATCGCGGAGTCGGTGGCGACCTCCACGAACAGCCGGTGCTCCCGCATCAGCAGCCGCCGCGCCTCGTGCCCGGAGATCCCGCCCGCCCGGGTGTCCACCGCGACCCGCAGCGGATCGGCCCCGGCGATGTCCGGGAACCGTCCGAACCCGTCCGTCACCAGCCCGAACCGCCCGCCCGCCCGGACCGCCAGCCGCATCCGGTCCGCAGCCTCCACCGAGGCGCCGATCCGCTCCAGGCCGCTCGCCAGCTGCTGCCGGGCCACGTCCAGCGAGGCGAGCAGCAGGGCACTGGCACTGGTCGACTGGGTCAGGTGGAAGATCCGCTGCACCAGCGGCTCCAGCACCTCGCCGAACGGCCCCCGGCCCAGGTGCAGCATCGCCGACTGGGTCAGGCTGCCGCCCAGCTTGTGGGTGCTGGAGACCACCAGGTCCGCTCCCTGCGCGAGGGCGCTGTCCGGCAGGTCCGGGTGGAACCCGAAGTGCGAGCCCCACGCCTCGTCCACGATCAGCGGCACCCCGGCCGCGTGGGCGACCGCCGCCAGCCCCCGGACGTCCGCCACCGCACCGAAGTAGCTCGGCGTCACCACGTACGCCGCCGCCGCGTCCGGCTGCCCGGCCAGCGCCGTCGCCAGCGCGGCCGGCGTCACCCCGTGCGCGATGCCCATCGCCGCGTCCACCGACGGGTACACGAACGCGCCGCGCAGCCCCGACAGCACCAGGCCGTCGATCACGCTGGAGTGCACACTGCGCTGCACCACCAGGGTGTCGCCGAGCGCGGCCGCGGCCAGCACGGCGATCCGGTTGCCCTGCGAGGCGCCGTTGGTGAGGAACCAGGTCCGGCGGGCGCCCCAGGCCTCGGCGGCCAGCTCCAGCGCCTCCTCCATCGGACTGCCCGTCCCCAGGTCGATGCCCTCCAGCAGCGGCGGCAGGTCCAGCTCCATCGGCAGCGGGCCCAGCAGGCCGCCCAGCGCACCGAACCGGTCGGCGTCCGCCGCATGGCCCGGGACGTTCAGCCGCAGCCAGTCCAGCCGGCCGGCGGCGGCGACCGCCTCGGCGTACGGGGCGCGGCGCTGAGCAGGGGATTCGAGGATGCTTCGGTCGTTCACGGACACGACCCTCGCAGCGCCCGGACCATCGGGGAACGGCATGGTTTTCTGGAGACCTCCAGAATCCGTCTATGGCCGGAGGCGTCCGCACCGCCGCGCCGCCACCGGGAGGAGCCCGCCGTGCTCGAACTGCGCCACCTGCAGGTGCTGCGCGCCATCGCACGGGAGGGCTCGCTCGCCGCCGCCGGCCGCGCCCTGCACTTCAGCCAGCCGACCATCACCCACCACCTGGCCACCCTGGAGGCCCACCTGCGCACCCGGCTGGTCCACCGGGGCGCCCGCGGCGCCGTGCTCACCGAGGCCGGACGGGCCCTGCTGCCCCACGCCGAGGCCGTCCTGGAACGGATCCTGGTCGCCGAACGGGAGATCCGGGACCTCGCCGAGCACGGCGCCGCCACCCTCCGGGTCGGCACCTTCCCCACCGCCGGCGCCCTGCTGCTGCCGCCCGCCGTCCGGGAACTGCACCGGCAGGGCGTCCAGATCTCACTCACCGAGGGCGAGCTGCCCACCCTCCTCGCCGGCCTGCGCAACGGGGAGCTCCAGGTCGCGCTGGTCTTCTCCCAGCCGACGGAGCCGGTGGAGCCCGTGGAGCTTTCGGAGCCCGAGGAGCCCGAGCAGCCCGAGGAGCCCGAGCAGCCCGCGGAGGCCGAGGAGCCCGTGGAACCCGAGGCCGGGGAGGACCGCAGCCTGGGTGAGGAGTTCACCGTCCACCCGCTGCTGGAGGACCCGCTGCTGCTGGTCCTCGCCGCCGACCACCCGCTGGCCCGGCTCGACCGCGTCCCGCTGGACGGCCTCCGCGAGGAGGGCTGGATCATGGGCACCACCGACTGGGACCCGGTCGACCGGGTGCTCTCCCGGGCCTGCCTCCGGTACGGGTTCCAACCCGTCCCGGTCATGCGCACCGACGACTACGGCGTGCTCCAGGGGTTCGTCGCGGCGGGCATCGGCGTCGCCCTGGTGCCCCGGCTCGGCATCGCCCAGGACCGCGCCGACCTCGCCGTCCGCCCGGTCGACGGCCTCCCGCTCACCCGCCGCATCGGCGTCGCCGCGCTGCGCACCACCCGCTCGCCGAGCGTCGACGCGCTGCTCGCGGCGCTGACCGTGCAGGCGGACCGGCTGCGGACCGCCTGGGCGACGGGGGGACGGGGTGACGGCCGGCCGGGGTGCCGGTGACCGGGCGGGGCTTCGGGTTGCGGGCCGTGGCTTCGGCCGGTGGGCTACGGGCTGACCCCGAGGACCAGGTAGGCGGCGAGGATGGCGAGGTGGAGCCCGCCCTGGAGCGGGGTGGCACGGCGGGGGATCACCGTCAGGGTGCCCACCGCGACGGTCAGCGCGAGCAGCACCATGTGGCTGGCGTCCAGCCCGAGCAGCAGCGGTCCGCTCAGCCAGATCGAGGCGACCGCGACCGCCGGGATGGACAGGCCGATGCTGGCCAGCGCCGAGCCGAGGGCGAGGTTGAGGCTGGTCTGCACCCGGTTGCGGGCCGCCGCCCGGACGGCCGTGATGGTCTCCGGCAGCAGCACCAGCATCGCGATCACCTCGCCGACCACCGCCTGCGGCAGGCCGGCCGCGTCGACCCCCCGCTCGATGGTCGGCGAGACGCCCTTCGCCAGCCCGACCACCGAGACCAGCGCGACGACCAGCAGCGCCAGGCTGACCAGCGCGGCCCGGTTGTCCGGGGGCGGGCCCTCGTCGCCCTCGGCGCTGACCTCGTCCGCGCCCTCGTCCGCGTCCTCGGCGCGGCCCGCACCGCCGCCCACCTCACCCGGCGGTCCGCCCGCCGCACCCGGCAGGCCCCCGGAGCCGTTCGGCAGGAAGTCCTCGCGGTGGCGCACCGTCAGCGTGGCCACGAACAGCCCGTACCGCAGCAGCGAGGCCGTCGAGGCGAAGACCAGCTGCGGAGTTGAACTCGGGCCCCGGCTTGCTGGTGGTGAAGGTCGGCAGCACCAGGCTGAGCGTCGCCAGGGTGGCGATGGTGCCGAAGGCCGCGCCCGTCCCCTCCGCCCGGAACACCGCGAAGCGGTAGCGCAGCGCGCTGACCAGGATGCACAGGCCGACGATCCCGTTGCAGGTGATCATCACCGCGGCGAACACGGTGTCCCGGGCCAGCCCGGCGGTCTTGGTACCACCGTCCGCCATCAGCGTGACGATCAGCCCCACCTCGATCACCGTCACCGCGACCGCCAGCAGCAGCGCCCCGTACGGCTCCCCGATCCGGTGCGCGACGACCTCGGCGTGGTGCACGGCGGCCAGCACGGCGGCAGCCAGGAAGCACGCCACCAGCGCCACCACCGGCGTGGGCAGCGAACGCTTCCAGGTGCCGGCCAGCAGCAGGAAGGACAGCACCGGCGCCACGGTCGTCCACGGCAGCCGCCAGGTGCGCTGGGGCGAGGAGGTCATGGGGGCGAGCTTCGCAGATCGGTCCTGCACCGATCGTCCGCCACGCGGACCGGCGGGGTTCCGGCGGCCGCGGGGCGGGTCCGGCCTACCGTGGGCGCGGTACCCGGCGGTTCTGCCGACCCGTCACGGGGCCGCCCGGGATCGTCCGGCGGGCAACGCGGAGAGCGGAGGCGGCGATGCGGCTCACCCGGCGGAGTCATCGAGGACCACCCCGAGCCGCTCCTGGGCCGGCACGAGGCGGCCGTCCGGGTGGGTGGGGCGCTCCTCGCCGCGCTGGTCCGGCGCGAGGGTGAGTGGAGTGGGCGGTGGTCCATGACCGTCCGCCAGGAGGTCCACCCGGACGAGTTCGACCGCATCGGTGAACTGCTCGGCTGGCTGGCCACCAGGGCCGACGACCGGCACCGCACGTCCCCGGGCACGGTCCACCTGGGCTGGACCAGGTTCTACGAGTCGGACCGGACGGTGCCCTGGAGGGGCGGGACGGCGAGGTCGCCTGGCCGTGACGCGCGCGGCGCCCGGCCGGTGTTCGTCGCGGCGGGCGACCGGATGGCGTACGAGGACGGCTGCGTCGTGGTGACCCGGCCGAACGGGGAGCGAAGCAGCCACCGGGCGGGCAACAGCTACTGGATCTGCCGCTGACGCCGGGGTGCCCGTGACGGCCACGGCGATGGTCAGGCGTCGCCCTGGACCAGGGCGTGGAGGTGCTGGTCGTGCCAGCCGTCGGCGTGGCGGAGGGCGCCGCGCATGGTGCCCTCGTAGGTGTACCCGGCCTTCTCGGCGACCCGGCAGGACGCCGGGTTGGCCACGGCGTGACACAGGCGCAGGCGGTGCAGGCCGAGGTCGTCCAGGGCCCAGCGGCTGATCCGCCGGGTGGCCTCCACCACCACGCCCGCGCCGCGCGCCGGCGGCAGGACCCAGTACACGATCTCCGCGCCGCCGCCCGCCAGGTCGATGTCGTTCCAGCCGATCAGTCCCACCGCCGTGCCGCCGTCCGGGGCGATGGCCCACACCGCGCCCGTCTCGGCCGTCCAGCGCCGGTGCATCCGCTCGATCCGTCCCCGTGCCGCCTCGCGGTCCGGGACGGACAGCAGGTTCCACTGACGGATCGCCGGATCCCGGCCGGCGGCCACCAGGGCGTCGGCGTCGCCGAGTTGCCACGGGCGCAGCTCCAGCCCGCCCGCCAGCGCGAGCACCGGCTGGGCGGCGTCGGCCATCCGGCCTGCGGGAACGACGGCCGGTACGGGGGTGTCGGAGATCATCGCCGCATCGTGCCACAGCCGTTCGCGGACACGACACCCGAATACCGGTGGTTTCACCCCAGGCTGGGGTCGGGCCCGGTCCAGCCGGCCACGCCGACGCAGGCCTCGTTCCCCTCGGGATCGGCCAGCACCCAGTTCGACGGTGCGTCGGCGTCGGTCACCAGGCGGCCGCCGGCGGCGAGCGCCGCGGCGATCCGCGCCTCCGCCTGGTCGTAGGGCACCCAGACGTCGACGTGGACCCGGTTGCGCTGCGGGCGCGGTGCGTCCATCGCCTGGAAGTAGAACGGGGCCCCGCGGCGGTGCGGGTCGATCAGGTCCTCGCTGCTGCCCGCGCGGTCCCGGTAGCCGAGCAGGGCGCGCCAGAAGGGCACCACGTCGGCACCGGCGAGGGCGTCGACGGTGACCTGGACGGTCTGCAGGGCGGACGGGTCGGCGGGGATGTCCAGCACGCTTGCCACCGCCGAGATCCGGCGGGCCAGTTCGACGTGGCGCTCGGTCAGCCCGTAGTAGTCGTCCGTGATCGCGATCAGCCGGACGGTCACGCCCTCGTCCCGCAGGTCGACGTCCGGGCGGCCGTCCCCCACCCCCGGCAACTCGCCGATCGCCTGCACGAGCCGGGCGCCGACGGTGAACGAGCCGGTGCGGAAGTACGCGCACGCCCCCTCGCCGAGCACCCGCCAGTCCTCCAGGCCGGCGGTCTCGTGGAACTGCTGCGGCCTGATGCGCTCGGTCCTGCCCTCGGTGTACGTCACGGGCTCAACGTAGCGCGCGGCTGCGACAACCACCCTCGGCCGTCCGGTGCTTCGGACCCGCTCGTCAAGCCCTAGGGTGGGAGCCGGGTGTCAAGGGGGGCGTGTGGGGCAGCGGGTACGGGTGCACGAGGTCCGGGTGGGCGGCGGGGAGTTCCGGGTGGTGCGGCCGGAGCCGGCGCCGGGGCGGCTGGTGCTGCTCGACGACCACCACTGGCTGTCGATGTACGCCGACCGGGAGGGCGCGGCGGCGCTGGTGGACCTGTGGGCGCTGGCCGCCCGGTCGGCCCGGTCCCTGGTGTACCTGCCGATCCGGGCCAACCCCGTCCCCGAGGGTGCCGCGGGGGAGGGCGAACCGATCGCGCTGGACGTGGTGTTGGTCCACCACAGCCTGCAGTTCCCGACGGCGGCGTGGAAGCGGGTCCGGGCCGGTCTGGGCGCCGGCCGCCCGCAGACCACGGCCACCCCCGAGCGGGACTTCCCGGACCCGGACGCGATCGACTACGAGCGGCGCGGGCACCGGGCGTTCCGCGACCACCTCGACTTCGCCGTCGCCGCGCACACGCTGTTCGTGGTCGGCAGCGCCCCCGCCTTCCGCGAGCACGGCACCACCCTGCGCGGCCTGCTCGACGAGGCGCCGGCGTCCGCGCACCGCGATCCGGGTCCGGGCCACTTCTGCGTGGAACTCACCCCGGGCACCTGGTCGCGGCCGAGGAACCGCCGGAACGTCCCCGGCCGCCTGCACATCCAGTACGCCGCCTCCTGGCGGCTCTGACCGCGGCGCCGGGCGCGGGCGAGCCCCCGTCCGGCCCGCACCCGGCGGCCGTGCGCGTCCGCTCAGCCCGCGTCGACCGCGCCGCCGTCGGTGATGTGCAGGACGGCGTCGGCACCGTCCAGGGTCGCCCGGTCGAGCGGGATGTAGCCCCGCTCCCGGGCGGTGTCGGTACGGCTGCGGGTGCCCGTGACGGCGGCGGCGGGCGTCAGTCCCCAGGCGCCGGCGGTACGGCGCTGCAGTTCGCCCTCGTGGCTGTCCGGCGCGGGGTCCCGCAGCCCGAGGGTCTCGCTGCGGCCCAGGCTTCCGGCGACGAAGGCGTACTGGTCGCCGATCAGCGAGGCGAGGTTGGCGCCGGCGCCGTGCCAGCGGAGTTCGACGTCGCCCATGCCCATGGTGCTGACGGTCCGGTGCAGGTGGAGGTTGTGCCCGAAGACCAGGGTCGGGCCGCGCCGGGCCTCCAGTTCGCGGATCTCCAGGAGGTTCCGGACCATGAACGCGTCCCGGACCGCGGACAGGCCGGAGATCCGCGCGCCCTGGTCGAGCGGCCGCGCCGACTGCCGGTGGTAGCGGAGCAGATCGAGGCCGGCGGTGAGGTGGGTCCTGGCCCGGAGCCACTCCCGGTGCGAGGTGGCCGCGATCAGTTCCGCGGCCCGGACGTGGAGCAGGACGAGCAGGTCGTCGGCCACCACCCGCAGCCGCTGGGCCTCGGCGGTGGCGCCGGGCGAGGCGGCCGGGTCCAGGACCGCCTCGGTACGGCTCCAGCGCTCCTCGTCCCCGGCGAGGCCCGCGAGGTCGAGGAACTTCGGACCGTCCTGGCCGCCCGGCTCCCGGACGAGCCGCAGGTAGTCACGGGCGTGTTCGAGATAGCGGAGCGGGCCGGGGGCGCTCATGGTCTCCATCGGCGCGTCGAAGCCGTGGAACGACAGCCGGTAGGCCGGCGGCCGGGTGCGGTTGAACTCCCGCATCCAGGAGATGAGCTCACGGTTGGGGGCGAGCTCGCCGAAGCCGTGCGAGAAGCCCTCGTCCAGCGCGGCGTCGAGCGTCCCGGTGCCCTCCCGGACGTACTCGTCCACCGCGAGCGCGGCCACCCGGTCGGTCTCCAGGGCGATCGACCGGAAACCCGCCTCCACCAGCCGCTCGAACAGCCGGTTGCGGACCCGCCCGAACGCGGGCTCGCGATGGGTGGGCTCGCCGAGGGCCAGCAAGGTGCACGACTCGGTCACGTACGCATGAATGTCCTGATCCATGAACCTCGATCGTATCCTTGAAAGAACGATTGAGACTTTTGGCGATCTGCCCGCTCAACCGTCAGCCGAAGTCTCAAACCGAGGAGAGGCGCTGAGGCGATGCGACCGTCCGACCTCGCCCGCGAGCACGGCATCTCGACCCAGGCGGTCCGCAACTACGAGCGCGACGGCTGCCTCCCGCCCGCCGAGCGCACCTCCAGCGGCTACCGCGTCTACACCCCGGTGCACGCGGCGGCCCTCCGCACCTACCTCGCCCTCGTCCCGGCGTACGGCCACGCGGCCGCCGGCCAGGTGATGAACGCCCTGCACGACGGAGAACTCGACCGCGCGCTCACCGCCGTCGACCGCGGCCACAGCCAACTCCTCCGCGACCGCGAGACGTTGGACGCGGTACGCAGCGCGGTGGACCACCTGACGACGGAGTCCGCGGGCCCGCCGGACCGGACGCCGGCGGACCCCGGCGTCCGGACCATCGGGGAGCTGGCGCACCGGCTGCGGGTCACCCCGGCGACCCTGCGCAGCTGGGAGGCGGCCGGCATCCTCGTCCCCGCCCGCGACCCGGCGACCGGCCACCGGGTCTTCCGCGCGACCGACGTCCGGGACGCCGACCTGGCCCACCTGCTCCGGCGCGGCGGCTACCGCCTCGACCACATCGCCACCGTCGTCCACCGGATCCGCACCGCCGGCGGCACCGACACCCTCGCCGCCGCCCTCACCGACTGGCAACGGAAGCTCACCACCCAGAGCCTCGCCATGCTCCACGCCGCCACCCACCTCGACCGCTACCTCACCCTGCGCGGTCCCACCCCGGCCGCCTGACACCTGCCGAGCCGACCCGGCATCCACGACTGCCCGACCTCGCCAGGTGGGGATCGGACCGGCGACCTCGAGCTTTGCTCCGCCGAGGCTCAGACCTTGATCACTTGGATGGCGGGCCCGCAGAGCAGGGTCAGATCGTCCACGTCGGAGGTGAGGACGGTGACCGGCGGTGGCGCCGTGCGGGCGATGGCGGCAAGAACGGCATCGAGGGCGTACTTGTGACCGTGGAGGCGGTGCGTGCGGAGCAGGACGGCGGCTTGGCCGGCGACGTCCCTGGTGACGTCGTGGACATCGATGCGGGAGAGGGCCCAGTTGATCCGGGCGGGATGGATGCGCTCGTAGTCCGCTTCGAGCGTGGTCATGGCGGTGGTGGCCACCCGCACGCCTTCCTCGGCGGCGGCCTGGACCAGGGCGGCGACGGTTCGGTCCTTGAGATAGAGCTTGGAGAGGCCCTCGCCGTCGAGGAACAGGGTGCCGGGCATCAGACGGCGGCACCGCCGGCCCGGTGACGGTCCTGGCGCAGCAGTGCCCGGGCGGCCTCGATCTCGGTGCGGGTCAGTCCGTCGTTGTCGGTCTCGAAGTCCGCGACGATCTCCCGCAGCTTCTCCATCGCGACTCGCTGCTCAAGGGCCTCGGCGACGTAGGCGGAGAAGCCGCCGGGACCGACGTGGGCGCGGACAGTCTCGGCGAGATCCTCGGGCAGGCTGATCGAGTACTTCTTGCTACCGCCCATGGCCCTGATCCTACCCCCGGTGGGAACGGGTGGGAGTGAGTTTGTCCGTGCGGCGGGCGCGGCCGGTTGAGGGCGTGAAACGCTTCATCGAACGGTCAGGAGCGCCGGGTGCGGTGGCGGCGGTGGTAGGAGAGGGCGAGGGCGGCCAGGAGCGGGCCCCAGGCGAGGAGGGGGAGGTAGAGGAGGCCGACGCCGTCCACCGGAGGACGCCGCAGCCGTGCCCTCACCCGCCCGGGGGAGGGCCCGTCCTCCGGCGGCCGCCGGCTCAGCGTCTGCGGGCGCGGCCGGACAGGCGGGGTTCGGCGATCACCGCGGTGGCGACGGCGGCGGCCGCGACCATGCCGGCCGTGCGGACGCCGCGGCAGGAACGCCAGGACAGGATCGACCACGTGGACTGCGCGGACAGCACCGAGCCGACGCTCAGCCAGGACCCCGCCGAGACGGCCGAGAGCGCCGAGCCGATCGAGCCCGCCGAGAGCACACTGCCCACCGACCCGATCGACAGCACCGACCCGACGGACCCGATGGACAGCACCGAGCCCACCGAGCCGATGGACAGCACCGAATCGCTCGACCAGAGCGAGAGCGAAGAGGCCTTGACGGCCCGTCGGCTGGCGGGCGTGCGTCCCGCGAGGACGGCTCGGACGGCAGTACGAGTGGTCATGGCGCGATCGTAGCCGCGCCCCCGCCCGACCGCCCGGGGATCGGCCCACCTGCCCGCGCCCGTGTCCCCCGCGCGCCGCCGCGCCCGCGCCCCCCGCACGTCGCCGCGGCGCCCCCGCCGCCCGGGACACGCGGGCGGGCCCGCGCTGACCGTCCGCCCCCGCTCCGGGGTGAGAGGCTCGCCCCATGGAACAGCGCGTACTCGGCCGGACCGGCCGCCCGGTGTCCGTGGTCGGACTCGGCACCTGGCAGCTTGGCGCGGACTGGGGCGAGGTCCGCGAGGAGGACGCCCTGGCCGTGCTGGACGCCTCCGTGGAGGCCGGCGTCACCCTGTTCGACACGGCCGACGTGTACGGAGACGGCCGCAGCGAGCAGTTGATCGGCCGCTACCTGGGCGGCCGCCCGGACGCGGAGGTCTTCGTCGCCACCAAGTTCGGCCGCCGGGCCGAGCAGCGGCCCGAGCACTACAACCTCGCCAACTTCCGCGCGTGGGCCGACCGTTCGCGAAGAAACCTGGGCACCGACCGGCTCGACCTGGTGCAACTGCACTGCCCGCCCACCCCGGTGTACTCCAGCGACGAGGTGTTCGACGCCCTGGACACCCTGGTCGCCGAGGAGCGCATCGCCGCGTACGGGGTCAGCGTGGAGACCTGCGCGGAGGCGCTCACCGCGATCGCCCGGCCGGGGGTGGCGAGCGTGCAGATCATCCTCAACGCCTTCCGGCTGAAGCCGCTGGAGCAGGTGCTGCCCGCCGCCGAGCGGGCCGGCGTCGGCATCCTCGCCCGCGTCCCGCTCGCCTCCGGGCTGCTCAGCGGGCGGTACACCAAGGCGACCGAGTTCCCGGCCGAGGACCACCGCACCTACAACCGCCAGGGCGAGGCCTTCGACCAGGGCGAGACCTTCTCCGGCGTGGACTTCGCCACCGGTGTGGAGGCCGCCGAGGAGTTCGCCGGACTCGCCCCCGACGGCGTGACCCCGGCGGCGACGGCGCTGCGCTGGATCATCCAGCAGCCCGGCGTCAGCACGGTGATCCCCGGCGCCCGGAACCCCTCCCAGGCCCGGGCCAACGCCTCCGCCGCCGCGCTCCCGCCCCTGCCGGCGACCACCCTGGCGGCCGTCCGCGACCTGTACGACCGGCGGGTACGCGCCCAGGTGCACCACCGCTGGTGACCCCTGCTCAAGGCAGCGGCCGTACGGCCGGTCAGAGATCGATCACCGGCCGCACCAGCGGGGCGTCCGGGTAGTCGCCGGACTCCAGCATCTCGGCCAGCCCGCGGTCACGGTACGCCGGCGCCAGCGGAAGCCAGGCCAGGAACGCGCCGTAGCCGCCGCAGGTCGCCTCGCCGCCGTCCCCGCCGCACAGCACGCCCGGCTCGGAGGTGGCCTCCGGCTGGTACGGGTCCCGGGCGATCCGCAGCCCGAAGGCGTTCGGCTCCCGGTGGGGGCCGGTGGCGGCGCTGAACGGGTCGGCGGCCGGCGGGTGTTCGGCTCCCCACCGGAACAGGGTGCCGCCGCCGGCGCCGCAGGCGTACTCCCACTCGTCGGGCGTCGGCAGCCGCCAGCCGAGCGCGGCGACCGCCTCGGGCAGTTCCTCCCAGTCGGCCTCCACCTCCTCGGGCTCCACGCCGACCAGCAGCGCCGGGATCCGGACCGTACGGGGCTGGCTGAGGGCCTCGGCCAGGTGCGCGCGCAGGTCCTCCGGGAAGCCGAAGTCGCGGCAGCTCCCGGCGTACGACTCCGCCTGCTCCGGCGTCGGGGTGAACGCGGCCGGGTCGACGCCGAGCCGCGCCTCGCCGCCCGGGACCAGCGCGAACGTGCGGCCCCGCAGCACCAGCCGCGCGGTCGCCCCGCCCTCCGGGCCGCCGGAGGTCTCCACCGCCCAGCTGTCCGCCCCCAGCCGCCCGGCCAGGCCCGCCACCAGCGCCCGGCGCTCCTCGTCCGACCACGCCCGCCACTCGGCCAGCGTCAGCTCTCCCGCGTCCATGGTGTCCCTCGCGTCCTGTCCCTCGTGTCCGTGCGGCGCAGCATCCCACCCGCCACCGACACGGCCACCGGCGCGGCCCGGCCGGGGCAGGGCGCGCGGTGGGCGGTTCCCCGGCCCGGTGGCGGCGCGGGAGTAGGGTCGCCGGCATGGGACTCACGTGGGAGCAGGTCGTCCTCGACGCGGCCGACCCGGTGGCGCTGGGGCGCTGGTGGACGGCGGCGCTCGGCTGGGTCGTGCTGAACGACGCGGCGGACGAGTTCGAGATCAGGCCCGCCGCCGACCGGCTGCCCGGCCTGGTGTTCGTCCCGGTGCCGGAGGCGAAGGAGCGCAAGAACCGCCTGCACCTGGACTTCCGTCCGGCCGACCAGGGCGCCGAGGTGGACCGGCTGCTCGCCTTGGGCGCCCGCCGCGCCGACGTCGGCCAGGGCGAGGTGTCCTGGGTGGTGCTGGCCGACCCGGAGGGCAACGAGTTCTGCGTGCTGTCCTCCCGCCCCGGCCAGGGGTAATGCGGATGCGCGCCGCCGGCCGGCTCCGGCAGACTGCCCGGATGGACGCCATACGCGACGGTTCCCCGCAGGCGCGGGCCATCGGCCACGTCGCCGCCCGCTCGACCGGCCCGGCGCTCGACCCGGCGCTCCGGGTGACGCTGAACTTCCATCCGGACCGCACCGACGCCGCCGGCCGCCCGCTCCTCGACGCGCTCGCCGAAACCGGCGTCTACCACTCGCAGTTCGTCACCGGCACCGGTAACGGCGGCCTGACCGCCCACCCCGGCGGCGACCGCTGGCACTGGGAGAGCCGGATCTTCGGCGGTGCGTACGACGAGGCGGACCCCCGGGAGCGCCCGGTGTACGGCGCGCTGGACTTCCGCCGCAGGGGCGTCGGCGCGGCCCCCCGGTTCGGCTCCGCCCACCTGCGGCTGACCGCGGACGCGCTGCCCCGGGCCACCTTCTGCTACCCGGACAGCTGGCTGGAGCCCGCCGACTTCGGGGTCGCCGACCGGATGGGCCTGATCGCCCTCGCCGAGGCCGACGACCGGGACGCGCTGGACGACTACGTC
Organism: Kitasatospora sp. HUAS MG31; assembly: GCF_040571325.1. Taxonomy (GTDB): domain Bacteria; phylum Actinomycetota; class Actinomycetes; order Streptomycetales; family Streptomycetaceae; genus Kitasatospora; species Kitasatospora camelliae. Next base: position 1,353,299 of record NZ_CP159872.1, on the reverse strand, counting down.
GAGGCCCAGGTGCACGGCCCCGTCGCTCTCGCCGAGCACGTGGAGGCGCTGGTCCTCGACCCGTCCCACCGCTCCACCGCGGTGGAGGAGGCGGCCCGCCGGCTGCCCTGCCCGATCGAGTGGCACGCCGGATTCCGGCTCACCGTCGAGGAGTTGAGACGCCACCCGGAGTACCGCGGACCCGAGTACGTCACCCTCGGGGAGGCGATCGCCGTGGACGGGGTACTCGACCCGCGGATCGTCGGCGACGCGGTGCGCTCCGGCGTGTACGACCCGCAGGACGTGAAGAAGGTCTGGCACCACCTCGCCCGGTTCGGTGCCCCCGCGCCGGCGGGAGCCGCCCTCGCCCCAACCTGACGGCCGCTACGGCGGGGTGACCGCCGGTCAGTTCACGGCTCGGGCTATCGTTCGACCCGGGCGGGCTCACCCCCGGCCCATCACCCCAGCTCGTCAACCCAGCTCACCGGCGTACGGCTCACAGGGCGGAGACCAACGATGCGGTTCGGAATCATCGGCACGGGGACGGTGGGCCGCACGCTCGCGGCCAAGCTGATCTCCCTGGGACACGAGGTCACCCTCGGCTCCCGGACCAAGGACAACACGGCCGCCAACGAGTGGGCCGACCGCTCCGGCCCGTACGGGCACGCCGGGACGTTCGCCGAGGCGGCGGAGTCCGGCGAGATCGTGATCAACGCGACCGGCGGGACGGTCTCGGTGCAGGCACTCACCCTGGCCGGCGCCGAGCGGCTGGCCGGCAAGGTGCTGATCGACGTCTCCAACCCGCTGGTGTTCTCTCCGACCGGCGAGGTCAGCCTCGACCCGGTGAACACCGACAGCGTGGGCGAGCGGATCCAGCGCGAGTTCCCCGAGGCCCGCGTGGTGAAGGCGCTGAACACCCTGACCGCCCCGCTGATGGTGGACCCGGGCCGCGTCCCCGGCGAGCACAACGTCTTCATCGCCGGCGAGGACCCCGAGGCGAAGGCCGCCGTCCGGGCCGTGCTGGTGGAGTTCGGCTGGCCCGAGGCCGCGGTGCTCGACCTCGGCGGGATCCAGGCCGCCCGCGGCACCGAGATGCTGATGCCGTTCTGGCTGCGCCTGATGAACCACTTCGGCCACACCGACTTCAACTACTCGATCAAGACCGCAGAGTGAGACGGAGGCCGCCATGACGTCCCCCCAGCAGACCACCCCCGTCCCCTTCCAGCCGCTGGACGAGGACTGGCAGACCGCCCTCGCCGTCGTCGCCCACCCCGACGACATGGAGTACGGCGCGGCCGCCGCCGTCGCCCGCTGGACCGCCCAGGGCAAGCGGGTCGTCTACGTGATGGCCACCAGCGGCGAGGCCGGCATCGACGGCATGGACCCGGAGCGCTGCCGGACGGTCCGCGAGCGCGAGCAGATCGAGTCGGCCGCCCTGGTCGGCGTCGACGTCGTCGAGTTCCTCGGCCACCCGGACGGCGTGGTCGAGTACGGCCTGCCGCTGCGCCGCGACATCGCCCGCGCGGTGCGCCGGCACCGCCCGGAGATCGTGATCACCACCAACTTCCGCGACACCTACGGCGGGGTGTTCCCCAACCAGGCCGACCACATCGCGGTCGGCCGGGCCACCCTGGACGGCGCCCGGGACGCGGGCAACCGGTGGGTGTTCCAGGAACTCGTCGCCGAGGGCTACGAGCCGTGGAACGGGGTCCGCCAGGTCTGGGCGGCGGCCTCGCCGGACGCCCGGCACGCGGTGGACACCACCGACCACTTCCACCTGGGCGTGGCCTCGCTCAAGGCGCACAAGGCCTACCTGGAGGGCCTCGGCGGGGAGATGGCCGACGCGCACGGGTTCCTGGAGACCACCGGGCGGGCGGCGGGGGAGCGGCTCGGGGTGCGCTACGCGTCCTCGTTCGAGGTGCTGCCGCTGCGCTGACCGCCGTCCGGGGACTCGGCACCGCCGTCCGGGGGCTCCGTGCCGCCGTCCGGGGTCTCCGCGCCGCCGTCTCCGGGCGGGACGGCGTTCCCGGCCCCGTCCGGAGCCCGGCCCACCTCCGGCGCCGCCCCGGCGGGGTCAGCCCGGCGTCGGGTGCGGCGGCGCAGCAGGGCCCGGACGCCCACCGCGAGCAGGGCGGCGGCCACCGCCGCCAGCAGGTACACCTGGTAGCGGAGGGCCGTGCGGTAGAGCTCGTCGATGTTGGTGCCGGCGAAGAAGCCGATCGAGGCCCACACGCCCACCCAGAGCACCGCGCCCGCCACGTTGGCCGGGGCGAACCGGCGCCAGGGCATCTCGGAGGTGCCGGCGATGATGCCGTTGGTCTGCCGCAGCCCGTCCACGAAGCGGGCGAAGGTCACCACCGTGGCGCCGCGCCGGGCGAAGAACGCCTCGGACTTGGCCATCCGCTCCGGGGTGATCCGCACGTACCGGCCCCAGCGGTGGACGAAGGCGTGGCCGCCGGTGCGGCCGATCAGGTAGCCGAGGGAGTTGCCCGCCACGGCCGCGAGCACCGCCACCGCCACCACCCCGGCGATGCTGAGGCGGCCGGTGCCGGCGTAGACCGCGGCCAGCACCAGGATGGTCTGGCCGGGGACGGGGATGCCGCAGTTGTCCAGGAACACCAAGGCCCCCACCGCCGGATAACCGTAGTCGTCCAGCAGCGGGGCCAGGTGGGCCAGGGGGCCGGGGAGGGATTCGGACACCGGGCGCCCTACGGACGGGGCCGGGCGCGCGTCAGCCGGGCACCGGACGAGGGGGCGCGGTGCCGGGCCGGGCCGGGACGCCGCCGGGGCGCTACCGCCGCTCCTCCTGGCGTTCGATGACCGTGTCGGGGCCGGGGTAGATCAGGCCGTCGTGGCCGTCCTCGAAATGGACCAGGTACGGGGGCTCGCCGTTGGTACCGCGGACCTCCATGATCTCGCCCTTGCGGTCCACCATGCCGATGTGCTTGCCGTAGATGTGGACGTGGTCACCCACCGTCGCTTGCATGCTCTGCTCCTGTGCGGCCGAGGTCTGGTGCGGGTGCGACCGCCCGGCGTACGGACGGCGCCCCGACTCCACTGTGCGGCGGGTGACCGGAGGCCGCAATGGCGGGCCGCGGCGCGCGGCCGGGGGCGGCGGCTCGGGGCCGTGGACCCGGGACGGCGCGGACCGTGCTCCCGGTTCAGCCCGCGGCCGGCTCGGAGAGGTAGCAGCGCAGCAGCCGCTTGCACTCGGCGATCAGCGCCGGATCGCCCTCCGGGTCCACCCGGAAGGCCAGCTTGAGTACCGCGTCGGCGCACTCCAGGGCCACCCGCAGCGACAGCGCGAACCCCGGCGCCTCGAACAGCCGGCCGCCGACCGCGCGCAGCCGGGCGGCGACCGCCGCGTTGTTGTCCAGCTCGGCGTCGAGCAGGTGCCTCTCGTCGCCCAGGCCCGGCGGGACGGCGTCCACCAGGCCGAAGTCCAGGTGCCCGAAGCCCGGCACCGACCGCTTCATGGCGACGAACTCCTCCACCGCCAGGTCGACGAACCCGGCCGCGGCCGGCGGCCCCTCCGCCGTCATCCGGCGCGCGAGCCGGTCCAGGTAGCGGTCCAGGTTCCGCTCGGCGAGCGCCGCCAGCAGGCTCTCCTTGCCGGAGAAGAACTGGTACAGGGTGCCGATCGGCACCCGGGCGCGCAGCGCGACCTCCTTGGTGGTCAGCCCGGCCGCGCCGACCTCGTCCAGCAGACCCGCGCAGGCGTCGAGCAGCCGCTCGTACCGCTCCAGACTGCGCCGTTGCACGGGGCGCCTGCGGGTCGTGCCGGTGGGCTGTTCGGGTCCGTCCGTGCGCGCCTTCATGGGGCCCACTCTGCCGCATCCGGTGGTTCCCGGGCGAATCACCGACCTGAGGCCGGCTCACTTTCGCCGGCGATCCGCTGCGCCGGGGCGTCGAGGAGAACTCCCGCTCCGGCGCAGCGACTTGCGGCCGGTGGCCCGGGCCGCGCGGAGGGTGCCCCGGCCAGCGGTGTGGGTGTCGGATCCGGAGCGCGGGACGTGCGTGACCGTGGGTGACGGTTGAGTGGCGGCGTCCGGAGAGCGGGTGTGCCCAACCCCGGGCGGTGGCGTCCGGACCGGTCTGACATGAGCGCGGCTCATATTGCTCGACCGGTGGTCACCCCGCGCCGGACAGGCGCCGGCGCAACCGGCCACCCGAGCGGCAGCCGCTGATCCGCCCGGAGTGGCGCGCTGCCCTGTGCACGGCCGCGCGGCCGCCCGCGGTCGGTCCTCAGCCGGTGTGGGCGGTGGTCAGGGCAGTGCGGCGGGTGGCCCGAGCGTTCCGCAGGCGCCCGATGCAGAGCTGCAGGGTGAGCGTGCCGGCGAGGGCGACCGCGAAGGCCGGGCCGGTGCCGAGCGGCTTGACCAGGACTGCTGCGAGGAAGCAGAAGGCGGCGAAACCCCACAGACCCCGCAGGACACCGCCCAGGGTGGCTGCCGCCACCGCGGGTCCACCCTGGGCGAGCGCGAAGGTGGCGACCACGCTGGTGCCGCCCCCCCCCCCCCCCCCCCCCCCCCCCCCCCCCCCCCCCCCCCCCCCCCCCCCCCCCCCCCCCCCCCCCCCCCCCCCCCCCCCCCCCCCCCCCCCCCCCCCCCCCCCCCCCCCCCCCCCCCCCCCCCCCCCCCCCCCCCCCCCCCCCCCCCCCCCCCCCCCCCCCCCCCCCCCCCCCCCCCCCCCCCCCCCCCCCCCCCCCCCCCCCCCCCCCCCCCCCCCCCCCCCCCCCCCCCCCCCCCCCCCCCCCCCCCCCCCCCCCCCCCCCCCCCCCCCCCCCCCCCCCCCCCCCCCCCCCCCCCCCCCCCCCCCCCCCCCCCCCCCCCCCCCCCCCCCCCCCCCCCCCCCCCCCCCCCCCCCCCCCCCCCCCCCCCCCCCCCCCCCCCCCCCCCCCCCCCCCCCCCCCCCCCCCCCCCCCCCCCCCCCCCCCCCCCCCCCCCCCCCCCCCCCCCCCCCCCCCCCCCCCCCCCCCCCCCCCCCCCCCCCCCCCCCCCCCCCCCCCCCCCCCCCCCCCCCCCCCCCCCCCCCCCCCCCCCCCCCCCCCCCCCCCCCCCCCCCCCCCCCCCCCCCCCCCCCCCCCCCCCCCCCCCCCCCCCCCCCCCCCCCCCCCCCCCCCCCCCCCCCCCCCCCCCCCCCCCCCCCCCCCCCCCCCCCCCCCCCCCCCCCCCCCCCCCCCCCCCCCCCCCCCCCCCCCCCCCCCCCCCCCCCCCCCCCCCCCCCCCCCCCCCCCCCCCCCCCCCCCCCCCCCCCCCCCCCCCCCCCCCCCCCCCCCCCCCCCCCCCCCCCCCCCCCCCCCCCCCCCCCCCCCCCCCCCCCCCCCCCCCCCCCCCCCCCCCCCCCCCCCCCCCCCCCCCCCCCCCCCCCCCCCCCCCCCCCCCCCCCCCCCCCCCCCCCCCCCCCCCCCCCCCCCCCCCCCCCCCCCCCCCCCCCCCCCCCCCCCCCCCCCCCCCCCCCCCCCCCCCCCCCCCCCCCCCCCCCCCCCCCCCCCCCCCCCCCCCCCCCCCCCCCCCCCCCCCCCCCCCCCCCCCCCCCCCCCCCCCCCCCCCCCCCCCCCCCCCCCCCCCCCCCCCCCCCCCCCCCCCCCCCCCCCCCCCCCCCCCCCCCCCCCCCCCCCCCCCCCCCCCCCCCCCCCCCCCCCCCCCCCCCCCCCCCCCCCCCCCCCCCCCCCCCCCCCCCCCCCCCCCCCCCCCCCCCCCCCCCCCCCCCCCCCCCCCCCCCCCCCCCCCCCCCCCCCCCCCCCCCCCCCCCCCCCCCCCCCCCCCCCCCCCCCCCCCCCCCCCCCCCCCCCCCCCCCCCCCCCCCCCCCCCCCCCCCCCCCCCCCCCCCCCCCCCCCCCCCCCCCCCCCCCCCCCCCCCCCCCCCCCCCCCCCCCCCCCCCCCCCCCCCCCCCCCCCCCCCCCCCCCCCCCCCCCCCCCCCCCCCCCCCCCCCCCCCCCCCCCCCCCCCCCCCCCCCCCCCCCCCCCCCCCCCCCCCCCCCCCCCCCCCCCCCCCCCCCCCCCCATGGGGAAGGGGGCGAGCACGCCCGTCAGGCCGGGGCCGAGGGGTGCGGCCGCCGTGGTGAGCGCGGTGACCAGCACGGCTGTTGCCGCGGCGCGGGCCGGAAGATCCCACCAGGGGTAGGAGGGGGAGGGCCCCGTGGGCGCACTCGCCGTCCCGGTGCGGGCCAACGCCCAGGTTCCGCAGGCCGTCGCGGCCAGGGACAGGCCCAGGGTAACGACCGGCGGCGCGGACACCAGGGAGAGCGCGAGGTCGGCCACCAGGCACACCGCCCAGGCCAGGAGGAGGGCGACGGCCCAGTGGCCGGTGCGCGGCGTGCGCGCGAGAGCGGCGAACACGACGGAGAACAGGGCCAGGGAGACCAGTCCGAGCAGGGACGCGCCGGCGGCGTGCGCGGCGAATTCCGGACCGTGTTCCAGACCGGTGATGAGAAGGATCGGCCCGGCCACGATCGGCAGTGCGACCAAGGTGCCCGTCAGAGCCGGCCCCCAGCGGCGCCCGGCCAGCGAGGAGGCGACCACGAGTGCGGGGGCCAGGAGCAGCTTCAGCATCAGTATCGACACCGGCGCCATCCTCGCACACCGACGGTGATCTCCGCGGGCCTCAGTGCTCGGGGGACCGCGCCGGGACGACGGTTTCGGCGAGCACCCGCCACACCTCGGCGGAGAGGTCGGGAAGCCCCGCGGCCTGGGCCCGGCCCGCCAGTTCGCGCAGCCGTGCCGGCGCCTCCGGATCGCCGTCGACCACGGCCAGCCGGGACTGGAGGGCTTCGAGGCGGATCCGGTCACGGAAGGAGAGCATGTTCTGCGCGTCCGCGGCCTGGCTGCAGGCCCGCCGTGCGCGGGGCAGGTCTCCGTGGAGGTAGGCGGACTGGGCCTGCAGCAGCAGGAATTCGGTGTGGTGGCGTGGTGTGGCGACCAGCGGGAGCAGCGGCGCGAGGGTGTCCAGGTGCGACTGCGCGACCTCGATCCGCGGTGGCAGCGCCTGCAGTGCCAGTGACGCGGCAGCCAGCCGCAGGCGCAGCCAGAGCGTGAGGTCCTCGCGGCTGTCCAGGGCCTCGACGGCCTGCTGCAGCAGTGCGGAGGCGCCGGGGAAGTCGCCCTGGCGGGTGCGGACGGTGGCGAGCGTCCAGTAGACCTCGGCTGCCAGCGCGCCGGTGGTGCGTTCGAGCTTCTCGCAGATCTCCGTCCCGAGCCGGGCGGCCTCGGCGAGGTCGCCGAGCTCGGCCTCGGCGGAGACCAGGAGCAGCCGGCCGCGGGTCAGTTCGGCGGCGGGCACGTGCACATGATGGCGTTCGCCGAGCGCCAGGGCTTCCCGTACGGCCTGGCGGGCTGCGGTGGCGTCGCCCAATCCACGGGCGCAGCGCGCCATGCGGAGCCGGGCGTGGACCTGCAGGGCCGGGCGCCCGAGCTCGTCGCTCAGGACGGTGAGCCGGGTCAGTGTGTCGCGCTCCGGTTGTGCTTCGCCCAAGGAGCCCTGAAGTCTGGCCAGTTGGGCCAGGGCCTGCCAGCGCGTGGTGGGGTCGGCGGCGGCGGTGGAGGCGAGCGCGTGTGCCAGCATGTCGCGGACCTCGGCGTCGCCCGTGCTGTCCGAGTGGGACAGGGCCGCGGCGAGGGCGTCGGCGAGGTCGCAGTCGGCGGCGAGGTCGAAGGCCTCGGCCGGGACGTCGAGCCGTTCGGCGAGGTAGGCGACCGCCCGTTCCGTGGGCGGTCGTGCACCCGACTCCAGTCTGGACAGATAGGCCGCTGACATCCCGGTGCCGGTGAGGTCGGCCTGAGACATTCCGCGCTGCTGGCGCAGCTGCCTCAGGCGCCGTCCGAATTCAGGCTGATCCAGCACCTTGCTACCGCCCTGTGAGAACGCCCCGTTTGGCCGGGGAACTCGTCTGCCTGGCGCACGTCCAGTCTACGCGCGTACAGGGAGCGTACCGACGCTCCCTGTACGCGCGACGTGCATCCGGCAATAGTGGCAAATATTGCCTATATTTGGCAAACGCCTGGCAAATGGGACGTCAGGTTGCCGGATGCGGACACCTGGCGGTCACGGCCAGTCGATGTCGCCGCCGGTGGTTGCCGCGGAGATGTGGGTCTCGCTCCCGCCGCCGGGCGCCTCCTGGGCCGCCGCTCCGCCGAGGAGGGCGACGACGGTGGCAAGCGCGGCGGCCGCAAGGATGCCGACGGCGGACGTGCTGATGATCTTCATGAGTCTTCGATCTCCCCGTTGAGGTGCCGCATGCCCGTCGCGCGTGCGGCGTGGTTCGTCATCATTCGCTGGCATCTGCGAGTCGAGGTCGCCGTGCTGACGCCGTGGTGCGGTGGTGACGCTAGTCCAGTCCGGCAAGCTTGGCAACGTTTGACAAATTCTGGCAAGGCTTCATAGCCTCTGGTCCCGTCAACGGGGCTGCCGATCTTCAGTGCCCCCGGCGCCTCGCGACGAGGCGGACCCCGACGCAACCCGACACCGAGAGAGCGGCCATGACAGCCCAGGCAGACACCGTGCTCCGCACGCACCCCGAGGACCCGGCGCTGGCGTACCACCGGGGAGGCAAGCTCGCCGTCAGCTCCACCGTCGCCGTGCGCACCAGCGAGGAACTCGCGCTGGTGTACACGCCCGGCGTGGCCGCGGTGTGCCGCGCCATCGCCGAGCAGCCCGAGCGGGCCTTCGACTACACCTGGAAGTCCTCCACGGTGGCCGTGGTCACGGACGGCACCGCGGTGCTGGGCCTGGGCGACATCGGCCCGGAGGCCTCGCTGCCCGTGATGGAGGGCAAGGCGATCCTCTTCAAGCAGTTCGGCGGCGTGGACGCGGTGCCGATCGCGCTCGCCTGCACCGAGGTCGACGAGATCGTCGAGACCGTGGTGCGGCTGGCCCCGTCGTTCGGCGGCATCAACCTGGAGGACATCTCCGCCCCGCGCTGCTTCGAGATCGAACGCCGGCTGCAGGAGCGCCTGGACATCCCGGTGTTCCACGACGACCAGCACGGCACCGCGGTGGTCGCGCTCGCGGCCCTGCGGAACGCGGCCAGGGTCACCGGCCGTGAACTCGCCGACCTGCGAGCAGTGGTGGCCGGAGCCGGCGCATCCGGCGTGGCCGTCACCCGGATCCTGCTGGGCGCGGGCATCGGCGACATCGTGGTGTGCGACAGCAAGGGTGTGGTCCACGACGGCCGGACCGACCTCAACCCGGAGAAGGCGGCCCTCGCCCGCGACACCAACCTGGGCGGCGTCACCGGAGGCATCGAGGACGCCATGCGCGGTGCGGACGTCTTCATCGGCCTGTCCGGCAGCAGCGTGCCGGAGAAGGCCTTCACCGGCCTCAATCCCGGCGCCGTCATCTTCGCGCTGTCCAACCCGGACCCGGAGATCCTCCCGGACGCCGCCCGCCGCTACGCCGCCGTCGTCGGCACCGGACGCTCGGACTTCCCCAACCAGATCAACAACGTGCTGGCCTTCCCCGGCATCTTCGCCGGCGCGCTCAAGGTCCGTGCGTCCCGGATCACGGAGGGCATGAAGCTCGCCGCGGCGACCGCACTGGCCGACGTGGTGGCCGACGAGCTGACCGCGGACCGGATCCTGCCCGACTCCTTCGACGAGCGGGTGGCACCCGCCGTCACCGCCGCCGTGGCCGAGGCCGCCCGCCGTGACGGTGTGGCCCGCCTCTGAACCGCAGCCGTCACACGGCCCGACCAACCACGAGGACACACAGCACATGGCACTGCACGCCGTCGTCGGAATCAACTGGGGCGACGAGGGGAAGGGCCGGATGATCGACTACCTGGCCCGCGAGGCCGACCTGGTCGTCAGGTACCAGGGCGGCAACAACGCCGGCCACACCGTCATCAACGAGTTCGGCACGTTCAAGCTCCGCCTGGTCCCCTCCGGGATCTTCAACCCGGACACCGTCAACGTGATCGGCCCGGGCACGGTCCTCGACCTGGAGTCCCTGGACGCCGAGCTCGCCGAACTGCGGGAGCGCTCGGTGGACACCAGCGGCCTGCTGATCTCCGAGCGCGCCACCGTCTGCTTCCCCTTCCACCGGGACCAGGACGCGTGGGAGGAGGACCGCCTCGCCGACCGGCCCTTCGGCAGCACCCGGCGGGGCATCGCCCCCGTCTACGGCGACCGGTACCTCAAGAAGGCCCTGCAACTCGGCGAGCTCCTGGACCGCGAGCACCTGCGCCGCCGGCTGGCGCCCGTGATCGAGTGGAAGAACCTCGGCAACAGCGCGCTCTACCCGGGCAAGCCGCCGATCTCCCTGGACGCGATGGTCGACTGGGGCCACGGCTACGCGCGGCGGCTCCGCCCGCACATCGGCGACGTGAGCGGGCGACTGCACAGCGCCGAGCAGGCCGGGCGGCACATCATCCTCGAGGCCCAGCTCGGCGCATTGCGCGACATCCTGCACGGCATCTACCCGTACACCTCCTCCTCCAGCTCGCTGGCCGGCTACGCGCCGGTCGGCGGCGGCCTGCCCGGGCGTCCGCTGTCGCGGGTGACCGGCGTGATGAAGGCCTTCTCCACCTGTGTCGGCGAAGGCCCGTTCGTCACCGAGGAGTTCGGGGCCTGGGCGGACGAACTCCGGCAGGGCTCCGGCGAGTACGGGGTGAACACCGGGCGCCCGCGCAGGATCGGCCCCTTCGACGCCGTCGCCTCCCGCTACGGCGCCCTGATCCAGGGCGCCCACGACCTCGCGCTCACCAAGCTCGACAGCCTCAGCGGCCTGCCCGAGCTGCGGGTCTGCACCGCGTACGAGATCGACGGTGTCAAGACCGCCGACTTCCCCCTGGCCCACCGGCTCGACGACGCCCGACCGGTCTACGAGTACCTGCCGGGCTGGGACGAGGACCTCACCGGGATCCGGGACTTCGGGGACCTGCCCCGGGCCGCGGCGGCGTACGTGCTGCGGATCGAGGAGCTGGTCGGCGTGCCGATCCGCTACGTCTCCGTCGGCCCCGAGCGGGACCAGCTGATCGACCGCGGGCCGCGCGCCCGCTGACCGCGCCCGGCCCCGGCGGTCCACTGCCGGGGCCCGTCACCAACCGAGCGATCACAGGAAGGGCTACGGCCACCGATGTCAGCCGATAGCGATGTAGTAACGCCCGCCGCCAGGCCGCCGCGATTCGCCGTGGCCGGAATGGGGGCGACGGGCGTGGGGGTCTTCGTCGCGCTCGTGCGGAGCCTCCTCGACGGCGGCCGCGCCGAGGGCTGCGAGGTCCACATCTTCGAGACGGGGGAGCGACTGGGCGCCGGAGTGGCCTACAGCACCCCGCACGACTGTCATCTGCTGAACATGCGGGCCGGCACCATGAGCGTGCAGGCGGACGACCCCGACCACTTCGTCCGCTGGCTGGCCGGCCGCCAGGACGCCCCGGCGGAGGCGAAGGAGGCGACCTACGTGCCGCGCAGGCTCTTCGCCTCCTACCTCCAGGAGCACTTCGGCGAGGCGCTCCGAGAGGCCCGCAGGGCGGGCATCCGGGTCAGCACGCACCGCGCGGTGGTCAGCGACTGCCGGGAGGACGCCCGGGGTGTGCACCTGATCGCCGGCGTGGACCACTTCCTGGTCGACTACGCCTTCCTGTGCCTGGGCGACCTGCCGTCCACCGAGTACCTCGAGTTCACCAAGGTCCCCACCTACGTCCATTCGATGTGGCAGGGAGCCGGACTGGAGGGTGTCGACCCGGACGCCACGGTCGGCATCATCGGCAGCAGCCTCACCGCGGTGGACGCCCTGCTGCTCCTGCGCAGCACGGGCCACCGCGGCGCCGTCTCCTGCTTCTCCCGCCGGCGCTCGCTGCCCAAGGTCCAGGGCCCCCGGGTCGACCACACCCTCAAGTACGTGACCGAGGAGGAACTGCGCAGGCTCAGCGCGGACTTCACCCGCGAGCTGGAACTCGACGAGGTCGCCGGGCTGTTCCGGCGCGAGCTGGAGGAGGGCCTGGGCATCGCGATCGACTGGACGCGCGTGCTCGCCGAGCCGGACGCCTCCTTCACCGGCACCCTCGCGCGCGACGTCCGGCTCGCCGAGAACGGCCAGACGCTCTGGTACTCCATCCTCGACGCGACCTCCGAGGTCATCCCGCTGGTGTGGCGCGCCATGTCGCCGGCCGCCCGGGAGTCCTTCGTCCGCGACCACCTGTCGATCTGGTCGATGTTCCGCCACTGCATGCCGCTGGACAACGCGCGGCGACTGCTCGACATGGCCGAGGACGGGGCCTTCGAGGCCCTCACCGGACTCACCGCGGTCTCCTACGACGAGGACCGGGAACTGTTCCGGATGGAGGGAGCCCAGGCCGGCGAGCCGTTCGCCCGCGAGGTGCGGTACCTGGTCAACGCGACCGGAACCGGCTTCGCCCTGGACCGCAGCGACTCCTCACTGATCCAGAACATGCTGATGCGCGGCGACATCCGCCCGCACCCGCTCGGTGGCATCGACGTCGACTTCGACACCATGCGGGTCATCGGCCGCGACGGGTCGCCCTCCGACCGCGCCCTGTACATCGGGCCGCTCACCCGCGGCGTGCACTTCTACACCAACTCCTTCGAGACCAACCTCGCCAATGCCCACAGCGCCGTCGCGGCGGTGGCCGCACACCTCGCCGACAGCTGACGGCCCCCGGTCCAGCCGGCCGCTCACCAGGAGATCCCGATGCGGGTAGCGTTCTTCGTCGGCAACGACATCACCTCCCACCTGATCGTCAACCAGGCGCTCAGGGGAGTGCTGGAGGCGGGTCACACCCCGTACCTCTACTTCACCGGGCAACAGCCCAACCCCGACGCCGAACCCGAGCTCCGGGAACTGTTCCAGTACGAGCGCACCCTGCTGGGCGGCTACGTGTACCCGTACCTCGACAGCCTGCCCGCCCCGCTCCACGGCACCTACCTGTCGCCCGCCGGCATCGCCAAGCTCCACCGCGGCCGGGCCCGGGTCCGCTCGGTCGACGACGTCAACGACCCCGGCTTCATCGCCTCACTCGCCGCCGAGGACGTCCGGGTCGGCTTCTCGGTGCGGTGCTACCAGAAGTTCCGCGCACCGCTCATCTCCCACTTCATCCCGGAGCCCGGAGCCAGGCCGCTCTTCGCGAACCTGCACCCCGGAGTCCTGCCGCAGTACCGGGGGGTGCTGACCTTCGCCCGGGCCATGCTGCACGGCGAGACGGAGGCCGGATTCACCCTGCACCGGGTCGACGAGAACTGGGACGCGGGCGACATCATGTCCGTCAGCACGGCCCCGCTCGACTACGACCGCTCGGTGCTGGAGAACATGTGGGCCCAGCGCGACCGGGCCACCGGCCTGGTCCTGAGCGCCGTCGCGGAGGCCGAGGCCCTCGGCCGCTGGACCGACCGGCCGCAGAACGCCGACCTGGTCGGCTACTACTCCCACCTGAGGCGCGCGGACCTCGACCGGCTCGCCCGGCAGGGCATCGACCTGCTGCGCCCGCAGGCGGTCATCGACCTGCTCGTCTCCTCCTTCACCCCGCCCGGATCACCGGAGAGCTTCGAACTCGGCGGGATCCTCACCGGGCTGACCAGCCGCCGCCCGGAGCCCGCCCACGCGCTCGGCTGACCCGCAGCCACCGCCCCACCCCGACCCACCCCGACCCACAGAAGGGACGCCCATGGCGCCCGCCCGCAACGAGATCGTCCGGATCCTCTGCGAGATCTGGGAGGACCTGCTCGCCGTCGAGGTCAACCCCGACGACGACTTCTTCGACCTCGGCGGCTACTCGCTGCTCGTGGTCAACGTGGTCTCCGAGGCCCGCAAGCGCGGCCTGGAACTGCCCGCCGCCATCCTCCAGACCAACGGCACGCCAGCCGCCATCGCCGACGCCATCGTCGCCGCCGGCGCCGGCGAGGAGGCGGTCACCGCCTCCGCCGACCCCGACTTCACCAGCGTCTGGGAGACCGGGCTCAGCCCGCTGGAGACGGAGGCCGCCCGCACGCTCGTCCCGTTCGTCACCGAGGGCACCGGCACCCCGGTGTTCTGCTTCCACTGGGGCACCGGCAACGTCCGCTTCATGGCCGACCTGGTCGACGGCTTCCGCGGCGACCGCCCCGCGTACGGCCTGGAGATGGTCGGCATGTGGACCCGGGAGCGGCCGTCGCTGTCCATCGTCGAGATGGCCGCGCGCTACCTGCGCGAGATCCGCGAGGTCCAGCCCGAGGGGCCCTACCTGTTCGTCGGTCCCTGCGCCGGCGGCCGGATCGCGTACGAGATCGCCCGCCAGCTGGAGCAGGACGGCCAGCAGGTCGCCGTCCTCGCCGTCATCAACAGCATGCCGCCCGGCAGCACCGAGCTGGACCCGGCCTGGGGCCTCAACGAGCTCTACAACTTCCGCCTCGCCTCGCTGCGCAGCCGGTTCGAGGTCGCCGACCTCGTCGCCGAGCAGCAGCGCGTGATGGACGGCATGGTCGAGATCGCCTGGCTGGACGCCGGCGTCGACCCCGCCGACCTGCACTGGCGCCAGGCCGTCTGGGCCGCCGGCATCTTCGCCCAGGAGCACTACGAGCCCCGCCGGTACGGCGGCGAGATCACCGTCTTCCAGCTCGCCGAGAACGCCGCGCGCCCCGAGGCCGACTGGGGCCGGATGGCCGCCTCCACCGAGACCCACACCTTCGAGTCGCCCGGCACCCTGCCGCTGCTGCGCGAGTCCGCCTTCGCCGAGCTGCTCGCCAAGAAGCTCGCCGCCTACGAGCGCTGAACCCCACCCGGACCGTTCCGGCGTCCCTCCCACATCCACGAGGTGCAGTGACAGTGACAAGCAACACGATCGCCGGAGCGGTCCGGACCTGGGCGGCGCAGCTCGTCCCCGAGCGCGGCCCGGCCCGCCGGCTGGCCGTCCTGACGGTGGTGCAGTCCATCGGCTTCGGACTCTTCCTCAGCTCCAGCGCCATCTTCTTCCGTAGCACCGTCGGCCTGACGGCCGGCCAGGTCGGCCTCGGCCTCTCCGCGGCCGGACTCGCCGGCCTGCTGCTGACGGTCCCGATCGGCCGGCTCGCCGACCGCCACGGCGCCCGCCTCCCGCTGCTCGGCTGCTACGCGGCGCTGGCCGTGCTGTTCGCCGGCTACTGCGGGGTCGGCGGATTCACCGGGTTCGTCGTGCTCGCCGCGCTGATCTCGATCTGCGAGACCTCCTCCCACCCGCTGCGGATGGCCCTCACCCACGAGGTCTTCAGCGCGGACCAGCGGGTACGGGTCTCCGCACAGATGCGCAGCCTGTTCAACCTCGGCTTCATGCTCGGCGCCGCGATCGCCGGCGGGGCCCTGGCCGTGGGCACCCGGAGCGCGTTCTACGCGGCCATGCTGCTGACGGCCGCCGCACACGCCGGCTGCGCTCTGATCACCTCCCGGCTGCCGCGCCGCGCCGCCGCAGCGGCCGGGACGGCGGAGCCGGAGCGCACACCCCGCTCCGGCCTGCGGGACGGCCGCTTCGTCTCGCTCGCGCTTCTGTGCGGCGTGCTGGAGCTCTACCAGCCGATCCTCACCGTCGCCCTACCGCTGTGGATCATCAGCCGGACCGGCGCCCCGAGCCCGGTCAACTCGCTGCTGCTGGTGCTCGACACCGTCCTGGTGATCGCCTTCCAGGTCGCCGCCAGCCGCGGCGCCGAGACCGGCATGGGCGCCGCCAGGATGCTGCGCCGCTCCGGGCTGCTGCTGGCCGGCTGCTGTCTGGTCTTCGCCCTGACCCAGGGCGCGTCGGCCGCGGTCGCGGTGCCGCTGCTGCTGATCGGCACCGCCGTGCTCGTCCTCGGCGAGCTCAGCCAGGCGGCCGGCTCCTGGGGCCTGTCGCTGCACCTGCCGCCGCCCGGCAAGCAGGGCGAGTACCAGGGCGTCTTCGCGCTCGGCCGAGGCCTGCAGCAGACCGCCGGACCGTACCTGGTGACCGTGCTCGCCGTCGGTCAGGGCCGGCTCGGCTGGATCGCGCTGGCCGGACTGCTGCTGGCCGCCGGCCTCGCCTGCCCGCCGCTCGCCCGCTCGGCCGAGCGCCTGCACGCCGGCCCGGCGCCGCAGCCGGCGGCCTGAGCGGCCTGAGCAGCCTGAGCACCGTTCACCGACCGACCGTCACCGACCGACCGTCACCGGCCGGCCGGCCGACCGTCACCGACCGACCGATCGTCATTCGACCGCCACCCGGCCGTCTCGGACCCAAGGACACGACGCCGCATGCTGCCCAACCCGAGCTGGAACGCGACCTCCGCCCCCTACCCGCAGGGTGAGAGCATCCACGGCATCGTCCAGCGGATCGCGGCCACCAGCCCCGAGGCCCCCTGCCTGGTCCACGGTGACCGGACGGTCGACTACGGCCTCCTCGACCGGGCCTCCGACGCCTACGCGGCAGAGCTGGCGGCCCGCGGCATCGGCAGGGGTGATCTGGTGCCGATCCGGCTGCCGCGCAGCACCGAACTGGTCGCCGCCGTGCTCGCCGTCCTCAAGCTCGGCGCGGCCTACGCGCTGATCGACGGCGGCTGGCCGGCCACCCGCGTCCAGGACGTGCTGACCCAGCTGGACGCCAAGCTGCTGGTCGCGGCCGACCCCGTGGACCTGCCCGTGCCGGTACCGCTCTGGTCGCCGCCGGCCGGAGGCCTGGCGGCCGTCGACGGCCGGGCCGGTGCCGGCTTCCGGGCCGAGGCGGTCGACGGCGGTGACCCCGCCTGCGTCTTCTTCACCTCCGGCACCACCGGGCGCCCCAAGGGCGTCGTGACGCCCCACCGGGCCACCGTCCGGCTGTTCCGCCCCGGGGGCTTCGCCCGCTTCGACTCCGACACGGTGATGCCGCAGGCCGCGCCCGTGCCGTGGGACGGCTACTCGCTGGAACTGTGGTCGGTCCTGCTGAACGGCGGCACCTCGCTCATCGTCGACGAGCCGTACCTGTCGCCCGACCTGCTGCGCGGCGCGGTGGCCGAGCGCGGGGCGGACACGGTCTGGCTCACCAGCAGCCTGTTCAACATGATCGTGGACGAGGACCCGGACGCCCTGCTGGGCCTGCGTCAGGTCATGATCGGCGGCGAGCGGGTATCCGCGCCGCACGTCCGCCGCTTCCTCGAACGGCAGCCCGACACCGCCCTGATCAACGGCTACGGGCCGGTCGAGAGCACCGTCTTCGCGACCACCCACCGGATCGCCCCCGAGGACTGCGACCGCCCGAACGGCATCCCCATCGGCAGCCCGGCCCCGGACACACAGATCCACATCCTCGACGGCGACCGCCCGTGCGTGGTCGGAGAGGTCGGCGAGCTGTGCATCGCCGGTGACGGCCTCGCCCTCCGCTACCTCGGCCGACCCGAGCTGACCGCCGAGAAGTTCACCGAGGTCCTCGTGGACGGACAGCCGGTCCGGGTGTACCGCACCGGCGACCTCGCCGCCTGGGACGAGGACGGACTCCTGCACTACCGGGGGCGCGCCGACCGCCAGGTCAAGATCCGCGGCCACCGGATCGAACCGGCCGAGGTCGAGCGACAGATCGAGGACCTGCTCACCCCGGTCCGGCGCTGCGTCGTCCTCGCCGTCCGGGACGGGGCCGGCACCTGCCGAGCCCTCGCCGCCTTCGCCCAGCCGCACCGCGGCGGCGACCCGCTCGACGGCGCCCTGGACACCCTCAGGCCGCACCTGGTCCACTACCACCTGCCCGAACACCTCGTCCCCGTCGCGGACTTCCCGCTGACGAGCAACGGAAAGCTCGACGAGCACGCGCTGCTCGCCCTGCTCCCCGACGCGGCGGAGCCGGTCGCCACGGGCCCCGCCACCCCGTCCGGCGACCCGCTGACCGACCTGGTCGCCGAGACCTTCGCCGCCGTGCTCGGCCTTCCGGCCGCGCCCGTCGACGCCGCGTTCACCTCCCTCGGCGGCACCTCGCTCGGCGCCGGGCGGATCTGCGCCCGCCTCGCCGCGGCGCTGGAGCGGCCCGTTCCCGTCTCCGGCCTGGTCCGGAACCCCACCGCCCTGGCCCTGGCCGACTGGCTGCGCCGGACCGAACCGGACGGCGCGCCCCAGGCGGCGGCGGACACCCCCGCCGAGCTCCCGCTGACCTCCGTCCAGGCCGGCTTCCTCACCCGCCACCTCCTCGATCCCGAGGACCGCACCGGTCACTGCCTCGCCGCCTGGGTCGTCGACGGCCCGCTCGACGGCGCGGCCCTCGACCTCGCGCTCGCCGACGTCCACCACCGCCACCAGGCCCTCGACTCGCGCTACCTGCCGGGCCGCGGCCGCACCTCCAGCGTCCCCGGCGGGACCACCGCGCCGCGAGCCGCCCACCAGCCGTCCACCCCCACGGTCCAGAGCGCCCTCATCGCGGCGCGGGCCGCCCTGTCCGCCCCGCTCGACCCGGTCGAAGGACGTCTCTGGCACGCCGTCGTCGCCCCGACCGACGCCGGCCCCACGGTCCTCGCGTACGCCGTCCACCACATCGCCTTCGACGGCTGGTCCGAGTCGGTCCTCGCCGCGGACCTCGCCACCGCCTACACCGCTCGCCGGGCCGGTCGCGCGCCGACCTGGGCGCCCGTCCCCACCGCGGCGGAGGCGTGGTCGATCCGTGCGGCCCACCTGGACGCCGCCGACCTCGACGCCCAGCGGGAAGCGGCCGCCGCCGCCCTGCGTGGCGTGCCCGACCTGACCTTCCCGGGCATACCCGACCAGGGCCGCCCCCGGGTACGCCGCGTCGAGATCGACCTGGCGGCCGACCAACTCGCCGGGCTCGACCGCGCGGCCGACGCGGCCGGGCTCACCCGCTTCGCCGTGCTGCTCACCTGCTACGGCCGAGCCCTCGTCGAGTCCACCGGACAGGACGACTTCGCCGTCGGTGTACCGGTGGCCCAGCGGATCGACACCCGGATCGAACCGGTGGTCGGCTGCCACATCGGCATGGTGGCCGTCCGGCTGTCCGGCGCCGCCCTCGCCGAGGACACCGCGGTGGCCGTGGCCGAGAGCGGACGCCGGATCCGGCAGGCCCTCTCCTGCCAGGACGTCGGCCTCGACGAGGTGGTCCGCGCCGTCAACCCCCCGAGGTCCGCGCGCGCCCCGCTGTTCCAGACCATCCTCGCCCTCCAGGACAACGTCCCCGCCCGGCTCGAACTCGGCGACGCCCGGACCGGGTTCCGCCGACTGCCCTACCTGGGAATCCCCGCCGAGCTGCAGACCGAGATCTGGCCCACCCCCGGCGGCGGCCTGCGCATCGTCGTCAACTCCCTCTCGACGGCGGTGCCGGCGGACTTCGCCCGGGGACTCGCCAAGACCCTCGCCGACCTGGTCCGCACGCTCTGACCGCCCCTGTCTCCGTCTTCGCCCTCCCCGCCCTCGACTTCCTCGACAGACTGCGAGAAGCACCCGATGAACGCCGTACCCGCCACCGATCCGCGGCCCCACCTGTCCACCGCCACCTCGCTGCCCGAGCTCTTCCGCCGGGTCGCCGCCGCCCGTGCCGACGCCCCCGCCGTCCACGACGACGGCCGTACCCTCAGCTACACCGAACTCGACGTCGCCTCCGACCGGTTGGCGGGCCTGCTGGTCCGCGACGGCGTCCGCCCCGGCGACCTGGTCGGCCTGCTGCTCGAACGCTCCGCGGACATCCCGGTCGGCATCCTCGCCGTCATGAAGGCCGGCGCCGCCTACGTTCCGCTCGACCCCACCTACCCGCAGGAACGCCTGCGCTACATGGTCGCCGACGCCGGCATCACCACCCTGGTCGGCCGCGCGGACCAGGCCGCCGACCGCGGACTCACCGGTGTCCGGGTGGTCGCCCCGTACAGCGACGAGGCCGACCTCCCGGTGCCGCCCGGCCTCGACCTCTCCGGTGACGAACCCGCCTACGTCATCTACACCTCCGGCTCCACCGGCAACCCGAAGGGCTGCGTGGTCACCCACCGCAACGTCCTGGAACTGCTGCGCGGCGCACTGCCGCTCTTCGAGGTCGGGCCCGAGGACCGCTGGGCGCTCTTCCACTCGTTCAGCTTCGACGTCTCCGTCTGGGAGTTCTGGGCCTCCATGGCCACCGGCGCCACCGCCGTCACCGTCCCGCTGCGCATCGCCCAGTCGCCCACCGACTTCCTCGACCTGCTGGCCGCTCAGAAGGTCACCGTCCTCGGCCAGGTCCCCTCGGTCTTCCGCTCCCTGGCGATGGCCTACGAGAACGCCGACCGCCCCGAACTCGCCCTGCGCTACCTGGTGTTCGCCGGCGAGAGCATCGACCTCGATACCGTCGGCGCCTTCCTCAAGGCGTATCCCGGCACCGCCCCCACCGCGGTCAACATGTACGGCCCGACCGAGACCACGGTGTACGCCACCCACCGCGTTCTCACCGGGACCGACTTCGACGGTGCTGTGCGCTCACCGATCGGCGCCGGGCTGCCGCACCTCGGCCTGGAGATCCGCGACGAGGACCTCGAACCCCTCGCCGACGGTGAGACCGGCGAACTCCTCATCGCCGGCAGTGGCGTAGCCGTCGGCTACCTCAACCGGCCGGAGCTCACCGCCGAGCGCTTCGTCACGCTCGACGGCCCGGCCGGACCGCGCCGGTACTACCGGACCGGCGACCTCGCCCGGAAGCTGCCCGACGGCTCCTTCGAGTACCTCGGCCGCAACGACCAGCAGGTCAAGCTCCGTGGCTTCCGCATCGAACTCGGCGAGGTGGAGGCGGCCCTGCGCACCCACGAACTCGTCCGCGACGCCGCCGTCACCGTCGTCACCACCCTGGCCGGCGCCCAGTTCTTCGTCGCCTGCGTGGTGATGGCCGACGACGCCCCCGAGAAGCCGGCCGCGGTCCTGCGGCAGCACGCCATGGCCGTCCTGCCCCGCTACATGGTCCCGGACCGGTACCAGGTCGTCCCCGAGCTGCCGCTCACCGGCTCCGGCAAGCTCGACCGCCGGGCCGTCCACACCCTCGCCACCCCCCGCCCCGCGAGCGCCCGCCCCGCCGCGGGCTGACCGGGACCCGTCGGCCCCGCCCGGCCGGAGGTCGACGACCGGGTCGAGCTCCGGACGGGGCGACCGGGCCCGGAGGTCTCTGGATACCTCGGAGCCGGTTCACTAACATGAGCACCCCTCGCATTTTGCGTGTCCCTTCCGGGAAGGACTCTCATGGCCAATCGTCACGATCTCCCCCTGGGCTTCCGCTGGGGCGCGTCCACCGCCGCGTACCAGATCGAGGGCGCGGTGGACGAGGACGGCCGCGGCCGGTCGGTGTGGGACACGTTCTGTGAACGGCCGGGGGCCGTCCGCGACGGGCACACGGGAGCGGTGGCCTGCGACCACTACCACCGGTATCCCGAGGACATCGCCCTGATGCGCGACCTGGGCCTGGACGGCTACCGCTTCTCCATCGCCTGGCCGCGGGTGCTGCCGACGGGTTCGGGCCCGGTCAACCCGCGCGGGCTCGCCTTCTACGACCGGCTGGTCGACGCCCTGCTGGCGGCCGGCATCACCCCGGTGCCCACCCTCTTCCACTGGGACCTCCCGCAGGCCCTGGAGGACGACGGCGGCTGGCTGAACCGCGACACCGCGCACCGGTTCGCCGAGTACACGGCGGTGGTCGCGGACCGGCTCGGCGACCGCGTGCCGGCCTGGATCACGCTCAACGAGCCCTTCGTGCACATGGTCTACGGCTACGCGCTCGGCATCCACGCCCCCGGCCGCACCCTGCTGCTCGACGCCCTGCCCACCGCCCACCACCAGCTGCTGGGCCACGGGCTGGCCGCCGCGGTGCTGCGCGAGCGCGGCCTGGAGGTGATGATCGCCAACAACCTCACCCCGGTCCGGCCGGCCTCCGACGACCCTGCCGACGTCGAGGCCGCCACCGCCTACGACGCCCTGCACAACCGGCTGTTCACCGATCCGCTGCTGCGGGGGAGCTACCCCGACCTGTCGGCGTTCGGCGTCACCGAGGACCTGGGCGGCGCCGTCCGTCCGGGAGACCTCAAGCTCATCGCCGAGCCCGGGCTGGACGGACTCGGCGTCAACTACTACAACCCGACCCTCATCGCCGCCCCCACCGACCCCGGCCTCCCCTTCGCCGAGGCCCCGATCGAGGGCGTCCCCCGCACCGCCTTCGGCTGGCCGGTCGTCCCCGACGGCCTGCGCGAACTCCTGGTCCACCTCCACGAGGTGTACGGCGAGGCCCTGCCGCCCGTCACCATCACCGAGAACGGCTGCTCGGTGGCCGACGAGCCCGAGGACGGCCGGATCCACGACCGGGCCCGGATCGACTACCTCGACGGGCACCTCCGCGCGGTGGCCGCCGCCGTCGAGCAGGGCGTCGACGTCCGCGGGTACTTCACCTGGTCCCTGCTCGACAACTTCGAATGGGCCGAGGGCTACCACCAGCGCTTCGGCCTGGTCCACGTCGACTTCGAGACCCAGGCGCGCACGCCCAAGGCGTCGTACGCCTGGTACCGGGATCTGATCGCCGCCCACCGAGGTCGGAGCGCGGCGTAGTCGATGTACGGGACCGGACGCGCGCGGGTGTGTCCAGCCAACGGCTCTGGCTGCCGAACGTCACGCTCAGTAGCGGCCGGGCGGTGCGGAGGCGGCCTCCTGGGTCTCCGCGACCGGGTGTCCGGGGGCCAGCCGGCCGCCGAGCATGATGGCCTTCATACCGGGTGCCGGGCCCAGTTCTTCGAAGAGACGGCCGACCAGGTCGCTGCGCAGCCAGCCGACGTCGATCGGGAGAGCGAGCACGATCCGGGGGTCCTCGCGCACAGCAGCTCGTACTGCGGCCGCCGTCGCGCCGACGGCGAGTTGGTCCTGGAGCGCCTGGCCGAGGGGTCTGCGGCGGGCGGTTCGTTGGATCGCGACAGGAAGGACCCCTCCGCCGTCGCGACGCCGTCCGCGTAGACGGCGGTGATCCTTCCCGCCTCCCCCGGGAGCCCGGTGAGCGGCGACACAGCACCCGTGCTGCCGGGACTCCCGGCACTCACGAAGACGAATCGGTCGGCCCGCGCAGTTCCGCCGCCCCGCTGAAACCCGAGTCCCCACTCCCGGCACCGGCTCAGGAGGTGCGCTCAGGGCTGCCCGCCCGGTCCGCCGTCCCGCCACGCGGTCGGTGGCAGCAGCCAGAACAGGACGGAGGCCAGCACGGTGAGCACCCCGTGGACGGTCCCGGCGAGGATCCGGCACGACCTGCGGGCCAGTCGGCACCAGGCCCGCGCGGCACCGCCGGTGGCCCGGTACCAGGCGGTTCCGAACGGCAGGCCGACGAAGGAACCACGACGGTGGCGCCAGCTCGCCGGGCCGCCGGGAGCCCTCGCGCGCCCACCGGCGGCACAGTTCGACGTCACGGCGCGTCCACTTCTCAGCCGGGCGTGTCCGGGAGCAGCGGGAGGTGGGTGATGACGGTGGTCCCCTCGCCCTCGGCCGAGTGGATCTCCAGTCTGCCCTCGTGGTTGGTCACGATGCTCCGCACGATCGCCAGGCCGAGGCCGGTGCCGGGAATGGCGAGCTCGGTGACGTTGGAGGCGCGGAAGAACCGGTGAAAGAGGTCCTTCTGGTCTTTCTCGGGGATGCCGATCCCGGTGTCGCCCACAGTCAGCACAGCCTCGCCGTCCCCGCGGGACGTGCTGACCGTGACCAGTCCTCCGGGCGGGGTGAACTTGACGGCGTTGGTGAGCAGGTTCATCAGGACGCGGTCCAGCTGGTGGACGTCGCCGAGGACGATCAGGTCGTCCTCGGCGGGCACCTGGTTCAGGGTCACCGGGACGGCCATGGCCGCCGGGCGGATCGCCTCGACCGAGGAGTTCACCAGCTGGCGCAGGTCGACCGGCAGCCGTTCGGAGGTGAAGGCGCCCGACTCGACCCGCGAGATGGTGAGCAGGTCCTCGATGAGGTTGCGCAGCCGGGCCGCGTTGCGATCCACCACCTCCACCATGTGCCGTTGGCCGTCGCTCAGCGGGCCGGAGTCGTTCGCCAGCAGTTCGACGTAGCCGATGATGCTGGTCAGCGGGGTGCGGAGCTCGTGCGAGACGGTGGAGAGGAAGTCGTTCTTGGCCTTGTCCAAGGCCTTGAGCCGGTCAACGAGTTCGGTCTCCTGACGGTAGGTCCTGGACTGCCGCACCGCACGGCCGAGTCCTGCCGCGATCGACTCGACGGCCTCGACCTCCATCGGCAGCCAGACATCGCCAGGCCGGCTGCGGGCGAGGACGACCGCACCCATGGCCTCCGTGCCCGATCCGAAGGGGGTCGCCAGGACGGCGACGACGCCCATCGCGGTCAGCGCGGCGCGGACTTCGGGCGGTGGTCCGGTGGTCCCGAAGGAGCCGGGGGCGCCGGGCAGAGCGGATCCGGAGGCGAGGTGCGGCCGGACGTCGTCGACGGACCAGCTCGTGTCCTGCGCGTAGTGCTCCTGGATGATCTCCGCCGGAGCCGGAGGCAGCCGGAGCAACTCCTCCGACGGAAGGCTGCCGCGGTCCGCGCTCCAGGCCCGGACGACCGGCACATCGGGCCCGCCGCCGTCGTCCGCCTGCAGAACCAGCACATGGTCCGCACGTAGCGCCTCGCCCAGGCCGCGCACGGCCTCGTCGAGAATCTGGTCGAGGTCGAGGCCGGACCGGATGCCGATTCCCGCCTGCCGCGCCGCCGTGGCCAGCCGGTCGCGCTCGGCGTCGAGACGCCGCAGCCGGTCGTTCTCGTCGGCGAGTACGTTGACGGCATGGGCGACGGCCCGGACCTCGGCCGGACCGCGGTCCGGCGCCCGGGCCCCGTGGTCGCCCTGCGCCAGCCGGCCGAGCACCGTCCTGATGCCGGCGAGCGGCCGGGTGATGCCCCGCACGGTGTGCAGCCCCGCGATCAGGGCCAGCACCGTCGCCAGTACCAGGAGGGCGCACGTGGCGGCGCCCGCGCTCCCCGCGATCAGATCCGCGCGGTCGGAGAGCTCGTCGGCGTCGTGGGTGAGACGTCCGTCCAGTTCCGCGTTGGTGGCCTCGAAGGCTTTGTACGGGACCTGCGCGGCCACGGCGAGCGCCGCAGCTCCGGGGCTCCCGGGCGTTGCCGTCTGCACCTGGTCGGTGATCCGCAGGTAGTCCTGGATCGGCCGCTCCTGAGCCGACAGGTAGGGCCTGGCGTCGGCGGGCGCGTGCGTGAGGGCCTCGGTGAGCGGGCCCCGGAATTCGTTGCGCGAGCTGAGGAACGCGGCCAGTTGCGCGGGATCGCCGGTCAGCAGGTAGGCGTTCATCCGGCGTGAGCTGTCGGCGAGTTCCCCGCGCAGGCGCAGGTTGGCCTCCTGGGTCGGTGTCACCCGGTGCGTCAGGTCGTCGAGCGCCGAGTGTTGGAGCAGCGCGCCGGTCAGGGCGACGACGCCGGTGAGCACGACGAGTCCGATCAGCAGGCCGAACGACCAGGAGAGCCTCCGGCCCGCGGATCGGTCGCCCCGATCGGATCGAGCAGGCCGGAAGCCGCTCATTGCCGGTCCCCTTCGGTCGGCTCCGCGGCGAAGCCACGGCGCGTCATGACGCCCCAGACCTTCGGCGCGCCGTGGACGGCGTCCCAGATGCCCCGGACCCGCCACCAGGCGGTGAACTGCCGGTACCCGAGGTTCTCGGCCGCCGCTCCCAGCACGGCGGAGGAGATGTCCCGCCAGCGGCTGTAGCGGTGGAAGGCGTACTCCTCGGCCAGAATCGACAGCAGGCTGATCACCATCGCGTAGCCGTAGGACGCCAGCAGGAAGCGCCACAGGAATCCCAGGTCGACCGCCCCGATCAGCAGGCCCAGCGGTACCAGGACCAGGCCGGCGAGCTCGACGACCGGTGCGCACAGTTCGAAGAGCACGTAGAAGGGCAGAGCCACCAGCCCTACCCGGCCGTACCGGGGATGGCCGATCATGCCCCGGTGCTTGAGCAGGACCTCGGTGAGACCGCGGTGCCAGCGCCGCCGCTGGCGCCCGAGCACCCGCAGGGTCTCCGGGGCCTCGCTCCACGAGATCGGCTCGCCCACGAAGACGATGCGGTAGTCGTGGCCCGTCCCGCGCAGGTAGTGGTGGAGTCGGACGACCAGCTCGGCGTCCTCGCCGAGGCAGTCCGGGTCGAGCCCGCCGACGGCGACCACCGCGTCGCGCCGGAACATCCCGAAGGCACCGGCGATCACCAGCAGGCCGCCGATCCGCGACCAGCCCGTCCGGCCGAGCAGGAAGGCCCGCATGTACTCCACCGTCTGGATCTTCGCCAGCAGCCGGTGGGGCATGCGGACCCGCACGACACGGCCGGCCACGACGGTGCAGCCGTTGGCGATACCGATCACACCCCCGGCGCCCACGACCCGCAGCGGGTCGTCGGCGAAGGGCTTGGAGATCGCGAGCAGCGCCTGCGAGTCGAGGATCGAGTCCGCGTCGACCATGCACAGGAGCGGATAGCGGGCCAGATTGATGCCGACGTTGAGGGCGTCGGCCTTGCCGCCGTTGCGCTTGCGAGCCACGATCAGCGACACCGGGCCGCCCCTGGGCAGGTGGACCGACTCCACGGCGCCGCGCACGGGCACCTCGGTGGAGACGACATGGGGCACCTCGACGAGGTCGAAGGCCTCACGGAGCCGGTCCAGGGTGGCGTCGGTGGAACCGTCGTCGACCACGACCACCTCGAACGAGGGATGGCGCAGCAGGAGCAGCGCCTGCACCGCGTCCACGATCCCGGCCTCCTCGTTGTACGCGGGCACGATGAGCGACACCGGAAGCGTGAAGGGACTGGCGGAGGCATCGTCGTAGCCGGCGAACGGCGTGCGGCGCAGGTGCCGGACGAAGTCGCCGGCCGCGATGAGGACCAGCGTGAGATAGCCGGTGTTGATCGCCAGGAAGTACCCGAGAACCAGGACGTTGCCGACGGCGATCACGTCCAGCAGCACGTCGTGCGGGCCGCTCGCCGTCGACGTGGCCGTGGCCGGAGCGGCCGCGCCGAGGACGGCCGTCGCGAGTGGCGGCGTCACGGTCCCACCGCCGCACGCCCGGCGGCGGAGTGTGCGCCTCCCTCGCCGATCGCCGCTTCCGCCAGCGCGGCCCGCGCATGAGCGGCCGCGCGCCCTCCGCGGGCCCCGTCCGCGGCGCGGCGCAGTTCGTCGCGCCCGGCCGGCCCGACGTGCAGCAGCGCCCGGGCCGCGGTCGCGGCCACACGGTGGACGGGGTCGTCGAGCAGTTCCCCCAGGCGTGGGGCCGCGCATGATGCCCCCAGACGGCCCAGCGCCCTGGCCGCCACCGCGCGCAGCGACTCCGGCTGGCCCGGCCGCACCGCGTGCAGCAGCGGCTCCAGGCCGGCCGGCGTGCCGAGGGCGCCCAGAGCACGCGCGGCCCGGATCCGCACTTCGAGATGCGGATCGGCCCTCAGCGCGGCCGCGACGCTGGTGGTCCACCCCACTCCTCCAGTTGCTCCGAGAGCCTCGACGGTCACCGCCCGCACCAGCGGCTCGGCATCGTCCAGACCGGTGGCGATCTGGTCGTGCCCGGCGGCTCCGAACGCGGTGAGCGCCTGCAGGACGACCGCAGGCGGTACCGGATGAGGACCGTGCAGGCAGGCCAGCAGGTCGGGGACGTCCGCAGGATCCCCGATGTGGCCCAGAGCCCGCGCGGCGACCGTCCGCACCTCGGAGTCGGCGTCCGAGAGCAGGACGCGAAGCCGTGGGGCGGCCGCCCGGTGCCGCAGCAGCCCGAGCACCTCCGCAGCCCGGCCCTTCCGGACCGGCCCGCGCCGTCGCAGGTCCGCCATCGCCCGCGTGGCGACTCCCCGCTGCTCGAACAGGCCCACCAGCGAGGCCCTGGCCTGTCCGCTCACCTTCGCGAGGATCGCCCGCGCCGTGGGTTCGACAGCCGCCCAGCTCCGGTCGTCGAGAGCGGACAGCGCCCGTAGGCTTCCCGCGTCCTCGTCCCCCTCCGCACAGAGGAATTCAAGCAGCAGGACCCGGAGCGGCTCGGCCGCGCGCTCCCTGCGGCGTTCCCGTTCCCGCCGGACGGCACGCACGCAGACGAGGAGTACCAGCAGCACCACGGCCGACCCGGCCAGCACCTGCAGGCCGTCGTTGACGATGCCGCGGCCGGTCATCGGTTCGCCCTGGCCAGGACCGCCTGCACCCGGCTGCTCAGTTCACGCGGGCTGAACGGTTTGATGATGTAGTCGTCGGCACCGGCCGCGAAGCCGGTCTCGATGTCGAACTCCTGCGATCGAGCGGTGAGCAGGATCACCGGCAGCCTCTCCGTCTCCGGCGCGGCCCGCAGTTCCCGGCAGACGTCCAGACCTGACATCCCGGGCATTCTGATGTCGAGGAGGGCGAGATCCACGGTCTGCTCACGGACGGCCTTGAGCGCGCTCAGACCGTCGTCGACCACGGTGACCTGATGGCCGGACTGCATGAGCTTGTAGGCCACGAGGTCACGGATGTCGGCGTCGTCGTCGGCCACCAGAATGGATGCCATCGTCCCTCCTCGGGGGGAGCCCGGCGGGAGTGAATGCGCCACAGCCGTTGTGAGCCGCAGACGTTGTGGCCTGCGCATCGAGTGAGGGTTCCGGTCCCGGACGGTCGCTGTTCGGCTCTCGTCCCGCCACTTCCGGCACGGGGAGACGGGCGGTCTCAGGTTCATGCTAGGAGCGGCCGGTGGGGCGTGCGACACGACGCTGCGGGCAGGTGCCGCGGAGAGCGGCCGGGGCCGCCGGGGCCAGTGCACAGGCCGTGCCGCGGGCCTCTGCATCGTTGACGCTCTGTCTTCCACTACGGGCTCTGTCACCCCGATGCTCTGTTGCGCCGTCCGGCGGCGGGGGCGGCGGCGGGGAGGCGGTGCGGGATCGGACGCTCCGTCACCCGTCACGGACGGTGCGCGGCCACGGTCCGTCAGGGTGCCCGGATGACGGCTGACGCGGTCCGCATGCCGACGCGCGGCCACGGGCCGGAGACGGCGGCCTCCGCCGGTCCGTAGGGGGCCGTTGACGGCTCGTCCGTTCGGGTCACGGTCTGTCGCCGCAGCGGGTCCGGTGCGTGCTCCTGGCCGGGCCGGACGGGGAGGGCCGGCGGGAGTGACATGACACTGCGTCACGATGGCGTGCTCGTCGGCGGCTGTCCGCGCCGAGGGCGGCGAGCTACCGTCCGTGTGCGTACGAAGTTCGTGAACTGGATATACTGAGACCGGATTTGTGTCGAAAAGTCTGGCCTCGAGGAGCCTCAAAGGCGGAGTCCGAGGGGCCCTGTTTCCCCCTGTCGAAGCGGCTTCCTCCGCTTACCGACTCCCCGGTACCGAGTCCCCGCACGGGTCTCGGAACCTCCTTTGCGCGAGGTGACGGGTTTGAATACCCAACGGCGCTGGGTCCCCTTGATGACCGGCTTCGGTGTGTTGGTGGTCCTGCTCACGGCCCTCTACTATGCGTTCTCCGCGCAGCGGCTGATCTTCCTCGGAATCGGACTGACCGGTGTCATCGGCATGCTGGTGGGCGTCTTCGTCAACCGTCCGTCCCATCGGTTGCCCTGGCTGGTGCTCGCCGCCGCGAACCTCAGCTTCACGGCGGGCGAGGCGACCCAGATCGTCTTCATCCAGTTCCTGCACGAGGAGAACCCGTTCCCGTCAGCCGCTGACGTCTTCTACCTCGCGACGTACGGGCTGTACGCGGTCGGGCTCCTGGGATTCGTCCGCTGGCGTTCGGCCGGGCGTGACCGGGCCAGTTTCATCGACGCGCTGATCCTGACGGCCGGCCTGGCCCTGCTGTCCTGGATCTACCTGATCGTCCCCTCCGCCCATGTTGCCGGCCTCACCTGGCTGCAGAAGGCGATCTCAGTCGCCTACCCGCTCGGGGACATCCTCGTGCTGGCGATGCTGCTGCGCCTGCTCGCCCCCCGCGGCGGCAAGAGCCCGGCGCTGGTGCTGCTCGCCCTGGGGACGGTCGGTCTGCTCACCTCCGACGTCCTGTACGCCCTCATCCTCCTGCACGGAACCTGGCACACCGGGACGGCGGTGGAGCTGGGCTGGGCGGTGTTCTACGGAGCCTGGGGCGCCGCCGCCATCCACCCCTCCATGGTCACGCTGACCCAGCCCGTCCGGTGGCGTGCCGACACCGCGCGCGGCCGCCTGGGCCTGCTCACGCTCGCCTCACTGATCGCGCCGGCCATGCTCCTGCTGCAGGATGCACGCGGAGTGACCACGAACGTCGGCGTCATCGGAGCCTTCTCGGCCATCCTCTTCGCGCTGGTGCTCTACCGGCTGGCGGGCGTCGCGGCGACCCATCGGCAGGGCGTCGGCCGGGAGCGTGTCCTGCGCATCGCCGTGGCTTCGCTGGGGTCCGCGACCGACATCCGGGACACGGCCGCCGCGGTCCGGACCGTCCTCGCCTCGCTGCTGCCGGACGACCGGAGCCACAGCGCGCTGCTCGCCATCAGGGAGGGCGCCGTCCTGTGGCTGATCCGTGTCGACGACGGTGCGCGCCGCGCGGCGTCCCCGGAGACCGCCCAGGCGGTGCAGGAGCTGACGCGGAGCGGCGAGGCCCGTCTGGTGAGCCGCGCCGAACTGCAGCACGACCTCGCGGCGGAACTCGGCGGGGCACCCAGCGCCATGGTCTGCCCTCTGGCCCTGCCGGACCGCCCGGAGGACCAGACCGAGCCGGACGGCTCCGCGGCCCCCAGCACCGGGGCGCTGATCGTGGCCGCGGACGAGCAGCATCTCATCGTCCTGCAGGAAGCGCTGGTCACGCTGACGGCCCAGACCGCCCTCGCGATCGAACGGATCGCCCTCAGCGAGGAGGTCGACCGGCGCAAGAGCGAGGCCTACTTCCGGACCTTGGTGCAGAACGCATCCGACGTCATCCTGATCCTCGACGACGACGACAGGATTCGGTACGCCAGCCCGTCGGCCGACCAGGTTCTCGGCCATCCCTCGTTGGAAGGCGTCCGGCTGACGGACCTGATCGCTCCGCAGGACAGCGGCTCGGTGGTCCACACCCTTGCGCAGATGCGGATCCGCGACTGCCAGGGCAGGCGTGACCACTGGAGGATGACGCGCGTCGACCACGCGGTCATCGAGGTCGAGGTCAGATGCAGTGACCTGCGGGCCGAGGCGACGGTCGGTGGCCTGGTGCTCACCCTCCGGGACGTCACCGAGCAGCGTTCGCTCGAACGTGAACTCACCCGCCAGGCTTTCCACGACTCGCTCACCGGCCTCGCGAACCGCGTGCTGTTCCAGGACCGGGTCTCCCATGCGCTGACCCAGAGCCAGCGCGAAGGCACCGTGGTCGGCGTGCTCTTCGTCGACATCGACGACTTCAAGGTCGTGAACGACATCCAGGGGCACAGCGTGGGCGACGAGCTACTGGTCGCCGTCGCGCTGCGGCTGTCGTCGACCGTCCGGGCGTCCGACACCGCGGCCCGCATCGGCGGCGACGAGTTCGCCCTGCTGGTGCAGGACTCGGTGACGCCCGGGGACGTCGAGACCTTCGCCGATCACGTGATCAGTGTGTTCGCGGAACCGTTCCGTCTCAGCGTCGGTCCGGTGAGCGTCTACGCGAGCGTGGGCATCGCCACCACCGAGGACAGCATCGACTCGGTCGAACTCCTGACCCATGCCGACCTGGCCCTGTACGCCGCGAAGACGGCCGGCAAGCGCCAGTGGCGCGGGTACCATCCCGTCCTCCAGAGCGGTATGGCCGAGCGGCACCAGCTCCAGGAGAGCCTCGACAGTTCGCCGGTCGAAACGTCGTTCCTGGTCCTGTACCAGCCCATCGTGGTGCTCGCCACCGGGGAGATCGCCGGGTTCGAGGCGCTGGTCCGCTGGCCGCACTCGTCGCGGGGCATGGTGCTCCCGGAACAGTTCATCACCCTGGCGGAGGAGAGCGGCCAGATCGTCCCCCTGGGTGCCTGGGTGCTCGGCCAGGCGGCGGCCGAGGCGGTCCGCTGGCGGCAGCGGCCGGGGCCGTGGCGTCCCGACGCACAGTCCAGCGCGCCGTACGTGAGCGTCAACGTCTCACCTCGGCAGTTCCGGGACGACGGCTTCCTCGACACGGTGCACCACACGCTGGAGCTGTCCGGCATCGAGCCGTCCAGCCTGATCCTCGAACTGACGGAGACCGTCCTGATGAGGCACGACGACCGCATCCGGACCGTGATGCGCGATCTGACCGACCTCGGTATCCGCATCGCGATCGACGACTTCGGAACCGGCTACTCCTCGTTGAGCTATCTGCGCGAGTTCCCGATATCGGTACTCAAGATCGACAAGTCGTTCATCGACAAGCTCGGGCGCTCCCCGCAGCAGTACGCCCTGGTGGAGGGAATCGCCCATCTGGCGGACACCCTTGGTGTCAAGGTGATCGCCGAAGGCGTGGAGAACACGACCCAGCGGGAGCTGCTGATCTCCATGGGCTGCCCGCTCGGCCAGGGCTTCCTGTTCTTCCGGCCGCTCCCGTCCGACCAGGCGGAGGCCCTGATCCTCGCCCCGGATCGCCGGCTGGGGGTCAGGTGAGGCGGCGTCGGCGGCTCAGTGCCCGGGCGTGCAGCCGCCCGCCCTCCGGGGTCGTGCTTCGCGGCCCCGGTGAGCGGGAGGCGATCGGCGGGTCGCTGCCGGGTCCCACCGCCTCCGCCACCAGCGGAGCGGTTCTCTGCTGCGGTGAAAGCACGCGACGGTATTCGTGCACCTGGCGGTATTCGTGCACCTGACGGGCCCGGATCCGCGTTTTCCGGAGTAACCTGGAAGGTGCCGGAGAACTTACCGGTAGGACGATCGCGAGGAGGTGGATATGCAGATCAGTTGGAGCAGGAGCCCTGATTCTGCGACTCGCGATCGCGAAATCCCAGCCCAGCCTTCCGGCCGGGAGATGACGGGACCGCCGAGGTGGCGGGGGTGCAGGTGCAAATCCTGTTATTCAGATCAGTGTTAATTCAGGGCGTGGGCCGTTTTCGCAGAGATGCGGAGACGGCCTTTTTTGTTGTTCCGCCACCTGGTGGTCGCAGTGCGCGATCCCATCGCACGGTCACAAGCTTTCGGGTCGTTTCCTTCCCCTGCGGGGGGTGCGCCGTACGGGCGGCCTGCCGCGAGCCCCGCACGTGCCGGATGCACCGGGCCCGGGGCGCGGCGCATTCTTGAGGGCATGGACGTCGAACGGCGCTCGGCCGGCGAGAGGCCGTGGGGTCGCATCCCGGCCCTGGTGCTGGTGCCCATCGGTCTCCTCGTGGTGCTCCTCGTGGTGATCATCCGGTCGCCCGACTCGATCCGTCTGGGCCCGCTGCTCGTGATCGCTCCCGCACTGACCCCGTCCTTCGCCGGGGGCCACGGGTGACCGCCGCCGTCGCAGCGCTCACCGTCGCCGCCGGTGTCCTCATCGCCGCCCAGCACGCCACCCTGCCCGACCTCGCCTGGACGCTGGACCACAACGTCAGGCGGTACCTGCACGACTTCGCCCAGATCGCCGCCCACCGGGCGCGGTAGGGGCCGGCTACGGCAGCGGCAGCTCGGTCCACACGGTCTTGCCGTCCCGGGTGTAGCGCGTACCCCAGCGCTCCGTGAGCTGGGCGACCAGGAAGAGACCGCGTCCGCCCTCGTCGGTCATGCGGGCGCGCCGGAGGTGGGGCGCGGTGCTGCTGCCGTCCGAGACCTCGCAGATCAGGAAGCGGTCTCGGATCAGTCGCAGGATCACCGGTGCACCGCCGTAGCGGTAGGCGTTGGTGACCAGCTCGCTGACGGCCAGTACGGCGGCGAAGGCCAGATGGTCGAGCCCCCATGCGGCCAGCGTGGCGGTGGTCAACTCGCGGGCCCGGCTTGCAGCGGTGGGCTCTGCGGGCAGCTCCCAGGAGGCCACGTTCTCCGCCGCCAGGACCCGGGTCCGGGCGATGAGCAGCGCGACGTCGTCGTGGGAGGGCCCCGGCAGCAGGGCGTCCTGCACCGCCGCGCAGGTCTCCTCCAGCGGCCGGGCGGGCCGGCCCAGCGCCTCGCGCAGCCGCTGCAGCCCGATGTCGAGATCGCGGTCCCGCGTCTCGATGAGCCCGTCGGTGAACAACGCCAGCAGGCTGCCCTCCGCGAGCTGGAGTTCGGCGGCCTCGAAGGGCAGCCCGCCCAAGCCCAGCGGAGGCCCGGGAGGCAGGTCCAGAAGGCCGAAGCGGCCGTCCGGAGTCACCACCGCGGGTGGCAGGTGGCCGGCCCGCGCCAGCGTGCACTGCCCGGTGACGGGGTCGTACACGGCGTAGAGGCAGGTGGCGCCGACGATCTGCTGGGCCGGTGGACCTCCGTCGGCCCCCTCCTGCTCATCGGCCAGGCGGTTCACCAGATCGTCCAGATGGGAGAGCACCTCGTCCGGCGCGAGGTCCAGGTTGGCCAGGGTGTGGACGGCGGCGCGCAGTCGGCCCATGGTGGCCGCGGCGTGCAGGCCGTGGCCGACCACGTCGCCCACGACCAGGGCGACGCGGGCGCCGGAGAGCGGGATCACGTCGAACCAGTCGCCGCCGATGCCCGCGGTCGGATCGGCGGGCAGATAGCGGTGCGCGACCTCGACGGCGCGGTGCTCGGCCAGGACGTGGGGCAGCAGACTGCGCTGCAGGCTCAGCGCCGCCTGGTGCTGCTGGGTGAAACGGCGGGCGTTGTCGATGCAGACGGCGGCGCGGGCCGCGAACTCCTCGGCGAGGGTGAGATCGTCCTGCTCGAACGCTTCGGGCCGTCTGGCCCGCCACAGGCTGACGATGCCCAGCAACAGACCGCGGGCGATCAGCGGTACCACGAGCAGCGAGTGGGCCCCCAGGGCGACGGCGCGTCTGGAGCGCTCCGGATCCTGGAAGTACCAGCCGGGGCTGGACTCCAACTCGAACTCGAGCACCGGCTCCTGCGCGTCGAGGCACTTGGCCTGCGGCGTGCGGCGATCGAAGGAGAAGACCTCGCCGACCGGATACATCACGTCGAGCGCGTTCTGCACGACCGCCTGGAGCGCCGCCCGGCGCACCGCCCCGGACACCGTCGAAACGGGTTCCTCGCCCCGGATCACAGGCTCCAGAAGGTCCACCGCGACGGCGTCGGCCAGGTCGGGGACCGCGACGTCGACCAGTTCCCGGGCGGTCTGCGCCACGTCCAGGGTGGTGCCGATCCGGGCACTCGCCCGGTTGAGCAGCGCCAGCCGGTGCCGGGCCCGATGGCGGTCGGTGACGTCCTCCACCATCTGGGTGACCCCGAGGACCCGGCCTGAAGGGGCCTGCATCCGGAAGGCCGAGACGGCCACCATGCGCTCACGGTCGGGCTCCCGCCGTACCCGGCAGGGCAGCTCGGTGAAGATCAGCGGCTCGCCCGTCTCCAGGACCCGCCGCAGCAGCGTCTCGACCGCTTCCACGTCGGGACCGATCAGGTAGTCACCCATCCGGCGGCCGCGGTGCTCCTCGACCGGGACCGCGCTGAACCGGGCGATCGCCCGGTTGACCCGCAGGATGCTCAGGTCAGGGGCGTGCACCGACAGGCCGATCGGGGAACGCCTGAACAGCCCGTCCAGGACCGAGCGGTCCGTCTCCCACTGGGTCACCTCCTCGGCCGGCGCCATGACCAGGAACCACTCGGACCGCAGGTCGACCCGGGTCACGGCACGGGCCCGGAAGCCCAGCTCCACCCTGTGGCCGCCACGGTGGAGCACCGGCAGCAGCCCGTACCAGCCGCGCTCGCGCTCACACTCCGCGACCGCGTCCAGCACCGCGTCCCGATCGGCGGGGTGGACCAGGAACTCGGCGGCCGCTCGACCGAGCGCCTCGCCGGGCCGGTAGCCGAGCAGGGCCTCGGCCCGCTCGCTCCAGCCGACGACCCTGCCACGGTCGTCGAGGACCGCCCATGCCGAACGGGCCACCGCGAAGGGATCCTCGGGGGCCTCGCCGAACGCGGGCAGCGGTGCGTCCATATCGCCAGTATCTCCGAGGGCGGATCACCTGACCTGACGTGCCGGGATCGGCAACATCGCGTCAGTCGGCCTGCGGGCCCTGCTCGCGGTGGTAGGCGGTGAGCAGCAGGGCGATGTCGTCGGAACGGCGCGGGGAGCGTCGGGCCTGCCGGAGGAGTCGATCGGCGAGTTCCTCCAGGTTTCCGGCGCGGGCGTGGGCGAGCGAGGCCCGCAGGTCGGCGATGCCCGGATCGAGGAACGGGCCGCCGGCCAGTTCCAGGCGTCGTACGCGAAGGCGACCACGGGGAGCGAACGACCCCGGTGCGTCGGGTGGTCCGTGTGCCCGGCCACCGCAGCGGGCGTAGCGTCACTGGTGTGGGAGCTGCCCGGAGCGCTCCACGGGCCGGGCCTCGAAAGCGGCGGAAAGCGAGACGGCGTGCGGGAGGACCTCGTGCCGGCCGCCGGTGACGCGGCCGGGTGGGACGAGCGGCTGGACGACGTCCTGACCGAGACGGTGGCGCAGTGCGGCGCGTCCTCGGGCGGGGTGTACCTCCTGCGGGCCGATGAAGCCGCCGACGAAGCCGATGAAGGCGTGCTGCGCCTGGCGGTCGTCCGGGGCCTGCCGGCCGAGTTCGTCGCGCCGTGGACCAGGGTCGCGCTCGCGGCCCCGGCCCCTGCCAGTGACGCCGTGCGGGACGGCAGGACGGTGTGGTCCGGCAGCCATGAGGACTTCGCCCGCCTGTACCCGCGTCTCGCCATCGCGACGCCGTACCACTTCGCGATCGCGGCCGCCCCCATCCGCGGCGAGGGGCGGCGGTGGGGTGCGTTGCTGTTGATGTGGCCCGGCTCCCGCTCGTCGCAGCTCGCCGCAGCCGACCGTGATCCGATCGTCGCCGGGTGCGACCGGCTCGCCGAGCTGCTGGCCGGTGCCGAAGCCGCCCGGCAACCCATCACGGCGCCCCTGAGACCCCGCATCCTTCCCCGCCGGCTGGCAGCCGCCGAGCTGCCCGAGGCCGCCGCGACCGCCTTCGCGGAACGCCTCCCGGGCGGCAGCTGCGCACTCGATCTCGACGGGCGGATCACCTTCGTCACCGAAACGGCCTGTGCCCTGCTCGGAGCCGGGAAGGAGCAGCTGCTGGGCGCGATCCCGTGGCGGGCCCTGCCCTGGCTGGACGCCCCCGAATTCGAGGACCGGTACCGGGCGACGATCTTCAGCCGGCAACCCGCGGCGTTCACCGCGATGCGTCCACCGGACCGGTGGATGGACTTCCGGCTCTACCCGGACGGCAACGGGATCAGCGTGCGCATCACCCCGACCAGCGGCGGCCCGGCACCCTCCCCCGCCCCCGGCCGGCACCGGCCCACCCCGGTGTCCCGCGCCGGCCAGCTCTACCAGATCATGCACCTGGCGGCGGCCCTCACCGAGGCCGTCACCGTCGACGACGTGATCGCCCTGGTGGCCGAGCAGATCCTGCCGGCCTTCGACGCCCAGGCGCTCGCCATGATCAGTGCCGCGGAAGGCCGCCTCCAGGTGATCGGCTACCGGGGATACAGCGCCGCGGAGATCGCACGCTTCCACGAGATCCCCCTGGACGAGCGCACCGCCCCGATGACCCGTGCCCTCACCACCGGGGTGCCCGGGTTCTTCGACAGCCCCGAGGAGCTGTCCCGCGCCTTCCCGGAAGTCCCGCAGGTCACCGGTAAGAAGGCCTGGGCCGTGCTGCCGCTCATCACCTCCGGCCGTCCGGTGGGCTGCTGCCTGCTCGCCTACGACCAGCCACACCGCTTCGCGGCCGACGAGCGCACCGTCCTGACCTCACTGGCCGGACTGATCGCCCAGGCTCTCGACCGCGCGCACCTGTACGACACGAAGAGCCGGCTCGCCCACGATCTCCAGCGGGCCCTGCTGCCCCACGCCCTGCCGACGGTCGACGGCCTGCGGGTGGCGGCCCGCTACCTGCCCGCGACCCGGGGCATGGACATCGGCGGGGACTTCTACGACCTCATCCGGTTGGGCTCGACCACGGCCGCCGCCGTGATCGGCGACGTCCAGGGCCACAACGTCCCGGCCGCCGCCCTGATGAGCCAGGTCCGCACCGCCGTCCACGCCACCGCGGGTGCCGCCCCCGACCAGGTCCTCCTCCGGGCCAACCGGCTGCTGTGCGACCTCGATCCGGGCCTCTTCACCACGTGCCTGTACGCGCACCTGAACCTCGCCGCGCACCGGGCCTTCCTGGTCAGCGCCGGACACCCGCCGCCGTTGCTGCGGCCGCCCGGCCGGTCGGCCACCGAGCTCCTGGACATCCCGCCCGGCCCGCCGCTGGGCGTCGACGCCACCGCCATGTACCCGATCACCGAAGTGCCTTTCGAGGTCGGCGCGTTGATGCTGCTCTACACCGACGGCCTGGTGGAGTCACCCGGCGTGGACTTCGACGAGGGGATCGCCACCGTGGCCCGGCAGCTCGACCGTGCGACCCTCGACCTGGAAACGGTGGCGACGGATCTGGTGGCCGCCGCCCAGCGGTCCGGCCAACGCGCCGACGACATCGCGACGTTCCTCCTGGAGGCGACCTAGGACCGACCGGCAGGTGGGGGCGGCGTCGCGGTCCGGCGGGCGGCGCCGGGAAGGCGGTCGCGGCTGAGTCGGTCGTCCCGGACGCCGGCGCGTCAGGAAGGTTCGGTGTCGTGTTCCGCCGGGACGACGACGACCGGGAGGCGGGCGTGGTGGACGACCTCGGTACTGGTCGATCCGAGGGCGAGGCGGCCCCAGGCGCCCGATCCTCGGGAGCCGACCACCAGCAGGCCAGCGTCCTTGCTCGCTTCGAGGAGGACCTGCGCCGGGCGGCCGGGTTCGCAGACGATCTCCACCTCCAGGAACGGTTCGCCGAGCTGCTCCTGGAGTTCCTGGACGGAGTCGGCCACGGCCTGCAGGACGAGATCGCGCTGCTGGGGGATGGGGCCGCTGTCGGGGCCGGAGGAGACCGTCCATTCGAAGCCGGACCGCCGGGTGGGGGTGTACTCGTACGCGCAGACCGCCCGCAGACCGGTGGCGCGGATCCGGGCCTCGCGGAGCGCGAAGGTCACGGCGTGCCGGGCCTGGGGCGAACCGTCCGTGCCGACCACGACCGGGCCGACCGTGTGGTGGGCAACGGGATCGGTCATGGGTGACCTCCGAGGACTCGGTGCGCGGCGTTGCGTGCGGCAGACGCGGCCCGTACGGCTACGGGTCCGGTCGGCCGTCCGTCGCGCGGTGCACCTCTCAGCCTGCCCCCGTCGGTCCACGGGCACCATCGCAGCCCATGAGCGGCGTCCGGTCGGACACGGTCGGTGACCGGCTGTCCGGCCGTCGCCCCCGGCGCGAGGCGGGCGGTGTGCGGAGGCGTCCGGCCGGCCGCCGTTCTACGGCGCGGCCGGTCCCGGGGCCGCCCAGCGGAGCGAGTAGGAGGAGAGGAGGGCGAGGGCCGTCGCAGCGGGCAACTCGGCGCAGTAGGCGAGGACCTGGGCGAGCAGGTAGTCCTGACCGCGGTGTGCGGACCAGATGTCGAAGTAGGCGTCCATCGCCAGTAGGACGGCGGTGGCGGCGGCCAGGGGGCTGGTGGCCCGGTGGCGGCGGCGCACCAGTGCGGCGAGCAGCAGCAGGGCCGCCACCTCGATGACGTCCAGCCAGACCCAGGAGTTGGCGAGGTTGCGGGCGCCGAAGCGGCGGACCGACAGGGCCAGCACCACGATCCACGGCACCAGCAGGAACGCGGCCGTCCGCAGCCCGATCGGCAGCCATCGCCGGATCGCCGCCTCATGGGTCGTCGACAACCGTCCTGTTCTGATCACGTGGTGATCGTATCGGCGCGGGGCCAAGGCCGGCCGCCGTGGGTGGATCCGACGCTCGGCTGACGACCGCGCCGGCCATCGCGGGGAAGGGTGACGGATCGTCAATCCGGCCTCCCCGTAGGGCGCTCGGGCCGATGGGGCGGCGCCGCCGCACTATTGATAGGTAACTTTCCTTTCTATTACGCTGTCGGCTGGCGGCTTGGCGCGGCGCCCGTGCCCCAGGGGCGTGACGCGCTCAGCGAGAGCTCTGACCCGGCCGCTGCGGTGACCCGGTCGCCGCTTGCCGGTGCGTTCGTGTGGTGGGGACCGGAGTCCAGCTCTCGCCGTTTCTCGAGGTCATGGAGTCAGGGATGCGTTTGGGTGTCTCGGCAAGGCCTGTTCGTGTCGGAGTCGTCGCCGCCGTGCTCGCGTTGCTCGGCGGCCTGTTGCTCGGCTGGTCCGAGCGGGCGGGGGCGGCGGGCGATCCGCTGATCTCGCAGGGGAAGGCCGCGACGGCCTCCTCCACCGAGGGGCCGTCGTACGCGGCGGGGAAGGCGTTCGACGGCAGCACCTCCACGCGGTGGGCGAGTGCGGAGGGGGAGGACCCGCAGTGGCTGCGGGTGGACCTCGGAGGGAACGCCGCCGTCTCGCGGGTGAAGCTGAACTGGGAGGCCGCCTACGCGAAGGCGTACCGGCTGGAGGTGTCGGCGGACGGGGCGACCTGGACGGCGGTGGCGGAGGAGAAGGCCGGGAACGGCGGGACGGACGACTGGCCGGCGCTGGGCGCCAAGGGCCGCTACGTCCGGATGTACGGGACGGCGCGCGGGACGTCCTACGGGTACTCGCTGTTCGAGATGCAGGTGTACGGGGTGCCCGACGGCAGCCCGTCGCCGACCGGGACCACCACGCCGGGCGGGACGTTCACCGTGGTGGCCGCGGGTGACATCGCCGCGCAGTGCACCGCCTCGGACAGCGGCTGCGCCCATCCGAAGACCGCCGCGCTGGCCCAGCGGATCAACCCGAGGTTCTACCTGACGATGGGTGACAACCAGTACGACGACGCCCGGCTGGCGGACTTCCGGAACTACTACGACAAGAGCTGGGGGGCGTTCAAGGCGAAGACCCACCCGGTGCCGGGCAACCACGAGACCTACGACCCGGCCGGGTCGCTCGCCGGCTACAAGGCGTACTTCGGCAGCATCGCCTTCCCGCAGGGCAAGAGCTGGTACAGCTTCGACGAGGGCAACTGGCACTTCGTCGCGCTGGACTCCAACGCCTTCGACCAGAGCGCCCAGATCGACTGGCTCAAGGCCGACCTGGCGGCCAACACGAGGAAGTGCGTCGCCGCCTACTGGCACCACCCGCTGTACTCCTCGGGCGGGCACGGCAACGACCCGGTCTCCCGGCCGGTGTGGAAGATCCTCTACGGCGCCAGGGCCGACCTTGTGCTGAACGGGCACGACCACCACTACGAGCGGTTCGCCCCGCAGGACCCGGACGGGAAGGCCACCGCCGACGGCATCGTCGAGATCGTCGGCGGGATGGGCGGCGCCGAGCCCTACCCGATCGAGCAGGTCCAGCCGAACAGCCAGAAGCGGATCAGCGGCGACTACGGCGTGCTGAAGCTGGAGTTCACCGACTCCGGCTACGGCTGGACCTACGTCGGCACGGACGGCCAGGTCAAGGACACCAGCCCCAAGTACAGCTGCCACTGATGATGTACCTGGCCACCACCGGCCGCCGTACGGACGCGCCGTCCCGCCCCGCCGGGACAAGGCGGCGCGTCCCCGGCACGGTCATCGCCCTCGGCGCGGTCAGCCTGGTCACCGACGTCTCCTCGGAGATGGTCACGGCCGTGCTGCCGCTCTACCTGGTGCTGGGGCTCGGCCTCTCGCCCCTGCAATTCGGTTTCCTCGACGGGCTGTTCAACGGTGCCACGGCGCTGGTCCGGCTGCTCGGCGGCCGGCTCGCCGACCACGGCGGAGGCCGGCACCGGACGATCGCCGGAGCCGGCTACCTGCTCTCGGCGCTCTCACGGCTCGGGCTGCTGCTGGCCGGCGGGGCCGCCGGCGGGATCGCCGCCGCGCTGGCCGCCGACCGGCTCGGCAAGGGCGTGCGGACCGCGCCGCGGGACGCGCTGATCTCGCTCAGCGCACCGCCGGAGGCGCTCGGCCGGGCGTTCGGCGTCCACCGGGCGATGGACACCACCGGGGCGCTGCTCGGTCCCGTGGTCGCGTTCGCGGTGCTGTGGGCGACGGCGGACGCGTACGACGCGGTCTTCGCGGTCAGCTTCGCCACGGGGCTGTTCGGCGTGCTGGTGCTGTTCCTGTTCGTCCCGGCGGGAGCGAGGGCGGGGGCGGGGGCCGGCGCGGCGGGGGCCGGGGCCGGCGTGGCGGGGGCGGCCGCCGGATCGGGGCCCACCGGACGCAGCAGGAACAGGAGCAGGGCCCTCGGCGATCCGGTGTTCCGCCGGGTCGTCACGGCCGCCGCGCTCCTGGGGGCGGTGACGATCGGCGATTCCTTCCTCTACCTCCTGCTCCAACGCGGCCTGGACCTGCCGCCCCTGCTCTTCCCGCTGCTGCCGCTCGGCGCCGCCGCCGGCTACCTGCTGCTGGCCGTACCGGCGGGCCGGATCGCGGACCGGACCGGGCGGCGCCTCCCGTTCCTCTGCGGGCACGTCGCGCTGCTCACCGCCTACCTCACCCTGATGGCCCCGCCCGGATGGCCGGCCGCCGTCCTCGTCCTGGTGCTCCTCGCCGTCT
This sequence comes from Kitasatospora sp. HUAS MG31, assembly GCF_040571325.1. Lineage (GTDB taxonomy): Bacteria > Actinomycetota > Actinomycetes > Streptomycetales > Streptomycetaceae > Kitasatospora > Kitasatospora camelliae. The sequence goes on along the minus strand of NZ_CP159872.1, from coordinate 1,310,985 downwards.
TCTACGCCGCCACCGACGGCGTGCTGATGGCCCTGGCCGGGCCGGTGCTGCCGCCCGACGGCCGAGCGGGCGGGCTCGCGGTGCTGCAGACCGGCCAGGCGCTGGCCCGGCTGGTCGGCGCGGCCGGCTTCGGTGCCGCCTGGACCTGGTGGGGGCCGCGCCCGGCCCTGGCGGTGGCCGCGCTCGGGCTGGCCGCCGCCCTCGTCGCCGCCTGGCGGATCCTGCCGGGAAGGGAGAGCTCGTGAAGGCGCGTTCCGTGGTGGTGATCGTGGCCGCCCTGGTGCTGCTGGGCGGTTCGCTCGGGTACGTGCTGCACGCCCGGCAGCGCGGCGGCGGGCAGCCGCTCGCCGCCGCGGAGAACTCGTTCACCCTGGACGAGCCCGGGCTCTACTACCGGGACGCCGCCACCGGACGGGTCGCCCGCAGCCCGGGGCCGGCGGACGGGCCGTCCTGCGCCCGCTTCCACACCGGGGGAGACCGGGCGCTGTGCCTGCTGGCGCTGCCCGGCACCCCGGCCCGGACCCGGGCGGTGGTGTACGACCGGCGGTTCACCGAGCTCCAGGCGGTGACGGTGCCCGGGATCCCGAACCGGGCCCGGGTGTCGGCCTCCGGGCGGCTGCTCGCCTGGACCACCTTCGCCGTGGGGGACTCCTACGCGGCGGGGACCTTCTCCACCCGGACGTCGATCCTCGACCTGCGCACCGGCTACCTGGTCAAGTCGGTCGAGTCCATCCCGCTGACCGTCGACGGTGCCCGCCACCACGCCGCCGACGTCAACTACTGGGGCATCACCTTCGCCTCCGACGACAACCGCTTCTACGCCACCGTCTCGACCGGCGGCCGGACCCACCTGGTCGAGGGCGACCTCCGGGCCTGGTCGGCCCGCACCCTGCGGGAGAACGTGGAGTGCCCCTCACTCTCGCCGGACGGCACCAGGATCGCCTTCAAGAAGAAGGTCTCGGCCGACCCGGCGGCGCCCTGGCGGCTCCACGTCCTGGACCTGGCGGGACTGCAGGAGCACCCGGTGGCCGAGTCGCGCAGCGTGGACGACCAGGCGTCCTGGCTTGGGGAGACGCTCGGGTACGCGCTGCCGGCCCGGGACGGGAAGGGCACCGACGTCTGGAGCGTGCCGGCGGACGGCAGCGGGACTCCGCACCTGCTGGTGCCCGGCGGGTCGTCGCCGGTGACCGTCCCGGCGGCGTCGCGCTGACCCGTCGCGCGGCGCCGCTCGACCCCGCCACCAGTCAGGCCGGGCGCCGTCCACCGGTCCGCGGGTGCTCTGAACTGCGATGACATCGCCGGGTATTGACGCGTACTCAGACACGGCCGCATGCTGAACGCATGTTCAGAACGAACGTTCAGATCGAGTCCCGTGCCGATGTGGCGGTGATCGGCGGCGGCATGGCGGGCATGGCGACCGCGCTCCGGCTCCAGGCCGCCGGCCTGTCCACGGTGGTGCTGGAGGCGCACGGCCACGCCGGCGGCTGCGCCGGGTACTACCGCAAGCGGGGCTTCTCCTTCGACGTCGGGGCGACCACCCTGGTCGACTTCGAGCCCGGCGGGGTCGGGGCCGAACTGCTGGAGAGCGTCGGCATCGGCCCGTTGGAGGCGCAGACGCTGCCGGGCTACCGGGCCTTCCTGCCCGACCGCGAGGTGGTGCTGCACCGCGACCCGGCCGCCTGGCACGCCGAACGGCTGCGGATGCTCGGCGACACCGAGCGGCACCGGCGCTTCTGGGCGCTGCTGGACCGCCTGGCGGACACCTTCTGGCGGGCCAGCCGGGCCGGCGTCCGGCTGCCGGTGCGCGGACCCGCCACCGCGCTGCGGGACCTGCGCGCGGTCGGTCTCGCGGGCCTGCCGCTCGCCCGTCACCTCAACCGGACGCTCGGGGACGCCCTGCGCAGCCACGGCCTACGGGCCGACGCGCCGCTGGTCGGGCTGCTGGGCATGCTGGTCGAGGACACCGTGCACGCCGGGATCGACGAGGCGCCGCTGATCAACGCGGCACTCGGCGTGACCATCCGGGGCGCCGGGCTGAGCCGGCACCTCGGCGGCATGCACGGCTTCTGGCGGGTGCTGGTGGCCCACTACCGGGCGCTCGGCGGCTCGCTCCGGGTGGGCTGCGAGGTGTCCCGGGTGACCGGCGGCCCGGGGGAGTACCGGCTGGAGACACGGCGGGGCGCGGTCACCGCGGGTCGCCTGGTCTGCGCGGTCCCGGCCGCCACCACGGCCCGGCTCTGCGCCGCGCTCCCGGTCGCCGGCCGGCTGCGGCCGTACCTGGCACGCGACGAGGAGGCGCTGGGCGGCGCCTGCGTGGTCTTCCTCGGAGTGCCCGAGGAGGAGGTGGCCGGGCAGGACCTCACCCACCACCAGCTGCTGCAGTCGTACGACGTGCCGCTGGGGGACGGGAACAACATGTTCGTCTCCGTCTCCGCGCCGGGGGACGAGGTCAGCGCCCCGCCCGGCCACCGGGCCGTGATGATCTCCACCCACACCGAGCTGGCCGCCTGGACCGGGCTCGACGAGGGCGAGTACGCCCTGCGCAAGAAGGAGATCGGCGAGCGGCTGATCGGCCACGCCCGGCGCGCCTACCCGGAGTTGGGCCGCCGGGCGGTGTTCGCGCAGACCGGCACGCCGCGCAGCTACCAGCGGTTCGGGTTCCGCCCGGGCGGGGCGGTCGGCGGACCGCGCCAGCGGCTGCGCAACACCAACCAGTTCGCCGTCCCGCACGACCTCGGCGGCCCCGGGCTGTGGCTGGTCGGCGACTCGACCTGGCCCGGACTGGGCACGGTGGCCTGCGTGCTGGGCAGCCGGATCGTCGCCGAGGGCGTCCTCCGCGAGAAGGGACACCGCAGGTGACCGCACCGACCCTGGCCGAACTCGGCACCGATCTGCTGGTCACCTCGCGCCGCCGCCGGGCGGTGGCGCTGGCCCGTCCGTTCGCCGGGGTGCTGTGCTTCGCGGGCGTGGCCTGGGCGGGCTGGTGGTGGCTCACCCCGCTGGTCGCCTTCCTGGTCTTCGTCGCCGTCGTCAACGTCACCCACGACGTGGTGCACCGCACCATCGGCCTGTCCCAACGGGCCACCGAGTGGGCGCTGTTCGCCACCGGCCTGGTGCTGCTGGAGAGCGGTCACGCCTACCGGGCCACCCACACCCAGCACCACCGGTACTTCCCGCACCCCGACGACCCCGAGGGCCATCCCGCCGACCTGTCCTTCCTCGGCGCGCTGCTGCACGGCCCGGTCTTCCTGGTCCGCCTGTGGTGGTGGTCCTTCCGACGCGGCAAGGACCGCGGCTGGCTGCTGGCCGAGGCGGCCGCACCGGTCACCGCAGTGGTGGGCGGGACACTGCTCTGGCCTTATGCTCCTGGGGTGTTGACGTACGCGGTGATGATGATCGTAGGAAGCTGGGTGTACCCGCTGTTGACGGTGTACCTGCCGCACCACGACTACGGTGACACGCCGCTGACCCGGACCAGGACGCTGCGGGGCCGGGTGGTCCCGGCGCTCTTCCTGGAGCTCACCTACCACCTGGAGCACCACCTCTACCCCCAGGTGCCCAGCCACCACCTGCCGGAGCTGGCACGCCGGCTGGACCCGTACCTCGCGGCCAACGGCGTCCGGCCGGTGCGCGTTGTCTGAGGCCCGCGGCGCCGACGGCCGGGGCGCCGAGACCCGGAACCGGATCCTGGACGCCACCCTCGCCAGCCTGGTCCGCAACGGCTACGGCGGCACCACCGCCCGGGCGATCGCCCAGTGCGGCGGCTTCGCGCCCGGCGTCATCTACTACCACTTCGCCGACCTGGACGACCTGGTGGTGGCCACGCTGATCCACACCTGCGAGGCCCGGGCCCGCCGGTACCGCTCCGAGCTGTCCGGGGTGGACCGGGGCGCGCGCGTGGTCGAGCTGCTCCGTGAGCTGTACGACGAGGACACCGAGTCCGGGCACATCGCCGCCGTCCAGGAGATCTACGCGGGCGCCCGTCCCGACTCCAGGGTGGCCGAACGGCTGCTGCTGGAGACGCGGCGCTGGGAGGAGCTGGCCGAGGAGGTGCTGACCACGCTGCTGCGCGGCAAGCCGCTGGCCTCCCTGGTCGAGGTCCCGGTGGTGGCGAGCGCCGCCGTCGCGTTCTACCTCGGGATGGAGACGCTGACGCACCTGGACGGCGACCGCTCACGGCCGGCCCAGCTCTTCGACCAGGCGGCCAGACTCGCCGCCGTCTTCGACCGGATCCCCCGCCTGCGCCGTCGCGCCTGACGGACCGGCGCCGTCCGGCATGGCACCGGCCCCCGTCCTCGACGGGGGCCGGTGGGCGTGCGCGGCTACGGGCAGTTCTCGTCGATCTTGTACTGGAGCGCCCTCGGGTAGTCGTGCCGGCTGAGCCGGACGCGGGCCAGGATCGGCGCGTGGTTGATGTCGTTGCCGGGATCGGCGATGTCCCGCAGGAGGGCGTCGAGCTCGGCGTGGGTGGCGAGTTCGAACCCGTGCATCCGGTCCTTCTCCGTGCCGAACACCTCGGCCAGCTTCTCGTACCGCCACGGGTGCAGCACGTTGTAGAAGTCGGCCCCGTCGGACGGCCTCTCCCGGTAGTAGCAGGGGCTGACCAGCATCTGCTCGATGCCGTAGAAGCCCTCGTTGTCCAGGACGAAGACCACCGGCCGCAGGTGGTGGCGCACCTGGGTGGACAGCTCCTGGCAGATCTCCTGGAACGAGCCGTCCCCGACGAAGACGAGCGGGCGCTTCATCGGCTCCTGCCGGCCCAGGGCGACGCCGGTGGCCGCGCCGACGGAGTAGCCGATGGACAGCCAGCTGTTCTGCGCCAGGAAGCCGGCCCGCTCGGTGATCCGCAGGTTCATCGAGCCGAGCAGCGCGAACGCCGCGTCCGAGACCACCGTGAACGGCGAAGGGGCGTCGGGGTCGCCGCCGGTGGCCCGCTCCTCCAGGAAGGAGTTGACGTGCTGGAAGAAGCTGTCGTAGGTCAGCTCCTCGGGGTACCGGTCGCCGCTCAGCGAGTCCAGGAACTCGGCCCTGCTGGCCGGGACGTCCAGGCCCGCCGCGTGCGCCAGCGCGAAGTGGTCGTCGGGGAAGGTCTGTCCCGCCAGCGCGGTGCGCAACGCCGGGATGAACCGGCCGAGTTGGACCTCGGGGAAGTACCGGGCGCCGACGCTGACGCCGTCCCGGGCCGCCACGATCCAGTCGTCGCCGATGGCCTGGTCGCCGCCGAGGTTCTTGGACGTGGACCAGGTCCCCAGGCCGATCCGGCACCCCGCGTTCTTGAAGGTCCTCCGGATCTCCGGCAGGCTCGCCTTCCCGTTGTAGACGCCGGCGAACAGCGGGTGCCGCTCGGACACCACGGACTTCGCGCCGACCGTGGTGCAGAACTGCATCCGGGTGGCCTGCACGAACTCCAGCAGTTCGTCCTCCAGCCGGTACCGGACCAACTCCTCGCCGGCCCAGACGATGGGGGTGCCGAACGTCCTGATCAGCTCCACCGCCGCCGCGACGGCCTTGTCCAGCATCTGCTGGTTCCGCTGGGTGAACGGGCGTTCGTGGGCGCGGAGTTCGCCCTTCGGAGGCGCGCACGGCGCGTGCCAGAGGTCCTCCATCACCTCCAGGTAGACGGGCTTGCGTTCGGTCAGGCACGCGGTGATCGCGCCGTCGATCTGCGAGGGCGCGAGCCCGGGGTTGGAGAGCACCTGCGCGTCCACCGTGACCTGCCGGTAGACGTCCAGGTTGCTCTCCCGGCGCGGGCTCATGTGCGAGGTGAGCAGGCCGACCGCCTGCTGGTTGAGCCACTGCTCGTAGGACGGCGCCGCGTTGATCGCGATCAGCGGCACGTCCTCGACGTACGCGCCGCCGACGCTGTTGAGCAGGCTGAACGCGCCCACGCCGTAGGTCACCGCGACGGCTCCGACGCCCGCCTCGCGCCCGCCCGGAGCGACGTCGGCGGCCCGCACCCTGGCGTAGGCGTCCGCGGCGTAGCCGCCGCCCATCTCCGTCGGGGTGCCGATCCAGCGCACCCCGGTGGTCGCCTGCATGATCGTCAGGAACGGGCCGAGGAAGTCCCCCGGTACCCCGAACAGGTACCGGATGCCCACCTGCTCCAGCCGGGTGGCCAGGTAGCGGGCCACCGTCCACTCGTCGTCGCCGCTCATCTGCGCACCGCCTCCTGCCGGCTATCCCGGCGGAGCTGCACCTCGGGCCGGGTCTCGGGGTGGGCCGGGGCCGGCGGCGCAGGCGCCTCGTGCACGGCGATGGCCGCCCGGACGGCGGTCTCCACCGCGCCCTCGATCCAGGCGTGCTTGAGCGAGACGTGCTCGCCGGCGAAGTGCACCGGGCCCTCCGGCTTGACCACGTCGAGGTGGAAGCTGGTCATCTGGTGCGGGGTGTACACCGCCGCCTCCCCGAAGGCGTACGGGTCGCGCAGCCAGCTCTGGGTCTTGCCGTAGCCGGTGTAGAACACCTCGATCCGCCGGCCGTGCACCGACTGGAGGTTGCGCAGCGCGTACACGTACCGCTCGTCGTCCTCCATGGAGTCCCAGCGCACCGCGTCGTCCGACCAGCTGTAGCTGGCCAGCACCACGCCACCGCCCTCGGCGCCGGGCACCGGGTGGGAGGGGTAGTACATGAAGCGGTTCGGGTTGTCCGTGGTCGAGCCGCCGCCGAAGCAGTCGGTGGCGGGGCGCACGCTCGCCCGCAGCAGCGGGGTGTGCTGGTACACCTCCCGCTGGCCCCGGCTGATCCGGCTCTCGTCCACGCTCGTGTGGGCGCCGAGCAGCACGTCCGGCAGGTCGCGCGGGGGCCGGTGGCCATTGTGGGCGGCGGCGACGGCCGCCTCGGCGTCGTCCTCGCCCGCCCGCTGGTAGTACTCGTACAGGCCGGGTGCGATGGAATCGAGTTCGGCCTTCCAGTCCGCCTCGGTGAACTCCCACCACCGGCGGGAGAACTCCAGCAGCACCTTGGTGGCCTGGTCGTAGTGGGTCTCGATGATCGCCCGACGCTTCTTGTAGGAGAACGGCGGTGTCACCTGGACGAACCGCAGGGCGGAGAACGGGACCGTGACGATCGCGAAGTCGCCCTTCCAGACGGTGGGTTCGGCTTGCGGGTCGTCCTCGGGGACGGTCTCGACGGCGACCTGCGGCCCGATCGGGCCGACGTTCCGCGCACCCCCGCCGTCGCGGCGCGGGTCCCAGTACTCCATCCGGATCATCCGCTCGCCCATCACGAGCTCCTTCCGGAGCTCGTCGGCGAGTTCGGCGGGCAGCCGCCAGCTGCCGCCCGCGATCTCCCAGTAGGTGGCGCCGGGGTTGATGTCGCTGCGGCCCAGGAAGGTGTGGAAGAAGGCCAGGTGCAGCCGCGAGGTCATGTTCTCGATCGTGCCGATCGCCTCGATGGCCTCGTCGCTGAAGCCCGCGTACTCGCGCAGGAAGCGGCCCATCGAGTAGCCGTCGAAGTCGCGGATCACCCGGGCCCAGCCGTCCAGCCACTCGGCGAACGGCTTGTTCACCCGCTTGCCGTCCCGGATCACCGAGTAGTAGTCGCGGACCGGCTCCAGGGCCTGGTTGACCATGTCGGCGGCGGTGATCCGCACCTCGTCGCCGGTGAGGTGGAAGGCCTCGTTGACGCAGCTCGGGTCGGCGGCGTAGTCCTTGCGGCGGGCCTGGAGCCGGTTGGTGCGGATCCAGGAGTTGAAGCGCTTGGCCGGCTCGCGGAAGTCGGGGCTGTCCGCGCCGTACTTCCAGACCTTGCCGGGCTCGAAGGACTCGTAGACCACCGGCGGGACGGGCGCGTTCTGGTTGCCGGTGTCCGGATCGACGTCGACGTTGAAGAACAGCTGCCGGTCCAGACCGAGGCGGTCGACCAGGGCGAGGGTGAGCGGGTGGAAGCTCGGCAGCCGCATGGCGCCGGCCTCCGCGTACTGCAGCGGATCGTGGAACGGCCCGTCGGTCGCGTCCTCGGCGGTACGGAAGGTCTTGATCCGCCCGCCCACCCGGCTGGCGTTGGCCTCCAGAATGGTGACGTTGTGTCCGGCGTCCTTGAGCAGCTTCCCGGCGACCAGGCCCGCGATGCCCGCGCCGACGATCAGCACGTCCTTGGGCTCGTCCGTCGCCGGGATGCCGTCCTTGATCAGGACGTCGAGGTAGCGCAGCTTCAGGTCCTCGTCGTCCGGACCGACCAGCAGCAGCTCGCGCGCCAGCTGCCGACAGGTCTGCCAGCGGGCGCGGTCGCCGGCGGTGCCTTCGACGACGGGGTTCGGCGGTTCGGGGGTGGGAGGGGTGGGGGTCGCGGTCACGCTCGGGCTCCTCGCGATGGGGTGACAGGCAGGGATGTGTCACGACAGGTGACAGACCTGGAACCCAACGTAGCTTCGTGAGCGAACCTTCTGTCAACCGGGGCTCGGCCTCCCGACGGGCTCACACCGTGTCACCGGACCCGCTCCTGCGGCCGCCCGGCAGGACGCCTGCGCCGACCGGCGTCCCGGCGTCCCGGCGAACGAGCCGGAGCCCGGCCGACCCCTGGGAAGAATCGCGGTCGGGGGTTAGCCTGCTCGGCATGGCACCACGGCCCCCAGCGCCCGTCGTCCTCCACGGCCGGTACACCCGGCTGGAACCCCTGACCGCGGCGCACGTACCGGACCTGCACCTCGCCGGAAGCTGCGACGACGGCCTCTGGCAGTGGCTTCCCGTCGTCACGCCCTACACCCTCGGCGAGATGACCATGCTGGTCGAACAGCGGCTGGCCCAGCAGGCCGCGGGCGGGGCGGTGATGTTCGCGATCATCCCGGCCGGCACCGAGCGCGCCGCCGGATGGGTCGCGTACACGGACGTCGCGGTCGCCGACGAGCGCCTGGACATCGGCTGGCACTGGGCCGCGCGATCCACCTGGGACACCCCGGTGACGGCCGAGACCCAGCTCCTGCTGCTCCGCCACGCCTTCGAGCACCTGGCCTTCGGCCGGGTCCAGTGGCAGATCGACCACCTCGACATCCGCGCCCAGCTCGCCCTGTCGGGCCTCGGCGCCGTCCGCGAGGGCCCGCTGCGCCGCCATGCCCGGCGCTCCGACGGCACGTGGCGGGACACCCTCGTCTACGCGATGCTCGCCAACGAATGGCGCGGGGGATGGGGCGCCGGGCTGTTCTGAACGGCCGACCGGCGCCGGGGGCGCGCGGTCGGGTTCGCCGCGGTCGGGTTCGGCGCGGTCGTGTTCAGAACGCGGAGTTAGCGAACCAGCGGGCCAGCAGCTCGCGGTCTCCCGTGTGGTCGAGGGCCTCGGCGTCGAGGGGGAGGCGGCCGTAGACGAGCAGCAGCAGATCGGCCGCGGCTCCCCGGACGGTCGCATCGGCGTCCACCCCTCCGCCCGCCGGGTCGAGCCCGAAGCCGTCGGGCCGCAGGCGGATCAGCCAGTCGCCGTCCCCGTCGGTGGACCGGAACCGGATGGTCTCGCCGTCGCCGCGCAGGTCGGCCACCTTGGGGGCGAAGAGGCCGGCGAACGGCAGGTTCACCAGGAACTCGTCCACGCCGTCCGCCGCGAGCGCACGGTCGATCCGGGGCCGGATCCCCAGCGCCAGCTCGGCGTCGACCCGGTGAACCAGGGTCTCGAACAGCATCCGGCGCGCCCAGAACCGGGCGTGGTGGTCGGCTCCCCAGGCCCACATCGGGGTGTCGGGGTCGGTGGCCGCGAACGCGCCCGCCGCCTCGGTCGCGCCGTCGGCCAGCCAGTCGGCCCAGCCGTCCTCGCCCACCGGCAGCCGCAGGTCGACGTCGCGGCTGCGCGGGGGCTCCTGGATGCGCCCGCGCAGCAGGACGGAGAACCAGCGCTGCACGCTGCCGGCGTGCCGGATCAGGTCGGCCAGGGTCCAGCCCGGGCAGCTGGGGACCGGGGTCGCCGGGTCGGCGCCCTTGACCGCCGCCACGAACCGGGCGGTCTCGGTCGCGACGGCGGCGCGGTGGTCGACCGGGGAGGGGGCGGGGCGGTCGGGGGTGCTCATCGGTGGGGTGCCTCTCGGACGGTGGAGGGGTCGGACGGTGGACGGTGCGGACGTGGACGGTTCGGACGGTGTCGCGGGTCGCCGCCGCGGCCTCAGCCGAGCGGCTTGTCGAGGATCGCCTTGGTGTGGCTGAACGTGTCGAGGGAGTACTCGCCGTGGTAGCGGCCCATGCCGCTCTCCCCGACACCGCCGAACGGCAGCTCGGGGACCGCCAGGTGCGACACGGGCAGGCCGAAGACCAGGGCGCCGGAGGAGGTCTCCTCGGCCAGCCGCTGCTTGGTGCGCTCGGAGCCGGTGAAGGCGTACAGCGCGAGCGGCTTGGCGCGCTCGTTGACGAAGGCGATCGCCGCGTCGAGGTCGGGCACGGGGACGACCGGCAGGATCGGTCCGAAGATCTCCTCCCGCATCACGGGAGCCGTGGGCGGGACGTCGGCGAGGACGGTGGGCGCGACGTAGCGGGTGCTGCGGTCGTGACCGCCGCCGGTGACGACCCGCCCCTCGGAGAGCAGCGCGGTGAGCCGGTCGAAGTGGCGCTCGTTGACGATCCGCCCGTACTCGGGGTCGCCGGCCGGGTCGTCGCCGTAGGCCGCGTGGACGGCGGCGGCCAGTTCGGCCTCCAGCGCCGCGGCGGTGTCGCCCACGGCCAGGACGTAGTCGGGGGCGACGCAGGTCTGGCCGGCGTTGAGGAACTTGCCCCGGGCGATCCGCTGCGCCGTCACGGCCAGGTCGACGCCGGGTTCGACCACGACGGGGCTCTTGCCGCCGAGTTCGAGGGTGACGGGGGTGAGGTGCTCGGCGGCGGCCGCCATGACGATCCGGCCGACCGCGCCGTTGCCGGTGTAGAAGATGTGGTCGAAGCGCTGTTCCAGCAGCGCGGTGGTCTCCGGGACGGCGCCCTCGACCACGGCCACCGCCTCCGGGTCGAGGTAGCGGGGGAGCAGCCGGGCGATGGCCGCCGAGGTGGCGGGGGCCAGCTCGCTGGGCTTGACCACGGCGGTGTTGCCGGCCGCCAGGGCGCCCACCAGCGGTGCCAGGGCCAGCTGGAGCGGGTAGTTCCACGGAGCGATGATCAGCACCACGCCGAGCGGGTCGCGGACCACCCGGGCCTCGGCCGGCAGGAAGGCGTCGGGAACGGCGGCCGGCTTCGGCCGCAGCCACTCCTCCAGGTGCTCCACCGTGTGATCGAGCTCGTTGACGGTGAAGGCGATCTCGGTGCGGTGGGCCTCGGCGGCGCCCTTGCCCAGGTCGGCGTTGAGGGCGGCCAGGAACGTCTCGGACTGCTCGGTGAGCAGCGAGCGCAGGGCCCGGAGCTGGTCGAGGCGCCAGCCGAGCGGCTTGGTGCGGCCGGAGTGGAACGTGGCGCGCAGCCGCCGCACGACGGCATCGGCGTCGGCACCCGGGGTGGCGGCGGTGGCGGGAGCGGCGTCGGTGGCGTCGGCGAGGGCCTCGACCAGCCGGTGGGCCAGCGCCGCGGAGGAGGCCGGGTTCTGGCCGGTGTACAGGGTGCGGTCGACCACGGTGTGCGGGGTGAACGGGGCGGCCTCGACGAACTCGGCGCCGAGCTCGACCAGGCGGTCCTGGACCAGCCAGGCGGCGGCGTCGGCGAGGCCGACCGCGGTCTCCTCCGCGTTGGTGAACGCGGTCATGCGGTACCCGGCGAAGGGCCAGCTGCCGTCCTCGCGGCGTGCGGCGAGGAGTGCGGCGGGTGCGTGGCAGACCACGCCGAGCGGCCGGCCCGCGTCGAGGGTGCGGGTGAGGATCCGGCCGGAGGCCTCGTCCACCGCGAGGTCCTCCATGGGGCCGTGGCCGCCGGGGTAGAAGACCAGGTCGTAGGCGTCCGGGTCGACGTCCTCCAGCCTGGCGGGGCTGGTGAGCGAGGCCAGGAGGGAGTCGAGGTACGCGCCGATCGCCTCGGCCCGCTCCTGCCCGCCGTTGGCGGCGGCGGTCAGGCTGCCCAGGTCGACGGGGGCCGGGACGCCGCCGGGGGTGGCGATGGTGATCTCGTAGCCGGCCTCGCGGAAGACGCGGTGCGGCTCGGCGAGCTCCTCGGCCCAGTAGCCGGTCGGGTGGGTGGTGCCGTCGGCGAGGGTCCAGTGGGTGGCGCCGGTGACGACGAAGAGGGCGGCGGTCATGGCGATGCTCCAGAAGGAATTGAGGTCATCGATGGTTGAGAACCTCAAGTAACGCGATCGACGGTAGGTCGCAATGGTTGAGGATGTCAACCATTGCGGCCCGCGTCCGATCCCTGTCCAGCATCACCCCACCCGCCGTGCCCGCGTCCAGCGCTCAGCCCTGGGGGCCGCCGGCGACGTAGACCACCTGGCCGGAGACGAACCCGGCATCCTCGCCCGCCAGGAAGGAGACCGTGCCGGCGACGTCCTCGGGGCGGCCGACCCGGCGTACCGGGATCTGCTCGGCGGCGAACTTCTGGAAGTCCTCGAAGGGCATGCCGATCCGCGCGGCGGTGGCGGCGGTCATGTCGGTGGCGATGAAGCCCGGGGCGACCGCGTTGACGGTGATGCCGAACCTGCCCAGCTCGATCGCCAGGGTCTTGGTGAAGCCCTGGATGCCGGCCTTGGCGGCCGAGTAGTTCGCCTGGCCGCGGTTGCCCAGCGCGGACGTGGAGGACAGGTTGACGATCCGGCCCCAGCCCGCGGCGGACATGTGCCGCTGCACCGCACGGCTCATCAGGAACGCCCCGCGCAGGTGGACTCCGAGGACCGCGTCCCAGTCCGCCTCGGTCAGCTTGAACAGCAGGTTGTCGCGGGTGATCCCGGCGTTGTTGACCAGGACGACCGGCGCGCCCAGCTCGTCGGCGATCCGGGAGACGGCGGATTCGACCCGCTCCGCGTCGGCGACGTCCACGCCGACGGCGAGCGCCCGGCCGCCCGTCTCCTCGACGGCGGCGACGGTGTCGGCACAGGCCGCCTCCTCCAGGTCGCAGACGGCGACGGCGAAGCCGTCGCGGGCCAGACGCAGGGCGGTGGCGGCACCGATGCCGCGGGCGGCACCGGTGACGACGGCGACGCGCTGGGAACGCTCACTCACAGGGGCTCCTCGTACGGGGTGGTGGGGGAGGGGATCTTGACGGGTGGGATCAGAGGTAGAGGCGGGCGACGGCCTCGGCGACGCAGGCGGGCTTGTCCGCGCCGTCGATCTCGACGGTGACCCGGGAGGTGATCTGCCAGCCGCCGGGCACCTCCTCGGCCGCCGCGACGGCGACCCGGGCCCGCACCCGGGATCCGACCCGCACCGGATGGACGAAACGGACCTTGTTCAGGCCGTAGTTGACGGCCATCCGGACGCCCTCGACGCGGTAGACCCGCTCGCTGAGGACCGGCAGCAGCGACAGGGTCAGGTAGCCGTGGGCGATGGTGGCCCCGAACGGGCCGTCCGCCGCCCGCGCGGGGTCGGTGTGGATCCACTGGTGGTCGCCGGTGGACTCGGCGAACCGGTCGATGCGCTGCTGATCGACGGTGAGCCAGTCGCTGTGGCCGATCTCGGTGCCGACGGCGGCGACCAGGTCGGCAGGGGTGGGGAAGGCCCTCACGGGTGGTCGGCTCCTCGCTCGACGGGGGACGGGACCGGGGACGGTCACAGGCCCATGGACTTGGCGATGACGGTCTTCATGACCTCGCTGGTGCCGCCGTAGATCCGGAAGACGCGGTTGTCCGTGTAGAGGCGGGCGATCGGGTACTCCAGCATGTAGCCGTAGCCGCCGTGCAGTTGGAGGCACTTGTCGATCACCCGGGACGCCGTCTCGGTGCAGAAGAGCTTGGCGGCGGCGGCGTCCGCGGAGCTGAGATCGCCCTGCTCGATGAGGTCCAGGGCCCGGTCGGAGAGCGCCTGCGCGGCGGCGACCTCGGCCGCGCACTCGGCGAGGACGAACTTGGTGTTCTGGAACCCCGAGACCGGCTGCCCGAAGACCTTGCGGTCACGGGTGTAGGCGAGCGTGAAGTCGATCGCGGCCGCGGCCGCCGCCACGGCGGACACGGCGATGCCCAGACGCTCGGGAACCAGGTTGTGGGCGAGGTAGGCGAAGGCGTTGCCCTCCTCGCCGAGCAGGTTCTCCACCGGCACGCGGACGTCGGTGAAGGAGAGCTCGGCGGTGTCGGAGCTGCGCAGGCCGATCTTCTCCAGCTTGCGGCCGACCGCGTAGCCCTCGCTCCGGGTGTCCACGCACAGGATGGACAGGCCGCGGCGGCGGTCCTCCGCCGGGGCCGGGGAGGTACGGCAGACCACCAGCATCAGGTCGGCGAGGACACCGCCGGTGATGAAGGTCTTCGCACCGTTGAGGACGTAGTGGGTGCCGTCCTCGGACAGGGTCGCCGTGGTGCGGATGCCGGCCAGGTCGGAGCCGGTGCCGGGCTCGGTCATCGCGATGGCGGTCATCATCCGCCCGGAGACGAAGTCCGGGAGCCAGCGCTTCTTCTGCTCCTCGTCGGCGAACTCGAGCAGGTACGGCAGCACCAGACCGGTGTGCACGCCGGAGCCGCCGAAGGACACCCCGGCGCGCATCAGCTCCTCGACGATCACCGCCTGGTACTTGAAACCGCCGACACCCGAGCCGCCGTACTCCTCCGGGACCTCGATGCCGAACACCCCCAGCGCGCCGAGCTTCTCGTAGAACTCGCGCGGCGCGTGGCCGGCGGCCTCCCAGGCGTCGTAGTGGGGCACGACCTCGTGGGCGATGAAGTCCCGGATCATCTCCCGGAAGTTCTCGTGGTCCTCGGTGTAGACGGAGCGCTGCACGGCCTGGCTCTCCCTTTGGGTCCGGAGGTGGGGCAGCGGGCCACCGGTGGTCCTCGCCGTCGGGCCCTCGGGAGGCGGTGGACGGCGGGCTCCGACGGCTCTGAGCTGCGGTTCTGCTCTGCGACGCCCCCAACCTAGAGCGCCGGCCATCGGCAGGCCAGGGGCATCTGCCCAAGGGTGCGGCCGCTGCCTGTGCAACCTGCCCAGCGTCCGTGGGGCTAGCCTGGGGCCATGAAGCACGGTTGGGCGGCGCCCTCGCCCGAGGTGGCGGCCCACATCCGGGCGACCGCGGAGCGCCTGCAGGGCACGCTGGACGAGCTGCTCGCCGAGATCGGCCAGCAGCTGGCCCCCGACACGCCCGAGGCGCCGATCGACCCGGTGATGGCCGAGGAGATCGCCGCGAGCAACCGGGACACCGTCGGGCGCTGGGTCCGCGCCAACCGGCTCCGGCCCGGCGACCCGGTTCCCGCGGACCTGACGGCGCAGATCCTGGACGTGGCGCGCGACATGGTCCGACGCGGCGTCGACGAGCGCTACCTGGTCCAGGGCTACTGGCGCGGGCACAACCTGCTGTGGCGGTACTGGATGCGCGCCGCGCTCGCCGAGCCGGGCCCGCCGGAGGTGCTGTCCGCCGCCCTCGACCTGGCGGCCCGCTCGATGTCCCGGTTCGTGGACCGCACCCTGGCCGGCGTCCAGAAGCACGTGGAGCACGAACGCGACCAGCTCGTCGGCGGCATGCCCGCCCGCCGGCTGGAGACCGTGAACCTCCTGCTCCAGGGCGCGCCCATCGCCGAGGAACGCGCCAGTACCCGCCTCGGCTACGACCTGAGCCGGCGTCACCTGGCCGTGGTCCTGTGGCAGGCGCCCGGGATGACCGAGCAGGGCGAGCTGGAGTCCGCGGCCGACGCGATCGCCGAGGCGGCGGGCGCCCGGCGGCCCCTCACCGTCGCCGCGGGGATCTCGGTGCTGTGGGCCTGGATCGCGGATCCGGGGCAGCCGGACACCGGGGTCCTCGACGAGGCCCTCGCCGCCACGGGCACCACCGTCCACGCGGCCACCGGGATGCCGGGTGACGGTCCCACCGGCTTCCGGCTCAGCCACCAGCAGGCACTGACCGCCCAGCGGCTGATGTTCCGGATGCACCGGCCGCCCCGTCTCACCGCCTACGAGGACGTCCAGGTCGTCGCCCTGGCCGCCCACGACGAGGACCAGGCACGCGAGTTCGTCGCCTCCACCCTCGGCGCGCTGGCCGAGGCGTCCCCCGAACTCGCCCGGACGCTGCGCGTCTACCTCCAGGAGGACTGCAACGCCAGCCGGGCCGCGCGCCGGCTGTACACCCACCGCAACACGGTCCTCAACCGCATCGCCCGCGCCGACGCGCTGCTGCCCCGACCGCGCCCCGGGCGCGGACTGCAGGTCGGCGTCGCCTTGGAGCTGCAGCACTGGCTCGGACCGCGGCGGTAGCGCCGGCGACGCGCGGGCCGGCGGGGGCGAGCGGGGGTGACTGTCGTCGGCCTGGCCGGTGACCGGCGACAGCGCTGTGTCGAACGGTGGTCGGCCGTCCCGAGCGGCCGAGGGCCGAGGCCGGGCCCTGTCGGGCGGCGGGCGGTTCGGGGACCAACGGGGTAGCCGACGGCCGGTGGCGTGGCTAGCGTGAGGGCATGGATCAGGATGAACGGATGCTTCACGCCTCGTCGTTCGGCGCGGCCGCGGTCGCGACCAACTACTGCGGGGAGCAGCAGAACCGCGGCTGCAGCGTCGCCGGACTCCGGGACAAGGCGCAGCGGCTGACGGCCGCCGGGATCCAGGTGCTCTACGGCTTCTACGAGTACCACGGCGGCAACACCCCGGACGTCAACGGCCGCGGCTGGAAGAGCCTGGAGGGCCGGCTCGGCCCGCTGGAGGGCATGACCGCGACCGGGACCCGCGACCAGGCCAGGAACGCCTTCAACCGGTCCGGCGCGGCGATCCCGACCGGCCGCCGGGTGATGGACTACGGCGACAGCGACATCTCCAAGGGCTTCGGCAACTGCACCGAGGCCGGCCGCAGCACCTGCGCGGAGCTGAAGAAGGGGGCCGCGGACCGGGCCGCCGGACAGCTCGCGGCCACGCTGTCCTGGACGACCACCTACAACGACCCGTGGTACGTCGACAAGCTGCTGGGCGACGCGCGGGTGGACGGCATCATCGCGGGCTACGGCGCCTTCACCGGAGTGCGCGAGTACGACCGCGGCTGGCAGTGCGCCAACGCCGTCAACCTGGTCCGTGACTGGGTGAACCGGCACGGCGCCACCCACCGCATGGCCACCGCCGGGGACCGGATGTTCCGGTAGCCCGCGGGCCCGCCTCGGACCGGCGCTCCGGCCACCGGCGTTCTGGAGCCTGGTCCGAGGCGGGGCGGGCCGACCCGAGGGCGCTACTCGGCGAGGTGGACCAGATCGCCGCCGACGTAGGTGCGTTCGACCCGGGCGTCGGCCGGCCCGCAGCTCCCCGCCGTAGGCGGCCGCGCGCTCGCGCTGCTGCTGGACGCCGTCGCGGCGCGGGTGGCGGCCGCGGGCTCCTCCGGGGCGGGCGGCGGGGCGGGCGGTGAGGTGGGTCCGGCGTAGCGGCGCTCGCAGGGCCGGTGAGCCGGCGGTGAGTGCCCGGTGAGCGGGCGTCGGCAGGCTGGGGTCATCGCCGGTTCCGCGGGGGACCGGCCGGGACGGAGGAGTACGGCCATGGGTGAACTGACCGGCAGGACCGCACTGGTGACGGGCGCCTCGCGGGGGATCGGGCGGGCCATTGCGCTGCGGCTGGCCGCCGAGGGGGCCCTGGTCGCGGTGCACCACGGGGGCAACGAGGAGGCGGCGAAGGAGACCGTGGCGCGGATCGAGGCCGAGGGCGGCCGGGCGTTCGCCGTCCGGGCCCGGTTCGGCGAGGACGGCGCACTGGACCGCCTGTTCGAGGGGCTGACCACCGGGCTGACGGCGTACGGCGCCGAGGGCCTGGACATCCTGGTCAACAACGCGGGCATCCTCTCCGGCAACCCGATCGCGGCGGTCACCCCGGCGGAGTTCGAGCGTCTGTGGGCGGTCAACGTGAGCACGCCGTTCTTCGTCATCCAGCGGGCGCTGCCGCTCCTCAACGACGGCGGCCGCATCGTCAACACCGGCTCGACGGCCAGCCGGTTCGCGGTCTCCACCCAGATCGCCTACACCGTCAGCAAGGCGGCGCTGGAGTCGATGGCGCCCTCGCTGGCGAACGAGCTGGGCCGGCGCGGGATCACCGTGAACACGGTGGCACCCGGCGCGGTGCGGACCGACATGACGGCGGGTCACACCGCGATCCCGGAGGTGGTGGCCGGGCTGGAGGCGATCACCGCGCTCGGGCGGCTCGGCGAGCCGGAGGACGTCGCCGAGGTCGTCGGCTTCCTGGCGGGTCCGCGGGGGCGCTGGGTGACCGGCCAGACGATCGACGTCTCGGGAGGGACCTGGCTCGGCCCGATCGTGCCGGCGTGAGGTGCCCGATCGTCGACGGCCGGAGGCGTGCGGACCCGTCGGGCGTGATCCCTTCCGATCGTCCCGGGTGGGACCCTGTTTGAGGGATCATCAGATGTATGCGATTCGGAATCCTCGGCGAGACCAGGGCGTGGCGGGACGACGACTCCGAGGTCCCGCTCGGCGGGCCGGCCCGGCGGGCGCTGCTGGCGCTGCTGCTGGCCCGTCCCGGCGAGGTGGTCCCGGCCGACCTGCTGGCCGAGGAGGTCGACCCGGCCCGGCCGTTGTCGCCGCACGCCCTGCAGTCCCAGGTGTCCCGGCTGCGGACGGCCCTCGGCACGGCGGCGGTGATCGAGCGGACCGGCGCGGGGTACCGGATCGCGGTGCCGGCCGAGGCCGTGGACGCCGGCCGGTTCGAGCGGCTCACCCGGCGGGGACGGGCCGCTTTGCGCGACGGCGACCCGCGGCCGGCCGCCGCGCTGCTGGAGGAGGCGGTCGGCCTGTGGCGCGGGCCGGCCCTGGCCGAGGTCGCCGACCGGGAGTCGGTCAGGGCGGCGGCGGTCCGGCTGGAGGAGGTGCGGCTCGGCGCGCTGGAGGACGGCTTCGAGGCGGCCCTGCGGCTCGGCGAACACCGAACGGCCGTGCCCGGACTGCGGGAACTCGTCAGCCGCCACCCGTTGCGGGAGAAGCTCGCGTCCCTGCTGATGCGCGCGCTGGCCGCCGAGGGCGGTCAGGCCGAGGCCCTGCTCGTCTTCGACCAGACCCGACGGCACCTGGCCGAGGAGCTGGGCGCCGACCCCTCGCCCGAACTGGCCTGCCTGCACCGTGAGTTGCTGGACACCGACGTCGCCGCGCCGCCGTCGCCCGCCGCGCCGCCCGCACAGCTCACCTCCTTCGTGGGCCGCGGCGAGGACGTGGACGAGATCACCGGCCTGCTGCGGACGGCCCGCCTGGTCACCCTGGTCGGCCCCGGCGGCGTCGGGAAGACCCGGCTGTCGGCCGAACTGGCCGCCGCCGCACCCGGGGAAGTGTGCTTCGCCGAACTGGCCCCGCTGTGCGACGGCGCCGCCCTGCCGCAGGCCCTGCTGGGCGCGCTCGGCCTGCGCGGGACCGGCCTCCACCCCGACGCCGCGCGGCCGCTCGACCGCCTCACCACCGCCCTGTCCGGCCGGTCGGTCCTGCTCGTCCTGGACAACTGCGAGCACCTCGTCGAGCAGACCGCCCAGCTCGCGGCGCGCCTGCTGGCCGCCTGCCCGCGGCTGCGGATCCTGGCCACCAGCCGCGAACCGCTCGGCGTGATCGGCGAGCACCTGTGGCCGGTGGGCCCGCTCGACGAGGACGCGGCCGGGCGGCTGTTCACCGACCGGGCCGCCGCCGTACGGCGCGGCTTCACCGCGGACCCGCAGCTCGTCCGGCGGATCTGCGCGGCCGTCGACGGCCTGCCCCTGGCCATCGAGCTGACCGCGGCACGGCTGCGCACCCTGGACCCGGCCGAACTCGCCGGCCGGCTCGACGACCGGCTCGGGATCACCGAGCGCGGCGCCCGGACCGCCGACCAGCGCCACCGGACCCTGCGCTCGGTGGTCGCCTGGGGCTGGGACCTGCTCCCCGAACCCGAGCGGCGGGCCGCCCGCCGGTTCGCGGTCCTCGCCGGCGGCGCCCCGGCCGACCTGGCCGCGGAGGTGTGCGACACCGACGCCGGGACGCTGGAGTCGCTGGCCGACAAGTCCTTCCTGCAGCTCACCCGCGGCCGGTACCGGATGCTGGAGACCATTCGCGCCTACGCGGCCGAACAGCTCGCGGCGGCGGGCGAGCAGGAGGCGGCGGAACGCGCCCACACCCGGTCCGTACGGCGGCTGCTCCGGGAGGCCGAGCCGCACCTGCGCCGGGCCGGACAGCTCCGGTGGCTGCCACGGGTCGCCGCCGAGCACGACAACCTGCTGGCGGTCCTGCGCAGGGCCGTCGAGGCTCGGGAGGTGACGGCGGCCCTGGACCTGCTCGCCTCCGCCGCCACCTACCTGTGGATCCGCGGCGTGGCCGGCGCGGTGGTGGCGGACGCCGTCTCGCTGCTGGAGCTGACCGGTGACCACCCTCCGGCCGGGCTCGGCGAGGAGTACGCGGTGTGCGTGCTGCTCGCGGCCTCCGGCGGTGCCGAGCAGCCGGTCCGGCCGGAACGGGGGCAGGAGCAGGGGCGGCGGTACCACGCCGCGGCGCAGCAGGCGCTGGCGGCGGCGTGGCCCGGCGACCGGGCGGGCCGGTATCCGGTCGCCCTGCGGGCCTGGATGATGCACAACGCCGGCCGGGCCCGGGCCGAGGAGCGACAGGCCGCCTTCGAGCTGGTCTCCGCCCAGCGGGACTGCCCCGAGCCGTGGGCCCGGGCGGTGGCCCACTACGTGGCGGGGTTCGGGCACCTCGGCGCCGGGGACACCGCGGCGGGCGAGCGGGAGTTCGCCCTGGCCCGCGACGGGTTCGACGCGCTCGGCGACCGCTGGAGCACCGCGGCCGCCCTGGACGCGCTGGCCGGACTCGCGGCCGGACGCGGCGACCGGGGCCGGGCGCTCGACCTGACCGACCGGGCCCTCGCCCTCACCGAACAGCTCGGCGCCCTCGGGGACTCCGCCGACCTCCTGGTCAACCGGGGCGACCAGCTGGCCGAGGAGGACCCCCGGGCGGGCCGGGCCGCCTACGCGAGGGCCGCCGAGCTCGCCGCCTCGGCGGGCAACGCCGACGGCCTCGCGGCGGCCCTGCGCGGACAGGCGGACATCGCCGCCGCGGAAGGGGACCGCGTGACGGCGGAACGGCTGTATCGCGAGGCGCTGGAACGGATCGACCCGCACGCGGTCAAGGCCCTCGGCAACCACGTCCGCGCCCACGTCGGACTCGCCCGCCTCGCCGAGCACCGCGGCGAGGCGGCCACCGCCCGCACGCACTACGCGGCGGCCGCCGGGTCCGCGGCCGGGGCGGGGCCCTCCGCGCCGGAGGTGCTGCGCCTGCTGGGCGTGCTGGGGCTGCCCGAGGACGTGGTGGAGGCGGTGAGCCGCGAAGGGCGGTGACGGGCCCGGCAACGGGGCTGCCACGGGCGGGTCAGCCGGTCAGTCGGCCGGCATCGTGTCCGGCTCGCCCGGCCGGGGTGCCAGGACCACCACCGCCGTCTCCGCCGGCCTCAGCGCCGCGAAGGCGTCCAGGTCGGCGTCGACGGCGACCCAGCGTGCCCACAGCCGCCGTCGTTCCTCGCCCGTGGCGGCGCGGGCGCGGACGAGCCGCTGCCCGTCGACCAGCTCGACGAGGGCGTCCGGGCGCGCCTGGAGGTTGAGCCACCAGGCGGGCTCCGCCGCGCCCCATCCGTTCATCGCCAGCGCGACCAGGTTCGGCCCGTCCTCGACGTACCCGATGATCACGCTGCGCTGCCGCCCGGTCCGGCGCCCGGTGGTGGTCAGGCGCAGCGCGCCCCAGCCCTTCCTGCCCGGCTGCCACAGGGCGATCCGGCGGCCGAGGACGCGGTGGAGTCCCCGGTGCACCGACCAGGCCAGCCGGATGAACCACCGCGGCGGGAGCCCCGGTGCCTTCGTCCGCCGCTTCACCGCCATGGCGACCTCCCCCCGGGGCGACGCGGCCCCACCAGGACGATAGCCCCGGCAGCCGGCGGCGGGTAGAGCCGTGGCAGCCCTGCGCCGCGAGCCGACCCGTTCTCGGCCACGGGCCACCGACTCACCCGCCCGCCAGGGGCGGTGGCGCACCGGACCCCGAGGTCCCGGGACCCTGCCGGGACCGGACGGGGGCGCCTGCCGCATGCCGGTGGGCGGGCCGGGTCGCGAGGGTGGAGGGCGAAAGGCGAACCCCGTCGAGGAGAACCCCGTCATGCTGCACTACGCGCTCCACAAGCTGCGCGAGGCCGACCTGCTCCGCGAAGCGGACCGGCAACGGACCCTCCGCGCCGCAGCCGAGAGCCGCCCCGACCCGCCAGGCCGTCCACGGCTTACCCGCGTCCTCGCCCCCACCCGGGCCCCCTGAACCCGCTTCCTCCGCTGACCGGTGCAGCGGGCCGGCGGTCGCTCACCGGGCGGAGGCCGGCCCCTCCGCCCGTGCCGTTCCCGCTCCGAGGCGGGCGAGGAGGGCACGGGCCCGGTGTTCGCCGACGGTGTCGCCGAGGCGGACGACCGCGGTCAGGGCCCGGGCCGCCAGGTCCTCCGCCTCCGGGTGCCGGTCGGCGGCGACCAGGGCGGAGGCGCAGGACAGCAGGGTGCGGGCGTGCTGGGCCCGCAGGCCGCGCGCCTCGGAGAGGTGGAGCGCGGCCCGGTACTCGGCCATCGCCTCGTCGTACCGGCCCAGGGCGGCCAGCGCCTCGGCGAGCGAGCGCTGGGCGATGACCACGCCGGCCGGGCTCTCGGCGGTGCGGCAGCCGGCGAGCGTGTCCCGGGCGGCCGCGACGGCCTCACGGTACCGGCCGAGCGCGTGGAGGGCCGGGGCGAGTTCGAGGGCGCAGCGCGCCATCAGGCTGAAGTCCCCCGCGGCCTCGGCGAGATCGCGTGCTCGGCGGTTGTGTGCGAGCGACTCCTCCAGCCCGCCGGGCCGACTGCCGGCCACCAGTCCCCTCAGGAGCGCCATGCGGGGGGTCATGTCCGGGCCGGGGGCGGCCTGGGCGGTCTCGTGGGCGCGGCGGGCCAGCGTCCGCGCCTCCTCGTGCCGCCCGGTGTGCGCATGGCCGATCGCGGCCACCGCGCAGCCGTACATGACCACGGCCTGCTCGCCGTGCCCCTCCCCGGCGGCGATCAGCCGGCCGGCGGAGACGCCCAGGGCGGCCCAGGGGATGCACAGGTCGGTGAACGTGGTGAGCAGCATCAGCAGGCCGGCGAGGGTCCTGGCGTCCTCCACGCCGATCGGCCGGTCGGGGTGGTCGAGGAGCTGCGCGGTGATCGCGACGATCGCGGGCAGCTCGTTGATCACCCACTGCTGGGCCCGGGTCTCGTCGGCGAACGCCGGGGCGGCCACACCGGTGGCCGGGTCGACCGCCGCGCGCAGCCGGCTGTGCGGCCACTCCACCCGGACCGCGGCCGCCGTCCACGCGAGGTGGAACCGGGCGATCCGGCTGAGCACCTGCTGCCGGACCTCCGGCGGATCGGCGGCCAGCGTCCGGTGCCGGGCGAACAGGCGCAGCAGGTCGTGGTACCGGTAGCGGCCCGGATCGCCGGGCTCCAGCAGCCCGACGTGGGCCAGCCCGTCCAGCAGGTCCTCGGCCGTCCGCCGGTCGCACTGCAGGACGGCCGCCGCGGCGGCCACCGACACGTCGGCCACCTCCGGGATCGCCAGCAGCCGGAAGGCGCGCGCCTGCTCCTCCTCCAGCGCCGAGTAGCCGACGTCGAACACCGGTTCGACGGCCAGACTGCCGGCCTCCAGTTCGACCAGCCGCCGGCGCCGGTCCTCCAGCCGCTCCGCCAGGAACGCCACGCTCCAGCGCGGGCGGGCGGCCAGCCGGCTGCCGATGATCCGGACGGCCAGCGGCAGCATGCCGCAGGCGCGGACCAGCTCCCGGGTGGCCAGCGGCTCCCGGCGGCAGCGGTCGACCCCGGCGATCCGCTCCAGCAGGCTGACCGCCTCCGGCTCGCCGAGCGGTTCCAGCGCGGTGCGGCCGGTGGTCGGCAGGCAGGTCAGCGGTGCCCGGCTGGTGATCAGGACGGCGCACTCGGGCGTCCCCGGCAGCAGCGGGTTCACCTGCTCGGTGTCGGCGGCGTTGTCCAGCAGCAGGAGGATGTCCCGGCCGGCCAGCCGGGAGCGGTAGAGCGCGGTCCGCTCGGTCAGGTCGGCGGGGATGTGCTCGGAGACGACGCCCAGCGCCCGCAGGAACACCTCCTGCACCTCGTACGGATCCGCCGCCTCGGTACCGGCGCCGCGCAGGTCGGCGTAGAGCTGGCCGTCGGGGAACCGCCCGCGTGCGGAGTGGGCGACGTGGACGGCCAGCGCGGTCTTGCCCACACCGCCCATCCCGTGGATCGTCCAGACGGCGGGAGCGGTCGCCGGCCCTTCCTGCTCCAGGCCGTCGAGCATCGCCGCGACCTCGGCCGAGCGGGCGGTGAAGTCCGGCGCGTCGGGCGGCAGTTGGGCCGGGGGAGCCGGCCGCGGCCCGGGCCGAGCCCGCCGCGCCGACGCCCGGCGCCGGGTCGGCCACCGCGGCCGGATCGGCCACCGCCGCCGGATCGGCCGCGCGTACGGGACCGAGGGTGAGCGCCGGGTCGGCCGTCAGGATGCGCTGGTGGAGCCGGCCGAGGCCGGGCCCGGGATCGATCCCGAGCTCCTCGGCGAGCAGCTCCCGGGCCGTGGTGTACGCGGCCAGCGCCTCGCTCTGCCGCCCGCAGCGGTACAGCGCCAGCATCTGCAGCTCGCGCAGGCTCTCGCGGAGCGGGTGCGCGCCCGCCAGCGCGGCGAGTTCGGCGACCACGGCGGTGTGGCGGCCGAGCCGGAGCTCCAGCTCCAGCCGCGCCTCCAGCAGGGCCAGCCGGAGGTCCGCGAGACGGTCCCGGTGCCGCTGCGCCCCCTCACCGGGGACGCCGGTCAGCGGCGTCCCCTCCCAGAGGCCGACCGCCTCCACCAGCAGCCGGACCGCCGACACCAGGTCGCCACGGCCCGTGGCCGCCGCCGCCTCGGCCTGCAGCCGCTCCGCCTCGGCCAGGTCCAGGGCGCCGTCCGCCAGGTCCAGCGCGTAGCCGCCGGCCCGCGAGATCAGCACCCGTGGCGCGGACGGCTCCGTCTCCAGGGCGGCGCGCAGCTGCGACACGTGGTTGCGCAGGGCCGCCTGCGCGCTGGCCGGCGGCTCCGCTCCCCAGACGTCCCTGGCCAGGGCGTCGGCGGGCGCGACCCGGCCGGACCGCAGTGCCAGGGCGGCCAGCACGGCACGCCGCTGCGCCGGCCCGGTGTCCAGCTCCTGCCCGCCGCGCCACGCGCGGACCGGCCCGAGTACCGCGATGCGCAGTCCGCCCATGTCCTTCCGTCCCACCGTTGTGATCCGCTGCGGGCCTGGGCGCCGCGGCGACGGTCATTCTCGCTTGTGGGAGGGGGTGCGGGCGAACTGCGGTTCCCGGTATCCGGACGGCCCCGGCGGGGTTGCCCGGTTGCGCGGTGCCCGGTTGCCCGATCGGTCAGCCGGGTGCGCCGCCGTACGGGTCAGGCGGCCGAGTACCAGGTCTGGGCGGCGGTGCCGTTGCAGGTCCACAGGTGGAGCTGGACGCCCGGGACAGGGGTGGACTTCGGGTCGTCCAGGCACCTGCCGGAGGCGGGGTTCAGCAGGTAGCCGGTCGGGGAGAGCAGCCACTGCTGGCCCGTCGAGCCGGAGCACGGGGCGAGCAGCACCGGGCTGCCCGCGGTGCCGGCGGTGCCGGCGTCCAGGCAGGCGCCGGTGGACAGCCGGAGGGTGCCGTCGTTGACCAGCTGCCAGTTCTGCGGCGGGGTGGGGGTGGAGTTGCAGCCGTGCAGGCTGACCGAGGTGGGGGTCTCGACGCCGCCGCTCAGGCAGGTGTTGGTCGCCTTGTTGGTGAAGGCGGTCCAGATCGGCTGCCCGCCGTACGGGAGGCGCCAGTCCTGGCCGGTGGCGCCGCAGGTCCACAGGATCAGCCGGGTGCCGTTGGCGGTGGAGGCGGCCGGGTCGGCCAGGCAGAGGCCGGACTGCGGGTTGAGCAGGCCCTTGCCGTTCGGGGTCCACACCTGGGCGCCGGTGCCGTTGCAGGGGTACAGCCGGACGGGGGTGCCGTTGTCGCGGCCGCCGCCGACCACGTCCAGGCACCTGCCGAGGGCCTTGAGGGTGCCGTCGTTGCCGGCCGTCCAGGTCTGGCCCGGGGTCGCGGCGCAGTCCCAGATGTCCGCGGGCAGGCTGGCGTCGCCGGGGTCGGCCGCGTTGTTCCCGGCGTCCAGGCACTTGCCGGGCAGGCCGGAGGTCAGGTTCCCGGACGGCAGGCCGGTCGAGGGCAGGTACGCGAAGGAGGTGGTGGCCAGCCCGGTGCCGCCGTTCCAGATCTCGAAGCCGGCCTGCACCGAGCAGAGCACGCCGCCGGCGGGGACGAAGCCGCGGACCACGGCGTCGGCGGTGACGGTGCGCAGGTTGAGGTCGTAGACGGAGGTGGTCGGGTTGGTCATCAGGTAGCTGATGACCTGCTTGCCGCTGGTGGCGTCCTGGTGCTGGTAGACCTGGTACGCCCGGCCGCCGAGGGTGACCTGCTGGGTGGCGGTGCCCAGCGGCACCGGCCCGCCCTGCCGGTTGAGCCAGATCATCAGCTCGTGCGAGGTGGTCGGACCGCATCCGGCGGCGGTGTCGGCGTACCAGAGGTCGTAGGCGGTGTTGTACTGCCCGGCGACGCCGGTGGTGGTCCGCCAGCTGGTCAGCGTGTCACCCAGGGTGGCCACCGGCGTGGGCAGCTCGCTGGGCCGCGGCACGTACTCGATTCGGGTGTACGCGCCGGGCGCGCCGGGCCGGGTGTTGGTGGCGTTGGTGAGGGCGCTGCCGGTCACGGTGAAGTTCGGGCCGCCGTCGCTGCGCATGCACAGCTCGGCCGAGGAGTTCCACTCGTCCGGCATGATCCGGTACCGGCCGCCGCCGACCACCGCCGAGCCGTACGGCCCGTTGACGGAGGTGCAGAGGGTGACCGCCGGGTCCGCCGACGCCGCCCCCGCCAGTCCGCCCTGCAGCCCGCCGACCAGGGCGAGCGCCAGGACCACGGACCGGGCGCGCCGACGCAGTGAGCGTCCGGCCGGCCGGTCGCGGTGATGATGGAGTGTCATGTTCGTTTCCCCCGTGTGAGTCGGGTGATCGTCCCGACACGACGGAACTGTAGTGCGGGCGGTCCGGCGCGGTCCGGACGGGCTCCGTCGCCGAGCGGGAGGGAGCGGCCACGGCGCGCACCGGGTGGTCCCCGCCCGGCCGCCCCGGGCCTCCGCCGCCCCTCCGGTGTCCCCGCCGACCGCCGCCGCCGGACACCGGGACCACACCCCCGCGGCAGCCCCCGTGGAGCACGTCCGCAGCGGGCGGCGGGGCGGACGGTCGCGGGCCGGGCCAGTATGGGAGGGAGGCCGCGGGTCCCACTCGTCGGCTCGAATGGGGTTCTCGTATGGGCAAGTCATGGCCTGCGTCGCCGCCGCCCGGACCCGAGGCCGCCGAGGAGGCCGCCGAGGGGACGGTCGGGCGCGGCCTGGAGGCGCTGGCGCGGATCCTGCGGTCGGCGCCGGACCGGCTCGACGCGCACCTCGGCGGCCTCTACCTGCTCTCGGAGGACCGGCAGCTGCTCGAACTCGCCATGACCCTCGGGGCCGCCCGCCAGTTCACCCGGCCGTGGCGGCACGTCGGCATGACCACCCCGATCCCGGTGGTGGAGGCGGTCCGCACCGGGCGGATCGTCTGGGTCGGCGGCGCGGAGGAGATGGCCCGCCGCTACCCGCGGGTAGCGGTCGCCATGCCGTACAGCTTCTGCCTCGGCGCCGCCCCGCTGGAGGCCGGCGGGACCACCTACGGCTCGGTCTTCCTGATCTGGCCCGCCGCCCACCCGCCCGAGCTGTCCGGCCGGGAACGCGCCGAGCTCGACGCCCTCGCCGCCCACCTGGCCGGCCGGCTGGCCTCGCTCGCCGCCGCCGGCCACCGGATCCGGCCCGGCCCGCGCCCCGTCCCGGCCGAGCACCACCTGCCGGACCGCCGGCCCACCGCGATGGCCGCCCGGCTGCCCGAGGGCGTCTGCGACATCAACCTGGACGGCCGCCTCGCCGCCGTCACCCCCGCCGCCGCCCACCTGCTCGGCGAACCGGTGGAGCGGCTGCTCGGCGCCCGGCCCTGGGCGGCCCTGTCCTGGCTGCGCGACCCGGTGTACGAGTACCACTACCGGGCGGCGGTGATCAGCGGCCAGGCCACCTCCTTCATCGCCCTGCGCCCGCCCGACCGCTGGCTGCAGTTCCAGCTCTTCCCCGACGGCTCAGGACTCACCGTCCGGGTGGTCGCCGCCGACGCCGCCAGCCGCGACCTGCACACCGGCACCCCGGCCGCCCCCGGCACCCCGGGCGGCGGCGACCCGCCGGCGGCCCCCGAACCCTCCGCCGGCCACCGGGCCGTGCACACCCGGCCCGGCGCGCTCTACCACCTGCTCCACCTCGCCAGCGCCCTCACCGAGGCGATCAGCGTCCAGGACGTGGTCAGCATGGTCTCCGAGCAGATCGTGCCCGCCTTCGGCGGCCAGGCCGTCGCCGTGCTGATGGCCGAGGGCGGCCGGCTGCGCATCGTCGGCCACCGCGGCTACCCGCCCGGCCTGGTCGACCGCTTCGACGGCACCCCGCTGACCGCGTCCACCCCCGGCGTCCAGGCCTCCACCAACCCGGTGCCCGGCTTCTTCGAGACCCGCGCCGAACTGGAACGGCTCTACCCCGACCGCCACGAGACCCAGGACGGCATGGCGGCCTGGGCCTACCTGCCGCTGGTCACCTCCGGCCGGCTGATCGGCACCTGCGTGCTCGCCTTCGCCCACCCGCACCGCTTCGACGTGGAGGAACGCGCCGTCCTCACCTCCCTCGGCGGCCTGATCGCCCAGGCCCTGGACCGCGCTCGCCTGTACGACACCAAGCTCGGCCTCGCCCAGGGCCTCCAGGCCAGCCTGCTGCCCCACGTCCTGCCCGACGTCCCCGGGCTGGAGGTCACCGCCCGCTACCTGCCCTGCACCGAGGGCATGGACGTCGGCGGCGACTTCTACGACCTGATCCGGGTCGGCCCCGACACCGTCGCCGTGGTCATCGGCGACGTCCAGGGCCACAACGTCAACGCCGCCGCCCTGATGGGCCAGATCCGCACCGCCGTCCGCGCCTTCGCCACCGCCGACGCCGACCCCAGCACCGTCCTCGCCCGCACCAACCGCCTGCTGGCCGACCTGGACACCTCCCTGCTGGCCAGCTGCGCCTACCTCCGGGTCGACCCCGCCCGTCGCGAGGCCCGGCTGGCCAACGCCGGCCACCCCGTCCCCCTGCTGTACGGCCCCGACGGCCGCGCCGCGCCCCTCGAACCGCTCACCGGCATGGTCTTCAACGTCGACCCCGCCGCCGACTACCCGCAGATCCGCCTCGGCCTGCCGATCGGCACCAC
The DNA here is from genome assembly GCF_040571325.1 of Kitasatospora sp. HUAS MG31. GTDB lineage: Bacteria > Actinomycetota > Actinomycetes > Streptomycetales > Streptomycetaceae > Kitasatospora > Kitasatospora camelliae. The sequence goes on along the minus strand of NZ_CP159872.1, from coordinate 1,281,674 downwards.
CCTGCTGCTGTACACCGACGGCCTGGTCGACACCCCCGGCGCCGACCTCGACCGGGCGCTGGACGACCTCACCGCCACGCTCTCCCGCCACGGCGGCGAGCCCCTCGACCGACTCGCCGACCTGCTCATCGGCCGGGCCGGACAAGCCGAGCACCGCACCGACGACATCGCGCTGCTCCTCGTCCGGTCCGTCCCCGGCTGACCGCGACGGGAAGGAGACCTGTCCGTGGCACGCACCCCCCTGCTGACCGTCCGCGGGATCTGCAAACGGTTCGGCGCCGTCCAGGCGCTGAGCGACGTCGACCTCGACATCGACGAGGGCGAGGTCGTCGCCCTGGTCGGGGACAACGGCGCCGGCAAGTCCACCCTGGTCAAGGTGGTCTCCGGGGTGACCCCGCCGGACAGCGGCGCGATCGCCTGGGAGGGCCGCCCGGTCGACCTGCGGCAGCCCCACGACGCCCAGGACCTCGGCATCGCCACCGTCCACCAGGACCTCTCGCTCTGCGACAACCTCGACACCGTCGCCAACCTCTACCTCGGCCGCGAACTGCGCCGCTTCGGCATCCTCAAGGAGGTCGAGATGGAACGCCGCTGCCGCGACCTGCTGACCGCCCTGTCCATCCGGATCCCCAGCCTGCGGGTCCCGGTCGGCGCCCTCTCCGGCGGCCAGCGGCAGACCGTCGCCATCGCCCGCGCGATGATCGGCCACCCCCGCATCGTCCTCCTGGACGAGCCCACCGCCGCCCTCGGCGTCGGCCAGACCGCCCTGGTCCTGGAACTCATCGAACGGCTGCGCAGCCGCCGCCTCGGGGTCCTGATGATCAGCCACGACCTGGACAACGTCCGCGCCGTCGCGGACCGGGTGGTGGTGCTGCGCCTCGGCCGCAACGGCGGCTCCTTCGACACCCGGTACGCCACACAGGAGCAGATCGTCTCCGCCGTCACCGGCGACCACAGCACCGCCGTCACCCTCCAGCAGAGCCTGCTGCCGCACGGCCTGCCCGAGCAGGACGCCCTGGAGGTCGCCTACCGCTACCTGCCCGCCCGCACCGGCGTCGGCGGGGACTGGTTCGACGTGATCCCGCTGTCCGGCACCCGGGTCGCCCTGGTGGTCGGCGACATCGTCGGCCACGGCGTGCACGCCGCCGCCACCATGGGCCGCCTGCGCACCGCCGTCCACAACTTCTCCATGCTGGACCTGCCCCCCGACGACCTCCTCGCGCACCTCGACGACCTGGTCCACCGGATCGACCGGGACGAGGCCGCCGGCCGCGGCGACCCCGGCATCACCGGCGCCACCTGCCTGTACGCCGTCTACGACCCGGTGTCCCGGTCCTGCGAGCTGGCCCGGGCCGGCCACCTGCCGCCCGCCCTGGTCGCCCCCGACGGCAGCGTGGAGTACCTCGACCTCCCGGCCGGACCACCGCTCGGCGTGGGCGGCCTGCCCTTCGAGACCCTGCACACCGAGCTGCCCGAGGGCGGCCGGCTGGTCCTGTACACCAACGGCCTGGTCGCCGACCGCCGCCGGGACATCGACCACGGCCTCGACCTGCTGCGCGGCGCGCTGGAGGCCGCCGAGCGGACGCCCCAGGAGACCTGCGACGCCGTGCTGAAGACCATGCTGTCGACCGACTCCCCGGACGACGTGGTCCTCCTGGTCGCCCGCACCCGGGCCCTGCCGGCCGACCGGGTCGCCCAGTGGGACGTCCCCCGGGACCCGGCCGCCGTGGCCGGGATCCGCGCGGCGGCCGGCCGGCAGCTGGAGGACTGGGGGCTGGAGGAGATCGCGTTCACCACCGAGCTGATCCTCAGCGAGCTGATCACCAACGCCATCCGCCACGGCAGCGGGCCGATCGGGGTGCGCCTGCTCCGCGACCGCACCCTGATCTGCGAGGTCTCGGACGGCAGCAGCACCTCGCCGCACCTGCGCTACGCCGCCGACATGGACGAGGGCGGCCGCGGCCTCTTCCTGGTCGCCCAGTTCGCGGACCGCTGGGGCACCCGCTACACCCCCGCCTTCAAGATCATCTGGACCGAGCAGTCCTACTAGACCAGGGCGCTTCAGCGCCCCCGGGGGCCCTCCGGCCCGCCGAGGTCCTCGGGCCCCACGTGCTCGCCCGGCCGCGCCAGCTCCTCCACCGCCTCCGGCCGCACCACCGCGCCGGAGAACCGCTTGGCCCGCCGCAGCCGGGCCTCCAGCCAGCCGGCGAACGAGGTCAGCGTCAGGTTCAGCAGGATGAACAGCACCGCCACCACGGTGAAGCTCGCAATGGTGTTCGCCCCGTAGTTCGCGCTCATCGGACGCACCGACGCCAGCAGCTCCGAGAACCCCAGCAGCGCGCCGCCCAGCGCGGTGTCCTTGACGATCACCACCAGCTGGCTGACGATCGCCGGCATCATCGCCGTCACCGACTGCGGCAGCAGCACGTACCGCATCACCTGGTTCTTGCGCATCCCGATCGCCAGCGCCGCGTCCCCCTGCCCCCGGGGGAGCGCCAGGATCCCGGCCCGGACGATCTCCGCCAGCACCGAGCCGTTGTACAGGACCAGGCCGGTGACCACCGCGTACAGCGGCCGGACGTCCGTGCTGATGTCGGTGAACTCGGCGTACGCCGCGTTCGCGAACAGCATCAGGATCAGCACCGGGATCGCCCGGAAGAACTCCACCACCGTCCCCGCCGCCCCCCGCACCCACCGGTGGTCGGACAGCCGGGCGATGCCGAACAGCGCCCCCAGCGGCAGCGCGATCACCATGGCCAGCGCGGCGGCCAGCAGCGTGTTCCGCAGACCCGGCAGCAGGTACGTCGTCCACACCCGCGGGTCCGTGAAGAACGGCCGCCACTTGGCCCACTCCAGCTGGTTCTTGTCCGACAGGCTCGCCACCACCCACCAGACCAGCACCGCGAGCGCCACCACGAACAGCACCGACCACAGCAGGTTATGCCGCCGGGCCCGCGGCCCGGGGGCGTCGTACAGGGACGGCTTCACCGCTTCACCGACACCTTCCGGCTCACCCAGCCCAGGAACAGCCCCGCCGGCAGGGTGAGGCAGACGAACCCGAAGGCGAAGACCGCCGAGATCAGGATGAGCTGCGCCTCGTTCTCGATCATCTCCCGCATCAGCAGCGCGGCCTCGGCCACGCCGATCGCGGCCGCCACCGTGGTGTTCTTGGTGAGCGCGATCAGCACGTTCGCCAGCGGCCCCACCACCGAGCGGAACGCCTGCGGGAGCACGATCAGCCGCAGCACCTGGGAGAACCGCAGGCCGATGGCGCGCGCCGCCTCCACCTGGCCCACCGGCACCGTGTTGATGCCGGAGCGCAGCGCCTCGCAGACGAAGGCCGCGTGGTAGACGATCAGGCCGAGCACCGCCAGCCGGAAGTTGATCGACGTGAACTGGTCGGCGCCGAGGGTGACGCCCAGCGTCTGGAACAGGCCCAGCGAGGTGAACACGATGATGACGGTCAGCGGGATGTTCCGGAACACGTTCACGTAGCAGGTGCCGAAGCCGCGCATCAGCGGCACCGGGCTGACCCGCATCGCGGCCAGCGCGGTGCCCCAGACCAGCGACCCGATCGCCGAGTAGACGGTGAGCTGCACCGTCACCCAGAAGGCACCCAGCAGGTCGTAGCCCTCCAGGAAGTCGAACACGGGATCTCACCCGGCCTTCCGCGTGCGGGAGAGGACGGGGCGCACCGCCGCGGGGGCGGTGCGCCGGGGGACGGCCGTCAGCTGACGACCACGCCGATCTTCGGAGCGGGCTCGTTCTGGTAGCCCGCCGGGCCGAGGTTCTTCTTCACGGCCGCCTCCCAGGACCCGTCGGCGACCATCTTCTCCAGGGCGGTGTTGATCTGGGCCTTCAGTTCACTGCCCTTCTGCACCCCGATGCCGTAGTTCTCGTTGCTCATCTTGAACCCGCCGAGCTTGAACTTGCCCTGGAAGGCGGGCTGCGCGGCGTAGCCGGCGAGGATCGAGTCATCGGTGGTCAGCGCGTCCACCACCTTGTTCTCCAGGCCGGTCAGGCACTCCGAGTAGCCGCCGTACTCCTGGAGCTGCGCGTTCGGCGCGATCTTCGTCTTGACGTTCTGCGCCGAGGTGGAGCCGGTGACCGAGCAGAGCTTCTTGGTGTTCAGGTCCGCCGGGGTCTTGATGGAGTCGTCGTCCGCCCGGATCAGCACGTCCTGGTGCGCCAGCAGGTACGGGCCGGCGAAGTCCACCTTCTCCGAGCGGGTCGGGGTGATCGAGTACGAGGCGGCGATGAAGTCCACGTCGCCGCGCTGGAGCATGGTCTCCCGGTCGGCGCTCTTGGCCTCCTTGAACTCGATGTTCTGCGGGGAGTAGCCGAGCTGCTTGGCCACGTAGGTGGCCACGTCCACGTCCAGGCCGGTGTACGTGCCGTCCGGCGTCTTCAGGCCGATGCCCGGCTGGTCGAACTTGATGCCGACGGTGATCTTCCCGCCGGTGCCGGACGCACCGGCGGTGCCGCCGCCGCTGCTCGATCCGCCGTCGGAGCCGCAGCCGGCGGCGGTCACGGAGAGCACGAGCGCGGCGGCGGCCGCGACAGTCGCCTTGCGAAGGTTCATGGTGATCATCCCTTGTGGGCGGGCCCCCGTCAGTGGTGCAGGATCTTCGCCAGGAAGTCCTTGGCCCGGTCGCTGCTCGGATTGCTGAAGAAGCGGTCCGGCGTGGTTTCCTCCACGATCCGGCCATCCGCCATGAACACCACGCGGTTGGCGGCCGAACGGGCGAAGCCCATCTCGTGGGTGACGACGACCATGGTCATGCCGTCGCGGGCGAGCTGCCGCATCACCTCCAGCACCTCGTTGATCATCTCCGGGTCGAGAGCCGAGGTCGGCTCGTCGAAGAGCATGACCTTCGGATCCATCGCCAGGGCCCGGGCGATCGCGACGCGCTGCTGCTGGCCGCCGGAGAGCTGCGCCGGGTACTTGTCCACCTGCGAGGCCACCCCCACCCGCTCCAGCAGCTCCCGGGCCCGCTCCTCGGCGAGGCGCCGGTCCTTGCGGCGGACCTTGATCTGGCCGAGCGTGACGTTCTGCAGCACCGTCCGGTGCGCGAAGAGGTTGAAGGACTGGAAGACCATGCCGACGTCGGCCCGGAGCGCGGCCAGCTCCCTGCCCTCCGCGGGCATCGGCCTGCCGTCGATCACGATCTCCCCGGAGTCGACGGTCTCCAGGCGGTTGATCGCCCGGCACAGGGTGGACTTGCCGCCGCCGGAGGGCCCGACGACCACCACGACCTCGCCCCGGCCGACGGTCAGGTCGATGTCCCGCAGGACGTGCAGCTCGCCGAAGTGCTTGTTGACCCCGCTCAGCACCACCAGCTCGCCGGCGGCCGGGGTGGGAACCTCAGGGGTCATGGCTCCTCCGCTCATCGGCTTCATGCTCCGGTCGCCGGAGCGAAGCCGCACGCCGAGGCCGGGGGCGGAGCGACCCGGGGGCGCGCCCGCGGTGTCCCCGCGGTGCACGCCCCGGTGGTGGGACGGGCCAGGGCCCCTGCCCGGCGGTCTCGGCCTTTCCGGGGGAGCGTTTCTCCGGTTCGGCCCGGTCGAAACGGGGGCGGCGGCGTCAGCGGGCGGCGGTCGCCGACCGCTGACGCCACCACGCCACGGTGGCCGCGACCTGCTCCTCCAGCGCAGTGGCGCGCACCGCGAACGCCGCCTCGTACGCCGTCGCGTCCACCACGAACGGGCGGTCGAACTGGTAGCGGACCTCCCGCAGTTCCCGCAGCAGCGGGGAGAACAGCGCGGCCGCGCCGAGCACCGCGGGCGGCACCCGGCGGACCGCGACCGGGCCGGTGCCCGCCTCGGCGGCCAGCAGGTCGACCATCGCGCGGATCGACCGGGCCGGGACGGTCGGTACGTGCCAGGGCCGGCCCCAGGCCCGCTCCTCGCCCGCGACCTCGACCAGCGCCCGGGCCACGTCCGGGAGATGGGTCCAGCTGTGCGGGGCGTCGGGGTCGCCGAGCACCGAGACCGACCGGCCGGCCAGCACCCGCGGCACCACCCGCGCGGCCAGGTGGCCGCCGTCGGTGACGCCGGGACCGAAGAAGTCCGAGGCGCGCACCTCCACCGCCCGGATCCGGCCCGCCTCGTGCAGCGCCCGGGCCCGCTCCCAGACCTCCGCCCGGACCCGCCCCTTGGGGCCGGTGGCCGCGAGCGGCAGGTCCTCGGTGAGCGGGCCGTCCACCGGGCCGTAGCCGTAGAGGTTGCCGAGCATGACCAGCACGGCGTCGTTCGCCTCGGCCGCCGCGCACAGCGAGGAGGCCAGCGCCGGCCAGTCGGCCGCCCAGCGGTGCAGCGGCGGCGCGGCGCAGCCGTACACGGCGGCGGCGCCCCGGGTGGCCTCGGTCAGGCCCGCGGGGGAGGCCGCGTCCAGCGCCAGGTGCTCGATGCCGGGCTCGGCCGGACGGCCGCGGCGGGTGACCACCCGTACCCGGTGCCCCCGGTCGGCCAGCAGCCGCGCGGTGGCCGCACCGGCGGGCCCGTGTCCGATGACCACATGAAGACTCACCCGGCCACCCTAACCCGCCGCAGCGGCGGACGATCATGGCGGGGTGGCCCCGGTCACCGGCAACACGGGCCGGGCCGTGCGGAGCTGAGCCGGGATCAGCTGTCGAAGCCGAGCCCGCACCGGTCCAGGGTGCGCAGCCAGAGGTTGCGGCGGCCGGCGTTGCGGTCGGCCCGGTCCAGGGACCACTTGGTGATCGAGATGCCGGCCCAGCGGACCGGCTCCGGCGGGAACGGCAGCGGCTTGCGCCGCACCATCTCCAGCGCGGTCCGCTCGGTGCGTTCCCCGGCCAGCAGGTCGAGCATCACCTCGGCGCCGAACCGGGTCGCCCCCACCCCGAGCCCGGTGTAGCCGGCCGCCAGCGCCACCCTCCCGTCGTAAGCGGAGTCGAAGAACGCCGAGAAGCGGGTGCAGGTGTCGATCGCGCCGCCCCAGGCGTGGGTGAAGCGCAGGCCCTCCAGCTGCGGGAAGGTGGTGAAGAAGTGCCGGGCCAGGGTCCGGTAGGTGGCCGGGCGCTGGTCGTACTCGGCCCGCACCCGCCCCCCGTAGTGGTAGATCGCGTCGTAGCCGCCCCACAGGATCCGGTTGTCGGCGGACAGCCGGTAGTAGTGGAACTGGTTGGCGCTGTCGCCGATCCCCTGGCGGCCCTTCCAGCCGATGGCGTCCAGTTGCTCCGCGCTCAGCGGCTCGGTCATCAGCGCGTAGTCGTAGACCGGCACGGTGTACGGGCGGATCCGCTTCACCAGCGAGGGGAAGACGTTGGTGCCCAGCGCCACCTTCCGGGCGGTGACCCGTCCGTACGGGGTGCGGGCGGCCATGCCCGCGCCGGCCTCGGCGAGGGCGGTGACCGGGGTGCGCTCGAAGATCCGCACGCCCTGGTCCAGGCAGGCCCGCTTGAGTCCCCAGGCGAGCCGGGCCGGGTTGACCATGGCGACGCCGTCCTTGTCCCAGAACGCGCCCAGGTAGGTGGGGGAGTTCACCTCGGCGCGCACCCGGTCGGCGTCCAGGAACTCGCCGCCCTCGCCGAACCGGGCGGCCAGCTCGGCGAGTTCGCGCAGCTCCTCGACCTGGTGCGGTTCGGTGGCGACGTCCAGCTCGCCGGTGCGCTCCCAGTCGCAGTCGATGCCGTACTTCGCGACGGCGTCCTCGATGGCCTGGAGGTTCTGCGCACCGAGCCGCTCCAGCCGGCCCAGCTCGTCCGGCCAGCGGTCGAGGCCGTTGCCGAGGCCGTGGGTGAGGCTGGCGGCGCAGAAGCCCCCGTTGCGGCCGGAGGCCGCCCAGCCGATCTCCCGGCCCTCGACCAGGACCACGTCCAGGGCGGGGTCGCGCTCCTTGGCGATCAGGGCGGTCCACAGGCCGCTGTAGCCGCCGCCGACGACCAGCAGGTCGCAGCGGACCTCGCCGATGAGGGCCGAGTGCGCCTCCGGCCGCCCGGGGTCGTCCAGCCAGAAGGGGGTGGGCTCGACGTCCCGGAGGGCGTGCACGGGGTCCATGGTCTGGGTCCTCGATTCGCGTGGGGATGCGATGGGTCGGGAGGAGGGGTTCAGTGGTCGCCGAGGTTGATCGCGTACACCTTGCGGAGGGTCTCGTGGACCGTCCAGGTGGTGCGGTCGCCGGCACGGAGGACGGCCAGGTCGCCCGGCCCCACCCGGAGGGTGGGGCCGTTCTCGACCTCGACGGTGGCCCGGCCGCTGAGCACCACGAACAGCTCGTCGGCCTCGGTGTCGGTGACCACGCCGGGGGTGATCTGCCAGACCCCGCGCAGCTGCCGGCCGTCCTCGGACTCCCAGACCACCTTCCCGGTGACCTGCGGGTCTCCGGAGACGATCTGGGCGGGGTCCAGCGGTTCGGGTTCGAGGTCGACGTCGGCCACGTGGAGGGCGAAGCTGTGGATCATGCCTCGACGCTATCCGCCGGCACGCCCCGGGCGGACCCTGCAAGCTGTGCGCTCCGACCGGCGGCGCCTGACAGATCGTCGGCGGCCGCCTGCCGGGCGTCCTTGCGGCGGGCCAGCAGCGGGTACAGCAGCACCGAGCCGCCGACCACCACCAGGCAGTACGTCACCGCCTGGGTGCCGCTCTCCACGTACTGCTGCCAGGCCGCCCAGACGCACACGGACAGCAGGCACAGCGCGATGCCCGCCAGGCTCGCCCAGCCGCCGGGGATCCGGTACGGCCGCTCCATCCGCGGGGCCTTGATCCGCAGCGCGATCAGCGCGGCGACCTCCAGCAGGATGCCGATGTTGGTGAGGAAGACGTCGAAGATGACCAGGTTGGCGAAGCTGCTCAGGCAGAACATCGCGTAGATCACCGAGGAGCCGACGATCGAGACGATCGGCATCCGGTACCGCTTGGACTCCCTGGCCACCCACGTCGGGAAGTAGCCGTCCCGGGCCAGCGCGAACGGCAGCCGCGAGTTGGCCGCGAGCAGCGCCGAGAACATCGCCACCGCCGCGAACATGCCGCCGACGGTCACCGCGATCTGCAGCCACGGCCCGGCCAACTGCTCGGCCACGTCCGAGAAGGAGCCCGCCTCCCAGCTGCGCCAGCCGCCCTCGCCGTCCGCGCCGACCGCCAGCGAGGCGATCGAGGGCAGCAGGTAGCCGACCATGATGAGGAGCACCGAGACGGCCAGCGCCTTGGGCAGGTGCTTGCGCGGGTTCTCCATCTCCCCGGCGATGTTGGACACGCTGTCCCAGCCGCAGTAGTTCCACATCACGATGAACAGGCCGGCGCCGAAGGCGTTCCAGGTGGACTGCTCCTGAGAGGTGGTCAGCGAGTCGATCGGGTTGACGCCGTCGGAGACCAGGTGGACGAAGCCGATCACGGTGAGGACCAGCATCGGGGTCAGGCAGATCAGCGCGAACGCCACCGAGGACTCGCCGACCCAGCCGGCGCCGAAGAGGTTCAGCAGGGTGAAGACGGCGATCACGCCGACGCAGATCACCCAGTTCAGGTCGAACCGCAGGTTCCCCAGGGTGAACAGGACGTGCTCACCGGGGGCGACCGCACCCACCAGGCTCTGCAGGTAGCTGGTGAACAGCACCGGGTAGAGCGCCATGTCGACGAAGCTGCATATCCACTGCAGCAGTCCCTGCTGGAACGCCCAGAACCGTCCCAGGCCCTTCTTGACCCAGTGGTAGTAGCCGCCCTCCACCGGGATGGCGGTGCCCAGCTCGGCGCAGACCAGGGCATGCGGGACGCTGTAGATGACCGGGGTGACGATGATCAGCAGCACCGCCATCCCCGGACCGGACGTGGAGAACAACTCCTCGATGCCGTAGGCACCGCCGGAGACGCTGAAGAAGATCAGTGCGACCAGTGCCAGCAGGCGTACGCGCTTGGGCTGCGGCCAGCGGTTCTCCGGCGGGTCGAGGGGCATCGCGGACATTCTCACCTCAGGTCCGTGCTCGGGTTCGACCGGCGGTGCATGATCGCTCCGCCGGGAGCTCGAGTCTCGAGCACGGCCCTGCCCCCGACAATCATGCAGAGTGACAACCGTCGTGTTGCGTCTCTGACAGCCTGTCGCCGGGAGTCCGTCCTCGCCGGGCCCGCCGGCCCCGCCGGGTCAGCGGATGCAGCCGGTGATCCTGACCGTGGTCCGGGCCTGCGCGGTGAGGCGGCTGTCCGGATCGGTGGCGGTCAGGACCAGGGTGTAGCTGCCGTCGGCGAGGAGCGGCACGGTGAACCGGCCCGAGGCGCCGGAGCCCACGGTGACCGGGCCGTTCGGGCCGCCGGTCAGCTGCCACAGGACGTACTGCGGATCGGTGATCGGCCGGTCCCCCGGCCGGGTCCGCGCCGTCCCGGCGAACGCCTCCTCGCAGCCGCGGCGCAACGTCCCGCCCTGGCCCGGCTGTTCGATGCTCACCACCGGCGGCTGCGGCTGCGCCGGCGGGCTGCTGACCTGCCCGGGCGGGGTGGCGGCGCCACTGCCGGGCCGGGGCGAGGCACCCGCCGTCCGGGACGGGCCCACCACGGGAGAGGGCTGCGCGGACGGGCGCGCGGCGGACGCCGAGGGCGGGACGGCCGCCGACGGACTGCCGGGCGCGGGCGACGGAGCGGCGGACACCGACGGGGCCGCCGAGACCGCCGGGACCACCGGCGGCAGGTCCAGCACCGGCAGCAGATCGGCCCGCGCCACCGGGGTCACCACCGGACCCGGCTCGGTGGGCTTCGCGTCCACCGTGGCGCAGATCGCCGTGGCGGTGAGCTGCTGCCCGTCGGGGACGGTGGTGCCGCGCAGCTCCTGGTCGTCGGCGCCGCGCGGACGGGCGTCGAAGTAGCCGTTGCCGGTGAGCTCCTCGCGGCTGCTGTGCTCGATCCACACCGCGTTCCGGTACTGCACGCCCGCCGTCTGCTCGTTCCGCCCGGTCAGGTGCCACTCCCGGGCCACCCGCCCCGACGGGCCCGGCGTCGGCCCGTCCGCGGAGGCGTACAGCAGCCCGTCGCCGAGGTACGGCTGCGGGCTGCTGCCGTCCACGGCGCCCGCGGTGAAGGCGAAGCCGCCGCCGACCGCGAAGGTGTTCGCCGGACACCGCAGGGACATCTCGGCCGTACCACCGGCGGCCACCGTCGCCCGGTCGGTGAGGACGGAGACGTTCTTCAGCCGGGCGCAGATCGCCCGGACCCCCACCGCGTAGTTGGCCTGCGGCGGCTGCGGGTCCTCGATCCGGGTCCGCCGCTCCGCCAGGTAGCTGTCGTGCATCTGGTACGGCGCGGTGCTCAGCTGCGTCCCCGGGTTGACCGAGGCGATCCACTGCGCCGGGCCCGGGGCCGTGGCGCCCGCGGCGAGCGCGGTGACCCGGTCCAGCGGCAGCGGCGCCGCCGCGTGCCCGGTGACCGTCCGGGACGCCCGGAACTCCAGACCCGTCATGGTGTACCCGGGCGAGCAGACGTCCGTCCCGATCGAGTCCGTCGCCAACCCGGCCCACGGACCGTCCGTGGTCAGGTCGTGGATCATGCCGTCCCGCCCCGCCGTCACCTTGTCCACGCGGTCCCGGAAGGCCAGCGCCCGCTGCGTGTACTCGCCCCGCGGCGCCAGCTCCACCGCCGCGTTGACGCACAGCACGTACGAGGTCAGCGTGACCGCCGTGTCACCCGGGTTGTACGCGGCCGCCAGCCAGCCGCTGCCACCCACGAACTCGCTGGTCGTGGCGTACCCCACCCCGTCCACCGCGTACCCGCCGCCGAGCGCCGTCTCGTGCTTGGCACACCCCGCCACCGCCGCCTGCTGACCGCCCGGCGGCAGCACCACCTCCACATTGCGCTGCACCACCTGGAGCTTCGGCCCCTGCGTCGTCCACCAGACGCCCGCGCCCACCCCACCCGTGACCACCAGCGCGCCGCCCGCCACCAGGGCGGCCGTCCTCCCGCCGACGGCACCACCCACCCGCGCCCAGACCCCCGTACCCATCGCCGCCCCGCCCTCCCGCCCCGCCCACGGGGCGCCCCGCGCGTCACCAGAAATGGCTGGCCCACTGTAGCGGCGCACCCAGAGGCCGCCCAGACCCCGAACAGCCTTGTTTACCAAGGCTTTTCAGAGCAATCGGGAACCCATCGGGGGCGCGTGGGGGCACCTCCCAGCCGCCAAGGCTGGGGGAGAACTGCGCGAGAAAACCCCCCAACGGACCCGCACCCTGACACCCTCCGCGACCAGCCCCACGCTGTATCCGCGTAACCGGTGAGCTGCCCAGCGCTACAGCAGCGGCAGCGCCAACCCGCCCTCCTGCTGCGCCTGCAGCTCCAGCGCCGCCGCCACCTCCACCGGCAACCCCCGCAACCCGAGCAGCCCGGCCGTCAGCACCGCCGTCGTCCGGTGCCAGTCCCCGGCCCGGCGCAGCAGCGCGTGCCCGCTGCCCGCCACCCGGTACCCCGCCACCAGGGCCCCGCCGGAGCGGGCGCGCGCCGCGAACAGGTCGGTGTCCGCGGGGTCGGTCACCCGGTCACGGTCGCCGTGCAGCATCAGGACCCGCCGGCCCGCCAGGTGCTCGTACGGCTCCTCCCGAGGGCACCACGGCGCCAGCGCCACGACCCCGGTCACGCACGGGTGCCCGGCGGCCCGCAGCGCCGCCCGGCCGCCCATGGAGTGGCCCACCAGCACGGTGGGTACGGGCCCGAGCTCCTCCGCGAGGTCCGCGAGGGCGGCCAGGGTGTCCCGGGCGGCGTCGGCGCGGTCGCCGTTCCAGCCGCGGCAGCGGTACCGGACCGTGCCGATCGCGACCTCCGCCCCCGAGGTCCCGCGCTGGACGGCCCGGACGAAGCCGCGCATCCGCAGGCCGGGCAGGTTCACCGGCCCGGGCGGGCGCTCGCCGTTCTCCTGGCCGCCGTGCAGCACCAGCACCGCCGCGCTCGGCGACTCGGGTCGCGACCGCCACTCCAGGGCCCGATGCCCGCCGCCCGCGGGCGACCCCGCGGTCCGCCTGTCCATGCCGCCCTCACTCCCGTCCACCGAGGCTGACACTGTACGCGCGCGGGGTGTGCGAACGGTAAGGAGGCCGTCGACCGGGCGCCGCACGGCCCCCTGCGCGCCGGGCGGCCTGCCCGCACGCCCGCCGCCACGCCGGACACGGGCCGCGGGCCGCGGGCCGAGGGACGGGGCCGAGGGCGGTGTCCGATTCCCGCCGGACCCCACCACCGCCGGCACGGCAGACTGGCTGATGGAAGGGCGGAACGGAGAGGAGTTCGGGTCCGATGACGGTGTACACGACGGTGGACAGTCCGCTGGGCGAGCTGCTGCTGGTCGGTGAGGAGTCGGCCACGGCGAAGGGCGGCACGGCACTGGCCTCGGTGTCGGTGCCGGGCCAGCGGCGGGGCGCGGTGGTCCTGGACGGCTGGGTGCGCGCACCCGAGGCGTTCGGCGAGATCACGGCCCAGCTCCAGGCGTACTTCGCGGGGACGGCGACCGGGTTCGACCTGGAGTTCGCGGTCGGCGGGACGGAGTTCCAGCGGCGGGTGTGGCAGGCGCTGGACGCCATCCCGTACGGCGCCACCACGACCTACGGGCGGCTGGCGGAGTCCATCGGCGCCCCGCGCGGCGCGGTACGGGCCCTGGGCTCGGCGATCGGGGCGAACCCGCTGCTGGTGGTCCGGCCGTGCCACCGGGTGATCGGCGCGGACGGCTCGCTGACCGGGTACGCGGGCGGGCTGGAGCGCAAGGCGCGGCTGCTCGAACTCGAGAACCGCGGCTAGCCCCCACGGGCCCCGGCGTCACCCCCAGCCGATCGGCAGGTGCTTCAGCCCGTTCTGGAAGTTGGAGACCATCCGTACCGGCGCCCCCGCCACCCGCAGTCCCGGCAGCCCCCGCACCACCTCCCCGAGCAGCGCCCGCATCTGCACCCGGGCCAGCTGCGCGCCGAGGCAGAAGTGCGGCCCGTGGCCGAAGCTGACGTGGTCGTTCGGGGTGCGGGTGACGTCGAACCGGTCGGGCTCCGGGAAGACGGTGCCGTCGCGGTTGGCGGAGGCGTGGTAGACCACGACCTTGTCGCCGCCCCGGATCCGCCGCCCGCCGAGCTCCACGTCCCGGGTGGCGGTGCGGCGGAAGTCCATCACCGGCGGCCAGTAGCGGAGCATCTCCTCCACCGCGGATCCGGTCAACTCCGACCGTTCGCACAGCAGTCGGTACTGCTCGGGGTGCTCCAGCAGGGTGAGCAGCCCGCCCGGGACGCCGTTGCGCAGGGTCTCGTTCCCGGCGACGGCGAAGAGGAAGAACATGTTCTCGAACTCCTCGCGGGTGAGCCCGCCCTCCCGCATCCGGGCGAGGATGCTGCCGGGCCGCGGGTGTTCGGCGAGCCCGTGGGCGTAGGCGAACATGTCGGCGAGGGCGGCCCGTGACCGGGGGTTGACCGGCCGGCCGTCCCCGGTCGCCACGGCGGTCGGCCGGTGGGCGAGGGCGGCCCGGCCGAGGTCGCTGAGCGCGGCCGGGTCGGTGGCGGCGAGGCCGGCGTACTCGGTGTCCTGGTAGCCGATGACCCGGCTCGCCCAGGCGTACAGCAGGCCCCGGTCCTGCTCGGGCACACCCATGATGTGCGCGAGCGTCCAGACCGGCAGGTCGGCGGCGAGCGGGACGAAGTCGGCCCGCCCGCGCGGCCGGACCTCCGCCACCAGCAGCCGGGCGCGCCGCTCGATCCCCTCGGTGAGCTCCCGGACGGCGCGCGGGGTGAAGGCGGCCGCGACGATCCGGCGCAGCCGGGAGTGGTCGGGCGGGTCCTGGTTGAGCATCATCGCCCGGACGAACTCCAGGTCGGCGGCGGTGTCCGGGTCCCGGATCTGGGTGGCGCCGAGGTGGGAGGAGAACACCTCGGGGGTGCGCAGGACGTGCTTGACGTCGGCGTGCCGCAGCACCGCCCAGTACCCCGGCCCGGCCGGCCACGGCCCGACGGCCGGCTCCTCGACCCACCACACCGGCGCGGCCTCGCGCAGCTCCCGGTGCAGGGCGTACGGCACCCCCTCGGCGTAGGTCTCGGGGAGGAAGATCCGGTTCACGCGCGCCTGGTCGGGGATCACGTCGAGCGACGGTACGGCAGGGGCTCCCGGCACGCCAGACACCCGCGCCGAACGCCCCCTCCTCGCACCGCACCCCGCGCCCGGGTCGCACTCCACCGCGCACCCGGGTCGCGCCGTCCGCCACCAGCCGGCGATCAGCCGAAACCACCGCTCCTGAAAACTTTCCGTAAATTTCTGCAAACCATTGCTGCCGAGAGGGGGGCATTGCTAACTTCTGCGCACCCGACCGGCTCTCGCGCCCCCACCCACCCCCCGACCTGGAGACCCGCGTGCGCAGACATCTCGCGCTCCTCGCCTCGACGATCACCCTCACCCTCGGCCTGACCGCCTGCGGCGGCACCGGCGCCACCGCCGGCGATGCCGCGTCCCCCTCCGGCAAGAAGCTGGTGATCTGGGCCGACGAGAAGCGCGCCGACGTGCTGCGCCCCTTCGCCGAGGCGTTCGCCGCCAAGAAGGGCGCCAAGGCCGAGGTGGTCGGCATCGCCGAGAACCAGCAGAAGGCCTTCATCGAGGCCTCCCAGTCCGGCAAGGGCCCGGACGTCATGGTCGGCGCCCACGACTGGATCGGGAACCTCGTCCAGAACGACCTCATCGACCCCATCGAGGTGCTCGACAACCGGATGGGCGACTACGTCGACGTCGCCCGCAAGGCGGTCACCTACCAGGGCAAGTTCTACGCCATCCCGTACGCGGTGGAGAGCCTGGTGCTGTTCCGCAACACCGCCCTCGCACCCGAGGCCCCCGACACCTTCGACTCGCTGGTGAACACCGGCGAGGCACTCCGCAAGGCCGGCAAGGCCACCCAGGCGGTCGGGTACACCGTCAGCCAGCCCGACGGCCAGGCCGGCGACACCTACCACATGTACCCGCTGTACACCTCCGGCGGCGGCTACCTCTTCGGCACCAACGCCCGCGGCGACGCCGACCCCACCGACCTCGGCGTCGGCGCCCCCTCCTCGGTCGCCGCCTTCGAGAAGATCGCGGCCCTCGGCGAGAAGGGCTCGGGCGTGCTGCGCCGCTCCTACACCTCGGACAACGCCTCGGCCGCCTTCACCACCGGCAAGACCCCGTTCCTGGTGGCCGGACCGTGGAAGCTGGCCGACGTGCGCTCCAGCGGACTGAAGTACGCCATCTCCCCGGTGCCCGGCTTCGCCGGCAAGGAACCCGCCCGGTCGTTCGTCGGCGTGCAGTCCTTCTTCGTCGCCAGCAAGGGCGCCCACAAGGCGATGGCGCAGGAGTTCGTGCTGTCCACCCTCGGCTCCGTGGAACTCGCCGACGCCCTGTTCAAGGCCGAGCCGCGGATGCCCGCCCTGAAGGAGTCGCTGGCCCACGCGCGCACCGCCGACCCGGACGTCGCCGCCTTCGAACAGGCCGCCAAGGCCGGCGTCCCGCTGCCGTCCATCCCTCAGATGTCCGCCATCTGGGGACCGTTCAACGCCCTGATCACCGCCGCCGTGAAGGGCGACCCGGTGCCGCCCGCGGTCGCCAACGCGGGCCGGACCATCAAGGAGCAGCTCCCCAAGTGACCTGCGCCTTCGGGCGCCTGCGGACCGTGGCACCCCTCACCGGCACGTGTGCCGGTGAGGCACGTCACTTCTTCGTCCCGTCGGCCAGCCGGGCTCGGACGTGTAGGTTCCTGCCACCAAGGGGACGTTCCCCTGATCGCAGATCCCCCGTCAACGAGCTCCTCCGACGAGAGAGAACACGAGATGTCTGCAGACGACGACTCCACGCACCACCCCCCGCGGCGCATCGGTGTGGTCGCCGAGTCCACCCCCGGGGAGACCCGCGTCGCGGCGACCCCGTCGACGGTCCGCGGACTGCTCGCCCTCGGCTACCAGGTCGTCGTCGAGGCCGAGGCCGGCGCGGCCTCCGGCTTCACCGACGAGGCGTACGTCGAGGCCGGTGCGCAGATCGACGACGCCTGGTCCGCCGACATCGTGCTGAAGGTCAACGCCCCGTCCACCGGGGAGATCGCCCGGATGAACGACGGCGCCACCCTGATCGGCCTGCTCGCCCCCGCGCAGCGGCCCGAGCTGCTGGAGGCGCTGTCCGCCCGTCCGATCACCGCGCTCTCGCTGGACGCGGTGCCGCGGATCTCCCGGGCCCAGTCCATGGACGTGCTCAGCTCCATGGCGAACATCGCCGGCTACCGGGCGGTGATCGAGGCGGCCCACGTGTTCGGACGCTTCTTCACCGGCCAGGTCACCGCCGCGGGCAAGGTCCCGCCGGCGAAGGTCCTGGTGGCCGGCGCCGGCGTGGCCGGCCTCGCCGCCATCGGCGCCGCCTCCAGCCTCGGCGCCATCGTCCGGGCCACCGACCCCCGGCCGGAAGTCGCCGACCAGGTACGGTCGCTGGGCGGCGAGTACCTCCCCGTGGAGGTGGCCCAGGAGGCGAGCACCGACGGCTACGCCAAGGCCACCTCCGCCGACTACGACCTCGCCGCCGCCCGGCTCTACCACGAGCAGGCCGCGGACGTGGACATCATCGTCACCACCGCGCTGATCCCCGGCCGGCCCGCGCCGCGCCTGGTCACCGCCGAGGACGTGGCGGCGATGAAGCCCGGCAGCGTCATCGTCGACATGGCCGCCGCCCAGGGCGGCAACGTCGAGGGCACCGTACCCGGCCGCACCATCGTCACCGACAACGGCGTCACCATCATCGGCTACACCGACCTGGCCTCCCGGCTCCCGGCCCAGGCCTCCCAGCTGTTCGGCACCAACCTGGTCAACCTGCTGAAGCTGCTCACCCCCGGCAAGGACGGGCAGCTGGTCCTGGACTTCGAGGACGTGGTGCAGCGGGCCGTGACCGTGGTCCGGGAGGGCGAGACCACCTGGCCCCCGCCGCCGGTCTCCGTCTCCGCCGCGCCCACGGCCCAGCCCGCGGCCGCCCCCGCGGCCGTCCAGCCCGAGAAGGCCGGGCTCAGCCCCGCCGCCCGGTTCGGCCTGATCGGCGGCGGCCTGCTCGCGATGCTCGCCCTGATCGCCTTCGCCCCCGCCCAACTCGCCGAGAACTTCACGGTGTTCACCCTGGCGGTGGTGATCGGCTACTACGTCATCGGCAAGGTCCACCACGCCCTGCACACGCCGCTGATGTCGGTGACCAACGCGATCTCCGGGATCGTGGTGATCGGCGCCCTGCTGCAGATCGGGCACGAGAGCGCGGCCGTCACCGCGCTGTCCTTCGTGGCGATCCTGCTGACGAGCGTGAACATCTTCGGCGGCTTCGCCGTCACCCGCCGCATGCTGAACATGTTCTCGAAAGGCTGAGCCGCGATGACTACCACCACGGCCTCCCACGCCGCAGACCTGGTCGCCGCGCTGCTGTTCATCCTCAGCCTCGCCGGCCTCTCCCAGCACCGCACCTCCCGGGCCGGCGTCGTGTACGGCATCGCCGGCATGGCCCTCGCCCTGGTCGCCACCGTCGTCCTGGCCGCCCAGAGCATCACCGTCGGCGCCGTCGCCCTGATCCTGGTGGCGATGGCGCTCGGCGCGGTGATCGGCATCTGGCGGGCCCGCCAGGTCGAGATGACCCAGATGCCCGAACTCATCGCCGTCCTCCACAGCTTCGTCGGCCTCGCCGCCGTGCTGGTCGGCTGGAACAGCTACCTGGAGGTGGAGGCGCACGGCTCGGCACAGACCCACGTCGCCGCCGACCTGCTGGCCATCCACCACGCCGAGGTGTTCATCGGCATCTTCATCGGCGGGGTCACCTTCACCGGCTCGATCGTCGCCTTCCTGAAGCTGTCCGCCCGGATCGCCTCCCGCCCGCTGACGCTGCCCGGCAAGAACGCCCTCAACCTCGGCGCGCTCGCCGCGTTCGCCGGGCTGACGGTCTGGTTCACCGTCGCCCCGAACCCCGGCCTGATGATCGCCGTCACCGTGCTCGCCCTGGTCCTGGGCTGGCACCTGGTCGCCTCCATCGGCGGCGGCGACATGCCGGTCGTCGTCTCCATGCTCAACAGCTACTCCGGCTGGGCGGCCGCGGCCGCCGGCTTCCTGCTCGACAACAACCTGCTCATCGTCACCGGCGCGCTGGTCGGCTCCTCCGGTGCCTACCTGTCGTACATCATGTGCAAGGCGATGAACCGGTCCTTCCTCTCCGTCATCGCCGGCGGCTTCGGCATCGAAGCCCCCACCGGCGGCGACGAGGAGCAGGGCGAGCACCGCGAGGTCCGCGCCCAGGAGGCCGCCGACCTGCTCGCCCAGGCCCGGTCGGTGGTCATCACCCCCGGCTACGGCATGGCGGTGGCCCAGGCCCAGCACCCGGTCGCCGAGCTGACCCGCCGGCTGCGCGAGCGCGGCGTGGAGGTCCGCTTCGGCGTCCACCCGGTCGCCGGCCGCCTGCCCGGGCACATGAACGTGCTGCTGGCCGAGGCGAAGGTCCCGTACGACATCGTCCTGGAGATGGACGAGATCAACGACGACTTCCCGGACACCTCCGTCGTCCTGGTCATCGGCGCCAACGACACCGTCAACCCGGCCGCCACCGACGACCCCACCAGCCCCATCGCCGGCATGCCGGTGCTGAAGGTGTGGGAGGCGGACCAGGTCATCGTGTTCAAGCGGTCCATGGCCTCCGGGTACGCCGGCGTCCAGAACCCGCTGTTCTTCCGCGAGAACAGCAGCATGCTCTTCGGCGACGCCAAGCAGAGCGTGGAGGACATCCTCCAGGCACTCGGCACCGACGGCCGGCCCGCCCCGGCCACGCCCGCCGCCCGCACGGCCACGGCCGGACGGGCCGTGGGATAGCCGCGCGGGGTCCGACCCGGAAGGGGTGCGCGGGGCCGGAGGCGTTCCGGCCCGCGCACCCCTTCGGCGTTCCCGGCGTCCGTCGGTCGGTCCGTCCGTCCGGCAGGAGCCGGTCGGTCTCAGGTGCCACCCTCCGAGGAGCGCCCCATGCCCCGACGGGCTGACGCCTGTCCAGGTGACCTCGGGCATGACCGGCCCGGCCCGCGGGGATCCAGCACCGTATGCCCGAACGCCAGGTCACCGAAGTCGAGGGCCACCGGCTGGTCCTGTCCCACCTCGACAAGGTGCTGTGGCCGGACACCGGCTGGACCAAGGGCGAGGCCCTCTACTACTACGCCCGCGTCGCCCCCGCGATGCTGCCCCACCTGCGCGGCCGCCCCGCCACCTTCCTGCGCTTCCCCTCCGGCGTCGGCGAGGCCGGCTTCTTCGCCAAGAACCCGCCACCCGGCCTGCCCGACTGGGTCCACACCCTCACCGTCCCCAGCCACGAGGGCCCCAAGGACCGTGTCACCGTCGACGACCTCGCCACCCTGATGACCGTGGCCAACGGCTACGCACTCGAACTCCACGTCCCCCAGTGGAGCGCCGCCACCGGACCCGGACACCACGACCGCCTGGTGATCGACCTCGACCCCGGCCCCGGCACCGACCTCACCGACTGCTGCCGGGTCGCCCTCCTCATCCGCGACCACCTCGCCGAGGACGGACTCACCGCCCTCCCCAAGACCTCCGGCAGCAAAGGCCTCCACCTGTACGCCGCCCTGCGGCCCGCCCCGGCCGAGGAGGTCGTCGGCTACGCCAAGCGCCTCGCCGAACGCCTCGCCCGCACCCACCCCGACCTCGTCGTCTCCCGGATGGCCAAGGCGCTGCGCCGCGGCCGGGTCTTCGTCGACTGGTCCCAGAACGCCACCGCCAAGACCACCGCCGCCCCCTACACCCTCCGCGCCACCCCCGTCCCCGGCGTCTCCACCCCGCTCACCTGGCGGGAGGTCGAACACTGCACCGACCCCGAGGAGTTCGGCTTCACCCCCGACGCCGTCCTGGCCCGCGTCGAGTCGGACGGCGACCTCCTCGCCGACCTCACCACCCACCCCGCACCGCTCCCCGACCGCCGCGACTGAACGGCTGCCGTGGCTCTCCCGCGACCGTGACCCTCCCACGACTGAGGCCGCCCGGCCCCCGTCTCGGCTTGCAGCTCCCGTAACGGGAGGTGTCAGGGTGGGCCCATGGACGGCGACACTCTCCACACCATCGGCGACCTGGCCCGGCGGACCGGGCTCACGGTCAAGGCGATCCGCTTCTACTCCGACTGCGGCCTCCTGCCCCCCACCCGCCGCAGCCCCGCCGGTCACCGCCGCTACGGGCCCGACGCGTCCGCACGCCTGGACCTCGTCCGCACCCTCCGCGACCTGGGACTGGACCTCGCCACCATCCGGAAGGTCGCCGACCGCGAACTGTCCCTCCCCGAGGTGGCGGCGGCCCACGCCGAGGCGCTGGACGTCCAGATCAGGACCCTGCGCCTGCGGCACGCGGTCCTGACCGCGGTCGCCCGGCGCGGGGCGGGCACGGAGGAGACCGGACCGATCCACCGGCTGGCCCGGCTCACCGAGGACGAACGGCGGCGGCTGACCGAGGAGTTCCTCGACGCCGCCTTCGGCCGACGCGCCGATGCCGATGCCGATGCCGACTCCAACGCCGATGCCGACCCCGGCGGGTCGGTCGAACGCGGCGTCCGAGCGCCGGACGCCCTCGCCGCCGCCCGCCGCTCGATGACGCCCGAACTCCCCGAGGAACCCGACACCGAACAGGTGCTGGCCTGGCTGGAAGCGGCCGAGCTCGCCCAGGACCCCGGATTCCGCGCCGCCCTCCGGCGGATGGCCCGGAACCAGGCCGAGGACAGCGCGGGGGCGGGCACGGGCGCGGGGAACGGCGCGGTCCTCCCGCGCCGGGACGCGGTGGCCCTGGCCCGCGACCTGGCCGGTCCGGCCCTCGCCGCCGGTCTCCCACCCGCGTCCCCCGAGGCCGACCCGGTCCTCGCGCAGCTCACCGCCGCCTACGCCCGACTCCTCCACGCACCCGACGACCAGGCGCTGCGCCACCGGCTCCTCGCCCGCCTGGAGACCGCGAACGACCCCCGCCGCCAGCGGTACACCGAACTGCTCGCCGTGATCAACGGCTGGCCGGCCCCCGAGGACCTCACCCCCGTCCTCGACTGGACCGCCCGGGCCCTGCGCGCCCGCATCCCGGCATCAGCGCCGATCTGACCCGTGCCGCCCGCCGGCCACGCGGACGCGGAGCGCCCCGGGCCGTCCGTACCATCCGGTCGGCCACACGCATGTTCCACCGGGGGAGTCGCAGGTGCTCGACGGATCGGCGGCCGCACGGCCATCGCGAGCGGCGGCGCTGCTGCCGGCCGGGCCGGCGCTCGGCGCGTGTACGGCGGACCCGGACGGGGCCGGCCGCGCGGGCCGGTGGCCGTCAAGTCCAGGGCCGAGGGCACTGAGCTGGGTCGAGCGGGTGCAGGACCACCTGCGGCAGGTGGCGGGGGGCCAACGGTCCCTGGCGGGGCTGTTCCACGGCTACTCCGCGTGCGCCGGGAGGGGACCGGGCATCGCACCGGCGGAGGACCCGTACGAACTCACCGGAAGCGTCCGTCTCGACGTGCCGGACGACCGGCGTCCCGGGATCGTCCGCAAGCTCCGGGACGCACTCGGGGCCGAGGGGTTCAGGATCGGCGAGGACCCGGAGTCCGCGGCGGGCGACCCGTCCGCCCCGCCCACCGACGCCTTCCAGGCCGTCCACGAGGGGGAGCAGGTCGAGGACTGCTACACCGTGGACGTGCGGAGCGCGAAGCCCGGCCTGGGAGTGGCCCTCGCCGTCACGCTCCCCTGCCTGGAGCCACCGGCCGGCGCGACGTCGGCGCCGTAGGAGTGCCCGATCCGGCCGGGCCGGTCAGGGCGCGGCATCGGCGTCGGCGTCGGCTTCGGTATCGGCGCCGGCCGGGCGAGCGGGTCCCGTTTCTCGGGCGGGCTCCTCGGCCGGGTCGGCGGGCTTCTCGGCCCGGGCGGCGGGGGTGCCGGCGGCGATCAGCGACCGGACCAGCGCGACGGTGGCCCGGTCGGTGCGGCGGGCGCTCTTCCGGTTCTGCTGCCAGAGCCCCCACCAGTCGGGGGCGAGCGGACCCTCGACCCGTGAACCCGGCTGGTCGGGATGGAGGCCGAGCCGCCGCAGCGCCTCCGAGCGGACGCTGACCGCGATCCAGCCCCGCGCCCGACCGCACATCAGGTCGAAGCGGACGTCCTGCTCGTCGAAGGGGAACCAGTCGATCCCGCGGTCACGCAGTCAAACGCCGAGGAGCAGGCCGGTCCGGGCCACGGCGCCGGTGTTCTCCACGGTGAAGAGCCGCGTCCAGGAGCCGTCCTCGTTCCAGGTGTTCATGCCCTCATCCTGACCGGGGAAGGCGCCCCTCCGCCAGCGCTTTCGGGGCGGTCACGGCCAGCCGGGCGGCTTCGGGGTGGCGGAGGACTCGGCCCGGGCGATCTCCGCGCAGGAGGCGCGGGCACGGGCGGAGACCCAGTCCGGCGGCAGCGGGCCCCGGGACCGCAGGTCCGCCGCCTCCCGGCGCAAGCCGCGCAGTGCGGTGGCCTCGGAGCTGGACAGGCCCAGCTCCTGATAGTCGCCGAGGTCGACACCACCGTCGAGGAACTGCTGTAGATAGTCCGTGAGTTGCCGGACACAGGGATCAACGGGCGTGGCGGTGAAGGCCGGTTCGGCCCTGTCTCCGCCTCCGCCGCCGCCCAGCCCGCAGGCTGCCGCGCCGCCGACCGTCGCGATCAGTACGGCCAGCCGGGCCGCCCACCGTCTCCGCACGACGGCATCCTGACACCCGCTGCCCGGGCAGCCAAGCCCCCTGCAGGGGATGGCCGATGCCGCCGTGCGGCGGTCACGTCGGCCTGGCCCGCCGGGGTGGGGCGGGCGCGCAGCAGGTACCAGGAGAGCGCGGCCGACAGCAGGAGCAGACCGGCCGCGAGCCAGGCGGCGGTGTTCATACCGTGCACGAAGGCGGACTTGGCGCCGTCGAGCAGCTGGTCACCGAGCGCCTGGGGGAGGGTGGCCGCGGCCTCGACCGCGCCGCCGATGGACTCGTGGGCCTGCGCGGCCGCCGCCGGGTCGGTACCCGCCGGCACGGTGAACGAGCCGGTGTAGAGCGCGGTCACCACCGAGCCGACCAGGGCGATGCCCAGGGCCGTGCCCAGCTCGTACGCGGTCTCCGAGACGGCCGAGGCGGCGCCCGCCTTGTCGGACGGGGCGGCGCCGAGCACCAGATCGGAGGCGAGCGTGTAGACCACGCCCTCGGCGGTGCCGACCGCGAGGAAGGCGGTGCCGAGCAGCAGGTACCCGCTGTCGCCACGGACCAGGCCGAGCAGCCCGATGCCCGCGCCCATCACCAGCAGGCCGGCGGTCAGGGTGGCCCGAGAACCGGCCCGGCGGGCCAGCCGGGCGGTCAGCAGGCCGCCGACCACGGCACCGAGGAAGGCGGGCATCTCGGCGATGCCGGCCGTCAGCGGGGTGTAGCCGCGGACCAGCTGGAGGTACTGGGACATGAAGAACACCACGCCGGAGAGGCCGATCAGCGCGGTGAGCGAGGCGATCACGGCGGCGGTGAACCGGCGGTCGGCGAACAGCCGGACGTCCAGCAGCGGGTGGTCCAGCGCCAGTTGGCGGCGGACGAAGGCGACCAGGGCGGCCGCGCCCACGAGCAGGATCGCGGGGGTGGACCAGCCGGTGAGGCCCTCGGCGGCGAACTCCTTGACGGCGTAGACCACGCCGATCACGCCGGCCATCGACAGCAGCACGCTGAGCACGTCCCAGCCGCCCGTCCGCCGGGCCCGGGACTCCGGCAGCAGCCAGGCGCCGAGCACCAGCAGCAGGGCCAGCACCGGGAGGTTGAGCAGGAAGACCGACCCCCACCAGAAGTGCTCCAGCAGGATGCCGCCGACCAGCGGGCCGAGGGCCGCGCCGGCGGTGGCGCCGGCGCCCCAGATGCCGATGGCGGTGGCCCGCTCCCGGGCGTCGGGGAAGAGGGTGCGGATCAGCGACAGAGTCGAGGGCATGATCGTCGCGCCGGCGACGCCCAGCAGGGCGCGGGCGAGGATCAGCCAGCCCGGGCTCGGGGAGTACGCCGCCAGCAGCGAGGCCGCGCCGAACGCGGAAGACCCGACCAGCAGGACCCGCTTGCGGCCGATCCGGTCGCTGAGCGCGCCCATGCTGACCAGCAGGCCGGCCAGCACGAAGGAGTACGCGTCGCCGATCCACAGCAGCTGGGTGCCGCTGGGGTCCAGGGTCTCGCTGACGGACGGGAGGGCGAGGGACAGCACCGTGGCGTCCACGGCGACCAGGGTCACGGCCAGGACGAGCACGCCGAGGCCGACCCAGCGGTGCCGGGCGGTGGTGGCGGGGGTGGTGCTCATGGGTATCACGATCTCCGTATGGCTCCGCCGAGGAAGAGCTCGGCGAGCGAGAAGGCGCTGTCGCGGGGGGCCAGGCGTCCGTCCTGGACGGCCCAGCCGACGCCGGCGACGAGGTCGAAGAAGGCCTCGCTGAGCCAGCCGGCCGAGAGCTCGATCCGGAAGACGCCCTGCTGCTGGCCACGCAGGAAGAGCGCGCGCACCCGGGCGTCCTGGACCTCCCAGAGGTCGTTGATCTCGGGGTCGTCGTACAGCTGGTTCTCGCCGGCCAGGAAGGCGCAGAGCGCGGCGTCCGGCACGACCTCGTCGACCAGGCGGCGCAGGGCCTCCTGGGCGTCGCCCTCCTCGATCCGGGCGGCGTCCAGGGCGGCGGCGAACTTGCGCAGGCCCAGCGCGCCCACCTCGCGGATCAGCGCCTCGCGGCCCGGGAAGATCCGGTGCAGCGTGGCGCGGCTGATGCCGGCGGCGCGGGCGATCTCGTCGAGGTGGGCGGTCGGGCGGCGGGAGAGCACGCCGACGGCTGCCTCGAGGACGGAGTCGCGATCTGTGGCCATGGATCGAGTGTAGACCAGATGAGACGTAGATGTCTCAATCCGATGATCGGAATCTCAGCAGTCGGTCGGCGGTCGCATGATCGGAGGAGTTCAGGCGGTGTGATGAGCATCCGGAAACAGCGGAACCGGGGACGGCGGTCGCCGTCCCCGGTTCGGGATCAGATGCGGATCAGGTGCGGATCAGATGTGGATCGAAGGCCGACCGGAAGTCGACCGGAAGCCGACCCGGGTGCGGGTCGGATGCCGATCGGATGGGTGCCGTCCGGCGTCCGGCGCCGGGCGGCGGGTCAGCTCTGGTTGTAGAACCCCGACTCGTCGAGCGGCCGGTCGATCACCATCACCTCGACGTCGGCCGGGGTGAGCAGGAAGACCCGGCGGGCGATCCGCTCGATGCCGCCGCGGGTGCCGAAGATCAGGCCGGAGGCGAAGTCGACCATCCGCTTGGCCTCGGCCTCGTCCATCTCGGTCAGGTCCATCACCACGGGGGTCGAGGACCGGATGTGCTCGCCGACCGTGCGGGCCGCCTCGAAGCCGGTGGGCCGCAGCGAGACGATCTTCGCCGGCGCGGCCGGCATGGACGGGATGGTCTCCTCCTCGTCCCATGCGTCGGCGTAGACCGCGGCAGGGTAGTTCCCGGAAGGCATCAGCCAACCGTTGTGGTGTTCGTCGCGAAGTGCTCCCATTGCCGCGGCCTCCCTGTCTCGTCCCCGTACGCGTCCCCCGGGCGGACGCCGTCGTTTTGACACGTCATCCACTTGTTGGAACTGTCCGAGTATCGCACTGATCATCGCTCTGGTGCCCGCTCGCGACCGCCGGACGGGTTGTGGCGCGCGGGAAATCCGTGATTGTCCGGACATTCCTTGCGACGTCCCAGGTCGTCGAATGGTTGCGCGCGTAGACCATATCGGTGTGCGTCAGGTCATAGTTGACTAGTCGTCAACAATCGCGTAACGGGTTCACTCTCCCGTGGCGCCGTCGATCCGCTCGCGGATCAGATCGGCGTGTCCGTTGTGCCGCGCGTACTCCTCGATCATGTGCACCAGGATCCAGCGCAGGGTGACCTCCTCGCCACGCCGCCGCTGCTTCGCCACCGTCTCCGGCGACAGGCCCGCGGCCACCGCGCGGGCCAGCTCGATCTCGGTGCGCCAGGCCGCGAGGTCCGCCGCGACGTCGGCGGTGTCCACGCCGTTGAAGTCGCCGTCCTCGTCCTCCTTGCTCCAGTACAGGCCGCTGTCGAGGAGGTCCTGCCCGTCCAGGATGGCCCGGAACCAGTACCGCTCGACCTCCGCCATGTGCCGGACCAGCCCGAGCAGCGACAGCGAGGAGGGGCGGGCCGAGCGCTCGCGCAGTTGATCGTCGGTCAGGCCCTCGCACTTCAGGGCCAGGGTGGCACGGTGGTAGTCCAGCCAGGCGGTGAGCATGGTGCTCTCGTCCGCGGCCATGGGGGCATCGATACGGGAAGGCGTTGTCATGGACGTCATCCTGGGGCAGCGCCGACCGCGGGGGCCAACGGATTACGGCCCGGGTCGTGGCTGCCCCAGGGCGCTGGGGCGGGCCCGGACCCGGCGGGCCGCCTCACGCCCCGGCGTTGACCGCCTCGGCCCCGGTGGCCGGGACGGCGACCGCGCCGACTCCCTCGCGCGCGCCGACTCCCTTGCGGGTGCGGGCGGCGGCCCTGGCCTTCCACAGCGAGTACACGCTGAACAGCGACATCAGGGCGATCACCGCGGCCGAGGCCAGGAACGCCGGCGAGGTCGGCGAGCCCGCGCTGGCGCCGGCCGTGACGTAGGCGGCGGTGTTCGGGACCACGCCGATCGCGGTAGCCGCGACGAACGGGCGGTACCCCACGCCGGAGACCGCGCAGGCGTAGTTGACCGCCTGGAACGGCGGGCCCGGGATCAGGCGCAGCAGCAGGGCGGTCCGGAAGCCCTGTTCGGTGATCCGACGGTCGAGCCGCTCGAACAGCCGGTGCCGCAGCATCGGGCGCAGGGCGTCGCGGCCGAGCGAGCGGCCGAGTCCGAACGCCACCGCCGCGCCGACGGTGGAGGCGGCCACCGCCACCGGGATGCCCTGGACGGCCCCGAGCAGCAGGCCGGTGGCGGTGTTGAGGGCGGGCCGGGGGACGAAGGCGACCGTCCCCAGGGTGTACACGGCCAGCACGATCGGGACCCGCCAGGGTCCGGCCGCCGCGGCCAGGACGTCCGCCGGGTCCCAGAGCAGCAGCGAGCCGGCGGCGCAGCACAGCAGGGCGATCAGGACGCCGAGCCGCAGCCAGCGGGAGCCGGGGCGGGAGCGGAGAAGTGCGGACACCCGGCCGAGCCTAACCCCCCGCTCGGGACGGCCGGCGAGCGCGGTCGGCGGGTACGGCCGGCGGGCAGGTCCGCGCCGGAAAGTGATCTTGTTCTCGCCGCCCGGTGGTCTCTGTTCGAACCTCCCGTACGACGACCGCGGCGGTGGCGGAGTCGGAGATCGACTTCGATCGACCCGAGTGAACGGAACGGTATGCGCAAGCTCACGTGCTCACCGACAGCCGCGTCTTCGAGGTCGGGAACATCGTGCTGACCTACACCCGGACCGACGCCGCGTAGCCGAGGCGGTCAGGCGGCCGCCGCCCTCCCCGGCCGACCGGCCACGGCCGCGCTGCCGGCGACGGCCGTGTCACCGGCGACGGCGCGGGCGGCGGGTGCCGGTTCGCGGAGCCGCTTGAGCAGTTCGATGTCGCGGGCGTGCCGGGCGCCCTCGACGCGGTCGGGGTCGTGGCGGCCGTCCGGCGTCTCGATGACGAACGGGACGCCGGCGGTGGCGGGGTGGGCCAGGAGTTCCCGGAAGGGGTCGGCGCCGATGTGGCCGGCGCCGATGTTCTCGTGCCGGTCCTTGTGGGCGCCGGCGACGTCCATGGAGTCGTTGGCGTGGACCAGGCGCAGCCGCCCCGGTCCGACCGCCGCCGTGAGGGCGTCCAGCATCGCGGTGACCCCGCCGGGGGCGGCCAGGTCGTGGCCGGCGGCGAAGGCGTGGCAGGTGTCCAGGCAGACACCGACCCGGGGGTGCCGGTCGAGGGCCTCGGCGTAGCCGGCGAGGTCCTCCATCCGGGAGCAGAGCGAGCTGCCCTGCCCGGCGGTGGGTTCCAGCAGCAGCCAGGGGGCGTCCCCGCCGAGTGCGTCCAGCTCGTCGAGCAGCGGCAGCACGTCCTCGCGGACCTGGGCCAGGGCGGCCTCCCGTCCGCCGCCGCACAGGGCCGCGCCGGTGTGCACCACCACGCCGAGGGCGCCGATCGCGTGGCCGCGGAGCAGCGAGTGCCGCAGCGAGGCGACGGAGCGCTCCCGGGTGGCGGGGGAGTCCGAGCCGAAGTTGATCAGGTACGGGGCGTGGACGTACGCCGGGATGCCGCGCTCCGCGCAGGCGATGCGGAACGCCTCGTCCTGGTCGGGCCGGCCGGCCGGGGTGGCCCAGCCGCGCGGGTTGGCCACGAACACCTGCACCGTCTCGGCGCCCACCCGGTCCGCGTACGCCAGGCCGGTGCCGACCAGCCCGCGGCCGGCGACCGGGACGTGGGCGCCGATCGGGTTGCGCGGCGGGAGGGGGGAGGGACGCGGTGCGGCGGACGGACTCATGGCGGCGAGCATGCCACGCCCACCCCCGCCCGACGGAATCCCGCCCGGGCCCCCGCGTACCGCCGGCCACCGCTGCCCGCCGCACACGATCGCCGCCACCCTGCGGGCCGGGCGCCGCTCACGCCTCCGTGAGCGGCCGTCCCGCCGAGGCGAGGACGGCATCGCGCAACCGCCGCAGGTCGGGACGGGACCGGCCATGGACGGGAGCGAGCCGGAGAACCCGTCCGCCAGGTCGTGGTGGTACCGGAAGCGGGCCGGCGGCCGCCGGCTCAGCCGGTGCGTTCCAGGTGGGCGGGGGCGGCGGGGGTGCGGTGGACCCGGGTGCGGTGGCGGAGGGCGGTGGCGGTGGGGATCAGGGCGGCGGTGAGGACGGTGACCACGGCGAAGGAGACGGTCAGCGAGCTGGCCTGGGCGATGCCGCCGATGACGGCCGGGGCGATCAGGCCGGAGGTGTAGGTGATGGTGGCGACGCCGGCGATGGACTGGCTGGGGTTGCTGCCGGCCCGTCCGGCGGCGGCGAAGGCGAGCGGGACGACCACCGCGATGCCGATGCCGATCAGGGCGAAGCCGGGGATGGCCGTGGACGGGGTGTCGGAGGCGATCACCAGCAGGCCGCCGGCGGTGGCGACGGCGCCGCTGAGCCGGACGGTCCGGACCGGGCCGAGCCGCCGGACCACCGAGTCCCCGGCCAGCCGGGCGGCGGCCATGGTGGCGGCGAAGGCCGAGTAGCAGGCGGCGGCGGTGCCGGCCGCGGAGCCGGTGACGTCGCGCAGGTAGACGCCGCCCCAGTCCATGGCCGCGCCCTCGGCGAACACCGCGCAGAACCCGACCAGGCCGATCAGCAGCGCGGCGCGCGGCGGCAGGGCGAACCGGGGCGGGGCCTCCTCCTCCGGGGCGGGCCGGACGTCCAGCAGGCCGCGCGAGACCACCAGTCCGATCGCGGTGAGCACCAGCGCGGTCAGCGCGTACTCCAGCCGGGCGTCCACCTGCCGGTGCGCGGCGAGCACGCCGAACGCGGAGGCGACCAGGCCGCCGGCGCTCCACATGCCGTGCAGGCCGGACATGATCGACCGGCCGAGCCGCTCCTCGACCTCCACCCCCTGGGCGTTCATCGCGACGTCGGCCATGCCGGCCGTGGCGCCGTAGAGGAAGAGGGTGAGGCAGAGCAGCACCAGGTGCGGGGAGAGCGCCGGCAGGGCGAGCGAGAGGCACCACAGGGCGAGCAGTCCGCGCAGGGCGGTCCGGGCGCCGAGGCGGTGGACGATCCGGCCGGCCAGCGGCATCGCGAGCGAGGCGCCGACGGCGGGGAACACCAGGGCGAGGCCGAGCTGGCCGGGGCTGAGTCCGAGGTGGTCCTGGATCCAGGGGATCCGGGTGACGAAGGTGCCGGTCACGGCTCCGTGCACGGCGAACACCAGCGCGACGCTCACCCTGGCGCGCCGGACGTCCCTGAGCTCTCCTGCCATCGGGTGGTCCCCCTCCTGTCCCTGTCCTCCGGGCGATTCCCGGTCCGCGGGTGCCGGGCGACTCCCGGCACCTCCGCCGCGGCCGGGGCGGTTCGCGGGCCCCGCGCCGACCGGGAGAATCCCGGCAGGCGTCCGTACCCGGCGTCCCCGGGCGCGCCGGAACACACCCGGCGGGGGCTCGTCGATAAATTATCAGGAAGGGACCCTGATAGAAACCGTCTGGAAGGATGGCGGCCCATGACGACCGCGCGCACGGCCACGCCGAGCACCGCCCGCGCCATCAACGACCGGCTCGCCCTCGACCTGCTGCTGGAGCGGGGGCCGCTGACCGCGTCCGATCTGCGCGCCCTCACCGGGCTGTCCCGGCCCACCGTCGCGGATCTGCTGGAACGCCTCCAGCGCGGCGGCCTGGTCGCCGTCGCGGGCGAGAGCGGCGAACAGCGCCGCGGCCCCAACGCCAGGCTGTACGCCCTGGCGGCCGACCGGGCCCACCTGGCGGGCATCGACATCCGCTCCAGCGGGGTCGGCCTGGTCGTCGCCGACCTCGCCGGCCGTACCCTCGCCACCGCCCGGGTCCCCGCCGCCCCCCAGGACCAGGACCTCGCCGAGCGGACCGTCAAGGCCCTGGCCGAGGCGGCCGCCGAGGCCGGCGCCGCGCACCTGCACACCGTCGCCGTCGGCGCCCCCGGCCTGGTCGACCCGGCCACCGGCGAACTCGCCAACTCCGGCAAACTGCCCCGCTGGCACACCGAACTGCTCGCCGCCCTCCGCTCCCGGCCCGGCACCGACGTGATCCTGGAGAACGAGGTCAACCTGGCCGGCGTCGCCGAGCACCGGGTCGGCGCCGCCCGCGACCGCGAGGACTTCGCCCTGCTCTGGCTCGGCCACGGGACCGGCGCCGCCGTGGTGCTCGGCGGACGGCTGCGCCGCGGGGCCTCCGGCGGCACCGGCGAGATCGGCTTCCTGCCCGTCCCCGGTACGGTCGGCCTGCCCAGCGCCACCGGCTGCGAGGGCGGCTTCCACTCGCTGGCCGGCAGCGCCGCGATCTGCGCCCTGGCCCGCCGCCACGGTCTTCCGGTGCCCGAGCGCGGCCCGCAGCCGCACGCCGAACCCGTGGTCCGGGACGCGGCCGGCGCCGGCGCCGACGCCTTCCTGGACGAGCTCGCCGAGCGGATCGCCATCGGCGCGGCCGCGATCTGCGTGGTCCTCGACCCGGGCTGCGTGGTGCTCGGCGGCGAGGTCGGCCGGGCCGGCGGCCCCGACCTGGCCGCCCGGGTGGAGCGGCGGCTTGCCGGGCTCTCGCCGTTCCGGACCGAGGTGCGGGTCGGCGCGGCGGGCGGCGGGGCGGTGCTCGCCGGGGCCGTGGTGGCGGCCGGGGACGCCGCCCGGCGCGACCTCTTCGGCGGCGACTGAACCCGCGGCCGCGGCCGCGGACCCGGCCGGCGCCGCGCACCCGGCCCGCGCGACGGACCCGCCCGTCCTGTCCCGGAACCTCCGTGGATGTCCGTGATCGTCCGTGACGGATGGTCACCCCGACCGGTCCTGCGGCAGGATGGCCGCGACAGCCGCTCGACCGCGCCCGACCAATCGACCACTCCCGCCACCGACCACTCCGCACCCGACCACACCGCCACCCGACCACTCCGCACCCGATCACCGCGAGGAGCGCCCCATGGCACAGCCCGCCCGGCCGGTCCACCCGTACCGCATCGGCGAGGCCGCCGCGATGCTCGGCGTCAGCGCGGACACCATGCGCCGCTGGGTCGACGCCGGCCGGCTCGCCGCCGAGCGGGACGAGCACGGCCACCGGATCATCGCCGGAGCCGAACTCGCCGCCTTCGCCCGGGAACTCGCCAAGCCGGAGACCGCCGAGGCCGAGGGCCGCCCGTCCTCCGCACGCAACCGGTTCCCCGGCATCGTCACCGACGTACGGCTCGGCGACGTCGCCGCCCAGGTGGAGATCCAGGCCGGGCCGTTCCGGGTGGTCTCGCTGATCAGCCGGGAGTCGGCCGAGGAACTCGGCCTGGTGCCGGGCGCCCCGGCCACCGCCGTGATCAAGTCCACCAACGTGGTCGTCGAACGCCGCTGACCCGCGCCGTCCGCACACCCCGGCCGCACCGACCCCGGCCACGCACCCCCGGCCGCACCCACCCCGGCCGCGCAGACCAGAGGAGAGAAGTCCGGTCATGTCGACCCGAGCGCTCGCGGTGGCCCACCGCGGCGACCCGTACCGGTACCGCGAGAACACCCTGCCCTCGATCGTCTCCGCCCTCGACGCGGGCGCGGACGCGGTCGAGGTGGACGTGCGGCTCACCCGCGACGGCGTCCCCGTCCTGCTGCACGACCCCACCCTGCAGCGGCTCTGGGACGACCCCCGCCCGCTGGCCCGGCTCACCCTCGACCAGCTCGCCGAGATCGGCGGACCCGGCCCGCGGATCCCCACCCTCGCCGAGGCGCTGAAGGCCGTCGCCGAGCAGCCCGGCACCCGGCTGATGATCGACCTGGACGACCCCGGCCCGGCCGCCGCCGCCTGGGCCGCCGTCACCGACCTCGGCGCCGAGGACCGGGTCGCCTTCTGCGGCCCGGCCACCGCCGTCCTCGCCCTGCGCGAGGCCGCCCCCGCGGCCGAGGTCTCGCTCACCTGGAAGCAGCCCCGGCTGCCCGGCCGCGCCCTGCTCGACGACCTGCGCCCCCGCTACCTCAACCCGCCGTTCGGCCTGGTCGACGCCGACCTGGTCGCCGCCGCCCGGGACGAGGGCCTGCTCGTCTCCACCTGGACGGTCGACCTGCGGCGCACCATGCGGCGGATGCTCGGCGCCGGCGTCGCCTCGCTCACCTCCAACCGGATCGCCCTGCTGCGCGCCACCCTCGGCGGCCGGCCGTGACCGGGGCGGGCGGCGCCCCGGCGGGTGCGGCCGAGCCGGTCCTCGGCACGGCGGCCCTCGGCCGGGCGCTGCTCGCCCGCCAGCACCTGCTGGAACGTGCCACCACGAGCGCCGGGGCGATGGTCCGCCACCTGGTCGGCCTGCAGGCGCAGGCCGTCCCCGACCCGCCGTACCTGGGTCTGCTGTCCCGGCTGGAGGGGTTCCGGCCCGAGGAGCTCAGCGGGCTGCTGGAGAGCCGCGCGGTGGTCCGGATAGCGCTCATGCGCTCCACCGTCCACCTGGTGACCGCCGAGGACTGCCTGGCCCTCCGTCCGCTGGTCCAGCCGGTCATCCGGCGGTCGATGGTCGGCAACTGGGGCAGGCTGCTGCCCGGCATCGACTACCCGGCGCTGGCCGCCCGGGCCCGCACCCTGGTCGAGGAGAGCCCGCGCACCTTCCGGGAACTCGGTTCGCTGCTCGCCGAGGACTTCCCCGGGTACGACCCGGCCGCCCTCGCCCAGGCGGCCCGCTGCGAGCTGGCCCTGGTCCAGCCCCCGCCGCGCGGGGTGTGGGGACGCAGCGGGGCCGCCGCGCACACCACGGCCGAGCACTGGCTGGGCCGGCCGCTGGACTCCGACCCCTCGCTGGACGACCTGGTGCTGCGCTACCTGGCCGCCTTCGGCCCGGCGCGCGCCGCCGACGTCCAGAAGTGGTCCGGCCTGACCGGGCTCACCGCCGTCCTCAAGCGGCTGGCCCCGGACCTGCTGCGGTTCCGCGACGAGCGGGGACGGCTGCTGTACGACCTGCCCGGGGCGCCGCGGCCGGCGGCGGACACACCCGCCCCGGTCCGGCTGATCGCCCCGTTCGACAACCTGATCCTGTCGCATGCCGACCGGGCCCGGGTGCTGCCGGAGGAGGCCCGGCGACGGGTGATGACCCAGAACGGGCTGGTCCAGGGCACCCTGCTGGTGGACGGCCTGGTCGTCGGCCTGTGGCGGCCCGAGGGCGAGGACCTGCGGGTGCGGCCGTTCCGGCGGCTGCGGAAGGCCGACCGGCTGGCCGCGGAGGCGGAGGGCGCCCGGATCCAGGAGTTCGCCGGGCGCACCGGACCCGTCGTGGTCGAACCGCCGGGCTGAGGCCCGGCGGCCCGGTCGCGCGCGGGCCCGCCAGGCCCTCAGACGCCGAGGATCTGGTCCCGCCAGTACGTGAACCGGGGGACCGGGTCGCCGTCCAGGTGCCAGGGCCAGGCCGTCACCACCGGGCCGATCATCTCGAAAACCGCCGGCGCCTCGTGCACCCGGTTCGCCTGGGTCAGCGCGTACGCCAGCAGGTTGAGGTCGGCCAGCGCGGCGGCGTGCTGCAGGAACCCGGGCCGCGGCCAGGTCCTGATCGCGCGGTCCAGGGCGGCCGCCGCGTCCGGGCGGGTCCACCGCTGGCGGGCGCCGAGCGCATTGACGCCGCCCGCGGCGACGGTGGTGGCGTGCCGGTCGGTCAGCATGGTCAGCTCCAGCCCGGCGACCGGCGAGCCCGCCGGGGCCGAGGCCCGGACGGCCTCCACGAACTCGGCGACCTGGGTGTGCGAGCCGCACTCGTCCGGCGACAGGTAGCGCAGCATCTCCAGGTGGGCGGTGCGGTTCCACGGGTCCCGGGCGCCGATCTCCTGGCAGACCGGGAACACCTCGCCCTCCGGCCGGCGCAGCGTCCGCAGCACGGACAGCAGCGCCACCCACGGGGTGGGGTCCTCCGGCCGCAGCTCGGCCGCCTGGTGGCAGCGCTCGATCGTGACCCGCGGGTCCTCGAACCCGCCGCCGGTACGCCGCGCCTGGGCCAGCTCCACGAAGGTCTGCATCACCAGCGGGTCCGCGTCCTTGGGCCGCTGGCGGCGCCACACCTGCGCGAGCGCGGGGGAGGCGGCGCCGGCCAGCACCGACAGCCGGTGGGTGCGCCGGTCCCAGTCCGTCCCGGCGTCCCGCAGCAGCTGCTCGACCACGCCCGCCGAGAGCTCCAGCTGACCCTGCACCCGGGGGGCGGTCAGCTGCTTGAGGACCCGTCCGGTCTCGGCGTCGTCGAGCTCCGGGGCCAGGCGCGGTCCACTGGCGCGGCGTCGTCCAAATATCGCCATGGACCGGGAGCGTAGGGCAGGAACACGGCACCGCCAATGGCCGTTCACCGGCCGGACACGGCCTTCACCAGGCCTCCCCCTCCCCGGGCGGGCGCTCCGTGTGCGGTGCATTCCGCTTTGGCGACATCCCGCCACGTCACACCGGTACGCGGCCCGCCGGGATCCCGCCGCGATCCCGGCGGGACGCCCGCCGGACGCACGGCTGACGCCCCGTCACGGCACATCGTTTGACCACCCGCGGACCCGCCGGTGGCAAGGTCGGCGTGATTCGAGCGGAGAAGATCGGGCTGCGCGCCCGGCACGAGGACGACATCCCGGTCCTGCACCGGGAGCTCTACGACGACGTGCTCACCAGTCCCAGGCGGACACCCGCCCCTGGCGCCCCCGGCCCGCCGGCACCGACTCCCCGTACGCGGTGAACGACCTGCCCGAGGACGTGGACTGCTTCTCGATCGAGGAGCTGGC
This sequence comes from Kitasatospora sp. HUAS MG31, assembly GCF_040571325.1. Lineage (GTDB taxonomy): Bacteria > Actinomycetota > Actinomycetes > Streptomycetales > Streptomycetaceae > Kitasatospora > Kitasatospora camelliae. The sequence goes on along the minus strand of NZ_CP159872.1, from coordinate 1,245,346 downwards.
CACCGGCGAACTCGCCGGCGAGAGCGTCCTGTGGGGCGTCGACACCCACAACCGCAGCGCCCACATCGGCCTCGCCCTGCGCCCCGGCCACCGCGGACGCGGCCTCGCCGTCGACGCCCTGCGCGCGATGTGCGAGTACGGCTTCGCGGTGCGCGGCCTCCAGCGCCTGCAGATCGAGACCCTCGGCGAGAACGCCCCGATGATCGGCGCCGCCCGCCGCGCGGGCTTCACCCCCGAGGGCACGCTGCGCCGCGCCGCCTGGGTGTACGGGCGGTTCCTCGACGAGGTCGTCCTGGGACTGCTGGCCGAGGAGTGGCGGGCCGCGCAGGCCGGCTGACCTCCGGGCGGCGGGGGAGCAGCACCAGCTGGAGCAGCGCGCCGAGCGGCATCGCCAGCCACACCCCGGCCGCCGTGCTGCGCCGCCGGCTCGCCTTCCTCGAAGCCCCCAGCAGCCTCTTCCACGACCCCGAGGGCCGCCCGGTCACCGCCGAGCAGGAGCCCGACCCCTTCCGCCGGGGCATGCTGCTGGTCGCCCGCGCCTCCGGCGAGGCCGAACGCGCCTGGCTGGCCGAGACCATCGCGGCCCTGGACGCCACCCCCGCGCCGACCGCGGCTACCGAGCGGTAGAGTCGGCGCAGGAATCGGCGGAACCACGGCGGGCGGGCGAGGACATGGAGTTTCGGACGGACATCCTGGGCGAGCCCTACGAGGCGGCCGAGCTCCCGCTCTCGCCCGACGAGGAGGGCGCCGTCAGCGCCACCCTGGTCCGCCGGCTCGTCCCCGACTCGCAGAAGGCCGTGCTGTACGTCCACGGCTACGTGGACTACTTCTTCCAGACCCACCTCGCCGACCACTTCACCGCGGCCGGCTACTCCTTCTACGCCCTCGACCTGCGCAAGTACGGCCGCTCCCTGAAGGCCCACCAGTCGCCGAACTTCGTCCGCGACCTCACCGCCTACGACGAGGAGCTGGACGAGGCGGTCCGGGTCATCCGCGAACTCGACGGCCACACCACCCTGATCGTCAACGGCCACTCCACCGGCGGCCTGGTCACCGCCCTGTGGGCCAACCGCCGGGTCGGCCGCGGCCTGGTCGACGGGCTCTTCCTCAACAGCCCGTTCCTCTCCATGCCCGCCGCCCCCGCCGTCCGCGCCCTCGGCGCCCCCGCCGTCCACGCGCTCGGCCGGATCGCCGCCACCCGCAAGCTCCCCAGCACCCTCAACCCGCACTACGTGCACAGCCTGCACCGCGACCACAAGGGCAGCTGGGACTTCGACCTCACCCTCAAGCCCGCCGAGGGCTTCCCGCTGTACGCGGGCTGGCTCGCCGCCATCCAGCGCGGCCACCGCGAGGTCCGCCGCGGCCTCGCCGTCGACTGCCCGATCCTGCTGATGGCCTCCACCGCCTCCATCGCCACCGACAAGTGGCACCCCGACCTGCACCGGACCGACGCCGTCCTGCGCGCCGACGACATCGCCGCCCTCGGCCCCCGCCTCGGCCGGCACGTCACCGTCATCCGGATCGAGGGCGGCGTCCACGACCTCGTCCTCTCCGGCGAGCAGGCCCGCACCCAGGTCTTCGACGAGCTCGACCGCTGGCTCGCCACCTACCTCGGCGCATGAGCGACGACGCCCTCCCCGAGGCGGTGCCGGTCGAACGGCCGGTGGACCTCGGCACCGCCAAGCTGATGCCCGACCTCGACCGGGACGGCGGCTGGCTGCTCACCCTCGACGGCACCCCGCAGTCGTACGTGGACCTCGCCGACCCCACCCACCTGGAGTTCGAGTACGTCCAGCGGATCGCCCACCTGCTGGACACCGCCGCCCCCGCCGGTGAACCGCTGGACGCCCTCCACCTCGGCGGCGGCGCGCTCACCCTGCCCCGGTACCTCGCCACGACCAGGCCCGGCTCGCGCCAGCACGTCGTGGAGATCGACGGCGCACTGGTCCGCCTGATCGCGGACCGGCTGCCCTGGCCCCCGGAGATCACGGTCGGGGTCGGCGACGCCCGGGAGGCCCTCGCCGCCGTCGCACCCGGCACGGTCGACCTGGTGGTGGCCGACGTCTTCCACGGCTCGCGCACCCCCGCCCACCTCACCAGCGTCGAGTTCCTCCGCCTCGCCGCGACGGCCCTGCGGCCCGGCGGACGGTACGCCGCCAACCTGGCGGACGGGCCGCCGCTCGCCTTCGCCCGGGCCCAGGCGGCCACGGTCCGGGAGGTGTTCCCGTACAGCTGCCTGGTGGCGGAGCCGGGGGTGCTGCGGGGGAGGCGGTACGGGAACGTGCTGCTGGTCGGGTCCGACCGGCCGCTGCCGGCCGGGGAGCTGGCGCGGCGGTTCGCGGCGGACGCCTTCCCGGCACGACTCGTGGAGGGCGAGGACCTCGACGCCTTCCCCGCCGGCCGCGGGGCCACCACGGACGCGGACGCCGAGGACTCCCCACCACCCCCGCCGGGGGCGTTCACGCTCTCCTGAGGGGTCTGGGGTAACCGGTTGCGCATCGCGCCCCTCGGGGCAACCGGTTGCGCATGCCCGCTCGGGCGTGGGCCGGGTGTCAGAATGCGGGCATGGGTGATGCGAGGGTGCGGGTCGAGCTCGGGGCGGTGCCGGAGACGGCGTTGTGGACGCTGTACCACCGGGCGGCGGAGGCGCGGCAGTGGGGCGGGGTGCTGGAGGATCCCAGGGCGGTCGAGCTGGTGGACCGGATCGACTACCCCTTCGAGGAGCGGTTCGGGCCCGGGGCCGGCCTTCAGGCGCGGCTGCAGGGGGTGCGGGTGCGCTGCTTCGACCGCGAGGTGGAGGACTTCCTCGCCCGCAGTCCCCGCGGCACGGTGGTCTGCCTCGGCGAGGGCCTGGAGACCCAGTACTGGCGGGTGGACAACGGCCGTGCCACGTGGCTGTCGGTCGATCTGCCGGAGGCGGTGGCCCTCCGCGAGGAGCTGCTGCCGCCCGAGCCGCGTCAGCGGCTGCTGGCGTGCTCGGTCACCGATCCGCGCTGGATGGACGAGGTGGACGACTCCCACGGCGTGCTGATCACCGCCCAGGGCCTGTTCATGTACCTGCGCCCGACCGAGGTCCGCGACCTGATCGCGGCCTGCGCGCGGCGCTTCCCCGGCGGGACGCTGGTGTTCGACGCGGTGCCGCGCTGGTTCAGCCGGCTGGCCACCGAGGGGAAGCTGCGCTCCCACGCGTACCAGGCGCCGCCGATGCCGTGGGGGATGGACGCCGGCGAGCGGTCCAAGCTGGCCACCGCCGATCCCCGGGTGTCGGAGATCCGGGACGTGCTGCCGGTGGGCGGTCCGGGGCGGGCGGGTGCGCTGATCGCCGCCGCGGTCCGGCTGCCGGTGCTGTCCTCGCGCCGGCCGTCCGTGGTGGCGCTCCGGTTCGCCGACCGGGACCGCCGCGAGACGCCGTGACGTGCCCGGTGACCGGCGTCTGACCTGCGCGGAACCGGCCCCCGGGAACCCTGGCGGCGCGGTGCCCGTTGGCATGGTTCGGTGGGGGACCGGTTAGGCTGGCTGGCCGGGGGGCGCTTCCGCACACCCGAATCACCCCGCACCGTCCTGTGACCCAGCCCACGGAGGTACTCGGCCTTGCACATCGACCAGTGGATCGAGAGCGTCTCGCCGACCTCGGTGTACGCCCTGATCGGTCTGATCATCGGCCTGGAGAGCCTGGGCATCCCGCTTCCCGGTGAGATCGCGCTGGTCTCCGCCGCGCTGCTGTCCGCGAGCGGCTCGGTGAGCCCGTGGTGGGTGGCGGCGTGCGCGATCGCGGGCGCGATCATCGGCGACTCGATCGGCTACTCCATCGGCCGCAAGGGCGGCAAGCCGCTGTTCGAGCGGCTGGGACGGAAGTTCCCCAAGCACTTCGGGCCCGATCACCTGGCCACCGCCGAACGGTCGTTCCAGAAGTGGGGCATGTGGGCGGTCTTCTTCGGCCGGTTCATCGCCCTGCTGCGGATCTTCGCCGGCCCGCTGGCGGGCGCCCTGAAGATGCCGTACTGGAAGTTCCTGATCGCCAACGTGCTGGGCGGCGTGGTCTGGGCCGGCGGTACGACCCTGCTGGTCTACCAGGTCGGCAAGGTGGCGGAGCAGTGGCTGAAGGGCTTCTCCTGGGTCGGCCTGGTGGCCGCCGTCCTGGTCGGCGCCGGTTCCGCGTGGGTGCTGAAGCGCCGCGCGGCCAAGGCCGCGGCCGCGTACCAGGAGCCCGCGGGTACGGCGGAGCCGGCCCCGGCCGCCGCGGAGTGACCGCCGGCCGCCGTTCCTGACGGTCCGTCGGCACCGCTCGGGTAGGGTCGTGAGCGATCTCTCGACGAGCGGAGGCGACATGGGTCAGGAACTCTGGACGGCGGTCGACGACTACTTCAGCGAGGTGCTGATCGGCCCGGACGAGCCGCTGGACTCGGCGCTCGCCGCGGCCGACCGGGCCGGCCTCCCGCACATCAACGTGGCCCCCAACCAGGGCAAGCTGCTCCAGCTGCTGGCCCTCGCCCAGGGCGCGAAGAGGATCCTGGAGGTCGGCACCCTCGGCGGCTACAGCGCCATCTGGCTGGCCCGGGCGCTGCCCGCCGACGGCCGGCTGATCACCCTGGAGATCGACCCGGCGCACGCCGCCGTGGCCACCGACAACCTCAAGCACGCGGGCCTCGCCGAGCTGACCGAGGTCCGGGTCGGCCCGGCGGCGGACACCCTCCGGCAGCTCGCCGAGGAGGGCGCCGAGCCCTTCGACCTGGTGTTCATCGACGCCGACAAGCCGAGCAACCCGGTGTACTTCGCGTGGGCCCTCAAGCTGACCCGGCCGGGTTCGCTGATCGTGGTCGACAACGTGGTGCGGGCCGGCAAGGTGGTGGAGGCCGACTCCACCGACGAGGCGGTGCTCGGGGTGCGCCGGATGCACGACCTGATCGCCGCCGAGCCGCGGGTCTCCGGCACCTCGGTGCAGACCGTCGGCGCCAAGGGCTACGACGGGTTCACCCTGATCCGCGTGGAGCGCTGACCGTGCGGATAGGCCTGCTCGGCACCGGCCCCTGGGCGGGCTGGGTGCACGCCCCGGCGCTGGCCGCCCACCCCGGCGTCGAGTTCGCCGGGGTGTGGGGCCGCAGGCCCGAGGCCGCCGCGGAGATCGCCGCGGCCCACGGCGTCCCGGTGTTCGACGACCCGGCGGCGCTGATCGACGCCGTGGACGCGGTCTCCATCGCCCTGCCGCCCGCCGTCCAGGCCGGGTACGCGGTCCGGGCCGCCGAGGCGGGGCGGCACCTGCTGCTGGACAAGCCCGTCGCGACCTGTGCGGCGGACGCCCGGGCGGTGGCGGCGGCCGTCCGGAAGACCTCGGTCGCCTCGGTGGTGTTCTTCACGCTGCGGTTCGCCGGGGAGCAGTCCGGGTGGCTGGCCGAGCAGGCCGCGCTCGGCGGCTGGTTCACCGCCCGCTGCGACTGGCTGGGTTCGGTGTTCACCACCGACAGCCCGTACGCGGCCTCGCCGTGGCGGCGGGAGAAGGGCGCGCTGTGGGACGTCGGTCCGCACGCGCTCGCCATGCTGCTGCCGGCGCTCGGGGACGTGGAGCGGGTCACCGCGGCCGACGGGCCCGGGGACACCGTGCACCTGGTGCTGCGGCACGGCTCCGGCGCGTCCAGCTCGGTGACACTCAGCCTCACGGCGCCGCCGGCGGCGGCCGTGGACGGGGTCGGGCTGGAACTGCGCGGGGAGCACGGGGTGACCCGGATGCCCGCGCGGGACGAGCACCCGGTGGTGGCGTTCGGTCGCGCCCTGGACGCGCTCGCGTCGGCGGCCGGCGGAGGCGGGGCGCACCCGTGCGACGTCGCCTTCGGCACCCGGGTGGTGGAGATCCTCGCCGAGGCGGAGGCCGCCCTGCGGATCGGCCACTGACCAGGGGCACCTCCCGGCCCGGCGGCCGGGAGCTGCCCCTGTCGTGGTGACCTCTCAGGAGAGGTCGAAGCGGTCCAGGTTCATGACCTTGTCCCAGGCGCGGACGAAGTCGTGGACGAACTTCTCCTTGGCGTCGTCGGCCGCGTACACCTCGGCGACGGCGCGCAGCTCGGAGTTGGAGCCGAAGACCAGGTCGGCGCGGCTGCCGGTCCACTTGAGCTCGCCGGTGGCGGCGTCGCGGCCCTCGAAGGAGTTGGCGTCCTCGGACGCGGGCTTCCAGGTCGTGCCCAGGTCGAGCAGGTTGACGAAGAAGTCGTTGGACAGCACCTCGGGGGTCCCGGTGAGCACGCCGAGCGAGGACTGCTGGTGGTTCGCGCCGAGGACCCGGAGGCCGCCGACGAGGACCGTCAGCTCGGGGGCGCTGAGGGTCAGCAGGTTGGCGCGGTCGAGCAGCAGGTACTCGGCCGGCAGCCGGTTGCCCTTGCCGACGTAGTTGCGGAAGCCGTCGACGTTGGGCTCCAGCGCGGCGAAGGACTCGACGTCCGTCTGCTCCTGGGTGGCGTCCGCGCGGCCCGGGGTGAACGGGACGCGGACCGTGAAGCCGCCGTCCTTCGCGGCCTTCTCGACCGCCGCGCCGCCGGCCAGCACGACCAGGTCGGCGAAGGAGATCCGCTTGCCGCCGCTCTGGGCGGCGTTGAACTCCTGCTGGATGCCTTCCAGGGTGCGCACCACGGTGGCGAGCCGGTCCGGCTCGTTGACCGTCCAGCCGCTCTGCGGCTGGAGGCGGATGCGGCCGCCGTTGGCGCCGCCGCGCTTGTCGCTGCCGCGGAAGGAGGAGGCCGAGGCCCAGGCGGTGGAGACCAGCTGGGAGACGGTGAGGCCGGAGCCGAGCACCCGCTCCTTGAGGGCGGCGACGTCGGCCTCGTCCACCAGCGGGTGGGTGACCTCGGGCAGCGGGTCCTGCCACAGCAGCTGCTCGGTCGGGACCTCGGGGCCGAGGTACCGGACGATCGGGCCCATGTCACGGTGGGTCAGCTTGAACCAGGCGCGGGCGAAGGCGTCCTGGAACGCGGCCGGGTCCTCCAGGAAGCGGCGCGAGATCGGCTCGTAGATCGGGTCGAGCCGCAGCGACAGGTCGGTGGTGAGCATCGTCGGGGCGTGGCTCTTCGACGGGTCGTGGGCGTCCGGGACGGTCCCGGCGCCGGCGCCCTCCTTCGGCCGCCACTGGTGGGCGCCGGCGGGGCTCTTGAACAGCTCCCACTCGTGGCCGAAGAGGATCTCGAAGAAGCTGTTGTCCCAGGCGGTGGGCGTGTTGGTCCAGGTGCCCTCCAGGCCGCTGGTGATGGTGTCGCCGCCCTTGCCGGTGCCGAAGCTGCTCCGCCAGCCGAGGCCCTGCTCCTCCAGCGGGGCGGCCTCGGGGTCGAGGCCCACGCTGTCGGCCGGGCCGGCGCCGTGGGTCTTGCCGAAGGTGTGGCCGCCGGCGATGAGGGCGACGGTCTCCTCGTCGTTCATCGCCATCCGGTAGAAGGTCTCGCGGATGTCGCGGGCGGCGGCGATCGGGTCCGGATTGCCGTTCGGGCCCTCCGGGTTGACGTAGATGAGGCCCATCTGGACCGCGCCGAGCGGGTTCTCCAGCTCGCGGTCGCCGGTGTAGCGCTCGTCGTCCAGCCAGGTGGTCTCGGGGCCCCAGTAGACGTCCTCCTCCGGCTCCCAGACGTCCTCGCGGCCGCCGCCGAAGCCGAAGGTCTCGAAGCCCATGGACTCCAGGGCCACGTTGCCGGCGAGGATCATCAGGTCGGCCCAGGAGAGCGCCCGGCCGTACTTCTTCTTGACCGGCCACAGCAGGCGGCGGGCCTTGTCCAGGTTGGCGTTGTCGGGCCAGCTGTTGAGCGGGGCGAAGCGCTGCTGACCGGCGCCGGCGCCGCCGCGGCCGTCGCTGATCCGGTAGGTGCCGGCGCTGTGCCAGGCCATCCGGATGATGAACGGGCCGTAGTGGCCGAAGTCGGCCGGCCACCAGTCCTGCGAGGTGGTGAGGACCGTCTCGATGTCCCGCTTCACGGCGGGGAGGTCGAGGGTCCGGAACGCCGCCGCGTAGTCGAACTCCTCGCCGAGCGGGTTCGCCACGGCGGGGTTCTTGGCGAGGATCTTCAGGTTGAGCCGCTCGGGCCACCACTGGCGGTTGCCGCCGCCCTGGGTGGGGTGCAGGGCGCGCCCGTGCGCGACCGGGCAACCGCCTCCGCCCTCCGACTTCGCGTCCGTGACGATGGCGTCATGGTTCTCAGACATGGGAATCCTTCCGAACTGGGCGGATCACGGTGCTGAAACTGCGGGCAGTGGAACAGTCGGGCACAGACTCCGGCCGGGGTCACGGAGGCGCGCGGGGGACGGCCGTTCCCCGCGGGTCGGGAGCGCGCAGCTCAGACGGTGGTTCGCGGTTCCGTCACGTTTCCATCTCCTGCCGTACCGGAGTGTTCCTGTCCCTTGGATATCACCAGAACCGATCCTACGATGGACAGGATCCAAGTCAAGAAGTGCACCAAACCCATATCCGGCGCCGGAATCGGGGATTCCACTCGGAATCCACGGTTCCCACGAGCCTGAACAGGTGAACCGATATGAGTGACCTGCTGGAACGGCTGCGGGAGCGCGGCTGGCGGATGACCTCGCAACGGCGTGTCGTGGCGGAGGTCCTCGACGGCGACCACGTCCACTACACGGCCGACGAGGTGCACGCCCGGGCGGCGCTGCGGCTGCCCGAGATCTCCCGGGCGACCGTCTACAACACGCTGGGCGAGCTGGTCGCCCTCGGCGAGGTCACCGAGGTCTGCACCGACGGCCGGGCCCGGCGGTACGACCCCAACGCGCACCGCCCGCACCAGCACCTGGTCTGCTCGGGCTGCGGCACCATCCGCGACGTCCACCCGCTCGGCGACCCGCTGGCCGACCTGCCGGCGGCGGGCCGGTTCGGCTTCACCGTCTCCGGCGTCGAGGTCACCTACCGGGGGCTGTGCCCGGCCTGCGCGTAGCCCGGCCTGCGCGTAGGGGGCGGCCGGGTCGCGACGGGGGCACCCCGAGGGGCGCGGGGCGCGCCTTTCCTGCTCCGCGCCCCCTCGGGTGTCCGGCGGGGTCAGCCGTTGGCGAGGGCCTTGAGCCGGTCGTAGGCGCCGTTGAAGAGGTTCTGGTCACCGGGGAAGGTGCCGGAGTCGGCGTGCTGCCAGATGGTCTGGTACGCCCAGCCGTTGGGCAGCGTGCCGGGGCTGGAGGCGTAACGGGCGATCCACAGCGGGTGGGTGGCGCCGAAGCCGCCGTTGTCGCCGGTGCACTGGGTCCACCAGGCGGTGGTGGTGTAGATGACCGGGTACCGTCCTGTGCGGATGAGGACGGTGGTGGAGAAGTCCCGGATCCACGTGACCATCGCGCTCCGGCTGAGCCCGTAGCAGGTGGCGCCGTAGGGGTTGTACTCGATGTCCAGGGCGGGCGGCAGGGTCCTGCCGTCGCGGGACCAGCCGCCGCCGTGGTCGACGAACCAGGCGGCCTGGGCGGCGCCGCCGGAGCGGTCCGGCAGCGCGAAGTGGTAGGCGCCCCTGATCATCCCGGCGTTGTAGGAGCCGTTGTACTGCTGGGCGAAGTACGGGTTGCGGTAGCCCGTGCCCTCGGTCGCCTTGACGTAGGCGAAGCGGGACCCGGCGGCGTACGCGGAGGACCAGTCGACGTCGCCCTGCCAGCTGGAGACGTCCATGCCGGGGGTCTGGACGACGGCGAGGGTCGGGGCGGGGAGGCCGGTCGCGCGGCCCTCGTGGGCGGCGACGGTGGAGCCGGCGAAGTCCCGCTCGGGGTGGAAACCGGGCCTGGGCCCGGGCTCGGCCGCGGGGGCGGGCACGGCCGCGGCGGCGAGCAGCAGGGCGGTGGTGGCGACGGCGGTGGCGGTGCGGCGGAACAGGCGCGGAGTGGAGCCGGTCTGGGGCATGTTTCTCCCTCGTCTCATGTCGCGGGCCCGGTCAGGATCGCGTACGCGGGAGATCTGGTCATGGCCCCGACGTTCAGCATGGTGGTGACGCTACGTCATCTGATATCGGCTCATGGCGGGCCGAACCATAGGGCCTTGTCGCACCGGACCGCCGAACCGCACCCGGACCGCCGAACCGCCCCCGGGCTGCCGGTCCGTCCCGGCGGGCGCACCCCGTCCCGGGCTCCTCCGTCCGCCCCGGGGTCATGCGCCCGTCCCGGCGGCGGGCTCCCGTCCGGCCCGTCGGCGGGCGGAGGGCCTGTGGCACCATGGCGGTCAGGACCGCAGCCGAGACTGGAGCATGACGTGGCACCCGAGCTGATCTTCCGCGCCGCCGAGCCGACGGACGTCCCGGAGCTGGTGGCGCTGATCGAGTCCGCGTACCGCGGCGACGCCAGCCGGGTCGGTTGGACCACCGAGGCCGACCTGCTGGACGGGCGGCGGACGGACGAGGCCGGGGTGTCCGAGGTGATCGGCCGGGAGGGCTCGGTCCTGCTGGTCGCCGAGCGGGACGGGGAGCTGCTGGCCTGCTGCCACCTGGAGCGGCGCGGCGCGGCCGCGTACTTCGGGATGTTCTCGGTGCGGCCGACCCGGCAGGGCGGCGGGCTGGGCCGGGAGGTGCTCGCCCGGGCCGAGCGGCTGGCGCGCGAGGAGTGGGCGGCCGAGGAGATGGAGATGACGGTGATCGAACAGCGCGCCGACCTGATCGCCTGGTACGAGCGCCGCGGCTTCCGGCGCACCGGCGAGTACTCGCCCTTCCCGTACGGCGACGAGCGCTTCGGCATCCCGCGCCGCCCCGACCTGCGCTTCGAGCGTCTGGTGAAGGAGCTCCGCGCCGCCTGACCGGCGCGTTCCCCCGGCCCCGGCGCACCCCGCGCGAGGGGTGCGCCCGCGTGCGCCGGTCGCGGGGTCGGATGCTCGGAAAATTTCCCAACCCCGTTGAAGAATCAATGAGTTCGCGCCCGAACTCGCACCGCCGTGCCTGTCACGGATCGCGTTCGCCCGGGTACAGAATGTGCCCGTCCGTACCACGCGCGACCCTGGGAGTCCGGTATGGCTCGAATCACGATCAACGGCGTGACCGTCGACCCGCTCGTCCAGTCCGCCGAGCTGGCCAGCGCCGATCTGGTCGCGGAGGACGCCTCCGCCTCCGACCACCTGCTCGTCCAGACCACCCACGTCCCCACCGAGGACGAGCGGCGGCAGCTCGCCGACCTCGGGGTGGAGATCCACGAGTACGTCCCCGACAGCACCTACCTGTGCGGCTACCGGCCCGCCGACCTGGCGGCCGTCCGGGCCCTGCCGTTCGTCGCCTGGGCCGACGTCTACCTCAAGGGCTTCAAGGTCGCGCCCTCGCTCCGCTCCACCCGGCTGCGGCCCGCCGTGGCGGTGCTGGCCGACCCGGTCGGCGCCACCGGGACCGGGACCCGGACCGTGGACGTGGTGCTGCACGAGGGCGTGGACACGGACTCCGCCGAGCTGCGGCAGCGGATCGCCGACGCGGCCGGCGTCGAGACGGGCGCGATGATGCCGAACCACCGCAAGGTCCGGATGACCGTCCCCGAGCAGGGCCTGTCGGCGCTGGCCGACCTGGACGAGGTCCGGCAGATCGAGGAGGTCCCCCGGGTCGGACTGCACAACAACGTGGCCCGGCCGCTGCTGCACGCCCGAGTGGGGAGCAACGGCACCCGGTTCCACGGCGAGGGCCAGGTGGTGGCGGTCGCGGACACCGGCTTCGACCTGGGCTCCACCACCGACGTCCACCCCGCCTTCACCGGCCGGGTCAAGCGCCTGGTCGCGCTCGGCCGCACCGGCCCCGACCGGACCGACGACCCGGACGGCCACGGTACCCACGTCGCCGGCTCGATCCTCGGCAACGGCACCTCGGCGACCATGGGCGGCACCATCCAGGGCACCGCGCCCGGGGCCAGCCTGGTCCTGCAGTCCCTGCTCGACGCCGGCGGCAACCTCGGCGGCATCCCGTTCGACCTGCGCGACCTGTTCGGACCGCCGTTCCACGAGGACGGAGCGCGGATCCACTCCAACTCCTGGGGCCCGGTGACCCCCAGCCTGCCGTACGACGCCAGCGCCTTCGAGGCGGACGCGATGGTCTGGGAGCACCAGGACTTCGTGATCCTCTTCTCGGCCGGCAACAGCGGCCACGACCGGGACCGCGACGGCCGGATCAACCAGTCCTCGGTCAGCGGCCAGGCCGGCGCCAAGAACTGCCTCACGGTCGGCGCCAGCGAGAGCCACCGGCCCGACATCCGGCTCACCTACGGGCAGTTGAGCGCCACCGCGTTCGGCGCCCCGCCGATCCGCGGCGACCGGCAGGCGGACAACCCGGCCGGGATGGCCGCCTTCAGCAGCCGCGGACCGTCCCAGGAGGGCCGGATCAAGCCGGACGTGGTCGGCCCCGGCACCTCGATCCTCTCCACCCGCTCCCGCGCCGCCGGACCGGACGACCTCTTCGGCACCTCCGCCGACCCCGCCTTCCTCTTCCTCAGCGGCACCAGCATGGCCACCCCGCTGGTCGCCGGCTGCGTGGCCGTCCTGCGCGAGACCCTGGTGCGCAACGGCACCCCCGAGCCCACCGCCGCGCTGCTCAAGGCACTGCTGATCAACGGCGCGGACGAGCTCCGCGGCCAGTACACGCCGAGCGAGGCCGGCGCCTCGCCCAACAACAACTCCGGCTTCGGCCTGGTCAACCTGGAGCAGTCGGTGGTCCTGCCGGAGAGCGCCGGCCGGGCCGGGTTCACCGAGGAGCAGCCGCTGGAGCAGGGCCGGGAGCGCTCCTTCCGGATCCGGGTCCCCGAGGGCGCCGACCACCGGCTCAAGGTCACCCTGGTGTGGACCGACCCGCCGGGCGCGGCGCTGCAGAACGACCTCGACCTGATCGTCCGCGCGGGCGGCCGGGAGCGGCACGGCAACATGGGCACCGGCAGCGGCTTCGACCGGGTCAACAACGTCGAGCAGGTGCACTGGAAGGACGTCCCGGCCGGCGAGGCGGAGGTGGTCGTCCGCGCCCACCGGATCACCCGCTTCGCGCAGCCGTACGCGGTGGCCTGGCGCATCGTCTGACGCGCCGGGGTTCCGGGCCTCCGGGATCGCGTGGCTCCTCCTGGACTCGCCGAGGCGGTCACGCCGGTCAGGGACGGCTGGTCAGGGACGGCTGGTCCGGCGGGTGGTCATGGGCCAGGATGGCCGGGTGACGAGCCCTGCCGTGATCGCCGACGACCGTGTCCTCCTCCCGCCCCGCGGCGCGGCGGTGGACGGCGGCCTCGCGGGCCCGACCGCCCTGCCCGTGGCGGCGATCCGGGACGCCGATCCGTCGGCCGCCCCGCCGGAGATCCGGACCCGCGCCGGGGAGACGGTCTTCCTGGCGGCCGCGCAGGCCGGCCGGCTGGAGGAGTTCTGCCGCGACCACGGCATCCCGCTGCGCCGCCGGCCCGACGTGTGGGCCGACCTGCTGGAGGTCTTCCTCGACACCGGGTTCCCGCCCGAGCACCACGCCGCCACCGCCGCGCGGCTCGCCCGCCTCGGCCTCGACGCCGCCGCCACCGCCCGGATCCGGGCCGAGGTCGCGCCGCTGATGCACCGGTACTACGCCGTCCACTGGGAGTGGCACCACCTCGGCCTGGCCGACCTGCTGGACGCCCACGCGACGTACGGCGGACCGGCCGGGGGTGTCGTCGATTTGGCCGATCCGGCCGATCCGGCCGTGGCGGCCCAGGCCGACTTCCGGCCCCGGGCGATGCGGATCGCCGATCTGGGGCACGGCTCGGAGGTCTGATCCGGCGGCGCCACGCGGATGGTTCATGCAGGCAACTCGCCTGCCCCGGGCTTCGTTTGTCGATGCCGTCGAACGGGTGGCGGATCGTCAGGACGAACCGCTCACCTCTTCGATTTGGTCTACGCCTCAAGATCACGGATGCTGATCGACATGCACGCCGAGCAGTTACTCGTGTACGGGGACAGCCCGTTCATCGACTTCCGGGAGTTCCACCACCCCGACGGTCCGGACCGCTGCTACCGGTGGGTCCACCTGAAACGCTTCCACCTCCCCGCGGAGGTGCCCGACGACCGCAGCCTGCTGGCCGCGATGATCGAACACCCCGAGTTCCGCGACACGTACGACGGTGCCGGGCTCTGGCAGGAACCGCGCCACGGCCAGTGGTGGTCCCACCACATCACCCCGGACACCTACCGCGCCGTGGACGAGGCCACCGCCTCCGCCACCATCCGCACCTGGGCCGACGCCGGCTGGACCACCGCCATTCCCGACACCCTGGACCGCCGCCTCCGCGACGCCGTCCACACCCCCATCCAGCAGGCCACCGGCCGCTACGCGCTCGGCCCCCTCCCCGAGGGCGCCCGGCACGACTACGGCCCGATCCACGCCCAGTTCCACGAACTGGTCCTCATCGACCGCACCCTCGGCACCCTGCTGCTCCTGGTCGCCGCGGACGACTGAGGTGCCGGGGTGGGCGGCTTCCGGGCCGGCAGGTCAGCAGGTCGGTGGGGGCGGCGGGTCAGCGGGTCAGGTCGAACACCGTCTCGCTCTGCGCCTTGGAGTTCTTGGCGCGCAGGTAGGTGTTGAAGGTGCTGTACCCGTCGAGATCGGTCGGGATCAGGACCTCGACCGAGAACGCCCCGGTGCTGTCCGGCATGGTGTCGCGCAGATCGCGGACCTTGACGTCGGCCAGCGGGCTCAGTTCCGGGTCCTTGACGACGAAGGAGATCCTGACGACGTCCCCCGGCGTGAACCCGGTGCCGGTCAGGACCGCCTTGCTGCCGCCCTTGCCGGCGTCCGGGGACGCGGAGAGCACGCGGTGCGCATCCGCGGAGGGGCTGCTCGCCACCCCGCTCGGGAGCGGGTTCACCGTGGGGGAGGCCCCCGGACGTGCGGCGCCCCCCGCTCCGGGGGCCGCGGCGTCCGCCGCCACGGTGACGGTGGGGCCCGGCACGGTGACGGTCACCGTGGCCGTGGGCTGCGGCCGGGCTTCGCCGACCTGCGACTGGGTGAAGAAGCCGCCGGCGAAACCCGCGCCCAGGGTGACGACTCCGACCACCGCGGTGATCATCGTGCCCCAGCCCTGGAGATCGACCCTGCGCCGAGAGGCCGTCTGCGGGTGGGCCGTCAGCGGCGGCCCGCTCGGCTGCGGCGGGACGTGGTTCGGCGCGGGTGGCGTCTCCGGCCGGTCCGGCACCGTGGGCATGCTCACCGATCTCCCCCTGAGGTCAGCAGTACAAAGGCGTGATCACGCGGAGACTTGGATATCACATCCGCGTCCGCCGCTTGACGACACGTCAGAAACCGCGGGGGCGGGGAGCCAGGGCGAGGAGCCGGAACCGGAGCATGAGGAGCTGTCCGGTCGGTCACGGGACGTAGGGGTGGGGGCGGAGCGGTCCTAGTAGGGCTTGGTCAGGTTTGTATGGGTGTGGGTATGTCGCGGTGGCAGGTCGGGCAGTGGCCGGCCCAGGTGGCGAGGATGGTCTGCAGCTCGCGGACGACCTGGTAGAGGCTCAGGCCGCTGCCGTTCCTTTTGGGGCTCGGGCCAGCCTCCGCAGGGTGCAGAAGGCGTGGGCGAGGGCGACAAGGGTGACGTGGTGGTGCCAGCCGGTGAACGTGCGGGCCTCGAAGTGGGCGAGTCCCAGGGCCTGCTTCATCTCGCGGTAGTCGTGCTCGATGCGCCAGCGGAGCTTGGCCAGGCGGACCAGGGTGGTCAGCGGGGTGTCGGCGGGCAGGTCGGAGAGCCGGAACTGCACCGGCTCGGGCTCTCTGGCCGGCCACTCGGCCAGTAGCCAGCACTCCGGCAGCTCGACGCCATCGGTGGCATCGCGGATCTCGCGTCCGGCGGGGCGGATACGTAGCGCGACGAACCGCGAGTACATGCGCTTGAACCCGGTGCGGCCCTTGCCCGGGCGGGAGCCCTCGCGCCAGGACACCGGCCTGGCCGCCTTCCGTCCGGCGTCCATGACCAGGGCTTTCACGCTCTTCGCCGGGTCGGGATACCGGGCCGCCGGCGGACGTCCGGTCCCGCCGTAGGGCGGGGTGAACGGCCGGGCGGAGCCCGGCTGTGCGCTGAGGGTGGTGGAGATGCCCACGACGTAGTTCAGCCCCCGCTCGTTCAGGCCCAGCCGGAACGCCACCGCGTCGCCGTAGCCGGCGTCCGCGACAACGAGTGGGACGTGGACGCCCCACGATCGGGTCTCATCGACCATGTCCAGGGCGAGTTGCCACTTCTCCACATGGGTCAGGTCCGCTGGGATCTGGCAGCGCTCGCGACGGGCCACCTTCGCGGGCTCGGCCTTCTCGGAGGTCGGGTCCCAGGACTTGGGGAGGAACAGCCGCCAGTCGACGGCGGCGGAGGCGTGGTCGGTGGCCAGGTGCAGCGAGACGCCCACTTGGCAGTTGGTGACCTTGCCCGCGGTGCCGGTGTACTGCCGCGAGACACACGCGGAGGCGTCACCGTCCTTGAGGAACCCCGTGTCGTCGATGATCAGGGCGGCCGGCTTCAACTCCGTCTGCATCTTCCACGCCAGCCGGGCCCGCACATGCGCCGGGTCCCAGGGACTGCTGGTCACGAAGTGCGCGAGCGCCTGCCGGTTCCCATCCACGCCGAGCCGGGCTGCCATCGGCTCCACCGACTTGCGCCCGCCATCCAACAGCAGCCCACGTACATAGATCTGTCCCCACCGGCGCTGATCGTTGCGGGTGAACGCCTCGAACAGCTCCGCCGTGAACGCCTCCAGGTCCTCCCGGACCTCAGCCATCTCCCCAGGTGTCACACACCCTCAACGACACAACCCGCCAACAGACACGCCACCCCTGAACTGACCTGACCAAGCCCTACTAGTGCCGTATCAGCCAACGTTCGCCCTCTCGTGACGAGTCGCCCGGATGCTGGGGACAGCGGCACATGCCCGTCTACAGGCGGCGCCGTTCGGCAGCCGTGTAGTCCTTCACCGCGCTCAGTGTTTGTCGGAGGCGGGCCGAGCGATGCCGCGCGGGGCCAACCCAGCCTGCCGCCCGTTCCGCGTTGATCCGTACGGCCTGGCGCTGCCTGCTGACCGCCGGTCCCGGCACGCCGGGCCGGCCGACGCCTGAAACAATGGAACCCCCGCTGCCCCGGTCTGAGGAGGTTCGCGATGGCGCACGAAGGCGAGCTAAGGCTCCATGCGCGGCGTGTCCTCCGTGCACCGCGCTCAGCCGTCTTCCGGGCCCTGACCGACCCAGGGGATCTCGCCGAGTGGTTCGGCCCCGACGGGTTCACCATCCCGGGTGTACAGAGCGACCTTCGACCGGGAGGCAGCTATCGCATCGCGATGCAGCCACCGGAGGGCGACATGTTCCATCTGGTGGGAGAGTTTCTCGAGGTCGACCCTCCGGAACGCCTGTCCTACACCTTCCGATGGGAGGATCCCGACCCCGAGGACCGCGAGACAGTAGTGACGCTGGCGCTGAACGACCTCGGCGGCACGGTAACCGAACTGGTTCTCACCCAGGGTGACTTCGCCACGGAACGGCGCCGTGCCCTTCACGACGAGGGCTGGGCCCAGAGCATGGACAAGCTCGAGAAGCTGATGTCGCCGGACAAACCGGTCTGAGAACGCCCTCGTGCCACATCAGGCAACATTTGCCCTGGTGACGACCTCGCGTAGCCGCTGATCGGCGGCGTGCTTGTTCCGCCAGATGATGTAGCGGCGGATCATGCTGCCCTGCTCCTTGTGGCTGGCGTGGTCGGTGCCGTCGAGGGCGAAGTAGCTGAGGGCGGTGAACTGGGCCTCGATCCGATTGAGCCAGGAGCTGTTGGTCGGGGTGTAGGCGATCTCCACGCGTTCGCCGCGGCCCACGTCCCGACCCGCTGACAGCGCTTCGTCGTCAGGTGTGGTGAGTAGTTGCGTCATTATTGATCTCACGGACTCGCACTCACTCTGCCACCAGCACAGCATGGCGGACATGCACCGCCGGAGTGCAGCCCGGACAGCGTGACGTCGCAGTAGGACCAGGGCTTGCTGATGCGGCACCAGATCCCCGGCCCTCGGGACTCACCTCGCGGCGTGGATGCAACCGCTCGGCTCGAGCGGGCCGAGCTCGGGAACAGTAAGTCGCCGTTGCCCGCGGGCCTCGCATGCGCTGTTGAGCGGCGGCTCCATCTCCGCCCCGATGATGGTCACGCGGCGCCCGTCACGTGCGCGGAGCACGAGCGGCATCCCGTCGATCCAGTCGCCCGCACGCCAGTGGCCGGCGAGCTGGGCTTGGCCGTCCGGCCGGCGGTGCGTCGCGACCACCCTGAAATGGAACCAGCCGCCGTTGCCCCGGCCCCCCTGCTGGTACAGCTCCCCGCAGTAAGCGCAGGCCACGGTCGGCCGAGGCAGAGCTACGTCGCCGGCAGTCATGATGCTCCAGCACCCCCTCAGATCGGCAATGGCTCAGCTACCGTCGGCATTCTGCAGTTGCCGGTGGTCCGAGTCACCTGGTTTGCATGGCGCACAGGGCAAAGGTTGCTTGATGCGGCACTAGTCGGCCGTGCGCTGGGCGTGGGACCACTCGACGTAGCGGCCGGATTCGCGGGTGAGGCCGGCCAGGAACCAGACCAGGACGGCGGTGTCGTCGGTCCAGCCGACGACCGGGAAGATGTCCGGCACCGCGTCCACCGGGCTGAGCAGGTAAACGGTGGCCAGGGCCGCGAGCAGTGCCAGCTTGCCCGGGCCGACCCCGGGGTAGCGGCGGCGCAGCACATCCCGCAGCAGACCCGGCATCGCGACCATGCGACGGCCGATGCCGGGGGCTCCCGGACGCCTGGTCTCGCGGTAGAGGCCCCAGGCGGAGCGGCCGACGGCCAGGCCGTCGAGGCCGCGGAGGCCGGGTACTGCGGCGTGTCCCTTCGACCTGACGGGCTTGCTCACGGTGGCCTCCTGCTCGCTGCGACAGGGTCGTCCGCGACGGCCCTACCGCCACGGTACGCGACCGGACCCGGCCGCCGAAGGGGTCCGACGGCGGCGGCTCCGGCGCGGCGGGCGACGGGCAGCGGGTGGTGGCCCGGGCGATCAGCCGCCGTAGAGGCCGCGGCAGATCCGGGCCTGTTCGGAGCCGGGTGCCCACCGGCCGAGGCGTTCGGCCTCCGCGCACACGTGGAGCGAGGAGAGCAGCGACGGCGGCGTAGTGGCCGACTGGGGCCGGGCCGGGGCGGCCGGGCCGGACTGCGAACGTGCGGGCGGCTTGGGCCGGGTGGTTCGCCGGGGTGCGGCCGCCGAGGGGCCGGCGCCCGTACCGGCCGGGGACCCCGCTGCGGCGTCCCCGGCCGTGCCGCTGTCCGCGGGCGAGGGCTCGGGGGCGTAGGGCGACGCCTCGGGGGAGGGGAGGGCGGCGGCCTCGTCCGGCCCGGAGGTGGCGTCCCCGTCCGGGAGCGCGTCCGTGGGCTCGGGGGAGGGACCGGCGGTCGGCGGGCCGAGGACGGTGCCGGCCGGCGGCCGGGAGCCGTCCGCGCCGCAGGTGGCGAGCAGGCTGCCGAGCAGCACGGCCCCGCACAGGAGCACGACCGCCGCCCACAGCCGGCGACGCCCGCCCTGCCCCGGCTCCGCCAGCGGCGGCTCCCAGGGCGCGGTTGGGGGTTGCGGGCTGCCCGGGTAGGGCAGGGGCGGCGGCGGGAGAGGGTTCTGCTCCCAGGAGTACTGCCAAGGCGGTTGCCACTGCTGTTCCACGCTCGTCCTCCCGCACCGTCGCGCGCCGCCGGCGGGCCGCGCCGACCTGCACAACGAGACCGGCGGCGATGCGGAACCGCCCGAACGGGTGCGGCCACTCGGGCGAGGCGGGCGAGGCGGGCGTGCGGCGGCGGGCCCGCCGACCGATGCTGTCCGCATGAACGCCAACGACACAGCCAACGACGCCTCCGGTGCGACCTCCGACGCCTCCGGTCCCCTGGTGGAGGTCGCCGAGTTCCGTACCGACAGCCGCTACCGCCTGGTCCACTTCAAGGGCACGGGCTGGAAGCCGCTGTCCCCGGAGGAGTTCGAACCGGAGATCCAGCACCTGTTCCCGGGCGTCGACCCGCACGACCCGGAGAAGGTCCGCTGGGCCGACCGTCCGTGGGAGTGGCCCGCCTGGCACCCCGGCGAGGCCTGACGCCTCCGACCCCGCATCCGCACGGGTACGGGCGGTCCCCGCGGTGGGGCCGCCCGTACCGCCGTGTTCGGCTGCGGCTGGCCCTGGTCAGTCCGGCGGGCGGGGTTCGGGCCGGGTACGGGTGAGGGTGAGGG
This sequence comes from Kitasatospora sp. HUAS MG31, assembly GCF_040571325.1. Lineage (GTDB taxonomy): Bacteria > Actinomycetota > Actinomycetes > Streptomycetales > Streptomycetaceae > Kitasatospora > Kitasatospora camelliae. Next base: position 1,225,191 of record NZ_CP159872.1, on the reverse strand, counting down.
TGCGGGTCCGGGGGCGGGTCAGAGCCGGCGGCCGAGCAGCAGTTCGGCGTCGGTCAGCAGGTTGTCCAGGTAGGCGCGGGCGCCCCCGCCGGTGACCAGCGGGGCGGCCTGCCCCGACCACAGGTTGGTGAGGCCCGGCTCGCCGCTGCGCGCGGCCGCCGCCCGGATCGGCTGCATCAGGACGTTCTGCACCGGGTACGGCGGCACCAGCTCCTCGGCCGCCGCCTGCTCGCGGGTGAACCGGTTGAGGATGCCGCGCGCCGTACGCCCGGAGAACAGTCGGGTGAGGACGGTGGTCCGGGCGTCCGGGCCGAGCAGCGCGGCCCGGTGGACCTCGCTCGCCGCGGACTCCTCGGTGGCCAGGAACCCGGTGCCGATCTGGACCGCGTCCGCGCCGAGGACCAGGGCGGCCACCACACCCCGGCCGTCCGCGATCCCGCCGGCCGCGATCACCGGGACCGTCACCGCGTCCGCCACCTGTGGCACCAGGGCGAACGTCCCGACCAGCGACTCCCGGACCGGCCGCAGGAACGCCCCGCGGTGCCCGCCCGCGTCGCTGCCGGAGGCCACCACCGCGTCCAGGCCCGCCTCGGCCAGCACCTCGGCCTCGGCCACCGTCGTCGCGGTGCCGATCAGCACGATCCCACGGCGCTTGGCCTCCGCGACCGCCGCCGCGGGCGGGCAGCCCATGACGAAGCTGATCGCGGGCGGTCCGGCGGCGATCAGCGCCTCCAGCTGCTCCTCGAACACCGGCCGGGCGGCCAGCGCGGCCACCGGATCGGGCTTCGGCACCCCCAGCTCCGCGTAGTACGGGGCCAGCCGCTCCAGGTGCTCCGCCAGGTCGTCCGCCGACGGGAGCGGCCCCACCTCGCCGGGCAGCGGCACCCAGAGGTTGACTGCGAACGCCCGGGAGGTCGCCGCCCGGAGCTCGCCGACCAGGGCGTCCAGGGCGTCGGGGGAGAGGTGGTGGGCGCCGAAGGAGCCCAGCCCGCCGGCCTCGGACACCGCGGCCGCCAGCGCGACCGAGGACATCCCGCCGCCGAACGGCCCCTGGACGACGGGGTGGTCCAGGCCCAGCAGGTTGCCGAACCGTCCTGCGGTACTGCTCGCGGTCATGGGAATGCTCCTGTCTCGTGAGGTCTGCGGGAAGACTAGACGACCGGTCAACTATTGTGGAAGGGCCTTCCGGATGAACCTGACGTCGAATAGTTGACCGCCCGTATACTCGCCGCATGGGACGGACCAGCACCGCGCGCGAGCGGCTCCTCGACTCCGCCTGCGAGCTGCTGCACACCCGCGGCTACACGGCGGTCGGCGTGGCCGAGATCTGCGCCCGGGCCGAGGTGAAGAAGGGCAGTTTCTACCACTTCTTCGCCTCCAAGCAGGTGCTCACGCTCGCCGCCGTCGACGCCTACTGGGAGGACCAGCGCACCGCCTGGACGGCCACCCTCACCGACCCCGCCGACGCGCCGCTCGACCGGCTCCGGAAGCTGCTGGCGGCCCAGGTGGAGGCTCAGCGCCTCGCCAAGATCGAGGGCGGCGCGGTCAACGGCTGCCTGCTGGGCAACCTCGCGCTGGAGCTCAGCGGCCACGAGCCGGAGATCCAGCGGCGGCTGGCCGAGATCTTCGACGAGCAGACCACCCTGGTCGCAGCCGTCCTCGCCGAGGCGGCGGCCACCGGACGGATCCCCGCCGCGCGGGCCGCGCACGGGGCGGCCCGGGCCGTGATCGCCCAGCTGGAGGGGGCCGTGCTGCTGGCGAAGCTGGCCGACGACCCGGCGGCGCTGGACGGGCTGTGGCCGACGGTGGAGGCGTTGATCGGCTGATCCGACCATCCATTCCGCTGTTGCGGTGTGATGATCGGCGAGGTCGGATCCGGTGCGATCATCCGTAGGCCGGCTTGTACGGCTGGTGTGGCTTGTACTGCTTGTACGGCTGGCGCGGCTGACGCCTCCGGCCGGCTCGGCCGTCGCGCCCCGCGGTGTCGGTGGCCGCCCGTACGCTCGGCTGGTGCGCGCAGACGACTGGCTCCAGGCCTGGACGGGCGGACGGCGGGCCGTCCACATCGGCGATGTCGCGGACTTCAACGCCCGCTTCCTCGCGCAGTCCCCGGGGGCCCGCGAGCAGGGTCATCACTACTCCTGCCTGGCCGCCTTCTACAGCCCGCACCCGGCCGCGCTGCTCCTCCCGCACCAGGTCGAGGAGGGCTGGATCCGCTGGCTGGAGCGGGAGTTGGCCTGGGATCCGGTCGAGCTGCACAGCGGGCTCGCCGTCGACCGGGGGATGGCCGAGGCGCTGGCGGCGAGGCCCGCGCTGCGGCAGCGGATCGAGGGCCTCGGCCTGCCGGTCCACCGCTGGGGCCGGCCCGACCTGCCCACCGTCCGCCGGTACGAGGCGAAGTCCGCCTCCAGCGCCCTGTTCGGCCGTGTCGCCGCCGACCACCCGGGCATCACCGTTCCCCGCCAGGAGCCGGCGGACTCGCCCCGGCGGCTGGCCCGCCTGCTCACCCGTCGCGCCGGCCGCGGCGAGACCACCGTCCTCAAGGCCGACCACGGTGTGGGCGGCTTCGGGACCGCGCTGGTCACCCCGGAGGACGTCCACCGGGCGGGCGGTGGACGGGAGTTGCTGCGCCGGCTCGCCCGGGATGGGGTTCTCCCCGAGGGCGGCGGCCTGCGGGTCGAGGAGTACGTGGAGAGCTGCGGGGGCCGGCTGCGCGACCTGACCTTCGACGCGGTGATCGGTGCGGACGGCGGCGTCCACCCGGTGGGGGTCGGTGTGATGCGGGTGGTGGGCACCGGCTACCGGGGTGCCACGGTCGGGCCGGGGACCGTCCCCGCGCCTCTCGCCGACACCGCCGTCCGGTTCGGCCTGGCCGTCGGCGAGGTGCTCGCGGCCGAGGGCCACCGCGGCTGGTACGACATCGACTTCGTCACCCACCGGACCGGGCGACTCGCCCCGACCGAGACCAACCTCAGGCTCACCGGTCCGGCCGTCGCCTTCATGCTGCGGGCCCGGCTGGACGCCGTCCGCGGCCCGGGTCACCACGTTCGGACCCTCGACCGGCTGCCGTTGGGCGCCCGCCTCCCCCAATCCGCCCTGCTGGCCCACCTGGAGAGCCTCGCGGCCCGCTGCCGGCCGTTCGGTGCGACCCTGCTGCCCACCATCCCCACCGCCTCCTTCGACCCGCACCCGAGTGTCGGCGTCGCCCTCGCCGCCACGTCCCCGGACGCGCTGGAGGCGGCCGAGGCCGTGGTGCGGCACGCCAACGCGGCGCTGGGGGAGCCGTTCGGGGCACTGCCTGCGGGGAGTTGAGCGGGTCGGCGCCCGGGCGGACCCGCTCGGGCGCCGGCGGGTCGGTCAGGACGTCCGATCGTCGCCGTCGGTTGGAGTGCCGGCCGCCGGAGTACCGGCGAGTCCGGTGTGCAGCAGGGTGCTGAGGGTGTCCACGATCTGCTCGTCGGTGGCCGCCGGCCGGTGTTCGCCCGCGGTGAGGACGGCGTAGCCGAGCATCGAGATCATGGCGCCCATGGCGGCGGCCACCAGCTCGGGCTCGCCGGGGAGGTGCCGGCCCTGCTCGCGCATGTACTCCAGGTGGTCCCGCAGCGGGCCGGTCTCGCCGGTGAGGTTCGCCCAACTGCGGCCGGAGACGGGCGGTTCGGCGGCGGTCGCCTGGAACATCGCCGAGACCGTCGGCAGGTGGTCGCGGATCATCTGCCAGGCGACGGCCACATGGGCGCGGAGCTGCTCGGGGTCGGCGAGGTCGTGCTCGCGGGGGTGCTCGTGGGCGCCGATGGCTTCGTCCGCGTCCGCGTCGATGTCCCGCAGCAGGGACTGGAGCAGGTCGTCCTTGCTGCTGAAGTGCTCGTAGAACGAGCCCGTGGACCGGCCGGCGGCCTTGGTGATGTCGGTGATCTTCGTGTTGAGGAAGCCCCGTTCGACGAACAGCCGCTTCGCCGCGTCCTTCAGGGCGGCCTCCGTGCCGGCCGCCCTCTCCTTGCGCACTCCCACCGCGGCGCGTCCCTTCCGCTTCCTCAGCCCGTGTGTCCCGGGCCCGCGTTGTCTTCGGCGGCCCGTCCGTCCGGACCCGTCGCCCGGCAAGTCCGGCAAGTTCGGCTTGTCCGGCCCGTCCGGCCCGTCGTCCGGACCCGTGTGTTCCGGCCAGTCTCGCAGGCGATTGACGGGCGCCCTCGGCCGCCTCATACTGAACACACTTTCACCGAATACAGATTCAGTGAACTGGAATTCAGGGGGTTGTCCGATGGAGGTCGTCGTCATCGGCGGGGGAGTGGCGGGCGCCGCCGCCGCGATCGCACTGCGCCGTAACGGGGCCGAGGTGGTGCTCTGCGAGGCCTATGCGGACCCGGCCGGCAGCGTGGGCTCGTTCCTGAGCCTGGCCACCAACGGCCTGCGTGCGCTGGAAGCGCTCGGTTGCCGGGAGGAGGTCCAGCGGGCGGGGTTCGCGGTGCCGCTCCAGCGGATGTGGTCCGGTTCGGGCCGACTGCTCGGCGAGGTGCCGCGCGGCCGACTGGCGGGCGACGCGCTGCACAGCACCACACTGATGCGCGGGGCGCTGGTCGAGGTGCTGCGCGAGGCCGCCGTCCGGGCCGGGGCGCGGCTGCTCACCGGCCGGCGGCTGGTGGCGACCGAGTCGGCGGGCGACCGGGTGCGGGCCCGCTTCGCCGACGGCTCCGAGCTGGACGCCGACCTGCTGGTGGGCGCCGACGGCCTGTGGTCGGCCTCCCGGCGGCAGCTCGACCCGCAGGCCCCGGCGCCGAGGTACGCCGGGCTCTACAGCATCTCGGGCGTGGCGGAGGGCGTCCCGGTCGAACCCGGCTGCTTCCACATGGTGTTCGCCCGCAACGGCGCCTTCCTGCACATCCCCGCGCCCGACGGGGCGGTCTGGTGGTCGGCCCAGATCGCCGCGCCCGAGCGGCCGGACCTCCCGGATCCCGGCGACGGGTCGTGGCCGGACCGGCTCGCCGAGGTCTACCGGCGCGAGCGCCTCCCGCTCGACCTCCTCCGGGCGACCACGCGGTTGCACCGGCCGACCCTGATGCACACCCTGGCCGAGGTCCCGACCTGGCACGACGACCGTACTGTCCTGCTCGGCGACGCCGTCCACCCGGTGGGCGCCGGCCAGGGCGCGGCGATGGCCGTCGAAGACGCCGTGGTCCTGGCCCAGGAGCTGGCCGCCGGCGGACCCACCCGTGCTGCACTGGCCCGGTACGAGCAGCGCCGCCGGGCCCGGACCGGCCGGCTCGCCAGGATCGCCTCCGGCAACCGGGACGCCAAGACCAGCGGCGCGGTGAAGAGCCGGATGTACGACCTGGTGATGCCGGTGGTCTTCCGCCACTTCTACGAGCGGGGCACCGCCTGGCTCTACACCCATGAGCTTGGCGAGCTGCCGACCCCGGCGCGCCCCTGACCTGTCCGACCCCTCCGACCCCTCTGACCCCTTCGCCCCCGGACCATCCGCACCCCGTACGGCCCCCGGTTCGGAGCCGTCCACGGTCGCGGAGTCGGCGGTCATCGGCGTCCGTCCCGAGCCCTACGATGTGCGGCATGAACGCAGGGGGTCCCGGACCACAGATCATCGACGACCGCTTCGAGCTGCTCGCCCGGCTCGGGGGCGGAGGCATGGGCCTGGTGTGGCGCGCCCGCGACACCGTCCTGCACCGCGAGGTCGCGCTCAAGGAGGTCCGTCCGCCCGACCCGGCCATGCTGGACGGCGACTCCGAGGCCGGCCAGGTGGTCCGCGAGCGGGTGCTGCGCGAGGCCCGGGCCCTGGCGCGGCTCCAGCACGCCAACGTCGTGGTGATCCACCACATCGTCGACCGCCCCGAACTCGCCCACCCCTGGCTGGTGATGGAGCTGGTCTCCGGCGGCTCCCTGCACGACCGCCTGGAGCGCGGGCCGCTGGCGCCCGTCGAGGCGGCCGAGATCGGGCGGGGCGTGCTGTCCGCGCTGCGGGCCGCTCACGCGGCCGGCATCCAGCACCGCGACGTGAAGCCCGCCAACGTGCTGCTGCGCACCGACGGCACCCCGGTGCTCACCGACTTCGGCATCGCCGCCCTGCGCGAGTCCACCAGCCTCACCGCCACCGGTTCGCTGATCGGCTCACCCGAGTTCATCGCCCCGGAGCGGATCCGCGGGCACGAGGGCGACCCCGCCTCCGACCTGTGGTCGCTGGCGATGATGCTGTACGTCGCGGTGGAGGGTCACCACCCGCTGCGCCGCGGCACCACCCTGGCCACCCTCGCCGCCGTGCTGGACGAGCCGATGCCGCCGCCGGTCCGCTGCGGCCCGCTCACCCCGGTGCTGGCCGCCGTGCTGCAGCGTGACCCGGCCGCCCGGCCGGACGGCGAGACGCTCGACCGGATGCTCGCCGATGTGCAGCGCGGCGCCCCGCCCGCGGGCGGGGCCTGGGGCCACGCCTCCGGCCTGCCGACGCCCACCGAGGCCGACCTGCCGCGTCCGCACGGGCCCGGCCTCGGTACCGGCACCGGTACCGGCGCGGGCATCGGTGCCGGCCCCGGCGCGGGCACCGGACACCCGGGGCAGCCGGCGCCCGGCACACCCTGGCCGACCGCCCTCGACACCCCGCGGCCCGGCGCCCAGGGCTCGTTCGGCATGCCCGGCGGCACCGCGCCCTGGCCCACCGCGCTGGACACCCCGCGTCCCGGTTCGGCCGGCCAGCTGCCCTCGGGCACACCCTGGCCGAGCGGCCCGCACACCCCGCCGCCCGGCGCGCTGGTCGACATGACCCCGCCGTGGGGCGCCGTGCCGCAGCCGCCGAAGCGCAACCGGCTCACCCCCGTGCTGCTCGCGGTCGTCCTGGTGGGCTCGATGGCGGCGGGCGGCGTGCTGTGGTCGCAGCGCGACAAGATGGGCGGTTTCCACGCGTCCGGAGCGGGTGGCGGAGCCTCCCTCTCCGCCTCGGCTCCCGCCTCCGCACCGAGCTCCGGTTCGGCCACCCAGGCCCAGGGCGGCAAGAGCCAGACCGCCGCCGCCCCGGCCCCGGCACCGGCCTCCGCCAGGAACCTGCTCACCACCGAGGGCGTCCAGGCGATGATCGACCAGATCAAGTCCGTCACCGGCGCCACCCTGGTGACGGACCTGACGGTGTACCAGGACTACGCCAGGCTCCAGGTTCCCCTCGCCTCCAACCCCAAGCTGTACGACCAGTACGACTACCGGGGCGGCAAGCTGACCCGTAGTCCGGGCGGCACCGTCGGCAGTGACAAGACGATCGACCTCGCGACGATCAACTGGAACGCCCTGCCGGGCCTGTTCGCCACCGCCGAGAAGGACCTCGGCGTGAGCAAGCCCACGATGCGCTACTTCATGGTCGACGACGAGTGGTTCGGCACCGCCCCCGCCCTCCGGGTCTACATCACGGACGACTACGGCGCCGTCTACCTGACGGCCAATGCCAAGGGAGAGGTTGTCAAGACCTACCCTCGATACGGCTGAAAATCAGTCAATAAGAGCGCCGAGGGGAAGAGTTCACGCCTTGGTTCTACTCGCGTAAACCCCGCGCACGGCATGCTGTCACACCGTCCGGACGCAAAACCCGCGCCCGGACGGTCCCGTTCCGCCCCACAGGGAGTGACGCATGCCCTCGATACGTCCGCTGCGCCGTGCCGCCGCCGCCCTCGGCACCGCCGTGCTCGCCACCACCGCCCTCATCGCCGGCGGGGGCACCGCCAACGCCGCCCTTCCCACCCCCGTGTCGGCCGCGACCGCGAGAACCTACCTGGCCTCCCTCACCGTCGAGGCGGAGTCCCACACCTCCACCTACGACCGGACGCTCTTCCCGCACTGGATCACCATCTCGGGCACCTGCAACACCCGCGAGACCGTGCTCAAGCGCGACGGCTCCAACGTCGTCGTCAACTCCGCCTGCACCGCCACCAGCGGCAACTGGGTCTCGGCCTACGACAACGTGACCACCACCGACGCCTCCAGCTTCGACATCGACCACCTGGTGCCGCTCGCCGAGGCGTGGCGCTCCGGCGCCTGGTCCTGGACCACCGCCCAGCGCCAGGCCCTCGCCAACGACCTCACCCGCCCGCAGCTGATCGCCGTCTCCGCCAGCTCCAACCGCACCAAGGGCGACCAGGACCCGGCCGACTGGCTGCCCCAGGCCTCCTACCGCTGCACCTACGCCCGCGCCTGGGTGCAGGTGAAGTACTACTACGGCCTCAGCGTGGACAGCGCGGAGAAGTCCGCCCTGAGCTCGATCCTCAACGGCTGCTGACCTCGGCCGGACAGCCGGACAGCCGGGCGCCCGGGCACACGGACGCCCAGACGTCGGACGCCCGGACACCGTCACGTCCGCCGGCCGGTCCGGAAGCCCCGTACGGGGACTCCGGACCGGCCGGCGTCACGGCCGGCGTCGTCACGGCCCTACCTGCGCGCGCCGGTACGCCGCAGGCCGGGTCAGGCAGTGCCAGGCCCTGTCGGCTCGGGTCAGGCCGGCAGCTGCGCCTCGATCGCGGCGATCAGCTCCTCCGCCTCCGGCTCGGTGCGCGGACGGAACCGGCCGACCACGGTGCCGTCCGGGGAGACCAGGAACTTCTCGAAGTTCCACTGCACGTCCCCCGCCTCGCCGTCGGCGTCCGCCGTGCGGGTCAGCTGCTCGAACAGCGGGTGCCGGCCCTCGCCGTTCACCTCCAGCTTCTCGAACAGCGGGAACGACACCCCGTAGGTGGTCGAGCAGAAGGTCTGGATCTCCTCGGCAGACCCCGGCTCCTGGCCCAGGAACTGGTTGCACGGGAAGCCGAGCACGGTGAACCCGCGCTCCGCGTAGCGCTGCTGGAGCCGCTCCAGGCCCGCGTACTGCGGCGTCAGACCGCACTTGGACGCCACGTTCACCAGCAGCAGGGCCTTGCCCTTGTGGTCGGCGAGCGAGGCCGTGCTGCCGTCGAGGGCGCGCAGCGGGACGTCGTAGAGGCTCATCGGGGCTCCTTCGAGGGTCGGAAGTTCCGCAGCCGTGAACCATCCACCGGCCTGTCGTGTTCCCGACGCGCCGTGTTGTCCCCCTCACGCGTGAGGCCCGGCCGTCAAACCCGGCTTTGAGGGCGGATCCACCGGCGCTCCACCCGGATCACCGTCATGATCGCGCCAATCTGCTGCGCCCGGTCCGGGGCGGGTCCGGCGCCGGCCCGGGGGCCGGCCCGGGGGCGGTCCACGGACCGGGCACCCCGGATCTCACGGGTGCGAGGAGGGCCGTCCGGTCTGGCGGTGGGCCTCGACCCGCTGCACGTCCGGCGCCTCGCGGGTGAAGACGTCCTGCCCGACGGTGGTGGACTCCCAGGTGTCCGAGAGCGGGGTGGGACGGGTCAGCAGCCAGGTGGCGAAGATCCGCTCCGGGCCGTCGGCGTGGTACTGCCCGCTCCAGCTGGTCACCGAGCCCGCGTTGCCGCCCTCGTTCTGCCAGGCCACCGCCCAGGCCACCGTGGTGCCCTGGCCGGCCTGCGGCGCCGCGCTGCTGCGGCCCACCACCCCGTACGTGCCGGCCGCGTGCCCGGCGGCCGAGACATAGCTGCCGGTGATGCCGCCCGAGGCGTCCTCGGTGAGGTGCATGTGCGAGCCGAACTCGTTGTACCAGTCCCCGGAGAGGGCCATGCTGCGTCTCCTGTCGTGTCGGTGGCCGGCCCGGCCTTCGCGAGGCCGGCAGGTCGGGTGGTCGGTCGGGTCAGACGGTCGGGCTGTCCGGGCCGGAGGTCGGTCGGGCCGGCCGACTGGGGCGGCCCGGCACCGCTCAGTCCAGCACGACGACGGCCGCGCGGTGCGGAACCATGCCGGAGCGGCCCCGACCGCCCGCCCGTTCCGGGGACGGGCGGGAACGGCCCGCCCGCAGGCTCGCCCCCGTTTCAGACGGGGTCCGCCGAGGCGTGCTCCGCCGCCGTGCAGACCACCGGGACCTGCTGGACCAGGTTGTTGGCGAAGCCGCCGCGGTTCCAGGGCGGGTCCAGCGGCTGGGTGTTCCCGGCGGCGTCGGTGGCGCGGGCGGTGAGCTGGTGCAGCCCGGGGGTCGCCGTCCAGGTCAGGCGCCAGTGCCGCCAGGCCCAGCGGTGCCCGTCCGGCGCGGACAGCTCGGCCTCCCGCCAGCTCCGCCCGCCGTCCGTACTCACCTCCACGCCGGTCACCGGCGCGCACCCGGACCAGGCCCGCCCCTCCAGCGGCACCGGCCCGGGGCGGACCACCCGGGTCCGGGACATGAAGTCCGGGAAGCCCGGCGGCAGCACCAGCGCCCGCGGCAGGATCCGCTCCACCGGTTCGCCCGTCTCGTCCGGCCGCTGCCGCACCCGGTACGCCACCGCCTGCTGGAACCCGTCGAAGGGGATGTCGGTGAGGGCGATGTCCCGCAGCCACTTCACGCTCGCCATCCCGTACCAGCCGGGGACGACCAGCCGCAGCGGGTGGCCGTGCTGCGGCGGGAGCGGCCCCCCGTTCATCGCGTACGCGACCAGCACCGGCCGCTCCTCGTCCAAGGCGTCGAGGGCGACGGGGAGCGGCAGGCTGCGCCGGTAGTCCTGCTCCACGCCGCGCTCGACGCCGTGGTCGGCGCCGGTGAACACCACCTCCACCGCGTCCTCCCGGACGTCCGCCTCGGCCAGTAGCGCCCGCAGCGGGACACCGGTCCAGTCGGCGGTGCCGACCGCCTCGGTGAGCCACGGCTGGCTGATCGGGCGGGGTTCCAGCCGGGCCCGCCCGTTGCCGGCGCACTCCAGGGTGACCCGGACGGTGACGGCCGGGAGGGTGCGGAGGGCGGCGAGGTCGAGGGTGAGAGGCGTCCGGACGCGGCCACCGACGGTGAGCCGCCACGCGGCAGGGTCGGGGTCGGCGGGCGGGATGTCGTAGTGGGTGAGGACGTAGTGCAGCCCGGGCGGGGTGAGGTCGTAGCGCAGCGCCTCCAGCGGGAGGGCGTGGTTGCGGGCGGCCAGGGCCAGCTCCTGCTCGGTGAAACCCTCGCCGGGCGCGGCGATCCGGGCCGGGGCGCTGGCCTCGGCGAGCAGCGGGTCCGTCGCTCCGGCGGAGCCGGGCCCGTCCGTCCGTCCGGTCCGGCCGCTCCGTCCGGTGTCCCCGGCGTTCATGCGCCCATTCTCCCGCCCGGCCCGCGACCGGCCACCCAGGGCCTGGACCCCTGTTGACCCGGGGCCTACGGCGGGTGGCCCAGTCCGCCGGGCGCGGCGGGGGAGCGGCTGCTGGAGTGGACGGCGGCTGCTGCCCCGCACCCGACCGCCCCGATCCCGCACCCACCCGAGGAGACGCGCCATGACCGACCCGGCCACGTCCTACGCCGACCTGAGTGCGCTGGTGATCAACTGCACCCTGAAGCGCTCCCCGGAGCGCAGCCACACCCAGGGCCTGATCGACATCAGCACCGGGATCATGCAGCGCCAGGGCGTGCGGACCGAGGTGCTGCGGGCCGTGGACATCGACATCGCCACCGGCGTCTGGCCCGACATGACCGAGCACGGCTGGGAGACCGACGAGTGGCCGGTGGTCTACTCCCAGGTGATGGCCGCCGACATCCTCATCCTCGCCGGACCGGTCTGGCTGGGCGACAACTCCTCCGTCATGAAGCGCGTCATCGAGCGGCTCTACGCCTGCTCCTCGATCCTCAACTCCGAGGGCCAGTACGCCTACTACGGCCGGGTCGGCGGCTGCCTCATCACCGGGAACGAGGACGGCGCCAAGCACTGCGCGATGAACGTGATCTACAGCCTGCAGCACCTGGGCTACGTCATCCCGCCGCAGGCGGACGCGGGCTGGGTGGGGCCGGCCGGCCCCGGCCCGTCCTACCTGGACGAGGGCTCCGGCGGGCCGGAGAACGACTTCACCAACCGCAACACCACCTTCATGACCTGGAACCTGCTCCACCTCGCCCGGATGCTCAAGGACGCCGGCGGCATCCCCGCCCACGGCAACCAGCGCGCCGAGTGGGACGCCGGCTGCCGCTTCGACTTCGACAACCCCGAACATCGCTGAGGGCGCGGCGTACGAGAAACAGCCCGAGAAGCCGAGAAACGCCCGAGACCGGCGAGAAGCAGCCCGAGAGAGGACCCGCCGTGACCTACACCGTGGATTTCGAGACCGTCTCGACCGTCGGTCTGGAGTCGTCGCCCGTCGCGGACGCGCTCGCCGGTCTGCGGGCGAACGAGGCCCGCTACTTCAGGAACAAGTACGACCACGTCTTCACCGTGGAGCCGGCGGGCGAGGCCAGGGAGGCCGTCGACTGGGTGCACCGGATCCTCAAGGAGGAACGTGACATCGTCATCGCGTCCCGGCCGCTGGAGGCCACGGCCTTCCAGGTCGAGAACATCCGCATGGCCTACGTCTTCTACGAGAGCGGACTGTCGATCAACGTGATGTACACCGTGGACGACGCCAAGAAGCGGGCCGTCGGGTTCAAGCTCTCCGAGGGGATGGAGGTTCCGGAGGAGCTCGCCTCCCGGTTCAAGTTCGCCCGGCAGAAGTCGAAGCTCGCCGGGACCATCCGCGGTTCGTTCTTCGTGGTCAAGAACGAGTACTGACTGCGCTCGAGCTGGACACCCCGGGCCCTTGCGCGCACAATACCTGGATCTTCTATGCATCACGGTTCTAGGTATGGGGAGGAGGGGGCGCGTGAAGGTCACCAAGGATCTCGTGGCCGCGTCGGCGACACCGATCGTGCTGGGCATTCTGGCCGAGGGGCAGAGCTACGGCTACGCCATCCTCAGACGGATCGGCGAGTTGTCCGGCGGGCAGTTGGACTGGACCGAGGGGCTGCTCTATCCGTTGCTGCACCGGCTCGAGCGTCTCGGACACGTGGAGTCGAGCTGGCAGGCGGTCGCGGGGGAGCGGCGGCGCAAGTACTACCGCATCACCGACAGCGGTCTGGCCGAGCTCGCCGAGCAGCGCCGCCAGTGGGACACGGTCGTGGAGGCGCTCAGGAAGGTCTGGCTCGGCCCCGGCGAGGTGCGGGTGCCGACGGCGTTGACCATGTTCCCGTCGGGGGGCACGGCATGACGGTGTCGGACGGGCAGGACGAGCTGGAGGCCCAGTTCGCCCAGTGGCGTCACTACGCGGGCCGCCGCCCCGAGCTGCGGCAGACCGACGTGGCGGAGCTGGAGGACCACCTCCGGGGCTCCGTCGACGAGCTCATCGCCGTCGGCCTGAGCCCCGACGAGGCGTTCCTGGTCGCGGTGAAACGCATGGGCGGGCTGGACGAGTTGGCCCGCGAGTTCGCCCGGGAGCACTCCGAACGGCTGTGGAAGCAGCTGGTGCTGACCGGCGATGGTGACGGTCCGGCGGCGGACGGCCACCGGCGCGCCCTGCTCGCGGTGGTCCTCTGCGCGGCGGGAGCGGCGGCGTCCGTCAAGCTGCCCGGCCTGTTCGGCCTGGACCTCTACCAGGACGGCGGGTTCTACCTGCGCAATCTCAGCCTGTTCGCGCTGCCCTGGCTGGCGGCCCTGCTGGCCTGGCGTCGCAAGGCCGGGCCGGCGCTGGTGGCGACCCTGGCGGCGCTGTTCGCGCTCGGCGCCGTGGCGGCCAACGTCTATCCGCTCGCGGACGACTCCCAGTCGGCGGTCCTGACCGGGATCCACGTCCCCATCGCCCTGTGGCTGGTCATCGGTCTGGCCTACGCGGCGGACGACGTGCGGTCCTCACGCCGGCACATGGACTTCATCCGCTTCACCGGTGAACTGCTGGTCTACCTCGCGCTCATCGCCTGTGGCGGCGGGGTGCTGATCCTGATGATCTCCGGGACCTTCAAGGCCATCGGGATCGCCCCCGGGGAGTTCATCGGACAGTGGCTGGTGCCGTGCGGCGGTGTGGCCGCGGTGGTGGTGGCCGGGTGGCTCGTCGAGGCCAAGCAGAGCGTCGTCGAGAACATGGCTCCCGTGCTGGCGCGACTGTTCACCCCGCTGTTCACCGCGGTGCTGCTGGCCTTCATCGTCGCATTCGGCTGGTCCGGCACCGGCATCGACGTCGACCGGACGGCGCTGATCCTCTTCAACGTCGTGCTGGTCGTGGTGCTGGGGCTGCTGCTCTACTCCTTCTCCGCCCGCGATCCGGAGGCTCCCCCGGGTCTTTTCGAGAAGCTGCAGCTCGCCCTGGTGGTCAGCGCGCTCGTGATCGACGTCCTGGTGCTCCTGGCGATCACCGGACGCATCACCGAGTACGGCACCAGCCCCAACAAGGCCGCGGCGCTGGGGGAGAACGTCATCCTGCTGGCGAATCTCGTCTGGTCCGCGTGGCTGCTCCTGGGCTTCGTCCGCCGGCGCACGACGTTCGCGGCGCTCGAGCGCTGGCAGACCGGCTACCTCCCGGTGTACGCCGCCTGGGCCTGGATCGTCGCCCTGGTGTTCCCGCCGCTGTTCGGCTACCTCTGATGCCCGGCTGCCGCTGATCTCCGGCCACCCGCTGACCCCGGTCCGCGGTGAAGGTCCCCTCGTGACGGCCCATCGGTTCCCACCGGTGGGCCGTCACGGCTGTTCGGCCGCGGCGCACGGCAGTTCCGGGCATCGCCCCCTCGGGTGCGGAGCCGGACCCCGGAGCCGTACCCCGGACCGGACCGGACCCCTGACCGCAGGCGCGTCCGCCGGGCCTCCTACGATCATGTCGGCATTCTCCGACGGACGTTGCCGCCCGCCCGGCCGTGTGCCCGCCGTCCAACCCGAAGCCGTCCACCGACCCGCACGACACGACGGCCCCACCGCACGGCGACGGAGCCGTGCACCGAGGAGGAACCTCCATGCGAGCCCGGAACATCGGCGCGGCCGCCGCGACAGCGGTGGCGCTCCTGGCTGCCCGTGACCTCGTCCAGAAGAGGCACGCGCTGCTCCGCAACTTCCCGGTGGTCGGGCACGCCCGGTACCTGCTGGAGACGATCGGGCCGGAGCTGCGGCAGTACATCGTGACCTCAAACGAGGAGGAGCGCCCGTTCAGCCGCGACCAGCGCACCTGGATCTACGCGTCGGCGAAGGAGGAGAACAACTACTTCGGGTTCGGAACCGAGGTCGACGTCGAGCACGTCCAGGGACACGCCTATCTGAAGCAGCGCACGTTCGCCGGCGCCCTGCCCGACCTGCACGACCCGCAGGCCCCCCTGCCCTCGGCCAAGGTGCTGGGCGGGCCGCGCGGCCGCGCCAAGGCGTTCCGGCCGGCGAGCGTGGTCAACATCTCGGCGATGAGCTTCGGGTCGCTCTCCGGCGCCGCCATCGCCGCGCTCAACGAAGGGGCGGCGCTGGCGGGCGCGATGCACAACACGGGCGAGGGCGGCCTCTCGCCGTACCACCGCAAGGGCGGTGACCTCGTCCTCCAGCTCGGTACGGCGTACTTCGGCTGCCGCGACGAGGACGGCGGTTTCAACCTCGACAAGCTCAAGGACGTGATCGCCGGTGCGCCGGTCAAGGCGATAGAGATCAAGCTCTCCCAGGGCGCCAAGCCCGGGTTGGGCGGGATGCTGCCGGGCGCGAAGGTGACCCCGGAGATCGCCGGGATCCGCGGCATCCCGGTCGGCAAGGACTGCGCCTCCCCGTCACGGCACACCGCGTTCAGCGACGTCGACTCGATGCTCGACTTCGTCGAGCTGCTCGCCACCGAGACCGGCCTGCCGGTCGGGGTCAAGAGCGCCGTGGGGGAGATGAGCTTCTGGCAGGAGCTGGCCACGCTGATGGCGCGCGGTGACCGCGGGGTCGACTTCGTGACGGTCGACGGCGGCGAGGGCGGCACCGGGGCGGCGCCGCGGATCTTCGCCGACTCGGTGTCGCTGCCGTTCCGGATGGGCTTCTCCCGGGTCTACGGCACCTTCGCCGAGCTGGGGCTGACCGACGAGCTGACCTTCATCGGCTCCGGCAAGCTCGGCCTGCCCGAGAACGCCGCGGTCGCCTTCGCCCTCGGGGTCGACATGATCAACGTGGCCCGGGAGGCGATGCTGTCGATCGGCTGCATCCAGGCGCAGAAGTGCCACACCGACAAGTGCCCCACCGGCATCGCGACCCAGAACCCGTGGCTGGCCCGCGGTATCGATCCGGCGTCGAAGGCCACCCGGGCCGCCAACTACCTGCGCACCCTGCGCAAGGAGCTGATGAAGGTCTCGGCAGCCGTCGGGGTCGCCCACCCGGCCCTCATCACGGCCGACGACATCGAGATCATGAACGGCGACTACGAGGCCCGCACCCTGGCCGGCGTCTACGGCTACAAGGACGGCTGGGGCGAGCTCGGCCCGCACCTCGCCCAGGAGATCACGGCCCTCCTCACCGCCGAGCGTGACCACCGTCCGTAACCCCGCCCACTGAGGGCCGCGGCCGGCTCCGGGCCGGCGCGGGTGACCGGGAGCAGTCCGTCCCGCCCGCGCCGGTCACCGGCCGGCGGCTCGGGCGAAGGCGAGCAGGCCGACGGCCGGGCCGGTCGGGGTGCGGCCGGTGGGCCAGGCCGCGCGGAGGGAACGGCGCATGTCGATGCCTCCGCCCGGGACTTCCACCAGGCGTCCGTCGGCGATGGCCTGTCGGTCGTCGTGTCGGCCACCGGCCTGGGGCTGCAGTGGCTGGCTGGCACACCCGGGGGAGAGCGGCCGCACTCAGGGGTTCCGAGGCGGTCGGGCAGCGCGCGCGTACTCCGCGAACCAGGCCAGCATCTCCGGGTGGGTGACGGCCCCCTCGCCGCTCACCTCCGAGACCTCCGCGCCCTGGAGGATGCGCTTGACCGGGACCTCCAGCCGCTTCCCGGTCAGGGTGCGCGGGACCGCGGGCACCTCGACCACGGTGTCCGGCACGTGCCGGGGGGAGAGCTGGTGCCGGATCGCCGCGGTGATCCGGGCGCGCAGCGCGTCGTCGAGGAGGGCGTCCTCGGCCAGGACCACGAACAGCGGCATGTGGTAGCCGCCGTCCGGCAGTTCGGCTCCCACGACCAGGCTGTCCGCCACCTCGGGCAGCTGCTCCACCACGGCGTAGAGGTCGGCGGAGCCCATCCGCACACCCATCCGGTTGAGCGTCGAGTCGGAGCGTCCGGCGACCACGACGGTGAGATCGTCCTCGACCGTCACCCAGTCGCCGTGCCGCCACACACCCGGGTACACGTCGAAGTAACTCGCCCGGTAGCGCGAGCCGTCCGGGTCGCCGAGGAAGCACAGCGGCATCGACGGCAGCGGGGCCGTCACCACCAGTTCGCCCTGCCGGCCGGGTCCCAGGAGGCGAGGGCGACGCCGAGCGCGGGGCACGGGATCCGGCCGACCCGGACGGGCAGCAGGGCGCTGGCACCGGCGAGGACCGAGCAGATGTCGGTGCCGCCGCAGATGGACTGCAGCCAGACGTCCGGTCCGAGGCGGTCGTGGACCCAGCGCCAGGTGCTCGGCGGCAGCGTGGATCCGGTCTGCAGGACGGTCCGCAGCGCGGTGAGGTCGTACCGGGCCGCGGGGCGTGAGTCCGCCCGCTCGGCGGCGGTCAGGTACGCGGCGCCCATGCCGAGCACGGTGGCGCGGGTCCGTGCGGCGACCTGCCAGAGGCCGTCGGTGTCGGGGCGGGTGGGGCTGCCGTCGTACAGCACGAGGGTGCTGCCGTGCAGCAGGCCGCCGACCAGGAAGTTCCACACCATCCAGCCGGTGGAGGTGTGGAAGAGGTAGCGGTCCTCGGCCCGCAGGTCGCAGCCGAGGCCGAGGGCCTTGAGCAGTTCGAGGACGATGCCGCCGTGGCCCTGCACGATGCCCGAAAGGGTGAGGCGTGCCCGACGACCCCCGCGGCTGGCGGGAACCGTCGGACACGCCCTGGGACAACCGTGCCGTCAGTCGAACTCGAGCTCGCGGACCAGTTCCGCCGCCTGCACCCAAGGACCGTAGCCGGAGGCGGGGTTGAGGTGTCCGACCGCGCCGAGCCCGATCAGACGGCTGCCCCAGGCGGCCGCCAACGCGGAGACCCGGTGGGCCGGGGCGAGCGGGTCGTCGTCGCTCATCGCGACGATGCTGGGGAACGGCAGGGCGGACCGCGGTGTCGGGGTCCAGCCCCGGTGGCGGAGCGCCTCCGGGGTGGGGTAGCCCTCCGGCAGCGGGGTGTCGAAGTCCGGCGGTGTGGCCAGCAGTGCGCCGTGCACCGGGCGCCGGGACCGCTGCGCCCAGTGGACGGTGGTCATCACCCCGGCGCTGTGGGCGACCAGGATCGGCGGTCCCGGGGTCCGGGCCACCGTCTCCTCCAGGGCGGCGACCCGGGCCTCGCGGTCGAGCTGGTCCCGGTCGCCGGTCAGCGGCGGTACGGTGCGGACGTCCCGGCCGGCGGCGGCGAGGCCCTCGGCGAGGACCGTCGGCCAGTGGTCGGGGACGTGGCCGCGCAGCCCGGGAACGATCACGACCGGCGGGGGGAGGCGGGATCCCGGGGCGGTGGATCCCGGGACGGCGGATCCGGGGGCGGTGGATCTCATGCGGGTACCTCCACCCCGCGGGTGGCCGCGGTGCGGCCGCTGAGCCGGCTCAGGTCGGCGTGGTAGCGGCTGCGGCCGATCAGGAAGCAGGCGGAGGCCAGGAGTGCGACCAGCGGGACCGACTGCAGTGCACCCAGCAGGCCCGTGCGGTCGGCGATCATCCCGGTGACCGCGGCCCCGGGCGCCAGGCCGAGCAGGCTGTTGGCCAGGGTGAGCGTGCCGAAGGCGGTCGCCGGGATGGCACCCGGGGTCAGGTTGGCGACCATGGCGGCCGCCGGGCCGGCCGTCGCCCCGGAGAGCAGGGCGCCGGCGCCGAGCAGGACGAGCTGGGGAGCCCCCGTCGGCAGCCGGAACGCGGCCGTCAGCAGGACCAGCGAGCCCAGGCTGCAGGCGACGGCGACCAGCCACTTGCGGGCCGCGTCCGACCGGCTGATCCGGTCGGAGGCCATGCCGCCACCGATCATGCCGATGCCGATGAGCAGGGCGAAGATCCCTGCGGTGCCGCCGGCCTCGGCCGTGGGCATCGCGTAGGAGCGGTTGAAGAAGCTGGGCAGCCAGGCGATCAGCGCGCCCGGGATGAACAGCTGGAGTCCGCTGCCGACGTACGCGCTGACCACCGAGACCGAGGAGAACAGCCCGGGCAGGACGGTGCGCAGCGGTGCCGACGCCGCCCGCTCCGCCCGGCCGGGGCGCGGCGCGGGGTTCAGCCGCTTCTCGGTGACCACCAGCGCGAAGCCCACGGCCAGGACCAGCCCGAAGATCCCCATGGCGCCGAACGCCCAGCGCCAGCCGAGGTGCTGGCCGACGTAGCCGCCGATCGCGACGCCGAGGACCGCGCCGAAGGCGCCGCCGGCGATGAACGCACCCGAGAGGGTGGCCCGCAGGCCGATCGGGAAGACGCTGAGGACCACGGCGATGCCGACACTGCCGTAGGCGGCCTCGCCGATGCCGACGAAGAGGCGGCCGACGAACATCTGGCCGTAGCCGGCGGCGACCGCGCAGCCGAGGGTCGCCACGCTCCACGTGGTCGCCGCGACCACCAGGCTCCGTACCCGGCCCCAGCGGTCCGCCAGCAGGGACATCGGGAAGGCCAGTACGCCGACCGCCAGGGCGACGACGCCGCTGAGCGATCCCAACTGGGCGTCCGTCAGCAGCCATTCGGCCTTCAGCAGCGGGAAGACCGCGTTCAGCACCTGCCGCGACATGTAGTCGGAGAGGAGCAGTCCGAAACTCAGGGCGAAGACCGCCCAGGCGTAGCGCCGGGACACGGCCGGCGCCGGGGCCCAGGCGGCCGAAGCCGCGGCCGAGGCCGCATCGGTGTGAAACGCCATTGTTACCACCTCACCTGTTCCTGGGACGGGCTCAGAAGGGTCTGTCTCCGACGATTCCCGCGCGCTCCATCCGGCGGACGGCGGGCCAGTAGTCCTGTACGGCGTAGTGCTGGGTGGAGCGGTTGTCCCAGATCGCGACGCTGTTCGGCTGCCAGCGCCAGCGCACCTGGTATTCGGGGATGGCCGCTTGGCTGATCAGGTAGGTCAGCAGGTTGGCGGCGCCGGGGGCGTAGTCCAGGCCGAAGCGGACGTTCTCCGGGGTGTGGTAGTTGACGAAGTGCGTGGTGAAGCCGTTGACGAAGAGGATCTTCTCGCCGGTCTCGGGATGGGTGCGGACCACCGGGTGCTCGGCGTCCGGGTACTGGGCCTTCAGCCGGTGGCGCGCCTCGGTCGGCATCACCGCGCCGAAGGTCGCCTCGATGCTGTGCCGGGCCCGCAGGCCCTCGATCTGCTCCTTGACGTGGTCCGGCAGCCGGCGGTACGCCTCGGCCATGTCGACCCAGAGCGTGTCGCCGCCGACCGGGGGTGTCACGACGCAGCGCAGGACCGCGCCCATGGCCGGGTTCTCCCGCCAGGTGCCGTCGGTGTGCAGGGCGTTCTCGTAGTGCTCGGGCGGGCTGTCGAGTTCCTTGTAGATGCGCACCAGTCCGGGGTGGTCGGGGTCGCTGCCGGCCACCGGGTGGTCCTCCAGCGGGCCGAACCGCCGGGCGAAGGCGACGTGTTCGGCCCGGGTGATGTCCTGGTCCCGCAGGAAGAGGACCTTGTGCCGGAGCAGGAGTTCCCTGATCTCGGCGAACAGGTCGGCGTCGCGCGAGGCGTCGCCGAGGTTCACCCCGGACAGCTCGGCGCCGATGGTGCAGGTGAGCGGCTCGACCTTGATCGAGTGGCGGACGGACGGACGCACCAGGGCCGGTGCGGCCGCCCCGGGGAGGGCGGTCTGGTTCATGTGGTTCCTCCGGGGGAGGCGGTGGGGGTCCGCGCCGGGGCGCGGGATGCTCGTGTGGATGTCAGAGGACGAAGACGGAGGAGCCGGTGGTCCTGCCGCCTTCCAGGTCGCGGTGCGCCCGGGCGGCGTCCCCCAGCGAATAGCGCTGGTTGATCTCGATCCTGATGCGGCCGGCGGCGACGTGGCCGAAGAGCTCGCCCGCGAGCTCGGCGCGCTCCGCCGGGTCGGCGATGTAGTCGGCGAGCGCCGGCCTGGTCACGAACACCGAGCCGTGGAGCGCGAGTTGCATGGCGTCGATCGGCGGGACGGGGCCGGAGGCGGTGCCGAAGCACACCAGCAGGCCGCGCCGCGCCAGCGAGCCGAGCGAACCGGCGAAGGTGGTCCTCCCGACGCTGTCGAAGACGACCGGCACGCCCTCGCCGCCGGTGAGCTCACGGACCCGCTCGGCGACGTCCTCCTCGCGGTAGTACACGATGTGGTCGCAGCCGTGGGCGCGGGCGAGTTCGGCCTTCTCGGCGCTGGAGACCGTACCGATCACGGTGAGGCCGAGGAGCTTCGCCCACTGGCAGACGATCAGGCCGACGCCGCCGGCCGCCGCGTGCAGCAGCACCGTGTCGCCGGCCTTCAGCGGGTGGATGCGGCGCAGCAGGTAGGCGGAGGTGAGGCCGCGCATGGTCATGGCGGCGGCCGTCTCGAAGCCGATCGCGTCGGGCAGCTTGATCAACGAGCCGGTGGGCATGACCCGTTCGGTGCTGTAGGCGCCGAGCGGGCTGCCGGTGTAGGTGACCCGGTCGCCCTCGGCGAAGCCGGTCACGCCGGGGCCGACGGCCTCGATCGTGCCGGCCGCCTCCACGCCGAGTCCGGCGGGCAGCGGGGCGGGGTAGAGCCCGGTCCGGAAGTAGGTGTCGGCGAAGTTGAGTCCGACGGCCGCGTGGCGGATCCGGACCTCGCCCGGGCCCGGCGCCCCGACCTCGACCTCCTCCCAGCGCAGGACGTCGGGGCCGCCGGTCTCGTGGAAGCGGATGGCGTGGGCCATGGGGTGCTCCGTTGCTGTGTCTCGGGGCGGGTTGTCGTGGATCGAGGGGGGGTCGGTACGTGACGTCACTTGACGTCGCGGAGCATGAAGCCGCGCTGTCCGGGGCGGCGGTTGGGCACCATGCCGAGCCGGGCCAGGGTCTCCTCGGTGCCGGTGTAGTACTCGCCGATGTGGTAGATCTCCTTCGCCTCGGCGCCGGTCGCGATGTCGCGGCCGAGGGCGTCGGCGATCGTGACCATCTGCTCGACCTGCTGCACCGAGGTCATCCGCTCGCCCTTGCGGCCCCACAGGTTGTCCTCGTTGCCGACGCGCACGTGGCAGCCGAGGGCGATGCCGATGGCGTTCATCGGCGCGACGGCGCGCATCGAGCTCTCGATGGTGAGCACCGCGCCGTCCGGCGTGCGGCGGACGAACTCGATCAGGTCGGCGGGGTGGCGGCCGGCGAAACCGCCGCCGATGGCAACGTAGTTGAGCACCAGCGGGCCGGTGTACACGCCGGAGCGGATCAGCCGCTCGACGGTCTCCAGCTGGGCGATGGTGGCGAGCTGGAAGTGCGGCTGGATGCCCTTGTCGCGCAGCCGCTGCAGGTGCTCCAGGTAGAACTCCGGCCCGGCCTCCAGGTACATGTCGCGGTACGCGCGGTAGTACTCGGGCTTCGCGATCGAGGTGCCTTCGAGGTCGTCCGCCGTCATGATCTCGACGATGTTCATCTGGCTGGTGTTGATCGCGATGGTGACCTGGTCCGGCTTGGGGTCCAGCTCCGCCAGCATGTGGCGGGTGTCGTAGGACAGCCACTCGGCGTCCGCGCCCTCACCCTCGGGGGCGAAGGAGATCGAGCCGCCGATCTGCAGCACCATGTCCGGCACCGCCTGGCGCAGCCGGCCGACCAGCTCGTTGAACATCGACAGTCGCTTGGAGCCCTTGCCGTCCAGTTCCCGCACGTGGATGTGCAGGACGGTGGCGCCGGCGTTGTAGCAGTCGACGGCCGCCTGCACGTGCTCGTCCATGGTGAGGGGGAGGTCGGGGGCGTCGCCGGGCAGCCACTCGGGCCCGTAGGGCGCGGCCTGGATGACCAGCTTCTCCTGGTTCTCGGGCAGCAGTGAGTCGTCGAGGAAGTGCACGGTCCGTCTCCTTCGTCGGATGGGTGGGTGGCGCGCCGGTGCGGCGAGGGGCGCCGCGGTCCGGGGCGCCATGGGCGCGAGCCGCTGCGGTGCTGAGCGCTGCGGTGCTGGGCGCTTCAGTGCTGAGCGCTGCGGGGCGGGGCGGTGCGGTCCGGCCCGGCGGACGGGGCGCGGACGAGGGGGGTGCTTCCCGGTCGGCGCGGCGGAGGCTGAGGGTGGGCCGCCGCCGGGCCCGTCGTCGCGGGGCCGGCCGTCTCTCGCGGTGCAGCCAAGGTAGGGCGCGCCGGGCGGCGGCGCTTGACCGTGGGTGACAGCGGACTTTCCATTTGGGGACAGGCGCCCCGGAAGCCGGCCCGGGTCAGTGCTCCGCGGCCTGTCCCCGGCGGTCCCGCCACTCCCGGGCGGTGCAGCCGAACTGCTCGCGGAACCAGCGGGAGAACGCGCTGGGCGCCGAGAACCCCAGCAGATCGGCGATCTCGGTGAGCGACCGCCGCCGGTTGGCCACGAACTGCTCCGCGAGCTGCACCCGGGTCGCGTTGAGGAGCGAGGAGAACGTCTCGCCGGACTGCGCGAGATGGCGGTGCACCGTGCGCCGGTCGACGCCCAGGCTGCGGGCCACCTGCTCGATCGAACAGCGCCCGGTCGGCAGCAGCACCTCGATCAGCTCGCGCACCCGGTCCGGCACGGTGGTGTCCCGGGGGACGGCGATGGCCTCGAAGTACTGCCGGGCGTACGTCCGCAGCTGCGGGTCGGACATCGCGTTGGGCGAGTCGAGGTCGGCGGCGTAGAAGACGATGCCGTCGAACTCCCGGCCGAACTCCACGGTGGACCCGAAGACCCGCCGGTGGGTGCCGGTGTCCGCCGGGGCGGGGTGGGTGAAGCAGACGGACAGCGGGCGCCAGTGGGACCCGAGGAAGCCGAGCAGGACGCGGTGGAACGCCCCCACGGCCAGTTCGGTCGCCTGGCGGTGCTCCATGGCCTCGCCGAGGTCCAGTCCGACCTTGATCGTCGCCAGGCCGTCGCGCTCGGAGAGCCGGGTGTGCAGCACCTCGTTGTACATGTGCTCGTGCCGGAGCATGAGCCCGAGCGCGCTGCGGACGTCGGGCTCCTCCCGCAGGACGAGGCTGATCGGGCCGAGGCTGGAGAACCGGCGGAACTCGGACATCCGCAGGCCGAAGTCCTCGTGCCGGGCGGCGGCGGCCGAGAGTTCGAGCAGGTGGACCACGGCCGCGCCGGAGATCCACCGGTCCTGGACGGCGAGGCCGGCGGCGTCCAGGCCGACGCGCTTCATCAGCGCCTGCGGGTCGAGGCCGAGCGACCGGCTCAGCTCGACGTAGCCGCTCAGCGCCGCGGTGCGGACCAGAGGCCTCATGGGATCGACTCCGCTCGGACGAATGTCCCCAAGTGGTAAGTCAATTGTCACCTGAAGTCAAGCGATCGGACGGGCGGGCCCCTACCGTTGCCGGTCCGCCCTCATACCGGAGCCCCCGGCTCGGCCCGAAGGAGACCATGCCATGACCAACCTCGCCTCGCTCCTGGTGTCCTCGGCCCGGGCGCACGGGGAACGGACCGCCGTCCGGCAGGACGGGACCGTCCTGACCTACGCCGCCCTGGAGGACGCCAGCGCCCGGCTGGCCGGACTGCTGCACGCCGACGGCGTCCGGCCGGGCGACCGGGTGGCCCTGGTGCTGCCCAATGTCGCGCTCTTCCCCGTCGCGTACTACGCCGTGCTGCGCGTCGGTGCCGTCGCGGTGCCGATGAACCCGCTGCTGAAGGCCCGTGAGATGGCCTTCGTCCTGCGGGACTCCGGGGCCCGCACCGTCCTGACCGCTCCGCCGCTCGCGGACGAGGTCGCCGGGGCCGCCGCGGAAACCGGGGCCGGCAGCCTGATCGTCGAGGCCTCGGCCTTCGACACCCTGCTCGGCGGCATCCCGCCGCTGCACGGGGTCGCCGAGCGGGCCGCCGCCGACACCGCGGTGATCCTCTACACCTCGGGCACCACGGGGACGCCGAAGGGCGCCGAGCTCACCCACCACAACCTGCTGAGCAACGCCGTGACCTGCGTCGAGACGCTCTTCGAACTCGGCCCGGACGACGTCCTGTTCGGCGGCCTCCCGCTGTTCCACGCCTTCGGGCAGACCTGTGCGATGAACGCCGCCGTCGCGGCCGGCGCCGCCCTGACCCTCCTGCCCCGCTTCGACCCGCAGCAGGCCCTGGAGATCCTCCGGCGGGACGGGGTCACGGTGTTCCTGGGCGTGCCCACCATGTACACCGCGCTGCTCAACTCCGGTGCCCCGGACGGCGACGGCCTCCCGCTGGTGCGGCTGGCCGTGTCGGGCGGCTCCGCGCTGCCCGTCGAGGTGCTCCACACCTTCGAGCGTGCGTTCGGCACCGTCGTGCTGGAGGGGTACGGACTCTCCGAGACCGCTCCGGTGGCGTCCTTCAACCACCCCGACCGGCCGCGCCGGCCCGGCTCGATCGGCCTGCCGGTCCGCGGTGTGGAACTCAAGCTCGTGGCGGCCGACCGCACCCCGGTCGGGCCCGGTGAGGTCGGCGAGATCGCGATCCGCGGCGACAACGTGATGAAGGGGTACTGGAACCGTCCGGAGGCGACCGCGGAGGCCTTCCAGGACGGCTGGTTCCACACCGGCGACCTGGCCCGGGTCGACGAGGACGGCTTCTACTCCATCGTCGACCGCAGCAAGGACCTGATCATCCGCGGCGGGTACAACGTCTACCCGAGGGAGATCGAGGAGGTCCTGTACGAGCACCCGGCGGTGGCCGAGGCCGCGGTCGTCGGCGTCCCGGACGAGCACCACGGGGAGGAGGTCGCCGCCGTGATCGTCCTCCGGGAGGGCGAGCGGACCACGGCCGACCTGATCCGCGAGCACGTCAGGCGGCGGGTGGCCGCCTACAAGTACCCCCGGATCGTCACCTTCACCGACCAGCTCCCCAAGGGCGCCACCGGCAAGATCCTCAAGCGCGAGATCGTGGTCGAGCAGCCTGCGGCCACCTGACCTCGGCCCCCTGCGCCGGCGGACTGCAGCGGCAGCTCGACCACCACGGGCCGGTGGTCCGAGATCGGCACCCGGGTGCGCGGACCGCCTCCGGCCGGTTCCAGGACCTGCCGCCCGTGCAGGACATTGAAGGTCGCGAGGCGCACCGGTCCGGAGTCGATCACCGTCCGACGGTACAACAGCGGTCCAGGTGGGAGGCGTTGAGGCGCGCACTTGCTCGCCCGGTGGTGTCGTGACGCGCCGGCGGCCGGGGGCGGGTTCGGGGCGGGTCCTTTCTCGCGATTGGTCCATGCCTATTGGTCCAGACCTATTGACGGGCCCTGGCGCCGCTCCTACGATCCGGTCCGGCACAGCCCCCACATGTCCCCACCTCACCCGCGCCCGGGCGTCACACCCCCACGCCCTGATCATGCCCATGACGCCCGGCGGGAAGGGAGCACAGCATGTTCCGTCGAAGGTCGCGCACCCCTCGGTCGTCGGGCGATGTCCGCCCCTGTCCGGATCCCGGCCGCGCACGCGCGGCGCGGGTGATCCGGGCCGGCCGCGCCGAGCACGGATCGACCGCCCTGCGGCGCGCCGTCGCCGCGGTGAGCGCCGCCGCCGTCATCGGTGCCGGCCTCGCCGTCTCCGGCTCCGTCACGGCCGGGGCCGCCACCCCGAACCTGGTGGCCAACTCCGGTTTCGAGAACGGACTTTCCGGCTGGACCTGCTCCGGCGGCTCCGGTGTCGCCGTCAGTAGCCCGGTCCACTCCGGCGCCTCGGCGCTCCAGGCCACGCCCACCGGCCAGGACAACGCCCAGTGCACGCAGACCATCAGCGTGCAGCCCAACTCCCCGTACACGCTGAGCGCCTACGTCCAGGGCAGCTACGTCTACCTGGGCGCCACCGGCGTCGGCCTCACCACCGCGCCGTCCACCTGGACGCCGAACAACGCGTCCTACGGCCAGCTCAGCGTCAGCTTCACCACCGGGGCCACCACCACCTCGGTGACCGTCTACCTGCACGGCTGGTACGGACAGCCCGCGTTCCACGCGGACGACGTGTCGCTCACCGGCCCCGGCGGCAGCAGTCCCTCGCCGACGGCCAGCACCAGCCCGTCGGCCAGTGCCTCGCCGTCCACCAGCGCCAGTGCCTCCCCGAGCACCAGCGCCTCCCCGAGCAGCAGCCCGACGGGCGGCGACAGTTGCCCCACGAAGCCCAAGCCGTCCGGCAAGGTCCTCCAGGGCTACTGGGAGAACTGGGACGGCGCCGCCAACGGCGTCCACCCCGGCATGGGCTGGGTCCCCATCACGGACAGCCGGATCGCCGCGCACGGCTACAACGTCATCAACGCCGCCTTCCCGGTGATCCTCTCGGACGGCACCGTCCTGTGGCAGGACGGCATGGACGCGGGCGTCAAGGTCGCCACCCCCGCCGAGATGTGCCGGGCCAAGGCGGCCGGGGCGACGATCCTGATGTCGATCGGCGGTGCCACCGCGGGCATCGACCTGAGCTCCAGCGCCGTCGCCGACCGGTTCGTGGCGACCGTCGTCCCGATCCTCAAGCGGTACAACTTCGACGGGATCGACATCGACATCGAGACCGGCCTGTCCGGGAGCGGCACCATCACCACCCTGTCCGCCTCCCAGGCCAACCTGGTGCGCATCATCGACGGCGTGCTGGCCCAGATGCCCGCCGGCTTCGGCCTGACCATGGCCCCGGAGACCGCGTACGTCACCGGCGGAAGCGTCACCTACGGCTCGATCTGGGGCGCCTACCTGCCGATCATCAAGAAGTACGCCGACAACGGGCGCCTGTGGTGGCTGAACATGCAGTACTACAACGGCAGCATGTACGGCTGCTCCGGCGACTCCTACCAGGCGGGCACCGTCCAGGGCTTCACCGCGCAGACCACCTGCCTCAACAACGGCCTGACCATCCAGGGCACCACGATCAAGGTGCCCTACGACAAGCAGGTGCCCGGCCTGCCGGCCCAGCCCGGCGCGGGCGGCGGCTACATGGCACCGAGCCTGGTCGGCCAGTCCTGGAACGCCTTCGGCGGGTCGCTCAAGGGCCTCATGACCTGGTCGCTCAACTGGGACGGCTCGAAGGGCTGGACCTTCGGCGACAACGTCAGGTCCCTCCAAGGCCGTTGACCTCCCGCTGACCTCCTGCCGACGGCCTGCGTCGCCGGCCTGTGGCGCCGACCGCCCGGGCCGGCCACCTCGGCGTGGCCGGCCCGGGCGGCGGCGGCCGGTCAGCGCAGGCCGGCGAAGAGGTCGTTCTCGGGGAGGGCCGCGTCGGTGGTGTCCCGGACGCGGACGAAGGTCTCCACGCCCATGAGTTCGGTGAACCGCTCCTTGCCCATCCGCAGGAAGAAGATGTTCTCGCCCTGGCTGGCGTGCGCGGCCAGGGCGTCGAACTTCTGGCCGCCGAACTCGGTGGTGTCCACCCAGGTGGTGATCTCCTCGTCGGGGAGGCCGATCTCGGGCATCTCGGCGGTCTCCGCCGGGTCCGGCTCCTCCCAGTCGGCGCCGAACTCGCGCATGACCTCGCCGAACCGCTTCATCATCGAGCGCGGCGCCGTCGTCCAGTACACCTTGGGCGTCATCCCGGTCAGCTCCAGCGCCGCCACGGTGATGCGGTTCGCCTGGATGTGGTCCGGGTGGCCGTAGAACCCGTTCTCGTCGTAGGTGACGACCACGTCGGGCTGGTAGCGGCGCAGGAGTTCGGCGAGGCGAGCGGCGCCCTCCTCGACGGGAGTGCGCCAGAAGGAGCGGGGGGCGTCGTTGGCGGCCCAGCCCATCATCCCGGAGTCGGCGTAGTCCAACATCTCCAGGTGGCTGACCTTGAGGACCTCGCAGCTCGCTTCGAGTTCCTGGCGGCGCAGCGCGGCGACGGCCGCCGGATCGTGGCCGGGCTCGCCCGGCTTGACGCCGTCCGGTCCGTCTCCGCAGCCGCCGTCGGTACAGGTGACGAGGACCGTGCGGACGCCCTCGGCCGCGTAGCGCGCGAGGACACCCCCTGTCCCGGTGGCCTCGTCGTCGGGGTGGGCGTGCACCGCCATCAGCGTCAAGGGCCGGTCAACCATGAATGCCATCCTCCGGTCTGGAAAGTGCTCGCTCCGAGTCTGCGGCACGCGGGCGGGCGGCTGCGCGGAATTAGGCGGCTGCGCGGAATGAGGGGAGGCCCGGTGCGGGAGGGCGGCCGGCTGCCGACTCAGGTTCTGGGCGGCGGCCCGGGATCCGGGCCCCGGCGTTACCGCTTGACAGGGTGCGTAATACTGTAACGCGCACGGTCCGGGACGCCGTCGGAACGGGCAGCGCCGCCCGGCCCCGTGGGCCCGTCGGGTCCCTCTGCCAGGAGCTCGGAGCACGACATGCACCCCTTCCTCGACCATCCGGGGCCGCTGGCCTTCGCGCACCGGGGCGGTGACCTCGGCCATCCCGAGAACTCCCTCGCCGCCTTCGAGGCCGCCGTCGCCCTCGGGTACCGCTACCTGGAGACGGACGTGCACGCCACCCGCGACGGTGTGCTGGTGGCCTTCCACGACTCCCGCCTCGACCGCGTCACCGACCGCGCCGGCGTGGTGGCCGAGCTGCCGTGGGACACCGTCCGGCAGGCCCGGATCGGTGGCACCGAGCCCGTGCCGCTGCTGGAGGACCTGCTCGGCGCCTTCCCGGAGGCCCGGTTCAACATCGACGTCAAGGCGGCGCCCGCGATCGGGCCGCTGGTCGAGGCGATCCGCCGGACCGATGCCTGGGACCGGGTCTGCGTCGGCGGATTCTCCGACAGCCGCCTCGCCGCCGTCCGCGCCGCCGCCGGCCCCCGGCTGGCCACCTCGCTGGGCCCGCGTGAGGTGGCCCGGCTCCGGCTGCTGTCGCTGGCCGGTCCGCTGCTGCGGCGCGGGGCGCGGTTCGCCGGGCTGTGCGCGCAGGTGCCGGAGCGGCACCGGGGCCTGCGGGTCGTCGACCGGGCGTTCGTCCGCGCGGCCCACCGCCTCGGCCTCCAGGTCCACGTCTGGACCATCGACGATCCCACCCGGATCAGGGCTCTCCTGGACCTCGGTGTGGATGGCATCATGTCCGATCGCATCGACGTCCTGCGGGACGTCCTCGGCGAGCAAGGCCGCTGGACCGGCGGCAGCACCGGCCCCAGCCCGGCGATAGGAGTCTGATGGACACTGCGGCCAACCCGCCGGAGCACCCCCCGGCCGACCCGGCGAGCGCCACCCCGACCGCGAGCGTCACCGCGACCGCCTCCGCGAGCGCCTCGGCGACCGCGACCGCTTCCGCGACCGCCACCGACGGCGCCGCCCTGCGCCGGATGCAGTTCGCCTGGTACATCAACGACTGGGCGTACGCCGCCTTCTCGGCCACCGTCCTGACGGTGTTCCTCGGGCCCTACCTGACCTCCATCGCCAAGAACGCCGCCGACGCCTCCGGCGACGTGCACCCGCTGGGCCTCACGATCCGCGCGGGGTCGTTCTTCCCGTACACGGTCTCCTTCTCCGTGCTGGTGTCGGTCGCGGTGATGCTGGTGGCCGGCACGGTCGCGGACCGCACCGGGCGGCACAAGGAGCTGATGTGCGGCTTCGCGTACGTCGGCGCCCTCGCCACGATGGGGATGTTCTTCCTCGGCGGCGACCGCTACCTGCTCGGCGGTGGGCTGCTGGTGGTCGCCAACATCGCGTACGCGGTGTCGGTGGCGCTCTCCTACGCCTACCTCCCGGGCCTGGCCGGCCCCGACCAGCGCGACGCGGTCTCCTCCAAGGGCTGGGCGTACGGCTACGCGGGCGGCGGACTGCTGCTGATCGCCAACCTGGCGCTGTTCGAGGGCCACGACGCGCTCGGCCTCTCCTCCGGCACCGCCGTGCGGATCTGCCTGGCCTCGGCCGGCCTGTGGTGGGCGCTGTTCACGATCGTCCCGATGCTGCGGCTGCCCTCCCGGGCCGGGGTGGCGCCCGACCGGACCGCGGCGGCGGCCGGCCGTCCCACCGCCGGCAGCCTGCGCGAACTGGCCCGCACCCTGCGCGGGATGCGCGAGTACCCGCTGACGCTGCTCTACCTGGGCGCCTTCCTCTGCTACAACGACGGCATCCAGACCGTCGTCTCGCAGGCCTCGCTCTACGGCAGCGAGGAACTCGGCATGGACCAGACCTCGCTGGTCGCCGCCGTGCTCCTGGTCCAGATCGTGGCGATCGGCGGCGCGCTGCTGCTCGGGCGGATCGCGGGCCGGTACGGCGCCAAGCGGACCGTGCTCGGCTCGCTGGTGGCCTGGGTGTTCACCCTCGCCCTCGGGTACTTCATGCCCGCCCACCAGCCGATCTGGTTCTTCGCCCTGGCCTGCATGATCGGCCTCGTGCTGGGCGGCAGCCAGGCGCTCTCGCGCTCGCTGTTCTCCCACCTCATCCCGGCGGGCAAGGAGGCCGAGTACTTCAGCTTCTACAAGGTCAGCGACCGCGGCACCAGCTGGATGGGCCCGCTGGTCTTCGGCCTGGCGTACCAGATCACCGGCAGCTACCGCTCGGCGATCATCTCGCTGCTGGTGTTCTTCGTGATCGGGTTCGCGGTGCTGGCGAAGGTCCCCGTCCGCCGCGCCATCGAGGCCGTCGGCAACCCGGTGCCCGAGCGGCTGTGACGCCCACCCGCGGGCGGCTGCGACGGCCGCCCGCGGTCGGGCCGGTGCCTCACATCGGGGTCAACATCGGCGTCATCGACGTCTGCAGGCCGGGCAGCAGCCAGTCCTGGAAGGACGCCAGCACGGCCAGCACCAGGAAGGCGACCCCGGCCACCCGGGCGAGCTGCGGCCCCCGGTACCAGAGCTTCTCCAGGAAGATCAGCGCCGCCAGGCCCGCCATCGCCGCGATGTTCATGACGCCCAGCGGGATCAGCACGACCATCAGTGCCCAGCAGCAGCCCACGCAGTACGCGCCGTGGTGCAGCCCCACCCGCAGGTCGCGCATCCGCGGCCGGTACGCGGCGTAGTGCATCAGCTGGGCCATCGGGCTGCGGCAGTGCAGCAGACAGACGCTCTTGAGCGGGCCCAGCTGGTACAGCCCGGCCAGCGCGAAGGCGGCCGCGCCGATCCACCTCCCGGCGTCCGGATCCCGGTCGACCAGGTCGCCGGTGAGCGCGAGCGCGCCGTAGGCGAGCAGGCCGAACGCCGTCCAGGCGATCAGGTAGCCGACGGTGAACTCGGTGGTGCGAAGCGCCCGGGTGGCGCCGCTCGACTGCCGGGCGATCCCCCTGGCCCAGGTCACGGCGACGGGTGCGACGGACGGCAGCATCATCGCGGCCGTCATGGCCGGCCACAGCACGAGGAACGGCGGCAGCGCCATCCCCATCGTGCCGGGGTCGATGCCCATGTCCAGGGCCTGGCCCACGGTGAGCACCCAGGCCAGGGCGGCGATCAGGACGATGAGCACCCAGGCGCCGGCGAGGTCCCGGGCCGGCAGCAGCACGCCCGGCCGCAACGGATGGTCGTTGGTGATCGGCCGCTTCAGCGTACGCATGACGCACTCCCGTCGGACCCTCCCAGCACAGCACGGTTCCCGGCACCGCGACACTCCCGCCGCCGGCCGCCGCCGGCCGTTGCTGGGGGCCGCAACGGGCGGTGGCGCAGGATGGAGGAGAGGAGAAGTGAGGCCCACCGGCTGCGACGGCGACGCTCACCTGCTGTCACCGCGATGCTCACCGGCTGTCACCATGAGGCGACGCGGTCCGCGGGCCGTGGAGACGCCTCCGGACGGGCCGCCGCGAGCCCGTCCTCCGTCCCGGCCGGGTTCCTGGCCGAGGCGGGGAGCGGCTGCTCCGCCCAGATGATCTTGCCCTGCGGGGTGTACCGGGTGCCCCAGTGCTCGGTGAGCTGGGCCACCAGGAAGAGCCCGCGGCCCCCCTCGTCCGTGGTCGCCGCGTACTTCAGGTGCGGGGAGGTGCTGCTGCCGTCGGCCACCTCGCAGATCAGGCTGCGGTCCCGCAGCAGCCGCACCCGGACCGGCGCCGAGCCGTAGCGGATGGCGTTGGTGACCAGTTCGCTGAGGACCAGTTCGGTGGCGAAGGTCAGGTCGGTCAGGTCCCACGCGTCCAGGGTCGCGGTGATCCACGCCCGGACGTCGGCCACGGCGGCCGGGTCGGACGGCACCTCGCGCTCGGCGACCCGGTCGGACCCGAGCACCCGGGTCTCGGCGATCAGCAGTGCGACGTCGTCCTGCGGCCGGTCCGGCAGCAGGGCTTCCAGCACGGCCCGGCAGTTCTCCTCGGGCTGCCGGCCGGAGTGGGAGAGCGCGTCGCGCAGCAGTTCCATGCCGACGTCGAAGTCGCGGGTGCGCTCCTCGATCAGGCCGTCCGTGTAGAGGACGATCTGGGTGCCCTCCTCCAGGTGGACCTGCGCCGTCTCGAACGGCATGCCGCCCGCTCCCAGCGGCGGGCCGATGGGGAGCTCCGGGAAGACGACGCTGCCGTCGGGGGAGACCAGCGCGGGCGCGGGGTGTCCCGCCGTCGCGATGGTGCAGAGCCGGGAGACCGGGTCGTAGATCGCGTAGAGGCAGGTGGCCCCGGTGACGCCCGTCCCGGAACCGGTGTCGCTCTCCTCCTGGTCGATGCGGTTCACCAGCTCGTCAAGGTGGCCGAGCAGCTCGTCGGGCGGGAGGTCGAGGGCGGAGAAGTTGTGCACGGCGGTGCGCAGGCGGCCCATGGTGGCCGCGGCGTGCAGGCCGTGGCCGACGACGTCGCCCACGACGAGGGCCACCCGGCTGCCGGGCAGCGGGATCACGTCGAACCAGTCGCCGCTGACCCCGGACTGGGCCGGCAGGTAACGGTGCGCGACGTCGAGGGCGCTCTGTTCCGGCAGGGCGCGCGGCAGCAGGCTGCGCTGCAGGGTCACGGCCATGGCGTGCTCGCGCGTGTAGCGGCGGGCGTTGTCGATGCTGACCGCCGCCCGTGCGACCAGTTCCTCGCCGACGGACCGGTCCCCGTCGTCGAACGGTTCGGGTTTCTGCGACCGCCAGAAGGCGGCGACGCCCAGGATGATGCCGCGCGCCGTCACCGGAATGGTGATGAGCGAGTGCACGCCGTAGTCGACGATCCGCCGGGTCCACTCCGGGTCCTGGGCCAGCCAGCCGTGGGCCACCGACAGGTCGGGCACCACCTGGGACCGGCCGTTGCCGAAGCCCTGGGCCTGGGGGGTGGAGGGGACGAAGTCGATCAGCCTGCCGCGCGGGTAGAAGGGGTGGTCCTCACGGATCCCGTTGACGGCGACCCGGCGCAGGTTCAGGCCGGTGCCGGTGGGTTCGTCGCCGTGCAGGACGGGGTCGGAGAGGTCGACGGTGACGAAGTCCGCGAAGCCGGGGACGGCGATCTGGGCCAGCTCCTCGGCCGTGCGCACGACGTCGAGGGAGGTCCCGATGCCGGTGCCGGCCTCGTACAGCAGGGCGAGCCGGTTCCCGGCCACCTCGGCCTTGCCGGCCAGGGCGAGGAGCTCCGTGGAGTCGCGGATCGTCGCGACCGTGCCCATCGCTCCGCCGTGGCGGTCGGTCGGCCGCTGGTTCACCACGAGCAGCCGGCCGCCCGCCCGGTGCACCTCGTCCGTGGCGGTCCTGCCCGACAGCAGCAGTTCCACGGTGTCGGGGTCGAGGTCCGGCAGCTCGGCCAGGTGCCGGCCCTCCGGGTCGGCCGGCAGGTCGAGCAGCTCCTTCGCCTCGTCGTTCGCGAGGAGCAGCCGGCCGTCCTGCCCGACGATGACCACGCCCTCCCGCACCGCGTGCAGGACGGCGTTGTGGTGCTCGTACATGCGGGTCATCTCGGTGGGGCCCAGGCCGCGGGTCTGGCGCTTCAGCCGCCTGGCGATCAGGGCGGTCCCGGTCGTGGCCACCGCGAGGGCGGCGGCGCCGGTGACGAGGATGACGGGCAGCTGCCGGTTGCCGGCCGAGGTGACGTTCTTGACCTTGAGCCCGGCCGACACCAGGGCGACCACCGAGCCGTCGGGGGCCTTGACGGGGACGACCGCCTGGACCTCGTGGCCGAGCGGACCGTGCACGCTCTCGGTGTAGACCTGGCCGGCCAGCGAGGGGCCGATCGTGCCGACGAACTGCTGGCCGATCCGGTCCGGCAGGGGGTGCGTGTACCGGGTCCCGTGGGTGTCCATGACCACGATGAAGTCGACACCGGCCTCCTGGCGCGCCGCCTCCGTCAGGGGCTGGAGCGTGGTGGTCGGCGAGGGGGACTTCAGCGTGTCGAGAAGGCCGGGGGAGTGCGCGAAGGTCTGCGCGACGGCCACCGATCGATTGCGGGCCTCGGTGTCGCTGGCCCGCCGCGACTCCAGGACCAGCGCCAGGATCGCCCCGAGGACGAGCAGCACCACCACCGCGACCTGGAGCACGAAGACCTGGCCGGCAACGCTCCGAGGACTCTTCCCGAGAGGACTCTTCGCCACCAGCGACCGCTTCGACACGGGCCGGACCCGGTCGGGCTGTTCGACCATGTGTCATTGATAACACCGCAGCGGGGGTGACCACGAAGAGTAGGTGCCCGCCCGTTCGCGGCCGGGCGGCCACGCCCGGCGGGCAGGGGCCGAGCCGGTCTCCGGCGGGATCACGGCCCGCCCGCACCGTCGGCCTCCGCCGAGACCCGCCCTCGGCCGCGGTGCGTAGCTCACGGTGACGTCCGGACCGACGGTGGGTGGCGCTCGCCGACCCGGGTGGGACCGCCGCTCGGGCCGGTCGGGGCCCTGCGGGCTGACGTCCCATCGAATGGCGCAGGGTGACCGGCCGACCGTCCGTCTACGACCGTACTCTCCGTGAGGATGGAGGGGCCGAAGGGTGCCCGACCTGCCCGGATGCCGTGTCGTGAGGACCGGGTCCGGCGACACGGCGGATGCTCCGTCAGGGCCGACCCCGCCAGCACCCGTCCCCGACATCGCGGTCACTTGAAGGGTAACCGGATGATCAACGATCACGCCCCCAGGTCATACTCCGATCCGCGACTACGCGCCGCAACCACCGGCGGTTAGTTGGGACGACGGCGAGCGGCCGGGCTGGGCCAATGGCGTGGAAAGTCGTCGGTATCCGCACCACCCACCCGATCCCGGGGCAGGCATGCCGTCGATCCGATTGTCACTTTCATCTGCGGCCCGGCCGGCCGCGGCCTCCCGCCGCCCAGGATCACAAGGGACGCCATGCCCCCCAACCCCGGACCCACCCGGTTCCTGCGGGCCTCTACCGCGCTGCTCGCTCTCGCCCTTCTCCTGCTCGGTGCACCCCGGGCCGTGGCGGGGGAGCGCCCGCCGAACCAGGACGACGCCGTCACCCGGCCCTGTCCCGCGCCGCGGCTGGCCACGGGCGAGCCCGTCCGCAGCTAGCCGACCCCTCCAGCACCCTCCAGCCCTCGGCCCGGCCGGTCCGGCGGCCGCGCGCTGCCCTCGCACGCCCGGCCGGCCGCGGCCTGCCGGTCCGCCCCGCCACCGACCCGGTCACCCCACCGTGAGGACGGGATGAACCCGCTGTACCGCACGCTCCGCCGCCCTGCCCGCGATCGTCGCGAGCCCGGCCCTGCTGGGCTCCGCCGCGCTGCCCACCTCCGCCGGCTCCGCCTACGATCTGCGGCTGCGCGCCCGGGGCCTGAACGCCGGCGGTCAGCTGGGCGACGGCACCACGCCCAGCGGCTCACCCCGACCTCCGTGGTGGGGCTGTCGGGGGCCGAGCTCGACGCCGTCGCCGCCGGCGGCACCGGTGGCTCCGCCGGCTCCGGCTTCGGCCTCGCCTTTTCTCGCCAACGGCACCGTCGAGTCCTGGGGCGAGAACGACAAGGGCCGGCTCGGCAACGGCACCCTCGACAACAGCAGCACCCCGGTGACCTCGCTCACCGCGCTGACCGGGGTCGACAAGATCGCGGCACCGGTGGGCGGTGACTTCAGCCTGGCCAACTGACCGCGGTCGGGCCCGAACGGGTGCCCGGCGCCGGCGTCCTCCGCCGGGCCGGGCACCCGCCGTGCGGACCGGCCCTCACGCCCTCGCGGCGGCCAGGCCGGCCAGTGGCTCCGCTTCGGCGCGGGCCACCTCCTGGAAGATCGGGATCAGCAGCTGCTCGTACGCGGTGAGCGGGCGGGCCAGGGTCCAACTGGCCGTCAGGGTGCGGCGTTCGGGGCCGGGGTGGACGGTCAGCTCGGCGAGTTCGCCGTGCCTCAGTTCGAGGCGGACGGACCGGCGCGGCACCAGGCCCACGCCGAGGCCGATCCGGACGGCCTCCTTGACGCCCTCGGTGCCCCACAGGTCCAGGGTGCGGGCGCCGGTCAGCTCCCAGGTGTGCAGCAGGTCGGTCAGCTGACGGCGGGTCTGCGATCCGCACTCGCGGAGCAGGAAGGTCTCGCCCTCCAGTTCGGCGGGGCTGATCGACCGTCCCGCCAGGGGGTGGTCGGCCGGGCAGATCAGCAGCATGTCGTCGGCGGCGAGCCGTTCCGAGCGGTACCGGCCGGGCGGCAGCGGGCCGCCGCTCAGTGCGATGCCGACCCGCCCCTCCTCCAGGGCCTCGGCGAGCTGGTCGGCGGGGCCGACGACCAGGTTGAACTGGGCGGCGGGCTCGCGGCGCCGGACCTCGTGCAGCACCGAGGGCAGGAACTGCGTGCTGATGGTGCCGGTGCTGCCGATCACCAGCGGTTCGGTGCGCAGCAGCGCCGCCGCCTGGACGGCCTGCACCGCCTGTTCGGCCAGTGCGAGGACCTCCTTGGTCTGGGCGAGGAGGACCTCGCCGGCCAGGGTGGGACGGATCCTCGGCCCCGAGCGGTCGACCAGTTGGGTGCGGAGGGCGAGCTCCAGGTTCTGCACCTGTTTCGACACGGAGGACTGGCTCAGGAACAGGACTTGGCTCGCTGCCGAGAAGCCCTCGGACTCGATGACCTGAGCGAATATCGCCAGTTGATTGAGGTTCAGTCGCATCGTGGGCCTCGCTCGCGTCCGGGCGGTCTGGGACACAGGGACCGGCGCGGAGTCGAGCGGTACCGGCCGGTAGGGCAATGTACCGCGCGCCGGGCCCCGTCCACACGGAGATCAACCTGCGAGATTCCTGAATGTGCGGATGCGTCTTCTCGGTTTCTCCTTCTGACAGTTGACGATCGGTCTTACAACGGGGTTGCCGGTCCGGAGTTCCAGGCTTCGGTTCCGCCCCGTTGGCAAAGGATTGGTAAAGGCGCGGGACGAAACCCCGGATCCGGCCTCTTTCTCTGGTGACCGGCCCGCAACGGGCCGGAAGTTCCCCGGGAGATGTTCCGGTGCACCATCGCTCAGGCGGGTGCCGCCCCGGCACAAAGAAAGGAGCCGCTGTGGATTCCACGATCACGTTCCGGGCCCGGCAGCGGTACGCGCCGACACCGGAGCTTCGCCGCACTGCTCCCGTCAGCGGTCGGCACCGGCAGCGCAGTCGCCGGGCGCCGCCGGGGGATCACCTCCACGGAGCGTGCCAGGGTCGCGCGGGCCCTCGCCGGATATCCTCCGTGAAGCGGCCGACGGCCATCGGGGAATGATGGTTCGTCAGCCCGTGTGAGCTGCGCCCACCGGTCGGGGCGCAGCGGTCCGTCCGGACGGTCGGCGCGGCCTCCCGGGGCTGGAAGCCAGCCCCGTCGCCGACCGTCCGGACTCCCCGCCGGACCACGAGGGAAACGGCCCGCGAGCCGTCCCCGCAACCGACCGTTTCGATCCCCGCGACCTTTTGGGCCGGGATCCGTGCACACCGAAATCCGCCCGGCGGCGAATTCCCCCGACGGAATGCGTCCGTATTCCGCCGGGAGTCCGCCGTGGCCGCAGGGAGACCGTCGCGGCGGAATCCGGAGGGCGTTCCCGGTGTGCGCGTCCGTCCCGGAATGATGAGGAAACCGATGTCCCCTTCGAGGAAGAAGCGCGGAGCCGGTCGAGCCGCCTATGGAATATCCCGGGCGACCGGAATCCCGCGGTCGTTCGGCACACTGCTGATCATCGTGGCCATGGTCTTCACGGTGGCGGCCCTGATGGTCCCCATCGCCCGCTCGGCGAGCTCGTACCGCAGCCCGCAGGCGGCGGAGGCGACCCCGGGCACGGTGGACACCGCGACCGGTCCGCTGACCCCGCTCGACCGGGACTTCGTCAAACGCGTCCGGCTGGCCGGGCTGTGGGAGCTGCCGGCCGGCCGGATGGCGCTGGCCAAGGGCGGGACCCCCGAGGTCAAGACCGCGGGCCAGCACCTGGTCGACGGGCACACCGATCTCGACCGGGCCGACCTGGCCGCCGCCTCCGCCCTGGGGATGCAGGTGCCCAACGAGCCCAACGACCAGCAGAAGGGCTGGCTGAAGCAGTTGGAGGAGGCCCAGGGGCCGGAGTTCGACCGGCTGTTCGCGAACATCCTGCGCAACGCCCACGGCCAGGTGTTCGCCGTGGTCGCCCAGGTGCGCGCCAGCACCCAGAACTCCACGGTCCGGGACCTCGCGACCGTGGCCAACTCCACGGTGCTCGACCACATGACCGTGCTGGAGGACACCCGGCTGGTGAGCTACGGCAACCTCACCGGACCGTCGTCCGGCACCTCCTCGCCGACCGCGGGACCGGCCAAGCGCTGAGCGCGCCCGCCGCCGGGCGCCCACCGCACCCGGCGGCCCGCCCGAACCCCCGCGGCACCGAGGCCGTCCACGGCCTGTCCGACAGGCCCGATCCCGTTTCGAGGGTACGTACATGAGGATTCACAAACGCGGCAAGTCCAGGCGGAGACTGCTCGCCCTGCTGTTCGCCGGGGTGCTGGCGATCACCGGTGGCACGGCACTCGCCACCGGAGCGTTCGCCGGACAGCGCACCTGGTGGTCCAAGTCCACCGCCGCGCCCCAACTCGGCACGGTCGCCTGCGCGGACGTGGGCGCCGGACTGACCGAGGTGCCGGAGAACGCCAAGGAGGAGGTCGACCAGGGTCTCGCCGAACTCGACGCCCAGGTGGCCGACGCCTACCGCGACCTCGCGGCGCCCGGCCAGGGCGGCGGCGAGAAGCGCGTCATGGGGACGCTCGCCGAGAAGCGCACCGCGACCCTGCGGAAGATGGCGGAGCGCGCCGGAGCGGACGCCGGCCTGCCCAAGGACATCGCCGGGCTGGCGAACTGCGCGATCCGGCGCGACGTGACCGTCGACGCCTCCGCCCGGGACTACAGCAACGACGCCAAGGCCGGTACGGCCGACCGCAACAAGGCCGCCGGCAAGGGCAACCTCGGCCGTGGCTTCGTCGACATCAAGACCGTCGCCCCCGCCGCCAAGCCCGCCCGCACCGGGCCGGCCACCGGCAGCTTCAGCTCGCGCTGCGGACGCAACGAGAACCGCCACCTCAACCCGGACAACGTGATCGTCGCACCCGGTGTGAGCAACGGCGCCCACCACATGCACGACTACGTGGGCAACAAGATCACCGACGGGTTCTCCTCCAACAACAAGCTCGCCGGGGCCGGCACCACCTGCTCCAACGGCGACCAGTCGACGTACTACTGGCCGGT
The DNA here is from genome assembly GCF_040571325.1 of Kitasatospora sp. HUAS MG31. Taxonomy (GTDB): domain Bacteria; phylum Actinomycetota; class Actinomycetes; order Streptomycetales; family Streptomycetaceae; genus Kitasatospora; species Kitasatospora camelliae. The sequence goes on along the minus strand of NZ_CP159872.1, from coordinate 1,184,866 downwards.
GCTGCGGCTGCTGGACGGCAGCAACGACTCCGACCTCAAGGCGCCCGGCGGCGGCAAGGACCGCAACGTGGGCCGCATCCTGCAGCCCGCCGAGGCGAACATCACCTTCGACTCGCCCAGCGGCAGCAAGGTCCAGCCGATGACCCGCTTCCTGCGGATCCTCACCGGCGACGCCAAGGCCTTCACCAACGGCCCGGGCAACGCCCACGCCTCGTGGAGCTGCACCGGGTTCGAGGACCGCCAGCTCGTCGACAAGTACCCGATCTGCCCGAGCGGGAGCCGGGTCGTGCGGACCCTGAAGTTCCCGGACTGCTGGGACGGCAAGAACATCGACAGCGCCAACCACCGCACCCACACCGCCTTCTCCAAGAACGGCGGCTGCCCGCGGAACTTCCGGGCGATCCCCCAGCTGGTGGAGCGGGTGGCGTACGACGTGCCGAGCGGCGTGAAGTTCGCCGTCGACAGCTTCCCCGAGCAGCTCCACAACCCGATCACCGACCACGGTGACTTCATCAACGTGATGAACCAGAACCTGCTGAACCAGATGGTCAGCTGCATCAACGAGGGTCGTCGCTGCGGATGACCCGCACGGGCCGCCACCGGGCCGGACCCGGGGCATCCGGGCCGCCCCACCGCGCGGCCCACCCAGGGGACCGCGCACCCCATCCGAACTGAGCAAGGACAAGGCCGGAGGGCTCAACGATGTTGACAGGGCAGGGACGCCGAGCCTGGCACTCGGCCGCAGGACCGGCTCGAGCGGGCCGCTCGGGCCGATCCGGCGGACCGAACCGGGCCGGCCGAGGCGAACAGGACCGCGGCGGGAGCGCCGCGGAGCAGTCGGAGTCCGGCGCACGGGAGACCTCCCGTGGGTGGTCCGTGATGCCGCTGCTGGCGGTGGGACTCGGCTTCACGGCCGTGATGGTGAACGGCGCACTCCAGGCCTTCCTCGGAGTGGCCGCCGGGGTCCTGGCCCTGGTGTCCTTCACCTCCGCGGTCCTGTGGGGCCTCGCCGCCACCGACCGGCTGCTGCTGTACCCGGTGCACCGGCTGGCCGCCCAGGCGATCCACCGGGCGATGGGCATCGGCGGCGTGGTCTTCCTGGTCCTGCACGTGTGGATGAACGTCATCCAGGACCACGTCGGCGCGCTGGCCGCGTTCGTGCCCTTCACCGACCCGGACCGGCCGGTGCTGATCGGCCTCGGGGTGGTGGCCGGCTACGTGCTGCTGGCCGTGGCCCTCGCCGGGGCGGCCCGCGGGCTGCTCGCCCGGACCGGTGAGGCGCGCCGCTGGCGGATCGTCCACGTCTTCGCCTACCCCGCCTGGGGTGCCGCCCTGCTCCACGGCCTGAACGCCACCCGGGTGCCGGCCCCCTGGGTCACCATCCTCTACAGCGTGGCCATGGTCGGCGTGATCGTCGCGCTCGGCCTGCGGCTGTGGGGCCAGGGCCGGGGCGTCCCGCGCCGGGTCGCCGTCCCGCTGCGGACGGAGACCCCCCTGCGTACCGAGACGGTCCGCCGGCCCGAGGTCGGGGCCGGCACCGGACGGCGGCGGCGGGGCTGATGTACGGCGCACCCATCGCCTGGCTCGGCCGGCCGGTCCTCTTCGCGGGGCTGGAGCAGGTCGAGCGCCTGGACCACCGTGCCCACCTGGTGGTCCACGGCAGGCCGCCGTCGATGGCGGCGGACGAACTGGCCGACCTGGCCGAGAACGTCAACCTGCGCGGCCGCGGCGGCGCCGGCTTCCCGTTCGCCCGGAAGATCCGGGCGGTGGTCAAGGCCGCCGCCCGGCGCCGGACCCGCCCGGTCGTGGTGGTCAACGGTACGGAAGGAGAACCGAGTTGTCTGAAGGATGCGGCGCTGCTGCTGCGCACCCCCCACCTGGTCCTGGACGGTGCGCTGCTGGCCGCCGAGGCACTGGGCGCCGAACAGGTGGTGCTCGGGGTCACCCGGGCCGACACCGAGCAGTCCCTGCTGAAGGCGCTCACCGAGCGGCGCTCCACACCGCTGCCGGTCTCCGTCAACCGGCTGCCGGAACGGTTCGTCTCGGGCGAGGGGAGCTCCCTGGCCCGCGGCATCACCAGCGGGATCGCCCTCCCGCGCGGCGGCAACATCCGGACCAGCGACAGCGGGGTCGGGGGTGTGCCGACCCTGCTCTCCAACGCCGAGACGTACGCCCAACTCGCCGTCGCCGCAGGGATGGGGGCGCTGCCGTACCGAGAGGTCGGCCTCCCCACGGAGCCCGGCACGGTCCTGCTCACCCTGGCGGGCAAGCAGGTGGTGGAGTCGCCCGCCGGCGTCCCGCTGGCCGACATGCTCCAGATGTTCGGCATGGACATCGGGCAGGGCGTGCTGACCGGCGGTTACCACGGCACCTGGCTGAGCCCCGACAACGCCCGCAAGGCCCTGGTGTCGCGCGAGTCCCTGCGCGGCCTCGGCGGGGCCCTGGGCGCCGGCGCCATCCTGCCGCTGCCGGACACCACCTGCCCGCTGGGCGAGGTGCTCCGGGTCACCCGCTGGATGGCCGACGAGACGGCCGGCCAGTGCGGGCCCTGCTACCTCGGACTGCCCGCCCTGGCCAAGGCGGTGGAGGAGGTGGTCCGGGGCGGTGGCCGCGCCGCCCTGGACGTGGTCGAGACCCGGATGCGCGAGGTCACCGGCCGGGGCGCCTGCAGCCACCCCGACGCCGCCTCCCGGTTCCTGGCCTCGGCCCTGGAGGTCTTCGACGATGACCTGCAGATGCACTCCTACCAGTACGGCGGCTGCGGCCGGCCCGTCCAGGACGTGCTGCCGATGCCCGAGATGGAGAGTGCCGGGAGCATCGTCGTGGACTGGACCCTGTGCGAGGCCCACGGCCTGTGCACCAGCGTCCTGCCCGAGGTGATCAGCCTGGCGCCGGACGGCTTCCCCTCGGCCGCCGTCATGCCGGTCCCCTCGCAGCTGCTCCAGCAGGCGGCCCGCGCCGTCGACCGGTGCCCCGCCCTGGCGCTGCGCATCCAGTGAGCGCCGCCCGCCCCCGGGCCGGCGCCCACCCGCCCACCACCCGCACACCCACGGCCCCCGGAGCCGGCCACCACGGCCGCTCCCACCACCCCACCGACCACCCCACGCACCATCCGGCCTGGTCCCGCGACCCCTGGGACGGCCAGGCCCACCCGATGGAAAGGCAAGGAAGATGACGACGACCACCAAACGCTACGGGCTCGTGGCGGTCTGCCTGCTGCTCGCCGGCCTCGTGCTGATGGCCGCCTTCGGAAGCTCCGACAGCAGCGCCCGCCAGGCCAAGCCGTCCGCCGACGGGCTGCTCGCCGGAGCCTCGGCCACCCCGGTGAACGGCTACGGCTCCTACGGCGACACCGGCGCCCTCCCGGCGGCCGGCGGCAGCCAGCCGGGCGGCCAGCTGGCCGTCCGCACCGACGAGAAGCTCGGCGCCGTCATGACCGACGGCCAGGGCTTCACGCTCTACCGGTTCGACAAGGACACCGCCAAGCCGCCGGCGTCCAACTGCTCCGGCGCCTGCGCCACCGCCTGGCCGCCCGTCATCAAGGACGGCAACACCACGGCCGGCAGCGGCGTGGACGCGAGCAAGCTCGGTGAGATCGTCCGCGCCGACGGCACCCACCAGCTGACCGTGGGCGGCTGGCCCGCGTACCGCTACGCGCAGGACACCGCGCCCGGTGACACCAAGGGCCAGGGCGTGGGCGGCACCTGGAACGCCCTGGCGCCCGACGGCAGCAAGGCCAAGGCCGGCGGCGGCGAGGCCCCGGCCAGCCCCGCGCCGGCTCAGCCCACCGCCCAGCCCACCGCCACCGCCATGCCGCAGCCCCAGCAGCCGACCGGCGGCGCGCAGCTCTCGATGATGAACCACCCGCAGCTGGGCCAGATCATGGTGGACGGCAACGGCAGGACGCTCTACCACTTCGGCAAGGACACCGCCTGGCCGATGAAGTCCAACTGCGAGGGCCAGTGCCTCAAGACCTGGCCGGTCGCCGCGCCGGTGGACGCGTCCAAGATCAAGGGCATCGACCCGAAGCTGATCGGCAAGATGCAGCGCCCGGACGGCACCTGGCAGCTGACCATCAACTGCCTCCCGGCCTACACCTACTCCGGCGACCAGAACCCCGGTGACGCCCTCGGGCACGGCATGGCCAACAACCTGTGGACCGCCATCAACCAGGCGGGCAAGCCGGCCGGCGGCAAGTGACGGCCCGGACCGCCGACCCGGCGGCGACCGAGCTCCACGCCGCCCGGACCGTCCGCACCTACCTGCAGTGGACCGCACTGACCGTCCTGCTGGTCCTGGGAGTCCTCGAACTCCTCTGGGGCTCCGGAGGGTTGGTCGGCTCCTCGCAGGCCGCCCAGCGGCCCGTACGGAGCTCGGTGGAGGACCTGGCGCGGCGGATCGGCTGCACCGCCGAGATCACCACCGACGCGGCCGACCTCCGGCAGGGGCTGTGCGACCAGGACGGGGAGGAGACCTGGATCGCCACCTTCCCGACCCGGGGCGCCCAGGACGCCTGGACCACCCAGGCCCAGGCCTACGGCGGCTCGTACCTGGTCGGCGACGGATGGGTGGTGGTGCTCACCGACACCACCATGGAACGGATCCACGGGCTGCTGGGCGGGACCATGCTCGGAGGGGCCGACCACACCGGCGGCCACCACCCGCAACCCGCCACGAGCGGCTGAACGCACCGCACAGCACCGAGAAGTGACGACAGGGCGAGGGTTCCCGCCGGCCGACCACGGCCGGCGGGAACCCTCGCTTTTCGGCTGCTGTAACCGGCCTCGCCGGCTGCCGTCGCCTGCCTCGCCGGCCGCCTTGCCGGCTGCTGCGGCCCGCTCTGCCGGGAGCCGTCCGCGACGGTCAACTGGCGCAGAGTCATGGCGGGTTCGCGGCACCGGCGTTCAACCATGCAAATGCCGTATGCACTTTTCTGTTATTCCCCGCGTCCCGCACTTGACGCGGCCTTGCCACCGTGTCGGCGGGTGTGGCGGCCCGTCACCAGGAGGCCCCCAGCCCCTCCCGCACGCCGTCCGGCCGCCTCGCACACGGTTTCCCCACATTCGGATCCGGAATCACCGGGCGCCGGGCCGGCCCTGCGGCGGTTGCCCCCAAACCCGTGGGACTGGTGTGCTGTGGCCCTTCCTGCCACACCGTCCCGACGGCCCCAGCAGCACGACGCCGTCCGCCTTCGTCCCGGACGCTCCCCGTCCGGCAGGACCGGCCGACCCAGGCCGGGCCCGCGAAACTCCCCCATCGTGCGAAGGCCAAAGCTGAGGAGGAACAGATGACTCTTCTGACCAGCACCCGCGAGACGGGCTTGAGCGCGCTGAGCGACGCCGAACTCGCCGCAGCGCTCGCCACCTCGACCACCACCGGCGGCTCCCGGATCCGGGAGGTGATGGCCGAGGTGTTCACCCGGCATCACAGCGCCGTACTCGCGTATGCCCGACGCTTCTGCCGTGACCCACAGACCGCCCAGGACCTCGCCGCCGAGGCCTATGCCAGCACCTACCTGTCCGTCGCCCGCGGCCGCGGCCCGCGGCACGCCTGGCGCCCCTACCTCAAGGCCTGCGTCCGGCGGACCGCGATGGAGTGGAGCAGCCAGACCACGGTCGTGCTCGCCGACGACTTCCACACCTGGGCCGAGCGGGTGGCCGACGAGGCGGAGACCGAGGACACCCTGCTCGCCGCCGAGGAGACGGCGATGATCGCCCGCGCCTACCGGGCCCTGCCGGAGCGGTGGCAGGTGCTCCTGTGGTTCTTCGTGGTGGAGGGCGAGTCCGCCGCCACGGTCGGCCAGCGGATGAGCATGACGCCCAGCGGGGTGCGCTCGCTCGCGGCCCGGGCCCGCGCGGGGCTGCGCGAGGCCTACCTGAACGCGCACGTGGACGAGGGCACCGGCCTGGAGTGCCGCTACTTCACCTCGCTGCTGACCGGAGCCGTCCGGCGGCCGGGGCGGCGGCGGGGACGGGAGCTGGCCCGGCACCTGGAGGAGTGCACCGGCTGCGGGCGGGTGGCCGAGGAGTTCCGGCGGGCCAACCGCCGGATGGCCGGCCAGCAGCGGCCGGTGGCGGCGGTCCGTCCGGAGCCCCTCGGATCCTGCTAGGGCTCAGCCCGGCCCCGCTGGACGGGGCCGGGCCGGGGGGGCGTCCCGGCCCGGCCCTCGGGGCCGGCCGCGGTCCGCGCACCGGGGGGTTCGCGGACCGCGGCCGGACTTCCTCCGGGGCGGCGCGGTCCGCCGCTCCCGACGGCCCGGCAGGTCACTCCTGAGGGTGAACCGGCGGCCGATCGGGCACGGACCGATCGGGTGCGTCCTACCGTGGTCCCCGGACGTCCCCGCCGCCCGTGCGAGGTGAACCACCGTGGGCAGTACCGGAAGCATCGACTCCCCCCAGCCTCCCCAGCGACCCCAGCCCGCTCCGCCTCCCCAGCGCCCGGCGCCGCCGACCCCGCCCGGCCCCGACCGCACCCTCCGCGTCCGGGACGGACCTCCGCCGGAGCCGGCCGCCCGCCGGGCCCACCGCACCGCGGCCACCCGGCCCCCGGACGGCACCCTGGTCACCGGCATGGCGGTGGACCTCGACGCCGGCCGGGTCGCCCTGTTCTCGCCGGAGGTCCCGCCGATCCGCGGCGACATCGACACCGACCTCGCCCCCGGAGGGTACACACTGCGGCTCGACCGGGACCGCCGGCAGTGGGTGTTCGGCCGCGGCCAGGTCAGGACCGGCCTGCGGTTCCGCCTCGAACTGGACACCCCCGCCGACCCGTTCGCCCTGCGCTTCCCCGAGGAGCCGTTCCCGCTCACCGCCCACCACGGCCCGGTGGAGGAGTTCGAGGACCCGTACCTGGACTTCGACCCGACCCGGCAGATCACCGACGTGACACTGTCCCCGGTCGGGATCGTCCACCTGTTCCGGCAGTTCTTCTTCGAGCTGGACACCTTCCTCGGCACCCCGGTCGGGCACGTCTGGCTCAGCCCGGGCTCCTCGGTGGAGCTGGTCGAGGTGAGCACCCGCCGCACCCTGGTCGAGAAGACCATCGAGACGGCTCTGGAGACCACTGCGAAGAGCGAGCGCTCCTCCACCGAGGAGGACGAGATCAGCGACGCCGTCAAGCAGGACAACCGCGAGGACATGAAGCTCGGCTTCTCCAGTACGGTGAACCAGAGTTGGGGGACGGGCAACGCCACCGCCACCGGCAGCCTCAACCTCGACAAGACCCAGCAGTCGGCCCGGGAGCAGGGCCACAAGCGGATGCGGCAGCAGAGCGAGAAGCTGTCCACCGAGATCCGGCAGAACTTCCGCTCCACCTTCAAGACGGTCACCGAGACGGTGGACTCCTCCAGCAAGCGCTACGTCCTCGCCAACACCACGCCCAAGCTGCTCAACTACGAGCTGCGCCGGAAGATGCGGCAGGTCGGCGTGCAGATCCAGGACATCGGCACCTACCTGTGCTGGGAGACCTTCGTCGACGACCCGGGCAAGGACCTGGCCCTGCCGCACCTGATCCACATCGCCAAGCCCGCCGACCTGGTCCTGGTGCCGAACCCGAAGCTGACGCCCATGCCGCCGAGGACGGTCACCGTCGGCTTCAGCGGCGAGGCGGTGTGGAACTTCCCCGACGACTCCCGGCAGAACCAGTCCCGGCACCCGGAGACCGGCTACCGCTTCGTGCCCCTGGCCACCCTGGACATCCCCGGCGTCCCCGCCGGCTACGAGGTGGCGTACGACCCGCGCGACCCGTACATCGCCGTGGAGAAGAGCGTGGTGGCGGCCCAGGACGACGAGTCCTGGTCGGCGGCCAACTGGGGCTTCGCCGGCATGATCACCCCGGACGCCAAGCGGGTCACGGTCGGGGTGACCACCGCCCCGGGCGGCCTGGCCTGGGACGACCGGATCACCTTCAAGGTCAGCGGCGCGATCACCTGCCGGCTGCTGCCGGCCACGGCGGACGGGATCACCGCCGCCAACGACGCGCTGATCGCCGCCAAGCTGGCGGCCGACGAGGAGAACAAGCGCAAGCTGGAGAAGGCCTACCTGGACGCCGTGGCCGAACGGGTCACCCTGGCCAGCAAGGTGGAGCGCCGGAAGTTCGAGCACCTGCGGGAGGAGGAGCGCACCATCGTGCACCGGAGCCTGATCCGTTCCCTGATGACCGAGCGGCTCTACACCGGCACCCCCGACAACCCCACCGGCCACCGCACCCGGCACGTGCTCTCCGAGCTGATCAACTCGATCTTCGACATCGACCGGATGCTCTACTTCGTCGCCCCGGAGTGGTGGAAGCCCCGGCGCCCGGCCGCGCTGGCCCTCGGCGGGCAGGCCGTCCCCGAGTCGGTGGACGGCACCACCGTCGAGTGGGCCGACGACCGCGCGCACGGCCGCTACTACATCACCGACTCCTCCCAGCCGGCCGCGCTCGGCAGCTCGCTGGGCTGGCTGCTGCAGCTCGACGGCGACGAGATGCGCAACGCCTTCCTCAACGCGCCCTGGGTGAAGGCCGTCCTGCCGATCCGCCCGGGCAAGGAGGAGGCCGCGGTCAACTGGCTCCGCCACGTCGGCGTGGAGGGCACCGACGGCCTGGACGCGGCCTACGCCGCCCCGCCCCAGGAGCTGGCCGCCGTCCGCACCCGGCTGCTGCGGCGCGACCCGCACGACCCGGTCGGCCGGCACCCGGAGGTCACCATCGAGGACGCCGTCCGCGACCTGTGCCACACGGTCGCCGACAAGCACACCGCCGCCGGCGTGACCGGCCGCTACCCGCAGGAGGAGCCGGACGAGGACGACCGGGTCTCGGCCACCCCGGTGGAACGGGTCTTCGAGCACGGGTTCTACCCGATCGAGGGCGGCTTCAGGGCCCGGACGGAGGGCGACTTCGAGGTCTGCAGCCAGTGGGTGGAGGTGCTCCCCACCGACCAGGTCGTCCCGGTGGAGGTGGCCTACGACCCCAGGACCGGGCGCCAGCTCTGAGCGGCGCGGGGTCCGTGCGGCGGCCCACGCCGAGGCCCGCGCCGGCGCCCGTGCGGCGTCCCGGCCGGTCCGCCGGACCCCGCTGCGCACGTGTGTGCGACGTATACTTTTGCCGTCCGGCTGCGGGGGAGCCCACACCCACGGATGCAGAGCTGTGAACATGGGTGGAACCATCGACCCGGCCCCCCGGGACCGGAAAGCGGCCCTCCGCGAGGCGCTCGAAACCGTCCGGGTCGGCGCCTGGAACTGGAACATCCGCACCGGTGACATCGTCTGGGACGAGGAGATGACCCTCGTCCTCGGACTCGCGCCCGGCTACTTCGACGGGCGGATCGAGACCTGGCGTGCCCTGGTCCACCCCGAGGACCTGCCGGCCGTGGTCACCAAGGCGGAGCAGGCGCTGAGCCGCGGCGGCGAGTACAGCGTCCGGCACCGGGTGCTCCGTCCCGACGGCGCGGTGGTGTGGGTGGAGGCCCGCGGCCGGATCGTCGACGGTCCGGACGGCCGCCCGGACCGGATGGTGGGCCGGCTGTGGGAGACCACCGAGACACGGGCCGCGATGGACTCGGTCGGCCGGGCCCTCCAGCACATGAGCGACGGCTTCCTCGCGGTCGACTCCGATGGACGGATCCTCTACGCCAACGCACGGGCGCAGCGGCTGCTCGGCCCGTCCGAGGGACTGGCCGGCCGGGTGCTGTGGGAGGTGCCCGCGGTCCGCGCGCCCGGCCTGGAGGCGCGCTGCCGCGACGCGGCCGCCGACCAGGTCGCCCAGGGCCTCGACCTCACCTCCCCGGCCGACCGCCGCTGCTACCACCTGCGGATCATCCCGGTGCCCGACGGACTGACCGTCTACCTGCGGGACGTCACCGAGCAGCGCGCGCGCGAGGCCCGGCGCGCCACCGAGGAGCGGGCCGCGGCCGAGCGCACCGCCCGGATCGGCGGGCTGACCAGGGCCCTCGCCGAGGCGCTCACCGTGCAGGACGTGGTCAACGCCGTCGCCCAGCGGCTGCTGCCGCTGTTCGGCGCCACCGGACTGATCGTGGAGGCCGTCGGGCCCGGCGGGGAGAGCACGGTGGAGGCGGTCGGCTACCCCCGCTCGTACGTCGACCGGCTCCCCGACCGGCCGGAGAACAACCCGCACGACCAGGTGCTGCGCGAGCGCGTCCCGCAGTTCGTCGAGTCGCCCGCCGAGCTGGAGGCCCGCTACCCCGGGGTGGGCGCCTTCGCCGCCCTGGGCGGCAAGAGCGCCTGGGCGTTCCTGCCGCTGCTGGTCTCCTCCGGCCGTGTGGTGGGCGGCTGCGTGGTCTCCTTCGACCGCCCGCGCCACCTGGACGGCGCCGAGCGCGGCCTGCTGATCGCCCTCAGCGGCCTGGTCGCGCAGACGCTGGAACGCGCCCGCCTGTACGACGCCGAGCACCACCGCGCCCAGCAGTTGCAGCGCGGCCTGCTGCCCCGGGCCCTGCCGCTGCTGCCCGCCGTCACCGCCGCCGCCCGGTACGTCCCGGCCAGCGGCAGCATGCTGGGCGGCGACTGGTACGACGTGATCCCGCTGTCCGGCGACCGGGTCGCGCTGATCATCGGCGACGTGATGGGCCACGGCCTGTCGGAGGCCGCCACCATGGGACGGCTGCGGACCGCCGTGCACACCCTGGCCGGCCTGGAACTGCCCCCCGACGAGCTGTTCTCCCACCTCAACGACCTGGTCAGCGACCTCGGGGACGACTTCTACGCCGGCTGCCTCTACGCCCTCTACGACCCGGCGACCGGGAGCTGCGTCCTCGCCCGCGCCGGGCACGCACCGCCCGCCCTGGTCACCCCCGACGGCACGGTCACCCTGCTCGACCTGCCCGCCAACCCGCCGCTGGGCGCGGCCACACCGCCGTTCGAGACCACCGAGACGGTGCTGCCCGCCGGCAGCCTGCTGGTCCTCTACACCGACGGGTTCGTGGAGTCCGCCCGGCGCGACCTCGACGCCGGTGTGCAGCAGCTGGCCGAGGCACTGACGGCGGCGGTGTCGTCGGCCGGTACCCGCGATGGCCTGAAGGAGCCCGGGCAGGACGAGGAGGCCGAGCGGCTGGACGCCCTCTGCGCCACGCTCACCGCCGCCCTGCTGCCGGAGGGCGAGCAGACCGCCGACGACGCGGCCGTGCTGATCGCCAGGATCCATGCCCTGCCCGCCGACTCGGTGGCCGCCTGGACGCTCCCCGAGGGCCCGGTCGCGGCCGGCCGGGCCCGCGCCCACGTCCGCCGCCGGCTGGCCGAGTGGCAGCTGGACGAGCTCTCCGTGACCACCGAGCTGCTGGTCAGCGAGCTGGTGGGCAACGTGGTGCGGCACGCCAATGGGCCGGCCCGGCTGCGCCTGGTCCGCAGCCGCACGCTGATCTGCGAGGTGGCGGACGGGAGCCTCACCACGCCCCGGATCCGCCGCGCCGAGGACACCGACGAGGGCGGGCGCGGCCTCCAGCTGATCGCGGCGCTCAGCCAGCGCTGGGGCGTCCGGTACACCGCGGACGGCAAGTGCATCTGGACCGAGCAGCCGCTGCCCGAGCCGTCCGGGACCTGACGCCGGGGCCGGTGAGCGCCCGGTTGGGGCTCTCCGACGGTTGTTCGGGCGGCCGTTGTGGCGGGGCGGGGGACACGGGGGGTGCCGGTCACCGTACGATCGGTCAATGTCTGACATGACGGAAACCACGCCCGGCTGGCTCGCTCCCGAGGAGCTGGAGACCACGCGCGCCCGGATGCCGATCCTCTACGTCGAGGCCGTCCCGGTGCGGGTCGACGACACCGGGGAGGTCACCCAGGTCGGGCTGCTGCTGCGGATCGGGCCGGAGGGGACGGTCAGCCGGACGCTGGTCTCCGGCCGGGTGCTGCACCACGAGCGGATCCGCGACGCGCTGCTGCGGCACCTGGAGAAGGACCTCGGCCCGGTGGCGCTGCCCCGGATCCCGGCCTCGCTGCAGCCGTTCACCGTCGCCGAGTACTTCCCGACCCTGGGCGTCACCGAGTTCCACGACCCGCGACAGCACGCGGTGTCCCTGGCGTACGTCGTCCCGGTGGCCGGGGACTGCCGGCCACGGCAGGACGCCCTCGACCTGGTCTGGTTCAGCCCCCAGGAGGCGGCCTCGCCGCTGGTGCTCCAGGAGATGCCCGGCGGGCAGGGGGCGCTGCTCAAGCGGGCCCTCGCCCACGTCGGCTGTCTCACCTGAGGCGGCGGACGGTCCTGGCTGCCCCGACTCCGTTCGCTCAGGGGACGCTCAGATCCGGATAACGATCGGATCAAGAGGTTGGGGCGGAATTCACCCTTGATGTCCGATTTCATGCTGTTCTTCCGGTGGTCCGCGCCACATTCCCCGGGCCGGATCGCCCCGCCGCCTGTGATAGACCTGCACGACCGCTGCCGGACGCCACCCTTGTCCGGGCAGTGCGCTGGGCCGGCGGACCGCCGGCACGCAACTCCATCCACATCCGGGGGGATCGTGATCCGCTCCGCGGCCGTCGGGCCCGCGGAGCGCGCATGGAGAAGGGCGCAACACTCATGACCTCTCGGCAGGTCGACCAGCACAACGGCGGCACCACGGCCGCCCCGGGCACCGCTCCCGTCGCCACCACCGCCACCGGCCCCGCCGGTGGGGAGGGCTACGAGCGGGGCCTCAACAGCCGCCAGGTCCAGATGATCGCCATCGGCGGCGCGATCGGCGTGGGTCTCTTCCTGGGCGCGGGCGCCAACATCGCGAAGGCCGGGCCCAGCCTGATCCTGATGTACGCCCTGGCCGGCGTGATCGTCTTCTTCATCATGCGAGCCCTCGGCGAACTCCTGCTCTACCGCCCGGTCTCGGGCTCCTTCGCCGAGTACTCCCGCGAGTTCCTCGGCCCGTTCTTCGGGTTCGTCACCGGCTGGACGTACTGGCTGATGTGGGTGGTCACCGGCATGGCCGAGCTGACCGCCGCGGCGATCTACGTGCACTTCTGGTTCCCCGACATCCCGCAGTGGGTCACCGCGCTGGCCTTCCTGGTCGTCCTGTACGTGGCCAACCTGATCTCGGTGAAGCTGTTCGGCGAGATCGAGTTCTGGTTCTCGATGGTCAAGGTCACCGCGCTGGTGGGCATGATCGTGATCGGCCTCGGCGTGGTCACCTTCGGCTTCAGCCAGGCCGGCGACACCGCCGCGGTCTCCAACCTGTGGGCCTTCGACGGCATCTTCCCCAAGGGCATCGGCTCCAGCCTGATGACCCTCCAGGGCGTGATGTTCGCCTACCTCGCCGTCGAGCTGGTCGGCGTCACCGCCGGCGAGTCCGAGAACCCCGAGAAGACCCTGCCGAAGGCGATCAACACCCTGCCCTTCCGCATCATCGTCTTCTACGTCGGCGCCCTCAGCGTGATCCTGATGGTCGTCAAGTGGACCGAGTTCCAGCCCGGCGTCAGCCCGTTCGTGGCCGCGTTCTCCAAGATCGGCATCCCGTTCGCCGCCGCGATCGTGAACTTCGTGGTGCTGACCGCCGCGCTGTCCTCCTGCAACTCCGGCATGTACTCCACCGGCCGGATGCTCCGCGACCTGGCCGGCAACGGCGAGGCCCCCTCGGTCCTCGGCCGCCTCAGCGCCAGCAAGACCCCGGCCCTGGGCATCACCCTCTCCGCCGTCCTGATGGGCATCGGCGTGGTGCTCAACTACGTGGTCCCGGAGAAGGCCTTCGGCTACGTCACCTCGGTCGCCACCGCGGCCGGCATCTGGACCTGGCTGATGATCCTCGCCAGCCACATCCGCTACCGCCGCGCGGTGACCGCCGGCCGCCTCCCCGCCTCCTCCTTCCCCGCCCCCGGCGGTACGGTGTGCAGCTGGATCGCGGTGGCCTTCCTGCTGATGGTCACGGTGTTCATCGCCCTCGACCCGGACGGCCGGATCTCCCTGTACGTCGGCGCCGGCTGGGCCGTCTGCCTGGCCGTCGGCTGGGCGCTGCTGAAGCGCCGGGACGCCACCACCCCGGCCGTCGCCGCCTCGGCCGGGAAGCCCGAGGAGCCCGAGCAGCAGCTCCAGGCCGCCGGCCGCTGAGGCCGCACCCGCCCCTGCAGCCGCCCCGCACCCGCCCGCGCGGCGGGACCCCGACGAGGCGCCGGTTCCGACCGGCGCCTCGTCGCCGTTCCCGCGGCACCCCCGACCGGACCGACGCCGCCCGGCCGACCCCGTCCGCACCACCGTTCGGATGCTGACGGACCGTCGTCCGCCGCCCCGACCCCCGTCGACCGAAGAGCGCAGCCCGACGCGCCCCACCCCGGGGAGCGGGCGAGGATGACCGGGAACCGGCCGCGCGGCCGCGCGGCGCCACCGGGTCAAGGGAGCTGAGGCACGTGACGATCGACCGACGGCGGTTTCTCGCCGCACTGGGCGCCGGCGGCGCGATGGCCCTGGCCGGCACGCGCAGCGCCGCCGCCTACCAGGGCACCGGCCGGCCCGGCGGCGCCCGGCCACGGCCCGCGGTCGACGCCTGGCCGGCCCGGACCCGCCGGGCGTCGGCCGTCATGCCCCCCGACTGGCGGGCGCTCAAGCGGCGGCTCGGCGACCGCCTGGTCCTGCCGACCGACCCCGACTACCCGACCGCCCGGCTCGGCTTCAACGAGCTGAACGACGATCAGCTGCCCGCCGCCGTCGCCCGCTGCGCCTCGCCCTCCGACGTCCAGGCCTGCCTGGAGGTTGCGCGCGGCCACGGCATCCCGATCGCCGCCCGCGGCGGCGGCCACAGCTACCTCGGCTACAGCATCCCGAATGCCGGCCTGGTGATCGACGTCCGCTCGATGGCCCGGGTGCACGTCCGCCCCGACGGCATCGCGACGGTCGGCGCCGGCGCCCGCCTCATCGAGGTGTACGCGGCGCTCGCCGCCGCCGGCCGGCTGCTCCCGGCCGGCTCCTGCCCGACCGTCGGCGTCAGCGGCCTCACCCTCGGCGGCGGGATCGGCGTGCTGACCCGCAAGTACGGACTGACCTGCGACCGGCTCGCCGCCGCGCAGGTGGTGACCGCCGACTCCTGCCTGCGGACGGCCTCCCCGGAGTCCGAGCCCGACCTCTACTGGGCGCTGCGCGGCGGTGGCGGCGGCAACTTCGGCGTGGTCACCCGGTTCGCGTTCCGCACCGAGCCCGCGCCCCTGATGACCACCATCTCGCTGCGCTTCCCCGCCGGCTCGGTGCCCGCGGTCATGGGCGCCTGGCAGGAGTGGGTGGCCGAGGCGCCGTTCGAACTGTGGGCCACCTGCCAGATCGCCGGCGGCACCCCGCCGAGCTGCCGGGTGGTCGGCTGCTACGTCGGCCCCGAGGAGACCGCGAACGCCCTGGTCGACCAGCTGATCGCGGCGGCCGGCACCCAGCCGACCACCCGCACCGTGCAGCTGAAGACCTACCTGGACGCCATGAAGTACATGGGCGGCTGCGCCAACGACACCATCGAGCAGTGCCACCCCACCTGGGAGGGCGGGGTCCTCGGGCGCGCCGCCTTCGTGGCGGCCTCGCGGGTGCTCGGCCCCGACCCGCTGGACTCCGGCGCGGTCACCGAGCTGATGACCGGCCGCACCGGCATCGACCTGCTGCTGGACTCGCTGGGCGGCGCGGTCTCCGAACTCGCCCCCGACGCCACCGCCTTCCCGCACCGCTCCTCGCTGGCCAGCGCCCAGGTGTACGCGGGCGCCACCCCCGCCGACCAGGAGCAGATCACCACCTCGGTGGACGAGGTCCGCGACGGGCTGGCCCGGCTGGGCGCCACGGGCGCGTACGTGAACTACATCGACGCCACGCTGCCCGACTGGGGCACCGCGTACTACGGGGCGAACCTGCCCCGGCTGAAGGAGGTGGCACACTGCTACGACCCGGACGGGGTGTTCGCCTTCCCGCAGTCCGTGGTCTTCGGCTGAGGCCGGGGCCCGGTCTGGGACTGGGCCGGGGCGGGGCCGGGGCGGGCCGGGGTTCGTTGCGGAAGGAGTCGAGGAGCCGATGACGCGAGGTGGGGCGGTCGCCCCCGAGGAGCGGTACGGGCGACTGGTCGAGCGGTTCGCGGACCTGCCGGGCGTGGCCGTGCCCGGGGACGCGCCGGATCGGGAGGGCCGGTTCGGCGCGGCCGCGCTCAAGGTCGGCGGCAAGATCTTCGCGATGCTCGCGCAGGGCCGGCTGGTGGTGAAGCTGCCCCGGACCCGGGTGGACGCCCTGGTGGACGCCGGCGAGGGCGTGCGCTTCGACCCGGGACACGGCCGGCTGATGCGGGAGTGGCTCAGCCTCGATCCCGACTCGGACCTCGACTGGGACGAACTGGCCCAGGAGGCACTGGAGTTCGTCGGCCCCCGCCGCTGAGCGGGGACCGGCCGGACCCCCGGACGGAGGCGTCCGTTCGGGGGTCTCGCCGTGTCCGACGGCCGTCCTGTCGGTAGGCGAACCGCTCCGAAGGGGACGCCGTCCTCGCCCTGGGCCTGATCAACCTGGACTCGTCGCCGAGGCGCGTGTCGTCGCCACGACCGTCGTCGCCTTCCAGGGCGGGTAAGGCTCCGTCGGGTGGGGGGTGAAAACCGGACGAATGCTCCGTTCGGGTGAGCGGGAGGTTGCGCGGGGGCTTCACATGGGCAAAGCCCGGACCATGACGAATCCTTCGAACGATCGCGGGCGGCGGCGCCGTCCGGCTCGTGGTGCGGCGGTCGCCGTTCCGGTGGCGCACGGGGTCTCGCGGCTGGCGGCGGCGGGGAGTCGGAACTCCGCCAGGCCGTACGCGCGGTGCTGCCGGACGTGGAGCAGCGAACACCGGTCGCTGGGCGGGGCGGTGGTCCGGACGACCTGGCACGAGCCGGCCTGCCAGGCGAGGAGCCCCAGACCCGCGTCCGGGGCGGACCGGTCGCAGGGATTCCGATGAAAACGTGTGTGGTATGACGTGACCTGACGGTAGGTGTCCACCCGGGTGGACGGTTCCAGAGCGCCACCATCCACTGGAGCCCCGACCGCGGCACCCGGACCACCGACTGGCGGTCCGTCAGTACACGTCGCGGACGTAGCGCTTGTCCGTGGCCAGCCGCCGGACGTAGGCCGCGGCCTCGTCGCCGTCCAGGTGTCCGTGGGCGGCGGCGATGTCGTGCAGCGCCCGGTCCACGTCCTTGGCCATCCGGCCGGCGTCCCCGCAGACGTAGACGTGGGCGCCGTCCTGGAGCCACTGCCACAGCCGGGCGCCGTTCTCCCGCATCCGGTCCTGGACGTAGACCTTGTTGCGCTGGTCGCGGGAGAACGCCACGTCCAGCCGGGCGAGGTGGCCGGAGGCCAGGTGGGCCTCCAGGTCCTCGCGGTAGTAGAAGTCGGTGGCCTCGCGCTGCTCGCCGAAGAACAGCCAGTTGGCGCCGGTGTGCCCGCGGGCCTGCCGGTCCTCCAGGAAGCCGATGAAGGGGGCCACGCCGGTGCCCGGCCCGACCATGATCATCGGTGTGGCGGGGTCGGCCGGCGGACGGAAGTGCGGCGAGCGCTGGACGAACACCTGCACCGGGCCGTCGTCGGCGCAGTCGGCGAGGTACGTCGAGCAGACGCCCTTGCGGTCGCGGCCGAGGTCGTTGGTGTAGCGGACCACCGAGACGGTGAGCCGCACCTCGCCGGGGTGGGCCAGCGGGCTGGAGGAGATCGAGTACAGCCGGGGCTGGAGCCTTCTGAGCACGCCCGCCCACTCGGCGGCCGAGGCGAGGACCGGGTACTCGGCGACCAGGTCGGCCGCCTGGCGGCCCCAACTCCAGCGCGCCAGCTCGTCCTTGTTGTCGGGCCTGAGCAGCCGGCGCAGGTCGTGGCTGCCGGTGCGCTCGGCGACGAAGCGGAGCAGGTCGGTGGTGATCCGGGCGAGGTCGAGGCGGGTGCGCAGGGCCTCGCGCAGCGGTACCGGGGCCGGGTCGCCGAGGTCGACCGGCTCCTCGGGGTCCAGTCCGGTCAGGGCGAGCCACTCGGCGACCAGGCCGGCGCTGTTGGCGGGCCACACCCCGAGCGCGTCGCCGGCCTCGTAGGCGAGTTCGCCGTCGCGGGTGTCGAAGGAGAACTGGCGGACCTCCTTGGCGGAGCCGGGCAGGCTCAGCAGCCGGTTGCCGACCAGCAGGGTGGGGAAGGGCTTGGCCCTGGTGTGGCCGGAACCCGCCGCGGGGGCGGTCCGGGCCGCGGCCGGGACGGTCGTCGCGCGGGCGGGGGCCGGGTCCGCCCGGCGGTCCTGGGCGGGGGCCAGGGCGGCGACGACCCGGTCCAGCCACTGCGCGGCGGCCTCCTCGTAGTCGGGTTCGCAGTCGGTCCGCGGGATCAGCCGGGTCGCCCCGAGCGACTCGAAGCGCTCGTCGAGCCGGCGGCCGTGCCCGCAGAAGTCGTCGTAGTTCGAGTCGCCGAAGGCGAGCACGGCGTACCGGATCCCGTCGAGCCGGCCGGCCTCGGGACCGGACAGCGCCTGCCAGAACGCGGCGCCGTTGTCCGGGGCGTCGCCGTCGCCGAAGGTGCTGGTGACCACCAGCAGGTCGGCGTCGGCGGGGAGCGCGGCCATGGTGGCGTCGGCCATCGGCAGCAGCTCGGGGGTGCGGTCCGCGAGGCGGGCGGCGACGCCGGCCGCGAACTCCTCGGCGTTTCCGGTCTGCGAGGCCCACAGGACGACCAACCGCCGTACGGGGGTGGCCGCCTGGGTGGGTGCGTCGGCCGGTGCGGCGGTCCGGGCCGGCTGCAGGGCGGTGGCGGTAGTCGCGGCGGCGGGGGCCGCGGTCCGGGAGAACATCCCGGCGAGGACGCCGTCGACCCAGAGCGCGTGGGCGGGGTCGACGGGCGCCTCGGCGGGCAGCACCGGGACCCGTCCGTCGGGCGGGGTCAGCGCGAGCCCGGCGACGTAGCCGGAGAGGTAGCGGCGCTCCGGCTCGGTGAGCGGCGCCGGGGCGAGGTCGGCCACCCCGAACAGGGTGGCGAGGGCGTGCAGGGTGTCCTGGTCCGCCGCCCGGACGGGGGCCGTGACCTGCGGGGGAGTCATGGGCGCTCCTTGACGTGCGGCGGCGGAGGCCGCGGTGTCCTCGGGCCGGTCGCCGGGGCGGCCCGTGGGTACCGGCGCGGCCGTCCGGGTGAGGGTGACCGCGCAGGCCTTGAACTCGGGCTGGAAGGAGACCGGGTCGATGGCGTCGTTGGTGACGGCGTTGACGCTGAGGTACTCGCCGAAGAGGTCGTTCCAGTGGAACGGCGCGAAGCAGGTGCCGGGCCGGACCCGGTCGGTGACGACGGCCGGCAGCACGGCCCGGCCGCGCCGGGAGGCCACCTCCACCGGGTCGCCCTCCGCGATCCCGAGCGGGCCGGCGTCCTCGGGGTGGATCTCCACGAACGGGCCGGGGTTGAGCCTGACCAGCTTGGCCACCTTGCCGGTCTTGGTCATGGTGTGCCACTGGTGCTGCAGCCGACCGGTGTTGAGGACGAACGGGTAGTCGTCGTCGGGGAGTTCGGCCGGGGGCAGGTGCGGCCGGGCGTGGAACCGGGCGCGTCCGCTCGGGGTCGGGAAGGCCAGCCGGGGGCGGCTGCCGTCCTCGCGCACCAGGAGGGTCTGGCTGACGCCGTCGTTGAGGTAGCGGATCGGGTGGCGGTCCTCGGTGTCGCCGGGCGGCGCCGGCCACTGGACGGGGGTGCGGCGCAGCCGGGCGTAGTCGACGCCGCGCAGGTCCCAGCCGGTGGCGGGGTTCCAGGCCCGCTTGAGCTCCTCGAAGACCTCCTCGGCGCAGGAGTAGGTGAACGCCTCGGCGAAGCCCATGGCGCAGGCCACCTCGGCGATCAGCCGCCAGTCGGGCAGGGCCTGCCCGGGCGGGTCGACCACCCCCTGGACCAGGGTGAGGTTCCGCTCGGAGTTCACCATGACGCCGTCGGACTCCGCCCAGAGCGTCGCCGGCAGCACCACGTCCGCGTAGGCGTTGGTCTCGGTCTCGGCGAACACGTCCTGGGTGATGACGAGTTCGGCGGCCTCCAGGCCGGCGATGACGGTCCGCCGGTTGGCCACCGAGGCGACCGGGTTGGTGCAGATGATCCAGCAGGCCTTGATCTCGCCGGCGGCCATCTGCTCGAACATCTCCACCGTGCCGCGGCCCACCTCGGTGCGCAGCGAGCCCTCGGGGATGCCCCACAGGTCCTCGACGAAGGCGCGCTCGGCGTCCACCAGCACCGACCGCTGGCCGGGCAGGCCGGGGCCCATGTAGCCCATCTCGCGGCCGCCCATGGCGTTGGGCTGGCCGGTGAGCGAGAGCGGACCGGCGCCGGGGCGGCAGATGGCGCCGGTGGCGAGGTGCAGGTTGACCAGGGCGTTGGTGTTCCAGGTGCCGTGCGTGGACTGGTTGAGGCCCATGGTCCAGCAGCTGGTCCAGGCGGCCGCCTCGCCGATCCACCGGGCGGCCTGCCGGATGTCCTCCTCGGCGAGGCCGGTGATCTCCGCGACCCGGTGCGGCGGGTAGTCGGCGAGGAGGCCGGGCATCTCCTCCCAGCCCTCGGTGAACTCGGCGATGAACTCCGGGTCGGTGTGGCCGGCCTCCACCAGCAGGTGGAGCAGGCCGTTGAGCAGGGCCAGGTCGGTACCGGGCCGGATCTGCAGGAAGAGGTCGGCCTTGTCGGCGGTGGCGTTGCGGCGCGGGTCGACGACGATCAGCCTGGCGCCGGCCTTGACCCGGTCCATCATGCGCAGGAAGAGGATCGGGTGGCAGTCGGCCATGTTGGCGCCGATCACCAGGAACGCGTCCGCCCGGTCGAGGTCCCGGTAGGAGCCGGGCGGGCCGTCCGCGCCCAGGGAGAGCTTGTAGCCGGAGCCGGCGGAGGCCATGCAGAGGCGGGAGTTCGACTCGATCCGGCTGGTCCGGACGAAGCCCTTGGCGAGCTTGTTCGCCAGGTACTGGGCCTCCAGGGACATCTGGCCGGACACGTAGAAGGCGAGGGCGTCCGGGCCGTACTCGTCCAGGATGGCCCGCAGCCGGCCGGCGACCGCGGCCACCGCCCGGTCCACGTCGGTCGCGACCGGCTCGGCGTCCCGCTCGGACCGGATCAGGGCCCGCTCCAGGCGTCCGGGAGCGGCCATCAGGTCGGCGCTGGTCGCGCCCTTGGTGCAGAGCCGGCCGGCGTTGGCGGGGTGGTCCTTGTCGCCGACCGCCTTCACGACCTTGCGGCGGCCGTCGGAAGGGTCCCGGGCCACCTGCAGCACGATTCCGCAGCCGACCCCGCAGTACGAGCAGGCCGTGCGGCTGCCGCCGTCCGTCGAGCCAGCCGCCACCGATCCTCCACACCGCCGCGCGAACCGTTCCGGGCCGTCCCCGCGGTTCCCGCGGCGGGCGGCGCCTCCACCGGCACCGTAGAAAGATCGAATTTCCGGTCCGTCACGCCGTACGAAGCCCGGGGTTACGCCCCCCGCACACGGACGGGCGGCGGGGTGTGAGGCGGGCTGTGCGGCGGGCGCACCCCGCGGTGCCGCGGCCCGTGGTCACGGCGGCCCGGGGAGTGGACGTCCCGCTCACCGGCGTGGACGAGCTGACGCTCAAGGTCCTCGACGGCGGTGACGGCAGCGCCTACGACCACGCGGACCGGGTGGCGCCCGAGCTGACCTGCGCCTGACCCGGTCGGCGGGTCGGACCCCGGCGGGGACGAACGTGCGGGCGACGGCCGGTCGGGCGTTCCCCGCTGCGACGGCTCCGTTGCGCCACTCCGGTGCGGTGGAGGGGCCGTTCCGGCCGGGGAGGCGTGGTCACTCCGGCGGAGCATTTGACGGGCCGGGCGGAGGCTGCCATACAGGGAGCCGATGCTGTGGAAACTCGTCGGAACGTGTTCGATACCGTGCGATTCGGGCTGCCGGTCCGGACATGCGGCCCGCCGTCAGCGGCGGCCCGCATCCGCCGGCACGCCCGTCCCGCGTTCCGTGCCGCCGCCATCCCGCCGCCGCCGGCGGAGCCCAGAGCATCGTTCGAGGTATCCATGGTCCGCATTCCCCCCGTGTCGTCGGGTGCCGTCGCGCTGATCGCCGCGATCGCGACCCTCGGAGCCTGCACCGCCCAGGCGCCGCAGGGCGCCGGGCCGGGCAGGTTCTCCCTCGCGTACATCCAGAAGCAGGGCGACCAGGCGTACTTCCAGGACGAGGCGGCCGGTGCGCGGGACCGCGCCGCGCGCCTCGGGGTCGAGCTGTCCGTGGTGGACGTCGGCACCGACGCGCAGGGCACCCTGGACGCCGTCCGGACGGCGGTCGCCCGCGGCGCGCGCGGGGTGGTGGTCGCCGTCCCGGACCCCGCGCTCGGGCCGCAACTGGTGCGGCTCGCCCGCGAGTCCGGGGTCGAACTGCTGGCCTCCGACGACCAGATCTGCGCCGACCTGCCCGACCCCGGCGTGTGCTCGCACCGGAAGCTGGTTCCCCGGGTCGGGTTCAGCGGGCAGCAGATGGGTGAGGCGGTCGGCGCCCGGGCGGCCCAGGAGTTCGCGAAGGCCGGCTGGAAGGCGGCGGACACCCGGATCGTCACCGCCGGCAGGAAGGACATCAGCGTCTGCCGGGAGCGGATCGACGCGGCCACGGCGGCGTTCCAACGGACGGCCCGGGTCCGCACGTTGAACGTGGGGACCGACAACACCGTGGACGGCGCCCGCAGCGCGGTGGCCGCCACCGCCGCCGCCGAGGCGGGCTCGCCCCGGCACTGGGTGGTGTGGGGCTGCAACGACGAGAACGTCCGGGGCGCGCTCACCGCGCTGCGCGGCAACAGGGTCGCGGCGGCCGACGTCATCGGGGTGGGCCTGGGCGGCTACCTCGCGTGCAAGGACTGGGGGAGTGCGGAGCCGTACGCCATGCGGGCCGCGCTCGCCATCCGCGGCCGGGAGGTCGGCGCCCTCGCCGTGCAGACCATGTACGAGAAGGTCAGGAACGGCACGCCCTTCCCGCAGGAGGCGCTCGCCCCCACGGTGATGGTCGACCCGTCGACCTGGCGGGCGGCGGGTGCGGAGTGCGGATGACGCCCCGGACCGGCCCGGCGGCCTGGTCCCGCTGATCCCGCGCTCCCCGCAGCCCGACAGCGCCCGCGCGTGGGAAACGGGAGGTCGACCCTTCCGCTTTCCTGACACCGCGCCGGACCACCGTTCCCTGCCGCCGGGACGGTCCTCGCATGCCGTTGATCAACTGCCTTCACCTGTGCGGTAGTTGGTCACAAGGTGGTCTCGGCTCAGCCTTCCTCGCAGAACGTCGCCCAGGGCGCCCTCCTGGTCGTCGCCGTGGTCATCCAGCAACGCCGCACCGGCGAACGCGCCGTCGGCCTCCCCGCCTGACCCCACCGAGGCCCCGGCCGGCCGCTCGTCGATCCGAGGCCGGGGACGGTCAGGACCGGCGGCCGGCCGCCTCGGCCAGGACCCGGGCGGTGCGGGCTCCCGCCCGCAGGGCGTGGTCGGCGGTGCCGGGCAGGCAGCGGTCGTGGGCGGGGGAGTACTCGGTCATGACGACGCCGGCGTGGTCGGTCGCGACCTCGGTGAGCGACACCGGTCGGCCGAGTGCCCCCAGCGCGGCGTGCAGTTCGCGGGACCGCTCGGCGTCCACCACCGGGTCGGCGGTGCCGTGCACCAGCCACACCGGGACGGGCGGCACCGGGCCGCCGTCGCGGCCGAGGACCTCCAGCGGGGCGCTGCCGGTGCTGGGCGCCGGGGTGCCGTACGCGCCGGCGACGCCCACCACGGCGTGCGGACGCCAGCCGTCGAACCCGTCCGGGTCGAGGCCGACGGCCACCGCGGCCTTGCCGCCCAGCGACCAGCCGGCGAGCGTGATCCGCCCCGGGTCCCCGCCGAGGTCGGCGGTGTTCCGGCGGGCGAACGCGGCGGACTCGGCCAGGTGCCTCCGCCCGCCGTCGGGCGCGTCGGGCCGCCAGTCCGGTACCAGGACGAGGACGCCCAGCGCGGCCGTGGCGCGGGCGATCGGCGCGAGGACGTCCCGCTCGTCCGGTCCCCGGCCGTGCCACAGCAGCACCGTGCCGACCGGCTCCGGCGCGCCCGCGGGCCGGTAGACGTCCATCACCTGGCCACCGGACCCGTACCCGATCCCCGTCGTGACGACGACCTCCTCGGCCACCGTGCCACCCCCCGTACTCGTCCCACCACGAACGACGTCACGCTACCAAGGCGACACGCCCGGCCACGCCCAGGGTGCCCGGCCGGCCCCGGCCGGTACGCCCGGCGCACGGCGGCCCCCGACGCCCTATCCCGCTCTCTTGACTGTCGTCACGACAGCGGAATACTGGAGTCACTCCCTGCCGAGCCGAATGAGGTGCGCCCGTGGAGCTCTCCCCCTCTGCCCATGTGGACACGTTCTGCCGAGACCACCTCCCGCCCTTCGAGCAGTGGCCCGAACTCCTCTTCGAACTGCCGGAGTTGGCGTACCCCGATCGGCTGAACTGCGCGCGGGTGCTGCTCGACGAGGTGATCGAGCGGTTCGGGCCCGACCGCCGGTGCCTGGTCACCCCCGCCGGGGAGTGGACGTACGGGGAGCTGCGGCGGCACGCCGACCAGGTCGCCCAGGTGCTCACCGAGGACCTCGGCCTGGTGCCCGGCAACCGGGTGCTGCTGCGCGGACCCAACAACCCCTGGCTGGTGGCCTGTTGGCTGGGCGTGCTGAAGGCCGGCGGGGTGGTGGTGACCACCATGCCGCTGCTGCGGGCGCAGGAGCTGACCGCCCTGCACGAGATCAGCGCACCGGTGGTCGCGCTCTGCGACCACCGCCATCTGGAGGACCTGGCCGCCGCCGGGACCCCGGGCCTGACCACGCTGGCGTACGGCGGCCCCGGCGAGGACGACCTGGTCGCGCGCTGCGCCGGCAAGGCGGGGGTGTTCACCGCGGTGGAGACGGCCGCCGACGACGTGGCGCTGATCGCGTTCACCTCCGGCACCACCGGCCGGCCCAAGGCCACGCTGCACTTCCACCGGGACGTGCTGGTCAACGCGGACACCTTCTCCCGGCACGTCCTGCGGCCGGGTCCCGAGGACCTGTTCGCGGGGACGGCCCCGCTGGCGTTCACCTTCGGCCTCGGCGGTCTGGTGGTCTTCCCGCTGCGGGTCGGCGCCGCCGCGCTGCTGCTGGAGCAGGCGACCCCGCAGCAGCTCGCCGAACGGGTCGCCGAGCACGGGGTCACCGTGCTGTTCACCGCGCCGACCGCCTACCGGGCGATCCTGGCGGCCGGGCTCGGAGACCGGCTGGCGGGCGTGCGCCGCTGCGTGTCCGCCGGGGAGTCCCTGCCGGTGGCGGTCTGGACTGCGTTCCACGAGACCACCGGGATCCGGCTGATCGACGGCATCGGGGCGACCGAGATGCTGCACGTGTTCATCTCCGCGGCGGACGGCGACATCCGCCCGGGCGCCACCGGCCTGCCCGTGCCCGGCTACCGCGCCGCCGTCCTGGACGTGGACGGCAACCCGGTACCGGACGGGCAGCCCGGCCAGCTGGCGGTCAAGGGGCCGACCGGCTGCCGGTACCTGGCCGACGAGCGGCAGACGGTGTACGTGCGCGGTGGCTGGAACGTCACCGGTGACACCTACATCCGCGACGCCGACGGCTACTTCTGGTACCAGGCCCGCAGCGACGACATGATCGTCTCCTCCGGCTACAACATCGCGGGCCCCGAGGTCGAGCAGGCCCTGATCGGCCACCCCGACGTGGTGGACTGCGCGGTCGCCGGGGCGCCGGACGAGCGGCGCGGGGCGGTGGTCAAGGCGTTCGTGGTCCTGCGCGAGGGGGTCCCGGCCGGGCCGGAGACCACCCGGGAGCTGCAGGACTTCGTCAAGCGGACGATCGCGCCGTACAAGTACCCGCGGGCGGTGGAGTTCGTTCCGGAGCTGCCCCGCACCTCCACCGGCAAGATCCACCGGGCGGAGCTGCGGCGCTGGGCCCGGGCCGGTTCGGCCGCGCCGGAGGCGGGCCTGCCCAGCGTGGTGGTCGAGCGCCGGGTGGAGTGGTCGGACACGGACGCGGCCGGGCACTACCACTTCTCCTCCGTCCAGCGCTGGGCCGAGGCCGCGGAGGCGGTGCTGCTGCGGCGGCTCGGCCTGGCCGCGCTGTTCGGCAGCATCCCGAGGGTGCACTTCGAGGCCGATTACCGCGAACGGCTGTGGTTCGGCGACGCGGTGAAGGTGGAGTTCCGGGTGGCGAAGGTCGGGACCTCCTCGCTGCACTACACCTTCGACATCCACGGGCCGCACGGGGTCGCGGCCACCGGGCGGATGTCGGTGGTGCACTCCGCCGCCGACGCCAAGGGCACCGTGCCCTGGCCGGAGGAGGTCCGGCAGGTGCTGACCCAGGCCGGGCCGCAGGCGGCCGAGTCGTACACCTGAGCCCGTACACCTGAGCGCCGCGCCCCGGACGGCGGCGCGCCCGAGCACACCACGTATGGCGATGTGTTGACGATCGTCGTGAAAGCGCGATACTGGGCAGCATCGCCGCGGACCCACGGGAGGACCTCATGCGGGTAGCGATCATCGGGGGAGGGCCCGGCGGGCTCTACACGGCGGTCCTGGCCAAGAAGCTCTCGCCCGCGTGGGAGATCACGGTCTGGGAGCGCAACCCCCGCGACGCCGCCTTCGGCTTCGGCGTGGTGTTCTCCGACGAGACGCTGGGCGGCATCGCCCAGGCCGACCCCGAGGCGTTCGCCGCGATGGAGGCGGAGTTCGCCCGGTGGAGCGACATCGACATCCACTACGGCGGTGAGGTCCGCACCTCCGGCGGCCACGGCTTCGCCGCCCTCGACCGCAACCGGCTGCGGGAGATCCTGCAGAAGCGCTGCGCCGAGCTCGGCGTGGACGTGCGCTACAGCACCCCGGCCCCGCCCGTCGAGCGGTTGTGCGCCGGGTACGACCTGGTGGTCGCCGCCGACGGCGTCCGTTCGGCCACCCGGGAGGCCCACGCGGAGAGCTTCGGCGCCCGGCTGGACGAGCGGACCTGCCGCTACATGTGGCTGTCCACCGACCGGGTGTTCGAGGCGTTCACCTTCATCGTGGAGCGGCGCGACTTCGGGGTGATCCAGGTCCACGCGTACCCGTTCGACGACAAGCGCTCCACCTTCATCGTGGAGATCGAGGAGGGCGCCTGGCGGCGGGCGGGCTTCGCGGCCCTCGCCGACCGGGAGTTCGCCCGGGGCGAGAGCGACGAGGCCGGGGTCCGGTTGTGCGAGGAGATCCTCGCCGGGCACCTCGACGGCCACCGGCTGATCCCCAACGCGTCGCGGTGGATCACCTTCTCCACCGTGCGCACCTCCTCCTGGAGCCGCGGCAACCTCGTCCTGCTCGGCGACGCCGCCCACACCGCGCACTTCTCGATCGGCTCGGGCACCAAACTCGCCATGGAGGACGCCCTCGCCCTGGTCGCCAGCCTGCACGAACACCCCACCGTCCCCGAGGCGTTGGCCGCCTACGAGGCCGAGCGGCGGCCCGCCGTCGAGTCCGTGCAGCGCGCCGCCCAGGCCAGCCTGGAGTGGTTCGAGACCATCGGCCGCTACACCGGCCAGGACGCGGACCGGTTCGCGTTCAACCTGCTCACCCGCAGCCGCCGCGTCACCTACGGCAACCTGCGCGCCCGGGACGCCGCCTTCATCGAGGCCGTCGATCCCGAGAGCGCCACCGCCCCGCCGATGTTCCGGCCGCTGCGGCTCGGCGGACTGACCCTGCGCAACCGCATCGTGGTCCCGCCGCTGGCGACCTTCACCGCGGTGGACGGCATGCCGGGCGCCTTCCCGCACGCCCAGCTGGCCGCGCAGGCCCTCGGCGGGGCCGGCCTGGTGCTCGCCGGGATGACCGCCGTCAGCCCCGGAGGCCGCGCCACCGCCGGCTGCCCCGGCCTGTGGACGGACGAGCAGGAGGAGGCCTGGCGGGCGACCGTCCGGGCCGTCCGCGCGGTCTGCGACACCCCGCTGGGCATCCAGCTCACCCACGCCGGACGCCGCGGCTCCACCACCACCCCCGGCCCCGACGGGATCGGCCGCCCGCTCGGCCCGGACGGCTGGCCCACCCTGGCCGCCTCGCCGCTCGCCTGGGCCGAGGGCTTCCCGGTCCCGCGCGAGGCCACCGGGGCCGATCTGGAGGCCGTCACCGCGGCCTTCGCCGCGTCCGCCGCCCGGGCCGACCGCGCCGGATTCGACGTGCTGGAGCTCCAGTTCGGCCACGGCCACCTGCTCTCCGGCTTCCTCTCCCCGCTCACCAACCACCGCACCGACGGCTACGGCGGCAGCCTGGCGGGCCGCCTGCGCCTCCCGCTCCGGGTGCTCTCCGCCGTCCGCGCCGCCTGGCCCGTCGGGAAGCCGCTGATCGTCCGGATCTCCGCCACCGAGTGGGCCGAGGGCGGCACCACCGAGGCCGAGCTGGTGGACACCTGCCGGGCCCTCGCCGCCGCCGGAGCGGACGCCGTGGACGTGTCCACCGGCGAGGTGGTGGCCCACCAGCGGCCGCCGTACGGCCGCAGCTACCAGACCCCCTTCGCCGACCTGGTCCGCAACGCCACCGGCATCCCGACCATCGCCGTCGGCGCCATCTCCACCCACGACGACGCCAACTCCCTCCTCATGGCCGGCCGCGCCGACCTGGTCGCCGTCGGCCGCGCCCACCTGCACGACCCGCTGTGGACCCTGCACGCCGCCGCCGAGCAGGGCTACACCGGCCCCGGCGCCCGCTGGCCCGAGCCGTGGCGGCCCGGCAGCCGCAAACCCCCCGGCCCGCGTGCCG
Source organism: Kitasatospora sp. HUAS MG31 (assembly GCF_040571325.1). Lineage (GTDB taxonomy): Bacteria > Actinomycetota > Actinomycetes > Streptomycetales > Streptomycetaceae > Kitasatospora > Kitasatospora camelliae. Next base: position 1,156,204 of record NZ_CP159872.1, on the reverse strand, counting down.
ACCGCGTCCCGCCCCGCCTGGAGCTGCTGCGCGCCGAGGCCGTCCCCGTCCACCGGCGGTGGCGGCCCGGGCCCGCGGACCGCCCGCTCCCCGCCGCCGCCCCCCGCTGACCCGGGGGAGAGGAGAGCCCGATGGACCACCTGCCCCGCTTCACCGCCGCCGCCGTCCAGACCGCGCCCGTCTACCTGGACGCCGCCGCGACCGTCGACAAGGCCGTGTCGCTGATCCACGAGGCGGCCGGCAACGGCGCCGAACTCGTCGTCTTCCCCGAGGTGTTCGTCCCCGGCTACCCCTACTGGAACTGGACCATGAACCCGGTCCAGGGCTCGCCCTGGTTCGAACGCCTCTACCTCTCCTCCATCGACGTCCCCGGCCCGCACGTCGACACCCTGCGCGCCGCCGCCCGCCAGGCCGGCACCACCGTCGTCATCGGCGTCAACGAACGCGGCGCGCACAGCCTCGGCGTGCTCTACAACACCCTGCTCACCATCGGCCCGGACGGTGAACTGATCGGCGTGCACCGCAAGTTGGTGCCCACCTGGGCCGAGAAGCTGACCTGGACAGGCGGCGACGGCAGCAGCCTGCGCGTCCACCGCACCCCGATCGGCCCGCTCGGCTCCCTCGCCTGCGGCGAGAACACCAACACGCTGGCCCGCTTCACCCTCCTCGCCCAGGGCGAACTCGTCCACACCGCCAGCTACATCGCGCTGCCGGTCGCCCCCGAGGACTACGACATGGCCGAGGCCATCGCGGTGCGCACCGCCGCCCACAGCTTCGAGGGCAAGGTCTTCTCCGTCGTCGCCTGCTCCACCATCTCGCCCGAGATCGTCGAGACGATCGCCGGCGGGGAGGAGGCCGTCCGCACCCTGCTGGGCCGCAAGCGCAGCGCCCTGTCGGGCGTCTTCGGCCCCGACGGCCGCCCGGTCACCGATCCCCTGGTCGACGAGGAGGGCATCGTCTACGCCGAGATCGACCTCACCCGCTGCATCCAGCCCAAGCAGATGCACGACATCGTCGGCCACTACAACCGCTTCGACATCTTCCAGCTCCACGTCGACAACCGCCCCCGCGGCCCGGTCACCTTCACCGCCCCCGTGGCGGAGCCGGCGCCCGCCACCTCCGAGGAGGAGGAGCACCAGTGACCACCTACGACGACAGCCGGCTCGGCCGCGCCCGGGTCAACGACAGCCCCGAACTGATCGCCTACTACGAGGAGTTGGCCAAGCTCGACGCCGGCGCCCTGTGGACCGTCGCCAACGACATCGAGCCCTGGTACCCGCAGCCCCGGTCCGTCCCCGTGCTCTGGCGCTACGAGGAGCTGCGCCCGCTGGTCGCCAAGGCCCTGCCGCTGGTCAGGGCCGACGACGCCGGCCGCCGCGTGGTCATGCTGGTGAACCCCGGCCGCCGCGAACTCAGCGCCGCCGTCGGCCTGCTCTACACCGGCCTGCAGATCATGGGACCCGGCGAGTCCATGACCGCTCACCGCCACGCCGCCGCCGCCCTGCGCTTCGTCCACGAGGGCACCGGCGCCTGGACGATCGTCGACGGCGAGAAGCTCAAGGTCGGCCCCGGCGACTTCGCCGTCACCCCCAACGGCACCTGGCACGAGCACGGAAACGAGTCCGAGGACGCCCCCGTCATCTGGCAGGACGGCCTGGACATCCCCCTGGTCAACACCCTCGACGCCAACTTCTACGAGGTCCACCCCGAGCTGCACCAGGCGCCCGGAGCGGTGGTCAACTCCTCCGTGCTCCGCCACGGCGGCAACCTGCTCCCGTACGGCACCGAGAGGTGGACCCGCCCCTACTCCCCGCTGCTGGCCTGGCCCTGGGAGCCCAGCTACCACGCCCTGCTCGACCTCGCCCGGGCCGCCGAGGGATCCCCGTACGACGGCGTGATCATGGAGTACACCAACCCCGTCACCGGCGGATCGGTGATGCCCACCATGAGCGCCCACCTGCAACTGCTGCGGCCCGGCCAGGCCACCCGGGCCCACCGCCACACCGGCTCGGTGGTCTACACGGCCGCCAGGGGCCACGGGTACTCGGTGATCGCCGGCCGCCGCTTCGACTGGACCAAGGGCGACGTGTTCTGCGTCCCCTCCTGGGCCTGGCACGAGCACGTGAACCTCGACCCGTCCGAGGACGCCTGCCTGTTCTCCTTCAACGACTTCCCGGTGATGCGCTCGCTCGCCCTCCACCGGGAGGAGGCCTACACCGACAACGGCGGCCACCAGCCGGTCGTGCAGGACGGCCAGTAGCCCGCAGCCCGTCTCCCTTCCCCCGACGACTTCCCGCGCCCCCTCCCAAGGAGCCCCCCGAATGCGCCTGGTCACCTTCACCCTGGACGACGCCACCCCCCGGCTGGGTGCCCAGCTCGGCGAGCGGGTGGCCGACCTCGCCGCCCTGGCCGGCGCCGCCGGGAGCGACCTGCCCACCGACCTGCTCGGCCTGATCCGCGCCGGCGAAGGAGCCGTCGACGCGGTGCGCGACCTGCTCGGACGGGCCGAGTCCGGCCGGCCGAGCGGCGCCGTCCACGCCCTCGCCGAGGTCTCGCTGCGCACCCCGTTCCGCCCCGGGAAGATCATCGGCGTCGGCCTCAACTACGTGGAGCACGTCGCCGAGTCCCACCGCAGCCTGGACACCGACCGCGAGGTGCCCGACCGGCCCGTGCTCTTCTCCAAGCCCGCCACCGCCGTCACCGGACCCGGCCAGCCGATCCTGCACAACGCCGACCTGACCAAGCAGCTCGACTGGGAGTGCGAACTCGCCGTGGTCATCGGCCGCCCCGCGTTCCGGGTGAGGGAGGAGGACGCCTGGCAGCACGTCTTCGGCTACAGCATCGTCAACGACGTCAGCGCCCGCGACCAGCGCCGTTCCGGCCAGTGGTTCTTCTCCAAGGGCCAGGACTCCTACGCCCCCTTCGGCCCGGCCGTGGTCACCGCCGACGAGATCGCCGACCCGCACGACCTGGACCTGAGCCTCGCCGTCAACGGCGAGACCAAGCAGGACTCCAACACCCGTTACATGCTGTTCCGGATCCCGCGCCTGATCGCCGACATCTCCTCCGGTGTCACCCTGGAGCCCGGCGACGTCATCGCCACCGGCTCGCCCTCCGGCGTCGGCGCGGGCATGGTGCCCCCGCAGTTCCTCCAGCCCGGCGACCTGGTCGAGGCCACCATCCAGCACATCGGCACCCTCGCCAACCCCGTCGTCGACGCCCGCTGAGGCCCCGCGGGACCGGGCCCCGCCGGACCCGGTCCCACCCCTTCGCCGCCGCCGAACCTCGCCGTCACCGAACCTCGCCGTCACCGACCCTTCGCCGCCACCGAACCCGACCTCCGCCAGGAGTACGCCCGTGACCCCGCGCACCTACCGGATCGGCCAGATCGTCCCCAGCTCGAACGTCACCATGGAGACCGAGGTCCCCGCCATCCTCCGGGCCCGCGAGACGATCGCCCCCGAGCGCTTCACCTTCCACTCCAGCCGGATGCGGATGACCCACGTCACCGCCGAGCAGCTCAAGGCCATGGACGCCGACTCCGACCGCTGCGCCGTCGAGCTCTCCGACGCCCACGTCGACGTCCTCGGCTACGCCTGCCTGGTCGCCATCATGGCCATGGGCCTCGGGTACCACCGCGTCTCCGAGGACCGGCTGCGCGACCTGACCGCCCGCAACGGCGCCCCCGCCCCCGTGGTCACCAGCGCCGGCGCCCTGGTGGCCGGGCTGCGCACCCTCGGTGCCCGGAGGATCGCCCTGGTCGCCCCCTACCTGAAGCCGCTGACCTGCACCGTGGTCGACTACCTCACCCACGAGGGCATCGAGGTGCTCGACCACACCTCGCTGGAGATCCCCGGCAACCTCGACGTGGCCGCCCACGACCCGGCCCGGCTGCCCGCCATCGCCCAGGCCCTCGCCCACACCGACGCCGACGCCGTGGTGCTCTCCGCCTGCGTCCAGCTGCCCTCGCTGTCCGCGATCGAGGACGCCCAGCAACTGCTCGGCAAGCCCGTCGTCTCCGCCGCCGTCTGCACCGCCCACCAGATGCTCCGCGCCCTCGGCCTGCCCGCCGTCGCGCCCGGCGCCGGGCACCTGCTCTCCGGCGCGTACGCCGAGGCGCCGCTCGGCGGGGTGTGAACCCCGGCGGAGGTCCGGTCCGGTGTCCCGTAGGGCCGTCGGAGGCCGACCGGGAGCCGCGAACCCGCCCGGTATGATCATCGGTCAGCGAGGAGGTAGGCGACCATGGCGGAGAGCGCGACCCGGCCCGGCTCCCTGATCAACACGATCTACGGCGAGTTCGTCCGGCGCCTCGGCGGCTGGATCTCCATCGCCGACCTCATCGCGCTCATGGCCGAACTGGACGTGGACGGCCCGGCCGTACGCTCCGCCATCTCCCGGCTGAAGAAGTCCGGCACCCTGCTCCAGGAACGCCGCGACGGCACCGGCTACCGGCTCGGCCCCGCGATGGGCCCGGTCTTCGACGAGGGCGACCGGCGGATCTTCGGCAGCCTCGCCCCCGCCCGGCTGGAGGACGGCTGGGTCGTCGCCGTCTTCTCCGTCCCCGAGTCCGAGCGCGCCCACCGCCACCAGCTCCGCTCCCGCCTGACCTGGCTCGGCTTCGGCAACGCCGCCCCCGGCGTCTGGCTCGCCCCCGCCCGGCTGCTCCCCGACGCCCGCCGGATGCTGGAGCGGCTCCGACTGAGCTCCTACGTCCACCTGTTCACCTCCGACTACGCCGGCTTCGCCGAGCTGAGCGAGGCGGTCAGCTCCTGGTGGGACTTCCCGGCGATCGAGGCCCAGTACGCCGCGTTCACCGCCGAGTGGCAGCCGGTCGCCGAGGAGCTGCGGCCACAGCCCGGGATCGACCCCGTGCTGGCCTTCCGCGACTACGTCCCGATGCTCACCCAGTGGCGCCGCCTGCCCTACCTCGACCCGGGCCTGCCCGCCGAGCTGCTGCCCGCCGACTGGAACGCCATCGAGGCCCGGAGCGTGTTCACCGAACTCCACGACCTGCTCGCCGAACCGAGCCTGGACCACGTGAGGGAGGCCACCGGCCTCGTGCGGAGCTGACCTCCGGATCACGGAGCATGGGGCAGACGGGGCGTCAGGCCGGGCGGATCCGGGCGCGCAGCAGGCAGAACTCGTTGCCCTCCGGGTCGGCCAGGACGTACCAGCTCTCCTCGCCGGTCTGGCCCACGTCGGCGTGCCGGGCGCCGAGGGCGAGCAGCCGCTCCAGCTCGGCGTCCTGGTCGCGGTCGGTGGCGCTCACGTCGATGTGCAGCCGGAGCTTCGCGGGCCGCGGGTCGCCGGTGGGACTGATGACCAGCGTGGGCTGCGGGCCGCCGAAACCGGCGTCGGCCGGACCGATCGCGATGCTGCCGTCCTCCTCCCGCTCCAGCTCGACATAGCCGAGGACCTCGCTCCAGAAGGCCGCGAGCCGCTCGGGATCGGCGGCGTCGAGGACCAACTCACTGATGCGGCATGCCATGTCGGCAGTCTAGGACGACGTCTCGGCGCACCGGTGCGGCCCGGGGACGGGCGGCCGCCATCTGGGCTGTCCGGGGGATTCGCCCCGGCCCGCAGCCTGGTCGCGTGGGGCGCGGCCCCCGGCCGGGGGATGCTGGACGACGGCACGTCAGGAGCGCGGGTGCGTCGCCCGGCGCCGCGCGGACCGGGTTCGAGGGAGGCTCTTCCGTGCGGAAGCTGCGCCGGCTGGTCGAGTCGGGCCGACGGCGGTACGCGGATTCGTGGGCGGAGGCACTGTGGAACCGGCTGCAGGCGGTCGACTTCGCCAACCAGGGCATGGTCTTCGCCGGGACCCTGCTGCTCTGCTTCGTCCCGTTCATGCTCGTGGCCAACGCGCTGGCCGGCCGCACGGCGATGGAGGGCATGGTCCGGCGGATGGGCCTGAACCAGGAGGCCGCGTCCGACGTCAGCGGTCTGATCGCGCCGGCCGCGACGACGAGCAGCGCGGTCGGCGGCGCGTCGTCGGTCTTCTTCGTGGTCGGTGGCATCGCCGGGGTCGCCGCGCTGCAGGAGCTCTACCACCGGGTCTTCGGACTCTCCGGCCGACCGCGCCGGAACATCCTCCGCCTGGTGACCGCGCTGGCCGTCATGATCGGCGGGATGCTGCTGGCCGGCTGGGCGTCCCGGGCGCTGCACCACCTGGGCGGCCCGGTCCTGCTCGGAACGGTCGCGGTGGTCGCGGTCGCCGCCTTCTGGTGGCTGATGATGCGGATCCTGCTGGGCCGCCGGGTCCCGTGGCGGAACCTGCTCCCGTGCGCCTGGGCCACCAGCGTGTACTACGTCGGCATGGCCGTGGTCTTCTCCTTCACCGCCTCGGGCATGATCACGTCGAACGCGCGGGAGTACGGTCCGATCGGCGTGGTCTTCGCCCTGATGTCCTGGCTGATCGCCCTGGGCGTGGTCATCATCCTCGGCGCGGTGACGGGCACCGTCTGGCAGCAGCGGGGAACGCCCCTGCCCGCCGTCTCGGCGAGGCTGCGCCGCGTCCGGAAGCGGGACGCGCCCTGAGCCGCACCAGGACGCCCGGTCCTCCGCCACCGGCGGACGCGGCATGAGCGGGGGCCACGCCTGGACCGGGGTCACGGTCGCCGCGGTGATCGCGGGGTACGCCCTGGTGTCCCGGCGGCTCTCCACCACCCCCGTCTCCTCCCCCATGGTCTTCGTCGGCTGCGGGATCCTCCTGGGCCCGGCGGGACTCGGGCTCCTGGACCTGGCCCACGACGCCGGACCGGTGCTGACCCTGGTCGAGGCGGCGCTCACGCTGGTGCTGTTCACCGACGCGATGACGATCCGGCGCCGGGACCTGAGGATCGGCGGCTTCCTCCCGCTCCGGCTGCTGGCGATCGGGCTCCCGCTGACCGTGGGAGCCGGATGGCTGCTGGCCTGGCCGCTGCTCCCGGGCCTGTCGGCCTGGGAGCTCGCCCTGCTGGCCGCCGTCCTGGCGCCCACCGACGCCGCGCTCGGCAAGGACGCCGTGTTCAACCCGCGGGTCCCCGGCGTCGTCCGCAAGGGCCTCAACGTCGAGAGCGGCCTGAACGACGGCCTGGTGCTGCCGTTCTTCGTCCTCTTCCTGGCCGCGCTGCCCGGCACGGTCACCTCTCAGGAGGGTGTGCACGGCGTCCTGTGGCGGACCCTCGTGCTCAGCACGGTCCTCGGCCTGGCCGTCGGCTGGGCCGGCGGGCGGCTGCTGGACCGGTCCTGGGCCAGCGGATGGGCCTCCCGTCCCTGGCGCCAGGTCTTCGTGCCGGCCACGGCCGCCGTCGCGTACGGGCTGGCGGCGGGCACCGACGGGAGCGGGTTCATCGCCGCCTGGGTCGCCGGGTTCGCCTTCGCCCTCGGCCTGCGCACCCGGCCCGGCGCGGAGGAGGCGACGGACGACCGGACGGCCGAGTCCGCCGAGTTCGCCGAGTACCTCGGCGGACTGCTGGCGGCGCTGAGCTTCCTCGTCTTCGGGGCCGTGCTGCTCGGACCGACCCTGGAGCACCTCACCTGGCGGATCGCCGGCTACGCCGTCCTCAGCCTGACCGTGGTCCGGATGGTCCCGGTCGCCCTCTCCCTGGTCCGCAGCGGGTTCCGGCCGCGCACCGTCGCCTACATCGGCTGGTTCGGTCCCCGCGGCCTGGCGTCCATCGTCTTCGGCCTGCTGGTGGTGGAGGAGCAGGTCGAAGGCGTGGGGCTGATCGGTGCCGTCGTGGCCGCCACGGTGGGGCTGAGCGTGCTGCTGCACGGCCTGTCGGCCGTCCTCCTGTCCGACCGCTACGGCGCCTGGTACGAGGCCGCGGCCGCGGCCGTGCCCGGGCTGCGCGAGGCGACCGCCGCGCCGGACGAGCCGGGACGCGGCCGGGTCGGTCACCGCGGCGACGGGCGGTCCGACCCCGACGTCTGAGCCGGGCGGGTCATGGCCGGGACACCCGGGCGACGACTCGCCTTGGTATCGTGCGCCGGCACTCGGAACGGACAGGGGAGGGCCCGGACCCATGAACACAACGCCGCCTTCGGCCGACGCCGGGGAGCTCCGGCGGCATCTGGGCCTGTTCGACGCGGTGGTGATCGGGCTCGGGTCGATGATCGGCGCCGGTGTCTTCGCGGCGCTCGCCCCGGCCGCGGCCGCCGCCGGATCGGGGCTGCTGCCCGGTCTGGCGCTGGCGGCCGTGGTGGCGTACTGCAACGCCACCTCCTCCGCCCGGCTGGCCGCCCGCTACCCGCGGTCGGGCGGCACCTACGTCTACGGGCGGGAGCGGCTCGGGGAGTTCTGGGGGTACCTGGCCGGGTGGGGGTTCGTGGTCGGCAAGACCGCCTCCTGCGCGGCGATGGCGCTGACCGCCGGCTCCTACCTCTGGCCGGAGCAGGCGCACGCCGTGGCGGTCGCGGTGGTGGTGGCGCTGACGGCGGTGAACTACGCCGGGGTGCAGAAGGCCGCCTGGCTGACCCGGGTGATCGTCGCCGTGGTGCTCGCCGTGCTCGCCGCCGTGGTCACCGCCTGCCTGACCGGCTCGGCCGCCGAGGCCGGCCACCTCGCGGTCGGCGCGGACGCCGGGTTCCACGGCGTCCTCCGGGCGGCCGGCCTGTTGTTCTTCGCGTTCGCCGGCTACGCGAGGATCGCCACCCTCGGCGAGGAGGTCCGCGAGCCGCGGCGCACCATCCCCCGGGCGATCTCCCTCGCGCTCGGCATCACCCTGGTGGTGTACGCGGCCGTGGCGCTCGCCGTCCTCGCCGTGCTCGGCCCGGACCGGCTGGCCCACAGCGCGGCGCCGCTGGCCGAGGCGGTACGGGCCGCGGGCGCGCCGAGCCTGGTGCCGGTGGTACGGGCCGGGGCGGCGGTGGCCTCGCTCGGCTCGCTGCTGGCCCTGATCCTCGGCGTCTCGCGCACCACGCTGGCGATGGCCCGGGACCGGCACCTGCCGCACCCGCTCGCCGCCGTCCACCCGCGGTTCGGCGTACCGCACCGGGCGGAGCTGCTGGTCGGCGCCGTGGTCGCGGTCCTCGCGGCCACCACGGACGTGCGCGGGGCGATCGGGTTCTCCTCGTTCGGGGTGCTCGCCTACTACGCCGTCGCCAACGCCTCCGCCTGGACCCTGACGCCGGGGGAGGGCCGCCCGCCGCTTGCCGTGCCGGTGGTCGGCGCGGCGGGCTGCCTGGCGCTGGCCCTCGCCCTGCCGGCGTCCTCGGTGCTGTGGGGCGCGGTGGTGCTCGCGGTGGGCGCCGCCGTGTACGGGCTGCGCAGGGTCACCGCCGCCCGGCGCTGAGCGGCTGTCAGGGCTCCGTACCGCGGACCACCAGCACCGGGCAGGGGGCGTGCTGGACGCAGTGCTGGCCGACCGAGCCGAGCAGCGCTCCGGCGAAGCCGCCGTGGCCGCGGTTGCCGAGGACCAGCAGTTCGGCGCCCTCGGCGGCCTTCAGGAGGACCTGGGCGGGGTTGCCGCACTCCACCCGTTCGCGCACCTCGACCGCGCCGTCCGGGCCGGTCTCCTGTGCGACCGCCTCGGCGAGGGCCTTGCCGGCGTAGGCGGCGGCGTCCACGTCGACCATGGTCATGCCCCAGCCGTAGACCGCCGGGTACTCCCAGGCGATCACCGCCTCCACGGTGGCGCCGACCAGACCGGCCTGCCGCAGGGCCCACCGCAGGGCGGCGCGGGAGGAGGCCGATCCGTCGACCCCCACCACGATCCGCCGCCGTGCCGTCGTCCCGTTCATCTCGTTCCCTTCCCGTTCTCTCGTGGCGAGGACCGGCTGGTCCTCAGTGGCGCAGGTCGAACACGAGGCGGGCGGCGACCTTGCCGTCCAGGACCTCGGCCATGCAGGCGTTGACCTCCTCCAGACGGCGGGGCGCGCGGACCACCCGGGTGCGACCGAGGGCGTGCAGCGCGAACACCTCGGCGAGGTCCTGACGGGTGCCGACGATGGAACCGATCACCTTCGTGCCGTTCAGCACCGTCTCGAAGACCGGCAGCTCCAGCGTGCCTTCGGCGGGCAGGGCGACCAGGACCAGCGTGCCGCCGCGGCGCAGCGCGTCGTAGGCGGCGCGGAAGGACTCGTTGCTGACGGCGAGGGCGATCGCGGCGTCCGCGCCGCCCATCCGGTGGACCTCGGCGGCGACGTCCTGGGTCCGGGCGTCGATCACGTGGTCGGCGCCGAGTTCGCGGGCGAGCGCCAGCTTGTGGTCGGTGACGTCGACGGCGACGGTCTCGGCGCCGTGGATCCGCGCGTACTGGAGGGCGAGGTGACCGAGGCCCCCGATGCCCGAGACCAGCACCCGGGTACCGGGGCGGGCGCCGGACACCTTGAGGGCCTTGTAGGTGGTGACGCCGGCACAGGTGAGGGGAGCGGCGTCCAGCGGGTCGATCCCGTCGGGGACGGGGACGACGTAGTCGCCGTGGGCGAGCACGTACTCGGCGTGGCAGCCGTCCACCGAGTAGCCGCTGTTGCGCTGCCGCAGGCAGAGCGTCTCCCAGCCGGAGACGCACTGGTCGCACCGCCCGCAGGCCTCCGCCAGCCAGGCCACGGCGACCCGCTCGCCGACCCGGACGTCGCGGACCCGGTCGCCGACCGCCTCGACGATCCCCACGCCCTCGTGGCCGGGGACGAACGGCAGGCGCGGCCGGACTGGCCAGTCGCCGCGGGCGGCGTGGATGTCGGTGTGGCAGAGCCCGGAGGTCTCGATCCTGACCCTCACCTGGTGGGGCGCGGGCGTCGGGACCGGGCGTTCCTCGACGGCGAGTGGTTCGGCGAAGTCGTGGACGACCGCGGCTCTCATGGTGCTCCCGCCCTTCCCTGGGTGACGGCGGGGCCGGTCCGCACCGCCGTGCGGCCCGGCCGGGGACGGACGTCCGCCGGTCCCGCGCTACCCCTCCATCCCACCGCCCCGGCCCGGGCCTGCGCTGGGGCCGAGGGGTGCACCGGCGCGGGCCGATGGTCCCGGGTCCCTTCGGCGGAACCCGACGGCGGTACCCGGCGGCCGAACCCCGGCACCGGCGCGGCGACAGGGCCGAACGACCCACCGGCGGTGGCCGGACCGCCCGCCCCGGGCCCGTGCGGACGGACCTGGAACCGGGGCCGCACGCCCCTCGGCCCGCGCCTCGCGACGGCGGAGGCTGGAGACGGGCCCGGGGGTGGCCGCGAGTCCGCGCCCGGCGCCGAGAGCGAGACCCCCAGGGGTGGAGGAGATGCCCGCCGACCGGCCGGACCCGGTCCCGGACCTGACGGGCTACGAGGAGGTCGTGTCATGACGCACCGCACCGTGTACCAGGTGATGACCCGCGACGTGGTCCGGGTGGCGCCCGGCACCGGGTTCCGCGAGATCGCCACCCTGCTCCACGAGTACGACATCAGCGCGGTGCCCGTCGTCGACCCGGACGAGCGGCCGCTCGGCGTCGTCTCGGAGGCCGACCTGCTGCGCGTCCAGGCGGCTCAGGAGGACCCCAGCCGCCTGTCGCCCCCGCCGCCGGCGGCGGCGGCCGACGCCGCCACCGCCCGCGGGCTGATGACCAGCCCCGCGGTGTGCACCACCCCGGAGGCCAGCGTGGTGGAGGCCGCCCGCCTGATGGGCCGCCACCACCTCAAGCACCTGCCGGTGGTGGACGGTTCGGGCCACCTGACCGGCATGGTCAGCCGCAGCGACCTGCTGCGCGTCTTCCTGCGCGGCGACCGGGAGATCCGTACCGAGATCGTCGAGGACGTCCTCGGCCGGACCGCGGGCGTCAGCCCGGCCGCCGTGGGCGTCGAGGTCGACCAGGGGGTGGTCACCCTCAGCGGCATCCTCGAACCCCCGTACCTGGCCAAGGTCGTCCTGCGGCTGTGCCGGGCGGTGGACGGTGTGGTCTCCGTGGTCGACCGGATGAACGAACGCGCCCGCCGGCTCGACCCGCCGCACCGGCCGGTACCCGCCGGACGCCCGCTCGCGGCCTCCGCCGGCGCGACCGAGGAGGGGCCGTGAACCCCCCGGCACCGGACAGACAGCGCCCCCTCCTCGCCGCCACCGGCGTCCGCAAGGTCTACCGGACCGGCAGCGTCGAGGTCACCGCCCTGCGCGACCTCGACCTGACCGTGCTCCCCGGCGAACTGGTCGGCGTGATGGGACCGTCCGGCTCCGGCAAGACCACCCTGCTCAACTGCCTCTCCGGGCTCGACGACATCGACGCCGGCCGGGTCGAGGTGGACGGCCGGGACCTGTTCGCCATGTCCGACGCCGAACGCACCGAGCACCGCGCCCGCGCCATGGGCTTCGTCTTCCAGGCCTTCAACCTCATCCCGGTCTTCTCCGCCGCCGAGAACGTCGAACTCCCGCTGCTGCTCACCGGCACCCCGCCGGGCGAGGCCCGGGCCCGGGCCACCGCGATGCTGGACCGGGTCGGCCTCGGTGACCGGGTCGCCCACCGGCCCAGCGAACTCTCCGGCGGCGAGCAGCAGCGCGTCACCATCGCCCGGGCCCTGGTCGCCCGGCCCGCCGTGGTCTGGGCCGACGAACCCACCGGCAACCTCGACAGCACCATGGCCGGCCAGGTGATGGACCTGCTGCACACCCTCAACCGCGACGAGGGGCAGACCATCGTCCTGGTCACCCACGACGAGGCCATCGGCGCCCGCCTGCCCCGGCTGATCCGGATGCGCGACGGCCGCCTGGTCTCCGACACCCGGCGGGCCGCCCTCCAACCGGCGGGCTGACCCGTGTACCCCGGCCTCCTCCTCCCGCTGCTCGGCCTCCTCGCCGTCGCCCTGGTGGCCCTGCTGGCGATCGCCGTCCGGCAGCCGGTGGTCCGCCGGCTCGCGGGCCGTCAGCTCGCCCGGCGACGGACCGAGGCCGCCCTGGTGATCACCGGCTCCGTCCTCGGCACCGCGATCATCGTCGGCGCCCTCGTGGTGGGGGACACCCTCGGCTCCTCGGTCCGCCAGGAGGCATACCGCACCCTCGGCCCGGTGGACGAACGGGTCGTCAGCACCGACCCGGCGGCCGGCCGGTCCGTCGCCGACCGGCTGGCCCCGCTCGCCGCCGACCCCGACGTGGACGGCCTGCTCACCGCCCAGGTCACCCAGGCAGCCGCCGCCAACACCCACACCGCGCAGCCGGTCGCCGAACCCCGGGTGCTCGCCTGGCAGACCGACCTCGACGCCGCCGCCCGGTTCGGCTCCGGCGCCGGCGCCACCGGCCTGGACGGCCCCGCGCCGCCGCCCGGCCGGGTGGTCCTCAACGAGCCCCTCGCCCGCGCCCTGAGGACCGGCCCCGGACAGCCGATCACCCTCTACCTGTACGGGCAGCCGTTCGCCTACACGGTGGAGCGGGTCGTCCCCCAGCAGGGGCTGGCCGGGAGCGGCCTCGGCGGCCGGGTCAACCGCAACGCCTTCCTGCCGCCCGGCGCCCTCGACGCGGCCGGCGCCGCCACCGGCGGCCAGGCCCGCTCGATCACCCTGGTGTCCAACCGCGGCGGCGTCGAGTCCGGCGAGAACCTCACCGACCGGGTCACCGAGCGGATCCGCACCGCCCTCGGCCCGGACGCCGCCCGCGCCGCCGTCGACACCCCCAAGCACACCGTGCTCACGCAGGCCCGGCAGACCGGGGACGCCCTCGGCGCCCTGTTCCTGATGATCGGCAGCTTCAGCATCATCGCCGGCGCCCTGCTGCTGGTGAACATCTTCGTGATGCTCGCCGAGGAACGGAAGGCCCAGCTCGGCATGCTCCGCGCCGTCGGCCTCAAGCGCTCCCGCCTGGTCGGCTCGTTCAGCCTGGAGGGCGCCGCCTACGCCCTCGCCGGCACCCTGCCCGGGGTGGCCATCGGCGTCGCCGTCGGCTGGGGCGTCGCCGTGGTCGCCGCCCAGATCTTCCGCAGCTGGTCGGTGGACGGCAGCGGCCTGGACATCGCCTTCGCCGTCACCCCGACCAGTCTGCTCAACGGCGCCGCCCTGGGCCTGGTCATCGCCCTCGCCGCGATCGCCGCCACCAGCGCCCGGATCAGCCGCTTCAACGTCATCGCCGCCATCCGCGACCTCCCCGCCGAACCGGGCCACCGGCCCAGGCGCCGGCTGCTCGCCGTCTCCACCGCCCTCAGCGTCCTGTGCGCCCTGGCCGCCGTGCCGGCCCTCGCCCGCAGCCAGGCCGAACAGACCTACCTGCTGCCCGCCCTCGCCGTCGCCCTCGCGGTGCCCGCCGCCCGGCGGGTGATGCCGCGCCGCGCCGCCGACAGCCTCGCCGCCGGACTCGTCCTGCTCTGGACGCTGACCGCCAGCGTCGTCCGCCCGAACGTGTTCGACACCCCGTCCATGGCCGTGTACGTCATCCTCGGCAGCCTCGCCGCCTTCTCCGCCGTGGTCCTGGTCAGCGAGAACCAGCACGTCCTGCTGCGGCCGCTGCGCCGCCTGATCGACCGCCCCACCCAGCAGGGACTCGCCGCCCGCCTGGCCACCGCCTACCCGCTGGCCAAACGCTTCCGCACCGGCTCGACCATGGTGATGTACACCCTGATCGTCCTCGTCCTGGTCCTGCTCACCGAGATCTCCGGGATCATGAACGCCAGCATCGACCGCGCCGCCGCCGACGCCACCGCCGGCTACACCCTGCGGGTGGACTACAACCCGGCCGCCGGGACGAGCCCGCTCGACGACCTGCGCTCCGGCCCGCTCGCCGGCCGGGCGGCCGCCGTCGCCCCGCTGCTCAACGCCCGCGGGCAGGCCACCGACCCCGGCCACCGCACCACCCAGCCCCTGGAGACCGCCGTCGTCGGCGTCCCCGACGGCGCCGCCACCGGCATCGCCTTCCGCGACCGGCTGCCCGGCCTGCCGGACGACCCCGCCGTCTGGAACGCCCTCGCCACCCACCCCGAGTACGTCGTCGTGGACACCTTCTTCGGCCACACCGGCGGACCCGCCGGCAAGTTCTACGCCCCCGGCGACACCCTCACCCTCACCGACCCGGTCACCGGACGGGCCGCCACCAAGACCATCGCCGGCGTGCTGACCAGCGGACTCGCCTTCTACCCGGGCAACGGCAGCAGCACCACCGTCTACCCCGTCGTCCTCGGCGAGCAGGCCGTCGCCGCCCAGTTCGGCCCGCAGGCGCAGACCGCCAGCGCCCTGGTCCGGACCGCCCCCGGCACCTCCCCGGAGGACCTGGCCGCCCAGCTCCAGGGCGGCCACCTCTCCGCCAGCCTGGTCGCCACCCCGATCGCCGCGGACGTCCACCGGCTGTTCGCCGCCAACACCGCCTTCTTCCGCCTGATGCAGGGCTTCCTCGCCCTCGGCCTGCTGATCGGCATCACCGGACTCGGCGTGGTCATGGTCCGGGCCGTCCGGGAACGCCGCCGCACCATCGGCGTCCTGCGCGCCCTGGGCTGCCAGGCCCGGACCGTCGAGCGGTCCTTCCTCTGGGAGAGCGGCTTCGTCGCCCTGGAGGGAACCCTCCTCGGCAGCGTCCTCGGCGTGCTCACCACCTGGCTGATGTACCAGAAGAGCTCGGCCTTCACCGGACTGAACGGCGGCTTCCCGATCGAATGGGGACCGATCGCCACCCTCGCCGCCGTCACCGTCGCCGCCTCCCTGCTGGCCGCCCTCGGCCCGGCCCGCCACGCCGCCCGGATCCGCCCCGCCCTCGCCGTCCGCCTCCCCGACTGACGGCCCGGGGCGTGTCCTACGGATCGTGCAAGGGCGGCGACCTCCGCGACCCCGAGCACATCCGGCGCCGGGCCCACGGGGTCGGACGCGAACTGCACGGGGAGGCGAGCGCAGGCTAGGACGGAGAGCGGGCGGCGGCCCGGAGCCCTAGGGGCTCCGGGCCGCCGTCCGGTGGCGCCGAGGTTCAGAGCCGAGGTTCAGACGAGTCCCGCGCCCCAGGTGCGGGCACGGGCGAGTTCGCCGGCGCGGAGGGGGCCCTCGGCGTCCTCGATGATGAAGCCCTCGGGTTCCACCGTCACGTCGTAGTGGTGGTGGGCCAGCCGGTGGGCGATGCCGTTGGCCGCGCCGCCGCTCATCCGGAAGTCCGCCCGGGTGTCGAAGGCCGCGGCGTGGGTGCCGGGTTCGGTGTCGGGGAGCCCGTGGAACCAGGACCGCAGGCCCGGCCCGGTGGCCTCCTCCTCGGTCTCGCCGGACTTCCGCGCCATGGTGCGGCTCAGTCCGGAGGACATCCCGTGCATGTGGGTCGGTCCGCCGACCACCAGCAGGTCGGCGCCGCGGGTGACGTCCGCGCCCGCGTCGGCGACCGGGACGCACCGGACCTCCGCGTTCGGCGCGGCGTCGTGGACACCCTCGGCGATCGCCTCCGCGACCTCCCGGGTGTTGCCGTACATGCTCTCGTACACGATCACTGCCTGCATGGCTGCTCGCCTGCCTCTCGTTCCGGTCGCGGCCCGACCGGGTGCCGCGCGGGCGTCGGTGTCAGGCCGGAGGGTGGTGCCCGGCCCGGCCGGGCGGCTGCCGGGCGGCGTCCGCGGGCGCCGGTCGGCAGCCCGCTGGACGGAGGGCCGGACCGGGTGGAGGGCGGCCCGGCCGCCGCTTCCCGCGCTCATGAACATGACCGCCTCCGATCCCGTCGCGGCCGGCCGTGTCCGACCGTCTCCATCCTCGGGCGGGGCACCCCGCCGAGGGCAGGGCCGGTCGGGCCCCGCCCACGGTCCGCCGGGCCCCGATCGGCGGGACCAGGCCACGGTGGAGCGGCCGGGGCCGACCGGCCCTGGCAACGCGACGGGGAGTGGGCGACCGTGGAGGGGGAAGCCCGTGCCGGCAGCCGTGCGGCGCGGGCCGGACCGAGGGAGCCGCAGATGTCCGCGATCCACCACCCGCCGGCCGAGGCCGAGGCGCTTCTCGCCGACGGGACCACCGCCGTGATCCGCGCCCTCGTCCCGGCCGACCGCGACGCGGTGCGCGATCTCCTGGCCGCCCGGATGTCCGAGGCCGGCCGGCGCCTGCGGTTCCTGGGCGCCACCCGGCGGGATCCGCTGCCCGCCGCCGACCGGCTCTGCGGCGGCACGCGGCCGGACCTGCTGGCGCTGGGCGCCTGGGTGGGGGAGGAACTGGTCGGCGAGGCGGACTGCGAGCTGACCGCCGCGGACGGACGGACCGCCGAGCTGTCCCTCGCCGTCGCGGAGGCCTGGCACCACCGCGGGGTCGCCACCCCGCTGGTCGAGCGCCTGGTGCAGGCCGCCCGCGAGCGGGGCGTCACGGCCTTCGAGGCGGACACCCTGACCGGCAACCGCACCGTCCACAAGCCGTTCTCCGACCTGGGCCTGCCGGTCCACCGCCGCCTGGCGCGGGGTGGGATCCGGGTCCGCGTCTCGCTGGACGAGAGCGACGAGCACTCCCTTCAGGCCGTGGACCGGCGCGGCGGCACCGCCGACCTCGCCGGCCTGGCCGCCCTGCTGCGGCCGCGGTCGGTGGCCGTGGTGGGTGCCTCCCGGCGGCCCGGCTCGGTGGGGCACACCGTCCTGCGGAAGATCCGCGAGGGCGGGTTCACCGGCGCGCTGTGGGCGGTCAACCCGTATGCCGGGCGGATCGGCGGCGAGATCGCCTACCCGGGGCTCGCCGAGCTGCCGGGGACACCCGAACTCGCGGTGCTGGCCGTGCCGCCCGCCGTGGTGCCGGGCGTGGCCCGGGCCTGCGGCGCGGCGGGGGTCCGGGCGCTGGTGGTCCTCGCCTCCCGCCTGGACGCCGACCAGGCACGGGAGTTGATGTACGCCTGCCGGCGCCACGGCATGCGCCTGGTCGGCCCGAACTCCTTCGGCATCGCGCAGACCGCCCCGGGCGTGCGGCTGGACGCCGAGTTCGGCGGCGTGGTCCCGCTGCCCGGCACCGCGGGCGTGGCGGTGCAGTCCGGCGGGGTGGGGATCGCCCTGCTGGAGCGGCTCGCCTGGCTGGGCATCGGCGTCTCCAGCTTCGTCTCGCTCGGCGACAAGTACGACGTCAGCGGGAACGACCTGCTGCAGTGGTGGGAGAGCGACGGCTGTACCGACCTGGCGCTGCTGCACGTGGAGTCCTTCGGCAGCCCCCGGGCGTTCTCCAGCACCGCCCGCCGGGTCAGCCGGACGCTGCCGGTCCTCACCGTGGACGCCGGCCGCTCGGCGGCGGGCCGGCGGGGCGCCGCCTCGCACACCGCCGCGGCGGCCACCCCGACCGTCACCCGCGAGGCGCTGTTCCGGCAGACCGGTATCACCGCCACCCGCTCGGTCGCCGAACTCGTCGACACCGCCGCCCTGTTGTACGCACAGCCGCTCCCCGCCGAACGCGGGGCGGTGGCCGTGCTCTCCAACGCCGGCGGCATCGGCATCCTGGCCGCCGACGCCTGCGCCGAGGCCGGGCTGACCCTGCCGACCCTCCCGGCGGACCTGGCCGCCGCACTGGCGGAGGTCCTGCCCGCCGGCGCGAGCGCGGTCAACCCGGTGGACACCACCGCGGAGGTCGGCCCCGCGGAACTCCGCGCCGCCATCGACCTGCTCGCCCGCAGCGACGCGGTCGACGCCCTGCTGCTCTGCCTCGTCCCCACCGCGCTCACCAGCTGCCGGGCGGAGGAACCGGTCCGCGCGCTCCTCGACGGCCCCGCCCGCCGGACCATCCCGCTGGCCGCCGTCCTCGTCAGCCAGGAGGCCCCCATCTGCTACCTGACCTGCGCGGACGGCGGACTGCTGCCCAGCTACACCGACCCGGACGCCGCGGCCCACGCCCTCGCCCACGCCCGGGAGCGGGCCCGCTGGCTGGCCGAACCGCCCTCCCCCCTCGCCGAACCCGACACCGTGGACACCGCCGCCGCCCGCCGCCTGGTGGACACCTTCCTCGCCGACCACCCCCGGGGCGGCCGGCTCGACCCGTCGACCACCGCCGACCTGCTCGACTGCTACAACCTGCCGATGTCCGCCTCCATCATGGCCGTCGACGAGTACGAGACCGTCCTGGCCGCGCAGTCCCTGAGCCGGCTCGGCCACGACGGGGCCATCGTCCTCAAGGCGTACCGGCCGGAGTCGGCGCGCAGCCCGGCCCAGGACGCGGTCCGCACCGGGCTGCGCGGTGACGCCCAGGTCAGGGCGGCCTACCGGGAGCTCGCCGACCGGCCCGGCGCCCGGATGGCCGGTGCCGTGGTGCAGCCGATGGCCGCCCCCGGCCTGGAACTCCTCGCCGGGGTGGTCCAGGACCCGGTCTTCGGCCCGCTGGTCGTCCTCGGCCTCGGCGGAACCGCCGCCGACCACCCGGACGCCCGCTCCGCGCGCCTCGTCCCGCTGACCGAACGCGACCTCGCCGGCATGCTCACCGACCTGCCCGGAACCCCCCTGCCGCCCGGCCGCTCCGGCAGCCCCCCGCCCGGCCTGCCGGGCCTGCGCCAGGTCCTCGCCGGCCTCTCCCGGATGGCCGCCGACCTGCCGCAGCTCGCCGAGGCCGACCTCAACCCGCTGATCGCCCGGCCCGACGGGCTGCTGTGCGTGGACGCCCGCATCCGCCTGGAACCCCGGCCGTCCTTCGACCCCTACCTGCGGCGGCCGCACGCCCCCGCCACCACCCCGGAGGCCCGACAGCCGTGAACCACAGCATCCTCGACGGCCGCACCGCCGACACCTTCGCCGACCCGGTCCCCGCCGGCACCCGGGCCCGCCCCACGGTCGCCGCCTGCATGACCCGCCCGGCCGTCGCCGTCACCCCGGACACCGACTTCGCCACCGTGGTCGCGGCCCTCACCGCCTCCCGGCGCGGCGTCCTGCCCGTGGTGGCGGCCGACGGCACGGTGGCCGGAGTGGTCGCCGCCTCCGACCTACTCGCCGCCTACGCCCATCCGGAGACCGGAGGATCGCGGGTCCTCGCCCGGCACCTGATGACCTCGCCGCCGATCACCGTGACGGAGGACCAGGACCTCGCGCAGGCACTGGCCGTCCTCGACCGGCACGCCCTCCACCACCTGCCCGTGGTCGACGGGAAGGGCCGCCTGACCGGCCTGCTCTCCCCGCACGACCTGCTGGACGCGCTGCGCCGCGAGGACGAGGCGATCCGCGACGAGGCGCTGGCCCTGGCCCTCACCCCGGGCACCGGGGTGGTGCCCGGCTCCCTGCACGTCCGGTGCGAACGCGGCCACGTCACCCTGGCCGGCCGCACCCGCACCCACAGCGACGCCGCCGCCCTGTGCCTGCAGACCGCCCGCATCGACGGGCTGGTACGCCTGACCGAACGGCTCACCTGGGCCGTCGAGGACACCGCCGACACGGCCGAAACGGCCGACACCGCCGACACCGGGTCCGACACCGACTCAGAGGGTGAACCGGTGGCTCTCCCCGGGCCGGATCGTGGTCAGGGCGCCCCGGAAGCGGAGTGACACCGGCGCCTGCCGGCTCTCGCGGAGGGTCACCGTGGCGGTCCGGCGGTCGATCGCGACGACCAGGCCCCAGTGGCCCCGGTAGCGGATCTCCATCTCCAGCCGGCCCAGTGCCGAGGGCAGGTGCGGGTCCAGCCACAGGGCGTCCTCGCGGATCTCAAGGCCGGTGTAGCAGCGCTGCAGCAGGTCGACGGCGCCGGCCATGGCGCCGAGGTGCACGCCCTCGGCGGTCGTGCCCCTCTGGCTGTCGCTGAGGTCCGCCACCAGGGAGTCGCGGAAGTGCCGCCAGGAGGCTCGCCGGTCGGTGCGGGTCAGCACCCAGGCGTGCACCACGGAGCTGAGGGTCGAGCCGTGGATCGTGCGTCGCAGGTAGTAGCCGGTCGTCCGACGCATCAGCTCGTGCCCGGCCGGATAGCCGAGCCGGCGCAGCAGGTCGCGCACCTCGCGGGCGGAGAAGAGGTACCAGAGCATGAGGACGTCCGCCTGCTTGGACGCCTTGTACCGGTTGACGGTGTCGCCCTCGGCCTCCAGGATCCGGTCGAGCCGCTGGAGGTTCGGGTAGCGGCGCCGGTAGTCCTCCCAGTCGAGCTCGGCCAGGCGCTCGTACCCGTCGAACTGGCTGGGCACGCCGTCGTGGAAGGGGACGTGGAGGCGGCGGCCGACCTCGTGCCAGCGGTCCAGCTCGGCGCGGTCCAGGGCCAGGCGTTCCATCAGTTCGTCGCGGCGGTAGCCGGGCAGGAGGTCCACGGTCTCCAGTGCTCGGTCGAGCACCCAGGCGGCGGTCACGTTGGTGTACGTGTTGTCGTCCAGACCGGGGGCCGCAGCCCAGGGGTAGGCCTCGTGGTACTCGTCGGGGCCCACGACGCCGCGGATCGAGTAGCGCTCCCGCGCCGGGTCGTACACCGCCGAGGTCGACCAGAACCGGGCGATCTCCAGCAGCATCTCGGCGCCGGCCGTGGCGAGGAAGTCCAGGTCGCCGGTGGCCTGGTAGTACTGCCAGACGTTGTAGGCGACGGCGGACCCGACGTGGTGCTGCAGGCGGCTGTGGTCGGGCAGCCAGCGCCCGGACAGCGGGTTGAGGTGGAGGCGCGGGGCCTCCTCGCGGCCGTCGCTCGCGCTCTGCCACGGGTACATCGCGCCCGCCAGCCCGGCCGCGCGGGCGGCCTGCCGGGCGGTGTCGAGGCGGCGGTGGCGGTACCGCAGGACGGCCCGGGTGAGTTCCGGGAAGCGCGGGTTCAGCACCTGGAGGACGAACAGATCGTCCCAGAAGACGTGGCCCCGGTACGCCTCCCCGTGCAGCCCGCGGGCGGGGATGCCGACGTCCAGGTCGGTCGAGTGCTCCGAGTACGTCTGGAGGAGGTGGAACAGGTCGAGGTGGAGCGCGCCGGCGCCGGGGAGGTCGGCGTCGATCCGGCACCGGCGCCACAGCTCCTCCCAGCGCAGCGCGTGGTCGGCCAGCAGTTCCTCGAAGGGGCCGGCCTCCGTCACGAGCCGGCGGGCGGCGCGCAGCGGTGCGCCGATCGCCGGGTCGCGGGAGGTGTGGACGGCGACGGTCTTCTCCACCGTGACCGGCTCGCCGCGCTCCACGTCGAGCGCGAGGACCTCGGCCGCCCACCCGTCGCGGGTCTCCGCGGCCCTGGCGCACCGCAGCGGGACGCCGGCGGCGTGCGCCCGGGTCCGGGCGGCGAGGGCGATGCGCTGCCGGGAGGAGGCGGTCTCCACCTCCAGCCAGACCGGGCCGCCCGGGTCCGCGCCCTGCCCGGCGGGGACCAGGTGGCGGCCGGTCAGTCCCCGGTAGCGGGGCACGCCGCCGTTGGTGACGGTGCCGTCGAGGGCGGAGCGGACCTCCAGCCGGCCGGACCAGTTCTCGGCGGTGAGCACGGTCTCCAGGGCGACCAGGTGGGGCTGGGCCTGGCTGGCGATGCGGCGCTGCACCAGGTGGGTCCGGCGGCCGTCCGGGTCGACGACCAGGGCGGTGCGGGTGAGCACGCCCCGCCGCAGGTCCAGGTCGACCCGCTGGTCGGACGGCGGGCCCGCGAACCAGTCCCCGCCGGGCGGGCGGAAGGTCAGCGGCAGCCAGTCGGGGCAGTTGACCAGGTCCTCGTGCTCGACCACCCGGCCCGCGACCGTGGAGGCGGCGCGGTCGTAGCAGCCGGCCAGGTAGGTGCCGGGGTAGTGGACGCCGTCCGCGTGGCTCTCCGGATGGGCGCCGCGGGTGACCAGATAGCCGTTGCCGACGGCGAACAGCGCCTCGCGCAGGCCCTCCCCGGTCGGATCGCAGCCCTCGTGGCGCAGCGTCCAGGGGTCGACCACCCTGGGCGCCCCGCCGTCCGGGGTGCTCCTGTCCGGGGCCCTTGCGTCCCGGGCTCCCGCGTCCGGGCGCGGCGCGCCGGGGTCCTCCGCGTCCACCTGGCCTCCTCGGTCCTCCTCCAGTGTGCGGAGCCCGCCGCCCCCGCGCGCGGCGCGCCCGGGCCCGCCCCGGACGGTTCCGGACCGCTTCGGCCCCGGCCCCAGGACCGAACGGCCCTGTGCGGGCGCCCGGGCGGGGCGGACAGTGAGGGCAGGACCCCGTCCGCGGAGGAGTGAGGACCATGCAGCACCGCACCGTCCACGACGTGATGACCCAGGAGGTCGTCACCGCTCACCCCGACACGCCGTTCAAGGAGATCGCGGCGCTGTTCCACCGCAACGACATCACGGCGCTCCCGGTCGTCGACGACCAGCGGCGGCCGGTCGGGATGGTCTCCGAGGCCGACCTGATCCGCAAGGAGGCCGTCCTGCCCGACCCCGAGGGGCGCTCCCCGGGCCGGTGGCTGGACGCCCGCGACCGGGCCCGCGCCGAGGCCGAGACGGCCGGCGGCCTGATGACGACCCCGGTCGTCACCGCCCGGGCCGGCTGGTCGGTCCCGGAGGCCGCCCGGCAGATGGACCGGCACAACGTGAAGCGCCTGCCCGTGGTGGACGAGGTCGGGCGCCTGGTCGGCATCGTCAGCCGCCGCGACCTGCTCCAGGTGTTCCTGCGGCACGACGCCGCCATCCGCGAGGAGATCCTCCACGACGTGCTGGGCCAGACCCTCTGGCTGGCCCCCGGGGACGTCCGGGTCACCGTCGACGACGGCGTCGTCACCCTCGCCGGCCGGCTGCCGCGCCGCAGCCTGATCCCCGTCGCCGAGCGGCTCTGCCGGGCGGTGGACGGCGTGGTGGCGGTCCACCAGACCCTCGACTGGACCGAGGACGACACCCAACCGACCGTCGAACACCCCCGCGCCTACCACGCCGACCGGTGACGCCCGGCCGCGCCGGCCCGGGTGCGGCCCGTGAGCGAGGACGAGGAGGAGCCGGAGCGATGCGCGTCGCCGAGTTCATGACCTCCCCGCCGGTCACCGCCGACCCGGTGACCACCGCCCGGGAGGCCGCCCGGCTGATGGCCGAGCAGGCGGTGGGCTGCGTCCTGGTGGTCGACCGGGGCCGCCTGCGGGGCGTGCTCACCGACCGCGACCTGGCCGTGCGGGTCCTGGCCCGGGGCGCCGATCCGGAGACACCGGTGGGCGGTCTGATGTCCGCGCCCGTGGTGACGCTGGACGCCGACGAGGACGTGTCCGCCGCCTACCGGACCTTCTGCCGCACCGGGGTGCGGCGGCTACCGGTCCTGCGGGACGGCCGGGTCGTGGGCGTGCTGGCCGTCGACGACCTCTTCCTCGACGTCCTGCAGCACCTCGCGGACCTGCTCGGGCCGATCTCCTGGAGCGCCCTGCGCGAGGGAGGCCCCGGGCCCGGACCGCCGGCCACGGGCTGAGGCCGCGGCTCCCGGCCGGTGGGCCCGCCCGGCCGGCCCACCGGAGGGTGCCGATCGGCCCAAGCGCCCGGACCCCGGCGGGCACCAGGCTGGAGGTGAGGACAGAAGCCCTCGCCGGTACGGCCCCGGAGTTCGCGATGATGTACTGGAACGATCACGGAATGAGCGGCTGGGGCTTGGGCCTGATGACCGTGAGCATGGTCCTGCTGTGGGGCCTGATCATCCTCGGCATCGTCGTCCTGGTCCGCCACCTCGGCCGCGCCGCCCCCGGCGACCCGGGCTCCCGGCCGGCCCCACCCGGGCCGCCGTCCCCTCCGTCGTCCGCCCCGCCGTCCGGGCCGGACCCCGAGCAGCTCCTCGCCGAACGCCTGGCCCGGGGCGAGATCGAGGTCGACGAGTACCGCGCCCGGATGGACGCCCTCCGCGCCACCCGCGGCCCGACCGCGTACCCCCCTGGCACCTCCGGAGACCCTCATGCGCACGCTCGCCCTTGACGCCGCCGCCCTGGAGAAGCTGGTCTCGGCCGCGGTCGCCGCACCGTCCATCCACAACACCCAGCCCTGGCACTTCCGGTTGCGTGCGGAGACCTCCGCCCTGGAGGTCCGCGCCGTCCTGGAGCGCGCGCTGCACGTCACCGACCCCGAGGGCCGGGCGATGCACCTGTCCGTCGGCGCCGCCGTGCTCAACATCCGCACGGCCGCCCGCCGGATGGGCTGGGCCCCCGAGGTCAGGCTGCTGCCCGACCCCGCCGAACCCGACCTGCTGGCCGCCGTCGAGCTGGACCAGCTCTCCCACGCCGAGCTCCCCACCACCGGGCGGCTGTTCGAGGCGATCTGGCACCGGCACACGGTCCGTACGCCGTTCACCGGACCGCCCGTCCCGCCCACCGTCCTCGCCGAACTGGCGGAGGCCGCGCGGGCCGAGGACGCCGTCCTGACCCACCCCGGGCCCGAGGAGACCGCCCGGCTGCTCGAACTCACCGCCGAGGCGGAACGCCGCAACACCGTCGACCCCGACCACCGCGGCGAGAGCCGGCACTGGCTCCAGGAGCCCGAGGGGCCGCCGCTCGGCATCCCGCCGTCCGCCCTCGGACCGCAGGACCTCGCCGGGCACCTCCCCGTCCGGGACTTCTCCGCGCTGCGCCCGGCCGACCACCGACCGCCCGTCCCCTTCGAGGCCGAGCCGTGCATCGCCGTCCTCAGCACCGACCACGACCTCCCCGCCGACTGGCTGCACGCCGGACTGGCCCTGCAGCACGTGCTGCTGACGGCGACCGTGCACCAGGTCCGGGCCTCGCTGCTGCACCAGGCCATGGAATGGCACGACCTGCGCGAGGCCGCCCGCGACCCCCGGCACGGCCCGGGACACGTCCAGATGCTGATCCGCCTCGGCTACGGCCCGGAGGGCGCGCCGACTCCCCGGCTCACGGGCGCGGAGGTCATCGACTGACGGCCGTGGATCACCGTTCGGCGGGCAGCAGGGTGCGGAACGTCACCGACACCCGCCGCCCGCGCGGGACACGGCCGGACGGTCCGGGATCGCTCCTGCGCGCCGCGATGGCGTGGCGCCAGACGGAACGGGCCTCACCGGCCATCACCAGCAGGCCGCCCGGCGCGAGCGGCACGGGCACCTTGCCGCCGTCCCCGGGGTGGGTGAAGTCCATCAGGCAGCCGGAGCCCAGCGAGAGGGCGGCGACCACCGGACCGAAGCAGGGCAGGCAGTCCACATGGGCGCTGATCCCCTGACCGGGCAGGTACTCGTTGACGATCACCTGCTCCGCCTCCCGCTCCATCAGGCCGTCGGACACCAGCCGCGCGGCCGTCTCCCGGGCCCACCCCGGGAGCGGCGGCGCGGCGTCCCGCCGGTCGGACGCCAGGCTGCGGCGCCCGTAGTCGTACCGGTGGCCGTAGTGCTGCACCCGCCGCTTCAGCTCGGCCGACCACGCCGCGGCGTCGATCTCCGCGAGCAGCGCGTCGCAGGCGGCCGGATCCAGCCAGTCGGCGAGGTACCGCAGCCCGGGCACCGCCGGGGGCGGCGGCGGTGGGGTGGCGATGTCGAGGGGGAGCCGGCCGGCCGTCTGGGACATGTCCGGAGCGTAGCCGGGCCCTCCGACACCGGCCGGAGAGCACCGGCCCTCCGACACCGGCCGGAGAGCGGCGGACGCCTCAGGCGGCCGGCAGCGGCACCCGCCAGACGATCCCGGTACCGCCGGCGGGGAGCGCGCGGGCGTCGAAGCCGCCGCCGAGGGCGGTGGCCCGTTCGGCGAGGTTGGCCAGGCCGCTGCGCCGTCCGCCCTCGGGGAGGCCGACGCCGTCGTCGGTCACCGTGACGACCAGCTCCCCGTCCGCGGCGGCCAGCCAGACCTCGGCGGAGCCGGCGGAGGCGTGCCGGGCGACGTTGGACAGGGTCTCCTGGAGGACGGCGATCGCCTCGTCGGCGACGGCCGGCGGCACCGTGGTGTCCAGCAGGCCGGTCATCCGCAGGGCGGGGGTGAACCCGAGGACCTCCGCGGCCCGGGCGACCGCCTCCACGACCTTGGCGCGCAGGCCCCTGGCGGCCGGTCCGGTGTCCCGGGTCCGCAGGCCGAAGATGGTGGACCGGATGGTCTTGGCGGTCTCGTCGAGGTCGTCGATCGCCCGCAGGACGCGCTCGTTGGCACCCGGGTGGTCGATGAACCGGGTGGCCCCCTGGAGGGTCATCCCGGTGGCGAACAACCGCTGGATGGCCAGGTCGTGCAGGTCGCGGGCGATCCGGTCCCGCTCCTCCAGCAGGGCGACCTGCTCGGAGTCCCGGCGGCGTTCGGCCAGCTCCATCGCCACGGCCGCCTGCCCGGCGAAGCCCTGCAGCGGCCCCGACTCGTCCTCCTCGAACAGCGGCGCGCCCGCCGCCCGGGCGAGCATCAGCACCCCGCGGATCCCGCCCTCGGAGGTGCCGATCGGTACGGCCACGGCGGGCCCGAGCCCCTCCCAGCGCGGCGGCCCGACGGTGATCCGCGGGTCCTCGTGCACGTCCGTGCTCACCACCAGGCCGCCCGCGCAGACGGCCGCGCCCACGAACGACCCCTCCAGCGGGAGCACCAGCCCGCGGTGCTCCTCGGCCTTCAGGCCCACGGCGATCCGCACCTCCAGCTCCTGGGTGTCGGGCAGGCGCAGGGCCACCACGGCGAGGTCGGCGCGGGCGATCTCCGCCGCCCGGTCGACCAGCAGGTCCAGCACCTCCTGCTCCGCGCTGCCGGACAGCAGGCTGCTGGTGATCTCGGCACCTGCCGTGAGCCACCGCTCGTGCAGCCGGGCCTGGGTGTAGAGCCGGGCGTTCTCGATCGCCACCCCGGCCGCCACCGCGAGGGTGGACAGCACCGCCTCGTCCTCGGCGTCGAACTCCGCGCCGCCGCGCTTCTCGGTGAGGTACAGGTTGCCGAACACCTTGTCCCGCACCCGGATCGGCACCCCCAGGAAGGTGTGCATCGGCGGGTGGTGGGCCGGGAACCCGTACGAGGACGGGTGCTCGGCGATCTCGGTGAGCCGCAGCGGGGCCGGGTGGTGGATCAGCTCGCCGAGCAGGCCGTGACCGGAGGGCAGCGGGCCGATCCGCTTGATCTCCTCGTCGCCGACACCGACCGGGACGAACTGCGACAGGTAGCGGTCGTCGCCGATCACCCCGAGCGCTCCGTACTCGGCGTCCACCAGCGTCACCGCGGCCTCGACGACGTGCCGCAGGGCCTGGTTCAGCTCCAGGTCCCGGCCGACGGCCAGCACGGCCTCCAGGAGGCTGTGGATCCGGTCCCGGGTGCCGCGGGCGGCGTCCAGCCTGGCCTGGAGCTCGTCGAGCAGGTCGTCCAGACGCAGCTGGGGCATCCGGGACTCGTTCTCCGATGAGCCGCCCACGGTTCCTCCGCCGCTCGCCCGCTGACAGGAACCAGCGTAGGGGGCGGTGCCCGGCGCCGCCCTCCTGCGCGGGGCCGGGGTGGAGCCGTGGTGGGCCTCGGGCGGGTGGCCGATGCTGGTACCGGGCGTGGAGAGCGCGGCGGACGGACCGGACCGCGTTCTCCCCGAAGGAACGGGCGGTCGACATGCGCGAGAACCAGGAAACACCCGGCGGCGGGGCGGAGCTCCCGGCCGAGCTGTCCCGGCGGATCGTCACCCGCTGTGAGCAGCGCGGGCTGACGGTCGAGGAGGCCGCCGCGCAGGCGGGGATGTCACCCCGCTACCTCGAACACCTGCTGGCGGTGGGCCGTGGGTTCGATCCCGCCGCGCTCGTCCGGGTGGCGGCGGTGCTGGGCATGACCTACCAGGAGCTGGTCGAGGGACGCGAGGACGCGCCGCCGGGCCGGGCGGCGGCGGGCGCGCACCCGTACCTGCTCCGGCTCACCGAGCAGGAGTGCTGGGACCGGCTCGGCACCCACGGGGTCGGGCGGGTCGCGATCTCCGCGGACCCGACCCCGCTCGTCCTGCCGGTCAACTACACGGTGGACGGCACGGCCGTCGCCTACCGCACCTCCGAGGACGGCCCGGCGGCCGTCGCGACGGGGACCGAGGTGGCGTTCGAGGTGGACCACCTGGACGAGCACCGCGGTGAGGGCTGGAGCGTCCTGATCAGCGGCAGGGCCGAGCAGGTGGAGGATCCGGCCGACCGGCAGCGGCTGGACGAGGCCGCGGTGGGCGCGCCGTGGGCGGGCGGCCGCCGGGAGACGTGGATCCGGATCACCCCGGCCACGGCGACCGGCCGCCGCATCCGGGCGCAGTAGCCGGGGGCCGGTGATCGCCGGGTCGTCGGCCGTGGCGTCGGCGGTGGCCGGGCCGGCCCGCCGGGCGGGTCGCGGTGATCAGCGGATGAGCCGGTTGGCGGTCTGGTCCTGGGCGGCCAGGGTCTGGGAGGCCATCACGGCGGCCTGGACCCGGCGCTCGACGCCGAGCTTGGCGAGCAGCCGGGAGATGTGGTTCTTGACGGTCTTCTCGGCGAGGTAGAGGCGCTGGCCGATCTGGCGGTTGGTCAGGCCCTGGCCGATCAGGGCGAGGATCTCCTGCTCGCGGTCGGTGAGCCGGGGCAGGCCGGTGGGCGGCGGGGCGTTGTCGCCGCGCAGGCGGGCCATCAGGCGGGTGGTGGCGCCGGGGTCGAGCATGGACTGGCCGGCGGCGACCGTGCGGACGGCTGAGACCAGGTCGGTGCCGCTGATCTGCTTGAGGACGTAGCCGGCCGCGCCCGCCATGATCGAGTCCAGCAGGGCCTCCTCGTCGTCGAACGAGGTGAGGATCAGGCAGGCCAGGTCCGGCATCTGGGAGCGCAGTTCGCGGCAGACGGTCACCCCGTCGCCGTCGGGCAGCCGCATGTCCAGCACCGCGACGTCGGGCCGCAGCGCGGGGACGCGGGCCAGCGCCTGTTCCACCGTGGCGGCCTCGCCGACGACCGTGAGGTCGGGTTCGGAGTCCAGCAGATCGTGCACGCCCCGCCGGACGACCTCGTGGTCGTCGAGGAGGAACACCTTGATCGGGGCGGCCGCCCCGCCCGTCGCGCCGTCCGCCATCGCTTTCCCGTTCCTTCCGGACCCGCCGCCGGGATGGGGCAGGGCTGAGCCACCGCCAGTTTCCCACGGGCACCGGCGGTTCCGACAGGGCCGGACAGCCCGTCCGGACGGGGCTGTCCGGGCGAGCGGGGGATCAGGGGTGCGGGACCACCGCGACCGGCGCCGCGGAGTGGTGGATGACGGCGTGGGCGACGGGGCCGAGCCGCATGCCCAGGGGGTGGTGGCGGTCGTGCCGGCCGACGACGACGAGGTCGGCGCCGGCGGAGGCGGCCACCACGGCGCGGGCCGACCCGCCGAGCCGCGTCTCGGCGATCACCTCGACGTCCGGGTGAGCGGCCCGGGCGTCGGCGAGTGCCTCGGCCAGGACGGCCTGCTCGGCGGCCTCCTGGGCGGTGATGTCCACCTGGGCAGGCACCCACCCGGTCGCCGTCCACACGGGCATCAGGTCCCAGCCGTGGACCGCCCGCAGCCGTGCTCCGCGCCGGGCGGCCTCGGCGAAGGCGAAGTCCAGGACGGCGCCCGAGGCGTGGTGGCCGTCGACCCCGACGACGACCTCGCGACCGCCGGGACTCCCGTCCTGGTGCCCGTCCGTCCCGTCCGTCCGGTCCGTCCCGTCCGTCCCGTCCGCGCGGACCAGGACCAGCGGGACGCTCACGCGCGCCGCCACCGCCAGGCCGACCGAGCCGACCAGCAGCCCCGCGAACCCTCCGAGCCCGCGCGAGCCGAGGACGAGCAGGTCCTGCTTCTCGGCCGCGGCGAGGAGCGCGTCGGCCGGGTCCTCGCCGACCACCATGGTCTCGACGGACAGTCCGGGGTGGGCCCGGCGGATCTCCTCGGCGGTGTCCGCCAGCGCCCTCAGCGCGGCGGGCCGCAGGTCACCGGCCGGGGTGCCCTCGGCGAACTCGGTGCCCAGCCACGGCCAGGCGTGCAGGATCAGCAGGCCGGTGCCGCGGCGGACGGCCTCCCCGGCCGCCCATCGGGCCGCGGCCGCACTCTGCGGTGATCCGTCGATTCCGGTCAGGACACGGCTCATGGTCATCGTCTTTCCCCCTACGGAGATCCGGTGGTGGTCGGCCAGGACGTCCGTCGTTCCTGCGCCAGGAGCACTCTCCCGGCGCCGACGCCGGCGGGGCCAGGGACCGACCGGGCCGCCGCGAGGGCCGGTGGTCCCCGGTCGCAGAGGGTCCGTCAGGCTCCCGTGGCAGGCAGGCCGTTGCCCTTCCGTCCGCGAGTGCCCGGACCGGGGACCAGTGGAGCGGCCGGGACGGGACCGCCGGACGCCGGGACAGGGCCGTCCGTCCCTGGGAGGAGCGCCGGCCGCACGCGGAGGATCTCCATCGGGAGCAGCCCGTTCCCGACGGACCACGCGGACCCCCCGTCCGAACCCACCTGGAAGGGAACCCCATGTACCCTCTGCAGAGCCGTCCCGCCACCGACGTCCTGGTGGAGACCCGCGGTGAGGTCACCCTGGCAGCACCCGACTACGCCCGGGCGAAGCTGCTCGCCGTGCTGGACCGGGTGGACGAGCCGGTCCTCGCCGCCCGGGTGAAGCTCACCCAGGAGCCCAACCCCGCGGTCGCCAGGCCCGCCCTCGCCCAGGCCGTCGTCGACCTCAACGGCCGGCCGGTCCGCGCCCATGTGGCGGCCGCCACCATGCAGGAGGCGATCGACCTGCTCCAGGACCGGCTGAACGCCCGGATCGCCCGCGTCCGCCGCCACCGCGACCACCACCGCCACCACGGGACGGCCCCGGACGCCGGAGGCGACCGCGCCGAGCGCGGGCACCGCCCGCAGCGCCGCGACCGCCATGGCGAGGACCGGCGGATCGTGCGGCACAAGTCCTACACCCTGGCGCGGCAGACCGTCTGGGAGGCGGTGCTCGAACTGGAGGCCATGGACTACGACTTCCACCTGTTCACCGACGCCGCGAGCGGCCGCGACAGCGTGGTCCACCGGGACACCGCCGACGGGTACCGGCTGGCCACGGCCGCCCCGCGGGCGGAGCCGGTGCCGGGGCTCCCGACGAGCACCATCGGCGCACCGGAACTCGCCACCGCCGACGCCGTGACACGGCTCGATCTGAGCGGCCTGCCGTTCGTCTTCTTCACCGATGCCGAGACCGGCCGCGGCCACGTGCTCTACCACCGCTACGACGGCGACTACGGTCTGATCACCCCCGTGCTGTAGCGGCGGGCGAGGCCCCGGGAGCCGAGGACGAGCAGCTCGGCCTCGTGAGCCGCCCCGGCCAGGACGTCCACCACCTCCTCGCCCTCCGCGAGGTCGGCCCGGAGGTCCAGGCCGGGATGGGCCACGCGGACTCCGCGCTCCGCGGCGGCGAGCATGCGGGCGCTCAGGGCGGGGTGGTCGACGACGCCCGCCGCGGCCGGCCGGGTGTCGTCCAGCCGGGTCCGGACGTGCAGCAGACGCAGCGGCAGACGGCGGCGGTCGGCCTCGTGGCCGCCCAGTGGGCGGCCACGAGGCTCTGCGCGGAGCCGTCGACTCCGGCCAGCAGGAAGCGGGTCATGAAGAGTT
This sequence comes from Kitasatospora sp. HUAS MG31, assembly GCF_040571325.1. GTDB lineage: Bacteria > Actinomycetota > Actinomycetes > Streptomycetales > Streptomycetaceae > Kitasatospora > Kitasatospora camelliae. The sequence goes on along the minus strand of NZ_CP159872.1, from coordinate 1,124,062 downwards.
CCTTGTCGAGAAGAACGAAGGGGGACGAGCGGACGCCGGGTCGGGCGAGCGCCGTGCGGCGGGCGGCGAGGACCGTCGCCGGTTCGGCCCGGGGCGGGACTGCGCCCGGGAGCGCAGCCGGTGTTCTCGTCGTCGTGGCGTCGGCCCCTGCCGGTCGGCGGGCCGATCCCAGGCTCCCGGCACCCGGACGGCGCCGAGGAGGGCCGTGCAGTCCACTCCGCCGGGCCGCAGGTCCCGCCCGGATCCGGCGGGCCTCGGCCGTCCGGGTGAAGCGCCGGGACGGCGGGGCCGCAGGTCCCTCGTCCGGAGCCGCGATCGTGGCCCGGTCGGCCCTGGGCCCGGACCGACGCCCCGGGTGACGATGAGCCAGGCCGTCCCGCCCGCTCCTCGCAGGCCGCGAACCGGGAGACGTGGCGCGGCCGACCCCGAAACCAGGGGGACCGTGAGGAGACGATCACCATGGACCTGCCCGTCACCGTCGGTGTGGACGGCTCCGAAGCCGCTCTGGCGGCCGCCGACTGGGCCGCCCGCGAGGCCCTGCTGCGCGACCGCCCCCTGCGCGTCCTGCACGCCCTGCCGCTGATGCCCCATCTGCTCCCCGTCCGCGCCGCGGCCGACCGGGCGGGCGGCGACCTCCTGCACGAGGTGGAGCACGTCCTGGCGATGCGCCACCCCGGCCTCCGGATGCGCACCGAGGAGGTCCACGACGCCGCCACCGCGGCGCTGCTCGCCGCCGGCGAGGACGCCGACCCGCTGGTCCTCGGGGCACGCGGGAGCGACGGGTTCCCGCAGCTGCGCGTCGGCTCGACCGCCCTCCACCTCGCCGCCCGCACCGGCTGCCCGACCGTGCTGCTCCCGGTGGATCCCCTCGGCCCGCACCCGCGCGAGCACGTGGTCCTCGGCGTCGACGCCCGGCGTCCCGCAGAGGGGGCGCTCGCGTTCGCCTTCGCGGCGGCCCACCGCTACGGCCTGCCGCTGCGAGCCGTCCACGCCGGACCGGTACCCCCGGCGGACCTCGGCGCTGAAGCCGAACTGCTGGCGGACGCCCTGACGCCGTGGAAGGCAGCCCACCCCGAGGTCGAGGTCCTCGAGGACGTCGAGCGCGGCAGCCCGGGCCGGGTCCTGACGGAAGCGTCCGCCAAAGCCCGGTTGCTGGTACTGGGACGCCGGCCGGTCGGCCCGGTGCTCCTGCTCGGCCCGGTGGTCCATGCCGTCCTGCACCACGCCGCCTGCCCCGTGGCGGTCGTGCCGGAGACCTGAGGACGGGCCCTGACCCGGGACGTTCGGAACCGGGTCAGGGCTGGGCCGTGGCCGGCCGCGACGGCTAGACGCCCTCGCGGCTCCTGAGCCGCCGGGTGAGGAGCTGGAACGGCCGGAGGGTCAGCCGGACCTGGCGGGCGCCCTCGCGGACGGCGGCGGGGTCCTGGCCGGCGCCGAGCGGGCGCTCCAGCAGGTCGCAGACGGTCACCTGGCGAGCGGGAAGCCCGCGGTCAGATCGGCCCGGGTGCGGGCGCCGTGGGCCTCGTAGAGGCGCACGACGAGGTCGCCGGAGCGGTCGTCGGCGAGCTTCACCGCCTCGATGACCACGCCCTCGCGGTCGACGGCCACCAGTGGTTCGACCGGGGCCGAGCCGGCACGGGTGTGGGTTCGCTCGGGCAGGTTGAGGTGGTAGCCCTCGCGGACGGCGTCGGCGATGCCGGCACCGATGACCAGCGCGTACCGCAGGCGGTGCTCGCCCCGGTCGGCGTCCGGGTCGGGGAAGCGCGGGGCGCGCAGCAGGGACAGCCGCACCGTGGTGGTGGTGCCGCCGTCGGGGCGGACGTCGCGGGTGACCGGGACCCGGCGGCCACCCCCGAGACGACGGCCCGCCAGTTCCACGGCGCCCTGCACGCCGTCCCGCAGATCTCCACCCGGCTGGCCGGGCTCCCCCGGTCCAGCACCGGACCCTCGCCTTCTGGCTGACCGTCTGGCGCCAGGACTCCGCGGTCCTCCTCGGTGGCCACTACGAGCCCGGCCGCCCGGACGAGCTCTACCCTCAGGTCGTCGCCGGCCACGGCAATCGGCAGGTGGTCACCAGCTACACCGACCGGGTCATCCCCGTCCCTCCCGGCGCCTGGCGCACCCTGGTGATCGTCAGCGGCTCCACCGCCCCGCGCGTGCTGCTGGAGGTGTCCGGGCCGCCGCGCCACGTCCGGATCACGACCCACGACGCCGGGGGCAACCGCGGACCGACCACCACCCGCCACCTGGTCCACGGCCTCCACGAGATCGAGGTGCCGCCCTCGGGTGTGTGCAGCCTCGGTGTGGCCCCGGACCCGTGCACACCCGGTGACGAGAACTGACTGACCCCGGACCACGGACACCCGCACCCGGCCCGGGCCCGGCCCGGACCCGACCTGGCCGCTGGGTCCGTCCCCCGAGTCGGCGCACTCGCGTTCCCGCGTGGCCGGCTCCCGGCGGCCGTCTCCGAACGGCGCGCTCGGCGCCGTCGTCCGTATCGTCCTCGGGCCTCGAACGGGTGGGGAGGGCTGAGACGGTACGGGCGGGGCGTCGGCCGCCCGTGGTCAGCGGCGCAGGGCGGTGAGGGTGGTGTCGAGGTCCGGTCGGGCGGTGCGGGGGCGGTTGTGCGGGAGCCGGCCGAGGAGGGCTCCCATGGCGCAGGTGTCGGTGACGGAGGCGAACACGAGGCCGGCGCCGACGGCGGCGGCCAGCCAGCGGGCCCCGGGCAGCAGGAGATCGGCGAGGACGCCGAGCAGGACGAGCAGTCCGGCGGCGAAACGGACCTGCCGGTCCATGGCCCAGACCGTCCGGGACCCGGCCACCCGGTCCAGCGGGTGTCCGGCGGCGGCCCAGGCCCTGGTGCCGCCGACCAGGGTGGCGGCACCGATACCGGCCGCTGAGAGCTGCTCGCAGGCGGTCCGGGAACGGTTGCCCGAGGCGCAGACGGCGGTGACCGTTCCGCGGTCGGCCGCCTCGCGCAGGGCGGGCAGGGCCTGGTGGAGCCGGTCGAGCGGGATGTTGTGGGCGCCGGGGATGTGGCCGGCGGCGTACTCGCCGGGGGAGCGGACGTCGATGACGGTCACCCGGGTGACGCGGGGGTGGAGCTGCTCGACGGTCAGGGACGTGGTCATGTGCATCCTTTGGTGGGGGGCCGCCCGGGTCGGGGGAGTGGCCGGGGCGGGGTGGGTCGGCCGGGGTGGGCCGGTCAGCCGAGGGAGTCGACGAGCATCAGGGCGGCGACGGCCAACAGGGCGACGGCGAAGGCGGTTTGGAGGGTCCGTCCGCTGAACCGGCCGGCCAGGCGCTTGCCGTCCCAGGCGCCGAGCACGGCGGCGGCCGTGAACGGGGCGACCACCGCCCAGTCGAGTCCTCCGGTGGCGCCGAGGCGGGGGAGGAGCGCGGCGAGCGAGTTGGCGGAGATGACCATCAGGCTGGTGCCGACGGCCTCGGCCATCGAGAAGGCGAGGACGGAGACCAGGGCGGGGACGGCGAGGAAGCCGCCACCGACGCCGAGCAGTCCGGTGACCGCACCGAGTCCGGCGCCCGCACCGGCGGACCGGAGGGCGGTCGGCCGTACCGCCGCCTCGCCCGAAGTGGCCCCGGGCGATGGGGACTTCCGGGCGGCGGCGAGCATGCGCGAGGCGGCGAGCGCGGCCAGGACGGCGAAGCCCGTGGTGAGCACGGCGGCCGGTACACGGGTGGAGAGCGCCCCGGCCGCGGCGGCCACCGGCAGTCCGGCGGCGGCGAACAGGAGGCCGGTGCGCCAGCGGACCCGTCCGGCGCGGCTGTGGGCGAGCAGGCCGGTCAGCGAGGTGGCGGCGACGATCAGCAGGCCGGCGGTGCCGGCGTGGGCAGGGGTGAAGCCGAGAAGGTAGACCAGGGCCGGGACGGCGAGCATGCTGCCGCCGGCGCCGAGCCCGCCCAGCGCCAGGCCGACCACTGCTCCGGCCAGCAGGGCGAGGACGAGCGCGGTCATATGACCTGCCCGACCGTTCCGTCAGCCGTGACGAGGGGCAGCCCGGCCCGGGCCCAGGCCCGCATCCCGCCCGCCACGTTCCGTGCGGTGACGCCACGAGCCGTGAGCAGGGCGACCGCCTGCCCGGAACGGCTCCCGGAGCGGCAGACCACCAGCACCGGATGGTCCGGATGTCCGGCGATCCCCGCCGGGAGGCCCGCCCCCGCGGCCAGGTCGCCCAGCGGCAGCCACCGGGCGGACGGCGCGCGACCGGCGCAGAACTCGTCCTCCTCGCGGACGTCCAGGAGGGTGGCCCTCCCGGTCACGAGCAGGCGTTCGGCGGCGGCGGGCGTGGTCTGCGAGGGATCGGCCGGGTCGTGATACGTGGGCAACGTGGGCACGGGGGCCTCCTGACGTGCGGCGATGGCGATAGCGGTGGCGAAGGTGAGGACCGGCGCGGGTCGGCGCGGCGGGGGCTCTCGGTGGGTGGTCGCGGCGGTTCGGGGTGCCGCGAGGAGGGGGCTGCGCCGGTGGCGACGACCGGGCAGCGCCGGCCCTTGGCTCCGATGATACCCATGGGGGTATCGTGTGAGGCAAGGGATACCCCCACCCGTATCTTCACCAGGAGTTTCACGTGCACTTCGCGCAGTACTACCTCGACTGTCTGTCCCAGGCCTCATACCTGATCGCCGACAAGAGCACCGGCCGCGCCGTGGTGGTGGACCCGCGCCGCGACATCGACGAGTACGTGGCCGACGCCGAGGCGCGCGGCTTCACCGTCGAGGCCGTCATCAACACCCACTTCCACGCCGACTTCCTGGCCGGCCACCTGGAACTCGCCGCGCGCACCGGCGCCTGGATCGGCTACGGGCGGCGCGCGGAGACCGAGTACCCGATCCGCAAGCTCGCCGACGGCGAGCGGATCGACCTCGGCGAGGTCACCCTCCAGATCATGGAGACGCCCGGGCACACCCCCGAGTCGATCAGCGTCCTCGTCTTCGAACGCGCCACGGACACCGTCCCGTACGGCGTGCTCACCGGCGACGCCCTCTTCATCGGCGACGTCGGCCGCCCCGACCTGCTGGCCTCCGCCGGGGTCACGGCCGAGGAACTCGGCCGGATGCTGTACGACAGCGTCCAGCGCCGGCTCATGGGCCTGCCCGACGAGGTCCGCGTCTTCCCGGCCCACGGCGCGGGCTCCTCCTGCGGCAAGCGGCTGTCCAGCGAGCGGCAGTCCACCATCGGTGCCCAGCGCGCCACCAACTACGCCTGCGCCCCGATGAGCGAGGAGGAGTTCGTCGCCCTCGTCACCGCCGGGCAGTCCGCCGCACCCGGCTACTTCGGCTACGACGCCACCCTCAACCGCCGGGACCGCGCCCTGTTCGACACCGCACAGGCCCACCGCCCCCTCACCGCCGAGGAGTTCCGCACCCGCCGGGCCGCCGGTGCCGTCGTCCTCGACGCCCGCAGCCCCCAGGAGTTCGCCGCCGGACACCTGCGCGGCGCGATCAACGTCCCCGCCGACGGCCGCTTCGCCGAACAGGCCGGCGCCGTCCTCACCCCGGACGCCGAAATCCTCGTCCTCGCCCCCGACGGCCGCGCGGCCGAGGTCGTCACCCGCCTCGCCCGCATCGGCTTCGACCGCACCGCGGGCCACCTCGCCGAGTCCGCCACCGCGCTCGCCGCCCTCGCCGAGGACCTCACCCCGGCCGCCCGCCTCACCGTCGACCAGCTGCGCACCGCCCTCGCCACCGACCGGCCCCCGCTCGTCCTCGACGTCCGCACCTGCGGCGAGCGCGCCGAGGGCGCGGTGGACGGCTCGACGCACATCCCGCTCAACGAACTCCCGGACCGCCTGGACGAGATCCCCGCCGACCGCCCCCTCGTCCTCCACTGCGCCGGAGGACACCGCTCCTCCATCGCCGCCAGCCTCCTGCGCCACCACGGCCACGCCGAGGTCGCCGACCTCCTCGGCGGCTACACGGCCTGGTCGGCGGCCCACCGCCCCACCGGCTGACGATGACAGCCCGGCGCGGGGTCGCGCACACCCTGGCGGCAGCGCGGCCGTTCGTGACGGCGGAGTCAAGAGTCGAGTTCGGCCGACGATCACCAGACTCACTGGCGGACGGTAGGGTCGCTGTGCGGACACGGGCCACGAGGAAACGGAATCGGCAATGCGGGGCGATCGCGTTCTGGAGGACTGGGAGGTCGGCGCGCAGCTCCGCTGGTACGCGTTGCTGGAGATCCGCGCCATGGCCGGCAGACGGAAGCCCAACCCGGACTGGCCCGACGACGACTACGTCGCCTGTATTCGCTGGCTTGCCGACCTCTGCGACAACATCCCGTTCCTGCCCGACCCTCGCAAGCCATGGTGGAGCCGAGCACGGTCCGAGCGCCGATTCGCCTACGCCTGGGCCGTCGCAGACGAACGCGGACAGCGGTGGATCCTCAGCACGGTGGACAGGTTCGGCTGGAACTGGACACCGCCGTCCACCAGCTCGCCCGTGCTGCTGCCGCCAGGCGAAGACCGCGGACCGTCTGACAAGCCGTAGGAGGGCAACGCGGGCGGACGCCTACCCCAGCGCGAGCCAGGTGACACCCAGGCGGGCGATCCGGGAGGTCTCCTCCGGTTCCAGCGGCTCACGCCCGGTGACCTTGCGAAGAAAACGGGCAGGGCTCCAACCCAGCTCGGTCACCCCGCTCGTGTCCGGTCCGGTGAGGAATTCCAGCAGCAGGTCTCCGGCCGACGGCGTCAGCCATGCCTCACATCCGAGTGCATCGGCCAGGTCGATCCCGTGCACGGCGACTTCGAAGACGCGCGTCAGCATGAAGTCGGCGAGCAGCATCGCGTCGCCGTGCCGTGTCCGCACCACCCGGTGCTCCGGCTCCTTCCGGCACAGCCCTTCCGCGTTCCGCCAGGTTCGGGTGAAGTCGGCGACGAGCGCGACTCCTGAGGCGTGACGGGCGGCGCGATCCCGTCCCAGCTCGATTCGGGCCGCGTTGGTCGCGGTACTGAAACGGCGGTCCGGCCTGTAGTACTCGGTCGCGGCGACCTCGGGGACCTCGGGGGCCTGGCCTTCGATCATGTCCGGCACCCAGTCCAGCACGACGCAGACGTGGCCCAGCAGTTCACGGGCGGACCACGGTGCACACCGTGTCGGGTGGTCCCACGCGGCTTCGGGCAGCCGTGCGAGTTCCCGGCCGAGTGCCCCGGCCTCTGTCTCGAACGCGTCCAACACCCGGGTGAGATCCATGATCGTCAGGTTAGCAGCGGGCCCCTGACGGTCTGTGGTTGCTCGCCCTCGCGGAACCCGGACGCCCCCGGCCCGTACATGGCGGTCCGAGGGCTGCTCGCCGCGCCCCGGGGTCGAGGTGGTCGCCGCAGGTCCCCTTGTCAGCGAGGCGTGAGGAGGCAGAACTCGTTGCCTTCCGGGTCGGCCAGGACCGTCCAGGAGATTGCGGACTGGTCGATGCCGGGGTCGGTGGCGCCCAGGGCGCGCAGCCTGGCCTCCTCCTCCGCCGGGTCGTCACCGCGGTAGGGCCTGACGTCGAGGTGGACGCGGTTCCACCCGCTCTTGGTGTCGGGGGAGCGGTGGAACTCCAGGTAGGGGCCGACGCCTTGGGCGGAGCGCATGGTCGCGTGGTCGTCGGTGACCTCGTGCACCGTCCAGTCCATCGCCTCGCCCCAGAACCGGGCCGTCTCCCGTGGGTCGGTGCAGTCGACGACCACCGCGGCGATCGGCCCGGTGTCCATGTTGAGCGGGTGGGGGTCCAGGACGCAGAACTCGTTCCCCTCCGGGTCGGCCATGACCGTCCAGGGGACGTCGCCCTGGCCCACGTCGGCGAGTGTCGCGCCGAGGTCCTTCAGGCGTGCGACCAGCTCCGCCTGATGGGCGGCCGAGGTGGTGGCCAGATCGAGGTGTACCCGGTTCTTCGCCGTCTTGGCTTCCGGGCTGGCCACGAGGTCGATGCAGACGGCCACGGGGTCGGGGTAGGCGAAGTCCACGGGTTCGAGGTTGGTCACGCCGGGCGCCTCGCTGTCGACACCCCAGCCGAGTGCCTCCGCCCAGAACCGGCCGAGCGCGGCGTCGTCATGGGCCTTCATGTTGATCTGCACAAGTCGTGTTGCCATGTCGCAGATCCTAGAAGCTGACGTCGGCTCGAGCCGCCGAGATCGGACATGTGCTCGACTGTCACCGGAGGAGGACGCATGGATTCCGATGACCTGATGTACGAGCTTCGCCGCGATGTCACGCGGCCGCGGCCGCGGCAGGAAGGCCCCCGAACCTGCTGGGCGTGGCAGGGGTGAACGGTCTGGCTCAAGCCGCCGGCATCGCGAGCTACTGGATTCGCCAGGGCATCGCCGACCGTGTCGAGGTACTCGACCGGCAACGGTTCGTCCTCGCCGTCTCGCGGCTCGACGTCCACGTGCTCGATGATCCGCGCGAGCAGGACACTGATCCGCCGTAGCGCAGACGCGGGTGTTCGCCGTCATTCAGCCGAGGCGTTCGATGGCGAACCCCGTCGTTCAGGCTTCGCTTGTCGGCGAGGGCCTCCCGGCGGCTCGGAGGCTGCCGGGAGGCCCTGCTGTTCCGCTCCTACGCTCCTGCCGCCGCCTGGCGCGGCAGGTGGCGGGGTGTGCCGTGCGGTCCGAGATGGGTCAGGCGGCTGAGGGGCTTCGGGTGCTTCGCGGTGTCGGCGTCGACGGAACCGGGTCCGTGGAGGGTGAGTTCGAAGTCCCGGTGCGCCTTGGCGTCCAGGGACAGGGGCAGTTGGATGCGCCCGGATCCGGCCAGGCGGCGGACCGCGTTCCGGCTGAGTCCGAGGCCGAGCATCAGCAGGCGTTCGACGCGGATCGGTGTGGGCAGTTCGAAGGTGACCAGGACCTTGAGCGGGGTCGGGTCGTCGAGTGCGTGGAGGGGCGTGCGGGTCTCCAGGTCCCAGGTCCCGGTCCAGTCGAGGCGGTAGCCGTTCCTCGTGGCGAGGGAGGCACTCGTCGCCAACTCGCGTACCACGGCTGGGTCGTTGTTCTCGTACGCCACCAGGCGAGCGGGGTCCAGGGACGAGACGTGGACGCGTTCGTGGACGGGCACCTTCGAGGTCCGGTCGCAGGCCGTACAGCTCAGGAGCAGCCAGATGTCGAGGAGTTTGCCGTTCGCGTTGGCCCGGATCCTGCCCGAGGGGCGGTGGCGGGTGCTGGAGCAGTCCGGGCAGGGGCGGACGACGGCGGGCAGGGCGGACTGACGCACGGCCCACAGGGCCTTGCGGTCGGTATGCATGAAGATGGTTGCTTTCAGGACTCGGCAGGAGCGCTCGCAGGCCAAGCCGCGGCCGCGGCTCCTGGGCAGGACGGATGCACACGAGGGCGCGGGTCGTCGCCTCCGGGCCGAGTGGTCAAGCGCTCGGTCTCGGAGGTCGCCCGCGCGACGGGTCGGTCGTTGCTACGTGGCAGCCGTTACAGGTCCATGCGGGCGATCATGATCGAGGCCGTGTCCGGCGGGCAACAGGTTTTTCGAGCTCCCGCCGACGGCCCTGACGGCCCCCGGCAGCTCCAAGTCCTGGACGGACGCGCCCAGTCGGCGCCCTGCCCTACCCTGGGCACGGTGAATCTTCTGCACCTGATGGAGAGTCAGTCGAGCCTTCGTGGCATCCCGGCCGTGGCAGCCGGCGCCTCCGCGGCGGGCGTCCGGGAGACGGCCGCCCTCGGGCCGGACGCGGTGACGGCGGAGTCCTGCTTCCGGATCGCCTCGCTGACCAAGGTCCTCACCTCCGCCGCGCTGGTCCGGACGATGCGGGACCGGGGCATCCCCCTGGACACGCCCGTCCGCGACCTGCATCGCGCCCTCGCACCGGACTGGCGGGCCGACGAGGGCCTCACCGTCGAGCAGGTTCTGGGGCAGGTCTCCGGCCTGCGCGCGTCCGTGGACGCGGCGACGGCGGCGGCCCTGGGCGACGGGGACGACGCGCTGCTGGAGGCGGCCCGGCTGGTGGTCCGCGCCGGGAACGAACGGGAGCCCGGGGAGCGCTGGTCGTACGACAACGGCAACTACTTCCTGGCAGGTTCGCTCCTCGCGGCCCTGAGCGGTACGACCTACGAGCGCGCGCTGGAGGGGTGCCTCCTCGGTGCCTGGGGCCTGAAGCGGACGGGGTTCGAGACCCCGGAGGCGCCCGTCACCGGGTGGAGCGGCACGACCGGGATCCCGCTGTCGGACTATCCGCGCGCCCGTCGGCCCAGCGGGGGACTGTGGTCCTCGGTGGCGGACCTGCTGGCCGTCGGCGAGGCCCTGCTCGCCGACCGGGCGCTGCTGGCGGAGATCCGCCGCCCGCGCACCCGGCCCGGTGACCCCATGGCGTACGGGCTGGGCTGGGCCCTGGGTCCGTCGGGGCAGATGTACCTCAACGGACGGCTGCCCGGCTACCGGGCGGCGATGGTGCTGGTGCCCGACCGGGAGTACGTGAGCGTGGCCCTCGCCAACGAGGACGGCGCCCTGCCCGCCCTCGCCCGGCTGCTGAGCGACCTGCAACGGCCCGTGACCGGGGACGACCTCGCCCCGGCGGTCGACGCCTTCGCCGCCTTACCTCCGAAGCAGCCGACCGCCTGACCCCCGACCGCCGAAGCGGCTGAATCGGCTGAACTGCCGTCAGGCCCCCGCTGTGCCCTCGGCGAACGGATGTCCCCTCGTGCGGCCGGTCGGGCAGGCTGCGTCGTATGGAGATCATCGAGGTACGACCGGAACTGCGCATGCTCCGCTTCCCCGTGGGAGCGGCCTACCTGTGGCGGGACGGCGACGAGCTGACCCTGATCGACACGGGCGCGGCCGACCGCGCGGCCGACATCGAGGGGGCCCTCGACGGGGAGCTGCGGCGGATCGTGCTGACGCACTGGCACCAGGACCACACCGGCTCGGCCGCGGAGCTGGCCGGCCGGCACGGCGCGGAGGTGGTGGCGCACCGGCGGGAGGCGCCGGTGATCCGGGGGGAGGCGGTCGGGGCGCCGCCGGTGCTGGAGCCGTTCGAGGTGCCGATCTGGGAGGCGCTCCCGCCGCTGCCGCCCGCTCCGCCGTGCCGGGTGGACCGGGAGGTCGAGGACGGCGAGGTGCTGGCGTTCGGCGGCGGGGCGGTGGTGGTGGCGGTGCCCGGCCACACGGACGGGTCGATCGCCCTGCACCTGCCCGGGCCGCGGGTGCTGTTCACCGGCGACGCGGTCGCCAACGTCGGCCGGACCATGCTGGGAGTCTTCAACACCGACCGCCTCCGGGCCGTGGAGTCGCTGCACCGGCTGGCCGGACTCGCGGCCGACACGGTGGTGTTCGGGCACGGCGATCCGATCCTCCGGGGGGCCGCGACCGCCCTGCGGGAAGCGGCCGCCGAGGCGGGGTGACGGAGCAGGGTGTGGCGGGCCGCCTGGCACATCGGCCGGTCGCGGCGGTGTTCCCACAGGTCAGAGCGGTTCTGGCGGGCGGTCAGGTGGCGTCATGCGGCGGCAACGAAAAACCGGTGGGTACGGCCCTGGGGTTCTGGCCGAACCACCCGCCGACGCCCGGAGCAGCGCCGATGACACTACTGCGGTCCCTGCGCCGTCCGCTGCCCCACCGGGGCGGTCACCGTCAACATGCCCTACCTGCTGCGCTGAGGAGCCGTCATGACCTCCACCACCCGCCCGCTCGGCACGCTCCTCGCCGCCGCCGTGCTGACCGCGGCCACCGCCTGCTCGACCGCCGGCGCCTCCGGCGACACCGTCGAGGTGGTCGTCGGCTACTCCAGTGTCCCACCAGTGGGCGGCCGCCACGACGCCGCCCGCGAGGACGGTTCCGACCGCTGATCCCGCCAGCAGGCCCCGGCCGTCCCGGCGGCGCGGCGGGTCGTCCGCCCGCGCCCCCGGGGTGTGGCGGGTGCCGCCGAGAGTCGTCTCCAGCACGGTGACCGGCCCTCCGTCCTCCTGCCGCGTGGCGGCAGCATCTATTGTCTGCGCACCGTCAAAGGGTGGGCAGGGACAGAGTAACGCTGATAATCATTCTCATCTAGGTGGGTGCTTCCCGCTCCTCCCTCGGCCACCCGTACCCGGAGAGCGCCTCCGCCGGACCGCCCTGCCGGACGATCCGTCCACCGTCGAGGACGGCGACCCGGTCCGCGAGCACCCGGACCGCGTCGAGATCGTGACTGATCATCACCAGCGCCACGCCGTCCCGCTCGCGGAGACCGGCCAGCAGGTCGAGCACGGTGTGGCGGCTCGCCGCGTCCAGACCGGAGGTGATCTCGTCGCACACCAGTACCCGGGGAGCGCCCGCCAGTGCCCTGGCCAGCGCGGCCCGTTGCAGCTCACCCCCCGACAGGGCGGCCGGCCGGCGAGCGGTCAGCGCGGTCGGAAGCCCGACCTCCGCGAGCAGCCGCCGGGCCACGCCCAGGGCCTCGTGCCGATCCGCCCCGCGCAGCCGGACGGCGGCCCGCGCGACCTGCTCCTCCACCGCGCGGTGCCCGTCGAAGGACGCCAGGGCGTCCTGGAACACGTACTGCACAGCGGCGAGTTCGGCTCGGGAGCGGTCCCGGAGGCTGCGCGCCAGGGGACGGCCGTCGAGGGTGACCACGCCCCGGTAGCGATGGTGCAGGCCCGCGACGCACCGGCCGAGCGTGGTCTTCCCGCTGCCCGAGCGGCCCACCAGCCCCAGGCACTCCCCACGGTGGAGGTCGAGGCGGACCCCGTGCAGCGCCCCCACGCCCCCGGGATGGGCGGCATCGAGGGCCTCGACCCCCAGGACCCGCGGTCCCCGGGACCGCCGGACCGCCGGCGGGGCGGCCGGCGGCCCGCCGTCCACCGCGGCGAGCACCCGCGCGGCGGGCCCCGCGGCCACCACCCGACCGCCGTCGAGCACCACCACCTCGTCGGCCAACTCCCGTACCACGTCCAGGTCGTGACTGAGGAGAAGCAGACCGACCCCCTGCCGGACCACGGCGGACAGCTCGCCGACCATCCGCCGCTTGGTCAGCACGTCCTGCCCGGTGGTCGGTTCGTCGGCGACGAGGACCCGGGCGCCGGCCAGCAGCGCCTGGGCCAGCACCACCCGCTGCTGCTGGCCGCCCGACAGCTGGTGCGGGTAGCGGCCCAGCACCTCGTCGGGGTCGGCGAGCTGCGCCCGCCCCAGCGCCTCGCGCACCCGGGCGCTGCCGCCGCCGCGCAGCCGTGCGATGTCCCGCAGCAGGGCGCCCACCCGGCGGGCCGGGTTGAGCGCGGTGGCGGGGTGCTGCGGGACGTAGCCGACCGCGCCCGCCGGGACGTCGACCCGGCCGGTGACCCGGGCCCCGTCCGGGTACTCGCCGAGCAGGGCGAGACCGGTCGTGGTCTTGCCGCTGCCGGAGGCGCCGACCAGGGCCGTCACCCGGCCCGGCAGGACGCACAGGCTCACGCCGTCCACCAGCGGGCGGCCCGCGACCTCGACCCGCAGGCCCTCCATCTCCACCACGGGACGGATCACCGCCGGACCCCCTTCCGGCCGCGCTGAAGTGCGGCGTCGAGCAGCAGGTTGGTGCCCGTGGCGAGAGCGGCGATCAGCACGGCCGGCAGCACGACGGCGAGCGGCTGGAGGTCGAGCCCCGGCCGGTTGCGGTCGACCATCACCGCCCAGTCGCTCGCGTCCGGCTGCACCCCGACACCGAGGAACGCGGCGGTGCTCACCAGGTACAGCGCCCCGACCAGCCGGGTGCCCGCGTCGGCGGCCAGGGTGCGGCGCAACACCCGGGCCGTGTGGCCCAGCGCGATCCGGACCCAGGACTCCCCGTACATCCGCATCGCCTCGACCGCCGGCCGGGCGGCGACCTCCACGGCGGCCGCGTGCACCGTCCGGGCCGCGTCCGGGACGGCCACCAGGGCCACCAGCACGCTCAGCCCGGCGGGACCGGGGGAGAGGACGGCGGCGCAGATCAGGACCAGGACGAGCGAGGGGACGGCGATCAGCACGTCCAGTGGGCGCAGCAGCAGATCCTCCAGCAGACCCCACCGGGTCAGCGCGGCCGCCAGACCGACGGGCACCGCGACCGCATGGGTGAGCGCGGTCGCGCCGAGCGCGGCCAGCACGACCGAGCGGCCGCCCAGCAGCACCTGCCGCCCCACGTCCCGGCCGGTGAAGTCGGTGCCCAGCCCGTGGCCCTGGCCCGGCGTGAACGACACCCCCCGCGGCCCGGCCGGCCCGGCCAGCCACGGCCCGAGCAGGGCGATCAGCAGCGGTACGGTGACCAGCGCCGCACCGAGGACGAACCGCGCCCTCACGCGACGGCCTCCCATCGGGGTGCGAGCCGCCGGGCCACGAGGTCGGCGCCGAGGTTCAGGACGACGGTGAACACCCCGAAGACCACGGCGAGGCCCTGCACCACCGGCACGTCGCGGGCAGCGACCGCGTCCAGCAGCACCGTGCCCAGCCCGGGGAGCACGAACAGCGTCTCGACCACCACCACCCCGCACAGCAGCCAGTCGCAGGTCCGGGCCAGCTGCTGCGCGGCCGGCGCGAGGGCGTTCGGCAGCGCGTGCGTCCAGCGGATCCGGGTCTCCGACAGCCCGTACCGGCGGGCCTGCGCCACGTACGGCGCCGCCAGCGCCTCGATCATCCCGGCCCGGACGAGCCGGCCGATGGAGCAGACCGGCCGGGCGAGCAGGACCACCACCGGCAGGACCAGGACGGCCGGCTGCCGCCACACCCCGCCGACGGCGGTCGGCGGCAGCCAGCCCAGCCGCAGGGCGAACACCCCCACCAGCAGGACGCCCAGGGCGAACTCCGGCACCGCGTAGACCCCCAGAGTGGTCGCACTGATCAGCCGGTCGAGCGGCCCGCCCTCGCGGCCGGCGGCCAGCACGCCGAGCAGCAGCGACAGCGGTACCAGCAGCGCCAGGGTGAGCGCGGCGAGCAGCAGGGTGGGGGCGAGACCGTCGGACAGGTAGCGGGTGACCGGTCGGCCGCTGACCAGCGAGGTCCCCAGGTCGCCGCGGAGCAGGCTCCCGACCCAGTGCAGGAACCGCTCCCCGGCGGGCCGGTCCAGGTGCATGGCGGTCCGGATGGCGGCGATCCGCCGCGGGTCCGGGTCCTCCCCCGCGAAGGCGTCGGCGGCGTCCCCGGGCAGCGCCTCGGTGAGGACGAAGACCAGGGCGGGCACGGCCGCCAACTGTCCCGTTCCCAGGAGCAGTCGGCGGCCGACCCAGGACGTCAGCGGCGTCATGTCAGCCACAGCCGGTCGAACCGGGCCCAGTCCAGCGTGTTCGCCGGGGCGTCCTTCACCACGCCGCGCACGGCCGGCGCGGTGGCGACGATCCAGTCGGCGAAGCCCCAGATCAGGAAGCCGCCCTCGGCGTGCAGGCGGCGCTGCATCCGCTCGTAGAGGGCGGTGCGGGCGGCCGGGTCGCGGGTGGCCTGGGCCTGGGCGTAGAGCTCGTCGAAGTCGGGCTTGCGCCAGTGCGTGGCGTTGGCGGTGGACGAGGAGAGCAGCCGCTGGGAGATGTGCGACTCGATCGGCATCGCGCCCGAACGGTAGGACGCGAAGGTACCGCCGTCCAGGATGTCCTTCCAGTACGTGTCCTTGTTGCCGATCCGGACCTCGACCGTGACCCCGGCCTCGGCGGCCTGGTCCCGGAAGATGCCCGCGGCCTCGACGAACCCGGCCGCGACCGGGGAGGTGTCCAGGGTGACCCTGAGGTTCTCGGCGCCGGCCTCGCGCAGCAGGGCCCTGGCCTTCTCCAGGTCCCGGGTGCGCTGCGGCAGACCCGCCGGGTAGTACTGGCAGCCCTTGCCGAACAGGTCGTTGCCGATCTCGCCGGCGCCGGACAGCGCTCCGTCGACCAGCTCCTTCCGGTCGGCGATGAGGAGGAACGCCTGGCGGACCCGCGGGTCGTCGAACGGCGGCCGGTCGGTCTTCATCACGAAGCCCTGCATGGCGCTGCCCGGCAGCCGGACCACCTCCATCCGGCCCTTGCCCCCGTGGGCCCGGGCGGTGGCCGGGTTCACCTCGTGGGCGTACTCGGCCTGTCCGCCGAGCAGGGCGCTCACCCTGGCCGACTCCTCGTTGGCGACGAGGAGTTCGAGCGCCTCCAGGTGCGGGGCGCCCTCCCAGTAGTCCGGGTTGCGCGCCAGCAGCAGCGACGTGCCGGGCGTGAAGGAGGTGAAGCGGAACGGTCCCGAGCCGACCGGCGCGGTGAAGTCCTCGGTGCCGTTCGGCACGATGTACGCGCCGAACGTCGCGAGCACGTTCGGGAACTCGGCGTACGGGCGCTTGAGCCGGAACTCGACGGTGGACGGGTCCACGGCCCGGCTGGCGCCGAGGTCGATCGGCTCCAGCGAGGACCTGGCCCGGAAGGCCCGCTTGGGGTCGGCGATCCGGCGGTAGCTGAACAGGACGTCCTCGGCGGTGACCGGGCGGCCGTCGTGGAAGGCGGCCCGGCGCAGCCTGACCGTCCAGGTGTCCAGGGCGGCGTTGGGCTCCCAGCTCTCGGCGAGGCGGGGCACGGCCGACAGGTCCGAGCCGTAGTCGGCGAGCTTGTCGAACAGCGCCTTGGCGCGGGCCGCGTCGACGAACAGGTTGGTCAGGTGCGGGTCGAGGGTCTCGCTGGTGCCGCCGCCGGCGAAGACGGCGCGCAGCCGCCCGCCCGGCCGGGGGGTCGCGGTGTCGGCGGCCGGGCCCCCGGCGCTGCCGGTGCCGCAGCCGGCGGCGGTTGCGGCGAGCGCGGCGGCACCGGTGGCCAGGCCGGTGGCCAGGAGGAATCGTCTGCGGGGGAGTCGGTTCACGGGGTGCTCTTTCCGGTGGTTCGGGCGAGTCGGGCGACCAGGTGGAGACGGTCGGAGTCGGCGGAGCCGGCCGGGGCGTCCCCCTCCTGCCAGGCGGGGTCGGTGCGCGGGCCGGGCCGGTCGTAGAGGGCGAGGACCTCGAAGCCGTGGGCGGCGAGCAGGTACCTCAGCTCCTGCGGGAACAGCAGCCGCCAGGCGGAGTGCTGCTCGACGGGCGGCGTACCGTCGTCGGCGGTCCAGATCCTGCTGCGCCGCAGGAGTTGGGCGGCGTGGTCGAGGGAGAGGGTGGTGCGGGAGGTGCGGGTGACGCCGCCGAGGGTGAGGGTGTCGGTGCGCGGGGCGTCCAGCAGCTCGGTGCGGCCGAGGAAGAACGCGCCGTTGCGCATCTCGGCCACCAGCAGGCCGCCGGGTGTGAGGTGGTGCCGGCAGCAGGTGAGGAAGGCGTCCAGGTCGGCGTTGGTGTGGCAGTAGAGCAGGGCGCTGTCCAGACAGATCACCGCGTGGAAGCGGCGGTCGAGGCGGAAGTCGCGCATGTCGGCGCGCAGGTACGCGGGCCCGGGGTGGACGGCGGCGGCGTGGGCGAGCATGGCCGCCGAGGTGTCGATGCCGGTCACCTCGCGTCCGGCCTCGGTGTGCAGCCAGGCCGCGTCCCGGCCGGTCCCGCAGCCGACGTCCAGGACCTGCGGGCCGGGGGCGTGGGCCCGCAGCACGGACTCGGCCCAGCGCGCGGCCAGGTGGTCGGGGTCGGGGAAGCGCAGCTCGTACAGCTCGGGGGTGTCGGTGAGCAGGTTGCCGCTGGTCAT
Organism: Kitasatospora sp. HUAS MG31; assembly: GCF_040571325.1. Classification (GTDB taxonomy): domain Bacteria; phylum Actinomycetota; class Actinomycetes; order Streptomycetales; family Streptomycetaceae; genus Kitasatospora; species Kitasatospora camelliae. The sequence goes on along the minus strand of NZ_CP159872.1, from coordinate 1,106,543 downwards.
CGGGAGGGGCTCGGCTCTCTGGGATCGGCACGGGCGGTGGACGGCGGTGCGGGCTCCGGGAGTCCGGCCCGGCGTCGGAGGAGGGTGACGGCGGCGGCCCCGGCCAGGCCGAGGGCGCAGCAGAGCAGCCAGGGCGCCCACGGGGCGGCGTCCATCGCCCGGCCGACCGCCGCGTTGCCGAGGGCGGCGGCCAGTCCGGACAGGAGGTAGAACAGGCCGAAGTAGGTGCCGGTCAGGTCGGGGCGGCCGAAGGCGGGGATCAGCTCCATGACGAACGGCTGGGCCGTCATCACGCCGAGCTGCAGCAGGAGGACGGTGACCAGCAGCGCGGGGAGGCCGTCCGACACCAGCGGCGGGAGGAACGCCAGGCCCGTCACCAGCAGCCCGACGGCGATCCACCGGCCCCGGCCGCCCGAGTGCTGGAGCCGGCGGGTGATCCGAAGCTGCAGGGCCAGGTTGGCGAGGGTGCTGGTGAGGAAGAGCAGGCTCGCCGCCCCGTTCCAGCCGGTGGCGCGCCGGGCGGCCTCCGGAAGCAGCAGGTAGAGCTGGCTCTCCAGGACGTACAGGCCGGCCAGGGCCGCGGCGAACGCGCCGAACCGCCGGTCGCCGGCCGCCTCCCGCCAGTCGCCGAGGAGCGCCGTCCGGGTCGGCCGCACCCGCCGGGCGGGCAGGGCCAGGGCCTGGGCCACCGTCAGCAGGGTGAAGACCCCGGCCGCGGCGAGCGCGGCGGCGCGGAAGTCGACGAGGAGCAGCACCCCGCCGAGCAGCGGACCGATCAGCGCTCCGGTGCTGGCGAAGACGTTGAACAGGGCGAACGCCTCCGCCGTGCGCTCACCCGCCTCCCGGGCCAGGTAGGCCCGGACGGCCGGGTTGAACAGGGCACCGGCGAGTCCGCTGAGCACCGACGCCGCGATCAGGACGGGGAGCCCGTCGCCCAGGGCGAACAGCGCGAACCCGACCGAGCGCAGGGCGCAGCCGGCGATGATCACCCCGCGGGGGCCGAGCCGGTCGGCGGCCGAGCCGCCGAGGATGAACAGGCCCTGCTGGCTGAGGTTGCGGGCGCCCAGCACCGCGCCGACGGCCGCGGCCGACAGCCCGAGGTCCTGCCCGAGGTGGCCGGCGAGGTAGGGGACCAGCAGGTAGAAGCCGGTGTTGACACCCAGTTGGTTGACCAGCAGCAGCCGGACCGGCAGGGGGAAGGAGAGGACGGAGCGCAGCGTCCTCATGCCGCCTCCCCCGGTTCGGGGACGGGCCGCACGCCGAGTCCGGGCCCCTCCGGCGCGCGGACGGTGCCGTCCTGCCCGCCGATGCCGTGCCAGGGGTCGTGGGCGAGCAGCAGGTGCCCGTCCAGGTCGACCCAGCGGGCCAGGTCGACCAGGTGGACCGCGGGGGCGATGCCCAGCGAACTGGCGGTCAGGCAGCCCAGCATCACCTCGGTGCCGCTGCCGCGCAGGTCCTCGCAGATCCGCAGCGCCGCGGACACCCCTCCGCACTTGGCGAGTTTGACGTTCACCCCGTGGACGCGGCCCGCCAGCCGGACGGCGTCGCGGTGGGACACGGCGTCCTCGTCGGCGATCACCGGGACGGGCGAGCCCTGGGCCAGGTCGGCGAGCGTGTCCGGGTCTCCGGCGGCGATGGGCTGCTCGACCGCCTCCACGCCGACCTCGGCGAAGCGCGGCAGCAGGGCGCGTGCCGTGTCGGCGGTCCAGGCGCCGTTCGGGTCGAGCAGCAGCCGGACCCCGGGGGCGCCGACCCGCACCGCCTCGACCCGGGCCAGGTCCTCGGTGGGATCGGCGGACCCCGCCTTGATCTTGAGGACGGTGAACCCGGCCGCGGCGAGCCGGGCGGCCTGGGCCGCGGCCCGGACCGGACCGGTGATGCCGATGGTCCGGGCGGTGGCGGCGGCGGGCGCGACCGGCTCACCGAGCAGCGTGTGCAGCGGGAGGCCGGCCCGCTTGCCGACCAGGTCCAACAGGGCCGCCTCCACGGCGGCCAGCACCCCGGGCGACAGGCCGCCGAAGGCCCCGGCGCCGAGCTGTTCGAGGGCCTCCTCGGGGCCGGCTGCCCGGGCGAGCGCCGGCCGGAGACCGGCGGCCTGGTGGAGGATCGAGGCGGTCGGCAGGCCCAGGAACTCGCTGCTGACCACCTCGCCGGAGCCGTTCAGCCCGTCCTGCCGCACGGTGAGGACCACGGCGTCGCGGGCGGCGGTCACGGACCGGGATATCCGCAGCGGTTCGGCGAGCCGGAGCCGTACGGTACGGGTCTCCAGGATCACGGCCGGACCTCCAGCGGGTCGACCACGGTCCGGCAGCGGGCCCAGCCGGTGACCTCCGCGGCCCCGGCGGTGGGGATCTCCGCGGGGCGGGAGGCCGCGTTCCCGGGTGCCAGGCCGTGGGTGCGGCAGTACCCGTCGTCGTAGATGGTGCCGAGGTAGCGGTGCGGCCCGTCCGGGAAGACCGTGGCCACCCGCGCCCCGTCCTCCGCGCGGGCGGCCCAGGCGGCGACCAGGGCCACCGCGCCCGTGCTCCAACCGCCGCTGACGAAACAGCCCTTGGCGAGCCGGCGGCAGGCGTCGGCGGCCTCGGCCGGCCCGACCCAGTGCACCTCGTCGAAGGCCTCGTAGGCGACGTTGCGCGGGTGGATGCTGCTGCCCAGCCCGCGCATCAGGCGCTTGCGGGAGGGCTGGCCGAAGATCGCCGAACCGACCGAGTCCACCCCGATCACCCGGAGCCGGGGCCAGCGGCGGCGCAGCGGTTCGACCAGGCCGGCGCTGTGCCCGCCGGTGCCCACACTGCACACGAGGACGTCCAACTCGTCGAGGTCGCCGATGAGTTCCTGGGCCATCGCGTGGTAGCCGGCCGCGTTGTCGGGGTTGTTGTACTGGTCCGGCCAGTAGGCGCCGGGCAGCCGGTCGAGGACCTCGCGCAGCCGGGCCAGCCGGGCGGCCTGCCAGCCGCCGTGCTCGGCGGGGCGGTCGACGATCTCCAGATCGGCGCCGTACGAGCGGAGCAACTGGCGCATCGGGGGTTCGAGTTCGGCGTCGCCCACCAGCACGACGGGGTGGCCGAGGGCCTGCCCGGCGAAGGCCAGTCCGACGCCGAGGGTGCCGGAGGTGGACTCCACCACCGTGGCGCCCGGACGGAGCTCGCCGCGGGCGTGGGCGCCGCGCAGCATGGCCACCGCCGAGCGGGCCTTCATCCCGCCCGCGCCCAGGCATTCGAGCTTGGCCCAGAAGCCGGGGTGGGGATCGGGGAGCGGGGTGCGGACCCGGGCGAGCGGGGTGTGGCCGAGCAGCGGCAGCAGATCGGGGTTGGCCGCCCGGAGGAGCGCGGGCGCGGTCATCGGGCACCGCCGTAGCGGTGGATGACGCCCGGGCCGCCGTCCAGCCAGAAGAACGGGTACGGCTCGGCGGAGACCGCGTGCACGCCGCTGTCCAGGAGGCGGGGGAACACGGCGCTGCCGGTCTGGGCGAACACCACCAGGGGCTTGCCGGTCTCCCGGGCGTGGTCGAGGAAGCCGTCGAAGCTGCCGTTGCCGAGGGTCATGCCGGAGACCAGCAGCGCGTCACACCGGTGGAGCAGCCCGCCCGCGTCGCTGTGCACGGTCTCGCCCCACTCGGTGGTGCCGCCCTTGAGGTCGGCCGGCAGGTAGCCGATGCCGCGGTCGCGCAGCTGTTCCAGCAGGGAGTTGACCACGCCGACCACCAGCACCCGGCGGACCTGTTCCGGCAGCAGCTCGACCACGGCCCGGGCGCGGGCCCGGGACTTGGCGAGCGAGGTGCCCGCCGGCAGGGGGCAGGGGCGGGCGCCGTTCGCCGGGGTGTGCGGGCGGGCCGCCATCAGCAGGGCGTCCAGCGCGGCCACCCGGACCGGGAGGACGGGGTGGGCGAGGAGGTCGGCGACGGTGGCGCCCACGCAGTCCTCCAGCGTCGAGGCCGGCAGCCCGCCCGGCTCGACGGCGCAGGAGCCGACGCCCGCGCCGAGCCGGAGCCCGAGCACCTCGTTGCGGTAGCCGCGGGAGCGTCCGTCGTGCCGGACCGCCTGGGTGGTGCAGAAGGCGACGGCGATCCGCTGGCGGGCGGGATCGAGGCCGTACCCGCCGGCCCGGGCGCGTTCGACCAGGGTGTCCAGGTGGCTCACGGCAGGACCGCCGCATCCGTCTCGTAGCGGGGCGTCAGCCGGGAGACCAGCCGTTCGGCGAGCCGCCCGGCGTCGGCGTCCCGGGGCGCGGCGGTCATCACGTGTCCCAGGTACTCGTTGTTGCTGACGGCCCGGCGGACCTCGCGGCCCGGGGCCGGGAGCGTGAGCTCCACCAGGGAGGGCTCGCGGCGTACCTCCTCGGCGCCCTCGACCTCGCTGAGGACGCCGTCCCGGTCCGGGACCAGGAACGCGACGGCGGCACTGGCCGCCCCGGTCTCCCGTACCGTCAGGTCCGGCCGGCGGCCGAGGGCCACGTCCACGCACGCGGCGGCGAGGTCGACGCCGGTGACGCGGCGGATCAGTTCGGTGATCCGGTTGCCCGCCGGGCGCGGGTTGACCTCGACGATGCGCGGGCCGTCCGGTGTCAGCTTGAGTTCGGTGTGGGCGACCACGTCGTCCAGCCCGAGGGCCCGGACGGCGGCGACGGCGGTGTCGGCGGCGGCGGCCGCGAGCGCCGGGGCGAGGTCGGCGGGGAAGCGGTGGGCGGTCTCGACGAACGCCGGTGCGCCGCCGATCGTCTTCCCGGTCACCCCGACCACGTGGGTGACGCCGTCGAAGGAGACCGTCTCGACGCTGACCTCCGGCCCGGTGAGCAGCTCCTCCAGCAGCACGACGGGTTCCCGGCGCTGGCCGCGCGCGTTCACCGGGAAGGCGGCCAGGGCCCGGTACGCGTCGAGCAGTTCGGCCTCGTCGCGGACCTCGCGGACGTACATCCCGGCGCAGAGGTCGACCGGCTTGACGACCAGCGGGTAGCCGATCGCCTCGGCGGCGGCGGATATCCCCGAACGGTCCCGGCAGAGGGTGTGGCGCGGGCCGGGCACGCCGGCCGCCGCCAGGCGCTCGCGGGTGAGGTCCTTGCGGCAGGCGGCCCGGACGGCGTCCGGGCGCGGCCCGGGCAGGCCCAGCCGGTCGGCCAGCGCGGCGACGACCGGCAGGTAGTAGTCGCAGGAGGAGACGACCCCGTCGAACCCGAGGGCGGCGTGCAGGAGGTCGACGTGGGGCAGCAGGGTCTGCGGGTCGTTGGTGTCGGCGGTGAGGACGTTGGCCGCGGCGAGCAGCGGGTGGGTGCCCTCGCCGGGGTGCGAACGGAGGTAGTGGCCCAGGTCGCGGGTGAGGAAGGTGAAGCGGTGGCCCCCCTCGTCCAGGGCTCTCGGCAGCAGTCGGCTCATCGAGCCCACCCAGCTCTCGACAACCAGCAGATGTGACATGCGATCCCCTCTCGGTCGGCCGGTCGGCCGGTCGGGCCCGGTCAGGCCGGTGTGACGGCGGGCCGGCGCGGCCTGCGTGGAGGAGAACTTATCCGTAACCGTTGTCGTTTTCAATAAGCTACATGGAAATGATTTCCATGTATGGTTCGGTCCGCCGACGACCACCGAAGCCCAGCCGGGAGACCTGATGAGCCGTCACCAAGCCCCCTACCAGGTCCGACACGCGCTGTCGGACGACCTGCCGGGGGCCCGTTCCCTGATCCTCGACACCCTCTACCGCGAGTTCGGCTACGGCTACGTGCCCCGCTGGCACGCGGACGTGATCGACCTCGCCGGGGCCTACCTCGACCACCCCCGCCACGCGCTGGTCGTGGCCGTGCTCGACGGGGAGGTCGTCGGTACCACGGCGGTGAACTCCGCCGGACCGGCGCACCCGCCCCATCCCCGCCACCTCGCCGAGCGCTACCCGTCCGGACCGACCGCCCAGCTGCTGCGGGTCTACGTCCGCGCCGAACACCGCCGCCACGGGCTGGCGCGGCGGATGGTCCAGCTGGCCCGCGCCTTCGTCGCCGAGGAGGGCGGCTACGACCGCATCTACCTGCACACCAACACCGACGTCCCCGGCGCCGAACCGTTCTGGCGCGCGCTGGCGGAGGAGGTCTTCGACGCCCGCCCGAGCGGCGAACACGGCCCCTGGGTCTCCACCGTGCACTTCGAGATCCCGCTGCCGCCGCGAGCGGCCCCGGCTTCATCAGCGCCGCCCAGGCCCTGCACCGCCGGATGGCCACGGAGGGCACCGCGGTCGGCCTGAGCACGGTCTACCGCGCGCCGGCCTCACTCGCCGCGGCCGGTCTCACCGATGCCGTCCGCGACGACGCGGGGGAGCGGTTCTTCCGGTACCGCCCGCAGAGCCACCACCGGCACTACCTGGTCTGCCGCGGCTGCGGTCACAGCCAGGAGATCGACTCCGAGCAGGTCGAGGCCTGGGCCGCTCGGATCGCCGAGGAGTCCGGCTTCACCGATGTCCACCACACCGTCGAACCCGCCGGCGCCTGCCCTTCCTGCACCACCCACCGGTAGCCGAGTCCTCGGGTCCGCGCCCGTCCCGGACCGGCGTGGCTCCCGCTCGACGCGATCGGGTGTGCGGGCCGGACAGGCACGGGCGGGCACGGGCGGGCCCGGGCGGGCACGGACGGCTCGGCGTGAGGGCCGGACCGGCCGTCAGTTCGTGGTGAACAGGAAGTCGTCCTTCAGGTAGTAGTTGGGCTGGTGGACGAGTGACGTGCCGTCCTTGGCCGGGCCCGGCCAGATGTCGGTGGGGCCGAGGAGGTGGTCGGGGTAGTCGCTGGACGGGACCTTCGGGACGAAGAAGAGGCGGAAGGCGCCGGCCTTCTGGTCCACGACGACCTTCCACCGCTGCTCGGGCCGGTCGGTGCGGCACTCCCGCAGGATGACCGTGACGAGGTTGCCGCCCTCGGTGGTGCCGTCCAGGCAGGACCCGCCGGCCGCGTTGCGGATCTGGTAGGCGCCGTCGCCGCCGCGGAGGAACTGCCAGCGCTGCGCGTCGCCGCCGGTACAGGTGGCCAGGCGGACCCCGGCCCCGGTGCGGTCGCCGGGACTGACGCACAGCCCGGAACGCTGGTTGACCAGGCGGAAGTCGGGGGTCAGGCGGGAAGGTGACGGGGTGGCACCGGCGGCGGTCGCAGCCGCGCCGGGTCTGGTGGGCGAGGCACTCGGCGAGGGGCCCGTGGCGGTGGGCGAGGCGGGGCCGGGGTCGGCCTCCGGCGTCCGACTCGGCGGCGACGGGGACAGCGGGAGCGGGTCGGCCGGCACCCCGAGCGGCTGCGCGGCTCCGAGCCGCAGTTCGGGCTGACGGGGACCCCAGGACGCCTGTGGGACGGTCACCAGGACGAGACCGACCAGGAGGGCGGCCGCGCCGAGCCCGATGGCTCTGCGGGAGGGGCGCCGCGGCCGGCGCTCGGTGGCGGGCGGCCGTTCCCGCGGACCGGCGGACGGACCGGGCACCGGAGGCTCCGCCCGGAGAGCCGTCGGCGGGAGGGGCATGAGCGCGGCCTCCGACGGCTCGGGCCCCGGGTCGCCCGTCCACAGCAGCAGCGCGTCGCGTAGCACGGGCCGCTGCCAGGTCCGGACGGCGACGAGTTCGGACCGGGCGTGGGCGCACTCCGGGCACCGGGCCAGGTGGGCTTCGAGGGCGGGGTCGCCGGTGTCGCCCCGCCGTACGGCGTCGCCCAGCCTGGCGACGAGCTGCCGGCACTCGCGGCGCGGCGCGGTCGCGGCGTACACCTGGAGGTAGGTGTCGAAGAGGTCCTGGACGAGCCGGTGGGGCGGGGGGTCGGCCTGCGTGTCGGCGGTCGGCCGGTCGGGGGAGTCCTCCGCGGCCGGTGCCTCCAACTGCCGCCAGAGATCGGCCTGGAGGGGCTCCGGGAGCTGCCGGAAGGCCTGGAACGCCACCGAGTCCCGTTCGGCCGAGACGATCGCGGCCCGCGCGGAGGACACCTCGGGGTTCGTCCGGACGAGGCGCTGCAGCCAGGCCGCGAAGTCCGGTGCGAGCCGGGCACCCTGGCCGGTGTCGGCCCAGCCGGCGGCGGCACGTCGGGCCGCCGCCAGCAGGTGGGGCCGCCAGGCGTGGGTCGGGCCCGTTCCGGAGCGCGCCGCGTCCAGGGTGTCGGCGAAGACCTCGTCGGCGAGCCGCTGGGCGTCGCGCTCGTCCCGGCACAGTCGGCGGGTGTACGCGAGGAGGGCTTCGTGGTGGCGGGCGATGAGGGTACGGGCTGCCTCCCGGCGGGTGCGTTCGGCGTCCGGCGGGAGGTCGGCGGGGTCTGACACTGGTCGTCCTGGTTCTGAGTCCGGGGTCCCTGAGTGGCGCGGTGCATGAATGAAGAGCGGGAGAAGGCCCCGAACGACCCGCTCCTTGGCCAAGTCGTTACCGAGTTGGTGACGGACACCCCGGACGGACCCGGGCGTCCCGGCTCGCCGGGACGCCCGCCGGGCCGGTCAGCCCGCGGCGTGTCCGTCGCGGAACACCGCCGTGATGAGTCGGTCCAGGGCCTTCGGGAACTCCTGGGCCGGGTCGACGGCGGCGTCGCCGGTGGTCAGCCCGGCGGTGAGGGTCCTGTCGCCGTCGGGGGTGCTGATCATCAGCGCGCCGTAGCCCCCGGGGGCGCCGCCGTTGTGGTGGACGATGGTGCCGCCGCCGGATTCCGGGCCCAGGTCCTGGACGAAGAGCCCCAGTCCGTAGCCGAGCGGCCCGTGCGGCTTGAGCATCTCGGCCAGCAGCGGGGCCGGCAGGAGCCTGCCGCCGAGCAGCGCGGAGAAGAACGTCCCGAGGTCGCGGGTGGTCGAGATCAGGTCGCCGGCGCCGACCAGGAGGGAGAGGTTCTGGCGGGTGACGTCGACGACCTTCCACTGGTCGGCGTCCTGGTAGCGGTAGTAGCCGTGGGCGTGCGGGGCGGGGAGGTCCGGCGAGTCGCCCGGCACGGTGGTGTCCCGCAGCCCGAGCGGCCCGAGGATCCGGCGCTTCATCTCCTCGGCGTACGGGTGGCCGGTGAGCCGCTCGACCAGCAGGACGGCCAGCGTGTAGTTGGTGTTGGAGTAGCTCTGGTCGGTCCCCGGCTCGAACCGCGCCGGCTTGGAGAGGGCGAACCGGATGAGCTCCTGGGGCTGGTAGGAGTGGAACCGGTTGTCCACCCACGCCTTGCCCCCGCCGGGGAGCCCCGGCACGAAGGTGCCGTCGGGGTCGAGCTCCCCGGTGAAGTTGTAGAGCCCGCTGGTGTGTTGCAGCAGCATCCGGACGGTGATCCGAGGGTCCAGCCCGAACGCGGACAGGTGCTCGGCCACCGGAGTGTCCAGGGTGACGGTGCCCTCGGCCACCAGGTGCAGGACCAGCGCGGCGACGAAGGTCTTGGTGCTGCTGCCCACCCAGAACCGCCCGTCCGTCGGCGGCTTCGCACTCCCGCCCAGCTTGCGCACCCCGGCGCTGCCGACCCACACGCCCCGCTCGTCGTGCACGCGCAGCTGTATCCCGGCGAAGCCGGCGTCGACGAACTCCTGGGCGGCCTTCTGGAGGTCCGGGCGGTCCTGACGGGCCGTCGTCTCGGGGGCGTGCGCGGAGGTGGGGACGGACTCACTCATGGTCACTCCTGGTCTGGCGAAGGGAGGTCGGCCGGGACGGCGGGCCTCCGAGGCTGCGGCTTCGGAGGCTGTGGGCTTCAGAGGCTGCGGGCGGTGATGTCGCCGTAGGCGGTGGTGGCGTGGACGGTCAGGTGGTCGGGGGTGTCGCCGGTGTTCCGGAGGGCGTTGTCGATGCGGCCGAAGCCGGTGGAGGCGTCGAGGGCGGCGGAGGTGCCGCGAGCGGCGCCGACGGTGATCCGGCCGGCGTCGGTGCGGAGGGTGAGGGTGCCGCGGACGGCCTCGGTGACGGTGAGGTCGCCCTTCTGGGCGGTGATCCGGGCGGAGCCGGTGAGGCGGGCCACGGCGAGGTCGCCGGCCGCGGTGGTGAGCCGGGCGCCGGCCGCCTCGTCGAGCTCGACGGTGGCCTGGGCGCCCTCGAAGCCGACCTCACCGAGCCGTCCCGTGCTGCGGAGTTCGGCGAGGTCGGCCTTGGCGTCGATCCGGGAGCCGGCGGGAAGCTGGATGGTCAGCTCGATCGAGCCGGAGTGGCCGAGGATGCGGTTCCCGGCCTCGGGGGCGTCGATCCGCAGGACGCCGTCGGTGTAGGTGACCCGGATCTGCTCGGCGGCCTTGGTGTCGCGGGCCTTCGCAGGGTCGGCGGGCAGGACCTCGACGGTGGTGTCGGTCCGGTCGGCGGCGACGAGGTGGATGCGTCCGGCGGGGATGTCGAGGACGGCGGTGATCGGGGTGGGGGTGTCGAAGGTCTGCATGGTGGTTCTCTCCTTCTGAGGCGGCAGGCGGCTTGTTCGCCTGTCGTTTCCGATGTGCTGAACGCTACGTTGCGTTCATGGAAGTGGCAACGTGCTTGTTGCGTAAATTTTCCATCGGCGCAGGTAGGTTAGGGGAAATCGTTGCAACAACACTGAGGGTGAATGCAATGGATCTGCGCCGCCGTTGCAACAGGCTGAGAGTGAACGCTCAGGTACGTGTGACCCGGAACACGGTTGAGGTTGACCCGGGGGCGGGGTGGAGGCTCGGCGCGACGGCCCGAAGACGGTTCGGGCCGAACCGATCTGAGGGAGCATCATGTCCATCACCCCCACCGAGCAGCGGCAGGACCGCCCGGAGCTGCAGAAGGCGATCGAGGAGATCGCCGCGTCCGGATTCCTCGGTGTGCAGCTCCGGGTCAACGACGAGCGGGGCGAGTGGGTCGGCAGCGCCGGCGTGCGCGAACTGGGCCGGAGTGAGGAGGCACTGACCGACGGTCACTTCCGCATCGGTAGCAGCACCAAGAGCTTCGTCGCGGCCGCGGTGCTCCTCCTGGTGGCCGAGGGCAGGATCGGCCTGGACGCTCCGGCCGGCGACCACCTGCCCGGGTTCGGGCTGGACCGGCGGATCACGGTACGGATGCTGCTGCAGCACACCAGCGGGATCTTCAACCACACCGGCGAGTTCGACGAGGTCGGGAGGTTCACGCCGGGCGTCCCCATGCCGTACGGCAGCACGGGCCGGGCGTGGGTGGAGAACCGGTTCAGGACGTACCGGCCGGAGGAACTCGTGCGGCTGGCGCTGTCCAGGCCGCCGCGGTTCGAGCCCGGCGCGGACTGGAGCTACTCCAACACCAACTACGTGCTGGCCCGGATGGTGATCGAGAACGTGACCGGCCGTTCGTTCCCCGAGGAACTGCACCGGCTGATCCTGGGGCCGCTGGGGATGACCGGCACGGTGGCGCCGGGTGTCTCGCCGGAGGTCCCCGAGCCGCACAACCACAGCTACTACCGCTACCGGGACGCCGGGCGGGAGCGGACACTCGACATCACCCGGCAGAACCCCTCCTGGGTGTCGGCCGGCGGCGACATGATCTCGACCACGCGGGACCTGCACACCTACTTCGCCGCCCTGATGGGCGGCAGGCTCCTGCCGGCCCGGCTGCTGGCCGAGATGCGGACACCGGAGGCGAAGGCCGGCTACGGCCTGGGGGTGTTCGCGCAGGACGTGGGCCAGGGCGCCGGTACCGTCTTCCATCACAACGGCGCCCTCGGGGGTTCGGCGGCGCTGATGTACAGCACCCCCGACGGCCGCACCACCCTGACCGCCGGGCTGACCTGCGTGGACGACGCCGACCTGTCCATCGCGACGGCGTTCCGGAACGCCCAACTGCGGCTCGTCGGCGAGGTGTTCGGCGGCGGCGAGGCCGATCCCGCCGGGCCCGCGGACTGAACTCCCGCGCCCGGTACGCTTCGAGAGCCGGCCCCTGCCGGTCGGGTCGCGCACCGGACGGAGCGCGACCGGGGCCGCGAGCGCGAGCACGAGGAAGGCCGAGCACATGGCGAGCGGAGTCACGATCGGGCAGGCGGCGGCCTTCGTCGGCGTCACGGTGAAGACGGTGCGGCACTACCACAAACTCGGTGTGGTGGAGGAGCCGGAACGTGACGGCTCCGGCTACCGGCGGTACGGATCGGCCGACCTGCTGCGGCTGGTGCAGGCCCGGACGCTGGCCGCCGCCGGGGTGCCGCTGGCCGAGGTCGGGCCGCTGCTCGACGCCGACGCCGACCGGTTCGCCGCCACGCTCGCCGAGGTCGAACGGCGGCTCACCGGACGGATCGCGGACCTGATCGCAAGCCGCGACACGCTGCACCGGCTCGCCGACGGCGACCGGGCCCTGCTGCCCGACCGCGCCTGCGCGGTGCTGGACCGGATGCCCGGCCTCGGCTTCGGCCCCGACTACGTGGCGGCGCAGCGCGAAGCCCTGGTGCTGGCCCGGGCGTTGGTGCCGGAGGGCTTCGACGGTTTCCTGGCCCAGCTCGAACACGGGCTCGACGACCCCGAGTGGGTCGACCTCACCCGGCGTGGCTGGGAGGCCGAGACCTGGAATCCGGAGGACCCCAGGATCGAGGAACTCGCCACCGCCCTGGCCGACCGCTACCTCGCCAACCCCGCGCTGCTCGGCAACCCCGACAGTCTGAGGGCCTGGAGGAGGGCGTCCGCCCAGTACCGGCTGATCGACGACCACCGCGGGGACCGGGCGCCGGTCTCGGCCCGGCTCACCGCGCTGACCGAGGCCCGGCTCCGCTCCGCGGGCGTGGCGTTCCCCCGCCGGTGATCGACCGGGTGGCCTACGCCGACACCTACACCTACGCCTGCGCCTGCTCCGGACCCGTCGGCCCGGCGCCGCCGTCCGTGGGCGTCCCGGGTCGGGTGTAGAGCACCTCGCGGGCCTGCTCCGCGGCGCGGACGAGGCTCTCGGAGACGAAGTCGAGAAAGCGGGCGACGTTCTCCAGGCGGGTGGCGGCCGGGGTGCCGGGGCCGAGGACGCCGACGCCCTCACGCGCGGCCTCGACGAACCGGGCGTTGTCCCGGACGCTGCGGATCATCGACTGGTACCAGAGGTCGTCGTCGACGATGTAGCGCTCGCGGCGGCGTTCGTCGCGTTCCCGGCGGACCAGTTCCATGCCCTCCAGGAAGGTGATCGCCTTGGAGACGGACGCCGGGCTGACCTCGAGGCGCCGGGCGAGTTCGGACGCGGTGAGGCTGCCGGCGTCGGTGGTGTAGAGGCAGCTCATCACCCGCGCCATCATCCTCGGCAGGCCCGACTGGTTGAGAACGCCGGTGAGCGTCTCCTCCAGGCCGCGGACGGCCTCGGCGTCACGCCCGTACGGCTGCGGGGTGGGCTCCGACCCCTTGGGGGAGGCGGGGCCGCGGCGGTGGGCGCGGCGTTCGGTGGCGCGGTGGGCGAGATCGGCCCGGTAGGCGGTGGGGCCGCCGTTGCGCATCACCTCGCGGGTGACCGTCGAGGTCGGGCGGTCCAGGCGCCGCGCGATCTCCGCGTAGGCGAGGCCGTCGGCCAGCCCCAGCGCGATCTGCTGGCGTTCCTGCTGGGTGAGTCTGCCTCCCGGCATCACGATCTCCTCGGTGGTCCGTCGTCCGTCCTGCTCGCTGCCTCCACCATAGCGTTCACGCTCAGTCCATTGCAATGGCTGAGCTGGCTGACGTTGCGTTACGCGTTGGCTCGTTGCAACACTTTGCCTGTTCTGACCTGCGTTAATGCACTTTCTGTGCAACAAGCTTGTTGCCGAGATCTGGAAAGCAACGTAGCGTTTCCGATGTCAGAAACCGCAAGCGAGCACCGGAGAGCATGATGCAGAAGTTCGACACCCCGGCCCCGATCTCCACCGTCCTGGCCGTCCCCGCCGGGCGCGTCCAGTTCATCGCCGCCGACCGTGCCGACACCACCGTCGAGGTCAGGCCCGCCAACCCGTCCAAGAACCGCGACGTCCAGGCCGCCGAGCGGACCGCCGTCGCCTTCGCCGAGGGCGTCCTGCGGATCGAGGCCGCCGGGGCCGAGAGCCGGCTCTTCGGCCCCTCCGGATCCGTGGAGATCGCCGTGAAGCTGCCCGCCGGCTCCCACGTCGAGGCCAGGACCGGCAGCGCCGAGCTCCGCGTCGTCGGCCGCCTCGGCGACCTCGCCTTCGAGGGTGCGTACCGCCAGATCAAGATCGACGAGGCCGCGAGCGTCCGCCTCACGGCGACCGACGGCGACGTGGAGATCGGCCGGCTGGGCGGCTCCGCGGAGATCAGCACCGCCCGGGGCGACATCCGGATCCGCGAGGCCGTCCGCGGCACGGTCGTGCTCCACACCCAGTCCGGCGACATCGCGGTCGGCGCCGCCGCCGGCGTCTCGGCCGCCCTGGACGCCGGCACCGGCTACGGCCGCATCAGCAACGCCCTGAAGAACAACGGCACGGCCGAACTCGACATCCGCGCCACCACCTCCCACGGCGACATCACCGCCGCCACCGTCTGAACAGCGGGACCCGCGGCGGTCGGCCGACTCCGCCGGCCGCCCCTCCCAGCCCGCACCTCGACGGGCGCATCCGCAGAACAGCCGTACCGGACGCCACACATGATCAGGGGGACCACCATGACCGACAACCGCACCTCCTCGCCCACCTCCCACTGGACCGGCATGGTGCCGGTGGACGACACGGCCCTGGCCGTCACCGACACCGGTGGCCCCGGCATCCCGGTGCTCTACCTCAACGGCCAGTTCGCCACCCAGGGCTACTGGCGGCGGGTCATCGCCGACCTGGGAACGGACTGGCGGCACATCACCTACGACGAGCGGGCCCGCGGCAGGAAGTCGAAGCGCTCGGCGGACTACTCCTTCGAGGCCGCCGTCCGGGACGTCGACGCCGTCCTCGCGGCTCGCGGCGTGGACCGGGCGCTGGTGGTGGGCTGGTCCTACGGGGCGTTCGTCGGGGCGCACTGGGCCGGCCGCAACCCGCACCGCGCCCTGGGCGCGGTCCTGGTCGACGGCGCCTTCCCCTACGACTGGCTCGACGAGGCCATGGAGCAGCGGATCCGGAAGCAGTTCCGGCGGTGGAGCCCGTTCCTGCCGCTGCTGCGCCCGACCGGCCTGACCCCGCGGATGGACGCCGACCAGCTGGCGGACTGCAACATCGAACTCGGCAGGATCTCCCGCGAGCGCGAGCTGGGCCCGGTGCTGGACGGCATCACCGTCCCGGTGCGGTACGTGGTCGCCTCGGGGACGTCCCTCGACAGCCGGGGGGACGAGCAGGAACGGATCCGCACCAGCCTCGACGCGGTGACCGCCCGTAACCCGAACATCGCGATCAGCGCGAAGGTCGCCAGCAACCACGGCGCGATCCTGAAGAAGGACTACCGCGCCATCGCCGGGGCCGTCCGCACCGTCGCCGCCCTCGGCGGGAGGAGGGGCTGACGGCACCGCCGGCCCCGTCCGAGGGGTCAGTGGTGCGGCGGTGGGCCGACCGTGCGGATGATCGCCTCGACGATGTGGTCGAGGAGGGCGGCGGCGCCGTCCATGCGGGCGCCGGCGGGGGTCGCGGGGCCCAGGACGTGGGCGCCGCGGCGGGTGGTGGCGGCGAGCAGGGCGTTGCGGTGGGCGCTGGCCAGCAGCGACCGGCGCCAGACGTCGCCGTCGATGACGTAGCGTTCGCGATCCCGTGGGCCGTCGCGGCGGCGGCGCAGGAGCTCCTGCCCTTCGAGGTAGGCGACGGCCTTCGAGACGGAGGCGGGACTGACGCCGAGGCGCCGGGTGAGGTCGGCGGCGGTGAGGCTGCCGTCGTCGGTGACGGACAGGCAGGCGACCACCCTGGCGGCCATCGGGGGGAGGCCGAGGACGGTCAGCAGCCGGGCGAGTTCGTCGGCGAAGGCGTCCACGGCCTCGCCGTCCCGGCCGTACGGGTCGGTGGCGGCGGGCGCGGGGCCGTCCGGAACGCCGCCCGGGGCCGGGGTCGGGCGACCGCGGCGGGCGCGCCGGACGGCGGCCTGCTGGGCACGGTCGGGCCGGTAGCCGGACGGTCCGCCGTTGCGGGTGATCTCGCGGGTGACGGTGGAGGTCGGCCGGTCGAGACGGCGCGCGATCTCTCCGTAGCTGAGTCCTTCGGCGAGACCGTCGGCGATCCGGCGGCGGTCGTGCGCGGTCAGTCTGACGCCTGGCACCGTGTCCGTCTCCTCCCTCCGGCCGATGGGCGCTCACGCTATCCCATTGCAATGAACCGGGCGAGGTCTTGCATTCACCGGCAGGCTCGTTGCACCGAAATACCGTCAACTACCTTGCGCATTGCGGATTCTGGAGATGATCGTCGTTGACGCTCCGGTAAAACCGGAAATAGGTTCCTCCCATCGCAGGAAACGAGAGGGGAGTGGGCATGAGGATCGCCGTTCGGGTGGGCTGCGCCGTGCTGGCCGGTGCCGTGACGACGGGCGTGGTCGCCGCCGCGCCCGCGTCCGCGGGGCAGGGGCCGCGCGGGCACCGGGGTGTGCAGGCCGTGCTGGAGCGGGCCGTGGCCGAGGGGAGGCTGCCGGGTGCCGTGGCCGAGGTGCGGGAGGAGAACGGGCGGCGGTGGTTCGGCGCGGCCGGCGTGGCGGACACCGGCACCGGGCGGGACCGCCACCGGGGCGACCGGTTCCGGATCGGCAGCACCACCAAGACGTTCGTGGCCACGGTCGTGCTGCAACTCGTCGCCGAGCACCGGCTCGGACTCGACGACACGGTGGAGCAGTGGCTGCCCGGGCTCCTCGACGGCAACGGCTACGACGGCAGGTCCGTCACCGTCCGCCAGCTGCTGAACAACACCAGCGGGGTCTTCAACTACGTCCTGGACGATCAGCTGCGGCGCGCGGCCTCCGGAACGGCGTTCCTGGAACACCGCTTCGACACCTACCGCCCCCAGGAGCTGGTGCGGATCGCGGTCCGCAACGGGCCCGCCTTCGCGCCCGGCACCGACTGGGGCTACTCCGACACCAACTACGTGATCGCCGGGATGATCGTCGAGAAGGCGACCGGCGGAAGCCTGGGCGAGGAGATCGAGCGACGGATCACCCGCCCCCTCGGCCTGAGGGGCACCTACCAGCCGGCCGCCGGCGACACGGCGATCCACGGCCCGCACGGACGCGAGTACTCCCGCCTGATGGCGACCGCCCCCGGCGCGGACGCCCACGACGTCACCGAGCTGGACCCGTCCTGGGCCTGGGCCACCGGCGACATGGTCTCCACCGTCGAGGACCTCAACACCTTCTTCGGCGCCCTGCTCGCCGGTCGGCTCCTCCCGGCGGCCCAGCAGCGGGAGATGTTCGCGACCCTGCCCACCCGCGGCCAGTGGATCCCCGACACCACCTACGGCCTCGGCGTCGCCTCGATCACGCTGCCGTGCGGCCCCACGGTGTGGGGCATGGGCGGCGCGATCCCGGGCTCCTGGTCGTACACCTTCGGCACCCGCGACGGCCGGCACCTGCTGTCGACCAACGTCAACGGCGACTGGGCCGACGGCACCTGGACCATGCCGAATCCGATCGGCGTGTTCACGGCCGAGCTGGAGGCGGAGTTCTGCCCGACCGACTGATGCCGGGGACGGAACGCGGGTCCGGGTTCGACGACAGGCCCACCGAGGGCGCGGCCGGGGCCGGGGCCGTACGGCGTGAGCGGAAACCCTGCGATCATCGGAGCCATGGTGGAACGAGTGATCGCAGCATGTGACGGAGCGGCGAAGGGCAACCCGGGTCCGGCGGCCTGGGCCTTCGTGGTCGCCGACGGCGCGGGGGCGCCGCAGTTCTGGAAGTCCGGCCCGCTCGGGCACAGCACCAACAACGTGGGCGAGCTGACGGCGCTCGAACAACTGCTGGAGGCGACGGACCGGGCCGTCCCGTTGGAGGTGCGGCTCGACAGCACCTACACCCGAGACGCCGTGACCAAGTGGCTCGCCGGGTGGAAGCGGAACGGCTGGAAGACCGCCGCCGGCAAGCCCGTCGCCAACCGCGAGCTGATCCAGCGCATCGACGCGCTCCTCGCCGACCGCGACGTCACCTTCGTGTACGTGCCCGCGCACCAGGTCGGCGGTGACCCGCTGAACGCGATCGCGGACAAGGCCGCGAGCGACGCCGCACGCAGCCAGCAGGGGGCAGGAGGCACCGCGGCCGATCTCCCCGTACCGGACCCGGTCGGTGCCGCCCCCGCCGCCCGCCCCGCCCGCCCCGCCCGTCGGCCTCCGACCTCCGCCGCCCGCTCCGGGGGCGGCAGGCCCACCCTGTCCGCCCGGTTCCCCGGCACCTGCCCGTGCACCCGTCCCTACGCCAAGGGCGACAAGATCACCAAGGTGGGATCGGGCTGGGGGCACCCGGAGTGCGCGGCGACGCAGCCCTGAGGCCCGAGGCAGCGGGGCAGGAGAAGTGGTGGGGCCCTGGGCTCGTCGACTCCGTCCGGTGGTGCCGGCCCGGAACGGCATCCCGCTCGCGGAGAACTCCGAGCGCCCCGGCCCGAAGTCGGTGAGCCCGGCGACGAACGCCTCGGGTGTGGCGGCCGGCCGGGAGCGCGTACGACGGTGTCCGTCCCGTACCCGGGCCGCCGGTCACAGGGAGTCCACGAGGCCGCCGTCGACGACGAAGTCGGCGCCCGTGATGTTCGCCGCACCGGGACCGGCGAGGAACACCACGAGATCCGCGACCTCCGACGGACGGGTGAAGCGTCCGGTAGCCGATTGGCCGGCGGCGACGCGGGCCACGTCGCCGGGGTCGACGCCACGGGCCTGCCCGACCGTGGCGGCGACGCCGTCCGCGCCCTGCCACAGCGCCGTCTCCACCGGGCCGGGACCGATCGTGTTCACCCGCACACCGCGCGGCCCGACCTCCTTGGACAGGGCCTTGCAGAAGCTGGTCAGCACGGCCTTGGCGGCGCCGTAGTCGATGACCAGCGGGTCCGGCAGGCGGGCGTTGACCGAGGAGACGGTGACGATCCGTCCCGCGCCGGAGACGAGCAGGTGCGGCAGCGCGGCCCGGGTGGCACGGACGGCGGCCATGAGGTTGACGGTCAGGGCCCACTCCCAGTCCTCGTCCGTCACACTCAGGAAGCCGTCCACCCGCGGGCGCACCGGAAGCTTCCGGCTCGCGGCAACCCTTTGCGGAGCCTGTGACCACAAGGAAGTGGATCCGGCCCGTTCCGGTGTCCCGATCCGCCTTCTCTCGTGCACGGTTCACAAGGAGAACGTCTACCCATGAGCAACCCCCCGAACGGCGGGCGCCGCGGGCGTCACCGCCGTCGTCTGAGCGCCACCGCTCTGGCGCTCGGTGTGCCCCTCGCCGGCGTCTCGTACTTCATGTTCACACCCGAGGACTCCCAGGCCGCGACGGTCGACAGCGGTGCCTACTACAGGCTGGTCTCGGTACGCAGCGGCAAGGTGTTGGACGTCAACGGCTTCTCCACCGCCGACGGCACCCGCATCCAGCAGTGGACCGACCAGAACACCGCCAACCAGCAGTGGCGACTGAAGCCCACCGGGGACGGCTACTACGAGCTGGTCAACCGCAGCAGCGGCAAGGTGCTGGGCATCGCGGGCGGCTCGACCGCCCAGGCGGCCGTCGCCGAGCAGCAGACGGACAGCTCCTCCGCCTTCCAGCAGTGGCGGATCGAGGACGTGAGCGGTTCCGACGCCGTCACCTTCACCTCCCGCAGGAGCGGTCAGGTCCTGGACGTCTCCGGAAGCTCCCTCGACCAGGGCGCGCAGGTCATCCAGTGGCCGGGCAAGGGCAGCACCAACCAGCAGTGGAAGCTGGTGAAGGTGGCCGGGAGCGGCGGCTCGCAGACCGGGTCCGGATCGTACGTGTGGAAGAACGCCCAGGTGGCGGGCGGTGGTTACGTCACCGGGCTGGTGTTCAACCAGAAGGAGAAGGGTCTGCTGTACGCGCGCACCGACATGGGTGGCGCCTACCGCTGGGACACCGCGGCCGAGCAGTGGATCCCGCTGACCGACTGGATCGGCGAGAAGGACTGGAACCTGCTGGGTATCGATGCGCTGGCCACCGACCCCGTCGACCCCGAGCGGCTCTACCTCTCGGCGGGCACCTACACCAACGAATGGGCCGGCAACGGCGCGATCCTGCGCTCCACCGACCGGGGCCGCACCTTCCAGCGCACGAACCTGCCCTTCAAGCTGGGCGCCAACGAGCCCGGCCGCGGGGCGGGCGAACGGCTCGTGATCAGCCCCTCGGACAACGGCACCCTGCTGCTGGGCACCCGCAAGAACGGCCTGTGGCGCAGCACCGACCACGGCGCGACATGGAGCCAGGTCTCCTCGTTCCCCGTCGAGGACGGGGCGAGCAGCGGCGCGGGAATCTCCTTCGTGACGTACGGCCCGGCCGGCAGCAACACGGTCTACGTCGGCGTCAACGACAAGTCCACGTCCCTGTACCGTTCGGCCGACGGCGGCAGCAGCTGGCAGGCTGTCGCCGGGCAGCCCACCGGCCAGATGCCGCAGCACGGTGTCGTCACCGGTGACGGGTCGCTGTACCTGACCTACAGCAACAGCATCGGCCCCATGGACGCGACGGCGGGCTCGGTGTGGAAGTACACCCCGACGAGCGGCGGGTGGAGGAACATCTCGCCGTCGCAGGGCGGTTACGGGTTCTCCGGTCTGGCCGTCGACCCGCAAAAGCCCTCCACGGTGATGGTCACCACTCTGGACCGGTGGTGGCCCGAGGACGAGATCTACCGGACCACCGACGGCGGCGCGACCTGGAAGGCCCTGGCGGCCAAGTCGCAGCGGGATGCCTCCGGCGCTCCGTATGTCGGCACCCACACCGGGCACTGGATGACCGCGCTGGCCATCGACCCGTTCGACTCCGGGCACGTGCTGTACGGCACCGGCAACGCCATCTGGCGCAGCAAGGACGCCAACGCCTCCGACGGCGGCGGCACCAGCCACTGGATCTCCGGGGCCCGCGGGCTGGAGGAGACCTCGCTGGCGGACGCGATCGCCCCGCCCGGCGGCGCCACCGTCATCACCTCCATGGGCGACCAGGGCGGCTTCCGCCACGACTCCCTGACCGAGGTACCCGCCGGACGGCTGAAGAACCCGCTGATGAGCAGCAGCACCGACATCGACTTCGCCCAGTCCAACCCTGCGGTGATGGTCCGTGTCGGGACCGGCGGCGCGCAGGACGGCGCCTACTCCACCGACGGCGGCAGCACCTGGAACGGCTTCACCGCAGAACCGGTCCCCAGCGCGAACACGGGCCACGTCGCCCTCGCCGCGGACGGCTCCACCATCATCTGGGCCGAATCAGGCCAGGCCCCCTACCGCTCGACCGACAAGGGAGCCAGCTGGTCGAAGGTCAGCGGGCTGGGCACCGACGCCGTCGTCGTCGCCGACCGCTCCTCGGCCAACACCTTCTACTCACTGGTGGGCGGCACGCTCAACGCCAGCACCGACGGCGGCGCGACCTTCACCCCCCGCGCCACCAACCTGCCCTCCGGCCGCCTCACCGCCGTCCCCGGCATCAACGGCGACCTGTGGATCGCCGCCGGCGACAGGGGACTGCTGCACTCCACCGACGGCGGCCGTACCTTCACCACCCTCACCACGGTGAAGTCCGCCTCCGCCCTCGGCTTCGGCAAGGCCGCACCCGGCGCCAACTACCAGGCCCTCTACCTGATCGGCACCGTCAAGGACGTCACCGGAGTCTTCCGCTCCACCGACAAGGGCGCCACCTGGCTCCGCGTCAACGACGACGCCCACCAGTGGGGCGCCATCGGCAGCCTCGGCATCATCACCGGCGACCCCGACACCTTCGGCCGCGTCTACATCGGCACCAACGGACGCGGCCTCCAGTACGGCGACCCCTCCTGACCCCCACACCCGAGCGGGGCCGCAGACACAACAGCCTGCGGCCCCGCCACGGCTGGCGGAACGCGCTTCGTCCTCACCGGTTCCCGACGTCGGGCTGTCCGGGCGACGCGCGAGGCGACCGCGCGTCGTCCGTGGTGAGTCGGACCCGCGCGGAAGCGGAAGCGGCCACCGCGTGATCATCAAGGGTTGTGGGGCTTCATGACGATCGTGCGGTGGCCGCGGGTCACAGCATTGAATCGAGCGGTCCGACCGTTCCCGAGATCCGCCACCTGCTCAGGCGCCCTGCTGAACCCGCCCGCGCGTATCCCCGGCGTCCCCGCCCGCCGCGCCGATCTCCCGCTCGACGGAAATTTCCTCCCGATCACGGCAACCTTTGGCTGCACGGCGCCAACTGGCAGGTAACCGGGGCCGAGACCAGGCCCCACCGCGCCAGGAGGACAAGCCGTTGCCAGATCAGAACCGCTCTCATCGCCGCCGTCCGGCAACCCGCCGCCTGATCGCCGCCGCCGTGGGGCTCGCCGCCACGGGTGCAGCCATACCGCTGGTCGCCCAGGCCGCGTTCACGCCGAACGCCAGCACGCCGACCGTGGTCGCCGACGCAGCGGCCGGCAGTGGCCGCTACTTCGGTACGGCAGTGGCCTCGCGCAGGCTCGGGGACTCGACGTACTCCACCATTCTCGACCGGGAATTCAAGATGATCACCCCGGAGAACGAGATGAAGTGGGACACCATCGAACCCTCCCGCGGATCGTTCAACTTCGCCCCCGGCGACTCGATCCTCAGCCACGCCTTGGCCCACGGCCAGAAGATGCGCGGCCACACCCTCGTCTGGCACTCCCAACTACCCAACTGGGTCAGCTCCATCACCGACGCCACCACCCTGCGCAACGTGATGGACAACCACATCACCCAGGAGATGGCCCACTACAAGGGCAAGATCTACGCCTGGGACGTGGTCAACGAGGCGTTCGCCGACGGCGGCAGCGGCCAGCACCGCAGCTCGGTGTTCCAGAACGTGCTCGGCAACGGCTTCATCGAGGAGGCCTTCCGCACCGCCCGGAACGCCGACCCCTCGGCCAAGCTCTGCTACAACGACTACAACATCGAGAACTGGACCGACGCCAAGACCCAGGGCGTCTACAACATGGTCAAGGACTTCAAGTCCCGCGGCGTGCCCATCGACTGCGTCGGCCTCCAGAGCCACTTCGGCGCCGGCGGCCCCCCGGCCGGCTTCCAGACCACCCTGTCCAGCTTCGCCGCGCTCGGCGTGGACGTCCAGATCACCGAGCTCGACATCGCCCAGGCCTCCGCCACCGCCTACACCGGCGCCGTCCAGGCCTGCCTCAACGTCGCCCGCTGCACCGGCATCACCGTGTGGGGCATCCGCGACAGCGACTCCTGGCGCACCGGCGAGAACCCCCTGCTGTTCGACAACAACGGCAACAAGAAGCCCGCCTACAACGCCGTCCTCACCACCCTCGGCGGCGCCGGCGGCACGCCGGACGGGGGCATCGTCTCCGGCACCGTCTACACCCTCTCCGCGGTGGCCGCCGGGGGACGTGTCCTCGACCAGCCCGCCGGGCACAACGGCAACGGCACCCCGCTCCAGGTGTGGGACGCCAGCGGCGCCACCAACCAGCAGTGGCGGGCCACCAAGAACGGCGACGGCACCTACACCCTGACCAACATCGCCAGCGGACGGGTCCTGGACGAGCCGGGCGGCCAGACCGCCAACGGCACGAAGATGCTGGTCTGGGACTCCAACGGCGGCGCCAACCAGCACTGGAAGGCCGCCCGGAACGGCGACGGCTCCTACACCCTCACCAACGTCGCCAGCGGCCGGGTCCTGGAGACCCCCGGCAACCAGACCGCCAACGGCACCGCCGTCCAGATCTGGGACTCCTGGGGCGGCGCCAACCAGCACTGGAACCTCAGGTCGTCCGGGTCGTCCACCCCGGCCCCGACCCCGACGACGCCCGCGCCGGGCGGCACGTGCGCCCTTCCGTCGACCTACCGGTGGTCCTCCACGGGTGCGCTGGCGCAGCCGGCGAACGGGTGGGCGTCGGTGAAGGACTTCACCGACGTGGTGTACAACGGCAAGCACCTGGTCTACGCGTCGAACGTGTCGGGAACGTCGTACGGCTCGATGATGTTCAGCCCGTTCACGAACTGGTCCGACATGGCCTCGGCCGGGCAGAGCGGGATGAACCAGTCCGCGACGGCGCCCACGCTGTTCTACTTCGCGCCCAAGAACATCTGGGTGCTGGCGTACCAGTGGGGTCAGTGGCCGTTCATCTACCGCACGTCGAGCGACCCCACCAACCCCAACGGCTGGTCCGCGCCGCAGCCGCTGTTCACCGGCAGCATCCCCAAGTCCAGCACCGGCCCGATCGACCAGACCCTGATCGCCGATGACAAGAACATGTACCTGTTCTTCGCCGGCGACAACGGCAGCATCTACCGCGCGAGCATGCCGATCGGGAACTTCCCGGGCAACTTCGGCTCCTCGTACACCACCGTCATGAGCGACACGGTGAACAACCTGTTCGAGGCGCCGCAGGTCTACAAGGTCAAGAACCAGAACCAGTACCTCATGATCGTTGAGGCGATGGGGGCGAACGGGCGCTACTTCCGCTCCTTCACGGCCACCAGCCTGAGCGGTTCGTGGACCCCGCAGGCCGCCAGCGAGAACAACCCCTTCGCGGGCAAGGCCAACAGCGGTGCCACCTGGACCAACGACATCAGCCACGGCGACCTGGTCCGCAGCAACCCCGACCAGACCATGACCATCGACCCCTGCAACCTGCAGTTCCTCTACCAGGGCAAGTCCCCCACCGCGAGCGGCCCCTACGACCAACTGCCGTGGCGGCCGGGCGTCCTCACCCTGCAGCGCTGACCCGCCCTCTCCAGGGTGATCGCAATCGGGTGCCGCCTGCCGGCACGTAGACGAGCGGTTTACGGCACGGACGTCTCCACCTGCTGACCGCCACTCACCGCCTCCAGGAACCCCAGCCGTACACCGGCTGGGGTTCCCCTCTTTCGCCACGCCACGCCACGCCGCGCGCAGCGGACGCGGCCCGCACGCCTGGACGAACTCCTCGACGTCCGGTGCGCCGCCGTTGTCGCCGCTCGCGCCGATCACGCCCCCGCCATCGTGCCTGCCGTTGGTCAGTGCCAGACCGTGTTCCAGTCCTGACCCGGCGAGCCGGAATCCATGTCCAGGTTCGAGACGATACCCACCAGGACCAGAACCAGCACGATCAGCGCGAGCAGCGCCACCATCACCCGGTCCTCCGGCCCGGGCGGCCGTAGCCGGTTCCGCTCGTCGTCGTCCGCCGCCGGCCTGTCCCCGTCGTCCTCCGGATCCATGACACCCCCTCCTGCCCCGGCCTCCATGGCACCGCAGCCGTCCGACCGCGTCAAGGCGGCCACGCCGCGCTCCGTGCGGGCCGCCCCTGGCGGAGATCACCGGGCTCCGCCGGTGGTTCCGTCAGCGGTACGGGGCGTGAGCGGTGCTTTCGCGGACCACCAGTTCCGGTGACAGTAGGACCAGTTGGTCCTCGGGCTCCTTCCCGGCGGCCGCTGCGGCGATGGGGGCCACGACCTGGTCGACGGCGACCTCGCCGAGCTCCTTCCTCGGTCCGGTCACGGCCGTGAGCCGGGGCGCGTGCTGCTCGGCCAGCGGCTCGGGGCAGATGGCGACCACGGAGGCGTCCTCCGGGACGGTCCGCCCGCTGGCCCGAAGCAGGCTCAGCAGCGGCCCTGCTCCTGGCTGAGCCCGCTCGGCCCGCCCCGGGCGGGCTCCGCCTGGGGCGGGCCGGTGCCGGCGGTCCGCTCAGCGGGCGCCGAGCAGGTGCTCCATGGCCAGCTGGTCCAGCCGCTCGAAGGCCATGCCCCGGGCCGCGGCGGCCTCGGCGTCGAACTCCTCGAAGGCGGTACGGTCCGCCAGCAGCCCGGCGAGGCCGTCCACGGCGGTGGGGCGGGCGAGTTCGGGCAGCCGGGAGGCCGCCAGGGCGGCCTGGGCCTCCGGGTCCGCGCGGAAGGCGCGGGCCCGTTCGGCGAGCAGCAGGTAGTTGCGCATGCAGGCGGCGGCGGAGGCCCGGACGCCGTCGAGGTCCTCGGTGCGCGGCGGCCTGAAGTCGAAATGGCGCGGGCCGTCGTAGCCGGCCGACTCCAGCAGGTCGACCAGCCAGAACGCCTGCCGCAGGTCACCCGCGCCGAAGCGGAGGTCCTGGTCGTACTTGATGCCGGACTGGCCGTTGAGGTCGATGTGGAAGAGCTTGCGGTGCCACAGCGCCTGGGCGATGCCGTGCGGGAAGTTCAGCCCGGCCATCTGCTCGTGGCCGACCTCCGGGTTGAGGCCGACCCGGTCCGGGCGCTCCAGCTCGTTGATGAACGCCAGCGCGTGGCCGACCGTGGGCAGCAGGATGTCGCCGCGCGGCTCGTTCGGCTTGGGCTCGATGGCGAAGCGCAGGTCGTAGCCCTGCTGCTCGACGTACTCGCCGAGCAGGTCGAACGCCTCCTTCAGCCGGTCCAGCGCGGCGCGGACGTCCTTGGCGGCGCCGGACTCGGCGCCCTCGCGCCCGCCCCAGGCGACGTAGACGGAGGCGCCGAGATCGGCGGGCGTGGCTGCGCGCCAACGAGCCCGCCGCCGCCGACCGCGCCTCAGCCGTTCGCCTGCCCCACGACTTCCTCACCGAACGGCTCACCGGCGAACCGGTGACCGATCGCGGCGACGCCTCGGGAACCGGCTGGTGGGGCCCGGACGGCTACGACCGCGACCTGCTCGACCGGATCGGCCTCGACCCGGCGCTCCTGCCGCAGGTCCTCCCGCCGGGCGCGGCCGCCGGCGCCGTCCGCCCCGGTCTGCCCCTCCGCCCGGGCACCCCGGTGGCCACCGGCACCGGCGACAACATGGCCGCCGCCCTCGGCCTCGGCCTCGCCCCCGGACAGCCCGTGCTCAGCCTCGGCACCTCCGGCACCGTGTACGCCGTCGGCCGCGGCCGGCCCGCCGACCCCAGCGGCACCGTCGCAGGCTTCGCCGACGCCCTCGGCGGCTGGCTCCCGCTCGCCTGCACCCTCAACTGCACCCTCGCCGTCGACCGCTTCGCCGCCCTGCTCGGCCGCGACCGGGAGGACGTCGAGGCCGGCGGCAGGGCCGTCGTCCCGCCCTACCTCGACGGAGAGCGCACCCCCGACCTCCCCGGGGCCTCCGGCCTCGTCCACGGGCTGCGGCACGACACCACACCGGGACAGCTCCTCCAGGCCGCCTACGACGGCGCGGCCCACGCCCTGCTCACCGCCCTCGACGACGTGCTGCGTGCCGGGCGCGAGAACCCCGCCCCCGACCAGCCGCTGCTGCTGATCGGCGGCGGCGCCCGCGGCCGGGCCTGGCAGCAGACCGTTCTCCGGCTCTCCGGCCGCGCCGTACGGGTGCCCGCGGCCGAGGAACTGGTCGCGCTCGGCGCCGCCGTGCAGGCCGCGGCCCTGCTCACCGGCGAGGCCGCCGACGCCGTCGCCCGCCGCTGGCGCACCATCGAGGGCCGCCTCCTCCAGCCCGTGCCCCGGGACGAGGACACGCTCGGATGGATCACCGATACGCTGCGCCGGGCGGGGGCGCTGCAGGGCGCCCCGGCAACGGAACGGTAGGAGGATCACGCGGTGACGGCGGTCGGCAGGGTCGGCAGGAGCCCCGAGAACGGGCCCGCCTCGCAACAGGACATGCGCCGGCGGAACCTCGCCGTGGTCCTCGGCACGGTGGCCGCCCACAGCCCGCTCTCCCGCGCGGACGTCGCCGGACGCACCGGTTTGACCAGGGCGGCGGTCTCTTCCCTGGTCGACGAGCTGATCGCCCGCGGCACGCTGACCGAGGCCGCCACCGCACCCGGGGGCCGGGTCGGGCGCCCCGGTCGGGCGCTGGCCGTGAGCGACCGGGGCCCCGCCAGTCTCGGCCTGGAGATCGGGGTCGCCCACCTCGCCGCCTGTGTCGCGGACCTGCGCGGGGAACCCCGGGTGTGGCGCCGGGTGGAACGGGCCAACGCGGGCAGGCCGCCGGGACAGGTCCTGGCGGAGGCCGCCGCGCTGGCCGCCGAGGCGGAGGCCGAGGCGGCCGTCCAGGGACTGCACGTGACGGGTCGCGTCCTCGCCGTGCCCGGGGTGGTGCCCAACGCGCCACGCGGGCTGGTCGAGCACGCGCCCAACCTCGGCTGGCACGGGGTGCGCCCGGCCGACCACTGGCCCGACTCCGCCACCGTGCCCGACCTGGAGAACGAGGCCAACCTCGGCGCGCTGGCCGAGCTCTGGCACGCCGACCACACCGCCGAGACCTTTGTGCACGTCTCCGCCGAGGCCGGCATCGGGGCCGCCCTGGTCGTCGGCGGGCAGCTGTTCCGGGGCACCCGCGGCTTCGCCGGCGAACTCGGCCACATCGCGGTGCACCCGGACGGCCCGCCCTGCCCCTGCGGCGCGCGCGGCTGCCTGGAGCAGTACGCCGGCGAGGCGGCCGTCCTGCGCGAGGCCGGGCTCGACGCGACCGGTGATCCGGTCGCCCTGCTGGCCGAGCGGGCGACGGCCGGGGACGCGCCCACCTTGCGCGCCCTGGAACGCGCGGGGCGGGCCATGGGCCTCGTCCTGGCCTCGGCGGTGAACCTGATCGACCCGGACGGCCTTGTCCTCGGCGGGGCCTACGCGGAACTCGCCGAATGGCTGCTGCCCGCGATCCGCACCGAACTGGCCACCCGGGTCACGGTCCGACCCTGGGACCCGGAAGCGGTGCGCGCCTCCCTCCTCGGCCGGCGCGGACCGGTCCTCGGCGCCGCACTGCTGACCGTCCGCCGACTCATCGCCGACCCCACGCGACTCCCCGCCACCTGACCCGGGCCCGCATCCCCGCCGGTCGTGGTCGACCGCCGCCGTCGCGCGGAAGAGGGGTGCCGGGCGCGGCGACGGAGTGGCGACCGGCCCGGTCGGCGGGACGGTTCCAGGAGTCCGTGGGCGTCGCTCTTCCTGCGGCGGGGTCCCCGCAGTTCCGGGGGAAGGACGAGGCCGCCCGCCGCAGCTCCCGATCCGCCTGTCACTCGTCCCGGTCCAGGTCAGGTGGGCGTTCTCCGCCCGCAGCCGGGCCGGCTCCGGCCGGTCGGGAGACTTCGGCGCCGGTGGCTCGCCCCCGGGTCGCCAGGGCCTTGTCATGTGATCGCGAACAAATACACTCTCGGGAGCACACGTGAGAAAGTCGTAGTGCCAGTCCAGCTCTGCGTCACCGGCTGGGACGCCGACCCAGGGCCGTGGTTCGGTGCCGTGGCACCGAGCCGCGGCACCTATGAGACCGATGAAGGGGCCCGCGTGGGAACTGCAAGCACCGAGCCGGAACCGCGTCAGCCGGTGATGGCGGACGTGGCGCGGGTCGCAGGAGTGTCCCACCAGACGGTGTCGCGTGTGCTGAACGGTGCGCCGCACGTCCGGCCCGACACCCGTGATCGGGTGCTCGCCGCCATCCGTGAGCTGGACTACCGTCCCAACTCGGCGGCCCGGGCGCTGGTCACCCGGCGCTCGCAGACCCTTGGAGTGGTCAGCTTCGGCAGTGCGCTCTACGGGCCCGCCTCGATGCTGGACGGCATCGAACAGGCGGCCCGCAGCGCGGGGTACTTCGTCAGCGTGGCGAGCCTGCGCTCGCTGGACAGCCGGTCCGTCCAGGAGGCGGTGGACCGGCTGCGTGACCAGGGCGTGGAGGGCATCGTCGTCATCGCGCCGCAGATCTCGGCGGTGAGCGCGGTGGCGAAGGTCTCCAGCGCGGTGCCGCTGGTGGCGGTCGGGTCGGGCAGCCGCTCCCGAGTGCCGATGGTCGCGGTCGACAACGAGGCCGGCGCGCTGGCCGTCACCCGCCACCTGCTCGACCTGGAGCACGCCACGGTGCACCATGTGGCCGGGCCGTCGGGCTGGCTGGAGACCAAGACCCGCGAGGAGGGCTGGCGCAAGGCGCTGGAGGCGGCCGGCGCCCGGGTGCCCCAGGTCCAGAGCGGCGACTGGAGCGCCCGTTCGGGGTACGAGGCGGGGCTGCGGATCGCCGAGGACCGCGAGGTCACCGCCGTGTTCTGCGCCAATGACCACATGGCCCTGGGCCTGCTGCGCGCGCTCCACGAGGCGGGCCGGTCGATTCCCGGCGACATCAGCGTGGTGGGCTTCGACGACATCCCCGAGGCCGCGTACTTCGCCCCGCCCCTGACCACCGTGCGCCAGGACTTCGGTGAGCTCGGCCGCCGGGCCCTGGAGCTGCTGGTCGAGGAACTGGCCGGGGTCGGCCACGCCCGCAGCCACGTGCTGGTCTCGCCGGAGACGGTGCTGCGCCGCAGCACCGGTCCGGCCGTCCGCCGGTAGTCAACTCGGCTCACCACCAACCGAGTCACCGGGTCGGGACGCAGGAGATCAAGATTGGGTAACGGCGCATCCGGCCTCTTGTCGGGTGAATTGTGAGCGCTAACAATCTCCCAAGAGCGAAACGGCGGCGCCGCCTCCCGTCCACCCGACCCGGACGGCGGTGCTCCCGAACCACGCCGGACCGGGTGCTGTCGCCCCGCGGGACGGCGCCCCCACTCGAGAGGAAATCCCAAGATGTCCAAGAGGGTCGCGGCGTCCCTGGTCGCCGGCGCGATGGTCGTCGTCCTGTCCGCCTGTGGTTCCGGCAGCGGCTCGGCCGACGGCAAGGACTCCGGTCGCAAGCTCACCGTGGGTTTCTCGCAGGTCGGTGCGGAGAGCGGTTGGCGCACCGCCAACACCAAGTCCGTACAGGATGCGGCGAAGAAGGCCGGGATCACCCTGAAGTTCTCCGACGCCCAGCAGAAGCAGGAGAACCAGATCAAGGCGATCCGCTCGTTCATCCAGCAGAAGGTGGACGTCATCGCCTTCTCGCCGGTGGTCGAATCCGGCTGGGACACCGTCCTCAAGGAGGCCAAGGACGCGCACATCCCGGTGATCCTCACCGACCGCGCGGTGGACTCCAAGGACGACTCGCTCTACGTCTCCTTCCTCGGCTCGGACTTCGTGGAGGAGGGCAGGAAGGCCGGCGACTGGCTGGTGAAGCAGTACCAGGGCAAGGCCGACGCCGTGAACATCGTGGAGCTGCAGGGCACCACCGGCTCCGCGCCGGCCAACGACCGCAAGTCCGGGTTCACCGACGTCATCAAGGCCGATGCCAAGTTCAAGATCGTGGCCTCCCAGACCGGTGACTTCACCCGGGCCAAGGGCAAGGAGGTCATGCAGGCCTTCCTGAAGTCCCAGCCGAAGATCGACGTGCTGTATGCGCACAACGACGACATGGCCCTCGGCGCCATTCAGGCCATCGAGGAGGCCGGCAGGAAGCCCGGAACCGACATCAAGATCATCTCGGTCGACGGGGTCAAGGACGCCTTCACCGCGATGAGCCAGGGCAAGATCAACGTCGATGTCGAGTGCAACCCGCTCCTCGGCGACCAGCTGATGGACCTGGTCAAGAAGGTCAAGTCCGGCCAGCAGGTGCCCAAGCGGATCAAGACCGAGGAGGGCGTGTTCACCCAGGACCAGGCCGCGGCCGCCCTGCCGACCCGCCAGTACTGACCGGCCCGGTGACCGGCGGCGCCAGGCTCCCCGAGCCGGGCGCCCCCGGTCCCGACCATGAGAGGAGGGGCGGATGCCGGCGCGGAGCGCACAGCAACCGGTCCTGGAAGTGCACGGGATCCGCAAGGAGTTCCCGGGCGTGGTGGCACTGGACGGGGTCGACTTCCGGCTCTTCCCCGGCGAGGTGCACGCGCTGATGGGCGAGAACGGGGCGGGGAAGTCCACTCTGATCAAGGTCCTCACCGGCGTTTACGGGTCGGACGGCGGCGAGGTCCTCCTGGACGGACGGCCCGTGTCCATCGCCGGGCCGCTGCAGGCGCAGCTGGCCGGGATCAGCACGGTCTACCAGGAGGTGAACCTCTGCCCGAACCTGTCGGTCGCGGAGAACATCTTCATCGGTCGCGAGCCGCGCCGGTACGGCCTCATCCACTGGTCCGAAACGACCCGTCGCGCGGCCGAGTTGGTCGCCGACCTCGACCTGGACATCGATGTCACCGCCCCGCTGAACAGCTACTCGATAGCCGTCCAACAGCTGGTCGCGATCGTGCGGGCGGTGGACGTCTCGGCCAAGGTGCTGATCCTTGACGAGCCGACCTCCAGTCTGGACCGGGACGAGGTGCGGCAACTGTTCGCCGTGATGCGGCGCTTGCGCGACCAGGGCGTGGCGATCCTGTTCGTCTCGCACTTCCTGGACCAGATCTACGAGATCTGCGACCGGATGACCGTCCTGCGCAACGGCCGCCTGGAAGGGGAATACCTGACCGGCGAACTCCGGCAGGTCGACCTGGTCGCCCGTATGATCGGCGGCGAACTGGCGAACCTGGAGGAGCTGTCCGGCAGCACCCGGCGTGAGCCGGCCGCTCCGGCCGGCACCACCCCGTTCCTGCGCGCCGACGGCCTGGCCCGCAGCGGCGCGATCGAGCCGTACGACCTGACCATTCGTCCAGGTGAAGTCGTGGGCCTGGCCGGCCTGTTGGGCTCGGGGCGGACGGAGGCGGCCCGGCTGCTCTTCGGTGCCGACCAGAGCACCCAGGGCTCGGTACGGATCGAGGGCGCCGCCGCCACGCTGCGCACGCCGCGTGCCGCGATCTCGTACGGCATCGCCTTCTGCTCGGAGGACCGCAAGACCGAGGGTCTGATCGGCGAGTTGACGGTGCGGGAGAACATCATCCTCGCCCTGCAGGCGGCCCGGGGGTGGACGCGGCCGCTCTCCCGTACCAAGCAGGACGAGATCGCCCTGCGCTGGATCCGGGTGCTGGGCATCCGCCCCGACAACCCCGAGGCGCCGGTACGCGATCTCAGTGGCGGCAACCAGCAGAAGGTGCTCCTGGCCCGCTGGTTGATCACCGACCCCAAGCTGCTCGTCCTGGACGAGCCGACCCGCGGCATCGACATCGGCGCCAAGGCCGAAATCCAGAAGCTGGTGGCCGAGTTGGCCGGTGCCGGCATGTCGGTGCTGTTCATCTCGGCCGAGCTGGAGGAGGTGCTGCGGCTGAGCCACCGGGTGGGAGTGCTGCGGGACCGCCGGCTGGTGGCCGAGCTGCCCAACGATGGCTCACTCACCCCCGAGCGCATCATGGCGACGATCGCGAGCGGAGCCCGGTCATGACCAAGCACCGCCTCTTCTGGCCGGCCGTCGTCCTTGCGGCACTGCTGCTGGCCAACCTGGCGTTCACTCCGGACTTCCTCGCGGTCCGGATCAAGGACGGGCACCTGTACGGGAGCCTGGTCGACATCCTGCACTTCGGCGCTCCACTGATCCTGGTGGCTCTGGGCATGACCCTGGTGATCGCCACCGGTGGCATCGACCTCTCGGTCGGCTCCACCGTCGCCATCGCCGGAGCGCTGGCCTGCCTGCACATCAGCGAGGCGGCGGACCCGGCGAGCCCGGGCGCGGTGTTCGGCGCGGTCGCGATCGCGCTGGGCGTGGCCCTGGTGCTGGGGGTGGCCAACGGCATGCTGGTGGCCAGGGCCGGCGTCCAGCCGATCATCGCCACCCTGATCCTGATGGTGGCCGGGCGCGGCGTCGCCCAGCTGGTGACGGATGGTCAGATCATCACCGTCACCAGTGATCCGTACAAGCTGATCGGTGGCGGCTACTGGCTCGCGGTGCCGTTCGCGGTGCTGCTCGCGGGAGCGGTGGTCCTGCTGACCTCGTTGCTGACCCGGCGTACGGCCCTCGGGCTGCTGCTGGAGTCGGTCGGCGGGAATCCGGTGGCCAGCCGGCTGGTCGGCATCCGGGCGACGGGTCTGATCGGCCTGGTGTACGCCTTCAGCGCGCTCTGCGCGGCCGTCGCCGGGCTGATGATCAGCTCCAACGTCTCCAGTGCGGACGGCAACAACGCAGGGCTCTGGATCGAGCTGGACGCCATCCTGGCGGTGGTGGTCGGTGGCACCTCGTTGACCGGTGGGAGGTTCTCGCTCGGCGGCACGGTGATCGGCGCGCTGATCATCCAGACCCTGTCCACCACCGTCTACACCATCGGCATCCCGCCCGAGACCACGCTGGTCTTCAAGGCCTTCGTGGTGATCGCGGTGTGCCTGATCCAGTCACCCGCCTTCCGTGCGAAGGCCGCCCGCCGGCGGTCGCCGGTCAAGCACCCCCCGCGGCCGCAGCCGCTGAAGCCCGAGGAGGCGGAGGCATGACCTCGAACGTCCTGGCCGGCACTGTCCGACGTGGCCGTGAGTACCTACCGTTGCTGGTCACGTCCGTCCTGCTGGTCTCGATGTTCGGCGTCGGTTCGGCCCAGTACGACGGCTTCCTCTCCGGGCAGGTGCTGCTCAATCTGCTGATCGACAACGCCTTCCTGCTGGTCGTCGCGGTCGGGATGACCTTCGTGGTCCTGGCCGGCGGGATCGACCTGTCGGTCGGCGCGATGGTGGCGCTGTCCACGATGATCTCCGCCTGGCTGGTGGAGCAGCACGGCTGGCCGCCGGTGCTGGTGATCCCCCTGGTGCTGGCCGTCGGGACGGGTGCCGGGTTCGCGATGGGGTGGGTGATCCACTCCTTCGAGATCCAGCCGTTCATCGTGACCCTGGCCGGCATGTTCCTGGCCCGCGGGCTCTGCTACACCATCAGCATCGATTCGATCTCGATCACCGACCCGACCTACACGGCCTTCGCGCAGACCCGGATCCCGCTGCCCGGCGACCTGTTCGTCTCGCCGAGCGTCCTGATCGCGGTGGGCGTGCTGGCGGTCGCCTTCGTGGTGCTGCACCACACCCGGCTCGGACGGAACGTGTACGCGCTCGGGGGCAGCGAGCAGTCCGCGCTGCTGATGGGCCTCCCCGTCGGTCGGACGAAGATCGCGGTCTATGCGATCAGCGGATTCTGCTCGGCGCTCGGGGGCGTGCTGCTGACCTTCTACATGCTCTCGGGCTACGGGTCGCACGCCGTGGGCCTGGAGCTGGACGCGATCGCCGCGGTGGTGATCGGCGGGACGCTGCTGACGGGCGGCTCCGGCTACCTGCTGGGTACCGTGCTGGGGGTGCTGGTGCTGGGGCTGATCCAGACCCTCATCAGCTTCCAGGGCACCCTCAGCTCCTGGTGGACCAGGATCGTGATCGGCGGCCTGCTGCTCGTCTTCATCCTGCTCCAGCGGCTGATCGCCGGGCGCCGCAAGGCCTGAGAAGCCGGTTCCGACCGTCTGACGGCCGAGCCGTTCCCGGCGGTCTTGACAGGCCAATTGTTAGCGCTAACAATCACAGTGCGCGCTCGCCCGGGATCCCTCCCGCGGCGGCCACCCACTCCGCCGGCCGCGCTGACGCTCCCGCTTCCGCCCGGCCGGCGGCATCCGTTCCGCACCTCAGGTGGGAGAGGCGGCGGAACAGGGCCGGTCGCCGGACCTCCGCAGTGCCGCGGTGGTCCGGCGGCCGGCATCAGCGCACCAGCTCCGTACGAAGGATGTGAACGTGACCGTGACTCCTCCCTCCCAGGACGCGGAGAGCTACGTCGTCGGTGTCGACTTCGGCACGCTCTCCGGCCGCGCCGTGGTGGTCCGCGTACGCGACGGCGAGGAGGTCGGCTCCGCCGTCCACACGTACCCGCACGGCGTCATCGAGCGCGAACTCCCCACCACCGGCGAGGTCCTGCCGCCCGACTGGGCCCTGCAGCACCCCGAGGACTGGCGCGAAGTGCTGCGCACGGCCGTCCCCGCCGCCGTCGCCGCGAGCGGTGTCGACCCGGCCTCCGTGATCGGCATCGCCACCGACTTCACCGCCTGCACGGTCCTGCCCGTACGGGCCGACGGCACCCCCCTCGCCGAGACCGCACTGGGCGAGCGTCCGCACGCCTGGCCCAAGCTCTGGAAGCACCACGCCGCCCAGGACCAGGCCGACCGGATCAACCACCTCGCCCACCTGCGCGCCGAGAAGTGGATCTCGCGGTACGGCGGCCGGATCTCCGCCGAGTGGCAGTACGCCAAGGCACTCCAGGTGCTGGAGGAGGACCCGGCCGTCTACGCCCACACCGAGCGCTGGATCGAAGCCGCCGACTGGATCGTCTGGCAGCTCGCGGGCGTCGAGACCCGTAACACCTGCACCGCCGGCTACAAGGGCATCCACCAGGACGGCCGCTACCCCGGCGAGGACTACCTCGCCGCCCTGCACCCCGACTTCGCCGACTTCGCCCGCACCCGGCTCGAGCACCCGCTCTCGCCCCTCGGCTCCCGGGCCGGCTCGCTCACCCCGGAGGCCGCCGCCTGGACCGGCCTGCCCGAGGGCATCGCCGTCGCCACCGGCAACGTCGACGCCCACGTCGCCGCCCCCGCCGCCCGGGCCGTCGAGAACGGCCGACTCCTCGCCATCATGGGCACCTCCACCTGCCACGTCGTCAACGGCGCCACCCTCGCCGACGTCCCCGGCATCTGCGGAGTCGTCGACGGCGGCATCGTCGAGGGAGCCTACGGCTACGAGGCCGGCCAGAGCGCCGTCGGCGACATCTTCGCCTGGTGGCTGCGGCAAGGCGTACCCGCCGACTACCTCGCCGAGGCCGAGGCCACCGGCGAGGACCTGCACCAGCTGCTCACCCGGAAGATCGCCGACCAGCCGGTCGGCGGCCACGGCCTGATCGCCCTCGACTGGATGAACGGCAACCGCTCCACCCTGGTCGACCACCACCTCTCCGGCGTCATCGTCGGCCTCACCCTCGCCACCCGCCCCGAGGAGATCTACCGCGCCCTGCTGGAGGCCACCGCCTACGGCACCCGCACCATCGTCGACGCCCTGGAACAGGGCGGCGTCCCCGTCACCGAGTTCATCGTCACCGGCGGGCTCAAGAAGAACGCCCTGCTGATGCAGATCTACGCCGACGTGCTGCGCCGGCCCGTCTCGCTCGCCGAATCGGCCCAGGGCCCGGCACTCGGCTCCGCCATCCACGCCGCCGTCGCCGCCGGCGCCCACCCGGACGTCCGGACGGCCGCCACAGCCATGGGACGGGTGCAGCACGGCGCCTACCAGCCGGACACCGCCCGCGCCGACGCCTACGACGAGCTCTACGCCGAGTACCGCCTCCTGCACGAGCACTTCGGAACGGGCCCCGACAAGCAGCTGCACCGCCTGCGCCGACTGCGCAACGCCGCCCTCTCCCAGAAGAGCGAGGTCTGACCATGACGTCCCCGATCGACCTGCTGCGCCGCCAGGTCAGCGACCTGCACCAGGAACTGGTGCGCTACAACCTCGTCGTCTGGACGGCCGGCAACGTCTCCGCCCGCGTCCCCGGCGAGGACCTGCTGGTGATCAAGCCCAGCGGTGTCCCGTACGACGAACTGACACCCGAGAACATGATCCTCTGCGATCTGGACGGCAAGGTCGTCGAGGGGGAGCACTCCCCGTCCTCCGACACCGCCGCGCACGCCTACGTCTACCGGCACCTGCCCGAGGTCGGGGGAGTGGTGCACACCCACTCCACGTACGCCTGCGCCTGGGCCGCACGCGGCGAGGCCGTACCCTGCGTACTCACCGCCATGGCCGACGAGTTCGGCGCCGAGATCCCGGTCGGCCCGTTCGCCCTGATCGGCGACGACTCCATCGGCCGGGGCATCGTGGAGACGCTCCAGGGCCACCGCTCGCCCGCCGTCCTGATGAAGAACCACGGCGTCTTCACCCTCGGCAAGGACGCCACGGCTGCCGTCAAGGCCGCCGTGATGTGCGAGGACGTCGCCCGTACCGTCCACATCTCCCGCCAGCTCGGCGAACCCGTGCCGATCGCGCAGGGCGACGTCGACCGGCTCAACCACCGCTACCAGACCGTGTACGGCCAGCAGCCCGCTGCCCGCTAAGGAGATCACCCCATGAAGTCGATCGAGGGCCGCGAGGTCTGGTTCCTGACCGGCAGTCAGGGCCTTTACGGTGACGACACGCTGCGCCAGGTGGCCGACCAGTCCCGGCAGATCGCGGGCGCGCTGGACGACGACTCCGGCATCCCCGTCCGGGTCGTCTGGAAGCCCGTGCTCACCGACGCCGGCGCGATCCGGCGGATCTGCCTGGACGCCAACTCGGACGACGCCTGCATCGGCCTGATCGCCTGGATGCACACCTTCTCCCCGGCCAAGATGTGGATCGCCGGCCTGGACGCGCTGCGAAAGCCGCTGCTCCACCTGCACACCCAGGCCAACCTCGCCCTGCCCTGGGCGTCCATCGACATGGACTTCATGAACCTGAACCAGGCGGCGCACGGCGACCGCGAGTTCGGCTACATCCAGTCCCGCCTCGGTGTCGCCCGCAAGACCGTCGCCGGACACGTCACCGACCCGTCGGTCGCCGCCCGGATCGCCTCCTGGACCCGGGCCGCAGCCGGACAGGCCGAGCTCCGCAGCCTCAGGCTCGCCCGCTTCGGCGACAACATGCGCGACGTCGCCGTGACCGAGGGCGACAAGGTCGAGGCCCAACTCCGCTTCGGCGTCTCGGTGAACACCTACGGTGTCAACGACCTGGTCGAGGCCGTCGACGCGAGCACCGACGCCGACGTGACCGAACTGGTCAAGGAGTACGAGGAGACCTTCCGGGTCGCTCCCGAACTCCGCGCCGGCGGCGACCGCCACGACTCGCTGCGTTACGCCGCGCGGATCGAACTCGGGCTCCGCGGCTTCCTGACCGACGGCGGCTTCCACGCCTTCACCACGAACTTCGAGGACCTCGGCGGCCTGCGCCAGCTGCCCGGCCTGGCGGTCCAGCGGCTGATGGCCGACGGCTACGGCTTCGGCGGCGAGGGCGACTGGAAGACCTCCGTCCTGCTGCGCACGCTCAAGGTGATGTCCACCGGCCTGCCCGGCGGCACCTCCTTCATGGAGGACTACACCTACCACCTCGAGCCCGGGATGGAGCTGATTCTCGGCGCGCACATGCTGGAGGTCTGCCCGACCATCTCGGCAGGTGTGCCGTCCTGCGAGATCCACGCGCTGGGCATCGGCGGCCGTGAGGACCCCGTCCGCCTCGTCTTCGACGCCCAGACCGGGCCGGCCGTGGTCGTCGGCCTGGCCGACATGGGCGACCGGTTCCGCCTGGTCGCCAACGAGATCGACGTGGTCGCGCCCGCCGAGCCGCTGCCGAACCTCCCGGTCGCCCGCGCCGTCTGGCAGCCGCGCCCGAACCTGCGCACATCCACCGAGGCGTGGCTCACGGCCGGTGCGCCGCACCACACCGTCCTGTCGAGCGCGATCGGCGCCGAGGAACTGAGCGACCTCGCCGACATCCTCGGCACCGAGCTGCTGGTCATCGACGCGGACACCACGATCCGCCAGTTCACCAAGGAGATCCGCTGGAACCAGGCCTATCACCGCCTGGCGCAGGGCTTCTGACGGCAACCGTCCGTGGGGCGGCGTCCTGAACCGGGCGCCGCCCGTTTCTCCGTTTGGGGTTGGTACCACCTCATGACCGACACACCGAACCGTGCCGGCGGCGAAGGCGTGACGATCCGCCGCGAGCCGTACGCGACCTTCGCCGACGGGCGGGAGATCGACCGCTGGGTGTTCGGGTCCCAGGACGCCGTGACGGCCGAGGTGCTCAACCTCGGCGCCCGTCTGCAGGCCGTCCATGCCCCGGACCGGGACGGGCGGCGAGTGAACATCGTGCTCGGCGGGGCGAGCGTGGCCGACCTGCTGGGAGAGGCCCGCTACTTCGGGGCCACGATCGGCCGCTGTGCCAACCGCATCGCCGGCGGGGAACTGCCGATCGACGGCACCGTCCACCGCCTGCCGACCCAGCCGAACGGGCACACCCTGCACGGGGGCCCGGACGGCTTCGACACCCGCCTCTGGGACGCCACCGAGGTACGCGAGCCTGGCCGCGCCGGCATCCGCCTCGAACTGCACAGCCCCGACGGCGACCAGGGCTTTCCGGGCGCCCTGGACGTCAGTGTGACGTACCTGCTGGATGCTTCGGGAACGCTCACGATCGAGTACGCCGCCGCAACCGACGCCCCCACCGTGGTCAACCTGACCAACCACGCCTACGTCAACCTGGCGGGCGAGGGCAACGGCACCATCCTCGACCACGTCCTGCAGGTGCACGCCGACCAGTACACCCCTGTGGACGACGCGTTGATCCCGTACGGGCCGCCGTCCCCGGTGGCCGGCACCCCCTTCGACCTCACCGAGCCCCGCCCGGTCGGCGAACAGATCGCCGCAGGCCACCCGCAGCTGCTGCTGGCCGGCGGCGGGTACGACCACAACTGGGTGCTGCGCCCCCACGAGGGCGACGAACCGAGGACCGTGGCCGTCCTGCGCCACCCGGCCAGCGGACGGCGGCTGGAGTGCCTGACCAGCGAGCCCGGCCTGCAGATCTACACCGGGAACCACTTCGACGGCTCGCTCACCGGCCCGGGCGGCGGCGCGTACAAGGCGTACGCGGGCATCGCCCTGGAGACCCAGCACTTCCCCGACTCCCCGCACCAGCCGACCTACCCCTCCACCGTCCTGCGCCCGGGGGAGGAGTACCGCTCGACCACGGCCTACCGCTTCTCGGTGGACCGGAGCTGAGCCGGATCCATCGGTCGGCAGGCGTGCCGGTGTCCGGACATGAAACGGACGAGCTGCCCCCGGGGCCGGGAAAGGTGGCTGGTCCATGGGCCGACCTCACCTCGCCGGCCATCGCCGGGACCCTCGCCGAGGAGCGCCCTGACCGGGCGGGGGAGGAGCGGGATGACGGGCGATGACGCGGTCGAGGCGAAGGCCGCCGCGTTGCTGGCCACGGTGCGGGAGACGGGGCCGGTCGCGGTGGCGTACTCGGGCGGGGCCGACTCCGCCCTGGTGGTGGCCGCGGGGGTGCGGGCGCTCGGGACGGGCGGGGTGCTGGCGGTGACCGGGGTGTCGGAGAGCCTGGCCGCGGGGGAGCTGACTGCGGCGCGGGCGGTGGCGGAGGCGCTCGGGGTGACACATGTGGCGGCCCCTACCCAGGAGTTGAGCAGCCCGGGCTATCAGGCGAACAGCCGGGACCGGTGCTACTTCTGCACGTCCGAAGTGCTCGACACGATCGCCGCCGTGGCCCGCGAGCACGGCTTCGAGCAGGTCGCCACCGGCACGAACGCCGATGACGCCGTGGACCCCTTCCGTCCCGGCATCCGGGCCGGCCGCGAGCGCGCGATCCTGACCCCGCTGCGCGACACCGGCCTCGGCAAGGCGGACGTACGGGCCGTCAGCCGGCTGTGGGGCCTGTCGACCTGGGACAAGCCGGCCACGCCCTGCCTGGCCAGCCGGATCCGTTACGGCATCCCCGTGACGGGCCAGCGGCTGGCCCGGGTCGACCGGGCGGAGAAGGCCGTGCGGGCGGCACTCGACCGGGCGGGGCTGTGGTCCGTGCATCTGCGGGTGCGCGACCTCGGGGACACCGTCCGGGTCGAGCTGGACGCCGCGACGGTGCCGGCGGCGTCCGGGCTGGTGGCGCTGACGGAGGCCGTGGCGAGGGCCGGGTTCGGTGCGGCGCCGGTCGAGGTCGACGGCTTCGCCTCCGGGCGGCTCGACCACGAGCGACCCCAGGACCTCGGGTGATCGATCAGCCGAGGGGTCGTCGGGTCGGCGCCACGGCGGAATGGCCTCCGACGTTCTGTTCGGCGTCGGCCAGCAGGCCACCGAACTCGCCCTGCTCGTTCACGGGCTTCCAGGACCCGCGGTTCGACGACGGCTCCTGGGCACCCTCCCCTCCCCGTCCCCGCGCACCGGCAGCTGCGCGGCCACGGCCGGCCGGTCCACGTCAACATCGCTCACGGCGGGGCCGCAGGCACAACTGCCTGCGGCCCCGCCGTCGGCACCGAACGGGGCGCGACCTACGGCAGCCGGTTGCCGACCGAGTCCGAGGTGGCCGAGGCACTGCGGCCCGAGGAGTACCGGGAGCTGACCGGGCACTCGCCCTCGGCCGGTCCAGCGAGCCGGCCGGGGGTTCCAGCACGGGCTCCTGCCCGAGGGACGGCAACGCCCGGCCCCTGAAGCCAGGAGCCGGGCGGAGGGTGGTCGATCTCCTAGTCCCGCCGCGGAGCTGGGCAGGACGAAGGGGTCAGGAACCGACCTTGCGCTTGTTGTAGACGTCGAAGCCGACCGCCGCCAGCAGCACCAGACCCTTGATGACCTGCTGGTAGTCGGTGCCGATGCCGACCAGCGACATGCCGTTGTTGAGGACGCCGAGCACCAGACCGCCGATGATGGCGCCGAGGACGGTGCCGACGCCGCCGGACGCGGAGGCCCCGCCGATGAACGCGGCGGCGATGGCCTCGAGTTCGAAGTTGATGCCGGCCTGCGGCGTACCGGCGTTGAGTCGCGCTGCGAAGACCATGCCGGCGAGCGCGGCCAGCACACCCATGTTGACGAAGGCCAGGAAGACGACGCGCTTGCTCTTGACGCCCGACAGCTTCGCCGCTGCCTCGTTGCCGCCGATCGCATAGGTGTGGCGGCCCAGGATGGAGTTGCGCATCAGGTAGCCGAAGGCCACCAGCAGCACGCCCAGGATCAGCAGGACGATCGGGAAGCCGTGGTAGCTCGCCAGCAGCAGGGTGAAGACCAGCATCGCTGCGGTGATGGCGGCGAGCTTGGCGAGGAAGAAGCCCAGCGGGAGCAGGTCGAGACCATAGGCGGCGGCCTGCCGCCGGCCTCGGACTTCCTGGAGGACCGCCAGCGCGAGCACGCCGAGGCCGAGCAGCAGGGTCAGGTTGTGGTAGTCGGTGCTCGGCCCGACCTCCGGCAGGAAGCCGCTGCTGATCTTCTGGAAGCCCTTGGGGAAGGGCGCCACCGACTGGCCCTGCAGCAGGATCTGGGTGCCGCCGCGGAAGAGCAGCATGCCTGCCAGAGTCACGATGAACGACGGGATGCCGACGTACGCGATCCAGAAGCCCTGCCAGGCCCCGGCGGCCGCACCGATCAGAAGCGCGGTGACCAGGGCGACCGGCCACGGTACATCGTGCCTGACCATCATCACCGCGGCCGCCGCGCCGACGAAGGCGGCCAGCGAACCCACCGAGAGGTCGATGTGGCCGGCGATGATGACGATCATCATGCCGATCGCGAGGATCAGGATGTAACTGTTCTGCTGGATCAGGTTGGTGACGTTGAGCGGCTGGAGCAGGATG
Source organism: Kitasatospora sp. HUAS MG31 (assembly GCF_040571325.1). Taxonomy (GTDB): domain Bacteria; phylum Actinomycetota; class Actinomycetes; order Streptomycetales; family Streptomycetaceae; genus Kitasatospora; species Kitasatospora camelliae. The sequence continues at coordinate 1,063,705 of NZ_CP159872.1, read as the reverse complement.
CCGTCGGTCCAGATCTGGAACAGCACGACGATCAGCGCCAACGCGACCAGCATGCCGTACTGCCGGACGTTGCCCCGCAGCGCCTGCACCAGCAGGGCGCCGACACCGCCGCGCTCCGGCTGTGCGGCCGTCGTGCCCGCCGGGGGCGCCGTGGTCTCCGGGATGTCCGTGGTCTCTGTCTGGGCCATGCCTTACACCTGCTCGTCGTCGATTGCCGCGCTCACGGTCATGAGGCGCATGAGTGATTCCTGGGTCGCGTCCGCACGGTCCACCTCGCCGGTGAGCCGGCCCTCGGCCATCGTGTAGATGCGGTCGCACATGCCGAGCAGCTCGGGCAGTTCGGAGGAGATGACCAGGACCGCCTTGCCCTGGGCGGCGAGTTCGGCGATCACCGTGTAGATCTCGGCCTTGGCGCCGATGTCGATGCCCCGGGTGGGTTCGTCGAGGATCAGCACCTGTGGCCCGGAGAAGATCCACTTGCTGAGGACGACCTTCTGCTGGTTGCCGCCGCTGAGCTTGCCGGTCTCCGCGAACACCGACGGGGCCTTGATGTTCATGGTCTTCCGGAACGACTCCGCGACCCGGGTCTCCTCGTGCCGGTTGACCCAGCCGCGCCGCGAGACCTTGCCGAGCGCGCTCAGCGAGATGTTGCGGCTGATGTCGTCCATCAGGTTGAGCCCGAAGTGCTTGCGGTCCTCGGTGACGTAGGCGATGCCGTGGCCGATCGCCTCGGGGACGGTACGGGTGCGGACCTCCTTGCCGTCCATCAGCACCCGGCCCCCGGCGTAGCGCCCGTACGAGCGGCCGAAGACGCTCATCGCCAGTTCGGTCCGGCCCGCGCCCATCAGGCCCGCGATGCCGACGATCTCGCCGCGCCGGACGTCGATCGAGACGCCGTCGACCACCTTGCGCTGGTGGTCGATCGGGTGGTGGACGGCCCAGTCCTCGACCGCGAAGGCCACCTCGCCGATCTCCGGGGCACGCTCGGGATAGCGGTGCTCCAGGTCGCGGCCGACCATGCCACGGATGATCCGGTCCTCGGAGACGCCCTCCGCGTCGACGGCGATGGTCTCGATGGTCCGGCCGTCGCGCAGGATGGTGACGGAGTCGGCGACCCGGGCGATCTCGTTGAGCTTGTGCGAGATGATGATGCAGGAGATGCCCTGGGCCTTGAGCTCCAGGATGAGGTCGAGCAGCTTGCGGCTGTCCTCGTCGTTCAGGGCGGCGGTGGGCTCGTCCAGGATCAGCAGCTTGACCTCCTTGGCGAGCGCCTTGGCGATCTCGACCAGCTGCTGCTTGCCCACGCCGATGTCGGCGACGCGGGTGTGCGGGTTCTCGTGCAGGCCGACGCGTCCCAGCAGCTCCTTGGCGTGCGTGAGGGTCTTGTGCCAGCTGATGATGCCGCGGGTGGCGTGCTCGTTGCCGAGGAAGATGTTCTCGGCGATGGAGAGGTACGGCACCAGGGCGAGCTCCTGGTGGATGATCACGATGCCGCGCTGTTCGCTGGCCCGGATGTCCTTGAAGGCGCAGGGCTCGCCCTGGAACAGGATCTCGCCCTCGTAGGAGCCGTGCGGGTAGACGCCGCTCAGCACCTTCATCAGGGTGGACTTCCCGGCGCCGTTCTCGCCGCAGACGGCGTGAACCTCGCCCGGGGCGACGCTGAGGCTGACGTCGGAGAGCGCCTTGACACCGGGGAAGGACTTGCTGATCGAACGCATCTCGAGGACGGGTCCGGCCATGGTGGTGCATCCGTTCGACGGGGGGCGGTGCGGGTGGGGGAACCTGTCAGGTCGGCTGCCCCATCCGCACGCGCCCGGCTCGGGGCGGCCCTGCGTTCGGGCCGGGTGGCTACTTGAGCTGGTCGGCGGTGTACTGCCCGCCGTCGACCAGCACCTTCCGGTAGTTGTCCTTGTCGACGCTGACCGGCTGCAGCAGGTAGGCGGGGACGACCTTGACCCCGTTGTCGTACTGCGTGGTGTCGTTGACCTCGGGCTTGCCGCCGGTGAGCAGGGCGTTGCCCATCTGCACCGCGATCTTCGCGAGTTCGCGGGTGTCCTTGTAGACGGTCTGGGTCTGCTCGCCCGCGATGACGGACTTCACCGAGGCGAGTTCGGCGTCCTGGCCGGTGACGATCGGCAACGCCTTGCCCGCGCTGCCGTAGCCGACACCCTTGAGCGAGGACAGGATGCCGATCGAGATGCCGTCGTAGGGGGAGAGCACCGCGTCGACCCGGGCCGAGGTGTAGGACTTGCTCAGCAGGTTGTCCATCCGGGACTGTGCGACACCGCCGTCCCAGCGCAGGGTGGCCACCTGGTTGAAGCCGGTCTGTCCGCTCTGGACGACCAGCTTCTTCTCGTCGACGTACGGCTTGAGCACGCTCATCGCGCCCTGGAAGAAGAAGGTGGCGTTGTTGTCGTCCGGCGAGCCGGCGAACAGTTCCACGTTGAACGGGCCCTTGCCGTCCTTCAGGCCGAGCTTGTCGGCGATGTAGCCGCCCTGGAGCACGCCGACCTTGTAGTTGTCGAAGGTCGCGTAGTAGTCGACGTTCTTGGTGCCGCGGATCAGCCGGTCGTAGGAGATCACCGGGATGTGGGCGTCGGCGGCCTTCTGGAGGACGTCGGTGAGCGAAGACCCGTCGATCGCGGCGACCACCAGCAGCTTGGCGCCCTTGGTGATCATGTTCTCGATCTGCGAGACCTGGTTCTCGACGACGTTGTCGCCGTACTGCAGGTCGGTCTTGTACCCCTTGGCCTGGAACTCCTTGACCATGTTGTTGCCGTCGTTGATCCAGCGCTCCGACGACTTGGTGGGCATCGCGATGCCGACGAGGCCGCCCTTGGCGTCGCCGCCACCGCTGCTCGCGCCGTCGCCCACGCCGTTGGCGCTCTGGCCACAAGCCGCCAGGGTCAACGTGAGGCCCGCAGCAGCGAGGCCCATCGAAACCTTCCGCACAATTCCTCCAGTGGTATGCCGCGATCGGCGCGACCTCGGCAGGGCCTCGGATCGGGTCGAGCGGGGGTCGAGCGCGTGGGCCGGAGTGGGGTGGGGCCGTGGCGTGCTCGATCGGTACGGGTGGCCGGGGCGGCGGGTGGACCCGGATGCGGATCCGAACCGTGCCGCTCTGGCCTGGCGTTACCTGAGTGTTAACGCTCACAGAAATCGCGTCAAGTGCCCTGAGATCACCGTTGGGTATCGCGCGGGCGTGGACGGGCAGGGGGTCGCGCGGGGCTTGACCGCTGGATTGTTAGCGTTAACAATCGGATCGCGCCGCAAGGTCGGCCGAGCCGGGACGAACGGCGGGTGGCGCCCGTCCACGGACGGGCGCCACCCGCTCCGCCACGTCAGCCGAGGGCCGAACCGGCCTCGCCGAGGGTGTGGCGGAGCCACTGCTCGACCCCGGCGGCATGGACGGTCGCCCACGCGTGGGCGAGGTCCGGGCGCCGGCCGGCAACCGCCTCGGAGATCGCCCGATGCTGCTGACGGGTGCGCTCCACCGCGCCCTCCTCGGTCAGCCCGCGCCAGATCCGCGCTCGCATGGTCGGACCGGACACACCGTCGATCAGCGAACAGAGCACGGTGTTGCCCGATCCGGCGGCGATCCTGCGGTGGAACTCCAGATCGTTGGCGATGAGTTCCTCCAGCGACGCGTCGTCCTTCAGCGCTGTCAGAACCTCCCCGAGCGCGGCGACCTCCTCGTCCGACATCACGCGCGCGGCCATGGCGGTGGCGGCGGGCTCGAGGATGCGGCGAACCTCCAGGAACTCAGGACCGTGTTGTCCTGGTGGAAGTCGACGACGAACCCGAGCGTGTCCAGCAGGACGTCGGGTTCCAGACTGGTCACGTACGTGCCGTCGCCCTGGCGAACGTCGAGCACCCGGATCAGCGAGAGCGCCTTGACCGCCTCCCGGAGCGAGTTGCGCGAGAGTCCGAGCCGCTCCGCGAGATCGGGCCTCCTTGGGAAGCCGTGCCCCGGGGCGCAGCTCACCACTCACGATCATGACCTTGATCTTCTCGATCGCCTCGTCGGTGACTGGCACAGCTCCGCCTTCCTGATGGTTCGGTTCGTGCAGCCTAGAGGTCAGCCCGGGGTCGTCCCCCGGGCCTTTCGGTACGGCAGCCGTGCCCGCGTTCGTCACAGCTCCCACACGACGGGGAGACCGGACGCGGCGCCGGCCTCGGAGCCGGATCGGTGACCGTCGGGCGGCCGGTGCACACCGGACAGGTCCCCGCCGCGCTCGCGGCCGCCATCGGGTTCGTCCCGGAGGAAGCGGGCGCCGTGCCCCTCCAGCTCGTGGTCGACGTGAGGACCCCGGCCGGCGTGCCGCCGCTGGGGAACCGGTTCCTCAACGGCGCGACCATCATCGTCGCGCGCTGACCATCTCCCGCTTCGCCTCCGGCGAGAAGCAGGACCGAGACCCTCCGCCTAGCGTTCCGGCACCCGATCGGGCCAGAGCAGCAGGACGGGGCACGGGGCGTGGTCGACGACGTACCGGCCCGCCGGGCCGAGGCTGTGCGGCCCCCGGTGGGTGCGGGAGCCGTCGCGGGCGAGCACGAGCAGCTCGGTGCCTTCCGCGGCGGCGACCACCTCCCGTTCGACCCGGCCGTGCGCCACCCGGACCGTGCACGGCAGGGTCAGGCGCTCGGCGGCGGCCCGCAGCATCTCCTCGCCGGTGGCGGACGCGAGCTCCTCCATCCGGTCACCGGGATCGCTGCCCCACCCGGCGGCCGGGTGCCGCGGGCCCGGGTGGCCGCGGCCGAGCAGCCCCGCGAACGCCCCGTGTGCGGCGCCCGGGACCTCCGCCCCCGCGACGTACAGCAGGACGATCTCCGCGCCGTCCGGGACACGGGTGCGGGCGGCGTCGACGCAGGCCGGCCAGGTGCCCTCGGTGATCCACACGACCACTGTCACGGTGTCACACTCCGAATGCGTGAAGTGATCCCCACAGTGCCACCACCGCCAGGACCAGGGAAGCAGGCACGGTCAGCAGCCCGAGCCGGGTGAACTCCCCGAGACCGACCTCGGTGTCGTGGGCGTGGACGATGCGCCGCCACAGGAGAGTCGCGAGCGAGCCGGCGTAGGTCAGGTTGGGGCCGATGTTGACCCCGAGCAGTACCGCCAGCACCGCCCCGGGCCCGGCCGGCGCGGTGAGCGGGAGCAGCACCAGCGTCGCGGGCAGGTTGTTGATCACGTTGGCGAGCACGGCGGCCAGCGCGGCGATCCCGAGCAGGGCCGCCAGACCGTGACCCGTCGGCACCAGGTCGCCGAGCGCGTCCGCGAGACCGTTGTCGACGACCGCCCGTACGACCACGCCGAGGGCCAGGACGAAGGCCAGGAACGGTACGCTCGCCGCGCGCAGCACCGCCCGCGGTGTGGTGCGCCGCCGGGCCAGCGCTCGGACGCCGAGCACCAGCGCGCCGGCCAGTGCCGCCCACGCGGGGTCGATCCCGACGACCGAGGTGAGCACGAAACCCGCCAGGGTGCCGGCAATGGTCAGCAGCACGAACAGCGGCATCTCCGGTTCCACCGCGGTGCGCTCCGCCGTGGCGCCCGCGTCCAGGTCTGCGGCGAAGAAACGGCGGAAGACCGCGTACTCGACGCCGATCGCCACCAGCCAGGGCAGGACCATCAGCGCGGCGAACCGGGTGAAGCTCAACCCGCTGGCCGCCAGCGCCAGCAGGTTGGTCAGGTTCGAGACCGGGAGCAGCAGGGACGCGGTGTTCGAGAGGTGCGTGCAGGCGTAGACGTGCGGCTTCGGACGGGCACCGAGGCGCGCCGCCGTCGCGAACACCACCGGGGTCAACAGCACCACGGTGGCGTCCAGACTCAGCACCGCCGTGATCACCGAGGCGGCGGCGAACACCTGCACCAGAAGCCGTCCGGGGCGGCCCGCCGAGGTCCGGGCCATCCACGCCCCGCAGGCGTGGAACAGGCCCTCGTCGTCGCACAGCTGGGCGAGGACCAGCACCGCCGCCAGGAATCCGATCACCGGGCCCAGCCGCGCCGTCTCCTCCGCCGCGTGGTCGAGGGAGATCGCGCCGGTGCCGACCACCAGCGCGGCGGCCGGCACCGCGACCACCGCTTCCGGCCAGCCGAACGGGCGCACCACCGCGCAGACCAGTACCACCACCAGCAGGCCGACGGACAGCGCCTCGGCGAACGACGTACTCAGGACCCGATCCCTTCTCGACGTGCAACGATCAGGAAATCATCGAACCAGACCGGTTCGGTCGGGCAGGAATCGCCGTTCGGCGACACGCTCGGGGCAGGCCGTAGCCGCTCGCTGCGGGGCCGTGGTCCGGAAACTTTCTGTCAACGCTCACGGAAGCTTCCGCGACCACCGGGTCATCATCGAGAATGCGCAGGTCACAGGGTTGGTGAGGGCTCGACCAGAGTTTGTCGATCGTGGCGGGCCGCCCACCTGTGGGACCACCACCTCTTCCACGGCGACCGCGCCTTCCTCGCCGAGCGTGCCTACCCGGTGATGCGCGAGGCCGCCCGTTTCCTCACCCACCTCCTGGTCGAGGCCCCGGACGGCACCCTGGTCAGCTGCCCGTCCACCTCGCCCGAGCACCACTTCCGGCTGGCCGACGGCACCCTTGCCGCGGTCGCCGCCGGCTGCACGATGGACTACTGGCTGACCGCCGAGCTGCTCGACAACACCGTCGCGGCCGCCCGGGAGCTGGACACCGACCACGACCTCGCCCGGGAGCTGGCCCGGGTCCGAGCCCGGCTGCGGCCCCCTGCGCTCGGTGCCGACGGGCGCCTGCTGGAGTGGGCGGAGGACATGCCCGTGGAGGACCCCGGACACCGCCACCTCTCCCACCTGTACGGCCTCTATCCGGGCAGTGCCGTGGACCCGCTCACCGACGACACCCTGCTCGCGCCGGCCCGCCGCGCGCTGGACCGCCGGCTGGAGCACGGCGGCGGCGGCACCGGCTGGAGCCTGGCCTGGGTCGCCGCGTTGGCCGCCCGGCTCGGTGACGGCGCCCTCGCCGGGCATGCCGTCGAGCGCCTGCTCGCCACCTCCGTCGCGCCCAACCTCTTCGACCTGCACCCGCCGCGGCTCTTCCAGATCGACGGCAACTTCGGCATCACCGCCGCCGTCGCCGAGATGCTGCTGCAGAGCCACAACGGCATCCTGAGGCTGCTGCCCGCCCTGCCGCCGTCCTGGCCGGACGGCGAGGTCCGCGGCCTGCGCGCGCGGGGTGGCGCCACGGTGGACCTGACCTGGCGTCAGAGCGTGCTGACCGGCGCGGACCTGCGGACCGCACGGGACGAGAAGGTCGAAATCCACCTTCCCGTGGGCGCCGGCCGACCGGTCGTCACGGGCCCGGCCGGGGGCGAGGTGGTGCCGGACCGGGTCGTGGGCGACGGGCGACAGCTGCGTTTCGGACTCCTGGCAGGCGTGCACTACCGGCTCTCCTTTCCGGCCGGGCGGTTCGGACACTGACGTGCGGGACGGAGCCCGGGCGGGGAGGCGCCCGGGCGCCGTACCAGCGGGGTTCGGCAGGTACTCGGGGCCTCGCCCGGTGTTGACGGGAACTCGGTGAGCGCTCACACCCGTCCCCGACCCTCAGCGCGCCGAGGCGAAACCTCCTCGGAGGGTGATGGAGCCGCCGGCGGCCCGGGCGTCGACGCGGTAGCCGTCGCCGGCCGCGACGCGGACGCCGGGGGCGTGGTTGAACTGCGCGGCGAACTCGTGCTGCCCGGCGGGTACGGTCCGGCCCGGCTTGAGGACCCAGCGGTAGACCAGCGAGCCGCCGGATTCCTGGACGGTGACCGCGAAGTCGTCGGCCGGCAGGGTCCGCCAGTTGCCGGTGTCGCGTACCCCGCCGGTCTGCGCGATCCGCAGCTCCACGGTGAGTGAGGTGAGCGGCTGGGCGGCCCCGAGAACCAGGTTGCCCTGACTCCAGTAGACCGTGCTGTGCGCGTCCACCGAACCCTCGGTCCACAGCGGACCGTTCTGGATCCGCCCGACTGCCGGCGGACTCGGGCGCGGTCCGCCCGCCGTGGCGCTCGGCGCCGGACCGGTGGCCGTGGAGGGCGTGGACGGGGTGGGGCTGTCGACGGGGGACGGTGCGGCGGGGGACGTCGCGGCGGGCGGCGTCGCGGCGGGCGACGGCGGCGGCCCGCTGACGATGCCGGCGACGGCGAGGCCGCCGGTGGCCAGGATGCCGGCCGTGGCGAGGGCGGCGAGGGCCACCCTCCGCCCGGACCGGGCGATCGTCGGCGCGCGGTGTCGGAGCGCCGGGCCGGCCGCGCGGTGCTCGACCAGGGCGACGATCGTGGCCCGGTCGGGATGGTGGTGCTCGGCAGCCTCGCGCAGCTGTCGGCCGATCTCCTCGCTCACCGGGTCCTCCCTCCCGTCACCGGCTCGCCGGCCGCCGGTACGCCGAGCAGCCGCTCCAACTCGGCCATCGCCTTCGAGGTCTGGCTCTTCACCGTGCCGACCGATATGCCCAGTGCCATCGCGGTGTCCTTCTCCGACAGGTCGAAGGCATGGCGCAGCACCACGCACGCCCGCTTGCGGAACGGCAGCCGGGCGAGCGCCGCCCGGATGTCCAAGGTGCCGGCCGTGTCCGGCGGTTCGATCGTCTCGGGGGCACGTGACCAGAACAGCGCGACCCTGCGCCGCTCGCGGACGGCGCTGCGGATGCGCTCGCGCACCAGATTGGCCACCACGCCCCGGGCGTAGGCGAGCGGGTGGCGGGCCGCGCGGAAGCGGTCCCAGTGCCGCCACAGCGCCACCAGGGCGTCCGCGGCGATGTCGTCGGCCGCGTCCGGCTCGCCGGTCAACAGGAAGGCGAGTCGGGCCAGTTCGGCATAGTGGCGTTCGAAGAAGTCGTGGAACTCCGCGGACGCGTCTTCGAGGCGCATCTCCCCCGGTCGCCCTCTCCCTGCGATGTTTGCGTTAACAATCGGCTCGAGCGTAACAGCGCCCGTCACCGCGACCGAACGGCGGCCGGCTGCGGCGGCGTGACCGGGGCGGTGGATGGATGCCACGGTCACCGCCGGGCGAACTGGACTCGAGTGGGTTGGACGACATCCGGTCTCACCGCGAGGCCGTCCACGGTCAGCTGCTCGCCGTAGATGTCCGTGATCCTGATCGAGGAGCCGCAGCCGTTGCCGTCGGCGGCGAGGAAGTAGTTGTAGTCGGTACGCGGCAGCTGCCGCCAGCCGCCGGCGGTCCGCACCTCCAGGGCGGCGACCGGATTCCGGTGACCGATCGCCTGGATGCCGCACCAGTAGCGGCTGGACCCGGTCTTGTACCGGACGGAGAGCGTGTCCGGTGCGGCGGCGGGACTCAGCAGGCTCCAGGTGATCGACAGCCGGCCGACCTTCGGATCGGCGAGCTCGGCGAACGCCTGCCGGCTGAGGTCGAGCTGCCCCGGAGCACAGGGCAGCGGGCACTCGTTGACGATCCGCACCGTGATCGAGGCCCCGTTGGCGGCCCGGACCAGCACGTACGCACCGCACGCCCGGGACGACTCGTAGTCGGTGTGGTTCATCGCCGCGATCATCATGTCGGCGGACGGACCGTACAGGCAGGCGCCGTTGCCGTCGCCGGCTTCGTACGCGGTCGCCACGCCCTGGTAGCCGGTGGCGGGCCGGATCCGCCCCGCCGCGGGCGCCGCCGGAGGAGTTGCGGAAGCGGAACGCGGGCTGCCCGGGACGGAGGCCGATGCCGGGGCCGGTGCCGGGGCAGCCGGGGTGGCGGCGGCGGAGACGGCGGCAGAGGCCGACGGCGGCGCCGAGGTGGTCGGCGCGCCGGCCGCCGGCTCAACGGAGCCGGAACCCGTCGGATCACCCGCCGAATCGCCCGCCGGGGCCACCGCCACGGCCGCGCCGGCCGGCCGGCCGGTCTCGGCGCCGCTCCCGGGGAGCAGCGCGACGGCCAGGCAGGCCAGCACTCCTACCGCGGTCAACACCAGTGGAATGCCGACGACCCGTCCGCGGTTCCGCCCGCGCCGCTCCCGCGGAGCGCCGTGCTTCGTTGTGCTCATGCTCGTCCGTTCGGTAGATCACGCCGCTGTTGCACACCCCAGTGGCCGCCGGTGGCGAAAAGGTTGCCGTCGCGTGCGGACCCTCGGCGACCGGAGCGGAGCGGCCGCCCGGGGCCGCCCCGCCCCGGGGCTCAGGACTGGTCGCCGTCCACCACGCCGCGGCCGTAAGCGGTCTGGGAACCGCCGGGCGGCGAGTTCGGCTACCGGCGCGCGCCCTGCCCGCCTCTGCTCTCCTAGGTCCACAGGTCCGCCGAGGGAACCGGGCGGACTGGGTGGGCTGGCCGCCCCCGGAGCAGGCGCCGGAGGTCGCAGGCCGTCGGCACCTTCCCGTGCAGTCGCCCGTACGTCGAGGGCGACAAGATCACCAGGTGGGATCGGGCCTGGGACACCCGGAGTGCGCAGCGACGGCGCAGCCATGAGGCCCGCGGGCGGTCCTCCTGTGCCGGTTCCTGCGGGCCAGGACGGTGCCGCCGGTCGTCCGCCGGATGGACGGACGCCCGCGCGCGGCGTCATGGCTGTGGTGGTGTCGCTGGAGGGGCCGCGGGAGACTGGAGGGGAGCGGGGTTCACAGGGGGTACCCGATGAGCGCTCTCCTGGGCGAGCGGTACGTGTTGGGGGACCGGTTCGGGCGTGGCGGGATGGGCACGGTGTGGCGGGCCCATGACGTGGTGCTCGACCGGGACGTCGCCGTGAAGGAGCTGAACGTCGCCGGGCTGCCGGACGAGGAGGTCGCCGTCCTCCAGTCCCGGATGGAGCAGGAGGCCCGGGCGGCCGCCCGCATCAAGCACCCCGGCGTCGTCACGGTGCACGACGTCCTGCAGCACGAGGGCCGGCCGTGGATCGTGATGGAGCTGATCGACGGACCCTCGCTCGCCGAGGTGATCGCCTCGGACGGCCCGCTGCCACCCCGGGACGTCGCCCGCATCGGCGCCCAGGTGCTGTCGGCCCTGGAGCAGGCACACGAGGCGGGTGTGGTGCACCGGGACGTCAAACCCGCCAATGTGCTGCTCGCGGAGGGCGGCCGCGCCGTGCTCACCGACTTCGGCATCGCGGCGTTCGAGGGCTCCGCGCGGTTCACCCGGGTCGGTGACGTGGCGGGATCGCCCGACTACCTGGCCCCGGAGCAGATCACCGGGCAGGAGCCGGGTCCGGCGTCCGACCTGTGGTCGCTGGGCGCGACGCTGTACACGGCGGTGGAGGGACGGCCGCCGTTCGGCCGCCGGACGGCCGCGAGCACGCTGCACGCCGTCGTCAGCGACGCCCTGCCCCCACCCCGACGGGCCGGGACGCTCGGCCCCGTTGTCGAGGCACTGCTGCGCAAGGACCCGGGCGCGCGGCCGACGGCCGACCGTGTGCGGCGCCTGCTCGCGGCGGTGGCGTCCGGGAGCACGGTGGTTACCTCGCGGGTCGCGGCGACCCACCCGCCGTCGGAGGTGTCGGCGACCGAGGAAGAGGACAAGTCCGGGGTCGAGGAGGAGCCCGCCCTTGAGCCCACCCGGACGATCCGCACGACGCCGGTCCGGCCGTCCCCTGGTGTGCGGCCCGAGGCCGGTCCTCCGGCGCGACCTCCGACGGGGGCCGGCGGTGCGGTCGGCGGTCAGGCAGTCGGTGAGGGAGAGAGCGCGGGCGGGCGCAGGCGCGGGCGGCCGTCCGGGGTGGTGGTCACGGCCGCGATCGTGGCGCTGCTGGCGGGGGCCGGACTGACGTACGAGGTGTTCAACGACGCCGACCCGGTGCCGACCGGGATCACCGAACTCGCTCTGATCGTGGCGATGGCCGTCCTGCTCGTCGCACTGCACCGGAGCGGTCGGAACAGGGCCGCCGTGGGGGCGGTCGTCGTGCTGCTGGCGGCGGCTGGAGGGGTGTACGCGGTCTACCAGGGCGCCTACGCGGAGGATCCGCCACCCACCACCGCCGTGTCGACCCCGACTCCCACGCCGACCCCGGCCCCGACCCCGACTCCCACCCCGGCCCCGACCCCGACCCCGACTCCCACGCCCACATCGCCGGCACCCTTCGGTTACCAGTGGGTCGACGACCCCGCAGGGTTCCGCGTCGCGGTGCCCGACGGGTGGCCCCGCAGCGTCGAGGACCCCTGGATCAGCTACACCCCGGACAGCAACAGGCACCTGCTGAGCTTCGCCGTGAACCCCGGCGAGGGCGTCGTTCCCGGAACGCACCTCCTCAACCTGGAGTCGACCAACCAGTCCTCGCTGACCGACTACCGGCGGATCGCGCTCACGGCCAACACCTACCAGGGCGGCCCCGGAGCCGTGTGGGAGTACACCTGGAACAGCGCCGACGGTCCCCGGCACGCGGCCCTTCAGTCCTACATCGCACCGAACGGCAAGGAGTACCTGATCTACGTCGGGTACCCGGAAGTCGACTGGCCGGCGGGCCGGCAGCTCTTCGACTCCGCCCTGACCACGTTCAGCCCGCAGTGACTGGCGGGGCGGCCTGGGCCTCGTGGCCGCCGACAGCGCAGGGGCACCGCATCGACAACGTGGACGAGTTGACGGCGTTCGAGCAGGTGCCGGAGGCGACGGAGTACGCAGCGGCGCAGTCCTGAAGCCCGTGGGCGGCGGTCGAGCACTCGGCGGCACGGTGTCGGCGGTTTTCGCCGGAGCGGCCGGACGCCCCGCTGCCGCCGTCGTCGAACGGGTCGGGCGCCTCCGTCATGTCGGGAGGGGCAGGAAGCCCACCGCCGGCCGCCGCCACCTGCGACCCCGTCGGGTGGGGCGGGCGAGGTGGCGGGGCCGGCGGTGTCCGCTCTGGTCGAGGTCGCGTCCCTAGACGGTGTAGAAGTACTCCGGACAGTAGGTCTTCCCGCTGCCGTCGGGCAGGGGGACGGTCACCACCGTACCGGCGCTGCTGCGCATGCTGCCCATGGCTCCGATCGCCTGGCCGATCAGCGGCATGGGGCTGTCGGCCTGCCAGGCCTGTTCGAGGGCGCGCAGCATGGTGCTGTAGTGCCCGTTGAAGGTCTGGAGCTCGGCCGCAGTGTCGGGGGTGGGCCGGTTCGCGGGGTCGTTGGCCCAGCCGCCGTCCGGCACCCGTGCGGCCTGGTGGGCGTCCGGCATGGGGATCGGGTCGCCCTGGAAGTCCCACTTGGGGTGGTCGGAGTCGGAGATCTTGATCAGCTTCCGGCCGTGGTAGATCTCGCGGAACCGGTAGTAGTGGGCCAGTTCGTCCGGGTGGCCGGGGAACGGGTTCTCCGGCGAGGCGTCGGTGCCCTCGCCCTGCGCCTTGATGGTCTCGATCGCGTTCAGGACGTCGGTGATCGTGTTCATCGGGACGATGTCGTTGCCCGCCCCGTGCTGCCCCGACAGCGAGAAGGTGACCTGCCGGCGGCCGGTGAGCAGGTGGGCGTAGGTCGGGAAGACCTCGGCGATCCGGCTGTAGAAGGCGCCGATCGAGGTGAAGGTCTCGGTGAGGGCGATCGGGTGGTCGGGCTTCTCGATCTCGGAGAACAGGAAGGCCGAGTCCCTGCTCAACCCGCTGAGGTAGACCTCCAGTTCGGGCCGGACGCCGCCGGGCAGCGGGCCCGGGTATGTCGGGACGGTGCCCTGACCGGTGAGCCGTGGTGTCCCGCCGATGCTGGTGAGCATGTTGCACACCAGCCCGAAGTGGGACATCTCGTCGAAGACGATCTCGCGGATCGCCTTGGCGACCTCGCCCTGAGGGTCCTTGATCGACCAGAGGGCGCTGGCGTACGGCGGGATGGTCGCCAGCTCCAGCATGATCGCCCGCTGTAGCGCGTCCCTGAGCCACTGCTCGTCGCAGTCCTCCACGGCCACCTGCATGAGCTCGACGATCGCGTTGCTTCGGTAGTCCAGAACCGCTGTGGTCACGGTGTGCCCCTTTCGCCCGGCTGGTGTCGGAACGTACTAGGGCGACACTCGTTCGCATGCGTGCCAGTCCGGCATGGTGTGGTGGTTCATGCGGACGAGTGAACGTCGCTGCCCGTGCGGAGGTGAACGCCAGGTGGGGTGGAGGGAGCAAGCCTCCGCGAACCGCACGCCTGACACCGTCTCAGGAGCCCATGACCTCAAGGGCCCGAACGCAGGATCCTCGCCAGAGCCGAATTGCGTGACGTCCCGGAGGGTTGAGCGGGGCGCGTCAATCGACCGGACTGATTCTCGCCTGCGCTGGTAGGCCGAGCCCGCATAAGCGGCGTGGCCCGGTCGAGCCGCCGTGTCGATGAATTCACAGGCGTCGGATCGTCTGGTCCGCTTCCTTCCATCTCCATTCCCGCTGAACGTTGTTGACGGATTGTCTTGCAATATATGAGCGATGATCACATTTGCGCCACAGGGCCTTGACGTGGAAGTTCATCGCGGCCAACATCCTCTACCGGCAGGTAGAAGAGTCGCCAGGGGGGCGGTGTCGCGGGCTCGTTCGACAGGACGTCCGAGTGCGAAGTCACCATTTACTGCGCCTCCGGGGCATCCATGCCGGTGGCGTTCCCGTTACGGCCTGCGACGCTCACGCCCCCCCTGCCGCATTGCGCGGTGACCGTTCGACCGCAAACCCCCGTGGGGCGCACAGAGGAGAAGAGATGCCGGACTCGGTGACTGACGCGGCCACAGATGCCGAAGCGGCGCTCCTGATCCGAGAAGGAGACGGACCCGGTCGTTCGGTTCCCGGTGCGGACATGACGCAGCGTCACGCACGCGCGGTGAGGACCTACGCCAGACTGTTCTGCGGGGAGGCCCGTGCCGCGGAGAAGCTCGTGGAGGAGTCCTTCGAGCGAACCCTGGAGGCCGTCCACACCGACGCCGGACCGACGGAGAGCCGGCGACTGGACCTCCTGGCCGAGGTGAGGGGAGTCGCGGCCGGTTGGGCGGACACCGGACGCGAATCGGCGCTGAGCACCGGCTTCGTCGCCTGGGTGAACGCTCTGCCCCAGCCGGATCCGGCGGCCCCGTCGGCGCGCGCGGCGGTCGCCGCGGCGGAAGCGGACTCGTACCTCCTGCGCGCGTTCCTGAGCCTGTCGGATCGACAGCAGGCCACACTGTGGCGCAGTCTCGAGGATCCGACAGGTCACCCGCCGACACCTCGACCCGAACCGGATGCGCCGACCAGGCAGATCCTCTACGACGCCTATCTGCAGGTGTACGCCTCGCGCGTCCCTCATCGGCCCTGCCGCCACCTGACCGCCGCCCTGGGGGACTTCGTCCGGCGCGGCGGCATCGCCGACGACACCAAGAACCTCGATCACCACCTCTCGTGGTGCGAGAGCTGTGGTCACGCCCGCGCGGAGCTCGTCGCCATCGACACCTGGCAGCGGCCGGTTCTGCTCCGGGGACTGCTGCTGTGGACGGGAGAGCCGTCGTCCTCGGCGCTGCCGGTGGTCGCGGCCTCCTCGCGGCTGCCGTCGACAGCCGTACCACGGTCCACCCCTGACACTCCCGTGTCTCCGCCACACACCGACGGCCGACGCCCCGACGGCCGACGCCCCGGTGGGCTACGTGCTCCAGTGGCCCTCGCCGCCGTCGTGGCGGCGCTGGTCATCGCCGGGGTGGCGCTCACCACCGTGGACGCTGCGGAAACACACCCTCCACTGGCCGGCGCCCTCCCACTCCCGCCCTCCGTGGGATCGGCATTCCCCACGAGTGCCCCGAGCGCGAGTCCGGTGGACGTCTCGGCCTCGCCGTCGGCCTCGCCGTCGGCCTCGCCGTCGGATTCCCCGTCGGCATCCCCGTCTCCCGGCAGGCCGACCGCCTCGGTGACGGCCCTCCCGTCTCCCACCCCGTCGACCCCACCACCGACCGTGGTCGTCGTACCGCCACCGCCTGAGCCCGTCGGCTTCCGACTCGTCAACCGGAGCTCGGGGCTCTGCGTCGGAATCACCGGTCGGAGCGCCGGCAGCCCGTTGCAACTCCAGCAGTGCACCGACCGGGCGTCCCAGCGCTGGGAGCGCATCGCGGCCGATCAGGACACCTACCAGCTCCGTAACGCGGACACGGGAACGTGCCTGGACGGGACCACCTCCGGCGGGAATCTCGTCATGGTCGTGCTCCGAGGCTGCCTGTCCGGTCCTGACCGCACGAAGCAGCTGTGGCGCTTCGCACCTGACGCCACATCCGGCGCAGTCCGGCTGTGGTTCGTACCGCCGGTCCCGTCGAGCGACTACGCCTCTCATCTGTTCGGCCCGCAGAACTGGCCGAACACCGACCCACCGCGCGTCGGATCGCCCCTTGTCCACCTGCCCGACTACTACCACTCCGGCAGCTTTCTGTTCACCATGGGCTGACCGGTGGGCGATCCTGCCGGGTGCGGTGCGGTCCCTGACGGGCGGGAAACCGCGGCGGCGTCCCGCGAGCAGGTCCCGCCGGTCCGTTCTCCAGCCCGGGTCGGCCGCGTCGAGCGGACGGCCGGTTTCCTGCCGACGCACCTCTGTTGGAATGTGCGTGATCTTCATACGATCTCGCCATGGAGCTCGAACTCCGGCATCTCCGGATCATCTGCAGCATCGCGGACAGCGGCAGCCTGACGCGGGCCGCCGCGTCATTGCGGCTGACCCAGCCCGGCCTCAGCGCCCAGTTGACGCGAATCGAGCGGGTGCTCGGGGGTGAGCTCTTCAGCCGCGCGCAGTCGGGTGTCGTCCCGACCGCGTTCGGAGAGGTGATCCTCAGCCGGGCACGGGCGGTGCTGCCGACCGTCGACGAACTGCTGGAGGTCTCCACCCTTGCTGCGCAGACGGGCAGTTCGCCGCGCCGTTTCCGGCTCGGCTCCGTCAACGCTCCTCTGCTCGGCGGATTGATCACCGCGATCAGGTCGCACCACCCGGAGGCCGAGATCAGTTCGCGGGGCCAGGGGTGCCCGGTCCCGCTCGTCGAGGACATCGCGAGTGGCCGGCTCGAAGCGGCCGTGGTGGGCGACAGTCCCGGCTACGAGCTCGCGCTCCCTCCCGGGGTCGCCGTCGAGCCGATCGCCACTGAACCACTGTTCGTGGCACTGCCCGCGGCTCATCCGCTGGCGGCACGGGAGGAGGTCCGACTGGCGGATCTCGAGGACGAGGACTGGGCCGCTCCTCGTCCGGACAACGATCGGATCCGCGAGTACTGGTCCAGGACCCTGCTCGTCCTGGGCCATCGCATGCGTGCCGTCCACGAGGTGGAGGGCCGACTCGTCCTGGACGTCGTCCGCAGCGGCCACGCGGTGAGCTTCTGCCAGGCCACGTTCGAGGAGATGCCAGGCATTGCGGTGCGGCCGATCGCCGGCAATCCACTCTGGTACCGGCATCTGCTCGCATGGCACCAGGAGGGGCCGCTGGCAGAGTCGGGCCCCTCGCTCGTGCAGCACGTCACCGAGGCCTACCGGGCGGCCTGTGCCCGCAGCGCGGTCTACCGGAGCTGGCTCGCACGCCACCGGGCCGCCGCCTCGCCGCAGGGCACGGCGGCGGCCTGGTGAGCGGTGGCGTGCCGCTGAGGCGTTTCCGGGGCTAGCCGGTCACCACTTGTAGGTCCAGACCGTGTCGGTGGACGCGTCGGAGGCGTTCACGTAGATCCGGATGCGCGCGGTGTCGTCCTGGAACCACTGGCCGGGCCGCCAGGTCTGCATGTCCAGCGCCGTGCAGTTCCCGGTGGGCGCAGCCGCGTCGGGGTTGCTGACCACACGGATCGGCCCGCTGCCGGTGGCGACGGAGGTGTCGACCTTGTAGATGACGACCCCGGTGGCGCAGGCCCTGGAGTCGTTGTAGGCGGCCTTGCGGGACTCGGCGACGTAGGCGGTGGTGGGGCTGGTCCTGATCACCGCCAGCCGGTAGCCGTTGCCCCCGTACTCCAGCCCGGTCAGGGTGGTGGAGTACGTGTTCGTCCTGTCCAGGCAGGACACCTGACTGTCCGTGATCCAGCCGAGCTTCCACGCCTGCCAGCCGAAGTACAGCGGGGCCGGGCCGGAGATCCTGCCCATGAGGTCCCAGCCTCCGACGTACTGGTTCAGATCGCCGTTGAAGGCGTACAGGTCGGGCAGGCCGAAGGTGTGACCGGTCTCGTGGTCGGCGACCTTGTAGCCCCAGGTCCACATGTCCTGACCGAAGGTCACCGCCCAGTGGATCGGCACCCAACTGTTCGTCCGGCCGTTCCAGACCCAGGTCGGCGCGGCGGGGTCCTGGACGAAGGTCGGGGAGTGCTTGATCGCGCTCGCGGTGGCGGTCGGCACGACGTAGAACATGTCGTACCGGGAGAGGTCGACTCCGGCGTCGGCCGCGGCGGTGAGCGCGTCCTTCACGTAGACCTGGTGCGTCGACCAGGAGAAGCCGCGCTCCCAGTTGTAGGCGGTGGAGTTCTTCGGCATGCGGACCCAGTTGGCGTACGGCACCTGGATGTCCAGCGTGGTCTTGCCGTAGGAGGCGTTCCACATCCAGTCCTTGGCGCCCTTCAGCGTGTCGTAGTACGACGTGAGGGGCTGGGCGGTGCCTCCGGCGTCGGGGAAGTCGACGTAGATCAAGCCGATGCGCTTGGTGCCGATCGGGTTCTGGAACCGGGTGTAGTCCGTCTGCTGGCCCTCGTCGGTGTACCCGGTCGTCCCCCGCAGCGCACATGCCGAGGCGCTCCCGTTGGACCCGCGGGCGGGCTGGACGGGGACGGCCGCCAGGGCCAGCACGGCGGCCAGGATGAGTATGGGCACTGCCGGCAGGGTGCGCCGGCGTCTGGCTGAGGGTTCCATGGGAGCCTCCGAGGAGATCGATCCGGTGACGAGCCCGGCTGGCCTTCCTCTCACGGGTGGTCAGCAGGGTGTCCTGAGTGCTCCCGCGAAGGTCGTCCACTGCCGCCGTGCGGGGAGCGTGCAGGCTATCGTCCGGATCGATCGACGCCTTCGGTAGCTCCCAGCTGTCCATCACGTTGCGTTATGGAAGCCGGGACGTTCCTTCCGAAGCCTGTGCGCACGGCCACCCGGGACACACCGCTGAGCGGCATCTGAGGGTCCGTTCGGCACTCGGGAACTGCAGTGCGGCGGTGGCCGGTTCACAGCGCCGTGGATGGCGCCTCAAGGCTGTTCCGGGAGCGGGGGTGCGGGCGGGGAGGGTCAGATGCGGCCGGCGGCGAGGTCCATCAGGCGGGCGAGGACGCGGTCGCCGGAGGCGGTGACCCCGTCGTGCTCCCACTCGTTGGTGACCCAGGTACGAAGCGAGCCGACCGTGCGGGCGGTGCGCAGGGACAGGCCGGCGTCCACGTACATGTCGTCGTGGTAGACGGCGGCGGCGATCGGGACCTGGTTGGCGGCGAGCCGGGCCGGGTCGTAGAGGTCGGGCCAGTCGGTGCGTTCGGCGAGCAGGTGGACGGCGTCCCTGAACGGGCGCAGCCCCGCGATCTCCTCGAACATCCAGGGGTAGAACATCTCGCCGGTGAACAGCAGCGGGTCGGCGTCCTCGGCGAACTCGGGGTGAGCGGTCAGCGCCCGGGCGGCGGCCCAGCCGGTGGCCACGCCGTGCTGGCCGAAGATGGACTCCTGGAGCACGGCGAAGAGCGGGTTGTCGGTGAACGCGGTCAGGTTCATCACCTGCTGCAGGAAGGTGGCCGAGGGCTCACCGTCGGGATCGAGCGCCTCGTCGAGCAGCCAGTGCAGGCGCTCGGCGCCGTCTCCCATGCCGAGCACCAGCCCGAGGGTGCGCAACCGCCGTACGGTGAGCCGGTCGCCGTCGGGGAGACGGACCGGCTCACGGTCGAGCAGGTCGGCCAATCGGCGCACGACGTCGCGGTCGCGCGGGTAGCGGGCGTAGTAGGCGGTCACCTTCTCCCGGACACGGGGGTAGGTGGTGGCGTAGACGTCGTCGGCGGTCGCGTCCAGGCCTGGCAGGCCGCCGGTGACGTAGCAGGCGCGCAGGCCCTCGGGCGCGGACGAGAGGTAGCTGAGGGTGAGGAAGCCGCCGTAGCTCTGGCCGAGGGTCTCCCAGGGGAGGTCTCCGCAGAGCCGCTGCCTGATCAGTTCCGCGTCGGCGACGATCGAGTCGGCGCGGAATCGGGCCAGGTGGTCGGCCAGTTCGCGGGCGGAGCCGAACCGGGCGGCGGTCCGTGCGGTCACCGGAGTGCTTCGGCCGGTGCCGCGTTGGTCGAGCAGCAGCACCCGGTGGGTCTTCAGGGCGTGGCCGAGCCAGCCACCGGTGGCGTTCAGCGGGCGCGGGGACTTCCCGCCGGGGCCGCCCTGGAGGTACAGCAGCCAGGGCAGTCGGTCGTCGGCGGCCTTCGCCGGATCGCGCAGCTCCCGGGCGAACACCTCGATCGTCGCGCCACCGGGGTCGGTGTGGTCGAGCGGCACGGTGAAGACGTGGTCGGCCACGGCGAGACCTGGGAGGCGGTAGCTGGACTGGATCACGGTGTCCTCTCGGGGTAGTGGCAGGCGGCGTGCTGGCCGAGGGCGATCGTGCGCGGCTCGTGGGTGTGCGTCTCGTCCATCACCAGCAGACTCTTGGCCGTCTCACGTCTCCTCCTTGTGCGATGCATCCCATGCGTGGGAGAAGAGTGGCCGACCGGGGCGCTCCCCAGAAGATCCCAGCACCTCATCACATCGTGTTATGGAGGTCGCGCAGGCATTGCTCGGAGGACGGCGCGGAGCACGTAGCCGTGGCGGCCACTCGACACGGGGGACCGCCTCACAGCCAGTGACGCCATCTCCGTGATCGGCCTTCATCGCGAAAATGTTGACACCGCACCAGACCGCCTCCCACCTGCGGTCGAGCGCTTCGGGCCGGGCATCCGCGTCCAGCCGCCCTGAAGATCTCGCGCACTTTCCGTTAGCCGCGAGCCGGCGCCCGATCTCCCATGCGTCGGCAGCAAACCACCCCCATCTGCCGGCGAGGAGAGCACATGACCGGCAAACGCGTGGTGCACGGGCGTGACAACGGCCCGGTACCGAATGGAACTTCGGGAGCGGGGAGCGTCATCGTCGGTTCCCCCTCCCGCCATGGACGATCGCCGAACTGACTGTCAGTCGCCTCATCGTCGAGCCGGCGATCGGCCAGGACCAGCCATCGGCTCGGCGCCCCACAGCCGGCACGGGTCAACCGTGTCTGCGTAATTGACGAAGCATCACCCGATCGCGCGCAGCCTCCCCACGAGGCCGCGCGCCGCACGGTGCTGCCCCCACACCAGGAGAACCCATGAAAGCCGCACACGCCCGCAACAAGCTGCCCAAGCTCCTGATAGCCGCCGCCGTCACGCTGAGCGCCGGGATCGGGATCGCGACCAACGGGCCTGGCAGCGCCCAAGCGGAGCTCACCAGCCCGTCCCCCGAGGTCAAGACCGACGCTCCCCGTCCAGGTCTGGCACCCCAGTCGGCGGCCACCGACGCCGTCCAGGACGACGACGCGAAGCGGGTGCGTCCCAGGGACCGTCGACCCCTGCCGTCCGACACCGAGGCACTGCGCCAGAACTACGGCAGCCCGACACGGTCCGCCGCGGCGAAGTCGAAGGCGACGACCGGGAAGGCAGGCGGCCCGAAGGCGAGCGCCGCCGCGTGCTCCACCAGCGCCTTCACCACGAACACCGGCGACGCCCTGGTCCAGGCGATCCAGTCCGCCGGCTCGGACTGCATCAACGGCCTGTTCAACCTCACCGGTTCAGATGCACGCCTGGCCTTCCAGGGGTCGCAGATGACCACGGTGGCGGACGCCCTGGCCGCCGCCTCGCGCAGCTACCCGGGGGACAACAGCACCCACGTCCTGGAGCTCGTGCTCTACCTCCGGGCCGGCTACTACGTGCAGTGGAACCACAAATCCGACGTCGGCAACTACGGCGGCGCCCTGCAGACCGCGATCCAGTCCGCCCTGGACTCCTTCTACGCCAGCGCCCACAGCCTGGACGCCACCGACGCCAACGGCGCCGTCCTCTCGGAAGCCGTCACCCTGATCGACAGCGCCAGCCAGAACGCCCGCTACCTGCCCGTCCTCAAGAAGCTGCTCACCGGCTACAACAGCTCGTACAACTCCTCGTACACCCTGCTGACCGCGGTCAACAACGTCTACACCGTCCTCTTCCGCGGCCACCAGAACCCCGACTTCGTCACCGCCACCGAAGCCGACCCCTCCATCCTCACCACCCTCGAGACCTTCGCCAGCAACAACCTCGGCCTCCTGGGCGGACCGCAGAGCTACCTGGCGTCCAACGCCGGCACCGAACTGGCCCGGTTCCTCCAGGACCGCACCCTGACCCCCACCGTCCGCCCGATGATCAAGAACCTGATGGCCAAGTCCTCGATGACCGGCCCCACCGCCCCCCTCTGGGTCGGCATCGCCGCCCAGGCGAACGACAACGACCAGAACAACTGCTCCGACTACGGCACCTGCGACCTCCCCAACCGGCTCAAGAAGGCCGTGCTGACCATCGACCACCAGTGCGGCACGATCCACATCGTGACCCAGGCGCTCACCAAGGAGCAGCTGCTCAGCACCTGCGACAGCCTCACCGGCGAGAACGCCTACTTCCACAAGCTCGCCAAGGACCCCGGCCCGCTGCCCGGCGACCACAACAACGCCATGGAGGTGGACGTCTTCCACTCCACCAGCGACTACCAGACCTACGCCAACGTCATCTTCGGCGTCGACACCAACAACGGTGGCATCTACGAGGAAGGCGACCCCTCCAAGCCCGACAACCTCGCCCGGTTTATCGCCTACGAAGCCGACTGGCTGCGCCCGAGCTTCCAGATCTGGAACCTCAACCACGAGTACACCCACTACCTGGACGGCCGCTTCAACACCGCCGGCGACTTCGCCGCCACCACCGCCACCCCCGGCACCATCTGGTGGATCGAAGGCTTCGCCGAGTACCAGTCCTACGGCTACCGCGGCGTGACCGACACCGCGGCGGTCGCCGACGCGGCCAAGGGCACCTACCCGCTCAGCACCGTCTTCGCCAACACCTACAGCAGCGGCACGGACCGGATCTACCCCTGGGGCTACCTCGCCGTCCGCTACATGATGGAGAACCACCGCTCCGACATCGACACCCTGCTCGGCCACTACCGATCCGGTGACTACAAAGCCGCACTCGGCCTGATCACCTCCATCGGCACCAGCTACGACGCCGACTGGGCCAAGTGGCTCGAGGAATGCGCCGCCGGTGCCTGCAACGCCCCCGGCAAGCCGCTCACCGCCACCTTCACCGCCAAGGCGAACGGCCTGAACGTCACGCTCACCGACACCACCGAAGACTCCGCAGCGATCACCGCTCACAGGTGGGACTTCGGCGACGGCACCACCTCCACCGATGCCAACCCGACCAAGACCTACGCCAAGCCGGGCAGCTACCACGTCCGGCTGACCGTCACCGACAAGTCCGGCGCCACCGCGACCGCCGACCAGACGGTCGCGGTCGGTGCTTCAACCGCCGAGTGCACCGCTGACGACACCCGCCGCCTGGCCCAGAACTGCAGCCGATCCAACCTCACCGCCGCCGCCCGGGACAACAGCTACCTCTACATCGACATCCCCGCCGGAACCCAGAACCTCACCATCACGACCACCCCCGGCACCGGAACCACCGACCTCTACTACAGCCCCACCACCTGGGCCGACAGCACCGCCAACACCGCCTCCGCCACCGGCGACGGCCCGCACACCCTCACCATCGCCAACCCCCCGGCCGGCTGGAACTACATCACCCTCCACGCCACCACCGCCCTCACCGGCGCCACCGTGACGACCAAGTTCTGACCCTGCCGGTTGCGCCGCACCGCCACCCCGCGCGGCGGTTCGGGCCGTGGGGGTGAACCCGTCTAAAAGATCGTACAAGTCTGGTATGTGACAGGTTGGCCGGGGCTCGACCTCGGGTCCTGGTCGGCCTGTCACGGACGTTTCGGGGGTCGGGTTCCGGTCCCGGGCGAGGCGCCCGTGCCGCGCACGAGCCGTCGCCCCTCGCATCACCCCACCGTCAAGACGGTGTCAAGGTTCCGGATTCACCCGTATGGACCGGGTCAGGGCTCCCCGTATGCGGCTGATCTGACTGATTCTCTGGGGCAGCCGGTGAGCCCACCGGTGCTGCGGGGCCCTTCGAGCCACCGCGGCCAGGTCCTTCCGCTCTGGGTGGAGTCCATGTCCGATCTGATCTACGTCGGTGTCACGGTCGCCGTGTTCGCCGTCATCGCCCTCATCGCCCGGGGGTGGAGAAGCTGTGAGCGCTGAGAACATCGCAGGTCTCATCGTCGCCGTCGCGCTCGTCGGCTACCTCGTCGTCGCGCTGATCCACCCGGAGAAGTTCTGACCATGAGCTCCACTCTTGCCGGGTGGCTGCAGGCCCTCGCCCTGGTGGGCGCCCTGGCCCTGTGCCACCGTCCCCTCGGCGACTACATCGCCGGGCTCCTCACCTCCGCCAGGCACCTGAGAGCCGAGCGCGTCCTGTACCGCGTGACCGGCGTCGACGCGGACGCCGACCAGCGCTGGCCGGTGTACCTGCGCTCGGTGCTGGCCTTCTCCGCCGTCTCGGTGCTGTTCCTGTACGGCCTGATCCGCCTCCAGACCCACCTGCTGCTGAGCCTGGGCGTCCCGGAGATGGAGGCGCGCCAGGCCTGGAACACCGCGATCTCCTTCACCACCAACACCAACTGGCAGTCCTACAGCGGCGAGGCCGCGATGGGCCACCTGGTGCAGATGGCCGGCCTGGCGGTGCAGAACTTCGTCTCCGCCGCGGTCGGCATCGCCGTGGTCGCCGCATTCCTCCGCGGTTTCACCCGCAGCCGCACGGGTTGGCCGTGGCAGGGCGGTACGGATCGCAGACCGTGCCGGTCCAGGTGCCTGAGCCGCCGGCGCCGTTGCAGGTGCCACGGTCTCCCAGGGCGCGCGGAAGCCCAACTGCTCGATCGGCAGGTGAAGTACGTGGGTGAGGAGGCGTTGGTAGTCGTCGCGCGGCCACGGAGGGGTGTCGGACTCCCATCGTCCGATCTGCCGGGTGCTGATGGTGATCCGGCCGAGGCCGAGCTGCTGAGCGGCTCGGCCGAGCGCTTCGACGAAGGCGCGCTGCGAGCTGAGGCCGGCGGCCTGGCGGGCGGCCTTTCGGGCACATGACGGGCCTCGATGTCCTTGAAACGTCCGTGAAGAGTCTGCGGTGCGACATTCAGATGTCAGTCCTGGCGCCCGAGGATGTAGTCACACCCAGCCATTTCCCGATCACCTTCAGATTACAGGGTGACACCCATGCCTACCGGCAAATCGACGCCCGCCGACCAGCTCAGCGATGACCAACTACACGGACGTGCCTGCCATATGTGTCACTCGTCCGCCCCGCCGCTCCGCGCCGCGGGCCATGTGTACACCCTCGGCAGCGAGGGAGGCCGGCTCGGATGGGCCATCCGTCGCTTGCGACGAGCACAGGGGGTACATCCGGTGACCGCCTCCTGGCCGCACCCGGTCACCGTCTCGGTCGACGGCATCCAGCTACCCGAGACGCACCCCACTCTGGAAGCTGGTCTCGCGGCGCTCTGGCGGCTGGTCGGCGCACTGCCGATCTGGACCCCCGCCTACGTGCCGACGCGGGAGGTCCTGACCGATGTCGGATGGGCGAACACGATCGCGAGCCTCCTGGAGCGCGACGGGCGGTGGCAGGCGCCCCTGCGTCTGAGCGGCGCCCCGGGCGAGTTCGCCATGGTGATCACGGCAGGGAGGCTTCCCCGTGACCGGGCAGGAGCGGTCCGTGGGGTACTGCATCGTCTGCGGGGACTACGGCCGCGGTGTGTTCGCCTGGTCGATCGGGGACCAGGCGGAGGCGATCACCGACCACGAGGGGTGCCTTGGACCGCCGGGCGGTATTCGGGCCCGGGAGGAGGAGTCCAGGCCGCGCACTGAGTAGCCATAGCCGCAGCGCCGGCCAGGTCGCAGTACGAGTGCCAGAAGCGCGCGACCGCGCGCTCGAGGCGCCATCGACCTCCGACGGCTGAACGTGCGGATCGAACGGCATTGCCGCCACTGATGGCGCTGTCCGTCCGTACGACCTGCGCGAGCGCTCTCATCTGACCTGAGGGGAGGCGGACGCGTCGGCTGTACGCCGGGATCTGTCACCCGTTCGGCCCTGTCCGCCGTCAGCGTTCCGTCAAGGCGGGCCGGGTGCGCGTAGCCCGTGCGTCAAGGACCGGGCGGCCGGGGCGCGGAGGGGCTGCACTGGAGGTGCGGGCGGGACCGACCGAGGCCCTCGCCGCGACCGGAAGGAAGCCACACGTCATGACCGATCACCAGGTGCTCCCCAGCAAGCCCGCGGGCCGCGGATCGGCTTCCGCGCCGGACGAGGCGGCCCTCCGTACGCTGCTGCGGGGAGCGGCCTTCGCCCCCCGCTTCGCCGGCGGCGCCGAGGGCCGTCCGGACACCGCCGCGATGCGGCCGGACACCGCCGAGGAGCGCCGCCGTACGGCCCCGGGGCACTGCCGGGTCGCCCTGTTCTACGAGGACTGACCGGCAGCCGTCAGGACGCCCCGAGGAGCGCGTGATGACCACCGAGAACGACATGGCAGACGACCGTCCGCGGTTCCACGTGCCGGTCCGCACGGTCGGCGCGGTGCAGGTCCTGAGGCTGTTCCGGCACCGCGACGGCAGCCGCTGCGCGGTCGCCTTCAGCACCGCCGAGGCCCTGCGCGCCCTGCTCGATGCCGACCAGGAGTCGGCCGTGGTCGGTGAGCCCGCCCTGCGCGAGCTCACCGGGCCGCTGGGTATCGGCCGGCTGGTCCTCGACCCGGCGCTGGTCGCCCCGCCGGTGACCGCCCCCGCTCCGCCCGCAGCGGCGTGCGAACGGCAGCTGGTGCCCGGGCGGTGAACGACCGGAAAGCGGAAGGGCCCCACCCGCGGGTGGGGCCCTTCCGTTGTCAGGAGTATCAGCCGGCGTGGTCGGCCTCGGCGAGGCCGCGCGGGCGGGCGATCCCGCGGTCCCCGGCCAGGAACGGCAACGGGGAGCCGGAGCGCGCGGCGAGCGCCAGGTTCTCCAGCAGCTGGGAGGGCGAGGCGACGACGACCCGGCATCCCGCGTGCATCCTGCAGTACCGGGCGACCGAGCCGTGCAGCATCTGCCCCAGCCTCCGGTGGCCGCCCGCGCCCACCACCAGCAGGTCGTCCGGACGGTCGGCGGCGGCCACCAGGACATGGCCGGGCTCGCCCCGGACCACCAGCGGGTGGATCCGGATGCCCTCCGGGTAGCCGGCGAAGGCCTGGTCGAACGCGGTGTCCAACCGCCGCCGGGCTGCGTACTCCAGTTCGGACAACGGGCGCAGACTGTCATCCCTCGAAGGCTGCCAGGCGGTGACCGGGACGAGCACCGCACCTCGCTCCCGCGCCTCGTCGACCGCGCGGTACAGGGCGGCGAGGCCGCTGAGCGTCCCGCAGACCCCGACGATGACCCGCTTGCCGCGATCCATGGTGATCCACTCCGTCTTACTCGTGTTCCGCTTCCGCTTACCCCTCCATTGCACGCCGGGAACGGCAGGGCGGGGGAACCCTTGACACGGAGATGACGCCGCGCGCCCGCGTTTTGACACAACCTTTGCGCCGTGCGCGCCCGGGGGTGCGCCCTCCTCGCGGGAGCGTCAAGGAAACGTCAGGGGCGCCGTGATCTGCGCCAAGAGCCCGTCAGGGAACGGACGGTCGCGGAGCGCGAGCCCCTAGCGTCGGATGCGTGAACGGTTCCGCCCCACCTTCTCCGTGGTGGAGGGGAGTGCGGAACCACGCCGGAATACCCAACACCTCGGTGGGCCACCGAGGACATTCCGGCGGCCAGTGAAAGAGGGGAGGGGACGCGCGGTCATGACAGCGGGTGCGCGACGTACGGTGATCGAGCCGGTGAAGACAGGCTCGCCGGGAACGGCGACCTCCGGCCCGACCGCCCAGGCACCCGGACCGCGCGTCCCCGGTTCACCGGACACCTCGCCCGTCGGCCGGATGTCCGGCCGCGTCCTTCCTCGACAAGACGCAGGCCTTCGCCCGCCTCGACGGCGCCACCCTCGCCACCTACGACGCCCGGCTGGACACCGCGGCCAAGGCGCACCGCGCCGACCACCGCACCGTCCCCTTCGGCGGCCACCTGGGCACCGAGCTGCGCAACATCACCTTCCCCGGCGAGCAGGAGGCCGCCGAGCGGGTGCTGGACGCCTTCCAGCAGTACCAGCGCGACGACCGGAGGATGCGCGATCTGCGGGCCCAGGGCCGGCTGAAGGAGGCCGTCACCTTCAACACCGGCCTCGCGCCCGGCCAGTCCAACGCCGACGTCGCCCGGCTCGCCGAGACCCTGGACGCGGTCCTCGCGGTCAACCGGCAGGCGATGGACCGGGCCGTGGCCGAGGCGGACGACGACCTCGACGGTACAACGGCCGCCTCCGGCGGGGCGGCCCTGGCAGCGGCCATGGTGCTCACCGTGCTCGGGGTCCGGCCGCGACGGCCCCGGCCCACCGCTGCCCGAGTGAGGCCACCGCGACCACCACCACGACCAGCAGCAGGGCCACGTTGGTGTTGGCCATGCTGTCGCGGAACGGCAGCAGGACGGCGCTGAGCGCGAGCGGGGCGAGCACGGCCGCGAGCAGCGACAACGGGCCACGGTACGTGAGGTAACGGCGCATGGTGCACCTCCTGACTCCGGTGTAGCAGGCGGGCCGGCGAGGCGACGGCGCCGCACGACCGTGTTAACGCGATCCTTGCGCGGCCGATCCCCGCCGCCGTTCCTCCCGTCCGCCCTGCGTGCCGGGCTCAGGCGGCCGGGCCCACCCAGTACACGACTTCGGCGCCCACCGGCACGAATCCGGCAGCCGCCGCGAGCGCACGGCTGGGTCCGTTGGACCGGGGCACGGTCCACGTCGGCGTCCGTCCGCTGCGGCGGACGGCGGCGCAGGCCGCGCGGACGCAGGCCAGCGCCAGCCCCTGCCGCCGGTGGCCAGGAACGGTCGCCACGGCCAGGTCCTCGTGGGCCAGCCCGTGCAGGTATCCGACCGCGAGCGAGACGAGGCGGTCGTCCGCGAACGCGCCCCAGGCGGCGCCGGCCGAGGCCAGCGCGCCGGTCGACTCCCAGGTCTCCGCGATCCACCGCAGGTCTGCGCCCAGGGTGTCGAGGTGGACGGCGTCCGCAGGGCCGAGCCGCCGGACCCGCACACCGGGAGGGAGGCCGCGACGGACCGGACGGCGCTGCTGGGTGCAGACCATCCGGACCCAGGGGAAGACCTGGGTGAAGGTCCTGCCGAATAGCGGGAGGAAGCGGTCGGACGCACTGAACTGCCCGTGCCCGAGGGGGAGGAGGACGTCCGGGGTGAGGAAGCGCGGGTCGCCGCGCAGAACGCGCTGCGGACCGCAGTGGACCAGCGCGGCCCGGGGCGACACCGGTCGGTCGGTCCACACGCTGCCGCATCCGGTCAGCAGGACGTGGGCGGCCAGGGTGCCCGGCCCGGGGGTCTCGGGACGGAACCAGGCGTCAAGCAGCGGATTGCTGTTGCGGATCAGGTCCCGCGGGCCAGGACGGGGCGGCACAGTGCCGCCGACCGCCCGGTCCGCCGGGTGAAGACGGTCGATCACCCGGCCAGTGAACCCGCCGCCCGGGCGGAAGGGCTTGGTCCTGACGCGGTCCTGTCGGCCGACCGCGTATTCCTGACGCAGCCTTGGCGAGGCCGGCCGACGACCGGGCCCGAGGACATCCCGCCCCTGGCACCCCCGATGTTCCCAGGCCGCTGTCAACGCTCCGTCAATCAATACGGACGTAGCGTCAGGATCGCGTCATGACAGGCACGTTCGTACGCACGCCGCGATTGGCTGGGCTCCTGTCGACCGCCCGGGTCGGCCTCCGTCATGGTCCACGCCCGAGAAGGCCTCGCTGCATGCTTCCCCTGGCTCCTGAGAAGGACGTCGTCCACCCCGACCCGGTGGCCTCGCCGCCGCCCGGCCGACGCCACCGTGCGGACCTCGCCCCGTTCGACCCGAAGCAACTGCTGACCGCCCTCCCGGAGGCGCTGCGCAAGCTGCATCCGCGGGTGATGGTGCGCAACCCGGTGATGTTCGTGGTCGAGGTCGGCTCCGCCCTGACGACCCTGTCGGCGATCGTGTCGCCCAGCGTCTTCGCCTGGCTGATCAGCTCCTGGCTCTGGCTGACCGTGGTGTTCGCCAACCTCGCCGAGGCCGTCGCCGAGGGGCGGGGCAGAGCTCAGGCCGAGTCGCTGCGCCGGGCCCGGACCGGCACGGTGGCCCGCCGACTCCGCAGCTGGCGGGTCGGCCTCACCCGCTACGAGGAGGAGACCGTACCCGCCGAGAAGCTCTGCCTCCACGACTTCGTGCTGGTGGAGGCGGGCGAGACCATCCCCGGCGACGGCGATGTCGTCGACGGGATCGCCGCGGTGGACGAATCGGCGATCACCGGCGAGTCCGCCCCCGTGATCCGCGAGGCCGGCGGCGACCGCTGCTCGGTCACCGGCGGCACCCGGGTGCTGTCCGACCGGATCGTGGTCCGGATCACCGCCAAACCGGGGCTGACCTTCATCGACCGGATGATCGCCCTGGTCGAGGGCGCCGAGCGGAAGAAGACCCCGAACGAGATCGCGCTCAACCTGCTGCTCGCCTCCCTCACCATCGTCTTCATCCTCTCCGTGGTCACCCTCCAGCCGATCGCCATCCACGCCGGGGCCGAGCAGTCCACCGCCGTCCTGGTCGCCCTGCTGGTGGCGCTGATCCCGACCACGATCGGCGCCCTGCTGTCGGCGATCGGCATCGCCGGCATGGACCGCCTCGTCCAGCGCAACGTGCTCGCCATGTCCGGCCGGGCCGTGGAGGCCGCCGGCGACGTGGACGTGCTGCTCCTGGACAAGACCGGCACCGTCACCTTCGGCAACCGGCAGGCCGTCCGGTTCCTGCCCGCCCCCGGCATCCCCTCCGACCGGCTCGCCGAGGCCGCCCAGCTGTCCTCCCTGGCGGACGAGACCCCGGAGGGGCGCTCCATCGTGGTGCTCGCCCAGCGGTACCGGCTGCGCGAACGCGCCCCGGGCGAGCTCGGCCGGATGGAGTTCGTCCCGTTCAGCGCGCAGACCCGGATGAGCGGCGTCGACCTGCTGTGGCCCGACGGGACGGTGATCAGCGTCCGCAAGGGCGCCTCGGCGGCCGTCTCGGCCTGGGTCTACGAACGCGGCGGGCTGGTCCAGGGCGAGGTGCTGGAAGCCGTGGACATCGTCTCCGCCAACGGCGGCACCCCGCTGCTGGTCGCCGTCCACGACCGGCACGGCGCCCGGGTGATGGGCATCGTCCAGCTCAAGGACGTGGTGAAGGACGGCATCCGCGAACGCTTCGCCGAACTACGCCGGATGGGGATCCGCACGGTGATGGTGACCGGGGACAACCCGCTGACGGCCGCGGCGATCGCGCGGGAGGCGGGCGTGGACGAGTTCCTCGCCGAGGCCACCCCCGAGGACAAGCTCGCCCTGATCCGCCGCGAGCAGGAGGGCGGCAAGCTGGTCGCGATGACCGGTGACGGCACCAACGACGCCCCCGCCCTCGCCCAGGCGGACGTCGGCGTCGCGATGAACACCGGCACCTCCGCCGCCAAGGAGGCCGGCAACATGGTCGACCTGGACTCCAGCCCCACCAAGCTGCTGGAGATCGTCGAGGTCGGCAAGCAACTGCTGATCACCCGCGGCGCGCTGACCACCTTCTCGATCGCCAACGACGTCGCCAAGTACTTCGCGATCATCCCCGCGATGTTCGCCGGCGCCTACCCGGGCCTGCGTCACCTCAACGTCATGGCGCTGCACAGCCCGACCTCCGCCATCGCCTCGGCGATCATCTTCAACGCCCTGATCATCGTGGCGCTGATCCCGCTGGCGCTGCGCGGCGTCCGCTACCGGCCGGCGTCCGCCTCCCAGCTGCTCGCGCGGAACCTGCGGGTGTTCGGGCTCGGCGGGCTGGTGCTGCCGTTCCTCGGGATCAAGCTGATCGACCTGCTGGTCGTGCAGTTCCTGCTCTGACTCCGCCACTCCGCAGCCTCGATGGCCGCAGCTCCGCTGCTACTCCCTCGTCGGCACCGCCCAGACTCGGCTCTCGACCCGCTCCTTCACCCACCCCCCCATGGCCGGTCGGTCCAAGGATTTCCATCCGCGCCGTGTGGTGCCGTAGAGTCGTGATCGCCGACGCGGGGTGGAGCAGCTCGGTAGCTCGCTGGGCTCATAACCCAGAGGTCGCAGGTTCAAATCCTGTCCCCGCTACGAGAAAGCCGGGCCCGGTACGTGAAGACGTACCGGGCCCGGCTTGTTTCCCCGCCGATCGCGGCTGACCGTCGCCGGGCCACCGGGTGGCCCATCGCGGGCCGGCGCCCTTCCGGTCGACCGGCAGCGGTCTGCACCGCCACGTCACGCCCGGCTGACTCCGGCACAACGTCCGAGCGGTCCCGAGCTCAGGTGACCGCCGTGGACGCCGGCGGGCGGCGTACGTCGACGTGGTGTCGGGTACGCCGCCCGGGGATGGGACGGGTTGCGGGTCGGAGTCCGCCGGGTGATGGCGGTTACTTCGGGTCGCGGTTGAACGTCGAGGTCGACCAGCGGTAGCCGAGCACCGTCAGGGCCAGGCACCAGGCGACGGCGATCCAGCCGTTGTGGCCGATCTCGGTGCCGAGGAGCAGGCCGCGCAGGGTCTCGATGGCCGGGGTGAAGGGCTGGTACTCGGCGATCGGCTGGAACCAGCCCGGCATGGCGTGGACCGGGACGAAGGCGCTGGAGATCAGCGGGAGGAAGATCAGCGGCAGCGCGTTGTTGCTGGCCGCCTCGGCGTTCGGGCTGACCATGCCCATCCCGACCGCGATCCAGGTGAGCGCCAGGGCGAACAGGGCGAGCACTCCGAACGCCGCCAGCCACTCCAGGACCGTGGCGTCCGTGGAGCGGAAGCCGATGGCCACGCCGACCGCGCCGACCAGGACCACGCTGAGCACCGACTGCAGCACGCTGCCGATGACGTGCCCGATGAGCACCGAACCGCGGTGGATCGGCATCGTGCGGAAGCGGGCGATGATGCCCTCGGTCATGTCGTTGGAGACGGACACCGCGGTGCCGACCGTGGTGCCGCCGATGGTCATCAGCAGGATGCCCGGGACGAGGTACGCGATGTACGCGGAGCGGTCCGCGCCATCGCCGCCGATGCCCGCGCTCATCACGTCGCCGAAGACGTAGACGAAGAGCAGCAGCAGGACCACCGGGGTCAGCAGCAGGTTGAGGGTGAGGGACGGGTAGCGCCGGGCGTGCAGCAGGTTGCGGCGCAGCATGGTGGACGAGTCGCGGACGGCGAGGGCCAGGGAGCTCATCGGACAGCCTCCTTCGGCTGGTCGGGGACGGTGCCGGAGCCGGTGAGGGCGAAGAACACGTCGTCGAGGTCGGGGGTGTGCACGGTGAGCTCGTCCGCCTCGATGCCGGCGGAGTCCAACCGGTCGAGGACGGCGCGCAGTTCGCGCTGGCTGCCGTCGCTGGGGATCTGCAGGGCCAGCGCCTCGTCGTCCCGGGCGGCGGCCGGGAGGGAGGACACGGCCGACCGGTACGCCGCGGGGTCGGTGAAGCGGAGCCGGACGTGCCCGCCGGGGATCAGCCGCTTGAGCTCCTCGGCCGTCCCCTCCGCCGCGATCCGGCCGTCGTTCAACACGGCGATGCGGTCGGCGAGTTCGTCGGCCTCCTCCAGGTACTGGGTGGTGAGGAAGACGGTGACGCCGTCGGCGACCAGCCCGCGGATGATCTGCCACATGGTGTGGCGGGAGCGCGGGTCGAGGCCGGTGGTCGGCTCGTCGAGGAAGATGATCCGCGGGTCGCCGACCAGGGTCATCGCGATGTCGAGGCGCCGCTTCATCCCGCCGGAGTAACTGGACGCGGGCTTCTTCGCGGCCTCGACCAGGTCGAAGCGCTCCAGCAGTTCGGCGGCGACCCGCCGGCCCTCGCGCTTGGACAGGTGGTGCAGGTCCGCCATGAGGAGCATGTTCTCCTCGCCGGTGATCAGGCCGTCCACGGCGGAGAACTGGCCGGTGACGCCGATCGCGGCCCGCACCCCGTGGGGCGAGGTGGCGATGTCGTGGCCGGCGACGTGGGCCTGGCCGCCGTCGGCGGTGACCAGGGTGGTGAGGATCTTCACGGTGGTGGTCTTGCCGGCGCCGTTCGGCCCGAGCAGGGCGAACACGGACCCGGCCGGGATGTGCAGGTCGATGCCGTCGAGCACGGTCTTGTCGCCGTAGGACTTGCGCAGACCGGAGGCGGAGATGGCGGCGGGCGGCTGCGCACCGGGCATTCGTGGCGTGGGCATGACAGATGAAGGCATGGGGCCCTCCTGGTCGAAGGCTGGCTGGTGGGGTGGGTCGGTGAGGCGAATCAGCGGGGTGATTCCGGTGCCGGGGCCGGTCAGGGGCCGGGGCAGGTCAGGCCTTGGCGCGGAGGATGTCGATGTTGCCGTACCGGGTGCGGGCGTGGACCTTGACGGTCTCCTCGGAGCGTCCGGGGGCGTCGGAGGCGGCGAGCATGTTCCGCACCTGGCCGGAGCCCGAGTTGACGTCGAGCCAGGCGGCCGTGCCCGGCCGGATGCCGACCTCGATGGCACCGTAGGAGGTCTCCAACTGGACGGTACCGCGCACCACTTCACCGACCCGCAGGGTGCCGTGGGCGGTGGTGGCGGTGACCGAGGCCTCGGCGTGCCGGATCTCGATGTCGCCGTTGGCGCCGCTGACCCGCAGCTCGTCGGCGGCGGTGCCGACGGTGGTGGTGCCGTGCGAGTTCTTCAGGACGGCGGCGCCGTCCACCTGCCCGACGCGCAGGCTGCCCGAGCTGGTGGTGATCTCGGCCGCGCCCTCGATGCGGTCCACGGTGATCGAGCCGTGCGAGGCGGTCAGCCGCAGCGGCCCGGTCGTGTCGAGCCGGGTGTCGCCGGAGGAGGTCTTCACCCGGACCTCGCCGAGCCGGCCCTCGCCGAGCACCTGGGTCCAGGCGCCGGTCAGGTCGACCTGTGAGCCGGTGGGCAACTCGACCGTCACGTCGACGACGCCGGGGCGGCGGAGCGAGTTGCGCGACCTGGGCGTCCTGACGGCCAGGACGCCCCCGGACAGGGTGACCTCGGTCTGCTCGGCGGCCCGGACGTCCCGGTCCTGCTTCGGGTCGCGGGGCTGCACCTCGACCGCGGTGTCGAGCCGGTCGGCCGCGACGAACCGGACGGAGCCGGCCTCCACGTGGGCGGTCACGGAGATCGGTGCGGGGGTGTCGAAAGAAGGCATGACTGTCCCGTCCTCATGGGTCTGGGTGGCGTCTCCGCAGGTGGGACGCGGTGGGTGAGTGAATGAGGTGGTGCGGTGCCGGTGGGTGGGCGTGGGCTAGCGCACCCAGCCCGTGATGCTCTGTCCGACGGTCGTCCGGGACCTCTCCGTCGTGCGCGGCTGCCCGCCCCCGTCGACGGCGGCCGACACGGCCCGGACCAGCCAGGCGTTGACCGACAGGCCCTCGCGGCTCGCGGCCTCCTCGGCCCGCGCCTTGAGCTGGGCCGGCAGCCGCAGGTTGACCCGGGCGGTGCCGCCCTCGTCGACGTCGGCGGGCGCCGACGCGGCGAGGGACTCGACGGGTACGCCGGCCGGCTCGGCGTGGCCGACGGCGACGGTGGGAGGCAGGGAGACCACGAAATCCGGGTCCAGCCCGCGCAGCCGTACGTCGACCGAGCCCGGGGCGAGCTCGCGGGTGATCTCGTCCATCGCGGCGGAGAGCACGTTGAGCATGGTCAGGCGGGTCGCCGATTCCAGGGGAGCGGTGAGGCGCTCGGCCAGTGCGCGGGCGTCGTCCCCGCCGGCTTCGGCGGCCACCGCCAGTTCGCGGCGGAGGTTCTCGACGTACGGGGTGAGGTCCATGACGCCATCATGGCACCACTATGGCGCCATGCGCAAGCCTGAGTGGCGCCACGTGGGGAGTCGGATTGCGCGCACCCGCCCTGAACTGGGGAAACGAGGTGGCGCCGGGGCGTGGCACCGCGTGGCACCGCGTGGTGCCACGCGGTGCCATAGGGTGCCATGTGGTGCCGGGGCGTGGCGCCTGAGGCGGAGACGGGCTCGACCACGGCTCCGCGTGCCCGGGCGCGCCAAGATCGCGTCAAGGGTCGGGCGTCCGTCGTCAAGGCCCCGTATGGCCGGCGGGGCGTGCGTACCGGGGTGGCCAGGATCGGGAACGGACCCCTCCCGGAGGACTGGAGCACGATGCCCGAGACCACTGACCCGCACCCCGCACCCGCGCCGACGACCGTCCTGGCGGAACCCCCTGATACCGGCGCCGCCGACGACCGCCACCGGCTGACCGCGCTCGGCGGCCTGGCCGCCCTGTCCCTGGACGCGATGGCCTCGGTGGCGTACGGCCCGGAGTCCATCGTCCTGGTGCTCGCTGCGGCCGGCGCGTACGGCCTCGGGTTCACCCTGCCGGTGACGGCGGCGATCGCCGTGCTGCTGGCGGTCCTGGTGGCCTCGTACCGGCAGGTGATCGCGGCTTTCCCGGACGGTGGCGGCTCGTACGCGGTGGCCGAGGCGCACCTGGGCCGACGCACCGCGCTGACCGCCGCAGCCTCGCTGGTGATCGACTACGTGCTCAACGTGGCCGTCTCGGTGACCGCCGGTGTGGCGGCGCTGACCTCCGCCTTCCCCGCGCTGTACGGGGACCGGGTGTGGCTGTGCCTGGGCGTGCTGGCCCTGGTGACTGCGGTGAACCTGCGCGGCATCGCCGAGTCCGCCCGCTGGTTCATGGCGCCGACGGCGGTGTTCGTGCTGTCGATCCTGGCGATCATCGTGGTCGGCCTGTTCCGGGACACGCCCGCCTCCACCGAGGCCGCCGCCGGGCATGCCTCCGCGCTCGCCGGCGACGCCACCACCGTCGGCGCGCTGCTGCTGCTCAAGGCGTTCGCTTCGGGCTGCTCGGCACTGACCGGTGTGGAGGCCATCGCCAACGCCGTGCCCTCCTTCCGTATCCCGCGGGTCAGACGGGCCCAGCACACCGAGGTCGCCCTCGGCGCGCTGCTCGGCGTGATGCTGATCGGGCTGGCGGTGCTGATCGGCCGCTTCCACCTCCAGCCGGTGGAGGGCGTCACCGTCCTCGCCCAGCTCGCCGACGCCTCGCTCGGCCACGGGTTCGGCTTCTACCTGGTCCAGTTCGCCACCGTCGTCCTGCTCGCCCTGGCCGCCAACACCTCCTTCGGCGGACTGCCGGTCCTGCTCCACCTGCTGGCCCGCGACAACCACCTGCCGCACGTCTTCGCGCTGCGCGCCGACCGGCAGGTGCACCGGCACGGCGTGCTCTTCCTGGCCCTGGTCTCGGCCGCGCTGCTGGTCGCCTCCGGCGGCGACGTGAACAGCCTGGTGCCGCTGTTCGCCATCGGCGTCTTCGTCGGCTTCACCATCTGCCAGGTCGGCATGGTCCGGCACTGGCGGCAGCGGCGCGGCCCCGGTTGGCGGGGCAAGGCCCTGCTGAACGGCGTCGGCGCGCTGCTCACCGGCACTGCCACGGTGGTGGTGGCCGGCACCAAGTTCACCGAGGGAGCCTGGGGCATCTGCCTGGGCCTGCCGCTGCTGGTGCTCTGTTTCGAGCTGATCCACCGCACCTACGCCCGGATCGGAGCCAACCTGGGGCTGGGCGCCATCCCGGGCCCGCTCACCCAGCAGCGTTCCCTAGTGGTGGTTCCCGTCCACGCGATCACCAGGCTCACTCGCGACGCCCTCTCCGCCGCCCTCTCGCTCGGCGACGAGGTGCAGGCCGTCACCGTCGTCCACACCGCGCCGGACGTCGAGGACCGGCTGGCCGCTGAGGCGCTGCGCCGCGACTGGGAACTGTGGCGACCCGGGGTGCCGCTGATCGAGATCACCGACTCCCACCGCCGCCTCGGCCAGCCCATCGCCGCGTACGTGAACACCCTCGCTGCGGAGCACGCGTACGACCGGATCACCGTGCTGATCCCGGAGGCCGAACCGCGGCGGCTGTGGCAGCGCGCCCTGCAGAACCAGCGCGGCGCCGTCATCGCCCGTGCCCTGCGTCGGCACACCGACGCCGTGGTCTGCCGGCTGCGGCTGCGGATGTAGCGACGCCCGTCGTGTACGGCCTGCCTGATACATCCAGGTTTGCCGGATTTCAGCATGGATATTGACGATTCCTTAACGGCCCCCTGCACCACCTCCGAAGGGTGGCGTGGGGGGTCTGTGTGGCTGGCCTGACCTGCGGAAACAGTGCTGCGGGGGCGAAAGGGCAGGGGTCCGTCGGTCCGATTGTCATCACGCCGGAGGCCCCTACTCTCGCTTACGTGTTCAACGTGCCCCAGGCGCTCAAGCGCCTCGTGATCGGCAAGGCCATGCGCAGCGAGGAGCTGGGCGAGACGCTGCTCCCCAAGCGTCTGGCGTTGCCGATCT
Organism: Kitasatospora sp. HUAS MG31; assembly: GCF_040571325.1. Taxonomy (GTDB): domain Bacteria; phylum Actinomycetota; class Actinomycetes; order Streptomycetales; family Streptomycetaceae; genus Kitasatospora; species Kitasatospora camelliae. The sequence continues at coordinate 1,025,387 of NZ_CP159872.1, read as the reverse complement.
TCGCTTCCGACCCGCTGTCCTCGGTCGCCTACGCCACCGGCGAGATCCTGCTCGTCCTCACCGTGGGCGGCACCGCCTTCCTCTACCTGACCCCGTGGGTCGCGGCCGGCGTGGTCGCGCTGATGGCCGTGGTGGTGATGTCCTACCGGCAGGTGGTGCACGCCTACCCGAGCGGCGGCGGCTCGTACGAGGTGGTGTCCAAGAACCTCGGCGCCAACTCGGGCCTGGTGGTGGCGGCCTCGCTGCTGGTCGACTACGTGATGACCGTCGCGGTGTCGGTGGCCTCCGGCGTGGACAACATCATCTCGGCCTTCGGCGGCCTCGCCGAGTACCGGGTCCTCCTGGCGGTCGGCTTCGTGGCGCTGCTGACCGCGATGAACCTGCGCGGCGTCCGCGAGTCCGGCCGGGCCTTCGCCGCACCGACCTACCTGTTCATCGGCGGCATCCTGCTGATGGTGGTGACCGGTCTGGTCCGGGTGGTGTTCGGTGACGACCCGCAGGCGCCCACCGCCGCCTTCGGCGTCGCCCCGGCCGAGGGCGGCGACAACCTCGCCGGGCTCGGCCTGCTGATGCTGGGCCTGCGCGCGTTCGCCTCCGGCTGCACCGCGCTCACCGGTGTTGAGGCCATCTCCAACGGCGTCCCCGCGTTCCGCGCCCCCAAGTCGAAGAACGCCGCGACGACGATGAGCGCCATGGGCCTGACCGCCGTGGTCATGTTCGTCGGCGTCACCGTGCTGGCGATGACCTCGAACGTGCACTACGTGGACGACGCCTGCCAGCTGACCGGCCTTCCCGGCGACTGCGCCACCTACACCCAGCAGACCGTGATCGCCCAGCTCGCCTCGACCTTCCTCGGCGGCAGCGACAGCATCCTGTTCTACTTCATCCAGGCCGTCACCGCGCTGGTCCTGATCCTCGCCGCCAACACCGCCTTCAACGGCTTCCCGCTGCTCGCCTCGATCCTCGCCGAGCACCGCTACCTGCCCCGGCAGATGCACACCCGCGGCGACCGGCTGGCCTTCTCCAACGGCATCATCGCCCTCGCCGTGGTGGCCGGCGCCCTGCTCTGGTTCTACCGGGCCGACGTCACCAGCCTGATCCACCTCTACATCCTGGGCGTGTTCACCTCCTTCACGCTCTCCCAGGTCGGCATGGTCCGGCACTGGAACCGCACCCTGGCCACCGAGAGCGACTCCACCGTCCGGGCCGGTGCCCAGCGCTCCCGGATCATCAACGGGCTGGGTGCGGTCACCACCGCGCTGGTCCTGGTGATCGTCCTGATCACCAAGTTCACCCAGGGCGCCTGGCTGGCCGTGCTGGCCGCGGCCGCGCTCTGGGCGATGATGCGCGGCATCCGCCGCCACTACGACGCCGTCTCGGACGAACTGGCCATCGAGGACCCGCAGGAGGAGTCCGCCCGTCCGGCCAAGGTGCACGGCGTGGTGCTGGTCTCCAAGCTCCACAAGGCCACCCTCCGGGCTCTCGGCTACGCCCAGGCGTTCCGGCCCGACACCCTGGAGGCGCTCACCGTCGCCGTCGAGAAGGACAGCACCGCCGACCTGCGCGCCCAGTGGGAGGCGTACGAGATCGCGGTGCCGCTCAAGGTCCTGGACTCGCCGTTCCGCGAGATCACCAAGCCGGTGGTGCACTACGTCCGCGAGTACCGCCGCACCAGCCCCCGGGACGCCGTCGCGGTGTTCATCCCCGAGTACGTGGTCGGCCACTGGTGGGAGCACCTGCTGCACAACCAGTCCGCGCTCTGGCTGAAGAGTCGGCTGCTGTTCACCCCCGGCGTGATGGTCATCAGCGTGCCCTGGCAGCTCGCCTCGGCCCCGCGCGCCGACCGCCCGGCCCGCCGTGCCCCCGGCGCCATGCGGCGTGGCGAACCCGCCCCGGCGCGCAAGCCCACCCCGGCCCGCGAACCCGCCACGCCCGAGCGGATCTGACCCGCCGCCCCGACGGCCTCCGGAGACAGCACCCGCTGCCTCGGAGGCCGTCGGCGTACCGGCCGTCAGGTCGGGTCAGGTCAGGTCAGGTCCGACCGCTGCGGAGGAGTGGAGTTCGCGCTCTTCCTGTCCACCGGGGCCTCGCCCGGCACCTTCACCCAGATGGGCTGGGAGGTCGACGACCTCGACGCCCTCGTGGCGGAACTCAGGCGCCGTGGCGTGCAGTTCGAGGAGGTCGACGTCCCCGGCCTCCGCACCCGCGACGGCATCGCCGAGATCGCCGGCCACTACGCCGCCAAGGGCGCCCGAGGCGAACGCGCCGCCTGGTTCCACGACAGCGAGGGCAACCTGCTCGGCCTCGGCCAGCCGACCCGCTGAGGCGGGTCGGCCGCGCCCGCGGACCAGACGACCCTCTGCGACGATCCCGCCATCCTCGCGCACCCGTCGATTCTCCGGCTTCGGCGGCCGGCCCCGGTCCAGGGGCCGTCCTTCCGGTTCCTCCGGGACGACGTGAACCTTCCGGCTGCGGGGGACGACTCTCCCGGTGAGGCACGGTGAGGCACGGGGAGGCACGGCGAGGCGCGCTGGGGAGGTGCGGTGGGCGGCGGCGAGGAGTCGGACGGGCTGGTGGTGGTGCGCTGCCAGCTCGGGGAACGGGCGGTGTTCGGTGCACTGGTGGGCCGGTGGCACGAGCCGCTGTGGCGCTTCGTGCGCGGCATGGTGGGTCCGCCGGATCTCGCGGACGACCTCGCCCAGGAGGTGTGGGTCGCCGTGGTGCGCGGCCTGCCGGGGTTACGGGAACCGGAGCGGTTCGCCGCATGGCTGTTCACCGTCGCCCGCCGCACCGTCACCGACCATCTGCGGCGCACCTACCGGGCCCCCGAGACGCGGGTGGAGGAACCGGAGGACAGCGCCGACGCCGATTCCGGCGACGGACTCGGCGACCTGCTGACCGTGATGGAGATCCGGGCCGGCCTCTCCGGGCTGCCGCCGCTGGAGCGCGAGGTGCTGATCCTCTTCCACCTGCAGGACCTGACCCTCGCCACCTGCGCCGACGTCCTCGGAGTCCCGCCCGGCACGGTGAAGAGCCGGCTCCACCGCGCTCGCCGCCTGTTGCGGACCACCCTGGTCGAGAGGGGATACGAGGCATGACCGAGCACGGTCCGAGGGGTCCCCGTGGCGTGCCGGAGGAGTTGGAGCGCGTCCTCGCGGCGGAGATCTCGCTCCGGTCCCGGCTGCGGCACCTGGTCGTGGGACTGGCGGGCGGCTGCGGCGCGGTGCTGCTCACGGTGCTGTGGGCCACCGAGCCCGCGAGCCTTCCGGCGCGTACCCGGGTCGCCTTCGCCGGACTGATCGCCGTCGGGACGGCCTGGGCCGCGCTGTCCGGCTGGGTCCTGACCAGGCGTCGCCCGCTGTACGCCCGGGACCGGGTGCTGGGCGCCAGGCTCGCCGTGTTCGCCGCGGCGGCGACCGGGACCGCGATGACGGCCCTGACCGCGGCCCGCGGCACCGCGGCCGATGCCCTCCTCGCCGCGCTCCTCGCCGCGCTCCTCGCCGCCCTCCTCGTCACCGTCGCGGGTGCCGTCCTGGTACGGGCGCACTCCCGCCGCCGCCGGCTGCTGCGCCTGCGCGACCACTGGCACCGGGCCGCGGACCCCGGTTCCGGGGACACCCGGTCCCCGGTCGTCCCGATCACCACGGAGGTCACCATGAAGAAGAAGCCCGCTCCCGTCGGCCCGCTCGCCCTGGCGCTCCGCCGCCGTGGCGCCGGCCGGCGCACCGTCCTCCTGCTGGCGCTGCTGGTGGGCGCGGCCCTGCTGATCGGGGTCGGCCTGCTCCTCAGCTGACCCGAGGCTCGGATGGCAGGGGGCCTAGCGGTCCTCGCCGGCGGAGGCGGAGGCGGCAGGGTCGTCGGCCTGGGCAGGGTCGTCGGTCGCCCGGACGAGGTTCTGCTCCAGGCGTTCCAGGGTGTGCAGGGCCTCCGTGCGTTCGTCGGAGGAGAGTCCGGCGGCGACCAGGTCCTCCAGGCGGGTCCAGGCCTGTTCGACCTCGCGGCGCAGGGCGTGACTGGCCGCGGTGGGTTCGATCAGGGAGGCGCGCCTGTCGGTGGGGGAGGGGCGGCGGCGGACGAAGCCGGCCTGCTCCAGACGCTGCACGGTGCGGGTCATGGTGGCGGCGTCGGAGTCGAGCAGCCGCACCAGGTCGGTCTGCCGCTGGGGGCCGAGCTCCCAGAGGTGCATCATGACCAGCTCCTGGCCCGGGTGCAGGCCGATCCGCCGCAGCAGCTGCCCGGCGTACATGCGGTGCAGGCGGGCGAGCCGGAAGATCGCGTGGCTGATCGGTCCGCCGCTGGCCGCGGCCGGCACCGGGACGCTGGCCTCCGGCGTGGGCTGTGTCATCCGCTCGTCCTCGCTTTCCTGTCCGACCATCCAATCCTATGGTCACCCCCGGCTGCGCGGTCGGATGATCGGGCCGCCGGGGCTCGAAGTCGGGTCGACTCGGTGTGATCTGGATCACGGGAAGGGCCGGGAATGCCCCTCGGGGATTTACTTGTTCGGACAGGTAAATCCCGGGGGGGAGGGCTGCAGAGCCCCCGCCCCCACCCGAGTGAGGAATCCCCATGACCACCGCCTTCGACCCCATCGACCTGGCCGGCAAGCGCCTCACCAGCCGCATCGCGATGGCCCCGATGACCCGCAGCCGTGCCTCCGGTCCCACCGCCGAGCCCACCGACCTGATGGCCACCTACTACGCGCAGCGCGCCGGCGCCGGGCTGATCGTCACCGAGGGGATCCAGCCCTCGCCGGTCGGCCAGGGCTACCCGGACACCCCGGGCCTGCACACCCCCGGGCAGGTCGCGGCCTGGCGCACGGTGACCGACGCCGTGCACCGCGCGGGCGGGGTGATCTTCGCGCAGCTGATGCACACCGGCCGGATCGGACACCCCAGCCTGCTGCCCGACGGCCTGGTGCCGGTCGCCCCGTCGCCGGTGGCCGCCCGCGGGCAGGTGTACACCCACCAGGGTCCGCAGGACTTCGTGACGCCCGAGGAGCTGAGCGAGGAGGGGATCCGGCAGACGATCGCCGATTTCGCCGCCGCCGCCCGCCGTGCCGTCGAGGCCGGCTTCGACGGCGTGGAGATCCACGGCGCCAACGGCTACCTGGTCCACCAGTTCCTCGCCCCCAACACCAACCGGCGTACCGACGGCTGGGGCGGCGGTACCGAGGGCCGGATCCGGTTCGCCGTCGAGGTCGCCACCGCCGTGGCCGAGGCGATCGGCGGCCACCGGACGGGCCTGCGGATCTCGCCCGGGAACCCGTTCAACGACATCGCCGAGGACAACCCGGGCGAGGTCTACGAGGTCCTGCTGGACCGGATCGCCGGCCTCGACCTGGCCTACCTCCACCTGATGGAGGGTCCGGACCGCGACCTGACCGCACGGCTGCGCAAGGCCTGGCCGGGCACCTTCGTCCTCAACCCCTTCACCCACCCCGAGGTCACCGGCCCCGAGGCGCTGACGCTGGTCGAGGACGGCACCGCGGACATGATCGCCTACGGCGCGCTGTTCCTCGCCAACCCCGACCTGCCGGCCCGGCTCGCCGCCGGCGGCCCGTTCAACACCCCGGACCCGTCCACCTTCTACGGCGGCGACCACCGCGGCTACACCGACTACCCCGTCCTCACCGCCTGAGCGGCGGCCCGCCACGCCTACCCGCAGGGTGAAACACAGCACCCCTCTACCTACCCGGGAGTCCCCCGATGTCCACAGCGATCACCTTCTCCGAGTACGGCGCCCCCGAGGTGCTGCGACCGACCGAGGTCGACCCGCCCGAGCCGGGCCCCGGCCAGGTCCGGATCCGGGTGCGGGCCGCCTCGGTGAACCCGTTCGACATGAAGGTCCGCTCCGGTCTGATGGCCAAGGCCGTCCCGGCGCACTTCCCCGTCACCCTCGGCCTGGACGCGGCCGGCGTGGTCGACGCCGTCGGGGAGGGCGCCGGCGCGGCCGTCGGCGACGAGGTCCTCGGCTCCACCGCGGGTGGCGGCGGCTACGCCGAGTACGCCCTGCTGGACCGGCCGGTGGCCAAGCCCGAGGGCGTGTCCTGGGAGGTCGCCGCCTCCCTGGTCACGGTCGGCCGCACCGCGTTCCGGGTGCTGCGCCTGCTGGACGTGCAGCCGGGTCAGACCCTGCTGGTCCACGGTGCCGCGGGCAGCGTGGGCGTCATCGCGGTGCAGCTGGCCGTCGCCCGCGGTGCCAGCGTGGTCGGGACGGTCGGTGAGCAGGACATCGAGCTCGTCTCGTCCCTCGGTGCCACCGCGGTCCGCTACGGTGACGGCTGGGCGGAGCGGGTGCGGGCCGCGGCACCCCAGGGCGTCGACCTCGTCTTCGACACCTCCGGCGCCGGCGTGCTCGCCGACTCGGTCGCCCTCACCGGCGACCCGGCCAGGGTCGTCACCATCGCCGACATGGCGGCCGCGCAGCACGGCGTCCGCTTCAGCGGGGCCGCCGACGACATCCCGGGCGAGGCGCTGCCGGAGCTGGCGGAGCTGGCCGGGGCCGGCAAGCTCACCGTGCCGGTCTGGCGTACCTACCCGCTGGCGGAGGCCGCCCGGGCGCACGCCGACCTGGAGGCCCGCCGCAACCGGGGCAAGGCCGTCCTGATGCCCTGACCGGCAGGTCGCCGGGCCCTGTCCGGGTAGGAGACGGCGGTCACCGGCACGGGTCCCAGGGCCCGTGCCGGTGACCGCGTACGCGCCCAGGGGCAGCCCGGTCCTGGCGTCAGACCGCCTGCCAGCCCTGCGGGTCCACACCGCCGGGGACGGCCTCGGCGGGCCCGTACGGCTCGCGGGTGAGGACGAAGGAGGCGAGGTCCAGGTGGCTCACCGAGCCGTCGGCGGCGCGTACCACCCGCAGGGTCTCGCCCGCGTAGTAGTTGTCCAGCCCGGTCCAGGTGCCGTCCGCCTCGGCGCGGAACCGGGAGCTGCGGCTGCCCCCGGAGACCAGGGAGAGTTCCAGCGTCCGGTCGGCCTTCAGCCGCAGGGCGTGCGCCGAAGTCCCCCAGTACCAGAGGCCGGTGAGGGCCAGCAGCTCCTCGTCCACCGTGGGCAGCGGGCGCCACGGCTCGGGCATCCGCGGCTCGTGCTGGGCGGTCAGTGCGATCAGATCGGCGGCCAGCGCGGCGGCGTTGGCGCCCGTGGTGGCGTTGGACAGGGCCAGTGCCGCCAGGCCGTCCGCCTCGCTGATCCACAGGCCCGCCGTGAAGCCGGGCATGGAACCGGTGTGGCCGTACAGCACCCGCCCGTCGTGGCGGCGCAGTTGGAGGCCGAGCCCGTAGGACGAGGTCCAGTCGGCGGTGTCCGGGCCGACGGCCGGGCGGCGCATCTCCGCGAGGCTCGCGGCCGAGAGGACCTTGTCGTCCCCTCCGGCCAGGAAGGCGGCCCAGCGTGCCAGGTCGGCGGCGGTGGACCAGAGTTGGCCGGCCGGGCCCATCAGCCCGGTGTCGGTGAGCGGCTCGGCGAGCATCACGTCCGCCCACGGGTGGACGGCGAACCCGCCGGCGTGCGGATGTTCGGGAAGCAGGGTGGTGCGGTCCATGCCGAGCGGCTCCAGCATCTCGCGCCGCAGCACCTCGCCCCACGGCGCGCCGCGCAGCCGTTCCACCAGGGCGCCGAGCAGGGCGTAGCCGGGGTTGGAGTAGTGGTGGCGGCGTCCGGCCGGGTGCTTGAGGGCGTCCCCCGGTTCCAGCAGGTCGTCGAGGGCGGGGCGCAGGGTGCCCTCGGTCCGCTCCCACCAGGGGCCAGGGGTCTCCGAGGCGAGTCCGGCGGAGTGCGCGAGGAGCTCGGCGACGGTCGCCCCGTCCGCCGGGGTGCCGGGCAGGTGGCGCTCCAGCGGGTCGGCGAGGTCGAGCAGGCCCTCGTCGCGCAGCCGCAGCACCAGCACGGCGACGAAGGTCTTGGTGAGGGAGCCGATCCGGTACTGGACGTCCACGGTCGGCGCATGGTCGTCGATCATGCTGCGGGCGCCGCTCCAGACCAGCCGGCCGTCCCGGACCAGCGCGGCCACCAGGGAGGGCGTCCGGCCCTCGGCCTGCGCGACGGCGGTGCGGTGCAGGAGGGCGCGGCGGGTGGTGGGGAGCAGGTCGTCGGGCAGGTCGGGCTGGTCGGTCATCTGGTCCTCGGTGTCCCTCGGTCGGCCGGTCGGCGGTGGATCGCACGCCAACCTAGGGCCTGTCGGGCGTCCCCGCCACGAGGTTCTCCCGGGGCCGTTCCCACCGGGCCCGCTGCCGCTCCCACCGGGCCGTTCCCGCTGGGCCGTTTCCGCCGGGCCGTTCCCACCGGGCCGGGCCCGCGGCCGGTCGCCGCGAGCCGTCGTCCGCTGTCCGTCGGGGCCGCTGCGGTCCGGCTACGCGGACCCCATGGCCTGCTCGGCCCGCTTCGCCATCTCCTCCGGCGGGACGTCCTCGACATGGGTGGCCACGTTCCAGCGGTGGCCGAACGGGTCCTCGAACTGGCCGGTCCGGTCACCGTAGAACTCGTCCTTCACCGCCCGCAGTTCGGTGGCGCCCTTGGCGAGGGCCCGGGCGAACACCGCATCGACGTCCTCCACGTACACGTGCAGGGTGAGCGGGGTGCCGCCGATCGTCTTCGGTCCGAGGAAGCCCATGTCCGGGTACTCGTCGGCGAGCATGAGGACCGAGTTGCCCAGCTGCAGCTCGCAGTGGCCGATCCGGCCGCCGGGGCCGGGCATCCGCATCCGCTCGGTCGCACCGAGGACCTCGGTGTAGAAGTCGATCGCGGCGGCGGCCCCGTCGATGCAGAGGTACGGGGTGATGCGGGGGTAGTCCTCGGGCACGGGCTTGACGCTCACGGTCTCCCGCCTTTCCGGTGGTCGTGACGGCCGGTCAGGACCGGCCGTGGGGGCAGTCGTCCAACGCGGCCCGGCATCCCGGACGGACCGGGCCCAACCGGGGCACACCGGTCCAGCGTGTCACGCAAGCGCGCGGCGGCCCGGCAGCCGGCCCGCCGTCCGGGGCCCGTCCACCCGTCCGGGCGCGGCAGCACGGCGGCAGGACGGTAGCTGCGGCTGAGGCCCAGGCCCGGCGGGCCGTCACCGCGCCTGCTGCCGCCAGGGGGAGAGGGCGAGGTCGGTGGCCTGCCGGATGCTCGCGTGGAGGTCGGCTGGGGTGGCGGGCTCGTCCAGGGTGTCGAGCAGGGCCTGGAGGGCGCCGGTGATGGCGCCGATGAACGCCCCCGTGAGCGCGGCGGCCCCCACCGGGTCGATCCGGTCGGGGAAGGCCTCGGCCAGCTGCCCGGCGATCTGCTGCTGGGCGTCGAGCTGGAGCTGCAGGGCGCGACCGCGCACGGCGGGGACGGTACGGATCAGCCGCAGGCGCAGGGCCGCCAGCGGGCTGACCAGGTCGTCGCCGGTGTCCGGCACCGTGCCGAGCGCCCGCAGCAGCACCTCGGCCGGTCCCTCCTCCGGCGCGCGGCCGGCGATGGCCTCGGTGACGGCCCGGACGCGCGCGTCGGACTCCGGGAACAGCAGCTCCTCCTTGCTGGCGAAGTAGCTGAAGAAGGTGCGGGTGCCGATCTCGGCGGCGGCGGCGATGTCCGCGACGGTGGTCCCGTCGTACCCCTGACGTTCGAACAGCTCCACGGCTGCGTCGATCAGGGCCTGGCGGGTGCGGGCGCGCTTGCGGTCGCGGAGGGACATGGGGCACACCGTAGCGCATTCGACGCAGAGCTGCGCCCAGTGCGGGTCTGCATCGATTGCAAATCTGCACTGAGTGCATTTATGGTCGTGTCATGACTCCGCGCAGCGTTCTCATCTCCGGTGCCGGCGTGGCCGGCCCCACCCTCGCCTACTGGCTGGCCCGCCACGGATTCCGCCCCACGGTGGTGGAGAAGTCCCGGGACCTGCGCTCCAGCGGGAGCCCGGTCGACGTCCGGGGAGCGGCCCTGCCGGTCGTCGACGCCATGGGTCTCCTGCCACGGCTGCGGGCCTCGGCCACCTCGGCCACCGTGGTGCGGGTGCTGAACGCCTCCGGGCGCGAGGTCGCCCGGGTCCGGATGCCCGCGGGCCGCGGCCGCTCCGACGGCGGCGAGGTCGAGCTGCCCCGCGGCGACCTCGCCGCCGTCCTGTACGAAGCGGCCCGCGAGGACGCCGAGTTCCTCTTCGACGACGGCATCGCCTCGCTTCGCCAGGACGAGCACGGCGTGGACGTCGCCTTCGAACGGGCCGCGCCGCGCCGCTTCGACCTGGTGATCGGCGCCGACGGCCTGCACTCCACCGTGCGCCGCCTGGCCTTCGGCCCCGAGTGCGCGTTCGTCCGGCCCACCGGCCTGTTCGTCGCCACCGCGCCGCTCGGCGAGCCGGTGGAGGACCCGCAGGAGGTCGTCCTCTACAACGCGCCGGGACGGCTGGTCTCCATCCACCCCTCCCGGGACCGGGCCCTGACCGCCTTCATCTTCCGCAGACCGGACATCACCTCCTTCGACCACCGCGACACCGACCTGCACCGGCGGATCGTCACCGAGTCCCACGCCGGCCTCGGCTGGCGCGTGCCCGACCTGCTCGAACGGCTCCGCCACACCGACGACCTCTACTTCGACGCGGTCAGCCTGGTCGACCTCCCCACCTGGGCGAACGGGCGGACCGCGCTGCTCGGCGACGCCGCGTCCTGCGTCTCCCTCCTCGGTGACGGCTCCAGCCTCGCCACCGCCGGAGCCCACACCCTGGCCGAGGCCCTCGCCGCCCACCCCGCCGACCCGGCCACCGCCCTCCGCCGCTACGAGTCCGCCCACCGCACCCGGGTGACCCCCAAGCAGCGCGGCATCACCCGGGCGGCCGCCCTGCTGGTCCCCGCCACCCGCCTCGGCCTCGCCACACGCAACCTCGCCGCCCGCCTACGGCCGGGCGGGCTGTAGGCCCGGCGTCCTAAGCCCTCGGCCGGAGCCGGTACCCGCTCCTCGGGTGCGGGTGCGGGTGCGGGGGCCGGGCTGCGGCGGCGGGCTCCGCCAATTCGGCGGGTACCCGTGGCGGGTCGGTGCCGACGATCGCCGCGACCACCGGCCCGGCCGACCCCGCCACGTCCGCCAGGAAACGTCCCCGCCCGACCCCGAGCTCGCGCAACGCCCGCCCGTGGTCGGCGGCCACCACCAGACCCGCGCCGAGGAGCAGCATCCGCCAGCCCGCCAGCACCGGCCGTCGGGCCGCGCGGGGCAGCTGCGCGATCGACGCGTGCAACCGCGCGCAGTGGAACGGGATGTGCCGCTCCTCGTCCGCCAGGATGCGTCGGGCGACCTCCGAGGTCAGCGGGTCCTCGGTGCCGTCACGCAGCGCCCGGTAGTAGCGCAGGGCCACGACCTCCGCGACCATCAGGAGCAGCAGTTCGGCGTGGAGCCCCACCGCGCGGCGCATTCGCGCGAACACCGTGTCGCTCCAGTGGCCGGCCGAGGTCGTCGCCCCGCCCGCTTCGAGCAGCCGAGCGAGCAGCCGTGCGTGGTTGTGTTCCTCGTCCTCGAACAGCCGCACCGCCGCGGTGTAGTGCGGGTCGCCGGCGGCGTCCGCCTTGGCGATCAGGTTCGCGCCGTCGCCGTCCTCGCCGAGCTGGAAGCGCTGGATGCTCGCCCGCACCGCCGGGGACAGGACGGCCCCCGACTCCCAGTCGGGGTCGGCTCCGGCGGCGCGGCGGTCCCGTTCGGTCGCGAAGTCCCGTACCCACGCGGCGAATTCCGATGCAGCCATGCAGACCCCCTCCACGCCCGTCCCGCCGATCGGGGCGGTGTCGCCTCGACCGGAGAGGACGCGGCCGGGCGGTTGAGACGTTCCCCGGCGGCGGGGCGAGTGGTGCGCGGGTGCCCTGTTCCCGGAAGCGCCGCCCGTCGCGGTCCGTCCGGTGGATCATGTGACGGCGACGCGCGCTCGCGTCGCGGGTTCCGGTGGTGCGGGAAAGGGAGGAGCTCGGCGTGTTCATGGTGAGGACGCTCGGCGTAGAAGCGGCACTCGACGACGACCGTCCTGAGTTCGCCCTGCCGGGCGAGCGCCAGGTCGGCGGGCTGGCTCTCGCGCGCCCGGCCACCGCGGGCATCCGGTCCCGCGTGGTCCTGGAACTGCGCAGGAACCACGGCGGTTACCGGTCCATGGCCCTGGTGGGCGGCGAGTTCACGCCGGACGAGGGCGACCGGCTGGACTGGCGGGTCAGGCTGGGGGAGACGGACCAGCCGACGCCGCAGCCGGGGCTGCTCCCCGGTACGCACCTGCCGGGCCTGCCCGAATGGCTGGACCATGCTCCGGTCACCGGCCTGCGGACACATCTCGCCAGCGGGACCCTGCCCGCCGGCCGGCTGGTGATCGACCGGGCGGGCCACGGCCGGGATTCCTCCCCGCTGCTGCTCGTGACGGCCACCGAACTCCTGCTGCACGTCCTGCTGGCGGCGGCCTTCGGAATGCCCCAGGAACCGGTCATCACCTCATGGGTGGACACCGGCCGAATCCCGGCGGCCCTGCCCGGAGTCGGGTGAACCCCGGCCCTGCGCAGTCGTGTTACTCGAGCGGGCCGAGCTCGGGGACGATCAGTCGTCGTTGTCCGCGAGCCTCGCACGCCCTGTTGAGCGGTGGCTCCATCTCCGCCCCGATGATGGTCACGCGGCGACAGTCACGTGTGCGGAGCACGAGCGGCATCCCGTCCATCCAGTCGCCCGCCCGCCAGTGACCGCGTTCCTGGCCGAGCACCGTGGTGAGTTGGTCCCGGCTCGGATGTTCGCGGACAATAGTGCTCCGGGGCGACGTCGCGTCCGGGATCATCGCTGTGGAGGTGGACGGTGATCCCGCTGTGCGGGGAGTTCGAGCCTCGTGTGCCCGGAACCGGCTACCGGGGTTGATGCCTCGAACGGAGGACCCGGTCACGTTCGCTAGTCACCCAGGGCGAGCCGCATGCCGAAGCCGACGATCACGGTGCCCGTGAGACGGTCCAGCAGGCGCTGGGACCGCTGCTTCCTGAGCCATCCGCGCAGGACGTGGGCGAAGGCGATCAGGACCGCCGACCAGGTCAGGCCCAGGAGGATGTGGATGCCGGTGAGCAGCAGGCCCATCGGCAGGTGCGGGGTGCCCGGCGGGATGAACTGGGGGAGCAGGGCGACGTAGAACGCGCCCATCTTCGGGTTGAGCAGGTTGGTCGTGGTGCCCTGCCGCCACCCGGACACGAGCGACCCGCCCGCCGGCGACCCGCCGGCTGCGGGCACCGGCTCCTCCGCGGCGGGATCGGCCCCGGTCGGGGAGGTCCGGCTGCGCAGCGTGCTGAGGACCATGCGGGCGCCCATCCACAGGAGGTAGGCGGCGCCGGCCCAGCGCAGGATCTCGTACGCCAGGTGGGAGGCGGTCAGGACGGCGGTGACGCCGACGGAGGTGAGGGCGCCCCAGATCAGCGTGCCGGTCTGGATGCCGAGTACCACGCCCCAGGCCCGGCGGCGGTGGCCGAGCGCCGAGGTGCGGAGGATCAGTGCGGTGTCGAGTCCGGGCGTCAGCGTGAGGAGCCCGACCAGCAGGGTGAAGGACCACAGTGCGGTGCCGATTGCCATGGACCCCCACCCTAGCGCCGGGCCCCCGCGAGCCTCCGGCCGGCCCCGGAACGGACGGTCCCTCCCGGACGGTCCGTCCCGGACGGTCCGCCCCAGGGGGAGGCCCTCCCGGACGGAACGCACCGGCCGCTCAGGACGCGGCAACGGGCGCCGCGGCCTCCCAGGCGAACCCGTCCGGGTCGGTGAACGGTGCGCCGGAGCCGCCGATCGCCAGTCGGTGGGATCCGCTGCCGTCGGGGGAGACCCCGGCGTCCTTGGCGAGGGCGCGCCGGCGGTACAGGCCCAGCTTGACCGACCCGGCCCCGGCGGCGAACTCCACGTACATGCGGCCGAAGCTCTTCGCCACGGTGAGGCCCTGCTCGACGTAGAACTTCCTGGTCGCGGAAATGTCCGCCACCCCCAGCAGCAGGACGACCTCGTCGATCCGCCGGGTGGCCGGGCCGGTGTTCTTCTTCGCCGAGGTCGCGACCTTCCAGATCGTCCCGTCGGGGGCCTGGACGACGCCGCCGTAGCCCCAGAGCGACTTCGCGGCGGGCTTCAGCACGGTGGCGCCGGCCTCGACGGCGGAGCCGACGAGGCTGTCGACCTCGGCCGGCTGGGCGACGACCAGGGACAGCGTGAACCCGCGGAAGCCGGAGGTCGCCGCCTCCGAGGCCCGCAGCCGGAGCCGCGAGTCCAGGCCGAACGCGGCGGAGTAGAACTGCTCGGCGGCCGCGGTGTCGGCCACCTCAAGGGTGAGGGATGCGATGTTCGTCATGCCCCCTACGCTAGGAGCGACCCCACGACCAGCGCTTCTCCGATCCTGATCGATCGGGCCGTCACTCCCACCCCCCTGGTCAGCCGGTCAGCCGGCCTGCTGGATGCGGACCAGATTGCCCGCGGGGTCGCGGAAGGCGCAGTCGCGGACGCCGTACGGCTGGTCGGTCGGCTCCTGGACCACCTCGGCGTTCCCGGCCCGCACCTTCTCGAATACGCCGTCCAGATCGGGGGAGGCCAGCAGGATCCAGCCGTAGGTGCCCTTGGCCATCATCTCGGCGACGGTGCGGCGCTCGCTCTCGGTGATGCCGGGGTCGGCGGCCGGCGGCGCGAGGAGGATGGACGTGTCGGGGCGGCCGGCCGGCCCCACCGTGATCCAGCGCATCGCGCCCTGCCCGACGTCGCTGCGCACCTCGAAGCCGAGCGCGTCGCGGTAGAAGACGAGGGAGGCCTCCGGGTCGTCGTGCGGGAGGACGGTGGTGTGAATGGTGAGGTCCATGCGCGCATGCTAAGGCCCCGGTGCCGCAGATGTCCTGAAGGTCCGTCACGATAGCGACGCGCGGGCGGTGCTCACCTCCCCGCTGCCGCCGCCAGCGCCCGGTCGATGGCAGGTCCGAGGAAGTCCCTGGTGAGCTCGGCCCGTTGGGTGTCCCACCCTTCCGATACCGGGGCGGGGCGGCCGTAGCGGCGCCGCCGGACGTCGGCCACCAGCTCGGCGGGGGCGCCGAGTTCGGCGAGGACGTCCACGGCCTCGGCCTTGGTGATCAGCCGGCCGGTCCGCAGGGTCACGGTCGCCCGGGCCAGGGTCAGCCGGCCCAGGTCGACCCAGATGTCGCGCCGCCACCGCAGCGGATCCGCCAGGGCGGGCCGCCAGTAGTCCCGCAGGTCGCCGGCCACGAACTCGGCCAGCTCCCGGTCGGTCACCGGCGGCAGCAGACCGGCCGGCGCAGGACCGGACAGCACCCGGCCGAACGCGTGCAGTTCCCGGCGGGTCACCGGTGTCACGGGGCGCCGCATCAACTCCCGGTGTGCCCAGGTGAGATGCCGGAGGTCCGGGTCGTCCAGCTCCCCGGCGGCGAGGTAGCTGCAGTGCAGCCGCGCGGCCGACGGGACCTCCGCGTCCAGCCGGGCGTGCAGGGCGTTCAGCCACGCCTCCTCCGCCGGGGAGCAGGGCCGGTCCAGGACGGCGACCAGGTCGAGGTCGCTGGGGCCCGCCCGATAGTCGCCGCCCGCCAGCGAACCGTGCGCCCAGACCGCCACCAGCGAGGGCAGCGGCCGGAGATCCCCGATGAACCGTTCGAGCAGGAGCCGGGTCGCGCCGTCGGTCACGGAGACGGAGGATGTCATGGGAGAAGCCTGGACCGGGACCCGCCCGGCCGTCGAGGGGGCCACCGGCCGTCCGGGCCGGCCGCTCCCCGGCCGCGCCCCGGGCGCGCCCTCCCCGGCGACTGCCGTCGGGGGTGTGCCGGTCCGCGCGCAGCGGCCTGGGTCGCGCGCAACGGCCCCGAGGACGAGGAGATCACCGTGTACGCGGCAGTTCGGCGGTACGAAGGCGTGACCGACCCCGCGGAGGCGGGGCGCCGGGTGAAGGAGGGCTTCCTGCCGTTGCTGCGGCAGGTCGCCGGATTCGTCGCCTACTACTGGGTCGACGCCGGCGGGGGAGTGATGATCTCCACCAGCGTCTACGAGGACGAGGCCGGGGCATCGGCGTCGATCGCGGCGGCGGCGGACTTCGTCCGGGACAACCTCGCCGAGCTGCTCCCCAACCCGCCCCAGGTCACGGCCGGCGAGGTCGTGGCCGCCGGTTAGCGCGGCGGCCACGACGGCGGGGGAACGGCGAGCGGCGATGGCCGAGCGGGCGATCGAGCGGGTGGTCGCGGTGGACGGGATCGAGCTGTGCACCGAAGCCTTCGGCAACCCGGCGGATCCGGCCCTCCTGCTGATCATGGGTACCGGCGCGTCGATGCTCTGGTGGGAGGAGGGCTTCTGTCGGCTGCTCGCCGAGGGCGGGCGCTTCGTTCTCCGCTACGACCACCGCGACACCGGCCGGTCCACCACCTACCCGCCGGGCCGTCCCGGCTACACCGGTGCGGACCTGGTCGCCGACGCCGTCCGGGTGCTCGACGGCCACGGGATCGCGGCCGCGCACGTCCTGGGCGTCTCGGCCGGAGGGGCGCTCGCCCAGTTGCTGGCGCTCGGCCACGCGGACCGGGTGCTCTCCCTGGTCCTGGTCAGCACCTCCGCCGCGTTGCCGGACGGCCGTGAACTCCCGCCGCCGACCGAGGAGTTCCTGCGCTTCATCGCCTCCGCGCAGGTCGACTGGGCGGACACCGACGCGCTGGTGGAGTACCAAGTCGCCTATGCCCGCCTCCTCGCCGGAGGCCGCAGGCCCTTCGACGAGCCCGCCGCCCGCAGCCTGGTCCGCCAGGACGTCGCGCGCGCCCGCGACTTCACCGCCTCCCGCCACCACGACACCCTCCCGGAGGGTGAACTCCCGCACGCACCCCTGTCCTCGATCGCCGTCCCCACCCTGGTGATCCACGGCACCGCCGACCCGCTGTTCCCGCTCCCGCACGCCGAGGCCCTCGCCGGACGGATCCCCGGCGCCACCCTGCTCCCCCTGCCGGACGCGGGCCACGGCATCACCCGCGCCGACTGGCCGACGGTCGTCCCCGCCGTCCTCCGCCACACCGCCATGCGCTGACGGCCGCTGACGGCAGCTGGCGGCAGCACCGGTCGGGCCCGGCGGCCCCGTGGCCTGGCCGGCGCCCTGCCCGAGGTTCGGGGTCATCGCGCGGGCGGCGTCGCCGAGCAGGGCGACCCGGCCGACCGTGAACGAGGGCAGCGGCGTACGGAGTTCGTGGACGTCATGGTGCAGGACGGCCTCCGCCCGGGTCGCTTCGAGCAGGGCGGGGATCGGGTCGGGCCAGTCGCCGAACCGCCGGCCCAGCTCGGCCAGCGCGGGTCGGCGAAGCGACCCGGAACTGCGCGAGATCCTCGTCCCCCGCGAGAACGCCGGCCGCGAAGCCGTCCGCCGGTTCCTCGCCGCCCGCGGCGTCACCGAGGTCGAGACCCGCAGCCACACCCTGCTGACCTGCATCGACGGCCTGGTCTTCGACCACCTCCTGAACGGCGGCGAGGTCCCCGCGACGCCCTCGAAGGCCTGGTCGCGGCGGCTCTGCGCTAAGGCCAAGACCCGTGTGCGGCCTGCGTGAGAGGCTGCCGGAATGGACGGAACCTCGGACGATCAGGCGGTACGGAGCCTTCTGTCGACGATTCACGTCGGTGACGTCTGCAGCGGGGTGGCCACGGGGATCACCCGATCTCACGGCGTGGCGGTGACGCTGGACGGATTCCCCGCCGGGCCGCCGGGATCGGTCGGTCCGCTGGACCTGCCCTGGGGGCGGTCCCGGAGCGACGCCGTGGAGGTCGGTCAGCGGATCACCGCCGAGGTGATCGCCGTCGACCCGGGCGAGGGCCGTGTCCGGCTGTCCATGGCGGCCACCGCGCACCCGGAACTCTGGAGGTTCCTGAAGCGGCTCGACCGTGGCGAGATCCTCTCCGGCACGGTCACCGCGATCGAGTCGTTCGGCGTGTTCGTGGCGCTGGACGACGGCCCCGGCCATCCGGTCTTCCCCGGCGTCGGATTCATCACCCACCCCGAACTGTCCTGGCGCCGTTTCGAGTCGGCTTCGGACGTCGTCCAGGTCGGGGAGCGTGTCTCCTGCGTGTTCCTTCAGTTCGACACCTGGAACGGAGAGGCCCGGCTGTCCTTGCGGGCGACGCAGCCGGACCCGTTCCAGACCTTCGCCGACGGGCTTGCGGTGGGCCGGACACTGAGCGGCAGCGTCACCAGGCTGGTTCCCTTCGGCGCCTTCGTCCAGGTGGCCGACGGGATCGAGGGACTGATCCCACTCGGAGAGCCGGCGTGGACGCCCGTGCGGACGCCGGAGGACGTACTGGCGGTCGGCGACGAGGTCGCGGTCGTCGTCACCGAACTCGACCGGGAGTGGCGCAGGCTGACGCTCTCGCGAAGGCAGGCACCCGCATCGACCCGGTGAACGCGGCGGACCCGCGGTCGGCTTCGGTGCGCGGCGGCGATATCCACTTGCGCGCCCCCGCCGGCTGCGGGCAACGTCGCCTGGCACCCCGTTGGAGGAAGAGGACATGACCGCGCAGACCCACCCCGTCGACCACGAGCTGATCCAGGCCGCCGCCGAGGTCGCCCGTACCCGCTGCCGGGGCGACAACCACACCATGGCGGCCGCGGCCCGCGCCGCGGACGGCCGCATCGTCACCGCGGTGAACGCCTACCACTTCACGGGCGGCCCGTGCGCCGAGCTGGTCCTGATCGGGGCGGCGGCCGCCCAGGGCGCCTATGAGCTGGACACGATCGTCGCGGTGGGCGACCGTGACCGGGGCGTCGTGCCGCCGTGCGGGCGCTGCCGGCAGGTCCTCCTCGACTACTTCCCCGCCGTCAGGGTCATCGTCGGGACGGGCGACCGCGTCCGCAGCGTGGCCATCGCCGACCTGCTGCCGGAGACCTACGTCTGGGCGGACCACCAGCTCGACGCGGAGTAGAGGCCGGCACCGCCCTCCCGGAGCATGCTCAGTCGACGCAGAACTCGTTGCCCTCGATGTCCTGCATCGCGATGCACGAGTCGGTGCCGTCGTACAGCAGTTGCACGCGGACGGCGCCGAGCGCGGCCAGGCGTGCGGATTCGGCCTCCAGTACGGCGAGGCGCTCCTCGCCGACGAGTCCGGTGCCGACCCGCACGTCGAGGTGCACCCGGTTCTTGACGACCTTGCCTTCGGGAACGCGCTGGAAGTACAGGCGCGGGCCCACACCTGTGGGGTCGACGCAGGCGAACCAGGAACCCCGCTCCTCGGGCGGCTGTGCCTCGGTGTACTCCTCCCAGGTGGCGAATCCCTTCGGCGGCGGTGCGACGTACCCCAACACCTCGCACCAGAAGCGGGCGACACGCTCGGGCTCCGCGCAGTCGAAGGTGACCTGGAATTGCTTGACCGATGCCATCGGATCACCATAGCAGGGCCCTCCAGCACCCAATTCCCCGTGGGAATCCGCAGGTTGACGGGGGTCTGTCCCGGCGGGACGCCGCTGCTGCGGGCGGCCCGCCGGTCCGGGCGGAAACCGGGATGACGGCGACCGGCGACGCCGGGAGACTTCCCCCATGGCCTTGACCCAGCAACTCGCCCGCGTCAGCCCGGAGTACCTCGCGCGGTGCCGCCGGAACGCCGAGGACGCTCCCGACGGGGACCCGGGCTGGGACCCGCCCGCCGAGGACGCGCTCGACCTGAACTGGGCGATCTGGGGCCTGGAACGGTACCTCCGCCGGGTCGCGGCCGACCCCGTCCTGGTCGGGGCGGTGGAACGCAGCTGCGAGGGCACGGAGGTCCTCCGGTTCCTCGACCACGAGACGGTCTACGACGGGTTCGGCGACCCGCCCGCGCTGCTGGCCCCGGAGGCGGTGGCGGAGGTCTCGCGCCTGCTCGACGCCGTCGATGTGGACGCCATGCTCGCCCGGCTTCCCGGGGACACGGAGGAGGCGGCGCGGATGTGCGGGTTCGACGGCTTCCACGGGGACCTGACCGCGTACCTGAGGGGGCAGTTCACCGCCCTGCGCGACTTCCACCGCGGCGCGGCGGACCGCGGTCTCGCCGTGGTGACCTGGATCGACTGACCGCCGAGGAGCGGAGAGCCACTCCCGTCTTGAACGCGTTCAAAACATCTGTCAGGATCTTCCCCGGAAGGCCGCCCACCGGGAAGCGGGGGGCGGCCCCCACCTGCCCGCGACCTGGGCTGTTCACCGCTCCTGGGGAGTCACCGTGGTCCTCTTCCTGTTCGTCTTCCTCGTCCTCGGCCTCGCCCTGGCCATCGTGCCGGCCGCGGTCCTCGGCTTCGGCGTGGCCGTGCTCAGCGGTCAGGTCCCGCGGGGGTTCCGGATCCCGCTGCTGGTGCTCATGGCAGTCGGCTCGTCCCTGGTGTGGCTGACCGTCCTGGGGGATTCCAACGTCGTGCGCTCGGGCGTGATGGCGCTGTCCTTCCTCTCCACCCTCGGCTCGGGAGGCGTGACCCTCGCCGTCGCCGCCCAGTGGCGGCGCAGGCCCCGGGTCCCGGCCCACGGCTGGTACGCCTGGACCCTCCCGGCCGACCCGCGCTGACGGTCTGCCGGCCCATCTGGGCGCCGGCGGCCCGCGCGGTCGGCGTCCGACACCGAAAGGCCCGCCCCGGGCGTACCGTGCCCGGGGCGGGCCTGTCTCCGTGCGGGTCAGCCCTGCTGCTCCAGGGCGGCGACCAGTCGCGGCAGGTCGCCGCCGCCCGTGATCAGGGCCAGGTGGTCGTGGTAGTCCCGGCTGCTGACGATCAGGCCGTCGCGGACCCGGAGCACCTGGATGTTGGCCGCGTCGAAGGTCTTCCCGGTCGCCCGGTGGTGCACTCGGTAGTCCCACTCGGCGACGATCACCTCCGGGTCCTCGGTCTCCCGGACCACCACGTTCGACGCGCTCAACTCGATCGGCGAGTGTTCGGCCACCGCCGCGAACCGCTCGGCGAGCACCGACCGGCCCTCGAAGCGGCGCGGCCCGACCGGTTCGAACACGGTCTCCACCACCGTGTCCTCGGCGTAGAGCGCGGCCAGCTCCGAGAACCGCCCCTCCGTGATGCCGGCGAGCAGATGGTGGAACACTTCCTGCGGTGACCGTGTCTGGGGCATGACGAACCTCCGGAAGAACCTAGAATCGGACTGGTGACTCCGTTTTCACGATACGGACTGCCGACTCCGGTTGTCTAGCGGTGGCGCCTGCCGCCGACGGGAAGAGGTGTGAGCGATGGGCGACGACGCCCGGACGCGCCCGCTGCGGGCGGACGCGGCCCGTAACCGGGCCAGGCTGCTGGACGTGGCCACCGAGGTGTTCACCACCCGGGGCGTCGGCGTGCCGACCGAGGAGATCGCCCGCGCCGCCGGCGTCGGGGTCGGCACGCTCTTCCGGCACTTCCCGACCAAGGAAGCGCTGCTGGAGGCGGTGATGGTGCGCCGGCTGGAGAGCATCGCGGACCGGACCGCGGAGCTCGCCGCCGGGTCCGAGCCCGCCGCGGCCTTCTTCGACTGCTTCCGCCTGCTGATCGACCAGTCCGCGGGCAAGAACGACTTCGCCCGCGCCCTGGCCGCGGCCGGCGTGGACGTGCACTCGACGCTGCAGGAGTCCAGCGCGGCCATCCGGGACCGGCTGGACGTCCTGCTCACCGGGGCCCAGCGGGCCGGCGCGGTCCGCCCCGACCTGGGCCTGGCCGAGCTGCTCGCCCTGCTGGCCGGTACCGGCGCGGCGATGGAGCAGCTCGGAGCGGACCCGGACGGCCGGGAACGGATCTACTCGGTGGTCTTCGAGGGCCTGCGCCCGCGCTGAGGGCGGACGCCGGCCGCACGGCTACGGCGCCTGTCGGTCCGCGGCGGGCGGCTCGGGCTCGTCCCGGCCCCGGCCCTCCGCCTTGGCCCGGACGTCCGCCGGTGTCGGCGCGGTGATCGACCGCTCCTCGGCGGACCGCTCCCGGGTCTCCTCGTCGGGCTGCGGCCTGTCCTTCTCGGGCGTGCTCATGGTCTCGTCCTTCCGTCGGTGTCCGCGGGCCCGGTGGCACGGGTCCGATGGTGCCGGCCCGGGTCCGACTGTGCGGGTCCGCTACCGGGCGGCTTCCCCGGCCGCGCCCGCCCACACGGCCCGGGGACCGGCCAACGGAACCGGCCCACGGAACTGGCGAGGCCCGGGCGGCTCCCGGTACGTTCCCGGGATGAAGATCGGCGAGTTGGTGGGGGCCGGCCGGACGGCGGACGTGTTCGCGCTGGAGGGCGGACGGGTGCTGCGCCGCTACCGGGGCGGTGAGGACGCGACCGGGGAGGCCGCCGTGATGGCGTACCTGGCGGAGCACGGGTACCCGGTTCCCGCCGCGTGGCCCGGAGCGGAACCGGGTGACCTGGTGATGCAGCGGCTGTCAGGGCCGACGATGGTGGAGGCCCTGGCCGGCGGTGCGATCACGGCCGCGTGGGCGGGGGAGACGCTGGCCGGACTGCTCGGCCGGCTGCACGCGATCCCCGCGCGGGTCTCGGACGACCCCGGGCACCGCGTCCTCCACCTGGACCTCCACCCCGAGAACGTGGTGCTGACCGCGCAGGGACCGGTCGTGATCGACTGGGCCACGTCGGAGGAGGGACCGCCCGGCCTGGACACGGCGATGGCCGCGCTGATCCTCGCCCAGGCGGCCCTGACCATGCCCGCCGTCGCCGTCATGGCCCGCGCCGTCCTCGCCCCGCTGCTCCGCCACCTCGGCGATACGGGCGGTACGGGCGGCATCGAGGCGGAGCACCTGGCGCTGGCCAGGACGCGGCGGGCCGCCAACCCGACGCTCAGCCCGGACGAGATCGGCCGACTCGACGAGGCGGTGGCCCTGATCGCGGCGACGGGCCGTTCCTGACGCCGGTCACCGGTGAGCTCCGGTCACCGGTGTCACAGGTGGGCGAGCAGGTCGCGAAGGGGTGCGGGGACCCGCGCGGCGTCCACGGCCTCGGCCAGGAGGCGGCCGTAGCGGATCTTGCGGCCCTTCTTGGTGCCGAGGAAGCGCCGCAGCTGCTGCTGCGGGAGCCGGGTGCGCTGCGCGGGCTGACGGACGAAGGTCCGCCAGGCCGGGAGGTCGCCCGCGGCGAGGAGGACCTCCTCCACCCGGTCCACGCCCAGCGCGCGGATCAGCTCGTCCTCCAGGTCGGCCGCGCAGACGAACAGCCCGTGGCGCGGCGCGCCGACCCGCTCCAACGCACGGTCGTAGAAGCCCAGTTCGCCCTCGTCGCACAGCCCGGCGAGGCCGAGCCCCAGCCCCGGCGGCCCGAGGAGCGCGGCGTAGCGGCCGGCGTTCATCGCCCCGCCCATGGGCAGGACGCACACCCCCTCGGCGGCCAGGTCCCGGCCGTGGCGCTCGGCGAGCGTCTCGACGGCCGCGAGGTCGCTCGGCCCCTCCAGCAGCACCGCGGTCCGCAGGCCCAGCCGGACGGCCAGCTCGCCCGCCGGCTCACCGGGGCCGCCCCCCGCCCAGCTGGTCACCGCATCCCGGAACGCTCGCATGTCCGTCACGGGGCGATTCTGCTCCTGCCCACGCGGCGGCGACACGGATTTTCCGATCGTGCTCATCCGATCGCGCTCATCCGATCATGCTCATCCGATCACGCCCCGGCCGTCCGGGCAGGGGTGCGGCCGGCCCGAGGGAGCCGGGCCGGCCGCACCCGTCGCCGACTACAGCGTGCGGGTCAGCCGGTCGGTGAGGAGCCGGGTGAACCGGGCCGGGTCGGGCAGGTCGCCGCCCTCGGCCAGCAGTGCGCCGCCGTACACCAGCTCGGCGATCTCCGGCAGTGCCGGGTCGGCGGCGTCGGCCTGGTGGGCGGTGCGCAGCGCCATGATCAGGGGGTGGGTGGGGTTGAGCTCCAGGATCCGCTTGACCGGGGGCATCTCCTGTCCCATCGCCCGGTACATCTTCTCCAGGGTCGGGGTCATGTCGTGGGCGTCGCCGACGATGCACGCCGCCGAGGTGGTGAGCCGCGAGGACAGCCGGACCTGCTTGACCTGCTCGCTGAGGGCGGCGGTCAGCCACTGGAGCAGCGCCGCGAAGTCCTGCTCGCGCCGGGCCTTCTCGGCGCCGGCGTCCTGGTCGTCGCCGTCGGCCGGCTCGTCGAGGTCGACCTGGCCCTTGGCGATGGACTGCAGGCGGTGGCCGTCGAAGGCCTGGACCTGCTCGACCCAGACCTCGTCCACCGGGTCGGTGAGGATCAGCACCTCGTACCCCTTGGCGGCGAACGCCTCCATGTGCGGGGAGTTCTCCACCATGGCGCGCGTCTCGCCGGTCAGGTAGTAGATCGCGTCCTGGCCGTCCTTCATCCGCTCGACGTACGCGCGCAGGGTGGTGGTGCCCTCCGGGTCGTGCGTGGAGGCGGCGGACACCAGCTCCAGCAGGGCGTCGGTGCTGTCGGCGTCCTCGATGAGGCCCTCCTTCAGCACCCGGCCGAACTGGGACCACAGGGTGGCGTACCGCTCGGCGTCCTTGGTCTGCATCTCCTTGATCGCGCCGAGCACCTTCTTGACCAGGCGCCGGCGCACCCCGCGGATCTGGCGGTCCTGCTGCAGGATCTCGCGGGAGACGTTCAGCGACAGGTCGTGGGCGTCCACCACCCCCTTGACGAAGCGCAGGTAGTTCGGCATCAGCGCCTCGCAGTCGTCCATGATGAACACCCGCTTGACGTACAGCTGGACGCCGCGCTTGGTCTCGCGGGAGAACAGGTCGAACGGGGCCTGCGCGGGGATGAACAGCAGCGCCTCGTACTCGAAGGTGCCCTCGGCGCGCATGTGGACGGTGGCGGCGGGCTCCAGCCAGTCGTGGCTGATCTGCTGGTAGAACTCGTGGTACTCGGCCTCGGTCACCTCGCTGCGAGGCCGGGCCCACAGCGCCTTCATCGAGTTGAGCGTGTCCGTCTCGCGGGTGGTGGCGCCCTCGGCGTCGGTGCGCTCGGTGGCCATCCGGATCGGCCAGCGGATGAAGTCGGAGTACTGCTTGACGATCTGACGGATCTTCCACTCGGCCAGGTAGTCGGCCAGCCCGTCCTCGCTGTCGGCGGGCTTGAGGTGCAGGGTGACCGAGGTGCCCACCGGCAGGCCGTCGACGGCCTGCAGCTCGTAGGTGCCCTCGCCGTCGGACTCCCAGCGGGTGCCGGCCTCGCCGCCGGCCCGGCGGGTGCGCAGGGTGACCCGGTCGGCGACCATGAACGCCGAGTAGAAGCCGACGCCGAACTGGCCGATCAGGCTCTGCGCCGCCGCCGCGTCCTTCGACTCCTTGATCTTCTCCAGCAGCCCGGCGGTGCCGGACTTGGCGATCGTGCCGATCAGGTCCACGAGTTCGTCCCGGCTCATGCCGATCCCGTTGTCGCGGACGGTCAGCGTCCGGGCGTCCGGGTCGACCTCCAGCGCGATGTGCAGGTCGGAGGTGTCGGCCGCGAGATCGGAGTCGGTGAGCGACTCCAGCCGCAGCTTGTCCAGGGCGTCCGAGGCGTTCGAGATCAACTCGCGCAGGAAGATGTCCTTGTTCGAGTAGATCGAGTGGATCACCAACCGCAACAACTGGCGGGTCTCGGCCTGGAACTCCAACGTCTCGACACTGCTACCCACTGTGGGTCCCCTTTCTCTGTACCGGGACGAGTATGGGCCGAACCGGCGCCGGTGGGGAAAAGGTCAGCTCGCAGCGGACACCGGCGTGTTCGTTTTCAGCCGCACGTGGGGGGCGCGGCCTCATGCCGGTGCCGCGGCGCGAGGAGCGCGCCGCGGCACCGTCCCTGTCAGGGCTGTCGTCAGATCAGGTAGACGACGTCGATCTGCCCGTCGGTCCGGAGGGTGATGGTCGCCTCGCCCGGGCCCTGCGGCGGGGTGAGGTTGAGGAAGTTGGCCGCGGCGTCCGCATCCGGCTGGATGACGTGGCGCCAGGTCTTCGTCGAGGCGTTCTCCGACGCCTGCGTCCTCTTGAGTTCGGCGGTGGTCGCGCTGACCTGGGTCATGGGTCACTCCTTCGTTGGTCGGGTGGGAGTGCCGCCCTGACCGGGCGGCAGCTGGAAGCTACCATCGGGAGTGGGATGCAGCCGTTGCGCCACAGCGGTCGTTCGAGTCCGAACCGAATCTCGTTCTCCCGGCCGGGTGCACCGTCCGGCTGCCCGGACCCTCCGCCCTGACCGAGCTCCCCGACGGACTCGCCGACAGGCCGCCGCAGCCGGGATCGGCCAAGGCGCCCCCGCTCCCGACCTTTCGATCTTGGAGCTTTCGACCTTTGTGCCGGTTCCTCCGCCGGCGGTACCTCTTGTCAGTGCGCCGTCTCCACCGGCGCACTGACGATGTTTCGGGGGAAGAGAGAGCGTGCGGGGATCCATGCCGCGCCTGGCCGGGCTCGCCTGGCCGGTCTATGTCGAACTGCTGTCGGGTGTGGTCGCGTCGATCATCACCACGTACTGGGTGGCCGGCCTCGGGGGAGCGGCGGTCGCCGCCGTCACCCTGGCGACCGGGATCGAACACCTGCTGCTGGGGCTGGTCCTGGTGGTCGGCTCCGGCACCGGCCTGTGCCTGTCGCGGGCACGCGGCGCGGCCGACCGCGCCGAGGCGGACCGGGTCACCGCGACCGCCTGGTGGCTGTGGGGCCTCGGATCCCTCGCCCTCGCCCTGCCCGGGTACCTGCTGCGCGATCCCCTGGCGGCGCTCTTCCTGGACCGGTCGGCGGCCGTCCTCGCGGCCGGGTACTTCGCCGCCGCCTTCCCGGGTCTGGTGGTCTTCTTCGCCCAGCGGGTGGCCGACGACCTCTTCAAGGGCGCGGGCGACACCCGCACGCCGATGCGCGCGGCGCTGCTGGGCAACCTCGTCCTGCTGGTCCTCGACCCGCTGCTCATCCTCGGTGCGGGCCCGCTGCCCGCCCTGGGGGTGACCGGCGCCGCGCTGGCCCTGGTCGCCTCCCGGACGGTCGCCCTCGCCGCCACCCCGGTGCTGCGCCGCGGGGCGCGGACGCGCGGCGGGCCGCGCGCCAGGGCGAGTGTCCGGACGGCGGGCCGGATCGTGGCCGCGGGGCTCCCGTTCGGGGTCGACTTCACCGCCCGGATGGCGGTGGGGACGGTCCAGCTGGGCCTGGTGGCCTCGTTCGGTGTGGCGGCCGTCGCGGGCTACGGCATCGGCTACCGCGTCCTGCTGTTCGCGACGATGGCGTTCTACGCCGTCCGGCAGGCGGCCGGGATCGAGGCGGCGCGCCACCTGGGGGAGGGGCGGCCGGACCGCCTCCCGGCGCTGGCCAGGGACACCGCCGTCCTGGTGGCCGCGGTGGCGCTCGCGGCCACCGTGCTGGGCGAGGCCGTCGCGCGGCCGCTCGCCTCGTCCTTCAGCCCGGACCCGGCGGTGGTGGCGCAGGCGGTCGGCTTCCTCCGGCTGATGGGCTGCTACCTGGTGCCGTACGCGCTGGTGGTCGCGCTCGGCGGGGTGCTGCAGGCGGCGGCACGCGGCCGGGCCCTGGTCCTCGCCACCGTGGTCGGATTCACGGTCCAGCTGTCGGCCGCGTGGGGGCTCTCGCGGCTGATCGGGGTGGACGGTGTGTGGCTGGCCATGGCCCTCGGCGCGGTGACCCAACTCGCCCTGTACGGCGGGCCGTCGGCCGCCCTCCGGACGCCCGCCGGCCCGCCCCGGAGTCCCGTCCCGTCCCGCGCGGCGCCGGCTGCCGGGGGTGCGGCCGAGAGCTGACCCGGGGGCAGGCCCTTCAGGTGGCGCTGTCGGCCAGGGCGGCGGCGAGGAGGGCGAAGACCTGGTCGGCTTCCGGGGTCAGCGCGGCCTCGATCTCGTCGTCGGTGCGGCCGGCCAGGGTGAGTTCCTGGATGCGCCGGAACAGGAGGCGGTCGGCCGCCGCGATCAGGGCGGCGGCGGCGCGCGGCGCGAAGGCCGCGTCGGAGCCGGTGTCCGCACCGGGGTCGGCCAGTGCCGAGGCCAGCGTCTCCTCGCGCAGGTCGTGCAGCTCGCGCAGCCGGGCGGTGAGCGTGGGGCTGTCGGTGACCATCCGGGCGAACTGCGGGCCGGTGAAGCCGACCACGGGGCTGTGCTCCGCGAGCGTGGCGCGGAACGCCCGCTCCAGCGCGGCGAGCGGGGCCTCGCCCGGGGATCGGTCGGCGACGGTGCGCGCCAGGCCGCCGGTGAACAGCTCGTGGTGGTCGAGCGCCAGGTCCTCCTTGCGCGGGAAGTAGTTGGTGACGGTCTTCTTGGCCACCCGGGCGGCGGTGGCGATCTCGGCGATGGTGGTCTGCTCGAAGCCCTGCTCGATGAAGAGCCTGGTGGCGCAGTCGGAGATCAGCTGCCTGGTCTCCTGCTTCTTGGACTCGCGGAGCCCCGGTTCGGTGGTCATGGAGCAATCTTATACTCGTCGTAAGTTTGCGCTTGACGTCATTCGGGGGCTCTGGTTAAAGTTACGTCCGACGCAAAGTTACCCCGAATGAACGGATCTGGATTGCGCAAGCTCTCGTACTACGTCGGTGCCTCCCTCGACGGCTTCATCGCGGCGCCCGACGACACCTTCGCCTTCTTCGACCCGTGCCTCACCGAGGAATACGTGCCGTGGATGGTCGGCGAGTACCCGGACACCCTGCCGACGGCGGCGCGGGCCGCGCTCGGTCTGTCGGAGGCGCCGCTCAGCCGGTTCGACACGGTGCTGATGGGCCGCGGCTCGTACGAGCCGGGTCTGGCGGCCGGCTGGACCAGCCCGTTCGGTCATCTGCGGCAGATCGTGTTCTCCCGCTCCCTCGGGACCAGTCCGGATCCGGCGGTGGAGGTCACCGCCGAGGATCCGCTGGCGCTGGTCCGCAGGCTCAAGCAGGAGGAGGGCCTGGGGATCTGGCTGTGCGGAGGCGGTGACCTCGCCGGTCAGCTGCTGCCGGAGATCGACGAGCTGATCGTCAAGCAGTACCCGATCGTGGCGGGCGAGGGCGTCCCGATGTTCCGCGCCGGCTTCGAGCCGCACTACTTCCGGCTCACCGACAGCCGCGTCTTCGACAGCGGCACCGTCGTCCTCACCTATGCGAGGACGTCCGGCTGAGCGCCCCGCCCGCCCCCCGGTCCCGACCGTCCCCGTCCCACCTGATCGGCCCGACCCCACCCCGCATCCCGCAGGAGTCGCTCTGAACGTCACCACCTCCACCCTGTCCCTCACCGTCGCCGACGTGGACGCCTCGGTCGAGTTCTTCCGTACCCACCTCGGTTACCAGGTGGCCATGGCCGCCGAGGGCTTCGCCTCCCTCACCCGCCCCGACGCCGCCGCCGACATCGTGCTGCTGAGCCGCGGGACGGAGGTCCTCCCGCCCGAGCAGCGCGACCAGCAGGCCGCCGGCCTGATCCTCGCGCTGACCGTCACCGGCCTCCAGGAGGAGGAACGGCGGCTGCGAGAGGCCGGCGCCCCGATCACCATGCCGCTGCGCGAGGAGCCGTGGGGCGAGCGGCTGTTCCAGCTGACCGACCCCAACGGCGTCGTCGTCCAGCTGGTCGAGTGGGTCGCCGCCGCGCCCGGCGACTCCGCGTGGTCCGCGAGCGCGGCGGCGTCCTGACCCGGTCGCCCGGGAGAAACCGGCCGGGTCACACCGGCCGGGCGGCCCCACCCGCCCGGCCGGCCCCCGCTCACCCGGAGCCGCCCGGCCCCACCCGGGCGCCTCCGGGCCGGCGGCCGGTCAGATGATCCGGCCGCTGGAGAACGGGCTGTAGGACAGCGTGACGGGGGCACGGTGTTCGGGCCGCGCCTGCACCGGCCCCTTCGCGTACGCCGGGCTGTGCCGGATCTCGTCCCTGGACCGGTCGATGTACACGGTGTGCTCGCCGTGCTCGATCCGGACCACCGTTCCGGCGGGCAGCAGCACCCGCCTGCCGAAGATCCACGGCCCGGTGTCCACCACCAGGTACCGGGTGCCCACGTGCCCGGACAACCGGTCCACCGTGCCGATCGGGCCGTCGGCCGCCACCACGTGGAACCCGATCAGATCGGTGCCCGCGCTGCGGCCGACGGTGCTGCGGGACTCCCGGACGTCGACGTGCCTGCTCATCTGACACTCCTCTCCGTACGCGGCTCCGTCTCGACGGCCGGTCAGGCCGCCCGGCTTCCCGCCTCGACGTGTTCCTTGAAGTCCCGCAGATCGTCGATCACCCGGCGGTCGATGAAGCCGAGCGCCTCGACCAGCCGATCCAGCAGCCCCGGCGGCTGGATCTCCAACTGCAGCATGACCCGGGTGGTGGCCTCGTCGATCCGGTGGAAGGTCACCACCCCGGCCTGCCGCACCTCCCCGGCCACGCTCGCCCAGGCGACCCGCTCCCCGGGGACCGCCTCGGTGGTCCGGGCCTCGAACTCCCGGTGGACGCCCGCCGTGTCGACCACCCAGCGGCTGGTCCCGGGGCCGGTCCGGTCGACGCTCACCACCCCGCGCATGAAGTCCGGGAACTCCTCGTACCTGGTCCACTGCTCGTACACCGCCGGGAGCGGCGCGCTCACCTCGACGGACTCCTCGATCCGGGTCATCGCTCCTCCTTCGCGGACTGCCGCGGCCGCCTCCGGAGACCGCCGCGGCGGCCTCCGGACGGTCGTCCGGGAGGCCGGGCCGGCGGCGGGAGTACCGCCGCCGGCCCCAACGCCTGCCCCCGGAACGGAGGGGTATGCACGCCCGGCGTGCGGAGTCGGACGGAGCGTCAAATCGCCTGCCGTCAGAGCGATGCGGCGCCGAACCAGGTGGGCAGGTGGTCGCGCAGGTCGTCCTGGTCGTCGCCGACCCAGGCCACGTGGCCGTCCGGCCGCAGCAGCACGGCGGGCACGTCCACCTCCTCGCTGACGTCCACGACGTGGTCGACCCGGTCCGCCCAGCCCTCGACCGAGAGCCGGCCGGTCTGGTCGAGCAGCAGCCCGCGCCCGGCGTGCATCAGCCCGTACAGGCGGCCCTGCTTCAGGCCCACGTCGCGCAGCCGCCGGCCGAGCAGGGGGTGTCCGTCGCCGAAGTCGTAGCGGATCCCGATCGCGCTGAGCTTCTCGATCAGGAACCGGTTGACCTCCTCGAAGTCCATCAGCTCGGACATCAGCCGGCGCACCGCCTGCGGGCCCGGCTCGGTGGACATCAGCTGCATCTGCGCCCGGGTGTTGTCCAGCACCGCGGCGGCCACCGGGTGCCGCTCGGCGTGGTACGTGTCCAGGAGCCCCTCCGGCGCCCAGCCGCCCACCTCGGCGGCCAGCTTCCAGCCGAGGTTGAACGCGTCCTGGACACCGAGGTTGAGCCCCTGCCCGCCGGTCGGCGGGTGGATGTGCGCCGCGTCGCCGGCCAGCAGCACCCGGCCCACCCGGTAGCGGTCGGCCAGCCGGGTCGCGTCGCCGAACCGGGACAGCCAGCGCGGCGAGTGCGCCCCGAAGTCGGTGCCGCCGTAGGCCCGCAGCTGCCGCCGGAACTCCTCCAGGGTCGGCGCCGCCGTCCGGTCCTCGGCCACCCCCTCGGCCGGCACGATGAGCCGGTACCGGCCCTCCCCGAGCGGCATCGCGCCGAACCGCAGCTGCGTCTTGCGGACCTCCGCCACCACGGCCGTCACCGTCTCCGCCGGTACGTCCACCTCCATCTCGCCCAGCAGCGTCTCGACCCGGGTGGGCTCGCCCGGGAAGCCGACGCCCAGCAGCTTGCGGACCGTGCTGCGGCCGCCGTCGCAGCCGACCAGGAAGCGCGACCGCACCCGGGTGCCGTCGGCCAGGTCCACGGTCACCCCCCGGTCGTCCTGGGTGAGCCCGACCAGTTCGCAGCCGCGCCGGATCTCGGCGCCGAGGCCGGTCGCGTGCTCGGTCAGCAGCCGCTCGGTCACCGGCTGCGGGATCCCCAGCACGTACGAGTGGGCGGTGTCCAGCCGCTCGGGCCAGGTCCGGCCCATGGCGGCGAAGAAGCCGCCGACCCGGTACGTCGTCCCGAGGTCGAGGAACCGCTCCAGCAGGCCGCGCTGGTCCATCACCTCGATGCTGCGCGCGTGCAGGCCGAGCGCGCGGACCCGGTCGGAGGGCTCCGTCTCCTTCTCCAGCACCACCACCCGCACGCCGTGCAGCCGCAGCTCGGCTGCCAGCATCAGCCCGGTCGGTCCGCCACCGGCAATGATCACGTCGATCGTCACAGCGCCCCCATGAGCAAAGTCGTCGTCCGGCCGGCTGCCCCCGGCAGCCGGCGGAGGCCGTATCCGCGCCCGCTTGTGCGGGTGATGTCGGGTATGCCGGGTTTCCCCGGATTCTCGGCCTCGGTCGACGATTGTGCGGGACGACGGGGGCCTTGCCGCAAGGCCCCCGGTGCGCTATAGGTTGAGAGTGGCAGGGAGTCCCGGATTCCCTGCCTTCGCCGTCTGCGGGCCCGGTCAGTGGAAGACGATCGCCCGTCCCGTCGCGAGGCTCGTCCGGCAGGCCCCGGCCAGCCGGTGCCAGGCGAACTTCTCCGCCTCGAAGGGGTCGTCGGCGGCGGCGCCGGTGTCGGAGCCGTCCGGGTCGAGGTCGATCGCCTCGGCCAGACGCCGGAGTTCGGCGAGCAGGCCGCCGCTGGAACCGACGATGCCACCGCCCGCGACGGGCGAGTCCGGCGGCAGGAACAGCGGGTCCGCGAGGTCCACCGGGATGTAGAAACCGGCGCTGTCGGCATGGCAGAGCAGGTGGGAGGAGAACATCAGGGTCTCCTCGCCCACCTCCGCCTGGTCGCGGGCGTACTGCTCCGGGTCGGTCGCCGCCGCCGGGGTGACCGGGCTCCCCGCGCGCCGCAGGACGTACACGCGGCGCAGGTGGTGGAGGTACCCGTACGGGAACCCGCCCGAGAACGCGGCCCGGCCGGTGCCCTCCGCGGCCGGCTCGCGCCAGTCGATGCCCGCCCGGCCCAGGGCGTCGCCGAGGACGGCCAGTTCACGGGCGTGGTGCGCGGCGCCCTCGGGGTCGTGGCGGTGGAGGTCGTCGAGCAGTCCGACGGATATCGAGAGTCCCATGCCGCCGAACCCTAGGGGCCGCCGCCGACACCCCCGCCGGTGGGCGTGTGTCCCGGGGACCGCCCCGGGCGGCCCTCCCCGGAACGGCGCTGGCATCGTAGGGACATGGGAACACCAGAAGTGACCTCGCAGCCGCAGACCCCGGTGCAGGACGGCCTCATGATGCTGGGTGAGGTGGCGTGCCGCTACCGGGTCGGCGACATCCGTCCGGAGGAGCTGCCGATGGTCGCCGCGGAGGCGATCGCGGCCGGGCTGGACACCCCGACGCTGTGCGAACTCGCCGGCTGGCCGCGGACCGCGCCCGCCCAGGACATCCGCGACGCGTTCGAGCAGGCACTCGCCGAGTCCGGGATCGAGCTGCCCGATCCGGTCCTGGCACGGCGCCACGCCCTGCGGCGGCTGGCGGCGCGACTCGTCGCCGGAGACCTCGGCCCCACCGACCTGGCGACGGGCGAGGAGTGGTGGGAGACGGAGGTCGAGACGGCGGAGGAGCGCGCCTTCGTGGCGCTGATCCCGCAGTGCACCTGCTGCCTCGAGTTCGAGCTGAGGCTCGACCGGCGGAGCTGGGAGGCCGCACTGCGGGCCGCCGCGCTCGCCCTGGCCTCGTCCGCGCCGGTCGGCCCCGGCTGCTGACTCACGGAGCCGTGGCGGCCCGGTCGGACGTGCTGCGCAGAACGCAGAACTCGTTGCCCTCGGGATCGGCGAGGACCGCCCAGCCGGAGCCGTCCGGATTCCGGCGGTCGGCGACCAGGGTGGCGCCGAGGCCCAGCAGCCGTTCCACCTCCTGATCGCGCGAGGTCTCCGGGCGCAGGCACAGGTGGATCCGGTTCTTGACCGTCTTGGCCTCGGGCACCTGGTTGAAGTACAGGACCGGGCCCTCCGCCAGCAGCACCTGGACCTCCGGATCGCCCGGTCGGTCGTCCGGATGCAGCGGACGGCCGGTCACCCCGCTCCAGAACCGGGCCAGCCCGTAGGCATCCGCACAGTCGATCGCCACGTTCTGCAGTATCGAGACCATGCGCGCGAGCCTTCCGGATTTCCCCTCCGGACGCCACCGGGCTCTCGCCCGTCCCCGACGCTGCCCGCGGGCGGCGGCCGCCCGGCGCGGTCAGCCGATCGACAGCTGCCACCTGCGCTCGCCGTCCTGCCACCGGTCGGTGGGGGAGAGCCCGGCCGCGGCGGCGACGGCGGCGGAGGCCGCGTGGTCGGGGTGGATGTGGGCGACCACGGTGTGTACCCCGTGCTCGCGGAGCCGGCCGACCAGCCCACGGGCCGCCTCGGTGGCGATGCCGCGCCGCTGCCAGGCGGTGCCCACCACCCAGGCGATCTCCGCCGTGGCGCCACGGTCGTCGGCGGTGACCGTGGCCTGGACCGTGCCGGTCAGGCAGTCCGCGTCGCGGAGCCGGACGACCCAGTTGCCCCAGGACTCGGCCGGGTCCGGCGAACCGGCCACCCACCGCTCGTAGCGGGCCCGCAGGACCTCGGCCGAATCCGGGGTGCCGCCGATGAAGGTGTGCAGACCGGGGTCGGCGAGGACGGAGGCCATCTCCTCGGCGTGCTCGACCCGCAACGGCAGCAGGGTCAGCCGGTCGGTGTGGATGGGCTCGGGCCCGAGGG
Organism: Kitasatospora sp. HUAS MG31; assembly: GCF_040571325.1. Taxonomy (GTDB): domain Bacteria; phylum Actinomycetota; class Actinomycetes; order Streptomycetales; family Streptomycetaceae; genus Kitasatospora; species Kitasatospora camelliae. The sequence goes on along the minus strand of NZ_CP159872.1, from coordinate 990,921 downwards.
TGTTCACGCGGCTGCCTCCCGGTCGGATCGTCCGACGAGTATGCCGGTGCTCCGCGTGCGGCGGTTCAGCGGCAGGGGGCGTCCGACCGCCGGACGACGGGCGTCTGCGACACCGGCCCGGCGATGGAGGGCACACTCGTCGGCCGGCTGGTCGGGTCCGGGGCCCCCGACGGACCGGACGGGTCCGGGAGCTCCGGCGAGTCGCCGCTGGTGCTGCTTCCACCGGTGGTGCTCCTGCCGCCGGTGGTGGTGCTCTTGCTCCCAGTGGTGCCGCCGCCCGTCGTCGTGCTCCTGCCGCCGGTGCTGCCTCCGCCGGTGGTCGTGCTCTTGCCGCCGCTGCTCCCGCTCCCACCGCCGCCCGTGGTGCTGCTCCTGCCGCGGCTTCCGGTGACGCTGGCGACGCCGAGGGCCGCCCTGATCTCCCCGGTGCTCCGCTGGTGGCACCGCTCGGACCGGGACCCGGTCGAGCAGCCCGTCAGTGTCGCGAGCACCAATGCGGCGCTGACCACCGCGATCGGAACAGTCGGTCTCATGATTCCCCCCGGGGCGCGCTGGATCCTCCGTATCCACGGGGACGCGAACGAGGGGCCCGCCGTTCCCACCACTGCGGCAGACGGGTGGACTTGCGGCAGTCCGCGCATACGGTGCGTGTCCGAATCAACGGTGTCGACCGATCCTGCTGTCCTCGGGTGAAGGGAGAACGGCGATGGATGTCCCGCGGGGACGACGGACACTCTGGGTTCGGCCCGCAGAGGCGCAGGACCTCGCCGAGTTGGCCGAGTTGGTCGAGGCCGACCGCCTCCCCGGCCTCCCGGCTCCGTCCCGGCGCATCGAGGCGGCCGTGTCGGGCGCCGCCGGCCACACCGTGCTCGTCGCCCGCGACGGGTCCGGCCGGCTCCTCGGGGCGACCGGGCTGCGCCGCGGCGTCGGCCAGGACGGTACCGGCGGCAGCATCGCCTGGCTGCACTGCCGCGAGCACCCCTCCGCCGTGGCCGTCCTGCTGCGGGTCGCGCTGGAGCGCCTGCCGCCCAGCGCGCTGAACGCCTTCGACGAACCCGGTCCGCTGTCGCCGTACCTCCCGGGGCTGCCGGTCAACGACCGGCCGGTGACCTACCAGGCGCTGCACGACGCCGGGTTCCGCACCCGGCACCAGTGGCTCTGCCTGCAACGCCCGGCCCGTTTCGACGAGCGCACCCCGGAGGAGGCCCCGGCCGTCCACGCGCCGCGCGCCCACCACGTCCCCGCCGCCGCCGGAACCAGAGCCGGAACCGGACCCGCACGCCGACCGCAGCGTACGGACCTCCGCGCGGCCCCGGTCGGACCGGCCGCCGGTGGGCCGCCCGACGACCCGACCGGAGGCATGGCCCTGGTCGACCTGCTCAGCCCGGGCGCCTCCCGCCGCTGCCACCGGCTCCAGCAGGCGGGGTACGAGGAGGTGGACCTGTTCCACTCGCTGACCCGGCCGTGAGCCGGAGGGCCGAGCCGGCGCTCCGCCGGACGGCCGAGAGTCGGCCCCGGCACTCGGATGATCACCGCTGCGGCGTGACCGCCCGTCACCTGCCACGTTGAGACCTGCGTGACCGACACCGTGCCCCCTCCGCCCGTGCGGGAACTCGCCCCCCGCGAGCACGCCGACCTGCTGCGGCACCTGTCCGCCTTCTTCGCGGAGATCGCGCCCGGCCGGCGGCCGAAGCCGGATCCGGTGACGGCGAAGACCAGGGCGACGGCTCCGGATCCGGCCGGTCCGCTCTCGGGATGAGACGGCGGTGTGCCGACTCAGTTCGCGGCCGGCCAGGCGACCGTGGTCTGGGAGGGGCCGTCGTAGTCGACGCCGGGGACGTGCCACCCGTAGAGCCGGCCGACCTGGGCCCGGAACCAGTCGGTGTCCGCGAGTCCGGCCAGGGTGTCGGTGGTCGCGGCGGCCCAGCGCTCGTGGACGGCCTCCTGCACCTTGTCGTCCAGCTCCCAGCCGTCGAGGCGGATCCGCTGCTCCTGGTCGAGCTGGAGCGGCACCTCGCCGGTGAGCTGCCGCCACAGGGCGGCGGCCTGCTGGGCGGTGCTCTGGAAGCCGTCGCCGAGGACGGCGCGGAGCAGGCTGGTGTAGAGCGCGATGGACGGGATGGCGGTCGAGGCCTGGGTGACGGCCGCGCCGGCGACCACGGTGTGGGCCTGTCCGCCGAGCGGGGCGAGGTCCTGCTGGAGGCGGCGCGCGGTGTCCTCCAGGTGCTGCTTGGCCGCGCCGATCGTGCCGGCCCGGTAGATCGGCGCGGTCAGGTCCGAGCCCACGTAGGAGAGCGCCACCGTGTGGAAGCCGTCGTGGACGAGGCCGCGGTCCACCAGGGCGTCGATCCACAGCTGCCAGTCGGCCCCGCCCATGACCTGCACCGTCGCCTCGCGCTCCGCGTCCACGGCGGGTTCGAGTTCCAGGGATCCGACGACCGGGGTGTCGCCGTCGAACTGCAGGGTCTTGGCCCGGTAGGCGGATCCCAGGGGCTTGAGCGCCGAGTGGTGGACCTCGCCGGTGGCGGGGTCGGTGCGGCGGGGCGCGGCGACGCTGTAGACGAGGTAGTCGACCCGGCCGTACCGGGCGGCGAGGTGCTCCAGCGCCTGCTCCTTGGCGGTGGCGGAGAAGGCGTCCGCGTTGAGGAAGGCGAAGTCGCCGTCCGGGCCGGCGAGTTCCGCGGTGCGGGCGGTCCGGTACCAGCCGGCGGAGGCGGTCCGCCGCTCGGTCTCGGGGGCCTCGAAGGCGATGCCGAGTCCGCGCATCCCGTAGGTGCGCAGTGCGGCGACGGTGGCGGCGAGTCCGTACCCGGCGCTGGAGCCGATGACCAGGGCCACCGGTCCCTCCGCGGCCGCGCCGGCCCTGCCGGCGGGCGCGGGGGTGTGCTGCCACAGCTCGTCGACGACGGCGGCGCAGCCCTCGGGGTGGGAGTTGACGTACAGGAAGCCACGGTTGCCGGGCTTGATCTCGCGGAGGGCCATCGAATTCCTTCGTCCTGGGGAGTCATCGCCCGGTGAGGAGCGTTCGCGACCGGCACCGGGCGGCGTCCGGGCCTCCATCCTGGCCCGTCAACCCACCTGGCGAGGTGGCGACATGTGCCAGCGTCAGCTCGGGAATCTTGTCCGTCGTCCCCTGGCTTCCTCGTACCTGCTGCGGCGGCCGCGCGGGTGAGCCGGGCCGTCGTGGACCGTCTCAGGCCGTGGCAGGTCGTGGCGGCAGGGCCCGGCGGCCGGACGAGTGACATGGCGGGTGCCACCGGTGAGGCTGCCGCCGACCGGGTCGTTCGAGGGCGGACGATCGTTTGTATGACGACTGCCCTTGACCGAAATGAACGAGACCGGCTGGCAACCGAGGTGAATCGGATGCCCGCCGCACCCGGAGCGGACGCGAGAAGCGTCTCGGTGGACGAGGAGGTGCTGGAGCTGGCGGTGGTGCTGCTCGGGCAGTTCTCCCTGGCGTTCGGCGACGAGCCGATCGGCACCGCGGCGATGACCGTCGCGGACCGGCTCCAGCTGAGCGTCCCGATGGTGTCGCTCCTCGCGCTGAAGAACAAGCTGGAGGCGCGGAACCTCGACCTCAGGTGACACCCCGGCCCGGCGGCCGGGTCCCCCGGAACCCGGCCCCCGCCCGGCACCCCTGCCCGGCTCGGCCGCCGAACCAGGTGTCCTCCATCCGCGGCGTCGCGTCCTCGGTGTGGCGGACCCGGAACGGGGACATCCGCAGCCCGTCGTAGCCCCGGGGGTCGAACGGTTCCAGCGGGACGCTCTGGGCCGAGCCGAACTCCGCCGAGCCGAGCCCAGTCGTTCGGCGAGCCGGAGGGCGGGGTCCGGTCCGGGGGAGGGCAGACTGGGACGGCCGGAAGGCCGCGGAAGGAGGGTCCGAGCGTGCGGGCGAGCGAGGTTGCCGAGGTCCTTGACCGTCCGATCAGCCGGGAGCTGCTGGCCCGCGGCCTGACCCGGCTGGCCTACGTCGCCACGGACGGCACGCCCCGGGTCGTCCCGATCGGCTTCGAGTGGAACGGCTCGGAGATCGTCATGTGCACGGTGAAGAACGCCCCGAAGCTGCCGGCCCTCCGGCGCGCACCGGCGGTGGCCCTGACCGTCGACACCGAGGCGCACCCGCCGCTGATCCTGCTCGTCCGCGGCCGCGCCGAGCTGGACGAGGTCGAGGGCATCCCGGACGAGTACCTCCGGATGAACGCCGGCACGATGACACCCGAGCAGCGGACCGCCTGGGAGGCCGAGGTCCGGTCGCTCTACGACGGGATGGTCCGGATCGTGGTGACGCCGACCTGGGCGAAGCTGATCGACTTCGAGACGAACCTGCCGAGCGCGGTGGAGGAACTGGTCCGCCGGCGGGCCGAGCGCGAACGCGGCTGAGCGCGCCCGCCCGCGAGGGCGCCGCCGCGCACCGTCGACAGGAAACGGGTTGGGCCGGGACGGGTCCGGCTGGTACGGTCGGGGCGGCCGTGAGAGAGATGCGAGGAGGTGACACCCATGAAGGCTGTATCCGTATGGGTGCTCCCGCTTTTCGTCACGGTGGGCGACTGACATAGGTGTCGCCGGGAGCGCCTGGGACAAGGCATTCCTGAGAGGCGATACCTGTGAACTCCGTACATTCCACCCCGGGTTCGGACGAACCCACCGTCCACGTCGCGCGGGTCTCCGACACTCGCTGGCAGGCCGTCGAGGACGACCGTGAGGTCGGCGGCGGCGACGTGTCGCGCCGGACCGACGGACGGCTCTTCATCAGCGTCGACGCATGGCAGGACCCGGTCTTCGACCGCATCGCCGCGGCGATGCTGGCCGACCTGCCGACCCCGCTGTACACCGTGGTCGACGAGTCCGACCCGGACACCGCGTCCGCCTGGCGGCGGGCCGGCTTCACCCCCGCCCGACGCGAGTGGGGCTACGTGGTGCCCACCGACCCGGCGATCTCCGGGCTCGGTGCGGTGCGGCCGCCGTCGGGTGTGACGATCGTGCCCGCCGGCGAGGCGGAACCGGGCCCGCTGCGGGCCCTGGACCGTGCTCTCCGCGAGGAGGTGGAGGCGGCCGCCGGCTGGCGGACGATGCCGGCCGAGGTGCTGCCGCGCCCCGACGGGATCACCCCGGAGGACCTGGCGAAGTTCGTGGTGGCCCGGCAGGAGGGCCAGTACGTGGGCCTGCTCCGGACGGCGCCGACCCGGCAGCCGCGGATCGGGCTGATCGCCGTCCGGGCCGACCGGCACCGCCGGGGCATCGCCCGGGCGCTGCTGGCCCACGCGCTGGACGTCCTGCACCGCGCCGGGACGGACGCGGCCTGGGCGGAGGTGGACGAGGACAACGCCGCGGCCACCGCCTTGTTCGAGGGCGTCGGCGCCCGGCGCGCCGGCAGCCTCCTGGAGCTCGTCCGCCGCTGACGCCACGTCAGTCCCGCCGCGCCCGCCGATCGGGCGCCGTCACCCGTACCACCGAACCGACCAGACCGATCACACCGTCACCGGACGGAGAAACCGAGAGAGCATGACGAAAACAGCCAAGGGCATCGAGGTCGAGGGCATCGTCACCGAGTGCCTGCGCAACGCCACCTTCAAGGTGCAGTTGCAGAACGGGCACATGGTGCTCGCCCACATCAGCGGGAAGATCCGGAAGAACTACATCAAGATCCTCCCGGAGGACCGGGTGCTGGTGGAGCTCAGCACGTACGACCTCACCCGCGGCCGGATCCGCTACCGGTTCCGGTCCTAGCGGAAGGCCCTCGCGGGTTCCCGGCGGCGCGGCTCCCGCGGCCCGGGGGCCGGCGGGCCCGGGTGTGCGCCCGGCCGGAGGTGGAGCAGCCATCTCCGGCCGGGCGCGGCCGTGCGTTCGGCGGAGCAGGGTCAGTAGAGGCTCACTCCGTACGCGGCGGCCGCCTCGGTGACGGGCTGGAAGAAGGTGGTGCCGCCGGTACGGCAGTCGCCGCTGCCGCCCGAGGTGATGCCCAGGGCCTTGGTGCCGTCGTAGAGGGGTCCGCCGGAGTCGCCGGGCTCGGCGCACACGTTGGTCTGGATCATCCCGCGCACGGTGCCGCCGCCCGAGTAGTGGACGGACACGTCGAGCGCGGTGACCGTTCCGCCGTGCGTGCCGCTGGTGGAGCCGGTGCGCTTGACCGACTCGCCGACGTAGGCGTTGGCGGCGGAGAAGCCGCCGCTGTGGCTGAGCGAGGTGTTGTCGTAGCGGACCAGGGCGTAGTCGTTGCCCGGGAAGCTGGATCCGACGGTGGCTCCGATCAGCGTGGTGTGGCCGGAGTTGGTGTACCAGGTGCCGGCGACGTCACCGCAGTGGCCGGCCGTGAGGAAGTAGTACGTGCCGCCCTTGACCACGTTGAAGCCCAGCGAGCAGCGGTAGGACCCGCCGTAGACGGCGTCGCCCGCGGACAGCAGCGGGGTGAAGACGCCGGTGGTCCGCTCGAATCTGAGCGAGGCCGCGTCCGGGCCGGCGGATCTGGCGATCCGGGCGAGTCCGGCGGGGGTGACGGTGCTGTCGGCGACCACGACGACCTTTCCGGTCGTCCGGTCCACGTGCCAGGCGGTGCCGCCGACGTCGGCGCGGGCCACCGCGTCGTCCACCCGGGCGAGGGCGGTCGTGTCCCCGGCGGGCGTGGACGCCTGGGCGATCGGCGCCGCGGCGGCGGTCGCCGCGGCGAGGGCGACCGCGACGGCGAGGAGCCGGTTCCGGCCGTGTCGGGAAGGGGTGGAGGTGTCGGGCGTGCCGGGAGTGGTGCGCGTGGTCCTCACGGATCTCCTCCTGGGAGTGGGAGAGGCCCATCGAACGGTGGGCCGTGAGGCGCGGGCAGGAGCCGCAGACCGGTGGCCGCCCCGGGGGCGGACCCGTGATCTGCTCCTGACAGGCGCTGGCAGGGAGTATTCGGCACCTGAAGGACCGGCACAAGACCGCGCGCCGAATTCGCCGCCCGACCGGTCGGTCGGCGCGGTGCCGGTATTCCGGGGTGTGACACCGGCCGGCCCCCGTGCGCTGAGTGGATGCACGCTCCGTGCACCGGGCCGACCAGGAGGTGGACCGGCCGGCCGGGCCGCCCCGCGCCGCCCCGGACCTGCCGGAAGAGACGAGAAGGACCGTCCGTCCCGACGAAAGGCGAATGCCCGACAGGCATTCGCCTCGACGTCGTGCCCGCGTATTCGCATTTCTCCGCTCGCATTCCTGTGCGCCGCCTAGCGAATTCCTCCGCCCCGGGCAAGCGAGGCGAGCTGGCGGGATTCCGCCAAATCCCCCGGAATTCTCCGGGCGGACGGCCCGGGGCAGCGGACGCCCGGTCCGGGCGGCTCACGGCGGGTTCGTGTCCGGATCACGTCCGGCTCGCGTCCGGACTGCGCCCGGCCCGCGTCCGGTTCACGTCCAGAGGGCGTCCGCGACGGCGGTGCCGGCGAGCACCGCCGCCAGGCCGGCGACCAGGCTGCCGGCCACGTTCAGCACCGCGAGGAACCGCGCGCCCGACTCGGCCAGCCGCAGCGTCTCGTAGGAGAAGGTCGAGTACGTGGTCAGCGCCCCGCAGAAGCCCGTGCCCAGCAGCAGCTGTACGGAGGAAGGCGCCGCTCCCGCGGTCAGGGCGCCGGTGACCAGGCCGAGGACCAGACAGCCGACCACGTTGACGGTGAACGTGCCCCAGGGGAAGACCGAGTCGTGCCGCGACTGGACCGCCCGGTCGGTCAGGTACCGCATCGGCGCGCCGACCACCGCCCCGGCGATCACCAGCAGCCAGTTCACGACCCGTCCCGCTTCCGGCCGACGTACCGGATCACCTCGACCTCGTCCAGGACCACCAGGCCCTCGGTGACCAGCTCGTCCAGCTGCGGCAGGAAGGCGCGCACCCGCTCGGCGGTGTCCACGATCACGACCGCCACCGGCAGGTCCTCGCTGAGCGACAGCAGCCGGGAGGTGTGCACCAGGGAGGAGGCGCCGAAGCCCTCGACGCCCCGGAACACGCTCGCCCCGGCCAGACCGGCGGCGTGCGCGCGGTGCACGATCTCGCTGAAGAGCGGCCGGTGGTGCCAGACGTCGTCCTCGCCGACGAACACCGTCGCCCGCAGAGCCTTCCCGGTCAGCCTCGTCATCGCGTCCTCCAGCCGATCACCCGGCGGGTCGCCGTCGCGGCCACCCACACCGACGCCAGGGCCGCCACCACCGTCGCGGCCAGGTACCCCAGTCCCACCGCGGCGTGCCCGGAGCGCACCAGCCGCTGCACCTCCACCGCGTACGTGGAGAAGGTGGTGAACCCGCCCAGCACCCCGGTGCCGAAGAACGGCCGCACCAGCCGGTGCGCCGCCCACACCTCGGTGATCACCACCATGAACACGCCGATCACCGCGCAGCCCAGTGCGTTCACCACCAGCGTCGACCACGGGAACGCCCCCACCCCGGCCGGCCACAGCAGCGCCATGCCGTACCGGGCGCACGCCCCCAGCGCGCCGCCGACCGCGACCACGGCGACCACCGGGAGCTGGTCCCGGTCCGGACCGCGCCGGCCCCTCGGCAGCGGATCGACATCGGGATCGACGGGCTCGGCCGTCACCTCGGACTCGGGGCGCTCCATGGACGTCTCCTACTCGCACGGCACCCGGGCAGACGGGCGCCCCCGCAACAAGTAGGGACCGTTGGCGGCATGTGCCGCGGTTCGGGTACGGCGGGCCCCACCGCCGCTCAGCGCCCGGAGGCCCTGCGCATCCCACCTTACCCGCGGACTCCGTCGGCCCCGGGCCGGTGGCCGCTCCGCGCGGGGGTCAGGAAGTGCTGCTCGGCGTCGAGGCGGCGGGTGCCGGGTCGGCCTGGGCGGGCGCCGGGGCGGGCGGGGTGGCCAGCCGGTGGAGGGCGGAGCGGCGCTGGACGAGGCCGAGGGCGGTGACCGAGGTGCCCAGGGCGATCCAGCCGAGCGGGCCGGCGGTCATCACCGCGCCGGTCAGCAGCAGCGGGCCCGCCGACTTCTGCACCGACTGGGACATCCCGGCGACGCCCAGGTAGGAGGCCCGGGCGCGCGGCGGGGCCAGGCTCACCGCCAACTCCCAGGAGCTGACCGAGCGCAGCAGTTCCGCCAGGGTGACCAGGACCGCGGCGACCAGCAGCGCGGCCGAGGCCGACCAGGCGCCGCCGCCGGTCGCGGTGGCCAGCAGCAGGCAGCAGCCGAGCAGCGTCGGCCCGTACCAGCGCAGCGCCCTGACCGCGCCGTGCGGGCCGTCCGCCCAGGCGGAGACCCGTAGTTGGAGCAGGACGACCAGGACGGTGTTGACCACCAGGAAGGCCGGGACCAGGGCGTGCGGCGCGGCCGTGTGATGGACCAGCCAGAGCGGCAGGCCGACGTTGAGGACGGAGTCGTCGAGGTTGAGCGGGATGTCGAGCAGGACGAACCGCAGGTAGCCGCGGTCCCGCCAGGGGCTGGGCGCCTCCGCCTCCGCCTCCGTGGCCTTGGCCTGTGCCGTTCCGCCGTCCGCGGGTCGGGCCACCACCAGGCCGTGTCCGGCGGGCTCGCCGGCCCGGGCGACCAGGACGGCGGCCAGGACGAAGGAGAGGGCGTTGGCCAGCAGCAGCACGCGGTATGCGTCCGCGGTGCCCACGGCCAGGCCGAGGGCGGCGATGCCCGCGCCGAGCGCGTAGCCGGCGTTCGCCACGCTGCGGAACAGCGCCTGGTAGACGCCCCTGCGCTCGCCCGCGACCCGGGTGGCGAAGAGCATCTCCAGGGTCTTGGCCGCCCGCTCGCCCAGGCAGGTCAGCGCCACCACGACCAGCAGCACCGCGTACTCGTCCACCACCAGCAGCAGGCCCATGGTGACGAGCCGCAGCAGGTGACAGGCGATCAGCAGCGTACGGACCGGCAGCCGTTCGGCCGCCCGGCCGGCCAGCGGCGACCCCGCGATCCCGGCCACGGCGGCGACCCCGAGGAGCAGGCCGAGCTGCCGCGCGTCCAGCCCCCGGACGAAGGTGAAGTACAGCACCGACGCCGCCGCCCACACGCCGCTGCCGGTCCGGTCGACGAACTGCGACAGCAGCATCATCCGCCCGTCCCGCCCGCCCGGCGGCCGCCGCAACTGCGCCACCAGCCCGTTCCCCTGTCCGTTGCGCCGCATGGCGAGCCCCCGGTCCGTGTTCTCGGATTGTAAATCTCGATATCAAGATACTTCATGTCGAGATTCCTGGGGAGGGCCGGGGTGTGCCGGAATAGGGTCGAGGGGTGCCCGGCTGGCGCCGATCATGCAGCGTGAACAGGAGCGTCCCGGCGGCATCCACCCCGTGCTGGCGGGGCGGTGCAGCCCCACGGCGTTCGACGCCTCGGTGGCCGTCGACGACCGGGCCCTCGGCCTGCTGCTGGAGGCCGCGCGGTGGGCGCCGTCCGCCGGCAACTCGCAGCCGTGGGGGGCCTCACCTGCCGGCCGGGGGAGCCGGAGCACCGGCGCGTCCTCCGCCACCTCGCCCCCAGCTCGGCCCGCTGGGCACCGAGCGCGGGCCTGCTGGTCGTCACACTGACGCGGCGTCGTGTCGACGACACCCTTCTGCCGTACTCCGAGTTCGCGGACTACGACCTGGGCCAGGCCGTCGCCCACCTGACCCTCCAGGCCCGGGCGATGGGGCTGGCCGCCCGCCAGTTCCGCGCCTTCGACCTGGACGGCCTCACCGAGGAGCTGCGCCCGAACCCCGGCTGGGCGATCGTCTCCATGATCGCCATCGCCATCGCCATCGCCATCGCCATCGGCGCGGCAGCCGGAGCGCCGGCCGACCACCGCGCCCGCCGCAGCACCGCCGACCTGCACTCGGCACCCCGGGCGCCGGCGGTAGGGAAGGAGGCGGGTCAGAGCGCTTCGCGGAGGGCGGGGAGGAGGGTGGACTCGGCCCAGTCCAGGAAGGCCGGCTGGCTCTCCCCGCCGACCTGGACCAGGGCGACCTGGTCGAACCCGGCCTCCGTGAAGGGCCGGACGGCGGCGACGAACTCCTCGACCCGGTCGCCGCACGGGACGGCCCCGGCGACGTCCTCGGGCCGGACGAAGCTGCTCGCGGCGGCGAAACCCGCGGTTCCGGGGAGTTCGGCGTTGACCTTCCAGCCGCCGCCGAACCAGCGGAACTGCTCGTACGCCCGCTTGACGGCGGTGTCCCGGTCCGGGTCCCAGCACACCGGGAGCTGACCGACGGCCGGCTTTCCCGAACCGCCGTGGCGGGCGAAGGCGTCCACCAGCGAGGCGTCCGGCTCCACCGCGATCACCAGGTCCGTGAGCCGGCCGGCCAGTGCGCAGGAGTGCTCCCCCGAGACCGCCACCCCGATCGGCGGGGGCTCCTCGGGGAGATCCCACAGCCGGGCCGCGTCCACGTCGAAGTGGCGGCCGTGCCGGGTCACGTACCCGCCCGCGAAGAGGTCGCGGATGATCCCGAGCGCCTCGGCGAGCATCGCCTGCCGCACCGGCACCGACGGCCAGCCCGACCCGACCACGTGCTCGTTGAGGTTCTCGCCGCTGCCCAGGCCGAGGCGGAACCGGCCCCCGGACAGCAACTGGAGGGTGGCGGCTTTCTGGGCCACCACCACCGGGTGGTACCGGAAGGTGGGGCAGGTGACGTAGGTCATCAGCGGAATCCGGCCGGTCGCCTGCGCGGCCGCGCCCAGCACCGCCCACGCGTACGGGGCGTGGCCCTGCTCGTCCAGCCACGGGAAGAAGTGGTCCGAGGTCACCGAGAAGTCGAACCCGGCGGCCTCCGCCCGGACGACGTCCGCGACGAGATCCCGCGGCCCGCGCTGCTCGGTCATCATCGTGTACCCGATCTGCACCATGGCCGGGCGCCTGCCCGGTCGCCGGCCGTCCATCCCCGCACGGACCGGTTCTCCCGCGCTCGCGGGGCCGCCGGCGACGGCGTAGACCGGGAGCATGGATGACGAGAAGACCTCGTGGCACCCCGGCGAGATCGTTCCCGCCAGCGGCATCTACGAATGCGACTGCGGCGCCGGACACCACTGGAGCACCGACGTGAAGGGCCACCGGTTCCCGCCGCTGCCGTACGGCTGCCCGGGCAGCTCCTGGTCGCTGAAGACGGACGCCCACCCGGAGACGTGACCGGGGCGCTCGACCCGCGGGCGGGCGGGACGAACACTGGGGACATGGACGCGGACGAGGCGCTCCGGCGGATCGCCTTCCTCCTGGAGTGGCGCGGCGCCTCGCCGTACCGGGTGCGGGCGTTCCTCACGGCGGCGGAGGCCGCCCGCGGACTGCCGCCCGGGTCGGTGAGCGCGGAACGGGCCCGGGAGCTGCGCGGCGTCGGCCCGGTCACCGCCGAGGTGGTCGCCCAAGCCTCCGAAGGAGGCACACCCGCCTATCTCGCCCGGCTGGAGGCAGCGGCCGGGGCGGCGGCCCGGGCCGGCTGGGAACTGGCCGGCGCGACCCTCGGGGACTGCCACCTGCACTCCGACTGGTCCGACGGCGGCAGCCCGATCCAGGAGATGGCCGACGCCGCCCGCGCCCTGGGGCACCACTGGGCCGTGGTCACCGACCACTCGCCCCGGCTCACCGTCGCCCACGGCCTCAGCCCGGACCGGCTGCGCCGCCAGCTGGAGGCGGTGGCCGCCGTCAACGCCCCCGGCGGGTCCTTCCGGCTGCTCTCCGGGATCGAGTGCGACATCCTCGACGACGGCTCGCTCGACCAGGAGGAGGAACTGCTCGGCCGGCTGGACGTGGTGGTGGCCTCGGTGCACTCCAAGCTCCGGTCCGAACCCGGGCCGATGACCGCCCGGATGCTCGCGGCGGTCCGCAACCCGCACGCGGACGTGCTCGGCCACTGCACCGGCCGGATCGTCACCGGCCGCGGCCGACCGCAGTCGCGGTTCGACGCCGGGGCCGTCTTCGCCGCCTGCGCCGAGGCCGGAACCGCCGTGGAGATCAACTGCCGGCCCGAGCGGCGCGACCCGCCCGACGACCTGCTGCGGCTGGCGGCCGAGGCCGGCTGCCTGTTCGCGGTGGACACCGACGCCCACGCTCCGGACCAACTGGACTGGCAGCTCTCCGGCTACGCGCGGGCCGCCCGGTTCGGCCTCGGGCCCGACCGGCTGGTGACCACCTGGCCCGTCGACCGGCTGCTCGGCTGGACCGCGCGGCACGGCCGAGGTCCGTGAGGGATCCCCTGCGTCCGTTCCGGCCCGGAGGCGGGAGTGGCGGTTCGGCGGTGCCGCCCGACGGGCGGTCGGCGTTGCGGTCCGTGGCCTAACCGCCGGACGGTTCGGGGGACGGGGACGGCTGGGCGGACCACTGGGAGGCGAGGTCCTCCAAGTCGGTCCAGAGCGCTTCGGCGTGGGTGCGGGCCTGGTCGAGGCCCGGCCAGCGGTGGGGTCGTCCGCCGTCGTGCAGCTCGGCGAGCTGGAGATAGGCCTCGATGCCGGCCACGGCCAACTCGATCGAGCGGCGCCGCGGTTCGACGTGGGGGGCCGTGCCGTGATGGCCGTTCCCGCGGCACGCGGTGGTCGGGACGCGGTCGTAGAGGAAGGCGGTGAGCCGGTCCAGGCCGTCGCGGGTCAGGTGCTCCTCCACAGCGGGCCTCCCTCTGTGCCGTCTGGCGCCGTCGGCGCCGAGCGGAGGTGACACCCCCAGGTTTCGCCCGTCACCCGGATCGTGTCAAGTGATACGTGAAACGGATTTCGTGCCTCGCGTGCCGTGAAATCCGGGTCTACCCTGGACGCATGGCCATCGAGCAGCAACCGGCCGAGCGGCAGTGGACGTTCCTGACGAACCACGCCCGGGTGCTGGTGCAGATCGCCCGCGATCCCGGGATCCGGGTCCGCGACATCGCGGCCAGCTGTCTGCTGACCGAGCGGGCCGTGCAGCGGATCATCGTGGACCTGGAGGAGGCCGGCTACCTCAGCCACATCCGGGTGGGCCGGGCCAATCACTACCACGTCATCGACGGCAAGCAGCTGCGGCACCCGGCCGACGCCGGACCCAAGCTCGCCGAACTCCTCGCCGTCCTCCTCGGGCACTGACAGCACAGCAGGAGGCCAGCCATGACGGCAAGGGGGCGTCCGGAACCGGACCGACCGCTGTCACAGCAGCCCTACGCGGGAGGTGGGCCGGCGTTCGAGCCTGCGGTGGGGACGCTCACGGTGGGGCTCAGCGGCACCTCGGACCGCCTGACCGCGGTGGTCACGGGCGAGATCGACCAGGACAACGCCGACGTCCTGCGTCGTAGGCTGTCGGCCGCACTGCGCGCCGGCACCGGCCGGCTGGTGGTCGACATGACCGGCGTCGAGTTCTGCGACAGCCGGGGGCTTCACACCCTGGTGGCGGTGCGGCACGAGGCCCTGGCCGTCGGGCGGACGATGACGGTCGTGCCCAGCCCCATCGTGCGGCGACTGCTGGAGATCACCGACACCCTGCCGCTGTTCCAGGCCGAAGGCCGATGAGGCGGGGCACTCACGCGGTGCGGGGCTTCAGCAGGGCGTGTGCCGGGTGTCGAGGTCCGCCCAGACGGCCTTCCCGCCCTGGAACAGAGGATCGGCCCCCAGCCGCGGGACAGGCGCCGGACGATGCGCAGACCCTGGCCGCGCCCGCCGTGGCGCCGGGGCTCGGGAAGACCGGGACCCGGATCGATGACCGTGACGCGCAGCCGGCCCTCGCCCAGTTCGAGCCCGAGCTCGACGGGCCCGCCGCCGTGCCGTCGGGCGTTGTCGACGAGTTCGCCGACCACCAGGAGCGCGTCCTCGACGAGCCAGGGCCTCGGACGTCCGAGCCGGCCGCGGCGTCGCCAGTCGTCCAGGGCCTCGCGGGTGAACGCGACCGCCCGTCCGGCGGTTCCCGCACCCTGCGGGAACCGGAGGCGGTGCTGGAAGGGGATCTGCACACGGGTCGGGAACATGGTGGTCATCCAGGATTCGAGCGTGTCTGTTCTCTCCGGATCCAGGCGGCTACCCGACGTGACGCCGCCGAAACGGCGGGGCGCCCGGGCTACTCCGGCGGGGCGAGCAGGCGCCGGGTCTCGGTGATGTCGAGGAGGTGCCGGATCCGCGGGCCTGCCGCGCGGATCCGCAGCGAGGTGCCGGCGGACGCTGCGCGCTCCCGCGCGCCGAGCATGACCCGCAGGCCGGCGGAGTCGCAGAAGGTCACGGCGGGGAGGTCGAGTTCCACCGGGCGTCCGTGCGCGAGCGCCAGGTCCAGGACCCGGCGGACCTCGTACACGCTGTCCTGGTCCTCCAGCGGGCGTTCCGCCCGGGCAGTCCGCACGTCAAACGGCCGGCCCCCGACGCCCGCGCCGCGCCGGACTCACAGCCGCTCGTCGCGCCGCCGCACGGTCGCCGGGTCCTCGTCGACCACGTGCTCGTGGACGATCCGGCGCCGCCGGTAGATCAGCGCGGCCGAGACGACCAGCCCGAGGACACCGACCACCATGAGGATGATCCCGACCGCGTCGAGGTCGACCCAGGAGACCTCCTCCCGGACGGCGAAGGCGAGGATCGCGCCGACCGCGATCAGGAAGATGGACAAGCCGATTCCCATGACTGGCTCCCCGGATCGAAGGCGGAAAGGGTCCGACTCGCGTCTTTCCCGGTCAGCCCGGTCGATGTACGGAAAGGCGGTGGGATCGAGCGGGATTGAGCGGGCGGATCCGGGGCAGGCGAATCGGTTCGGCGGGGACCGGGAACGGGATCCGAGGTGAGTACGGTGAAGACCGTCGCACGGAAGCTGCCGCTCAGTGCGGAGCAGGCGGTGCTGTCCGCGTGGGCACGGGAGCGGGGGTGGTCGGTCCGCTGGGAGCACGCCACCCGGACGCGGAGCGAGTTCCTCCACCTCGCGCGCGGCGGGCGGTCCCTGGTCGCCGTCTTCTCCCATGACGGCGCCTTCGAGTACGCCAAGGCGCCGGGGGACGGCGCCGGCGGGGTGGAACTCAACCTCCCCGCGCTGGCACGGGAGTTGGCGCGGCCCGCGGTCCCGGCGGACGAGGTGGGCCGGCGGGCGTCCGATGCCGCACGGACGGACGGTGACCGGCCCGCGTCCGCCACGGGGGCGACCCCTGAGGAGACGCCGCCGGCGGAAGGCAGCACCACCGCCGGGATCTCGGTGCCCGAACCGCCGGAGCTCCGCCGGGCCTGGGGAGCGTGGCCGTTGGTGATCGTCGGCCTGCTGGTGCTGTGCGTCGTGGTGTTCATGGTGGCGCGGATCGCCGCCTGAGCGGCGGACAGGCCCGCGGAGACGGAGGAGGAGAACCGATGCGTCCGAGGAACCCGGACCCCCGCACCGGCCGCGGCGGCCGCGCGGAGCCGAAGCCCGCCCGGCAGCCGCCGGAAGCGGGCGACCGCTCCTACGGCGACCGGGCCGCCGGCGCCGGCGACACCCCGAAGCCCTCCCCGCCCCCGGGCGCACCGCACCTGCGCGAGCGGTACGACGCGACGGCGGAGGCCGCCGCCCGAAAGGACCCGGAGTCCGCGACTGCTCCGGGGGAGCCCGGCGGCCATCCGGAGGCGTAGCGGCTCCGAACCCCCTGTACCGGGCGGGCCGCAGGGGCCCGCCGCCGGCGAGGAGGTTCCCGTGGTCACCGTGCAACGCAGCATCACCGTCGACCGGCCCGCCGACGAGGTGCTGCGCTACCTCGCCGACTTCGGCCACACCACCGCGTGGGATCCCGGCACCGAGAGCTGTGTCCGGCTGGACGACGGGCCGGTGCGCGAGGGCGCCCGCTGGCGCAACGTGTCCCGGTTCCGCGGCCGCCGGACCCGACTCGACTACCGGCTGGAACGGTACGGGACGGACCACCTGGTCTTCGTCGGGGAGAACGGTACGGTGACCGCCACCGACGACATCACGGTCCGCCCGTACGGCGGCGGGTCCGTCGTGGACTACCGCGCCCACCTGGGGCTGAAGGGCTTCGCCCGGCTCGCCTCACCCCTCGTCCGGCGGGAGTTCGAACGGCTCGCGGACCGCACGGCCGACCGGCTGCCGCGGGTGCTGGCCGACCCGGGCGCGTGACCGTCGGCCCCGCCCGCAGCCCGTGACCGTCACCGGCCCGGGCCGCGGGTATCGACCGGCGCCCGGCCGCCGGGATCGGCGGGGATGACGAACGTGCCGGGGTCGCGTCTGCCCGTGGTCGACCCGGAAAACCGGTACGGCCCACCGGCGTAGCCCGACCCGCACGGGGTAGCCGCCCGGAGGAATTCCGAACAGGTGCCCGCCCGGGAGGTGATGGCGATGCCGCAGTCAGAACCCACCGTCCGCTCGACGGCGGTCCGGTTCCTGGACGACCGGTCGCCCGACGACCCGGTGTACGCGGAGCTGCGCTACATCAGCAACCGGCCGTACACGGTCTGCCTGGCCGTGGGCACCAGTAGCTCGGAGGTGTGCTGGTACTTCGGCCGGGAGCTGCTGGCCGACGGCCGCAGGCGTCCCGCCGGACCCGGGGAGATCCAGGTCAGCCCCGGCGAACAGGGGGATGTGCTGA
Source organism: Kitasatospora sp. HUAS MG31 (assembly GCF_040571325.1). Taxonomy (GTDB): domain Bacteria; phylum Actinomycetota; class Actinomycetes; order Streptomycetales; family Streptomycetaceae; genus Kitasatospora; species Kitasatospora camelliae. Next base: position 973,500 of record NZ_CP159872.1, on the reverse strand, counting down.
TCCGCCGGACGAGCCGGGCAGGCACCACGATGGTGAGCGTACCGATGGCCAGCCTGGACGAGTTCCTCGCCGCCTGCTACGCGCTGGTGCCGGCCGGCGGGGAGAGCGACCACCTGGACCTCGACGCCGACCTCGAACGCCTCCTCGAACCCGACTGATCCCGGCCGCCCACACCGCCCGCCCCACGGCAGCCCTCGGCCCTCCGGCCGGGGCTGCCCGACGACCGAGGAGGACAGCTGTGACCACGGTGCAGGAGTCGATCGCGGTGGACGTGCCGCTCGACACCGCCTACCACCAATGGACGCAGTCCGAGGACTTCCCCAGTTTCAGGGAGGGCGTGGAGGAGGTCCGCCGGATCGACGACCGCCACAACCACTGGCGGATCCGGAGCAACGGCGGGACGAGGGAGTTCGACACCGAGATCATCGACCAGGCCGTCGACGACCACGTCGCCTGGTGCACCGTCGCCGGCCACGTGTACGAGGCGGGCGCCGTCTCCTTCTACCGGATCGACCCCACCCACACCCGGGTGATGCTGGCGATCGACCGGGTGCCCGAGGACAACACCGAGACGACCACGGACCTGAGCGGGATGCTGGACCTCCGGGTGAGGGGCGACCTGCGGCGCTTCAAGCGGTTCGTCGAGCACCGCGGCGATCCGGGGACCGGCGGGTAGGCGCGCGGAGCCCGTGGGATGAGGCGCCGGCCGGAGCGAGGGGACGGGCCGTCATGCCGCGCGACCCGCACACCTCGCGCGTACCGGAGGTCCGCGTACCGGAGGTCAGGGCCGGACGGGCCGGCCGCCGGCTGTTTCAGTCCGCCGGTTGCGGTCAGACGCTTCCCGACGGACCCGGTGCCGGAACCCCCGACGCCGGGCGATCTGGAGGAGGTGCGGTTCGGATGCTCGCCATGTTGCTGGTACTTCTGCTGATCATCGTGCTGTTCGGGGCCGGGTTCGCCCTGAAGGCGCTCTGGTGGATCGCCATCGCCCTGCTGGTCGTGTGGCTGGTGGGCTTCCTCGCCCGCGGCTCCAGCCGGGGCAACCGGACCCACTGGTACCGGTGGTGACCGGTCGGCCCCGGCCCCACCCCGCAGGGCGGGCCGGCCCGCCCGTACGGACGGCGCGGCGGCGGCGCTACCTGCTCTGCCCACCCGCGCACTTCGCCGTGGAGTACGCCATCAACCCGTGGATGGACCCGGCCGAGCCGGTGGACCTGGACGCCGCGATGACCCAGTGGCACGGGCTGTCCGCCACCCTGCGGCGGCTCGGCCACCGGGTGGAGGTGATCGACCCGGTGCCCGGGCTGCCGGACATGGTGTTCACCGCGAACGGCGCCACCGTCATTGACGGCCGGGTCCTGGTGGCCCGCTTCCGCCACCCGGAGCGGGCCGGGGAGTCCGCCGCCCACCGCCGCTGGTTCGGCGCCGCCGGATTCCGGCCGGTGGCCGTCGCCGGGCCGGTCAACGAGGGCGAGGGCGACTTCCTGGTGGCCGGACGGCGGATCCTGGCCGCCACCGGCTTCCGCACCAGCCGGGCCGCCCACCGAGAGGCCGCCCGGGTCCTCGGCCGCCCGGTGGTCACCCTGACCCTGGTCGACCCGCGCTTCTCCACCTGGACACCGCCCTCGCGGTGCTGGCCGAGGACCAGATCATGTACCACCCGCCGGCGTTCGCCCCGGCCAGCCGGAGGCTGCTGGAGACCCTGTACCCGCAGGCCGTCCGGGTGGGCGCGGCGGACGCCGCCGTCCTCGGCCTCAACGCCGTCTGCGACGGCCGCCACGTGGTCCTCCCGGCGGCCGCCCGCGGCCTGGCGCAGCGGCTGCGCGCCGAGGGCTTCGTCCCGGTCCCCGTCCACCTGCCGGAGCTGCTCAAGGCCGGCGGCGGGCCCAAGTGCTGCACGCTCGAACTGCGGCCCGGCCGGGCCGTGGTGGCGCCGCCTACGGGAGGGGGTGCTCCGGATGTCCGTCCGACCCGCTGACACCTCGCCCCTCCTGCCCTCGCCGCGCGGGCCGGTCTCCGCCCACCTGCTCGACCTGCTCCGGGGCGACCCGGTGGGCGGCCTGCCCGAGGCCGCCATCACCCCGGACGGCGCCTGGGGCGAGGACCAGCAACTCGCCCTGTACGCCGGCTACGAGCTGCACTACCAGGGCTTCGCCGGGGTCGACCCCGCCCTGGAGTGGGACCCCTCGCTGCTCGCCCTGCGCGCTCGTCTGGAGCGGGCGTTCCTGACCGCCTTGCAGACGGCCACCCACCCCGTCCCGCCGCTCGCCGACGTCCTGTCCGGGCTGCTCGCCGAACCACCGGACGCCACCGGCCCGTCCCACCACCTGCTCACCGACGGCGAGCGGTGGCAGGCCCGCGAGTACCTGGTCCACCGCTCGCTGTACCACCTGAAGGAGGCCGACCCGCAGATGTGGGTGGTGCCCCGGCTGCCCCACCCGGCCAAGGCCGCGCTGGTGGCCGTCCAGTACGACGAGTACGGGGCCGGCCGGCCCGAGCACGCCCACGCGCTGCTGTTCGCCCGGATGATGTCCGACTTCGGCCTGGACCCGGCGTACGGGCGCTACCTGGACCTGGTGCCCGCACCGGCGCTGGCGGTGGTCAACCTGATGACGCTGTTCGGCCTGCACCGGGCGCTGCGGGCCGCCCTGGTCGGGCAGTTCGCGGCCGTCGAGATCACCTCCCCGCCCGGGGCCGAGCGGCTCGCCCGCGCCTTCGAACGGCTGGGTGCCTCCGCGGACGGCACGCTGTTCTACCGGGAGCACGTGGTCGCCGACGCCGTGCACGAGCAACTCGTCCGGTACACCGTCATCGAGCCCCTGGTCGCCGCCGACCCGCACCTCGCCGACGGCATCGCCTTCGGGATCACCGCTGCCGGCCTCACCGAGGACCGTCTCGCCCGGCACCTCCTGGACGCCTGGGGCGCGGGCCGCACCTCGCTGCACGCCGCAGTCCTGTGAGACCACCGTGGACCGGACCGCCCTCCTGGCCCGGCAGGTGGTCGCCGCGCTCGCCCGGGCCGGCCACACCGTCGCGGCGAGCGAATCCCTCACCGGCGGCCGGCTCTGCCAGGCCCTCGCGGAGGCCCCCGGCGCCGGATCGGCGTTCCGCGGCGGCGTGGTCGCCTACGCCACCGACCTGAAGCACCTCCTGCTCCGGGTCGACGCCGGCCTGCTGGCCCGGGTCGGCGCGGTCCACCCCGAGGTCGCCGCCCGGATGGCCGAGGGCGTCCGACGGCCGCTATCACCCGCCTGCCCGGAGCGTTCGAGCACCACTGGAGCTGGCAACTGCGCGCCGCCTGCCGCACCACGGACACCGATCTGTTCTTCCATCCCTCGGGAGAGCGGGGCACTCCCCACGACGAGCGCGAGCAGGCGGCCGTGGCCGTCTGCGCCCGCTGCCCCGTGCGGTCCGAGTGCCGTCGCTACGCCCTCGCGGCGCGCGAGCCGTACGGCGTGTGGGGCGGCCTCACCGAGGACGAGCGCCGTGCCCTCCTCACCCGCCGCCCGACCACCGGTCGCCGGTCGACCACCGATCGCCGGCCACCCGTGCACCGGGCGGCCTGACCCCGCCTCGGCGCCGCGCGTCGAAGGGCCGGCCGTCCGTGCGACGCCCCGGTCAGGGCACCCCGGAGGTCCGGGGCGGATGCCAGTGCCGTGCCGCGGGAGCTGCGGCGATCGTCAGCAGCCATCGCACGGGTGGCAGGGCCAGCAGGCCGCCCAGATAGCACCAGGGGCCGCCGGAGCGCATCAGCAGGTGGGCCCAGGCGTCGATGCCGCTGTACCGCCTGCCCGCCTGGGTGACCCAGAGGGGGCTGCGCTGGACCGTCTCGGGGCAGACGGCTCCGGGGTGCCCCAGCCGGGCGTTCAAGGCGGGAAGATCGACGAACTCGTAGGCGACGGCCTCCCACGGGCCCGACGACCTGGACATGCCGGGGTACCGCTTGGCCCGCGCGACCCAGTCCGTACAGAGAGGGCATTCGCCGTCGAACAGCAGCAGCGGCTCCTGGAGGGCAGGACGGGTCATCTCCGCGTTTCCCATGTCTGCTCCACCCTCACCATCCCGGAGGAAGCGACCTGCCCCGTCGTGGTGGTTGCAGGGGCCCGTGCGGGCGGTGGGGCCGGTCGGCTCCGGTACTGCCATTGTCCGCCGCCGCCACGGGGTCGAGCCGTCCCTGGCGCGCTGCCGGGTTCAGCGCAGCCCGGCGGATTCGACGTTCAGCAGTTCCAGGAGCCGGGGCCGGTGCAGCCCGGCGATGCCTTCGAGGAAGTCGGGGTGGCGCAGGAGCGCGGCGGCCTGGTGGTCGTGGGTGCCGGGGCGGGTGAGGCGCCGCGGGTCGCCGGTGCGGTCCGGGGCGGTGGTGCCGGCGTGGGTGGCGAGGGCGGGGTCGGCGAGGAGGCAGGCGGCCCAGCTGACGATCGTCTCGTCGACCCAGGTCCGCCAGGCGGCGTCGTCGGGGTGCGGGTCGGATCCGGTGACCTGGTCGAGTCGGCGGGATCCGCTGGGGGCGAGCAGGTGGAGCAGTTCCGCGTCCAGATCGGTCGGGTAGGCCAGGGCGGCGGCGAGGGTGGTCGCCTGGAGGGCCTGGGCCTCGGCCAGGGCCCGGTTGAGCGCGCCCGCGGGCGGGGGGAATGCGGTCAGGAGCCAGCGGGTGGAGGCGGCTATGACGGGGGTCAGGTCGGTGGTCACGGCGGACGTCCCTCGGGGGTGGCTCGCCGGTGTCCGAACGATCGGGGCGCGAGCTGGCGGTGCGGAGCCGCGCTGCCCCGCTCGTGGCCGACACTGTAGGCGCCCGACCCGGCCGGGCGGAATGACCGCCGTCACGCCCGCCCGGCCGGAGCCGGGCGGACATGACGCGTGCGATCCGGCCCCGGCTCCGGACGAGTGCGGCCGTCGTACGCCGGCGGGCGGGTCAGGACTTGCCGCGGCCGGTGACGAAGTCGCGGGCCCGGTCGACCAGGCCGGCTCCCGGCGCGAGGAGCTTGCTGGCCATGGGCGTGCTCGGCGCCGCGGGGTGCGGGCGGGTGGGAGCCATGGCCTTCGCACGGCGGATCTTGTCACCGAGATCGTCCAGCATCTCCGGCGTGCAGACCTGCCGCAGCTGCGGGAAGAGCGTGGTCTCCTCGTCCTGGACATGGGCGGAGACCTCGTCCATGAGCTGCTGCAGCACCGGGTTCATCTGCGGGTCGTCGGTGCGCGTCTTCTCCAGCTGCTTGAGGATCTTCTCGACCCGGCTGTGGTCCTCGAGCTCCTTGTCCGCGAGCCGGTCGCCGTCCGCGACGTGCTCGCGCACCGCCGGGTACAGGTGCTGCTCCTCCGCGACCGAATGCCGTACGAGCTCGATGGTGACCTCGTCGACGGCGTCCCGCAGGTCCTGGCCGCCGCCCGTCATCGCCTGGATCCGGGCGAACATCTCCTCCACCTCCCGGTGGTCGGCCATCAGCTCGTCGATCACGTTCCCGCCGTGCCCCATCGCACATCCGCCTTCCGTCCGTCGGGCCGGGACCATCCCGCCCACCGGGCAGTGATCCCCCGTCGGGCGGCCCGATTGAGCACGGAGGCGGTGTCTCACTCGATCGGACGGTGGTCAGCCGCCGGCGAGGATCCGGGCGAGCGCGGTGTCGACGTCGAGGTGATCGGATTCGGAACCGGCGGGGACCAGGGCGAAGGAGTCGGCGAGGAAGGCGGCGACCGAGGCCGTGGAGGTGCTGAGCACCGCGTGGCCGGTGGGAGCCTTCAGGGCGATGAGGAGATCGCCGCAGGTACCGGGACGGACTCGTACGTCGCCGTGGCCGGCCGGGGCGTGGCGGCCCTCGTTCAGCAGCTCACGGCTGAAGTACCAGCACACCCGGGCCCCGCCGTCCAGGCAGCCGCAGTCGGCGACCGCGAACGACAGGCACGCCGCGTAGGGAAGGCTCGTGTCGAAGCTGAGTTCCGCCTCCACCGGGACGTCCGGCAGCAGGCTCTCGGGGAAAGTGACGGACATCGCGTGGACGGCGGTCATCGGCATCGAGGCTGGGTCCTCCGGGTGGCTGGCGGTGCCCGCACGGGCGGGCGGGTACGAGGAGCGGCTACCCGGGGCCGCGGCTCCCAGACGGCGGGTCCGAAATCTGCACAACTCCCGTGCAGCCGCCCCGCGTGGTGGATCGATCAGGTCTCCCGCATCCGGACCCGCCGGCGCCGTCCTGCGGGCCCACGCCGTACGAGGCGGGTCACGCCCTGCTGCCGCGGCGGTCCGGGGTCGTTTCGGCGGCCGGCTGGTGGCCAGACGCCCGGGGGCAGACCCGGGCGGCCGTCCGGGCCCGACGTGGGCGGAGGAGCGATGAAGGCACTGACCTGGCACGGGCGGCGCGACGTCCGGATCGAGGAGGTCCCCGACCCGCTGATGAAGGAACCGGACGACGTGATCGTGGAGATCACCTCCACCGGCCTGCGCGGTTCGGACCTGCACCTGTACGACGTGTTCGGCCCGATCCTGGAGGCCGGCGACATCCTCGGCCGCTGCCGCCGCTGCTCACCGACGAGGACCCGCTGGGCGTGGACTCCTTCGCCACCCACCGCCTGCCGCTGGACGCGGCGCCGGAGGCGTACCGGATGTTCCAGGAGAAGCGGGACGGCGCCGTGAAGGTCCTCTTCACGCCCTGACCGGCCCGTTCACGCCCTGACCGGTGCGGATCGCGGTGCATGCGAGACGTATGACGCTGCGTGGCCGGGGTAGGCGCACGGTCCCTGGTGAGGAGGTGACCCATGTTCCTGTTCGGTCTGCTGCTCCTGATGGCGGCCGGTGCCTTCACCGGCCTGCTGATCGCGGGCAACCTCGACGGCGGCCCGGAGACGGCGGTGACGGTCGTCGGGTCGGACATCGGCGGGTACTCGGCCCAGGAGGCGTTCCTGGCCGGTATCGCGCTGACCCTGCTGTTCACGGCGGGGGTCGCCCTGGTGGTTGCGGGCGCGCTCCGGGCCCGACGACGGCGCACGGTGGCGACCGCGGGCGTGCCCGCCCGGCACGCGAGGGCTGCCCGTCCGACGCCGGCCGCCCGTCCGACGACGGCTGACCCGGCGGCGGGGACGGCTGATCCGGCCCGCGCACCCGACGGAGAGCCGACGTACGGTCAGGCCCCGACGTACGGTCAGGCCCCGACGAGCGCCCGGGAGCCCGCGTACGGCTCCGACCCCGCCCACGGCTCCGCCCCGACGCGTGGCTCCGACCCCGCGTACGGCTACGGATCCGACCCCACGTACGGCGGGGCGCCCGGTCCCGACGCCAGCGCCGAGACCCCCGCGCCGCAGACGGAGCCGGAACCCGCCGGGCGGCGGCCACGGGTCCCGCTGCACCCCTGGCAGCGTGAGGAGCGGAGATGAGCACTCCCGCCGGCCGGCTCAGGTTCGGGGTGGAGGAGGAGTACCTGCTCGCCGACCCCGAGACCCGGACGACCGTGCCGCGGGCCGCGGCCGTGGTCGAGTGCGCGGCCCAGACCCTCGGCGCGCGGGCGCAGTTCGAGTTCCTGGCGACCCAGGTGGAGGCCTGCACGCCCCCGGTCGAGACGGCCGGGGACTTGCGGGCGGAGCTGGTGGCGATGCGCCGGGCCACCCTGGGCGCCGCCTCGGGTGTGGGCTGCCTGCTGGTCGCGTCCGGGACGGCCGTGCTGCCCAGCCGCCACCCGCTGCCCGTCACCGGCAGCCTGCGGTACCGGCGGATGGCCGAGGACGCCGGCCCGGTCGCGGACCGGGCCGGCGAGCTGTGCGGCTGTCACGTCCACCTCGGCGACCTCGACCGCGGGGAGGCCCTCGCCCTCGCCGGGCACCTGCGGCCCTGGCTGCCCGTGCTGCAGGCGGTGTGCGTCAACTCCCCGTTCTGCGAGGGCCGGAGCAACGGCGTGGCCAGCAGCCGGTGGAGCCGGCACCTGGCGTGGCCGACCTGCGGGCCCGCCCCGCTGCTGGACGAGCGGGGCTACGAGCGGACGGTGTGCAGGCTGCTCGCCGACCGGGTGATCCGCGACCGGAGGATGATCTACTGGTACACCCGGCCGTCCGAGCACCTGCCCACCCTGGAGATCCGGGTCGCCGACACCAACGCCGACCTGGACGTCCCGGTGCTGCTGGCCGTCCTGCTGCGGGGGCTGGCGGAGGTCCTGCTGGCGGAGCACCGGACCGGGGCGGTCCCGCCGCCGCTGTCCGCCGGGGCGGTCCGGGAGGCGCACCGGCGGGCCGCCGAGGTGGGGCTGAACGGCGACGGCCTCGATCCCGTCACCGGCCGGAGGGTTCCGGCGCGGCTCCGGCTGGAGGCCCTGCTGGACCGGGCCGCCCCCGGACTGGAGCTGCACGACGACCTGCTGCTCGCCCGGAGCCTGGTGGACAAGCTGCTGACCAGGGGCACGGGCGCCGAGCGGCAGCGCGTCGCCCTGGCCCGACACGGTTCGCTCCCGGCGGTGGTCGACCACCTGGCCCGGCTGACCGCCCGCCTGACGTCCACCCGGACGGTGGTGACGCTGCCCGCGCTGTGAACCCGCCGTCGTGGACCCGACGTCGTACGGCCCCCGCCCGGTGACCCTCCCTCAGGGGTCACCGGGCGGGGGCTGATCCGGTCCGGGGGCTGATCCGGTCAGCGGCCGAGGGCGTCGGCGAGTTCCTTCTTGTTCATCTTGGAGCGGCCCTCGATGTTGCGCTGCTTGGCCTCGTTGTAGAGCTGGTCGTACGTCGGGCCCTTGGCACCCGAGTGCGAGCGCTGTCCGCCGCGCTTGGAGGAGGACATGTCCTGGAGGGAGCTGCGGCTGGCGGTCTTCGACTCGCCGTGGCGGGCGCGTTCCTTGTTGACGGTCCGCGCGGCGATCTCCTCGGCCCGCTTCTCGCTCTCGCCGCGGTCCAGGGCGCTGTCCTTGATGTGCTCGTACTGGCGTTCCCGCTTCTTGTTGGAACCGGCCGGCATGGTCCGTCCCTCCTCGTCATGGTCCACCTGCGTGCTCCCGCGCGCCTACCCGCCGGCGTGCGGTGGAATCTCCCGCTGGGGGAGGTCGTACGGTCCGTGGCGTCGGTGCGGTTTCGATGTACGTGTGAGAAGGGGTCGATCATGACGACGTTCCTGCTGGTTCCCGGTCTGTACCTGGGTGGTTGGGCCTGGGAGGCGGTGGCCGCGGAGTTGACCGCCAAGGGCCACCGGGCGGTTCCGGTGACGCTGCCGGGCCTCGGCGAGCGAGCGGGGGAGGACGCGGCGGGCATCGGTCTGGCCGAGCACGCGGACGCGGTGGCCGAGCTGCTGGACGCCCAGGAGCCGGGGGTGGTGCTGGTGGCGCACAGCTACGGGATCTTCCCCTCGGTCGCGGCGGTCGACCGGCACCCGGAGAAGGTCGCCCGGCTGGTGATCGTGGACACCGGGACCCCGGAAACCGGTGAGGCGGTGGTCACCCTGATGCCGCACCTGCTGGAGGCCGCCGACGGCCCGGTGCTGCGGGTGCCGACCGGGCTCGACCCGGTCCACGGGGTGCCGGAGGCGGAGGAGGAGCGCTACCTGCGCCTGATCACCCCGCACCCGCTGCGCACCGTCACCGACCCCGTCGAGCTGACCGGCGCCTGGCTGAAGGTCCCCACCACCGGGGTGTTCTGCCTCGCCAACGGGCTGAGCCTGGAGGTCGCCCGGGCGCTGTACGCCACCGGCGCGCCCCGGTTCGCCAAGCTCGCCGAGCCCGGGGTGACCTTCTTCGAGCTGCCCACCGGCCACTACCCGATGCTGTCCACGCCGGTCGAGCTGGCCGAGGTCCTGGTCGGTGCCGCCGCCGGGGAGGGGCGGAGCCTCCTGGGGGACTGAGCCCCCACGGGCCTCAGACCGCCGCCGGCTCGCCGTCGCGGTTGTTCGGGGCGTCTTCCAGGCCCTGGCGGAGGCGGGCCAGGACGGACGCCAGCAGCCGGGAGACGTGCATCTGGGAGACGCCGATGCGCTCGGCGATCTCGGTCTGGGTGTGGTGGCCCCAGAAGCGGAGGAGCAGGATCTGCCGGTCGCGGGGGGTGAGGGAGGTGAGGAGGGGGCGGACGGCTTCGCGGAACTCGACGAGTTCGAGGTTGTGGTCGCAGGCGCCGAGCCGGTCGAGCAGGGAGCTGCCGGCCTCGTCCGGGCCGTCGTCGTGCAGGGCGTCCAGGGAGTCCGCCCGGTAGACCCGGCCGGCCTCCAGGCCGCTCAGGACCTCGTCGCGGGTGAGGTGGAGGTCCTCGGCGAGTTCGTCGGGGGCGGGGAGGCGGCCGAGTTGCTGTTCGAGGCGGTCGGAGGCGCGGGCGACCTGGAGGTAGAGCTCCTGCTGGCTGCGGGGGACCCGCAGGGGCCAGGAGGTGTCGCGGAAGAAGCGTTTGATCTCGCCGACGATGGTGGGGATGGCGTAGGTGAGGAACTCGACGCCGCGGTGGTGGTCGTAGCCGTCGACGGCCTTGATCAGGCCGATGGTGCCGACCTGGAGGATGTCCTCCGTCTCGGCGGTGTGGTGGCGCAGGCGGCCGGCGACGAACCGGACCAGCGGCATGTTGAGCTCGATGATGGTGCCGCGGACGTAGCTGTAGGCGTGGCTCTCGCGGTCCAGTTCGGCCAGCCGGGCGAACAGCGCGTCGCTGAGTTCGCGGGCCTCGGTCTTGCCCATCGCCCGCATCTGCTGCGGGGTCGGCCGGGGCAGCTCCTCCGCCGGTACGGGGGCCGTGACGGCGGGGGCCGTGACGGGAGCCGTGACGGCGGGGGCGGGGACGGGCGTGGACGGGGTCGGAGTGGACAACGAGGTCATCTCCCTGCGCTGTGGGAAACCGTCACCGGGCGGCGCGCAGGCCGCGGGCCGGGCGGCAGGCAGGACACCGTGCCACCCGACGGCTGGAAGGGGGAGACGGGGTCCCGGCACGGCGCACCGCGCCTGGTGGCCGGCGGCGGTCGGGGCCGCCGGGCCGGAGGCGGACAGCATCGTCCGTCACTCCGTCCTGAGCCCCTACCCGGCCTCCCCGGATTCAACCGGAGTCATCGATTCCGGATTCGCCCGGTCGTCGGCCGCCCGCCGGGCGTTTCACCCCGCCCTCAGCGGTTAGCCGTGCACCCGTGGGCCGACCGCGTCCACGTACCCGCGCCGGGACCGAACGGGACCGAAGGAGTGGGGCCACGAAGGCCCGGGAGGCCGAGCGCTTCCGCACGGCGTGACCCCGTCGGCGGTCCGGTTCGCCCGGCACAGCCGGGGCAGCCGCCGAGAGACCGTCGCCCCTTCGCACCCATCCCTGGAGGACACCATGGAACGGCCGGACCCCGTCCAGCCCACCCCGGAGACGACGGCGGAGACCGTCGGGGGACGCGCACCCGAACCGCCCGCGGTCCCCGGCGCGCCGGGCCCCGAGCCGCCGCAGACGGCACGGTCGACCCCCGGCTCGTCCTTGGGCGCCGTCCGCCGGGGAAGCCGCAGCCCATGGCTATCGTCAGAATCTGTGCCCGGCCCCTGCTGGCGTCGATGTTCATCGCCGGCGGCACCGACGCCCTACGGCGCCCGGCGCCGCTGGCACCGGCGGCCGAACCCGTGGTGGACGCGCTGGCCGACATCCCCGGCGTGCCCCGTCGCACGGTGAACGCCGTCCGCCTCAACGGCGGCGTCCAGGCCGCCACCGGCCTCCTCCTCGCCGCCTCCGGCAACGGCCACGAGTGAAGCGGGCCGCCGCGCCGTACCCCGAGGGGAGCGCCGGGCCCCGGACGGCACTGAGCCGTCCGGGTTCGGGGCGGGAGGGGTGGAGCCGGCGTGGGCGGTGTCGGGGGCGGGGGTGGGGGACGGCCGGGTCAGGGGGTCCGGCGGTGGACCATCTCGGTGATCCAGGTGGGGGCGTAGGGGGAGGTGCAGCCGGGGGTGGTGGGGTAGTCCTTGAGGACTTCCAGGCGCTCGCCGATGGCGATGGCGTGGGCGCGGTGCTCGGGGTGCTCGATGCCGATCTGGGCGAGGCAGTGGTTCATGGCCCACTGGAGGCGGTCCGGGGCGCCCTTCATCTCGGCCTCGACGGTGTCGAGCAGTCTCGGGAGGTCCAGGCCCTCGGGCTGCTTCGCCACGCGTTCGGTGGTCAGCGCCCAGCCGGCGCTCGCGACGACCGGATCCGGGTCGGCGGACCAGGCCAGGCGGAGTTCCTCGGCGTGCGGGCTCTTCTTCACCACGTAGTTCACGAGCCAGTCGTGGACCTTGGGCGTGCGGGCCTCCCGCAGCATGGCGTCCAACTCGTCCCGCCCGAACGCCTTCGGCCGGGAGATCAGGAGCGCCAGCAGCCGCGCCGCCGAGTCACCGGTCTCCCAGAGCCCACGCGCCAGGTCCTGGTCGGTCTTCAGCCGCTTCGCGAGCGCGCGCAGCTTGGTGAGGTTCACTGCGTGGTCGTCGCCGTGCCGTGCGTTGACTTCGCGGCTCCTCGGGTCCTCCAGCGCGGCCAGCTCGGCCGTCACCTCGGCGACCGTCGTCCCGGTCTGCGTCGTCTCGGCCACCACGGGCTCCCGTCCCTCGCGTTGTGCGGCCAGCGTACGACGGCCCGCCGACGGCACGGCGGCGGGCGCGTTCAGGCGGCCGGGCCTCGCAGCCCGCGGTCGGTCCCGGCGGCGTCCGCGCCGCAGGTGCCGAGTCTGCTCGCCGGGCGCGCCGAGACGGAAGCCCATGCCGATCCGGGCGACGTCCGCGCGGGCGCGCAGCAGTTCGTTGAGGCCGACGGAGGTGCAGAAGTCCAGGCCGGAGCAGTCCACCACGACCTCCGAGGGCCGGGGACGATCGGTCAGTGCGGCGTGCAGGGCCGCAGCTGGTCGGCGGTGTCCATGTCCGCCTCTCCGGCGACCTCCACCACCCGCTCACCCTCGGACGTCGTACGGCGCACGATGTGCAGTACGGGACGCATGGGTCGACCTCCTCGCGTCCGGCCCCCCACCGTTCCTGCCCCCCACCGTTCCTGCCCTTGCAGAACGGCTGTCCCGGCGTCTGGCCGCAGCCTCGGGAACGAAACATCACCGCTCCCCGGGCCGCGGGGCGAACGACCGTGGCCGGGCTGACCCCGCGCGGCCCGCCCGTGGGCCCGCCGCGTTCCCTGAACGCGCCGGCTCCGTGCGTGCACCGCATCCCTGCGGTCCGCCGAAATACCCGCCGCAGCCGGCTCCACCGAGATCGCCGCCCGCTCGGGCTTCGCCCACCCCGGCCGGTTCGCCGGCCTGTACCGGGACGCCTACCGGACGGCGCCGAGCGCCACCCTCCGCCTGCCGGTCTGAGCCGCCGTACCGCGCGGAGTCGCCCGGGGGCGGCCGTGTGCATGACCTCGGGACGGGCGGGCAGACGGGTCAGTGTCCTCGCAAGTCTTCGGTTCGCCCGGGATCCCACGACCCATGTGCCCCTCCCTCGGCCCCGCGGCCTTCCACCGCCGCCGCCTCGGCTTCCCCGCGCCCGACGCAGCCGCCGGGCGTGCGGGCATGAGCTTCGTCCGCCGCGCCCTGGCCGGCTGGCGGCTCGACACCCCGGCCGAGGCCGCCGCCGACGCCGTCCTGGTCGCGGCGGAACTCCTGGCGAACGCGGTGGACCACGGCGGCGGGGTGCGGTCGGTGGAACTCGAACTCCAGGGGCAGCGGCTGAGGATCCGGGTCACCGACGCGAACCCCTTGCCGCCGGTCCTGGGCGAGCACCACCCGGAGGCCGCCCACGGCCACGGCCTGTTCATCGTCGACCGCCTCTGCCTGCGGTGGGGCTTCCGTCCCACGGACTCCGGCAAGACCGTCTGGGCCGACGTCCCGCTGCCCCGGTCAGCCCGCCGGGCCGGGTTAGTGCTCCCCACGTAGGCGCTTCCGGGCGCCGCCGCGGTCCACCCTGCCCGACGGATCACGCTATGCACAGCCCGGAAGACGAAACGGTGACGGTGTACCGGGCCAGTAGGCGAAACCGGACGGCTACACCTGCCCGCCCGGGCCGTCGTCGTCCAGGAGGGCGAGTCGGGTTCAGGTAGTCGTGGCACCGCCGGATGCGGGCGGAGTGCTGCTCCAGCACGGTCCGGTGGAACGCGCCGACCTCGTCGCCACCGGCGCCCTCGGCGTTCCACGCGTCCTGGCTGCGGAGGATCGAGCCGTACACGGCGTCGTCGGACTCCGTCTCCCCGGGCATCGGCGGCCTCCTCCGGCTCGGAACCGTCTCCTGGCCCGCGCGTGCCCCTCGGGGCGGAGGCAAACGGCCCGCGCACGGCCTCAGCGCCGGTCGCGACGTCGCTCGCGGCGCCGTCCGTTGCGCCGGAGGACCGCGCTCGGCCAGATCAGCCAACAGAGGGTGAACCAGAGCAACGCGGCTCCGCTGATGATCCAGGCCGCCGGGGAGTTCCCGGTGGCCGTGCGCAGCAGGAGCAGCAGGGCGGAGGTGATGGCGAGCGCGAGCAGCACCATCCCGGCGGCGATCAGCCGGCCGGCCACGCGGATCAGCTCCGGCTTCATCCCGTGGCCGGACAGGAACCGGTGGAAGGCGACCGGCGCGATCAGGGTGCCGGTGGCGCCGGCGCCCAGCACCACCGTGGCGACGTACAGGTCGCGGTCGAACTCGGGGAGGGTGGGGAAGCGCGGGGTGAAGACCACGGCGAGCAGGAAACCGAAGAGGATCTGGGCGCCGGTCTGGCAGACCCGGACCTCCTGCAGCATCTCGCTCCAGAGCCGGTCGGCGCGCTCCTCCGGGGTCTCGTCGCGGCCGGGGCCGGTGCGGTGGCGGTCGTCGGACATGGGGCTCGCTCCTGGGGACGGGAGCCGGGCGGGCGGCTACGCGGCCCGCAGCCGGATCCCCGCCTCCTCGGCGTAGGTCCGTCCGTAGTCCTCCACCACCTGCCGGGCGGTTTTCGCGGCGTCCATGACGGGCAGCTCCCTCGTCGTCCGGGTCGCCGGGTACACGTCCTCTCCCGCGACTACCCGGCCGGGCCCGGACGAATCGGCTCCGGCCCGCGGCTCCCCGTTTCCGGGCCGGGCAGCCGGGCAGCCGCCCAGCCATGGACCAGACCCAGGCACCCGTACTGGACACCCTCGCCGCGCTCCACGACAGCCCGCTGACCGCGTTCGCCCCACCCGGCCACCGGCAGGGCCGTGGGACGGACCCCCGTGTGCTGAGGGTCCTCGGCGGGGACGTGTTCCGGGCGGACGTGCTGGCCACCGGCGGCCTGGACGACCGCACCGCCTCGCGCGGGATCCTCGAGCTCGCCCAGCGGCTGATGGCCGAGGCCGTCGGGGCCGGGGACACCTTCTTCTCCACCTGCGGCAGCTCGCTGTCGGTGAAGGCCGCCATGCTGGCGGTCGCCGGACCGCACCAGCACCTGGTCGTCGGCCGGGACGCGCACAAGGCCGTGGTCTCCGGGCTCATCCTCGCCGGCATCCGGCCCCTGTGGGCCGACCCCCAGTGGGACGCGGACCTCAACCTGGCCCACCCGCCGTCCCCCGAGGCGTTCGACCGCGCCTTCCGCGCCCACCCCGACGCCCGCGGTGCGCTGGTCACCTCGCCCACCCCGTACGGCACGTGCGCCGACCTCGCGGCCGTCGCCGAGGTCTGCCACCGGTACGGGCGGCCCCTGATCGTCGACGAGGCGTGGGGCGCCCACCTGCCGTTCCACCCCGACCTGCCGCGCTGGGCCATGGACGCCGGTGCCGACGTCTGCGTCACCTCCGTCCACAAGATGGGCTCCGGGCTGGAACAGAGCTCGGTCTTCCACCTCCAGGGCGACCTGGTCGACCCCTCGGTCCTGGAGCAGCGCGCCGACCTGCTGGCCACCACCAGCCCGTCCGTGTTGGTCTACGCCGCCCTGGACGGCTGGCGGCGCCAGATGGTCCAGGACGGCCGTCGCCTCTACGACGACGCCCTGACCCTCGCGGAGGAGACCCGCGCCCGCATCGACGCCCTGCCCGGCCTGCACGTCCACGGCCGCGCGGACTTCTGCGGGCCCGGTCTGGCCGCCGACCTCGACCCGCTGCAGATCGTGGTCGACCTCTCCGCGCTGCGGATCAGCGGCTACCTCGCCGGCGACTGGCTGCGCTCCCACCACCGGATCACCCTGCACCTGTGCGACCACCGCCGGATCAGCGCCCAGCTCACCCACGCCGACGACCGGGTGACCACGGCCGCCCTGCTCGACGGTGTGCGCGAACTCGTCGACGTCGCCCCCGGCCTCGGGCCCACCACCCCCGTCCTGGTGCCCGACCCAGCGGACCTGCGCCTGGAGCAGGTGATGCTGCCCCGGGACGCCTTCTTCGGCACGGTGGAGCAGGTGCCCGTGGACAAGGCGGCCGGCCGGATCGCCGCCGAGATGCTCACGCCCTACCCGCCCGGCATCCCCGCCGCCCTCCCCGGCGAACGGCTCACCGCGGACGTCCTCACCTACCTGCGCACCGGCGTCGACGCCGGCATGCTCGTGCCGGACGCCGCCGACGCCGGGGTCGAGACCGTACGGGTCGCGGTGGAGGAACCGGACCGCACCGGGGACGACGTCTCCCCGACCTGGAGGGAGTGAGCCGGCCGTGGAGCGCATCGGACACCTCAGCGTCGTCGTCCTCACCCAGGCCGCCGGTCCGGTCATCCGGGTCGCCGGCGAGATCGACCACTACTCGGTGCCCCACCTGGAGGCCGCCCTGAAACAGCCCTGGGCGTCCCGGGACGTGGGCATCGTCGAGGTCGACCTCGGCCAGGTCACCTTCTGCGACTCCAGCGGACTCAACGCGCTCCTCGCCGCGGACAGCCGCGCCCGCGAGCACGGCAGCCGACTGGAGCTGACCCATGTGCCGCCGCCCGTCGCCCGGCTGTTCGCGGTGTCCGGCGCGGACCGCGTCCTCGACATCCGTCCCCCTCGAACAGGGTGACCGCGGGGGCAGGTACGGCCGCCGTTTTCCGGCCCCGGCCGAGGGTAGGCGCAGCCGTCCGAGCGACCAGGCGAGGAGACGATCATGACCTCACCCGACCCCGAACCCCGTGGAACGGCCGGAGTGGACGCCCGCGGCAACCCGTTCCCCGGCGACACGCCGCCGGCCGAGGGCGGGGTGTCCGGCATCTCCACGCCGGAGCCGCCCGAACTGCGCCACGCCTGGGGCACCTGGCCGGCCTGGCTGGTGGTGCTGCTCTGCGTGGCGGTGTCGCTGATGCTGATCGGCGTGATCATCGCCCTGGCCGTGTGAGGAGTGCCATGAACGCCCGCCCCGAGCACCTCCGCGGCGCCACGGCCCTGGTCACCGGCGGCTCCCGCGGACTGGGCCTGCTGATCGCGGAGGAACTGCTCACCCGCGGCTGCCGGGTGATGATCTGCGCCCGGGACCGGGAGGAACTGGTCCGGGCCGAGGAGCACCTGGCCGGCGTCGGATCGGGCGAGGTCGCCGCCACCGCCTGCGACCTCACCCGGCCCGACGCCCCGCGCCTGCTCACCGACGCCGTCCGCCACCGCTTCGGCGCGGACGTGGAGCTGCTGGTCAACAACGCCGGGCTGATCCAGGTCGGCCCGCTGCGCTCGCTGACCACCCGCGAGTTCGACCGGGCGCTCGACCTGATGACCACCGCCCCGCTGCGGCTGACCCTCGCCGTGCTGCCCGCCATGCGCGCCGCGGGCCGGGGCACCATCGTCAACATCACCTCGGTCGGCGGCCGCATCCCGGCCCCGCACCTGGCGCCGTACGTGGCCGCCGAGTTCGCTCTCACCGGCCTCTCCGCCGTGCTGCGCGCCGAACTCGCCGCCGACGGCATCAGCGTCACCACCGTGCTCCCCGGCCTGATGCGCACCGGCTCGCACCGCGCCGCGCAGTTCGCCGGGCAGCCCGAGCAGGAGTACGCCTGGTTCGCCGCCGCGGCCTCCCTGCCGCTGCTGTCCATGAACGCCCACCGGGCCGCCCGGGCCGTCGTCCGCGCCGCCGAACACGGCCGTCCCGAACTGGTCCTGACCCCCGCCGCCAAGCTCGGCACCCGGGTGTACGGCCTGGCCCCGGCCACCACCACCCGCGCCCTCACCCTCGCCGCCCGGCTGCTGCCCGGTGCGGGTCCGCGTCCGGCCCGTCCGGTCCGCGTCGCCCGCGTCGCCGCCGTCGCGGAACGCCACCCGGTGGTCGCCGTCCTGACCCGCCCCGGCGCCCGCGCGGGCCGGCGCACCAACGAGCCATAGCCGTGACCTGCGGCCGGAGGTCGCATGGAGACCGCGGCGTCGACCCCGTCCGTCGCCCCGGAGGCCGCGTCGCGGCCGTCCGTTCGAGGGAGGAATCGTGATCTGGTTGCTGTTCAAGCCGCTCAGGACGCTGCTCGCCGCCGTGGCCCTCGCGCTGTTCCGTCGCCGGCACCGGGCCACCGGAGCCGGCCACCCGCCGGGCACGGCGGACCACCCCTGGCGGGCCCTCCTCGGCACCGCGGCGCTCAAGGGACCCGGCTACGCGGTGACCTGGGCGCTCGTCCACCGGGCCCGAACGGCGGCCGCGCGCCGCCGCACGTCGCATCGTTCCCGCCGGGCCGGAGTGGCGTAGGTCGGCCTGAGGTGGGGAGACGTCCCGGCCAGAGCCTTTCGGCAGCCTTCCGGCAGAATCGCAGGGACCGGTCATGGAATCCCTCGCCGACGGCGTCACCCGGCACCGCCATCTCGACTTCGACATCAACGGCTCGACCTCGTGGCTCCGCGGCGGCACGATCTTCGTCCGGCGCGCCCTCGCCGACTGGAACCTCACTTCCGTCCGCGACAGCGACGACGACGTCGTCCTGGTCGCCCGTGAGCTGCTCAGCAACGCCGTCCAGCACAGCAGCGGCCCCCTGCGCCTGGATCTCGACTGGAAGGGCTCGCTGCTCCGCATCGCCGTGACCGACCGCAGCCATGAACAGCCCCGGCTGGAGAACCCCCGGGGCGGGATCGGCGGCTACGGCCTGGTGATCGTGGACCGCCTCGCCGTCCGCTGGGCGAGCGCCCCCGAGGCGCCGGGCAAGCGCGTGTGGGCGGAGGTCGAGGTGGAGCAGGACGGCTGACGGTCCGGCGCACGGGACGGTCCGGCGTACGGCCGGTCAGCCCGCCGCCGGTCAGCCCTTCGCCTTCCGCCACGCCTTGGCGGCATCCTCGACCTGCTCCTCCTCGTGGGCGCGCTGGCGCCCGTACAGCAGGCCGTGGCCGAAGGTGTCCTCACCGTGTCGCCGGGCCTCGGCGGCCAGTTCGAGCAGCGCGGGTTCGGCGACCACGCCGTCCTGGTGCGAGCCGAGCGGCTGCTGGATCCGCTTCATCCGCTTGCGCAGGCGCTCGGCGCGCCCCGGCTTGGCCGGACGGAGGGCCTCGGCCGCGTAGCGGGCGCGCTTGGCGGCCTTGCGGGCGCGGTGCAGGGCGGCGTCCCGGTCGGTTCCCGGCGGGAGGTCGAGGGCGGCACCGAGCTGGCGGACGGCCCGCCGTTGCTGCTTCTTCAGCGCCTTCCTCGCCTCCGGCTTGCCGCGCCCGGCCCGCTCGGTGAGCGGCGGACGGGCGGCCAGCTCCTCCACGGCGTCCAGCAGCGCGAAGTAGCGCTCGTTCTCCATGACGTGCACGGCCGCGCGGTGGGCGTACGCGTAGTGCCCGCCGAACCACTCGGCGATCCGGGCGCCCACCTCGTCGGGCCGCCCCGCCGCGGGCAGGGCGGCGGCCTGCGTGCCGAGCCGCTCGCCGAGCACCTCGGCGTCCCGGGCCCGGCCGAGCACCCGCCCGAACCAGCGCAGCTCCCGGCTCAGCGGCTCGGTCACCGAACGATCCACCACCCGGCGGTGGGCGGCCAGGGCGCTGCGCAGCCGCCGGATGTGGACGCGCATCCGGTGCACCGAGTCCGGCCGGTCCAGGCGGACGGCCGGATCCAGCTCCCGCAGCGCCGCCGCCTGCTCCCGCAGGTACGCGGTGAGAGCCGCGCCCACCGAGCCCTCGGCCGGTTCGGCGGCCGCCTCCGCGGGGAGCCCGTCCAACCGGCCGCCGAGCGCCCGCTGGAGCTTGGAACGGTCGGCGGCCCGGCGCAGACCCAGTTCGCCCAGCCGGTGCTCCACCGCGTCCAGCAGCTCCCGGGGCCCGTCGACCAGCTCCACCTCGGTCTCCACCCAGGCGTCGGCGGCCGCGCCGTCGGCCTCGAACGTGCCCGGTGCCAGGGGATGGGCGATGACCTCGTCCCGGACCAGCTCGGCCAGCACCCGGCCGTCCCCGCCCTCCAGCACCGTGCGCTCGCGGGTGGTCCGCAGGTGGGCCACCGGCGAGAGCGGCCGGCCGCGGGCCGCACCCCGGGTGAGCCGCACCATCTCCTCGGGCGGCCGCCGGCCGTCCTGGACGTCCAGCGGCAGCCGGGTCTCGGTCCGGCTGTCCTCGGCGCCCGGTGTCTTGAGGTGCCAGCCCGCGTCCTGGCCGCCGCTGCGGCGGCGCAGCGTGATCCCGCCGCGCAGCAGGCGCAGGTCCACGGTGTCGTAGTAGACCGCGTCCAGGTGCTCCGTCCCGCCGGGGACGACCCGGGTGACCCGCGGCAGGCCGTCGGGCGCCAGCGGCTGCGAGAGGGAGCCTTCGTACTTCCGCTCGATCTCCTCGTGTGCAGTGGTCATACCCGGCGTCTGTCCGGAATCGCGGCGCCCACGCCCGGCGGCGCGCGCCTGTGCGGCCCGGCTCGCCACCGGCCACAGGGCGGGCCGGAGGAGGTTCGCGACGGGGCGTGAAACGCGGCGTGAAGGGGGCCGTGGGCGGGCAAGCGCAAGAGTGGGGGAGGGAGGTGCGCCATGAACAAGCGACGCGGTTCGGGGGTGCCGCCGGACGGCCCCGGCGGGACGTCCGGCTTCGACGACGGCCAGGGGCCCGTACCGGAGTGGCGGACGGACCGCCGGGGCACGGAACCGGCCAACGCCCGGTCCGACCTGGAGCTGCGGCGGCTGCTCTCGCTGGTGTTCCTGGTGCTGTTCCTGTGCGGGACGGCGCTGTTCGCGGTCCTCGCCGCCCTCGCCGGACCGGGCCCCGCCCCCAACCAGGACACCTACGTGGTCTTCGCCGCCGTCTGCACCGGCTTCGCCGGCATCGCGGCCCTCGACCTGATGGTCATCCACCGCCGCCTCGCCGCCGGCCAGGGCCGTCGCCGGCTCCCCCCGCCACACCACTGACCCGGGGCGCGGTCGGCCTTCCAGGCGGGCTCAGTTCCGGTGAGTGATCGTCTTCTCCCGCATCAGCGTCGCCAACTCCGCGTCCGACACCGGGTGCAGCGTGTCCAGGAGCCGCCGCAGCCCCGCCTCGTCGACGGTCGGGCTGGCCACCGAGACCTCCGCGTCGCCGTGCCGGCGGGTGACGGTGACCGTGCGGTTGCCGCCGGGGTACTCGACGACCGTGACCACGTCGCCGTGCGCGTCCACGGTGCAGGTGACGTCCTCCAGGAGCACCGGGCACTGGGGCGCCGGCGTGAGCGGAACCCGCACCATGAGGCCCACGTACCCGGACTCCTCCACCTCCCGCTGCGGGAGGAGGTGGTACTCGACCTCGAAGGCGGCCGGGCCGACCTCCGCCCGGCCCATCGCCATCCGCGGCGGCGTGTCGACCAGGACCAGCAGCTCCGGACGCTCCCGGTACCGCGCGACCTCCCCCTCGTGCCGGCGCTGCTCCGCCTGCGCCGGGCCCACATAGCCCCCGTACGCCACCCCGGCGACCAGGACGGTCAGTGCTCCCAGCCACACCCTCCGGCTCGGGACGAGGAACGCCGCGGCCACGGCGTACGGTGTGCCCGTCAGCGCGATCCGGACGCCGGCGCTCCCCAGGTCGACGCCCCCGGCGTAGGCGGCCACGCCCGCCAGGACGCCGAGCGTTCCCAGGGCGAAGACCAGGACCGCCCAGCCAAGCCGTCGCGGCGTGGAGCGGCGCAACGGCACGAACGTGGTCACGGGTATCGAGGCCAGCAGGCCCACCGTCAGCGGCACACCCACCAGGAAGACCGGCACCACCGCGGCCGTCCCGCCACCCCAACCCGCCACCATCAGCGCGAAGCCCAGCGCCGGCACCACGGCCGACATCAGCGCCCAGACCAGGACGAGGTGCAGGGCCGTCGACATCCCGCCGTCACGTTTCACACCGCGCAGCCTCGCACCCGTCGCCCCCGCCGCGCATGAGTACGCGTACTCATCGCAGCTCCACCGCCAGGGCGGGGACGCGTGGGGCCGGAACCCGTCCGCATGGGTCGGCGGGCCGTGGGCAGACGTGGGGGTGACGTTCTGTGACCGGTATGCCTCCGGAGTTCCGTGATGGGTCCTTCCGCCGCGATGACGGCCTCGCACCACCGCCGGCTGGTCTTCGACCCGCCCGGCACCGCGGCCTGCGTGAGCGCGGGGGTCGCGTTCGTCCGGCGGGCGCTGGAGGACTGGGAGCTGACGGACTCGCCGGTGACGGAGACCGACGCGGTGCTGGTGGTCGCCGAGCTGCTGGGCAACGCGGTGCGGCACGGCGGCGGCGCCCTGCGGGTGGACCTGGACCAGCAGGGGACGCGGCTGCAGATCGCCGTCACCGATCCGGGCCCGGGCCGGCCGGTCCCGGCCCGCGGGCTGCGGCCGGACCGGGTCGGCGGTCACGGGCTGGTGATCGTCGACCGGCTCTCGCTCGACTGGGGCAGCATCCCGAACGCGGGCGGGAAGACGGTCTGGGCCGACCTCGCACTGCCCGGTTTGTGAGGACGGGCGGCGGGAGTCGGCCGGGACTCGTGGAGGTCCGGGGACGTACCGTGTCGGGGACCCGGCGCGGGGCAGGGGGTGACGGAGGGTGTGCGCACCGTAGCCGGCCGCGGATGGAGTGGTGTTTCATGTCGGAGTCCGCCGTGAGGTGCACGGCCGTCTGGCTGCTCGACAGCCGGTACCCCGACGAGTTGATCTACGCGGAACTCCGGTACGACACCAGCCGGCCGTACTCGGTGTGCCTGGCGGTCGGCACCTGCGACCCGGAGGTGTGCTGGTACTTCGGCCGCGACCTGCTGGCCGACGGGCGGAACGAGCCCAGCGGCGAGGGGGACGTCCGGGTGGCGCCCGGCCCGCCGGGTGAGGTACTGGTCCGCCTCGGGGCCGGCACCGGGACGGTGGTGGTCAGCATCCCGCTGGAGAGCGTGAACGTCTTCCTCACCGAGTGCCGCCTGCTGGTGCCGCCCGGCAGCGAGGGCGAACACCTGGACATCGACGCGGCGCTGGAGCGGCTGCTCGGCCGGGAGTGACGGGAGTGACGGGCGTGGGGGAGCGGGTACGGCGATCCGGTGAACGTTCCCGGTCGGGGCATGCGGGCGCGGTCGTCCGGGGAAGGCGTGCCGGGATCCGTCCACCACCCTGTTGGGAGTCCCCATGGCCGACGACTTCGTCATCGATGTGACCCGGATCCGCGACGAGGCGCGGAAGAAGATGGCCGACGGACCGGTCACCGACACGTACGGGCTGGACACCGCCAAGGTGATCGCCGTACTCAACGACGTGGTGGCGACCGAGGTGGTGTGCTGGCTGCGCTACACCCGGCACGCGATCTCCGCCACCGGCATCGACCGGGCCCAGGTGGCGGCGGAGTTCACCGAGCACGCCGCCGAGGAGATGCAGCACGCGCTGCGGGCCGCCGGGCGGATCTCGCAGCTCGGCGGTGAGCCCGACTTCGACCCGGCCACGCTGGCCGGGCGCGCCCACACCGACTACACCACCCCGGCGGGCCGGGACCTGAAAGCGATGCTGGAGCACAACCTGCTCGCCGAACGGATCGTCATCTCCACCTACCAGGAGATCGCCCGCTGGCTCGGCGACCACGACCCCACCACCCGGCGGCTCATCGAGTGGATCCTGGAGCAGGAGGAGGAGCACGCCGACGACCTCACCGACCTGCTGGCGGAGTGACGGCCGTACCGGGTTCGGAACCCACGGCCGCCGGACCCACGCGGGTGGCTCCGGCGGCCCGTGACGCGGACCGGTCTCGGTCCTCGCCGTGGCCGGTGACGAAGTCCCGGACGCGGTCGACCAGCCCGGTGCCGGGGGCGAGGAGCTGGTTCCTCCAGGACGGTTCGACGTCGGCCGGCGCGTCGCGGCCGATCCGGGTCGGGCGCCTGCCCGGTCCGCGTCCCGTCATGCGGGCGAATCGCGGACCACCTGGAGCCCCGGACCGGGTGGTCAGCCGGCCGGGTGGAGCGTGGGGTAGAGCCGGTCCAGCTGCCCGGCCACCCGTGGCCAGGAGTGCCGGGCCCGCGCCCGGTCGGCTCCGGCGATGCCCATCGCCAGCCGCAGCGAGGGATCGCCGAGCAGGCCGCGGACGGCCCGGGCCAGGGCGGCCGGGCGGCCGCGCGGGACGACGACGCCGGTGACGCCGTCCACCACCAGGTCCTGGACGGCGGGGGAGTCCACCGCCACCACCGGGACCGAGCAGGCCATCGCCTCCAGCACCGCCGCTCCGCTGGACGCCGGGGAGGGCACGGCCACCACCAGGTCGGTGCCGGCCAGCAGCTCGGGTACGCGGTCGTGCGGGACCTCGGGCAGGCCGCGCAGCTGTCCGCGGGACCCGCCGGCCCGTCCGCCCGCGATGGTGATCAGCACCCCGGGGAGCCGCTGCAGCGCGGCGGTCAGCAGCGGTACGGCCTCCGGGGAGCGGCCGCCGTCCAGGCTGAGCAGTCGCGGCGGGCCCGGCGGCGACTCGAACGGGCGGGGGAGGAAGAGGTCGGTGTCCACCGCGGGCGGCACCACGGCGACCCGCCGGCTGACCGCCCCGAGCCGGCGCAGCAGCTGGGCCTCGGCGAACGAGCGGGCCAGCAGCAGGTCCCCCTCGCGGGCCAGCAGGCTCTCCAGCAGCCGCAGCCGGGCGGCCGCCCCGGAGGTCGCGGCCGTCCGGCGCGCGGCCGGCAGCTCGGTGACCCGCTCCAGCACCAGCGGTGGCCGCCCGGCCAGCGACCGGGTCGCGGCGAGCGCGGCGAGTCCGCCGTCCAGGCCGCCCGCGTGGACCAGGTCGGGCGGGTCGTCCTGCCAGACCTCCGCGAGGGCCCGGCCGAAGACCGGGGTCGCGTGCAGCGGGTCCTCCGGGTTGCCTGGTCCGCCCGGTCCGACCGGTCCGGGAACGGCCCGCCGCGGCCTGGCGCCCGGCCGCGGCAGCGGCGTGCTGACCGACACCCGGTGGCCGAGTCCGGTCAGGGCGGCGGCCAGTGCGGTCAGCCGGGCGGTGGTCCGGCTCTCGGCGGGCCCGGTCCGGCCCGCGACGATCGCGATGCGCATCTGCTCCTCCGCGCGTCCGCCCCCGGCGCGCCGGGCCGGCTCGTGCCCGGCAGCGGCGGCCGGGTGGACGCGGTCAGTGCTTGAAGGCGTCCTTGGCCTTCTGGCCGGCCTGGGCGAGATCGCCCTTGATCCGGTCGGCCTTGCCCTTGGCGATGAGGCGTTCGTTGCCGACGGTCTTCCCGAGGGCCTCCTCGGCCCGGCCCTTGACGACGGTGGCGGTGTGCTTGGCCTTCTTGCGCGCGGTCACGGCCCTCTCCTCAGCTGGTGCACGGGGTTTGCTTCGGTGCGTCTGCCCGGCACCGGGAACCCCACACGCCCGGACGTCCGAGGGGGTGGGGTCAGCTGCCGGGGAGCCGCGCCTCCAGGTGGTCGGCGAGCACCCGGGTCTCGAACACCGGCTGCGGCGCGGTCGCCGGGCCGTGGATCACCTCGCCGTCCCGCAGCCGGAACTCGCTGCCGTGCCAGGGGCAGCGCAGGCAGCCGTCCACCACCGTCCCGTCCGCCAGCGGCCCGGACAGGTGCCCGCACTGCTCCGCGAGCACCCGGAAGCCGTCCTGCTCGCGGACCACCACGACGGAGAGCCCGCCCGCGTCCCGCCGGACCGGCTTGCCCGGCGGGAACTCCTCCACCGCGCCCAGCGCCGCCCACTCCGGCACGGTCGGCCGCAGCGTCGCGGACGCCCGGTGCGGACCGGCCGCCTGACGGTACGAGAGGTGTCCGCCGAGCGCCGCGCCGGCGGCGACCGCGGTCAGGCCGGCCATCCCGAGCGCGCTCCCGCGCAGCCCGTGGCCGCGCAGCCGGGACCAGAGCGAGGCCGCGTACAGCACCAGCCCGGTGGAGTTGGCGGCGGCGTGCACCAGGCCGGTGCGCCGCCGCGGCGGATCCAGTTCCGCCCAGTCCACCCAGCCCGCCACGGCGGCCGGTACGGCCCCGGCCAGGCCGGCCGCGACCAGGACGGCGGAGGCCCGGCGCCCGCCGGGCACACAGTCGAGCAGGGCCGAGGACAGCCAGCAGCCGACCGGGACCTGGACCAGCACCGGGTGCAGCGGGTGGCCGAGCGGTACGCCGTGCAGGACGTCCCGGTAGGGCCCGAACGGCACCGCCTCGGCCAGGTCGTGCAGCGGGCGCGCCGGTGCGTCCAGCACCCTCCAGCCGGCCGGCGCGTCCAGGAGGCGCCGTACCCACCGGGACGGGGATTCGGTGTGCGTGAAGGTGTCCATACGGCGCGGCTGGCCGATCCCGGACCTTTCAAACGCGAAACCCGCCGTGGGCGGGCATGACATGCCGGTGGGAGGGGCATGGTTCCAGCACGTCGGCCTGTCCCGCCAGGTCAGGCCCGGCGGCTCCACGGATTCCGGCTCCCCGACGGCGTGGTGACGGAACGTGAGTGACTAGGAAGCCGCCGATCGGGCAAGCGCTCTACCGCGCATGAGGACAGCAGGTGAGAGCAATGATCAGGATCAAGATCGTCAAGCGTCCGAGCAAGGAGGCCACGTCCCGGCCTCCGCTCGACCTCCGTACCCCGTCAGGCCGCCCGCTGCCCTACTGAGCTGACCGGTCGTCGCCTCCTCCCGGGAGCGCCGGCAGCGCCCCGCTCGGCAGGGCGTCCGGGACGCGCTCGGCAGGGCGTCCGGGACGTCAGGGGCGGGCCGAAGCATCATCCGTATCCGCCCCCGGCCGTGAAGGCCGGGGGCGGACGGCTTGTCGTGGAGAGGGGGGTGGTCACCGCTTGAAGGCGTCCTTCACCTTCTCGCCGGCCTGGGCGGCGTCGCCCTTGATCTGGTCGGCCTTGCCCTTGGCGGTCAGGCGCTCGTTGCCGACGGCCTTGCCGGTCGACTCCTCGAGTTTGCCCTTCGCCGTCTGAGCGGTGTTCTCCATCTTCTTCCTGGTGCTCATGCTTCCTCCTCGTAACCGGGCCCTGGGTGTGCGTCTGCCCGGCTTCGGGAGTCCTAATCGGGCTCGAGAAGGGTGCCCCCTCAATCAGGGCCTTCGGGGGCCAGCAGCGGGCCCAGCGGGCCGAGGTCGATGTTGAGGTCCTCGGGGGAGGCCGAAGTGGTCGCGGAGCTCGTCCATGCGGTCCCCCAGCGCCATCAGGGTCAGGCCGATCCGCTCGGCCTGCTCCTCGTCGAGGTCGCCCTGATCGATCCGGCGCAGCGCCTGGCGTTCCATCAGCTCGCGGATCGGTTCCACCACCGTGAGCACCAGGCAGGCCAGGTCGCGGCCGACGCTCTCGTGGTCCATCGCCACGCGCCGGTCGCGCCGGTCGCCGCCCTCGGGTCGCGCGCCGCCGTTCACCACTCGCCCGCCTCCCGGAGACCTGTCGCCGTGCGGACGGAGGCGATCAGCGCCCGCAGGCTGATCCGTACCAGGTCGACGTCGGCGATCGAGAGGGTGATCTCCCCGGCGACCACCACGCCCCCGGCCGGCAGGCGGTCGAGCAGGTCGACCAGGGCCACGTTCTCCTGGCGCAGCACGGCCGGCGGGGCGGGGGGTTCGCTGGACACCGCGTCCTCACCCCCGGTCCGGGAGGTCGGGGCGGTCCGGGAGATCGGGCCGGTCGGGCAGCTCGGCGAAGGAGTACGGCGGCC
The DNA here is from genome assembly GCF_040571325.1 of Kitasatospora sp. HUAS MG31. Taxonomy (GTDB): domain Bacteria; phylum Actinomycetota; class Actinomycetes; order Streptomycetales; family Streptomycetaceae; genus Kitasatospora; species Kitasatospora camelliae. The sequence continues at coordinate 945,758 of NZ_CP159872.1, read as the reverse complement.
AGGGGCCGGTGAGTTCCAGCCGCGGGCGCGGGAACCGCCCCGCGAGCGCCTCCACCGTCTCCGCGAACGCCGCGGCCTCCGCCTCCGTCCGCCCGGCCAGGTAGGCGCCGTTGAGCAGCATCGGCTGCCGGATCGCCTCGGCCGACTGCGGGGGGTGCTGGACGGCCTCGACGGCCCGGTCGGTCAGCAGGAGGTGCCTGCTGGGCGTCCTCGGAGGCGTCCTCCAGCTCCCGCACCCGTTCGTGCCGCTGGGCCCGCCGGCGCAGCAGGTAGGCCGTGCCGGGCCGGTCGGGGCCCGGGTCCTCCGGAGCAGGGACCGCGCCGTGGTCGGGGGAGGCGCCCGGGGGCGCCAGGAAGGCCTTCACCCCCACTCGGTCCGTCCGGCGACCCGCGCGCAGGCGGCGAGCAGGTCCGTACGGCGCTCGCGCAGCATCGCGGTGGCCCGGCGGTCGTCGTGGTAACAGCGTGGCGAACCGCAGTGGCAGGACCGGCCCGGAGCCGTGCAGCCGGTCGATGACGTGGTGGTGGGCCCGGATGCTGCGCTCCAGCAGGCCGGGTCCTCCAGGTGGGCCCGCAGCGCCCGCTCGTCGAAGGCCGCGCCGGGGACCGGGCCCGCCACGGCCGCCACCCCCGGGCCGGACACCAGGTGCAGGGGCTCGCCGGCCACGCCGAGCAGGCCGGGGCCGGAAATCCGCAGAAACCGACGGACCGTCACGGTCGGCGTCGGTGGTTGGACGAAGCGCACCCCGGGCAGGCGCCGCAACGACGGGGGACCGCCCTGCCCGGCGCCCGGCGCGCGGGGCCGCAGGAAGGCACGCCATGCACGACCACGCCCGGCACGACCACGAACGGCAGCACCTGCTGGAGCTGTACCTCAACGACCACCTGGCCGCCGCGTACGGCGGTGCGGCCCTGGCCCGGCGGATCGCCCGCACCCACCCGACCACCACGCCCGACCTCTGGCGGCTGGCCCGCGAGGTCACCGAGGACCGCGACACCCTCGTCCAGCTGATGAACTCGCTCGGGGTGCAGCCCCGCCGGCACCGGATGGTGGCCGGCGCGGTCGCCGAGCGGGTCGGGCGGGTGAAGCTCAACGGCCGGATCGTCCACCGCTCCCCGCTCAGCGACGTGCTGGAACTGGAGGCGATGCGCTCCGGCGTCCAGGGCAAGCTCGCGCTCTGGCGGGCGCTGCGCCGAGTGGCGCCGGACGACGACCGGATGTGCGCCCGCCTCGACCGGCTGGAGGAACGGGCCCGCCACCAGGCGGAACTCCTCGACGCCCAGCACGCCGAGGCCGCCGAACGCTCCCTCTCGGAGAGCGAACGGGCGTACCCGGTCTACCCGCCGAAGCCGGTCGCCGGCTGCCTGTGACCGGTCCGGCTGCCGGTGACCGGCGTCAGGGCATGACCGGCGTCAGGGCGCGAGCGTCAGGGCGTGAGGAAGTCCCGGATCCGGTCCCTCAGCCCCTGCTCGGGCGGCGGCAGGTCGTCCGGCGGCAGCACGGTCGGCGGCCGGCGCCGGGGCGTGTCCGGAGCCAGCGCCTCCGTCCGCCGCAGCTCCTCGCCCAGCCGGTCCAGCTCCCGGGGCGCCACCGCCCCCCGCAGCGGCCGGAACAGCTGCGCCTCCTCGGACCACATGTGGCCGGTGGTGTGTTCGACCAGCCGGGCCACCACCCGGTCGAACCCGGCAGAGGTCGCCGACAGCCGGAGCAGCTCGCCCAGCAGGCCCTCGATCGCCGCGTGGTCGGCCCGGCCGCGTGCGGCGACCGCTTCGCCGTTGGGCAGCCGGGCGGCCGCGAGCGGGTGGAGGTGGCGCTCCTCGGCGAGGAGGTGCCCCGACAGCAGCTCCGCGACCTGCTCGATCAGCTCCTTGCGCAGCGGGTCGCCCAGCGGCGTCCCGGCGATCTCGCTGAACAGGACGGTGACCTGCTGGTGCTGGTATGCCAGTTCGTCCAGGAGGTCGTCGCGGTCGTCCTCGCGCGGGCCGTGCTGGTCGTTGGTCATCATGGCGCCGGTTCCCCTCGGGTGGCCGTGGTCGGTGTGGGGCCGCGTCTGCCCGTCCGGGGCCCGTGGTCAAACCCCGCCGGGCGATGTTCCGGACGAGGGGCTGAGCTCGTACACGGCGAAGGCGTGCCGGATGACCGGCTGGGCGACGTTGCGGACGTGGACGCCGCCGCTGGTCAGGCCGCGCTCGGTGCCCGCGTGGGCGTGCCGAGGCGACTCTGACCGGGCCCCGGAGGGTGCGACGGTACCGGTCGGCCCGCGGTGCCGGGGCGAGGGTCCGCCCCGGGGCGGGGCCGGTTGCGAGGGTGGTCATGGTCTCCTCCCGGAGGAGCCGCGGGTCACCGCGGTCGGCGCGGGGGACTGCGCGTGTGCCCGCCGCCCGGTGGGGAAAACCGGCTGTGAGCCCGGGGCAGGACCGCCCCGGGCTCACAGGCCGGTCCGGCGGGGTCCCGCCACACTGGCGGTCCTTCACACGGGCCACCTCGCTGGTGAGGGGCCGCGCCGACCGTCCCGGACAGTCGGTCGACTCCGTCCGGGACGCCTTGTCGGGCTCCGCCCCGGGGACGGGCTGACGGGCTTCTTGCCGGATCCGGGCGGACCAAACCCCAGGTCACATGCCCTGCTGGCTCCGGCCGCCGGTGGGGTGCCACTCGGCCAGCAGGATGGTGGCGTCGTCGGTGAGCCGGCCGCTCTGGTGGTCCAGGATGGTCCGGACGAGCCGGTGGAGGGCCTCCGGGGTCGGCTCCCCGGCCGCGGTCGCCCGGACCACGGTGTCCACCAGGCGCGGCTCGCCGAACATCTCGCCCGTCCGCGACCGGCCCTCGGTGACGCCGTCGGTGTGGACCAGGATCCGGTCACCCGGTTCGAGCTGGGCGTGGTGGAGGTGCGGGGCCGGGGCCGGGTAGAGCGGGCCGAGGCCGAGCGGCAGGTGGGCGGGCCGGGTGAGCGCCGCCGGGACGACGTGCTGGCGGCGGATCAGCAGCGGGGCCGGATGGCCGCAGTTCACCCAGCTCAGCCGGCCGGTGGCCAGGTCGAGCGTGGCGAACACCGCCGTGAGCAGCCGGTCCGGCACCCACCGGGCGAGCGCCCGGTCCACCGCGTCGACGATGTCCGCCAGCCCGGCGCCGAGCCGCCGGCTGGAGCGGTACCCGGCCAGCGCCAGGGACGAGGACAGGCCGGAGGCGACGTCGTGCCCCATCGCGTCCACCACGGCCAGGTGCAGGTTCCGGGCGTCCAGGCTGTGGTCGAAGGCGTCCCCGCCGATCTCGTACGCGGGCTCCAGCACCGCACTGGAGGTGACCTCGGAGGTGCCCAGCGTCCGCGGCGGCATGAACGCCCAGGCCAGCTCCGCCTGCAGGGTCATCGGCCGGGTCCGCACCATCCGCGGGACGGTGTCGCCGATGGACGACTTGGAGATCACGATCAGCGCGGTCACCGAGGCGAGGGTGCGGCAGCGGGCGATGGTCGGCGCGTCCAGCGCGGCGGCCGTCACCCGCAGCACCCCGATCCGCTCGATGCCGTCGATCAGCGGCAGCCAGAGCACCAGCCCGTCGTCCGTGCTCAGCCGCAGCGACTCCGTCCGGTACGCCCAGCCCGCGAAGGTGCCCTCCATCCGCAGCGCCGCCTCGGGGGTCGGCTCCTCGGCGGTGGACGGCCCGTCCGTCGGGTACGGGACCAGGTGCGTCTGCTGGACGTCCGCGAGGTACACCGCCGCGTCGTCCAGGCCGATCGCCTGCGCCGCTCCGCGCACCAGCGCTGCCAGCTCGGCGGGCGCGGTGTGGTGGGAGCGCTCCAGGAGGTCGGCCAGCACCGCGCCGAAGGCAGCGTCGTCCACGCCCTCCACCGTGCCCCGCCCCCACCCGGCGGGCAAACGGCCGCCGACCCGGGCCGTTCCGGAGTCCGCCCGTGTCCGTGCGGACGGAGCGGGTAGCCGCCCGTCACAGGGCACCCGTCCGAGCGAGCGAAGCGCACTGAGCGTGGAAGGGCACACACCCATGACCGAGTACGGCTACTTCCTGTCCAGCGAGGAGTTCACCCCCGCCGAGCTGATCCACCAGGCCAGGCGGGCCCGGGAGGCCGGGTTCTCCCGGCTGGCGATCTCCGACCACTACCACCCGTGGAACGGGGCCCAGGGCAACAGCCCCTTCGTCTGGTCGATGATCGGCGCGCTCTCCCAGGTGGTGGACCTGCCCGTCACCACCCTGGTCAGCTGCCCCACGGTGCGCCTGCACCCGGCGGTCACCGCGCAGGCCGCGGCCACCTCGGCCGTCCTGCTGGACGGCCGCTTCACCCTGGGCGTGGGCACCGGCGAGGCGCTGAACGAGCACGTCCACGGCGACCGGTGGCCGCCGTTCGCCGAGCGCGCCGAGATGCTCCGCGAAGCCGTCCAGGTGATGCGCGAGCTGTTCACCGGCCGGGAGGTCAGCCACCGCGGCCGCCACTACACGGTGGAGAACGCCCGGCTGTACACCGTGCCGGAGCGGCCCCCGGCCGTGTACGTCTCCGCCTTCGGGCCCGCCGCCGCGCGGCTCGCGGGGGAGATCGGCGACGGGTTCGTCACCATGACCCCCGACCGCGAGCTGGTCCGGGCGTTCCGGGACGCCGGCGGGGCCGGGAAACCCGTGGTCGGCGGCGTCAAGGTCTGCTGGAACACCGACTGGGGCAAGGCCGTGGACACCGTCCACCGGCTCTGGCCGACCGAACTGCTGCCCGGCGAACTGGCCCAGCTGCTCCCCACGCCCGCGCACTTCGAGCAGGCCAGCGAGCTGGTCACCCGGAGGATGGTCGCGGACGCCGTGACCTGCGGCGACGACGCGGACGAGCACCTGGCCACGGTGCGCTCCTACGCACAGGCCGGGTTCGACCAGGTGTACGTCGGCCAGATCGGACCCGAGCAGGACGTGTTCTTCGACGCCTACCAGCAGCGGATCCTGCCGGCCCTGGCGGGTTGATTCCTGCCCCCTACCGTCGGGCGGCCGTCAGACCGGCGGCGGGCGCCGGGACCGGCCGCAGGCCCGCGGCGGCGAGCTCCTCGGCCAGTTCCCCGGGCCGGGCGGGCCAGAGCCGGAACTCCACGGCCTCCTCGCGCAGCGGGCACCCGTCGCGCTCCACCCGGTAGGTGTACGTCGAGCGCAGCACCCCGCCGTCCGGGGTCAGCCGGACCGTGGCGGTGTACCGGTCCGGGCCGACCCGCACCGGGCCGATCTCCCACGCCCGTTCCGCGGGTGGCGGCACACCGGTCGGCGGGGGGTCGAAGAGCAGGAGCCCGCCGGGCAGCAGGGCGGAAGCGACGGCCCGCCACACGGCCCGCCGGTCGGGCGGGGCGAGGCAGGCGAGCACGTTCGAGGCCACCACCAGGTCCGCCACCCCGCACAGCCCCGCCGACTCGACCCGGACGGGGTGGACGGTCACCCGGGCCCGGTCCTCCGCGCCGAGCCGGGCCAGCCGGCCCAGCAGCCCGACCCGCATCGCCGCCGACGGCTCGACCGCGTGCACCGGCACCGCGGAGGCCGCCAGCAGCACCTCGGTGACGATCCCGGTCCCCGCTCCGAGGTCCACGATCGCCGCCCGCGCCCGGCCCGCCGGCCCCGCGAACCAGCGGGCGGCCTGGCGGCGGTCGGTCTCGGCCTGCAGCAGGTCGTAGAACTCGGCGGACACCGCGTAGTCGGGGTCGGGGACGGCGGCGACGCCGCAGACACCGTCGACACCCTCGACACCGGAGCGGCCGTCCACGCCATCGGGATCCACACCCGGTTTCTCCCCGGGGACCCCGGGGGATACGCGCGCTTCGGGGATCGAGCGGCCGGGCCGGGCCCGGTGTGACCGTCCGGGACCCGCCGGAACACTGTTCAAGACTGCCGAGAGGAGACGTGATGACCACCAGGAACAGGGACCGTGCCACCACCGCCGACGAGTGGCCGCCCACGGAGACCCCGGAGTCGCGGATGACGGGCGAGGGCGGGCCGCCGCCGGACGAGCGGGAGAAGACCGCGGCCGACGACCCCGCCTTCGCCGTCACGGACGCCCCCGAGGACTCCGAGAACGCCTCCGGGCATGGGCGGCGCTCCGACGGTTCGTAGCCGTACCCACGGACGGCCGGGGCCCCGGCGGGCACCTCCGCCGGGGCCCCGGCACGCTCCTCCGGGCTCAGGGCACCTTGCGGCCCTCGGATCCGGTGTCGCCGGGCTCGGCGGGAGCGTCCTCGTCGGTGAAGACCACGTCCACGCGCTGCTCCGGGCGGCGCTCCTCCTGCCGGGCCAGCGACTCCAGGACCTCCTGGTCGGGGTGGGTGAGCGGCGGCTGCAGCAGGCTCCGCGGCCACAGGCCCCGCTTCAGCACCACGTTGGTCTCCGCCGCGTAGACGGTGATCGCGGCGGCCAGCAGCAGCCAGGACAGCAGGCCGATCACCGTGGCGAAGAAGCCGTAGATCTGCGAGGCGTGCCGCAGCTGGTGGGTGACCAGCAGGGCGCCGAAGGTCTGCAGCAGCGCGAACAGCGGTCCGGCCAGCCAACAGCCCGGCAGCAGCGCCTTGGTGGGCACGTCCTTGGGCGTGAGGATCCGGAAGCAGGCCAGGCACAGGCCGATGTTGAGGGCCGCCGAGAGCAGCAGCGCCCCGGCGCGGGCCGCTTCCCCGCCGAGTGTCGTGCCGACCAGGGCGGCGGCGCCGGTGGCGAGCAGCAGGCCGGTGCCGAGCACCGAGAACAGCAGCAGGCCGCGGAGCAGCCGCGGCAGGTAGCCGGGCCGGCGCACCTCGGGCACGTTCCAGACCTGGGCCATCGCGAACTGGAGGATCTGCGCGATGCCGAGCGCACCGTAGAGCAGGCCGAGCAGGGCGACGGCCAGCGCGAGGCCGCTGCCGCCGACGGAGTGGATGTTCTGGCGGAGCTGGTCGCCGATCACCGGGAAGTCGGCGAGCGCCGAGTCGACCACCGCGTCCTGGACGCCCGGATGGTCCTGGAGGACGAAGCCGAGCGCGGTGCTCAGCAGGAGCAGCAACGGGATCAGCGAGACGAACCCGTAGTAGGTGATCAGCGCGGCCAGGTGGCCGCCCCGGTCGTCGCCGAACTTCTTGACCACGCCCACCACCACGGCGGGCCCGGTGTGGCGCTGCTGGAAGCGGTCGAGGCCGCGCAGGGTACGTTCCACGGCGTTCATCGGACGTCTCCTCCCGGCGGGAACACGGCCGCCGACGGGTCGTCTGCCCGATCCCGGGCCGGCCATGTGCGGCGGTGCGGTCGCAGGAAACCGGTGTGTGGGGCGATCGGCACGGGGTAGGCGCAGCGGCCGTACGGGCCGGGTGGACCGGCTCGTCCCGAAGGACCCACCGACGACCCGAGGAGGTTCACGCATGAGCATGGTCCAGGAATCGGTCGAGGTCGACGTCCCGCTGCACACCGCCTACAACCAGTGGACGCAGTTCGAGGACTTCCCCCGCTTCATGGAGGGCGTGGAGGAGGTCACCCAGATCGACGAGCGGCACAACCACTGGAAGACCAAGGTCGCGGGCGTGCGACGGGAGTTCGACACCGAGATCGTCGACCAGCTTCCCGACGAGAAGATCGCCTGGCGCACCATCGACGACGAGGTCAGCCAGATGGGTGTGGTGACCTTCGAGCGCCTGGACGACCGGCACACCAGGGTCCGCCTGGCGATGGAGTTCGAACCGGGGGGCCTCGCCGAACGGGCGGGCGACCTGATGGGCATGGTCGACCGGCAGGTCAAGGGCGATCTGCGGCGCTTCAAGTCGTTCATCGAGGAGCGGGGCGTCGAGGGCGGCGGCTGGCGCGGCCGGATCACCCCGGGCCAGTCCTGACCGCAGCACCGGGGGCCGGTACCGGCCGCCGCGCCGGCGCCGGCCCCCGCCAGGAGGAGACCATGGACGACGTCCCCCAGGGCGGCGCCGGCGGCGTACCCGGCCACCACCCCGATCAGCACTCCGACCACCACGGCCACGCCGGGAGCGGCCCCGCCCGCCCCGATGACCACCGCGACAGCCCCACCCCGACCGTCAAGACCGTCCGCGCCGGCACCCCCGTCGCCGAACAGGCCCCACGCCCGGAGGGCGAGGCGGACGAGGAGACCGACACCCCGGCCGGCGCGTAGCCACGGCATGGCCCCGAACCTCCGAACGGCCCGGCGCCTGATGACACCCGTCAGGCGCCGGGCCTGCCGAGCGGCGGCCCCGACCGTCCCCGCGCGTGCGACCCGGAGGCCCGCGTGCCGGGCCACCGGCGTCGGCGGCCGCCAGGTGTGGGAGCCGCACCCGGCGCTCGCGGCCTCACCGGGTTGGCCGGCTGCCGCCGACGAGGGAGCGGCGCTGGTGACGGTGCTCCGGCCCGGTACGTGGCCCGACGATCTCGCCCACCTCGCGCCCGAACGCCAGGCGGACGCCGTCGAGGAGACTCTCGACCACGCACGGAACAGCGGAGGACCCTGCAGGGCGTGGCCGCCGTCGACCTCGCCCGAGCCGTGCCGCCGCCAACGGCGACTGCCGGGACCTGCGGGGCGCACGTGGACCAGTCGCCCACGCTCTGCTCAGCCGGGTTCCCCGGGCGGCTACCCACGGCGGTCGAGGGTGGCTGTGCCGGTCGGGCGCCGCGCGCTCCTGGTTCGGGCCTGCTCCGCGATGACGGGCTGGCGGGAGGGCGATCCCGGTCCCGGCTGGCGGCCTGGCCCGACTCCCCTGGCGTGCCCGTCCAGGGCCAGGTCGCGGACCTCACGCCGGGTGTCCGGCGTCGATGTCGTGGACGTCGCTGAAGGAGAGCACCGGATCGGCGGCTTCCGGCACCCGGGCGGCGACCGGGGCGAGGAGGAAGCCGGTGTGGTCGCCCCAGTCGGCGTGGTCGATCACCCGGCCGGTGAACCAGCCGGGGACGTCGGTGATGACCGGCACCCCGTCGGGCCCGGCGAACCAGGCGACCTCGCGGAACTTGTCCACCTCGTCGCCGGTGGCCCCGCCGAACAGCTCCGCCAGCCGGTGGTCGCGCGGCAGGAGGTGGACGGCCAGGAACCTGGCCCGGCAGGCGACCCCGTACGTGTGGTTCGCCTTCGAGAGCCACACGACGAACCGTGGCGGATCGATCGAGCACTGTCCGGCGAAACCCACCAGGCAACCCGCCCGCTCGCCCTCCGCGGCCGCGGTGACCACGAACACGGGGTAGTCCAGCAGAGCGACGAACTTCTCGAACGCTTCCACGGCTCGGAGCTCCTCCCACAGGCAGCCGGCGGGACCGGCCGGCAGCGGAGCGGGACGACCGTGCCCGCGGTCCCTGGGCAGGTGCCGGGCACTCCGCCGGTCTCCACCGGGGCGCACTCAGCCTGGCACCGTTCATCGGCTGCCCGGGGTGCCCGGCGGCAAACCCGTGCACACCTCCGCGTCCGCCGGGCTCCGGCATCCGCTGCGGTGGACGCGATCGGCGACGCCTCCGCGACGCCGCCCACGACACCCTCGCGACGTGGAGCCCGACCACCATCGCCACGCGGTTCCTCGACAACTGCGCCCCAGGGACCGGCCACTCCTTCCCTGACCATCGCGCCGCAGAGGCCCTCACGAGCGCCTGGCCGACTCTTCTGCGATCCGGCGACGCCGGATGCGGGATACGCCGGGCCGCGAAGGGGCACACGCCAGCCCATGGCATCGATGCGCGAAGCCCATCCGACCGGCGGCCGAGCCGATGTGGAGGCCGCCCGCTCCAACGGCGGACCCAAGGGACCGACCGACATTCCCAAACGCGGCTGGATCGCGGTCCTCAAACGCACCGGCCGGGAGTTCCTCGCCGACGAGCTGCCGGACCGGGCCGCGGCCCTGACCTACTACGGCGTCCTGGCGATCTTCCCCGCCCTGCTGGTCCTCGTCTCCGTCCTCGGACTGACCGGCACCGACGCCACGAACACGGTGCTGAACAACGTCCAAGCCCTCGCGCCCGGTGCGGTCCGCGACATCCTGCACAGCGCGATCACCCAGCTCCAGGCGAGCCGCGCCACCGGCGGGGTCATCGCCATCCTCGGCCTGGCCGGAGCCCTCTGGTCCGCCTCCGGCTACATCGGCGCGTTCATCCGTGCCGGCAACGCCGTCTACGACATCCGCGAAGGCCGGCCGATGTGGAAGACCACGCCGCTGCGGATCGGCCTCACCCTGCTCACCATGCTGCTGCTGGTCCTCTGCGCGGTCATCGTCGTCTTCACCGGGCAGGTCGCGCAGAAGGCCGGCGACGTGCTCGGCCTCGGCGACACCGCGGTCACGGTGTGGGGCATCGCGAAGTGGCCGGTCCTCATCGTCCTGGTCACCTTGATGATCGCCCTGCTGTACTGGGCCGCTCCGAACGTCCGCGGACGGGGCCTGCGGTGGATCACCCCGGGCAGCGCACTCGCCGTCGTGCTGTGGCTCGCCCTGTCCGCCGGATTCGCCGCGTACGTCGCCAACTTCGGCTCCTACAACAAGACCTACGGCACCCTCGCCGGCGTCATCGTCTTCCTGGTGTGGCTGTGGCTCACCAACCTCGCCATCCTGCTCGGCCTCGAACTCGACGCCGAACTCGCCCGCGAACAGGCCCAGCGCGCCGGCCTGTCGCCCGCCGAGGAGCCGTACGTCGAGCCCCGTGACACCCGCACCTGGCCCGCCGACGCCGACGCCGACGCCGACGCCGACGCCGACGGCGACGCCGACGCCGGCGCCACCGACGGCAGGGGCGCGCGTGGCGCCTGACGGGTTCTGGCACCGTCGCAGTGCCCTGCACCGCTCTCTGCCGCGGCGGCCTGTGGTCGGATCGGCATGTGCCGCCGGCCCACGGTCGCGTCCGCGGGTCCGGTCAGCGCGCGGGGGGTGTGGGTGTCTGTTCGGTGAGGGTGGCGGTGGCGCGGTCGAGGAATGCGCAGAACTGCTGGTGTTCGTCGGGGCTGAAGCGGTCGGTCAGGGCGCGTTCCAGCACGATGACCTCGTCGTAGGCGCGGTCCAGCAGGTCGCGGCCGGCCCCGGTGGGGGCGGCGATCATGACCTTGGCGTGGGTGGCGGAGGCCGAGCGGGTGATGAGGCCCTTGGCCTGCATGCCGTTCAGGACGGTGGCCATGCTCTGCTGGGAGACGCCGCAGGCACGGGCGAGTTGGGCCCCGGACTGGCCGTCGCCGCGGGAGAGGGCGAGCAGCACGGTGTACTGCGTCATGGTCAGTCCGTAGCCGCGCAGCACCGCCTCGTGATGGGCCATCAGGGCCTGTTCGGCGCGGCGGATGCGGGTGCACAGGTACTCCTCGACGGGCGTCTCACCCATGTCTCAACTCCATGACTTGACTCAACTACCTGAGACTCATTAGCGTCCTTCAGTGTCAGGTTACTGAGTCGACACAGAAGGTTGAAACTCGATGAAGGCTGTTGTGCTGGGTACCGACAACCGATTCCGGCTCACCGAGACCACGAAGCCCGATCCGGGGCCCGGCCAGGTGGCGGTCCGAGTCGCCTACGCAGGCGTCCAGTGGGGTGATGTGCTGGTGCGCGACGGCCACTTCCCCGTCCCCCGGCCGTTCGTGCCCGGCTTCGAAGCCTCCGGTCGGATCGTCGCGGTCGGGGCAGGCGTGGACGGGAACCGGCTCGGCGAACAGGTCGCCGCGCTGGTCACCGGCGGCGGCTACGCCGAGGTCGTGCTCGCGCCGGCCGTGCTGGCCGTCCGCGCGGAGAACCTCGACCCCCGTACGGCGGCAGCATTCGGCTGGACCACCCCGACCGCCTACGAGCTGATCAACACGGTCACCCGGACCGCGCCCGGGGAGAGCGTGCTGATCCACGCGGCGTCCGGGGGAGTCGGCACCATGGCGGCCCAGTACGCCGCCGCTGCCGGGGCACGCCGCATCGTGGGCGTCACCGGGACCGAGGACCGAGCGGACTACGCCCGTCGCTTCGGCTTCCACGAGGTCCTGACCCGCAGCGACTTCCCCGACGATCTCGACGGCGAGACCTTCGACGTCATCCTGGATCCGGTCGGTGGCGCGACCCGGTCGGCCAACCTGGCGCACCTGGCCCCGCACGGCCGACTCGCCGTCTACGGCAACATCGCCGCCTCCGGCCCCGCCACCGTCTCAGCCGACGACCTCCTGACCAGCGGCCAGTCGCTGCTGACCTACAACAGCAGCCTGCTGAGCCGTACTGCCCCGGACACGCTCGCCGCCGGCGCTGCCCGCGCCCTCGCGCTGGTGGCCGACCACTCGGTCCGCATCGACATCACCGCCGAACACGAGCTCGCCGATGCAGGGACCGCGATCGCGGACCTCGCGAACGGCGCCACGCGAGGGAAGAGCATCGTCCGAGTCCGGTAGCTCCGCTGCCATTGCGCTCAGCGCTGGGCGGTGAGGGCGGCGATGCCGAGGGCCAGCCAGGCGAGGTAGTCGCCGAGGTGGCCGGAGTGGAGGTGGCGGAGGCGGCGGAGGGCGGGGCCGTGGGTCGGGGTGGGGCGGCGGACGGAGGTGAGGGCGAGGGCACAGGCGAGGAGGGCGGAGAGCAGGTCGAGGGCGAGTCCGGCGGGGGTCCACGCGGCCGGGCTGTCCCCGGAGTGGCAGCTCCTGGTCGGCGACACGATGACCGCGGTCACCCTGCTGCTGCTCGCCCTGCTGAAGAACGCCGAACGCCGCGCCGAACACGCCATCCAGCGCAAGCTCGACGCCATCGCCGCCGCCCTCCTCGAACAGCACCCGGGTATGGACGGCGACGCCCAACGCGCCCTGCGCGAGGCCATCCGGATGGAAGAACTCTGACCGGACGCGTCGTCCTGTCGACCCCTACGGCCGCCCCAGCACGCTCGTGTCCAGCCGCGCCAGCAGCTCCCCCACGTCCGCGTGCACCTCCAGCGCCCCCGCCGCCCGCAGCGCCCGCTCCCCGAAGCCCCCGGACAGCACCGCCACGCACCGTACGTGCGAGCGCACGGCCGCCTCCACGTCCCACAGCGTGTCCCCGATGAACACCGCCTCCCCGGGCTCCGCCCCGGCCTTGGCGAGCGCGGCCTCGACCAGGTCCGGCGCGGGCTTGGTGGCGTCCACGTCGTCCGCGCCGGTGGCGTCGTCGATCGCGTCCTCGGCGTCCAGGACACGCCGCATCACCGCGAGGTCCCGGGCCGAGGCGGAGGAGGCCAGCACGACCCGCCAGCCCCGGTCCCTCACCTGCCGCAGCAGCTCCGCGGCCGAGGCGAAGGCCCGGAGGTTGGGCCACAGCCGGGCGAACAGCACCTGGTGGGCGGCGCTGATCTCCTCGTCCTGGCCGCGGTCCCGGTCGTCGCCGAGGACGTGGTCGAGCAGGTGGTCGCCGCCCATGCCGATCGACCCGTGGATGCGGGCCATCGGCGGGGTGTGACCGAACTGCGCGAGGGCCTCCGCCCACGCGATGGTGTGCAGGTAGTTGGTGTCGAGCAGCGTTCCGTCGACGTCGAACAACGCGGCAGCCGGCATGGGACGTCCCACCTCTCTGCGCTCTCCGCGGTCGCTCGCCGCGCATCCTCGGCGCCGGCCCGGCCGTGGCCCACCTCCGACGCTACGACTCCGACGCCACGACCGCCCCGCCGGCCCGCACGCACGGCGGGGAGGGTCCGTTTGACGGCGCCCTCCGCAGCCGGTGCCGCCGATCTACCAGCCCGAGGTCGCCGCCCGCGCCGTGCTGTACGCGGCCGACCACCCCGCGCGGCGGGAGTACCGGGTCGGCGGCAGCACGATGGCGACCCTGCCGGTGAACGCGGTCGGGCCGGGTCTGCTGGACCGCTACCTGGCGCGGACCGGCTTCTCCTCGCAGCAGAGCGGGGAGCGCCGCGGCGTCCGCGACCCGGACAACCTGTTCCGCCCGGTGGACGTCTGCCGGGACCACGGTGCCCACGGCCGCTTCGACCGCCGTTCCCACGCCCGCAGCGCCCAGCAGTGGGCCGCGCACCGGCTGGGGGCCGTCGGCGAGGCGGTGCGGGCCCTCGGGCGCGCCTGCGGCCGGGCCGGGCTCGGGCTGGGGCGGAACCGGGTCAGGCGGACAGGTCCGGGACGGGCCGAAGGGGGCCGGTCCGCCCGTGCCGAGCGGATTGCCGTGCGGGCGGACGGGTACGCGCGACGGGAGACCGGACGAGCCGATCGCCGTTTCGCCGAGAGGAGCAGGACGATGGGCACCGTTCCCGTGCCACCGGATCCCGATGTCTCCCCCTTCCCACCGGTCCCGCCGGCGCCGCCCGAACCGCCGGCCCCACCCGAACCGACCGAGCCCCCCGGGCGTCCGGTGCCCCCGGATCCGCCCGCGCCCCCGGGCCGGCCGCAGCCGCCCGAGCCGGACATCCCCGTCCCGTCCGAGCCCGCCCCCGGCCCGGACCGGCCGGAGGAGGACCCCCGGCCGCCGGAGCCGCCGGACTGAGGGAGTCCGTACGTCGTCACGTCGTCCGAAAGGAGATCCGTGGTGGAACGCCTCGTCGATGTGGTGGTGGTCGGCATGGGCCCGGGTGGCGAGCACCTCGCCAACCGGCTGGCCGGCGCCGGCCTGGAGGTGGCCGGCGTGGAGGCCGAGCTGGTCGGCGGCGAGTGCCCGTACTGGGCGTGTGTGCCGAGCAAGATGATGGTCCGCGCGGCCGGGCTCCTCGCCGAGGCGCGGCGGCTGCCCGGGATGGGCGGCAAGGCCGAGGTGACGGCCGACTGGGCGCCCGTCGCGGCCCGGATCCGCGAGGAGGCCACCGACGACTGGGACGACAGGGCGGCCGCCGACCGCTTCACCGACCGCGGCGGCCACCTGGTCCGCGGGCGCGGCCGGCTGGCCGGTCCCGGCCGGGTGGCGGTGGACGGCCAGCTGCTGACGGCCCGCCGCGCGGTGGTGCTGGCGACGGGTGCGAAGCCGTTCGTCCCCGAGGTGCCGGGCCTGGACGGCTTGCCGTACTGGACGCACCGCCAGGCCGTGGCAGCGCGCCGCCTGCCGCAGTCGCTGATCGTCCTCGGCGGTGGCGCGATCGGCCTCGAACTCGCCCAGGTGTTCGGCCGGTTCGGCACCTCCGTCACCGTGGTGGAGGCCGCCGGCCACCTGCTGCCCGCCGAGGAGCCCGAGGCGGGACGGGTGCTGGCCGAGGTCCTGGAGGGCGAGGGGACGACGGTCCGGCCGGGCCGGACGGCCTTCTCGGTCGGGCACCGGCCGGGCGGCTTCGAGGTGACCCTGGACAGCGGCGAGGTGCTGTACGCCGAGCAGTTGCTGGTCGCCACCGGCCGTCGCCCCGACCTCACCGGCCTGGGGCTGGAGTCGGTCGGACTCGACCCGGAGGCCGACGCGGTCGCCGTGGACGGCCGGATGCGGGCCGCCCCCGGCCTGTGGGCCGTCGGCGACCTGACCGGCCGCGGCGCCTTCACCCATGTCGCCCTCCACCAGGCCGAGTCGGCCGTGCGGGACATCCTCGGCGAGGACCCGCCGACCGACGGCGACCGGGCCGTCCCCCGGGTCACCTTCACCGACCCGGAGGTGGGCGCGGTGGGCCTGACCGAACGGGAGGCGGTGGAACGGGGGTTGACCGTCCGGACCGGCACGGCCGAGCTGCCCTCCTCGGCCCGCGGCTGGATCCACAAGCGCGGCAACGCCGGCCTGGTGAAACTGGTCGCCGACGCCGAACGCGGCGTCCTGGTCGGCGCCACCGCGGTCGGCCCGACGGGCGGCGAGGTGCTGTACGGCCTGCTGATCGCCGTGGACGCCGCCGTGCCGGTGACCCGGCTGCGGTCGATGATCCACGCCTACCCGACCTTCCACGGCGCCGTCCAAGCGGCCCTCGACGACCTGGACTGATCCCGGCGCACGCGCCAGGTGCCTCAGGCGGCGGTGAGGAGGCCGTCGACCAGGGCGCGCAGGCCCGCGCGCTAGGTGTCCTCGGCGGTCAACGGAGCCCAGCGGTCGGCGACTTCGGCCAGCCGGGGGAGTTCGGCCGGGTCGAGGGCGGCGAACACGCGGTCCGGTCTCCTACCGGAACCGCGGTCCGGCCTCGGCCGCCCGCCGCGCCAGGGCGTCCAGGACGGCCGTGTGCGGCGCCTGAACCGCGACGTCCAACGCGCGACCCCGCGCTACCACGGGGCCACCAGCCCCGCCACCCGCCGCTCGAGTGATGCCTCCTGCCGGTCGGCCCTAGAATCCGAACCATGGGAGAGCGCACCGGCGCGCCCACCGCGCCGCCCCTGGTTCTCGTCACCGACACGGACTCGCAGCTGATCGATCCGCGCCGGGCCTACCACGTCGGCCGCGACCCGACGAGCGAGATCGTCCTCGACGACCCCCGGGTGTCCTGGCACCACGCCGTGCTGCGCGCCACCGTCGACCACTGGCTGCTGGAGGACGTCGGCAGCACCAACGGCACCTTCTCCGGCGGTCGCCGGATCCAGCACGAGGACGTCGGCCCCGGCAGCCGCCTGCGGTTCGGCGATCCGGCCGACGGCCCGGTCGCCACCCTCGCCGACCTGCCCGCACCGGCCGCCGGCGAGCGGACCTCGCTGATCACCCCGCAGTCCTCCAGCGTGTTCCGGCGCCCGAGCTCCGTGCTGCGGCTGCCCGGCCGGACGGTACGGATCGGACGGGCCCGCGACAACGACCTCGTCCTCGACGACCTCGGGGTCTCCCGCCACCACGCCGAGCTGCGCACCCGGCCGGACGGCGGCCACGAGATCGTCGACCTGGACAGCCACAACGGCACCTACGTCAACGGCGGCCCGGTGCTGCGGGCCAGGGTCGGCCCGGCCGACATCATCGGCATCGGCCACTCCGCACTCTGCCTCTCCGGCGACGAACTGGTCGAGTACACCGACACCGGCGAGATCTCGCTCGACGTCCAGGACCTGGTGGTCCGGGTCGGCCCGGACCGGCGGGTGCTGCTGGACGGCGTCGGCTTCCCGCTCCCCGAGCGGGCGCTGCTCGCCGTGGCCGGCCCCAGCGGCGCCGGCAAGTCCACCCTGCTCAACGCGCTCACCGGGCTGCGCCCCGCCGACGAGGGCACCGTCCTCTACGACGGACGCGACCTCTACCGCGACTACGCCGAACTGCGCCGCCGGATCGGCCTGGTGCCGCAGGACGACATCCTGCACACCCAGTTGACCGTGCGCCGCGCGCTCTCCTACGCGGCCGAATTACGCTTCCCCGGCGACACCGCCAAGCACGAGCGGGAGGCCCGGGTCACCGAGGTGATCCGCGAGCTCGGCCTGGACGCCCGCGCCGACCTGGTGATCTCCAGCCTCTCCGGCGGCCAGCGCAAACGCGTCAGCGTCGCCCTGGAACTGCTCACCAAGCCGTCGCTGCTGTTCCTCGACGAGCCGACCTCGGGGCTGGACCCGGGCATGGAGCGCTCGGTGATGCAGATGCTGCGCGGCCTCGCCGACGACGGCCGCACGGTGGTGGTGGTCACCCACAGCGTGCTCAGCCTGAACGTCTGCGACCGGCTGCTGGTGCTGGCCCCCGGCGGCCGGACCGCCTACTACGGCCCGCCCGACGAGGCGCTGCCGTTCTTCGGCTTCACCGAATGGCCGGAGGCGTTCGAGGCCTTCGAGAACGAGGACCACGACGGCTGGCAGCGCCGGTTCCGGGAGTCCCCGCAGTACCAGCGGTACGTGGCCGCCGGGGCGGCGCCGGCCGTCCAGCCCGGGGCCCCGGCGGTCCACCCCGGCTCCGGGGCCGCGCCGGGCCGGGGCGCGGGCCGCGGCGGGCGGCCCGGCGGGAGCCCGATCGGTCCGGAGAAGCCGCAGGGCTGGTTCTCCCAGCTGTCCACGCTGGTCCGCCGGTACACCGCCGTGCTGGCCGCCGACCGGCTCTTCCTCACCGTGATGATCGCCCTCCCGTTCGTCATCGGCGTGATGGCCAGGGCGATGGCCGGTACGGCGATCTCCTCGGAGAACGCGGTCAACGTCCTGCTCACGCTCTGTATCGGCGGCCTGCTCACCGGCTCGGCCAACGCGGTCCGCGAGGTGGTCAAGGAACGGCCGATCTACCAGCGCGAACGGGTGGTCGGCCTGTCCAGATCGGCCTACCTGGTCTCCAAGGTGGTGGTGCTCGGCACGGTCACGGTGGTGCAGGCGGCCGTACTGACCACGGTCGGGCTGGCAGGCGTCGACCTTGCTCCGACCCTGCCGACCGGACAGGAGGTGGAGATCGGGGTGATGATGCCGCCGCTGGCCGAGCTGATCATCGCCGTCGCCATGCTCTCGTTCACCGCCATGATGCTCGGCCTGCTGGTCTCCGCGCTGGTCCGCAAGGAGGAGGCCACCATGCCGATGCTGGTGCTGCTCTCGGTGGTGCAGATCGTGTTCGCCGGCGCCATGCTGCGGCTGCACGGGGTGCCCGGCCTGGAGCAGTTCGCCTGGGTGGTGCCGTCCCGCTGGGGCCTGGCCGCGATGGCCCAGACCATCGACCTGCACACGGTCTTCCCGACCAGGATCACCGCCGACCCGCTGTTCCGGCCCGACCGCTCCACCTGGCTGCGCTGCATGCTGATGCTGGTCGCCCTCTCGGCGGCGCTGGGCCTCGCCGTCCTGGCCCTGCTGCGCCGCCAGGAACCGGAGATCATGCGGAAGTAGCCGCCCGGCACACCGGGACCACGGCCGGCGGCCCCGGGGGCAGCGCCCCCGGGGTCAGCTGCGTCTGGGGGAGCGGCCCGTATGGGGCACGATCTCGTAGAGGCCGGGGCCGATCTTGCGGAACCAGCCGCCCATGGCCTTGGCGAGCTTGGCCTTCCTCAGGTCCGCGTAGTCCATCGGGAGTCCCGGGGGGATCTCCACGTACTCCAGGACGAGGGCGATCTCATCCGGCATCAGCTCGGTATCCGGCAGCCGCTCGGGCGCGGGCTCGGGCTCGGACATGACTGGCCTCCAGGTCAGGGGCGCGCGGGTGATGGAGCCGGTGCGGGGCCGGGCAGGCCGGCGCCGCGGACGCCCGCGGGCAGGCGGGGCGGATCCCGGACGAGGGCGGCAGGCGGTGGCGTCCCGCGCGGGGTGCGCGGCAGGCGGTGATGACGCCCGCGCCACGCGCCGTACGACGCTTCGCGCAGCGGTCCGTACGGACGGGCCCGGCCCTCGGGAGGAGCGCTGTCGCGGTCTCAGGACCGTCCTGACGCGCCCCGTGACCTGCCGGCGGAGCTTCGACCCCCGGGCGGACCTTCCGGTCGACCCCCCGGCCCTGAAGCGCCTCCCCGTTGCGCACGGCAGGTTGTCCTCCACGCTCCCACCGCCCCGCAGCGCTGTCAATGAGCACCCCGTGCACGCCCGGACACCCCCCGCCGCCGTGCCGACGCGGCGACGGCGGTGGCCTGGTCACCGCGGTACCCGACCCGCTGCGGGGCGCGGCGCAAGGCACGGACGAGGGACGCGTCGGCGTCGGCGACGTGGCCGAGGACGGACAGGCTGTCAGCGGTGGTGGCGGTACGGGCAGTCAGACCCGCGACCGGCCCGGGTCGTCCCGCGGCCCCATGCGACGAGCAGGGAGATCAACGCCAGGGAGACGATCTGGACGCCGTGGTTGAGGTCGACCAGGGTGGTTCGCACCGCCGCGACGATCCCCTGGGCCAGCACGGCCGCCCCGCCGACGGCGGCGGTGGTCCACGGCCCGGCGAAGGAGGCCGTGAGCGCCGGGGCGGCGACCAGCAGCGGTCCGAGGTGGACGTCCGGCGGCGCCAGCATGTCCACGAGGGAGATGACCACGATCAGTGCCAAGGGGATGATCAGCAGCGTACGGCCCTGCTGCCGCGGCCACCGCGGATCCCATCGCCACCGAGATTCCATGTCTCCTGCATACCTGCTCCCGGCGGAATCGCCCTGTTCCGGGCTCCTCCGCCGTCTCGGCGCCGCCCGGTCCTCCCGTACCGAGGCCGGTCGACGGGCCCGCCGTGCCGGTGTCCCGGGCCGACCTACCATGAGAGGCAAGGACTTCTCGATCCCCGCACCCCGCCCCCGGCGACACGGTAGGGAGGCCGACATGGAGTTCGGGTACGGATCCGCGCGGCTGGACGGCGCAGGCCATCCGCCGATCTCCGAGCACGGTCTGATCGGTGATCTCCGCACGGCCGCGCTCGTCGCCACCGACGGCACCATCGACTGGTACTGCTGCCCGCGCTTCGACGCGCCGAGCGTGTTCGCCGCCATCCTCGATCCCGACCGGGGCGGATCCTTCCGGCTGGCCGCCGACGTACCGGCGCGTACCCGCCAGTTCTACTTCCCCGACACCAACGTGCTGATCACGCGGTTCTACGCCGCCGACGGGGTGGCGGAGATCCAGGACTTCATGCCGGTCGTCGACGAGTCGCGCGAGGCGGCCCGGCACCGGCTGATCCGGCGGGTGGTGTGCGTCCGGGGAACCCTTCCGTTCGGAGCGCGGATCGCCCCCCGCTTCGGCTACGGCGCCGAGGCGCACACGGTGCGGGCCGAGGCCCACGAGGCCGTCTTCGAGTCCCCGTCGCTCTCCCTGGCGCTGACCTCCACCGCACCCCTCGAAACCGACGGCACGGACGTGTGGTCGCGCTTCAAGCTGCTCGAGGGCGAGTCCGTGGTGTTCGCCCTCGACCGGATCAGTGGCGACGTCCGCCCGCGGGCCTGTCCGCGCGCCGAGGCCCAGGAGCAGTTCGAGGCGACGGTCCGGTTCTGGGGCCACTGGCTGGGCCGCTCGCGCTACCGCGGCCGGTGGCGGGAGATGGTGCACCGCTCCGCGCTGGTGCTGAAGCTGCTCACCTACGTGCCGACCGGTGCGATCGTGGCCGCGCCGACGACCAGCCTGCCCGAGCGGGTCGGCGGCGAGCGCAACTGGGACTACCGGTACATGTGGGTCCGCGACGCCGCGTTCTGCGTCTACGCCATGCTCCGTCTGGGCTTCACCTCCGAGGCCGAGGCGTTCATGGGCTTCATCTCCGAGCACGGGATCATGCGCGGCACCGGCGCGACCGGGCCGCTGCAGATCATGTACGGCATCGACGGGCGCTGCGACCTGCCCGAATACGAGCTGCCCCACCTCAGGGGGCACCTGGGATCCGCGCCGGTGCGGGTCGGGAACGCCGCCACCGAGCAGCTCCAACTGGACATCTACGGAGCGCTGATCGATTCCGTCTACCTGTACGACAAGTGGGGACAGCCGATCAGCAGCGACCACTGGGACGAGGTCGGCGCCGTGGTGGACTGGCTCTGCGACCACTGGGACCGGCCCGACGAGGGCGTCTGGGAGACCCGGGGCGGCCGGCGGAACTTCGTCTACTCGCGGCTGATGTGCTGGGTGGCGCTCGAACGCGCCATCCGGATGGCCAACCGGCGCGGCCTGCCGGCCGACCTCCCGCGCTGGCGGCAGAACCGGGACGCGATCTACCGGCAGATCATGCGGGAGGGCTGGTCGAGCGAGCGCGGGGCGTTCGTCCAGGGACTGGGCGGCGACGTCCTCGACGCCTCCGTGCTGATGATGCCGATGGCCAAGTTCGTCTCGCCCACCGACCCCAAGTGGCTCTCGACCCTGGACGCGCTCACCGCGGACCTGGTCTCCGACTCGCTGGTCTACCGCTACGACCCCGAGGCCAGCCCCGACGGCCTGCACGGCTCCGAGGGCACCTTCTCCATCTGCTCCTTCTGGTACGTCGAGGCGCTCACCCGCGCCGGACGCCTGGAGGACGCCCGGCTGGCCTTCGAGAAGATGCTCACCTACGCCAACCACCTCGGCCTCTACGCCGAGGAGATCGGCCGTACCGGGGAACAACTCGGCAACTTCCCCCAGGCGTTCACCCACCTCGCGCTGATCAGCGCCGCCGTCAACCTCGACCGCGCCCTCGGCTGAGCCCACCGGCCGAACCGGCCGAACCGGCCGGACGGCCGCGGCAGTGCGCCCTGCCGCGAGCCGGTCGGCCGGACAGGTCCCGGCAGGGGAGCATGGGCGCCATGACCCCCTCCCGTCTGCTCGGCCGTGCCGCGGCGATCGCCGTCGTCGCGGCCGGATTCCTCGCCCCCGCGGTGCCCGCCCTCGCCCATGTGGAAGTGGAGGCACAGCCGGCCCGGGCCCTGGTCACCGAGGCCGCCGTCACCTTCACCGGCGAGGCGGAGTCGCAGACGGCCGGCATCGCCGAGGTCCGGGTCGTCCTGCCCGAGGGCATCGCCCCCGGTGACGTCACCCTGGCCCGGGCGCCGCAGGGATGGACCCTCACCGCCACCGCCGACGGCTACACGGTCGGCGGTCCGGCGCTCGACTCCGGCGAGGACGCGGTGCACACGATCACAGTCCGGCAGCTGCCGAACGCGCCACAGCTGGTGTTCAAGACCGTGGAGACCTACGGCGACGGCCGGGTCGACCGCTGGATCGAGCTTCCGCAGAACGGCGCGACCCCGGAGCACCCCGCGCCCGTCCTCGCCCTGGCGCCGGCGGCTCCCGGAGCGACCCCGCTCCCGCTGACCGCCTCCGCCTCCGGCCCGGCCCCCGACGCCTCCCCGCAGGCGACGCCGTCACCCTCGCCCCACTCCCCGCAGGCCACGCCCTCGCCCTCGTCCGCCTCCTCGGCACCGGCCTCCGGGGGCGGTGGCGGCGGCTCCCCGGCCGTCCCGCTCGCCGTGGCCGCCGCGATCGTGGTCGTCGCGGCCGCGGGTGCCCGGTGGTGGCGCCGGTCCCGCGGGAGCGCCGGGCGCTGACCTGCCCACTGAGCTCCGGACACGCCGCCACGGACGGTCAGAGGGTGTTGACGGTCCGTCACGGCCGTGCTGTCATCGTTCCCACCACGATGGGAGGACGCGATGGACGCGCTGAAGGACACCTGGTGGGCCTGGGTCCTGGCCGCGATCGGCCTGGTGACGCTGGCGATCCTGGGACGCTGACCACCGGCACGAGCGACCCGCCGCCACCGACGGCAGGACGGCCCGCCCCCGGAACGTACCGGGGGCGGGCCGTCGTGTCTGGGCGTGCGCGTCGAGGCCGTCGGGCCGAGGCCGTCGGGCCGGGGGAGTCACCCGAAGGTGAACCAGTTGAGGTTGACGAAGTCGGCGGGCTGGCCGCTGCTGAAGGTCAGGTAGACGTCCTGGGTGCCGGTCACCCGGCTGATGTCCGCCGGGACGGTGCGCCAGGTCTGCCAGCCGCCGGTGGAGGCGATGGCGAAGCTGCCCACCGGCGTGGCCGTCGGGCTGCCGATCCGCACCTGGACCAGGCCGCTGACCCCCGCCGCCGCCCCGGAGGCCACCCGGGCGGTGAACCGGGTGGAGCCGGTGCTGCCGAACGCCACCGCCGGGTACTTCAGCCAGTCGCCGTTGGACAGCCACCCGACGTCCGAGCCGCCGCCGCTGTCCGAGCAGGACTCGATCCCGGCCCCGTTCTGCGCGCTGAAGGTCTCGGCCTGGATGGTGGCGAAGGCGCTGGTCCCGCCGCCGGTGGCGGTCGCCGTCGGGGTGGGGCTGCCGCCGCCCCCGGGGTTGCCGGCGAGGCCGCCGACCGTGATGGTCCACCGGGTCGGGCTGCCCGACTGCACCTTCCCCTCGAAGTCCACCCCGGCCGGGTGCACGTCGTCGTACGGGAAGGCGTAGCCGAGGCGGTCGGGTGTGGTGGAGTGCAGGATCCGGGCGTAGTGGTTGGTCCGCGGCTGGGTGTAGAACGCGGCCGGGTTCTCGCCGTCCGGCTGGCGCGGATTGTCCAGCAGGGTGGTGCGGTTGAAGGCCGCGGCCAGCCGGGCGCTCAGGTTGCCCATGAGGTCGTTGCCGGTGGTGAACGGCGCGTCGCTGCAGGAGAAGATCGAGAGGGTGGACGGCCGGGCGAAGCTCCCGACGCCGGGGAAGGTGAGGGTGTCGCCGTTCACCCGGCCGGTCACGGTGCCCCAGGTGAACTGGGTGTCGATCCGCAGGTCGGTGGAACGGTACTTGTTCCACACCTGGTCCACGTACCCGTCGAAGTAGCCGCGGAACAGCGAACCGTTGCCGCGGATCGCCAGGTTGGGGCTGAGCACCCGCAGGTCCGAGCCGCCCCGGTTGACGATCAGCTTGCTCCAGTCGCTGCCGTCGGCGGTGGACTGGGCCCGCAGCGCGGACGCCACCCGGGCCAGCCCGTCCGAGGGGAGTCCGCGCACCGTCTGCGGGCCCTGTCCGGTCTCCAGCTGGAAGGCGATCGGCAGCGAGACCATGTCGACGAAGGTGATGTTGGCGTACAACTGGTCGTTGTTGAAGGTGAATTCGCAGAAGTCGTGGCGGACGTCGGCGTTCGGGTCGGAGGGGTTGCTCACCGAGGGCAGGGCGAGTCCCCCGCCGCGGTTCATCAGGAAGGTGAGCTTGGCGCCGACCGAGAAGTAGATCCGGCCGCTGTCCAGGTGCGGCAGGGTGACGCGCTTGGCGCCCGCGCCCGAGCCGTTGAGCGCGATGGCGCAGTCGGCCCCCAGCGGGGTCTGGTCGCTGGCCGGGTTCGGCGGGTGGTACAGCGAGGTGCCGTCGGCCCGCAGGAACGCCCAGGTGCCGCCCGCGGCCGGGTCACGGCCCAGCACGTAGGCGTACACGGTCCCGCTGCCGGTGGTGTTGACCAGGTCCAGCGGGAGGGTGGCGGCGGTGGAGGCGTCGGCGCTGGTCTGGAGCCAGGTGGCCACGGCGGGCACGGTCAGCGCCAGGCCCGCGGTCGCGGCGAGCAACTTGCGGCGGGAGAGGGGGCGTTGGTGGCGAGCGGTCATCGGTGTGGGGGTTTCCGTTCTCCGGCGGGGTCGGTCCGACCGTCCGCACACGGGGAGCGGTCGGACCGACCCGGGGTCGGGGTGGGGCGAGTCGGGGGCGGGGCCGGTCGGGCGCCTCGGGTCAGCCGAGGGTCCACTTCTGGTTGGCGCCGCCGGTGCAGGTCCAGGTCTGCAGCCGGGTGCCGTCGGCCGAGGAGTTGCCCTTGGCGTCCAGGCACTTGTTGGCGCCGACGTTGGTCAGGTCGTGGGCCGCGGTGTACGTCCACTTCTGGGCGTTGGTGCCGTTGCAGGTGTAGAGCTGGACCACGGCGCCGTCCGCGCCGGAGCCGCCCGCCACGTCCAGGCACTTGCCGAGGGCGCGCACCGTGCCGTCGCCGCCGACGGTCCACTGCTGGGCCGGGTTGCCGGTGCAGTTGTGCAGCTGGATGGGCGTCCGGTCGGCGTCGGAGGCGCCCGCCACGTCCACGCACATGCCGCCGATGCCCACGATCGGGCCGGTCCGTCCGGGGCCGTTGGAGGTGCTGGCGCGGACGTAGTCGACCACCATCGTCTGCGGGAAGGAGGAGGAGCCGTCCGGGCTGCCCGGCCAGTCACCGCCGACCGCCAGGTTGAGGATCAGGAAGAACGGGTGGTCGAAGACCCACCGGTTGCCGCCGAGGTCGGCCTGGGTACGGGTCTGGTACGCGCGGCCGTCCACCGACCAGGTGATGCCGCCGGGGCTCCAGTCCACGGCGAACACGTGGAAGTCGTCCGCGAAGGCCTGGCCGCCGGGCAGGCTGTACGGCGCGCCGATGCCGCCGGCGCCCGAGTAGCCGGGGCCGTGGATGGTGCCGTGCACGGTGCCGGGCTCGCGGCCGATGTTCTCCATGATGTCGATCTCGCCGCTGTTCGGCCAGCCGGCGCTGCCGAGGTCGTTGCCCAGCATCCAGAAGGCGGGCCAGATCCCCTGCCCGCGCGGGATCTTGATGCGTGACTCGAAGTGGCCGTACGCCTGGGTGAAGGTCCTCGCGGTGTTCATCCGGGCCGAGGTGTACTGGCAGGTGCCGTACCAGCAGCTCAGGTTGGCGTTGGTGTTCCGCTTGGCGGTGATCACCAGGTGGCCCTGGCCGTCCAGGGCGGCGTTGGAGCTGCCGCCGGTGTAGTACTGCAACTCGTGGTTGCCGAAGCCCGAACCACCGGTTTCCAGTGTCCACTTGCCGGCGTCGGGCGCGGAGCCTGACGGGCCGTCGAACTCGTCGGACCAGCTCTGGGCGACGACGGCGGCGTCCGCGGGGGCGGCGCCCGACCCTGTCGATGTGGTGATCACCGCCGCCACGAGGGCGGAGGTGACGAGGAGCACCAGTCCGCCGAGGGACCTCCGGCGCGCGCGATGTGCAGCAGCCATGGGCATGCACCCTTGTCGGGGAGAAGGGATGTGGGAGCCGGGCGATTCGCCGCCATCTGGGCGGTATGTCTGGTGAGAGCGCTCTCTATGAGCTGACGCGGCGTCGCCTGGTGGGCCTGAATATTACGGACGGATAACCGGCCTGGCAATGTCAGGCGCACGACAGCAAACCGCTCTGACCTGCGGTTTTGTCGGCGGCTGCGCGACTTAAGCTTCCCTTAAGCCGGACTTGATGCGGAGAAGGGTTTCCGCGGGCCGCAGAGAGGGCTCTCAAGGGACGGGTGGGGCTGAGGTGTTCGGCCCGGGTGCTCGGCGTGCACCCGGGCCGGTGTGACCGGGTGGACCGGCGGGGTGGTTCGTGTGCTGCGGTGGGGTGCAGCCCGGCTCCGGTGGAGTCAGCGGAGGAGCGCGAAGGTGAGGGCCGCTGTGCCGCCGAGCGCGGTGCCGGCGAGGACCTGGGCGAGGGTGTGGGCCTTGAGCACGATCCGGGACCAGCCGATCGCCGCCGCCGCCAGCGCCGTGGGCAGCATCCACGGACCGAAGGCCAGCACCATGATCATCACCGTCCCGCCCGCCACCGAGTTGTGCAGCGAGATCTGCCAGCCCAGGGTGACCAGGATGGAGGTGGTCAGGCCGACCAGCATGGCCACCACCAGCGCCCCGACCTCGCGCGGCGCGTCGAGGAGGAACAGCACGCCGATCCCGACCAGGACGGAGAGCAGGCTCAGCGTCATCGGGACCACCCGCTGGCGGCGCACCCGGATGTGCTTGTCCGTCAGCTCGCCGCGCCTCACCCCGAACAGGATGATGCTGATCGGGATCACGCCGCAGAACAGGGCCGCCAGCAGCCCCCAGCCCAGCCCGGTGAACGAGTGCGTGCTGTGCCAGCCGATCAGCAGGAGCAGCGCCACCACCAGGTTCGCCGGGGCCAGCCCGTCGGTGATCACCGTCGCGGTCTTCTGCCGCGGCGTGCGGTCGGCGAAGGCGGGCGGCGCGGGGGGCGAGAAGGTCACGGGGTGGCTCCAGAACGGGTGGTGGTGCGGCGACGAGTGGCGGAACGGCGCACGCGCCCGCCCCGCAGGCGCCGCCGGACGGGCCGGTGGCGGCGGGCGGTGGAGGCGGCCGCGCGACCGGGCCCCGGCGATTATCCCGTGGCCCTCCCCGCGCCCCCGCCCCGGGGTTCACCGGCCTTCGGCGGTCCCGAACCGGCCGTCCGCACCCGCATCGCATCGCACCGCGCCGCGCCACGCCGACCGCCGTGACGCCCCCGCCCCGCCGCCGAACCGCCGGTCAGCCGCGCCGGGTTGCGCGGCGCCCGCGGCCGGAGCCCGGTCAGGCGGGCCCGAGCGCGCGAGCCAGGCGGCGGGCGCCCTCGGCGAGTTGGTCGGGGCCGTCCGCGTAGGCGTAGCTCAGGCGCAGGTGGGGGCCCGGGGGTTCGGCGGTGAAATACGGCCCGCCGGGGGTGACCGCCACGCCCTCGCGCAGCGCGGCCGCGGCGAGCGCCTGCGGCTCGCACCCCTGCGGCAGCCGCAGCCACAGGTGGTAGCCGCCGTACGGCAGGCGCTCCGGCAGCAGGTCGGGCCGGAGCCCCTCCAGCGCCGCGGCCAGCGCGGTGCGCCGGTCCCGCAGGGCGGCGGACAGCGTCCGCAGGTGCTGTGACCAGGCCGGGGCGGCGACCAGTTCCAGCGCCGCCTCCTGCAGCGGGCGCGGGACGAAGAAGCTGTCCACCGCCTGGACCGCCCGCAGCCGGGCCAGTGCCGGACCGCGTGCGGCGATCGCCGCCACCCGCAGGTTGGGCGAGGTCGGCTTGGTGAGCGAACGGACGTGGACCACCACCCCGTCCCGGTCGTCGGCCGCGAGTGGCGGCGGCAGCAGCGGGGCGTCCGCGTGCACCAGCCGCCGGGCGAAGTCGTCCTCCACCACGAACGCCCCGGCCTCCCGGGCGATCCGCAGCACCTCGGCCCGCCGCTCCGGGGCGAGCACGGTGGCCGTCGGGTTCTGGAACAGCGGCTGGCAGACGAACAGCCGGGCGCCGCTGGTGGCGAACGCGGCGGCGAGCAGGTCGGTGCGCACCCCGTCGCCGTCCACCGGTACGGGAGCCGGCCGCAGCCCGGCGGACCGGGCGACGGCCAGCATCCCCGGGTACGTCGGCGACTCGACCAGCACCGGCGCACCCGGGGCGGCGAGCGAGCGCAGCGCGGTGGTGAGCGCGCTCTGGCCGCCGGCGGCGACCAGCACCTCGGCGGGGCCGACGGTCTCGGCGATGTCGCGGGCGAACCACGCCCGCAGCTCCGGCAGCCCCTCCACCGGTGGCCGGCTCCAGGCGCCCGGACGCCGGCCCGCCCGCGCCAGCGCGGCGGCGAGCGCCCGTTCCGGCTGAAGCGAGGGGTGCAGGTACCCGCTGTTGAGGTCGACCACCTCGCTGGGCGCCAGGGTCAGCGCCGCCAGGACACCGGAGGCGTCGGCGCTGCGGCTCGGCGGTACGCCCGCCTCGGCGCTCAACGCCACCTCCTGCCAGGAGGTGTCCCCGCCCGCGGCCGCCGGGCGCCGCGCCTCCGCACGGAACACCCCGGCCCCCGGACGCGAGACCACCAGCCCCTCGGCGACCAGCACGGCGATCGCCCGGGAGACCGTCACCGGACTCACCTGGTGCCGCTGCATCAGCTCACGACTGGAGGGCAGCTTCTCGCCAGGAGAGTAGCGCACGAGATCTCGGCGGAGTTCGGCGGCCAGATCAGCCACGCTGGTCCGGTCCATCCTGGGCCCCTCTCGCAACTGCTACGCTCGTTTATGACAGCACACGATAGCGCTATCTCCATCCGATCGATAGCGGTCGGCGGCATCGCCCTCGCCGCCCTGGCCGTGCTCTGCTTCTCCTTCAGCTTCCCCGCCACCGCGTGGACCCTGAACGGCTTCGGCCCGTGGACCGCCACCGGTCTGCGCGGAGTCCTCGCCGCCGTCCTGGCCGGCGCCTGCCTCGCCGCCCGCCGCGTCCCGCTGCCCCGCCGCGCGGACTGGCCCGGCCTGCTGGTGGTCGCCGGCGGCTGCGTCATCGGGTTCCCGCTGCTCACCACCCTCGCCCTGCAGACCTCCTCCACCGCCCACTCCGCCGTGGTGATCGGCCTGCTCCCGCTCGCCACCGCCGCGCACGCCGCCCTCCGCAACGGCGCCCGCCCGCCCCGGACCTTCTGGGCCGCCGCCCTCGCCGGCGCCGCCGTGGTCCTGGCCTTCACCCTCCAGCAGAGCGCCGGCCGCCCCGGCCTCGCCGACGCGTACCTGCTGGGCGGCCTGGTGGTGTGCGCCGCCGGCTACGCCGAGGGCGGCCGGCTGGCCCGCCGGATGCCCGGCTGGCAGGTGATCGCCTGGAGCGTGGTCGCCGCGCTGCCCGTCACCGTCCTGACCTGCGCCCTCGCCCTGCCGCTTGAACCGGTCCGGCCGACCGCCCAGAGCCTCGTCGGACTGCTGTACATCGCCGCGGTCTCCCAGTTCGGCGCCTTCGTGCTCTGGTACCGCGGCATGGCCGCCATCGGCGTCCCCCGGGCCAGCCAGCTCCAGCTCGCCCAGCCGCTGCTCACCCTCGGCTGGGCCGTCCTGGTCCTCGGTGAGCGGCTGCCCCCGGCCGCGCCGGTGGCGGCCCTGGCGGTGGTCGCGTGCATCGCGTTGACGCAGCGGCAGCGCGGGTAGCGTCCGTCCGTCGGCAGGTGGGTTCGCCGCGGGCTCCCCGTCCTTCCGGGAACACCCACCGCGCACCCGGAGTCAGCCGGAGTCAGTCCGCGGAGGGCCGCGACTTCGGCCGGGGCCCGCGGAGTTCGGTGTACACCGCCCACACCACCGAGACCGCCGGGACGGCGACCACCGCGCCGATGACCCCGGAGGCGATGCTGCCCGCGAGCACCGAGACGGCCACCACCACCGGGTGCAGGCTGACCGCCCAGCTCATCACCACCGGGTGCAGCACATGGCCCTCGATCTGCCCGATCACCACGATCAGCGCCAGCACCACGATCGCGATCACCGGCCCCTTGGCGGCCAGCGCCACCAGCGAGGCCACCGCCATCGCGATCGGCGAGCCGACCAGCGGGACGAAGGAGGCGAAGAACTCCAGGACCGTCAGCGGCAGGGCCAGCGGCACCCCGAGGATGAACAGCGCGATGCCGACCAGCACCGCGTTGGTCCCGGCGACGATGAAGATGCCCCGGGTGTAGCCCGCGAAGGTCCGCCAGGCCACCCGGCCGCCGCGGTCCAGGTGGTCGCGGGCGGCGACCGGCAGCTGGTCGGTGGTCCAGCCCCACATCCGGCCCCCGGAGTGCAGGAAGAACACCGACATGAACAGCGCGAGCGCACCGCCGGTGGCCAGTTCGACCGCCCGGTGGAAGCCGCTGACCGCGGTGCTGATCAGGGTCGAGCGGTGCTCGGAGAGGTAGTCGGTGATCTTGCCCTGGACATCCGAGAAGGTGGAGTGCGCGATGTGGAAGGGCGAGTCCTCCAGAGCCCGTTCCAGCCGCTCCAGGCCGCCCTCGAAGTCCTGGCTGAGGCTGGACACCTGGTCGGCCACGGTCTCGCCGATCAGCGCCAGCACGCCGGCCGGGACCAGCACCGCGATCAGCAGGCCGAACAGCACCGCCAGCGAACGGGGGAGGACCCGGGCCAGCAGGTCGACCAGCGGCCGGACCACCGAGGTGATCACCAGGGCGAGGAAGGCGGCCAGCGCGATCAGGTGGAACCGCCCCAGCACCATCAGCACCAGGTACGCGGCCCCGGCCACGACCAGCAGCCGCCACGCGTAGTCGGAGAGCCGGCGCAGTCCGGGCTCGGCGCCGCGGCCCTCGCGGCCGCGGGAGGGCGTCCGGCGCGGTCCCGGTCGGGTCACCGGCATGCCGCACCGCCCCTCGCCCCGGGTGCGGCCGGGCCTGCCGTCCGTGGACGCGGCAGCCCGGGCGGCCGGACGTAGCCGTCGTACCGGAGCTGTCCGCCGAACCGGAACCGGCCGTGCTCCCGGGACCCGCGCGCGTGCGAAAGAGGCATGGATCCTGCATAACGGTCGAACGGCCGGACGGGCCGCTCCCGCGCCGAGGAGGGCCCGCCCGGGGCTTGTCTGACCATTCGCGTCGCATCAGCGCGCGGCTCCCCCAGCCTCCGGCCGGGAGGTGCCCCCATTACGCGCCCGGCTGGGCGTGCCGCCGGAGCGCCCTTTGTACTGGGCGTACCTGGCCGATTCGGCGGGGCGTCCAGGTGGGGGTGCCCCCCGGCCGGAGGCTGGGGGAGGATGCCCGGCGTCGTGCGCGCGGCGGGAATGGTCAGACGAGCCCGGGGACCGGTCCGCCGTACCGGCGGCCGCCGTTCCCGGCTCAGGCACGGTGGCCGATGCCGCCGTAGAACGGTGTGTAGTAGGTGTCGTACCGGCCCCGGTAGTCCCGGTCGGCGGCGTCGTGCGTGTCCGGGTCGAACTCCGGGCCGGCCTTGATCTCGTCCTTGGTCCGGTCGACGAAGACCTTGCGCTCCTCGGTGTCGACCCGGTCCACGGTGCCGGCGGGCAGCAGCACGTGCCGGCCGAAGATCCACGGCCCGGTGTCCACCACCAGGTACGCGGAGCCGACCTCCGCGGACAGCCGGTCGACCTTCCCGATGTGCCCGTCGACGGCCTCCACCCGGAAGCCGACCAGGTCCGCGCCGGAGGCGAACCCGGAGGTCGTCCGGAACTCCCAGATCTCGATGCGGGTCATGACGTCTCCCTTCCTCACGGTTCCTCGCGCCTGCGCCTGCCCGGGCAGCGCGAATCCATGCGCATCCACGGACATCCACCCGTATCCGTGCCGATCGACCGCACCAACCCGCCCATCCCACAGAGCCGTTGGTGAACACGTGATCGACCTCGGAGTGGGCCCGGATGCCCAATCCACGGCTGAGCAGGGACGCTTCAAAACCCCAGATCGGCGAACGTTCACCTAATCGGGTGCAGAAGATCGGTGGGAGCCGCTCGAACGGTCCCGCGCCGCCTACCGTTGGGAAGCGAACGAGGCGGGGCTCGCATTCGGAGGTCCCCTTCCTCTTGGACGAGGCGACGACCCGTCATGACCCGTGATCCTTCAGAGAGGGAGGCCCCATGCCCGTGGACGCCCACGCGGCGGCCGCGTCGACCCCGCACGTGCCCGGACTGCCGGCCGCACCACCGCTCCCGATTCCCGCCCCTGCTCCGGTCCCGACTCCGGCCGCAGCGGCCGCAGTACCGGCTTCCGGGCCGCAGCCCCCGCAGACCTCCGCCCTGGAGCGGATCCTGCGCGGCCCCAGCGGCATCGGGACGTCCGGACTGCACCTGGAGCAGCCCAAGTCCGCGCCGCGCACCGGCGATCCGATCCCCGGCCTCTACCACCACCCGGTGCCGGAGCCCGATCCGCTCCGGGTGGAGCAGGTCGGCCTGGGGATCAAGGCCTGGGCGGTGGACGAGGTCCAGCTCTACCCGCCGGAGTGGGAGGACCAGTTCGACGGGTTCTCCATCGGCCGGTACATGGTGGCCTGCCATCCCGAGGCCCCCACGGTGGACCACGTGATGATCGCGGCCAGGCTGATGGCCGCCGAGAACGCGGTGGACGACTGCTACTGCGAGGACCACGGCGGCTCGCCGGTCGGCCTCGGCAGCCGCCTGCTGCTGGCGCACACCGCGCTCGACCCGCTGCACACCACGCCGGAGTACCAGCCCGTCTGGGCCGAGTCGTTGCAGGCGGACGCCCCCCGCCGGGCGTATCGCTCCGCCATGGACTACTTCACCCGCGCGGCCACGCCCTCCCAGTCGGACCGGTTCCGGCACGACATGGCCCGGCTGCACCTCGGGTACCTGGCCGAGGCGGCGTGGGCCGAGACCGACCACGTGCCCGAGGTGTGGGAGTACCTGGCGATGCGCCAGTTCAACAACTTCCGCCCCTGCCCCACCATCACCGACACCGTGGACGGCTACGAGCTGCCCGCCGACCTGCACGCCCTGCCGGCCACCCAGCGGGTCATCGCGCTGGCCTCGAACGCCACCACCATCGTCAACGACCTGTACTCGTACACCAAGGAACTCGCCAGCCCCGGCCTCCACCTGAACCTCCCGGTGGTGATCGACTCCCGCGAGGAGTGCGGCGACCGCGAGGGGTACCTGAAGGCGGTCGAGGTCCACAACGACCTGATGCACGCCTTCGAGGCCGAGGCACTCGCGCTGGCCGCCGCCTGCCCGGCACCGCCGCTGCTGCGCTTCCTGCGCGGGGTGGCCGCCTGGGTCGACGGCAACCACCACTGGCACCAGACCAACACCTTCCGCTACAGCCTGCCCGACTTCTGGTAAATCCGAGGAGCTGATCCATGTCCATGACCGACATCACCACCACCCCGCGCGGCGCCGCGATCCCCGGCCCCGCCACGCCATATCAGGGCGACATCGCACGCTACTGGGACGGTGAGGCGCGGCCGGTCAACCTGAAGCTGGGCGACGTCGACGGCCTCTACCACCACCACTACGGCATCGGCGAGGTCGACTTCGCCGCGATCGGCGACCCGCAGGACAGCGAGCACGAGAAGAAGGTGATCGCCGAGCTGCACCGGCTGGAGTCCGCCCAGACCGACATCCTGCTGGACCACCTGGGCGCGATCACCCCCGAGTCCACCCTGGTGGACGCCGGCTGCGGCCGCGGCGGTTCGATGGTGATGGCCCACCAGCGCTTCGGCTGCACGGTGGAGGGCATCACACTGTCCGCCAAGCAGGCCGAGTTCGGCAACCGGCGGGCCCGTGAGCTGGGCATCGAGGACTCGGTCCGTTCCCGGGTCTGCAACATGCTGGCCACCCCGTTCGGGACCGGCACGGTCGCGGCCTCCTGGAACAACGAGTCCAGCATGTACGTGGACCTGCACGACCTGTTCGCCGAGCACTCCCGGATCCTGTCCGTCGGCGGTCGGTACGTGACCATCACCGGCTGCTGGAACCCGATCTACGGGCAGCCCTCCAAGTACGTGTCCCAGATCAACGCCCACTTCGAGTGCAACATCCACTCCCGCCGGGAGTACCTGCGGGCGATGGCCGACAACCGCCTCGTCCCGCAGGCCGTCATCGACCTGACGCCGGCCACCCTGCCGTACTGGGAGCTGCGGGCCACCTCCTCCCTGGTCACCGGCATCGAGGAGGCGTTCATCAACTCCTACAAGGACGGCTCCTTCCAGTACGTCCTGATCGCGGCCGACCGGGTCTGACGGCCCCCGGGGGCCCGCTCTCAGGGCCGGGTGAAGGTGAGATGGGTGACCCCGCTGGGGCTGGTCACGGACTCGATACGGAAGCGCTGTTCGAGTCCCTCCAGCCCGTCCCAGAGGGGTTCGCCCCGCCCGAGCAGGATCGGCACCACCACGACGTGCAGGTGGTCGACCAGGTCCGCCGCCAGGAACTCCCGGACCATGGTGGGCCCGCCGCCGAGCCGGACGTCCAGCCCACCCGCGGCCTGCCGGGCCCGGCGCAGCGCCTCCTGGGGTGCGGCGTCCAGGAAGTGGAAGGTGGTGCCGCCCGCCATCTCCAGGTCCGGCCGGGGGTGGTGGGTGAGCACGAACACCGGGGTGTGGAACGGCGGTTCGGCTCCCCACCAGCCCTGCCAGGCGTGGTCCTCCCACGGGCCGCGCTGCGGGCCGAACTTGTTCCGTCCCATGATCTCCGCACCGATGCCCTCGCCCCAGGTGCGCGCCATCGCGTCGTCCACGCCGGTCTCCCCGCCCTCCTCGCCCTGCATCCGGCGGAAGGTGCGGGTGGCGAAGAACCACTCGTGCAGCCGGTGGCCGGCGTGGCCGAACGGTTCTTCGAGACGCTGGCCCTCGCCCGTGCCGTAACCGTCGAGCGAGACCGAGAAGTTGTGGACCCGGACCAGGGACACGAGCAGACCTCCGGCGTTCGGTGCCCGGCCGCGGACGGGCCGCACCGGTACCGGGCGACCCTACGCGCGGCGGCCCGGCCGGCGGGACCGGCGCGCCGGAAACCCCTGTGCGCGGCCGTGCGGCGGTCTGGAATCATGCCCGGATGGCCCAGCATCTCGAACCCCTGGTCGTCCGGCACGCCCACCGCATCCCCGTCCCCACCTGCCCCTCCGGTCCCGTCGGTCAGGGAGCCGTCGCGGCACGGCAGTTGGACGCCGCCCTGATGTCGGTGGGCTTCAAACTGTCGGCCGAGCTGCTGGAACGGCTGGCGGGCCTGGACCGGGACACGGTCGCCGAGCTCGGCGCCCGCACCCTGGACACCGTCCGCGCGATGGTCGGCGACCACGTCCGGCACAACGTCTACTTCCGCGACTTCCCGGCCAACGTGCCCGACACCCTGGAGTTCTGGGCCGGCTGCATCGCCGAGGCGCTCGCCGAGGACACCACCCGCGCGAGCACCATCGCCCAGCTGAGCACCGGCGTGGTCGACCTGCTCACCCTCCCCTCCTACGGCCGCTACCGGCACGCGTACGAGGAGATGCTCGCCGCCCACGGGGAGCTGATCGCCGCCGCCGGGGACCGCCTGACGGTCCTGCACCCCGGCGGCACCGTCGAGGAGGAGCTGACCGCGCTCTACCTGGCCCTGGCGGGCAGCGCCACCCCGCTGGGCGAGGCGGCGCTGGCGGATCTCCGGCTGCTCGCCGAGGACGCCGTCCACGGCCCCCAGCCGAAGGAGATCCCGGTCCGGGAGACCCGGGCCGTGCTCAACCTGGTCCGGGTGCGGGCCGGCGCCGAGCCGCTGCTGGACACCGTCACCGACGTGCTCCGGCTGGCCTGCGCGCTGTCGGACGGCGACGTCACCCTGGTGGAGCCGACCCGGTTCCGGTCGCCGTCCCGGCGGGTCCGGCGCCTTCTGATCGCCGGCCTGGACGCCGTGGTCGCGGCCTCGCCCGCCAAGCTCGCCGACGTCGCCGCCCACCGCGAGCAGTTCAAGCGGCTCGGCGAACGCCTCCACCCCCACGAGTACCCGCAGCACCCGCACGCCGCCGAGGTGTTCGCCGTCGCCCGCGGCGAGCGGAAGGTGCCCACCCTCGCCGGCCGGGCCGAGGCCCTGCTCGCCGCCGGCGACGCCGTCGGCGCGGCCCGGCTGCTCACCGCCGCCCCGGGCCGGCTGTTCCGCGCCCTGGACCACCTGCTGCGCCGCTGCGCCACCGAGGAGCAGCGGGACGCGGTGCTGGCCGCCGCCGAGGAGGCCGCCCCGCAGGTGGCCGGCCGGGTGCTGCTGTCGGTCCGCGAGCACGTCCGGAACCGCGGGCCGGAGTCCGGCGACCGGCGCCGGGTGTTCGTCAACCGGTTCGGCTGCGCCTGGGTCACCGAGGACACGCGCCCGCCGGTGCCGCCGCGTGAGCGCGAGCGCCTGACCGCGCTCCTGGACACCGAGCTGCGCCGCCGCCTGCCGGCCCCGCGCCGGCTGCTGGTCGACCCGGACGTGCTGGACGTGGCGCTCCCGCTCAGCGGCCGGGCCGCGGCCGGCGGCTTCGGCATCCTGCCGCGCGGGTCCCGCTCCCCGGTGGACGGCGACCTGCTGCGGTTCTTCGTGTACTGGAAGGAGGCCGCCCGCACCACCGACTTCGACCTGTCGGCGCTGATGCTCGGCGCCTCGTACCAGACCGACTCCTGGCTGTCGTACACCAACCTCCAGGCGGTGGACGGCGAACACTCCGGCGACATCACCAGCGCGCCCAGGGGCGCCTCGGAGTTCATCAACCTGCGGCTGGCCGCGGTCCGCGGCCGGTACATCGTGCCGCAGGTCAACATCTACTCGGGGGAGGGCTTCGAGGAGGTCGCGGAGTCGTTCTTCGGCTTCATGCTGCGGGAGGCCGAGCAGGAGGGGCGGCCGTTCGAGGCGCGGACGGTGAGGATGAGGTCGGAGCTGCGCGGCCCGGGCCGGGTGGCGCTGCCGCTGGTCTTCGTCAAGGGGGAGGACGGCCGCTGGCACGCCCGCTGGATGCACCTCTACCTGAAGGGCACGCCCAGCGCCAACCAGGTCGAGGGCAACCGGGCCTCGGTGGCCACCCTGGTCCGCGGCGTCGTCGAGCGCGAGTTCCTGACCGTCCGCTACCTCACCGACCTGATGGCCGGGCAGGGCACGCCCGTCGAGACCTGGGACGGGGCGACTCTCCCGGACGGGCCGGTCACCTTCCTCGGCCTGGAGCGGCCCGAGGGGCTCCACCCGGAGTCGGTGGTCCTCACCCCGGAAAACCTGCGCGACCTGATCCCGGCCTGACTGCTACGGTAGGACCCGGGTGAGGCCATGGACGGACTTCCTTCTCCACTCCACTGAATTAGTCCGGCCGCTTTCCTCCCCCTCGACTCCCGCCGGGGTGCCGCTGACGGCACCCCGGCGTCGTCGTGTCCGGGGTCGACCGGGGGCCCGGCGAGGACCCGGTCGGGCTCCCGGCCTCCCGCCGACGCTTCTGCGCGAAAGTTCTGACGGATCGTCAGAAAGCCGACCTGCACCGCTTGGCCGGGGGCTGCGGTGTGTGATGGGCTGGGCCGTAGGTGTCCGTACTGTCCTGGGGGAGCATCGTGCTGACCGTCAGACTGCTCGGTGGGGTGGGGATCGAGACCGGGGCCGGCTTCGTCACGGCCGGGCCGGGCAAGCAGAGCTGCGTGCTCGCCGCGCTGGCCGTCCATCCGGGGAGACCGGTGACGCCCGAGGCGCTGATCGACCGGGTCTGGGGCGAGGTGCCGCCGGTCGCGGCCCGCAAGGCGCTCTTCGCGTACGTCTCCCGGTTACGCCGGCTGCTGGCGGGCGGCGATCCGTCGGTGGAACTCCGCCGGGCCGGGCCGGGCTACCTGCTCGCCGTCGACCCGGAGGCCGTCGACCTCCACCGGATGCGCCGGCTGTACGG
Source organism: Kitasatospora sp. HUAS MG31 (assembly GCF_040571325.1). Taxonomy (GTDB): domain Bacteria; phylum Actinomycetota; class Actinomycetes; order Streptomycetales; family Streptomycetaceae; genus Kitasatospora; species Kitasatospora camelliae. The sequence goes on along the minus strand of NZ_CP159872.1, from coordinate 907,933 downwards.
CGCGGGCCGGAAGGCCGCGGAGCAGCGGGACGACCCGGCCGCCGTCCGGCTGTGCCGCGAGGCCGCCGGACTGTGGCGGGGCGAGGCACTGGGCGGCGCGGCGGGCGACTGGGCGGACCGGATCAGGTCCGGCATCGGGCAGGAACGCCTGGGCCTGCTGGCCGAGTTGTACGACGCGGAGCTGCGGCTGGGGCGCCACCGGGAGGCGGCCGCGGAGCTCGCGGACCTGGTGGCGGAGCATCCACTGGACGAGCCGCTGGCCGTCCGGTTCATGAGCGCCCTGCACCGGTCGGGCCGCTCCGCCGACGCCCTGGCACACTACCGCCGCACCCGGCGGCACCTGGCCGAGGAACTGGGTGCCGACCCCGGACCGGAGCTGGAGCGGCTGCACCGCCATCTGCTGCGGGACACCGACGGGACGGTCCCCACCGGGGCTCCCGACCGCGGACCGGCGGCACGGCCGGCGGCCGGCAACCGTCCCGCCCTGCCGGCGCCGCGCCAACTGCCGCGCCCGGTGGCGGGGTTCGTCGGCCGGGCGGAGGAACTGGACGCGCTGGAAGCGGAGCTGTCCACCGGCGGGCCGATGCTGGTGGCGATCAGCGGGATGGCCGGGATCGGCAAGACCACCCTCGCCGTGCAGTGGACCCAGCGTTCGCGCCGGTCCTTCCCCGACGGGCAGCTGTTCGTCGATCTGCGCGGCCACGGCCCGGGGCGGCCGCTGCGTCCGGTGGAGGCGCTGGCCGGGTTCCTGGTCTCGCTCGGCGTCCCGCCGGAGCGGGTCCCCGCCGAGGAGGAGCAGGCCGCGGCCCTGTTCCGCTCGGCCCTCGAGGACCGCCGGATGGCCGTGGTGCTGGACAACGCCGGTTCGGCGGACCAGGTCCGCCCGCTGCTGCCCGGATCGTTCGGGGTCCCGGTCCTGGTCACCAGCCGCAGCCGGCTGACCGGTCTGGTCGCCCGGGAGGGCGCGCGAGAGCTCCCGCTCGACCTGTTCAGCGAGGACGAGTCGGTGGAGCTGATCCACCGGACGCTCGGTGAGCGGCACCCCCACGGCCAGGCGCGCGCCGGGACCTCGGCCGCGGTCGCCCTGGCCCGGCTGTGCGGGCGCCTCCCGCTCGCGGTGCGGATCGCCGCCGCCCAGGCCGCGTCCGAGCCCGGTGCGGGCCTGGACGCCCAGGTGGCCCGGCTCTCCGGCGGCGACCGGCTCGCCCACCTGGCGGTGCGCGGCGACGAGGGGACGGCCGTCCGGGTCGCCTTCGACCACTCCTACGCCGCGCTCGGTGACGACCTGCGGCGGCTGTTCCGGCTGCTCGGCCTGCTGCCGTTCACCGACGTCCCCGTGGCGCTGGCCGACGCGCTGCTCGCGGCGTCCTTCGACGCCGCCCCTGCCGACGCCGTGCCTGCCGACACCGCGACCGGCGCCAACTCCCCGGCCCGGGCCGAGCCGCTCCTCCGGCGGCTGGCCGACGCCCACCTGCTGAACCACTCCGCCGAGGACCGCTTCCACCTGCACGACCTGCTCCGCCAGTACGCCCGCGAACTCGCCCTCGTCGAGGAGCCGGCCCCCGGGCGGGCAGCCGTGCTGCGTGCGGCCTTCGGCTGGTACGTCCGCCACACCGAGGCCGCGGCCGCGGTGATGTTCCCGCAGCTGCCCAGGCTCCGGCCCGCACCGTCCGGGGAGTACGCCTTCGCCGACGCGGGCCGGGCCGCCGCCTGGATCGCCGCCGAACGGCACAATTTGGTCACCGCCGCGGTCACCGCCGCCGAGTCCGCCCATCCGGAGGCTGCCTGGCTGCTCGCGGACGCGTTGCGCGGCCACTACATGGCCCACCGGAACCTGGTGGAGTGGACGGCCGTGGCACAGGCCGGGACGGAGGCGGCGGAGAACGGCGGAGACGCCCGCGCCCGAGCCGCCATGCGGTTGAACCAGGCCGTGATCGCCAACTGCACCGGCGACCTCGCCGCAGCCGTCGACCACAACCGGGAGGCCCAGCGCCTCGCCGCCACCGCCGAGTGGCCGGTCGGCGAGGCCGTCGCCCTCGCCAACCTCGGGGTGGCGCTGTCGATCCTGGGCCGCTCCACCGAGGCGGCCGAGCAGCTGCGCGGGGCGCTGGCCATCAACCGGGCGCTCGGCCGCACCGCCAACATGGCCATCAACCTCGGCACCCTCGGGTCGATCTGCGGACTGACCGGCCGGATCGATGCCGCGGTCGAGTACCTGCAGGAGAGCCTCGCCCTGCACCGCGCGGCCGGCGGGGAGCGCGGTCAGGCCGCCGCACTGATCAACCTCGGGGTCGCCCACCACGAGCGGCGGGAACTCGACGCCGCCCGGGACTGCCTCCAGGAGGCGCGCCGCCTGGACCGGAAGCTCGGGCACGTCGACGGGGAGAGCGCCGCGCTCGCCTACCTGGCCTGCGTCGAACTCGACGCCGGAAACACCGGGCAGGTGCTGGAGCTCGCCAGGACCTCGGTCGCGATCATCCGGCGGGCCGGCGACCCGTACGCCGAGGCCGTGGCGCTCAACGCGCTGGCCACCGTCCAGCACCGGTTCGGGCGACGGACGGTGGCCCGGCTGCACCACCGCCGGGCGCTGCGCCTGGCGGACTCCTGCGGCGGCCGGCAGCCCGCGGTGGTGGCCCTGATCGGTCTCGCGGACCTGGACCGGCTGGCCGGCCGGTTGGACGACGCCGAACAACTCGCCCTCCGGGCACGGGATCTGGCCGCGGAGGCCGAGTACCGGCCGCTGCAGACCCGGGCCGAGGCCGCGCTGGCCGAGGTGTCCCGGCTGCGCGGCCCGGCCGACGTTCGCTAGCCGGGGCGGTGTGCCGGTCGGCGGTCCCCCCCCGGGTCCGTCTGTCCGGCACGCCGCCGTCCGTCAGCCGGTGACGGGCGACACGTAGCCGCTGATCTTCTTGCCGAACAGCACCTGGCCGACCTTGAAGGTCTTGACGCCCGGGTGCGGGGTGACGTGGCCGGGCTCGGCACCCTGGTTCCCGCCGATGATGTCGATCGAGACGATCTTGCCGGCCGTGTTCTTCTCGACCTTGGTCACCAGCGCCACGTGGTCGTCCTTGAAGTCGCCGCCGTAGTTGTAGACGATGGCGTCGCCGACCTTGGGCGTGTTGTGCAGGGTGTCGTGCTTCTTGCCGTAGGTGTAGAAGCTCTTGGCCGCGTCGGTGAGCTCGTCGACGTACCTCACGTCGTTCTTCGCCCAGACCCAGCCCGCGAAGTCGGCGCACCACGCGTGCGCCTCGTGGCCGCGCGAGCAGCTGTTGGTCTGACCCCTGCCGCCGTCGTAGCCCTTGCCGTTCTTGCCGCAGGCGTCGGCGCCGAGCTGGCTCTTGGCGGTGGCCGCGATCTTCGAGCCGGGCGTGGCGGCCTCCGCCGACCCGGCGCCGAGCGCCCCGAAGACGGCCGCGGTCAGCACCGCGGTGACGGCGAGACGGGTGTGCGCGACACGGTTCAACGTCCTTCGCATGGAAGGTCCCTCCCACTGGTTGGAGATCCACCCGCCGTTCTTGCGGGCGGATCTCCACGGTGCGAGGGGACGTTTGCCTGAACCTTGCCCGATTCTTGCGCGGCCGGCCGGCCGCCCTGCGAGGTGACGGTGCGTCAGGGGAGGATCCGTCGAAACGCCCCGTTCAGGCGGACCGCCGGGGACAACCGGTGCGAGGGCAGGGGACCTTGGCCGGGGCGCGACGACTGCGCTGGAGCGGCCCGGGGTGGCGGGCCGAAGTGTGATCCGGCGTCACCTGCGCGGCCGGGGTGCTCTCGGTGACCGCCGGCTGCGGCGGCCGCCGGGACGGCGAGCTCTCGGCCGTCCGCGCGGCCGCGGCGGCGAGGCAGACCACCACGCCGAGCAGGACGGCCGCCACGCCGACGACCCGGTTCCGTGGATCGGGGCTCACCGGACGGCGGAAGCCGGGTGCGGGCCCGGCGCGCCGGCCGGTCGGCGGCGCCCGGCCCGGGCCAGGGCGGTGTCGATCAGTACGTCGAGCAGCTCGTGGTAGAGCATCCCGGCGGCGGCCCAGATCCGGGGGTACTGGGAGGCGGCGGTGAAGCCGGGGAAGGTGTTCACCTCGTTGACCACGGGGTCGGCACCGTCCCGCAGCAGGAAGTCGACCCGCAGCAGGCCCGAGCAGCCGAGGACCTCGAACACCTCCAGCGCCGTCTCCCGCAGCCGGTCCGCGAGCCCGGCGGGTAGCCGGGCCGGCACCTCGAACCGGGTCGCGCCGTCACGGTACTTGGCGTCGTGGTCGAAGAACGGCCGGTCGCGGCCCACCCTGATCTCCAGCGGCGGCCCGACGTGCAGGCCGCCGTCCGGGAACTCCAGCACCGCGAGGTCCACCTCCCGGCCGAGCACCGCCTCCTCCACCAGCACCTTGCCGTCCGCCGCCCTGGCGGCCGCCACGGCCCCGTCCAGCCCGTCCCAGGAGTCGACCCTGGTCACGCCCAGACTGGAGCCGGCCCGGGCCGGCTTGACGAACACCGGCAGACCCAGCCGCCGCCGCTGCGCCTCGTCGAGTCCGTCCCCGGGCCCGCGGAGCAGGGCCGAGGCGGCCACCGGCAGCCCGGCCGCGGCCAGCAGCCGCTTGGTGACGTCCTTGTCCATCCCGGCGGAGCTCGCCGCCACCCCGCTGCCGACGTACGGGACGCCCAGCAGCTCCAGCAGCCCCTGGACCGTGCCGTCCTCCCCGTACGGGCCGTGCAGGGCCGGGAGGACCACGTCGGCGGCGCCGAGCAGGGGGACGGCGGCCCGCAGGCTGTCCCAGGCGGTGCGGCCCCGGGCGGGGGTGAGCCGGGCCAGGTCCTCGGGGCGGTAGCCGGCCGCCGGCAGGTCGTCGGGTCCCGGCACCCACTCGCCGTCGGCGGTGATCCGGACCGGCCGGACGCGGTGGCGGCCGCGGTCGAGGTGGGTGAGGATGCCGGCGGCCGAGGCGCAGGAGACCTCGTGCTCGCCGCTGCGGCCGCCGAACAGCACGGTCACCGCGGTCCGTCCGGCGGGGCGGGAGGGACCGGGGCGGTACGGCTCGGTGGGGATCGCGGGCGGGGTGTCAGGCACGGTCGGTGGTCTCCTCGTCAGTGGCACTGTCACTGGGGCTGGGGCTGGGGCACGGGTCGGGGGTGGGGTTCCCGGCCGGGCGGCCGGGGGCGGGGAGGTGGCGGCGGGGGACCCGGGGGCCGATCCCGGTGAGCACCTCGTGCGGGTTGGTGCCCGCCCAGCGGGCCCAGTCGGCGACGGTGGGTTCACCGTGGTCGCCCGGGCCGAACACCAGGACCTCCTCGCCGGGACCGACCGGGTGCGCGCCCGCGTCCAGCACGCACTGGTCCATGGCGATCCGGCCGGCGACCGGCCGCCGGCTCCCGGCCACCCACATCCGGGCCCGCCCGGCGGCCGCCCGGGGCACGCCGTCCGCGAAGCCCAGCGGGACCAGCAGCAGGGTGCCGTCCCGGGCGGCGGTGTACTCGTGTCCGTACGACACGCCCTCGCCGGCCGCCACCGGCCGGGCCGCCACGGCCCGCGCCCGGAGGGTCATGGCGGGCCGCAGCCCGTGGTCCCGGCCGGGCACCGGCTCGACCCCGTACAGGCCGAGGCCCACCCGGACCAGGTCGTAGTGGGTCCGCGGCGCGGTCAGGCAGGCTCCGGAGTTGGCCAGGTGCAGCAGGGCGGGCCGCAGTCCGGCGCGCCGGGCCACGGCCGCCGCCCGCTCGAACGCGGCCACCTGCAGGGCGGTTTCGGGGCCGGTCCCGTCCGCGTGCACCAGGTGCGACCACAGGCCGTGGACGGTGAGCAGGCCGCGCCGCTCCAGCGCCCGGGCCTGCTCGACCACGGCCGGCCAGTCGGCCGGGGCGACGCCGTTGCGGCGCAGTCCGGTGTCGACCTTGAGGTGGACCCGGGCGGTGACCCGGGCCCGGTCGGCCGCCGCGGCGATGCCGGCGAGGTGCGACGGCGAGGGAACGGCCAGGTCGACGCCGGCCCGCAGGGCGGGGACGAAGTCCTCGTCGGGCAGGTGCAGCCAGCTGAGGACCGGTGCGGTGATCCCGGCCGCCCGCAGGGCCAGCGCCTCGGCGGTCGAGGTGACGCCCAGCCAGCTCGCCCCGTGGGCCAGCGCGGTCCGGGCGACCGGCACGGCGCCGTGCCCGAACCCGTCGGCCTTCACCACGGCCATCACGGCGCCGCGGGCGTGGGCGGCGAGCAGCCGGGTGTTGCCGGCGATCGCCGCCAGGTCGACCACGGCCTCGGCCCGCGGCGCCCCGCCGGCCCCGCAGCCGTGGGCGGCCGCCGCCCGGACGGGACGGCCGTGACGGTCGGGGCGCTCCGGATGGTCGGGCCGTTCCAGGCGGCCGGCGTGCTCCGGGCGGTCGGGGCGTTCGGGCCGCGGCGCCCGCTCGGGCCGGGCGTGCCGCTCTCCGGGCGGGCGGCGGTCGCGGGCGGCTGGTCTCGGTCGGCCGCTGGGTGTCATCGGTTCGGCTCCTCCGGCGTGCTCTCACGGGCGGGGCCCGGCGGTCGACCGGGCTGCCGCCAGTCCACCGGGCGGGCCGTGAACCGGGGGTGAGCCGGCCGCTCACACCGCGCTCACACCCGCTGCCGCATACTGGGGCGCCCGGCGGACGGGCGCCGGACGGACCGGGGGAGAGGTGTGGGGCGGATGGGGAGTCTGCGGCTGAGGTTCACCCTGGTGTTCGGGGTGATGTTCTTCGTCGCGGCGGCGGCCGTGCTGGTGGTGTCCGTGGTGCTGGTGGACAACTCCATGCGGTACACCCTCGACCTGGCCTTCCCCGCCGCCTCCCCCCTGGAGCCGCCGCACTCGGCGGAGCTGCAGCGGTACCTGGCGGTGCAGCGGGCCGCGCAGCCGGCGACCCGCCGGAACATCCAGGAGACGATGCAGTTCAACCTGGTGTTCAAGGGCGGTCTGGCGGTGGTCGCCGTCGGGGTGATCGCGACCACCGCGGGCTGGCTGGTGGCGGGCCGGCTGACCCGGCCGCTACGGGTGATCAGCGCGACCGCCGAGCGCGTCGCGGGCAGCACCCTGCACCGCCGGATCGACCTCCAGGCCCCGCCGGGCGAGGTGAAGTCCCTGGCGGACTCCTTCGACGGCATGCTGGACCGGCTGGACCAGGCGTTCGCCGGCCAGTCCCGGTTCATCGCCAACGCCGCCCACGAGCTGAAGACCCCGATCGCGGTCAACCGGACCCTGGTCGAGGTGGCCATGAACCGGACCGACGCCCCGCCCGAGCTCCGGCAGTTGGGCGAGAACCTGCTGGCCGTCAGCGCCCGCCACGAGCGGCTGATCGACGCCCTGTTGACCCTCGCTCGGGCGGAGAACTCGGTGACCGACTCGGTGGCGGTGGACCTGGCCGAGCTGGCCGAGTCGGTGCTGGACACGGCCGCGGCCGAGGCCGCGCGCCGCGGCGTCACCGTGGAGGACCGGACCGGGCCCGCGGTGGTGACCGGCGACCCGGTCCTGCTGGAACAGGTGGTCCGCAACCTGGTCGACAACGCCGTCCGCTACAACCGGCCCGGCGGCGTGGTGACGGTCACCGTCGCCCCGGTCCGGGACGGCGTCGAGCTGGAGGTCGGCAACTCCGGCCCGCAGATCGCCGCGCACGAGGTCCCGCTGCTGTTCGCGCCGTTCCGGCGGCTGACCGACCGGGTCGGCTCGGCCCGGGGCAGCGGGCTCGGCCTGTCGATCGTCCGGGCGGTCGCCCGGGCGCACGGCGGCGAGGCCTCGGCCCGGCCCCGGCCGGGCGGCGGGCTCACCGTCCGGGTCCTGCTGCCGGCCGGGCCCCGGGCGTTCGGGCCGCGCGGGCGGACGGGCGCACCCGCTCAGGGGATCCGGTAGCCGGTCCCGGTGATGGTCTCGATCAGCGGCGGGGCGTCCAGCTTGCGGCGCAGGGCGCGGATGGTGACCCGGACGACGGTGGTGAACGGGTCGATGTTCTCGTCCCAGGCGCGCTCCAGCAGCTCCTCGGCCGAGACCGGTGCCCCCTGGGCCCGCAGCAGCTCCTCCAGCACCGCGAACTCCTTGCGGGACAGGGCGAGCGGGCGCCCGTCCCGGCTGGCCGACCGGTAGTGCGGGTCGAGGCGCAGGCCCGAGCGCTCCAGCACCGGCGGCGTGGCCGGCCGGGCCCGGCGGCCCAGCGCCCGGATGCGGGCGAGGAGTTCGGCGAACGCGAACGGCTTCGCCAGGTAGTCGTCGGCCCCGAGGTTCAGCCCCTCGACCCGGTCGGCCAGCGTGGCGGAGACGGTCAGCATGAGGATCCGGACCTCGGCCCCGGACGCCACCGTCCGGCGGCAGACCTCGTCCCCGTGCAGCCCCGGCAGGTCGCGGTCGAGGACCATCACGTCGTACCGGTTGACGGCCAGCCGCTCGGTCGCCGCCTCCCCGTCGTGCACCACGTCCACCGCGAACGCCTCCTGCCGGAGGCCCTCGGCGACCGCCGTGGCCAGCATCTCCTCGTCCTCCACCACCAGTACGCGCATCCCGCCCCCGCTCTCGTGCCTTCCCCGCACGGACGCCACCCGCCCCCCGCCCGGTTGCGCGGCCCCGGCCGTACGACCGGACCAGGGCCGAACGGCCCTCACCAGTGCCCCGATCACGCCCGTTACCCTGGGCCCCGTGCCTGATCAGCGGCACCGCCGACACCGGCCCGCCCGGCCCACCCGCCCCCGCACCCCCGGGGCGCCGCCGCCGGGTCCGCCGTGCCGGCCCTGGGGGAAGACGAGGGGACGCCCGGATGGACAGCACGGAATGCCGCAACGGCCTGGACCGGACGGCCGCGGGGGACGGTCCCGCCCGGACGGCGGCCGAGCCGCTGGTCGGCCGCCGCCGCGAGACGGACCTGCTCGGCCGGGCTCTGGAACGGGCGGCGACCGGCGCCGGCGGCGGCTCGGTGCTGCTCCGCGGCGAGGCCGGGATCGGCAAGACCGCGCTGCTCGCCTGGGCCGGGCAGCGGGCCCGCGGCGCCGGATTCACCGTGCTCCGGGCGGTGGGCGCCGAGGCCGAGCGGGAGTTCGCCTTCGGCGTCCTGCACCAGATCCTCTGGCCGCTGCTGGACGACGCCCGCTCCCTGACCGCCCCTCAGCGCGAGGCCCTGGAGTACGTCCTCGGCCGCCGCGAGGGCGAGGTGCCCGGCGGCTTCATGGTCGGCGCCGCCGCCCTGGCCCTGCTCGCCGAGGCGGCCCGCCGCCGCCCGCTGCTGCTCCTGGTCGACGACCTGCACTGGGTGGACTCCTCCAGCGCCACCGTGCTGGCCTTCCTGCACCGCCGCAGTGCCGACCTGCCGCTGGTGCTGGTGGGCGCCGGCCGCCCGGAGGGCACGGCGGCCGAGATCTGGCCGGACCGGCCGGTGGAGGTCACCGCCCTCGCCGAGGCCGACGCCGAGACCCTGGTACGCCGCCGCTACCCCGCCCTGGCCGCCACCACCGCGAGCCGGGTCCTCCAGGAGGCCGACGGCAACCCGCTCGCCCTGGTGGAACTGCCCCGGCAGCTGGCGCAGGGCCAGCTGCGCGGCGTCCTCCCGCTGCCCGACCGGCTCCCGCTCGGGCAGCGCCTGGAGGCCCTGTTCGCGGACCGGCTGGGCGACCTCTCCCCGCCGGCCGCCCGGGTGCTGCTGCTGGCCGCACTGGCCGGCGGCGCCGCGGCCGGCGACGCCGGCGCGTGGCTGCGCACGGCGGCCGGCGGCCGGGCCGAGCAGGTCCTGGACGAGATCGAGGCCGGCGGGCTCGCCGTCCTCGAACCCGCCGGGCGGCTGGCCTTCCGGCACCCGCTGGTCCGCAGCGCGGTGATCTCCGCCGCCGCCGGGTCCGAGCAACGCGAGGCCCACCGCCTGCTCGCCGAGGGCCTGGCCGCCGACGACCCGCGCCGGCTGCTCCACGAGGCCTCGGCCGCCGTCCTCCCCGACCAGGCGCTGGCCGAGCGGCTGCAGGAGGCCGGCCGCCGGCTGGCCCGGCGCGGCGCCGACGCCGAGGGCGCGCTGCTGCTCGACCGGGCCGCCGCCCTCAGCGCCGACCCCGACGACCGGGCCCGCCGGCTCACCTGGGCCGCGGTGATGGCCGCCCGCGGCGGACAACTCCCGTACACCGCACGGCTGGTGGCCGAGATCGAGACCGCCGCCGTACCGCCGGACATCGCCCCGCTGTTCGCCTACGCCGTGGTCTACGTCGACCAGAGCCACCGGATCGACTTCGAGTCGTCCGCCGCCCTGCTGCCCGCCGCCCTGGACGCACTGACCGCGCCCGGCGCGGAGTCCTTCGGCGGCCTCGCCGAACAGGCGTACTTCAAACTGCTGCTGGCCGCCACCTACACCGACGACCCGCGGGCCTGGCGGGCCCTGGCCGCCCACCGCGAGCACGTCTCCGAACCGGCCAGGCTCTGCCACCGCGCCTGGTCCGACCCCGCCCGCACCGCCCACGGAGTGGCGGAGGAACTGCGGGCCCTGATCGGCCGGATGAGCCGGGCCCAGGAGGCCGGCGCCGCCTGGCTGCTGCTGTGGACGGCCTCCGCGGTGGACGCCGCCGACGAGGACCTGTGGCGGCGGTTCACCGGCCAGCACGGCTACGCCACCCAGGGCTCGATCGCCAAGGCCCGGGTCCACCGCGACTACCTGCGCGGCCGCTGGGACGCCGCCGAGGACTGCCTGCGGGAGGCCGAGGCCGCCGAGGAACTCGGCTACCACACCAACGCCCTGATGTTCCGCCTCACCTGGGCCCAGGTGCTGGCCGGACGCGGCGACGAAGCCGCCCTGGAGGCCCTCGACCGGCGGCTGCGCCCGGTCGCCGCCGGCGCCGGCATGCGGTTCGTCACCGACCGCCTGGACCACCTGCGGGCCCTCGCCGCCCTCGGCCACGGCCGCTACGAGGAGGCGTACGCCCGACTGGCCCGGCTCACCCCGCCCGGCGAACTCCCGCCCGGCCTGCCCTGGTTCCACCAGCCGTTCATCGACCTGGTCGCCGCCGCCGTGCACACCGGCCGGCACCGCGAGGCCCGCGCCCACCTGGCCGCCGGCCGGGCCGCCCGGATGGCCGAGATCTCCGCCCGCCACGCCTTCCTGCTCGCCGCCGCCGAGGCCCTGGCCGCCGACGAGGAGGAGGCCGAGGACCGCTACCGCGCCGCCCACGCCGTCCCCGGCGCCGAGAGCTGGGTGTTCGACCTGGCCCGGCTGCGACTGGCCCACGGCTCCTGGCTGCGCCGCCGCCACCGCGCGGAGGCCCGGGAGGTGCTGGGCGAGGCGCTGCACGCCTTCCGCGCCCTGGGCGCCGGGCCGTGGGCGGACCGCTGCGCCGAGGAGCTGCGGGCCGCCGGGCAGCCGGCCGGCGCCCCCGCGTCCGGGGTCGAACGGCTGCTGACCGGCCAGGAGTTGCGGATCGCCCGGCTCGCCGCGACCGGCCTCACCAACAAGGAGATCGGCGCCCGGCTGCGGCTGTCCCCGAGGACCGTCGGCGCCCACCTCTACAAGGTCTTCCCCAAGCTGGGCATCACCACCCGGGCCGCCCTCTCCCAGGCCCTGGACCCGGCCCCGGACCAGGCCTGACGCCCGTGGACGACGGGTCGGTCAGATGACCTACGTCGCCGGCCGGTCCGTCCGTCACGCTGGTGGTGCGGGGTGCCCGGCCCGTGCGCGCCGGTTTCTCCCCCTCCGGTGGGCGCACCCGGGGCCCCGCCCGGATCAGTGGAACCGAAAGGGGCAGTCAGGTGGACTCGGTGGTGAGGTGCGCCTCCGTCGCGGCGGCGGCGGAGCGGACGGCCCGGCGGCAGGGACCGGCCGGGGAGTCGCGGGCGCGGCGGCGGAGGCCCGCCCCCGCGATGCACACCCTGCTTATCGAACTCGCCGCCGGCCGAACGGCCGACCGCACCGCGGGCCCCGGCGAAAACCCGGGCGCCCGCACGGCCTCGGGCCGCTACGATCGGCGCCGAACCCGATCCCGGCGGTCCCACTAGGGCTGGTCCGACCCGTCGTGCGCGCGGCGGGAACGGTCAGACCCAGCGCCCGCCCGGCGCCCCGTGGAGGACCGATGACCCAGGCACCCGAGCGGCCCGCCGCCCCCGCCGACCACCCCGAGCGGCTGACGGCCGGCCACCCCTTCCGGCAGTGGAAGACCTGGCGGATCCCCGGCACCCGGCTGACCCTCACGGGCTACTCCCGCGCCAACGACAAGACCTTCTTCCACATCCCCGAGCTGCGCTGCAGCCTCGACGCGGGTCTGTGCGAGGGCCGGCAGGTGGACACCGTCTTCCTCACCCACACCCACCACGACCACGCCAAGGACCTCGACTTCCTCGCCGCCAAGGCCTCCGGCGTCGACATCCACCTCCCGGCCGCCGCCCTGCCCTACACCGAGTCCTACCTGCGGGCCTCCGCGGAGCTCAACCACGGCCCCGCGTACGACCCGGCCCTGGCCGGCCACCGGCTGCACGGCGTGCGGCACGGCGACGAGTTCACCTTCGGCCGCGGCGGCCACCACGTGCGGGTGGTGGAGTGCGAGCACAAGGTGCCCTGCGTCGGGTACGCCTTCGCGGAGACCCGCACCGCGCTCACCCCCGCCCTGGAGGAGCTGCGGCGCACGCTGGTCGCCGAGGGCCGCGGCGCCGAGTTCGGCCGCCGGGTGGCGCGGCTGCGCGCCGAGGGAACCGAGGTCGACCGGGAGGTCCGCCGCCCGCTGTTCGCCTACCTCGGCGACACCCACGTGGACGTCTTCGCCCGCAACCCCTGGCTGTTCGACTACCCGGTGGTCATCACCGAGTGCACCTACCTGGACGACTCCGAACTGGACCGCGCCGACCGGGTCGGGCACACCGTGTGGAGCCGCCTGCGCCCGGTGGTCGAGGCCCACCCCGAGACCCTGTTCGTACTGATCCACTTCAGCCTGCGCCACTCCGACCGCGAGGTCCTGGAGTTCTTCCGCACCACCTGGGCCCGCGACGGCCGCCCGGACAACGTCCTGCTCTGGGTCCACCCCGACAGCGCCCTCCCCGAGCAGCACCAGCACACCTGACGGACCGTACCGCCGCGGGCCCCGGCGGCGGTTCGGCTACGCGGCCCGCTCCGCCGCGCCGGTCGACCACTTCAGCTCGATCTCCAACTCGATCTCGCCGTCGCCGACCTCCACCTCGAACTCCGCCCGCACCTCCTCCGGCACACGCAGCTCCAAGGTCCCCGGACCGAACTCCAACTCGGCCTCACCGCCCCGGCGCAGGGCGGCCGCCACCGCCTCCAGCTGCGCCGCGGCCTCCACCCGCGACATCGAACGCTTCTGCTCGAACTTCAGGTCCTTCACGGCTGCCTCCGGTCGGTCGGCATGGACGGGCGGTGGCCGTCGGCGGCCGCCGCGGCCCGCTGCCCGCCGTCGGCGCCCGACGCCCCGGACGGGAGCGGCACGCCGTTGCGGCGGAGCACCTGGCGCAGGTCCAGGATCAGCGGGAACACCTCGTGGTTGCGGTCCTCACCCTGCTCGTCCCAGGCCCGCTGCTCCGCCTCCACCGCCATCCGGTCCTGGGCGAACACCCGCTCGGTGAACCGGCGGATCAGCGGCCACGCCAGGTGGAGCACCCCCGGGACCGGCGGCTTGGCGATCATCAGCAGCCCGTACGCGTGGTTGGTGCGCTGCTCGGCGTCCTCCGGCACGTACGCCGCCCAGAGCGAGAACGCGGGCAGCTCGGTGCCCTCGGGGACGGCCTGCAGCGTCTGGTACGGGTACTCGGTGCGGATGGTGATCACATCCGGGTTCTGCCGCCCGCCGCGCCCCTCCGCGGACAGCAGCCCGGCCCCGCGGTCCTTCCGGCCCCCGGTCGGCACGAACCGGTAGCGGGCCTCCACGAACCGCGGACCGGTCGCGTACCCCAGCAGCTCCGGCTGGATCCGGCCCAGCACGCTGCGGTGCAGGAACTGGTGGTTCATGTCCAGCAGGTTCTCGTGCATGAACGAGTAGTGGCAGCGCACCGTCCGGGAGAACGTCATGGTCCGGTGCGTGGCCGCGCCGTACTGCGGCAGCACCGGGAACGGCGCCGACTCCGCCCGCTCCGGATCACCCGGGAAGACGAACACCAGCCCGAACGCCTCCCGGACCGGGTACGACCGCACCCCCCGCGGCGGCCGCTCGCAGCCCTTGGGCAGGTACGGGATCTGCGAGAGGTGCCCGTTCCCGCGGTACGCCCACGCGTGGTAGCAGCAGCGCAGCACGTCCCCCTCCACCACGCCGAGGCTCAACGGCACCTGGCGGTGCGCGCACCGGTCCTCCAGGGCGTGCACCCGGCCGCTCCGGCCCCGGTACAGCACGATCCGCTCCCCGGCGAACACGGCGGCGAAGGTGCGCTCCGGCGGCACCCGCCGGGACAGCGCCACCGGGTACCACGCCTGCGGGTCGATCCCGATGCGCCGCAGGTCGGGGACGGTCTCCGGGAGGGCGTCCGCCGGGTACGGCGGCAGCGCCGACGACCAGTGGGGCCGGGGGCCGTCCGATGGGGGTCGGGCCTCGGTCATGAGCTGCTCCCTTGCGCTCGGGGAGGGAGGGGCGACGCGGCCTCGGGGTCGGCGGGCCCCGGCCCCCGGCGTCGCGTCCTGCGGCGTCCCGGGCCGACGGCGGTCCGCCGGCCCGCAGTGGGACTCCACCTCCCCACGGTGGCCGCGGCCGGCACGAACGGCAACCGCGAAGCGGTGACGGGCGGCCGGGTCCCCCGATGGGCTGAGCCCCGGTGGCGCGGCCTCGCGCGTCGGACGGGGCGTCACCCCCTCGGCTGCTAGGACTGGTCGACGAACCCACGCCCGTGAGGAGAGGCGCATGAGCAGCAGACGGCCACGCGGCGCAACCGGGACCGGAACCGGGACCGGGCCCGCGGCGGCGGAGGTCCGGGCGGCCGTCTCCCGGCTGGAGGGCTACCTCGCCTGGGAGGCCGAGATCTCCGCCGCCCACCGGGACGCCGAGACCTTCGCCTGCCGGTTCGACTGGCTGCCGGACGGGCAGCGCCGCGAGATCGAGCAGGCCTACGCCGCCGACCGCCTGCGGTACGCCGAGGGCGTGGTGGACCGGGCGGTGACCCGCTGCCAGCAACTCAAGGAGGAGTACAGCCGCCGCTACCGCCTGGCCTGCGCCCGCTGGTCCGCCGCCTGCCTGGCCGTGATGGCGGTCACCGGACTGCTGGCGGCCCTGCCGGTCCTGCTGCGCGGCTAGCCCCCGCGTCCGGCGTCCGCGGAACGGGCCGACCACAGGAGCGCGGGGAGGCACGTCCTGTGGTCGACCGCGGACCGGGCGGCCCGGCTCAGTGGTGGCCGTGGCCGGAGCTGATCTCCTCGTGCTCCGCGGCGGTCGGCTTCCGGATCTGCCCGTACTTGCCGAAGTAGCCCTGCGAGAAGTTGGTGCGCCACCGCTCCATCCGGCCGACCTTGCGGCGGACGCCGTTCTCGTCGACCTCCGGCTCCGGCTCGTACGGGTCGGGCTGGTGGTGCGCCGTCAGGGTGTACAGGTCCGCCTGGTCGAGCGGGGTGTGGACCTCGATGAACTCGCCGTGCGGCAGCCGCCTGATGATGCCGCTCTCGCGGCCGTGCAGCACCTTCTCGCGGTCGCGGCGCTGGAGGCCGAGGCACCAGCGCTTGGTGACCACGTAGACGATCACCGGTAGGACGAAGAAGGCCACCCGGACGACGTTGGTGATGGCGTTGATGGACAGGTGCAGGCTGGTGGCGAGCAGGTCGTTGCCGCCGCCGGCCAGCAGGATCAGGTAGAGGGAGATCCAGGCGGCGCCGACGCCGGTCCGCACGGGGGCGTTGCGCGGCCGGTCCAGCAGGTGGTGCTCGCGCTTGTCGGCGGTCACCCAGGACTCGAAGAACGGGTAGCCCCAGATGATGCACAGGATGAGCGGGAAGATGATCAGCGGGATGAAGACGCCGAGGACCAGGGTGTGGCCCCAGAGGCTGATCTCCCAGCCGGGCATGATGCGCACCAGGCCCTCGGAGAAGCCCATGTACCAGTCCGGCTGGGCGTCGGTGGAGACCTGGTCGGGCCGGTACGGCCCGTACAGCCAGATCGGGTTGACGGTGGCGATGGCGGCCATCGCCGAGACGATGCCGAAGACCAGGAAGAAGAAGCCGCCCGCCTTGGCCATGTAGATCGGCATCAGCGGCATGCCGACGACGTTCTGCTCGGTCTTGCCGGGGCCCGCCCAGTGGGTGTGCTTGTGGTAGAAGACCAGGATCAGGTGCGCCACCAGCAGGCCCAGCATGATGCCGGGGATCAGCAGGATGTGCACGGTGAACAGGCGCGGCACGATCACCGTGCCCGGGAACTGCCCGCCGAACAGGAAGAACGCGATGTACGTCCCGATGATCGGCACGGAGAGGACCGCGCCCTCCATGAAGCGGATGCCGGTGCCGGAGAGCAGGTCGTCCGGCAGCGAGTAGCCCATGAAGCCGTCGAACATGCCGAGGATCAGCAGCCCGGCGCCGATGAGCCAGTTCAGCTCACGGGGCTTGCGGAAGGCGCCGGTGAAGAAGATCCGCATCATGTGCACCAGCATCGAGGCCACGAACACGATCGCGGCCCAGTGGTGGATCTGGCGGATCAGCAGGCCGCCGCGGATGTCGAAGCTGATGTCCAGGGTGGAGGCGTACGCCTCCGACATCCGGATGCCGTCCAGCGGCCGGTAGGAGCCCGTGTACGTGGTCTCGCCCATGCTGGGCACGAAGAACAGGGTCAGCCACACGCCCGTCAGGATGATGACGACGAACGTGTAGAGCGCGATCTCGCCCAGCATGAAGGACCAGTGGTCCGGGAAGATCTTGCGGATGTTGGCCTTGGACAGCGCGTAGAGGCCGACCCGGCCGTCCGTCCAGTCGGCCACGGCCTCGGCGGCGTTGGCCGGCTTCGCGCGGGTGCTTCCGGGCTTCCCGGGCTTCCCGGCCCCGGACGGCGACGGTCTCCCGGCCCTCATGCCCGGCCCCCGGTGCGCGGCGGGAGCGCCGCTGCCGGGCCGGCGGCTGGGGCGGGCGGGTGTCGGTGGGATGACGCGATCATCAGGACCTCTCGGACGGGACAGGTACCAGCGGGAGGCGGCCGGGGCCCCGGCGGCGGGGCGGTCGCTCACGGTAGCGGGTCGTTTACACCGCCATGCTGGCGCGCGGCCGATGCCGACGCACGTCCATCGCGCTCAGCCAGCGGCGTGTCGCACCCCAACCGGGCCCGGCGGGATCCCCGGGACCCGCCCCGGCGCCCGGGGCGCACCCCGAACGGCGGTACCTCCGGCCGGGATGCGGTGTGACGATCGGACCCGCGCCGCCGCGCCGGGCCGACCGTCCGGTCGCCCGGCCGCGTCGCGGCGTCCCGGCGACGGCGTCCGTCAGACAAGCCCTACGCCGGAGCGGTCGGGGCCGGGGCGAGCCGGGACTGCGAGCGGGCGGTGGTGGCGGCCAGCCCGGCCACCACGTCGCGGAAGGACCCCCGGCGGGCGAAGTCCGCCCGCTGCCGGTCCGCGCCGGTACCGCCGGCCAGCAGCCGGCGGACGAGGGTCTGGGCCAGCGCCAGGTCGCCGGTCCGTTCGAGGCCGGGGGAGGCGTGCACCAGCAGGTCGGAGAGGAGCTCGCGCATCGGCCTGAGGACACCGGTCCGCAGGTCCAGACCCGGGCCGGACAGGCCCGACCGGGCGGCCAGCCGGTGCGCCCGGGCCACCTCCGCCGGGGCCGGTACGGGCGGCGGCGGTGCGGAGGCCCGCGGGACCCGGGCCAGGCCGCGCAGCAGGACCGCCAACAGCACGATCACCTCGCGGTCGGCGTTGGTGTCGGCGATCCGGATCTCCAGCGTCGGGACGTGCTCCGAGGGCCGGGCGTACCAGTAGATCATCTTGCGGTCGAGGATCACCCGCTCGGACAGCAGCCGCCGGACCGTGCGCTCGTACCCCGGCTCGTCCAGCACCGGCGCCGGGCCGCAGGTCGGCCAGGCCGCGTAGCAGCCGGCCCGGGTGCTGGCGAGGCCCCGGTCGCGTCCCTCGCAGAACGGCGAGTTCACGCACATCGCCTCCAGCACCGGCAGCCAGGGGCGCAGCCGGACGCCGAGCGCCAGCGCCTCGGCCCGGGTCAGCTCGCCGAGGTGCACGTGGCAGCCGCACAGCTCCCCGCCGGGCTGGTCGGCCACCGCGCCGACGTGCGCCGCCACCTCCCGGTAGCGCGGCGCGTCGGTGACCGGCAGCGGGTGCGCGCTGGGCAGCACCGGCGTCCCCGAGGCCACCAGCAGGCAGCCCGCGGAGGCCGCCGCGGCGGCCAGGATCCCGCGGGTCGCGGCCAGCTCGGAGCGCAGCTCGTCCACCGTGGCCACCGGGCGGGTGCACGCCTCCACCTGGGTGGCGATGAACTCGGTCTGCGCCCGCCGGCCCAGCGTCGGCCGGGCCTCGGCCAGCACCCGCTTCGCCAGCGGCACCGTACGGAAGGTGGCCGGGTCGACCAGGAGGAACTCCTCCTCGATCCCGAACCGCAGCGGCCCCCGTCCGGGCCCCGCGGTCACAGGGCCCGCCCGCGGGCGGCCGGGGCGCGCCGACCGGGGCACACCAGGGGGCGCGGGCGAGCGGGCATGACGGAACCCTCCGAGTACGGACTACCTCCTCGTATGCCCGCCCGGCCGGCCCGGAAAACCGCCGCCGCTCCGTGCCGGGCCCGTTCCGTGTCGGCGCAGGGCCGGGGATCAGGGGGTGAGACCCGCCTGGGCACCCGAGTACACCACGCGATCGAACGGCCAGTGCTTCGCCAGCCAGACCGGGACGAACGCGTCCAGCGCCCGCTCCACCGGCCCGCCGACCTCGCCGTCGACCACCCACCAGGAGACCTCGGCGGCACGGTCCGGCCCGGCGACCGGGTCGATGTACACGCAGCCCAGCAGCGCCGTCTCGGCACTGTCGAACAGGGCGTAGTTGAAGGACTCGTGGCGCACCATCTCCTCGGCGTGCCGGGCCAGGTCGACCCGGTCCTGCTCGAAGGTCATGGTCGCGGGCGGCCAGCCCCAGCTCTCCCCGTACAGCGACCACAGCCGCTCACGGGAGCCCATCACGGCCGGGTAGTCGATCGCGGTGTCCGACTCGGCGATCGGACGCAGGTGGTGACCGTCCGTCAGCGGGACGTGGAGGGGATGGGCGAAGTCATCGGGGAGCCAGCTCATGCCGGGCACCCTAGCCCGGCACCCGCTGCCCGTCCCACCGGTTTTCGACCACGGTCGCGGCCCTCCACGCCGACGCGCCCACGGCCGAGGAGACCGGCTGGGTGCAGATCGTCGAGTGGTACGACGAACTCGCCCGGCTGACCGACAGCCCGGTGGTCCGGCTCAACCGGGCGGTGGCCGTCGGCGAGGCGGACGGCCCGCGTGCCGGGCTGGCCGCCCTCGCGGCCCTCGACGACACGCTGCCCCGCCACACCGCGGTGGCGGCGTACCTCCACGAGCGCGACGGCGACCTCCCGACCGCCGCCCGCCTCTACGCCGAAGCCGCCCGCAAGGCCCCCGACCTCGCCGAACGCGACCACCTCACCCGCCAGGCCGCCCGCCTCAACACCCGCCTGCGGGGATGAGCCCGCCGAACCTGTCGGAGGGCCGGTGCAGGATGCCGTCCGGCACGGTGGACGGGGAGACGAGGACGGGACGGCCATGACGGTCACGGCGCTGGACGTACTGCGGCAGCGGCTCGGCGAGCCGGGGGCCTGGGGCCGGCCGGCGCGGCCCGAGCTGTGGCACGCCTCGGAGGCGTACCTGGGGCTCGCCCTGCCCGCCGACTACAAGGCGTTCCTCGACCTCTACGGGCCCGGGACGGTGGACGGCTACCTGGGGCTGGACCGGCCGGTGGACGGCAGCCGGGAGGAGGCGGAACGGCTCTGGTGCCAGGGCCGCTCGGGGGAGCGGGACCCGGAGGCGTACCCCTGGCCGTTCCACCCCGAGGAGGGCGGCCTGCTCGCCTGGGGCGGTGACGAGCACGGCAACCAGTACCACTTCCTGGCCGTGGAGCCGGACCCGGACGACTGGCGGATCATCGTCGAGGGTGAGACCGGGGAGTGGTTCGAGACCGCCGGGACCTGCACCGAGTTCCTGCTGCGCTGCTTCGACCGGGTGGACCGTCCGCCCTTCCTCGACCCGCGCTGGCCCGGCCGGACGGCCCGGTACCGCCCGGCCGGTCGAACTCCGCGCGGGGGCGGGCGGGTCAGCGGGTGACCTCCCAGGTGAGGCTGTGGGTGAGAGAGGGCAGCAGGGCGGGGTCGATGACCGCGCGGGTGGGGTCGGTGGCGGTGGCCGTGAGCCGGTGGCGGAGGTCCTTGGGGCCGTGCAGGTGGAGCGCGGAGAGCGGGATGTCGGTGCGGCCGCGCAGCAGGAACAGCTCGCGGCCGTCCAGGTACCAGCGCAGCCGGATGTCGGGCAGCGGGAGGTCCACGGTGAGGTGGTCGGAGGAGCGCAGGACGGTGCCGGTGGGCGTGGCGCTGGAGAGGGTCGAGGCGTACCGGTAGAAGCCGGCGATCATGGCCTCGCGGCCGGGCAGGTTGAACTCGCGGCCCAGCGACCGCATGATCGAGTTCTCGGTGGGCCGGTACAGCCCGGTGGGGTGGTAGCCGCCGCCCTCGTACGCGCCGACGGTGCCGCCGTCGGGCGAGGTCCGGCCGAGCCAGCGGTACCACTTGCTGCGGGTGCGCCGCAGCTGGCTCGCCGTCAGTTCGGTGATGTTGGCCTGCTCCGGCTCGGGCCCCTCGTAGCCGCCCTGGTCCGGGTAGAAGTACTCGTCGGCGAGCAGGCCGAGGGAGTGGCCGGTCTCGTGGACGGCGATCTGGCCGGAGCGGTCGTTGCCGCCCGACACCGTGGCGATGCCCGAGTAGCCGAGCGGGGAGACCACGTCGTTGTACCCGGCGCCGCCGTACTTGGTGCTGTGGGCGATCACCAGGACGAGGTCCGCCTGCGGCGCCTTCGCGGCGTAGCGGTCCACGGCGTCGGTGTCCACGCAGAGCAGCCGCTCCACGTCCCCGCACCAGAAGTACGAGCCGAGGGCGGTGCTGCGGACGGTGGCCGGGTCCGGGTCGCCGGAGACCCCGGACTCGGCGGACACCGCCTGGACGGCCCAGACGTTGAACAGCGCCCGGTAGCCGGCGTACGGCTCGACGGCGGTGATCTCCTGCCACTTGGTCGCCGCGTCGGCGAGGAACGCGTCCTGCTGGTCGGCGGTGTAGCCGTCCCCGATCACCACCACGTCCAGCTTGCTCGCGCTGTCGCCGTTGCGGACCACCGGCGTGACCGTGCCGTCCGGGCCGGCGAGCACCCCCGGCCGCTGCGGCGCCGCGTGCGGGGAGGCGGCGGGGACCCGGGCGCGGGAGATGCTGCCGTCCTCGGCGAAGGCCTCGACGCTGCGGGAGGCGGCGCCGGCGGGCGTGGCGGGCGCGGCGGGCGCGGGGTCGGCCGTGGAGCGGTGGTCGGCCGGTGCGGCGGAGGCCGGCTGGGCGGTGCCGAGGACGGACAGCGTGGTGACGGCGGCCAGGGCGACGGCGGCGAGGCGGGGTGTTCTCATGATGATTCCTCCTGCATTAAATTGACGATTAATCAGACTTAATCGTCGAGTTAATGTAGGTCACCACCGCGTCCACGACAATGGGTCGGACGCGGATGTCGGCTCGGAAGCGGGAGGCGCGGCCCATGGCCGAGGAGAACAAGCCGGACCACATCGGACAGCGCATCCAACGCCTGCGCCACGACCGAGGGTTGACCCAGCGCGGCCTGGCCGAGCCGGCCTACACCGCGGCCTACGTCTCCACCGTCGAGTCGGGCCGCGTCCGGCCCTCCGAGGCCGCGCTCCGGCACTTCGCCGACCGCCTCGGCGTCACCGCCGACGAACTCGCCACCGGCCGGCCCGCCCACCTCGCCGCCGAACTGGAACTCGCCCTCACCGAGGCCCAGGGTGTGCTCGCCGCCGGCGACGTGGACGACGCCGCCCGCCACTTCACCGCCGTCCTCGACCGGGCCGCCCGGCACGACCTCCCCCACGTCCGCCCCGCCGCACTGCTCGGCCTCGGCGAGTGCGCACTGGAGAGCGGCCGGCTCGACGAGGCCCGCGAGCACTTCGAGGCCGCCGAACACCTCCAGGCCGACCAGCCGCTGCCCCGACGGGCCGCCGCCATCCGCGGCCGCGCCGTCGCCCACCTGCTCGCCGGCGAACTCCGGTACGCCTGCTACCTGCTGGAGAGCACCATCGACCGGCTGAACGCGGCCGGCCTGCACGACCCGGACGCGCTGCTGCTGCTCTACTCGGCCGTCATCGGCCCGTACATGGACATGGGCGCCCACGCCCGGGCCGCCCAGGCCGCCGAACTCGCCCTCGCCCTGGCCCCCACCGCCACCGACCCCGCGCTCGTCGCCCACCTGCACCGCAGCGTCGCCCGCACCCTCATCGCCGAGGGCCGCACCGCCGAGGCCGCCGCCTCGCTCGCCAAGGCCCAGGAGCTCTACCAGCACCTCCGCCTCACCTGCGACCTCGCCAAGTGCCACTGGATGCGCGGCTACGTCCTCGCCCAGGCCGGCGACCTCCCGGCCGCCGAACGCGAACTGCGCACCGCCCGCACGCTCCTGGCCACCCGCCGCGCCGAGCTGTTCATCCACCAGGTCGACGTCGAACTCGCCGACGTCCTGCGCCGATCCGGCCGCCACGAGGACGCCGGCGCCCTCCTGGCCGACCTCCTGGAACGGCTCGGCCCGCAGCGCGGAGCCGTCCACGCCGCCGGCGCCCACCGCCTGCTCGGGCTGATCGACGAGGAACGCGGGGACCTCGACCGCGCCGAGGAGCACTACGTCACCGCCCTCTCGCTGCTGGAACGGGCGGGCGCCGCCGGCGACCTGGCCGACCTGTGCCGGCTGCTGGGCGACCTGCTGCGCCGGACCGGGCGCCTCGAACTCGCCCTCGACGTCTACCGCACCGGCCTCGGCCACCGGTCCGCCCCCGGCACCACCACCCTCGGCCCGCCCCCCGCCCACCCGCCGCTCCGCACCGCGACGGGGTCGAGGGGCGCCCCCGTACACCCCTGATCCCCGTACCCGAGCGGGTCCCGTGATCCCCGTACGCGAGGGGTCCCGCCCGGGAACGCTGCACCAACGATGCAAGTGGCCCCCCACCCGCGCCACGGGAGACCGTCGCGGTGTGACTGCAGTGAGGGAACTCCGGCGAGCACCGACCGCGCCGAGCCTGCCGACCCCGTCGTCGGGGGCGGCGGTCGCGGAGGAGCGGCGGCAGGTGCTGCGCGGCCTGATGCGCGACGTCGCCCTGCGGGACCAGGACGCGTTCGCCCGGCTGTACGACGCCGTGGCGGGCCCGGTGCTGGGCCTGGTCCGCCGGCTGCTACGGGATCCCGCCCAGTCCGAGGAGGTGGCCCAGGAGGTCTTCCTGGAGGTCTGGAGCACCGCCGACCGGTACCGGCCCGACCGCGGCGAGGTGCTGCCCTGGGTGCTCACCATCGCCCACCGCCGCGCGGTCGACCGGGTCCGGTCCGTTAGGGCCGCCGCCGACCGGGAACGGCGGATCGCCGCCGCCACCGGCACCCCGCCGTGCGACGAGGTCGCCGAGGCGGTGGAACGCCGGCTGGACCGCGAGCGGGTCCGGCGCTCGCTGCGCACGCTCAGCGAGGCGCAGCGCCAGTCACTGGCCCTGGCCTACTACGGCGGCTACACCCAGGCGCAGATCGCGGAGATCCTCGACACCCCGCTCGGCACGGTGAAGTCCCGGATCCGGGACGGGCTGCTCCGGCTGCGGGCCTGCCTCGACACCGAGGAGTGGCCGGAGTGAGGAGCGATCCGGTGACGGCGGGATCCGCCGGGTCCCCCCGGACCGCTGCGGGAACGCTGCGAGCGCGGTCCGGGCGCGAGCGCGGGACACTGGACCTGCGGGAGGACCGAGGGGAGGCGTACCGGCGCCCGGGCGTCCCGGACCCGGCGCGTTCCATCCCGGCCCCGCCGCATGACCGCTGACCTGCGATGCCGTCAGGAGGACAGGACCCCATGGCACTCACCACCGAATCCGCCGCCACCGACCGGTTGCAGCCGGCGCCCACCGAGACCCCGGAGGGCGAGGCCTCGACCTGCCACGGCATCTCCATCCCCGAGCCCGTGGAACTGCGCCGCCCCTGGCCGGCCTGGATCCCGCTGCTGGTCATCGCCCTGCTGGTGATCAGCGTCGCCGTCTTCGCGGTCGCCCGGATCGGCGGGTGGTGACCGCGGCGGTCCCACCCGGCGGCGACCGGCGGCCGGCACCGGATCCCGAGCCGGCCCCGGCGCCGTCGACCGGGGCCAGCCTCACCACCGGCGGGGTGGCCCGTCGCCTCGGCGTCTCGCCCACCACCGTCCGCTCCTGGGAACGCCGGTACGGCATCGGCCCGGCCCTGCGCGAGGCCGGACACCACCGGCGCTGGAGCCCGCAGGACCTCGCCGTGCTGGAGGCCATGTGCCGGCTCACCGCCCGCGGCGTCCCGCCCGCCGAGGCCGCCCGCCTGGCCCGCGACGGCTCCGACGGCCGCGCGGCGCTCGACCGGGCGCCGTCCGGCCGGTCCGACGCCGCCACCCCCGTGGGCGGCGTCGAACCCGGTGATCCCGGTGAGTTCGGTGAGTTCGGTGAACCCGACGCGGTCGACGTCCCTGACGCACCGGCCGCCGCCGAAGCCCCGGCCCAGGTCCCGGGCGGCGCCAACGCCCTGCCGGTCGGCCCGGTCCGCCCGGAGTGCCGCGGCCTGGCCCGGGCCGCCGTCCGGCTGGACTCGGGCGAGGTCGCCCGGATCCTCCGTCAGGTGGTCGACGACCTGGGCGCGGTGACGGCCTGGACCGAGGTGATGATGCCCGCCCTGCGCGCCGCCGGCCGCAAGTGGGCGGCCGAGGGCGAACGCTACGTCGAGGTGGAGCACCTGCTGTCCTGGCACGTCTCCACCGCCCTGCGCCGGGTCGCCGACCGTCCCGGACCGGCCCGGCCGGGACCGCCCGCGCTGCTCGCCGGGATGCCCGCCGAGCTGCACGGACTCCCGCTGGAGGCGGTCGCCGCCGGGCTGGCCGAACGCGGCCTGCCCTACCGGATGTTCGGCCCGGCCGTACCCGCCGAGGCGCTGCTGGAGGCGGTCCGCCGGACCGGGCCGGCCGCGGTGATGGTCTGGTCGCAGTCCCGGCACACCGCCGACCGGGTCCTGGCCCGCCGGGCCGCCGAGACGGCCTGGGGCGGTCGGGGTGCCCGCGCCCGGCCGGTGGTGCTGACCGCCGGGCCCGGCTGGGCGGGACACCGGACGGCGGCCGGCATGCTGCGCCCGCGCGACCTGGCCGGCGCGCTCGACCAGCTGGAGCGGCTGCTCACCTGGTGACCGCCGGCCGCCGGCGGCCCCAGGTCGCAGCCTCGGGTCAGCCCTGGGCGTGGTAGGCGGGGTGGCCGGCGTGGTCGGTGACCTTGGTCGGGGCGGCGGACCCGTTGACGGGCAGGGTGTAGACGCCGTCGGCGCCGCGGACGGCGACGGTCTTGCCGTCGGCGGAGAAGGCGGGCTCGTGGAAG
Source organism: Kitasatospora sp. HUAS MG31 (assembly GCF_040571325.1). Taxonomy (GTDB): domain Bacteria; phylum Actinomycetota; class Actinomycetes; order Streptomycetales; family Streptomycetaceae; genus Kitasatospora; species Kitasatospora camelliae. The sequence continues at coordinate 882,428 of NZ_CP159872.1, read as the reverse complement.
TCGGTGGTGGCGTTCGGGGTGAGGTCCTTGGGCGCGCCCTCCCGGCTTAGGGGGGCGCGGAAGACGTGGGCGTGGCCGTCGACCGAGCGGACGAAGACGACGTCGTGGCCGTCGGGGGAGAGGGCGGGCTCGGAGCCCTTGGTGATCGGGCCGCCCTGCTGGCGGAGGTACTCGTCGCGGATGTAGACCTGGCCGTCCTCGTTGGCGTAGACGGAGGTGCCCTGCGTGCCGCCGCCGCTCGGCCAGGAGTTGCCGGTCATCGGGGGCACGACCACCTCGGGCCCGCCGGAGACCGCGCCCAGGGACAGGACCTCCGGGACGGCGCCGGTGGCCCGGGCCGAGACGCGCTTCAGCTTGAGCTTGCCGCCCTCGGAGACGGTGAAGATCAGGTTGTTCTTGGCCGGGATCGAGTACTGGCTGTCGGCCGCGGCGACCTGCCAGGCCGGGTGGGTCCAGGTCTGGCCGCCCGGGTTCTTGGCGACCACGACCTGCCCGGTGCCGTCCGGGTTGGCGACGGCCAGGTCGCCGGTGCCGTTGATGAAGGCGGCCTTCTTCCCGTCCGGGGACCAGACCAGGTCCCGCACGGGGGTGCCGAAGTCCACCGAGGTGCCGTTCATCAGCACGAACTGGGTGCCGTCGCTGATGGTCAGCGCCGTACCGGCGGTGCCGTTCGGGGCCTGGGCGGTCGGGGACGGCGACGCGGCGGCGGACGTGGACGGCGACGCGGAGGCGGCCGCGGAGTCGGAGGCGGTCGGAGCGGCGGGCGCCGTCGGGGTGGCGTTGTCCTGGGCGGTGTCTCCGTGCTGCGGGTTGTCGCAGGCGACCAGGCCGACCGCGCTGATCGCGGCGAGCGGCACCGCCAGGGCGAGGCGGCGGGCGCGGCCCACCCGCTTCGGGCGGACGCCCCCGGCGGGGACGGCGGTCGCGGAGCGGGTGACGACGGACTCGGTCATGGTGCGGTTCCTCGGGGTTCTTCGGTGGGGGTCTTCGTCGGTAGCGCCGGTCCCGCCCGCCCTGTCGCGGTGCCTTCCGTGTGCTCCCGCCTCGATAGACGCGCATCCCGCCGCAGGGTTGCACCCGGATCCGAGAAAAGTTTCCGGCCGTCCTCGGACCGCGTTGACGGCGGGAGGGGGCATGCTGGCCGGTGAGGAAGGTCCGGGCGGTTCCGTCGCCGCGATCGGGGCGGGGCACCGGGACCACCGCCGCGCGACGGCAGCCCCAGTGCTGCGGCGCACAGTGGTACGGGCGGGGCCGCCGTGGCCCCGCGGAAGGAAAGGTGAGCAGCGTGTGCGGTCGGTTCGTCTCCACCACCGGTCCCCAGGACCTGGTGAACCTGTTCGGGGTCACGCAGTGGGATCCGGCGGAGACGCTGGCGCCGGACTACAACGTCGCGCCGACCAAGGACGTCTACGCGGTCCTGGAACGGCCCGCCAAGGACACCGAGGTGATCCAGCGCCAGCTGCGGGTGCTGCGCTGGGGTCTGGTCCCGTCCTGGGCGAAGGACCCCTCGGTCGGCTCCCGGATGATCAACGCCCGGGTGGAGACCGTGCACGAGAAGCCCGCCTTCCGCCGGGCCTTCGCCTCCCGGCGCTGCCTGCTGCCGGCCGACGGCTTCTTCGAGTGGACGCCGCTGCCCGTCGCCGAGGGCGAGAAGCCGCGCAAGCAGCCGTACTTCATCGCGCCGGCGGACGGCACCCTGATGGCGATGGCCGGCCTGTACGAGTTCTGGCGGGACCGGACCCGGCCCGACGGCGACCCGGCGGCCTGGCTCACCACGGTCACCATCATCACCACCGAGGCCCGGGACGCGGCCGGCCGGATCCACGACCGGATGCCGCTCGCCATCGACCCCGCCGACGCCGACGCCTGGCTCGACCCCACCCGCACCGACCCGGACGAGCTCCGCTCCCTGCTGCACACGCCTGCGGGCGGCGAGTTGACGGCCACCGCGGTGTCCGCCGCGGTCAACAACGTGCGCAACAACGGCCCCGAGCTGATCGAGGCCGTCGCGGCGCCCTGAGTCGCGCTCCGTGGGGCCGGGCCCAGGCGGTGCTCACCAGGGCGCAACTGGCGGGTGTGGTTGGGGATCTCCACCTCGGCCGGCCGGGTGAGCTGATCAGCGGCCTCCGCCCGGTCGGTGGGCGCTGAGTCCGCCGTAGGCCCGCAGGGCGTCGGCCGGGTCGCCCGGTCCGCCCCGTCCGTCCCACCCGTTCCGCAGCACGGCGTCCAGGAAGGCGAGGGTGGCCCCGGCGACGACCCGCGGGCTCCGGGTGCGGCCCAGGGAGCCGACGATCGTGGGCACCGGCGGCAGGTACAGGGGGCCGTCCATGAAGGCGAGGTGCGCGGCGCCGGGGACGGTGAGCCGGTAGCTCGTCGCGGTGGTGGCGTCGAGCGCCTCGGTGAGGCGGGGCAGGTAGCGCGGATCGGTCCCCGCGGTGACCTCCTGGGTGAGCGCGAGCGCCGGCCGGTCGAGGGCGGGCGAGGCGGGGCCGTGCGGGAAGCCGTCCAGATCGACGACGGCGGCGAACCGGTGGTCCTGCCGGGCCGCCTGGAGCGCGGCGGCACCGCCCATGGAGTGGCCGGCCACCGCGACCCGGCCGGTGTCCAGGCGTCCGGTCAGCGGGTCTTCGGTCCCGTCCGGTCCCCGGCCGGCCTGACCGCCCTGCGCGACCCGGCCGCTCCGACCGCCCTGCCCGGTCAGCCGGGTGAGGACGAAGCCGAGGTCGGCGGCCCGGATCGCCGTCCAGTCGGCCGCCAGCTTCGCGTCCTCGTCCGCGTCGCCGGAGGAGTGGGTCGCGGTGGTGATCGTCCGGCCGTCGGCGAGGACGACGGCGGCCGAGTCGTACGGGTGGTCGAGGGCCGCGACCACGTAGCCGTGACTGGCCAGTTCCTCGGCCCAGGCGGTGTTCTGGGTGCGCACCCCGCTCGACCCGGGCGAGAACAGCACGACGGGGAACCGCCCGTCCCCATCGGCCACCGGGGCGTCGAAGACCGCACGGCTGCGGGCCCGCGGCACACCGTCGATCAGGAAGCCCGGCAGCCCGACCCCGCGGGCGAGCGCCTCGGAGACGGTACGCGCCTCCTCCGCCGTGCGTCCGAGGTACTGGGCCCGCTGCCCGCCGTCGGGGCTCCTCTGCGCGGGGTACCAGAGCTGGACGACGACCGTGCGCCGGTCGTCCGGATCGGCGGTGAAGGTCTCGGGGCGCTGCGGATCGGTCCACTGCACCACGCGGGTGCCGACCGCGAAGTCGCCCGTCGGCTCGGGGAACACCGGCACCGGAAAGGCCCAGGCGGCCACCGGGCCGGCGGCGATCAGCCCCAGGCATGCCGCCGATCCCGGCAGCGCCAGCCACCAGCGGGCCCGCCACGCCGGCCGGCCGGCCCGGCGTCGCAGCAGCGGGGCGCAGGCGAACGGCAGCGCGCAGCCGGCGCCCGCCAGGACCGGCAGCAGCTGCCAGCGGACGCCCGTCAACCCCAGGACGAGCGCGGACAGCACGAGCAGCGCCCCCGCCGCGACCGTGACGCGCGAGCGGGCGGCCGGGGGAAGCCAGCGCGCCAGCACCAGCGCGACGGCACTCGACAGGACGAGGATTTCGAGGGGGGACACGGACGGTCCCGCGATGATCTCGGTCACCCGGCCATCGTCGGCGCCGGGTACGTGCCGCCACATCGGTCCCGGGTCGCCGTCGCGGGCCGCCGGGGGCGGCCGGGGTCGCAGTCCTCGACGGCCGCCGGTGCCACCGCAGCAGCAACCGGGCACGCCGGAACGGTGTCCGCGTTGCGACCGGGGGAGGTGGCCGGGCTCCTCCTGCGGTCGCATCCCGGCCCGGATTCATCAGACGGTGGGTGCATGCGCCGCGCGGGGCCCGCGGTCTACGGTGTCAGGGCCGCGGCACCCGCCGGGCGGCGCGAGGCGTGCGATCCCCGTGCACGGCCCGGATCCGGCCGTCCGCGGCGGCGGCCCCGCCCGGGGCCGCCACGGCGCCGAATCGACAGGGACGTCGGATGACCGAGGCGGCAGCAGGAGCCGGCAGGGCCCACCGGGTGCGCCGACCGGGCCCGGGGCGGGCGCGGTGGGCGAGGGCGGCCGCAGCCGCGCGCCGGGGCACCCGGCTGCCGCCCCTGGTGTGGGACTCGCTGCTGCCGGCGCTCCTCCTCGTCAACGTCCTGACCACGCACGCGCCGCCGGACCTGCCGGTGTCCGTAGCCCTCACCGCCGCCCTCGCACTGCCCCTGCTGGGGCGGCGCCGCGCCCCGCGCACGGTGTTCGCCGCCGTCACCGCCGCGGCCTTCGCCCAGTGGCTGGTGGGCGTCCAACTCCCGGCGGACATCGCCCTGTTGGTGGCCCTCTTCACGGTGGGCGCGAACTCGGGCCGACGCGGCACGCTCCTGGCCGGCGCCGTCGTGCAGGCCGGGGTCCTGCTGGCCTGCCTGCGCTGGGCGCCGGAGGGCGCGTTCCTGACCCCCTTCGTCGCGCTGACCGCGACGGTCGTCGCCGCCGCCGTCCTCGGTGTGAACCTACGCACCACGCGCGCCTACCTCGCCGCGGTGGAGGAGCGGGCCGAACGCCTGGAGCGGGAACAGGAACAGCAGGCACGCCTGGCCGCCGCCGAGGAGCGGACCCGGATCACCCGGGAGATGCACGACATCGTCACCCACAACCTGTCCGTCATGGTCGCGCTGACCGACGCCGCGGTCTACGCGCAGCACCGGTCGCCCGAACGGGCCACCACCGCGATGCTCCAGATCTCCGAGACGGGCCGGCAGGCCCTGACCGACATGCGGCGCTCGTTGGGCATCCTGCGGACCGACGAACCCGACGCGGAGCGCCACCCGTTGCCCGGCATCGCCCAACTGGAGGCCCTCGCCGACCAGATGTGCGCCGCCGGCCTGCCGACCCGGCTGGAGGTCCGCGGCAGCCACGAGCACGTCCCCGCCACCGCCCAACTCACCGTCTACCGCCTGGTGCAGGAAGCCTTGACCAACACCCTGAAGCACACACCCGCCGGCACGACCGCGGAGGTCCGGATCCACTGTTCGACCGGGGCCGTCACCGTGGACGTCACCGACAGCGGCCCCTGTCCGCCGCCGCCCGCCGCCGCGCCCCCCGGTCACGGCCTCCCCGGCATGCGCGAGCGCGCGGCCGCCTACGGCGGGGAGCTGCGGGCCGGACCGCTCCCGGGCGGCGGCTGGGGAGTCCGCACCCGCCTCCTGCTCGACAGCGGCGGGGCGGCGTCCGCATGACCATCCGCATCCTGATCGCCGACGACGAAGCACTGCTCCGGATGGCCTTCGCCACCGTCCTGGAGGCCCAGCCCGACATGGCACCGGTCGGCGAGGCCGCCGACGGCGACCAGGCCGTACGCCTCGCGCGGGAGCTGTGCCCGGACGTCGTCCTCATGGACGTCCGGATGCCCGGGACCGACGGGATCGAGGCGACCCGGCAGGTCGTCGAGGTCTCGCCGGGGAGCAGGGTGCTGATCCTCACCACCTTCGACCTCGACGCGTACGCCTTCGCCGGACTCCACGCCGGGGCCTCGGGCTTCCTGCTGAAGAACACCAGGCCCGAGGAGCTCCTCACCGCGATCCGCAACGTCGCCGCCGGGGACGCGGTGGTCTCCCCGCGGATCACCCGGCGCCTGCTGGAGAGCTTCCGCCCGCACCTCCCCGACGGCAGCGGCGGCGCGCGTACGGTCCGGTCCGAGCACGACGAGCGGCTGGCCCGGCTCAGCGCGCGGGAACGCGAGGTGCTGGTCCAGGTGGGCCGCGGCCTGTCCAACACCGAGATCGCGGCCACCCTGTACCTCGCGGAGGCGACCGTGAAGTCCCATCTGGGGCGGATCCTGCAGAAGCTCGAACTCCGCGACCGGATCCAGGCCGTGGTCTTCGCCTACGAGAGCCGCCTGGTCCACCCGGCCTGACCCCACCGGACAGCCGCTGACACGGGCCGCTTCGGTGCGGTGCAGCGCGCCCGGGGGCTTCAGGCGTGCGGGCGGATCATGTCCCAGGGGCCTGCGGCAGGACGTCCCCGGTCTCCAGCAGCGACTTGAGGTTGGCGAGGACGGCCGGCCAGCCGGCCGAAATGCCCTGGAACATCTCGGGGTTGGGACGGCCGGGCGCCGCCCTCGGGGAGAGGACGGCGCCCGGCCGGTGGATCAGATGCCCGGGAACGGGGGGACCGGGGGAGTGACCGGGTTCGACGGCCCCTGGGGCGGGGTGTCGAACACCGAGGCGAACGGGTCCTCCGCGTCGACCGGCGGTGCCTGCTGGACCGGCGGCGCGGGTGGTGCCTGCTGGAACGTCGGCGCCTGGGGCACCGGCGGGGCGGGCGGTGGTACGTGCTGCGCCGCTGGGACGTACGGGGCCGGTGGCGCCGGAGGGGCCTGCGGCACCCACGGTGCAGGGGGTACCGGTGGCGCGGGCGGCACCGGCGGAGTCTGCGTGACCGGCGTGGGCTGGTGCTGGGCCGGTGGCACCGGCGGGATGGGCGGCGGGACGGGCGGGCCCACGGGAGGACCCGATGGCGGGCCCACGGGGGGAGCCGTGGTCGGCCCGGCGGGCGGACCGGCGGGCTGGTCGGTGGCGCTCGGGCCCGGCCCGGCCAGGCCGTACTTCCGGTGGGCGTCGTTGATGTAGGCCCGCGCCAGGTTCTCCTTGATGACGTCGCGCAGCGGCCGGTCGATCCTCTCGGGACTGTTCGGCGTCTTCGGCACCGAGACCGCCTGGTCGTACCACGGGTCGGCGAGCTTGGTCTCGATCTCCGTGAGCATCTGCACGTCGCTCGGGGTCTTGCCCGGGTAGTTCACCATGGCCTGCCAGACGTGCCCCGTCTGGACGCGGAATCCGGAGCCGGGCGCCCGGTGCGCCTTCACGACGTCCTGAGGCCCCGACTGCAGGGGCAGCTTGTCCTTGTCGGCGTACGCGGTGCGCGGTGGCCTGCCCTCGCTGTCGAACCGGTGCTCGTTGAGCACGATGTTGTGGTACTCGACCAGGGCGCCGTTGTTCCGCACCTTGTCCACGTCCAGCCCGCCCACCACGACCTGGGCGTGGTGCCCCAGCTCGTGCTGGACCACCTGCGACTGCGGGTAGTCGTCGGACTGCTGGTTGACCACCAGGACGGGCGGCAGATCCGTCGGCACGGGGTCCCCCTGCCCGCCGGGCTGGGCGACCGGACGGTTCCCGCCGGCCACGTAGGCACCCTCGCCCTGCTCGCGCATGTAGTTCTCGGCGGTCACATCCGGTTCCCCCGGCTGCGGCGCGTGCGGGCCGCCGTTGAACTGCGACAGGTTGATCCCGGAGAGGACGTCCGGCAGCTCGCCGACGATGCCGGACGGGTAGCTGCTGAACGGCGTGTACGCCGAGACGCCCGGTGGCACGAAGATCATGAGGGGGAGCTGCTCCGGGGTCAGGCCCAGGGTGGCCGCGTAGTCCGTGATCGTGTCCATCGAGGGGATCACCGGACCGGTCGTCTGCTGGTCCTGGTCGTGGTTCTGCTCCTGCTGTTCGTGGTTCTGCTCAAGCGCCTGGCCGTGGTCGTGGTCCGCCGGGTGCGTGGAGGTGTGGTCGGGGGTCGGTCCGGTGGCGTCCTGGCCGGTCGGGCCCGACCGCGGGACCGGGCCGAGCCGGATCGCGCCGGAGGAGGTGTTCGGAGCGCCGCTCGTGTTCGAACCCGAGCCGGAGCCCGAGCCGGACGACCCCTGCTGGGGCAGCGGTGGCGCCGGCGGGGGCGGTGGCGGAGGTGGCGGAGTGGCGGACGAGACCGGTCCGAGCACCAGCCCGGAGGGCGCCGACTGCGCAGGCGGGGCCGGCGTGTGCTGGACGGGCGGGGTGACGTCGGCTGCGGGGCCGGCGGCCGGCTCGGGTGCGGGCTCTGATGCCGAGGCGGGGTCGACGGTGGACATGAAGTCGCGGAGGCCCGCGTACACGTTCTCCTCGGCGCGGGTGGACTCCACCGGGTTGGCGGGGGTGCGGTGGACGGCGCCGGGGTCGGGTCCGTACAGGCGGCTGAGGAGGGGGAGGAGGTCGGGTTCGTTGGTGCGGACCCAGTCGGCGCCGTTGTTGCGGGGCAGCCCGGTGTGCGGGTCGGTGCCGTTGTTGGTGCCGAGGTAGGCGTTGCTGACCTGGGCGAAGTACTCCAGTTCGTCGCGGGAGCCGTAGTTGTCGACCGGCCGGCCGGCGGGGTCGCGGCGCGGGCCGTCGGACCAGTCGGTGACGTCCTCGGAGTCGAACATCCGGGTGAGGGCGTCGGTGCCGATCTTGTCCTGGTAGGCGTCGGTGATGGTCTTGCGGTCGGCGTCGGTGAGGCCGAACTGGTGGATGGTGTGGGCGAATTCGTGGGTGGTGGTGGAGTAGCCGTCCTGGTAGTGCGGGGCGTTGCCGACGGTGGTGTCCTCGCCGAGGAGGTTCTCCTCGGTGACCGCGGCCCACCGGCCGCCGGAACCGCGGACGTCGTCCCAGCCACGGCCGTTGCCGCTGTCGCCGGCGGCGTCGTGCCCGGCGAGGTGGCGGAACGGGTCCAGCGAGGTCATGGGCACGTCCTTGGGGACGATGACCATGCGGCCGCCGCTGGTGAGCAGCCGGGCGGCGGTGTCGGGGTCCTGGAGCATCCGAGCGGTCTGGGCGATCGCCTCGGCCCGGGCGGAGGCGGGCCGGTGCGCGCCCGGGTCGACGTCCACCATCAACTGGGCAGCGGTCTGGGCGAATTCGCCCGGCGGCAGGGTCGAGCGGAGCGCCGCCACGAAGTCGGGGTCCTGGGCGAGGCCGCGCCGCTCGGCGTCCGGCAGGGCGGCCAGCGCCTGGGCCCGCTCGTGGGGGGACAGCCCCGGCAGCTCGGCGACCAGCCGGTCCAGGTCGGCGGGGCGGGTGACCGAGTAGTCCCCGGCCGGGGCGGGCGGCGTCGCGTCCGGCGAACCGATCGAACGGGTGCCGTGGGAGGGGGAGTTGCCGGACGTGTCGGGCCCGGTGGCCGCCGGGGGTGGCGTGCCGGGCTGGTCCGTGGTACCGGTGGCGTCCGTGCCGTCCTGGTGGCCGGTGGTGTCGGTGTCGGGCGCGGTGCTGGTGCTCGGCTGGGTGCCGGTGCCGGTGCCGGTGCTGGTGCCCGTCGTCGGGTCGGTGGTGTCCGGCGTGGTGTTCTCCCCGGGGAACTCGATCCGGACGCCGTTCACCTTCCTGATGTCAGGTGCGCCGAACAGCGAGGTCGAGCCGTAGTCCTGGGTGATGACGTACCAGTCCGTGGAATCGGACGGGCCCCAGAGCATGTTGGTGGCGCCCCACTGCTTCTCGCCGTCCACGTCGGTGTGGTAGTCGGCGTCCCCGAGCCAGTGGAAGGGCTGCAGCCCCTCCCGGAAGTCGTTCGCCTCGCTGTTGTAGCTGTCCGGGGACTGGAAGTGCCAGGCCTTGAAGCTGCCGTCGGTGCTGCCGGGGGTGATGGCCAGCGCACAGCCGTTCATCGGCGCGGTGAGGACGAGTTCGGTCTGCGGACGCGGCTGGCCGGGCTTCGACACCTCCACCCAGCCCACGTTGTCGACGGTAGGCGGGCCGCCGTTGGGGTCGAGCGTGACCTGCGGGTGTCCGGTCTTGTACGGGAAGTACTGGGCGCTCAGGTAGTCGGCGTCCGGCTTGAGGGGCTTGAGGTCCATCCCGTCGACGATCCCCGCGAGCCGGGGGTCGTTCGGGTACTGCTGGGCGTACTTCTCGATGGCCGGGGTGAGGAAGTAGCCGTCCTTGCCCTTCCCGCCGGGACCGCCGGACATGCCGGGCGGTGCGGCGTTGATGCGGTCCGGGGGCACCTTGGTGAGCACGAACCACTGCGGGGCGCCGGTGGAGGCGTTGTCGTTCATCCACCGCACGAACGCCGCCCGCTGGTTCGGCGACAGTCCGGGCATCCGGTTCTGCAGGCCGACGTCCAGGTTGGTGATCAGCAGGTTGTCGTTCAGGAACGCCGACGGGTTGCCGTTCATGCTCGCGACGGCCGAGTTGTCGGCGAGGTCGGAGGGAGCGGAGGAGCCGAACAGGGAGGAGAACGGGTTGCGCCAGCCCGACTGCGAGGAGGAGCTCGCGGTGGCGGTCCTCGGCACGGGACGGGGCGCGCCGTTGCCGCCGGTGGGCGTGGCGGTGTTCGTGGCCGCCGGGTGGGGGGCGGTGGTGGAACCGGTTGCGGTGGATGAAGGGGTGGGCGTGGGAGTGGGAGTCGGGGTGACGGTCGGTGTCGGGGTGACGGTGGGCGTGCCCTGCGCCGTGGTGTCGGTGGTGGCGGAGGGCGGGGGCGGGGGCATGTCCGGGTGGGAGCCGGAGGCGCCGGAGGCCGGCGTCGGGGTGAAGGTCCGCAGGCCGGTGGGCCCGCCCGCGATCCTGGTGGAAGCGTCCGGGCGCGGCTCGGCGCCGCCGTGGTCGGTGACCGGCGCGTCGGCCACGGTGGTCCGGGGACGGGGCTGCGGCCCGGGCAGGTCGGTCTCGGGCGCGTGGCTGGTCGGCGTGTCGCCTGGCCGTCCGTGCGGGGCGGGGGAGGGCTCGGGGGCCGGCGTGTGGTCGGTGGAGCGGTTCGGGGTGTGGTCGCGGGCGGGCGGGGTGTCCGAGTCGTTCCGGGTGTCCGTGCGGGTGTCGGTGGTGGTGTCGGTGTGCGGGGTGGTCTCCGCGCGGTGCGGCGGGGACGGGTCCTGATCGGGTGTCACCGTCCGCTGCGGCCGGTCCGTGTGGTCGTCCGAGGGGCGACCGGTGTCGCCGCGGGTGGGGTCACCGTGGTCGGTGGTGCTGTGGTCGGGGGTGGTCGGCCGCGGGCCGGGGCCGTCGCCGTGGACCGGCGCCGGGTCGGTGGCGGGGGAGTGCGGGGTGGTGTCGGCCGGGGCCTGGTACGGGGTGAGGGTGTGCGGGGCCGACCCGTCGGGGCGGGAGCCGGTCGGTCCCTGGTACGGGGTGGCGTCGCCGGTCGAGGTGGTCGGGGTGTCCGTGGCACCGTTCCGGCTGGTGGAGAACGTGCGCGGGGAGTCCGTCTGGTCCGGGGTGAAGCCGCGCGGGGTGGCCGCCGGTGCGCCGTGGTCGGCGGCGGGCGGGGTGTGGGCGGTGGCGGGCGGGGTGTGGGCGGTGGCGGGCGAGGGGCTCGCCCCGCCGTCATGGCCCGAGGAGGAGGGAGCCGGCGAGGCGTCCGGCCGGGAGCCGCCGCCGTCCGCCACGTCACCGCCGGGCGGAGTGGAACCGCCGGTGTGCGTGGAGCCACCCGACGGCGTGGAATCGCCGGTGTGCGGGGAGCCGCCGGAGGACGTCGGGCCGCCGCCGGAGGAGACGTCACCGCCGGACGGCGTGAAGTCGGCCGCGTCGGGGATGCCGCCGCTCCCGAACTTCCCCTTGAAGGCGGAGGCGCCGTGCATGACGCCCACGTTGCCGGCACCGCTGAGCGCGGAGCCGCCCAGGCTGGAGCCGTCGACCTTGCCGGTGGTGGCCAGCTGTGCGGCCACGTCGCCCGCGACGTCGCTGATGGCACCGTGCACCATCTGGGCGGGCAGGGTGTCCATGTGCTTGCCGATGAGCTTGCTGCCGCCCGCGCCGAGCCCCTTGCCGACCAGGCCGCCGCCCACGCCGCCCGCCGCTCCGCCGGCCGCGCTCATCCCGAGCTCCTTGCCGTCCAGCGACTTGCGGTTGCCTGCGGCGACCTGGATGGTCTGCGCGAGCAGGTTGATGGCGACCTCCTGGAAGGCCTCCTTCAACGCCATCATCACGACTTCCTTGGCCAGCCGGGTGAGGATCTGCTTGACCGTCTCCCGGCTCGCCGCGACCGCCACCGGTATCGCCGCCAGCGAGGCGCCGGCGGTGACCGGGGCGGCGGCCTCGGCGGTGGCGATCTCGTAGGCGAGGATGCCGAGTTGGGCGACGATGGAGATCTTCGCGGTCTCGGTGGAGTTGGCCATCGCCTCCAGGGCGTCGGCCATCGCGTTGCAGGCCTTGGCCATGCCGGGGAAGAAGCCCGGCTTGTCCCCGTCCACGGGGAGCACGAGCTTGCCCCACTCCTTCTCCAACCCCTCGGCCGCGGCACCCTGTTGGCCGTCGAGGGCGCGCCGGACCGCCGAGTCCGCGGCGCGCCCGGCCTCGTCCACGGTCTCGGCGGCGGCGCGCCAGCGACGGGCCATGTCCCGCATCAGGTCCTCGTCGCCCTCCGGCCAGCGGGAGCCGGCCAGCAGCATCAGCACCCACTGCAGGGGCTCGGGAAGTTCGACGGCCATGGTCAGTGCCTCCCGGGGTGGGTGGTGTTGCCGGACACGATGTCGCGGTAGACGGAGCCGAGCGGTCCGGAGGTCGGGGCCGGGAGCGCCGGGTCGTAGTCGCCGAACCCGGACAGCGAGGACTCTTCGGCGTTCTCGTAGCCGTCCGCCATGCCCTTGAGCCGGTTGCCGACGGTCTCGACGATCCCCGGCAGGGCCTTGAGGCTCTCCAGGATGTCCCGGGCGTTGTCCAGGTAACCCGGCTCGCCGTCCTCACCGTTGGCGAAGGACTTGCCCGAATCGTCGTTACCCCAGGGCGCGTTGCCGTGCATGCCGGTCATGTAGGCGCCCAACGAGGTTGTCAGTTCGGCGAGTTGGTCGGCCACGCCGAGGACCGGACCGGCCGCGGCCCGGTACTGCTCCGGGATGACCACGAAGCCGGCGCCCGCCCCGCCGCCCGACTCCACCGAGCGGCCGCTCACCGCCAGGGCCGGGGTGGTGCCCGCGACGGCGGCCGAGGAGGCCGGGACCGCCCGGGCGGCGGGGATGGTGGCGGCCGTCATGGCTTGGGCCGGGCGTACGTCCGCCTGCTCGGCTGCGGCCCAGAGCGGTGCGGCCTGCGGTTCCACGGCGGCGAGGCGTGCGGTGGTCATGGCTTGGGCCGGGCGTACGTCCGCCTGCTCGGCTGCGGCCCAGAGGGGTGCGGCCTGCGGTTCCACGGCGGCGAGGCGTGCGGTCGCCGTGGCATCGGCCGGGCGGTACTCCGGCTGTTCGGTCATGACGGTCCCTCGGAATCGTGTCGGTGGTGGTACGGGGTGCCCGGCCCGGCGGGCGGGCGCGGAGGGCGGCGGTCGCCGCTCAGCTCCGGGACGCGCCCTCGGGCGAGCCGGCGGCGATGCGGACCAGCGCGGCGCGCAGGAACGGGCTCGGCACGTCGTAGCCGCCCTCCTGCCGGAGCGGCGCCGGTGCGCCGGCGGCTGCACCGGCAGCGGCGGAGGAGCCGGAGGCCGTGCCGGCCGGCGTCTCGTCCGGACGTCCCCGGCGCTCGGCCACCGCGCGGGCCCGGTCCAGGTACGCCTCCTCGTCCGAGGCCGAGGCCGCGGCCGGCGCGGCAGCGGACTCCGCCGGACGCTCGGCCGAACTCGCCGCGGTGGCCGTGGTCTCAGCGGTCGCCTCCGCCTGCTCGGCGGAGGGCTCGGCGGAGGGCTCGGGAGCCGCCGCGGCAGCGGCCTCCGGGCCGAGCAGGGCGCCGGCCAGCTGCGCCATCAGGTCGCCGCCCCCACCCGTGGCCGCCTCACCGGCACCGGCACCGGCCGCAGCCGCGGCGCTCTCCGCGGCCTCGGTGTCCTCGACGGGCGCGCCGCCGCGCGCCGTGTCCAGCCACTGCCGCCGCATCCGCTCGAAGTGCGGGTCGCCGGCCTCGTGCTCGACCAGTTCGCCGCCGAGGATCCCGGCGTCCGCGCCGCGCCGGCGCTCCTTCCGCTCCTCCCCGCCGAACCTGGTCGGCCGGACGAACCGGCTGCCGCCGGCCCCCCGGGCGCCGCCGCCCGCCCCGCCGGCGCCCATCCCGCCGCCGTGCATCGCACCGGCGCCGGGAACGGCGGCACCCGCGCCGCGGCCGGCCGCACCGGCCGACGCGCCGCCGAGCGCCCCGCCGCCCGGCAGGCCGGAGCCCGTGCCGCGTCCGCTTGGACCCGCGCCGAGGCCGGCACCGACCAGACCACCGGCCCGCCCGGCACCGCCCGCCGACCCGACGCCGCCGGACCGGCCGAACGCCGCCATGCCCGGGATCCCGCCGCCGCCCAGGGCACCGCCCGGGAGGCCGCCGGACCCCCCGGCCCCGCCACCGAGCGCACCGCCGGAGGAGCCCGCGCCGCCGCCCGACCAGGGGGAGAGCCCGGTGCCCGTGCCGCCGCCCTGGTAGCCGGGGTGGCCGGCCAGGTTCAGCCCGGGCGGCTGGACGGCCGGCTTGAACCGGGGGCTGCCGTCCGGGCCGAGCCCGCCGCCGCCCAGGTACGGGTTGGTGAGCTTCGGCGGCTGGTACGGCTTCAACGCCGGTGGCTGGTACGCCTTCTGGCCGCCCGCCCCGCCACCGCCGCCCGCGCCGCCGCCGATCCCGCCGACACCGCCACCGCCGGCCCCGCCCGCGCCGTCGCCCAGGCCGCCTCCGCCGCCCGCCCCGGCGCCGGGGGCGCCGGGCAGCGGGGGAATCACCGAGTCGATCCCGGTCCCGGGCGGTGGGGTGCCGCCGCCACCCCCCGGGACCCGCTGCTCGACCAGGTTGCACACCTGCGTGGCGGCATCGGTCGCGGCCCCGTGGTCGGCGCCCGCCTTCAGCATGGTGTCGATGCTGGCGGTGACCCCCTTGACGTACCCGTGGTAGACGTCGACCGCCGACTTGATGCCCTCGGACTCGGCGATGTCGTCCTTCTTGCCCGCCGGGTTCTGCTCGATGTACGTCTTCGCGTACTCGAGCTGGTTGATCATCTCGTTCTTGGTCTCGGTGATGGCCGTGGCCGCGCCCTTGAGGTGGGTCTCGACCATCTTTCCCGCGGTGAGGATCGTGCCGGCGTGTGAACCCTCGCCGACACCGTACTTCTCCAGGTAGCGCCGGTAACTGTCGGCGGCCTCACCGGACATGTGCTCGGCGGCCCGCTGGGCGTGCGCCCAGATGGTGCGGATCCGGACGTCCGCGACCTTGTTGAACGTCTCCCAGGCCGCCGCCAGGTCGTGGATGCGCTCCTCGTTCCCGTCGGGGAACAGGACGTCCTTGCCCTCCTCGCTGCTCTGGAGGATCTTGAGCACGTCGTCGAGTTCGGCGGGCAGCTCGATGGTCACCGGGGGTCACTCGCTTCCTGGTCGAGGGCTGAGGGGCGGAAGCCGGGGAGGGCGGGGCGCGGACCGCGGCAGGAGGCCGCGGTGCGGTGGCGGTGGAGAGGGTGGGGACGGTGGGGGGGGCCGGGCGCCGGTTCACTCCAACCGCGCGTGCGAGCCGCCGCCGCTGCGGGCCGTGGACTCCGCCTCCGCGTGCCGTGCCTGCGCGTGGTTGTAGTCGAGCGTCGCCGAGGACTGCGACACGTACCCGGGCCCGCTGCCCGGCGCCGGCGGCAGCGGCGGCGGCGGAAGCTCACCGGCACCGTCACCGAGGCCGTCGCCGATCTGCCGCAGCGCGTCGGAGTGCTCGGTGTCGGTGCTGCGGTGGCCGCCGCACATCGTCTTCAGGTTCGCCGCCACCTGGGCGGTGTTCTCCATGAAGGCCTTGATGCCCTCGAGGGTCTTCTTCTGCTGCTCGGCCAGGCCGATCACCGAGGCGGTGTTCCCGCCCAGCGACTTGCCGACCAGGTCGCTGCCGTAGACGTCGTCCTTGACCGTGCCGACGTACGTGGACAGCTTGATGTACGCCTCCTCCAGGTCGTCGTACATCCGCTGGATCATCGTCGCGGCGGTCTCGACCTCGTCGAGGTCGATGCTGAAGGAACTCGAAGCCATGGAACCCAACCCCCAGGGTGGTCAAGCGGAACGGTGAGGAGAGTGCGGCGGACGGGGACGCTCAGAGCGCCAGCGCGCCGCCCGGGCCGACCACGTGCAGGCCGGCGGCGCCGAAGGAGATCGCCAGCGGAGTGCGGTCGAGGCGCGCCTCGTTGACCAGCGTCCCGCCGGCCAGGTGCCACAGCCGCAGGGTGGCGTCGGCGTCCCCGGCGGCCACCAGCGCCTCGCCGTCCAGCTCCGCGCAGACCAGCGAGCGGACCTCGGCCGTCCCCCCGGGCAGGTCGGCCACCGGGTGGCCGCCGATCACGTCCCAGCCGCGCACCGAACCGTCCGCGCAGCCGGCCAGCACCACGGCCCGCCCGTCGAGGCGGCCGAAGGCGACCGTCCGGGCCGCCGCCGGCAGGCCGGAGAGCACCGGGCCGGCCTGCCCGCTGTCGAGGTCCCACAGCCGCACCGTCAGATCCCCACCGGCCGTGGCCAGCAGCCGCCGGCCGCTCGTGGTACCCGCCGCCAGCGCCGTCACGCCCTCCCGGTGGGCGGTCAACTGCCGTACCGGAGAACCGTCCCGGGCGCTGCGGACGCGTACCGTGCCGTCCGTGCCGGCGGAGACCAGGACCGCCTCCACCCCGGGCACCGGCTCGGCGAACAGCAGCGCGCTGACCGGCCCTGTGTGCGGGGTCGGCACCGACAGCGGGGCGCCGTCGCGCAGCCGGTGGCAGCGCACCGCGCCGGAGACCGTGCCGCAGACCAGTACCGGCTCCTCCTCCGCGGCCGGCAGCACCGCCACCGAGGCCACCGGGCCGCCGTCCGGCTCCAGCGCGTACAGCTCGGCGCGGGCCGCCGCGTCCCACAGCCGCACCCGGCCGTCGCCGTACCCGGCCACCAGCAGCGTCCGCCCGTACAGTTCGCCCACGGCAAGGGAGTTGACCGGCACCGGGCCGCCCTCGCCGACCCGCTCGGGCTCGCAGACGCCCACCGGCTTGCCGCCGCGCGCCTCCCAGAACCGGATCCGGCCGCGCTCGTCCCCGACGGCCAGCAGGTCCGCGCCGCCCACCGGAACGGTCACCAGCGCGGTCGGCCAGGTGCCACCGGTCGGGCGGCCCCCGAGCGCGGCGGCGGAGTGCACGTCCCAGGTGCGCAGCGTCCGGTCGAGCGCGACGGAGGCGAGCACCGGGCGGCCGTCCAGCTCGGTGAAGGCCAGGCCGGTGACGGTGCCGGAGTGGCCGGTGAGCCGGGCGACGGGGTGACCGGTGGCCAGGTCCCACAGCCGCACCTCCTGGTCCCGCCCGCCGGTGGCGAGCAGCGCCTGGTCGCCGAGCGGGAGGACCGCCAGGGCGGTCACCGGCGCCTCGTGGCCGACCAGCAGGTGCAGCGGGGTGCCGCTCGCGGCGTCCCAGACCCGGACGGTGCCGTCCGGCGCGGCGGCGGCCACCAGGTCGGTGCCGGCGCAGTGCGCGGTCAGCAGGGCGGTCGCGCCCTCGCCGCCCGCGGTCAGCAGGCCGAGCCCGCGGCCGTCCTCGGCCCGCCAGGCCCGGACCTCGCCCCGCCCGCCGGCCGAGAACACCAGCGGCACGCCCCGGACCACCCCGGCGGCCACCCGCTGCTCGCCCTCGCCGCCCGAGGTCCCGTGGGCCAGCTCGCCGGTGGCCGCGTCCCAGACCTGGACCGACCCGTCGGCGCCGCCGACCGCGAACAGCTCCCGGCCCTCCACCGCGCCCAGGGCGACCGCGCTGGGCAGCAGCCCGCCCTCGCCGTCCGAGCCGCCGAGCGAGCCGCCGTCCGGGAGCCGGCCGAGCGCGAAGCCCCCCGCCCCCTCGGCCAGCGCGAACGCGGGGGAGCCCGCGACCGTGCCCACGGCGGCCGCCGCGGGCAGCCCTGCGGCGTCCGGCTCGGCGGCCTCCGCCCGGACGACGGCGCAGGGCAGCTGGCCGACCTCCAGCGGCCGCAGCAGCTGGAAGGCGAGTGCCTCCAGCATCCGCGCGGCCGGGGGGACCGGGGTGGCGGTGCCGTCGGTCCAGCACTCGGCCCCGGCGGTGAGCCGGCGCGCCTCCCCGTCCTCCCCGTCTGCGTCGCCGGTGTCGTCAGCGGTGCTCCCGGCGGTGGACCCCGCGGCGTCGACCGGGGATCCCGGGGCCGCCCGGAGCGCCTCCGTCAGCCGCTGCGCCACCGCCGGGTCGAGGAGACCGCGACGGACCGCACCGCCGTCCGCGGTCCACCGCTCCACCAGCACCGAACCATCGCCGTCGACCGTCACCTCGAGCCGCCCGGAAGGCAGTCGACGCGAACCGGCGGTGAGGCGAATCGTGCCCGACAACACCAGGGGCCCCCAAAAGATCGTCACAGGTCGAAGGAGAGGAACGCGGACGCGCCGTCGCCCGTACCGCCGCGGTGGCGGCGGACGTGCGCGGCGGCGCGGCCGTCCGGGCCGTCAGGCCCCGGATCCGAGCGGCACGCCGAAGGGCACCGGGAGGTCCGGCCCGCAGGGTCTCCGGCGGCCCCGCGCCCGTCCGCGGCCGGCGGCGACGGCGGCCGGCGGACGGTGAGCTGACAAGGCGTTCTCCGGAGGATGCGCGGGTGCGCCCGCGAACGGGGCGGACACCTGATGAGGCAGGGGCCGGGGGAGCACGGCGCAGCGGTGGGCGGCCGGCCTCCCCCGGACCGGACGGGTCAACTCCAGCACCCGCCGCCGACCTTCCACCAGGCGGTTTCACCGGCAGAACTGCCGTGAGTCATACTTCTGCCGGGGGCGGCGATCGGGCTGGACCACGCTGATCAGGGGAAATCGGCCATGAGCACCGGTGCATCGACCACGGACCACGCCGACCTCGGACGCCGGCTGCGCGCACTGCGCCACCGCGCCGGGCTCAGCCAGGAGGCCCTCGCCCACCGCGCCGGAGTGAGCGTCCGCGCCCTCGCCGACCTGGAACGCGGCCGCTCCCGCGGCCCTCAGCGGCGCACCGTGGAGATGCTCGCCGACGCCCTCGGCCTGAACGCCGCCGAGGCCGCCGAGCTGGAGCGCCTCGCCGGACTCGGCCGCCCCCGCCCCCGCCCGGCCGGCGACCACACCCCCCACGCCCTCGCCCTGCCCCGGGACGTCGGCGACTTCACCGCCCGCGACCGGGCCCTCGCCGAACTGCTCGCCCTGGCCGAGCACATCGACCCCGCGCACCCCCCGGTCACCGTGGTCTCCGGCCAGCCGGGCCTCGGCAAGACCGCCTTCGCCGTGCACGCCGCCCACACCCTCGCGCCGCACTTCCCGGACGGACTCTTCGCCGTCGACCTGGACGGCATGGCCCCGGAGCCCACCGCCCCCCGCGACGCCCTCGGCCGGCTGCTGCGCGCCCTCGGCGTCGCCGACCGGACCGTACCCGCCGGGACCGACGAGCGGTCAGCGCTGTTCCGGTCGGTGGTCCGCGACCGGCGGATCCTCCTCGTCCTCGACAACGCCGTGGACGAGGACCAGGTCCGCCCGCTGCTGCCCGCCACCGGCCCCTCGCTCACCATCGTCACCAGCCGCCGGGACCTCTCCGGCCTCGAAGCCGTCCACCGCACCGGACTCGACGTCCTCCGACGGGAGGAGGCCGTCCGGCTGCTCACCCTGATCATCGGCCCCGAGCGGGTCGCCGCCGAGCAGCAGGCCGCCCGCGACCTCGCCGAACTGTGCGGACGGCTGCCGCTCGCCGTCCGGATCGCCGGCCAGCGCCTGGCCGCCCGCCCCACCGAGCGGATCGGCAAGCTGGTCACCCAACTCGCCGCCCGGGGACGGCGGCTGGACCTCCTCCAGGCCGGCGGACTCCAGGTCCGCGCCGCCTTCAGCCTCTCCTACGAGCGGCTCGACCCCGCCACCCGCCTGCTGTTCCGCCGCGCCGCCCTGGCCGCCGGACCCGACGTCAGCCCCGAAATCGCCGCCCGGCTCGCCAATCTGACAGATGATCAGGCCTGGCGCGGCGCCGAGGAGCTCACCGGCGCCGGACTCCTCCAGGCCCACCCCACCGCGGAGCGCTACCGCTTCCACGACCTGCTCCGGCTGTTCGCCACCGAGCAGGTCGAGGCCGAGGACCCGCCCGCCGCCATCGAGGCCGCCCGGGACCGCACCGCGGACTGGGTGCTGCGCCGCGCCGCCGCCGCCGCCCTGCGCTTCGACGCCGACCGCCACCAGGACGCCCCCGACGACGACCCCGACCCGCAGGCCGCCCCCGCCGACCGCGAAGAGGCCCGGGCCTGGCTGGAGGCCGAGCGGACCGAGTGGCTGGCCGCACTGCGCCGGGCCCGGGCCACCGGCCGCCACCGGCAGGTGGTCGACGCCGCCGAGGCCATGCACTGGTTCTCCGACCTCAACCCCGAGTGGGGTGAGCTGTGGGTGGAGGTGTTCGGGCACTCCGTCGCCTCCGCCCGCGCCCTGGGCAGCCGGCCGGAGGAGGTCGTCCACCTCAACTACCTGGCCTGGGCGAACAACGTGTGCGTCTTCGACCACGCCGCCGGACTGGTGGCCGCCGACGCCGCCCTGGCGGTGGCCCGCGAGATCGGCGACGAGGTGCAGGAGGGCTGGGCGCTGGGCTACGGCGCGGGCTCGCTGCACCGGCTCGGCCGGGCGGAGGAGTCGATCCGGAGGTTCCAGGAGTCCGTGGCCTGCCTCGGCCGCCAGTACACCCCCCAGGCCGCGCTCGGCGAGCTGACCGTGCTGTACACCCTCGGGCAGATCCTCCGCCAGGTCGGCCGCACCGAGGAGGCCCTGGCCGTCCACCGGCGCGCCGAGGCCAAGTGCCGCAGCGGCGTGCCCGGGCAGTCACCCGAACTCATCGCCCAGTACCAGGCGATGAGCCAGCAGCAGGTCGGCAACTCGCTGGCCGCACTGGGCCGCTGGGCCGAGGCGGAGGAATCCCTGCGGCGGTCGATGGATTACTTCGACGCGGCCCGGATGCCGGCCAGGGCCGCGCCGACCCGGCTGGACCTCGGCATCCTGCTGCGCCGCCTCGACCGCCTCGCCGAGGCCCGCGAGGCCGTCACCGCGGCCCACGAGGAACTCCGCGCGATGGGCCACCCACGGCTGCCGGAGGCCGTGGCCGAACTCCGCGCCCTGGACCCGGCGGCCGGTGGCCGGGCGGCGGGCTGACGCGGTCGGCCCGGTGGCCTGACGCGGCCGCCCGGTGGTCCGGCGCGGTCGGCGGGCGTTTGTGGTTGCCCGGCCGCGGCTGGGTGCATGCGCCCATGCCAGCGAACGGGGGAGCGAACCAGGCCCTCCACGACGCGCTGTACGCCACTCTCGTACCCGAGGACCTCTGCTGACCCGGGCCGGGCACGCTCGTACCGCCGCGCCCGGCGGTTCGGTGCCCGGCGCTTCGGTGCCCGGTGTCTGATGCCCGGTGCCTGGTCTCCGTTCAGCCGCGGCCGAGGAGGCGGCTGAGCCAGCTGCCGCCGGTGCGGGTGGAGGCGGGGCAGCTGCAGCGGTCGGCCTTGGGGATGCCGGCGAGGACCTGGTCCACGTGCTGGCCGCAGCCGGCGTAGGTGTACTTGCCGCAGGTGCGGCAGGTGGTGCGTCGGCACATCGGACGGTACCTCCAGGGTCGGTCGGGCCCGGAGCGGATCCCGGCGCCTGACCGCCAATATACCCCCGGAGGTATGCCGGCGGGCTGCCGGACCCGCCCGCCGGCGACCGCGGGAGGGGTCCTTGCGCGGCTTTGATTTGCCATAGCTTTACACTCCTGTAGAGGTGATCATCCCGAGCCCGGGACGGTCCCCCGTCATCGACGACCTACCGAAAGCGAAGGAGTCGCGGTCTCCGCGATGGACGAACCTCCCAGTTCCCGCCGCGCCGTTCCCACCCTGACGTGCTCACCTGCCGGGGCGGGGGTGGCACGGTGACCGAAGTGCTCCTGCTCCTCCTCGCCCTGGTGCTGACCGCCGCCTGCGCGGTCTTCGTCGCCGCCGAGTTCTCGCTCACCACCGTGGAGCGCGGCGCCCTCGAACGGTCGGTCGAACAGGGCGAGCGCGGCTCCGCGACCGCCCTGAAGGCGGTCAACCGCCTCACCTTCCAGCTCTCCGGCGCCCAGCTGGGCATCACCATCACCAGCCTGGTCATCGGCATGATCGCCCAGCCCTCGGTCGCCGCCCTGCTGCGCGGCCCGCTGGAGGCGGTCGGACTGCCCGCCGGCGCCGCCGGCACCCTGGCCGTCCTGCTCGGCGTGCTGCTCTCCACCGTGGTGCTGATGGTGGCCGGCGAACTCGTCCCCAAGAACTGGGCGATCTCCCGCCCGCTGGCCGTCGCCCGGGTGGTGGCCGGCCCGCAGTACTGGTTCTCGGAGGCCTTCTCGCCGCTGATCGGCCACCTCAACAACACCGCCAACCGCGTGGTGCGGCGCTTCGGCCTGGAACCGGCCGAGCACCTCGCCTCCGCCCGCACCCCGCAGGAACTGGTCGCCCTCGCCCGGCACTCCGCCCGCGAGGGCGCCCTGGAACCGGACACCGCCGAGCTGTTCGTCCGCTCCCTCAACCTGCGCGAGCTGACCGCCGAGAACGTGATGACCCCCCGGGTCGACGTCCGCGCCCTGGAGGAGCACGCCACCGCCGCGGACGTGGTCAACCTCACCCGGGCCACCGGCCTGTCCCGCTTCCCCGTCTACCGCGAGAGCCTCGACCACGTGGTCGGCACCGTCCACATCAAGGACGCCCTGGCCCTGCCCGCCGACCGCCGCGCCACCCACCCGGTGTCCGCGCTGGCCACCACCCCGTTGCTGGTCCCCGAGACGCTCACCGTCGACCGCCTGCTGGACCGGCTGCGCGGCGAGGAGACCATGGCCGTGGTGATCGACGAGTACGGCGGCACCGCCGGTATCGCCACCCTGGAGGACATCGTCGAGGAGGTGGTCGGCGAGGTCCGCGACGAGCACGACCCCACCGAACTCCCGGACCTGGTCGCCCTCGGCGAGGGCCCCGACGGCCGCCGCCGGTGGGACGCCGACGGCATCACCCGCACCGACCAGCTCGCCGCCCTCGGCATCCCCGAGCAGGAGGGCCCGTACGAGACCCTGGCCGGCCTGATCGCCGACCGGCTCGGCCGGATCCCCGTACCCGGCGACACCGTCCACGTCGAGGGCTGGACCCTCGACGTCCTCGCGGTCGCCCATCACGTCGCCGAACGGGTCCGCATCACCGCGCCCGAACCCCTTGAGGACGACGGCGAGGACACCGCCAGCGGCACAGGCCCGGGTTCCGCCACCACCGCCGACCGGGAGGAGGACCGGTGACCGCACTCCAGCTCTTCATCGGCCTGCTCACCCTGGTGACCAACGCCTTCTTCGTCGGCGGCGAGTTCGCCCTGATCTCGGTACGCCGCAGCCAGGTCGAACCCCGCGCCGAAGCGGGTGACCGCCGCGCCCGGACCGTGCTCTGGGGCCTGGAACACGTCTCGGCGATGCTGGCCACCGCCCAGCTCGGCATCACCGTCTCCTCGCTGGTGCTCGGCGCGGTCGCCGAACCCGCCATCGCCCACCTGCTGGAACCGCCGTTCCACGCCCTGGGCCTCCCGGACGGCCTGATCCACCCGATCGCCTTCGTGATCGCCCTCACCGTCGCGACCTACCTGCACATGCTGGTCGGCGAGATGATCCCCAAGAACATCGCCCTCGCCGCCCCCGAACGCGCCGCCCTGCTGCTGGTACCGCCGCTGGTGGCCACCACCCGGGCGCTGCGGCCGGTCGCGTTCTCCATCAACGCCTTCGCCAACCGGATCCTGCGCCTGCTCAAGGTGGAACCCAAGGACGAGGTGGCCTCGGTGTTCACCGAGGAGGAACTGGGCCGCATGGTCAAGGACTCCTCCGACGCCGAGCTGCTCAGCGAGCGCGACAACGAACTGCTCCAGGACGCCCTGGAACTCGGCTCCCGGCCGGTCGGCGAGGTGGTCACCCCGCGCGAGCAGGTGGTGTTCGCCCTGCCCGGCACCACCCCCGAGGAACTGGAGCGACTGGCCGCCACCACCGGCTTCTCCCGCTTCCCCGTCCTGGACGCCGACCACACGGTCTGCGGGTACCTGCACATCAAGGACGCCCTGGAACAGGACGCCGCCCGCGACCGGCCGTTCCCGGTCCGGGCCCTGCGCCCGATCGCCCGGGTCCCCGAGGACACCCCGCTGGACGACGTGCTCACCGCCATGCGCCGCTCCGGCACCCACCTGGCCGCCGCCGTCGGCCGGGACGGCACCGCCATAGGCCTGGTCACCCTGGAGGACGTCCTCAAGGAACTCGTCGGCCCCGCCCCCGCCGACCGCTGACCGGCAGGTAAGCCGCAGGGAGCGGGAGACACGGGAGACAGCAGGAGGGGCATGGGTGACGGCACGGGCCGCGGTGGAAACGCCGCGGCCCGTCGGCCTTCCGGTCCGATGATCGTCCCCGCTGGGGCTGGGCTGATGATCGGCCCGGCAGGGTTCGAGCTGATGATCAGCCCAGCAGGATCCGAGCCGATGATCGTCTCGGCGGGTGTCGGTGCGACGATCGCTTCGGACGATCCCGGTGTGACGATCACCCCAGCCCATCCCGGCCCGATGGTCCTCCGAGTACGTCCCAGGAACTTCTACAAGACTGTAGAGTCGGCCCGGACGTGGAAAGCCGCTGCCCACACGCCCTCGGGCCGGGCAGCCGTACGGAGTCGGGGGAGCGGGATGGCGAGCGGTCGGTCGGGGCGTCCGTACCCCGCGTACGGTCCGGAGGCGACCGGCTGGCAGCCGCCGGCCGCGGAGGTCCGGCCGGTGTACCAGCCGGTCGAGATCCGCCGTGCGGACGGAACGTGGACGGTGGGCCGGATCAACGCCTGGTGGGAGCCCGCCGAGGGCGAGCCCTGGTGCCGGGTCAGGCCGCTGGGCCGGGGCGAGTCCCCGGCCTGGATGCGGTTCGACCCCGCCAGCCTGCTGCTGCTCCCCGTCGGCGGAACGTGACGTCCGTGGGCACCACCCGGCACGACCGCCCCTCCGCGCTGCGCCCGCGCGGGCTGGTGGACCTCCGCGGGCACGACGGCGCACCGCTCCACCTCGGGTACCCGGCCGGCGCGGTCGTGGTCGTCTCCGGGCTCCCCGGCAGTGGCAAGAGCACCCTGCTGAGGCGCTGGTCCACCGCCGCGACGGTGGTCGACCCGCGGGCCACCCACCTCGCCTGCGAGGCGCTGATGCCCGCCTGGCTCCCCTATGCCGCGTACCGGCCGTGGGCGCGGACCGAGCACCTCCGCTGGACGCTCTCCGAGGCGCGCAGCGGCCGGCCGGTCCTGGTCCACGACTGCGGCAGCTGGTCCTGGATGCGCCGCCTGCTGTCCCGCACCGCCCGGCGCGACGGCCGCGAACTCCACCTCGTGCTGCTGGACGTCGGGCCCACCGAGGCCCTGGCCGGCCAGCAGGCCCGCGGCCGCCGTGCCCGGACCCACGTCTTCGCCCGGCACCGCCGCGGCCTCGGCCGGCTCCTGCACGCCCTGGACCGCGACGGCGCCACCGCCCTGCCCGAGGCGGCGTCGGTGCTGCTGCTCGACGCACGGTCGCGCGGGCGCGCCCGGACCGTCGAGTTCGGGGACGGCCGGACGGAACCCGCCGACGCCACGACACCGGAGCCCACCACGGCGGACCCGCGGACCCCGGTCGGCGCCCAGCCTCCCGTGGGACCGGCGGACGAGGGCGACCGGGCCCTCGCCTCGCCCTGATCCCTCGACTCGCTGCTCCCCCAAGCCCTTCGCGGTCCGCCCACCGCTGGCTACCCTGCTGCCAGCACCCCACCCCGGAGGGAGGCCCCGCATGGCGTCCGCATCCCCCGCATCCCCCGAACCTCCCGGCGCCGACACCAACGCCCGCCCCGCCACCGAACCCCCGGCCGAACCCCCAGCCGAGGCCCCAGCCGGGGCCCCGACCGAACCCGGCACCCTGGTCCGGCTCGACGGCACCGTGCTCGACCGCTCCCGCCCCGCCCTGTGCGCCGACGACCTGGGGGTCCTGCGCGGTGACGGGGTGTTCGAGGCGCTGCTGGTCACCGACGGCCGCCCCGTGCTGCTCCGCGAGCACCTCGACCGCCTGGCCCGCTCCGCCGCCGCCCTCGGGCTGCGCCCGCCCGAGCCGTCCGCCTGGGAGCGCTGCCTGGCCGCCGCGATCGCCCGGCACGGCGGAGGCGACGCCTACGCCCGACTGGTGCTGACCCGCGGCCGCGAGTCCGGCGGCCCGGCCACCGGCTACGCCCTGGTCGACCCGCTGCCCGCCACCACCCTGCGCGCCCGCGCGGACGGCATCCGCGTCCTCACCCTGACCCGCGGTACGGTCACCCTCCCGCCCGGCCGGGCCCCCTGGCTGCTGCACGGCGCCAAGTCGCTCTCGTACGCCGTCAACATGGCCGCCCAGCGCTGGGCCCGCGCCCACGACGCCGAGGACGTGATCTTCCTCGCCGAGGACGGCATGGTCCTGGAGGGCCCGACCTCGGCCGTCCTGCTCGCCCGGGGCGACCGGCTGCTCAGCCCGCCCCCGGAGCTGGGCATCCTGCCGAGCATCGCGCTCGGCGCCCTGTTCGCCGAGGCGGCCGAGCGGGGACGGCACTGCGCCTACGCCCGCCTGACGGCCGAGGATCTGCACGGCGGTGACGGGCTCTGGCTGGTGTCCAGCGTGCGGCTGGCCGCGCGGGTCCGCGCCCTCGACGGCGCCGACCTCCCGCCCGGTCCCCACCACGACGCGGTCGCCGCCCTGCTCCACGCCGCCTGCCGAAACCCCGCGGCGGACCGGCCCCACCGCCCCTGACACCACCGGCCCTGACGCCACCGGCCCGGTCGAGTGCGAACGGTCCGCCTCTCAGAGGCACGGGGAGCGAGTCTGGCGAATCGTCTGAAAAACGGGCTATCGGTTCACTACGCTCGGTCATCGGCCGGTCCGAGTCGAACCCGGCCCGCCCCCTCCACCCCGTTGCCGCCGGCGCGGCCCGTCGCGCTGTGCCCGGACGGCGTTCCCCGAGCCCGGAGCCGTACACCCTCATGCGCAGAAGCGTGGGCGCGATCGCCGCCGTCATCGCCGCCGTCCTGTTCGCCGCCGGCTGTGAGGGCGACCGGAGCAGCCCGATGCCCGACCTCGCGGGCAAGAGCTGGCACCAGTCCCTCACCGAACTCGCCGGCCTCGGCGTGGAGCCCGACCGGGTCGTCGCCTCGGCCGCGTACCTGAACGACCAGCCGCCGCCGCTCGGCTCCCGGGACGACTGGAAGGTGTGCCGCCAGACCCCCGACAAGGGCGGCAGCCTCTCGACCTACTCCACGCCGATGCTGTACCTGACGCACCCCTCGCTGCCCTGCCCGAGCGGTTCCCCCGCCAATGCCCCGGACGCCGACCGCGACGGCACCCCGGACTACCGCGACACCTCCACCCCCTCGCCGTCCCCCAGCCCGTCGCCGACTCCCACGCCCAGCCCCACGCCGACGCCGGAAGCCGTTCCGGAGCCCACCCCGGCCGCAGGCACCGGCGGAGGCACCGTCACCGGGGGCGCCGCCGCCACACCCAAGCCCACCAAGCCCGCCACCAGTTGCGAGATCGTCAGCAACAGCGGCAACTGCTACAACGACGGCCAGTTCTGCCGCAAGGCCGACCTCGGCCGCTCCACCCACGACCGCGACGGCGAGTGGATCACCTGCCGCCAGGACGGCGACGTCTACCGCTGGCTCGATCACTGACGTCGCCATCTCCGACTCTCTACCCCTGTGCCCCGCGCCCGCAGGACGGTCCCGGCCGGTCAGGTCAGGTCAGGTCAGGGCTACTCCGGCGGGCGGCGCCGGCCCCCTCGCTGCTCCCGGACGGTCCGCCAGCGGGACCGCGCGTGCTCCACCAGGTCGTGCCACTCGCGGCGGACCTCGTCCTCGGGCGGGCGCTCGCCGCGCCGGACCCGGCCCAGCTCGTCGTGGACCTCGCGCCCCACCGCCGCCGACCCGACCAGGGCCACCATCAGGCAGAACAGCGCCGACAGCATGGCGAACACCGCGCCCACGGCGCCGTACCGGTTGGCGTAGGAGTCGAACAGACGCGGCAGGTAGACCTCGGCCCCGAGCGAGCAGAGCGCGGTCACCACGGCGCCGATCACGCCGAACGGCAGCAGGTCGCGCCAGGCGATCCGCTTCGCGGACAGGACCCACCCGCTCCACACCAGGAACACCCCGGTCGGCGGGGCGGCCAGCACGGTCGCGCCCAACTCGTACCGTCGGGGGTCGATGACGGCGTGCAGCCAGCCGTTGAGGACCAGATAGGCCGTCAGGCCGAGGAGCCAGCGCAGGCCGTTGAGCGTGTTGCGGACGCTGAGCGGCCGCAGCTCCCAGGTCTGTTCGAACAGCCGCTGCATGGCCCGGGTGAAGCTCAGCAGCGAGATCACCAGGAACGCCACGCTGAACAGGTCGGCGCCGGTGCTCGAGGTACCGGCCGGGGCGAGCACCTCCTGGACTGCCTCGGCGCCGCCGCCGGAGAGTCCGAACCGGTGCACGATGCGCCCGGCGACGTCCTCGTCCCCGAGGCTGGAGAGGACCGTTCCGTACAGGATCGCCAGCGGGATGGTCGCGGTCAGCGCGCTGGAGGCGAGCGCCATCGAGCGGTCGAAGCCGACGATCCGCTGGAAACGGGTGACCACGCGCAGGGCGAAGGCGGGGCGCAGCCAGAAGGTCATCGCTCCGACGAGGAACGCGCGGTCGATCCGGACCGTCTCACCCTCCCGCGCTCGTGCCGCCTGACCCGGCGAGCCTAGCGGGGAGGCCCCCGCCCGCCCCGGTCCGACACGTCACCGGACGGCCCCCTCCGTCCAGCACCAGCGGCCACACGGGGGAACGCGAGAGGCCCCGCAGATCCGTGGATCTGCGGGGCCTCGCTGCTGTGCGCGAGGGGGGAGTTGAACCCCCACGCCCTTTCGGGCACTGGAACCTGAATCCAGCGCGTCTGCCTATTCCGCCACCCGCGCATGGGTGTGGTCTTCGGACCCCTGCGGCTCCCCTGACCTGCAGAGAACTCTACCCCATCCGGTCGGGTGGTCCGTCCACGCCCCAGCGGGCCGGGCCGTCGGGGGAGGGGTACCTCCGGGGAAGGGCGCGAGGTGACGATCCGTCAGACCGGGGCAGGATGCCGCCTCCTCTCGGATGCGTACGGACGATCGTCCCGCACGCCGACGCGGGGCCGGTCGGGCCGCTCGTAGCGTCGCCGGTATGACCACTCTTCGTCGCGGCGCCGCGGTCGGCGCCCTCGTGCTCGCCCTCGCCGTCCCGTCGGCCGCCTCCGCCACGGCGGCGCCGCTGAGCGGATCCGCCACCGCCGAGGTGGTGCGGGAGGCCGCGGGCGTACGGCTCGCCCTTCCCGCCCCCACCGGGCGGTACGCCGTCGGCCGGGACACCCTGCACCTGGTGGACGGCAGCCGCCCCGACCCGTGGGTGCCGTCGGCCGGCGCCCGAGAGCTGATGCTCTCCCTGTTCTACCCGGCGCGACCGGGGACGGGGCGCCCGGCGCCGTACATGTCCACGGAGGAGGCCCGGCTGCTGCTGGCCGACCGGGTCGAGGGCGGGGAGGCCCTGGCCGGGACGGTCGCCGCCACCCGGACCGCCGCCCGGCAGGACGCCCGCCCGGCGGCCGGCCGGTACCCGCTGGTGGTGCTCTCCCCGGGCTTCACCGTGCCCCGGCAGACGCTCACCCATCTCGCCGAGGAGCTGGCGAGCCGCGGCTACGTGGTCGCGGCGGTGGACCACGCCTACGAGACGGTCGGCACGGCCTTCCCCGGCGGACGGATGCTGACCTGCGCGGCCTGTCCGCAGGTGGAGGCCGGCGGCTACCGGGCCGTCTCCGACGGGCGGGCGGCGGACGTCTCCTTCGTCCTGGACCGGCTGACGGGCCGCCACCCGGCCTGGCGGTACGCCCGGCTGATCGACCCGTCCCGGATCGGCATGGCGGGGCACTCCATCGGAGGCGCCGCCACCGCCGCCGCCATGGCCGCCGACCGCCGGGTGGGGGCCGGGGTGAACCTGGACGGCTCCTTCGCCACCCCCGTCCCGGGCGGCGGGCTCGGCGGGCGGCCGTTCCTGATGCTCGGCGCCCCGCGGGCCGTGCCCGGCGGCGATCCCAGCTGGGACGCGGCCTGGCAGCGCCTGGACGGCTGGAAGCGCTGGCTCACGGTGGACGGCTCCGGCCACTTCACCGCCACCGACCTGCCCGTGCTCGGAGGCCGGCTGGGCATGATCGACCCGGCGGAACCGCTCTCCGGACCGCGCTCCGCCGAGATCACCCGGGCGTACGTCGGCGCCTTCTTCGACCTCCATCTCGGGGGCCTTCCGCAGCCGATCCTGGACGCCCCCACCCCGGCCGACCCGGAGGTCCGCTTCCACCGGCCGTAGCCGCCCCTACGCCCACCACTCTTGCTGACGAACTGTCAGCAAACTCGGCCGATTGTCTTGACGGTGCACAGCCAGGGCCCTACAAACGTACTCAGCTCCCTCGGCGCCCCAACTCGCCGAGGAGGAACGAAAGTTCGTCTTCTCGTACCCCACACTCATCGAGGAAGAGGCTTTCCCATGCGTACTCGCAGTTGTCTCGCCCTGGCCGTGGCCGCCGCCGCGACCCTCGCCCTCGGGGCGATGCCCGCGTCCGCCAGCGCCCCCGGTCAGGTCGCCGCCGCCACGCCCGTGCTCACCACCGGCGGTGCCGGCGGTACGGCCGTCGCGGTGGGTGACGTGCTGGTCGCGCCGCTGGCCTCCGGGACCAAGGCCACGTTCTACGCGAGCGCCACCAGCACCACCGGAGTGACCTGCGGCGCCTCGCAGTTCACGTCGAGAGTGACCGACAACCCGGCCGCGCCCGGCACCGCCACCGAGTCCCTCACCGGGCAGACCTTCAGCTCCTGCACCAGCAACGTCACCGGCGTCACCTCGGTGAAGAGCCTCACCGTCGGCAACCTCCCGTACGGCGTCGCGGTCAGCGACGCCGCCGGCCTGCCGGTCACCCTCACCGCCGGCTCGGCCGCGCCGATCCAGGCCACCGCCGTGCTCAACTCCTGGTTCGGCACCATCACCTGCAGCTACCAGCTCAGCGGGGCCTTCGCCGGCAACGCCGACAACGTGGCCCACAGCCTGGCCTTCCGCAACGAGCACTTCGTCAAGAGCGGCGGCTCGGGCCTCTGCCCCGGCGAGGGATACTTCTCCGCCACCTACGGCCCGGTGGCCGACAGCACCCAGGCCGGCAGCCCCCTGGTGTACGTCAACTGACCCACCCCGCCCCGAACGAGGACCCGCACCGAACGCGCACCCCGGCCGGAAGCACCACCTCAGGGCCGACCGGGGGCGCATCGGGGACGAGGAACTCCGGGTCCACGGACCTCCCGGTGAGCATCGAACCGTCGCATCCGCCACCGGAACGCGACGCGGTGCGACGCGATGCGAGGCGATGTGACGCGCGGACGGGCGGTCGCTCAGCCGCGCAGGCGGGCCGCCAGCCAGTCGGCGGTGGCCGGGAGCCAGTCGGTGCGGGCGTTGCCGAGCAGGTGGTCGCCGTGCGGGACGAGGAGGTACTCGCCGAGGCGGGCGGCGCGGGCCAGCGGTTCGCCGTTGACCACGCCGGGGATGACGTCCCGGCCGCCGTCGACCACCAGCAGCGGGCAGTCGATCCGCGCCGCGTGCGCCCGGAGGTCGACCCGGCCGGCGAACGCCCGGGCCGCCTCGGGGCCGCCGGAGCGGCGGGTGAGCGTCTCGGCGACGAACGGCGGGAGTTCGGGCCAGAGGAGGCGGTAGGGCCCGCTGACCGTGGCGGCGGCGCGGACGCGGGGCTCGTGCGCGGCGGCCACGGCGGCGTAGTAGCCGCCGAGGCTGAGGCCGATCAGGGCGGCCCGGTCGGGGTCCACCCCGGTCCCGGCGGGGAGTGCGGCCAGGGCGTCCAGGGCCTCGGCGACCACCGCCTGGTAGTCGGCGCGGGGCGCGCTGTCCGCGGCGCGGACGCCCTGCCCGGGCCCGTCCAGCGCCAGGACGGCCAGGCCGCGCGCCAGCAGCGCCTCGACCACGCCGTGGAACTCCTCCTTGCCGGAGTCCATCCCGGGCACCACCAGGACCACCCCAACCGCCGCCACCACGCCCCTTGGTCGGCGCAACCAGCCGGTGAAGGTCCCGCCCTCCAGCCGTACCGCGGACGGGTCGAGCAGGGCCAGGGCGCGGCCCATGGCCCGGTCGGCCGCGGTGGCGGCCAGCGCGCCGTCGGGGTGGGGGAGCCAGCCGGCGCAGTGGAACCACCGGGCCGCCCGCCGGTACGCCTCGCCGGCGGAGACGTGCGCACCGGCGGCCTCCGCGGCCTCGCCGGCGGCGAGGTGGGAGCGGCCGGCGGCGTGGAAGGCGGCGGGCCAGTCGGCCAGGGTCTCCAGCCGGGCGGTGACGCGCTCGTAGGCGAAGGGGTCGAGTCCGGCGGCCGTCGCGCGGGAGCGGTTGACGGCGATGAAGCCGTCGAGGACGCCGGGGAGGTCGACGAACAGGGGCACGGCGGGCCTTTCTCGTGGTACGGGGATCGCGACGGGGCCCGGCCCGCGCACGGACCGGGTTCGGAACGCGGCGGGAGCGGTGGCACCCCGGACCAGCAGACCCGGCGGCCGGCTGACGGTCCAACAACCGGCCCCCGGGCGGCTACAAACGACGGTTGTCGCCTATGGTCGGCGGCATGGATCTCGACCTGGCGCAGGTCCGCGCCTTCGCCGCCGTCGCCGACTGCCGGCACTTCGGGCAGGCCGGTGAGCGGCTCGGGATCAGCCAGCAGGCGCTGTCCAAGCGGATCGCCCGGCTGGAGGAGCGGCTCGCGGTCCGGCTGTTCGACCGCAGCGGTGGCCGCGGGGTCCGGCTGACCGGCGCCGGCGAACGGTTCCTCGTGCCCGCCCGGGAGGCGCTGGCGGCGGGCGAACGGGCGGCCGCCGCGGTGGCCGAGGCACCCGCCCGGCTGCGGGTCGACGTCTGGGGCCACCTGTACGCGCCGATGCGCACCCTGGCCGCCGTGCTGGAGTCGACACCCGGGCTGTCCGTGGAACCGGGCGCCGCCCGCGACCTGCCCACCGCCGCCCGCGCCCTGGAGCGGGCCGAGACCGACTTCGGCCTCGGCCGGGTGCCGGCCGCCGGCGCCGCACCGGGACTCTCCCACCGGCCGGTGCGCCTCGAACCGGTGGACGCGGTGGTCAGTACCGCGCACCCGCTCGCCGGCGCCGCCGAACTCCGGCCGGAGGACCTGCGGGACGGGCTGCTCTGCTACCCGGCCGAGTCCGACCGCCTGGACTTTCTCACCTCCTTCGCCGACCGGTTCGGCGTCCTGCGCCGGGCGAGCGGACCCAACCTCGGCCTCGACCCCTTCCTCGCCCGCATCCACCGCGACCCGGACGCCTTCTCGCTGTTCCCCGCCGACGCCGTCGCCGCCGACCACCCGGGCGTCCGGTTCGTCCCGCTGACCGCGCCCACCCCGCTCTACGCCTGGTCGCTGCTCTGGGCCGGCCCGGGAGAGCCGCCCGCCGGCACCGACCTGCCCGAGGCCTTCGCCCGCACCGCCCGCCGCCGGCGCTGGCTGGAGTACGACCCGTCCCGCGACTGGCTCCCGGAGGCCGGGTAGCGCCCCGTGAAATCCCTTTGCGGGTCGGGACGCGGACGTTCGATGCTCCTGGCATGGACCTTCCTCAGCCCGTCATCGAACTGAACGATCTGACGCTGCGTCGCTTCCACGGCGAGGCGGACCTGCCCGAACTGCACCGGGTCATCGACGAGTCGCTGGAGCACCTGCGCCCGTGGATGGCCTGGGTCGCCGACCACAACCCGGCCAGCACCGCCGGGTTCCTCTCCCGCCGGGCCGAACGCTGGGCGGCCGGCACCGAGTTCAGCTACGCGATCGTCCTCGACGGGGCGATCGTCGGCCTCTGCGACCTGTTCCGCCGCGAGGAGACCCCGGGCGGCGGCTGGGAGATCGGGTACTGGCTGCACCCCGCCGTCACCGGACGGGGGCTGGCCACCCGGGCCGTCCGCGCCCTGGTCGAGCAGGCCTTCGCCCTGCCCGGTACCGCGTACGTCGAGATCGTCCACGACCCGGCCAACCGTGCCAGCGGCGCCGTCCCCGCCCGCCTCGGCTTCACCGAGCACGGCCGCCGCCCGGCTGAGCGCCTCGCCCCGGCCGAGACCGGCGAGGACCGGATCTGGCGGCTCACCCGCCCGTCGGCCACGGCACCCGCCACCCCCTGACCGGGCCGTCGGCGACCGGGCCGACCTGTGATCGTCCGGCTGGCAGCCCGCCCGCCGCAGCCCACCACCGACACCACCAGGGGAGACCCGCATGCCCTTCCGCGTCCCGCGGCCGGCACCGCTCCACGCCGTCCTGACCGCCGCCGCGCTCGCGGTGACCGGCTGCTCGGGCGGCGGCGGGACCCCGGCCACCGCGCCGGCCTCGGCGCGCCCGTCCGCACCCCCGCTGACCACGACCCAGCTGCGGGACACCACCTTCCGCAAGGGCGAGGTACCGCAGATGTGGGAGGTCGACGGTATGGGCGTGTCCGAGCGGAAGTCCGAGACCGGTGGGCGCACCTTCCCGCCGGCCACGGTCCAGGCCTGTCAGACCATGAACGAGATCAGTGCGGGCCGTCGGGCGACCGCCGTGGTCTACCAGATCCTCAACTGGAAGGAGCAGATCTTTCCCGGCGGCACGACGCTCGCCGCCTACGAGGACGGGGCCGCCGAGCGCGCCTTCCGGGAGCTGAAGGAGTCCCTCGGGTCCTGCCGGACGTACGACGACTGGGGCTACGTCGGGCGGATCCACTGCGAGGTCGTGCCGGAACCCGCCCCCCAGGCCGGCGACGAGGCGATCAGCTACCGCCAGCTCAGCCCCGCCGCCGGGGAGCTGTCGAAGGAGCGGAACGAGCAGTTCATCGTGGTGCGGACCGGGAACGTCCTCGTCACCTTCACCGTGCTCGACGTGGGCCAGGCGCCCTCCTTCCCGCCCGAGCTGGTGACCAAGCAGGTCGAGCGCCTGCGGGACGCCCAGCGGCGCTGAGCGGGGCCCGCTCGGGCGCCTGCTCGGTCGCCTGCTCGGGCACCCGTGCGCAGCCGGGACGCGGATACCCCACGGGGTACACTGGGCGGGACGGATCGGCCAGGAGGTGGCGGGACATGCAGGTGGACGAGGATGCGGTCGGCGCGGTGCTCAACCGGCTGCGCCGCGCCCAGGGGCAGCTCGCGGGCGTGATCGCGATGATCGAGGCCGGGCGCGACTGCAAGGACGTGGTGACCCAGCTCGCCGCCGTGTCGCGCGCCCTCGACCGGGCCGGGTTCAAGATCGTG
The DNA here is from genome assembly GCF_040571325.1 of Kitasatospora sp. HUAS MG31. Classification (GTDB taxonomy): domain Bacteria; phylum Actinomycetota; class Actinomycetes; order Streptomycetales; family Streptomycetaceae; genus Kitasatospora; species Kitasatospora camelliae. The sequence goes on along the minus strand of NZ_CP159872.1, from coordinate 847,458 downwards.
GCCAGCGGGATGCGGCAGTGCATGGCCGCCGCGGACGGCGCCGCCCCGCCGATGTCCGAAGCCGAGCTGGAGAAGCTCTTCCTCACCCTGGCCTGACCCTGGCCTGACGGCCACCGGGCGTTCAGGTCACCCCTCCCCGGTGCAGGAGGCCGCGAAGGCGGCCAGGTCGGCGGCGGTCCGGTCCGGATCGTCCCAGTGCACGACATGGCCGGAGCCGTGGTGGACCCGCAGGGTCCCCTGCGGGAAGGCGGCCGCCAGCCGCTCCTGGTCGGACCGCGGCAGCAGGGTGTCCCGGTCGCCCCAGACCACCAGCACGGGCGCGCGGACTTGGTCCAGGCGATCCGGCGCGGGCTCGGCCAGCAGTCCGCGGACGCTCTCGCGCCACACCCGGGCGGGTACGCGCAGGCTCTCCCGCACCATCAGCTCCGCGAACTCCTCGGGCAGCGGACGGCTCACCACGGCATCCACCATCCCGCGCACCGCCACCGGGTCGAGCGGGTCGGTGAGGCCCTCCACCCACGCCAGGATCCCCGCCGCCGCCGGCTTGTCGGCGAGCAGTGCGGGCGAGCCGAGGAACGCCAGACCGCGGACCCGCTCGGGGTGCGCCGCCGCGAACCGGCGCAGCGTGAACCCCGCGCTGGACGCCCCGACCAGCACCGCCCCCTCGACGCCCAGCCGGTCCAGGAACCGCTCCAGGTCGACGGCCAGGTCGGCCGGCCGGTACCCGTGCGGCGGGCAGCCCGCCCCGCCGTGGCCGCGCTGGCTGGGCGCGAGCAGCCGCAGGCCGTCCGGCAGCCGGGCCGTCAGCGGCCCGAAGGACCGCCAGGAGTCGCCGACGGCGTGCAGCAGCACCACCGGCGGCCCGTCCTGCGGCCCCTGCTCGGCGTACGGCAGCACCAGCCCGCCGGGCAGCCGGACCTCGGCGGTGCGCGGGGTCATCCCGCTCTCCCGGCACGTGGCGTCATACGGACCTCCGGTGACGCGGCCTCCGCCGTATGACCGTCGGCGGCGCCCTCCCAGCTCACCACAGACCGCCCGCCGCCTCGCGCTCACGCCCCGCCGGCCCACCCGCACAGGCATCAGGACGGCGTGACCCCGGCACCCGGCACCCGCCTTCCCTGGTTCTCGCAGGGCCAGGCAGCCGGCCGCAGCGGGCGGACATAATCGCGGTATGACCACCGCGAGCACCCTCAACGCCTTCCTGCGCAGCCGCCGCGCCCGCCTGAACCCGCAGGAGGTCGCCCTGCCGGACTTCGGCGGCACCCGGCGGGTCGCCGGTCTGCGCCGCGAGGAGGTCGCCCTGCTCGCCGGTGTCAGCGTCGACTACTACACCCGGATGGAACAGGGCCGGGTGGCCAACCCCTCGGAGGCGGTGCTCGACGCCCTCGCCCGGGCGCTGCGCCTGGACGAGGACGAGACCCGTCACCTGCACCAGCTGGCCCGGCCGCGGCGCACCGGCCCGGCCGCCGCCGGAACCCCGCCGCACGGGGCGGCCGGACAGCCGTCGGTCCGCCCGATGTTCCGCCGCCTGCTGGACGAACTCACCGACCTGCCCGCCCTGGTGATGGGCCCCCGGCTGGACGTGCTGGCCTGGAACGCCGCGGCCGTCGCGCTGCTCGGCGACTACGCGCGCTTCGATGCGGCCGAGCGGAACATCGCCCGGATCACCTTCCTCGAACCCGCCTCCCGCGAGCTGTTCGCGGACTGGGCCGACTGCGCCCGGGAGAACGTCGCCTACCTCCACCTGGAGGCCGGCCGTCGCCCCGGCGACCCGCGGCTGGCCCGGCTGATCGGCGAACTGTCGATGCGCAGCGAGGACTTCCGCCGCTGGTGGGCGGAGCATCCGGTGCGGGACAAGACCTCCGGCACCAAGCGCTTCCGCCACCCGGTGGTCGGCGACCTGGAGCTGGCGTACGAGACCATGCGCGCCGCCGACGACCCCGACCAGGCGCTGATCACCTACGCCGCCGAACCGGGCACCCCCTCCCACGACTCGCTACGGATGCTGCTCGCCTGGGCCGCTCCCCAGCCCCAGGTGCGGTGACGCCCGCAGGGCCACCTCCAGCTCGAACCGGGCGCCCCTCCTCGCGCCTCTCCGCCGTGCGCCCCCTACGCCTGGGCCTCGGCCCCGGCCAGGAGGGCCGGGAGGTCGGCCATGTCGGTGAAGACCACGGTGTCCGGGCCCCGGAGCCAGTCCGCCGGGGTGAGGCCGCCCGCGTAGCCGAGGGCCCGCATGCCCGCCGCCCGGGCCGCGGCGACGCCGTGCCGGCTGTCCTCGACCACCACGCACCGCTGGGGCGCCACTCCCAGCCGGGCCGCCGCGTGCAGGAACAGGTCCGGGGCGGGCTTGCCGCGGGCGACCTCGCCCGCGCTGAAGACCCGGCCTTCGAAGCGGGGGTACAGCCCGGTCTGTCCGAGGGTGCGGCGCAGCCTCTCGTGGCTGCTGCTGGAGGCCACGCAGGTGGGCAGGTCGATGGCGTCGAGCGCGGCCTCGATGCCGTCCACCGTGGTCAGTTCGGTGGCGAAGGCCTCGTCGTACAGGGGCTGGAACTCGGCCTCCCAGCCGTCCGGGAGCCGGCGGCCGAGGTGGGCCTCGATCTCGGCGACCATGGCGGCGTGGGAGCGGCCGACGAAGCGGTGCACGATCTCCTCGATGGACAGCTCCCAGCCGAGCGCGGCCAGCACCACCGCGTCCACCCGTACCGCGAGTCGCTCGCTGTCCAGGAGCACGCCGTCGCAGTCGAAGATCACCAGTTCGATCGGAGTCGTCATCCGGGGAGTTTAGCCAGTGATGATCTTGCCGGCGTTCGTGAGGGGCCGCAGGGCGCGGCGCGCCACCCCTGTTCGGGGGTGGTCCGGCAGCCGGTGTGACGTGGATCATGTGGTGTCGTCGCACCGCCGAACCCGGGAGGTCCCCACCGTGCCGACCACGCCTCCGTCCGCGCGCAGCTACTCGTCCGGGACGTCCGGGGTGCCCCTCCTCGGCGACACCATCGGCGAGAACCTCGACCGGGCCGTCCACGCCTTCCCCGACCGGGACGCCCTGGTCGAGTGCGCCACCGGCCGCCGCTGGAGCTACACGGAGTTCGCCGCCGACGTGGACGCGGTGGCCCTCGGCCTGCTGGCGCTCGGCGTGGCCAAGGGCGACCGGGTCGGCATCTGGGCCCCCAACCGCGCCGAGTGGACCCTCGCCCAGTACGCCACCGCCCGGCTCGGCGCGATCCTGGTCACCGTCAACCCGGCGTACCGCTCCCACGAGTTGGAGTACGTCCTCAACCAGGCCGGCATCCGCGTCCTGGTCGCCGCCGACCGCTTCCGGACCTCCGACTACGCCGGGATGATCGCCGAGGTTCGCCCGCGCTGCCCCGCCCTGGAGCAGGTGGTGCTGCTGGACGGCCCGGACTGGGAGGGGCTGCTCGCCGCCGGGCGGGCCGGCGACCCGGCGGCGCTGGCGGAGCGGCAGGCCGAGCTCTCGCCGGACGACCCGATCAACATCCAGTACACCTCGGGCACCACCGGGTTCCCCAAGGGCGCCACCCTGACGCACCACAACATCCTCAACAACGGGTACTTCGTCGGCGAGTTGTGCGGGTACACCGAGCACGACCGGATCTGCATCCCGGTGCCCTTCTACCACTGCTTCGGCATGGTGATGGGCAACCTGGCGGCCACCTCGCACGGCGCCTGCATGGTGATCCCGGCGCCCGCCTTCGACCCGCGGGCCACCCTGGAGGCGGTCGCGTCGGAGTCCTGCACCTCGCTGTACGGCGTGCCCACCATGTTCATCGCCGAGCTGGCCGACCCGGAGTTCGACCGCCACGACCTCTCCAGCCTGCGGACCGGGATCATGGCCGGCGCCCCCTGCCCGGTGGAGGTGATGAAGGACGTCATGGGGCGGATGGGCATGACCGAGGTCTCCATCTGCTACGGCATGACCGAGACCTCCCCGGTCTCCACCCAGACCCGCGCCGACGACTCGGTGGAGCGCCGGGTCTCCACCGTCGGCCGGGTCGGGCCGCACCTGGAGGTCAAGGTGGTCGACCCGGCGACCGGCCGTACGGTGCCGCGCGGCGAGCCGGGGGAGCTGTGCACCCGCGGCTACTCGGTGATGCTCGGCTACTGGGGCGAGCCCGCCAAGACCGCCGAGGCCGTGGACCCGGCCGGCTGGATGCACACCGGCGACCTGGCGGTGATGGACGGGGACGGCTACCTGTCCATCACCGGGCGGCTGAAGGACATGGTGATCCGCGGCGGGGAGAACCTGTACCCGCGCGAGATCGAGGAGTTCCTGCACACCCACCCGGACGTCCTCGACGTGCAGGTGATCGGCGTGCCGGACGAGAAGTACGGCGAGGAGCTGATGGCCTGGGTCCGGATGAGGAGCGGCGCCGAGCCGCTCACCGCCGAGTCCGTCCGGGTCTACTGCGCCGGACGCCTGGCGCACTTCAAGATCCCGCGCTACGTGCACGTGGTGGAGGAGTTCCCGATGACCGTCACCGGCAAGATCCGCAAGGTGGAGATGCGGGAGCAGGCCGCCGGGATCCTCGCCGGACCCGAGGTGCCGCCCGGGCGGTGACACCGCCCGCCCCGACCGCCCCCGGTCGCCAGGTCGCCGGGGGCCGGTCAGCCCGGCCGTGAACAGGATGAACGTCAAAGCCGGCCCTTGAGTCGCCCCGCCGGGGACGCCGTGCGAGCCGGTCAGGGCAGCGCCGGTCAGGGCAGCGGCTCACCGCGGGCGGCGAGCCAGAGGTCGTACCACTCCTCGTGGCCGAGGTCGGGCTCGCCGACGGCGGCGTCGCGGCACGCGCGGATGCGGTCCGGGTGGACGGTGCCGACCACCGGGGCGATCCGGGCCGGGTGCCGCTGGAGCCACCACAGCAGGACCGCCTCCGGGGTGGTGCCCTTGGCCGCCGCCAGGTCGGCGAGCAGACGGGCCGTCCGCCGCTCCCGCTCGCTCTCCTCGCGGCCGGTGTACCGGCCCTGGGCGAGGGCGCCCCACGCCTGCAGCCGCACGCCGTTGCGGCGGCAGTACTCGACCGCGCCCGGCGGGAACCCGACCCCGGCCGCCGCGGGGGTGTTCACCAGGACGCCGGCCTCCAGCCAGTCCCGCCGGGCCAGACTCATCTCCAACTGGTTGGCCACCAGCGGCAGTTCCAGGTGCGCCTGGAGGTCCTCGATCTGCGCGGCGCTCATGTTGGAGACGCCGAAGCTCCGCACCAGGCCCTCCCGGTGCAGCGAGGTCAGCGCCGCTGCCACCTCCGCCGGGTCCGCCAGCGGGTCGGGACGGTGCAGCAGCAGGACGTCGAGGTACTCCGTGCGCAGCCGGGTCAGGCTCTCCTCGACCCGCGTGCGGATGGTGTCGCCGCGCAGGTCGTAGATCCCCGGCCGGTCGCCCTCGGCGAGCCGGATGCCGCACTTGGTCTGCAGCACGATCCGCTCCCGCAGCCCGGCGCTCCGGGCCAGCACCTCGCCGAAGACCGCCTCCGACTTCCCGCGCCGGTAGATGTCGGCGTGGTCGAACACCGTGATCCCGGCGTCCAGCGCGGCCGCCACCGCCGTCTCCGCCTGCCCGATCTCCGCGGCGCCGTACCCCTCGGCCTCCCAGTCACCGCCCAGCCCCATACAGCCGTACAGCAACCGCTCCCCGTCCGGGCCCGTCGTCCTCATGCGCGCCACCCTACGACACCCGCCGGTCCCGCCCCAGCTCCGACCGGTGCCACGGCCAACCGGTCCGTACCCGGCGGAAGTCGGGGTCGCCGACCGTCCGGAGCGGCGGTGACGAAAGTCCAGATCGCGGCGCCGAGAGTCCGTTGACCGGCCCCTGGCGCGCTCAGCAGACTGGCCGCGCGGCCACCCCGTCGACGGCCCGCTCAACCTCCCGTCCCCCCACGCCCGCCGCGGCGCGGTCCGCCGCGTACGCCCTCCGGGCACCCCCACCGCAAGGAGTACCCGTGCCCCTGCGCCCACCCCGCACCCTCGCCACCGCCGTCACGGCGGCGGCGCTGATCCTGGCCACCGCCCCCGCCGTCCCCGCGGCGGCCGCCGCCGACCCGCCCGCCGCCGCGACCTACACCGTCGGCGTCGGCGCCCGCGCCGACTACGCCCACCCCACGGACACCCCGGCCGTCCCGTACGTCGACAAGGACGGCACCTTCTACTTCCAGCAGTCCGCCGCGCCGTACGGCAAGACCGACCCCCGCTACTGGGACTTCTTCACCGGCCGGGACTTCGACACCGCCGCCCGCTCGGCGGCGATCAGCGACGCCGTCAACCCGGCCAACTCCAAGGACCGCAACAACGACACCACCTGGCGCTGCAACAACAGCCCGACCGGCCGGGAGGCCACCGCCCCGCCGGCCGGCTCCGGCTACGCCCACCCCAACTTCTGCGACCTCTCCGGCATCTGGATCGACCCGGACACCGGCGACTGGTACGGACTGGTGCACAACGAGTTCACCCCGGACCCCTTCGGCGACGGCCTCCACTACGACGCCGTCGACTACGCCGTCTCCACCGACCAGGGCCGCACCTGGACCATCAAGGACCACGTCCTCACCTCGCCGTACAGCACGAAGCGCGGCGACACCACCGCCTTCCCGCACGAGACGTACGACTACGGCGACGGCGACCAGCGGCTGTTCGTCGACACCGCCTCCGGGTACTTCTACGTCTTCTACGGCTCCCGGATCGTCGACAAGAGCGGCGGCTGGAAGGCCTTCCACGAGCACGTCGCCCGCGCGCCGATCTCGTCCAAGATGGCGCCCGGCTCCTGGCAGAAGTGGTACGACGGCGCCTGGTCCGAACCCGGCAAGGGCGGCCGGGAGAGCAACATGATCCCCGTCGACCCCACCCGCCCCACCGGCAACACCCCCGCCGCCGACGAGTACGACCCGGCCAACCCCGGCACCTCCGCCCAGCAGATCGCGGCGGGCACCATGCCCCCGACCTCGCCGCTGTTCGTCATGGACGTCACCTACAACGCCCACCTCGGCCTCTACATCGGCGAACCGCAGGCCGTGGACCAGAGCGGCAACGCCCCGCAGCAGTTCTACGCCACCGCCGACCTCACCACCCAGAAGTGGTTCCCGATCGGCGACACCGGCAGCTACCACACCGCCTCCTGGTACCGCTGGTTCCTGGACGGCGCCAACCGCACCAGCTCCGCCGTCGTCGGCCGTACCTTCCGCTCCTACTGCGCCTTCGGCTGCTCCGGCGGCCGGTCCGGCGAGTACGTGAACGTCACCATCGACTCCTCCGCGCCCGCCGCCCCGCCGGTCGACCTCTCCCGCACGTACCGGATCGCCAGCGGCGCGGGCCGCGTCCTCGCCCAGACCGCCGGCGGCTCCGCCACCACCTCCACCGCCGCCGCCACCGGCTCGGCCCTGGAGTCCTGGACCTTCACCGCGAACGGCGACGGCTCCTACCGGATCGCCAACGCCTCCACCGGCCAACTGCTCGGCGTCGACGCCACCACCACCGCCGGCCGCGCCTGGGGCGCCCGACCCACCGTCACCGCCGCCCCCGCGGGCGGTCCCACCGCCGGACAGCAGTGGTTCCTCATCCCCGTCACCGGGCAGAACGGCGCCCTCAAGCTGGTCAACCGCTACAGCGGGCTCGTCCTCGGGCTGACCGGCGCCACCGGCCGGCTCGCCGAGACCGCCCCCGCCCGCAGCTGGACCGACACCACCGGCAACCCCGTCGGCGCCGGCCGCACCGCCGCCGAGCAGACCCTGACCCTCACCCCCACCGGCAGCGCCCCGGAGACCGTCACCGTCACCAACCCCGGCAGCCAGTCCACCACGGCGGGGACCTCGGTCTCGCTGAGGATCAGCGCGGGCGACTCCGCCGGCAAGCCGGTGACCTTCACCGCCACCGGACTGCCCGCCGGCCTCACCATCAGCTCCACCGGCCTGATCACCGGCACCCCCACCACCCCCGGCAGCACCACCGTGACCGTCACCGCCACCTCCGGCACCGCCACCGGCACCACCACCTTCACCTGGGCGGTCAACCCCGTCCTGACCGGCACCCACATCCTCACCGCCTCCGGCAAGGCCCTGGACGACCCCGGCCACTCGCCCGACCCCGGCACCCAGCTGGTCACCTGGACCCCCAACGGCGGCGCCAACCAGCAGTGGGTCCTCACCGCGCAGCCGGACGGCTCGTACCAGATCACCAACGGCGAGTCCCGGCTCTGCATGGACGTCAGCGGCGGTTCCACCACCGCCGGCGCCCCGATCATCCAGTGGACCTGCACCGGCGGCACCAACCAGCGCTGGATCCTGGCCACCGTCCCCGGCGGCTACACCCTCACCTCCCAGAAGAGCGGCCTCCTCCTCACCACCACCTCCACCGCCAACGGCGCCCCCGCCACCCAGCAGCCCGACACCAACTCCCCCCTCCAGCACTGGTCGATCGCCTAACCCCCGACGGGGGCGCGGGGAACTGCGCGAATCCGGAAGCCCACCCACGGAAAGCCGCCCTCCTGCATCTGCGGCTCCCCGGGCGGCTTCACGGCGGATCCTCCCGCCCCGCGCCGTTCCCGCGCCCCTGTCGTGGTGGTCCTCAGTGCAAGGGCGAACCCCTCCGGACAGCCGCGGCCCCCGCGCCGGCGGGGGAGCAGGCGCAGGGGCGGGCCTCGCGCCGCGGGGAGGGGGACCCGGCGGCGATGCAGTCACGGTAGACCCGAACCGGGCCGGACGACAGCATGGCGCGGCGTGGCGTTGCGAACTCCTCAGCCCCCTGCCAGCAGCGCCTCCATGGCCACCGCCGTCCCCGGGAACCGCCCCACCAGCACGGCCCCGCCCGCCCCGGACCCGGCCGCCTCCCAGCCGCCCTCGCACCCCAGCAGCGCGCCCAGCGCATCGCACGCCCCCGGATGCTCCCGCAGCAGCGCGACCCCGCCCGGCAGAGCCCCGCCCGGCAGACCTCCACCCCGTCGTACGGCCGGCAAGCCGCCATCCGCCGCCGCCCGCCACGGCGGTATCCAGGCGTCCAGCGCGGCGAGCCGCCCGGGAAAGATCCGCCCGGCCTCACGGATCAGCAACGGCGCCAGCTCCGCACCCCCACCACCCGCGCCCCCACCCCGCAGGGTGGAGATCAGCGTCGGCAGCCACGGCAGCAGCACCCGGTCCGGCAGCCGCCCGAACGCGGTGGAGACCGCCTCCACCACGAAGTCGGTCAGCCCGGGCACCGGCTCCAGCGCGTGCACGAACCCGCTGAGGTAGCGCGGGTACGCGGGCAGCACCAGCGGGTTGGCCAGCAGTTCGTCGCACCGCTCCCGCAGCTGGGCCCGGGTCAGCCGCCCGAGCTGCACCTGGGCGGCCCACAGCAGTGCCACCCGGGACGGCTCCTCCGGGTGCGACTGGGCGACGGCCAGCTCCAGCTGCGTCCGGTCGCAGCCCAGCGACAGCGCCAGGCCCTCCATGCTGAACAGGAACCCCAGCATCGCCGCGACCTGGCGGACCGTCGCGTCCTCGTCCGTGAACGCCGTCGGCAGCAGGGTGCAGTAGTGCGCGTACCCGGCCTTGACGAAGGACTCGATCCAGGCGGGCAGCACCGGCTCGCTGGTGCGGTAGTACGCCAGCAGTCGGCGGACCCGGCGCAGGACCTCCGGCGCCCCGTCCACCGTCCGCTCGGCGGCCAGCACCTCCAGGGCCCGCAGACCCAGCTCGTCGGCGAGCCGGCGGCTGCGCAGGAGGCGGGTGGCGTCCTCGACGGCCTCCAGCACCACCGCGGCGGTGGCCTGCGGGCCGTACGCGGCGCGGCGCAGCCGCTGTTCCAGGACCTGCTCGATGCTGACGCCCTCGTAGCCCAGCTCGATCAGGGCCCGCTGGTGGGTGCCGAGGGCGAGGTCCCAGGACTCCTGGATGGGCTGCTCGCCGAGGGACCGTTGGCCCATGATCGGGCGGGCGGCGCCCTGCGGCAGCAGGTGCCGCAGCATCCACAGCACGTCGGAGCAGCGGGCGAGTTCGGGTCTGGCGTTGATGTCCAGCAGGGCGCGTTTGACGCCGCGCTGGTCCAGTCGCAGGCCCAGCGGGGCGAGCCGGTCGTGGACGTCGCGGGCCAGCGGCGGCAGGGCGTCGTACCCGACCTGGCCGATCCGGTCGCCGCCCAGCATGCTCTCGACCAGCCGCCGGACGTCGCGCCGGCCCGGCACCGCGTCCTTCTCGATGCAGGTGACGGCGGCGTCCTGGAAGTCGTACGGCGTGGGCTTGGCCCGGTCGCGCATGCCGGCGAGCAGGATGGAGGTCTCGAACACCGCGATGGCGTCGGCCGTGGAGGCCAGGTAGCCGTTGCGGCGGGCGGCCCGGACGATCTCCACCGACCAGCCGAGCAATTCCTCCTCGTCCAGCCGGTCGATGACCGGCGGCCGCTGCAGGAAGCCGCTGAGCCGGTCCGATGCCTCCACCGCCTCCACCGCCTCCACCGCCTCCGCCGCCGCCACCGGCGCCGCCGCCGCGGTCTTCTTCGCGGTGGACTTCCTCGCGCCCGCCTGGCCCTCCAGCCGGAACGGCTTCACGCCGGTCCGCTTCAGGTTCTTCGCCCACACCGTCGCGGCGATCGACACCGAGCCGGACGCCAGGCCGAACTGCGCCTCGATCGCCGCGTGGCTGGACGGGATCAGGCCGTGCTGCCAGGTGGTGGCCGAGCGCGGGGAGATCGCGAAGCCGTCGGCGCCGTGCACGCCGAACTCCTCGACCCGGCTGGCCGCGTGGAAGGCGCCGCAGACGTACAGGCAGTCCGCCGGGTCCGTCCCGGTGGCGGCCAGGTGCTCGCGCATCCGGGTCCACATGTACCGCTCGCGGTCCTCGTCCACCGTGACCCGTTGCGGGTCGCCGGGGGCCAGGCGCCGGAACAGGCTGCCGATCAGCAGCATGACCTGCCGGTAGGTGTCGTGGTCGCTGTCGCCGAGCGGCAGCTCGACGTACTGGTGCCACCACTCCGACCAGTGCCGGACCTTGCCGTGGCGGAGCAGGTGCTCCTCCAGTTCGGCGAACCGGGGGCGCAGGTCGCCGATCTCCACGCCGACGGCGTCGCCGTGCAGCGCGGCCTCCTCCTCGGCGGGCGGCGCGTCCGGGTCCGCCGGGTCGGCGGGCGCCGCCTCGCGCGGTTGCCACTGGAAGACGTGGTCCGAGGACCGGTCGACCAGCACCAGCTCCACGCCCGGCGTGTCCAGTGCGTACGCGATCGCCTGGTACTCGGCGGAGGCCTCGGTGATCGGGGCGACCACCGACAGCGGCGCCCACTCGGCGGGGAAGCCGTCCACCTCGGTGGCGAACGCCTGGACGGCCACCGGCAGCCGGCAGTTGCGCAGCTCGGACAGGAGCGGCGCCATGTCCTCGCACAGCTCCAGGTAGACCACCTTGGGCTGCTTCTCGCGCAGCCGGCGGGCCATCGCCAGGGCGGAGGCGGGGGAGTGGTGGCAGACCGGGAAGATCTCCAGCGGTTCCCGCACCGCGCGGTCCACGTCGTCGACGATGCCGAGCAGGATGCCCTCCAGGGCGTCCGGCCCGTCGGCGAACGTCGCTGCGGCCTCCTGCAGTTGGGAGCGCAGCGCGCCGAACGCGCCCTCCTGCGCGGCGGGTACGGGCCGTGCGGCGGGTACGGGCTGTGCGGCGGTCACGACAGGGTGGCGATCGTGTCGCGGCCGCCCTCGAGGAACTCCGGCCAGGCGCCGCCCTCCTCCTTGCTGCGCGGCTCGACCACGCCGTGCAGGTACTTGTTGAGGATGGCCAGGTCCTCCGGCTCGCGCCGGGCCAGCGAGCCGACCAGCGAGGAGGCGAGGGTGCGGGCGGTGAGGGCCCGCTCGCCGAAGAAGTTGCTGTGCAGGACGGCGTCCTCCAGCACGCCGATCTGCTCGGCGGTGGACAGCGCCGACTCCAGCTTCTCGTCGTCGCTGCCGGCCGCGGCGGCCGAGGCCCGCAGGTCGGCGAAGGACTGCAGCAGCACGTCCAGCAGGGTGGGCGGCACGTCCAGCTCGATCCGGTGGCGGCGCAGCAGCTCCTCGGTGCGGAAGCGGACGATCTCCGCCTCGCTCTTCTTGTTGGTGACCACCGGGATCCGCACGAAGTTGAAGCGGCGCTTGAGCGCGGAGGAGAGGTCGTTGACGCCCCGGTCGCGGCTGTTGGCGGTGGCGATGACGGAGAAGCCGGGCTTGGCGAAGACGATGTTGTCGCTCTCGAGTTCCGGCACCGAGATGTACTTCTCGGAGAGGATCGAGATCAGCGCGTCCTGGACGTCGCTGGTGGAGCGGGTGAGCTCCTCGAAACGGCCGATCGCGCCGCCCTCCATCGCGGTCATGATCGGCGAGGGGATCATCGACTCCCGGGACTGGCCCTTGGCGATCACCATGGACACGTTCCAGGAGTACTTGATGTGGTCCTCGGTGGTGCCGGCGGTGCCCTGGACGACCAGGGTGGAGTTGCGGCAGATCGCGGCGGCCAGCAGCTCGGCCAGCCAGCTCTTGCCGGTCCCGGGGTCACCGATCAGCAGCAGGCCGCGGTCGGAGGCGAGGGTGACGATGGCGCGCTCGACGATGCCGCGGTCGCCGAACCACTTCTGCGCGACCTCGCGGTCGAGGCCGTCGGCGCGCTCCGCGCCGAGCACGAACAGGCGGATCATCTTCGGCGACAGCCGCCAGGTGAACGGCTTGGGGCCGTTGTCGATCGACTCCAGCCAGTCCAGCTCCTCGGCGTACTTGATCTCGGCGGGGGCACGGAGCAGGTCGGACATGTGCGGGCCTTTCTAGGCGAGGAAGGTCTTGAGCTCGTGGACGAGCTTGCGGATGTGGCCGGAGATCACCGGCGTACCGAGGGCCTTGAAGCGCTCCCGGAACCAGGGGTTGACCTCCTGGCGGCCGGAGCTGGTCACCGAGCCGACCGGGATGAACTTCACCCCGGAGCGGTGCACCGCCTCGATGGCCTCGAACAGCGGCTGGGAGCGGTCGAACTCGTAGAAGTCCGAGATCCAGACCATCACGGTGTCGGCCGGGTCGGTGATCTTCGGGCGGGCCATGGCCATGGCGACCGGACCGTCGTTGCCGCCGCCGAGGTTGGTGCGCAGCAACATCTCGAACGGGTCGCTCACCCACGGGGTGAGGTCGATGGCCCGGGTGTCGTACGCGATGAGGTGCACGTCGACCTTGGGCAGCCCGGCGAAGATCGAGGCCAGGATGGTGCAGTTGACCATCGAGTCGACCATCGAGCCGGACTGGTCGACGACCACGATCAGCCGCTGCGGCGTGGTCTTCCGGGCGGTGTGCCGGTAGAAGAGGCGGTCGACGTAGAGCCGCTCCTCCTCCGGGCTCCAGTTGGTGAGGTTCTTCCAGATGGTGCGGTCGAGGTCCAGGTTGCGGAACACCCGCTTGGGCGGGACCGAGCGGTCCAGGGTGCCGGCGGTGGCCTTGGCGACCTGGGTGCGCAGCACCTCGGCGACCTCGTCGACGAACCGCCGGATCAGCGCCTTGGCGTTGGCCAGGGCGACGCCGGAGAGGTTGTGCTTGTCGCGCAGCAGCTGCTCGATGAGGGACATGCTCGGGGTCAGCTGCGCGGCGAGCTTCGGATCGGCGAGCACCTCGCGCAGGTGCATCCGCTTGACCAGGTCGGCCTCGATGGAGCCCAGCTCCGGACCGATGCCCTGGGCGCCGCCGCTGCCGGCGGACGGGCCGCGGCCGCCGCGCAGCTCGCCCGGCCGGCAGCCGAGCGCCCGCTCCAGCCAGCCGGCGTCCGCCTGCCAGCGGGCCAACTGCCCGGCGCCGACCGGGCCGGAGCCGGTCGCGTACACGTTGAGCAGCAGCTTCGACACCAGCGCCGCGCGCCGCACCTCGGCGGCCCGGTCCCGGGTCCCGTCCTCCGCTCCGGCGTCGTCGGGCACCATCAGGCCGTCGAACTCGCCGGCCAGCTCCGGGTGGCGCTGCACGATCGCGTCCACGCCGACCTGCGGGTCGAGCAGGGCGGGCGGCAGGCCCAGGTCCTCGACCACGCCGAGGCTGGCCGACTCCAGGGCCGGCTGCTCGTCCTGGTCGAAGAGCCGGGCCAGCAGCCGCCAGTACAGCACCTGTCGGCGGTTCTCCTCGGCGTCCGCCACGGGGGTCTCATGGTTCGGGGGAGTCGGGGGGATCGTCGGCTCGGTCATGTCCGCAGCAGCCTCCCCGCCCGCTCGCGCAGCACCGCCACGGCCTCGGTGGCCGCCTTCTCGCCCTTGGCGCCGAGCTTGTCGGCCGTCCCGCCGGCCCACGCCCCGGCGTGCACGGCGACGGCCTTCCGCTTCACCGTGGTCTCCACCGCCAGCGGCTGCAGCCGGTACGCGCCCGCGTCCCAGCGCAGCAGGCCGATGCAGGCGGACGAGCCGGTGACGGCCTCCGGGGTGAGCGGCCCGGCCGCGGGAATGCGGTCGGTGTCCACCGCCAGCCGGTGGCCGGCCAGGACCAACTCGACGCCCTCACCGTCCTGTTCGATCGCGTAGCCCTCCAGGAACACCGGCACGGCGATGCCCGCCGGATGCCGGTCCAGCGGCGCGACGGCCGCGGCGGACGCCGTCGCCAGGGCGACCCGGGCGGTGGCGAAAGGATCGGCGGACCCGCCCGTCCGGGCGTGCTCCTCGCTCCACAGCAGGTCGCCCTCGGCGGTGACCGGCATCTGCGTCAGCTCCATCGCCCGGCCGTCGCCGAACGCCCCCAGCAGCGACAGGTGCGTACGCAGCAACTGCCAGACACCCGCCCCGACCACCGTGTCCGGCTTGGGCACGGCTACCCCGGCCCGTACCAGCCGCGGCGCCCCGCCGTCGGCCGGCTCGAACACCGCGTGCACCTGGGCCTGCGCGGCCGTGGCGTGCTCCCGCAGGTCCACCCCCAGCGGCAGCAGCCGGCCGGTGACGGCGGTCGTCACCGGTACGCCGAGCGCCCCCGGCTGCGCCAGGACCGTCGCCCGCGCCCACAGGTCCGCCCACCGCCGCAGCGGTATCCGTTCCAGGGTCGCGCCCGGGCAGGAGGCGGCCAACTCGGCGGCGAACCCGTCCAGCAGGGTGGCCAGCCGGCGCAGCGCCGGATCGGGCAGCATCGCGGAGACCACCGGCGCCGCACCGGACACCAGCTCGTGGTCGATGCCCCGCCACCCGGCCCGCGCCAGATCGGCCAGCCAGGAACGCGCGGCGGCCAGCAGGTTCGGCGCCTGGACCGAGCCCGACACCGGAGCCCCGTCCTCCGCGCGCGGACGACCGGTGGCCTCGTCCACCTGCGCCAGCAGCGCGTCGTGGACGGCGCCCTGCAGCGCGGACCGGGCGGCGGCCAGAGCGGTCAGGTGCTCCTCCCCGGCGGCGCCCGTCGCCGCCTTCTCCGCCGCCTCGGCCACCCGGCCCGCCAGCGGCGAACCCGCCACCGCGTCCGCCAGCGCGGCCAGCCCGGCGGCCTGCGCGGGCTGCGGCCGCAGCAGGCCGTCCGCCAGCACCCGGTCGAAGGCGTCCACCGCGGCCAGGGCCTCGTCCAGCCCGGCCACCGGCTCGGCCAGCAGATCGATCCGCATCACGCCACCGCCCTGGTCGGCGGGAACCACTGCATCTCCGGCAGCGGGGCGGTGGTCGGCGCCAGCTCCAGGTACGCCAGGTGGCGCAGGAAGCGGCTGAACACCGCGGCGGCGGCCTGGTTGCCCGCCGGCGCCGGCCGGGTGGCCCGCATCGCCGAGGCGATCTCCGGCGCACCCGACTCCTCCGCCACCTCCACCCGCAGGTAGCGGGCCACCCGGCCGGCGCCGTACTGCAGCACCGCCTCGGTCACCAGCGCACCGATGTGGTTGCAGAACCCGCCCCGGGCGCCGCCGCAGGGGCGGTTGTTGTTGGTGCTGCACGCATACGCGTAGTCGCCTGCGGCGACCGAGGACACGTACACCCGCGCGATGTCCGAACCACTGGACACCACCCCCTGCAGCCGCCCGTCGGCCAACTCCACGAACGGGACCTTGGCGAGCTTGCGCGGCCGGGCGGGTGGGACCACCCGGGCCGTGCTCGACTCCTCCCACGCTGACAACGCACCATCTCCTAACGACGAGGGGGACGCCCGCCCACACCGGCGGGATGCGGAGGAACTTACTCGCGATCACTGACAACAGAGATCGCCCCCTGTTGGTGCTGGCCGGTTGCCGAAGGGTTCCCCGTGTGCCCGTTCCGCCGGGTGGGGGATACGCTGGGGGGCCTCCGTGGTGCGGCCCGGTGGCCGGACGGGGGTCGGGTAGCGTCCGCGCGGGGGCCGAACCCGGATCTGGGAGTGTGCTGATGGACCGCTACCCGCCGATCGCGGACCACGGGCTGGTGGGCGACCTCCAGACGGTCGCGCTGGTCTCCGCCCAGGGCGTCCTCGACTGGTTCGCGGCGCCGCGCTTCGACTCCCCGAGCATCTTCGCCGCCCTGCTCGACCACGACGGCGGCGGCCACTTCCGGATCGGCCCCGACGCCGAGGACGTGACCTACCGCCAGCTGTACTACCCGGACACCGCCGTCCTGGTGACCCGCTTCATGTCCCCCGAGGGCGTCGGTGAGCTGATCGACTGGATGCCGCCCAACCCGACCGGCCCGGCCACCGACCGCCACACCGTGGTCCGGGCGATCCGCGCGGTCCGCGGGACCGTCACCTTCACCCTCGACTGCCGTCCACGCTTCGACTACGGCCGGGCCCCGCACGAGCTGCGCCTGGGGGAGGGCTACGCCGCCTTCCGGGCCGCCGACCTGGCCGTCCACCTGCGCACCACGTTCCCGCTGAGGCGCGAGGCCGAGGACGTGGCGGGCACGGTCACCCTCGCCGCGGGCCAGACCGCGGGCGCCGTGCTCACCGTCTGCGCGGCCGACGGCGCGGCGCCGCCGCCGACCGGCGAGGAGCAGGTCACCGAGAGCCTCTGGGAGGCCGTCAACTTCTGGCAGGAGTGGGTCCGCACCGCGAACTACCGCGGCCGCTGGCCCGACATGGTGCGCCGCTCGGCGATCACCCTGAAGCTGCTCACCTACGCGCCCACCGGCGCGCCGATCGCCGCCGCCACCATGGGCCTGCCCGAGCAGGTCGGCGGCGAGCGCAACTGGGACTACCGCTTCACCTGGGTGCGGGACGCGTCGCTGTCGGTCCGCGCGCTGCTGGACCTGGGCTTCGCCGAGGAGGCGACCGCCTTCACCCGCTGGCTCGGCGAGCGCCTGCGCGAGCGCCTCGACCTGCCCGGCGAGCGGCTGCAGATCATGTACCGGGTGGACGGCGACCCGCAGCTGACCGAGGAGATCCTGGAGCACTTCGAGGGCTACCGCGGCTCCCGCCCGGTGCGGGCCGGCAACGCCGCCATGGACCAGCTCCAGCTCGACATCTACGGCGAGGCGCTGTACGCCCTGGCCGAGGGCCGCGAGGTCGGCGTCCAGGCCGGGTACCACAACTGGCGGGCGATGGCCCGCACCCTGGACTGGCTCGCCGACCACTGGGACCGCCCCGACGAGGGCATCTGGGAGACCCGCGGCGGCCGCAAGGACTTCACCTACAGCCGGGTGATGACCTGGGTGGCGTTCGACCGCGGCATCGCCCTGGCCGAGCACTTCAGCCGTCCCGCCGACATCGCCCGGTGGCGGCAGACCCGCGACAGCGTCCTGGAACAGATCATGGCCCGGGGCTGGAGCGAGAAGGAGCGGGCCCTGGTCCAGCACTACGGCGGCGAGGACGTGCTGGACGCCTCCCTGCTGCTGATCCCCAGGGTCGGCCTGCTCGCGCCGAAGGACCCGTCCTGGCTCTCCACCCTGGACGCCATCGACCGCAAGCTGGTCTCCGACAGCCTGGTCTACCGCTACGACCCGGCCGCCTCGCCGGACGGTCTGCGCGGCTCCGAGGGCACCTTCAGCCTCTGCACCTTCCTGTACGTGGACGCGCTGGCCCGCGCCGGCCGGCTGCGGCAGGCCCGGTACGCCTTCGAGAAGATGCTCACCTACGCCAACCACGTCGGCCTGTTCGCCGAGGAGATCGGCCCCTCCGGTGAGCAACTGGGCAACTTCCCCCAGGCGTTCACCCATCTGTCCCTGATCACGGCGGCCCGCACCCTGGACGACGCCCTGGACGCCCGGACGAGGTCCTGAGTGACCGCCGGCCACGACCTCCCGGCGCTGGACGCGGCGGCGTTCCGCGCGCTGTACCGCCGGCTGCGCCGCGACCGCCCGGGCGGCGCCCTGACCGAGCTCACCCCGGAGCGGGTGGCGGCCGCCGCCCGCGAGGTCCGCTCCGGGCTGCGGATCTCGCTGGCGGCGCCGGTGGAGACCGCCCCGGGCCCGGACAACCCGGATCCCGCCCAGCACCGGATGACCGGGGCGCTGGCCGGCGAGGTGCCGGACGAGGGGCTGGACTTCGCCCGCGACCGGTTCGCGATGAACATCCACGGCGACGCCGACAGCCACCTGGACGCGCTCTGCCACGTGGTCTACGACGGCACCCTGTACGGCGGCACCGACGCGGCCGCGCTCACCCCCGCCGGGGCCGAGGCGCTCTCGGTGGACCTGGCCCGGGACGGGATCGTCGGCCGCGGGGTGCTGCTGGACATCCCGCGGCTGCGCCGGGTGCCCTGGCTGGAGCCGGGGGAGCAGGTCGGCGCCGAGGAGCTGGCCGCGGCCGAGGCGGCGCAGCAGGTCCGGGTCGGCCCGGGGGACCTGCTGTTCGTCCGGGTCGGCCACCGCCGGCGCCGGGCCGAGGTGGGGCCCTGGGAGTCCGCCACCGCCCGGGCCGGACTCCACCCGGGCGCCCTGGAGTTCCTGGCGGAGCGGCGGGTCGCGGTCCTCGGCAGCGACGGCAACAACGACACCGCGCCGGCCCGGACCGAGGGCGTGGACTTCCCCGTGCACGTGCTCGCGGTGCACGCGATGGGCGTCCACCTGCTGGACTACCTGCAGTTCGAGGAGCTCGTCCCGCTCTGCGTCCGGGAGCGCCGCTGGTCCTTCCTGTGCGTGGTCGCCCCGCTGCGGCTGCCGCGCGCCACCGGCTCCCCGGTCAACCCGATCGCGGTCCTCTGAGGGCCGCTCACCCGGCGCCCCCGGTCACCCGGCGGCGTCCCCGGTGGCGCCGCCGACGGTGTACTGCTCGGCCGAGACCCGCCGCCGGAACACGTGCCAGGTCCAGCCCTGGTAGGCCAGGACCAGGGGGAAGAACACGATCGCCACCACGCTCATCACCTTCAGCGCGTACCCGCCGGAGGCGCTGTTCTGCACCGTCAGGCTGTACGCCGGGTCGGTGCTGGAGACCATCAGGCGCGGGTACAGGTCGACGAAGACCGCCAGTACGGTGGTGGCGATCGCCACCGTGGTCGCGGTGAACGCCCAGCCCTCGCGCCGGACGGTCACCAGCCAGGCGGCGGCCAGCACCGCCAGCGCGGCGATCAGCGCCACCAGGTTCGGCAGCACGCCCTTGCCCGCGGTGGAGTGCGTCCAGGGCAGGAAGGCCAGCACCGCCAGCGCCGTCACCGGCGCGACGCGACGGGCCAGCAGCGACGCCCGGCCGCGCAGCTCGCCGGTGGTCTTCAGGGTGATGAAGGTGGCGCCGTGCTGCACGCAGAGCACCGCCAGGGTGAGGCCGGCGAACACCGAGTACGCCGAGAACAGGTCCCCGAGCCCGCCGGTGAACTCCTGGTCCTGGTCGATCGGCAGCCCGTACAGCAGGTCGCCGAGGGCGATCCCGATCAGCAGCGGCACCAGCAGGCTCCCGCCGCTCAGGCACACCGTCCAGGCGCGCCGCCAGTGCGGGGCGAGGACCTTCTCGCGGAACTCGAAGGACACCCCGCGCAGGATCAGCGCCACCAGCAGCAGCACCATCGCCGGGTAGAGGCCGGAGAACATGGTCGCGTACCAGCCCGGGAACGCCGCGAACATCGAGGCCGCGGCCACGATCAGCCACACCTCGTTGCCGTCCCACAGCGGCCCGATGGTGGAGATCACCGCCCGGCGCCCCGGCTCGTCCCGGCCCACCACCGCGTGCAGGATGCCCACCCCCAGGTCGAAGCCCTCCAGGATGAAGAAGCCGGTCCACAGGACGGCCGTGAGGATGAACCAGAACGTGGCGAGTGCCATCGGGGACCCCCGGGGATGAGGTGGTGGCGGTGGGCGCGGTCCGGGCGCGCGGTCAGTAGGTGGGCGTGGGAACCGGCGTGCTCTCGGCGGTCGGCGGCGCCAGCTCCCGGCGGGCGTACCGGGTCATCAGCACGACCTCCACCACCGACAGCACGGCGTACAGCAGGAAGAAGACGATCAGGCTGGTGGCGACGGTCGCCGTGGTCACCGAGGGGGAGACGCCCTGGCGGGTCAGCTGGATGCCCTGGACGATCCACGGCTGCCGGCCGCTCTCGGTGAGCAGCCAGCCCGCGGTGTTGATCAGGGGCGGCAGCACGGCCGTCCAGACCGCCACCCGGTGGAACAGGCGCGCCGAGCTCAGCCGCCGGCGGTACAACAGCCACAGCCCCCACAGTCCGACCAGGAGGACCAGCACCGCCAGGTACGCCATCACCCGCATCGACCAGTACTGGATGAACACGTTGGGCACGTAGTTCCCCGGCCCGTACTGCTGCTCGTACTGGCTCTGCAGCGGGTCCATGCCCACCACCTGGCCGTTCCAGTGGTTGGTGGCGAGCAGCGAGAGCAGGTGCGGGATCTCGATGATCTTCGTCGGGTCGTGGTCGTTCTGCCCGCCGCCGATCTGGAACAGCGAGAAGGAACAGGGCTGGCAGGTGGTCCACTGGGCCTCCGCGGCCGCGATCTTCATCGGCTGGTACTTGCCCTCGGTCACCCCCAGCTCGCTGCCGACCAGCATCCCCAGCATGACCGCCGGGACGAGCACCACCAGCGCCAGCCGGGCCGAGGCGTGGAACGCCAGCGGCGCGGACCCCTTGCGCAGCTGCCACGCCGAGACCGCCAGCATCAGCACCGCGCCGGTGGTCAGCGAGGCCAGCATCACGTGCAGGTAGCCGCGCAGGAACACCGGGTTGGTGAACAGCGCCCACACGTCGTTCAGCCGGGGCTGCCCGGTGTCCGGGTCGACGGTGTACCCGACCGGGTGCTGCATCCAGGAGTTGGCCGCCATGATGAACGCCGCGGACAGCGCGCCGCCCACCGCCACCAGCCAGATCGTCGCCAGGTGCACCCTCGGCGGCAGCCGGTCCCAGCCGAACACCCACAGGCCCAGGAACGTCGACTCCAAAAAGAACGCGGCCAGGCCCTCCATCGCCAGCGGCGCACCGAACACGTCGCCGACCGTCCGGGCGTAGGCCGACCAGTCCATGCCGAACTGGAACTCCTGGACCAGACCGGTCACCACACCCACCGCGATGTTGATCACCAGCAGCACGCCGAAGAACCGGGTCAGCCGCAGCAGCTCCTGACGGCCGGTCCGGTGCCAGCCGGTCTGGAGCAGCGCGGTCAGGAAACCCAGGCCGATGGTGATCGGCACGAACAGGAAGTGGTAGATCGACGTCATGGCGAACTGCAGCCTGGCCAGGTCGAGTTGACTCATGAGGGCTTCCGATCGCAGGACGGTCGGCCGCCAGTCAAGCACGCGCCTTCCGGGCCCCGGGCCCGCCACGACGCCCCTCCCCCCAACGGGTGCCCGCCGATCGGCCGAGCGCCGCGGGCAGCCGGTGAAGACCTAGCGCACCACGTTGGCCAGCGGCTCCCCCGCCGCGTAGCGGGCGAGCTGGGCGCGGATCAGGGCGAGCGCGCGGGGCCGGAAGGCCGAGGTGGTGGCCGCCGCGTGCGGGCTGATCAGCGTGTTGGGCGCCGTCCACAGCGGGTGACCGGGCGGCAGCGGCTCCGGGTCGGTGACGTCCAGGGCCGCCGACAGCCGTCCCGTCCGCAGCTCGGCGAGCAGGGCGGCGGTGTCCACCACCGCCCCCCGCCCCACGTTCACCAGCACCGCGCCCTTGCGCATCCGCCGCAGGAACCCGGCGTCCACCAGCCCCCGGCTGTCCGCGGTCAGCGGCAGGGTGAGCACCACCGCGTCCACCCGCGGCAGCAGCCCGGCCAGCTCCGCCAGCCCGTGGACCGGCCCCCGCACCGAGGGCCGCGGCGTACGCGCCACCCGCACCACCTCGCACTCGAAGGGCAGCAGCCGGGCCTCCACGGCGGCCCCGATCGACCCGTAGCCCAGCACCAGCACCCGCCGGTCGGCCAGCGCCGGCCGGAACCCGCCCGCCACCCAGCGCTCCTCCCGCTGGTCCCGCACGAACCCCGGGATCCCCCGCAGCACGGCCAGCAGCAGTGTCACCGCGTGCTCGGCCGTACTCGCGTCGTGCACCCCCCGGGCGTTGCAGAGCGTGACTCCCGCGGGGAGGTGCGGCAGCAGCTCCTCCACCCCCGCGCTCAGCGACTGCACCACCCGCAGCCGCGGCATCCGGGGGAGCAGCGGCAGCGCCGCCGCGGTCCGGGTGTACGGCACCGTGAACAGCTCCACCGACGCCAGCTCACCCCCGGGCGGCGGCGCGCCCGTCCCGTCCCAGACCAGCGCCCGCAGGCCCGCCGGAAGCCCGCCCAGCTCCTGTGGCGGGTACGGCAGCAGCACCCCCGCACCCTCGGCCGAACCCATCGCACCGGCCTCCCGTCCTGTCGAACCGTCGACTACTCCCCGTGGCCCGTCCACCTGGCACAGGGCGTCCTGGCGTGCCGCCCGGCCGGGCCCGTTGTAGCTTGCAGAGGACGGGACTTGTCCTGACCGGGGTGGTCCGTGCGAGGTCGCCGCCACCCGCCGCCGACCACCCGCTCGGGTGAGGGGGCGGCCGCCGCAGGGCAGGCAACGACTCCAGAACGGAACTCCCCGTGGCCGGAGACCAGCACTACGACGTCATCATCATCGGCACCGGAGCCGGCGGCGGCACCCTGGCGCACCGGCTGGCCGGCACCGGCAAGCGGATCCTGGTCCTCGAACGCGGCGACTACCTGCCCCGCGAGCGCGCCAACTGGGACTCCACCGCCGTGTTCGTCAAGGGCCGCTACCGCGCCCCCGAGTACTGGTACGACAAGGACGGCAACGCCTTCCCGCCCGAGGTCAACTACTACGTCGGCGGCAACACCAAGTTCTACGGCGCCGCGCTGTTCCGGCTGCGCCCCGAGGACTTCGGCGAGCTGCGCCACCACGACGGGCTCTCCCCGACGTGGCCGATCGACTACGCCGACCTGGAGCCGTACTACTCCGAGGCGGAGCAGCTCTACCGGGTCCACGGCCGGCACGGCGAGGACCCGACCGCGGGCCCGGCGAGCTCCCCGTACCCGTACCCGCCGGTGGAGCACGAGCCGCGGATCCAGCAGCTCAGCGACGACCTGGAAAAGCACGGCCTGCACCCCTTCCACCTGCCGATCGGGGTGGACCTGCTGCAGGACGAGCAGGGGCGGGCGGCCCGCGGCAGCCGGTGCATCCGCTGCGACCGGGTGGACGGCTTCCCGTGCCTGCTGGGCGCCAAGTCCGACGCCCAGGTGATCTGCGTGGACCCGGCCCTGGAGCACCCGAACGTCACCCTGGTCACCCGGGCGCACGTCCGCCGGCTGGAGACCGACCCGACCGGGCGGACGGTCACCGGCGCGGTCGCCGAACTCGCCGGCGGCGACACCGCGACCTTCACCGCCGACCTGGTGGTGGTCGCCTGCGGCGCGGTCAACTCGGCTGTCCTGCTGCTGAATTCGGCCAACGATCGGCACCCGGACGGCCTTGCCAACAGCTCCGGCGTGGTCGGCCGGTACTACATGCGGCACAACAACCTGGCCCTGATGGCGGTCTCCAAGGAGCCCAACCCGACGCTGTTCCAGAAGACCCTGGCGCTGCACGACTGGTACCTCGGCGCGGACGACTGGGACTACCCGCTGGGCGGCATCCAGATGCTCGGCAAGTCCGACGCCGACCAGATCCACGGCGAGGCGCCGCGCTGGGCCGGGGTGGTCAGCCCCGACATGCCGTTCGAGGTACTGGCCCACCACGCCGTGGACTTCTGGCTCTGCGGCGAGGACCTCCCCGACCCCGCGAACCGGGTCACCCTGGACGCCGAGGGCAACGTCCACCTCGCCCTGGACGAGAAGAACAACACCGCCGGACTGAAACGGCTCCGCCACAAGCTCCAGGGCATGCTGGGCAAGCTCGGGATGCACGAGCACCACCTGCTGCCGCACAGCATCTACCTGCACAAGGGCATGCCGATCGGCGCCACCGCCCACCAGGCCGGCACCGTCCGGTTCGGCACCGACCCGGCCACCTCCGCCCTGGACGTCCACTGCAAGGCCCACGACCTCGACAACCTCTACGTCGTGGACACCTCCTTCTTCCCCAGCATCGGCGCGGTGAACCCGTCCCTGACGGCCATCGCCAACGCCCTGCGGGTCGGCGACCACCTCGCCGACCGGATGCGCTGACGCCCGGACCCCCGAGGAGAGCCAGAGATGACGACACGACGGATGGACGCGCTGGTCGTCTTCGGCGCGACCGGCGACCTCGCCAAACTGGAGACCTTCCCCGCCCTGGTGGGCCTGGTCGAACGCGGCGTCCTGGACGTCCCGGTGGTGGGCGTGGCCAAGGCCGGCTGGGACCTGCAGCAGTTCCGCGGCTACGCCGAGGCCTCGCTCACCCTCAACGGCATGGACCCGAAGTCCCCCGCCGCGACCAGGATGCTCGGCCTGCTGCGCTACGTCGACGGCGACCTCGGCGACGAGGCCACCTACCGGGCCATGTCCGAGGCCATGGGGGAGGGCGGGAGCGCCCTGTACTACCTGGAGGTGCCGCCGCCGCTGTTCGGCCGGATCGCCCAGGGCATCGCCGGCGCCGGCCGCGCCGAGGGCGCCCGGATCATGGTCGAGAAACCCTTCGGCAGCGACCTCGCCAGCGCCCGCAAGCTGAACGAGACCATGCACCGGTACTTCCCCGAGGACGCCATCTACCGCGTCGACCACTGGCTCGGCCTCGACCCCGTGGAGAACGTGCTGTTCGCCCGGTTCGCCAACTCGGTGATCGAGCCGCTGCTCAACCGCACCCACGTGGAGTCCATCCAGATCACCATGGCCGAGGCCTTCGACGTCTCCGACCGCGGCCGCTTCTACGACCGCACCGGCGCGATCCGCGACGTGGTGCAGAACCACATGCTCCAGGTGCTCGCCACCGTCCTCGCCGACCCGCCCTCCGGCCAGGGCCTCAGCGCCTGGCGGGACTCCAAGGCCGTCACCGTCGCCTCGCTGCGGCCGCTCACCCCCGACCACATCGTCCGCGGCCAGTACGAGGGCTACCTGGACGTCGACGGCGTGGACCCCGGGTCCACCGTGGAGACCTTCGCCGCGATCCGGCTCACCGCCGACTCCTGGCGCTGGTCCGACGTCCCCATCCTCATCCGCGCCGGGAAGTGCCTGCCGGTGACCGCCACCGAGGTCAGCATCCGCTTCCGCCGCGCCCCGCACGACGTGTTCGGACTGCGGCCGGTGCCCGCCACCAACATGCTCCGCTTCCGGGTCTGGCCGAAGACCCAGGTCGCCCTCACCCTCGCCGGCAAGCGGCCCGGCGGCGGCTGGGAGGCCAACCACGAGGAACTCTCCTTCAGCGAGCTGCCCGGCTCCGACATGCGCCCGTACGACCGGCTGATCGGCGCCGCCCTGGACGGCGACCGCTGGCTGTTCGCCCGGCAGGACACCGTGGAGAACGCCTGGAAGGTCGTCGACCCCGTCCTCGGCGACGCCGTCCCGGTCCACCCGTACGCCCGGGGCACCTGGGGTCCCAAGGAGGCCGACGCCCTCCTCGCCGACGGCGACAGCTGGTACGACCCGACGGGGTGAGCCCGCCCTGACCCCGCCCTGACCGGGGCCGGGGTGCCCCCGCCGCCGATCGGATGAACCCGCCGGGGGCCGCGGCCCGCCTGCGACCCCCCGCCGCCCGGGCGGTGACACCATCACCGCCGTGACGGCAGACCAGATCCTGTTGGGCGTCGCCCTGATCCTGGTCCTCGGCGTGGGCTGTCAGATCCTCGCCGCCCGGCTGCGCATCCCCGCGCTGGTCCTGCTGCTGCCCGCCGGCTTCACGGCCGGGGCGCTCACCGAGGTGGTCGACCCGGTCAAGCTGCTCGGGCCAGCCTTCTCCCCGCTGGTCTCGCTGGCCGTCGCGGTGATCCTCTACGACGCCAGCCTCGGCCTCGACCTCCAGCGGCTGCGCGGCCACACCCGCAGCGTGGTCGTCCGGCTGATCCTCATCGGCACGGTGGTCAACTGCATGCTCGGGGCGGTCTCCGGCAGCCTGCTGTTCGACCTCTCGCAGGGCGCGGCCACCATGCTCGGCGCGATCCTGGTGGTCTCCGGGCCGACCGTGGTGGGACCGCTGCTGGGCTTCGTCCGCCCGGTGGAGCGGCTCCAGCACATCCTCGCCTGGGAGGGCTCGCTGATCGACCCGGTCGGCGCGATCCTGGGCGCGCTGGTGTTCCACGCGGTCAGCGCCGGCAGCCCGCACCAACCGGGCCACCAATTCGTCCAGTTCCTGATCAGCGTCACGGTCGGCCTGGCCGGCGGGGCCGTCGGCACCGGCGTCCTGTGGCTGCTGCTCGGCCGGCTCCGCCTCCCCGAGACCCTCGGCACCTCCGCCCAGCTCGCCGTGGTGGTCGGCGTGGCCGCGGTCTGCGACGTGCTCAGGGAGGACTCCGGCCTGATCGCCGCGGTGGTGGTCGGTCTCGCCGTGGCCAACCTGCCGGGGATGGACATCCCGGCCCGCAGCCCGTTCTTCGAGACCCTGGTCCAGCAGATCCTCGGGGTGCTGTTCGTCTCCATCTCGGCCACCATCACCCCGTCCTCGCTGAACGGCCTGATCCTGCCCGCCGTCGGCCTGATCGCCGTCCTGACGCTGCTGGCCCGCCCGCTGGTGGCCTTCCTCTCCACCCTCCGCACCGACCTGAGCCGCGGCGAACGGGCCTTCGTCGGCTGGATGGCCCCGCGCGGCATCGTCGCCGCCTCCACCGCCTCCACCTTCTCGGTCTCGCTGGCCGCCGCCGGCGTGGCCACCGCCTCCGAGATCCTGCCGATCACCTTCCTGGTCATCGTCGGCACGGTCGTCCTCTACGCCTTCACCGCCGCACCCGTCGCCGGCCGGCTCGGGGTGCGCCGGCCCGCCTGGTCCCGGCCCCTGCTGGTCGGCGGCGACGCCTGGGTGGTCGACCTGGGCCGGGCGCTGCACGGCGCCGGCATCGACGTCCTGATGTGGGCCGGCCTGGAGGAGCAGCGCCGGCAGATCCTGGACGCCGGCCTGGAACTGGCCCCCGGCGAGCTGCTGGCCGCCGCCACCGGCTCCGGTGCCGAACTGGAGGGCATCACCTCGGTCCTGCTGCTCACCGCCGAGGACGACTTCAACGCGCTCGCCTCCACCCTCCTGCGCGGCACCGCCGAGGGCCCGGTCTACCGGCTCGGACCGCCGCACCACGGCCACGGCGTGGTCGCCCCGTACACCGGCGGCGAGACCCTGTTCACGGCGGCCCTCACCCGGATCGAGATCGACCGCCGCTACCGGGCCGGCGCCGCCGTCCTGACCCGCCCCGCCGGCCCGGAGGTCCCCGAGGGCTACGAGGTGCTGTTCCGCATCCGCGCCAACGGCCAGCTGGCCCCGGTCACCCCCACCGCCGTCCCGCGGCGCGAGGAGGGCGACGTGGAGGTGCTGCTCGGACCCGCCGCGAGCCGTCCCGCGCCGGCGGGCTGACGGCTCCATGGACCTGATCCACGTCCGGCTGCTGACCACGCCCGCGCTCACCGGGCGGACCGTCGACCTGCTCACCGCCGACCGGCACGTCCTCAACCTGGTGGTGCTCGCCTCCGCCGCCCCCGGACCGGCCGCCGACCTGCTGGAGTGCGACGTGGTGAAGGGCGCCGCCAACCAGGTCCTCGGCGACCTGCGCGGGCTGGGGATCGACCGGGACGGCTCGATCGCGGTGGACGAGGTCGAGATCATGTTCTCCCGGTGGGCCGAACGGCTGGAGGCCGCCGAACCCACCACCCTGGTGCACACCCCGCTCTGGGCCGCGGTCGAGGCCAACATCCGCGCCTCCGGCACCTACCTGCCGAGCTTCTACCTCTACCTGGTGATCGCCGGCCTGATCGGCTCGGTCGGCATCATGACGAACTCCCAGATCCTCATCGTGGCGGCCATGGTGGTCGGACCCGAGTACGGCGCGATCACCAGCATCGCCCTCGGCCTGGACCGCGGGAACCGCCGCCGGGTCCGGGACGGCCTGCGCGCCCTCGCCCTCGGCTTCACCCTGGCCATCCTGGTCACCCTCGGCTTCGCCGTCCTGGTCCGGCAGGCCGGCCTCCAGTCGCACGCCTTCGACCTCGGACTGCGACCGGTCTCCAACCTGATCAACACCCCCAACCTGCTCTCCGCGACCGTCGCCGTGCTGGCCGGCGTGGTCGGCATCGTCTCGCTCGCCGAGGCGCGCAGCAGCGCCCTGCTCGGGGTGTTCATCTCGGTCACCACCATCCCGGCGGCCTCCGACGTGTCCGTCTCCATCGCCTTCGGCGCCTGGTCCGGGGCCCTGGGCTCGCTGCTCCAACTCCTGCTGAACGTCGTGCTCCTGGTCCTCGTCGGCGTGCTCACCCTGCGTATCCAGCGCCGGCTGTGGCGGTTCGCCGCCCGCCGACTCGGGGGGAGCACCGGGCGGTGGGGGCCCGGGCCGCGCTGAGCAGCGCCGACTCCGCTCCGGGGGCCGGACCCGGCAGCCCGGACGCCGGGTGATCGGTGCCGGTCCGGACACGGATATGCTGCCGCCCCGTCACGCCCTCGCGACGAGGGCCGGGAAATGGGTGGGAGTCAAGTCATGATGGGACCGGCGCACGCGCTGTCCGGCGCGGCGGCGTGGTTGGGAGCGGGGGCCGTCGCGGCCGGGCTCGGAGAGCCGATGCCGTGGCCGGTGCTGCTGGTCGGGGCGCTGATCTGCGCCGGCGCGGCCCTGGCGCCGGACCTCGACCACAAGGCGGCGACCATATCCAGGGCCTTCGGCCCGGTCTCCCGCACCCTGTGCGAGGTGATCGACAAGCTGTCGTACGCCGTCTACAAGTCCACCCGCAAGCCCGGCGACCCCAAGCGCTCGGGCGGCCACCGGACGCTCACTCACACCTGGGTCTGGGCCGTGATGATCGGCGCGGGCGCGGCGGCCGTGGCCGTGTACGGCGGCCGCTGGGGCGTGCTGGCGGTGCTGTTCGTCCACGTGGTGCTGGCCGTCGAGGGCCTGCTGTGGCGGGCCGCCCGGGTCTCCAGCGACATCCTGGTCTGGCTGCTCGGCATCACCGGTGCCTGGATGCTGGCCGACGTCATCGACCGGCCCGGCAACGGCTCCCAGTGGCTGTTCCACGAGCCCGGGCAGCAGTACCTGTGGATCGGCCTGCCGATCGTCCTGGGCGCGCTGGTGCACTGCCTCGGTGACGCGCTCACCGTCTCGGGCTGCCCGGTGCTGTGGCCGATCCCGATCGGCCGCAAGCGGTGGTACCCGCTGGGGCCGCCGAAGCCCATGCGGTTCCGGGCGGGCAGCTGGGTGGAGATCAAGGTGCTCACGCCGGTGTTCATGGGCGTCGGCGGGCTGTGCGCGCTGGGAGCGCTGGACTTCTTCCACTGATCCGGGCCCGCCTGAGGGGCGCGTGGGGAGGGTACCTCCCACGCGCCCCTCTGTGGTTTTTCGCTACCCGTGACCCGTTCCGGGCAGGTGGGTGCGGCGGGCCTCCGGGTCGAAGACGCCGAGGATCTCGGCCGGGCCGCCCTGGGCGCCGAGGGCGTGCGGGATCATCGTGGAGAACTCCGCCGCCTGCCCGGCCTCGACGAGGATCCGGCGGTCCGCGAGCTGGAGGACGAGGGTGCCGGACAGCACGGTGAGCCACTCGCTGCCGGGGTGGGCCCGCAGCTCGGTGGAGCGGCTCGCGGGCGCCGCGGTGATCCGCATCCGGGCCACCGTCAGCCGGGGGTCGCGGACCATCGTCCAGTGCGTGACCCCGCGCGCGGCGTCGTGCTGCGGCCGGATCACCACGTCCTCGTCGGAGGCGGACTCCACCAGCTGGTCCAGCGAGGTGCCGAGGGCGCGGGCGATGGCGGTCAACTGGTCCAGCCCGATCCGGCGGTGGCCGGTCTCGATCCGGCTCAGCGTGGACGGGCTGAGGTAGCAGCGCGCGGCCAGCTCGTCCAGCGACCAGCCCATCGCCACCCGCAGCCCCCGGATCCGCTTGCGCACCAGGGTGTCGAGACCGCCGTCTTCTTGCGTCATACGCAAGAGACTATGCGATCGGCGCAAGGCTCTCGTACGGTCGACCCATGGCACACCCCGAGCACCACCAGCACGGTCACCACCACCCCCGGCACGCGCCACACGGCACCGGCCCCGGCACCCTCGGTCGGGAGGAGGACGTCCGGGCCGAGATCCTCGACCTGGACGCCGAGGTGCTGCGCACCCACCTCGCCGAGCTGACCGGCCGGCTCGCCGAGCTGGCCGGCGACACCCCGGTGCGGCGGATCCTCGACCTGGGCAGCGGCACCGGCGCAGGCACCTTCGCGCTGCTCGACCAATTCCCCGGAGCCGGGTCACGGCCCTGGACCGCTCCCCGCAGCTGCTGCGGCGCCTGCGCGAGGCGGCGGAACGGCGCGGCACGGCGGACCGGCTCGGCACCGTGGAGACCGACCTGGACGCCCCCTGGCCGGACCTCGGCCCCTCGGCCGACCTGGCGTGGGCCTCGGCCTCCCTGCACCACCTCGCCGACCCGGACGGCACGCTGCGCCGGACGTTCGCCGCCCTCCGCCCCGGCGGCCTGCTGGCCGTGGTCGAGCCGGACGGCCTCCCGCGCTTCCTGCCCGCCGACCTCGGGACCGGACGCCCCGGACTGGAGGACCGCTGCCGGGCCCTGACGGCGCCGCGGACGGCGGAGGCCGCCCTGCACCCGGCCGCGGACTGGGCGCCGGCCCTGGAGCGGGCCGGCTTCACCGTCGAGGCCGAGCAGCGGTACGCCCCGCGGCCGCCCCGCCCGCTGCCGGACTCCGTCGGACGCTACGCCCACGCGGTGCTGACCCGGCTGCGGGCCGCCCTGGACGGCCGGCTGGACCCCGAGGACACCGAGGTGCTGGACCTGCTCCTCGACCCGTCGGACCCCGAGGGCGTCCTCAGCCGCCAGGACCTGGACTTCCGCACCGAGCGCACGCTCTGGGTGGCCCGCCGGCCCCCGGTGTCGGGCTGAGGAACCGGGCCGCGCCCGGTCAGCGGTCGCGGTGGACCACGGCCAGGCCCCAGATGGCGACCAGGCACACCGCGATCACCGTGAGCGACCAGAGCGGGTAGTACGGGATCGACAGGAAGTTCGCGATGATCAGCAGGCTCGCGACGATCAGCGCCGCGATCCTGGCCCAGAGCGCCAGCCGGAACAGGCCGACGCCGACCAGCACGGCGAGTACGGCCAGCACCACGTGGATCCAGCCCCAGGCGGTCAGGTCGAACTTGAACACGTAGTTCGGCGTGGTCGCGTACACCTCGTCGTTCGCGATGGCCATGATGCCGCGCAGCAGGTTGAGCACCCCGGCGATCAGCATCATCACGGCGGTGACGGCGACCACGCCGCTCGCCACCGGGTGGGTGGTCCCCCGGTCCTGCACGTTCCCGGACATGTCCCGCCTCCTCGTGAGCGGACGGGCCGGCGTGGGCCGGCCGGGGCCGCACGGTGACCGGCACCGGGGCCATCGCTCTTCAGTATCACCAGGTCGGGCCGGACCGGCCCGTCAGGAACGTTCGTCCTCCACCGAGGGCGCCACGATCACCGGGCAGGGCGCGCGGTGCAGCAGCCCGTGCGGGACGGACCCGAGCCGCATGCCCGTCCACCCGCCGCGCCCCCGCCGCCCCACCACCACGGCCAGCGCGTGCCGGCCGGCCTCGGACAGCACCTCCACCGGGTGCCCCCGCACCACCTCGTGGCTCACCGTCACGTCCGGGTGGGTCGCGCTGCGCC
This sequence comes from Kitasatospora sp. HUAS MG31, assembly GCF_040571325.1. Classification (GTDB taxonomy): domain Bacteria; phylum Actinomycetota; class Actinomycetes; order Streptomycetales; family Streptomycetaceae; genus Kitasatospora; species Kitasatospora camelliae. Next base: position 815,508 of record NZ_CP159872.1, on the reverse strand, counting down.
CGGCCGTGGTCTCGGCCAGCAGCCGGCGCAGCGTGGCGATGGCGCCCTCCTCGTCCAGGTGGGCGATCAGCGTGGACTGCCACGCCCAGACGGCCCGCAGCTCGGCGCCGCGCAGCGCGGCCTGGTCGAAGGCGAAGTCGACGGCGGCGGCCGCGGACGGGCTGCCGTCCACGCCGACGACCAGGTACGGCGGGTTCTCGGTGGTGTGCTCGGGCGCGCGGACCACCGCCACCGGGCAGTGGGCCTGGGCGGTCACCGGCACGGTCACCGAGTACGCGCTGAGCAGTTCCTCCAGCCGGCTCATCCCGCGCGAGCCGAGGACGACCAGCTCGGCATGGTGGGACTCCCGGCTCAGGACCTGCCCCGGCCTGCCGTCCGCGAGGGCCGTGACCACGTGCAGGTCGGGGTGCCGTTCGCGGGCCGTCAGCGAGGCCTTGTCGAGGGCCTCGTCCGCGGTGCGGCGCAGCGCCTCCTGGTACCGGGACTCCTCGTATCCGCGGATCTCCCGGCTGGCCGGCGGGACGGCGTGGACCAGGCGCAGCGGCAGCCCCCGGCGGGCGGCCTCGTCGGCGGCCCAGGCGACGGCCATCGGTGTGGCGTCGACGGCGTCGATCCCGAGGACGATCGGACGGCGTTCGCTGGCGGATCCCATGGCTCCTCCACCGTGGTGCGTGGCGGCCGCCCGGCGGTCGCGCGAGGACCCCCTACTGGCACTGTACCGGCGCGGCCCGGACCCGGCGTGGTACGGCCGGACGGGTGAACGCCGCACGCGCGACGAGGGCGGCGGCCGGGGTGTCCCGGCCACCGCCCCCGCCCGGTTCACCCGGGTGTCAGGTCACCGGCGGGAAGGGCTCCGCGTCCGGCTTCAGCACCTGGCCCGGCTTCGGCACGGCCTTGTCCACCAGGTACGAGGTGACCAGGGCGTTGAGCGCCTTGCTGCGGCCGACCGCGCAGTGCTCCACCGAGTCCACGGTCACCAGGACGGCGCGGGAGAGCTGCCGCTGCATCCGCTGCGCGAACACGTACTGGGTGGCCGGGTCGTAGAGGTTGCCGATCACCATGACCGGGTTGGCGGTGCGGCGGTTCCACGGGCCGCTGAACCGCTCGACGTCGCGGGCCGGGGCCGGCCAGGTGGCGCAGGCCGGGGCGTCGAAGGCCTGGTAGCGGCCGAAGGTGGGCGACTGCCACTCCCAGGCGCGGGCCAGCAGCGGGAACACCTGCGGGTTCGACGGGTACGGCTTGTCCTGGCAGTTGACGCCATAGTACGAGTCGTCGGCGGTGTACGGGGTGTCCGCCGGGGCCTCGCGCAGCGCGGAGGGGACGGTCACCGCCAGCACCTTGGCGTCCTCGGCGGAGGCGGAGCCGCCGGCGGCCAGGGACGGGGCCTGCTGCCCCTGCACCACCTGGTCCAGCGCCTGGAGCGACTTGGCGAGCGGCGCCTGCCGGCTCTGCGCGTACAGGGCGTTGGCGACCTGGCTGGTGAAGCTGCTCAGGGTGACCTTCGTGCCGTCCGGCAGGGTGACCGGGGAGGTGCGCAGGTGGTCGCGGAGGGCGTCGAACCGGGCCCGGGTGTCGCCCTCGCCGAAGGCGCAGCGCGGGGCGCCGGCCGTCTGGCAGCGCTTCAGGAACTCGGCCAGCGCGATCTCGAAGCCGTCCGCGCGCTGCCGGTCGTACTCCAGGCCGTTGTGCAGGCGCAGGTTGGGGTCGACGTTGCCGTCGATGATCAGCGCGCGGACCTTGTCCGGGTACATGTTGGCGTAGGTGGCGCCGATCAGGGTGCCGTAGGAGAACCCGGCGAAGTTCAGCTGGGCGTCGCCGACGGCGCGGCGCATCCGGTCGAGGTCGCGCACCACGTTGATGGTGGACATGTGCTCGATCAGCCGGCCGGCGTTGCGGCCGCAGGCGTCGGTGTAGTCCCGGGTCGCGGCGAGGGTCCCGTCGACCTCGGCCCCGGTGACCGGCACTCCGGTCATCCGGTCGAAGACCGCGTCGGCCTCCTCGGCGGTCCCGAAGCACCGCAGCGGGTTGCTCCTGGCCACCCCGCGCGGGTCGAAGCCGACCAGGTCGAAGCGCTCCTGCACGACCGGCTCGAACCGGGTGGTGGTCGCCCACAGGTAGCCGCTGCCGCCCGGGCCGCCGGGGTTGAGGAACAGCGAGCCGATCCGCTTCGCCGGGTCGCCGGCCCGGCGGCGCATCATCGCGATGCCGACCTTCTCGCCCTCCGGGTGGGCGTAGTCCAGCGGCACGGGGTAGACGGCGCAGTCGTAGATCTTCGGGTCCGGCTTGGACGGATCCGGGTTGCACGGTGTCCAGGCGACCGGGTCGACCTTTGCCTCGGCCACCGCCTGGGGCGCCGGGTCCACCGGCGCGGCCGTCGCGGCGACGGTGGACCCGGTGACGAGGGCCAGCGCACAGGCGACCGCTCCGGTCAGGGTGGATATGCGGGACAAGGAACCTCCTCCGTACTGAAAGGGCGCGCCCAGCCTTCCAGTCGGAGATCGCGGAGGGAAGACCACTGAATGGCCTTAAAACCTTTGGCAATTAGCCGTTTTGCCGCATAAATATACTGTGAATAGGTGATCTTGACTGATCGTCAACTCACCGGACGGGTGGGACCGTTCGCGGCGACGGTCCCGGGTCAGTGGCCCGGGTGGGCGAGGAGGAGGGTGCGGGAGACGGTGTCCTCGGTCCCCGGTTCGACGATCACGAACTGGCCCATCATGCCCGCGTCCTCGTGCCGCAGGAGGTGGCAGTGGTACATGTACGGCGCCCCCGGGTCCGCGTACCGGCCGAACTGGACGGCCAGCCGGACGGTGCTCCTGGTCGGCACGAACACGGTGTCCTTGTAGCCGGCGGAGTGGGCGGGCGGCGGCGTGCCGGCCACGTCCAGGATCTGGAAGGAGACCTCGTGGATGTGGAAGTTGTGGGACGAGGCGGAGTTCTCCACCTCCCAGATCTCGACGGCGCCGGTCGGCACCACCTCGTCGATCCGGGCCATGTCCATCGTCCGGCCGTTGATGGAGTCCCGGGCGTTGAGAGTGAAGTGCCGCACCCGGGCGTCGGCCGCCGGGGTGATCGCGGTGAACGGCACGATCTGCTCGCCGGGGGCAGGGGTGGGGCGCAGCTCGGACGCGGTCACCAGGCGCAGCAGGTCGAAGTCCCCCTTGCCGATGTCCAGCCCGTTGTCCACGGTCCGCAGCACCACCTGCTCGCCGGGCGTGAAGGCCACCACGATCTCCACCCGCTCGCCCGGGGTGAGCGGCACCTGGTCGACCTCGGCCGGCGTGCCGAGCAGCCCGCGGTCGTTGCCGACCACCTGGAAGTGCCGCCGGTCGGAGAGTTCCAGGGTGTACATCCGCGCGTTGGAGGCGTTGAGGACGCGGAACCGCACCCGCTCCGTCAGCACCGCGAACCCGGGGTCGTACACGCCGTTGACCAGCACGTGGTCGCCGAGGATGCCGAACGGGCCCTTGAGCGGGTCGCCGGAGAAGGAGCCGTCCTCGGCGAACATCTTGTCCTGGAGGATCAGCGGGACGTCGTCCACGCCGTACTCGGAGGGCAGTCCGGCGTCCGGTCCGTCGTCGATCACGAACACGCCGGCCAGGCCGTGGTAGAGGTGGAGCGAGGTCTTCCCGTGCGGGTGCGGGTGGTACCAGGCGGTGGCGGCGGGCTGGTCGATCTCCCACTCCGGGGTCCACTCGGCGCCGGGATCGACCGGCCGGTGCGGCCCGCCGTCCATCGCGGCCGGCAGCCGCAGGCCGTGCCAGTGCACCGTGCTCGCCTCGCCCAGCGTGTTGCGGATGGACATCCGCACCCGGTCGCCGCGGGCGGCCCGCAGGGTCGGGCCGAGGAACGGGCCGTTGAAGCCCCAGGTCGGGGTCTGCTTCCCCGGCAGGATCTCGGTCTCCCCGGCCTGCAGGGTCAGCTCGTAGTGGCGGACGCCGTCCGGGCCCGGGTCCGGGTGAAGCAGCGGCGGCACCCGCAGCGGGGTGCCCACGTCGACCGGCGGGGCGGGGTCCGGCTCGGGCGGGGCGGTGCCACAGGCCGTGGTCAGACCGGAGGCCGCGGCCAGCGCCAGGAACTGGCGTCTGTTCACGAGCGAACGCATGGGCGCCCCTTTCGCGCGGGATGGGTGGGCCGGCCCGGGCCGCCGAGCCTGGCCGCCGGCCCGTCCAACCGGTATACCGCCCGGACCGGCCGCGACCGTTGACAGCACGAGCGGGCGGGCTCCGAAGTACCCGGACAGACCCGTGGGAGGGCGCCCGGAAGGGCGATCCGGAGAGCGGGCGGGAGAGCGGGCGGACGGTCCGTCAGGAGATCCGCGGGGCGCCCGGGAACAGGCCGGGCCCGACACTCCCCGACCCGCCGCCCGGGCGACCCGTGATCTGCCAGAATCGGTCGTTCGGACTGTCACCGAGGGAGGGCCTGTGGGCGGGCAGGAGATGCGGTCGCGGATTCCGCAGCTGCGGCTGGACGAGCTGCTGGAGGAGCTCCAGGCCAGAATCGACGCCGCCCGCGGTACCCGGGACCGGGTGCACAGCCTGCTGGAGGCGGTCCTCTCGGTGGGGCGGGAACTCGACCTCACCCACGTCCTGCGGCGGATCGTCGAGGCGGCCGCCGTCCTGGTGGACGCCCGCTACGCGGCGCTCGGGGTGATCGGCCCGGACGGCGAGAGCCTCTCGCAGTTCCTGACGGTCGGCCTCGGCGAGGAGGAGATCGCCCGGATCGGCCCGTACCCGACCGGCAAGGGGCTGCTGGGCGAGCTGATCCGGCACCCGGAGTCGCTGCGGCTGGGGGAGCTGAAGCGGCACCCGGCGTCGTTCGGCTGCCCGGCCCACCACCCGGTGATGCGGACGTTCCTGGGCGTGCCCGTCCGGGTGCGGGACGAGGTGTTCGGCAACCTCTACCTGACCGACAAGCGCGGCGGCGAGGAGTTCGACGCGGACGACGAGTCGGTGATCGCCACCCTGGCTGTGGCCGCCGGGGTCGCCATCGACAACGCCCGGCTGTTCGAGGAGGCGCAGCGCCAGCAGCGGTGGCTCAGCGCCAGCGCCGAGATCACCCGGAACCTGCTCTCCGGCAGCTCCCGGACCCAGGTGGTCGACCTGATCGCGCAGCGGGCGCGGGACATCACCGGGGCGGTGCTGGCCGAGGTGCTGGTGCCGGTGGACGGCCGGGCGGCGCTGCGCGCCGAGCCGGGCGCCGGGCCGCGGCCGGGCGGCGGCCTCGGGCCGGACGGGCGCGACGGGCTGGATGGGCTGGACGGTCCGGGTGGTCCGGGTGGTTCGGGTGGTTCGGGTGGTTCGGACGGTCGGGACTGCGGTGCGGGTGCGGAGAGTCCGGTGGTGGCGGTGCAGGGCACCCTGCCCGGCGAGGCGTTCGCGCAGGGTGCCGCGGTGACCGCTCCCCGGCTGGTGGGCGACGGCGCGACGGGGGGTTCCGGCGGTCCGGAGCGGGTGGGTGGGCCGGCCCGGTACCGGGGTCTTGGCCCGGCGGTGGCGGTCCCGCTGGGCCGGGTCGAGGGCCGGGTGGAAGGGGTGCTGCTGCTGGCCAGGGACGCCGGGTCGGCGGAGTTCACCGAGCGGGAGATCGGCCCGCTGCTCGGGTTCGCGGACCAGGCGTCACTCGCTCTGGAGCTGGCCGAACGCCGCCGGGACGCCGAGCAGTTGGCGATGCTGGAGGACCGCGACCGGATCGCCCGCGACCTGCACGACCTGGCCATCCAGCGGCTCTTCGCCACCGGTATGACGCTGCAGAGCGCGGCCCGGTTCATCGACCACCCGGGGGCCTCCGACCGGGTGCTGCGGGCGGTCGGCGACCTGGACGAGACCATCAAGATCATCCGATCGACCATCTTCGGCCTGCGGGCCCGGGAGGAGGGCGCCGACCAGGGCCTGCGGGCCCGCGCCGTCCAGGTGGTGGGGGAGGCCCAGGCGGCCCTCGGGTTCGCGCCGCGCCTCAGCATGGAGGGGCTGCTGGACACCGACGTGCCGCCGGCCGTCGCCGACCAGGTGGTGGCGGTGCTGGGGGAGGCTCTCAGCAACGCCGCCCGGCACGCCCGGGCCGACCGGGTCGAGGTGGTGCTCCGGGCGACCGGCGACCAGGTGGTGCTGGTGGTCGAGGACGACGGCGTCGGCGTACCCGCCCAGGACGACCGCGGCCGGGCGCGCAACGGCCTGCGCAACCTGGCCGAGCGGGCGACCGGCCTCGGCGGCACCTTCGAGCTCTCCGGCCCGCCCGCCGGCGGCACCCGGCTGACCTGGTCCGCCCCCCTGGCACGATGACGCCGGGAGCCGGCCGGGCCCCAACTCGCCAATCGGCGAGGGGTATTCCGGATATCCACGTTGACCTCGGCGGTGGCCCGGGTGAAGGGTGGGGGCGGCGGTACGCCACCCTTCCCCGGACCACGAACGGATGAGTCGTCAGCATGCGCAGATCCCTGCACGCGGCCCACGTCTACATGATCCTCGGCGTCATCTCGGGCCTGTACTACCGGGAACTCACCAAGGCCCACCACTTCGAGGGCGAGACCCAGCTGTCCGTGGTGCACACGCACCTGCTGGCCCTGGGCATGCTGGTCTTCCTGATCGTCCTCGCCCTGGACAAGCTGTTCCGGCTGTCCGGCTCGCGGCACTTTACGGCCTTCTTCTGGACGTACAACGCCGGGCTCGCCCTGACCGTCCTGACGATGACCTACCGCGGCACGATGACCGTCCTGGGCCACTCCGTGCCCGAGGCGGTGTCCGGGATCGCCGGACTCGGGCACATCGTCATCACCGTCGGCCTGGTCCTGCTGTTCACCCTGCTCGGCAAGCGCGTCCCCGCCACGCACACGGCCGCCGACCCCGAGGCCGTGGCCGAGTCGGTGTAGGGCGTGGAAGCCGAGCAACCTCCAGTCGGCCGTCAGGCGACCCGGGTGTCGGCGTCCGGCAGGGTCCGTCCGCTGACCAGCTCGGGGCGGATGCGGATGGTCACCGGCAGCGTCTCCGGGACGGGAGCCTCCGCCGCCGCCCGGCGGGCGTGCGCGTCGGCGACGTCCGCCCGGCCCAGGACGGTGACGCTCCAGCCGGTGCCGTCCTCGGCGACCTCGCCCGCCTCGAAGGCGACCAGGGCGCCGGAGACGGCCCGTACCAGCTGGGACCGGGCGGCGGCGTGGATCACCACGCTGCCGTCACCGTCGAGCCGGTACCGGACGGGGAGGACGGCGGGCAGGGCGCCCACGGTGTAGACGATGCGGCCGACCCGGGCTCCGGCGAGGCGCCGCAGGTTCAGCCGGGTCTCGGTCAGCTCGTGGTCGGGTGTCATGGATCGATCCTCGTTCGCGGCCGGGGCCGGGACCAGGGGTCCAAGGTCCCGAAGCCCCGCCGTACGGCCGCCGTACGGCCCTCTGTCGGCCGCCTCGCCGCCGGTTGCCGCGCTCGCCGCTCCGTCCGCCGCCGGGCCGGAACGCTCGGCCGGTACCCCGTGTGCCACCCGTTACTCCGGCGTCCGGGCGGGCCGACCGTCCTGGGCGGCGAGGGTCCGGGTGGCGATGACGGCGGCCTGGACCCGGCGTTCCACGCCGAGCTTCGCCAGCAGCCGGGAGATGTGGTTCTTGACCGTCTTCTCGGCCAGGTAGAGCCGCTGGCCGATCTGCCGGTTGGTCATCCCCTCGCCGACCAGCGCCAGGATCTGCCGCTCGCGCTCGGTGAGCTGGGGGAAGTCGGGGGTCGGCGCGGCGTGGTCGTTCCGCAGCCGGGCCATCAGCCGGGTGGTCGCACCGGGGTCCAGCATCGACTGGCCGGAGGCCACCGTGCGTACCGCCGAGACCAGGTCGGTGCCCCGGATCTGCTTGAGCACGTACCCGGCGGCGCCCGCCATGATCGAGTCCAGCAGGGCGTCCTCGTCGTCGAAGGAGGTGAGCATGAGGCAGGCCAACTCGGGCATGGTGGAGCGGAGTTCCCGGCAGACGGTGACCCCGTCGCCGTCCGGCAGGCGCATGTCCAGCACGGCCACGTCGGGCCGCAGTGCCGGGATCCGGGCGAGCGCCTGCTCGGCGGTGCCGGCCTCGCCGACCACCAGCAGGTCCGGTTCGGAGTCCAGCAGGTCGTGTACGCCCCGGCGGACCACCTCGTGGTCGTCCAGGAGGAACACCCGTACCGGTCCCGCCGCTTCGATCCCCGCTTGTTCCGCCATCACCGCTCCGAACCCCGTGTTCCGGCCGCCCGCTCCCGGCGGACCGCCCTCGGTGGGAGTCTGCTTGCCGGGCGACCCCCGCCGATAGGGCCGGAGGGCCCTATTCGCGCGGACATGACCAGTGGCCTGGCCGATCACGGTCACACCGGCACCCGCGCGGGAGGGGCGGACCGGCCCAGGTCGGGACCGATGGGCCGGCGATCGGGACCTTGGGCCCTCGGCCGGATCGGGTGATCTGCCGCATGCTGGTGGAGGCCGAGGGAACTCTTGGTTCGGCCCCCTACGTTCCAGTCAGCGTGGGGAGCGGTTCCGTCCGGCGTGGGGGTCGGACGACCGCCCGGAGGACCGGGGTGGAAGCGGCGTGGGGGCCGCTCCACCCCGGTCCCCCCTTTGTCGGGAGGAGTCGGGTGGAGCGGCCCCTGGCCGTTCGTCCCGCCGTCGGACCGGCGGCGTCGGACCGGCGCCGTCGACAGCGCCGTCCGGCGAGTGCTGCGGCCGAGTGCTGCGGCTCAGTGCCGGGCCGCGGGCCGGCCCACCGGGATCTCGGACTCGCAGGTCAGCACCCGGTCCAGCCCCATCAGGCAGATCACCCGCCGTGGCTGCCGCCCCAGTCCGCGCAGGACCAGGGTGGTGGACGCCATCCGCTGCTCGTTCAGCCGCTCGAACAGGGCCACGCCGGAACTGTCGCAGAAGGTCACCGCGGTCAGGTCCAGGACCAGGTCGCGGCTGCGGTCGGCGGCCAGGGGCCGCAGCCGGGGCTCGATGCTCGCGGCGGAGAGGGCGTCGAGTTCGCCGCGCAGCCGTACGACCGTCTCGTGCCCGGTCGGTGGGCGGGACACCGAGGCGATCACGGTGTCCGGTGTCGGTGCGGCATGAGTCAAAGCGGCCTCCGGAGGTCGTGCGGCAGCCCGGGCCGCCCGGTCGGGGCGTGGCTGCGACTGACACCCCATCAGGAGGGGTGGGGGTGCGGCGAGACCTTCAGGTCCCGACCCGTCAGGGCCGAAGGTCCCGGGTCCGCGGACCGAGCCCGAACGGGTGGCGGCCGCACTGCCCCCGGCCGGTGGGTCCGACCCGGAAGGGCCCGCTCCCGCCGGAGGTCTCGGCCCGGTCGGGGAGCCCGTCACTCCTCCCGGTCGGCCGGGTTCGGCGCGAGGGCGGAGCCCGGACCGTAGAGGTCGTCGGACCCGGCGTAGGAATCCTCCTCGACGCTGCGCACGGGGTGCTCCCGCGGGGACCGGCTGGAGAACAGGTCGTCGCCGAGACCTGCCTCCTCCATGTCGGCCAGCGGGTGCGGAGGCTGCTGCTGCTTTCCGCCGCTCATCGGACGCTCCCACCGCCATCGGTCAGGACACGATCGATGCTACTCCGGCGGCTCTCCCACGCCCATGAGCCGGTGCGGCGAGTGCGGCGAGTGCGGAGGGTGCGAGCCGCATCCGCGACGCCGCCGACGGGGTACCTGTCGGGCCGCAGGTGGGGGCGCCTGTCGGGCCGCAGGTCGGGGCGCCTGTCGGGGCGTGGGCCGGAGTGCCGGACGGGCCGGGAGCGGGGTCACCGGGAGCCACCGACTGCAGAGCCGGGCGCGTAATGGGACATTGGGAGGGACCTCCCTGGTGCAGGCGGTCGCCCGGTCACCGGGCGGGAGTCCGCCGCAGCCGGCTGCCGGCCACCGCACCCCGCGGACCGGCGCCGACGGGCCCGGGTCCGGCCCGTCCGGGCGCGGCCCGGCGGTGTTCCCTCCCGGTGGCGTCGGTACCAGGGTTCGACCGACCGTTCGCGGCGGACCGGCGGGCAGGACCCGCGCATCCGACGGGAACGGTCAGGCGGAGCCCGGGGCCCGGCCCGGAGGCTGCGGGCGGACACCACCGCAGAGTGCGAGGTGTCGTGGCCGGCGAAGGAGAATCACATGTCGGACGAAGAGTTGATGGGCGACGAGGTCTACCAGCCCGACGGCTCCGAGGTTCAGGACGACATCGGGCCGCTGGAGCCCGAGGACACCCTCGAGGACCGGGGGCTGGACTCGGCCCTCGACGAGGGGTACGCCGCCCCGGAGCGGCCGCTGGGAGTCGAGCGGTTCGGCACCACGGCCGCCGAGCAGCAGCGGGGCCAGAGCTTCGAGCAGCGGCTCAGGGCCGAGCTGCCGGAGGTCGCCGACTTCGACGGGGACGGGATCGGCGACACCTACGGCACCGACGGCGAGCTGATCGACCCGGAGGCGGGCGAGGTGCGGAGCGGCCGGCTGGTGCTGGCCGCCGACGCGCGCAGCGACCTGGTCGCGGACGACGTCGGCATCTCCGGCGGCGCGGCGAGTGCCGAGGAGGCCGCCATGCACACCACCGACGACCCCGAAGCGCTCGGCCTGACCTGAGCGGCACCGCGGCTCCGGCCCGCCGGAGAGCGGCTCGGAGGGTGGCTGCGGAGGTGGCTGCGGAGGTGGCTGCGGAGGTGACTGCGCGCGGCTGACGGGGCGTCATGGCCCGCTGCCCGGAGGGCAGGGGCGTCGGATGGCGTGCTAGCGGGGCTGCGCCAGACGGTCGGCCAGCTCGGTCAGAACGGCGCCCAGCGGCAGGCAGACCTTGGCCGCCGCATACGCGTCGCCGCGGGTGTCGCCCTGGTTCACGATCGCGACGGGCTTGCCGGTGCGGGCCGCGTACCGGACGAAGCGCAGCCCCGACATCACCGTCAGCGAGGAACCCAGGACCAGCAGCGCCCGCGCCGCGTCCACCAGTGCGAAGCAGCGCTCGACCCGCTCCTTGGGCACGTTCTCACCGAAGAACACCACGTCCGGCTTGAGGATCCCGCCGCACGCCTCGCAGGCGGCGATCCGGAACCCGCCGACCAGGGCGTCCGGCAGCTCGACGTCGCCGTCCGGGTTGAGCCGCGGCACACCGTCGGCGCCGCCCTCGCGGAACGCGGCGTTCAGGGCGTGCAGACGCCCGTCCAGCTCCTCGCGGGAACTCGTACGGCGGCAGCCCAGGCAGACCACCCGGTCCAGACCGCCGTGCAGCTCGACGGCGTCGCGGGTACCGGCGGCGTGGTGCAGGCCGTCCACGTTCTGGGTGATCACGGACGCCAGGTGGCCGGAGCGGCGCAGCGACTCCACGGCGTGGTGCCCGGCGTTGGGCTCCGCCCGGGCGATCGTCCGCCAGCCGACATGGCTCCGCGCCCAGTAGCGGCGGCGGCCGTCCTCACTCCCCACGAACTCCTGGTACGTCATCGGGGTACGGCGCCGCAGGCTGCCGGTCTCGCCCCGGTAGTCGGGGATACCGGACTCCGTGGACAGGCCCGCACCGCTCAGCACGGCCACGTTCCCGCCCGCCAGCAGCCGCACCACCTCCGCCACACCGGCCTCCGGCCCACCCCCGCCGCCGCCCCCCGACCACTCCACCATCGGACGCACACGCATGCCCCGAGCCTAACCGGCCGCCCCACGCCCCGGGCCGACGCCTGAGGAACGCATCTGGTCAACCACCGAGGGGCGCCGGGGAACTGCGGGCAGCGGAAGACAGCTCGCGTCAGCTGTCCCCTTGTCGCGCAGTTCCCCGCGCCCCTTTCTTCGCGTACCCGGCCGCAAGGTTTTCGGTGGGGACCGTCATGTGTGCGGGGGTGTCCGCTGCCTACCGTGAAATGGCCCGCTCTGCGGGTCGGGTCGGCTGCCGTCTGCGCCGGCCGAGTCTCACGGGGGAGTTCCTGGTGTCCTATCGACCTGCCCGGTCGGCGGTGAAGACCACGTTGGCGGTCGCCGCCGTACCCGTCCTGCTGCTGGCCGGGGCCACCGGCCGTTACGTCGTCGACCTCGCGCCCGCCGCCCCGCCCGAGGGGCCGGTGCCGCGGCCGCAGGTGGGTCTGACCGTGCTGGCGGCGGAGTACTCGGGCATGCTGATGCAGGCGTTCGGTGCGGCGCCGTCCACGGCGGCCGACGGTGCCGCGGTCGGTGCGATGCCGGCCAGCGGCCGGGACTCGCAGGAGTGGCTGGTGCGTGTGTCGGCCAGCGGCGAGCTGGTGGTCCAGTCGCTGCTGGCGAGCACGGACGGGGGCGGCCCGCTGCTGCTGACCACGGACCCGGACGACTCGGTGTACCTGCAGCACGACCGTTTGCCGGACGTCCCCGCCGGGCACCCGGCGCAGTTGTGGACGTTCGACGACAGCCCGGGCGGCTGGGAGCGGCTCGGACGGTTCGCCGAGCGGTTCCGGATCCGCGCGCACCTGGGCGGCTGCCTCCTGGACCACGGGTACGGCGAGCGGCTGACGGTGGGCCGGTGCGACGACCCGCGGTCCTGGTGGACGGCGCAGTCCCCGCGCGGGTCCAAGGACCGGTCCGGTCGCCCGTCGCAGGCGCCGCGGCCCCCGCAGGTGGTCTGACCGGGGTCGGGGCCACCCCGGACCGCCGACGCGCACCGAAGGGTTTCGCTCGGGCGACCGAGAGATTTCCGCCGTCCGGGCCCACCGCGGCCCCTCGGCACACCATGATCGATTGATGGAGCCGGGAGGCTGTCCTCCCGGACGGATGATGTGGGGAGTACGACCGTGAGCAACGAGAGCCTGGCCAATCTGCTGAGGGAGGAGCGTCGCTTCGCGCCGCCGGCGGGGTTGGCGGCTTCCGCGAACGTGTCGGGTGCGGCGTACGCGGCCGCGTCCGGGGACCGGCTGGCGTTCTGGGCGGAGCAGGCGCGGCGGTTGAGCTGGGCGGTGGAGCCGACCGAGACGCTGGACTGGTCGCGGGCGCCGTTCGCGCGGTGGTTCGCCGACGGCACGCTGAACGTGGCGTACAACTGTGTGGACCGGCATGTGGAGGCCGGGCACGGGGAGCGGGTCGCGATCCATTTCGAGGGTGAGCCGGGGGACGGCCGGTCGATCACCTACGCCGAGTTGAAGGACGAGGTGTCCCGGGCGGCGAACGCGCTGCTCGCGTTGGGGGTGGGCAAGGGCGACCGGGTCGCGGTGTACCTGCCGATGATCCCCGAGGCGGTGGTGGCGATGCTGGCCTGCGCCCGGATCGGCGCGACCCACTCCGTCGTCTTCGGCGGGTTCTCCGCGGACGCGGTGGCCTCCCGGATCCAGGACGCGGACGCGAAGCTGGTGATCACCGCGGACGGCGGGTGGCGCCGCGGGAAGCCGTCCGCGCTGAAGCCGGATCGACGAGGCCCTGGAGAGGTGTCCGGGGGTGGAGCGGGTGCTGGTGGTGCGCCGCACCGGCCAGGACGTGGCGTTCACCGAGGGCCGCGACGTGTGGTGGCACGAGCTGGTGGAGCAGCAGTCCGCGGAGCACGCGCCGGTGGCGCACGAGGCGGAGCACCCGCTGTTCATCCTGTACACCTCGGGGACGACGGGGAAGCCGAAGGGCATCCTGCACACCTCGGGCGGGTACCTGACCCAGGCCGCGTACACGCATCACGCGGTGTTCGACCTGAAGCCCGAGACGGATGTGTACTGGTGCACGGCGGACATCGGCTGGGTGACCGGGCATTCGTACATCGTGTACGGGCCGCTGGCGAACGGCGCGACCCAGGTGATCTACGAGGGGACTCCGGACACCCCGCATCAGGGCCGGTTCTGGGAGATCGTGCAGAAGTACGGGGTGAGCATCCTGTACACGGCGCCGACCGCGATCCGTACGTTCATGAAGTGGGGCGATGACATCCCGGCGAAGTTCGACCTGTCGTCGCTGCGGGTGCTGGGCAGTGTGGGGGAGCCGATCAACCCGGAGGCGTGGGTGTGGTACCGGGAGCACATCGGTGGCTCGCGGTGCCCGATCGTGGACACGTGGTGGCAGACCGAGACCGGCGCGATCATGATCAGTCCGCTGCCGGGGGTGACCGAGACCAAGCCGGGTTCGGCGCAGCGGCCGTTGCCGGGGATCGCGGCGACGGTGGTCGACGACGAGGCGCGGGAGGTGCCGAACGGTGCGGGTGGGTATCTGGTGCTGACCGAGCCGTGGCCGTCGATGCTCCGCACGGTGTGGGGGGACGATCAGCGGTATCTGGACACGTACTGGTCGCGGTTCGAGGGCCGGTACTTCGCGGGGGACGGGGCGAAGAAGGACGAGGACGGGGACATCTGGCTGCTGGGCCGGGTGGACGATGTGATGCTGGTGTCCGGGCACAACATCTCGACCACCGAGGTGGAGTCGGCGCTGGTCGGGCATCCGGCGGTGGCGGAGGCGGCGGTGGTCGGTGCGGCGGATGCCACGACCGGGCAGGCGATCGTCGCGTTCGTCATCCTCCGAGGCACCGCCACCGACCGGGGCGAGGCGCTGGTGGAGGACCTGCGGGCGCACGTCGGCCGGACCCTGGGCCCGATCGCCAAGCCGAAGCGGGTCCTGGTCGTCAACGAGCTCCCCAAGACCCGGTCCGGCAAGATCATGCGCCGCCTGCTCCGCGACGTCGCCGAGAACCGCGAGATCGGCGACGTCACCACGCTCACCGACTCCTCGGTCATGACGCTCATCCAGGAGGGCCTGGCCGCCGCGCCGGTCCAGGAGGACTGACCACCCTGCCACGCCGAGGAGCCCCCGCCACCGTGCTCGGTGGCGGGGGCTCCTCGGTGTTCTCGTACGGCCGGTCGGCGTTGGGGCGTGTGCGGTACGCCCGTCGCCGTCAGCGCTCCTGCGGCCGCCGGGCCGCGGGGATCCGGGGACGCCCGGCCGAGGCGGCACCGGCGGCAGTACCGGAGGACGTGGCCGGAGCGGCCGGCGTGGCCGCCGGGTGAGCGCCGTCACCGGCACCACCCGCGTCCGCCGCGTCGTCGAGGAGTCCGCCCAGCGCCTGAGCGAGCTGGGCCCGCCCCGCGATGCCGAGCTTCCCGTAGGTGTTGGTGAGGTGCACCTCGACCGTCCGGAGCCCGACGAACAGCTGCTGGGCGATCTCGCGGTTGGTCCGGCCCCGGGCGGCCAGCGCGGCGACCCGCCGCTCGGTCGGGGTGAGCGCCTCCACGCCGTGGAAGGCCCGGCCGCGCGGGCGGTCGCCGATCGCGCGGAGCTCGGCCAGCGCCTGGTCGGCGATCGCCTCGGCGCCCAGCCGGTGGGCGGTGTCGGCGGCGCGCTTGAGGTGCCGGCGGGCCTCGGCGAGCCGTCCTGCCCGGCGGGCCTGGGCGCCGAGGTCGGCGCAGGCGGCGGCCAGGGTCAGTTCGGCCGGGGTGCCGGAGAGCACCTCCACCGCCAGCCGCAGCGTGTCCAGGCCCTCCGGACCCCCGGTGACCAGGCCGACCGCCCGCAGCGCCGCCCCGATCACCTCCGGCACGTCGAAGTCCCGGGCCAGCTCCAGCTCCTCCGCGGCCAGGGCCCGGGCCGCCTCGGCGTCGCCGAGCGCGGCGTGGGTGAGCGCGGCCTCCGAGCGCCAGGGCAGCAGCCAGGGACCGGGCATCGCCCGGTCGCAGCTGCGCCGCCCGCAGTGCAGGAAGTCGGCGAGGGCCTCGGCCGGCCGGCCCTGGGCGGCGCGCAGCCTGCCGCGGACCAGCAGGGCGTAGTCGTTGATCCAGTGGCCGTCCAGGTCGCCGGCCAGCCCGCTTCGCTCCAGGCAGGCGTCGGCCTCGGCGACCCGGCCCTGCTTGAGCATGGCGTCGATCAGCACGGTGACGGGGGCGACGGCGTGGCTGCTGTGCGGGTCGACGCCGACCCGGGCGATCGCGGCCAGCGAGGCGGTGGCGTCGGTCTCGGCGCGGAGCACCCGGCCGAGCCGCAGGGCGACCCCGGCACGGGTGGCGCAGGCCCGGGCGTACAGCAGTCCCGAGCCGTCGGAGGCGGCCTGGGCGACCGCGGCGTCCGCGTGGGAGAGCGCCAGCTCGGCCTGGCCGGCGCAGGCCAGGGCCAGGACTGCGCCCAGGTACACGGCGGACCGGTCGTCGCCCGGGTGCAGGCCCTGGCTGAGCGCCTGGCGGGCGAACGCGGCGACCCGGCTCGGCCGGTCGCCGGTCATCGCGGCGCGCAGGCTCAGCAGCGCGGCGACCGCGCGGCGGGCCGCCTCGTCCCCGGCCTCGTCCAGGTCGAGTTCCAGCAGCCGCGGCAGGACGGCGGGCGCCGAGGCGGCCTGGGTGAGGCCGGCGAAGACGAACTCGGTCTCCAGCCGGAGCGCCTCGGCGGCGTCGGTCTCGCGCAGCGCGGTACTGGCGTCGTTGAGCACGGCCAGGCCGTCGGAGTGCCGGTCGAGGGCGAACAGCGCGGCGGCGAGCGGCCGGGCGGCGGTGGCCCGCTCGGCCGGGCTGCCGGCCAGTGCCAGGCCGCGTTCCAGGTGGCGGACGGCGGCGGGCACGCTGGAGGCCAGCTCCGCCTCCCCGCACTCGATCAGCAGCGCGGCCCGCTCCCGCTCCTCCAACGGCTCGCGCAGCGCCCGGTGCAGGTACTCGGCGGCGCGTTCCGGGCAGCCGCGGGCCATCGCCCGGGCGGCGGCCCGGCGCAGCACGCCGGCGGTGTCCGGCTCGCCCAGCGGCCCGGGCAGCAGGTGGACGGCGATCTCCTCGGCGGGCGCCTGGGCGGCGATCAGCCGGCGGGCCGCGCGCTGGTGCATCCGCTGCCGGACGGAGGGCAGCACGCCGTCCGCCACGGCGGTGGCCAGGGCGGGGCAGAGCAGGCCGATCCCGTCGCCTTCGCGGGACATCAGCCCGGCGCGGATCATCGCGTGTGTGGCGTCCTCGGCCTGCCGCGGGTCCAGGTCGGCGCAGTACGCCACCAGGTCGAGTGCGGGGGAGCCGCCGAGCACGGCCACCGCCTGGGCCACCGGGGTGGCGTGCGGTCCGGCGTTGGCCAGCAGGGTGTACACGGCCCGGCCGACGTCCGGTGGCAGGTGGTGCAGCAGGTCGGCGGCGGCGTCGGCGTCCGGCTTGAGGCCGGCGGCCCGCAGCGAGCGCAGCAGCGCGTACAGCAGGAACGGGTTGCCGCCGGTGACCCGGTGGCACTCCAGCGCGAAGGAGCGGTCGGCGCTGGTGCCGAACAGCTCGCGGACGACGGCAGCGGTGTCCTCGGGGCCGAGCCCGCTGAGGGTGAGCTGGTGGCGGAAGAGCGGCAGCACCGCGCCGAGCGGCTCGTCGGCGGCGGGGGCCCGCCCGGGGCCGAGCGCGCCGATCAGCACCACCGGCAGGCCGGGGGCGCGGCGCAGCAGGTAGCGCAGCCAGGCAAGCGAGGCGGTGTCCGCCCACTGCAGGTCGTCGATCACCAGCACCAGCCGGCCGGATCCGGCGAGGTTGAGCGCCAGCCAGTACAGGCCGTTCAGCAGGGCCGGGTCGGGCTCGGGCGCCTGCTCGGGGTCGTCCGAGCCGTCGCGGCCGTCGCCGACGTCGTACGGGGTGGGGTCGGACCCGGGGTCGCCGGCGCCGAGCGTCCAGGGCGCCAGGACGGCGGCGGCCGCGGCGGCGGGCCCGGCGAACAGTCCGTCCCGGTCCCCGTCGGCCCGGGCCGCGGCCACGGCGGCGCGCTCGAACAGCTGGCGGACGATCCCGAAGGCGAAACCGGCCTCCAGCGGGTCGCCGGAGGCCACCAGGACGGTGTCGCCGTCGCAGCGGGCCCGCTCCACGGCGGCCCGCAGCAGCCGGCTCTTGCCGCTGCCGGAGTCGCCGTGGACCAGGATGGCCGTCCCGGTCACCGGGCCGCCGAGCAGCCCGACCAGCATCTCCAGCTCGCACTCACGGCCGATCAACACGGGCGCCTCCCGGGGCGGCGATCGAGGGAAACCGGTCGGCGACGTTCGGGCGTGGCGTTCGGGCCAGCGGGTCGCACACCTGTACCATCCGGTCGGTGGGGTGCCCGGTATGGCGTTTCCGCTGGTGGGACGGGGGTGGAGGCCCTCGGACGGGCCGGCGGGGCGAGGGGGGTCACGACGGTGTCAGCAGGCACGATCACTCGGTGGGGCGGGCCCGGCCGAATGGCGGTCGGTCGGCACCGACCGCCACCGGTACCGGGTAGGGTCCCCACGATTCTGCGGGGACGCTGTCACGTACCCGTAATTTCCTGATAAGGGGAGCATGGCGGACCCCCGACGAGATGTCCGGACGGTCCGGACGCGCACGACGACAGGGGTACAGCGGCCGTGGACGAGCTGAGGATCGCCGTGCTGGGACCGGTCCGGGCCTGGCGCGCCGACCGCGAACTCGGACCCGGCACCGCCCAGCAGCGCGCCGTCCTGGCCGCCCTCGCCCTCCGTGGCGGGCAGGTCGCCTCCGTCCAGGAGCTGATCGAGGGCCTGTGGGGCGACGAACCCCCGGCCAGCGCCGCCGTCGCCCTGCGCAACCACGTCTCCCGCCTGCGCGCCGTCCTGGAGACCGACCCCCGCGAGCCCCGGCTGCTGGTCTCCCTCGCCGGCGGGTACGCGCTGCGGCTGGCCCCGGACGGCCTCGACACCGCCCGCGCCGACCGGCTCGCCGCCGCCGCCGAGCGGGCCCGCGCCACCGGCGACCCGGAGCGGGCCGTCCGGCTGCTCGACCAGGCCCTCGCCCTCTGGCAGGGCGTCCCGCTCATCGGCGTGCCCGGCGAGTACGCCGAACGCCAGCGCCACCGCCTCACCGAACGCCGCCTCGCCCTGCTGGAGGCCCGGCTCGGCCTCGAACTCGACCTCGGCCGGCACACCGCGGCCGCCGCCGAACTCACCGCCCTCGCCGAGGAGCACCCCGCCCACGAGGGGCTGCGCACCCTCCAGATGCTCGCCCTCTACCGCTGCGGACGGCAGGCCGCCGCCCTCGCCGGGTACCAGCGCACCCGCCGCCACCTCGCCGAGGAACTCGGCATCGACCCCGGACCGGAACTCGCCGAGATGCACCGCCGCATCCTCGGCTCCGACCCCGCCCTCGCCCACCCCGGCCCGACCGCCGGCCCTCCGTCGACCCCGACGGCGGACGCCGAGAGCGAGCCCACCCCTCCCGCGCCGCCCGCCGTCGCCGGGCCGCCCGCCTGGGTCGTCCCCGCCCAGATGCCCTCCGCCGTCCCCGACTTCACCGGCCGCCGCGAGCCCGCCGCCGCCCTCGCCGAGCTGCTCGACCGCGCACCCGACGGCGCCGCCGGCACCGTCTGCGTCATCCACGGCATGGGCGGCGTCGGCAAGACCGCCCTCGCCGTCCACACCGCCCACCGGGTCCGTGCCCGCTACCCCGACGGCCAGCTCTACACCGACCTGCGCGGCGCCGGCGCGAACCCCGCCGACCCGTACACCGTCCAGGAACTCTTCCTGCGCGCCCTCGGCGTCCCGCCCGCGAACATCCCCGGCGACCCGGGCGAGCGCACCTCGCTGTACCGCAGCCGGCTCGCCGGCCGCCGTCTGCTCATCCTCCTCGACAACGCCGCCGACACCGCCCAGGTGGAACCGCTGCTGCCCGGCACACCCGACTGCGCCGTCCTCGCCACCAGCCGCACCCCGCTGCCCTGCCTGCCCGTCACCAGCCGCACCGCCCTCGACCCCTTCACCGAGGACGAGGCCGTCGCCCTGCTCGACCGGATCGCCGGACCCGACCGCACCCGGCAGGACCCCGACGCCGCCCGCCGCCTGGTCCGCGCCTGCGGACTGCTGCCGCTCGCCGTCCGGATCGCCGCCTCCCGGCTCGCCGCCCGCCCCCGCTGGACCATCGCCGCGCTGGTCGACCGCCTCACCGACCGCGCCCGGCGGCTCACCGAACTCGAAGCCGGCAGCCTCGCCGTGGACGCCGCCTTCGAACTCTCCTACGCCTCCCTCGAAGCCGACCAGGCCCGCGCCTTCCGCCTGCTCGCCATCCCCGAGACCCCCGACCTCTCACCCGCCGCCGCGGCCGCCGTCCTCGACCACACCGAGGACGAGGCCGAGGACGTCCTGGAGACCCTCGCCGACGCCGGCCTGCTGGAGTCCACCGACCCCGGCCGCTACCGCTTCCACGACCTCCTGCGCCTGTACGGCCGCCACCGCACCCTGGAGGCAGACCCCGACGCCGAGCGCGCCGCCGCCCTCAGCCGGCTCGCCCTCCACTACCTCATCGGGGTCACCACTGCCCTGCGCATCGAACGGCCCTACAGCCGCCTCTCCGACGCCCTCGACCCCCGCACCGGCGACCCCGCCCCGCCCGGCGTCCGGATCCCCGCCACCCGCCTTCCTGAAGGGCCGCGGTTCCGCGAGAAGGGCGACGCCCAGCGCTGGGTGGTCGGCGAACTGCCCGCCATCGTCCGGCTCTGCGTTCAGATCCTCGAACACCCCAGCCGCCCGGTCGGCGCCACGGACACCCGTACCCTCGCGGGGCTGCTCGCCGCCCTGCTGCCCTCCACCGACCTCCGGCTGCCCTGGACCACCCTGCTGCCCGCCGCCACCGCCCTGGTCCGGGCCGCCGAGCGCGGCGACGACCCCGCCGTCACCGTCCACGCCTGCATCGTCCTCGCCGTCGCCCACGCGTACACCGGCGACCACGCCCGGGCCCGCACTCTCGCGCTGCGCGCCCAGGCCACCCGGAGCGTCGACGACGGCGTCCTCCCCCAGCGCACCGCCTACACCCTCGGCACCGTCGCCGCCCTCGACCCCGACAGCCTCGACGACGCCGCCCACTACTTCGAACTGACCCGCACCCTCGCCCACCGGAACGGCGAGACCGGCATGGAGGCCCAGGGCGCCCTCGGTCTCGCCCAGGTCCGCCTCGCCGCCGGCGCCCCCGCCGACGCCCTCCGGCACAGCGAGGACTCCCTCCGGCTCTGGCAGCAGGCCGACTGCCACCTCGGCGCCGCCCTCGCCCTGCGCGGCCAGGGCCAGGCCCTCACCGCCCTCGGCCGCCACGAGGACGCCGTGCAGCGGTACGACGACGCCCTCGCCATCTGCACCGCCCACGGCCTCCACACCCAGCGCGGCCACACCCTCCTCGCCGCCGCCACCGCCCACCTCGCCGCCGGCCACCCCACCCGCGCCCGCACCCTCGCCGAAGAGGCCCTCCACCTCCTCACCACCCTCGGCGACACCGCCGGCACCCACCGCGCCCACAACCTCCTCACCCGTACCTGACCCCTTGCCTGTGGGGCATCACCCCCCACCCACCCGCCTCACGACTTACGCCGACTCCACGCCGGCGCGACCAGCGCCACCGCCAGAACGGCGAACCCGAGTTGCAGAGCGTGCCGGGTCCAGTCGATGCCCGAGGTGCTCCCGACCCCGAGCCAGCCCGCCACCGCATTGCCGAGCCACGCGCCGGCCGCACCGAGCAGCATCGTCAGCCACCACGGAATGCTCTGCGGCCCCCGCAGCAGCAGCCGGGCCACCAACCCGAGGATCAGACCGATCAGCAGAATCCAGAGCAGTTGGAACACGACGACCTCCGGTCCCTCTCTTGCCTCACCGCCGCGTCGCCACCGAATCGCCGCAGCTCACAGCGGTGCGAACCCAGCATCACCCCACCCACCCGGTTCGGCACCCGCTAGAACCGCCCCGGCGGGGAATGTGTACGGAGGGTAGGCGCATCCAGAGCCCGTTCGACCGCCCGACCGCCCGACCGTCCGAGCAAGGACAAGGAGCCCACCGTGAACTGCTACGACTGCCACCTCGCCGACCGGACCACCCCGGCCGTCGCCGTCTGCCACCACTGCGGCGCCGGTCTCTGCGGCGCGCACGCCAGGGAACTGGCGGACACCGTCCACCACCTCAGCGGCACCGGCCCGTCCACCCTCCCCGGGAAGGCCCGCCGGATCGCCTGCGCCACCTGTACCCCCGCCGAGGCACTCGACTGACCCCCGATCCTGTGGCATGAACGCGCGATCACCCGCCCCCGGCCGGGGCGGTGAGCCCGTCCGTGCCGTGCTCGGCGGTCAGGCCGAGGGCCTCCAGCAGCAGGCGGCAGTCCTCGGCGCCGTGCGCGTGCGAGGCCACCAGCCGCCGTACCCGCACCAGCACCGCCTCCGGCGCGGGTGCGCTGGGCAGCTGGAAGATGTCGCCGAGCGTCTGGACGTCCCGCTTGCTCCTGGGCATCGGGGTCACCCCCTCGGGTTGCCGTCCGGTTCGAGAACCAACCTTCAACGGTACCGCCGAGCCCAGCCCCACCCCCCGCCCCGACCTCCGAACCCCGCCCACCCCGCCGCGCGTTCCGGAAGGCTCCGCGCGCTGACTACAATCTTCCGGGGCTGTGCACCGGATCCGCGGCCCGGCAGGTACGGGGGAGCAACCGCCGTCCTGCTGTCGACCCGCACCCGAGGATGCCCGTGAGCAGCGAACCGTCCGTCCCCACCGTCCAGGTCCTGGCCGAGGCCGCCCGCCGGCGCACCTTCGCCGTGATCAGCCACCCGGACGCGGGCAAGTCCACCCTGACCGAGGCGCTGGCGCTGCACGCGCGGGCGATCACCTCGGCCGGCGCGGTGCACGCCAAGGGCGGCCGGCGCGGCGTCACCAGCGACTGGATGGAGCTGGAGCGCGAGCGCGGCATCTCGGTCACCTCGGCGGCCCTGCAGTTCGGCCACCGCGACCATGTGATGAACCTGGTCGACACCCCCGGCCACGCGGACTTCTCCGAGGACACCTACCGGGTGCTGGCCGCCGTGGACTGCGCGATCATGCTGGTCGACGCGGCCAAGGGCCTGGAGGAGCAGACCCGCAAGCTGTTCGCGGTCTGCCGGCACCGTGGCGTCCCGGTGATCACCTTCATCAACAAGTGGGACCGCCGCGGCCGCGACGCGCTCACGCTGCTGGAGGACATCGAGACCCACCTCGGCATCACCCCGGTGCCGATGGTCTGGCCGGTCGGCGTCGCGGGCAACCTGCGCGGACTGGTGGAGGCCTCGAACACCGAGCAGATGCGCCGGTACACCAAGGTGCCGGCCGGCACGCACGCGGCGATCGAGGAGCTCCTGACCGCCGAGGAGGCCGTCGAGCAGGAGGGCGAGCCCTGGCAGAACGCCCTGGAGGAGCTGGAGCTGGTGCTCGACTCCGGTCCGGGCTGGGACCGCGAGGCCTTCGAGAGCGGCAAGATCACCCCGGTGTTCTTCGGTTCGGCGCTCACCAACATCGGCGTCAAGCTGCTGCTGGACTCGGTGGTCGACCTCGCCCCGGCGCCGGCCCCCCGGCCGCTGGCCGCGGGCGGCAGCCGCGAGGTGACCGAGGAGTTCTCCGGCCTGGTCTTCAAGATCCAGGCGAACATGGACCCGGCCCACCGCGACCGGATCGCCTTCGTCCGGGTCTGCTCGGGCGTCTTCGAGCGCGGCATGAACGTCACCCGCGCGGCCAGCGGCCGCTCCCTGACCACCAAGTACGCGCACACCGTCTTCGGTGCCGAGCGCACGGTGGTCGACAAGGCGTACCCGGGCGACGTGGTCGGCCTGATCAACGCCGCCTCGCTGCGGGTCGGCGACACCCTCTTCTCCGGCCGCAAGGCCGAGTTCCCGGGGCTGCCGGCCTTCGCCCCCGAGCACTTCGCGGTGGCCCGGCCGAAGGACATCAGCCGCTCCAAGCAGTTCCGCCGCGGTGTCTCCCAGCTCGACGAGGAGGGCGTGGTCCAGGTGCTGGTCTCCGACCGGCGCGGCGACCAGGCGCCGGTGATGGCGGCGGTCGGCCCGATGCAGTTCGACGTCGTCCTGCACCGGATGGAGCACGAGTTCTCCTCGCCGATCACCCTCGACCGGCTCCCGTACCAGCTGGCCCGGGTCACCGACGCCGAGGGCGCCGAGGTCATCGCCAAGGACCGCCTCACCAACGCCGAGGTCCTCATCCGCCGCTCCGACGACGCCCTGCTCGCCGTCTTCGCGGACCGCTGGTACCTCAACTCCTTCCAGCGCAACAAGCCGGACGTCCGCCTCGACCCCCTCATCGCCACCGCCGACTGACCCCGGCACCACGGCCGGAATCCGCGAACCGCCGGACGCCCCCGAGGACGTCCGGCGGTCCGCAGAGGTCGGACGGCTCAGCTCCCGGCGACCGCAGTCCGACGGACGGCCCGGTGGTCCAGCCGGGCCACCACGGTGGTGTGGAAGCGCTCCACGGCGGCGTCGACGCTGCGGATGAACCCGGACTCGGCGTTGCCGCGGGTGCTGCCCATGCCCTTGGCCAGCGACAGCCGGAAGCCGGTGATCCGCGAGGCGTCCTTGGGTAGCAGGTCGCCCGGCTCGGGCCGCAACCGCTCCAGCGTGCCCCGCGGCCCGGGGCCCGTACCGTCGGTCAGGGTCCGCCGGCGGCCGTCCCGCCTCGTCCGTCGCCGACGGCACGTGCCCGTACGGCAGCTGGAGCCTATGCCCTCTGACGTGCGGTCGGGAGCGATGGGCGGGCGGCGGGGGTTCAGAGCCAGCCGCGTTCGCGGGCGCGGACGCCGGCCTCGAAGCGGCTGCGGGCGCCGAGCCGGGCCATCAGGGCGGCGGTGTTGCGGCGGACGGTCCGGACGGACAGGCCCAGCCGGTTGGCCGCGGCGTCGTCGGTCAGGCCCTGGGCGAGCAGCCGCAGCAGCGCCTCCTCCTGCCGGCTCAGCCCGTCCTCCCGCGGCGGCCCCACCTGCCCCAGCGGTACGGCGGTGCACCACACGGCCTCGAACAGGGCCAGCAGCGCGCTGATCACACCGGGCGCGGTGACCAGGACGGCGTCGGGGGAGCGGGAGTCCGGGTCGACCGGGAGGACGGCGGCCGCCCGGTCGAACACGATCATCCGGACCGGGATCACCGGTACCGTCCGGATCTCCGCGCCGTGCCCGAGCAGGCAGGCGGCGTGCTCCATGCTCGGCGCGTCCCGCCGCGCCTGGTCCGGGTAGACCGACCGCATCCGCACACCGCGGGCCAGCACCTCCAGGTTGACCTCGCGGGCTGCCGTGGTCGCGGCCGTCGCCTGCGAGGGCGGCTGGAAGGACAGGCACTCGAACCGGACGCCGGAGGCCAGCCGCTCCATCCGGGACACCACCGTCTCCCGGCCGATCAGCCGTTCGGCGTCCCGGTGCCCGCTGCCGGGCTGGGCCACCGCGTACTCGGTGAGCAGCCGCTCCACCGCCGTCCGGCTCCGATCGAACCGCTCGCGCTGCTCCCGCAGCCGCGCCTCCTGGCGGTCCAGCAGATGCCGCAACCCGGCGCGCGGGTCGGCGAGTTGAAGCCG
Source organism: Kitasatospora sp. HUAS MG31 (assembly GCF_040571325.1). Classification (GTDB taxonomy): domain Bacteria; phylum Actinomycetota; class Actinomycetes; order Streptomycetales; family Streptomycetaceae; genus Kitasatospora; species Kitasatospora camelliae. Next base: position 790,360 of record NZ_CP159872.1, on the reverse strand, counting down.
CTCACCGAGCGCGGGAGCAGCACCGTCGAGATCGCCCCCGTCGTCCGGTCCGCCCGTCCCGGGTTCGCCCTCGACGGAGGGCCGGACCAGCCCTGCGTCGGCCAGTTCCCCCAGGGCGGCCGCCACCCGCTCGACCGGCAGGCCCAGCCGGGCGGCCAGTTCCGGGCCGTGGGACACGTCCTCGGTCAGTATCAGGCGGTAGACGGCACCGGCGTCGGGCCCCAGTCCCAAGCCCTCGAACATCCTTCGGCTCTCCCCCCGAGATCCGCTGCCGGTCGACATTCCGGCTGGTCGGCGGGCTGCCGACCCCACTGGCCTCCCCGTTCGGCCGTCGTGTCGCCATCCTGCCATTGGCCGGATGCTGCCTTCCACCCGGCTTCCCCGGCCGCCGCGAACAGGCCAAGATCTTCTGCGGCGGGGGCCGTCGGCGTGCCCGCCGTCCGGCCGCCCGCCCGCGGTGTTCCGACCCACGGCGGGACCGGACCGAGCCGGCCGCGACCGATCCCGCGACCCGCCCACCCCACCGTCCGGCCCGTCGTGCCCCGCACGCCGGGCCGCGACCCGTCGTCCCGAGGAGAGCACCACCATGTCCGAGACGGAATCCCAGGCACCGCAGCAGAGCGGCAAGGCGCTCCGCCTGCTGCTCGACTGGGGCCCGACCCTGCTGTTCAACATCATCGCGCCGATCATCACCTTCAACATGCTCAAGGACCACGGCATGGCGGAGGCCGGCGCGCTGCTGATCTCCTCGGCCTGGCCGGTGGCCGACCTCGGCATCTACTTCGCGCTGCACCGCAGGCTGGACGAGTTCGGCATCTTCTCGCTGGTCACCCTCTCCCTCTCGGCGCTCAGCGCGGTCGCCTACAACAGCACCAAGCTGATCTTCCTCAAGGACTCCGCCCTCACCTGCCTGATCGGTCTGGGCTTCCTGGTCACGCTGCTGACGGCCCGTCCGGCGATGTTCTACTTCGGCCGCAAGTTCGCCTCCGGAGGCACCGCCGAGGGCGTCGCCCGCTGGAACGGTCTGTGGGAGTACGAGGGCTTCCGCCGCGGCCAGCGCCGGCTGACGGTGATCTGGGGCGTCGGCTTCATCGCCGAGGCGCTGCTCAAGGCGGCCCTCACCTACGCGCTGGACACCTCCACCATGCTGACCGTCAGCAGCATCATGCCCTGGGCCGTACTGGGCGGTCTGATCTTCTACACCGTCTCGTACGGCAAGCGCTCCCGGGCCCGGATGCAGGCCACCCTGGCCGCCGCCGCCGCCGCCGCCGCGGCCGCCGAAGCCGCCGAGGCCTCGGCGGGCACCCCGGCCTGACCCCCGGCAGCACCCGAGGACCGGCCCGGCCCCGGGCCCGGCCGACCTCCAACGCCTCCGCTCCCCACCGGCTGCGCCCCCCACCGCCTCCGCCCCGCCCGCCGCGACGATCACCCGCGGCGGGTGGGGCGGAGGCGTTCCGGACGGCGCATGGTGGACCCGAGGACGGTCCCGTCCGCGGCCAGGCCGCCGGACACCCGGGCCGTCCTGCCAGGCCCGGCGTGCCCGCAGCGCAGCGGCACGCCGCCGAGGAGTGGAGGCCCGCCGTGGACTATCCGTTGCTCAACGTCTTCTTCACCACGATGTGGGTCTTCCTGTGGATCCTGTGGTTCTTCCTCCTGTTCCGGGTCTTCGGCGACCTGTTCCGGGACGACACGGTCAGCAACTGGGGGAAGGCCGGCTGGTCGGTCTTCCTGGTGCTGCTGCCCTTCCTCGGGGTCTTCGTCTACCTGCTGGCCAGGGGCAAGGGCATGGGCATGCGCGAGGGCGCCCGGATGGTGCAGACCGAGCAGCAGTTCCGCGCCTACGTCCAGGCCACCGCGGCCGAGACCCGCGCGGGCTCGGGCGGCAGCGTGGACGACCTCGCCAAGCTGGCCGACCTGAAGAACCACGGGGACATCACCGAGGAGGAGTACCGGCGGGCCAAGGACAAGGTCCTGGCCGCCTGACCGGCGATCAGGCCGTCCCCGGTACGCCGCGTCGGGCCGGGGGCGGTCTCAGGAGGCTTTCGATGGCAACCGCGCAACACCGGATGGGATCCGCCGGCTTCGGGCAGCCGCGGGCCGCCGCACCGGCGGGCGAGAACATGCTCAGGTTCGCCGCCGTGCTGCTGGGCATCCTCGCGCTCTTCAACGGACTCGACGGCATCGCCGCGATCAACCGCTCCCGGGTCTTCGTCGGCGACGCCACCTTCGTCTTCGGCGACCTGCGGGCCTGGGGATGGGCCATGCTGGGCCTGGCCGTCGCCCAGGCCTTCACGGTGGTGGGCGTGCTCGCCCGGGTGCCGGCCGCCCGCTGGTTCGGCGTCACCGTGCTGGTGCTGAACGCCTTCGCGCAGATGGCGTTCATCCCCTCGTACCCGGTCTGGTCCGTGATGATCATCGCGCTGGACGTGATCGGCGTCTACGCCCTGATCGCGTACGGCGGCCGCCCGCCGGCGATGGAGACGGCGGAGGCCGCCCCCGCCGCCGACCGGGCCGGCCCGACCGCCTGACCGACCGCCGGTCCGACCGACCGCCTGACCGACCCGCCGCGGCCGGTCCGGCGGGCGTACCGCCGATCCACCGGGTGCCGCTACAGCAGGTGCAGCCGCCGCGCCCGCCGGACCGCCTCGCCCCGGCGGGTGGTGCACAGCTTGCGGTTGATGCTCTTCAGGTGGGTCTTGACCGTGTTCACCGAGAGGTGCAGGTCGGCGGCGACCTCCTCGGTGGACATCATCTGGGCGATCCGCTGCAGGACCTCGCGCTCCCGCTCGGTCAGCGGCTCCACGATCACCCCGGGATCCGCCGTCCCGGGGTCCGGCCCGGCCGCCGCGCCGAGCCCCTGGCCGCGCCCCTCACCGCCGCCCTCCGCCGGCACCCGGGCAGCCCGGCGCCGCCCGGCCGCCTCCCGCGCGTCCTCGCCCGTCGCCGGGCGTGCCGAGGCCAGGTCGGGCGGCAGCCAGTCGTGGCCGTCCGCGGTGCCGGGACGGTCCCGCAGCAGCCGGCGCAGCCACGCCCCGGCCTCCCGGAACGGCCGGACCAGGCGGTCGGCCTGAGCGGTGGCCAGGGCGTGCTCGACCAGGTGCCGGGCCTGGTCCGGCTCACCGCCGGAGGCCGCCAGCTCGGCCCGGACCAGCAGCGACCGGACGGCGACCGACGGCGTCCGGGCCTGCGGGCCCGCCAGGGCGTCCAGGTCGGCCGCCGCGCCTCGCCGATCGGCGCCGGCGAGGTGGGCGCGCGCCCGGGCCACCAGGTGCTCCGGCCCACCGCCGGCCGCCGCTCCCGCCACCGGGCGCAGTGCGCGGAGCGCCGCCGCGGGCTCGTTCGCGGCCAGGTGCGCGGCGCAGGCCGCGAGGGCGAGCCTGCCCCGGGCCCACGGCGACGGTCCGGCCGCGGCCGCGGCCTTCTCCAGGGCCCGCAGCCCGGCCGCCGGATCGCCCTCCGCGAGCAGCAACCGGCAGCGCAGCACCGCCAGTTCCACCTCCAGCAGGGGATCGCCCGCCGCCTCCGCGGTGGCGGCGGCCCGGTCCAGGGCGATCCGGACGGCGGCCGGGTCGTCCCGCTCCCACGCGACCCCGCCCAGGACCGCGTGCGCCACCCCGCTGCGCGCCCCGGGCGGCAGGCCGCAGCGCTCCGCCTCCCGCAGCGACTGCCGGGCGTGCCCCTCGGCCCGCCCGGGCAGGCCCTGCCCCAGGTCGAGCAGGGCCAGCCGCGCCAGCGCCCGGTGCCGGACCGGGGCGATCACCGGCCCGCCGGAGGCACGCGCCGCCGCGGACAGCGCCGACCGCGCGGCCTCGGTCCGCCCGGCCCACAGCCGTACCGACCCCAGCTCGGTCAGCAGCAGGGCCGGCAGCTCGGGGTGCCGCCGCAGCGGCTCCGCCAGCCCGTCGCCCGGTCGCTCGGCCGACCCGGCGGCCTCCTCGGCCATCGAGTCCGCCCCCAGCAGCCGCGCCGCCCGCACCCGCAGGAACGCCGCACTCAACGCCGCCGCCCCGTCCTCCGCCCCCTGATCCGCAGCACCCTCCGCCGCCTCCAACTGCCGCAGCCCGCCCTCCGCGTCACCCGCCGCCAGCGCCAGCGCCGCCCGGACCAGGGCCGCCGTCCGGCCGGCCGTCCCGTCCGGCAGACCGGCGAACAGCTCCGTCCACCGCTGAGCCTCCAGTCCGTGGAACAGCTGCCCGATCGCCAGCTCGCCGACGAACCAGGACGCCGCCGCCTCCCAGTCCCCGGCCGCCGCCGCGTGCGCCACCGCCTCCTCGATCCGGCCGTCGCCGCGGAGCCACGCCGCCGCCCGCCGGTGCAGGTCCGCCTCGATCCCGGGGTGCCGGGCCCGCAGGTGGACCCGGAGGATCTCGGCGAACAGCGGGTGGATCCGGTACCAGCCGTGGCCGAGCGCGGCCACGAAGGCGTTCACCCGGGTCAGCTCCGCCAGGACCGGCCCACCGTCCTGCCGCCCGGTCAGCGCGTCCGCCAGCTCCCCGTGGACACGCCGCAGCACGCTGGCCCGCAGCAGCAACTCCTGCGTCCGGGACGGCTGCGCCTGCAGCACCTCGGCCAGCAGGAAGTCGGCCACCGCGCCGTCGTCCGCCTCGAACTCCTTCAGGTACGCCTCCGGGTCCGCCGCCTGCTCCGAGGCCAGCGCGCTCAGCCGGATCCCGGCCGCCCAGCCCTCGGTCCGCTCGGTGAGCGCCTGCGCGCCGGCGTCCGAGACCGCCAGCCCGTGCCGCCGCAGCAGCTCCGCCGTCTCCGCCGGGGTGAACGCCAGGTCGGCGGCCCGTACCTCGGCCAGCTCGTCGGCCGCCCGGTGCCGGTGGAGCGGCAGCGGCGGCTCGATCCGGCCGATCAGCACCAGCCGCAGCCCGCCGTCCGCGTGCCGCACCAGGTACTCCAGGCCGTCCGCCACCGCCGAGGAGCCGATCCGCTCCAACTCGTCCACCACCAGCACCACCGGCGCCGCCCGCCCGGCCAGGTGCGCGGCCAGCCGGGAGAGCATCGCCTGGTCCACCGCCCCGGCCAGCGCGGGCCCGTCCAGGTCCGCCGGCAGCGCCACTCCGGACCGCCGCAGCGCCTCCAGCACGTACGTCCAGAACACGCCCGGCGCGTCGTCCTCCTGCTCGGCGGTCAGCCACGCCACCGGGCCGGGCAACGGCGCGGTCGCCGCCCAGTGCGCCACCAGCAGCGTCTTGCCCGCCCCCGCCGGGCCGTTGACCAGCGTCAGCGGCCGGGACAGACCGTGGCTCAGCGACTCCTCCAGCCGCGGCCGCCGGACGAAGGTCTCCGGGTACCCGGGAACCGCCAGCCGGGCCGCCAGCACCGGGTCGCCACCCGGCAGCACCGGACCGATCCCCGGCACCGGACCTCGCGGCGGGGCCTGCGGATCGACGGGCCACCGGCCGGGATCTGCGTTCATCGCCGACCACCACTCACAGCGCGGCGCACGCCCGCTGCGCACGTCCTGACTCGATCCTCCTGACCCACCCGACCGCCCGCAAGAAATCGCCCTCCACGGCGCCGCCCCCGAGCGGCCGCCACCCCGGGCGCGGGGCGGCGCGTCCCGGGAGTCACCCCCGGCGAGTGATCCGCGCCCGGACCGGGCGGAGCTACGGTCACCGCGACCGACGGACCGCGACGGTCGGCGGAGAACGGCCGCCGACGCGGGACCGAGGACGCCACCGACACCGAGGACACCGGGAGCCGAACATGCCAGGCCTCATCAGGGGAGTCGCCCGTACCGCCGTGGTCGCCGGCACCGCGACCGCCGTCTCCAACCGGGTCTCGCGCCGCCAGGCCGGCCGCTGGGCGCAGCAGGACGACGCCCAGCAGCAGCAGTACGCCCAGCAGCAGCCCGCCGCCCCGCCGCCCGCCCCCGCGCCGGCCGCGCCCGCGGCGCCCAGCATGGACAGCAAGATCGACCAGCTGAAGGAGCTCGCCGGGCTGAAGGAGCAGGGCGTGCTCACCGAGGCCGAGTTCGAGGCGCAGAAGGCCAGGATCCTCGCCTCGTAGCCGCGCGGCTTCCCACCGGCGGTGAGGCCCCGCCCTCGCGGAGCCCCGCCGCCGTACGGCCGTCCGGGTGATCCCGGGACCGCTCACCACCGTCCCGGGCCGCCGGGGGAGCGGAGCACGATCTCCGCGTGCAGCTGCTCGGGGTCGGTCCCGTCCAGGGTGTGGGTGATCAACTGCTCCTCCTCCAACCGTTCCAGGGCCGCCAGCAGCAGCGCCGTCGGCAGCCCGAGCGCCAGCGCGGTCGGTGCGACGGGGATCCGCAACCGGGCGGCGGTGTACGACCTCGGCATGTCCTCCGCGAGGTCCGCCAGCAGATTGCCCACCTGGCCCAGGCCCACCGCGCGGGCGGCCAGCGCCCACTGGACGGCCCCGGTCTGCCACAGCTCACCGTGCACGGGCACCTCCCGGACCCCGGCGGCCGTCGACGCGGCCGCGATAGGCCCATGCTGCGCAACCCCCCGCCGTTCGGCGCGCCGACCGCCGCCGACCGAGGTCACCTCAGCATGAACGCGCCTCCCGGCTGCATCGGGTTACCCAGGGGGGCGCGGGGAACTGCGCGAGGTCGGACGGGTGCGGCGCCGTACGACGCTCCCGCGACCGGGAGTTGCACATGCCGCGATCCGTCGTAACCGGGTCACCCAAGGGGCGCGGGTGAGTGCCTCCCGGCGGCGCGTCACCCCCGCTTCGGCGTCAGCGGCTGCATCTCGTCGTGCCCTTGCCGGACGATCCCGTACGTGGACTCCGGCACCTCGTTCCACGCCCCCGCCAGGTCGCCCAGCGGCTCGGAGACCACGATCCGCGTCTCGTCCGAGACCCGCTGGAGCACCTCCATCTCGGGGTGCATCTGCCGCAGCGCCCGTACCGCCGTGCTGTAGAACAGCGAGCGCGAGGCGTGCTCGGTGGAGTACCGGAACGCCCACATGTTCTCGCCGTCGGAGGCCGCCACGGTCATCTGCACCGGGTTGGGCACCCCGTGCCGTTCCCCGACCGCCTCCACGGTGCCGATCATGCGTTCCACGGCGGTGGGCGGGTCCTGCTCCAGCCCGAAGGTCAGCGCCAGGTAGAACATCAGCTCCGAGTCGGTGGACCCCTCGATCGACGGGTACAGCGACGGGTCCACCGCCACCGCCAGGTCCCGCTTGAGCTGCGCGAAGCCGCCGATCGAGCCGTTGTGCATCCACAGCCACCTCCCGTACCGGAACGGGTGGCAGTTGCTCTGCTGCACCGGCGAGCCGGTGGAGGCGCGGATGTGGGCGAAGAAGAGCGGGGAGCGCACGCAGCGGGACAGCTCCCGCAGGTTGCGGTCGCTCCAGGCGGGCCCGATGTCCCGGAACACCGCGGGCTCCGGCGGGCCGTCGGCGTGTTCCGGCGCCAGGTCCGGGTACCAGCCGACCCCGCAGCCGTCGCCGTTGGTGGTCTCCACGCCGAGTCTCGAGTGGCGGCTCTGGTCGATCAGCGAGTGGGCCGGTCTGTACAGCAGATCCGCCAGCGGGATCGGGGTCCCGGAGTAAGCCAGCCACCTGCACACGGCGATCACCGTCCTCCCGCGCGGCACCCGGGCGCCCGGAGGAGGACCCGGGAGTCCGCGCTCGCCTCATCCACCGTAGACCGGCGTCCCCCGGTCGGCCTCGCGGCCGGGCCCGCCGCGCTCCCGGTGCGGTCTCGCGGCCGGAGCCCGCCGCGCCCCATGATGTAGCTGCCCCGTCCGGAAGGAGCGCCATGCCCAGGAACCCAGCGGATCCGGAGTTCTGGCGCCGCCGCGTGCCCGCCGCCCCGGGCGTCGGCGTGCTGCGCGGGTACCGCGGCGACTGGCTGCGCGGCGACCTGGTGGCCGGCGTGACCGTGGCGGCGTACCTGGTGCCGCAGGTGATGGCGTACGCGTCCGTGGCCGGACTGCCGCCGGTGACCGGGCTGTGGGCGATCCTCCCGGCGATCGGCGTGTACGCCCTGCTCGGCTCCTCGCGGCTGCTGTCGGTCGGACCCGAGTCCACCACGGCGCTGATGACCGCCACCGTGGTCGCGCCGCTCGCCGCCGGCGACCCGGCCCGCTACGCCGCCCTGGCGGCCGCGCTCGCGGTCGTGGTGGGGCTGCTGTGCCTGGTGGCGTGGCTGGCCCGGCTGGGGTTCGTCGCCGACCTGCTCTCCAAGCCGGTGCTGATCGGCTACCTCGCCGGCGTGGCCCTGATCATGATGGTGGACCAGCTGACCAAGCTGACCGGCGTGCCCACCGAGGGCGACCGGTTCTTCCCGCAGCTGTTCTCCTTCCTGGAGCACCTCGACGAGGCCGACCCGCCCACCGTGCTGATCAGCGCCGGCGCCCTGCTGGTGCTGTTCGGCTCGGCCCGGGTCGGCCGGCACGTCCCCGGGCCGCTGATCGTGCTGGTGCTGGGCACCGCCGCGGTCGCCGCCTTCGACCTGGAGGCGCACGGCGTCGCGGTGATCGGCGAGATCCCGCCCGGGCTGCCCGGCGTCGACCTCCCCCCGCTGAAGGACCTGGGCGAACTGGTGCTGCCCGCGCTCGGCGTCCTGCTGGTCGGCTACACCGACTTCATCCTCACCGGCCGCGCCTTCCGCACGGGCGACGAGGGCGAGCGGCTGGACGCCAACCAGGAGCTCCTCGCCCTCGGCACCGCCAACCTCGGCGCCGGCGTGCTGCACGGGTTCCCGGTCAGCAGCAGCGCCAGCCGTACCGCCCTGGCCCAGTCCTCCGGCGCCCGCACCCAGGTCTTCGCGCTGACCTCCGGGGCCGTGGTGATCGTCCTGCTGCTGTTCTTCAGCTCCGTGCTCAGCCGGACCCCGACCGCCGTGCTGGGCGCCCTGGTCGTCTACGCGGCCGTCCGGATGATCGACCTGGCCGGCTTCCGACAGCTCGCCGCCTTCCGGCTGGAGGAACTCCTGCTGGCGGTCGGCTGCCTGATCGGCGTTCTGGCGCTGGACATCCTCTACGGGGTGCTGGTCGCGGTCGGCCTCTCCATCGCCGAGCTGCTGACCCGGGTGGCCCGCCCGCACGACGCCGTCCAGGGGCTGGTGCCGGGCCTGGCCGGCATGCACGACGTGGACGACTTCCCGGCCGCCCGGACCGTCCCCGGCCTGGTGGTCTACCGCTACGACTCCCCGCTGTTCTTCGCCAACGCCGAGAACTTCAAGCGCCGGGCGCTGGCCGCCGTGGACCAACAGGCCCAGCCGGTGCACTGGTTCGTCCTCAACACCGAGGCCAACGTCGAGGTGGACATCACCGCCCTGGACTCGGTGGACGCGCTGCGCCGCGAACTGACCGACCGCGGCATCGTGTTCGCCCTCGCCCGGGTCAAGCAGGACCTGCGCGACGACCTCGACGCCTACGGCCTCACCGCCGCCGTGGGGGAGGACCGGATCTTCCCCACCCTCCCCACGGCGGTCGCCGCGTACCGCGCCGAGCACCCCGAGTAGCGGAGCACCGCCGTGGAGGCGCTGCTCGGCGCCGAGCCCGGTGTGCACGGCCCCGCGGCGCCGCCCACCGATCGGCCCCCGAGGGTTTGACGCCCTCCCGCCACCGGGCCGAGCCTGATCTGGAACTGCGGTCGCGTCCGGGCCACCCGGCCACCGGCCGGCCACCCGGCACCGGAAGGACGGGCACCGATGGCGGACACGAGGGCCAGGCGGATCGCACGCTTCATCGAGCCGCTGCGGGTCGAACCCGGGTCGGAGGTGGACCTGGAGGAGGACTTCGACCCCCGGTACAAGGCCGACATCAAGAAGCACGAGGGCATCGAGCTGCTCCGCGAGGGCGTGGTCACCCTCGCCGAGTACCAGGCCCGGCTCGCCGCCCAGGACTCCCGCGGCGTCCTGGTCTGCCTGCAGGCCCTGGACGCCGCCGGCAAGGACGGCATCATCCGGCACGTGATGAGCGGGCTCAACCCGCAGGGCGTCCGGGTCAGCAGCTTCAAGGTCCCCTCCACCGAGGAACTCGGCCACGACTACCTGTGGCGGTACGCCCGCCGCCTCCCCGGCCGCGGCGAGATCGGCATCTTCAACCGCTCCCACTACGAGGAGGTCCTGGTGGTCCGGGTGCACCCGGAGAACCTCGACCGCCAGCGGCTCCCCGCGGAGGCCAAGGGCCCCGACGTCTGGGAGCGCCGCTACCGCGAGATCAACGACTGGGAGCGCTACCTCACCGACAACGGCTTCTCCGTGGTGAAGATCTTCCTCAACCTCTCCCGGGAGGAGCAGCGCCGCCGCTTCCTGCGCCGGATCGACCTGCCCGAGAAGAACTGGAAGTTCTCCGCCGCCGACGTCCGCGAGCGCGGCTACTGGGACGACTACCAGCGGGCCTTCTCCGAGGTGCTCTCCGCCACCGGAACCGAGTGGGCGCCCTGGTACGTCATCCCCGCCGACCGCAAGTGGTTCGCCCGGATCTGCGCCGCCGCCGTCCTCGGCCACACCCTGATGCAGATCGACCCGCAGTACCCGACCGTCAGCCCCGACGAACTGGAAGCCCTGCTCACCGCCCGGCGCGACCTCGAACGGGAGGTGCAGTGACCTCCCGGCCGGAGGAGGCGGACGCGCCCTGGTACACCCGCGACCCGCAGGAGGTCGCGGCCGCCCTCGGCGTCGACCCCGCCACCGGCCTCACCTCCGCCCGGGCCGCCGAACTGCTCACCGCCCACGGCCCGAACGCCCTGCCCGAGGAGGAGACCCGGCCCGGCTGGCTGCGCTTCCTCGACCAGTACCGCAGCTACATGCAGATCATCCTGGTCGCCGCGGCCGTGGTCTCGCTGGCCATCCGGCAGTGGAGCACCGGCATCCTGCTGGTGCTGCTCACCCTGCTGAACGCGGTGGTCGGGCTGCGCCAGGAGGGCAAGGCCGAGAGTGCCATGAACGCGCTGAAGTCGATGATGAAGGCCACCGCCCGGGTCCGCCGCGACGGCACCGAGTCCGAGATCGGCGCCGAGCAACTGGTGGTCGGGGACGTGGCGCTGCTCGCCGCCGGCGACCAGGTGCCCGCCGACGGCCGGCTGGTGACGGCCAGTGCCCTGCAGATCGACGAGTCCGCGCTCACCGGCGAGAGCACCCCGGCCGCCAAGGACACCGGCACCCTGCCGAGCGGCGGCCTCGGCCCCGGCGACCAGTCCAACATGGCCTTCATGAACACCCCGGTCACCCACGGCAGCGGCCTGATGGTGGTCACCGGGACCGGCGCCGGCACCGAACTCGGCAAGATCTCCGGCATGCTCTCGGCCACCGAGAAGGAGGAGTCGCCGCTCACCCGCGAACTCGACAACCTCACCCTGTGGATCGCCGGAGCCGCCGGACTCACCATGGTCGTGATGTTCGCCCTCGGCCGCGCCCGCGGCCAGGACTGGGACACCCTGTTCGTCAGCGCCGTCTCGCTGGCCATCGCCGCCATCCCCGAGGCCCTGCCCACCGTCACCCAGGTGATCCTCTCGGTCGGCAGCCTCAACCTCGCCAAGCGCAACGCCATCGTCAAGGAACTGCCGTCGGTGGAGACCCTGGGCTTCACCTCGGCGATCAACTCCGACAAGACCGGCACCCTGACGATGAACCAGATGACCGCCGTGGAGCTGCTCAGCCCCACCGACCGGTACACCGTCTCCGGCACCGGCTACGGCCTGGAGGGCAAGGTCCACCACGCCGCCGGCTCCTCGGGCGGCATCGAGGACGCGGTCGTCCCGTACCTGGTCGCCAGCGACGCCAAGCTGGTGGACGGCACGGTGGTCGGCGACCCGACCGAGGGCGCGCTGCTGGTCCTCGGCCACAAGGCCGGACTGGACATCGAGTCCACCCGGGAGCGCTACCCGCGGCTCGCCACCCTGCCCTTCGACCCCGACTACAAGCTGATGGCCACCTTCAACGAGGCCAAGGACGCCGACGGCCGGCCGGTCGTCCGGTGCTTCGTCAAGGGCGCCGCGCCCGCCGTGATGGCCCGCGCCACCGGCGCGCTGGCCGCCGGCGGGACCGTCCCCTGGGAGGGGGAGTTGAGCCGGCGCGCCCAGGAGCAGATCGAGCGGATGGGCGGCGAGGGCCGCCGGGTGATGGCCGCCGCCGTCCGCGACCTCGACCCCGCCGCCTTCGACCCGGACGGCGACCTGCTCGCCCTGGTCACCGACCTGCGGATGACCAGCCTGGTCGGCATGGTGGACCCGCCGCGCGCCGAGTCCAAGGCCGCCGTCGCCAGCGCCCAGGCCGCCCACATCAGGGTCCGCATGGTCACCGGCGACGACGTCACCACCGGCGAGGCCATCGCCCGGCAGCTCGGCATCCCCGGCGAGGCCGTCCTCGGCGCCGAGTTCGCCGCCCTCAGCGAGCGCGAGCAGCTGGAGCGGATCGACCGGATCGGCGTGGTCGGCCGGGTCGCGCCCGAGCACAAGGTGCTGCTCGCCAACACCCTCAAGAAGAAGGGCGAGGTGGTGGCGATGACCGGGGACGGCGTCAACGACGCCCCCGCCATCAAGGCCGCCGACATGGGCATCGCCATGGGCAGCGGCACCGACGTGGCCAAGAACGCCAGCCGCATGATCCTCTCCGACGACAACTTCGCCACCATCGTCTTCGCGGTGGAGGAGGGCCGGAAGCTCTACGACAACCTGGCCAAGTACATCCGGTTCGTCCTGCTGCTGCTGGTCACCTTCGTCCTCACCTTCCTCGGCGCCACCATCCTCGACATCGCCGCCGGCGAGCCCTTCCCGCCGCCGCAGGTGCTGTGGATCCACTTCGTGGTCAACGCCCCCTTCGGCTTCGCGCTCGGCTTCGACCAGGAGAGCCCCGGGCTGATGCGCCGCACTCCGCGGCCGCGCGGCGAGTCGGTGCTGACCAGGCCGCTGATCCTCACCGTCGGCCTGGCCGGCCTCGCCCTCTCGGTGATGCTTCTTGGCCTGATCAAACTGGGCGAGCACCGCTACGGCAGCGTGGAGACCGGCAGCTCGATCGCCTTCACCGCCTTCGCGCTCTGCCTGATCGTCGCCGCCTTCGAGTGCCGCAGCGAGACCGCCTCCGTCCTCACCCCGACCACCTTCGACAGCAAGCAGATGAACTGGGCCGCGCTCGCCGAGCTCGCCCTCGCGGTGATGGTCACCCAGATGGACGGGTTCCGGCGGATGCTCGGCACCACCGAGCTGACCGTCCAGCAGTTCGGGTGGGCCGTGCTGGCCGCGCTGACCCTGCTGGTGCTCTGGGAACTCGGCAAGCTGGTCGGCCGCCGCGGCCCGGCGTAGACCGGGCTTCGGGCCGGGGCCCGCTCGTGGGGTCACGAGCGGGCCCCGGCCGTCACGCCGGCGTCAGCGCCGCCGCGGGACCGCCGCTGTCAGCGCTGCTGCGGTACGGCCGGCGCCTGGGCGTACCCGGCGGGCCGGGAGGCGAAGGTGCCCCGGCCCTGGGTCCGGCTGCGCAGCCGCGTCGCGTAGCCGAACAGTTCGGCCAGCGGCACGGTGGCGGTCACCACCGCCGTACCACCGCGGGAGGTCTGGCCGCTGACCCGGCCGCGCCCGGCCGCCAGGTCGCCCAGCACCCCGCCGACCGCCTCCTCGGGCACGGTGGCCGTCACCTCGACCACCGGCTCCAGCACCGCCATGGACGCGGCCCGCAGCGCCTCGCGGAGGGCGAGCCGCCCGGCCGTCCGGAACGCCAGGTCCGAGGAGTCCTTGGCGTGGGTGGCGCCGTCGGTGAGGGTCACCCGCAGCCCGGTCACCGGGTGGCCGCCGAGCGGACCCTCCGCCAGCGCGTCCCGGCAGCCGGCCTCCACGGCCTGGACGTACTCCTTCGGCACCCGGCCGCCGACCACGGTGGACGCGAAGACGAACCCCTCGGCCGCCGCCCCGCCCTCCCCCGCGTCGGCCGTCCCCAGCGGAGCGACGTCCAGCACCACCTGGGCGAACTGGCCGGCGCCGCCGTCCTGCTTGACGTGCCGGTAGACCAGCCCGGACACCCCGCGCAGGACGGTCTCCCGGTAGGCGACCTGCGGCCGGCCGACCGCGACCTCCAGCCCCTGGGCACGGCGGATCTTCTCCACCGCGACCTCCAGGTGCAGCTCGCCCATCCCCGACAGCACGGTCTGCCCGGTCTCCGGGTCGGTCCGCACCACCAGCGACGGGTCCTCCTCCACCAGCCGGGCCAGCGCCGCCGCCAGCCGGTCGGTGTCGGTGGCCCGCCGGGCCTCGACCGCCACCGTGACCACGGGTTCGGCCACGGTCGGCGGCTCCAGCACCAGCGGGTCCGAGGGCGGGCACAGGGTGGCACCCGCCCGGGCCGCCTTCGGCCCGACCACCGCGACGATGTCCCCGGCCCGCGCCGACGCCACCTCCTCGTGCCGGTCCGCCTGCACCCGCAGGATCCGGGCGATCCGCTCGGTCCGCCGCGCGCCGGCGTCCAGCACCGCGTCGCCCTTGCGCAGCGTCCCCGAGTAGACCCGCAGGTAGGTCAGCCGGCCGGTGCCCGTGGAGTTCACCTTGAACACCAGGGCGGCCAGCGGCCCGGCCGGGTCGGCCGCCCGCTCCCGCTCCTCGCCGTCCAGGGTGCCGCGCACCGGCGGCACGTCCAGCGGCGAGGGCAGGTAGGCCACCACGGCCTCCAGCAGCGGCTCGATGCCCCGGTTCCGGTAGGCCGAGCCGCACAGGACGACCACGGCCTCACCGGTCCGGGTGAGCTCGCGCAGTGCCGCGCGGAGGGTGTCCGCGGACAGCGTGGACCGTTCGCAGAACTCCTCCAGGGCCCCGGGATGCCGCTCGGCCACGGCCTCCTCCAGCCGCCGCCGGCGCAGCCCCGCCTCCGCCACCAGGTCCTCCGGCACCGGCAGGTCCTCGGCGGCCCCGCCGCCGGCCGGCCAGACCAGCGCCCGCATCCGGAGCAGGTCCACCACGCCGGTGAAGCCCTCCTCCCGGCCGATCGGCAACTGCACCGCCAGCGGTACCGGGTGCAGCCGCTCGCGGATGGAGGCCACCGCCGCGTCCAGGTCGGCCCCCGCCCGGTCCAGCTTGTTGACGAAGGCGATCCGCGGGACCCCGTGCCGGTCGGCCTGCCGCCACACCGACTCGCTCTGCGGCTCCACCCCGGCGACCGCGTCGAACACCGCGACCGCGCCGTCCAGCACCCGCAGCGAGCGCTCCACCTCGTCGGCGAAGTCCACATGGCCCGGGGTGTCGATCAGGTTGATCCGGTGACCGTCCCAGGCGCAGCTCACCGCGGCGGCGAAGATGGTGATGCCGCGGTCGCGCTCCTGCGGGTCGAAGTCGGTGACGGTGGTGCCCTCGTGCACCTCGCCGCGCTTGTGGGTGGCGCCGGTGAGGAACAGGATCCGCTCGGTCACGGTGGTCTTGCCCGCGTCCACATGGGCGAGGATGCCGAGGTTGCGGACCTCGGAGACGGCGGTGGTGGCGGGGACGGGCAGGCGGTTCAGGTCGGTACGCACGGCCGGTGGCCTTTCGGGTGATCCGGAATCGGGTCGGCGCGATTCCCGGACGAGACGGCGCGGCGGCTCGGCCGCGCGGGCGCGGCCCTGCTGCGGGCCGACGGGACGTCAGGTGCTCGTCACGGTCATCCGGTACGGGGCGCGCAGCCGGTACCGGACGGACGGAGACACCAGGATCACCTCGAACCGCGCCCGGGGGACGACAACAGCGGTGCGGTGGCGCACGGCGGTCTCCCCTCACAGGTCACGGAAGCGCGCCGCCCGGACGGCGGAGCGCGGTCGGTGGCGAGTGTAGGACGGGCCGGACGGCGACGGCACCGGGTTTTCCGGGGCCCCGGTCTCCGGTGGTCGCGGACCCGACGGAACGTCATGTCAGGGGGTTGGGGCTCCTCGTGGAGGTTTGATTCGTGTGCATGCCACGATCGGGTGAAGACCCTTCTGTTTGGGTGCGGACCACTGGTAGACATGGGTGCCTGGCATGGCCCTGAACGGGTGAAACGCGGATTGAAGGGGTTACCGGAATGGCCTTGGACGACACCCGGATCGGAGTCATCGCCGGCTCCGTCGTCCACGCGGCCTCGGTGCCGACCGGCCGCCGGCTGCTCGGTTCCCGTGACGCCTTCGTGGCCCAGCAGAGCCCCTTCGACCGCCGTGCCCGGCTCGACCTGCGAGCCGGGACGGGCTCGGCCACCGAGGCCACGGCCGTCACCGAGGAGCAGTACCTCGAACACGCCGCCTCCCAGGTGCTGACCTGGGAGGACGCCGAGACCGCGGCGCTCAGGACGGTGGTCGCCGAGATCGACCACCTGCTGGCCGGCTGGTCCTTCTTCCTGCCCGAGACCCTCCACCTGGTGAAGACCACCGGCCGGGAGGAGGGCCGCACCGCCCACACCCGCCACCTGCACACCGTCGTGCTGCCCGCCGGCGAGCTGGCGGGCGCACTGCGACCCCCGACCGGCGGCGACCCACCGCAGGCCCGCCGCACCACCGTCGCCCTGCGCGACCTGCTGGTCCGCGCCCTGTTCCACCTGATCAGCAAGAACAACCCCAACCTGCGCGAGGAGCTCTACGCCCTCGTCGGCTACGCCCGGACGGGACGGGCCGTCGCCCTGCCCGACGTCCCCTGGCCCGAGGCCGACTCGCCCGCCACCATGGCCGACCTCAGGATCACCCACCCGGACGCACCCGAGCTGGACGTCTACGTCACCCTCAAGGTGACCGACCGCCACGGCGACGGCGGAGGACCGGGCGCCGAGCAGGAGCGCGCCCTGCTGCCCGTCCTGCTGGCCGACCGGCCGTACGACGGCGGCAGCCTCGTCGACTACCGCGCCTGGCACTTCCTCGCCATCGAGCAGACGGCCGACGGCTGGGCGGCGGCGAGCGACGGCCACGGCCGCCCGCTCACGTACCCGATGTCGCGCAGGAGCGGCCTGTGGTGGCAGTACCTCGACCGGATCGGCCGCAACGCCACCACCGGACTCCACCACCCCGAGGAGATCCTGGCGGAGAACTTCCTCCTCTCCGCGCTGGTCCCCACCCCGACCCTGCTGTCCGAGATCGACGCCGTCCTCACCCTGGACGGCCCGGCCTGAGCCCCTACAGCCGACTCGCCGCCATGTCCGCCAGCACCTCCCGCGCGGCCCGGGTGCCCGAGGCCATCGCGCCCTGCACCGAGCCGGTGGCCCGGTGGTCCCCGCAGACGTACCGGCCCGGGGAGTGACGGGAGGTCCGGATCAGCGGATGGGGCGCGGGCATCGCCGGCAGCGCGCCCGGGATCCGGTACGCGGCCAGGCACTCCCAGCCGTCCGTGCCGGCCCCGTACAGCTCGGCGAGCCGCGCCCGGACCTGCGCCTCCTGGGCCCCCGAGCCCAGCACCGAGGTCGACACCAGCGCCCGGCCGTCCGGCGAGCAGCCCGGCACCACCTCCGACAGCACCACCGAGTTGAGCAGCCGCCGGTCCGAGTCCACCAGCAGCGTCGGTTCCCGCAGCGGGCTGGCAGGGGCCGCGTGGTAGAAGGTGGTCACCGTACGCTGCGCCGGGACCAGCAGGCCGGGCAGCAGCCGGGCGGCCGCGGCCGCCTCCGTGGCCACCACCACCGCCCGGGCGGGCACCGCCGAACCGTCGGCCAGCCGCACCCCGTCCTGGGTCAGCGCGGAGACCCGCGCGTCCAGCGTGACCGCCCCGTCCGGCAGCCGTTCCGCCAACTGCTCCGGGACGGCGCCGATGCCCCGCTCCGGCAGGCACAGGCTGCCGCGCAGCATGCTGCGCCACACCAGGTGGAACATCCGGCTGGAGGTCTCCAGTCCGTCCTCCAGGAACACCCCGGCCAGGAACGGCCGCAGCACCTGGTCGACCGTCACCTCCGACAGCCCGGCGTCCCGGAGCCAGCGCTCGGCGGGGACGTCCCGCCCGCGCCGCAGCACGGCCGCGGGCAGCACCATGTCCCGGGCGCTGAACAGGCCGAGCGCCACGGTGTCCCGCAGCGGCGCCAGCCGGCCCGGCAGCAGGTCGGCCGCCTGGTCGGGCCGGCGGGTCGGATCGGCGAACCGGTACCGCCCCCGCGAGCCGGCCAGCACGAACCCGGGCGTGAAGGGGCGCAACCGCAGCGCGCGCAGGTCGATCCGCCGACGCACCTGCGGGTAGGCGGTGTTGAACACCTGGAAGCCGCGGTCCAGCCGGAAGCCGTCCACCACGTCGGTCCGCATCCGGCCGCCGACCGCGTCGGACGCCTCCAGCACCCGGACCCGCAGGCCGCCGGCCACGCAGTCCAGGGCACACGCCAGGCCCGCCACGCCCGCGCCCACCACGGCCACGTCCGCCACCTCGTCCGCCCGCACCGGGGTCCTCCCGTCCGCCGTACCGTGCCGCCTCTCGCGGACCCAGTGTGATCGCCGGGACGCTCCCGGTCCCGCCTGACGCGCGGACGGACGGCGCGGAGGCGGCGCACGGCCCGCGCGGGAGGCAGCCCGCGCCCCGGACGGACGGTGTGCGGCGTAACCCGGCGGCACCGAACGGAGTTCACCAGGCATGACCGTCATCAACGAGCCCCGCCACCCCCTCGACGTCGACGGAATGCCCCGGCCCGTCGGCCGCCCGGTCCCCCGCCACCAGCCGGCACCGCCCCCGCCGGCCGACCACGACCAGGCCGCCTCCTCCGGCCAGCGGGCGGCCACCCGCCTGCTCGGCCTCCGCGAGGTCACCATGCCCGCCGCCGTGGTGGAGGCGGCCGACGCCCTCCTCGAACACGCCCTCGCCACCGACGACGCCGTCACCCGAAGCGCCGCCGCCGCCACCCGCAACCGCCTCCGCGCCGCCCTCGGCCTCCAATAGCCACCCCCCCACACACACACCCGCCGCCCCACGCACCCGGCGAGCCATCCGGCGCGCACTCGGCGAGCCTTTCAGTTTTCAGGGGCGCGGGGGAACTGCGCGAGAAACCACCCCCGACCCGCACCCTCCCACCGCTCCACCCCCGTCCCGCCGTCCCCACGCACTCGGCGAGCCCCCGCACCCGGCGAGCCCTCAGCGCCAAGCGTCCCGCACCGTGAACGTCCCCGTCGGCGGCGTGGTCGCCGTCCGATCAGGTCCGTCCTCCCACGTCACCACCCCGTCCGCCGACTTCGTCAGGTACTTGTACCGGACCGCCGTGTTCGGCGGCAGCGACGCGAACCCCGTCCACTCCGGGTAGACGAACGCACCGGTGGTCAGCCGTACGGCCTTCGCCGGGTCCCAGCCCCCGAGTTCCGCCAGATCCCCGGTGACGTACACCTCCTGGCCCCAGCGGGTGTCGACGGCGGCGTTGAAGACGGTGACGACGGGCTGCCCGCCCGCCACGTTCCAGCGGTCGTCCAGCGTGATCGCGCCGGTGGGGGAGAGGTACGCCGAGCGGTCCGGCACCGATTCCCACACGATCGCGCCCGAGGGGCTCCGCCGCAGGTACTTGTACTGGATCTGCCCGCCGGGCGGCAGCGCCACCTCCGCCGACCACCGCGGGTAGCTTCCCGGCGAGGTGCTCAGCGGCACCGCCCGCTCCGGATCCCAGGCACCCAGCTCCGCCGTGCTGCCGGACACCAGCACCGTCTCCCCGTACGCGGTGTCCGCAGCGACCTCGAACGTCACGGCCCGCACCGCCTGCACAGCCCCCACCGCCTGAACCGGCAAGGCCGCACTCCCCGTCCCCGCCACAGCCGTCCCCGCCGGCAGGACCGTCAGCACCGCCGCAACGAGCACCCCCGCCCCCCAGGAACGGCCGCGCCTGGAAAGGGAACCCCGCAACACCACACCCATCGACTGCCTCCGGTCGTCGGTTCAGAGGCTGCAAACTCTTGCAGAAACTTGCGAAAGCGTCGCTCATTCTCGGCCACGTGCCCCCACCGCACCAGCCGGGCGGCGTCACCACCGTCACCAGCGGCAGGAACCCCGCGGCCCTCCCGGATCCGCCCTCCCGAAACCTCCCCGCAACGCACGAGACCCCACCACCCGCCCCGCGCCGCCGCAGAACGGCCGGAAAGCGCCCCCGACCCCAGCTCGGCAGGCGCAGACCGACCGGCCCTTGGGGGGGGGGGGGGGGGGGCAGCGTCGCGGGCCGATAGCTCTCGCCCCTCCTTCACCCACCCCTCAATGGCCGGCCGGTCTCAGCGGGTCGGGGCGAAGTCCCCCCAAACCGCCGCGGATCCGGTGTCCATCCGGTACGTGTCGTCCTTGGCGTCGCGCCCGCCCGCAGCGTGGTTGTACTGGCCTGCGAACATGTGCTCACCGGGCGGTACGGTCCGTCCCGGGCGGAGCGTCCAGCGGTAGACCAGGAAGCCGGACTCCTCGCGGACGGTGGTGTCGAAGTCCTCGGCGGCCCGGGTCTGCCAGTGCCCGGTGTCCTGCACCCCGCCGGTGAGGGCGATTCTCAGCTCGACCGTCAGCGCGGTGAGCTGCTCGCCGGTCTTGAGGGTGAGGTTGCTCTGCGCCCAGTACGCCGTGCTGTGCGGATCCACCGAGCCGTCCGACCACAGCGGACCGTCCGCGATCCGGTTTCCCCCGGACTGCTTCCCCCCGCCCGCGGCCGGTGACCCGCCCGCCGTCGGTGACCCGGTCGCCGCCGGGCCCGTCTGCGTCCCGGGTCGCGATGCGGCCGCCCCCGGCCCCTGGACGATCCCGGCGACCGCCAGCCCGCCGCCCACCAGAACGCCGGCGGTGGCCAGCGTCGCCAGCACGACCCGCGGCCAGGACAGCGGCCCGGACCGTGCCGCCCGCCACCCGTCGCGCCCGTTGCAGTCGCCCCGTCCGCCCCGTCCGCCCCGTCCGTCGCTCCGCCCGGCCGGGCCGCCGGCCATCCCGCGCTCGACCCGGGCCAGCATCCGCGCCCGGTCGGGCCGGTGGGATTCGGCCGCCGCCTTCAGTCGCTCCCGCAGATCGTCCATCAGCTCCTCCTCCCGACCAGCTCGTCGGCGGCCCGCGCGCCGAGCAGCCGTTGCAGTTCCGCCATCCCCTTGGAGGTCTGGCTCTTCACCGTACCGACCGAGACGCCCAGCGCCTGCGCGGTCTCCCGCTCGGAGAGGTCCAGTGCATGCCGCAGCACCACGCAGGCCCGCTTGCGGAACGGCAGCCGCGCCAGGGCGTCCCGGACGTCCAGGACGGCGGCCACGTCGGGGCCGTCGGCGCGCTCGGAGCGGTGCGACCAGAACAGCAGGACCCGGCGGCGCTCGCGGACCGCGCCGCGGATCCGGCCGCGGGCCAGGTTGGCGACCACGCCGCGGGCGTAGGCGAGCGGGTGGTCGGCGCGCCGGACCCGGTCCCAGCGGTGCCAGAGCGCCACCATGGCGTCCGCCGCGAGGTCGTCGGCGGCGTCGGCCTCGCCCGTCAGCAGATGGGCGAGGCGCGCCAGTTCGGCGTGGTGGCGTTCGAAGAACTCGTGGAACTCCGTGGACGCCCGGTCGACGATCATGCCGGTGGCCAGGTCTTCCGATCCGAGGTGTGCGCATGCGGCGCGGGGGCGCAGGGGTGAGGCCGGGAGCCTACCAGTCGGTAGCCCACCTCCGTCCCGTCCCGATCCCCCGCCCGGGAGCAATCTCACCCCCCCCGGCCCCCGCCTACCGGTTGAGCGCCAGCGCCCCGAGCAGCCGCCAGTTCCGCACCAGCCCGGTCGGCGGCGTCCCCGGCCGGTCCCGCGGCACCCGGACCCGCAGCGCGCCGGGCCGCAGCGTGCAGATCACCGGCACCGGCAGCACCAGCGACTCGCCGTCCACCGCCACCGGGATCTGCGGCTCGGGCGAGGCCACCAGCACCTCCCGCGCGGTCAGCGCGGTGACGCCCACCGACTGCCCGCCCAGCGCCAGCGCCGCCGCCTGCACCGCCCCCTCGACCCGCAGACCGAGCACCCCGAGCCGGCCGGTGTCCAGCCGGGGCCGTCGCCCGCCGCCGAGCCGGTCCCGGGTGTCGTACGGGTTGTTGCTGACCAGCAGCGCCTGCGGCTGGTTGAGCTTGATGCCGTCGGCGACCGCGTTGATCCGGGCGCCGGCCTGACCGGCCAGCAGCTCGGGCAGGGCCTCCAGGGCGGTGCCGGCCTTGGCGTCCCGGTAGGCGGGGGACTGCACGATCTCGGCGTACGCCCCGAAGGACACCGTGTTGACGAAGGAGCGGCCGGCCACCGTGCCGAGGTCGACCCGCAGGTCGACGCCGTGCACCAGGGCGTCCAGGCAGCGGGACGGGTCGACCCGGTCCAGGCCGAGGTCCATCGCGAAGTGGTTGCGGGTGCCGGCGGAGATCACCAGGAACGGCAGGTCGTGCTCGGCGGCGACCTCGGCCACCAGCGCCTGGGTGCCGTCGCCGCCGGCGACGCCCAGCAGGTCGGCGCCGTCGGCCACGGCCTGCCGGGCGAGGGCGGCGACGTCCTGGTGGGTGGAGGCGTCCAGCAGGATGACCTGCGCGCCCAGCCGCTCGGCCTTGGCCACCAGGTCGAACTTGCCGACCTTGCCGCCGCCCGAGCGCGGGTTCATCAGCAGCACGGCCCGCTTGGCCGGTTCGGCGGTCCGGGCGAGCATCTCGTGGACGGGCCGGGTCAGCCGCATCGCCCGGTCCGAGGCGGCCATCGCGCAGCCCCAGAGCAGCAGTGCGCCGGAGACGGGCGCCCAGAGGCCGCTCTGGATGAAGAGCGCCAGTACCAGGCCGAGCGCCACCACGACCAGTGCCGACCCCAGGACCCGGACCCCGCCGCGGTAGGCGAGCGCCCACCACACGCCGGCGGCGGCCACGCCCAGACCCACCAGGCCGACCAGCACCAGTCCGATCCCGCGCAGGCTGATCATCGCCGCGAGCAACAGCACCGCGACGACTCCGCAGCCGAGCGCCACTCTCGCGAGCAGCCGGGCCCGGCCCGCCTGCTCCTTGGGCCCGAACATCCGCGGCTCCCTCACTGTCCCCCACCCCTCTGTCTCGATCATGCCCGAGGGACGGTAGCGCGATACTCGCCGCCATGCGCGGGATCCCCCCTGGTCGAGGGATCCCGCGCGTGGCGGCGGGCCGCGGTCAGCAGATCCGCGGCAGCTGCTCGCCCAGCGGCAGGTCGATCACCCGGGTGCCGCCCAGCGGCGTCCGGGCCACCACCATCCCCGGGTGCTCGCCGACGCACTCGCCGATGACGGCGGCCGCCGCCCCCAGCGGGTGGGCCCGCATCGCCGCGAGGACCGCGTCGGCCCGCTCACGCGGCACGAAGGCGACCAGCTTGCCCTCGTTGGCCACGTACATCGGGTCCAGCCCGAGGATCGCGCAGGCGTTGGCGACCTGGTCCGGCACCGGCACCCGCCGCTCCTGGACCACCACGCCGACGCCGGCCGCCGCGGCGATCTCGTTGAGCGCGGCCGCCAGCCCGCCCCGGGTGGGGTCGCGCAGCACGTGCAGATCGGGGGCGACCGCGAGCATGGCCTCCACCAGCCCGTTCAGGGCCGCGCAGTCGCTCTCCACCGCGGCCCCGAACTCCAGGCCCTCCCGGACGCTCATGATGGCCACGCCGTGCAGTCCGATCTCGCCGCTGACGATCACCACGTCGCCCGGCCTGGCCCGCTGCGGGCGGATGTCCACCCCGTCCGGGACGATCCCGATGCCGGCGGTGTTGAGGTAGATCCCGTCGCCGCGGCCGGCCTCGACCACCTTGGTGTCACCGGTGACCACCTCGACCCCGGCCGTCCGGGCCGCCGCGCCGAGCGCCTGCGCGACCCGGCCGACCACGGACATCTCCACGCCCTCCTCCAGGATGAACCCGCAGGAGAGCCAGAGCGGCCTGGCGCCGCTCATCGCCAGGTCGTTGACGGTGCCGTTGACCGCCAGGTCGCCGATGCTGCCGCCCGGGAAGAACAGCGGACGCACCACGAACGAGTCGGTGGAGAAGGCGATCCGCTCGCCGCCCACCGGCAGGGTCGCCGAGTCGCCGAGCGCCGCCAGCACCAGGCCGCCGAAGGCCGGCGCGAAGACGTTCTCCACCAGCTCGGCGGACATCGCCCCGCCGCCGCCGTGGCCCATCACCACCCGCGGGTGGTCCCGCAGCGGCAGCGGGCAGCTCCAGCCGGAGAAGTCGGGCGCCTCACCGGCCTCCGGGGAACGGGCGTCCGCGGGGAGGACCTCCGAGGAGAGGGTGTCGGTGTCAGGCAACGGGGCTCGCCTCCAGCGGTACGGCCGGCGTGCCGAGCCGCCGGTAGAGGTAGTACGCGGCACAGGCGCCCTCGCTGGAGACCATGGTGGCCCCGAGCGGGGTGCGCGGGGTGCAGGTGGTGCCGAAGGCCTCGCACTGGTTCGGCTTGATCAGGCCCTGGAGCACCTCCCCGCTGCGGCACTGGGCGGGCTCGCGGGTGGTGATCCCGCGGACGTCGAAGCGGTACTCGGCGTCGTGGTCGCGGTAGCGCTCGGAGAGCCGCCAGCCGCTGCGCGGGATCACCCCGATGCCCCGCCAGGCGCGGTCGGTGACCTCGAAGACGTCCTCCAGCATGTCCCGGGCCGCCGGGTTGCCCTCCGGCCGGACGGCCCGCGGGTAGGCGTTCTCCACCCGGTGCTCGCCGCGCTCCAGCTGGCGGACCGTGCGGCGGATGCCCTCCAGGATGTCCAGCGGTTCGAAGCCGGTGACGACGATCGGCACCCGGTACCGGTCGGCCAGCACCGGGTACTCCTCGGTGCCCATCACGCTGCAGACGTGGCCGGCGGCGAGGAAGGCCTGCACCCGGCAGTCGGGGGACTCCATGATCGCCTCGATGGCCGGGGGCACCCGGACGTGCGAGACCAGCATGCTGAAGTTCCGGACCCGCTGCTTCTGCGCCTGGTACACCGCCATCGCGTTGGGCGGCGCGGTGGTCTCGAAGCCGATGCCGAAGAACACCACCTCCTTGTCCGGGTTCTCCCGGGCGATCCGCAGCGCGTCCAGCGGCGAGTACACCACCCGGACGTCGCCGCCCTCGCCGCGCACCCGGAACAGGTCGCGGTCGCTGCCCGGCACCCGCAGCATGTCGCCGAACGAGCAGAACACCACCCCGGGACGGGAGGCGATCTCCAGCGCCCGGTCGATCATCTCCAGCGGGGTGACACACACCGGACAGCCCGGACCGTGGATCAACTCCAGTCCCTCGGGCAGCAGTTGGTCGATCCCATGGCGGATGATGGTGTGCGTCTGGCCGCCGCAGACCTCCATCAGCGCCCACGGGCGGGTGACCTGCGCCCGGATGTCCTCGAGCAGCCCACGGGCCAGCTCCGGATTCTGGAACTCCTCCAGGTACTTCACCGTCCGCCCTCCTCCGCCACGATTGCCTCGCCGTCCCGGGAGCCGGCACCGAAGCCGGAACCGCCCTCGCCACCCGACCCGGCCGCCGCCTCCCACGGGTCCCCGAACTCCTCCTGCAGCAGCCCGAGTTCCTCGAACAGCGCCAGCGTCCTGCGGGCCGACTCCTCGTCCAGCCGCTGCAGCGCGAACCCCACGTGCACGATGGCGTACTCACCGACCCTCAGGTCCGGCAGGTACTCCAGGCAGACGTCCTTCACCACCCCGCCGAAGTCCACGACGGCCATCCGGGTGCCGTTCCGTTCCTCGATCTCCATCACCCTGCCGGGCACCGCCAGGCACATGGTCATGTCTCCTCTCCGGTGGTGGTCCGAGCGGCCACCATCAACTGGCCGAGTGCCAGGCCGCCGTCGTTCGGCGGGACCCGGCGGTGCCGAAGCACGGTGAAGTCGTCGGCCCGCAGCAGGCGGGCGCAGGCCGAGGCGAGGACGGCGTTGGCGAACACGCCCCCGGTGAGCGCGGCCGGCAGCGGCCCGTACCGCTCGCGGGCCAGCCCGCACAGCCGGCGCACCAGCTCCGCCACGGCGGCGTGGAACCGTGCCGCGACCAGCCCGGCGGGGGCGCCCGCCCGCAGGTCGGCGACGATCGCGGCGAGCACCGGCGCGGGGTCGGCGAGCAGCGGCTGACCGGCCCCCCGGTCGGTGATCCCGAAGGCGTACCCGCCGGGGCCGCCGCCCTCGAACGACTCACCCGCCGCCAGCGCCTCCAGCTCGATCGCCGCCTGCGCCTCGTAGCCGACCCGGTGGCAGACCCCGAGGAGCGAGGAGACGGCGTCGAACAGGCGGCCCATGCTGGAGGTCGGCACGCAGTTCAGGCCGCGCTCCAGCTGCCGTCCGAGCACCCGCCGCTCCTCCACCGGGCAGGCGTCCACGCAGGGCAGTCGGGCCTCCCAGGGCAGGGCGGCGGCCCGCAGGTGGGCCAGTGCGGTCCGGTACGGCCGGGTCACCGCGGCGTCCCCGCCGGGCAGCGGCACGTACCGCAGGTGCGCGAACCGCTCGAAGCCGTCGTAGCCGGCCACCAGCAGCTCGCCGCCCCAGATCGCGCCGTCCTCGCCGTACCCGGTGCCGTCGAACGCCACCCCGATGACGCGCTGCCCGGCGTCCAGGCCGTGCTCGGCCATCGCGGCGGCGACGTGCGCGTGGTGGTGCTGGACCCGGACCAGCGGCCGGTCGCCGGCCATCCGCCGGGCGGTCTGGCCGGACCGGTAGCCGGGGTGCCGGTCGGCGGCCAGCAGCTGCGGCTCGACGCCGGTGACCGCCCCGAGCTGGTCCACCGCCCGCTCGAAGGCGCGCAGAGTCGCCAGGTCGTCCATGTCGCCGATGTGGCCGGACAGCCACGCCCGGCGGCCGCGGGCCAGCGCGAACGCGTTCTTCAGGTCGCCGCCCACGGCCAGCACCGGCCGGACCGGGCAGGGCAGTTCGACCGGCCGCGGCGCGTACCCGCGGGAGCGCCGCAGCAGCAGCACCTCGCCGTCCACCGCCCGCGCCACCGAGTCGTCGCAGGGCACGTGGATCGGCCGGTCGTGGGTGAGCCATCCGTCGACCAGCGGCGCCAGCCGGGTGAGCGCCTCGCCGTCGTCGGTGACGATCGGCTCGCCGGAGAGGTTGGCGCTGGTCATCACCAGCAGCCCCGGCCCGGGCGGGTCGCCCGGCAGTCCCAGCAGCAGGGTGTGCAGCGGGGTGTACGGCAGCATCACGCCGAGGTCCGGGCCGCCGGGCGCGACGGACCCGGCCACCGCGTCGGCCCACGGTGAGCGGCCCGGACGGCGGCGCAGCAGCACGATCGGACGGACCGGCCCTTCGAGCAGCTCCCGCTCCTCGGCGCCGACCTCCACCAGCTCCCGGACGGTGTCCAGGTCACGGGCCATCAGCGCGAACGGCTTGTCGCCGCGCCGCTTGCGGTGCCGCAGCAGCGCCACCGTCGCGGGCGCGGCGGCGTCACAGGCCAGGTGGTAGCCGCCGACGCCCTTGACCGCCAGGACCGCGCCCTCGGCGAGCATCCGCCGCGCCCCGGCCAGCGCCTGCTCACCCGCGGCCCCGGGCCGCCCCGGAACGGTCAGGGTGAGCCGCGGCCCGCAGGCGTGGCAGGCCACGGGCTGGGCGTGGAACCGCCGGTCGGTCGGATCGGCGTACTCGCGGGCGCAGTCCGGGCACATCGGGAAGCCGGCCATGGTGGTCGCGGCCCGGTCGTACGGCAGCCCGGTGACGATGGTGAACCGCGGCCCGCAGTTGGTGCAGGTGATGAACGGGTGGCGGTGCCGGCGGTCGGCCGGGTCGGCCAGCTCGGCGAGGCAGTCGGCACAGGTGGCGGTGTCCGGCGGGATCAGGGTGCGGCTCGGGCCCCCGGCCTGCGAGGGCACGATGGTGAACCCGCCCGCTCCGGTGACCTCGATCGGCTCGTGCGCCACCGAGGCCACCTCGGCCAGTGGCGGAGCGTCGCTGGCGACCCGGCGGCAGAAGGCCTCCACGGCCTCCACCGGGCCCTCCACCTCGGCCAGCACACCCTCGCCGGTGTTGGTGACGTGCCCGGCCAGCCCGAGTTCGGCCGCCAGCGTGTAGACGAACGGGCGGAACCCGACCCCCTGCACCACGCCCCGCACGGCCACCCGCCGCCGCTGCGGATGGTGCGGCGGGGTCAGCCGACCGGTGGTCACCACGCGTCCGCCGCCGGCGCGTCCAGGTGTGCGTGCGGGTGCGGGTGCGGGTGCGGGTGCCCGTGGTCATGGTCGTGGGCGTGCCCCGGACCGTGGTCGTGCCCGTGGTCATGGCTGTGGCCGTGCCCGCTGACCGGTGCCGCCGCCATCACCGGCCGGTGCGCCTCGGCGCCCTCCAGCAGCGCCGTCGCCCGGTCCAGCAGGGTGCCCACTCCCTGCCCGGTCTTCGCCGAGGTGAACACCACCTCCACCCCGGGGTTCACCCGGGCCACGTTGCCCAGGAACGCCTTCTCGTCGAAGTCCACCGCCGCCGCGATGTCGGTCTTGGTGACCACCACCAGCTGCGCCAGCCCGAAGGCCGTGGGGTACTTCAGCGGCTTGTCCTCGCCCTCGGTGACCGAGGCCAGCACCACCCGCAGCGACTCGCCCAGGTCGTAGGAGGCCGGGCAGACCAGGTTGCCGACGTTCTCCACGAACAGCAGCCGGGTCTCCGGCGGCAGCCACCCGGCCAGGTGCCCGCGCAGCATCACCGCCTCCAGGTGGCACAGCCCGTCGGTGAGCACCTGCTTGACCAGGGCCCCGGACCGCGCCAGGCGGACGGCGTCGTTCTCGGTCGCAAGGTCGGCGGTGAGCGCCGCCACCGGTACCCCGCGCTCCCCGGCCAGCCGGAGCTCGGCCTCCAGCAGCGCCGTCTTGCCGCTGCCGGGGCTGGAGAGCAGGTTGACGGCGACCGTCCCGCGCGCGGCCAGCGCCGCCCGCAACTCCCGGGCGCTGTCGTCGTTCCGGGCCAGTACGGCCTGCTGGAGATCGGCCATTCGGCACATCGGGGCTCAGCCTTCCTGATCGGCCGGGGTGTTCACCGGGCCGTCGGCCCACTCCACCCCGAGGATCTGCAGTTCACGGCCGCTCAGCAGCTCGACCCGGGCACCGCCGCACTGCGGGCAGCCCAGGTCCGGTGGCATGCCGACGGCCCACTCGACGGTGCACGGGGTGCACCGGGCGCGCGCGGCCACCGGCTCGGCGACCAGCTCGGCGCCGGACACCACCGTTCCGGTGCAGGCGAGTTCGAAGCAGAAGTCGAGGGCGTCGGGCACCACCCCGGCCAGCTCGCCGACCTGGATCCGCACCGTCCGCACCCCCCGCGCCCCGTGGACGCGCGCCGCCTGGGCCACCTGGTCCACGACCGCGGCCGCGATCGACATCTCGTGCATCGGCCTCGTTTTCCGGCAGTCGGGCGCTCGGCCGGCCCGGCGGGACGGCGCGCTCCATTACAGGGCGCGGCGGCGGCGACGGCCCGAAGCCGCGCCGCCGCCGCGCCCATGGCTTAAGCCATTCGCAGCAGCGCGCCCCTCACATCCGCAGGATGCGCAGGTAACGCCTGAGGTCCGGCAGGGTCTGCCAGACGACGGCGGCGAACAGCGCCCCGAGGGCTCCGCCGAACAGGACCTTCAGCATGGTGACGCCTCTCTCTCCACCGGGCGGGCCTTCGCCCGCTCCTCCTCCTGCTCCTCGCGCAGGACGCGCAGGATCACCCCCACCGCCTCGTCGACCGCCGCCTGAACCGGCGCGCTCAGGCCCATCCCCTCCTCCAGGGACGCGGGCTCGCAGCCGACCACCAGCACCCGCCCGGGCGGGGTGCCGTCCGTGCCGGCGCTCAGCGTCCCCAGCAGGGCGAGCACCGCGTCCGGACCCATCCGGTGCCCGTCCAGCAGGGCCGCCTCCGCCGCCTCCACCGGCCCGGCCGCGGCCTCGATCAGGTACACCGTCCCGGGTTCGCCGCCGCGCTGCGTGGCGTCCACCAGCACCAGGGTCCGGTACCCGTCGAGGAGTTGGTACGCCAGGTGGACGCCGCGGACCCCGAAGTCCACCACCTCCACCCCGGCCGGCAACTCCGCCGCCGATGCCGACAGCCGCCGGACCGCCTCCACGCCGAACCCGTCGTCGCCGAGGAACACGTTGCCGACCCCGGCGACGAGCACCCGACCGGGCGTCCCGGCGGCGGCCCCACCGGCCCCGTTCACGCCTCCTCCAGCAGGGCGACCTCGTCCGGCTGGAAGTACCGGAAGCGGCCCTGGGCCCGCCACAGGTCCGCGCCCGGGTCGTCCTCCACCGTCACCGCCAAGTGCACCGAACCGTCCACGTCGTGCAGCACCGCCTCCACCAGGGCCGTCCGCCCGTGCAGGAACAGGTCCTGCGCGTCGGTACGGCGCCGGCCCGGCTTGAGCAGCACCCGGCTGCCCGCGGCGACCGGACGGCCGTCCACCAGCACGCTGTCCAGGTCCGGGTCCACCGAGCGGTCCGCGGCCGGGTTCCACCAGGGGGTCTGCGGGCTCAGCGGCTCGGCGGCCGCCGCCGGATCGGTGACCTCGCGCAGCGACCGGACGGCGCCGTGCAGCCGCTCCAGCACCTCCGCCGGCATCGAGTCGGCCAGGTCGATCACCGCCCCGGCCCGCTCGTCGGTGCCCCGGGCCTCGCGCTTCTCACGGTCGGTCAGGGCCGCCGTGCGCAGCGCCAGGATCTCGTCGATCTCGGTGGCGTCGTACAGCGCCCCCGGACTCTCCGGGGCCACGTGCGGATGGTCCTCCAGGATGATCGGCGAGGACAGCACCACGTCGCTGCTGCCGGGCGGGCCCGCCAGCACCGGCCAGGTGTGCTCGTTGTGGCAGCCGGCCGCCGCCGCCCTGGCCCACTCCGGCGGGTCGACCGAGGACAGGAACCCGCCGCGGTCCAGTCCCAGCAGCAGGTGCGCGGAGACCAGCGAGCGCGGCAGCGCCTGGTCCCGCCCGTCGCCGGCCCGCGGCGTCCAGTCGGAGGTGTTCTCCACCACCGCCGTCAGCCGCAGCGCCGCGTACGGGCCGGCGAGGTCGGCCGTGGACAGCCGCAGCACCCCGTCCACCTCCTCGCAGCGCCGCAGCATCCGGCCCACCAGCCGGTCGCCGTCGTACACCGGCTCCTCGTCGTCCTCGGCCGGCAGCAGGAAGGGGTACGTCACGCCCGCGGCCAGGTCCGCCACCGGGACGGTCAGGCTCACCCGCTCCTCGACGCCCTCGTCCCAGGGGACCAGCACCCGGTCGGCCAGGTCCAGCTCGTCCACGGTGGCGAACCCGCCGTGCGCGTCGGCCTGCTGGACGGTCCGCCGCTGTGCCCGCAGGAACCGCAGCTCCAGGGAGAGTTCGGCCCCCTCGCGGGGTTCCATCAGGCACTCGGTGCGCTGGTGCGCGTGCTCGCCGCGGTCCCGGCCGAACGCCGGCGGCACCAGCACCCCGAACTGCCAGCGCAGCCGGTTCTTGGCCGCCGAGGCCCGGTACGGGTAGAGCACGTACCCCTCGAACAGGACCGCGTCGGCGATCTGCCGGGCGGCTGCGAACCGGGTGTCCGCGCGCTCGGTGAGGTCGGTCATGGCACTGCCTCCCCAGCCGTGGCCAGCGCCGCCGGGGCTCCGGCGGCGTCCAGGAGCTCCCGGACCGTGGCCTCCCAGGTGGGGAGGGCGCGGCGGGAGCGGTAGGCGAGCAGCGCGTCCATCAGGTCGGCGGGCAGCCGCAGCCAGCCGCAGCCCGGGAAGTGCTGCTCGATCATGTCCTGCCAGACCCCGACCGGCAGCGCCACCGAGGTCTCCCTGTCCCAGGCCACCGGCGCGACCTGGAAGCCGCCGGGGCCGGTGAACGCCGTGCCGGAGAACAGCAGCAGCAGCGGCGCCTGCCCGTCCTCCAGGGCCCGCAGGTAGCGGCCGGCGGCGAGGTCCAGGTCGTAGCTGCAGGGCACCACCAGGTCGGCCTCGGTCTCCCCGGTGAAGCCGGGGACCATCAGCGACACCTGGGCGAACTGGATCGGGTTGAGCGTGCCCGACCAGCGCGAGCGCTCGCCGAACAGGTCGACCAGCCGGCCGCCCTCGGCCTCGCTGTAGCCGCGCCGGGCCGGCTCGATCCGCAGCTGGCAGCGGAGCGCCAGCGCGTGCACCCGCTCGCCGGCCGCGGCGGTGATCCGCAGCCGGAACACCAGGGTCGGCCCGGCCGCGTACGGATCGGCCCGGACGCCGGTGCAGGCGAAGGACAGTCCGCTCACGCCCGCACCTCCTCGCGGACCGGCCGGGACCGCTCGGCGACCCGGGCGAAGAAGGCGTCCAGCTCGGCGCGGGCCTCGGAGCCGCCGTCGAAGCCGTGCCAGCGCAGCCGCATCCGGCCCACCAGCTCGTAGCAGACGTCGATCGGCACCAGGTGGCAGTCGATCCGGCCGGCCTCGCGCCGCAGCAGCAGCGCCTCCACGTCCGGCTCCAGCAGCCCGGCCAGCCGGGTGCCGGCCAGCGCCTCGGCCCAGACGGCCTCGTCCACCTCGCTCTCGGTGGCCCCGGCCGGGCTCGGGTAGAGCGCCACCAGCCGCTCCAGCACCGCGTTGCGGAACAGGAACACCGTGCTGACCGGGATCCGCAGCGCCGTCCAGGCCGCCTCGTCCAGGGCGTGCCCCGGGTCGGTCAGGTACCGGGCGGGCACCCCGCGGTAGCGGCCGCCGGCCGCGCCCGGCTGCTCGAACAGCAGCGCGCAGGCGGTGCAGGTGCAGGTCAGCGCCCGCTCCTCGGTGTCCACCAGGTGCCGGTGCTCGTGCGGGAGTTCGCGGCCGCAGAACTCGCAGCGCTCCGGCTGCGGGGGAGCGGGCTCGCGCAGCCGGCGCAGCAGCGCCGTGCCCGGCCGGGCGGTGCCGCGGGCGCTCATCGGACCTCCGCCACGGCCGGGCGGACACCGATCTGCAGCAGCGCCGGCGCCTTGGCCAGCTCCACCTCGGACACCTCCGGCGCGAAGCAGCCGAGGGAGTCCTCGATCGCCTCCCGCGCGGCCTGCTCGCCGCCGCCGCAGCCGCAGGACCCGCCGCCCAACGCCCGGCGCAGCCGCAGCCGCCCGGTCGCCGGCTCGAACCCCAGCACCTCGGCCGGGTACGCCGGGACGGCCGCCAGCGCCCGGTCGATCCGCACGCCGACCGGCTCGGGGTGCAGGTCGTGCAGCGCCAGCAGCCCGGCCGCGGCCGGGTCGGCGAGCAGCGGCTCCAGCGCCCGCGCCGGCAGCAGCTCGACGATCCGGGCCAACCCCTCGCCGTAGAACGCCATCAGCTCGCGGACCAGCTCCTCGGCCGCCCGGGCCGAGGTCTCGTCCTCGCCCGCCAGCCGGTCCAGCACCGCCTGCAGCCGTACCCCGGTCTGCTCGGCGCTCATCCGCCCAGCCCGCTCAGCCCGGTGGGGACGTGCATCTTCTGGACGGTCTTCCCGCCGCCGACGTACATGTGCACGCCGCAGGGCAGGCACGGGTCGAAGCTGCGCACCGCGCGCATGATGTCGATGCCCTTGAAGTTCTCCGGGGAGTTCTCCTCGAAGATCGGGGTGTTCTGCACCGCGTCCTCGTACGGGCCGGGGGTGCCGTAGCTGTCCCGGACGCTGGCGTTCCACGGGGTCGGCGGGTACGGGTGGTAGTTGGCGATCTTGCCGTCGCGGATCACCATGTGGTGCGAGAGGACGCCGCGGACCGCCTCGGTGAAGCCGCAGCCGATCGACTCGTCCGGCACCTCGAACTTCTCCCAGGTCTGGGTGCGTCCGGCGCGGACCTCCTCCAGCGCCTTCTCGGCGAAGTGCAGGGCCGCGGCGGCCGCGTACGCCTGGAAGTAGGTGCGGGCGCGGTTGCGCTCGATGGCGTTGCTCCACTGCGGGATCTTCCACTCGAAGCTGACCTCGGGCTTGGTCATCGAGCGGGGCAGGTTGATCTGGACGCTGTGGCCGGTGGCCTTGATGTAGCCGATGTCGACCAGCCCGGACAGCGCGGTGGACCACAGCCGGGCGATCGGGCCGCCGCCGGTGTCCAGCGCGAGGTGGTCCTTGCCGTCGAACCAGCGCGGGGACATCACCCAGCTGTACTTGTCGTCGAAGTTCCGCTTCTGCGGCTGCGGGATGGTGTGCTGGTTCCACGGGTGCCGCGGGTCGACCGGGTTGCCCAGCGGGTCGTGGGTGACGAAGAGCCCCTGCCCCTCCCAGTCCTGGTAGTAGGAGCTGCCGAGCAGGATCCGGATGCCCAGGTTGATCTGGGTGAGGTCGTTGGTCACCAGCTTGCCGTCCACCACAACGCCCGGGGTGACGAACATCTTCCGTCCCCAGTCCGTCATGTTGCGGTAGGTGAAGTCGCAGTGGTCGGGGTCGTTGAGGCTGCCCCAGCAGCCGAGCAGCACCCGGCGGCGGCCGACCTCCTCGTACCCGGGCATCGCCTGGTAGAAGAAGTCGAAGAGGTCGTCGTGGAGCGGCACGACCTTCTTCATGAACTCCACGTACCGCATCAGCCGGGTCAGGTAGTCGGTGAACAGCTGCACCGAGGCCACCGTGCCGACGCCGCCCGGGTAGAGCGTGGAGGGGTGCACGTGGCGGCCCTCCATCAGGCAGAACATCTCGCGGGTGTAGCGGCTGACCTGGAGCGCCTCGCGGTAGAACTCGCCCTCGATGGGGTTGAGCGAGCGCATGATGTCGGCGATGGTCCGGTACCCGTGGTCGGCGGCGTGCGGCGCCTCGGTGCGCTCGGCCTGCTCCAGCACGCCCGGGTTGGTCTCGCGGACCATCTTCTCGCAGTAGTCGACCCCGACCAGGTTCTCCTGGAAGATGTTGTGGTCGAACATGTACTCGGCGGCCTCGCCGAGGTTGATGATCCACTCGCCCAGGTGCGGCGGCTTCACGCCGTAGGCCATGTTCTGCGTGTAGACCGAGCAGGTGGCGTGGTTGTCGCCGCAGATGCCGCAGATCCGGCTGGTGATGAAGTGCGCGTCGCGCGGGTCCTTGCCGCGCATGAAGACGCTGTAGCCGCGGAAGACCGAGGAGGTGCTGTAGCACTCCGCGACCTTCTTCTGCTTGAAGTCGATCTTCGTGTGGATGCCCAGGCTGCCCACGATCCGGGTGATCGGGTCCCAGGACATCTCCACCAGGCCGCTTCCGTCGCCGGCCGCCTTCGTCGTCGGTGTCGCCATCGTGTGTGTCGTGCCCTTCTGAGGTGCGGGATCGGGGTGGGCGGGCCGAGGGCCGCACGCCGGCGGCGTGCGGCCCCGGGGCTCACCTGGGCGGCCGGTAACCGGTCGTCAGCCGGCGCCCGGTGTGGCGCCACTTGGGTTCCTTGTCCACCGTGTGCAGGGTGAGCGCGCGCAGCCGGCGGATCGCACTGCCGTACGCCGAGCTGGCGGAGGCCGAGACGTGCGAGCCGGGTGGCGGGTCCATGAACGGCATGAACTTGTCGGGGAAGCCGGGCATCGTGCAGGCGATGCAGACGCCGCCGACGTTCGGGCAGCCGCCGACGCCGTTGATCCAGCCCCGCTTGGGGACGTTGCACTTGACGACAGGACCCCAGCAGCCCAGCTTCACCAGGCACTCGGGGGTGCCGTACTCGGTGGCGAACTGGCCCTGCTCGTAGTAGCCGCCGCGGTCGCACCCCTCGTGCACGGTGGCGCCGAACAACCAGGTCGGGCGGAGCTTGTCGTCCAGCGGGATCATCGGCGCCGAACCCGCCAGCTGGTACAGCAGGTAGGTGAGGGTCTCGGCGAAGTTGTCCGGCTGGATGGGACAGCCGGGCACGCAGACCACCGGCAGGCCGGCCTTGGACTTCCAGTCCCAGCCCAGGTAGTCCGGGACGCCCATGGCGCCGGTCGGGTTGCCCGCCATGGCGTGGATGCCGCCGTAGGTGGCGCAGGTGCCGATGGCCACCACGGCGGTGGCCTTCGGGGCCAGCCGGTCCAGCCACTCGCTGGTGGTGACGGGCTGTCCGGTCGCGGGGTCGTCGCCGAACCCGCACCAGTAGCCCTCCTCCTTGATCTTCTCGTTCGGGATGGAGCCCTCGACGACCAGCACGAACGGTTCGAGCTCGCCGCGGTCGGCCTTGAAGAACCACTCGACGAAGTTGTCGGCGCCCTGGACGGGCCCGCACTCGAAGTCGATCAGCGGCCAGTGGACGGCGACCTTCGGCAGTCCGGGGAGGGCGCCGGTGACGATCTCCTCGATGCTGGGCTGCATCGCGGCGGTCAGCGAGACCGAGTCGCCGTCACAGCTCAGTCCGGCGTTGATCCACAGAATGTGGACCGGCGGCGACTCCTCGCCGCCCGTGGGTCCGCCTGCGGCGGCGGTGGTTGTTGCAGCACCCATGAGGATGCCTCCTCGAAAACGGGACGAGACCGCTCGGAACGGACTCCTCTGATTCGTAGCAGCCCGGCGCCCGACGCGACCGCCGGGAGGTCCGAACCGGGGAACGGGCGGCCCGGGACGTCCCGGGTCGGGCCCGCTCAGTCGGCCAGCTGGGCCGGGCGTCCGGAGAGCGGCTCCTTGCGCACGAACGCCCGGCGCAGCGCGTGGTAGGGCTCCCGGGGGTCGAAGAACGTCCGGTGCATCCGGGCCAGCTCGTCCGCCCGGTACGCGTCCAGCGGCTTGGCGCCCTCGTCCCGCTCCCGTGCGGCCTTCTTCTCGGCGATCCGCTCGCCCAGCCGCGGCGAGGCCGCCAGCAGCCGGGCGAACCGGGCGGTCTCCTCGTCGAACCGGGACGGCGGGACGGCCAGCACCCGGTCCACCAGGCCGATCCGGCGCGCCGACGCACAGCTGACCGGCAGTGCCGAGCCGGTCAGCCGGGCCGCCGCGGCCTCGCCCACCCGGCGCGGCAGGCTGTACGTCCAGTACTCCGACCCGTACAGGCCCATCAGTCGGTAGTGCGGGTTGAGCAGCACGCCCTGACGGCACCACACCTCGTCGGCGGCCAGGGCGAGCATGGTGCCGCCGGCCGCCGCGTTGCCGCCGAGGGCGGCCACCACCAGGCGGTCGGTGCTGGTGAGCACCTGGCCGACCAGGTCGTCCATGGCGATGATGTTCGACCAGGACTCCTCGGCCGGGTCCGGCGCCGCCTCGATCAGGTTGAGGTGGATGCCGTTGGAGAAGAAGTCCCGGCCGCCGCCCAGCACCAGCACCGAGGTCGGCCGGGTGCAGGCGTGCCGGTACGCGGCCAGCAGCCGCCGGCAGTGCTCGGTGCCCATCGCGCCGGACGGGAAGGCGAACCGGAGGAAGCCGACCTCGCCGTCCTCCCGGTAGGAGATGTCGCTCCAGGTCCGCCGGGCGGCCGGCAGCGCCAGCGGGACCGGCGCCTCCGGCAGCCGGGGCCCCTCGGGCAGGTGGGCGGCCAGGGCCGCGGCCGCCGGCAGCTTGAAGGTCGCCGGCCCGCCCGGGGTGCGGCGCGGCCGCAGCTCGGGGATCCACACCGCGCCGTCCACGGTCGCCCGGCAGACCGCGCCGGCCCGGGTGGCCAGCAGCTCGCCCGGCTCGCCACGCAGCTCGTCCTCCGGGTGGCCGCCGTGCAGGAAGAACTCCCGGCCCAGCAGCTCGTCCAGCACCCCCGGCCGGGAGTCCGCCGCCCGCAGGCTGCGCAGCACCCGCTCGGTGGTGTCGCGCCGCCAGTCGATCCGGCGCACCGCCTGATCCAGGTACGGCCGGGTGCGGCCGGTCGGCCGCCAGCGCGGGCCGTGCTGCGGCTGGGGACGCACGTCCCCGCCGACGAACCGGTCCACCGCCACCAGCAGCGCCGCCACCGCCGCGTCGGAGACCTCGCCCCGGTACAGCCCGCTCTTGCCCGCCGGGGGCAACTCGCACTCCGCGTGCGCCCAGACCGGGCCGGCGTCCATCTCCTCCTCGGCCTGCAGCACGGTCACGCCCCAGCGGGTGGCGCCCTCGTGGACCGCCCAGTCCAGCGCGGACGGGCCGCGGTCGCCGGGCGGGCCCGGGTGCAGCACCAGACAGGTGTGCGCCGACCAGACGGACCGCGGGACGGCGCTGCGCAGCATCGGGGCCACGATCAGGTCGGGCCGGCCGGAGCGGATCGCCGCCAGCAGGGAGGCCTCGGCGGTCCCGAGGTGGACGTCGAGCGTGTGGCCACGGTCCCGCAGCTCGGCGAAGACCCGCTGGCTCAGACTGTTGAACGCGCTCGCGATCAGCAGGATACGCATCGTCACCTCCGTGCCCGGGGCGGCAGGACCGCCGCACCCGGCCTCCTGAGATGCTGGCGCATCAATCCGGGCAAACGGCGCAAAACCGCCCAAGGCGTCACCCGGGCGGCCCTCGCTCCGACGGCCCCTCCCGGGGCCCGCTCCTATGGTGGACGGGTGAACAGCTCCCCGGAACCCGCCGCCGGTCCCACCCCCGGATCGGGCTCCCGCCGGCTCCACCGGCCGTCCCACACGGACTACGGCGGCGCCGTCTACGGCTCGCTGCTCGCCGCCTCGGTGGTGGCCACGGCGGGCAGCACCGGGGGGTTCCCGCGGCTGCAGCTCGCGGTGATGCTGGTGGTCACCGGGCTGGTGTTCTGGGCCGCCCACGTGTACGCCCACCTGGCCGGAAACCGGCAGATCGGGCAGCAGCTGAACCGGCGGGAGGTCCGGTACGTCGCCGCGCACGAGTGGTCCATCGTCGAGGCCTCGCTGTTCCCCGCCCTCGCGGTGGTGGTCAGCCCGCTGCTCGGACTCGGCCTGGAGGGCGCCACCTGGCTGGCCCTGTCGGTGGCCGTGGCGCAGCAGGTGACCTGGGCGCTGATCGGGGCGGTCAAGTCGGGGGCCAGCCGGGGGCAGGCGGCGACGGAGGGATTGGTGAACCTGGTGCTGGGG
Source organism: Kitasatospora sp. HUAS MG31 (assembly GCF_040571325.1). Lineage (GTDB taxonomy): Bacteria > Actinomycetota > Actinomycetes > Streptomycetales > Streptomycetaceae > Kitasatospora > Kitasatospora camelliae. The sequence goes on along the minus strand of NZ_CP159872.1, from coordinate 751,842 downwards.
CTGGTGATCATCGCCGCCAAGGCCGCACTGCACCACTGAACGGACGGCGCGGCCGTCGTGGGTTCTCTCAATGCCGGGCCGCGTCGCGGAGGGCGATGGCGATGCCCGCCTCGAAGATGCCGAGGACCAGCAGCCAGAGACCGAGCAGGCGGGCCAGGGCGATGGCGGACTCGACCGGGTAGGCGAGGACCACCACGCCGGCCACGATCCCCAGCAGGCCGAAGAAGATCGCCAGCCCGCGCCCCGGGAGGTCCCGGTGGGAGACCGCCACGAACACGGTCACCACCCCGGAGATCAGCCAGTACAGCCCGACGATCAGGGCGATGAACCCCACCGCCTGCAACTGGTGCCGCAGGCACAGCACACCCGCCACGATCGCCAGCAGCGCCAGGATCACGTACAGGATCCGGCTGCCGAGGTGGGCGTCGTCGTGGGTGAAGGCGGTGACGAAGCGGGCCACGCCCGCCACCAGCAGTTGCAGGCCGATGATGATCCCGACCACCTGCACGGTCTCCTCGGGCCAGCTCAGCATGATCACGCCGGCCACCAGGGTGAGCAGGCCGAAGCCGAGCGGCCACAGCCAGGAGCGTCCGAGGCCCGTGAGCAGGTCCTGCGGGTCCGTCGGTCCGGTCGGAGGTCGGAGCGGGGGTCCGGTCGGAGTGGTCATGCGAGGCCTCCTCGACGAGGGCGGCGGGGTGGGTCAGTCGGGCAGCTGCCGGAGTTCGGTCACCCGGAGGCCGAGCGACTGGAAGCGGGCCAGCAGGCCGTACAGGTGCGCGTCGTCGACGATCCGCCCGAGCAGCAGGGTCTGCCGGGCGACGACGAAGCTCTCCAGCTCGGGGAAGGCCCCCTTGAGCAGCGTCTCCGACATCGTCCCGGCGACACGGATCTCGTAGCGCATGAGCAGGCACCTCGGACCGCGGGTTTCGGCAACCGCCTGGTCGCCATCCTGCGCACCGGCGGGCCCCGGGGCATCACCCGACCGGGGTGAGGGGTCCGCCGGCGCCGTCACGGCCGCTCCCGGCCCTTGCGCTCCAGGCCCCGCTGCATCGCCGCCACCACGATCCGGGCCGCCACGCCGATCAGCAGCAGGTCCCCGACCATCTGGCCCATCGTCAGTACGCGCGCCACCTCGGTCTTGGCCGTGATGTCACCGAAGCCCACCGTGCTGAACACGGTGACCGTGAAGTACAGCGCGTCCGTGCGCGACAGCGGCTCGCTGAAGCTGCCCGGGTCGGTCCGCTCCATCAGGAAGTACACCGTCGAGAACAGCAGCAGGAAGAGCGTCGCCGTCGAGCTGAGCGCCTCCGCCGCACGCAGCCGGGGGTGATCGGACAGCATGATCGCCCGAGTCTGCCAGACCAGCAGCAGGATGACGCCGACCAGCCCGAGACCCAGCCCGACGAAGGTCAGCGGGGTGAACGGCCGGTCGATCGGCAGCAGGTAGTACCCGGTCAGCAGGCCGGCCGTGGTCAGCAGGGCGCGGAGGGTCGCCAGCAACCCCGCACGCCGGGTGCGGCGGACCCCCGACGCTCTGTCCCCCGGAGACCTCCACCGCACGCGCAGCCTCCCGACGCCGTCGAACCGGTCCCGATCGATCCCGATCGATCCCGGTGGATCCCGACCACCGTCCCGCCGGTCCCCGTGGCCGGGGATCACCCGGAGCGAGTGATCCCCGGCCGCCGGCCGCCGGGCTACGTTCGCGGCATCCGGCCCAACCGACCAAGGAGCCGACGTGAGCGACGAATTCAACGACATCGGCCCGATCGACTACCTCGTGGTCGAGTTCCCGGGCAGCAAGATGACCGGCGAGGGCCTGCCGATCCTGCTCGACCTGGTCGACCGCGGCATCATCCGCATCCTCGACCTGACCTTCGTCAAGAAGGAGCTGGACGGCTCGGTGGTCGGCATCGAACTCGCCGACCTGACCGGCGACGGGGAGCTCGACCTCGCCGTCTTCGAGGGCGCCTCCTCCGGCCTGCTCGACGACGACGACCTGGCCGAGGTCGCCGCCGTCCTGGAACCCGGCAACTCGGCCGGCATCATCCTGTACGAGAACCTCTGGGCCGCGCCGTTCGCCTCCGCGCTGCGCCGCGGCGGCGCCCAGGTGGTGGCCAGCGGCCGCATCCCGGTCCAGGACGTCATCGCCGCCCTGGAGGCGATCGAGACCGAGGCCGGCTGACGACCGGCCGCCCGGGGAACGGGCCCGCCCGGCAGGAGGCGACGTGGACCGGTGGAAGGCGCTGATCGTCCTCGGCACCGCCCAGTTCCTGATGGTGCTGGACGCGTCGGTGATGAACGTGTCGATCAGTCAGCTGGTCGAGGACTTCGACACCGAGGTCACCGCCATCCAGGCCGTGATCACCCTGTACACGCTGGTGATGGCCGCCTTCATGCTCACCGGCGGCAAGATCGGCGACATGTTCGGCCGGCGCCGCACCTTCATCGCCGGCCTGATGGTCTACGCCGTGGGCTCCGGCCTGACCGCCGTGGCACCCACCGTGTGGGTGCTGGCCCTCGGCTGGTCGGTGATCGAGGGCCTCGGCGCCGCCCTGGTGCTGCCCGCCCTGGCCGCCCTGGTCGCCGGCGCCTACCGGGACCGCGAGCGCGCCATCGCCTACGGCGTGATCGGCGGTCTGGCGGGCGCCGGCATCGCGGTCGGCCCGCTGCTGGGCGGCTGGGTCACCACGTACCTCACCTGGCGGCTGGTGTTCGCCGGCGAGGTGGTCCTGGTGGTGGCGATCCTCTGCCTGCACCGGTGGATCCCGATCGGCGGGCCGCGCCGGCAGCGGGTGCAGCTGGACGTGCTCGGCGCGGTGCTCTCGGCAGCCGGACTCGCCGTGATCGTGCTCGCCGTGCTGCAGTCCGGCACCTGGGGATGGGTGGAGCCGCGCAACCCGCCGTTCACCGTGCTCGGCTTCGCGCCCACCCTGTTCGCGGTCGCCCTCGGCGGGGTGCTGCTCTGGCTGTTCGTCCTCCAGGAGCGCCGCCGGGAGGCGGACGGGCGCACCCCGCTGGTCCGGCTGCGGCTGTTCGGCATCGCCGAGCTGCGCTCGGGACTCGCCACCCTGTTCAACCAGAACACCATCCTGCTCGGCCTGTTCTTCGTCATCCCGCTCTACCTCCAGGTGGTGCAGGGTCTGGACGCCTTCGAGACCGGCGTCAAACTCCTGCCGGTCTCGGTGACGATGCTCGCCGCCTCGATGAGCGGCACCCTGCTGCTGCGGGTCGCCTCACCGCGGACCATCGTCCGGGTCGGCCTCGCCGTCCTGTTCGGCTCCGCGATCTGGCTGCTCACCACCATCAAGCCCGAGCTGGCCGGCGTCTCCTTCGCCCTGGCGATGGCCACCATGGGCCTCGGCATGGGCCTGCTCGCCTCCCAGCTCGGCAACGTGGTGCAGTCCAGCGTGGCCGAGGAGGACCGCGGCGAGGCGGGCGGCCTCCAGTTCACCGCCCAGAACCTCGGCTCCTCGCTGGGCACCGCACTGATCGGCGCCATCCTGATCGGTGCCCTGGCCAGCGCGTTCACCAACAACATCGCCGACGACCCGCGGGTCTCCGACGCCGTCCGCCAGCAGGCCGGCATCCAGATCGAGGCCGGGATCAGCTTCGTCCCCTCCGACCAGGTCGCCGCCGCCCTCGCACAGAGCCCGGTGCCGCCCGAGGAGGCCGCCGCGGTCGTCGAGCACTACGAGGACGCGCAGATCGACGGCCTCAAGGCCGCCGTCCTCGCCGCCGGCGGACTCACCCTGGCCGGCTTCCTGTTCACCGGGCACCTGCCCGCCGGGGTCCCGGCCCGCCGCGCCCGCCCCTCCGGTCCGAGCGGAACGCGGTTGAACACCCCCGGGACCTAGTTGGTACGCTCCACCCGAGCCGTGACTGGCGCGCAGGGATGGACACGACCATCGGGGAGCGGCTCCGTGTCTCACGCTGTCGCCGTGCGCCTGGGCCGTCCGAATCGTCACCGTCACGAGGAGACCGCCTTGGCCCCGTCCGGCATTTCGTCCGCAGCGCACACCGCCGTCGACCCGACCGCCTCCGCCGCCTTCCGCAGCGCCGTGGACGCCGTCCGCGCCGTCGAGCCCCGGGTGGCCGACGCCATCGCCTCCGAGGTCGAGGACCAGCGCGCCTCCCTCAAACTGATCGCCAGTGAGAACTACGCCTCGCCCGCCGTCCTGCTCGCCATGGGCAACTGGATGAGCGACAAGTACGCCGAGGGCACCGCCGGCCGCCGCTTCTACGCCGGCTGCCGCAACGTCGACACCGTCGAGACCATCGCCGCCGAGCACGCCCGCGAGCTGTTCGGCGCCGACCACGCCTACGTCCAGCCGCACTCCGGCATCGACGCCAACCTGGTCGCCTACTGGGCCGTCCTCTCCCAGCGGGTCGAGGGCGCGGCGCTGCGCCGGGCCGGCGTCCGCAACGTCAACGACCTCGACGACCGGGCCTGGGCCGAACTCCGCCGGGAGCTGGGCGACCAGCGACTGCTCGGCATGTCGCTGGACGCCGGCGGCCACCTCACCCACGGCTTCCGGCCCAACCTCTCCGGCAAGATGTTCGACCAGCGCAGCTACGGCACCGACCCGGCCACCGGCCTGATCGACTACGACGCGCTGCGGGCCACCGCCCGGGAGTTCCGCCCGCTGATCCTGGTCGCCGGCTACTCCGCGTACCCGCGGCTGGTCAACTTCCGCCTGATGCGCGAGATCGCGGACGAGGTCGGGGCCACCCTGATGGTGGACATGGCGCACTTCGCCGGCCTGGTCGCGGGCAAGGTGCTCACCGGCGACTTCGACCCGGTGCCGCACGCCCAGATCGTCACCAGCACCACCCACAAGTCGCTGCGCGGCCCGCGCGGCGGCCTGGTGCTGTGCGCCGAGGAACTCGCCGAGCAGGTCGACCGCGGCTGCCCGATGGTGCTGGGCGGCCCGCTGCCGCACGTGATGGCCGCCAAGGCGGTGGCCTTCGCCGAGGCCCGCCGCCCCGAGTTCCGCGACTACGCGCAGCGGGTGGTGGACAACGCCCGGGCGCTGGCCGAGGGCCTGCTGCGGCGCGGCGTCCGGCTGGTCACCGGCGGCACCGACAACCACCTGGTGCTGCTCGACGTCTCCGGCCACGGGCTGACCGGCCGTCAGGCGGAGGCCGCGCTGCTGGAGTCCGGGGTGGTCACCAACCGCAACGCCGTCCCGCAGGACCCCAACGGCGCCTGGTACACCTCCGGCGTGCGGATCGGCACCCCGGCGCTCACCACCCGGGGCCTCGGCGTCGGCGAGATGGACGAGATCGCGGACCTGATCGCCACCGTGCTGGCGGCGGTGAGCCCGACGGCTCCGGGGACGGGGGAGGCGTCCAAGGCGCGGTACACGCTGGACGCGCGGGTCCGGGACGAGGCCAACAAGCGGGCGGCGGACCTGCTGGCGGACTACCCGCTGTACCCGGGGCTGGAGCTGGTCTGACGGCTGACGGCTCCGCGGGGAGCTGCGCGTTGCGGCGGGGTCCGGGGAGCGGGTGCTTCTACGGTCCGTCGCAGGCCGCAGGTGAGTGGTCTTCCGTTTCGCGCAGTTCCCCGCGCCCCTCAGGACAAAGACTCCGTGGCTAGGCGCCCGGCCAGGGGCCGGGGGGTGGGGTGGGGGGTTGGTGGGTGGTCTCGGTGCGGGTGAGGCGGAGGCCGCGGGACTGGTAGGTGGGGAGGGCGGCGGGGCCGTCCAGGGAGCAGGTGTGGACGGTGACCTTGCGGGTGGGGGGTAGGGCGGGGTGGCGGTCCGCCAGGTCCCAGGCGCGGTCCAGGCCGAGGGCCAGCAGGTGGCTGCCGAGGCCCTTGCCGATGAAGTCGGGCAGCAGGCCGAAGTAGATGATCTCGACCTCGCCGTCCGGGTGCGGCTCCAGCTGGACGTACCCGGCCGGGGTGCCGGACACCCAGGCGACCCAGGTCTCCAGGCCCTCCTGGGCCAGCCAGTCCCGCCACTGCGCGTAGCTCCACGGCAGCCGGTCGGTCCAGGTCCAGGGGCCGCCCACGGCGGTGTACAGGAACCGGGCGAACTCCGGGCCGATCAGCTCGGCCCGGACGACCCGCAGGTCCAGTCCGTCCGGGGCCGCCGCGGGCACCACCTCCGCGGCGGCGGTCTGCTCCAGGTGCCAGGTGGTCACGGTGATCGTCTCGGTCACCCCGCCACACTCTCACGCCCCCGCGCCGGGTCAGCGCGGCAGGGTCGCCGTGGTGGGGCCGTCGGGGCGGACGGTGAGGCCGTAGGCGGTGCCGGCGGGCGTGGAGCGGAGCCGTGGGGCCGGGCCGGGCAGGAGCAGCTCCAGCAGGGCGGTGGCCTCGCGGAGGGCGAACTGCAGGCCGAGGCAGGCCCGCGCGCCGAGGCCGAACGGCAGGTACGTGCCGAGCCCCTCCGGCCGCCCGCCCGCGGTGGTGAACCGGGCCGGGTCGAACCGCTCCGGCTCCGGCCACAGCGCCGGGTCGCGGTGGGTGAGGTACGGGCAGACCAGCACGTCGCTGCCGGCCTCGACGCGGTACCCCGCCAGGACGTCCTCCGCCACGGCGTGCCGCGGCAGGATCCAGGCGGACGGGTACAGCCGCAGCGTCTCGCTCACCAGCGCCTGCACCGCCTCCCGCCGCGCCCCGGACCCCGCCGGGCCGGCCGCGAGGGCCCACTCCCGCGCGCCCGGGTCGCGGTCCAGCAGCAGGTGCAGCCAGGTCAGCGTGGTCGCCGTGGTCTCGTGCCCGGCGACCAGCAGGGTCACCAGCTCGTCCCGGATCAGGCGGTCGGTGTACTCGGGCCGCTGCGCCGACGCCACGGTGAGGACGTGCAGCAGCCCGGGTCCGTCGGGACCGGCCTCCCCGGACCGGGCGGCGGCGACGGCCCGGTGGGCGACCGCGTCGATCCGGGCCAGGTCCGCCCGGACGGCCTCCGGGGGCTCCACCCCGTCCGCGGGCAGGGTGGGCAGCGCGGCCACCACCGCCGCCACGGCGGCCAGCTCCCGGTCGGTGCCGGCGTCCAGCGGGTGCCCGGTGAGCGAGCGCCAGATGGTGTCCAGGGCGAAGCGCCGCATCTCCTCGCCCAGGTCGAAGACCCGCCCGCTGTGCGCGTACCCGGCCCAGCGGTCGGCGGCGGTCCGGGCCGCGGCGGCGATCCTCGCCTCGTAGCGGCGCATCCCGACGCCGGTGAACTGGGACTGCAGCAGCCGCCGCTGCCGCTTCCAGGCCTCCCCGGTGGCGGCGAGGACCCCGTCGCCGACCAGCAGGCGGGCCCGGTGGGAGCGCTTGACGTACCGGTCGGGGTGGCGGCCGAGCACGTGCTGGACCGCGCCGGGATCGGTGACCAGGACGGTCGGCCGCGGTCCGAGCCGGACGGCCGCGACCCCGCCGAGCCGGGCGCGGGTCAGGGTCAGCAGGTCGACCAGCGGGCCGCCGCCCGCCCGCCACCGCTCGACCTCGACCGGGTCCAGTTCGGGCACCGGCCGGGCGGCCGGCGACTCCGCGGGGACGGAACGCGCATCGGTGGCCACGGGGCTCCTCCGGGTCGGCCGCGGAACCGGTCGGCGCGGGGCGGCCACCGGCATGACGGACTGTACGTCAGCCGGTACGGCCGGTGACAGGGCCACCTCGTGCCAACAGGCGGCCCGACCGCGGCGAGCCCGGTCTAGGCCCGGCCGCGGCGGCGGGCCACGAAGATGCCGATCACCGCGCCGACCAGCAGGGTCACGGTCAGCACCACCCAGAGCGGCAGGGTCACGGTGGCCACCCAGAGCGTGATCGACACCGAGTCCGTGTTGGCGGCGATGAACCAGACGGCGAGGATCGCCAGGATCCCCACGCCGATCGTGCGCATGCGCATCTCGCGGCCCTTGACCGTGACGCTCGACGGCTCGTGCGTCCGGTCGTGCGGGGGAGAAGTGTTCTTGGCCATGGCTTCAGTATGGTGCGGTTCCGCCCGGTTCGTCCCTGTGGGGCGGAGGCCGACCGCCGAGACCAGCGGGCCGGGGCGGCCGGTTGCGGGGGAGGTGGCCCCGGGCGATAACGGGGGCATGGCCGACGCTGCGCACAGACCCGTGGAGATCAAGGTCCTGCTCTCGGACGAGGCGGTGGGACCGGCCCTTCAGGCCCTGGACCTGGACGCCGACGACAGCCGGCGCCGACGGATCTACTTCTGGGAGCGCCCCGCCCCGGGGCCCGTCGAGCCCCGCCTGCCGCTGCTGGAGGCCGGCCTGGTGATCCGGCTGCGCAAGGAGGTCGGCGGCTCCGACGACGACCTCACCGTCAAGCTCCGGCCCTGCGACCCGGACCGGCTCCCCGAGGAGTGGCGGGCCGACCGGTCCGACGGCGACTGGGAGTTCACCATCGAGGAGGACTGGTCCGGACGCGACCGGGCCCCCGCCGCCTCGCTCAAGCGGGACGGGGACTTCCCCCGGCCCACCGGCGACGACCCCGGGGACTCCGGCCAGCCCGCGTTCAACCCCGAGCAGCGCGACCTGCTCGCCGGCACCGGCCACCGCGACCTCGGCCGGCTGACCGCCCTCGGCCCCGTCGAGGCACGGCAGTGGAAGCCGCCGCTCGCCGACCTGCTCCACCCCGTCACCGTCGAGCGGTGGACCGTGGAGGACCAGGGGCTCGACTTCCTCGAACTCTCCCTGCGTGCCCGGCCCGCCGACGCCGAGGCGGCCCGGCGGCAGCTGGTGCGCGCCCTGAGCGAGCGGGGCCTGGCGTCGGCCGAGCGGCAGCGGTCCAAGACCCGGGCCGTGCTGGCCGCCCTGGCCGCGGAGGCCCTGGGCGGCTGAGCGGCAGGAGGAGCCGCCTCAGCCCCGTGTGGGCACGTAGTACGCGCGGTGGTGGGCCGCCACCGACGCCGACTGGTAGGTCCACACGCCCGCAGGCGGGGTGCGGCCGAGCAGGTCGGTGAGGTGGCGGCCGACCGGCGCGGTGCCGTCCGCGACCTCCAGCCGGACGCGGTGGTCCCCGGCGCCGTCCAGGAGGTGGAGCCGGTACGGGTGGTGGACGTTCATCGGTCCGGCCAGCAGCCGGCCGGAGGGGTCGGTGCCGTAGCCGGTGACCGGCGCACTCACCACCGGTTCGGCCCGGAGGCCCGCGAGGTCGGCGTCCAGGGTGAACAGGACGCCCTCCCGCCGCTCGATCCCGCCGTCCGGGCCGAGCCCGGCCGCCCGGCAGGTCACCGACCAGGCGTCCCGGTGCGCCGGGCCGTTGAGGGAGGGCATCACCGTCTCGAACCAGCCCGGGTACTTGGGCTCCGCGTACAGCCGGGTGCCGGCGTCGATCGCCAGCGGGTTGTCGCACAGCACGTGGATCCGGGCGATCCCGAGCAGCTTGGACTGGTCGAAGCCGCGTGCGTACTCGGCGTACCCGAACCGTGGCAGGCCGGTGGCGGCGGCCGGGCGGGCCACGATGTTGACCTCGACCTCCTGGGTCACCCCGCCGCCGTTCGGGTACTGGGCGAAGTACAGCTGGAAGTTGACCGAGACGCAGGCCCGGCCGTCGAACTCGGCCGCCGTCAGGCCGGGATGGCGTTCGGCGAGCACCTTGTGGACCGGCTCCGGGTCGACCAGGAAGTCGACGCCCAGGTGGTGCAGCGCGCCGTAGTGGAAGGGCAGCAGGTACGGCGCGGGGACGGGCGGGACGTCGGGTCGGTCGGCGTCCGGGCGGTCGGCGTCCGGGTGCGGGTTCGCGGCGGGGGTCACGGGCGTTCGGCTCCTTCGGTACGGGCGGGGCGGCCGGGCACGGCCGGGACGGCGTCCCGGACGGCGGCCGGGCGGTGCAGGGCCAGCAGGTCGCGGTGGATCCGGTCGCAGCTGCGCAGGGCGAGGGCGGCCATGGTCAGCGAGGGGTTGGCGGTGGAGATCGAGGGCATGCTGCCGCAGCCGACGGCGTACAGGTTGGGGTGGTCCCAGCAGCGCTGCCACGGGTCGACCACCGAGGTGGCGGGCGAGGCGCCCATGAGGTGGGTGCCGGCGCCGTGGCCGGCCGCCCGGTAGGCGTAGCCGCGGCCCTCGAACGCGAAGTACCCCGGCCAGGCGGGACCCGGGTCGAAGCGGGTGTGGTCCTCCGCCCCGAGCAGCGCGAACACCTGCTCGGAGACGCTCCTGGCGGCGGCCGCCCCGCGCCGCACCCAGTCCGACAGGTCGTAGTGCAGCACCGGCCGGGGCGTGCCGAAACGGTCCCGCCGGGACGGGTCGAGGGTGACCCGGTTCGACGGGTCGGCGTCCTGCTCCAGCTCGAACTGCAGCGAGAACTCCCGGCCGATCCGGTCCCCGACCGCGGCTCGCAGCCCGGGCCCGAACAGGCCGCGCCCGTCCGGTCCGCCGGTGCGCAGCAGCTCCGCGACCCGGCCGTCCGGCGGACCCAGCGGCCAGGTCCAGCCCCAGTTGCCGAACTCCACCCGGAACGGCGCCCGGCGGGCCCGGGCCGCGCCGAACCGGAACGCCTCCAGCCCCGCGGTCGAGCCGGGTCCCCGGTACGGGCCGACCGGGCGCGGCATCAGCCCCCAGGTCAGCAGCACCGGGTGGTCCATCAGGTTGCGGCCGACCTGGCCGCTGCCGCCGGCCGCGCCGGAGACCAGCAGCAGCCGGGCCGTCTCGATCGCGTGCGCCGCCAGCACCACCAGCTCCGCCCCGGCGGTGTACTCGGCCGGGTCGGGCGCCGCCTCCGGGCCCTCGGCGTACCGGCGGTACCGGACGCCGGTGGCCCGGCCGGCCGGGTCGATCAGCACCCGGGTGACCACCGCCCGGGTGACCAGCCGCACCGACGGACCCCAGCGGGCCTGGGTGCGCAGCGGCGTGTACTTCGCCTGGGACGGGCAGATCGGCACGCAGCTGGCGTGCCCCTGGCACGGCCGCCCCTCGCCGCCCTCCCCGGGTGCGGGGGCGAGCCGGCGGCCCGGCCCAGCTGCCGTGGCCCGGCCCGCGGGTGCCCGGCGGGTGGCCGCCGAAGGTGCGCCACAGCAGGCCCCGGGCGTACGCCTGCGCGGAGACGGTGAACGGCGGATCCTCCACGCCGCCGCCGGGCCAGCTGCCGGTGTACCAGAGGTGGGCGAGGGAGCGGGCCGCCTCGCGGGGCGGGCCCTCCTCGTCCGGCGGGCCGTCGGCGGCGAGGGCGTGGAGGAGACCGGGGCCGACCCGCTCCCGGACCACCGCGAGGTAGGTCTCGGCGAGGCCGGTGGCGTGGAGCTCGTCGGCGGTGAACCCGGTCAGCCGGGAGGAGAGGTCGAGGAACCGGTCGATGGTCATGGCTGCGCGGTACCGCCCTGGGTTGGTCGTGTCCATGGCGCGCCGGGCGCCCGGACGATCACTGCCCGGCGCCGGGCACCGCATGCGCCCCGCCCCGGCCCGGCGGGAGCCCAGAGCGCGACCCCGGCGCGCGGGCTCGCCTCCGCGCCCCTGCGGTTTCGCGGACAGGCCGCCACCGGGCCGGACGGGCCGCCGGACCGGACAGGCCGCCGGAGCGGCGCTGCGGCAGGGCGGCGGGAGGCACAGACTGGTGGCGGACCTCCTGCCGGAGTTGGGGGATCGATGCTGCTCGGACTCACCACCGCACTGATCGCGACGGTCTGCTTCGGCTTCGCGTGCGTCTTCCAGGCGCGCGGCGCCCGGGCGGCCCCGCGGGCGGACCGGGTGCGCGTCGGGCTGCTGGCCGCCCTGGTGCGCTCCTGGCAGTTCCTGCTGGGGACGGCGATGGACATTGCGGGTTTCGCGCTGAGCATCGTCGCGCTGCGGACCCTGCCGCTGTTCCTGGTCCAGGCCGTGACCAACGCCAGCCTGGCCGTCACCGCCGGGGCCGCCGTGTGGATGCTCGGCGCCCGGCTCGGCCGCACCGACCTGGCCGCCATCGCCGCCGTGGTCGTCGGCCTGACCCTGCTCGCCCTCGGCTCCGGGGCCGAGGGCCGGAACTCCGCAGGTCCCGCCTTCCACCTGGCCCTGCTCGCCACCACCCTGGTCTGCCTGGTGCTGACGGCCGTCCTCGCCCGCCGGGACGGCAACGCCGCCGCGGCCGGGCTCGGCCTGCTGGCCGGCGTCGGGTTCGGCGTCACCAGCCTGGGTGTCCGGGTCCTGGACACCGGCGGACTCGTCGAGGTGATCACCGACCCGGCGGCGTACGCGATCGCCCTCGGCGGCCTGGGCGGCTACCTGGCGTACGCGCTGGCGCTGCAGCGCGGCACGGTGACCGCGGCCACCGCCGCCGGGACGGTCGCCGAGACCTTCGGGCCCGCGCTGGTGGGCGTGATGCTGCTCGGCGACGCCGCCCGGCCGGGGTACGCCTGGGCCGCCTTCACCGGGTTCGCGGTCGCGGTCGGCGGCACCTTCGTGCTCTCCCGGTTCGGCGAGGTGGAGGACCGTCAGGCCCCCACCGCCCCCGCCCACCGGGACGAGGACCGTCCCGTGCCGCCGGCCCGGGCGGGCGGATCCCGGTAGCCCGCCCGCCGCCGCCGTGCGAAGGTGGCTTGCCAGGTGAATCGGACGAAAGGGGCAGGTGGGCATGCGCGACGACGCCCCGCAGCGGACCGGCACCGGCGAACCCCCGACGACGCCGACGCCGCCGACGACGCCCGGGCCGGTGCGACCGGCCGGATCCCCGGCCCCGCCCACCCCCGGGTTCCCCGCGGCGACCGCCGACGGGTTCTCCCCGGTGACCGCCACCGGGGACGCCCCGGCGGCCGCCCCCGCACCCGCGCCGTCCCGCGCCCCCCGCCCGGACCGGCCGGTCGTGCTGATCACGGGCGCCTCCTCCGGCATCGGCGAGGCCGCCGCCGCACGGCTGGCCGCCGCCGGCTGGCGGCTGCTGCTCTCCGGCACCGACCGCCCGCGGCTGGACGCCGTCGCCGACCGGACCGGCGGCGCCGCCCTCGCGGAGGACCTCAGCACCCCGGACGGCCCCGACCGGCTCGCCGAACGGGCCCTCGCCGCCGCCGGCCGGGTCGACGCCCTGGTCGCCAGCGCAGGCCTCGGCTGGCGCGGACCCTACGACCGGACCCCGCCCGACCTGCTGGACCGGATGGTCGAGGTGAACCTCACCGCGCCGATGCGGCTGGTCCGCCACCTGCTGCCGGGGATGCTGGAGCGCCGGCGGGGCCGGATCGTGCTGCTCGGCTCGATGGCCGGCCAGGTCGGCGTCCGCGACGAGGCCGCCTACGCCGCCACCAAGGGCGGGCTCACCCTCTTCGCCGAGAGCCTCTGGTACGAGCTGCGCGGAACGGGCGTCGGTGTCCGGATCATCCTCCCCGGCGCGGTGGACACCCCGTTCTTCCACCACCGCGGCACCCCCTACCAGCGCGGCCGCCCGCGCCCGGTGCCGCCGGAGCGGGTCGCGGACACGGTCATGGCCGCCCTCACCGGGACGCAGGACCGGATCTTCGTCCCGCGCTGGCTCGCCGGCCCGGCCCGGATCCACGGCGCGGCCCCCGGGGTGTTCCGGCGGATGGCCTCCCGGTTCGGCTGATGCGCGGCGCCCGTACGGTGGGGGCCGCGGCCACGGTTGCCGCCGGGGTGGAGCTGCTGCATCTGGCACCGGCCGCCGTCCGGCTGCCCGCGCTCCGCCGGACCGTCGCCCGGCGCACCGCCGGACACGGCGCCCCCGACCGGGTCGCCCTCACCTTCGACGACGGTCCCGACCCCGCCAGCACCCCGTACATCCTGGACGCGCTGGACCGCCTCGAGCTCCGGGCCACCTTCTTCCTGCTCGGCGCGATGCTGGAACGGGCCCCCGGGCTCGGCCGGGACCTGGTCGAGCGCGGCCACGAGGTCGCCGTCCACGGCTGGCACCACCGCACCCCGTGGTACCCGGCGCCGCGCCGCGACCTGGCCGAGGTCCGGCGGGCGGCCGAGGCGGTCGCCGGGCTGTGCGGGGCTCGACCCCGCTGGTACCGGCCGCCGTACGGGGTGCTGACCGGCGGCCTGGCGCTGGCCGCCCGGCGGGAGGGCCTGCGGACCGTGCTCTGGACGGCCTGGGGCCGCGACTGGACCGAACGGGCCACCCCCGCCTCGGTCTACCGCACCGCCGCGCCCGGCCTGGTCGGCGGCGCCACACTGCTGCTGCACGACTCCGACTGCACCTCCGCGCCCGGCTCCTGGCGGGCCACCCTGGGCGCCCTGCCGGCGATCGCCGACCACTGCCGCGAACGCGGGCTCGGGCTGGGGCCGCTGCGCGAGCACGGGCTGGCGGGCGGTTGACGGGCGGTGGCGTCGGCTACAGCTCCCCGTCCCGGGCGAGGGCGTCCCAGTCGACGCCGCGCAGGCCGTGGTCGGCCTCGGTACCGGAGGGGAGGGCGGTGCCGTCCTGCAGCCAGGCGACGGCGAGGGTGGAGTAGTGGTCGACCTGGTCGGTCGTGCGGTCCACCGGGTGGGAGGTGAACAGGCCGACGCAGCTGACCTCCGGCATCGTCTCCACCGGCCCGAACGCGCGGGGCGCCTCCTCCTCGGACACCACCCGACGCGGGGTGACCACGTGGACCGGCGCCCCCCGGAACCTCGTCCCGGCGATCACCGGCAGGCGGCCCACCGCTCGGTCGTTCAGCCGCCGGCACGGGTAGCCCTCCAGCAGGCCGCCGTAGGTGGACCACAGGTGCAGCGAGACGAGGTGGATCGAGCGGCCGGAGGCGAGGGTGACGGAGGTCAGGGACATGGCGGGGACGGTAGTGGGTGGGCCGGGGGTGGGGCCACGGGTTATCCGGCGGTGGTTCGACGGCGGTGGTTCGACGGCGGTGGTTCGGTCGGTGGTTCGGTCGGTGGTTCGACGGCGGTGGGTCGACGGCGGTGGTTCGGTGGCGGTGGGTCAGGCGGCGCTGCGCAGCCAGTGGTCGAGGACGGTGAAGTCCGGCTCGGTGAGGCCGGTGGCCGGGTCGACCCGGTGGAGCAGGGCCTGCGGGCCGCAGGAGGCCTCCACGTAGGTGCGGTCGCGCTCAGTGATCTCGTCGTCCACCCAGGCGAACGGCCGTCCCTGTGCCCAGTCCACCAGCGGGCGGGTCTTCCAGTGCAGCCCCGCCCGGAAGGTGAGGGCAACCTCCTCCTCGGAGGGCTCCGGGAAGTCCACCATCGGCAGCCGGGGCAGGCCGAGGCGGGGCGCCACGCAGTCGTTGGCGTCGGACATCCAGGTGGTCGCCCAGACGAGGGCGCAGGGCAGCGCGGCGAGGCGCGGCCCGATCGCCGGGTCGATCCGCTCCAGCAGCGGGTTGAGGCGCTCGTCCTGCTGAGCGGGCGTCACGGGGTAGCGCGGACGCGGGGCTTCGCCGCGGGCCGCACCGAACGGGATCAGCGGACCGTCGACGTCGAGGAACAGCAGGGGGAGCGATGCGGGGGTGAGAGGGAGCGGTGCGGGGGTGATCACGTCCGAACGATAGAGGAGATCCCGGCCGCCGGTGGGGCGGTCCGCCGGGGATAGGGTGGCCCGCATGTTCATCCTCGAACTCACCTACACCGCACCCCTCGACCGCATCGACGCGCTGCTCGCCGAGCACGTGGCCTGGCTCCAGGAGCACTACGCGGCCGGGGTGTTCGTGGCCTCCGGGCGCAAGGTGCCGAGGGACGGCGGCGTGATCGTCGCCGTGGGCGGGGGCCGGGAGCGGATCGAGGGGATCGTCGCGGGCGATCCGTTCGTGCTGGCCGGCGTGGCCGCGTACCGGGTCACCGAGTTCCTCGCCACCACCACCGCGCCGGCCCTGGAGGCGTACCGCCAGCAGCTTCCCGCGTAGCGGCGGGCGGCGATCGGTGCGGAGCCGGCGGCGGGCGGTGAGGAGCCGGCGGTGGGGTGGCGGATACTTCGGGAATGTTGCTGAGATGGATCGCCGAGGTCGCGGACGAGCCGCTGGTGCTGGAACCCGCCGACCGGCGGGTGGAGGTGGAGACCAACACCTGGTCGCTGAGTACGGGCGACGAGGAGCGGCGGTCGCTGACGGTCGCCGAGGTGGTCGCCGCCTTCGAGTCGACCGCCGGACGGATCCGGGAGCGGATCCGGGAGACGGGCCACGCCGGGGCGGCGACCTTCTATGTGTGGCACGACGCGCAGGCCGGGCGGCTGAAGTGTTCGACCGGGTCGGTGGGGGAGACGGAGCTGCCGTTCGGTGGCGCGTACGTGCCGACCGGCGACCTCGGCGCGGTGGTGGCGGGGTACCTGGCTGACGAGGAGCCGGGCGTGGTCGCCTGGTCGGAGCTGACGGACGTGACCGACGGGCCGGAGTGGACCGCGGTGGACCGGGAGCCGGTGTCCTTCCCGGTGTGGGTCAGCGCTGTCGGCGGGGATCCGGCCTGATCCGGTCGTCGTCGAGAGGGAGCGGGTGTGGGCAGGCGGATGAGCCCCGGTGAGGTGTGGGCCGGGCTGAACGCGCGGCAGCGGGTGGTGCTGTGCGATCGCGGAGACCGAGGTGCCGGCGGACGAGGAGGGCTGGCGGGTGTTCCTGCTGGAGTTCCCGGTGGCCGACCCGGTGCGGTACCCGACCGTGCTGGACGCGCTGCTCGCGGCGGGGGAGCACGCGCGGGGGATGCGGTCGACCGTGCGGGCGCTGCTGAACCGCGGGCTGGTGGGATCGGTCGAGGGGGTGGTGAGGCTGCCGGAGAACGGCTGGACCCCCCGTCTGCGGGTGCAGCTCACGGAGCTCGGGCGGCAGGTCGCCGGGCAGGCCGCGGCCGGGGGCTGAGTCTGGCACGGGGGTGGGTTCCGCGGCGGTGGCCCGGTATGGTCTAGACATCTTGGGCGGATGTGGGCCGGGAGGGTCTGTGGCGGATGTGGTGACGGCGGACGCGATGGCGGCGGATGCGGTGGTGGCGGATGCGGTGGTGGCCGACCGCGGGTTGCCGTCCGGGCTGCCGGTCGGGGTGATCGGGCTGGGCAACATCGCGCAGAAGGCGTACCTGCCCGTGCTCACCGCCCTGCCCGGCCTGGACCTGCGACTGATGACCCGGGACCGGGAGAAGCTCGACCGGCTCGGCGACGCGTACCGGATCCGGACGCCTCGGCGGTTCACGGACCTCGACGCCCTGATCGACTCCGGCATCCGCGCCGCGTTCGTGCACGCGCCGACCGAACGGCACGCCGAGATCGTCGAGCGGCTGCTCACGGCGGGCGTGGACGTCCTGGTCGACAAGCCGCTCTCGTACCGGCTCGCCGAGAGCCGGCACCTGGTCGGACTGGCGCGGCAGCACGGACGGTCGCTGATGGTGGGCTTCAACCGCCGCTACGCCCCCGCGTACACCGCCGCGCTGGGGCGGCCGCGTGACCTGGTGGTGCTGCAGAAGGACCGCCGGGCGGGCGCCGGGGACGTCCGCACCATCGTGCTGGACGACTTCATCCACCTCGTCGACACCCTGCGGATGCTGGCACCCGACGGCGCGGACGGGATGCACGTGCACGGTCGGGTGGACGAGGACGGCGGCCTGCGGCACGTCGTCCTGCAGCTCATGGGAGAGGGCTTCACCGGCCTGGCGGTGATGAACCGGGCGAGCGGGTCCGGGAGCGAGACGCTCCAGACGGCCGGGGGCGACCGGCGGCGGGAGGTGCACAACCTCACCGAGGTGATCGAGCACGAGGACGGGGAGCCGGCGCTGCTCCGGGGCGGGGACTGGGAGCCGGTGGGGCGGCGGCGGGGGATCGAGGCGATGTGCCGTCACTTCCTGGACGCGGGGCGGGGTGGGGTGCGGTTGGACGCGGGGGATGCGTTGGAGACGCATGAGGTGTGTGAGCGGGTGATCGAGGGGTTGGGGGGATAGGGGTGGGCCGGGTGCGGGGGCCGCGGTGGCGGTGCGGGTGGCTGTGGTGAGGGCGAGCGCGGGTGGGGTGCCTTCCGCTTCGCGCAGTTCCCCGCGCCCCTGGCGGGGCACGGAGCTGATGGTCAGTCACCGCATGCCGCGCAGGCAGTGTGTGTAAGGATGATCGAATGACTGTCATGGGGGTTGTGCGGGTGGTGTCTGCCGGGTTGGCGCTGGGTGGGGTGGTGGCGACGCTGGCGGGGTGTGGGAGTGAGCGGGCGGTCGCGGTGTCCGGTGGGCCGAGCGCTGTGGCGTCGCCGTCGGGGGATTTCCGGGTGAAGGCGGAGACGCTGTCGCCGACCTCCTACCGGCAGTTCGGGCAGCTGTCGTCGGGGAAGCCGTCCGCGACGGGGGAGGTCTGTCCGGCCTCGGGTGTGCAGATGAGCATGGATCAGGGGGACGCGGCGATGGGTCTGCGGGTCCAGGGTGTGCTGCTGCGGAACTGTTCGACGGAGCCGCGGACGCTCGAGGGTTACCCCGCCGTGCAGTTGCTGGACGAGGAGGGTGCGCCGCTGGACGTGGCGATCGACCCGGGTGCTCGGCAGATCACGTCGGGGATCAAGGATCCGGGGGTCCACCCGGTCGTCGTCCAGCCGGGTGGGTGGGCGCGGTTCATGCTGGTGTGGCGCAACACCTATGACGACACCACCCATCCGCCGGTCTCCGGCGCCTTCGCCCAGGTCATCCCGGCCGGGGGCGCCGCCGCGGAGCGGGTGACCCCGCCGGCGCCGTTCGACCTGGGCTCGACCGGACGGCTCGGGGTCACCGCCTGGGACGCCTACCCGGCGGGCTGACGGAGCACCGCGGCCGGCCGGGAGCAGGGCCGATCCTGCTCCCGGCCGGCCGGGCGTGAACGATTCCTCGGGCCGGGGACCTCAGACCAGGGCGGGGATCAGGACCGCCTGGTGGCCGGCGGTCTGGTTGTGGCGTTCGGCCCAGGTCTCCAGGGCGGAGCGGCAGGCGTGGTCGAGGTGGCGCAGCTCGCTCAGGTCGAGGTGGATCTGCCGGTCGGTGGGCAGGCGTTCGAGGGTCTCCAGGAGACGGGGCAGGCGCAGGAAGGTGGCGTTGCCGGCGAGCCGGACCCGGATCGAGCCGTCCGGCTGGTCGACGGGCTCGACGTGGAGGTGCGAGGTCTCCCAGGCCGTCTTGAGGATGGCGAGCAGCAGGCCGAGGAGGACGCCCTCGAACAGGTTGGTGACCACGATCGCCACCGCGGTCGCGCCCAACACCACGGCCTCGCCGCGGTGTTCGCGCCAGAGCGGGACCAGGGAGCGGACCGGGACCAGCTTGGCGCCGGCGTGCACCAGGACGCCGGCCAGCGCGGCGAGCGGGATGACCGAGAGGGCGGACGGGATCAGCGCCGTGAACAGCAGCAGCCAGACGCCGTGCAGCACCCGGGAGGCCTTGGTCCGGGCGCCCGCCTGGACGTTGGCGGCGCTGCGGACGATCACCGCGGTCATCGGGAGCGCGCCGAGCAGGCCGCAGACGGTGTTGCCCGCGCCCTGGGCGATCAGCTCCTTGTCGTAGTCGGTCCGGGGGCCGTCGTGCAGCCGGTCCACGGCGGCGGCGCTGAACAGGCTCTCCGCGGAGGCGATCAGCGCGAAGGCCACCACCGTTCCCAGCGCGCCGAGTTCGGTGAGGACGGCGACGTCCGAGCTGCCCGGCAGGTGGACCACGTCGAGCAGCCCGGCGACCTTGACCTTGGCCACGTCCAGGTCGAGCAGCGCGGTGGCCGCGGTGGCGAGCCCGACGGCGGCGAGCGGGCCGGGCAGGACGCGGACCTTCGCGGGCAGCCGCGGCCAGAGCACGAGCACCAGGACGGTTCCGGCGCCCAGGGCGGCGGCGGTCAGCGTGCGGGGGTCGCCGGCGGTGTCGGCGATCAGGCGCGGCAGCCCGGCGAGGTTGGCCGGTCCGTTGCCGGGGGCCTTGGCGTCGGCGAGGGCGTAGAGCTGGCCGGCGATCAGGACCAGGCCGATCCCGGCGAGCATGCCCTGGACCACCGAGAGCGAGATCGCCCGGAACCAGCGGCCCAGCTTCAGCGCGCCCATGGCGAGCTGGAGGGCGCCGGCGGCCAGGGTGATCACGCCGAGGGCGGCCAGTCCGTGCTCCTGGACCGCTTCCAGGACCAGCACGGTCAGCCCGGCGGCGGGGCCGGAGACCTGGAGGCTGCTGCCGGGCAGCAGTCCGGTGAGCAGGCCGCCGACGATGCCGGTGACCAGGCCGAGTTCGGCCGGGACACCGGAGGCGACCGCCACGCCGACGCAGAGCGGCAGCGCGACCAGGAAGACGACCAGGGAGGCGGCGAAATCCTGCCGCGGGAAGGGGGGCCGAAGGGCGGGACGACGAGTCATCGGGTCCTCGGGGTGTGGTGTCGGGTCTCGGTACGGGAGCCGGAGGCCGGATTGGATCCGGCGCCGGTGGTCGGCCCGCGGTGGCGCGGGGGACCGGTCACAGCGGCAGGAAGGCGTCGGCCTCGGGCCGGTGCGCCAGGACCAGTCCGGTGTGGACCTCGTAGAACCAGCCGTGCAGCCGCAGGGTGCCCTCGGCGTGCCGGCGGGCGATCCCCGGGTACTCCAGCAGCCGCTCCAGCTGCGCCCGGACGTGGCGCTGGACCGGGCCGGCCACGCTGGGGTCGAAGATCTCGCCGGTCGCGGCGGGTGCCTGGGCCGGCTGCCCGCCGGCCTGGCCGAGCCAGCTGCGCACGGCCGGGACCGCGCTGAGGTCGTCGCCGCGGACGATCGCGGTGACCGCGCCGCAGTGCGAGTGGCCGCACACCACGATCTCGCGGACGCCGAGCACCTCCACCGCGTACTCGATGGTGGCGGCCTCGCCGGAGGGCGGGGCGTCGCGGTACGGCGGGACGATGTTGCCGGCGGTGCGGAGTTCGAACAGGTCGCCGGGGCCAGCGCCGGTGATCAGCGCGGGGACGACCCGGGAGTCCGAGCAGGAGATGAACAGGGCCTGCGGGGACTGTCCCGCGGCGAGCTCCGCGTAGTCGCGGCCGGTCTCGCCGCAGCGGAGTCTGAACGTCCGTGCCTGGTCGATCAGTTGGTCCATGGGTGGTGCCTCCTTCCGCCCTCGCGTCGCCGCGAGGGGCATGGGAGCCGCACGGGCTCGGCCTGGCCCGGGAAGCCCGGGCCGATGGTCATGATCACGACAGGCGGATGTCTGAACCTCACCCGCCACGTCCCGCCCGGAGAGTGCCCGGCCGCGCTCGAACCGCCCTTTCGGGCGTGCGGAACCAGGGCGACGGCGAGGCTCCCCCGGGCGCCAGCCGTGTCAAGACTCAGTAAAGCACGAGTATGTGACGGGTAATAAGGTCGATTGAAGGCATTCCGTGTTCGTGTGGTTAACATCCTGTTGCCATCGACGATCGCTCTCGTCCGTAGGAGGGCGACCGGGGGCGGAAGCTGCCGGAACGCCGAAAGCCGACCGTCAGCGGGGAGCTGAGGTCGGCTGCGGCGGGGGCGCCGGGTGGCCCGGCGACCGGGCGTTTCAGGCCAGGTGCTTGAGGAGTTCGTCGGCCAGCGGTCCTGAGGAGGCCGGGTTCTGACCGGTGATCAGGTTGCGGTCGACCTCCACGTGCGGGGCCCAGGGCTCGCCCTCCCGGAAGTCGACGCCCGCCGCGACCAGGCGGTCCTGGAGCAGCCAGGGCGCCCGGTCGGCGAGCCCGGCCTGGGTCTCCTCGGCGGTGGTGAAGCCGGTCAGCCGGTACCCGGCGAAGGCGTTGCGCCCGTCGGGGCCGGTGGCGGCGAGCAGCGCGGCCGGGCCGTGGCAGACCACGGCGAGCGGCTTGCCGGAGGCCAGGGCGTCGACCAGCAGCCGGCCGGACTCGGCGTCGACCGCCAGGTCCTCCATCGGGCCGTGGCCACCCGGGTAGAAGACGGCGTCGTACGCGTCCAGCTTGACCTCGCCGAGCGGGATCGGGCTGCGGAGCTCGGTGAAGGCCTCCAGGCCGGCGGCGACCCGCGCGGCGCCGTCCGGGCCGCCGTTCATCTCGGGGGCGAGGCTGCCGGCGTCCGGGGTCGGGACCACGCCGCCCGGGGTGGCGACGGTGATCTCGTGGCCGGCCGCCTTGAGCGCCTCGTACGGGGTGACGGCCTCCTCGGCCCAGAAGCCGGTCGGGTGCCGGGTGCCGTCGGTGAGGGTCCAGTGGGTGGCGCCGGTGAGGACGAAGAGGATCTTCGACATGGTGTCTGCTCCTTCGAGGGGCCTGGGGGTGTCGCCGGGACCGCGCGGTGCGCGACGGCGGTCCGGCGGCCGGGCGAGCGGCTCGGCGATGACTCGACCCTAGGCCGGTCCGGGGGCTCCGGGCCAATGACAGCGCCGATGGCAGCCATCGGAATCCTGATGGCCGAGGAGGGAATATGCGCAGATCATGGCGGTGGAGCGGGAGTAGTCTGGCGGAATGAGCCATAGTTCTGCCGATGGATCGGCCGCCGGCCGTCCGCCCGGTTCCGGCCCGGCCGGGGACCTCAACCTGCTGCGGACCTTCCTCGCCGTCCACCGCTCCGGCTCGTTCACGGCGGCCGCCCAGGTGCTGGGCCTGTCCCAGCCCACGGTCACCGCGCAGATCCGCGCGCTGGAGCGGCAGGGCGGCAGGGAGCTGTTCGAGCGGCTGCCGCGCGGGGTCGCCCCGACACCGGTGGCCGACGAGCTCGCCGCCCGGGTCGCCGGCCCGCTGGACGCGCTGGCCGCGGTGACCGGGCATGGCCCCGGGCCGGAGGCCGAGGCGGAGCCCGTCCACCTGGCCGGCCCGGCCGAGCTGCTCGGTACCACCGTGCTGCCCGCGCTGGCGCCGCTGGTCGCCGAGGGCGTCCGGCTGCGGATCACCCCCGGGCTCGCCGAGCCGCTGCTGGAGGAGCTGCGGGCCGGGCGGCACGACCTGGTGATCGCCACGATCCGCCCGCGCGGCCGGGCGCTGACCGCCGTGCCCTTGGCCGACGAGGAGTTCGTGCTGGTCGCCGCGCCGGTGTGGGCCGCGCGGCTGGCGGGGCGGCTCGCCGTCGAGGGGCCGGCCGCACTGCACGGGGTGCCGCTGGTGGCGTACGCGGAGGACCTGCCGATCGTCCGCCGGTACTGGCGGCACGTCTTCGGGCGGCGGCTGAACGCGCGGGCCGCGCTCACCGTGCCGGACCTGCGGGGCGTGCTCGCCGCGGTGCTGGCCGGCGCCGGGTACACGGTGCTGCCGCGCTACCTCTGTGCGGCCGAACTCGCCTCCGGTGCCCTGGAGTTGCTGGACGAGCCTGAGGATGTGCCGATCAACACCGGCTACCTGGTGCAGCGGCCGGGCGCCGCCGCCAACTCGCACGTCGCGCTGGTCCGGGCGCACCTGCTGGCGGCGGCCCGCGGCTGGTGACCCCCGGGAACGCGGGTCAGCTCCGGGCGGCGGTGCGGCTGTCGAGCACCCGGAGGGCGAGGTCGCCCCAGCGGAGGTTCTCCCGCTCGAACTCCATGCCGCGCAGCAGCGTGAGGTACGGGCCGATCCGCTCGGCCGCGGCCAGGTACCGCTCCTCGGTCCGGCCGTCCAGCAGACGGACCCGGATCCGCTCGTAGCGGGCCAGTTTGGCGGTGGCCCGGTCCATCCGTTCGGCGATCGCCGAACGCACCGCGGCGGTGTCCCCGACGTCCGCGCACTGCACCTTGACCAGCAGTTCGTCGCGGATGGCGATCGGCCGGGCCGGCGGCTGCCCGGTGTAGGCGCGGACGGCGGCCAGGCCCGCCTCGGTGAGGGCGAACAGCCGCTTGGTGGGACGCCGGTCCTGCTCCACCACCCGCGCCGAGACCAGGCCCTCCGCCTCCATCCGCTCCAGCTCGCGGTACAGCTGCTGGGGGGTGGCCGACCAGAAGTTGGCCACCGAGGCGTCGAAGCCCTTGGCGAGGTCGTATCCGGAGGCCTCGCCTTCGAGCAGGGCGGCCATCACCGCGTTGCGCAGAGCCATTTCGTCAACGTAGCACGGCGTCCGGGAGGGACCTGGACAGGGAAACGGACCCTCCCGCATACTCACCGAAGCGACTAGTCAATTCGTTGAGTATCGGAGTGGCTCATGCACCCCTTCCGCACGGCGGTCGAGGACCGCGACACCGAGGCCCTGGCGGCCCTGCTCGCCGAGGACGTGGTCTTCACCAGCCCGGTGGTCTTCAAGCCCTACCCGGGCAAGGCGATCACCGCGGCGATCCTGCGCGGCGCGATGCGGGTCTTCGAGGACTTCCGTTACGTCCGCGAGATCGCCGACCCGGGCGGCCGCGACCACGCCTTCGTCTTCACCGCCACGGTCGGCGGCCGGCAGATCCAGGGCTGCGACTTCCTCCACTTCGACGAGCACGGCCTCATCGACGAGTTCACCGTCATGGTGCGGCCGCTCTCGGCGGCGCAGGCACTGGCCGAGGCGATGGGCGCCCAGTTCGACCGGATCGCCCAGGAGGCTGCCGCCGGTATCTGACGGACCGTCGACAAGGCTTGACGCGCGGGTCACTGGGCGCCGAGGGCCATCCACTTCCGCGGGTTGTCCAGCGGGGTGAACCCGGCCTTGGCGTACACGTCGTGGGCGTCGGCGGTGGCGAGCAGGATCCGGCGCAGGCCCAGCGGGGCGAGGTGGTCGCGGACGGCCGCCGTCAGCGCGGTGCCGAGGCCGAGCCCGCGGGCGGCCGGGGCGATGTACACGTCGCACAGCCAGGCGAAGGTGGCCCGGTCGGTCACCACCCGGGCGTAGCCCAGCTGCTCACCGGAATCACGGTGGTAGACACCGAAGTTGAGCGAACCGGCGATGGCCGCGTCCTGCTTCTCGCGGGCGCGGCCGAGCGCCCAGTACGCGTCGGTGGAGAGCCACCGGTGGATCAGCGCGGGGTCCAGCCGCGCAGGGTCGGTGGAGATCTCGTAGCCCTCGGGCAGTGCGGTGTCCATCCCCGCATCCAAACAGGCCGCACGGCCCGCGGCCAGCGAATACCCCAGCGCAGCCCCGCCGGCCCCGGCGGTGTTCCGGGCCGCGGGGTGCGCCGCCCGGGAGCCGTGGCTGCGGGCGGTCCACAGCCCGTACCCCTGGTGACGCCGGGCGCCCGGTGCGCCCGGACGGCGGCGAGGAGGCGGAGGTACGGCGCCGTACCTCCGCCTCCGGCTCGTCCCGGGCGGGCGTCAGTCCTCCGAACCCGCCGGGGGCAGGGCGCCGCCGCTGCGGCAGCCGACGAAGGAGGCGTTGGGGCTGACGGCGTCGAAGCCCATCCCGTACTGGGCGAACGCCTCCCAGGCGGCCTTGCGGACGGCCGGGTACTCCGCCGCGGTGATCTTGGTGCCGCGGAGGTCCTTGTACGCCCGCATGATCGCGTCCCGGGCGGTGAGGAAGGACGGGTTCTTCGGCGTGAGCTTCAGCCCGTCCACCACGGCCTGCCAGGTCACCCGGTAGCCGCGCCGGGTGTCGCCGAGGGCGGCACCGACCCTGCGGGTCACCTCCAGCAGCGCCGCACACCAGATCTCGCCGACGTCGTGCACCTCGCGGTAGCTCAGGTCGGGGTTCCCCTGGACCTGGCCGCGGCCCTTGCCGATGTCCCCGAACCGGCCCGGGTAGGCGGAGTCGTACGGCCGCTGGCGGATTCCCGCCGGGTCGTCGATGACCCAGCTGCCCACCACGTGGCGGTCCTGGGTGCTCAGGGAGTTGCGGATGCTCAGGGCGAAGAAGTCGCTCCAGCCCTCACCCATCGCGACGGACTGGTCCTCCTCCAGACCCTCCGCGTCGAACAGGCCGCCGACCAGCCGGTTGCTCACACCGTGGGTGAACTCGTGGCCGACGACGTCGAAGGAGCGGGCGGTGTGCCGGCCGGTGCCCGCGACCAGGCCCATGACCATCATGCCCGCCAGTCCGTCGGCCCGGGTGGTCATGGTGGCCGTCCCGGGCACCTCCCGCGGGTCGGCGACGGCGATGACCGGGTCGCCGCCGCGCCCCAGACCGCTCGGGTTGACGGTCTGGAAGTTCCCGTGCGCCTCGTCGAAGCCGAGGACCTGGAAGTAGTCGCGGGCGAAGTTGCAGAAGAAGAAGATGTTGGTGACCAGCTGCTTCGGGCTGTCGGCCGGGTCGTTGAACACGCCGTTGCCGGAGGCGTCCAGGGGGATCGTCACCGGCTGGCGGCTCACCCCGTCCAGGGCCCGCACGTTGTTCCCGACGGTGGAGGCGGTGCCGTTGGTGATCTCCACCCAGGTGCTCGGGACGCCGGCCGGCGGCGGGACGGAGCCGCCGTTGGTCTCCACGTTCGGGTAGTCGGAGACGGGCAGCGGGAACGGCGCCAGGTCGAAGGCGCTCTCGGCCGGGTCGCCGCGGAAGACCCGCCCGGAGACCACCCGGTGCGCCCGGTCCTGGAAGTAGAGGATCTCCGGGGCCTCCGGGTTCGCGGTCCGGTCGTCGGCCTCCACCAGAGCCTGGTACTGCGTCGTCCAGTTGTCCCGGGACAGCGTGAACCGCCAGCAGAGCCGGGCGTCGCCGCCCATGTACAGGTACACCAGCCGGGCCGGCACGGCCTCGTCGAACGGGCCCTGCGAGAAGGTCATCGGCTGGTTGGTGCCGCCCTGTGCCGCCAGTCGCCGGAAGCCGCCGGAGACGTCCAGCCGGGGCAGCTCGCTGGTGCCGAACGGGCTGCTGAGGGTGCGGGGTTCGGCCGCCTTGGCGGCGGCGACCCGCAGCGCGGCCTCGGCCGTCACGGCCGGCCGGACGGGCAGGTCCGGCGGGAGGCTGACGGTGTCGCCGACCACCCGCTCCACGGTGCCGTCGGCGCGCAGCCACACCTTGGGCGCCATTCCCCACACGTCGATGCCGTTGAGGGTCTGCTGGAGGCTCACCACCCGGACGTCCTCGCTGGTGGTGGCCACGCCCGGGTCCGCCACGAACTCGGCCGGCTCGCCCGCCGCGAAACCGATCGCCGGGGCCACCGAGGCGAGGTACTCCTTGGCCCGGGCGATGTAGGTGGCGTCGGAGGCGGCGGCCGGTTCGGCCGCGCCGGGCTCGGCGGCTCCGGCGGCGGCCGCGGTGTCCGCGAAGGCGGGAGCGCCGTCGACCCGGAGTTCGGTCAGGTGTCCGGTGAAGCGGTTGACCTTCTCGGGTTCGCCGGTGAGCGACTGGTCGACCCGGGCGCCGACCTGGTCGATACCGGCGAGGAAGGCGTCGGCGCCGGCCACGCTGTCGAGGTGGTCGTAGCTCATGTCCCGTCGGTCGATGGTGTCAGTCATGGCTTGGTCCTCGATCCTCGGTGCTCGATCCTCGGTGCTCGGTGCTTGGTGCTCGGTGCTTGGTAGGGGCTCGGTGTGCGGTGCGGTCCCCGGCCGCCGGCGGGTCACAGGCCCGCGAGGGTGAGGGCGGCGGTCGCGACCGTCCGGGCGACGGCCGCCGAGTAGACGGTGTCGTGGTCCGGGTCGGACAGGGTGTCGCCGGGGCGGTGGTACTGGCGGGTGCCGGTCTCCGGGGCGGTGTCCGGGAAGAAGTTCTCGGAGACCGCGACCGCCGGCCAGCCGCGTTCGTGGAAGCTGGCGTGGTCGCTGCGGCCGGCCGCCGGGTCGGCGGGGCCGGAGAGCCGCTGGCAGACCAGGTCCGGCGCGATGCCGGCGGCCGCCCGTTCCACCGCGGCGCCGAGCGCGTCCGAGGCCGGACCGACCGGGCCCGGCACCGCCGAACCGGCGTGGATCTCGAAGGTGCGCGGCCCCTCACGACGGCCGGCGATCATGTCCATCTGGAGTACCGCGGAGATCCGGTCGCCCGCCGCGGCAGCCGCCCGCGCGTACGACTTGCTGCCGACCAGGCCCTGCTCCTCGGCGTTGAACAGCACGAACCGCACCGAGCGGGCCGGTGTCCTCCCTGCGGCCAGCATCCCGGTCAGGCACTCGGCGGTGGCCAGCACCGCGGCCACCCCGCTGCCGTCGTCGTCCGCGCCCGGCGCCGGGTCCACCGCCGGGTCGTACGGGCGGGGGTGGCCGTCCCGGTCGAAGAACGTGCCGTCCAGCGCGGTGGAGTCCAGGTGCGCGGTGACCAGGACGGCCGAGTCCGCGCCGGCGACCCGGAGCTCGGCCTCCA
The DNA here is from genome assembly GCF_040571325.1 of Kitasatospora sp. HUAS MG31. Classification (GTDB taxonomy): domain Bacteria; phylum Actinomycetota; class Actinomycetes; order Streptomycetales; family Streptomycetaceae; genus Kitasatospora; species Kitasatospora camelliae. The sequence continues at coordinate 724,048 of NZ_CP159872.1, read as the reverse complement.
CGTTGGTCAGCCGCCGGCCGCGCCAGACGAACTCCCGGCGACGGGTCTCGAGACCGAGGCCGGCCAGCCGGTCCAGCAGGGCCTCCACCACCCGCGGGTTGTCCGCGCTCTCCGCGTCCCGGCTGCGGACCGGCGGGCGCGGATCGCCGTCCACCAGCGGCGCCGCCCCGGAGATCCGGGCCACGTGCTCGCGGACCACCGCGGCCGTGACCGCCGCCCGGACGGCCGCCACGGTCTCCTCCGACGGCTCGGCGCCCAGCGCGTCGCCGACCGGCCCGGCGGCGACCAGACCGGCGGCCGCCGCCTCCCCGGGACGGCTGAGCAGCGCCGGGTCGGCCAGCAGCCGCTCGGTGTGGCCGGGGCGGGCACCCGGCAGGTGCAGGTCCTCCACCCGCAGCGCGGACGGCGCGGCCAGGTAGGTGCCGCCCGGGGCCGGGCCGAGATCCACCGGGCCGGCGGTGTCGGAGCCCAGCCGGCCGAGCAACTCGGCGGCCCGGGCCTCCACGGCGGAGGCGGCGGAGGGGGCCGGGGAGTCCAAGGGACCGCCGTGCCCGTCCTGCCCGCCGCCGTCGTCGCGGACCAGGAAGACCGCCGTGTCGTCCACCGGCTCCCGGAGGTCGGCCGTGAAACCGGCCGGCTCGACGGCGGCCGCGCCCTCGGCGGTGGCCATCGCCAGCACCAGGCGGTCCGAGGCGACGTGCAGGGGCACCACCTCGGCCGTGTCGGCCACCGCCTCCAGGTCCGCCAGGCCGCGGCCGGCGGGCAGGCCGATCCGGACGAACCGCGCCGGCCGGCCCTGGGCGGCGGCCCGGGCGAACACCGGGTGGGGGGCCGTCACCATCCCGGCCTCCCGGGCCCGCGTCCGTTCGCCGGGATCCTCGCCGACGAACACGCAGTCGGCGGGCGGGACGGCGGCCGCGGTCACGGCCCGGTCGAAGATCTCCCGGGAGTTCTTGGGCCCGAACAGCACCAGGGCGGGATCCGGGAACCGGCCGGGGAACGCCGCCTCCAGCGCCGCCGCAGCCCGCTGCCGGGCCGCCTCGCCCGGGCCGGGATCGGAGAGGATCCCGCGGCGGCTGTCGGCGAGGCCGTCCAGCACCTCGAGGACCCGCCGTCGCGGGGTGAGCACCAGCACACCGTCGGCGTCGACGACGGCGTCCGCCAGCGTCGCACCGATGTCGAAGAAGAACACGGTCATGGCCGCCTCCGTGACGAGCACGGGCGGTCGGGCCCCGTGCCACGGCTCTGACGTGGCCCATGCTAGGGCCGGCCGCGGCGGCCGGGAACGGTAGGACTGCCCACCCCCGGGCGTGGGTCGGCGGATGCGTCAACGGGCGTGCGGGGGCGGCCGGTCGGAGGTGGTGTGGGTAGTTCCACCGGTGCCCCGCCCGGGCCCGGGCGTCCTGGCCCCGGCCTCGAAGGCGGCCCGAGCGGGCCGCCGGCTCACCAGGGGAGTTGACGGCCGTCGCGGAAGAAGCCGCCGGTGGGGCCGTCGTCGGGGAGGGTGGCGGCCCACAGGACGCGGGCGGCGCCCTGCTGGACGGCGGCGCCGCCGGGGCCGCCCATGTCGGTGGCGATCCAGCCCGGGCAGACGGCGTTGACCAGGATCCGGTCGCCGCGGAGTTCGGCCGCGAGCTTGCGGGTGAGGGCGTTCAGCGCCGCCTTGGACACCCCGTACGCGGGGGTGCCGCCGGTCATCGAGGTGAGCGAGCCGGACCCGCTGGAGACGTTGACCACCCGCGGGTGCGGCGAGCGGCGCAGCAGCGGGAGGAAGGCCTGGACGGTCCGCCAGGCGCCGAACAGGTTGGTCTCCAGGGTGCGGTGGACCTCCTCCAGGTCGACGTCCACCGCCCGGGCCGCGGTGTCGTAGTTCACGGCGGCGTTGTTCACCAGCACGTCCAGCCGGCCGAACTCGGCGGCCGTCTCCGCGGCGAGGGCGCGCACGCCGGCGGCGTCGGTGACGTCCAGGCGCCGCGGCAGCAGCCGGCCGGGGCCGCCGGCGAGCTCGGCGGCCGCCCGTTCGGCGTCGGCGGGCCGCCGGGCGCACAGCAGGACGGTGTGGCCGAGGGCGGCCAGTTGCCGGGCGGTCTCCCGGCCGATCCCGCGGTTGGCCCCGGTGACCAGGGCGACCGACTCGTCGGTGCTCACGCTGCCTCCGCTGCGCTGTTCGGCTTCCGGTGGTCCACGATAGCGGCCGGATCCCGACGGGCGGTCAACTCCGGCCCGGGCGGCGGGACTGTCCGGACCTCGTGATATGTACTCCGTCCGGGCGCGAACCTGACGCCCGGACACCACACACGAGAAATTTCGAGGGGGCCGCGCCGTGGCGCTTTTCCGGTGGGGATTCGGACGGAGGCGGGCGGCGGACGGACCGGCGCTCGACCCGTCCTTCGGGGACGAGGCACTGGCGGTGATGCTCCGTCAGGCCGCGGCCGGCGACTGGGCGGCACTGCGCCAGGGCCTGGCGGGGGTGACCGACGCCGCCGAGCTGACCTGGGTGCTCTCGGCGCTGGCCGACGTCCGCGGCGTGGAGACGTGGATATCCCGGGCCGTGGAGGCCGAACCCGGCTCCGCGCTGCCGCTGCTCCTCTCCGGCGCCCGGCACGTCTCCTGGGGCTGGGAGGCCCGCACCCGGGCCAGTGCGCGGGACGTCAGCCGCGAGCAGTGGGAGGTGTTCCACCGGCGGCTCGCCGTCGCCGAGGAACAGCTGTACGAGGCCGCCGAGCGCGAGCCCGACCTGCTGGCGCCCTGGTACTTCCTGCAGATCAGCGGCCGCGGCACCTCGCTGGACCGGGAGGCGGCCACCTACCGCTTCGAGGCGGCGCTGCGCCGCTGCCCCGGCCACCTGGACTCGCACCGGCAGCGCCTGCAGCAGCTCTGCGAGAAGTGGGGCGGCTCCCACGAGGAGATGCACGCGTTCGCCGACGGCGCCGTGCGCGCCGCCCCCGAGGGCAGCCCGCTCGGCGAACTGGTCGCGCTGGCCCACCTGGAGCGCTGGCTGAGCCTGGAGGGCGGCGCGGCGGGCTCCGCGTACCTGAACACCCCCGCCGTGCGGGAGGAGCTCCACGAGGCCGCCCGGCGCTCGGTGCTGCACCCCGACTACCCCCGGCCGCGCGGCTGGAAGGGCGCCCTCAACACCTTCGCCCTGGCCTTTTCGCTGTCCGGGCAGCCCGAGGCCGCCCGGCTGATGTTCGAGCGGATCGGCACCACCGTGACCGAGCGCCCTTGGATGCACCTCAGCGGCGACCCGGCCGAGGCCTTCCGCCGCCACCGCGACGCCGCCGCCGCGGCCGCCCGCTGACCACCCGCCCCGCGACCGAAAGACATCCGGTGTCCCCTTCCGACCGCGCCACCGGCGCGCACACCTTCCAGGTCGACCTGCGCGGCCTGGTGGACCTGCTCTCCCACCACCTCTACTCCAGCCCCCGCGTCTACCTGCGCGAACTCCTCCAGAACGCGGTGGACGCGATCTCCGCCCGGCAGGCCGCCGACCCGGCCGCGCCCGCCCGGATCACCGTCCACGCCGGTACCGAGCTCACCGTCACCGACACCGGCATCGGCCTCACCGAGGCCGACGTGCACACCTTCCTCGCCACCATCGGCCGCAGCTCCAAGCGTGACGCCGAGGGCCGGTTCGAGGGCGTGGCCGGCGCCCGCGGCGACTTCATCGGCCAGTTCGGCATCGGCCTGCTCGCCTGCTTCGTGGTCGCCGACGAGATCACCGTGGTCACCCGCTCCGCCGCCACTCCCGACGCCCCCGTCATCGAGTGGCGCGGCGGCTCCGACGGCCGGTACACCATCACCACCCTGCCCTCCGAGGCCAAGCCGGAGCCCGGCACCACCGTCCGGCTCGCCCCCCGCGCCGACGCCGCCGAGTGGACCGCACCCGCCCGGGTCGTCGAGCTGGCCCGCGACTTCGGCAGCCTGCTGCGCCACGAGGTCACCGTCACCGACGACCGCGGCGGCGCCGTCCGGATCAACGCCACCCCGCCCTGGGCCGCCCGGCACGGCTCCCCGGTGGCCCGCCGCGAGGCGCTCGCCGCGCACTGCCGCAGCACCTTCGACTTCACCCCGCTCGACTCCATCGAGCTGGACCTGCCGCTGGTCGGCCTGCGCGGGGTCGCCTACGTCCTGCCCGACGCCGCCCCGCCCTCGCGCCGCGCCGGACACCGCGTCCACCTCAAGGGCATGCTGCTCTCCGACCAGGCCGACGACCTGCTGCCCGAGTGGGCGTTCTTCGTCCGCTGTGTGGTCGACGCCGACGGCCTGCGCCCGACCGCCTCCCGCGAGGGCCTGTACGCCGACGAGACCCTCGCCGCCGTCCGCGACGCCCTCGGCGCCCGGATCCGTGACTGGCTCACCGGCCTGTCCGCCAGCGACCCGGCCCTGCTGCACCGCTTCATCGGCGTCCACCACCTCGCCGTCAAGGCGCTCGCCCGGTACGACGACGAGCTGCTGCGGATGCTGCTGCCCTGGCTCCCGTTCGAGACCACCGACGGCAACGTCACCCTGGACGAGTTCGCCCGCGCCCACCCCGTGGTGCTGGTCACCCGTACCGTCGAGGAGTTCCGCCAGGTCGCCCCGATCGCCGCCGCCGCGGGCCTCGGCGTGGTCAACGGCGGCTACACCTACGACCACGACCTGGTGCACCGGCTCCCCGAGATCCGCCCCGGCAGCTCCGTCGCCGACCTCGACCCCGGCACCGTCACGGCCCACCTGGACGCCGTCGACCCGGCCGCCGAACTGGCCGCCGCCGCCTTCCTCGCCGTCGCCCGCGAGGTCGTCGGCCGGTTCGACTGCGACGTGGCGCTGCGCAGCTTCCACCCCACCAGCGCCCCCGCGCTGCTGCTCGACAACCGCGAGGCCCGCCACGAGCGGACCCGGGCCCGGCTCGCCGACGAGGCCGACGGCCTGTGGGCCGACATCCTCGGCTCGCTGCGCGCCGAGGTCCCGCGCGCCCAGCTCGTCCTCAACCACCTCAACCCGCTGGTCCGCCGGGCCGCCTCGATCACCCACCGGGACCTCGCCGTCACCGCCATCGAGGCCCTCTACGGCCAGGCCCTGCTGCTCACCCGCCGCCCGCTGACCGCCAGTGAGAGCGCCCTGCTCAACCGGTCGTTCATCAGCCTGCTCGACCACGCCATGCTCGGCCACGAGAGCGCCGCGACCACGCCCGGGCCCACCGGCCCGCCCCCCGGCCCGGACGGCACCGCCGGCCCGCACCACCCGCAGAAGGAGTCGTGATGCTGGACACCCCCGACGCGGTGCTCACCGCGCTGCGCGAGAACGACGCCCGCCCGTACGGCCGGCAGCGCACCGTCACGGCCGAGGAACTCGTCGACGCCGCCGAGCCCTTCGACGACCCCGGCCTGCTCGCCAGCGCCCTGCTGGAACTGATGGAGGCCTACGAGTACGACGGCGAGCGGACCAAGCTCCCGGTGGTCTTCGCCCGCGTCCTCAAGCTCTGGGACGCCGACCGCACCGTCTTCAGCGAATGGGGCGCCCGGCAGGTCCTGTGGCGCTTCAAGTGGGTCGCCGCCGCGCTGCTCGCCACCCCGGACGTGCCCCTGGAGGCGATCGACCGCTGGCACCGCGAACTGCGCGACCGGTACACCGCCGCCGACGCCGGCCTCCAGCCGTACCACGCCGAGCGGCACCACCTGGCCGCGCACACCGGCCGCGACCGTGAGCAGGCCTTCGACCTGTGGGCCACCCGCCCGCGCGCCGAACTCAGCGACTGCCCCGCCTGCGAGACCCGCGCCCGCGCCCTGCACCACGTCCGGGCCGGCGACGACGAGCGGGCCCTGGCCGTCTGGCAGCCGGTCTTCGACGGGCCGAGCTCCTGCCGCGAGGAGCCCTACGTCAGCCACGCCCACGCCCTGCTGCCGCTGCTGCGCCTGGGCCGCACCGACGAGGCCCGCTCCGGCCACCTGGTCGGCTACCGCTACGCCCGCGGCAAGACGGGCACCGCCCGGGAGATCGGACTGCACCTGGAGTTCTGTGCGCTGTCCGGGAACCAGCCGCGCGGCCTGGAGATCCTCGCCGAGAACCGCGACCTGTTCACCGCCCAGGGCGACCCGCTGGCCCGCCTGGACTTCCTCACCGGCACCGAGGTGCTGCTCGCCGCCCTGGTCCGGGACGGGCACGGCGAGGTCGCCGTCAGCGGCCCGCCCGGCACCACCTGGACGGCCGGGGCGCTGCTCGCCCACGTCCGGGCCGAGGCCGAGCCGCTGGCCGCCCGGTTCGACGCCCGCAACGGCACGGACGCGGTCGGTGCCGCCCGCCGGGAGCGGCTGGCCCGCCGCCCGCTGCTGGCCGAACCGCTCGCCCTGGGCGTACGCGCCGCCGGCCCGCTCACCCCCGGGCCCGGCACGGCTCCGGTGGCCGAGGTGCCCGCCGGGCCGCGTCCCGGTGCCGAGCCGCTGCCCGACGACCTCACCGCCCTGGTGCTGCGCGCCCGGGAGATCGGCCGGCTCGGCCACCCCGACGCCCGCGCGATGTGGGACCGGATCACCGAGGCCGTCGAGGCCGAGGACTACCGGCACGCCGACTCCGCCGAGCTGGGCACCCTCGCCCGGCTCACCGCCGAGATCGCCGAGCACCGCGTCGCGGAGGCCGCCGACCGGCGCGGGACCGTCCACCAGGACCGGGCCGAACTCGACGCCGTCGCCGACCTGTTCGAGCAGGCCGGGCTGCCCGGCGAGGCTCTCGCCACCCGGGCCCGGGCCGCCGTCGTGGAACTGGGCGAGGACTCCGGCACCCCCGACTGGGCCGAGCTGGACGACCTGCTGCGCCGCGCCGAGGAGCTGCTCGCCGTCCGCGGGGAGACCACCGGGGACGCGGACGGGGAGATCACCGACGACGACTACCTGGGCGTGCTGCACTGCCGCGCCTTCGCCGCCCACCACGACCTGGTGCTGGCCCTGCCCGAGACCCCGGCCGAGCAGGTGGAGCGGTTCGAGGCGGCGGTCGGCGCCCTGCGGGCCGAGAGCACCGCACGCGGCGTACCCCACCGGGTGCTGACCGTCCGGCAGTTCCTCGCCGACGTGGCCGCCCGCCGGGACCGGCTGGACGAGGCCGTCACCGAGCTCCGCGGGGTGCTCGCCGAACTGGAGACCCTGGAGCTGCCCTGGCGCAGCCCCCGCACGCTCGGCCTGCTCGGCCAGCTGCTGCTCCAGCGGGAGGAGCCCGCCGAGGCCGCCGAGGTGCTGCACCGGGCCCTCGGCGAGGCGGCCCGCTGGCGGGAGCCGGTCTTCCCGTACGCGCGGACCTACGCGCTGCTGGGGGAGGCCGCCGCCCGCTCGGGCGACGTGGGCGCGGCCGTCCGGGCCCTGTCGGAGGCGGCCGCCCGGTTCGACCGCGCGGCCGAGCCGGTGTTCGCGGCGCACGCCCGGCTGCTGCTCGCCGACGTGCTGCGCGGCTCCGGGCAGGGCGTCGACGCGGTGGCGGTGCTGGAGTCCGTCCTGCTGGACCCGGCGGTCGGCGAGCTGGACGAGCGGATGGTGGCGCAGCTGCGGCTCACCCTCGCCCGAGGCCTGTACGAGCTGGACGAGAACCTGGCCGCCGCCGAGGAGTACCTGCGCCTCGCCGACGCGGTCGCCGGCTGGGAGGACCGGGACACCCACACCATGGTGGCCTGCGAGGCCACCGTCGCCCTGGTCGAGGCGGGCCGTCTCGACGCCGCCCGGGCCGCCCGCGAGCGGGCGCTCGCCTCGCACGCGGAGGCCCCCCGGCCGGACCAGATGGCCGGGACCCTGCGGCACTCGGCCCGGCACACCATGGTCGAGCGCGGCGCGGAGGGGCTGGAGGACGCCCTGGCGCTGCTCGCCGAGGCGGAGGCCGTCCGGGAGCGGGCCGAGGCCGCCGGGGACGCCTACAACGAGTGGTGCCAGCGCGGCGCGCTGGAGGAGGAGCGGGCCCGCGCCTACGCGACCGCGGACCGTCCCGAGGAGGCCCTGGCGGCGGCCGAGCGGGCCATCGCCGCGTACGAGGCGGGCGGCGAGGAGGCGGAGCCGTCGCGGGCCGAGACCGTCCGGCTGGCGGCCTTCGTCGAGGGCCGCGCCCTGGGACGGACGGACGCCGCGGTGGCGCGGCTCGGTGCCGGGATGGAGCGCTGCGAGCGGTTGGGCCTGACGGAGGCGGCCGCCGTCCTGGGCGAGTTGCGTCGGCGGCTGGCGGAGCAGGGGTAGCCGGGCTGACGGCCGTGGGCGGCCCGGGGCGGGGATTCCCGCGCCGGGCCCCTCCCGTCGGTCCGCCGGGGGCGTCCTCGGCGTCAGCGGGCGGAGCCGAGGGTGCGGTCGGCCTCGGCGCCGGAGAGCAGGAGGGTGGTCTCCTCGATGCGGCGGAAGCGGCCGTCCGGAGCGAACTCGCCGAAGAGGTACACCTCCATGGACACCGTGGAGCCGTCGTTCTTGGTGACGTGGACGGTGTGCCGGTCGGCGTAGTGGGTGTCGTTGGCGAGCTCGTCGTGGACCTCGACGGTGCCCTCGGCGATCACGCCGCGCAGGTGGCGGATGTGCTCGGTGAACTGCTCCCGGTCGTCCCAGCGGCCGTCGGTGCGCTGGCGGTAGTCGGGGCTGAAGTGTCGCTCGACGGCCTCCTCCAGGGGGAGGCCCGGGGTGAAGAGGAGGTCCTGGAGGGCGGCGGTGATGCTGGTCCGGAACATGGCGGGACTCCGTTCGGTGGAGGAGCGAACAGTATGCGTGCGTCGAGCACGCTTTCCTGGGGGGAGCGTACACCAGTTCACGTGCGCTGCGCACGCTAAGCTGGAGAGGTGGACGCACCGACCCCCGACCCCGACGCCCTCGGCGGCGCCGTCGCCGACGCTCTCGGCACCCTGCTCAAGCGCAGTCACCGCACCGGCCTCTACCGGCAGTTGACCGAGGGGCTCGGCGAGGCCGTGGACGAGGTGACCTACCCCGTGCTCAGCGGTCTGGCCCGGACCGGCCCGGTCGCCGCCGCCGAGCTGGGCCCCGAGATCGGCCTCGACCGCTCGGGCGTCAGCCGGCGCGCCTCCCGGCTGGAGGCGGCCGGACTGCTCCGCCGCCGACCCGATCCCGCCGACCAGCGGGCCGTGCTGCTGGAGCTGACCGACCGAGGCGCCGAGACCGTCCGGGTGATGCGGGCCCGGCTGGCCGCCCGGGTCGCCGACTCGCTGAGCGGCTGGCCGCCGGAGGAGGCCGAGGCCTTCGCCCGCGGGCTGGCCCGGTTCGTGGCGGAGGGGCCGTTCACCGCCGGCGGGTGAGGCCCCCGAGCCCTGGGTCGGCGGCTCGGCCCAGGGTGCCGGTGGCTCGGCTCGGGGTGCGGCGGCTTGACGCGGGGTGCCGGTGGCTCAGCCCAGGGCGCGCAGCGCGGTCAGCACCTCGACGTCCAGCGCCGGATCGGCGCCGTCCGGCGAGCTGACCGACAGCCGGGTCACCAGGCCGTCGTACCGGCGGTGGATCTCCGCCGCGACCCGGTCCACCGGACCCGCCACCGCGAAGGCGTCGAACACCCGGTCGTCGATCAGCTCGGCCATCCGCTTCCAGTCGCCGCGCAGCGACAGGCGGTGGAGCTCCTCGTGCAGGTCCTGCCAGCCGTGCAGGGCCAGCACCGGCAGGTAGGCCGGGGTGGAGGCGTAGAACGCGATCCGCTCGCGGAGCGCCGCGCGGTTGGCGGCGACCTCCTCCTCCGTCCGTCCGGTCGCGGCCAGCACGTTGCCCGCGATCTCGAACGGCCGGTCCGTCCACGGCTCCCCGGCCTCCTCCGCCCCGGCACGGGCCGCCCGTACCCCCGGCAGCACCCGGTCGCGCAGGTACTCCACCGTGGTGAACGGGTGGCTGATGAAGCCGTCGGCGACCGCCCCGGCCGTCGCCGTCATCAGCGGACCGACCCCGGCCAGCAGGATCCGCGGCACCCCGGCGGCGACCGGCGGCGGCGCGAACACCGGGGTCATCAGCGTGTGGGTGTAGAACTCGCCGCGGAACCGCAGCCGTTCACCGGTCTGCCAGCTGTGCCAGATCGCCCGGACCGCCTGCACGTACTCCCGCATCCGCGCCGCCGGACGGTCCCACGGCATCCCGAACCGCCGCTCGATGTGCGGCTTCACCTGCGAGCCCAGCCCGACCACGGCCCGGCCGCCGGACACCTCGTGCACGCCCCACGCCTGGTAGGCGAGGGTCATCGGGGTCCGGGCGAAGGCCACCGCGACGCCGGTGGCCAGCTCCAGGGTGCCGGTGCGGTCGGCGGCGCGGGCCAGTTGCAGGAACGGGTCGTGCGCGGTCTCCGCCACCACCAGCCGGTCCAGCCCCGCCCGTTCCGCCAGCTCGGCGGCCGCCAGCACCCCGGCCGGATCCCCGGGCACCGACACGTCGAGGCGGAGCCCCTCAGCCTGGCCGTCCATCAGTTCGCACCCTTCCGCGCCTGCCTGACCTTCCGCCCGCCGACCCTACCGCCCGCACCGCCGCAGTCCCCGCCGCCGCGGTCGCACGGCGGTGGCGGGACGTGCGGGGTGTCAGTGGCCGTAGGGGGTGCCGTACGGGGGCTGCTGGGGCTGCTGGCCGTACGGCTGCGGCTGGGGCTGCTGGCCGTACGGCTGCGGCTGGGGGTGGGGCTGCGGCTGGGCGTACGGCGGCTGGGCTCCGTACGGAGGCTGCTGGCCGTACGGCGGTGGGGTGCCGTAGGGCTGTGGCGGCTGCTGCAGGGGGCCGCCGGCGTACGCGGGCGGTCCGGCGGTGCGGTTGCGGCGGGACAGGACGACGGCCGCGACGACCACCAGCAGGACGGCCACGGCCCCCGCGCCGCCCAGGATCAGCGGCAGCTTGCCGGAGCCGGAGGAGCTCGCGGAGGCGGAGGAGCCCGAGGCGGCGGGGGTGCCCTGGTCGCCGCCGATGTCGACGAGGCCGAAGCCGCCGTCGGGGGCGGCCGTGCTCGCCGCCGGGGCCGGAGCGGCTCCCGCGGTCGGTGCGGCGACCGGCGTGAGCTTCAGCGGGAACTGGTCCGCGGGACCCGGATCGCCCGGCGTGGTGAGGGCGATCCGCGGCCGCACCGCGCCGTAGCCGATGAAGTCGCTGCGCTCCTTGGGGTTGCTGGCGGTGTTGATCAGCACGCGCAGCACCTGGTTGTTGGTCCAGGTGGGGTGGGCCGACCACAGGAGGGCGGCGGACGCGGACATCAACGCGGCGGAGTCCGAGGTGCCCTGGCTCTTGCAGTAGCCGGTCTTGCCGGTGCACGCGGCGTAGATGTCCACACCCGGAGCCGCGAGGGTGACCTGCGGACCGTGCTGGGACCACGGCGCCACCTTGCCGTCGCGGTCGGTGGCGGCCACGGCGACCACGCCGGGCAGACTGCTCGGCAGCTCCTGCGGGTTGTCCTTGTCGCCGGTGTTGCCCGCCGAGGCGATGACCAGGCTGCCCTTCGCGAGGGCGTGGTCGACGGCGGCCCTGAGTGCGGCGAAGTCCGAGGCGCCGAGGTGGCGGAAGCCCTGGGAGACGTTGATCACCTTCGCGCCATGGTCGGCCGCATAGGTGATCCCGTCGGCCAGCTGCTTGCCGATGTCGGTGGCGGCCATGGCCGTCTCCGACCCGGAGTTGACCTTGACCGGAAGGATCTTGGAGCCGGGCGCGAGGCCGAAGGCCCCCTTGCCCCCGAGACCCTTGCCGGTGCCGGCGATCAGGCTGGCCATGCCGGTGCCGTGCCCGAGGTAGTCGGCGAAGGCGCCGTCCTTGTTGCTGAAGCCGCTGAGGTCCAGGCCCGGAAGCAGCTGGCCCTGAAGATCGGGCGCGTCCTTGTCGACCCCGGTGTCCACCACGCCGACCACGATCCCCGCGCCCGTACCGGTCTTCCACATCTCGGGCGCGTGCATCGCGTCCAGGTGCCATTGCTCCTGGCGGATCGACTCCACCCCGAACGCCGTCCCCGGCGAGGCCCCGACCCCGATGGCCGCCACCGCCAGCAGCGCGGCGACGCGCCGCACCCGTCTCCCCGTACGCCGTATCACGTTCTTCCTCACCGAAGGTCACCGACCGTCAGGGCCGCCGGCGCCCGGCCGGGGGCCCACCGCACGACCCCGCCCGGCCGGACCGGGCTTCGCCGGTCGGCCGGGCGGGGTGCGAGGTGAGCCCTACTCAATCACGCTCCGACTGCCGCGTTCCCGGCGCCCCGGGGGCGGCCGGCGGCAGCCCGTCGGGGCAGGCGGCGAGCCTGTCGGGGCGAGCCCGGGCCGGCCGGGGAAAACCGGTGCCGGGCGCGGACGCGGTCCGCCTACGGTGGGGCGATGACGACTCAGGTGATCGTGTTGAACGGCGGGTCCAGCACGGGGAAGTCCGGGATCGCGCGGTGTCTGCAGGCGGTGCTGCCCGATCCGTGGCTGACCCTCGGCGTGGACACCCTGATCGAGGCCATGCCGCTCGCCGAGCGGACCAGCGCGGCGGGGATCGAGTTCGGCGCGGACGGCGAGGTGACCGTCGGCGAGCGGTTCCGGGCCCTGGAGGCGGCCTGGATCGAGGGCGTCGCCGCGATGGCCCGGGCCGGCGCCCGGGTGATCGTGGACGAGGTGTTCCTCGGCGGCGCCGCCTCCCAGCAGCGCTGGCGGAGGGCGCTCGACGGGCTGCCGGTGCTGTGGGTCGCCGTCCGCTGCGACGCCGACACCGCCGCCGCCCGCGAACTCGCCCGCGGCGACCGCGTCCCGGGCATGGCCGCCTCCCAGGCCGACCTGGTGCACCACGGCGTGACCTACGACCTGGAGGTCGACACCACCCGCACCGAGGCCCTCTCCTGCGCCCGCACCATCGCGGCAGCCGTCCACTGACCCCGCCGCCTCGCGGCCCCTCGCATGGGTGGTCCTTCGCCCGGTGAAGTGTGGAGAGGGACCCCGGGGGGGGCCGCTGACGCGGTACCGCCAGCGTGGTCCACCGGGCGGCCCGCCCACCTGAGTAGGGGTACTCAGATTCCCCGACGCGCACCACCCGCACCACCCCGCACCGAGCGTTCATGGGCCCCGAAAAGGCGTCCGTCACCAGTGAATTGACCGTCTCAGGATGCGGCGCGGCCGGTGATGTGGATCACACGGCGGACCGCGTCGGCGGGGGCGGGAAGCTACCGTCGGGTAGAGATTCCCAGGTTGCGGCCGGTTTTCACAGCGACCTCCCAGATTTGCGTCTGTTCACTCGCCCTTCAGATGGAAGTTTGTGAATTTCCACAGAATTGCTATGCATTGACTTGCATTCCTATGTGGGGGCACGCTTCGGCGCCATGAAGAGACCCCTTCTGGCCGGCTCGCTCACCCTCGCGGTCAGCAGCCTCGTGATAGCCGGCGCGGGCGCCCCCGCGACCGCCGCCACCGCCAACAGCCCCCAGCCCAAGGCCTCCCACAGCCAGGCCCTGCAGGACGCCGCCGCCCAGGTCACCGCCAACCCCACCGCGGTCAAGGCCGGCGCGCACGACCAGTTCCAGGCCACCAACGTCGTCGTGGACGCCGACGGCACCCGCCACGTGCACTTCAACCGCACGTACCAGGGCCTCCCGGTCCGCGGCGGCGACGTCATCGTCCACTCCGCCCCCGGCGGCCAGCTGGACTCCGCCACCCTCACCCAGGCCGCCCCGATCGCCATCTCGGTGACCCCCTCAGTCACCGATCAGCAGGCGATCGCCAAGGCCGCCAAGCTCTTCAAGGGCACCAAGAAGAACAGCACCGCCACCCTCGCGGTGGACGTCACCGGCGAGGCCCCGAAGCTGGTCTGGGAGGTCGTCCTCCACGGCACCGGCCCGGACCAGTCGCCCAGCCACCTGCACGTCCTGGTGGACGCCAAGACCGGTGCCACCGGCGAGAGCTGGGACACCTTCTCGGCCTTCGTGCCCGAGGGCGTCAAGGCCGGCAAGACCGCCGCCCCCGCCACCGCCCTGGCGGCCCCCGCGGCCGCGGCCGCCGTCGCGGCCTCCGGCACCGGCAAGGGCTTCCAGGTCGGCAACGTCACCGTCAGCACCACCCAGAACTCCGCCACCAGCTACACCCTCAAGGACCCCAACCGGGGCAACGGCGAGACCCGGGACGCGCAGAACCAGACCACGACCAACGACTCCCCGCCGGCCGGCTGGGGCGTGGCCCTCAACGACGCGGACAACGTCTGGGGCAACAACGCCCTGACCGACCGCGCCACCGTCGGCGTGGACGCCCACTACGGCATCCAGGCCACCTGGGACTTCTACAAGAACGTCCTCGGCCGCAACGGCATCAAGAACGACGGTGTCGGCGCCCGTTCCTTCGTCCACTACGGCACCAACTACGGCAACGCCGGCTGGGACGACGACAGCTTCTCGATGATCTACGGCGACGGCGACGTGGGCGCCAAGCCGTTCACCGAGATCGACGTCGCGGGCCACGAGATGAGCCACGGCGTCACCGCCGCCACCGCCGGCCTGATCTACAGCGGCGACGCGGGCGGCCTGAACGAGGCCACGTCCGACATCATGGGCACCATGGTCGAGTTCAACGCCAACAACGCGGCGGACGCGCCCGACTACCTCATCGGCGAGAAGATCGACATCAACGGCAACGGCACGCCGCTGCGGTGGATGGACGACCCGAGCAAGGACGGCAAGTCGGTCAAGTGCTGGTCCACCAGCACCAAGAACCTGAACCCGCACTACTCCTCCGGGGTCGGCAACCACTTCTTCTACCTGCTCGCGGTCGGCTCCGGCCAGTCGCAGTGGGGCAACAGCCCGACCTGCGACGGCTCCACCGTCGCCGGCATCGGCAACGACGCGTCCACCAAGATCTGGTACCGCGCCCTGTCGACCTACATGACCTCCAACACCGACTACCCGGGCGCCCGCACCGCCACCATCAAGGCGGCCAAGGACCTGTACGGCACGGGCAGTACCCAGTGCGCCGCGGTGGAGAAGGCCTGGAGCGCGGTCTCCGTCGCCCCGACCTCCACCACCTGCGGTGGCACCACCCCGCCGCCCACCGGTGGCAACCTGCTGCTCAACCCGGGCTTCGAGTCCGGCGCCACGTCCTGGACCTCCAGCACCGGCGTGATCACCAACGACGCCGCCGCGGCCCCCCGCACCGGCACCTACTACGCCTGGCTGGACGGCTACGGCTCGGCCCACACCGACACGCTCTCGCAGTCGGTGAGCATCCCGGCCACCGCCACCGCGCCGAAGCTCTCCTTCTGGAACAAGATCACCACCGAGGAGACCGGCACCACGGCGTACGACACCCTCAAGGTCCAGGTCGTCGACGGCACCACCACGACCACCCTGGCCACCTACTCGAACGCCAACGCCTCCTCCGGCTACGTCCAGCGCACGCTCGACCTGTCGGCGTTCAAGGGCAAGACCGTCACGATCAAGTTCACCGGTACCGAGGACTCCTCCCTCCGCACCAGCTTCCTGATCGACGACACCTCGGTCACCGCCGGCTGATCCGGCACCCGACCGGCGGACCCGGGCGGAGCGGCGTACACGCCCCCGCCCGGGTCCGCCGGCTTTCCGGCCCGCGGACCGGCGCTGCGCCGCGCTCGCGGCGGGCCACCACCCGCCCTGACGCGGCCGCATGCCCGACGGGCCGCCCCATGCCCGGTGGCCCGCCGGGAAGACGACCGCCCGCCCCGCCCCCGCGTGCAGGACGCGGGGGCGGGGCGGGCGGGGTGTGTGCGCTACGCGGTCGCCGGCCGCCGGACCGGGCCGAGGGTGAGGCCGTGCCAGACCGGCAACTCCTCCACCTCCAGCACCTCGTCCGCCGGGTACTCCCGGCGCTCGGCCGCCTGCGCGTCCTCCTCGCGCCGGGACCGCCGGTCACCGCCCGTCGGCCCGGCCGACCGCCCATGACCCGAGGGCCGCGCCCCGGAGCCGTGCGAGCCGCCCATGCCGGCGTGCCCGAACGCCCCGAACATACCCGGCGCCGGCGCCGCCCCCGTCTGACGGCCCGCTGCGGCCGCCTCCGACTGGCGGCCCGACCCGGAGTCCGTCCCCGAACGGGTACCGCCCGCCCGGGACCCCGCGCCGGACCCCGGGCCACGACCGGCCAACTCGCCCGAGGCCAGCGGCTGTCCGAGCCGCATGCTGCCGATCCCCGGCGCACCGGCCCGGCCCGCGCCGGCCGCGAACGCGCCGCCCACGGCCGCCGCCGCGCCGAGCGAACCCGCCGCACCGCCGAACCCGCCGGCTCCGCCGGCCAGCCCCGACGCCGCCGCGTGCGAGCCCGCGCCGCCGGACCCTCCGAGGTGCGGCCGCAGCCCGTCGAAGGCGGTCAGGCCGACGTCCCGGCCCCCGCCGAACGGACCGCCCGGCACACCGCCGGCCAGCTTCGTCCCGCCCGGGTGGAACAGCGAGAGCCCGCCCAGGTAGCCGCCGTTCATCTGCTGGGTGTGGGCGTCCTCGTTCTCCGACATGTTCCGGACCACCTGGTCCATCCGGTCCGCCGTGCCCCGGAACGAGGACAGGATCCGGTTGAGCACCTCGACGCCGACCGCCCGGGCGATCTCCTTGGCGGCCGCGATCGCCAGCTTGCCGAACGCGTCGCCCGGCTTGCCCACGTCCAGCCCCTCGATGACCCGGCGGAAGCCGCTGCCGTGCGCGTCCAGGTCGTCGGCGTGGCGCCGCAGGTCCACCGCGCAGGCGGCCATCTGCCCGAGGTCGACCCCGAAGCCCTGCCCGACGGAGACCACCGAACTCCCCCCGGTGACCTTGGCGACGGCCTTCTCCGCCAGGTGCGCGATCGGCTCCGCCAGCTCCTTGGCCAGCCGGCCGACCGCCTCGTCCAGGAGCTTCCCGAGGATCTCCTTGCCGAGCCGGATCACCGCCCCGGTGCTCCACCCGCCGGTCCCCGTGGCCGCGGCCAACTGGGCCTGGATGGAGACCAGCTGCGTGATCGCCTGGCCCTTGCAGACCTCGATCACCACGGCCGCCGCGGTGAGCGCCTTGGCCGCCGTCTCCAGCGCCTCGGTGATGATCTCGGCGTACTTCGAGATGTCCCGCCACACCTCGGCCAGCTTGTCGGCCGCCGCGCCGTGGTAGACCTCGGCCAGCTTGCCCAGCGCCTTGTCGGCGGCCATCTGCGTGGAATCGATCTGACTCGCCAGTTTCTTCAGCTGGTTCGCCAACTCGATGAGTTCGTCCTCGTTCGCCTGAGGCCATTTCAGTCCCAGCAGATCCAGGACGAACTGAAGCTCAGACGGTAACTGTATTGCCATGCTGCTCCCACCCATCTGTCACCACCCGCACACGGTGACCATACAGAGCCGACACAGCGACCACTACCGTGTGGTGCCGTTCCGATTCCCGGAGGGAACTGTGCCACCGGCCTGTGACAGTTTCCGACCGCTCCGGGCACGGTGCGTGGATTAGCGGGGAGGCGGTTCCGGAAAAGGTGGGGATTCCGTGTTCGAGCGGTGCGGTGGGGGCGGTGGGATGTGCCACGGCGCGGTACCGGTGGGCCGGACGGCCCGTGCCCCGCCGTTCGGAGTGAACGGCGGGGCACGGTCGGGGCGGGGCCTCGGACGGTCAGGCGGTCGGGTCGGAGGCGGTTCGGTCAGGCGGTTCGGTCAGGCGGTGAGGATGCCCGGGTCGCTGAGGCCGGGGGCGCCGGTCTCCACGTGGCCGGCCAGGCGGCGGAGGTAGCCGGCCGGGGTGGTGGCGGTGACGGTGACGTCGTACCAGCGGCGGCTGGCGGTGAGGTCGACGGTGTGGGTGACCGTGGCGCCACCGGCCACGGTGAGGGTCTGCGGGGTGCCGGCGTAGGCGTTGGAGACGGTGACCCGGGCGTCGGTGGTGCCGCGGTTGGTGAAGGTCAGCAGCAGGTTGCCGCTGGTCGCGCAGTGGCGGGCGGTGACCTCGGGCCCGGGGGTCTTGCCGGGGTGGCGGAAGCCGCGCAGGAAGCCGTTCGGGCCGTGCACGGTGAGGTCGGTGGCGCCCTTGGAGTACTTGGTGTTCCAGCTGTCGGAGACCGAGGCGCCGGCCCCGGCGGTGTAGGTCCAGGGCCCGTCGGTGCGGTTGGCCGAGGTGACCAGGAACTGGGCGCCCGCGTCGGCCCCACCGCTGAACGTCAGCGTGAACTTGCCGGTCGCCGGGTCGGCCGAACCGTCCACGTACGGCGCGTACCTGAGCGGCCGGGTGGGCTTGCTGCCGGGCTCCTGGCGCGGCATGGCGCCGACCGCGGGGACGGCCGGGACGTAGTCCGGGTGGCGGTTGCGGTCCGGCGGGTAGTAGCCGGCGGTGGACGGCAGCGCGGCGCCGGTGGCGTCGGACCGGGTGAAGTCGAAGGCCGAGGTGAGGTCGCCGCAGACGGCCCGCCGCCAGGGCGAGATGTGCGGCTCGGTCACCCCGAACCGGCGCTCCATGAACCGGATGATCGAGGTGTGGTCGAAGGTCTCGGAGCAGGTGTAGCCGCCCTTGCTCCACGGCGAGACCACCAGCATCGGCACCCGCTGCCCGAGGCCGTACGGGCCGGCCTGGTAGCCGGTCTTGCCGGGGAACCAGTCCAGGGTGGTGGAGACCGTGGACAGGCCCTGGGAGGCCGAGCCGGGGACGTACGGCGGCACCACGTGGTCGAAGAAGCCGTCGTTCTCGTCGTAGGTGATGAACAGCGCGGTGCGGGCCCAGACGTCCGGGTTGGAGGTGAGCGCGTCCAGCACCTGCGCGATGTACCAGGCACCGTAGTTGGCGGGCCAGTTGGGGTGCTCGGTGAAGGCCTCGGGGGCGGCTATCCAGGACACCTGCGGCAGCCGGCCGGCCTGTACGTCGGAGCGCAGGACGTCGAACAGGCCCTGCCCGGCCTTGGCGTCGGTGCCGGTGCGCGCCTTGTCGTACAGCGGGCTGCCCGGCTGGGCGTTGCGGTAGGTGTTGAAGTACAGCAGGGAGTTGTCGCCGTAGTTGCCGCGGTAGGCGTCGTTGATCCAGCCCCAGGAGCCGGCCGCGTCGAGGCCGTCGCCGATGTCCTGGTAGATCTTCCAGGAGACGCCGGCCGCCTGGAGCCGCTCCGGGTAGGTGGTCCACCCGTAGCCCGCCTCGGCGTTGTTGAGGACCGGGCCGCCGCCGGTCCCGTCGTTGCCGGTGTGGCCGGTCCACATGTAGTAGCGGTTGGGGTCGGTGGAGCCGAGGAAGCTGCAGTGGTACGCGTCGCAGAGGGTGAAGGCGTCGGCGAGGGCGTAGTGGAAGGGGATGTCCTCGCGGGTCAGGTACGCCATGGTGGTGGCGGTCTTGGCGGGCACCCACTGGTCGTACTTGCCGTTGTTGAACGCCTTCTGGCCGCCGGCCCAGTCGTGGTTGAGGTCCTGGATGAACTGCATGCCCAGGTTGTTCACCTGCGGCCGGAACGGCAGGATCTCCTTCTTGGCGGCGTCGGTCTGGTACCAGACGGGCTTGCCGCTCGGGAGGGTGACCGGGCGGGGATCGCCGAAGCCGCGAACGCCCTTCATGCTGCCGAAGTAGTGGTCGAAGGAACGGTTCTCCTGCATCAGGACGACGATGTGCTCGACGTCCTGCAGGCTGCCGGTGAGGCCCTGGGCCGGGATCGCGGCGGCCCGGGCGATGCTGTCGGACAGGGCGGTGAGCGCGGCGGCGCCACCGGCGAGCTGCAGGAAGCGGCGGCGGTTCAGATCTGCCATGGGGGAAGGGCCTTCACTGGTGAGGGAGACGGGCGCCCCAAGGACAGCGTGTCCGGGGTACCACGTGGGGGACATGTCATGACTGCCCGCCCAACGCCGGGCGAACGCGCCCGGATACGGGCCGGTAGCCTCGGCGGGCGCGGTCGGCTCCGGTGCGGACGGGCGGACCGGCGGGGGCTCACGGGCAGGTTTCCGGCAGCGCCGGAATCCGGGGCGGGCGGTTTCGCGGGCCGGACGGCGGTGCGGCAGGGTGGTGCTGATCAGCCGTCCGGTCCGGCCCCGGACCCCGGCGGTCCGAGGAAGGAGCCAGCCCCCGCATGACCGCGCCCGATGCCGCGCCCGGCCCCGCGTCCGACGCCGTTCCCGACGTCGCTCCCGTCGCCGTGCCGGCTCCCGCGACCGCCCCCGGCCCGGTCGGCGGGCCGCAGTCGCTCGACCGCGCGCTGGACGTCCTCGACGCCGTCGCCGCGGCGGACGGCCCGCTCACGGCGCGGGCCCTCGCCGAACACCTGGACTGCGCGCTGTCCACCGTCTACACCCTGCTCGGCCCGCTCACCGCACGCGGCCACCTGGCCCGTACCAGCGGCGGGTACACCCTCGGCCACCGGATCCCGGTCCTGCACCGCGCCTACCAGCGGCAGCAGCGGTTCGGCCGGGACGTCCGCGACCTGCTGCTGCAGGTCCGGCGGGTGGCCGGCGCCGAGGCGTACTTCAGCACCTTCCGGGACGGCGGGATCACCGTCGTGGACAGCACCACCCCGGTCTCGGCGCAGGGGGAGCCCTTCGCGGTGGGCGTCGAACAGCAGGCCCACGCCACCGCGCACGGCAAGGTGCTGCTCGCCGGGGTGCCCAGGGCCGCCCGCCGCCGGTACCTGGCCGAGCACGGGCTGCCCCGGTTCACCGAGCGCACCATCACCTGCCCGGAGCGGTTCGAGAGCGAGCTGCGACGGGTCCGCGCCCAGGGGTACGCGGTGTCGGTCGGCGAGTACGACGCCGGCCTGTGCTGCGTGGCCGTCCCGCTGGCGCTGCCGCTGCTGCCGCCGGCGGGGGCTGACGGCCCCTCGGGCGTCCGGCCGGCCGGACCGGCCGTCCAGGCGCTGTCGGTGTCGCTCCCGCTCGCCGACCACCGGCGGCGGCACCGCGAGGTGACCGCCGTCCTCACCCGGGCCGCCCGCCAGGCGGCCTGACCGTCCCTTCCCGTCGTCCGCAAGGAGAAATCAGTGATCTTCATCGTCGTCAAGTTCACCGTCCGTCCGGAGCACAGCGAGCAGTGGCTGTCCCTGGTCGAGGAGTTCACCCTCGCCACCCGCGCCGAGCCGGGCAACCTGTTCTACGAGTGGTCGCGCAGCGTGGACGACCCGCACCGGTACGTGCTGGTGGAGGGCTTCGCGTCGGCGGAGGCGGGGAAGGCGCACGTCGACTCCGAGCACTTCAGGACCGCGATGGCGTGGATGCCCGACGTGATCGCCGCGACCCCGGAGATCGTCCACACCGAGGTCCCCGCCGAGGGCTGGTCGTCGATGGCCGAACTCTCGCCGCGCTGGGCTTAGGCGGACCGGCGGACCGGCGGACCGGCGGACCGGAGGTCCGGGCCCGGGTCTCGGGCCCGAACCGGCGCGGCCCGTCGGTCAGCGGTGGTCCTGGCAGGGCCGGAGGGCCGACCCGGGGGCGGGCGGGGTGACCGGGACGGGGTCCGCTCCCCAGTGCTCGGCCACGTCCTCGCGGATCGGCTCCCCGGTCCGGGGGTTCACGGTGAACACGTACGTCACGCAGTGGGGGTACCGGGCCTCGACGGTGAACCGGTCCGGGCCGGTCCACTCCACGGTGATGTCGCCGGACCGTGCCGCACCCTCGCCGAAGCCGCCGTCCACCTCCCAGTGACGGGCGAGCAGGCCGGACGTCGCGATCCGCAGGTCCCAGAGCGGGTCCGGCCCGGGCACCCCCCGATCGACGCGGAGGGTGAACCCCGTGCCGCCGGGGGAGTGGTGGCGGGCCACGGTCTGGTCGCTGCCCGGGCCGAACATCAGGTGAAGCGCGCCGAGCAGCAGGGCGGCCACAGGACCAGGGTGCCCAGGGTCCCGAGGATGGCGCCGACCCAGCGTGAGTCGCGTCCCCGGGGGCGCAGTGCGGGCGCGAGGAGGAGGACCGGGGCGGTGGCCGCGAGTTGGAGGACCGGGTGGAAGAACAGCCGCTCGCCCCAGAGCAGGCCGCCCGACCGCGCCTGCAGGATGCCGAGCACACCGGTCAGGAACAGCAGTGGGACGGCCGCGAGGGCGATCCCGAAGTTCCGGTGGCTCCGGAGGTTCCGGACGTCCGGGCGGGCGGTGGCCGGTGCCGGGGAGTGCCGTTCGGCCGCCGCCGTGCTGTCCTGACCTGCTGTCATGTGAGGCCCCGCTCGGTCGGGAATGGTGTCGGTGGAGCGTGGTCCGTGTCCGGGGTGAGGACGCCCGGTCCGCACGGCCGGTTGCGGTGACCGGCGTACCCCTTGTGCCCCCGGGCTGGTGGAGCGGCTCGGACTGCGGGTGGTCGGCGGGCGGTGCCACCATGGAAGCCGGAAGCGCAGGACCGGGAGGCGGCCATGGCGCAAGAGGACCGGTTCCACCTGGATCACCTCGGCTGCTCGGTGACCATGACGGTACGGCTCGGCGGGCACCGGGAGCTGGAACTGCTGGTGGACGGCCACGAGGTCGGGTTCGAGCGGGTGCACGGGCACCATGCCGAGACGCACCGGCTGGCCGCCGTCCTGCCGAGCACCCCGCCCGTCCCGATCGAGGTGGAGGTGGCGCTGCCGGGGCGGACGAAGGGGGAACCCGTGTGCGTCCTGGTCGTCGGCGAGGAGCGGCTGCCGATGCCGCGGAACGACATACCGCGGCGGGCGCGGCCGATCGAGGCCGACTACTACGGGTAGCCCGTAGGGTCGCCCCTCGTCTCACCGCTCTGCCAGGCGGTCGAGTTCGGCGGTGAACAGGGCCGCCGGGTCGAAACCCATGCCCTGGAAGTGGCCGGCGAGTTCGAGTGAGAGCACGCCGTGCAGCCGGGTCCAGAAGGTGAGGGCGAGGCGCAGGTCGGCCGGTGCGGCCGGGTGGTCGCCGGCCCGGCCGCCGTGTTCGGCGAGGTGCTCCGCCAGGGGGTCGGCGGCCTCCCGGGCCGGGACGGCTCCGGCGGCGTTCAGCAGGACGGCCATGATCTCCGAGGCGATGGCGGTGGTCTCGGCCGGTGCGTGGTAGCCGGGCACCGGTGTGCCGTAGATCAGCAGGTAGCGGTGGGGGTCGGCGAGCGCCCAGGTGCGGAGCGCGTGGCCGAGGGGGGCCAGGCCGGGCCCGGTCGCGGCCGCCGCGCGGAAGGCGTCGGCGAGGCTGCGGTAGGCGTCCCGGATCAGCTCGGTGATCAGCTCGTCCCGGCTGGCGAAGTACCGGTAGAGCGCCGGGCCGCTCAGGCCCATCCGCTTGGCGATCGCGTTGAGGGAGAGCGCGGACGCACCCGCGGTGGCGATCTGCTCCCACGCCTGCTGCTTCACCTCCGCGCGGACCTGGTCGCGGTAGCGCTCGCGGGGGGTGCTGGTGGCCCCGGCCATGTCGTGCCGCCCTTCTCTGGAATGCCCTCGGACTGGTTAGACGGTATCACTGTCGCGATACCCGCTTGACGACCCGGCATGCTGCGAGTTAGAACTTATAACGACAGCGAGAGCATGAAGCGAAGGGTCGAGGGACATGGGTATGCCGGAGTACGTCGAGGTCGTCCTGCCGGGCCGGGTCGAGCCGGAGGGCCTGGAGCTGCGCAGCGGACCGGTGCCGACCGCCGCCGAGGGCGGCGTGGTGGTCGCGGTGGAGGCGACCGGGGTCTCCTTCGCCGAGCAGCAGATGCGCCGCGGCCGGTACTACGACCAGCCGCCGTTCCCCTTCGTGCCCGGCTACGACCTGGTCGGCACCGTCGTCGCGATCGGCCCGTGGACCGACCCGGCCCTGGTCGGGACGCGGGTCGCCGCCCTCACCAAGGTCGGCGCCTGGGCCAGCCACGTGGCCCTGGACGCGGCCGACCTGGTCTCCGTCCCCGACGGGCTGGGCGCGGCCGAGGCGGAGACCGCGGTGGTCAACGGCATCACCGCCTGGCAGATGCTGCACCGCAGGGCCCGGGTGCGGGCCGGGCAGACCGTCCTGGTCCACGGCGCCAACGGCGGCGTCGGCTCGCTGCTGGTCCAGCTGGCGCGGGCCGCGGGCGCCCGGGTGATCGGGACGGCCTCCGCACGCCACCACGACGAGCTGCGGGCCCTCGGCGTCGAGCCGGTCGACTACCGCACCGAGAACGTGCCCGCCCGGGTCCGCGCCCTCGCCCCCGGCGGCGTGGACGCCGTGTTCGACCACGTCGGCGGACGCAGCGTGATCGACTCCTGGGCGCTGCTCGCCCCCGGCGGCACCCTGGTCGCGTACGGCAGCGCCGCCACCCGCGACGACACCGGCTCCAAGCAGTGGCCGGTGCTGAAGATCCTCGGGCGGGTGTGGCTGTGGAACGCGCTGCCGAACCGGCGCCGGGCGTACTTCTTCAACGTCTGGGCCGGCCGCGCGCTCTCCGCGGACCGGTTCCGGGCCCGGCTGCGGGAGGACCTCGGCCAGGTCTTCGCCGCCATGCGGCGCGGCGAGGTCACCGCGCGGATCGCCGCCGAGCTGCCGCTCAGCCGGGCGGCCGAGGCGCTGCGGCTGGCCGAGTCGGGGACGGTGGCGGGGAAGGTCGTGCTGACGCCGTGACGGGGCCACGGCACGGTGGTCCGCGTCCTACGGGGCGGGGGAGGGGCGTCCGGGCCGGGAGCGGCAGGGACTCAGTGGGCCGGGCCGCGGCGGCCGCGACGGCGGGTGCGGCGGCCGGGGCCGGCGGTGGGGTCGGCGCAGGCCAGGCCGAGGGAGAGGGTGATCCGGGCGCCGCCGAGCCGGCCGCGGTCGATCCGCAGGCTGCCGGCGGTGGCCGCGGCGGCGCGGCGGGCGATGTCCAGACCGAGGCCGGTGGAGCCGGTGCTGGCGCCGCGGGCCAGCGCGCCGTCCGGGTCGTCGATGCCGGGGCCGGCGTCCTCCACGGTGAGTTCGACGCTCTGCGCGGTCCGCTCCACCCGGACGGCGAACGCGGTCCCGGGCGGGGTGTGCCGGAAGACGTTGCCGACCAGCGAGTCGATCACCGCCGTGAGG
This sequence comes from Kitasatospora sp. HUAS MG31, assembly GCF_040571325.1. GTDB lineage: Bacteria > Actinomycetota > Actinomycetes > Streptomycetales > Streptomycetaceae > Kitasatospora > Kitasatospora camelliae. The sequence continues at coordinate 699,288 of NZ_CP159872.1, read as the reverse complement.
TCGTCCTCGGGGAGCTGGACGGGCGTCGGCTCGCTGGTGATCTCCAGCCGGCAGGTACGGTCCTGGTGGCCCGCCAGGGTGGCCCAGAAACCCGCCCGGTGGCGGATCACCTCCGCCGCCTCGGCGCGCGGGCCGGCCGCCGCGGTCCCGGTGCTCCGGGTGCCCACGCGCACCGCCGCCGTCGCCGCGCGGGAGCCCTCGGGGGCGGTCAGCGCACGGCCCATCGGCCCGGTGGCCAGCGGGGTGCGGGCGGCGGCGATGATCGAGTTGAGCTCCTCCTCCAGCTGCGCCACCGCCGCGCCGATCCGGCGGGTGTCCGGGCCGGGGGCCATCCGGTCGGTGGCCAGGTGGAGGGCGGTGAGCGGGGTGCGCAGCCGGTGCGAGAGGTCGGCGACCAGTTCGCGCTCGGTGGCCAGCAGGCCGACCATGCGGTCGGCCATGGCGTTGAACGCCTGTCCGGCGTCCCGCAGTTCCCTGGGCCCGCCGGGCTCCACCCGGATCTCCAGGTCGCCGGCGCCGAGGGCGTGCGAGGCCCGGGAGAGGGTGCGGGAGGAGCGCACCACCTGGGCGCCGAGCCGGTCGGCGACCAGGACCGAGCCGGCGATCAGGCCGACGGCCAGCAGGGACATCACCGCCCAGGAGGCGGTCACCCCGCGGGTGAGGTCCGCGTCGGGGACGAACTCCTCGACCACGGCCGTCCCGTCCTCGCCGAGCACCACGGGCTGCAGGTAGAGCCAGCCGCCCGGGACGTCCTGGGCGATCGACTCGCCCTCCGCCATCGCCCGCCGCAGCAGTTCGGCGGGGGCGTGCTCGGCCCCCAGCCGCCGGCCGTCGGGCAGGTGGACGCCCAGCCCGTCGCCCGGGTCCAGGCCGGAGACGGCCTGCTGGAGGTCGGCCGTGCCGGTGGTGAGCGCCAGCACCGGGGCGAGGGCGGCGGCCCGCTGCTCGGCGGCGGTGGTGCTCTGCTTGCGGGCCTGGTCGGCCACCAGCACGCCGAGCGGGATCAGGAACGCCAGCGCCACCATCGAGGTGACGGCCAGGGCCACCCCGGCCAGCGACCGTCTCACCGGGGCGTCACCATCTTGATCCCGACCCCGCGCACCGTCCGCAGGTACCGGGGCAGCGAACCGCGCTCGCCGAGCTTGCGCCGCAGCGCCGAGAGGTGCACGTCGATGGTCTGGTCGTCCACGTACGGCTCGCGCCAGACCTCGGCGAGCAGCTGACGCTTGGGCACCACCTGGTCCACGTGCCGGGCCAGGTAGGCGAGCAGGTCGAACTCCCGGCGGGTCAGTCGCAGTTCGACCCCGTCGAGGTGGGCCGAGCGGCCGCGCGGGTCGATGGCCAGCCCGCCCACGACCAGCAGCTCGACCGGACCGGCCGCCGGGCCGGCCGCGGCCACCGGCGGATGGTGGACGGCCGCGGAACGCCGCAGCACCGCGTTGAGCCGGGCCACCAGCTGCCCGCCGGAGAACGGCTTGACCAGGTAGTCGTCCGCGCCGGCGTCCAGCAGCTTGATGATCTCCGCCTCGTCGTCGCGGGCGGTGGCGACCAGCACCGGCACCTGGGAGATGCCGCGGATCATGCGCAGGGCGTCCGCGCCGTCCAGGTCCGGCAGGCCGAGGTCGAGCACCACGGCGTCCAGTGGCGCCCGGGTGACCTCGCGCAGCGCGCCGAACCCGTCGCCCGCGCTGCGCACCAGGTGCCCGTGCGCGCTGAGCACCTCGATCAGCGAAGCGCGTATCTCGGGTTCGTCTTCGACGACAAGGACGCTCGGCATGGGGGACACCGTAGCGGATCGTGGATGATGGGCCGCGTGCACCGCCTCGCTCGCTACCTGCTGGTTTGGATCTGCTGTACGGCCTTCGCCGTGACGGCCGTGTTCGTCGCGGTCGGCTTCGTCGTGGACTCCACGGCCGAGGTCCCGCCGACGGTGCGGACGGTGGCGAACGGGATCGGGACGGCGGCCTCGGCGGTGGCGGAGAGCCCGTCCGCCAGGCCGAGCGGATCGCCCGCCTCCTCCTGGGCCGCGGCCCCGAGTGGTTCGCCGACGGCCGGGGGCAGCCCCTCGGCGGCGCGGACGCGGCCGCCGACCGCGCCCGGCACGACCGTGCCCGTGCCGCAGGGGTCCGACCGGGCCGGCAGCTGCCCCGGCGGCCCGGGTGTGTACACCGTCAAGTCCGAGGGCGGGCAGGTCACCCTCCGGTACGGAGCCGCGGCCGTCTGCCTGATCTCCGCGCTGCCGGCGCCCGGGTTCACCACCCAGACCACCCAGACCTCCGCGCAGACCCTGCAGGTCACCTTCAGCAGCTCCCACCACCGCTCCCAGATCACCTCCACCGTGCAGCCGCGCGCCCAGTCCTCGGTCCGCGAGACGGACCTCTGAGCGGATCCGCGGGCCTGACGGCGAGGTCGGGTTGACCCCCGTCACCCGGGTCCGGACGCAGGTCAGAGCGGGTTTCGCGGGCCTTTCCCGAAGCGCAGGCTGCGGGCTTCCTTAGCCGTTCCTGAAGATCGGCCGCAACGGGGTTCACGGCGGTCCGGGCGCCCTATGCTCGCTGTCGCAGAGAGCTTCTGACGGCCCGCCGGACCGGCGGCGCGACAGGGCTCCCCGCGCACACCGGACTCGCGGACCGGGTGCGCCGCCCCACCGTCTCCCGACGCCCGACCCCCACGGCCGGGCCTCCCACCGGGACACGGCAACCCTCACCCGATCCCGAGGTACCACCATGCCCATCGACCCCCGCGTGCCCCGGCCCCCGCGCCGCGCCCCGGCCCACCGCGCCGCCCGGCGGGCACCCCGGCTGCCCCGGGCGGCCGTCGCCGGAGCACTGCTGCTCGCCGTCGGCGGCACCGTGGCCACCGTCGCGGCGCTCCCCGCCCCGGCCGGCAGCACGGCACCCGACGCCGCCGCCGCGGCGGCCGACCTGACGTCACCGATAGCCGCCGCCGGCGCCGGTGGCGCGGCGACAGCCACCCCGACCGGCCCGGCCGCGCCCACCACCGGGCCCGCCACCGCGAGCACCCCGCCCGCCTCCCCCTCCGCGGCCACGTCCACCGACACCCGCACCGGCGGCCCCGGCGCCACCGCCACGACCTCCGCCGCCGCGATCCCCGCCGCCCGGCCCGGCGGCGCGGCGGCGGGGGCGGGAGCGCCGAGCGGCGGGGACGAGGTCCAGCAGGTCCTGGCCCTGATCAACGATGCCCGGGCCGTCCAGGGCCTCCCGCCGTACACCCTGACGACCGGACTCACCGCGGCCGCCGCAGGGCACAACGAGGTGATGAGCGGCGGCTGCGGCCTCGCCCACCAGTGCCCCGGCGAACCGGCCGTCGGCCAGCGCGAGAGCGCCCAGGGCGTCCACTGGGGCGCCGCCGGCGAGAACATCGGCCGCGGCGGACCGGTCTCCACCTCCACCGCCGACATCGCCGCCCAGGCCGTCCGCCTGACCCAGAGCATGCTCGACGAGAAGCCGCCCGCGGACGGCCACCGCCGCAACCTGCTCAGCCGGAGCTTCACCCACGTCGGCATCGCCGTGTACCGCGACCCCGCCGGCACGGTCTGGCTCACCCAGGACTTCTCCGACTGACCCGGCCACCGCCGGCCCTTCCACCCGCAGGACCCCGTCCACTCCCTTCCGACCCGAGGAACTCCCTTGCGCCGTCCAGCCCTTGCCCTGACCCTCGTCACCGCCGTGGCCGCCCTCACCGCCTGCGGCCCGACCGGCTCCGGAGCCGACGACGCCCCCGCGGCCGCCGCCGTCACGGCCTCCGACGCCGCCGCACTGCCCGAGCCGGTCAACGTCGTCACCGCCCCGCCGGAGACCGAGGCCCCGACCGCCAGCCCCACCCCCGCGCCCAGCGCCTCCACGGCCCGCCCGTCGGCCACCGCCAAGGCCTCGGCCAAGGCCACCAGCGCCGCCCCGGCCAAGCCCGCCGCCGGCGGAGGCGGCCCGATCGCCATCGGCTACTCCGCCACCGCCGACTCGCCCGCCGCGGTGGACGCCGCCATCCGGCAGGCCAAGGCCGACGGCAAGAACGTCCTGCTCGACTTCGGCGCCACCTGGTGCGGCAACTGCAAGGCACTCGACAAGACCCTCGGCGACAGCCAGGTGCAGAGCCTCCTCAACGCCTCCTACCACCTGGTCCAGGTCGACATCGGCAGCCACAGCACCGCCAACTTCAACCTCCTCAAGAAGTACGACTCCCAAGGCAGTTACAAGATGCCCGTGCTGATCGTCGTCACCCCCGACGGCACCGTGCGCACCGACACCAACACCGCCGGCCTGCCCTCCCTCGGCACCAGCGGCTTCACCGCCTTCCTCAAGAAGTGGGCCCCGTGAGCCCCCGCCGCCGCCCCGCCGCGGCCCTGATCGCCGCCCTGCTCGCCCTCCCCGCCGCCGGCTGCTCCGCCGGCGGGACCACCGAACGGACCGAGCAGGCCACGGCCGCCGCCGTCCTGCTCGGCCGGTTCGAGGAGAGCGGCGTCACCGTCACCGTCGCCCTCCGGGACTGGCACGACGGCGCCGGAACCCTCGAACTCTCCTTCACCCCCGGGGAGTCCGGCTTCCACCTCTACGCCACCGACCTCCCCCCGAACGGCGTGGACGGCGTCGGCCGGCCCACCACGGCCCGGACCGACGGCGCCCTCGGCACCACCGCCCCGCTCACCGTCGCCGCCCCCGTCCGCCGACTCGCCCTGGAGGGCGTCACCGGAACGGTCCCCGTCTACCCGGACGGGCCCGTCACCGCCACCCTCCCGGTCCGCGCCGCCGGCACCGGCCCCGCCGCCGTCCACATCGGCTACGCCGCCTGCAGCGAGACCGACGGCTGCCTGCTGCCCGTCGACGACCACCCGGTCCCGCTGGACATCACCCCCACCGGGCCCACCGCCGCCCCGACCGGCTCGACCCCCACCTCGAGGTGAACCCCGTGCCTCCCCGCCCCCGGGCAGTCCTCGCCGCGGCCGCCCTCCTCGCCACGGCCCTGCTGGCCGCCACCGGCTGTGCCGCCGCCGACGCCCTCCAGCAGGGCCCGGCGGCGGCGCCCGCCGGAGGCGCCCCCGCCCTCACCTTCGCCACCGCCGACCGCCTCCCCGCCCCCGACCTCGCCGGCGAGGACCTGGACGGAACCCCGCAGAGCCTCGCCGCCCTCCGCGGCCACGTGGTGGTGCTCAACATCTGGGGATCCTGGTGCGGCCCCTGCCGCGCCGAGGCCGACGGCCTCCAGCGCGTCCACACCGAGACCGAGACCCAGGGCGTGCGCTTCCTCGGCATCGACACCAAGGACCCGCAGCCCGGCCCCGCCCGCACCTTCGTCCGCGACCACGGCCTCACCTACCCCAGCCTGTACGACCCCAAGGGCACCCTGGTCCGCACCCTCCCGCCCCGGACCGTCAACGTCCAGGCCCTGCCCGCCACCCTGGTCATCGACCGCGCGGGCCGGATCGCCGCCGCCATCGCCGCCCCGGTGACCCCCGAACAGCTGCGGGCCGTCCTCGACCCGATCACCGCGGAGGCCGCCACCCCATGACCCCGCCCACCACGCCCCTCCACCTCGCCCTCGACCCCGGGGCCACCCTCGCCCACGGCACCCTGCTGCTCGCCGTCCCGGTGGCCGTCGCGGGCGGCCTGATCTCCTTCTTCTCGCCCTGCGTGCTGCCCCTGGTGCCCGGCTACCTCAGCTACGTCACCGGGTTCTCCGCCGCCGACCTCGCCGACGCCACCGCCCGCCGGCGCGGCCGGATGCTCGCCGGCTCCCTGCTGTTCGTCCTCGGCTTCAGCGCGGTCTTCGTCTCCGGCGGCGCCCTGTTCGGATACTTCGGCAACACCCTGCAGGACCACCGCGAGACCATCACCACCGTCCTCGGCCTGTTCACCGTCGCCATGGGCCTCGCCTTCCTCGGCGTCCTGCCCGGCCTCACCCAGCGGGAACTGCGCACCCACCGCCGGCCCGCCGTCGGACTGGCCGGCGCACCCCTGCTCGGCTTCGTCTTCGGCCTCGGCTGGACCCCCTGCATCGGCCCCACCCTCGGCGCCGTCCAGGCGCTGGCCTGGAGCCAGGCCAGCGCCGGCCGCGGCGCGCTGCTGATGACCGCCTACTGCCTGGGCCTCGGACTCCCGTTCGTCCTCGCCGCCCTCGCCTTCCGGCACGCCCTCGGCGCCTTCGCCGTGGTCAAGCGGCACTACGCCCGGGTGATGCGGATCGGCGGCGGGCTGCTGGTCGCCGTCGGCCTGCTCCTGGTCACCGGGCTCTGGGACCAGCTCGTCGGACAGCTCCAGCAGTGGGCCGTCGCCGCCGAGGGCTGAGCCGCCCCCGCGTGACGGGGAGCCGGTCGGCTGCCCGGGCGCTGCTCACCGTTCCTCCTCCCCGGCGTCGGCCCGGGCACCCGCCCGGGCCGCGAGCAGGAACACCACCAGTGCCAGGGCGGAACAGGCCAGCAGCGCGACGAGCACGTACACCAAGGTGGGATCTCCCTTCGTCCACGTGCTTTCTCGGCAGTCCGGCCCCCACCCCCAAGCGCCCCGCACGGCAAGCCCGCGAACGGGTGACGAAGGCGTCAACGCCATGACGGGGCGTCACCGTCGTGACGGTGTGTCATCGCTGGCGACGGGTGTCGCCGCGTTCGGGGAGGGATCGTCCTGGCGGGACGTCAGCTGGGAAGGGACGTCCCCGCCAGGACAGCACCGGGGGGTCGGGCCCGCGCTGCACGCCGGTGGGGGCCGGACGGTGCCACGGTGGGGGCCGCGGCACGGCAGCGAGGGAACCCGTGGCCCGTCAGGTGCCGGACGACACACGACACCTGACGGGCACCCCTCGCACCAGGCGGCGCCGGCGACCGAGGTCGCAGCAGCGGCGGCGCGCGCCTGGTGGGCTGGTGAGCGGCCCCGCCCCCGATGGGCCGCTGCGCCAGACTCTAGGCCCGCGGCCCGGACGGAGGGAGCCTCACCGCTGCACGGTCGCCCGCCCCCGGGCCTCACCGGTGCACGGTCGGCCACGTCGTACCGCCCGCAGGCCAGTGGCTCACGCGGCCTCGGGGCGCGGCAGGTGCAGCGCCCCCACGGCCGCGAAGGCGAGAGCCACCTCGTACAGGCCGCCGCCGCCCGAGAGCAGTTGGCGGCACAGCAGCAGCTCGGCGCCCCGCAGGTGTTCCCGGACCGTCTGCGGGTGCAGCCCGAGGCGCCGCGCGGTGCGCTCCACGCCGGTGTTCTCCTCCAGCCAGGTGAGCAGGGTGGTGCGCAGATCGCGCCCGTCCTCGTCCAGCCGGGCCAGCAGCGTCCGCGCCCAACCGGACCCGCCCGGGCCGGACAGCACCTCCGCCGCGTCGACGGCCGTCCCGTCCACCGGCCCGCCCGGCGGCTCGGCGAGCGGACCCCGCGCCGCGTCCAGCCGCAGGGCCAGGTGCAGGACGGCCCGGGCGCCCACCTCCGACAGGTCCAGCCCGATCAGGCCGGCCGCCCGGTCCAGCCGGGCCCGGACGGTGTTGCGGCTCACCCCGAGGATCCGGCCCGCGCTGGTCGCCGGGAACTCCAGCCCCAGTTGCAGCGTGCCGAGCATCTGGTCCCGCCCGCTGTACGGCAGTTCGCGCAGCGGACGGAGCACCGCCGCCGCCCAGCCGCCCGCCGCCAGCGGGTCGAGCACCCCGACCAGCCGGCTCTCCGCCGCGTACAGCGCCGCCCGGACCGGCGTCAGCCGGGCGATCGCCAGGGCCCGCGTCGCGTCCCCGTAGGACCCGGCGGTCTGCGAGAGCGGCAGGGCGCCGCTGCCGCCCAGGAAGCGCTCCGGGTGGTCCGCCACGAACCGGAGCAGCACCGCGCCGACCTCGTCCCACCCCGCGTCCGGGTCCAGCCCGGGGACGGTCCGCTCCACGGCCGTCCCGCCGGCGGGGGAGTCCGTCCCGCTCAGCGGCGCCACCACGATCAGGTGCTGGTCGTACGCCGGACAGCGGACCACCAGCGCCCGGCCCTCGGTGGCCTCCGCACACGCGGCGGCCAGCCGGTCCCGCTCCGCCGCCGGACCCTCCAGCACGTAGACCCGGGCGGAGTCGGTGTCCAGCAGCCGGTTGCCCAGCCCCTCCGCCGACCGCTGGGCGAGCGTCACCTCACCGCCCATCAGCAGCTGGAACACCGCCAGCCGCAGCGAGGACGCCACCTCCGCCAGCCGGTCCCGGCCCTGCTCCGCCTCGGCGACCTGGAGCAGCAGCGCCAGCAGGTCCGCGGTGTGGGTGACCACCGCCTTGGCGTCCCGGTCGAACGGCTCCCGGCGGCCCACCACCAGTACCGGGTACGGGCTCCGGCGTCCCACCGCGACCAGTTGCAGACGCAGCTCCCCGTCGTCCAGCGCGGCGGCCCGCAGCCGGCCCGCGGCCAGGTCGCGCACCGCCCGCTCCGCCGCCGGCGGGACCGTCCACCCGCCGGCGGGGGAACCCTCCGGCCGGCCGCCGCACAGCGCCACCGACCCGCCCACGGCCCCGGCCAGCCAGGAGGTGATCCGCTCGATCCGGTCCCCCCGGTCCTCGCCCGCGTCCCGCTCGCGGGCCTGCGCCAGCAGCTTCTCCAGCCGCTCCACCCGCTCCTGCGCCATCCGCACCCGGTGGTCCGCGACGACCTGCGCCACCCGGAACCAGTCCGTCTCCGCCGCCACCCCCAGCACCGCGAGCCCCGCCCGCTCCGCGGCCTCCATCACCTCCTCCGGTACCCCGCCCGCCACCGCCAGCCCCGCCGCCCCGACCCCGGCCAGCCGCCGCACCGTCCCGCCGTCGCCGCCCTCGACCCGCACCAGCTTCCCGGCCAGCTCCGACCCCGGCCGCCCGCCCGCCGCCAGCACCGCGACGCCCCGGACCTCCCGCCCGAGCCCGCCACCAGCCCCGGCCACCACCGCCGGCCCCAACTCCCGCACCTGAGCCAACCGCCCCACCGTCAGCATCCCGCGCACTCCTCCCACCCAGGGCCCGCTACTGGCCCTGACCAGCCCCGATCGTACGGACCCAGCCCCCCACCCCTCGGCCCAGGGCCAGCAACCGGTGAACCCCTGAGGGGGCGCGTGGACCTGCGCGCTTCGGCAGGCCTCGTACCCGCGACGCCGCAACGGCGCCGCATCCGGCCCTCGATCCGTAGCCACGCAGCCGGTCAACGCGCCCGGAAACGCGTTCCGTCACCCTCACCGCCCTCCCCGGAGGAGATTCGACGCCGAGGAGAGGAGCCCACCCCGTGAGCACGGCACCCCACCACCCGGGCGACCACAGCTCGGTCCCCGACCCCGAACGCGCCCTGAAGTACGCCGTCCAGCACGTCGCAGGCGACCGCGCCCAGTACGGCGCGCCGGTCTATTTCCTGAGCGACCGTCAGAATCGTGAGGCCTTCGGCACCCCGGTCCGCCTGCCGGCCCCCTTCTCGTTGGACCTCGACACCACGGCCTTCTGACGGGCCCGCTCCCGCCCGCTACGGCTGGTCGAAGGTCCAGGTGAGGACGGTCTGCCGGCCCTCGGCGAGGCCGCCTGCGCGGCGGTAGGTGGCGAGGGCGGCGGCGTTGTCGTGGTCGGTGACCACCCACATGCCGTAGCAGCCGCGTTCGCGGGCGAGTTCGGCGAGCGCGGCCACCAGCGCCGAGCCGACGCCGCATCCGCGGAAGGCCTCGTCCACGCCCAGCTCGTACAGGAACATCTCGGTGCCCTTGTCCGGGTGGGTGGTCTCGACGCCGGTGACCATCCCGGCCGGTGTGCCGTCCTGGTAGGCGACGAGCAGGTGGTGGCCGGCCTCGGCGAGGAACCGTCCGGTGGCCTCGGGCCGTGGCGGCTCGTCGAAGAGGTGACCGGCGTCCCGGGCGTCCCGGGCCTGCGTGATGCGGCGGATCTCCATACCGGCCATCCTCCCTGTCCGAGCGTCCGCCTCCGGTCGGTCGACCGTTCAGGCGGGCGGTTCGGCGTGGCGGGTCTTGGCGGCGGCACCCGGGCGAGGGGCGCCGTCCACGGCGACGCAGGTGCCGAAGACGCGGTCGTGACCGGTCCAGCCGTTGACGCGGCCGCGGTTGTTGCTGATCTGCACCCTCCGCCGCGCCGGGTCGACGGCCGACACCAGGTGCAGGTAGACCGTGCCGGACACGCGGGCCAGGACGATGTCGCCCACCTCCAGCCGCGTCGGGTCGGCGGGGGCCACCGTCACCTGCTGCCGGCTGCGGATCAGCGGGACCATCGACGTCCCGGTGGGGCGGAACTCCACCGTGGCGCCGCCCGCCACCCTGCCGGCCACCGCGTCCATTGCACCCATCCGGCCATCGTGGCAGGCGAACGGCCGCTTCCTCCACGGGATTTCCGGCCCGCCCCGTCCGCTCCGTCCGCCCCGTCCGCTCCGCCCGACCCGCCCGCCCTCGGCCCGTTCAGGCGATCTCCTTCTCCAGCTGCTCCGCGAACTCCCGCGGCCGCTCGGTCGCGCCCAGGTGGCCGCCCGGGAACTCGGCCAGCCGGCAGTCCAGCAGCTCCGCGAGCCGCTCGGCCGGCCCGTACAGCGGGACCTGCCCGCGGGACTCCCGGCCGACGGCCAGGACCAGGCGGTCGGCGACCGGGCGCAGCCGGTCGAGGTCGGGCCGGCCGGACGAGAACGGGCAGAGCACCTGCTCCAGGAACACCGGCAGATTGGCGTGCATCCGCGGGGCGAACTCCGCCAGCTCGGGTGGCAGTTCGGTCGGGCGGTCGTCCTGCCGGCCGCCGAGGCCCTCGCTGAACCTGGCCATCGCCGGACCCACTCCCGACCGGCGGAAGATCTCCCGGACCTCGGCGAACAGGGCGCGGTGCGGGGCCGGGTCCGGCAGCAGGTCGACCAGCGGCGGCTCGTGCGCGACCACCCGGCGGACCTGTTCGGGGTGCCGGGCGAGCAGGTCCAGGGCGACGATCGCCCCCGAGCTGCAGCCGACCACGGTGGCCTGTTCGCCGGGTGCGAGCGCGTGCAGCAGCCGGGAGACGTCCTCGCTCCATTCGGTGACGCGCTGTTCGCCGGTCGGGCGCCCGTCCGCCGTGCCCGCCTCGCCGTGGATCCGGCTGCGGGACAGGCCGCGCTGGTCGTACCCGATCACCGTGTGGCGGTCGGCCAGGGCGGCGGTGAGACCGGTGTACATCCCGGCGTCGCCGGCGCCGCCGGGGATCAGCAGCAGGACGGGCCCGCTGCCGCGGACCTCGTAGTGCAGGGTGGCGCCGGGTACGTCGAGCGTGCCGGTGGTGCCGGGCGGGGTCATGGGGTGCTCCCGTCGTCTCGGGGTGGCCAGGTGGTGAGGACCGCGTGCAGGGCGTCGAGCGTCCGCGCCCAGGACGCGTCCACCGCGCGGGCGTGGCCGAAGCCGCCGGCCAGCTCCAGGTGGATGTAGCCGTGGAAGGCGCTGCGCAGCAGGCGGGCGGCGTCGGTCAGGTCGGGCTCGGCGAGGTCGTAGCCGCGCAGCATCCCGTAGGTGAGCTCCACGCTGCGGCGGAACCCGACCGAGTCGGCGACCTCCTCGGGGGTGAGGCGCTGCTGGGTGGCCGCGTAGCGGCCGGGGTGGTCCAGGGCGTAGCGGCGGTAGGCGTCCGCGAAGGCGACCAGGGCGGCCTTGCCGGCCCGGCCGGCCACCGCGGCGCCGATCCGTTCGGTCATCTCCTCGGAGGCGAGGAGGGCGATCCGGACCCGCAGGTCGTGCAGGTTGCGGACGTGTTTGTACAGGCTGGCGTCCCGGACGCCGAAATGCCGGGCGAGGGCGGAGACGGTGACCTTCTCCAGGCCGTCGCGGTCCGCCATCACGGCTGCCGCCTCGGTCAGCCTGGCCGCGCTGAGTCCGGCCCGTGCCATGCTCCGCCCCGCTTCCGTCCGGTGAATGTCTCTAGCCCAAAAGCTAAGGGGTCTAGCAAACGCCCGTCCAGCGGTTTTCGGGCCGGGGCGTCCCGGAGGTCGATTGCCCCAAGATCCCTGTCGCCTAATGCCCCATCGGATTGGTGCTATCTCCCCGTAGGATCGGATCATGACGATGAATCAGAACGCCGAGACCCTGTCCGACCGGCCGTCCGCGGCCGCCCCGCTCCCCGCCGTGCTGACCCGCCACGCGGACGCCGAGACCTGCGCCGACCCCAGCAGCGTGATGACCCTGCTGGCCGACTCGGCCGACACCGCCGGGGCGTTCACCAGCTACCGCTCCACCTTCGCCGCCGGCGCGGCGGGCGCGCCCGCGCACTTCCACACCCGCGCCTGGGAGCTGTTCTTCGTGATCAGCGGCGCCCTGCAGGTGCTGGTCGGGGAGGAGGTCAGCATCCTGCGGGAGGGCGACTTCCTCGCCGTTCCGCCGCACACCCCGCACGCCTTCGCCGCCGCCCCGGGCTCCGAGGCGGACGTGCTGTTCGTCTTCACCCCGGGGATGGGCCGCTTCGACTACCTGCGGCTGCTGGGCCGGGTGATGCGCGGCGAGGCGGACCCGAAGGAGATCGCCGAGTCCTCGGAGCGCTTCGACAACCACTACGTCGACAGCCCGGTCTGGCGCGCGGCCCTGGAGCAGTCGGCATGACCGGCCCGAACGCCCCGGCCACCCCGGACGGCCCGACCACGCCGCTCACCCCGATCACCCCGGATCTCCGGATCCGCCTCGCCCGTCCCTCCCGGGACCTGGCCGCCGCCGAGCGCTTCTACGTGGACGGCCTCGGGCTGGCGGTGCTCTGGCGGAGCGCCGAGCGCGTCCCCGGCGAGCACGACCTGCTGATGGTCGGCCCGCCGGGCGGCGCCTGGCACCTGGAACTCACCCACGACCCCGACCACCCGCTGGATCCCACCCCCACCGTGGACGACCTCCTCGTCGTCTACCTCGGCACCCCCGTCGACGAGGCCCTGCTGGCACGTCTGACGGCCCACGGCGGCAACCGGGTCCCCGCCCACAACCCCTACTGGGACGAGTACGGCGTCACCGTCACCGACCCGGACGGCTACCGGCTGGTCCTCTGCACCCGCACCTGGACGGCCTGAGGGACTGAGCCCGGGGCGGCGTCCTCCAGCGGGTGCCCGGGCTGTCCCCGGCGGTCGGTACCGTGGAACCCGTGACCCGTGTACCCCTGGAGGACCTCGTCCGGCTGCGCCGGGCCCGCGACCGGATGGACCGCGACTACGCCGAACCGCTGGACGTCCCGGCGCTGGCCCGCGACGCCCTGATGTCGCCGGGCCACTTCTCCCGCAGCTTCCGCACCGCCTTCGGCGAGACGCCGTACAGCTACCTCATGACCCGCAGGATCGAGCGGGCCAAGGCGCTGCTGCGGCGGGGCGACCTCAGCGTGACCGAGGTCTGCATGGCGGTGGGCTGTACCTCGCTCGGCTCGTTCAGTTCACGGTTCACCGAACTGGTCGGGGAGAGCCCCAGCGCGTACCGGGCCCGCGACCACGACCCGGGTGCCGCCATCCCCGCCTGCGTCGCGAAGATCCACACCAGGCCGATCAGGAACGGAGAAGCGAGGCCCACCGCCGGTCCGTAGCGTGGTGGGCATGGACATCAACCTTTCGCAGTGCTTCATCGCCGTCGACGACCACGACAAGGCGCTCGCCTTCTACCGCGACGCGCTCGGCCTGGAGGTCCGCAACGACGTCGGGTTCGAGGGGATGCGCTGGGTGACCGTCGGCTCGCCCACGCAGCCGGACGTGGAGATCGTCCTGGAGCCGCCGCTCGCCGATCCCCACGCCAGCGACGCCGACCGGCAGGCCGTGGCCGAGCTGATGGCCAAGGGCCAGCTGCGCGGCGTGATCTTCCGGACCGACGACTGCGACGCCACCTTCGAGCGGGTCCGCGCGGCGGGCGGCGAGGTGCTCCAGGAGCCGATGGACCAGCCGTACGGCGTGCGCGACTGCGCGTTCCGCGACCCGGCGGGGAACATGGTGCAGATCAACCAGCCGCGCGGCTGAAAAGCCTTTGCCGGCCGGGTGGTTGGGGCTGGTAGAAAGGGTCATGGACGATATGGTCATGACCTCGCTGGACCGGATGCTCGCCGAACGCGCCTGTGAGCGCGTCATCGTGGACTTCATCCACCGCCTCGACCTCGGCGACCCGGGCTCGGTGGCGGACCTGTTCACGCCGGACGGCTTCTGGCACTGGCCCCACGGAGACCGGCGGATCGAGGGCCGCGACGCCCTGCGCGCGTACTTCGCCTCCCGCCCCGCCGACCGGCTCTCCCGCCGCCTGATGACGAACATCCTGGTCACCGTGGAGTCCCCGACCACCGCCCGGGCCGTCTCCTACCTCACCACCTACCGCGTCGACGGCTACCAGGGCGGCATGGTCGCACCGCCGCCCCCGGCGAACGTCGGCCACTACGAGGACACCTTCCGCACCCTCGACGGCACCTGGCTGCTCGCCGGCCGCACGGTCCACCTCCCCTTCGGCGCCGACACCCCGCGGCTCCCCGCCTGAGGCGGTCGCTCGAACCCCCGGGCCCGTGGACCGGCGGTCGGCCGCGGGTCGGGCGGGACTGTCGGTGGGGCCTGCGAGGCTGGGCGCATGGACGAGGAAGAGTTCATGCGCGGCCGGGTGTACGGGGCCGACCACGACGACCCCGATCCGGGGCCGCGGCCGGGCCGTGCGTACCGGGAGCTGGTGGCGGGCCCGCTCGACGGGCTGCTGCTGGACGTCACCGGCTGGACGGAGGAGGAACTCGCCGACGGTGCCGCCCTGCCGACCGAGATCGGCGCCCACGGCCCCGGCGGCCGCGCCCACTACGGCCCCCGCACCGGCGACCCGGCCCGCTGGGACTGGGCGGGCGACACCCCCTGAGATCGACCCGGCGCGCCCGGTGGGCGGCGGCGGGGTCCGCCGTCGCCCGCGCGACCGTCGCCGAGGCCCGGCGTCTGCTCGCCGGCCCGTGGCCGCCCGGCGCGACCTGACCGGTCAGGGGTCGGTGGGGCTCACGGCCGGAGGATCCTGCTCCCCTTGTGGTCGAACATGCGTGCGATTTACTCTGGAGGGGTGACCACCGCTGCCCCGTGCCTCCAGCCCCGCCGATCGGAGGGCGGGGACGCCGTGCCGGCGCCGGCCGCGCTGCTGGCGGGGCCCGGGCGGACCTGGGTGGCGGAGCCACGGTGGCGGCGGGTGGAGATCCGGATCGCGGGGGAGTGGCGGCCCGGCCGGATCGAACGATGGCGACTCCGGCAGGGCTCGATGCACTGGGTGGCGCGGGTCAGATGGGGTCCGGGCGCGCGTGACCAGGGCTGGTACCTCTACACCCCGGACGCCCTCCGCCAACTGTCCGCCCACGGCCGCGCGGCCGACGACGGGGGCTGAGAACCCAGGACCGCGTCCCGGTCGGCGACTGCGTGGTGTCGGCGGTGGATTTTGCCAAACGGTCGACCACTTCGTGCTCCGGGCCGGGTAGCTTCGAGGCATCCATTGATCTTGATGCGCGGGGCGATCGGCGAGACCGGTCGGGCCCGTTGGGAGGGGTGTGCCGTGAGTGTGGTCAACCTGGCGGAGGTCGCAGCCGGTCTGCCGCAGGCGTGGAGTTCTCGTCGGCTGGGCCAGGTGGGGGCGGCCTGCGTGAAGGTCCTGCGGATGGACGAGCTGCCGGTGGAGGAGGAGAGCCATGGTGCCGATGAGGCGCTGCTCGTGATCGACGGCCGGCTGGAACTGGAGGTGAACGGCGTGCCGGTGGCGGTGCGGGCGGGCGAGCTGTATCTGATGCCGGCGGGCGCCGTGCACGCGGTCCGTCCCGGTAGCCACGGGACGCTGATGATCGTGGAGTCGGCCGAGGACTGATCGGTCGTCAGGCGGTCAGCGCGTGGAGGGGAGCGGCTGCTGGGGCGCGGTGATATTCGCGCGACAGCCGGGACGGACTCTGGGACGCTGCCGCTCTCGAACACGGCGAAGGCGGGGAACGATGGGGTTCAGGCTCGAAGGACCGGTCCTGGAGGGCGAGCTGGTGCGCCTGGAGCCGCTGGGGCGGCACCACGCCGCGGGCCTGGCGGCCGCCGCCGAGGAGGACCGGACCTCGTACCGGTTCACCTGGGTGCCGACCGCGGAGACGGTGGACGCGTACATCGACACCCAGCTGGGCCGCGCCGCGGCCGGGAGGCTGGCCCCGTACGTGCAGGTGGACCGGGCCTCGGGGCGGGTGGTCGGTGCCACCTCCTACTGGGACCCGCGGCCGTGGCCGGACGGTGAGGGGCTGTGCGCGGTGGAGATCGGGTTCACCTGGCTGGCGGCCTCCGCGCAGGGCACCGGGATCAACACCGAGGCCAAGTACCTGCTGTTCCGGCACGCCTTCGAGGAGTGGGAGGTCGCCCGCGTCGACCTGAAGACCGATGCGCGCAACGGCCGTTCCCGGGCCGCGATGGAGGCGGCCGGGGCCCGCTTCGAAGGGGTGCTGCGGAACTGGTCCGGCTCCTGGGTGCCCGGGGAGGAGGGCCGGCTGCGGGACTCGGCGATGTTCTCGGTCGTCGCGGCGGAGTGGCCGGACTGCCGTGCCGGCCTCGAACAACGGATCGCCCGCACCCTCGAACGCCGGGGACACCGGTAGGGCTTGTCCGACCATGCGCGTCGCATCGGCGCGCGGCGGGAATGGTCGGACAAGCCCTCACCCCCGGCGGCGGGCGCCGGCCCCGCGGGAGGTCAGGACCAGGGCCGCCCGGCCATCAGGTCCAGCCGCCAGAGCGTGATCCGGTACTGGTCCACCGCGCCCTCCCAACAGGCGACGGTGGCCTCGCCCTGCTCGGCGGGGGAGGCCGGGCGGAACGCGAGGTCCTGCGCGTCGGGGTCGAGGAACGCCGCGAGGTGGGAGCGCAGCGCGGCGTGCTCCACCGCGTCCGCGACGTCGGTCTCCTCCTCGGCGGGTACCAGGCTCTGCGGGCCGTCGCCGATGCCGGTGGCGGCCCGCAGGGCGCCGAGCAGGGTGCCGTCCGAGGCGATCCGGGCCTGCCAGAGGTACCAGACGTGTCCGGGCAGCCCGGGCGCGGTGAGGTCGACGCCGTGGCGCTCCGTCAGCCGCGCCAGCTCCGTGCCGCGCAGGATGCCGGTCCGGCCGGCGAGGGAGGCGGCCGCGGCCTCCCGCCGGAAGGCGAACGGCAGTGCCTCCGAGGACACGTCGACCTCGAACAGCGACTCGCTCGCGTCGAACCGCAGGACGGGATAGCCGCCGTCGCGGAGGACCAGCTCGTCCGGCCCGGTGATCGTCTCGCGGCCGCTGAGCGCCGCACGGCCCAGCCAGGCGGGATCCCGGTTCACCTCGGTCTCGTCCAGCCGGTCGCCGCCGTAGTACGCGCCGTACCCGGCCTCGGACGGGAAGGCCGACAGCGGCCGGCCCAGCAGGACCTCGAACGCCTGGTGGAGCGCGGCCTCCCAACCGTCGGCACCGGAAACGGCGGAGCCGGCCGGGGCACGGGCGGTGTCGGGGGTCATGGCCAGGGCTCCCGGGGGCAGGGCCGCGTCAGCGGTACGGGGGTGCGGGCCGCGGCCGTCGGCGGACGGCCGAGAGGCGGTGCTCCAGGATCGCGCGCAGGCGGTCCACGTCCGCCGGGTCGGCGAGGCCGCGCTTGGGGAGCAGGGTGAGGCAGGAGGCGTTGCGGTCGCCGCTGAGCAGGAGGAACAGCCCGGGCGTCTCCACGAAGCGCGGCACCGCCTCCCAGCTGTGCTGGCTGGAGCTGCGCTCGGTGCGGACCCCGACCCCGGTCCCGTCCACGGTCACCCGGAACTCGCCGTTGGCGGCGGCCAGCCGGTGCAACTGGCGGGCCTGGAGCCGCGGCAGCAGCAGGAGCGAGACCACGGCGACGACGACCAGGGCGGTGAACACCGGGTCGACACCCTTCCCGCCGGCGAGCGACAGCGCACCGCCGATCACCGCGCAGCCGAGCATCACGAAGGTCAGCACCCGCGCACGCCGACTCGACTTGGCGGCCTTCGACCGCCCCTTCAGGGCCTCGGCGAAGTCCTCCGCCGTCGGCCGGTACGTCAGTTCCACGCGGATGTCGGTCAGCTGGTCGTCGGTCATGTCCCCGTCCCCCTCAAGATCGTGAGGATCGTAGCGCAGCGGCCGATCGGGTGATAGCGGATGGCGCTCCGGCGGAGCCGCGGGAGCCGGGGGCGGCCCGTCGCACCTGCGAGGACGTCCGCGGCCCGGCTGCCCGGGCGGACCCGAGGGCCCGTGCGGGGATGTTTGGCCCGCACCGGATCGGTGGGTAGGAGAGCCCCGCCCGGGCGGCGGCCGGCCCGGGCCACCGGGACCGCAAGGGAGCCGTGGAGCCGTGATGGACACCGAACTGAAGGCGATCGTCGACGCCCTCCGCGACCTGGAGAAGCAGATACGCGACACCGTCACCGCGAAGGCGCGCTCGCGCCACGGCACCATCCCGGACGACTGCCAGGAGCCGCTGCTCGGTGCCGTCGCCGCCGCCCTGGAGGCGATGAAGGGGTTCACCGGCATCTACCCGGACCGGATGTACACCCCCGACGCCCGCAGCACCATGAACCAGGTCACCCGGCAACTCGGCGACCTCGCCGACCGGTTGAGAGCCGCCCAGCGCCGGGCGGCCGAGGGCGGACGGTGACGGCGGACGGTGACGGGCGGACCCGGAACGGCGGCGGATCGGTGGACCGGAAAACCGGTCGATCACGGGCGGCCCGGCGAGCAGAATGGCGGGCATGCGCGTACGACCGGTCCGGGCCGAGGAACTGCCGCTGCTCCGCGGGATCGAGCGGGCGGCGGGTGAGTCCTTCCGTACCGTCGGCATGCCCGAGATCGCGGAGGACGAGCCGCTGTCCGTGGCGGAACTCGACCGCTACCGGGCGGCCGGTCTGGCGTGGGTCGCGGTCGACGCGGCGGACGTGCCGGTGGCCTACCTGATCGCCGAACGGGTGGACGGCGACCTGCACGTGGAGCAGGTGTCGGTGCACCCGGACAGCGCACGGCGCGGCGTCGGACGGTCGCTGCTGGACCACCTCGCCGGCCTCGCCGCCGCCGAGGGCGTCCCCGCGCTGACCCTGACCACCTTCGCCGACGTCCCGTGGAACGCGCCGTACTACCGGCGGTGCGGCTTCCGGCCGCTCGCCGAGGAGGACCTCGGGCCGGAGCTCCGGGAGATCCGTGCCCGGGAGGCCGCCCACGGGCTCGACCGGTGGCCCCGACTGGCGATGCGCCGCACGGTGTGACCCCGCGGCGGCCGCGGGTGAGCCGGACGGCCCGGGTCGCCGCGGCGTACGGACTCAGGCTGCGCCGTACGGGCGGCCGAGGAAGCCGCGGAGACCGGCGGCCAGGTCGGCCGTCTGCCGACCGGCGTCCAGCCAGGTGGTGAGGGCGGCCTCCCAGGAGGCTCCGGCGGGGAGCCGCGGCCGGACGGTCCAGGTGAGACCGACCCGGCCGCCGGGGGCGAAGACGGCGGACAGGGCGAGCCGGTGGCCGGTCCAGCGCCGCTCGCCGGACCAGCCCCGGACGTCGGCCGCCAGGCCGTCGAAGAAGTCCGGCAGCCGGTCCTCGTCCCACACCCACAGACCGACGTCGTCCACCTTCGCGCTCAGCCCCTCGCCGCGGAGGCGGACGGAGAACGCGACGGTGTCCTCGTCGGGCCGGCGCCGGTCGCCGAGGGTGACCCGGACGCCGGGCGCGTTCCCGCAACGGACCACCAGACGTGCGGCCGCGCCCGCCTCCGGAGGGCGTGGGGACACGGGAGCCTCCTGCGGTCGGTGGGACGAGTGTCGTACGGGCGGCCGGTCAGCCGAGGACGGGGGCGCCCATCCAGATGTCCTCGCCGCACACGGACAGCGGCACCGCCTGTCCCTGACGGTCGGTCAACGTCACGGCGGTGGGCCCCGCACCCTCCGGGCTGTGCGGCGGGAGCACCGCCGACCACGGGTTCCTCGAAGCCGCGATGAAGCAGCGCTCGCTGGTGTCGGGGGTGTCCGAGTAGTACAGGTCGACCCGTACGCTGCCCCCGGGCCTGACCGTCAGCCGCTCCGCGACCTGGCGGCCCGGCGCGGCCACCACATCCTCCGCCTTGCCGATGGAGACCCGGAACCAGGGGTAGCCGTCGACGGCGCAGGGCCCCGGACCGGAGTTGGTCGCGATCAGCCGGGACTTGGGCGTCTCGTCCGTGGTCGTCGGCTGCTCGTCGATCCGGCGGAACGTCCAGGTCAGCTGCTCCGGCACGCAGTTGGGCGCCGGGTCCGAGATGGCCGACCCGACCGGCGCGGCGGATCCGCCCGGCGCGGCGGTCCCTCCCGGCCCGGTGGAGGCGGCCCCGGTCGTACCGCCGGCTGTGGCGGCCACGCTCCCGCACCCGCTCGCCGCCGCACCGGCGGCGAGGACCGCCGCGACCAGAACCGCCGTACGCCTCCGCATGATGGACTCCCCCCGAGTCGAACGTTCCCCTCCCCGCGAGCATAGGGCACCCACTGCCCGGGCCGACCGGGACGCCCTCCCCCGACGACCGTCACAGTCCGGCGAGTTCGAGGATCCGCCGCATCTGGTCGACCGGGAGCGCGGGGGAGCCGGCCGCGGCCCGGGCGACCGACTCGACCGGCAGGTTGGGGTGCGGCGCGACCGCCATCCGGACCTCGGGGGCCGGATCGGCGGCCAGCCGCTCGGCGAGCCCAGCCGGGAGACCGGGATCGCGGGGAGCCAGCAGGCGCATCCGGGCGTCCGGATCGACGGCGAAGCGCCGCAGGCTCTCCGGCGGGAAGGCGAACGCGTCGGCCGGCCGCCACCGCACCTGCTTGGGCGGCCCGTGGTCGCGGTCGATCCGCTCGGCCGTCGCCGGGTCGAGCTGCTCGGGAGCCCGCAGCACCATCGCCGTGCGGACCGCGCACTCCTCGGCGGCGAGCAGCCGCTCGACCACCTCCGGCGGCAGGCCGTCGCCGGCGGCCGCCGAGGCCCGGAAACAGGCGTACGGCGAGGAGACGTGGGGCAGCGGGTCCGCGGTCACCCAGGGCCGGGGCCGGTTCGCGGGCGGAGGTCGCCGAGCGGTAAGATCATTCCGCAACACGACGCGAAGGGGAGCTTCAGTGGCGCGGGTTGCGGTGGTCGGTGGGGGTATCAGCGGGCTGGGGACGGCGCTCATGCTGGGCCGGCGGGGCCATCGGGTCACGCTGTTCGAGCAGGACGCACGGCAGGCCGGAGCGGACCTGAACCGCGACTTCTTCGACTGGGGCAGGCCCCGGGTTCCGCAGGCCGTCCAGCCCCACTCGTTCCTCGCGCCGGTGCGCACCGTGCTGCACGCCGAGGCCCCCGACGTCTACGCGGACCTGCTGGCCCGCGGAGCCCGCGAGTACCACGACTTCGACTGGTTCGGCGAGCATCCGCCGCACCGGGCCGGCGACGAGGAACTGGTGACCCTGCGCACCCGCCGCATCGTGCTGGAGGCCGCCCTGACCGAGGCGGTGCGGCGCGAGGCCACCGTGGAGGTGCGGCAGGGCCACCGGGTGAGCGGCCTCGCCTTCGAGGACGGCGATCCGGTCCGGGTCACCGGCGTCCGGGTGGGCACCGGGGTCCACCACGCGGACCTCGTCGTCGACGCCGCCGGTCGCCGCTCACGGGTTCCCGCCTGGCTGACCGAGATCGGCTGCCGCCCGCCCGTGGTCGAGAGCCACCGGACCGGGATCGCCTACCTGTGCCGCTGGTACCGCCTGCGGGCCGACGGCCCGCGCGACCCCGGCCGGGTGAAGACCGGTTCGACCGCGCCGTTCGCGCTCGCCGGCGTGTTCCCCTCCGACAACGACACCTTCGCGCTGAGCGTGGTGCTCTCCACGAGCGATCCGACCCGCGCCGCCCTCACCGACCCCGCCGTGTTCGAGGCCGTCGCCCGCCGCTTCCCCGCGACCGCCGCCTGGCTCGACCTGGACCCCGAACCGCACTCCGCCGTCCTGCCGATGGCCGGCCTCGACAACCGCTGGACCTCCCTCGTCGACGAGGACGGACCGGTCGTCACCGGCCTGGTCAACGCCGGGGACAGCCTCGTCCACACCAACCCCACCCTGGGCCACGGCGTGGCCCTCGGCCTGCTCGCCGGCCGGCACCTCGCCACCCACGCCGACCGGATCGCCGAGGACCCGGCCGGCTACCACGCCTGGACGGTCCAGGCCCTCCGCCCGTGGTTCGACGCGCAGGTGACGGCCGACCGCGTCGCCGGTGAGCGCCTCGCCGAGGGCGCACCGTCCTCGGACCGGCGGGCCGCCGCCCTGGCCGCCTGCGCCTTCGACGACCCCGTCGTCATGCGGGCCCGGGCCCAGGTACGCCACCTCCTGCAACCGGCCGACGCCGCCTACGGCACCGACGAGGTGGACCGGCACCTCACCGCCTGGCTGGCCGACCGCCCGGACTTCGCGCCCGGGCACGACGGCCCGACCCGTGACCAGTGGGAGGCCCTCATCCAGGCGGACACCTTCGTCCCGGCACTCGCCGCCGCGGCGGGGGAGACCCGGTAGCCGTACCCGTCAGGCTGCCGATCCGGCTGTCCGTGCCCTGTGCTTGGATCCGGTACCGGAGCTGAACGCCGAGATGAGACGGGGGAGGACATGACGCGTACGACACCCGAGCGCCCGCTGGACGTGGCCGCGGGCTTCCCGGAGCTGGCCGGGCAGGCGAGGACGGCCACCCGGCTGCACCCCCACCCCGGTGCGCCCACCGTCCACGACAGTTCGGTGGGCGGGCCGCTGCTGTGGCCCGCGGACGAGCCGTGGCCGGCGTACGAGTCGCCGTACCCGCCGTACGGGCCGCTGACCACGCTCGCGGACATCCGTACCCGGCGGGCCGTCCTCACCCGGGCGTGGTCGCGGCCCCGGGGGCCGCGGGAGAACCTGCTGACCCCGGCGGAGCAGGAGGTCGTGGACCGGATCCGCGCGGGACACCCGCCGGCGCTGCAGCCGGCGGGCCCGCAGCCGCTGATCCCGCTCGCCCAGCTCTACGCCCGCGACGTGCCCGGGCTCCCCTTCCCGGAGGGGACCGACCTGCTCCAGGTGGTGTGGTCGCCGTCCGAGGACGTCGAGGGCTGCTCGGGTGCCGTGCAGCTGCGGTGGCGCCGCGCCTCCGAGGTGCGGGAGGTCCTGGCCGCTCCGCCCGAACCCGCCTACGTCCAACAGGACGACCACGTACCGGAGCCGTGCCTGCTCCGGCCCGAGCAGGTCCGGGAGTTCCCCCCGGGCCACCTGCTCGCCGAGGAAGTGACGGAGCGCCTGGAGACCTGGGCCGAGCAGCGGTCGGCGGACTACCGGAGCGACCTGTCCGTGGCACCCGGCTGGAAGGCGGGCGGATGGCCGGCCCACTTCACCTTCCGCGACCCGGCGGGCCCCGAGGAGCTGTCCTGCGGCGAGTGCGGCGGCCCCGTGGAGGCGCTCCTCACCGTCGACAGCGGCGAGTGGGACGGATCCACCGGCAGCTGGCGCCCCCTCGAGGACGGCGAGGACGCCGGGAAGCCGCCCGGGTACCCGTGCCGCGACGCGTGCAACCCCACCCTGGTGACCGTCGGACGCGGCTACACCCTGCAGATGTACCACTGCGTCGGCACACCGGCCCACCTCCCGCGGACGATCATGCAGTGAGGGCGCCGGACGGACCCGCCGGTCAGGACTCATCGATAGCATGCGTCACCATGATGCGCGCTTGGATCCTGCCGATACTGCTCGTGCTCGGCGGCTCAGCCGTCGCGACTGGGCAGATGTTCAAGGGGAGCTTCGGCACGGCCGCGGCACTCCTGCTGGCGTTCCTGGCGCTCGCCGGCTTGAACTCACCCCTGATCTTCCCGAGGTCGATCGGTGTGCAGGAGGCACAACGCCGCAGCGCGGTCGACGGCCGACCGGTCGTCTTCTGGCGGCCGGGCTGCAAGTACTGCATACGACTGCGCATCCGGCTGGGGCGCAGCGCCCGCCAGTTGCACTGGGTCAACATCTGGCGCGACCCGGCGGGAGCCGCAGCGGTGAGAGCAGCCAACGACGGCAACGAGACCGTGCCGACCGTCGTCGTGGCAGGCAGGCCACACACCAACCCCGACCCCGCATGGGTGCGCGAACAGCTCTCCTCCTCCGCGTGACCAGAAGACGCGCCGCCCAAGCTCAGCTCCCGTGGTGTGGCGCGGTGGTGGCGGGCTCGGTGTGGAAGGCGTGCAGGAGCAGCTCCAGGTAGTCCGCGTGCGGGCCGGCCAGCAGGGGGAGTTCGGCGGGGGAGCGGACCAGGGCGAGGCGCTGGAACTCGGGGTCGCGGCCGGCCGCGCGTTCCGCGGCGACCAGGGCGGCGAACCGCTCCTCGATCCTTCCGGCGGGCAGCGGCGCGGCGCGGAACAGCACGCCGACGTTGCCGTTGGCCGCGACCGTGACCCGCCACAGGGCGAGGTCCTCGGGCGGGGTGTCGACGCCGGTCTCCTCGACCAGTTCCCGGGCGGCGTTCCGGCGGACCTCCGCCAGGTCCATCGGGCGGTCCCCGTCCGGTGGTTCGAGACAGCCGCCCGGCGGCTGCCAGCGGCCCGGGGCCGAGGTCGAGGCGGACATCCGGCCGAGCACCAGGCGGCCGTCCTCGGTCGGCTGGACCACGCCCACGGACAGCGAGGGCAGCACCGCGGCCCCCGGCACCCGGCGCATCGCGTAGTACCGGTAGGTCGTCCGTACCCAGCCGAGCACCAGGGCGCCCGGACCGTCCCACGCCAGGCCCGAACAGGCCACCACCGGGCCGTCGAACAGGGCCGGGTTGGCGCGTACCGCCGCCGCCCACGCCCCGTCCCGGGCCGTCCGCTGCTCGGCCGAGAGCACGGGAGGATCCGACCGGACCAGCCGGATCCGGCCCACCTCCAGCAGACGGGGGCCGGCCGGTGCGGGCGGTCGCTCACTCACCGGCTCATGCTGGCACGGCCCGGCACCGGAAGCCGCGACGGCAGGCCGGGGGGGCCGCGGTGAACCCGGCAGGTCAGGGCCGGTGCCCGGGAAGGGGCAGGGGCCAGGCGGGCGGGACCTGGAGGGGTGCGGGGAAGCCGGGCGGGGCGGCGGCCCGGCCGCTGAGCCAGGCCAGCAGGGCATGGCCGGGAGCGGCCAGGTCCGGTCCGGACGCGGCGCCGGGCCAGCTGCGGTCGAGGTCGGTGGCGCGGACCCGTCCGAGCGGGAACCGGCGGGCGCCCAGGGCGGCCAGCGTGTCGTCCAGGGCCCAGGCCACGTAGGCGGCGGGCCAGTCGGCGGGGGCGTAGCCGCGGGCCAGGTCGACGTGGTGGGTCTCCAGCTCGCGCCAGCAGCGGTACAGGGTGTACCAGGCCGGGTGCGGCCAGCCGGCCAGGGCGGTCACGGTGGCGTCCCAGGCCGCCGCCGGCATCGCGCGGGCGTCGGCGAACAGTACGGCGAGACGTTCGCGCAGGTCGGCGGCGAGAACGGCGGCCGGCTGCGCGGCCGTCCGCTCCACGGCCCGGGCCATCTCCTCCGCACTCGGCCGCGCACCCGTGCCCCGCTCGCCGCGCGCCAGCCCGAGCAGGCGGCGGTACGCGTCGGCGCTGTGCGCGAGGTGGGCGACCACCTGCGCCCGCGACCATCCGGGCAGCCCGGACGCCGCCCGCAGGCCGGCCTCGTCGAGCCCGTCGAGGGTCACGGCGACTCGGCTGCTGGAGTGTTCGAGTTCCGCGAGGAGCGCGGCGTACGGGGCATCGGGCTGCGGCACGGTCATGGACCCGAGCATGCCGCACGCGGGTCGGGGCGGGCCGGACGGGGTGTCAGGAAGTCCGTGGTCGGGGGGCGGTGGGGTGGGCTGGGGGAGCCGGGAGGGGATGACGGGAGGACGCATGGCGGCGTTGCGGATCGAGACGTGTTCACCCTGCCCGGCAGCCGGGCGCGGGGTGACCGGGCTGCCGGTCGACGGGGAGTTGGCGGACGGGGCGGCGGCGACGGTCCGGTCGGTCGAGCGGTTGCGGGTGTGCTCTCCGGCCCGCCGGTGGGCGGCGGGACGGCGGTGGCCGTGACGCTGGACGGGGTCACCGAGGAGTGCTTGCGCCCGGGCGCCGTCCTCCGGTCCGGCACCGCCTGACGGCCCGGACCCCGCCCGGGCGGCTCCCCGGTGCCGCCCGGACGAGGTGCGGCCGACGGGACGTCAGCCGCCGCAGGGAGTGCCGTTGAGACGGAAGGCGGTCGGCGCCGGGTTGTCGCCCCCGTACGTGGCCTGGAAGCCGAGGCTCGCGCTGCCGCCCGGCGCCAGCGTGCCGTTCCAGCCGCCGTCCCGGGCGGTCACCGCGGCGCCGGACTGGGCCACCGTGGCGTTCCAGGCGTTGGTGATCCGCTGGTCGCCGGGGAAGGACCAGGTCAGCGTCCAGCCGGAGACCGCCGAGGAGCCGGTGTTCCGCACGGTGACGGTGGCCGTGAAGCCGCCGGTCCAGGCACGGTCCACCCGGTACCCGACCGAGCAGGACGCGGCCGGCGGCGCGGTGTCGTCGTCCGCCTCGGTGGCCGTGAACGAGCCGCCCCGGACGCCCGTGCCGCTCGCCGTGAAGACCGCGCCGCCGTTCGCGGCGTCGCCGTCCTGGGCCGCGGATACCATGACCTGCTGCGGCGTGGACCAGGTGGCGGGGGTGAAGACCAGCTCGGCCGCGGCGGACAGGTCCGGGTCGCCGGAGGACCGGGCCACCGTCACCGTGACGGTCTGCGCCGGAGCGGCCGACAGCCGGATCCCGACCGTCGCCGAACCGCCCTCGGGCACCGTGACCGACGCCGGATCGACCAGCACCGCGGGCGTGCCCGGCTGCGGGTCGGAGTGCCGCTCGGCGGCGAAGGCGGCGAGCCAGGCCAGCGGGGCGTTCCAGTTGATCGCGACCTCGTTGGTGGAGTACGAGCCGATGTCGTCCAGGTAGCAGGCGGCGGGGGCGCAGCCGGGCAGCCGCTCGGCGGCGACCGGGTCCTGGAGGCCGGAGTTCGCCCCTCCGGCGAGCGACCCGGCCGGCGGGTGCGGCAGGGACGGGTCGTTCTGGTGCGCCCAGAAGCGGTGGTGCTGGTTCTCCGAGGCCCGCTCGCCGTAGCCGGTGACGTACGAGCGGTCGAGCGCGTTGCGGCCGAGCAGGTAGTCCAGCGCCTCCAACGCCCCGGCGCGGTAACGCTGTTGGCCGGTGAGCTCGTACGCGACCGCCAGGATCACCGCGTTGTCGGCCACCGAACCGTTGGAGCCCCACACGTACCCGTCGGCCGGGATCGGGACGGCGTAGCCCTGCCCGGTCATGGTGGCGAGGTAGCCGTCGGCCGCGGTGGTGAAGCGGTCGCGCAGGCGGGCGAGGTCGTCGGCGGGCAGGCGGACGCCGGGGACGGTGGCCAGGGTGATCCGGCCGAGGGTGGCCGTGCCGCCCCACCAGAAGGCGTCCACGGGCGCGGTGTACAGCGGGGAGGAGGTGACCGTGTCGCGGAAGGCGGCCTCGCCGGTGGTGGCGTAGAGCTCGGCGGCGGCCCAGTAGAACTCGTCGGCGACCTGCCCGTCGTCGTACGCGCCGCCGCCGGTGCTGTCGCTGCCGGGGGCGAACAGGTCCGGGTTGGCCCGGGCGGCGGACCAGGCGCGGCGGGCCGCGTCCAGGCAGCGGGCGGCGAACGGCGCGTCGTACGGGGCGTACACCCGGGCGCACTGGGCGGCGGTGGCCGCCAGGTTGAGCGTGGCGGCGGTGGACGGGCGGTGCAACTCGCGCTGCTCCGGGTCGAGTTCGGGACGGGTGGGCAGGCCGGTCCAGCGGGCGTCGTGCACCTTGTGGAAGGCTGTCCCGGCCAGCGGCCGGCCTTCCGGCACCTGCATGCGCATCAGGAACTCCAGCTCCCAGCGGGCCTCGTCCAGCACGTCCGGGACGCCGTTGCCGCGCTCGGGCACCCGGAGCGTGGAGTCGCCGAGGGCGGCCTCCGTCCCGGCCCGGCGGGCCCGTTCGAAGGAGTTGACCAGCTGCCAGACCGCGATGCCGCCGTTGACCACGTACTTGCCCTGGTCGCCGGCGTCGTACCAGCCGCCGCGGACGTCCAGCCGGTAGTCGCACGCCCCCGCCTGGCAGGGGACGTCGGTGTCGCCCCGGTTGGGCGCCACGCCGAGGTGGCCGGCCGGGTGCGCGTACGCCGCGCCGCCCGCCAGCGAGGCGTCGATCGCGATGCCGCTGCGCTGCTGGTAGAAGAACCCCAGGCTGTCGGCGCGCAGACCGTCGTAGAGCGCGGCGGAGATGGTGAACGGATGGGAGGCGCGCCCGTCGACCACCAGGGTGTAGCCGGTGCCGGAGGCGGTGTACGCGCCGAAGTCCACCAGGTGTGTGGACTCCCGCGAGGCCGGGTCGGCGCCGTGCACGGTGCTGGTGCCCGAGGCGACGACCTGACCGGCGGCGTCGCGCAGTTGCCAGGGCAGGGGGGTGGTGGACGCGCTGACCACGGTGGCCCGCTTGGGGCCGTCGGGGAGGTAGCCGAGCTGGTTGACCCGGACGGGGGTGTCGGCGGCCTCGGCGGTCGTCACCGCGGTCGTCACCGTGAGGGTCGTGGCAGGGCGGGCCTCGGCGGCTCCGGCGGCGGAGGCAGTGGTGAGGCCGGAGGCCGCGAGGGCCAGGCCGGTCAGGGCGGCGGCCGCGCGGCGCGGCCACCGGTGGCGGGTGGTGGGAGAGGGCATGGGCGGGGGACCTTCCTCGGGCGGGGGACGGCGAGGCGGGGGGATGGCGAGGCAGGTGGGCGAGGAGTACGAATGGGAGCGCTCCCACAGTCCCCACTAAGCCAGTCGGGCGCGGCCACGTCAAGAGGCCTGCGCGGAAACGCCCCTGACGGTCCGTGATCCCGGGCGCGGGCAAGTAGACACCGTCTACGCTGCTCTGGTAGACACTGTCTACATGACGAACGAGGAGTCCGGGCTACGCGCCCGGCTGGTCGAGACCGGCGTCGAACTGCTCGCCCGGGAGGGCGTCGAGGCGCTCGACCTGTGCGAGATCGCCCGGCGGGCGGGGGTCCCGCAGGGGGCACCGCGCCGCTACGTCCCGACCCACCGGGAGCTGCTGTCCGCCATCGCCCGCCACGGCTTCGCCGACCTGGCCACGCGGGTCCAGGCCACCCTGGCCGGGGCGCCGGAGACCGACCCGCGGGGCCGGCTCGCCACGCTCGGCCGGGTCTACCTGGAGTACGCGCGGACCGACCCCGGCATGTTCGAGCTGATGTTCCGCCACGACCTGCTGGAGAGCGACGCCCCGGGGCTGCGCGAGACCAGCCTCCCGCTGTTCGGCGTCCTGGTCGACCTGGTGGGACGGACCCGTCCGGCCGGCGCCGACCCGGCGGTGGCCGCCGCCGCGTTCTGGGCGAACCTGCACGGCATCGCCCAACTGTGGCACTGGGGAAGCCTCCAGCCGGCAGCCGGCCGCTCCGACGTGGAGCCGCTGCTCCAGGCGGTCCTGGACGCCCACCTCGGGACGGCCGACCGGTGAACCCGCCCGCCTCCCGCCCCGCCCTCACCCTGGCGTGCAGCGTCACCGGGGCCGTTCTGGTCGCCCTGGACGGCACCGTGCTGACCGTGGCGCAGCCCACCCTCCAGCGCGAGCTGCACGCCTCCTTCGCCCAGGTCCAGTGGACCAGCACCGGTTACCTGATCGCCGTGGCCGGCCTGCTCGTCCTCGCCGGCCGCCTCGGCGACCGGTACGGCCACCGGCGGGTGTTCGCGCTCGGCACCCTCGGCTTCGGTGCCGCCTCCGCGGGCATCGGCCTGGCGCCCGGCATCGGCTGGGTGATCGGGCTCCGGGTCGTCCAGGGCGTCTTCGGCGCCCTGCTCCAGCCCGCCACCCTCGGCATGCTGCGCGCCGCGTACCCGGCGGACCGGCTGGCCGGTCCCATCGCCGTCCGCACCAGCGCCATCGGCCTGTCCGCCGCGGCCGGACCGGTGCTCGGCGGCGCCCTGGTCAGCGCGCTCGGCTGGCGGGCGGTGTTCGCCCTGAACGTGCTGCCGGCCCTGCTGATCGCCCTCCTCGCCCTGCTCCACCGCGGCCCGGAAGCCGCCGTCCCCCGTCCGCTGCCCGCGGACGCGCCACGGCTCGACCTGCTCGGCGCGGGGCTGCTCGGCACCGCCCTGGCCTGCCTGGTGCACACCCTGGTCGTTCTGCCGGAGACCGGCTGGACGGGCTCGGCCCTGCTCGGCGGCGGGGTGGCCGTGCTGGCGGGCGCGGCGTTCTTCCGGCACCTCCGGCGAGCCACAGACCCGTTGGTCCCGGCCGACCTGCTGGCCTCCCCGGTCGTCGCGGCCTCGCTCGGCGTGCTGCTGGCCGCGTCGGCGGCGATGTTCGGCACGCTGTTCACCGCCACCTACTTCCTCCAGGACGTGCTCGCCCTGGACCCGTTCGCCAGCAGTCTGCGGGCGCTGCCGCTGGCGGCGGCCATGGTGTTCGGCGCGCCGTTGGCCGCCCGGGTCCAGCGCCGGTACGGGCCCCGGCGGACCGCCGCCACGGCCATGGTCCTGCTCGGTACGGGGGTGCTGCTGCTCGCCCGGCTGGACGGGACCGCCGGCGCCCTGCCGCTCGCGGCCGGATTCCTGCTGCTGGGCGCCGGGTTCGGCACCGTGATGGTCACGGCCACCGCGGTGGTCGTCCGCCTCGCCGCCAGCCGTCACGCCGGGGTCGCCGGCGGACTCCAGCAGACCGCCATGAACATCGGCCCCGCCCTCGGTGTCGCCACCGCCACCACCGTGCTGGCCCTCGCCGCCGGTGATACCCACCCGACCGGCGCGGTGTTCGCGACGGCCATGGGACCGGCCCTCGGCGTGCTCGCCGCGGTCGCGGCCGCCGGAGCCGTCCTGGCCCTCCGGCTGCCCGGCCGGGCCGACCCCGACCGGCGACCGGCCGCCGCCCCCGGGGACGGAGGGAGCCGTCCGCCCGCCGAAACCGGCTCGCGCCGGGCGGGAGCGGGTCACTAGGTTCTGTCGGCCGGACAGGGCCTAACGTGAGCGCCCGTTCGGACCCGACCTTCCCGCCCCACAACGGAGTTGCCATGCCCCTGCGGATGAAGCTGACGGCGGTCACCCTGGACTGCGCCGACCCGGCGGCGCTGGCCGCCTTCTACCGGTTCGCCACCGGACTCGACCCGGTGCCCGAGTCCAACCCCGAGTTCGCCGGGATCCGCTTCGAGGACGGCCTGTTCCTCGGCTTCCAGCGGGTCGAGGGCTACCGGCCCCCGCAGTGGCCCGGCCAGGCCGTACCGCAGCAGATCCACCTGGACTTCGCGGTGGCGGACCTGGACGAGGCCGAGTCCGCCCTGCTCGCCGCGGGCGCGGTCAGGCCGGACCACCAGCCCGACACCCGCTGGCGGGTCCTCCTCGACCCGGCCGGACACCCTTTCTGCCTGACCCGACAGCGGAGTTGAGGTCACCCGGGCGTAGCTCACCCGGGCGTTCCTCACTCCGGCAGGAGCACGCCCAGCTCTGTCCTCCAGGACGCGAGACCACCACGACTCCCCGTCGGCGAACGCGGCCGGGTCGGCCTGCCGGGCCCGCTCGAACAGGTCGTCCAGGGAGGCGTCGTCGCTCTCGTCCTCCTCCCAGCGGCCGGAGCGGACGAACGACTCCCACAGCCCGAGCAGGCGCTGCAGGCCCGCCACCGAGGAGTTGACCCTCCGGTACTGGTCGGCGCCGCCGTCCCCGCAGCCGTGGACCATCCACACACCTCGCCGCCGTCCGGCAGCAGCCGGAAGGAGTCCAGCCCGTCCCCGAAGGCGCCGGGGCAGGAGCCGAGGTGGATGGCCAAGCCGCCCGGCAGCTCCCGGGTGCGCAACTCCTCGGCGGGGTCGCGGAGGAACAGCGGGCGGCAGTCCACCGGCAGCCCGGCGCCGGCCAGGGCCTCCGCGGCCTCCGCCGGAACGCCCGACGCCCGCAGGGCGGAGAGGTCGTACGGCGGCCACGCGCGGTCGGCGGGGCGGGACGTCTCCATGGGCCGGATTCTGCCAGGGTCCGCTTCCGTGCCCGCGCGGTGCCAGACTCGCTCCCCATGAGCGGATGGTTCCTGCAGCAGGGGTACGGTGTCCGGTTCGAGTGGGGTGCCGCGGGGGCGCGGCGGTTGGCGCCGGAGGTCGCCTGCCTGGTGGTGATCGACGTGCTGTCCTTCACCACCTCGGTGAGCGTGGCCGTGGACGCGGGCACACGGGTCCTCCCGTACCCCTGGCGGGACGGGACGGCGGCCGCCTTCGCCCGGGAGCGGGATGCCGAACTGGCCGGCGGGCGAAGGGCGGTGTCGCCGGACCGGCCGTGGTCGCTGTCCCCGGCGGCCCTCCGGAAGGCGCCGTTCACACCCCGCCTGGTGCTGCCCTCGCCGAACGGTTCCGCCATCGCCGCCGCCGCGGGCACCGGCGTGGTGGTCGCGGGCTGCCTGCGCAACGCCACCGCCGTGGGCCGGTGGCTGGCGGCCCACGGGTACGGCACCGCGGACCGGCCGCTCGCCGTGATCGCCGCGGGCGAGCACTGGCCCGGGGAGGACGGCCTCCGGCCGGCCCTGGAGGACCTGTTGGGCGCCGGGGCGGTGATCTCCGCACTGCACACGCTCGGCGCCAGGCCGCTCTCGCCCGAGGCGGAGGCCGCCAGGACCGCCTTCACCGGGACCCCCGATCCGGCCGCCGCCCTGGCCGACTGCTCCTCCGGACTGGAGCTGATCCGCGGCGGGTTCGCCGAGGACGTCGCCATCGCCGCCGAGCCGGACGCCAGCGGCTGCGTCCCCGTGCTCACCGACGGCGCCTTCGCCGACGCCGCCCGCCCCTGACGGCGGACGCACTCCCTCCCCGCACACCCAACGGCCCCGGACCGCCACAGCGGTCCGGGGCCGTTGGGTGTGCGGGGAGGTCAGCGGCGGGTGCCGGGGACCAGCCGGACCAGGGTGTGCAGCAGCGCCTCGGTGGTGTCCCGGGAGGGCTTCTTGCCCGGCTCGATCAGCAGCCGCGCCAGGGTGTTGACCAGCGCCGCGTTGCCCATGATCCGCCGGTGCAGCAGCGGCCGGTAGCCGTACTTGCCGAGGATCAGCCGTGCCGCGGTGTTGCCGGCCCGGTAGTAGCGGCCCCAGCGCTGCTCGATCTCGGTGGGGTAGCTGCGCAGCGCCTGCTCGCGCCGGGTGCCGGCGGGCCGGGCCAGGGCCAGGGCGACGGTCTCCGCGGCGACCTCCGCGGCCTCCATGGCCTGCGCGATGCCCTCGCCGCTCCACGGGCTGACCATGCCGGCACTGTCGCCGACCAGCATCAGGCCCCGGCTGTACTGGGGCCGCCGGTTGAGGCCCATCGGCAGCGCGGCGCTGCGCAGCGGGGAGTCGGCGTTCGACTCGTCCAGCCCCAGGTGCCCGGGCAGGTGGGAGAGCCACAGGTCGAGGGTGGCCTTGAGGTCGACCGAGCCGTGCCGGGTGTGCGGCAGCGCTCCCAGGCCGACGTTCACCCGGCCGTCGCCGAGCGGGAAGATCCAGCCGTAGCCGGGCAGGTCGCGCCCGGTCCGCGAACAGCGCAGGTCGGCCCAGAGCTCCAGGTACGGGTCCTTGGACAGCTCGGCGCTGCGGTAGTAGCGGCGGGCGGCGGTGGCGATCGGCCGGGACGCGTCCCGCTGGAGGCCCATGGCCAGCGCCGTGCGGGCGGAGGCGCCGTCGGCGGCGATCACCAGCGGGGCCCGGTACTCCACCGGTTCGCGGTCCGGTCCGGACTCCGCCCGGACGCCGGTGATCCGTCCGGCCCGGTCGGTGAGCGGTTCGGCGACCTTGACCAGGGTGCGGAGCCGGGCGCCGGCGGCCGCGGCGTTCCGGGCGAGGATGTCGTCGAAGTCGTGGCGGGTTCGGGTGAGACCGAAGTCCGGGTACCGGCCGACGGACGGCCAGTCGATGTGGACCTGGCGCCCCTCGCACACCCACCGCATGCCGCGGGAGCGGCACCAGCCCGGGGCGTCGATGTCGACGCCCATCTTGACCAGTTGGTACACGGCGTGCGGCGTCAGCCCGTCGCCGCAGACCTTCTCCCGCGGGAAGCCTCCCTTCTCCAGCAGCAGCACGTCCACGCCGGCCCTCGCCAGGTACAGGGCCGCGGTCGATCCCGCCGGCCCGGCACCCACCACGATGACCTGCGCCTCTTCCTGGACCGAGCCCTTCGCCGGGGCCGACGGTTCCTGCGGTGAGCGCACCTAAGCCTCCTCCACCCCACAGCACGACAACCCCATCCCTACCCACCTGAGGCCCCTCACCCCTCCTCCGTTCGGGGGAGCCGGTTCCTCCGGATGGAGCAGCGCGCCTGGGGGGCGTGCGCCGGGTCGGGCGGCGGGGCGGCCCGGCGGAGCGCGGCGGGGCGCGCCGAGCGGCGGGGAGCGGGTCAGGCGTCGGCGCGGCGCGGGGCGGGCAGGGAGCGGCAGAGGCGGTCGAGCTCCTCCTCGGTGTTGTAGTAGTGCACCGAGGCCCGGACCACGGACTCCTGGCCGCGTGGGCCGAGGTCCCACAGGGCGGAGCCCGCCCAGGAGACCGAGACGTTGACCCGTCGCTCGCGGAGGGCGTCGGCGACGGTCGGGGCGTCGTGGCCGTCGACGGTGAAGGTGACGATGCCGCAGCGCTCCCGGCCGCGGTCGTGGACCTCGACGCCGGGCAGGAGGCCCAGGCGGCGGCGCAGCTCGGCGGCGAGCGCGGTGACCCGGTCCCGGATGGCGTCCAGGCCCAGGTCGAGGGCGTAGTCCACGGCGACGCCGAGGCCGATCCGGCCGGCCACGTAGCCCTCCCAGTTCTCGAACCGGCGGGCGTCCTCGCGCACCTGGTAGCCGTCCGGGGAGGTCCAGGTGGCGGAGCGCAGGTCCAGGAACGGCGGTTCGAGCCGCGGGCGGATCCGCGGGGAGCAGTACAGGAAGCCGGTGCCGCGCGGGGCGCGGAGGAACTTGCGGCCGGTGGCGGAGAGCAGGTCGCAGCCGATCTCACCGACGTCGACGGGCAGTTGGCCGACCGACTGGCAGGCGTCGAGCAGGTAGACGGCGCCGGCGTCGCGGGCCACCCGGCCGATCTCGGCGGCCGGGTTGACCAGCCCGTTCTGGGTGGGCACATGGGTGACGGCGATCAGCTTCACCCGCTCGTCGACCATCGAGCGCAGGGCGTCCACGTCCAGGGCGCCGCCGGCGTCGTCGGGCACCACGTCCACCCGGACGCCGTGCCGCCGGGCGGTCTGCAGGAAGGCGATGGCGTTGCTGGCGTACTCCGCTCTGGCCGTCAGGATGCGGTCGCCCGGCTGCCAGGGCAGGGCGTAGAAGGCCATGTCCCAGGCGCGGGTGGCGTTCTCCACCACCGCGATGTCCTCGCGGGCCGCGCCGACCAGGCGGGCCAGGGCGTCGTAGGTGTGCTCCACGCGGTCGGCCCGGGCCGTGGCCGCCTCGTACCCGCCGATCTCCTCCTCCAGCCGCAGGTGCCCGACCACCGCGTCGACCACCTGACGGGGCGGCAGGGCGGACCCCGCGTTGTTGAGATGGGCGACCCGCTCCGCCCCGGCTGTGTCCCGGCGCACCCGCTCCAGGTCGATCGGCGTCATCACCCTCGCTCCTCCCGGCGTTCCAACCCTGCACCGCCGCCAACGGACGGCGCCGCCCCGACGTCCCCGACCCGCCGCACCGGTCGCCCGACCGGCGTCCGGGCGCTCCCGCCGTCGGCCGCGGTGGACGACCGGGGTCCACGACGACCGGGGTCCACGCGGGTCGTGGATCAAGGATGGGTAGGGTCGGGGGGCATGAGCGACGACTGGCGGACGGACCGGATCGGAAGTGCGCTGCGCGGGGAGAACCCTTCCGTGCTGCGGCGGTTGGGGGCGGGGTTCGCGGTGATCGGGGACGTCCAGTTCCTGCCCGGGTACACGTTGCTGCTGGCCGACGACCCCGGGGTGCAGCGGCTCTCCGACCTGCCGCGGGCCAAGCGTCTGGTGTTCCTGTCCGACATGGAGCGGCTGGCCGAGGCCGTGGAACGGGCCTGCCGCGCCGCGGACCCGGCGTTCCGGCGGGTCAACCTGGAGATCCTCGGCAACACCGACGGCTTCCTGCACGCCCACATCTGGCCGCGCTACGCCTGGGAGCCCGCCGACCTGGTGGGCATGCCGGTGTGGCTGTACCCCGAGGAGAGCTGGACCGGGGAGGAGTCGAGGCTCGGCCCGCGGCACGACGCGCTCCGCGCAGCGATCGGCGCCGAGCTGGATCTGCTGGCCCGACAGGACGCCGCGGGCCACTGACCGCGACGGCGTCCCGGGGCGGGGGGGGGTCAAGGCAGCCGCGGTGCGTCCCGGTCGGGGATGTAGGACCACATCTCCAGGTCCTGGCGGACCCCGTTGACCGCGACGGCCGACCGCAGCACGCCCTCACGCCGCATGCCGAGCCGAGTCCAGCTCGGCGAGCACGGCCGCCAGATCGCGGTCGGCGTCGCAGGCCAGACGTCCCGGACCTCGTCCAGGCTCAGTCCCAGCTCGCTCAGCCGCCGGATCCGGGCGAGTTCGACGGCGTCGCGCAGCCCGTATTCCCGGTAGCCGTTGGGCTGCCGCGCCGGCTCCGGCAGCAGGCCGATGCGATGGTAGTGCCGCACGGCACGAGGGTGATTCCGACCAGGTCGGCAAGGACTCCGATCCGCAGGGGTCCAGGGGAAACCCTGTCGCTGCGACAAGGTCAAGCCGGGCCCGGCGCGGGCGGTCCCGCTGTCAGTGCGCCGTGAGAGGTTTCCACCCGTGACGAGCACCACGCAGGACACCGTTCTCGCCGGACTGGACGCGATCGACTGGGCCTCCCTGGAACACGCCTACGGCGCGGCCGCCGACGTCCCCGGCCGGCTGCGCGCCCTCGGCGGCGACGACCCCGAGGCACGGGCACAGGCCCTCCATTCCCTGTACGGCAGCATCTTCCACCAGGGCACCCGCTACGAGGCCTCCGCCTACGCCGTGCCCTTCCTGGCCCGGATGGCCGCCGCCGGGGAGCTGCCCGGCCGGGCGGAGGCCGTCGAGCTGCTCGCCGCGCTGGCGATCGGCTACGACGAGGCCCACCTGCCCGGCGGGGTGGCGATCGAGGGGTGGCGGCGCGGCATCGAGGAGTTCCGGGCGCAGGACCGGGCCGAGATCCTCGCCCGGTACGACGCCTGGGTGGCCGAGGCCGCCACCGAGGAGGAGCACCGGCTCCGCGCGTTCCGCCGCCGCCTGTACGACCCCGAGGGCGAACTGGCGGCGGCCGAGGCGGAACTGGCGGCCTACGACGCCGTCCGGCAGGAGGTGCCCGCGCTGGCCGCGCTGCTGGCGGACACCGACCCGGCCGTCCGGACCGCCACCGCCCACCTGCTGGCCTGGTTCCCCGAGGAGGCCGCCGCCTCCCTGCCGCAACTGCTGGACCTGGCCGACCGCGAGACCGATCCGGTGACCGCCGCCACCGTGCTGGTCGCGGCCGGGCTGCTCGGCGACGCCGCGACCGCGGCCCGGGTGCGGCCGTTCCTCACCGCCCAGGACCCGACGGTGCGCTGGGGCGCCGCGATCGCCCTCGCCCGGCTCGCCGGCACGGGGACCTCGGCCGCGACCGACGCATCCGCCGTCGACGCGGCCGTGCTCGCCGAACTGGCCGCCACCGGGGCCGGGGAGAGCGACGAGGACGAGCCCGGGGTGCCGTTCCTCGACGGCGACCTGCGCGGGTACGCCGCCGTGGCCCTCGCCGAACTCGCCGACCGGTACCCGGCCGAGGCGCTGGACGCCGTGACCACCAGCCTCGCCTCCGCGAGCGGACCCGCCGCCTTCCCGGTCACCTCGGCCGCCCTCCGGCTCGCCTTCGGCCCCCGACCGCCCGCCGATCTCCCGCCGTTCGCCGCCCTGGAGGAGCGGCAGCGGCGGCTGGTGCGGGTGCTCGCCGCGCTCGACGAGCAGACCTGGTGCTGGGGCAACTTCCTGGAGATCCTCGGCGGGTGGCACCTCCCGCGCAGCCGGGCCGAGCTGCGGGCCTACGCCGGCCTGCCGGAGGACTGACGCCACGGCCGGCACCGCTGCGGTCGGTCCCGGCTCAGTCCTGCCAGTAGAACAGCAGGGTGTCGACGGTGAGCGGCTCGCGCGAGCCGAAGTAGTAGACGTGCAGACCGGTGACCAGGACCGATCCGGTCTCCCCGTCGATCCAGCGCAAACCCGCCGCCTCCAGGGCCGGGCGGGCCGCGCAGTCGTCCTCGGGACCGGTGGCGAACGGACCGAGGATACTGACGGACACCAGATCCTCCTCCTCGCCGCCGTCCCCGCCGTACCGGATCACGTGGTACGTCCCGTCGCCCTGCTGGTGGTGGTCGCCGCAGTGCACCGGCGGCAGCGGGTCCAGCCCGGCCGCCGCGAGCGCGGCCGTGGCCCGGGCCAGCAGCGCC
The DNA here is from genome assembly GCF_040571325.1 of Kitasatospora sp. HUAS MG31. Taxonomy (GTDB): domain Bacteria; phylum Actinomycetota; class Actinomycetes; order Streptomycetales; family Streptomycetaceae; genus Kitasatospora; species Kitasatospora camelliae. The sequence goes on along the minus strand of NZ_CP159872.1, from coordinate 661,069 downwards.
TCCTGGTCCGGTGGTTCGGGCGGATCGGTGCACAGCGCCTCCACCCGCCAGCGCGGATCGCTAGGCCGCTGGCACTCCGGCGCGTACGCGTGGACGATCGCCCGCCGCACCTCCTCGTCCAGGCCCGGCACCTCCACCCGCGGCCGGCCCAACTCCCCATGGATCAGGCGGGTTTCGGCCGCGTCATCGGTCAGGCCGTACAGCGCGTACGCCGCCCAGAGCGCGGCCTCGACGGTCGGCGCCTCGCCGAGGTACGCGCGCAGCCGGGCCGGGTCGGACTGCAGCCGTTGGGCCAGGAAGGCCACCGACCGGTCCGGGTCGGCGAGCGCGTCGGTCACGTCCTCGTCGGCCCGGTACCGGGTCAGGATCCGAAAAACACGGTCCTCCGGCCGCTCCTCGCCGAGTTCGGCCAGCACGGCCGCTGCGCCCACGCGCTCGACCAGGCCGTCCAGGCCGGCCTCCCCGGCCGCCTCGACGTGCCGCCACGGCGAGGCCGCCAGGGTCGCCAACTCCCGCGCGGCAGTGAGGTCCCCGAGCCGGCCGCGGGCCTTGAGCAGGGCCTCCCGCAGACCGTAGGCGCCCTCCTGCCGCCGGTCCTCGTGCCGCAGCCACGGCAGCAGCTCGGCGCGGTCGCCGAGCAGGTCCAGCAGGGCGATCCGGACCTCGGCCACCTCCCGCGGGTCGCGGATCCGCACCAGCAGCTCCTCCACCCGCCGCTCCGGCACCCGGCCGGCCAGGGCCGCCACACAGGCCCGCCGCCGCCACCACGCGTGCCGCGAGGCGCCTACGTACCGGGCCAGGTCCTCCGCCCGGACCTCCCGCAACCCGGCGGTGTCCATCCGGCCCACGTCCGGCAACAGCTTCTCGATCGTCCGCACCCGGGGATGGTACGGCCACACCGGTGCCGCCCGAAGGCCCCGGGTCCCGGGCGGTCCGGTCAGTCCTCGCGGTGGGCGACCTGCCAGGCGGCCTCGAAAACCGGCTGGTGGACCTGTTCGAGCCGGCCGGGGCCCGCCGGATCGGCCGGGACGGCGAACTCGGGCCGTACTTCTACCAGTTGCACGGCGTGGTCTGCCGGCTGACCGCCGTCGACGGGACCGTGGTCGACGTGGACTTCGCCGCCGACGGCGTGGCGGTCTTCGACCTGTGGTGCCTGCGCCTCCACGGCGAGAGCCGGCCCGACCCGGTCCGCGCGACGGACGAGGAACTCCGCTGCGCGGTCGCCGGGCTGGCGGAGCTGCTGACCGAGGTCCGGCCGGGCTGGTACACCGTGACGGCCGGTACCGCGGACTGAAAACCGCTGGTCCGGCAGGTCGGCGGACGCTTCAATACCGCCATGGAGAACTCCGTGTGGGACCGCATCCCGGCCGAGTGGCAGGCCGAGGTCGACCGCCTCATCGCCGAGGAACGCAACATCCAGGCGATCGTCGCGATGCGGGAGCACGCGGGGGCGCCGAGGCCTGAACTCCGCGCATGCATCGATCTTCTGATCGATCGCCAGGCAGCCCTCGCTGGTCGCTGACCACCGCCGGGTCCGACGGCGCCTGCCGTCCGTTCACGGACGCGGGTGGTACTCGTCCCGGAACGCTTCCTGGGCCTGCCTGACCTCCCTGTAGGACGTGAACCAGTGGCTCGCGAAGTACTCCGCCAGGGAGTACGGGTGCAGCGGGTCGGTCAGCATCCGGTGGATGAACTCCGTCGAGGAGCCGTCGAGGCCCTCCCAGGGTTCGTCCGCGTCGGTACGGGCGAAGACCGGCCACGCGTCCGGGTCCGGGCCTTCCACGAGCCAGCAGAAGGAGTGCTCGGCCGAGGTCGTGGCCCACTGGAGGAGCCGCACCGTGGGCCGAGCGGACGGCACGGGGTCGGCGAACTCTGGGTGCACGTCAAGCAGGACGGCGGGGGCTTCACGTCCTGCCCGCCGCAGTCGGTCTTCCGGATCATCTGGAAGGAGGATCCGTGGACCGACGGCCGGGAACGGCACACATGACGGAGCCGGCGGTCCGTCAGTGGCCGCCGCGGGGTTCGGTGCAGCCGCCCTCGACGTAGACACCGTGGGGCTGGACGGCCGGGCGCGAGGTGAGGCGGCCGGTGAGGCAGGGGCCGGCCTTGGGGATGAACAGGTCGAAGTCGACCTCGGTGCCGGAGCGGTAGACGTGGGTGTCGGCCTTCGGGTAGCCGAGGGCCTCGAGCTGCGCCGCCACCTGCTCCGGCGTGAGCGAGGCGGCGTCGCCGGACTTCGCCAGGGCGGCGGAGACCCGGGCCGCGTGGGCCTCGCCGCGGCACGTGGCGGCGGCGTTCATCTCGACGGTGGTCCTGTAGGCGTGGTTCTCCCGGTACTTGGCGTTCTCGGGGTCGACCGGTGCGACCGGGCCGTCGGAGACCTGCGGCGATGCGGTCGGCGATGCGGTCGGTGAGGCGACCGGTGAGGCGGTGTCCGGCCGGGGGGTCGCGGTCCCGGGGCAGCGGGCCGCCACCTCCGGGAACAGCCGGTCGTGTTCCGCGACGAGCTGCAGGACGGCCGGTGCCACGGGCCGGGCGGAGGTCGGCTCGGGAGGGGTGGACCCGCCCGAGCCGTCCGTCCGTACCGACCCGCACCCGGCTACCGCCAGGAGCACCACGACCGTCCCCACGACCGCCCTGCGCACCGCGTCCACCCCCGAGAACCCGGAACCGGACCGCCCTGGCACCCCCGGCGGTCCGGCCCCCACTCCTCACCCGTGGGGCCAACCGGCCGCACGGGTACCGTTCGTGTCGGTCCCATCCAACCACGGGCCACCACCGGACCCGCTTGGTGGGTGACGACGAGCCGTCCTCAGCCGCCGGTGCGGGCGACGGGGATCCACAGCTCCGCGTCCGCCTGCGTCCAGTCCGGCGACGGCCGGGTGCTGAGGATCTCCGGGCCCTGCCGGATCTCGTACGGGTTGGACGGGAACCACTGGGTGAACACGTCCCGCCACATGGACTGCAGGGCCTGCGGGAACGCCCCCGAGCTGGTGAACACGGCCCAGGTGCCGGCCGGCAGCGGCAGTACGTCGAGGTCCTCCGGCACCTCCTCGGCGCCGCTCACCACGGCGTGGTAGTAGGTGAGTTCGGTGCCCTCCTCGCGGGACGGCCCGTGCAGCACCGTGGCCGAGAGGATCCCGGCCGGCTCCCGGTCCGACAGCGCGGCGATCCGCTGGACGGTGTCCTGCCCCAGGCCGCGGATGAACTCGGCGATCGCCGGGTTCACCCCCTCGTGCACCATCGGGACGACCGTCCTCCGGCCGACCACCGCAAACGCCTCCCGCTCCACGATCCGGTACTTCATGCTGCTGCTCCCTTCGACAACGAGGCGGAAGGACATCCGGGGCTGGGAATCGAGCACCGCACCGGTCCGCCGGGCCTCGCCAGGACCGATGCCGTGCATCGCCCGGAACGCCCGGGCGAAAGCCTCGCCCGAGGTGTAGCCGTACCGGACCGCCACCTCCAGCAGCGTCCGCTCGCCGGCCAGCACCTCGGCCCCCGCGACGGTCAGCCGCCGGCGCCGGACGTACTCCGACAGCGGCATCCCCGCCAGCGCGGAGAACATCCGCCGCAGGTGGTACTCCGAGGTGGCCGCGATCCGCGCCAGCTCGGTCGCCTCGATCTGCCCGCCGAGGTGCTCCTCGATGTGGTCCATGGCCTGGTTCAGGCGTTCCAGCACCCCCGGACTCCTTCCTCTTACGTCCTCGAACCTAGGCGCGGGGCGGCCGGCCGCACCCGACATCCTGTGCCCGATCCGGTCGGGTCCGGTCGGGTCCGCTCAAGCCCCACGTGGGCCCCGGTCAGACCACCGGAGGCCGACCGGCGGCGGTGAGCCTCAGGACCGTTTCGGGTTCGACCCCGTTGCCGACGATCACCGCGCGCAGGTCCACACCCCGCTGCGCCAGCACCGAGGCCATCGCCTTCGGGAACTCCACCGGACGGTCGTTCATGGTGAGGACCACCACGTCCACCGTCGGCGGTTCCTGACCGGTCGTCGTCCCGGGCACGGCGGAGGCGGAGGTCATGGCGTCTCCATCGGGTCGAGGTCACCTGCGGGCCCACCACCGTAGCGGCGGAGCCGTCCTCCCCGGAGCAGGGGCCGTGCCCGGCCCGCTGACCACGGAATTCGCTGGCCGGGCGGTGGCCGTGCCGGTACGGTCGCGCGGTGCACGAGAACGAGGATGAGAACGAGGACGCGACGATGACGGTGGTACGGCTCGCCGAGGAACGGGACGCGGCGGAGATCGCCCTGATCCACCGCACCTCGCGGACCGAGACCATGCCCTACCTGCCCCCGTCCACCCGCAGCCACGAGCAGGTGACCGTCTGGGTGCGGGACGTGGTGATGCGGCAGGGTCCGACCTGGGTGGCGGAACGCGGCGGGCGGATCCTCGGCTTCGCCGCGGTCGACGGGGACCTGCTGGCCCACCTCTACCTCCGTCCGGAGGTGCTGCGCCAGGGCGTCGGCACCCTGCTGCTCGACGAGGTGAAGCGCCACCGCCCGGACGGCGTCTCGCTGTACGTCTTCCAGCAGAACACCCGGGCCCGCGCCTTCTACCAGCGCCACGGCTTCACCGTGGTGGCCACCGGCGACGGCAGCGGCAACATGGAGAAGCTCCCCGACCTGACCCTCCGCTGGTCGCCGGAGGCCGTCGCCTCCCCGCTCCAGGGCTAGGACCGGCACGGGCCGCCGGGTTCAGCCGAACGAGCAGTAGACGTCGCCGCCCGTGGCCACGGCGCTCGTCGCGAGCCGGGCGACCGCCTGCAGGAGGGCCGGGAGGTCGTCGTCGGTCATCTCGTCGCCGTCCTCGCCGAGGAAGTGGGCGCCCTACGCGTCGACCGCCGCGCAGGCGCCGAAGTACCGCCCCGTCACCGGGGTGAACCGCTCCGGGCCGCCCCGGTGGGCGTCGGCGGCGCTTCGGTCGTCCGGGGCGAGGAAGAGGCGATGTCGGTGCTCACCGCGCCATGATGGCATCGGGATTGCCGCCCTCGACCACCCCCGGTAGGCCGCCCGCCGCGGTGCGTCGCGTCGAGTGGAGGACGGTCTGTCAGTTGTGGTGATCTTCAGGGGAGTTGATCGATTCCGGGCGTCCGCATGATGGACTGGCGCCGCGCATCCCGGGCCGGTGTCCCGGGCCGGCGTCCGGGCCCGGCGTGCCGAGCCGGCCGCCGTGGGTCGCACCGTCCCAGGGGGAGATCCGATGACCAGTCCGTACCAGCCAGCCCTGTCCCGCCGTGCCCTGCTGGGCACCGCCGCGGCCGCCTCGGCCGGCGTCGTCCTCGCGCCCGCCGGCCAGGCCTTCGCCGAGGGCCGGGCCGCCCCGGCCGGACGGCCCGGGCCGCTGGACCAGCCCGCGATCGACGAGGCGGCCGCCCGGATCGACGCCGGCCTGATCGCGCTCCGGCGCAGCCTGCACGCCGAGCCCGAGCTGGCCGGCGAGGAGACCTGTACGGCACGGGCCGTGGCCCGGCGGCTGCGGGCGGCCGGACTGGCCGTCACCACGGGGGTCGGCGCCATCGAGGTCGACGGGGTCCGGCAGCCCGGGACGGGCGTGGTCGCCGTGCTGCGGGGTGCGCTGCCGGGCCGGACGGTGGCGTACCGCGCCGACATGGACGCCGTACCGCCCAACGGCATCGCGCCCAAGGGCGGTCCCGCCGCCGCCCACGTCTGCGGTCACGACCTGCACACCACCGTCGGCGTCGGCGTCGCGCAGGTGCTGGCCCGGCTGCGCCACCGGCTGCGGGGCACCGTGGTGTTCTTCTTCCAGCCCGGGGAGGAGGCGCTGAAGGGCGCCCAGGCGATGATCGACGCCGGGGTGCTGGAGCGGTACCGGCCCGAGGAGGTCCACGCCCTGCACTGCGGGCCGTTCCCGGTCGGCCGGTTCGCCGTCACGCCTGGCGTCGGGCTGCCCGGCCAGGACCAGGCGCAGATCACGCTGACCGGCCCGGAGGCCGCCCCGCAGGCGAAGGAGCTGGCCGCGGCGATCACCGCGCTCGGCACGGTGCCGTTCCCGGACGGGCCCGACAGCCTGGAGCGGATGGTCACCGACGTGCAGACACCCGGCGGGCCGCTCGCCCGGTTCCTGGTCACCGCGGCCTCGGCCGGGGCGCCGGGTGCGGACGGCTCGGTCACCGTCGCGGTGAAGTACCGGTGCTGGCCGGAGGAGCGGTACGTCGAGGTGCGGGAGGAGATCCGGCGGCTCGCGATGGCGTACCCGGGAGCGCGGGTGACCTTCCGTCCGGAGCCGTTCCCGGCGATGGTCTGCCCCGAGGAGCAGGCCGACGCCCTCGGCCGCCATCTGCGGGGGGCGCTCGGCCCGGACGCGGTGACCGTGCTGCACGCGGCCTTCCCGTTCAACGGCGAGGACTTCGCGCTGTTCCTGGACCGCATCCCGGGGACGTACACCTTCCTGGGCGTCCGCTCGCCCGGCGCCGGCATCACCACCGCCTATCCCCACTACGCCGACTTCACCCCGGACGAGCGGGCCATCGGGCTCGGCGTCCGCGCCATGTCCGGCTGGCTCGCCGCCCGCACGGGCGCCTGACCGCCGCGCACGTCGTGCCGCCCCCGGTCCGGCCGCACGGGTCGGGCCCGGGGGTGGGCGACGGTGCGATACCGGGCGATCCCGGTCACGCCCTGGCAGGATGGCGGCATGGAACGCGTACAGGGAATCGGTGGATACTTCCTGCGGGCATCCGACCCGGCGGCCCTGGGCGCCTGGTACCGCGACTGCCTGGGCCTGGACGCCGACGAGCACGGCCTGTGGCGGCAGGACACCGGGCTGACGGTGTTCGCGACCTTCGAGTCCGGGACCGACTACTTCGGCTCCCGCACCCAGCAGTCCATGCTCAACTTTCGTGTCCGCGACCTGGACGCGATGCTCGCCCAGCTGCGCGCCAAGGGCGCCGACGTGGCCGAGGAGACGCAGGACATGGCGGGCGTCGGCCGATTCGGCTGGGTCACCGACCCCGAGGGCAACCGCATCGAACTCTGGCAGCCCGCCTGACGGCCTCGCCGTTCACCTCATCCGGGCCCGGCGATGGACCAGTGCGTCAGCAACGACCGCCCGGCGCGCGTCCGCGGGCCAGGATCCCGTGGTGACGATGTGTTCCGCGAGCCTGAGCGCCTCGCAGATGAGGACGGTGTCCTTGTCCGGGTACTCGTCGTGCTGCCCGTTGGAGAGGACGAACCCGTCGCTCGATCCCTCGGCTCCCGGGTCCACGGCATGCTCGCCGGGGTCGTCCTCCCCGTCGAACAGCATCACCATCGCGCGCTCGGTGTTCGTCACGAAGGCCAGCGATCGTCCGGACGAACCGGTCAGCCACGTCTCGAGCCGCCCGCTGGCGACCCTGGCCCGAAGGGTCTCCAGCACCGTCTCGGACGACACCGCGGCAGGGCCGTCGTCGGACCACCCAGGACTCGATCACGCGTACGGCCATCTCACGGGCGGAGCCGGGAGGTCGTGCCTATCCGGCCGGGTCGTTCGTGCGGAGGGTGGCGAGGGCCTTGGTGAGGCGGGAGGTGCGGGTGCGGGGGGTGGTGGCCTGGAGGAGGGGGAGGATGAGCTGGTAGCGGGCGGTGCGGTCGAGGGCGTCGAAGGCGCGGCGGGCGGCGGGGTCGGCGTCGAGGGCGGCGGTGAGGTCCTCGGGGACGGCGGCGGTGCTCTGCGGGGCGTAGGCGGCGTCCCAGCGGCCGTCGGCGCGGGCGCGGTGGATCTCGGCCAGTCCGGGCTCCCGCATCCGGCCCGCGGCGATCAGCGCGGTGGCCCGGTCGACGTTCACCCGGGACCAGAGGCTGCGGGCCCGGCGCGGGACGTACTTCTGGAGGAAGAACCGCTCGTCCAGGGCGCGGCGCTGGCCGGAGACCCAGCCGAAGCACAGCCCGCCGTCCACCAGTTCGTCGCTGCTGACGGACGGGATGCCCGACCCCTTCCTGGCGAGCCGGACCCACACCCCCTCCTGGCGCGTGTGGTGCTCGGCCAGCCAGTCCTCGAACGCCCGGGCGTCCGGGAAGGCGATGATCTCCACTCCGTCGAGCTCGTCCATGCGGCCCAGGCTACGGGGTGCGGACCGGCGGCGGAGGGGCGGCGTGGGTGCCTCGGGGTCAGACCGCGACCGCGCGGGTGCGGTCCGCGGCGATGTGGAGGGCGAGGCCGGCCAGCACGGTGCCCATGGCGTAGCGCTGGATGCGCAGCCAGGCCGGCCGGCGGGCCAGGAACGCGGCGATCCCGCCGGCGCTCATCGCGATCAGGCCGTTCACGGTGACCGCGATGGCGATCTGGGTCAGGCCGAGCAGGAAGCTCTGCGTCGCGACGTGCCCGCGGTCCGGGTCGACGAACTGCGGCAGCAGCGAGATGTACATGACGGCGATCTTGGGGTTGAGCAGGCAGGTGAGGAAGCCCATCGCGTACAGCTTGCGCGGGCCGTCCTCGGGCAGCTGCCGCGGTGCGAACACCGGCGCGCCGCCCGGTCTGACGGCCTGCCAGGCGAGCCAGAGCAGGTACCCGGCGCCCGCCAGCTTGATGGCGGTGTAGAGCGCCGGGACCACCGCGAAGACCGCGGCGATCCCGGCGGTGACGGCGGCGAGGTAGACCAGGAAGGCGGTCGCGACGCCGGCCAGCGACACCAGCCCGGCCCGTCGGCCCTGGGCGATCGAGCGGGACACCAGGTAGATCATGTTCGGCCCGGGCGTGAGCACCATGCCGGTCGCCACGGCGGCGACCCCGAGCACGGCGTGCCCGTCCACGGCCGCGACCGGCCCCCAACTGCTGAGTAGCTCCATGCGGCGAGGCTATGTCCGAGCCGATGATCGGTGCAATATGGTTTTTGCACTCGGTGCAATGGGAGGGAATGAACCGATGGACGACTACCGCCTGATCGCGGACGAACTCGCCGCCGCCATCACCGACGGACGGCTGCGCCCCGGCGAGCAACTGCCCACCCAGCGCGCCTTCGCCCACCGCCGGGGCATCGCCGCCTCCACCGCGGGCCGGGTCTACCGCGAGCTGACCCGCCGCGGCCTGGTGGTCGGCGAGGTCGGCCGCGGCACCTTCGTCCGGGCGGGCCGCGGTACCCCCGGCACCGCCGTCCCGCTCGCCGAACCGGCCCGCGCGCCGGTCGACCTGGAACTCAACTACCCTGTGGTGCCCGAGCAGTCCGCCCTGCTCGCCGAGGGCCTCGCACCGCTGCTGCGACCGGATGTGCTGGCCGCCGCCCTGCGCCCGATCGGTGCGGAGGGCACGGCCGAGGCACGGGAGGCGTTCGCCGCCCTCGCCGCCGGGACGGACCGCCCGGCGGCGCACGGGCACACGGCGGGGAAACCGACGGTGAACGGACCGGCCGGCCTCGACTGGCGCCCCTCCCCGGACGCCGTGCTGTTCGCCGGCAACGGACGCCAGGCCGTCGCCGCCGCCCTCGCCGCGCTGGTCCCGCCCGGGCAGCGGCTGGGCGTCGAGGAACTCACCTACCCGGTGGTCAAGGCGCTGGCCGGCCGGCTCGGGATCACCCTCGTCCCACTGCCGGTCGACCGCCACGGCCTGCTCCCCGACACCCTGGCCGCCGCCCAGCGCGGCGGACCGCTGCGCGCCCTCTACCTCCAGCCCCGGGTGCACAACCCGCTCGGCGGCACCCTCCCGCCCGACCGCCGCGCCCACCTGGCCGCCGAACTGCGCCGGCTGGACCTGCCGGTGGTCGAGGACGCGATCTGGTCCTTCCTGCGCCCCGACACCCCGCCACTGGCCGCGGAACTGCCGGAGCGCACCGTCCTGGTCGACAGCCTCTCCAAGCGGCTGGCCCCCGGACTGACCGCCGGCTTCGCCGTGGTACCCGACCCGCTGCGCCCGGCCCTCGCCGCGGCCCTGCGCTCCGGCGGCTGGGCGCCGAGCGGATTCGCGCTGGAGTCGGCCGTCCGCTGGATCACCGACGGCACCCTGGCGACGGTGGCCGCCGCCAAGCGCACGGACGCGGCGCAGCGCCAGCAGGTGGCCCGCCGGCTGCTCACCCACGGACGGCTGTCCGCCGACCCCGGGTCGTACTACCTGTGGTGGGAACTGCCCGCCGCCTGGCGGGCGGAGACCTTCATCGCGGCGTCCGCCCGCGCCGGGATCGCCGTCACCCCGGGCGCCGCCTTCGCGGTCGGCTCGCGCACCTCCCCGGCGGCCGTCCGGGTCGGCCTCGCCTCCCCGTCGATCCCGGTCCTGACCCGCGCCCTGGGCACCCTGGCGGACCTCGCCCGGGCGGCGCCGGAGGACGTCCTGGACTGAGACCGACCGGCCATTGGGGGCGGCGTCGCGGTTGCCGGTCGGTCTGGACTCGCCGGTTTCCACGAGCACGTCAGCGGGAGCGGACCGCCACCGCGGCCGCGGCGTCCAGCACCACCCGGCCGAGCACCTCCGGTTCCGCGAGCACGCCGATGTGCCCCCGGCGGGGCACCACCTGAAGCCGCCCGTCCCGGCAGGCGGCGAGGAACTGCCGCTCCCCGCGCCGGAACTGGTCGCGCTCGCCGTTGACCAGCCAGACCGGGCCGGGGTACGAGCGCAGCGCCGCCCGCGGATCGGTCGCGGCGACGGCCTCGACCACGTCAGGGAACACCTCGCAGGACAGCCCGCCGCGGACCATCGCCGCCCCCGGTGCGCCGGGCAGCGCGGACCGGAAGGCCCACCGGCTGATCCGGTCGGCCGCCGCCGGGTACCGTCCGGCGAGGGCGGCCGTGGCCCGGTAGGCGGCGAGCAGCGCGCCGCGCGGCTGTGCGCTGCAGCCGACCGCCACCAGGCCGAGGACCTTCCCGGGATGGACGCGGGCCGTCTCGATCGCCGTGAAGCCGCCGAGCGAGAGGCCGACCAGCAGCGCCCGCCCGCCCAGGCCGTCGACCGCCTCGGCCACCGCCTCGACCGCTCCGGCCAGGGTGAACTCCTCCCCGCGCCGCCGTCCGTGGCCCGGCAGGTCGGGGGCGGCCACCGGATGGCGGTGGCGGAGGTGCTCCATGACGGGGTGCCACATCGTGCCGCTCACCCGGGTGCCGTGGACGAGGACGACGGGCAGGCCCTGTTCGGTCGGTGTCATGTCGGTCGGTGTCATGACGGCACCGTAGCGGAGAATACAACGCAACGTTGCGTTGTTTTTCATGGTAGCGTCGCGGCATGGGAGAGCAGCCGGACAGCGCAGCGGAGGTGGGCGGCCACGGCCGCGGCGAGGATCGCGGGGAGGTCCGCGCGGAGGATCGCGGCCAGGGTCGCGGACCCGCCCGGGGTCCGCGCAAGGAGCGGGCGATCCTCGACGCCACCCTCGACCTGCTGGCCGAGCAGGGCTACGACGGGCTCACGGTCGAGGGCGTGGCAGCACGCTCCGGGGTCAACAAGACCACCCTGTACCGGTACTGGCCCTCCAAGGGGGCGCTGCTGAGCGCCGCGCTGATCGGCTCGGACCGGCTGGACCTGGCCGTACCCGACACCGGAAGCCTGCGCGGCGACCTGGATGCCCTGGTCCGCCAGGTGGTGGCCCTGCTGACCGAGCCGCCGGCCGCCGACATCGCGGTCGCCGCCCTCGGAGCCGCCACCCGCGGCCCCGAACTGGCCGGCGCCGTCGCCGGGTTCTTCGCCGACCGGCTGGCCAGGGAGCAGGCCGTCTTCGACCGGGCCGTCGCCCGCGGCGAACTCGCCGCGGACACCGATCCCGCCCTGGTGATGGACCTGCTGGCCGGCGCGGTCTGGCTGCGCGCCGTGCTCCGACGGCGCCCGCTGGAGCCGGAGTTCGCCGCCCGTACGGTCGCCGCCGTCCTGGACGGCCTCACCCCCGCCCGGTGAGCGCGTCGGTCCCGGACGAGCCGGGGGCAGGGCTGGTCCGACCCTTCCCGCCGGTGCGACGCGAATGATCGGACGAGCCCTGGCGGCCCTCAGCCGGTGGGCAGGGTGAAGTACCACCCCGGGCGCCAGGCCGGCGGGTCCGCCAGCAGCTGCTCCAGCGGCGTCCCGTCGAGCAGGCATTCCAGGGCCCAGCGGTTGGCCGAGTGGGCGATCAGCAGCACCCGCTGTCCGTCCCGGCCCGCGGCCAGGTCGCGGAGGAACTCGGCGGTGGAGGTGAGGACCTGGCGGTAGCTCTGCCCGCCCGGGAACGGGTCGTCGATCCGCCGCACCCGCTGCGCGGCGACCAGCGCCGCCGGCCGCCCGTTGAACTCGCCGTAGTCGCACTCACGCAGCCGGACGTCCCGGTGGACCTCCGGCACGCCGTCCGGGAAGGCGAGGGCGGCCGTCTCCACGGCCCGGTGCAGGTCGGAGGTGAACACCGCCGACAGCCCGTCACCGCGCCGGCGCTCGCCCAGCTCCCGTGCCTGGCGGCGGCCCAGCGCGGAGAGCCGGCCCGGCAGCCAGCCGGTGGCGATCCGGGCCTCGTTGTCGGTGGTGGTGGAGTGCGTCTCGTAGACGATCTCGACGGCCATGGGCCCCTCCCGGGCGGGTGGTCGGACGGAGGGTGGTCCTGCCGGACCCAGGATGATCCGAACCCTGGGTGGGCGCGTTCCGCGGCGGCAGGGTGGAGGACGTCGGCACGGCACCGGCCGGCAAAGGCACCACCCCGCTTTCCGAGGAGCAGAACCATGACCTACCCCACCCTGTCCGGCCGCACCGCCGTCGTCACCGGCGCCGCCAGCGGTATCGGCGCCGCCACCGCCCGGCTGCTCGCCGCCAGTGGCGCCGCGGTCGCCCTGCTGGCCCGGCGCGAGGAGCGGCTGAAGGACCTCGCCGCCCGGATCGCCGCCGCCGGCGGCCGGGCTGTGGCGGTCGCCGCGGATGTCACCGATCAGGAGTCGGTGGACGCGGCGGCGGCCCGGATCCGTGCCGAACTCGGCGCGGTCGACCTGGTGGTGAACAACGCCGGGGTGATGCTGCCCAACCCGCTGCAGGACGGCCGGACCGACGAGTGGACCCGGATGATCGACACCAACCTGACCGGCGTGCTGCGGGTGACCCGCGCCTTCGGTGACGACCTGCGCGCGGTCGGCGGCCGCGGCGGCACCGCCGACCTGGTCAACATCTCCTCCATCGCCTCACACATCGCCTTCCCCAACTACGGTGTCTACAGCGCCACCAAGGCCGCGGTGACCCAGCTGTCGGCCTCGCTGCGCGGGGAGTTCGGCCCGCAGGGCGTCCGGGTGACCAACATCGAGCCGGGCCTGACCGACACCGAGCTCGGCGACCACATCGACAACCCCGAGCTCGGACTGGACGGCCAGCTCGGCGGCATGTTCCAGCAGATCGGCCCGATCGCCGCCACCGACGTCGCCGACCTGGTCGGGTACGCCGCCAGCCGCCCGTCCCACGTCAACCTGCGGCAGCTGATCGTGCTCCCGACCCGCCAGGCGTGACCGCCCGCCGGCCCGGCACCGCTCGGGGTGCCGGGCCGGCGGGCGGGCCGCTGCGGGGGCGATGCGGGGCCGCTGCCGGGCCTTCAGGGCCGGTTCGGGAGCCGGTCAGCGGACGACGTCGAACACGTTCTTCTGCAGGCCGTTGGCGTAGACCTCGTGCTCGACGAGCCTGAGCTTCTGGGTGTCCTTGTCCGTGGTGCTGAACAGCCGCTTGCCCGCGCCGAGCAGGAGCGGGAAGACGAGCAGGTGGTAGCGGTCGATCAGGCCGGCGTCCGAGAGGCCCTGGTTCAGGGTCGCGCTGCCGTGGACGATGATCGGTCCGCCCTCGGTCTCCTTCAGCGCGGCGACCTCGTCGAGGGAGCGCAGGATCGTGGTCTCGCCCCAGTTGGTGACCAGGTCGTCCTCGGTGAGCGTGGTGGAGACGACGTACTTCGGCATCACCTTGTAGTCGGCGAACTCCGCCATGTCGGGCCAGACCGGGCTGAAGGCCTCGTAGCTGGTCCGGCCCAGCAGCATCGCGGTCGCCTCCTTCTGCTCCCTCCCCTTGATCTCGAACGCCTCGGGGATGAACTCGACGTCCTTGAAGGTCCACCCGGAGTTCCGGTAGCCGGGCTCACCGCCGGGGGCCTCCACGACGCCGTCGAGCGAGATGAAGGCCGTGCTGATCAGGGTGCGCATCTGGAATGTCCTCGGTGTCTCGTGGCCGGTTCTCGGCGGGTCGGGTCGCGGTGCACGCCGCCGTCCCCCACGTGGCCGCGGCGTACCCGTCGTGATCTCTGACGGTGGATCACGGCGAAACTCATCGGTCCCCGCCCGACGTCCTTAGGCGGACCCTAACGCAGCGGGACGGCGTAGACGGGCTCCGCGCCGAAGGCCGTGAGGCCTGCCTTCCGCAGGATCGGGCCGGACGTGGCCGGGTTGCTCTTGACCAGGGCCGTCGTCGTCCCGTGCGCGACGGCGTAGGACAGCCGGGCGTCGAGCACCGCCCGGTACACCCCGCGGCCCCGCCAGGCCGGTGCCACCACCCCGCCGGTCAGCCGGGCGACGCCGTCCACGATCGCGACGCCGCCGGTTCCGGCCGGCTCACCGTCCACGTAGGCGACGACCGTGCCGCCCTCGCCGGCCGGGACGGCCTTCGCGTCCCTGGCCGCGGCCCGCGCGATCCGGTCGTCGGGCGGGAGCGCGCCCCCGAACCCGGTGATCTCGACCGCCGTCCTGTCCCGCATCGTCGCGACGGGAAGCAGGCCGGTTGCGCCTCAGCGGCTGACGGGTGCGCCCGCTCGGGGGCCGGGTACGCCCACTCAGTGGGTGGTCGGTCGGACCGGGGTGGTGATGGTGGTGACGAGGTGGTGGAGGGAGGCGGGGGTGGGGCGGGGGGCGTGGCGGTCGGCGAAGAGGAGGTGGGCCGCGCCGACGAGGGTGGGGGCGAGGGTGTCGAGGTCGGCGTCGGGGGTGATGCGGCCGTGGTCGCGTTCCGCGGCGAGGTAGCCGGCGATCACCGCCGTGGCCTCGGTGAGCAGCGGGACGCCGGTGGAGCCGGCCTGCCGAAGGCGGGCGCGGAGGTCGTCCCGTGAGGTGACCAGGGCGACGACGGCGACCGCCACCGGGTCGAACAGGTCGGTGAGGGCGTCGGTCAGGTTGTCCGCGACGGTCCGCGTCCCCGCCGCCGCGTCGAGGGCGGCGGCCCGGTCCCGCAGGCGGGCGACGCGGTCCTGGACCAGCTCGGCGAGGAAGGCGTCGAAGTCGGCGAAGTGCCGGTGCAGGACCCCCTTGGCGCAGCCCGCCTCCGTGGTGACCGCGCGGCTGGTGAGCGCGCTCGGCCCCTCCCGGAGCAGGACACGTTCGGCCGCGTCGAACAGCTGCTCGCGCGGGTCGCGGATGGCCACTCCTGTCGGCACCGTGCCTCCCTGTCCTCGGGCGTCCCCGCCTCGCCGCCCGACCCTACCCGGTTGACGAGTGGGCGAGCGCCCACTCATAGTGGGCACATGCCCACTCAACCGTCCGAGCAGACGCCCCAGCCGTCCCGTGACTCCCGCCGACTCCGCGCCGTCGCCGAGTCGTTCGGCGTTGACCCGGCCCGCTACGACCGTGCCCGACCGCGCTACCCCGACGCCCTGGTGCAGGCCGTCACCGCCGCCGCGCCCGGCCCGGACCTCCTGGACGTCGGCATCGGGACCGGCATCGCCGCCCGGCAGTTCCGCGCCGCCGGATGCCGGGTCCTCGGCGTCGAGATCGACCCGCGGATGGCCGGGTTCGCCCGCCGGGCCGGTCTCGCCGTCGAGGTCGCCGCGTTCGAGGACTGGGATCCCGCCGGTCGGACCTTCGACGCCGTGGTCTCCGCCCAGACCTGGCACTGGGTGGACCCGGTCGCGGGCCCGGCCCGGGCCGCCGAGGTCCTGCGGCCGGGCGGGCGGCTGGCCGTCTTCTGGAACGTGGAGCAGCCGCCGTCCGCGCTGGCCGAGGCGTTCGCCGAGGTGTACCGCCGGTTACTGCCCGACTCGCCCGCCGCCCGCCGGTGGGGGAGCGGCGGCCGGGACGGCTACCGGCTGCTGTGCGCCGGTGCGGCCGACGGCATCCGGGCGTCCGGCGCCTTCGAGGAGCCCGAGCAGTGGCGGTTCGGCTGGGAGCGCACCTACACCCGCGACGAGTGGCTGGACCAGATCCCCACCACCGGCGCCCACACCCGGCTCTCGCCCACCGGCCTGCGCGCCGTCCTGGCCGGGATCGGGGCGGCCGTCGACCGTGCGGGCGGTGCCTTCACCCTCCGGTGCAGCACCCTGGTGGTCACCGCGGTACGCGCCGGGCGACCCACGGGCGCCTGATGCGCCAAGTCCGTTCAGGGGCGGAGGGGTTCGCAGAAGCGGTCCAGGGCGCAGTCGGTGCGGTGGCGGTCGCCGGTGGTGGTGCGTCCTCGGCCATGCCGCCCCAAACCCGGACGCCGGGCAGGGCTCCGCCTCGCCTGGACGTCCTGATCCGACGTCACCCGGCCGCCGCCCGAGCCGAGCCGCAGCCGTCGACCCGACTGTCGCCCCGGCTGGCTGACGGTGGTGCCCCGGGAGGTCGTCCGCGACCTCGGCGGGGCGGAGGCCCTGGCCGACGCGGGGTTCCACCGGGCGGAGGTGCTGCGGGACGGTGCCGTCCTGGCCCAGGCCAACCCGGACTTCCGGACCTACGGCGCGGAGGCCGCCCGTCCGGTCTGGACGGCCCTCCGCGGCGCCCTCCGTCCGGGCGTCCCCCGGCGCCCGGGGGGCATGGAGCCGCCCAGCCACCTCTGGCCCGAGGACGCCGCGCGCTGAACCCCGGCCGGTCGGGATGACCGGCTAGGTGGGCTGCCACTGGTGTGCCAGCTCCCCCTTGCTCGCGGGGACGTGCACCGAGTCGACGATCACCACACCGTCAGGTGCGTGACCTGGATTTCGCGCAGCTTGCCCGGATGCTCCGGACGCCGGCGCGGCGCCCACGGAGCAGCGCTCCGCAGACGAGTATATGCAGCTAGACTACTTATGTCGTGCACTTGAGTATCCGGCATCGGCCCGCTATACATACTCGGTATGCACGTGAATTCGTTGTTCCAAGGGGGAGTCATGTCCGGGTCGAATGCGCAGGCGGTGCTGCGCCTTGAAGGAGTCAGCCGGGTGCACGGCGACGGTGCGGCCGAGGTGTACGCGCTGCAGGAGGTGGACCTGACCGTGCACGCCGGGGAGTTCCTGGCGGTGATGGGCCCGTCCGGTTCCGGGAAGTCCACGCTGCTGGCGCTGGCCGGCGGGCTGGACCGGCCGACCGCCGGCCGGGTGCTGGTGGAGGGAACGCCCCTGGAGGGGTTGAGTCGGAGTCGGCTGGCGGATGCCCGCCGGCGCTCGGTGGGTTACGTCTTCCAGGACTACAACCTCATCCCTGCCCTGACCGCGGCCGAGAACATCGCGCTGCCGCGGGAGCTGGACGGCGCCTCGACCCGCACCGCCCGGACGGAGGCGCTGGCCGCACTGGCGGAGCTGGGCATCGGCGAACTGGCCGACCGCTTCCCCGACGGCATGTCGGGCGGTCAGCAGCAGCGGGTGGCGATAGCCCGCGCCCTGATCGGCGAGCGCCGGCTGGTGCTGGCGGACGAGCCGACCGGGGCGCTGGACTCCGCCACCGGTGATGCGGTGCTCGGCGTCCTGCGGGCGCGCTGTGACGCGGGGGCGGCGGTGGTGATGGTCACCCACGACGCGGCGCACGCGGCGTGGGCGGACCGGGTGGTGTACCTGCGCGACGGCCGGATCACGGACCAGTCGGTGCATCGGCCGATCACCGACCGGTCCGTGCAGGCGCGGATCGAGGCCGCCCGGTGAGCGCCCGGTCGTGGCGGGCCGCGCTGCGGATCGCCCGCCGGGACGCACGGCGGGCGAGCGGCCGCAGCGCCCTGGTGGTGGCCATGGTCGCGCTACCGGTGCTGGGCGTGGCCGGCGCGGACGTGGTCCACCGTAGCGGGCAGCTGACCGCCGCCGAGCGCTCCGACCGGCTGATGGGCCGGACCGACGCGCTGATCGGAGCGTACGCCCCGGGGCGGACGGTCGAGCAGGCGGTCTTCCCGGACGACGGGGTACGTACCCTGCCGCAGCCGGCGAACGCCGTGCCGAGCACAGGGCAGCGGCGGGCGGCGGAGACCGAACCGGCCGCGCTGCTCCACGAGTTGCTGCCGGCCGGCAGCACGCTGGTGCCGGCCCGCAGCGGGCCGGTGACGGGGGTGCACACCCGCGACGGGCTGACCCCCGTCGAGACCTTCGAGGCGGATCTGTCCCGGCCACTCTGGCAGGGACGGGTGGATCTGGTGGCCGGCCGCGCGCCTGCCGCCCCGCGCGAAGCCGCCGCGACCCGGGAGTTCCTGGCGGAGACCGGGTTGCGGATCGGCGACACCGTCACCCTCCAGGGCCTGGAGACCGCGCCGTACACCCTGACCGGGACCGTGGAACACCCAGGAGACCTGCGCAAGGTCGAACTGGTCGCCCGGCCGGGCGAGTTGTACGAACCGTTGGACGTCGCCCAGGCCGCCGCCGGCCTCGCGCCGCTCGGCGCGAAGGCGGAGGACGCCGCCGCCCGCAAGGCCGCCTGGCTGGTCGAGCTGCCCGCCGGGGCGGCGCTCGGCTGGGAGCAGGTACGGGAGTTCAACCGCTACGGCTACACCGTGGCCGCCCGGCAGGTCGCGCTGCACCCACCCGCCGCGGCGCTGGACCGGCAGGAGGCGTTCGGCGCCGCTGACCAGCGGGAGCGCACCGTGATGGCGGCGGCCACCACGGCGGCCCTGGCGTTGCTGGAGGTGACACTGCTGGCCGGACCGGCCTTCGCGATCGGCGCCCGGCAGGCCAGGCGCCAGCTCGCCCTGATCGGTGCCGCGGGCGGACGGCCCGGGCACATCCGCGCCGTGGTGCTGGGCGGCGGCCTGGTCCTGGGCGCCGCCGGAGCCGGGCTCGGCACCGCGCTCGGCTGCGGGCTCGTGGCGCTGTTCCGGCCATGGATCGAGCAGGCCGGCGGCAGCCGATTCGGGCACCTCGCACTGCGCCCGCTGGACCTGGTGCTGATCGGCGCGACCGGAGTGGCGACCGCGCTGCTGGCAGCGCTGCTGCCCGCCGTCCAGGCCGGACGGCGCGAGGTGCTGGCCGGGCTGACCGGCCGGGACACCGTCCGGCCGCCCGGTCGCTGGGTGCCGCTGCTCGGACTGGCGACCGTCGCCGCCGGCGCGGGGATCGCGCTGTACGGGGCGGTGGCCGGCCAGGTCGGCGGAGCTCCGGTGCTGGCCGGTCTGTCCCTGCGCACCCTGGCGGTGCTGGCCGGAGCGGTCACCGCCGAGCTCGGGCTGCTGCTGCTCACCCCGCCGCTGCTCGCTCTGTGCGGCCGGCTCGCCCGCCGCCTGCCGCTGGGCCCCCGACTGGCGCTGCGCGACACCGCCCGGCACCGCTCCCGGACCGCGCCCGCGGTAGCCGCCGTGCTCGCCGCGGTGGCGGGGGCCGTCGCGGTCGGCGTGCACACCACCGGCTCACAGGCCCAGGACCGGGCCGCCTACCAGCTCCGGCGCCCCGTCAACTCGGTCCATCTGGAGAGCCACGGCGAGGCGGCCACCCTGCCGCAGCTGCGCACCGCGCTCGCCCAGGACCTGCCGGACCTCGGCGAACGTGCCGACCTGTACCAGGCCGAGTACCTCTTCTGCGAGGGCTGCCGGGCCACCGTCTACGCCGAGGGCGGGCAGCGCTACGGACAGCCCGTCACCAGCCCGCTGGTGGTCGGTGACGCGGCGGTGCTCCACAACCTGCTGGCGCTGCGCGATCCGGCCGCCGAGGCCGCGCTCGCCACCGGGAAGGCCGTGGTCACCGACCCCGGGTACCTGCACGACGGGCGGGTGCGGCTGCGGATGCAGGGCGCCGCCGGCGCGGTACGGGAGGAGAGTGTGGAAGGCGTGCTGGTCGAACGGCCCGCCACCCTGCGCTACGCGCCGCTGGTGGTCGGAGTGCAGACGGTCCGCGGGATGGGCCTGGCGGTGGAGCCGGCCGGGTCGATCTGGCTGCCGACGGCACCCACCCCGGAGAAGGCCGAGCGGCGGGCCGCCGCCACGGTCGCCCGGCTCGCCCCGTACGCCACCTTGGAGGTGGAGCGCGGCTACCGGCCGACCGACAGCCTGATCGGGGTGGCGCTGAGCGCCTTCGCCGGCCTGGTGGTGCTCGGCGCGGCGGTGGTCGCCACCGCCCTGGCCGCCGCCGACGCCCGCCGCGACCGGGCGGTGCTCACCGCGATCGGCGCCCGACCGCGTACCCGGCGCACCCTGGCCGGACTCCAGGCCGGTCTGATCGCCCTGCTCGGCGCAGTGCTCGGCACCGTCAGCGGCGCCGTCCCGGCCTTCGCCCTGCTGCGCTCACGCGCCGCCGGACAGCCGGGCTCCCCGTCGGTCCACCTCGCCGACGCGCCGTGGCCGACGATCGCCCTGCTCGTCCTGGTCCTCCCGCTGCTGGCCGGACTCCTCGGCGCGGTCCGGCGGGAGCGCGGCGGACCGTGGCGCGGGTAGACAGGGGTTGGCACGGATAGGTCGTTCGGCGGTATATGTAGTCGTATGACCGAACGTGCGATGCAGGAGTCCACCCTCCTGCTGCTCACCGCCCTCGCCGACGCCCCCCGGCACGGATACGCGCTGATCAGCGAGATCGACGCGATCTCCGGGGGGCGGGTGCGCATGCGCACCGGCACCCTCTACGGGGCGCTCGACCGGCTGCTCCAGCAGGCACTGATCGAGGTCGCCGCCGAAGAGGTGGTCGACGGCCGGGCCCGCCGCACCTATGCCCTCACCGGCGCCGGGCGCGAGGTGCTGGCCGCCGAGGCCGAACGGCTGCGCGCGGTCGCCGTCGAGGCGCAGCGGCGCCTCGGCGCCCCGGCGGTCCGCCCGTTCGGCGCGACGGCGTGACCGCCCGCACGGTCGCGCTGCGCACCGCCATCGCGCTCTACCCGGCGCGCTACCGCCGCGACCGTGGAGCCGAACTCGCCGAGGTGTTCGCCGACACCACCGCCGGAGCCGGGCGGCTGGCCACCGCCCGCGAGGCGCTCGACCTCGCCGCGTACGGACTGCGGCTGCGCACCGGCCTGACTGCCACCGCTCTCGGCGGCCGACTGCTCGCCGCCGCCGCACCCCTGCTCGCCGGCGCGCTGCTGGGCCTCGGGGCCTTCCCCGGCTTCGGCGACCCGCGCACCCACGAGATGCGCGTCGCCGCCCGGGCGGGCCTCGCCGTTCCGTGGACCGAACTGCCCGGCAGCCTCGCCGTGCTGGGCCTGACGGTGGTCCCCGCCCTGCTCGCCGCCACCTCGGTGTTCGGCGTCTGGCGGGCGGCGCGGGTGCTGGCCCTCGGGGTGGCCCTGCTCGGTGCGCTGCGGATCGGCCTGCTGGCCGTGGCCGCGCAGGACAGCTGGCTACTGCTGTACGGAGCGACCGCCCTGGTCCCGTACCTGGTGGGTGGCGCGCTGCTCGCCGCCGCCCCGCCGGATCTGCTGGAGCCCCCGGGGTGGCACTCCCGGCTGCTGGTGCTCACCGGGGCGGCCGCGGGCTTCGCGGTGACGCGTGCTCAGGGCGGATATGACACGCGCTACCTGATGGACGGTTGGTGGCCGCTCGCCCTGCTGGTCGTGCCGCTGGTGCTCATGGTGCTGTGTGCGGCACACGGCCGGCTGCGAGCCGCGGCCGCAGGGGTCGCGGTACTGCCGTTGACGGCCTCCTTCAGCCTCTTCAGCCTGTGGGAGCAGGCGGGCGGAGTGGCGAGGCTGCTGCCCTGGGCGGCGGCCCTCGCGGTGGCACTGGCCGTCGCGGCCCGGCTGCCGCTCGGACGCCGGTCCTAGAGGTGCGGCGGCGCCCGGAGAAGCGCTCGGTGGTGAAGCGGTGCTTCTGCGATGTCCCGGGAGTTCCTCGGTGAGGACGGCCTCCTCGTCCTGCCGCATGCCGCTCTGCCGGCGACGGTCCGCCGCTGAGGGAGCGTTCCGCCGGGAGCCCGGGGATCGAAAAGGCACTGTTCGGGACGAACGCTCCCGAACTCTCCCTGGTTGAACGAGTGGTTCGAACACGGGCAGGATCCCAGCTCATGGAAGAGACCTGGAAGATCATCAACTCGCTTGCCCGGACGCTGGATTCGCACAGCAGGCTGCACGGCGAGCAGCGCTGGCTGGTGCAGGTCGTCAAGCTCCAGGAGGAGGCCGGGGAGGTCGCCGAGGCGGCGATCGGGGCGCTGGGGGAGAACCCGCGCAAGGGGTTCTCGCACTCCTGGGACGACGTCCGCAAGGAGGCGTGCGACGTGGCGGTGACGGCGCTGGTGCTGCTGGCCCGGATGGGCGGCGATCCGCGCTGGTTCTTCGAGGAGCACCTGCGGGCGACCTTCGCGCGGGACGGCAAGGGGGTGACGGGGGCGAGTTGACCGGATGGACCGTGGGCAAACTCTCCCGTCATGTGTCCATGACAACATGCCAGATGTCTGGACCACTGGTGTTCCCGTGGCATACGTTCCCGTCACGGGCGGCGGTCCGGCAGCAGTGAACTCCGCTTCGTCGCAGGCCGGTTGGTCGGGCGACGGGCCGCGCCGCCCGTGCTCGACCAGGCCCGCCCGCAGCGAACCGGAGGGAAACCATGCGAGTCACGAGGAACGTCAGGATCATGGCCGGCGCACCGCTCGCCGCCGCCGCGCTGATCGCCCTGGGAGCCGGGGACGCCAGCGCCGCGATACCGGTGAACAAGCCGATGAGCGGCAAGGCCACGTACTACAACGACGCCGGTTTCGGCGCCTGCGGTACCCAGATCAACGCCGGCAACCAGATGCTGGTCGCCGTCTCGCACGCCTGGTGGACCACCGCCAATCCCAACAACGACCCGCTCTGCAAGGGCATCTCGGTGAAGGTCACCTACCAGGGCAAGACCATCACCGTGCCGGTCAGGGACAAGTGCCCGTCCTGCGCCAACACCCACCTCGACCTGAGCCAGCCCGCCTTCGCCCGGCTCGCCCCGCTGGGCCAGGGCGTGATCAACGGTCTGACCTGGCAGTTCGTCAAGACCGGCTTCGCGGGGGAGACCGTACCGATCTCCGAGCCGATCGTGGGGTCGACGATCGGCTGAGCCGCGGCGCCCAGGACGCGCGTGAGAGACACGCCTGCCCGCCCTGGCGGACCGCCGTCGGGGCGGGCGGGCGTCCCGCCGGCAGGGGTGGTGTCAGGGCTGGTCGTACCAGGCGAAGGCGGAGATCCGCCAGCCGTCCGGGGTCCGGACGAACTGGATGGTCTTGGTGCCGCCGCCCTCGAAGGGTTCGCCGTCCAGGACCCCGGACTTGCGGTACTCGCCGAACCGCGAGGCGATGCGTCCGGCGATCTCGGTCCGCTCGGAGGTCTCCCACTCGTTGAACTCCACCAGCCGGCCGTCGGCCAGCAGCTTCTCGCGGGGCTCGACGAACTCGTCCACGGTGTAGACGGTGAGCTCCGGGCCGGTGTTGACGATCACGCCGCCGGGGAGCATCAGCCGGCGGATCCGGGCCACGTCGGCGGGCCGGCCGCCGCGGTTGTCGAAGGCGCCGAAGAACTCGGCGGTGAGGGCGTCGATCTCGGTCTTGGACATGCCGCGACCGTAGCACCGGCACCCGGGCGCCCGACAGGTCCGGCGGGTCCCCCGGAGACCGGGCGGAGCACGCAGGCCGCGTCGGTTCCACGCAGGTCGGCCGGGCCCGGGCCGGTACGGCGGCAGCCCGTAGGATCGGGGCGTTCGTCGCGCCTCGGGAGGGATCGCCCGCCATGACCGTATCGCCCCGCTTCCTCGTCCTGCCCGGCTACGAGGGTTCCGGTCCGGAGCACTGGCAGAGCCGCTGGGAGGCGGCCGACCCGGCGTTCCGGCGGGTGGAGCAGGCGGACTGGGACCACCCGGTGCTGGGCGACTGGCTGGACGCGCTCGACCGCGAACTGGCCTCCCGTACGGACCCGGTGGTGCTGGTCGCGCACAGCCTCGGCTGCATCCTGGCGGCGCACTGGGCGGCCGAGCGGGCGGGCGCGAAGGTGGCCGGCGCGCTCCTGGTGGCACCCGCGGACATCGAGCGCGCCGGGGTGGCCGTCCTGGACGACTTCTGCCCGGTCCCGCTGAACCCGCTGCCGTTCCCCTCCGTCGTGGTCGCCGGCTCGGACGACCCCTGGTGCACGGTGGAGCGCTCGCAGGAGTTCGCCGACGCCTGGGGCGCCCGGTTCGTCCTGGCGGGCCCGTACGGCCACCTCAACTCCGCCTCCGGACTGGGCGACTGGCCCGCCGGCCGGGAACTCCTCGACCAGCTGGCCGGATGACGGCCGCGATGGACGCCGCCGGCTCCGGGCACGGTGGCGAGGACCCGCTGGTGCCGGTCCTCGCCGGGCTGGTGGTCGACCTCGTCCGGTTCCTGGACGAGTGCGAGGACGACGAGGTCGACCCCGACGCCGCGGTCCGGATCGCGGAACACGTGAGCTGGGTGCTGCTCCGCCTGCCGGAGGAGCAGCGAGACCGGTTCCTGCGGGTCCTGGACGAGGCGGCCGTGGCGGAGCCGGATCCGGCGCGGCGCGCGTACCTGCGCTCCTTCCCCCACGCCTGCGGCCTGGTCGAGGACGCGGAGGGCTGAGCCGCGCGCGGGTCGGGGTGCCGGGCTCGCGGGGTGTCAGGGCGGTGGATCGCCCGCCGGTCGGGCAGGATCGGCGGCATGGACGCGGAGCATCAGGACGGCCTCCCCACGGGCATCGGCGCCCCGGCGACCCGGGCGCTCGCCCAGGCCGGCTACACCCGGCTGAGCGAGCTGGCGGGGGTGCCGGCCGCCGAACTGAAGAAGCTGCACGGCATGGGCCCCAAGGCGCTCGGACGCCTCCCGGAGGCCCTGGAAGCGCGCGGCCTCTCGCTCGGCTGAGCCCCGCCCGCGACGCCCCCGCGTGGACGCCCCGGGCGGGTGGTCAGGACAGGGTGGGGATCACGGCCTGGACCTTGGAGGCGACCTCCTGGGGGAGGGGGACGTAGCCGACGGTGCCGATGGCCTGCTGGCCCGGGGCGCTGATGGTGTACGTGAGGAAGGCCTTGAGGGCGTCGAGCGTGGAAGCCCGGTTGCCCTTGTCGCAGACGATCTCGTAGGTGACCAGGACGATGGGGTAGGCACCGGGCCGCTCGGTGGTGTAGTCGAGCTTGAGGGCGAGGTCGCTGCCGGTCCCGGCCACCGTGGATCCGGCGAAGGTGGTCGCGGCGTTGGCGGCGGTGGCGTCCGCGGGCTGCGGGGCGCCGGTGGCGATGGCGGCGCTCCTGAGGCCGTTGCTCTGGGCGAAGGACAGCTCCATGTAGCCGATGGACCCCTTGACCTGCTTGACCTGGGCGGCGACGCCGGCCGAGCCGTTGGCAGACTGCCCGCCCCTGCCCGCCCAGGTCTTGCTCGGCGGGTACGGCCAGGCGCCGGCGGAGGCGGCGGCGAGGTAGGCGGTGAGGTTGGCGGTGGTGCCGGAGTCGTCGGAGCGGTGGAAGCTCTGGATGCCGGTGGCGGGCAGGGTGGTGCCGGGGTTGAGGGCGGTGATGGCGGGGTCGTTCCAGTCCGTGATCTGGCCGTTGAAGATCTTCGAGATGGTGGGGGCGTCGAGGACGAGGTGGTCGACCCCGTCGAGGTTGTAGGCGAGGGAGATCAGGCCGGCCGCCATCGGCAGGTCGACGCCGTGGCCGCCGGGGCAGGCCTGGGCGGTGGCGGTGATCTCCTCGGGCTTGAGCGGGGCGTCGGAGCCGGCGAAGGCGACCTTGCCCTGGATGAACTGCTGGACGCCGGCGCCCGATCCGCCTCCGCCGTAGGTGACGATGACGTTCGGGCAGGCGGCGCTGAAGGTGGTCTTCCAGATGTCGACGGCGTTGGCCTGAGCGGTGGATCCGGCGCCGAGCAACTGGCCGGACCCGGCGCAGGCGATGCTGGCTCCGGACGGCAGGGCGATGGTGGGTGCGGGGTCGGAGCCGCAGCCGGTGGCGGACAGGAGGGTGGCGAGGGCGGCGGTGCCGGCGAGCAGACGGACGGCGGACACGGTCCGGCGGGTCATGGGGGCGCTCCAGGACGGCTGACGGTCGCGGTCACGGGTCGCGCCCAGTCTCGGCGCGGCCCCGCCACCGGCCGCGCCGACATGCCGCCCCTCCCCCGAACGGCCCCACCGGGGGAGGGACCCGTGCCCGGCCCGCGCCGGTCAGGTGGTGGCCGGCTTGCCGACGGCGGCGAGGTCGACCACCTGGTCGGCGGGCGGCTCGGTGACGGTCACCGGCGCGTCGAAGTCGCTGAAGGACGCGGTGCCGGCCGTCGGCCCGACCGGGCGCGTGAGCTTCACGGGAAAGGGCTTGCCCTCGGTGGCGATGTACAGGTCGGTGCCGGCGTTCGGGCTGCCCGTGTGTACGCGCAGGGTGGAGCGGCCGTTCATGGTGGCGGCGCCGGCCTTCTCGGGCGGCTCGTCGCCGCGGATGCCGAACCCGGTTCCGCCTGGTGGGCGGGTACGCCGACGGCGCCGGTACCGACGGGTGAACGGCGCCCGGGTGCACGGGACTTCGGGACATGACCAGTGAAGTCATCGCGGTGGCCGGTCGATCGGGTGAGACTGTCGTTCGTCGCCGCACGGTGCGGGGGCGAACGAGAAGGGGGACGGCGGATGTTCTTCGAGACCGCGGACGGGACCAGGCTCGCCTACGAGGACTACGGCCGGGGTCCGGCGATCGTGTTCGTCCCGAGCTGGGCGCTCAACTCCGACATGTGGGAGTACCAGATCCCGTACTTCACGGACCGGGGTCACCGCTGCGTCACCCTGGACCGGCGCGGGCACGGCCGGTCCGAGCGGCCGTCCACCGGGTACGACCTGGACACCTCGGCCGACGACCTGGCGGCGCTGCTGGACCACCTCGACCTGCGCGAGGTCACCCTGGTCGGCCACTCCATCGGCGGCGCCGAGGTCGCCCGGTACCTCTCCCGGCACGGCGAGGAGCGGATCGCGCGGGTGGCGTTCGTGTCGGCGGTGCTGCCGTTCCTCAAGCTCACCGAGGACAACCCGGAGGGCGTGCCGGAGGCCGTGCTGCAGGACACCCTGGACGACTTCCGCACCGACCGGCCCCAGTGGTTCACCCGGCAGGCCCAGGCCTGGTACGCCACCCACCTGAAGAACCGGGTCTCCGAGGCGCTGGTCGACTGGACCCTGCGGCAGTGCATGTCCGCCTCCCCGTGGGCCACCGCCCAGCTGCTGGCCTCCTCCTTCCACACCGACCACCGGGACGGGCTGCGGCGGATCTCCGTGCCCGCGCTGGTGGTGCACGGCGGCGCCGACTTCGGGGCCCCGCCCGCGGTGACCGGCCGCCGGACCGCGGAGCTGATCCCCGGCGCGGACTACCGCGAGTACCCCACCGCCGGGCACGGGCTGTTCGTCACCCACCGGGACCAGCTGAACGCGGACCTGCTGGAGTTCGTCAAGTCCTGACCGCGGCGGTTGGCCCGGGCTGCGAGCGAACTTCAGCCGTACTACAGCCGGACCCGGGTCACCACGAGCCGGGGAGACCGGTCCTCGGCCCCGCAGGCGAGGGCCTCGCGGACGGCGAGGGCGCCCAGCCGGTCGAAGACCCGCTCGCAGGAGTCCGTCCAGTGCCAGCGCAGGGAGCGGACCAGGACCAGCGCCCGGACCGGCACACCGCGCCGAGCCTCCGGATCCCGGGTCCCCCTGCCGGACAGCTCCCGGAGCACGCCGCGGGCCAGCGCGGCCTCGTACGCGGGGTCGGGCTCCGGGTGGGCGGTGCAGGCGAGTTCGACGCGCGGGACCCCGCCCGGGGGCAGCGGTTCGAAGTCCAGCTCCACCCGGCCGAAGGTCGGCGCGCAGGCACCGAGGGTCTGCCGGGACAGCACCTCCACCCCGCGGACCGGCCGGGCGAGTTCAAGGGCGGGAGGGGTGTCGTCCACGGCCGCCACGCTATCGCGCCCCGGGACCGGCGGTGGCGACCGTCAGCCGCGCAGGGCCTTGCCGTAGACGGTGGAGCTGTGGCGGACGGTCATGCCGAGGTGGCGGTAGAGGGGGAGGGCGCCGGTCGCCGAGTGGGTGAAGAGGGTGGCGGTGCTCAGGCCCTGGTGGTGGAAGCGGCGGAACGCCTCGCGGAGCAGGAGGCCGGCGATGCCGCGGCTGCGGTGGTCGGGCCGGACGGCGACGCGGTCGATGTGGCCCTCGCCGCTGTCCGGGTGCCGCAGGGCGAGGACCGCGCCCACGGGCCGGCCGTCCGCGAGGGCCAGCGGCGAGAGGTCCGGTGCGAAGGCGTCCCGCTCGACGGTGAGCCGGGCCCACTCCTCGTACGGCTTGCGCCGGGACTGCCAGGCGGCGAAGGCGTCCTCGGTGAGCCGGTGCACGTCCCGCTCGTCGCCGGGCCGGAAGCCCCGGACCGCGATCCCGGCGGGAGGGGCGGGGACGGGGTGCCCGGCGGGCAGGGCGATCTCCAGCAGCCACTGGGTGACGAACGGCTCGTAGCCGCGGGAGCGCAGCAGTGCCACCGCCGGGAGGTCCTCGTCCGGGACGGTCTGCCCGAGCCGGTCGCCGCCCGCCTGCCGGGCCCGTGTCTCGGCCCAGTCGAGCAGGGCGCCGCCCAGCCCCCGGCCGCGGTGGGCGGGGTGGACGTGCACCGTGCAGCGGCGGCCGCCGCTGACCCGGGCGCGGGCGGCGAGCCGGCCGGCGGGGTCGTGGACCAGGAGCGTGTCGGGGCCGGGGCCGGGACCGAACGAGGTGACCGGTCCGGCGTCGACGCTCCCGGCCCGCTCCGGCGGCGCGGGTTCGCAGGCGGCGAGCAGGTCCGCCTCGGCGCGGGCGTCGGCGGCGGTCGCGGGACGGCACCGGTACGGGGGCGGCAGCGCCGGGAGAAACGAATCGGCCATGGCGTGACTCTGCGCCATCCGGCCCCGCCCTGTCGACCGGTTCGGTGGCCCGCGCGCCCCCGGAACACGGGTCCGCCCGGGCCGGAACCCGCGGCAGCCCCTGGCGACCGGCGGCGGGCCGTGCCAGGATGTCCGGCTTCCGCCGGCCGCCCCCGGTGGCGGTCCTTCGGCCCGCACGCCCGGATCTTTCGGTCCCTACCGTCATGCGCCCGCCGCCCGCTCCCTCCTAACGTGAGGTCTGCCCGGACGGACCATGCTCCGGGCACGTCGGGGTGATGCGCCGCTCCGCCGGTCCGCCCGCCACCACGCGGGCGGGCCGGAGCGCGCACCCTCATCCCCGGCGTCCGGCCGCGTCGGCGCGCGGCCCACCGGGGCCGTGGGCGCCGGGCCCTCCCGCAGCGGGGACGGCCGGGGACTGCAGACCGGCGGTGGGCGGCCGGTGCGGCCGGGACGGGGGGCATGGCTGCGGAGTGCTGCCGTCCGGCGTCGGCCGGAGGTCTCCCGCTCGTTTCGACTCGCTGGAGATTCCCTTGGACACCGTCTCTGTGGCCGTGCTGTCGGGCGACCCGATCTCGGGCGCCGGGGTCGCCGCCATGCTCCGTCCCTCGCCCCGGGTGAGCCTGCTGCCCGCGACGCGCTCGGCCGAGGCCGACGTGCTGCTGGTGCTGACCGACGAGGTCACCGAGGACACCCTGGTCTGCCTGGAGCGCAGGGCCCGGGAGGCGGCCAACCCGGCGCTGCGGATGGTGATCGTCGGGGACGTGGTCCGCGAGCAGCACCTGGTACGGGCCGTGAACTACGGCGTGACCAGCGTGATCCCGCGCCGCGACGCCGCCCCCGAGCAGCTGCTGCGCGCGGTGGTGGGGGCCGCGGGCGGGCACGCCCAGCTGCCCGGCCACGGCATCGCCTGGCTGGTCGAGTGGGTGCGGGCGATCCAGCTGGACGTGCTGGCGCCGCAGGGCCTGACCACCACCCCGCTGGAGGTCCGCGAGGTCGCGGTGATCCGGCTGCTCGCGGACGGGATGGAGACGGCCGCGATCGCCGAGCGGCTCAACTACTCGGAGCGGACGATCAAGAACATCATCCACAGCGCGATGAGCCGCCTGGGCCTGCGCAACCGGGCGCACGCGGTGGCGTACGCGCTGCGGGCGGGCCTGATATGAGCGGCGGCCTGATGGACGGTCAGGCCGTCGGGCCCGCACCCGCCGGCCGGCCGCCGGGCGGCCGGGCAGCGGCCGGTGGGCGATCGGGCAGCGGCGGCCCCGGGGGCCGTCCGGCCGCTCCCGGCGGGCCTAGCCTCCACGGAGTGATGGCGCCACTACCCACCGGAGCGTTGACCCCGGAGCCCGCGACCGTGCGGCGCTCCCCGCGAGCCGAGGGACCTCCCCTGCCCTCGGGCCGGGTCGAGCTCGCCGAGCCCCCGGTGCTCGGCGAGCCGGCCGCGGCCGACCTCGGATCGGTCCTGCTGTACCTGCCGATGGGCCTGGGCACCACCGCCATGGTGCTGATGTTCTCGACCTCCGACGGATCCCCGAGCACCTACCTGATGTCCGGGATGATGGGCGTCGCCATGGCCAGCATGACGCTCGGCCAGCTCGGCCGGGCCGGCGGCGAGCGCAAGCGCCGGATCCGCGCCGAACGCCGCGACTACCTGCGCTACCTCGCCCAGCTGCGCCGCCAGGCCCGGACCGCCGCCGCCGAGCAGCGGGCCGCCGTCGAGTGGGACCACCCCCGTCCCGGACAGCTGCCCACCCTGGCGCTCGGCCCCCGGCTGTGGGAACGGCGCCCCGGCCACGAGGACTTCGCCCAGGTACGGATCGGCGTCGGCACCCGGCGGGCCGCCCTGGAGTTCGCCCCGCCCCGCACCCGGCCGGTGGAGGACCTCGAACCGCTCGCCGCCGTCTCACTGCGGCGCTTCACCCGCGCCGTACGCACCGTCCCCGGCATCCCGGTCACCGTCGGCCTGCGGCAGTTCAGCCGGGTCGAGCTCACCGGCGACCGCCCCGGGGTGCTCGGCCTGCTGCGCGCCGTCCTCGGCCAGCTCGCCACCCTGCACTCCCCGGACGAGCTGCGGATCGCCCTGCTCGCCGACCCGGCCGCCCAGCAGGACTGGGACTGGCTCAAGTGGCTGCCGCACACCGCCCACCCGCAGCGGGAGGACGCCACCGGCCGGCTGCGCCTGGCCGCCGCCGACCACGACGGGCTGCTCGACCTGCTCGGCCCCGAGTTCGCCGACCGCCCCGACCACGACCGGGCCGCCGTCCCGGGCGTCACCGAACCGTTCACCGTGATCGTCGCCGACGGCGCGCCCCTGCCGCCCGCCTCCCGGCTGCTCGCCGACGGCGTCCGCTGCGCCGTCCTGCTGGACGCCACCGGCGCCCTGCCCGGCGGACCCCGGGTGCTGCGGCTGACCGTCGAGGACGGGCAGGTCTCCTTCCCCCGCGGCGCCGCCACCGCCACCGCCACCGTGGACGGGCTGACCGCCGCCGGCGCCGAACAGCTCGCCCGCACCCTCGCCCCGCGGCGCACCGGCGGCACCGTCGACCTGCTCGACAAGCCGCTGGAGAGCGACTTCGAGCTCACCACCCTGCTCGGCCTCCGCGACCCGCACACCGCGGACGTCGCCGCGCTCTGGCGCCGCCGCCAGGCCCAGCAGGCCCGGCTCACCGTCCCGATCGGCGTCACCGAGGACGGCGAGGTGGTCGAGCTCGACCTCAAGGAGTCCGCCCAGGGCGGTATGGGCCCGCACGGCCTGCTGATCGGCGCCACCGGCTCCGGCAAGAGCGAGCTGCTGCGCACCCTGGTGGTCGGCCTGGCCGCCACCCACTCCTCCGAGGTGCTCAACCTGGTCCTGGTCGACTTCAAGGGCGGCGCCACCTTCCTCGGCATGGACCGCCTCCCGCACACCTCCGCCGTGATCACCAACCTGGCCGACGAACTGCCCCTGGTCGACCGGATGCAGGACTCGCTCACCGGCGAGGTCATCCGCCGCCAGGAACTCCTCCGCGACGCCGGCCACTCCTCGCTGTTCGACTACGAGCGGGCCCGTCTGGCCGGAGCCCGCCTCGCCCCGCTGCCCAGCCTGCTCATCGTGGTCGACGAGTTCTCCGAACTGCTCGCCTCCAAACCGGACTTCGCCGAACTGTTCGTCATGATCGGCCGGGTCGGCCGCAGCCTCGGCATCCACCTGCTGCTCGCCTCCCAGCGCCTGGACGAGGGCCGGATCAACCGGGTCGAGGGCCACCTCTCCTACCGGATCGCGCTGCGCACCTTCTCCTCCATGGAGTCCCGCAGCGTCATCGGCACCTCCAGCGCCTACGAGCTGCCCTCCGCCCCCGGCCACGGCTACCTGCGGGTGGACACCACCAACCTGGTGCGCTTCAAGGCCGCGTACGTCTCCGGGCCCTGCCCCGCCGCCCCGGCCCCCGCCGACCCCGGCGCGGAGAGCGCCCGTGCGGCCGGCGAGGTGGTCCCGTTCCGGCTGCTGCCGCCCGCCGACCCGGCCCCCGCCGGGCCCGCCCTCGCCGCCGACCCCGCGCCCGCCACCCCGGAGCGGCCGGACGGCCCGGCCGAGGACGGCCCCAGCCTGCTGGACGTCCTGATCGACCGCCTGGTGGACGCCGGCCCGCCGGCCCGCCAGGTCTGGCTGCCCCCGCTCGACTCCTCGCCCAGCCTGGACCAGCTGCTGCCCGGCATCGTGCCCGACCCGGACCGCGGCATGGCCGCCCCCGAACCCGCCCGGCACGGCGCCCTGCGCGTCCCGCTCGGCGTGGTCGACCGCCCCTCCGAGCAGCTGCGCGACCTGCTGGAGGCCGACCTGTCCGGCGCCGACGGCCACGCCGCCGTGGTCGGCGGCCCGCAGACCGGCAAGTCCACCCTGCTGCGCACCCTGATGCTCGCCCTCGCCCTCACCCACACCCCGGCCGAGGCGCAGTTCTACTGCCTCGACCTCGGCGGCGGCCTGGCTTCCGTCGGCGGCCTGCCGCACGTCGGCTCGATCGCCGGCCGGCTCGACCGCGACCGCGTGCTGCGCACCGTCGAGGAGGTCGCCCAGCTGCTGGAGGTCCGCGAACAGCTCTTCGCCGACCGCGGCCTGGAGTCCATGGCCGCCTACCGCGAGCAGCGCGCCCGCGGCGCGGTCGACTCCCCGTACGGGGATGTGTTCCTGGTCGTGGACGGCCTGGCCACGCTCCGCCAGGACTTCGAGGAACTCGACGACCGCATCGCCGAACTCGCCGCCCGGGGCCTGGCGTTCGGCGTCCACCTGGTGGTCTCCGCGGTTCGCTGGTCGGAGATCAGGCCCCGGCTGCGCGACCTCATCGGCACCCGGATGGAACTGCGCCTCGGCGACCCCCTGGAGTCCGAGGTCGGCAGCCGCGCCGCCGCCGGCGTCCCGCAGCAGCCCGGCCGCGGCCTGGTCGGCTCCGGCCACCACTTCCGCTCCGCCCTGCCCCGGCTGGACGGCTCCACCGACCCCGCCGACCTCGCCGGGGCCACCCGCGCCGCCGTCGCCGAGATCGCCGCCTTCCGCACCGGCCCGGCCGCTCCCGGCGTCCGCCTGCTGCCCACCGAACTGCCCGCCGACCTGCTGCCCGCCCCCCAGCCCGGCCCCCGGATCTGCCTCGGCTGGGACGAGCAGCGGCTCCAGCCGGTCTGGCACGACTTCGCCCACACCCCGCACCTGTCGGTGTTCGGCGACGGCGAGACCGGCAAGACCAACGCGCTGCGGCTGGTCCTGCGCTCGATCACCGGCCACCACACCCCCGACCAGGCGAAGATCCTGCTCGCCGACCCCGGCCGGGCCCTGCTGGAGGCCGTCCCCGAGCCCTACCGGGTCGGCTACGCCGTGGAGACCGACGCCCTGGCCGCCCTCGCCAACAGCGCCGCCGTCTCCATGCACCGCCGGCTGCCCGGACCCGACATCACCCCCGAACACCTCCACCGGCGGGACTGGTGGGAGGGCCCCGACCTGTTCGTCGTCGTCGACGACTACGACCTGTTCACCACCGGCACCGCCGTCGGCGGCCCGCTCGCCGCCCTGGTCCCGTACCTCGCCCAGGGCGTCCACATCGGCCTGCACCTGGTGGTCGCCCGCAGCACCTCCGGAGCCGTCCGGGCCATGATGGACCCGCTGCTGCGCCGCATGTGGGAACTGGGCAGCCCCGCGCTGCTGCTGTCCTACCCCAACGAGGAGGGCAGGTTCCTCGGCGAGGCCAAGCCCCGCACCCTGCCCTGCGGCCGGGCCCAGCTGGTCACCCGACGCGGCGTCAGACTCGTCCAGACCGGGCTCGTCCGGGCCGCCGGCCCGGCGCCCGCCGCGCGCTGACCGGGCCACCCGGCCCCGCACCGCGCCCCGCACGGTTTCCACCGAACCCCTCCGCGCGGGTCCCTCGTCGCAGGTGACCCCCGCTTCCGCACGCCACCCCTCGCATCCCAGGAGCAGCATGACCACCCCGAGCACGACCGCGGCCGCCGGGCACGACGTCCGCCGGCTCACCGTCGCGGGCCCCACCGGCCGGGCCGACCTCGCCGTACCGGCCACGGTGACCCTCGCCGGACTGCTCCCGGTGCTGCTCCGCCACGTCGCCGGACCCGAGGCCCACCGCGGCGGCTGGGTGCTGCAACGCCTCGGCGAGGCACCCCTCGACCCGGACGGCACCCCCGAGACCCTCGACCTGCGCGACGGCGACGTCCTCCACCTGCGCCCGGCCGCCTCCCCGCTCGCCGAGGTCCACTTCGACGACATCGCCGAGGGCGTCGCCGAGGTGATCGGCACCCCGGCCGAGCGCTGGCGGCCCGACCTGACACGACGGCTGCTCACCGGCCTCGGCGCCGCGCTCATCGGGCTGCTCGCCGCCGCCGTCCCCGCCGTCGAACCGGGTCGCGCCGCCGCCGGGTACTCCGCGGTCGGCGCCGTCGCCCTGACCGCCGGCTGCGTGCTCACCAGCCGCCTGCGGCCCGACCCCCGGGCCGCCGCCCTGACCGCCGGCCTCGGCGGCATCCTGCTGGCCGCCCTCGCCGGCGCCACCGCCCGGCACGGCGGCGCAGCCGTGCTCACCCCCGGCCGCGGCGACCTCGCCCTCGCCGGGCTCGCCGCCGCCACCACGGCCACCGCCGCGCTGCTGCTCGGCCGCCGCCTGCCCACCCGCGTCCTCGGCAGCGCCGCCGCCACCGGACTCGCCGCCGTCCTCGGAGCCCTGCTCGCCGC
The DNA here is from genome assembly GCF_040571325.1 of Kitasatospora sp. HUAS MG31. Classification (GTDB taxonomy): domain Bacteria; phylum Actinomycetota; class Actinomycetes; order Streptomycetales; family Streptomycetaceae; genus Kitasatospora; species Kitasatospora camelliae. The sequence continues at coordinate 626,109 of NZ_CP159872.1, read as the reverse complement.
CGCCCTCGACCTGGACGCCACCCGCGCCGCCGCCCTGCTCGCCGTCGCCGCCCTGCTCGCGGCCAGCCCCGGACTGCGCCTCGCGCTCCGCGCCGCCCGCCTGCGCGTCCCCCAACTGCCGCGCAGCGCCGAGGAACTGCAACAGGACATCGAACCCGAACCGGCCGGCAGGACCACCGCCCGCACCCGGACCGCCGACGCCCTCCTCGGCGCCGCCTCGGTCGCCGTCGGCACCGTGGTCACCCTCGCCTGCCTGCTGCTCGCCCGCGAACCCGGCTGGGCCGGCCCCGCCCTCGCCACCACCCTCGGCGCCACCGCCCTGCTCCGCGCTCGCACCCTGCCCGGCCCCTGGCAGCGCGTCCCCGCCGCCGTCGCCGGCACCCTCGCCCCCGCCCTGGTCCTGCTCGCCCGGGCCGACCACGGCCACCCCCTGCTGCGGGCCGCCGTCCTCCTCCTGCTGACCGCCGCCGCCCTCGCCCTGCTGCTCGCCGCCGGCCGCCGCCCCGGCCCGCCGCCCCGCCCGGTCTGGGGCCACGCCGGGGACCTGCTGGACACCTGGACCGCCGTCCTGCTCGTCCCGCTCCTGCTCCAACTCCTCCACGTGTACGGCTACGTCCGCACGCTGGCCGGCTGAGGGAGGACCGATGCAGAGCCGACGCGACCACGTCCACGCCTACCGCTTCTCCACCCACCGGCTGTCCAGCGCCCTCGCCACCGGCGACCCCGGCACCGGCGAGGCCCCGCTGCGCCGCGCCGACCTCGGCGCCGCCGCCGGACTCGCCGCCGGCCTGCTGCTGGTGGGCGGCTTCGCCCTCTACGGCCTGATCAGCCCCGGCGGCGACACCGCCTGGCGCAGGCCCGGCACCATCATCGTCGAGAAGGAGACCGGCAACCGGTACCTGCTGATCGGCGGGGTGCTGCGCCCCACCGCGAACCTCGCCTCCGCCCAGCTCGGCGCCGGACCGGGCGCCAAGGTCCGCCTGGTCTCCCGCAACTCGCTCGACGGCGTCCCGCACGGCGCCCCCGTCGGCACCCCCGACGCCCCCGACACCCTGCCCCGGCCCGCCGACCTGCTCACCGGCCCGTGGAACCTCTGCCTCACCCCCGCCGCCGAGGACACCGTCCAGGCCGACCTCGCCCCCCGCCCCGGCAGCCCGCTCGACGACGGCCACCGCGTCCTGCTCACCGGCCCCGACGGCACCGCCTACGTGCTGTGGAACAGCGTCAAGTACCCCGTCGCCGGCCGCGCCGCGCTGGTCGCCCTCGGCCTCGGCAACCAGAGCCCGGTCAAGGCACCCGCCGGCTGGCTCGCCGCCCTGCCCACCGGCACCCCGCTCGCCGCCGCCGAGATCCCCGGCAACGGCCGGCCCGGGCCGCCGGTCGCCGGCCGGCCTGCCGAGGTCGGCCGGCTGTACCGGACCGGGCCCGCCGACGGGCGCCAGCACTTCGTCCTGCGGACCGACGGCCTCGCCCCCGTCTCCCGCACCGAGTTCGCCCTGCTCCAGGCCGACCCCGGCCGGCCCGAGGCCACCGAACTCGGCACCGCCGAGATCGCCGCCGCCCCCTCCTCCGCCGACACCGGCCTGCTCGACCGCATCCCCGACCTGGCCGCCGCCCCCGTCTGGCAGGGCGACCGCGGCCGGCTGTGCGTCCGGCAGCGCGCCACCGGCGGCAGCACCGCCACCACCGTGGTGCTCCGCGACACCGCCGACACCTCCGGACGCGCCGTCCTGGTCCCGCCCGGCCACGGCGTCTACGCCACCGAACTCCAGCCCCCCGGCGGCGACCGGCGGCCCCGGCGCTACCTGATCACCGACCAGGGCCGGAAGTACCCGCTCGCCGACGACGCCGCCGCCGGAGCCCTCGGCTACGGGCGGGCCACCGCGCAGCCCGTACCGCCGGCCGTGCTGGACGCGCTGCCGACCGGGCCCCTGCTCGCCGCCGCGGCGGGCGCTCCGGTCCCCGCCGCGGCCTCGGCCGCCCCCACCGGCACTGGAGGTCAGTGAGATGCGAAACCCCTTCGGTCGCACCCCGTCCGCAGCACCCGAGCTGGAGTGCCTGACCGCCCGTCACACCCTCCTGGTCCGCCCCCGGCAGACCTCCCGCCCCGCCGCGGCCCGGTCCGGCGACACCCCCGCCGGCGGGCCCTGGCAGGCCCGGACCTTCGCCGAGAGCCTCGCCCACGACCCCGACCACCGCCTGGTCGTCCTCGACGTCCCCGAACGCCAGCCCCTCACCTCCTGGGAACCGCTCGCCCGCAGCCTGGCCCGCCACCCCGGCGGCATCCGCCTGCTGACCGCCCCCGGCTCACCCGAGGAACCCCGCCCCGTCGGGCAGTGGCTGGCCGACCGGCTCGGCCGCGAGGTCCTCGTCCCCGACGGCGAACTCGCCCGCACCGCAGACGGCTCCCTCTTCGCCCTCGGCGACCCCGAGCAGGGCTGGATCCGGCTGCGCCCGCACGGCGGCCCCGCCCAGTGGGACTCCCGCCGCGCCCCCCGGCCCGCCTGGGAGTCCCCGGCCGTCAACCGCCGCTGGCAGACCGGACCGCTCGGCATCTGCGAACCCCTGCCCGGCGGCGCCTGGCTGCGCCCCGCCCACGACGAGGACCCCCGGCCCCGGCAGGACCACCGCCGGCGGCTCACCGGCTTCGTGCCCTGCCGGCCCGACCGGTTCGCGGTGGTGCTCGGCTACCCGGGCGCCGCCGCCCTCGGCCTGGAGGAGATCGTCCGGTTCTGGACCGCCGTCCCGGCCGCCCACCGGCCCGCCGTCCGCTTCGTCGGGTACGGCCCGGTCGCCGTCCCCGACGACCTCCCGCTCGGCCAGGCCCTCGCCGACCTGCTCGGCCAGTCCGTCGCCCTCCACCCCGGCCTGCCCGGCGCGGGCCGCACCCGCACCCAGGAGGTGGAGGTCCACGCCGTCGGCGAGGACGGCACCCTGGGCTGGCGGCTGTTCGCCCGCGAGCTGGGCTACGTCCCGCGCGACACCGCCGGCGGCCGGGCGGCCGCCCCCGTGGTGGTCACCGCCCGCCAGCCCGTCCACGGCCTGCCCGAACTCCGCCCCGGCGTCTACCGGTACGCCCCGGACGCCGTCCTGGAGGTCACCCAGAGCGGCCTGTGGATGCGCCCGCCCGCCGACCTCCCGGACACCGCCCTCCCCGACGCCACCCCCATCCGCGGCCTCCCGGTCGAACCCGGCACCGTGAAGATCGTCTTCGACGCCGGCGACCGGCACACCGCCGACCGGATGCAACTGCTCGCCCTCGACGCCCTCTGGCGGCTCGACCCCGCCACCCGGCAGGCCGCCCGGGTCGTGTCGGCCGACATCGCCACCGGGCGCACGGCGGCCGTCCGCGGGGGTGTCCACGTTCCCGGGGCGGTGGCCGGTGTTCCCGGGGCGGCGGGTCGTGGGGTGAGCGGTGGGGCGTTCGCGGCGGAGATCGCCACCGGCCTGGTCGCGCCCGTGGGGCCGGCCGGCCCGGTGGCGGGCGGGCCGGTGACGGGCGGGACGGCGCAGCCGCCGGCCCCCGTGAGCGGCTTACGGGCTGCGCCCGGCGTGGGCCTGGCGAGCGGGCCCCCGTCACCGCCGGAGGCGCAGCCGACCACGGCCGTGGCGGCGCGAGCCGGCACACCGAGCGCCTTCGCGGTCGACATCGCCACCGGGCTGGTCATCCCCTGGCCCACCTCTGCCCCGGAGGCTCCCGGACCCGGGGAATCGATCCAGGGCTCCGCCCCTGCGGTGACGGATCCTCAGGAGCCGGCACAGGCAGGATCCGTGCGGCACCGGCTCGGTTCGGTGGCGACCTCGGCCGGCACCCCGGCGGCGGAGGGCGCGGCGGACCCCGACGCCGGGGTGCTCGGTCCGGCCAGGCCCGCCCGACCCGCCCGACCCGCCACCGCGCGGCGTACCCGCGCGGAAGCCGTCGCCGCCCCGCCGGACGAGTCTGCCGTCCCCGCCGCACCGGCGCAGGTCCGGTCCGAGTATCTTTCCCCCGAAGCCCCTCGGACCGCTGAAACCCCGGACGCCGTGGCCTGGGACGCCGACCCCGCCGCCGTGCTTCCGGCCTCGTCCCCGTCCCCGGAGGCTCGATCGAAGGCATCGGCCGAGCCCGTCCGGACGGTCCGCCCGGTCGGTGTACCGCCGAAGCCCGCCACCGCGCCCAAGGCCGCGCCGCCGGCTGCTCCCGCCCGCCTGGTGGGCGCCGACACGGCAGACCGGTCCTCCGGCCCGGCCGTGGCGGAGCCGGCCGTTCCCGCGGCCACGGCGTCGCGTGGTGGAACGGGCGACCCGACGGCCGGTCAGGCACCTGCGGTCGGCATCCGTACGGCGACGGGGACTCCGCAGAGGGTGTCGGCGGCGCCCGGGAGCGGTACGGCGGGGGAGCGGATGCCCTTCGTGAACGCGCTCGTGGCGAAGGAGTCGACGGCGGCCCCGGGCCGGGACAGCGGGGCCACGCCGGCAGCCGTGGAGGCTCCGGCGGCGACGGCGACGGCGTCACCCACGGTGGGCGACCCGTCGGCGGCCGCGGCACCCGCCGAGGCAGCGCCGACCGCCGCGCCCCCGGCCGTACCGGCTCCCGCCGTACCGGCCGGGCCGCCGCCGCCGATCCGACTGGAGTCCGGTCCGCTGCCCGAACTCCCCGCGTTCGCACCCCGGTCCACCCCGCCGGACCGGGTCGCACCTCCCGTCGACCCGAGCCCGCGGACGGAACGCCCGGCCGCCGCTCCCGTGTCCACCGTGCCCACCCCCGAGCCGCCGCCCACCGCCGAGGTCGGCGTCCAGCCCGTCCCGGAGCCCGCGGCCGGCGCGGTACCGCCCGTCGGCGGGATCGACCGGGAGCGCGGGTGGCTGCGCCAGACGCTCCGCCAGGAGTACGACAGCGCCGCCGGCACCCTCGCCCGGGTGCTGTCGGTGGCGCCCGGCCTGCGGGGGGACGCCCGCAGGCCCTCCGAGGACACCCTCACCGACCTGGTCGCGGTGCGGCTGCTGCTGTCCGCGGGCGGTGACCGGATCGCCGCCGCCGTCCGCGGCGGCACGGTCGGCGCGCACGTTCCGCTGGCCCGTTGCGCCTACGCGGGCCTGGGCCGGCTGCCCTCCCACCGGGGTGCCGCCCACCTGCGGGCCGAGGTCACCGAGGCGCAGTGGCAGTGGTACCGGGGGCGGCGGACGGTCACCGAGTGGGGGTTTGCGCCCGCGCTGACCGCCGCCCGGTCCGGCCTGCCCGGGACGGTGGACTTCCTGGTGTGGTCGGTCACGGCCCGCCGGACCGCCCTGCTGGAGCCCGAGCTGCCCGACCGGGTGGTCTTCCTCCCCGGCACCGCCTTCAAGGTGCTCGCGGTTGCCGAGGCCGAGGGTGAGACGCCCCGGACGGTCCTGCTGCGCGAGCTCGCCCCGTCCGAACTCGCCCCCGCGGCCCATGAGTCCGGCACCGGCACCGGCACTGGCAACGCCACGGCCACGGCCACCGCCACCGGCACCGCCACCGGCACTGCGCAGCTCGACGACTTCGCCCTGGCCGGCCTCGCGCGGGCCGCCCAGGAGTGGCGACGGCCCGATGCCGCCCCGCCCCTGCCGGACGCCTGTGCCGGCTCCTTCGGCAACCCTCCAGGACTCATCCGCACGGCGCACACCCCCCATCCGGGAACCCCCGCGCCGGGAAAGGGAACCTCACCGTGAACCGCCAGATCCTCGTGGTCTCCCCGCAGCGCCCCGGCGCCCACCGCACCATCGGCGAGGCGCTGCGCCAGGCCGGCGACGGCGCCCTGGTGTCCGTGGCGCCCGGACGGTACGAGGAGCACCTGGTGCTCGACCGGCCGGTCACCCTGGCCGCCGACGGCGCGCCGGGCAGCGTCGAGATCCACACCGCCGACGGCAGCACGGTGACGGTGGACTGCGAGGCCGTCCAGTTCAGCGGGCTGGCGCTGTCCGGCGCGGACGACCAGTACCCCGTGGTGGACCTGCGCCGCGGCCAGGCGGCCTTCGACGGCTGCACCGTCACCGGCGCCGCCTGGACGGCCGTGCTGGCCCGGCTGGACGGCACCCTGGTGGCCCGGGACTGTCGGATCCGGAACCCGGCCGGCGCCGGGATCGTGGTCACCTCGGCTGGCGGGAACACCGTGGAGCGGACCGAGGTGGTCCGGGTCGGCTCCTCCGCCCTGGTGGTCGCCGAGCAGGGCCGCCTCACCGTCCGCGGCTCCACCCTCACCGGCAGTGGCGGCAACGCGCTGTGCGTCAACGGGCAGGGCTGGGCCACCGTCGAGGACACCGCGGTCGCCGACAGCGCCAAACCCGCCCTGGTGGTCGAGCAGGACGGCCGGGCCGACCTGCTGCGGGTCACCGTGACCGGCAGCGCGGCCCTGGACGCGTACCTCACCGGCGGCGGGCCCAGCACCCTCACCGACTGCGCGTTCACCGGCTCGGCCGGGCAGTCGGTGCACATCGCCGGCGGCGCGGAACCCCGGCTGCGCGGCTGCACGCTGACCGGCGCCCGGCAGTGCGGCCTGCACGTCACCGGCGGCGCCCGGCCGCACCTGGAGGACTGCACCGTCGCCGACACCCCGCTCGGCGCGGTGCTGGACGGCGAGAGCGCGCCGCGCATCGACGGGCTGACCGTGACCGGCACCGAGCAGGCCGCCCTGCTGGTGAGCGGCGGCGCCTCGGCCGACCTGCGGCGGCTCGCCGTCCGTACCGACCGCGCGGGCCTGCGCGTCCTGGGCGGCGCCCGGCTGCGGCTGGAGGACGCCACCGTGGACCTGACCGAGGGCGGCGACGCCGTCGACCTCGGCGAGGGCGCCAGCGGCATCCTCACCGACCTGCGGGTCCGGACCACCCGCGGCACCGGGCTGCGGGCCGGCGGCGGCGCCCGGCTGGAGGTGACCTCCTCGCTGCTCACCGGCGCCGGGGTGGAGATCGGCCCGGACGCCGAGGCCGCCCTCACCGACGTCGAGGTCGTGGACGCCCACGAGGACGGCGTCCGGGTGCTCGACGGCGGCACGCTGACCGCGCTGCGCTGCCGGGTGCACGGCTCTCGGGACCACGGGTTCAGCCTGGCCGCCGCCGCCCGTGGCGACCTGGAGGGCTGCCGGGCGGACCGCACCGGCGGCCTGCCGCTGCACAGCCTGGCCGCCGAACCCGTCCGCACCCTCGACTGCGAGTTCGGCGGGCCGGCCGGTCCGGTCCCGGCCGCCCGGATGCGCCCCCGCCAGGACGGCGGGCCGCCCGCCGCCGGCCTCCCCGCGCCGGAGCCCGATCCGGGCACCCGGCACGATCCCGCGCCCCGGCGCGATCCGGGCGCCCGCTCGGAGTCCGGCCATCCGCCGCCGGCCGCGGGCCCCGCCGCCCACCCCGGCACCGGGCCGCTCGCCGAACTGGAGGCGCTGGTCGGCCTGGACAGCGTCAAACAGGAGGTCACCGGCCTGATCAACCTCAACACCATGGCCCAGCGGCGGGAGGAGATGGGCCTGCCGATGCCGCCGATGAGCCGTCACCTGGTCTTCGCCGGCCCGCCCGGCACGGGGAAGACCACGGTCGCCCGGCTGTACGGCGCCGTCCTCGCCGAGCTCGGCATCCTCGGCAAGGGCCACCTGGTGGAGGTCTCCCGGGCCGACCTGGTCGCCCAGATCATCGGCGGCACCGCGATCAAGACCACCGAGGTCTGCACCCGGGCGCTCGGCGGCGTCCTGTTCGTCGACGAGGCCTACACCCTCACCAATCAGGCCAAGGGCAGCGGCCCCGACTTCGGCCAGGAGGCGGTGGAGACCCTGATGAAGCTGATGGAGGACCACCGCGACGAACTCGTGGTCATCGTGGCCGGCTACTCCGAGCAGATGGAGCAGTTCCTCTCCTCCAACCCGGGCATGGCCTCGCGCTTCTCCCGCACCGTCGAGTTCCCGAACTACACCCCCGCCGAACTGGTCACCATCACCCGCAACATGTGCGGCCGGCACTACTACGAACTGGACGACAGCGGCCACGAGGCGCTGACCCGGTACTTCGACCTGATCCCCAAGGACGGGACGTTCGGCAACGGCCGGGTGGCCCGCGGCGTGTTCGAGGCGATGGTCAGCAACCAGGCCTCCCGCCTCGCCGCGCAACCCGGCGCCCGCGACACCGACCTGAGCCGGCTCGCCGCCGCCGACGTCCCCGCCCTCCCCGCGCCCGAGCACCCCGGTGCCGACCCCGCCGGACCCGGCCGCACCGGCGCCGACCGCGGCGGCCGGCGCCTGGCCGCCCTGGTCGGCCTGGAACCCGTCCGCGAGGCCCTGGCCGCCCGCCTGGACGGGCTGGTCCAGCTGAAGTCCGGCGGCCAACCGATCGCGCTCTCCGCCAACCTGGTCCTGGAGGGCCGGCCCGGCAGCGGCCGCCGCGCCCTCGCCCGGCTGTACGGGCGGGCCCTCGCCGAACGGGACCTGGCCGCCACCGGAGCCGTCCACGAGGTGCCGCTCTCCGCCTTCCCCTCCCGCTGGCACGGCCAGGCCGAGACCTACGCCGCCGCCCTGTTCGAGGAGGCCGCCGGCGGGGTGCTCCTGCTGGAGGCCGACCGCGCCCTCGCCGAGCGGCCCGAGGACGAGCGCCGGGCCGTCCTGGAGGCCGTCCGCGCCCGCGCCCAGGAGACCGACCTCGTCCTGGTGCTCTCCGGCGAACCCGCCCCCCTGGCCGACGTCCTGCGCGAGAGCCCCGCCCTGGCCGGCTGCTTCGCCGAGTACCTCCGGCTCGCACCGTACGCGCCGGAGGAACTCGCCGACCTGGTACTGCGCCGCCTCGCCCGCCAGGGCCGCGCCGTCGACGCCCAACTGCCCGGCGCCCTCGGCGAGCACTTCGCCGACCACCCGCTGCCCGACGGTGCCCACGGCGCCCACCGCTACGCCGACCGGCTCGCCCAGGTCGCGGCCTCCCGCACCATCCGGCCCGCCGACCTGGGCCCGGCGGCGGCCGAGGCGCCCGCGACGGCGGCCTGGGGGTACGCCTGAGACCTCGGTACGGTCCGTCCGGGCAAGCGGGGGTGGCAGCTCGGGCAGTACCCGTCCGCGGTAGAACGTCCGCCTGCGAAGGATGCGGGAGAGTCGACATGAGCAACCCAAGTGCTCTGCTAGAGACACCTTTTGACGGATCGTAAGGAGACACGGGTGACCACTCCCACCTCGGTGACACTCGAAGGCATGCACGCCGCTCTGGGCAGCTTCCGCGAGGCGCACGGCAGCGCCCGCGCCCAGCTGGCCGCCATGAACGAGCAGGTCGCGGCGCTCGGCGGGATCTGGACCGGCGATGCGGCCGGAACATTCAGCGGCGCCATGCAGACCTGGCTCAGGGACTTCACGAGCGTGGTCTCCGCCCTGGACGAGATGGCCCACACCCTGGAGGGGAACACCGGCGTCTACCGCTCCACCACCGCCGACGTGGACCAGATCGCCGCCGGCGTCAACTCGTCCATGAACAAGCCCCTCGCCGGCCTGTAGGCCGGCCCGATCTCCAGGAGCACACCACGATGAGCACGTACTCGGTCCACTTCGCCAAGGTCCAGCACGTCGCCGAGGAGATGCAGCTGATCTCCCGAACCATCGGCACCACGCTGGCCGAGCTCGACGCCAACGCCCGCCGGCACCTCGCCGAGTGGAACAGCGACGCCCAGACCGCCTACACGCACGCCAAGGCCCGCTGGGACACGGCCGCGGCCGACATGGCCGCCCAGGCGCAGAAGGCCCAGACCGCGCTGACCCACATCCACGCCGCCTACCTCCAGGCCGAGCGCACCGGATCCGGCATGTGGGGGCGGTGAGGTGGCGGACAGGGAACCCCGGCAAGTCGCGGGACAGGCCCGGGCGGCCCACGACGGCTCGCACGCCAAGCCCGGCGCCCACCCGGACGAGTACCCGAACACCACCCAACTCCCGCCCGAGCGGAAGCTGGAGGGAACGGCTCCGACCCCGCCCCCCGTCCCGGGGGCCAAGCCGGCCGGCGGGCAGACCGCGGTGAGCACCCCCTCGCTGGACGTCTTCGCCCGGAACGTCGAGAGCCTGCTCGCCCCCGTCAAGGAGGCGATGGACAAGCTCCGGCAGACCAGGGTCGCGCCCGGCGCGTTCTACCACGCCGACGAGATCCGGGGCCGCACGGTCGGGCCCAACGGCGACGGCGGGCTCAAGGACCAGATGGTCAAGGCGCTCGGCGACGTCTACAGCGGCCTCACCGCCGTCAGCCGGGGCGTCGCCGAACTCAGCCGGACGTACACCGGCGCCGAGGAGGCCAACCGCATCAAGGGCACCGACCTGCAGAAGTCCCTGGACGGCGCACGCGGTGACTTCGCCGCGATGCTCAAGGACTCCGGCGGGTCACCGGGAGCGGCCGGCGGCGGCACCCCGCCACCCGCGGCCTAGCACCCGTTCACCCCCGGCGTACCGCAGGGGTGGACCGAACTCCCGTTCCGGGCCGACCCATCGGGGTGGGCCCGGCCCGGAACGGGCCCGTCCGGGAGACCGGACCAGATACGAACAGCACCATGCAGCACCCGGGCGACGCGGCCCGCCGGCACCACGTCCGGCCGGCCCCGCCCGGGGTTCCGGCGTGCCCGGCGGACGGCCCGCAGTCGACCGCTGACCGCCGCCGCCGGAACGGAGACCACCGGGCGGACCGACGGATCGGGCAGGAGCGGGAACGGCAGTGGCCGACTACAACACGGGCGGATTCAGCCAGGGCGACGACGGGGCGGTCTACGGCTCCCCGGGCAGCACCGGCAAGGCCAGCGACTACGACGGCTGGGACTGGAAGCAGATCATGGCCGCGATCAACGGCGGCGCCGCCATGGCCGCCACCTCCGACAGCAACCGGGCGTCCGCGGTCGCCGACCCGGGCTCCCTGGTGAAGGCCGGGAACGACTTCTACCGGGCGCAGCTCGTCCTGGAGATGGTGGCCCGGAGCCTGGACGACCAGTCCCGGGCGCTGGCCGGCGAGGACGGTCCCTGGCGCGGCGAGGCGGCCGACTCCTTCCGCACCGCGATGCGGACCTTCTCCACCCAGGTCGACTCCGTCGCCGGCGTGCTCTCCGGCGGGTCCGCGGGACTGCACTCCATCCCCAACCAACTCGTGGCCAACGGCAACCAGTTGGCCTTCGCCCAGGCCAGGATCCGGGACATCGACGCCTGGTACGCCAAGGAGGCGCAGCGGCTGGGCATCCGCCAGATGTCCAACGGCCTGATACCGGTCAGCAAGAGCCCCGAGATCGTCCGGCTGATGAACCGGGACATGCGTGAGGTGCTCAAGAACCTGGCCGGGCAGTACCAGATCACCGTCGACGCCGTCCGCACCCCGCCACCGGTCCAGCCGCCGGTGAAGGCCCCGGGTGCGGGCGACCGGCCGCTCCCGCCCGGCATCGGATCCGGTCCCGGCGGCGTGCCCCTGCCCGGCGGGAGCGGCCCGGCACCCTCGGTCGCCGACTTCCCCGGCGGTGCCGGCTCCGCGCCACCCGCCGTCCCCGGCCTGCCCGGAGGGGCGGGTGGCGGGATGCCGGCCGACTTCCCGGGCGGCGACGCCGTGCCCGCCCCGGCACCGTTCCCGGGCGGCGGGGCGATGCCCGGCATGCCGCAACTGGACGGTGGCGCGGGCTCGCCCCGGGCCTTCCCCGGGCTGCCCGGTGGGGAAGGGGCCGGCGGCCTGCCCGCGCTGGACGGACCGGGCGCCGGTGCGCCGATGCCCTTCCCGGGCGGCGGGATGCCGACCGTCGGACGCCCGCCCGGCATCGGCGCGCCGCTCCCGTTCCCGGGTGGTGCGGGGGCCGGGGCCCCCGGCGCCGGCGGGGCGGTGCCCGGCACGGGGATCCCCGGGATCGGCGCACCCCTGCCCTTCCCCGGCTCGACCGGCGGCGCCGGCACGGGACGGGGGCTGCCCGGGATCGGCACCGGCACCGGCTCCGGCGTCGGGCGAGGGTTGCCGGGTACCGGGAGCGGGTCGCCGCTGTCCTTCCCCGGCCAGTCGGCCCCGGGAACGGGAACCTCCCTGCCCACGCTCGGCAGCGCGGGCCTCCCCGGTGCCGGATCCCTCGCCCGGGCGTTCCCCGGAGGAGCGGGCGCGGGCATCGGCGGCGCGCCCGGAACCGGCGTGACCACCCCCGGTCTCGGCGGCCTGGACGCCACCGGGCGGCCGTACGCCGTCGACGCGCCCTCCTCGGGGGCGGCGGGTTCCGCGGCGTCCGGCGCGGAGGGTACGCCGGCCGCAGGCGCGCAGTCGCCGATGATGCCGATGGCCCCGATGATGCCGGGCGGCGCACCCGGCGGCGCCAAGGACGGCGAACGCTCCGACGCCTCCGGCCTGCTCACCCCCGACGAGGCCCCGTGGACCGAGGACGGCACCGTCACCGCCGAGGACGAGATCGGCGCACCCGAGGGCACCCCGGCAGCCGCCGGCCACGACTCGGCCCCCGCCGCTCAGACGGGGGCACCGGCGACGGAGGCCGCGGTGACGTCGGACAGCACGGTCGACAGCACCGCCGTCGCGGCCGAACCACTCGACGCCCTCGGCCTGTTGGAGACCGGCGCGGTGCCCTGGTCGGACCGTACGGCTCCCGCCGGGCAGGCGGCCGTGGCGACGGCGGCCACCGCTGCACCGGTGGCCGCTGCGCCGGTGGTCGCTGTACCGGTGGCCGCTGCGGAGGCGGCCGCCCCGTCGGCGACCGGGACCCCGGCGACCGCCTCCCCGGGCGCGGGCGCACCGACAGCAGCCGCGGCCGCGCCGGCCACGACGGGCGAGCCTGCGCTCCCGCCGCCCGTCGTGGTGCAGCCGGTCGTGGTGCCCGCAGCCGTACCCGTCGGCTCCTCGGCGACCCCAACCACGCTCCCCGCGACCGGAGGTGCCGCTGCCGCTCACCCGACTCCGGCACCCGGGGGAGCGGCGGCGCCAGCCGGATCGGCCGGTCAGCCGGTGACCTCGACGGCCGTACCCGCCACCCCGGTGACCGCCACCCCGGTGACCGGTGGAGCGGGTCCAACCTCGGCACCCCACGCGCCAAGTGCCGCCGCTCCGACCGGCGCTCGGGAAGCGCCGACAGCCCCCGACGCGGCCGGGCCCGCCGTGACCGGTGACGCCTCCCACCAAGCCGTCCCTCACCGGGTAGCGGGAGCGGCCTCGTTGGAGGAGGTCGCCGCCTGGGACACCGCCGCCGCCTCCTCCCTCGTCCCGCTGCTCTGGCGCTCCCTCGGCGGACGCGGCCGCTCCGAGCCGCGGACCGGCGAGCACGCCGGCACCGGGCCGGACGGCACCCCCGCTCCGGACGGCCCGGTGGCGGCCGACCACGCGGGGGACGCCGAACCGGACGGCCCGACGCTGGCCAGCTGGCGACCGTCCCCGGTCCGCGCACCCGCCGAGGGTACGGACCCCGACCAGGCACCCCGCTCGGGCCACTGGGACCCGAACGGCGAGGAACCCGAAGAGGACGACCCCGCCGAGGCCGCCGACGGGGACCCGGCCACCGACCGCGCCGAGGAACCCGAAGCCGGCCGTATCGCCGAACTCCTCGCCGGGAGCGCCACCCAGTGGGGCACCTGGGACGAGGACGCCGACGGCATCCCGGACTGACCCGCCCCCTCGCCCCGTACGACCGTCTACCCGCGGCCGTCGGGGCGAGGCCGGCTGCTCGGGTCGGCCGCTCGGTCGGTTGCCCGCGCGGGAGGTCTTGAACGATGTCCCCGGGCCCTCTGACGGTCGGATCGGTGCCGGCGGACAGGCGAGCCGGGCGGCCGTCCCCGAGGGGCAACGCTCGGTGTACGAAGGTGCCGCCGGGCCCCGGAACGGGCCGGTCCGGGGCGGACGTCCGGTTGACTGGTGATCAGCCGCAGGGGGCGCGCGCTCGCCTCCCCCTCGGGCGCGAGCCCCTGCGGCGACGACGACCGTCCATCTATGGTCCGTCCGCCGTCCGTCCGCCGTCCGCACCCGAGGGAGCCCGCCGTGAGCACGCCGTACGACCAGCGGATCGACGAGCTCATGGAGGAGTACCGAAGCCGTCGCGCCGCCGCGGGCGACCTCCAGCGCCGGCTCCGCGAGATCTCGGCCACCGCCACCGCCCCCCGCCAGACCGTGAAGGTCACGGTGGGCGCTCAGGGCGAGCTCACCGCTGTGGAGTTCCCCACCGGCGCCTACCGCCGACTCGCCCCCGCCGAACTCGCCGAGGCCGTCCTGACCGCCGCACGCGAGGCCCGGCAGCAGGCGCTCGGCCTGGCCGGCGAGGCCATCGCGGCCCATCTGCCGCCGGAGGTCCAGGCCTCGGACTTCCTCCAGGGCACGGCCGACCTCACGGCGCTGCTCCCCGAGGAGCCCCCCGTCCTCGACGCCGTCCGGGCGTATGTGGAGCAGGGCCGGCGGCCCCTCTGACGTCGCGGCCCGCCGCCGACCCCGCACCGAACCGCCGTACGACGAGGAGGGCTTGAGATGTCCGACCTGCAGCTGTCCGTGGACACTGACCGCATCGCCACGGGAATCCCCGCGGTGCGCGACCTGGCGAGCCGGACCCGCGACGTCTCCACCAGCCTGATCGCCAGGCTCCCCGACATCCGCGAGGTCTGCGGCAGCGGCCCGATGGGTCAGGCCATCGTCGACCAGTACGAGTCGACCGCGCGCTCCCTCCTCCAGGGATTCGTGGACGCCTCCACCGTGATCGACCGGACCGCCGACGGCGTGCACGGGATGACCAAGGGCCTCGCGGACACGGAGCAGACCAACATCGATGCCCTCCGCGGGCACGGCGTCACCCGCGACACCGGCGTGCACCCGGTCAAGGCGCCCGGCGCCGGTCGGCGGTGAGCTGACCCATGGGCGTCGAGATCCCCGCCGAGCTCAACTGGCTCGTCCAGGTCACCGCCGGCCAGGACTGGCCCGAGCCGGACGAGGACCGGCTCGATGAGATGGGCCGGGCCTGGGAGGACGCCTCGGTGATGCTGGGACGACTCGCCGCCTCGGTCGACCCGGTGACCGCCCGCGTCCTGAGCGGCGTCAGCGGCGCGATGGGAGCGGAGTTCGCCTCCTTCATGGGCCGGCTGGGCCGGGGCATCCCGGCGATGTCCCGGGGAGCCGGGCAGGTCGGCGGGATGACCCGCAACTCCGGCCTCCAGGTCGGCTACGCCAAGTACATGATCATCGCTCAGACGGCCTGGCTGGCAGCCGAGATCGCCGCCCTGGTGCAGTCCCTGTACGGGGCGGCGCTGATCCCGGCGCAGGTCGCCGCCGTCCGCTGGAACGTCCAGATGATCCTGCGGCGGGCCTTCACCGCCGTCATCACCGAGACCGTCGCCCAGGCCGCGATCGACGCCGCGGTCCAGGGCGTGCAGTTCCTGCTGGGCGCCCGCACCGAATGGGACACCGCCGCCACCGTCGGCGCCGTCGAGATGGGCGCGGTGAGCGGCGCCATCGCCGGTCCGCTCGCCCTCGGCGCGGAGATCGCGGCCCCGAAGCTCGCCACCACCCTCCCGGGCATGGCCGGCATCCACGCCACGACCGGCGTCGCGGTCGGAGCCGTCACCAACCTCGCCTTCGACGCCGGCCAGGACCTCGGGCTCGCCGCCGCGGCCGGCGCCATCGGCGGCGCGGCCGGCTGGCGGCGCGGCGGCCACGGCGGCGGGGTGGCCGGCGTGGAGAAGATCAGCGCCGGGCTGGACGACCTGGTCCCGGTGACACCGCCGACGGAGGCGGCGCCGAGCGGCGGACACGGCATCGACGCGGCAGGACGGGCCTCCGAGCCTGCGCGCAGGCCGGAGAGCGGCGGGGAGGTCGCGGGAGCGTCCGTTCCGACGGTCGGTACGGAGCCGTCAGCCTCGACGGCCACCAGGCCGGGAGCCGTGTCCGGCCCCGCCGAGCAGCCCGCCCCCGTGGTCGGCGGCGTGGGACGGGCGGGGGAGACCGGTGCGACCACGGCCGGCACCTCCACGCGGCCCGCCACCGGCTCGGCCGGCGCGGGCTCGGGTACGGCCGTCCCGGGTCAGGCCGCGGGCCAGGCGCGAACGTCCGGCGGTAGCCGGCCGGTCACCGAGAGCCAGGGCAGCGTCGCGCACCCAGCGGGGCTCCCCGGCCTGGACACCTCCGTCGGCGCCACGACGGGTGCCCACGCGCAGGCGCCGACCGGAGCGTCGCAGGCCCCCCACGCGCCGTCCGGTTCCCATGCGGAGACATCCGCGGGCACCTCGGCCGCGCCGTCCACCGGCGCGCCGGAGCCCCACGGCTCGGCCGTTTCGGCCCAGACTCCCGCCACCGGCCACCCTCGGGCCGCCGCGGAGGCCCTGCCCGGGACCTCCGCCGCCGCAGCCGACCGCGCGGCGGAGGTCTCCCACCAGGCCGGTGGCCCGGAGCAGGACCACACCCGCGCAGCACTCCCCACCACCGACCCGGCCGGGAACGCCGTCCACCCGGGGGAGTCCGCCAGCGGCCACCCTCGGGCCGCCGCCGATCCTTCCGCTCACGCGACCTCCCCGCTGCCGTCGGCGAGTGCTGCCCCTGCGCACGCCGAGGTCCACACCGCCCCTGGCACACCCACCTCTGACACACCCTCCGCCGCGCATCCCGGCGGTGTCGGTCGCGCATCCGAGGCACTCCCCCCGCCCGCGGCACAGCCCGCCGCAGGCGCCCCACACCCCGCCGGCGGTTCAACGGTCCCCCGAGCCGCCGGCGGTTCCCCCTCGCCCGCCCCCGAAACCGCGAGCGCGCCGACACCCACCCGCGCCGGCATCCACATCGGCGAACCCACCCGGATCCCCACCACCGGAGGAACCGCGCAGGTCGGTGCGGCCCCGGCCGCGACCGTCCGGGACCCTGGCACCGTCCGTACGGAGTCCGGGTCCCCGGTACCCCCGGCGGCCTCCGAGCGGCCGCAGACCGCGCCGGCCGCCGCAGCCCCGGCCGGCCATGAGAGCCCGGACCCCGCCGACCGTCCCACCGGGACGCCGGACCACGACCCGCAGACCCCCGATGGTCCCGTGCCCCCCACCCCGGAGAACCCGCCGACCCGCGAACCGGAGCGCCCTACACCCGAGTTGGTCCCCCCACCCGGGTACGCCGACCCGAGGTCCGAGCGGGCGACACAGTGGGCCGAGGCCCAGCGCGGGCTCTACGAGACGTACGACCACCGGCTGGACGAGGCCGCCCGCAGCTCGGCCCGCGAGGTGGAGGTCCAGGGCCGGCTGGACCGGGCGTTCACCGAGTGGTCGCGGCGGCTGCCCGACGGCACCCCGGACGAGGTGGCCCTCGCCGTACGCCGCCGGGCGGGCGAGCAGGTCACGGCCGAGCTGGCCGACCACCCGGCCGAGCGGGACCGGATCCTCCAGAACATCACCGGGCAGCTGGAGTTGGCCGGATTCCGCGAAGCCGCCGTCCGGGTCGGAATGGAGCGCTTCGACCGGGTGGCGGACTCCTGGGGCCGCCGGCTCACCGGCGGTACCGACGGATCCCCGACCCTCGCGCCGGACCTTCCGCCCGAGGCACTGGACCGGGTCCGCACGCACCTGGCCGCCGTCTTCCGCGACCGCCTGGAGACGGTGGCCTCGGAGACGTACCGGACGCCCGAGGACGTCCGCGAAGACCTCGACTCCCGTACCGCGCTGGGCGAGCAGCGGCTGGCGGAGCTCACCGGCGGGCTGACGGCCGACCTCGACCTGCGGGCCGGGTACGAGTCGGCGATCGGCGGCGCCGAGCGACTGGTCGACCGGACCGCCGACCGCTGGCGCACCGCCCTCGACCCGGCGAGCAGCTCCCTCCTGGAGCAGACCGGAGTCGCCGCCGATGCCCATCTGTCCGAGGCCAGCCGGACGTTGCTCACCGACCGGCTCCGGGAGCGGCTCGGCGCGGACTTCGCAGAGGTGTTCGGCTCCACCGAGTCCGCCGCCGGGTTCCACGGGGACCTGCCCGAGGCCGTGGCCGACTGGAACAGGCGCTTCGCGGCACATGCCGAGCAGCTCCCCGGGCAGTTCGCCGTGCAGGCCGCGCGGGAGGCGTCGATCGCCTCGACGGTCGACGCCGTGCGGGCGGCCGCCGGTTCGTGGCACGACGAGGGCCGCCCGCGGTTCGACCCCGACACCGCCGAACGGCTCGGAATCCCCGAGACGGTGCCGGACCGGATCGTCGACCAGCTGGCCGCCTCCCTCGCCCGCCAGGCCGATGCAGACCTGCTGCGCGCCGCCGGGACCGACCCCGTACCCGCCACCTCCTGGAGTCTCACCGACCCGGCCCGCATTCACGACCTGCTCGCCCTCCAGACCGCCCGCGATCACGTCGTGCGGACCGCCGAGGCGTCCGCGCGCGCCGACAGCGCGGCCTGGAGCGCCCGCCACGAGCTGTCCGGCGACTCGGCGGACCGGGTCCGCACCGGGCACGCCGAGCGGGTGCTCGCCGCCTTCGACGAGCTGTTCGCGGGCCCGGAGGCGCTGCACGGAGACGGCCTCGCCGAGCGGCTGGACACCTGGCACGAGAGGCGGCGGTCGCTCGACGAGGGCCTGGCAGCCCGGCTGGCCTTCGAGTCGGAGGCCATGCCCGGGTTGAGGACGGCGCTCAGCGGCTTCGACACCCTGGCGGAGGGACGGGAGATCGCCCGCGCAGAGCTGTCCGCCCTCCGGGAGAGGTTCGGTGAGGACTGGTTCACCGCGTACCGGGAGCACTGGGGCGGCCAGGGCGCTCCGGACGGGGAGCGGGGACTCGTCCACGAGGCCGCGCACGAGCAGCGCCTGCGTCTGGAGGCACCCGGGGAAGCGGTCGGCCGAGGGATGTCGGGGACCGAGCTGGTCCCCACCGCCGGACGCCACCTCGTTCCGGACGTCCGGCTCACGGGTGCTCCGGCGCCGGAGCGGCACCACGGACGGGAACAGGAGTCCCCCGTGGGCCCCCGGCGGCCCCGCGACGGCGTCGGCACCGCTGCCGGCGAGGGCGCAGGCCCGGCCACCGGGGTGCATGACCAGGGTATGGTCGCCGACCGGCAGGACGACACGGTGTCGCCCCGCTCCGCCGATCAGCCCGATGGTACCGACCGGACGGCGGGCGACCGTTGGCCCACCTCGCTGCAACCTGACGACGACGACTCCGTATCGGTGACGACGAGCCTCGACTCGGATCTGCCGTCCAATGTGAGGACCGAGCTGACCGTGCGTTTCGGCAAGGGGTCGAAGACCCTGCCCGAGTCGGCCGTCGCGGCTGTACAGCAGCACGCGAGCAGGCTGGCACAGGACCTGCGTCTCCGGGAGCAGGGGAACTGGGAGCTGCCGACGATCGAGATCACCGGCCGCGGGAACTCGCTGTTCGGTGCCAACTCCACCGGCAGGCAGCGCGCGGAAGCCGTCCGGACGGCTCTGAACGAGGCACTGCGCAGTGAGCTTCTGAACCGCCGCATGCCAATCGGCGACGTGGAGTCGTTGATGGGCCGCCTCGCCGACCGGACGAGTGTGAAGTCCAAAGGGCGGGCGGAGTTGCCCGAGGAAGTGGAGGTTGAGAACGCGACAGGTGTGGCGGACAGGCGGCGTACCTCCACCATGGTGGTCGAGCCACCCGACCTCTCGGGTGGCCTTGACGAGCCCGGCCAGGCCGTCCAGGAGGTCGTCCTGGATGCTTCGGCCGCCGATGCTCTCCAGAGACGGAACGTGTTCCTGTCCCCGGTGTCCGGAAGAGATCTCGCGATGAGCTCCATCCCCGAACCCGGGCAGCGGGAGTACTCGACGGAGCGACCCGCCAACGCCCACCTGACGCAGGTCGCCGCGGTCGACTTCGACCAGTTGACCGCCGGCGGTGCGGGGGGGCCCTTGCAGTACCGCCAGGACACCGGCCTGCTCTTCCGGTGGGAGAGGAATCGGCACGGAACGGACTACCACGACGTCCTGGAGCGCGGCCTGTCGCCAATGGACCCGGACCGCTACCCCAGTCTGGCGGACTACAAGAACGCCAACTACGGCTCCACCTTCGTCAGTACGACCCGGTCAGAGACCGCCCAGAACGATGGCTGGGGCACGGACCTGCGCTATCTCATCGACGCGCCGGGCGGCATCGACGTCGAGGCCACCCTCCTGGGGTCATCGCTCGTGGCCGAGGAGGAGGTCGCGTTCCCCGGTGGTATCCGCCCGCAATACATCGTCGGCGTCGAACTCGTTCGGGGCGTGGAGCTGCTCGAATCGGGACGCTACGCGGAGCGCGTCGAGTTCGTTCCGAACCCCTGGTACAACCCCGCGCACCGGCTCGAACCGGGTCCCTCCCTCTGGCCGTCGTCCTCGGAGCCCGAGGAGGCGCGGGTGCCCGGTCCTGCGGCGCCCGGACGCAGGGTGCCACTGCCGGCCGGGCCGGAGTCCTGGGAGGGCCGGCGCGACACGGCGCCCGTGGCGCGGGTGAGCACCGAACGGTTCGACCCGGCGAGTGATCCTCTGGCCCCGGGGCGCGCGGCGGGAACTCTCTGGGGGAGCCAGACGCTGGTGCGGACCGATGTCCGTCGGTTCGAGGCGCCGAACGGGACATGGGTGCGTGACCACGAGGTCAGCCTGCCGATGCGCCCCGGCCCCGGTGTGACGAAGGAGGACCTCCCCGGGCTGCAGAAGCAGCTGCAGGAGGCGCTCGACCGGCATGTCAACACCGGCTACGCGCTTCCCCGTTCCGGCGACCAGTTCCACCTGACGGTGCGTCTGGTGCACGACCCTGCGCACGGCGAGCACGTGACCGTGACCCGGTCGGAGCATCCGGCCCGGGCCGACCAGCGCCACTGGAACCTGGGCGGGGCGGAAGGCGACGCCGCGCGGATGCCTGTCCTGGTCCACGAGGTTCTGCACTACGTGGGTCTGCCGGACGACTACCGCGACAGCGGCTTCCTCTTCCGGCAGGACGAGAGGACCGAGACCGACCGTGCCGGCGGTCCGATGGCCCAGACCAGGCACTTCACCGAGCTTGTCGCGCGTAACCTGGCCGTCATCGAGGATGTCGTCGACTCCGCCGCGGTCCTGCGCGACCACCCGCTCGGAACAGGGCCCGGGCCGGCCGACACCCGGTTGGCCCATGCTTCCGGGAGCACCGCCGCGATCCGAACCGAGGCCCCGGCGCCGGACCGCTGGCTCTCCCCGCTCGCCGACGAGCCGGAGTTTCCGCCCTTGCCGGCGAGGTACGCGAACCTCGGGAAAGACGAGGTCTTCGTCACCAACCAGTGGCGGATCGTGGAGGTCGAGGAGGGGGAGGATAATTTCACGATGGTCGCCCAGTTCCAGGACGGGAGCATGACCGGGAGGCGCACCGACCACGGGCCGGTCGCCGGAAACGTCACCGACCCGGAGGGTGGGACGTACAAGGTGGGTGAGGACAACCCGGCCTGGAACTGGTATGACGGGAGCGGGAAGATCATCGCCTCCTCGCACGGGCGCACCGAATCCCTCCCCGAGGTGGCGAGCGGGCGGTCGGACCCTCCGGCGAGCGTTGCGGACGCCAGGGTGACGGAGGTCGACTCGGCGGCCATCCGGCCTACGCCGATATGGACGACCCCGGCCGGGTCGGAGATCTACCGCAACAGCGAACTGGCACCGCAACAGGTCTTCGAGTCCGGGTTCCCGCCCAAGGGCGCGGCAGTGCCCGACCTGCTGACCTACGTCTACCACGCTCCCCAGGACACGGTCTTCGTGAGCGCGACCACGATCCGGAACTACGTCAGTCTGACGGCCGCGCAGGCCGGGATCCCTGCGAAACAGCTGAAGTACCGCTACATCTATGCGATCGACCCGCTCGGCGGCGTCGACATCAACGCCACGCTGGACATCGCCTCGCCCTTCCCCGACCAGAAGGAGATCGTCTTCCCGGGCGGAATCAGGAACAGCTTCATCAAGTCCGCGCAGCAGCTGCACCTGGAGACCGGCGAGCCGGTCGGTGAGGTGATCCGCAACCCTCACTACGACCCTCACCACCAGCAGTAGGTCACCGTCATGGCGGCGACCGGCCGCCGCGGCGGTACCCAGGTCCAGGCGGGCGACGAGTGAGGCCGCCGTACACCGAAATCCGTCCGGACCGTCATCCACCGCGGCACGGCGGTGGCTGGTGTGATGCGCCGCGAGTCCCAGCGGGAGCCGCTGCGCTCCGCGGGTGGCGCATCCTGGGCCTTCGGCCGTGCCGATCACTTCGTCCGAGGAGGAGCGTTCCGATCACACCGGATCGGCCGGCGGCACCCGATGGAATCAGCGCGACAAGTTGGGAGGCCGGCGCGGACCGTCCTCGCCGGTAGTGGGCGGGCGAGAGCATGCCCTCAGGGGCGTCAGGAGCGGCGGGTCCGGGCAGCGACGTAGCCGGTCAGTCCGCCGAGCGCCACGCAGAGCGGCGAGTACAGCGCCAGGTCCCAGTGCCGGAACTCCGACGGCACCTCGCCCAATGCCAGGCCCGAGGCGGCCAGGCCGCCGAGCCCGCGGACCGCCATTACCCCGGCCACCGTCCACATCCCCGACCGGACCAGGCGCGAGGACCCGAGCGGCCGCTCCGGACGGGCGCCGGTGACGACCAGCCAGGCGGCGGCGCCCAGCAGCCCGGTGACCGCCAGGGTGAGCGGTGCCGACGGCAGCTGCGACTCCTCGACCCCGACCACCACCGCGGCGAACTCCTCGCGCGAGCCCAGCGGCCAGGGCGAGAAGGCCCACACCGCGTGCAGCGCGCCGATCCCGGCCAGCGCCGCCCCCGCCACCGCCGCGGCCACCCGGACGCTCGGACCAGCCCCTGTGGCCCCGGCCGCCCCCTCGGCGGAACCCGCCCCTGCGGAACCCGCCTCCGCGGAACCCGCCGAACCCAGCAGCCACTCCACGATCTTCATGCCGCCACCCCTTCGCCTCGCCGACAGTTCCGTACAGTGCTGTACGGATAATCCATACAGTACTGTACGGATCATGGCGAAGGGCAAGGTCCGCAAGGACGACTGGACGATGGCGGCGCTGCGCGCCCTGGCCCGCGGCGGGGTCGCCGCCGTGGCCGTGGACGGGCTGGCGAAGGAGCTCGGCGTGACGCGCGGCAGCTTCTACTGGCACTTCGACAACCGGGAGGCCCTGCTGGTCGCCGCCCTGGAGACCTGGGAACTGCACACCACCACCGAGGTCGTGGCGGCCGTCCGCACCCTTCAGGACCCCGTCGCCCGGGCCCGCGCCCTGTTCGCGGAGGCGCTCGGCAGCGAGGAGATCGCCGGGCTGGAGCCCGCCCTCGCCGCGCAGACCGGCCACCCGGCCGTCGCCGAGGTCGTCGCCCGGGTGATCGAGACCCGGATCGCCTTCCTCGCCGAGGTCTTCACCGACCTGGGCTTCGACCCGCCGACCGCCCGCCACCGGGCCCTCGCCGCCTACGCCGCCTACCTCGGCTGGCTCGAACTGCGCCGCACGGCACCCCTGCTCGCCCCCGAGACCCTGCCCCAGGACCCGCGCTCGCCGGCCGCCCTGGACCACCTGGTCGCCCTGCTCCTCGCCCCCGCCCAGCCGCCGGCTCAGTACCCGGCCCAGCCCCCGACCGCGGCAGCCGAGCCGCCGGCGCCCCGAGCGGTCCCCACGGCGGACTGAGGAGGCGCTCGCGCTTCGCGCACCCGGGAAACCCGGATGCCCGTATGCTCCCTGGGATGGAGACCGACGGCAGCGGGCGCGGGTGTGAAGTCCTGGTTGCGGGACCGTACTTCGCGGATCTGGTGTTCCACGGCCTGCCCCGGCCGGTCGAGCCCGGCGGGGAGGTGTTCGCCGGTGGCTTCGCCTTCGTCCCCGGTGGCGCCTACACCCTCGCGATGGCGGTGCACCGGCTCGGACGCAGGGTGGTGTGGGGCGCCGACTTCGGTACGGACCCGTTCAGCGCCGAGGTGCTCGCGGCCGCGCGAGCCGAGGGCCTGGACGAGAGTGCCTTCCGTCACCACCGCTTCCCGGTCAGGAGCGTGACCGTGGCCCTGTCCGGCCCCGAGGACCGGGCCATGGTCAGCTACCAGGACCCGCTGCCCGCCCGGCCGCTCGTCCCGCTGCTCCACT
Organism: Kitasatospora sp. HUAS MG31; assembly: GCF_040571325.1. Taxonomy (GTDB): domain Bacteria; phylum Actinomycetota; class Actinomycetes; order Streptomycetales; family Streptomycetaceae; genus Kitasatospora; species Kitasatospora camelliae. Next base: position 602,167 of record NZ_CP159872.1, on the reverse strand, counting down.
CCCACCGGCCCGAGGCGATGATGTTGCCACAACTGCGGTGGGACGCCGAGGCGTTGGAGGCGTGCCAGGCGGCCCGGCGGCTCGGGGCGCTGGTCGCCATGGACAGCCACGACGTCCCGGCGACCCTGGCGGACCCGTTCGTACGCCGGGCCCTCGCGGGGGTCGACGTCTTCACACCGAACGCCGCCGAGGCCCTCCGGCTCACCGGTGCCCGGACCGTGGACGGCGCGGTCGCGGAACTCGCCGACCTGGTGCCGATGCTCGTGGTCAAGCGCGGAGAGCGTGGGGCCACCGCGGTGCACGGTGGCAGGCGGTACGACGTCCCGTCCGCCGCGGTGCGGGCCGTGGACACCACCTCCGCCGGGGACTGCTTCAACGCCGGGCTCGTCCACGGGATGCTCGCCGGCTGGGACCTGCCCGCCTGTCTGGCCGCCGCGGCGGCCTGCGGAGCCGCCGCGACCACCGGTCCGGGGTCGAGCGCCGCCCTGCGCGGCGAGGAACTGCCGCAGTGGCTGGAGCGCATCCCTGACCATTCCGAGATTGATGTGCACACTTCACTGCACTGAGTGATCGTGTTAACGTCCGTCAGGTGTCGAGGATTCTGGTCACCGATCTGGATGGCACGTTACTGGCCGGCGGGACCGAGGGCCGGCGCCTGCTGCGGGAGGCCCTGGGCCGCCACCCCGAGGTCACCGTGGTCTTCGCCACCGGCCGGGGCTCCGCCTCGGTCCGCCGCGTGCTGCGCGACCCGCTCGTCCCACGCCCGCGCTGGATCATCGCCGACGTCGGCGCCACCGTGCTCGACGGCACCGACTTCTCCCCGGTGGAGCCCCTCCAGGAGCAGCTGCGCGCCGGCTGGCCCGGTCCGGCCCGGGTCAGGGCCGCCCTCGGACGGTTCCCCGCGCTCGCCTACCAGCACGGCGTGGCCCAGGACGGCCGCTGCTCCTACCACCTCCCGCCGGACGGGCTCACCGGCGAACTCATCGCGGCGGTCGGGGCCTTGGGCTGCGCGTGGGAGTACTCGGCGGACCGCTACTTCGACGTCCTGCCGCCACGGGTCTCCAAGGGCGGTGCGCTGCTGGCGCTGGCGGAGAAGCTGACCTGGCCCAGGGAGTCGATCCTGGTGGCCGGGGACTCGCTCAACGACCTGTCGCTGTTCCGGCTCGGCGCCCACGCGGTCCTCATGGCCGGCGCCGAGGGTGCCCTGAGCGCGGCGGTCGGCGACGACCCGCTGGTCCACCGTCCCGACCGACCGGGCGCGGCCGGCATCCTCGCCGCCCTCCAGGACCTGGGCTGGGTGACCCGGCCGGCGCGCCGCCCGGCACGACGGCACTCGGTCGTCGTCGGATACCACCGCCCTCCCCCGCACCGGACCGGCGTCCGCACACCCACCAGCCCCAACGGCATCCTGCCCACGCTGACCAGCGCCTTCGCGGACGGACTGCCGGGCCTCTGGGTCGCCGCCCGGACCGTCGACACCGACACCGACACCGACAACCCCTCCGTGCCGTACCCGGATCCGGGCCGCGGGCCGCGCCACGGCCGGCCCCCCCTGTCCCTCGTGCCGCTGAGCGCGGAGCAGTGGGGCGACTACTTCCACCGGGCCTGCAAGGAGACCCTGTGGCCGGTCCTGATGTCCGAGCCGCACCGCTCGACCTTCCACGAGCACTCCTGGGCCGCCTACCGCGCCGTCAACGCCCGCTTCGCCGAGCACATGGCGGCCCGGACCGCACCCGGCGCGACCGTGTGGCTGCACGACTACAACCTCTGGCTGGTCCCGGGCATCCTGCGCAGCGTCCGGCCCGACCTGCGGATCGGGATGTTCCACCACACGCCGTTCCCGCCCGCGGAGGTCTTCGGGACCCTGCCGGTCGCCACGGAACTCACCGCCTCGCTGGCCCGCCTCGACTGGGCCGGATTCCACATCGCCGCCTTCGCCGACCACTTCCGGAACGCCCTGGCGGGCCGGGCCTCCACACCGCGGATCGGGATCCACCCGCTCGGGATCGACCGCCCCGCGATCGAGGCGATCGCCCGCTCGCGGCCGCGGCCGGACCGGTTACCCGGAGACCGGGTGGTCCTGTCGGTCGAACGGCTCGACTACGCCAAGGCCCCGGTCCAGAAGGTCGACGCCATCGACCGTCTGCTTGCCACCCGCCCGGACCTGCGGGGACACCTGACCTTCCGGCTGGTCTGCCCTCCGCCCGAACCCGGCATCACCGCGTACGACACCACCCGCGTCCTGCTGGAGCAGCGCGTGGCACAGGTGAACGACACCTGGCGCCGGGGCGCGTGGCAGCCGGTCGACTACCGCCCCGACAACCTCCCCTTCCCCGAGATCATCGACGAGTACCTGGCCGCGGACGTCTTCTGGGTGACCTCGCTGCAGGACGGAATGAACCTCACGGCGCAGGAGTTCGTCGCCGCCCAGGCCACCCGGGCCGCGCTTCCCCGGCTCTGGGCTCGCGCGCCGGGCGTCCTGGTGCTCTCCCGGCACGCCGGCGCCGCCACGCTCTTCGGTGACACGGCCGTGCTCACGGATCCGCGCTCGCCCGAGGACCTGAGCGCTGCGCTGGCCCGAGCCCTCACCCTCACCCCGGCCGAACGCCGCCTGCGGATGGAACGGCTGTCCTACCTCCTGGGCCGCGAACGACCGGTCGACTGGGCGGAGCGGATCATCGGAGCGATCCGGCGGTCCCGGCAACCCCGTCCGCAGAGCCCGGTGCAGTAACCGGGGGCGCGGCGCCCGATGCCCGATCCGCGTCAACGCCGCTGGTCCTGACGGGGTGACACCCGAGTCGCCGCCCTGACGAAACCCCGGGAACTCCACCAAGACGATCATCTATGCGCGCACCCCCGGCTTCGGTACGATCACCGACGATCCATCGACCTCCGCGCGTTCGCCGCGGAGTGGGCGGCCCCGCCGGCCGACGAGGACGGTGTCCCGAGCGGCCGGCTCTGTGCACGCGACGGCCCGCTGGGCTCTGGGCTACACCGAGCCCTGCGGTTCGGATAGTCCCTATGGGCGTGTCGGATCGACTCGGCCTTCATCCATCGGCCGAGGCCGTGTCCACGGTGCTCGGGCAGCACGCCGGTGCCGTAGTGCTGGCCGTCACCTGCGCCGTTGCCGGGGATGACGAGTTCGGTGAACCCGGCGATCGAGCCGTTGGGAGGCGTCGACGGCGACGACGGTGTGCAGGTGGTCGCCGCGCTGTTCGACGGCCTTCGCCGCGGCCCGCACGCGGTCCACGTCCCAGGTCAGGGTGCCGTGGTCGGTGCCGTCCATGGGCATGTCGTCCATGGCGCGGCGTGAGGCGGCGAACGTCTGGGCGAGGTCGTCGGGGACGGTTCCCTGCCATGACATCAGCCGGTAGCCGGGATGCGGACGCTCGATGATCTCGGCGAGGACGGCGGTGTCCACGTCACCCAGCGGCAAGCGGGTGAACCTCAAGGTGAGGACCTTCCGGAAGCCGCGCGCTGCCAGGAAGCGGTCGCCGGGCGATCCGGCTTCTGCCTGCGCGACAACGCAGCGTCGGGCGTTGTCCCGGGCGGTGGCCACGGCGGTGTCGAGGAGCCGGGAGCCGACGCCCTTGCGGCGCTCCGCGGGATGAACACGGAGGTCGAGCTCGGCCGGGTGCTCTTGTCCGCCATCGAACAGGCACAGAAAGGCCGTCCCGGCAGGGGTGGAATCTGCGTCCGATGCCACCGCGGCCGGCCCCGCGGCCCGTACTCGACGGGTACGTCCCGCCACCGGAACACCGGTCCGGACCCGGCGATCGTCCGGCCATGTCCACGGCACGTCGCGGGCACCCCCCAGCAGTGCCACTACGACAGCGCGACCGGGACGTTCACCCTCCGGTACAGCGCCCGCCGCGCCGATTCCGGGCAACCGTTCGCCCGCGGAGCCCGCACCGAGGTCTGTCTGCCGCAGAGCACCTGCCCCGACGGCTACCGGGTCGAGAGCCAGGGCGCCGAGGTCGTCTCGGCGCCCGACGTCCGGCTCCTCCCTCTTGCCACCGGCGCCGGGCAGGACACCGTCCAGGTGACCGTGGTGCGAGGCTGACCGTGACGGAGACGGGGATGTGAACGGCTACCCCCGGGCTGGGGGACCGCCCCCGCCTACGGCCGGGTGGGGGCGGGTTCGGTCAGGCGGCGGACGGCGTCGACGACGGCGGCGCGGTGGCGGGTGAGCCGGTCCGGGGACAGGGGGGCTCCGTCGGTCTCGGTCTCGGTCTCGGGGAGGGTGAACCAGGCCTGGGCCAGGGCGGCGACCAGGACGAGGATGTCGACCGGGTCGTGGGACGGTTCGATCCGCCCGTCGCGCTGGGCGGCGGCCAGCGCCTCGCGCTTGACACGGTACGCGGCGGCCTGGGCGGGGGTGGCCTCGGGGCGTTCCAGCCGCTTCCAGGTGACCAGGCGGACGAGGTCGGGGTGCGCGGACAGGTGGTCGAAAACGGCGCCCGCGTAGCCCGGCAGGTCGTCCGGGTCGAAGGGCACCGACTCGGCGCCGAGGAGCAGGGCGCGCTCGATGACGATGTCGAAGAGCTGCTCCTTGTTGCCGAAGTAGACGTAGATCAGCCGCTTGTTGGCGCCCGCCGCCTCGGCGATGCGGTCGACCCTGGCGCCCGCGATGCCGTAGGCGGCGAACTCCGCGAAGGCGGCGTCGAGCAGGCGTGCCTTGGTCGCGTTCGAGTCCCGTGCCATGGCTGAAGCGTAGCAAGTAACTATCCGGTTATTGACAAACGACGAGGACCGGCGCAAGCTCGAACCTATCCAGTTAGTTACATACCTACGGAGCACCCCACCATGGACATCCGCGCACTCGGCAGCCAGGGCCTCACCGTTTCCGCCCAGGGCCTCGGCTGTATGGGCATGACCGCCTTCTACGGCACCACCGACGAGGCCGAGTCGCTGGCCACCATCGACCGCGCCCTGGAGCTCGGCGTCACCCTGTTCGACACCGCCGAGAGCTACGGCCCGTTCCGCAACGAGCAGCTGCTCGGCAAGGCGCTCGCGGGCGCCAAGCGGGAGCGGGCGGTCGTCGCGACCAAGACCGGCATCGAGTTCACCGACGACGGCGTCCTGGTCGGCCAGAACGGCTCGCCCGCGTACGTCCGCCGCTCGCTCGACCGCTCCCTCGCCCACCTCGGCATGGACCACGTCGACCTGTACTACCTGCACCGGGTCGACCCGGAGGTGCCGGTCGAGGAGACCGTCGGCGCGATGGCCGAGCTCGTGGCAGCCGGCAAGGTCCGCGGCATCGGCCTCTCGGAGGCGGCCGCCTCGACCATCCGCCGCGCCCACGCCGTTCACCCGATCAGCGCCGTCCAGACCGAGTACTCGCTGTTCGAACGCGGGATCGAGGGCAACGGCGTCGCCGAGGTGCTGGCCGAACTCGGCATCGGCCTGGTGGCCTACGCCCCGCTCGGCCGCGGCTTCCTGTCCGGGGCGATCACCAGCCCCGACGACTTCGCCGCGGACGACTTCCGCCGCACCGACCCCCGCTTGCAGGGCGAGAACTTCGACCGCAACCTCGCCGTGGTGGACGCGGTCCGCCGCCTCGCCGACCAGAAGGGCGTCACCTCCTCCCAGCTGGCGCTCGCCTGGGTGCTGGAGCAGGGCGCCGTGGCGATCCCCGGCACCAAGCGCCGCCGCTACCTCGAGGAGAACCTCGCCGCCTCCGGGATCCGGCTGGGCGCGGAGGACCTCGCCGCCATCGAGGCCGTCGCCCCGGCGGGCGTCGCGGCCGGCGACCGGTACGCCCCCGCGCTGATGGCCTCGCTCGACGGCTGATCGTCCGACCGGAGACCCCGCGCGGACGCCGCCCAGCGTGTGCGGCCGGGGCCGCGCCGGGAGAGCATCGACCCCCGGGGGAGTCGCCGACTCCCGCCAGGGGCCGTCGCGCTCCGGGCCGTCGCCCCGGGGATGCGCCGGCCCCCGAGAGAAAGGGGCAGGACGATGCGCGTCGATACCCGTCATCAGCCCGGATTCGCGGTGGCCCGCTGCGCACTCGACGCCGGCGAGTCGCTGGTCGGGCAGTCGGGCAGCATGTATGCCTGCAGCCAGGGCCTGGAGGTGGGGGCGAAGGCCGAAGGAGGCGTGCTCTCCGGCCTCAAACGGGCCGCGTTCGGCGGCAGCTCCCTCTTCCTGACCCGCTACACCGCCTCCGCGCCCGGCGGCTGGGTCGACCTGGTCCACCGGCTGCCCGGGGACGTCGCCGCCGTGGAGGTCGCCGGCTCCGGCCCGTCCGGTCCGCTCCAGGTGACCCAGGGCAACTGGCTGGGGTGCTCGGCCGGGATCGAGCCGCAGACCAAGTGGGCCGGCATGCAGAACCTGCTCGGCGGCAAGGGCGGGTTCGTCCTGCGGATGGAGGGCGACGGCACGGTGGTCGTCGGGTGCTACGGCGCCCTGGACACCGTGGTCCTGGCCGGCGGCGAGAAGATGACGGTGGCCACCGGCCAGGTCGTCGCGTACGACGCCACCGTCACCCTGGCGGTCCGGCGCCTGGTCCAGGGGCGCACCATCGGCTCGCTCAAGACCGGGCAGTTCCTGGTGTGCGACTTCACCGGGCCCGGCCGGCTCCTGCTCCAGAGCCGCAACCCCAGCGCGCTCGCCTCCTTCATCCAGGAATCGGTCCAGGACAAGGGCGCCGAGGTGACGGACGACGAGTAGCCCAGGATGCCGCGCATCGGCCGGGTCCGTCCGACTGCTTCGTCTCCTGTCGGTGGCCGCGGCCGGTGGGCGGGGCGGGACGTCCGCCCGCCGGCCGGGGCGGGCGGGTCAGCCGTGGTGGTGGAGGGCGTCGCCGACGAACTCCATGGTGACCGGGAGGGGCTTGGTCCGGGACAGCTTCACGGCGACGCCGCGGGCCAGGTCGAAGGCGGCCACCGGGTCCCGGTAGTCCGTCCAGGGGTCGGCGCCGCACCAGCGGCCGATCAGCCGGAACTGTTCGACTGCCTGTCGGTGCATCCCGGCACGGCCGAGGAAGTCGGCGAGCAGGTGGCGCAGGACGGGCAGCCGAGGGTCGTCCGCCGGGACGGTCGCCAGTGCCTTGGTGACCGCCTTCAGCCGGTCCTTGGTGATCGCCGTGGCCGGGAACGCGCGCGGGCCGTTGCGGCTGACGAGCTCGGAGAGGGCGTGCAGGTAGAGGCCGGCCAGCGGGCTGCCGGCCGGGGCCTTGCGCAGCGCGCGGCGAGCGAAGGCCATCATCGCCCGGTCGGAGCCGTGCCACTTGGCGCACCAGTACTGCATGGCCTGCCAGTGCCCCTCGTAATGGTGCGGGGCGCGCTGGACCAGGCCCTTCCACAGCGGCCGGAACTGGTCCTTCGCGTACTGGGCGCCGCGGGCCGCCGTGATCATGACCGCCCAGGGCCCCGGGTTCTCCGGCGCCAGCAGGGCGGCGCGGCGCGCCGCGTCGATCGCGGCGGGCAGCAGCCGCCGGAACTCCGCCATGTTCTCGGGCGCGACCTCGTGCGCGAACCCGCCGCCCCGGATCGCCCACGCCCGGTGCACCATCAGCTTGGCTTCCAGGGTGGCGGCGTCGCAGTTGTCCGGGTCGGCGGCACGCCAGGCGGTGAGCCAGGCGTCGTCCTGCCTGGCGATCTCGGCGAGCAGCTCCAGCCGGTCCCAGCGCTCGTCCCAGTCCTCGCCGGCGGCCTCGACGTGCGCGACGGCCGCCCGCCAGTTCCCGCCCCAGGCCGCGTCGGCCACCGCCTGGGACCGCTCCCGCCGCTCGGAGGGCACCGGCGGCCCCGCCCGCCCCGGGTCGAGCCCGCCCCGCGGCACCAGACCGTACGCGGCGGGATCGAACCCGGTCCTGGCCCATTCGGCGGCGTTGGCCCTGCGGCGGGACCCGATGAGGAGGGCGGCGAGGAAGGTGCCGATGACGATGATCACAACAGCTGTCACGGCGGGCGATCATCCCAGGTCGAAAGAGCCGGCGGCAATGGGGAATCCGCGCCCGTGCCCCGTGCCCCGTGGCCGCCCGCCGCAGGCCGCGCGGGCCGGAGACCGTTTCCGGTCAGCCGGTGGGTTGCCGAAGGAGCCACTCCCGCACGCTCGGTGAGGTGTCGAGCTGTCGGCTGACCCGCTCGCCGATGTCCCGGGAGGTGAGCCGGGGCAGTGGGGTGAAGTCGTCGGGGAGGATGTCCAGCAGGCTCAGCACGTGTTCTCCCGTGTGGAGCGCGAGGAGGAGTTCGCACCGTATCTGCCGGGGCAGTTCGGGGAGGTGGGCCGGACTGTTCCAGCAGGCGGGCCAGAGGAAGTGGTCGGCCTCGGGTGCGGCGGTCGCGGCCACCCAGGCCGGGTCGAGCTTCTGGTTGACCCCGAGTTCGTGCGCTCGCTCCTCGAGGCGGAGCAGTGTCGAGGTGTCGACGATCTTGACCTGGCGGGGGAGCGGGATGTCCTGGTCGGGCTGCATCGCACCATGGTCGCCTGCCCGCGCCGGTCGGTGTGGCGGAAGCCGGAGGAGGGGAGGGGTCCTCAACCGCACGGGACCGCAGCGCCGTCGTCGGACTGCTCTGGGATGCTGCCGAGCGAAACGGCAGGTCCGCGACTGCGCACCGGCTCCGGACCGGGCGGGAGGATGCCCGATGCCGGTGCCCCGCCGTACCGTCCGTGACCTGGTGGGCCGGGACGAGGGCGGGTTCGTGGGGGTCGGCATCACAGGTTGATGACGGTTGAACCGAGGTAGGCATAAGGTAAAGTCAGGCTAGCCTTAGTTAGGCTAGCCTCGCCTTATGGGCCACCTGTTGCTGGCCGCGAAGACGGCCGGCTACGCCACGCCCGAACTCTGGCGGGTTCTGACCAAGCCGCGACCGCTGGCTCGACCTCGTCCTCGACCAGACCCACATCCTCGCCGGCACCGTCTGGCTCGGCGGCCTCGCCCTGCTCGTCTCGCTCGCCGGCACCCGCGGCCGCCTCGGCGACAGCGCGGGCCTGCTCTGGGCCGACCTGTGGCGCCGCTTCAGCCTCGTCGCCATGATCTGCGTCGGTGCCGTCACCGTCTCCGGCCTCTGGCTCAGCTGGAAGCACGTCGGCGCCGTCTCCCCGCTGTGGACCACCGGCTACGGCGTCGCCCTGCTCGTCAAGGTCGCTCTCGTTCTCGGCCTCGTCACCGCCGGTGCGTTCAACCAGTTCTGGCTCATGCCCCGCATCGCCCGGGCCCGCCGCGCCGACGACGCCGCCTCCCTCCCCCACCTGACGCTGCGCCACTTCCCGAAGGTCGTCTGGGGCGAGGTCGTCCTCGGCGTCGCGGTCCTGGTGGTCCTGCCGTTCCTCGCCGGGTCCGCCCGCACCGAGGCCGGCAGCCCGAAGGCCGTCTCCTCCGGCAGCGTCCTCGCCGCCGGTGCCGTCCTGGTCCTGGCGCTCGCCGTCTCCCTGTACGCCACGGCCAGGGCCTCCGGCGCGCTGTCCCGCCGGCCCGCGCCCACCCCGGCAGGGGCCTGACCGACGGCAGGGCCCGGCGGCGGTCCGCCTGCTGCCCACGGGCACCCGCCCGGCGCTGACGGCGAAGGGGCACGCCACCAAGGTGGTCGCCGCCGACAGCGACCGGGCCGTGGCCGGCCGATGACCACCGACCCGGCCGGTGGTGCGGGTGAGCCGCTACCGTGTGCGGGTGTCGATGGTGGGGGCAGGGGATGTGGACGGCTGGTCGGGACTCTTCGAGGGGATCGAGGCCCTGGTCGATCTGCCCGCGTTGCGGCGGGCGTGGCCGGCCGGGCTGATCCACGGCCCGTCGGTGGAGGTGCTGGTCCGGCTGATCGGTGTGGAGAGCGGCCTGCCGCTGGTGGAGCTTCCGGCCGCGGTGGTCGATGCCGTCATCGCCCATCCCGACCCGAGGACACGCCTTCGCATGGCGGATGCCCAGCAGGGCATGAGCCTCGACCAGTGGGTGCGGCTGATCGCGAGGGAACCCGACGCCGTGTACCGTCGCCGCGCCCGATGGATGGCCGTCTGGCGCTGTCGCCGTCCGTCCGCGGAGGAGTTCGCCCGCTGGGCCGGTGACGGGGACCCGCAGGTCCGTCTGCGGGCGCTGTGGTTCCGCGGTCTCCCCGAGGAGTCGGCGGTGGCCCTGGCCGCCGATCCCGACCCCGAGGTGCGGGCGGAGGCGTGCGGCTACGCCTGGCCGTATCTGAGTGAGGAGCAGCGGTCGGCGCTGGTGGCCGACGTCTCGGCCGAGGTGCGGGAGGCCGCCGAGGGGCAGGCCGGCCTCGACCGGCCGATGTCCCGGGCGGCGTACGAGGCCCTCGACTCCATGGGCCGGTTCCGTGCGGTGCTCTCCCAGCGCCTCGACCGTGACCTCGCCGAGGAGTTCATCCACCACCCGGAGTACGCGCGGCGCGCCAACCTGGCCACCAACAGCCGCCTGGACGCGGACCTGGTCGCCGCGCTGGCCCGGGACGAGGACCCTCGGGTGCGTGCGGCGGTCGCCGTCCGGCCCGAGGTCGACGAGGCTCTGCGCGCGGAGGTCGACGCCGGCCTGGATCCCGACTTCCCGCACTACCGGGTGGATTGGGTGGAGGATCTGCACGAGGACCCGGAGGCGATGCGGCGCCTGGCCTCCTCCGCCAGCCTGGCCGTCCGGCGGACCGTCGCGCGCGCCCGCCACCTGCCGCCCGACGTCGTGGACCTCCTCACCCGCGACCCCGGCCGCGGCGTGCGGTCCAACCTGGCCGTGTACTGCGAGGGCGCCCCCACCGAGCTGTTGCTGGAAGCCGCGACGCAGTGGCAGCACCCCTGGAACGTGCTCGCCCGCCCCGACTTCCCCCGCCACGCGCTCGCGGGCTTCGCCGACGACCCGGACCCGCTGCGGCGCCGACTCGCCCTGCTGGCCCCGGGTTCCACCGCCGACCTCGCCGAGCGGCTCGCCGACGACCCGGACGAGGCGGTGCGGGTCCGTGCCGCGGCCGACCCCCGCCTCGCCCCCGCCACGGTCCTGCGGCTGCTCGACTCCACGCCGCTCACCCGCGAAGCGGCCATCACCAACCCGCGGCTGCCCGTCCCCGCCCTCATCCGCCTCCTCCGCGACCCCGAAACGGCCCGCAGCGCGGCCGCCAACCCGGCCCTCCCCGCCGCGGTGGCCCACCGCCTGATCGACCTGGCGACCGCTCAGGACAGCGCCGACACCCCGGCGCCGACGGGCTGAGGCGGCGTCGGAATTCCCGGCGACGGCGGTGATGGGGGTCCGCTACGATACGCGAGCACTTCACATCTTTATGCGGACCTTATGTCCAGTTTGGGAATTCCTGTGAACCTCGACTTCGGTGTCGAACCCCTCTTCTCCTGGTACGTCGTTCTCCTGATCATCAGCGGTTTCGCGATGATCGGTATCGGCGCCATGGGCTCGTCCGGCCTCAGCACCGGCTGGCGCATCTTCAACGGCGTGGCCGGTGTCGGATTCGTCGGCTACGGCACCTACCTCGGTTTCATCTTCGAGGGCGGCACGTACGTCATCTTCTTCAAGGCGTTCATCCTGCCGGTCCTGATGATCGTCAACTTCGTGCGCTCGCTGGCCAACCGCAACCAGGCGCCCGCCGCTCCGCAGCCGCCGGTGCAGTTCCAGCAGCCGCAGGCCCCGGTGCCGCCGCAGGCCGCGGCCGAGGCCGCTCCGGCCCAGCCGCAGCCGACCGGCACCAGCGGCCCGACCCAGGCCGGCTGACCCGACGTCACCCGCCCTGCCGAACGCCGCCCGCTCTCCCGAGCGGGCGGCGTTCCGGCGTTCCGGGGACGGCCGGAGGGTGGGGCGGTCTCAGACGGCCATGACCGCGGTGCCCGTGGCTTCGATGGCGGTGAGCTCGTCGGTGGGGGCGGTGGTGTCGGTGACGAGGGTGTGCAGGAGTCCGGTGGGGCCGACGTGGGCGAAGGCGGTGCGGCCGAGCTTGTTGCCGTCGGCGGCGAGGAGGGTGCGGCGGGCGGCGGCGATGGCGGCCTTCTTCACCGCGGCGTCGTCGAGGTCGTAGGCGGTCAGGCCGTCGGCCGCGCTCAGGCCGCAGCAGCCGATGACGGCGGTGTCGAAGCGCAGGGCGGCCAGGGAGGCGAGGGTGAGGGGGCCGGTGAGGGCGCCCTCGGCGGCGCGGGGCCGGCCGCCGGGGACCATCAGCGCGGCGGCGCCCGGCGGATCGCTGAGCAGGTGAACGGCCTGCAGCGACAGGGGCATCACGGTGACGGGCCGCTGGTGCAGCAGGCGGGCGACCTCCAGGCAGGTGGTGCCGCTGTCGAGGACGACGGTCTCGCCGTCGGCGATGAGCGAGGAGATCTCGGCCGCGATCCGGCGTTTGGCGTCGACGGCCTCGCGGGCGCGCAGGGCGAAGGGCGGTTCCTCGCCCCTGAGCAGCAGGGTGCGGGCGCCGCCGCGGACACGTTCGAGGACGCCTTGGGCGGCGAGTGCGTCCAGGTCCCGCCGGATGGTCATCTCGGAGGCGCCGGTCAGCTCGGCGAGTTCCTGGACGGTCGCGCTGCCCGCGTCCCCGAGGGCCTGGGCGATCAGGGTGTGGCGGTCCGGGTTGCTCATACCGAGATTGAACCGCATCGAGGAACGAACAGGCAAGCTGTTCGGATGGCCAGGTTTCGAACAGGAAATCTGTTCGTTAGGGTGGGCGGCATGGAACGTTCGCTCCGAGCCGCCCGTGCGGCGACCTACGTCTGCTTCGTCCTCAACGGCACCCTGCTGGGCGCCTGGGTGGTGCACATCCCCGCCGTCGAGACCCGTGTGGGCATCGGCCACGCCGCCCTCGGCGGTCTGCTGGTGCTGTTGGGCCTCGGGGCCTTCGCCGGCATGCAGGTGGCCGGCCGGCTGACGGACCGCCTCGGCACCCGGGTCGTGGTCCCCGCCGCCGGCGTCCTGTGCGGTGCGTCGCTGGTCCTGCCCGGCCTCGCCCCGGATCCCTGGACGCTGGCGGGCGCCCTGCTGCTCCTCGGGTTCGCCAACGGCTGCCTCGACGTGAGCATGAACGCCCACGCCGTGCACGTGGAGAAGGCCTACGGACGGCCCGTCATGTCCGGCTTCCACGCCACCTTCTCGGTCGGCGGCGTCCTGGCCGCGCTCGCCGCCGCGGCCGCCGCGAACGCCGGCCTGAGCCCGGCCGGCACGCTCGGCGCCCTGGGCGCCGCAGGCATCGCGGCCGCCCTGCTGACGGCGCGCAGCCTGCTGCCGGGCACCCCGGCCGCCGCCGACGCCCGGGACCGCGAACGGACGTCCGCCGCCTCCTCCCGCGGCGGCGCCCGCCGGCGGATCGCGGTCCTCGCGGTGCTGGCGTTCCTGGTCATGCTCTGCGAGGGCGCCGCCAACGACTGGAGCGCCCTTCACCTGAAGGACGTCCTCGGTGCACCCGCGAGCACCGCCGCGTTCGCGTACGGCACCTACGCGGCGGCGATGACCGCCGGGCGGCTGCTCGCCGACCGGATCGTCGCCCGGTACGGGTCGGCGGCGGTGCTGCGCCACGGCGCGGCCACGGCCGCCGTCGGCATCACCGTCGCCGCCACGGCTCCGTGGGTGTGGGCCGCGTTCGCGGGCTGGGCGCTGTTCGGGCTGGGCCTGTCCGGGTGCGTGCCCCAACTCTTCAGCGCGGCCGGCCACGCGGATCCCGCCGCCGCCGGAGCCAACGTCTCCCGGGTCGCGGGACTGGGCTACCTCGGCATGCTCGCCGGCCCCGCGGTGATCGGCTGGCTGACCCACCTGACGGCGCTCAACCACACCTTCCTGCTGCTGACCGTGCTGTGCGCCGCCACCGCCGCGGCCGCCGGGATCCTGCGCACCGCACCCGACGGGCGCACCCCACCCGGCGGACGCACCGCACCCGACGGACACGGCGGAGCCGACCACGCGCCCGCGACGGCGCACGGCGGCCACTGACCGCCGTCGCCCACGAGCCCGCACCCCGAAGCCCCTGAACTCGAAGACCCGGAGACCCCGCCATGTCCCCCCGACGCATCCTGCTGTTCGACCTCTTCGGCGTCATCGCCCGCCCTCAGCGCCCGGGCGCCCTGGCGGAGATGGCCGCCCGCTGCGGTGCGCCCGCCGAGGCCTTCGCCGACGCCTACTGGTCCTGCCGCGAGCCCTACGACGCCGCCCGGCAGACCGCCGCCGAGTACTGGACCACGGTCCTGCGACAGCTGGCCCGTCCGGGCGACGCCCGCATGGTCGAGGAGCTGCGGCTCGCCGACGTCGACAGCTGGTCCCGGGTCGACGACCGCATGGTCGCCTACGTCCGGTCGCGGCGGGAGCGCGGCGAGGTCGCCCTGCTCTCGAACATCCCCGCCGACCACGCGGAGGCGTTCCTCGCCGCCCAGCCCTGGTTGCGGGACCTGGACCACCTCGCCTTCTCGGGGAGGATCCGCGCCGCGAAGCCGGACCCGGCGGCGTTCCACCACTGCGTCGTCGCGATGGGGGCGGCGCCCGCCGACTTCCTGTTCGTCGACGACCGTGAGGAGAACGTGCGCGCGGCCGAGGCCCTCGGCATGCACGGGCACCTCTTCACCGGCCTCGCCGACCTGGAGGCGGCCGTGGACACCTGGCAGCCCGCCCGGAACCCCGCACCCCGCGTCCGTCACTTCACCGAGCCGGCCATGGCGCCCTGGACGAAGTAGCGCTGGAAGGAGAAGAAGACCACCACCGGCACCAGCAGCGAGAGGAAGGCGCCCGGCGCCAGCACGTCCAGGTTGGAGCCGAACTGCCGCATCTGGGACTGCAGCAGCACGGTGAGCGGCTGTGCGTCGCTGCCGGCGAAGACCAGTGCGACCAGCATGTCGTTCCACACCCACAGGAACTGGAAGATGGCCAGCGAGGCGAGGGCGGGGAGGGCGAGCGGCAGGGCGAGGCGGCGGAAGGCGGTCCACTCGCCGCAGCCGTCCAGCCGGGCGGCCTCCAGGATCTCCTGCGGGATCTCCAGGAACTGGTTGCGCAGCAGGAACACCGCGAACGGCAATCCGTACGCGACGTGGAACAGCACCACGCCGGGGATGGTGCCGAACAGGCCGACGGCACCGAGCAGGCGGGCGACCGGGATGAGGCCGGTCTGGACGGGGACGACCAGCAGGCCTACCACGATCAGGAACAGCCAGTCCCGTCCGGGGAAGTCCAGCCAGGCGAAGGCGTACCCGGCGAGGGCGGCGAGGGCCACGGTGAGCAGGGTGGCGGGCACCGAGATGAGGACGGTGTTCCAGAACGCCCCGAGCACCTCGCCGCCGGACAGCAGGGCGGTGTAGTTCTCCAGGGTGAGCCGGGTGGGCTCGGCCAGGGCGGTCCACCAGCCGGAGGAGGCGCTGTCCTGTTTGGGCCGCAGCGAGGTGACGAGCAGTCCGACCGTGGGCATCAGCCACAGCGCGCCGGCCAGCAGCAGGACGGCCTGCACCACCGCGCTGCGGGTGAGCGCGCCCACCCGGGCGGCGAGCGTGCGGCGCGGCGCCCGGGCGGCCGTCCGCGCGTGCCCGGGGTTACGGCCGTGCCCGGCGGCGGTGCGGGGGAGCAGCTCGGTCATCGCGGGCTCCTTCGGAAGCGTCGGATGTTGAGGACCATGGCCGGCACCACGAGCAGGAGCAGCAGGACGCCGAGGGCGCTGCCGAGGCCCTGGTCGTTGCCGCCGCCGAAGGAGACCAGCCACAGGCGCAGCGCCAGGACGCCGGAGTCCTGTTGGACGGGTCCGGGGGCGATGACGAAGACCAGGTCGAAGATCTTCATCACGTTGATCACCATGGTCACGAAGACCACGCCGAGGACCGGGGCGAGCTGCGGGACGGTGATCCGGCGGAAGATCTGCCACTCGCCGGCGCCGTCCATCCGGGCGGCCTCCAGGGTCTCCCGGGGCAGGTTGGCCAGGCCGCCGGCGATGATGACCATCGCGAAGCCGGCCCAGATCCAGATGTACGCGCCGATGATGGCCGGGGTGACCAGGCCGGGGCCGAGCCAGGCGAGGCCGCGGTAGGGGGCGGCGAAGTTCCCGGCCGGCAGGGAGACGGTGCCGGTGGGGTGTCCGGCGAACCGGAAGCCGCCGTCGTCGGCGGTGACGGTGGTGGCCACCGTCCGTCCGCCGTCGTGGAGTTCGACCCGGACGCCGGGCAGTCCGCGCTCGCCGGCGTCGATCCGGCCGGGGGTGCCGCCGCCGGGGCTGACGTCGAGGTAGACCACGCCGTGGACGCCGTCGCCGGAGGGGGTGGCCGCGGGGGCCGCCGTGGCGGGCAGGGCGTCCGGTTTGAGGCCCACCAGCGGGACCAGGACGGCGGCCGGGCCGCCACCGCCCTCGGCGCGGACCGAGCCGTCCGGCTGGAGCGCGGGTCCGCCGGTGGGGCGGGGCCGGGCGCCGGGGTAGCCGACCTCGGGGTCGAAGGTGTCGTGGACGGCGACCGCGGCGGCGTTGAGGACGCCGCGCTGCGGGTCCTGCTCGTACACCAGGCGGAAGGTGATGCCGGCGGCGAGGAAGGAGATGGCCATCGGCATGAAGACCAGCAGCTTGAACGCGGTGCCCCAGCGGACCTTCTCGGTGAGCACCGCGAAGACCAGGCCGATCGCGGTGACCAGGGCGGGGGCGACGGCGACCCAGATGGCGCTGTTGCGCAGGGCGGTGAGGTTGGCGTCGTCGGCGAGGACGGCCTGGTAGTTGCCGAGTCCGACGAAGCCGGTGCCGTCCGCGTCGAACAGGCTGCGGACCACGGACCAGCCGATGGGGTAGAGGACGAGGGCGCCGAGCAGGGCGAGCGCCGGGAGGAGGAAGGCGAGGGCCAGGCCCCGGCGCCGCAGGGCGGCGCCGGAGCTCGGGCGACGGGGTGTCGTCATCGTCGTCTGCCGGTCCGTCAGCCCTTGTAGGCGGCGGCCGCGGCGGCCTCCAGGCGGCGGGCGGCGCCGTCGACGTCGGCGGGGTCGGCCAGGAAGTCCTGGAGGATCTTCCACTCGCCGCTGCCCTGGGTGCCGCCGAAGGCCGCGGGGGCCTGGTCGGACAGGTCGAAGCGGAAGGTGTCGGCGGCGGCGATCAGCGAGGCCGCGGTCTCCCGGGTGGTGGCGTCCGGGTAGGCGGCGGTGTCCAGGGCCTTGTTGGGGGAGAGGAACCCGCCGGACTTGGCCCAGACGGCGGCCGCCTCCGGGGAGGCGAGGTACTCCACCAGCTTCTGGGCGGCGTCCTTGTGCTTGGCGTCCTTGAGGACCACGGCCGCGTCGCCGCCGCCGACCACCGGGGGCCGGCCGTTGCCGACCGCGGGGAAGGGGAAGAACCGGGCGTCCTCGCCGACCTTCTTCTTCAGCTCGCCGGAGACCACCGCGCCGACGAAGTCGCCCTCGTAGACCATGGCGGCGGCGGGCTTGTCGCCGAAGACCTGCTGGACGGACTCAGGGAAGTCGGTCTGCAGGGCGCCCTTGCCGCCGCCGGCGACCAGCTGCGGGTCGCCGAAGAGCTTGCCGAGGGTGGTCAGGGCGTTCACCACGGACGGGTCGGTCCACGGGATCTGGTGCTTGGCGAGCTTGTCGTACATCTCGGGGCCGGCCTGGGAGAGGTAGACGTTCTCGAACCAGTCGGTGAGCGGCCAGCCGGACTCGCCGGCGACCGCGAAGGCGGGCAGGCCGGCGTCGGAGACGGCGTGGCCGGCGGTGAGCAGCTGGTCGAAGGTGGTGGGCGGCTTGACCCCGGCGGCGTCCAGGGCGGCGGGGCTGTACCAGACGGTGGACTTGTGGGCGGCCTTGAAGTACAGGCCGTAGAGCTTGCCGTCGACGGTGCCGTAGTCGGACCAGACCTTGGCGAAGTCGCGCTTCAGGCGCTCCTCGGTGGCGGGGGCGAGCGGCTCCAGCCAGCCCTTGCGGGCGAACTGCTGGAGGACGCCGAGCTGCGGCATCATCGCGACGTCCGGCGGGTCGCCGCCCTCGATCTTGCTGCCGACCAGGGTGGAGACGTTGTCGCCGGTGGAGATGTAGACCGTCTTGGCGCCGGTCCGCTCGGAGAAGGCGTCCAGCACCTTCTGGAAGTTCTTCTGCTCGACACCGGTCCAGGCCGCGGCGACGCTGACGGTCTGTCCGCTGAGCGGCTTGGCGCCGGTGTCGCCGGCCGGGGTGGTGCCGCCGGAGCAGGCGGTGGCCGTGACGGCCAGGCCCAGGGCGGCCGCCAGGGCGGCGGCCGTGCGGGTGGGTCGCATGGTGGTGGGTCCTCTCGGAGGTGGCGGCGCGGGCGCGGGTCCGGCGCCGCCGGGCGGGTGGTGTGCCCCAGGAGGCAGGGGTGGAGGTGCGGTGGGGGTCGGGCCCCGCCCCGCCGGGGTGGGAAGCCACAGGGCGGGGCCCGGTCCGCCGTCCGGGGTCAGGAGCCGGAGGGCGGGCACGCGGCGCGGCTGTGGACGCGCCGCGGGATCAGGGGCCGGCCGGCGGGGGTGGGGACGGCGGTCGGCGGAGGGTGGCGGACGGTCGGGTGTGGCGGTCCGTCCGGAGGGAGACGGATCGTCGGGTGTGACGAACCGTCAGAATGAGAGGTCTCAGAAGAGCTCGCTGCCGTCGTGGATCCACCACGCGGCGGTGCCGGCCGGCAGCACGCCGGACGGGCAGGGGCCGCTGGCCAGCAGCGGGTCGCGGTCGACGGGGGCGAGGGCCGGTCCGTCGCCGAAGTTGACGGCGCAGAGCAGGCCGTCGCCGCGGACGAAGGCCAGCACGCCGGGCGGGGTGTCCAGCCAGCGCAGGCCGCCGTCGGCGAACTGCGGCAGGACCCGGCGCAGGTGCAGGGCCTCGCGGTACAGGTGCCAGGCGGAGCCGGTGTCCGCCAGGGCCCGCTCGGCGGTGTGCGCGGCGAAGTGCGGGGGCTGCGGCAGCCAGGGGTCCTTGGCGCCCTGCGGGCTGAAGCCGAACGGCGCTTCGAGGCCGGACCAGGGGAGCGGGATCCGGCAGCCGTCGCGGATGCCGACCCGGCTGCCGGTGCGGTGGAAGATCGGGTCGGTGATCACCTCGTCGGGCAGGTCGACCACCTCGGGCAGCCCCAACTCCTCGCCCTGGTACAGGTAGGCGGCGCCGGGCAGGGCCAGCATCAGCAGGGCGGCGGCGCGGGCCCGGGCGGGGCCGGAGAGCGCGTCGGCGCCGGCGAAGCGGGTGGTGGTGCGGACCTGGTCGTGGTTGTTGAGCACCCAGGTGACGGTGGATCCGGTGGCGGCGATGTCGCGGACGGCCTCGTCGATGACCCGGTGGAAGTGGGCGGCGTCCCAGGGGGCGTGCAGCAGGTGGAAGAAGAACGCCTGGTGCAGCTCGTCGGGGCGGACGTAGGCGGCCTGTTCGGCGGGGGTGGGGACGGAGGCCTCGCCGACCAGCAGCCGCTCGCGGCCGTCCCGGGCGGTGTACTCCTCGCAGACCGCCCGCCACTGCCGCCACACCCCGTGCACCTCGGGCTGGTTCCAGGCCAGCGGGTTGACCGAGTCGCGGGTGCGCTCGTCGGCCTCCGGGTCGGGGGAGTCGGGCAGGTCGGGGTGCTTGAACAGGCCGGCGGCGACGTCGATCCGGAAGCCGTCCACGCCGCGGTCCAGCCAGAACCGCAGCACCCGCTCGAACTCGGCGGCGACCGCGGGGTGGCGCCAGTTGAGGTCGGGCTGCTCGGGGGTGAACAGGTGCAGGTACCACGGGCCCTCGGAGCCGTCGGCCTCGCGGATCCGGCTCCAGGCGGGGCCGCCGAACATCGCCCGCCAGTTGTTGGGCGGCACCTCGCCGCGCTCGCCCCGCCCCTCGGCGAAGTGGAACAGCTCCCGCTCGCCGCCGCCGGCCAGCGCCGCCCGGAACCACGGGTGTTCGCTGGAGCAGTGGTTGGGGACGACGTCCAGGATCAGCCGCAGGCCCAGCAGCCGGCAGTCCTCGACCAGGTCGTCGAAGTCCGCCAGGGTGCCGTACCGGGGGTCCACCGCGCAGTAGTCGGCGACGTCGTAGCCGTGGTCGTGCTGCGGCGAGGCGTAGAACGGGTTGAGCCAGACGCCGTCCACGCCGAGCCGCTTGAGGTACGGCAGCCGGGCGCGGACGCCGGCGAGGTCGCCGATCCCGTCGCCGTCGGAGTCCTGGAAGCTGCGGACGTAGACCTGGTACATCACCGCGTCCCGCCACCAGCGCCGGCCCGCGGCGGCGGGGGCGCCGGCGGCCGCGGTCTGCGGGGGGAGGCCGGGGGCGGCGGCCGGCGGGTCGCCGGGCAGGGGAGACCTGAGCATGTGTCACCTCAAGAAGAGCACGGCACGGTGGCCGTACGAGTCGCACGGTCCCCGCCCGGATCGTCGACCCGGACGGCGGGGATGCATGCATGTTATGTAGGCCGGAGGATGTCGTCCAGGCTTCGCGCAGATCAACGACCCGGATCATTCGGACATATGACGGCAAAAGAAGAGGCCCCGATACTTAACAAGTAAGTATCGGGGCCCTCGGAAAGAGCTACCCGCCGGTACCGGCCCGCCGGGAGGCCGCCGGCTACCCGCCGACGATCTCCGTCAGGTCCGCCGCCATCCGCGACACCGCCGCGTCCACCGTCGACCGCCCCAGCAGCGCGTCGTAACTGGCCGCGCTCACCGCCAGACTCAGCTGCTGGTACGCCGGCACCGCCGGCCGCTGCACCGCCGCGTCCAGCGCCCGCCGCAGCACCGGCAGGTACGGATAGCGTCCCACCAGCTCCGGGTCCTCGTACAGCTCCGCGACCACCGGCGGCAGCCCGCCCTCGGTCAGCACCCGGCGCTGCACCTCCACCCCGGTCAGGTACCGGATCAGCTCCCGCGCCGACCGCTGGTACCGCGACGCCGACCCCACCGCCAGGTCCGACCCGCCCAGCACCGACGCCCCCGGCCCCCCGGGCCCCGGCAGCGGCACCACCCCGAACCGGCCCGCCACCCTCGACGCCGGACCCTCCGCCTGCGGGTACACGTACGGCCAGCTCCGCAGGAACAGCAGCCGCCCGTCCTGGAACGCCTGCCGCGACTCCTCCTCCCGGAACCCCAGCGCCTCCCGCGGGATCCACCCCTCGGCCACCCCGCGCGCCAGGAACCCCAGCCCCGCCCGCGCCTGCGGGCCGTCCACCGCCACCCGCCCCCGCCCGTCCAGGAACGTCCCGCCCGCCGAGGCCACCGCCTCCGCCACGTTCACCGTCAACCCCTCGTACGGGAGCAACTGCCCCGCGTAACCCCCCAGACCGTGCCGCGGCGCCACCGTCCGCGCCAGCCGCTCCAGGTCCGCCCAGGTCGCCGGAGGACGCTCACCCTCAGCCGCCAGCACGTCCGAGCGGTAGTACAGCAACCCCACGTTGGTGGTGAACGGCACCGCGTGCAGCCGCCCGTCCCAGCGGCCCGTCCCCGCCGCCGCGGGCAGCAGCCCCGCCGTCGGCACCCCGTCCTCCTCCAGCGGCGCGATCCAGCCCCGCTGCGCGAACTCCGCCGTCCACACCACGTCCAGGTTCACCACGTCGAACCGGTCGCCGCCGCGCGCCAGACCCTCCGCGAGCTGCGCCCGCACCTCGTCCGCCGCGTCCGGCAGCTCCACCAGCGTCGCCCGCTCCCCGGGCCGGGCCGCGTTCCAGGAGTCCAGCAGCCCCTGCAGGTAGCCCGCCCGGTCCCGGCCCGTCACCAGCGTGACCGGACCCACCCCCGAGACGTCGCCGCGCCGGCGGCCCTCCCCGGCCACCCCGCAGCCCGCCGCGAGCACCGCGACGGCAGCCGCCCCCGCCAGCTTTCCCAGACTCCGACGGCGCACCGGGCGTCCCTCCACTCAAGTCCGCCGCCCGCGACGACGCGCAGCGGCCGCTGCCGCGGACCGGCAGCCGATGGGCGCGCGCCCCGGACTCGCGTACCGTGTGACCGAGCCGGAGCAGGCCGCGATCACCGAGAACCGCGTCCCGCGACGACGCCCCCGACGAAGAGTACGCCCGGACCACCGGACGGAGGAGAGAGACCGAGTGCGGCTACCGCTGCTCGCGCTGCTGGCCAGGCAGCCCGCCCACGGCTACGAACTCAAGCAGGCCCTTGAGCAGACCTTCGGCGCCGCGTATCCTCGGGCGAACATCGGCCAGGTCTACGTCACCCTCGGACGGCTGGAGAAATCCGGCCTGATCGAAGGCCAGGACGTCGCCCAGGACGGCAAACCGGACAAGCGCGTCTACGCCATCACCGACGCCGGCCGGGCCGAGGTGGCCACGTGGTTCGCCGAGCCGACCGAGGGCCCCAAGGTCCGCGACGACTTCTACGTCAAACTCGTCCTCGCCCCCGAGACCGAGCTCGCCGACCGCCTGACCCTCATCAACAACCAGCGCCGGCACTACCTGAACGTCATCCGCGGACTCAACAGGATGGCGGCCGAGGAGCGCGGCAACCGGATCTCCCAACTGCTCATCGAGGGAGCGGTCCTGCACCTGCAGGCCGACCTCGACTGGTTGGAGCGCTGCCAGGAGGAACTCACGTGACCGGCCGGGACACCGACGCCCCGATACCCGTCCTGCGCGCCACCGGCCTCACCAAGACGCACCGCGGCGCCCGCCCCGGAGCCGAGGTGCAGGCCGTCCGCGGCGTGGACCTCACCGTCCACAGCGGTGAATTCGTCGCCATCACCGGCCCCTCCGGCGCCGGCAAGTCCACCCTCCTCCACCTCCTCGGCGGCCTCCAGCGCCCCGACACCGGCGAGATCCACCTCGCCGGCCGCCGCGTCGACACCCTCCGCGAAGCCGACTGGGCCGTGCTGCGCCGCCGCCGCATCGGCATCGTCTTCCAGACCGGCAACCTCGTCTCCGACCTCACCGTCGCCGACAACATCGAACTCCCCGCCCTGCTCGCCGGCCGGCCCGCCCGGGCCGCCCGCGAACGCCGCGACCAGCTCCTCGCCGAACTCGGCCTCGCCGACCGTGCCAGCGCCGCCCCCGCGCAGCTCTCCGGCGGCGAACGCCAGCGCGCCGCCCTCGCCCGGGCCCTGGTCAACGAACCCGACCTGCTGCTCGCCGACGAACCCACCGGCAGCCTCGACAGCCGCAGCGCCCGCGAGGTCCTCGCCCTGCTCACCCGCCACCACCAGGAGGGCCGCACCATCGTCCTGGTCACCCACGACGCCCGGGTCGCCGGCAGTGCCGACCGCGTGATCAGCCTCTTCGACGGCCGGATCACCGACGACGCCCGCATCGACGACGACCCGCCCGCCGCCGGCCGCGCCGCCCGCGCCGTCCTCGACCTGGGCGACTGACATGCGCGCCGCCCTCCGCTGGATCCGCGCGGACCTCAGGACCCACCGGCTCCCCGCCCTGCTCGTCGTCCTCGCCACCGCCGGCACCGCCGCCGCCCTGCTGCTCGCCGGCGCCCTCCTCGACAGCGTCAGCGGACCCTGGCAGCGCCAGTTCGCCCGCGCCGACGGCGCCCACGTCTGGGTCGAGACCCGAGCCGACCACGCCGACACCACCCTCGCGGTCCTCCCCGGGGTCACCGGCGTCGCCGGACCGTACCCCACCGCCACCGCCCGGCTCACCGCCCGCGACGGCACCCCCGTCACCGGCCCGCCCCCCACCCTCGGACTGCGCGCCGCCGACGCCGACCCCGCCGCGCTCTCCCACCCCCTGCGCAACACCGGCCGCTGGCTCGACCCCGCCCACCCCGACGGCATCGTCCTCGAACGCTCCCTCGCCGACTCCGCCCTGCTCCACGCCGGCGACCGGATCACCGTCCGCGGCGACGACGGCCGCGAACACGCCCTCACCGTCCTCGGCACCGCCGACAGCCCCGACCGCGCCCGCTACCCCGACCTGCGCCCCGGCCTCGGCTGGGTCCTCCCCGGCACCCTCGACCTCGTCCAACCCGACCCCGCCCGCCGGGGCCACGCCGTCGGACTGCGCCTCGACCACCCGGCCGACGCCGACTACACCGCCCAGCGCGCCGTCACCGCCCTCGGCGGCGACCAGGTCACCCACGTCGCCACCTGGACCGACGCCCGCGACTCCCACGAGCGCGAGAGCCGCCCCGCCGGCCTGCTCCTCGGCCTCTGCGGCCTCGCCGCCCTGCTCGCCGCCGCCCTCGCCGTCGCCGGCGCCGCCGGCGACCGCATCCGCGCCCGCCGCGGCGACATCGCCACCCTCAAGGCCCTCGGCTTCACCCCCGCCGGCATCGCCCGGATGTTCGTCCTCCAGCACCTGCTGCTCGCCGGCCTCGGACTCCTCCTCGGCACCGCCGGTGCCCTCGCCGCCGCCCGGCTGCTTCCCGCCCTCACCCCCGACCCCGCCGGCACCGCCAGCCCCTGGAACGCCTGGCGCGACCTCCTCGGCACCGGCCCCGCCGCCCTGCTCGCCGCCCTCGGCTGCCTCGGCGCCGTCGCCCTCGCCTCCGCGATCCCCGCGCTGCGCGCCGCCCGCGTCGCGGCCCTCCCGCCCGCCGAAGGCCCGCCCGCCGACGACCGGCCACCCCGTGCCGCCCGGCTCACCCTGCTCCGCCACCTGCCGCCCGCCCTCGTCCTCGGCGTCCGCGGCGCCCTCCGCGGCCGCGGCCGCACCGCCCTCGCGGTCCTCCGGCTCGCCGTCCCCGTCACCGCCTGCACCCTCGCCCTCACCACCTGGTCCACCCTCGACGGCCTCGACCCCGCCGCTGGCACCCCGAGCGCCGCCGGCAGCCGCACCGCCACCCTCACCGTCCGGGCCGCCACCACCCCCGACCCGCTGCTCGGCGAACTCGCCACCCGGCCCGAGATCGCCGGCGTCCACCCCGGCGCCGAACGCGAGGCCCTCGCCCCCGGCCAGTCCGCCACCGTCACCCTGCGCGCCCTCGGCACCACCGCCCACCCCTACCCGTACACCCTCGCCGACGGCCGCACCGTCCGCGCCGCCAACGAGGCCGTCGCCGGACAGGGCGCCCTCGACCTGCTCGGCGTCCACGTCGGCCAATGGGCCCGCGTCACCACCGACGGCACCCCGCGGATCCTCCACATCGTCGGCCGGATCGTCGAACCCGACCGCGGCGGACGCGTCGTCTCCACCACCATGGAGACCCTCGCCGACGCCGACACCCCCCAGCCCCGGCCCGAGTACTACACCCTCACCCTCCGCCCCGGCACCGACCCCGCCCGGCTCGCCGCCGACCTCGCCGCCACCCACCCCGGACGCCTCGACCCCCGGCCCGCCACCCCCCTCGCCGAACTCCCCACCCTGCGCGCCGCCGTCGTCGGACTCGTCGTCCTGCTCGCCCTGATCACCCTCGCCGAACTCCTCACCCTCGCCGCCACCGCCCTGCGCGCCCACCGCCAGGACCTCGCCCTGCTGCGCACCATCGGCCTCACCCCCCGCCAGGCCACCGCCCTGGTGGTCACCCGCTCCGCCACCGTCGCCCTGCTCGGCGTCCTGGTCGGCGTGGCCGCCGGACTCCCGCTCGCCCTCGCCCTGATCGACGACCAGGCCGCCGCCACCGGCGTCGGCGCGGGCCTCGCCCACGCGCCCGGCGCCCTCGCCCTCGCCCTGCTGCTCGCCGCCACCCTGGCCGGAGCCGCCGCCGCCTCGGCCGTCCCGGCCCGCCGCGCCTCGCGGGAACCGCCGGGTGAGGTGCTGCACCGGCTGTAGGGCGGCCGCTCGCGGAGGATCCCGGCGGAAAGGGAGTCGCGGACCGGTGATCGTCTGACCTACGCTCCCCGGATGGCCGGAATGTCGATCATCGTGTGTCTTCCCGGGGCCGCGGCACCGCGCGTGGACGAAGCGGTCGCGGAGGCGATGAAGCCGTTCGCGCGGGACGGTGAAGGAGCCGTCGAACGCGACGTGTGGGACACCTACCGGATCTGCGGCGGGACCGTGGGCCTGCCGGTGAAGGCCGGCCACGAGGACGACCCCCGGCTGATCGCCACCCGCCCGCACGGGGACGGCACACCGGATCCCGACCTCCCCGGGGTGGCCGCCGGCGCGCCCCGCGGACTGGTCGACTTCCGCGACGCCCTCCGTGCGGAGGTCGCCGAACACGCCGGCCGGGTCTGGGACCGCTGGCAGGAGGTGGCCGCCCGCCACCCGGGCGCCGAGCACGAGGAGGCGTTCTACCGCCGGCACCTCGCGAGCGGCGGCACCCCCGCCACGTACCCGACCTCGCGGGAGGCCGCCGCCTACCAGGACCAGCCCGCCGTCCGAGCCTGGGCCGAGGTGGCGCCCGCGCTGGCCCGGCCCGACCTCGCGGATCACCTCCGGTTCTCCTGGAACCCGATGCACATCGGCAGGGTGAGCCGCGAGGACTACGCGGCGGGCGTGGCGTCCGCCCTGCTGCCCGACCGCAACGTGCTCACCCTCGGCGGCTGGTGGTACGAACTTGGCGAGGATCCCCTCCACGGTGCCTGCCACGGCCCGGCCGACTGCCACCACCGCCCCGACGTCGAGGAACACGGCGTGGGTGTCCTCGCCTACCTCCTCGCCCTCCCCGCCGACACCCTGCTCGTCAACGTCCGCTGTCACGTCTGACCGCACGTGTCACGTCTGACCGCACGCCCGCCGGTCCCGGCCGCGCCGGGGGCCGTCCCGCCGCGGGCCGGTTCGGTCCGGATCCGGACGGGGGTGAATCCTTTCGGGCCGGCGGCGACTCCTATCCCCGTACGCCGCCCGCCGGCCGCTGGGGCCGGGCGCGCGGATGAGGACCGAGGAGGAACCGGCATGATGGTGGCCGTGATCGCAGGGGTGGGCGCGGTGCTGGTGTGCACGTGCGTCGTGGCGCTGAGGAGGCGTTCCGGGGGCGCCCGGCGGGGCGGCGGAACGGGCGGGGGACAGGGCTGATGAACGACAACCCGAACCCGGGGGAGCGGCCGTGACGCTGCGATCCGGCTGGCCCGACGACCGGGTGGTGCGGGCCGCCCAGGACGGTGACCAGGCGTCACTGGCCGCCGTCATCAGCGCCTCCCAGCCCCACGTCCACCGCTTCGCCCGTACGCTCTGCGCCAGCCGGCAGGACGCCGAGGACGCCGCCCAGGAGGCCCTGATCATCCTCTACCGGAGGATCGGGACGCTGCGCGCCACCGGTGCGCTCGCCTCCTGGATGTTCCGGATCGTCCGCAACGAGTGCCTGCGGCAGCTCCGTTCGCTGGCCGCGGGTGGCGCGGGTGGCGCGGGTGGCGGGGATCGGGGAGGCGAGAGCGACGGCGCGGAGGCGGCCGGCCCGGCCGAGCGGTCCGCCGAGGAGGCCGTCCTCGGCCGCCTCGAGGCGGAACGGATCGCCGCCGCGGTCGGCCGGCTGCCCCGGGACCAGCGGCAGGTGCTGGTCCTGCGGGACGTCCAGGGCCTGCCCGGCCCGGTGGTCGCCCGGACCCTCGGCCTGAGTACCGCCGCGATGAAGTCCCGGCTGCACCGGGCCCGTTCCACCGTCCGCCGAGCGCTCGACCCGGCCGCGCAGCGCGAGGAGGGAACGTGGTGACCCCGCCCGGAACCTCGCTCCTCACCCGCCACCTGCTGCGCGGTGCCCTGGGATTCGGCCTCGCCGTCGGCGCCCTGGCGCTGATCCCGGCCGTCGGCCCCTGGGCCCTCGTCGGGCTCCCGGTCGGCCTGGTGGTCCTCAAGGGCTGCCCGGCCTGCTGGACCGTCCGCCTGGTCCAACTCCTGTCCCGCGGACGGCTCCAGCGCGCGTGCGAGGACGGCAGCTGCACCCTCGTCCGACCCGCGGGCACCGGCTGACCGGCACCGCCTTCGGCACAGCGGACCACGCCGCGGACGGCGGCCACCGCGCGATCACCGGGAGTCCACCCGGACCTCGACGATCACGCGGTGGCCGCCGTCCCGGCTCTCATCCGGCCGCGGTGCCGTGGTTCAGGATCCGCTCGACGTCCCAGACGTGGTGGTGCCCGTCGTGGGCGTTGTTGCGCGCCACGTCCTCGGTGCGCTGGACCCCGCGGGCCGCGTGCCGCAGGACGATCCCGCCCGCCAGCGCGGCCGTCACCGACTCCACCCAGGCGTCGACCGCGCGCTCCGGCGACCACAGGGCCGCGAACCCGCCTGGGACCCGCGGGCCGGTTCCGCATCACCGGTGGTGATGCGGAACCGGGGGCTCGCGGTCGGCCTCCTGGCGCCGGGGCGTGCGCTCGAACCCCCGCGCCGCGCGAGCTGTCACCGTGTCAAGTCCCGCTGGCGGAAACGCGACCTGGCGAGCGGCGTGCCGGTCCGGCCGGCGGAACCGTTGCGGCGGACGGGCTGCCGCCGGGCGGGGTGGCTCGCTAGCATCGGGACATGACTACCACTCAGCTCACCGCCCCGGTGGACGAGGAGTTGGCCGCGTTCGCGCGGGCCCAGGCCGAGCGGGCCGGCCTGGAGACCGGTGAGTACGTCGCCCGCCTGATCGCCGCCGACCGCGCGGCGGCCTCCGGCACCCCGGCCGAACAGCGGGCCCGCGCCGACCGGTTGGCCGCCGTCGCCTACCACCACTGGGCCGCCGCCGGGCACCCGGAGGAAGGGGCCCTGACCCTGGACGAGACCTTCGCCTGACCAGGGTCTCCGGGTATCCCACCCTGCTGGTGGGTCCCCCCGACATCCGTCCGACCGAGATCCTCGCAGCCAAGCCGGTCTGAGTCCGCTGCCGGTCGACGCCACCGGCAGCGGCCGGCGGCGGGCTCGGACCGGCGGCGGTTCAGCCGGACGCCTCCGGGTCCGTGACCCGGACGACACCCGGCCAGTAGCGCGGCCCGTCCGTGCTGACCCGCTCCACCACGGACTGGATGGCGTCCAGAGTCGGGTGGAAGGTGCCGACCATCTCCTCCAGGACGGCGTCGGCCTCGCCCGGCTGCTCCACATGGTCGGGTCCCATGACCTCCGCACAGTGGTGACCGGCCCGACGGGTGCGTTCCAGGGCGGCCTGCCAGGGCCCGTCCAGACCGGAGTCAGGGATGTGGAGGTGCCCCAGGGCGGTCTCGGCGGCCCGGTGGAGCGTGGTGCACGCCGCGCCGAAGCGGCCGCCGTCGAACCGCACCGACTCGTCGTCGGGGTGCTCCGCGACCACCCGTTCGAGCTCCCGGAACTCGGCGGCGAAGGCCTGGTACCCCTCGATGAGAGCGAGGGTGTCCTGCTGCCCGCCGACCCGGTACCACATCAACAGCTGGAAGACCCGGACCCGTTCGGACCGGGCGTCCGCCGGGCGCTCGGCCGGCGGGAGCAGCGGACCGCCGCCCGAACCCACCGGCAGCGCCCGTACGGCGGTGGGCCCGAGGGCCAGCGCCCCGACCAGGACCCCCACCAGCACCGCCCGGCGGACACCGGACCGGGCCACCCGGCCGCCCTGCGGGAGTTCCCCGTCCCGGCCGCCGAACGCCAGAGGCAGCCGCACCAGCGCGGCGGCCATCGCCGCCCCGAACAGCGCCGGCAGCACCGGACCGGCCAGCACCTGCACCACCGGCCAACTGCCCTCCGGCACCCACAGACAGCTGTCGCCCATGGTCCGGAACGGCCCGAGGCAGCCGTCCACCGACATCAGCAGGAACGCCGCCACCAGCCCGCACGCCTGGGCGACCCCCGCCGCCACCAGGGCCCTGACCAGCCAGAGCCGCCGGGAGGCCAGGGCGGTGACCGCCGCCGTGACCACCACTCCGCCCCAGAGCGCGACCGTCAGCCACGACACGTACCGCAGCGCGAACCCGGTCCCGCGCTCGCCGAGCGGCGGCCGGCCCGTGTGGAGCGTCGCCTTGACCGCCAGCAGCCCCACCACGCACAGGGCGCCGCCCAGCAACCCGCGGCGCAGCGTCCGACCGAGCCCCTCGTGCCCGCCGGCCAGCCACAGCAGGTACGGCAGCGCCCACAGGACCCCCGCGGCCGCCACGAACGCCACGGAGCCCCCGTCCACACCGAGCCGCGGCATCACGGCGGCGATCCAGTCCAGTTCGGCCCGGTGCCCGTCCCATCCACCGGGGAACCGCTCCGCCAGCAACTCCCGCATCCCGCCCCGCACCAGGAAGTCCCCGGCGGTGTACAGGTGTCCGCCGCCCGACCACCAGACGAGCCCGGCCGCCGCCACCAGCACCGCACCCGCCAGCGCGGCCACCGTCACGGCCCGCCCGCGCCCCAGCCCCAGCCGGGCGCACTGCACCAGCCACGGGACGTACGCCAGCGCGCCCAGCGGCAGCACGAGCAGGGCGAGCGGGTGCTCCGGGAACCAGCCGCCACCGGCGGTGATGTCCACGACCAGCTCGCCGGCCACGAGACCGGCGCCCAGCCACAGCCCCGCCCGCAGCCCGCCCGGCGCGGCCGTCCCCCGGTGCGCCGCGTACGCCGCCGACCGCCAGGCCGCCACCCCGAGGACCAGGGCCGTCGGCAGGGCGGCCAGCCACATCCCGCCCGTCCCGCCGGCGAACGGGGGCAGCAACAGGGCGACGGCCACGCCCGCCGCTCCCACCAGGAACGTCTGCAACGGCGCCAGCGTGAACAGCGCCGCCGGATCGTCCAGCGCACGACGCCGCTGCGCCCAGGTCGGATGGGACCGCCAGGGGCGGCCGAGCCGGGCGGCCGTACCCACCGGGTCGCGGACGTCCCACACCCGCCGGTCCGCGCCCAGGGCGACGGCATCGGCGTCCGCGTACAGCTCGCGATGGCGCAGGGTGTCGGCCCGGGCCAGCACCACCAGCAGCCCCATCCCGAGCGCGGTGTCCGTCTGCTTCACCAGCGGCGCCCGCGCGGCCGGCCAGAACACCCGGTCGGCGCCGACGAACAGCCCGAACTCCGCGCCCACCAGCGTCCCGGCGACCATCACCACGAACGGCAGCGCCACCAGCAGCGCGAACACCCGCCACAGCGCGGTGACCGCGTACCCGAGGTCCACGTCCCGGTTGCGGATGTGCGCGAACTCGTGGAGCAGCACCGCCCGGAACCCGGCCGGATCGGTCCGCCGGGTGACCAGCAGCCCCGCGTACAGGCACACCGTCCGGCGCCGCGCGTGGCCGAACACCACCGCGCCCGGAACGAGCCGGCCCGGGTCCACCACGAACTCCGGTGCCTCGGGCAGCCGGGCCTGCTCGGCCAGCCGCAGCAGCTCGGCCCGCAACTCCCCGTCCACGGGCACCAGTCGGCGGGAGCGCCGGCGCCAGCGGGGCAGCAGCAGGTACAGCACGGCGGCGGCGACCAGCACCAGCGCCGTCGCGACGGGAACCGGCCACCGGGGATCGCCCGGAACGGCCGCCAGACAGGCGCGCAGAGCCGGGTCCGCCGCCGGGTCGACCCCCAACTGCGCCAGGAAGTCCCCGTCCGGGTCGAATCCGGCGGCCAGTCGGCAGGCGTACTCCGCCGCCCTGCCCCTGCGGGCCAGCTCCAGCAGGGTCGACAGCATGTGATGGCTGGTCGTGACCATGGCCAGCAGCAGCAGGCCGAACCGCAGCGTGGTCCCGGCGGGCAGCACCCTCAGGTCGAGGGCCGGCGGGGGCTCACAGCCGGGCGGCTCCGGGGGGCGGGGCGGGACGGGCGGCGGCGACGGCGGCGTGGTGGGGGTGGTCATGCCGACGGCGCCCCGCCCTGAGCGGTGTCGGGCTCGGGGGCGGGGTCCGTGGTGCGGGCGGGCGTGGCCGGGGGGTTGGGCGTGGCCGGTGTCGTGGTAGGGCTCGGGTCGGTGGCCAGCCGGGCCACCACGCAGTCCGCGAGGGCGCCGGCCGCCGACTCGTCGAGCCCGGCCTCGCGGGCTCCCGCGTGCACCCGAGCGTGGACGGCGGCCAACTGCCGGGCGTCCAGCGGCGGTACGGGCGGCTCCACCGCGGGCCGGGCGTGCCCGCGTCCGCCTCCGCGGCGCCAGAGCCGCCGGAAACCGCGGCCCGCCCGCTCCACCCCGGCACCGACCGCGGCCCGGCACGCCTCGTCCACCGCCATCCACACCACCGGTGTCACCAGTGCGGCGGCCTCGGCCAGTCCGAACCCGAGCGGCTCTCCCCGCCGGCGGCGCCCGAACAGCTCCACCACCTTCTCGGCGGGCATCCCGTCCAGCCCCCGGAGCAGGGGCAGCTCCTCCGGTGCCAGCTGGGTCACCACATCCACCACGACGTCCCGAACCGATCCGGCCACCGTCGACCCCTCCCGACGTGATCATTCGTCAACTACCGGTCTGTGAACGGAACGTACTCCGACATGAGCCCGTCATCCAGGGGAGCGAGGAGCAGCCGGTGCGCCGGTGGTGTGCGCCGGGCAGCCGGCCGGGAGCAGTGGGGGTGACCGGTCGAACGCTCACCTGCCGCCGCGTCCCGTCCGGCGCCAGATCACCGCCAGGCCCACGGCCAGCACGGCCAGCGCCAGCAGCACGATGCCGACCTTGAGTGCCCGGTCCAGCAGCAGGTGCTGGAGCAGCTCGGAGGACTCCGCCGCGAGGGTGGCGGCCGCCGGTCCGGGGGTCATCGGGCCGGGGGTCACCGGAGGCCGCCCGGGCGGCGCGGCGAGGCGGTCCGGCCGCCCTCGACGCGGCGGACCACGGCCCGCAGGCCGGCCCTCACCACCGGGTCGGCGTACCGGCGCAGGTCGTCCAGGCGGCCCCGGCGCCGCAGGGTCAGCGCGACGGCGAAGACGACCAGCGCCAGCACCACCAGACCCGCCGCGACCAGGGCGAACCGGAGGAGCAGAAGGTTGAGCACGGTCTCCACGGGAGAGCCTCCAAGCGTTATGTCACACCTGTGATAAATCCTTTGTATCACGGCCGTGATAAAAAGGGCCCCATGCCGAAGTACGTGGATCCGGGCGCCCGCCGCCGAACCGTGGTCGACGCGCTGTTCCGGGTGGTCGTCCGCGAGGGCCTCCAGCGCACCTCGCTGCGGACCGTCGCCGCCGAGGCGGACCTCAACATCGGTTCGCTGCGGCACTACTTCGCCGGCCAGCAGGAGCTGATGCGGTTCGCGATGCAGTCCATGCTCGACCGGGTCGGCGCCCGCCTGGTCGCGCGGGTCGAGGGGATCGGCGACCTGGCCGCCCGCCCCCGGTCCGAGCAGCTCGCGCTCGCCGCCGGCCTGCTCGCCGAGCTGCTGCCGCTGGACGAGCAGCGGCGTGCCGAGGTGATCGTCTTCCTGGACTTCCACACGGCCGCCCGGACCGACCCCGCCTTCCGCGACCTGTCCCGCGCGGCGGCGGAGGGTGAACGGCTGCTGGTGCGCCGTGTGCTGGCCCGGCTGGACGCCGTCGGCACCCTGCGGGAGGGGCTCGACCTGGAGCTGGAGACCCAGCGGCTGGCGGCGCTGCTGGACGGGCTGGGGCTGAGCGGGGTGCTGCACCCCGAGGTGCTGTCCGCGGCGGAGTGCGCCCGGGCGATGGAGGCCCACCTGGCGGAACTGGCCCGGCCCGCCGAGGAGTCGGCCGCGGGCTGAGGGCCCGACCTTCCGGCGGGCGGCCGGATCGGCCCGTCCGCCGCACCGTCAGTACCACCGGTCGCGGCCCGTCCCGCGCGCTCCGGGAGGCCCTCGCTCCCCTCACGCCCCGTAAACGGACGAGGTCGGACCGCTCGTCGCGGATCGCTGGACGTCGTGTGGATGACGTGTTGTCATGTACACGCCCAGCTGCGCCGCGATGGTTCACCAGGCCGTCGTGGCGCGGGAGTTGGTGGACGAATGGAAGGAAGTGCCCATGATCGCACGCGTACTGACCGTTGCCGGAATGGCCGTGTCGCTGCTCGGTGCCACGGTCACCCAGAGTAGTGCGGCCCTGCCGGACAACCCGCCGCCGGACAAGATCGTCATCGATGTGGCGACCGTCAACGGCTCCGGCTGTCCGGCCGGCACCGCCGCGGTGGCCGTCGCCCCGGACAACACCGCCTTCACCGTGACGTACAGCCAGTACCTGGCCCAGGTCGGCGTCGGCTCCAAGCCCACCGACTTCCGCAAGAACTGCCAGCTCAACCTGCGGGTGCACGTGCCGCAGGGGTTCACCTACGCCATCGCCTCCGCCGACTACCGCGGCTTCGCCCACCTGGAGAAGGGCGCCAAGGCCGTCCAGCGGGCCAACTACTACTTCCAGGGCTCCGCTCAGACCGACACGCTCAGCCACCAGTTCAACGGCCCGTACGACGACAGCTGGCAGGCCACCGACTCCGTGTCGGTCGCCGCGCTGGTCTGGGCGCCCTGCGGCGAGCAGCGCAACTTCAACATCAACACCGAACTGCGGGTCAACGCCGGAACCTCCGACACCGCCAAGACCACCAGCTTCATGACCATGGACTCCACCGACGGCGACATCAACACCATCTACCACCTGGCCTGGAAGCACTGCCCCTGATCGTCGTCGGGGCGTAACCCCCGTCGCCCCGACGGCCACCGGCCGGGCGGGCCGCCACCCCGGTGCGGCCCGCCCGGCCTCGTCATGCCCGGCGCCGCCACGTCCGGCCCGTCGCGCTCCGGCGCTACGGTGTGTCGTCCGCCCCGGCCGCCCCCGCCGTCTCGGTCGCCGTCTCGGTCACGCCGACCCGGGCGAGGACCGTGGCGGCCAACTCCTCGGGCGTCGACTCGCCGTCGAGCAGGACCGTGTCCGGGGGCAGCGTGTCCACCGCGGCGAGGCAGGCCGCCAGCTTGGACTTGCACCAGGTGCGGACCTGCTCGTCCTGGGCGGGATCGTCCGGAGTGAAGCTCCGCCCGTCGATGCGGGCGTGGAGGACCTCCTCCGGCACCTTCAGGAAGAAGTGGTGCACCTCGATCCCCTCCTCCCGCAGGGCGTCGAACACCTCACCGAGGTACTCCGGATTGACCAGGGTCATCGGCACCAGCAGCGGCCGGTCGTACTCCTCCACCAGGCCGATCGCCATCGCGGCCACCTGGCGGCGCCACAGCCGCAGGTCCTGGAAGTCGCCGGTGGGCACGTCCACGATCGTCCGCAGGACGAACCCGACCATCTCCGGGTCGAGCACCAGGGCCTGAGGCCAGCGTGGGCGGAGTTCCTCCACCAGCGTGGACTTCCCGCTGCCGAACGCGCCGTTCACCCAGACGATCACAGGCTCTCCCCACGGATCCCTCGCGCCAGGCCGGTCCTGGGCGCCGAGCCGTGCGGCCCGCCCGGCCACCACCATCGCCGGGGTGGAGGACGTGCACACACACCTCACCGGAGAACACGTTTCGCACACGCTCCAGGTTCCGCCGCCGCGCGGCCCGGATCAGCCGGGGACGGCCCGCCGCAGCCCGGAACCCCGGGTGGGAAAGCAGGTGGGAACGTCGGACTTCCGAGGCATAGTGGACATGTCGGCCGTCCGGCCGTCACCGTGCGCGGAGGGGGAGTTGACGGTGCGGAAGCGATGGGGATGGCTGGAGGCGACCACCGACCGGACCCGGCCCGGGGGCGTCCGGCTCGGGTTCTCGGATCAGACGTACGCCACGGTCGAGGAGGCCCGCGCAGCCTTGCAGCTCCACCTCGACCGGCGGGCCGCGAAGAGCCGCTGGTACAGCTGCGCCGCCCGGCGCCTGCGCGAAGCGCCGTACGGCGTGGCGGGGGTGAGGCTGCGCCGGCGCAGCTGGACGGTGTACGAGATCGCGCCGGACACCGCGCCGGCGGAGGCCGCCCGGCGGGCGGCGAACCGGCTCCACCACCCGGCCGGCGGCCGGTTCGCCACCGTCGCGGGGGCGGTCTTCCTGGTGGTGCTGCTGTTCGGCGGCGGCAGCCTGGTGCTGTCCGGGATCACCAAGCTGCACACGGACGTTCCGCGCTGCCACGGCGCGTTGATGGCTCCGGGGGACGTCTGCCGGGCCCGGATCACCGGGGTCGCCACCGACGGCATGCCCGAGCCCTCGGACACCGGCTACGAGGAGCAGCGCGACAACCTCACCCGCGAGGGCTGGACCTCGGTCGGGCTCGGACTGATCCTGCTGGCGCTCTCCGCCGGGCTGGTGGTGGGCTCGGCCGGCGCCCGGGTGACCCTCGCCTCGGTCCGGGCCGCACCCGGGAGGTGATCCCGCGGCGTGCGGAGCCGTCCCGCGGCCGGCCGCTCGGCCCATCCGGGGCCGAGCGGCGGCAGGTCGACAGCGGGTCAGCGGCAGGTCAGCGGCTGCGAAGCGCCGCGGCGAGGACCGCCGGCCGGAACAGCGCCGTCGGCGGGGTCACCAGGGACATCACCTCGTGGAAGACCGCGGTGACCGCCGGGTTGTGCGAGGAGGCGGCCAACACCCGGTCCAGGAAGCGGTGCTGGGCGCGCAGCAGGACGCCGGAGGGCCCGCCGGTGGTGGCGTCGAAGCGGACGTCCTCGGTGCAGGACATCGCCCACGGGTTCTTGGACACCGCCGCCACCGCCCGGCGTGCCGCCCGCGCGGTGGCGTGGCCGATGCCGCCGGTGCGCTCGGCGACGCGGCGCAGCTCCCGGGCGGCGAACACCGCGACGGTGATGCCCTGCCCGTACACCGGGTTGAAGGTGCAGTGGGCGTCGCCGACCACCACCAGGCCGTCCGGGCTGTGGCGCTCGTAACGGCGCCGCACGCCCGGGCCGGGCACGAACCCGCGGACCTCACCGGCCGGTTCGGCCCCGGCCAGCGCCTTCCGGATGCTGGGGTCGCGCAGCATGCCCAGGTGCTTGGCGAACCCGGCCTCGCCGGGCTCCGGCTCGGCGCCTCGCATCCCGGCGAGGCTGACGATCCAGCGGTCGCCCTCGACCGGCAGCAGCACGCCCAGGTACGGCGCCTCCGGGGCCTTGGTCTGCAGGTAGATGGCCGAGCAGCCGAGGTCCGCGCCGGCCGGCCGGTGGAACAGCCGGGAGCTGTACGCGGCGCCGGCGTCCACCCGCTCCTCGGGCACCGCCGGGCAGCCGAGCTCCCGCAGCCACTCGGCCATCGCGGTGGAGCGGCCCGAGGCGTCGACGACCAACTCGGCCGCCAGGTCACGGACTTCCCCCTTGTCGGCACCGCTGCCGCGCTCGCGGACCCGGACCCCGGTCACCGTGCCGGGGCCGCCGAGCAGGCCGACCACCTCGGTGCCCTCCAGGAACTCGATGGAGGGCTCGGCGCGGACCCGGTCCAGCACCACGGTGTCCAGCACCGGGCGGGTGCAGGAGAGGAAGGCGAGTTCGGCGTCGTACTCGGCCATCCAGCCGGCCGAGCTGAGCCAGCGGAGATCACCCGAAACGGGGACCCGGACGGCGCCCGCGTCCAGCAACTCCTGCCGGGTGCCGGGCATCAGCTCCTCCAGGACCCGGTGCCCGGCCTCCAGGATCAGGTGGGCGTGCCGGCCCTGCGGCAGGCCCGAGCGGAACACCGGCCCGTCCGGGTAGCGGTCGCGCTCCACCACCACGATGCGTTCGGCGTGGCCGCGCAGTGCCCACGCCGCCAGCGTTCCGGCCAAGCCGCCGCCGATCACCACCGCCGTGCCCCGCCCGGGGGCCGCCTCTGAGGAAGTCATGCCAGGTAGCGTAGTTGAGCGCCGTACCCCGGACCCACCCGCCGGGATCTGCCGAACCCGTCCGGCGGGCCCGTCCGCTGACACCGGATCGCCGGTCGAGCGGCGGCCTCCGCTCGGTCGACGGCCGGGTCCGTCGACGCCCGCCGGTGCCCGTACCCACTCGGCCGTACCCGCGTGGACCCCGGATCCTGCCCGTTTCGACGCGGGACCGGGCGACCTGGTGAGCGGCCTGGTGAGCGGCCGACCGGCGGCCGACCGGCGGCCGACCGGCGGCCTACCGGGCGGTCGCGGCGGTGCGGTAGCGGCCGGGGGTGACCCCGAGTTCCCGGCTGAAGGCGTGTGAGAGGGCGTACGGCGAGCCGTAGCCGACCTGGGCGGCGATCGACTCCAGGGGTGCCCGGGTGCCGCGCAGCAGGGTGGCGGCCCGGGTCATCCGCCACCAGGTCAGGTACGCCATCGGCGGACGGCCGACCAGTGCGGTGAACCGGCGGGCCAGCGTCGCCCGGGCCACGCCCACCTCGGCGGCGAGCCGCTCGTTGGTCCACGGCCGGGCCGGGTCCTCGTGCAGGGCGCGCAGGGCCGCGGTGACCACCGGGTCGTTCAGGGCGGCCGGCCAACCGGCGCCCGGCGCCGAGGCGTTGTCCCGGGTCCACGCCCGCACCAGGTAGACCAGCAGCACGTCCAGCAGTCCCGGCACCACCACCCCGGACCCGGCTCCCGGCTCGCCCACCTCCCGGCCGAGGAGGTCGATGGCCGCGCGCAGTTCGGGATGGCCGCCCGCCCGGCCGGGCAGGTGGACCACGTCGGGGAGTTCGGTGAGCAGCGGGTGGGCGCGGCTGTGGTCGAGCCGGTACTTGCCGCACAGCAACTCGGCGGTCCCCGGGGCGCCGGCCGGCGGCTCCGGGCGGTCGGGCCGGCCGAGGTGGTCGTCGCGCCACCGCTCGAACGGGACGGCCGCCGCCGCGGTCCGGGCGTCGACCGGGCTGTCGGCCAGCACATGGCCGGTGCCGCGCGGCAGCAGCACCGCGTCCCCGGGGCCGAGGGTGACCGCCGGACCGCCGTCGGGCAGCAGCCAGCACCCGCCGGCCAGCACGACATGGAAGCCCGCCCCGTCGTACTCGGCGAACCGGCTCGACCAACTCCCGCTCACGCGAAGCCGGTTGGAGGAGGGGCGGCCCACCCGGACCGCGGCGATCGCGTCACTCAGCACGTCCACGGTCATGAGCGTACCGAGCACCACCGAGCACGCCGACCCGAGGGGAGGTGAGACGTTCGCGTATCGGATCGAGGCCCTGGAGCATGGAAACGCTCATCGCGGCCTTCCTAGGATCGTTCCCGTGGGGAACGGCCGACCGCGGGTGTCGAGCCGTCGGGAACGGAACACGGAGGAACCGGTGCAGCGCATCGTG
This sequence comes from Kitasatospora sp. HUAS MG31, assembly GCF_040571325.1. Classification (GTDB taxonomy): domain Bacteria; phylum Actinomycetota; class Actinomycetes; order Streptomycetales; family Streptomycetaceae; genus Kitasatospora; species Kitasatospora camelliae. The sequence continues at coordinate 563,568 of NZ_CP159872.1, read as the reverse complement.
CTGGGGGACGTCGAGATCACCAGGGTCGTGGAGTGGCAGGGGCCGGTCGCCCCGACCCGGGCCGTCGTGCCCGGGGTGGGGGAGGAGGTGTGGAAGCGCAACGGGGACTGGCTGGCCCCCGAGTTCTGGGACCGCGAGGGCGACCGGTACGTGGCCGCGCTGCAGACCTGGGTGGTGCGCAGCGAGGGCCGGACCGTCCTGGTCGACACCGGAGTCGGGAACGGCCGGCAGCGTCCGGCCACCCCGCGGTTCGACGACATGTGGACGGACTTCCCGGACCGGCTCGCGGCCGCCGGCGTCCACCCGGAGGAGGTGGACGTGGTGGTCAACACCCACCTGCACGCCGACCACGTCGGCTGGAACACCGTGGCACAGGACGGGAACTGGGTGCCGATGTTCCCCAACGCCCGCTACCTGATCCCCGCCGCCGACGACGCCCGCCTCGACCCGGCGCAGGCCCACCGCCGTCCCGCGCCGGTCGACGCGGCGCAGCGACTGCGGCGGGAGCACGAGCGGTTCCTCTACACCGACAGCGTCGAGCCGGTGCACCGGGCCGGGCTGTCGGAGCTCTGGGACGGCGAGTACCGGATCGACGGCAACCTGGTGCTGGAGGCCGCCCCCGGCCACACCCCGGGCTCCTCCGTGCTGCGGCTGGAGTCGCGCGGCGAGCGGGCGGTGTTCGTCGGCGACCTGCTGCACAGCCCGGTGCAGATCCTCGAACCCGGCTGCAACAGCTGCTTCTGCGAGGACCCGGAGCAGGCCGCGGCCAGCCGCCGGCGGATCCTGGAGCGGGCGGCGGACCAGCGGGAACTGGTCGTCCCGGCGCATTTCGGCGGGGCCGGCGCGGCCCGCGTCCAGCGGGACGGCAGCCGCTTCACGGTGTCGGGGTGGGCGCAGGCGGTCTGAACGTCCACCCCGCGGCCCGTGAGGAACCTATGCGGGCGGGAGGACGTACAACCCCGCGCGGGCCGCGAGGGCGGCGGCGGCCGCGGCGCGGTCGGCGTCGGCGGGGCCGACGGGTTCGCCGGTGATGTACATCCGGAGGTAGAGGGGCGCGACGGTGGCGCGGATGACCTCGTGCGGGTCGGTGCCGGCCGGTACCTCGCCGCGGGCGACGGCCTCCCGGACGGCGACGGAGGTGATGTCCCGGCGGTGGGCGAGGACCGAGGAGAGCGCGTCGCGCGCCTCGGGGGAGCGGACCGCCGCGGAGACCATGACCTGGAGCCAGGCCCGGTGCGCCGGGTCCCCGTGGAGTGCGACCACCGCGCGGGCCACCGTCCGCAGGTCCTCCTCCAGGCCGGCCGAGCCGCCGAGGCTGATGGTCACCGCGAGCTCGTCGGCGAGGTCGACCACGATGCCCTCCAGGTTGCCCCAGCGCCGGTAGACGGTGGTGGCGGCCACCCCGGCGCGGGCCGCGATCCGGTCGATCCGGGTGTCCGCGTAGCCGGTCTCGACCAGCTCGGCGAGGGTGGCCTCCAGGACGGCGCTGCGGGTACGGGCGGTCCGGCCCCCGGGGCGCCGGGTGCCCGGTGCGGGCGAGCCGGCGGCGTGGTCGGCGGCCGGGCCTGGGGGCGGGCCCGCGGGAGAGGGCGGGTCCGGGAGTGCGGGGGAAGCGGTGCCGTCCAAATGCCAATCCTCTTGCATTAAGGGGGGCGTCTTTGCCAGGATCAAGACTAATGCAGTTCGACCTGCATTAGGCCGGGCGGTCTTGGCTCGGGGGGTGGGCGCGGTGCCGCGCGCAGCCGTGCCCCCGGCCGGAGGCCCGGCCGACGAGCTGTCCCGTGGCCCGGCATCAGCCGCCGGGCCAGGTACCGGCCAGGAAAGGCAGACCCATGGACATTCCCCGCGTGGAACACCGGTTCGTCGAGGTGGACGGCGTCCGCGTCTTCTACCGGGAGGCCGGCCCGAAGGACGCGCCGACCCTGCTCCTCCTGCACGGCTTCCCGTCCGCCTCGCACCAGTACCGCCGGCTGATCGACGCGCTCGGCACCCGGTACCACCTGGTCGCGCCCGACTACCCGGGCTTCGGCCACACCGAGGCCCCGGAGGGCTTCCGGTACTCCTTCGACGCGCTCGCCGAGGTGACCGAGGGGTTCGTCCGCGCCCTCGGGCTGGCCCGGTTCACGCTCTACGCCTTCGACTTCGGCGGCCCGGTGGGCTTCCGGCTGGCCACCCGGAACCCGGAGCGGATCGCCGGCCTGATCGTGCAGAACTCCAACGCGTACCAGGAGGGCCTGTCCGAGCTGGCCCTGGGCGCCATCGCCAACCGGCCCGGTGTGCCGGGCGCGGAGGAGGCCGTGCAGCCGCTGTTCACCCTGCCGGTGACCCGCGGTCAGTACGAGGACGGCACCACCGACCCCGCCCTGGTCGCCCCGGACGGCTGGACCCTCGACCAGCACTTCCTGGACCTCCCCGGCCGCCGGGAGGCCCAGACGGCGCTGGCCCTCGACTACCACTCCAACGTCGCGCTGTACCCGCAGTGGCAGCGGTGGCTGCGCGAGCACCGCCCGCCGACGCTGGTGCTCTGGGGCACCAACGACGCGTTCTTCCTGGAGGCCGGCGCCCACGCCTACCTCCGGGACGTGCCCGAGGCGCGGATCCACCTGTTCGGGACCGGCCACTTCGCCCTGGAGGAGTGCCTGCCCGAGATCGCCCCGCTGATCGCGGAGTTCCTCGACGCGCTCCCCGTGGAGCGCCCCCCGCTGCGGATCGCCGTGCTCGGCGCGAGCGGCAACCTCGGCGGCGCGGTGGCCCGGGAGGCGGCCGCCCGCGGCCACCTGGTCACCCGGCTCGGCCGGGCCGACGCCGACGCCGCCGACCCGGCCGCGCTGGCCGGCGCCGTCACGGGCCAGGACGCCGTGGTCGCCTCGCTCAAGGGCGGCGACCGGCTGGTGCCCCGGGCCGCGGCCGCCCTGCTGGAGGCGCTGCCCGAGGCCGGGGTGAACCGCCTGGTCTTCGTCGGCGGGGGCGGCAGCCTGGAATCCGCGCCCGGCCGCCGGTTCGTCGACGCGCCGGACTTCCCGCCGCAGTACCTGGAGACCGCGCGCGACCAGGCCGAGGCGCTCGACGTCCTCCGGGCGGCGGACACCACCGTCGACTGGTCCTACGTCAGCCCGCCGCCGATGTACCTCGTCCCCGGCGAACCGACCGGCAGCTACCGCGCCGAGGCCCGCGACACCCCGCTCACCGACGCCGAGGGCGTCAGCCGGATCAGCGTCGGCGACTTCGCCTGCGCCGTGGTGGACGCGATCGAGGAGGGCGCCTTCCTCCGCCGCCGCTTCACCGTGGCGTACTGACCCCTGCCGCTTGACCTCTGTCGTCCGACCCCTGTCGTCCGACCCCTGCCCGTCGACCGCGACGGAACCGCCCGCCGGAGCCCCACCGCCGGCGGGCGGCTCCGTCCTTCCCGCCGGCCGCGCGCGCCGCTTCCACCACCCGCGCACCACGTCCCCCGAGTGGCGCACAACCGTTGCGCCCGGCGCTCGTTGGGACACAGGGGCGCACTTCCCAGGAATCTCTCGGGTTGCAAGCGTCCGGTGAAGAGCGTCGCGTGCCCGTCGACCGGCGGGCACGATCTCGGTGGATCCCCGCGGCGGAGCGGGGACAGGGGAGGGTGGTCGAGCCATGCCGATGGGCGTCCGGGTGGGCAGCCCGCAGCATCCGGACCAGGGCAGGGCGGTCCGCCACCGGCGGGACGGCCGGACCGGCACCATCGCCGGCCAACTGGTCGAGCACGACAGCGAGACGGGCAAGCTGCTGCGCCGCCGCGTCTTCGTCCGCCCGCACGGCGGCGGCATCGAATGGGAGGCCGACCCGGACGACCTGCAGCCGGCGTGAGCCCGGGGGCGGGGTGGAGGCAGCGAGCCGCGGGGTCCGGGGGGATCCGGGGGGATCAGACCAGCTGCTCGACCCTGACCGAGTCCACCGCCGGGGCCCCGCCGGAGGCGACCCGGGAGGGAGCCCCACTGTCGGTGGCGGGTGCGAGGATGCCGCCATGAGCGATCAGCTGGCCGCCGTGGCCGACTACTGGGACACCGCCGCGGACTCCTTCGACGAGGAGCCCGATCACGGCCTGGGGGAGGAACGGACCCGCGCCGCCTGGGCGCGGGCCCTGGCCGGCTGGCTGCCGCCCGGTCCGGCGGAGGTGCTGGACGCCGGCTGCGGCACCGGCTCCCTCTCCCTGCTGCTGGCCGAGGCCGGCCACCGGGTCACCGGCGTCGACCTGGCACCCCGCATGGTCGACCGGGCCCGGCGCAAGCTGGCCGCCGCCGGGCTGCCCGGCCGCTTCCTCCACGGCGACGCGGGCGCCCCGCCGACCGGCGAGGACACCTTCGACGTCGTGCTCTCCCGCCACCTGCTCTGGACGCTGCCCGACCCCGAGGCCGCCCTGCGCCAGTGGGTCTCCCGGCTGCGCCCCGGCGGCCGCCTGGTCCTGGTCGAGGGCCGCTGGCGGCAGGCCAGCCAGCGCGACACCCCGTACGTCGCCGGGGCGGACCGCCTGCCCTGGAACGGCGGGATCCGTGCCGAGGAGCTGGCCGCCGCCGTCCGACCCCTGGTCGCCGACCTGCGGATCGACCCCCTGGCCGGCGACCCCGACCTGTGGGGCGGCCCGGTCGACGACGAGCGCTACGCCCTGGTGGCCCGGGTCTGAGGAATCCCCGCGCTCCGGCGGCCCGCCTCGGTCGCCGCGGTCGCCGAGCAGGGTCGAGGCCGACCTGCGGACCTGGGTCATGGAGGTGCGGCGCCGCGGCGTCACCCGAGCCCGGATCGGCGAGGATCCGCGAGGCCCTGGGCATCACCCGCCAGTCGGCCTGGGGGCGCTTCCCCGGGGAGGAGTGACCCCGGGACGACCGCCCGGCCCGGGGTCGCCCGACCTGCCGACGAGCCCCGGACCGTGGGGGTGGACCGGGGATCGACCTGCGAGGAATCTAGGGCCCGCCACCCCCGAGATGGTGTTCGTCGCGTGCAGGAGTTCGCGACACCGCGTGCAGGTCGTGGCAGGTCCGGTGGACGGCGTCGCCGGATCCGGTAACGGCCGCGGCAGGGTGCGGTGGATAGGGTCATCGGGCGGACGGGACGCACCGACCCGTCCGCCCGAACCACCGAAGGGACTCCCGCCATGCCGGCCGCACCCGCCACCGGATCCGCCGTCAGCCCGCCGCTCGCGCGGTTCGGCCTGGGGACGGCCGCCGTCGGCCGGCCCGGCTACATCACCCTCGGCCGCGACCTCGACCTCCCCGCCGACCGGACCGTTTCCGCCCTGCGGGCGCGGACCCATGCGCTGCTGGACGCCGCCTACGCCGCCGGCGTGCGGTACTTCGACACCGCCCGCTCGTACGGGCGGGCCGAGGAGTTCCTCGCCGACTGGCTCGCGGCGCACCCGGAGGCGGCCGGCCAGGTGGTGGTGGGCAGCAAGTGGGGCTACACCTACACCGCCGACTGGCAGGCCTCCGGCGTGTCCGCGCACGAGGTCAAGGAGCACTCCGTCGCGGTGTTCGACCGTCAGATCCGGGAGACCCGGGCGCTGCTCGGCCCGAAGCTGGACGTCTACCTGGTGCACTCGGTCACCCCGGACAGCCCGGCGCTCACCGATCCCGCCCTGCACGCCCGGCTGGCGGGGCTGGCCGCCGAGGGCGTCCGGGTCGGCCTGTCCACCAGCGGCCCGGCCCAGGGCGACACCGTCCGCGCCGCACTGGAGGTGACGGTGGACGGCCGTCCGCTTTTCGCCGGCGTCCAGTCGACCTGGAACATGCTGGAGCCCTCGGCGGGAGCGGCGCTCGCCGAGGCCCACGCCGCCGGCTGGCTGGTGGTGGTCAAGGAGGGCATGGCCAACGGCCGGCTCGCCGACCGCAACGCCACCGGCCCGGACACCGCCGCCCTGCGCGCGGTCGCCGCCCGCACCGGCGCCACCCGTGACGCCGTGGCCCTCGCCGCGGTGGCCGCCCAGCCCTGGGCGGACCTGGTGCTCTCCGGTGCCGCGACCGCCGAGCAGCTCGCCTCCAACCTCACCGCCGCCGAACTCCGCCTCAGCGCCGACGACCTGGCCGAACTCGCGACGGCGGCCGAACCCGCCGAGGCCTACTGGCGGACCCGCGCGGCACTGCCCTGGGCCTGACCCTCACACCCGTGGGGACCCGGCGTCCCGCAACTCGGCCTCACCACCGCCCTCGCCCTCACCCGACTCCGGGCCGCGACCTGCAGGCCGCCGGCGCCACCCGGGCCGGGCGACCGGCCCTGGCCGCCCTCTCCGACACCTGGGCCGACACCGACACCTGGGGCGCCGCGGGCCCTCGCGGAACTCCCGCCCGCCCGGGCCCGCAGCCTCGCCCGGTACGCCCGCGGGCTGCCCGAGGACGGGGCGATCCCCTGACCGCCTCCGCCCCGCGCTGTTGCCCCCACGCTCAGTCGCGGGCGGCGTCCAGCAACCTGTGGCAGTCGGTGCGGAGTTGCTCGTCCGTGGCGCAGTCGTAGCGCATCCGGGCGCCGCCGCTGCCGGTGTTGCCGACCCGGCGCCGCTCCGCGAGCTCCGCCCGCAGCAGCCCGGCCAGGCCGGCGGGCAGGCCGGGAGCGCCCCGGCGCTCCAGGTCGGCCTCCGCGGCAGGCTCCAGGTCGGCCTCCGCGGATGGGTCCGGGAGTTCGAGGACCAGACCGGCCGCGATCACCGGCCGCAGCTCCCGGGCCCCGGCCCACACGGCGGTCAGCAGCGCATCCGCCTCGGCCGGCACCGCCGCCTCCGGCCCCGGGCCGGCGACCACCGCGCGCAGGGCGAGGGCGGCGCGGACGGCCGTCCGCTGCTCCGGATCGGCCAGGCACGCGACCAGGGCCGCCGTCAGCGGCGCGGCCTCCCACGCCATCCCGGCGGCCAGGTCGAGCGCCTGGTGCCGGGCCTCCCGCCCCGACCCTTCGCGGTCCGCGAGCAGATCGGCCAGGACGGGCAGCAGCGGCTCCGCCTCCTCCCCGGCGTGCCAGAGCGCCCGCACCGCCATCAGCCGCAGGCGGGGCGAGGGATCCGCCACCAGCAGCCGGAGCAGCGGCACCGCCTCCGCCACCTGCGGGCCCAGCCCGCCCGGGTGGCCGAGCAGGCTGTCGCAGGCGGCGCGGAAGGTGTCCGGGTGGTCCTCCCGCCGCTCGTGGAGCTGCGCCAGCAGCCGGCCGGCGAGGTCGCCGACCCGGGAGAGGCCACAGTCGATCAGGGCTCCGAGCAGACGGGCCATCTCCCGCACCCCGGCGTCGTCGAAGGACTCGGTGGCGGCCAGCCGGTCGCCGAGCACCTCCACCCGCCGTGCCAGCGGCTCCACCAGACCGGCGGCGTACGGGCCGAGTTGCTCGCACCACTGGGCCAGCTCGCGCGGGGCCTCCCACTCGGCGAGCAGCGGGGCGAGGACCTCCACGGCGCGTCCGTCCCCGGCGCTCACCAGCAGCAGGGCCGCCTGGCCGGGCAGGCTCTGCCGCCAATCGTCCCAGCCCGGGGCGAACCCGCGGCCGGGGCCGGGGAGTTCGGCGGGGCCGGTCGAGGCCAGCGCCGCCGCCGTGTCGAGCAGGCGGTCGGAGAGGGGCAGCCGGCAGGCGCGCAGTTCGCGGGCGGCGGCCAGGGCGGCTCGCCGGTCGGGGCCGGTGAGCAGGGCGTGGAGCAGTTCGGCGGTCTGCTCGGCGCCGGGCACCCGCCAGCCGCTGTGCAGGGCGGCCGCCCGCTCGACGGCGGCGGCCGGGCCGGCCGGATCGCCGTGCCGCAGGGTGTGCAGGACGAGGGCGTGGCGCTCCTCGATCCGGTCGCCGAGCGCCGTCAGCAGGGAGTCGAGGGCGCGGGAGGTGCGTTCGTCCGTGACGTCGTCCCCGGCCGCCGCCGTGTGCAGTCCGCGCAGGTAGGACAGCATGGTGGCGGTGTCAGGCCGCTCCGGCCCGGCGACGGGTGGTGGGGCGGTGGCGGCGGCACGGGCCAGGTCCAGCGCGGATGCCGCGCGTTCGACCGTCGCCTCCGGCAGGGCGTCCGGGGCGTGCCGCGCCAGGCCGGCGAGCGCGGTCAGGACCGCGGCCGGCGGTTCCTCGGGAGAGGCGAGCCGGAGCAGCAGGTCGGCCGCCGCTCCGGCCCGGTCGCCGAGCCGCCGGGCGACCGCGCCCGCCGACCCGGCGAGCGCCTGCCGTACCCCGGTGTCCCGTTCGGCGGACGCCCGATCCGTCAGCAGCCGTAGCGCCCCGGCCGGATCGGGGTACCGGCGGGCCAGCAGGCCGGCCGCCGTGCCGCGCACCTCCGGCAGCGGGTCGGCGAGCAGCGGGGTGAGCCCGGGCAGCCGTTCGGCCAGCTGGCGGCCGGCCAGCAGGGCGTGGGCGACCAGGAGTTCCTCGTCCTCCTCGGTGCAGGCGGCGATCGTCGCCTGCGGGTCGGGTATCGACCCGTCGGCGTACTCCACGGCCCACTCGGCGGTGGTGGCGATGCTGTCCAGCAGGTCGAGCAGCCGGTCGCGGTCCGGGACGGCCGGGTCGGAGGCCAGGGCGCAGAGGAAGGGCAGGCAGGCCAGCGTGGAGTCGTACACGTCTCCCTGGTGGTGGACCCCGCCGTACAGCGCGTCCAGGGCGCGCTCGCGCTCCGCCGGGTCGGCGGAGGTCAGGGCCCGCAGCAGCCCCGGCACGTCGGACGCCGGCCCGTACGCGTGGCCCAGTTCGGCCCAGGCGATCTCGTCCAACCCGTCCAGCGGCGCTGCCATGACTCTCCGTCCCCTGTTCGCACGCGGTACCGCCGGCCAGTCTGTCGCACCCCACTGACACCGGGCCGCCCGCCCTGGGGCGAGCGGCCCGGTGGGGCCCGCGACCGGTCCCGGTCCGGTCAGCCCAGGGGGTCGGCCAGCGCGATGCCCTCGGCGAGGAGCCGGTCGACGGTGGCGAGGGCGGTGGCGAGGCGCTCGGAGCGGTCGCCGGTCACCTCCCGCCAGGGGACCTCCGCCTTGGTGAGGACCTCCCGGAAGCGGCCGTTCATCCAGGCCCGCAGGTGCTCGCCGTCCCGTAGGCCGTCGTCCTCGAACGGCACGCAGACCTCCGAGGTCAGCCGGTAGAGCGCGCGCGGCGGGATGCCCGCCGCGAACTCCCGGACCGGGGGCGTCACGGCGACGCGGTACCGCTCCTGCCAGACCGTGGTGGCCAGGGCGTCGGTGTCGCACACCAGCACCGGTCCGCCCGCGCGGGCGGCGCGCTCCTCCGCCTCGGTCTGCCGCCGGCAGACGAGGGTGAAGTCCTCGTCCGTCCACTCCAGGTCGAACACGGAGGGTTCCGGCCGGCCGGCCCGGGCGGCCTTCGCCCGGGCGGCGGCGAGCTTGGCCACCGTCAGCTCCCGCCCGAACTCCGGTACCCGGCCGGTGACGCCGTGCACCCCGCCGCGGGCGCGCAGGGCGGCCGCCAGGTCGCGGGAGAGCGTGGTGGTGCCGGTGGACTCGGCCCCCAGGACGACCACCCGCCGGGTCAGCCAGCCCCGGACCGGCGGTTCCAACTCGGTCCAGTACGCGGCCGGGTCGGCCCGGACCGCGGTGCCGGAGACCGGGAAGGTGTCCCGGACCGGTCCAGCACCACGGCCGCCGCGTCGAACCGCCGGGCCAGCTCCACGCCGTAGCCCTCGGAGCTGAACACGGCGTCCACCGGGACCGGGTCCGCGCCGACCGCCTGCCGCATCAGGGCGACATGACCGGCCCAGACCTCCTCGCTGTCGTAGTCGACCTCCAGGTTGTCCACCACGCCGACCACCCTGACCTGCGGGTCGGCGGCCCAGGCCGCGCGGATCCAGGCGACCCGGTCGGCCAGCGGGATCGACTCCACGTCGGCCGCCATCACGACCACGGTGACCTTCGCGCAGGCGTCCGCGGCGCTGCGGATCAGGAAGTGGTGCCCGGCGTGCGACGGGTTGAACTTGCCGATCACCAGGGACGGTCCGAAGGCGGCCAGGAAGGAGGACGCCACGTCCCGCGCGTACCGGTCGAGGTCCCCGTCGGCGGTGAACCGCTCCCACATCGGGTCGGCAAGGACGGCGAACTCCTGTTCCTCCAGCCGGAACACCTCCGCGAACGGCCCGCCCGGCCGTGCTCGGCGCCCCGATCCCCGCCGCCACGGCGACCGCGGCGCGGTCGTCCCCCGCGGTGCCGAGCGGCGGCGACCCGCGGCCGGGGACCGCTCGCCGCCCGCGGCCCGTTCGACACCCCTTCGGACGCTGTCGAGAATGAGGGACGGGGGCAGGGGGAGCGGGACAGGGTCTCGGCGGCCGCGGCCGGAGGCGTCGAGGCGGGCCGACGGACCGGCCGGGTGGCGACGATGCCGTCGTGGCGATTGCGGGACTTCCACGAGGACGACCTGGACCGGGCCATCCAGCTCTGGGACCAGGACCGGCAGGCCGACGCGCCGCCCCCGGTGTTCCCGATCTCCGAGGTGATGGCCGCAGCCCGGACCGGCGGGCACGCGGTGGTCGCGGTGGTGGGCGAGGAGACGGTCGGCATGGCGGTGGCCCAGGGGCAGGGCGAGCGGGCCTGGATCACCCTGGTCGCGCTGTCCGAGATGTGGCGCAACCGCGGGATCGGCAGCGCGCTGATCGCCGAGCTGGAGCGGCGGCTGCGCACCCAGGGGGTCCGCCGGATCGGGGCCCTGCTCGCCCCGGGCGTGACCGGGACCAAGGCCCTGGACAACTCCGGCTACCGGGCCCGCGACGGCCTGGTCTACTACGAGAAGGTGGAGCACCTCGCCGCGAGCGACGCCGGCCTGCTCGCGCAGCTGGGCGGACGGATGCTGCCCCCCGGGCTCTGGGACGCCCTGGCCGGCATGGAGCGCGAGAAGCAGGCCATCGAGCGGCGGATCGTCCTGCCGCTGGCCGAGCCGATGGTGGCCGAGCGGTACGGGGTGCGGCCGCCGAAGGCGGTGATCCTCTTCGGCCCGCCGGGTACCGGGAAGACCAGCTTCGCCAAGGCGGTCGCCTCCCGGCTGGGGTGGCCGTTCGTGGAGATCTTCCCCTCCCGGCTGGCCGCCGGGGACGCGGGCGGGCTGGCCGCGTCCCTGCGCGACACCTTCGCGGACCTGGCCGAGCTGGAGAGCGTGTTGCTGTTCATCGACGAGGTGGAGGAGATCGCCGGCATCCGCTCCGGGGTGGCCGCCGACCTCGCCCACGGGGTCACCAACGAGCTGCTCAAGCTGATCCCCGCCTTCCGCGACCACGACGAGCGGCTGCTGATCTGCGCCACCAACTCGGTCCGCTCGCTCGACCCGGCGTTCCTCCGGCCCGGCCGGTTCGACTACGTGATCCCGGTGGGTCCACCGGACGCGGCCGCCCGGTCGGCGATCTGGCGCCGGTACCTCGGACCGGCCGCCGACTCCGTGGACCTGCCCCGGCTGGTCGGGGCGAGCGAGATGTTCACGCCCGCCGACATCGAGTTCGCCGCCCGCAAGGGCGCCCAGAGCGCGTTCGAACGCGAGGTGGCCGACCGCCGCGGCACGCCGGCCGGCACCGAGGACTACCTCGCGGCCGTCGCCGAGACCCGGCCCACGCTCACCGACCGCGCGCTCACCGAGTTCGAGGAGGACATCGGGAACCACGTGCGGACGTGAGCGCGGGCGCCCCCGCGGACTCACCCGGGGACTCACCCGGGGCGGGGGACCGGACCCCGGCAGGGGGTCAGGGCCCCGGGTGAGGGTCAGCCGACCCAGCCGCCGGTCATGCCGAGGACGGCCGAGCCGTCCAGGTCGGTCAGCTTGGCGCCGGTGAACCCGCGCGCCCAGTCCGAGGTCTGCAGCCGGAAGGCCGGGCGGTCGCCGGTCAGCGCCTCCAGGACGGTCCCGGCGACCTCCTCCTGGCTCTGCGCGCCGTTGAGGAAGCTCGCGACCGTACGGTCCAGGTAGGCCTGGAGCGCGGGGGCGTACGGGCCGGCCGCGGCGAGCTCGTCCTCGATGTCGAGCCCGACGTTGTTGACGAACTCGGTGGCCACGGCGCCCGGTTCGATCACGTGCACGCCCACGCCCACCGTGGCGGCGACCGGGGCCAGGCTCTCCATGTAGCCCTCGACGGCGAACTTGGCGGCGCAGTACGCCTCGTTGAACGGCTGGCCGATGACGCCGCCGACGCTGGTGACGGTGATCAGGCGGCCGCCGGTGGCGCGCAGGTGGGGGAGGGAGGCCTTGGAGACGTGGAGGACGCCGAAGAAGTTGACCTCCATGACCTGGCGGACGTCGGCGACGGTCTCGTTCTCCAGGGTGCCGAGGTGTCCGGCGCCGGCGTTGTTGACCACGGCGTCCAGCCGGCCGTAGTCGGCGATCACGCCGTCCACCGCGGCGGCGACGGAGGCCTCGTCGACCACGTCGAGGCGGCGGATGTCGAGCTCGACCCCGGCGTCGGCGGCGGCCTTGCGCAGCCGGTCGGCGCGGGCGGGGTCGCGGAGGGTGGCGACCGTGCGCCAGCCGGCCTTCGCGGCGGCCACGGCGGCGGCCAGGCCGATGCCGGAGGAGGTGCCGGTGATCAGGACGACCTTGGCGGCGGAGGAGGTGGAGGACATGGCGGGGCTTCCTTCCGGAAGGAGGGCAGGGGAGGGGGAGGCAGAGCACCGATTCGGTGTGTGCACACACACCATAGGCATTGTGTGCACACACACGCAACCCGGTAGGATGCGGGACCATGGCGACCAGGAAGCTCACCCCAGCCGAGATGTCCGAGGCCGACCACGCCTTCTACGGGCTGGTCTGGGCCGGGACGGTACTCACCGAACGCGTCGACCGCGCCCTCACCAAGGCGCACGACCTGCCCGTCTCCTGGTTCGAGGTGATGCTCTGGCTCGCCAGCAGCGACCAACCGGTGGCCGCCTCCGTCCTCGGCAACAGCACCATGCTCAGCCGCAGCCAGGTCTCCCGCGTCCTCGACGCCCTCCAGGCCCGCGGCCTGGTCTCCCGCACCCCCTCCACCCGGGACGCCCGCTCCATCGAGGTCGCCCTCACCCCCGAGGGCCGCCGGCTCTTCGAGGACGCCGACGCCACCCGCCGCGCCTGCCTCGCCCCCGTCTTCACCGACCTCCTCGACCAGGCCGACCTCGAAGCCCTCGGCGCCGTCTGGCGCAAGCTCAAGGCCAACAAGGACGCCTGACCCGCCCCGGTACGGAGCCGCACGGCTTGTCGCAGCGTGCCGCTACGGTTCCGATCATGAGCGAAGAGGTGCAGCACCGCCGTCCGAACGCCGTCCACCCCGCCGACCCGGCCTGGACGGACCCGGAGTGGCTGGTCACCGCCGACCCCCAGCAGGTCCACGCCCTGCTGGACACGGCGACGGACCCCGGAGCCCGCACCGTCGCCGCGGTGTACCGGGCCGCCCTGAAGGCCCACCCCGAGCTGGCCCCCGAGCAGCGCCGCCAGGTCCTCGCCCTGACCGCCGCCCGGTACGGCGAGACCGCGCTGGCGGACCGGATCCGGCAGGCCGCGGTGCCGGGCCGCCCCGCCCCCGCCTGGCACCCGGCCTGGGCGACCGGCCCCGCCACCGCCGACCCGCGCCTGCTGCGCACCCTCACCGGCCACGCCGGCCCCGTCATCGCCGTGGCCACCGCCACCGCCGGCGGCCGGCCGCTGGCCGTGTCCGCGGGCCGGGACGCCACCGTCCGGGCCTGGGACCTCGTCACCGGCGGACAGCTGCACGTCTGGGAGGGCAGCCGGACCGACCCGGTGTCCGCGACGACGGTCGAGCTGCTGGCCCTCGCCACGGCGACGGTCGACGGCCGCGCCCACGCCCTCACCACCGACGCGGAGGGCACCGTCCGCGCCTGGGACCTGGAGACCGGCCGACCGGCCGGCGAGTTCGCCAGAAACGTCCAGGGCGTGACCGTGGGCCGCCCGGCGCTGCTCACCGTGGACGCGGACGGCGCGCTCTCGGTCTGGGACCCCGCCGCCCGCACCCTCCTCGGCCGCCACCCCGCCGTGCTGGACATCGGAGTCCTCGACGGCCGGACGGTCGCAGCCACCGCCGCCCGGGACGGACGGGTCCAGGTCGCGGACCTGGCGACCGGACGGCTCATCGGCGCCGACCACCGCATCCTGCGCGCCGGCCGCGACACCGCCGGCCGGGCCGTCGCCGCCACCCGCCACCCGGACGGCACCGTCCAGGTCTGGGACCTCGACAGCGGCCTCCCGCTGCCCGACGCGGACCCGGACGGCATCGCGCGGACCCCCGGCGAGTCGCTGCAGGACGCCACCGTGCTGACCGTCGCCGAGGGACGGGCCGTCGCCGTCACCCTCGCCGACGAGGAGGACCCCGTCCTCGTCGGCGACCTGTCCGGCGACCGCGGCGGCCCGACCCTCTGGGGTCCGCGGACCGCACTCCTGGGCACCCGCCGGGTCGCCGTCCTCGTCCGGCCCGACCACATGCTCGACCTCTGGGACCTCACCCCGGCCGGACGCCGTCCCGACGGCACGCCCGAGCTGCGCAGCGTCCCGCCGGGCCCACCGTCGGCCGACCTAGGCCTCGCCGACGCGGGCCTCGCCGACCTGGGCTTCGAGGAGGGCGCCCGGCCCCGCCTCTGGGAGACCGTCGCCGCCGGCCGCAGGACCGGCGCCCTCACCGCCGGGCGCCGGGGCGGAACCGGACCCGCCGCCGCCTCCCGGCCGTTCACGCTCGACGGCCGACCCGCCCTCCTCGCCGCCGGACCGGACGGCACCCTCACCGCCCGGACGGCCGAGGACGGGCCCGCCCTCGCCGAGCTGCCGGCCGGCCACACCGACCGCGTCTGGGCCGTGGACACCCTGGACGCCCCCGACCACCCGCCGCTCGCCGTCAGCACCGGCCTCGACCGGACCGTCCGCGTCTGGGACCTCACCACCCACCGGCCCCTCGGCGCACCCCTCGCCGGCCACGCCGGCCAGGTCTGGGACGCCACCCTCACCACCCTGGACGGCCGCCCCACCGCCGTCACCGCCGGCGCCGACCACACCGTACGGCTGTGGGACCTCGCCGGCCCCCACCCGGCCGAGGGCCCCCGCCCCGGCCACACCGGCGACATCCTCGCCCTCACCACCGCCCGGATCGACGGCCGCGACGTCGCGATCACCGCAGGTGCGGACCACACCCTCCGCACCTGGGACCTGGCCACCGGCCGGCCCGCCGACGACCCGGTACCCGCCGACGCCGCCGCCCTGACCACCACCGCCCTCAAGGGCCGGCCGGTCCTCGTCCTCGCCACCCCGGACGCCACGCTGCGCACCCTGGACCCGGCCACCGGCCACGACCTGTACGACCCCGTCCCCACCGGCCACGGCCGGGTGCTCGCCCTCGCCGCCGCGCTGGTCGACGACCGGCCCGTGGTGGTCACCGCCGGCAGCGACCGCACCGTGCGGCGCTGGGACCCGGCCACCGGCGAAGCCCTCGGCGACGCCCTCACCGGACACACCAGCCGGGTCACCGCCGTCGCCACCCTGCAGCTCGCCGGACGGCCCGTCGCCGCCACCGGCAGCTGGGACAAGACCGTCCGGCTCTGGGACCTCACCACCGGGCAACCCCTCGGCGAGCCCCTCACCGGGCACACCGACTGGGTGACCACCCTCGCCGCGTCGACCACGGCCGACGGCGCCCCCGTCCTGATCAGCACCGCCCGCGACCGGACCCTCCGCCGCTGGGACCCCGCCACCGGTCGGCAACTCGCCACCCTCCCCCTCGCCCACCCCGCCACCACCACCGCCCTCACCACCCCCCACCCCGACCACCCACCCGTCACCGCCCTCACCCACGGCCGCACCCTGACCCTCACCGGCCCCCACCCCGACGAGGCCCACCTCTTCCCCCACCCCATCCACGCACTCACCCCCACCCCCGACGGCACCCTCCTCGTCGCCACCGGCCCGGAACTCGCCCTCCTCCACCCCAGAGGCGCGTAAACGAGCGGTCAACCCAGGGGCGCCGCACCCCCCTACCCCACGCAGCCCCCGCCCCCGATGGGTCTGAACGCATCCGGGTCCCCTCTCAGGGGCGACGGGAACTGCACGAAAGCGGAAGGTGCAGCGCCGCACCCTCCCGCCACGCGCTGGTCATCCCCCCGTGGTCCACGGGCCCGGCGCGTCGAACCGTCCGTTCACCGCAGCGGGTAGGAGACGACCGGACACCCCGACGAACGGAGGACGGCCATGGACGAGGACGCACTCGGGCACCCCGCAGCGCCGCACGGCACCCCGTACGACGGGAGTGACGGCAGCCGGCCGTCCCTCCCGCGCCGCCACCTCCTCGGGGCGGGAGCAGCGGCCGTCCTGGCGCCGCTGGTCTTCGCCGCACCGGCACGAGCGGCGGCAGCCGCCGACCCGACCGGTGAGCGGACCCTGACCGTGACCGGCCATCTCCCCACCGGTGCACCGGACTTCGTCCACCTTCCCGTCGAAGTCCCGCCCGGGGTAAGAGAGATCGCCGTCTCCTACTCCTACGACCGGCCTTCCGTACCTCCCGGGACGCCCGGGAACTCCTGTGACATCGGCATCTTCGACGAGCGTGGGGTCGACCTCGGGGGGCCGGGCTTCCGCGGCTGGTCGGGCGGGTTCCGGACGTCCTTCGCGATCAGCCGCTCGTCCGCCACGCCGGGGTACCTGCCCGGGCCGGTCAGGGCGGGCACCTGGCACGTGGTGCTGGGGCCGTACCAGGTCGCGCCGCAGGGCATGGACTACCGGGTCGAGGTGGCGCTGCGGTTCGGCCCGCCCGGGGAGCCGTACCGGCCGTCCTACCCGGCCGAGCGGGGCCGTGGGCGCGGCCGGGCCTGGTACCGGGGCGACTGCCACCTGCACACCGTGCACTCGGACGGCCGCCGGCTGCCGGCCGAGGTGGTGGCCGGGGCCCGCGCGGCGGGCCTGGACTTCATCGTCTCGACCGACCACAACACCTCTTCCTCGCACGGTGATTGGGGTCCACTGGCCGGGCCGGACCTGCTGGTGATCACCGGTGAGGAGGTCACCACCCGGAACGGCCACTGGCTGGCGCTCGGCGTGCCGCCGGGGGAGTGGGTCGACTGGCGGTACCGGGCCCGCGACGGCGTCCACCCCCGGTTCGCCGGACGGGTCCGGCGGGCGGGTGGCCTGGTGGTGCCGGCACATCCGCACTGCCCGTACGTCGCCTGCCAGTGGAAGTTCGGCTACCGGGAGGCGGACGCGGTGGAGGTGTGGAACGGGCCGTGGACCTTCGACGACGAGTCCGCACTGGACGGCTGGGACGCCCGGCTCGCCGAGTCGGCCCGCGGCGGCGGGGACACCTGGCTGCCCGCGATCGGCAACAGCGACGCCCACAGCGAGCCCCAGCCGATCGGCTCCCCGCACACGGTGGTCCTGGCCGAGGACCTCACCCGCCGGGACGTGCTGGCCGGGATCCGGGCCGGGCGCAGCTGGATCGCCGAATCCGCCGCCATGGAACTGGAGTTCACCGCCGCCGGGGACGGCCGGTCGGCCGGGATCGGCGAGCGGCTGACCGTCCCCGCGGACGCGCCGGTGGACGTCCGGCTGAGGGTCTCCGGGGTGCCGGGCGGGACGGTCCGGATCCTGACGGACGAGGGCCAGATGCACCAGCACTCCCTCCCGGCCACCGGCGCCGACACCGTGACTTGGCGGACCACCGCCTCCCTGGCCGGCTACGTCCGGGCCGAGGTCCGCCACCCGCGCCCGGACGGCGGCCCGGGCAGGGGCAACTCCATGGGCCCGGACCTCCCGTTCGGACCGATGGCGGCGCTCACCAACCCGATCCTCCTCACCGCACGCGGCTGAGACGCCCGGACCGCCACCAGCCCCCACGGTCGGCCGTGAACGCCCCCGGAAAGCCCCGGAAAGCCCCGGAAGGCCCCGGTCAGGGGCGCGTGGACTGTGTGCATCCGGAAGAGGCTGCCAGCTCGGCGACCGCGTCGGCCACCAGGTCCACCTCCTCCTCGGTGTTGTAGTAGTGCGGCGACAGCCGCAGACACCACTCCACCTCCTTGTCGGAGAAGTCGAACTGGGCGAACTCCCGGTAGCTGAGAGCCGAGTTGATCCCCCGTGCGTCCAGGGCCACCTTGAACGGCGCCGCCTGCCAGCCGTCGATGGTGAAGGTGACCAGGGCGGCCGGCGACGGCCCGCCGTCCAGGGTGCGGATCCCGTCGGTCCCGGCCAGCCGCTCGCGCAGCCGGGCCGCGAGGGCGGGGGTCCGGCGTGCCACCGGCGCCACCCCGACGCGCAGCGCGTAGCGGACTGCCGCGGCACACCCGAGCACGGTGGCGTACGGGAACTCCCACTCCTCGAACCGGGCGGCGCTGTCCACCGGCCGGTAGTAGCCGGGCGCCACCCAGCGGGCGCCGTGCATGTCGATGAACAGAGGTTCCAGGCCCGCGTCGAGGACCCGGTCGGAGACGTACAGGAAGCCCGAGCCGCGCGGTCCGCGGAGGAACTTCCGGCAGGTGGCGGTGAGCAGGTCGCAGCCGATCTCCTCGACGTCCACCGGCAGTTGGCCGACCGACTGGCAGGCGTCCACGAGGTAGAGCAGGTCGAGTTCGCGGCAGTGCCGCCCGATCTCGGCCACCGGCTGGACCAGCCCGGAGTTGGTGGGGACGTGGGTGGCGGCGACCAGCCGGGGACGGTGCCGGCGCATCAGCGCGGCCATCGCCGACACGTCCACGCCGCTGCCGTCCGCAAGGTCGGGGGCGTGTACCACCCGGACCCCGTGCCGCTTGCGCAGCGCCAGGAAGGCGATCTGGTTGGAGACGAAGTCGTTCCGGGTGGTCAGGACGGTGTCGCCGGGGCGGAAGTCGATCGCGGAGAGGGCCTTGCTGTAGGCGTGGGTGGCGCTGGCGGCGAAGGCGATGTTGCGGGGCCGGGCACCGAGCAGCTCGGCGGTGGCGGCGTAGAAGTCCGCCACCCCCTCGGCGCGGGCGGCCGCTGCCTCGTAGCCGCCGACGGCCGCCTCCAGGCGGAGGTGGTCGAGGGTCGCCTCCAGGACCGGACGGGCCATCAGGCCGCAGCCGGCGTTGTTGAAGTGGACCACCGACCCGCAGCCCGGGGTGTCCGCCCGCAGCGCCCCGAGGTCGAGGAGCGGTTCCGTGCCCGGGGCGAAAGCGCTATCATGATTCTTCATGTCAGACGGTAGCAGTATCGACTCCCTGGTGGCCACCCTCCGGACCGAGGCCGCCCGCCTCGCCCCGGGCGCCCGGCTGCCCAGCAGCCGCGACCTGATCGCCCGTCACGGCGTCGGCCCGGTCACCGTCTCCCGCGCCATCGCCCAGCTCGCCGCCGAGGGCGTCGTGGTCACCCGGCCCGGCAGCGGCACCTACGTCGCCGCCCGGCCCGCCGCCGGCGGCACCGCACCCGCCGACACCTCCTGGCAGTCCGTCGCCCTCGCCGGCCGCCACGTCGAGCCCGGCACCGAGGACGCCGCCGACGAGGACCCGCCCGGCACCACCCCGCCCGCCGGCACCATCGCCCTGCGCGGCGGCTATCTACACGAGAGCCTCCAACCCACCCGCCTGCTCGGCGCCGCCCTCGCCCGCGCCGCCCGCCGCCCCGACGCCTGGCACCGCGCCCCCGCCGCCGGACTCGCCCCGCTCCGCGCCCAGTTCGCCCGCCAGGCCGGCGGCGACACCGCCCCCGAGGACGTCCTCGTCACCGGCGGCGGCCAGGGCGCCCTGTCCATGCTCTTCCGCGCCATCGCGGCCCCCGGCGCACCCGTCCTCGTCGAGTCGCCCACCTACCCCGGCGCTCTCGCCGCCGCCCGCGCCGCGGGACTGCGTCCCGTCCCCGCGCCGATGGACGAGCACGGCCTGCGCCCCGACCTGCTCGCCGACGCCTTCGCCATGACCGGCGCCCGCCTGCTCTACTGCCAGCCCACCTTCCACAACCCCACCGGTACCGTCCTCACCCCCGAACGGCGCCGCCAGATCACCGACGTCGCCCGCGCCGCCGGCGCCTTCCTCATCGAGGACGACTTCGCCCGCCACCTCGGGCACGGCCGACCCGTCCCGCGCCCCCTGGTCGTCGAGGACCGCGACGGCACCGTCGTCCACCTCACCTCGCTCACCAAACCCGCCTCGCCCAGCCTGCGGATCGGCGCCGTCATCGCCCGCGGACCCGTCATGCGGCGCCTTCAGGCCATGCGCCGCGTCGACGACTTCTTCATCGCCCGGCCCCTCCAGGAAGCCGCCGTCGAACTCCTCTCCACCCCCGCCTGGGACCGACACCTGCGCGGCCTCGCCACCGCCCTGCAGCACCGCTGCGCCACCCTGGCCGGCGCCCTCGCCCGCGAGCTGCCCGACTGGGCCCCCACCCGGATCCCCCAGGGCGGCCTCCACCTGTGGATCCGCCTCCCGGCCGGCCTCACCGACCGCGCCGTCGCCGAGGCCGCCCGCACCCACCGGGTCGCCGTCGACCCCGGCCACCGCTTCTTCCCCGCCGAACCGCCCGTCGGCCACCTGCGCCTAGCCTTCGCCGCAGCGGCCGACCCCGCCGAACTCACCGAGGCCGTCCACCGGCTCACCGAAGCCGTCCGCACCCTGACCTGAACGCCCGGTGGCTGGTGCCCGGTGCCCGGGCTTGCGGGACTGCGGTGCTACCGGGGCCACGGACGCCGGGGTGCCGGGAGCGGGCCCTACGAGTCCTCGGACGCCGGTGACGGCCGGTTGCGGGCGGCCAGGCGTCCGGCGGCGACGGGCAGCACGATCCACAGGATCCAGGCGTACGGGGTGACGAAGAACAGCGGGATCGACAGGCCGAAGCCGAGCATCATCCCGAGGACGGCCGAGGTGGCCGCGGGCTGCGCGCCGGGCGGCAGGTCGGCGGCGCGCAGGCGGTGGGTGGTCATGTGCCGTTCCATCGCCAGCACCGCCGCGCTGCCCAGCACCTGCAGCAGGGCGTAGAACCCGAACCGCACCGGCATGGTGTCCACGTCGTCGCCCTCGGTGGTGAGCAGCTTGGTGGCGAACGGGTTGAGCACGATCGCCATCAGCCAGCAGGCGTTGAGGGTGCGCAGCCGGGCGTCCACCCGCTCGGTGAACCGGAACACGCCGTTGTGCCGGTTCCAGCCCGCCGCGATGACCACGAAACTGATCAGGAACGCCAGGTAGTGGTCCAGGTCGTCCGCCACCGAGGAGCGGAACTCGGCCACGCCCGGCCCCTCGGGGACCGGCAGCTCCAGCGCCAGCAGGGTGATGGCGATGGCCACCACGGCATCGGAGAAGAAGATCAACCGGTCCGCCGACCGGGCCTCGAACGCCCGGAGCTTCCTCGCCTGCACAGATCCTCCCTCGACGGTCCGCCCCATCCTCGCCGCCGCGCGCGGGTCCGCGGCCGCTGCGACACGCCGCGCGGGCGGGGCCGACCCGGCCCGGGGCCACCGCACGGGTACCGGTCGGCTACTCGTCGGCGAAGAGGGTGCGGGCCGCGTGCTGGGTGTCGGTGTACTCGCGGACCGCGGTGATCCGGCCGTCCCGCACGGTGAAGACGCCCAGGCAGCGGTTGTCGTACGGGTGGCCGTGCCGGCTGCTGCCCCGGGAGGTCCACTCGGCGACCACCTGCTCGCCGTCGGCGATCACGTTGGTGACGGTGATCCGGGGCCTGCCGTCGGGGGCGAAGAGGGCGCCGGCCGAGCCGAGGAAGTCCTCGAGGATGGCCGTCCGGCCGCTCCACACCCGGCTGATCGGGAGGTCGCCCGGGTACTCCCAGGTCGCGTCCTCCGCGAAGCTGGCGGCGACGGTGTCCAGGTCGCCCTCGGCGACGGCGGTGACGTAGGCGGTGACGACGGTCCGCGGATCGGCGACGGTCATGGCGAACTCCCTGCTGGCTGACGGTGGTCGGAGGACTGGCACCGGACTCCCGCCGGCGCCGCTCCGGTTCGACCCCCAGCCAACCGGCCGGCCCGGGGCGGGTCCAACAACCCGGACCGACCGTCGACAACCACCGGTTGTCACCACTGCTCCACGGACCGGCCTCGCCACGCACCGTGGCGGCGCGGGCGCTCGGCGGGCCCGGCGCGGCCGAGTGTGGAACGGTGGGACGGGGGTGGGCGTACCCGTTGCGAGAGGAGTGGCCATGTCATCGAAGCGGCGTCGCAAGAAGAAGGCGCGCGCCAGGCGCGGGGCGAACCACGGCCGTCGCCCGCAGTGCTGAGCGCTGCCCACCGTACGGGACGGGCGGACGCACCCGCCGGGAGCGCCCGCCCGCCCGTCCGTCCTGTCGAGTGGGTGACGGCGCGGGAGGCGGGGTCACCCATGACCGCGCAGTCCTGCGGTGTGAGAACCTACGGGCGCGAGCAGGTAGGGGCGGGGCACACCGGAAACGAGGGGGCGGAATGGGAACGGGCGGTTCTGTGGGGGAGGGTCCGATGCCGGTGGAGACCGCCGGTCACCTCCTGGAGCGGATCCGGCAGGGCGCCGGGTACGCCCGCGGGAAGAAGAAGCGTCTCCGCCTGGCCTCCTCGGCGTTGAAGGTCCTCACGCTCGGGCTCTCCGCCGCCTCGACGATCATCCTCGGCCTGCAGGACCTGGACTTCTGGGCCGGCGTCGCCTTCTCCCTGGTGGCCCTGGTCACCCTGCTGGGAGCCGTGGAGTCGTTCTTCAACTGGAGATCGCGCTGGGTGCTGATGGAGGAGACGCAGTACCGCTTCCGGCGCCTCGCCGACGAGCTGGAGTACCTCATCGCCTCCACGCCCGCCGCCGACCTCACCCACGATCGGCTCCGGCCCCTCTTCGACGAATACCAGCGCGTCTGGGCCCACCTGAGCGAGGGTTGGCTCCAGGAACGCCGCGCGTTCCCCTCCCCCTCCGGCCACCACTGAGCCGCCGACTCCCGCGGAGCGTCGGCGGCCACCGGCAGGTGACCGCGGGTCAGCGGGACGCCGGCTCGACCGTGACACCGACGCCGTGGTGGCGCAGTCGTGCGGCCACCAGCTCCACTTCGACGAACGTGCCGACGAGGCCGACGTCCCGCAACTCGTCCGCGGCGGCCCGTGCTTCGGCCAGGGACAGGCCGTGGAGCTCGCGGAGGGCGCGGAGGACGGCGACCGCGCCCGCCCCGGGTTCGGTCAGCCGGAGGCGGGCGGGTCCGTGTGCGGCCAGCAGGGCCTGGCGGAGGTGTTCGGGAGTCGGGCCGCCGGTGTCCTCGTCGCACCAGCAGGCGGAGCAGGACCGGCAGGCCGACTCGCCGCCCCACCACAGGCGTCCGTCCAGGATGAACTGACCGGTGTCATGCACCAGTTCACCGCCGCAGGCGCGGCACCGCGTCGTGATCCTCACGCCCTGGGTGATCACCGCACTCCTTCCCCCTCAGGGCCGGCGGGTGTCAGTCCAGGGTGCCGTACTCGTCCGCCAGGTCGGTCAGGAGGGGCTCCCAGAACGCGGACTCCGGGTCGTGGCCGAGCTCGGTGAGCAGGGCGGTGAACTCGGCGCGGGCCGCGTCGGATTCGGCCCCGTCGCCGGTGAGACGGTTCTCGAACCGGGCCAGCAGGCCGAGCGCGCCGACCATGGACGCCAGGCTGCCGGCGGCGTGGCCGCCGTAACCCTCTGCGTGGTCCCAGCCGTCCGGGTCGTAGACGTCCAGCCCGCCGCTCTCGCCGCAGAGCATCAGGTGCTGCCCGTTGCGCGTGCCGATGCTGTACGCGTAACGCTCCGGCTCGGAGTCGTCGTCCGGGTAGCGGTTGCCGAACAGCTCGTCGGGGTCCTCCTCCCACATGCCCTCCTCGGGCAGGTCGGCCGAGTCCCAGCCGGCGAAGCTCAGCCGCGCCGCCGGCAGCCCGACCGTGGTGAGGAAGGCACGCGCCCCCGCGTCGGTCAGCCGCTCCGGCAGCTCCGACTCGGCAGGCCGCCAGACCGCCCCCTCGCCGAACAAGGACTCCAGCCACGCCGTGGTCGGCTTCCTTGCGGCCGCCAGCAGTTCGCTCTCGGACGTCGACTCGGTCACGGGATCCCCCTTCGAACGGTGAAGGCCCCATCCAACCGCACGCCACCGACGCCCGGTCGCCGACCCCGTGGCTTCCCCCGTGCCGACGGACCCCGTGACAGGCTGTCCCCACCAAGGCGGCTCCCGCCGGGGGCCGCCCGCTCCTACAGTGGCCGCCCGGGGACGGACCAGCGGAAGGGAACGGAGCATGACGGGCGATCAGCGGACGCCGCACGCCGAACTCGGCGTCATCGGCGGCTCGGGACTGTACGCACTGCTGGACGGCATGACCGAGGTACGGGTGGACACCCCGTACGGTCCGCCGAGCGACACGCTGTTCATCGGCGAGGCGGCCGGACGGCGGGTGGCCTTCCTGCCCCGGCACGGGCGCGGCCACGGCCTCCCGCCGCACCGGATCAACTACCGGGCCAACCTGTGGGCGCTGCACTCCCTGGGCGTCCGGCAGGTGCTCGGGCCGTGCGCGGTCGGCGGGCTGCGCCCCGCGTACGGGCCCGGCACACTGCTGGTGCCGGACCAGTTCGTGGACCGCACCTCCGGCCGGGAGCAGACCTTCTACGACGGTCGCCCGCTGCCGGACGGCACCCTGCCCGGGGTGGTGCACGTGTCCATGGCCGACCCGTACTGCCCCGCCGGGCGGCGGGCCGTGCTGGAGGCCGCGCGCGGGTCCGGATGGGAGCCGGTGGACGGCGGCACCCTGGTGGTGATCGAGGGCCCCCGCTTCTCCACCCGCGCCGAGTCCCGCTGGTTCACCGCCAACGGCTGGTCGGCGGTCGGCATGACCGGCCACCCCGAAGCCGTCCTCGCCCGTGAACTCGGCCTCTGCTACACCTCCGTCAACCTGGTCACCGACCTCGACGCGGGCGTGGAGACCGGTGAGGGCGTCACCCACGCCGAGGTCCTCGCGGTCTTCGGCCGCAACGTCGACCGCCTGCGCGGCGTGCTGTTCGCCGCCCTCGACCGGCTCCCCCGGCGCCGCGACTGCCCCTGCGCGCGGGCCCTGGACGGCTTCACCCCCGGCCTGCCCGGCGTCCCCGAGCCGTGACCGGCGGCAGGCCGTCGCCGTCCGGCCGACGGCCCGTCGCGGTTGCTGTTCGTGCGGGTGTGCCGGTGTTCAGTGTCGGCGGCCCAGCACCTCGGCGAGGCGGCTCACCCCGTCCTCGCCGTGGCCGAGGGCGATGGTCCGGCGGACCAGACCCTCGGCCGCGCGCATGACCCCGGACTCGATGCCGTGCGACTCGGCGGTGTGCACGACGTGGGCCATGGTGGAGACCCCCGAGGTGAGCGGGTTGATCGCGCCTGAGTAGCTGCCGCTGTCGAAGTCCTCGGCGAACTCCGCGAACAGCGGGGGCAGGATCGCGCCGATCCCCTGGGCGAACGGCGCCAGCTCCCGCCCGCTGATGCCCTCGGCCTTGGCCAGCGCCAGCGCGTGCACGTACCCGGCCATCGCCGTCCAGAAGATGTCCAGCAGCGCGATGTCGAAGCCGGCCGCCCGGCCGATCTCCTCGCCGAGGTGGGTGTGGGTACCGCCGAGCAGCGCCAGCACCGGCGCGTACCGCTCGTAGAGGTCGGCCGGCCCGCTGTGGATGAAGACCGCCTCCGGCGTGCCGATGCTCGGGGCCGGCGTCATGATGGCGCCGTCCAGGTACGCGACGCCGTGCTCCGCCGCCCAGGCGGCCGTGGACCGGGCCCGGTCCGGCGAGTCGGCGGTCAGGTTGACCACCGCCCGGCCCTTGAGCGCGGCCGCGACCTCCGCACGGCGCAGCACGGCGTCCGAGGCGTCGTAGTTCACCACGCAGACGACGGTCAGCTCGCTCGCCGCCACGGCCTCCTCTGCCGTGGCCGCGCTCAGCGCGCCCCGGGCGACCAGAGCGGCGTCCCGGCCCGGGGTGCGGTTCCAGACCGTGGTGCGGACGCCGGCGTCCACGAAGGCGCCGGCCAGGGCACGTCCCATCGGCCCGAGGCCGAGCACGGTGACGGTGGGCCGGGTGTGGTTGGTGGACATACTTCATCTCCTGTAGACATGGTGGTGGACAACGAGGACCCCGGGGGGAAGAGATGACGCGCAGTCAGGCCGTGAACCCGAACGTGTGCGGGGTGACCGCCGTGATCGCCGTGATCGACGGCAAGTGGAAGACGTCCCTGCTCTGGCTCCTGGAGGCCGGCCCGCACCGCCCCGCCGAACTCCGCCGACGGCTGCCCGGCCTCAGTGAGAAGGTCCTCACCCAGGCCCTGCGCGAGATGGAGTCCGACGGCCTGGTGCACCGCGAGGTGCACGACGTCCTTCCGCTGAAGACGGTCTACTCCCTGACCGACTTCGGACGCCGGCTCTCCGACGCCCTCGGCCCGATCTCCGACCTGGGCCACGAGCGCCTCGACCGCATGACGGCCGAGCAGGCCGGACAGGTCGAACCGTCGGCCTCCTGACCTGCTGTCATCTCCCTTCGTCCTTCTGGGCACCAGTCTCGTCGCACCGCACGTCGCTGCCCAGTACGCACAAAAAGGTGGCTACGGGGCCGGGAGGCGATGGCGGGCGTGAGTCCGTCGTTCCCCGGCCCGAGCGTGGCCGGCGGGCTACCGTGGAGTCGAGCGGCCGGTGACGGCCGGGCGCAGGCCGAGGCGAGGGGGGCGGGGATGACGGAGCTGCCCGCACCGGGCCGGGACACCACCGTGCCGCGGCCGGTGATCGACCCCGGGCTGCCCGCGCGGGACCGGACGCGGATCGACCGGATCCTCACCGGGTACCCCCACCTGTTCGCCCACCCCGCCGACGCCGAACCGCCGCGCTACACCAGCGGGGTGGCCGTCGGCAGCCTGCCCGGGGTGGTCGCCACCGCGGGCGCCGGGGGAGTGGCCGCCCTCCTGCCCGGCCTGGTCGACCAGGCGGGGCCGTCGGGTCCGACCGGCCCGACGGGCTTGATGGGCTCGGTGGGCGAGGCCGTCCTGCGGGCCGTGGAATGGGCGGGCGGCGCGGGCCCGTTCGTCCTGGCCGGCGCGGGGGCGTACGTGGCAGGCATCCTCGCCGTGCGGTACGGCCGGTCCCGCGCCGCCAACCGGACGCTCGCGCAGGCCCGGGCCCACTGCGTCCACCCCGCCGCCCTCACCCCGGAAGCCGCCGGCCTGCTCGCCCGCGCCCAGCGGGCCATCGCCACCGTCACCGCCTCCCGGACCCACCGGTCCGACCTCGCCGGGCTCCGGCCGTACGACGACCTCCACCTCCCCGCCGAGGAATGGGAGATCGCCCGGACCCTCCAGGCGCACAGCCGCCTCAGCGCCGGCCCGGCGGACCCCGGGCCCGTCCCCGCCGAGGAGCAGCGGGCCCTGGACGAGGTGCTCGCCGGCACCGAACGCCGGGTCCGGGCCCTGGAGTCGTACGCCCACCGCGTCGCCGCGACCGACCGTGCGACGATCACCGCCGAGCCCCCTGACGGGGAACCGTCGCCCCGGCGGGAGCAGCTGCTCCACCTGCTCGCCCGCACCGCCGCCGACGACCTCGCCGCCGCCGAGACCCTGGCCCTCGCCGACCGCCTGCCACCTCCCGATCC
This sequence comes from Kitasatospora sp. HUAS MG31, assembly GCF_040571325.1. GTDB lineage: Bacteria > Actinomycetota > Actinomycetes > Streptomycetales > Streptomycetaceae > Kitasatospora > Kitasatospora camelliae. The sequence continues at coordinate 536,158 of NZ_CP159872.1, read as the reverse complement.
GGCCGGCCCGTAGCCCAACCCGGCTCATCCGGGCCGACCGGGTCGGCCGACCGGCCGGGCGTCCGTCAGCGGGTGCGGGCGGTGGCGGCGACGGCCGGCAGGACGGCCAGCGCGAGCAGGCCGCCGGCCAGGGCGAGGACGGGGTAGCCGGCGAGGTCGACCACCGCGCCGGAGGCCAGGCCGCCGGCGGCGCCGGAGACGGCGATGGCCACGTCCACCATGCCCTGGGTCTTCGCGCGGGTGGCCAGGGGAGCGGCGTCGGTGATGATCGCGGTACCGGAGACCAGGCCGAGGTTCCAGCCGACGCCCAGCAGGGCCAGGGCCAGTGCGAGCAGGGCGACCGAGTCCCCGGGGGCGACCGCCGCGAGCAGGCCCGCGGCCAGCAGCACGACGCCCGAGGCGCAGGCGACGGCCAGGCGCCCGTACCGGTCGACCAGACGGCCGGTCACCGGCGAGGGCAGGTACATCGCACCGACGTGGATCGCGATCACCAGCCCCGAGGCCGCCGTGCCGTGGCCCATGTCCTGCATGTGGACCGGCGTCATCGTCATCACCGCGACCATGACCAGCTGCGTCAGAACCATCACCGTCGCGCCGAGCAGCACGCCGCCGCGGGCCCGCGGTGCGGCCTCCTGCCGTCCGGCGTCCCCCTGGCCCGGGTCCGCCGCGGGGGCCGTCTCGGCGAGTGCCCGGGCCAGCAACAGCGGGTCCGGGCGCAGCCGGACCGCCAGCACCACGGCCGCCGCCGCGTAGGCGACGCCGGCCAGGATGAACGGCCCGGCGAGGTGGGGTATGCCGAGCGCGTGGGCGAGCCGGCCGGTCGGGGCGGCGAGGTTGGGACCGACCACACCGCCGAGGGTGGTGGCGACCAGGACGGTGGACACCGCGCGGGCGCGGTGGGTGGCCGGTGCGAGGTCGGCACCGGCGTACCGGGCCTGGAGGTTGGTGGCGCTGCCGGCGCCGTACACGAACAGCGCGGCGAACAGCAGGGCCGGACTGTCGGCGACCGCGGCGGCGATGACGCCCGCGCTACCGACCGCGCCGGCCCCGTACCCGAGGGCGAGACCCCGACGGCGGCCGTGCGCCTGGGAGACGCGGCTGACGGCGATCGCCGCCAGCGCGCTGCCCGCCGTGAACAGGGCGCTGGGCAGGCCGGCCAGCCCGGTGGTGCCGAGCATCTCCTGGGCGAGCAGGGCGCCGACGGTGATGCCGGCGGCGAGACCGGCGCCGCTGAGCACCTGCGAGACCACCAGGACGGTCAGGACGCGGCGCTGCGTCCCGGGGTCGGCGGCGAGCCCGGCGAGCTCGGCGGAGGCGGGGGAGGCGGTACTCGTCACGGAGGCGGGCTCCTTCTACGGCTGCAACGGGCTGCAACGGCTTCAGCGGCTGCTACGGCGGGCGGGCACGGCGACGCGTCGGGAGCGCCGCGGCGACCAGGGGGATCATGCCATCGGACCGGGCACCACGGGGAGGTCCGCGCACGGACGGAAACCGCCGGCGGAGACCCGGGCCCTGCACACCGGATCCTGCACGCCGGGTCCTGCGCACCGGGTCCTGCGCACCGGGGGAGACGACACCCGGGGAGCCGCGGCCGGGGAAAAGGGTGCCGGACCGGGGTGGGGGGCCCGGTCCGGAGCTTTGGGAGCGACCTGCGGAACGGTGGCTGGGCGGCAACTCGGCGCCGGCCGCCTGCTGGGCGACGCGTCAACACGCAGGTGAGCTGAGAGTAGAGCCGACGTGTACGGTAAATCAATACTGGACGGTGTTCATTAATGACCGGTAAGTTTCCGACGTGCTGCCGAGCCACCCGGAACCGCTGGTCACCGCCCCCGCCGAAACCGCCCTCCTCTCCCTGCTGCTGACCGAGGGCCCGCTCAGCCGGGTCGACCTGGCCCGCCGCACCGGCCTGTCGGCGACGGCGATCACCAAGGCCGCCCGCCCGCTGATCGAGGACGGCTACCTCCACGAACTCCCGCCGCAGCGCACCGCCCCCGGCGCCGGACGCCCGGTCAACCCGCTGGCGGTCACACCCGACCGGCAGTTCTTCGCCGGGGTGAAGATCAGCGACGACACCGTGTACGGCGTCCTCTGCGACCTCCGCGCCACGACCCGCGCCACCGCCAGGCGCCCGCTCGCCGCCCGCGACCCCGAGGCCGTCAGCGCCCTGATGGCCGACCTGGTCGAGGAACTGCTCGACGCGGACCCCCTCCACCGCGCCCGGACCCGGCACCTGGGCATCGCCGTCTCCGGTGACGTGGACCGCGCCGCCGGCCGGGTCCGCTACTCCACCCGGCCCGACTGGCAGGACGTCCCGCTGGCCGAGGCCGCCGCGAGGGCCACCGGACTCGCGGTCACCGTGGAGAACGACGTCAAGGCCCTCACCGCCGCCGAGCACTGGTTCGGCGAGGGCACCGGCACCGAGGACTTCGCCCTGGTCTGCATCGGCGCGGGCATCGGCGCCGGACTGGTCGTCAACGGCCGCCTGCTGCCCGGGGCGTACGGCGTGGCCGGGGAGGTGGGCCACATCTCCGTCGACCCCGCAGGACCGCGCTGCGCCTGCGGCTCGACCGGCTGCGTGGAGAGCATCGCCTCGACCAGCGCGATCCTCGACACCGTCCGCCGGACCACCGGCCGACCCGACCTCGACTTCCCCGCGGTCGTCGAACTGGCCCGCTCCGGCGACCCCGCCGCCCGCGACGCCTTCGCCCGCGCCGGACGGGCCATCGGCACCGGCATCGCGGCGCTGGTCAACCTGTTCGGCCCCGAGCGCGTGGCGGTCACCGGCGAGGGCCTGGACACCTACGACCTGTTCGGCGCCCACATCCAGGTCGCCTACACCGCCGACGCCTTCCGCAGCGCGGGCCGTTGCCGCCTGACCCTGCGCCCGCTCGCCTGGGACGACTGGGCCCGCGGCGCAGCCGTCGTGGGCATCCAGACCCTCTTCGGCTGACCCGCCCGACCCCGTCCGGCTCACCCGGCCGGCGCGGTCCCGATCTCGACCACCCGGAGCCCACCGGGCGCCTGCCGGGGGGTGGTGCGGGGTGGTGGTGTCGGGTGGCGTGGGCCGGCGCCGCCCCTCGCCGTCGGCCTGCTCGAAGTGCTCGACGGCGCGGGCCCGTTGGCCGTGCACGGCGGCCCGGACCGCGAGGAACGACGCGCACCGGGTCCGGGTGGCTGCGGCGGCCCGGGTCCGGGCGTGCGAGGGCGCGCGCGTGCGAGGACGTACCCGCTGCGCACGAGGAGCCGCCGGCTCGGCACGGCGGTGGGGGACGTCTGCCGCGCCGGCGACCCGGACCACCCTTCCGGAGCCTGGCGGCCGTGTCACCCGTGGGCTGTTCGGCTGCGGGGTGGCGACCCCATTCCTAGGTACCCGACGAACCGGGCTACGGATGACAACCCTGACGGTTCCCCGACAAGGATGTGGATCGGCGGTGCGCGCTGAGATCGCTCGCCCGTGTCGCGCGGATCCCGGGCGGCACGGGCGAAGTGGCGTGCCGTCAGGTCGGCACCCCCACGTGCCACTCCCACTTCCCCACACCAGAAGGTGGATCCCCGTATGTCCGTCCGTAGGAAATCGGCGTCCGTCCTGGCCGCCACGTCGCTGCTGGCCCTCGGCGGCCTCGGCGCCGCTGCCCCGGCGAGCGCCGCCACACCCGGGGCCACCGCCCCGTCCGCCCCCGCCGTGATCACCACGGACGCCGGTGGCGTCCAGCTGGACGCGTACGACCCGGCGACCGGCCAGGCGGTCCTGGCCGGCGCCGTCAAGCCCGCAGGCAAGGCCTCCTCCGGGGCCCGGGAGCAGGAGGGCGCGCAGCCCGCCACCGGGGTCAAGGTCGGTCAGGTGATCGACAGCCTGCCCTCCGCAACGGCCCCGCAGGGCGCGCTGCTCAAGGTCACGGACGTCAAGCAGGCCGCCGACGGCAAGGTGGCCGTCACCACCAGCCCGGCCACCCTCACCGATCTGCTGGGCGACAGGACGGCCGCCGTCCAGTCCCCGGTGGACGCGAAGAGCATCAAGGTCACCCCCAAGGTCTCCGGGCTCAAGGTCGAGCTCAAGGCCCCCCCTGGCGGCCTCCAGGGCAAGGCCGGGTTCAGCCTCAAGCTGAGCGCCGACACCGACCTCGACCTGCCGGACGGCGGTACGGCCGACTTCGCCGGCGCCATGGAGCTCAACCCGAGCGTCAACTTCGACTACCAGAGCAGCGACTTCAAGCTGAAGAAGGCCGAGGTCGGCTTCGAGCTCGGCGCCGAGGCCGACTGGCACCTCAAGGCCGACCTCAACGTCGACACCGACGTCAAGATCCCGCTGGCCAGCCTCAACGCCTCGCCGGTGGTCTGGGTCGGCCCGCTGCCCGTGGTGGTGAACCTGGACCTCACCCTCTACGCGCACATCTCGGCCGAGGGCACCGTCACCATCGACGCCGAGCAGAGCTACACCGGCAACTGGGGCGTGCACGCCGGCTACACCGAGGCCGGCGGCTGGGGCAAGCGGACCGACCCCGGTACCAGCACCGTCTCCCCGGTCGCGGGCTCGATCTCCGGCGAGGGTGAGGTGCGCACCGGTCTGCTCGCCGAGGGCACCATCGCGCTCTACGACAGCATCGGGGTGAAGGTCGGCGTCGAGCCGTACGTGCGGTCGGTGGTCTCCGGCAGTGTCGTCCTGGACGGCACCGGCGGGGCGCCGGAGGGCGGCGGCACTCTCGAGCTGTACGGCGGCCTGGACGTCGGTGGCGCGCTGATGGCCCGGCTGAAGATCATCGGCGTGACGGTGTTCGAGAAGGACCTCGAGTTCAGCATCTACCACAGGGAGTGGCCGCTGCTGAGTGAGTCCACCGGGGACGAGGGCTTCTCCGACGCCGGGGACGACGACTCCTCCGACATCGGGGGCGACATCTTCCTGGACAGCTGACGCGGCTCCGGCCGCGGGGAACCGACGGCCCGTCGGGCATCCGGAAGGATGCTCCGGCGGGTCGTCTCTCGTCGTCCACACCTCCGGCACTCCTCACCGGTCAGGGGACCACCCGCAGGGACGGCCCCGCGGTGGTCGGCGGTCAGGAAGCGGCGTTGCTCAGGGCGAGGCGGACTCGGCCGTCACCGTCACCTCGGCACCCGCCGGGTCGTGGATGGGTGAATGCAGGGTGACGGCACCGGCGTGCGCGCGGACGCCGATCCGGACGCCGGCGGCCTCGACCGTCCGGTGGCCCTGAACCCACGGCTCGGCGTCGAAGGTGGCCAGGTCGGCCGGGTCAACGGGAGGGGTGTCCAAAGGAGTTCCATCGGCGGGACGCGGGGGAGCGTCAGGCGAGGGTGGTGATGGGGCCGTGACCCGGTGGGTCGCCAGGTGGCCTGCCCGCCGGTTCGGGACGCTGCTTCCGGCGTCGTGTGGTTCCGGGTGTGCCGCGCCGGCCGTGCGGGCGAAGGGAGCGTGGCTGCTCCCGTTCGCCACACGGCCGGCGCGGCGGGCGGTGCGTCAGCCCTACTGTCGATCGAGCTCGTTCTGGCAGGAGGCCGCGGCCTTCGCCAGTTCGCCGGCCGCGTCGGCGCCGGCGGCGATGGCGGCGACGGCGTTGTCGAAGGCGCTGTCGCCGGCGTTCCAGGTGTTGGGGAAGGACCGGCCGTAGCGCCGGCCGAGTTTGACGGTGTTGTCGGCGGCGGCGTTCTTCACGAGTTGCTCGGTGGTGGAGGCCACGCTGGAGCGGGCGGGGACGTGGAAGCCGTAGCTGACGGAGAAGTCCTTCTGGAGGGTGGTCTGCTGCAGCCACAGCCACGCGGCGTACTTCTTGGCCTCCTCCAGGTGGCGGCTCCTGGCGTTGACGAGCTGGTACCAGCCGCCGACGCGGGTGACGGGGACGCCGGAGGTCCCGAACGCGGGCCAGGGGAGGACGCCGTAGTCGTCCTCGAGGTGCTTGTCGATGGCGGGCATCGCCCACAGGCCGCACCACTGCATGGCGGCGGCGCCCTGGATGAAGGCGCCGGGGTCCTGCCAGTCGGTGTCGACGCCCTGCAACAGCGACTTGGATTCCTGCAGGCGGCGGAGGCCGGCGAGGGCCTGGGCGGCCGCGGGGGTGTCGAAGGCGACCCGGTTGCCCCTGGCGAGTTCCTGGCCGGCGGACCAGAGCATGAGGTAGCCGGCGTCGCCGATGCCGTTCTTCCCGACGAACAGGCCCTTCCGTCCGTTGCTCGTCAGCACCTTTGCGGCCTGGACCAGTTCGTCGAAGGTGGTCGGCGGGCTGATCCGGGCCTTGGTGAGAGCGCTCTTGCGGTAGTACAGCAGCATGATGTCGTCGACCATCTTGATGCCGTAGATCCGGTCGTTCACCGTGGCGACGTCGAGCGAGGTGCGGCTGAACTCCACCCGGTAGTCCCGGATGACGTCGTCGAGTGAGGCGACGTGTCCGTCGACGACGAACCGGCGGCGGAAGTCGGCGAACTCGAACAGGTCGGGTGCGCTCGCGGTGCGCAGGGAGGAGGTGAGGTTGGTCTCGTACCCTTCCGCCACCCAGGTGATGTTGACGGCCACGTGCGGGTGGGCCTTGGTGTACTGGGCGGCGTAGCGCTTGACCGCCTCCTTCGTGCCCGCCTCGCCGTAGGCGTGGTACCACTGGTTGAGCGTGATCTTGGTACCGGAGGCGGCCGGTCCGCAGGCCGTGACCGCCACGCCGCTCACGAAGAGCATCGAGGTGGCCGCGAGGAACCTGCGCCGGCTCGCGTCTCGGACGACGTGGCTCATGGGGATGCCTCGTTTCTGGCGCCGGCTGCCGGGCCGAGGTTCGGGGTCACGGGGGTGGTCTGCGCCGCGAGGGAGGGGACGGGTCGCCCGATGCGCGTCCGCCGGTGGCCGAGCGGGGTGCCGAGGGCGCGGTGGGGGGCCATGGTTCTCCTTCGGGACTCGGGTAGCTGGGGAGCGGCGTTCAGTCGGTCCGGCGCAGCCGGATCAGGCGGCTGGCGTGGTCGCCGGCGGGCAGGTCCAGGTCGATGCCCTGCCGGGTGAGGACGGCGCCGCTGTGGGTGGTGCCCCGGTCGAGGTCGAGGTAGCGGGCGGTGGGGTCCAGGGCCGGCAGGGGGAGGGCGGGGGCCGGGTGGCCGAAGCGGGTGGTGGGGCGCCAGGCGAGGAGGGCGTGCTCGGAGCCGTCCTGGGCGGCGTAGTGGACGGCGGTCGTGCCGTCGGGGCCGGTCAGGCGGTGCTGGTGGCCGTGCTGGACCAGCGGCCGGATCTGCTTGTACCGGGCGACCAGGTCGGCGGCCTCGCCGAGGTCCTGGTCCGACCACTCGGTGAGGTTGCCGCCGAGGCCGAGGGCTCCGGCCATGGCGACGTGGAAGCGGAAGCGCAGCGGGGTGGTGCGGCCGGTGGTGACGTTGGGGCTGTCGGTGACCCAGGCGGCCATGGTCTGGGCGGGGAGGAACTGGCTGAAGCCGTGCTGGATGGCGATGCGGTCGACGGGGTCGGTGTTGTCGGAGGTCCAGGCCTGGTCGGTGCGGGCGAGGATGCCGAGGTCGACGCGGCCGCCGCCGCCGGCGCAGGCCTCGATGCGCAGGCCGGGGTGGTCGTTGCGGAGCCGGTCCATGATCCGGTGGACGGCGCGGGTGTGGTCGATCCACAGCCGGTCGGGGTCCGGGTGGCCGGGCCAGCCGGCCTCGGTGACGACCCGGTTGGCGTCCCACTTCAGCCAGTCGACGTCGTTCTCGCGGACCAGCCGGTCCAGGGTCCGGTGCGCCCAGGCCTCGACCTCGGGCCGGGCGAAGTTCAGCATCAGCTGGTTGCGCAGCTCGGTGGCATCCCGGGTCGGGGTGTGGACGACCCAGTCGGGGTGGGCGCGGTACAGGTCGCTGTCGGCGTTGACCATCTCCGGCTCCACCCACAGGCCGAAGGCCATGCCGAGACCGTGGACGTGGTCGGCGAGCGGCTTGAGTCCGTGGGGGAAGGCTTCGGGGCGGGGGGTCCAGTCGCCGAGGCCGGCCCGGTCGCTGGTGCGGGTGCCGAACCAGCCGTCGTCGAGGACGAAGAGTTCGACGCCGAGGCGGGCGGCGAGGTCGGCGAGGCGGAACTGGCCGGGCTGGTCGACGTCGAAGCCGGTGGCTTCCCAGGAGTTGTAGAGCACGGGCCGGTCCCGGTCGGGCTCGGGCAGGACGGTGTCGCGGACGTGGGCGTGCCAGGCCCGGCTGGCGGCGCCGAAGCCGCCGGTGGTGTGGAGGCCGGCGAAGACGGGGGTGTGGAGGGTTTCGCCCGGTTGGAGGGTCCGGCTCAGTCCCTCGTGGCCGAAGCCGCCGGTCCAGGTGGTCCGGCCGACCGGGTCGCGGTGCAGGGTGATGCGCCAGCTGCCGCTCCAGGCCAGCGCGGTGCTCCAGACCTCGCCGTGGTCCTCGGTGGCGGTGCCGTCGTCGAGGGCGAGCCAGGGGCTGGCGTGGTGGCTGGTGAGGCCGCGGCGGCTGGTGAGGGTGGTCTCGGCGACCGGGAGGCGGTCGCGGTACAGCTGGAATTCGCTGTTCCAGCCGCCCACGAGGTGGCTGAGCCGGTAGTCGGGCAGGTGGGGGGCGGTCCAGGAGGCGGAGTCGAGGCGGTCCACGGTGATCGGCCCGTCCTCGGGGCCGCCGGTGTGGGCGAGTTCCGTCCAGCGTTCGATGACGTCGCTGCCGGGCCGGACGCGGTAGCAGAGGTCGACGGCCAGCGGGTAGCGGCGGTCGGTCAGGGTGAGTCGCAGCTCGCCGTCGGTGGCGGTGTGGCCGGTGAAGTGCCACTGGGCGCCGCGGGTGCCGTCGGCGAAGCGGACCTGGAGGCCGGCCGGTCCGAACCGGGCACCGGTCTGCGGGGCGAGCTCGTCCGGGGCGGCGTCGGCCTCGAAGCTGCTGTCCGCGGGCGACGCCGCCCCGGGCAGGTCCGCGAGGTCGCCGGTGTCGAGGACGGGCCCCCAGTACAGGTGGCGGGGACTGCCGTCGGAGCCGATCCGGATCGCGTAGACGCTGTGCGGCGTCCGCAGGACGGCGAGCGAGTGCGCGGGATCGAAGACGACGGGCGAGGGCATGGCTGGCACAGGTGGTCCCGTTGGTGTGGAGCGGCTGCTGGCGGATCGGGCGGGGCGTACTAGGTGTACGGGCGGACGGCGGGCTCCGAGCGGTGGCGCGGAGGTGGCCAGAGCGTAGGACGCGGGTGTTCGCAAAATCAATACTGGACAAAGTTATTTATTTGCGGGTACGTTGCCGCCGTGTTTCCGAACCACGCGGATCCGCTGGTCACCGCACCGGCCGAGACCGCCATCCTCGCCATGCTGCTGGCCGAGAGCCCGCTCAGCAGGGTCGAGTTGGCCCGCCGTACGGGCCTGTCCTCGACCGCGGTGACGAAGGCGGCCAGGCCGCTCATCGACGACGGCTACCTGCACGAACTCCCCCCGGAGCGCACCGCTCCGGGGGCGGGCCGCCCGGCGAACCCGCTGACGGTCACGTCCGGCCGGGAGTTCTTCGCCGGCGTGAAGATCAGCGCCGACACCCTGTACGGTACGGTCTGCGACCTGCGGGCCCGGATGCGCACCACGATCCATCGCCCGCTCGGCGAGCGCGACCCCGACTCCGTCAGCGCGCTGCTGATCGATCTGGTCGCCGAACTCCTTGACACCAGGCCCGAGTTCCGGGAGCGTACCCGCCACCTCGGGATCGCGGTCTCCGGGGACGTGGACCGCGCCGCCGGCCGGGTCCGCTACTCCGTGCTCCCGGGCTGGCGGGACGTCCCGCTCGCGAAGGCGATCGCCGGGGCGACCGGCCTGAACGTCACGGTCGAGAACGACGTCAAGGCCCTGACCGTCACCGAGCACTGGTTCGGTGAGGGCATCGGCACCGAGTACTTCGCGCTGGTCACCATCGGCGCGGGCATCGGTTCCGGACTGGTCGTCAACGGCCGGCTGATCGCCGGCGCGTACGGTGTCGCCGGCGAGATGGGCCACATCGGCATCGACCCGGCAGGGCCGCGCTGCCACTGCGGCCAGACCGGCTGCGTGGAGGCGATCGCCTCCAGTGACGCCATCCTGGCCGCCGTCCGCGGCGCCACCGGCCGGGAGGACCTCGACTTCGACGGCGCCGTCCTGCTCGCCCGCGGCGGCAACCCCGCCGCCCGGGAGGTCTTCGCCCGGGCGGGCCGGGCCATCGGCACCGGCATCGCCACCCTGGTGAGTCTCCTCGGCCCGGAGCGCGTGGTCGTCACCGGAGAGGGTCTCGACACCTACGACCTTTTCGGAGCCCACATCAAGGACGCCTACGAGGCCCACTGCTTCAAGGCGGCCGCGAAATGCCCGCTGACCCTGCGCCCCCTGCCCTGGGAGGAGTGGGCCCGCAGTGCCGCGGTCATCGGCATCCAGGCGCTCTTCCCTTGACGAGGCGCCGCCACCTCGATCCCGCCGGGTTCCCCCGACCCGGTGTCGCCCTCGGCGCGACCGGCTTCCGTCACCGCCTGCCAGCTGAATGTCGGAAGCCGGCCACGCCGGGACACCAATCCGTACCCCACACCCCACCCCGCGAAGGACGAGACATGAGCGCACAGAGAAGCCAGCTTAGCCGCAGAGGATTCCTCGGAGGTTCCCTGCTGTTCGTTGCCGGTGCAGTGGTCGGCTGCAGCACCAGTCCGGGCGGTTCCGGTGACGGGAAGGGTGCGCAGGCCACGTTGAACGTGTGGTCGCACGCCTACGGTGAGGCCGGTACGCAGCAGGCGTTGACCCGGTATGCGGCGGAGTTCACGAAGGCGCACCCTCAGATCGCGGTCAAGGTGACGTGGGTGCCGGGTGACTACGGCAGCAAGCTGAACGCGAGTCTGCTGACCGACGGCGCCCCGGACGTGTTCGAGATCGGGGACTTCAGTCAGGCGCTGGCGCGGCGTGGTCAGCTCGCGCCGCTGGACGACGTGTACGGCGCGGCGAAGGCGGAGTTCAGTCAGGGCAACCTCGACTATGTGACGGTCGACGGGAAGCTGTACGGCGTCAAGATGATCGACGACGTGATGATGCTCTACTACCGCAAGAGCGTTCTGGCGAAGGCGGGGATCACGCCGCCGGCCTCGTTCGACGCGCTGGTCGCGGCGGCGAAGGCGCTGACGAGCAAGAGCGGCAAGGGCCTGTTCGTGGGCAACGACGGGATCGGTGACATGCCGTCGCTGGCGGTTCTGTCGAACGGTGGGCAGTTGGTGGCCGACGGCACGGTGGCCTACGGCTCCCCGCAGGCCGTCGAGGCGGTCACCGCGCTGAAGCGACTGACGGACGACCAGTCGCTGCTGCTCGGGTTCACCACCGACTGGTGGGACCCGTCGGCGCTGGTGCAGGGTGTGGTGCCGATGCAGTGGTGTGGTCTGTGGGCGATGCCCGCGATCAAGACGGCGCAGGGTGACGACTTCGGTGTCCTGCCCTGGCCGGCGTTCAAGGCCGGGGGCAGCCCGGTGGTGCGGGTGGGTGGCTGGACCAGCTGCGTCAACGCCAAGGGCAAGAACGTGGATGCGGCGAAGTCGTTCGTGAAGTGGCTGTGGGTCGAGCAGAGCGCGCTGCAGAAGGACTGGTCGGAGAGCTACGGCTTCCACGTCCCGCCGCGCCGGCCGGTGGTGGAGGCCGCCGACAAGCTCACCCAGGGCCAGGCGAAGGAGACCGTGGAGCTGGCCGCCAAGTACGGCAAGTCCAACCCCAACACCTGGGACAGCGAGATCAGCACCCCGTTCGCCGCCGCGGCGAAGAAGATCCTCACCGGGCAGGGGGACGCGGCGCAGCTCCTCGCGGACGCGGCCAAGCAGGCCCAGACCGCCCTGGACAAGCAGCGATCCTGATGACCGCCCTCTCGGACACTTCCACCCCCCGCTCCGAGCGTGACGGGAGCCCCGCGGCCCGGCCGCGGGGCGGCCCCGCCCCGACCCGGCGCCGCCCCGACCTGCGCGCGTGGGCCGCGTTCGCCCTCCTCGCCGGGCCGATGCTCATCGGCCTCGGGGTGTTCAAGTACGTCGCCATCGGCTGGAGCTTCCTCCTCAGCTTCTGCAACGCCCACGGCACCATCGCCCTCGGCACCTGGGTCGGCCTCGACAACTACCAACAGCTCCTGAACGACGAGACGTTCCGCGGCTCCCTCGGCCAGATCCTGCTGTTCACCGCGTTCATCGTCCCGGTCACCTTCGCCGTCTCCCTCGGCCTCGCCCTGCTGGTCCACCGGGTCCGCCGCGGCCGGGCCGTGCTGCGCACCGCGTTCCTCATCCCCACCGCCGTCTCCTACGTCGCGGCGTCCCTGGTGTGGAAGATGTGCCTGTTCAACGGCCTCCCCGCCGGCATCGCCAACATGATGCGCGGCTGGTTCGGCATGGACGCCGTGCCCTGGATCCAGACCACCGAACCGCCGCTGTACTGGATCGTCCTGATCACCCTCCGGCTGTGGCTCCAGGTCGGCTTCTACATGGTCCTCTTCCTCGCCGGCCTCCAGGCCATCCCCCGGGACGTGTACGAGGCCGCCGCCCTGGACGGCGCCACCGGCTGGCGCAAACTGCGCCGGATCACCCTGCCGATGCTCCGCAACACCTCCGTCGCCGTGCTGATGCTGCAGTTCATCGCCGCGTTCCAGGCCTTCGACGAGTTCTACAACCTCTTCAGCAGCGGCCTGTCCGGCACCGGCACCGCCCCCGTCCAGACCCCCCTCGTCCACCTCTACAACACCGCCATGGGCGCCCAGAACTACGGACTCGGCTCGGCCGGCGCCTTCGTCCTCACCGCCCTCATCGTCACCGTCACCCTCATCCAGGGCCGCTTCACCGGCTTCGGCAAGGGCGAGGAGTGAACCCCATGACCACCCGTACCTCCACCGGCGCCCTGCGCGGGCTGCTGATCGGCCTGCTCACCCTCGCCTTCCTCGCCCCGTTCTACCTGATGCTGCGCAACGCGCTGATGGACACCCGGGGGCTGACCTCACCCGAGTGGACCTGGTGGCCCACCGAGATGCACTGGGAGAACTTCACCGCCCTGTTCTCCGACCCCACCCTCCACATGAGCCAGGCCCTCGGCAACTCCCTGCTGATCGCCGGGATCACCGCCCCGGCCTCCACCCTGCTGGCCTCCGCCGCCGGCTACGCGCTGGCGCGGATCCCGGTGCCGGGTCGGGGGGTGCTGCTGGCGCTGGTGGTCGCGACGCTGATGATCCCCGGCTCGGTGACCTTCGTGCCCACCTTCGTCGTGGTCGGCTCGATGGGCGGGGTGAACACGCTGTGGGGGCTGATCGCACCCGGCCTGTTCAACCCCTTCGCTGTCCTGCTGTTCCGCAACTTCTACCTCCAGTTCCCCGCCGAGATCGAGGAGGCCGGCCGCCTGGACGGCCTGGGCTGGTTCGGCCTGTACCGGCGGATCGCGTTGCCGAGTTCGGGTGCGATGCTCGCCTCGCTCGGGGCGCTGGCCTTCATCGACAGCTGGAACGCGTTCCTGTGGCCGCTGGTGATCGGGCAGGACCCGTCCTCGTGGACGGCCCAGATCGCGCTGTCGACGTTCCTCACCTCCCAGACCATCAACCTGCCCGGCCTGTTCGCCGGCGCGGTCGTGACCATCGCCCCGCTGGTGGCGATGTTCCTGATCGCCCAGCGGTACATCGTCGAGGGCATCGCCACCAGCGGCCTCAAGGGCTGAAACCGCCCCCAGGCCGCCCCTGACCCCGGACCGGTGGTCCCTTGGGCCATCGTGGACCACCGGTCCGGTCCTGCAGCACCTCCTCCATCCCCCACCACGCCTTGGAGGGCAGCACCATGAGATCCACCACGCCCAACCGTTCCCTCAGAGCCGCCGTCGCCCGGGCCCTGCCCGCCGCGCTGGTCGCGGGCGCCCTGCTCGTCAGCGCGGTCCCCGGCTCGGCGGCCTCCGCCGCCCCGGCGCTCGCCGTGACCGGCGCTCCCGTGGCGCTGACCGGCAAGCAGCTGGCCGCGTCCTGGTCCGGTCCGCTCTCGACCCGGGGCCGGTACATCGTCGACGCGAAGGGCAGCCGCTTCAAGCTCAAGGCCGGCAACTGGTCCGGCGCCCAGGGCACCTGGGAGGGCAACGGCAACGAGAGCGACGAGGCCAACCACCAGGCCCACCAGATGTCGAACAACATCCCGCTCGGCCTGGACCGCGTCCCGATCAAGCAGATCCTCGCGGACTTCCACGCGCTCGGCCTCAACGCCATCCGGCTGCCCTACGCCGACGCGATGATCAACGACGGCAACCCGGTGCCGAACTACGCCGTCGAGGCCAACCCGCAGCTGCAGGACAAGACCCCGCTCGAGGTGTACGACGCGGTCGTCAAGGCGCTCACCGACGACGGCTTCGCCGTCATCCTCAACAACCACACCACCACCTACCGCTGGTGCTGCGGCCTGGACGGCAACGAGCGCTGGAACACCAGCCAGACCACCCAGGAGTGGATCGACAACTGGCTGTTCATGGTGGACCGCTACAAGAACAACAAGCGGGTGGTCGGCGCCGACCTGCGCAACGAGGTCCGCCGCAACTGGGACGACAACCCCAACTGGGGCTGGGGCAACGAGCACGACCTGTACGAGGCCTTCCAGAAGGCCGGCAACGCCATCCTCGAAGCCGACCCGGACATGCTCATCATCATGGAGGGCATCAACTGGATCGGCATCCCGCAGGGCATGTTCAACCACGAACGGCCGACGCTCACCCCGGTCCGCAACCTCTCCAACACCCTGATCAACTCCGGCAAGCTGGTCTACTCCGCGCACTTCTACGGCTTCACCGGCCCCAACCACACCGGTTCGGGCGGCGGTTGGCAGCAGGGCGAGACCAACGACCCGCGCTACCGCGACCTCAGCCCCGAAGACCTGATCAAGGTCGTCAACGACCAGGCCCTGTTCGTCACCCAGTCCGGCCAGCACTTCACCGCCCCGGTGTGGGTCAGCGAGTTCGGCACCGGCGGACGCGGCCAGACCGACCAGAAGGAGAAGGACTGGTTCAACCGCTTCACCGACATCCTGGTGGACAACGACACCGACTTCGCCATCTGGCCGCTGACCGGCTGGACCACCAACGGCAAGATCAACGACAACTGGGCGATGATCTCCTACGACGACAACGGCAAGCGGCAGAGTGTCCTCGACTCCGGCGACTGGCGCACCCCCGCCTGGAACAAGCTCGTCAACGCGACCGGCAAGACCGGAAAGGTCGCCCAGGTCAACCACTGGAACATGCTCAACCTCGACTACGGCGACCAGATGTTCTCCCTCGACCTGGGCAGGACCACGGACTGGAGCTACGGCAACCGCAAGGGCGTCTGCCCCGACGGCCAGCACGTCGTCGCCCTCGCCCGCAGCAACAACCGCGGCCTGTGCACCGACGCCAACCAGCCCCCCACTGTCTCCGGCGACCCGATCACCGTCCACGACGAGCACACCGTCACGAGCGACTGGGCGAGCGGCTACAACAAGCTCGAGTGCCCCGAGGACACCTTCGCCATCGGCTACAGCGTCAGCGGCAACGCGATGGTCGCCCTGCTCTGCAGGCCCTCCACCCGCTCCCTGTCCACCGAGAACCGGCTGATCTGGTTCGACCACGGCGACAACAAGCCCTCCAGCGGCGGCTCCACCGCCAGCGACTGGGCCCCCGGCGCCTACAAGGGCCAGTGCAGGGACGACGAGTACCTCGCCGGTGTCGCCTTCACCTGGAGGTGGAGCCACGGCGGAGCCCCCGACGCCCTCCTCTGCCGCCCGCTCGACTGACCCGACCCGACCGCACCTCCCCTCTTAGGAGCACCGCAGCCATGCCTCGACTGGAGATCGCCGCAGACGGATTCCGTCTCGACGACCGACCGTTCCGCATCATCTCCGGCGGACTGCACTACTTCCGCGTCCACCCGGAGCAGTGGGCCGACCGGCTCCACAAGGCACGCCTGCTGGGACTCAACACGGTCGAGACCTACGTCCCCTGGAACCTCCACGCCCCCCGGCCCGGTGAATTCCGGCTGGACGGAGGTCTCGACCTTCCCCGCTTCCTCGACCTCGCCGCGGCCGAGGGCCTGCACGTCCTGCTGCGCCCCGGCCCGTACATCTGCGCCGAATGGGAGGGCGGCGGCCTGCCCTCCTGGCTGCTCGCCGAGGACGGCATCGAACTGCGCAGCCGCGACCCCCGCTTCCTCGGCGCCGTCGACGACTACCTCGCCGACCTCCTCCCGCCGCTCAAGCCCTACCTGGCCACCAGCGGCGGCCCGATCATCGCCGTCCAGCTGGAGAACGAATACGGCGCCTACGGCGAGGACAGCGGCTACCTGACCGAACTCGCCGACCTGCTGCACGCCCACGGCGTCGACGTCCCCCTGTTCACCTGCGACCAGCCATCCGACCTGGGCCGCGGCGGCCTCGACGGCGTCCTGCGCACCGCCAACTTCGGCAGCCGGGTGGACGCCGGGCTCGCCGAACTCCGCAAGCACCAGCCGACCGGGCCGCTGATGTGCTCCGAGTTCTGGATCGGCTGGTTCGACCGCTGGGGCGGCACCCACGTCACCCGCAGCCCCGCCGACGCGGCCGCCGACCTCGACCGGCTGCTCGCCGCCGGAGCCTCCGTCAACATCTACATGTTCCACGGCGGCACCAACTTCGGCTTCACCAACGGCGCCAACGACAAGGGCACCTACCGGCCCACCGTCACCTCCTACGACTACGACTCCCTGCTCGACGAGGCCGGCGACCCCACCCCCAAGTACGCGGCATTCCGCGAGGTCATCGCCCGGTACGCGCCCGTCCCCGACGAGCCGGTCCCCGCGCCCGCGCCCAAGCTGGCCCCGGCCACCGCCGAACTCACCACCTTCGCGCCCCTCCTGGACCAGGCACAGCGCCTCGGCCCGGCCGTGCTCGCCGACCGCCCGCTGTCCATGGAACAGCTCGGCCAGGTCTTCGGGTTCGTCCTCTACGACACCACCCTCCCGGACTCCGGCCCGACCCTCCTGCGGGTGGCCGAGGTCCGGGACCGGGCCCAGGTCTTCGTCGACGGACAGCCGGTCGGTGTCCTGGAACGGGAGAACCACGAGCACACCCTCGCCTTCTACACCCCCCGGTCCGGCGCGCACCTGGCCGTCCTCGTGGAGAACCAGGGACGGGTCAACTACGGGCAGGCCGTGCACGACCGCAAGGGACTGCTCGGCGAGGTCACGGTCAACGGCACCACCCTCGGCGACTGGTCCAGCCGCCCGCTGCCCCTGGACGACCCGGGTGCGCTGCCCTACGTCCCGTTCGATCCCGACGCGCCCCCGGTCGGCCCGGCCCTCCACCGCGGACACCTGGACGTCGAGCAGCCGGCCGACGGCTACCTCGCCCTGGACGGCTGGACCAAGGGCAACGTCTGGATCAACGGCTTCCCCCTCGGCCGCTACTGGTCCCGGGGCCCGCAGACCACCCTCTACGTCCCCGCGCCCGTCCTGCGTCCGGGCCGCAACGAGATCACGGTCCTCGAACTGCACGCCACCGGCACCCGCACGGTCGAACTGCGCGACCGGCCGGACCTGGGCCCCCTCGACGACTGATCCCGGTGGCGCCGGACGACACCGACCGTCCGGCGCCTCCCACGATCCCCGCCTCGACCTGCCCGCGAACCGCACTCTGCGGTGGGCGACCTGACGACTCCCGTCCTCGCACGAGTCCGGGAGGTCCGACCGGGATCGAGAACCACCCCCGAACCCCTACGGAGTAACCCGTGCACAGCAAGCGCCGCCTCATCGAGCAGCGACTCGACCGGGTCCTGAACGAGCGGATCCGGCCCGCCGTCCACGCCCGCACCGTCCCGCTCCGGGTCGAGATCTGGGACGTGCCCGGTGAACCGGTCACGGTCCCGGAGGCGCTGGCCGCGCCCTACCGGCCGATCACGGTCGGCCACCGCTGGGGACCGGTCTGGTCCACCAGCTGGTTCAGGATCACCGGCCGCGTCCCCGAGGAGTGGGCCGGGCAGCGGGTCGAGGCCGTCCTCGACATCGGCTTCAACAAGACCGGCCCCGGATTCTCCGCCGAGGGCCTGGTCCACCGCGCCGACGGCACCGTGATCAAGGCCCTCAACCCGCGCAACGCCTGGGTGCCGGTCGGCGACCCCGCCGCCGGCGGTGAGGAGTTCACCTACTACATCGAGGCCGCCAGCAACCCGGTCCTGTGCGACGACCACCTGCCGACCGTTCTGGGCGACCGCCCCGGCTGGCTGGACGGCGGCACCCCCGCCCCCGACCCGCTCTACCGGGTGCTCCGGGCGGACCTCGCGGTCTTCGACCGGCAGGTCTGGGAACTCGTCCAGGACCTGGACGTCCTCGGCGGGCTGATGCTCGCCCTGCCGGAGCAGGATCCGCGGCGCTGGCAGCTCCTCCAGGTGGTCGAGCAGGCCCTGGACGCCGTCGACCTCCAGGACATCACCGGCACCGCGGCGGCCGCCCGCGAGGTCCTGCGGCCCGCGCTGTCCTCGCCCGCCGCACCCAGCGCCCACCGCGTCTCCGCGGTCGGCCACGCCCACATCGACACCGCCTGGCTGTGGCCGCTGCGCGAGACCGTCCGCAAGGTCTCCCGCACGGTCTCCAACGTCCTCCAGCTGATGGACGACCACCCGGAGTTCCGCTTCGCCATGTCCCAGGCCCAGCAACTGGCCTGGCTCAAGGAACACCGACCCGAGATCTACGCCCGGGTCCAGGAGAAGGTCGCGGCCGGACAGTTCCTCCCCGTGGGCAGCCTCTGGGTCGAACCCGACACCAACATCACCGGCGGTGAGGCCCTCGCCCGGCAGCTGACCCACGCCAAGCGCTTCTACCTGGACGAGTTCGGCGTCGAGACCGAGGAGATGTGGCTGCCGGACACCTTCGGCTACAACGCCGCCATGCCCCAGTTGATGAAGCTCGCCGGGGTGCGCTGGTTCCTCACCCAGAAGATCTCCTGGAACACCACCAACAAGTTCCCCCACCACACCTTCTGGTGGGAGGGCATCGACGGCACCCGCGTCTTCAGCCACTTCCCCCCGGTGGACACCTACAACGCCGAGGTCACCGGCGCCGAACTCGCCCACGCCGTCGCCAACTTCCAGGACAAGGGCGTGGCCAACAGCTCGCTGCTGCCCTTCGGCTACGGTGACGGCGGCGGCGGCCCCAACCGCGAGATGCTGGGCCGCGCCGAGCGCCTCGCCGACCTGGAAGGCTCCGCCCGGCTCGCCATCGAGACACCCGCCGACTTCTTCCGGCGCGCGCACGCCGAGTACCCCGACGCGCCGGTGTGGGTCGGCGAGCTGTACCTGGAGTTCCACCGGGGCACCCTCACCAGCCAGCTGCCCACCAAGCAGGGCAACCGGCGCAGCGAGCACCTGCTCCGCGAGGCCGAGCTGTGGTGCGCGGCCGCCGCCGTCCGGGTCGGCCACCCCTACCCGTACGAGGCGCTGGACCGGCTGTGGAAGACGGTCCTGCTGCACCAGTTCCACGACATCCTGCCCGGCTCCTCCATCGCCTGGGTGCACCGCGAGGCCGAGCAGACGTACGCCGCCGTCCTCGCCGAGCTCGGCGCGATCGTCGACGCCGCGCAGCGGGCCCTGGCCGGCAGCGGTGAGCAGTCCGTCGTCTTCAACGCCTCGCCGTACACCCGCGACGGCGTCCCCGCCCTCGGTGCCGCACTCCGGGCTGACACGCCGTCCGGCCCGGTCGCCCCGGTGCCGTGCGAGGACGGCTTCGTCCTGAACAACGGCCTGGTCCGGGTCCGGATCGACGGCCGCGGCCTGCTGACCTCCGCCCTCGACCTCGCGGCCGGCCGCGAGGCCCTGCCGCCCGGCGCCGCCGCCAACCTCCTCCAGCTCCACCAGGACTTCCCCAACGAGTACGACGCCTGGGACATCGACGAGTTCTACCGCAACACCGTCCACGACCTGGTGGACGCCGAGTCCGTCACCGCCGAGGACGGCGGCGTCCGCATCGTCCGGACCTTCGGCGACTCGCGGATCGAACAGGTGGTCTCGCTCGCCGAGGGCGCCCGCCGCCTGGACGTCGACACCGAGATCGACTGGCAGGAGACGGAGAAGCTCCTCAAGGCCGCCTTCCCGCTCGACGTCCGGGCCGATCACTCCAGCGCGGAGATCCCGTTCGGGCACGTGCAGCGCCCCACCCACACCAACACCAGCTGGGACGCGGCCAAGTTCGAGGTCTGCGCCCACCGCTTCCTGCACGTCGGCGAGCGCGGCTGGGGCGCCGCCCTGGTCAACGACTCCACCTACGGGCACGAGGTCACCCGCGACGTCCGCCCCGACGGCGGCACCACCACCACCGTCCGCCTCACCCTGCTGCGCGCACCCCGCTTCCCCGACCCCGACGCCGACCGGGGAAGGCACCGCCTGCGGTACGGCTTCGTCGTCGGCGCCGACATCGCCGACGCCGTGCGGGAGGGCTACGGTCTCAACCTCCCCGAACGTGTCGTCCCCGGCTCCGCCGAGGTCGCACCGCTGGTCACGGCCGACGCAGACGCCGTCGTCATCGAGACCGTCAAGCTCGCCGACGATCGGTCCGGGGACGTCGTCGTCCGCCTCTACGAGGCTCACGGCGGGCGCGCCGAGGCGATCCTGACCTGCGGATTCCCCCTGGATTCGGTCACCGTGACCGACCTGCTGGAACGCGAACTCGACGCCGGCCAGGACCCGGCGGCGCGCACGGGCGCCGGAGAGGTGTCCCTGACGCTGCGCCCGTTCCAGATCCTCACCCTCCGGCTGCGCCCCCGTCCGCACCGGTAACCCCCGGACCGCCGGCCCTTGACCCCCACCAAGGCCGGCACCCCGCCGCCCCCGCCCCGGACCCCCCAACACCCGGGACGGGGGCGGCACCCCGTGCCCCGCCCTCCCCGGCACGGCGATCCGTCGGGGGAGCGCGGCGCGCTCAGCGAGGGGCCCGGGCGGGCCGGGCGCCCTCGCGCATCCGGCGGAGGCGGGCCGGCCCGCCGGGGGCGGGGAGCATGAGGATGCGGCCGCAGCCGGCGGCGGTCAGCACGCGGACCGCGAGCCGCACGCGGGCCTCGCCACCTGAGAACACCCAGGGCCCGGGGATCAGCAGCAGGCGGTGGGAGCCGCCCATCACCGCGTGGACGAGCGCCTCGAACGCGGGCGGGCAGCGCGTGGCGTCCGCGCCCGGGCTGGTGTGGTCCTCGTAGAAAACCGGGGCGGGGACGCCGAGGCGGGCGGCGAAGCGCCGCAGGGCCTCGCGCTGGCCGTGCCGGGCCGCCTCCTCGGGTCGGAGCCACCGCAGGTAGGCGGCGGGCGGCAGGGAAGCGGGTGCATAGGGTGTGGTCGCCATGGGTCGGCCCTCGTCAGGCAGTCAGCGGGCGGACGGCCAGGCAGGCGACGACGCGGGTGCCGAGCGGGGAGAGGAAGGCGTGCCACCAGGTGGTGGAGCGCCCGACCAGGTCCAGGCCGCGCCCGCCGGTGACGTCGTCCTCGGCGATGCGGCGGGCGGACCGACGGCTCCGCCACGTCCCCGAGTCCTTGACCTCGACGGTCAGGACCGCTCCGTCGAACTCGATCGCGACGAGGACGTCAGGGCTGTCGCTGTGCAGCACCGCGTTGGTGACCAGCTCGGTGACCACCAGGGCCAGCCGGTCGACGGCCTCGTCGGGGATCTCCCACCGCCGGGCCGTGTCACAGGCGAAGCGTCGCAGAGCCGGGACCGCGGACGGTGACGCCGGAGCGTCGCGGAGCGTGACCGCCTGCGGACGGCGATGGGGTGGCAGGGCCGGAGGCCGGTCGTGGTCGGCGTCTGCGAGGCGAAGTGAGGAAATGGCCATGTCAGCTCCCGGAACGGCCCCCCGCCGGTGGTGCATGTACGAGGTAATGACGACGATGCCGCCGCCGCATGTAGGGGGACAATCAGGGTCGGCTGGAGTACGTATACGTAACCGTGGGCGGGCGCCGGCGATCGGAACTACGGAGCGTGCCGTGGGGACGCGCAGCCCGCTGCACGAGCCGCCGGGTCTCGTAACCCCTCCCGGATGACGGGTCGTTGACGATCGACCACGGAGCCGATCCGGGCGACTACCGAGCGAGAAAGTTGCTCACGATACCTAGCGGTAACACAGCGACAGGATGCAACATTTACCCACGCGGTCTGACTTTTTCCGTCAGGCCCGGACGGCCGGACCTGCTGCCCATCTCGCCGCGGCCGTCCCCTTTTCCTCACAGTCGTTCGGCTGCGCGATTCCCCAGCCGTTCGGCTGCGCCCTGCCGCCCCACCATTCCGGCCGGGCCCTTCCCCCACCCCTCCCGTGCCTCGCAGCCGTACGCCGCGAGGCCGAGCCCAGGAGCCGTCATGCACCGAAGCAGCGACCCGGCCGTGTCCGGCCGCCGCGTGCGCCGTACCGCAGCCGCCCTCGCCCTCACGTTCGCCACCGCCGGCGTGCTCGTCCCGGCAGCCCCCGCCCACGCAGCCGAGGACGAGACCCCGATCGCCGTCTCGCTCGGGGACAGCTTCATCTCCGGTGAGGCGGGCCGCTGGAAGGGCAACAGTGACACCTTCACCGGCAGCCGGGACGGCACCGACCGTGCGTACACCGGCGGCAGCTACGACGCCACCACGATCTACGGCGGCAGCTACGCCAACGGCTGTGACCGCTCCGACTCCGCCGAGGTGATCAGCGCCTTCGGCGCCGAGGAGGCCGTGAACCTCGCCTGCTCCGGCGCGAAGACCGAGAACATCCTCCGGGAGAGCAGCGGCGGCGAGTACTTCAAGGGCGAGCGGCCGCAGGCCGACCAGCTCGCCGACCTCGCCGCGAGGCGCAGGATCGACCTGGTCGTCCTCTCCGTGGGCGGCAACGACCTGGGCTTCCAGGACGTGATCGCCGCGTGCGTCAAGAGCTACCAGGTCTGGTCCTCCTGCCGGTCCGCCCAGCAGAAGTCGATCGACTCCAAGATGGGCGCCGCCATCGCGGGCGTAGGAAACGCCCTGGACGAGATCCGCGCCGTGATGGACGACGCCGGCTACGACCGCTCCGACTACCGGATCGTCCTGCAGTCGTACCCGTCCCCGATTCCGCGCGCCTCCGAGAACCGCTACCCGTCCAGCGGCTGGAGCCGCACCACCAGCGGCGGCTGCCCGATCGGCGACGGCGACTCGAACTGGGTCCGCGACAGCCTGGTCCCGGCTATGTCCGAGAGGCTCGCCGAGGTCGCCGCCGACCGCGAGGTCCAGTTCCTCGACCTCCAGGACCTGTTCCAGGGCCACGAGGTCTGCTCCTCCGCCTCCCGGCTGGCCACCAGCAGCAACGCCCCGTCCGCGAGCACCAGCGAGTGGGCCCGATTCCTCACCACGGGAATGAGCCAGGGGATCCTCCGGGAATCCGTCCACCCCAACTACTACGGGCAGTTGGCCCTCGGCCGGTGTCTCGCCCTGATCAAGGACGAGCCCGCCGACGAGAGCTTCAGCTGCCACAACACCGCGAACCAGGGCACCTCCGGCGTGCACCTCGCCCCGCGGTACTGACCCCCGGTCGGGCGGCCACGGCCACGGCGGCGTCCCCTCACGGGCGCCGCCACGGTCCCGGGACGGCCGTCGCTTCGTCCTCCGCGGTACACGTAACCGTGCGCCCGGGCCGCGGGTCAGCCGCCGTCCTCCAGGTCGCGCAGCGCCCCGCCCACCGCGCCGCGCCGGGTGCCGAGCTTCCTCAGGACCCGCGCCACGTGCTGCTCCACCGTCCGGGGTGAGAGGAACAGCGCCGTGGCGATCTCCTGGTTGGTCGCCCCCCGCGCCAGGTACTCGGCCACCTCCCGCTCGCGTGGCGAGAGCCGGTCCCCGTACCCTCGGCGGCCGGGGGGAGCCGGTCGGTCCGTCCCGAGTCCGCTCAGCCGGTGCCGGCAGCGGACGACGTCGGCCGACGCCCCGAGCCGGGTGTACGTCTCCAGCGCATCGAGCAGGTGCCGCGGCTCCGCGCCGGGCCGCAGCGCCGCCTCGATCCGCCCCAGCCGCTCGTCGGCTCGGGCCGTCTCGTACGGGCGGCCGATCTCCTGCCACCCCTGACGGGCCCGGGTGAAGTGCCGAACCGCCTCCTCGGGCGCGGCGTCGCGCAGCAGCAGGCCGCGGGCCAGGTGGAGTTCGGCGTCCCCGGCCGGGGTCTCCCGGCCGCTCAGCCCGTGCTCCGCCTCGTCCGCGAGCCGCTCGGCGCCGCTGCGGTCCCCGACGGCCAGCGCCGCCTCGACCGCCGCCGGCAGCAGACCGGCGCTCCTCGGCCACGCCTCGGTCTCGCGCAGCAGGGCTACCGCCGGCCCGGCGGTGGCCGCGGCCTCCTCCGCCCGGCCGGCGGCGAGCCACAGGCCGACCAGCCCGGCCGCCGACCGGAAGGCCACGCTCACCTCGGAGTGCCTCTCGCCGTACGCCGCCGCCGCGCGGAAGTGCTCGAACGCCTGGCTGCTGCGCCCCTGGGCGGCGGCCAGCCCGCCGAGGAGCAGGGCGCGCTCCACCCCGACCAGGTCGAGGTCGGGGTACTCCTCGGCGAGCGCGGCGAGACGTCCCTCCAGGCCGTCCCAGTGGCCGCCCAGGTAGTCCAGGCCGAGCAGGACGGAGCGCCCGTACACCTCCAGGTACGGGATGCCGGACCTGTCGGCGCGTTCCTGGTTCCCGGCCAGCAGCCGCCGGGCCCGGGTGTCCTGGCCGAGTTCGGCGGTATACGCCCCGGCGTTGTGCACGGCCCGGGCGATCTGCTGGACCACAGCCTGGTCCTCGGACTCCCAGGGCAACTGCTCCAGCAGCTCCCAGACCGCGGGGTCGCCCTCCTTGGCCATCAGGGTGATCCGGGTCGCGCGAACGGCGGCCCGGATGCCGTCGTCCGGGCTGTCGCGGACCGCGGCCTCGGCCCGTGTCATCCACTTCTCGGACTGCTCGACCGCGCCGTCCCACTCGTTCATGGCCAGGGCGATCATGGCCCGGGCCGCCCGCTCCGGGCGGGACGCCAACTCGTCGGCGGCCTGCTCGATCTCCCGGAATCCCGCCCGGTCCCCGGCGTGGGTGACCAGGAGCAGGCCGAGGCCGAGCCGGATCTCGCCCCGGGTGGCCTCGGGCAGCCGCTGCTCCGACAGGATGCGGCGCAGCATCGCGGCGTTCGCGGTGTAGTCGGAGCCCAGGGCCGCGATCCGGGCCAGCGCGAGGGCCGCCCGCGAGCGGAGCTCGTCCAGGTGCGGCTCGGCGAGGATCTGCCGCAGCAGGGTGGCCGCGGTGCCGGTGTCGCCGACGGCGACGGCCTGGTCGGCGGCCGCCTCGGCGGCGCGCAGCCACGCCTGCCGGTCGCCGAGGGCGAGCGTGTGGTGGGCGACCTGCACCAGCGGGACCGGGTGCCCGGCCCGCAGCTCATCGATCGCCCGCTGGTGCAGCCGCCTGCGCCGCGGCCCGGGGACGTTCCGGTAGGCGACCTGCTGGGCCAGCACGTGCCGGAAGGCGTACCGGCCCTCGTCCGTCTCCCGCAGGACAGAGGCGGCCACCGCCTCGATGATCCCCTCGGCGCCCTCGTCCGGGTCCAGCCCGGCCACCGCCGCGAGCAGCGCCTCCGGAACCGGGACGGCGAGCACGGCGGCCGCGTCCACCACGGCCACGCCGGCCGGGGACAGCGTCACCAGCCGCTCGGTGACCGCCTCGCGCAGGCCGGCCGGCGCGTCCGCCCGGTGCAGCCGCTCCTCCGCGCCCTGGTAGCCGCGCTGCCTGCCCTGCTCCCGCAGCGTGATCAGGTCCTCCTCCACCACCAACGGCAGCCCCTCGCTGCGCTGGTAGAGGGCCCGGCCGAGGGCCCGGGTCGCGTGGTGGCCGAGAGTGGCGGTGGCCAGATCCCGGATGTCCTCCTCGCCGAGGGCGCCGAGCCGGAGGGTGGTCCCGCTGACCCCCGGCGGGTGGCGGTACGCGGAGCCGAGCACCGGGATCCCGGGAGCGAGGTCCTCCGCCCGGTAGGTGAGGACCAGGGCGAGCTTCTCGGGCAGATCCCGGGCGAGCATCAGGAGCAGGTCACGGGTGGCCTCGTCGACCCAGTGGAGATCCTCCACCACCAGCACGGCGGGCCCGAGCACGGCGAGGAAGGACCGGACGGCCTGGACCAGCCGCTGGCGTTCGAGGTGGGGGTCCCGAGCCGGCTCGGGGGGCGGTGGCAAGCGGCCGGCCAGGTCGGGCAGCAGCGGGGCGAGCGCGCCGGTCGTGGGCGGGACGCCCGCCGTGGGCAGCCGGTCGCCGGCTTTGCGCAGCGCGTCCACCACGGGGCCGTACGGGAGCGGCTCGCGCAGCGGATGGCAGAAGCCGATGAGGACCGGGCCGCCCTCCCCGGACAGCACGTGGGCCGCCTCGCGCACCAGACGGGATTTGCCGATCCCGGCCTCGCCCTCGACCAGGACGACCGCCGGCGGGTGCCGGACCGCGGCCAGCAGCAGGTCGAGATCCCGCTGCCGCCCCACGAACGGGAGATCCCCGCCCGGAGAGGGCGGGCCCTGCTCGACGACCTTCGCCACGACAGTGAGCCTCCTGCCCGTGCGCCGGGCTGCTCCGGTCCTCTCCCGGCCGCCGGTGCAGGCCGGCGTGATCCGAAGCTGTGGAGTCGATGATACGACCTCCTTGATCAGGAGACACGCGGACGACGTGGACCTCGTCGCCGACGTACCGGAGTCCACCCGACCCGGCTGGGAGGTACCCGCTCGTCCGGCGGCGCGGAGTCGAAGCGCAGGTCCTCCGCCTGTCCTGGGCCCGCCTCTTGGTGTGAGTTTCTCCCCGCCCGCCGCCCCGACGATCGGCAGTTCCTGTTCCGGTTGAGTTCATCTGATGCTCGACAGGCGTCCTGAAACCCGTGGGGAACCACGAGTTGACTACACAACATCTCGTCGGCTCGACGAGTCCCCCACATCATCGGCACGGAGTATCGATGTCCCAGCCCCTCACCCGCCGCACCTCGCGCACGGCCGCCGCGGCCCTCACCGCAGCGGTCCTGGCCGTCACTCCGCTGGCCCTGGCCCCCACCGCCCAGGCCGCCACTCAGACCAAGGGCGCGCAGACCACCGTGGCGCCCCTGAACGTGCTCACCTACAACGTCTTCCTGATGAGCAAGAACCTGTACCCGAACTGGGGCCAGGACCACCGCGCCCAGGCGATCGCCGACGCGGACTTCTTCCAGGGCCACGACGTGGTGGTCCTCCAGGAGGCGTTCGACAACGCCGCCTCCGACGCGCTGGTCGCCCGGGCGTCGGACGAGTACCCGTACCACACCCCGGTGGTCGGCCGGTCGACCAGCGGCTGGGACGCCACCAGCGGCAACTACAGCTCCACCACCCCGGAGGACGGCGGCGTCACCCTGCTCAGCAAGTGGCCGATCCTGCGCAAGGAGCAGTACGTCTTCAAGGACGCCTGCGGCGCCGACTGGTGGTCCAACAAGGGCTTCGTCTACGCGGTGCTGAACGTCAACGGGGTGCGCACCCACGTGGTCGGCACCCACCTGCAGTCCACCGACTCGGGCTGCTCCAGCGGCCAGCCGGCCACCGTCCGGGCCGCCCAGCTGAAGACGATCCGGGCCTTCCTGGACAACAAGCGGATCCCGGCCTCCGAGCCGGTCCTGGTCGCCGGCGACCTCAACGTGGACTCCCACGGCTCCGAGTACGACTCCATGCTGGCCGACGGCAACCTGGCGCCGGCGAGCGACCGCACCGGATGGTGGGACTCCTTCGACATCACCGACAACTCGATCGCGGCCTACCGCTACGAGGGTGAGCCGAACGAGGACCTGGACTACGTGCTGTACCGGGCCGACCACGCCCGCCCGAAGGAGTACACCAACGACGTCCACCGCTTCCACAGCGAGCCGTGGTCGGTGTGGAGCTGGGGCAAGAAGTACACGTACAACGACCTGTCCGACCACTACCCGGTGATCGCGGGCTGACGCCGCCCGCACCACAACCCGCACCACGGCGCGGGCGGCCGCGAACCCCCGGGGGCGCACGTCCCCGATGCGCGCGGCCGCCCGCGTCCGGCGTGCCCGCCTCCAACGGGCGGCGCAGGATGGTCCGCCGGCTCCTGTGCCCGGGACCGCCGGAGGTGCTGCGAAAGGACCGGCCGTCCCGCGTACCGTCGGACCGGTCCGGTGCGTGTGCTCAGCAGCCGGACTGTCGGCGTACCGCCTGGGGAGAGGTGCCCAGTTCGCGGCGGCAGGACTTGTTGAGGGCCTGGAGGTCCAACCACAAGTCGGTACGTCAGCTGGTGCGGTACTTCACCGAGACCGTCGCCATGGGCGGCAACCTGCTCCTGGGCGTGGGCCCCCGCGAGGACGGCACGATCACACCGGAGCAGGCGGAGCGCCTGGAGGGCCTGGGCGCCTGGATGTCCAAGCACGACGAGGCCGTCCACGGAACCGTGGCCGGGCTGCCGCCCGGGTACCACTACGGTCCCTCCACGCTCTCCCTCGACGGCCGGATCCTGTATCTGATCTGCTTCGACGCCCTGCGCGCGGGTGGCTCTGCGCGGTGTACGGAACCGGATCGAGCGCGTGACGGTCGTCGGCAGGGGCACGGAACTCCGCCATCGCGTCACCGGTGGCCATGGAGGGGTTCCGGGGGTCGTCTGGATCGATGCCCCCGCGGCGCAGGACCTCGATGACCACGCCACCGTGCTCGCGGTGGAACTCGACGGCGAACTCGACCTGTACCGCGGGAGAGGCCGCGACTGATCCCCGGGGTCATCCAGCGCGGAGCCGCGCCTTCGCCACACGGGGGTGCTGCCGCCATTTGTAGGTGCTCGTCGAACCGGGGCTACGGATAGCAACCCTGACGATTCCTCGGCGAGGATGCCGCTCGGTTGGTTCGGACTGACATGTCCGTACCAATCCGCGCTGCACACAGCACCAACGCACCTCCAGTCCAGTCCGGGTGGCCGACCAGCCGTCCGGCCGTCACCGGCCCCACCCCGGGCCGTCGCACAAGGAGTTCCGTTGCTACGTTCCCCCCGCAAGGTAGCGGCCGTGAGTGCCTGGATCGTCGGCGCCGCGCTGGTCGCCGTCGCCCTCCCCGCCGGCGTCGCGAGCGCCGGGACCGACCACTCCGTCCAGTCGGTGACGCTCTCCGTCCAGCCGCTGGCCGGCGCGCTGGCCGCCCCGCTCAGCGCGGGCGAGCAGTCCGCGCTGCTGACCGCGGCCGAGTCCTCCGCCGCCCGGACGGCCGCCGCGCTGCAGCTGGACGCGCGCGAGACACTGAAGCCGCGTTCGGTGCTCAAGGACGCCGACGGCACGGTCCACACCCGTTACGACCGGACCTTCTCCGGACTCCCGGTCCTCGGCGGCGACCTGGTCGTGCACACTGCCCCCGACGGCGCGATCAAGGGCGTCGACAAGGCCACCGAGGCCCCGGTCGCGGTGGCCTCCACCATGCCGGCCCTCAGCGCCGAGGCGGTGAAGAGCTTCTCGGTCGGCCGGGCCGAGGCGGCCGGTGCCAAGGAGGCGAAGGCCGACTCGGCGCGGTCCGTCATCTGGGCGGCGACCGGGACCCCGGTGCTGGCCTGGGAGACGGTGGTCGGCGGCCTCCAGCACGACGGCACGCCCAGCAAGCTGCACGTGATCACCGACGCCGCCACCGGCGAGAAGCTCTTCGAGCACCAGGCGATCGAGACCGGTACCGGCACCGGCCAGTACAACGGCCAGGTGACCATCGGCACCACCAAGTCCGGCACGACCTGGGCCATGACGGACGGCGGCCGGGGCAACCACAAGACGTACGACCTGAAGGGCGCCGAGGACGGCACCGGCACGCTGTTCACCGATGCGGACGACGTCTGGGGCAACGGCCAGCAGAGCAACCGCCAGACCGCCGGCGTGGACGCCGCCTACGGCGCCCAGGCCACCTGGGACTACTACAAGAACGTCCACGGCCGCAGCGGCATCAAGGGCGACGGCGTCGGCGCGTATTCCCGCGTGCACTACGGCGACTCGTACGTCAACGCGTTCTGGGACGACGACTGCTTCTGCATGACCTACGGCGACGGCGACAACAACGCCAACGCGCTGACCTCGCTGGACGTCGCCGCGCACGAGATGACCCACGGCGTCACCGCCGCCACCGCCGGCCTCGAGTACTCCGACGAGTCCGGCGGCCTCAACGAGGCCACCTCCGACATCATGGCCGCGGCCGTGGAGTTCCACGTCAACTCGGCCGTCGACCCCGGCGACTACCTGGTCGGCGAGAAGATCAACATCTTCGGCGACGGCAAGCCGCTGCGCTACATGGACAAGCCCTCCAAGGACGGCAGGTCCAAGGACTCCTGGTACTCCGGCATCGGGTCGATCGACGTCCACTACTCCTCCGGCCCGGCCAACCACTGGTTCTACCTCGCCTCGGAGGGCAGCGGCGCCAAGGTGGTCAACGGCGTCTCCTACAACAGCCCGACCGCCGACAACCTGCCCGTCACCCCGATCGGCCGGGACGCCGCGGCGCGGATCTGGTACCGCGCGCTGACCACGTACATGACCTCCACCACCGACTACGCCGGTGCCCGCACCGCCACCCTTAAGGCCGCCGCCGACCTGTACGGGACGAACAGCGTCACGTACGCCAACACGGCCAACGCCTGGGCCGGCATCGCGGTCGGCAGCCGCATCGTCCAGGGCGTCACCGTCGTCAACCCCGGCACCCGGACCACCCTGGTCAACAAGGCCGCCAGCCTCCAGATCCAGGCCACCAGCACCAACCCCGGCGCCCTCGCCTACAGCGCCACCGGACTGCCCGCCGGCCTGGCCATCAACGCCTCCACCGGCCTGATCTCCGGCACCCCCACCGCCCTCGGCACCAACAGCGTCACGGTCAAGGCCACCGACAGCACCGGCGCCGGCTCCACGGCGACGTTCACCTGGAACGTGGTCTCCCCGACCAGCACCTTCGAGAACACCGCCGACGTCCAGATCCCCGACCAGGGCGCGGCCGTGTACTCGGACATCCCGGTCAGCGGGATCTCCGGCAACGCGCCCGGCACCCTCAAGGTGGACGTCGACATCAAGCACACCTGGCGCGGTGACCTGGTCGTCGACCTGGTCGCCCCCGACGGCACCGCGTACCGGCTCAAGGACGCCAACATGACCGACTCCGCGGACGACGTGGTCGCCGGCTACACGGTGAACGCCTCCAGCGAGACCGCCAACGGCACCTGGCGGCTCAAGGTCCAGGACATGTACTCCAGCGACAGCGGCTACATCAACAGCTGGAAGCTGACCTTCTGACCAGCTGACCGGTGCCCGGCAACGCGAGGGCCCGCGCCGACCGGCGCGGGCCCTCCCGCGCACCGGCACTCGGACTCGTACGGCGTACGCGGCCAGGAGCACCGCGCGGCCGGCCGACCGATCCCGTCCGTCGCCCCGGTGATCACCACACTGCGGCCGCCACCCACAAGGTGCCCTGCCTGTTCGCCCGCCGCCCCCGCCCGTTCCCGCCTCGCAAACCCCGCCCATGCGGCCCAGCCCCGGCCAGACCGCCGCCGGAGCCGGCAACCGGGCCGCTCAGGCCGGGGCGGCCGCGGCCCGTTCGCTCTTCGTCTCCGCAGCTCCGTCGGCCCCATGCCGTGCCGGTGTTGGACCGCTCGCCGCAGCGCCCGCTCGTCGGCGAACCCCACCTGATGACGTGCTGCCCGCGCACTCGGGCGACGAGGAGAGTCTGGGTGAGCCGCTGCAGCGTGCCGAGCGGCACCTGCGGCGCGCGGGTGTGCTCTCCCCACCGGCGACGGTGGTCACGGCCGGTGGTGTCGGTGTCGGGCTGACGTCGCCGCAGGAGGGGGCGGTCCGTGTGTTCGGAACCGTACGGGCTGCGGTCACGACCTTCGTCCGGAGTGGCGACCGAGGTCGCATCAAGGTGTGCCGGAACCCTCTGCCGTTTCGGTTTCTTCGACCGCACCCGCCATGGGGGAGGGCTCCAGTCCCGGCTGCGGCTCCCAGGTGTCCACGCGCAACCACCGCCGGCGGCAGGGCTTCGGCGTCGTCGGATGGTGTCCGGCGGCCGCTCACGGGGAGGCCTGAGCACCAAGGTCCACCTGGCCAGCGATGCCTGGGCCCGCCCACTGGCCCTCGTCGTGACGGCCGGACAGGCGGGCGACGCACCCGCGTTCACCACCGTCATGGCCGCGCTCCACGTTCCCCGAACCGGTCTCGGGTGACCGCGCCCAGGCCCGACAAGGTGATCGCGGATCGCGCCTACTCGGCCCGCGGGATCCGCTCCCACCTGCGCGACCGGTACATCCGTGCGGTCATCCCGCAACCGGTGGACCAGGTCCGCCACCGGCTGCGGCGCGGCGCACGCGGTGGCCGCCCGCCCGGCTTCGACCGTGAGGCTTACAAGGAGCGGAACACGGTCGAGCGGTGCATCAGCCGCCTGAAGCAGCGGCGCGGCCTGGCCATGCGCACCGACGAACTCGCCATCGCCTACCAGGCCGCACTCCACCTCGCAGCCATCCTCATGTGGCTCCGCAGATGACCAAGGAGAGTCCGTAGGCCCTGCCTCGCCTGGAGCGTGCCCTGGCCTGTGACCGATCACCCTTAACGTGCCAGCCCGATCCCCTCCGGCAGGGTGGCCACCACAAGGGCGACGGCCTCCTCCGCCGTCTCGAAGCGCGCGATCACCTCGCTCCCGTTGTGTACCCCGTAGACCCCCTTTTCGTGCACCCACAGGATGTGCCCGACATGTGTCTTCCAGTTCGCCCTGACACTGGTGGAGAACCAGACGTTCATCATGCTGGTCGCAGGTGTCAGCCGGCGGAGCACCGGCTGGGCGTACGCCGCGGCCAGCAACGCATGCGTGCGTAGGTCCCGGTCGCCCGGCGGAAAGTGGATGCGGTCCAACTGGAGGTGCCACTCCAACTCAACCCCGCCGAACGGCTCCCGCTCGTGCACGAGAGCCCATGGCCGAAATTCGATGCACGGGGCCTGCGCCTTGGTCTCCTCGAGCCCCGCTCCGCCGGTCCAGGCCACCACCGCCCTGACCACCTCGGCCGGATCGGCGGTCCACCCGCCGGCCAGGCGCGGGAAGTTACTCGGAAGGTCGCTTGCGAGGACCACCCGGAAGGCCCGGTGCTGCTCGTCGGGCGGATACACCGTCACCCGCCGACCGAGCCCCGCGTCGACGTACTTCGCTAGGGACCCCCACTCATCGTCCGACTCGTGCAGGACGACCCCGCCCACCTCCGCCGTCTGCCTCAGCAGCTCCCGCAGTACCCCGCGACCCCAGTTGCTCCCGCCAGACCCCACCCCGAAGTTCATCCCCTCAGTATGCCGCCGAGCGTGTCAACGGACCGCCCACCACAGCAACCTCTTGCGCGGTCCTGAACGAGTCCGAGCCCTTCCGGAACGCCACGCCAGGGCGAGCAGGTGCGGTACTTCCACGCGATCGCCTCCAGCGTGCGCCGATGGTCGGCCCACCACCGCCACCACCGGACCGGACAGGCCGGCACCAACGGCTCGATCCGGCCTCACATCGCATCACTGACCACCAGCAGGACAGAAACGTCAGATCAACTACTCAGCCCATCAAACGGACACGCCTTAAAAGTGGGACAGCGTCGGTGTGTGGTCTCAGCCGGCGTTCGCCGGCGGTGTGAGACATCCCTCTCCCGTCGTCGTAGCGCTGGTGCCCGGGAAGGCTGACCCTGGAGACATGACCTCCTTGCCTCGCCCGCCGCATGACGCCGGCCGGGATCCGATCGACGGGACTACCGCGCTCGGCGGAGAGTCCGCTCCCGCCTGCGGGTACCTGCTGGACAACGCGCGCGCCGAGGCGGGCGAGCGATTCGTCTGGCTGGCCGAGCTGTTCGACGGTGTGACGCGCGGGCACTTCGATCGACTGGGGGTCGGGGCCGGCTCGCGGTGCTGGGAAGTGGGGGCCGGCGGCCCCGGTATCCCGGAGGCGCTCGCGGCGGCCGTCGGTCCGACCGGGCACGTGCTGGCCACGGACATCGACCCGTCGTGGCTGAAGGCAGGCGACGGGTACGAGGTGCGCCGGCACGACGTCGCCGCTGATCCGCCCCCGGAGCCGGGGACGTTCGATCTGGTGCACGCCCGGCTCGTGCTGGTCCATGTACCCGACCGGGCTCGCGCGTTGGCCACGATGGCGGCAGCGCTACGGCCCGGCGGCTGGCTGCTGGTCGAGGACGCCGACACCGCTCTGCAGCCACTGGCATGCCTGGACGAGAGCGGCCCCGCGCAGCGGCGGGCCAACCGGCTGCGCGACGCGGTCCGGGAGCTGCTGGCGCGCCGCGGCGCGGACCTGCGCTACGGCCGGACACTGCCGCGGGCCTTGCGTGAGGCCGGCTTGGTGGATGTCGCCGCGGCGGGCTCCTTCCCGGTCGGCGGGCCGGCCTGCGACCGGCTGGAGGCGGCGACCATCCGGCACGTCCGCGGCGAGCTGCTCGCGGCCGGCCTGACCGATGACGCCGAGATCGACGCGCACCTGGCCGCCATCCACGCGGGAGAACTCGACCTGACACTCGCGCCGCTGATCTCGGCCTGGGGACGCCGTCCGGCCGAGCACCCTCCGGCACTCGGTTAGGCGGTTTCGTTCGGATCCCCGGGCGGACCGGAGGAAGATGCCGGCGATGGAGAGCCCGGCCGGCCGGGCCGCCCGAGGAGCCGGCGGGCACCGCCTCGGGCATGCAGCATCCTCGGTGGCGCCTTCGGCGTCGCGGTGATGGTCGCCGTGCAGCAGGCGGTGGAGAGCGACCAGGCGGTGAACCGGGCCAAGGCCGCCGGACTGTCCGAGGCCGACGCGCAGCAGCTGGGCAACGCCGTCACCGACTCCGAGCCGGCCGACCGGATCCTCTCCGTGGTGGACCCGTCCACCGCCCAGGCCCTGGAAGCCGCCTACCGGCAGGTCCAGGCCGTCGGCACCGGCCGGGCGATGGCCGTGGCCGGCCTGCCCGCCGTGCTCGCCGCCCTGGCCCTGCCGCTGCTGTGGCGGACCGGACCGGACCACCGAAGCGGCCTGAGCCCGGGTCCGTCCACGCGGCGCCGAGGACGGGCGGCGCCGAGGACCGGCGGCGCTCAGGACCGCTCGACGGCCTCCTTGATCCGCCGGCCGAACGCGGGCGCGTCCTTACGGGCGGCGTGCACGGCCGGCTTGACCAGGAGCTTCCCGAGGCCGTGGCCCTCCAGCACGTTGAACACCCGGACCCGGGTGTGCCCGTTGGGCAGCGGCTCCAGGTCGTAGCCGCCCTCGGCGGTGATGAGGTTGTGGCTCTGCTCGGTCCAC
The DNA here is from genome assembly GCF_040571325.1 of Kitasatospora sp. HUAS MG31. GTDB lineage: Bacteria > Actinomycetota > Actinomycetes > Streptomycetales > Streptomycetaceae > Kitasatospora > Kitasatospora camelliae. The sequence goes on along the minus strand of NZ_CP159872.1, from coordinate 500,981 downwards.
CGCACCGTCCGCGGCGCCTCCAGCCGGGTGATCCGGAACTCGCGGGAGGTCTTCATCCCCGCGTCCTTCACCGTGCTGCGGAACAGCGTGCCGACGGCGGTGGGACCGTCCGGCGTCCTGCGGATCTCCTGGACCCGGGGGCTGAACTCGGGGTCGTGCCGGCCGTCCGCGAGGTACGCGAAGACCTCCTCCACCGGGCGGTCGACCTCGACGCTGGCCTCGAACTCTCCGGACATGTCGCACCTCGCTCCGCGTGGGGCTCCCCGGCCAGGATCCCAGAGCTCCCCACCGGCCGCCTCCGGGCCGGTGGGCCCCGCCTCAGACCGGCAGACCGACGGGGTACGGGACCGCCGTCAGGGTGCGGATCCGGTCGGTCTGCATCGCCGTCAGCCGCCGGACGAACAGCACGGCCAGCACCGCGGAGACCGCCGCCGCGAGATCGGCGAAGGCCAGGTACCCGGCGACGTCGAGCAGCTCGTCCGGCGTCTCGGCCCGCAGGTCGAGCCGGGCGGCCAGCTGGCCGCCGGCCGTGCCCACGAGCCAGGCGCCCCACCACAGGTTCACCACGGTCAGCGGGACCTGCTCCGCCCAGCCCGCCGCCGTCCTCGGGCGGCTGGCCCGCCAGATGTCCCCGGCGATCTGACGCGGGAACCACAGGTGGACCACCGGGACGAACCAGCCGCCCACCGCCCAGCCGGGACCCCGGCGCTGCTCCTCGGGGTCGAGGAGTCCGGCGTTCAGCCGGGCCCTGCGGAACCAGACGAGGAAGGTGACGCCGGTGGCGAGGTACATCAGGGTCTGCAGGCCGCCGACGGCCGCCTGGGTGCCGTCCGCGTCGTCGATCTCCGCGGCGGAGACCGGCGCGTTCGCGACGAGGTCCTGGATGACCGAGCGGACGTTGAGGTCCGCCGCCACCGAGAGCAGGTCCAGCACTCCGCACAGCGCGAACAGGATCACCAGGACCGTGCCGATGCCGCCGACGTCCGAGAACGGGGCCCGTACGGCCCAGGCCGCGGCGGCCGCCGTCGTCGTGGCCGCCGCGCCCGGGCCCTGGCAGGCCGGGCAGCGGGCGTCGGGGGAGGCGGCGGGGGTGACACCGCAGGTGGAGCAGAGCAAAGAGGGGACTCCCGGTCCGGTGAACGGAGCGCCGCCGGACGGCGGCTGACGGGGTATCGCGGAACGGGAAACCCCAGGTCGAACGGATTTCCGACCCCGGTCGTAGCCCCGGGGAAGGGCGGCGCGGGCCCCGGACCCTGCTACACCGGCTTGCCGGCCGGCTCCGGGGCGGGGAGCAGGTTGGTCGCCCCCAGGACGTCGCCGGTGACCGGCGAGCCCGCCGCCTTCCGGGCCGCGCCGATCGCCGGGTCGGAGACCGAGACCGTCAGGGTGTAGGCCGGCCGGCCGGTGATGGTGTTCGAGGCGTCGGTCGGCGGGGCGAGCCGCTGCTGGACCGCGAAGGCGTCGAACCCGGGGCACAGGGCCTCGGCCGGGAGCACCACCTCGGCCGACCAGCTGGCGCCGGGCCCCAGCTGGACCCGGCCCTCGGCCGAGCGCGGCACGGTATCGGCGAACCGCACCGGCAGGTCGTGCGCGCCGCCGACCAGGCCGTCAGGCCCCTCGATCTCCACCGCCACCCCCGACGGCACGGTCAGCTCCACCGGCTGCGGCGCGGAGAACTCCAGGTCGAAGGTGAACCGTCCCGGATCCGAGGCCCCGGTGGACGCGACCCCGTAGGCGCCGAGGTGCATCCGCGGCCCGGGAGCCGCCGTCTCCCGGCCCCCGGCGTCCAGCCCGGTGGCCGTACCGGGCGGCAGCGCGTACCGGTGGTAGCCCTTCGTCCCGCAGCGGCTCCCGTCGGAGACTCCGCCGCCGGGCAGCGCGACGTCCGCCGCCGGCCGGGGCGAGCCGGGCACCGGCGGCGGCGCCGCGCGGGTGCCGGGGTCACGCGCCGACAGCAGCCCGCCCTGCGGCCCCCACACCACCCCGGCCAGCGCGGCGACCACGGCCAGCCCGGCGAGCAGCAGGTACCAGCGTCCCGCCCCCGTCCGGCGCGGGGCCGCGGCCGATCCGGCCGATCTCGCCGGTCTGGCCGACCCGGGGGACCAGCGGCGACCGCCCGGATCGACCGGGGGCTCCAGCCGCCACCGGGCGGTCAGCATCCGGGTGCGTGCCGAGGGCTCCTTGACGGTGGCCCCGCGGACGAAGGCCTCGTCCAGCACCAGCCCGTCGAACGGGTCCGGCGAGGACGGGTCCGGACGGCCGGAGGCGTGCGGATCGTCGGAGGGGTCCGGAAACGGATCGTCGGCTATCGGCATCGCGCCAGTATGCCCGCGCCGCCGGACACCCGGCCCGGCAGGGGCCGGAGGACCCCGCACACCGCGCCGTCCGACGACCTGCCGACCGGACCGTCCGTTATCCGGGACGGGACGCCCCGTCGCACCTACACTGGCGGAACCGACTGAATCGAGGATGCTCTGATGGCCCAGCAGGTTCGGGGTGTGATCGCACGGTCCAAAGGTGCGCCCGTCGAGGTGACGACGGTGGTGGTGCCCGATCCCGGACCGGGCGAGGCGGTGGTGAAGGTCCAGGCCTGCGGGGTCTGCCACACGGACCTGCACTACCGGGAGGGCGGCATCAACGACGACTTCCCCTTCCTGCTGGGCCACGAGGCCGCCGGCGTGGTGGAGTCGGTCGGCGAGGGCGTCACCGAGGTCGCCCCGGGCGACTACGTCATCCTCAACTGGCGCGCCGTGTGCGGCCGTTGCCGTGCCTGTAAGCGCGGGCGGCCCTGGTACTGCTTCGACACCCACAACGCGAAGCAGAAGATGACCCTGACCGACGGCACCGAGCTCTCGCCGGCCCTCGGCATCGGCGCCTTCGCGGAGAAGACCCTGGTCGCCGCCGGCCAGTGCACCAAGGTCGACCCGGCCGCCTCGCCCGCCGCCGCCGGGCTGCTCGGCTGCGGCGTGATGGCGGGCCTGGGCGCGGCCATCAACACCGGCGGCGTCGGCCGCGGCGACTCGGTGGCCGTCATCGGCTGCGGCGGCGTCGGCAGTGCCGCCGTCCTGGGCTCCCGGCTCGCCGGCGCCGCCCGGATCATCGCCGTCGACCTGGACGCCCGCAAGCTGGACGGCGCCCGCAGCCTCGGCGCCACCCACACCGTCGACTCCTCCGCCACCGACCCCGTCGAGGCCATCCGCGAACTCACCGGCGGCCACGGCGCCGACGTGGTCATCGACGCGGTCGGCCGCCCCGAGACCTTCCGGCAGGCGTTCTACGCCCGCGACCTGGCCGGGACGGCGGTCCTGGTCGGCGTCCCCACCCCCGAGATGCAGCTGGACCTGCCGCTGCTGGACGTCTTCGGCCGCGGCGGCGCCCTCAAGTCCTCCTGGTACGGCGACTGCCTGCCCGACCGGGACTTCCCGATGCTGATCGACCTGTACCTGCAGGGCCGCCTCGACCTGGACGCCTTCGTCAGCGAGACCATTCCGCTGGACGGCGTCGAGCAGGCGTTCCAGCGGATGCACAAGGGCGAGGTGCTGCGATCGGTGGTGCTGTTCTGATGGCCGCGCACATCGAACACCTGGTCACCTCGGGCGAGTTCACCCTCGACGGCGGCACCTGGCAGGTCGACAACAACGTCTGGCTGATCGGCGACGACCAGCAGGTGCTGGTCATCGACCCGGCCCACGACGCCGAGGCCGTCGCCGCCGCGGTCGGCGACCGCCGGCTGCTCGCGATCGTCTGCACCCACGGGCACAACGACCACATCAACGCCGCCCCCGAGCTCGCCGACCTGACGGGCGCGCCCGTCCTGCTCCACCCCGAGGACCGCGAGCTCTGGCACCAGACCCACCCCGGCTTCAAGCCGGACGCCGAACTGGCGGACGGGCAGCGCCTGACGGTGGCCGGCACCGGGCTGACCGTGCTGCACACCCCGGGGCACAGCCCCGGCGCGGTCTGCCTCCACGCGCCCGACCTGGGCACCCTGTTCAGCGGCGACACCCTTTTCGCGGGCGGCCCGGGCGCCACCGGCCGGTCCTTCTCCGACTTCCCGACCATCATCGCCTCCATCCGCGACCGGCTGCTCACCCTCCCGCCGGAGACGGTCGTCCGCACCGGCCACGGCGACTCCACCACCATCGCGGCCGAGGCCCCGCACCTCGACGAGTGGATCGCCCGCGGCCACTGAGCCCCGCGGCCACCGGACCCCGCAGCCACGGAACCCCGCGGCCGGCGGCCGCCGTCACCCGATGCGGCGGTCACCCGGCGGCGGCGGTCCGGCCCCGGTACGCGGCCACGGCCCGGGCCAGCTCCACGTCGTAGAGGTCGGCCTCGATGTGGAGCGCCGGGGGCCGCGCCTCCTCGTAGGGAACCGCCCAGTCGGCCCACTCCACGAGGCCGCCGGCCCTCCGGACGGACATCGCCAGGAAGCCGCAGCACTCCCCGACACACCCGGTGGCCTCGCCCAGGACCACCCGCCTACCCTCCGCCGTCGCATCCAGGGGTGAGGGCCCGGTGGGCGGCAGCAGCCGGTGCGCGTACGACCCCGTGGCGCCGGCCCCCGCCGCGAGGTCCTCGCCGTCGACCAGGAACCGCAGCCGCTCCGGCCACCCGGACGGATCCGGCACCACCTCGATGACCACCCGGTTGAACACGCGAACCCCCGTCCCGCCGCGGCTGGAGACAGCCGACCGGGGGTCAGACTGCCCGCCGCTTCCGGGCGTACGCAACCGATAATGGTGCCGCGCGCCCGGCTGAGACCGGGCACGCGGCGGACACCGGGCACGCGGCGGACACCGGGCACGCGGCGGACACCGGCCCGGGCGGGCCGCGCCGGGCGAGGACGGGCGAGGAGGACGGCGATGGTCACGGCACGGGAGTGGATCGACCGGCTGGGGCTGGAACCCCACGTGGAGGGCGGGTACTTCCGGCGGACGTTCCAGGCCGACCACCGGGAGCGGGTGCCGACGCCGAACGGCGAGCGGTACACCATGACCTCCATCCAGTACCTGCTGACCGCCTGGTCACCGATCGGGCACTGGCACCTCAACCGGTCCGACATCCTGCACTTCCACCACCACGGCGACCCGATCACCTACCACCTGCTGCACCCCGACGGCCGGTACGAGACCGCCGTGCTCGGACAGGACCCCGCCCGCGGCCAGCTGCTGGTGCTCGCCGTGCCCGGCGGCGTCTGGAAGGCCTCCCACCTCACCGGTGGCGACCACGGCCTGATCAGCGAGGCGGTCGCCCCCGGGTTCGACTACGCCGACATGACCCTCGGTCGCGCCGGCGACCTGCTGCGCCGCTTCCCGGGCCACGAGGAGCTGATCCACCGCTACTGCCGCCCGGAGCCCGACCAGGACTGAACGAGGATCACCCGGACGCGCCGGACCGCCTGCCCGGACCACCGCCGGCGAGCCGCTCTCCTGAAAGCCGTCGGGTACGAGGAGGTGGCCGGGGTGCTGCTCAAGGACAGGAACGCCGTGATCTACGGCGGCGGAGGCGCCATCGGGAGCGCCGTGGCGAAGGCTTTCGCGCGGGAGGGCGCCCGGGTCCACCTGGCGGGCCGGACGCAGGCCCGGCTGGACCGGGCGGCCGAGGAGATCCGCGCGGTCGGCGGCGCCGCCGAGACCGCCGTCCTGGACGCGCTCGACGAGAGTGCCGTGGACCGGCACGCCGACCGCGTTGCCGAGCGGTTCGGCGGCATCGACGTCTCCTTCGACCTGATCTCCCTCGGCGACGTGCACGGCACCCCGCTGGCCGAGATGTCCCTGGAGGCGTTCGAACGCCCGGTGCTGAACGCCGTCCGGTCCCTGTTCCTCACCGCGCGGGCGGCCGCCCGGCACATGATCCGGCAGGGCTCGGGAGTGATCCTCACCTTCGGCGGGGACGGCGGCCACGACCCGATCCGGGACTACCACATCGGCGGCTTCCAGGTGGCCCTGGAGGCGATGGGCACGCTCCGCCGCCAACTCGCCGCCGAACTCGGCCCGTACGGCATCCGGGTGGCGACCCTGCACACCGGCGGCATCACCGAGACCATCCCGGCGGACGAACCGGGACGGGACGCGATCACCGAGATGATCGTGGGGAAGACCATGCTCCGCCGCGCGGCGACCCTGGCGGACGTCGGCCAGGTCGCCGCCTTCCTCGCCTCCGACCGGGCCGCGAGCATCACCGCCGCCTCGATCAACATCACCTGCGGCGCCGTCGCGGACTGACCGCCCGCCACCCCCTCGACCCGCACGGCCGGGGCCGTCACCCCGGGGCGTCCAGCGGCGTGCCCTGGAGCAGGCTCACGAGACCGGGCGAGCGCAGCAATGCCTCCAGGTCGTCCAGCGGAATCGGGTCACGGGTGCCCCCGCCCGGCACCCCGCCCAGCCCGAACACCTTGCCCTCCGGGGTGGCCAGGACCGCCTGGGACACCGGGTTGGTGACACCGCGGCTCAGCCACCCGGTCGAGCCGTCCGGAAGGGTCAGCACCCGGCAGTCCCGGAACGCCGTCGTGGTCACCCCGGCCCTCGCCTCGCACGGGTCGTCCGGACGGGCACCGGCCGCCAGCGGCGTACCCATCAGGGCGCTCACCGCGTACGAGGTCCCGTCCTCGCGCACCAGCCGCGCACTGGTCGGCCCGCCGCCGTCGGCGACCTCCCGGTAGCCGGACGGCAACCCGGTCCGCAGCGCAGCGAGGAACCGGTCGTGGAACTCGTCCAGGTCACCCATGCCGTACTGGCGCGGCGGCGCCGAGGTGGCACCGTCGCCCCCGCCCGCCGGCCCGCCCACCCCCGGCGCGGACCAGAGGCCGGTCCCCGCCGCGGCCGTCCCGCCGACCACCAGGACCGCGGCCACGGCCGTCGCGACGGTCAGCCTCCGCCGGCGGCGCAACCGCCGTCCCCCGGCCCGCACCTCGGCCAGTGACGACCGCACCGGCGGCTCCGGCTGGTCCAGCACCTCGCGGAACAGCGTGAGGGTCATCCGGTGGTCCCGGTCCAGGTCCTCGTCCCCTGCCATGTCTCTCTCCTCGCCCTCGGCGGGCAGCCGTGGCGGTACTCCGCCGTCATGGTTCGTGGTTCGCGGTTGTGGTCCGGCGTCGTGCCGGGCGGCCGCCGCTCTCCGGCCGGTGGCCCGGGCCAGTACCCGGACGGGCCGGCCCGCAGGTCCTGTCGATCCTGTCGGTCAGGGCGACGCGGATCGGCGGCTCAGCCGGCGGCGATCTCGTTGATCGACCCGCCCAGGATCGACCGCAGCTGAGCCAGACCCCGGTGGGCGTCCGAGCGGACCGCCCCCGAACTCCGCCGGAGGATCGCCGCCGTCTCCTCGATGCTCTGGTCCTCCCAGTACCGCAGCACCAGCACCGCCCGGTACCCCGGCGTCACCCGGGCGAGCGCCGCCATCAGCGCCAACCGCCGGTCGCTGTCCGCCCCGGCGGCCGCTCGGTCCGGCAGCTCGGCACCCGGCACCTCCCCGCTGGAACGCCGCCGCCGGTCGTCGATGTACGCCCGGGTGAGCGTGGTCCGCGCATAACCGAACGCCGCCTGCGGATCGCGCAACCGCGTCCAGCGGGCGTACAGCCGGATCAGCGCGGCCTGCACCAGATCCTCCGCCAGATGCCAGTCCCCGCACAGCAGGTACGCCGTCCGGCGCAGCGCCGCCTGCCGCGCCGCGACGAAATCCTCGAACCCGTTCTCCTGCTCCGGCGACATCCGTCCTCGGCCCCCCTGCCTCGCTCCGCGGCGCTGCGCACCGTCCCTTCATCGGTTGGACGGGACGGGCCGCGCGAAATGTTGCGTCGGGTGGGGACCCGGCCCCCGACCGGCCCGGCGGGGGCGCCCCTCCGGCGACTTCGACGTCCGGTCGGGAGCCGCGTCGGAGCGTCAGGAGCAGGCGTAGACCTGCCAGTCGGCGTCGGCGTACTGGAGGGCGAAGTAGGCGTAGCCGTACCCGGGAGCGGACTGGCAGGCGCTCCAGCGGCCCGCGTGGGGGAGGTACACCTTGAACGCGTGGGCGCCGGAACACCGGTTGTAGACGGTGTAGATCACGTCGGAAGGGTTGCCGCCGGCGCTCGCCCCGGCGCGGGCCCCGCAGAAGCCCGGGTCGGCGGCCGCGGGTGTCGCCGGGGCCACGGCGGTGAGCGAGAGCGCCGTCCCGGCGGAGACCAGGGCCGCCGTCAGGAGCCTGCGGACGGTGGTCTTACGGTTCATCGGGTCGGTCCTGTCCGGTCGGGGGTGGGTACGGGGTCGGGGCGCGGTCGGTGCGCCGGTCGGGCGGGGGCCAGGTGTCCGGGCCCCGCTCAACAGGCGCGGATCTGCCACTCCGTACTCCGGGCCAGGTAGGTGTAGGTGTGGTCGCCGTACGCCGGAACGGTGGCGCAGGCGGTGGAGCGGCCGATCTCCGGGAAGTAGACGGCGAACGCGTATGCGGACGATGCCCGGTGCGTCCAGATGATGCGCACGCGACGGGATGAACTCCCGGGCCCCGCAGGTCGAACTGCCGGGCGCGGTGGGGGAGCGGCGGTGCCGGGCGGGGTCACCAGAGCCGGTCGATCACGCCCGGGTACAGCCCGATGCGGCTGTCGTGGAAGGAGGCCTCGGCCCGCCGGGCCGCGGGGGAGAGGAAGGCGGCCATGGTGACCTTGTCGAACCCGGGCCGGTCGCTGGGGAACGGGTCCTGCGGGGTGCCGCCGACCAGCACGGCGCCGGGTACCAGCCGCCAGCCCGCACTGCGGTAGAACCCCTCCAGCGGGCGGTCGCAGGTGAACAGGCCCAGGTCCAGTCGCTGCTCGCTCATCGCCTCCCGGACCGCGGTCACCAGGCGCCGGCCGTGCCCCCGGCCTCGGATGTCCCGCCGGGTCACCACCGTGCTGAGCCCGCCGGCGGCGAACCGCGCACCGGCGTGCACCAGGTCCTTGGTCAGGATGTCCAGGGCGGCCAGCACCGTCCCGTCCTCCACGAGCAGCAGGGACAGCGGTCGCAGCTCGGGATCGTGGACCGGGGCGTCGAGCGGCGCGGCCTCGCCGGGCGGGGAGGGCCAGGCCTGCTCCTGGAGTCCGCGCACCTGCCGGCGCAGGTCGGACGGGGTGGCGGGCTCGGGGAAGGACAGGATCGGCACCCGCCGATTCTGTCCGGTCCGCCCGCCCGCGCCAAGGCATGTCCGGGGCGCGGGCGGGTGCGCCCTCGGGCCCGGCGGCGGTCTTGCGGCGCTCTGACGGCGGTCTGGCGGTGGCGGTGGCGCGGAATCCCGCCGTTTCGCAGGGGTTCGCCACCCCGGTGGACGGTCGGCGGGCCCGTAGGATCGGTTCCGTACTATCGCTCCCCCGACGGCAGTACACCAGGCCCCCGTGCTGTCATGGCAGATTCGCGCGGGGGCCTCCGTCGTCCCGACGCCGGTTCGCGCGGGGGCTCCGGCCGACGGCTACCGGGGCGGCGTCCCGAAGCGCTGGACGAGTTCGTAGAGCTGCCCGTCCGGGGCGCGGAAGTGTGCGTACCGGCCGTCCGCGTTTCCGAGGTCTCGCCCACCGGTACGCCGGCGGACCGGAGTTCGGCGACGGCCGCGGGCAGGTCGTCCACCAGGAAGCCAGCGAACGTTCCGTGTCGCCCATCCCGCCGGGCGAGGCCACGGCGAAGGTCGAACCGTCCGGCAGCCGGAAGAGGTCCGCCTCCACCCCGTCGACCAGCGCGGGGGTGAGGCCGAGGGTGTCCCGCAGGAACCCGGTCATGGAGCCGCGGTGCTCGGTCGAGGTACCGGCGAAGATCAGTCCGAGGATGCGCATCCGGGCATGGTAGGCCCCGCCTTGCGCGGGACGGAGGGCGAGATTGCCACCGTCTTCACACCGCTCCCCTGGGGGACGCTGACGCAGGTCGTGGGAGTCCGAGTGCCCGAGTGCCCGATGCTCTGTGCGGGGCGGAGGAGGGCGGGCGGGGCCGGACCGGACCCGCCCGCCGACTGGTCACTTCTCGACGACGCCCGAGGCGGCGACGACGATCTTGGAACGGGTGGCGCCGGACGGAGAGCCCAGGGACTCGATCTTCTTGACCAGCTCGCTGCCCTCGACGACCTCGCCGAAGACGACGTGCTTGCCGTCCAGCCACGGGGTCACCACGGTGGTGATGAAGAACTGCGAGCCGTTGGTGTTGCGGCCCGCGTTCGCCATCGACAGCAGGAACGGCCGGTCATGGCGGAGCTGGAAGTTCTCGTCCTTGAACTCGCCGCCCCAGATGCTCTTGCCGCCGGTGCCGTTGCCGGCGGTGAAGTCGCCACCCTGCAGCATGAACTCGGGGATGACGCGGTGGAACGGCGAACCGGCGTAACCGAAACCGTGCTGGCCGGTGGCGAGCTCGCGGAAGTTCTGCGCGGTCTTCGGGACGGTCTCGTCGAAGAGCTTGAAGACGATTCGGCCGGCCGGCGCGCCGTCGATGGTGATGTCGAAGTAGACGTTGCTCATGCCCCTGATCCTGCCACCTCCTCGCACCCTGTCGTGTCTCCCACCCCCTTCGGCAGGGTGTGTCCACCACCGCGACACGCCGCCCGGGTGACCCCTGCCCGGCCAAACCCCGCTGCCGGTAGGGCGGTTCGCTCGTCGCGGACGGCGATGGAACGCGCTTTCGATCGGATTGCGACGTGCCGCCCCCGGACCGGCGTGGCGGGCCCGCGGGCGGCACGAGGTGCGATGGAGGTCGGATGTGCGCAATGATCTGACGGGCGGGATGTCCCAGCGCCTCCCCGAGCGCGTCCAGCCCCTGCTCGTCGAACCCTCCGCGCCCGGGGTTCCAGACCTCGATCTCGAAGCGGGTGAATCCGCACGGCCACGCGTACTCCAGCCGGTCCAGCCGGGTGGCGACGCCACAGCAGGGGACCTCGACGTCGAGCGACCGGAAGCCGTCCTCGCCATGCGCATCGAGGAGGTCGGCCCACCAGGCGAGGTCGATGGAGGAGTCGCAGTCGGGGCAGCCGATCCGTTCGAGGTTCTCGCCGCAGTCGACGGCTGTGACGCTCCCGTACCAGCTGACCTCGACCTCGGCGTCGCTCTCCTCGTCCTCGTCCTCGTCGGCGCCGGTGTCCGAGGTTCCGGCGAGGAGGTCGGCGACGAGTGCCGCGGCACGGTCGGCGGCGGACGGATCCGGCTGCCACCACGGGTCGGTCGGGATCACCGACAGGACGTCGTCACTCATGAGCTCACTCCTCGTCGCCCGCTTCGCCGGGCGGCGGGATGCCACCGAAGGCGCGTCCGGCCGCGTCGTCGGGCCGGTGGCCCGGCCGGTGGGCCGGGCCACGGCGGGTCAGGCGTGGCAGCGCAGCATCTCCAGCGGCGGGTGGGTGAGGAGGTCCGCCCAGAACTCCTCGCCGTACGTGCGGAGGCCGGCCTCGGAGATCTGCAGCGGAACCCACTCCACCCCGGCGAAGCCGGCCGCCCCCAGGCACTCCTCGTACACCTCGCGGCGCGGGACGGTGGCGACGATGCTGATCGGCTCCGGGTCGAGGAGGGCCGTCACCCGCGCCCGGGGCCCCGCCTCGGCCTCCTCGCCGGAGGGCTCGCAGCGGAACCCGTAGCTGGCCAGCGATGCGCAGTCGAAGGCGTAGTCGGGCTTCTGGGCGAGCACGAAGAACTCCCCGCCGGGCACCAGGCTTCGGTGGATGTTGCGACACATCCGCTCCAACCCGGCGATGTCCTCGGCGTAGTTGAGACACTGCACACCCGGTGCGATGTCGAACTGCCGTTCCAGCGGCCGCAGTTCGGCCACATCTCCGACCTCGTACCGCACGCCCAGCGGGTCGCGCCGTTCGATCTCCCGTGCGGCGGCGACCATCTCGACGGAGATGTCGACGCCGAGGACCTCGGTGGCGCCACGCCGCTTGAACTCCCTGCTGTAGAAGCCGGTCCCGCACGCCAGGTCGAGCACCGACCGGCCGTTCACGTCCCCGACCATCCCCAGGAAGCTCGGCACCTCCCCGTACTGCATCAACGGCAGGGACTTGAACCCCTCGAACGCCTCGCCGATCCTGTCGTACTGCTGCACGCTCACGTGCCGCCCCCTCCTGCTCGGTCCGGTACGCGGCCGGGCCGGTCTCCGGAAGCGGAGGCCCGCCGGGCCGCTGTCGTGGCGGAAAGTCTCCTCCGCCCGGTCCGGCCGCCGTACTGTCCGATGGCACAAGAAGTCGGCCGGGCGACGCGGGCCGGGCCGTAGGTCCACTCCAGGATCGCGACCGGGCCCGGGCCTCCGGAGCCTGCGGTGGCCATGGCGCTGCGTAGCGGCGGCGGTACGGCAGGCCACCGTGCGCCACGGGTTCACGACCGCCGGCGCCTGCCGGGCTCCGCGGGATCGATGCGGCCCGTCACCCCGCGGTCCGGACGCGTGAACCGGTCTGTCCCCTCTTACAGGCGGAGCGAAGTCGAGCGCGACGGGCGACCGCCCGACCGCGCCCGGTCGCCGGTGTGGCGGCGGTCACCGCAGGGCGGACGGGGTCGTGGGTGGCGCCGGTCACGTCCCCGGACCCGCCCGCGTGGTCCGGGTCACCTGGCGGGCCGGCGAAACGGCGCGCGTGTGCCCGGGACCACAGGGGTCGCCGGGGGTGCGACGGGTGGGCTGGGGGAGGGGTCGCGGCGCCGTGGGCGCCGATGGCCGGGCGGCGGCCGGTCGACGCGGGCGACCGCATCAACATCCCTTCAGTGCAGCCGAGTTGGGTGATCCCAGGCGGCTCGGCGATCTTCCCGGGACGGCGTCGAAGGCCCCGGTTCGGGCGGTTTCGGGCCGCCTGGGGCGCCCTGTGAGCTTGTTCATAGCCGAGCGGGTCCGGCGGCCCGCCGACCGGCCCCCTTCCCGGCCCAACTCGCCGTGAGGCAAAAGTAGTTCGTGTGGCGACGATCTTCCGATTCGGGCGTTTCCCAGTGATCTTGAGGGGTTTGCCCGAGTTCGGAAAGTCCTCCAGGATCGGTCGTGGCGCCCCCCGGAGCGGATCTGCTCCCGAGGGCGTCTTTGCGCAGCAACCACGACGAGGGCTGCGCACGCCGGTTGGCGAGGTACGCCGCCGGAGATCACCCACCCGGGTCCGAGGGCGCTGCCGTGCGCCTGCTCCGGGATGCAGTGCGGGTGATCCACGACACCTCGGAGGTAATCGGACGTGCGTCGAATCCCGCAGAGCCTGCGCCGGCTTCCCGGAATCCTCGTGAGCCACCACCGCGTGCCGGACGGTCTGCTGACCGTGGGCGTGCTGGGTGCCGTGGTGCTGGGGACCGCCGTGCCGGTCAGCCAGGCCTTCGGTGACGACTCCACCCCGCCCGCCGCCGTGGCCTCCCAGCAGGCGGACGCCGCTGCGGACCCGGCCGCGCAGGCCGCTCAGGCCGCGCAGGCCGAGGCCGAGGCGGCCTCCCGTTCCGCCGAGCGCGCCCCCGCCCCGGAGGCTGCCGCCCCGGCCGCCGAGGCCCCGGCCCCCGCCCCGGCCGAGCAGCCCGCCGCTCCGGCGCCCGCGCCCGCCCCGGCTCCGGCCCCCGCGCCCGCCCCGGCTCCGGCGAAGAAGGCCCCCGCCAAGCAGGCCCCGGCGAAGCAGGCCCCGGCCGCGAAGCCGGCCGCCCCGAAGCCGGCCGCCCCGGCGAAGAAGAGCTACCCGAACAACCTGGACGGCTGGATCGCCGAGGCCCGTGACGTCCTCGCCGCCGCCGGCAAGCCGGTCCCGTCCGCGAAGGCGATGCGCGCCACCGCGATGGCCGAGTCCACCGGCAACCCGAACGCGGTCAACGGCTGGGACAGCAACGCCAAGATCGGCACCCCGTCCATCGGCCTGACCCAGATGATCCAGCCGACCTTCAACGCCTTCGCGCTGCCGGGTCACAAGGACATCCGCAACCCCGTCGACAACCTGGTCGCCAGCTCGCGCTACTGCGACGCCACCTACGGCGGCATGGACAAGATGGCCGCCGCCCGCGGCTACGGCGCGTACTGGCGGGGCTACTAATCGGCCCCTGTCCCGTCTGCCACGCCCGCTCGGCGCGCCGAGCGAGTACCCCGGCCCACCCCGCACACCGCGGGGTGGGCCGGGGGCGTTTCCGGACGGCACCGGCGCCGGCCGGCCCTCCGTCCGGGCATGGGCGGCCGGCGTCCGTCACCGGCCGGTCGCGCCGCGTGCCGACGTACGCCGCCGTGCCCCGCGCCGACGCCTCCGGCCCCGCCGCAGCGGGTGCCCCGAGGGGTGGGCTGCCCGGTTGTCGGGGCCGATTCGGGGGTGGCGTACGCCCTGGCGTGAACCGTGGCGGATTCGCTCGGCTCCGCCACCCTGTCGGGTGTCCGGCGGGCCCGTAGGATCGGTTCCGTACTATCGCTCCCCCCGACGGCAGTACACCCGGCCCCCGCGCTGTCATGGCTGATTCGTGCGGGGGCCCGCTCATGTCCGCTCGTGTCCGCGCCCGGGTCACGCGGTGGGCGGGGGAGTGCGGTCCGTCACCGCACGGCGGAGAGTGTGGCGTAGACCACCACGTTGCCGAGGTAGCCGGTGCGCCTGGTGTAGCCGCCGCCGCAGGTGATCACGCGCAGTTCGGCGCGGACGGTTGCGGGAGAGGCGGGAGGCAGGGGGCTCAGGACCGGCCGCCGGCCCGCATCCGCCGCCGGAGCTTCATCGCGCCGCCCGCCGCCGCCCCGGCGATCAGCACCCCACCCAGGGCGGTCCGGCCGGTGTCCGCCTGCGCCGTGCCTCCGCCGCCGGCCGCGACCGCGCCGCTCGGGTGCCGGGTGACGGCGTAGGTCCCGGTCATCTTGATCCGCGGCGGGCACTTCACGGTTATCGTGTCGCTGCCCGCCCGGGCGTCCGCCGGCACCTCGAACGTGCCGGCGAGTTCGCCCTTGTTCGCGCCCTCGAACAGGTGGAACGTCCCACCCGCCTCGGTGCTGCCCTTGCCGTACGTCACGTCCGGCCCGCAGGCCGTGGTGCTGACGGTGACGGTCGAGCCGGGGGCCGCGCGCTCCGGGCTTATGCGGAGGCCGGCCTCCTCGGCGGAGGCGGTGGGGACCGACAGGGCGAGCGCGCCGAGGGCCAGCGCGGAACCGTGGACGACACGTGCGGTGTGCATGGGATCCTCCGGGGGGAGCACGTGGCCGCTTGTCCGTGGCGGGCTGGGGGCGTGCTCTCCGATCGAGGAGATCGACCAACCGTCGGCTCCGCAATCGGGCGAGCGGGCGCCGGCCTCGCCCGAACGGGTGGACCGCACGGAGGTCCGCGCAGGTCACGGGAGTCGGGACGGGCGTCGCGCGGAACCCCGCGCCGGGTCGTGCCAACGGGTGGCAGGTCCTCAGCCGGCCGCGCCTCCCCGCGCAGCGCGACCGGGCGGGGGAGCGGGGTCGGCACCCCGGCTCCCCGGGCCGTTCGACCCGCTCCCTAGAGTGATCACCGTGGCGGTGGACGCGGATGTGGCAGTGGTGGGGGCCGGGCCGGTCGGACTGTGCGCCGCGCTGCTGCTGGCGCGGGCCGGGCTCGGCGTGGTGGTGCTGGAGCGGCGGGGCGGCCCGGTCACCGAGTCCCGCGCGACGGACCTGCACGCGCGGACCCTGGAAGCCCTCACGCCGAGCGGCCTGGCCGCCGCGCTGCACCCGCTCGGCCGCCGGGTCGACGCGGTGGAGATGTGGGCGCAGGGGCGCCGGCTCGGGGGCTTCGGCCTGGCCAGGCTGCGCTCCCCGTACCCGTACATCCTCACCGTCCCGCAGTGCGCCACCGAGGGGCTGCTCGCGGCCGAGGCGGAGCGGCACGGTGTCCGCGTCCACCGGTCGGTGGCCGTCCACGGCGTCGAGGAGGACGCGCAGGGCGTCACCGTCCGGGCGGACACGGTGGGCCGGCTGCGCGCCCGCTGGGTGGTGGCGGCCGACGGGGCGTCGAGCGTGATGCGCGCGCTGAGCGGGACGGAGTTCCGGGGGCGGACGTACCCGGGCACCTGGCGGCTGGCGGACCTGCGGGTGGAGGGCCCGTCGCTGGACCCGGCCCTGGTGCACATGGTCGGCGGGCCGCGCGGGCTGATGGTGGTGCTGCCGATGCACCTGGACGGCTGGGCCCGGGTGGTCCTGCACCTGCCGCAGGGCGGTCCGGAGGCGGACGGCGAGGAGGGGGCGGCGGCGCTCACCGCCGAGGCGGCGGCCCGGGGTTGGACGGCGACGGTCCGCGAGTGCCGCTGGACCAGCACCTTCCGTACCCACCGGCGGCTGGCCGGGCCGCGCGGCGCCCGGCGGGTGCTGCTGATCGGCGACGCGGCCCACGTGTGCAGCCCGATCGGCGGGCAGGGCCTCAACCTCGGTCTGCGGGACGCGGTCTCGCTCGCCTCGGTGCTGCCCGCGGCCACCGCCCGCACGGCCGGTCCCGCGGCCGACCCGCTCGCCGCCTGGCGGCGCCGGCGCCGGGCCGACGCGCTGGGCGTCCTCGCCCGGACCGACCTCGCCACCCGCGCCTTCACCCTGCGCTCCGGCCCCGCCCGGGCCGTCCGGGACGCGGCGGTGCGCGGCGCGCTGACCACCGTGGCCGGGCGCCGGCTGATGGCGGAGTCGATCGCCGGGCCGCGGCCGGCGGCTGGCTGACCACCGGACGCGCCCGCCCGGAATTCGGTGGCACGGCGGGGCTGTCCGGCGTCATCCTGGCGGGATGATGATCCGAGAGGCCACCGTCGAGGACTGGCCTGCCGTGTGGCCCTTCTTCCACCGCATCGTCGCCGCCGGCGAGACCTTCACCTTCCCCGTCGACCTCACCGAGGAGACCGGCCGCGACTGGTGGATGCTGCACGCCCCGAACCGGACGGTCGTCGCCACCGACGCGACCGGCCGGGTCCTCGGATCGGCCAAGATGAACAACAACCAGGCGGGCAACGGCTCCCACGTCGCCAGCGCGAGCTTCATGGTGGACCCGGACCACGCCGGTCGCGGCGTCGGCCGCGCGCTGTGCACCCACGCCCTGGAGTGGGCCCGGGCGGAGGGCTTCCGGGCGATGCAGTTCAACGCCGTGGTGGCCACCAACACCCGCGCGGTGGAGCTGTACCGGTCGCTCGGCTTCGCGATCGTCGGCACGGTCCCGGAGGGCTTCCGGCACCCGGCCCGGGGATTCGTCGACCTGTACGTCATGCACCGCGCGCTCTGAGGGTCGCCGCCCGCCGCCAAGGCGGATCATGACGGTACGTCAGGTGCTCCGGGGTGGGCCCGGGGTACGGCGGTCAGCCCAGCAGGACGCCCGGGTTGAGGATGCCGTGCGGGTCCAGGGCGTCCTTGGCCGCCCGCAGGGCCAGGGCGAAGGGCTCCGGGCGCTGGCGGTCGTACCCCGGGCGGTGGTCGCGCCCGACCGCGTGGTGGTGGGTGACGGTGGCGCGGTGCCGGAGCAGCACCTCGCCCGCGACCGCCTTCAGCTCGTCCCAGACGGCGACCTCCTCGCCCGGCCGGCCGGCCGCGAGCACGGTGAAGTACGGAGCCGCGCCGTCCGGGTAGACGTGGGTGAGCCGGCAGTTGACGGTGGCGGGGTGGCCGGTGAGCTCCCGGGCCGCCCGGCCGACCTCGGTCCGGACGGCGTCCACCAGCGCGGGCAGCCGGTCCCAGGTGGTGGCCGTCTCGAAGGTCTCGGCGATCGCCCCCATCCGGGCCAGCCCGTCGCGCAGGTACGGCATCCGCAGGAACGCGGACCGCCAGGCGTCGACGGCACCGGGCTGCGCGGAGCCGTCCCGCGCCGATCCGGACCGGGTGCCCGGCGCGCTCGCTTCGCCGTCGGTGCGGCCGTCGTGGGTGCAGCCGCCGTGGGTGCGGGCCAGTCGACCGCCCGGGCCAGCAGGTGCTCCACGGGCGCGCCGGCGGACTCGAACCCGAGGACCAGCACGGCGGAGCCGTCCCGGGCCGCGCCCGACAGCAGCGCCTCGCCGGGGTCGAGCAGCCGGCAGTTGGCAGGGGAGAGGTCGGATTGGGCGATCTCGCGGACCGCGTCCAGCGCGGCCGTGAAGTCGGCGAAGGAGACCGCGGCGGAAGCCTTGTACCGGGGCCGCTCCTGCAGCCGCATCCACGCCTCGGTGATCACGCCCAGGACCCCCTCCGAACCGAGGAACAGGCGGTCCGGGGAGGGCCCGGCGCCGGAGGACGGAAGCCGCCAGGACTCGCCGATGCCCGCCGGCGTGACCACCCGCAGCGACTGGGCGAAGTCGTCGATGTGGGTGCGGACGGTGGCGTAGTGGCCGCCCGCCCGGGTGGCCAGCCAGCCGCCCAGGCTGGAGAACTCGAAGCTCTGCGGGAAGTGGCGCAGCGTCAGGCCGTGCGGCCGCAGCTGGTTCTCCAGGTCCGGGCCGAGCGCGCCGGCCTGGATGCGGGCGGCCCGGCTGACGGTGTCGATCTCCAGGACCCGGTCCATGGCGGTCAGGTCCAGGGAGAGCACGGCCCGGTGGGCGTCGCCGCGGTACTCCACCCCGCCGGTGACCGAGGACCCGCCGCCGTACGGGATCACCGCCACGCCCTCCTCGCCGGCCCACTCCAGCAGGTCGGCCACCTCCTGGTCGCAGGTCGGCAGGGCGACCAGGTCAGGGATCCGGCCGGGTGCGCCGCGCAGGGCACGGACGACGTCGCGGTACGCCTTGCCCATGGCGTGGGCGGCGCGGGCGCCGGGGTCCTCGGTGACCAGGTGCGCCAGGCTCTTCGGCGGTTCGACGGCGGGCCGGCCGATCCGCAGATCGGCGATCCGCGGGACGGGCAGGGGTCGAGCCAGGGTGCCCGGGAGCAGGGCGCCCATGGCGATGCACTCGGCGTCGTCCGGGTGCGCGTCGGCCCACCCCCAGCCCCACCAGGAGCGGAGCCTTGCGGAACGGGACCTGGGCGCGTACGAGGGCGTGGGCGTGGGGTCGGTCATTGGTGCAGCCTCCGGTGGGTGCCACGAGGAAACTTACCTGAAGGTAAATTACCTTAGGGTAAGATCAAGGCCATGACCATCCCCACCGGTTCGGCCGGCCCTTCCGGCAGCCCACGTACGCCGGGACCGTCCGGTCGTGCGAGTGCGAGTGCGAGTGCGCCGGGCCCGGCCGGGACCAAGGGCGTCCCCCGGGCCGTCCGCGAGCAGCAGATCCTGGCCGCCGCCACCGAGGAGTTCGGACGCCGCGGCTACGCCGCCGCCAACCTCGCCGCCATCGCCGCCCGGGTCGGGGTCACCAAGACCCTGCTGCACCAGTACTTCGGCACCAAGCAGGACCTCTACCTCGCCTGCCTCGCCCCCGCAGGCGACCTGCTCCTCGATGTCATCCGCACCGCCATGGCCCAGGACGGCGGCCCCGTCGGCCCGCGCACCCCACTGCTGGTGCTGCGCGGCATCTTCACCGTCCTCGAAGGCCGCCGCGAGGCCTGGTTCGTCCTGTACGACACCTCGCTGCCCCCCGACAGCGAACCCGCCCGCGTCGCCGCCCACTACCGCGGCGCCATCGACCGGCTCGCCGCCGCCGGCACCGCCGACCTCCTCCGCGCCGCCGGCAGCACCGACCCGCTCGACGCCGACGCCCTCGCCCACGCCTGGCGCGGCCTGGTCACCGCCCTGGTCCGCTGGTGGATCAAACACCCCGACCAGTCCCCGGACGCCATGGCCGACCGCTGCGCCCGCCTCTTCGCCGCCACCGGCCGGGCCTTCGAGTAGGCCGTCCGCCGTCCGCCGTCCGTCGCCGCGTCGCCGGCGGACGCGTCCGGGGCGACGCCTGCGAAGCGCCGGGCCCCGCGACACGGTGCTGTCGCGGGGCCCGGCGCTTCGGTTCGTCAGGCGGAGGTCAGGACGGGCCGTCCCGCCGGGCCGCCACCCGGTGCCGCCACCAGAGCACGGCCGCCATGGCAGCAACGGCCGCCATCGCGCCGGAGCCGATCCGGGCCAGCACGGTATCGGTCGCCCCGTCAGGGTCGAGCGCCGCCACGGCAGGTGTGTGCACGCTCAGCGCGACGGCGCTCCAGCCGACGGCCGCGGCACCCCACAGGAAGGCCAGAATCTTCGCCCGCGGTCTGGCCCAAGTCGCCGCGGTACGTGTGATGTTCGATTCCATGGTTCACCGTAGAGCCTGTCTGAACAGCCGATCCCCTGGCAGGTCGACGCGAGTTGACGGACGTGGCGTGGGAAGAGGGCGAGCTCCTTTTGCCGCAGGTGGTGGGCGTGTGGCCGTGCGTGACGCGACTACCGGCACGTGGTCGACGGGGAGCTGGAGCGGTGGCAGACCGTCTACGAGCGGTTCGCCCGCCGGGAAGCGCCCATTCGCAGACGCACCGGGCCTCGGCCGGTCCTGGGAAGGGCCGACCGCGAGGACACCTCCGATGGTGGGTGCCGGGGTAGCCTGCCTGATCGTCGAATCTAGGGGGCAGGTCCGTGATCCAACTTCCCGAAGGATCGTGGTGGGACTGGGACGTCGTCGAGTGGGCCCCGTGGGTGCGACCGCCCGAGGAATGATCGCCAGTCGCTCGGCCTGGGTGGCCACCATGCTGAGCTATCCCCCTGCGGCGGGGAAGGCGGCGTGCTCCCGCCCCGGATCGACAGAATGCACCTTGACATCGGCTCCGGGGTCAAGGCCGCCCACGCGGACTACCCGGTTCTGTTCGACACCACCAGCAATTGGTCGGCCGAGACCGGCCCGGATTCAGCCGAGCCGGCGGCACCTTCAGGGGGTTCTCCTGGTCCGGGCCGTGCAGTGGTGGCAGTAGACGACGTCGACCGGCCCGCCGGAGCGAGCCTGTGCCATGGCTCGCGCACAGGACACGGCGGACAGCACGCCCAGGGCGAACAGCATCGCGCCTGCGGCATGCCCCGTGAGCAGCGGTTTGACGGCCAGGACGAGAAGCACCGCCGCCGCCAGGAACCGCACGAACCCCTGGCCCCGGACCACGGGCCGGTGCCACTCGCGGAACACGGAGATCTCCGTCGTCTCCTCGCACCGCGGGCAGCCCGCCCCGGCGCCCCCGCCGGCCCCCGCCGTCTCGAACAACAGCTCATCCGTCACACGGCCACCCTACGGCGTACGTTCAGGGGGACGGGCGGTGAGCATCGAAGAGCTGTCGGGTCCGGCGGCGTCGGGCGCGTACGGCGGTCGCCTGTGGGTATCGTCCGGGCCATGGGTGACCTGGCAGGGCGCTGGCGGGAGTTGAACAGGGCGTACTGGGACGAGCGGGTGCCGGTTCACCTGGGCACCGCCTTCTACGGCATGGAGGGGTTCCGGGCCCGGCCCGATTCGCTGAAGGGCTTCGAGACGGCCGAGATGGGGGATGTCCGGGGCAGGAGCCTGATCCATCTGCAGTGCCACTTCGGCCGGGACACGCTGTCCTGGGCGGCGCGGGGAGCGCGGGTCACCGGGCTGGACTTCTCTCCGCCCGCGATCGAGGCGGCTTCACGGCTTGCGACCGAACTCGGCCTCCACGCACGCTTCCTGACCTCGGACGTCTACGACGCGGTCGCGGCGGTCGAGGGGGAGATCTTCGACATCGTGTACGCCAGCTTCGGCGCGCTGAACTGGCTTCCCGACATCACCCGCTGGGCGTCGGTGGTCGCCGAACTGCTCGCCCCCGGCGGGTGTCTGTACCTCGCGGAGTTCCACCCCTTCAGCTTCGTCCTCGACGACGAGACCGGGAGCCGGGTCACGCACGACTACTTCGACGAGGGCCCGGAAGCCTCTGGCGGCCCCGGCACCTACGCCGACGAGGCGGCCGTGACCGAGCACAACGACACCGTCGAGTGGCGGCACAGTCTGGCGACTGTCGTCTCGGCGATCGCCGGGGCCGGGCTGCGGATCCGGTTCCTTCACGAGCACGACCACACCTTCTACCTCCAGCGCCAGTCCCTCGAGTGCCACGACGGCGACATCTATCGGCACCCCGAGGGCGCTCCGCGGTACCCCCTCACCTACTCGATCCGCGCCGAGAAGGCCTGAGCCGCTCGGTCCGGCGCCTGGAAGGTCCGCCGTGCGGCCGGGGGGTTACTCGACGGCGACCGCGTCCGCCGCGGTGGGTCCGGAGCTCGCAGGCGGTGTGCAAAGGGCCCGGCGGACGGCGTTGCGGAGCCAGCGGTGGGCTCCGTCGGCGGTGTGCCGGGGGTGCCAGGCCATGCCGATGGTCAGTGGTGGCAGTACCAGGGGGATGTCGAGGAGCCGCAGTCCGAGGGCGTCGGCGTCGTGGGTGAGGGGCGAGGGCGCGGCGCCGGAGGGTGTGGCGGGTACCAGGCAGACGAGGTCGCTGCGGGTGGCGAGGGTCATCGCGGCCAGGTGGCTGGGGAGGACGACGCTGACCCGCCGCTGGAGGTCCTGTTCGGCCAGGGCGGTGTCGAGGGGGCCGGTGAACCGGCCGCGGCGGCTGACCGTGACGTGCTGGGCGGCGGCGAGCCGGGCCGGGGTCAGCGGCCCTTCGGTGAGCGGATGACCGGGTCGGACGGCCGCGACCATGCGCAGGCTGACCAGTTCCTCGACCTGGGTCTCGGGGTCGACGTGGTCGATGGATCCGACCTCCAGGTCGATCCGGCCGTCACGCAGCGCGGGTCCGGCCTCCCACTCCTCGGCCCGGATCCGGAACGCGACCCCCGGCGCCTCCCGTTGGGCGATCTGCAGCAGTCCGGGGGCCAGGGCCGCGCCGACCAGGTCGGCGGCCTGGAGGGTGAAGGTGCTGCGCAGACCGGCGGGGTCGACGCTCGTACCGGGGCTGAGCAGCGCTCCGAGGCTGCGGACCACGGCGGCGGCCTCCTCGCGCAGGGCCTGGGCGCGCGGGGTGGGGACCATGGTCTGTCCGGCCCGGACCAGGAGCGGGTCCTGGAGGATGCGGCGCAGCCGCGCGAGGGTGCGGCTCATGGCGGCGGGCGAGGTGTGCAGGCGTGCGGCGGCGCGGGTCACGCTGTGCTCGGCCAGCAGAGCGTCCAGCGCGATGGCGAGATTGGCGTCGATCACCGGATCCGGGCTGTTCACCAGCATCATTCCATTTCGAGCAATGATTCAGTGCCGAAGTTCCCATTGTGGCATCACGGCGGGCCTCAGCAGGATGAGGGACGTACCGAACCGGCACGACCTGCGAGGATTTCATGATCGTCATCACTGCCCCCACCGGGAACATCGGCCGTCACCTGCTCGCCCGGCTCCTGGAATCCGCCCCTGTCGCGGGCGAGGAACTGCGCGTGATCGTGCGCGATCCCGCCCGGCTCCCGGACGCGGCGCGCGGCCGGGTCGAGGTGGTCACCGGCTCGCACGCCGACGCCGAGGTCCTCGACCGGGCGTTCGACGGTGCGGACGCCGTCTTCTGGCTCGTCCCGCCGGACGCCTCCCTGACCCCGTACGACACCTGGAGCGGTTTCACCCTCCCCGCCGTCAAGGCGCTCGCCGACCACGGCGTCGGCCATGTCGTCGGCGTCTCCGCGCTCGGCCTCGGCGCCTTCGAGACGGCTGACGGACCGTCGGCCGAGGTCCAGGACGACACCCCGGTCCGGCTCTGGCGGGCCGACCGCGCCGGTGCCGGACAGCGGGAGGAGCTGGCCGCACTACTGGAGGACCGTGCGGTACGGCCGTTGGTGCGACAGCTCGATGGCTGACACGGTCCGGCTTCCGTCCGTGACCCACCGAGAGAGGAAACCCCGTGATCGTCGTCGAACACGAGCTGACGGCCCCCTGGGAAGCGGCGTCGAGGCCGGGTGAGTCGAGGTTGACGGCGGGTGGGTCCGGTTCGCGGGGCGGGGGTGGGGAGATGCCGGCGTCGGTGAGGAGTCCGTCATGCCGGTCCAGTGCGGTGCGGACCAGCGGGCCGACAGGAACGTTCACTTCCTTGGTCGGCCGTCGTGCGGGGGAGCGTCGCGTCGGGAGCCGTTCAGAAGCTGCGGGACAGGGCGAGGTCGCGTCGGGCCGTGCGGACGTCGAGGAGGTCGAAGCCGTCCCGGTGGCGCACCAGGTGCTGGACCTCGTCGGAGCCCGAGTACCGCAGGAACCCGACCCAGCCCTCGGTGGTCGCCAGACGCAGCAGCCACTCGACCACCTCCATCGCCATCCCGAACTCGTCCTCGTGGATGCAGACCCGGACGGTGAGGGCCCAGGGGGTGCCGCCGTCCGGGTACACGCGGTTCGCGGGCAGGAGGAGGGAGACGTCGGTGCCGTCGAACCCGTGGCTCGGGGTGTTGCCCGCGAGGACGGGCCAGGGGTAGCCCCAGGACTCCCAGTCCGCCGAGGTGAGCTCCGCGGGCTGCTCGGTCTCGCCGAGCAGCCATCGCAGCTCGGCGAGTTCGGCGGCCGGCAGGTCGCCCGGCAGCTCCAGCGCAAGGAACAGGTCGTGGTAGTCGCTCACACCGCGGACCTTAGCGCCCGCCCCCGACAGGCGCGGCGGCGACCGGTGATCCCCGAGCCGTCGCCCACGGAGGCCACGTCGGAGGCCATGTCCGGAGGTCAGGGCCCGGCGGGCGGACGCGGCACGGAGTCGGCCGTGAACGCCTCGGCCAGGGCGGTGGCGACGGAGTCGACGAGCGGGTCGGGGGCGGACGGGGTGCGCCGGGCCAGGACGATCCGGCTCGGCGGGTGCCCGGTGACCGGGACGAAGGCGACGCCGGCCCGTGCGTGGCGCCGGACGGCGCCGGCGGGAAGCAGCCCGACCGCGCCCTCCCACAGGACGGCGTGCAGGCACTCCTCGACCGAGGCCACCACCGGGCCGGGCGCGTCCTCCCCGGCGGCCAGCCAGTACGCCCGCCACCGCTCGTCGGTGCCCGGTGGGAGTCGGAAGCGCGGGCGGCCGGCCAGCTCCGTGACCGGCAGGGACTCCCGGGCCGCCAGCGGATCGTCGGCGGGCAGGACGGCCACCACCGGCTCCGCGCCCAGCACCCGGACCGTCAGGCCCGCGGTGTCGAAGGGCAGCCGGGTGATCGCGAGGTCCACCCGGCCCTCCCGCAGACCGGCGGTCGGGTCGGTGACCGGGGCCTCGCGCAGGCGTACCCGCAGGCCGGGCCGGTCCCGCCGGAGTGCGGCCAGGGCCGCCGGGCCGACCTCCAGGCCCGCGCCGGCGGCGGTGCCGACCACCAGCACCCGCCCGGCCTCGGCGTCGCGGACCCGAGCGCGGGCGCGCTCGGCCCGTTCCAGCAGGTCCCGGGCCTCCACCAGCAGCACCTCGCCCGCCGGGGTGAGCCGCGCCCCGGTGGGGACCCGGTCGAACAGCCGGCAGCCGAGGTCGGCCTCCAGGTCCCGGATCCGCCGGCTGAGCGGCGGCTGGGCGAGGTGCAGCCGGGCCGCCGCGCGGCCGAAGTGCCCCTCCTCGGCCACCGCGACGAAACAGCGCAACGCCCGCAGGTCCATGACCGGCCACGATACCGAGACCGGTACCGCACCCCCGAAACGGGTCTTGGACACCACCGGCGCCAGGGCGGTGGGGTGGTCCCAGGCGCCGGGCGACGGGCCCGCCGCCACCCGGCCTCCGAGGAGCACCCGTGTACCAGCACCCCGACGACCTGCACCGCGCCCGCTCGGTCGGCCGCGCGGCCCCGGCGGAGTTCGCCGCCTGGCTGGCCTTCCAGGAGGCCGTGGACCGGGAGGACGGTGCCGTGCCGCGGCGCTACCGCGAGCTGATCTCGGTGGCGGTGGCGCTGGTCACCCAGTGCTCGTACTGCCTGGACGTGCATACCGCCGCCGCCCGGCGGCACGGGGTCACCGCCGAGGAGCTCGCCGAGACCGCGTTCGTGACCGCCTCCGTCCGGGCGGGCGGCACGCTGGCGCACGCGCTGCTCGCCGACCGCCTCTTCGCGCAGCACGCCCACCCCGAGGCACGTGGCGACGGGCCGTCGGACGGCTGAGGGAGAGACCTCCCGGCCCCGAACGGCCCACCGCCGCGGCGCGGTCAGCCCACCCGCCGGGTCACGGCCGCCAGGTCCGGGTCAGGACCGCCAGGTCGGGGACATGACGATCGCCCTGAGCTGTTCCAGGCTGAGCGCCGGGGTGCCGGGCCGGGCCGTGTAGCCGTTCTCGCCGTTGGCCTCGGAGATCGACACGCTCCGGCCGTCCGGGTAGTACACGGCCGCCGTCCAGTACAGGATCGTGTCGGTCGCGGACTTGCCGTTCCCGTGCTGGTTGGTGACCACCAGGGTGCCGTCGGCGAGGTGCTCGCGCTGGGCGAGCGGCCCGGCGGAGCCCGGCGAGTCCGCGTACTGCTTGTCGCTCAGACCGCGCTCGCCCGCGGGCGCGGTGGTCACCGAGAGCATGCTGGTACGGCCCTCGAAGGTCACCATGAGGTGGGCCCCGTCGCCGGCCTGCGGCTTGCTGTTCTGAGCGCCGGGCGGCAGCAGCGGGACGAGCGTGGCCAGCAGCTCCGCCGGTGCGGCGCCGGTCGGATCGGCCTTCGGGGTGGGCGTGGTGCGGGGGGTCGGCAGCGCGTCGAAGAGCCGGCCCCAGGCCGGAGCGGTGACCAGCGTGCGCAGCTGTTCGGCGTCCAGCGGCGGGTTCGGCCGGTTGGGTCGGGACGGCTGGCCGTTGTGCTCGATGATCATGATCCGGCGGCCGTCCGGGGCGGCCCAGGTCGCCCGCCACTCCTTGTGGTCGGCCTGATGGCGGTCGCCGAGCTTGTCGATCACCACCACCGAGCCGTCCGGGGCCACCGTCCGCTCGCAGGACTCCTGCGGCGACTGGAAGCCGTCCATGCAGACGGCGGACTCGTCCGGCGTCTGGCTGGTGTACTCGACGAAGTAGCTGATCCAGCTGGCGCCCTGGCCGTCGTCGAAGTCCAGCGTCCCGTCGGTCCGGTACCGGTTCCCGTCCTGCCCGGCCACCCCCGGCTCCGCGATGTACTGGCCGTGCACGGTGCCCGGCGGCAGCAGCCCGCTGACCAGCGCGAGCGACTCGTCGGCGGTCATCGGGTGGGCCGGCTGGACGGCCGGAACCACCGGCTGCCCCGGGATGCCGAAGGAGGCCGCGCTTCCGGCGGCCACCGCCAGCAGCAGGCCGCAGGCCACCAGCACCCGCTGCCGGTTGCGCCGGCGGCGGCCGACCCGGGCGGCGTCGGCGGCCAGGGTGTACAGCGCCTGGTCGGGTGTCAGGTCCGCGGCCTCCCGCAGCGCCCGGGTGAAGTCCGCCTCCAGGGACTGGGCACCGGATCCCCCGAACTCCTCGTCAACTCGCACGGCGAAGCACCGCCTTCCTGCCGGTGGGGCCCGCGTCGGACGGGCCGGGTCGGACGCCGGCGAAGTCCTCGCCGAGCTTGTCCCGCAGCCGGGCGAGCGCCCTGCTGCTGCGGGAGCGGACGGCGGTGCTGCTCTGGCGCAGCGCCGCCGCGGTCTCCTCCACGCTGCGGTCCTCCCAGAACCGCAGTACCAGGACGGCCCGGTCCTGGGCGGGCAGTTCCGCCAGGGCCTGCAGCAGCGTCAGCCGCAGGGCCGGGTCCGGCCCGTCGACGGCGATCTCCGTGAAGGAGTCGGTCACCCGCTCCGTACTGCTGCGCCGCCTGCGGTGCGACAGGAAGGCGTTCACCAGGACGGTCTGGGCGTAGCTGCTCGGGTTGTCCAGCCGGGATATCCGGCGCCACTTCACGAAGACGCGGCCGAGGGCCTCCTGGACGAGGTCCTCGGCGAGGTGCGCGTCACCGCCGGTGAGCAGGAAGGCGGTACGCAGCAGGTGTTTTCCCCGGGAGGCGACGAAGGCCGGGAAGTCGGGTGGCTCCGACCCGACCGGTGGCTCCGCGCTCATTGTTTGGTCCATGCCCAAGTAAACGCGGCGGGGCGGCGGCCGCGTGGCACCGGTCGGGCGGGAACTTTTCCGGTGGGGCGCCGGCCGGCAGCCTCCGGGCGGAGGGAGGAAGACCGCTCTGTCGATCTGACGATCAGTCAATTAGTCTGTGGACCATGGATCTGGAGAACTTGGGACCACTGAAGCCGGACGCCGGGGGCCTGCTCGTCGGACTGGCCTGTTTCTTCCTGATATTCGCGGTGTTCGGCAGGTTCCTGGTGCCGAGGATCGAACGCACCCTGGCGGCCCGCCGGGACGCCACCGAGGGCGGCATGGAACGCGCGGAGGCCGCCCGGGAGGAGGCCGAGCGCGTCTACCGCGAGTTCCAGGCCGACCTGGCGGCCGCCCGGCACGAGGCCGCGGCGATCCGGCACGCCGCCGCCGAGGAGGGTGCCGCGCTGGTGGCCGCGCTGCGCGCCGAGGGGACGGCGCAGCGGGAGCGGATGGTGGCCGAGGCCCGGGTGCGGCTGGCGGCGGACCGCGTCCTCGCCGAGGCCGAACTGCGCCACGATCTCGCTGAGTTGGCCACCGAGCTCGCCGGACGGGTGGTCGGCGAGCCGCTGGCCGGGCTGCCGCGGACGGTCGCGGTCGCCGAGGAGTTCTTCGCCGAGGTCGACGCCAGGACCGCCTGACCCTTCCGCCCCTTCCGCCCCTTCCGCCCCTTCCGCGCCTTCCGGCCGGGACGTCAGGTGCCCGACCCGCCGCCGATCGCGTCCAGGACCGACCGGGCCGTCCATCGCCCGGCCGCCCCGGGCCGGGTGGCGAGGTACTCGGCCGAGCGCGCCGGACCCCAGCCGTGCGCCTCCGCCAGGCCGCCGGCGAAGTTGCGCAGGTACGCGGCGGAGGGGGCGTTGAGGTCCGCGTCGGCGAGGGTCCACGGCGCGGTGAAGGTGCAGACCGGGATGCCGTCGAGCGCACCGGCGCAGACCAGCGTCTGGTACCGGCCGGGGCCGAGCCGGTCGCGGCCGGCGGACAGCGCCCGGCTCAGGTCCAGGTCCGTCCCGGGCTCCCGGCGCATCTCCTGGGCGGCGATGTCGCTGAACTGCCCGGCGGTCACCAGGTACGCGCGGGCGGGCATCTCGCCGTCCTGCGCCGGGTCGTAGAAGCCCATCCCGCCGCCCCACACCGGCGACTCCAGGGCGAAGTACAGCAGGCCGGGCAGCAGCACCGGCACCGCCAGCTGCGGTCGCCGCCGGTCCCGGCAGCCCGGGTAGGTGCGGGTCCCGCCGGGCGGCCGGCCGCCCTCGATGTAGTACGCCAGCCGCGAGGCGTGCATGTTCGAGCCGTACGAGGCGTACCAGACCACGCCGCCCGTCTCCCGGTCACCGGGCAGCGGCTCGGCCCGCCGCGGGACGGGGGCGGGGCCCGGGGGCGCCGGCGGCGGGTGGGCGTCGGCGGAACGGCGGATCTCGTCCATGGTCGAGGACGCTATCCGGCGGCGGCCCGGGAGCGGCTGATCCCCACGGGGGAACTCCGCGGGTCGGCGGGACCGGAGCCGGGGGATTCGTCCCGTCCTGGGCCCGGGTGGAAGGTTCGTGCGCTGAACTCTCCTGAACTGTGCGGAACACCCCCGCGTCGTGCGGTGGCGGGCGCTACGGTCACCGCAGGAAGATCACCGACACGGGGGGAACCATGACCGCGCCTCGACCCTTGGCCACACTCCGGACCACGCCTCAGACCGCGCCCGACGTCACGGACGAGCGGTTGTGCTGGCTGCTGGTCCGCGACGACCTGGCCCGCAAGGCGCGACGGGGCGGCTGGTGGTGGCGCCTGCTGACCCTGTCCCAGGGGGACAGCCGGGCGACGAACTGGCCGGACACCGGCGAGGTGGGCGAGCCGCGCCGCGGGATGGCCGCCACGCGGATGGTCGACGCCTTCCAGGGGATGCACGGGGAGGGCCGCCCGCTCGGCGACGCCGCCGGGGAGATGCGCCGCGAACTGGCCTCCGGCCGGATGGCGGACTACGCGCTCGCCGTCGACGACACCGCCGAGACCCTGACCGCCGAGGAGCGCCGCACCCTCCGGGCGGAGCGCACCCTCCCCGCCCGGTTCATGCCGGAGGTGGAGCGCCGCTACCAGGAGATCCGCAAGCGCGGCTGACATCCCGGCGGGGTGCGGGGACAGTGCCCGGGCCCGCGCGTCACGGACGTCCGCCCGGGGGGACGGTGGACGGGGCGGAGGAGCGGGAGCGGGCCGGGTCGGGCACCGGGGTGGGGGTGAGTACCGGACCGCACATCATCAGCCGGCCCGCCGCGTCGTACGCGCAGGTGGGGTTGCGCGACGGCACGGTGTTGTCGCTGTTCGGGTGGTCGGTGCGGGGGCTGATCTGCCAGCGGGGGACCGCGGTCGAGGTCGCCCGACGGGTGGCGGCCGGTCCGGTGGGGGCGGAACCGGCGGCCCCGGGCGTGTCCGGGGCAGCGGTCAGCGAGGGCGACGGGCTCGGCGCGGCGTCGAGGGTGGCGTCGGGCGTGGGGGAGAGGGTCGGGGACGGGGTCGCCGCCGGGTCCGGCTCGGCGGGCGGCGCGCCGGTCGGAGCGGCCACCGGCGGCTCGGGGCGGTCCTTCGACCCACCGCCGAGCGCCCAGCCCGTCGCGGCGGCCGCGATCAGCGCGCCGCCCGCCAGCGCGAGCGCCAGCCGTCCGCGCCGTACCGCCGCGCCGCCTTGGCCGGACTCCTCGTCCGGCCGGTCGACGGAAGGGGAATCGGACACCGCCACCACTCCTCGCACGTCCCGCCGTCGTCGCGGCGTCTGGTCGCGCGAGCCTAACGATCACGCGGCGCGGCCCGGACGGCGCCCCCCCGACCGGGCCCGGAGGAGTCAGGGGACGGTGACCACCACCTTGCCCCGGATGTGCTTCCCCGCGAAGTCCGCGACCGCCCGGACGGCGTCGGTGAACGGGTAGCGGGCCCCGATCTCCACCCGTAGCGAGCCGTCGGCGGCCCGGCGCGCGAGGTCCTCCAGGTCGCCGGGCTCCGGGTCGAAGGACCCGATGTACACCGGCGTCACCCCGCGGTCCAGCGCGGCGGGGCCGAACAGCGGCGACACCAGCCGTCCGCCGGGAAGGGCCGCCCGGGCGCTGCCGGCCAGGCCCTCCCCGCGGTTGACCAGGTCGACCACCACGTCCACCCCGTCCGGCACCCGCCGGAGGGTCTCCTCCACCACGTCCGCCGCCCGGTAGTCGACGGTCTCCGCGGCGCCCAACTCCCGGACGTAGGAGGCGTCCGCCTCCGTGGCGGTGGCCACCACCCGGGCGCCGAGCGCGTGCGCGAGCTGGACGGCGTACAGCCCGATCCCGCCGGTGGCGCCGATCACCAGGACGCTCTCGCCCGCCCGCAGGCCGACCGCGCGCAGGAGGCAGACCGCGGTCATCCCGGACTCGGGGATGGCGGCCGCGCGGACGCCGTCCAGCCCGTCCGGCCGGTGGGCCAGCCGCGGGCCGGCTGTGGCGACGGTGTACTCCGCCACCGAACCGGCCTGGCCGACGAACCCGAGCACCCGGTCCCCGAGCGTGTACCCGGTGACCCCCGGACCCACCTCGGCCACCGTCCCGGCGACGTCCATCCCGACCACCAGCGGGTGTTCGGCCGGGTACAGCTCCTTGGCGGCGCCCGTGACCAGCATCAGGTCGAGCGGGTTGAGCGCGGCCGCCTCGACCTTCAGCACGACCTGGCCGGGCCCGGCGGAGGGCGTCGGCACATCGGCGAGGGTGAGCCGGTCCAGCGGCTGGTACTCGGTGGCGACGAGGGCTTTCACGGGCGACTCCTGGCCTGGCGCGGAGGAGGCCGTGCCGCGGGGCTTCGGGCCGCGGACGGCTCGGGTGGGCGGCGGTCGCGTCCCACCGGCGTGCGCGTCACGGCGGAGTGCGCGGCTGCGCGGCCGGACGCCGATCCGTTTCTACGCCACCCGGCCCGCCGGAGCGGGGAGACCGACCGGCGGGGTGCCGCCCGCGACACGTTCGGCGCAACGCCGCCGCGCGGCCGGTCACCGGCCGTCAGGTCCGCCGGGCGGCGAGGCGGGTCAGCGGGACCACCGTCAGCGCCACCAGGGCGCCGCCCAGGGCCAGCGCACCGAACCCGCCCGCCGCGACCACCGGGCCGGACAGCAGCCCGCCCGTACAGCCCGCCACCGCCAGGCCCGTGTCGGCCAGGCCCTGGGTGGCGGCGCGCCGCTCCAGTGGCACCGCGGCCGTGACGACGGCGGTGCCGCTGACCAGCCCGAGGTTCCATCCCAGGCCCAGCAGGACCAGCGCCGTCGCGAGCGCCGCCACCGAGTCCGGTGGAGCCAGCGCCGCGAGCAGGCCGGCCGCGCCCAGGACGGCCCCGGAGGCGGCGGCCACCGGCAGGGCGCCCAGCCGGTCCACCAGCACACCGCTCAGCGGGGACGGCAGGAACATCGCGCCCACGTGCAGCGCGATGACCAGCCCGGTGGCGCCCGTGCCGTGCCCGTGCGCGTCCAGGTGGACCGGGGTCATCGTCATCACGGCGATCATCACCAGCTGCCCCAGCAGCATGACCGCCAGCCCGGTCCGCACCCCCGGCCCCCGGGGTCCGCCGCTCAAGCCCGCCGCACTCCCGTCCCGGCGGCCGTCCAGGGGGAGGGCCGCCGCCCGGGCGCGGGCGAGCCGCAGCGGGTCCGGCCTCAGCAGCGACCCCAGGACCACCGCCGCCAGCCCGTACGCGAGCGCGGCCAGCAGGAACGGGCCCGCCAGACGCGGAACGCCCCCGTGCTCGGCGACCCGCCCGGAGACGGTCACCAGGTTGGGCCCGACCACCGCGCCGAGGGTGGTGGCGAGCAGCACCAGGCTCACCGCCCGCCCCCGCCGCTCCGGCGAGGCCAGGTCGGCGCCCGCGTACCGGGCCTGCAGATTGGTCGCCGTCCCCGCGCCGTACACCAGCAGCGAGACCAGCAGCAGCGGCACGTGGTCGGCCGTCACCGCCACCACCACGCCGACGCTGCCCACGGCCCCGGCCGCGTAGCCGGCGGTCAGCCCGGGCCGGCGGCCCCAGCGCTGGCACAGCCGGCCGATGGCCAGCGCCCCCAGCACCGACCCGCCGGTGAACAGGGCACTCGGGACACCGGCCAGCCCGGTCGACCCGAGCATCTCACCGGCCAGCAGCGCCCCCACCGTGATCCCCGCCGCCAGCCCCGCGCCGCTGAGCGTCTGGGAGACCGCAAGGACGGCCAGCACCCGCCGCTGCTCCGGGAGTTCGGGCGGCCGGCGGCCGGCCCCCGCGGTACCGGCGGCCGCGGCGGCGGCCGTCACGCGGACGTCAGCGGCGTGAGCGCCGAGATCTCCTCCAGCGTCATGTCCATCTCCTGGTGCAGGTAGCGCACGATCGTCCAGTGCGCCGGCGCGCCCTCGTCGAACGGGCCGAACTCCCGGCAGTACAGCGGGATCCAGCGCAGCGCCTCCTCGGCCGCCCGCTCCCGGCCGGGTTCCTGCTGGTACGCCTCGTAGGCGATGCTGCGGTGGTGGATGAAGAACCCGCCCGGCAGGCGCTCGCACAGCGCCGGGTACTCGCGGGTCTGCAGGATGAGGTAGTGCCAGACCTCGTCGATGTGCTGCTCCACGGGCAGGAACAGGCCGGCGAGCCGGTCCCGGTACCGGGAGACCAGGTAGAGGTAGCGCAGGCACTCGGTGACCTGCCGCTCGGCCTCCGGGCCGCTCGCTCCGGTCCGGGCGACGGTGTACGCGGTGGCCTCGGCGTACATCTCCTCGCCGAGCAGGGCCCGGAGGTCCTCGGCCGTCACGGCGGGCCGGGTGGTCTGGGTGGGCTGCGTGGTCACGGGGCTCCGTCCGCGGGTCGGCCGTCGGTGGCGAGCCAGGCGTACTTGCCGGAGGCGCCGATCGGCAGGTGGTCGTGGTGTTCGACGCGGCAGCGCCGCCCGGTGAGGCGTCGCACGCCGTGGGCCAGCGCCTCGGCCTCGGCCGGGGTGAGCGGGGCGTCGTCGAAGGTGGTGCAGCGCAGCACGGCCGGGCCGTCCGGGCCGGCCACGTGCAGCCGGTGCAGGAAGACCCGGGGGGCGGCGGCGCCGACCAGGTCGTCCAGGTCGCCCTGGGAGACGGGGCCTCCTGGGGTGGCCAGCAGTTCCTTCTCCCGGCCGCAGAACCGCTCGATCCGCTCCGGGTCGGGGGTGCCGTCCAGGGTGCGGACGCAGTCGCCCGAGCGGTAGCGCACCAGCGGCATGTACGGGTTGCGCACGCTGGTCACGATGAGGCTGTGGATCGCGCTGCCGGGGGCGACCGGCTTGAGCTCCACGCTCATCCCGTCCAGGTACGGCCGGTACCGTCCGCCGGCGTCGCTGTAGTAGAGGTAGCCGAGTTCGGTGGAGCCGAACAGGTCCACGATCGGGCAGTCGAAGTGCGCGCGCAGGTACCGGGCGACGTTGCGCGGGGTGTACTCGTAGGCGTGGACGATGCTGGCCGGCCGCGGGAAGGCGTCCCACAGGCCCATGGCGGTGACCTTCCGCACCAGGTGCGCCAGGTGGTAGCTCGAACAGTCGAGGTGGTACCGGCCGTCGGGGTGCGCCCGGGCCGCCTCGCGGATCTCGCCGAGCATCCGCTCGACCTCCGGGCGCTCCCACCGGTCGGGGTCCAGACGGAGGTTGAGGTACACCGTCCGGTCGTCCAGCCACCGGTCCCGCAGGTCCGGCACGGCGGCCGGCCCGGTGCCCCGCCGGGCGGCGTTGACCCGGGCGACGTGCTCGGTCGCCAGGACGGTGGTCAGCGACACCCGCCGGCAGCCCTCGCGCCAGGTGGCGGCGATGTCCGGGTGCTCGCTCCACAGCCGGTAGTACGAGTGCAGCAGGAAGTACGGCGGGCGGATGATCTGCATCCGGGCGTGGTTGGTACCCGTGGAGAGGACGAATTCCGCCTCGCCGGCGGCGAGGGCCGCGGCGAGCGCCGGAGTCATCCAGTTCCCGGGGAATCCGCGGGCGATCTCGGGCTTTTCCAGAACGGGGAAGTGGCCCCGTTCGATCGAGTTCCGGTAGATCGGGATGTCCCTGATCCGGTCGATCACGTCGGCGGTCGGCTGGCCGTTCACTCTCACCCCGTCGGTGCTCGGAACACGCCCGCCCGCCAGGGGGTTCGGGCGCGGCTCGGGTGGACCGGGGACCGGGCCGGCACAGCGGCCCCGGCCCCCGGATGGGGCGCGGTGCGTCAGGAGATACAGCCGGACTTCGCGACGCTGATGCACCCCGACTTGGCCACGCTGATGCAGCCGTCCTTCGCGTCACGCGCGGAGTTGGCGGCGACCCAGCCCTTCCACTTGTCGTCCTGGGTCATCTTCTTGATGAGCTGTTCCATTCCGGCCTCCGGCAGGTGAGAAGAAGGGGTGCGGCGCTGTTGACGCCGCCATGGCAACCTAAAGCGTTGGTCAAAGTACTGTCAATGCAAGGCAATGTGACGAAGAATCAGCGGCCTTCGGGTTTGACCGCCCGCACGACGGGTTTTCCGGGCGGCGCCCGGTGGGGCGGCTTGACCACCCGGGACGCGGTCCGCACAGTCGGGATGCGGCGGGCTCCCGAACACACCGCTCGACCCCCTGCCCGCGACCCCCTGCCCACGGCCGCCTGCCCGCCCCGCCGCAGCCGGCCCCGACCTCCGGAGCGGCGGCGCCGATGGTCCTCGACCTGCTGGTGATCGGAACGGCCATCACCCTCGGGCCCCTGCACAACAGCGCCTTCATCCTGCTGCTCTCCTCGCAGCGCGGCGTCCACAAGGGCCTGGCGTTCCTGCTCTCCTGGCTCGCCAACCTGGTCGCGGTGATCGCCTGCGTGATGCTGCTCACCGGCGGATCGCCGCCGCCCCACCACACCGCCCCCTCGACCGCCGCGACCGCCGCCAAGCTCGGCTTCGGCGTCGGCCTGGTGCTGTTCGGCGCCTGGAAGCGGCGCCGACCGCCCAGGCCGAAGCACCCGCCGAGCTGGACCGGCCGGGTCGACGGCCTCTCCCTCGTCACCTCCGCCGGCCTCGCCTGGCTGTTCCAGCCCTGGGCCCTGGTCGGCGCCGGAGCCGCCACCGTCGTCGACGCCGACCTCTCCTCCACCGACGACTGGCTCTGGCTGACCGGCTACTGCCTGCTGGCCACGCTCAGCCTCATCGTCATGGAGATGTACACCGTCTGGGCACCCACCGCGGCCGGCGCCCGGCTGACCGCCCTGCGGACCTGGCTGGAGGGGCACCAGGACCAGCTGATCGTCACCCTCGCGCTGCTCGCCGGCCTCTGGCTGACCGCCCGGAGCATCTACCAGCTGGTCGCCTGACGACGGACCAGCGGCCCGAGGACGACCCCGCGGACGGCGGGCCGCACGGCCGCCGGCCGGAGCCGGATCTCCACGACCCCGTCGCCGGTGCTGCCGCCCGCCACGGGTTTCCCCCGGTGCCACGCGACCCGGGGTCGCGGGCCGTCCCGGGCCCGGTCGGGGCCGTTCGGCCCTGGTGCCGACCACGCGCGGGCCGGGAGAGTGCTGCCCGTGGAACGGCCGTCAGGGCACGGACGAGGGGAGGGAGCACGCGGTGGAACGCGACGAGGTGATGCTGACCGTCCGCGTCACGGCGGCCGAACGGACGCTGCTGCGGCGGCTCGCCCAGGAACACGGGGGCGACCTGTCGACCGTGGTGACCGACGGCCTGATGGACGGACTCCCCGCCCTGCTCTGCACGGCGGACGCCCGCCCGCTGACCGCCGCCCTGGCCCGGCCCGCGCCCTGCGCGCTGACCGTGTGGCTCCCCACCGAGCTGGCCGACCTGCTGGGCCCGGCCGCCGACCGGATCGCCGAACTCACCGGTGTACGGCCCGGCTCCTGCTCCGGGATGCTCGGCGCGGCCGTCCGCGTCTGGCTCCGGCAGGAGCCGCAGCGGCTCGCCGCCGGGCTGCGGACGCTGCGTCAGGGACGCCGGACCGGGATCCGGATGGCCGCCTGACCGACCGCGTCAAGGTGCGCCCGGTCGGACGTTCAGCCGGAGGCCGCCACCGGCGCCGCGAGCGGGGCCGACCAGCGCAGCCTGGTCCCACCGCCCGCCGGCACCTCCAGCGCGAAGGCGCCGCCGAGCTGCTCCGCCCGCTCCCGCAGGTTCCGCAGGCCGCTGCGCCGCCCACCCGCCGGCATGCCCCGGCCGTTGTCGGTCACCGTGAGCACCACCTCGTCGCCGGACGTGCGCAGGTCCACCTCCACCCGGGTGGCGCGGGCGTGCCGGGCCGCGTTGCTCAGCGCCTCACCGAGGACCGCCACCGCGTGGTCGGCCACCGGCACGGGCACGTCCGTGTCCAGCAGGCCCTCCAGGGTCAGCTGCGGAGCGAACCCGAGCGCCGGCCGGGCCTCGCCGACCGTCCGCGCGGCACGGGCCCGCAACCCCTGGTCGCCGTCGGCGTCCCGGGCCCGC
This sequence comes from Kitasatospora sp. HUAS MG31, assembly GCF_040571325.1. Classification (GTDB taxonomy): domain Bacteria; phylum Actinomycetota; class Actinomycetes; order Streptomycetales; family Streptomycetaceae; genus Kitasatospora; species Kitasatospora camelliae. The sequence goes on along the minus strand of NZ_CP159872.1, from coordinate 463,928 downwards.
AGGCCGAAGATCGTCGACCGGATGAGCTTGATGGTGTCGTCCAGGTCCTGCACCGCCCGCACGACCTTCTCCGAGGCGCCCGGCGGCTGGATGATCCGGGCCGCGGCCTGCAGCGTCATCCCGGTGGCGAACAGGCGCTGGATCGCCAGATCGTGCAGATCGCGGGCGATCCGGTCACGGTCCTCGAACAGCGACAGCTGCTCGGCGTCCCGCCGGCGGTCGGCCAGCTCCAGGGCCAGCGCCGCCTGGTCGGCGAAGCCCAGCAGCGCACCGATCTCCTCGGCCCCGAACGGCGGCCGCCCGGCCGCCCGGGCCAGCAGCAGCACGCCCTGTACCCGCCCCGCCGCGGTGCCCATCGGGACCGCGACCGCCGGCCCCAGCCCCCCGAACCGGCTCGGCCCCGCCGTGAACCGGCCGTCCCTGGGCAGGTCCGGGCTGGTCACCGGCGAACCCGCCAGGAACGCGGCACCCGACAGCGTCCCCGCCACCGGCACCGTGAGCCCCAGCCGCGCCCCCGAATCCCCGCCGGCCGCCAGCTCCACCGTCAGCGACGCGCCGTCCGGGTCCGGGACGGTCAGGTCCGCCAGCACCGACCCGGTGATCTCGGCGGCCCGCTCCGCGATCAGCCCCAGCACCTCCTGGCGGGGCGCGCCCGACAGCAGACTGCGGGTGATCTCCCCGCTCGCCCGCAGCCAGCGCTGCTGACGCTGCGCCTCCTCGTACAGCCGGGCGTTGTCGATGGCGACACCGGCGGCCACCGCCAGCGCGGCGATCAGCGACTCGTCCTCGGCGTCGAACTCCTCGCCGCCGCGCTTGTCGGTCAGGTACAGGTTGCCGAACACCTCGTCCCGCACCCGGACCGGGACGCCCAGGAAGGTCCGCATGACCGGGTGGTGGGCCGGACAGCCGTAGGAGGCGGGGTGCGCGGCCAGGTCGGCCAGCCGCAGCGTCTCGGGACTGCGGATCAGCTCGCCGAGGATGCCCTTGCCGCTCGGGTACGGGCCGATCCGGGCGATCTCCTCCTCCGACAGGCCCACGGTGAGGAACTCGGACAGGGTCCTCCCGTCCGGACCGATCACCCCGAGCGCGGCGTAGCGGGCGTCGGCCAGCAGCGCGGCGGCCTCCACGATGCGGCGCAGCACCTGGGTGAGGTCGAGCTCCCGACCGACCGACAGCACCGCCTCCAGTAGGCCGTGCACGCGGTCCCGGGTGCCGCGGACGTGGTCGATCCGGGCCTGCAGCTCCTCCAGGAGCTCGTCCAGCCGCAGCTGCGGGAGCCGCGCGGGCCCCACGTCCCCGCCCACGTCCGTCCTCCTCGTCCCACGATGACGCCCGTCAGCATACAAACCCGCCCGGACCGCCCCGCCGTCCGCCCCCTCGCCCAGGCCGGGTACGCGTCACGGCCCAGGACGGGTACGCGTCAGGTCCCCGGCCGGGTACGCCTCAGGGCCCCGGGCGGACCCGGCGCCACCGGGCCCGGACACCGCCCCCGCAGGCCGGTTGACGAGGCGAAACCCCCGCCGAACGGCTCGGACGGTCGGGGACCGGCAGCCCGTCCCGGGTGGGACCAACGGCCCTAGGCCCGGCCCCGCGGCGGCGCGGAGCATGAAGCGCCGCCGGGGAGAAGGCGCAGGCCGAGCGCCTGCCGAGCCGTCCGGGCGGCCGTGTCATGTCCCGTCGTGGGTGAGGTAAGGAGGGCGGCCGGTGGCTGCCATCGAGGCGAAGGAAGCGACCATCGAGGTCGAACGGAGGCGGCCCGGGGCCTCGGTGGTGAGGTTGCTGACGACCACCGACCACAAGACGATCGGGACGATGTACCTCGTCTCGGCGTTCGGGTTCTTCCTGATAGGCGGCGTCCTCGCCCTGGTGATGCGCGCCGAGTTGGCCCGTCCGGGGACGCAGATCCTCTCGAACGAGCAGTTCAACCAGGCGTTCACCATGCACGGCTCGATCATGCTGCTGCTGTTCGCCATGCCGCTGTTCACCGGCTTCGCCAACTGGATCATGCCGCTGCAGATCGGCGCCCCCGACGTCGCCTTCCCTCGGCTGAACATGCTGGCCTACTGGCTGTTCCTGTTCGGCTCGCTGATCGCCGCGGCGGGCTTCGCCACCCCCGGCGGCGCCGCCGACTTCGGCTGGTTCCTGTACGCGCCGCTCTCCGACGCCGTGCACTCGCCGGGCGTCGGCGCCGACATGTGGATCATGGGCGTGACGCTCTCCGGCTTCGGCTCCATCCTCGGCGCCGTCAACTTCATCACCACCGTCATCTGCATGCGCGCCCCGGGCCTGACCATGTTCCGGATGTCGATCTTCTGCTGGAACGTGCTGCTCACCGCGATCCTCGTGCTGATGGTCTTCCCGGTCCTGGCCGCCGCGCTGCTCGCCCTGGAGTCCGACCGCAAGTTCGGCTCGCACGTCTTCGACTCCGCGAGCGGCGGCGCGATGCTCTGGCAGCACCTGTTCTGGTTCTTCGGCCACCCCGAGGTGTACATCCTGGCGCTGCCGTTCTTCGGCATCGTCTCCGAGGTCGTCCCGGTCTTCAGCCGCAAGCCGATGTTCGGCTACTCCGGCCTGATCGCCGCCACCATCGCCATCGCCGGCCTCTCGGTCACCGTCTGGGCCCACCACATGTACGTCACCGGGCAGGTGCTGCTGCCCTTCTTCTCCTTCATGACCTTCCTGATCGCCGTCCCGACCGGCGTCAAGTTCTTCAACTGGGTCGGCACCATGTGGAAGGGCTCCCTGAGCTTCGAGACCCCGATGCTCTGGACCACCGGCTTCCTGGTCACGTTCCTCTTCGGCGGCCTCACCGGCGTGCTGCTCGCCGCCCCGCCGATCGACTTCCACGTCTCCGACTCGTACTTCGTCGTCGCCCACTTCCACTACACCCTGTTCGGGACGGTGGTGTACGCGATGTTCGCCGGCTTCCACTTCTGGTGGCCCAAGATGACCGGCAGGATGCTGGACGAGCGCCTCGGCAAGATCTGCTTCTGGACCCTCACCGTGGGCTTCCACGGCACCTTCCTGGTCCAGCACTGGCTCGGCGCCGAGGGCATGCCCCGCCGCTACGCCGACTACCTGGCCTCCGACGGCTTCACCACCCTCAACATGGTCTCGACCATCGCCTCCTTCCTGCTGGGCCTGTCGATCCTGCCGTTCCTCTACAACGTCTGGAAGACCGCCCGCTACGGCGAGAAGGTCACCGTGGACGACCCCTGGGGCTGGGGCCGCTCGCTGGAGTGGGCCACCTCCTGCCCACCGCCGCGGCACAACTTCACCTCGCTGCCGCGGATCCGCTCCGAATCACCGGCCTTCGACCTGCACCACCCGGACATCGCCGCCCTCGACCACCTGGAGAACCACGGCGAGCCGGCCCCGCACCTGGCCGGGGTGATCCCCGCGCAGTACGGCCGGCCGCTGACCGGCAAGCGCGGGGGCGCGGAGGACGTCTGACGGGCCCTGCGGGTGGGCGGCCGGCACCCGGGAGTTACGTCCGCCCGCCCGGGGCCGCCGCCCGCCGCCGGAACTGCCGCCCGCCGCTCGCGCAGCCGCCCGCCGCCGGCGCAGCCGTCGGCCCCGGGCGGATCCACACCCATCGCGAGGAGAACTCTCATGCCCCACCTCGTCCTGGCCCTCGGCACGGCCGCCCTGACGGCCGCCGGCAGCGCCTGGTACCTCCCTGCCCTCGCCGACCTGCGGGCCGGCGACGACCGTCCGCACTCCACCCGGACCGCAGCCGCGGCCTGCCTGACCTGGTGGGGGAGCGTGGCCCTGGCCGCCCCCCTCCTGCTCACCCCCGCGCCGTGGCGGCTGCCGCTCGCCGTCGCGGGCGCCGGGGCGGTGGTCGGCGGCCACCTGCGGCTGAAGGCCGTCCGGCAACGGCGGGCCGAGCGGCGGGAGGCGCGGCGCCGCTGGTCCCTCCTGCTGCCCGGCCGGCCACCGGTGGAGGAGCCCCGCCGGGTCCGCCCGTCACGGCTGCTGCTGGGGTGCCTCGGGGTGGCCGCGCTCACCGGCCTCATCGCGCTCCTGCTGATGGCCGGCGGACCGGCCACCGCCCGGCTGGCGGTGATGGCGGGTGGCACCCTGCTGCTGGCATCGCTCTTCCTGCTGGTCGCCACCAGGACCGCCGACCACGCGGCCCTCCGGCCGGTGCGCCGGACACCCGACGGCGGCGGGCGGTAGCGGGCGCCGCCGGGCGGCGTAGGGCTCGCGACCTGCGGGCACGACACGGCGCCGGGGCCCGGAGACCGTGCTCCCGGGCCCGGCGCCGTCGGCCACCCCCGTCCGCCGGTCGTCAACGGCCCGGCGTCGCGGCCTTGCTGCCCGCGCCGGGAGCCGTCCGCTTCCGGGCGGTGGTGGTGGTCTTCTTCGCCGGTGCGGCGGACTTCTTCGCCGCGGTCTTCTTGGTGGCGGTCTTCTTCGCGGTGGCCTTGGTGGTGGCCGCGGCCTTCATCGGGATCGGGGCCGTCTTCTTCGCCGCCGCGGTCTTCCTGGTGGCGGCCGTGGCCTTGACCGGGGTGGCGGCGGTCTTCCTCGTCGCGGTGGCCTTCTTGGCGGTGGTGGTCTTCCTGGCCGCCGCCTTCGTCGCGGTGGACTCGGTCGCCGTGGCCCGCTTCGCCGCGGTCTTCCTGGCGGCCGCGGTGGTGGCGGCGGTGCGCTTGGCCGCCGTCTTCTTCGCCGGGGCGGCGCCCGGGGTGAGCGAGCCCTTCGGGGCCTTGGCGACGGAGGAGCCGCCGCGCGGCATCTTCTTGGCGCCGGAGACCAGGTCCTTGAACCCCTGCCCGGGGCGGAACCGCGGCACCGTGGTCTTCTTGACGCGGACCCGCTCCCCGGTCTGCGGGTTGCGGGCGTACCGGCCGGCCCGCTCGACCTTCTCCAGGGTCCCGAACCCGGTCACCTGCACACGCTCCCCGGACACGACGGCACGCACCATCGCGTCGAGCACCGCGTCCACGGCCTCCTCGGCGGCGGCCCGGCTGCCGAGTTGGTCCGCCACGGCTTCAACCAGCTGTCCCTTGTTCATGACGACGACTCCTGCGGGCGAATCTGTAGACGATGCATGACATTTCGTCCTCAACATAGGCGCCGAACGGCCATCCCGCCCGCTGACACGGCCTGTACGGCGCCTGCCGACCCGTCGAGCACCGCCCTCACCCCCACCGCCACGACCCGCGGTCAGACCCGCGTGACCGTACGGCCGATCCCCATCACCCGCCCCAGCCACCCCGATCGCGCCCCCGGAGCGCACCCACGGCCGCCGCCGTATCCGGACCGGGACCCGTGACGGCGGGTCCGGAAGGCGGCCAGGACGCTCAACACCGTTCAGTCCGACGAGAACCTCGACGCCAGCACGCCGGATGACCAGGCGCAGCCCGACACGTGGGCCGGACACCCAGGATGTGCGCCCGGCTGACCGAGGACATCAGCGTGCCGCTCGCCGTGCAGACCGGATGTTCCGCGAGGCCGACACGGCACGGCGTCGAGCGCACCGTGCGCGTCCCGGGCCGTCGGGGACCGGGATGCGCACGGTTGCGAGGGCGAACCTCAGTGACCCGGGCGGGTCCCGGCCCATACCGGGGGAGTCCGGTCCGACCACGGGCTCGCCTGTTCGAGCTGTCCGGCGAGGCGGAAGAGACGGCCTTCGAGCCCGTAACCGGCGGCGAACTGCATGCCGACCGGCAGTCCCGTGCCGGGGCGGGGAGTCCGCTGCCCGCAGGAACGCGGCGCCCGCCGGCTTCCCGCTGTCCCCGGTGCCGCCCGGGTTCGCCCACCTCGTCCGGATGTCCGAGGAGCACGGGTTCGAACCGCGGACCGGACAGGCCGACCTCCGCGACACCCTCCTCAGCCTCCGCGACGAGGGCGACCGGCTCCGCGTGCACGCCCGGACCGGGCCGCTGTTCGGACTGCCGCCCCGGCCGCGCCGACCCCCGGCCGTCCGGCTGCTCCCCGGCCAATGGGTCCGGTGGCAGCTGAACTACCGGTTCACCGGCGCCCTGGGGATCCGGGGCTGGTCGTACTGGCTGGACACCTTCAACATCGCCTACGGCCGCGTCGACCCGGACGTCTTCCTGACCGAACCCACCGTCCTCGTCGACGAGTGCGGCCCGGTCCGCTAGGTGTCCTGTCCGGGGCGGAGGTGTCGGCTGTCGCCCCAGTCCATCACCCGGCGACCTTTCGCATACCCGGAAGCATTGCCACCATGGCGACTTCGGCATCCGATCTTGCCTGAAACGTCATCACGCCGGTGAGGGCTGCGCCCGGGTCACGGCTGGCCGGGGTGGGTGGTCGTCCGGCAGGGGTGTCCGGTGTCCGGGTGGAGGCCGGTGCAGAGGAGGCCGAAGGCGCGGGTGGCCGCGGCGGCGATGGTGTCGCGGGCGTGGGCGGGGGGTTCGCCGGTCATGATGCGGCGGCGGAGTTCGCCGAGGGCTGCGCGGTGGGTACCGGCGACGGCGCCCGCGAGGAGGGTGGGGAAGGGGCCGTCGGCGAGGGGTGGACGGTCGGTGAGGGCGGCTGCCAGGGCGGCTTCGGCGCGTTCGCCGATCACGCGTTCGCGGGCCCGCAGGGCGGGGCTGTCCAGGATCACCTGCCAGAACGCCCGTGCGCCGGGCTGGAGTCCGAGCATGGGGTGGTCCTGGCGGAGGGCGGTGAGCAGGTCGTCGCGGACGGCCGCCACCGGGCAGGCGCCGGACGGCCGGTCGCGGACCACGCCGGCGAGGTGCGCCTCGGCCTCGGCCTGGCGGTCGAAGAACAGGTCCTCCTTGGTGGGGAAGTAGTTGAACACGGTGTTGGTGGACACGCAGGCCCGGCGTGCCACCTCGGCGACCGTGACCGGGTCGAAGCCGTGCTCCAGGAAGAGCCCCAGGGCGGCGTCGGCGATGGCGGTCCGGGTCTGCTGCTTCTTGATCTCGCGAAGTCCCACACCCGCCATGGTAGTGTCACCACAAATTTGGAGTGACACCAAGATTCTTTTGGGGGCGGACATGACCTTGACCTTCGGCATCTATCCCGGCGGCCTCCTCGGCGACGACCGGGGCATCGTCCATCCCGTGACGCCGGACGAACCGGCCCGCATCGCCGAGGCCCTCGACGCGTTGCAGGGCGACGCGCAGACGCTGGCCGTCCGCGCGTACCGCTCGTTCACCGCCTCCGGCACCCCGCCGCTGCCGCCCGCGCCCGCCGATCCGGAGGCGTACCTGGGGCGCGGCCGCACCCTCGACCTGGTGCTGCAGTTCCGCGAACCGTCCGGCGAGCTGGACGGCTGGCCGGAGTTCGTCCGCGACGCCGTCCGGCGGGCCGGGCCGCGGCTGGCGTCGGTCCAGATCTGCGAGGAGCCCAACCTCGACCTCCCGGTCGTCGACGGCGGCATCCCCAACGTCCTGGACGCGCTGGTCCGGGGGGTCGTCGCGGCCAAGGAGGAGGCCCGTTCCCTCGGCCACCCGGTGGCGGTGGGCTTCAACGCCGTACCGAGCTTCGACCCGGCGGACACCTTCTGGTCCGACCTCGGCGCGCTGGCGGACGAGCGCTTCCTCGCGAGCCTGGACTACGTCGGCCTGGACTTCTTCCCCGACGTGTTCCGCCCGGTCCCCGAGGGCCGGTTGGCGGAGGCGGTCACCGCGGTCCTCACCGCCTTCCGCCACACCAGCCTGCCGCAGGCCGGCATCCCGCACGGTGTCCCGATCCGGGTCTGCGAGAACGGCTGGCCCACCGGCCCCGGCCGTACCGAGCAGCGCCAGGCCGCCACCCTCGACACCGTCATCCGCACGGTGGCCGCCCTCGCCCCCGAGCTGACCATCGACGGCTACTCGCTCTTCGCCCTCCGGGACGCCGACAGCAACGGCCCCGGCCTGTTCCACCACTTCGGCCTGCTGCGCGACGACCACACCCCCAAGCCCGCCTTCGCCACCTACCGCGACCTCATCGCCGAACTGTCCGAGCCACCGGCGCCGCGCGCCCGGTGACGCTGCGCCGCGGCAGGGCGGCGGGCCGAAGTGTCAGGAGCGGCGCCACCACCGGCGTGGCGGCCGGGTGGCCAGCGGCTCGTCGCGCTGTTCGGCGAGGGCCCGGCGGGCGGCCTCGGCCGCCTCCGGGTCGTCGTACTCCCGGGAGATCACCTCGATCCGCCCGGTGGCGTGGTCGATGCGTACGGTGTCCAGCGCCATCCGGTCGAGGTCGGCGATCTCGGCCGCGTGGGTGACCCGGTGGAGCGCGAGTGCCGCGACCGTGGGGTCGGTCGCGCCGATCGTCACCTCCTCGCTCAGCAGGGTCTGCATGAGCCGCTGGCAGGCGGGCGACGGCAGTTCCTCGTCCACGGCCATGTGCACCATGAGGTTCTCCCGGCCGGTGTCCAGCCAGCGGGCGGAGGAGATCCAGACGCAGTGGATCTCCGGGAACTCGCGCAACCGGCGGAAGACCGCGTCGCGCAGGGCCACCGCCAGCGGGTGGGTGGACGAGGTCAGCCGCAGCCGCTGTCCGTCGCCCTTCAGACCCCGCCGGGCCATGGCGTGGAAGAGCGCCGCGGCGGGGACGGCGAGCGAGGAACCGTCCGAGGCGAACAGCAGGAGCCGCTCCGCCTCGGTCTCCCGGGCGATGTCCGCCAGCCGCATCGCGTCGCAGTAGACGGTGTCGGCGGCGTCCGGCAGGTGTTCCGCGCAGCAGGCCTCGCTGACGCAGGCGGGCAGCGCCGGGGAGCTGTCGCCCTTGTGTCGCAGGAGGAACAGGGAGCCGTCACCGTGCACCGGGACGAACGCACCGTGGTCGATCAGGGCGGCGAGGACCCGTTCCGTGCCGGACTCGGAGATGCCGTGGCGGAGCAGGTCGGTCAGGGCCGCGTCGAGTATCACCGGCTGATGATAGGACGGCGGAATGTCCCGCGGGGCGGCCGCCGGAGTCCTGGCGTCGCCCGTGAAAGCCGTCTGGCCGCGCGGGAGTTCGCGACCGTGCGGCGGGCGTCCAGCGGCCTGGTGGCACGGCGGCGGCGGGGGCGCGGCGGCCCGGGAGCCGGGGTCAGCCGAGCCGGCCGGACCGTGCCGCCTTCTTCTCCTCGGCCTTGGCCCGCAGCGCGACCGCCCGTGCGGACTCCCCGTAGAACCACCAGGCGTAGGCGGAGATCAGCAGGTGGAGCACGCCGAGGCCGCCGGCCCAGAGCGCGATGTCGGACCACGCCGAGCCGCGCCCCCGCCACAGGAAGCACAGGGCCGCGATGACGGCCACGCCCTGCAGCAGGGTGGTCAGGGTCTTCTTCCACTGGTGTGACATGGCCAGGACTCTAGCGTGATCATGAGGAGAAACGTTTCGCGGCGTCAGCGCGGGTGCCGGCGGCCGATGTAGGGGCCGCCGTGGCTCAGTCGGTCGCGGCGTCGGGCGCCGCCCGGTCCTCCAGGGCGGCCAGGTGCCGTTCGACCGAGGCCACCTTGGCGGTCAGCCCGTCGCTGACGCCGGCCCGGTCGTCGATCTTGATGACGGTGCTCACCCGGTTCGCGTGGGCCTTCACCGCGTCGATCGCCGCGCGGACGACCGGCATCACCTCGTCCCACTCGCCCTCGACGGTGGTGAACATGGCGTCGGTGCGGTTGGGCAGCCCGCTGTCCCGTACCACCTTCACCGCGGCGGCCACGGCCTCCCCGACGTCCTCGCCGATGCCGAGGGGTGTCACCGAAAACGCGACGAGCACGGTGCCTCGCCTTCCTCACCCCGCCCGGAGCAGGGGCCGACTGTGGGTCGGGCCCAGCCTACGGCCCTCCCGGCGCCCGGCCGAGGCCGTGGGTGCCGATGCGGACGGGGAGGTGGCCAGGGGGGTCAGTCGGTCGGCAGGCCCGCCTCTGCCGCGAGGATGCCGAGGGCCTTCCGGAGCACCTCCCGCTGCTCGGCGGTGAGGTGGGCGGCGAGCTCCTCGTCGAGGGCGCGGGCCTCGGCGGCGCAGTCCGCGAGCAGGCAGCGGCCCCGGTCGGTGAGGCCGAGGACCTGCCGGCGGCGGTCCCGCGGATCGCGGACCCGCTCGACGGCGCCCAGCCGCTCCAGGTGGTCGGCGAGCGACACCACCAGGCTGGGGGCGACGCCGAGCCGAGCGGCCAGCTCCTGCTGTGACGCGGCCGCGCCCCGGTCGAGCGCCGTCAGCAGCCCGACGTGCTTGGGCTTGAGGTCGTACGACTCGATCCGCCCGGCGAAGCGGTCCCCCACCACGGCCCCCAAAGTGCCGAGGCGGAAGGCCAGCGTCTGCGGCAGCCCGCCGCCCGATCCCTTGACGTCATTCACGCCAGGGATGATACCTTCCTGAAATCGTTCACAACTCGAATGATTCTTGGAGTGATGGAAGTGGCGGCGCACACCCTGATCGGTCTTCTCAACGCCCTCGTCTCGCTGGTCTCGGGAGTCTCCGCCCTGGTCGGCGTGGCCCGCCCCGCGATGGCCCTGGCGGCGGGGGAGCAGCTCAACACCGCGGTGGTCTTCTTCGCCCGCGCCTACGCCGCCCGGGCCGTCCCACTGAGCGCCGTCCTGCTGGTCCAGCTCGCCGCCGGCGCATGGGACGGGCTCGCCCCCGTGCTGATCGTCGCCGGGCTGGCCCAACTCGGCGACGCGGCGATCGGCGCGGCCCGGCGCAACACGGGCATGCTGCTCACCACCGTGCTGCTCGCCGCCGTCCACCTGGGCTCGGCCGGCTGGCTCCTGACGCACTGACGGCCCCAGGCCCGGCAGGAGGTGCGGGCCGTGCGGGGAATCCGGTGGAGGCCGACGACGCGGGGCTGATTCGATCGGCCATCAGTCGACCGGGAACCGGTCGGTCGGTGGAGGGGGGTGCCATGCACGATCGCAACATCATCTTGAACGAACTCGCCCAGGGGCTCCGGCCGATGGACGAGGGCGTCCGGTGGTTCGAGGGGCTCGCCGAGGAGGACCGGCGTCTGGCGCTGCGCTCCCTGGTGCACCACTCCTACCAGGCACGGGCCGTTCCCGAGGACGTGGCGGAGAGCATCGCACGGTCCGGGATCCGGCCCACCCACACCCCCGCCGTGATGCTCAGCCGGTGGCGGTTCGGCATGGACGGCCTTCCCGCGTACGAGTTGACCAAGTCGTTCCGCCTCCTGGTCGCCCTGCTCGCCGTGGCGGACACCCGCCGGCGCGAGCGGCAGTGCGCCGACGGGTGCACTCACGCGTGGCATCACCTGGCCGAACGTGACCGCAACCCGCTCTGACCTGCCGCCACCGCCGTACGTACCGGGAGCTCCTGGCGGCGCCGCCGGTGAGGATGCCGCGCCGCCGGTTCCGCCGCGGATGAGCGCACCGCCGCCCGGAGGGGAACGGCCGGGCCCCCGAGGGAGCGTCCCGCGGGGGCCCGGCGTGTCCCGGTAGCCGGGCGGTGGGGGTGGGCCTGGAGGCTCAGTCCCGGGCGGCCTCCGCGGTCGCCTTGACCCGGCCGCGGACCAGGAACCAGCCGCCGGCCAGCACGGCCGCGATCAGCGGCAGGCAGGCGACGGTGGTGCGGCCCACGCCGCCGTCCAGCCACATCAGCGCCAGCACGCAGACCAGGAAGCCCAGGGTGACCAGCTGGGTGTACGGCGCCCACGGCAGCCGGTAGCCGGGCCGGGTGACCCGGCCGTCCTGCGAGCGCCGCCAGAACAGCAGCGAGCAGATCATGATCATGGCCCAGGTGCCCAGGATCCCGATCGAGGCGAAGTTGACGACCAGTTCGAACGCCTCGCCCGGCATCACGTAGTTGAGCACCACGCCGAGCACGCCGAACCCGGCGGTCAGCAGGATGCCGCCGTACGGGACGCCGCCCTTGTTCATCACGCCGGTGAACCTCGGGGCGGAGCCGGACATCGACATCGAGCGCAGGATGCGGCCGGTCGAGTAGAGGCCGGAGTTCAGGCTGGAGAGGGCGGCGGTGAGGACCACCAGGTTCATCACGCCGGCCGCGCCCGGGATGCCCAGCTTGTCGAAGACGGTGACGAAGGGGCTCTGACCCGACGAGTACGAGGTGTGCGGGAGCAGCAGGGCGAGCAGCACGACCGAGCCGACGTAGAACAGGCCGACGCGCCACATGATGGAGTTGATCGCCTTCGGCATGATCTTCTCGGGGTGCTCGGTCTCGCCGGCGGCGACGCCGCACAGTTCGACGGAGGCGTACGCGAAGACCACGCCCTGGAGGAGCAGCAGCATCGGCATCACGCCGCTGGGGAAGATGCCGCCGTTGTCGGTGATGGTGGCCAGGCCGGGGGTGTGGCCGCCGACCTGGTGCTGGGTGACGACCAGGAAGATGCCGATGAGCATGAAGGCGACCAGGGCGGCGACCTTGACGATCGCGAACCAGAACTCCATCTCGCCGAAGTACTTCACCGAGATGAGGTTGGCCGTGAGCACCACGGCCAGGGCGATCAGCGCCAGCACCCACTGCGGGATGCTGCTGAACATCGCCCAGAAGTGGGCGTAGGTGGCGGCGGCGGTGATGTCGGCGATGGCGGTGGTCGACCAGTTGAGGAAGTACAGCCAGCCCGCCGTGTAGGCGCCCTTCTCGCCCATGAACTCGCGGGCGTAGGAGACGAAGGCGCCGGAGGACGGCCGGTAGAGGACCAGTTCGCCGAGGGCGCGGACCACGAGGAAGGCGAAGACGCCGCAGACCGCGTACGCGATGAAGAGGGAGGGACCCGCGTTCGCCATCCGGCCGCCGGCACCGAGGAAGAGCCCGGTGCCGATCGCGCCGCCGATGGCGATCATGTTGACGTGGCGGGACTTCAGGTCCTTGCGGTACCCGGCGTCGCCGGCGTCCACGTGGGGGGACGGAGTCGCGTGCGCCCCGGGGGCGAGCGGGTCGGCCGCAGTCAGCGTGCGGTCACTCATGGAGTTGTGTCGCCTTCGTGAGGGGAGGATTCCGTGCTTCGCCCGGTGCGACGGTGATGTGGGTGGTCACCGCGTACGGGGCCTGACGGCACATCCTTGCGGCAGGCAAGCCCTCTCGGCAGTGGTCAATGTCACGTTCGGGGATGATTTGCGCGAGATTTGAGCCTTCTCCCCTCGCTGTACCGTTTCGCGCGCAGCTGCCGAAGCGTCAGCGTGCGGTCCCGGCCGGTGGGTGCCGTCCTACGCCGCCGCGCGGTGGGGCGCGCGGCGGCGTAGGACGGCGTGGGGCAGCCGGATCCGGGGTGTCAGACGGCCGGCTGCTGCTGGGTGACGCAGTGGATGCCGCCGCCGGCGCCCAGGTAGTCGATGTCGAGCTGCTCGACGGTCCAGCCGGGGAACAGCCGGGCGAGGGTGGACCTGGCGGCGGAGTCGGCCGTGGTGTCGCCGAACTGCGCCGAGATCACCGCGCCGTTGCAGACGTAGCAGTTGGCGTAGGAGGCGACGAAGTTCGGGTCGGTGGAGCGGATCCGGTTGTAGTCGGGGCCCTGGAGCTTGGTGACGGCGATCGGGCTGCCGGAGGCGGTCGTGGCGGTGGAGAGGATCTGGTACTGCCGGCGGGCGTCCTGGGCCCACACGTCGGTGTCGGAGGCCGGCGGCATCTGGACCAGCCCCTTGCCCGGCGCCAGGAAGCGCGAGGTGGCGTCGACGTGGTCGTCGGTGATGTCCTCGCCGGCGATCCCGACGAACCAGATCACCTTGGAGGCGCCGTACGCCGCGCACATCGCGGCCTCCGGCTGGGCCTGGCTGCGGCCGGGGTTGCGGTTGGCGTCAGCCGCTCGGACCGCCCCCGGGCCCAGCCGGTGCGGGGCCGGCCCAGGACCCGGACCGCCGCCGCGATCGCCGTCGGCGCCCTGCTCCTCGGGGCCGGCGGCACGTACGCCTACCTCCTCGACGACCCCGACGACGGGTACGGCCTGGACGGCCCGGACACCGGGGTGACCGCGGCCGCCACCCCCGGTACCCCGTCGCCCTCGGCCACCGACCGCCCGTCCCCCGGGGCCGGCAGCTCCGCCGGGCCGGTCGGCGGGTACGCCCCGGTGTACACCGGCAGGGAACTCGTCTCGCCCGACCACTCCTACGAGTTCGACCTCAAGACCGGCACCGTCACCCCGGAGGAGACCGCGACCTGGTTCATCGGCCGGACCCCCGGCGAGTTCCTCGTCGCCGAGGACAACACCGCCTTCGTCGGCCAGGACGGCCGCCTGGGCCCGGCCGACCGCCTCGCCGGCCTGGAGCCGGCCCGCCACCCGGCTGGAGTTCACCGGCCTCGGCGGCCGGGCCTTCTGCGTCCGCGGCCAGGACGGCCGCGACCTGGCCGTCGTCCGCATGCTCTCCGCCGCCCAGGGCGACGGACCGGTCAGGGTCTCGGTCGACTGCTACCGCCACGGCACGGGCTGAGGCGCCCCGCCCTCAGCGCGCCGACGTGCCGCCCGGCCGTCGGCGCCGGTGCTCAGAGCGGTCATGATCCGGCCGACCTGCTCGTCGTCGGCGCCCCCGCCACCCCCGCCGCCCCCACCACCCCCGGCGACTACGCCCGCCGTCCGCCGGCGCCCCCGAGCCGGCGGGCGAGGAGCGCCTGGGCCAGTGCCGCCGTGCTCAGGCCGAACATCAGGACGCCCAGCGGCACATGGAGCGCCGGCCGGTGCGCGATGCCGAGCACCACCTGCACCGAGGCGAGGACCAGGAAGCCGGTGGCGTACAGGATCGGCCGGGGCGAGCCGCCGCCGGGCCGCCAGGCCAGGATCGCCGCGGCCAGGTACAGCATCGACGCGCCGTACATCACCCGTGCCCCGACGCTGTGCAGCACCTCGCCGTGGGAGGAGACGAGCAGCATCCCCGCGGTGGCCGCCTGGAAGAAGATGGCCGTGGTCTGCAGCCCTATCGCGACCTCGACCAGCGGGAGGCTGCGGCGTTCCGTCGTGGTCAGGGTGGTCATGGTGCGGTCCCCTCGTCTGTCCCATCCGCCGTGCGGCGATGGATCCGGTGCGGTCTCGACAGTCCGACGACGCAGCCCCCCGGATTGTGACGCGCAACCTCGACCTCACATTTCGCGGGGCTGTTTCGTCGATGCGGTGACCGTACGAGCGAACGAGACGAAGCAGGGAGCGGCCGCGACCATGAGCACCCCATCCGAGCCGACGCGGGACCGGAACGTGCCGAGCCTGAGCGAGGTCGTCGGCGAGCGGCGGCAGTTGGTCAACCTGGCGTACCGGCTGCTCGGTTCGCTGTCCGAGGCCGAGGACGCCGTACAGGAGACCTACGCGCGGTGGTACGCGATGCCGCCGGCCCGGCAGGAGGCCGTCGAGTCGCCCGGCGGGTGGCTGACGACGGTGGCCACCCGCATCTGCCTGGACCTGCTCGGCTCCGCCCGGGTCCGGCGCGAGCGGTACGTCGGCGCGTGGATCCCCGAGCCGCTGCCCGACCGGACGGAGTGGACCGGCGGCCCCGCGGGCACCGGCACGCCCGCGCCGGCCGACCCCGCCGACCGGGTCACCCTGGACGAGTCGGTGACCATGGCCTTCCTGGTCGTGCTGGAGTCGATGACCCCGGCGGAGCGCGTGGCGTTCGTCCTGCACGACGTCTTCGGCTACCCCTTCGCCGAGGTCGCCGACATCCTCGGCCGGTCGGCCGCCGCCTGCCGGCAGCTGGCCTCCTCGGCCCGCCGACGCACCCGCGCCGCCCGGGCCTCGGCGCTGCCGGCGGTCGGACAGGCCACCGTGGTCCGGGAGTTCAGGCAGGCGTGGGAGGCCGGGGACATCGCGGCGCTGGTCGCCCTCCTCGACCCCGCGGCCACCATGGTCGCCGACGGCGGCGGCCTGGCCGGCGCCGCCCTCCGCCCGGTGGAGGGCGGCGAGCGCATCGCCGCGTACCTGGTCCACTTCGCCGACCGGGCCCCGGGCCTGACGCTGCTGGAACGCACCGTCAACGGTCGGCCCGGCCTGGTCGCCCAGCACGGCGGACACACCGTCACCGTGGCGGCGTTCGACCTCTCCGGCGGCCGGATCACCCGGATCTGGGCGATCCGCAACCCGGAGAAGCTCCGCCCGTGGACCGGATCCCACCCGGCCTGAGCCCGTGCCGGGACGCCCGACGTCGGCCGTTCCGCCGAAGGTGTGGACTCGGCCGAACGGGACGGGACGCGCATCCGGAATGCCGTTCCCCGCCGGACCCGTCTGCGACAGTCGTCGGGTGTCCAGGGGCCCGTGGCCGACGGTGCCCGAGCCTCGGCGACCCGGGGTTGTCATGAGTGGAGCAGGAGACGGCACCCGACGGAACCCGGACGGAGCCGCGGACGACGGCACCCAGCCGGCCGCCGCGCCGACCGGACCGGGCGGGCAGGCAGCCCCGGCGGACAGCCGGGCCCGGGCGGACAGGCCGCGGGGGCATCGGCGTCCGGCGGTTCGGGCGGACGGGCGGCCGGGGCGTCGGGCGCCGACCCGGGGCCGCGACCGCCGTCCTGGCGGGCGCTGATCACCGGCCTGCTGATCGCCCTGGTGATGACGACGATCATGGTGACCACGTACGTGTCCGCCCAGCACGCGGGGTCGCCCGCGACCTGCCGTGGGGGGTGACCGGCGACTCCCCGCTCACCACGGCCGTCCAGCAGCACATCTCGCTCGACATCCACCAGTACGCCGACCAGAGCGCGCTGGAGGCGGCTGCCGGCCGGGCGGAGGTCTACGGCGGGTTCGTCACCCAGAACAACACCGTGGTCATCGCCGAGGCCGCCAGCCTGGTCGCTCCCGCGCAGTTGCCGGCCCTCTACGAGGCGGCTGCGAAGGCCGCGGGCGTGCAACTCGCCCTCAAGGTGACCAACAAGCTGCCCAAGGAGGACCCGCTCGGCGTCGTCCCCGGCATCGCCGTGTTCGTGCTGCTGGTCGCCGGCTACCTCGGCTCCACCCTCGCCATGCAGCGCACCGGCACCGCGGCCGCCCGCCGGCGTGTCCTCAGCCTGATCGGCTACGCGATCGTGGCGGCCCTGGTGTTCGACGTGATCATCGGCCCGATCCTCGGCGCCTACCCTGACGTCGGCTCCAACTTCTGGCCGCTGTGGGGCGAGTTCGCCCTGATGTGCCTGGCGGTGGCCCTGTTCGCGGCCACCCTGCAGAGCCTGATCGGTCCGATCGGCACCCTGCTCACCGTCGTCGTCATGGTGTTCTTCGGCAACCCCTCCACCGGCGGTGTGAACGGCACCGCCTGCCTGCCTGCCTGCCTTCTGGCAGGCCATCGGCCCCGGCCTGCCGCCCTGGAACGGCACCACCCTGGTCCGCAACACCCTCTACTCCGGCGGCAACGACATCACCCTGCCGCTGGTGGTGCTGAGCGTCTACGTGCTCGCCGGCACCGCGCTGGTCACCATCGCGACGTACGGTCGCCTGGCGTGGTGGCGCGGCGCCAGGACACGGCGTCCGCCGATCAGTCCCGAGGAGGAGGGCGGCATCGCCACCATTCCCCCGGCCTGATCCCCGATGATCGACTAGGCTGTCCGGGCAGCCGACGAGGGGGATGTGCGAAGCCGATGACCGAGGTCCCGCTGCCCGTCCGTACCGAACGGCTCGTGCTGCGCCGGTTCACCCCGGACGATCTCGACGACCTCCACGCGTACCAGGGCCTGCCCGAGGTCGCCCGCTTCCTCTACCGGCCGCCGCTCACTCGCGAGCAGTGCGTACAGAGCCTCGCGCGGCGCGCCGCCGGTACCGCATGGGCCGAGGACGACGACGACCTGGTGGTCGCGGTGTGTCCGATCGGCGAGGAGAGGGTCGTCGGCGAGGTCGTCCTGAAGCTGGCGAGCGCGCGGGCGCGACAGGCGGAGATCGGCTGGGTCTTCCACCCCGCCTACGGGGGCCGGGGGTACGCCACCGAGGCGGCCTCCGCGACCGCCTCGCTGGCCTTCGCCGACCTGGGCGTGCACCGGCTGTTCGCCAGGCTCGACGTGCTGAACACCGGGTCGGTGCGGGTCTGCGAGCGGCTCGGCATGCGCCGGGAGGCCCACCTGGTCGAGAACGACCTCGACGGCGGGCGCTGGGGCAGCGAGTACGTCTACGCGGCGCTCGCCCGCGAGTGGAAGGCCGGCCGGGCGCAGTAGTCCACCCGCGCTTCCGTGAACGCCCGTGCGGGCGTGGTCAGTCGACGGTCGGCCAGTCCCAGCCGAGCTGGAGGAACAGGCCCAGCCGGTCGGAGACGCCGCGGATCTCGCTGATCCGGCCGGCGGCCACCGTGAAGACGAATATCGCCTCGTTCTTGAAGCCGCGCCCGGTCGGCACCGGCATCCGCGGGTGGGCGCCGGAGCTGACACCGCTCTGGGTGATCCGCGCGACGACCTTGTCGCCCTCGGCGATCAGCTCGTCGATCCGGGCGTGGTACGGCTCCAGGGCCGCGAGCTGGGCGGCGATGGCGGCGAACGCGGCCCCGGGCTCATCCGGTTCGCCGTGGATGATCTTGTTGTGGTCCACCACGTCCGCCGCCAGGTAGTCCCGGAGGTCGGCGAGCCGCGCCTCGTTGAGCGCAGTGAAGAAGTCCGCGACGAGCTGCTTGTTTGCGCCGGTGGCCATGTCCGTCTCCCCGTTCTCTTACATCGTAAGACTACGTTTGGCTGATACTCTCGTCTTACGGTGTAAGAAAGTCAAGTGGAGTCGGCATGGGGACGACGGGCAAGCGGGTGGGCCTCACCCGTGACGCGGTGCTGCGGGCAGCCCTGGAGCTGGTCGACCGGGACGGCGTGGAGAAGCTGTCCATGCGGCGGCTCGGGGCCGAACTGGGCGTCGAGGCGATGACGCTCTACCACTACCTGCCCAACAAGGCCGCCCTGCTGGACGGCCTGGTCGAGCTGGTGGTCTCCGCCGTACGGCCCGACCCCGATCTGCCGGCCGAGCGGTGGCGGGCCCACCTGCGGGGGTTCGCCGTCGCGTTCCGGGCCGAACTGCTGCGCCACCCCGGGGTGATGACGCTGGTGGCGACCCGCCCGGTGCGGTCCGCCGCGGCGCTGCGGGCCGTCGAGGACACGGCCGCCGCGCTCGGGCGGGCCGGTATCGGGCCGGTCGAGGCCCTGCGTGTCGTCAACTCCGTGGCCACCCTGGCGATCGGGCACTGCCTCGCCGAGGCCGCCGCCACACCGGGCCACCCGGACCAGGCCGGCGACGAGGCCCTCGACCTCGCGGAGTTCCCCACCCTGGCGGCGGCGGTCGCCGGCGGGCTCGGCACCGAGGCCGATCACCGGGCCCGCTTCGACCTGGCCCTGGACGCCCTCCTCACCGGCCTGCCGTACTGACGCCGGGTCCGGCGGCACCGACGCCGGGCCCGCCGTGGTGCCGCCGACCGGGCGTCAGCCGGCGGACCGGTCACTCGGTGAGCCGGGCGAGTTCCGCCTCGGGCGGTCCCGTATGGCCACGACCCGGTTCGGCGCGACGAGGGGAGAGGCGCGATCCGCTGGAGCACGTCGTCCAGAGCGACGATCTGCGGCGATTCGGTGGAGGCGGCGAACCCTTCCGCGAATCCCCGGCGCGGGTCGATCCCTGACGGCGCAGGCTCCGGGTGCCTCCCGGCGACGACCGTTCGGAGGCGGAGCACTATCGTTCGACCGGGCGGGGTAACCGAGGGAGGTCGACGGCATGCTGGACGAGCTGGGCGGGCGGGACGAACCGGGCGCGCTGGACGAACTGGGCGGGCTCGACGGGCTGGACGCGTTCTGTACGCAGGCGCTGGCCGACCACGGCTGCGCCTCGGCGTCCGTCGCGATCGCCGCACGCGACCGGCTCGTCCTCACCCGGGCCTGGGGCCACGCGGACCTCGCCGACCGGCGGCCGGCCACCCCCGAAACGGTCTACGCCCTGGCCTCCGTCACCAAGGCGTTCACCGCCACCGCCGTCTGCCTGGCCGCGGACGAGGGCCTGCTGGACCTCGACACCCCGGTTCCCGGCAGCCACCGGTGGACCGCCCCCACACCCCGCCAGCTGCTCCGGCACCGCGGCGGGTTCCCGGCGTTCTACAACTTCCACTACGGCAGCGGCCCGCTGCCGATCGACATCGACCGCTACCGCACACTGGTCCGCGAGCCGGGCACCGAGTTCGAGTACTCCAACCTCGGCTACCAGGAGCTGGGCCGACTGGTGGAGGCCGTGACCGGCCGGGAGTTGGGCACCTACCTGGCCGAGCGGATCGCCGAGCCGCTGGGCCTGACCGGCTTCGGCTTCGGCCCGGCCGGCCCGGGGGCGGCGTCCGTCGCCCGGCGCTACTCCGCCGGTGGCGAGCCGTACCCCGCCTGCCACAGCGGCCACCCCGCCGCCGGCGCCGGCTGGGCGACCGCCGGGGACGTCGCGCTCTTCGCCCGCACCGCCTCCCGGCTGCTGAAGCCCGGCACGGCCGCGGCGGTGAACGAGGCCGTGCCGATCAACGATCAGCTCGGCTACGGTCTCGGCTGGATCGTCTCGTCCGGCATCGGGCCGGTGGTCCGCAGCCACGGTGGTGGGATGGGCGGCGTCGCCACGATGATGATCGACCTCCCGGAGCGCGAACTCTCGGTCGCCGTCCTCACCAACTCGACCAGTAAGGCGGCCCGGGACGCCATCGTGGACCGCCTGATGGGCGTCCTGGCGCCCGGCTTCCACCGGGGTCTGATCGACCCGATCACCGAGCGGACCCGCCCGCTGGCGCTGGCGCAGGGGCAGTGGGACGGGGGGATCGCCACCGCAGAGGGGGAGGTCGGTCTGCGGCTCGCCGTCCTGGCGGACGGCCGGGTGGAGGTCCGGCTGGCCGACGAGGCGCCGGTCAGCGTGCCGGCCGTCGCCTCCGAGCGCTGGGACCTGCGGGCCGTCGGACCGCTGCAACTGCCCACCGCGGACGCCCGGTTGAACAGCCCGAGCCTGGGTCTCGAACTGCGCGCCGAGGGGGACCTGCTGGTCGGCCGGGCCGTGGCGTTCAAGGACGGCGACCGGGAGGGCCGGCTGGGCGCCTACCTGGTCCACCCCTGCGAGCTGCGAGCCTGCTGACCCTCGGGCCCGGCCCGCGAGCCCGCTGACACCCGGCCCGGCCCGCGAGCCCGCGCCGCGACCGGCCATCACCGCCACCACCGCCCACCGAGGAGGCGCCACCGCATGACCACCGCACCCGGCCCGGAGCGGGCCGTCGGATCGTCCGTCCGGATCGGCGCGCTCGTTCCGCTGACCCGGCCCGGCTGGGTCGAGGCGGGCCGGCACCTGCTCGCCGGGCTGGAGCTGGCCGTCCAGGAGGTCAATGACGCCGGCGGGATCGGCGGACGCCCGCTCGACCTGCTGGTCCGGGACACCGCGGCCGACCCCGAGCGGGCCGCGGCGGTCGTGGCGGAACTGGCCGGCCTGGGCGTGGTGGCCGTGGCGGGGGAGTACCACAGCGTCGTCGCCCGCGCCGCCGCCGCCACGGCCGACGCGCTCCAGGTGCCCTTCCTCTGCTCCTCGGCGGTGCTCGACGCGCTCACCGAGCAGCCGACCGAGTGGGTCGCGCGGCTCGCCCCGGCGCAGTCCCACGGCTGGCGCATCTACGCGGACTTCCTCCTCGGCGCGGGTCACCGCCGGATCGCCGTGGCGGCCGACCCGAGCGTCTACTGGGCCTCCGGGGCCCGCATCCTGCGCGACCACCTCGCCGCCGGACCGGGCCGCGGCGGCACCGTCGCCGAACTCGACATGCGGACGCTGACCCCCGCAGCCGTGTGCGACGAACTCCACGCCCGGGGCGCGACGGCCCGCTCCTGCTGGTCGGCCACCCGGACCCGGTCGTGCCGATCGTCCGGGCCGTCCGCCGCGACCCGCGGCTCGCCGACGTCCTGATCGGCGCGCCGGCCGGGCAGCCGGAGTTCGCCGGGTGGGCGGCGCTGCTGGGCGCCGAGGGCACCGGGGTCCCGTTCCTGCGCTACCTGCCCGAGCGCCTCGGCCCGCTCGGCACCCGGGTGGCGGCGGCCCTGCGCGAACGGCTGGCCGAGGCGCCCTCCTTCGTCGCCTTCGAGGGCTATGACACCGTGGCCGTCCTGGCCGAGGTGCTGCGTTCGCACGGGGCGGACCGGGCGCGCATCGCCGGATCCTGGCCTCAGGTCGCCGTCGAGGGCACCCGCGGGCCGATCCGGTTCTCCCGTCCGCCGGGCATCGGCGTCCGCCAGTGGGCCTGGCCGCCGGTCCAGGTCGTCGACCGTGATCCGGCACAGCCCGACCACTTCCGGATCCTGCACACCGGCTGACCGGCTGATTGGCCGGGCGGCCGGACCAGTGTGACCAACCGCCCGGCTGACCGACCGCCCGGACAGCCGGGCCGTCAGCGGAAGTGGTGCAGGTTCTCGCGGAGGAAGGCCTCCAGCGTGCGCGGGGCACGTCCGGTGAGCCGGCGGAAGGCGGTGTCGTCCGGTGTCTCCGGGCGGCCCGTCGCGAGCTGCTGGATCTCCACCACGTGGCGGGCCAGCCAGTCCGGCATCCCGGCCCGGCCGACCAGGTGGGCGTGCAGCCCGGACGGGCCGAGGTCGAGGTAGCGGATCGGCCGGCCGAGCAACTCGCTCAGCAGTGCGGTGAGTTCGGGGTGGCTGTAGGCCCGCCCGCCGGTGAGCGGGTACGTCCCGCCGGCCGGCTCCGGGCGGGTGAGGACCGCGGCGGCGGCGTCCCCGACGTCCCGGGCGTCCACGTAGTTGCACCGGGCCCGGCCCATCGCGCCGTGCACCACCCCGGCGGCGATGCCGGGCGCCAGGAGCAGCAGTTTCTGCATGAAGGCGTACGGCCGCAGTACGGTCGCCGTGAGGCCGGAGGCCCGCAGCCGCTCCTCGACCAGGTGGTGGCCGCGGGAGACGGCGACGGGGGAGTCCGGCTCGGCGGCGGGTGCGGAGACCTTGACGACGTGCTCCAGGCCGCAGTCGACGGCCGCCTCGATCGCGTTCAGCTCGTGCCGGACCTGGTGCGGGCCGTTGGCCATGGTGAGGAAGAGCTGCCGCGCGCCGTGGAAGGCGGCCCGCAGGGACACCGGGTCGGCGGCGTCGGCCGGGAGGATCGCGGTCCGGGCGAGCGTCGGCCCGTCGAGTGCGGCGGCCAGGCGGGCGGGGTCGCGGCTGAGGGCACGGGTCGGTGCGCCGAGGGCGGCGAGGCTGCGCAGGGTGGCGCCGCCGGTGGCGCCGGCGGCGCCCATGATGACGATCACGATGTCGGCCTTTCGAGTCGGTGGGTCGTGGGTCGGTGGTCCGGTGTGCGGGTCGGGCGGCTGCCGCGCCAGCGCCAGGTGGTGACGGTGGCGGCGATCGCCGAGGAGACCGGCAGGTCGACCGGCAGCCGGGGCGGCCAGGGGCTGTCGGCGAGGGCCGGGATCTGCGGCAGCCCGTGCGCGGCGGCCAGCCCGACGGCCAGGCCGAGTGCCGCGGCCGCCAGGCCCAGGACGGCCGCCGCGAGCGCGCGCGGGGTCCGGGCGGGCCGGGATCGGACGGGACGGCGCCGCAGCGTGGCGCCGAGGGCGGCGGCCACCAGGGCGGAGGTACCGCCGATGGTGGTGAGCGCCGCCACCACCAGCTGTGGCTGCCGGGTGACGGCTCCGCCGAGGCCGGCCGTCACGGCGGGCATGGCGTAGGACGTCAGGACTTCGCGCCACAGGACGAAGGGCGGGGGAGCGCCGGAAGCTTTCCTGCTCATGGTTGTCCTCTCTGATCAGATGTGATCTGACAAAGATTAGGTGCCTAAGCATTTATGCTTAGGTTCCTAACTATCGGGGTGGAAAAGAGGCGGGCCGCCCTCGGCCCGCCTCGGTGGGGTCAGTCCTCGGTGAGTGCGTCGATGCCCGAGACCACCCGGGCCAGCAGGTCGAGGAAGGTGGCGCACTCCTCGGGGGAGAGCCCGCCGACCAGGGCCTGCATCCGGGTGAAGTGCTCCGGCGCCAGGTCGCGCAGCCGGTCGGCGCCGCGCGCGGTGAGGATCACCACGTTGCCGCGCCCGTCCTCGGTGGACGGGCGGCGGGCCACCAGGCCCTCCCGCTCCAGGCCGTCGACCAGGCCCGTCACGGTGGCCCGGGTGACCCCGAGGCTCGCCGCGAGCTGGGAGGGCGACTTCTCGCCGCCGTGGTCCTCCAGGTCGGCCAGCAGTCGGTAGCGGCCGGTGGAGAGGCCGAAGCGGCCGAAGTGCACCTCGCCGGCCTGGCCGATCCGGGCGCCGGCCGCCATCAGCCGGGCCGCGACCAGGACCGCCTGCGGGTCGGCCGTGAGGCCGTAGCGGGCGATCTGGCGGCGGGCCTGGTCGAGGGTGGGGGCGGCGGGGCCCGTCCCGGGATGCTGGGTCACGGGAAGTAATATGGCGCCTCACCATCTCCTCGGTCAAGCGGCCCCGCCGACGGCCGCGACCCGCCGCGACGGGCCGGGGCCCCGCCTCCGGTGACGGTCCGTACAGCACTCCGTACAGCGCCGCCCACCGGCGTGGCCTGCGCAAACGCACACCAAGGGCGGGTGGTGAGGACCCTTGACACCACGATCCGTAGCGGCCCACTATGAAGGAAGCTTCACCTAGCGCCCCCTTGTGAACACTCTCGGTTCAACGCTTCATCCCCGAGCGTTGCCATGGGTGGCCGGCCAGCCCCGCCGGCTCGGATGGACCGACTGCACGCGCTGTTCAGGCGCCGCGCGGTCATCCTGGCCTGTCGCTCCCCGCGAGCCGTGGGCTCCGGATCGCCCCGGAGAGGGCGGTCCACCATGAGCCCTTCCTCTAACCGTCCCCGCCTCCGGGCAGAACCGCCGGCGTACGGACCACTCCCCGGGTCCTCGCCCTCGGTGGACCAGATGGATGTGTAGGTCACATGGGCCATCCGGCACGGCACGTCAGACGCTGGTTGATCGCTCGTCTGTCCGGGGAGCCACGCTCCCGGACCGGCGGCCGGACACGGGGGTGGCCGGGCCGGCCCCGGGCCAACCCCGCCACCCGCAGCGTCGCCCGCGAGGTCCTGCTGCTGCAGCTGGTGCTGGTCGTGCTGCTCGTCGTCGCCGGGGTGGTGGCCATGCTGGCTCAGATCCGGCGGGACACCATGGCCGACGCCCGGCACCGGACGCTCGCCGCCGCCGAGTCGTTCGCGCACGCCCCCGGGCTCCTGGCCACCCTGAACGGCCCCGATCCCACCGGGACGCTGCAGCCGCTCGCCGAGGAGGCCAGGAAGGCCTCCGGCGTCGACGCCCTCATCATCTACAAGATGGACGGGATCACGCTCACCCACAGCGATCCCGGCCAGATCGGCAAGTACGTCATCGGCCCTTACGGCGAGGCGGCGATCGGCAAGTCGTTCACCAAGACGTTCCAGGGCGCGCTCGGCCTCTCCGTGATCTCGGCCGTGCCGGTCCGGGACCCCAGCGGGTCGGTCGTCGCCATCGTCTCCTCCCCGGTCACGGTCGAGAAGGTGCAGGAGTCGGTGGACGAGCAGATGCCGGTCTTCCTGGGAAGCGCGGCCGGCGCCCTGGCCGTCGCCGCGGGCGGGGCCGGGCTGGTCAGCCGCCGCCTGCGCCGCCAGACCCACGGCCTCGGCCCCGCCGAGATGACCCGGATGTACGAGCACCACGACGCGGTCCTCCACGCCGTCCGGGAGGGCGTGCTCATCATGGGCAGCGACCACCGGCTGCTCCTCGCCAACGACGAGGCCCGCCGACTCCTGCACCTCCCCACGTACGCCGAGGGCAGGGCCGTCACCGACCTCGGCCTCGACCCCCGTACGGCCGAACTCCTCGCCTCGGACCGCATCGCCACCGACGAGGTCCACCTCGCGGCGGACCGCCTGATCGCCGTGAACAAGCGCTCCACCACCCCGTTCGGAGGGCACCGCGGGAGCGTGGTGACCCTGCGCGACACCACCGAGCTGCAGTCGCTGGCGGGACGCGCGGAGCTGGCCCGGGAGCGGCTCACCCTCCTCTACGACGCCGGCGTGCACATCGGCAGCACCCTGGACGTCGTGCGCACGGCCGAGGAGCTCGCCGAGATCGCCGTCCCCCGGTTCGCCGACGTGGTCACCGTCGAACTGCTCGACCCCGTCCTGTCCGGCGAGGAACCGAGGGAGGCGGGCACGCTGCTGCGCCGCGTCGCCGTCGCGGGCCTGGCCGAGGACCACCCGCTGTACCCCGTGGGGGAACTGATCCGCTTCATCCCCGGCACCCCCGTGGCCGCCAGCGTCGCGGACGGGCGCGCCGTCCTGGAACCGGATCTCGCGAACGCCCCCGGCTGGCAGGCACAGGACCCCGCACGCGCCCAGCGGATCCTGGACCTCGGACTCCGCTCCCTGGCCGTGGTCCCCCTGCGGGCCCGCGGTGTGGTCCTGGGGCTGGTCGACTTCTGGAGAACCGGATCCTCACCGCCCTTCGACCCGGAGGACCTCGCCTTCGCCGAGGAACTCGCCGGCAGGGCCGCGGTGTCCGTCGACAACGCCCGCCGCTACACCCGCGAACACAGCATGGCCGTCACCCTCCAACGCAGCCTGATGCCCCAGGCCCTCCCGGAACGGTCCGCCCTGGACGCCGCCTACCGCTACCGCCCGGCGCAGGCCGGGGTCGGCGGCGACTGGTTCGACGTCATCCCGCTGCCCGGCGCCCGGGTCGCCCTGGTCATGGGCGATGTGGTCGGCCACGGCCTGCACGCCGCGGCGAACATGGGCCGCCTGCGCGTCGCCGTGCACAACTTCTGCGCCCTGGACCTGCCCCCGGACGAGTTGCTGAGCCACCTGGACGAGCTGGTGACCCACATCGACGCCCGGGACGACAGCGGCGACGGCGGCGAGGGCGGCGAGCACGCGATCACCGGCGCCACCTGTCTGTGCATGATCTACGACGCCGTGTCCGGACGGCTGACCGCCGCGACCGCGGGCCACCTGCCACCGGCCGTCATCCACCCCGACGGGAGCGTCGAGTTCGTCGAGCTGCCGGTCTCCCCGCCGCTGGGCCTCTGCGCCGGCCTGCCCTTCGAGACCACGGACCTGTCCGTTCCGGACGGCTCCCGGCTCGTGCTCTACACCGACGGACTCATCGAGGACCGCCACCGGGACGTGGACGACAGCCTGGACGCCCTGCGCGCTGCCCTGGCCGGCCCCGAGCGCACCCCCGAGGCCACCTGCGCCGCGGTGATGGACGCCCTGCTCCCCGGGAAACCCACCGACGACGTCGCCCTCCTGGTGGCGGCCACCCGGCAGCTGGACCCGGCCGACGTGGCCGAGTGGGAGGTGCCCAGGGACCCGGCCGCGGTGGGCCCGGTCCGCAACGCCTGCAGCCGCAAGCTGGAGGAATGGGGCCTGGAAGAGATCTCCTTCGCCTCCGAGCTCATCCTCAGCGAGCTGATCACCAACGCCGTCCGCTACGGCCGCGAACCCATCCGCGTCCGGCTCCTGCGCGACAACGGCCTGACCTGCGAGGTCTCCGACGGGAGCAGCACCTCCCCGCACATCCGCCGGGCGAAGGACACCGACGAGGGCGGCCGCGGCCTCTTCCTCGTCGCCCAGTTCGCCGACCGCTGGGGGACCCGCTACTCGCCGCGCGGCAAGACCATCTGGTCGGTCCAGAGCCTCGACGGCAAACCGCCCGACGAGGACCTGGACGGCGACGCCCTCCTCGACCGGTGGGACGACGCATGACGCCCGAGTGCCGGGAGATCCCATGAGCGGGTGGAGCGTCCGCAGGCTCACGCTGCTGGGCTGCGTCGGGATGCTGGCCGTCGGCCAGGCCGGCTGCGGCGGATCGCGCCACGCGGGACCGGTCCCGGCCGCCGCGGCCGCCTCCGCCGAGGAGATGGGAGGCATGCAGGCGCTGATCGACGCGGCGCGGAAGGAAGGACGGCTCAACGCCATCGCGCTTCCCCCGACCTGGGCCAACGGGGGCGGCCTGATCGAGGGGTTCGATCGACGCCGTGAAGAAGCGGAAGGGGACGCCCGATGCCCCGGACGTGCTGGAGCTCGGCGCCCGCTTCGCACGGTCCGCCGCCCAGGAGGGCCTGCTCGCCTCGTACGCGGTCGTGCCGCACCGGAGGATCCCGGACGGCCAGAAGGACCCGCGGTCCCGGTGGTTCAGCAGCTACGGGGGGTACATCTCGATCGGCTGCGACGCCGGCCGGATAGCGGTCTGCCCCATCTCCTTCTCCGACCTGCTGAAACCGGAGTACCGGGGCAAGGTCGCCCTCACCGGAACCGACCCCAGGAGGTCGGAGGTGGCCTTCGCCGCCGTGTACTCCGCAGCCCTGGCGAACGGCGGGTCGTTCGACGACATCCAGCCCGGCCTCGACTACTTCGCACGGCTCGACGGCACGGGGAACCTGCAGCACACCAGCCCCAACCCGGCCCAGGAGAAGATCGCGAGCGGCGCCACGCCCATCGTCATCGAATGGGACTTCCTCAACCTCGCCCACAGCGACGAGATCCCCAGTTCCTCGGTCCGGTGGAAGGTCTCCATCCCCTTCGACGGCAGCTTCTCCGAGTACTACGCCCAGGCGATCAACAAGGACGCTCCGCATCCGGCGGCGGCGCGCCTGTGGGAGGAGTACGTGCTCAGCCCGGAGGGGCAGAACCTGAGGCTCGACGACTACGCCCGGCCGGCGCTGATGCAGTCCATGCGGGAGGACGGGACGATCGACAAGGCCAAGGCCGCCCGGCTGCCGACCGTCGAGGGCGTCCCGACCTTCCCGAGCGAGGAGCAGCTGAAGAGGTCGCGGAGCGTGGTGGCGAAGGGCTGGACCGCCGCCGTTCCGGGCCTGACGGTGGACGACCGCGCCGGACCGTTCCAGGCCGCCGACGGCTGACCCGCGAGGTCGGCCGCGGGTCCCCGGCGCGCGGGGACCGGGTGGTCCTCAGGACCGCTGCTCGTCCAGGGCGGTCCGGGCCTGCCGGGCCGCCTCCGCGAGGAGCTGGGAAGGCGTCGGCCCTGCCCGCTGACGATCTTCTTGGCGGCCGCGAGGAACGGCGTACTGACCTCGCTGTCCCAGCTGTTGGGGTTGTTCCGCCCGTACATGGCGGCCAGCCCCGACGACGTCGCGCTCTGCCTGGAACTCGACCGGTTCCCCTTCGCCATGGTGGCGACCCAGGAGGACTCGCTCATGGTCCTGCGTCCGTGCGCCGTGCCGGAGTCGACCGCCGCGGCCTCGATCTGACCACCACGGCCCGCTTTGGACGCTACGGTCCGCTCAGTCCTGCCGGACGCGCCGGGTGTGGCTGCCGCCCTCCCCGGTGAGCCCTTCGGGCCCGGGCAGGCCGCGGTGGGTGCGCAGCGGCGAGAAGAAGATCGGCACCCACACCGTCGCCAGACCCGCCGCGCCGGCCCACAGGACGGCCCGGACCGAGGCGAACTCGCCCAGCAGGCCGGAGAGCGCGGCGCCCACCGCGAGCGCGCCGGTCAGCAGGACCCGCATCGTGGCGTTCATCCGGCCGAGCAGCCGGTCGGGGGTGACGCTCTGGCGGAAGCTGACCTTGAGCACGTTGTCGACGCCGACCTTGAAGGTGGTGACCAGCCAGCCCGCGCCGGCCAGCCAGAGCGCCGGGCCCCGGTCCACCAGCGCCACCAGGACGCCGAACGGCGCGATGGCCAGGCCCATCAGCCACAGCACCCGGCCCGCACCCAGCCGCAGCGCGAGCCGCCGGGCCGCCAGCGAACCGAGGAACACGCCCAGACCGCCGGCGGCGAAGAACAGGCCGACCGCCGTGTCCGGCAGCCCGAGGTCCGGACCAGGAGCAGGGGAGCATGGTCCGGCACAGCTGGACGGACAGGTTGGTCCACGCCCCGGCGAGGGCGACCGCGCGCAGGACCGGGTGGCCGCCCACGAAGCGCAGGCCCTCGCGGACCTCGCCGCCGAGGCGCGCCCCGAGGCCAGGGCGACCCGGGCCATCGGGATCCCGCGCCGCTCGGCGACCCGCTGGACCGCGTCGACGATCGGCCGGTCGACGTCGTCGGCGAACCGCCGCCCGAAAGGGTCGCGGTCCCCACCCACCGCGCCACCCGGCCCAGGTCTGCTTTTGCGGCCCGTCGGAGCCCGGGGGACGCTGAGCGGGCGGATGGCTGCCGTCCGCAGACCGGAGGAGGCTGGCACGTGAAGTTCATTCAGATCATCGAGTACCGCACGAGTCGCATCGACGAGTTCAACGCCCTGCTGGACGAGTGGGTGGAGCGGAACGCCGGCAACCGCCTGGCGAGCCGGGCCGTGCAGACCCGCGACCGGGACGGGAACGACGTCTACCTGAACATCGTCGAGTTCCCCTCCTACGAGGTGGCGATGGAGAACTCCGACCGCCCGGAGACCGCCGAGTTCGCGGCCCGGGTGATGGCGCTGTGCGACGGGCCCCCGAGGTTCCGGAACCTCGACGTGCTGAACGAACGGTCCTTCCAGGACTGACCCCGCGTGCGGACGCCCCGCCCGGCGGGGCGTCCACGCCGTCAGGGGCCGGCGGGGCCGGGCGGGATCGTCAGGGCTGCCCGGGGCCGGGCGGGAGGTGGACGGTCATCACGAGGGTGCAGGTCCCGGTGCCCGCGCCGCGGTAGGTGTGGGCGGTGTCGCCGTCGAAGGTGGCGGTCTGCCCGGCCACCTCGGCGCCTCCTTCAGTGCCGGGGCCGTCGGCTGGGGAACCGCCTCCGGGGTCGCCTCGGCCGCCTTCGCCCTGCTCTACCGCACCCTGGCGATCGGCCCGATGAACGTGCTCTCCCCGGTCACCGCGCTGGTCTCCGCCGCCCTGCCGGTCGCGGTCGGCCTGCTGCAGGGCGAGCACCTCACCCCCGCCGGCATCCTCGGCCTGCCCCTCGCCCTGGCAGCCGTGGTCCTGGTCAGCGCCGGCCCCGGCACCCGAGCGGCCCGCCCGTCCCGCACCGCGCTGCTGCTCGCCTTCGGCGCGGGTGCCGCCATCGCCCTCCAACTGGTCTGCCTGCACCGGGCCCCCGCCGACAGCGGCCTCGCCCCCGCTGATCGTCGGCCGGGCCGTCTCCACCGCGGTCACCCTCGCCGCGGCCGGCCTGTTGCGCCACCGGCTGGGCTCCGAGCGGCCCGCGTACGCGATGTCGGCGGCCGCGGGCGTCCTGGACTCCGTCGCCAACCTGCTCTTCCTGCTCGCCGTCCGCAGCGGGGACCTCACCGTGGTCGCCGTGATCACCGCGCTCTACCCGGCCGGCACCGTCCTGCTCGCCCGCGCCGTGCTGGGCGAGCGCATCCACCGCGGCCAGCTCGCCGGACTCGGTCTCGCCGCGGTCGCCGTCAGCCTCCTCGCCCTGGCCTGAACCGCGACGACCCGCCTCCTCGGGACGCTGCCCGGCGACTTCCCGACCGGGCCCGCCCGCACGGACCGGCCGCCCGGCCGCGGCCGGGTCGGGACCAGACGGTGCGCGGCGTGGGCGGAGTAGGCTGACCGGCCGTGAGCGAACCGGACTTCCTGCGGACGACCCGCGACTCCTACGACCTGCTGGCTGACGACTACGCCGGCCACTTCCGCGGCGAACTCGCGGCGAAGCCGCTCGACCGGGCCCAACTCGCCGGGTTCGCCGACCTGGTGAAGGCCTCCGGACTGCCGGGCCCGGTGGCCGACGTCGGCTGCGGCACCGGGCGGGTGACGGCCCACCTCGACGGGATCGGACTGCCGGTGTTCGGCATCGACCTGTCGCCGCGGATGCTGGCCGCCGCCCGGCAGGCCCACCCCGGGCTGCGGTTCGAGGAGGGCTCCATGCTGGCGCTCGACCTGCCGGACGGCAGCCTCAGCGGCCTGCTCGCCTGGTACTCCACCATCCACGTCCCGGACGAGCTGCTGCCGCAGGTGTTCGCCGAGTTCCACCGGGTGCTCGCCCCGGGCGGTCACCTGCTGGCCGGGTTCCAGGTCGGCGACGTCCCGCGCCACCGGACCGAGGCGTTCGGCCACGAGATCGACCTGACCTTCCACCGGCGCAGGCCCGAGCAGGTGTCCGACCTGCTGGGAGCCGCCGGGCTGCCGGTGATCGCCCGGATGCAGCGGGAGTGCGACGAGGACGGCCCGTTCCCGGAGAAGACACCCCAGGCGTTCCTGGTGGCCCGCAAGCCGCGGGCTCAGGCGAAGCCGTCCGCCTGAGCCCGGCTGCGCCGGTCCAGCGGTGGGCGGGTCAGCCGGTGGGCAGGTGGGTGTCGACGGGGTACCAGGCGGCGTTGCCCGGTGCGGGGTTGAAGTCGTAGCGGATCCCGGACCGGCCGAGTCCGACGAGGGCGAGCGAGGTGGTGGCCCAGACCCGGTCCTCGTCGAACTCGCGGTGCTGGACGAGGGCGGCCGGGTCGGTGCGGTCCAGTCCGTCGCCGTCGGCGATCGGCGGCCAGTCGGCCCACGCCTCGGCGGTCGGGGTGCCGGCGCCGTCGACGGGCCCGGTCGGCGGCTCGGGACGTCGGACGGCGGCCAGCCGCGGACGGAAGTGCGCGAGCCGGGCGGCCATCATCCGCGCGGCGCTCTCGGAGGATGTCCGGTGCGAGGCCAGGCCCTCCATCCCGTCGTTGATGACGGCGTGCAGGCCCGGCTCCAGCACCCGACGGGTGAGCTCGGCGCCGCTCCACCCCAGCGAGGTCACCGCGTCCGGCTCGGCGGTGATCAGGTGGAACGGGTCGTAGCGCGTCCAGTCGCGGTCCGCGAGGTCGTCGCCCGCCGCGGCCAGCAGTGGAAGTTCACCGCGCGAGAGCCGGCGGGCCGGATCGGCGGGCAGCCCGAACCCGTTGAGGATGCAGGCCAGCCGCGGACTGCGGCCGGTGCCGCCCGGGTCCACGGCCAGCCAGGTGCCGCCCGCCAGCAGGTCCAGCCCGCCCAGCAGCCGCGGATGCCGCGGCCAGTGCCGGGCAGGCGGCAGCCAGGCCCGGTCGGTGTACTCGTCCCGGGCGGCGAGGACGAGGACCGGCACCGGCGACCCGGGATCGAAGCTGACGAACACGGTGCACACGGCGCATCCCCTCACCTCGGCAGTCCCCTGTCCCCGATCCTCGCACGGCCCCACGCCGCCCCGGTGATCGGGTTCCGGCCGCGGGGGCCGGTGCGGGCGGCGTGGGGGTGAGGGGCGGTCACAGGGCGATCGGGCGGTAGCCGAGGGCCGCGTCGACGATCTGCTCGGCCGAGGCGTCCGGCAGGTCGGGCGGGGGGTGGAAGATCAGGTCCGTGACCCGGGGGTACAGGACGTTGGCCTGGAGGAGCCGCAGGTAGTAGTCGATCTCCGGGTCGCCGGCGAGGATCCTGCGGACGACCTCGACGCGTTCGTCCCGGGTGACGTCCGCGACCCGCGGCCGGGCCGGCCGGGCGGCCTCCCGCGCGAAGTCGGCCAGACTCCGGCTGCCCTCGCACTCGGCGAAGTCGAGGGCGGCGTAGTCGTGACCCGTCCTCGCGTTGAAGGCTCGGATCTCTCGGTCCGTGCTCCCGGATCCCCGAAGCACCAGGTCGGCGATCCGCGTGATCTCGCGGCAGAGCGCGTCCAGGCGCTGCCGGCTCACCGGCGGGGGCATCAGTTCGGGTCTCAGATCCACGGTACTGATGGTGCCGCCCGCCGCTGACACCCATGTGCGGCGAGGGCGGTTGGCCCGCGGCCGTCACCGTCGGGGCCCGGGGGCGGCGGTGGCTGGGCGGGCAAAGCCGCAGATAGTTACATTTGGGGCATTTGTGAGCAGTGCCAGGCGCCGTGCATCCATGCAGAGAAGGCCGTACCGCCTTCGGAGAGGGTCCCCATGCACCCCGCACTCAGCCCCGCCGTTCTCGCCGAGCTGCGCCGGCCGCGGCCCTATCCGGCGGTGTCCGTCCTGATGCCCACCCACCGCCGGGAGCCCGACAACGCGCAGGACCCGATCCGGCTGCGCAACCTGCTGGCCGAGGCCAAGGAGAAGGTCCAGGCCGACCCGGCGGTGTCCCGCGCCGACCGGATGGACGTCCTGGAACAGCTCGACCGGGCGCTCGCCGAGGTCGACCTGGTGCACGCCGAGGAGGGGCTGGCGATCCTCGCCGCACCCGGCGAGCACCAGGTCTGGTCACTCGGACGCGCGGCTCCCGCCCGGGTGGTCCTCTCCGATACCTTCCTCACCCGCAACCTGGTCGCCGCCCAGGCCGCCGAGCGCCCCTACTGGGTGCTCGCGGTCGCCGCCGACCGGGTGGCCCTGTGGGACGGGGGCCACGAGCGGGTCACCGAGTCGACCCGCCACGGCTTCCCGCTGGTGCGCACCTTCGACAACCCCGACCCCGAGCGGCAGGAGCAGATCGGCGACACGCCCAGCACCTTCCGGGACGAGGAGGCCAAGACCTTCCTGCGGCAGGCCGACACGGCGGTCGGCAAGGTGCTCGCCGCCGACCCCCGCCCGCTCTACGTGGTCGGCGAGGCCGCCGCACTCGCCCTGCTGGACACCGTCGGCCCGATCGCCAAGGAGGCCACCGCGCAGCTCCAGCACGGCGGGCTCGCCCAGGCCAACGCCGAGACCGTCCACCAGGTCGTCCAGCCCGCGGTCCGGGCCAACGCCGACCGCGAGACCAGCGACGCCCTCGCCCGGCTCGACGAGGCCCGCGGCCGCCAGGCGTTCGCCGCCGGACTGGACGAGGTCTGGCACGCCGCCGGCGAGGGCCGGATCGCCCAGCTGGTGGTCGAGGAGCACTACCGGGCCACCGTCCGCGACGACGGCGAGCACCTCGTGCCCGCCGAGTCCGGCGAGTCCGGGGCACGGGAGGACATCGTCGACGAGGTGATCGAGCGCACCCTCGACACCGGCGCCCTGGTCGGCTTCGTTCCGGACGGCACCCTCACCGACGCCGGACGCGTCGCGGCGGTCCTGCGCTACTGATGGGCCGGCGGGCCGACGCACGCGGTTCGAACGGTGCCCAGGCGGTGCCCAGGCGGCCGGGTGGTGACACCCGGCCGCCGCTGGGTAGGGGCGGGCACCGACATCGGCCGGTGGATGGGTGCCGGTCGGTGCGGGGCATGTGCGCGGCCCGATCGGGCATGTATGACGGGTCCGCGCCAACTCGACCCGGAAGGCTCCCCCGTGAAGCGCACGTCCTCGGCCCTGCTCGCCGCCCTGACCACCCTCCCGCTGGCGCTGTCCGGTACCGCGGCGGCCGCCGAGCCGTCCGCTCCCGGGCGGTCCGCCGCCGGGGGACAGGCGAGCGCCGCCTGCACGTACACGCCGGCGGTTCCGGCCGACAACTTCAAGGGCATCCCGGTCTTCGACGCGAGGAAGGCCGCGAAGCCGTACAGTGCGACGCTGCGGACCAGTCAGGGCTCGATCACCTTCAAGGCGCTGACGGACAAGGCCCCGTGCACCACCTACTCGTTCCGGTTCCTGGCCGAGCGCGACTACTTCGACCGCAGCCACTGCCACCGGCTCACCACCCAGCGGATCTTCGTGCTCCAGTGCGGCGACCCGACCGGCACCGGCAGCGGCGGGCCCGGGTACTCGTTCCCGGACGAGAACCTCGACGGCGCCACCTACCCGGCCGGGACCGTCGCCATGGCGAACGCCGGTCCGAACACCAACGGCAGCCAGTTCTTCTTCGTCTGGAAGGACACCAAGCTCTCGCCGAACTACACGCCGTTCGGGCAGGTCACGGCCGGGCTCGACGTCCTGCAGAAGATCGCGGCGGGCGGCGAGGACGACCAGAACAACCCCGGTGACGGCTTTCCGACCCTGCCGGTGAACATCCGCAACGTGGCCATCACCAAGCGCTGACCGGCCGGCGGTCCCGCCGGGCCGGGCACCCTTGTCGGTGCCGGCCCGGCGGGGTGACCGCAGCCGGGCGGGGTCCGCGTCCCGCTAGAACTCGAAGCGGTCGGGGTCGCCGGCACCCCGTCGGACGATCTCCGGGGACCCGCCGGAGAAGTCGACGACCGTGGTCGGCTCGGTGCCGCAGTCGCCCGAGTCGACCACGGCGTCCAGCACATGGTCGAGCCGCTCCTTGATCTCCCACCCCTGGGTCATCGGCTCCGCCTCGTCGGGGAGCAGGAGGGTGCTGGAGACGAGCGGCTCGCCGAGCTCCGCGAGCAGCGCCTGGGTGACGGTGTGGTCGGGGATCCGCACGCCGACCGTCTTCTTCTTCGGGTGCAGCAGGCGGCGCGGCACCTCCCGGGTGGCGGGCAGGATGAAGGTGTACCTGCCCGGGGTCGCCGCCTTGATCGCGCGGAAGACGTTGTTGTCGATCTGGACGAACTGCCCGAGCTGCGCGAAGTTCTCGCACATCAGGGTGAAGTGGTGACGGTCGCCGAGACGGCGGATCGACCGGATGCGTTCGAGGCCGTCCTGGTTGCCCATCCGGCATCCCAGGGCGAAGCAGGAATCGGTCGGGTACGCGATGAGGGCCCCGGACCGGATGCTCTCGGCCACGGTGCTGATGGTGCGCGCCTGGGGCGTCTGCGGGTGCACGTCGAAGTACTTCGCCATTGGCCGACCCTACGGGATCCGTGGCGCCGAAGGGTATGCCCCGGGCGCCGGACACGCGCCGGACACGCGCGGGAACCACCGCGCGCGCCCCCTGGCCGCGTGATCGAGCAGATTGGTGAACCTCTGCCGCGGTCCTCGGCCGTTGCCCTCGGATCAGTGGCCGGCCAGGTGTCGTGCGAAGAACCTGCGGATCGTGTGGCGGACCTCGGGGACCGATACGGTCGGGTCGACGGTGCCGATCAGCGCGTTCCTCTCCGCCGCCGTCATCAACCCGGCTGCCTGGAGCCGGGGGAGCATCGCAGCGTAGTCGGTGAAGATCCAGTGGTTGGCGTCAGCGACCCGTGCGCGGCGGACCCATCGGCCGGAGAGCGCGGCCAAGGCCAGCCAGGAGCGGTCCAGTTCCTGC
This sequence comes from Kitasatospora sp. HUAS MG31, assembly GCF_040571325.1. Taxonomy (GTDB): domain Bacteria; phylum Actinomycetota; class Actinomycetes; order Streptomycetales; family Streptomycetaceae; genus Kitasatospora; species Kitasatospora camelliae. The sequence goes on along the minus strand of NZ_CP159872.1, from coordinate 427,310 downwards.
CGGCGGTCGAACCCCTCGCTGCCGAGCAGGAGCAGTGGCCGGTCCATCCCGTCCGCCGCGACCGGGAACGGTTCGGCGGCGGCGCCGGGCGCGGAGGGCGGGTAGTCCAGGTAGCCCTCCAGGTTGATCCCGGCCCGCACCCGCCGGTCCTCGTACATCACCTCGGTCACGGCGCTGCCGCCGGCCGAGTGCCCGTACACGCCGAGGCGACGCAGGTCCAGCGTCTCGGCGAGCCCGCGCGGCAGCGGCAGTTCGGCCGCGTGCCCGAGCCGGTCGAGGACATGGTGCAGGTCGGCGATCCGCGCGTCGATCATCGTGCGGGCCACGGCCGGCTGGTCCCGTGGGTCGCCGCGGAGGACGGTCGTCCGTACGGTGTCCTCCCGGTGCGGCCGGGCATCCGGGAACTCGACCGCTGCGGCGTCGCCGGGGTGGTCGACCGAGAAGACGACGGCGCCGTGACTGGCCAGGTCCTCGGCCAGGGACGTCCCCAGGCCGCGCGGGTCGCCGCCGCCCGGGCTGTGCACCAGTACCGGCCACCGGCCCGGCAGCGGCGAGGCTCCCTCGAACGCGTGGGACCGGGTGGCGCCCCAGTTCACGCCCGCGGCAGGCAGGTGGAGCGGCGTGAGCGGGGCGATCCGTCCGAACCAGGTCGCGGCCTGCGGCGGCAGCTGTGGGGCCGGGGCGAGGCCGGTGACGTCGCGGGCCGGGTAGTAGACCGTCAGCATGAGCTCCCTCCCGGGGATGGTGGAGTCCCACGGGTCGCGCCGGGAGTCGTCGACGAGGTACACCGGCCGGCACCCCACGGGGTGGCGGCCCGTGGGCGCGGGCAGGGCGAGGACGGCATCGCCCGGGACCGGTCCCTCGGTGGTGGCCCGGGAGACGGCGTGGGCGCGGCCACCGGCGCCGAGCAGCAGGGCGGCGGAGCCGAGCAGTGCGGACCTGGTGACGGTGCGTCGGCTGAGGGAGAAGTCGTGAGTCATGTCCCGCATGCTGTCCCGCCCGGCCCGGCGCTTGCGATCGTTTAGGTTGGGGCCTCAAGGATGGCGCCCGGGACACCGTCGGGCCGACACGCAGGGGGAGTCGTGCTCCGGATCCACTTCACGCCGGACGACTTCGCCCGGGTCAGCCTCGCGCCTCGGCCGGCGCCGCTCCAGGAGCTCAACGTGACGCTGACGATGATGGGCCGCCGGGATGGCGAGCTTCTCCACGGTTCATGGCGACGCAGGGCGTTGCGCGCGCTGCCGAACGCCACCCTCCCGCTCGCGGACCTCGTCCCGGCCGGCCGGGCGCCGAGTTTCCTGGACGTGCTGGCGGACTCCCTCCCCGAGGCCCTGGAACAGGTCCGCTCGACCCCGGCCGAGCTGGTCGGTGCCGAACTGGAACGGGTCTACGCACCCGCGCGCACGCCCACCCCGGCGTGGATCCACGAACTGCACCGGGGTGCCCCCGAGGCATGGCGCCTGATCCGTCGTGCGCAGCGTGCGGCGTTCGAGGTGGTGCTCGGCCCGGTCTGGGCGCAGGTGCAGGACCTGCACCACGCCGAGTTCGTGCGTCGGGCCGTGCAACTCGCCGAAGGCGGCGTCGGCTCGGTGCTGGCCGGGCTGCTGCCCGGAGCCCGCCTGCACGGAGGCGTTTGGGAGCTCCCGGGCAGGCCGCGGGAGGTCCACCTCGGCGGGCGCGGGCTGGTTCTCCTGCCCAGCTTCCACTGGACCGGCGGGCCGCTGTTGTCCGACCTCCCCGACCGCCCGGTCGCCGTCACGTACCCGGCGGGTGCCGGCTTTCTGCCGCAGCCCGACGGCTCCGCCGGTCAAGCGGCGCTGGTCAAGGTGATCGGGAACACGCGCGTCGAACTGCTGCACCTGCTCGCCGAGGAACACACCACGACCGGGCTCGCCCGCCAGCTCCGCGTCAGCGCCGCCACGGTCTCGGCCCACACCGCCGCTCTTCGCGGCGCCGGACTGATCTCCACCTCGCGTGCCGGCAAGGCGGTCCTGCACCGGCGCACCACGCTCGGCAGCCTGTTGCTACGGCAGGACGCCCAGGGGCGCCGAGCGGAGCGGGGATCAGGGCCGCAGGTGGCGGAGGGTGAACTCGGGCGAGGCGTAGGTTCCGGCCTGGGGTGACGCGGGGTCGGCCGGGCGGTCGGCTCCGGGGATGTCGGCGGCGTACGTCTCGGCGTCGTCCACGGGGGCGTAGGCCAGGACCGCCGGATCGGGGAGTTCCCAGAAGCGCCGGGTGTTGGCGGAGACCGCGTACACGGTGGCGAAGCGGGTGGTGGGCGGAGCGGTCAGCGCGGCCCGGAGGTAGCCGAGGGCGTCGCGCGGGCTGAGCCAGGTCGCCAGGTGCCGCGGCTCGGTGGGGACGGCCTCGAAGCTGCCGATCCGCAGGCAGAGGACGGACAGGCCGAACTTGTCGGCGTAGAGCCGCCCCAGGGCCTCGACGGCGGCCTTGCTCACCCCGTACAGACCGTCCGGCCGCACCGGCTCCCGCGGCCCGGTGAGCTGCCCGACGGGGTGGAAGCCGGTCACGCGGTTGCTGCTGGCCAGCACCACCCGCCCGACGCCCAGCCGGCGGCACGCCTCCAGCACGTGGTGGGTGCCGAGCACGTTGGCGTCCAGGAGGTCCGCGAGCGGTGCCTCGTCCGGCACACCCGCCAGGTGGATCACCCGGTCGGCGCCCGCCAGGGCCGCCTCCACGGCGGCCGCGTCGCGCAGGTCGACGGTGTGCACGTCCTCGTTCCCGGCCTCCGGCCGCAGCGGCACCCGGTCCAGCAGGATCAGCCGCTCCACCTCACCCCGGAGCGCCTCGCGGACCACGGACCCGATGGTCCCCGCCGCGCCGGTCAGCGCCACCGTGCCCAGCTCCACCACGCCTCCCCGGACGATCTCCTCCTCCGCATCCTCGCGGCCCGGGCCCACCCCGTGCAAGGGACCGCTGCCGTCCGATCCCCTCGGACCGCTTGTGCGCTACGGCGATCAGGCGCCGTCGTGGTGGAGACGGGGGTCGATGGCCCAGATGCCGCGGCCGTGGGTGGCGGCGTAGAGACGGCCGTCGGGGCCGCTCCTCAGCTGCAGGACGGCGGTGGTCGGGAGGTGGTGGCCGAGGACCTCCCAGCAGTTTTTACCCGGGGTGCGGTAGAAGGCGGCGAGGTCGGTACCGACCACCAGCGCCCCGTCGGGCAGCAGCCGCACCGTGTTGGCCGGGATGTCGGGCAGGTCGCCGCTGATGTCGGTCCAGGTTGTGCCGCCGTCACGGGTCTCGAAGACGTGGCCGACCCCGGCGCCGGGGCCCTCGGTCCACTTCCGGGAGAAGCCGTTGATCGCGACGAAGACGTGCTGGGCGTCGGCGGGGTCGATGTCGAAGCCGGAGACGTACCGATTGGGGAGGGTGCCCTCCACCGGCAGGTCGAGCTGGTGCCAGCCGGTCCCGTCGGTGCGGCCGACCGCGATGCCGCGGGTGAAACCCTGGTTGTTGCACGGACCGCACCAACCGGCGTACACCGTCCCGCCCGAGGAGGCCACGGCGGTGGCGACGTGCCCCTCGCCGAGGTCGTACGCGCTGCGCCACTCGTCGCCGGAGCGGATGGTGAAGCCCTTGTCCTGGACCCACAGGTGGCGGCCGCCGGCGACCCAGGTGTCTCTGTTGTGGGTGTCGGCGGTGAACGGGGCGATGAAGCGGGCGCCGGCGCCGCCGAGCGCGTTGTCGGGCGGGGCGATGTCCCAGCTGGTGGCCTTGCTCGGGTCGGTGAGCCAGGAGCCGTCGTTGACGGCGCAGTTCTGGGTCACCCACATCGCGAGGTAGACGTACTCCTCGGCGGTGTTGCAGCCGTTGCGCGGGTCGAGGTAGGTGTCACCGCCGTCGCCGCCGAAGTTGGATCCCATCTGCTTGTCCCGGGCGCGCAGGATGGACTGGCCGTTGTCCTGGAGGCCGCCGCTGACGATCACGCCGTGGCCGTCGGGGTCGCGTCCGACGCCGACGGAGTAGTACTGCAGGGTGTCGATGGTGCCGTCGTTGAGCGGCAGCCAGTCGGTGGCGTGCCCGGAGGCGTCGGCGCTCCCGTCGAGCGGACGGCGGTAGAGGCCGCCGTCGTTCCCGGCCAGGAAGTAGGTCTGCCCCTGGTAGCGGACGACTCCGGCCGAGTGCTGGTCGGGGTGGGTGGTCTGGTAGCAGTCGCCGGTCTGCTTGGCGGGGTCGATGCTCCAGCACGGGAAACCGAAGTTCCAGTACGGGCCCGGGGTCGTCCACGACTGCCCGGCGTTCGTGGTCTCGAACACCTCCTCCAGACCGGCGTACAGGTGGTCCGGGTTGTCCGGGTCGACCTGGAGGAACTGGTTGTACCAGGCCTGGATGCCCGGCTGGTAGCCCTCGTCCTGCAGCGCCGACCCGGAGGCCTTGAGCTCGTCCTTGTCGGCGATCAGCGTCCAGGGGCCGAACGGATCGCCGTTCGGGGAGGTGTAGATGCCCTGCAGGGAGGTGTTCGGGTCGGTGTTGAGCAGGGTGGGGGACTGGTCGATCGCGTAGTAGCGGGAGCCGTCCGCCGACCGGGCGAAGGTCACGTTCCCGACGTCGCCGCTGCCGGTGGGCAGCTCGCCGAGGGAGGTGACGCGCTGCCAGCTGCCGTCCGCCGCCTTGGCGTAGAAGCCGTTGTAGGTGTCCCCGCTGCGCCAGCCGACCGCCAGCAGCACCCGGGACGGGTCCCGGGGGTCGATCGCGATGTCGTTGGCGATGTTCTTGTACGCGGCGTTCGGGTCGGAGGCCAGCGGGCCGCCGGGCAGGTAGTCGGGGTTGGGGGCGAACTCCAGCTGCCACGGCCCGGACAGGTCCGTGGTGGAGTGGCTCCACACACCGCGGCCGGTGGCGGCCCAGACCCGGTCGCCGGCGAAGCGCAGCGCGTTGATGACCGTGCTCTCCAACTCGTTGCCGCCCACCCGCATCTCGGGCGCGAACTCGCCGCGCTCCGGGTGGTCGAGGAGGTACACGCCGGTGCCGACGAACGAGGTCGCGCCGGTGTTGGCCTCGCCGGTGGCGTACCAGAGGCGGCCGCGCGCGTCGAGTTCGAGGGTGCCGGTGGACTGCGAGGACAGGCGCTCCGAGATCTGCTCCCACCGGCCGCCGCCGACCTTCGAGCGCCACACGCCGCCGTCGGCGCCGCCCGCGTACACGTGGCCCCGGTCGTCGGCGGCGACCCCGGTGATCCGGCCGCTGACCAGGCCCGCGCCGCCGCTGGAGTTCGAGGCGATGTCCCGGTACCGCGGGTCGTCCGAGTCGTACGGCAGCCCGGTCACGTGGTCCCAGCCGCCCCGGGTGTGCGGGAGCGCCTGCAGCTCGGCCCAGGCGGCCCCGTACGCGCCCGGGGCGACGATGCCCGGCGCGGTGCGCGCCTCGGCGTACTGCGCCGCGGCCTCCGCCGCGTTCTCCGCCTCGTCGGACTCGGCGGTGGTGCTGGAACGGCCGGTCCGCAGGGCGGAGTCCGGCTTGCCGGCGGCGATCCTCTCGGCGTGCTTCCGGCCGATCTCGGCCTGGTGGCGGTGGTGCCACGGCGTCGTGGGCCCGGGGTCGGGGGCGGCCGCACTCGGCGGCGCCATGGCGGTGATCACGGTGAGGGCGGCGGCGGCCACCAGCAAGCGCCTCGAAAACAGGCCTCGTGACATCTCTTCTGACTCCTGATCAGGTTCCGCTTGGGGCTCGCATTGAACACGTCGCGAATCCCGACCCGCGGCACCTGCGCCCACCCGTGGGCGTGTCCACAACAGGGTGGGGGCGCGGGCGGCCCGGCACGCGCCGAGGAGGCGCCGTGGTCCTCGACGGTTCCGCCTCCGGCGGCCGTCAGCCCTGCCCGGTCACCCTGCGGCGGCGCTCGGCCGCGGTCTCGCCGGCCCGTACGTACGGCCATGCACGGACCAGCTCGGCCGTGGTGACCCGGCACAGGACGCCCTGGTGGTCGTTCCCCCGGACCTCCACGAGCCACGAGCCGTCGGCGACGCGGTACACCCTGCGCGAGGGGACGTCCCCCGAGCCCACGCAGACCCCCTCGGGGACGAACTCCATGGCCGTCCTGCGCGCGAGCCGATCCGCCGCCGCGCGCCCTCCGTCCGGGACCTCGTGCGTCGCGACCAGCCGCCAGCGGTGGTCCTCCACGTACCGGGGGCAGGTCTCCGCCTCCACGAGGACGACCCACCGGGCCGCCTGCTGCGGAACCGCGTCATCGATCACGGCCGCACCGTCCCGCCCGCCGTCGCGTAGTGGTCCAGGTACTCCCGCATCGCGGGGTCGAGCGGCGCGCCCTCCGTGCCGTTGACGACCTCCCAGAGGCGGTTCTCGATCCAGAACCGGTAGGCGAAGTGCTCGAACGAGGGCGCGGACCAGAGGAGGGCGGCCCGCTGGGCGGGAAGGTCGTCCCAGTCGATCCCGTACTCGCACTCGGACTCGGACTCGGCCTCGGACTCGGCCTCGGGCTCTGACTCCGCCGACTCCCGTCTCCCGTACTCGAACTCGTAGTCGAGGTGCGAGCTGACCACGAAGGTCTCGCCGGACGGGCGCAGGTAGAGGTACCAGAGCACGCAGTCCTGCTGGTCGCGGAAGAAGCGCACGAGGAACGCGCCCGCCTCGACCGGGCTGGGCAGCGGCTCGGAGAGACTGCTCCAGCAACCGGTCACCGAGACCTCGTCCAGGGAACCGGCGAAGTTCGAGGAGGTCTCGAAGGTGACGAAGTCCGTGGGCAGCGACAGCCCCTCGGCGGCGAGCACCTCCTCCACCCGGCGCAGCCGCGCGGCCCGTTCGGGAAGGAACGCGCCCGGCTCGCCCAGCCATGCGAACGCTCCGGTGAACCGCTGCTCGTCCAGCGGGGGCAGGGTGTCCCACGGATACCGCTCGTAGGTGAAGCGGCAGGGGCGGTGGTCGCCGAGGTCTGTCGCGCACCACGCGGCATCGAAGTCGACGCTCGTCGCAGGCAGCTCCGATCGAAGGAGTCCGGGTGAAGGAGAACAGGTGATCGACAGCATGCCAGCCGGCTCCGACACCGCCCCGGGGCCGGCCGGGTGCCGGGAATCCGGTACCGGCGGGAGCGGGCCGGCCGGTACGGTGAGGCGCGGCCGGGATCGTGGTCGCGGCAGGGGGCCGTGACACGCCGGGCCGGGAGAGGAGCGCCGCGCCCGTGGACGACATCCGGACCGGCCTGCACGCCGGCACCGTGCCGCGGTCGGTACGACCGGCCCACCTGCCGGGGCTGGGCCTTCCGGTGACGCTGCGTCCGGTCGACGACGCCCGCGCCACCCAGGCCGCCGTGTTCGACCCGTCCCTCAAGCAGCATCGCAACGCGTTCCGCGCCGCCGACCCGCGGTTCACCGATCCCGGGCTGTCGACCGCCTGGTACGCGGCGCGCCGGCACGCCATGGACCTGCTGCTCGCGGCCGTCGCCGACTCCCCGTGGGCCGGGCACCTGGTGCTGCGCGGCAGCGTGGTGCTCCGCGCCTGGTACGGCGAGGCCGCCCGCGAGCCAGGCGACCTGGACTTCGTGGTCGTCCAGCAGGACTGGCGGGTCGAGGAGGACCACACCGCCGACCTGCTGGACGGCATCGCCTCGGCCGCGGAGGCTGCGAGCCGCGGATCCGTACGGTTCCGCGCGGCGGAGGCGGTCAGCGAGGAGATCTGGACGTACGAGCGGGTGCCCGGGCGGCGGCTGGTCCTGCCCTGGCACGCCGACGGGGTGCCGGGCGGCGCGGTCCAGCTCGACTTCGTCTTCAACGAACCGCTGCGGGTCACCCCCGAACCCGTCCACCTGCCCGCCCTGGACGGCCCGGGCGCCCGACTGGCCGCCGCGACCCGGGAGCTGTCGCTCGCATGGAAGCTGATGTGGCTGGTCACCGACATGCACCCGCAGGGCAAGGACCTCTACGACGCCCTGCTGCTCGCCGAGTCCACCCCGCTGCGCTACCGGGTGCTGCGGGACGTCTTCGCCGACGGCGAGGCCCATTACGCCGAGCACCCGGTGGACGCGGACACGATCACCGCACTCGCTGCCCGCCTCGCCCAGGGCCGACAGCACTTCGAGCGGGAGTACCCGCAGCTGGCCGCGGCGACCGCCGACGCCCTGCCACGCCTGGCCGCGGCCCTCGCCCCGACCTTCGCCGAGGTCGACCCCGGGCAGCTCGGCCCGTGGTGGACCGAGGGCTGGATCGAGCGGCTGCGCCCGGTCCACGCGGACGGGGGGCTGGAGGCGGTCCAGGCGCAGCTCGTCCACTCCGGCGCCTCCTTCCGCCTCGCCCACCGGCTCACGCAGATGCTGCTCGGCGCCGCCGCGCCGGACGGGACGGCGCTCGCCGAGGCGATGCTGGGCTGCCCCGCCTGGTCGTACTGGGCCGAGCGGGTCCGCGAGCGCCAGGTGACCGTCGGATGGCTGCTGGAGTAGTCCCGCGCCCGCCCCGCCGTCGCGCCCGGGCCGTAGCCACCGAGGAGCGGCGAACGAGCAGGACGGCGCCTGCCATCGACGACCGGTGAACGGCACCGGGTCAGCGGGTCAGATCTCGAACAGTGGGTCTTCCCGAGGCTCGGGCTGGGGCGTGAGGATCGCCCGGAGGTCGCTGATGCTCCGGCGCCACTGCGGCCCGCTGTCGGTGTCGTCCCAGAGTTCGGCGAGCTCGGACTCCTCCGCGAGGACTCGGTCGAGGGCCTCCGCGGCAACGGCCCGGAGATCGGTGGCGAAGCACGGCAGAGCCTCGCTGGGGCCGTAGGTCGTGGTGACCGGCTCGCCGTCCGGGCACTGTGCGGCGACGAGGGCGGCCGCGGCGACGGACTCCTCGGCATGCCAACTGTCGAGGTAGTCCCGGGTCCGGACGGTGGCGGCCAGGGTGCTCCGGATGAGGTCCTCCCGCTCGTCCGGGGCCGTCTCGTCCAGGGTGCAGGCGAAATCCGCCGCCGTGTCGTTGTCGAAAGGGCCGATGTCCCAGGTGCCCATGATGATCTCCTCGTGTCGCCGTGCGGGGATCGTCGCATCGGCCACCGACAGCGAGGTCACGAGGCGAGCAGGGCAGGTCCGCGTGAGCGGGGGCTTCAGGACAGGGCGAGGACGCAGAACTCGTGGCCCTCCGGGTCGGTCAGGCAGGTCCACGGCACATCGCCCTGGCCGAGGTCGAGGCCGGTGGCACCGAGGGACCGGAGGCGGTCCACCTCCGCCGCCCGGTCGTCGCCGGGGTACGGCAGCAGGTCGAGGTGGACGCGGTCCGGCACGGTCTTCACCCCCGGCGTGCGGATGAACTCGAGGTACGGGCCGGCGCCTCCGGCGGAGCGCAGCGAGGCCTGATCGCCGGTCACCTCGTGCAGGGTCCAGTCGATCGCCTCGCCCCAGAACCGGGCCATGGCCCGCGGATCCGCGCAGTCGACCACCACGGCGGCGATCGGTCCGGTGTCCCGGTAGACGTCCCGGGGCTCCAGCACGCAGAACTCGTTCCCCTCGGGGTCGGCGAGGACCGTCCACGGTACGTCGCCCTGGCCCACGTCGGCGGGAGTCGCGCCGAGCGCCTCCAGGCGCGCGACCAGCTCCGCCTGGTGGGCCGCGGAGGTGGTGGCGAGATCCAGGTGCACGCGGTTCTTCGCCGCCGCCTTGGGTTCCGGGACGGGAACGACATCGATACCGAGGACGACCGGGTCCGGCCAGACGAGGCCGCCGGGAGGTCCGACGTAGGTGGTCACCCCGGGGCTGTAGGCACTCCAGCCGAGCGCCTGCGCCCAGAACCGGCCGACCGCCGAGTGGTCGAGAGCCTTGATGTTCACCATCACGGGTCGCAGCGCCATACCGGCGATCCTAGGCGCCCGCTCCGCCGCGACGGCTGGCACAGCGGGCGGACGCACCGTCAGATACCGTGGACGGCCATGGGTGAACTGATGGTGATCAGGCACGGCCAGACGGAGTGGAGCCTGTCGGGCCGGCATGCCGGCCGGACCGACGTTCCGCTGACCGACGCGGGTGAGGCCGCTGCCGAGGCGCTCGCTCCGAGGCTGGCCCGGCGTCGTCCGGTGGCCGTGTTCAGCAGCCCGCTGAGCCGCGCGCTGCGGACGGCCGAACTGGCGGGCCTGACCGGTGTCGAGCCCGATCCCGACCTGGTGGAGTGGGACTACGGCGGCTACGAGGGCCTGACCGCGGAGCAGATCCAGGAGTCGAGGCCGGGCTGGGACCTGTGGCGGGACGGCGTCGTTCCCGGCGACGCCGCGTATCCCGGCGAGCGGCTCGAGCAGGTGGCCGCGCGTACGGACGCCGTGCTCGACCGGATCCGGCCGCTGCTGGGTGACGGCGACGTGGCCGTCGTCGCCCACGGTCATCTGGCGCGCGTGCTCGCCGTGCGCTGGCTGGGCCTGGACCCGTCCGCGGCCCGACTGCTCGGCCACCCGCATCCGGGCACGCTCGGCTTCCTGGCCGCCGAGCACGGGCAGCCGGTCATCTCCGCCTGGAACGTCCCGTAGCGGTCGGCGGAGTCGTGGTCGGAGGAGTCGCGGCCGGAGGTGTCCCGGCCGGGGGGGTCGCTACCGTGGCGCGCATGAGTGACGCCCGATCAGTCGTGCTGCGCCCGACAGCGGAGAGCGACCTTCCCGCCCTCGAACGGTTCCTGCTCGACCCGGCGACCGTGGGGTCGTTCCAGTGGTACGGCTGGTCGGACCCGGGACGGTGGCGGCGGAGGTGGGCCGAGAACGGGCTGCTGGGTCCGGACGCCGGCCAGCTCGCGGTGGTCGCGGAGGGGGAGGAGCTCTGCGGCTTCGTCGGGTGGCGGCGGGCGGGCCTGGTGCCCGCCTCGCCGTACTGGAACATCGGGGCGCAGCTGTTCCCGGAGGCGTGCGGGCGCGGGATCGGCACCGAGGCCCAACGGCTGCTGGTGGACTACCTGTTCGCGCACTCGCCGGTGATGCGCCTGGAGGCGGACACCGAGGACGCGAACCTCGCCGAGCAGCGCGCGCTGGAGAAGTGCGGCTTCACCCGGGAGGGCGTCCAGCGCGGCGCGGTCTTCCGGGACGGCCGGTGGCGGGACGTCGTCCGCTACGGCCTGCTGCGGACGGACCTCCGGACCTCCTGAGCGGCGTCGACCCCCGCCCGGCCCGTCCCCCGCCTCCGGCTCAGGGCTGGGGTCGCAGGCCGGCCAGGAGGACGTCCAGGGCGAGGTCGACGGCCTCGGACAGCGGGGTGTCGTCGAGGAGCGAGCCGATGGTGAGCATGGCGAGCCCGTGGGTGGTGGAGAAGGCGACCTGGGCGAGGCGGACGGGGTCGCCGGCGCGGACGGCTCCGGCCTGCTGGGCCTCGGCGATCAGCCGGGCCGCGGTCTGGAGGCCCTCGTGGCCGAGCTCGCGCAGCTCGTCGGTGGAGTCGTCGGCGTGCTTGGCGGTGTACATTCCGGCGGATCTCGCAGCGCCCGTGGCTGGTTCCTTCGTCCGATCCAGGAGCGGGATGTCCCGCCAGGGAAGCGACTTGAGCTGCATGCGGAGATTCTTCCGCTTGCCCTTGACGAATCGACTGAGCCGCTCAGATAAATAGCTTGCCGATCCGGTGGGCCTGTGTCACTGTTCCGCCTGGATCGACAGCCGGACAAGAGAATTGGCGCCATGGGGAATCAGTACGAGGAAGAGTGTCGTCGGTCGTTGGCCGAAGAGCAGGCGAAGAGCCTTGCCGAGACCAACAACTGGGAGCACGTTGACAGGCCTCAGGTCCACCAGGACTGGGACGTGCTGTACCGGGAGATCGCTGCCTGCCTGGACGGCTCCCTGCCCGGGGATCCCCAGATTCAGGAGCTCGTCGGCCGGCATTTCGGCATAGCCTGCCGGTTTTACGCCCCCACCAGGCGAGCGTACGTCGGGATGGCACTCTTCTATGCGGAAGACGACGCCATGAGGGAGTTTCACAACTCCTACCATCCCAGGATGGTGGAATTCCTGGGTGAGGCGATGAGGATATTCGCCGAACGGGGAGTCGGCTTCACTTCGTAGTACTCCAGCTCCTGTTCGAGATTTCGCCCGTTGGCAGGGCGGGGCCTCGGCGTTTGTGGCGACCGGTTCATGACGGTCTGTCGGGCGGGTGGCTACGGGAACGGAAGCAGGCACGGCTTCCAAGATCATGGTGTTGTCGACGCCCCGTGATCCGACTGGAAGACCGTGCCTGCCGACGCACCATCGCTGATCCCGTCCGTCTTTGACCAGCTCCGCCGGCAGCCCGATCCCGGCCTCCAGGAGGTGCCGGGGCTGCTGGAACGGCTCGCGGAGGTGGCCGACCCGCACGACCCGCGCGGCGTGCGGCATGCGCTGGCGGTCGTGCTCGCGCTGACAGCGTGCGCGGTGCTGGCAGGGGCGACTCCGGCGTCACCAACATCGTTGCCGCCCTCCGCCGCAACGCTCGCGACCCCCGACGACCGCTCGCGCTCCTCGGCCTCGGATGATCAGAAACCGGGGGCATCATCCGACTGCGCCGAAGCCCGGGGCGCGGGGCGGCCGGTATTCCTCCGAATCTGCGTCAGAGGGCGTTGTCAGTGCCTCCGCCTAGGGTTGGTAACAACGCAGGAGGGGGCGCCAGAAAGGCGTCGGAAGCGCGTTGGAAATGGGATAGAGCCATGTCTGCGAGCAGGATCAAGCACAAGGTCAACCACGTTTCGCTCGTGGTCGACAAGTCCGGCTCGATGCGCCAGCACGAGGGGCAGCTCGTCCGTGTGGTGGACGAGTTCGTGAAGGGCCTCCAGGAGGAGTCGGACCGGCTCGGTCACGAGACCCGTATCAGCCTCTACGCCTTCGACCACGAGGTGCAGAACCTGGTCTGGGACATGGACGTCAAGCACCTGCCGTCCCTGAAGGGCCTCTACGCGGTCGAGAACGGTGCGACGGCGCTGATCGAGTCGGCCGTGAAGTCCATCGACGACCTGAAGAACATCTGGGAGGGGTACGGGGAGCACTCCTTCCTCCAGGTCGTCGTGACCGACGGCGAGGAGAACGCGTCCGGTTATTCGGAATCCGGTCAGATGCACACCCGCATGGGCGGAAGCCGGGGGAAGACCGTTCTCCGCAAGTGGATCGACCGCATTCACGGTGCCATGGACGACCTTCCCGACCACTGGACCTCGGCGATCCTCGTCCCGAATTCCCTGGCCAAGCGCACCGCGCAGGAATACGGATTCCCGGCGGGCAACATCGCGATCTGGGACGCGGACTCCAGCAAGGGCGTCGAGGAGGCCATCGGCACCGTCAAGAAGGCCGCCACGAGCTTCCTGCGAGGCCGCGAACAGGGCGTGCGCGGCACCAGGAACCTGTTCACCATGGGCCAGGACCTGAGCACGGCCGAGGTGAAGTCCACCCTCGACGCCCTGGACAGCGGCACGTACGTCCTGGTCCCGGTCGACGAGCAGGCGCCGATCCGTGACTTCGTCACCGGCGCCGGGCACCCGTACAAGACCGGGTGCGCCTTCTACGAGCTGTCCAAGCGCGAGAAGATCCAGGGCACCAAGCAGCTCGCCGTGGCGGAGAAGGACCCGGCCACCGGGCAGATGACCGGCAAGGTGTTCTCGGGCCCGGCGGCCCGCCGGCTCCTCGGCCTGCCGAGCTCGGAGACCACGGTGAAGCCGGGCGAGAACCCGTCGTACACCGTGTTCGTCCAGTCGACCTCCGTCAACCGGAAGTTGGTGCCGGGCACCAACGTGCTGGTCATGCTGTGACGGTGACGGTGTGACCCCGGTGGCACTGCGGGGTGAGCCGGTCGCCCGGCCCACCCCGCGGCGCGCGGGCGTCAGCAGAGGGCCGGCAGGACCAGAGCGGTGGCGCGGGCGATCAGGGCTTCGTCGGCGGGGGCGTCCGCGGCCGGCTTGGTGGTCAGGACGGACAGGACCAGCGGCGTGCCGTCGGCGGTCCAGGCGATTCCCACGTCGTTGGTGGTCCCGTGACTGCCGGTGCCCGTTTTGTCCGCGAGCGCCCAGCGGGGGGGAAGGGCGGCGCGCAGGCGGGCGGCCCCGGTGGTGTTGGCGAGCATCCAGTCGGTCAGCTGCCGCCGGTCCCGCGGGGCGAGCGCCTCGCCGAGGACGAGGTCCGTGAGAGTTCGTCCGATGGCGGCCGGGCTCGTCGTGTCGGTGATGCGGCCCGGTTCGGCGGAGTTCAGCTCGGGCTCCCAGCGGTCCAGCCGCGTCACCCGGTCGCCGAGCGACCTGCAGAAGCGGGTGATCGCCGTGGGGCCGCCCAGCTCGCGGAGCAGCAGGTTGTCGGCGGCGTTGTCGCTGTAGTCGAGCGCCGCCGCGCACAGTTCGGCGACCGTCATGCCGGAGGCCAGGTGCTCGGGGGTGCCCGTGATCGGCGCGTAGCCGGAGGCGGTGACGTCCTCGGCGGTGTAGCGGATGCGCCGGGCGAGGACCTCCCCGTTCCGGTCGAGGTCGCGGAGCACGGCGGCGGCCGTCACGATCTTGTGCACGGAACAGATCGGGAACAGCTCGTCCGCGCGGTACCGCACCCGCGCGCCCGTGACCGTGTTCCGCGCGAACACACCCAGCCGCGCCCCGTGTTCACGCTCGAGGTCGGCCAGCGCCCGGACGACCTCGTCCCCGCGCCCCGGCGTCCGCTCCGCCGCCCGGGCCGTCCCGCCCATCGCCACCGTCGCGGCGGCCAGTACCGTCCCGGCCCCCATGCCCAGGACCGCTCGGCGGCTGACGTGTCCCTCGGTCACCGTCACGCTGATACCCCTCTGCTGCTCGACATCCGTCTTTCCGGGTAAGGGGACGCCTCCGGGGCCCGGATGGTTCGCCCACCTATCAAGACGTGCGTCGGAGCGTATCGCCGGGGCCGCAAGTCATCTGCGACGGAAACCGGCTGACGGGCCGAGTGTCATCGGAGTTCGTCGCCCTCGGTGGCGATGCCGGTGCCGCGTGGCTCCCCGGCTCGCCCGACCGTGCTCGGCCGGCCTCCCGCGCGGCTGTCCTCCTCGGAGTGCCTCTTCACCAGTACGCCTATTTCGCACTGTTCAGCCAGCACGTGTCGGCCGACGAGATGACCTCCCAGCTCGGCATCGTTCCTGCCGAAGTGTCCGTCCGTGGAAGCCGGTTCACCGCATCGAGACCGATTCCCGTCGACCACCGCTGGAAGATCGTCTGCCGCGAACCAGACCTCCGCGTCGACGAGCAGATCACGTGCATTCTCGACAGGCTCCAACCCCCACACGGACCGGATCGCCGACCGCGCCCACCGCCTGGCCGGCCAAGGCGGGGGAGCGGTACTCCAAGTCGTGCGCTACTTCAACGACACCGACCACGACCGACTGACGGCAGACGCCCCGAATCTCTTCGGCTGGCACCTGGACCGCAACGTCCTGGACTTCCTCATCGCCTGCGGCGCCGAGCTCGATGTCGACGAGTACGCCATGACCGGAGACGAGGACGGTGTCTGAGTACCTGACGTGGGGTCTGTCGAAGACCCGGTGGTCGGTCGTTGACCGGGTGCCTCAGTCCCCGATGAACCACAGGTAGCTGCCGGGCGTCGTCGCGCAGGACTTCAGCAGCGCCGCGAGGTCGGTCACGGCCGCCGTTTGCGCGGCGTTGGCACACCGCTCCAGCAGTCCGGCGATCTCACCGAGCGCGGCCTGTGCCTCCTGCTCGTTGAACTGCGTGTTCCCGTAAGGGTCCACCCACCAGAGTTTGCCGGGGCCGTTCACCTTGAGCCCGGCCAATACCGCCGCCAACGCTTCGCCGTGGTCGTACGAGCCCCGCAGGAGCGAGGCCCGGGACATGGCCCAGTTGTTCCGCGCCGGGCGGGTGGAATGCAGTTCGAGCTCAATCCCCATGGTCGTTGCCTCCTCGGCGGCAGCCTAACCAGCAGTGACGAGCGACCCCGACGCGAGGTGGGGGCCGAACCGGGCCCGCTGCCGCGGGGCCTGTGCCTGGCAGACTTGAGGGTGTGACACCCCCCAAGGATCAGGAACTGAGCGCAGCACGACGCAAGGCCGACTCCCCGGCGTGGTCTGACCGCGTTGCGGCCGGGCGACTGCTCGCCGTTGCGGACAGGGTCGACGAGGTGGCGGACGTCATCCACCGGCTCCTGCTGGACGAGAAGGACACCGCCGTCATCCAGGCGACGGCCGAGGCCCTGCTCGCGCGGAAGGACACCAGCGGCCTGCGCTGTGTTCTGTTGGCCCTCAGCCGCGCCGCCTCCACCGACGCGGTGGACGAGATCGGTGCCGCGCTGGACGGCAACCCCGAGTGGATGACGACCGAGGGTGAGGATCGGCTGCTCCGGCAACTGCGTGACCTGGCCGGGGACGAGGACCTCGGCGTCCGTGACGAGGCCGAACGTATCCTCGCCGGGCTGCGGTCACACGAGGAGCGGTTGCGCGTCTCAAGCCGCCCCGGGCCGTGACCTCCGGGGTCGGTCGGGGGGCCGCACTCCGGCTCAGGTAAAGACTTGGCAAAGCTGCGGGTCGGTCCGCCGAGATCGCCCTCTCACCTATCAGTAGCTCAGCGAGCCCCGGTTCGGTCCGGCGGCGACCCTGGTCGGCGTCGTCGGATCGGCGGGTCTCCTGGCTACCGCGCCGGCCGGGCACCCCCAGCCCGGCCGGCGCCCCACCTCGCGTCACTCACCCCGGGACCGGCCGGCGTACCCGTCCCGCGCCTCCGCTGCGTCAGCCGTGGTCCTCCCACTGCGGGGCGCAGAACCGGGCTTCGGTGATCGCGGCGTCCCCGGCCCTGGTGCTCCGGACGAAGAGGTTCGACTCCGCCAGCCCCAGGTCCCCGCCGCAGCCGATCCGCAGGCCCAGCCCCCGATCCTCGGCGTCCCGGGTCAGGGCCGCCTCGACGGCCGTGACCGGTCGGCCGATCAGCGGGAAGCCGTCGAGGGTGACCCGGGGTCCCGTGCGCCCGTGTACGGTCACCGCCGCCAGCGCGGGCAGGACCCGCGAGGATCCGTAGTGGGCGCTCACCCCGAGCCGGTCGAACCGTTCCTCCTCCAGGGCCCACACGCCCACCTCCCCGGTCCACGGCCGCCAGGGAAAGCGGCCCCGACGGGCGTCCGGTACCTCGCCGTCCAACGCGGCCGCCACCTGCAGCGGGCTCATCCCGAACCTGAGCGGACCGACGCCCTCCAGCGGTGTGCAGTCCCACTGCGGCCGGTCCCGGTCGGCCGTCACCGGCCAGGTGCCCGCGCCGGGCTGCCGGTCCCGGACGTCACGCCAGCGCCGGACCGGCTCGGCGCCCCAGGGATCCTCGGTCAGTTCCGGGCCGGCGGGGAGGGCCCAGGTGATCACCGTGTCCCTTCGCTCGATGTGCCCCTCGGCCGCCGGCCCCCACTCCTGGACGGCCTCCAGGGTCGGGGGATCGAGCACCCACCGTGCCGATCCCCGGGACGGTGATCTTGTCGATCAGCCTAGGCACGCCCACCGACACGGCCGAACGTCCGGATACCGGTCCGAGAGCTGGTCCGGCGTCACTGACAGGGTGAAAAGATAGGTTAGGCTAACCTGAGCCGTTGTCACTCGCTTGTCAATGAAGGGGGTCTTTCCGCGCCATGCTGCGTGAACAAATGATCGGCCGTCAGGAGCGGCGCGAGTCCGCCGCCCGCACCTATGCCCGCAACCTTCCCGTGGCGCCCGCGAAGGCCGCCGGCGCGGTCATCACGGGTGTGGACGGCCGGACCTACATCGACTGCCTCGCGGGCGCGGGCACGCTCGCCCTCGGTCACAACCATCCCGAGGTCGTGGCGGCCCTCCAGGCGACCCTGGCCAGCGGCGCCCTGCTCCACGCCCTGGACATGATCACGCCTCAGAAGGACTCCTTCACCACCGAGTTGATCGGCCGGCTGCCGGGTGACCTGCGCGACGACGCCCGCCTGCACTTCTGCAGCCCGGCGGGGACCGACGCCATCGAGGCCGCGCTGAAGCTCGCCCGGAACGCCACGGGCCGACAGGGCGTGGTCGCGTTCACCGGGGCGTACCACGGCATGACGCTCGGCGCCTCCTCGGTGTCGGGCCCCGACGGGATGCGCGCGGGCGGGCCGGCGGACGCGCAGCCGGTGACCCGGCTGCCCTTCCCGTACGGCTACCGCTGCCCCTTCGGCGTGGGCGCCGAGCAGGCGGGGGAGCTGTCCGCCCGGCTGCTGGAGAGCCTGATCACCGACCCGAGCAGCGGGGTCGCCACCCCCGCCGCGGTCATCCTGGAGGTCGTCCAGGGCGAGGGTGGCGTGGTCGAGGGTCCGGACGGCTGGCTGCGCGAGATCCGCCGGATCACGGCCGAGCACGGGGTGGTCCTGATCATCGACGAGGTGCAGACCGGCGTCGGCCGCACCGGCCACTTCTGGGCCTGCGAGCGGGCCGGCGTGACCCCCGACATCCTGGTCACCTCCAAGGCCCTGGGCGGCGGCCTGCCGCTCGCCCTGATCGCCTACCGTCCTGAGCTGGACACCTGGCGGCCCGGCGCCCACACCGGCACCTTCCGCGGCAACACCCTCGCCATGGTGGCCGGCGAGATCACCCTGCGCACCATCGCCGAGGAGCAGCTCACCGAGCGCGCCGAGAAGCTGGGCGAGCGGATGCGCCGACAGCTGCGCGAACTCGCCTCCGACCACCCGGAGTTCGGCGAGGTCCGTGGACGCGGCCTGATGATCGGCGTCGAGCTGGTCGACCCGGCGGGCACCCCCGACCGGCTCGGATCGCTGCCCGCGAACCCCGGCCTGGCCCGCGCCCTGCGCGCCGCCTGCCTGGACGAGGGGCTGATCCTGGAACTCGGCGGCCGCGACGACACCGTGTTGCGGCTGCTCCCGCCGCTGGTCCTCACCGACGCCCAGGCCGACACCGTCGCCGAGCGGATCGTGGCCGCCCTGCGCACCGCCAAGCGGAGCTGACCCGCGGGCCCAGGAGCAGGCCGCCGGAGCCTGACAGCGCGCGGCGGCAGAAGGCGCTCGACGGCACTCCGGAGCAGACCCGCGCCTTCCTGGAGGTCGGCCGGTACCACGTGTGACCGGGTGAAGCCGGTCGTCAGGGCCGGGGACGGTGGCCCGCAGCGAAGGCGCGGGCCACCGTCCCCGTCCGCATCCTTGGGGAGTCGCGGCCCGCCGACCCAGCCGGCGGACCGCCACCGAGCCGGTCCGGCTCGTTCTGTCTTGTTCTGTGGAGCGCCCGGGTCGGGGGTGTCCGGGTGGTGGGGCAGAATCGGTGCTGCCCGGTCGGTTGCCCGGGTTTCCTGATCAGGGGGAGGGCGTCAGGTGGGGATCTTCTCGTCGCGTGGGCAGGGGGCCCGGCCGACTCCGCCGCCGGAGTTGGTGGCGCAGGCGGCGGCCTGCCCGGGCGGCTGGGTCTACGAGATCGCGACCGAGTACGTCGACGACCCCCACGGCTACGTGCCGCCGGAGGCGGTCCGGCGAGGCTGGGAGGTCGGTCAGGACGGGGTGCTGACCGGGGAGTTCCGGGACAACCCGCGGTTCGGCCCGCCGCAGGACGACTTCTCCCGGCTGACGTCCCCCGACCACTGGCTGGGCTGGCTGGGTGAGGACCCGGCGCTGGCCGTCCGGGAGTCGATCGCCGAGCTCCTCGGCGAGCAGGTGCCCGGGGCGACGGTGGCGTGGCTCAAGGTGACGGGGGATCCGCGTTTCTTCACCGGCGGTCGCCCGCACCCGGGGGACGAACAGCGCATCACCGTCACCAGGGCGGGTGTCGCGGTGCCGTTCGCGCTATCGGTCAGTGCGCCCGGGCAGCGCCGGGAGGTGCTCTGGGGCGTGTTCAGCTGGGCTGCGGTCGGTCTGGACCAGCCCGAGGGCCGGCGGGACCGGCTCTGGTTCGACCTGCGGATGGACGCCGACCGGGCGGAGGAACTGCTGCGCTCGCGGATCTACGAGGTCGGCGGGGCCTGAGCGCCTGCGGGCCGGCTCGGGTGAGGGGAACGGTCCGCTGGCGGGGGTGACCTGAGTCCTGGTCACCCGGGGCCGACGTGATTCTTTGAGAGCGCTTTCCGAAGGGTTCCTTAAGGGAGGCCCAAGGGCCGTCCCGGGCCCTTGACCGGGCTGGTGGTCCAGTCCATTTTGGGGTGTGCCCCCGTACTCGAGGGGGCGGCCGCTGCCGTGGCCGTAGCCGCTTCGCGGCCGCCGTACGGGTGTCGGCCGTGTCGTGTTCGGCGCTGCCCGGCCCCCTTCGGGCGGCGGTCCCCCATGCCCTGCCCCTGGAAAGGGTTCCCCGATGGAACGTGCCCCGCTCCACCCTCCGCACCGGGCCGGTACGCCCGGCCGGCACCGCCGTCGCCGCGGTGCCGTCGCCGTGGCGGCGGTCGCCACGCTCGGTCTGGTCGCCGCAGGCGTGGCCGCGGCCCTGAGCGGGGGCGACGCCCTGGCTTCCCCGTCCGCGGCGGCGCCGCTCGGCAGCAACTGGTACGCCTCGGCCCCGTACCTGATGCCGGAGGACAACTCGCCGCCGGATGTGGCCGCGGTGATGGACGCGACCGGGCAGAAGGCCTTCCAGCTGGCCTTCATCCTCGACTCGGGCGGCTGCAACCCGGCCTGGGGCGGTACCTCCTCGATCGACACCGACACGGCTATGCCGGCGGTGATCCAGAAGATCCGGGCCAAGGGCGGCGACGTCTCCGTGTCGGTCGGCGGCTACGGCGGCAACAAGCTCGGCCAGGGCTGCGGCACCCCGGAGGCGACCGCGGCCGGGTACCAGAAGGTGATCACCAAGTACCAGCTGAAGGCGATCGACTTCGACCTGGAGGAGCCGGAGTACGAGAACGCGGCGGCGATCCACAACGAGATCGGCGCGGCGAGGATCCTCCAGCAGAACAACCCCGGCCTCTACATCTCGATCACCACCGCCGGCACCAACGCGGGCACCGGCTGGTTCGGGACGCAGATGCTGAACGAGGCCAAGTCGCAGGGCTTCACGCCGAACAACTACTCGATCATGCCGTTCGACGGCGGCTTCAACGGCGCCGCGGCCCAGACGGACGCGCTGGTGAAGTTCAACAAGATCCTGCAGACCACCTTCGGCTGGGACGAGGCCACCGCGTACGCCCACGAGGGCGTCTCGCTGATGAACGGCCGTACCGACGTCGCCGAGTACTTCCGGCAGGCGGACTTCCAGACGGTGCTGGACTTCGCGACGGCGCACAAGCTGGCCCGCTACACCTACTGGTCCGTCAACCGGGACCGCCAGTGCGCCGGCACGGTGGACCCGGGGCTGTCCGGCTCCTGTTCCAGCGTGGCCCAGAACGACTGGGACTTCACCAAGTTCACGGTGAAGTTCGCCGGCGCGACCCCGCCCACCGGCACGCCGACCGCGACCGCCTCGCCGACCTCCACCGCCTCGCCCACGGGCAGCCCGGGCACCTGCACCCTGCCCGCATGGAACGCGGCGACCGTCTACACGAACGGCAACAAGGTCTCCTACCAGGGGCACAACTACCACGCGAAGTGGTGGACCCAGAACGAGATCCCGACCAGCAGCGGCCAGTGGGGCGTCTGGGCCGACGACGGTCCCTGCTGATTCCCGCGACGCGGGCCGGCGACCGGGTACGCCCCCGGACGCCGGCCCGCGTCGGCGTTTGCGGGGTCCGTTCGGCGGTGCGCCGCCGAACGGGCCCCGCCGCGCTGCCGTCCGCCCTCCCTCACAGGGAGGTGAGGATGTCCTGGTGCGCCCCGTCGAGGACGAAGCCGTTGTCGAACCGGACCCGGACCGTCACCCGCCGGCCCCGCTCCCGGTGCGCGGCCCACTCCGGTTCCAGCGTGGCGAGCTCCGACTCCAGCCGCTCCCGGCTCGCCGCCGGCATGGTGTGCCCGTAGTCCTCGAACAGGGCCTTGAGCCGCTGGTACTCGCGGACCTCCTCGCTCTCCGGGAGCTCCCCGTCCACCCGCTCGACGGTGCCCTCGATCCCGGCTCCCAGCGACAGGAACCCGACGACGGCCCCGGGTTCCCCGGCGACCGCCTCACCGATCCCGAGGTCCTCGGCCAACCTCACGCGCCGGCCCTCCTCCAGGGTCATCCGTCCTCCGCCTCTCCATCGATCGGGCCGCCGGCGCGGCCGGTCCGCGGCCGTGGCCCCGGCCATTATCCGCCGGGCACGCCACGGCACCGGGACGTGTCCGGGATCACACGGCGGATCGCCGGTCGGACGAAATGCCGAGGCCGTCGACACGGTTGCAACGGCACGTATTCAATGCACGTGCACATACCGTCCGCCTCCTGCGAGGAGCCCCCATGACCGTCACCGCGTCCCCCGCCTCCCGGGCTGCCGAGATCCTCTCCCGGCCGGTCACGCTGAACGGCCTGACCGTCCCCAACCGCATCGTGATGGCGCCGATGACGCGCCAGTTCTCCCCGGGCGGTCTCCCGGGGGAGGACGTGGCCTCGTACTACGCCCGCCGCGCGGCCGCGGGGGTGGGCCTGATCGTCACCGAGGGGACCTACGTGGGCCACGAGTCGGCCGGGTCGAGCGACCGGGTGCCGCGGTTCCACGGCGAGGAGCAGCTGGCCGGGTGGGCGAAGGTCGCCGAGTCCGTGCACGCGGCGGGCGGCAGGGTCGTGCCGCAGCTGTGGCACATCGGCATGGTGCGCCGGCAGGGTGAGCCGCCGTACGCGGACGCCCCCGCCGTCGGCCCCTCCGGCATCGGCGCGGACGGCACCGAGGGCGCCGGCAAGGCCATGACCCGGAGCGACCTGGACGAGGTCATCGGCGCCTTCGCGGAGGCCGCCTCGGCGGCCGAGCGCATCGGCTTCGACGGCGTCGAGCTGCACGGTGCCCACGGCTACCTCCTCGACCAGTTCCTGTGGGCCGGGACGAACCGCCGTACCGACGCCTACGGCGGTGACGCCGTCGCCCGGACGAGGTTCGCGGCGGAGATCGTCGCCGCGGTCCGCGAGAAGGTCTCGCCCGAGTTCCCGGTGATCTTCCGCTACTCGCAGTGGAAGCAGCAGGCGTACGACGCGAAGCTCGCCGAGACCCCGCAGGAGCTGGAGGCGATCCTGGCCCCGCTCGCCGCGGCCGGCGTCGACGCCTTCCACGCCTCCACCCGCCGCTACTGGGTCCCGGAGTTCGAGGGGTCGGACCTCAACCTGGCGGGCTGGACCAGGAAGCTCACCGGACGGCCCACGATCACCGTCGGCTCGGTGGGCCTCGACGGCGACTTCCTCGGCGCGTTCGCGGGTGAGGGATCCTCGGTCCAGGGCCTCGACAACCTGCTCGACCGCCTGGAGCGGGACGAGTTCGACCTGGTCGCGGTCGGCCGCGCCCTCCTCCAGGACCCGCAGTGGGCGGCGAAGGTCCTCGGCGACCGGCTCGGCGAGCTGCAGCCGTACAGCGCCGCGGCGCTGAAGACGCTCAGCTGACGGCGCGAGACCTCGGCGCTCCCCGGCGGGGGAGCGCCGAGGTCGCCTCATGCTGACGGTCCGGCACCCCGGGTGCCGGACCGTTCCGCTTCCGCCGAGCCCGCCCCCATCCCCAGGCCGTGAGCCAGGGGAGCGATTGTCGTCCCCGGGCCGCGCCGGGTGGCCCGCTCAGCCGGTGGCGAGTCGGAACTCCAGCCGTCCGAACCGGACCTGGTCGCCCGGCCTCACCCGGGTGCTGCCGGCCACCCGGCGGCCGTTGACGTGGGTGCCGTTGGTCGAGCCGAGGTCGTACAGCACCCAGTCGCCGTCCTCGCGGCGCAGCTCGGCGTGGGTCCGGGACACCGAGGAGTCGTTGAGCCGCAGCCCCGATCCCGGCCGCCGACCGATCGTCAGCAGCCCGGTGCCGGCCTGCGGCAGGGACAGACCGGGCAGCCGTTCGGCCCGCCAGGCCTGGCGCATCCGCATCCAGAAGCCCGACACCCGTCCCGCGGTGCGCAGCAGCGCCCGGGTCGCCCGCCCGCCGGTCGGCAGTCCGGCCAGCGCCTCGTCGAGTTCGGTCCGGCTGCGCGCGTTCAGCGCGACGTCCATCCGGCCGAGGAAGGTGTCGTGCGACAGCCGCCCGCTGCCGGCCCCCTCGCGGAGCACCGCGAGCACCCGCTCCCGCTCCGCGTCGGAGGGCCGGACCACGTGCGTCCGGATCTCAGCTGACGTCATGGAGCGATTGTCCGTGCACCTCCGGGTGCCTGTCCAGATCCTCCGGTCCGTCAGGCGACCGCGGGGATCCCGGCCACGGCGGTCAGGGCAGCACCAGGGTCTTCCCGAACTGCGGTCCCGCGAGCCCGTCCCGGAGCACGCGGGGGAGTTCGGCGAGGCGGACCTCACGGGTGATCAGGCGCTCGACCCGCTCGGGTGCGACCTCCGGGTCCACCAGGTGGCGCAGGGCCGCGGCGAAGTCCCCGGGTGCCGTGCCGTAACTCCCCGCGATGCGAACGGACTTGCCGCACCAGGCGGTCGCCACGGTGAGCTGCCGGCGGCGGACGGTGTCCAGGTCGCAGTCCAGCCCGGGCAGCGCGTCGCCCGGTGCCGTCCCGCCGTACGGCAGCACCAGGCCGCCGGGCGCGGCCATCCGCAGCGCCTCGCCGAGGATCTCCGGCAGGACGAAGCTGGTCGCCACCACGGCCGCGTCCAGGCTGCCGGACGGTACGGCGTCCGGCGGGAGGACCGGCGCGTCGATGACGCCGCGTCGCCGCAGGAACGACCGCCGCTCCGCACCGCGGTTGGCCAGCAGGACCTCGCAGCCGGCGGCCTGGCCGAGCAGGGCGATCAACACGCCCGCGGTCCCGGCGCCGAGCACGCCGAGCCGCGCCCCGGCGGCGCTCCCGCCCAGGTGGCGGACGACGGTGTCCAGGCAGTGCCGGGCGCAGGCCAGCGGCTCGGCGAACACCAGGCGGCGGGCGGCGATCCGGGGCGGTACGGCCGGTAGTGCGGCGGTGAGGCGGTCGGGCGGACCGACCGCCCACATCGAGGTGGCGAAGCCCGTCCCGCGGTCGATCCCCACGTTCGGGTCGAGCGCGACCCGCCGGCCGGACGGCAGGCCGGGGGCGGTGGACTCCTCGACCACCCCGACGATCTCGTGCCCGAACTGGCTCACCCCGTGGCGGACTCCGGCCACCTCCTTGAGGTCGGAGCGGCAGATCCCCGCCAGCTCGATCCGGACCCGGACCGCGTGCTCCCCGGCCGGGCGCACCGGCGGACCGTGGTCCAGCCACGGGCCGGCCGGCCCGAGCACCACCCTCATGCCACGGCCGCCAGGGCCTCGCCGAACCGGTCGGCGACCAGCTGGGCCTCGGCGGGCGTCAGCACCAGTGGCGGGCGCAGCTCGATGACGTTGCCGAGGCCGTGCTCCGACACCCGGGTGAGCACCCCCCGTCGCTCCAGGGCGCGCTGGTACGCGTGCGCCTTCGCCACGGCCTTCCCGCCGTCCGGTTCCACCAGCTCCACGCCCAGCATCAGGCCGGGGCCGCGGACGTCGCCGATCACCGGATGGTCCTGCTGCAGCCGGCGCAGCCGGTCCAGCAGGACGGCGCCACTGGCCCGGACGTTCTCCAGGAAGCCCGGCCGCTGCACGATCTCCAGGGTCTTGACGGCCGCCGCGGCCGACAGGGTGTGGCCGCCGTGGGTGAAGCCGTGCAGCGAGCGGTCCCAGTCCGCCATCCGCTCCTCCGTCAACACCGCGGCCAGCGGGAGGCCGCTGCCGGTCAGCCCCTTGGAGAGGGTCATCATGTGCGGTTGGACGCCCAGGAGGTCGGCGGCGAACATCTCGCCGGTGCGCCCCAGGCCGGTCTGGATCTCGTCGAAGATCAACACGATGCCGCGGGCGTCGCAGAACGACCTCAGCTCCCGGAGGTAGCCCGGCGGGGGAACGACGTTGCCCCCGACACCGCTGATCGGTTCGATGATCACACAGGCCACGCTGCCCGAGCTGGCGTAGTCGATGAACTCCTCGATCCGCTGCACGCAGAGCATCCCGCAGGTGTCCGGCGTCTGCCGGTAGAAGCACCGGAAGCAGTACGGCCCCGGCACGTGCACGGCACCCGGGAAGCGGTACGGGAACGGGGCCCGCATCCGGGCGCTGCCGTTGAGGCCCGCCGCCGCCAGCGTCTGGCCGACGTGGCCGCGGAAGGGCACGATCACGTCCCGCCGGCCGGTGTGCCACTGAGCGATCTTGATCGCGCCCTCGTTCGCGGTGGACCCGCCCGAACTGCGCAGGTTCACCCGGGTCAGGTTGGCCGGGCTGATCCGGACCAGCTCCTCCATGACCTGGTCGGTCGGCCCGGTCCGGAAGGAGGAACTGGCGAAGAGCAGGCGCTCGGACTGCTCCCGCACCGCCGCCAGCACCTCCGGATGGCCGTGGCCCAGCAGCAGGTTGAAGGTGCCCGACACGCAGTCCAGGTACTCCCGTCCGGCGCTGTCCCAGCAGCGGACCCCCTCGCCCCGGACCAGCTCCGCGTCCCCGAGCCGGTACTGCGCCACCCGTTGCGGGTCGCCGCCGGGGCCGCCGGCCGCGTACCCGGCGCCCCGCTCATCCACGGCGCACCCGGTGGTCGGCCTCCACCGCGTCGAGCTGGGAGCGCACCCAGGCCTCCAGCGTCCACGGCTCGGCCGCCGCGCGCCGCCGCCGCGCCGCCTCGGCCCGCTGCGCCGCCGGGGCGGTCAGCGCACCGGCGATCGCCTCCGCCTGCTCGACGAGGTCGAACGGGTTGACGGTCCGGCAGACCGGGCCGAGCAGCTCGGCCGCCCCGCAGGTCTCCGACAGCACCACCTCGGCATCGCGCCCGTTGACCAGCGGCGCCTCGAAGGCGCTCAGGTTCTGGCCGTCCACCGTGGAGTTGAACACCAGCAGGTCGGCCCGGGCGAAGCAGCCGAGGGTGTGCTCCACCTCGTTGTCGCAGTGCCAGCGCACCGAGTCCGCGCCCAGTTCGGCGTTGGCCTCGGCGACGGCCGCCCGCACCCGGCGCACGTACTCGGCGTTGGCCCGGACGTACAGCCGGTTCGGGTTCATCCGGACGAGCATCCTGGCGCCGCGCAGCCGGTGGTCCGAGCGGACCGCCAGCACGAACGCCCGCACCGCGCGCTCGGCGTTCTTGATCGGGTCGGTCCGCCCGCTGTGCACGACCAGCGGCCCCTCGCCGGCCCAGGCCGCGATGCCCTCCGGCAGCCGGTGCGCCCGCCCCGCGATGGTCAACGGGCTGTAGCCGAGCGGCAGGGCCCGGACCCTGGTGACCGCCCCGTGGCGCCGGACCGTGCCCCGCTCGCGGTCGACCTCCGCGTCGGGGAGGAGATCGCTCACGCAGTCGAGGAAGTTTCGGCACCAGCGGTCGGCGAAGAAGCCGACGGTGGTGGCCGGCAGCATGCCCTCCAGCAGGCCGACCCGGATCGGCTTCGGCAGGACGCGCCAGAAGTCCGGCGAGGGCCAGGGGATGTGGACGAACATCAGGACCGGCGCCTGCGGCCGCTGGGCCCGCAGCCGCTGCGGCACGCCGATCAGCTGGTAGTCGTGCACCAGGTAGACCGGATCGGCGGCGTCGGCCGAGCTCTTCAGCAGGGCGTCGGCGAAGTCGCCGGTGAACTCGCCGAAGCAGTCCATCGCCCGGTACGCCTCCCGGTCGAAGGTGGGCGTGGTCCAGGCGTCCCAGCCGTGGTTGTTGGCCGCCCACAGCAGCTCGGCGGTGAAGAAGTTCTGCACCACGTCGAAGGTGTGCCGGTCGTGGTGGAGCAGCTTCACCCGGATGCGCCGGCCGGAGCCGAGGGAGAGGCTGAGCCCCTCCGGGTTCTCCCGGGCGGCCCGGCGGTCGTCCTCGGTGTCGGCGCTGGCGATCCACGACACGTCCAGCACCCCGGCCTGCTCGGCCACCACGTTGCCGGTCCCGCCCGGGGCCAGCCAGGGCCGCAGCTCACCCGTGTCCGGGTCGGGCGCGTAGCTCACGGCGGCCCGCTTGCTGGCCAGATGAATCCGACGTTCCGTCACCATGGTCTTCCCTCGGAGATGAGCTTCTCGCTGGCTTCCAGTACGTCCGCCGGCTCCAGCCCCGCGAGCTCGGGCAGCAGGGCGGAACGCTCGCTGTGCAGGCAGGCGTTGCGCGGCCGGCACGCGTAGGCGGTGTCCCCCTGCGGTGCCGGGCGGACCAGGTCGGGGTCGGCGCCGCAGCACCGCGCGATGTGCCGCGCCCACTCCACCCTGCTGAGCCGCCGCGGACCGCCGAGGTGCACGACACCGGTGTGCGGGCCGCCCAGCAGCGCGGCGGCCCAGTCGGCGACGTCGTCGACGAGCACCGGACTGTTCCACCGGCCCTCGGGCACCGTCACCGGCTGACCGGCGCTCAACTTCTGGGCGCAGGTGGTGAAGAAGTTCGGACGCAGACCGGTCGGGTCCCAACCGTAGACCAGGCTGGCCCGCAGGACGAGGACGCCGCCCGCCGCGAGCAGCGTGTCCTCGGCGGCGAGCTTCGCCCGGCCGTAGGCGTTGGCCGGCTCGGTGGCGTCCGACTCGCCGTAACTCGCCCGCCGTCCCGGGAACACGTTGTCCGTGGAGACCAGCAGCGCCCGGCGGCCGCCCAGGACCTCCGCCAGGTGCCGCGCCCCGCCACCGTGGGCGGCGGCGGTCGGCCCGGGGTTGGCCTCGCACCAGGTGATGTCGGACGGGCCGTGCGCCAGCACCACGGCATCCGGGCGCACCGCGTCCACCAGCGCGCGCACCGAGCCCCGGTCCCGGACGTCCACCGGGTGCCAGCCGGCCGGGCCGCCCGGCACACCGGCGGGCCGCCGGCGCGAACTCAGGGTGACACCGTGCCCGAGCGCGGCCATCCGCCGCCCGACCCGGCTCGCCAGATAGCCCGCCCCGAGGACCAGGACACGCCCGCGGCCCTGCTCCGTCCCCCGTCCCGCCGGCGCCGCCCTCACACCGCCTCCCGCTCCGCGGGCCGGGCGGGCATCAGGCCCACGAGCGGCCCTCCGGCGGCCACCAGCAGACCGCCCGCCGCCACCACCCCGAGCGCCGTCGGCAGACCGACGGCGCCGGCCAGCAACCCCACCAGCGGCGGACTGGCCAGGAACCCGGCGTACGAGACCGTCGTCACCGTCGAGATCGCCCGGGACCGCCGCTCCGCGGGGACCCCGCGCCCGACCACCGCCAGCAGCGTCGGCACCACCGGCGCCAACCCCGCCCCCGCGACCAGGTACCCGGCCAGCGCCCACGGGACGCTCCACGCCGCCGCGCCGACCGCCAGCCCCGCGCCGCCGACCGCACCGCCCACCGACACCAGCACCCGGTCCGGCACCCGCACACCCCGCCACTGCGTCAGCATCCGCCCTGCCGACAACCCGGTCATGTACGCCGCCGGACCGCAACTCGCCAGCAGCGGACCCGCGTCCAGCTGCTGGACCAGGTGGATCGCCCCCCACTGCTCCACGCTGTTCTCCATCAGCAGCGCGACGGCGCCCACCATCCCGAGCACCAGCAGGGCCGCGGCCGGCCGCCGGCTCCCCGGCACCGCGCGGCCCGCCCGCCCCTCAGCCGCCGGCGCCTGCTCCTGCCAGCCGCGCGGGTCGACGGCCAGCACCGCGCTCACCCCCACCAGGACGGCGATCACCGTCAGCACCGCCGTCGGGGAGGCACCCAGATGGCGGGCCAGGCCGGCCGCCGGCGCCGCGACCACCATCGCCAGCGGCGTCGCCGCGTGCACCTTGTTGAACAGCCGCAGGCCGTCCCTCGCCTCCCAGGCCGCCAGCGTCGCGTTGAGCCCCACCTCGATCCCGCCGCTCGCCGCACCGACCAGCAGCAGAGCGGCCGTGAACGCCGCCCGCGAACCCGCCAGGCCCACCACCAGCACGCCCAGCCCGAACACCCCGGTCACCAGCGGCAGCGTGTGCCGGCCCAGCCGGTGCGCCAACGGCCCGGTCAGCAGCATCGCCGGCACCGCGGCCGCCGGCACCGCGAACAGCGACAGCCCCAGCTCCCGGTCGGACAGGTGGAGTTCCTCCTGGATCCCCGGCAGCAGCGCCGCCCAGCCACCCCAGAACAGGCCCCAGCTGACCGCCACCGCCAGCAGCCCGATCACGCCGCCGCCTCGCCATCGCCACACAGGCGCTCCGTCCGTGAGAGATCCGGCTGCGGCCGTCCCGCCACCGCCGTCGACAGGAACCGCCGCGCCGCTCCCGGTAGCGTAGCCCGCACCAGTCGACGCAGAGTGATCGCGGAGGCGACCCACGGTGAGGTACTGGGCGATCGACGCCGGCGGCAGCGGCACCACGGCGCTGCTCGACGACGGCACCCGATGGCGACGCGGTTCGGTGAACCCGGCGTCCGTCGGGGCCACGGCCGCGGAGGCCGGCCTGGACGACCTGCTGCGCACCGTCGCCGGCCGACTCGGCCCCGCGCCCTCCGCCGGCTGGCTCGCCACCGCCACCCTCACCGCCGACACCCCTGAGCACGAACTCGACCGGCTCACCGCCCGGGTCGAGCGCGCCGGTCTCGGCGGAACCCTGGTGATCTCCCGCGACATCGTGCCGCTGCTCCTCGCACCGCCGCTCTCCGGACGCGGGGTGGCCCTGGTCTGCGGCACGGGCTCGGGCTTCCTCGCCGCGGACGGCACCCGGCCGCCGGTCGCCGTCGGCGGCTGCGAGTACCTCGGCAGCGACGAGGGCAGCGCCTTCGCCCTCGGGCTGGACGGTCTGCGCGCGGCCGTCCGCGCGGCCGACGGGCGCGGCCGGCCCACCGCGCTCGGCCCGGCACTCACCGAGCACGCGGGCACCCCGGTCGACGAACTGGCCCGGCGGCTCGCGGCCGAACCGTTCCCCAAGGCGGCCGTCGCCGCCCTGGCGGCCGTGGTCTGCCGCTGCTGGCTGGAGGGCGACCAGGTCGCCGCCCACGTCGTCCACCGCGCCCTGGGCGAACTCCTCCGGGGCGTCCGGGCCGGCCGGGACGCGGCCGGGCTCACCACCGCCTGGTCGGCCGCCCTGGGCGGCGGCGTCCTCGCCGGCTGCCCGGAACTCGCCGAGGCGCTGCGCCGCCGGATCGCCGGGGAACTCGGCGCCGACCCGCCGCCCGTCCTCGTCACCGACCCGCCCACCGCCGTCCTGGCCGCGCTCCGCGCCCACACCGGCACCCTGCCCGCCGCCGTCGCCGGCCGCTGGGCCTGGCAGCGGCGGCTGACCGGGGAACGACCGCGAAGCGCCCCGGCCCCCGCACCGCCGTCGCCCTGGCCGTCGGCCGACGGAGGGCCGCTCTGATGGAGAGCGGCCCCATCCGCCTCGGGCTGTGCCTGGCGGCGTTCGCGCCGGAGGGCCTGCACGGCGCGCTCCGCGCCGCCGAGCGGGCCGGGGTGCGGGTGGTCGACCTGCCCGCGGACCGGAACCTCGGCCTGGTCGACGCCGACCGGCTCGCCGACCCGGCCCACCACCGGGAGGTGCGCTCGGCACTCGCCGCCGCCGGACTGGAGGCGGGATGCGTCAGCAACAGCCGCGACACCCAGCTGCTGCTCGGCCCGCACGGCCCGCACACCGACCCCGTGCTGGCGGGCCCCGCCGAGGCCAAACGGGCGTACGGACTGCGGGCGGCCCTCGGCACCGTCCGACTGGCCGCCGGACTCGGGGCACCGCAGGCGAGGGTCATGCTGGGCGTCCCCGACCTCGGCCGCTGGCTGTCCTGGTGGGGCAGCCAGGTCAGCTGGCAGGACAACACCGACGCCTGGGCGCGGGCCGCCGTCCCCGTCCTGGAGGAGGCCGCGCGCCTCGACGTGGAGGTCCTCGTGGAACCGCATCCGAAGCAGGTGGTCTACGACCCGGCCAGCGCCCGGGCGCTGCTCGCCGCCGTCCCCGGCGTGCGGCTGTGCCTGGACCCGGCGAACCTGGCCGCCGTGGGCCACGACCCGGTCGGAGCCGTCCGGGGCTGGGGCCGCGCCCTCGCCGCCGTGCACGCCAAGGACCTCCAGCGGTGGCCCGGGGCGCAGGACCCGCGCGGCGACGGCTGGTCGCGGTACGGACCCGGGCCGGCGATCCGGTTCCGGGCGCTCGGCGCGGGGGACCTGCCCTGGCCCGAGGTGGTCTCCGCGCTGCTCGACGAGGAGTACCGGGGAGTGATCTACGTGGAACACGAGGACGCCCTGCTTCCCACCGAACAGGGGGCGGCCACCTCGCTGGCGGTGCTGCGAGGACTCCTCCCCTCGGCGCCGGCCCGGGGCCGGACATGGTGATGGTGAGCCCCGACGGCGCCGGTGACCCGGCCGGCCTCCGGGGCGTCCGGGGCGCCCTGCTGGCCGGCGGCCTGGGTGAACGGATGGGGCCGCTGACCGCCCGCTGCTGCAAACCGCTCGTCCCCTACGCCGCGTCCTGCCGGCTGGTCGACTTCAGCCTGGCGAACGCCGTCCGCTCCGGACTGCCCGAGCTGGTCCTGCTCTCCCTCCACCGCGAGACCGACCTGGTCCGCCACCTGCGCCGGCACTGGGACGACCGGCCCGGCACCAGGCTCCACTTCGGACCGCACGACCGGCTGCTGCGCGCCGGCCCCGCGCCCGGTCCGGGAACCGTGCTGCCCGAGCGCCCCGCCGAACGCGGCACCGCCGACGCCCTGCTGGCCAACGCCGAGTACCTCTTCGCCCCCGGCGCCGCCGACCTGCTCGTCCAGCACGCCGACCACGTCTACGACTTCGACTACCGGCCGATGGCCGCCGCGCACCGTGCCCGCGGTGCCCAGGCCACGATCGGCGTCCAGCGCGTCGAGCGGCGCTACGTCCCGCTGTTCGGCATGGTCGAGACGGACCGGGACCTGCGGGTGCGCGCCCTGGTGGAGAAACCCGAGCACCCCACCTCCGATCTGGTGTTCACCGCGTTCTGCCTGCTGAGGATCGACGCCCTGCGGGAGGTGCTCGCCGACCTGACGGCCCGCGGCGAGGACGGCTGGCAGCACGACATCAGCCGCGACGTCCTGCCCGAGATGATCCGGCAGGGCCGTCCCGTGCACGCCTACCCCGTCGAGGGCTACTGGGCCGACATCGGCACCGTCGACCGGTACCGCACCGAGCAGTTGAAGCTGCTGGAGCGGCCCCACCCGATCCCGCCCGGCGCGCTGCCCCGCACCCTCGCGGGCGCCGGGCCGCGGTTCGCGCCCGAGCGGGCCAGCCTGCTGGGTGCGGACGTCCCGGCGGGCGCGGTGGTCGAACGGAGCGTGCTGCACCCCGGCTGCCGGATCGAGGCGGGCGCCCGCGTCCTGGGGTCGGTGGTCCTGCCCGGGGCGATCGTCGCCCGCGGGGTCACCGTGCGCGACACCGTGGTGCTCGCGGACGAGCGCGTCGCCTCCGACCGGGAGGGACTGCCGGTCAGCCCTCCGCGGCCAGGCCACGGTCCAACTCCCGAGCGTCGATGAACGAGGTGTGGGTGCCGGCCCGGCGGACGGCGTGCGCCCCGGCCAGCGAACCGGCCCGCGCACAGGTCCACCAGTCCCGCCCGGCCAGCCAGGCGTAGAGGAAGCCGGCCACGAAGCTGTCGCCGGCCCCGTTGGTGTCGACCACCTCCGAGGCCGGCACGGCGACCGGCGGGACGTGCCGCAACGGCTGCCCGGGCACCAGGAGATGACTGCCCTCGCCACCCGCCATCACCACCACCGCCCGGGCCCGGCCCCGGCGGAGGACGGACTCGCCGACCTCCTCGATCCGGCCGCCGATCCTGCCGGCGGACAGGAACACCAGGTCGGCGCCGTACGCGAAGTCCTGCCGGTACTCCTCCCGGCCGTCCCAGTTGTGCAGGTCGGTGGAGGTGGACAGTCCGGCGGCGACGGCGTCCGCCAGGGCGTGCCGCGCCCAGTCGATCAGCGACACGTGGACGTGGCGGCTGCGGAGCAGCGCGCCGCGGTAGAGATCGGGGTCCACGGTCAGGCCGGCCGGATGACGGCCGTCGTAGAGCGAGATCCGCGCCCCCTGCGGGTCCACCAGATTGACGGAGCGCCGGGTCCCGCTCGGATGCAGCCGGTACTCGAAGGGGAGACCCGCCCGGGCGTAGTGGTCCAGCACCAGGTCGCCCTCCGGATCGTCGCCGATCACATCGGTGAAGTGGGTGCGCAGACCGAGATGGTGGCAGCCCAGCGCCACCCCGTTGCCGGTGTGCCCGACGTACCGCTCGATCGGCGGCACCCGGATGGTCTCCCGCTCGGGCAGCGGCAGCCGGGGCACCCGGACGATGGTGTCCACCCCCACCCCGCCCACCACCAGGACGTCCACCTCAGCCATCCGTGTCCCCCGGCTCGCCCTCCCGGGCGGTCACCGCCGCGTGGATCTCCTCGTCGGTCACGTCGTCGGCGATCACCGTCGCGCCGAGTTCCACCGGCAGGACGAACCGCAGGCGGCCGTCCCTGATCTTGCGGATCTGCCCCAGGGCGTGCAGGGTCTCGACCGGATCCACCCGCGCGGGCAGGTCGGCGAGATGGACGGGCAGCCCGATCTCGCGGAGCAGCCCGAGGATCCGGCGCAGCAGCGCGGCGTCCAGCAGCCCGCGGCGCTCTGCGATCCGGGACGCGCAGGCCATCCCGAACGCGACCGCCTCGCCGTGCAGGACGTGCTCGTAGCCGGCCACCGTCTCCACGGCGTGGCCGATGGTGTGACCGAAGTTCAGCGGTCGCCTGAGGTCCTCCTCGTACGGGTCCTTGGCGATCAGCTGACACTTGATCACACTCGCGCCGTGCACCAGCCGGGCGGTCGCCGCGGGATCGGCGGCGAGGATGTCGGCGTGCCGCCGCTCGATCAGGGCGAACAGTTCCGGCGAGGCGATGACCCCCTTCTTCACCGCCTCGGCGAGCCCGGCCCGCAGATGGCGCCGGTCGAGGGTGCGCAGGTAGCCGACGTTGGAGACCACGGCCGCCGGCTGGTAGAACGCCCCGATCAGGTTCTTCGCGGAGGAGTGGTCGACCGCGACCTTCCCGCCGAGCGCCGCGTCCACGTGCGCCAGCAACGTGGTGGGCACGTTGATGTACGGCACGCCCCGCATGTACGCGCTCGCCACCCAGCCGACGGTGTCGATCACCACGCCGCCGCCGACCGCCAGCACCACGTCCCGGCGCGCCAGGGAACTTCCCGCCAGCCAGTCCAGCAGTCGGGCCGCCGTGTCCAGGCACTTGCTGCTCTCCCCGGCGGGGAAGGAGGTCATCCCGACGTCCAGCCCCGCCTCCGTCAGCCGGCCGGCGAGCCGGCGGGCATGCAGGTGGGCCACCGAGTCGTCGGTGATCAGCGCCACCCGCCGGCCGCCGATCTCCGGGCACAGACGCGCCAGGGCGCCGGCCTCGCTGCGGCAGACATGGACGGCGTACTCGTCCCGGCGCCGCGCCGCGGCGATGATCGGGGTATCCGAATCCGGTGGCAGCGCGAGCCGTTCGGAGATCCTGACACTGTCAGCCATGCGCCTCACCGTAACGGGGCGGCGAGAGAATGGTTCGTAGCGAATCTATTTTTCTCGCGGTGACCCCACGCCGGGGGAGGGCGCGTCGGACCGGGCCGTGGGCCTGCCGGTTGCCCCGTCAGCGGCGAGCGGCGAGCGGGGGGCGGGTTGCCGGGGGGTCAGGGCGAGGTGGTGGTGCGGGCGGCGTTGGCGTAGCGGGTGGCGAGCTGCGCGAACGCGTCGTTGAGCTCGCGTGGGCCGATGACTTCGATGTCGGTGTCGAAACGGCCGAGGGCGGCGGCCAGGCCGGTCCACGACCAGGAGCCGAGGGTGAGGCGGCATCGGGCGGGTCCGAGTGCTTCGACGGTGCCGTCCTGGGCGAAGGGGGCGACGGCGGTGGCGGGGAGGCCGAGGATGACTTCGCCGTGGCAGGGCCAGTCGGTGTGGGTGCCGTCGGTGCCGCGGAATCGTCCGGTGACGTAGGCGGAGACGTCACCTCCGGGGACCTCGCGCGGGGTGAACCGAGGGCCGGTGGGGGTGCGGGGCCGGATCCGGTCGACGCGGAATGTCCGCCAGTCCTCGCGGTCCAGGTCCCAGGCCAGGAGGTACCAGTGGCCGCGCCAGGTGATCAGGTGGTGGGGTTGTGTTCGGCGGGGGTGCTCGGTGGCGCGGTCGTGCCCGTAGTCGAAGCGGAGCTCGGCGTGGGTGTGGATGACGTTGCCCAGGTCGATGAGGATCCGGGAGTCGGCCGGCGCTGCGTCGTCGTTCTCGGGCGGCCGGACGGCAGTGACGCGGAGCAGGTCGATCCGGTGGCGCAGCCGGGGCGGCATGACCTGGCGGACGGTGGCCAGGGCGCGTGACGCGTCCTGGCCGATGGTGGTGCTGGTGGCGGCGCTCTGCAGGGCGAGGGCCAGGGCGACGGCCTGGTCGTCGTCGAACGGCAGGGGAGGCAGGTGAGAGCCGGCATCCAGCCGGTAGCCGCCGGCAGGTCCTTTGAACGTCAGGATCGGGTAGCCGAGTTCCCGCAACCGGTCGATGTCGCGGCGAACCGTGCGCGCGGTGACGTCGAGGCGGTCGGCAAGGTCGTCGCCCGACCAGTCGCGGCGCGTCTGGAGCAACGAGAGCAGCGTGAGCAGCCGCGAAGACGTTTTCTGCACACCGGTCATTCTGCCGAAAGTACCGGACACAGCCTGTCCGCTACCTCTGTGATGGTGGGATCCGAGCCACCGACGGAGCGCCGCTCCCGGTGACGGTGGCTGCGCCGCGCCCGGGCCTCCCCGCGGCGGCGCACACACCCGAACGGACCGAAGGCAAGGAGCAGCTCATGGCTGTCACGACCACCACCCACCTGAACTTCCGGGGCGCCGCGCGTGAGGCGCTGGCCTTCTACCAGTCGGTGTTCGGCGGGCGCACCGTCGTCGTCACCTACCAGGACGCCGGCAACGTTCAGAACGAGAGCGAGGCGGACTGGGTGATGTGGGGCGAGGTCGTCGCGGACGACGGCTTCCACGTCATGGCCTACGACGTGCCCTCCCCGTTGGCCTGGGACCAGGGCGACAACCCGTTCTTCGTCTCCGTACGCGGCGAGGACGCCGACGAGATCAGCGCCCTGTGGCAGAAGCTGTCGCACGGCTCGACGGTGGTGCGGCCCCTGGAGGCCGCGCCGTGGGCACCGCTGTACGGCATGCTCACCGACCGCTTCGGTGTGACCTGGGTCGTTGACGTCGCCACTCCCTACCGAGGCTGACCCGCCCCACTGCCCAGAAGGTCCGCCGCGCTCTCGCGGCGGACCCGGGGAGGGCCGAGCACGCCGAGGTGCCGAGCCGCTGACAGCGCAGCGGGGCCGGAGCGGTCGGTCGGGGAGGCGTGGCCGCTCCGGGCCGAGCGGGCGCGCCCTCCGGGGGACGACGCTCAGCCTGCCGGTATCCGGAGCGCGAGAAGGGCCGTGTCGTCGGTGCTGCCGGGTGGTACGGCCCGCAGGACCAGGTCGCAGAACTCCTCCAGCGGGCGCCCGACCACGGCGGCGGCGTGACGGCGCAGCCCTTCCAGTCGGGCCCCGATATCGGTGCCCGGGACCTCCACGAGCCCGTCCGTGAACAGCAGCAGTGTCGAGCCGGCCGGCAGGGCCGCCACTCCGTCCGCACGCTCGGGGTCGCCGCCCGCTCCGAGGACGAGTCCCTGGCCGGCGTCCAGGTAGTGCGCCTCGCCGGAGGGCGGTGTTCCGGCCGCGGGCAGCAGGAGCGGTGGGGGGTGCCCGGCGTTCGTCCACCGCAGGCGCCACGGCCCGTCCGGGGACCCCTCGACATAGGCGAGGATCATCGTGGCCATGGGCACGTCGGTCAGGCCCGTCATGGCGTCGTCGAGCCGTGCGACGACGGCGGCGGGCGCCTCCTGCCGGTCCCAGGCCAGGGCCCGCAGAATGTTGCGGAGCTGGGCCATCCGGGCGGCGGCCTGGAGGTCGTGTCCGACCACGTCGCCGATCACCAGCGCGGTCGCGCCCCCTCTCAGCGGAAAGGCGTCGTACCAGTCGCCGCCGACCCGCGAACCGGCCGGTGCGGGTTGGTAGCGGGCGGCCAGCTGCAGTTTCGGGCCGCGGGGAAGCTCGGTGAGCAGGTGGTGCTGCATGGCGGTCGCGATGTCGCGCTGCTCGCCGAACAGGCGGGCGTTGTCGATGGCCATGCCGGCCCGGTGGCCGATGTCGGCGAGCAGGGCGAGCTCGCTCGCGGTGAAGGGCTGGTCCGGACCGGTGCGCACCGCCGTGATCGCCCCGGTGGTCTCGCGGACGCTGGTCAGCGGGACGACGGCTGCCGAGGTCGCGCCCAGGGCGCGCAGGAACCCCGTCTGCACGGCCGCGAGAGGGGCATCGGGTGGTTCGGCTATCTCCCGGATGCCGAGCAGCTGGGGCTCGGCACCGTGCAGCACCCGGACCAGGGCGGAATTCGAGAGAGCCGTCGGCGATGGCAGGGTGCCCCGCCATGCCTCCAGGACGGAGGCCCGCCCCTCCGGGCCGAGGACGGCGACACGGCGGACGTCGCCGTCGGGAGTCCGTAGATCCACGGCCACCCAGTCGGCCAGCTGGGGGACGATCAGCGGGCCGAGCCGGTCCACCGCCACCTCGACGTCCAGCGTCTCGGAGAGCACCTCGGTGATCTCGCCGACCAGGGTCAGCCGCTCGGTCAGATCCTCCAGGTGGTCCACCCGGGCGGCCTCGCGGCCGACGGGCGCACTGCTCCCCGCGACATCGGCGAACAACACCGCCAGGCCCACCGTCCGCCCCTCGCGCACGACGGGCGCCGCCGACCAGCGCACCGGCAGAGCCCTGCCGTCACCGGTCAGGAAGGCGTCGCTCTCGCCCCAGGCCGGCCGCCCGTGTTCGGCGACCGCCAGCAGCAGGCACCGGGAGCGCGGAATCGCGGCACCGCCGGGGTCCCGGTGCAGCAACTCGTGGGCGTCCGCTCCCACCATCGCGATCGCCGGGCGGCCCAGCAGTTCCACGGCCCGCGGGTTGGCGGCCAGGATCCGTCCGCCCGCGTCGAGTAGGAGCAGCCCGGCTGCCAGCCCCGTGAACGCCGAGCTCAGCAACCGCTGCTCGTCTCCCGGATCACCGGGGTCGTGCACCACCGTGTTGCCGCCGGCCCGGCTACAGCCGCTGTTCCGGGCTGGAGGTGGCCGGAGCCCCGACACCGCCGGTGACCAGCGCGTACGCGTGGGCCAGCTCCACCAGGGCACGGTGGTGCTGGCCGCTGTACCGGTCCAGCGCCCGGATCTCCGCGCTGATCGCCTTCAACAGCTCGGTGCGTGCTTCGGCCTCCGCCGAGACCACCGGAGCCGGAGCCTCGTTCGCCGCCATCGTTCCTCCTTGGGCAGTCCGCCCGGCGGCCCGACACCGGCCGTCGAAGCCGCCCACCTCTCCATACTGCGGCCTCGCCGGGCCTCGGACCCGCCCGTTCGCCGACGGACACCACCGTCGTCGCCGACGGCGCCCACCGCGGCACCGGTCCGGTCGTCCTGCACCGCCGACCCGCCGACCCGCCGACCATCCGTGCCGAGGGGGCAGGTCGGTCACGGTCACGGATGGGCGGGTGTTCAGGCGGATGGCCGGTGCCCTTCGCGTTCGGCTGCTCGGTCCGGTGCCGGAATCGGGATCCCGGCCAGACTTCGCAGGATCGTACGGGCGGCGGCGTCGTTCTGGCGGAACGCCGGTGCGTTGTGCGGGGCCTGGCGAAGGCCGCGTAGGCACGGGCGTTGGTGTGCGGACCGAGGGCGAGGCGGCGGGGATGCGGGGCACCGCCCAGCGTGGGGTCGAGGATCCGGCCGTCGGAGGGGGAGACGGCGACCAAGCCCGAACGGTGTGTCCCCGTCCCGTCGGTCACCACGTCCTCGGCGATCTCACCCGACCGGTGGAGACCGCGCAGCACGGGGTCGTCGGAGCGGCCGACCGTGTGCCTGGGCAGGTGGCTGTCGACCAGGGCGGTGGCTTCCACCACGTGGCCGGGCACGGTCGGGTTCGAGGCTCGGAAGGCGCCGGTCGCCTCGTCGGCCCTCACGTGGAGGTCGGCGCCGAGGAAGTGCACCACTCCCGCCTCGGACAGCGCGAGCAACTGGTGGAGACGGAAGGCGGGCGGCCCGGAGGCGAGGAAGTCGAAGAACCCCGACCACCAGCCGTCCAGGTCCTCGCCGATCGAGCGGGCGGCGAGCCGGCCGGAGGCGGCCACCCGGGGCAGTTGGCCGAACAGCGAGAGCAGTGCCAGGAAGGCGCCCAGATCGGCGCCGTGTGCGGGGTCGGCACGCCGTTCCACGTCGCGGGCGATGTGGTCGCGCAGGTGCTTCTGGAACTGCTCCGCCGAGTCGAAGGTGACGCCCGCAAGCGGTCGGTCCAGGGCCTCGAAGTCCAGTCGGTCGCCCGGGTCGGGAACGGCGGCGGCGATCGTCTCGCCCGGCCTGGCAGGCCGCATGTGGTACGGCGGCGGGAGCCTGCGCTCGGCGCGGTGGGCGGGTGAGCAGGGACTGAGCCTGCTGACCAGCAACGTGGTGCGGGTGGAGGAGTCGGAGGACTTCGCCGAGATCCAGCGCTCGCAGATCGCCGCCTTCCGTGCCCGCCACCCCGAGGGCGGGCGTGCCCGAGCCTCCCAGGATTGGTCGTCATCCCCACCGACGGTGCGTCGGCGCAGCAGCGTGCCAAGTACCGGGAGTACGTGCGGAACCGGACGCCGCGCACCGCTGCTCCGCAGGGACCCGCGCGGACGGTGTTCGCGCCGGACCTGATCGGGACGTCCGCCGAGATCGCCGAACGGCTCTACGCCCACGCCGCGTTCCGGGAGGTGGACGAGGTCGTCTTCGCGCTGCCGTTCACCTTCGACCACGAGGACTACGTGCGGATCCTCACCGACATCGCCACCGGCCTCGCTCCCGCGCTCGGATGGCAGCCGGCGCACTGAGACGCCGCCTCCACGGTGAGGAGCCCCGGCAACGGACCGCCCGTCGGGCGCGGGTGCGCTGACGGTGCGTGGCGGGCTCTCCCAGGGGATGCTGCCGGAATGGCTTCTCGGGCGGACATCGGGGCTGATGACGGCGCCCCGTCATGCACGAGGGACCTGAGAGCGCGGGTCAGGGGCCGGCAAAGAGAATTCCGGGGATCCGCGGGAACTCCACCCGTGATCCGGACGACTACTGGCCGAGCCCGCAGTGGCGGGCCCGTACACCCGGATTTCCCAGGAGAGTTCCATGCGTTCTCGCGTGTTGTGCGGCGTGGCTGCCGCGGTCGCCCTGCTCGCCACCGGCTGTGGCAGCGACGGCGGCGCCACATCCGGCGCCACATCCGGCGACGCGAGCCCGGCCGCGCCGACCGCCCCGGCCGCGGCTGCCGCGTTCCCCGTCAAGGTCACGGACTGCGCCGGCAAGGAGACGGTCTTCGACGCGGCCCCGAAGAAGATCGTCACCAGCAACGCGTCCAGCCTGGAGATGCTGCTGCAGCTGGGCGTCGGTGACAGGGTGATCGGCACCGGCTTCCCGCCCGGCAAGGGCAGCCTTCCGGCCGCCGTCGCCGACCAGGGCGCCAAGGTGCCGGTCCTCGGGGACATGGTGATCCCCAAGGAGAAGCTCCTCGGCTCCGGCGCCGACCTGTACGTCGAGACCTTCGCCGACATGGGCGGCATGGGCGGCGGCATGGGAAGCACCCCGACCGACCAGGAGTACCGGGCCGCCGGGATCAAGCGCGTCTTCCTGCACTCCACCGCCTGCGCGGCGATGGCCCAGGGTCCCCAGCAGGACCTCTCCGGGGTCGAGGCCGACATCATGCGCCTCGGCCAGGTCACCGGCACCTCCGCCAAGGCCGACGAGCTCGTGGCCGGCATGGAGAAGACGGCCGGCGCCGTCAAGACGGCCGTCGCGGGCATCGCCGCCGACAAGCGGCCCGGTTACTTCTTCTTCGACTTCGACGCCGGCACCAAGCAGCCGATCGCCGTCTGCGGGAAGCAGGTCGCCAACGCCGTGATCACCCTGGCCGGCGCCCGCAACGTGTTCGCCGACTGCGACGGCGACTTCAAGCCCGTCTCCTGGGAGGAGGTCGTCGGAAGGAACCCCGACTGGATCCAGCTCGGCGTGCGCAACAAGGGCAGCGAGGCCGAGAACACGAAGGCCTTCGACGAGGCCGAGAAGTTCCTGCGCGAGTTCCCCGCCACCAAGGGCCTCAAGGCCGTCCAGGAAGGCCACTTCCTGCGGATCGGCTCCGAGGTGACCACCATCGCCGGCACCCGGAACGCCGACACCGTGCAGCAGATCGCCCGCACCGTCCACCCGGACCTGGTCAAGGACGGGCAGTAGATGACGGCCGCACCCCCCGCGGCCGTCGACCGCCTGCCCGTGCGCACCGTACGGGCCGGCGCCGTCGCGACGGCACTCGGCGCCGCCCTCGTCGCCGCCCTGACCCTGGCCGTCTCACTCGGCGCCGTGGACATCCCCGTCGGCGAGGTCTGGACCGTCGTCGGCCGCCGGCTCACCGGCGCCGCACCCGAGCCCGGAACCCGCGACCTGATCGTCTGGCAGCTGCGTGCCCCCCGCGCCCTGCTGGCGGCCGTCGTCGGCGCGGGCCTCGGCCTGGTCGGCACCGCCGTCCAGGCCATGGTGCGCAACCCGCTCGCCGACCCGTACCTGCTCGGCATCTCCTCCGGTGCGTCCCTCGGCGCCGTCGCCGTGATCGTCCTCGGGGTCGGCATCGGCACCGGCCTGGGCTTCGGCGTCTCCGCCGCCGCCTTCGCCGGAGCCCTCGCCTCCTTCGCCCTGGTCTGGGCCATGGCCCGCCGAGGCGGCGGCTTCTCCCCGCTGCGACTCGTCCTCGCCGGGGTCGGCATCGGACAGTTCCTCTCCGGCTTCACCAGCTTCCTCGTCCTGCAGGCCGGCGACGAGCAGCAGACCCGCGGCGTCCTGTTCTGGCTGATGGGCAGCCTCGACGGCGCCACCTGGAGCCAGCTCGCCCTTCCGTCGGCCGCGGTCGGCCTCGCCCTGCTCGCGCTCCAGGCCCGGGCCCGCTCCCTCAACGCCCTGCTGATGGGCGACGAGACCGCCGCCGGACTCGGCGTCGACGTCACCCGCCTGCGCCGCGAACTGTTCGCCGTCACCAGCCTGCTCACCGGCGTGCTCGTCGCCGTCTCCGGCGCGATCGGCTTCGTCGGCCTGCTCGTCCCGCACGTCTGCCGCCTGCTGGTCGGCGGCGACCACCGCCGCCTGCTCCCCGTCTCCGCCCTCGCCGGCGCCGTCCTCCTGGTCGTCGTCGACACCGTCGCCCGCACCGCTCTCGACACCCAGGAGCTCCCGATCGGCGTCGTCACCGCACTGCTCGGCGCCCCCGTCCTGCTCTACCTGCTCGACCGACGACTGGAACGCGGATGAGAATCACCATCGACGACGTCACCGTCACCCTCTCCGGCCGCGACATCCTCTCCGGCATCCACCTGATCGCCGCCGAGGGCGAGATCGCCGGACTCG
Source organism: Kitasatospora sp. HUAS MG31 (assembly GCF_040571325.1). Lineage (GTDB taxonomy): Bacteria > Actinomycetota > Actinomycetes > Streptomycetales > Streptomycetaceae > Kitasatospora > Kitasatospora camelliae. The sequence goes on along the minus strand of NZ_CP159872.1, from coordinate 384,118 downwards.
TCGGCCCCAACGGCAGCGGAAAATCCACCCTGCTCCGCACGGTCTACCGGCACCTGAAGCCCCGGGCGGGCCGGGTGATGCTGGCTGATCGGGACGTACGCGCCATGACCGCTCCCGAGGCGGCCCGCCACATCGCGGCGCTCCCCCAGGAACGCGGCAGCGACTTCGAGTTCACCGTCCGGGAGGTGGTGGCGATGGGCCGCTCCCCGTACAAACGGGCCTTCGCCGGGGACGACGACCTCGACCGGGAGGCGGTCGCCGCGGCTCTCCGGCAGGTGGGTCTCCCGGAGTACGGACACCGCGGCTTCGCCGCGCTGTCCGGCGGCGAGCGCCAGCGGGTCCTGCTCGCCAGGGCGTTCGCCCAACAACCGGACGTCCTCGTGCTGGACGAGCCCACCAACCACCTCGACGTGCAGCACCAGGTCGAACTCCTCGCCCTGCTGAGGGAACAGCGCCGCACCACCCTGATCTCGCTGCACGACCTCAACGCCGCCGCCTCGCTCTGCGACCGCCTGCACGTCCTGCACCAGGGCGCGGTGGTCGCTTCCGGCACACCCCGCGAGGTGCTCACCCCCGAACTCCTGGCGACGGTGTTCGGGGTCCGCGCGGCGGTGGTGGAGCACCCGCTCACCGGCGACCCGCTGATCGCCTTCGACCATCACACCCCCGCCTCGCTGATGGGCCGGGCGGCGGCGGGGTCGGCCTGACGCCTGGGTGGAGGCAAGCGGTGCCCCCCGCGGACCGCGCGGCGATGAGCCAGGCCAGGCGGCCCGGCGCCCGCTCGTGCCGGGCACCGGACCTCCGGTCGGTCTAAGCGGTCTCGAAGTGGCTCGGTCGGCCGTCGCGCAGGACGACGCGGCCGAGCCGCTCGGCGTCGCTGCGCCGCATCAACTCCCAGCCGCCGTCGCGCCGGTGCAGGACGGCGGAGTGCCAGGGGGTGGTCCAGGCGTCCTCGGCGTCGAGCAGCCGGATGCCGAACTTGGCGGTGCCGCGCCGCTGGGGGTGGATGGACAGGCGGACGGTCCGGGGGTGGTGCTCGGCGATCAGGTCGCCCCACGCCCGGCTGCGCTGGATGACGCCGTAGGCCCGCTGTCTGCACTCGCGCTGGAGAGCCGATCTGGTGCCGGTGAAGTCCGCGGTGTCCTCGATGAGGAAGCGGGTGATGCCCCGGTAGAGCGCGAGGGTGCCGTCGTCGGCCTTCACCTCGGCCCGCAGCTCCTCGACGGTGGGGGCGTACCTCGCGTGGACACGGGCGCGCTTCTCGTCGTGGGGGAGGTCGCCGAGGACATCGCGCAGGTCGAACACCGAGAGGTGGTGCAGGTGTTCGCGGCGGATCACGGCGGCCAGCTCGTCGGAGTACGCGTCGATGTGAGCGTCGGGGACGCGGATCAGGTCCCCGAAGATGTGCCCGTCGGAGCAGATCTCCATCCGCGCACCGGGCGGGTACACGCCGCGGACGGCTTCGCACAGGTCGTTGAGGAAGGTGAGGGAGAGGCGCTCCCCTTCGTCCGGGAGGTGGCCGAGGACCTTGGCGGGACTCGGGGACTTGCAGGGGAATCCGGGGAGGGTGAAGACGATCGGGTCGCCTGCCTCGACGAAATCGGCGATCTGGCACAGTTGTTCGGGGAAGGCGTCGACGGGAGCCGGGGTGTCGGGGTCGGCGGCGCGGCGGTGGGGCAGGAGCAGTTCCAGGACGGCGGCGCAGGTCTGCTCGACGGCCGGCGTGTTCGGCGTGACGGTGCCGGTGGGCGGCATGCTTCTCCTCCGCAGGGGCTTGGCGGAATGGCGCCCCGGCGGTGGCGGTGCCGGGGCGCCCGGGCGGACGGGCTCAGGGGTTCAGAGGCGCTGCTGGATCAGCTGCGCCTGTCGTAGGCGACGGGCAGGCTGTTGACCCCGCGGGCGAGGACCGCGGGGATCCACGCCAGTTCGTCGAGGTCGCCCGCCGGCCGCAGGCCGGGCAGACGCCGCAGCAGGGTGGCGAGGGCGGTCTGGAGTTCGGCGCGGGCGAGGGCGGCGCCGGGGCAGAAGTGGATGCCGTGACCGAAGGCGAGGTGGGAGTTGGGGCTGCGCTCCAGGTCGAGGGTGTCGGAGTCGGGGAACTGCCGCCCGTCGCGGTTGGCGGCGCACAGCGAGACGATCACGGAGTCGCCGGCCGGGATGCGGGTGCCGTGCAGGTCGCTGTCCTCGGCGAAGAACCGCCAGGTGGTCAGCTCGAACGCGCTGTCGTAGCGCAGGAGTTCCTCGATCGCTCGGGGCAGCAGCCCGGGAGTGTCGCGCAGCCGGGCGAGCTGGTCGGGGTGGCGTAGCAGGGTGATCAGCATGGTGCTGATCTGGTTGGTGACGGGCTCCTGGCCGGCGACCAGGAGCTGGAAGATCATCGAGTCGAGTTCCTCCTGGCTGAGCTCCCCACGGTCCCTGGCGGCGACCAGGCGGGAGAGGAGGTCGTCCTCCCCGTGCTCGCGCTTGTGGGCGACGACGTCGGCGATGTACGTCTGCAGGGAGCGCAGCCGGCCTTCGTAGGCGGGGCGGCCGGGGTCGTGCGGGCCGACGGGCTGGACGACCTTGCCCCAGTCGCGGTCGAAGCGGGCCGCGAGTTCCGCGGGCAGGCCGATGACCTCGGCGAGGACCTGGAAGGGGTAGTGCGCGGCGAAGCCCTGGACGAGGTCGGCACCGCCCTCGTGCGGCAGGGCGTCCACGAGCGCGTCGGCGAGCTGCTGGAAGCGCGGGCGCAGGGCCTCGATGCGGCGCGGTGCGAAGGCGTCCAGGACGAGTCGCCGCATGTCGGTGTGCTTGGGCGGGTCCTGGTGCAGCAGGTGCACCTGGAGCTGCGAGTGCTGGGGCTCGGGCATGATCGAGGCCAGCGCCCGCCAGTTGTCGTTGCCCAGCGCGTGGTTCTTGCCGAGCCGGGGGTCGTTCAGGGCCTGGTGGGCGGCCTCGTAGCCGGTGACGAGCCAGGCGGCGATCCCGGAGGGGAAGCGCACCCGGTGGACGGGCCCGGCGTCGCGCATCTGCCGGTAGAGGTCGTAGGGGTCGCTCTTGTAAGCGGTCCCGTGGAGCGGTATCGGCTCGTCGGCGGTGGCGGTGGCGGTGGCGCCGGTGACGGGGCAGCGGGCCGCGGCGGGGGCATGGTTCTGGTCGGGGACGGTCATACGGGTTCCTTCGGGGCGGGGAGGCCGGATGTCAGAGGGAGAGCGCCGGACGGTGGTGGTCGAGCCACAGCGCGAGGTCCACCACCCGCTCCAGGCGCAGCCGGTGGCCCCACTGGAGCCGGTCGGCGGGGGTGTCGAGGGTGGTCTTGATGACGCCCTCGTCGGCGATGTCGCGCACATGCGGTGCGTCCAGGGCTTCGCGGGCGAGATCCTTGAGTCCGCGGTTGTAGTCGGGGTGGTGCGTGGCGGGGTAGTGGTTCTTGGGCCGCCACAGCACCGACTCGGGGACGATGCCCCGGCCGGTCGCGCGCAGCAGGCTCTTCTCCCGGCCGTCGTGGCTCTTCAGTGCCCACGGGGTGTTGAAGGCGTACTCGACGAGGCGGTGGTCGCAGTAGGGGACGCGCACCTCCAGGCCCTGGGCCATGCTCAACCTGTCCTTGCGATGCAGCAGTTGGCGCAGCCAGCGGGTCAGGGACAGGTGCTGCATCTCGCGCTGGCGGTGCTCGACGGCGTCCTCTCCGTCCAGGTGGGGGACGGCGGCGAGCGCGTCGCGGTAGGTGTCGTCGCGGAACTCGCCGATGCGCAGGGTCCGGGCGAGGTCCGGGTCGAGGGGCATGGCGGCCTCGTCGCCGGTCACCAGCAGCCAGGGGAACGTCCGCGCGGCGAGGGCCTGGGGGTTGTGGAACCAGGGGTAGCCGCCGAAGACCTCGTCCGCCGCCTCGCCGGACAGGGCGACGGTGGAGTGCCGGCGGATCTCGCCGAACAGCAGGTAGAGGGAGGTGTCCATGTCGCCGACGCCGATGGGTGAGTCCCGGGCGGCGACCACGGCCCGGCGGTGCTCCGGATCCAGCAGGGCGCGCGGGTCGAGGACGACGGTGGAGTGGTCGGTGCCGATGAACGCCCCGGCCTCGGCGGCGAACGGGGTGTCGTGGCCGGTGCGCAGCACATCGCCGGTGAACTGTTCGGCCTGGTCGCTGTAGTCGACGGCGTAGGAGCGCAGGCGGGCCTGCGGGCCCTCGGTGCGCCGCAGCTCGTCGGCGATCAGGGCGGTCACGACGGTGGAGTCCAGGCCGCCGGAGAGCAGGCTGCACAGGGGGACGTCCGCCTCCAGCTGCGCTCGCGCGGCCCGGTCGACCAGGGAGCGGACGTGCTCGACGGTGGCGTTCCGGTCGTCGGTGTGCGGGCCGGCCTGAAGCCGCCAGTACGGGCTCTCGCGGATCCCGTCGCGGTCGAGGACGAGCAGGCCACCGGGCTGGACCTCGCGCACCCCCGCCCAGACGGTGGGGCCGGTGTTGAACAGCAGGCTGTAGGCCTCGCGCAGGCCGTCGGCATCCACGCGCGGGCTGATGTCCGGGTGGGCGAACAGGGCCTTGGGCTCGGAACCGAAGGCGAGGCCGCCGTCCACCGGCGCCCAATACAGCGGCTTGACGCCGAGCCGGTCGCGGACGAGCAGCAGCCGCTCGCGCCGCTCGTCCCAGATCGCGAAGGCGTACATGCCCTCCAGGTGGTCGACCAGCCGGTCGCCCCACTCCTGGTAGGCGCGCAGCACGACCTCGGTGTCGCTGCAGGTGGCGAAGTGGTGCCCTCTGCCACGCAGTTCGGTGCGCAGCCGGTGGTGGTTGTAGACCTCGCCGCTGTAGGTGAGCACCACCTGAGGGTGGCCGGGGCGGTCGGTCATGGGCTGGGCGCCGCCGACGAGGTCGATCACGGACAGCCGGCGGTGGCCGAGGGCGGCGTGGGCACCGAGCCAGACGCCGCCGGCGTCGGGGCCGCGGCGGGCCAGGGTGGCGGTCATCGCCTCGATGACGGGCGCGCCGGGGCGGACGTCCTGGTGGAAGGACACCCAGCCGGTGATTCCGCACATACGCGTGCGCTCCTTGGGATGAGGGGTGGGCGGTGGGGTCAGCGGCCTCGGGCGGGGCGCCGGCCGTGGAGGGCGAGCAGGGGAACGGCGAGGCAGGCGGCCGCGGCGGCGAGGGCGAGGCCCGCGCGGACACCACCGGGTCCGGCGCCGCCCAGGCCGCATGCGGTGGTGGCGAGGGCGGGGCCGAGGGTGAAGCCGAGGCTGCGGGCCAGCTGGACGGTGGAGCCCGCGGTGGCCATCGCGGTCGGCGGCGCCGCCGTCATCACCAGGATCTGGGTGGGGCCTCCGTACAGGCCCATGCCGGTACCGGCCAGGGCGAGGCGCCAGGCGATGTCGGGCAGGGACCAGCCGTCCCCGACGGGGGCGAGCAGCAGCAGGCCCAGCGCGGTGGCGCTCGCACCCGTGACGGCGACGGGGCGGGCCCCCAGGCGGTCGGCGAGGCGCCCGCCGAGTGGGCCGGTCAGCCCCATGGCGAGCGGGAAGCACAGGACGGTCAGCCCGGTGGCCGTGGCGCTGAACCCCTCCTCGCGCTGCAGGTGCAGCGCGAGGAGGTACTGCATGGCGGCGAACGCCGCCGCTACGGAGAGGACGGCGGTGGTGACCCCGGCCGCCCCGGAAGCACGCAGCAGGGACCGGACGGGCCGTCCGCCGGGTCGTCTCAGCCACCAGGCGGCCAGCGGCGCGGCCGGTGCGGCCAGCAGCAGCCACCAGGGGGATCCGGGGGAGAGGGTGAGGGCGAGCAGCAGGGCCGCCACCGCGCCGCCGATGAGCCCGGCGTCGGCGAGCGAGGCCCTGTCGGGCGCCCGCAGGGTGCCGCCGGGCGGCGCGTGGCGACGGGCGATGATCCAGGCGGCGAGGCAGACGGGCAGCTTGACGAGGAAGATCGCCCGCCACCCGAGGTGGTCCAGCAGGAGACCGCCGAGGGCCGGGCCCGTGACGGCGCCGAGCGGGCCGAGGGTGGCCGGCACGCTCATCGCCCGGCCGCGCAGCCCGGGTCGGACCGAACGCATCGCCAGGACCGGCATCAGGACGAACAGCACCGCCCCGAAGGTGCCCTGGGCGAGGCGGGCCGTGATCAGCCACGCCGCCCAGGGTGCGGCGGCAGCGGCGGCGCCGCACAGCGCGAAGCCGGTCACCGCGAGCAGGACCGCCGACCGGGTGCCGACCCGGTCGAGCCAGCGCCCGGCGGGCAGCAGCAGGGCCACGAGCGGCAGTTGGTAGCCGAGGACGGCCCACTGCGCGGTCCGGGCGGAGACCTGGAAGCCGTGGGCGAGGTCGGCGAGCGCGATGTTGACGATGTTCATGTCGAGCATCGCCACGAAGGACAGCATCCCCGCGACCGCGACCAGGCTCCACCGGTCCTCGGCCACCACCCGGCCCTTCTCCGCCGTGGAGGTCACGATCCCGCCCCCGCCACACGGGGTGTGAACCGCCGTGAGGCCCGTCCGAGCCGCCGCATGAGAGATCCTTCCGCTGTGCCGGGCACCGCCGGGTGACGGTGTCCGGCACAGCAGTCGGCCACGGGGCCCGAGAAGTTCCGAACAGGTGGGTGATTTTTCGGCGGGGTCGTCGAACGGGTCGTTCTCAGGTCCCGTGCCGGTGTCAGCTTCCCGACCAGCCTCCCGGTCGTTCACCTCGTGGTGGCGCCGCCGGGCGGCGTTCGGGAGACGTAAGGTCGTGAGCCCCCGATCGCGCCGGGTGCGGCTCCTACAGCGGCCGGGACGGACTCCCGAGGAGAGGTGGGCCAGATGACGGCCAGTCATGAGATGCCGCGTGCCGAGGTGGGCGTGATCGGCGGCTCAGGGTTCTACGCGCTGGTGGACGACCTGGTCGAGGTACGGGTCGAGACGCCGTACGGGCCGCCGAGCGACGCCCTGTTCGTGGGCGAGGCGGCCGGGCGCCGGGTCGCCTTCCTGCCGCGGCACGGGCGTGGGCACGGGCTGCCGCCGCACCGGATCAACTACCGGGCCAACCTGTGGGCGCTGCACTCACTCGGTGTGCGGCAGGTGCTCGGCCCGTGCGCGGTGGGCGGGCTGCGGCCGGAGTTCGGCCCCGGGACCCTGCTCGTTCCCGACCAGTTCGTCGACCGGACCTCGGGGCGGGTGCAGACCTTCTACGACGGGCTGCCGCTGCCGGACGGCACGGTGCCCGGGGTCGTCCACGTGTCGATGGCCGATCCGTACTGCCCGGCCGGGCGGCGGGCGGCCCTGGACGCGGCGGCAGGGGCCGCCTGGGAACCGGTGGACGGCGGGACGCTGGTGGTGATCGAGGGGCCGCGGTTCTCCACCCGCGCGGAGTCGCGCTGGTTCACCGGCAACGGCTGGTCGGTGGTCGGGATGACCGGCCATCCGGAGGCCGTGCTGGCCCGCGAACTCGGGCTCTGCTACACCTCGTTGGCACTGGTGACAGACCTCGACGCGGGGGTGGCGAGCGGCGAGGGCGTCACCCACGCCGAGGTGCTGGAGGTCTTCGCCCGCAACGTGGAGCGGTTGCGCACCGTGCTGTTCAAGGCGATCGAAATCCTGCCGGCCGACCGTGCGTGCCCGTGCGGGCACGCACTGGACGGCCTTACGACGGGTCTTCCCGGGGTGCCGGGCGACTGACCGGCCGAGCGCGGTGCCGCCACCGCAGGGCGAGTGCGATCAGCAGCGCGAGCGCGGCGGTGGCGGCCAGCACCAGCAACCAGTTGCGCAGGTAGGGCAGGGCCAGCACCGACGGGTTGCCGTGGTCGTCGCCGGCGCGCGGGACGGCCGGCAGCCCGACGGCGGTGACGGCCGCCGCCACGATCAGCCAGCCCCGCAGGACGGCGTCCCGGGCCAGGTACGCGCCGATCAGGCAGAGCAGCGCGACCCACAGGCCGTCGTGCAGGACCAGCCCGCCGACCGCCCAGACCAGCACGTCCACGGGATCGGTGAGGTAGGGGTCGTTCAGCAGGCCGTACAGGCCGTAGCCGGTCAGGGCGAGACCGGCGACCAGGGCGGCACCGCGGAGCCAGGTGGCCATCAGATCACCTCGATCCGGGAGACCCACTTGGTCTGCAGCAAGCCGGGCCGGTTCGGTGCGATGATCCGCGCCGGGAAGCCGTGATCGGCGTTCAGCGTCTCGCCGTTGACCCGCAGGGCGAGCAGGGTGAGCGGGTCGTCGACGTACTGCGCGGGCATCTCCATCACCCGGTACGGGCCGGCGGCCTCCAGCGAGGTGACCCGCACCGCCGAACCGGTGGGCGCACCGGACCGGGCCAGCAGATCCGCGATCCGCACCCCGGTCCAGCGGGCGCTCGCGCTCCAGCCCTCCACACAGGAGATCGGCAGGACCGCTTCGTGCTGGGGGAGTTCGGCCAGCTCGTCGAGCGTCAGGGTGTAGGGCCGCGGCCCGGCGACGCTGAGCCGCCAGTCGGCGGGGACGGTGACCGTACCGGCCTGGGCGGCGGTGCGGTTGACCGGAAGGCCCTGGGAGCCGATGTCGGGCCGGCGCGGGGCGAGCAGGTCCAGGCCGCGCAGCCACGGCACGCTCTGTCCGGCCGTCGTGAGGGTGACCGCGCCGACGGCCGCGGTGACCGAGGTCAGGAACGCGCGACGTCCGGGCACCGGCTCCTGCGGACGGAGCCAGTACGGGGTGATGAGCGGGGCCTTGACGGCGATGTGGATCAGCAGCCCGCCGGTGGCCAGCCAGCCCAGCCAGAAGTGCGTCTGCCGGAACGGGAACGGCCACGGGTACCACTGGAGGGTGTTCAGCAGGCCGGTGAACAGCTCCAGCAGCACCGCGGCCACCAGCACGGCGATGCCCAGACGCTCCAGCGCGTGGAGGACGCTGCGCGCCGGGGGCCATTCGAACAGCCGGGGGTAGACGGTCCAGAGCTTGGCCCCGGCGAGCGGGATCGCGGCGATGCCGCTGATGACGTGCAGGCCCTGGGTGACCCGGTACCCGTTCACCGGGCGGGCGGGCAGCAGGCCCGACAGCCAGCCCGGCGGGTCCTGCAGCAGATGGCTGGCGAGACCGGTCAGGAAACAGATCAGCAGCGCCGCGCCCAGCCACCGGCCGAGGACGACGGTGGTGCGCGGCTCGTGCAGCGTCGAGCGGAAGGCCCCGTCACGGAACGGGCCGCGGCGCAGACGGGCCGGGGGCGAGAGCAGCGGGAGATCGAGACGGCGTCGGCCGCCGGAGGTCTTGGATCCCACCCCCTCATCGAAGCGTCCCCGGGCCCGCGCCGGGCGGTGCGACGTGCTTACGGGATCCGAACGGCGGCCTCGCCGCTGCCCTCGGCTCGGGGGCGGCGGTGACAGGGTGGGCGGGTGATCCCCCGTTCCCTCCTGCCCTGTGTGCTCGCGCTCGCCGCCCTGGTGGCGGCACTGGCGCTGACCGTGACCGGCGGCGGCACGCTCGCCGACCGCGGCCCGTTGTACGGCTGGTACGCGCTCGACGCGGGGCTGTTCCTGCTCGCGCTGGTGCTGCTGCGGCGGGTGCCGCGCCGTCAGGTGGTGCCGCTGGTGCTCGTCGGGAGCGTGTGCGTCGCCGCTGCGGGACTGCTGGCGCCGCCACGTACGAGTGATGACGCCTACCGGTACGTGTGGGACGGCCGCGTGCAGGCCGCCGCCATCTCCCCGTACGCGTACGCCCCGGATGATCCGGCACTCGCTGAACTGCGGGACCCGGGCCTGTTCCCGGCCTCGGGGGGATGCACCGGGTGGGACGAACGGCGGACGGCATCCGGCGACTGCACCCGCATCAACCGGCCCGCCGTGCACACGATCTACCCGCCGGTCGCGCAGGCGTGGTTCCTCGCGCTGCATCCGTTCGGGGGCGGGGTGCGCGGCGTGCAGGCGGGTGGCGCACTGCTGGCGGTCGCCACCGCCGGAGTGCTGCTGGCGGTCGGCCGGGGGAGCCGGCGCGCGGCGCTGTGGGGGTGGTGCCCGGGCGTCACCGTATGGGCGGTCAACGACGCGCACGCCGACACCCTCGGGGCGCTGCTGATGACGGCGGGGCTGGGCTGCGCGGCCCGTCGGCGGGCCGCCGCCGGGGGCGTCCTGCTGGGCGCGGCGGTCGCGACCAAGCTGCTGCCGGCCCTCGCACTGCCCGGCGCCCTGTCCGGGCTGCTCTCCCGACGGCCGGCCAGGAGCGACCTCGTGCTCCTCGGCTGCGCCGCCGGGACGTTCGCGCTGGTGTACGTGCCTCATGTCGCCGTCTCCGGCACGGCGGTCCTCGGGTACCTGCCCGGCTATCTGCGGGAGGAGGGCTACGAGCAGGGCCACCTCGACCGGTTCGGGCTTCTTCGGGCGGTGCTGCCGGACGGCTGGGCGCCGTGGGCGGCCGTCCTGGTGCTGGCGGCGGTGATGCTGCGGGTGCTGCTCAGGGGTGACCCGCGCCGCCCGTGGAGCGGTGCGCTGCTGGTGACCGGGACGGCGCTGCTGCTCGCCGCGCCGGTGGTACGGGCTGCTGGTGGTGGCCCTCGTGGCGCTCGACGGCCGGTGGGAGTGGCTGGCGGTCCCGGCCGCCGGGCAGGTGCTCTACCTGGCGGGCGGACCGGTGTAGTCGACGACGACCCGACCGGGGCGAGGGCGGCGACAGCGGAGCCGGACTCGGACTGGCCATCGTCCGCGGCATCGTCGAGGCCCACGAGGGCCGCGCCCGGGTCCGCAACGTCTCCGGAGGCTGCTGTTTCGAGATCGCGCTGCCCGCCGTCGCCGGCTGATCTCACCCGCGCAGCGGCGCGGCGGCGAACTCCGCCAGACCGTCGGCGAACGGCACCCGGGGACGCCAGCCGAGCTCGGCGCGCAGCCGCGAGGAGTCGGCGGTGACGTGCCGGACGTCGCCGAGCCGGTACTCACCCGTCACCACGGGCGAAGGACCGCCGTACGCGGCGGCCAGCGCCGCGGCCATCTCGCCGACCGTGTGCACCTCCCCACTGCCCACGTTGTACACCCGGGCGCTCCCCGGCGGCCGGCTGCCGACGGCTTCCAAGGCGGCGAGGTTGGCCGCGGCGACGTCGTCGACGTGCACGAAGTCCCGGCGCTGGCCGCCGTCCTCGAACACCCGCGGCGCCTCCCCTCGGGCCAGGGCCGAGCGGAACAGGGAAGCCACCCCGGCGTACGGGGTGTCGCGGGGCATTCCGGGCCCGTACACGTTGTGATAGCGCAGCGTCAGGACCCGGCCGCCGCACGCGCGTGCCCAGGCCGCGGCCAGGTGCTCCTGGGCCAACTTCGTGGCCGCGTACACGTTCCGCGGATCCGCGGGCGCGTCCTCCCCGACCAGACCGGGCCGAAGGGCGGTGCCGCACACCGGGCACGGCGGCTCGAACCGGCCGGCGTCGAGATCGTCCGGACGGCGAGGTCCGGGGGCCACCGGCCCGTGTTCGGTGCACGTGTACCGGCCTTCGCCGTAGACCACCATCGACCCGGCGAGCGCCAGACTCCGAACGCCGGTACGGGCCATCGCGGCGAGCAGGACCGCGGTGCCGAGGTCGTTGCAGCCCACGTAGTCGGGCGCGTCGGCCAGATCGAGACCCAGGCCGACCATCGCCGCCTGGTGGCAGACCGCGTCGACCCCGGTCAGTGCCCGCTCCACCGTGCCGGTGTCCCGTACGTCGCCGTGCCGGAACTCCACTCCGCCCGGGAGGGCGGGCACCGTCCCGGACGGGTGGACCGCGGGCAGCAGCGCGTCCACGACGCGGACCTCGTGCCCCGCCGTGACCAGGGCCCGGACGATCGCCGAACCGATGAACCCGGCACCGCCGGTGACCGGAATCCTCATACCCGGCGACGCTACCGACCCGAGCACGCGACCGGGGGCGTGGCCGGGGCCCCGTCATGCTTCGGTAAGAGGCGATCCGAGGCACGAGACCGGCGCGCGTCCGACGCCCGGCCGCCGGGCGGCACGGCGCGCACCCAGTCCGGCGGGTCGGCCCTCCGGCCTTCCGGCCGAGCGGGGCGGGTGGTCCGCCGAGTACGGCGGGGCCGGAGTTGGGGAGAGTCGCATGGGTGGCGTGGTCGAGTCGGCGGAACCGCTCTGGAAGATCGGGTGGAGTGCCGGTGGTGCTCCGGTCGTGCGGTACGTCCGGGGTGAACGGGAGGGCCGGCCGTGGGCCGACCTGCTGGAGGTGCTGGAGGCCGGTGCGGGGGGGCGATCCCGTGGACTTCGTGTCGGCCGAGTTCTCCGGGTGGGTGGTCTCCGGGCCGGTCCGGCTGGGTGAGCGGCTGCTGGAGCGGGGCGCGACCGTGCTGCGGCGCGCCCACACCATGCGGCGCGACCTGGTCGCCGATCCGCCTCCCGCCCACTGGGCGCGGACCCCGCTGCTGGACGGGTTCCGGTCCGTCGCCTGCGACCGCGCCGCGCCGGAGCTGTTCCCGGCGTGGCGGGCCGCGTTCGGCCCCGGGCATCCCGACCGATTCCCCGGAAGCGACGGGGAGGCCATGGAGCGACGGGGAGGCCATGGAGCGGCGGCTGGCTCCCCTGCTCAGCGGGGAGGCGGCCGGGCCGGTGCTGCCGTCGAGCCGGCTGGCGGTGGACGGCGCCGACCGGGTCGTCGCCGGAGTCGTCCTGACCGACCGCGACGGCACGCCCTGGATCGCCGACGTGTTCCGCTATCCCGCACGGAGCTATCCCGGCCTCGGGACCGAGTTGCTGAAGGTGGTCCTGGCCGACGCCGCCGAGCGTGACCTCACCACGGCGGGCCTCGCGGTGACGGCGGACAATCCGGCCTGCCGGATCTACGAGCGGCTCGGCTTCCGGGTCGTCCGGACCGCGATGACGGTGATCGTGCCCTGAGTGCCGCGGCCGGAGTGGAGGACCGTGGAGGCGGTGGGTTCGCAGCGGAAGCCGGGGGTGTGGGCCCGAACACCGTGAGCTGCCGGGCGAGTGCGGGAGCCCGGACCGGCCGTCACCGTGGGGTGTCCTCCCCCGGGTGGTAGAGCCTGCGGGCGCGGACGGCGTCGACGGGCCGGTCCCGGTGCAGTTCGAGGAAGAAGTCCAGCTGCCACTCCTGCGCTCGGCCGGCCTGGCGGTTGGTGGTGACCGCCCAGGGCGGGTAGACGCGGAAGGCCCGTTTTCCGCCGACGCCTTCGGCGGACACCACACCGTGTCGGCGGAGGACGTCCGTGGGAAGGACGAACTGACCGAGGTGGTCGTGGTCGCGGGTGGCGATGACGAAGAGGTCCACGGGGTCGGCGGCGTCGAAGGGCTGGATGGGCCCTCCCGGGCGCCTCTTCCAGACGGTGACGAACTGGCCGACCTTGGTCGGGGTCGTCCTGGCCGCGCGGAACCGGACGCGGAGCCCGTCCACGGAGAAGGCGTGGGCGGCGTAGTCGGCACTTTCGGCCTCGGGAACCGGCTGCGTGCAGGTGAAGCCGCAGGGGTCGTAGACGAGGGCCTTCGCCGCGGCGAGGTCGCCGTGGACCGAGGCGGTGTCCGCCCAGGGTTCGGGCGGGCCGTCGTGAAGCCTGGATGGTGGCTCGTGGTTCGTGGTCACCCGTCAACCCTTCCACAGGTGTCCGGCCGGCCGGTGAACACGGCTCCGGCCCGGTCGGGATCGCGATGCCGAGGCGTGTGAGGGACCTGCGGGGGGATGTGTGGCCCACGGGGACGTTTCGTGATCGCGCCATCCTTCGGTGATCAGATCGACGGTCGATGTTCACGTTTCCTTGAAAACCTTCGGCAAGAGTGGCGTGCTGCCGAAGATTCTTCGGTGTGCCCCGCCTTGTGCTGATCGATCGGTGAACATTCTCATTTAGTGCAAGATGCAACATCTCGCGGGGGATGTCCGAAACACCCGTCAGCCGATCGACCCCCGCCGATCGGCTGTTCCGGATTGCGGACACCGCTTGCGAGCATGAGGACGCGGAGCTCCGGACTATGCCAGCGGCATGTGTCGAGCCCGCCTTTCCCGACCTCAGAATCCTTCACCTCAGCAGGGGGTACTCAGCCATGCCCGGAACCAGCCGCGCCCACTCGACCGAGCTGACCCGCCGTCGGATGCTCCAGGGCGCCGGTGTCGCCCTGACCGCCGCCCTCGGCACCGCCGTCATCGGCCTCACCGGCCCCGCCGGCAGCCCGGCCGTCGCCGCCGACCCCGCGCCGAACGACACCTTCGACGAGACCTACCAGGGCCGCCGCATCCAGGGCCGGCCCGTCGCCGCAGGCCACCACCACGGCGGTCCCGGCACCGGCTACCAGGTGCTGATCGACGGCCGCGAACTGCACATGATGCGCAACGCCGACGGGACCTGGATCAGCGTCATCAACCACTACCAGACCCACCAGACGCCGCGTTCGCTCGCGCGCGCCGCCGTCCTCGACCTCCAGGGCGCCGCCCTCGTCCCGATCGCCTGACGGCCGCACCGGCCCCACGGCACCCCACCACCCACCCGACACCACCAGGAGGACGACCATGGCAGTCCGCAGGAACCAGGCGACCCTGACCGCCCAGCAGAAGCGCGACTTCACCGCCGCGCTGCTCGAACTCAAGCGCCTCGGCCGCTACGACGCCTACGTCAGCACCCACAACCAGTTCATCACCGGCGACAGCGACAACGGCGAGCGCACCGGCCACCGCTCGCCGTCCTTCCTGCCGTGGCACCGCAAGTTCCTGCTCCAGTTCGAGCAGGACCTGCAGCGCATCAACCCCGAGGTCACCCTCCCGTACTGGGACTGGACCGCGGACCGCACCCCCGACTCGACCATATGGGCCGCGGACATGCTCGGCGGCACCGGCCGGGCCCGCGACGGCCAGGTCACCACCGGCCCGTTCGCGGCCTCCGGCGGCAAGTGGAAGCTCACCGTGAGCCCCGACAGCCGCGACTTCCTGCGCCGCTCCCTCGGCACCGCCGTCGCCCAGCTGCCCACCCGCGCCGAGGTCGAGTCCGTCCTCGCCCTCACCACCTACGACGCGGCCCCCTGGAACAGCTCCTCCGACGGCTTCCGCAACCAGCTGGAGGGCTGGCGCGGCGTCAACCTGCACAACCGGGTGCACGTCTGGGTCGGCGGCCTGATGAGCACCGGCATGTCGCCGAACGACCCGGTGTTCTGGCTGCACCACTGTTTCATCGACAAGCTCTGGGCCGAGTGGCAGCGCCGGCACAGCGACAAGGGCTACCTGCCGACCACCGCCACCCGCAACGTCGTCGCCCTCAACGACACGATGAAGCCGTGGAACGACACCACCCCGGCCGCCATGCTCGACCACACCCGCTTCTACACCTACGACACCGGCTTCTGACCGGACCCGGGACCGGTGCGGCGCCCGCCGGGCGCCGCACCGGGACGTCACGTCCCCAGACGGCGCAGCGCCAGCATGGCCTCGCGCTCGATGCGCGCGAGGCGGCCGAGCACGGTGCCGGCCCGCACGAGGGGCTGCGGCTCGCCGGTGCCGCCGGCCTGCTCGATCAGGGCCGCCACCTCCGTCCACAGGACGGCCGCCTCGGCGTACAGCCGGTGGCCGGTACGCAGGTGGCCGCTGTCGAGCAGGCCGGCGCACTGGGCGAGGAAGTCGCGGTAGAGGTTGCGGAACAGGGCGCCGCCGGTGCCGGACCGCTCCATCAGGAGGGCGGCCTGCGGCAGGTCCCGCCGGGGGGCGTCGGTGCGCTGGAGCCAGCTGGGGACCAGCCGGCCGGCCTTCTCGACGCCGCGATGGCCGAGGTTGGCGATCGGAGGGTGGGAGGAAGGCGTCGGCGCAGGTGGTGCTGGCGGGGACGATCCGGCGTAGCAGCGGTAGCCGGACCGGGCGTCCACGTGGGCCGGGGCCAGCAGCCCCAGCTCGTCGTAGTGGCGCAGCTGGTTGACGCTGAGCCGGCACAGGCGGGCGAAGCGGCCGATGGTGAGGAGTTCGTCGTGAACTCCCTCATGGTGGACTCTCCCACCGGGGGAGAGTCCACCGCCGGGTCGACGCCGGGTCGACACCGGGCGACGGCGATCCGCAGACCGGCGTCCGGGGCCGGGCCGGTGGCGCGGTCAGGCGAGCGGCAGCAGCATCAGGGGCTGGCCGGTCGGGTGCGCCGAGCCGCCGGACGGTTCGACCGTCACCCCGACCCCGACGGCGCCGTCGATCCGTCCGGTGAGCAGCAGTTGCCCGTCGCCGGCCGGCAGCAGCCCGGCCGGACGCATCGTGCCGGAGTCGTTGAACCACAGCTCGTAGGTGCGGCCCTGGGGCAGCGCGGGCAGTCCGGTGGCGAGGAAAGCCGCCTGGCTGCGGCTCGGCGACCACACCACCGTGCCGACGGCCGCACCGGAGGCCGCGGTCGAGGTACGGGCGTCCGGCGAGGTCAGCAGACGGTTGAAGGAGGCCTGCTGGTCCCGGAGTCGGCTCGCCTCGGCCCCGGCCCGCGCCGCCTCGTTGTGCTGCTGGACGGCGACCGCGCCGAGCCCGCAGGCCAGGGCCAGGCAGGCCGCCAGCGCCAGCCTCGGCCATCTCCGCCCCAGCCGGGCCGGGCGGGGCGCCGGGCCCACCGGATCGGTCACCGGCGGGAGCTGCCGGATCTCGCCGATGCCCGCCATCACCTGGGCCTTGAGCCCGGGCGGCGGCACCAGCGCCTGCGCGGAGCCCAGCCGGGCGAGGGTCGCGTGGAACTCGGCGACCTCCTGCGTACAGGCCGGGCACTCCGCGAGGTGGCGTTCGAACGCGGCACGCTCCGGTTCGGGCAGCGCGTGCGTGGCGTAGGCGCCGGTCAGCGCGTGGAGATCGGGCGAGGCGTTCATGATCCAACCCCCAGGCAGTCGCGGAGCCGGATCAGGCCGTCCCGCATCCGGGTCTTGATGGTGCCGAGAGGGGAACCCAGCAGGTCGGCGACCTCGGGATAGGTGTACCCACGGTAATAGGCCAGGGTGACCGACTCGCGCTGGAGCTCGGTGAGCGAGCCCAGACAGCGGCGGACCTGCTCCCGCTCCAGCTGGTTCTCGACCTGCTCGGCCACCTCGTCGAACGCCGGGGTACGCGACTGCGCGGCCACCCGGTGGTCCCGGTCGGCGGCCGCCTGCGCGGAGCGCACCCGGTCCACGGCCCGCCGGTGGGCCATCGTCAGCACCCACGGCAGCACCTCACCACGCTCCGGCGCGTACCGGGCGGCGGTGCGCCACAGCTCGAACATCACCTCCTGCATGACCTCCTCGGACTGCGAAGGGTCGCGCAGCACCCGCCGGACCAGGCCCAGCACCGGGCCGGCCACCGCGTCGTACAGACGGGAGAACGCCTCCTGGTCGCCGAGGGCCGCCCTGGCGACCAGTTCCCTGAGGTCCGGCTCGCGCTGTTGCGGGGTGGACAGACTGACGATCGTCCTCATCCGCTCACCTCCGGGCAGCCGACCCGGAAGCCGCTCCACCGTCCTATGGCCGACATCGCCACCTCCCATCAGGCCGGAAGGGTACCCCGGCGGGCACCTGCTCAGCTTCCGTCACATGTTCGGCGCCGCCCGGGAGCCGGATTGGTGCGACCCGGTCCGACCTCCCCGTCCGCTGCGCTCCGCGGGCCCGCGGAGCGCGGTGAACACGTTTTCCGGATCGGACCAATCCGCGTCCCGGGCGGCTCCGAAGTCCGGTGTGCAGGGCAGGGATCGGGCCGTTCGGCGGCCCGAGTGACGGAGGGGCACACGTGACGACATTCGGTACCGTCTCCACCACCGGAGCTCTCCCGCACGACCGCGGCGGACCGCCGGTGCGCCGCGTGGCCGTGGTGGGCTCCGGCGTGGCCGGCCTCACGGCCGCGTACGAGCTGTTCCGGGCCGGGGTGCGGGTCGAGCTGTTCGAGGCCGACGGGCGGCTCGGCGGCCACGCCCACACCCAGCGGGCCACCGAGCCGGACGGGCGCGTCCTCGCCCTCGACACCGGCTTCCTGGTCCACAACGAGCGGACCTATCCCCACCTCACCCGGCTCTTCGCGGAACTCGGAGTCCGCACGCAGGACAGCGACATGAGCATGTCCGTGCGCTGCGACGGCTGCGGCCTGGAGTACGCCGGCGCGCGCGGACCGGCCGGCCTGCTCGCCCGGCCCGGCGGCCTGCTCCGCGGCCGGTACCTGCGGATGCTCGCCGCGGTACCGCGCTTCCACCGGCGCGCCCGCCGGCTCCTCGCCGACCCCGCAGCGGGCGACCCCAGCCTGCGCGAGTTCCTCGCCGCCGAGCTGTTCCCGCCGTACTTCGTGAGCCACTTCATGACCCCGGTGGTCTCCGCCGTCTGGTCCTGCGCCCCCGACCTCGCGGGCGACTACCCGGCGCGCTACCTGTTCGCCTTCCTCGAGAACCACGGCCTGCTCTCGGTGACCGGATCACCGACCTGGCGCACCGTCGTCGGCGGCTCCCGCACCTACGTCGAGCGGATCGCCGAACGGCTCCCCGCCGTGCACCTCTCGGCCCCCGTGCGGGCGGTGCACCGCCACGCCGACGGCGTCACCGTGGTCACCGAGGACGGCCGACGCAGCCCGGCGGACGCCGTCGTGATCGCCACCCACGCCGACCAGGCACTGCGGCTGCTCGCCGAACCGACCACGGCCGAACGCGAGGTGCTCGGCGCGTTCACCTACTCGCGCAACCCCACCGTGCTGCACCGGGACTCCTCCCTGCTGCCCGCCGCGCGAGGGGCCCGCGGGTCCTGGAACTACCGGATGGCCGACTGCGAGACCCCCGCCGACCGCGTCCGGGTCAGCTACCACCTCAACCGGCTGCTGCGGCTCCAGGCCGCCGACGACTACCTGGTCACCCTCAACGAGGACCGGCAGCGCCCGGTACCCGAGGACCTGGTCGTCTCCCGCACCGTCTACGAGCACCCGGTCTACACCGCGCGCACCGTCGCCGCCCAGCGCCGGCTCCCCGAACTCGCCACCGGCCGCACCGCGTTCGCCGGCGCCTACCACGGCTGGGGGTTCCACGAGGACGGCTGCCGCTCCGGCATCGAGGCGGCCCGGTCCCTGCTCCCGGTCAGCGCGCACTGACCACCCGCCCGGCCGTCCCCGCCCCGGCTTCCGGAGTCCCCCGCCCACGAAAGAGGTGCCGACCGCATGACCACCACCGCCCTGCCGATACCCGTCGTCGACCCCGTCCGGTGGCCGGACGTCGCCCGGCTCCCGCACGTCCCGCTGCGCGCCGCGGTCGCCGAGCGGATCCTGCACCGGGCCGCCGTGCAACGCGGCCTGCGCGTCGAACTCCCCGGCGGGCGAACCCTGCACGCGGCCCGGCCCGGCGCACCCGTCCTGCGGCTGCGCCACCCGGAGGCGTTCCTGCACCGCGTCGGCGAGAGCGGCCTGATCGGCTTCGGCGAGGCGTACCAGGCAGGCGACTGGGACAGCCCCGACCTGGTCGCCCTGCTCACCGCGCTGGCCACCTCCCCCGAGGCCCTCGTCCCCAGGGGCACGCGATGGCTGCGCCGGCTCTGCGTCCAGCGCCCGCCGGAGGCGGAACTGCCCACCACCGCCAACGCCCGGCGCAACATCCACCGGCACTACGACCTGTCGAACGACCTGTTCGCGCTCTTCCTCGACCCGACGATGACCTACTCCTCGGCGCTCTTCCCCACCAGCCCCGACCCCGACCGCGGGCCGGCCGCGACCTGGGAGGGGCTGGCCACCGCGCAGCACCGCAAGATCGACCGGCTGCTCGACCTCGCGGGGGTCGGCCCGGGCACCCGGGTGCTGGAGATCGGCACCGGATGGGGCGAACTCGCCGTCCGCGCCGCCGCCCGCGGCGCCCGCGTGGTCAGCCTCACCCTCTCCGAGGAACAGCTCACCCTCGCCCGCCACCGGATCGCCCGGGCCGGGTACGGCGACCGCGTCGAGGTCCGGCTGTGCGACTACCGCGCCGTCGAGGGCGCGTACGACGCCGTGGTCAGCGTCGAGATGATCGAAGCCGTGGGGCTGCCGTTCTGGCCCGAGTACTTCGCCACCCTCGACCGGGTGCTGGCCCCCGGCGGACGGGTCGCCCTGCAGGCCATCACCATGCCGCACGAGCGGATGCTCGCCAGCCGCCACACGTACACGTGGATCCTCAAGTACGTCTTCCCCGGCGGACAGATCCCCTCCCTGCAGGCGATCACGGAGACCGCCGCCCGGCGCACCCGCCTGCGGGTGACCGCCGCCGACGCGTACGGGCGGCACTACGCCGAGACCCTGCGGCTGTGGCGCGAGCGCTTCACCGCCCAGGCCGGGCAGGTCGCCCGCCTCGGCTTCGACGAGGTGTTCCGCCGCATGTGGGAGCTCTACCTCGCGTACTCCGAAGCCGGGTTCCGCACCGGCTACCTGGACGTCCACCAGCTGCTGCTGACCCGTGGGGAGGCGGCGTGAGCGCGGCCGAAGCCCTGCTCCGCCGGCTCCTCGCCGACCTGCCCGAACGCCCGCTGCCCCGGCCGCCCACGGCCCGGGACGGCTCCGCGACCGGACGGCCCGAGGGCGCCCGAGCACCGCTGGCCGTCTGGCACCCCCATCACGTCCCGCCCCCGTCCCCGTTCCCGCCCCCGTCCCTGTTTCCGTTCCCGCCCGAGCCCTCCGGAGGTCCGATGCCCCACCTTGCCGACCCGAACCCGGCGACCACCCCGGCCGGCCCGGTGCTCGCCGTCCTCACCGGCCGCACCGGCACCGGACAGACCGTCACCGAGGTGCTGTCCGGGGGCACGACGGTGTCCACCACCACCTACCCGGACGGGGCCTGGGTCGCCGTCCACAGCCTCGGCCACCCGGGCCCGCGGACCCTGGCCGCCCGCACCCTGCCCCGGGGACTGCGGCTGACCAGCTTCGTCTACGTCGACGGGGAGCCCGTCCCGTCGGAGGACCGCGTCGACTTCTCGTGGGCGGTGCGCTCCTGCACGGCGGGCGACTGGGCCATCGTCACGCGCCTGCCCTCGGACGAGATCCGCCTGCCCCGGGTCCACCTCACCGTGCCCACCGGCGGCGCCGCCGGGCGGGAGGACTCGTGACCTGCCGCCACACCTTCGCCCGCCGCGGCGGCCGGGAGTCCGCCGCGTGACGGGGCCCGGGATGCCCCGCCCTTCGCTCGTGCGGCGCCCGGCGGCGCGGTGGGGCCGGCTGCCGTCCGGCCCCGCCCCTGAGCTGGACGGCCAGCCGCCGGAAGCCGCCGTCTCGGCCCGGGTCTCCAGCGCGCTGCTCGGCGGCAAGGACCACTGGCCCCGGGACCGGGACGCCGCGCAGCGGCTGTGCGAGCTCGATCCGTCCTGGGCCCGGGACGCCGCGGCCGCCAGGGCGGCCGTCCTGGGCCTCGCGGCGGCGACCAGGGGCATCGACCAGTTCGTGGACCTGGGGTGCGGCCTGACCACCGGAGCCGCGGACTCCGCCCTCGCCCCGCTGCACACCGCCGTAGGGCCGCGCCACCCCGGAGCACACGTCGTCTACGCGGACCGCGACCCGATGGTGCTGGCCCACACCCGGGCGCTGCTGCACCCGCCCGCGCCCGCCACCGCCCGCCACCTGGAGGCCGACCTCACCGATCCCGTCGCCCTGCTGGCCGCCCTGCGGCACGAGGCCGGCCTCCAGTGGCGACGCCCGGTGGCCGTCCTCCTGTCCGACGTGCTCCACGAACTGACGGACGCCCAGGCCCGCCCACTGCTCGCGGCCCTGCGCGACGACCTCCCGGACGGGAGCGTGCTGCTGCTCACCCACCGCCTCCCGGCCGAGGGCGCCACCGCGGCGGCGGTGGCCACCGCACACACCGAGGCCGCCCTCGCCTGGCACCCACGCGCCGCCGACCAGCTCACGGCCCTGCTGCCGGGCTGGCGCGCCCTCCCCCTCGCCCACACCACCCGAACCCCGGGCTTCACCACCCTGGCCGTCACCACCGGCCGGCGGCCGGCCTGACCGGGGCCGGATTGTCGTCGTGCTATCGGCCCGAAACCACGGTGGTGCCCGCTGCCTTGTCGATCAGAGGACGGTACCGACGTCCCCCGGTGATAGCGACTGATAGCGGGAGATCCCGAATCCGGAAACCCGCGACCGCGCTGTCGGTGAGCAGCAGCCAGTCGACAGGGCCCCTCGTCGACGCGGTGGTGATGTCACTCGGCACCGTGACGACGAGGGGCCCTGTGGGGTCCGTAGCCCAGGCGTGAACCGGACTCGACCTGGCGCGACCGCGTAGGAGCGGGCACCCGCCGGGTGGGTGGGTCAGCGGCGGGAGCGGGTCGTGGTGGGGGCGGCGAGGTAGCCGGTGCGGGCGCGGATGGTGTCCACCAGGGCGGACTCGGTGGCGGCCGCGGCGGTGGGCTGGGGGAACTCGACGCAGGCGGTCTTGGGCGGGGTGGTGCTCTGGCCGAGGCGGCAGGCGACGGCGGTGAGCTTGATGGTGATGAAGTCGGCGATCTGGGCGCCGAACCGGATGGGCTTGCCGTTGATCGTGACGTCGCCGACGGTGAAGCCCTTGTCCGCGGGGATCTCGTAGACGGCGCGGACGGGGTGGGTGGCGTCGCCGCGCAGGTACCGCCAGTAGCGCTTGGGGTCGGAGCCGTCCGGGGTGGCCCAGCCGTCCGTGGCGAGGTCGTTGAAGTAGAGGCCGACCGGGTCGGCGAGCGAGATGTCGGCCTTGCGGCGGGCGATCTCGTTCACCGCGCCGCCGATGTGCGGGTCGCTGTTGCGCTCCGGCGCACCGTACTTGCTGCACTGGATGAGTTCCTGCTCGGTGGTGAGCTCGCGGCCGCCGATGTTCCGGACGATGGTGGCCGCGGCGGCGAGTTCGATCTCCGCGCCGAGGGTGTTGTTGCGCTGGACGAGGTGCATCGCGCCGTGGGCGGTGGAGTCGTTCCACCGGTTGCGGGGCTGGTAGGTGCCGTCGAGTCCGAACAGGTCGCCGGGCTGGACCTCGGGGCTGACGAACTCGCGGTAGAGGCGCAGCACGGCGTCCGGGTCGGCCTGTCCCAGCAGGCTCCAGTACTCGGGCCCCTCGCAGGTGAAGGTGACCTGGGTGATCTTGCCCTCGGGGTTGCGCGTGACGCTCCACTCGCAGTACTCGTCCTGCACGTCGCGGCTGGCGTCGGCGCGCTGCCACCGCTGGGTGTCCCCGACCGAGTTGATCTTGATGATCCGGGGGAAGGCCGTCCAGGTGACGGTGGCCTCGACCGCGTCCTCGGCGGTGTCCGTCTGGGTGAGGTTGTAGAACTGGCTGCGCGGACTGTCGTTGAGGACCTGGCTGGGGTCGGGGCCGGCCGCGGCCTGGTCGACGTTGTCGCTGATGAAGGTGTCCCAGGCCTTCCTGCCGGTGGCGTCGAGGTCCTGGAGGTTCCCGGGAGGGGCGTAGGCGGTGAGCTTGCTCATGGTGGTCTTCCCTTCTGCGATCACCGGTCGGTGATCCGGCCCGGGGCGGATGGCCCGCCCGATGACAGAGCGGTCTTCGACAGAGCGGTCTTCAGGAGCGGTCGGCGACGGTGGCGTCCTCACGCATGGCCAGCCGGGGTGCGTCGGCGGGGATGTTGGTGACCGGGAGGGTGAGCTCGAACTCGTTGAGCTTCATCTCCTTGAAGTCCCGGCGACGGGACTCGGCCAGCCGGACGTAGTCGTTGAATCCCGCCTGGGTGCGGATGCGCACGGCCGCGGCCGCCAGGTAGGCGTCGATGCGACCGGCGAAGACCTGCGGCCAGTCGCCGTCGGCCAGGGCCCAGTCCGCCGCGAAGCGGGCCTCGGGGCTGGTGGCGGGCAGCTGGGCGGCGGCCGCGACGATCGCCTGGGCGGTGGTCGCGGCGAGGTCGCCGACCGCGGTCGGGGTGGCCGGCACGTACGCCATGAGGCGGGCACGGTCCGGGCTGAACACCGGGTTGGTGAAGTCGACCATCAACGCGCAGGCCGCGAACTTCGCCGGGACGAGGCCGCGCTGGACCATCTGGCGGATCACGTCGTCGTCCTCGTTGGCGGCCTCCGGCGTCGTGAAGGCGAAGAAGGTGTCGCCGGCCTGGGAGAAGCCGCTGGCCCTCTCCTCCAGGCGGAAGTCGAAGTCGGCCAGGCTGGCGACGTACCACGCCGCGGGCGCCCGGGGCAGGGCCGCGGTCACCGGCAGCTCCAGATCGTCCAGCAGCGCATCGGTGTTCAGCCAGAACCCTGGAGGCAGCGGGAGGTCGCCGCCGGTCGCCGTGACGGTGGCGCTCTGGACGCCGGTGGTCGCCAGGTTGATCGCGGTGGTCGTGAAGAGCTGGCGCAGCAGGTGGTCCGGACGGGCGACCGTGCCCGTCCTGGTGACCTCCGCCAGGCGGGCCTCGGTCCACCGGCTGACCAGGGCGCGGACCGTCAACTCCAGCCGCTCCGCGCCGATCACCTCCTTGAAGAGCGGGTCGGCGCGCACCGGGTCGTCCTCGTCGAGCCGGATCGTCGCGGACTGCGACTGCCAGTTGCTCCAAGGGAGCCTGAGCTCCTTCATCACGACGCTGCCGTTGATGTGACTGTCGAAGCAGCCCCTGCCGCGCGAGTCGTCCTCCAGCGCCGACCACGAGTTCCCGGCCCAGACCCAGGTCGGGGCGATGCGCATGTAGTAGTTGAAGACCTTCGCGACCGGGTCCCAGGCGGCGACCTGGAGGAAGGTGGCCTGCGGATCCACGCCCGCGCCGGTGCTGATCAGCAGGTCCACCTCGGAGCCCTGGACGGAACGGGCGATGGCGAACCGGAAGTCGCGGAACAGCGCGGGCGACGCCTTCGGCGGGATCTGCCCCGCCTCGCCGATCAGGTACACCGCCTGCGCCGGGCCCGTGGGGGACTGCGGCAGGTCGCGCAGCAGGTCCCCGACGGTCGGCGGATAGCTTGCCCGGTGGAAGAACACCGTGGCCATCGGGTCGCCGAGCGCGGCCAGCTCCTCCTCCGTCATGGGGCGCGCCTGAGGGTCGATCCCGCTGACCCGCCGGTACAGTCGGCCGGCCGTCAGGGTCGCGCCGCCGGCGCCGCACCCGTCATCGGGGTCCGCCTCGTCCCGTTCCACCGGAGCGCCGAACGGCGCCTCCGCGGATTCGAGGACGGGCCGCATCCAGGCGGTCGCCCGCCGACGCTCTCGGAACTCCACCATCGCAGTCCGTGACCTTTCCGTTAGCGGGCGAACGGGTCCGCTACGACGCTAGACGCGGGAGGGCCGCCACAGCGCCACGGCGGCGGAGTGGCGTCCCACCGTCACCTGCCCGGCGCAAGGACGGGGCCCCGAACGTGGGCGGCATACGACAGCCGGACGCTGTGCGTGGACAGGATGCCCGAGGGGAGGCCCGATCGGGCGATCGGAAGGCCGGTCGGGGGAGGGGCCCGGGGCCGGCCGTGGTAGGTGTGAACCCCGACAAGGAAGGTCGGGTCCGTGTCCGAACCCGAAGGGTGTGCAGGGGACATGAGTCAGAAGAACGCGCCGATCGCGCCGCATCCCCTCATCGCGCGGATGCTGCGGGCCGCCGGGGACGGAGGCGACGTCGTCGAGCTGCGGGGCTATCCGGGACACTCCGCCCCCGACACCCTCACCCTGTTCCTGGACCTGTCCCTCTCCCGCTACCTGGAGATCCCGCAGGACGCGATCCTGGCCTCCGCCGACCCGGAGGGAGATGCGAACGGTCCGACGAAGGTCTACGTCCGGGCGTCGAGCCAGGTCGTCGCGGCGCGGCGGGTCACCGCCGCGGAGGCGGTCCGGGCGGCGTCGAGGCCCAGCGGGCCGCTGGCACGTCAGAAGTGGCACCTGGAGTGCGACCAGGACGAAGGCGGGCGCTACTGCTGGCCGGAGCCCGGCGAGGAGTAGCCGCGCCGTAGCCTCGCCACTAGCTCTACGGACGCCTCGGGGCGCCCTACGGTCGAACCGGGTGAGGTGGCAGCGGCGAAGGGCCCCTTCGGACGTACCCGAAGGGGCCCTTCCGCGTGTCGGCCCGGGTTCAGTCGCTGGGGCAGCGGGTGCCGGCGGCCGGCAGGGTGCCCTCGGTCAGGAAGGCGTTGACGGCGTTGCTGATGCAGGTGCTCTTGCCGTAGCCGGTGTGGCCGTCGCCCTCGCGGGTCAGCAGGATGGCGTTGGCGAACCCGGCGGCCAGCTTCTCCGACCAGGCGTACGGGGTGGCCGGGTCGCCGGTGGAGCCGACGACCACGATCGGCGCGCTGCCCGCGGCCTTGACGACGTGCGGCTGCTCGGTCGAGTGGTGCGGCCAGGAGCGGCAGTCCGGGTCGAAGAGGTCCTTCTCGGTGAAGTGCGCGGCGACCAGCGGGGCCTGCTCGCGGACCTTCGCCAGAGCGGCCTGGAGGCGTTCGGCGCTGGGGGTCTCCGCGCCCGGGTCGGCGCAGTGGATGGCGGTGTAGGCGTCGAAGGTGTTGCTGTAGTGGCCGTCCGCGTCGCGGCCGTTGTAGCCGTCCGCCATGTCGAGGAGGTAGTCGCCCTTGCCGCGCTGCATGGCCCAGCCGAGCGCGTTGCGCAGGTACTCCCAGGACTTCTTGTCGCCGTAGAGCATGCTCAGCGTGCCGATCCAGCCGGCCGTCCCGGTGAGCTTGCGGCCGTGGCCGGCGGCGAGCGGGTCGGCGCGCAGGCCGTCGAGGAAGGAGGCGAGCTTGGCCGGCGCCTTGTCGGGGTCGCTCCCGAGGCTGCAGTGGTCCTGCTGGGCGCAGTCGGCGGCGAAGGCCCGCAGCGACTTCTCGAAGCCCGCGAACTGCTGGATCAGCAGGTCGAGTTGGTCAGCGGTGGGGTCGACGGCGCCGTCCAGGACGAGCCGGCCCGTGCGGTCGGGGAACTGTTCGGCGTAGCTGGAGCCGAGGTAGGTGCCGTAGGAGAAGCCCAGGTAGTTGAGCTTCGGGTCACCGAGGGCGCCGCGGAGCACGTCGAGGTCGCGGGCGGCGTCGCGGGTGCCGACGTGGGCGAGCAGGTTGCCGGACCTGGCCGCGCAGGCGTCCGCGTACGCCTTGCCGTGGTCGTCGGGGCGGTCGTCGGCGGTGGCCCAGGTGTCGTGGGCGGTGTCGTCCAGGCAGTGCACGGCGGTGCTGGCACCGACGCCGCGCGGGTCGAAGCCGACCAGGTCGTAACGGTCGTTCAGGGCCTTGAAGTGGTCGGCGCTGTGCTCGACCATCTGGATGCCGGAGCCGCCGGGGCCGCCGGGGTTGAGGAGAAGCGAACCGAGCCGCTGGTCGGTCTTGGCGGCGGGCCGGCGGGCGAGGGCGACCTCGATGCCCTCCCCGGCGGGGTTCGCGTAGTCGAGGGGGACCCGCAGGCGGCCGCACTGGAACGAGGACTCGTCGAGCTTCTCGGTCTTCGGGTCGTCCGCGCAGGGTGACCAGGCGATCTGCTGGGTGTAGAAGCCCTGCAGCGCGGGGTCCTCGGCTCCGGTGGGCTTCGCGGTGGGGCTGGGCGAGGCGGCTTGGCCGCTCGGCGGCGTCGGCGGGGTGGCCGCGTTCGGTGTGCCGGTACAGGCGGCGAGCAGGGCGGTCAGGAGGGCAGCGGGAAGCGCCCGGCGCAGCGGCCGGGTGGTACGCACGATCACTGCGCATACCTATCAGTAGATGATCATATTTGGCACCTCGTTATCGAGGCGCGGACGGGCCCCCGGTCGGGGGTGCGGGGCGAGCGCGTGGAGTGGAGCCCCTGTTGGGAGCGGATGGACGCGCGGGTCACCGGATTCCTGCGGCACCGCGCAGGTGTTGTCCTGGCGCTACTCGTAGCAACCACGGTCTTGGGCGTAGGGCCGGCGAGACGCCGGGGGTAATGGAGTTGATCAGGTGACGTCGGGGTTCGGCTGACGCGCGACGGTCCGTCCTGCCGTTCGGCGGCGCGTCGGTTGCCGGCGCTCGCCGGGGGAGCTGAGGGGCCTCGTGTCCTCGCCACCACCCCGCAGCCCTCCGGCAGCGGGGTGGCGGGGTCGGGGTCAGCGGTATTCGCAGAGGTAGGCGGTGTCGACGTCGACCTTGAGGTGGAAGGTGCTGTCGCCCGGGACGTCGAAGCGGGTGCCGGCGGCGAAGGTCTCCCAGCTGTCGGCGCCGGGCAGCTTGACGGTCAGGGCGCCGCTGATCACGTGCATGGTCTCCGCGCCGGCGGTGTCGAACGTGTACTCGCCGGGGGCCATGACGCCGATGGTCGCCGGCCCGTTCTCCTGCTTGAAGGCGATCGACTTGACCGTGCCGTCGAAGTACTCGTTGACCTTGAACATGGGCATTTCCTCGGGGAACGGGCGGGAACGAGCGGGGCTGCTCGCCGCGTGCGGGGTGTCGGCAGGGGAAAGCTACCGGTGGCGCCGTCGTGGCCGGTGAGCCGTCTCGCTCCGCGAACTCGATCAGCGGCAGGCCCGACCGTGCCGGCGGCCGGCGAACACCGGGAGGCCGCCGGGGCCGGTTTCCGGTGAAGGCGACCCGCCTTGTGGCGAACTTAACGGCGGCATAAGGGTGCTCCGTCCACACGAGACCTGCGGCGCCGGCCTCGGCGCCGCCCCCGGCCGCCGTGACCTGCGGAAACCTCGGCGATCGGGCGCCGGATCGGTGCGGTGTGCCCAAGCCGACCGCGGCGGCGGGGCGTTGACCGGGTGGGCCGGGTTCGTTACTGATGATGCCCAGTCAGTCGAGGCTGGGTGCGGACCCGCCGGCACGACGAGACGCCATCTCCATCCCCCAGGAGGACGTGTGCACTCCGCTCCCAAACGGATACGCCGGCGGTGGATCGCCGCCCTGGTCGGCGCCCTGATGCTCACGGTGTTCGGCATCGGATCGGCGCTGGCCTCGATCCCGATCGGCCAGTCCAGGACCGGCAAGATGACCTGGTACGACGACGCCGGCTTCGGCGCCTGCGGTACGGCGATCAACGCGGCCTCCGAGGACTTGGTCGCCGTCTCCACCTCCTGGTGGACATCGGCGAACCCGAACAACGACGACCTCTGCAAGGGCATCTCGGTGGAGGTCTCCTCCAACGGCAGGACGATCACCGTCCCGGTCAAGGACAAGTGCCCGTCCTGCAGCGCCGAGCACATCGACCTCAGCAAGACCGCCTTCCAGAAGCTCGCCGACCTGAACCTCGGCGTGGTCTCCGGGATCACGTGGAAGTTCGTCAACTCCGGCGGTTCCGGTTCCGGTTCCGGCGGTGGCGGTGGCGGTGGCGGTGGCGGCGGTGGTTCGACCACCCTGCCCGCCCCTGCCGGGCTGCGGGCCACCGGCACCACCGCCAGCAGCGTCTCGCTCGCCTGGACGGCCGTCTCCGGCGCCTCGTCGTACACCGTCTACCGCGGCGGCACCAAGGTCGGCACGGCCTCCGGCGCCTCCTACACCGACACCGGGCTCACCGCCGGCACCGGGTACCGCTACACCGTCGCCGCGGTCGACTCGGCGGGCAAGGCGGGCACCCAGTCCGCCGCCCTCACCGCGACCGCCACCACCGGCGGTGGCGGTGGCGGAGGTGGGGGAGGCGGCGGGACGGCATGCCCGGCGGCCTGGAGTTCCACCAGGTCGTACGTGCCCGGCGAGACCGTCGCCCACGTGGGCCACAGGTACACCGCCCTCTACTACTCCACCGGTGCAGCGCCGAACGACCCCGGTTCCTGGGCCGTCTGGCGCGACGACGGTACTTGCTGAGCGGATCCGCTGACGCCACACGCCGCGGGGCTCCCGCCCGGCTCCGTCCGGGGGAGTCCCGCGGCAGGCGTGTGCGGCCGCCGCTTCACCGGGTCCAGTACCGGGACAGGGCTCCTTCACGGTACGGGGCGGGGCTGACGCTGAGGTCCCCGGAGAAGGGGCGGTCCAGGACGAAGACCAGCAGCAGGCTGAAGCCGACGAGCCCGGCGACCGAGGCGACGAACAGCACCTGGACCCTCAGCTTGCGCAGGCCGTAGAGGAACGTGAGCGGGATCAGGACCAGGGCACCGCCGAAGGCCAGGGCCTGGAGCAGCGGGGGCAGTTCCTGGCGTGCCATGGTGATGCGGGCGCGGCGCTGGGAGGCGACGTCGTTGAGGTGGTCGACGGCCTGCTCGTAGAAGACCTGCTCCGCCTGGCCCTGCGGGTTGTACTCCTGGAGCACGCGGAACGCGTCCTGGAGGTGGGCCTCGGTGGCCTCGTAGCTGGGATTCCCCGCGCGCATCCGGGGCCACTGGTCCTCGACGACGGCGTGGACGTAACCGCTCATGGCCGCGTCGAGACGGGCACGCACCGGGTCCGGGAACGCGGCGGCGTCCCGGGCGATGAGCGCAGTGTCGGTGGCCTCGGAGGCCACGATGGTCTGGGTGGCCTCCAACTGCGTCCACAGGGTGACGATCACGAACGCGAGGATGATCCCGTAGATGGCGCCGAACATCCCCAGCGTCACGCCGACCATGTCGTTGTGCTCTCCGCCGGCCAGCGACGGATATCTGCGGCGCAGCAGCAGACTGCCGGTGACGGCGAAGAGAATCGTTCCACCCACGGCGACGACGGCCAGCGTGAAGGTGCTGAAGTTGTTGAGCAGCCAGAGCGACATGTGCGGGGAGTCTAGGCCGGTCCGACGCCCCCGGAATCGCAGCTCCCAAGGGCCACCACGGGCGTACGCGCAGACATTCACACCACCGAGTGACCCGCCCGCCCGCCCGGTGGCCCAGTCCGAACCTGAGTGTCTGTCAGATCATCTTGCGATACTGGCCTTCTCGCCGAGAGCAGGGGGAGCCGATGGCGTTTCGTGCCGTACACGCACAGTGGGGGACCGTCTTCGCGCACCTGCCGGATCTCGGCTGCGGACGCGCCTGGGAGCAGGTGTGGAAGGCCCGCCCGTCGGCGCCGCTGGCGTGCGACGCGTGCGGACACGGCATGCATGCGAAGACCTCCCGCACCGGCCTGCGGTTCTTCGCGCACGCCCCGGGCGCCCCCACCTGTGCGCTCGGCCTGGAGTCCGTCGCCCACCACCTGCTGAAGCTGGAGCTGGCGAACGCGGCCCGCGACGCCGGCGCCCACGCCGAGCTCGAAGCCCGCGGCCCGGACGGTACCTGGCGGGCCGACGTGCTGGCCCGCGACCCCGCCGGGGCGTGGGCGATGGCCTTGGAGGCGCAGCTCGCCCCGATCACCGACGCCGACATCACCGCCCGGACCGAGCGGATGCGGGCCGACGGGGTCGCCTCGATCTGGTTCAGCGACCGTCCCCGCCCCTCCTGGCTGGGTACCGTCCCCTCCGTCCGCCTGGAGAGGGCCGAAGGCGAGGGGCCGCTGGCCATAGCCGAGGGGCTGGTGAGGTTCGACGAGCCCGGGTGGGAGGCGGTGCCGGCCACGCTGCCCCGGTTCCTCGCCTGGGCGTTCGCCCGCCGCATCGTCCCGCACGCCCCGCGCACCCACCTGCGGTACCCGCAGCGGGCGCTCGCCACGGTGTGGACGGCGCCGCAGTACGTCGCGGCCGAGACCGCGCACCTGGAGGAGGAGGAACGACGGCAGCGCGTCGACGACGCCCGCCGGGCGGCGCGGCAACAGGCGAGGGAGAAACGGCGGGAGGGGATCCGCGCCAGGAACGCGGTCACCCGGGCCAAGGCCCTGGCCGAGGCGACCGCCGCCGAACTGGACGCCCGCACGCGGCCACCCGGCCGGCTCTGGCAGGTCGCCCGGGTCTTCCGCCTCGGTGTCGGCGAAGCCCTGGCCAAGCTGGCCGAGGAGCACGGCATCACCGCGACCGTGGGGCTCAGCACGGGCGACCCGCGGTACGCCGGTGGCGTCCCCCTCGTCGATGAACACGGTGTCCCGGCCGCCGTCTTCGACCCCGAGCCCGCCCGCGTCCGCGGGGAGGCTTTCCTCCTGCTGGCCGGGATGCTGCTGATCTTCCCGAACGAGGCCGGCCGGCGCCGGTTCGAGAACGCGTCGAACATCAGGAAGAAGCACCGGCCGCTCGACGGCTACCGCATCGAGGTCCTCGACACCCCGGCGGCCGGTCCCGCCCGTGGCCACCGCACGGTGGTGGGGCCGTACGGCGAGGTGCAGCCTCAGGTCCGCGCCTGGGGCGCTCGCGCCTGCACCTGCGCCACACCGCGGCTCGTCGCGCGGATCCAGAACGCGGAGTACCCGGCCGAGCCCAGCGACCTGATGGCACCCTCCGCCGCCCTCTTCCGCGCGGAGTGCCGGACCTGCGGTAGCCGGTACGACAAACCGTGGCGCCGCACCGGCAGGGTCCCCCTTCCCCGCCGGTGACCCCGCGCCCGCGTCGGTTGAGCCGGCCGGCCCCTGACCCGACCGGTCGGTACTCTTCGTCGACGTCACACACCACGATGAACAGCGGTGGCCGTCCCGTCTCTCCAGCCCCTCCCACCCCACCGGCAACGAACACCAGCCGGACCATCAGGGGCCGGCGAGCCTGTCACCAGGGCACTGTTCCACCGTCGTCGAAGAATCCGCCGGTCGGTCCGTCGTCGGGCAGGGTCGCGAGGTGAATCGCGATCGCCGCGCCCTGGTGGGGAGTGCGGACGCCCTGGAAGCCGTTGAGGTCGGTGGCGGTGAAGCCGGGACAGCCGGAGTTGATCAGGATGTTGGTCTCGCTCAGTTCCTTGGCATATTGGACGGTGACGGCGTTGAGGAAGGTCTTGGACGCCAAGTACGCAGCGGGAACCGGGCCCATGTCGATGCCGGGCGTGGTCTGCAGGACGAGCGAGCCCACGCTGCTGGACATGTTCACGATCCGCGGCGATGCCGAGCCGCGCAGCATGGGCAGCATCGCGTTGGTGACGCGGATGACCCCGATCACGTTGGTTTCCACGACGGCTCGTACGGTCGCGGGATCGACCGTGGTGGGCGTCTGCGGCATACCGCCGGTGATCGCGGCGTTGTTGACCAGGACGTCGAGCCCTCCGGCGCGGTCGGCGATCAGCTCGGCCGCGGCGGCCACACTTGCGTCGTCCGCCACGTCGAGCGGAACGCCGAACGCGTCGGTCCCTGCTGCGCGCAGCTTCTCCACCGCGGTGTCGCGGCGCTGTTGATCCCGCGCGCCCACGCCTATGCGCCAGCCGAGGGCGCCCAGGCCCGCCGCGATCTCGTATCCGATCCCCTTGTTCGCACCGGTCACCAGCGCGATCCTCTGTTCACTCATGTCATCAAGCGTGGTGCGGGCTCGGGTGGGACGTCCAAGACCGACTGGGTGGGCGGCGATACCGCACGGGTATCGGTCGTGGTGAGCGCCGGATACGATGACGCGGTGGAGACCCGGGAGTTGCGATACTTCGTCGCCGTCGCGGAGGAGTTGCATTTCGGGCGGGCGGCGCAGCGGCTCGCCATGGCGCAACCACCGCTGTCGCGGGCGATCCAGCAGCTCGAGCGGCGGCTCGGCGTGGTTCTGCTGCACCGCACTGCTCGCGCAGTCGCCTTGACCGAGGCCGGGTCGGTGCTTCTGCGGGAGGCCCGGGTCGCACTCGACGCGGTCGAAGCCGCCGAGCGCCGCACCCGCCGCGCAGCCGCCGGACCGCCCGGTGTGGTGCTGGCCACGAAAGCCGGAGCGTCCAGCGAACTGTTGTCGAAGCTGCTGGACGCCTACGCCGCCGAGCCCGGCGCGGTCGCCGTCGAGGTGATGCTGTGCGGGCCCGGCGAGCAGGAAGGGCTGCTGCGCGACGGGCGTGCCGACGTTGCTCTGCTCCAGCGGCCCTTCGACACGACGGCCGGACTCGACACCGAGGACCTGCACACCGAGCAGCAGGTCGTGGTCCTGCCCGCGGGGCACCCCTTGGCCAACCGACCCCGGATGTCGATGGCCGAGGTCACCACCCTGACGGACCTGCCCCTGCCACGCTGGCCTCGACGGGGCGGGGGCTATCCGGACGGACCTGGCCCGCAGGTGCGCGACCACACCCAGCTGTTCCAGCTGATCGCGCTCGGACGGGCCTGCGCGGTCGTGCCCGAGTCCCTCCGAGCCCACCTGCGGGACGGTCATGCGACGGTGCCGGTGCCGGACGCGCCGGCTGTCACGACCGTCATCGCCTGGCCACCACACAGCAGATCCAAAGCCGTCGCCGACCTCGTCCGCACCGCGACACGCCTCTAGCGAAGGTTCAGCCGGGCCGGGCCGAGCTCGGCAGGACCGTGCCGATTGGCGGGCCTACGTCGTTGTGTCACCGAGCATCGCCGAGGCGGTGCGAAAGGTCGCCCCCACTGGCTGGATCCCCCGCCGGCCGGTGGGGGCGAACAGGTCGGCGGCGGAGCCAGCCGCCGTGGACCAGTGAGCTGCCCACCACCCGTGTGGCGGCCTGGCCCTCTCCAACCGCAGCTGAGCCCGCTGCGTAAAATGCTGTCCGGGGCCGCCGAGAGGTCGTGCTTCCCCGGTGGGAGACTGGTGGCGCCGGCCATGCCAGGCAGGGGGAGAACGCGGAACACGGGGGACCAACTCATCGCACGCCATCACCGACGCCGGGCGTTCCTGGCCGCGCTGCTGGGCGCGGCCGTCCTCACCGCCTCCGGCTGCTCGATCACGATCGGCGCCTCCGACGGACCGGGCCCGTCCGCCACGGCCACCGCCAGCGCCACCGCGACCAAGCGCCCGCTGCCGGCCGACGGCATCGTTCCGGTGGCCGGGGCCGACCTCTGCACGCTCCTGGGGCCCGACTTCCTCGGCCGGTACGCGCCCGGCCACACGCGGGACAACCTGCCGTCGAACCCGTTCACCCGTCCCGAGTACCGGCTCCTGAGCACCGGTCAGGGCGGCACCGGCCCGGAACTGTCCGCCGGTGGATGCCAGGTCAGCTCCGAGAACGGGCCTGGGCGGCCTCAGGGTCTCCCTCACCCGTGAACTGCCGGGGCCGAACACCAGCAGGTCACCGGAGGACCGCTGCGCCCTGATCGCCAAGGCCCGGTACGACCGGGAGGCCGCCCAAACCCCGTCCTTGGCGCCCGACTTCACCTTCGAGGACATGCCAGCCCTCGGCCCCGGCGGCTTCCGCGAGCTCGAGGTCCGGGACGGGAGAGTCCTGATGGCCAGGGTCCAGGGCTGCCACGGCGCCGACTGGATCACGGTCTCGATCGTCCCCGGCCCGAGCAGCGACAGCGGCAAGGCCGTGAACGACGTGGTGGCGGCGCTACAGGACATCTACCGCCGCCTGGGCGACGCCTAGCGCGTCTCCCGCCTGGCCCGTACGGCGATCTGGGCCCGGTGCCGGTCGCTGGGAGTGCCGGATCATCGGCGTTGCGCGGGGTGGGCCGAGTTGGGAGCCGAGCACGAGTGCGTCCGGACATGACCGCCTTCGGTCGCCCGAAGGTAAAATATGTGCAAAGTCGCGGGATGGTTCGCCGGATTGCCCCTCTTCCCCTATGAACGCGCGGGCGCACCGGTCGTCCGCCGTCACCACCGAACTCAGGACGGTCCCGTGAACGATCTGCCCATATCGCCCCTCCGCGCTCTGCCGGACGGGAACGCCGAACTCCGCGTCGTCCTCACACTGAGCTGGAACGACGTCGCGTCCCTCGGACGGGAAGCCGGCAGGTTGGCCACCCGCCTGCAGCGCACGGTCAGCCTGGACGAGGCCGCCAGCCACGTACTGAGCGCCCGGCCGGAGTCCGCCGCGCTTGCACCGGAGTCCGCCGCGCTCGCACCGGAATCCGCGGCGCTCGCACGGGGACGGGGCAACCCGGCGCTGGAGAAGCCCGCCGCGGCCGTGCCCCCGCAGATGGAACAGGGCCGGCAGAGTACCGAGTTGATGATGCGGCCGGCCGTCTCCCCGACCTCCTCGGCCCCGGCGAACGCGACGACCGCGGCAAACGGTGCGAACGGTGCGAACGCCGCGGATCCCGCGGCGGCCATCCGGCCCGACGCGGCCGCTGCCCCGAGCCGGCCGACCGTGGCGACACCCGCCACGGCTCCGGCCGCCTGACCGCTCCCGTGCGGCGGCCCGGCGCCTGTCCCGGCCTCGGCGCCGCCGCAGGCGCGCGGCAGGTCACCAGCGGCGTCGGCGCGCCCGTGACGGCGCTGGCGTGCGTCCCGGCCGGGGTCGCGTGCTCAGGATGCGTCCCCCGCCCGCAGTGCGAGCGCAACGACCTCTCGCCGCCCCTCGCCGGGACCGGGTCCCCGACTCGCAGGCCCCGTGGGTGGGTGGGCTGCGACCCCGGAACAAGCCCGTCCTCAGCGGTTTCGAGCCGGTACGCCGGGCTGCTCTGTATTCGGAGCGTCTCGCGGCGTCAGCATGTCCCCAAGGCACGTATCCATCCGCCGGAAGGACATGACCTTGATCCGCAAGACAGCCTTGGCGATGGCCGCGTTCACGTTGCTCGCCGTACCGATGGCGGGGACGGCGAGCGCCGCGACCACCTCGCCCTTGCCCTCGCCCGCCGCCTCGGCCGGGCCGGTGCCGGGCGCGGAGCCGCAGGGGAGCGTCGTCCAGCACTGGGGCTTCGACGGCACCAAGGAGTGGCACAGCGAGCTCCTGGACGCCACCACGGCGCGGAACAACGACCCCGCCGCGTTCGCCCCCGCGCCGACGACGTCCGAGACCCCCGGTGCGGTGGCCCAGGGGCCGTGGACCTGCTCGACGTGGGCCCGGCCCACCGTGAAGGCCTCGGGTGGCCTCTCCTCCAGCAGCCACTCGATCTGCTCCGGTGACTTCCTGTACCACTACACCAGGGGCCAGTTCCTGCGCTCCTCCTGGTCCGGGCCCCGCCCCTACACCGGCTGGACCAACGGCCCGAGCCAGTACTCGCCCCACCAGGTCGACGACGTCCTGTGGTACATCGGCTGCCCCGGGGGCGGCACGTACAACTACAACCTGCAGGTCCAGAGCCACCTGGTGGACACCAGGGGCGACCACGGAGGACCGTACGAGGTGGGCGCCTACGTCCGGGCCGCCTGCGGAACCTGACGACAGGACACATCGCCATGCCCAAGCTGCTGGACCTGCTCCTCCCGGTGATCGACGGGATCGTCCACCGCCTGTCCCCGCCGTCCGAGCGGGGGACGTTCTCCCACCGGCCCGGGCAGCAACGCTCCACCAGCACCTGGGCGGACCACTACCGGACCTGGCGCGGCAGCCGGTCGGCCGACCTGCGTCGGCCCACCGCGACCCGGATGCAGCCCGGCGACCTCCCCCCGGACGTCCGACCGCCCAGGTAGCGCGGCACGGTGGTGGGCAGGTGTCGTACCTGCCCACCACCCCGGGCTGCCTCGGCGTCCTGCTGTCGGTTGCGGCAAGCCCTCCACGCGGACGCCGGATGCCGGATGCGCCGGGCCCAGCCGGGTCGTACACGACGGCCAATCGCTGGGAGCAGGCTCCCGGCCGAGCAGGGGATGAGGGAGCAGAGCAGTGGCACAGCGAGGGCGTGAGGTCGAAGCGTTCACCAGCTTCTGCGCGGGCTTGGCGACCGTCCTGCTCGTCTGGCTGGCCCTGGCCGGGCTCAATGAGGTCGTCTCGGCCGATGGCGGCTGGAGGGCCGTTGGCTATGTGATCACCGGAGCATCGGGTGCGGCCTTCACCGTAGGCACCTACCGATGGCTGCACAACCGCTCGCCCGGCGACGGATCCCGTTGATCGCCGCCGAGCCGACGGGGGCGAGCGGTCAGCGGTCGGCGAGGTGGTGGGAGGTGCGGTAGACCTCCTGGAGCTGGGCGGTGGTGAGGCGTCGGGCTTCCCAGATGACGGCGGCCACGTACGCGGCCCGGGAGTGGAGCGGCGGCAGGTCGTCCGGGAGGCGGATGCCGCCGAGTGCGGCCAGGTCGGGGGCAGGGATGCCGAGCACACCCGCGAAGCCGGCCACCAGCTCGGGGGTCGCGTCGACGGTGCCGTCGCCCACCCCGCCGATCGTCGACGCCGAGAGGTAGATCCGCCCGCCGGTCACCGCGTACAGGGCCCTGGCCGTGCACATCCAGGTGAGGTTCCGACTGTGCGTGAGCTGTAGGAGCACCGCGCCGAAGCCCGGCTCGTACCGGTGGTAGGGGCGGTCGATCCCGCCGCGCCCCTTCCGCCGTACCACGGGCTGCGCCCGGATCGCGTCCAGCAGCGGGCGCCGCATCTCGGCGGGCATGACCATCATGTTGTAGACGACGCGGCTGACCGACCAGTTCGGGTTGCGGGTGACCGGGGTCAGGTCGTCGGGGACCGGCTGTCCGGCCAGGACGAACAGGTCGGCGGCGTGCAGGCCGAGCACCGGTCCGAGGTCCCTGAGCAGCCGTCCGGTCGGCGGCCGCCCGGCGAGCACGGCCTGCAGCTCCTCCGGGTCGGCGCCGGCCGCCGCCGGGAGCGCGGCGGCCCCGAGCGTCCGGTGGTGCATCAGGCGCTCCAGCAGCGCACCGAACTCCAGCACTCCTTCTGTCATTCCATCAGCTTATCGACCTGCGCGGCGGCCGCGGCGGGGTCTCAGAGCCGTCGGAGCAGATCGTGGAGGAGCGGTTCGGCTGTGGCGTCCGGCCGGAGGGTGGGACGGGACTCCCGGTCGGCGTCGACGGGGCGCCAACCACCGCGTACCGGCCCGATCCGCACCGCGAACACACCGTGGCCGCTGCCCGCGCGGTGCAGGTGAAGGACGCCTTCGGCGGTGTGGCAGATCCAGTCCCACGTCGGCGGGGACGGTGGCCGGGCGAGGGCGCCGGATGGGGGTGAGGTGCCGGTGCCCGTCGGCGGTGGCGACGCTGCCCGGGGGTGGGGTCGCCCAGGCGGGCAGCGGTTCGCGGGCGGCCAGCCAGTCGGCAGGGATGCCGGTGGTGCCGGTGCGGGCCGCCACGATGCCGCCGACGATCGCGGCGGTGGTGTCCACGTCGCCCCCGGCCGAGATGGCCGTCCAGATCGCCTGCGGGTAGTCGTCGAGGTGCCGAGCCGCGGTCCAGAGCGCGAACGGGACGGTGTCCAGGGCGGTGACCCGGCTACCGTTGCCGAGCAGGGCGGCGACCGCGTGATGGTCGTCGATGTCGAGCAGTCCGGCGGCCTCGCCGATCGCGTCGCGCACTGGGCCCGCCGGGGTGAGCGCGGTGACCGCGCGGAGGAGCGCGGCCCCGGTGGTGGGGACGGTCCGGGCGCGGGCGGCGACCGCGGCGGCGACGGCCACCGCGACCGCGCCGGCCACGGCCTGCGGATGGGTGTGAGTGATGAGGGCGGTGGCGGCCGCAGGTTCGACGGCGGCTGCCGGGTCGGCGGCGTGGGCGGCACCGAGCGGGGCGGTCCGCATGGCCGCGCCGTTACCCAACGACCCCTGCCCGTCGAAGAGTTCTGCAGCGAGTACGCGGGCGTCGCCGCCTTCGCGGATCAGCCGGAGCAACCGTCCCGCGGCCGGGCCGTAGCCGCGGTCGAAGTCCTGTCGGCGGGCGAAGGCGTGGGTGAGGTCGAAGCTGTCGATCCGGCCGCGTTCGGTCTGCGCGGCGTGCACCGAGCAGGCCATCTCGGTGTCGTCGGTCCACGGCCAGGGAGCCGGCGGGGCCTGGCGGCGGGCGAGGTACGGACGGTTGTCGGGGACGAAGAACTGGGCGCCGAGGGCGTCGCCGACGGACAGGCCGTGCAGGGAGTCCAGGGCGGGATTGGAAGGGATCATCGCGGGCCAGTCTGGCAGCTCGGCCGTCCGGGCCCAGGGGAATTAGCGCGCCTGCTCGTGGAATCCGGGCTCCCGCTCGTCGCTGAACGGCTCGGCAGCCAGCGGTGCCCGTT
The DNA here is from genome assembly GCF_040571325.1 of Kitasatospora sp. HUAS MG31. GTDB lineage: Bacteria > Actinomycetota > Actinomycetes > Streptomycetales > Streptomycetaceae > Kitasatospora > Kitasatospora camelliae. The sequence goes on along the minus strand of NZ_CP159872.1, from coordinate 344,701 downwards.
GCCGGCGGCCGCGCAGGTGCTTCGGTACGGAGGTGATGTCACCGGAGGTCCTGGAGACGGGCGGCACCGCAGGAGGCCCCGCCGACCGGGTCAGAGAATGTGCCACCGCTGACGGTGGTCACCGGCGTGAAGGCCGGCGATGCGGTGACGGATCTCCAGAAGGGTGTCCGTCCCGTGCGCGGCCCGTTTGGCGTTGGTCGTGATCATCCGGAGCTCGCGGAGCGCGGCGAGAGGGGCGTAACCGTCCCAGGTGGTGATGTCGAGGCCGTACCTGGCGGCGAATTGCGCGTAGTGGTCGTGACCGTAGCCGAAGCGCCGGCAGTGGATCTCTACCGTGACCAGGTCCAGTTCGGGTTGTCCGAAGGCGGCGGTGTCCCAATCGCACAGCACCGCGCCGCCATCGCGCGTGTGAAGAGCGTTGCGGTGCTGGGGGTCACCTTGGACAACCGCCGGGGGCAGCAGGTAGGTGACCTCGGCGAGGTCGGCTTCGAGCCGGTCGAGTCGAAGGCCGAGGAAGGCACGCTCTTCGTCGGTGAGAGCGACAGTGACCGCCAGCGACCGTCGGATGGCGGTGACGGTGTCGACCGCTGGCAACTGCACGGGTGGTTCGGTGAACTGATGCAGTGAGCGGAGGGGAGCGGCGAGCTGCTCGGCCGCCACCGGGTGGTCGGGCTGCGGGAGGTGGGCCCAGAAGGTGGCGTAGTGACCGCCGACCTCGACCGGCTGGCGCACCGGATGGAGGCCCACGGTGGGGAAGCCCTGCTCGATGAGCCACCTGACCAGGTGGACCGTCCGGTGAACGGACTCTCGCGAGGTGCCGCGGCGGGCGATCTTGACGACGACCGGGTCGGCGGCCAGGCGGTAGACGGCATGGGTGTGGCCCCGCAGGAGGACCGCGCCGTCGGGGTTCAGGCCGGCTGTGCCGCAAGCCCGTTCGAGGAGGGTGATCAGGTCCGCGGCGGTAAAGCCGCCGGCTGGGACTGCGGTGGTCATGATGGCCAGGGTTGCTCATCGCGCGGGCCGGTGTCACCCCTGCCCGGCGGGCAGGGCGAGAAGTTTGCCGAGCTGACGGGCGGCGCGTCCGGATCGGAGCTGCGTCGGGAGTCCGACGATGACATCGCGGGCACGGGTGCCGAGGATCGCCGTTCGGTGGGGCTCGGGTACCTCGCTGTACGCCTGAACGGCCAGGTGCAGGGCGTCGGTGGGGCTGCGCCCGTGCACCAGGCACATGGCCTGCTCGAGGAGCAGCAGCGCGGGGTCGATGCCGCTGCCGTCGGGGTAGAGGGCGAGCGCCTGCTGCTGGGCATGGCGGGCCTCGATCAGCGGCGTGAGGGCGGCTCGGCGGCCGGACAGCGCGTCTGGATCGGCAGCGAGGACGGGCCGGGCTGGGACCTGCCATCTGAACCCACGAGGGGCTCCCCGGGTGGCGCGAAGCGTCGTACCGCACCCGTGCCTCGGCCGTCCACCTGGCGTAGGTTCAGTGCACCGTGTCCACCTGATCGGGGATCACGGTTCCGTCGGTGTCGAGGACGGGCGAGGTGGAACCGTCCCCGTTGACGTAGCCGGTGGTGGAGCAGGGGTAGGGCGAGGCCTTGGCCGCCTTGGGCTCGATGAACATCGGGTTGACGAGCCATTTGGTGTCACTGTTGCGGTACGAGCGGCACATGAGTTCGGTCTTGTTGCGGTTGAGGACGAGGCGGAGCGCGGTCGCGTCGCCGACGAAGGTGACGTCGGTGTCGGAGTCGCCGGCGCTGAACACCTGCCGCTTCGGGGCCGGTTGCTGGTTGAACGCCGTCGCCGGGGGTGCGCCGAGGATCTCCTGGTTGATGAAGCAGCGCTTCCCGTCGACGTAGGTGATGACGGAGTCGTCGTCCGCGCCGCCGCAGGATTCGAGGTGGGGGGTGAACCGGCCGGCCTTGACCTTGTTGCGGATGCCGATCACATGGTCGGCGTGGATGCCCAGACTCGCGGCCCACACCTGGACGACGGGCTGCGGTGACGCCGAGACGACGTACACGTCGAAGCGCGCCCGGCGGAGCGTGGCGATGAGGTCGCGCTGCTGGTCGTAGTAGCGGACCCAGCCGGTCACCCGGCGGGTGCCGACGGTCTGGGTGGTGCCCTGGGGCGCCGCCAGGTTCTCGGCGCGGGCCTTCGCGGCGAACCCCTTGACCTCGGCGGCGCTGTACCCGGCGAGCACCTGGGCGGCCCATGCGTAGCTCGGCTCCATGCGGCGGTGGTCGTGGCCGTCGAAGGCCGCCTTGCCTCCCGTGGTGGTGCCGTCGCTGTACACCGCGAGGATCTCGTCGGCGCAGGCGGTGTTCGTGCTGGTGGTCAGTGGCTGCCCGGCCGGGGTGCCGACGCCGCACGCGGACTTCAGCGCGGCCGCGGCGGGGGCGGTGAGGTAGCGGCTGGTGGTCGACCAGTCCTGGCCGGCCGGCGCTCCCCGACCTCGACCTTGCCGCCGGGGATCGTCCACGCCGGCGTCGTGCTCCAACTGTCCGTCGCGTAGTGGATCGTCGCGATCCGGCCCTGGGCCCGGTCGTGGGCGATCACGGCCACGGCTTGGCGAAGGTTTCCACGGTGCTACCTCCGAGGGTGATGGGGCTGTCAGGTGGTCGCCGCGGGACGGCGGAGCTGCTCCAGGACGGTGCGGGCGTAGCCGACGATCTCCTCGTCGTGGTGGTGGTCGAGGGCCCAGCGCAGGGCGGCGGGGCAGTCGATCGCCGCCCAGGCCCGGCATGCCGTCCACTCGTCGGCGGTGAGGTCGCGCCCGTAGCCGGCGAGGAACGCCGCATGGAGGTCAGGCCGGTGCGGGGTGAGCTGGAGCACGACCCGCATCAGGTCGCGGCGCACCGGCTCCTCGACCTGGCTGCGCTCGAAGTCGATGACGCCCACGGCCAGGCCGTGGCCCGACAGCTTCCGGACGAGCCAGTTCCTCGGCCCGAAGTCGCCGTGGCACTGCGCGAGAGCGGTGTCGGCCTCGGGGATCAAGGGGGCCGTGGTTATCGGTGAGATTGATCTCGGGTTTGCGGTGGTTGCACAGCCTGGCGACCGTCAGAAAACCATCGTTTCCTGAAGAGCGCCGGAAGGGTCGCCCGACGGCCCCTCAGACCCTTCAAAAAACTTATTCAAAAACCCACGTTATTCAACAACCTCGGGACACCGTTTTCTGACAGAATCCGGGGCGTGAGCACCTCCTTCGAGCCAGACTCGCTCGACCTCCTGGTCGCCGAACCCGCCCACCGGACCGAGATCCTCATCGGCTACGCCCGGGTCTCCACCGGCGGGCAGAAGCTCGACCGCCAGATCGACGCCCTCACCGCCGCCGGCTGCCGGCGCATCTTCGCCGACAAGCAGTCCGGCAAGGACGAGCTCCGTCCGGAGCTCAAGGCGTGCCACGCCTTCCTGCAGTCCGGCGACACCTTGGTGGTCCCGTCGCTGGACCGCTACGGCCGCTCGCTCAAGGACCTGGTGAACATGGTCGGCGAGCTCCGACGCCGCGAGGTCGGATTCTGCTCGCTGCACGAGCGCCTGGACACCACCACGCCCGGTGGCCGGCTCGTCTTCCACGTCTTCGCCGCGCTCGCGGAATTCATCCGGGAGCTGATCGTCTCCGGCACCCGGGAGGGCCTGGACGCCGCCCGCGCCCGAGGCCGGGTCGGCGGACGCCCCACCGTCGCCACCGCCGAGATCATCCGGGCCGCCCGCGACATGCTGCCCAACCCGGAGAACTCGATCACCTCGATCGCCAAGATCCTCGGCGTCAGCCCCGGCACCCTCTACAACCACATCCCCGACCTACAGGAACTCCGCACCTCCGGCCGCATCCCGGGGCAGCTCACCACCGGCTGACCGCTCCCGCTACTGGCCGTTCCGATCCCATCCCAGAGGCCGATGACGCCAAGGGTGAGAGCGGATGGGCAGCTTGCCGACGGGGGTTTCGGACAGAAGAGGTTCAGTCAGCCAGCGAGCCGGCGAAGATCTGCCACGCCAGGAGTGACTTCGCCACGAGGCTGAGGACCAGGTAGGCCTTTTCGCCGTATGCGTAGTCGGACCACCGGCCGACTCCGCGGTACTGGAGCCACTGGTTGAGACCGAAGCTGAAGAAGAGGGCGGCCTGGACGAGAACGATTCCGTACACGAAGCCGGGGACGGCCTCGGCCGCGACGGTGTTATACGCGATCGAGACCCACGGCGTGACGCCGACCAGCGTCCCGAACCAGAACGGCAGCATCGTGGTCCTCGCCCGCCCCGGCGGGTTCATCACCTCCTCGAGCCAGCCGAAGAGAATCATCCCGACGTTGGCGCCGACGACGGCGATGACGGCATTGAGGCCGGTAATGCCCGAGTAGAAGCCGATGAGGAGCACCATCAGGGTCGCGCTCAACGCATACTCCAGCCACCGGAAACGGTTGATGCCGCGTCTGAGGTCGCGTTCGTAGATGCCGCGGCACACCGTCGCCGTCAGCAGGTGGTCCACGGCCGCGAGGGCGAGGAAGACGGCGACGGCCCAGCCGATCGGCACGTCGAACAATGCTTCCGGGGCGGGCGCTGCCGTTCCCGGTGGCCCCTCGGGAACGGAGGAGGTGACGGTGATCGAGAAGCTTCCGGCGAGCAGGACGATGGCCATGGCTTGGAGCAGGTGCAGCAGTGTGAGCCCCAGGTTCCACCTGCGGAGCCCGGCGAGACGCTCGGTGGTGACGCCAGTGGCCACCGATGTGCCGTCCTCTCGCTTCACAGGTCCTCCCCCGTGGCTGGTGCCGAGGTACGTCAGCATGGTCGTACCGGTCGGCCGGGAATCACGGCAGTCACGCCACCGCCCCGCCGGAAAGTCGCCCGAGTGGCGCCCGGGGATCCGCCGTACCCGCTGGTCTCCGGGACGCCCCCCGAGCTCTCCCCAGGGACGGTGTGGCTGGGGTTGCGCAACGACCACAGCGGCTCGCTGTGCTGGGGCACCGCCCGCAGAACAGTCCCCCAGGGCGCGGGCGGGTAGGCCGCGATAGGGGTTGGTGCGGGTGGGGAACAGGACGATGGCATTGCGGTGGTGATCGGCTCCGGCGAGGGACTCGGCGTGAGGTGCGAGAACGGCACCCGCCTGGTGGGTGATATGCCGGTGGCGGGCGAACTGTGGTAGGGCGTTGACGCTGAAGCCGTCGGAGCGGAAGTCGACCGCGCAGGTAGGTGGGTATCTGTGCGGGGGCCTGCCCGGCACACTCGGCCCCGTCCCGGTCGGCGCGGGCGCCGGTCAGGACGGCCAGGATGCCGCCGCGCTCCTGGCCGGGGAGCGTGCAGGTGTGAACCATGGCGGTGCCGGTCTCGGCGAGCTGGACGTCCGAGGGGTGCGACCGGGGGCAAAGGTGATCACGAGGGGGGTCCTTCCTTAAGGTGCGAAGGAGCGGAGGATGTGGAGCCGGGTTCGCCGTCCGGGGCGGGCTCGGCGCGGTCAGGGGTGCTGGCGCCGTCCTGGTCGCTGGTGGCGGCTAGCGACCAGGCGATGGAGATGGTGATGGTGGCGGCGATGACACCGAGGGTGAGGGGGATGGGCAGCTTGCCGACGGGGGTCTCGGACAGGATGAGCTTGACGCCGGCGAAGGCGAGCAGGACCGCGAGTCCGTAGTGCAGGTAGGCGAAGCGGCGCAGCAGTCCGGCGAGGCAGAAATAGAGGCTGCGCAGGCCCAGGACGGCGAAGGCGTTGGCGGTCCACACGATGAAGGTGTTGGTGGTGATCGCGAGGACGGCGGCGACGGAGTCGACGGCGAAGATCAGGTCGGTGGCTTCGACGGCGATCAGGACGACGAACAGCAGGGTGGCGATGCGTTTGCCGTTGATGCGCAGGAAGAACCTGTCGCCGTGGAAGCGGGGTTCGGTGGGGATGATCTTCTTGACCAGGCGGACGACGGGGTTGCGGTCGGGGTGGACTTCCTCGTCCTTGGAGAAGGCCATCTTCCAGCCGGTCCAGATCAGGAACGCGCCGAACAGGTAGGCGGTCCAGAAGAAGACCTGGAGCAGTTCGGCGCCGATGAAGATGAACACCAGCCGGGCCGCCAGCGCCCCGAGGACGCCCCAGAAGAGGACTTTGTGCTGGTAGGCGTCGGGAACGGCGAAGAAGGAGAAGACCAGCGCGAAGACGAAGACGTTGTCGATCGACAGCGCTTTTTCGATCAGGTAGCCGGCGTAGTAGGTGGAGGACACCTCCCCGCCCTGCCAGGCCCACAGGACGAGGCCGAAGCCGAGGCCGATGGCGATCCAGATCCCCGACCAGACGGCCGCTTCCTTGAAGCCGATCACGTGGTTGTCGCGGTGGGCGATCAGGTCCACGGCGAGCATCACCAGGATGCCGGCGCTGACCGCGGCCCACACCCACAGCGGGACGGCGAACGACAGGTCATTCATCGCGAAACGTTTCCTCTCCAGACATGGGGGCGGCAGGCAGGGGCACTACGACGAGGGCAGCAGGGGCGGCGCCCAGGCCGCAGGGGCGACGGTGTGGACGTGGAGGCCGCCGCGCAAGGCCGCGGCCTCGACCAGGGCGAAGGCGTCCAGCCCGGACGGACCGCTGCGGGCGGCCACCACATCACCGGCCTGGTGCCGGGCGGCCAGCGCCAGCAGCTCCCGGGCCGCCGCCAGCCGCGGGCTCTTGCCGGCGGGCAGGTGGAACACCTGGGGGATGTAGCCGACGTGGCGCGGACCGATGCGGGGCAGGACCCGGGCCAGCACGGCCCGCACCGGTGCGGAGGCCGGGCCCAGGCCACAGCGGGCGATGTGCGGCGGCATGACTGCGACCAGCAGCAGCGGCGCGCGGCGGGCCACCGCGATCCGGGCGGCCGCCTCGGTCACCACCACATCGTCCAGGCGGTCGGTCAGCACCGCCGCCACCGGCTGGACCAGGCCCGCCCGAGCGGGCCGATGGATGCCGGAATGCGCGGGGTGGGAGAGCAGTCGGGTCATGGCTACTGCCCGCCTTCCATGGAGGAGGAATCCCCTCCAGCGTCACCCCACCACCCGAAACGCGTCAACAGTTACGCGAAAATAGTTTCGCCAATAGAGCTTCGCAAGAGGGGATGGACATGCGAAACCTGGTTCGCATAATGGGAGGTATGACCACCTCCCCGCGCAGCGACCAGTGGACGTTCCTGACCAACCATGCCCGCGTCCTGCTGCACATCGCCCGCGACCCCGAGGTCCGACTGCGCGACGTCGCCGCCCACATCGGCATCACCGAACGCGCGGTCCAGATCATCGTCGCCGACCTGGAAGCCGCGGGTTACCTGACCCGGACCCGGGTCGGCCGCCGCAACCACTACACCATCGACCCCACCGTCGCCCTGCGCCACCACACCGAGGCAGACCACCCCGTCGGCGACCTCCTCAGCGCCTTCCTCCACCGCGAACAGCCCACACCCACCGGCACCACCGCCGAACCCGATACGGCCACCGAAACATGAGCGGGCAGCCGGTGCCGCCCTCAGCACACGAGATCATCACCGGGGGTCACACGGGCGCTGGGGTCGATGACGAAGATTTCATCGGAGGGCGTCGCCGGAGCCGACCGCTCAAATCGGACCCGGCGACACCGGGCATCTGACCCGGGCCACACGGCCCAAACCGGACGTGGCGCGAGGGGTGTCTTCGTCCGGGGCCTTGTGCGGGGCCACTCGCTCCTCGGTGTACTCGGCGTCGGCCTCCGCCGCCGGGTCGCGCAGGGGCCGCAGCCGGCCGCCGGCCGGGCCGGGAGGCGCGGAAGCTGTAGCGGCCCAGCACGTTGAGGTTGGCGTGCCGGAGCGGGGAGAGCCGGGCGACGTCCTCGTCCAGGCGGGGTGTTTTCGAGCACCCCCGAGCACCCCGGAGGAGCCGCCCAAGCCGTCTCCGGTGGCTCGCCGAGGAGGTGGGCGGGTGCCGGAGCCCAGTGCGCAGGCGGCGAGAGCGCGTTCGAGTGCGGTTGCCGGGTCGGGTACGGGGCGGTCGCGGACGCCGGGGTCGGGGAGGGGGCCGCGAAGGGCGTAGCCGTCGTGGGATTTACCCGATCGGGTGGTCGGGTGCGGCGTGAGGTTTCCGGCGGCCCGTGCCTCTGGAGCCGGGGTGGTGCACCCGGACCCCGGCCGCAGGCCGCCGGTCCCGTGGACCGCCATCCGGCCCCTTCGGGGTCACCCCGGCCGTACCCGGTTCACCCGGTCGCCTGGTGGCCCGCCGTGACCGGCCTCGGCGTCGTTCCCCTCGTCAACCGGGCTGCGCGCCACCGGCCCCTCCGGGTTGAGCACATGAACAATCCCGTTATCCCAGTGGTGGGTCGTACTCGATCTGTCAGTCTGGGTGCACACCGTCAGGTGTTCCCCGGTGGTCGGCTGCGGTTCGTGACCCGGCCTGCCGTCCCACGCACGGTCGCCCGGCCGCCTTCCGCCACCGTCCGACGAACCTCCGACCTCCACCCCTTCGGAAGGACCGCGCGCCCCCATGACCGACGACATCGCCTACGCCAAGATCCATCCCGCGATCGGACTGGCCCGGGTGGGCAACAGCACCCGGGCCGACGGCTGGTTCCACGGCCCCGAGACGCCCGACCCGGAACCCACCCCTCCCGGCTTCCTCAAGGACGACACCGGCGCCTTCAAACGCCAGGCGGCACGCTTCCGGATCTACGGCTACGACAGCGCCGGCCACGTGGTGCGCGAACTCAAGGCCACCGACCCGGGCGTGGAGATCGAGTGGAGCGTGCACGTCGCCAACCAGAAGGCCGCCTGGTACGAGTTCAGCCTCGCCCTCGACATCCCCGACATGCACGGCCGCAGCACACCCCTGCGCAACAAGGGGATCGACCGCCGCAAGCTCGTCATCGACCCCGGCCGCAAGACCCTGCGCGCCGGCTCGGACCAGAGCGTGGAGTTCACCGGCGGCACCTTCCAGGACATCCCCGTCCCGCTCGGCCGGATGCACACCGACGAGGCCGGCCGCCTCGTCGTCCTCGGCGGCGCGGGCCACTCCGGCGCGAAGAACAACGAGGAACTGCACTCCTTCGGCAACAACGACGGCTGGTACGACGACACCTCCGACGGACCGGTCACCGCCACGCTCACCCTGGGCGGCCGGCCCGTCGAGGTCAAACCCGCCTGGGTCGTGGTGGCCCCGCCCAACTACGCCCCGGACGTCAAGACCCCGCGCACCCTCTACGACCTGCTGCTCGACGTCTTCGTCACCAAGGGCGACCTGCCCAAGCCCGCCGTGGTCTCCTTCGACCGCGACATCAAGCCCCTCCTGCAGCGCTTCAGCGACCTGCAGTGGGTCAACAAGGGCTTCGCCACCCACTTCGGGTTCGGCGGCCCGGAGGACTTCAACGCCGCCGAACTGCTGCGACGCCTGGCCAAGCCCGGCGACACCTTCCGCGAGCTGCGGCGCCAGGTGTACACGGCCATGCGCAACTACGAACGGGACGGGCTGGCGCCGATGACCTGGCCCTGGTTCTACGGCGACGGCATGTCGAGCCGTCCCAGCTCGCCGCTGCAGTACATGACGCTGTCGGACCTCCAGCTGGACCTGCTGCTCCGGTGGTCCGAGGGCGGGTTCGACACCCACCCGTGGCCCGGCTTCCCACGCCGCCTGGAGGACGCGCCGGTCGCCGAGCAGCCCGCGCTGCTCGACCGCGCCGCCCTCGACTTCTGCCTCGCCGACGCCCTCCACCCCGGCTGCGAGGTGACCTGGCCGATCCGTCACGCGACGATGTTCGCCGAACCGTTCCGGATCCTGCACCGCCCCGAGGGCCAGCAGGAGCCCGACTACGGAGCCGAACTCACCCCCGAGCAGGCGCTGGCCGACGACGGTCCCCTGCACGCCCAGGGCCCCGGCGGGCTCACCCGCTGGATGGCCGTCCCGTGGCAGACCGACACGGCCAGCTGCCGCTCCGGCTACGAGTCCACCTCGGGCCTCGGGCCCCGGTACGACCCCCACCTGCCGACCTTCTGGCCCGCCCGGGTGCCCAACCACGTCCTCACCGAACGCGACTTCCGGATCGTCAACAAGGAGGGAGGCCTGACGCCCACCGAGGACGAGCGCGAGGCCGCGTTCGCCAACCGGGCCTCCTGGCTGCGGGGCCTGAACGGGACCTACAAGGAGCAGCTCAAGCAGGCCGCCACCGAATGGCACCACTTCGGCGTCGTGGAGAAGCGCCGCTACACCGTGGGCGACGGCAGGTACCCGCAGGACGTCCAGGTGGAATCCGTCCCCGGCTTCCCGCTGGAAGGGGTGCCGGACGACCGCAACCTGATCACCCTCCACGTGCCGCAGGCCACCGCAGCCGACGCGGCCGCCCAGGTCTCGGCCCTGTCGAGCTACGCCCAGGACATGGGCTACACCACGGACCAGGTCACCGTCGGCTACATCGACAAGCTCGACCCCTTCGGCGAGGACGCCCACAACGGATCGGGCCGCCACGGGGAATCCCCGTGACGGTGGACCCCACCCGCCGCACCGCGGCCACCGCGTCGAGCTACGACGTGGTGGTCGCGGGCGGTGGCCCGTCCGGTGCGGCCGCCGCGGCGGCGCTCGCCCGGGCCGGCCGCACCGTCCTGCTCGCCGACGCCGCCACCGGACCGCCGTCCCTCGGCGAGGCGCTCCCCGCCGCCGCCCGGGTCCTGCTGCGCGACCTCGGCGCCGGGGACCTGCCCGGGCGTCACCACCTGCCCTGCTACGCCCACCTGTCGGCCTGGGGCTCGGCGGAACTCGCCACCCAGGACAGCATCCTCGACCCCCACGGCCACGGCTGGCACCTCGACCGCGCACGCTTCGACCGCGAGCTGCGCGACCATGCGCGCCGCTCCGGCGCGGAGGTGGCCGAGCACACCGTGGTCCGCCCGGTCGGCCGGAGCGGCGGCGGCACCTGGACGGTCGAGCTGCGCGGCCGCCACGGCAGTTCCGGGCGCGAGGCCGTGCGCTGTCGCTGGCTCGTCGACGCCACGGGCCGCCGGGCGGGTCTGGCCACCGCGGCGGGGGCCCGGCGGGTGGTCCACGACCGGCTCGTCGCGCTCTGCCTCACCCTGCCCGCACCGGACGGGCCCGCGACGGACGGCTCGACCCTGGTGGAGGCCGTGCCCGACGGCTGGTGGTACACCGCGCTGCTGCCGGGCGGCCGCCGCCTGCTCGCCCGGTACACCGACGCGGACCTGCCGGGCGCCCGGGCGGGAGGCGTGGAGCCCGTCCCCGGCCTGGCCGGCACCCGGCACACCGCCCTCCGGGCGGCCGCGCACCCGTGGCCGGACGACCCCGTCGTCAGGCGCGCACCCGCCCACACCGCCCGCCTGGACGCCGTCACCGGCGACGGCTGGACCGCGGTCGGCGACGCCGCCGCCGCGTTCGACCCGCTCTCCTCCCAGGGCGTCCTCACCGCCCTGTTCACCGGCCTGAGGGCCGGCGAGGCCCTCCACGACCACCTCGGCGGCGACCGGACGGCCCTCGCCGGGTACGCCGCCGAGCTCGACACCGTCACCGCCGTCCACCTGCGCAACCGGCACGCCTACTACTCCCTCGAAGGCCGGTGGCCCCGGCACCCCTTCTGGCGCCGCCGCCACACCGCCGGGGCGACCCGCCCCGACGGCGGCCGGGCGAGCACCGCACCCGTTCCCCTCACATCCCCAGGAGTACCCGCATGACCAGCACCGACGTCACCTCCGCCGCCGACACCGACGCCCCCCGGCACGGCCACCGGTTCCTGCTCATCGGCACCGGCACGGTCTTCGCCTACCACCTCGCGCTCTACTTCGTGCCGATCCACGCCTTCCAGATGATCAACAAGTTCGGCCTGGACCCCCACCTGCGCCAGACCTACCTCGACGACCTCGCCCAGCACCAGGACCAGCAGGTGTACTACTCCCTGTTCACGGAGGGGCACTGGCCCCTCCAGGAGATCGTCGACGGCACCCGTACCTCACTGCCGGTCGAACTGGAGCGGGTGACCGTCGACAGCGCCGGGAAGCGCACCTTCACCAAGATCCTCGACGAGACCACCGCCACCTGCCGCAAGGAGGACGTCGTCCACTACCAGCCGCTCGACGCCACCGGCTACCCCGACTACCTCACCTACCTCGCCTTCGGCCAGGGCCCCGAGGTCCACCTGGCCCACCAGCTCGCCGCTCCCAAGAACTGGGACGAGGTCATCACCACCACGCAGCCCAGTGGCTTCGTACAGAGCGACCTGGACCACGCCACCGCCGTCACCATCCCCAGCATCAAGGACCCCAAGAACGTCGTCGACACGAGCCCCCTCACCAAGGGCCAGTCCTACGAGGGCCAGATCGGCAGCCGAAAGGTCACCTTCACCGTGGGACGCCAGGGGTGGTGGAACAACACCAGCCTCAACGACCAGTAAGAACGGTCGGTTTGAGTCGCGCCGCACACCGACGGGCCGCCCCGGAGCGACACCGGGCCGGCCCGTCGGCCGCCTGCCGCACCGGGGAAACCGGTCGAGCGGACCCGCGGTTCCGCCGTACGCCAGTAGCATGGATCCGGCTTCGGGAACGCGACGAAGTAGAGTGCGGCTGTGGATCCCTGACTGTCCGTCAGAGAAGTGCTGCGACCGGATCGTCGGGCAGGCCGGGTGCGGGGGTGGGTCGGACACGGGGGGCTCGCGTGGGATCGTCAGGCCGGCCGGCGGCCGTGGTGCTGCACCCGTCGCTGAGCGGGTGGCTCGGGACGATGGCGGCCCTCGCCGGGACGGTGGTCGTCCTGCTCGGGATCCGGTACGCCGGCGCGGGCGAGCCAGGCGTGCTGGACACGCGGATCCAAGCCGGGGTGGAGGGGGTGGGGCCGCCGTGGCGGTCCCTCGCCCTGGCCATGGACTTCCTGGGGGAGCCGGTGGGAGCCGCGACGCTGGTCGGGGTCATGGTGGCGGGCTGCCTGCTGCTCCGGCGTCCGCGCGGAGCGGTGTTCCTCGTGGCCGGCGTCGGCCTGGCCGTGGGGGCGGCGACGGTGCTCAAGCACCTGGTGGGACGCACCATCCACGACGGACACCTGTCCTACCCGAGCGGGCACACCGCCTTCCTGACCGCGCTCGCCCTCACGGTGGCGATGCTCGCGACCCACCGCCGAGGCCGGGAGGGGCTGCCCGGCCCCGGCCTCGGCAGGACGGCCGGTGCCGTGATCGTGCTCACCGCCGCGCTGGTGGCCGGCGCCGCCATGGGCTGGGCGCAGGTCGCGCTGGGCGCGCACTACCCGACCGACGTCCTCGGCGGGTGGTGCACCGCGCTGGCGGTGATCCCGGCGACCGCGTGGCTGGTCGACCGGACGGCCGACCGGCTGGCCGACCGGCGAGCCGACCAGCCGGCCGACGTCGGTCGGCTGGAGGGCCGCTGACGCGACGTCACGCCAGGCGGCGGAACACGGGCTTGACCGGCCGCCCGCCCAGCCAGGGAGTGGGGTCGGCGGCGTCCAGGGCCTTCCGGTACACGACGCAGGCCCGGGCCACCACCTCGACGGTGTGGTCGATGTCGGCGTCGTCGAGCGCGCTGCTCACCACGAACGACGGCGCCAGCACTCCGCCCGCGAGGAGCCGGCGCAGGAACAGGGTGCGGTACCGCTGCGACGGCCGCCCGTTCTCGTCGAGGGTGGCGAAGACCAGGTTGCTGGCCCGGCCCCGGACGAGGAGGTGGTCGCCGACGCCCGCGGACGCGGCGGCCTCGCGGACGCCGGCGGCCAACCGCTCGCCGAGGGCGTGCAGTCGAGCGGTGATGCCCTCCTCGGTGTAGGTGGCCTGGACAGCCATCGCGGCGGCCAGCGCGTGCGTCTCCGCACCGTGCGTGGTGGACAGCAGGAACACCCGGTCGCCGGAGTGCCGCAGCCCGCCCCGCTCCATCAGGTCGCGGCGCCCGGCCAGCGCGGAGACGGCGAACCCGTTGCCCAGGGCCTTGCCGAAGGTGGACAGGTCGGGGAGGACGCCGTAAAGGCCCTGGGCGCCCGCCTCGGACCAGCGGAAGCCGGTGATCATCTCATCGAAGACCAGGACGCAGCCGTGCCGGTCGGCCAGCGCTCGCAGGCCGGCGAGGTAGCCGGGCGGTGGCTCGGTGGGGCCGGCGGCGGGTTCGAGGATCAGGCAGGCGACCTCGTCGCGGTACCGGGTGAGCAGCTCCTCCGTGGCGGCCAGGTCCCCGTAGGGGAAGGCGAGAGTGAGCTCGGTGGTCGCGGCCGGGATACCGGCGGACATCGGCGTGGTGCCGATGAACCAGTCGTCGACGGAGAAGAACGGATGGTCGCCGCAGACGGCCACCCGCGGGCGCCCGGTGGCGGCGCGGGCGAGCCGCACCGCGGCGGTGGTCGCGTCGGAGCCGTTCTTCGCGAACTTCACCATCTCGGCGGTCGGCACGGTGGCCAGGAAGCGTTCCGCGGCCTCGACCTCCACGATCGACGGCCGGACGAAGTTGCTCCCCCGGTCGAGTTCCCGCCGTACCGCCTCGACCACGCGGGGGTGGGCGTGGCCGAGGCTGACCGACCGCAGGCCGGAGCCGTACTCGACGTAGCGGTTGCCGTCGACGTCCCACACGTGGGCACCGCGGCCGTGGCTGATGACCGGGGCCAGGTCCTCGGGGTACTGGTCGTCGCCCTTGGCGTAGGTGTGCGCGCCCCCGGGGATCAGGGCGTGCAGCCGCTCGTTCGCCGTCCGCGACCGGGGCAGGATGAACTCCTCCGTGTCCACGCTGACTTCAGCTCTCCTTCTGCTTGAGGACCTCGGCGAGGCTCGGTGCCTCGATGTCCCGCCGGGACATCGAGGTGACCGGCAGCGGCCAGGGGATGTCGAGCTCGGGGTCGTCGTAGGCGATCGTCACGTCCTCGGCCGGATCGTGCGGACGGTCGATCCGGTACGAGACGTCGGCGGTGTCGGTCAACGCCTGGAAGCCGTGCGCGCACCCCGCCGGGACGTAGACGGTGGCCTGGGTCTCGCCGGACAGTTCGAAGTAGGCCCGGCCGAGGTAGGTCGGTGAGTCGGGCCGCAGGTCCACGACGACGTCGAAGACCCGTCCGGACGAGCACCGCACCAGCTTGGCCTCGCCGGCGCCGGCGCGCAGGTGCAGGCCGCGCAGCACGCCCCCGACCGAGCGGGACAGGCTGTCCTGGACGAAGGCGTCCGGGTCGAGGCCCACCGAGCGGACCACCTCGGCGTCGAAGGTGCGGCAGAAGAAGCCGCGCTCGTCGGCGTACGGCGTCGGCTCGAACAGGTACGCGCCGGCGATCGCCGGGACTTCGGTCGCTTTCACGGGGCCTCCCGCAGGTCGTGGGCATGGTCAACGGTGTGGGCATGGGCGTGGTCAAGGGTGGGCGCGGCCGCCGGGAAGAGGGCCGCGGTCAGCGCGGTGAACTGCTGCTCGACCTGCCGGGCGGCGATCAGGTTCCGCTCGGCGAGGGTGCTGCGCAGCTCCGCCGAGTGCCGCTCCAGCGCCCGGAACTGGTGGAGCAGCCGGTCGGCGTCGACCTCGTGGGCCGGATGGCAGTACGCGCCCAGCCCCATCCGGTCCATGAGCGCCTCGCTCTTCGCCGCGTAGGTGAGGGCGAGGGTCGGGGTGCCGACCTTCAGCGCGCAGATCAGGTTGTGGTAGCGGGTCGCCACCACCGTGCGGGCAGCCGCGGTCTCCCGCATCAGGTCGGCGAGCGAGGTCACCTCGGCGGCGGTGACCAGCGGGGAGTCCACCGCGTCGAGGATCGCGTCGACCACCGGCGCGTCGACCCCGTCGCCGGTGAGCAGCCGGACGGGCCTGCCCTCCTCGACCAGCGCGCGGACGAAGCGGATCGTCTGGTCGAGGTAGCGCCGGTGGATCTCCTCGGCCCGGGCACGGTCGTCGTTGCCGCCGTGGAAGGCCATGACGCCGACGCAGACCGGGTCCGCCGGGCCCCGGGGCGCGGCCGCCGGCGGGGCCGGCAGGGAGAACGCGAGGTCCGGGTAGACCTCGTCGCGGGCGGTGTCCACGCCCATCGCCCGCATCGCGTCGCGGGACGGGGCGTCCCGGTACGACCGGTACGCGGCCAGCCGCGCCGACCAGCGCACCAGGACCCGGGTCGAGCGCTGCCGGATCCCGGCGGCGCCGACGCTGACCAGCGCGACCCGGGTGCCGAGCAGCCGGCCGCTCGCGCAGAGCAGGAACAGCGCGTACGGGAAGCCCCACGGCCGCAGCGGCAGGGTGGCCTCCAGGACGCCCATGCCCGGCACGATCACCACGTCGTGCCGGCGCACCCAGGCGGCGGTGCGGAAGGGGTCGAGGAGTTTGCCCAGGCCCTTCGCCGCGATGGCGCCCGCCCGCGACGCGGTCCGGTACTCCCCGCGGTACCAGTGCAGCCGGGTCGCGGGGATCGCGAACCGGGCCGTGACGGCCTCGGGCCCGCCGCACAGCGCGTCCACGACCGCCTCCGGGTGAGCGGCGCGGAGGTGGCCGAGCAGGGCTTCGAGCGACCCGTCGTTGCCGAGGTTGCCGGAGCCGAGCAGGCCGAACACCCCCACCCGCACCGGAGTTCCGTTCGCCGGGGTCATGTCCGCCTCCCCGCACGGCCGGCGACGAGGTCGTCGACGGAGACGGTGTTCAGGGCCGGGTCGACCGGGGCGCGGTCCTCGACCCGCTCGCCGGCGCCCGGCCGGACCCGGCTGGCCCCCCACGCGGCCAGGTGGCGGTAGCACGCGCGCCGGTCGGCCGCGGACAGCGGCGTCCGCCGGATCGCCGAGACGAAGCCGTGGACGTACTCGGCGAGCAGCCGGGGCGTCGGGTGCAGCGCCCCCGCCCGGCGTGGGTCCAGGTTGACGCACCGGGAGCGCTTGGAGGGGTTCGCCCGCTCGGCGCGGGCGGGGTGGTCGCGGCGGAAGTACAGCAGCTCCGGCACCTGGTGGAAGGGCCCCTGCAGGGCGATCTCGGCGACGAACGTCCGGTCCGCGTGGTGGTAGCTGTCGAGCGGCCTCACCCGGCGCAGCACGTCGGCCCGCAGGACACCGTAGAAGTCGTCGCCACCGGGCTCGAACAGCAGGCTGCGGAAGCGCTCCGGCGCGTGCGGGGAGTCGGTGGCGAGCCCGTACGCGTAGGGGACCTTCACCCGGCCGTCGCCGTCGATGACCGCCTGGCCGGTGTGCGCGAGGATCACCTCCGGCCGCTCGTCCAGCGCCTCCACACAGCGCCGCAGCAGGTCCCGGCCGTACAGGTCGTCGTGCGAGGCCCACTTGAACAGTTCGCCGCGGCACTCGGCGAACACCCGGTTGTGGTTGGGCGTGGCACCGATGTTGCGGGGCAGCCGGAGGTAGCGGATGCGCGGGTCCTTCGCGGCGTACTCACGGCAGATCCCCTCGGTCCCGTCGGTCGAGGCGTTGTCGGAGACGATCAGCTCGAAGTCCTCGTAGGTCTGGCCGAGCAGGGCGTCGAGCGACTCGGCCAGGTACTCCTCGCCGTTGTACACGGGCAGGCCGATGCTCAGTCTGGGTCGGGCGGTCATGGCGTCCTCACTTCGGGGATGGGGTTCCGGCCGTGCTCGCGCAGGGCGGACCGCAGCTGCAGCCACCACACGGCCGAGCTGCTGAGGGTGGCGGCGGCGACGCCCCAGGCCGAGCCGACCGTGCCGGCCAGGGCCGCCCCGCCGAGCCCGCCGCCGGCGTAGCAGGCGGAGGCGAACAGTTGGCAGCGCAGGCTGCGCCGGGCCGCGCCGAGCGCCCGCAGCCCGGCCGCCGCGCCGGTGCCGAGGCCGGCGCCCGCGACGCCGAGGGTGACCGGCACGATGAGCTGGGCGGCGGAGGGCCAGACGCCGCCGAGCACCGCCGCACCGAGCCGGTCCGGTACCAGCAGCAGCGACCCGCCCCACACCAGCGCGGCGGCGGCCTGCCCGCCGCCGAGCAGCAGACAGAACGCGCCGAGCCGGTGCGGGGCCTGCCGCAGCACCCGCGCCGCCTCCGGGACGGTGACCAGCGACAGCCCCATCAGCACGGCCAGGAACGGGCCGAGCAGCAGCTCGGCGCCGCGCACCGCACCCACCGCGCCCACCCCGGCGATGGCGCCGAGCCCGTACGCCCGCAGCTGACTCGCGCCGCTGAGGCTGACGTTCTCGACGAGGTAGCGGTAGCCGAGATCGCGCTGCTCGCGGAGCCACCCGCGGGCCCCGGTCATCCGCGGCCGGATGCCGGACTGCAGGCAGCCGTACGCGGCGGCCACCGCC
Source organism: Kitasatospora sp. HUAS MG31 (assembly GCF_040571325.1). Taxonomy (GTDB): domain Bacteria; phylum Actinomycetota; class Actinomycetes; order Streptomycetales; family Streptomycetaceae; genus Kitasatospora; species Kitasatospora camelliae. The sequence goes on along the minus strand of NZ_CP159872.1, from coordinate 326,548 downwards.
GCGGACGCGCCCCACGCGAGCACGAAGGCGGCCACGCTGCCCACCCGGGCCGCCACGACCATGGCCGGGACGAGCGCGACGCCCCAGACCAGGTCGTTGAGGAACGCCTTCCGCCCGGCGCCGGCGGCGAAGAACGAGAACCGCCAGGCGTCCTGGAGCAGCAGCCCCGGCAGCACGACGCCGAGGCAGGCGAACGCGGGCCCGACCCGGCCGCCGAGCCCGAGCCCGGCCAGCAGGCACACCGCGCCGATCACCGTGCCGACGCCGAGGGCGGTGCCCGAGGACCGGGCCACCGCCCCGCGCCAGGAGGCCTCCGGCACGCCGCTGAAGCGCACCACGAGCGGGTCGGTGGCCAGCCCGCGGGAGACGTTGAGCACCACGCCGTAGGTCACCCAGGCGAGGCTGAACACGCCGAACGCGGTCACCCCCAGCGAGCGGGCGACGTAGACGCCCACCGCGAAGTTGGACAGGCTGGAGGCCGCCTGGTCGGCCAGCCCCCAGGACAGCCGGCCGACGAGGGCCCGCCTGGCGGACCCGGCCGGTGCCGCCACCTCCGCCCCCTCGGCGGTCACCGGCGTCATGCGGTGATTCCCTCCTCGCTCGTCGCTCTCGGCACCGGCGCGCCCTTCGGCTCGCGAGGGGTGTCGCCTCCGGCCGCTCGTGATCCGGCGTCCTTCGGCTCGCTGATCAGCCCGGCTTCGCGCAGGGCGTCGGCCGCGGCGGCGACGGTGTCGAAGGGCAGCCCGGACCGCTCGGCGACGTCCAGCAGGCCGTGCTCGCCGTCGGAGAGGCTGAGCACCCAGAGCAGGGCCAGCTGGGCCTGCTTCGCGTCGCTGCGCCCGCCGAGCGAGTCGTACAGCCCTCGCCGGCCCAGCTGCGGCTCGCCGTACGGGCTGAGGTTGACGTACCGCCGGTTGCGGTCCAGCACGCCGAACGCCTCGCGGCAGACGGCGAGGGTGTCCGCCATCGCCTCCGGGGAGACGAAGTCCGGGTCGTCCGCCGAGGTGTGGTACTCGGGGTAGCGGGCGTACGGGGTCCGGGTGAGCGAGCCCACGCCGAGATCGAACCCGGGCGAGCAGAACTGCCGCTCGTCGTAGCCGTACGGGGTGAAGTCGTTGATCCGGTGCGGGCGTCCGGAGGCGTCCAGCACGTGCCGCATCACCCGGTCGATCTCCGCGTCGCCGCGCCTGCTCCGCTTGTACGTCAGCTGCCCCCGGTCACCGGCGCAGGCCAGCACCAGCCCGTGCCTGACTCGCTCCACCCGCTCCGCGTTGCGGGCCAGCCAGGTGATCGCCCCGATGGTGCCGGGCGCGAAGATGAACCGGTAGGTGTACCAGGGCTTCTTCTCGGCCAGCGCCCGGGCCAGGAAGGTCGCCACCGCGATGCCGGCCAGGTTGTCGTTGGCCAGCGACGGGTGGCAGACGTGACAGGAGACGATCACCTCCTCGGCGACCTGCCCGGGGACGACGTGCTCGGCGTAGGTGAGGTGGCCGTCGGCGAGCGTGGAGTCGATGCGCACCTCGTACTCGCCGTCCGGCAGTGCGTCCAGGGTCTCCTGGGCCAGGCAGAACCCCCACTCCGGCCGGTAGTAGCTGGTGCGGTACGGCACCCAGGTCGGCTGGTCCGGCAGGGTGTGCAGGTGCGGGCGGAGTTCGGCCAGCGGCATGGTCGCCGCCACCGGCACGCTGTAGCCGAGGACGTGCAGGCTGGAGGCGGCGAAGTCGACGACCCGGTGGCCGGCGGCGTCGGCGATGTACGCGTCCCTGATGTTCCACTCCTGCGGCACCGTCCAGTCGAGCACCCGGGTGCCCGTCGGCACCTCGTGCACCCGGAGCGGGAGGTACTCGCCGATGATCTCCAGGGTGGCGCGTACCCCGTCGCCGGTGATGCTGCGGCACAGCGGGTACAGCCGCTTCACCAGCGCGTGCATGTCCTCGCCGACTGCGGTCATCGGCGCCACCGCAGGGTGTCGTCGACGGTGCCGGCGCCGGAGGCCTCGCGCAGGACGGCGAGCCGGGTGAAGCGTCGCTCGAAGTCCTCCCGGGTCAGCCCGAACGTGCGGTAGGCGTCGGCGAGTTCGAGCGCGCCCCGCTTCACCGTCCACTCGCAGTCGAAGCCGGGCACCGCGGCGCGGAACCGGGAGAAGTCCACCCGGTAGGACCGCGGATCGGCGCCGTTCTCCCCGGTGATCACCACCTTCGAGCCCTCGACCGCCTCGGCGACCTGCCCGGCGATCTCGGCGACCGTGACGTTGTTGGTCTCGCTGCCGATGTTGAACGCCCGGTCGTGCACCGCCTCCCGCGGCGCGACCAGCGCGGCCGCGAAGGCCCGGGCGATGTCGGCGGCGTGCACCAGCGGACGCCAGGGGGTGCCGTCGGAGAGCACCAGCACCTCACCGGACAGCAGCGCGTGGCCCACCAGGTTGTTCAGCACGATGTCGGCGCGCAGCCGCGGCGAGAAGCCGAAGGCGGTGGCGTTGCGCATGTACACCGGGCTGAAGTCGCCGTCGGCCAGCGCGTGCAGGTCGTCCTCCACCCGCACCTTGGACTCCGCGTACGGCGTCACCGGGCGCAGCGGGGCGTCCTCGGTCACCAGCTCGTCGCCGCCGGCGGCGCCGTACACCGAGCAGGTCGACGCGTACAGGAAGCGCCGCACCCCGGCGTCGCGGGCCAGCCGGGCCAGCCGCACGGAGGCGTGGTGGTTGATGTCGTAGGTGAGGTCCGGCGCCAGCGAGCCCAGCGGGTCGTTGGACAGCGCGGCCAGGTGGATCACCGCGTCCACCCCGGCCACGTGCTCGGCCGTGAGGTCGCGCAGGTCCACCCGCCGGCCCGGCGGGTCGGCGGGCGCCGGGCCGAGGACGCAGTCCGCGAACAGGCCGGAGTCCAGCCCGAGGACCTCGTGCCCGGCGGCCTCGAGGACCGGGGCCATCACGGTGCCCAGGTACCCCTGGTGTCCGGTCAGCAGTACGCGCAAGGTTCATCCCCCCAGATTGAGAGTGAGTTTGGTGACGGCGAACGCCTCGGCGTAGCGGGCGTGGCACTCGATGCCGCGGATCCGCGCCAGCCCGAGGAAGGCCTCCCGGTCGTACCAGGGCCGGTGCCGCTGCGAGGCGTAGTGCTCCTGCAGCAGCCGGACCTTCTGCTCGGCGATCTCCGGGGACAGCGGCTGGTAGGCCGACGGACGGCCGAGGTCGCCGTCCCACTTGACGATCTCGTAGCCGAGCACGAGGTGGTCGCGGAACGCGGTGGTCAGCAGCTTCGCCAGGCCGCGGTGGTCCTGGTGCGCGTCGTCGGTGCGCGGCGCGAGGACCAGGTCCGGCTCGGTCCGCCCGCGCAGCTCCTCGACCGCGGCCTTGGCCTCGTCCCAGTGCGCCGGCAGCCGGCCGTCCGGCAGCTTGAGTACGGTCAGCCGCAGGTCGGCGCCCGGGCAGAAGGCGTCGAGCGCGGCCTCCTCCTCCTGCTCCCGCTCGCCGCCACCGCCGGAGAGCACCAGGGCGTCCACCCGCAGGCCCGGCCGCGCCCGGCACAGCGTCAGCAGCGTGCCGCCGGCGCCGATGGCGATGTCGTCGCAGTGCGCCCCCACCACGACGATCCGCTCCAGGCGGCCGGCCCCGAGCCGGATCACGCGGTCCTCACCGCGGCGCCGTCCCCGAGGACGGTCGCGCCCGCGCCGCCGCGCTCCCACACGGCCCACGGGCGGTCGCCGCGGGCGTAGGCGGCGTCGAGCGCGGCCCGCTCCTTCACGGTGTCGGTCGGCTTCCAGAAGCCGCGGTGCCGGTGCGCCACCAGCCGGCCGTGCTTGGCCAGCCCGGCGCACCCGTCGGCGACCAGGTCCCCGTTCTCGGGGATGTGGTCGAAGACCTCCTGGCGGAGCACGAAGTAGCCGCCGTTCTCCCACAGCGGCAGTTCGCTCACCGCGGTGATGCCCCCGACCAGGCCGTCCTCGCCCAGGTCCACGCAGTGGAACGACTGCTGCGGCGGCACCACCATCATCGACGCCCCGGCGTCGCGCCGGGAGAACCGGTCGATCATCTCCGGCAGCGGGGCGTCGGTGAGCACGTCGGCGTAGTTGGCGAGGAACATCTCGTCGCCGTCCAGGTGGTGCCGCACCCGGCGCAGCCGCTCGCCGATCGGCGACTCGATGCCGGTCTGCGCGAAGGTGATCGTCCAGGAGGCGATGTCGGTGGACAGCAGCTCGGTCTTCCCGCCGCGCAGCACGAAGTCGTTGGACGTCGTCTCCTCGTAGTTGAGGAAGAAGTCCTTGATGTGGTGCGCCCCGTAGCCCAGGCACAGGATGAACTCGGTGTGCCCGAAGTACGCGTAGTAGCGCATGACGTGCCAGATCAGCGGCCGCGGGCCGACCATGGCCATCGGCTTGGGCACGTCGTCGGAGGCTCCGCTGCGCATCCGCAGTCCGTAACCGCCGCAGAACAGGACGACCTTCATCGCTTCACCTCGACGATGCTCAGTTCCGGGATGGGGAAGACCAGTCGGCCTCCCCAGGCGTGCACGAAGGACAGCTGCTCGACCAGTTCGTCCCGCAGGTTCCACGGGAGGACGAGCACGTAGTCCGGCCGGTCGGCGCCGATCCGCTCGGGCGGCAGGATCGGGATGCGGGTGCCCGGGGTGAACCTGCCGTGCTTGTAGGGGTTCCGGTCGACCGTGTACGGGAGCAGGTCGGGCCGGATGCCGCAGTGGTTGAGCAGGGTGTTGCCCTTGCCCGGGGCTCCGTAGCCGACCACCGTCTCGCCGCGCTCGGCCGCCTCGACGAGGAACCGCAGCAGGTCCCGGCGCACCTTGGCCACCCGGGCGGAGAACTCGGTGTACCCGGACAGCTCCTGCAGCCCGGCGGCCTTCTCCCGGTCCAGCACCTCGGCCACCCGCCGGGTCGGCTCGCCGGCCACCTCGGCCGGCCGGGCCCACAGCCGGATCGAGCCGCCGTGCGTGGGCAGCAGTTCGACGTCCACCAGCGCCAGTCCGCCGCTCGCCAGTGCCCGGGCCGCGGAGGCGACCGTGTAGTACTGGAAGTGCTCGTGGTAGATCGTGTCGTACTGGTTCTCCTCGATCAGGGTCAGCAGGTGCTGCACCTCGACGGAGACCCAGCCGTCGTCGGCGACCAGGGCGCGCAGCCCTTGGGTGAACCCGATGACGTCGGGGATGTGCGCGTACACGTTGTTGGCCACCACCAGGTCCGCCGGGCCGTTCTCGGCGCGGACGGCCGCACCGGTGGCCGGGTCCAGGAAGGCGGTGAGCGTGGGCACACCCGCGTCCCGCGCCGCGGCGCCGACGTTCACCGAGGGCTCGACGCCCAGGCAGCGGATGCCCCGGTCCACCACGTGCTTCAGCAGGTACCCGTCGTTGCTCGCGACCTCGACCACGAAGGCGTCGGGGCCCAGCCCCAGCCGCTGGACGGCGTCGGCGACGAACGTGCGGGCGTGCTCCACCCAGGAGGTCGAGTAGGAGGAGAAGTACGCGTACTCGCTGAACGTCTCCTCCGGCGTGATCAGCGGCGGGATCTGGGCGAGCCAGCAGTCCGTGCAGACCCGCAGGTGCAGCGGGTAGGTCTGCTCGGGCCGGTCCACCTGGTCGGCGGAGAGGAAGCTCTCGCACGGCGGGGTCGCCCCCAGATCGACGACGCTCCCCAGCGCCGCCGAGCCGCAGAGTCGGCATCGTGTCATCTACTGCCCCCATTCCCGCTCGCGCGGGTGCCCCGCGGCGAGCCAGCGTTTCCGATTCCCCACCGGCGGCGCGCCCACCGCGCCGCCGGACGACCGGCCCTCGATCGCGGACCGGTACCCCTCCAGCAGGCGCTCCAGCCCGACGGCCGGGCTGAACCCCTGCTCGTACCGGCGCCGGGCCGCCCGGCCCATCTCCCGGTTGCGGCCCTGATCGGCCGTGACCCGGCGCAGGCAGGACGCCAGCGAGGCCGCCTCGCCCGGCCGGTGCAGCAGCCCGGTCACCCCGTCCTCGACGAGTTCGACGAAGGCGCCGTGACCGGCGGCGACGGCCGGGACCCCGGCCGCCATCGCCTCCACGACCACCAGGCCGAAGGCCTCCAGCCAGGTCGAGGGAGCCACCACGGCGACCGACCGGGAGAGGGCCTGCCGGCACCGGGCGGTGTCGTACAGGCCGACGCACCGCACGTCGTCCCGGCCCGCCGCCCAGGCCGTCACCTCCCGCTCCAGCGGCCCGGCGCCGGCGACCACGAGTGGCACGCCCACACCGCCCCCGGCGGCGAGCTCGTCCCACGCGGCCATCAGCAGCCGCACCCCCTTGGCCTCCGCGAGCCGGCCGAGGTAGAGCACGTGCTCGCCGTCCCCCGTCCTGCGCTCGCCCGGGTCGGGTACGAAGTTGTGTTTCACCGCCAGCCGCTCCGGCGGCATGCCGGACCGCACCAGGACGTCGCGCTGCGCCGCGGAGATGCAGAAGAACCGCTCCACCCCGGACCACCACCGCCGCCGGTTGACCGACAGGCTCACCGCGAGCGGCACCGTCGCCAGCCGGGAGCCGCGGTAGCAGCCGTGCCGGACGGCGGGCAGCGGCGACCCCCCGGTGCAGGCGGTGCACGGCCGGCCGTCCCGCTGCAGCGTGCCCGGCGGGCAGACCTGGGTGTAGTTGTGCAGCGTGGCGACGGCGGGCACGCCCGCGTCGGCGCAGGCGGCCAGCACGGCCGGCGACAGGAGCGGGAAGACGTTGTGGACGTGCACCACGTCCGGCCGCTCCGCGCGGAGCCGGGCGGCGAGCTCCGAGCGGACCGCCGGGTTCCACGGCACCAGCAGCGGCACCACGACCTTGCCCGGCAGCGACCGGGCGGCGATGTCGTCGCTGCGCCGCTCGAACAGCTCGACCCGGTGGCCGGCCTCGCGCAGCAGCCCCACCTCCTGGTCGACGACCTTGTTCTCCCCGCTCGGCTGCGCCGAGGCGTAGCGGTTGTGCACCACGAGGACGTGCATGCTCACTTCACCTCCGATCGCTGGGCCCCGGACGGCGTGCGCCGCCGGGGGACGTGGGGCGTGACGGGGGCCGCGGCCGCGGCGGGTGCCGCCAGCAGCGAGGCGGCCACGGTCAGATGGAGCAGGTACGGCGAGGCGTCGCCCAGACCGGCCTCGGTGTACGAGGCGATCGCGCAGTAGCTGATCAGGAAGATCGCGCAGGCCCTCGCCGACGACGGCGGCCGCAGCAGCGCGACCCCGCCCAGCGCGATGAAGACCGCCGCCACGACGGCGGTACCGGCGAGGCCCTGCTCGTTGTAGACGGCCAGCCAGCTGTTGTCGATCGGCAGCCCGCCGAAGGACTTGTCGCCCAGGCCCATGCCGAACAGCTGCTCCGTGGTCGTCCGGGGCGCCGCCAGCAGGGCGTCCCAGACCTTGGCCCGGCCGGTGAGGCTGGAGAAGTTCTCCTGGCTCTGTCCCCGCAGGAACCACGCCTGGAGCAGGGGGCCCAGCGCCACCGCGGCCACCGTGGCGGACAGCACCGCCCAGGAGAAGAACCGGCGGGCTGCGGCGCTGGTCGGCACGAGCGAGCCGATCGCCAGCGCCAGGCCGATGAACAGGCCGAGCGTGGCCGTCCGGGTGTGGGTCAGCGCGAGCAGGACGAAGGAGGGCACGACGACCGCCGCCGCGCCGGCCCGGGTGGTCCGGCGGTCCAGGAGGAGGAGCACCGTGATCCCGATGATCACTGCGGCGTACTGTCCGATCTGCGGCGGGGTGAGCGGCCACAACGCGCCGACCAGCCGCCCGCCGTAGAGCTCGGGCATGGCCGCGCCCGGGGAGACCAGCAGGCCGGCGGCCACCGAGGCGAGCACCGCGAAGTACATCCGGATGTGGTGCCGGACGAACGTCGGGCCGCCGTCCCACCAGCGGCTCAGCAGCCACAGCGTGCCCACGAAGAGCGCCAGCCGGGCGCAGCGGAACAGCGCGCCGAACCCGGACTCCAGGTTGGCGCTGGAGACCACGCTCAGCACCAGCAGCAGGGTGAGCAGGAACAGGAAGGCGCTGGCCCGGATGCGCAACCGGAGGTTGAGGAGGAGCGCCAGCGCGAAGGCGGAGACCAGCGCGCCCATGGTCACCATCTGGATGAGGGAGCGGGGCAGCGGGACGATGGTCCGCGCCCCGGCGGAGCCGAGCGTGTTGAGGATCAGCAGCCCCCAGACCGTTCCGACGGCCTTCGGGGTGCCGGCCGGGCGCGGTGCGGCGGCGCCGGGCCGCGGGCCCGCGGTGTCCGGTCCGCCCGGCAGGGCGGCGCAGCTCAGGTCCCGTCCCATCTCAACCACCCACCCGGGGCTGGAAGGTGCTGCCCTCGTCCTGCCGGTACGGCGCGGCCTGCCACTGCCCGACGTCGAGGATCCGGCTCGGGTCGTGGGCGACGAAGCTCCACGGTCCGAGGTAGGTGTTGTGGTGCCAGCGGTTCTGCTGCGCGCCGGTGATCGCCTCGGCCACCGGCTCGCCCTTGTACGGCGACCAGTCCGGGTAGGTGCCGTAGTTGGACAGCACCGCCATCCGGCCGCACCGCACCGTGCACCCGACGACGGAGGGGTCCAGCACGAAGCGGTTGTCGTGGATGTCCACCCGCTGGGTCTTCCACCGGCAGTCGGCGTAGAGCGGTGCGGTGGCGATCGCCGGCTGCGCGCAGCGGTCGGTGCTCCTCACCAGCAGGGTGCAGGCGCCGGAGGAGGTGTTGGCCGGGCTGTTGCAGAACCGGTCGGCGTTCTCCCACAGGGTGATCCCGGACCAGTTGTCCTCCAGCAGGTTGCGGTCGATCTCGATCCGGTCCGTGCGGGCCGGGATCCGTGGCTCGCCGCCGGACTCGGACAGGTAGACCGTCGCGTACGGGAAGTCGTCGCCGCGCTCGGCGGACCTGCGGCCGTCGACCCAGTTGTTCCGCCGGATCGTGTTGTTCCTGACGACCGCGTTGTAGCTGGTCTCGTAGATCAGCGCGGCACCGTCGTTGTCCTCCAGCACGTTGTCCTCGATGCGGAAGTCGTTGTTGTTGGTGTCCGCCCACAACCCGGCTCCGCGGTTGTCGTGCACCCAGTTGCCGCGCACGTCGGCGCCGTTGACGGCCCAGAACTTGACGCCTCCGGTGCAGCCGCAGCCCGGCTGCCGCCGCTCCCACTCGTCCGTGTCGTTGGCCGTGATCTCGTTGCCCTCCACCACCAGGTCGCTGACCGGGGCGCCGGCCTTGTACGCGTTCAGGCCGTACTGCCCGTTGCCGCGCAGGCAGTTGGCGCGGACCCGCTGACGGGCCCCGGCCATCAGCCCGGCGCCGGCGTTGTGCTGGATCGTCGCGTGCTCGATCACCCACCCGTCGGCGGAGTCGTGGTTGACCACGCCCTCGTTCTGCGGCGCGACGAAACCCTGCACGGTCAGGGAGCGGATGGTGACGTTGCCCGCGGTGCCGCCGAACGCGTACTGGTTGGTCCTCCCGCCGTCGAGCACCGCGCCCGGCGCGCCCAGGTAGCTGTCGCCCTCCTTGGGGACGACCTGGGCGTAGCGGTCCGCCTCCAGCCGGTGCGTCCCCGGGCCGAGCCAGAACGTGGTGTTCGGGGGGCTGTTCCTGGTCTTCGCGGCCAGGTCGCCGACCACCGCGGGGTCGACCGCCACCGCGCCCGCCGGCGGGTTCGCCGGCCCCGGGTCGGGGCCGGCGCACACCCGGGCCACGGCCACGTACCCGGAGGGCACGGCGGTCGGCTCCGCCGGGGCGTGGGACGTGCTCGTACAGCCGGTGGCCACCAGCAGGGCCAGCGTCAGCGGCGCCGCCGCCCACACTCCCCAGTGCCGCCTGTTGATCCCCACACTCCCCCCTAGGTCGTGGTGTTGATGGTCAGTCGCAGAACCCGAGTACGGTGGTGAACCCCTCCGCGCCGTCGGCGACGCCGGTGCCGACCAGCGTGGTGGCGGGTTCCTTGCGTCCGAAGCCGGGGGAGTACCAGCCGAGCGGCGGGTCGCTCTCGCCCCGGTGCGCCCGCCAGGTCAGCTGCCCGGGCAGGTCGAGCACCGCGGACCGGTCCTCACCGTCCCGGGTCCAGGTCAGCAGGGCCCGGTTCCCCGTCAGCTCCGCGGTGACCGCCGGGCCGAGGTGGAAGGCCAGCCGGACGGCCCGGCGCGGGCCGCGCAGCTCGTCGACCACCCGCAGCTCCCGGCTCGCGGCGGTCAGCTCCACCCGGCGGCGGTGCACCGAGGGCCGGTAGCCGTCGTGCTCGGCACACCAGCGGGCCGTTCCCCCGTCAAAGGCGCCGGAGGCGTCCGCGACCAGGACGCGGCTGCGGGCGTGCCGGGTCCACAGGAACGGGCCGCCGGAGACCGACTGGTCACCGCCGTCCACCTGCAGGGTGTTGTGGGCCAGGGTCGACCGGAAGTACCGCCGCCACTCGGGCTGCCCGTGGTAGCAGAACGTCCCCGGGTCGGCGAGCACCTCGATGCCGTCGTGCCGGACCTCCACCGACAGCGCGTCCGCGTGGGCGTGCGCGGCGATGGACAGGAACCCGTGCGGACCGCCGTCGCAGCGGCACCAGATCCCGGACTGATCGCGCAGGATCGTCATGCCCGCGTCGGCGAAGTGCGCCGGCCGGCGCGCCGGCCGGGTCACCGCCGGTGCGCCGTCCTTCGCGTACGGCCGCAGGAGCGCCGCCAGCAGCGGGGTGCGCACATCGGTGCCGGTCACCGCCGGCCACCAGGCGAGCCGGCCGAACACGGCCTCCCCGGTGGCGAGCAGCGAGGCCCAGCGGTCGGTGCCCGCGCCGTCCACGACCAGGCCGTGCCCGTCGTCCGCGTCGCCCTGGCGCGGCGGCCGCAGCCGGTCGTCCACGACGGCCGCGAGCGCGTCGGTCATCCGCAGCAGGACCAGCCGGACGGACCCGGGGACCGGCACGGCGGCGGCGTCCGCCTCGGCCACCGCGGCCAGGCCGAGCTCCAGGACGAGTCCGTGGTACTCGGTGGCCAGCTCGCGGTTGAGGCCGGAGGGGAAGGTGTTGCCGCGCAGGTGCCGCTCCAGCGACCGCAGCGCGCCCGACCGCCAACGGGCCGAGGAGGGGAACCACCCGAACGCGCAGGCCGCGGCGAGTTGCCCGGCGGCCTCGGCGATGACGTGGTTGTTCGCCGAGGACCCCCGGCTGGGGAAGGCGGCCAGCCAGCGCTGGTGGTGCCAGATCTGGTCCAGCGCCACCGGGTTGTCCTCGAACAGCCCGGCCGCGCCCGGCCAGCCGTCCAGCAGCCGGCGGACCCACACCCAGGACAGCAGCCGGATGCCCAGCTCGATGCCGCTGATCCAGTGCACCCCGCGCAGCGGCGGGTTGGCCGCCCACCACGACCGCAGGTGCTCGGCCACCCGCTCGGCGTACCGCTCGTTCCCGGTCACCGCATAGGCGGCGGCGAGCACGGTCAGGTACTGGTGCCGGGACGGCTCCCAGATCTGCTTGACGTCCCCGACCGCGTCCTCGTCCCGGTACGGGACGTCGAAGGCGTAGCCGGACGGGGCGCTGCGCCCGGTCTTCGGGTCGCGCCACCAGTCGGGGGCGGCCAGGTCGTCGCGGTCCACCCCGAAGTACGTGACGTGGCCGTCCATCAGCCGGTCCGCCTGCGCGACGAGGCGTTTCGCGGCGTCCGGCGGAACGGCGGCGATCGTCCCGGCGGGCAGCACGGCGGTGAACCGGGCGCCGGTCACGCCCGGGCGGTCCGGCAGCCCCGACCGCCACCGCCGCCGGCGCAGCACGTCGCCCACCCGGCCGCCGACCTCGCGCGGTCCCATCCGGGACAACCGCCGCAGGTACCAGCCCGGACCCATGCTCATCGCGCCCTCGCCAAGGTCACCGGCGCGCCGCCGGCCAGGGCGGCCTGCACGGCGAGGGTGGCCGCCGTGGTGGCGACCAGCGACTCCAGCGGCACCGGCATCGGCCCGTCGGTCCGCACGGCCTTGATGAACGCGGCCAGCTCGGCGGACTGGCCCTTGTCCCGGGCCTTCGGCAGCCGCGAGCTGACCCACCGCCGGGGGCCGTACACCGAGGCGCGGACGAAGTCGTCGAGCTTGAGCACCTTGCCGTCCGCGACCAGGTCCAGCGTCTCCTTGGGGAAGCCGGGGGCGCCGGTGGTGACGTAGCCGAGGGTCGCGGTGGAGCCGTCCGGGTAGCGCAGCACGACCTGCAGGTCCTCGTTGCCGGACGGGGCGACCGCGTACACCGAGACCGGGTCGGCCTCCAGCAGCCAGCTCGCGGTGTCGATGAAGTGCCCGCCCTCGCCGGCGAACCGGGAGCCCTCGGTGCCCTGCTGGAGGTACCAGCTGCCGTGCTCCAGCCGGCCCGCGTTGACCAGGTAACGGAGGTGCGCCGGCCCGGTCCGGGCACCGAACCGGTCCCTGGCCTCCCGTAGCAGCGGCGCGAACCGCCGGTTGAAGCCCACCTGCAGCCGGTCGTTCCCGGACTCCTCCACCGCCGCGAGCACCCCGGCCAGTTCGTCCTCGGTGAGCGCCAGGGGCTTCTCCACGAACACCGTCTTGCCGGCCAGCAGCGCCCGGCGGGTCAGCTCGGCGTGCGAGCTGTGCCGGGTGACCACGAACACCGCGTCCACGGACGGGTCGCCGAGGACGGCGTCCAGATCGGTGGTCGCGTGGGCGAAGCCGAACTTCCGCTGCGCGTTGGCCGCGGACAGCGCCGTCGTGGTGACGACCGTGGACAGCGTGACGCCGTCGCGCTGGGCCAGGTGCGGCAGCAGCATCGAGGAGGCGTAGTTCCCCGCGCCGACGAACGCCAGCCGCACCGCCCTGGCGGGCCGCGCCACGGTGGGCGCCTTGCCGCCGCGCCGCACCTCGGGCACCGCCACCACCGGGGCCTCGACCTTGCCGTCCCCCGCGGGTTCGGGGTAGCGGAACAGCACGGCCACGGCCTTCAGGTCACCGTCCTTCAGACGCCGGTACGTCTCGACGGCGTCGTCGAAGTCGGCGATGTGGGAGATGAGGGGGTCCACGTCCACCCGGTCGCGGGCGAGGAGGTCGAGGAAGCACGCCAGGTTGCGGCGCTCGGTCCAGCGCACGTAGCCGATCGGGTAGTCCCGCCCCTGGAGCTCGTACTCCGGGTCGTAGCGCCCGGGGCCGTAGCTGCGGGAGAACCGGACGTCGAGCTCCTTCTCGTAGTACGCGTTCCACGGCAGGTCCAGGCGGCACTTGCCGATGTCGACGACCCGGCCGCGGTCCCGGCTCAGCCGGGCGGCCAGCTCGACGGGCTGGTTGCTGCCGCCGCCGGCGGCCAGGTACACCTGGTCCACGCCGTGACCGCCGGTGAGCTCGGCGACGGCGGCCTCCACGGCCGTGGACCCGGGATCGCCGCAGGCCACGGCGCCCAGGCGCTCGGCGAGCTCGCAGCGCGCCGGGTCGGGGTCGGCCCCGACGACGCGGACGCCCGCGGCGGTGAGCAGCTGCACCACCAGCTGCCCGATCAGCCCGAGGCCGATGACCAGCGCCACCTCGCCGAGCTGCGGCTCGCCCTGGCGGACACCCTGCAACGCGATCGACCCGACGGTGCCGAAGGCCGCGTGCCGCGGCGCGAGGCCGTCCGGCACCGGGGCGTAGAGGTTCCTCGGCACCCAGTTCAGCTCGGCGTGCAGCGCGTGCTCGTTGCCGGCGCAGGCCACCAGGTCGCCGACCTTCACGTCGTCGATCCCGGCGCCGACCTGCTCGACCACCCCGCACAGCGAGTAGCCCAGCGGCGTGTAGGAGTCCAGCTTGCCCATCACCTTGCGGTAGGTGGCGGGCAGCCCGTTGGTGGCCACGCTCTGCATGACCTTGGCCACCTGGTCCGGACGGGAGCGGGCCTTGCCCAGCATCGACATGCCGGCCTCGGACACCTTCATCAGCTCGGTCCCGGTGGAGATCAGCGAGAAGGCGCTGCGCACCAGCACCCCGCCCGGCTTGCATCCCGGGACCGGCACGTCGAGCACCGACAGCTCGCCGCTCTTGTAGTTCTGCACGACCTGTTTCACCGAAGTCCCCTTGTTTCTACGCCGTCATGTGCGCGGTCCGGCCGGAGCCGGAGACCGCGTCGCGGTACCAGTACTCGAGGGTCAGCACATGCCACAGATGCTTGGAGAAGTCCTGCTGCCCGGCGGCGTCCTCGGCGACGAGCCGGGCCAGCGCGTCGCGGCGCAGGAACCCGGACCGGACCAGCTCGCCGTCGTGCACCACCTCGCGCACCAGCGGCGCCAGGTCCCGGCTCATCCAGGCCCGCAGCGGGGCGCTGAACAGGCCCTTGGGCCGGTACACGATCTCCCGGGGCAGGATCGAGGTGGCCGCCTCCTTGAGGACGGCCTTGCCCTGCCGCCCGACGATCTTGCGGTCGCCGGGTACGGCGAACGCCGCCCTGACCACCTCGACGTCCACGTACGGCACCCGTACCTCGGTCGACGCGGCCATGCTGGAGCGGTCCGTGTAGGCGAGGTTCAGGCCCGGCAGGAACATCCGGGCGTCGCCCAGGCACATCCGATTGACGAAGTCGTCGAGGTCGTTGTCCTGGTAGACGTCCGCGTGCTCGGTCAGCACGTCCTCCACGGCCCCGGCCAGGTCCGGATCGACCAGGGCGAGCAACTCTTCCCGGTCGTACATGGTGTAGCTGCGGCGGAACGCGGTCTCCTCCGGCAGATCGGCGAAGGAGAGGAACCGCTTCGCGAACCGCACCGAGCGCAGCCCCCGGCGGGCGGTGGCGACCGGCAGCCGGTCCACGGCCCTGGACAGGCCGCGCCGAAGCGGCCGCGGGACGCGCTGGTAGCGCAGCGCGAGCCGGTTGGCCAGGTGCTTGCGGTAGCCGGCGAACAGCTCGTCGGCCCCCATCCCCGAGAGCAGCACCTTGACCCCGGCCTCCCGGGCGGCCGAGCAGATCAGGAAGGTGTTGATCGCGGCCGGGTCGCCGATCGGCTCGTCCAGGTGGTACGTCATCCGCGGCAGCAGGTCGAGCACGTCCGGGGCGATCTCGATCTCGTGCAGGTCGACGCCGAACCGCTCGGCCACCCGCCGGGCGTAGCGCAGGTCGTCCGGCATCGCCTCGAACCGGGCGTCCTCGGCGCGGAACCCGATCGTGTAGGCGGAGATCCCGGGCCGGTCGCGGGCCGCCAGCGCGGTCAGGTAGCTGGAGTCCAGCCCGCCGGAGAGGAAGGTCGCCACGGGCACGTCGGAGAGCAGGTGACGCCGGGTCGACTCCTCGACGACGGCGGCGAGGTCCGGCAGTTCGCCGCTCAGGGCCCGCTCCCGGCCCTCGGCGGCGACCTCCCGCAGGTGCCAGAACCGGCCGCGGTCCACCCGGCCGTCGGGCCGGCACCTCAGCCAGCTCCCCGGCGGCAGCTTCTCCGCCTCGCGGAACGCGCACCGGGAGTCCGGCACCCAGTAGTACAGCAGGGAGGCCACCAGCGCCGCGTGGTCCACCTCCAGCGACCCGCCGGTGGCGGCGGCCAGCGCCTTGAGCTCGGAGGCGAACACCAGGCCCTCACCGCGCCGGATCAGGAACAGCGGCTTGATGCCGAGCTGGTCCCGGGCGAGCACCAGCTCACCGGTCCGCTCGTCGAAGATCCCGAACGCGAACATGCCGCGCAGCCGGGGCAGGCAGTCCGTGCCCCAGCGCCGCCAGGCCTCCAGCAGCACCTCGGTGTCGGAGGTCCCGCGGAACCGCACCCCGGCGGCGGCCAGTTCGGCCCGCAGCTCGGGCGCGTTGTACAGCTCGCCGTTGTACGTCAGGACGAGGCCGTCCGAGACCATCGGCTGGGCGCCGGTCTCCGACGGGTCGACGATGGCCAGCCGGCGGTGCCCCAGCTGCACCTCGCCGTCACCCACGGGGTGGCCGTACCGGCCGGCCCCGTCCGGGCCGCGGTGGGCGAGGGTGTCGGTGAGCAGGTCGGTCACGACCTTCCCGTCCGGCCACCGGTACGTGCCTGCGATGCCACACATGTCCTACCGCACCTCCTGGTCGCTGTCCGGGACCCGTGCGGTCCACATCGGCACGCGTTCCGTCCGCCGCCGGCCCGTCCCGATCGGCCGGGCCGGCCCCTCGCTTGGGCCGCGCTGCGCGCTGCGCGGCCCGTCCCACAACGTGCCGTCGGTCCGGTCCCGCGGATCGGGGTCGATCAGCACCACACCGAGCACCGGGATGCGCTGGTCCGCGAGCTGCCGCGCCACGGTGTGCAGCCACGCGGCGCTGCCGTGCCCGGCCCGGACGACGAGCACGGTCCGGTCGCCGAGGTCCCTCAGGTCGGTCCACGCGGTGCCGGGCGCCACCGAGCCGACGCCGAGCCGGCGCTCCTGACCCGGCGCGGCCGCATCCCGCCCGCGCTCGACCACCGTCGGGTCCCCCGGCTGCGGGCGGCGGCGGGCGAATCGCGGGCCGGGCAGGGTGTCGACGAGGACCACCGGCCCGTTCTCCGCCAGGGCCCCGGCGAGGTCCAGGGCGATCACGCCCGTGCCGCGCGCACAGCCCAGCTCCAGCAGGGACACCGCCTCGGCGGAGCCGCCCACGGTGCGGGCCAGGGTCGCGGTGAGCCTGGTCCGTGCCGCCCGGGTCCGCCGGCGCTGCCACCGTCCGGCCGGCCGGCGGGGCACCCGGCGCAGCTCCGCGATGACCGAGGCGCCGAGGTTCGCCGCGATCTCCCGGCGCAGCACGGGGCGGTCCGCCACCACCGCGCCGACCGCGGCCACCGCGATCCCGAGGACGAGCCCGAGGACGAGCCCGATCGCGGCGTCGGTGGCGGCGGTCCTGGGCAGGGACTGCTTCACCGCGCGCGGGGCGTCCACGATCTGGGTGCCGGCGACGAGCTGGGGCGTGCCGACGCTCGCCTCCGCGGCGCGCTGGCCGAAGTCGGTGATCCGCGCGGTGAGTTCGGCCCGGCTGGCGAAGAGGGACTCCAGGTTCGCCGACGCCTTCGGCCCGCTCTGCTGCTGTCCGCCGCCGATCTCCTGGTTGACCCGGGCGAGTTCCTCCCGCAGCCGGTCCCGCTGGTCGAGCAGGGCCTTGGCCTGGGCGTCCGCGGCCTCCTTGATCCGCCGTACGTGGTCCGCGACGAACGCGTCGGCCAGCGCCCCGGCCCGGGCCACCGCCTCCGCGTCGCTGGGCGCCGTCACCTGGATCTGCAGCACGTTGTTGGTCAGGCCGGTGCCCCCGTAGTCCCGCAGGAAGTCCTCCGGGTCCTCGGAGGACCCGAGGGACTGCAGCGCCTTGCCCGCGATCGCCGTGGTGTGCAGCAGCGCGACGTCGGTGCGGATCAGCGTCCCGGGGTCGTTCGGCTGGTCCGCCTGATGGGCCACCAGCACCTCGGTCACCGCGGTCGGCGGCGGCGGCCGCAGGACGGCCACGGCAGCGCCGAGCAGCAGCCCGAGCAGCGCCAGGGAACCCCACAGGCGGCGCCGCCTGCGCACCGCGACCACCAGCGACTGGAGGTCCAGCAGGGGAGCGGCGGCCGGGGATTCCGGCGTCGTCCTCGTCGTCACCCCGAACCTCGCCTCGCCTCGTCGCCGACCATGACCGCAGGCGCGGCCGCGAGCGTCACCCCGGGCGCCACCGCAGGCGCGGTGCCGTCCGGACGACGGCCCGCGGACCGCGCCGGACGGGCCCGGACCGTCCCGGCGACGACGGCGCCGACGACCTCCTGCCCGGCGTCCGCGCAGGCCTCGGCGATGCCGGCCAGCTCCCCGGCCGTCCAGCCGCCCGCGCTCAGCACCACCAGGGCACCGGATTCCTCCTCGCCGTCCGGCACCAGCGGCCGGGACACCGGGACCTCCACCACCCGCAGCAGCGGATCGCCCCCCGCCTCGGCGACGAGTTGCTCGGCGGCCAGGCCGGCCGTCCGGTCGCCCTCCGGGACCAGGACCAGCAGCCGCCGGGGGGCCGACCGCCCGTCCCGGAGCCGGTCGCACACCCGCCGGTAGCGGACCCGCCGCTCGGCCTCCTCGCCGAAGGGGAGCGGGGCCGGCAGGTCCCACCGGACGTCCAGGCCCAGCAGCCGGCGGATCCGGGCCCACGAGCCACCGCCCTGCGGTCGGTGACCGGGCCCTTCACCGGGGACGTCGACCGTGCCCAGGAGCGCCGAGCCAAGCGCCGCGGCGATCTCCGGTCCGGTCCGCGGCCGGCGGCTCGTCCGCGCGGCGGTGAGATGGCCGATGACCGCGACCAGGAAGGCCGACAGCGCCCCGCCGACGATGAACTGCACCCTGGTCGGCGCC
This sequence comes from Kitasatospora sp. HUAS MG31, assembly GCF_040571325.1. Taxonomy (GTDB): domain Bacteria; phylum Actinomycetota; class Actinomycetes; order Streptomycetales; family Streptomycetaceae; genus Kitasatospora; species Kitasatospora camelliae. Next base: position 308,366 of record NZ_CP159872.1, on the reverse strand, counting down.
GCCTCCCCGGACGGCCGGGCCGCCGGCCCCATGACCACCATGTCCGCCTTGCCGACGGCCGGATCGACCTGGTCCAGCTTCTTGACGGCCTCCTGCAGCGCGGTCCGCAGCTTCGCCAGCTCGGTGCGGGTCTGCACGCTCTCCACGCTCTGCCCCGGACCTGCGGCATCCGCCAGGTCGGTGATCCGGCGGCTGGCCTGCACCACCATCTGCCGCAGGGCCTCCGGCTGCGCCGCCTCGGGGTCGGTGGTGTCGCCCGCGATCCGCGCGGCGAAGGTGACGAACTGCTTGGCCACCTGATCGGAGAGCTGCTGGGCGTGCTCCGGGGTGTCGGCCGTCCCCGAGATCGTGATGATGTTCCCGTCCGCGGCCGCGGCGGTCACCTGCTCCCGCAGCTCCCGGCCGTCGACCCCGGCCCAGCCGAGGGCGGCGGCCGCGCGGTCGACCACCACCGAACTGGTCGCGATCTCCGCCTGGGTCAGCAGCTCGCGCTCCTGCCACGCCCCCGGCAGCAGGACCGACACCGAGGCCGTGTACCGCGGCGGGAACAGCAGGGAGGTGCCGTAGCCGAGGAGCGCACCCAGCACGGCGAGGACGGTGAGCAGCCGCCAGCGCCGACGGAGGATCAGACCGATCGTGTGCAGGCGTATCGTTTCGTCGCTCAACGGCGCGGCCTTCGCCCGGCCCGGCCCCGGCCGCGCGTCGTCACCGGAGCCCGGTCACGGCAGGCCGCGGCGTAGGCGGCGAGCAGCGCGCGCTGCGAGTTCCGCCAGGCGAGCGGCCCACCGATCCGCTCCTGGCCGAGCTTGCCCATCCAGGCCCGCTTCTCCGGATCGTCCATCAGCTGCGCGATGAGCCCGGCGAACGCGGCCTCGTCGTCGGCGGGCGCGTAGAGGGCGGCGTCACCGGCGGAGACCCGCGCCTCTCGCAGGTCGAAGGAGACGATCGGCCGGCCCATCACCATGTACTCCAGGACCTTGTTCATGGTCGACACGTCGTTGAGCGGATTGCGCGGGTCGGGGGAGAGGCACACGTCCGCGGTGGACAGGTAGCGCACCAGATCGGCGTCCGGAACCCGCCCGGTGAACTCCACCTGCTCCGACAGCCCGAGCCGCCGGGACAGCTCCACCATCGCCTCGAAGGTGTCGCCGGCGCCGACGAACACCGCGTGCCAGTCGGTCCGCCCGAACTCGTCACGCAGCTTCGCCAGGGCCCGCAAGGCGTAGTCCACGCCGTCCTGCGGTCCCATGACGCCCAGGTAGCACAGCAGATGGGGCTTGCCGCGCTTCAGCTCCGGCTCGGGCGGCACCGGCTGGAACCGGTCGGTGTCGGGCGCGCTGCGCACCACGAAGACGTCCTCCGGACGCCGGCCGCCACGGCGCAGCGCGACCTCCCGGTAGCTCTCGTTCGTGGCGAGCACGACGTCCGCGGCCCGGTAGGTCAGCCGTTCCAGCGCGCACACGGCCCGGTAGAGCAGGTCCTCACCGCGGTCGAACCGGGAGAGGTACAGCTCGGGCACCAGGTCGTGCTGGTCGAACACGAACCGCGCGCCGCGCCGCTTCAGCCACAGCGCCGGCAGGAACAGCAGGTCGGGCGGATTGCAGGCGTGGACCACGTCGACCGGACCGACCCTGCGGGCCAGCCGGGCCGTGTGCCACAACGCCGACCCGTACTCCCGCAGGTAGCCGGCCGGGCCTCCGGTGGCCGCGCGCAGCGGGTAGCGGTGGATCCGCACCCCCTCGATCTCCGCCTCCGCCTCGGTGTCCCGCTTGCTCCCCTGCGGGCAGATGACGTCCACCGTCCAGCCCGCGTCGCGCAGCGTCGTGCACTCCTGCCACACCCGCCGGTCGAACGGCACCGACAGGTTCTCCACCAGGATCAGCGCGCGACGGGCCCGCCCGGAGCCGCCGCCCGCGTCCTTGAACGATGCGTCACCAGGCAAGGCCCACGTACCCCGGTTCGGCCCGGCGCGCCTCGGCGTCGGGAAGGCGGATGAGGTCGACGATCACCGGGCCGTCGCCCTGGGGCAGCGCCGCCAGCACGGCCGGGTCGCTGGTCCCGACCACGCACACCTCGGCGTGCTCCAGCACCTCGTCGACGGACTCCGCGAGCAGCTGCGCGAGGTGCGGCAGCCGGGTCTCGATGTACTCGCGGTTGGCGCCGAGCAGCCGGGAGAGGTTCACGTTGGGGTCGTAGATCCGCAGGTCGTAGCCCTTGCCGAAGAGCCGCTCGGCCAGCTCGACGAGCGGGCTCTCGCGGAGGTCGTCGGTCCCGGGTTTGAAGGACAGGCCGAACAGGCCCACCCGGCGTTTGTCGGTCCGCTCGACCAGCTCCACCGCGCGCTGCAGGTGGTCGGCGTTGGAGGGCAGCACGTGGGAGAGGATGGGCACCGAGACGTCGGCCTGACGCGCCGCGTGGACCAGACTGCGCAGGTCCTTGGGCAGGCAGGAGCCGCCGAAGGCGAAGCCGGGCCGCAGGTAGGCGGGGCTGACGTTCAGTTTGCGGTCGGCCAGGAACACGTCGATCACCTGGTGCGAGTCCACCCCGAGGGCCCGGCACACCGCGCCCAGCTCGTTGGCGAAACCGATCTTGAGGCCGTGGAACGCGTTGTCCGCGTACTTGATCGCCTCGGCGGTCGGGACCGGCACGCGGAACACCTCGCCGGGCAACCCGTCGTAGAGCGCCGCGACCACGTCGCCGCTGGCCCGGTCGTACTCGCCGATCACGGTCTTGGGCGGGTCGAAGAAGTCCCGCACGCTGGTGCCCTCGCGCAGGAACTCCGGGTTGACCGCGACCCCGAAGTCCACCCCGGCCGTGCCGCCGGCGTGCTTCTCCAGGATCGGCACCAGCAGGTTCAGGCAGGTGCCCGGGAGCATGGTGCTGCGGAACACCACGGTCTGCCGCCCACCCCGCTCGGCCACCGCGGCACCGATCTGCTCGGTGACCCGCTCCAGGTACGTGGTGCACAGGCTGCCGTTGGGCTCCGAGGGCGTGCCCACGCAGACCAGCGACACCTCGCTGCCCAGGATCGCCTCGCGGACGTCGGTGGTGGCGCGCAGGGCCCCCGTCCGCACGACCTCGGCGATGAGCTCGCCGATCCGCTCCTCGACCACCGGGGCCCTGCCCTCGTTGACCAGGTCGACCTTCACCTGGTTCACGTCCACGCCGATGACCTCGTGACCCAGGCTGGCCAGGCACGCGGCCGACACGCAGCCCACGTAGCCGAGCCCCAGGACGCTGACCCTCATGACCCGTTCCTCCCCTCGGGCAGGCCCTGTCGGCCGGCCGTCCGCGCGCCGATCGGTCGACGCCCCCCACCACGCACCGCCGGTCCCCCCGGCATCAGTAGGCCCCCTGCCCCTGGAGCACCGCCCGCAGCGTCTTCCAGAGGATCACCGTGTCCAGGGCGAGCGACCAGTCCTCCACGTACCGCAGGTCGAGGCGGACCGCCTCCTCCCACGGCAGGTCGCTGCGCCCGCTGATCTGCCACAGGCCGGTGAGCCCGGGCTTGACGAGCAGCCGCCGCCGGATGTCCGGGCCGTACGCGGCGGACTCCTCCGGCAGCGGAGGCCGCGGACCGACGAGCGACATCGAGCCGGTGATCACGTTGAGGAGCTGCGGCAGCTCGTCCAGCGAGTACCGGCGCAGCACCCCTCCCACCCGGGTCACCCGCGGATCCCGGCGGAGCTTGAACAGCAGGCCGGCGCCCTCGTTGCGGTCGGCCAGCTCGGCCCGGGCCCGGTCGGCCCCGGGGACCATGGTGCGGAACTTCACCAGGGTGAACTCCCGGCCGTCCTTGCCGACCCGGTGCTGCCGGTAGAACGCCCCACCCGGACTGTCCAGCACCACCAGCAGCCCGACGAGCAGCATCAGCGGCGAGAACAGGACCAGCAGGACCGCGGCACCCAGCCGGTCGACGACCTCCTTCACCACCCGCCGGCCCCCGGTGAAGGTCGGCATGCTGACCCGCAGCATCGGGATCCCGAGCACCGCGTCGACGTGCAGCCGCGGGCCCGCCACCTCCATCAGCACGGGGGCCACGACCATCTCGGCGTCGCCGCCCTCCAGGTTCCAGGCCAGCCGCTGCAGCCGGTCCGGTGACCAGTGCGGGTCCGGGGTGACGGCGACGACGCGGTAGCCGTCGCGGCGGACGTGGTTCGCGACGTCCGACAGCCGGCCGACGATCGGCACGCCGTCCAGCCGGTCACGGCTGTACCCGAGCGCGTCCGGCGTGCACACCGCCTCCACCCGCCAGCCGATGTGCGGGAACTTGCGGGTCCGGGCGATCAGGTCGCGCACGGTGGCCGGGCTCCCGGCCGCGAGCACCGGCCGCAGACACCGCCCCTCCTTGCGCTGTTTGTGCAGCCACAGGCGCAGCAGATACCGCTCGGTCATGGTGACCAGCGTGATCGCCGGGATCGCGACGAAGATCCAGAGTTTGATGTTGTGCGAGGTGAGGGCGATCCCTCCGAGCGCCAGGACGACGACCGCCGTGAACAGCGAGCGTCCGAGCCGCCGGAATTCCTCGGCGCCCTGGCCGAGAACGGCCGGAGCCCACGATCGGGTCAGCGCGAGCGCCCCGAGCACCAGCACCTCGGTGCCGAAGGCGAGAATTCCCCATTTCTCGTGCCAGTTGGCCGCATCCCGAACCCCGAAGAAGCGCCCTATCGCCGCTACCACGAAGGCGGTGGCCACGGTATCGCTGATGACCACAGTACGGCGGTACTGCTGCTCCCAGTCGATCCTCGGCCGGCTGATTCTCCCGTTCATCGGACGACGGCGCGCCGATAGAAACGGGTCGACTAATTCTCCCTCCCCCTGCTCCCCGGCCCCCTCCAGGTCGACAGCGGGTTCGACGTGCTCACTCCACACGGTTCCTCCCCCCAGGAGGCCCTCGCCTCCCGCCCTGTTCCTCCCCTCGGAAGGCCCCCGCCTCCCGGCCGCGCTGTTCCTGACTCAGGGAGGCGCCGCCCCCCGTGAATGGCAAACCGGCCACTCGACAACTGGCTGTCCGGCAACGTCGAACGTGTAGATCATTACCCCTCGCCCCGCGCACAACCGTGCGAAGCGAAAATCAATCTAGAGCATCGGGCCCGCCAGGAGAGGGTGATGTGTGAAACGCGTGCTCGAAATTTGAATCCGGGTTGACCGAACGGTGACGGCAGGAGTTTCTTGAGGAAGAACGCATGCAATGTGACCAGTGATACGGAAGTTGTCCGGACTGCCGACGTCGGCCGTCCGGAGTCGTCCCGCCACGGCCGGCGGGCCGCCTGCGAGGGCGTCCGGGCCACGGTCCTGGAATCTGCGAGCCGCCGCGCCGGGAATGCCGTGCACGCTGCGCCGGCCCTACCGTGGACGTGGATGATCGCCGTCGGCGAGCCGTACTCCGAGGAACGAGGCCGTTTCCCATGAGCCTGAGCATCCGCAACCAGCTGTCCGGCACGGTCACCGCCGTCTCCACGGGCGGGGCGATGGCCGGGGTGAAGGTCTCCGTGGACGGCGGTGAGCTGACCGCCGCCATCACCGCCGACGCCTGCGCCGACCTGGGTCTGGCCGAGGGATCGTCCGTCGTGGCGCTGATCAAGTCCACCGAGGTCGCGCTCGCCTCCGCCTGACGCGGTCTCCGGCGCCCCGGTGGTCAGCCGCCTCGGGTGGAGGTGTCCGGATCTCGCCGGACACCTCAACCCGGACGGCCCTCGTCCGGGCCCGCTACGCGCTCCACGTCCAACCGCCCGGCTCCGTCGGCCGCTGCTCGCAGATCACCTCCCTGGAGACCCTGCTCCGGGGCGTGCCCGCCGAGATCACCGCCGCCTTCCGCCGGCGGCTCCTCGCGCCGCTCGTCGAGCACGACCGCACGAACGCCGTCTCCCTGGTGGACACCCTCGACGCCTTCCTCCGGCACAACGCCTCCTGGGCGAAGACCGCCGAAGCCCTCCACATCCACGTCAACACGGTGCACACCGGATGAAGCGCATCGAGCACCTCACCGGCCGCAGCCTGCTGGACCTCTCCGACCGGATCGACCTGTCGGCAGCCCTGCGGTGCACCTCCGCGGGTCTCCCGTGACCGCCGGGCCGAGCCGCGGTGCGGGCTGTGTCGGCGTGTCCCGTGCGCTCACTTCTCGACGAGCACGATGTCCTCGATGTCGCGGGTCAGCTTCACGGTGTTGTCGGTGATCGCGACGATGTGCTGGAGGCCCCTGATCGACTCCTCCTGCTCGGGGATGTGGAACTCCTCGCCCTCACCGGCGAGATAGGCCGGGAAGCAGGTCAGCGAGGGACCGAAGAGCCGGATGTAGTCCGCAAGCCGCCGGAAGAGCTTCGGCAGGATCACCAGGTCGTCGGTGATCGAGGACAGCCCGGTGATCGTCGCCCCGGTCATGGTCGCGTCCTTCGCCCAGACACTGCCGGGAACGGCCGAGGTCCGCGCCTGCTCGGCGGTGTCGGCCATGTCGAGCCTCAGCTCCCTCGGCAGGTTGGAGTAGAACGTGGGGTAGACCAGGCCGTGGGAGAGCAGATGGTGGTTGGCGGTCTGGTTCACGAGGTTCACGTCGACGTTGATCCGCTCGCCGTTCCTGATGCCGGGCGGCAGGGCGCCCCGGCCGACCATGGCGATGCAACGGCCGAAGGTGTCGGCGCCGCCGGTGAGGATGTAGCCGGGCACGGTCGTCGGGGTCGAGGCGGTGACCTTCTCCTCGTCGCTCTGCGTGACGCTGGTGAAGCCGAGCCACTTCAGCAGCTCGTCCCGGGCGGCGTGCGCCCCGAGCGTCAGCGGCTGGTGCACGAAGTCCGGGCCGACACCCTCGTAGTGGGTCTCCAGCGCGTCGATCCCGTCGAGGCGCAGGGTGCCTCCTCCGTGGCTGTTCCGCTTCACCCGGTTCCTGCCGGGGACATCGCACCAGAACCCCGGGTCCTGGGGCGTGAAGTGGACCGTGTCGCCGTCCGGTTGCGTGTTCAGGACCTCGTAGGTCCCCTTGATCGCCAGCATCGGCATGATGACCTCCCGCGACGTGGCCGGCACCCCCTTCGGAATGTCCTCCCGTGGTTATTCCCCCCGCGAGTCATCCTCGCCGCCGCCCGTATTTCCCGCCAGGGGTAGAAAGGCCCACGGCGGCCTGGGTGGAAATGCCCGCGTCCGGGCCACAAGCACCGCTGACCTGCCAGGAATCCTTCCAGTATGTCGAGTTGACACGCTGCCGCCGACCCCGGAAAGGTGGCCGCCTTGACCTGTACGGAAATCGGGCCGAGGAGGAGAATGGGAACCGGCCCTGAAGGGCGGTGTGCCAAGGGCGACGGAATTCGCCGCACGACCGGGAATTCGCCGGCCACGCCAGTGGTCCGCATCCTGCCCGTGCCGGGGTGACCGACGGTCATGTCCGGCATGTCCGGCCAGGCCATCGACCTGCTGAGGCCGCTTCAACCTCCACCTGGGAGTGATCACGGGTAAGTACAGCACCGGCACCTACCGGTCCTACCGCGCAGTGGCCGACTCGACCCGCGCCCGCCAACTCGCCGATACCAGCTCGCCGTTCTCGATCGAGGTCCGCTTCCTCGGCGGTCTGAAGCCCAGTCACGAGAATGCGTTCTCGCGGGCCGCCGACCGCTGGACGAACGTCATCGTCGGTGACCTGGACACTGCCGTGGTCGGCGACGACGTGATCGACGACCTGCTCATCGAGGCCGAGGGTGTGGCCATCGACGGCGTCGGCAACGTCCTGGGGCAGGCGGGCCCGACCGACTTCCGTGATGTGGACACCGTCGCCGGAGCGCTGCTCCGGGCGAAGGGGGTCATGAGGTTCGACTCGGACGACCTGGACCAGATGGAGGTCGACGGGACGCTGGTCGACGTCATCACCCACGAGATGGGGCACGTGCTGGGCATCGGTACCGTCTGGGCCGACTTCGATCTCCTCAAGAACCCCGGCACCTCCAACCCCACCTTCACCGGCCGCGGCGCCTCCGCCGAGTTCGGCAAGCTCCTCGGAGCCGGTCAGGCGATCCCGGTGCCGGTCGCGAACGTCGGCGGCCCCGGGTCCCGCGACAGCCACTGGCGGGAGTCGGTCTTCCGCAACGAGCTGATGTCCCCCTCCATCGCCGCCGCCGGCAACCCGCTGAGCCGGCTGACCGCCGCGAGCCTGGGCGACCTCGGCTACCAGGTCGACGTCGACGCCGCCGAGCCCTACGACCTCCCGGACCTCCTCGCCGCGGCCACGTCCGGCGAGTCGCTGGTCCGCGAGGGCCTGGTCAACGGGGGAATCGTGCTCCCGGTCATCCCCAGCAGGACCCCTGCCGGGCGGCCCTGACGCCGGGTAATCCGGTTGATCTTCCGGCCGGACGACGGTAGAACTCCGGGGTCCGTGCGCCCGCGCGGCGACGAACCCCGGAGGATGCCGTGGTACCCGGAGAACTGGTGCGCCTGCGCCCGATGGAGCCCTCGGACGCCGGGGCGCTCTGGCGCTGGAACAGCGACCCGGAGGTGATGCGGTGGATGGTGGACGGCTACCGGCAGACCCTCGCCTCCGTGACGAAGAGGCTGGCGGAGCGCGGTCGCAACACCTACCAGGACGTGCTGTACGGCGTCGAGGTGCAGGCCGACGGCCGGCTGATCGGCCTCGTGCGGCTGCACGGCGCCGAGCCGGAGACCGGCATCGCCGAGATCGACGTCTACCTCGGCGAGAAGGACTGCTGGGGCCGCGGCTACGCCTCCGACGCCATGCGCACCATGTGCCGGTACGGATTCGAGCAGATGCGCCTGCACAAGATCCAGCTGACCGTGGTCGCCGAGAACCACCCCGCCCGGCACATCTACCAGAAGATCGGCTTCGTCGAGGAGGGCCGCCTCCGGCAGACCTTCCGCCGGGACGGCCGGTGGCACGACGAGCTGGTGATGGGGCTGCTGGAGGGCGAGCTGCGCTGACGCGGGGGAGTGGCTCACCCGCGCAACCCGACGCCTCGTCACCCTCGCCTGACGAGGCTTGCCGCGACCGGACGTTCGGCCCGTGCGGCGGGGAGCGGCCGGTCGAAGTCGCGCGGTGATCAAGCGGAGATCAACGGGAGTCCAGGACCTCCGTGAGCTGGTCGCGGGAGGCGACGCCCAGCTTGGGGAAGGCGCGGTAGAGGTGGTGGCCGACCGTGCGGGGGCTGAGGAAGAGCTGGGCGGCGATCTCCCGGTTGCTGTGGCCCGCCGCGGCCAGCCGGACCACCTCGCGTTCCTGCGGGGTGAGCCGGCCGAGCGGGGTGCCGGTGGCGCTGGTGGAGTCGATCACCTCGCCGGTGCCGCGGAGCTCGGCACGGGCCCGCTCCGCCCAGGGCCGGGCCCCGGCCTTCTCGAAGGATTCCAGGGCCTCCCGAAGGGTGCGCCGCGCATCCGACCGGCGACGGCGCCGGCGGAGCCACTCGCCGTACAGCAGACGGGTCCGGGCGAGCTCCAGGCCGCCGCCCGCGCGCTCGCCGTGGGCGACCGCCGCGGTGAACAGGTCCTCGGCCGCGGAATCCTCGGCGGCGAGTGCGTGGCAGCGGGCCGCCATGGCGAGGGCGGCCGGCCGGCCGGACCGCTCGGCCCACCGCTCGACCCGCTCCGCCGTCCCGGTGCGTGTCGCGCCGCTGCGGGCCGCGGCCTCGGCGAGGTCGGGCAGTAGGAAGGCGGCCAGGACGGGCGGCCCCGCCGGGTGGCGATCGGCCCGATCGAGGTGGACCAGGGCCGGTGCCGCGTCACCCGCACCGAGGTGGGCCAGGGCGAGGGCCCGGTGGGCGTGGGCGGCGGCGGTGCCGAGGTCGTGTCCGTCGGCGTGGGCGAGCGCGGCGTCGGCCAGTTCGCGGCAGCGGGCCTCGTCCCCCTCGAGTGCCGCACAGGCGGCGAGCGTGGTGCGCAGGTAGCAGGCGCGGTGGTCCAGTCCCGCGTACCGGGCGATGCGCAGCCCCTCGGCGGCCGTGCGGGCCGCCGGTTCGAGGGCGCCGAGCGCGAGGTGGGCCTCGGCGAGGAGGTGGAGGCAGGTCGCCTGCCAGCCGAGCAGGCCGTGGGAGCGGCAGTGGGCGAGCAGGAGGTCGGCGAGTTCACGGGCGGCCTCGTGGTCGGCGAGCGCGTGCGCCGCGTGCGCGGCCAGGAAACGTTCGCTGAACAGCACCCCGTCGTCGCGCGCCGCCCGGTCGAACGGACCCGCCGTGACACTCTCGCCGCCGTAGAGGTCGGCCAGGGCGGTCAGCGTTCCGGGGGCCGCCGGCGAGGCGGCCCGTACCCGGGCGCGGACGCGCTCGATCAGGTCCGGTTCGCCCGCGGACTGGGCGGCGTGGAACGCCTCGGTGAGGATGGCGGGTCCGGCGCCGTCCACCGTGAGCAGGACCTCGACCGCGCGGACGGCGGATCCGGCGTTGAGTTCCAGCGCGGCCCGCACCCGGGCCAGTTCGGCGGCCGCCGGATCGTCCCGGCCGGCATCGGCGTCCCCGCAGGCATCGGCGTCCCAGGCGCCGGAGGCGTCGCCGCGCCGCAGGAGTGCGTCGACGCGCGGGAACTGGCCGGCGTCGGCGGCCGCCTGCGCGGCGGCGGTGAGGCGGCGCCGGCGGTCCCGGGGGTCGGGGCTCAGCCGGGCCGCGCGTTCGTGGGCGGCCGAGGCGCTCGCCATGCCCTGGCGGCCGCTGGCGCGTTCGGCGGCGCGGTCGAGCTCCCGGGCCACCGCCTCGTCCGGGCCGGTGGCGGCCGCCGCGCGGTGCCAGGCCCGGCGGTCGGCGTGGGCCGCACCCGTCAGCGTGTCCGCCAGCGCCCGGTGGGCGGAGATCCGGCGGGCCAGGGTGGCGCTGCGGTAGGCGGCCGCGCGCACCAGCGGATGACGGAACACCAGGGACGTCCCGTCGAGACGTATCAGGCCTGCGGTCTCGGCGGGTTCGAGCACGGCCACCGAGGCGTGCGTCGCGCCCAGGACGACGGCGAGTTCGCCCGTGTCGTCGGCGGCGGCGACCAGCAGCACGGAGCGGGTCTCCTCCGGCAGCAGCTCGATCCGCGCGCCGAAGGCGGCCTGGACCCGGGTGGACGGCGTGGGGTCCTCGGGCGTGGCCGGCAGCGGGCCGAGCAGCCCGCTCCGCTGGTCCTCGCTCAGCGCCCGGGGGAGTTCGATGAGGGCCAGCGGGTTGCCGCAGGCCTGGGCCGCGACCCGCTCCCGGACGGGCGGGGGCAGGTCCGCCCCCGCGTGTTCGGCGAGCAGCGCCGTCACGGCCTCCCGGTCCAGGGCTTCGAGCCGCAGTTCCGGCAGGCCGAGCGGGCGGGGCTCGCGCATGGCGAGGAGCATCACCACGCCCTCGGCGTCCAGCCGGCGGGCGGCGAACGTCAGGGCGTCCAGGGAGGCCTGGTCCACCCACTGGGCGTCGTCGACGAGACAGAGCACCGGGTCCTCGCCCGCGTACTCCGACAGCAGCGTCAGGACGGCGAGGCCGGTCAGGAAGCGGTCCTGTCCGGTGGGCGCGGCCAGGCCGAACGCCGTGCGCAGCGCATCGGCCTGCGGTCCGGGCAGCTGGTCGAGCCGGTCGAGCGCGGGACGCAGCAACTGGTGCAGGGCGGCGAAGGGGAGTTCGGTCTCCGCCTCGATGCCGGTCATCCGCAGGACCCGGGCCGCCCCCGCCTCCGCCGCCAGCTGGTCCAGCAGCGCGGTCTTGCCGATACCGGCTTCGCCGTGGAGGACCAGCGCGCCGCTGGCCCCCTCCGCGGCCCGCAGGAGAAGGCTTCTGAGCTGGCCCGATTCAGCGGCCCGACCGTAGAGCATCCGGGGAGTCTACCCGGGTCGCCGTACGGCATCTGGCGTCGCGTTAGGTCATGGCGACCGATTCGCGGACGGTCCCCGCCCGCCTACCGTCGTACCCGTTCGCCCCACACGGCGGCGACCACGAGGACACGGAGACGAGATGACACCGTTCAGCATCGAGACGGCACGGCTGCGGCTGCGCCCGTACACCCTGGAGGAGGCGGGGCGGGTGGCGGCGGGTGACCGCCGGGAGGCCCACTGGAGCCCGGGCTTCCCGAGGCCCGACGACCAGGACGTCGCGCGGCTCCACCTGGCGACGCCGCCGGGCGAGCCGCTGTTCGGGCCGCTGCAGATCACGCTGTTGAGCAACGACCTCGTGATCGGCGGCATCGGGTTCTTCGGCCCACCGGACGAGACGGGCACGGTGGAGCTGGGGTACGGCGTCGCCCCGGAGGTCGAGGGCTGCGGGTACGCCACCGAGGCCCTGCGGGCCCTGCTGCACCGAGGCTTCGCCGGCGGGGGCGTGCGCCGGGCACGCGCGGACACCGCCCACGACAACCCCGCCTCCCAGCGGGTCCTGGAGAAGGCCGGCCTGCGCCGGGTCGCCTCCGACGAGAACCTCCACCACTACGCCATCGAAGGATGATCACTGTGCGCACCCTGACCTACTACGTCGCCACCACGCTCGACGGGTTCATCGCCGGCCCGGACGGGGGAGACCCGAGCGGGCCCGCCGGCGGGTTCTTCACCGTGGGCCCCGACTACCTCGACCACGTCGTGGCGCACTACCCGGAGACGCTGCCCGCCCCCGCCCGGGCGGCGCTGGGGGTGACCGCGCCCGGCACCCGCTTCGACACCGTCGTCGAGGGACGCCGCTCGTACCAGCTCGGGCTGGACGCCGGTCTCACCGACGCCTACCCGCACCTGCGGCACTACGTCTTCTCCCGCAGCCTCACCGCGAGCCCGGACGCGGCCGTCGAGGTGGTCGCCACCGACCCGGCGGCGAAGGTGCGCGAGCTCAAGGCCCAGGAGGGCAAGGGGATCTGGCTGGTCGGCGGCGCCGAGCTGGCCGGGGCCCTCTACCCGGAGATCGACGAACTCGTGCTCAAGGTCAACCCGGTCACCGCCGGCGCGGGCATCCCCCTGTTCGCGGGGAAGGTCGAGGCCGATCCGCGCACGTTCACGCTGACCGACCACACGATGCTCCCCAGTGGGGTCGCGTTCCTCAGCTACCGGCGCACCTGACGGCCGGCCGACGGCCGTCCGGCCATCCGGGCCGGGCGGAATTGTCCGCGGCGGGGTCTACGCTGACGGGGTACGTCCGAACTGGGGGAAGGACCACCGCACATGATGAGACGTCTCGTTCCGGTGATCGCCGCGATGCTGGCCCTCGCCGCCTGCAGCTCGGCCGGGTCCGGCGGCGGGCAGGCCGGCAGCGACGGCGAGTTGGCCTGCGCGCTGGTACGGAAGCTGCCCGACCGGATGCCGGACCAGCCGAGCTCCGACTCGTCGGACCACTCCTTCGACGTCGCCGTCGGCCGGCTGGGCACGGCCGCGGAACTGGCCCGGGTGGCCGCCCTGGACGAGAAGAAGTACCAGCCGCTCGCCGACTCGCTCGCCACCGCCCGGCAGACCTTCTCCACCACCTACGACATCCACCGGGCCGAACCGGCCATCAAGCAGGCGCGCACCCACTGCTGACACCACCCGCGCCGCGCCCGGCGACGGGCGCGGCACGGAGGTCCGGCGTCACTCCCAGAGACCGGAGCAGCTGTAGCCGGTGGTCGACCTCTCCGGCCCGGTCCTGATGTGGAAGCTCGTGATGTGGCCGTGGCAGATCCCCCCGTCGGGAGCGACCTCCAGCAGCGAGGCGTCGACGAGGAGCCGGTTGACCTCCCGGCCCTCGGCCTCGGTGATGCGCTGGAGGAACGCGCGTGGCGCCTTGTGGAACTCGTCCCAGTCCTCCTCGGTGAACTCGACCTCCCAGAACTCGATCTGGTGGTCACCTTCCTCGTACCTGGGCATGAACTTGGGCATGATTGATCACCCCGCAGTCGTGAACGGTGCCGCAGTTCCAGGCTTCCGCTCGTGTAATCACCCTGCAACCGCGGTTACCCGGGGTCACCGGTGACGGCCGCCGCCCCGGCTCCCCAGCGGACCGGACAAGGGGGGTCCCGGTCGGTGACATGGCGTCAGATGGGTCGAACGACCGGACTGAACGGTCCGCGACCGCACGTACCATGACCGCGGAGGCGGGCACGGTGCAGCGGATCGGCGTCATCGGCGTGGGGGAGATCGGCCGAGCGGTCGTCGAGGGCCTGTGCGACGGGACCGGAGGGCCGTCGGAGGTCCTCCTCTCGCCGCGGGGAGCCCGGAACCGTCTCCCACCCCCGCGGCGTTTCCACACCCGAGGGAACCCGCTCGCGTCCCGGTGCGTCCTGCTGGGGCATGGAGAACGGGCGTGCCAGGGGTTGTCTGGCGGGGTGTCTGCTGCCGCTGGCGGCGGTGCTGCTGCTGGTCAGTGGCGGATGGGCCGTCGAGGTCGAGGGTCCGGCGGAGCTGAGCGCCGGGACCCGGGAGAACCACAGTGTCTTCGCGCTGGGCACGCTGGTGCTCGGCGCACTCGCGGTCCGGGTGACGGCGGTGGCCCCGATGCTGCGCTGCGGGGCCGCCATCGCGCACGAGGAGGACGGGACGTACCGCTGCGTCGACCGGTGAGCCAGCGAGAGCCGGCCACGGCGGCGCGGGCGATCGGCCGACGCCCGGTCAGTCCCCGCACAGCTGGGAGCGGAGGGTCTCGAAGGCCCACCGTTCCCACTCCTGCGGGGTCCACCCGCGGTCCCGGACGAACAGCAGATAGAGCTCCGTGCTGAGCAGCCCGTACAGCACGTCCCTGGCCCGCTCCGCCGAAACCCCGGGGCGGGCACCCGGCTTGCCGACCAGCGCCCCGGCGGCCGCCGCCTGGACGGTGAGCCGCGGGTCGTCCTCCTTCGGCCAGAGCGCCGCGACCTCGGGATCGGTCGCGCAGGCCACGCAGACCATCTCGTCGATCGCCGCCATCCGCTCCAGGACCGCCCTGGTCCCGCCGACGTGCGCCCGCAGCGCCTCCTCGGCGGTCCCGGCGGCCAGCGCGGCGCGGAACCACGGTCGGTCCATGGTGGCCACCGGCTCGTCGTCACCGGCGATGGTGACGTCCACGAGCTCCTTGAGCAGCGACCGTTTGTTGCCGAAGGTGAAGTAAATCGTCTGCACGGCGACGCCGGCCCGGTCGGCCACGTGCTGGAGCGTGGTCGCCCCGTATCCCTGCTCGGTGAACAGGCTACGTGCGGCCTCCACCATCCGGCGCCGCGTCTCCCTGGCCTTCTCGGCCCGCCGGCCACTGCTCCTGACCTCGCTCATGGGCTGGAGCCTAGCCGGGAGAGTTGGCTAGAGTTCAACTCTAGATATCGACTCTAGTGAGGGGGATCCGGGATGAGAGTCCTCGTACTGGGCGGATACGGCGCCGTCGGCGCCGGGATCGTGGACCTGCTGCGGGCCGGCGGCGACACGGCGCTCGCCGCCGGACGCGACCCGGCGCGCGCCGACCGGGTGCTCGACCTCCGGGCCGTGCGGGCCGGGGACGACGGGGCGTACCGGGCGGCGCTCGCCGAGGTGGACCTCGTGCTCAACGCCTCGGGGGCCGAGGACCCCGCGCTCGTCGCGATGGCCGCGGACACCGGGGCCGCGTTCGTCGACATCACCGCCGGCACGTCCTACGTGGCCACCCTGGAGCACCTGCAGCCCGCCGCACCGGTGCTGCTCAGCGTGGGGCTCGCCCCGGGGCTGAGCGGCCTGCTGGCCACCGCGGCGCACACGGCGGCCCCCGGGCCGGTCGACCTCGCGATCGTCCTGGGCGCAGGTGAGCGGCACGGCGCCGCGGCCACCGAGTGGAGCTACCGACTGCTGGGACGGCGCTTCCCGGACACCCGGGGCGGCGCACCCGTCCGCAACTACACCCGCCCCGAGGCGTTCGACGTCCCCGCCCTGGGGCGGCGCCGGCTGTACCGGGCGGACTTCTCCGACCAGCACACGCTGACCACCCGTCTGGGGGCTCCCGTCCGCAGCTACTTCGGGCTGGACTCCCGGGCGGCCACCGCGGCCCTGGCGGTCATGACCCGGGTGCCGGGTGCGCACCGGGCGCCCCGCGGGATGCATCTGCCCGGCACGGACCGCTGGTGGGTACTCGCCCGGGGCGCGGAGGGCGCCCTGCGGTGGGCCCACGGCCGGTCGCAGTCCCACGCGACCGCTGTGATGGCCGTGCTCGCCTCCCGGGCCGCGACCGGTCTGGCCCCGGGCGTTCACCACCTGCCCGACCACCTGTCGCTCGCCGACGTCCCCGAGGGGCACGGGATCGAAATCCGCTGACCCGGCGAGGTCCTTCCCGGATGCGGCCTTCCGGCGGTGGATCGCCCGCCGCCCGGACGGTGGCCGGGATCGTCACCCGGGCGGAGTAGCGGGCGTACCCCCGAGCCGTGTTGCGGGGTTGGGCCGGGTGTGACGAATGAGCTTCCGGCCGACCCGCGAGCGGCCTGGGCCTACCCGCCTCTGCCAGGTCGCCACCGCAGCCCGGCGGGTGACGGTCGGTCGGCGGGTGACGGCCGGTCGGCGGGCCAGGACGACACCCTCGCGGCCCCGTTGACCGCCGGCCGATGGGCCGACCTGGTCCACGTGCTCTCCGACGCCCAGGTCCCCCTCGCCGTGGGCGACACCAGCGCGCTACGCCGGGCCGTGAAGCTCGACCCCGAGCTGTTCAGCGCCCTGCTGCGGTGGATCCGCACCGCGAACACCGACGGCTGAGGCCGGACTCCGCGACCCGGCCGCCGTCACCCCGCGGAGCGCTGCTCCGCAGGGCGAGGAGGGTGAGGAGGGCGAACGCCAGCACGGCGGTGACGGTCCTGGCGTCGTTGAACAGCTCCCAGCGGTGCAGGACGGCCGCGTGGTCGGCCGGCGGCGCGGTGGCGGCCCACTGCTTGATGCGGCCGTTGATCGGGACGTTCCCGAAGCGGGTGACCAGGAAGGACACCACGGTCAGGGACCCCGCCGCGGCGGCCAGGACCCGGGGCCCGCCACGGGTGAGGAGGGCCAGGGCGAGGGAGCCGAGGGCGGACACGGCCATGGCCCCCTGCATGGTGATCCCGTTCATCTTCATCAGCTCGGCGTGGAAGTCGAGTCGCATGTCGAGGGGGACGGCGTTGAAGGTCGGGACGAGGTTCGCGGCGCCGTAGCCGAAGGCGCCGGCGAGCAGGCCGGTGGAGAGCAGGGCCAGGCCCTGGAGGAGCCGGGTGCGGTGCATCAGGGGGGTCTCTCTGTGGGCGTGGTGTCGGCGTTCAGGCGAGGGTGGCGGCGGTGAAGCGGCTGCTCGCCTCGCCGCGGAGCCGGCCGGGTGGAAGCCGGCGGCCGTAGGCGAGCAGGAGGAGGTCCTGGGCGGCGCCGTACACGGGGGAGCCCGATCCGTACGACCAGTCCAGGTCCTCGGCGCGGAGCCGCACACCGCCGAGGTCGGTGCCGAAGAACCTCAGCCCGCTGGGCCGGATCCCGTCGAGCAGCACCCGCAGCCGGACCTCGGGGACGCGCCGGTCCAGGCCGAGGGCGCTCGTGATGTCCAGGCCGTGCACCACGTCGTGGCCGAGTGCGGCGGGGAGTCCACCGACCGGCGGCGTCCAGGGATGGTGGGCGCCGTCGCGCAGGAACGCGGCGAGTTCGCCGGTGGGGTGGGCGGCGGCGTCCCTGCGTGCGACGCGGTCGGTCATCCGGTGGAGGCTTCCCCGGGCCCTGGCCAACTCGCGGATCGTCGCGGGCAGGGAGAGGCGGAAGCCCATCGACATGTGCGCGGCGACCTCCCGGACCCGCCATCCCGCGCAGAGACTCGGCGCGTCCCACTGGGCTGGCCGCAGGCCGTCGAGCAGGTCGGCCAGCTCCTGGCGTTCCGCCGCGATCAAGGCCCTGACCTCGGCGTTCCCTGGCTGATGAGCGGTCGCATTCCCCATGTGAGCAACCCTGTCGCCCGCCCGCCCATCTGTCCAATAGATGAAAGTACGGTGATCTAGAATCGGTGGTTATGGAGCTCCGCCAGCTGCGCTACTTCGTCACCGTCGTCGAGGAGGGCGGCTTCACCCGAGCCGCCGCCCGGCTCCACCTCTCCCAGCCCGGGCTCAGCGCCCAGATCCGCCAACTCGAGAAGGAGTTGGGGCAGCCCCTCCTGGAGAGGTCCACCCGCGCGGTGACGCCCACCGATGTCGGCCGGTCCGTCCTGCCGTACGCACGGGCCGCCCTGGCGGCCGCGGACGCGGTGCGGCACGCCGTGGACGAGCACGCCGGACTGCTGCGCGGCCGGGTCACGCTCGGACTGGTCTCCGGCGCCACCGGTCACGCCTTCGACGTCGCCTCGTTCCTCGCGGACTTCCACGACAGTCACCCCGGCCTGGAGATCGCGCTGACCGAGGACACCTCGGAGCGGATGCAGGCCGCCCTCCTGGCCGGCGAGATCGACATCGCCCTCCTGGGACCCACCGGAGAGGAGCCTCCGCCCGGCCTCGCCCACCGGACGGTCATCGACGCCCCGCTCGGTGCCGCCGTCGCCCCCGGCGACCTGCTCCTCACCCCCGTCGACCGGGCCGACATCCCCCTGGCCGACCTCCGGGACCGCCCGCTGATCTGCCTGCCGCGCGGCACCGGAGTCCGGGCGGCCCTCGAACGCGCCTGCGCGCAGGCCGGATTCCGGCCCCGGATCGCCTTCGAGGCGGCGGCTCCCCAGGTGCTCGTCCAGCTCGCCGCCCGGGGCCTGGGCGTCGCCGTCCTGCCGCTCGGCGAGGAGGAACCGGGCCGGGCCGGCCCCCTGCGCGCCCTGCCGATCGCCCGGCCCCGGATCCGCGCCCGCATCGTCCTCGCCTGGCCGGCCACCGGACCCGCGAGCCCCGCGGCCCGGGCGCTCCTCGACCGCCTGCGCGACGCCCTGCCCACCGCACCCGTGCCGTCGTAGGACGCGTACGGCTCCGGCCCCAGGCGGGGACCACGCGGCCGAGCGGACCAGCGAACGGTCGTGGCGCTCCGTCATCCTCCGCGCCACCTACGGATGCGCCGCCCGCCGGCGCGACGCACCCTGGGCCCATGCCTGAGCCGCGCCGTCCACGAGCAGCGGTCCGCCCGCCGCGCGGCCGGGGGCGTCGAAGCCCTCCGCCGACCCGGGGGCCGGACACCCCACGGGCAACCGAGGCGACCTCACAGCCGCAGGAGTCCAGCGGACTGGGCTCCCTGCTCATGCGGCTCCGGGCCGGGGCCGGCCGTCGCGACGGTCTCGTAGCCGTTCTCCAGTTGGACGTACATCGGGGTGACGATCCGGCCGTGTCAGTCCGCATCACGTCACGTCACATCCTCGGTGCACGAACCCGTCTGTGGTGGCTGGACCCTGCCGGCGGTCCGGCCGGGGAGCGGCGGGACACGAGGGCGATCCCGAGAATGCGCCACACGGCGGGGCCCGCCCGCCCGGCCGTGTGAAACGGTCGGGCGGGCGGGCCGCTCGGGTGTCCTACGCGGGCAGCTTGCCGGCGCCGAGCAGGCGGAGGGTGCTGAGGGACGGTGCGAAGCTGTAGACCGCGCCCTCGGTGTGGACGAACTGCTGGAACTGCAGCTCCTGGTAGATGTTCTCGCCCGACTCCGAGACGCCCTCGAAGGTCACCCGGCCGGAGCTGCCGATCATCGGGTCGTGCCCGGGCCTCCTGTCCTCGTCGGCGGGCGGCTTGGGCCGGGGCGGGAAGTTGAGGCTGTTGACCCAGTCCGCCTGGATGAACTCGAACTGCTTGACCAGGTCGGACTGGTAGCAGACGAAGACCAGGCCGCGCGGCGAGTCGGGCCCGCCGGGGCCCTCGGAGGCCGGGTCGAACGGCTGGCCGTAGGGGATGCCCCGGCGGATGATCCGACGGTTGTCGACGACCTGCTCCTCGGGGAGCGGCTGACCGCCGGGCGTGACGACGAGCCCGTCGCGGGGGTTGGTCTTGCGGAGGTGGGAGAAGAGCGGGGTGATGTGTCCGAGCTCGTCGCCGCGGAAGGTGAGGTCGTTGTCCGTGGAGGCGTCGGGATCGTTCGGGGCGTCCGCGAAGGGGCACTTGGAGATCGGCGTCCCCGAACGCCACCGGCCCACCAGCCGGGCGGCCAGCCACTCCACCGTGGCGTCCTGGGCGACGGTCTTGGCCTCCCTGAGGACCTGGAGCTGGACGGCGACCTGCGCCCACCAGCCGGGTACGTCCTGGGCGAGTCGGCGCACCACCTGGAACGAGCCGTTGAGCGCCCAGCCGGGCATGACGGGAACCGTCCCGCCGACGGGCGGCAGCCCGACGACGAACTCCCCGGCCGGAATGATCCGCGTACCGGGGTGGTCCTTCACCCACTGCGGGTGCTCCGGGTCGGGCTCGTCGAATCCGGCCACGCCGGGCTCGCTGATGCCGTCCTTGAAGCCGAAGTGCTCCTTGCCGCGACGGCTGCCGGGCAGGGTCGCGCCGTTCTGCTGGAACACGATCACCGCCTTGGCCTGGGCGGCGGCCTCGCGCTGGTCGGTCACCGCGGCGGCGAGGTCCTGCGGGGTGTCGGCGGCGACGGTGACCACGGCGTGGATGGCCTGACCGGTGCCGTTTCCGAAGATCCACTTCTCGGGTGCGCTCTGCCCCGAGTCGCCGAGGGCTCCGGCCCGGCGGGCCGCGCCCTCCTTGAACGCCCCCAGGGTGGTGCCGGCCGCATCGCCCGGCACCGGGTCCGCGCCGGACAGCAGCTGGAGGCCGGAGTAGGTGAAGCTGACGCCGTGCCACACGGCCTTGAGGGTCTTCGGGTCGTCGCCGCCCGAGGTCCTCCTGGCCTCGCTGAACGCCTTGTTGAACGCCGCGACCTGCTTGGTGGTGGCGATCCTCGGCGTGAGCCAGCGGAGCCAGGTGCGGGCCCGCTGGGCCTCCTCGAACTTCAAGAACAGCAGCGTGACGTGGTCCTTCTTGAATCCGGCGAGGATGTCGCCCTGGATTTCCGTACTCTCACGCAGTTTCAGGTCCTGTGTCATCGTTTCCTCAGCGAAGCGTCGGGTGGGGGGTGCGGGGCGCGCCCGGGGGCGGACCGGGTCCGGCTAACGCGCGCCGGCCGAATCCGGGGCCGAATCCGGGGCCGTGGGGGTCAGCTGCACCCACTGGGCCGTGCTGGGCACGCCGTTCCCGTCGAGCAGGAAGAGCATGTAGAAGCCGGGCGGGGCGGCCTTGGCCGAAGGCGGCGCCTGGAGTTCGAGCATGTCGCCGGCGGCGCTGGTGATCCGCAGTTCCAGGTGTCGCTGACTGGTGTTCACCGAGTGGGTCGCGGTCGTGGGGGACAGCAGCACCGCACGGGCGACCCGGTCGGGGGTGGAGGTGCTCACCCGGAACCTGGCGCCGTAGCCGACCGCGGACTGCTCGACGTCGTCCAGCACCGGGCGCGGCCCCTTGTGCAGGTAGGCCGGTTCGTAGATCTCGATGCTGCCGTTGTTGTCGTCGGTGATGTCGGGGTCGTTGGCGAGCTGCTGGGCCTCGTCGCCGGTCACCATGATCCGGCCGTCGGGCAGCACGACGGCGTTGGAGTGGTAGCCGCGCGGCAGCCGCTGGACGGGGCCGAGTCTCCAGTAGCCCTGCGCGTCGCGCATCTCGGTCTGGCGGTACTTCAGATCGGCGTTGGGGTTGTACTTGCCGTTGCCGTAGTCGCGGATGTCGTAGGAGCCGTTGACGGTGAACAGAGCGCCGTCGGGCAGGATGAGCGTGTCGTCCTGGGTGCGGCCGAAAGCGCGCGGCCGCTCGGTGGTCCAGCCGTCGGAACCGAGCCGGTAGGTGTTGGGGTTGTCCCGGTCGCCGCCGAGGACGAGCGTGGCGACCGGTCCCTCGAAGCCGTTCGGGAGCGGCACGGCGGAGCCGTAGGTGCGCTCCTTGAGGTCGGGCCGGGCGGGCAGCGGAGTGCGGGCCTCGGTGATCGGATCGAAGCTCCACTGCTCGGCGGGCGCCCGCCCGAGCGCGTGGATCGTCCCGTCGTTCATCGAGAACAGGTGGGGGTAGTCGCGGGTGAACGGGGCGTCGGCCCCGAACCGGTCCACCGGCACCCCGGTGGGGGTCTTCTTGGTGTCGTGCTCGGGGGCGATTCCCAGCGCGGGGAAGCGTTCCACCACCGAGGTGGGGGTGCCCCAGCCGAGTTCCGACTGGCCGGACATGATCAGTTGGCGGCCGTCGGCCCCGGTGACGACCGACGGGTACCAGCGGCCGACCGACATGTCGGGGTTCCGCGTCCACGTCTTGGTCCAGGGGTCGAAGACGAACGACAGCTTGGCTCCCGCACCGCCGTTGCCGCCGAGGTTGCCGCCGAACACCGCGAGCATGCCGTTCGGCAGGAACGCGTGGCCGGCGCAGAACAGCGGCGCCGGACGCTCGACGCCCAGGCCGTCGGGCATGTCCACCGAGGGCGGGGGAACCGCCTCGAAGGCGTCCTCCGCACTGCCCTTGGCGGGATCCCACAGATAGGCCCGGCCGGCGTTCTCCGCCCCGATGGTGTCGGTCGGAGCGGTCTCCTTCTGGGGGTTGGTCTCCATCCGCTCGAACGAGAAGAGCAGCACCTTCCCGGTGGGCAGCTGGGCGATGTGGACGCCGAACTCCGGCGAGGGGAAGTACTCGGCGAACCGGCCGAACACCGCCGCGTCGAAGCCCGCGTTGGCCTCGGTCTGGGACTCGGTCAGCGCGGCGAGGCGATTGGTGCGGATGGTCTGCGGATAGTCCCCGACACCGCGGAGGGTGAGCCTGGTCCGGGCATGGGCCGCCGCGTGCTCCTCGCCGAGTGCGGCGACCTCCTCGGGGGAGATCTCCGCCTGGACCTGCTCGGGCGTGACGGCCGACGCCGCGCCGACGGGGTCGGCGGGGTCGGCGGGGTCGGCGGACGGATCGTGGTGGTGGTCGTGGGTGGCGGGGCCGCCGGCGGCGCGGTGGGAGACGGTGCCCGGGTGGGCCCGGGCGGCCGTCTCGGTGGTCAGGACGGTGGAGGCGGTCAGGGCGGAGATCACGGCGCAGGCCGAGAGCAGCGCAGACAGCTTTCTGCGGGACATGGGACTCCTCGGGTGTCCTCAGCTGGGGGACACGGACCACTCGGCCCCGGGGCGTGGCGCGGTGACCGCGCTCAGGACGGCGACAGGCCGATGGCCGACGGTGACAAGTAATCACCGTCCGCAGTCGTTCGTATGCTGACGCCGCGGGGATGTCAGCCCGGTGGCCGATGCCGCCCCCCGCGTGGCTGCACCCCGGCGCTCGTGGCGACGGCCGGACCCCGCCCGGTCGGGAGTCCGCCGTCCGTGACCTCGTACCTCGGGTTCACCGGGTCGGCGTCGGCGGGAGTCCGGCCCGCTGCACCCCGCGGGTCCGGGCGCGCCCGGACGTCCAGGCGGATGCGGCCCGCCGCGGGACCCGGCCTCGAACCGGCTCCCGCGGACCGGGATGCTCACCTTCCCTGCGGTGCCGTGTCGTCCCGTCAGTCGCAGAGGGCCGCCACCTGCGCCTTCAGCAGTCCCGTGCTCCGCGGGACGCGCGGCTCGTCCTCGAGGTCGGCCGCGAGGTCGAAGACGTTGGCGGCGAGGACCAGCTGCCGCTGACCGTCGACGGTGGTGAGCGACACGCTGGTGAAGCCGGGGCCGCCGCCGTCGGTCTCCCAGACACCGATCCGCTCGGCGTCCGGCCCCGGGCCGCAGGGCAGGTCGAGGTCGAGGTGCTGCACGCCGAGTCCGTACGCCGACCGGTCGGAGGTGGGCACCGTGGTCAGCAGTTCGCGCTGCTGGGCGGGGCGCAGCAGCCGGCCGCCGAACAGGGCACGGTGGAACCGGGCCAGGTCGTCGACCGTGGAGATCATGGCACCGGCGGTCCAGTCGTACGACGGGCTGAACCGGGTGACGTCCTGTCCCTTGAGGTCGTACCCGTGCAGGTGAGGGCCGTGGATCGTCGGGTCGGTCAGCGGGAAGGAGGTGTCCTTCAGGCCGAGCGGGGCGAGGATCCGCCGACGGATCTCCTCAGGTGCGCTGTGGTGGGTGACCGCCTCGATCACCAGACCGGCGAGGAGGTAGTTGGTGTTGGAGTACGTCCAGCGGTCGCCGGGCGCGGATACCGGCTCGTGCCGGACGGCGCGGGCGATCACCTCCCGCGGGGTGTAGACGTAGTCCCAGTCGTGGCGCTCCAGGTAGGGGGCGAAGAACTCCGGCTCGGTGGTGGGGTCGTAGAGGCCCGAGGTGTGGTTGAGCAACTGCCGGACGGTGATGGCCCGGCCGTCGTTGCCGTTCCCCCGGACCACGCCGGGCAGCCACTTCTCCACACTGTCGTCCAGCGAGAGCCGCCCCTCGCCCTCCAGTTGCAGAAGCACCGCCGACACGAAGGACTTGGTGTTGCTGGCGATCCGGAACCGCTGGTGCGGCCGGGCCCGCTCGCCGCTCGCCGTGTCCGCGAGCCCGGCCGCCGACCGCGACTCCAGCTCACCGCGCCTGGCATACGCCACGACCCCGGGGAACCCGTCCGCGACCGCCTGCTCGATGCCCTCCCTGAGGCCGGCGGGCCGCGATGCCGGCACCGGCTCCGCCACGGCCGCCGCCGGGAGGAACCCCGACACCGCCACCACACACATCCCCACCCACAGTGCTGCGGCTCCCGCACGCGCCCTCATCGACCTTCTCCGTTCGTGGTGTCCGTCCGTTCACGTCCAGCGTGCCGGGCCGTCGCACGGTCGCCCACCGTGCTCACACCCGGGTTGGCAGGGCGGTATTCCTCACCCCCTCACCCGTCCCGCCCCCGCCGCCCGCGAGTACGGCGAAGCCCAGACCAGCGACGAGCCCACCCTCGCCCCGTGGTCGATGGCCGGGGACTGAAGCCGGTGGCGATTCGGACCGGGCAGGGATTCCGTCAACTTTCCACGGCTGAACCCGCCTTGGTCCCGGAACCGGCTGCCTCGCCCGCCGGTTGATGGCGAAAAAGTCTCACCAATCCGGCCGCCACGGTGCACCGAATGGCGGGTGTGAGCAGCCAAACCTCGACCCCCAGGCCGCCCGGCCGCGATCGGATCTTCCGGCCGGTGGCGGGCGCCCTAGCCGGGCTCGCCGCCGCTGCGGCGGCGGTCGGCGTCGGCGAGCCGGTCGCGGTTGTCACCGGCCCGTACAGCGCGCCGGTCGATGCCGTCGGCTCGGCGGCGATCGACCTGTCGCCCGCGTGGCTCAAGGAGTACGCGATCAGGACGTTCGGCACCGACGACAAGCCGGTCCTGCTCGCCGGGATCTACCTGACCATGGCGTTGCTCGCCGTCCTCGCCGGGCTGCTCGCCGTCCGTCAGCCCGCCGCGGGGGCCGCGGTGTTCGCCGTCTTCGGCGGGGTCGGTGGCTGGGCCGCGCTGTCCAGGCCGGGTGCCACGGGCTCCGCCGTGGCACCCGCGGTCGCCGCCGGTACCGTCGGAGCCGCCGCGGTCCTCCTCCTCGCCCGCCTCCTCCGCTCGGCCACCCCGTCCCCGCCGGCAGTCCAGCCCGCCGAAGCTCCAGCCGAAGCCCCGGCCGACCCCGCCCGGCCCGGCGAGGAACACCCGACGGGCACCACGAGCCGGCGCACCGTGCTGGCGGCCACCGGCGGCACCCTGGCGCTCGCCGCCCTCGTCGGCTCCGGCGGCCGCCTGCTGTCCGACCGCCGCTACGACATCGACGCCGCCCGGGCAGCGGTCCGCATCCCCCCGCCCGCCACGCCGCTGCCGCCCCTGCCGGCCGCGGCCCACCCCGCCGACGCCCCGGGACTGTCCCCGTTCACCACCCCGACCGCCGACTTCTACCGCGTCGACACCGCACTCACCCTGCCCCGCATCGACCCCCGTCACTGGTCCCTGCGGATCCACGGCATGGTCGACCACCCCCTCGTGCTCGACTTCGACGACCTCCTGCGCCTCCCCCTGGAGGAACTCGACCACACCCTGTCCTGCGTCTCCAACGAGGTCGGCGGACCGTACGTCGGCACCACCCGCTGGCTTGGCGCCTCCCTGCCCGCCCTGCTGCGCCGGGCCGGCGTCCGGCCGGGGGCGGACCAGTTGGTCGGCCGCTCGCAGGACGGGATGACGATCGGCACCCCGCTGGAGGCGGTCCTCGACGGCCGCCGGGCCCTTCTCGCGGTCGCGATGAACGGCGAGGCCATGCCGGTGGCCCACGGATTCCCGTGCCGCAGCGTGGTCCCCGGTCTCTACGGCTACGCCTCCGCGACGAAGTGGCTCGTCGACCTGGACGTCACGACCTTCGCCGCCTACGACCCGTACTGGGTCCGCCGCGGCTGGGACCGGTGCGGCGAGGTGCGCACCGCCTCTCGCATCGAGATCCCCGCCCCCTTCGCCCGGATCCCCGCCGGCGACGTCACCCTCGCGGGCACGGCCTGGGCCACCCACCGCGGCATCGCGGCCGTCGAGGTACGGGTCGACGGCGGGCCCTGGCAGGTCGCCCGCCTGGCGGCCGACGCCGGACCCGACCTGTGGCGGCAGTGGACCCACACCTGGGCCGGCGCGCCGCCGGGCACCCACCGGATCGAGGTCCGGGCCACCGACGCGACGGGAGCCGTCCAGGGCGAGCAACGAGCCGGCCCGTTCCCGGCCGGCGCGACCGGCTGGCACAGCACCGTCGTCACGGTCACCTGAACCCTGCGCCCGCCCCCGTCGAGCACCGCCCGACGAACCCGTCCCCCCAGAGCTTCGGGCAGGTCACCACCCTGCCCGGACGAGCACCGCAGTCCTGTCACCGATCCGATTCCTCAGAAGGAGACCTCTCATGTCGCTGACCAGCATCCGCATCCGCCGTTCCTCCGTCACCGCCGTTCTCGCGGTCGGCGCCCTCGCCCTGAGCCTGAGCGCCTGCGGCAGCAGTGGCGGCAGCGACTACGCGGCCCAGGACAGCGCCCCGGCGTCCGACGCCGTCCAGCCGGCCGCGCCCGCGGCTGCCGTGCCCACGACCAAGTCCGCCGAGCAGAAGGGTGACCAGCCGTTCGGCGCCGCCTGCGCGGCGGTTCCCAAGGGCGGCGCCGGCTCGTTCGCCGGCATGGCGAAGGACCCGGTCGCCACGGCCGCGTCCAACAACCCGATGCTGTCGACGCTGGTGACCGCGGTCAAGCAGGCCGGCCTCGTCGACACGCTCAACTCCGCGCAGAACGTCACCGTCTTCGCCCCCACGAACGAGGCCTTCAACAAGATCCCCAAGGCCACCCTGGACGCGGTGCTCGCGGACAAGGACAAGCTCACCAAGATCCTCACCTACCACGTCACCCCGAACCGCCTCGCGCCCACCGCCCTGCCCGGCAGCCACAAGACCCTCCAGGGAGGCGACATCAAGGCCACCGGCACCGGCGGGGACTTCACCGTCAACGGCACCGCCAAGGTCCAGTGCGGCAACGTCCAGACCGCCAACGCCACCGTCTACATCGTCGACACCGTCCTGATGCCCACCCCCTGACCCCCGCCACCCCAGAGCCGCCCGGCCCGCCCTCACCGGCAGCGGGCCGGGCACCGGCGGGTCGGTGCACGCGAGCGCTCCCACGCGCGTGCCCGACCCGCCGTCCGGCCATGACCCGGGCGGGCCGTGTACGGGCTCGCAGTCCCGCCGTCCGGCCATGACCCCCGTTCAGCAGCAGTGGTCGGGGACGGCAGTTCCAGGGCGCGGTTCGTCTCACTCGACGGTCACGCTCACCTCCATCCGGTCGCCGCCGGCGGCGCCGGCGACCTCCAGGGTGACGCCGCTCCAGCGGCCGTCCGGCTCGTTGAGCGGGGGCCTGGTGTGTTCGCCGACGCTGGTGTTGCCGAGGGCCGGGTAGAGGTCGTCCCGGTCGCCGCGGTTGCCCGCGCGGAGGAAGGAGGCGAGGTCGCGCCGGCCGTCGGCCTGCATCAGCTCGATGGCCAGGTGGTTCTCGTCGTTGACGTTGTCGATGGCCTCGTCCACCACGTAGGCGGCGATGCCCTGGGACGGCAGGAACTGGTCCTGGCCGCTCTGGCGGCGGTACTCGACGACGATGTACTGCTTCGGCTTCATCCGCGGGCTCTTGACGACGAGGATGTCGCCGCCCTCGGAGACGGGCCGCAGGACGATGTCCTTGGTGGTGGTGGTGATCAGCTGGGGCCTGGTCCAGTCGTGGAACATCCGCAGCATGCCGTTCGGGTAGGTCGGCCTGCTGCCGCGGTCGGTCCGCGGGCCGCCCCAGGAGCCGGACGCCATCAGGCAGTAGTCGCCGAGGCCGCTGGAGACGTCCTCCAGTTCGGGATCGCCGGTGTCGTAGAAGTCGGCCCAGCGGGCGGCCAGGTGGCCCCACTCGTGGGCGCAGACGCCGACCTTGCAGTCCTCGGGGACGGTCAGGAAGGTCGGCACCGAGAGGTCGGCGGAGACCGGGAAGCCCCGCGGGAGGGTCCACTTGGCGCTCCACAGGGCGTCCGGCTGGAGCGCGGGCGGGAGCGCCTCGGCGCCGGAGCCCGCGTGGACGATGAACAGCGCGGTGACGATGCCCTCGCCGAGGACGTCCAGGCTCTCGGGGAACGCGATGCCCTTCCGGAGGGCGATGCCCAGGGCGTCGAAGGCCATGCCGGGCTCGTTGTGCCCCGGCCGAGGGCCCTGGCCGGATTGGTGGTCGGCGTAGAAGGAGAGCGGGTGCGGCAGGGTGAACCAGTCGTGCACCTCGCCCTGGACGTCGATGCCGCCCTTGTCCGGGGCGGCGGGGTCGAAGCCGCTGATCCGGCGGTAGTAGTCGCGCATCGAGCCGGTGGGGAAGGCGCCCGTGCTGAACAGCAGGTTCTCGAAGTGCTGTCTGCTGTGCGCGGGGTTGTGCGGCTGGTCGGGGAAGTCGACGAGCAGCACCAGGGTGGGGATCACGCCGCCGAGCTTCTCGGACGGGTGGCTGATCAGCTGGGCGTCCGTACTGGCCCCGGGACGGACGGCTCCGTCGTCGAGGCCGACGACGTTCTCGCCGCGTCGTCGGGAGCGCCAGACCAGGTAGTACTGGGCGAAGGTGATGTGCTCCGGAAGCCGCCGGGTGTCGATGAGTTCCCGGTACTCGTGGCGGAGCATGTCGAGCGCGTCCGGTGACAGCGGCACCGGGCAGGCGTGCGGACGGTCGTCGGAGCGGGTGGGGCGGTGACGTAACGGGGTTAAGGTGTAGCGCATCGTGACGGCTCCTTCGAGCCTGCTCACCCCGCAGGGGCGTGTGCGGCGCCGCTCAGGCGTGTTCGGCGCCCCGCCGAGTGGGCGGTCGCCGGCCATCGGTCGGGCTCGCCGGGAAGGCGGTCGGGTCTGGCCGTACCGGGTGCGAAAGGGGCGATATGCGGTTGTCTGTCCCCATTCTGACGCCCCGGACGGCGGTAGCACCAGACCCGGAGGGCCCTCGGTCGCCCGGGCTCCCGTGCCGGGCGTGGCCGAGGGCCCGGCCGGCCGCGCCGCACGACGAGCCCTCCGGATACTCACCGTCATCGCCATGTTCGACTCGCGGGCGGACGCCGCCGCGCTCGTCACGGAGACAGGCCGACCCGGACAGCCGGGCGGCCGGTGGACGTGATGCGGAGGGTGACCACGGCCCGGTCCGTGCGCGGACGGCGCCTCAGCCGGCGGACTGGGCCAGGCCTCGCATGATCGCCATCAGCTCGTCGGACGGCGCGATGCTCATCGTCCGGGTCTCGGAGTCGAAGACCGTGATCGACGTCAGGGCTCCGTTGCGCCACCAGAACACCCGCGGCGAGATGGATCCGGGCCCGTCCTCGTAGGCGCCCTGCCCGAACTGCGCCAGGGCGTTGACGGCCTCGACCACGTGCGGGTCGGCCAGCGGGTAGAAGACGAGGTTGTGGCGGTTCGGGACGACGAGCAGCACGCCTTCGTCCGGCAGCCCGGGGCCGCCGGCGGCGCGCACCGCCTCGGCGAACACGAGCACCTTGCTCGCCGCGAACACCGACTCCGGGTGGCCGAGGATGTGGAGGACGGCGCCACCGGGGAGGTCGACGGTGTCGTAGTTGATTGGCGCGGCGAGCAGGTTGGAGTGCGCGGCCCCCACGAGGGTGTCCCACTCCACGAGGGCCACGTCCTCGTCGTCGAGGACGCGCACGTTCTCCGGGGTGTCGAGGGCGATGCCTGCCAGGAGGTCCGGGGCCAGCGCGCGCAGGTAGCGGAATTGCGGCCGCGCCTCCGCGGGTATCGATTCCTCGGAGACCAGACGCAGGTACACGTTCCGCAGCGGGTCGGGGACGTTGCCGGGGCTGGACGGGGCTGACAGGTCGGTCATGCGCGGCTCCTTCGGGAGTACGCGGCCCCGCGGTGGGGGCCGGGTCTGGTGGGCCGGTACTTCGGTGATGCACCGGCAGATCATTCCTTGATCAGATCACACGGATCCGACACCGCTCGGCACCGGGTAGACCCGCCCGGCGCCGCCGTACGGGCTCGTCGGTCCTGAACACGGCGCAGCTCGGGGGCGGTTGGCGGCGGCGCAGCCAGGAACCACCCAGCGCGCCGGCCTTCTGCTCACCCGGTCCCGGGGCCGACACAGCCGGCACCCGGCCGCACGGCTCCGCTGCGCCCGAGGGCCGACGTGACCGAACGGGGGAGTGGCGCATGGCGGAGATCGTGGTGCCGGGTCCGGAGCCGGACTGGCAGCCGGCCACCAGCCCGCCCGTCCTGAACCGCCGGATCACTCCCTCGAACTGCTGGCGCAGTCGCTCGGGGTACGGGCCGAACCTGGCACACATCGAGTCCTGATCCGGTGGATCATCCTGCGTGACGCGAGGACAACTGACCAACGAAGTGCGTCAAATCGCCCACCCATTCGGATGGCGTTCATGCAGGCAAATCCTGACGCGTTCCTGGCTCGCATCGCCGAGCGCGAGCCGCATCTCCGACTCGCGTCCTCACGACCAGAATTTCCGGCGGCGTGCACTAGGATCCGTCGCTAGCGTCACTCGATCGACCGTTGCTCACCCAATCGACAGGAGGCCTGATGATCGGCGTGCTCGTGACTTTCGCGCAGACCGGCAAGTTCGATCGTTCAACTCTCGCAAAGATTGCCGGCGAACTCCGCGGACCGTTCGAAGGCATGGCCGGCCTTCGCTTCAAGAGCTTCATGCTCGACGAAGAAGGCGGTCAGGCAAGGAACTTCTACGCTTGGGATGACGAGGAGAAAGCCCGCTCCTTCTTCACGGCAGAGCTCGTCGAGAAGGTGACGGGGATTTACGGCGCCCCACCCACCATCGAATACCTCGACATCGTAGGGTTCGTCGACAACTCTGGCACCTGATTATCCGGGTGGCTGTCGCACAATCCTTTGCTGTCCAGGCCGGTTTGGACCATCGGGGCAGATGCCCGGTCCCCGGCCGGAGGAGTTCGGGCTGACACCGGCCTACTTCCGGATCCGGTACGGCGATCGGAGCCCGAATGCCCTCGCGGCCCCCGCGCAGCGGACCACGGGGGCTTCCGCGTGGAGTGACCCGCCGCCGCGCGACGAGGGAAGGCCTCATCGCGCAGCGGTCGGCGGTCGGCGGTCCGTGGGGCGTGAGCGGTCCCGGCCTGGCGCCGCCGGTGCAGCCCCGGTGGCCGTGCCGGATTACGCGGTCCTGCGGACACCGCTCGGCCGGACGCCCCGGCATACCCCCGTGGATCAGACGGTGTCCTGGACCGGCAGCGCCGCCACCATCGGGTGGTCCTTCTCGATCAGGCCGAGCTTCGCGCTGCCGCCGGGGGAGCCGAGGTCGGTGAAGAACTCGTCGTTCGCCGTGTTGAACGGCCGCCAGGGCTCCGGGGTGTCGTCCTCGAAGTAGATCGCCTCGACCGGGCAGGCCGGCTCACAGGCGCCGCAGTCGATGCACTCGCCGGGATGGATGTAGAGCATCCGCTCCCCTTCGTAGATGCAGTCGACGGGGCACTCGTCCAGGCATGCCTTGTCCTTGACGTCCACACAGGGCAGGGCGATCACAAACGTCATCGGGCTGCCGTCCTCTCGGGGTCGGTGCTGCTTGCCGCTCTGGCGCAGCCGACCGTAGGGCCTCAAGTAATGTTGAGGTCAACAGGAGGCGGTGCATGACAACTCATCAGCCGGACGAGGCCAGGGCCACCCCCGACGACTGGCTGGCCATCGGCGAGGTCAGCGCGCGGACCGGGGCGGCGGTGTCCGCCCTGCGGTTCTACGAGGAACTCGGCCTGATCGCGTCCGAACGCGACGGGCGCAACCAGCGCCGCTACCCCCGGCACATGCTGCGCCGTGTCGCGCTGATCTCGGTGGCGAAACGGATCGGCATCCCGTTGCAGGACCTCCGGGAGGCGTTCGCCGACGTCCCGCTCGACCGGCCGCCGAGCCACCAGGAGTGGCAGCGCGCCTCGCGCGGCTGGAAGCTCCGCCTGGAGGAGCGCCGACAGACCATCGAACGTCTTGAGGCCGAACTCACGGGGTGCATCGGCTGCGGCTGCCTCTCG
This sequence comes from Kitasatospora sp. HUAS MG31, assembly GCF_040571325.1. Classification (GTDB taxonomy): domain Bacteria; phylum Actinomycetota; class Actinomycetes; order Streptomycetales; family Streptomycetaceae; genus Kitasatospora; species Kitasatospora camelliae. The sequence goes on along the minus strand of NZ_CP159872.1, from coordinate 276,147 downwards.
ATGAAGGCCTGCGACCTGTTGAACCCCGGCGACGCACTCGCCGAGGACGGCGCCGGCCCCCGACGCCTGTAGGGGTTCCAGGTCCAGGTCGGCGGCTGTGGGTAGGGAGTGTCGGGCTCGCGTGTCGTGCCGGGTGCGAGCCCTCGGCGCAGGGCCCGGGGCGGGCGGGCTCGTGTGGGTTCGGCCCGCCCACCCCGGGGAGGGGGTCACCCGTTGGCGACGATCTCGTTCACGATCCACGCCCCGAGTTCCTCGGTCATGGTGGTGTGGCCTTCGTTGCGGCTGGCGCACAGGAAGGCGTCGAGCTCACTGGTGTCCGGTGTGATCGGCGTGTAGAGCGCCTTCGGGTCGGCGATGTCCCCGGCGGCGACGGCGCTGATGCTGGGGATGAAGCAGGAGGTGCGGATGACGTCCTGGTCCACGGTGTTGCGGAGGAACGTCATGAGGAGGCCGGCCAGGCCGAAGCTGCCGGGGTCACCGGTCGGCAGCGGCAGGGTGAACAGACCGCCGGGAGCGCCGTCGATCTCGGGCAGGCCGCTGGTGCGGACCAGGATGGGCTCCCCGCCGGTCCTCTGCAGGCGGGCGACGACCTGGTCGCCCTGGGCCTGGATCTTGAGCCAGGTGTCCTTCAGCGTTTCGCCGTCGCCCCTGACCGCGGTCGCGCCGGCCGTGACGCCGTTGCCGGTGCCGGTGTCCACGCCGTTGGCGACACCGATCCTGCGGACGTTCCGCGGCCATCCGCCGAGCTCGTCGAGCTCCCTGAGGAACGTCACCCGCTCCGGTGCCGGCGCCGGGGTGTCGTCGACCTTCGCGATGTGCCAGCGCGCCATCTGCTTCGCGGCGGGGCTGTTGAGCAGGCCGGAGAACAGGCGGAGGGATTCACCCACGATGGGGTCCTCGCTCCACTGGTCCGTCGCGAAGTGGATGAACGCCTGGAGGGAGACGGGGAGCCATCCGCCGTGGTGGGGGGAGTCGTACGAGAGGTGGAGAGACGCCTCGTGGTCGGGAAGGGCAGGGTCCTGCTCCATCTTGGCCAGCGCGTAGCGGGTGATCAGGCCGCCCATGCTGAAGCCGCCCACGACCAGCTTCGAACGGCCCACCCGCTCGCTGAGCGCGCGCCGGATGCAGTCGATGGCGGTATCGGCGTTGTCCTTGATCGACGCCGTCCGGTCCTCGTACCCGAGGATGATCACGTCCCGGCCGGTCGCGTGGAGTTCGGAGATGAAGCGGAAGTCGCCGTTCTCCTCCAGGCCCTCCCACAGCTGGTCGAGCTTGCTCGACCCGCTGGAGAAACCGTCGGAGAGGATGACGGGCCTGATGAGCTGTCGGCGGTTCAGCGGGCTGTAGTAGACCCAGGCGGTTCCGCCGTTGAGGGGCCACTCCTCATGCGGCTCCGGTGCGGAGGAAATCGCGGAGCGGGGCTCGGGGGAGACCGGGCCCCAGAGGTCAACGACAGGGGTACGCATGATCGGTTGGCTCCTCGGGTGGTTCGCGGGTTCGCCGAACGGCTCACCTCAGACGGCACCCTAGGGAGCGAAACACCGTCACCAAGCGAAGCGCACACGGGGGTTCACACGAAGGTGGCCGTCTTCGCCCGGGAAGGTGTGTACACCCACGAGCGTGGGCACACTCTGGGGTCCCCGCTGAAAGGGTTCGCTGGTTCCGTGAAGGGTTCTTGACGAGTGATCCGCCGACCGCCCCGGTCCTGCCCGCTCTGGATGGGACCGGGGCGCTCGATCGCAGCACAGCCCTTCCCGGCGGGCTACTCGAAACCCCGCCAGGTCAGAGGCGGCATCAGATCGCTCTCGCTGATGGTGTACGTCAGCGAGGGGTAGACGAAGTCCGTTTCCTCGTTCTCGCGGCGCCGCAGTCGGTAGAACTCCCGCCTCTGCTCATCGTCGGCCGACGTGAGGCGCGCACCCTGCGGGAGGTGGGCACGGCCGTCGCGAAACCGGACGAAGGTCTTCGACGTGCGAAAGGTGACACCCAGCCATGGGTTTTCCACCGTCCTGTCCGGCGTGTCCAGGACGATTTTGTGCCTGAACCGCCGATTCGAGTGGACGGAAAACATGACGACACTGTGGTGGGTGAGGGGCATTTCGAACCTCTCGCCGCCGGAGCCCTTCGATTCGAAGATCAGCTTCCTCGGCGAGTTTGCTTCGGGATGCTGGTAGCAGGAGAAGACGGCGATGAACGACCCGTCGGCCAGATCGAGGGCTTGGTCGGAATGGCTGCCCATCGTGGTGTAAGCGTTCGTGTAGCTCTCGATGAGGGCGTTGTTGAAGTCGACCGAAAGTGCCGCACGTTCTCGGATCTGCCGCGCCAGCCGTTCGTGCACCTCCAGGAATCGCTGCGTCGGGTTGCCGTACCGCGTGGTGGTCCGGACGAGGGGCGCGTCACCCGCCTCGTCGATCCTGGTGAGTACGGCGCCTCGCCGGCCTTTTCCTACGTCTTCCCAATAAACCGACGCGGACAGCTCCGCAAAGAGATTCCCCTCGGTCGGCAAGGTGTACGAGAGGATCTCGTCCGCGATCCTAGACTCGGGGGGCACCATAGTCTCCCGTGTTCATACTGAAGAGGAATTCGTCGCCGTAGTCCATGAAGGACGAGGTCCTGTTCTCCTCGGCGTACAGCCTGCGCAGCTCGTCCATGCCGGCCGGTGTGGGCGGCGCGAGCTTCACCAGATCTCCGGCTGCCTTGAGGAACGTGTGGCCGTCCTTGTGCACGGCTTCGGCGCTCGAACAGCGCACCACGTATCCCAGGCGGGTCGGGAGCAACTCGACGTCCAGCGTCGAGGGCCGGATTTCATGCGTGTACAGGCGGTTGGTGGAGAGCGGCATGAAGAACACGGAGCCGGGGTAGAGGGTGACGCTGAACTGCGCGGGGAGCGCGGCCCCGTGACGTTCTCCGGCCGGTTCCTTGAGGCGGAACTGGAGTCTGGTCAGCCCGCTGACACCCTTCACGCCGTAGTCGAAGGCGTCATCGGTCAGGGGCTGCAGCTTGTCGAGCCCGTCATAGAAGGTGCAGAAAGCCATGATGCCGTTGGCGGGCATGTCCTTGGTCTTGTCGGCATGGGCCGAGATCTTGGCCTTGGACTGCTTGCGCTCGGGCGTGGCAAGGGTGTTGTGGTAGATCTGGGCGAGGACGTGATTGAGCGGTGCCTGGTCCCGGAAGATCGCGGCGGCCTCGCGGTTCAGAGCCTCGACGATGTGCGTGTCGGTCGGCCTGAAATTCTCGGTCGGCCCCGAGAGATTCGTGGAGCACCGGAGCAGGCGGAAATGCAACTCGTCGCCGTTGCGCGTGACGGGCGTCAGATAGATCCCGCTGCGATGAGCCGTACCAGGCTTGGTGGACTCCGTCAGCGACTGGAACGCGTGCTCCGCGCGGATCCGTCCGAAATGATCGGCGTCGAGCCCGAAGAAGCGGCGGTAGTACACGCCGACGCCGTGGACGCGGAAGGGAACCCGGCCGAGGTCGATGAACGGCCACGATACGTCGACGTCCTCGCGGTAACCGTGGGAAAGCTCCCGGATCACGAATACCCGGTCGGCCGCCCGCAGGTGGCGTTCGCCGATCCCGGATATGTCGCCGCACAGGTAGACGGTCTTCTGTGCGAGATCGAGCGAACCGGACGCGAGGTCCTCCGGCGTGATCGTGGACCCGAAGAAGTCTTTGATCATGTCATAGTCGTTGCCGTGCAACGTCGAAGGCGCAATCAGGATGTTGCCCGCATCCTCGATGCAGGCTTCTGCCAGCTCCGTTGAGTCCATCAAACAGTACCTGCCATTCCCGGATCTCGGTGGATTGCTCAAAGCGGTGGACATGGAAACGGTCCGCACCCTTTCATCCGCGTGGCGAAGCGCGAATGAATGGAGACGGACCGTTGAAACCCTTGATCCTCTCACGGGGCCCGACAGCGGGCAACGGGTTCACCCCACCGCCCCGCGGGATGTCGCCGGAGCTGGAACGCCGCTGGTGCCGTATCAGGCACCGTTCGCCCTGTTCCGTGGCCGTCCCGGGTTGGGGCGACCAGCTGTGGCGTGGTCCGGTCAGAGGGGCGGAATCTGCTCGGGTACGAGTCCGGCCTGTCGGAGGAGGCCGTACAGATCGGTCTCGCCCCAGAACTCGACGATCCGTCCTTCTCGGAGCCGGTAGGACTTGACGCCCGTCATGGTGAGATCCCGGCCGCTGCGGTCGTGGGTGTAGGTGAGCGTGAAAGCCACGGTCACCCGGTCGCCGGCAGAGAAGAGGTCGTCCACCTGCACGCGGCAGTCGGACAGCCCCGGAGTCAGCACCGCCCCTTCGGGATAGTGCCGCCCCTGGCCGTGAATGCCCGCGCCGTGAACGAGGACGTCCTCGGCGACGAGCTCCTGGAACTCGGCGACCTCCTTCGTCTCGAAGACCCGGAGATAGCGGCGGACGACCTCGGCGTTGCGCTTGCTGACGGCTTCGGTTGAGTCGGACATGGAAGGACCGTATCCATCGGCCGATCGGACTCGCCACTGCCGGTCCTCTGCCGGCCTCGCTCGCACACACGGCGGCGGACCAGCCGCCGGAGCATCCAGAATGACTTTGTGGTCTCACCGGTCACCGCCACGAGGACGAAGGCGGTCGCGGAGCGGACATCGGGGTCGGGGTCGGGGTCGGAGACCCGGGCAGGCTGCCGCCCAGGTGGCAGGCACAGGCGGCCTCTCCCCACCCAGATGACCTGACCCCGGGGAGAGGCCGCCTGGCCCCGTACCCTGCCACAGCGGTGGCCCTCCCGCCTACCCCGGGTTTTGCACTCGACGTGACGCTGCTGCGCGCGGGCGAGCAAGCTCGGGGCCGAAGTCGAGGGCCTCATTGCCCTCGTGGCGGTCCGTCACTCCGCTGCGGACCGGTGCGCTTGCGGCCTGTGTCAAACCCAACAGTCAAGATTTGTCCGAAACTCGTACCGGTTTCCGTTATCTGCCCGGTGGCCGGCGGTCTCCCCTGTGTCGGCAAGCAGTACATCCCCCGTGACTGCCGAGGAGGCTCCACCATGCGGACCCGACCCGCCGCCATGCTCTCCGTGTCCTTGCTGGCCGCCGGCACCCTGGCCCTCGCCCCCACCGGGTCCGCCGCCGGCCACGGCGACACCATCCACTCCGAGATCAGCGCCCTCATCGACGGCCACACCAGGACGGTGGCCACCTGGGAGAACGACCGCGACCCGGTGACCGAACCGCTGGCGGCGACCCTCGGCGCGGTCGCCGCGGACGGACGGGCCGTCGGACCGTGGCGCCTGGTCGCCGTCCCGGGGGATCCCGGTGCCTTCACCACCCGGGAACACCTGCCGCCGGCCATCTGGAAGGTCACCGTGGAGTCCGGCTTCCCGGCCCTCGGCCGCGGCACGACGACCCTCAAGGTGACGGCCGTCCCGGGCACCGCCCCCGCCACGGGACCGACCGAGATTCCGACTTCAGTCCTCGCCCTTCTGCGCGCAGTCGAGTCGAGGCCTGATCCTCAACCTGAGGTTCAACGTCCGGCTACGCCTCTGGGCAGCGGTGAAGGAGCTCGGTGAATGCCTCGCCGGCGGAATGGGAGGGGAAGATCCGCGGTGCCGTGTCGGAGTCCAGGGCGCTGATCACGTAGTGCTCGGCGAGGTAGGAGAAGTCGTCCCAGGGCTCCCAGCGGTGGGCGCGCAGCAGGACCCGGTCGCAGCGGGTGCAGCCGATCCACGGCACCAGGACCAGGCCGGCGAGCTCCGGCTCGCTCCAGCCCGTCACCACCTCGACCTCGTCGCCGTCGTCGTCGAGCAGCCGTACCGCGGCGGGCGCGCCGTCGCCGAGGCAGCGCAGGATGCCGGGCGTGAGCTGCTCGCGCTCGCCCCAGGTCTCGGCGAGAACGGAGATCTGTGCTCGGTCCGCGCCGCCGATCGGGACCTGGCGGGCGAGCAGGCCCTCCACCAGCAGGCCGAGCCCGCCCTCCTGCTCGCCGATGTCCCAGCAGTCCTTGACCTCCTTCGAGGCCGGTGGCGGAAGGAGGTCGGCGATCCGGTACCAGACCGCGATGTCGTCGTTCATGGGGCGGACTCTAACGCCCCGCTGATGCCCGGGCTTTCGCCGGGACCCAGCAGCGCCCGGCCGGCCGGGCGAGGCCGCCGCCGATGTCGCGGAGTCTGCGGTGGAGGGCCGGATGGAGCCGCCGTCGGCCGTACGCTCCAGACCTGTCCCACGCTGGTCGGGCCGGACCAGGTCGTCGGCCGGCGGCTCGGATGGTTCGGGTAGCTTCGGCTCGCCGGTCTCGGCGTGGTTGCTCCGCAGGCCGGGCTGTACTCGGCGTCGATCAAGCGGTGTGATGCGCCTCACGGGAACCCGGTGGGCGGCGCGGACAGGAAGGGGCATGGAACTGTCACAACGGGCGCGTCTGCGCGCGGGGGACCGGAGTGCCCTGGGGGAGCTGTTCGACGCGCACGCGCAGGCCGTCTACGCCTATGCGTTGCGCACCCTGGGCGACTGGGCGGCGGCCGAGGACGTGGTGTCGCTGACCTTCTTGGAGGCCTGGCGGCTGCGCGCCAAGCTGCACGAGGGGGACGAGGCCGGGCGACGAGAAGGGCCGGGTCACCTGGCCTGCCACGTTGGGGTCGGTTCCCGGCGCACCCACGGAGGCGAGCCTCCACTCCCTGACCTACGAGTTCGTCGCCCACCTGCCCACCGACCCCGACAAGCTCCTGCAGCAGCTCCTTTCCGCCGACCGCTCCATGCAGGTCGTCGGAATGCCGATCACGGAGGAGATGCGCCACCAGCTCGCCTTCGGGGACATCCAGATGATCTTCATGAACGTGACCGCGCCGCCCGCCGTCGCGGGAACGCTCATGGAGACGGCCGCGCGGATCCCCGGCACGAGGGTGGTCGCCGACGAGGTCGACGCTGCGGGGCGCCACGGCGTCGCGGTGGTCGGCAGGAACGGCACCCTGCGGGTGTCCCTGATCTTCGACAAGACGACCGGTGAGTTCCTCGGCGTGCGTCAGGTGCTCCTCGCGGAGCTGCCGCCCATCGGTGCCGACGGCCTCCCGCCCACGGGTGACCCGTCCCCGGGCGCCGGGAACGGCAAGGGCTACGACTTCGCCACGGCCGTCCTGAGGGCCGGCATCGTGGACCACGCCGGCGACGAACCGAAGAGCTGAACCCCGTGCGGACGGGGCGGGGGCGGCCTCGCTGCCCCCGCCCCGCGGGAGTCCGGAGCCGTCCGGACGGCGGCGATCCGGTGACGCCGGGCGGAGGAACATTGAGGCCCTCGGCGGGCCTCGCCTGGAGGGTGTCGTCCCCTTGCTGCTTCCGTCCGTCCTGCCGGGCCGGCCGCGGCCGGCCGGCCCGCTGGCGCCGCAGCCGCAGCCGCACCGGACGACGGGCGACCGGGCAGGGGCGCCGCCGGGCGCCGGGCGCTCGCCGAGGGGCGAGGTCCGTACGCGGCAGCCGACTGACCCACCCCGGCCCACCGACACGCCTACGGAGAGCGCACGCTGGACACGTCCCCGCCGTCACCTGTGTCACTGCGGGCCTTGACGGCGGCGAGCCGGGCGGACCACTCGTGTTCAGCGATGGCGAGGCCGTGCTCCAGCGTCTCGACGAGCACCGTCCGGCTCACCGACACCACCGGCGGCTCCTGCCGGGCCTCGGTGCCCCAGGCGGCACCGCCTCCGTCACGTACCCGACAGGCGAGGTGCACCCGGTCCCCGTCGGGGAACGCGAACGCCGTCACCTCGTCGGTGCACTCCCCCCACTCCAGGAACACGCACCGGGCGAGTGCCGCCTCGGCCCCAGGTGCGGTCCCGGTAGCGGCGGCGTCGTACATGTCGTACAACCAGCTCTCGGCCGTGCGAAACGACTCGGACGGCGAGGTGAACCCCACCGGTGGCGCGGTCGGCGTGCGGAAGCGACTGAGCTCGTCCTTGAGCTTCTTGACCAGCAGTGGCGGGTAGAACGCGTTGTCCCACGTGTTCACATGAAGCCCACCGACGAAGACGTCGACGCACAGCAGCCCCGGGTCCTGTTCGACGTGGAACTCCAAACCGAATCCGGTCCGCGACCCGAACAACATGGCAATCCCCCAGCCCTGGCGCGGCACCCGTCACGGCCCAACCCTACTGATCCACTGTCGGCGTGACAGCTTCCAGGACTCGCCCCGGTTCCTGTTCTCAGCCCTTGCCGAAGTGCACCGCGGGAAAGGCACCCGCTGCTCTGAGGGTGGTGGAGAGTCCGCCTGCCAGTTCGGTGAGACGTGCGGTGGCGGCCGGGCCCAGGTGGTCGTACGGGGCGGCGTCGAGGCGGTCGGTGAGTGCCTCGGTCTCCTCGCGCAGGGTCGTGCCCGCCTGCGTGAGGTCGCCTGCCTCGTCCAGCAGGCCGCGCTCGCGCAACCGGTCCCGGGCGGTGTCCCACTGCTGCGCGGACCACCCGCGGGTCCGCATGAGCAGTGCCGATGTCGGGGCCGTGCCGGTGGCGTTGTGCAGCACCAGCGCCTCGATGCCGGACAGGCCGGCGATGGCCAGGGCGGCGAGGTGGCCGTCACCCCGGTGCTCGCGCAGCAGTGTCGCGGCGTGCCACAGGGCCAGGTGCGGTTCGTCGGGTACGGGGAGGTCGGCGTTGGCGGCGTACAGCGGCCGGGCCTCTCGGCGGCAGGCTTCGGTGGCGTGCAGCGCCAGCTCGGCCGCCTCGGTCATGCCCGTGGACGTGAGGGACTCCTTGCCGAGTAACCGCTGCAGCGTCCGGTCCGCGCCGCGCAGCCGTGCCGTGAGCACCTCCTCCGGTGTGGTCACGGTCCACGCGGCGGGGATGTACCGCTGCACGTGCTCGTGGTTGAAGTTGTAGAACGTCGCTGTGACGGTGCCCGCGTCGACGGCCCCGAGCGGTGCCGCGCGGCTCGCGAGGTAGACCATGGCTCCGCGTTCCAGACCGAGTGCCGCGAGTTCCTCCTCCGGCTCCGGTGCGAAGTACACCGCCGCGTGCAGGGGGTTGACGGCGTTGTGGCAGCGGCGGCCCGTGCTCGCCTCGAGGGACGTCATGTCGTGGCTCCTGTCAGTGGTCAGGTGTGGTCAGGTGTGGACGTGGGCCGGGTGGGCGAGGCGCGTCAGGCTTCGTTCGTGGGCTTGTGGTGGGGCAGTCGGTCAGTCCGGCCGCGGTCTGGGTGAGGTGCCGGGTCAGGACCTCGGCTGCGGTGTCGGCGTCACGGGCGAGGGCCGCCTCCTCCAGCCGGCGATGTTCCAGGAGGCCGTCCCGGTCGGGGTTGAGGTGCGCAGACCAGCGGCGGGCCAGCTCGCTCGCGGTCCACATCCGGTCGAAGGTCTCCAGCAGGACGAGGTTGCCGCACCCCTCCAGCAGGGTGCGGTGGAAGAGGCGGTGGGTTTCGGCCCATGCGCTGCTGTAGTGCCTGCCCTCCTCCGGTACGTACGCCGGGGTGCGGGCCAGACGGTGGTGGGCGGCTCGCACGCGGGCTTCCCACTCCACATCGCCGCGTTCGATGGACATCCGCAGCATGACCGGCTCGATGGTCCGGCGGGCCTCCGCGATCTCCTGCCAGCGACGGTCGGAGAAGGCCGGGACGGCGAAGCCGCGGTTGGGCAGCCGGTCGGCGAGGCCCTCGCCGACCACCCGGACGAGCGCCTCACGCACGACGGCCAGGCTCACGCCCTGCTCCTTGGCGAGGTCCTGGGGTTTGAGGGCGTCACCGGGGGCGTGGTCCCCGCGCATGATCGCATCCCGGAGGTGGGTGTAGACCTGCTCGGAGAGCAGCTGCTTCCCCACCGAGGGGGAGACGTGGGTCGTCTGAGGCACGGTCACATGATAGACGATCAGATAGATAATCGATTCTTGGTTTTATGGTCGATCCAGGCGGGGCGGGCGACCGACCGCCGCAGCCATCTTCGTCGTCACGTGATCAAGCCGGACGGGCCCTCCGACGACGCCCAGCGGCGGGTGCAGGTGATCGACGCGGGCGCGGCCGCAGGGCGGGTGGCGGGCGGGTGGCGGTGGAGGCTGCTCAGGAGGCCGTCGCGGGAACGAGGTGGTCGAGTCCCTGCGCACTGCCCGTCGCGGCCTCGATCGAGCGCGGCAGCCTGATGCGCTCGTAGGCGCGGACGGCGTCGCCGACGCCGGATGCGGTGACGAGGGCGTGGGCGAGGTCGGATCCGTCGAGCATGGCGAGATTGGCGCCCAGTCCGACCGGGGGCATCAGGTGTGCGGCATCGCCGAGCAGCGTGACGCCGGGAACGTGCTGCCAGGTGTGCGGGGCGGGCAGGACGAACAGGGGCCGGTTGACGAACCCGTTGTCGCTGTTGCGCAGGACGTAGCGCAGGCTCTCGTCCCAGCCGTCGAACATCCTCAGCAGCTGAGTCCGCACGGCTCGCTGGTCGCCGAGGTCGATACCGGCGGCCACGTGCCAGTCCTGCGGCGCGCGGAGCGCGATGTAGGCGCGGATGTGGCCGTTGCTGTTGCGCTGGGCGACCAGGGACCTGCCGGTGCCCTTCGCCAGCATCGATCCGTTGCCGACCAGCCGTGCGAGGTCGGGGTGACGGGTGTCGCAGTGGTCGAATCCGGTCTCGACGAAGGTGACGCCGGTGTAGGCGGGTGCGGCGTGCGAGAGGGCCGGGCGGACGCGTGACCAGGCGCCGTCGGCGCCGACCACCAGATCGAAGTCCTCGGCGGTGCCGTCATCGAAGAGCAGCCGGCAGGTGCCGTCCGTCAGCGGAGTGACCCCGCTGACGGCGCGGCCCCACCTCACCGTGCCCGCGGTGAGCGAGTCCAGGAGCAGGCCGCGCAGCTGGCCCCGGTCGATCTCCGGCCGGCCGCCGTCGGTGGACGGCACCTGCTGCGTCAGGAGGGCGCCGGTGGCGAAGTCGAGGACGCGCCACTCATCTCCTTCGGGGCGGGCGAGGGCGTGGAACCGGTCGAGGAGCCCCGCCGAACGCAGGGCGGCCTGGCCGGTGTCGGGATGCATGTCGAGGGTGCCGCCCTGCGGGCGGGCGTCGGCGGATGTCTCGCGTTCGAAGACTGCGACGGAGCGGCCGTGTTGCTGCAGGACCCGGGCGCAGGTGAGGCCGCCGAGGCCGGCGCCGACGATCGCGATGCGGGGGTCACGAGCGGAGTTCATGGGGTGTCCCTCGGTTCGGGAGGTGGGTGAGCCGCCGGAAGAGCCGGCCTCACCAAGAAAGCACACTCGCTCAATAAGTGCAATGACTACACTTTTGGAGTGGATGCACCTCGCGGTAGGGTGTGGGAGTGACCGAACCGACCGGGCGCCGCGAGCGCAAGAAGGCCCAGACCCGCCAGTCCCTGGCCGACGCCGCACTTCAGCTCTTCCTCGAACGCGGCTACGACCAGGTCGGCGTCAAAGACGTGGCCGACGCCGCCGACGTCTCGGTGACCACCCTGTTCAAACACTTCTCCAGCAAGGAAGCCCTGGTCTTCGATCAGGACGACGACCTGGAAGCGGCACTCGTCGCCGCCGTGCGCGAACGTCCCCCGGGCCAGTCGATCCCGCAGGCGTTGCGCGAGCACCTCCTGCTGAAGCAGACCCAGCTCGCCGTCCATGCCGCGGACCCGCGGTTCGCCGACTTCATGCGCCTGGTGCAGGAGACCCCCGCGCTCCGCGACTACGCCCACCGCATGTGGACACGCCACGAAGCCGCCCTGACGAAGGCCATCGCCGAGGCCGTAGGCGCGCCCGAGGGCGACGTCAGCTGCGCCGCCCTGGCCCGTTTCGCCCTGGAGGCCCGCAGCCTCATCCTGCGGCACGCCGAACCATGCCGAGCCGCCGACGAGGCCTTCGCACTGCTCGAACACGGCTGGGCAGCCTCCCACCCGACCAGCCGACCATGACCGACCGTCAGATCGGAGCTCGTAGACGCGTTCCTGGGTGCTCCGGTGGGCCGGCCCGCGGGTCAGTCGTCGGTTCGTCTCCCGCGGATGGCCCACGCGCGGGCGGTGAAGGTGATCGATCCGTCGGGCCGGGTGGGTGCGGTCCGGTGGAGGGTGTCGCGCAGCAGGACGCGGGCGGCGGGGGCGAGGGTGGTCACGTATCCGGGAGCGGGGCCCTGCCCGCTGAGGAACGGCGCCCAGAACTCGTCGAAGTCGGCGAAATCGGTCGATACATCGATCGCGTCGAGGGCGACCTCGGTCAGCCCCGCCCCGGTCCACAGGGCGCGCAGCCGATCCGGGCGGCAGACGGAGAAGCGGCGGCCCTCGTCCAGCGGAGCGGCCGACGGATCGACCGAGACCGCGGTGTCCCAGAAGAAACGCAGGAACGCCATGCCCTGCGAGTAGTCCCACACGTACGCGGCGACGACCCCGCCCGGCTTCACCGTGCGAGCCGCCTCGGCCACAGCCGTGGCCGGTTCGGGAACGAAGTTGAGTGCCAATCCGCTCACGGCCACGTCACACGCCCGGTCACGCACAGGCAGCGACAGGGCGTCGGCGACCGCGAACACGGCCGGCGCTGGGGTGGCAGTGACCGCCGCGGTCACGAAGCCTTCGGACCGGTCCACCCCGAGGATCAGACGTGGGCGGCAGCGGTCGGCCACGGCCGCGGTCAGCGCGCCCGTCCCGCACCCCACGTCCAGCCAGCGCAGGCCGGCTCCGGCGTCGAGCCAGGCGATGAACTCGTCGGCCACCAGGCGGCTCCATCGGCCCATGAACCGGTCGTAGGCATCGCCGGCGTCCCACGCGTCCAGCCGGTGTTCCCTCATCCCTCCACCATCTCCGAGACGGTCCCCTCCGGCTGACCGACACAAGGGCGGCGCCACGAGAGGGCGCACGGCGAGCCCCGTCGGGTCGGCCCACCTCGCCGGCAGGACTGCGGACCGGGGACGATGACCTGCCGGCCGGCCGTCCGCGCAGGAGGGCCCGCCTCGGTCCCGACGGACACACGCACGGGCGTGCGGAAGGGGCGAAGACTCTGCGGGGAGCCTTCGCCCCGGGTGGAGGGTCAGGCGGTTTCGGTGGGGAGTCCCGCCTCGACCCAGTCCTGGATGCCCTCGCGGTACTTGCGGACGTTGGTGTAGCCGAGCTTGGTGAGCCGGTCGGCGACCTGTCCGCTGTTGGGGCATGCCGGGTTGGAGCAGTACGTGACGATTGCGGCGTCGCGGTCGGGGAGCACGGTGGGCGCCTGGGCGTCGACGTCGGCCAGGACCAGCGCCAGGGCTCCGGGCAGGTGCTGCTGGGCGTAGTACTCCCCGCCGAGGGTGTCGACGACGGTCACGGCGTCGGCCTCGATCGCTTCCGCCAGTTCGGCACGGGTGACGAGTGCGGTCATGCCACTACCTCCAAGGAAATCGGACTACAGTCCTGTTATGACTCACGACAGTAACGGACTGCGGTCCGGTTCGGCAATGCCCTTGGAACTCCTACGGACGCCGCCGCCCAAGGAGCGCGCGGACGCGGCCCGCAACCGGGTCGCGGTGCTGGAGGCGGCCGCCAGGCTGTTCGCCGAGCACGGGGTCGAGGCCGTGTCCATGGACCAGGTGGCCGCGGCCGCAGGCGTCGGCAAGGGCACCCTGTTCCGCCGGTTCGGCGACAAGTCGGGGCTGGCCGTCGCGCTGTTGGACGCTCGCGAGCGCGTGCTGCAGGAGGCGGTGCTGCACGGGCCGCCCCCGCTCGGCCCCGGGGCCCCGGCCGGCGAGCGCCTGGCCGCGTTCCTCAACGCCTACTTCGACTACCTGCTGGAGCATCTGGCGCTGGTCCGGATGTCCGAGACCGCCACGCCCGGAGCCCGGTACAGGATCGGGGCCTACCGGTTCTGGCACCGTCATGTGGCGATCCTGCTCGCTGCCGCACCCGACCCCGACCACACGGCCCACGCCCTGCTCGCCGCCCTGGCGGCCGATCACGTCGCCGCACTCCTGCCGGAGCTCGGCGAACAGCGGATGCGTGCCGGTCTGCTGTACCTCGCCCAGTCGGCGATGTGACGATCCGCCCCGGCCCATCAGGGCTCAGCCTGGCCTACGTGGAGCTCGGACCGCCCTCCCGGGCCGCCGGCCGCACGGTCGACCACCGCCCCTCATCGCGCTGTCAGTGCAGGCCGCTGTAGGCGGCCATTACGATCTCCATGCCGCGGTTGTCCTCCTGTCGGTCCCGGTCGATCATCTGGTTCATGACGTAGGCCACCGTCAGGCGCGAACCGGGATCGCTCACGACCAGCGAGCCACCCCAGCCGCCCCAGCCGAAGGAGTCACCGAACCTGGCGAAGCCCACCGTCCATGACATCGGCATCGCCAACACGCGGTCGTCACCACGGAACACCTCCTGCCATGCGGGCTCGCAACCCTGGGGAGACAGCAGGCGTACTCCGCCGGCCGAGCCGCCGCTCGCCAGCACCGACTGCACGAGGGCGACGGAGCGAGCGTTGCCGAAGCCGTTCACCGCAGGGATCTGCGCACGGCGCCAGGCCAGGGAGTTGACGTCGTCGACCCGGATCGCGGCACCGGTGTTCTCCCGGCGGGTGCCGTCCGGTCCCGGCGGTGCGCCGGCGGTGTACTCGCCGGTCAGGGATGGCGGCGGGATGAGCGGTGCGACGCGGTGGTCATGCTCGGTGGAGAGCCCGATGTGGAAATCCGCGCCCAGCGGTTCGGCCACCTCCCCGGCGAAGAACTCGCCAAGACTGCGTCCGGTGATGCGGCGGACGATCTCACCCACGAGGAACCCGAAGGTGAGCGCGTGATACCCGGCGGCCGTTCCCGGCTCCCATTCGGGCGCCTGCGCGGCCAGCCCCGCCGTCACGCCCGCCCAGTCGTAGAGCCGCTCCACCGACGTCGGCCCGGACAGGTCCGGCAGTCCCGCGGTGTGCGACAGCACGTGCCGCACCAGCACGTTCTCCTTGCCGGCGGCGGCGAACTCGGGCCAGTAGGCGGCGACCGGCGCGGACAGATCGAGCTCACCCCGATCGGCCAGGATCAGCGCGCAGAGGGCGGTCATGTTCTTGGTCGTCGAGTTGACGCAGACGAGGGTGTCGCGCTCCCAGCCGATGGAGCGGTCCGCATCGGCGTACCCGCCCCAGATGTCGACCACCTGCTCGCCGTCCAGGTAGACGGCCGCCGAGGCACCCACGTCTTCCTTGCCGAGCAACGCTGCAAGCGCCGCCCGGACTGCGGCAAACCGCGGCTCGCAAAATCCCTTAACATCGGTCATGAGCGCAAGTCTCAGGTAACGCAAGGCCTCTCACCCCACCATTCCCGCACCGGTTCTGTCGGGCGGGGCGCGATCACATCCCCTTGACTGCGGCCAGGCGGCCAGGCGGCCTGATGGCTGCGAGCGGCGGGTCCGCCGTCCCCTCGATCGACCGCTCCCGTCCCCGCCCCGCGTCAGCCGAGGGGCCCAGGCACACGAAGGAAGGGCGGATCCGCGTGCTGGAGCGGCTGAATCAGGCGCTGGACCACCTGGAGGCCCGCCTCGACCGGGAGCTCGACCTGGCCGAGGTGGCCAGGATCTCGGCGGTGTCGGAGTACCACTTCCGACGGCTGTTCTCCGCGCTCGCCGGGATGCCGCTCCCGGTCTACGTGCGTCGCCGGCGGATGACGCTCGCCGGGGCCGAGGTGCTGGCCGGGGAGCTGACGCTGCTCGATGTCGCGGTGCGGTACGGGTACGGCTCGGGCGAGGCGTTCGCCCGGGCGTTCCGGTCGGTGCACGGCATCGGGCCGGGCGAGGCCCGGCGTACGGGTGCGGTGCTCACGGCACAGCCGCGCCTGTCCTTCCGTCTCGTCGTCGAGGGCGGTGCGACCATGCGGTACCGGATCGTGGAGAAGGAGGCGTTCCGGGTCGTCGGCAGGAAGGCCCGGCTCCCGCTCGTGCACGAGGGGGTCAACGAGGCCGCCGTGGCACACCTGAAAAGCCTGGACGAGCAGGCGATCGTACGGATGAAGGAGCTGCCCGGCCAGGAGCCGGAGGGGATCCTGTCTGCGGTGGTGTACCTGACCGGCAGCCGGGAGGAGGGCGCCGAGGCGGACTACTGGATCGGCGTGGTGACCGCTCCCGGGGCGGCCGCCGAGGAGCTCGACACCCTTGACGTGCCGGCCGGGATCTGGGCGGTCTTCGACAACCACGGGCCCTGTCCGAGCGCCCTCCAAGAGCTGTGGCGAGACGTGTTCACGCATTGGTTCCCCTCGAACCCGTACACGAGCCGGACAGGTCCGGAGCTCCTGCTGACGAAGCCGGTCGAGACCGGTGCGGAGACCGACTCCCAGCTGTGGATCCCGGTCGAGAGGGCCGTGGGAGCGGCGCGGCACGAAGTCACGGGACTCCTGTCCCCGGAGTCCTAGCCCGGGAGGCGGCCGCACGGCAGTAGCCAGGATGCATGGCCGCATCGTTCTCCGGCCGCCTTCGGCTTCGAACGGCCCGGCCCGACCCTGCTCGGCTGTCTGGCGCGGCGAGGCCGAGAACGACGCGGTCCGTGCGCTCGCCGACACCGTACGCGACTTGGGTACGCTCGTGCTCTGATCAGTGCCTGCGTCTGACGATCGGAGACAGGCACTCGGCGGCCGCGCGGCGCAGGAAGTGGAGGCAGCGCCCGGGCGTCCGCCGCACCTCCCGCCCCCCGCGGCCGACGTCGCCGCTTGATGGTGCGGAGGCGACGAACGTGCCGAGCCGCCGTGATGTCGTCCGGTCGTCGCACGCAGCTGCTGCGACCAGCGCCAGCCCTCCGGGCCAGGATGCACGACCCGCAGGCGCTGCTGCTGGCTGTGGTGGACCGGCTGGTCGAGGCGGTGGACCCGGAGGCGTTCGCGACACCGGCGCACACCTGGCGGATGCTCGCCGAGGACCCGTACACGGGCGGGCTGCTCGCCTGACCCGGCCGGCGATGCCGTCCCGGTCCCGGTGTCCGGGGCTGCCGTGCCCCTCCGCTTTGGGGGCTCAGCCTTGGTCGGCCCGCACCTGCTCTGAGCAGGTGCGGGCCTCGGCCTGCGGAGGCGGCGAGCTCGGCCGCCCGGGGCGGTCGGCGAAGCGAGCCTCCGCCGTTCAGCCGGAGGCGTCCTCGGTGGACGCGGAACCGCCCGACGCGATGTCCCCGGCGAACTTGACGTTGCCGGTGTTGGCGACGAAACGGGCTGCGACCCATCCGGGGCGGTCGCGGAGCAGGTACCAGATGTCGTTGCCATCGATGTTCTCGGCGCGGACCTTGCACTGCAGTCCTACCTTGAACCCGGATGGCAGCACGCCGATCTGAGAGGACGTGGTGCTGGGAAACTCACGCACCTTCACCCCGATATCGGATACCACGGTGCCGAACGGCTCGCTCGGCGTAGAAGCCATCTCTCCTCCTTCAAGGCGCAACCTCGTAACGCTATGCGTTAACTTGCTGGCTGAGAGTAACAGCCTGAGGGCGCGTTCCCTGGCCTGGGGGCTCGGCCAGTCGCCCGGACGCAAGTCGGCCGCCGCGCTCCAGCTCGGCCACCAGCCCCCGCCGGTGCACACCGCGGCGTCGATCGAATCCCTGGTCACCGCTCCCCGCTGATCCGCACGCCCCGCCAAGCCGCGCCGGCGCCGGCGGGCCGACCACCTGCGGCGCCGGGCCCGGCCCGGGGACCGGACACACCGGCCCGCCCGGGCTCCGGCGCCGTCGGTGCGGGCCGCTAGGGTCGCCGAGAACCTGCGGGCGCCGGGCCCGCAAGCACGCAGGAGGGGGCCGTGATGTCGGCTCACACGTCGCACACGCTGCGGTTCCACGGACGCTCGGCCGACCTGGCCGGGATGGACCTGACGGTGTCGGCCGAGGCCCGGGCGGCGCTGGACCGCTTCGAGGCCGTGCACGGCCGGGCCGCGCCCGCAGCGGTGCGCGAGTGGTTCTCGCTGGCCCAAGGTGCCCCGGTCCTACGCGAGTTCGGCAACGACGACGCCGTGTTCGACGCCGACCGACTGGGCCGGGAGGAGCTCTACTACTGGCCCGAGGACGACGAGGAGTGGCCGGACGGCGTCGAGGAGCAGGAGGAACGGACCATCGACCCGGTCGGCTCCCTCGGCCTGCTGCCGTTCATGGTCGAGAACCAGGGCGTGTGGGTGCTGGCCGTCCGCCTCGACGGGTCCGAGGACCCGCCGGTGGTGATCTCGTTCGACGACGTGACACCGTCCGCGACGTGGCACCCGCACGCCGACCGCTTCTCCGACCTCGTCCACGCGCGGATCTGGGACGCCCCCGTCCACCGCGACGGCGTCACCCTCCTCCTCGACGAGGCCGTGGAACCGTCCGCCCTCCTGGAAACGCTGCGCCGCGACTTCACCCCCGGCCCGGCAACCGTCGACGGCACCCTGCGCTACCACCGCGACGGCGACCGCCAGCGGGTCCTGCTCGGCCAGTGGCGCGGACGGTGGTACGGAACCGCCTGGGCAGCGGACGACACCGGCCTGGTCTCCCTCCTCACGGCCGTTGACCCCACCATCCGCTGAGCCCGCAAGTGGCTGTCCCGGAGAGTGCGCCGCAGCTCCGCGACGACGGACTCGCCGCCACCGGCGCCATGACAGAGGAGGCCGGGGTCGTCCCGGGCGACGTTGTGCCATGCGAACGACCGGCCACGTAGTTCATGTGCCGGTGTGCGCCGCGGCCGTGTCGGAACGGCACTGGACCCGCAAGCTCGGTTCCTAGTCGAGCAGTTCGCCCATGTGGCAGGCGTTTATGCGGATCGGCCAGAAGTGGCTCCGCGGCGAGGTCTTCGACCAGGTCAGGTCCGATGCCGTAGGCCAGCTCACCCGGCTTCCCGGCTTCGGCCCCCCAGCCGAGCGCGCGGATCCGTAACGCGGCTTCCCAGTGCGCCGGCTGGCCCCCGGTCCGCTCCCACAACTCCGGATCGGCTCCGGCCATCTCCCGCAGGCCGATCCGGACAGCTGCGTCCACGGTCCGCGGGCCGTACGGCGGCGGCGTGCGGCGCGGTCCGCAACGGTCCTTGCCCTTGCTGCCTGGTTCCGGCGCGGACGACCGGCGCGTGTCCGCCCGGACGGCGTGGCCGTGTCTGTAGGAAGGGGAACCGAACCAGGTTCATGATCGTCTCCAGGCCCGGAACGGATGGACAGTAGTGTGGGGGACGGGCATGGCGAGGGTGTTGGGCGTGGTGCTCTGTCTGCTGGCGGCGGGCGTCGTCTGGCTGTTCGGCATGATGTCCGGATTCGAGACCCGCCCGACCCGGGCGTGTGTCACCGAGCTCTACGGATGGGACCCGGTGGCGTACCGGGCACCCGAACACGAGAACATCCGGATCGAGGAGTCGCTCTTCCCGCCCTCGAGTGTCTGCCGCTGGCCGGATGGCCGGTCCGTCGAACTGGTGCCGTGGTGGAATGCCCCGCTCCTGTTCGGCGCGCTCGGCGGGGCGGTGGCGCTTCCGGCGTACCCTCCGGTCCGACGCGCAGTCGTCCGGCGGCGGGCGAGCCGGCAGGATCACAACACGCCGGCGTCACGGGCCGTCCACACCGAGGGGTAGCCCGGCCGCCAGCCCGTGGCTGGACCGCGCCCTCCGTTGACGGTGTGGTCGCGGCCGTGGGGGACGGCCTGTCGGGGTGGCGCGTCGGCGCTGTGAGTGGAGGGGATGACAGGGTGTCGCTGGGGCAGCGGCTGACTGCGGGATGCCGCAGCGGTCGTCGGGCCGAGGTGGACCTGATCCTGTGTGACGACGGGGATGCAGCAGCTCAGCTTGTGATGGACGAGGACCATCA
The DNA here is from genome assembly GCF_040571325.1 of Kitasatospora sp. HUAS MG31. Classification (GTDB taxonomy): domain Bacteria; phylum Actinomycetota; class Actinomycetes; order Streptomycetales; family Streptomycetaceae; genus Kitasatospora; species Kitasatospora camelliae. The sequence continues at coordinate 256,504 of NZ_CP159872.1, read as the reverse complement.
GAGGTGTCTCAACCGAGCGGGTGAACTCTGGTTGAGGATCATCGAGTCCGGCGGCGTTGAACTCACGGCGCCCGGTGGCCGGAAGAATGGAGGAATACCGTGGAAGAGACGCCCACGAGTCGCGCGGGTGACGGCTCCCTTGAGGCGGGCGTCGGCCTGCCCGCCGGTGCCCGCGATCCGGATGCTGCATGGCTGGATCGGATCTTCGGCCCCGAGCGCGTCTGGCGTCCGTCCGAGCGGGAGCTACCCGGGGAGCTGACTCATGGTCCGACGCGGGAGTTCCTGACGACGGTCGGCCTTCCCTGTGTGTGGATGGAGAGGATCGGGCTCGACTCACGTTCTCTCCGTCTGGAGGGTCTATGGGCCCAGAACGCTGACGAGGCGTACGCGGTGTCCCGGCCGCTCGGCGCGGGAGCGGTCGCGGACTCCTGCTTCAAACTGATGGAGCACCCGGACCACTACTTCATGCTGGACGGAGACAGCGGCGGCATCGATCTGTTCCTCCCGGACAAGTGGGACTGGGGTAGGGGCTACGGCGGCCGCTATGCGTCATCGGTCGCCGAGTTCGTGGCGGTGGTGGGCCTCGCCGCGTTGACGGTGAAGCGCGTGGACGACATGGGGCTCGAGCCGGCGCTGGTGATGTTCGAGGGCTGGCTGGACGAACTGGGGCTGCTGGCCGCGTATCCGGACCTGTGGTCCTACGTCTTCGAGTACCTCGACGAGTACTTCGACGACGAGTCCTGACCGGCCGATGCCCGGACCTCTGGAGCCTGCGCGGCACCGCGCGTACGTGCCGGATGCTTCTGTCGGCGGGCGGTGTCCGGGTGGATTCCTGCGGCGCGGGCGGCGCGGGCGACGGCGAGGGCCCGCGCGGCGGCGTGTGCTGCTCACGCGCTCGCACGCCGCTGCGCAGTGGCACGGACCACGGGGGTCCTTGGTCGGCTGGGCAGTTCCGTCTGGATCACCGAGCGGACCAGGCGGCTGCGGTCTTCTCGTAGGCGGTGGCGGTGCCTCGCCGCCTTACCCCGCGTAGGCGGTCGTGCCGCGGAAGCCCCGGCTGCGGTCCCAGAACGCGTTCAGCTCGCTCTGGTAGTAGAGCGCGTGCAGCCCGAAGAAGAAGCTCAACAGCAGCCCCAGCCACGGGTTGCAGGTGGGGGTGAGATCGGTGTCGCGCTGCATGGTGGCGATGCGCTGGCCGGTGTTGTAGATCGAGACGAACGGCGGGACGATGATGATCCAGCCGAACAGGATCGCGATCACCGACATCGCCGGATTGACGTCGATCCGATGGTCGAAATCGCCCACCTCGCGGTTGATCTTGTACCACCAGACGAAGTGGTAGATCCCCAGCGTCAGTAAGGGCCAGACGAGCCAGACGAGGAAGATGTTCCGGTTCTTTCCGATCTGCCCGGCCATGGTGGACCTCCCGGTGTCGGACCTCCCCCGGTGCATTTTCAGCGTGGTCTTGCGAGGAACCCCGCCGTTTACGGCCGGGAGGAATCGCATCCTTCGCGCTGCGGCGCGGAGCGCCGCAGCATCGCTCCGGAAAGCTGGACGGTCAGTCGGGTCGCTTCTGGTTCTCGATGTACTCCTTGATGATGCTCAGTGGCGCGCCGCCGCAGGAGGCGGCGAAGTAGCTGGGGGACCAGAAGTGTTCGCCCCACAGGTACTTAGGGGGCGATGGCGAGGTCGTAGTACGAGGTGAGTGCGCCGACCAGGTCGTCCATGGCCTCGGGGTCCCCGTCGGCCAGTCGCCGGGACCAGCTCGGCGGGTTGCCGCCGGGAGCCGAACGGCAGAGGTCCTCGGTGATGCGCTGGCGCGGGGTGGAGCGGATCTCCTGGAAGGCGCCACTGCCGCGGAGGGCGTGCCGGCTGGGCGTGAGGAAGTCCGGGATCCAGCCGCGGGCCGGTATGAGGGAGCGGAGCAGGGAGCTCTGGGGCGGGAGAAGGGGTGCGACCCGGCGCCGCCACGCCCGGAACGGCGGAGGCGGGTCGCGAAGGACCTGCACGCTCAGCACCGCCTCGCTCGCCAGGGGAGTGGTCGGCCGGGCGATGGTCACGCGTGCCACGTCCGCCGCGGTGAAGTGGATGCGCAGCACGGAACGCCGCCCTTCTGGTCGTGGCCACGACCCCTATGGGTGGGCGCGGGACCGCCGGCCTTCCAGGGCCATTCGGCCACCAACGAAAGGCTTTGTCGAGGGCGCGTCAGAAGCGGGAGGGTGTGGGCACTCCCCACCGAGGAGTCGGCCCGGGGCCCGAACAGGACGGCACCGGCCGTACCGCGCCATCAGGCGCTCAGCGAGAGGAACGAACACGTGATCAGTGGAGCAACCATCGCCCGTTCCGCGGCGGCCGCGCTCGTCGTCCTGGCGGTCGGCGCCGGCGCTCCGGCCGCCGTCGCGGCCCCGGTCCCCACCGACTCGCCGGCGCCGGCGGCGGTGGCGGTGACGGCGGCGGTGACGGCGCCCGCCGCGACCTGGCGGCCCACGGGCGAGGCCTACCGTACGAGGTCGGCCTGCGAGGCCCGCCGGTCCTACTTCATGGCCGCGTCCAACGTGTACGACTACGACTGCCGCAAGAAGAACGGATGGTACGAGGGCTGGGTCAAGGCCGACTGACCGGCGGCGCAGGCCGGGGGAGGTCCCCGTCCCCCACGGCGGGGACTTCCCCACGACGTTCGGGCGGCCGCCTGGTGAGGGGGAAGGGCCGGCTGCCGCCCGTTCCACCCAGATGCCCGTCCGGTCGGTCAGGCCGTGTTGCTGCGCGACGAGTTCGGCGCGGACGCGTCCGGGGAGTCGTCCCGTCCGGGTGCGCCCGGACGCGTCGTACCGGGCTCCCGTGGCGGGAGGGTGGATCGGTGCCGCGGCGAACCGACCCCTCGAAGTCTGTGAAGTGCGCGACAGTGGCTGGGTGTTGCTGCCGGTCATGGCTGTGTCGGCCGTGCGGGCCGACCGCAACCGGCAGGAGGCCAGGGGTTCACGGGTGCACCGCCTGAAGCGCCGTCCAGGCGCAGGCGCCCCGCGCGGCTGATCGCGACGGCCGCCGAGCCGGTGGGGGAGTGCGCGCAGGCGGCCGCAACTGTTCTACGGGCCGATCGCCGACGCCCCACCCGGGCGGGACGGCGTACCGGTGAGCCTGTGGCCCGTCGCCGGCTTCGTCGTGAGCAGGGCCCAGTTCGACTCGATGTTCCCGAGCAAGAACCGTTTCTACACCTACGACGCGCTGGTCGGTGCGATGAGTGCCTACCCCGGCTTCGCGCACACCGGCAGCGACACCGTCAAGCGGCGGGAGGCGGCGGCCTTCCTGGCGAACGTCAGCCACGAGACCGGCGGCCTCGTCCACATCGTGGAGCAGAACACCGCCAACTATCCGACGTACTGCGACGCCCGCCAGCCCTACGGGTGTCCGGCGGGAAAGGCGGCCTACTACGGGCGGGGCCCGCTCCAGCTCAGCTGGAACTTCAACTACAAGGCGGCGGGCGACGCCCTGCACATAGACCTGCTGCACAGCCCCAACCTGGTGCAGACGAACCCCCAGATCGCCTGGAAGACCGCGCTCTGGTACTGGAACACCCAGTCCGGACCGGGCTCCATGACGGCCCACCAGGCGATCGTCACCGGCGCCGGATTCGGTCAGACGATCCGCAGCATCAACGGCGCCCTGGAATGCAACGGCAGGAACACCGCCCAGATGCAGGACAGGGTCAACCTCTACAAGAGGTTCGCGCAGATCCTGCACGCATCCCCCGGCACCAATCTGACCTGCTGAGCGGAGTGGAGAAGTCATGCGCAGGTTCCTGACCAGGCTGTTCGTCGCCGTTGCCGCTGCCACCCTGACGGTGGTCCTGCCGAGCACGGGCGCGGCGACGGGTGCGGTGATGCCCGCCCGTACCGCACCGGCTGCGGCCGTCAACCACACGGTGACGTTCGTGAATCACTCCTCGCAGAAGCTGTGGATCGGAAGCGCCGTCAACGCCGACGGGTCGAAGCAGTTCACCCGGCTCCCGGTCCTGGCTCCCGGGCAGTCGGCGACGGTGACGATTCCCGAGACCACCGCCCCGTTCCACTGGCGTGGAAAGTTCTTCGCACGGCAAGGATGCGGCGGCGCCTCCGGCAGCACCTTCCACTGCCGGGTGGGCGACTGCGGCCCGTTCGCCGACCACTGCACGACCGGCGAACAACCGGCCAGCCTCGCGGAGTTCAACTTCGACAGCAAGGACGGCGCCGCTCCCTGGTACGACGTGAGCTACGTGAACGCGTTCTCGCTGCCGATCACGATCACTCCGGTGAACGCCACGCCGGCCGGCGGCGGATGCGACACACGGGGCTGTACGGCGAACCTGCTGCCCTACTGCCCGCCCGCCGACCTGACGCGCGGGCCGGACGGCAAGCCGATGCTGTGCACCAACCCCAGCCGGGACACCCCCAGCGACTACAGCCGCGCGCTCAGCGCGAGGTGCCCCAAGGCCTACACGTGGTCCAAGCAGGACCAGGTGCCGGGCAACAAGGTGATGCAGCAGTGCAGCCGGTGCAAGGGCTTCACCGTCACGTTCGAGCGTGTTGCGTGAGCCACCCGTCCGAGGCTTCGTCATGACGACGTGAGGAAAGGAGAGGAGCGCCGTGCGGCGTGGACTACGTCTGTTCACCGTTCTGCTCGCGGTACTGACCTGGCTCACAGCCGGCAGCCCGGCCGACGCGTCCGCCGCCCCGGTGAAGAAGAAGGGCGTGAGTGCCTGGAACTTCACCGGCGTCACCCGGGCCCTGGCTGACGCCAGAGCCGGCTGGTTCTACACCTAATCCTCGGACCGGCAGCAGATCAGGCCGCCGGCCGGCGTCGAGTTCGTCCCCATGATCTGGGGAGCGGCCTCGGTGACCGACGCACAACTCAAGACGGCCAGGAAGGAGGGCACGACCCTGCTCGGATTCAACGAACCCGACCTGCCGGCGCAGACCAACATGAGCGCGGCCAAGGCCCTCGACCTCTGGCCCCGGCTCCAGTCGACCGGGATGCGCCTGGGGGCACCCGCGGTGGCCAGCGGCGGCGACATCGCGGGCGGCTGGCTCGACCAGTTCATGAAAGGCGCCGCCGCCCGCCACTACAAGGTCGACTTCATCCCGCTGCACTGGTACGGCTCGGACTTCCGCGCCGATGCCGCGACCAGTCAGCTGCGCAGTTACCTCCAGGCCACCTACAACCGCTACAAGAAGCCGATCTGGCTCACCGAGTACAGCCTGATCGACTTTTCGAGCGGCACCCCGAGGTATCCGACGCCGCAACAGCAGGCCGCGTTCGTGACGAAGTCGGCTGCCATGCTCCAGGGACTTCCCTTCGTCGAACGGTATGCGTGGTTCACGCTGCGCCGTACCCGCGCGGCGCACAAGCAGGGGCAGACCCTGGCCGGCGGCGCCGACATCCTCACGCAGCTCAGCGGTCAGTTCCTCATCTCCGCAGCCGCTGCCCGGCTCGCCGGGGGAGATCCGACTGTGGCTCGACCGGCTGCTGTCGACGTTGCGAAACGGCCGCTGACCCTGCGCCGGCTCACCCCTAAGCAGGAAGCGGAGCAGGCCAAGCGGGACCACCCGGCGGCTGCCGCGCCGCCTCCAGAAGGTGGAGGCCGCCTCCGAGGGCACCTGGCACGCGCCCGGGTAAGGCGGTGACGCCGTCCACGCCCGCGACGGTGTGGACCAGGAGGTAGCGGTGCTCGACGACCAGCACCTCACCGACGGAGCGCATCAACGCGAAGCGCGGGCGTCGGCCCAGGAGAGGATCGGCTCGGCCGGGGAGGAGGTGTCCAGAACCTCGCCGGTCACCCGGCGCCGGTAGAAGTCCCCGCTCATCCCGCCCCGCCCCCGATCCTTACCCGAGGCGGCGATCTGCGACGGCGATCGGGTCACCGTCCGCCGCCAGCCCGTCGCCGAGCACGGCGACATCGTCGCGGCGATGATCGACGGCGAGGCCGCTGTCAGACGAGCAGAAAGCGTCAACGGCCGGACCTGGACCAATGCCGGTGTGGTGACGGCTTTTGCGTTGTGTTCGTCACCGGGGGCTTGAGGGACGGGTGGTCGCAGGGTTGGTGGTTGCCGGGTGTGGGATCAGGGGGTCGGGGTGGGTGGTGTGTCCGGGGAGGGGGCCGTGGGTGGTGCAGAAGCTGCAGTCGCAGCTGGTCATGGAGTTGGCCGGGCAGTGGGCGGTGGGCCAGTACGGGGACGTGCAGGGGGCGGGGTCGACGGGGGTGCCGGCGTCGGGCAGGGTGCGCCGGCACCAGCCGCACCGGATCGCGGTCGGTACGCCGGCCCGGCGCAGGTGCTGCGCACTCTGGGCGGCGGTGGCGTGGGGGAGGCGGGACCGGACGGTGGTGGGCGCGCTGTCCAGCAGCTGCTTGCTCCGCCACAGGCTCAGCCCGGTGACCGCGCCGACCGCCCTGAGGGCGGTGGGGTCGTGAGGGGAGGGGCCGGTCAGCTCAACGGTGAAATCCGGGTCCTTCACGGATCCTCCTCGTCGGTCGGTGGTGTGTCCGGGTGTCAGTCAAGCGTCCCGACGGGCGGTCGGGCGATGGGTTTTCGCTCTTGCTGGTCGCGTGGCCCGCCGGGCTGACGGCCGGGGGTGGCCTCGGTGGATACCGGTTCCATACCGGTGGCATGCCTGTTCCGGGGCGGGTGATTCTACGTTCTTGTTCAGGTGATCGGCCGGCCCGCCGCAAGGGGGCCGGGTGGTTGCCGGGACGGGGCTGGAGTCCCGTTCCCTCACCGTCGCACGGATAGGAGACGATCATGGCTGACGCCCTTGAGCCGACCAACGACGAGACCGTTCTGCCGCTCCAGGAGCTGGGTGTGAACGAGGACGAGAACGAGGTCGAGGCGCACGCGAGCAGCGTGAGCCTGGCGGCCTGCGCGATGGAGCCGTACTAAGCCATACCGCGGGTGTGAGGGGCGCGTTGGGCCGTCGGCGTGAGCTCGGCGGTCCGGTGTCCCGCATGGACCTGGCCGGCGGCGCGCTCGCCCCTGTGGGGACGTCGAGCGCGCCGCTTCGCGTCTGCCCCGTCCATCGGTACGGCGGTGTTGGGCGCAGCCCGGTCGTCCCTGGGGCGGCCGCCTGTGGCGGGGGCCGGGTGCCTGGTCGTCCGTCGTCGCCTGTCTGTCGGACCCTGTCGTTCGTCCTGTTCTGGAGAGGTCATGAACCAGCCGCTCGGATTCGCTGTTGCCGACCCGGAGTTCTACGCGCCGTTGGAGACCACCGTGGCGCGGGGTGAGGTGTTCCGTCCGGCCGGGGTTCCGGACGGGTGGCAGGGTGTGGAGTCCGGGATCTGGACGATGTGGTTCCGTGAGAAGCTCCGGGGGGTCGAGGACGGCTGGAAGGTCCATGTGTCGGCCCGCGCCGACCGGTTGGGCCCCGTCCTGGACATCGCCGCGCGGGTCTGCTTCGAGCAGGACGTGGCGTTCAAGCACCTGTCGGCCCGCCTGTTCTACTGGTGGACCCATCACAAGCACGCGCCGCGCCCGCAGGCCGGGAAGTTCATCGCCGCCTACCCGCGTGACGTGGAGGCGGCGGAACGGCTGATGGAACAGCTCGACTCGGCCCTCGCCGGCGAGCAGGGACCGCGCATCCTCTCCGACCGGCGCTACCGGACCTCCGGGACGGTGCACTACCGGTACGGGGCGTTCGTTCCCCGGACCCGCCTGCGGGCGGACGGTTCCCGGACCTTGCTGGTCCGAGACGGCGCGGGCCGACTGGTGGAGGACCGGCGCGGAGTCACCCCCCGACTTCCGGACCAGATCACGGATCCCTTCCGTCGGCCCGCGCCGGCCCCCACCTCCGCGGACGCTCCCGCACCTGCGCCCGCGGCGGCCTCGCATGCGTTCGGTGGGTTCGTCTTCGAGTCGGCGGTGCGTCACAGCAACGCCGGTGGCGCCTACCTGGGACGTGAGGAGGCCACCGGCCGGGCGGTGTTCATCAAGGAGGCGCGGGCGCACATCGCGTTCGAGGACGACGGTCTGGATGCCCAGGCCAGGCTGCGGGGGGAGTGGGAGACCCTGCGGGTCCTCCACGAACAGGCCCCGGGGCTGGCGCCGGAGCCGATCGCCTACTTCCGCCAGTCGGGGCACGAGTACCTGGTCAGCGAGCTCGTCGACGGCCGGGCGCTGAACTCCTGGATGGCCGTGAACAATCCGCTGGTGCGGGTCGGTCGGACGGCCGGGCAGGTCGCCGCGTACTTCGAGCGCTGTGAAGGGCTCATCGCCGGTGTCGAGGACGCGCTGGCCCGGTTGCACGCGTGCGGCTACCTCTTCGTGGACGTCAGCCCCGGCAACGTCCTGGTCGCCGAGGACGACACCGTCCGGCTCGTCGACTTCGAGGCCGCGCAGCGCCCCGGCGCGTCCCGCGCCCTGATCGGCACCCCCGGTTACGCGCCGCCGCGCGCGCTGGTGGGGGAGGACCTCGCGGTTCACGACGACTACGGTGTCTCGGCCCTCGCCCTGCTGCTGCTCGGCCCTTTCCACCACGTGGTGCGCCGCAACCCGGACGCGCTGGCCCATCTCCACGCCGACATCAGCCGGTACGGCCCGCTCCCGGACGGCCTGTGGCGCCGCGTCACCAAGTACCACACGCCGACCGGCGCCACACTCAGCGCCCCGGGACCCGAAGCGGCCGCCCCCGAACCTGCGTCCGCCCCCGCCGCTCCTGTTTCGGGCTTCCGGTTGCCCACGCCCGGGGAACTCGCCGCGGAGCCGGCCCGGTACCTTGCCGATCTGCACCGTTCGGTGGGCGACGCGCTGCTCGCGATGGCGGATGTCGGCCACGGTGAGCGGATGTTCCCGACCATCGCGGACGGCTACCGCACCAACACCCTGTGTGTGGCCTACGGCGCCGCGGGTGTCGCGCACGCCCTCCACCACGCGGGTCGGCCCCTGCCCGAGGGCCTGCTCGACCGGCTGCGCCGCCAGGCCCTCGCCCAGGCCGACGACCTCGCTCCCGGCCTGTACGTGGGTTCCGCGGGGATCGCCCACGTGCTGGCGGGCCAGGGACTGTTGGAGGAGGCCCGCGACCTGCTCGCTGCCGCCGACCGCCATCCCCTTCTCGCCGAGAGTGCCACCGTGTTCGGCGGATCCGCGGGCCTGGCGCTCGGCCACCTCGCCCTCCACCACCACACCGGGGACGAGCACCACCTCGACCGGGCTCTCGCTCTCGCCCGGGCGATACCGGACGACGACGCCCGCCTCACCGTTCTCCTCGGCGACAACAACCCGACCGGCCTGGTCCACGGCCGGCCCGGCATCGCTCTGATGTTCCACCACCTCGCCCGCGCCACCGGCGACGACCGCCACCTCCAGCGCGGCCTGCGCCTGCTGCACGCCGAACTCGACCGGGAGAGCGACCCGCGGGAGGTGGCGATGACCTTCCCGATCTCCGCCACCGACCGCCGTGACATGCCCTACCTCTACGCCGGCTCCGCCGGGATGCTGCTCCCCGTCACCCGCTACCTCCAGGCCACCGGTGACGAACGCCTCGCCGCCGCGATGCCCCGCCTGCTGGCGGCGATGCGCATCCCGTACACCGCCATGCCCGGACTCTTCCAGGGCTTCGCGGGCCTGGGCCTGGCCCTCACCGACCACGCGGCCGCCACCGGCGATACGGACAGCCGGTGCGAGGCGCAGCGGATCGCCCGCGGACTGTTCAAGTACGCGCTCCCGCACCCCACCGGCACCCGCCTGCTCGGCCACGGGATGCTGCGCCACAGCGCGGACCTGTGGAGCGGCTCCGCCGGAGTGCTGCTCTTCCTCACCCAGCTCCTCCAGCCCCGCCCCGACCCGCTGTTCACCCTCGACGACCCCGCCACCCCGCGCCCTGCCGCACTGCCCGCGTCGTCGTCTGCGGTCCGGTCGTGAGTGCGCCCCCGGTTCCGGGTGTATCCGGGGCGGGACGTGACGTCCGCTTCTACTGGTGGGGGCAGACCGCGTCCGCGTTCGGTACGTCCCTGAGCGCGATCGCGTTGCCGGTCGTGGCCCTGACCGACCTGAACGCGACCGCGGGGGACATCGGTGTGCTCGGCGCGGCGGCCACCCTGCCCGGCATCCTCCTCGGGCTCCCGGCCGGGGCGCTGGCCGACAAGATCACCCGTCCGCGTCGGGCGATGCTGCTCCTGGACACCGCCTCCGCCCTCGCGCTCGCCGCTCTCGCGCTCGGGGTCGCCCACCAGGTCGCGTCCCTGGCCTGGCTCGTGGTCCTCGGAGCCGTCCAAGGGTTCATCGCGGTCCTGCTCGGCTCCCTGTACCTCCTCCACCTGCGCCACCTCGTCGGCACGCAGGCCCTGGGCCCGGCCCGGGCCCGGCTCCAGGCCGGCCAGTACGGCGCGGCGCTGGTCGGCCGGGTCGCCGCCGGGCCCGTCATCGCGCTGGCCGGAAGTGCCGCCGCCCTGGCCGTGGACGCGGGCAGCTACCTGATCAGCGCCCTCGCCCTCCTCGCCATGCGAGCCCCCGACCGCACCCCCCACCGCCCCGGCCCGGCCGAACCGATCACGCTGCGCACCGCCGCCGCCGGACTCACCTTCTTCGCCCGCCACCCCTTCCACCGCGCCCTGCTCGTCTTCATCACGGTTCCGGCCGCCGCCCTGACCGGCAGTCAGACCCTCACCGGGCCCTTCCTGTTGCGCACCGTCCACCTGCCCGTGGGCGTCTACGGGCTGGCGTTCGTCCTGTCGGGTGTCATGGGGCTCGCCGGTTCCGCGGTCGCCGCCCGCCTCCTCCGTCCGGGCAGCGACCCCCGAACGGTGACCCTGGCCTGCTTCGCCGCCGCGCTCCCCAGCTCGCTGCTCCTGCCGCTCGCGGGCGGGCCCCTGCCCGTCGCCGTGGCCTTGGCCGCGCTCGGCCTGGGCCTGCCGATCTTCTTCGGGGCGATCGCGAACGTGGCGCTCGGCGCGGTCCTCGCCGCCGACATCGCCGAGCAGGCCATGGGCCGCGCCACGGCCGCGCTCCAGATGATCGTCTCGACCACCACCATGCTCGGCGCCCTGGCCGCGGGCGCCCTCGGCGACCACGTCGGCGTCCGGCCGGCCCTGTGGCTCCTCGGCACCTGCGCCCTGGCCGCCGTCGCCCTCGCCGGCCCGCCCGCCCTCCGCGCCGCCCGCACCCTGAACCCCACCCCCTCGGCCGCCACCACCACCGCCCCACCACCCGCTGGCGCTCACCCGGACCCCGACCGGCCAGGCGAACGCCGGGACAACGCCGCCCCGGGACACCGCCCCCCACTCGGACCCTGACCCCGCGCCCCTGGGCCGTCCCCGCGCGAGGCCGCACGCCGGGTCGTCACCGCCCCCCGACCGGCAGGGCCCGCAGGCCGCCGAGCGTCTGCGCCAGCGACCGGAACACTGCCGGACCGGCTCGGACGGCTCACCGACAGCGGACCGGCTCCCCTCGCCCGAACCGGGCTGCCGGTCAGGGACTGTGTCACCGCTCCGGCGCCGGAACAGGAACCCGTGAGCGGAGAAGGAGGAACGGTCCTGGGCGGCCCGGGCGAAGACCTGCATCGTCCGGCCGGAGGTTCTTCGTTCCCGGAGTGGCGGGTGACCAGGGTGGCGTCGACCCGGTGCGCGTACCGCCGCCCCGTCCCGGATCCGCGCGAGGCGGGCCGGAACGGGGCGGCGGACGACGGGACTCGGCTCACCGCGTGGGTGCGGACCGCATCACCCCTCGATCCGGTGCGTCGACCAGAACGAGGTCAGGTCGGTGGTGGTCGCCGCCTGCGCCGCCGCCTTGAAGTCGGCGGTGGTGGAGATGCCGTACCAGTGGTTCGTCGTGTAGTCCTTGAGGAGCTTGGCCATGGCGGTGTCGCCGATGAGGCGGCGCAGGTCGTGCAGGGCGCACTTGCCGTAGCCGTAGACCACGGTGGCGTAGCGGGAGGAGTCGGTGTCCCAGTAGGCCATGGAGTTGGTGATCTTCTCGTCCGGGGAGGTCCAGGAGACGTTGTTCCAGCAGCCGGTGCCGGTCTTGCCCAGGGCGAGGTCGGTGGCGTAGTCGGTGAACGACTCGTCCAGCCAGGGGCTCGTGTACTCGTCGTCGCCGACGATCCCGTAGAACCACTGGTGGCCGATCTCGTGGGTCAGGGCCGTGGTGCTGACCTGGTCGAGGACGAAGCCGGGGTACTCCATGCCGCCGAACCAGAAGTCGTCGTCGATGACCGCGTCGAGTTCGCCGTACGGGTAGGCGCCGAAGCGTCCCGCGTGGGCGTCCGCGGCGGACTTGGCGGTGTCCAGCATCGACTGCGCGTCGGAGGTGCTGATGCCGGAGACCGAGTACACGTTGATCTTGGTGCCGGCGGTCGAGGTGCCGGAGATCTTGGTGAACGGGCCCGCCGCCCACGCGAAGTCGCGCACGTTCGTCGCGGTGGCCTTGGTGACCGTACGGCCGGAGGTGCCCGGGGTGTCCACCGAGGTGCCGGTGGCCGGGACGGACAGGGACGTGGGGTGGTCCAGGGTCACCGTGAAGTCGGCGGCGAGGGAGTAGAAGGACTCGCCGTTGTCCGTGTACGGGTCCAGGTGCCAGCCCGCGCCGTCGTGAACCGCGAGCACCGGCAGCGCGTTGCCGATGAAGCTGAACGCCCCGTCGTGGCCGAAGCGGTCGGCGCCGCTCGGCACGGCTATGGAGAGGTCGAAGCCGACCGACGTGGACTGGCCCTGGTTCAGCGGGGTGGGCAGGGTGACCTTGAGGGCGGTGCAGTTGACGCTGAGCCCGCCGCTGGTGCCGCCGGTCACCTTGGTGACGGTGATCGGGGTGGTCGGGCAGGTGCCGTGGTAGTTGTCCCACAGCCGCAGGTAGACCTCGCCGAGCGGGGTGGCCGAGGCGTTGGTGAAGGCCACGCTCTCGTGACCGGTCCAGTTCTGACCCGTGGAGTCGCTGGTGAGGCTGACGGTGTACGCGGGCTTGCCGGGCGTACGCGTGCCGTCGGCCGGCGGGATCGAGCTGCCGGAGACGTCGAGGGTCACGTCGTCCAGGACGAAGCTGGTCTTCAGGCTGGAGTCCTCGGTGCCGGTGAAGGTCAGGGTGACCGTCTGGCCGACGTAGGAGCTGAGGTCCAGGGTGCGCTGGGTGTAGCCGGCCGCCGCGTCGACGTTGGACAGGGTCGTCTTGCCGGTGCCGCTGACCTTGACCTGGAACTCGTCGTAGGCGGTGGAGCCGCTCTCGGCGGTGTCGATGTGCAGCCAGTACGTCAGGGTGGCCTTGGTGCAGCCGGCCGGGATGGTCACCGACTGGTTGACGGTGTCGGTGGCCGTGGTGCCGTGGCCGCCGAACCACGCGAACCGGGTGCCGGTGTGCGCGCTCTGGCCGCTCTTGGCGCCGATGACGCCGGTGTCCCCGGTCCACGGCGAACTGCCGCTCTCGAAACCGCCGTTGGAGACGACCTGGGTGCCGGTGCAGCCGCCCGTGCCCTTGATGGTCAGCGTGTACTGCGCGGTGTGGCTGGCCACACCCGTGCCCTTCACGGTGATCGTGTACGTGCCGGGGGCGGCCGAGGACGTGGTGGTGACGGTCATCGTCGAGCTGCCGCCCGAGCTGACCGAGGCGGGGCTGAAGGAGACCGTGACACCCGCCGGGGCGCCGGTGGCACTCAGGTTGACCGTCTGGGCGGAGCCGCTGGTGGTCGTGGTGCCGACCGTGGCGGTCGCCGAGGCGCCCGGGTTCACGCTGCCCGTGGAGGGGCTGACCGACACCGAGAAGTCCTGGCCCGGGTTGCCGGAGCAGGTCGGGTCGCCGCTCTGCGCGGGAACGCTGATCGCGTCCCAGGCGGCCTTGGTCTTGTTGAACAGACCACAGGAGGCGTCGAGGTTCTTCGCGACCGTCAGGGTCGCGGTGCGGTACTTCTTGTACGTCATGCCGCTGGTCTTGAGCAGCATGCCGCCGTAGAAGATCTTGCCGGCGTTCTGGATGCCCATGCCGGTGACCGTGGAGCCGTTGCAGGTCGGGCTGTTGGGCTTGCCGCCGCCGGGGGCCGAGCCCTCGGACATCAGGTAGAACCAGTGGTTCAGCGGGCCGGCGGCCTCGTGGTGCGGGGTGTTCGGGATCGCCGAGGAGTAGCAGTTCGGGTGACCGAGCTTCGAGGGGTCGTACATGTTGCGGATCGGGCCGGTGCCGAGGATGTTGGCCGTCTCGCCGATCAGGTAGTCCGGGGTGTCGTACGGGGAGGGCTCGTTGGCGTACGCCTCGGTCAGTGTGCCGAAGATGTCGCCGGTGCCTTCGGCGACACCGTTCTCGTTGTTGATGCCGCCGCCGGGCGTGTACTGGTCGATGCCGTGGCCGAACTCGTGGCCCACGACGTCCATCGAGGCGATCCACTCTTCGGCCTGGTTGTAACCGATGTTGACGCTGGATCCGTTCCAGAAGGCGTTGTAATCGCGCAGACCGACGAAGAGGTGCCAGCTGCCGCCGTTGCCGTCATGGCCGTTGCGGCCCAGCCAGTTCTTGAGCATGTCCCACTCTTTTTGGGCCGCCCACATCGCATCGACGCAGCCGGTCTCAATGCTGGTGGGATCGCCGTTGCCCCAGGAGTCCGTGGACTTGAAGAACTCCCCCCAGGCGTCGTCGGTGCATCCCAGGCCAGGGCGGTTCGCGTCGATCAGCGTGAACTTGCCGTCCACTTTGCTGGTGTCGATGGTCAGCGGGTTGGGACCGTTCCACTTGCTGGTGCCGGTGCCGGCGTGCACGTCGTCCTGGGTGGCGATCACCTTGCCGCTGAGCGCGTCGACGAAGACGTGCAGGTGGCTCGGCGCCGTCTCGGTGAGGCCGGTGAGGACCGTCTCCCAGGCCAGGTGCGGCTCGTCGTTCGCCACGTGCACGACGAGGCGGGGCGCCTCGGCCTTGTCGACCGACTTCAGCTGCGCCCGGCCGGTCTGCTCGGCAGCGGCCGCGCTGATGCGTGCCTCGGTGGAGACGTCGATCCTCGCCGTGGTGGCCGAGGAGGCGGCGCGGACCTTGCCCTCGCCGTCCGCGAGGACGACCGCGTCACCGCCGACGACCGGCAGGCCGCGGTAGGTGCGCTCGTAGGCGACCGAGTAGAGGCCGTTGACCCAGGGGGTGACCTGGGCGCGGGCGTACTCCTCGGACGGGCCCTTGGCCAGAGCGTCGAGCCCGCTGTTGGCGGCCTTGTCGGCAGCCGTCACGGCCAGGCTGAACGGGGTGGGCGCGGGGGCCTTGGCGGTGGCGGGGGAGTCGGCCGTGGCGGCGGAGGCTGCGGGCAGCGCCGCCACACCGAGGGTCACCGCCAGCGCGACGCCGGCAATGGTGAATCTTCGTAACAACGGGACTCCTTCTGCGACGGCCCGGGGTGGGGCCGGTGACAGCCGGACGACTGGGTTGGCGCCCGGGTGGGGCTGGAGATGCGGCGGTGTATTGCGCAACGGCGGCGGGCGCGAACATGTCATCTCGCGCGGCCGGGCGGCATCCTCGCCGATGAATCGTCAGGGTTGCAATCCGTAGGCCCGGTTCGGCGAGTACGTACACATCGCGACGGCGCCCCTGTGACGACTCCCGTCGAGGTCGGCCCACCATGGGGATGCGCCGCGTGCTGGGCCGATCGGCTCAGGTCCGGCGAGCCTCGGGCGACCTGCCCCTCGGCAATCGCGTACAGGTGCTCGACCCGGGCCTTCTTCGTGGCGTAGTCCGGGTCGCGGGAGGTCTTTCAGGACTTCACGCGTTGAAAACGAGACGCCCTGAGCTTTGCCCCGTGACGTGGACACCCATGTGCGTGATCTTCGTGAGAGCGTCGTGCTGTTCGGCAGCCAGCGCGAGGTTGGTTCCAGGTCAACCGCGGCCCGGTGGTAGCAGGCCCGGTCCAAGTTGATTCCCTGGAGCCGGCACCGACTGGTAGCCGGCCGCCTGCAGGGCAATCGGTTCGGGACGAACACCCGTGTACGGGACGCGGGAAACCTGGCGCTCCCCGACCGGCATGACGTCGTCGAGGGCACCTCGGCCGAGACGCGGGCGTACCGCCGATACGTGGCCAGGCCGCACCATCCTCTTCCTTCGCGGGTGGGACGGCCAGGGGGCCCCGAGTTCGGCCCGAGGGCGCGGCGGCGGTCTGCGGGCTGATCGATGCCGGATCACGCGACCGCCGGCGTGGTGGGGACCAAGTGGTGGCGCCCGGCTGCGCCTCGCCCACGCGGACCGGACTGCCGCGCTGACATGCCATCAGCTCCGTCCCACCTGCCTGACGCGCCTACGGGAGGCGGGCATGGCTCTGGCAGCGGTGCAGGACTGCGCAAGCACGACACTCTCGCGCAGATCGCCGCCGGCTTCCGGATCAGCATCGGCACGCGCACGCCTGCCATGACCCGTGAACGGCATCCGACCCCCGGTCTCCAACAGTCTCCAAGACCTGCGGCATGACCATCGACCACCGCGAACCCGGGCGGGTGCTGCGCGCCCCCACGCGGACCTGTGGACCACCCTCGCTGACCGTGAGGACCTCGACAACCACGCCGTGCGTCGGGATGCTCTGTCGGTCCGCGAACAGCATGTGCGCGGCGGCGCTCGTGGACGAGCGGCCCGCCGTCGTCGAGCTCCGCGTGCGGGCCGCGGCAGCTTCTGGCAGCGCGGTACGAACGAGAACACGGACGGTCGGCTGCGGGCAGTACCTTCCCAAGGGCAGCGACCTCTCGATCCACACCTCCGACGACCTACGAGCGATCGAGGACCGCCTCAACAACCGCCCCTGCAAGACCCTGGACGGTAGACCCCGGCCGAGCTGTTCGCAGGCGCCCTGACGGCATGACACCAGCAGCGTTGCGACGATCACGCGAATCCGCCATCCCTTGTGAGGGCCGCTCAGGTCCTCCGGACGATCAGAACGGGTCCGCCACCACCCACATTGTCGTTCTCGTCGTAGAAGGTGGTGCGCTCTAGCCATCGGGCAGCGTTTGGAGCAGGTACATGATCTTCAGTTCATCTCCTCCGTACAGCCAAGACCGCGATCTCGCAGCGGAAGCCGTCCTGCTTCACCGTCACAGGGGCATGAGTCGACGCACCGGCCGACCGGGGAGCGGACGGCCGCTACGGTGTCCCTGGACAAGAGACAACCGGGCGGACGGACCGCTGCGATCGGAGCCGGCCGTGGCTTTGAACGCGTGGCCGAGGGGCAGCCGTTGGGCCGTGGTCGCCACGGGGCCATGTGCCGTGCACGGCCGAGAACGCGGTGACCGGAGACCTCCCGCAGCGGCCGCCACCCCCTGAGCACGCTGTTCCCCCAGCTGTGTGCCGCTGGCATTGGATCACTACGGCGCGCGGCTCGGGGAGTTGGCACGGCTCAGTGGACGTTAAGTCCGTTTCTGGTATCGGCCTCGTCCGGGTTGGGTGAGGAAGCCTTGGCGAGTGAGGCGTCCGAGGCGGCTGCGGGTGATGTTGACGGACGCCTCGTCGGTGGGCATGCCGAGGAGTTCGTGCAGCTCGCGCGCCCGGAACTCCTGGTCGGGGTGCTGGTTGAAGGCGTTCACGATGGCCTGGTAGGTGGTGTTCGTCTCGGGTGGTTCGGGTTCGGTCCCTGCCGGCGTGATCTCCGCGATGATCTTTCGGGCGGTGGCCAGGTCCGTGAGCCGCGCTTCGGTTTCGGTCAGGTCGGCGGCGAGCTCTTCGATCCGGGCGCGCAGTTCAGCGGCCCGGGTGGCGGCCTCGTCCTGCCGGACCTGGAGGTCTGCCAGGAGTTCGGCGATGTTCACGCGGCCAGTCCGAGGGTGTCGCGCCAGCTGAGGGCGGGTGTGGTGAGGCGGCGGGCCATGTTGGCGGTGGAGGCCCAGTAGACGCGTGAGGCGGAGGTGTCGGGCCGGTGGTCGTACTCGCGGGCGAGGCGCCGGTGCAGCATCAGGGTGCCGTTCGTCTGCTCCACCACCCACCGCTTCGGCTGCGGGACGAAGCCCTTGCCCTGGTCGGCGGGGTTGCGGCGGACGACCTCGACGTCGATGTCCAGCAAGGCGCCGTGGATGACGACCTCGTCCTTGAAGCCCTGGTCCACCAGGGCCTTCTCCAGTCGCATCCCGCACCGCTCGGCGGCCTGGTCGAGCAGGGCGGTGCCGGCGGCGTTGTCGTGAGCGGAGGCGGCCAGGACGACGACCCCGATGATCAGCCCCATGACGTCCACGGCCAGCCCCGCTTGCGCCCCGACACCTTCTTGTTGGCGTCCAGTCCCGTCGTGGTCCTCGGGACACCGGCGGCCGCGCGGACGGACTGGGTGTCGATGATCACGAGGGACGGGTCCTCTAATCGGCGGGCCCTCTCCCGCACCTGGCAGCGCAGGAGTTCCTGGATCCGCTGGTCGAGACCGTCCTGGCGCCACAGCGTGAAGTAGTAGAACACCGCCGACCAGGACGGCAGGTCATGGGGCAGGTAGCGCCACTGACAGCCCGTCCGGTTTTGGTAGAAGACCGCGTTCACGACCTCCCGCAGATCACAGACCCCCGGATCCCCGGTCGCCGACCGCGCCACCCGGTCCTGCTTCCAGGCCGTGATCATCGGCTCGATCAACACCCACTGCTCGTCCGACAAGTCGCTCGGATACGCCCGTCTGTCCATGGGCCGCAGAACATCACCCGAGTCCAGACCGGCACGCCAGTTCGGCTGGCGTTCACACGAACGAGCGATCACGAACCCAGAGAAAGGGGACTTAACGTCCACTCAGGCCGAAGCTGCCGCCACGAGGTGGGATTGGGAACCGGCGCATGCGGTCTTCACAGGTCCGCAGTCCCGGACATTCGTGATCCTCCTCCTGTGCGTTGTCCGGCCAGCGAGTGGAAGCGACTGGTTGGAATTCCAGCTTCAGGTGGGCTGGACGGACCGGGGGCAGCACGAGGTGACTGCCTCGGTCAACGTGGGCTGCTGGTGCGAGACCGACCACGGCACCCATGACGTCGACGTCCTCAAGTTCGCCGTCGGTGACGAGATCTCGCTACCCCGGGCCTTCGAAGCATGTGCCGAGCGCATGACGAGGTGGCTGGCCGACGCGCACGACGCAGACTTCTGGCGAGCCCGAGAAGAATTGCCAGCGCGCCGGACGTAGGGGCTCTCGGGCCGATTCGACGGCACAGCGACATCGGATCGGCCGACGATGCGCAACGACGAGTCCGGGAGCCATGCCCCTGGCATCACCGTTCCGGGCGACGATCGGCTCCCCGCGCCGTGTGCGGCATGATCGCGTCGTCCGGGATCACCCCGAGCCGGCCTGCCTCGTAGTCCTCCATGGCCTGGATGATTTCGGCCTTGGTGTTCATCACGAACGGCCCGTACTGGAAGACCGGCTCCCGGATCGGCTCCCCGCCCAGGATCAGCACGTCCAGGTCGGCCGCGTCGCTGCCGGGCCGGCTGCTCGCCGTGACGGTCAGGGCGTCGCCCGCGCCGAGGACCGCGAGCTGGTGAGCGGCGAGGGGTCGACCCTCGGTCCCCACCGAACCGTGTCCCGCCAGCGCGTAGACCAGCGCGTTGAAGTCGGGTCGCCAAGGCAGTAGCAGGCGCGCTCCGGCAGCGATGGTGGCGTGTACGAGAGTGATCGGCGTGAACGTCGAGCCGGGGCCGGCATGTCCGCCGAGGTCTCCGGCGATGACCCGCACCAGCGCGCCGCCGTCGGCAGAGGACAGCAGCGTGACCTCGGGGCCTTCGATGCTCTGGTACTTGGGCGGGTTCCATTTGCTGGCCCTGGGCAGGTTGACCCACAGCTGGATGCCGTGGAACAGGCCACCGGAGACGACCAGCGCCTCGGGTGGCGTCTCGATGTGCAGGATCCCGCTTCCCGCGGTCATCCACTGCGTGGCGCCGTCGGTGATCAGACCGCCGCCCCCGTGCGAGTCCTGGTGCTGGAAGAGACCGTCGATCATGTAGGTGACGGTTTCGAAGCCCCGGTGCGGGTGCCAGGGCGTCCCCTTGGGTTCGCCCGGTGCGTAGTCGACCTGGCCCATCTGGTCCATGTGGACGAACGGGTCGAGCGACCGTGTCGGAACACCGGCGAAGGCCCGGTACACCGGGAAGCCCTCACCCTCGAACCCGCTGGGCGCAGAGGTCACCGTCGTGACCCTCCGCTGCGCGGCGACCTGCGGATCGGGCTCGGCGATACGCGGCAGATCCAGGACGTTGTCCACGGTCACGGCGGGCATGACACACTCCCCGAGGGGGTCGGAAGGTCCGATCCAGTCTAGTGTTCGGGCGGCCCACGGGCATCTCACGCCCCTCGGGCGCTCGATCTTCTCGACCCGGCCATGGCCGCAGTCTCGGCTCCGAGCGGTAGGCCCGGGCCGGGTTCGGTGGCCCTGTCCGTCGCAGCGGCGGCGGGCCGCTCGGTGGCAGCGCCGGGGTGCCTCTCCTGCCGCCGCCCAAGTGCCGCCCAAGCCTGCGCGCGACCTTCCCCGCGCCGGTCTCGGAGAAGGCCGACGCTCCCGCGCTGGCAGAGAGCGGGTCGCCATGGCCGAGAGCGCGGTCACGCCGGATAGCCCCAGGGCACTCGCGTAGCCGAACCCGGAACGGTGATCTGCTCGCTGGTGGCCCCGGCTCGGGCCGGTGGTGAGGGCGCGGATCCTGGCTGCGGCACGCTTTCCCCGGCGGAGGTGGTCTCCGGTCGGGGTGGTGTCGCAGCTCGCTACGCGACGGTGCGGCGGTCTCGCGCTGAGGCGCGGTTGCCGGCGACCGGCCGCCCGAGGAGGACGGCGTTGCCGAGTCCGGCCGTGACGGTGGTGGCGATGAGGAGCAGGGGGCCGACCCATTCGACCGGGCTGTCCCAGAAGACGGCGGGCAGGGGCAGGGCGAGGAGGCCGGCAGGTGCGGTGGCGAGGGTGAGCCGCATGCTGGCGAACGCAGGGTCGTGGACGACGTACGTGGCGTGGACGTCGAGACCGACCGCGGCTGCGACCAGGGCCAGGTAGGCCCGCGAGAACATGTTGTCGAACGCGGGGGCCAGCAGAGCGGGGATCCGGCAACGGCGGCCGTATCGGCGCTCGCACTGCCCGCCTCCGCCGCCGAGTCGGCCCGCTCAACGGCGCCGGGCCAGGCCGGCTTCGGTGTCAGCCGGGCCCAGTTCGACGCGATGTTCCCGAACACGGCCACGACGGGATTGCCGGGATTCCCTGAGCCTTTTCAGCGCTGCCTCTCCAGGGTGAGGACGGCTTTGGCTGCTGATGTCAGGCGGCTGGGGCTGCAACGGGCGTGGTGGAGGATGCGCCAGCACTTGACACCACGGCGCCGGCCGGTGCCGGGGCCTCCAGCCGCCAGGCTCCGGGCCGCCCCCGTGAGGGTCGCCCTTGTGACGGTCATGGCGCGTGGGGGCTTTTCGGTCGCGTGTCCAAACCTCTTCGGTGGTCGCCGTCATGCTTGCGGAGGAGCTTGATCCATAAGCTGGCGGCACGCGGCGCGGTGCCGAGCCTGTTGGGAAACGAGCAGGCCGTTCAACACCGCTGCGGTATGGGGGAGTCGTACGCCGTTCCCGGGATTCGGGAGTCGAACGACCGGGCCTGACCGGCTCGCCCGACATGCCGGCCCGTAGTCATGAGCATCAGGGAAAGAAGGGAAGCACGTCATGCCCGACAACTTCACGCCTCAGGGCGAAACGCTCGACCCCCTGCCTCAGGTCGAGGCTGTCGAGACCACGGCCATCGACGACGACGAGCTGGACAACATCTCCGGCGGTGCCGTCCACCCCGTCTCGCAACGCTACTGAGCCGCGCGGTCCGCTGACGCTTCGCAGACCGGTTCGCAGGGGGGTCTGCCTGCTGGGCATCCCTGTCCCCTGAAGTCCTGTGCAGTCAGAGGCGTCACCTCTGACTGCAGGATCACGATGAGTCGGCCTGTCGGTGTGTGAAGTCCGTTGGCTGGTCCCAGGCCCCGGAGCTCGCGTTCCGGGGCCTCGGGATTTCCGTTGGTCAGTGCCGTCGAAGGAATGGTTCCGTGAAGTTCCGCCAGAAGGCGCTCACCAAGCTGCATTCGCCCGAGGAACTCGATGTGCCGGTGCGCTTCGCCCGGCCGCAGGGGTGGCTCGTGCTCGCGGTCACCGTGGTCGTGATGTCCGCCGGCTGCGTCTGGGCCGTGACCGGCTCGGTCACCCCCAGGCTGAGCGCGCCCGGGGTGCTGACCCACGAGGAGGGCAGTTACGTCCTGCAGAGCCCGGTGGAGGGCCAGGTCACCGCCGTCTTCGCCAACGAGGGCGACTGGCTGCCGAGCGACGTGCCGTTGCTGAGTGTGGGCACCGACCAGGACGTCCAGACCGTCAGGACCGTGGCCGCGGGCCGGGTGACCTCACTGGTCGCCGGGATCGGGACGGTGGTCACCACCGGAGCTGCCCTGGCGACCGTGGACCGCTTCGAGTACTCCGACAGCCCGCTGGTGGCGATGCTGTACGTGCCGGGCGGCAGCGGAGCGACGATCCCGGCGGGCTCGAGGGTGGACCTGACCGTCCAGTCGGTGCCCGCCCGGCGCTTCGGTGTGCTGCGCGGGCACGTCCTGACGGTCGGCCGGGTTCCCCAGACGCGCCAGCAGATCACCGGCTTCCTCGGGAACGACCAACTGGGCGAGCGGTTCGCCGCTCAGGACCAACCGGTGCCCGTGATGGTCCAGTTGGACCGCTCGGAGGGGACGAGTTCCGGGTTCGCATGGTCCACCACGAGCGGCCCCCCGTACGCGATCGACTCCCCGACGCTGGTCAGCGGGGTCATCCACCTGCCCGCGCAGCACCCGATCGATTGGCTCCTTCCATGACCGGACGGAACGGGTCCACGACCGCGTACCAGCCGCCGCAGCCGAACCAGCCCTCCGCCGCGGGGCCCGGGCGGGGCCTCCCCGACCGGCCGACCCTCGAGTCGCGCCGTGCGGGCCGTGCGAGCCCCTCGGAGCACTCGCCGATGCCGAAGGGCCGCATGCCGAAGACCGTACGCAGCCCCACCGTGCTGCAGATGGAGGCCGTGGAGTGCGGTGCGGCCTCACTGGCGATGGTGCTCGGCCACCACCGACGCCATGTGCCCCTCGAGGAACTCCGCGTCGCCTGTGGGGTCTCCCGCGACGGCTCCCGGGCCGGCAGCCTGCTCAAGGCGGCCCGCGGGTACGGCCTCGACGCCAAGGGCATGCAGATGGAACCGGCGGCGCTGGCGCTGGTACCGGCCCCGGCCATCCTGTTCTGGGAGTTCAACCACTTCGTCGTCTACGACGGGATGGGCCGCCGCTTCGGGCGCCGCGGGGTGCACCTCAACGACCCGGCCCGGGGCCGTCGGTTCGTGTCGCCGGAGGACTTCGACGCCAGCTTCACCGGTGTCGTGCTGACCTTCGCGCCGGGCGCCGGCTTCCGCCCGGGCGGGCGCAGACCGGGGGTCAGGGGAGCACTGCCCGCACGGCTGCGGGGCACGTCGGGCGCGATGCTGGCCGCGCTGGTCGCCAGCTTCCTGCTGGTCGTGGTGGGTGCGGCGGTGCCTGCGCTGAGCCGTGCGTACATCGACCTGTTCGTGTTCGGCCAGCAGACGTCGCTGTTGCCGGTGATCTTCTCATCGATGGCCGCCACGGTGGTGCTGACCGGCGTGCTGATCACGCTGCAGCAGGCGAACCTGCTGCGTGGGCGCATCATCTCGTCGACGCTGAGCAGCGCCCGGTTCCTGCGGCATCTGCTGAGGCTGCCCGTCGCGTTCTTCGGCCAGCGCTACCCGGCCGATCTGGTCCAGCGCCTGCAGTCCAACGACGCGGTCGCCGAGACGCTGGCGCGGGACCTCGTCGCCGCCTGTGTGGACGCGCTGGTGGTGATCGTCTACGCGGTGCTGCTGTGGACGTACGACCCGCAGCTGACGGTGATCGGGGTGCTGCTCGCGCTGCTCAACGTGGTGGCGCTGCGTCTGGTGACCCGGATCCGGAGTAGTGGGGTGGACAAGCTGCGCGCGGACGGCGCCCGGCTGACCAACACCGCGTACAGCGGGCTGCGGCTGATCGAGACGATGAAGGCCACCGGTGGCGAGGACGGGTACTTCCGACGCTGGGCCGGCCAGCACGCAACGACGCTGGTCGGGGAGCAGCGGCTCGGTGTGCCGAGCGCGGCGCTGGCCGTCGTCGCCCCCACCCTCGCAACGCTGAACAGCGCGCTGATCCTGCTGATCGGAGGACTGCGGGCGGTGGAGGGGCATATCTCGATCGGTCTGCTGGTGGCCTTCCAGGCGCTGGTGACCAGCTTCAGCGCGCCGGTCACCCGGCTGAACGCGGTGGCGGGCCGGGTCCAGGACTTCGCGGCCGATGTCGCCCGGCTGAAGGACGTCGAGAGCTTCCCGGCGGATCCGCGGTGCACGCGGCGCGAAGGCGTCGCGACCACGCGCAGACTGATCGGGCACGTGACGCTCCAGCAGGTCACCTTCGGCTACAACCGGCTGGACAGACCGCTGCTCAGCGGCCTCTCCCTGTCGGTCGGCCCCGGGCAGCAGGTCGCGCTCGTCGGCGGATCGGGCAGCGGCAAGTCCACCGTGTCCCGTCTGGTGTCGGGTCTGTACCAGCCCTGGGAGGGCGAGATCCGCATCGACGGGCAACGGCTGGAGGAGATCCCGCCCGCCGCGCTGTCCGCCTCGGTCTCCTTCGTCGACCAGGACGTGTTCCTCTTCGAGGGCACGGTCCGCGACAACGTGGCGCTGTGGGATCCGTCGATACCGGACGACGCCGTGATCGCCGCCCTCAAGGACGCGGCGATTCATGACGTGGTCGCCCGGCGCCCCGGCGGCATCCACAGCCGGGTGGAGCAGGACGGCCGCAACTTCTCCGGCGGTCAGCGGCAGCGGCTGGAGATAGCCCGGGCCCTGGTCCGCGATCCGAGCGTCCTGGTCCTCGACGAGGTGACCAGTGCGCTGGACGCGGGGACCGAGCAGGTGATCATCGACAACCTGCGGCGGCGCGGTTGTGCCTGTGTGGTGATCGCGCACCGGCTGAGCACGGTGCGCGACAGTGACGAGATCGTGGTCCTGGAGCACGGAAGGGTGTTGGAGCGTGGGCGGCACGAGGACCTGGTCGCCGCCGGGGGACGGTACGCCGAGTTGGTCAGGGAGCGTTGACGTGACATCCGTTCACCCGTCGGTGGCCGACGGCACCGGGCCGGACGACACGGTGCTCGACGCCTTGGGCGAACTGGGCACACCCCTCGAGTACGCCACCGCGCGCGGCCTGGCCCTGGAGGGACCCCAGGTGCTGTGGCTGATCGCCGAGGGGGCCATGGACCTGTTCGCGGTGGACGCCGTGCGACAGGGGCGCTGGCACTTCCTCGGCCGGCTCTCGGCGGGCACCCTGCTGCTCGGCCCGGTCGACGGGCCGCGGCACACCCTGCTCGGCAGGCCGTTGCAGGGCTGCGTGCTGCGCAGGATCCGGCTGGGGGAGCTGGTGCGGTCCGATGACGCCGACACCGGCGCGAACCGCGGCCCCGGGGGCGGTCTCGGCCTACTGGAGGACGCGTTCGCCCGCGGCATCGGGCACGGCCTGCGTGTTCTGTTCGAAGCTCCTGCGGGCGGCCGACCGGAGCAGGCGCCGGGACAGTTCGCGGCCGGCGCCCGCGAATCGGCCGACGAGGGGGTGGCGTGGGTGTCGGTGGCTCCCGGCAGCCTGCGCCACGGCGGGGCTTTCGACGGGCAGAGCACCGGGGACCTGCTGATCGACGGCGCGGTGTGGCACCGCCTGGTCGACCAGCAGACCAGGTTGCTGTTCGCGCTGGACCGCTGGATCGATCGGTCGGAGCGCGTCCACGAGGACCGCGCGGCGGCCGGCATCAAGGCGGGTGAAGCCGTTCGCGCCCAGGCGGACCGGGCACTGCTGGCCTCCATCGGCACGTCGGGCGAGGCCCCGGCGGATGTCCCCGCGGGATCCGACGACGCGGCGCTGGCCGTCTGCCGGTTGGTCGCCGGCGCGGCCGGCATCGCCGTCACCGCACCCACCGGCGATGGTGCGTCCGGCGACCGGCTCGGTGCGGTGCAGCGGATCGCGTTGAGTTCGCGATTGCGTACCCGGGCGGTCGGGCTCACCGGGCGCTGGTGGCGGGAGAACGCCGGTCCGCTGGTGGGCCGGCGGGCCGGGAGCGGCACCCCGGTGGCGCTGCTGTGGCGGCGAGGCAGGTACGAGGCGGTGGATCCGGCCCGCGGCACGCGGTCGAGGATTGACAGGGCCAACGCCGACGAATTCGAGCCGTGGGCCGTGATGTTCTACCGGCCGCTGCCACAACAGCCGCTGACCGCCTGGCGGTTGCTGCGGTTCGCGATGCGCGGCGCCGGGACGGACCTGCGCAACCTGGTGCTGGGCGGGCTGGTCGCCGTCGTCCTCGGCGCGATGGTGCCGATCGCCACCGGGCGGATCCTCGGCGACTACGTGCCGAACGCCGAGACCGGCCTCATCGTCCAGACCTCCCTGGCGATCGTGGCCACCGCCGTTGTCGGCGCCGCCTTCATGCTGATGGAGAACATCTCCATCGTCCGCATCGAAGGGCGCCTCGAAGCCACCCTGCAACCGGCGGTGTGGGACCGGCTGCTGCGGCTGCCGGCGAGGTTCTTCGCGGAGCGCTCCACCGGTGAGCTGGCCACCGCGGCGATGGGCATCAGCGGCATCCGCCGGGTGCTGTCGGGCACCGGCTCGGTGATCGTCCACGCCGTGACGGTCGGCACGGTCAACCTCGTTCTCCTGCTCTGGTACAGCCTTCCGCTGGCGCTGGTGGCGCTCGCCGTGCTGGTCGTCCTCGGCGCGGTGTCCCTCGGGCTGGGGCTGCGGCAGTTGCGGTGGCAGCGCCGGCTGACCGTGCTCCACAACAAGCTCAACAACCAGGCGTTCCAGACCCTGCGCGCACTGCCCAAGCTGCGGGTCGCCGCAGCGGAGAGCTTCGCCTACGCGGCCTGGGCGGGCGAGTTCGCGCGCAGCCGCGAACTGCAGCGGCGGGTCGGCCGGATCAAGAACCTGATCACGGTCTGCGACGCGGTCGGTCTGCCGCTCTGCACGCTCATCGTGTTCATGCTGCTCGCCGGGCCGGCCCGCGGGGCACTCTCGCCGAGCGGCTTCCTCACCTTCAACACCGCTGTGACGATGATGCTGGTCTCGATGACCCAGCTGACCGGCGCGCTCGTCTCCACCGCCTCGGTACTGCCGATGTTCGAACAGCTCAAGCCGGTGCTCGACGAGGCTCCCGAGGTACGCGGGGGCAGCACGGCGCCCGGCACGCTCAGCGGCGCGATCGAGGCCAGGGCACTGTCCTTCCGCTACACCGAGGACGGACCGTTGGTGCTCGACGACGTGTCGTTGCGCATCCCGCCGGGCGAGTTCGTCGCCGTCGTCGGCGCCAGCGGCTGCGGCAAGTCGACGCTGCTGCGGCTGCTCATCGGCTTCGACCGGCCGGCCCTGGGCAGCGTGCTCTACGACGGCCAGGACCTGGCGACCCTCGACCAGGCGGCGGTGCGCCGTCAGTGCGGCGTCGTGCTGCAGGACGCGCAGCCGTTCGCCGGCTCGATCCTGGACTGCCTCCGCGGTACCGGGACGTACTCCCTCGAAGAGGCCTGGGCCGCCGCCGAGATGGCGGGGCTGGCCGAGGACGTCAAGCGCATGCCCATGGGCATGCACACCGTGCTCAGCGACAGCGGCGCTACCGTCTCCGGCGGGCAACGGCAACGCCTGATGATCGCCCAGGCCCTGATCCGCCGCCCGCGCATCCTGTTCTTCGACGAGGCCACCAGCGCGCTCGACAACGAGACCCAGCGCGTGGTGATCGACAGCACCCGCACGCTCCGCTGCACCAGGATCGTGATCGCCCACCGGCTGTCCACCGTGCTGGACGCGGACCGGGTCATCGTCATGGCCGAGGGTCGGATCGTCCAGCAGGGGCCACCCGCCCGACTGCTGGCCGACACCGACGGCTTGTTCCACGAGCTGGTCCGCCGCCAGATCCGGTGAAGTGACGTTCCAGGGGGGCGGTCGAGGGGTGGGGTGGTGTGTGGCGAGCCGCGGCGGCGGGGTGGGTCCGTGCCAGGCGGTGGTGCCGCCGACCAGGGTGAGGGCGGTGATGCCGGAGGCGGCGAGTTGCTCGCAGGCGGTGGCCGAGCGGTTGCCGGAGGCGCAGACCACGGCGATCTCGGAGCGTCCGGCCACTTTGCGCAGTGTGGGCAGGGCCTCGTCGAGCCGGTCAAGGGGGATGTTGTGGGCTCCGGGGATGTGGCCGGCGGCGTAACCGCCGGGGGAGCGGACGTCGATGACGGTGAGCTGCTCCAGCTTGGGGTGGAGCTGTTCGACGGTCAGGGGCGTTGCCACGGGGTGGCGGGTCCTTTCGGGCAAGGGGGACCGCCCGGGCCGGGGGTGCCCGGGGGAGTGCCGGGGTCAACGGAGAGCGTCGGCGAGCATCAGGGCGGCGACGGCCAGCAGGGCGACGGCGAACGCGGTCTGCAGGGTGCGGCCGCTGAAGCGGTCGGCGAGGCGTTTGCCGTCCCAGGCGCCGAGCACGGCGGCGGCGGTGAACGGTGCGATGACCGCCCAGTGGAGGCCGCCGGTCGCACCGAGCCGCGGGACGAGGGCGGCGAGGGAGTTGGCGGAGATCACCAGCAGGCTGGTGCCGACGGCCTCGGCCATGGTGAAGGCGAGGACGGACACCAGGGCAGGGACGGCGAGGAATCCGCCGCCGACGCCGAGCAGTCCGGTGACCGCGCCGAGGCCGGCGCCCGTCCCGGCGGACCGTACGATGCTCGGCCGGGGTGCCTGGCCGTCCTGTCGAGTGGCAGCCGGCGGGGACTTTCGGGCGGTGGCGAGCATGCGCCAGGCGGCGACCGCGGCCAGCGTCGCGAAACCGGCCGTCAGCACGGCGGCGGGGAGCCGGGCGGACAAGGCCCCGGCCGCTGCGGCGACCGGTAGGCCCGCCGCGGCGAACAACAGACCGGTGCGCCAGCGCACCCGTCCGGCGCGTGCGTGGGCGAGCAGGCCGGTCAGTGAGGTGGCGGCGACGATCAAGAGTGCGGCGGTGCCGGCGTAGGCGGGGGTGAAGCCGAGCAGGTAGATCAGGGCGGGGACGGCCAGCATGCTACCGCCTCCGCCGAGGCCGCCCAGTGCCAGGCCGACGACGGCGCCGGCGATCAGGGCGAGAACGAGCGCGGTCATATGACCTGTCCACCAGTGCCGTGTGCGGTGACGACGGGCAGCCCTGCCTCGGCCCAGGCCCGCATCCCGCCCGTCACGTTCACGGCGGTGATGCCGCGCGCCGCCAGCAGGTCGACGGCACGCTGCGAGCGGTTGCCCGAACGGCAGATCGCCAGGACCGTACGGCCGGCCGCGGTCGGGAGCTCCGCGCCCGCGGCCACGGCGATGAGCGGCAGCCACACCGCGCTTGGTGCGTGCCCTGCGGCGAACTCCTCCTGCTCACGGACATCGAGGAGGACCGCCTCACCGGCTGCGGCCAAGGAGTCGGCCTCGACCGGGACGACCTGTGGTGGAACGGTCGACGGGTGCGGCAGGGACATGTCTGGCCTTCCGGAGGTGTGCGATGAAGAACGGGAGCGCGAAGCCCCCGCGCGGCTGTGACGCCGATGGGCGGGCCGGGCGACCGGGCGGGGAGACGGTGAGCCGTCCGCGGTGACGGCCGGCGTGGCCGCCCCTTACTTCCGATAATACCCATAGGGGTATCTTGGAGAGCAAGCGATACCCCGTCCCGTATATTCCAGGGTCCACGTCGCGGATCGCTGCGTGACGCGCCCGGACCTCAGACTCCCGGAACCAGGAGACTCGCGTGTTCTTCGCCCAGTACTACCTCGACTGTCTGTCCCAGGCCTCGTACCTGATCGCCGACGAGACCACCGGCCGTGCGGTGGTCGTCGACCCGTGGCGCGACATCGACGAGTACGTGACGGGGGCGCCGAGAAGCACGGCTTCAGGGTCGAGGCCGTGATCAACACGCACTTCCACGCGGACTTCCTGGCGGGCCACCTGGAGTTGGCGGCCCGCACCGGGGCGTGGATCGGCTACGGGCGGCGCGCGGAGACCGAGTACCCGATCCGTCACCTCGCCGACGGTGAGCGGATCAGCCTGGGCGAGGTCATCCTGCAGATCATGGAGACTCCCGGGCGCATCCCCGAGTCGATCAGCGTCCTGGTGTACGAGCGGGCGGACGACGCCGTGCCGTGCGGCGTCCTCACCGGTGACGCGCTGTTCATCGGCGACGTCGGCCGCCCCGACCTCGACGTCCGCCTGCGGCGAGCGCGCCGAAGGGGCGGTGGACGGCTCCCTGCACATCGCCCTGAACGATGCCCCGCCGCCTGCCCGAGATCCCCGCCGACCGTCCGCTCGTCCTGCACTGCGCCGGCGGCCACCGCTCCTCCATCGCCGCCAGCCTGCTGCGCCACCACGGCTTCGGCGACGTCTCCGACCTCCTCGGCGGCTACGCCGCCTGGGCCGCCGCCCACCAGCCCGCAGCCTGAACCGGGCCCCGGTCCGGAAGGAATACGCGCCGCTCCCCAACCGCTTCCATGAATACCCATAGGGGTATTCATGGAAGGGTTGTGGGAGCCATGGCGAAGGTGATCGATCAGGCGGCGGAGCCGCTCGTCACCGCATGCGGGCGGCGGATCGACGTAGGACAGCTAAAAGTTGACGGACCGGCTGCCTGGATCGGCAGGGTCACCCTCGACGTCGGACCCGAGACTGGCGGAACCTCCCGCATCTGGGCCGGACTCAGCCCGGCCGAGGCGCGTGAACTCGCACAGCGCCTGCTCGACCAGGCCGCCCGTACCGAGAACGAGTCATCATCAAGATCCGGACGGGGAGTGGTCGAGGTCGCACCGGCAGGCCCTCGCAGCTGGGCCGCGACCGCACGAGGCCGCCACCTGTTCACCGCCGGACGCGGCACCGTTGAACCCTCCCCGGTGGAACAGCTGGTGGCATCTGCGGCAACCTGCGCCGCCGAACGCGCCGCACGCTTCCTCCAGGGTCAGGGAGTGCCGCACGACACCGTGCGCGTCACCGCCCACTTCGAAGAACTCGACGACCAGCCCGCCGGGATCACCTCCCTGCGTCTGGTCCTCGCCCTCCCTCCCGGTCTCGACCCGCAGCGGCACCCCGCCCTGCGCGAGGCGCTCACCAGGTGCGCGGTCACCAACACCCTCCGGAACCCGCCGAACGTTACCGTCGACCTGCGCTGAAACTGGCCATGGCCGGAGCCCGGAAAGGCTCCGGCCACAGCCCGAGCCGGTGTAGGTTCCCGCTCGATCTTGGGTCCGGTACCCGGTCGATCCGGCCATCAGCCCCAACGGTCCGATCCCCCTCGGGGATAAGCTGCTCGGCAGTCTCCCCGGCTGCGCTCGCCGACGCGCCGATCGAGGCGTGGCCCTTCGAGGTGTGCGGTAAGGCGGTGGAGAGCTTCGAGCAGTTCCGGCGGCTCATCCACGAGGCGGAGAGCATCCAGTACGGCGAGTCCGTTGCGCGGGCAAGCGGCATCGTCGTCGAGTCCAGCTGATAGAGAGTCGGCACGCACGTGATCGTGCCGGCGAACCTTCCCGCCACATGGCAGGTGCGTAGAACGGGCGCGGGTCAGTGAGGTTTTCTCAACGGTGATCACTTCCAGATTCCAGTGAGGACGAGGGCAGCTCGGGCGATGTCGCCGATCCGGCTGAGGCTGAGCGTGACGTGTTGCAGGGTGCGCCCCGCTGCTTGAGCTCGGCGGCGGTGCGCTCGCCGAGGGCCCGGACGTGCCGCAGCAGGGTGTTGAACATCCGGCTATCGACGTGAAGTGCCTGTTCGGATTTGCCTTTTGGGCGGCGGACGGGGATGCGGACGCCGATGCCCGCGCCGATGTAGCCTTTGTCCGCCAGGGTCGGCAGACCGTTCGCCGGCGCCTTGTACAGGGCGGGCAGGGCGTGGATCCGGGCGGCGGTGATGTCCGGGGTGGAGCCGAGCTCGACGTCGGAGACCCACAGTGGGGTGCCGTCCGGGGCAGACAGGAACTGGAGGTTGCCGCCGAACGCCTTGTGCTTCTGGCTGAACCACAGGTCATTGCCGTTCTCGCGGACGTCGGCGAGGCGATCTGATTCGATCAGTGTGCCGTCGAGGATGACATGCGTCATGCCTTCGCCCTGACAACGGGTCGGGACGTGGTGCAGGTCGGGGGCCTGCTCAGCGAGGACATCGATACCTTCGTGCAGGTAGCGGTAGCCGGTGGCCTGGGAGACGCCGGCATCGCGGGCCAGACAGTGCACACAGCCGCGCTCGCGGAACCAGCGCAGCACCAGCACCGCCTGTCGGAACGGCCTCAGAGCGCGATGAGCCCTGCCACTGTCGGTTTGAACCCGCAGGCGTCGAAGTAGAACGACCGTAGGTCGTCCTCGAAGTCGACGTGAAGCCATTCGCATCCGGCTTCGCGGGCTTGGCAGGCGGCCTCCGCTATGAGTTCGGCTCCGACCCCGGACCTGCGGTGGCCTCCCGCGACCACAGTGTCCAGGATGAACGCGTGAACGCCGCCGTCCCACACGACGTTGACGAAGCCGACGAGGGCACCGTCATCACGTGCACAGACCCAGCCGAGGCTGTGGCGCTGCACTCGGGCTAGCCAATCGACATCCAGGGTCGGATGGTTGAAACCCTCTGCATGCAGGGTATTGACCGCGGCGTTGACGAAGTCGCCCCGCCACTCATACGTGATCGTCATGGCGCGAGCGTAGACCGCCACCCCTGCCCGATCCTCCTCCGCAGGGAGGACCGGAAATGGTCACCGCTGAGAAAACCTCAGTGAGAGGACGCAAAGCAGCGCGGGAACCTACAGCCCCGCTGCGAAGAAGGGGACTGCTCCTGGATACGCAGGAGCGGAAGGGAAGTTCGCACGATGCGTCGGCAGCTCGGCGTGTTCGAAGGGCGCAGACCCTCGTGCCGCATCCCCCGATGACAGGAGGATGCGGCACGTGCTCTGCGCCTGTCGCGAAGCCGGCCGGTGCCGGGCGGGGCGTCTCCCGTCGCCCACGGCCGTCGGTCCGCCCGGCGGGCTCGTCGGCTACGCGGCAGTGGCCGCGATCTTCCGGCGGACCTCGTCCATGTCGACGGCGCGGACCTGGCGGATCACGTCCTCCAGTGCGGCCTCCGGCAGTGCGCCCGGCTGGGCGTAGAGGACGACGCCGTCGCGTACTGCCATCAGGGTCGGGATCGAGGAGATCTGGAAGGCCGCTGCGAGCTGCTGCTGCGCCTGGGTGTCGACCTTGCCGAACACGATGTCCGGGTGCTTCTGCGAGACGCGCTCGAAGACGGGTGCGAACATTCGGCACGGACCGCACCAGGCGGCCCAGAAGTCCACCAGCACGATGCCCTCGCCGCTGGCGATCTCGTCGAAGTTCTTCTCGGTCAGCTCGACCGTGGCCATGGCCGTTCTCCTCTCGTAAAATACCCCCACGGGTATTAGAACGGTGAAGCACGGTCGGCTATTCCGGCCCGTTGGGCGGGGTCACCTCGATGCGGACGGTCGGGGGCTGGTGGAGCGTGTTGTGGACGGTGCAGCGTGAGGCGACGGCAAGCAGCGCGTCGTACCGGGCCGGGTCCAGGCCCTCCGGCGGCTCCACCGTGAGGGTCATCTCGGTGACCCGGGCGGGGCGGTCGGCGGCCATGGTGAAACCCGCCTCGACTCGCAGTCCCTCGGGGGCGACGCCGTGCCGGGTCAGGTAGCGGCCGGCGTAGAACGCCACGCACGAGGCGAGCGACGCGGCGAACAGTTCGGTCGGGGTGGGGCCGGCGTCCCGGCCGCCGCCGTCGACCGGCTGGTCCACCACGAGTCGGTGGCCGCGAACCGCGATCTCGTAGCTGTCCTGGCTCAGGTGCGAGATCCGGATCCGGCCCGGGGGGAGGGTTGCCCCGGAGTCGAAGGGAGGGGTGCTCTGCGCAGGCGAGGTCATGGCCTGTTCCTGTCGGGCAGGCCGCGAAGCGGCGGTCGGTGGCGGTCGGGGTCCAGGTCCAGTAGAGATCGGCGCCGCGCGGCAGGCCAGAGCCGACCGGCCCGGTCCGGCAGGGTCCGTCAGCCCCGGCCCAACTGCCCGATGTATACCCTGGGGGGTAAACTGGCCGGAGAACGACACTCTGGGGGTGCGGACATGCAGGTAGACGACGAGGCGGTCGGCGCGGTCCTCAACCGTCTTCGCCGGGCGCAGGGTCAGCTCGCCGGCGTCATTGCGATGATCGAGGCCGGACGGGACTGCAAGGACATCGTGACCCAGCTCGCTGCCGTCTCCCGCGCACTGGACCGGGCCGGATTCAAGATCGTGGCCAGCGGTATGCGCCAGTGCATGGCCACCGTCGATGGCGACGCCCCGCCGATGAGCGAGGCCGAACTCGAGAAGCTCTTCCTCGCCCTCGCCTGACGCCCGGCCGCCCGCCGCCCGGCGGGCGTGGGTCGTCCGGTGTGGATCGTCCCACGTGTGCATCGACCGCCCGTGCCGATCCGGCTTGCCCCGTCGTGGCGCGAAGGCGACACGCCGGGCGACCCCCAGTGGAATTCAGCCCTTCTTTGCGGTGTTGCTATATTCTGCACATACCCCCATGGGTATTAAGAGGTGGATCATGGTTCTGGAAGTCGACATCGAGGCATTCGCCGCCGCCCGGGAGAGGGGGGCACTGGTGGTCGATGTGCGCGAAGGGTTCGAGTTCGCCGCGGGGCATGTGCCAGGGGCCCGTTGGATCCCGCTGGGGATGCTCGCGGAGAGCCTTGCCGATCTCCCTCGCGGCCGCGCCGTCATGGTGATCTGCGCCTCCGGGAACCGGAGCAAGGCCGGGGCCGTACTGCTCACCCGGGCCGGATTCGACGTTGCCTCCGTCCAGGGCGGTGTCGCCGCGTGGTCGCTCTCCGGCCGCGACCTGACCGTCCGAACCTCCTGACCCGACGCCACGAACGGACTGCAGCATGGACTACGGCATTCCCGTCACCCTCGACGTGCCCTTCGCCGATGCCGTCGAGCGGGTACGTGTCGCACTCGCCGAGCAGGGCTTCGGCATCCTCACCGAGATCGACGTCCGGGCCACCCTGCAGGCCAAGCTCGGCGAGGAGATCGAGGACTATCTGATCCTCGGTGCCTGCAACCCGCCGCTGGCCCACCGTGCGCTCCAGGCGGACCCGCGCATCGGACTGCTGCTGCCGTGCAACGTCGTGGTTCGTGCGACCGGCGGGCGCACGGTGGTCGAGGCGATGGACCCGCAGCTGATGGTGCGGGTCACCGAGCAGCCGGCGCTGGAGGCCGTCGCCGACGAGGCGGCCGCCCGCCTGCGCGCGGCGCTGGATGTCCTCGCGGGCTGACCGGTGCCGTCCGGGCCTGCCGCGGCGGGGATCCTGCTCGCCGGGGCCAAGGCGTCCCCCGACGACATGGTCCGCGCCGCCGACGACCTCAAGGGACCGCTGAACGCCCTGTCCACCGAGGGCGTCAGCGTCCACGCCACCGGCGCCTCGGTGCTGTGGAGCGACTTCAACAAGGCCAACCACGACGCCATGATGAAGTCCGAGATCATGTCCCGGCCGGTCACCCTCGCCATCCTGGTCCTCGCCTTCGGCTCACTCGTCGCCGCCGGACTGCCGCTGCTGCTCACCATGGCCGGGCTCGCGGCCTCCGCCGGATCGCTTGTCCTGATCAGCCACCTGTTCCCGGTCTCCATCCGGGCGATGAACTTCGCCATGATGTTCGCCCTCGCGCTCGGTTTCGACTACGCCCTCTTCCTGGTCGTCCGCTTCCGCAGCGCCCGCCTGGGACGCTCGCTGAGCAGCACCGAGGCGGGCGCCGAGACCATGGACACCGCGGGCAAGGCCGTCCTGCTGTCCGGTGCCACCGTGCTGGTCAGCCTCTCCGCCGTCATGCTCGTACCCTCCCCGGCGTTCCGCTCGATGGCCGGCGGCATCATGCTCGCCGTCCTGTTCGTCCTGGCCGCCACCCTCACCCTGCTGCCCGCCGTCCTCGGCAAGCTCGGCCACCGCGTCGACGCCCTCGCCCTGCCCTGGGTGAAGAGCGGCGAGCACCGCTCCCCGCGCTATGCCGCATGGGGCGAACGCCTCTGGAAGCACCCACTGCGCTACGGCGCCCTCGCCCTGGCCGCGCTGATCGCCCTCGCCGCGCCCGTGATCGGACTGCGCACCGCGATGCCCTCGATCACCGTCATCCCGAGCGACGCCAGCGCCCGCGCCGGCTACACCGCTGTCCAGCAGGCGTTCGGGCCCGGCGCCCCGGGCACCCTGCAGATCGTCACCCCCGTCGGAGCGGCCGCGGACGTCGCGGCACAGGTCGTACGGACACCCGGCATCGCCGGCGTGATGCCCGCCGAGCCGTGGACGAGGTAGGTGGCGCTGGGCGGTGGCGCGTGGCGGAGCCAGTCGATGATCTCGGCGGCGTCGGCGTGGGCGGAGAAGGCGGGCATGCCACCAGTCCGACCGCCGAAGCCGCCCGGGCCATGGCTCGCGGCCACTTCGAGCGCCTCCCGGTGGTCGACGCCGAGGACTGTCTGATCGGCATCGTCAGCCGCAGCGACCTGCTGAAGATCCACCTGCGCACCGACGAGGACCTCGCCGACCAGGTGAGGTTCGAACTCCTCGCCGTGCTGACCCCGAACAGGCTTCGGCCGTCGACGTCCGCGCAGAGGAGGGACGGATCACGCTGAGCGGGACGCTGCCCGACGCTTCGGCACTGCCGGTGTTGGAACGTCTGGTGCGTGCCGTCCCCGGCGTGGTGGACGCCGAGGCCAGGCTCGTCGCACCCGACTGACGCGTCTCCACGACGCTCCCCACGGAGGGGCCGACCCGCTCGACCCTCCGGGTTGCGACCTGTTCGTTGGCGCGCCTCGATCGATCCGCGGACCTCGCCGGTGAGTGACCGCAGCCGTTCGGGAACCTTGCGCATTGCGGGTCGACGATACGGCGGGCGGCGTTCGGGGGTTCCGCGAGATCGGTTTTCCGGCGAAGCGCAATGTTGGGCGGCTCCAGATCCCGGTACGTCCGACACCGCGCCTGGCCCTGGCATCGGAACGCCGGGAACCCCTCGACGGCGGCCGCCGCCTCCGGGATGGTCGGGTGCCGGGCTCGTACATCCCGCGAGAACAGCCGTCAACGGCCTCATCGAGGGCCTGGCCGGCGAGATCGACACCAAGGCCGCCCAGGGGCAGGAGAGCTGACATCGCTTCGAGCGACAACCAGAACGAGGGCCGGTCAGGGGTGTTCAGTCGTGCGCGCCGGGTCGGGAGGGGTGGTCGCGCGGCCTGGTGGTTGGCTGACGTCCGGCGCCGGGGGCCGGGTGAGGTCGATCAGGGTGTCGTCGGTGGCGAAGGCAAGGTTCTGGCGGACATCGAGCACGCCGTCGACTGTGCGGCACAGGCCCTCGACGATCGGGATGAGACTCTTGCGCTCGACTCTCCCGGACAGCGTGACCACGCCGTCATGGACGGTCAGGTTGACGGCCCGGAGGGCGCTGGCAGGCTGCGGCAGCGTCTTCTCCAGCACCTCGTGGACGACCTCGGCTCCGATCTCCCGGTCGGCGCGAAGGAATGGCTGCAGCAGGTCGCACCGGCTCACGATGCCGATGATCATGTCCTCCGCCCCGATCACCGGAAGCCGCTTGAGTTTCCTGCGATCCATGACCTTGGCCGCCTCGGCGATGTTCCAGCCGGCTCGTGCGGTCACCACCGGGGTGGTCATCAGTCCGTCCGCCGTCATGGCCTGAGCGCGTGCGTGCTCGCGGCGTCGAAGCCGGCGCAGGACCGCCCGGTGGTCCTCGGCGTCCCACAGGACGGCCTCCTTGCGGATCAGATCGGCCTCCGAAACGATCCCGAGCACGTGCCTGCGCTCGTCCACGATCGGAACGGCGGTGATGTCGTTGCGGTGGAACAGTTCAAGGATCTCCTTGAAGGTGGTCTCCGGCTGTGCGACGACGACGTCGTGCGTCATCACGTCGTGAACGGTCCGCCGGCTCATGGTCCAGCTCCTTCCCGATCACCCTCGCCTCGGTGCCGGGCGTGTGCGGCCCAGTCACCACGATGCATCCAGGTGGAACCTCTCACAAGGCCAGCCGGCTCGGTTGTCTGCCAGTGGCGTGCGTGGGTGGGCCGGGTGGTGAGGTCGTGGCTTGGGGGCAGGATCGCCAGTTCAGGTCGTCGGCCACATCCTCGTCGTCGCGGGGTGCGGCACCTCCACCGGCCACGAGGAACGGAACGATCGAGCTGCCAGCGAGTTCAACTGATCGACTCCCCGAACTTCTCCGTCCGGGTGGGGCGTCGGCAGTCCGCCGTGCAGCGCACGCCGTGCTTCCTCCGGTCGCAGCACAGGTGTGGAGTGCTCCGGGAAGCGGCTCGAACCGCAAGGTCGCGCCCGGGTGGCCTCGCGTGCGCAGCCGCGGCGGTCCGGATGGGAGGCACACGGACGCGTCGGTGCTTGCCAGGTGGCGTACCCGGTGGCGGAACGGGTCCCGGTGGGCGGTTCAGCCTGCAAGCCGGTTGATCCGCACCGCGGGGCGGAGCGACTCGGCCACCTCCCGGTCGCACGGTTCGGTGCCGGGGGTGAGCATCGATGCGGCAGCCGCGGCGACCCCGAGTGCGCAGGCGTCGACCGGGTCGTCACCCTCGGCCAACCGGGTGACGATCGCGGCGATCATGCCGTCCCCGGCCCCGGCGTCGCTGAGGGGCTCTCCGGGCAGTGGCGGTGCATGCAGCTCCATGTGCCCCTGACCGGTGGAGCACAGCGCGCCGAGTTCCCCCAGGGTGGTGATGGCGATCTCGGCCGCGCCGGCGGCGAGCAGTTGCTCGTTGACAGTGCGGGCGTCGTCGAAGGTGTGCACGGCCCGGCCGACGAGATACGAGGCCTCGCTGCGGTTGCATCTGCGCAGGAAGACGGCCTCGTGCAGCGACTCGCGCAGGGCCGGTCCCGAGGTGTCCAGCAACAGTCTGGAGCCGGCTCTCCTGACCCGGCGGGCGACGGCCGTGTAGAAGTCGTCGCGCAGGCCGCCGGGCAGGCTGCCACTGGCCACGACGTACCGGTGGGCGCCCGCTGCCCGCTCCAGCAGGTCCAGGCAGTACCGTGCCTCGTCGTCGTCGAGTCGTGGGCCGCGCGGCACGATGTGGTAGCTGCGGCGTGACTCGGTCTCGAACAGCACGAACGCTTCGCGGGTTTCACCCGTGATCCTGAAGGCGAGGTGGTCGATGCCCTCCTCGTCCAGTAGCCGGTTCAGGCGCTGGCCGATCTCCTGGCCGGCCGTGTGGACGGCGGTTGCCCGTCCCCCGAACCGCGCCACGCCGCGGGCGACGTTGATCCCTCCACCGCCGGCGGCCACGTACCTGACCTGGGCGCGGGTTTTGCCGATGGCCACCAGGTGGTCGATGTCGCAGCAGATGTCGACCGTGGGGTTCATCGTGAGAGTGAGGACCGGTGGTGGGCTCTCCCCGCCGCTTCCCGCTGCGGGCCGGCCCGGCGCCTCGGCGGCGCTCATCGCAGTGGCCCGGCGGTCGTTGTCGCCGAAGCCACCGCCCGGCGTCCGGTCTGCTCGGCGCCAGTGCACGCGTCGTCGCTCGCCGCATGTTGGCGGAATGGCTCGTTGCCTCCGCCGCCAGACGTCTCTCGGCCGGTCGGGAGAGTGGAGGCGATGATCGATCCGTCCGGTGTCGGAGCGTGAAGCGCGATCCGGCCGACATCGTCCTGGAGGGGAGCAGCGACTCGTGCCGCTTCTGCGGCCCGCACAGTGGTCGGCAGGGTGTGGGTGTCCCCACGCAGGGAGGGGTGGGACCCGACGGGGCAGCGCTCGAACGGGCGCAGGATCAGGGGCCGCCGGTGCGGATGTCCGTGCAGCAGATCGGCAGCCATCCCCAATCTCCTTACTTTCTCCGGGTCCTTCAGCGGCGGCTGGTCCGGATCACGCGGGTGCGCGAAGCAGCGTGGGACCGGCGTTCGACGCCGTGCGACCGGTACTGCTCCCGCAGGTCCGCTTCCGTGTCCTCGAGGAGCCGCTGCGCCGTGACGGTCTCCAGGGGCATGTCTGGGGACTCTACCGTTGTTCCGGGCGTGGTGATCCATACGTGCAGCAGGTGGAGCGCGAACCCGTGCCGTTTCGCCTGGCGGGCTGCCCAGTGAGCGGCGGACATGCTCTCGGGGGTTCCGTCGAGCCCGACGATGATCTCTGGTTGCATGGGGGGCGACCTATGAGTCTGCGGCGGTTCGGCCGACCCGGTGGGTGGAGGGCGTGGAGGACCAATCCCAGGTGATCGCCTGGATCGCTTCCCTGGGGACGGTGTGGACGGTCGCCGTCGGCGCGGTGTCGTCCTTGACGAGATGGACCCAGGGGCCGTCCAGTTGCAGGTGGAGCGGGTTCCATGCGTCGTCGATCACTTCGTTGGTCGCGGTGATCGCTCCCTGGCCGGTGAACTTGACCGTGGCCTCGTGGAAGCCGTCCGGGTTCATGGCAAACCCTCCTCGACATCGGTGTACTTCCAGCCTGTGACGGGGCTGAGGTTCGCGCATCCGAGCCGTCGGCCTGCCGCGTCGGCGGGTGAGCTGGCTCCAGGACGAGCAGCCGCGGGAACTCCCAGCGGACCAGCATCGCGTACGGGGCCAGCGCACCGGCCGCCACCTGCTTCGCCTGCTCTGGTTCGCTCTGGCCCGTGGCGAGCACGGCCGGGTCTGCGGAACGGACAAGGCACAGCGGCACGCGGCGGAGTTCAGCCCTGCGGGCGGCGTATCGGACGATCCCGGTGGCGGCGGTTTCCGAGTCCACTCCCGCCACGACCGACGGAGCGGCGCTCGTCGCAGTGTCCACCGGCGCTCCCGTACGCGGTACCGCAGTCGATCTGCCCGAAGGCGCACCCGCGGGCTGCGCCGGACCGGTGCGCCTTGTGGCCAGGGTCTCGCTGACACCCGGGCCGTTCAGCGCGGGCGGTCTGCCCACGCGTCGGTCGGCTGCTTCTCCCTTTCGCGTACCGGCCCTGCGGGCCCGGGTGGGTGGACCGACCGGCCCTGCCCGGGTTCTTCTCGGCGATGGACGATGGAAACGGAGGAACGAGATGATCGCACGCAGCCGCTTCCCCGCCCGGCATCCGACCGGGCGGGCCAAGCCCGGGCCGCCGCCGGACCCGCCGAAGCCCGCGTCAACGGCACCGCCGCCGAATTGGCGGCGGTGGCTCCTGCCGGTCGCCATTGCCGTGACGATGCTGTTCGTCCTGCTGACCCGGACCCCGTCCGGCACGGGGACCCGGTACACCTACACGGACTTCACCGGCCGGGTGAACGCCGGCCAGGTCAAAACCGTCGAGATCACCGACAAGGGCGCTGTGAGCGGCACCCTCAAGGACGGCACGAAGTTCACCACCCAGATCCCGACCGCACTGGACAGCAGCGGGCTCACCCGGCAGCTGCAGTCCCAGCAGGTCGAGATCACGGCGAAGACCACCAGCGGCAGCTCTGCTCTGACCACCCTGCTCGTCTTCCTGCCGCTGATCGCCATCGTGGGGCTGTTCCTCTGGTCCGGCCGGATGGCGACCAGGGCGATGAGCGGCGGCCTGAGCGCGGTCGGACGGTCCCGCGCGAAGATCATCGAAGCGGAGCGGCCGAACACCCGCTTCGCCGACGTCGCCGGCTACCAGGGCGTGAAACAGGAGGTCAGCGAGGTCGTCGACTTCCTGCGCAGCCCCGAGCGGTACGCGGCCGCCGGCGCGAAGGGGCCGCGCGGGGTGATCATGGTCGGCCCGCCGGGGACCGGCAAGACGCTGCTGGCCCGCGCGGTCGCCGGGGAGGCCGAAGTGCCGTTCCTGTCGGTGACCGGCTCCGCGTTCGTCGAGATGTTCGTCGGGGTCGGCGCCTCCCGCGTCCGCGACCTCTTCGAGGAGGCGCGCAAGCGGGCACCCTCGATCATCTTCATCGACGAGATCGACGCCGTCGGCGCCCGGCGCGGCGGCGGAGCGCGGCTCGGCGGGAACGACGAACGGGAGCAGACCCTCAACCAGCTGCTCGCCGAGATGGACGGCTTCGACCAGTCCACCGGCATCGTCGTCCTCGCGGCGACCAACCGCCCCGACGCCCTCGACCCCGCCCTGCTGCGCCCGGGCCGGTTCGACCGCCAGGTCACCGTGCCACTGCCGAACCAGGGCGAGCGCGCGGCGATCCTCGCCGTCCACGCCCACGGCAAGACGCTCGCCGAGGACGTCGAGTTGGACCGCATCGCCCGGGGCACCCCGGGGTTCTCCGGGGCGGACCTGGCGAACCTGGTGAACGAGGCCGCCATCAACGCCGTACGGGCCGAGCGCACCGTCATCACCGCTGACGACCTCGACACCGCCCGCGACCGGATCCTTCTCGGCCGGCGGGAGCCTTCCAACGCCCTGCTCCCGGAGGAACGCCGCGCGGTCGCCGTCCACGAGTCCGGCCACGCCCTGATGGCCGCGCTGTGCGAGCACGCGGACCCGGTCGCCAAGGTCACCATCCTGCCCGCCGGCGTGAGCCTCGGCGCCACCGAACAACTCCCCGAGGCCGAGCGGCATCTCTACAGCCAGGGCTACCTGCAGGACCTGCTGACCGTCCAACTCGGTGGCCGGGCCGCCGAACTGGTTGTCTTCGGCGAGGGCTCCAGCGGTGCCGCCAACGACCTCGCCAACGCCACCGTCGTCGCCACCCGCATGGTCCGCGAGTTCGGCCTCTCCACCACCCTGGGACCCGTCGGCTACGCGGCTGGCACCCCCCAGTACCTCGGCGAGAACCTCGACGACCGGCTGCGCCGCCCCTACTCCGAGCAGACCCAGCGGACGGTCGACGAAGAGGTGGCGCGACTGCTCCGACAGGCCGAGAAGCGGGCGATCGACCTCCTGCGCGCCTACCGCAGGCACCTCGACGAACTCGCCGGGCTGCTGATGGCGCAGGAGACGGTGGACGGGAAGGTCGTGCTCGCCATTCTCGGCGCGGAGCCGCCGCCCACGCCGCTCGGTAAACCAGCGGAACATTCCCGGGTTCCCGACTGAGCCCAGTCGGCACCCGCTGGCCACCGAGGCCGGCGCGAACCGCTTGGCGTGCCTCCTCGCCGAGGGCCCTGCAGCCGCGTCCTGCCGTGCCCGGTGGATGGTGGGAGCCTGGTGGGGTGGGTGCTCCGCCGGAGGTGCCGTGTGTCAGAGGCCCGGATCACTGACCTGTACGAGGTGACGATGGCCCACTCGTACCTGGCGGAGGGCATGACCGCCCCCGCCACGTTCAGCCTGTTCGTGCGGAAGCTGCCGCCCGGTCGCGGGTTCCTGGTCGCGGCGGGCCTGGAACCGGTCCTGGACCACCTTGCCCGGGTGCGGGCCGACCAGGAGGACGTGAAGGCCTTCGCCGCGGCGCTCGGCCGGCCGTGCCACGACCTGGAGCCGCTGCTCGGGCTCGGTTTCGGCGGGGAGGTGTGGGCGGTGCCGGAGGGGCGGATCGTCCTGGCCGGCGAGCCGTTGCTGGAGGTGACCGCGCCGCTGCCGGAAGCGCAGATGGTGGAGTCGTTCCTGCTCAACCAGGTGTGCCACCAGACGGCTGTGGCGTCCAAGGCCGCTCGCTGCGTGCTGGCGTCGGGGGGCCGTCCGGTGGTGGACTTCTCGCTGAGGCGCACTCACGGGCTGCAGGCGGGTGAGCAGGCCGCCCGGCTGGGTGCCATGGTCGGCTTCGCGGGTACCAGCAACGTGTCCGCCGCGCACACGTTCGGGCTGCGCGCGGTCGGGACGATGGCGCACTCGTACGTCGAGGCGTTCGGTGACGAGGCGGAGGCGTTCCGGGCCTTCGCCCGCGCCCACCCGGGTCCGGTGACGTTCCTGGTGGACACCTACGACACCGGTGCCGGGGTCGCCGTCGCGGCCCGCGTCCTGCGGGAACTGGGGCTTCACGACGGGTGCGCGGTCCGCCTCGACAGCGGGGATCTCGGCGCCCTCGCCGTCTTGGCTCGGAAGGTCCTCGACGCCGCCGGGCTGCCGAGGGTGCGGATCACCGCGAGCGGCGGCCTCGACGAGTACGCCATCGACGCTCTCGTGCGGTCCGGAGCACCGATCGACCTGTTCGCCGTCGGCACGCTCGTCGGGGTCTCGGCCGACGCGCCCTATCTGGACGCCGCGTACAAGCTGGTCAGCTACGACGGGCGGCCGATGATGAAGCTGTCCGCAGCCAAGGTGACGGCACCCGGCGCCAAGCAGGTCTTCCGCGGGCCCGGGTTCGCCGACACGATCGGATTGCGCGACGAGCCCGCACCACGCGGGACCAGCCCGCTGCTGGAGCGGGTCATGGCGGACGGACAGCGCACCGTCCCGCCACGTTCGCTCGCCCAGGCTCGCGCGGCCTTCGAGTTCGACCTTGCAGAGCTCCCCGCAGCCGCCCGCGGCCTCGTCGACCCGGCCGCCCCGCGAGCCGCGACCTCCGAGCGCCTGCGCCGCCTCACGGAGGAGGTCCGGGGCCGGATCGAGGACCGGCTGCGAG
Source organism: Kitasatospora sp. HUAS MG31 (assembly GCF_040571325.1). Taxonomy (GTDB): domain Bacteria; phylum Actinomycetota; class Actinomycetes; order Streptomycetales; family Streptomycetaceae; genus Kitasatospora; species Kitasatospora camelliae. The sequence continues at coordinate 212,146 of NZ_CP159872.1, read as the reverse complement.
CTGTCGGAGCAGCGGACCCGCGGACGCACACGGGCTGACGCACGAAGTCGGCAGACGGTGCCTGCTCATCGCGGCAGGAGCCCGTGAGTCAGCGTGCGGACCCGGTGGATCCGGTCGACGCCGCCAGAAGAACACGTTCGAGCACGGCAATCCTCTCGCCTGGCGAGCGGCTGCCCAGGAGATCTTCGGCCGGGATCGGAATGGCGAGTGATGGTTGACAGGCAGACCCGCGAGAAGATCGTTGCCGGGGTTGACGGATCCGAGCAGTCCCGGCGGGCCCTGCGCTGGGCGGTGCGGCAGGCGGAGCTGACCGGCGCTGCGGTGGACGCCGTCCTCGCCTGGGAGCCGCCGTTCTCCGGATGGGGCGGCAACGTCCCCGTGCCCGAGGAGAAGGCGTTCGGGAACAGTAAGGGCGGAGGCGGAGACACGCGTGGCCGAGACGGTGTCCGGCATCGGGCGGGAGCTCGGGACGTCGGAGCGGCGGTGCAGCGCGCCACGGATCGGACGGAGCAACTGCAGGCCCGCTCGGCAGCGGTGGATGAGTTGATGGCCTCCGGTGCCCTGGAGAGCGTCGGGCCGAAGGGCACGGACGAGGTCCGGATCGAGCTGGAGCGGATCACCGCGGACCGCGATGTGGAGGACGAGCTGAAGCGGCTGAAGGCGAAGTTGCCCGCGGCGCCGGAGACGGACGACGAGCCGGGGACGGGAACCAGGCGTGCGGAATCCGGAGGGGAGCCGTCGACGTGAACACACCACGGAGGCCGTGCGAAGGCGTTCCCACCGCTTCCGGCGCTGCCCCTTCATCGTCTGGCGGTGGCGGGGCAGCGCTCCTGACCGTGCGGCGTGCTCGTCGCAGCGGCACGCTGCTCGCCGGGGCGGGTAGCCGCATCGTGATCGTGTCGCGTTCGCTCGGCAGCGGGATCGTGGATGTCGAGCCGCGCCGGCAGGAACGGTGGTCAGCCCACCCAGTGCTGAGCCGAGACGGTGCGTGGTGAGGAAGCGCTCATGTCAGAGCACTTCGAGGTCGAGCCGTTGGGTGATCACGAGTACCTTCTGCGGGCACATGCCGGTGAGGAGGTGATCGAGTCGCGCTTCCGGGCCAGCAATGCGGTCGCCTAGCAGCTTTACGCCGCGGCGGCGGATGAGCAGCGGCTCGTGGAGGAGACGGCGGAGTTCCTCGCTGAGCGGCAGCCCGTCGTCGACCTGCCGCCGATGGTGGATCTCGACGACGTGGTGGCCTGCTACGACGACTACCTGGAGCGGCTCGAGCAGCGCACAGCCGCCTCACCCGCGCCGTAGCCCAACGCTGCGGCTGGCGATGCTGCGCAGTACGCACGGGGTTGTGTGGTGCTTCCCGGAGAGAGACGGTGGAGGTGTCGCTGGATGCGTGCCGCCCGCCCGCGTGCGGCGCTGCGTGTTCTGCCGCTCGGTGACGGAGCTGGCGTGCCGTGAGGCTGGAGCGCAGTCGACCGGGCGCCCGCCGGGAGCACGGTCGTGGAGAGGACGCGCGGCCTGGACCCGGGCGCGAGCCTCGACGGGTGAGGAGCGGATGCCGATGGCCGGGACCGCGAGACGGCGGAGCGACGGCAGGGACCCTCGCCCTGCGCGGGTCGTGCCGACGATCGAGGTGGAGGTCCGCGGTGAGATGCCGCCGGATTCGGCTGAGTACGCGCGCACGATGGTGCTCGCCGTCGCGCGTCATGCGCGCGAGTCGGTGCTGTCCGCGCGGGTGCGGCTGACACAGGGGCGGGATCCGAAGGCAGAGCGGTCGGTGGTCGCTCGGGCGACCATGGACGTGAACGGGAGGCCCGCACGGGCACGGGTGGCGGCGGAGACGACACACGAGGCGATCGATCTGCTGAGGAACCGGCTCGACTACCGGCTGGCCCGGCTGGAGCACTGGAGACTCTGGCCCGGCTCGATGTCGGCCGACCCGTACGAGCAACGCCCGGGCCAGCCGAAGCCGTGAGGCTTCGAGGGCAGGGGCCGGTTGGCCCTGGCGCGGAGGCAGGGCGCGAGTAGCGTGGGAATTGGCCTGCAGGGCGAGCGAGGGAGCTCGGCCGGAGCGGCCCCGGACGGCAACTGCGCCGCTCGGGGCTGATCTCGACGGTCGGGCTGAGAGGCCGGAGGGTGGTCGACGAGACCCCGACGGCGACTTCCATGACCTGATCCGGGCAATGCCGGCGTAGGGAGCCCACCTTGCAGGCTCCGCCACGGGGAAGGACACCCGTGTCGCCCGCAGATCAGCTGCGGGACCGACGCGGGTCGCCGGTGCCCGGGCTCGGCCCGGATCACTGCGCTCGGTTCACCCGGCGACGTCCGGGTAGCGGAGCAGGGCTCCCATGCCGTCCGGGAGGGGCAGTTCGTCGCGGGGGACGACGATGAGTTCCGCGCCGGTGCCGACGATGGCGCGGATGAGGGCGGCATCGGCGGGTTCCTCCCAGGGCTTTGTGATGCCGAGGGATTGCAGCTCGCGTTGGGTGAGGCCGATCTGCTTGGGGGCGAGGCCGACCCACAGCCGCCGGTGCAGGTCGAAAGGGTCGTTGATCAGGACGGCTTCGGCCTGGCCATGGTGCAGGGCGGTGACGGTGGCCGAGAGGCCCTCGACCGCGCCGCTGCGGCGGGCGCGGCACGCCAGGAACCGGTCGACGCCGGACTGGTCGTGGGCCGAGAGGCGGCCGTGGAAGAGGTAGCCGAGTTCGTCCTCCAGCAGGGCGCGTTCGGGCCGAGCGTCCCAGCCGTTGCTGTCGATGCCGACGGCGCGATCACGCAGTCGCTTGGGCAGGTCGCGGGCGAGGGTGTTGCGGGCCCAGTGGTCGCCCGACAGGTCGACAGCCTCGGCGCCGGTCCGGTCGGCGAGCTCGGCGAGTTGCACGGCGACCTCGGCGGAGGCCTGCCTCCACTCGTCCGCGGGCACGCGGCGCCGGGAGCGGTGTCCCGGGGCGACCTTGGCGGTGGGCCATCGACCGGCCTGCAGATCGGCCTCCAGCTCGCCGCCGGGTTCGGTGACGCGGTGCACGGCGGCGGCCGCGTAGGGGATGTCGGGGGCGTGCTGCAGGGCGAGGGGCATGGCGTCGGGCAGCATCGTGAGGCGGGCGGTGTCCCGGGGCGGTGGTTCGGGCAGCTCCTCGGCGAGGGCGAGACGCCCGTGCGCGGCGAAGACGGCCTGTCCGTGCCGGCCCGGAAGGTCGCGGTCGGTGCCGATCGTTCGGACGACGGCACCGACGGTGGCCAGGTCGGCGCCCTGGTCGGACAGTTGGCTCTCCAGGCGGTGTCGGCGCAGGTCGATGGCTTGGTCGGGGTCGTCGAGATCGCGCGAGGTGTCGACGTAGGCGCAGGCGAAGGGGCCCTGCCGGGCGTACAGCGGGCCGAGGAAGGTCAGCTTCATCGCGGGTCGCTCCGGTGGGCGTTCAAAGTCCTTGGGCGAGCAGGAGTTCGTGGGCCAGGCGGGCGGCGCGGGCCGACCGCTTGGGGTCGGGTTCCTGGTCGGGGATTTCCTCGAGCCCCTGGATCAGGGCGCGGATGGCCTGGCCGAGGGCCTGAACCTGGGCTTCGAGCAGTTCGACGCGTTCGACGGCGCTTTCGAGGTCGCGTCCGGTCGGGTGGAGGGTTACGCCCGGCGGGTCGCCAGTCGTGTCGGGTGTCATGGCGGGTTCCCTTTCGAGGAGGTGGCGGCTGGGCTATTCGGCGGGGGTGATCAGGCCGTAGTGGCCGTCGTAGCGGTGGTAGAGGACGTTTCCGCGCCCGGTGACGTCGTCGGTGTAGAACACGAACGGCTGCCCGAGTTCGTCCATGCGCCGTTTCGCGGTGGCGGAGTTCATCCGGGGTGCGGGGGCGGGGCTGACGGTCAGCGTCACGGCGGTGGTGCCGAGCTTTCCGGGGTGGGAGTGGACCTGGGCGAGCCGGTAGCCGGTGGGTGCGGCGCGGTAGAGGACGCTGTCCTCGCCGGTATTGATCTCGGTGAACAGGTGGAAGCCGTAGTCCATGCTGTCCATCTCGAAGGCGGCCTCGTCGACGCTCTCGCGGGCCAGGGAGAAGGACTTGTGCCGGATGATCTCGCGGTCCTCCGGCGGGCGGGGAAAGTGTTCTGGCCGGTGGGTGGGCTCGTCCCCGTGCCGCCACTCGTGCGCGCCGGCAGTTGGCATGCCGCCGCGCTGGGCCTCCCAGTGCCTGCGCAGCCGAGCCAGTTGCAGGGCGAGGCGGTCGCGCAGCAGGTCGATCGCCTCCGGCATGGACTCGGCGGCGACGTGGGCGCGGGCGGGGCGGCCGTTGACGTCGAGGTTGGCCTGGGCGGTGAACGGCCGCTTGGTGGTGGGGTTGTGCATCCGGGTGAGCCGGATCCGCACCGACAGGACGGGATCGCGGACCTCGTCGAGGAGGGTGAGCACTTTGTTGCGGGCGAGTTCCGCCATGCCGGGCGGGAGGTCGCCCTGCGCTTCGAGCTCGACTTCGGGGGTCTGGCTGGCCACTGGATCGGTTGCCATCGGATGCCCTCCGCTCACGGCTGTGGTCAGGGCTGGATGTGTGTATAGCGGGTCAGGCCGCCGATTCCCTGGGCGGGTGCGCCGGTGGTGCCGGGCCGCAGGACCCGGACAGCGGCACCGGTGAGCAGCGCGGCGCGGACGGCGGCGTCCGCCAGCGGGGCCCGGACGAGTCCCTTGGTGCTCTCCGTGAACGCGGTGCTGGCGTCGGCGATGTCGGTGGGCCCGGGGCCGAACCAAGCGGTGCGGCGGGAGGCGGGGTCGTCGGTGATCAGCAGGGTGCGGAGCTGTCCGTCGGCGAGAGCGCGCAGAGTGGCGTAGATGCCCTCCACGGCGTGGCCGCGTGGGGAGAGCTGTTCGCCGTACGCGTGGAGCAGGGCGGCGGTCTCGTCCTGCCCGGCCTTGTGGGTCTCGGCGTCGACCTGGACCATGCGCTGCGGCCAGGAGCCGTCGGGGCTGCGGCCGCCGCTGACCGGGTGGATCGACACATCGTGACGAATCCAGGCGGGCAGGTGTTTGGTGAGGTACTGGCGGGCGCGGACGTCGCCGGCCAGCATCAGGACATGCGCGTCCACCTCCGCGAGCGCGGTGCCGAGGGCCTCGGCGACCTTGCCGGCGTTGTGCTCCCAGGAATCCTCGGCCCGGTGCTGGTAGCGCATCTGGGACGTGCCGCCGGGCCGGTTCCGCTCGATCTCGTCGTCGGGGCCGGTGACGGTGCGGCGGGCGCCCTCGGTGGCACCAGCAGGGAACAACTGGAGGTCCGCGCCAGTGCGGTCGACGACGGCGACGACGTGGGCGGGGTGGTCCTGGCGCCAGCCCAGCAGCGGCAGCAGGTGCGGCAGCGGGCCGCTCACAGCGAGATCGCGCTGCTCGCAGCCGGGCAGCACGGCGGACAGCCTCACCTCGCCGCCAGCGGCGAAGGCCGCGAGCACGCCGGAGCCCGGCTGCGAGGACAGGAAGCGCTGCGTCAGCGCGTCCAGGTCGCCCCCCGTGGCGCCGTGGGCGGCGAGGTCACGGCACAGCCCCTGCCAGCGTTCCTCGGCGTCCAGGCCCATCTCCGGGCGCACGTCGAGATCGAAGTAGACCGACAGGAAGGGGCCAGGTGCGGCGAGCAACTCACGCAGGACCTCGGCGCCGATCTCGGTTCCGGTTGTCATATGAGTCCTCCTCGGGCGGAACGAAAGCTCTCCGCGGATCCCGGTACCCGATCCGGCAGCCCACCCCGAGACCCGGTTACAGAGCCCTGCGTGCTCGGCCGAACTCGCTGCCGTAACGGCCCGGGCGACGGCCACGCCAATGGCGAACCGCCATACAACCGACGCTAGTTCGATCCCCTCCCGGCCGCGACGGGGCCGGACCGCCCGCCCCGGGCCAGCTCCCGTGAATTGCCCCTCCGGGCTGGACCGTCGGGCGTGCTGCGCTGGTGTGCGATCGCGGCTCGGCGGCGGACGCCGCACGATGAGAGGAGGTGTTCGAACGAGTGAGGAGGATCGGACATGGCCGGCGAGATGCTCCACAGGCGTGCGCACTGGTTGCCCCCGTTCGCGGAGTGGTTCGAGGACTTCCCAATGGAACTGCGCATGCCGATGGGTGAGCACATGATCCGGGTCGAGGAGTCCGAGGAGGAGGGGGCCTACGTGGTCAGGGCCGAACTGCCGGGTATCGACCCCGCCAAGGACGTGGAGATCACCGTCGCGGGCGGTGTGCTGACGGTTCACGCGGAGCGCAGCGAGGAGAAGAAGGAGAAGCACCGCAGCGAGTTCCGCTACGGGTCCTTCACCCGCAGCATCCGGCTGCCCGAGGGCGTGAACGAGGAGGACATCAGCGCGACCTATGACCAGGGCATGTTGACGGTGAAGGCGCCGATCGGCGCTGTCGAGAAGGCGGCCCGGAAGATCGAGATCACCGGCGGCTCCTAGCCAGCGGGCGGTGAGGAGGACACCGCCGAGGTGCGGCCACCCGCCGGTGCCCCCTCAACCAGCCGGCCAGCGGTCCTCGGCCGGGCCGCAGCAGGCTTCGACCGTCCGTTCTGCGTCTCAGGTGCCGCGACTTGCCGCCGCCAGGCGGCGGCGGGCGATCCGCTCGATGTCGCCCATGGTGACGATCCCGACCAGCAGGCTGGCGTCGAGAACGAGGATCGGCGGTGCGGCGGCCATCCGGTCGTTCGCAGTCGGTCGCGCCTTCACAGCCCAGCCGAGGGGCCCATCGTCTCGCTCTCCTGCACGCAGGTCGCCCCGGCGTGCATGATCTCCCGTGCGGTGCTCATGACTTCTACCTCCTCCGTGGCACAAGGGACTGAGCCACTGCGTCAACCGCCCTGGCCGGCTGAGACGATCCACCGACCCGCGAGGGGCCGCGCCCTTTCCAGGGTTGGCCCCGTCGCCGGACCTCCGCATCCTGAACGGTTCGCCGGTACCCGAGTGGGCGGCGCGAACGAAGGCACGGGCCGCGGAGCCGCGCCCGACATAGCCGATGCCGGCGGAAGGCCGGACGGGGTTGCCCGCCGCGGAGCGCAGGACGAGCCTGGAGGAGTGAGGCGGATGTGCGGCTCGCAGAAGAGCGGGCCGCACGCGAGATACGAGGAGAGCCGTCGCGGGTGACCGGGCAGCAGCGTGCACACAGCGGCCACCGGACCGTGCCGCACACGGCGGACATGCGGGTGGAGGCATGGTCGCCGACGGCTGAGGGCTGCATCGGCGAAGCGGTACACGCCGTGGTCGAGGGCTTCGCCGACACGTCGAAGGCGCGGCCGGTCGCGGAGCGGGAACACACGGCCACGGCGGCGACCGACGAGGACCTGCTGGTGTCCGTCCTCGAGGAGGTCATCTACCGGATGGACGTCGACGGTGAGATCCCGCTCGACGTGGAGGCGGACACGATCCAGGACACGGGAGACGGCCGGAGCCTGTCACTGCGCTTCCGGATGGCGGACGCCGACACCGCCGAGCTGGTCGGGGCCGTGCCCAAGGCCGTCTCGCTGCACGGCCTCCACCTGGACGGCGGCCTGGAAGGCTGGACCTGCCAGGTGACGCTCGACGTCTGAATGCAACGAGTGGGAGCGGATCGGGAGGATGGCGCTCACGGTGGCACTGGCCGGCGACACGATGCTCGGGCGTGGCGTCGCCGAGGAACTGCGCCGCTCGCCGACAACGCAGACGCTGCTGGCCACCGAGGTGCGGGAGACACTCGCGGAAGCCGACCTCGTCGTGCTCAACCTCGAGTGCTGTGTCTCCAGCCGCGGGCACCGCTGGCCGAACCCGTACAAGCTGTTCTTCTTCCGCGCCCCTCCCACTGCAGCAAGGGTGCTCGCCGAGCTGGGCGTGGACTGCGTGACGCTGGCCAACAACCATGCCCTGGACTACGGCAACGACGCCCTGGTCGACACCCGCGCTCTCCTGGAACGAGCCGGCATCCGCACAGTCGGCGCAGGGGGAAACGTACGGGAGGCCCGGGACTTCACGGCGTTGGAGGCAAGCGGGGTGCGGCTGGCGGTGGTCGCCGTCACGGACCACCCGGAGGACTACGCGGCCGGCGAGGACCATCCTGGCGTGGCGTGGGCAGACCTTCACGAGGGGGTGCCCGGCTGGCTGACCGAGCTGATCGGGCGGGCCGTGGCAAGCGCGGACGCCGTGCTGGTCACCCCGCACTGGGGTCCCAACATGACCTCCCGGCCGCCGCCCCACGTGGCCGCCGCCGCCCCGCAACTGCTGGCGGCCGGGGCGACGCTGGTCGCCGGTCACTCCGCCCACGTCTTCCACGGCGTCGCCGACCGGATCCTGTACGACATGGGCGACTTCGTCGACGACTACGCCGTCCACCCGGCGCTGCACAACGACCTCGGGCTGTTGTTCCTGGTGACTTTGGACGGCCCGAACGGCGCGCAACTCGCGCCCGTGCAGCTGGAGGCGGTGCCCCTGTACCTCGACTACTGCCACACCAGGCTCGCCCGCGGCGAGGAGTGGGAGTGGATCCGCGAGCGGTTCACCACTGCCTGCGCCGAGCTCGGTACCGACGTGGGTGAGCGAGCCGGACGGCTGACGGTCGACTGGAGATGAGGAACGTGGAGATCACGCTTGTCGAGGAGAGTCTGTACCGGTTCCGCATCGAGCAGCGGGACCTGATGCGGGTGCCCGGGGTGGTGTTCGCGTCCAAGGAGCTGCTGCCGCAGGCAGCGGGCGACAAGGCGCTGGAACAGGTGGCGAACGTGGCGACGCTGCCCGGCATCGTCCGGGCCTCGTTCGCCATGCCCGACGTGCACTGGGGCTACGGCTTCCCGATCGGCGGAGTGGCCGCCACCGACACCGCCCACGGAGGGGTCGTCTCACCCGGCGGCGTCGGGTTCGACATCTCCTGCGGTGTACGGCTGCTGGCCGCCGGCATCGATCGCGACGTGCTCGGCCACCAGCGGATGCGGCACCTGATGGACATCCTGGACGCCGCTGTCCCGCGCGGCATGGGACGCGGTGGCCTGTGGAAGCTGTCGGGCACCGGGGAGATGGACAACCTGCTGGTCGGCGGCGCCCGCTACGCGGTCGAGCACGGCCACGGAGTGCCGCGTGACCTGGACCGCTGCGAGGACTTCGGTGTCCTGGAAGGCGCTGCCCCCGGACAGGTCAGCAGCCGGGCCGTGGAACGCGGCCTCCACCAGGTCGGCAGCCTCGGCAGCGGCAACCACTTCCTTTGAGGTCCAGACCATTGACCACGTCTACGACCCGGATGTCGCGGCCGCCTTCGGACTGCACACCGGCCAGGTCTGCGTCATGATCCACTGCGGCTCGCGGGGCCTCGGTCACCAGGTCTGCACCGACCACGTCCGCACCATGGAGCAGGCCATGCACCGCTACCGGATCTCCGTCCCCGACCGGCAGCTCGCCTGCACGCCCGTGGACTCCCCGCCCGGCCGTGACTACCTCGGCGCGATGGCCGCAGCCGCCAACTACGCACGCGCCAACCGGCAGTTGCTCTCCGAGGCCGCCCGCCGCGCCTTCGTCACCGCTGCCGGGGCGGGACTGGAGCTGGTCTACGACATCTCCCACAACACCGCCAAACTCGAGACCCACGAGGTGGACGGCGTGGAACGTCTGCTGTGCGTCCACCGCAAGGGCGCCACCAGGGCCCTGCCGCCCGGCGACCCGAGCCTGCCCACGGACCTCACAGACGCGGGTCAGCCGGTGCTGGTCCCCGGGACGATGGGCACCGCGTCGTACGTGATGGTCGGTCTGCCCGGCAACGACGCCTTCCACTCCGCCTGCCACGGCGCGGGCCGGGTCTGGAGTCGCCACCACGCGCTGAAGATGGTGCGCGGCGAACGGCTCCGCGACCGGCTGGAGGCGAGCGGCATCGCGGTGCGTCCGTCCTCGTGGCGCGGCCTCGCCGAGGAGGCGCCGGAGGCGTACAAGGACGTCGATGCGGTCGCCGCCGTCACCGAGGGCGCCGGCCTCGCCCGGCTCGTCGCCCGCCTGGTGCCGCTGGGCGTCGTCAAAGGCTGACCCGGAGTCCGTGGCGGGAGCGAGGATGGGCGTGGCCAGCCCGGAGGACCTCGTCCGCGCGGTGCGCGCGGCCGGTGTCCGCGACGAGCGGCTGCTCGGCGCGATCCGCGCGGTTCCGCGTGCCGGCTTCGTCCCTGCCGAGCAGGCGGGTGCGGCGAACCTGGACAGGCCCATTCCGATCGCGCACGGGCTGGTGACCACGCAGCCGTCGCTGACGGCAATCATGATCGAGGGGCTGGCTCTCTCCGGTGACGAGCACGTCCTCGAAGTGGGCACCGGTCTCGGATTCCAGACGGTGCTGCTCGCGCACCTGGCGGCCGACGTCGTGAGCATCGAGTGGTGGCCGGACTTGGTCGATCAGGCACGGGAGAACCTCGACCGGCTGGGCGTGCGCAACGTCGAGCTGCTCGTCGGGGACGGCAGCGGGGGAGTGCCCGGGAGTGCCCCCTACGACGCCGTCCTGGTGTCGGCCGCGTATCCCGAAGTCCCGCCGCTCCTCGCCGGTCAGCTCCGGATTGGCGGCCGGCTCGTCCAACCGATCGGGCCGGGTGGCCGGGAGGACGTCGTGGCGTTCCGGCGGACGGCTTCGGGGCTGGAGCGGGAGCGGGTGCTCATCCCGGCGAGGTTCGTCCGCCTCTACGGTGAGTACGGCTTCCCGCCGTGATCCGGTGGGCAGGGCCCGTGCTGTACGACGGCCTGCGGTGGTCACCGCATCCTGGTCGCGTCCGCGGGAGGTCTGTCGGGCGCGAGTTCGCATGCGATGGTGACGCGCAGGCGTCCGGCGGGCGCGGGCCGCAGCGTCAGGGCGACGTCCCCGATGTCCTCGCCGAGCCTGTCGAGGGCTTCCAGCAGGGGCGTGACGTCCCAGCGGTCGTGGCGGCCGCGCAGGTACCGTCCGAGGACGCGGTCAGTGATGCGATCACGACCGCCACCTCCCGGCGAGTCCTCTCCCCACCAGCCTGCCGGACGATGGGCACCGGCGCAGCAGCTGAACACCCCGGCCGCCGGGCCGACCGGCCCACATCAGGGTGGCTGAGCGCCGCCCGGGCCCGCCCCATCCCTCCGCCCGAAGTGGGACAATGGAATTGAGGAGGACTCCGGGTGGAGACGCGGAGTAGCGGCAGGTTGGGGCGCCGCGCACCGCGCAATCGCGTTCCGCGAGATGCGGACAGAGTCCTTCCTCTGTTGCTGCATGAGCCCGGATGCCCGTTCATCGGCCCTCTCGGTGTGCTGCGAAAGCGCCCGGGCGGTCCGCTTCCTGCAGGCCGACGCGGCTCGGGTGGACGGTCGTTCGTCCTTCTGGGCTCCGCCCGACATGTTGCCCGAGGCGGTTGAGGAGGCGGGCTCGGCACGCACGGGGGCGTGGGCGGGTGTGTCGGCGGCAGCCGGGGCGGGTTCGACGGTGCGGCGGGCGAGTTCGAGGTTGCGCAGGTGGTGCGCGATCACGCTCGTCCGCTGCCGGAGAGAATCGCTGGAGACGAGCGTGCCACGGTCCGGCCCGCAGGCAACCGCTGCTCATCGGGTAGCGGACCGGAGCTGATGCCGAGCCAGTCGTGAGGGATGACGGCGACGGGGCAGGCGGTGTGATGGATGGCAGCGTGGGCGACGGGGCCGATCCGGGGCCAGGCCCGTGCGGTACCCGCCGCGCCCGACCACGAGGAGCCTTGCCCCGGCCGCGATGCCCACCACGGCGCGAGCGGGACTCTCCGAACTCACATGCTCGACGACGTGGACGTCGGGGTAGCTCTCGCGCCACGGCAGCAGCGCCGCGGCCAGCGCCCGCCGGTCCGCCTCCCGGGCGGCCTCCTCCGGCGGGTGCTCGCGCGTGATCACCGACGGGCGGCGGCTCGCGGCGTGGACGGCGAGCAGGGGAGCGGCCCGTCGGCCGGCCGCGTCGAAGGCGAACTCCAGGGCGCCGTCGTACCCCTCTCGGGCTGACACCGAAGGCGATCGCGCCGGACTGCGCGGCCGGGGTCTTCGTTCCGACCGGCTGCTCGTACGCGCGGACCAGGACCACGGGCCGCTCGGACTGGGCGACGGTGTGCAGGGCGAGCGAGCCGAGGAGGTAGCCGCGGACCGCGCCGAGCCCTTGCGAGCCGAGGACCAGGACAACCGGGTGGGCGCGGATCTCCATCGCGTCCAGGTCGAGGTTCCCCGCGTGGGGGAACGAGCCCGTACGGGGCGGCCATCGCGTGGAGGCCGGCGCGCAGTTCCGCCTACTCGTCGGTGACGAGCCACGCGTCGAGGCGGGGCGGGGGTTCGGCTCCGGGCCCGCGAACGCCACGACGGCATGCCTGCAGCACAGCAGGAGACCAGGCGGCGCGAAGCGGGGGGAGCTCATGGCACCCACGCCCAGCAGGGCCAGGCGCAGGCACGGTTCGGGCGGTGTACCAGCGGTGACGTCAGCCCGTCCTAGGCTCCGCTGTAGAGGCGCCGGGGATCGACGAGGATCAGCTCGCCGTGGGCTTCGGCGTCGCGCAGGCGGGGGCTGAAGCCAGCCGCGCTGTAGAGGGCGGGCCGGGTGCGACTGACGTCCTCGCCGCGTTCGGCGAGTGCGGCCACAACCTGCTGGACCTCGTGGAGGTGCTGCACGTCCAGCACCTCGTTCCAGTGGGCCCTGCCGACCGACAGCAGCGTCCCCGGGCGGCCGTGCGCCTCACCACGGACCACTACGTCGGCAGCGAGCGGCACCGGTCCCGAGGCCGCCGGGAGGAAGCCGGTCGAGGCCGTGGCCGGAGCCGCGCCGAAGGTGTCCGACGCGGCGAAGCCGACCGCCCACGCCCGGCACGCCCGGGCGAACTGCTGCTCCATGAGGGACGCCTCGAACGCCGTGCGGGTGGCGGACCAGACCCGGTCCGCCTCCTGCCGCTCGAGTTCGCCGCGGTGGGGTCGGATGACGGCGTGATCGAAGGCGAGCAGCGGCTCCGCGATGCGGTGGTGCGTCACGCCGGGGCTGAAAGCATCGGGCGTGCTCTCCACGAAGCCGCAGTCCCCGAGCAGCGCCAGGATACGGGGCACGTCGGTCGCGGGGCGTTCCAGCCAGTCCGCGATGGCACCGGCGGTGGTGCGGCCGTCTGCGAGGGCGGCCACGGTGGAGTGGCACAGAGCTCGGTCCCAGCCCTCCGGCTCTCGTTCGATCAGCTGGCTCACCCTCCAGAAAAGCGGCAGGCGGGGGTTGAGGACCGTTCGGCACACCCAGGCGTCGAAGTCGTCGCGGTGCGCGGGTGCGTTCTCGCCCGCCACGTTGTGGCGGAAGGCCGGGTTGGAGCCGACGACGGCATACACCTGGAGGGCGAGGAGGGGATCCTCGATGTCCCACAGGCGGGCGCCTTGCCGGTAGTCGAGCCGCCGGATCTCGATCCGGAAGTCGGCCGTTGCCGGTGCGCTGTCGATCAGCCGGTGCATCACCGGCATGGCGCTGCCGCACAGCAGCACCCTGGCCCGGTTCGGCTTGCCTGCGGCGCGCAGACGGCGGCAGACGGTGTGGAGGGCGGCTGGCAGAGCGGGGCTCTGCCGTACGAGCTCCGGGAACCCGTCGAGGACGATCGGAAGAGGACGGTCCGCCCCGAGGGCCAGTACGGCCTCCAGTGCGTCCTCCCAGCCTCGCCAGCGGGGCGGGGAGGCTGCGCTGGTGTGGCGGCTGAGCTGCTCGGCTAGCTGGCGCAGCGATTCCGCCTCCGCAGCCTCCTGGGCACCGAAGTAGAAGCCGTCGGTGGCTCGGGTCAGTTCCTGGAGGAGGTAGCTCTTCCCCTGGCCCCGGGGCCCGGTCACCATGCCGATGGCCGGCCCCGACCGAGGGTCGCTTGCGAAGGTGGCCAGTGTGTCCCATTCGGCGCTGCGGTCGAAGAGCGTCTTCGGCCGGCCGACGGCCGTGGCGGCGGATCCCATGAGCGAATGGTCCCCTCGTTCGGCGGCAGCCTTCAGCTCCAGTAGATGCCGGGGACGGTCGTCCCGCCTCCCGGCCGGCGGCCCGTCCCGGACGGTGGCGGTCAGTGGAGGGATGCCGAGTGCGGGCCGACGATGTCGCGCACCGCAGGCTGCGTCACGTCGACGTGGGTGTCGTCGAACTCGTGCCGAGCGTCTGGCGGACGGCGACCACGCCGTCGAGGGAGCGGCACATGCCCTCGATGATGGGGATGAGGCTCTTGCGTTCGACCGTGCCGGTGAGGGCGACGATGCCGTCGTCGACGGTGACGTGGACAGCGTCGGCGGGGAGCCACAGCGTGTCGAGCAAGAGGTCGTGGGTGATCTCCTCGCGGATCGAGGCGTCATCGCGGAGGAACGGCTGCAGCAGGTCGCTGCGGCTGACGATGCCGCTGAGTTGGCCGTCCTCGTTGATCACGGGCAGCCGCTTGAGCTTCTTGCGGTGCATGACCCGGGCGGCTTCGACCAGGGTCCAGTCGGCGCGTGCGGTGACGACGGGGCTTGTCATCATCTCCTCGGCGATCTCGCCCTCGGCGCGGTAGTGCTCGTGCGGGTGGAGCCAGCGGAACACCGGGTGGCCTTCGTCCAGCAGGCTGGCTTCCTTGCGGATCAGGTCGGCCTCGGACACGATGCCGACCGGGCGGCCCCGGTCGTCGACGACCGGCACGGCGGTGATGCCGTTCCGGTGGAAGAGTCCGGCGATCTCCTTGAACGTCGTCTCGCGACGGGCGACGACCACGTCCCGGGTCATCACGTCCTGCACGGTGCGGTACTGCATGGCTCTCCTCCGGGAGGTCCACGGGGCCGGGCACGCGGAGGTCCACGGGGCCGGGCACACCGGTTCACTTGGGCGTGGCCTCGCCTTCGGGTGGCACGACGACGACGGGAACATGGGCGTGGTGGACCACCTCCGTGGAGGTCGATCCGAGTGCGAGCCGCCCCCAGACGCCAGCACCGCGGGTGCCCACGACGAGCAGGCCCGCGTCCCCGCTCGCGTCAAGCAGCACCTGCGCGGGCCGTCCGCGCTCACAGTGGACCTCGACCTCGACGAACGGCTCGCCGACCTGGCGGCGCAGCTCCTCGACCGAGTCCGCGACCTCACGCGAAACGGCGTCGTGCAGGTTCGGCGACGGCTCCCCGCCCGCCCGGTGCCAGCCCGTCATGCCCTTCTCCGGCGGCTCGGCGTGTCCCCCGCCGTAAGCACAGACGGCCCGCACCCCGACACCGCGCAGTTGCGCCTCGTGGAGGGCGAAGAGCATGGCCCGGCGGGCGTGCTCCGATCCATCGGCGCCGACTACCACCGTGCCGGGTGAACCGTGTGCGGGGCTGGTGTCCATGGCGACCTCCGGCAGCATACGACCTGCGCGCGGGCCGGCCGGCACAGCGGGTCCGGCAGGTTGGAAGGGGACGGCGATGGCCAACCGGTCCGTTCCTTCATCGTCCTCCGATGCCTTTGCGGTGGCACGTCCGTGTGCGTCGTGGCCCGCGATCGGAGGGACCGACGGGTCACTGTCCGCCGGGGATGCCGCCGTCCGCGTGCGTCCGTTGAGCAGAGGATCGTGGAACACGGGCGACGCGGCCCCGTGCGGTCCCGCAGGTTGTCCGGAGGAGGGTCGGGTCATGTATTTCGTCGACCGTGTGGATGCGGGTCGCCGGCTGGCCGGGCGGCTGAAGCACCTCGCCGGAGCGGACGTGGTCGTCCTCGGTCTTCCCCGGGGCGGAGTGCCGGTGGCGGCCGAGGTCGCGAAGGCGCTCGACGCACCGCTGGACGTCATCGTGGTGCGCAAACTGGGCGTCCCGTTCCAGCCGGAGCTGGGCATGGGGGCGATCGGCGAGGGCGCGGTACAGGTCGTCAACGAGGCGGTGATGCGCTCCACCCGGACGTCCGGCGACGAGCTGGCGCAGGTGGAGGAGCGCGAGCGGGTGGAGCTGGACCGCCGGTCCCGACGGTACCGGGGTGACCGCCCTCGGACGGAGGTCCGCGGCCGGACGGCGGTGGTCGTGGACGACGGCATCGCAACCGGTTCGACCGCCCGCGCGGCGTGCCTGATCGCCCGGCGCCAGGGTGCGGCGCGCGTGGTCCTCGCTGTCCCGTCGGCGGCGTCCGCCAGCGCAGCTCGACGGCCTCCGGATCGTCGACACGCACCGCCAGGCCGGACACCATGACGCTCCATCCGCCACGTTCCGTCTCGTCGGCGTGGTCCACTTCGAAGGCGACCCGGTGACCTGCCGCGCTCGCGGGGGTGCTCCCGAGGCTGGTGCGGTAGACCACTGTGCCGTCGTGGAGCCGGTAGTTGACCGGCATCACGACGGGCCCGCTGCCGGTCGACAGCGCGATGCGGCCGATCCCGCCGGGCGCCAGCCTCGCCCAGCACTCCTCCTCCGGAAGATCCTCTAGGACGGGATGTAGCGCTGAGGGGGCACGGCTGGGCGGCACCTCCGGCTCGCCGCCCAGCGGTTCCCCGGCGGACGCGCCGAGTGCCGCAGCCAGCCGGATGAGAGTCGCGGTGTCGACGGCACCGGACGACGACTCCACGTAGTCCACGTATCCCGGCGCCATGCCCGCCCGGTCGGCCAGGTCCCTGCGAGTGAGACCGAGCATTTGCCTGCGCCGGGCCACTCGTCGGCCGATGTCTCTGAGTCGGGCCCGGTGGGGATCGGCAGTCCCGCCGCCTGCGCGCTTCATGAACACCATTCCCTCCGAGGTCGGACGCCGCTGCGACGAGCGGACGGGCCGCTGCCGACGGGCCAACGCCGTGGCGATCAGCCTTGCACCGGAGGCTCGTTGGCGTCGGCATCGGTCGTGCTGGCACGGAGCAGCTGGTTGCCGAGGTCGACCAGGGCGCGTCCGGCCGCGTATTCGTCGCCGATCTCCGGCGCCGGGGGGTCGTGCGGGTTGCGGTGGGCGTCGGTGCGGCTCTCGAGCCGGTTGTCGCCGGTGTCGAGGACGGCGTGCACCCAGGTGAGGTCGCCTTCCTCGAAGAGGTCCAGGCGCAGGGTCCACGTCTTGGTGCGCATCGGTGCGTTCGTCGTCGGGTCCTTCATGTCCGGACCTGTCCTTTCAGGGGATTGGTGAGAGTCTCGTCCTGGGGGATGGGCCAGTCGGGTCTCGGGACCTGACCGCCGTCTGGGCCTGTCGGCGCGGCGGCCGCCGGCGCGTTCGTTGCGGACCGGCTTTCCTGGTCGACGAAGCGGGTGAGCGCCCGGGCGCTCTCCAGGAACTGGGCCGGGAAGACGATGGTGGAGTTCTTCTCGGCGGCGATCTCGGCGAGGATCTGCAGGTTGCGCAGTTGGAGGGCAATCGGGTGGTCGGCGATGACGTCGGCGGCCTCGGCGAGCCGGCCGGCGCTGAGGGCCTCGCCCTCGGCCGCGATGATCTTGGCGCGCTTCTCGCGTTCGGCTTCGGCCTGCCTGGCCATCGCCCGCTGCATGCTCTGCGGGAGCTCGATGTCCTTCAGCTCGACCACCAGGACGAGGACGCCCCACTGCTGGGTGAGGCCGTCCAGGATCTCCTTGATCTGTTCGTTGAGGGTCTCGGTGTCGGTGAGCACCTGGTCCAGAAGGGAGCGGCCGACCACGTTGCGGACGGTGGTCTGGGCGATCTGCCCGATCGCGCTGGACACGTCCTCGATCTCCACGATCGACTTCACCGGGTCCACCCGGCGGAAGTAGGCGACCGCCGCGACGCCGATGGAGACGTTGTCGCGCGTGATGACCTGCTGGGAGGGGATCGGCATGGTCACCGTCCGCAGGGTGACCTTCGACATCCGGTCCGCCAGCGGGATCATGAAACGGATCCCGGGGTCGCGCACGCCGCGCAGCCGCCCCAGCCGGAACACCACCCCGCGCTCGTAGTGCCGCACGATCGCGACACCCAGATTCGCCACGGGAACCACCCTCTTCCTCCGGAGCCCGCACCTCCAGCGTGAACCGGGCCGCGACGTCGGAACATGGGCCGCACGACCCAAGGCGAGGCGACGGTCGGACGCGGTCCGTGGGCGCCGCCGAGTCGGCCGTCGCCGTCCGCTGGGGCCGGCGGTGGCGCTCCCGCCCCGTTCCGCCCGCTCGCGCAGGGACGGTGGGACCTCAGCCAAAGGGGCCACCGCGAGTGGGCAGTCGAAGGCACGGCGGATTCACCCAGGCGCCCTTCAGCCCCGGTCATTGGGGCACTGATGGGGCCGTTCGGCCCTGATGCCGGGCGGGGGCGCGAGTATCGTGGGACTTGGCCTGCAGGGCGAGCGAGGGAGTTCGACCGGATGGCCCCGGGCGATGGGCGGAGGCTCCGCGCGGGGCGTTTGTCGGCGGTCGGGCTGAGAGGCTGGAAGGTCTGTGAGACCGGAAGGCGACCTCCATCACCTGATCCGGACAATGCCGGCGAAGGGAGCCCACCTTGCAGGTTTCCGTCTGCCCGCGCGACACTGCGGCGAGATACGATCAGCGCCGAGCGCGAGCGCATGGCGCTTCGGTCATGGCAGGCTGGCTCGTGGGGAGTGGCGGACTCCCTGGCCACACCTCGAATGCCTGCAAAATCCCGGTCGGTGGTCCGGCGCGGAAACGGGCGCGGATCAGCGCATTGACCTTGACGACGGCAGCGGCTCGACCGCTGAGCTCCACTTTCACCGAGCTGGCAGTGGCATTGGCGAGAGCAACCGGCCGTGGGGCGGCTTCTTCGACCGACGCCGATGTGTCCACCTGCCAGCGGTGGGGACCACCTGATCGGCGGGTGAGACATAGTCCCCCGCCGCGCCAGGACCAGGGACGACGATCAGTCTGAACGACTGCCCGACCGTGTCGGCGACCACGTTCGCCAGGGGTGGCGCGCCGGAGATCGACATGTGCACCCATGGCACTCGGTTCTCGTGAGTCACCGGTACTGGTCATCGCTCCCCCCGAGATCGGCTCCTCTCCCAGGGTCTGCCAGTGCGAGGCCCCCGCATCCGTTCAACATGGGAGTCCCGCTCGTGTGCGCGGACGCTGGCGGCTCGACCCGACCGAAGCGCGTACGGGCGCCACAGTCGAGCCGCTGTGTTTCCGTTCGGCTCCCTGGCTGCGGGGTCCCCTGCGGTGTAACGTTTTGATCAAGCAGTCGTGGTCCCGAAGTTCTCGCCCGCGGTTACATGCCGTGGGCGTTCTTGCTGTTCAACGCCTCTCCGGACCAGGGCGATCACCTCCCGGCCCGCACGAGTGGGACCCGGTCAGTTCCCACGAAGGAGAAGCGCATGGCTACCGGCACTGTGAAATGGTTCAACGCCGAAAAGGGCTTCGGCTTCATCGAGCAGGACGGCGGCGGCCCCGACGTGTTCGCCCACTTCTCGAACATCGACGCCCAGGGCTTCCGTGAACTCCTGGAGGGCCAGAAGGTGACCTTCGACGTCGTGCAGGGCCAGAAGGGCCCGCAGGCTGAGCACATCCGCCCCGCCTGACCGCAGCGCATGAGCGGGCGCCCCGCACGTACCCGCGTGCGGGGCGCCTCTGCGTCTCCGTCGGCACACGAGCCGAACTCTCCTTGGTGGCCGCACGCCGAAATGCGCAAGGGCCGGTCCCGGGAAGGACGCTGGCCAGGCCGCGCTGCCTCCCTTCGTTCCACAAGGCCGGTGCTGCTCGGCACGTCTGCCTCCGGGCGAGCCAGCTTTGGCGTGGACGGCCGTCCAGACTGGGGCGCCGGGGCCGGAGGGCGGCACCGAGGGGAACCGAGAGCCTGACCCCACCGCGCCGGACACCACAGGCTGGCACGGGCTGCGCGCTCGGCGGCTTCCGCGCGGTCGAGCCGGCCCGGTCTGCGACACCACGGTCACCGGCCTCGTCGGAGGTAGCCCTCCTGCCGACACCCCCGACCTGGACACCGCATTCGATGACCGTCGACACGACGGATGACGGCGCCGCTTGCGCCCCGTCCGCTTGAGCCCCGGCCCACCTCGGTTTTGTCAGGCGACTTCTGCAACCCGACGCAAGGAGCAATCACTGTGGCCACGGACTACGACGCCCCGCGCCGCACCGAGGACGACAACGAGGAAAGCCTCGAAGAACTGAGGTCCCGCCGTGAGGAGCGGCGGCCCGGCGCGGCTGGCCTGGACGAAACCGAGGAGACCGAGACCGTCGAGCTCCCCGGCGCCGATCTCTCCGGGGAGGAGCTGACCGTCAAGGTCCTGCCGCAACAGCTGGACGAGTTTTCTGTGCGACCTGCTTCATGGTCCACCACCGCAGCCAGCTCGCCCACACGGACGACCAGGGCCGGCTGATCTGCCGCGACTGCGCCCCTTGACAGCAGTCGCCGCGCCCACTGCGCGTACAGCGTCAGTCGTGACGAGTACCGCGGTCAGGACGGCGAGCGGGACTGGACGTACGACCCGCCAATGGCGAGCGTTGATGGTCGGCGAGGTGCGAGTCCAGCCTCGTTCAGTGTGCGGTGACGGCGACCACTGAGACGGGACGCCACGGGCGGACGGTCATCGCAGCCCTGTAGAGACGGGCGAGCCGGACCAGCGCGGTGACGGAAGGGGGGCGCCGCCGTCCGGCCAGCTCGGCCTGGAGGCGCGGGCCACACTGAGCGGAGGCGAGGCGAGCAAGGCAACCGACGGAGGGCGTCAGCCGAAGGGGACCACCGCAAGCGGGCTGTGGACGTGGTGGACCGCCGCCTGGGCGACCGGCCCCAGGTGCGCGCCGAGAGCCCCGGTGCGGTTGCGGCGGCCGACGACCAGGAGATCCGGGCGGCCCGTGGCCTCGACGAGCGTTGCGGCCGTGCTGCCGGACAGGAGGGAGGCCACCACCTCGACGTCGGGGTACTTGCCTCGCCAGGGGTCGAGCGTGTCGGTGAAGCGCTCCATCGCCTCGGTCGCCACCTCCCTGCCGAGGCTCGCGGTCACCGCGGGGGCCAGGGTGCGGCGGTGGCCGTCGGGAGAGGGAGCGTCGACGGCGAACACCCAACTGCCGTGGTCCGGGTCGATAAGGCGCGGGCAGGCGGTGCCGAGCTGACGCCGCAGGGCGTCGCGGCAACCGCAGCGCTGGTAGATGCGGCCTCGCTCGGGGACGGGCGTGCTACGCATGGTGATCACCTCGAGATGGCGAGCGAGGGGGTTCTTCACTTGAGCTTGCTCCGCTTTGACGGACACCGGTGGTGTGTTGGTCAGGCTGCGAGGGCGGTCTCGTAGTCGGCGGGACTGCGGTAGCCGAGGGTGCTGTGCAGCCTGCGTATGTTGTACCAGCCCTCGATCCACTCGAAGATCGCCGATCGGGCAGCCACCCGGCTGGGCCACGGCCGTTCGCCGATCAGCTCGCGCTTCAAAGTGGCGAAGAACGACTCGGCGAGCGCGTTGTCCCAGCACTGCCCGGTGCTGCCGACAGACAGACGGACACCGAACTCCGTTGCCAGATCAGCGAATTCACGACTGGTGTATTGGCAGCCACGATCCGAGTGAAAGATCACCGGACCGGCGGGACGGCGGGTTCGGTAGGCGGCCCGCAGGGCATCGGCGACCAGCTCGGTCCGTAGGTGGTCCGCGGTTGCCCAGCCGACGACACGGCGGGAGGCGATGTCGATGACGGTCGCCAGGTAGAGCCAGCCCTCGTCCGTTGGGATGTAGGTGATGTCACCGCACCAGCGCGCATCCAGGGCGTCCGGATCGGGCTCGAAGTCGCGCAGGACAAGGTCCGGGCGGGTGGCGGCGTTCGGGTCCGGGATCGTGGTGCGCTGGCGCCGACGACGGTGACGGCCCTGCAGCCCTGCCTCACGCATCAGCCGGGCGATCCGGCGACGGCCGCACCGGTCGCCGCCCCGCCGGAGGGCGGCGTGGACACGTGGGGCTCCGTAGCTTCCCCGCGAGTCCGCGTGGATCTCGATGATCCTCACGGTCAGCTCGGCGTCGCGGACGGCGCGGGGGCCGGGCTCGTCGTTGCGACGGGCGTAGAAGGCGGCTCGGGAGACCCTGAGCAGTTCACACGCCCGCTTGACGCTGTGACCTGCCTGCTTCTCCGCCTCGATGAACGGGTGCACCGTCACCGGGTCTCCGTCGCGAAGAAAGCCGTGGCCCGCTTGAGAACCTCGACGTCTTCGCGCAGGCGGCGGTTCTCCCGCCGCAGCCGGGCCAACTCCTCGCGCTCGTCGCTGGTCAGACCGTCCCGCTGGCCGGCGTCGACCTCGGCCTGCTTCACCCAGTCCCGCACCGCGGTCTCGGTCAGATCGAAGTCCTTCGCGACCTGACCCACCGACCGGTCACCCCGTCGGCACAGGTCAACGATCTCCGCCTTGAACTCCGGCGTGAACGAGCGCCTGGGACGCGGCTTCTTCTTTCCCACGCTCTCCATGATGGACATCATCCCTCCGGGGCCGAAGCCCCTGATCAGGGGTGTCCGTCACAGCGGATCAAGCCCAACTGCCCAGCGTGCGGCGGCGCTGCGACCACCGTGCGACCACCAGATGGGAAACGTCGTGTGAGACCTGCAGGTCTCCCTTGACTTGTGGCAGGGAGCGGGTTGTCCCGCAGGGGTGTGTCTTCGCTCAGGACCTGGCATCGCGCGCGTCGCCGGCTCGGCGGTGCAGGAGCCGGCCGTGGGCGGCTTCGGAGTGCGTGACGACGTAGACGTCGATCTCGTCGCCGGAACCCTCGATGATCGCCTCTCCGGTGCCGCGGGCGAACAGGCTCTTGAGGCGGCTGCGCCGGGTGGCGCCGATGACGATCTGGGTGGCGTCGACCTCACGGGCGAAGGCGAGGACGGTCTGGGCCGGGTCGTCGCCGTTGAGTGTGTGCCAGGTGCCGCCGAGGCTTTCCGCCAGGGTCCGCTGGCGGGCCAGCAGCCGCGCGGAGGGGCCGGCCAGGCCGTCGTCGCGTGCGACGTGGACGGCCAGGAACTCTCCGCCCGCGCCGCGCGAGGCGGTCCGCTTGGCCCGCCGGATCAGCGTTTCGCCCTCCGGGCCGCCGGACAGGGCGACCAGCACGCGTTCCCGTGCGCCCCAGGGCTGCTGAATGCCGTGGTCCTTGCGGTAGCGCAGCAGGGCTTCCTCGACCCGGTCGGCGGCCCAGAGCAGGGCGATCTCTCGCAGCGCGGTGAGGTTGCCCGCGCGGAAGAAGTGGGCGAGGGCGGCGTCGATCTTCTCCGGCGGGTAGATGTTGCCGTGGGCCATCCGGCGGCGCAGTGCCTCGGCGGACATGTCGACCAGCTCGATCTGGTCGGCGCTGCGCACCACATCGTCGGGCACCGTTTCGTGCTGCCGTACGCCGGTGATCTGTTCGACGACGTCGTTGAGGGACTCCAGGTGCTGGATGTTCACGGTGGAGATGACGTCGATGCCCGCGTCCAGCAGCTCCTGCACGTCCTGCCAACGCTTGGTGTTCCGGCAGCCCGGGACATTGGTGTGGGCAAGCTCGTCGACCAGGGCCAGCTGGGGATGCCGGGCGAGGACGGCGGCCAGGTCCATTTCGGTGAAGGAGGTGCCCCGGTAGGGCATGGTCTTGCGCGGGACGGTCTCCAGCCCATCGGCCATCAGACGGGTCAGAGGCCGCCCGTAGTCCTCCATGAACGCGATGACCACGTCTGTGCCCCGCCCTGCGCGGCGCTGCCCCTCACTGAGCATGTCGTACGTCTTGCCCACCCCGGGGGCTGCTCCGAGGTAGATCCGTAGACGGCCGCGCGGCATGCCACCTCCTCCCGAGTGGGCCGGTTCGCGGACCCGCCGCCCGGAGTGCCGACGGGGTGCCCGAGCTCTCCGATATGCACCTTCCATCCTCGTCCGGACCGCAGGAGCGGCGCCACGGCCGCGCGTCGCCGAAAATGCTGTGCCAGTGCTCGCTAAAGTCCCGATAAAATGACCGCAGGTGTGCCGGGAAGCCTGGTCGGCTCGGGGGATGACCGCAGCGATCGGGCAGCGGTGACCCCGATCGTCGTGGATGGGGTCTTTTCGCCGATGCGCATTGTGGGGATCGTTCTCGTCCTGGTGGTGCTGGCCACCGTCGTCGCCACCTTCGCCCGACGCCTGCGCGTGCCCGCGCCCTCCCTACTGGTCCTGGCCGGCATCGCGGTCGCGCTGATACCCGGCGTCCCCGCACTGCACATCCCCCCGCAGGCCATCGCCATGGTCGTGCTGCCACCCCTGCTGTACGCCTCCGCCGAGGAACTGTCCCTGCGCGACCTGCGGACGGTGTGGAGGCCGGTGACGATCCTCTCCTTCGGCCTGGTCTTCGCCTCCGCTGCCGCCGTGGGCTTCGCGGCGGTCGCGATCGCCGGGTTGCCGCCCGCGATGGCGTTCGTGCTCGGGGCTGTGCTGTCGAGTACCGACCCGGTGGCGGTGACCGCCCTCGGGCGCCGGCTGGCGCTGCCCGGCCGGGTGCAGGTGCTCGTGCAGGCGGAGAGCCTGTTCAACGACGCAACCTCGCTGGTGCTGTTCAAGGTGGCCATCGGCATCGCGGTGGCCGTCGGGGCCACGGTCAGCGTGCCGGCGGCGGGCGGGGAGTTCCTGCTGCTCGGCGGCGGCGGAAGCCTGATCGGCGCAGCCGTCGCCGGGCTGGTTTGGCTGGTGCGCCGCCGCACCACCGACCCGGTCCTGGAGACCGTCATCGCCCTGGTCACCCCGTACGCGGCGTACGTGCTCGCCGAGTCCGTCCACACCTCCGGTGTCACCTCGGTGGTAGTCGCCGGCGTGCTGCTGGGGCGCTCCGGCCACCGGCTCACCGACGCGCACATCCGTCTTCAGCTGCACGCCGTGTACGCGGTGGTGGTGTTCCTGCTGGAGAGCGTCGTGTTCAGCATCGTCGGCCTTGAGCTGCCCACGCTGGTGCGGGACCTGCCGGCCGGAACCGGCTGGTGGCCGCTCCAGGCACTGGCACTCGCGGCCGTACTGATCGCGGTGCGGGTGCTCTCCACGCTGCCCCTGACCCGGGCGGTCAAGCCCACCCGGGGCCGGCTGTCCTGGCGGGTCGCCGGGGTCGTGACCTGGGCCGGTACCCGCGGCGTGATGCCGCTGGCCGCCGCCCTGTCCATCCCGCTCGTCACCGACGACGGCACCAAGCTCACCGGGCGGCCGCTGGTCCTGGTGCTGACCACTGCCGTTGTGGTGTTCACCCTGGTCGTCCAAGGCCTCACCCTGGCCGCGGTGGTCAACCGCTCCGGTCTCGCGCTCGAACCCGAGCACACCGCCCGGGAAGAGGACGACGCCCGCGACGCCCTCAATCGCGCGGGCCTCGACCACGTCGAACACCTCGCGACGCTGGAGACAACGCCGGAGACCGCCATCGACCGGGTCCGGCGCGGCCTGACCACCCGCCTCGACCGCAGCCCCGAGACGCCGGACGGCAGCACCGCCGATGCCGCCTACCGCCAGCTGCGCCACGAGGTCATCGCCGTGCAGAACAACGAACTGCACCGGCTGTACGACGAGCACCGCATCAGCGACACCACCCGTCGTCGCCTCCAGCACGACCTGGACCGCGAGGAGGCTGCTCTCGGCACGCCCTGAGCATCGTGTGACAGCGCGGGTACCCGAAGGGCCGTGTCCGGGGCGCGGCGAAAGGCACGCTCCGGCTCGGACCGCGGGCGCCGTCAGACGACCGGGGCGGCCATCAACCTGGTGCCCGGGTGCCCGGGACCGGTCCGAGGTCTCGGCGGCTGGGGTCCGGTGCCGGCCACGAGCTCGAGGCAGTCCAGCAGCTCGGCCGGGGAGACGACGAGTATGGCGCTGCACAGCCCGACCTCCGCCATCACCTCGGCGATCATCTCCAACGCGCTGATCATCGTCGCGCTGATCCCGCTCGCGCTGCGCGGTGTGCGCTACCGGCCGGCCTCCGCCTCCCAGCTGCTCGCGCGCAACCTGCGGGTGTTTGGCCTCGGTGGACTGGTGCTGCCGTTCATCGGCATCAAGCTGATCGACCTGCTGGTGGTGCAGTTCCTGGTCTGATTCGAGAGGGCCCTGCTCTCCTGCCCGGCCCGTCCGGCGTCAAGAAACCGTAGGGATTCCGGCGAGCGGCGTCAGGGATCCGTCAACAAGCGTCCGACCGTCGAGAGCCCGGGCTTGGCTGGACGGGCAGCACAGCGGCGCGCGGCCGTTCCGGTGACACTCCGGGGCTGCGACCGCCCTGCCCGGATCGCCCGGTGTGTGCTGGCCGAACGAGATCGAGCGCTGAGGAGAGCACCGGTGAGGATGTACCGCGTCCGGCCCGGTGGCCGGTGGTTCCACCCGGCGGCTCAGCGCCTTGGTGTCGGCATGTCCCTGGCCGTCGCGCTGACCGCGAGCGCCGTCGTCACGCCGGCCCTCGGCTGGGTACGGGAGCTGAACCCGGGCTGGTTCGCCTTCGGCGCCTACGCGCTGCTCTGCACCCTGATCGGCGCGGTGTCCCGGCCGGCGGCCACGCCACTGGTGGGACTGGCCGGCTGGCTGTTCTTCAACGGCTTCGCCGTCCACCGCTACGCGGCCCTGGGCTGGGCCGGGCGCATTGACGCGCTACGGCTCCTGGCGCTCGCCGCGGTGGCCCTCGCGGCCTCGCTTCCCACAGCGCTTCCCCGGCGGAGGATCCGCATCCACGCCGTCCGCGTGCCCGACAGGGTCGCGAGCGGCCGGCGTTGACGGTCGTCAAGGATCCATCAGGACCCGCGGTCCTGGCTTGTCCGGCTCTTCGCCATGGATTTGAATGAACGTCATGAACCGTCCGGCCCGTCACCACGACCGCCCGCCGCATCCGCGGGCGCTGGGCTGTGCCGCGGTCATCACCTGCGCCATCCGGTAGGGACTGCCTCCCCGCAACCCGCCCGATCGCGCCCCGCAGGCGGGCGGCAGCAGCGGCCCGCCTGCGGCCGTGCCCGGCCCGAGCGCCGACATCGCTCCGCCCGAGCCCGTTCTCTTAGCTGCTCACTTCCCGCACACCCGGCACCCGGTCGCGCTCACGCACGCCCGCGGCCCACCGGGTGCCTTCCTACCCAGGGACCGAACCATGCCCGAAGTCCTGTCCGCCCGCACCGCCCTGGTCACCGGCGCCTCGTCCGGCATCGGCTGGGACACCGCCAGGCTCCTCGCCGAGCGCGGCGCCACAGTGCTCGTCCACGCCCGTACCGCCCGCGAGGGCGAGGACGCCGTCGAACGGCTGCTCACCCGCGGTATCGCCGCCGAGAGGCTGCACATGTTCGCCGCCGATTTCACCCGCCTGGCCGAGGTCGGACAGCTCGCGGACACCGTCGCCCGGGCGTTCCCGGCGCTCGACCTGCTGGTCAACAACGCGGCCGTGATGGCGCCCGAGCGGTGCACCCTGACCGATGACGGCATCGAGATCTCCTTCCAGGTCAACTTCCTCGCCGCCCACCTGCTCGCCCGCCTGCTGCGCGGACCCCTGTCCGCCGCCACTGACGGACGGATCGTCAACGTCTCCTCGTCCCTGCACCGCACGGCCGCGATGAACTGGAACGACCCGAACCGGGTCAAGAAGTACTCGCGCGTCGCCGCCTACGCGCAGTCGCAGCTGGCACTGAGCATGGGCACCCTCGCGATGGCCCCCGAGGGTTCGGACATCACCGCGGTCAGCGTCAACCCGGGCCTGTGCGACACCGCGCTCCTGCCGCTGTACGGCCGGGTCGGCGCCCCGCCGGCCGAAGGCGCGGCCGCCGTGGTCCGCCTGTGCCTGCCGGCCTTCCGGCTCACCAACGGCGAGTACTACGACGGCGGTGACATCGCCCCGACCGCGGTCGCCGTCCACGAGGACCGCTCCCAGCGCCGCCTGGTCAAGCTCGCCGACCAGCTGACCGCCGCCACCACCTGACCCTTCCGCCCTCAAAAGGAGCGCCCGCGTGTCCAAGCGCGCCCGGAAGAAGAAGACCCGCCGGAAGAAGAAGGCCAACCACGGCCGCAAGCCCGGCCAGTAGGCCGCCCTCGACCCACCCGGTGCCGCGTGCCACCGGCACCGGGTGACGCACCACCACGGCCCCGGGGCCGCCGTCCGCCCGCCGCTCGGCGACGGCACCCGGGGCCGTGGTGTGGGCCCCGTCAAGGTCGCATCAAAGGCCCGCTGCGTGGCGTCAACGTCCCGTATGGCAGCCCGGTCACCCGCGCCGGGAGCCCGGACGATCGGAGAACACCGCATCCCACGGAGGCCCGAGCACGATGTCCGGCACCGCCCGACTGCAGCAGTCCACGACGGAACCCCCCGATACCGCCGCCGTCCACGAACGGCACCGGCTGACCGCACTCGGCGGG
Source organism: Kitasatospora sp. HUAS MG31 (assembly GCF_040571325.1). Lineage (GTDB taxonomy): Bacteria > Actinomycetota > Actinomycetes > Streptomycetales > Streptomycetaceae > Kitasatospora > Kitasatospora camelliae. The sequence goes on along the minus strand of NZ_CP159872.1, from coordinate 184,085 downwards.
CTGGCCGCCCTGTCGCTGGACGCGATGGCCTCGGTGGCGTACGGCCCCGAGGCCATCGTGCTGGTGCTGGCCGCGGCCGGCTCGTACGGACTCGGGTTCACGCTGCCGGTGACGGTGGCGATCGCGGTCCTGCTGGCGGTGCTGGTCGCCTCCTACCGCCAGGTGATCGCAGCCTTTCCGGACGGCGGCGGCTCCTACGCGGTCGCCAAGGCGCACCCACCTGGTGCAGTTCGCCACCGTGATCCTGCTGGCGCTGGCCGCCAACACCTCCTTCGGCGGCCTGCCCGTGCTGCTGCGCCTGCTGGCCCGCGACAACCACCTGCCGCACGTCTTCGCGCTGCGCGCCGACCGCCAGGTCCACCGGCACGGCGTCCTGTTCCTCGCCGTGGTCTCGGCCGCGCTCCTGGTCGCCTCCGACCGCCTCCCTGGTCGTGGCGGGCACCAAGTTCACCGAGGGCGCCTGGGGCATCTGCCTGGCCCTGCCGCTGCTGGTCCTGCTCTTCGAGGCGGTCCACCGCGCGTACGGGCGGATCGGCGAACGCCTGGAGCTCGGACGGATCCCCGAGCCCGTCGCACCGCAGCGCTCGCTGGTCGTCGTCCCCGTCCACGCGATCACCCGCCTCACCCGGGAGGCGCTGTGCGCGGCGGCCTCCCCCGGCGACGAGGTGCTGGCCGTCACCGTCGTCCACACCGCACCCGACGAGGAGGACCGCCGCGCCGCGGAGGCCCTGCGCCGCGACTGGGAGCTGTGGCGCCCCGGCGTCCCGCTGGTCGAGGTCCCGGACAGCCACCGCCGCCTGGGCACGCCGCTGGCCGGCTACGTCAACCGGCTGGCCGCCGACCGCTGCCACGACCGGATCACCGTCCTCGTGCCGGAGGTGGAGCCGGCCCGGATCTGGCAGCGGGCCCTGCAGAACCAGCGCGGCGGGGTCATCGTCCGCGCACTGCGCCGGGACACCGAGGCCGTGGTCTGCCGGCTGCGGTTGCGCGTGCCCCGGTAGTGCGGTGGGCGATATGACCGAATTGCTCCGAGTGGTGGAGTTCGAGGGCTGATATTGACGATTCCTTAACGGATGCTCTTAGCGCCCTCGCGTGGACCTGCCTCGGGTCGCGGGATGGTGCATGACCTGCGGAAATTCGGCAGCCTGCGACGGGCGGGGCCCGTCGGGGGTAGCTTTTCGGGCTGATTGTCTTAACGCTCGCGGCCCCTACTCTCGCTTACGTGTTCAACGTGCCCCAGGCGCTCAAGCGCCTCGTGATCGGCCAGGCCATGCGCAGCGAGGAGCTGGGCGAGACGCTGCTCCCCAAGCGGCTGGCGCTGCCGATCTTCGCTTCCGACCCGCTGTCCTCGGTCGCCTACGCCACCGGCGAGATCCTGCTCGTCCTCACCGTGGGCGGCACCGCCTTCCTGTACCTGACGCCGTGGATCGCCGCGGCCGTCGTCGCGCTGATGGCGGTCGTGGTGATGTCCTACCGCCAGGTCGTGCACGCCTACCCGTCCGGCGGCGGCTCGTACGAGGTGGTGTCCAAGAACCTCGGCGCCAACTCCGGCCTGGTGGTCGCGGCCTCGCTGCTGGTCGACTACGTGATGACCGTCGCGGTCTCGGTCGCCTCGGGCGTGGACAACATCATCTCCGCGTTCAACGGCCTCGCCGACTACCGGGTCGTGCTGGCGCTGGCCTTCGTGGTCCTGCTGGCGGCGATGAACCTGCGCGGCGTCCGGGAGTCCGGGAAGGCGTTCGCCGCTCCGACGTACCTGTTCATCGGCGGCATCCTGCTGATGGTGGTCACCGGCCTGATCAGGGTGGTCTTCGGGGACAACCCGCAGGCCCCGACCGCTGCCTTCGGCATCACCCCGGAGGACCACAAGGACACCCTGGCCGGCCTCGGCCTGCTGCTTCTCGGCCTGCGAGCCTTCGCCTCCGGCTGCACCGCGCTGACCGGCGTCGAGGCGATCTCCAACGGCGTGCCGGCCTTCCGCACGCCGAAGGCGAAGAACGCCGCGACCACCATGGCCGTCATGGGCATCACCGCCGTGGTGATGTTCGTCGGTGTCACCGTGCTGGCGATGACCTCGCACGTCCACTACGTCGAGAACGCCTGCCAGCTGACCGGCATCACCGGCGACTGCAACAGCTACACCCAGCAGACCGTGATCGCCCAGCTCGCCTCGACCTTCCTCGGCGGCGACAACAGCATACTGTTCTACTTCATCCAGGCGGTCACCGCGCTGGTCCTGATCCTGGCCGCGAACACCGCCTTCAACGGCTTCCCGCTGCTCGCCTCGATCCTCGCCGAGCACCGCTACCTGCCGCGGCAGATGCACACCCGCGGCGACCGGCTGGCCTTCTCCAACGGCATCATCGCGCTGGCCGTGGTGGCCGGCGGCCTGCTGTGGTTCTACCAGGCGGACGTCACCAGCCTGATCCACCTGTATATCCTGGGCGTCTTCACCTCCTTCACCCTGTCCCAGATCGGCATGGTCCGGCACTGGAACCGGGCGCTCGCCACCGAGACCGACCCGGCCGTGCGCGGCGCCGCCCAGCGCTCCCGGGTCATCAACGGGCTGGGCGCGGTCACCACCGCGCTGGTGCTGGTGATCGTGCTGATCACCAAGTTCACCCAGGGCGCCTGGCTGGCCGTGGTCGCCGCCGTCCTGCTGTGGCTGATGATGCGCGGCATCCGCCGCCACTACGACGCGGTGTCCAGCGAGCTGGCGATCGAGGACCCACGCGAGGAGTCGGCAAAACCCTCGAAGGTGCACGGCGTGGTGCTGGTCTCCAAGCTGCACAAGGCCACCCTGCGCGCCCTGGGCTACGCCCAGGCGTTCCGCCCCGACACCCTGGAGGCGGTCACCGTCGCGGTGGAGAAGGAAGCCACCGACGAGCTCAAGGCGCAGTGGGACTCCTACGAGATCCAGGTCCCGCTGAAGGTGCTGGACTCGCCGTACCGCGAGATCACCAAGCCGGTCGTGAACTACGTCCGCGAGTACCGGCGCACCAGCCCGCGCGAGGCGGTCGCGGTGTTCATCCCCGAGTACGTGGTCGGCCACTGGTGGGAGCACCTGCTGCACAACCAGTCCGCGCTGTGGCTGAAGTCCCGGCTGCTGTTCACCCCCGGCGTGATGGTGATCAGCGTGCCGTGGCAGCTGGCCTCCGCGCCGCGTGCCGACCGGCCGGCCCGCCGCGCCCCCGGCGCCGTGCGCCGGGGCGAGCCCGCGCCCGTCAAGGACGTGCCCGAGCCGCAGAAGATCTGACCCCGTTCCCGATGCCCCGGACAGCGCCACTGCCCGGGGCGTCGGCACGTTTCGGCCAAGCCTCGGTCTCGGCCGAATGACGCGGGCGTCAAGGCGGCGTCAATGTTGGTGGTTCACCCGTATGGAGGGCGTCAGGAAACCGGGAACGGCGCTGACCGGCTGGTTTGCTGCTCTCGCCGGTCCTTCACCGGCCCCGCCCGGAGCGTCCGGGGATCTCCGGCGGTGACAGCCCCCTTCGACCAGTTGGTGGAGCACCCATGCTCGATCTCGTCTTCGTCGGTGTCACGGTCGCCGTGTTCGCCGTCATCGCCCTCATCGCGAAGGGGGTCGAGAAGCTGTGAGCGCCGAGAACATCGCAGGTCTCATCGTCGCCGTCGCACTCGTCGGCTACCTCGTCGTCGCGCTGATCTACCCGGAGAAGTTCTGATCATGAGCTCCACTCTCGCCGGGTGGCTGCAGGCCCTCGCCCTGGTCGGCGCGCTGGCTCTCTGCTACCGCCCCCTGGGCGACTACATCGCCCACCTGCTCACCTCCGCCAAGCACCTGAGAATCGAACGCGGCCTGTACAGACTGGTCGGCGTCGACGCTGACGCCGACCAGCGCTGGCCCGTCTACCTGCGCTCGGTGCTGGCCTTCTCCGCGCTGTCGATCCTCTTCCTGTACGGGCTGATCCGCCTCCAGACGCACCTGTTCCTGTCGCTGGGGATGCCGGAGATGGCTCCGCACCAGGCGTGGAACACCGCGATCTCCTTCACCACCAACACCAACTGGCAGTCCTACTCCGGTGAGTCGGCGCTCGGCCACCTGGTGCAGATGGCCGGCCTGGCGGTGCAGAACTTCGTCTCCGCGGCCGTCGGCATCGCCATCGTCGCCGCGCTGATCCGCGGGTTCACCCGCAACCGCACCGACCGGGTCGGCAACTTCTGGGTCGACCTCACGCGCATCGTGCTGCGCCTGCTGCTGCCGCTCTCGATCGTCTTCGCGCTGGTGCTGGTCGCCAACGGTGTGATCCAGAACTTCCACGGCTTCCACGACCTCGCCACCCTCGGCGGCGACACCCAGTCGATACCGGGCGGCCCGGTGGCCTCCCAGGAGGTCATCAAGGAGCTGGGCACCAACGGCGGTGGCTTCTTCAACGCCAACTCGGCCCACCCCTTCGAGAACCCGAACGGCTTCACCAACTGGCTGGAGATCTTCCTGCTGCTGGTGATCTCCTTCTCGCTGCCGCGCACCTTCGGCAAGATGGTCGGCGACAACCGCCAGGGCTACGCGATCGTCGCCGTCATGGCGCTGTTCTGGGTCGCCTCGGCCGCGCTGATCACCTTCTCCGAGCACCAGCACGCGGGCACCGCGATGCAGGCGGCCGGCGGCGCGATGGAGGGCAAGGAACAGCGCTTCGGCATCGCGGCCAGCTCCCTGTTCGCCGCGTCGACGACACTGACCTCGACCGGTGCGGTGGACTCCTTCCACGACTCGTACTCCGCCTTCGGCGGCGGCATCACGATCTTCAACATGATGCTCGGCGAGATCGCACCCGGCGGCACCGGCTCCGGCCTCTACGGCATGCTGATCCTCGCGATCGTCGCGGTCTTCGTGGCGGGCCTGATGGTCGGCCGCACCCCGGAGTACCTGGGCAAGAAGCTCGGCGGCCGGGAGATGAAGTTCGCCTCGCTCTACATCCTCACCACCCCCGCCCTGGTGCTCATCGGCACCGGTATCGCGATGGCGCTGCCGGGCGAGCGCGCCGGGATGCTCAACTCCGGTGCGCACGGCTTCTCCGAGGTGCTGTACGCCTTCACCTCCGCGAGCAACAACAACGGTTCGGCGTTCGCGGGCATCACGGTGAACACGCCGTGGTATGACACGGCGCTCGGCCTGTGCATGGTCTTCGGCCGGTTCCTGCCGATGGTGTTCGTCCTGGCGCTGGCGGGTTCGCTCGCCCAGCAGCAGCCGGTTCCCGCGAGCGCGGGCACGCTGCCCACCCACAAGCCGCTGTTCGTCGGCCTGCTGTCGGGCGTCGTCCTGATCGTCGTCGGCCTCACCTACTTCCCGGCTCTCGCACTCGGGCCGATCGCGGAAGGTCTCCACTGATGTCCACCACCCTTACCCCCGCACCGGTCGAAGGCGGCCAGGCACCGCACAGAGTCTCGGCCGGTCTGCTCGACCCGAAGCTGATCGCCAAGTCCCTGCCGGACGCAGTGAAGAAGCTCGACCCGCGCGTCATGGTCAAGAACCCGGTCATGTTCGTGGTCGAGGTCGGCTCGGTCGTCACCACGATCTCCGCGATCGCCGACCCGTCGGTCTTCGCCTGGGCGATCACCGTCTGGCTCTGGCTGACCACGATCTTCGCCAATCTGGCCGAGGCCGTGGCCGAGGGCCGCGGCAAGGCCCAGGCCGACACCCTGCGCAAGACGAAGACCGAGTCGGTGGCCCGCCGGCTGGTCGACTGGCCCGCCTCCCAGGCCGAGGAGGAGGTCCCCGGCACCGCGCTGCGGCTCGGCGACCACGTCGTCGTGGAGGCCGGTCAGACCATCCCCGGGGACGGCGACGTCGTCGAGGGTGTCGCCTCGGTGGACGAGTCGGCGATCACCGGCGAGTCCGCGCCGGTGATCCGCGAGTCGGGCGGTGACCGCTCGGCCGTGACCGGAGGCACCAAGGTGCTGTCCGACCGGATCGTGGTGAAGATCGCCTCGGAGCCCGGCAAGTCCTTCATCGACCGGATGATCGCCCTGGTCGAGGGCGCCGCCCGGCAGAAGACCCCGAACGAGATCGCCCTCAACATCCTGCTCGCCTCGCTGACGATCGTCTTCCTGATCGCGGTCGTGACCCTGCAGCCGATGGCGACGTACGCGGGCGCCCCGCAGTCGATGATCGTGCTGGTCGCGCTGATCGTGGCACTGATCCCCACGACGATCGGTGCGCTGCTCTCCGCGATCGGCATCGCGGGTATGGACCGCCTCGTGCAGCGCAACGTCCTGGCGATGTCCGGCCGGGCGGTCGAGGCCGCCGGTGACGTCAACACCCTGCTGCTCGACAAGACCGGCACCATCACCCTCGGCAACCGCCAGGCCGCCGAGTTCCTGCCTGCGAACGGTGCCACCGTCGAGGAGCTGGCCGACGCGGCGCAGCTGTCCTCGCTGGCGGACGAGACCCCCGAGGGTCGTTCCATCGTCGTCCTGGCCAAGACCGCGTACGGCCTGCGGGCCCGCGCCCAGGGCGAGTTGACCCACGCCACCTGGGTCCCGTTCACCGCGCAGACCCGGATGTCCGGCGTCGACCTGGACGAGGCCGACGGCGTCCACCAGGTCCGCAAGGGCGCGGCCGGTGCGGTCTCCAACTGGGTGACCGGCAACGGCGGTACGGTGAGCGACGAGGTCTCCACCCTGGTGGACGGCATCTCCGCCGCCGGCGGCACCCCGCTGGTGGTGGCCGCGAAGATCGGCTCGGCCTCCGCCCGGGTGCTCGGCGTCATCCACCTCAAGGACGTCGTCAAGGAAGGCATGCGGGAGCGGTTCGACGAGCTGCGCCGGATGGGCATCAAGACCGTCATGATCACGGGCGACAACCCGCTGACCGCCAAGGCGATCGCGGAGGAGGCCGGCGTGGACGACTTCCTCGCCGAGGCCACCCCCGAGGACAAGATGGCCCTGATCAAGAAGGAGCAGGAGGGCGGGAAGCTGGTCGCCATGACCGGCGACGGCACCAACGACGCCCCGGCCCTCGCCCAGGCCGACGTGGGTGTGGCGATGAACACCGGCACCATGGCGGCCAAGGAGGCCGGCAACATGGTGGACCTGGACTCCAACCCCACCAAGCTGATCGAGATCGTCGAGATCGGCAAGCAGCTCCTGATCACCCGCGGCGCGCTGACCACCTTCTCCATCGCCAACGACGTCGCCAAGTACTTCGCGATCATCCCCGCGATGTTCGCAGGTGTGTATCCCGGCCTGCGGCACCTCAACATCATGGGCCTGCACAGCCCGACCTCCGCGATCACCTCGGCGATCATCTTCAACGCCCTGGTCATCATCGGCCTGATCCCGCTCGCCCTGCGCGGCGTCAAGTACCGTCCCTCCGAAGCGAGTTCACTACTGGCCCGGAACATAGGGATCTACGGGATCGGCGGCCTGATCGTGCCGTTCGTCGGCATCAAGGCGATTGACCTGATCGTCCAGTTCATCCCCGGCCTGAGCTGAGAGAGGCCAGAACCCCCATGCCCACTTTCCTGCGCACCCACCTCACCGCGCTGCGGATGCTGCTGGTGATGACCGTGATCCTCGGCATCGCCTACCCACTGCTGGTCACCGGCATCAGCCAGGTCGCCTTCGCCGACAAGGCCAACGGCTCGATCGTGAAGTCCGACGGCAAGGAGATCGGCTCCAGCCTCCTCGGCCAGAACTACAACCTCCCGAAGAAGGACCCGAACAACGCCGACGAGGAGGCCCAGCCGGACCCGAAGTTCTTCCAACCGCGCTTCTCCGCCGGCTCGTACGACCCCACGGCCTCCGGCGCCTCCAACCTCGGTCCCAACGACGAGAAGCTGACCCAGACGATTCAGGACCGCCGCGCCGCTATCGCCGCCTTCGACGGCGTCGATCCGGCGAGCGTCCCGGTGGACGCGGTCACCGCCTCCGGCTCCGGCCTCGACCCGCACATCTCCGTCGCCTACGCGAAGGAACAGGTGGGCCGGGTCGCCAAGGCCCGCGGCCTGTCCACCGACACGCTGAACCAGCTGATCGACAAGTACACCGAAGGCCGCCCGCTCGGCTTCCTCGGCCAGGACGGCGTCAACGTCGTCCTGCTGAACAAGGCGATCAGCGAGCAGAAGTGATGCCGCAGACGACCGGCTGGTGACAGGCCGACCCGGGCGAGGGAAGTGGATCCCGCGCCCGGGTCGGCCTGCCACGTTCGGACCACAGCCGGCACCCGCCCAGCGGAACAACGGAATCCGCGCAGATGCTGTCGCTGACAGCCCCCTCCCCGGCCGCTTTCGTACGGAAAGAGCAGCGCCCATGTCCCGTGACCTCACCCCCGGCACCACCACGCGCCGCGGGCAGTTGAGGGTCTACCTCGGTTCGGCCCCCGGCGTCGGAAAGACCTACCGGATGCTCGACGAGGCGCACAGACGGCTCGACCGGGGCGCGGACGTGGTCGTCGGGTACATCGAGTGCCACAGCCGACGGCACACCGAGAACATGCTGCAGGGCCTGGAGACGGTACCGCGCCTGACCCGGACCTATCGGGGCAGCGACTTCCAGGAGATGGACCTCGACGCGGTCCTCGCCCGCCGCCCGCAGGTCGCCCTGGTGGACGAGCTTGCGCACACCAACATCCCCGGCGGGCGCAACGCCAAGCGCTGGCAGGACATCGAGGAACTGCTCGCCGCCGGCATCGATGTCATCACCACGGTCAACGTCCAGCACCTCGAGTCGCTCAACGACGTGGTCCAGAAGATCACCGGCATCCCGCAGCGTGAGACCGTCCCCGACGAGGTCGTCCGCCGCGCGGACCAGATCGAACTGGTCGACATGGCCCCCCAGGCCCTGCGCCGCCGGATGGCCCACGGCAACGTCTACAAGGCGGAGAAGGTGGACGCCGCGCTCTCCAACTACTTCCGCGTCGGCAACCTCACCGCACTGCGTGAACTCGCCCTGCTCTGGGTCGCCGGACGGGTCGACGAGGGCTTGCGCGACTACCGGGCCACCCACAACATCGACCGGGTCTGGGAGACCCGCGAACGCGTCGTGGTCGCCCTCACCGGCGGGCCCGAGGGCGAGACCCTGGTCCGCCGGGCCGCCCGCATCGCCGACCGCACGGCCGGCGGCGAACTGCTCGCCGTGCACATCAGCCGCAGCGACGGTCTCGCGGGCGCCTCCCCGGGCGCCCTCGCCGAACAGCGGCAGCTGGTGGAGACCCTCGGCGGCAGCTACCACGTGGTGGTCGGCGACGACATTCCGACCGCGCTGCTGGCGTTCGCCCGGGCGCACCACGCCACCCAGCTGGTGCTGGGCACGAGCCGCCGGGGGCGGCTGAACCGCTTCCTGACCGGACCCGGCACCGGACAGACCACCGTGGACGGCTCCGAGGACATCGACGTCCACATGGTCACCCACGAGTTCACCGGCCGCGGCCGGCTGCCCTCACTCGGACGGCGCCACTCCCGGCGGCGCACCGTCGCGGGAATCCTCGCCGGCATCGCGGTACCCGCGGTCCTGACGGCGGTGCTCTCCCAGTTCCACAGCCAGGTCAACCTGACGACGGACGCGCTGATCTTCCAACTGGGCGTCGTCGGCGTGGCGTTGCTCGGCGGGGCGACCTCCGCCCTGCTGGCGTCGCTCGTCGCCTCGCTCCTGCTCAACTTCTACTTCATCCCTCCGGTTCACACCTTCACCATCGGCGAACCCAACAACGTCATCGCGCTGCTGGTGTTCGCGGTGGTCGCGCTGACGGTCTCCACGGTGGTCGACCACGCCGCCCGGCTCACCCAGCGGGCCGCCCGCGCGACCGCCGAGGCCGAGACACTGTCCACGCTGGCCGGAAGCGTCCTGCGAGGCGCGGACGCGCTGCCCGCACTGCTGGACAAGACCCGCACCGCCTTCGCACTGGACTCGGTCGCCCTGCTCGACCGCGTGAGCGGTGAGGCACTGGGCCGCAGTGACGCGGAGGGTGACCCGGCCCCGGACCGCACGGTCACCGAACTGCCGGTCGGGGCGGGCGGGCTGCTCGTCCTGGCCGGGCGCCGCCTACCCGCCGCCGACCAGCGCGTGCTCACCGCCTTCGCCGCCCACATCGCCTCCGCCCTGGAACGCGACCGGCTCGCCACCGCCGCCGCCGAGGTCGAGCCGATCAAGGCCGCGGACCGGATGCGCACCGCGCTCCTCGCCGCCGTCAGCCACGACCTGCGCACCCCGCTCGCCGTCGCCCTCGCCTCGGTCGGCTCGCTGCGCAGCCCCGACGTCGAGTTCTCGCCCGAGGACCAGGCCGAACTCCTCGCCACCGCGGACGAGTCGCTGGTCAAGCTCACCCGGCTGGTCGACAACCTGCTCGACATGAGCCGCCTCCAGGCCGGCGCCCTCACCCTCCACCTGGAGCCGACACACCTGGACGAGGTGCTGCCCCGCGCCCTGGACTCCCTGCTCGACGCCTACGCGCCCGTCCAGCCGCTCGACCTCGACACCGCACCGCCCGTGCTCGCCGACCCGCCGCTGCTGGAGCGGGTCCTGGCCAACGTCATCACCAACGCGCTTCGGTACAACGCACCCGGCGCGCCCGTCCTGGTCGCCGCCAGCCACCACCTCGACCGGGTCGAGATCCGGGTGATCGACCGCGGCCCGGGGATCCCGCCAGGCGACCGCGATCGGGTCTTCCTGCCGTTCCAGCGCCTCGGCGACACCGACAACACCACCGGCGTCGGCCTCGGTCTCGCCCTCTCGCGCGGCCTCGCCGAGGCGATGGGCGGCTCCCTGGAGGTGGAGGACACCCCGGGCGGCGGCACGACGATGCTGCTCACCCTGCCAGCGGCCGAACTGTCCGACGCCGACATGAACGTGGACGACCTGGCGGCGGACAAGAACGGGCCGGGAGAGTGACGCAGATTCTGGTCGTGGACGACGAACCGCAGATGCTGCGCGCGCTGAAGATCAACCTGCACGCCCGTCGCTATTCGGTGCTCACAGCAGCAACCGGGGCCGAGGCCCTGGAAGTGGCCGGCCGCACGCCGCCGGACGCGGTGCTGCTCGATCTCGGCCTGCCCGACTTCGACGGCATGGACATCATCCGCGGGCTGCGTGCCTGGAGCGCCGTGCCCATCATCGTCCTTTCCGGCCGTACCGACGCCCACGAGAAGGTGCAGGCCCTGGACGCGGGCGCCGACGACTACCTGACCAAGCCTTTCGTCATGGACGAACTGCTCGCCCGCCTGCGGGCCGTCATGCGCCGGCCCGTGGGAGAGCCCGCCGTGCCGCAGTTCACGGTCGGCGACCACACCGTTGACCTCGCCGCCGCCGTCGTCACCGGCCCGGGCGGCCCGGTCCGGCTCACACCCACCGAATGGAAGATCATGCGGCTGTTGCTGGCCAGCCCGGGCCGTCTGGTGCCCGGCAAGCAGATGCTGCGCGAGGTCTGGGGCCCGGACGCGGAGAGCCACGGCAACTATCTGCGGGTCTACCTCGCCGGCCTGCGGCGCAAGCTTGAACCCGACCCCACCCGCCCCCGTCACCTGATCACCGAACCCGGCATCGGCTACCGCTTCGAACCGTGACGGTCCAGCGGGCCCGTCAACGTGCCGTCAAGACCCCTTCGCGCGGCGCAAAGGAAACGTTAGGACGGCGGGGCTCTCCCCCGGCCCGGGCATAGCGTCAGCTGCGAGGAAACGGCTCCGACTTCGTGGGGGAAGACGGACCGCTTTCACGCCGGTGGAGACCTTCACCGATCAACCACCGGCGGCCAGGTGAAAAGGGGAGGGGGACGCGCGGCCATGACAGCGGGTACATCGGGCACAACAGCCGTACCGGGAAAGACAGGCGGTTCGCCGGGGGTGGCGAACCGAGGTACGGCCGGCCCGGCACCCGGGGCCCGCGTCCCCCGCACCTGGGAAGCGGGGGGAGCGCAGGCAACAGGCCTGGACGCGAGCACCTCACGCCCGGGCCCGGTGCGGCGCCGTCCGCCCCACCTCACCCGCGCCTGGTGGAACACCCCGCGCCTGGTCCGGACGCTGACCGCACTCGCGCTCACCACCGTGCTGGCCTTCGCCGCCACCACCGCCACCGTCCTGACGGGTGCGAGAGACGGTACCGACACCATCGGTCACCGCTCCGGCCCCCAGGCCGCCCGGGCCGCCGACCTGTACTTCGCGCTCAACGACATGGACGCCCAGGCCGCCAACCTGCTACTGCTCGGCGCCGACCCCGACTACACGGCACTGCGGCGGCAGACCCTGGAAACCTACGAGCAGCGCCGCGCCCAGGCCGACACCGACCTCCAGCGCGCCGCCGAAGCCACCGCCGCCGACCCGGCCGGGCAGCGGGCGGTCCAGACCGTGCTCGGTGAACTCGGCCACTACGAGGCGCTGGTGGCGCGCTCCCAGCTCCTGACGGAACAGTCCCACGCTCCGGCCGGAAAGCCCTCGGCGGAGGCGCTGGACGCCTATCGGCAGGCCACCGACCTGCTGCGGCAGCAACTGCTGCCCGCCGCCGACCAGGTCACCGCCGCCAACGTCGCCACCGTCGAAGCCACCCACACCGAGCGGCGCGACGCGCTCGCCGACGGCCGATGGTGGATCCTCGCTACCGGGCTGCTCGCCCTGGCTGTCCTGGCCGTGCTGCAGCGCACCCTGACCCTGCGCTTCCGTCGCCTGCTCAACCTGCCACTCGCGGCCGCCACCCTGCTCGTGGCCGCCGGCCTGATCGCGGGCTTGACACTCGCCTCGCACGCCGCGGATCAGTTGACCGTCGCCAAGTCCAACGCCTACGACTCGGTCATCGCGCTCAACCGGGCCCGCGCCGTCGCCTACGACATGAACGCCGACGAGAGCCGGTACCTCACCGACCCAGCCCGCGCCGCCGCGTACGAGCAGAGCTTCCTTGACAAGTCCCAGACCTTCGCGCGCCTCGACGGTGCCACGCTCACCACCTACGACGACCGGCTGGCGAAGGCGGCCGAGCGGCACCGCGCCGACCGCACCCAGGTCCCGTTCGCCGGCTACCTCGGTACCGAGCTCGGCAACATCACCTTCGGCGGCGAGCAGGACGCCGCCGAGCGGCTCCTCACCGCCTACCAGCAGTACCAGCGCGACGACCGTGCCATGCGGGCCCTGCTCCACCGGGGACGCCTCAAGGACGCCGTCACCTTCAACACCGGCCTCGCCGCCGGCCAGTCCAACGCCGACTTCGCAGCCCTCACCGCGGCCCTCGACGACGTCCTCGCCATCAACCAGCACGCCTTCGAGCAGGCCGTCGCCGACACCGACGCCGACCTGGGCGCCACCACCGCGACCACCGGCGCACTCGTCCTCGCCGCGGTACTCGCCCTGACCCTCCTCGGCGTCCGTCCCCGTCTGCGCGAGTACCGCTGACCCCGCCGCGACCACCGGCGCACTCGCCTTCGCCGCGGACCTCGTCGAACAAAAGCAGCTCCTCTCCCGCCCTTGGCGCTTCACCGCAAAACCCCGGCTCGGCAACGGGTTCGAGCCGTCGCCGGCTCGGTCGGATCACGCCGCGACGACGCCTGCCGTGCGCCGCACCGTCAGAGGACCGCAAAGATCACCCTCCGCACCGCAAGGACCTCGTCAAGAACAGCCGACCGATGCCGGTTCCGGCGGTCTGATGGTCCCAACACAGCATCGGAGGTTCGGGGAACGTGGACATCCACGCGGAGGGCCGCGAGCGGCGGCCGGCACGAGTCGTGGTCGGGATCAGCGGCTCGCTCGGCAGCCTGGCCGCGCTGCACAGGGCCGTAGACGAGGCACACCGTCGCAACGCCAAGGTTCTTGCCGTACTCGCCTGGCAGCCGCCCGGCGGTGAGCACGGCTACCGCCGCTCCCCGTGCCCGCCCCTGCTCGCCGCCGTCCGAGCCGCCGCCGCAGACCGGCTGCGCACGGCCCTCGACAACGCCTTCGGCCCGGCCGGCCCGACCGTCCCGCTCCACGCCGAACTCATCCGCGCCGAACCGGGCGCCGCACTCGCCGCCCTGGCCGACCGGCCCGACAACCTCCTCGTGGTCGGCGCGGGCAGCGGCAACTGGCTGAGCCGCGGTATGCGGCCCTCGGTCACTCGATTCTGCGTCCGGCATGCCGCATGCCCGGTCCTGGTCGTGCCCCGCCCGGCGATGCTGCGCGAACTCGACTGGCCCAGGCGGCTGCTCCGCTCGTGGGACACCCGCGAGGCCCGTGACACACAGGGCGCACCGTGCACCCCCTGAAGCCGTAGATACCGAGAGCGATGACGCCGGCACCGGCCCAGGCCCAGCCGTTGTGCTCGCGCACGCCCTGCCACACCAGCCAGGCGCCACCGATCTCGAAGAGGGCGGCGGTGACGAACAAGGCGATGGAACGCAGGAAGGTCACGATCGGTGACCTTGCCGGCGGGCGAGCGGGTGATCTCCAGCGGTCCTGAGCCTCCTGGTGCCCGTAGCCGCACCCGCCGGTGCCGCTGCCGCAGCCGTCTTCGGCACGGCGGCGGCCCAGCCACCAGGCGCCGGCGGCGATTGCGGGGAGCCAGCCGGTGCTGCACCGGAGTAGCGGCGCGAGCGCCCCTTTCGATCGTCAAGGATGCGCTAAGCCGGACGGACCGCCTCGCCTGATCAGCCGATATTCAGAAAAGAGGCCGTAGTCTCGGAGGCATGGTGCACACGGGCCGCGGCCGACTGCGGATCTACTTGGGAGCGGCCCCCGGTGTCGGCAAGACGTACGCGATGCTGGCCGAGGCGCATCGCCGGCTGGGCCGCGGCGCCGACCTGGTGGTCGGCTTCGTGGAACACCACAATCGGCCTCGCACCGCCGAGCTGTTGGAAGGGCTGGAGACCGTCCCACGTCGGACCGTGCCGCACCGCGGCGCCGAGTTCACCGAGATGGACCTGGACGCCGTACTGGCCCGACGACCGGCCATCGCGCTGATGGACGAGCTCGCGCACACCAACGTGCCGGGTTCGCGTAACGCCAAGCGCTGGCAGGACGTGGAGGAGCTGCTGGCCGACGGCATCGACGTGATCTCCACGGTCAACATCCAGCACCTGGAGTCGCTCGGGGACGTGGTGGAGGCGATCACCGGCGTGCGCCAGCGCGAGACGGTGCCGGACGAGGTGGTCCGGCGCGCCGACCAGATCGAGCTGGTCGACATGTCCCCGCAGGCTCTGCGCCGCCGGCTCGCCCACGGCAACGTGTACGGTCCGGAGAAGATCGACGCGGCCCTCGCCAACTACTTCCGTCCCGGGAACCTCACCGCGCTGCGCGAGCTAGCGCTGCTGTGGACGGCCGACCGGGTCGACGAGTACCTCCAGCGCTACCGCGCCGAACAGGGAATCAAGGGCACCTGGCAGGCCCGCGAGCGGATCGTGGTCGGCCTGACCGGCGGACCCGAGGGCGCCACGCTGATCCGCCGCGCCGCCCGCATCGCCGCCCGTACCTCCGGCGGCGAACTGATGGCCGTCCACATCTCCCGCTCGGACGGGCTGGCGGGCAGCTCCCCGCAGGCGCTGATCGAGCAACGGGCATTGCTGGAGAACCTCGGCGGCTCGTTCCACACCGTGCTCGGCGACGACCCGGCGGCCGGCCTGCTGGACTTCGCCCGGGGCGTCAACGCCACCCAGATCGTGATCGGCACCAGCCGCCGCAAGGTCTGGCAATACCTGTACGGCCCCGGCGTCGGCTACACCGTCACCCGCGACTCGGGCGACATCGACGTCCACATGGTCACCCACGAACACGCCGCCCGCGGGCTCGGCCGGGTTCCCATCCGCCGGGTCACCGACCTGGGCCGCACCCGGACGGTGGCCGGCTGGCTGATCGGGGTCCTCGGACCGCTGCTGCTCGCCCTGCTGCTCACCCACTTCCGCAGCGTCGGTCTGCCCACCGACATGCTGCTGTTCCTGTCGCTGACGGTCTGCGCCGCCCTGGTCGGCGGCCTGTTCCCGGCGATCGCCTCTGCCCTGGTGGGCTCGACGGTGCTCAACTACTACTTCGCCCCGCCGCTCCACACCTTCACCATCTCCGAGCCGGAGAATATCCTCGCGGTAGGCATCTTCACGGCGGTCGGCATCGCGGTCGCCACGGTGGTCGACGTCGCCGCTCGCCGCAGCCACCAGGCCGCTCGCAGCCAGGCCGAGGCGCAGACCCTCAGCGTGCTCGCCGGAACGGTGCTACGCGGCGCGCCCAGCGGCGACGGGATCCTCGCTGCCCTGCTCGACCAGGTCCGGGAGACCCTCCAGGTGGAGTCGGCGGCACTGCTGGAGCGGCGGCACGAGTTCGACCCGTGGCATCCGCTGGCGGTCAGTGGCCCGCACCCGCCGGAGCACCCGGACGACGGCCAGGTGGCCGTTCCGGCCGGCACCACCCTCTCGCTGGTGCTGTCCGGCCGGATGCTGCCGGCCGCCGACCGGCGACTGCTCGGGGCGTTCGCCGCCCAGGCAGCCGTTCTGGCCGAGCGGGAGCGCCTCGCCGCGGAAGCGGCCGACGCCCGGCGCCAGGCCGAGGGCAACAGAATCCGCACTGCCCTGCTCGCCGCCGTATCGCACGACCTGCGCACCCCGCTGGCCGGCATCAAAGCTGCCGTCACCTCGCTGCGCGCGGTCGACGTGGAATGGGACGAGGAAGACGAGGCGGAGCTGCTGGCCGGCATCGAGACTGGTGCCGACCGCCTCGACCACCTGATCAACAACCTGCTCGACATGAGCCGTCTGCAGACCGGCACCGTCACCCCGCTCATCAGGCCCACCGACCTGGACGAGGTCGTCCCGTACGCGCTCGGCGGAGTGGAGCCCTCCGCCGTCCAACTGGACGTACCGGAAAGCCTGCCGATGATCCACGCCGATGCCGGGCTGCTGGAACGTTCGCTCGCCAACCTGGTCGAAAACGCCGTGAAGTACAGCCCAGACGGGGTGCCGGTGCTGATCAAGGCCGACGCTCTGCTGCGGCCAGGCGAGCCGCCCAGAGTGGAGCTGCGGATCGTCGACCGCGGCCCCGGAGTCCCGGAGGACGCCCGCGAGCGGATCTTCGCCCCGTTCCAGCGGCACGGCGACGCCCCGCGCGGCGCCGGCGTCGGCCTCGGCCTGGCGGTCGCCCGCGGCTTCGCCGAGGCGATGGACGGCACCGTCACCGCCGAGGACACCCCCGGCGGCGGCCTGACCATGGTGGTCTCGCTGCCCGCCGTCAACCTGCCCGACCTCGGCGACTCCGACGGCCAGCCGAGCGGCCCCGATCGCCACCACGCCGACCGCAACCTGAACGACCCCGGCTGGAACGACCCTGGACGAAAGGCGGAGCCCGTATGACCCGGGTCCTCGTCGTGGACGACGAACCCCAGATCGTCCGCGCCCTGGTGATCAACCTCAAGGCCCGCAAGTACGAGGTGGACTCCGCCCACGACGGCACGAGCGCGCTGGAGCTGGCCGCGGCCCGCCAACCGGACGTGGTGGTGCTCGACCTGGGCCTGCCCGACATGGACGGCGTCGAGGTGATCAAGGGACTGCGCGGCTGGACCCGCGTCCCGATCATCGTGCTGTCCGCCCGGCACGCCTCCGACGAGAAGGTCGAGGCCCTCGACGCCGGCGCCGACGACTACGTCACCAAGCCCTTTGGCATGGACGAGTTGCTCGCCCGGATGCGGGCCGCCGTCCGCCGTGCCGAACCCGTGGCCGGCGAGGACGACTCCCCGGTCACCACCGCCACCTTCACCGTCGACCTGGCCGCCAAGAAGGTCAAC
The DNA here is from genome assembly GCF_040571325.1 of Kitasatospora sp. HUAS MG31. Taxonomy (GTDB): domain Bacteria; phylum Actinomycetota; class Actinomycetes; order Streptomycetales; family Streptomycetaceae; genus Kitasatospora; species Kitasatospora camelliae. The sequence continues at coordinate 166,415 of NZ_CP159872.1, read as the reverse complement.
CGCGACGGCACCGACATCCGCCTCACCCCGACCGAGTGGCACCTGCTGGAGGTCCTGGTCCGCAACGCCGGACGGCTGGTCGGACAGACCCAGCTGCTCCAGGAGGTCTGGGGTCCGTCGTACCGCAAAGAGACCAACTACCTGCGGGTCTACCTCGCGCAGCTGCGCCGCAAGCTGGAGGTGGACCCCTCGCACCCGCGCCACTTCATCACCGAACCCGGCATGGGCTACCGGTTCGAACCGTAACGGGCTGAGAAGATCGCCGGAGAGGGCACCAAGGGCCTGCGGCTGTTCGGGGCCCACGCCGCCACGAGGCGGCGTGGGCCGTGGCGCGGGCATACCCGGTCAGGCGTGAGGGCCGGCGACGTCGCGTACGGCCTCGGCGACGGCCACGAAGTCCTTCTTCAGGATCATGTCGCGGTTGCTCGCAACCTTCGCGCTGATCTTGATGTTCGGGTTCCGTTCGGTCACGGCCTGGAGGCTCGCGCGGATCCGCTCCCGCTGGACAGATGTCCTGGTCATCGCCGTCCGGGGCCCGGCGAGCTATGAACGAGACCTCCGTGACGGGGTGGGTTGGAAGCCCGAGGTCGGATGGCCCGGGCGGCCCCTCGTCGATCGGGTCGGCTCGCGCCGCGCGGACGGTCGAGGTGTACTGGACCTGCCGGTCGGCGGCCCGGCCCGGAGCGCGTCAGTGCGGACATGACGCCAGAGCACATCCGCCGCGGCCTCGCTCGTACCAGCGGAGGAACCCATGCCCGCGATCCGCCGTGTGATCCGGTTCTCCGACCTCGGCCGAGCGGACGTCGGGCTCGTCGGAGGAAAGAACGCCTCGCTCGGGGAGATGATCGTCAACCTGGGCCCGGCCGGTGTCCGGGTGCCGGACGGCTTCGCGAGCACCGCCGACGCCTACCGGGAGTTCCTCGACACCGGCGGACTCCGGCAGCGGATCACCGACCAGATCGCCCTGCTGAATGGCGGCGCGCCACTCGACGAGGTGGGCGCAGCGATCCGGGCCGCGATGCTCGGCACGCCACTGCCGCCCGCCTTGGAGCAGGAGTTGGCCGAGGCGTATGCCGGGCTCGGACGCGAGGCCGGCCGGGAGGACCCGGACGTCGCGGTGCGCAGCAGCGCCACGGCCGAGGACCTGCCGGAGGCGAGTTTCGCGGGACAGCAGGACACCTACCTCAACGTCCGGGGCCGCGAGGCACTGCTGGACGCCTTCCGACGCTGCTACGCCTCCCTGTTCACCGACCGGGCGATCGACTACCGCGAGCGGATGGGCTTCGACCAGCTCGCCGTGGCGCTCTCGGTCGGCGTCCAGCTGATGGTCCGCTCCGACCTGGCCGGGGCCGGGGTGATGTTCACCCTCGACACCGAGAGCGGCTTCCCGGACGCCGTCGTGGTCAGCGCGGCCTGGGGCTTGGGCGAGACGGTGGTCAGCGGGCAGGTCGACCCCGACGAGTATCTGGTCTTCAAACCGCTGCTGGAGAACCCCGGACTCGACCCGGTCATCCACACCGAGATCGGCGCCAAGCGCCGCAAGGCCGTCTACGCCGACCGGGGCCTCACCCGTACGCTGGACACCAGCGCCGAGGAGCGCGTCCGCCGGGTGCTGGACGCCGCGGAGGTGCGCCTTCTCGCACGCTGGGGCGTTGCCATCGAGCGGCACTACGGCTGCCCGATGGACATCGAGTGGGCCAAGGACGGCCGGACCGGCGAGATCTTCGTCGTCCAGGCCCGTCCCGAGACCGTGGTGTCCCGGCGGCGCGCGACGATGCTGCACCGCTTCCGGCTGACCGGCTCGGGGGAGTCGCTCGTCGACGGGACCGCAGTCGGCGAGGCGATCGGTGTGGGCGCGGTCTGCGCACTGACCACACCCGTCGAGCTCGAACGCTTCCCGGCCGGGGCCGTGCTGGTCACCGGGATCACCGACCCGGACTGGGAACCCATCATGAAGCGGGCCGCCGCGATCGTCACCGACCACGGCGGGCGCACCTCGCACGCCGCCATCGTCAGCCGCGAACTCGGGGTACCCGCGATCGTGGGAACCGGCCACGCGACGGAGCTGCTGCACAACGGCCAGGAGGTCACCGTCTGCTGCGCCGAGGGCGAGGACGGTCACGTCTATGCCGGACTGCTCGACTACGAGCAGTCCGAGATCGACCTCGCCGGGCTGCCGAAGACCCGTACCCGGGTCATGCTGAATCTGGCCGACCCGGCCGCCGCGTCCCGCTGGTGGCAACTGCCGGCGGACGGCGTGGGGCTGGCCCGGATGGAGTTCATCGTCGCACACCAGGTCAAGGCCCACCCGATGGCACTGATCCATCCCGAACGCCTCGACCCCGAGGAACGGCGCCGCGTCGACGCACTCACCGACGGCTACGAGGACCGCACCCGGTACTTCACGGACCGCCTCGCCCAGGGCATCGCCCGGATCGCGGCCTCGCGCTGGCCGGACCCGGTGATCGTGCGCACCAGCGACTTCAAGACCAACGAGTACGCCAAACTGGTGGGCGGGCGCCCCTTCGAACCGCTCGAGGCCAACCCGATGATCGGCTGGCGGGGCGCCAGCCGGTACTACAGTGAGGGATACCGGGAGGGCTTCGCCCTGGAGTGCCGGGCGCTGCGCCGGGTCCGCGACGAGATGGGCCTGACCAACGTGGTGGTGATGATCCCCTTCTGCCGCACCACGGGGGAGGCCGACCGGGTGCTCGCGGTGATGGCCGACGAGGGCCTGCCCCGCGGTGGCAACGGGCTGAAGGTGTACGTGATGGCGGAGATCCCGGCCAACGTGATCCTCGCAGCGGAGTTTTCCGAACGGTTCGACGGCTTCTCCATCGGCAGCAACGACCTCACCCAGCTCACCCTGGGCGTCGACCGTGACTCCGACGCCCTCGCGCACCTCTTCGACGAGACCGATCCCGCCGTCACCCGGAGCATCGAGACCCTGATCGCCACGGCGCACGCTGCCGGCCGCCCGGTGGGCCTGTGCGGCCAGAGGCCAAGTGACGACCCGGCGTTCACCCGGTTCCTGGTGAGTGCCGGGATCGACTCGATCTCGGTGGCGCCGGACAGCTTCGTGGCCGTGAAGGAGCACGTGGCCGCCGCCGAACGGGCCTGACCGCGCGTGCCCGGCCGCGGGTGGCACAGGTGGGATTCGCCGAGCGGGGGCTACCGGGGCAGGTGGTGGACGGTCGGGGGCTGGTGATCAGGGGCGGGGAGCGGTCTGCTGCCTCCGATCGCGGGTCCGCAGGGCCGAATCGACGGTTCTGCGTACCTCGGCGGCGATCTCCTCCGGTGGGATCCGCCGGGGTCTCGTCCGATGCCCGTTCGGTCAGCTCCACCACCCTGTCGGCGAGTCCGCGCTTGCCGACGGTGACGCGCAGCGGGATGCCGACGAGTTCGGCGTCCCGGAATTTGACGCCGACCCGCTCGGAGCGGTCGTCGATGATCGTGTCCACCCCGGCGGCGAGCAGGTGCCGGTAGACCTTCTCTCCGGCTGCGGCGGTGGCCTCGTCGTCGGGCTGGGCCACCACGATGACCGCCTCGAAGGGGGCGATGGCCATCGGCCAGACGATGCCCTTGTCGTCGTGGTGGCACTCGACGGCGGCTGCCATCGACCGCTCGATGCCGATGCCGTAGCAGCCCATGACGACCTTCCTGGGTCTGCCGTCGGTGTCCAGGACGGTGAGGCCGAAGGCGTCGCTGTACTTGTAGCCGAGTTTGAAGATGTGGCCGACCTCGATCGTCTTCTGGACCTGCAGCGGCTGTCCGCACCGTACGCAGGGCTCCCCCGAGGCGACCTCGCGTAGGTCCGTCCACCTGGAGACGGCGATGTCCCGCTCCACGTCAACGCCCCGCAGGTGGACACCGTCCTCGTTGGCGCCGGTGAACATGGCCCTGCGGCCCCGCAGGGCCTCGTCCGCCAGGATGGTCACCGACGCCACCCCGACGGCGCCGAGGCTTCCCGGCAGGGCTCCGAGGGTTTCTCGGATCTCCTCGGGCCGGGCGGGCCGGACCACGCCGACCCCGCAGGCGTCCGCGAGCTTCTGCTCGGCCAGCGCGTGGTCGCCGCGCAGGAGGACGAGGGAGAGCTGCCCGTCCAGGACGTAGACCAGGGTCTTCACCTGGCGCTCGGCGGGCGCGTCGAAGAGCGAGGCCAGGTCGTCGATCGTCCGCACACCGGGGGTGCCGAACGGCTCCGGCGCGGGCAGGCCCGGACCGTCGGCGATCGCGGCGAGCCGGGAGGTGGCCTTTTCGCTGTTGGCCGCGTAACCGCAGGAAGGGCAGTGCACGACGAAGTCCTCACCGGCCTCGGCCGGGCACATGAACTCCGTCGACGTGGCCCCGCCCATGCTGCCGCTGGACGCCTCCACCGCGACGGCGGGAATCCCCAGCCGCGCGAAGATCCGCAGGTAGGCCTCACGGTGCAGGTCGAACGACCGGTCCAGGCCCTCCTGCGTCAGGTCGAAGCTGTAGGAGTCCTTCATGGTGAACTCCCGGGTCCGTAGCAAGCCGCCCTTGGCGCGGGGCTCATCGCGGAACTTGGTCTGGAACTGGTACCACGTCTGCGGCAGTTCACGGTACGACTTCAGCTCGGTGGCGAGCGACGTGAAGATCTCCTCGTGGGTCATGCCCAGCGTCAGTTCGGCGCCCTTGCGGTCCTTCAGACGGAACATCTCTTCCCCCATGGCGTCCCACCGGCCACTGCGCCGCCACACCTGCGCCGGGTGCATCGCCGGCAGGGAGAACTCCTGCGCCCCGATGACGGTCATCTCCTCCCGGATGACGGTGACGATCTTCGACCGTACCCGGACGGCGAGCGGCAGCAGCGAGTAGTGGCCCGCCATGAGCTGCCGGATGAATCCGGCGCGAAGCAGGAGCTGATGGCTCGGCGCGTCGGCCTCCGCCGGGTTCTCGCGGAGGGTCGGGATGTGCGTCTGGGACCAGCGCATGGCCGGCAGCTTTCGTTCGATGGCCGGCGGGTCTGCCGCGGCCGGTTCCAGGGGCTTGTCGGCGGGAGCCGGATTGATGCGTTCCGAAGGATCGTCGGCCGGTTGTCCGTCATTCCAGTCGACCGCACCGCAGGCCGGGTGCGGCCCGCCCCCTTCGATGGTGCTCCCAGTCCGAGGCATCCGGCGACGCGGTTGGCCGAGACCGACCCGGAGCGTTCGGCCCACTGTGGTCCGCCGAGGTCGTGGTCCTGCCCGGCGCCCTCGCCGGCACTGAGCCGTTGTGTGCTCGACAGGTCGGGCCCTCGCAGGTGCGACGGTCCGATGAAGTGCGTGCGATTCCGGCACGGGTGTGGCGTCGAGGCTATCGCCGTTGGGGGAACGGGAGCTGTGCCGTCGGATCAGGTAGCGGCGGAGTTCGTCGGCGCCCCATGAAGGGGTAGGGCAGCAGGAACAGCGGGTCGCTCGCCGGGAGGGAGGCGTGGTGCAGGGGTTGCCCGGGCTCGGTCGGGTCGCCGGGGGTCCAGTCGGCTCGGGTTAGTTAGGCCTGGTCGCCGCGGACGACGACAACCGGGCACGGGGCCTGCTGGACGCAGTGCTGGCCCACTGAGCCCAGCAGTGTGCCGGCGAAGCCGCCGAGCCCGCGGTTGCCGATGACCAGAAGCTCAGCGCCGTGCGCCCGTTCGAGAAGGACCTCCGCGGCGTGGCCGGACTCGACGATCTGGCGGATCTCGACCAGATCGTCGTCCGTGGTGATCTCAGCGATGGCCTGTGCCAGCATCCTGCCGGCGACCGTCCCGAGTTCGCGGTCGACCGATGCCGGTGCCCAGCCGTAGATCTTCGGGAAGCGCCAACAGATCACCGCCTCGACCAGGGCGCCGGTCGCGGCGGCCTGTCCGAGGGCCCATCGCAGTGCGCGCTTGGACGGGGATGAGCCGTCGACGCCGACGACGATCCGTCGCTCGTGAGGAACTGCGGTGTTCATGTCGTACCCCGCTCTGGGCTCGGGAGCAACGCGGTCGCCCCTGATCCGACCGTGCACCGCCGGGTGCCGCAACCCCAGGGCCGCCCGGCCCCCACCTCCGGGGCCGGTCCGGCCCTCGCGGGGGTCCCGGGTCTGGGCGAGCATGAGAGATGTGCGAGAACGCGCCCGCCGGGATAGCCCATGGCACAGCCCAAGGTTGGCCACACCCCTCCGTGGCGTGTCGTTCAGGAGGTGATCGCTATGGCTGCGCCTGTTCCATCGCCGGTCCGGGTGGAGGCCCGGCTGGACCTGCCGCTCTCGCGGTGGCTCTGGCTGGTCAAGTGGGTCCTGGTCATCCCGCACTGGATCGTCCTGTGCTTCCTCTGGCTGGCCTTCATCCTGCTGAGCGTGATCGCGTTCTTCGCGATCCTGTTCACCGGCCGGTACCCACGTGGCATCTTCGACTTCAACGTGGGCGTGCTGCGCTGGTCCTGGCGGGTGTCCTACTACTCGTACGGCGGCCTCGGCACCGACCGCTACCCGCCGTTCAGCCTCCGCGAGGAGCCCGACTACCCGGCACGACTGGACATCGCCTACCCCGAGCAGCTCTCCCGCGGGCTGGTCCTGGTGAAGTGGTGGCTGCTGGCACTGCCGCACTACCTCGTGGTCGGATTCTTCCTGGGCGGCTTCCGCGAGATCTGGGGCGGCGGACTCATCGGCCTACTCACGCTGTACGCGGGAGTGTCACTGGCCGCCACCGACCGGTACCCCACGGGCATCTTCGATCTGCTGGTCGGCCTGAACCGGTGGGTGTTCAGGGTCGCCGCATACGCGGCCCTGATGACCGACGACTATCCGCCGTTCCGGCTCGACCAGGGAGGCCGCGATCAGACCGACGGCGCCCTCCCGGGGCAACAGGCCGAGCGGTGACATGCTGCTCGCCCCGGTCGCCCTCACCGTGGCGACCGGGGACCATCCCGATGCGATCGTGATCGGGCTGGTCATCCTGGTGAACACCACGGTGGGGGTCGTTCAGGAGATCCGTGCGGCCAGTGCGGTGGCCGCGCTGTCCGCGCTCTCCGCCCCCACGGCGCGGGTGCTGCCCGACGGGGAGGAGCGGGAGGTGGCGGCAGCCGCCGTGGTACCCGGCGACATCCTGCTCCTCGCCGAGGGAGCCATCGTCCCCGCCGACGTCGCTGCAGCGCCGTCTGGCCGGGCTGGGCCGGGTGCTGGCGCTCGTCACGGTCGGTCTGTGCCTGGCGGGTGTTCGTGCTGGCGTTGGTGCGCGGCCAGGCGCCCGAGGCGATGGCGGTCACCGCGATCAGCCTTGCCGTTGCAGCCGTCCCCGAGTCGCTGCCTGGGCCGCCCGTTGATGGGCCTCGCGCTGCCGCTGCGCGCGGGCCAGATCCTGTGGATCAGCCTCCTCACCCACGCGTTGGTCGCCTTCGCCGCGGCTCGCGTGGTCGGCCGGTCGGAACGGGAGGGCCCGGTCGGCTCCGGCGCCCCGGGGCGGTGAGGAGCGGGAGCGCCATGAGCGGGGCGGCGATGTCAGGGGACCGGCGATGTCAGGGCACCCGGTGCCCGTGCTCGGCGGCGATCCGGCGGGCGTGGGCGACGATCTCGGCCGCCGCGTGCTCGCTGACGCCCAGCGCGTGGACGAGGCGGTGGGCGTTCCAGCCGTGGCGGGCGAGCAGGACGGTCAGCGGGTGGTGGCCGGGCTCCTCGGCAGCTGGCCGGACCAGCGGGGCCGGGGCAGGCACAGGCGGCACCGGGACCGGGAGCGCGGCAGTACGGCTCCGCACCAGGGCCCGGCGCAGCTCGTCCGCACCCCAGACGACGAACGGGAAGGGGACGACGATCGCGAGCTGCGCCGGAGTGAGCGCCGCTGTGCCGAACAGCCGGTGCAGGGCGGGGACATAGACGATCGTGGCGGCGAAGGCCAGTGAGAAGGCGATGCCGCCGAGCAGCTGCGGGTTGCTGAGGACACCGATCGCGCGCAGTGAGGCGTGTTCGGTGCGGGCCGCGAAGGCGGTGCCGATCTGGCAGAAGACGATGCCGAGCCAGGCGACGGTGGTCGCCTGCTGGTACGTCAGGTGCAGCGCGGTGCCCGCGCCGGTCGGGTCGCCGGGGTGCCAGCCGCCCGAGGTGAGGGTGAGGAAGTAGCCGCCCATGATCAGGATGGCGGAGATCAGTCCGAGGAACCCCCAGGAGCGGGCCAGCATGGCCCCTCGGATCACTCGCTCGTCACGCGGGCGGGGCGGACGGTCCATGAGCCCGGGCTCGGCCCTCTCCCGGCCGAGGGCGAGGGCCGGCAGGGTGTCGGTGCCGAGGTCGATGGCGAGGATCTGCATCACCGTCAGCGGCAGGGGAATGGTGCCGCCCGCGAGCGCGAACACCAGGAACGGGACGACCTCGGGGACCGCGTGGCTGAAGATGTAGACGATGAATTTGCGGATGTTCTCGTAGGTCCGCCGACCCATCTCCACCGCCGCCACGATGGTGGCGAAGTTGTCGTCCGTCAGCACCATCGTCGCGGCTTCGCGGGCGACGTCCGTACCGGAGCGGCCCATCGCCACACCGATGTCGGCCCGCCGCAGCGCGGGGGCGTCGTTGACGCCGTCCCCGGTCATCGCCACTGTGTGGCCCTCGGCGCGCAGAGCGTCGGCGATCCGGAGCTTGGCCTCCGGCGACGTACGCGCGAAGATCACCTCCTCGCCGCGGCCGAGAAGCGCGTCCAGCCGGTCGTCGCCCATCGCATCCAGCTCCGTGCCGGTGACGATGCGCATGCCGCGGTGGCCGATGCCGACCTGCTCGGCGACAGCGGCCGCTGTCAGACCGTTGTCACCGGTGACGACGTGCACGGTGATCCCGGCGCGGTGGGCCTGTTCGATGGATCGGGCGACCTCCGGCCGGGGTGGGTCGGCCATGGCGACCAGGCCGATCAGACACAGCCGCTGCTCTGCCTCCTCGCGGCGGGCCGGTGGCTGCTGCCCGGGAGCGAGCGGCCGCCGCGCCACGGCGAGGACCCGCAGCCCGCGCGCGGCCAGTCGGCCGACGGCGTGCACGACCTCGGTGCGGTCGGCAGGGGTGAGAGCACGCTCGGTGCCGTGGTCGAGCAGGGTGACGGCGTGGGAGAGGACCTCCTCCGGGGCGCCTTTGCTGTGCAGGACGATCCTGCCGTCGCGTTCGTCGGCGGTGGTCATCAGTTTGACGTGCGGGTCGAAGCGGAACACCGCCCGGCGCTCACGCTCTCGCTGCTCGGGCGGGCAGGCCCTGCCGACACGGGCGGCCAGCTCGAGCAGCGCGAGTTCGGTCGGGTCGCCGTGGCCGGCCTCCGGGTCGGCCGTGGTGCAGGTGGCGGCCGCGTCGGCGAGCAGGAGCAGGTCGGCGGGCGCCTGCGGAGCGCCGTCGAGGGGGAGCTCAGCGGCGGCGAGCCAGACAGCCGTGACGCGCATCCGGTTCTCGGTCAGCGTTCCGGTCTTGTCGGTGCAGATGACCGTGGTCGAGCCCAGCGTCTCCACCGCGGACAGCCGCTTGACCACGGCACCGCGGCGGGCCAGGTCGCGGACCCCGGCGGCGAGGGCGAGGGTGATGGTCGGCAGCAGGCCCTCGGGCACGTTGGCGACCAGCAGACCGATCGCGAAGGACACCGCCGCCGCCAGGGACAGCCCGGCGGCGAGGCCCATCGGCAGGAATGCGACCCCCACGCCGATGGCGATCACGGCGATCAGCCGGGCGACTCGCTTGACCTGATGCTCCAGCGGGCTCTCCTCCCGCCGGGTGCGCTGGCTCAGCGCCGCGATCCGGCCCAGCTCGGTGTGCATACCGGTGGCGGTGACCACGGCCAGAGCCTGTCCTCCCGTACAGGCGGTGCCGGAGAAGAGCAGGTCACGCGCTCCCAGGACGGGCCCGGAGTCATCCGCGAACTCGGCGGAGCGGAACACGGGGACGGACTCGCCGGTCAGCGCGGACAGGTCGACCTCCACGCCGCCCGACAGCAGGCGGGCGTCGGCGGAGACCTGGTCACCCTCCTCGATCACCAGGACGTCACCGGGCACCAGCGTGGTCGCAGTGACCTGGCGACGCACGCCGGCGCGCACCACGGTCGCCTGCTCGGGCAGGAAGTCGGCAAGCGCTTCCACGGCCTGCTCGGCCTGTCGCTCCTGAACGAACGCGAGCAGCGCGTTGAGCAGGATCACCACCAGGATCGCCACCGCCAGCGCGAGGGCGCCGCTGAAGGCCGCCAGGAGCGCGGCGAACGCCAGCAGCAGTGCCAGTGGGTGGGTGAACTGCTGCGCCAGCTCCCGGGGCCAGCGCCGTCCGCCGCGCCGAATGAGGGCGTTGGGTCCGTAGACCGTCAGGCGGCGGGCGGCCTCACGTTCCGTGAGGCCCCGCGGGGAGGTCCGCAGATCGCGGAAGAGCAGGGCGAGCGGCTCGCGCGGGTCCGGGCCGTCGGTCGCCGCGGCCTCCCTGGCCTGATGGATTGTGTCCGCTGCCTCGGAGGACATGGTCAGGACGGGAGCCGGGGAACCGTGACGACCGGGCAGTGGGCGCGGTGCGGAAGCCCGTGCGGAACGGAGCCGAGCCGCATACCGGTGAACCCGCCGCGGCCGCGACGCCCCACCACGACGGCCAGGGCGTGCTCGGAGGCCTCGGCCAGTTCCTTGACCGGGTGGCCGCGGATCACCTCGTGGGTGAGCTCCAGGTCGGGAGAGGACATGGACCGCCCGGCCGTGGTCTCGGCCAGCAGCCGCCGCAGCGTCCGGACGGCCCCCTCCTCGTCGACGTGGGCGATCAGCTGGAACTGCCACACCCACACCGCCCGCAGTGCGGCTCTCCGTCGGGCCGCGAGGTCGACCTCCTCGTGGCCGCGCAGCGCGTGAATGACCGGCGGCACGGCGTGGAGCAGCCGCAGAGGCAGGCCGCGCCGGTCGGCCTCGTCGGCGGCCCAGGCCAGGGCCATGGGCTCCGGTTCGAGGGCGTCTGCGCCGAACACGATCGGACGGCGTTCGCTGGCGGACGTCATGGCTCTCCTCCACCCGTGCGGGGTCGGCGAGCCGTGGCCGGCCGCCATGCCCATACCGGCAACCGTATGTCCCGCAGCGATCGGCCGCGAGGGCCGACGGGCCCACGATGAACGGGGCCACCTGCCCCTCGGCCTGTCCCCGGCTCGGGCCGCAGAACGGGTTCTGCCATAGCCCGAAGGCACCGCGAATGGTCGTACGGTGCCGTTGGACATGTGGACATGCTGGTCGTAGAGGTCAAGGCCGACCGGCCTATGCGCCTTGAGCTTCCCGACAGGCGTCGCGACCCGTGGCACACCAGGCCCGTCGAACATTGCATCGCCTTGAGCCGCTGCCCGGGGAGCAAGGAGATGACCGCAATGACCCAGCCGTCGCCGACTCCTGCCGAGTGCCGCCTGCTGGCCGCCGCCGGGGGAGCGACACCCTCGCTGCACAACAGCCAGCCGTGGCGCTTCCGCCCCACGGCGGACGCGCGCGGTCTCGAGGTGTACCCCGGTCCGGCCCGCGCCGTCCCGGTCACCGACCCGGACGGGCGAGCCCGGTGGATATCGGTCGGTGCCGCACTGTTCAACCTGCGCACGGCTGCCGGCCACCTCGGCCGAGGAACGGCGGTGCGGCTGCTGCCTGACCCGGCGGAGCCGGAGCTGGCCGCTGTTCTTGAGTTCTCCGAGCCGGCATCGGCGCTCGATCCGGACCTGTACGCGGCGATCCGGCATTCCAGCCGCCGTCCGTTCACCAACCGTGACGTACCCGAGGCCGTGCTCGGGGAGTTGATCGCCGCCGCCGGAGCCGAGGGCGTGGTGCTCTCCCCGCTGGAAGAGGCCGGCGTCCGCCAGGTCCTGGCGCTCACAGCCGAGGCCGAGCAGCGGATCGCCGCCGACGCCGCAGCGACCTGCTGCGGGACGACCCGGCGATCCGCCGGGAGATTGGAGGACGTGCTCGGCCGGATGGCGGGCATCAGCCCCCGCAGCGGTAGGGGTCGAAGTGGAGCGCAACTCTCAGTCGGCGAACGTGTGAAGCGATCGCGCGTCGCCCCGGCTTGGACTCTCCGTGCGGTCGCCGTGCGGGTAGTGGTGCAGGTGGGCGTCCGGACCGGGGAAGAGCAGCGAGATCCGCCCGTTGTCGGACCAGAGCACGTCATAGGGCGGGCTGCCGTCCGCGTGGTGCAGAGCCACGATCCGGCCGTCGCGGCGCGGCGTGCCTGGGCGGGTGCCCTCCACGATGACCCGGTCCCCGATGCTGGCCTTCATGGCGACCTCCCGTTGTCTCGTGTGTACGGGCGTCCCAGACGGCCCACCCGTACACCCCAGTTGACCAGCCCGCCCGGCCTCGCACCAGGGCCGGGTGGGCCACTGGGACGGGGACCCGCGGCCCAGCTGGCGACACAGGCGAGAAAGCTCCCGTCCGGCCCCGCAGACGGGGCCGATCGGTCCTGGGAAGTGCCGGAGGCTGCGGCGAGGCTGGAGATCGGGGCATCCGCGCCGTTCGCGAGGAGAAGGCCATGGACGCCCGGACGCAGGACGGACAACGCCCGCTGCCGGCCGCCACCGGAGTCCGCAAGGTCGATCGGACCGGATCCGTCGAGGTGGCGGCCGTCTGGGGATCGGCGTCACCGGGCTCGGCGTGGTCATGGTCCGCGCGGTCCGGGAGCGCAGGCGCACCACCGGGTTGCTCGCTGTGGGCAGTCGGGGCCGGGGCACATTCGCCCGAGCCCTGCTCGGCTCGGTGAGCCAGTAGTGCGCGCTGCACGCGATCTGCCCGGTGGTCATCGTGCGCCCGAGCCGACCCGGAGCGGAGCGTCACTCAACGGTGCTCTCCAGGAGGTCGCGGGCGATCCCGCCCGCCCAGTCGTCTATCTCGGACCAGTCGCGATGGTCGCCGTACCGGCCTCCCATCGCGCGGAAGACCAGCCGACCGGTGATCGGCCAGTGTTCCGGCGACACCGCACCGGCGAAGTCGTGCTGTCCGATCGGCTGGAGCGCCGTCCGCAGCTCGGCCGGCAGCTCGGCCCCACGCCTCGCCTTGAGACCGCGCAGCCGCCGGGCGACGCCCGGACGGAAGGCGCTGGTCCGTTCGCCCACCAGGCTCACGCTGTAGACCCAGACCTGGCACCCGGCGAGCACGTCGGCGGTACGCCGGAGGGATTCCACCGCCTCGGGCAGCCACCTCCCGTCGTGGATCGCGCTGCCGAGCACTGCGGCGGCGAAGCCTCTCGGGTCGGTGTGCCGGTCGAGGGGGCCGACGACGACCTGATGGCCATGGCGCTTCAGCACCGATGCGATGCGCTCCGCGACACCGCGTGTGGAGCCGTGCGCACTTGCATATCCGACGAACACCTTCATGGCGTGCCTCCCGGCTCGCATCTCCGTGACTCCATCACAGTGCGCCACAGGCCTGCCGCAGGAGGGCCGACCGCCCCCGTACGCGGGGCGACCGGCCCTGGTGTGGGGGTGTGCGCCGCCGCATCCTGGATGTGCCGGCCGGTCCGGAGCAGACCGGCACGGGCTCGACGGAGGCTCGCGATGAAGAAGCAGAAGATCCTGGTCGCGTACGGCAGCAAGCACGGCGCCACGGCGGGCATTGCGGACGAGATCGGCCGGACACTGGATCAGGACGGCTTCGAGGCCGCCGTCGTCCCCGCGGCCGACGTCCGTGACGTGTCCGGATACGACGCCGTGATCCTCGGCAGTTCGCTCTACGCCGGGCACTGGCACCGCGACGCTCTCCGCTGTGCCCACCGCAATGCCGAGGCGCTGGCGGAACGGCCGGTCTGGCTGTTCAGCAGCGGGCCGGTGGACAGCTCCGCCGAGCAGCACGACATCCCGCCCGTGCGTGGTGTGGCCAAGGAGATGGAGCGTCTGCACGTGCAGGGGCACGTCACCTTCGGAGGCAGCATCACTGCGGGGACACCCGGCCGGATCGCCCGCTCACTGGTCCGGCATGGCAAGGGCGGAGACTTCCGCAGCCCGGAGCAGATCCAGAGCTGGGCCCACCAGGTCGCGAGTGAGATGCGCTCCCGCGCCGAGGCGTAGCGGGCGGAGCAGGCCCGGTCCGCCGCGCGCCGGGTGAGTCGGCCAGCACTACGACAGACGGCGGCCACGCGCCGTGTCCACCAAGTCCGCACCGCGCAGGCGGCCGGCCCCCCGGACCTCGTCGGCCCGCGGGCCGCGAACAGGCCGACGCCGGGCAGCCGGCGCGCCACCGGGTGACCGCCACCCTGCTCACCGCCGCCGTCGACAACCCGGTGCGAGTGTCTTCGCCAGCACAGTGTCTGTGCCAGCCCACGCCGAGGCCTCCCGGGAGTATCCGTCGGCGCACCCGAACAGCGGAGTCGTCGCAGTGTCGAGCGGTACCGCCCCCGGTGCGACCGTGCCGATCCGGGTCGACGACGGCGCCCCCGCTGCTTCACCGCTCGTACACAATCACCGCCGCATGGCGTCTCACCTCTTGCCCTCATCGTGCTCCGCCGACGACGACCGGTGCGTTCGCGGTGTCCGCCCGAGTCGGCGGGGTCAGGCAGCGGTGCGGATGACGCGTCCGGTGACAGCGGTCGGCCTGATCCTCATCCAGGTGTCGCGGTGCCCTCCTGCCCAGGGCCGGGGGTCGGCGTGTTCCTCGAACCAGCCGACCGCCTCCGGGTCGGTGACCTGCTCCGCCGTACCGGTGACCAGAACACTCCAGCCGCTGCTGAACGCCTCGTCGAGCTGGTCGACCTCGAAGGCGACCCCGCTGCCCGCAACTGTGGCGAGGATGCTCTCCGCCGTGGTGCGGTAGAGCACCGTGCCGTCCAGCACGCGATAGTTGACGGGCAGCGCGAGGGGACCGTCCGGCGTCGACAGGGCGACCCGGCCCACACCTCCGGGCGACAGCTTCGCCCAGCACTCCCAGCGGGCCAGTTCCTCCACCACCGGGTGGTCGGCGGGCCCCCTCCGTCCTGGCGGCGATCCTCGACCGCCGCCGAGGAGGTGGGAGATGGTGGTTCCGAGCGCATCGGCGAGCCTGGTGAGCGTCTCGATTCCGACGGCGTCCGGGCTCGACTCCAGGTACTCGAGGTAGCCCGGGTCCATGTCGGCGGCGGCCGCGACCTGCTCGCGGGTGAGTCCGAGCTGTTCGCGGCGGTGTGCGACCCTGCGGCCGGTGTCGCCCGGGTCTGCCGGGCGGGAGTCGGCCCGGTCGCTGTCCATCCTGCTCATGTCGCTCACCTTGTCTCTCGGCGCCTCATCACCTTCATCGTCCGGCGCTCGCCGGCCAGGGGTGAGGGCCGGTCGGGCCGGTCGGTCGGGTCCGTAGGGCCCTGCGCGGTGGTTCCAGGACTCAGCGGCCGGACATCGGGGCCGACCGGCCCTGTCGTGGGACCGGAGCCGGACCGACGGTGGAGGTGAGCCCCTGCACGGCCGGAGAGAGGGAGCCGACGATGTCCACGGTTCAGCACCTGCCGTCTGCCGTCGAGGCACTGCTCGCGGACGGCACCACCGCCCTCATCCGTCCGCTCGCCCCGGCGGACCACGACGCGGTGCTCGACCTGCACGCCGAGCGAATGTCCGACGTGAGCCGTCGGATGCGCTTCTTCGGCGCCAGCCGCCGCGCGCCCGAGCTGACTGCGGACCGGCTGTGCGGGCCGCCCCGACCGGGATTCCTCGCGCTCGGCGCGTGGGTGGGCGGCGACCTGGTCGGCGAGGCGGACTACGAGAGCGAGCCCGGGCATGAAGACGCCGCCGAGCTGGCTGTGGCCGTCGCGGACGCCTGGCAGCACCGGGGGGTGGGGACGCTGCTCATCGAGCACCTGGTTCATGCGGCTCGCGAGCGCGGGATTCACACGATCGAGGCGGACACACTCGCCGGTAACCGTGCGGTGCACCGGGTCTTCTCCGATCTGGGCCTGCCCGTCCACCGCCACCTCGACCAGGGTGAGATCAAGGTCACGGTCCCGCTGGACGAGAGCGACGAGCACTACCGCGAAGCTGTCGACGAGCGGGGTCGGGCGGCCGACGTGGCAAGCCTGGCGGCTTTGCTCCGGCCGCGCTCGGTGGCCGTGGTCGGCGCGTCCCGCCGCCTGGGCTCGGTCGGCCAGGCCGTCCTGCGGAAGATCCGTGAGGGCGGCTTCACGGGCGAGGTGTGGGCCGTTAATCCCTATGCCGAGCAGATCGCGGGCGAACCCGCCTACCCGGCCCTCGGTGCCCTGCCCAGAGTCCCTGACCTGGCCGTGCTGGCCGTTCCGCCGGCCGTGGTGGCGAGCGCAGCGCAGGAGTGCGGCCGAGCCGGGGTGCGGGCCTTGGTGGTCCTGACCTCGGGCCTGGGCGCCGATGCCGCCCGGCAGCTGATGCACGCCTGCCGCCGCCACTCGATGCGGCTGGTCGGACCGAACAGTCTCGGCATCGCGCAGACGGACCCGGAGGTCCGGCTGGACGCCGAGTTCGGCGGGGCCTTCCCGCTACCCGGCACAGCCGGGGTGGCGGTGCAGTCCGGCGGTGTGGGCATCGCGCTTCTGGAGCGCCTGGCCTGGCTCGGCATCGGCGTCTCCAGCTTCGTCTCCCTCGGTGACAAGTACGACGTCAGCGGCAATGACCTGCTGCAGTGGTGGGAGAGCGACGGTCATACCGACCTGGCACTGCTTCACGTGGAGTCGTTCGGCAGTCCGCGCGCCTTCGCGCGTACGGCCCGGCGGGTGTCCAGGACGATCCCCGTGCTCACGGTGGATGCCGGGCGCTCGGCCGCCGGTCGGCGCGGAGCAGCCTCGCACACCGCGGCGGCGGCCACCCCGACCGTCACGAGGGAGGCGCTGTTCCGGCAGGCCGGCATCACCGCGACCCGCGGAATCGCCGAACTGGTGGAGACGGCGGCCCTCCTGCACGCCCAGCCGCTTCCCGGTACACGCGGCGCGGTGGCGGTCGTCTCCAACGCGGGCGGCATCGGCATCCTGGCCGCCGACGCCTGCGTGGAGGCGGGCCTGAGCGTGCCGGAGCTTCCTGCGGCCCTGACCGACGAGCTACGCGCCCTGCTTCCGGCGGCTGCGGGCGCCACCAACCCGGTGGACACCACGGCGGCGATCGGCCTCGACGAACTGCGCAGCTGTGTCGACATGCTGGTGCGCAGCCGGGCCGTGGACGCGGTGCTGGTGTGCCTGGCCCCGACTGCACTGACCACCGGCGAGCGGGATGGCCTGGTGCACGCCCTGGCGGACGGGCCCGCCCGGCGGCGCGTGCCGGTCGTGGCTGTGATGCTCAGCCAGGAGGTTCCGGTCCGCTACCTGAGCTGCGTGGACGGCCGCCGACTGCCCTCGTACGCGGACCCGGTGACAGCGGCCCGGGCGTTGGCCCACGCCGTGGACCGGGCGCGGTGGCTGGCCGAGCCCACCACCGCCGAGGCGGTGGTGTCCGACAGCGATCCGGCCTCGGGTCGGCTCCTCGTGGACGCCTTCCTCGGAGCCAATCCGGGCGGAGGCTGGCTCGATCCGGTGCTCACGGCCCAACTCCTGGAGTGTTACGGGCTTCCGCTCACCCTGTCGATCTGGGCTCCGGACGAACACGCAGTCGTGCTCGCCGCCCAGTCTCTGCGACAGCTCGGGCACGACGGCCGGGTCGCGCTCAAGGCCTACTGGCAGGGTCAGGTGCACAAGAGCGCCGCCGGGGCCGTCCGGACCGGTCTGACCACCGACGCCGAAGTGCGTTCCGCCTACCGCGAGTTCACCCAACACTTCGGCGACCGGATGGCCGGGGCCGTGGTCCAGCCGATGGCCGGTCCCGGCCTCGAACTGCTCGCCGGCGTGGTGCAGGACCAGGTGTTCGGCCCGCTGGTCGTATTCGGCCTCGGCGGCACCGCCACCGACGTCATGGACGACCGCTCCGCCCGACTGGCGCCGCTGACCGAACGCGACCTTTCGACGATGATCACGGACCTGCGCAGCGCCCCGCTGCTGCTGGGCCGCCCTGGCCTGCCGGGGGTCGACCTGGCGGCGGTAGGGCGGGTGCTCGCCGGACTGTCCCGCCTGGCCGCCGACCTCCCGGAAGTCGTCGAGGCCGACCTCAACCCGCTGATCGCCCGGCCCGACGGCCTTGCCTGCGTGGACGCGAGGATCCGCCTGGAGCCCAGGCCGACCTTCGACCCGTACCTGCGGCGCCTGCGCCGCCCGGTCGCGGACCCGCCCAAGGAGGAGCCATGAACCACAGCATCCTCGATGGGACTCCGGCCGAGGGCTTTGCGGACGCCGGCCAAGGCCGGGCACTCGGCCACGCCGCAGTGCGTGACCGGATGAGCCGGCCTGCCGTCGCGGTCACTCCGGCCACCGACTTCGGCGCCATGGTCGCCGCGATCACTGCCTCGCGTCGTGGGGTGCTCCCGGTGGTCTCCCCGGACGGCGTTCCGCTGGGCGTGGTCGCCGCCTCCGACCTGCTCGCCGCCTACGATTCCGGTGACAGACCGCTCGAGATCACCGCACAGGACCTGATGACCGCTCCGGCCGTCACCGTGTCGGAGGATCTCACGGTCGCGGAGGCCGTGCACACCGCTCGCGCCGAGTCGGTGCACCATCTGCCGGTGGTCGACGGGGACGGGCGACTGTCCGGTCTGCTCTCGCCGGTCGACCTGCTGGAAGCGTTCCGTGCGGACGACGACGCGCTTCGCACCGTTGCACTGGCCCAGGCCCTCACCCCGGGCTCGGGCGTGGTGCCCAGCTCCCTGCACGTCAGGTGCGAACGCGGTCACGTCGTCCTCGCCGGGCGCACGCGCTCGCGCAGCGACGCCGCTGCCCTCTGTCTCCGGGTAGCCGCGATCGAAGGCCTGACCGGAGTCATCGACCGGCTCCGCTGGGACGTCGACGACACCGACCTGCGCGGCGCATCGGGAAAGCGTGAGCCCCGGTGACGACTTCACAGCAGTGGGCAGCCCGAGCGAGCGCGCCGGTGCGACTCGATCCACGCACGGTCGACGCCGTCGTGCTGGACACGGACGGAGTGCTGACGAATTCCCGGGCCCTGCGCTCGGCCGCCTGGCAGGAGACCCTCGACGCCTACCTCGCCCAGTACGCCCATGTCACCGGCCATCCGCGTCCGCGCCGCGCGGTCTCGGCCAGCCGCGTCGGCGGCCTGACCGGCCTGCTGGAGCAGGACACCGCAGCCGCGCTCCTGCAGGCGCAGGGCCGTCTTGCGAACCTGGCAGAGCAGCATCTCGGGCCTGCGGGTGAGGATCTTCTGGACCTGCTCGTCCGCTACGCGGACCACCGCTTCCTGGAACTCCTGCAATCCGAGGGTGTCCGGGCTCGCAGCGGCGCGGCCCGGCTGCTGTTCGACCTGCGCGCCGCCGGGATCCGTACGGCCGCGCTCTCCACCAGCAGGCACGGCGAGCAACTGCTGCGCAGCGCCGGGCTCGTAGGCCTTGTGGAGGACCGGGTGGACGCCGCCGACGCGGAGCACTACCAGCTCGCCGGTCCGCCGGAGCCGGCCATGTACCGGCTCGCCCTGAAGCGGCTCCACTGTGTGCCCGGCCGTGCCGCGCTGCTGACCGACACGGCGGCCGGGCTGGCCGCCGGTGCCCGGGCCGGATTCGGCCGGCTGGTCGCGGTTGCCAGCGACGATGCGCCTTGGGAGGGCCCGGAGCCGGTCGTGCCCGGTCTGGACGCCGTCGTCGTCCCGCCCGCCGTGCGGTAGTTCCTTCAGCGGACGAGTACCCGCTCTCCGGAGCGCGGTACGACCGCGGTCCAGCCGAGCTCACGGTCGATCCGGTCCCGCAGCGCCTCTGATCCGTCGGGCTCGCCGTGCACCAGGTAGGTGGCGCTGGGCGGTGGGGCGTGGCGCAGCCACTCGATGATCTCGGCGGCGTCCGCGTGCGCGGAGAACGCAGGGACGTTGACGATTTCGGCGCGCACCGGCACGTACGTGCCGTACATCTTCAGCACCCGTGCGCCGTCGACGAGGTCGCGGGCGCGGGTGCCGTCGGCGGCGAAGCCGACGATGACGACCGTGTTGCGCGGGTCGGGCAGCAGCCGGCGCAGGTGGTGCACCACGCGGCCCCCGGTGGCCATGCCGGAGGCGGACACCAGGACGGACGGCACGCTGGAGCGGTCCAGCGCCAAGGATTCCTGGAGGGAGTGGATCAGGGAGAACGGTTCGGGGTCGAGGGCCGAGCCGCTGTCGTCCAGGACCTCGGGGCGCAACTGCGCCGAGCGCCGGGCGAAGGCCTCGCGGTAGATCTGCAGGGCGGCCAGGGCCATGGGACTGTCGACGTACACCGGGGCATTGACGGAAAGCCGGCCGACCCGGCGCAGCTCGGCGAGCTGGTGGAGGACGACCTCGGTGCGGTCGACGGCGAACGACGGGATGACGACCGTGCCGCCGCGGGTGAGGGTGCGGCTGATCGCGGCGGCGAACCACTCGCGGGCGGCGGTCTCCTCGTGGTGGCGGTTGCCGTAGGTGGACTCCATCAGCAGGACGTCCGCGCCGGTGAAGGGTTCGGGCGGGCGCAGCAGCGGGTGGACCGGGCGGCCGAGGTCGCCGCTGACCGCGAGGGTGTGGCCGTCCTCCAGCGTGAGGTGGGCCCAGGCCGAGCCGAGGATGTGCCCGCCGTGGTGCAGCCGCAGCACCATGCCGCCGGTGATCTCGACGCCGGTGTCCAGCTGGACGGGGTCGAACATGCGCAGGGTCTTCTCGACGTCCTCCTCGTCGTAGAGGGGCTCGGCGGGGCGGTGCTTGGACCAGCCGTGCTGGTTGGCGTGGTCGGCGTCCTCACGCAGCAGGTGGGCGCTGTCGCGCAGGATCAGCTCGGCGAGACGCGCGGTGTCGGGGGTGGACAGCACCGGTCCGCGAAAGCCCTCGCGGACCAGACGCGGTAGGTAGCCGCAGTGGTCCAGGTGGGCGTGGGTGAGCACCACGGCATCGATGTCGGCCGGGTCGAGCGGGAGCGGGCGGCGGTTGCGGCGCCGCAGCTCGGCCAGGCCCTGGAACAGGCCGCAGTCGACCATGACCCTGGCGCGGTCGGTCTCGACCAGGAACTTGCTCCCCGTGACGGTGCCGACCCCGCCGAGGAAGGTGAGCAGACCCGGGCGGGGCTGCGGATGAGGGGCGGTGGCGTCCGTCGTCATGGCGACCTCCAGGAGAAAGACCCCGGGGATTCCCATGGTGCGGCCCCACGGCCCTGCTGTCCTGGGCCGAGGCCCTGTGCGGTCGACCAGCGCGGGTGGAGAGTGTGAGGTACGGGACACTTCGCGGCATCACCGCGCTCCCGGTCATCGACGACCAGGGCCAGCCGATCGGCATGATGTCCGAGGCCGACCTGATCCGCAAGGAAGCCGTCCTGCCCGACCCGGAGGGCCGCACGTCCCCACCCACCTTCGGCCGCCGGTCGTCGCCACCCGGACTGTCGCGCCATGGCCATCGTTCACCTCCACGCGTCCGCCACCCCATCGTGTCATCCGGCAGGGGCAGGCTCACCGGGCCGCGCGCGCCGAGCTCGCGCAGAATCGGAGCAGACCGTGCCGGTCCGGCTTCAGGAGTGCAGCGATGGACACCACCGAGCCCCGGGAGTCCGGGCAGCCCGTCCAGGTCTTCCTGCTCGATGACCACGAGGTGGTCCGTCGTGGAGTACGGGATCTGCTGGACGCCGAACCCGACATCGAGGTCGTGGGCGAGGCCGGGACCTGCGCCCAGGCCCTGGCCCGGATCCCGGCGCTACGGCCGCAGGTCGCGGTCCTGGACGTACGGCTGCCCGACGGCGACGGGGTGACCGTCTGCCGCGAGCTGCGCGACCGGATGCCCGAGCTGGTCTGCCTGATGCTCACCTCCTTCGACGACGACGACGCACTGCTGGACGCGATCATGGCGGGGGCGGCGGGATACGTGCTCAAGCAGGTGAAGGGCGCGGACCTGGTGAGCGCCGTCCGGGCGGTCGCCTCCGGTCAGTCGATGCTCGACCCGGCCACCACCCGCAAACTCATGGACAGCCTGCGCCACCACGACGAGAGCGACACCGACGCCGCGCTCGCCCAGCTGACGCCACGCGAACGCGAGATCCTCGTCCTGGTCGGCGAGGGCAAGACCAACAGGGAGATCGGCAAGGACCTGTACCTCGCCGAGAAGACCGTGAAGAACCACGTCTCGCGCCTGCTCGCAAAGCTCGGCGTCGAACGTCGCCTCCAGGCCGCCGTGATCGCAGCCCACGCCGACAGCGAGCAGCATCCGGGCCGCCCGCATTGAGACCGTCCAGCCCGGCAGGTTGAACCGATCGGCCCAAGCGCCGAGAACGCCTGCGGGCCTGGGCCGCCAGGCCCCATGGCGGGGCCGGGTGGGTCGCGGGTGGCGTCCCGTCAGCCGTACGGGACCACGGCGAGCGGGCTGTGGACGTGGTGAATCGCCGCCTCGGTGACCGGACCTAGGTGGGGACCGGCGGTGCCG
This sequence comes from Kitasatospora sp. HUAS MG31, assembly GCF_040571325.1. GTDB lineage: Bacteria > Actinomycetota > Actinomycetes > Streptomycetales > Streptomycetaceae > Kitasatospora > Kitasatospora camelliae. The sequence goes on along the minus strand of NZ_CP159872.1, from coordinate 144,094 downwards.
GCGCCGCTGCGCCGGCCGACGACCAGCAGGTCCGGCCAGCCCACGGCCTCGATCAGCGTTGCCCCGGGGCCGCCGCACAGCAGGGACGCCACCACTGTTACGGCGGGGTACCTCTCCCGCCAGGGCTCGACCGCGGGGGTGGAGCGCTGCATCGCGTCCGCCGCCAGCTCCTCCTCGAGCTCCGCGACCACGCCGGGGTCAGGTCGCCGCCGTCCGGTGGTCGCCAGGCGTGGACCACCCGCAGCGGGACTGGGCGCCGGGCGGCCGACTCGAACGCGAACGCGATCACCTCGCCGCAGTGGTGGTCCAGGTCCAGGCGGAGGACCACCTCGCCGGTGGATCGCGGCGTGTCCCTCGTCGGGCGGGCGAGGACGATCGGGCAGACGGCGCGCTCGAGGACGTGCAGGCCCACCGGTCCGACGAGGAAGCCGCGCAGGGTGCTCAGACCCCGGGAGCCCAGCGCCAGCATCGCGGCGTGCTCGCCGGCCCCGACCAGCGCCTGGCCGGCGCTGCCGGTCCACTGGACGGCGGTCACGTCGACGGTCGACAGCCGGGCGCGCAGCTCGGCCTCCTGCCGGCCGAGCCGGCTGCGGGACTCGGCCACGGCGTCCGGCTGCCCGAGCATCTCCTCGGTCGTCCAGGGCCAGGCGAGCAGAAGCTCCAGGCGCAGCCCGCGCAGTTCCGCCTCACGCCCGCCCACTGCGCGGCGGCGGTGCTTTCGGGTGATCCGTCGCATCCGACGGTGATCGGGGTGTTCACGGCGACCCCCGAGGGGCTCGGACGGGATGGTCCGGTATCAGTCTCGCCCGCCGACGGCTACGGCGACCGGTGCCGGTCGGCCCTGATAGCGGGCCGGTGGGTTCCGCCAGGGGCAGGATCGGTCCCACCCGGCCGTCCGGGTCGGCACCGCACAGGAGGACGCATGGGGCGCACCGCCGAACCGGTCTCGCCGCCGGGCCGCATCGTCGTCATCGGTGTCGGCAACCCGCTGCGGGGCGACGACGGCGTGGGCGCCGCCGTCGTGGGCGTGCTGGCCGCCGATCCGTTCCCGGTGGCGCGCCTGGCGGTCTGCGACGGTGAACCCGCGCGTCTGATCGAGCTCTGGGACGGTGCGGAGCTGGCCGTCGTGCTGGACGCGGTGAGGGTGCCGCCGGAGCGGGCGGGCCGGCTGCACCAGCTGCGGCTCACCGGGAGCGGAGCGTCGGCACCCGGGGTGGCGACCGTCGAGCCGACTGCGGCCGGGTCGCACGGGCTCGGCCTCGGCCACGCCCTCGCGCTGGCCACGGCCCTCGGCCGGGTGCCCCGCCAGCTCATCCTGCTCGCGATCGGGGGAAGCGCCTTCACACTCGGACAGGGACTCGGCCCGGCCGTCGCCGAGGCCGTCCCGGGTGCCGCAGCGGCGGTGCGCGGCATCGTGGCCCGGGCCCGCACGGATCGGCGATGACCGTCGGACGTCGGGCGGTCGACCCGAACACTTCGCCCGTCCGGGGGAGCCGTGGCGTCGGTCCGGCGCGGCGGCGGGCCGTTGCCGCCGCTTCCCGACGTCGGCAGCACAGGATGAGCGGGCGACGCCGGGCCAGGATGCCCGGTGGCACCCGTCAGCACCGGGAGGTACCACCATGACCAGCGCTCCGGCGGCCGCCGCGGTCATCGATCGGGCGGGGCTCGACGCGCTGATCCGCGTGCTCGCCGCGCAGGGCCGTACCGTGGTCGGACCGACGGTGCGCGACGGTGCCGTCGTGCTGGCCGAACTCGCGTCCGGTGACGAGCTGCCGTACGGCTGGGGCGTCGAGCTGGAGGCCGGCCACTACCGGCTCCGCCCCCGCCCCGACGGCGCGGCCTTCGCCCACAGCGCCGGGCCGAACTCCTGGAAGGCGTTCCTGCACCCGCAGCGCGAGCGGCAGTGGACCGCGGACCGTGCGCCCGACGGCGGCCCGGTGTTCCACGAGGATCCGCCGCCCACGGTCGCCTACGCCTTCCTCGGCGTGCGCCCCTGCGACCTGAGGGCCATCGCCGTGCAGGACCGGGTGCTCGCCGGCGGCCCGCATGCCGACGGGCGCTACCGGTCCCGACGCACCCGCGCCTTCCTGGTCGCCGTCGAGTGCACCGAGCCGGGCGCCACCTGCTTCTGCGTCTCGATGGGCTCCGGGCCCGCGGCCGGGCCGGGCTACGACCTCGCGCTGACCGAGCTGGTCGACGAGGACGGCCACCGGTTCCTGGTCCGGGCGGGCAGCCCAGAGGGCGAGCAGGTGCTGGCCGAGCTGCCCGCCCGGCCGGCCGACCCGGACACCCGGGAGGCGGCCGACAGGGTCGTGCGGGAGGCGGCGGACCGGATGGGCCGCACCATGCCGCCGGTGGACCTGCGGGCCCTGATGCGCGACACCCTGGACGCCGAGCGCTGGGACGAGGTCACCGCCCGCTGCCTGACCTGCGGCAACTGCACCATGGTGTGCCCCACCTGCTTCTGCACCACCGCCGAGGAGGTCACCGACCTGACCGGTGACCACGCCGAACGCTGGCGGCGCTGGGAGTCCTGCTTCGACCTGGAGTTCACCCACCTGCCGGCCGGCCCGGTCCGCTCCTCACCGCGCAGCCGCTACCGGCAGTGGCTCACCCACAAGATCGGCACCTGGCACGACCAGTTCGGCAGCTCAGGCTGCGTCGGCTGCGGCAGGTGCATCGTCTGGTGCCCGGTCGGCATCGACATCACCGAGGAGGCCCACGCACTCGAGCACGAGCGCAGGACCGTTGCGGACCGCCCGGAGACGCCGTGACGGCCCTGCTCGCCGGGCTGACCGCCGACCACCGGGACCGCCTGCTCGCCCTCGGCCACGACGTCGCCTGGGCCGACGGTGCCCGGATCTTCGAGGAGGGCGGGCCGGCCGACCGGTTCTGGCTGGTCCGCAGCGGTCTGGTCGCGCTCGACGTCCATGCGCCGGGCCGTGGCACGCTCGTCGTCGAAACCCTGGGCGAGGGGGAACTCCTCGGCTGGTCCTGGCTGTTCGAGCCGTACCGCTGGCAGCTCGGGGCGGTGGCCCGGGGCCGGGTGTCGGCGACCGAGTTCGACGCAGCGGCGGTGCGGGCGGCGATGAGCGACGATCCGGTGTTCGGTCTGGAGCTGCTGCAGCTGATCGGGGCGCGGGCGATCGGGCCGCGCCTTCGGGCCGCCCGTACCCGGCTGCTCGACCTCTACGGCGGCGGGCAGGGCGCCGCCGGGACTGGTCCCGCGCGGTGACGGGCGCGCCGCCCGCAGCCGCGCCGCCCGTCCGCTACCGGGTCACCGCGCGCACGGCCGAAACGGCGGACACGGCCAGCATCGTCCTCGAGCCGGTCACGGACGCGCTACCGCCGTTCGCACCGGGCCAGTTCGCGATGGTCTACGCCTTCGGCGTCGGTGACATCCCGCTCTCGGTCAGCGGGATCGACGGCCACCGGCTGACTCACACCGTCCGTGCGGTCGGCGCGGTCTCACGCGCGCTGCACGGGCTGCGTCCGGGGGAGACGCTGGGCGTGCGCGGACCGTTCGGCACCTCCTGGACGCTGCCCGGGACACCTGGCGCGGACGTCCTGGCGGTCGCCGGAGGGATCGGCCTCGCGCCGCTGCGGCCGCTTGTGGAGTCGGAGCTCGCCGCGTCCGACCGCACCGGCGAGGTGGCGGTCCTGGTCGGCGCCCGCACACCCGCCGACCTGCTCTACCCCCAGGACCTCGACCGCTGGCGGACGGCCGGTGCCCGGGTGCTCACCACGGTCGACCGCCCGGATCGGCAATGGCACGGCGAGGTCGGCGTGGTGACCGCCCTGCTAGACCGGGCCGCCGTTGATCCGACCCGCACCACCGCCTACCTGTGCGGGCCCGAAGTGATGATCCGCGCGGCGGCCCGCGCGCTGGTGCACCACGGGCTGGCCCCGGACCGGATGCACGTCTCCCTGGAGCGCACCATGCACTGCGGCACCGGCCACTGCGGCCACTGCCAGCTCGGCCCGCTGCTGCTCTGCCGCGACGGCCCGGTGGTGACCTGGAGTCAGGCTGAACACCTGCTGGCAGTAAGGGAGTTGTGAGATGACCAGGTCACGGCTCGCGGTGTGGAAGTTCGCCTCCTGCGACGGCTGTCAGCTCACCCTGCTCGACTGCGAGGACGAACTCCTCCAGCTTGCCCAGAGGTTGGAGATCAGCCACTTCCTGGAAGCGGCCACCGCACCGGCCCCGGGCCCGTACGACCTCTCGCTGGTCGAGGGCTCGATCACCACCGCGCAGGACGCTGAGCTCATCCGGCAGGTCCGGGCAGCGTCCCGGTACCTGGTCACCATCGGCGCCTGCGCCACCGCCGGCGGCGTCCAGGCCCTGCGCAACACCGCCGACGTCGCCGAGTACCGGGCCGTGGTGTACGCACAACCGCAGTACATCGACACCCTCGCCACCTCCACCCCGATCAGCGCTCACGTCCCGGTCGACTTCGAACTGCGGGGCTGCCCGATCGACCGCGGGCAGCTGATCGAGGTGATCACCGCGTACCTGGCCGGCCGGACCCCCGACGTGCCGAAGCACAGCGTCTGCTTCGAGTGCAAGCGCCGCGGCACCGTGTGCGTGACCGTCGCCCACGGCACGCCCTGCCTGGGGCCGGTCACCCACGCCGGATGCGGCGCACTCTGCCCCGCCTACGCCCGTGGCTGCTACGGCTGCTTCGGCCCGTCGAACTCCACCAACCTCCCCGCCTTCGTCCCACTGCTGCGCCGCGACGGACTGGCCGGCCCCGACAGCGTGCGGTTGCTGCGCACCTTCAACACCGCTGCCCCCGAGTTCGACACCGCCGCGCGGCAGATCGCCGAGGAGGCGGAGGGATGACCGACGAGGACAGCCGCGAGCTGCACCTCGGCCCGCTCGGGCGCGTCGAGGGCGAGGGCTCGCTCCACCTGGTGCTGCGCGACGGCGAACTCGCCGAAGCCAGACTGGCGATCTACGAACCACCCCGGTTCTTCGAGGCGTTCCTGCGCGGCCGAGCCCACACCGAGCCGCCCGACCTCACCTCCCGCATCTGCGGCATCTGCCCCGTCGCCTACCAGCTCAGCGCCTGCCGCGCGATCGAGGACGCCTGCGGGGTGCGCGTCGAGGGCCAGGTCGCCGCGCTGCGCCGGCTCCTCTACTGCGGCGAGTGGATCGAGAGCCAGGCCCTGCACGTCCACCTGCTGCACGCCCCCGACTTCCACGGATGCGACAGCGCCATCGAACTCGCCCGCACCCACCGCGAGGACGTCGCCCGCGGCCTGCGGATCAAACAGGCCGGCAACGCAATCGTCGAGCTCCTCGGCGGCCGCGCCATCCACCCGGTCAACGTCCGGCTCGGCGGCTTCCACCGGGTACCCACCCGGGCCGAGTTGCGGCCACTGGCCGAACTCCTGCGCCGGGTAAGGGAGGACGCCGTCGCCGCAGTCCGCTGGGTGAGCGGCTTCGACTTCCCCGACGCGGTCTGCGACGCCGACCTTTTCGCGCTCGCCGAACCCGACCGGTACGCCATCGAATCCGGCACCCCCACCGTGCTGCGCGGGGACGGCGACCGGCGCGGGACGGTCAACACCTTCCCCCTCGCCGAGTTCTCGGCGCACGTGGTCGAGCACCAGGTGCCCTACTCGACGGCACTGCACTCCCGGCTCGACGGCCGCCGGCACCTGACCGGCTCGCTCGCCCGCTTCGCGATGAGCGGACACCTACTGCCGGCCGAACTGCTGGACCTCGCCGTGGCCGGCGGCCTCGGCGACCCCCGCACCGGCGCTGTCTGCCGCAACCCCTACCGCAGCATCGTGATCCGGGCGATCGAGGTGCTGTACGCGGTCGACGAGGCGATGCGGATCATCGACGCGTACCGGGCGCCCCCACGCCCGTACACTCCGGTCCCCGCCCGCGCCACGACCGGCCACGGCGCGACCGAGGCACCGCGGGGCCTGCTCTACCACCGCTACACACTGGCCGCCGACGGAACCGTCACCGATGCCGTCCTGGTACCGCCGACCGCGCAGAACCAGGGAGCGATCGAAGCCGACGTGGAGCACGCGGTGCGCGCCCGCCTGGCCGTCGGTCCACCCGCCGGGGACACCGAACTGGCCACGCTGAGCGAACGGGCGATCCGCAACCACGATCCGTGCATCTCCTGCTCGGCGCACTTCCTCAGGCTCTCCCTCGAGCGCTGACCTGCGGGCCTCCGGACACCGGGGCCCCGTGGACCTCGATGGGACACTGGTGAGGTGGTCGACCGCGCGGCGTGGTCGAGCGGTCCGCCCGCGCGGCCCGGCGCGCCGAGAACGACGGGAGCCGACCGACGTCACGCACCGTTGGCAGTGAACACCGGGCTTTCCTCGGCGAGTTGGCCGAACTGGTCCGCGTCGCGCGGACGGCGTTGGAGGGAGTGGCCTCGGCGCTGACGGAGCCGGACGGCGGGGCGGACGGGGTCGTGACCGCCGATCACAGCGCCAGGGCGGACTGTCCGGTGGTCGTGGTGCCGGGCCCCGGGAGCGCCACCGACCAGACGCCGTACCTCGTCGGCGGGGGTGGACGGCAGCCCGGCCTCGCAGGCCGCCGTCGGGCACGCGCTCGAGGCCGCCCCAGCGCGTGGCGCGGAGGTGCGGGCGCTGTAGGTCTGGGAGCCCTCGCTGCTGGAGTCGATGGACGAGGTCCTCTCGCTCCAAGAGTGCCGACGTCTGCTCTTCGAGGCGGCGGCCGAGCAGGTAGAGACGTACCCGGAGGCCGCTCTGACCCGTCAGGTGGTGCGGGGGCACCCCGTCGAGGAGGTGGCGAACGCCTCCCGCGGACGCGCTGGCCGTCGTCGTCGGACGACGCGGCCGAGGTGGATTCACCCGGGATGCGACTCGGCTCCGTCCCGTACGGGCTGCTGCACCGCGCCCGATGTCCGGTCGTCACCGTGCCGGCACCCGAGTCCCGCTGAGCCCCGTTGCCGGACGGGAGCCTCTCGACCGCCTCGAGGGCGGCTGAGTCGCACGAGCGGCCGTATCAGGAGCGGGCTCTGCTGGCGGTGTCGGCGTGATGCGTGCAGCGTGGATGCCGGGGTACCCAGCACGAGGAGGGTGCGACGGATGGAAACCGAGAGCCAGGACTCGCCCCCGCGTGTCGTGGTCGGCTTGGACGGCTCGCCGTCCTCCCACGCGGCGCTGCGGTGGGCGCTCCGGCACGCCGAGCTGATCGGCGGCGTGGTGGACGCCGTCACCGCATGGGAGTTCCCGTCCCCGGACGGGTGGTCGGCACCCGCGGTCGACGCCGACCTCGACGTGGACGTGGCGCATCGGCGTCTGGCCGACGAGCTTCGGGAGGTGCTGGGCGAGGAGGGTGCCGCCCGGGTCGACGCGCGGGTGGTGCGGGCCAACCCAGTCGAGGCGCTGCTCGATGCGGCGAACGGTGCCGAACTGCTGGTGGTGGGCAGCAGGGGCCGGGGCACGTTCGCCCGCGCGCTGCTGGGCTCGGTGAGCATCCAGTGCGCCCTACACGCGACGTGCCCCGTGGTCATCGTCCGCCCACGATGACCCGCCGACCCGGAACCGCGCGAACGGCGGATCGTCGGCGGCTCCGACCAGGAGTTGTCCGGCCGATCATGTGACTGTCGCCTGATCTGCTCGTTGTTCCCGCTTATGGGGCGGGGAGCAGCGTCGCTGCCGACAAGACACCCCGTACAGCTATCGGGTCAAGCGGCGGTGGCAAGGTGGGGCTTCCTCGGCGGGGTGAAGGCGGTGGCTTCGTCGAACTTCTGGCGGGTGACAAGGCACTGGTGGAGCTGGCCGATCCACCACGCGACCCGCCCTGTCCTCGTCGTACGCGCCTCCGAACCCGACCCCCCGGCGCTGCCATGACCGGCCCGGCAGTCGACTACCAGTCGCGCCGGCAGCAGTCCACCACGGCCATTACCACTCGCAGTGGCCCCTTGGCTGATGCTCCGCCGGGGCCCGGCGTCGAGCCGCAGCATGCCGTTCAGCTCGTGGACGGCGAGGGATCGCGTACGAGTCGCGACTCCCAAGAGCAGCCCCTCACGGCAGAACGCGTGCCTGACGCACGGGCTCACGCGTGTTCACGGCGCTCTGTCACCGGGACGTGGGCCGGGCGGGCTCCCGGCTGTGGACAGCAATCCCCATGGCCCCGGCCCGCCCCTGCGCAGATTGCGAGGGGCAACCGGCGTCATGCGCCGCCGGCGACCACGATGGCGTCGGTTGCGAAGCCGGCAAGGAGCCCCAGCAGGATCGCCCAGGTGGTGAGGACCTTCATCGCGGCGCGTCGCGCGACGGCCAGCAGCTCGATGATCACGTAGAGGATGGAACCTGCCGCCAGGCCGAGGAAGGCGATACTGGCGGTGTCGTTGACGACCTGCTGCCCGATCAGGGTGCCCGCAAAGGTGGGGCCGCCGCCGATCAGGCCAAGCAGGGCAAGGCGTCCCCACGAAGGCCGTTCGGCCTCGGCCGCGAGTGGGGCGGTGATACCGAATCCCTCGGTCGCGTTGTGCAGGCCGAACCCGATGACCAGCAACAGGGCGAGGGAGATGTCGCCCTGTGCGGCGGAGTTGCCGATGGCCAGGCCCTCCGCCAGATTGTGGAGGCCGATGCCCACGGCGATCATCAGGGCCAGGCGTGCGGCCTGGGAGAGCGCCCGGGGAACCCGTTCAGTCGCGGCCGTAGTTCCTTCGCTCCGGGACGGCGGCGGGGTGGCCGGCGCGTGGCGGGAAGCGACCCACCCGTCGTAGTGGACCAGCCCTGCCAGGCCGCCGGCCAGCGTGACGGCCAGAACCGCACCGCCGGTCACGGCCGTGCTCCAGTCGTGATCGCTCAACGCGGTGTCGACCGGTTCCCAAGCCGCGCTCAGGATGTCCCACAGCAGGAACAGCAGGATGCCGATAGCCGCCGCGTTGAGGCCGGCCCGCAGGCGCGGCACCGGATGGCGCAGCCTGCCGATCGGAAGGCCCAGGAAGATGGTGAAACCGGCGACGGCACCGAGCAGGGCGATCTGCGGACCGGACATATTCGCTCCCGAGGGCTCGCGACAGAGCATGAGCACAGCAGGGTTGGTAAGCCTTGCCTAATCATCCTCGCCTCTGTAATCCATGGCCGCATGCCGACCCGCCTGTCAAAGGCCTTGGGTTCGGTTCTGATCCACTTGGTGCGGAGTCATGGCTGGCCGTCACTAACGCCTGGAAGGAGGGATGTTCGTGTGACTGCAGCGCGCTCTGGAGCGCCTTCTCCCACCTGTCGACGGTGATAGTGGACGACGCCGTGGTGGACTACGGGCTGATGACCTTCTCGGCATGTATCGCAACACGTCAGGCCGTGTGCCCGGGGTGCGGAACGGTGTCGGGCCGCGTCCACGGTGTGTACCGCAGTCGCCTGGCCGACGTGGCGGTGTCAGGGCTCCGGGCCATGATCGACCTGCTCGTGCGCCGGTTCATCTGCCCGGCACGGGAGTGCGATCGCCGGACCTTCGTCGAGCAGGTCGACGGGCTGACCGAGCGGCTAGCCCGGCGCAGTCCGGCTGCTGGCAAGCCAGGCGAAGCAAGCGCTTCGGCCGCGTCGTCGCCCTGGACGGCCGCGACCTCTCCGTCAAGCAGGGAGAGATCTTCGTCTTTCTGGGCCCCAACGGCGCAGGAAAGTCGACCACGATCCGGCTGCTGCTGAACCTCATCCGGCCGACCGCCGGCTCCGCGCGGATCAGGGGTATCCCGGTGGCCGACGTGGAGCGGGCCCTCACTCACGTCTCCTACGTGTCGGGCGACGTCGCCCTGTGGCCGCAGCTGACCGTTCGAGGTGTGGCCGGGGAGTTCGCCGCTCCCACGGGCCGGCCGTGACCGAAGCGGCATGCGCTCGCGCTCGGCGAGCCCCGTCGAGCGCTCCGCCGTCCCTCGTCACCGTCCCGTCGCTGATCGCGTCTCGCCGCAGTGTCGTGCGGGCAGACGGAAACCTGCAAGGTGGGCTCCCTTCGCCGGCATTGTCCGGATCAGGTGATGGAGGTCGCCTTCCGGTCTCACAGACCTTCCAGCCTCTCAGCCCGACCGTCGACAAACGCCCCGCGCGGAGCCTCCGCCCATCGCCCGGGGCCATCCGGTCGAACTCCCTCGCTCGCCCTGCAGGCCAATTCCCAGGATACTCGCGCCCCCGCCCAACACCAGGGCCCAGACGGCCCCATCGCCGCCCGGGTGACCGGCTGACCGACCGAACCGGAACAGCACCGCGGTGAATCCGTCATGCCCCGACTTCCCACTCGCGATGGTCCCTTACGGCTGATGTTCCGCCGTCCCTCCGCAAGCGGGCGGAACGAGACGTGAGCGCTACCGCGGACCGACAGCGGACTGCGGTAGCCGCGTCGACAGCCCACGGACTGCTTCGACCGCCGTCTCGCGTTTGGGCCGGGCGGCGCATGTCCAACGTCTCAGCCTCGTCCACGCTGGAGATACTGCCTCCGGACGAGGAAGGTGGTTCCCGTGCCAAACCTGTGCGTCGCGATCATGCGGCAGCACGAGCGTGGGGTGGTGTTCCGGCTGGGCCGACTGCGCGGGGTGCGCGGCCCAGGGATCCGGTTCATGGTGGAGTCGATCGTGGAGATCGAGGACGTGTCCAGCGCGATCGGGAAGATCGCCCGGGCCACCGTTCGCAACGTGGTCGGCCGCTCCCTCCCGGACCAGGTGCTCACCGACACCGAGACCCTCAACGAACAGATCAAGGGCATCCTCGACGGCCTCACCCAGCAGTGGGGCGTCTTGGTCAGGGTGGTCGAACTGAAGGACATCGAACTCCCACAGAGCATGCAGCGGGCGATGGCCCGGCAGGCCGAGGCCGCCGACGTCATCGCCGATCACCCGATCGCCCTCCAGCTCCGCAACCTGCAGATACTCGCCGAGATCGCCGCCGAGAAGAACTCCACCGGCGTCTTCCCCGCCCAGTTCCTCGAAAGCGCCCGGGCGCTCACCCGCTTCGTCGACCAGGAAAGCCGCTCCACCGCAACAGCACCAGCGGTCACCGCGCCGTCCGGCCCCGGCAGCGGGTGGCTGCCCCGGCCCGGCTGGCCGATCCCCCAAGACGAAGCCCTCACCGACCCCCTCAAAGGACAGGTCTGGACATGAATGAGAAAACGACAAGCGCACCGATGCACACCAAGACGTGGACCCTGCGCGTGGACCTCTTCGAAGAAGGCGAAATCACCAAAGTGCACGCTGTCCTCGACACCGGCGACAACCGGCTGGAGAGCCGGACCGAAGCCCACCGCAACCCGCACGACCCTCCCGCACCGGAGATCGGCGACGAATACGCGGCCGGACGCGCCCTGGTCGACCTCGGCAACCAGCTGCTTCGTGCCGGCATGGCCGACGCCGACGCCAACGAACCGCCGCTCCACGGCTGATCGCCGTAGCTCCGGACGACCGGCGGCGGCCTGTCCGCTCGTCGCGGCGACGTCCGACCTTCGGAGGTGGTGTTCATGAAGCACGCAGGTGGCAGGACTGCCGATCCCCGCCGGACCCAGCTACGCGTACGGGTTCGTTCTGATGTTGCTCTCCGGCCGGCGCCGCCCTGTTCTCGCCCGCCTCTCGCGGTCTTGACCGCTGAAGGACCACGACGGCCCTCGGCGTCGCTCCTGGCTTCCCGGGTCCCTCAGCATCCATGTCGCGACCGACGTTGCACTGTCTGCCGCCGGGCGGTGCATCCTCGTCCAGGCAGGTGAATGCGAGCCGTTTCCTGCCCCACTCGCACCGTACGAGCAGTGGTGCCGCCACGGGCAGGGCCGAGCTCCCGGCCGGTGGGCCGATGTGGCCGTGCGGCACACCGGCGGCGGGTAGGCCGGGCGGCGGCCGACCGGCAGACCGGTCGAGCGGACGGGTGCCGCCGCAGGCCCGCTCCGAGCCAGTGCGGGTGGTGGACGGGCCGTGTGGGCGAGGCCGAGGGCCCCTGTCCCGCGGCCGTCGGCCGATCGTGGGGATAGGCGCCGTCTCCGAGCAGGGAGCCGACACGGCGAGCGCGGATGGCATGAATCCGCAGGAGGGCATCCGGTCGCTGGTCGATCGAGACGGCGGCACGCAACGGAGCCTCCCCGGGGCGCGGTCGTGCGGGTCACGGGGCGGGACTGAGCCGCGTGCGCAGGTTGTGGAACTGGCGGGTCTGCATGATGAAGTGCGCGGGTTCGCCGAAAAGCAGATCGAACGGCCGGGTGAACGGTCGCGGTCTGCTCAGGCCCCGTGTGCGGACCACCAGGCGGGTCGTGTCACCGGGGGCAGGCTGGAGGTGGAACCCCCAGATGCCGTCCATGTAGGCCCGGGGCAGAGGGGTGGACCGGGCGTCGAAGGAGTGCCCGGAGGGCAACTCCAGGTTCGCCCGCAGCACCAGCGTCCGACCCGGCTCCTGGAGTGCCACGGCGAACCAGGACTGTCCATCCGGCGCCGCGTTCAGACGCTGCCCCTCCTCCAGGCTCTGCCACTCAGGCACGATCACGTCGGCACTCGGTTCCCCCATGTGGTCTAACCTGTCCCAGCTGTACCAGCCTCCGCGGTCGCCTCCCATCTGCACCAGCCAGGGCCAGACCTGCTCCGGTGGCGCCGGCAGGGTGGTCGCCATCGTCGAGGAGCTGTCGGCCTCGGGGATGAGATCATCCCCCGGGTAAACACGTGAGACCTCGTCGGAGGTCGCGCCCCAGGTCAGCATCCTCGGGCGTAGGACCAGGCCGTGCAGGGCCAGGGTGACCGCCGCAGTGGTGAGGACGGCCGACCCGAGGGCGACTCGGTGTCCACTCATACTCCGAGCGTTGCTCTCCCGACTCGGTGACGCCACCGGACTGCAGGGCTCTTCCTCGCGTGGGGCCGAGGCCCGGGGCGGTCCGGGTGCCAGGGCACGCACTCCGCACGGATACCGCTGCCGGGCTCGGTTGCGGAGGCCGGGCAGGCGTGCCCTGGTCCAACAGTGGGGAGTGGTGGCGGTACCGTGCGCAGCCGAGGTATCCCGGGTCCGTGCGCGTCCTGCCCGGCGAGCCGTGCGGGGGAGGGCGCGCGAGGATGGGGCAATGGACGAGGCTGAGGGATCATCCCCCGGTGGTCCGCCTGCGATGATGCTCGATGCGATCGCGAACCTGGCGAGATTTCACCGCGAGCACGAGGAGTTCTATGCGTCCCAGCCCAGGGAGCAGTCCGTCGCGCTCCAGCGCGACGCGCGGACCCTGCTCGCCCTGGCCGACCGCTGGTCCGCGGTACAGCCAGCGTCACCCACCCCGCTGAACCCGTTCGAGGGCGCGGACGACCTCACCGCTCCCGCCGCGCTGCAGCTGCGCGGGGTCCTGTTCATGGAGGGCGAGGGCGAACCGGTCGAGCTGGCACGCCTCAAACGCGACCTGTCGAGGACGGCCGATGACCTCCTGTCAGGTGCCGACTGGCTCGCCGCGGCGATGCAGGCCTCGTGGGACGCCGCGGAGGCGCTGCTCGACTTCGCCGGCTTCGCCGATCTCCTCGGTGAACGACACCGCATCATCAGCAACGACTGGCAAGCTGCCCACCTGTCCGCCATGGCCGGGCGGCTGCTGCACAGGGCTGCCGACGTCCTCGCCCGGGTGGACTTCCGCCCCAGTGCCCTCCGGGCAGATCTGGCCCGGGATGCCGTCAGCCCGCGGCGACTGTACTCGGCGGCAGAGCTACTCGCCCGCGCCGCGGATCTTCTCAGCGAGTCGGCCGGCCTCGTTCACGACAACGAACGCCGATGGCGGACCTTCCGCGCCCGGACATCTCGCCTCGCAAGCCCGCCGCCGGCGCCGCACCCTCCAGACCCGGCGCACCCGGGTTGAACCGCCGCTGCCTGTGATCGGTGATCCCCACCATGGCCGGCCGGTGTCATAGCCCAGGTCGGCCCTTCCCCCGAGCCCGGTCCGGCCCTCGCCGGCGATGTTGGCCTGGGGGAGCCTGGAGATGTCCGAGAACGCATGGCACCTGGAATGTCTCGGCCCAGCTCGGGAGCGACCGCTCCCCGAGCGGTGCGTCGCTCAGGAGGTGATCGCTATGGCTGCGCCTGTTCCATCGCCGGTCCGGGTGGAGGCCCGGCTGGACCTGCCGCTCTCGCGGTGGCTCTGGCTGGTCAAGTGGGTCCTGGTCATCCCGCACTGGATCGTCCTGTGCTTCCTCTGGCTGGCCTTCATCCTGCTGAGCGTGATCGCGTTCTTCGCGATCCTGTTCACCGGCCGGTACCCACGTGGCATCTTCGACTTCAACGTGGGCGTGCTGCGCTGGTCCTGGCGGGTGTCCTACTACTCGTACGGCGGCCTCGGCACCGACCGCTACCCGCCGTTCAGCCTCCGCGAGGAGCCCGACTACCCGGCACGACTGGACATCGCCTACCCCGAGCAGCTCTCCCGCGGGCTGGTCCTGGTGAAGTGGTGGCTGCTGGCACTGCCGCACTACCTCGTGGTCGGATTCTTCCTGGGCGGCTTCCACGACGGCTGGGGCGGCGGGCTGATCAGCCTGCTCGTGCTCTACGCGGGAGTGGCACTCGCCGCAACGACCTGCTACCCCGCAGGCATCTTCGATCTGCTGGTCGGCCTGAACCGGTGGGTGTTCAGGGTCGCCGCATACGCGGCCCTGATGACCGACGACTATCCGCCGTTCCGGCTGGACCAGGGAGGTCCCGAACCGGCCGAAGCGGCAAGGCGGGGAAAGCGGGGTGAGCGGTGACGCGGATCGCCGTCCGCCGCACGGGGCTGACCGACGAGGAGGCAGCCCGGCTGCTGGCCGAGTACGGGCCGAACGAGGTCGGCGCGCCGCCGACCCCACCGCTGTGGTCGCGGATCGCCGCCCAGCTGCGCGATCCGCTGATCCTGGTCCTGCTCGCCGCCATGGCGCTGACCGTGGCGACCGGGGACCACCCCGATGCGATCGTGATCGGGCTGGTCATCCTGGTCAACACCACGGTGGGGGTTACCCAGGAGATCCGCGCGGCCAACGCGGTGGCCGCGCTGTCCGCGCTCTCCGCCCCCACGGCGCGGGTGCTGCGCGACGGGGAGGAGCGGGAGGTGGCCTCGGCCGCCGTGGTGCCCGGTGACGTCCTGCTCCTCGCCGAGGGGGACATCATCCCTGCCGATGCCGAGCTGGCCGAGGCTTCGGCGCTGCTGGTGGACGAGTCGATGCTGACGGGCGAGTCGGTCCCGGTGGAGAAGGACGTGATCGACCCGGCCGGTCTCAGTGCCGGTACGACGGTGCTGCGCGGTCGGGCGGTCGCCATCGTCACGGCCACCGGCCCGGACAGCGCGCTGGGTCGGATCGCGACCTCGCTGCGGCCAAGGCCGCAACCCACGCCGCTGCAGCGCCGCTTGGCCGGGCTCGGCCGGGTACTGGCCCTGGTCACGGTCGGTCTGTGCCTGGTGGTGTTCGTGCTGGGGTTGGTGCGCGGCCAGGCGCCCGAGGCGATGGCGGTCACCGCGATCAGCCTCGCCGTTGCAGCCGTCCCCGAGTCGCTGCCCGCTGTGGTGACGCTGGCGCTGGCGCTCGGCGCCCGCCGGATGGCTCTGCGGCACGCCATCGTCCGCAGGCTCCCGGCCGTGGAGACGCTGGGCTCGGTCACCGTGCTCGCGACCGACAAGACCGGCACACTCACCGAGGGCCGGATGGTGGTCGAACGGCTCTGGGCGCCCGGATGGCAGGCGACCATCACCGGGTCGGGCTACCAGCCGGTGGGCGAGGTGCTGGCCGAGGGCATCGAAGCGCCGCTCGCGGCCAGGACGCTGCTCCGGGTGGCCGCACTGTGCAACGACGCCGCGCTGCTGCCGCCCGACGCGGACGACGGTCAGTGGACCGCCCTCGGGGACCCGACCGAGGCGGCGCTACTGGTCGCCGCGGCGAAGTCCGGTTGCGACCTGGACGGCCTGGCCCAGGCGTATCCCCGGATCGACGAGCTGCCCTTCGACAGTCTTCGCAAGCGGATGACCACCGTGCATCGCACCCCCTCCGGACAGACGGAGATCTGCCTCAAGGGCGCACCCGAGGCCGTGCTCGACGAGGCGGTGCTCGACGCTGACGCCGAGCAACTGGAGCAGGCCCGGCAGGCGGCCGCCCGGCTCGCCGCCGACGGCTACCGGGTGCTGGCCGTCGCGTCCGGGCTGCGGGACGGGGCTGCCGCTCCTGTGGAGTCCGGGCTGCAGCTGCTCGGACTGGCCGCGCTGAGCGACCCGCCCAAGCCGGCGGCCGCCGCGACCCTCGCGGCCTGCCGTCGGGCCGGCATCACCCCGGTGCTGATCACCGGGGACCACCCGGCCACTGCCCGCGCGATCGCCGACCGGATCGGCCTGCTGGCCGACGGAGCAGGGGAGGGCGGCGCGGGGAGATCCAGGGTGGTCACCGGCCGGGAACTCGCCGCCGGGGCCGTGCCGGATCTGGCGCGGGTGCGGATCTTCGCCCGTACCGATCCGCAGCAGAAGCTCGACCTCGTCGAGGCCTGGCGTGAGGGCGGCGCGGTCACCGCGATGACCGGTGACGGGGTCAACGACGGCCCGGCACTGCAGCGGGCGGACATCGGGGTCGCGATGGGCGGCCGCGGCACCGAGGTGGCCCGGCAGGCCGCCGACCTGGTCCTGGCCGACGACGAACTCGCCACCGTGGTGGCGGCGGTGGAGGAGGGCCGCCGGGTCTACGACAACATCCGGCGCTTCCTGCTGTACGCGCTCTCCGGCGGCGCGGCGGAGATCCTGGTCATGCTGCTCGGCCCGTTCATGGGCCTCGCGCTGCCGCTGCGCGCGGGCCAGATCCTGTGGATCAACCTCCTCACCCACGGGCTGACCGGCGTCGCGGTCGGCGCCGAACCGGTCTCCGCTCGGGCGATGCGCCGTCCACCCCGCCCGCCGGATGAGCATGTGCTGGGGGCCGGCCTGTGGCAGGGCGTCCTGCGCCTTGGCGTGGTGGTCACGGTAGTCGCCCTGGGTGCGGGTCTGTGGGCAGAATGGGCCGGCCGTCCCTGGCAGAGCGTGCTCTTCCTCGCCCTGCTCGCGGCCCAGCTCGGCGTGGTGCTCGGCCTGCGGGAGCGGCTGTTCACCAAGGCCAATCCGTTCCTCCCGCTGGCAGTCCTCGTCTCGGCGGTGCTCGGCGTGGCGGCGCTCTATGTGCCCTTCCTGCAGGACGTGTTGGAGACCGAGCCGCTGTCCTGGGCCGATGCCGGCGTGGTGATGGCCGCCGCGCTGGTGGCATTCGCCGCGGCACGGTTGATCGGCCGCCGCGGTCGGCGGGGTCGGGCCGCCCCGGCGCCCGCTCGGTGAGACGCCCCGCACTCGCTGGGCCGGGACCGCTTCCTCACCTACAGTGACCACGCTTCCTGAATCCGACACCACGGCGGCGCGGACGGCGTATGCGTCGCCGTTGCTGGGTAGAAAGGTGGCGGCGTGTACGGGGACCACTCGGCCGGGTACGCGCCGCCGGGGCTGCCGTGCTCCCCATCAGTCCTCAGCTGCGTGTACGGCTCACTGGAGCGGACAGCTCACCGCTCGACTCGCCCCGGCGGCTCTGCGGGAACGCGTACGGCGAGCAGGGCGAGGTCGTCGGAGCCACTGCTGGGACGGTTGTCGGCGAGCGTCTGGACCAGAGAGGCGAGCGGCTCGCCGAGGGCCGTGGCGGCAGCCGCCGCGACCGCGTGCAGTCCTTCGTCGAGGTGCCGCCTCGGGTGCTCGACCAGGCCGTCGGTAAACAGGACGACGGTGGATCCCCCCGGCAGCGGGTAGGTGTGATCGGTACGCGGGTGGTCCGGCTCCACGCCCAGGGGCAGACCCGGATCCGTCTCGAGATATCGGGCAAATCCGTCGGGGGTGAGCAGGAGAGGCGGTGGGTGTCCGGCGCTGCTCCAGTGCAGCTGCCAGCCGTGGTCGGAGGGTTCTATGCGGGCCAGACAGACTGTGGTGACAGGATTCTCGGTGATCGCCTGGAGGGTCTGGTCGACCTTCGAAAGGACGGCACTCGGCGGGGTGCGCCGGTCGTAGAGCACGGCGCGAAGCATGTTGCGGGTCTGCGCCATGGCTGCCGCGGCCCGCAGGTCGTGGCCCACGACATCTCCGATGATCGCCGCGCAGGCGCTGTCGGGCAGCAGCATGGCGTCGTACCAGTCCCCGCCGAGGTAGTCGGGCGTGGACGCCGGCTGGTAGACCGCGGCGGCGGTGAACGGGTACAGGTCGGGCAAGCTCGGCAGGAGCATGCGCTGGAACCGTTCGGTGGCACTGCGCAGCTGTTCGTAGAGGCGGGCGTTCTCGATGGCCACGCCGGCCGCTCCGGCCAGGGCGACGAGGACCGTCTCGTCGTGGGCGTCGAACGGCTGACCGTCTCGCCGGTCGGACAGATAGAGGTTGCCGTAGATCTGGTCGCGCACCCTGATGGCGACCCCGAAAAGACTGTGCATGGGCGGGTGGCCAGGCGGGAAGCCGACCGATTTCGGGTGGCGTGCGATCTCCTCCACCCGCAGCGGTTCGGGGTGACGGATGAGGTAGCCCAGCAGCCCGCCCCCACGTGGGAACTCGACACCGGACAGATCGGCCCGCTCGCGCTCCGTGAGCCCGACGGGAATGAACTCCGACAGGCTCTCGCCGTGCTCGGTCAGTACGCCCAGCGCGCCGTAGCGCGCGTTGACCAGCTCCATGGCGGTGCCTACGATCCGGCGCAGCACGTTCGGCAGGTCGAGGTCCCGGCTGACGGCCAGCACCGCTTCCAATAGCTGCTGCATCCGCCGTTGGGTGCTGCTCACCTCCGCAAACGGCTCGCCCATGAGTTCCATGTGGACGCTCTGGCCCACATGTGCTCCGGGCGGGCCGTGGGACACCCGCTGCGGCCGGTCATGATCGCCCATGTGTCACCGCCTCTGCGCCTGTCCGTATTGTCTCCCCGGACGGTGCCTGGGGCACCGCTCGACCACGTCTGACGAAGCCGTTGCGGGCCCTCGGGGCGTGGGAAGGCGCCCACTCCGGCCGCGAGTCCTGGATGTCGAGGGTGATCTTGCCCTTGAAGTTCGGTGCTGCGGGCAGCCCTGGCCGACCCCGCCCACCTGCCCGAACTCCTCGCCAACTTCGCGGTCCACCACCTCGGACGGCGCGCCGCCGCCGCGGTCGCCCGCGCCCGCGAGACCCACCCCGAAGCCGGCGACGCCGAGCTGCGCGCCATAGTGATCACCCGGGGCCGACGGGTCAGCCAGAGCGAGGGCGCCTTCGTGGCCGGTCCGCTGATCGTGCCCGCCCCGTTCGCGTTCTGCACGGCGCTGCTCACCCAGAGCCGGATGATGCTGGAGCTGGCGGCGGTGGCCGGGCGGGAGGCCACCGATCCGGCCCGGGCGGCGGCGGGCTGCCACGGCCCTGGCGGCCGGACCCAACGGCCCCGTGCGGTCCCACTCCGGCGGGCGGACAGTGTTAGTAGGTAGACCTGCCGCGGAGGAGTGAGACCATGCAGCAGCATCGCAGTGTCCACGATGTGATGACCCGGGAGGTCGTCACTGCCAGGCCCGACACACCCTTCAAGGAGATCGCGGCGCTGTTCCACCGCAACGACATCACCGCGATCCCCGTCGTCGACGACCAGGAACGCCCGATCGGCATGGTCTCCGAGGCGGACCTGCTCCGCAAGGAAGCCGTCCTGCCCGACCCGGAAGGCCGCGCCCCGGGCCGGTGGCTCGAACCGGCCGACCGGGCACGCGCCGAGGCCGAGACCGCAGGTGGGCTCATGACCAGCCCGGCCGTCACCGCCCGCGCCTCCTGGTCCGTCCCGGAGGCCGCCCGCGCCATGGACAAGCACAAGGTCAAGCGGCTGCCCGTGGTCGACGAGGTCGGCCGGCTGGTCGGCATCGTCAGCCGCCGCGACCTGCTGCAGATCTTCCTGCGCCACGACGCCGCCATCCGCGAGGAGATCGTCCACGACGTGCTCGGCCAGACGCTGTGGCTGGCACCGGGTGACGTCCAGGTCGTCGTGCACGACGGCGTGGTCACCCTGACCGGACGGCTGCCGCGCCGCAGTCTCGTTCCGATCGCCGAGCAGCTGTGCCGAGCGGTGGACGGCGTGGTCGCGGTGCACCAGACCCTCGACTGGAGCGAGGACGACACTGATGTCGACCTCGAACACCCCCGCGCTTACCACGCCGACCGCTGACTTCGACCTGGACGAGCAGGGCTGGGCGTGCTGCTCGCGGCGTTCACCCGGCGCGGGCTGACGGTGGTCGGCCTGACGCAGGGGACGACACCATCGTCCATCTGACCGCCTCCGCTACCTGACCCGCCTGTCCGCGTCGAGCCCGGACGGTCCGGTTGTGTGGGAGTACGCCCAGCGATCACGGGACGGTCACCGAACGGGCCCCGATTCACCCTCTTTGGAGCACGCCATGACCAGTCAGTGGAACACCGTCGGCGAGGTGATGACCCATGCGGTGGTCGCGGTCGGCCGCGACGCGACCTTCCGAGAGATCCTGGAAACCCTTCAGCAGTGGAAGGTCAGCGCCGTTCCGGTGCTGGCCGGCGACGGCCGGGTCGTGGGCGTAGTCTCCGAGGCCGACCTGCTGGCGGCCGAGGACCGCGAGAAGGGCAGCATCGACGGGCTGACCGCCGCGGGCCTGATGTCGGCGCCCGTCGTCTCCGTCCATGCCACCAGTCCGACCGCCGAAGCCGCCCGGGCCATGGCTCGCGGCCACTTCAAGCGCCTCCCGGTGGTCGATGCCGAGGACTGTCTGATCGGCATCGTCAGCCGCAGCGACCTGCTGAAGATCCACCTGCGCACCGACGAGGACCTCGCCGACCAGGTGAGGTTCGAACTCCTCGCCGTGCTGAAGCCCGAACAGGCTTCGGCCGTCGACGTCCGCGCAGAGGAGGGACGGATCACGCTGAGCGGGACGCTGCCCGACGCTTCGGCACTGCCGGTGTTGGAACGTCTGGTGCGTGCCGTCCCCGGCGTGGTGGACGCCGAGGTCAGGCTCGTCGCACCCGACTGACACGTCTCCACCGTGCCCCCTGCGGATGGGGCCGGCCCCTCAGCCGTCCTGGTCGCGGACCGTTCGTTGCCGCGCCTCGGTCGATCGGCGGACCTCGTCGGTGAGTGATCGCAGTCGTTCGGAGGCAGCGGCCTGTCGGCTGTACGGGTCACGATTCGGCTGGCGGCGTCCGGGAGCTCGGCGAGATCGGCCTCGAACATGGTGTGGGCTCCGGTGAGTGACCGGGTGGGGTCGGTGCGGCGGCCGTTCGCCATCACGGTCTGCAGCAGCGGCCGGGTGCCTGCCGGCGAGGGCTCGTCGGGCAGTGCGACGGTGTCGGCAAATCCGGGCGCGCGGACGGGCTCCAGGCCCGCGGCCACGAGGAAACCGCGGCCGGGCGGGAACTCGCGCACGAACAGGTCGAACGTCGCGGGAGCGGTCATCTGCTCCCGCAGGTACGAGTGCGCCATCGTCACCTCGTACAGATCGGTGACCTGTGCTCTCGACATCGCCTGCAGCCAGGGTCGGGGAGGGCACCCCGGCTTGGGTCCTGCTTGCCGCCGCCAAGGAGCATGCGTCCCTGCTGGTCGTCGGGCATCGCGGCCTCGGCGGCTTCGAAGGCGCCCTGCTGGGCTCCGTCGGGCAGTACTGCGTGCAGCACTCGCCCTGCCCGGTGGTGGTCGTCCGCAGCACTGCGGACTGACGGCCACGGCAAGCCTTCCGGGAGCCGGGCCGCGTCACCGGTCACTGGTCGGGCTGACCGCCCTCCAGCGGGTAGGTCTTCGCCCACACCGCACCACAGCGGCAGGCGAACTGCTCCACCAGGTCACCGTCGTCGTTCACCCCGAGCCCCTCTCGGAGCCGCACATGAACGTGGTCACTCATGGTCCACCAGCCTTCATTTCGTGCTCGAAACAGGACCCCCATCATCCACGGGCGACTACGGGCAGGGAAGGGTCCGCCCGGAGGTATCCGCTTCGTGAGATCGCAGCGCGCAGGCGATCACCCCGCGAGGACGCTGTTCGTTCTGCTGTCCCGCAGCCCGTCCGGTGCCGGCACCCGTCACAGCTACGGCGACTTCACCGGAAAGCCGGGCGCGGGCCAGGTTCAGACGGTCGAGATCGCCGACAAGGGAGCGATCACCGGCGAACTCAAGGACGGAACCAAGTTCACCACCCGGATCCCGACCGTCCTGGACAGCAGCGCACTCGCCACCCAGCTGCAGTCCCAGCACGTGGAGATCACCGCCAAGCAGAGCAGCAGCGGCAACTCGTTCCTCTCGGTTCTGCTGATCTTCCTGCCGCTGAGCGGGCGGAATCGGAACCGGCTGACCCGGTACCGTCCTGAACCGCATCATGCGAATCAGCTGATCGGACAAAGCGGTCGCTGCGGTGGGCGGTTGCTCCGATCGCGGTGGCCGTGGTCGCGCAGCAGGATGGGAGGAGATGCCCGGACGAATGAGGAGGTCTGAGATGGCCGGCGAGTTGCTCCACAGGCGATCGCACTGGTGGCCCCCGTTCGCGGAGTTGTTCGAGGACTTCCCCGTCGAGCTGCGGATGGGGGAGCACATGATCCGCGTCGAGGAGTCCGAGGAGGACGGGGCGTACGTGGTCAGGGCCGAGCTTCCGGGGGTGGACCCCGCGAAGGACGTCGAGATCACGGTCGAGGGCGGCGTGCTGACCGTTCACGCGGAGCGCACCGAGGAGAGGAAGGAGAAGCAGCGCTCGGAGTTCCGCTACGGCTCCTTCACCCGCAGTGTCCGGCTGCCCGAAGGCGTGAACGAGCAAGACATCACCGCGACCTTCGACAAGGGCGTGCTGACCGTGAAGGCCCCGATGGGCGCGGTCGAGAAGCAGGCCCGTCGGATCGAGATCGCGCGTGGCCCCGAGGGGTGAGGACGTGGCCGAGCGGACCGGCACGGCGGTCGGATACGTGGAGTACGTCGAGTCGTCGGCCGGTTCACCGGATGTCGTCCCCCACGCCTTGCGCAGCTGGAGGGCGAGCGGATGGGCCATCATCGTGACGGCGGAGTCTGGCGGATGCCCAGGTTGATTCGGCCGGTCTCGGGGAGAGTTCGTCCAGGGTGTGCCGGCCGGACCGGGAATACGACTCCTTCTCGTACTGGCGGACGATGCGGACCGGCCTTCGGTCCTACCGTGAGCCTGCCCCGCATCCGGTGCCGGCGATAGGGCAGGACGGGCCTGCTCCCGTCGTAACCGGCCCACCCCAGTGCAGTGCCTCCTCACTGGAG
Organism: Kitasatospora sp. HUAS MG31; assembly: GCF_040571325.1. Lineage (GTDB taxonomy): Bacteria > Actinomycetota > Actinomycetes > Streptomycetales > Streptomycetaceae > Kitasatospora > Kitasatospora camelliae. The sequence goes on along the minus strand of NZ_CP159872.1, from coordinate 120,930 downwards.
CGGGGCGGTCCGGCAAACGCAAGTACCGTCCACTGCTGGGGGCGACCGTCCGCAGGCAGTGCGTCGCACCTGGGCGGCGAGGAGTGCACAGCACACCGCTCACCCACCGCGCGTGCCGATGACCCCACCGCTGCGCCACTTGGCGCGGCACGCTGGAGCAGCGGACCGCAGGTCCGCCCGATGAGGGTTGGCGTGCCGGTCCACCGGGCGGCCCGGTGGGTCAGGCGGACGATTCGCCGTATCCCACATTGTCGTGATAATCGGTCAGGTCGAGGATCTCCTCGATGGGGCGGCGCGGGGTGGCCGGTCCGGGCGGTCCGTAGCCGAGCCGCAGCATGAGTTGGACATGGTGGGGTGGGTCTTCGGGATCGCGCAGGCGCCACCGGGTCTCCGGCCATTCGACGGCCTGGTGCAGTACGGAGGCGCGCAGGCCATGGACTGTGGCGAGCAGCCAGACGTGCTCCAGCGCCTGTCCGGTGCGCAGCCAGTCCGCGGGCTGGTCGGTCTGGGTGATCAGCAGGCACAGCTGGGGGAGCGGCTCGAAGTGCCGTGGGGCGGCGGCGGGGGCGTCGGGGCGGCCAGCGGTGAAGTCGCGCATCGGGACCCGGGCGTCGCGGTCCTGCGGACCCAGCGCCGCGGCCGGGATGCCGTCGGAGGCGGGAGCCTCCAGGCGCAGCCAGCTGCGGGTCTCCGCCTGGCGAGCCAGGTCGGCGGCGGTGCGCCGCTCGGCCTCGGCGGTCACCCTGAGGACGCGCAGTACGCCGTCCTCCTCGAGCGGGGAGAGCACCACCTCCTCCTGCCGCGCGGCTTCGATCAGCTCGCCGAGGACGGTCTCCGGAATGTCGCGGTTGGTGAACGGCTGCCGACTGGAGTGACGGTTTCGGATTGCGGGGTAGAGGTGGTGCCCGAAGGGGTGCCGCGCCGCCGGCTCGTCGAGGCCGATCTCGGCGAGCAGATGCGGGTCGGCCGGGTCGGGAAGCAGGCTCACGCTCGCCGCCCGGCCGAGCCGACCGGCGCCGACCCGCAGGTTGAACACGGCCGCTCCGACGGACACGTGCAGGGCCCGGCCCATTGGGTCGGCGATGGCGACGGCTCGCTCCGGGTCACCGAAGACCAGCATTCCCCGCGCATCCGGGGTGGGCCGCAGGCGCCAGGGCTGGCTGTTGTGCACCGACGGTGCCGCGCCCGCGGCGGTGGCCAGCAGCTTCAGCTGATCGAGAGTGAGGGCAGGCTCTGCCATGATCGATCATCCTTCCGCTGCCGGGACGCCTCTTCGGTTCGGCACGATGCGTGCGTCTCACGTCCATGCTGCTCTCCACTGCCGTCCGGCGCGAGGTTCCCGGGGCGGGCGTTCGGGTCTTTGCCGCGCCCCCAGGCCGGGCGGTCCCGTGTCTGTCAGGCTGGAGGAGGCCCTGTCGGCGATCCGGAAGGGAGCGGCCATGGAAACCGAGGCCATTCGTGCCAGGCCGGTGCCAGGAGTCGTGCCCAATCTCGCCGACTACGAGCGGGCCCGGCGCGATTTCTCGTGGGAGTCGGCGCGTGAGGCGCTCGACGGGCTGCCGGGCGGTCGGGGGCTCAACATCGGATACGAGGCGGTCGACCGGCACGTCGCCGCCGGACGCGGCGAACGCGCGGCGCTGCGCTGCGTTTCCGTGGATCGGCAGGTCAGTACGGTGACGTACGAAGAGCTGGCCCACTGGACTAACCGCTTCGCGAATGTGCTGCGCTCACTGGGCGTAGGCCGCGGCGACCGGGTCGCCTCGCTGCTGAGCCGCTGCCCGGAGTTGTACGTGTCCGTTCTCGGGACTCTGAAGAACACCTCGGTGTTCTGCCCGCTCTTCCCCGCCTTCGGGCCGGTCCCGGTCGAGGAACGGCTGCGGTTGGGCGGTGTGCGGGTGCTGGTGACGACCGAGGACCTCTACCGGCGAAAGGTGGTGGCCCGGCGCGAGCGGTTGCCGCAGCTGGAGCACGTGCTGATCGTGGGACCCTGCATCGAGCCGCTGCCTGGCACCCGTTCCTTCGACGCGCTGCTGGCGCAGGCGTCCGAGGACTTCACGATCCCGGACACCGAACCGCAGGAGATGGCGCTGCTGCACTTCACCAGCGGCACCACCGGTACTCCCAAAGGTGCGATCCACGTGCACGAGGCCGTGGTGGCCCACCACGCCACCGCCGCGTTCGCCCTCGACCTGCACCCCGACGACGTGTTCTGGTGCACGGCCGACCCGGGCTGGGTCACGGGCACCTCCTACGGGGTCATCGCGCCGCTCACCCATGGGGTGACGATGGTGGTCGACGCGGGGGAGTACGAGGCTCGCCGGTGGTACGGCATCCTCGCCGAGGAGCGGGTGAGCGTCTGGTACACGGCGCCGACCGCGATCCGGATGCTGATGCGGGCCAGCCCTCGGGGGAGCCCGCCTGACCTGCCGAACTCGTTCGACCTGTCGGCGCTGCGGTTCATCGCCAGCGTCGGTGAACCGCTCAACCCGGAGGCGGTCCGCTGGGGGCAGGAGATCCTGGGCCTGCCGATACACGACAACTGGTGGCAGACGGAGACCGGCGCGATCATGATCGCGAACTTCGCGGCCACCGAGATCAGGCCTGGCTCGATGGGGCGACCGCTGCCCGGCGTCGTGGCCGGTCTGCTGGAGCGGGGGCCGGACGGGCGAGCAGTAGTGACGGATGGTCAGGTGCGGGAGATCAGCACGCTGGGGCGCGAGGGCGAGCTGGCGCTGCGTCCGGGCTGGCCGTCCATGTTCCGCGGCTACCTGCACGCCCAGGAGCGCTACGAGGCCTCCTTCGCGGGCGGCTGGTACCTCACCGGCGACGTGGCCCGGCGCGACGAGGACGGCTACTACTGGTTCGTCGGCCGTGCCGACGACGTGATCAAGTCTGCTGGGCACCTGGTCGGACCGTTCGAGGTGGAGAGCACCTTGATGGAGCATCCGGCGGTCGCCGAGGCGGGGGTGATCGGCCGTCCCGACCCGGTCGCCGGCGAGATCGTCAAGGCATTCGTCTCCCTCAAACCGGGATTCGAGCCGGGCACCGGCCTGGCCCGTGAGATCACGGCCTTCGCCAGGCGCCGTCTGGGGCCGGCCATCGCGCCCCGCGAGATCGCCTTCGACCAGAACCTGCCCAAGACCCGCAGCGGCAAGGTGATGCGCCGACTGCTGAAGGCCCGTGAGCTGGGCCTGCCGGAGGGCGACACCTCGGCCCTGGAGGAGTCCCGATGAGCCCGCGCCGAACGGCAGCAGCACCGGCCGCCTCGCATGGCAGGGCGCGTACGCACAGCCGCGGCGGACCCGCCCCGCAAGCGGCCCACCGCCGGGATCTCCTGCGGGAGATGGTGCGGATCCGACAGTTCGAGGAGCGCTGCGTCGAGCTCTACAGCGGCGGCGAGGTCCGGGGCTTCGTCCACCTGTGCATCGGCGAGGAGGCCGTCTCCGCGGGCGTCCTCGGCGCACTCGGACCCGAGGACGCCGTGGTCACCACCTACCGCGAGCACGGCCACGCACTGGCCCGCGGCATCCCCGCCGAGTCGGTGTTCGCCGAGATGCTCGGCCGGGTGACCGGCTGCAGTCGGGGCCGGGGCGGTTCGATGCACCTGTTCGACGTGAGCCGGCGGTTCTACGGGGGCCACGGCATCGTGGCAGGCGGCTTGCCGGTCGCCGCCGGACTGGCTCTCGCCGACCGGATGCGCGGACAGGAACACGTGACCTGCTGCCTGTTCGGCGACGGCGCACTCGCCGAGGGCGAGTTCCACGAGACCGCCAACCTGGCGGCCCTGTGGGACCTCCCGCTGCTGCTCGCCTGCGAGAACAACCTCTACGCCATGGGCACCGCGCTGAACCGCGAGCACGCCCAGACCGACCTGGCCGCCCGCGCGGCCTCGTACGGGCTGGTGGCCTGGGGGGTAGACGGCATGGACGTGTTGGCCGTCGAGCGGGCCGTCGCACGGGCGGCTCGGGCGATCCGGGACGGTGCCGGACCGGTGTTCCTGGAACTGCGCACCTACCGTTTCCGCGCGCACTCCATGTACGACCCGGACCGCTACCGGGACAAGGCAGAGGTCGAGCGCTGGAAGGAGCGTGACCCGATCCAGGTGCTCAGCACACGGATGCGGGCCGAGGACGGCCTTGACGACAAGGCAATCGCCGAGGTGGAGAAAGAGGTCAGCGAGGAGCTGGACACGGCTCTCGACCACGCGCGACAGGGCGGGACCGAACCGGTGGAGGACCTGCTGCGCTTCGTGTACAGCCCGGCTGAGGGGTCGTCATGACCGGTGTCGGGGCCCGTCAGGCCGGGTCGATGAGCTACCGCGAGGCCATGCGGGAAGCGATGCGGGAGGCGCTCGCGGCCGACGACAGGGTCTTCCTGATGGGCGAGGACGTGGGCCGCTACGGCGGGGCCTTCGGTGTCAGCCTGGGTTTGGTGGAGGAGTTCGGCCCCGAGCGGGTCCGGGACACCCCGCTCTCGGAATCGGGTTTCGTCGGGGCCGGCATCGGCGCGGCGATCGCCGGGCTGCGTCCGATCGTGGAGGTCATGACCGTCAACTTCAGTCTGCTCGCATTGGACCAGATCCTGAACAACGCGGCGACGCTGCTGCACATGTCCGGCGGGCAGGTGGCGGTGCCCCTGGTGATCCGGATGACCACGGGCGCCGGCCGCCAGCTCGCTGCCCAGCACTCGCACAGCCTCGAAGCCTTCTACGCGCACATCCCAGGTATCCGGGTGCTCGCACCCGCCACCGTGGCGGACGCGCGGTGGATGCTCGCCCCGGCACTGGCCGACCCCGACCCCGTGATCGTCTTCGAGCACGGCTCCCTTTACAACGGCACCGACAGCACCGCAGACGAGCCCGGACCGGTCGACCTGGGCAGCGCCGTGGTGCGCCGGCCCGGCGCCGACCTCAGCCTCATCACCTACGGCGGTTCGCTGGGCAAGGCGCTGACCGCCGCCGAACAACTCGCGGCCCAGGACGAGGTGGACGCCGAGGTGGTCGACCTTCGCAGCCTGCGCCCGCTCGACGACGCCACCGTCATCGGCTCGGTGCGCCGCACCCACCGCGCGGTGATCGTCGACGAGGGCTGGCGAACCGGCGGCCTGTCCGCCGAGGTTGCGGCACGCATCACCGAACAGGCCTTCTACGACCTCGACGCGCCGGTCGAGCGGGTGTGCGGCGCGGAGGTGCCGGTGCCGTACGCCGCGCAGCTGGAGCAGGCCGCGCTGCCCCAGGTCCCCGACATCGTGGCGGCAGCGCTTCGGGCGGTGGGCTGAGATGACCGAGTTCACGATGCCCGCACTCGGCGCCGACATGACCGAGGGCACCCTGCTCGAATGGCTCATCCACCCCGGCGACCAGGTGCACAAGGGTGACATCGTCGCCGTCGTCGACACCGCCAAAGCCGCGATCGAGGTGGAGTGCTTTGAGACCGGCGTCGTGGAGCGCCTGCTGGTCGAGCCGGACGAGACAGTTCCGGTCGGGACACCGCTGGCCGTGATCAACCCGGTAGGCGCTGTCACGCAGCTGCCGGCCCCGGCGGCGCCCGCCGAGCCGACAGCTGCACGCGCGCCCGCACCGACCCCGCTGGTTCGTCGCCTCGCAGAGGAGCGCGGGGTCGACCTGAGTACCGTGCACGGCACGGGGCCCGGTGGCCGGATCACCCGCGCCGATGTGCCGGCCGCCCCGCAGCCCGAAGCTGCGTCGCGGCAGACCCGGAAGGCGACCGCGCCCCCGGTCGGTGCCGCGCCCGTAGTGTCCCCGCTGGCGAGAACGACAGGCCGGGTCCGTGCGACGCCGATGGCACGGCGCCTGGCCGCCGAGGGTGGGGTCGATCTCGCGGGCGTTCGGGGCACCGGAACGGACGGTGCGATCCGGGCCGCCGACGTCCGGGCCGTGCTGACCGGCTCCGAGACCGCTCCCGCTGCTCAGACCGCCCCCACCGTCGAAGTGCCGCCTGCCCCCGACCGGCACGCCGAGACTGCCGGCCGTTCCGAGGCGATGCGCCGTGCCATCGGTGACCTGATGGCACGCTCCAAGCGCGAGATCCCGCACTATTACCTGTCCACCACCATCGATCTCGGCCCGGCGGTCGCCTGGCTGCGCGAGCAGAACCGCGAACTCCCGGTCTCCGAGCGCCTGGTACCCGCGGCCCTCCTGCTCACGGCCGCAGCGCGGGCTGCCCGTGAGGTCCCCCAGCTCAACGGCTTCTTCACCGACGGTCGGTTCGTACCGGCTCCCGAGGTTCACCTGGGCGTCGCGGTCTCCCTACGCGGCGGCGGCCTGGTGGCTCCGGCCATCCACTGCGCCGCCGACCTGTCGCCATCGGAACTCATGGCCCGGCTCCGGGACGTGGTGGCCCGGGCCCGGTCCGGTCGGCTTCGCGGCTCCGAGACCACCGACCCCACCATCACCGTGACCAGCCTCGGCGACCAGGGCGTCGAAGCGGTCTTCGGCGTCATCTATCCGCCCCAGGTCGCCCTCGTCGGCCTGGGCAAGGTGGTCGACCGTCCCTGCGCCGTCGACGGCCTGCTCGGCGTGCGCCCCGTGGTCACCGCGACTCTCTCCGCCGACCACCGGGCCAGCGACGGTGCCACCGGCGCCCGCTACCTGGCAGCCCTCGAACGGCTACTGCGCAAACCGGAGGAACTGTGAACCGCGACCAGGCCCTGCTCCTCGTCCAGGAGGTGCTCACCGAGATCGTCCCGGACGCGGACTTCACCACGATCGGACCCGACACCGCCTTCCGGGAAGCCCTCGAACTCGACTCGCTGGACTTCCTGAGCATGGTCGAACTACTGACCGAGCGCGCCAGCTGCCGAATCGACGAGGACGACTACCCCCGCCTGACCACCCTGAACAGCGCCGCCGCCTTCCTCACGGAGCGGACCTGACGTACCCGTGCGGACGCGGAGAGCGGGGGAGTTCCGACTGCGTCCCGGTCGCCGCTGGCGCGGGCGTGGTTGACAGTGTCACCGGCGGCCCGGTGGGCCGACCCGCCGCCGTGGCAGCCCCGGGACTGACGGTGCTGGCACTGGTCTAAACACCGGGCGAGACCTCCGGCGCCCACCTCAATCCTGCGGTGACTATGGCGTTCGCCGCTCGCGGCACTTCCCGTGGCGGCGCGTTCCGGCGTACGTCGCCGCGCAGCTGGCGGGGGCGATCGCGGGGGCCGGTGTGCTGCGCGCTGCTCGGGACGGCGGGGCAGGTGGGCGCCACCCGGCCCGGGACAGGTATCGGTGTCGGTGTGGTGTTCGCGCTCGAGGTCTTGCTGCGCTTCGGACTGATGACGGTCATCCTCGGCACGTCCACCGGGGCCCGGAACATCGGCCCCAACGCGGCCATCGCCGTCGGCGGCTACATCGCCCTGGCCGGGTTGTGGGCGAGCCCCATCAGCGGAGCGTCCATGAACCCGGCCAGGAGTCTGGCACCGGTGCTGGTCGGCGGGTACGGCGGCTCCGTGTGGATCCACCTGCTCGGGCCGCTGGTCGGCGCGGCCCTCGCAGTACCGCTGGCCTGGGTCCTGCTCGGACCTCCGCCCCTCCGAGCCCAACAGCCGGTCGGGGTGAGTACCAGTCGACCGGGCCACAGCGCCGGTAGCCGTGCCACTGGCGGCTACGCGCCGGAGGCGCAACGCTCGAGGTGCGAGCGGACACCGGACTGCACTCGGACGGGTCGCCCCCGGGACCGGCGCTCGCCCTCGCCGTCCACGGCTTCCTCCTCCGGCCTCACTGCCCGGCTCGCCTCCCGCTCCCTCCCGACCGGGAGCCCTGCACCGTCGGTCCCGGCCGGCGGCCGACTCATCCCAGCGGTACCACCGCAACCGGGCAGTGCGCGTGCTGTACCACGGCCTGGCTCACCGAGCCGAGCCGCCGCATGGGCCCGCGTACCGCGCCGTGGCGCCCGACCACCACCAGCTGATGGGCCTCGGAGAGAGTCACCAGCAACCGTGCCGCGTCGGAGCGGACCGCGACTTCGGTCACTTCGACATCGGGGAACTGCTGGCGCCCGGCCGCAAGTGCCTCGACCAGCAGCCGCTCCCGCTCGGCGGCGACGTGCTCCTCCTCGTACACGGCCGGGAACGCGTGACCCGGCCCACTGACCAGGGGATAGCTCCAGGCATGGACAGCCTGCAGCGGCAGGCGCCTCCTGCTTGCGGCCTCGAACGCGAAAGTGAGCACGCCGTCGCTGCCGATCTCCCCGTCCACTCCCACCAGTACGCCGCCGGCCGTCGACCGGACGTCGGCGGAGTGGACCACGACGACCGGGCAAAGGGCGTGAGAGGAGACATACAGGCTTGTCGAGCCGACCAGCAGACGCGAGAATCCGCCCGAGCCGCGCGCTCCGAGTACGAGCAGGTCCGTCTCCTCCGACACCGCGAGCAGGGCGTCGCGGGCGTAGTCGTCCGCCAGCTGGGTGGTGACCGCGAGGCCCGGACGGTGCAGCCCAGCCTGTTCACGCGCCGCTCCGAGCGCCTCCTCGCCGGCGTCCCGGGTGAGCCTGGTCTCCTGTCCGGCTGGCGCGTTCAGCGTCTCCCCGAGCCAGGCGTGCAGGATGTGCAGCGGGACGTTGCGCAGAACGGCCTCGTCCGAGGCCCAGTCGACGGCGTCGTGGCTGGCGTCCGTACCGTCGATTCCCACGATGACCGGGTATCTCATGGCCTGCTCCTCCGAAGTCCGGGTTTCCTTGACGAGACGTGCACCCGCAGGCAACCCGGGGCGGCAGCCGCTGTGGGCCGGGTGGGCCGACTCGGGCGCGAAGGCCACCGGGCCCGACCGCGCCGGTGACGGATGGGGGTCACCACGTCGTCGGACGGGCGTCACCGCGTCGGGTCGTCGGCGGCACGGATCACGCGGCCGCTGAGTTAGGTCGGCTTGATCCGGACCCGCGGCTGGTGTCCTTGAGCAGGGGGAAGCTGGAGCCGCGCCAGCTGCCGAGCAGGTGGACGGTGAGCGGGATGCCGTACATCTCGGTGAACAGGGCGACGAGGAACGCGCTGTAGGCGCCCATCGCACGCCAGCCCCGGCGGCTGGCGGGGTGCGGCGAACACCACGAACAGGGCTGTGTTGAGGATCACCAGTGGCCACAGGCCGTACGCCGCGTCGTCCATCCCGCTCACCTCCCCGTCGGACTCGGGGCGCTGTGATGCGTTCGGTGTCCGTGGGCGAGGTCGGCCATGCGTTGCTGGTAGGCCGCCTGGTCGATGCGGCCGTGGATCCGCAGCCCGGCGCACCAGCTCTCGGCGGCCTCCGGCGCGGCGCGCCGTCCGCGTAGCCGTGCCAGCGGCGGCTCGCGGGCCTCGGCGGGGCGGCCGAGGCGGGCCGCGTCGTAGACGACGGCTGCGAGGACGAGTGCGGCAGCCGTGAGGGCGAGGACGGCGCCCACGGTGCTCACCTCACCGGGGGAGAGGGTGGTCGTGGTGGTCGTCCCGTTTGCGGAACGGGTCGCGGTCGTCGGTGTCGTGGCGGCGCCGGTCGTCGTCACCCATGCCGTGCATGCCACGCATCATGAAGAACATCATCAGCGGGCAGACGGCGACGATGCCGAGCAGGGCGAGGGTGCCGACCGGGACGCCGAGGGCGAGAGCGCCGACGACGGCGATGGCGACCGCGATCGCGTACAAGCCGTAGTTCCTGTTGTTCCTCATGGCGAACTCCCGAGTCGAGGAGCCTTCGCACCGGTCCCGGTGTGCCGGCTCACGGGGGTGCGGTCTCACGCAGCGCGGCGAGCCGCTCGCGGTACTCCTGGTCGTCGATCTCACCTCGGGCGAACCGCTCGGCGAGCAGCTGCTCGGGCGGCGTGGGACCGGGGGCAGTCGGCGGCGCCGGCGGTGCGGGGCGGGTGGTGGTGGTGGAGCGGTCCAGCGCCCGGAAGAGCAGGACGCCGCCGATGACGAGGAGTGCGGTGAACAGCAGCATCCCGAGGCTCATCCCGAACCAGCCCCAGCCGCTCATACCGCCGTCATGCCAGTACATCATCACGGCCACCTCCAAACGTCTCGTGGCCGACCGGACCGGTAGTCCTCCGTTCCGGCCCTCCCACGTTCAACGCTCCTCCGCCCGGGCGCCTTCGGCATGGGCCGTTCGGTCCCGTCCTGCCAGCCGACGGACCCCTACCCCCTGGGGGTAGCGCGGAGGGACAGTGGAAGGACGGACCGCGAGCGGGAGGTGGCGTCATGGGAGTCGCCGATGTGATCGTCGTCGTGGCCGCCGGCGTGCTGATCGGCGCTTTGGGCTGGTTCTTCTTCGGGCCACGCCGCGCCTCCTCGGCCCGGCTGGAGGGCCGGGTGCAGCGGGTGGACGTGACCGTGCGCGGCGGCTACAAGCCGGACGTGATCCGACTGCGCCAAGGCGTGCCCGCGGAGCTGGTCTTCGACCGGCAGGAGAGCGGCGAGTGCACCTCCCGCGTGGTGTTTCCGGACCTGCGGGTCAGCGCCGCGTTGCCCGCCTTCCAGCGCACCACCGTCTCCCTCGTGCCGGCCGAGGCGGGCTCGTTCGGGTTCGCCTGCGGGATGAACATGATCCACGGCACTCTGCTGGTCGAACCGGAGGGCGAGGTGGCCGACGGCGGCGGCAGCACCGGCACGGCGGTCGAGGTGACGACGGTTGGTGGGGAGCCCGGCGCTGTACCACCTGGGGAGGCCCTGGGTCCGTCCGACTCGGTGGCCGGCGAGGACGCGGAGGCGACAGAGCGGCAGGCCGAGATCGTCGACCTGACCCGGCGGGTGGTGGTCGGTGCGGTGCTGACCGCGCCGGTGCTGTTCGTGGTGATGGCACACGAGGTGTTCGGCGCCGACTGGGTGCCCGCCTGGATGCTGAACCACTGGCTGCAGCTGGCCCTGGTCACCCCGGTGATGTTCTACACCGGCTGGCCGATCCACCGGATCGGCTGGTTGAGCCTCGCCCACCGCGGCGCGGAGATGAACTCCCTGATCACCCTGGGGACGAGTGCCGCGTACGGCTACAGCCTGCTGGTGACCCTCGCCCCCGACCTGCTGCCGGAGGACGTGCGGGAGGTGTACTTCGAGGCGGTCGGCGTGATCCTCACCCTCATCGTCCTCGGCCGGCTCCTGGAGGCCCGCGCGAAGGCCGGCACGGGTGAGGCGATCCGGGCCCTCCTCGGTCTGCAGGCACGCACCGCCCGGGTGATCAGAGACGGCACGCAGACGGAGGTGCCGATCGAGGACGTGGTGGTCGGGGACGAGGTGGTCATCCGGCCGGGCGAGAAGGTGCCGGTGGACGCCGAGGTGGTCTCCGGGTCGTCCGCGGTGGACGAGTCGATGGTCACCGGCGAGCCGATGCCGGTCACGAAGAGCGCGGGCGACACCGTGATCGGCGCCACGGTCAACGGGACGGGGGCGCTGCGGGTGCGGGCCAGCAAGGTCGGTGCGGACACGATGCTCGCGCAGATCATCCGCCTGGTCCGGCAGGCGCAAGCGTCCAAAGCACCGATCCAGCGGCTCGCGGACGCGGTCTCCGCCTACTTCGTGCCAGCCGTGATCGCGATCGCGATCGGCACGTTCGCCGTCTGGTTCGCCGTCGGCCCTGCTCCGGAGTTCACGTTGGCGCTGGTGGCGGCGGTGGCGGTGCTGATCATCGCCTGCCCGTGCGCGCTGGGCCTGGCGACCCCGCTGTCCATCATGGTCGCCACCGGCAAGGGCGCGCAGGCGGGCATCCTCATCCGCTCCGCCGAGGCCCTGGAGAGCGCGCACAAGATCGACACGGTCGTCCTCGACAAGACCGGCACCGTCACCGCCGGAGCGCCGATCCTCACCGACATTCGCCCGGTCGGCCGGCGGGAGGAGACGGACCTGCTGCGGCTGGTCGCCGCCGCCGAGGCGCCCAGTGAGCACCCGCTGGCCGCGGCGATCGTGGTCGGCGCCCGCGAGCGGGGCCTCGACCTCCCGCAGGCCACGGCCTTCGACTCGGTCACCGGCAAGGGCGTCCAGGCGACCGTCGACGGCCACGCCGTCCTGGTCGGCAGCAGGCGCCTGCTTGCCGACGTCGGGATCGACACGACGGCCCTGCAGGAGGCCGCCGCCGAGCTGTCGGCCCGCGGCAGGAGCCCGGTCCTGGCCGCGATCGACGGACGGGCGGCCGCCGTCCTCGCGGTCGCTGACCCTGTCAAACCGGACTCCGCCCAGGCAGTCGCGGCGCTGCGAGGCATGCGAGTCGACGCGGTGATGCTGACCGGCGACAACCGGCATACCGCCGCCGCCATCGCCCGGGAGATCGGCATCACCCGGGTGCTGGCCGAGGTCCTGCCCGAGCACAAGGCCGACGAGGTCCGCCGTCTGCAGACGGAAGGACGCACGGTCGGCATGGTCGGCGACGGCATCAACGACGCCCCCGCCCTCGCCGCCGCCGACGTGGGCCTCGCGATCGGCACCGGCACCGACGTGGCCATCGAGGCCGCCGACGTCACCCTCATCTCCGGCTCCCTGGCCGGCGTGGCCACCGCCATCCGGCTCTCGCGCGCCACCATGCGCAACATCCGCCAGAACCTGTTCTTCGCGCTCGTCTACAACGCCGTCGGCATCCCCATCGCCGCCGGTCTCCTCTACCCGTTGTGGGGCATCCGCCTCAGCCCGATCATCGCGGCCGCCGCCATGGCCCTGTCCTCGCTGTCCGTGGTCACCAACTCCAACCGGCTGCGCCGCTGGCACCCCGAGCCCCTGCCCACCGCGACGCCCCCGACCGTCGAAGCAGCCGAGGCACGGGTGGAGGTCCCCGACGACCGCCGCGGCGAGCGGCCGGCGGCCGGTGCGGAACCCGCGACGGTCACGGACCCCGTGTGCGGCATGGCCATCAGCCCCGGCGCCGCCGCCGAGACCCGCGAGGGGCCCGGCGGACGGCTGTACTTCTGCTCCTCGGGCTGCGCCGCCGCGTACGACGCCGAGCCAGGGCGGTATACCGGGCAGGGTTCGGCGCGTGGCGGGACCGAGGACTGACCGTGGCGCGGTCTCAGTGCTTGTGGCCGGTGCTGCCGTGCGGCGACTCGGCAGGTGCCGCGGGCTTGGAGGCTCCGCCGGTCGGCGGCGCGGGCGTGCCCGTCGGTGCCGTGCTGGGACCGGCGGCCGGGGATGCCGGGCTCTCCTCCTGCTGGTGGTCGTGCTCGTGCTCGTTCGTGCCCTCATCGTGGCCGCCTTCGGCGGGCGTGCCGTGGGAGTGGCCGCCGGATTCGACGGGCATGCCGGCCGCGACCTGCTGCAGGCCCACGTACCCGGCCGCGCAGACGATGAGGACGGCCGCGCCGAGCAGGCCGAAGATCCTGCGCAGCGGGCGGCGGGCCTCCTTGAGGGTGAAGGCGACGAAGGACAGCAGGAGGCCGGCCGGGATGAGCACGGCCGCACGCTGGGGGAAGTCCTCGAAGTGCTGCATGCCGCCGCTGAGCATGCCGATGCCGAAGGACAGGCCGAAGGACGTTCCGAGAACGGCGACGATCCGCAGCGCGGTGAGCCGTCCCGGCTGCCGCATCTCGGCGGCGATCGCGGCGACGAGGAACAGGGCGGCGCCGACCGCGCCGATCAGCGTGTAGCGGGCGGGGTCGAGGGGGTGGTGCACGATCGCGCCGCTGAGCAGGCCCGTGCCGACGAAGTAGCCGATGTACCCGAGGTAGCGGCCGATCAGCGACGGCTCGGGGCGGGCCCGACGGGCGGCGGCCCGCCCTTCGGGCGGGTTCGCTGCGGCGGAGCGGTCGTGGTTGCGGGTGGTGGACGTGGTGGTCATCGAGAAGCCCTCGCGCGTTCAGGGATGGGAGGCGGGCCCGCGCGCCGCGTGGGCGGCGGCGGGGACGGGGCGCTCGGGGCACGACGGTATGACGGCACGGCAAGGATGGCGCCAGTTCGTCGCGATGCACGGGCTCGGAAGCCAGCCGGTGGGTGCTCCGGGCGCGGGAGCCTCTAAACCCTGAGGACCTCGATGCCGGCCGGCGGGTCCTGCCCTCCGCCGACGGGGCGCCGGGCGGCGTCCGCGGTCGGTACACAGGGCTCGGGCAAGGTGGCGGCCGCGACGGGCGTCGCGGGCCACAGACCCGGAAGCGGCGGGGCATGCGAGGGGCCGACCGCCAGGCAGGTGTGCGAGGAGTGGCCGTGATGGTCGTCGTCGGCCGGCGGTGCCGCCTGCACCGCAGCGGCGGGAGATTCCTGGGCGTCGAGGGCCGGCGCGTCCCCGACCTGGCCGACCGCATGGTGGTCGCCGGCCGGGACGGCATGGACGACGGCGGACAGGTGCCCGGTGGGGGTCTCGCCGTCCAGCCCGTGGGAGAGCATCAGCGCCAGCGCCGCGACGAGAACCGGAACCCACCGCCAGACCCTGCCGGCAGCGGACGGCCGCGAGCCGGCCGGGCGCAGGAGGGAGAGGGGAGCGGGCACGGCGGTGATCCTAGCCGACACCCCTGGCGGCCTCGGCCGGCGCTCGGCTGGAAGCTGCGCAGATGCAGGCTGCTGCCGACGGCGACGGAGGAGAAGGCCTGGCGGCGCGGGCGATTCCACAGCGGCTACATCCGCGGGACGATCGCCAACCCGCACTTCTCCTTCCATGACCCGTTCGTGTTCCTTCTGCCCTCCAACGTCGACCGGATCTGGGCACGTTGGCAAAACGCCGTCGGCACAGCACCGCCCCCGCCACCGTCGCCGCCTACCTGGCGGCGGAGATCACCACGTGACGAGGGCGGCGGCGGCGAGCGGGACGATGGCCCAGGCAACCCCGCCTCGGCCCGCCCCGCCAACCCCCAAAGGAGTATCGGGGGTCCGCGGCGGTACGGGGGAGGGGTATTGTTCGAACGGCGACTTCCGCGCCTGCCGCGGACAGGACAGGAACCGAGAGGAACCGATGCACACCACCACGCGCCCGGCCACGGCCAGGCTCCTCGCGGTGTGCACCCTGCTGCTCGGCCTGTTCCTCATGCACGGCGCGCCCGTCTCGGCCGGCGGCTGCCACGACGACATGACCCAGGCCGTCGCCGCCCCCGGCGTGGCCTCCCCGCACGAGGCGCACATCGCCGGTGCCAGCCACGCCGCCGACCGCGGGCCGAGCGCAGTCCCGGCCACGACGGCGGCGCACAGCAGCACGGCCTGCCTCTCCACACCCGCCCACGGCCGCGTCACCCTGGCCGCGCCCTCGCTCCTGGCCGTCCTCGCCCTGGCTCTGCTTGCCGGCGCGGGCGCGCTCGGCCGCGTGCCGGGAGTCGCCGGACTGCGCCGACGCGGCCCACCACACGGGGGCCGATCCCTCCTTCTCCAGGTCTGCGTCTCGCGGACGTGACCGGGCCCGGTCGATCCCGCGCGCGCGGAGTCGACCGCCGAGCCCCGTTCACGGCCGCGCCCTCGGCGCGCCCCTTTCCGAAGGATTTCTGATGCGCACGTCCCGTCTGCCCCGCCGCGTCCTCGCCCTGGCCGGCGCCGCGCTTCTCACCACCGTCCTGGCCGCCTGCGGCTCGTCCGGGATGGACCACGACATGACCGGCATGCACCACGGCAACGCCGCCGCGGCGAGCCCCTCCGCCACCGACGGCCACGCGATGCCCGGTATGGACCACGGCACTCCCGGTGCCGAAGGCTCCGGCGCACCGGCCGACAACCGAGCCGGCTACCGCCTCACCACGACCGCTGCCGCCCTGCCCGCCGGGCAGCCGAGCGACTACCGCTTCACCATCACCGGACCCGACGGCAAGCCGGTCACCGACTTCGCCGTCGAGCAGACCAAGCAGATGCACTTCTACGCCATCCGCGCCGATCTCACCGGCTTTCAGCACCTGCACCCCACCATGGCCGCGGACGGCACCTGGACCGCCCAGCTCGCGGCCCTCACCCCGGGAGCGTGGCGCACCTACGCCTCGTTCACCCCGAACAGCGGTGACGGCAAGGGCACCGCGCTGATCCTCTCCCGCACCGTGAACGTCGACGGCAAGGCGGACCCGGCGCCGCTGCCGCCGGCCTCGACCACCGCCCAGGTCGACGGCTACACCGTCACCCTCCACGGCACCCCCATGCCCAACATGGCCCACCCCGTGACGGTCACCATCACCAAGGACGGCAAGCCGGTCACCGACCTCCAGCCCTACCTCGACACCTACGCCCACCTCACCGCCTTCCACGAGGGCGACATGGCCTTCGCCCACCTCCACCCCGAGACGGAGGCCAAGAACGGCGGGCAGGGCGGCCCCGACCTGGCCTTCCACGCCGAGTTCCCCCGGGCCGGCAACTGGCGCCTGTTCCTGCAGTTCCAGACCGCCGGCCAGCTCCACACCGCCGCCCTCACCCTCAAGGTCGGCTGAGCAGAGGGTGTGGGTGCCGCCCAGCGGCACCCTCACCCTCTGCGTACGCCCGCTGTCCCGGTGCGTGTGGGCTCATGGGCGGGTGGCGGTGACCAGCCAGGCGGCGGTGCGAAGGTGAACGCCGGTCGGCCGCTCGTACGCGGCCAGGGCGGTGGCCAGTGCGGCCCGCACCCGGTCGGCGCCGGTCCGGCCGTCGGTGCCGGCGGGGTCGAGGAGGCTCGCCAGGTGCCGGACGGGTCCGGATCCCAGCACGTGGTCGGCGGCGTCCCAGGCGTCCCGGCCGAATCGTCCGGGGGCCTCGACGGGTTCGGTGCGGACGTCGGTGAAGGCGGCCGCGCCGAGAACCCGGTGGATCACCGCAGGGTCGGCGAGCGAGAACATCCCGGGTCCGGAGGGTCCGCCGCCGTCCTGCGGCGGCAGCGGCAGGACGGCGCGCACCGCGTCGAACACCTGCACCCACTCGGTGCGGGCCGGGTCGGACATGCAGACGAAGGCGATCCGGCCGCCGGGGCGGAGGGCCCGGCCGATGTTGCCGAACGCGGCGACCGGGTCCTCGAAGAACATGATCCCGAAGCGACTGATCGCCACGTCGAACCCGGCGGTCGGCAACGGGTGGACCTGGGCGTCGCCCTGCTCGAAGGCGATCCGCTCCAGGCCTTCCTCGGCGGCCAGGGCGCGGGCCCGGGCGAGCATCGGGGCGGAGAGGTCGAGGCCCAGGACCGAGCCCTTGGCGGCGGCCCCGGCGGCGAGCCGGGTGGTCTGGCCGGCGCCGCAGCCCACGTCGAGGACCCGCTCTCCGGGGCCGATCGCGGCCGCCTCGAGCAGCAGCGGGTTGAACCCTTCGTTGACCGCGTTCCAGCGGTCGTAGCGGGTGCTCCAGTGCTGGCCCTCTTCACCGTTCCAGGCCTCGAACTGCTGGGAGTTGACGATCTGTCGCATGGCATCGCTCCTGTCGGACGACTAGTATGGGCATCTGCCCATACGAAGGTATGGGCGCATGCCCATCCATGCAAGCCCTGACCGGAGAACCTGATGTCACCACGCGGCGTAGCGATCCCCGACGTACGGGAACGGCTCTTCGCAGCAGCCGAACGCGTCCTCGCCCGGGAAGGCACGGCCGGACTGACCAACCGCGCCGTCACCGAGGAGGCGGACTGCGCCAAGGGCCTGCTGTACAACCACTTCGCCGACCTGGACGACTTCGTCGCCCAGCTCGTCCTGGACCGCTTCGGGCGGATCGCCGCCGAGATCCGCCCGCTGCCCGAGCAAGCCGGACACGGTGACGTGCAGGACAACCTGACGCGGGCCGCGCTCGCGATGCTCGGCGCGAACGGACCGGCCATCACGGCGGCGGCAATGTCCCGACACGGGGTCGTCCAGCGAGTGCGGCAAGCCTGGGACACCGGCGCCCCCGGCCCGGGCGCGGTCGAGAACGCGCTCGCCCGCTACCTGGAGGCCGAACAGCGACTCGGACGGGTCCCCGCGCACGCCGACTGCGCGATGCTCGCGCTCGCCCTCGCAGGAACGGTCCACCACCTGCGTATGCACGGCAGCGCCGCGTCGGACGACAACCCCCAGCTGATCCGCCGCCTTGTCGCCACCCTTGTCGCCGTACCTGGTCAGCCCGACCTCTCCGCTTGAGTGGGGGCCGCGCCGCCTGGCAGCTTCGCGCTGCACGGTCGCTGGGGAAGCCGCCTTCCCCCTTCAAATCGGCGTATCGAAGTTGGGCGATCGCGAGAGGAGTAGTTCTCGTCCAGGGATTGCCATGTAGAGCACTTGATCGAAGGAGTACACCAGCCAGGTTCTGGCGGCCGGTCAGTGTGATCTTTACGCTCGGACCTGCGGGCCCCGTTCCGGGCCAGGTTTCTGCCTTCTCGACCGGTCGGGGCGCGTCGGTCGCGGCCGCACCGCGGAGCTGTGGCTGCCGGATGAGCGCGGGCAGGTCAGCGCGGTGGACGGCGCGCAAGTGCGGCTGCCGGTCCATCACCGCCTTGGCGAAGGGCGCCCTCCGTCGCGGCGCCATCGCCCCGGCGGGTCGGGTGGAGGCGTCCGCGCGGATCCGGACCGGCGACCGGACGGCTACTCGCGATAGCCCTCCGACGGGACCGGTTCGCTGCCGCCTTCGAGCAGCGGGACGTGCAAGCCGGGGCAGCCCCAGTCGTGGGCCCGGGCGCCGCTGACCCGGTCAAGGGGGCGGGTATCGGGTGGTTTGCTTCGTGCAGGCGGACGGGCCGTTGGTCGTCTCCCGGCGCGGTACCGTGCTCAACGGCCGGTACCCGGCGTGCTGCCGGCGCTCGCCAAGCTGCCGACCGGGGTCGTGATCGACGGGGAACCCTGCGTGTACACCCCGCCGCCGGGCGGCGGGCCCGGCCTGATGGGCACCGCCGGTACGGCGCTGACCATCCGTAGGTCTTCCCAGCGGAGGGCGAGGAGTTCGCCTTGCGGATGCGTACCGGTTCGGCGTCCTGACGCACGTCGCCCATTCCTCACCGGCCCAGAGCTGCGCCCCGCGCGGTTCGCCGGTCGGCTGTGGTCGACGTACCCGACCTCGGCGACGTCGCCGCGGACGCGGCCGGCCTGCACCTGAGCAGCCTCGTCCACGCCCCCGACACCCAGGACCGCTTCGCCGACATCATCACCGCTCTCGTCCCGCGTTTGGTGTGATCATCTGCCAAAGCCGATGGGTGCCGGGATTCCGGTGGTGGTTGCAGCACGAACTCGCCGGCACAGCTGCCTTATGAGGGGCAGTCTGCCGTCGGGTCGGTTGCCGCGCGCGGTGGGCTCGATCAGGCCGAGCGGTGGTAGTAGGTGATGGCGACTTTGACCGGGCCATCGTTGGAAGCAGCCGTGAGCGTGCGGATGATGGCGATGTCCTCACCGCCGTGCGCTCGGACGCAGAAGCTGCGGTCGGCGCGCAGGGTGGTGAAAGGCAGGGTGGTGGTGGGCTGGGTGTCGATGCCCTTGAGGCAGTCGGGGAGGGCGAGGGGACCGGCCGGTGGGATGTAGGCGTCACTGTCCTCGGGGACGTAGAAGGCGCCGGCCTCGCGGCCCAAGTACCAGGCGGTGGTGTCCTGGGTGACCTTTCCGGCTCTGAGGTCGAACTCGTAGTCGGAGTCGGGGGAGGTGAGTTCGCGGTCCGTGTAGGCGGCGGTGTAGCCGGCGACCGGGGCCTGCGTGGAGTGGGAGGACGGGGTGGTGGCGGACGGGGCGCTGGTGTCGGTGATGGCGGCCGTCTGGTCGCCGGAGTCGTCGAGGTAGTCGGAGTTGTCGAGTACGAGGAAGGCGGCCGCGGCACCGGCGATGAGGGCTGCGGCGGTCAGGAGCGCGGTGCGGGCGCCTCGGTGTGGAGTACGCGCGGTTCTGCGTCCTGCGGCGGGGACTGTTCCCAGACGGGTGGGGGCCGGGG
Source organism: Kitasatospora sp. HUAS MG31 (assembly GCF_040571325.1). GTDB lineage: Bacteria > Actinomycetota > Actinomycetes > Streptomycetales > Streptomycetaceae > Kitasatospora > Kitasatospora camelliae. The sequence goes on along the minus strand of NZ_CP159872.1, from coordinate 101,248 downwards.
CGGGGAGGACGTGCGCGGTGGGGGCGTCGGCTGTGGCCCGGTCCGGGTCGAGGACCGTGTTGGGCGGGACGGGGGTGGTCGGCAGGTCGGTGTGGTGGTGGAGTTCGCCGCCGACCTGTTGGGGCAGCCAGCCGTCGGAGAAGTGGAGGTCGCCGCCGGTGGTGGGATGGTGGCGGGCGGCCTCGATGAGCCAGGCGGTGTCCGGGCGGTCCTCGGGGTTCTTGGCGAGGCAGTATCGGACCAGGTCGTGCAGTCCGTACGGAAGGCGGGAGAGGTCGGGCTCCTCGTGCACGACCCGGTAGAGCGGGACGGGCTCGGGCCCGCTGCCGAAGGGGGTCGTGCCGGATCCTGTGTAGGCGATCAGAGCACCGAGGGCGAAGACGTCGGTGGCCGAGGTGACGGGCAGTCCGAGGGCCTGTTCGGGTGCCATGAAGCCCGGTGAGCCGATGCGCAGGCCGGTGCCGGTGAGCGGGCTGGCGTCGGCGGCGCGGGCGATGCCGAAGTCGATGACGCGCGGGCCGTCGGGGGCGATGAGGACGTTGGCGGGCTTGAGGTCGCGGTGGACGACGCCCGCGGTGTGGATCGCCTGGAGGGCCTCGGCGATGCCGGCGAGAAGCAGCAGGACGGTCCGCTCCGGGAGCGGACCGTGACGGTGGACGACCTGGTGGAGGGAGGGGCCGGGTACGAAGGCGGTGGCGAGCCAGGGGGTGGCGGCGTCGGTGCCGGCGTCGACGACCTGGGCGGTGTAGAGGCCGTGGATGCGCCGGGCGCTGGCGACCTCCTGGATGAAGCGGTACCGGAAGTCGGGGTCCTCGGCGAGTTCGGGTCTCACGACCTTGAGTGCGACGGGGCGGCCGGCGGGGGTGTGGGCGAGGTAGACGCGGCCCATGCCGCCGGCGCCGAGCCGGGCGCGGAGGCGGTAGCCGCCGATCTCGCGGGGGTCGTCCGAACTGAGAGGTGCGAAGGTGGCGGGCGCTGGGGCGTCGAAGGGCTGTGCGGTCATGCTGGCTCCCAGCGGGGTTGTGCGGGTGGTACGGGGCGGCGCGGTGGAACGGGTGCGGCGGCAGTGGCGCCCCGGGTGTATGCCGGCGTCCGGAAATCGCAGCGGATCATATCCGGCGGCGATAGCTGTCGGCGTCGGACCTGTGTGACCGGTCGTGCGTCCGGCCCGGGTGGCGTCGCGGCTGGTCACGTGTGCGCGCTCGGGCTGCGAGGTGAAGGCGCATGCACGCCCCCGCCGGTGCGTTCGGGGGCAAGCACCGACGGGGGCTGCCGTCCCGCGGGCTGCGGGGGTCGCCCGGCGGGGGTCTTGGTGGACGAACTCCGGTTGTGTCCTCCGCCGCCTGCGCGGCAGGGGAGCGATCCGGTTTTCGTCGTGGGGTCGGCTGGTTCAGCCGGTGATCTTCTTTGCCGCTTGGAGGCCGGAGCGGTAGGCGCCGTGGACGGTGGCGTAGTCCTTGCGGTCGGTCGCCTCGCCGGCGAAGTGCACGCGGCCGTCCACGCTGGCCGCGAGCTGGTCGCGCATGTCGGACGTGGCCCCGAGCTTGGTGAACGAGTACGAGCCGTGTGCGTACGGGTCGGAGGCCCAGCGGGTGATCTGGTGGTCCGTCGGGGCAGGGATGTTGCTGCCGTAGATGGTCCTCAGGGTGGCCATGGCGCTGTCGACGATCTGGGTGTCGCTCCAGTTCTCGATGGTGCGGCCGAAGTCGGCGGCGTTGAAGCCCAGTAGCACGGGTTGGCCGGTGGGGCGGGCGACGTTGACCCACTGGGCCCACTGCCCGTACTTGTCCACGTTCGGCACGTATTGCAGCCAGTCGGTGTTGGCCCAGAACACCTTGGGGAAGCGCAGGTAGCACTTGTTGAGGACGCCGACGCCGAGCTTGCCGATGGCGGTGGTCTTGGCTTGGGGCAGGCCGGGGCCGAAGGTGACCGCCCCGCTCTGGAGGACGCCCAGCGGTAGCGTGACCACGACGTGGTCGGCCTGGAAGGCGTTCTTGTCGGTGGTGACCGTTACTCCGGCGGAGGTCCAGTCGATCCGCTTGACGACCTGTCCGGTCTGCACGGACAGGCCCTTGGCCAGGTGGTCGGTGATCTGCTGGTAGCCGCCGGGGAACAGGACGTCCTTGCCCTTGATCTTGGCGTCGTCGTCGAAGTACAGGGCCGACATCTGGTCCACGCTGCCCGAGTACTCGTGTTCGTAGTCGTTCAGCGCGTAGGAGACCATGGCCTTGTCGCTGTCCGACAGCCTCGACCAGCCCACCGCGTTCTGGACGACGCTGCGGATCGAGGCGTCCTCATCGTCCTTCTTCTGGAAGGCGGACAGCGCGTTGGCGGTGGCCTTCTGCCAACGCTCGAACGCTTGAGCCTGGGCGCCCTCGAGCTCCTGGCCGCCCGCGAGATAGTCGGTGGCGCTCTCAAGGTCGGTCACCACGGTCTTGGCGCCGGCCTTCTTCGCCAGATCGGTGATCGGGTTGCCGTCGATGCCGTGGATCCACGACGCGCCCAGGTCGAGCGGTGTGCCGGACCACTGCTGACTGGTCCAGATGCGCCCGCCGATCCGGTCGCGCGCTTCGAGCACCGACACGTCGTGGCCCTTGTCCGCGAGGTGGCGGGCGGCACCGAGGCCGCTGATCCCGGCGCCGACGACGATCACCTTCTGACGCCCGGACCGGCCCGGCGTGCCGTTCTCCTCGCCGTCCGCGCTGTCGTCGCAGGCGGACAGGGAAGCGAGAAGGGCGAGACTTGGCAGGCCGAGGCCCACGCTCTGCAGGAAGCGCCGGCGATGCATCGTCATGAGTGTGAACCGATCTGGGATCTGACACGGGTTGGCAGAGGAATGTCGCCGAACGCTCCGTTGCGCTCGTCGAGCTGCCCGTGGGCGAGGAAGCCAACGGTTTCAGGGGCACCCCGTCCGGCCGGGGACCGCCTCATGTGCGGGAGCGGGGGGATGGGCTTGGGTCCGCCGGCCTACGCATACGGACACCGACTACCGAAGTCCCGGCCGTCAGTACAATGAGGCTGATGCAGCAGAGAATACATTGACACAGCGTTGTGTCAAAAGAGGCATTGGAGGGTGGGGCGCGACGATGCGTACCGACGCGACAGAAGTCCTGGAATCGGCCATCCCGATCCTCGCCAAGGACCGGGCGGCCTCGATGCAGGTAATCGCCACACGAGCGGGCATCAGCCGGGCGACCCTGGTCCGCCTTTTCCCCACCCGCCAGCACCTGGTACAGGCGATGGCCCAGAGGATCCTCGACGACTGCGACCGGGTTCTGACCCGGGCCGAGGCCGACATCCCCGTAGAACAGGCCCTGGCCGCGCTCGTCGCCGACTACCCGCCGTTCGCCCAGCTGTGGAACCTGGTCTACGTCGAACCCGACGTCCTGGGCGTGCCCGAGGCCAGCACCCGCGCCGAGACGATCTTCACCCGCACCGTCGAGTTCATCGAACGCGGCCAGGGCGCCGGGCTGCTGCGCAAGGACATGCCGGCCACCTGGCTGGCCTCGACGTTCTGCGGTCTGGCCGAGACCGCGTGGGAACTGACGCTCGAAGGCCACATGGGCAGCCGCCAAGCCCCGGACTTCATCACGGCGATCCTGCTGCACGGCGCGGCCGCCGAGCACGGGGCGGAGCGGTAGACCGGCGACGGGGGATCACAGGACCCTCGGGAGAAGCCGGTTGGCGGCTCGCCGTTCGGAGCCCTCGCTCCCACCCCGGGGGCGCGCCTCGGCGGGATCGGTGGTGAACCGTTCTGGGTGGGCGGCGCGGGTGCAGGCGATGGCGGCGGGTGTCGTGCCGAACGGGCGTGCGAGGTGGACGGGGTCGGCGGGGAGGCCTCGTCGGGTGATAGTCGAGGTAGGCCGGGACCAGTGCCCGCTGCGCGGGCGCCATAGCGAGGTGTCGGCAAGGTGCCCTAGGCTCGCCGTTGATGATCACCAGAACGGACGGGGGAGCGGCGATGGGGACGACCACCGAATGGCGGCCGGCAGGGTTTCCGGAGCAACTGGCGGAGTACCCGGAGGCACTGGCCGAGGTCGCCCGGGTCTACGGGACGCAGGACGGGGCCGGCCCGGCGGAGTGGGCGGCGCGGCTGCGGTTCGCCGCCCTGATGCGGGGTGACCTGGGGCTCGCCCGGTGGCTGGACGACCTCGGCCATGCGATGCCCTGGCGGGTGGTCTGGGCGCACTGGCGGCCGATCGAGGTGTGGGACACCCGCAGCCTCGCACCGGGCTGGACCGGCCCGGTCGAGCTGCACGGCTTCCGGGCCGGCGGGACGGAGGTGTGCCTGCGGTCGCGCTACGACCACACCTACCGCTGGTACACCCTGGAGACCGGCGCACCCCTCGGAGAGCCGACACCGGACGAGCCGGCGGCGGCGGAGCCGGCGACCGTGCCCGACTCGCCGCTGGATGCCGGCGACCCGCTCTACGCGATGGCCGAGATCACCGTGACCCGGGCCGGGACGGCCTCCGTCCACGCGCTCTACCCGGTGGCGCACGACGACGAGATTCGGGTGCTGCCCGGCGAGCGGGTCCTGCTCGCGGGCTACAGCGGTGCCGCGCTGATCGACTTCAGCGCCCCGGCCGCGGAGGCGGTCACCGAACTGGACCCGCCCGTCGGGCCGCACCGCCGGGAAACCGCGCCCAACCTGCTGCCCCGGGACGTCTGGTGGGACGGCGGGCGGCTCACGCCCGAGGACGTGCAGCCGTACTACCGCGGCCTGGTCCTCGCCGACCCCGCGCGCCTCGCCGAGGCGACCGGCGACGCGGAATCGGTGCGGGCGCTGGGGACGCTCGGGCTGCCCCGGATCTCGGCGCTGGGCTGGCTGGACACCGACCGGGCGATGGAGGAACTCGCCCTCACGGACGGGCGGTTGCTGATCGCCCACGTCCACGGCGAGCCGGCCCTCTGGGTCGACCTCCCCACCGGCCGGGTCGTCGACTCGTACGGCGACACGGTCAACACCTCGTTCACCGCCTTTGCCGCCTGCCTGGCGATGAGCGACTGGGCGCTCTGCCTGTCGGTGGGCCGCAACACCCGAGGCGGCGACGAATTCGGTGAGCACTACGCCTTCCTCGCCTTCGTCCGTACGTCGCTGGCCCGGATCGACCCGGAGGCAGCGGCGGAGCAGGACGACGAGTGGTGGTGGCGGCAGACGACCGAGGACCACTGCTACTCCTTGGGCGCCTGACCCGCTCTGCCGGAGAGCCAACCGGTCTGCGGCCCGGTCAGGGTCGGAGCAGCGATCCGCCGCTCGCAGCAGCCCCGTCACCCGACGCGGCGCACCCGCCGCCGGTCCCGACCGCAGGAGCTCGTGCACCTACTCTGAACTGCGGCGATTCATAGACTACATGTTGGTGACGATGGGATGGGGTCGCTGGAGCAACCCGTGCCGCAGCAGGCGGCATTCGCTCTGTCGATGGCTTCGTGTAGACGCGGAAGCTCTCGTGATAGGTTCGGCGTCGCCGTGCGCTGCTGCGAACTGAGGAGGTGAGACCGATCAACGCTGTGACAGGTCGGGGCTCCCTCTCTGCATGGTCTAGGGAGTGCCCGCGGAAGGCATCCCGAAAGGCTTGAAACGCTATGCGCTTCACCTCTGAGGCGTCGTCTGACGGCGTCCGCGAACAGCTCTTTGCTCTCGGTGAGATTCCCGGTGTGCTGTGGACGCCGACGGGCGCCGCCGGGCCTCGTCCCCTGATCCTTATGGGACACGGTGGCGGTCAGCATAAGAAGGCCCCGGGCATCGTGGCCCGTGCGCGCCGCTTCGTGGCCGAGTGTGGTTTCGCGGTGGCGGCGGTTGACGTGCCCGGCCACGGCGATCGGCCGAACGATGAAGAGTACGACCGGATCGCGACCGAGAACCGGGCTCGCGTGGATGCCGGCGAGGAGCTGGCTCCGCTGATCGCTGGTTTCCAGGCGCTCGTCGCTCGCCAGACTGTCCCGGAATGGCGGGCGGTCCTGGACGCGGTCCAGGACCTCGACCACGTCGGCGCTGGTCCGGTGGGCTATTGGGGTGTGTCGTTGGGTTGCGGACTCGGTGTTCCGTTCGTTGCCGCCGAATCTCGGGTTCGCGCGGCGGTGCTGGGCTTGGGCGGGGCTCTGGTGTCGGCCGAGGCTGCCGCGCGGATCACTGTCCCGGTGGAGTTCCTGGTGCAGTGGGACGACGAGCGGGTGCCGCGGGCCCAGAGCTTGGCGCTGTTCGATGCCCTGGCCTCGGCCGAGAAGACGCTGCATGCCAACCCCGGCAAGCACGGGGAGATCCCGGCATTCGAGCTGGACAGCACGTTGCGGTTCTTCGCCAGACACCTCGGCTGATTTTGCTGGCTGCGGTCCGCGACGCGCTGACCGGGATCCGATCCCGGTCAGCGCGTCGCGGACTCGTGGGACGGGCCGGTGCACCGGGACGGTGGACCGGGCCATGAGATGCCGACGGGATGTGATCAGGTCGGTGGTTCCTGCCGGTGAGGCGGGCTTCGAGGTCGGCGACGCGCCGGTCCTGGAAGCGGAGGTTGGAGCGGGCGGCCTTGAGTCGCTCGTCGAGGGTGCGATCTGTCGGCGTTCAGCCGGCGGACCCTTTGAATGGCCTCCTCGGTCCACTCAGCTTGCAAGTCCCATATCTGGCCAAGGAGTTCGCCGATGCGGATGCGCTGGGCGAGGATCTCGGCCTGGGCGGCCTTGGTGCGTCCTCGGCGTTCAGCGCGCGCTCGCGCCAGGTTGCCTCGCGCTCGTCCCCGATCTCCGGCAGGCTGGCCGACGCTGGCGACGCGGTAGCCGCCCTGCTGGACCACATCGACCGGTGATCGACAGAAAGGTGGACCGGCGGCACATCGTGCCCCTGCTGGAGTGCCTGCTGCGGGACGGCAACGGGGCCGCGCGCCAACTGCGCCAACTGCGCGCAGTTGGCCGCGACGGTCTCGTGACGGTGCACACCGATCAGACTGCCGGCACCTGACGGCCACTGCTCCGCCGAAGATGCGACGTGAGAGGTGCTGGTCCCGCTCGGGGTGTTGGCGGTCCTGCCCGTCTGTCGGCGGCTCAGGGGCGCTGGGCCGGGGCCGGGCGCACCCGTCGGCGGCGGACCGCCCACGCGGCCGCCCCGAGGGCGAACCCGTAGACCGACACCAGGCCGTGGCCGTTGTCCTGGGCGAGCCACACCGCGAGGCCGAGCACCGGGACGCCCGCCGCCAGGACGATCTCCTTCGGGAGGCGCGTGCGGGTGAGAAGGGCGAGGGCGAGGGTGGCGCCGAGGAGGTAGGTGGCGCCGGAACTGCCCGCGAAGTTGCGCGGATCGGTGCTGGGGCCGTCGCCGAGGCCGAGTACGGTGTCGATCCGGCCGGGCAGCACGATGCCGGCGAGGAAGAAGGCCAGGGTCAGGACGCCGCCCCAGTACCACTGGGCGAGCGCGGCGACGGCGGCCAGGGTGGCGAGGTTCCACAGGTCGCCGAAGAGACCGCCGTTCTGCATGAACACCGAGGTGAACTCGCGCCACCAGCCGGACTTGGCAGGGTCTGCGTCCAGCGCGTCCATGGCGCCGGGCCACGCCAGCTGCAGCAGGACACCGCCGACGGCGAGCACGGTCAGGGCGACCGCCGCCCATGGGACGGCCCGCCCGCGCAGCGTGTCGCGGCCGACCACGCCGAGCCCGCAGTTGACCATCATGACCATCAGCGCGGCCGTGGTCACGTTGAACAGGATCGCCCCCATGCCTGACCTCTCCCCCCGGTTGCGGCGTTTCCAACGCCGTTCGAAAATCTGACGGCGCAAAGCTAGTGGCTCGGCTCGATAGGTCGACCGGGAAATTGATCGGCTGTTGGTAGTCCGTCAGGCTGTCTCCGGGATCTGATCTTGGAGGTGGTCGTGGGGCGTCGTCCGGGAGTGTTCGTCCGGCCGGTGAGTATGGAGGAGGGCCGACGGCTTCAACGGATCGGCCGGACCTCGAAGGATCCGGTCCGGCTGCGGCGGGCGATCGTGGTGCTGATGTCCGCACAGGGCCAGCCGGTGAAGAACATCACCTCGCTGCTGAGGGTCGGCGAGGACTATGCGCGCGATGTCATCCACGCCTTCAACGAGCGGGGGTTCGACGCGCTGGACCCAAAATGGAGCGGGGGACGCCCGAAGACGATCAGTGACAAGGTGCGTGAGCGCATCTGCCTGATCGCCCGGACGTCCCCCGCCGACTGGGGCATCGCCGCGTTCTCCACCTGGAGCCTGACCAAGCTCGCCGAGCACCTGGTCAAGCGCAGGGTCGTCACCGCGGTCAGCCGGGAGACCCTGCGCCGGATCCTGCACGAGGGCAAGGTCTGCTGGCAGACGACAACGACGTGGAAGGCCTCCACGGACCCGGCGTTCATCGCCAAGATGCACCGCGTCCTGGAGCTCTACGACGCGCCGCCCGCCGACGGCCGGGTGGTCTGCGTCGACGAATTCGGACCGCTCAACCTCCAGCCCCGCAAGGGCAAAGCGTGGCGCCCCGCGCGTTCGCCACGCCGGCTACGGGCCACCTACAACCGCTACGACGGCGTGATGCACATGCTCGCCGCCCTCGACCTGGCCACCGGCAAGCTCTACTACCGGATCCGCAAGCGCAAGCGCGAGTTCCTCGACCTGCTCAAGGCCCTGCGCGCCCGCTGGCCCGGGGAGAAGCTGTACGTCGTGCTGGACAACTTCTCCCCGCACAAGCACCCCAACGTGCGGGCCTGGGCGGCGGACAACCAGGTCGAGTTGGTCTTCCTTCCCACCTACGGCTCATGGCTGAACTGGATCGAGGCCGAGTTTGCGGCCCTTCGCTACTTCGCGCTCAACGGCACCGACCACCGCAGCCACGCCGAACAGAACGCCGCCATCGGCGCCTACATCCGCTGGCACAACGCACGCGCCGAACCGAAGACCAACTTCGCCCCTGACTCACCCATCCGAACCTGGACCCAGTACCCGGCGAAGGCGGCTTGAGAAGTCTTCCACCGGGCCCTCGGGCACTCTCGGCCACCCCTCCATGGCCGTGACGATCTGTGCCAGTTGGGCCTCGAAGTCCGTCATCTCCACCTCGCCCCGCCCGAACGCCTGCCACAGGCCGACGAGCCGTTCCTCCCACTCGCCGAACTCGATCAGCTTGTCCGCCAGCGTGAACCCGTCCACCGACGGCTTGCCGACCTCAAGCACCCAGCGGTTCGCGGCCGCACCTGCGGTGACGCCACGGCCCGCCAGCTCGACCACCGGGAACGGCACCCTTGCCTCCGACGCCACCGCGAGGAACACACCCAGCGACACGGAGTTGTTCACGGCCAACCCCCGACCGGAGGCACCCGACTCGCTCACTCGCCACTCCTCCCGCACTGGCCACAACCCGGGGCAGCCTACCGATTTACCCGGACAACGATCCGAGACGAACCACTAGCACAGCTTTCTAACGGTGTTGGAAAGCGCTGTACGGTGGGTGCATGAAGCTCACCAAGGAGCGCATCGTCGACGCGGGGATGGCCGTCTTCGCCGCGGTCGGCTACCAGAACCTGTCCATGCGTCAGGTCGCCGACCGCCTGGACACCCACGCCGGCAGCCTCTACTACCACGTGCGGGGCAAGGACGAACTCCTCGCTCTGATGGCCGACCGGGTATGCCGCCGGGCATACGACGGAGGCACCGAAGCCCTCGCCGCCCTGCCACCCACCGCAACCTGGCAAGACCGCATCGAGGCTCAGGCCACCGCCCTGCGCCGGAGCATCAAGCAGCACCCTGGCGGCGCCCAACTCCTCGCCGAGAGCCCCGCCACGCTCAGCACCGGCGCCCTCGCCCTGATGGAACGCCTGCTGCGCACCCTCGTCGACGCCGGCCTGCCCGCCGACCACTGCGGCATCGCCGCCGACACCCTCCTCAGCCACGTCACCGGCTTCGTGCTCCAGGAGCAGAACCAGTTCACCGTTCCCCCACCCGTCACCGCCGAGCTCCACACCAGCCTGCGCGAGCAGTTCCCCCTTCTCATGGGATCGCGGGTCCCACGGCTGAGCCAGGAGGAGAAGTTCACCCGAAGCGTCAGACTGCTCTGCGCCGGCTTCGAGGCAGTCTCCTAGACACGGCCCAGGTCGGCCTTCCTGGGGCCGCATGTTCCGGACCGGTAGGACACGTGGGGACATCGCGTCGAACTCTCACTGTGACCGGCCCACCGAGGGGCCTCGCGTCGCGGCCCCCGGGCGCCCACCTCTCCCTCGGCCAGCCAGGCGCCCTGTGGAGGTGTCAGCGCGCGGCCGTGCGCGCCCAGCCGCCCGGCGGTCAGCGATTCCGCCGCCGCGACGGTGTGCCCGGCCGAGGTCAGCGCAGCGGTGATCTGCCGGACCAGCACTCCGGCCTGGTCCAGGCCGGAGTGGGAGGCCGACTGTTCATGGGCCATGCCACCAGCCCGCGCCAGGCGAAGACGGCCGACCAGATGGCGACGGTCACCTCGACCTCTGTGGGCATCGGCGCCGTCCTGTCCACCGTCGCCGACGTCGTCGGCGGCCAGCTCACGGACCGCGTCCTGTTCCAGCTCCCACCCGGCTACGACCTGCTCTTCGGCCGTCCACGGGTCGGCCACCCCGTCGGCCCCGGCCACACCATCCGCCCCGTCTGCGCGGCCCCACCACGGAAGGCCGCCCGCCATGAGCCGCTACCGGCGTCTCCTCCAGCAGCCCCGCGCAGACGGCCGCCACTCCAGCGACGAGGAATCCGAACGCGTCCTCGACGCCCCGGTGCCCGACCCGTACGGGCCGGAGGCCACGTGGCAGGGGAACCCGCAGCGGGGATTCTCGCAGTGGACGGCGGCGTCAGGCTCGGCGGGCAGAGGTGGTGAGCCGGTCGGCGAGCGCGATGACGAGGTCTCGGAGTTCGTCCGGTCGCTCGATGACGAACGGCCGGTCGAGCGCGGCGAGCACGGGAGGCAACCAGTCGAGCCGCTCTGCTCTCAATTCGACGTGGAGCCAGCGCTCGGTGTGCGGATCTGTGCCCTCCGCGGGTTCGGGCTCCTCCACGCTCGCGACGCTGGCGGGGAGTCGGGTGCGGATCTGTTCGACCGTTCCGTGGATCCGCAGGGTCACTTCGTGCCGGTACGCGGCCTTGGCGAGCCCTGACAGGACGCGCTGGGCCGGATCGAGTCCAGTGGACGGCTCGAACGAGCCGGGTAGCGCCCTGGCGTCCGCGATGCGATCGAGCCGGAAAGTCCGGTCCTGGCCGATCCCGGGATCGGTGCCCGTGACGTACCACCGGCCCGTATGGGTGACGATCCCGTACGGGTGCAGCGTGCGTTCGCTTCGTCGGCCGTCTCGGGCGGTGTACCTGATCGAGACCGGGCGGCGGTGGCGTACCGCATCGGCGATGGCGAGCAGGACCCCTGTCTCCGGGGTGGCCGACTCCCCGGGCGGAGCCGTGAAGGCGAGGGATTCCATGACGGCGTCGAGCCGACGGGACAGACGCTCGGGCAGTGCCCGGCGGATCTTGGCCGCCGCCGTCTCGCCCGCGGTCTCGGTCGCCGTCAGCAACCCGGTCCTGCGGCCGGCGACGAGGCCGAGCAGCACGGCGAGCGCCTCGTCGTCGTTGAGCATGAGCGGAGGCAGGCGGTACCCGGGGGCGAGCCGGTACCCGCCATAGCGGCCACGGACCGCCTCGACGGGGATGTCGAGGTCGACCAGGTGGCCCACGTACCGCCGCACGGTGCGCCCGTCGACCCCGAGCCGGTCGGCGAGTTCGGCCACCGTTCTGATGCCGCCCGACTGCAGGAGTTCCAGGAGGGTGAGCACGCGGCTGGTAGGTCGGACCATGCCCACGAGCCTAGCGCTGATACCGGACCGGTTCTGTCCACTATTTGCTCTAGCGTCCGAGGTGCAACGGCTTCACCAACCTGAGGAGAGCACCATGGACTTCGTCTCGATCCGGATCATCACCGGCGACATCGCGCGCCTCGTCGACTTCTACGAGCGAGCCACCGGAGTGCGGGCGGACTGGTCCACCGAGGACTTCGCCGAACTGCGGACCGCCAGCGCGACCCTCGCGATCGGCAGCACCCGCACCGTGGCACTGTTCGCGCCCGGCTCCGCCCGTCCGGCCGACAACAACACCGTGATCATCGAATTCCTCGTCGCGGACGTGGACGACGTGTACCGGAACCTGGCCGATTTCGTCGCCGACTTCGTGACCGAGCCCACCACGATGCCCTGGGGCAACCGGTCGCTCCTGCTCCGTGACCCCGACGGCAACCTCGTCAACTTCTTCACCCCTGTCACACCGGCGGCCATCGAGAAGTTCGCTCGCTGACGACAGCGAAGCCGCCTGGGCGGGGGCCCGGTCCAGGCGGCACGTTTCATACGGGCCAGATCATCTGAGACGTCGAGCGAAGCGGACCGGATCGAGACCAGCCAGCCGCGCCGGGCGCTGTCGGTGCCCGCGCCGGTTGCCAAGCTGCGCGCGGTCACCGTGGACCCGGCCCGGGACCAGATCGGCTGAGACACGGGAGCACGAGTCCGACCGCGGCTGGCCACAGGACAGCGGACCGGCCAGCAGCTGGGCGGCCAGGTGGTGCAGTTCGGCCACCAACTCCTTCGTCGGCCCGCCGCAGTGGTCCTGTTGGTCCTCCGCGAGATACAGCCATCGGCGGACCAGCCACAGCGGCGAGGCGGGGTCGTCGGTGGGGCGCAGCTCGCAGCTCGCAGCTCGCAGCGCCCGGCCTCGGGCGTCAGGGGCGGCGGGCAGCCGCAGTGCCGGCCAGAGTTCCTGCTCCAGCTCGGCCGGCAGCCGGCGCGCCTCCAGAGCGTCCCACTCGGGCAGCAGGCCGAGCTCGACTGGAACGGTCGTACAACCCCGGATCGCCTTCGTCTCGCCAGCGCCGGACCCATGTGTGGGCTGTGGTGCGGGAGATGCCCATTTCCTCGGCGACCTGGGCGATGGGCCTGCCGGCGCGGACCCGTTCGACGAGGAGCCGTCTGCCGTGGATGGTCAGCCGGGGCATGGGGGTGGGGCACGGGAAGCCCCTGGGATGGTGCGGAATCTGATGCGGACCCTGGGTTGTGTGCCCGAGGCCCCCGATCTGGCGATCGATGCCTCGGGCGACAGAGAACGAGCCTTGTGGGCGGCGAGCCAGGCCGGGGCCGTCTGCGCGCCCCGCTGGATCTATTCGGCCCAGGCACGCTCCAACTGGGTGCGGAAGGTGGCGGGCTCCCGTCCGATCAGCTCGGCCAACGTCGAGTCGACCGTGGTGAACTCGCCATCCCGTGCCGCGCCGAAGATGCTCAGCATCAGGTCGGCGATCGGGGCCGGGGCGCCGTTCGCCAGGACCTGGTCACGGAAGGCGTCGTCGGGGACGACGGTGCGGGTGAAGGGCCGTCCGGTGGTCTGCGACGCGATCTCGGCGACGGCGTCGAAGTCGAGCGCCGCCGGCCCGGTGAGCGGCGGGGTGGGCCCGTCGAAGCGCCCCTCATCGAGGATGATCGCCGTGGTGGCCTCGGCGAGGTCGTCGTGGCCGGTCCAGGCGACAGGGCCGTCGGCGGGAAGGGCGATATCGCCGGTGTGGCGGGCGGACTCCAGGAACTGCAGGGCGCTGGCCGCGTAGAAGCCGTTGCGCAGTGCGGTCCAGGGCAGGCCGGTGGCGTGCAGCAGGTCCTCGGTCCTGGCGTGGTCCCGGCAGGCCTGGAAGCGGGAGTCGTGGGCAGCGCCCATCTGGCTGGTGTAGAGGATGCGGCCGACCTCGGCCTTCACGGCGGCGTCGATGGCGGCACGGTGGCCGCTGACGCACTCCTCGCCCGTGCGGTCGAGGGAGACGAGGAGCAGCTGCTCGGCCCCTTCGAAGGCGTGCGTGAGCGAGTCGGGGTCGTCGAAACTGCCCTGCCGGACACGGACGCCGCGGTCGGCGAGGTCCTGGGCCTTGCGGGGGTCGCGGACGCTGACGCCGAGGCGGTCGGCGGGGACGCGCTCCAGCAGGCGCTCGACGGTGCGGCGGCCGAGCTTTCCGGTGGCTCCGGTAACGATGATCATTGGGTTCTCCCGATGCTGCTTCCGGTGGAATCGCTCCAACAGTAACACTGGAAATTCCGATGGAAACAGATCCTCGGTATCATCGGTTCATGGCTACACGCGACTCAACCGACAACCCTCGGCGCCGCATCGTCGAGGCAGCCGTCGAGCTGCTGGAGAACGGCGGCCCTGACGCGGTCAGCACCCGCGCGGTCGCCGCCGCGGCCGGAATGCAGCCGCCGGCGATCTACCGCCTCTTCGGCGACAAGGAGGGGCTCCTCGAGGCCGTCGCCGAGCACGGCTACGCGCAGTTCCTGGAGAGAAAGCGCGCGCAGCTCGACCCCGCCCCGCAGGACCCGGTGGAGGACCTGCGTCGCGGCTGGGACACGGTGGTCGAGTTCGGGGTCTCCCGCCCCGAGCTGTTCGCGGTGATGAACCGGGCCACCGGCCTGGGATCGGACGCAGCACACCGCTCGGGCCTGGAGATCCTCCATGGGCGGGTGCGTCGGCTGGCGGCCGGGGGATGGCTGCGGGTCGACGAGGAACTGGCCGCCCAGATCATCCAGGCAACCGGCCAGGGCGCAGTCACCACCTGGCACTCCACCCCCGCGGACCGCCGCAATCCGGCGCTGTTGACCGTCCTGCGCGAGTCCATGGTCGCGGCCGTCACTCGCGCCGAGCCGGCGATTCCCGCCGCGGAGTCCCCTCCCGCCGCGGCGGCCCGCGCGCTGCGCGCCGCCCTCCCCGACGACTCCGATGTCCTGAGCGACGCGGAGCAGCGCCTGCTGCGTGAGTGGCTCACGCGCCTGGCGGCGGACGGTGGCGCTCCGCGTGCCTGATCGCGGGTCGAGCGCCCTCATGCGGGTCGGACCTCACGGGGAGGGATCGTGCGATCAAGCAGCCTCCACGAGAGGAGACGGTGGGCGACCACACGGCTCCGGCTGGCTTCCCCTTGCCCCGCTGACGGTATTCCTCCTGCCCGCCTACTCACCCGAACTCACCCGGTCGGACGTGTGCGGGCCCACGTCGAGCACAGCCTGGCCGCCCTCGCCGTCGTCGCCCTCGACCGACTGCGCGGGGACGCGGCGGAACGGCCAGGGCGGGGACTGCAGGGGCCGCGCACTCCGTGGCAGGCCCGCACTCTTCGCGGCGTCCAGGTCGCCGGGATTTGGTCCTCGCTGTCTTCGTCGTCGAGTCGTCCTCGTCTGCCCGGCCGGCCTGGTGGGCGGAGGCACCGCCGACCTGGAGGGGGAGACGCCGGGCCGATCAGGTCGTTTCCGTCGGTTGGCGAGCCGTGGATCACTTGGCCAGGAAAGCGGTGGTGCCCATGGCCACGGCCGGGTGGGCGTCCGGGTTCAACTCCCGTATGAGCTGGGCCATGTGCTCGGTGGCCACGGTGATGCAGGCATGGGTCGGGCCGCCGTGATCGACGTGGAGCCAGATCCCGCCGCCGCGTTCCGTGCCCTCCGGTCTGGCGGGGTCGAGCGGGGAGCGGCCGCGTTTCCGGTTGAAGTCGATGGCGACGACGTAGTCGAAGGAACCGGCGAGCGGTTCGCCGAGGAACCCGGTGCCTCCGATGCTGAAGGCGTCGGAGCGGTGGTACGGCAGGCCGCCGTCCGGGCGCGGATCGGGGAGCCTGCCGCCGGCGTCGCTGAGCGTGAACACGCCTTCGGGACTGCGCAGGTCTCCCTCGCGGTGCTGTTCGGTCCAGCCGTTGCGGCCGTTGTGCGCCGGCCAGGTCTGCCCCGGGTTCCAGAGGCCGGTGGCGTCCCGCTGCCAGAGCACCACGCTGGACTGCGAGGAGTCCGGGCCCTCACCGGTGACCACGACCAGCTGGCGGGTCCGGTCCGGTATCCGGGCGAGCAGACCGGGCCCCAGCCCGTCCGGGGCCGCGCGTGCCGTCGGGGCGGAAGCGACCGGCCGGCCGCTCGATGTGGTCAGGCCGGCCGGTGCGACGGCGGCCTGGGTCGTCGGTGTGGCCGGGCGGCTCGGGGCCTGAGCCGCACAGCCCGCGAGGAGGAGCACCAGCAGCCCGCAGGTGCCGGTGAGGGCAGGCGGGGCCGGGCGGGACATTCGGACATGACGGGATGAGGGCATGGCGGATCGCCTCGTCTGCAGGGATGTCGATGGGGGAGGTGCGAGAACTCAGAGGGTCGGCGGGAACTCCACCGAGGTGTTGAGAGAGGTGAGCAGCTGCGCGGTGACCTCGTCGGAGAGGGCCGCGCAGGCGGTCCCGACCAGGACCGCGTCGGGCGCCTGGGGTCCGACGGCGTGGAGGATCATCCAGGTCCTGGCGCCTTTGATACCTCGGCAGGTGTTCGATGAGCCGACGGGGAATGCCGCAGGGCGGGATGCCGCCGTGGCAGCCAGCCCGGTGTCGTGCTCGATGTGGAGCTCGACCAGAACGTCCTCCGTGCCCGGGCCGGTGATCGGCAGGCAGGGGTTCCGGCAGTTCTTGGAAGGTGTGATGGGGTCGGGGGAGAGGTAGCGGGTGGGTGAGGTCGTGATGTCCGGGGCCGGTACGTCGACCTGGTACCAGCCCTCCGGAGTGGCCAGCTGCAAGCCGTACAGCTGATCGAGGCCCGGGCGGGCCGGGGCGGCGGTCGGGCTGCCGGCCGGGCTCGGCGGGGCGATCACCGTCAGACGGTCCGGCCCGGGCGAGGCCCGTGGCACCAGCAGCACGGCCGCGACGGCCAGCGGCAGGCAGAGTGCCGCGGCCCGAACTCGCCGGGTCCGCCGGACCCGGCGCCGGACCCGCGCCATCCGGTCCGGCGGGCCCGTGAGATCCACGGGCACGGCGTTCAGCAGGACGTCCCGCAGGAGCAGCAGGGTCGGGTCCTCGGGCAGCTCGGGTTCGCTCACGCTCTCACCCCTTGGATCGTGGCGTGGTCGGGCAGGTGCATGCGAAGGGCGCTCAGGGCCTTGGCGGATTGGCTCTTGACGGTGCCGGGGGAGCAGTCGAGCAGGGCGGCGGTCTCCTCGACACTGCGGTCCTCCAGATAGCGGAGCACGACCACCGCCCGCTGCCGGCGCGGCAGCCGGCGCAGGGCCTGAACCACGGTGTGTCCCAGCTCCACCTCCTCGTACCGGTCGGTCCCGGCCTCCTCCGGGAGGAACTCGTGCGGTACCTCCAGACGCCACCGCCGCCGCCACCAGCTCGCATGGACACGGACCATGGCGCGCCGGACGTATGCCTCCGGGTGCTCGTCGGCGATCCTGCGCCACTTGGGCCAGCAGCGGGCCAGCGCCGTCTGCA
This sequence comes from Kitasatospora sp. HUAS MG31, assembly GCF_040571325.1. GTDB lineage: Bacteria > Actinomycetota > Actinomycetes > Streptomycetales > Streptomycetaceae > Kitasatospora > Kitasatospora camelliae. The sequence goes on along the minus strand of NZ_CP159872.1, from coordinate 84,021 downwards.
GCAGATCCTCGGCGAGGTGCCGGTCGCCGGTGAGCAGCCAGGCGGAACGCAGCAGCCGTGGGCCGCACACGGCCACGAACTCCTCGAACCCCGCCCAGTCCCTCGCCATGCCCCGCCCTATTCGTCCAGCGATACGTGCTACGTGCCGGCCAGCCCTACACAAGCCGAACAGGCCGGGCCGGCCCCACGGTTGCCCTCTGTGACGCAGATCACTCCACTTCGGGTTCGCCCTCCGGTCGACGGCACCTGGACCAGCCGCACCGTCGACCACCGCGTGACCGTGGTCGGGCCCAGGCTCGGCCGAAGGCTCCAGGTCTCTCCCGGTGAGCCGGTGCTGCGCATCACCCGGCTGCGGATGGTCGGCGGCGACCCCATGGGTGTGGAGCGCCTCCACCTGCCCCAAGCCCTGGTCCCAGGGCTGACCGCGGCCGACCTCGAAACCGGATCCTTCTACCGGCTCCCGGGCGACCGGTACGGGATCGTGCCCACCACCGCCGCCCAGACCATCGAACCCACGGCCCACTCCAGGTACCAGTACCCCACGATCTCCGGGATGACCACCGCCGATGTCCACGCCCTGGTCAGCAGCAGGACCGAGCGCTCCGCCGCCGTCACCCGGCTCACCTCCCTGGTCGTCGACGCCGGCCTGACCGGTGTCGACGTCGACCTCGAGGACTACTGGTCCTGGAGCAAGGCCGACTTCGACAACTACAAGACCTTCCTGCGTCGGCTCGCCACCGCCCTGCACGCCAAGGGGAAGCGCCTGCAGGTCGACGCACCCGCGATGACCGAGGACGCGCCGTTCTACGACTACGCGGCCGTCAGCGCCACCGGCGTCGACGAGCTGGTGATCATGGCCTACGACCACCAGTACGACACCGAGCCCGGCGCCGCCTGCCTGCCCATCACCCCGTACGACTGGCTCAAGGACGTCACCGCCTACGCCCAGTCGAAGGTCCCCGACCCCAACCGCCTGGTCATCGGTCTGCCCTCCTACGGCTACAGCGCCCCCGCCCCGTGCGACCTGAACGCCGTCACGGGCAACATCCACTTCGCCGACATGAGGCACAACCCCGGCTTCTCCGCCGACCCCGCCACCATCGAGCGCCGCCGCGACCCCTCCTCCGGGGAGATCCGCTGGACCTCCGGCGGCGTCCAGTACGACTACGTCGACCGCGTGTCGCTGGACCGCAAGCTCGCAGTCCTGACCGGCCTCGGCGTCACCAAGGTGTCCGTCTGGACCCTCGGCGGGGCGAACCCCTGGTTCACCCGCTGACCCCACCGAAACCCGCCCTGCGGCTCCCCTCATCGCCGAGCCGCGACCCGCACAGGACTCCGGTGCACTCAGGCAGTACGCTACGCACCGTAGTAGCCGGGCTTCTGCCGCCACCTCTGCGGGTCGGTGCCCATCGGCCTTGATGTGGGCGATCAGCCGTGATCCCACCGGCTTGGGCAGGTCCCGCCCGTGCGGCTTGGTCCATTCGTGGGTGCAGAACAGCTGGTGTGCCGTCCAGTTGGGCCGGGGTCGGCGGGCGGTCCGCGCGTGCGGCCAGGACGAGATCGGGCGCCTGGGCGAGGAGCTGGTCGAGCACCGCACTGTCGAACCACATCGACCCGCCCCCAAGGCTCCCGGGACCGCGCACCAGCCCAGGCCGGCAGGAGGGGGATACAGCTGCGCGGCCGCGGGGTGGTGCTCCCGGGTCAGTACGGCGAGCACGGCCGGGCCAGTCTGCTGGGCCAGGTGGGGCCAGGTGGGGCCGGGCGGCGGTCACGAACGGTGTCCGGCGCCGGGTTCCCCGGCCGCGTCCCGTGGTGGGATCTCCGGGCGCGGGGTGGCGGTCGGAGTGGGAGCGGCGGCCCGAAGGTCGGTGGGGCGGGCGGCGGATCGCACGGCCGGGCCGCCCGGTGGGGTGGTCCGCGTCGTCGCGGTCAGCGGGTTCAGCGGGCTGCCGACGGCGCGGGCGGCCTCCGCGAACCTGTCGGCGGACTGCTTGAATGCCCGCGACCAGCACCGACCGGCACAGACCGGGCCCGGGGGGGGTGTGCACAATCGGCCGGTGGTCTGACTATCATCAGCGCAGCATGGCGTCCCTCCGGAGGTCGCCGGGCGTGGGCCCGGGCGACCTCGGCGGCCGGAGGTGACGCTCTCCACCGGAGCGGGCCAGTGAGGGCTCTCGGCACTTCAGTCATCGTCGTGCCCCGAATCTGCCGCGCTCTGCAACAACCTGGGAAAACGATGACTCCTCGATTCGGGCGCGGCCACGCCGCCCTCGCCGCCGCGATCTCCTCCGCCCTGCTGTCGAGTGCCTGTGGCACCGCTGCATCCGGCAGCGATGCGCCCCTGCACGACCAGCTCCCCGACTCCGTCAAGAAGGCCGGCGTGATCCGGGTCGGTGCCTCCCTCACCGCCGCACCCGTGATATTCCGCGATCCGTCCGGCCGAGCGGACGGCCTCGACCCGGATCTCGCCACCGCGATGGCGAAGATCCTCGGCGTCAGGTTCGAGTTCCAGGACGTCGGCCCGTTCGGCAACGTCCTGCCCGGGCTGCTGGACAGCAAGTACGACATCGCCATGTCCGGCATCACCGACAACCTCGCTCGCCAGCAAGGCGCGGACGCGACCGGCAAGAAGATCAACGAGGGCGTCGACTTCGTCGACTACTTCATGGCCGGCACAGGCATCATGGTCCGCAAGGGAAATCCCTCGAAGATCGCCAAGATCGACGACCTGTGCGGGCGCAACGTCGCCGTCAAGAAGGGGACCTCGCACAACGAGCTCATCAACCGCCAGCGGACCGGCTGCGACCATCTCGCGAAGCCGCTCAAGGCCCTGGAGACGGCGGATGACGCCGAGGCCATGGACAACCTGCGCGGCGGCCGGGCCGACGCCTACATCACGGACTACCCGAAAGCGCTGTACAACTCGCAAGCCGCGGCCAACGGCCAGGCGTTCGACATCGCCGGGTCGCAGATCCAGCCCAAGCCCTACGGCATCGCCCTGCGCAAGGGCGACCACCAGTTGCGCGACGTCCTGGAGAAGGCCATGCGCCGACTGGTGGCGAACGGCACGTACGAAGAGATCCTCAACCGTCGTCAGCTCACCATCGGTGGGATCCCGAGCCCCATCGTCAACGGAGGGAGCAGCTGACTGCTCGGCCCCACTGCTGGAGCTGCCTGATCCGCCACTGCCCGTGCCGCCGGCCGTGAAGCTGCCGGACCATCCGGCCTACCAGCAGATCATGGCGGTGTTCGCCGCGGCCGACGCCCCGCTGCGGCGCGGGCGGTATGCGGGGCGATGGACGTGGAGATCGCTCCCAGCAACATCAACAACGTCCGTCTGAAGCTCAAGCGGCTCGCCGAGCGGGGGATCCTGGTCGAGACCGAGCAGGGGCTGTTCACCCTGCCACGGCCGCAGCCCCTCCGGCGAGCCGCAACCAGCCTGCTCAGCCCGACCGAAAGGCCGAATCGGGCATCACCTCAGATGCCCCCTCTGGGAGCGCTCGGTCGCGCCGATGAGCGGACACATCTGCCAGCCCGCCGAGAAACCCGTTGCGAGTGACCCGCATCGGATGCCTGATTGGTCGGCCACCGACCAGGGAGGGATGATGAGCGCGTCGCTGCCCACACCGTCGTTGCACACCGCTCGTCTTCGACTGCGCGCCTTCGAAGACGCGGATGCGAACGACCTCTTCGCACTGCAGAGCAGCGCCCACATCCTGCGTTACTGGGACTCACCACCGTGGACCGAACGCTCGCGCGCCGAGAAATTCATCACTGCTTGCCGGCAGATGGAACAGGAGGGCACCGGGGCACGGTTGGCCGTGGATCGGGTCTCCGACGGGGCGTTCATCGGCTGGTGCACCCTGAACAGTTGGAATCCGGACTTCCGCAGCGCGTCGCTCGGCTACTGCTACAACGATGCAGCGTGGGGCCAGGGCTACGCGACCGAGGCCGCGCGCGCTCTGTTGGGGTGGGCGTTCGACACGCTGGACCTGAATCGCGTCCAAGCCGAGGCCGACACGCGCAATGTGGCATCTGCCCGGGTGCTGGAGAAGCTCGGCTTCGTGCGCGAGGGGACGTTGCGGGAGGACTGCGTCGTCAACGGCGACGTCTCCGACTCGTGGGTCTACGGGCTGCTCAGGCGGGAGTGGCAGCCGTCGTCCGAGCCGATTCCCACCCACTGAGTTGCATCGCTCGGCACCCGGTATCGGCAACCCAACCAACTGATCACTGCGCCTCATCCACCCACAACGGTGAGCCGGACAACGGCCCTGACCGTCGTCCGGGAGAGCGCTTCTCATGACCCGTGGGACCACCCCCTCCGTGTCCTTGCCGGCATCGCCGTCGTCGCCGCCGCGCCGCCGGCCGCCGCGGGGTGCGGTAGCGACCCCGAAAGCCCAGGCCTGACCTCCAGCCGATGGTCGGCGGTCTGATCTTGCTGGTCTACAACCTCGGACGGGGCGCAGTAGGGGAAGTCGTCCTCGTACAGCTCCTCGTACAGCTCCTCGTTCTCCTGACGTTCTTCCAGCTCCCAGTCCTCCAGAACCTCTCTGGGGAGCGTGACGACGGGTACGGTGCGGGCGTAGGCGCCGGAGCCTGGCTGTGGAGCGCACCGCCAGACGGCGCCGTAGGTGCGTACGTGGACTTCACCTACGTACCAGGCGGACACGGCCATGAACGCGTTGTCCCCGGCGGCCTGCGCTTCGTCCCAGGAGGTGTAGCGCCGCCGGATCTCCCGTTCGAGGCCTTCGAGGGAGCCGGTGCTGAAGTCCCACTGCCCTGCGGTCTGTTCGGCCCACTCGGGAAGGGCCGCTGCCCGGGTGCGGAGCCAGTGGTCCAGGCGCGGGTTGTCGGCCCACTCCGGGTCGTTGATGTTGCTCATGAGCTGTGAGCCTAGACAGGAGCGGGGACAGTTGAGGTCCTCGGCGCACCACTTGCAGCCCGCGCGAGCATGCCGCGGCCGGCTCACCCTCGGCGCGGCCGAGGTACGGGACGAGGTGGTCCGGCTCGGCGTGCACCAGGTACCCGGGGTCGGCGAGCAGCCGGTCGAGGGCAGCGCCGTCCACCGAGGTGGCGCGGTCGGGAGCCTGCGCATCTTCTGTGACCGGGGCCTGACCGCCCCTCACTGCCGGACTGGAGAGGAGCACCCGTGATCGACTCCCAACGCCTGCTCCTTCCTTCTCGCCCCGGACCGTCGAGCAGCACGTCGCCCGGGTCCTGCGCAAGCTCCACACCACGCGGAAACGGTCGGCGGGGCGCTCCGCGTACACAAGAGCAGCCCCTGAGTCGGGGCCGCCGACCCCCGCGCGCCGCCCTGCGGTTGTCGCGCGTGTGCCGCGCCCGCCGGCTCGGGCCCGGCTGGCCGGCCGTTCGCGGGAGCTGCCGGTCCGCGGCAGCACCTCGCCCGAACGGCGACGTTTCCGGTGACGGCCGCGGCCATGGCTCTGTGTATCGAGCCGGGCCTCCTCCGTGAGGCCCTGCGCGACCTGGCCGACGCGGGCCTCCTCCGGGCTGGTCGCGGAGGACCCGTACCGGCGCACGGTGTGCCGGGTCGGTCTGGACGGCTCCGGCTTCGCCAAGGTCACCGACGACGAGCTGGACCACATCGTCACCCTGTCGGACACCATGGACTACTTCATCGACTCCGCGTCCACCGTCGACACCCCGCCGGTGACCCGCGTCCGTGACTGGACCGGGCGGGTGCTCGTCGAGCTGGAGCGCGCCGACATCGGCAAGCTCATCGCCACCGGCTGGACGCCGCCGGAACGCTTCCGTGTCAAGGCGGCCGACGGGGTGACGGACATCTACGGGGTGCTGTACCACCCTCACGGGTTCGACCCCGCCCAGCGCTACGCGGTGGTGGACAACATCTACCCCGGCCCGCAGACCAACCGGATCGACCCGGGCTTCGACCCCGGCGGCATGGGCCTCGACGCGGAACCCCTCGCGGCGCTCGGCTTCGTGGTGGTCGCGGTGGACGGGCGCGGCACCCCGGGCCGGAGCAAGGCCTTCCACGACGCCTCCTACGGCCACCTGGCCGACGCGGGCTGCCTGGCCGACCACGTCGCCGCGCTGCGCCAGCTGGCCGAGACCCGGCCGTGGATGGACCTGGACCGGGTGGGCGCGTTCGGCCACTCCGGCGGCGGGTTCGCCACCGTCCGGGCGATGCTGGACTTCCCCGAGGTGTACAAGGCCGGCGTGGCCCTCTCCGGCTCGCACGAGGCCCGTTCCTTCAGCCTGGACTTCGTGGAGGCCTACGACGGCGCGGACAATCCGGAGGCCTGGGCCCGGGCCTCCAACGTGGACCTCGCGGACCGGCTGGCGGGCAAGCTGCTGCTCGTCCACGGCGAGATGGACGACCGGGTCCACCCCGACCACACCCTCCGTCTGGCCGACCGGCTCATCGCCGCCGACAAGGACTTCGAGCTGCTCATCGTTCCGGGCGCCGAGCACACGTTCATCGACAACCTGGCCTACGTCCGCAAGCGCGGCTGGGACTTCCTGGTGCGCGAGCTGATGGGCATGCAGCCACCCACCTACCGCCCCGCCCCCATCACCATCGACCCCGCGTTGCTCGCCGAACTCTTCGCCTGAGTCCGACCACGCCCCACGCTCCAGGAATCGGTAGGCCGCCTTGCGGCCTACCGATTCCTGCTGCCCCGTCCCGCAGGGCAATGCGCCGGGTCCGCAGACAGCCGCCCACGCGAGCAGCGGTGCCGGCCGCTTCGTCGGCGCTCGGTCAGCGTGCGCCGTCAGCAGAACGACCACTCATCTACGCGTACACCAGCAACACCCGGAGCAACGGCAGCGCCAAGGCAGGATCAACGGCGCGCGCCACCGACTTCCACAACGGGCCCATGGCCATCGTCATGCCGCTCGTCGCTACGTCCCCATCGTCTTCGTCCCGGCACTTGCCGGCCGCCTGGCGAACAGCAACCCGGCACGGTCGCCATCGGCCCCTGCGCGCCTCCGGCGTCAACTTCGTCACCCTCGCCACCGGAGCCGCACTCATCCCGGCGGTGGGTCTCGCGCACGTCGCGCATCAGCTGGTCAAGGGTACCGCGGCGGAGGGTGCCAAATGCGTACACGGACTTGGCCCGGTCACCCGACAGCGCGGTGGCCACCGGCTCCTGCCGGCGCGCCCCGCCGCAGACCTCAAGCCCAGACGATGCGTCACCCCGTCGCCAATCCCCCTGTCCTCCGTCGGACTCGGTCCGGGGCGTGACCACCGTCACCAACCGCAAGCCCTCCGGAAACCCAGCCCGGAATCTCCACGCAAGCCGCCGGGGGCACCCCGGTCGGCGGCCCGCCCTGTGCCGGAGCACCCCCGGCCGTTCCGTGTACAAACGAACTGTCAGTGGGCCTCCGCAAGTCGGTGAACAGGCGAGGAAGTTGTGGCTACTGGCAGGTAGGTCCGAATCCAGCCGGGTTGATCCTCCGGCGTCAAGGTGCTTCTATACGGCTCATGGGGAGGAATCGGGGCGCCGCCTGCTCGCTGAGCTCAGTGGAAGCGCTCTCAGAAATGCGCGACGGCCAGGTGCTGGTCCGCAGGCCGCAGGAGCGCGACGCCGACACGCTGCGGGTGGGGGCCCGCGATCCCCTGGTGCGCGAGTTCATGCAGGGCGTCCTGAGCCACCCCGACCGGGAGTCCGCCGTCCGCTGGATCGCCGAAGTCGCCCCCAGGCTCTGGAGCGCCGACAAGGCCGCGTACTTCGCGGTGGCCCTGGCGGACGAGGGCTCCGCGGGCGAGGGCGGGCCCGCGATCGGGCTGGCCGAGCTGGTGGACCTGAGACAGGAGGAGGGTGCGGCCGAGATCTCGATCTGGCTGCTGCCCGAGCACCGGCGCTTGCGCACGGCGGCCTCCGCGATGCGGCTGGTCTGTCGGTTCGGTTTCGAGGAGTTGGGGCTGCGGCGGATCGACGCGTACGCCGCGGCCGAGAACATGGGCGTGCAGGTGGTCGGAGCCTCCATCGGGTTCCGCCGGGCCGGGTTCCGGCCCGCACTGTTCCGCAGCTCCCGGACCCAGAAGCTGCACGACGCCGTCTACGCGACCCTGGTGCCCGAGGACCTCTGTTGAGCCGCGGGCGCCACCGGGCGCGTCACACGGATTGATCCACTACTGATCCACATGCACGTTTGATCTACGCGCATCGCGCGGCTGTTTGTCCATGTACCAGGGCTGGGGGTTCGGAAGATGTCGGGACTGGTGGAGTTCACGGTCGGCGGGGAGCAACTGCCGGGAGGCAGACTTGAACTGACCCTCGACCAGGCCGGCGCGCTACGGGTGCGCCACCACAGCGCCGGCACCGAGGTGGTGCGCTCCGCGACGGTGGACCCGGCGGTGCCCGCCCGGGTGCTCAACGCGCTGCGCAACGCCGCTCCCGGGGTCGGCGGCGGGGCCGCCGAGGCGCGGCGACTGGTGGCCGGCGAGCTGACCTGGGCGGACGGCACCGACACCCCGGTGCCCGGCATCGCCCGGATGCTGGAGGCGCTCGCCGGTCAGCTGATCCAGCCTGCGGCACCGGCCCAACTCCCGAGCAATCTGGTTCAGTTGGCCGCCGTCGATCCGGCCGAAGCGGCCCCGACGGCCGCCATCGGCACCGTCTCCGGCCGTCCCGCCTTCGCCCTCGCGGTGGCCGGCCGGGGCTTCGGCCTGGCCGAACTGGCCGACCACGGCGCCTCGCTGGGCGACTCGGACGAGGAGGCCGGACTGCTCCCCACCGCCGTGGCCCTGGGCCGGGTCGGCGAGCGGGACCTGTTCGCGGTCGGTGCGCAGGACGGCGCCGTCCAGGTCTGGGACGCCACCACCGGTGCACTGCTGCACGGGACTTCGGGTGGCGAGGGCGCTCAGGTGGTGGCCGCCGCGGTGGTCGAGGGCGTGCCGCTGGCCTTCTCCGGCGGCCGGGACGGCGAGGTGCGGGCCTGGCGGGCCGAGGACGGCAAGGGCCTGGGGCTGCTCGCGGTGAACGGCCGGGGCGCCTCCGCCCTGGTGCACGCGCGCTGCGCCGGGCTCGACCTGGTGGCCGCCGCCGGCGGGGACGGCACCGTCCGGGTCTGGGACGCGGCGGCCGGGACCCGGCTGCACCTGCTGGTCGGCCACAGCGAGCGGGTCACCTCCCTGGCGGTGCTCTCGCTGGGTGACCAGGCGGTGCTGGCCTCGGCCGGCGTGGACCGCGAGATCCGGCTCTGGGACCTGGCCACCGGCGAGCCGCTGGCCGTGCTGGTCGGCCACTCGGCCACCGTCACCGGCCTGGCCTTCACCGAGCTGGCCGGCGAACCGGTGCTCGCCTCCTGCGCCTTGGACGGCACGGTGCGCACCTGGGACGTCTACCGGGGCACCGGACTGAACGGCTGGGCCGTGCGCGGCGTCTGGCTGACGGCGCTGGCGGTCGTCCGGCAGGGCGGTGCCGTGGCGCTGGCGGTGGGTGACGAGCGCGGCCGGATCAGGCTCTTCGACCCGGCCGACGGCACGGCGCTGGCGACCTGGGAGCCGGCCGGGCCGGCCACCGGCCCGCGCCCGGTGAACGCGCTGGCCGCCGGGACCACCGCGGACGGCGCCCAGGTGCTGGCCGCCGGGTACGGCGACGGCACCGTGCGGCTCTGGGGGAGCGGCGTCGAGCATCTCCAACTCGCCAACGACGGCGGGTCGGTGAGCTCCGTCGCGGTGACCGAGGGCCTGGTGGTCTGCGGTACCGTGACCGGCGCGGTGCGCTGCCACCGGCTGACCGACGGCACCCCGCTGTCCGTTCCCACTCCGCACACCGGCCCGGTGACCTGCCTGGCGCTCGGAGCCACCACCCTGGCCTCCGGCGGCGCGGACGGCGTGGTGCGGGTGCGCGGCGCGCTGGACGGAGCCCCCCTGCTCCGGCTGGCGGGCCATCAGCAAGGCGTCACCGCGCTGGCGATCGGCCCGCAGCTGCCGCGTCCGCTGATCGCCACCGCGGGCGGCGACGGCACCCTGCGCGTCTGGGACGCCGTCACCGGCGCACCGGGCCCGGTGGTGGGCGGGCTGGCCGGCCCGGTCGCGGCGCTGGCCTTCGCCACCCACGCCGGGCGGCCGGTGGTGCTGGCGGGCACGGCCGACGGCGCCGTCCGGGCCTTCGACGTGGAGGACGGCCGGGCGGTCACCGGACTGGCCGGGGGAGCGGCGCGGATCCGGTCGCTGGTCTGCCAGGAGGTGGACGGCGAGGCGCTGGTCGCGGCCGGGGACGAGCAGGACACCGTGCGGCTCTGGCACCTGGGGAGCGGCACGCTGCTGAACGAGGCGCCGCTGGACCGCGCGCCGCTGGCCATCTCGTTCACCGAGACGGGCCTGTACGTGGTCGGCCCGGGCGGGGCCGTCACGCTCTGACGCTACGTCAGCAATATTTGGAGCAGGGCGAGTTCACCGCCGATGGCCTTCGGGGGCATCGGCCACAGATGCGCAGCAGCAGGGGTGGAAATGGCGGAGGGAAAGTTCCGGATCGACCTGGAACAGGTCGAAGCGGCGGCGAAGATGATCCAGACCATGCTGGACGACCTGGAACGGCCCACCGCCGAGCTGAAGGCGACGGTCGAACAGATCAAGCCGACGGTCTACGGCACCGACCGGCTCGCCAAGTCGCTGACCGGATCCACCGGGTCGGTCGGCGGCCTGGCGGAGCACCAGACGCAGGTGCTGGAGGGCATCGAGAAGTTCCTCGCGAACAGCGCCCAGGTCGCGGCGAACCTGCGCCTGATGGTCGCCAACTACAACACCGTGGACGAGTCCAATGCGACGTCGCTGCGGGCCATCGAGGGCGGGGACGCGCCGGTCGCCCAGGCCCCTCCGACCACCCGGGACAAGCCCGTCACCGTGGTCGTCGCGGGCGAGACCGGCGGCCCGGTCACGGCACAGTCCAGCTTCAGCTCGGCCGACGCCCCGACGCTCGACTACAACACCTGGGAAGACCCCGAGCCCCCGTCGCACTCCGGCGGCGGCAGCGGCCCGAAGCTCGCCTGACCCTGCCCGAGTCGACCCTCGCAGAAGGACGGACACCGTGATCCACCTGCCCCCCGACCTGGCAGAAGTGCTCAAGGTCATCCAGAGCAACGAAGACGGGAAGGGCATCACCTTCCCCGACAGCAACGAGGACCTGCTGGGCGACCTGGCCTACGCCTGGGAGAAGTGGAACACCTTCGCCGAGACCCGGATCGGCGCCATCGTGGCCAATGCCAAGCTGGCCATGGAGGCGATGGAGGGCGAGGCCGCCGAGAGCTTCGCGGCCTACCTCCGCAAGTTCAGCGAAGGGGACGGTTCGCACGTCTCCACCACGGTCTCGGCCGCGAGTGCCATCGCGCAGTCGCTGCGCGGCGCGATCGAGGCGGTCACCCAGACCAAGAACGAGATGATCCGCGAACTCGAGTACACGAAGGAGTACATCAAGGACAACCCGGCGGGCAAGAACGACGACATCGCCAAGTCCGAGGGCATCAAGGAGGCCGTGGCCACGTACAACACCTACGTGGACCAGGTCGGCGGCAACGTCGACTCGATGCTCCGTCAGGGATCGGGCCACTTTCAGCAGATGACGGCGGCCGCCGAGGTCGCCTCGCTGACCGGTGGCAGTGGTGGCGGCGGTGGCGGCGGAGACACGGGTGCACCGCCACGCACCACTCTGGACGGCGTCTCCGGCGTCACCGCGCCCAACACCCTGCAGACGGGGATCAACTCCGTCCCCGGTGCGGGTGTCCCCGCCCCGGTGGGCATCCAGGGCTTCCAGCCCGGCGGTGCCGTGCCCGGGAGCCTGCCCGGCGGCGGAGTCCCCGGGATGCCGGGAGTTCCGCTGAGCGGGCAGGGCGGACGGGGCGGCGGAGCCGGTGGCGCTGCACCCGCGCTGCAACCGTTCAAGATGCCGACTCCGCAGGCGCCGACGCCGTTCGGTGGCGGAGGCGGCGGGCTCGGCAGCGGTGGCGGTGGCGGGTTCGGTGGCGGCGGGTCCTCGCTCGGCCCGGACGGCAAGCCTGCGTTCAAGCTGCCGCCGGTCGGCACCCCCGCCGGCCTCACGCTGGCGGGACATCAGCCCCCGGGCACCGACGGCCAGCTCGCCGCCCCGGTCCGTTCGACCATGCCGCTCCGTCCGTTCACCCCCGGCGGGGCCGACCCGGGCGGCACCGGAGGGCTCGGGAGCCTCCCGCTCGGTGGCCTCCCGCTCGGCGGCCGTGGCGGCACCGGGAGCACCCCCGGCAGCCTGATCGGCCGCCCGGGCGGCCTGCCCGGCGGAACCCTGCCGGGCCGTGGCACCACGGCGCCCTTCACCCCCGGCGGCCGCGCTCCCGGCGCGATCGCCGGCGCGGGCGGCCTCGGCGGCAGCGGCCGTACCGGCGCGGGCTCCGGCCTGGGCGGTGGCGCCCGGGTCGGCGGCAGCGGTGGTGGCGGTCTCGGCGGCGGCGCGTCCGCGGTCGGCGGCTACCACCCCGGCGGCGGACGGACCGCGGGCGGCCTCGGCCGGGCCGAGGGCGGCGCCCACCCGCTCGGGACCCCGACCACGGCCGGTGGCGTCGGTGCCGGTGGCGGGCGCGGTGCGGGCGGCGGCGCCGGTGCCTCCGGCTCGGCCGCGGCGTCCGCCCGTGGCATGGCCGGTGGCGGCACACCCGGGATGCCCGGGATGCACGGGATGGGCGGTGGCGCGGCGGCCGGTGCGGCCAAGTCCGGCTCGCGCTTCGTCCGGCCCACCCGCTTCGGCATGGAGGAGGACGAGGAGGAGACGGTGGCGCTACGCGACGCCGGAATCCTCGGCCAGGCCGTGCACCACACCCCGCAGGACCGGCACTGGCAACGGATGCGGCAGCGCTGGATCGAGGAATCGGGGATGGCCCCGGCCCCGGAGCCCGCGCACACGGCGGTGGCAGCCGCCGGGCAGGAGGCCCCGGCCGCGGGCGGCGGCGACCTCATGAGCCAGCTGGCGGCGGCCGTGCTCGGCCCGGAGGGTGCGAGTTCGCTCAACACGACGTCGGAGTCCGGTGGTTCGGGCTCCGCCGGCGACACCACCGCTACCGCCGCGTCCACCGCTTCGGGCTCGGGTTCGGGCTCGGGCTCGCCGGAGGAGGAGTACCTGGAGCGGGCCCGTTCGGTGGCCGAGCGGCGTGGCCGTCCGGACGAGGAGCCCGCCACCACCGGGGCCGCTTCGGCGGCTGCCGCGCCTGCGGCCGCGGCTCCGGCTGACGGTCCGCCACCGCTCCGTGAGGAGGGGGGCTACCAGGTGCCGACGCCGTTCATGCGGGCGGCGCTGGCGCGGCTGGCCAGTTCGGGCGGCTTCGCCGAGGGCAGCGGTGAGGCACCCGCCGGGGCGGCCGGTGGCGGTGCTGCGGGTGCGGCAGCCGGCCAGGGACGCTGAGGAGCGAGATGGAAGAGCAGGAACTGAGGCGTACCGAGGCGGTGGCGGCCACCGAACCGGTGGCCGCCAGGGTCTCGACCGACGCAGTCCAGGCGGCCGAGCCGGTGCAGGCCACGGCCCGGTTGGAGCCGCTGCAGATGGCCGAGCCGGTGCAGGCCACCGCCCGGCTGGAGCCGCTGCAGATGGCCGAGCCGGTGCAGGCCACCGCCCGGCTGGAGCCGCTGCAGATGGCCGAGCCGGTGCAGGCCACGGCCCGGTTGGAGCCGCTGCAACGAGCCGAACCCATTCAGGCCCGGGTCGCCATGGACCAGACGCAGCCCGCCGAACCGTTGCAGGCGCGCCTGGCTCCCATGGAGGCCGGTCAGCCCCTCCAGGCTCGCACCGCCATGGACTCGGTCCAGCCGGCGGAGCCGATGAGCCGGATCGCGGCGGACTCGGCCGAGCCGCTGCGCGCCCGGGTCGCCGCCCGACCGACCGAGAGCACCGAGCGGCTGGCGCAGTCCTCGGCACCGTCCGGCGGCGCCGATGCCGGGCAGGGCTTCAACATCGACCCGGAGAAGTACCGGGCCGCGGTCGGGCCCGTGCTCGCCGGGTCGGACCAACTGGCCGAGCTGAGCCGAGGGTTGAGCGCCTACCTGTCCGGGATGAACGCCCGCGCCCCGTGGGGCAACGACGATTCCGGAGAGAAGTTCGCCAACGGCGAGAAGGGCTATCTCACGTACAGCGGCAAGGTGCTGGAGGGCATCGGCAACCTGCCCGCCGCCCTCAAGTACATCGCGGACGGCCTCAAGCTGATGGCCGAGAGCTACGACACCACCGAGGAGGGCCTCTCCACCGGCCTCACCTCGATGGAGGCCGAGCTGCCCGAGACAGCGCTGTTCCACCCCGACCTTGCCCTGCGGGACGTCGCCAAGGGGCGCCCGCACCACACCGGAAGGCCCTGATCATCCATGGCAGTCGAGCTCCCCGAACCCCTGCAGTGGGTCCTGCTCCTGCTGGCCGGCACCCGCTGGCCGGAGGGTGAGGAGGACGTGATGCGCGAGATGGCCGACCGTTGGCGCGCCGCCGGGGAGACCCTGGCGGACGTCGGCAGGTCGGTCGACTCCACCGTCCAGCGGGCGCTCGACGGCCAACAGGGCAAGGCCGCCGAGGGCTTGGCCACGCACTGGGCCAAGTTCTCGGTGGGCAAGGGCACCGAGGAGGACCCCGGCTTCTTCCCCAGTATGGTCAAGTCCTGCGAGGGCATGGCCGAGATGCTGGACAACATGGCCAACTCGACGGAGACCGCGAAGATCCAGATCGTGGCCCAACTCGGCATCCTGGCCTTCGAGATCGCCACCGCTGAGGCCTCCGCCCCGGTCACCGCCGGCGCCTCGCTGGCCGCCATCCCCGCGGCGGTCGCGGTCACCCGTACCGCCGTCCAGCAGATCCTGAAGCAACTGCTGAAGGAGGCGCTGGAGTTCGCGGCCAAGGAGGCCGCCCAGGAAGTCGCGATCAACCTGCTCGCCCAGACCATCCAGGTCGCCGAGGGGAACCGCTCCGGCTTCGACGCCAAGGAGTTGGGTCAGAGCGCTCTCGGCGGCGCGGTCGGCGGGGCCTCGGGTCACCTGATCGGCAAGGGCCTGGGTTCGGCGGCCGGCAAGGCCGGCCTCGGCAACGCGATGGAGACCGTCGGCGGCAAGATGGTGCACGGCGCGGCCGTCGGCGTCGGCGCGGACGTCTCCACCCAGCTCATCACGACCGGCACGGTCGACGGCGGCAGCCTGCTCGGCTCCGGCCTGAGCGGCGGCTCCAACGTCGGTCTCCAGCACGGCGCTTCGGCCATCAAGGGCAAGTTCGGCGGTGGCGACATCCCGAACGTCCCGACGGGCGGCAGCCTGTCCGGCGCCGACGCCCCGCCGACCTTCGGCCTGCGTCCGGGCGGCGGCTCCTCCTCCGACTCCCCTGACGGCGCAGGCGGCGGGGATCGCGGTGCCCAGGCGTACCAGGGCCCCGGCGGCGGTTCCCGCTCCACCGACACCGGTTCCGACGGCGGCAGCACCACGAGCCCGTCCACGGCCGGCGGCGGCCGTACCCTCGCCCCGTTCGGCTCGGACCGGGGCGGCTCCGGCAGCCACGACGCCTCCAGCACGGGCGCAGGTTCAGGCCTCGGCAGCTCCCACTCCGGTGGTTCGGGCACCGGCTCGCGCGGTGGCGAGAGCACGCCGTCCGGCGGTACGCCCTCCACCACGGCGAACCACACCCCCACCCCCGACACCGGCGGCACCTCGCGCCCGCAGGCCACCGCCCACACCGAGGCCCCGGCGCCGACCTCGAGCCGGGCGGACACTCCCGTGGCCACCGTGCAGTCGGACTCCACCCCGCGGCAGGCCGAACCCGCGCAGCACACCCCGACCCCCACTCCTGACCGCGGGCCGCAGGCCGACACCTCGCCCACTCCGCGCCAGACCGACGCGCCCGCGCCGCAGGTCCGTACCGAGTCCGAGGCCACCGCCGCCCGTCCGGAGCCGACCGTCCGACCGCAGGCCGACAACCCGCCCGTCACCGAGGCGGTCCGGCCCCAGCAGGACACCCCGGCGGCCCGTCCGGAGTCCAACGTCCCGCACCAGCAGCCCGGTTCGCACGAGGCGCCGACCGCCGACCGCACCCAGGACACCCCGGTCGCCCAGACCCGGCCGAACGAGACCCCGGCCACCGGCCGCCCCGAACCGACCGTCCCGCACCAGCAGGCCGATTCGACCGACCCGGTCCGCCAGCAGCCCACCCAGCACGAGGCCCCGACCGTCCGCCCCGAGTCCCAGCCCACCCCCGCGCGGGCCGACGCCGAGCCGAACACCGTGCCGCAGCCGCGCCCGGACTCCGAGCCGGCGCCGCGTCAGCCCCAGCCCGACCCGCAGCCGCAGCACTCCCCGCAGCCCCAGCCGCAGGCCGAGCAGGCCCCGCCCCGGCAGCAGCAGGACCCCCAGCCCCGCCCGGAGGCCCAGCCGCACACCGAGCAGCCGCAGACCCGCAACGACCAGCAGCCGCAGCCCGATCACCAGCCACCGGCACGGCAGCAGCCCCACGCCACACCGGAGGCGCAGGCCCAGCCCCACGCCACGCCGGAGCCGACGTCCCGTCCGCAGCAGGACCAGCCCGCCCCGCAACCGCAGCACACCCCCCAGCCGCAGCCCCAGCCCCACCAGGAGCCGGCCCCGGCGCCCGTCGGCCGGGTCTCTCCTGAGCCCGCCCCGGTCCGGACGGAGCCCACCGGCGACCGCACGGACCCGCACACCCCCGCACCCGATGCCACCCGGATCGCGGGCGGGCCGATCACCGCCTCGCGGCCGTCGGCGACGCCCACCGCCGACCGTTCGGACACCTTCCTGCCGCCCCCGCCCGACCCGGCCCCCAACCAGCAGCAGCCCACGCAGGTCCCCCCGGCCGCCCACGTCTCCCCGCCGCCCCCGGCCGCCACTACACCGACGCCGACGCCCAACCGGAGCGGCCTCGGCCCGGTCCGCCAGCCCGCCGACCCGGTTCAGGGCACTCCGTCCCGCAACGACCGGCCCGGGACCCCGCAGCCGGCACAGCCCGGCGAAGGGCACCGGATCACGCCCCGTCCCTCCACCGAGACCGACCCGGCCCGCGAACCGCGCGGCACCAAGCGCGGCCGCGAGGACGAAGCCACCCTCCCGCACGGACGGCCCGAGGGCCCGAAGCGGCAGCGCACCCCCGCGTACGAGAACACCGCCGGCCCGCTTCGCGACCGTGGCTACGAGCCCGCCACGCCGGAGCAGTACCAGGCGCTGACGGACCAC
The DNA here is from genome assembly GCF_040571325.1 of Kitasatospora sp. HUAS MG31. Taxonomy (GTDB): domain Bacteria; phylum Actinomycetota; class Actinomycetes; order Streptomycetales; family Streptomycetaceae; genus Kitasatospora; species Kitasatospora camelliae. Next base: position 66,866 of record NZ_CP159872.1, on the reverse strand, counting down.
CTGGACCAGCACGGCGGCACCCCGCACCCGGAGTTGACGCCCGAGCTGCTGGAGCACGTCAACCCGCACACCGCGGCCATGGACCACGGCGACCTCTACAGCTGCCTGGAGGCGGTCGAGGCGCTGCGCGACACCCACTACGGCAACCCGCGTCCCTCCGGGCTGCCGCACTCCTCCGTCCCGGAGAACAACTCGGCCTGGACACTGACCAAGCGTCACGGCACCCCCGTGCCGCTCGGCACCGGACAGCACGGCGTGGACTCGGTGATGGACCAGGTCCGCAACGCCGGGCCCGGCAGCTTCTCCACCGTCCTGTTCTCCGACGGCCCCGGCACCCAGGGCCATGTGGTGGCGCTGGTGCACGGCCAGGACGGCGTGCTGCGCTGGGCCGACCCGAGCACGGGCGATGTCCGCGAAGCCCGGCCGGACACCCTGCCCGGCGACTGGGCCGGCGACAAGCACGTCTGGGCCGCCACCTCCGACGCGAACGGGGACTCGGTCAACCCCCGCGCGGACCTCTCGGTCTTCGACGGCGACGCGCCGACCTTCGGCGTGCTCTCCGTGGTCACCGACGGCAGCACGCTCGACCCGGCCGACCGCGACGTGGTGCGCCGACTCGCCCAGGACATCGACGCCCAGGTCGAGCAGGCCGCCAGGCTGGCACTGGCCAACCCGGACTCGGTGCCCGACCTCGACGGCTACACCAAGCGCTGGACCGACAGCTACAACAAGTGGACGGACCCGGAGACCTCACCCGAGGAGCGGGCCCGGATCGAGAAGCTGCTGCCCCGGCAGTTCGGCTACGCCGTCGAATCGATGACCACCCAGATGATCAGGGACAACGTCACCCTCCCGCCGGGCTACACCATCGACACCCAGGTCACGCACGGCTCGACCCGTCCGGACCTGGTGATCACCAAGACCGACGGCAACGGCAAGCAGGAACTCGGCTGGCTGGACATCACGGCCGACAAGTCCGAGGGCCACATCGACGACAAGCAGAGTTCACTCTGGTCCTCCCGCCCCTACGTCGCCGAGACGCTGTACCCGTCGCTGGACACCAGCAAGCTGGGCAGCGGCGGCACGCCCGAACAGAAGGCCTTCGTGCAGGCGCTGATCCAGAGCCAGCAGGCCGAGGCACAGCGCTTCCAGCAGAACATGGACGACTTCAAGGACAAGGTCCCCGCCCCCGTCGAGGGCTCCAAGGAGAAGAAGCGCGCCGACATCGAGAAGCGCCTCGGCGAGGCGCTCGGCCGCGACCGGAAGCTGACCCCCACCGAGGCCCGGAACGTGCTCAAGGGCCTGGCCGAGGTGCACGGCTCGTCCTACAACCCGACCCAGTACGGCTACAAGAGCACCGACTCCTCCTCCTACGTGGAGGGCCAGCGCATCCTCCGGGACCACTTCGGCCCGGCCCCCGCCACTCCCTCCACCTCCGCCTCCGCCGACCGCTCGGCCCTCCCGCCCCTGACGAGCCAGGACTCCGAGGACCGGATGCGGACCACGCCGTCCCCGGAGCCGGAGGCCCAGCCGACCGCCACCCAGCGGTCCGACGACAGCATGCGGGACGCCTCCCCGCCCCCGCCCGCCGCCGACGACCGCTCGGTGGGCACCCGGGACGGTGCGGACCACCGGCGCTCCGCGCCGCCGCAGGACGCCTACGCCGTCACCAGGCCCGCCGACATCGGTGACCTCACCCGCGACCTTCCGCAACTCCCGCCGCACCAGCGGGAGGCGGCCATCGCCTCGCTCCCCGCCTCGGACCGGCGCGGCCTCGCCCAGGACCCCGCCTTCGTCGCGGCGCTGCGCGACACTCTGCCGCCCGGGGAGTTCGCGAAGACCGCCGCCCAGCTGATGGTGGACGTCGACCGCGCCACCGACCGCCCGGCCTCGGCCCGCGCCGAGGCGACCGCGCAGCTGACCCGGATGCTCCAGGACCCGGACACCGCCGCCCGCCTGCTCACCGAGGGCAGCCGGCTGGTCGTGGTGCCCAAGGACGTGCCGATGACCGACCTCGCCCCGTTCGCGCACCTCGGCGGCCGCACCGCCGACAGCGAGGCCGGTGGCGGGCGCGGCTGGGACGACGTGCGCGGCTCGGGCGGCAAGTGGGCCGCCGTGACCGAGGAGAACCTGCTCGGCGAGCGCACCACCGTCGGCCCGGACCAGCACTACGCCGACGGCTACTCCACCACCACCCACGAACTCGCCCACACCATTCACAAGTTCGGCCTCACCGACGCCGACCGCCAACTGATCGGCGACACCTACCGGGCCAAGCTGGACGACGAGTCGCTGCCCCGCCTGTTCGGCGAGGACGGCCCCTCCGAGTGGTCGGACGGCCCGCGCCGCCGCCCTGACGGCAGCGAAGCCGAGAACTACGCGGCCCGGGACGAGCACGAGTACTTCGCCCAGGTCAGCAACGCCTATCTCGGCACCAACCACGGCACCGACCCCTACACCGGGCAGCCCCGCAACAACGGTACGGACTGGGTCCGGTCCAACGAGCCCGAACTCCTGCCGCTGCTCGAGCGGTTGTACGGCGCCGACCCGACGGCGGTGCACCAGGAGTCCGCCAACCCGGTGCACGCCACCGACGCCGAGAACGACATGTACCAGGGCCTGCGCGACTTCACCGCGCAGGTCGAGGACGGCCAACTGCCGTCCGACTCGCGGCCGGACCACACGGCCCCCGTCGACGGCGACGTCCCGCCGCAGCAGCCCCCGGGCGGCTCCGACCGGTCGGATCCGGTCGACCGCGGTGTGCCCACGGAGCCGGACGTCGACCTCCCGGCACCGCCGCCCCGGGCCGAACCGGCCCGTACCGACTCCGAAGGCCCGCAGCACACCTGGCCCGCCACCGGCCGGGTGCTGCCCGATCCGGCGGACCGCGCGGCCGAGTTGGCCTCGCGCTACGGCATCGCCGACCCCGGCACGCTCGCCCAGCAGGTACGGGACGTGCGCAAGGGTGACCTCGACGCCGTCCGCGACCTGCTCGGCAGCGAGCACGGCCCGGAACTGCTCAAGGACCTCGGCCGCGAGGTGCCCGAGCACACCCTCTGGCGGCTCGGCGGAGAACAGCCGGACCGTGCCCAGGAGTTGAAGGACATCATCGCCCATCGGCGCGGCGGCGTGCCGCCCACCGACCTGGAGGTCGAGGCCCGGCAGGAGGTCGCGAGGAGGCTGGCCGACCAGCCCTCCGTCACCGTGGTGGTCGCCTCCGGCCCCGGCTCGGGCCACCAGGCCGCAGCGGTGAACATGATCCGGTCGCTGCGCGAACTCGGCTACGACGGCCAGGTGAACCTGGTCGCGCCGACCAACGTGCGCGCCCGGCTGGACCGCATGCTCGACACCGACCTGCTGGGCGGCGGCCAGGTGCACTACGCCCCCGACGAGTTCGACCCGCACGGGGAGAACACACCTGCCCCCGTCGCGCACGGCGGGCTGACCCTGGTCGCGGCCAGCGACGAGATCGCGGCCGACGGCGACAACTCCAAGGCCCTGCTCTCGTACACCGGCGCCGACAAGGCCGTGGTGCTGGCGCCGTACGCCTGGGGCATGTCCACCCGCGCGGTCTTCTCCCGCACCGAGGACGGCTTCGGCGTCCTGCCCCTGGACGGGACGGTGGACCGGAAGAACGCGCTGTACCAGCAGCACGTCCCGGCGCCCGATCCGCACGCATTCGCCGGCGACCCGCGCCTCCAGTCGGTGGCCGACCGGGTGACCTCCGGCCGGCTCGACCTGATGCCGCTCTACGGCCTGGCCCGGCTCACCCCGGACCGCCAGGCGGGCGCCCCCGACTACCTGGCGGCGGGCATCCACGAGGCACGGCTGGGCAAGCCGGCCGTGCTGCTCCAGGTCGGCAGCCACGACATCCCGTACGCCCCGCCGTACGAGCAGCCGTGGCTCAAGCGAGCGGACCTGTCCACCACCCTCGACGCCGACGGGATGAACCGACTCCTCGACTCGCTCGGCCCGGACGACGTGCTGGTGCTGCGCTCCGGCGCGCTCGGCCAGGACGCCTTCGAGAAGGTCTTCCAGCTCGGTAGCCTGCCCGCCGTCCAGGAGGGCGCCAACACCACCGGGACCAGCCAGCTCACCGGCCGCCCGTACTTCTCCCCGGTCACCGGCACCACCCCCTACCCGGAAGCGGTCTCCTCGACCGCGGCCCAGGACCTCGCCTCGCGGGCCGGTGACCACCTGCCCACTGACGCCAAGGCGCGGCTGGAGGAGTCCTGGAAGAGCGCGCTGAAGCCCGAGGCCACCAAGGCCGAGGTCGATACCGCTGTGCGCGAACTCCGCGCTGCCGCCGACGTGTTGGCGGACGCGGCGGACGGCCTGACCGACCGGGCCGAGCAGCGTGCCCTGCGCGAACTCGCCGAGAGCGGCGCCAAGAGCGCGGACGCACTGCAGCGTTCGCACGCCGCGGTCGCCGTCCGGGAAGAGCTCCAGAGGGTCACCGACGCGCTGGCCTCCGGCAACGACTGGACCACCGCGGTCGAGGACGCCCCGGCGTACGACGAGCTGCGCAAGGCCGTCTACAACCGTGAGATCGCCGACGGCTGGTTGAACACCCTGCCTACCGACGACACCTCCGGGCGGCCGTTCGAGCTCAAGAGCGACCAGCTGGTCGCCTTCGCCGAGGGCCTGGGCGACGACTACGACCGGCTCGGTGAGCTGCTCGGCGCCGACATGACCCCGGAGCAGCGGGCGGTGCTCGACCACGCGCTCTCCCCGGAGGGCCGCGCGGCCGAGGAGCGCCGCATGATGAGGACCGGGGAGCTCTCCCAGATCCCCCTCGGCAGCATCCCGGAGGCCCGGCAGCGGCTGGCGGAGGTCTCCGCGGCTATCCGCGAGCGGGAGAACGGCCTCATCGAAGAGCTCCGGAACTCCGCGGAGCTGCAGGCAAAGTCCACCGCCCCTCGCCCCGAGCAGGTCCAGGTCATCGCGGACGTGCTCAACGGCTATGCGCAGCCCGACTCCCCGTACCAGCAGTACACCTCCGAGCTCACCGGCCGGGCCAACGACTGGCAGCAGAACCAGCTCCTGATGGCCCTGCTCCACCTGGACGACCAGCCCAGCGACGTGCTCCGCACCTCCCCGCCCCGGTCTGTCGCGCCCGAGCACGCCCCCGAGCACAGCCCGGTCCCGACGCCGCGTCAGGAGTCCCAGCCGCTGCCGGAGCCGACCCCGGAGGTCCCGCAGCCGTCGCCCGAGCAGGTGCTCACGGCTCCGCAGCCGCCGAGCCCGCAGGCGCCCTTCCGGTACCAGTCCTCCGACAACGGGCCCAGCCTGTTCGACGACGACTTCACCATGAACGACGACAGCGAGAGCGAGTCGGAGACCATGCCCGGCGTGGAGGCCGGCCCGAGCATCTTCGACGAGGACTTCGTCCTCAACGACGACAGCGAGAGCGAGTCGGAGACCATGCCCGGCGTGGAGGCCGGCCCGAGCATCTTCGACGAGGACTTCGTCCTCAACGACGACAGCGAGAGCGAGTCGGAGACCATGCCCGGCGTGGAGGCCGGCCCGAGCATCTTCGACGAGGACTTCGTCCTCAACGACGACAGCGAGAGCGAGTCGGAGACCATGCCCGGCGTGGAGGCCGGCCCGAGCATCTTCGACGACGACTTCACCCTCAACGACGACAGCGAGAGCGACGCCGAGCGCGGCACCGTCCCCTCGCCCCCGCCGCCCGCCTCCGCGCCGTTCCGGCTCGGCCCGGTCCGCCCGTCCTCCGACGGCACCGATCCGTCCGGCTTCGGTTCGACCAACCGTCAGCCGGCGTCCGGTCACACCTCGCCCCCGCCGCCCGCCACCGACCGTTCCGGGCCCACCACCGACCGGGGTGAGCCCCCGGCCAAGCGGCGCCGGACGCCCGCGTACGAGAACACGGACGCCGTCCTGCACGACCGTGGCTACCGTCCGGCCGACACCGACCAGCACGCGGCGCTGCGCGACTTCACCGAGGGCCGCCGTTTCCCGGAGCCGACCCCCGAGCTGCTCGGCCTGATCACCCCGCACCAGCAGCCGGTCTCCCCGGGTCCCGACTTCCGCCTGGGCGACGACCTGCAGAGCTGCCTGGAGGCTGTCGAGGCCTACCGCGACACCCACTACGGCCGGCCGCGCCCCTCCGGCCAGAGCCTCACCGGGTCGGTGGAACAGCACGCCGGCCAGGTGCTCAACCGCCGCCACGACCTGCCGCACCTGTTCGGCGAGGGCCGGCCCGCCGTGGACTCGCTCCTCGACCACGTCCGACGCGGCGGCCCGGGCTCCTTCGCCACCGTGCTGGTCGGCCGGGAGGGCGAGGTCGGCCACACCGTCGCACTCGTCAACGGGGCTGACGGAAAGCTCCGTTGGGTCGATCCGAGCACCCACCAGTCCTGGGACGCGACCCCCGGCTCACTGCCGGACCCGCGCACCACCGGCTGGAAGGTCTGGGCCTCGGCGGCCGGACCGGACGAGTCCACCCTGCCCGGCCTCACCCCGGACCGGGGGTTCCAGGCAGACTTCGGCGCCCCGTTCCTGACCTCCCTGTTCGGCAACACCACGGCGGACACGACCGCCCAGACCGCGCCGCCGGTCACCGCCCCGCAGCCGCTCAACCTCCCCGACCCGGCGGAGGCGAACGACCGACTGACCAACAACCCGGTCGAGTTCCTCCGGGACAACATCCTGTCCTATGACGGTGCGCTCGGCATGGAGCTCCGCACCCCGAGCCTCAGCCGCCAGGAGGCACGCCAGTTCATGGCCTGGGCCAACACCCAGCCCCGGAACTGGTTCACCCTGGTCCCGGACCCGCGCCGCAACAACGCCCTGATCCTCACCCCGGCCGTCGAGAAGTACGTCGAAGCGCACCCGGACCACGAGTTCGTCTCCCGCTTCGCCGACCGCTTCGCCAACCCCCCGGCCGACCAGCAGTACCTGACCTCCGCCTACATCCCCTACCTGGCCGGTGCTCCGGGCGGACACCTCGACACCGTCGGCTCGACTCCCGTGCCATTCGACCCCGATGCCACCGTCCCCGGCTCGGAGTTCGTCTTCACCGCCGTGATGAACGGCTGCGCCCTGGCCGTCACCCCGGGGGCCACCCCGGACGTCTTCACGGCCTGGCACTACCAGTCCTGCACCACCAACAACTCCAGCGCCCTGGACTTCCGCCGCACCCAGCAGCCCACCGACTGGTTCGGCCCGGAGGAGTACGAGAGCGGCACCCAGGCCGCCTTCTACGAGGTCACCAACTTCCTCTGGAAGAGCCCGACCGACGGCTGGCAGATCGTGAGCCAGGAGACCAGCGTGGACCCGACCAACGAAGCCGGTTCCACCGTCACCGCCGTCCGCCAACGTCCCCTGGAGCTCAACCCGCCCACCCCCAACCAGGAGGCTGTCCACCTGGCCCGCATCTACACGGGCATGGCCGAGGCCGAACTCAAGCGCTTCGACACCGAGGCCGAGGGCATCCTCAAGCAGGACTGGGGCAGCAAGCGCACCAAGGCCGAGGTCGAGCAGGAGCTTCAACGCTTGCGCAGCACCCTCCTGGTGGACCTCATCAACCTCCGCGAGCAGGGCCACCTCGACCCCCGCGTCCCCTTCACCGGCACCAACCCGGCCGCCGTCCCGCTCACGACTCCCACCCCCGACACCCTCTCCTTCTCCACCCTCGGTGAGGTTGCCCAGGCCATCCAGTCCAACCGCCTCACCGTCGGCACCACGGTTCAGGAGCGCCTCAGCGCTCTCAACGACCAGGGCCCCGCCAAGGACCGGGACTGGCGCCAGGGCAAACTCGACCAACTCCTCACCACCTTCCTCCCCACCGACCACACCCCCACCCTCTGGCACCAGCACCTCACCACCGAGACCGCCGACCACCCGCGCGCCTAGAGGAAGATGCGAAGGTCTTGCTGGGGCGCATGAGATGAAGCGAGGGAGTCCAAGGTCGGTTGTAACGCCTGACCCGGACTCCCTCGCGACCGCACTTCACGTGAAGACCAGCGACCTGCTGAAGGACCAGGGATCGTTGTCATCGCCCAGGAGATCGAGACGGTCACCGCCCTCGCCGGGCCGGCCGCCACCGACCGGCCGCTGCTCGGCATCACCTGCCGCACCGCCGACACCGCCACGGCCCGTGCTGGAGATCCTCGCCGAAGCCCGCGACGGCGAGCACGACCTGGTCGGCCTCTGGCCCCTCGACAGCGCCGCCAAGCCCGTCGGCCCCTACCAGCTCGTCCTGAGGCTGCGCCCAGACGGCAGCGCGCACACACCGTGGCCACCCCGAACGGATCGGCGCCCCAGCATCCCGCCCACACGGCCGCCACCGCTCTCACACGATGGCTCGGCGTCCCGTCCCCCTCCCCGAAGTAGCCGGCCCCCGGCCCGGGTTTGACCGTACGGCGGGCGCGCTGCGATCTTGGCACGGGCGGGGGAGGACCCCGCCGGGACGGACCTGAGGGGGACAACGGAATGACTGTTGCGGGCGAGGGTACGAGGCGGCGAGCGCTGCTGACCGGTGCGGTCGCGGGTCTGGCTGGGCTGGCCGCCGTCGGCGGGGCGGCCGAGCCGGCGACCGCGGCGGTGGCGACGGGCGGGAGCGACTGGTTCGACGTCAGGTCGTACGGCGCGATCGGCGACGGGACGACCGACGACACCGCCGCGATCCAGGCCGCACTGGACGCCGCCAAAGCCGCGGGCGGCGGCACCGTGTACTTCCCGACCGGCAGCTATCCGGTCACGCCGGCCGGCGCCACTCCGGCACTGACCGTCGGCGGGAACGGGATCCGGCTGGTCGGCGCGGGAAGCAAGGCCGCCATGCTGGTCAAGCGCACCGACGGCATCCTGCTGCGGATGTCCGGCGCCCGCCGCGCGGACACCACCGGCGCCGACCACCGCCGGTACTGCGCGATCGAGAACCTAGGCCTCAACGGCAACCACCGGACCGGCCTGCTCCTGGAGCTCTACTACAACGACAACACCTACGTCCGCGACGTCTATCTGACCAGCAACAACGACATCTGCATCGATGCGGTGGAGTTCTGGGACTCGCGGTTCTACAACCTGGTGGTGGAATCCAGCACCGGCCCGGCCGGCAGCACCGCCCACCCGAACGTCTGGCTGCGCAACTCCTCGACCTCGGTGCCGGACGCTTGGGGCTACAGCCAGGACAACGTCAACCAGATCCACTTCACCGGCTGCCGCTGGGAGGCCTTCGGCACCGGTGCCCTGTGGATCACCCAGGGACCGGCCGCCACCAACAACCCGAACGGGATCTACCTCACCGACTGCAAGTTCGAGACCTCGCAGATGCAGGGCGGCCCGCACCTGAAGGTCGACGCGTCCTGCCGAGGTGTGTACGCGACCAACATCTACGCGTACGCCGGCGGCTTCGCGCCCAACTGGTACGCCGCGCAGAACATCATCGCCTGGGCCGGCACCGGCAGTGCCCTGGAGAACGTCCTGATCGCCAACGGGCCCATCGCCACCGTCAATTCGGGCGTCGACCTGTACGCCGGGCCGGGCGCGGTCGCGGTGCTGCGCAACGTGGTCGGCCAGTACACCACCAAGCCCACCGGCAGCCACATCTACTACGAATCCAGCAGCACCGGGGACTTCCGGATCGACGGCTGCTACGGCACCACAGGCGGCCAGGCCGGCGGGGCGGTCCCAACCCGCAACGAGCCCAACCCGCCGCTGCGCCTGATCGCCGGGCCGGTCAGTGACTCTTCGTTCACCCGCACCCCGCCGGACGGCACGATGGCGGTCGACACCGCCGCGAAGCGGCTCTACGTCCGCGTCGGCGGGGCGTGGAGGTGGACGGCGCTCAACGCATAGCGTCGTCCGGCTGTGCAGTCCGGGTGCATGCGGTCACGTGGCGGCCGGCCGCACCAGCTGAATCGAGGCCGGCACTGCCGGCACTGTCGAATCCGGTAGCTGCCCGTATCGCGGACCTGCGATCGTGTCCCTCATGGATTCCGAGCCGCGCACTGATCTCGCTCGTCACCATGACTCAGGGGGCTGGTTGGCTCGGTTCGCGGGTCGGATGCTTGTGGTCTGTCCGCGATGCGGGGGCCGTGCTCTCGTGATCCCCCGTCCTGGTCTGTCTGATCCCAGGTACTTCAGCGAGCTCCTGTTCCAGCCGCGTCGGCTGGTCTGTGGAGGGTGCGGTGCCGTCGCCGACTGGAATCCTGAGGTGCAGGGGGCTGGGCTGGTCGGCGCGGTGCTGGGTGGTAGTGAGGATCCGTTCTTCCAACGACCTCTGTGGCTGCAGACCCGCTGCGCCGGTCGCATCCTGTGGGCCTACAACGAGGAGCACGTCGACGAACTGTCCGCTTATGTCGCGGCGCGATTGCGAGAGCGTGGTGGCGCGCGGCCGACGATGTCGATGTTCGCTCGGCTGCCGGCGTGGATGAAGGTGTCGGACAATCGCGCGGAGGTGCTGGCCGGACTGGAGACGCTGCGGGCGCTGGCCGAACGGACGGCACCTGCCGACCGCTCCGATGCCGCGTGCGGGCGCGGTGACCGTCCCCGAGCGCACAGGAGTATGTACTTCCGGGGCGGCCCTTATGAGTCTTGAACGCCCTGGGTCACAGCCATGCATTGATGGCTGCGATGAGGACGGGGCGCCTCGTAGCGGACTGCGAGCATGTCAGATCGCGTGGCGACCGCCCGATGTTCTCCTGAGGCGGTTGATCGCGCACTCGACCGCGCGGCGCTCGCGGTAGTCGGCCGGGTCGACCTACGGCGGCCGGCCGTCGCCGGTCGCTGGCCCGCCCCACGAGCGGGGACGGGCCAGCCGGTTCTCAACGCAGTTGGCTGAACCAGCGGACGATGGCCGCCGTGCCGGCGACGTTGGAGCCGAGGTGCCTGGAACCCGCGAAGTCCGGGATGCCGAGGTCGACGACCGCCGGGTTCGCGCCGTGCGATCGCAACGTGACCTCGCAGTGGTCGGTGTTGGCGTTGGCCGCCTGCTCGTCCGCGTCGGCCACGTACAAGCGGACCGGGACGCGTGGGGACCAGTCGCAGGTGCTGTCGGCCACCCGGAGTGCCTTGGCCAGGCTGCCGGTCGGGTGACGCAGCATCTCGAAGCCGTGTGGGGTGAGCAGTGCGTCGATGGTGTCGGGGGTGCCGGCGAAGAGTTGCGGACCGGTGTGCGAACCGTCGAACAGTGCCTCGATCGTGCTGCCGTACGGCGTCTGGAAGACCTCGTCCGGGGAGTCGTACAGATGGTGCAGCCGGTTCCAGGCGACGAGAAGGTACGCCGCGTACAGCACACTTGATTTCGGGTCGAGCGAGCTGTCGAGCAGTGCCGGCAGTTCGGCGTGCCGGAAGTCGTAGGCGCCGCTGACCGGTGCGACGGCTTCGAGCCGGAACCATCGGTCGTCGCCGGCCTGGAGTGCCCGAGCGAGTCCCATCGCCGCCGAGGCGCCCTGGGAGAACCCGGTGACCAGCACGTCGTGTCCCAGTGCCCGACCCGTACGCGGAACGAAGGCGCGGGCTGCCCTGAGCATGTCCAGGGAGGCGGTCGTCTCCGACGGCACATCCATCCAGGGATGGAGTCCCGGGCCGGTGCCCAGACCGAGGTAGTCCGGGGCGACAGCGGCGAACCCGGCGGACGCGTACGTGATGGCGGGTGAGGACACGAACCCGGCCTTGACCATGGAGGAGGGGGCGTCGGACCGGTAACTGGTCGTGCCGTGGGCGAATGACACCGTCCGCAACTCGTGCTCGCCGCCGCGGGGCAGCACCAGCAGTCCGCTGGCGGTGATCGGCCGGCCGCCGGGGTCCACGGTTCGGTACACCAGCCGGTAGGCGTCCACTCCGAACCGGACCGTACTCGCGTCGTACCCGGCGGCGGCCAGTGCCGCGGCGACATCCTCCTTCGCCGCCAGGGTGGTCATCTGCTGAACGGAAACCAACCGTCCGCGATCGCTCCGGTGCACCGCCTCCGCCGAGGCGGCTCCCGTCGTCACGGTCGCAGCGGCCAGGACGGCCAGCACTGTCCCGACGTTCAGCCGGCGAAGCACGGGCCGTAGTTTGCCTGCTAAGTAGGTGGATTTCATGTCGCCGACGCTACGTACGGTCACCCTCGTGCCGCAGCCCAGCCAGCGGGCGTATCCATCCTGTGGTTATCCCTACCACGACACCAGGCGCGAGCCGGGGAACCGGCGAAGGCTCCGACTCGACGGCCCGCGTTGACCCGTCTCAGAAGGTTGACGAGTCTCATCGGAGGTCGACCGTGACATCGCAGGTCAGGTACGGTGCCGGCATGATCGAGGGTCCTCCTTCCGGCGTTGACGTGCCCGGCGAGATGCTGCTCGCCGGCTACTTCCTCGCGATACCCGAGCCGATCAAGGGCTCGGGTATGCCCCGTACGGCGCGGCTGACCACGGCATCCGACTGCCTGATCGACCGGCTCCCGGAGGACGGCTGCTGGTTCGGTACCGCGTCGGAAGCGCTGGCGGCCTGCTCGTCTCTCCAGGTGCCTGTTGGGGCCCGCCTGTATGCCCTGACGGTGCCCTCCGACCATGTCGGTGGCTTCGTCGCCGACATTCTCACGGCCGGGACGGACGAACCGGTGCTGCTCGCGCACCTCGCCAGCCCGGCGCGCAGGCCCGTCCGGGAGGTGGCCGAGGACGGGCGCGAGCTCGGCTGGGAGGTACTCGGCTACGACCACGGCCTGCTCCACAGCTGGCTCTGCAACGACCTGTACGAGGACGGCCTGCTGGAGCTCGGCGTGGGGACCGACGAACGCGGCCTGTTGCCTGGCCGGGAGGCTGCCGTACGGGTCGCCGCCTGGGCCAATGCGCGTGGTGACACCAAGCCGGTCACCTGGTTCCCCGGCGCTCTGATCGAGTGGGACATCCCGATCGAGGGCCGCGTCGGCCCCGCCACCACCGACACTTTCGAGGTCTGGCGATCCGGAAGCGGCTGCGTTCTGACCGCTCTCCGCTGACGGAGCGTTGCTCCACGGTCTCAGGCGAGGGTTCTGGCATCCTCACCGGGTGGCGACGGATCAGGCGACGGCCGGGACGACCGACTCGGGACGGGTCGAGGCTTTCAGTGACGGCGTGTTCGCCATCGCGATCACCCTTCTGATCCTTGAGATCAACGTGCCCGAAGCCCACAACGGGAGCGAACTGTGGCACGCCCTCGCAGAGCAGTGGCCCTCGTACTGCGCCTACGTGGTCAGCTTCCTGGTGATCGGGGTGATGTGGGTCAACCACCACACCGTGTTCACCTACATCGCCCGTGTCGACCGCACCCTGGTCTTCCTCAACCTGCTGCTTCTCCTGGTGGTGGCCGCGCTTCCGTTCCCCACCGCGCTGGTCGCCGAGAACCTCCGCGAACCCGATGCCTCGAACGTCGCCGCCGCCGTGTACGGGATGGTGATGGTGGCTCATGCCGTCACCTTCGTCCTGTTCTGGTACTACGTCACCCGTACTGGCCACTGCTTCGACGAGCGTGTCGACGTCCGGGCCGCCCGCGCCACCCGTGCCCGCTTCAGTCTGGGCCTGATCGTCTACCCCGTCACCGTCGGCCTGGCCTTCGTTTCCGCGGCGCTCGCTCTCGCCGTCCACGGTGCGCTGGCCGTCTACTACGCGTTCAACCAGACGCCCGTTCCCACCCGAGAGCCCGGGAGCCGGCCGTGACCGAACCGGCCTACGCGTTGGTGGCCGGCAGCGCCGCATGCATGGGAGCGGACAGCGGTAGATGGTTCTGGCCGCGATTCCGCGGAGGATCTTCGACTCCCTGTCGTAACGGCGACGTCTACCGTTGATCGAAGGCGGCCGAGGCGGACGTGGAGGCAGCGATGAGGATGGTGTTCGTGCATGGGGCGTGTGTGCGGGACGGGTCGTGGTGGTGGCACCGCACCGCCGAGCTGCTGCAGGAACGAGGGGTGCCGAGTGTGGCCCCGGCGCTGCCGAGCTGCGGCGAGGCGGGCCTGCCCGCAGGAACCGGCGGTCCGGGGCTGCCCGAGGACGTCGCAGCGGTGCGGCAGGCGCTGCTGGACGCCGACGAACCCACCGTCGTGGTCGCCCACAGCTACGGCGGCATCATCACCGCCGAAGCCGCCGCGGGAATCGGGTCGGTGCGCCACCTGCTGCTGGTCTCCAGCTACCTGCCCGAGGTCGGGCAGAGCCTGTCGGACTTCGGGGACGGCAGCCCCGCCCCCTTCCTCGACATCGACCCTGGCGCCGGCACCTTCGAGGTCCGGCCCGAGCTAGCCGTGGACACGTTCCTGCAGGACTGCGACCCCGTGGTCCAGGCGCGGGCGGCACACCACCTCGCTCGGCAGAGCTTGCAGGTGACCGGGCAGCCGGTCGGGGCGGCCGCCTGGCAGCAGGTGCCCTCCACGTACCTCGTCTGCGCTCAGGACCGGGGCACCCCGCCGCACCGACAGCGCGAGTTCGCCCGCCGGGCCGCCGGCGTCGTCGAACTCGACGCCGGCCACCACCCGTTCCTGTCCCAGCCCGCCGCGGTCCGGGACCTGCTGCTCAGCCTGTGAAGGCAGCCGCGGCCGGATGCGCCTTGGGCAGCTGAACGACCTCATGAACCTGGAACCAGGGAACGCCGACGCTAGTCGTCTCGTCGGTGAGCGACCTGCTGCCCTGGGCCCGGTTCCAGCCCGGCTCCGGCGAGGGCGCCGAGGATCCGGTAGGCGATCGAGAACAGCAGGGGCGCAGCTCCCCGCACTCCTCGGCTCGGGTCACGCCAGTTCCTCCCGGAAGCCCTGGCGCCACGAGGGATGGTGCGGCTGCCAGCCGGGTTCGAGCTTGGCCTTGGAGTTGGAGATGGTGTTCACCGCCGAGGAAGGAGCCGGCGCCCACTGTCACCCCGGCGCCATGCGCCTGGCCCTCGCCCGCATCCTCGACTGGCTCGGCGACACCCTCACTCCCACCAGCGCCTGAGGCCCGTCCCACCAGGCACCGCCGCGAATCCCTCTCGTCCGAATCTCTCGCCCCGAGGAGTGGTGAGTTTGCCCGCCCCGGGGCGACCACCGGCGCAGGTCAACGCGGCGCGGTGAAGGCCGGCCCCGACCGGCTGGAGTGCCCGCAGTGCTCAGCGATCGGGAGACCGCCCCCGCCCCTGGGTGTGGTCCGGGCACGACAGTCCGGCGAGACAGGCCCCGGACGGAGGGGGTTGCCCCGGGGCGGAGGACCGCGGAGGTCGTCGCTGCGCCTGAGTAGCATGTGGCCCACGGCCGAAGGGGGCGCGATCATGGGGGGCGACGTGACGGAGTCTGCGGGTTTCGGGTGCGCGGCGTGCTGCGCCGAGGACGCCGTGGTGGCGCGGGCGCACCACCGGAGCCCGACCGGGGTCCGGGTCGAGAGGATGATTCAGGACGACTCGCACTTCATCGTCTCCGTCCAGCGCTGCGGCCTCTGTTCGCAGGCCTTCGTGAGCGTCTTCACCGAGTACGTCGACTGGGTCGCCTCGAGGGACGCGCAGTACCGGACCGTGCTGCCGATCACGGACGCCGAGGCAGACGACCTGATGGCGGGGCGGCTGAGCCCGCACCGGGTCGGGGCCCTGGGACACGGCCGCCGCCATCTGCAGAGCGACTGGCCGAGCGAGGCCGACGAGCCGTCCGTGTACTGGGACAGCGGCGCCTTCGAGGTACGCGAGGGCTACTGACCCCGACGGCCCCTTGCCGGCCTTGTCGGTCGGGCGCCGTCGTTTCGCCGCCGGGCGCTGGGGGCGATCCGGACAGCGGAGCCGGACGGCCGACGCTGCGCCCAGATCACTCCGTTCTCCGCCAGCGGGCCGAGCGCGTCGACGAGCGGGTCCACCAGGTCACCGTCGTTGTCACGCCACCACAGCAGGACCATGTCGACGACCTCGCAGGCGTCCCCGTCGAGGAGCTTCGGGCCGGTGCGCTCCTCTACCGAGGCGCGGACCGTCTGGTCGGAGTCCTTGACCCACCCCAGCGCCTGGACCAGCATTTTCGGTTCGATGCCGAGCTTGTCCGCCACGCCCACCGTGCTTGCCATCTGACACTCCCTCGCTTGTCATACGACCGTGCGATCGCTGAGTCCATGGTCGATCCGGCTCGTCCATCGATCTTGTCGGCTCGCCAGCAGCGGCGCGGGTCCCGCGCAGCGGGCCGGCGGCCAGGTGGGTCAGGGGGTGGACCGATGTGGCAGGGGGCGGGGTGGTGGAGGTGTGCCGATCATGTGACTGATACGTTCGTCCGTCCGATCACGGATCACTCGAAGGACCGCACGTGACCACCCAAGCCCCGCCGCCGGAGTCCACCGACCCCTGGCACGCCCCGGCAGCGGACTCCGTCCCGGCACCGGCCGCGCCGTACCCGGCGCCTGCCCCCGTACTCTGGCCGCCGGTGCCCGGCCCTGAGCCGCGGAACGGGCTGGGCGTTGCGGCGATGGTGCTCGGCATCGTCGGCATGGTGCTGGCGCTTACGGTGGTCCTGTTCTGGTTCGCCTGGCTGCCCGCCCTGGTGGCGGTGGTGCTCGGCGTGCTCGGGCTGCGACTGTGCCGCCGGGGTGCGGCGACCAACCGGGGTGTGGCGCTGGCCGGGGTGATCCTCGGGGTGCTGGCGCTGCTGGTCTCGGGCGGAGTCGGCACCTTCGTGGGGATGGCGGTCTACCAGTCCGTCCAGGCGGACCGGGCGGAGCAGCAGCGCCGGGCGGCTGACGAGAAGGCCCGTCAGCTGACCTTCGGTCAGAGCTACACCACCGCCGACGGCCTGAAGATCACCGTGGCCAAGCCGGAGACCGGGGCCCCGCGCCTGAGCGTCCTTCCCGCCGATTCGGGTGTGCGGGCCGTCCGGGTGGCGGTCACGGTGGTCAACACCACGGCCGAGCCGCGCACCATGCACGCGGGCCTGCTCTACCTGAAGGGCCCGCACGGCGACGCCGAGGACCTCTACGAGGGGCCCGGGAGCCACATGTCGATCGACGGCACCCTCAAGCCCGGCGAGCAGGTGGTCGGCAATCGCACCTTCGCGCTGCAGCCCGCCGACTTCGGCCGGGTCCAGGTCGATTTCGTCCCGGACCGGGCCACCTCCCAGCCCGTCCGGTGGACCGGCGCGCTCTGAGTCGGCGTCAGCAGGCCCGGGCGGGCGCTGAATTTAAGCACACGGATAAGTACTCAGGCCTGCAGTCCCGCCCACGCGCACTCCGCCGGAGAAGGCCTGGACAATGTGTCCCGAACACCGACTGCCCGTGATCGGCGGCGCCGTCCTCGTCTCGTTCAACCACGCCGAAGAGGTTCGCCTCGATCCGGCCCGGCGTTCGTCCTCGGGAAGTCCTCGACCGGGTTGCTGCCAGCGTCTCCGGCGCGGTTGACCACGACGTCCAGGGTTCCGAAGCGGGCAACTGGTGCCGCGACCGCCTGGCGAGCGGCGCAGGGTGCGGGCACGTCCAACGCCAGGGCCGGCACGCGCCCGAGGTTCTGCGCCTGCAGGTCGGCCAGCGCCTCTCGGTTGCGCCGAGACGGTCCGGCGCGAACCCGAGCCGGGGCGAACGCAGGCGGGCCGGGGCACGCTGTCACCGGATGCAAGGTGCGGGTGGGGTGGAAGGACGGGAGCATGAACGGAGAACGGTTGAGCGTGCGGAGGGCGCAGAGGGGCCGAGCAGAGCCATGTGTCACGTCGGCGCGGACGGGTTCGCCACAGCGACGACCAGCGGGACGGCGGCGCCCGCCGCCCGACATCGGAACCCAGCCAACGGGGACGGCCCGGAGCATGGCGTTCCTTGGTGGGCGAGACCGCCGTCGGGTGGCTCCGCGTGTCGCCGCACGAAAATCCGGGCGAGGGCAGGAGAAAGGGTCATGACGTGTTCGATGAGACCGCTGCTCTACGGCGCCGCGGCAGGTGCCGCTGGTACGACGGCCCTCAATATCGTCGGCTACGCGGACATGGCATTGCGGGCCAGGGCGGCCAGTTCCACCCCAGAGGTCACGCTGCGCAAGTTGGCCGACAGGTTCCATGTGCGCATCCCTGGTGAGGGTAAGGCCCAGGAGAACCGGGTGGCCGGCCTGGCCCCACTCACGGGTTACGCCGCCGGGCTCGGCATCGGCGTCGCCGTCGCATTGGCACGTGCGGCGGGCTGGCGTCCCGGCACGGCGGTGCAGTGCGTCGTCACCACGGTCGGCGCCCTGATCGGCACCAACGGGCCGATGACGGTACTCGGCGTCACCGACCCGAGAACGTGGTCCGCGTCCGACTGGATCTCCGACATCGTCCCGCACTTCGCCTACGCGGTGGTGACGGTCGGTGTACTGGACCGGATGGATCCCGCAGACTGAGCCTTCCAGGTCGGCCCGCGGCCGCACTCTTGACGCTCCGTCGTCTCTGATGAGGACGTCTTGGGTTCCACGGGATGCCCCGCGGAGGGAGCGGGTTGGGCGGCGGCCGAAGCCACCGCGAGACGGTCAGGTGTCAGGGTCGACTTCGGGGTGCGTGAACCGCAGGGGCTTGCCCAGCGACCGGGCGTAGGCGATTTCGGCTCGGGTGCTGTCTCCGATGTAGTCGCCGACTACGAGCACCTCATCAGCGAGCCGGATCTTCGCCCGGTGCAGATCGTCGAGCCGAACCTTCAGCGCCTCGGCCTCGACAGGATCGGACCAGAGTTCGTGCGGCGACTTCATGTCACAGCCCGGTTTGACGACAATCCTTCCGGCTTTGGTCTCCCGTAGATCGGCCTCGTTCATCTCGGTCATGAAGCGGGTGGAGCCGCAGATCACGACGATACGCGGGAGGCACAACAGCTTCTTCGCGTCGGCGAGCTTCTCCTCGGGGGTGAGCAGTGGTGGGTGTGACACCGGTTCCTCCTGGTGGTGTGGTCCAAGGGGTGCCTGCGGAGACGAGAACGAGGATGTCCAAGATCGTTTTATGGCGAACGACGTGGACACCCTCGCGACAGGACTCTATGCGACGACCGACGACATGCTGAGGGAGCATCCCGACCTGGCGCCGTTCCGCCCGCCGGTCGGCATTACGCCCCGCCTGAGCGATGCCGAACTGGTCACCCTCGCCGCGATGCAGGCCATACTCGGCTACACCTCCGAGGCCACATGGCTCAGGCATGCCCGTGCCCACCTGAGCCACCTCTTCCCTGGACCGGCTGGCCCGGGCCACCCGGGAGGCGTGTGCCTCCCGGGCCACCCGGGAGGCACACGGCCGGTGGTGAGCCCGCGGCCCCGCGGCGCCTGGAGGGGCTGACGGGTTATCACCGGCAGCCGCTGCCTTGACCGCCACCCCTGCCGCTCGCCCTGGTGGGGAATCGCGGGTGCGTCTGGACCGGCCATCCGCGCAGTTCGCTGGCGGCCCGGGGCGCCTGACCGGGTGCTCGGCACCCCGCCGGTGCCGGGCTGCGGCTGGCCTGTCCGGGTGGCCAGGGGGTCGGGGGAGTGGGGCGGGCGGAGCCGGGCCGGGGTGGAACCGCCCCCCGTCCCGCTCCCTACGGCCTGCGGGCGGCGGGCACCGGCTGGCCGGGATGGTCAAGCCACGGGTGTTGTCCGGTGGTGTCGATGGTGAGGCCGAACCGGGTGAAGCCGGGCCGGCCGTGGGTGTCCCACCACCGCCAGGCGGTCTCGACCTCGTCCCACAGCGACCGGGGCCCGGCCTGCACGACCTCGTACGTCGCACGGCCTGGTTCCCAGTCGGCGCTGGCCCAGGTGCGGGTGTCGGCGGAGTCGTAGAGCCACAGGGTGTAGGAGCCGTCGTCGTAGGTCTCGCCGCGCCAGAACACGTGGGGGACCTGCAGGCCGATCGCGAACTGCTCGAGCCAGCCGCCGGTGAGCGCGGGGGAGAGCTCGGTGGTGGAGCGGCGGCCGTCGGCCGGCCACGGCCGGCCTTTCAGGTAGGCGTCGAACGGCGGGCGCACGCCGCGTTGGGAGCGCATGCGCATGAACGCCGACGACCGGGTGAACCGGCCCTCGGCGGTACCACCCGGGGTGACGGTGAGACGGGCGATGGCCTCACCGCCGTACTCGGTGTCCCACGGCACGACGATCAGCCCGCCCGGCGCGGTCTGCTCCACCCACTCCGCCGGCACATCGGTGACGGAGAACGTCGCGATGATCCGGTACCAACGAAGTGTCAGGAACACCTGGCCGCACACGCCTTACATATGGCCGGCAGGCATATCGGTTCGCCGAGCGAGGACCGAACCTGCCTTGGGGCGGCCGTGGATCCCATGAGACACCTCTCAGCCTGCCGAACCGCCCCCGGTCACCCCCGGCCCGGTCGGCTGTCGCGCCCGGTCACCCCCGGTCGAGGCCGTCCTCGCGGACCCGCAGGGCCAGGTCGATCTTCGTGTAGGCGGGCCGTCCGGCCTGCCGGTACTTGGACTTGACGCGGTCGAGGTAGTCCTTGGCCGTGTTGGGGGTGATGCCGGCGCGTCGGGCCGCGGACTTGAGGGTCATCCCGGAGGCGTAGTCGACCAGGATCCGCAGCTCCTTGGGGGAGAGCCGCGGTCCGCCGTGCCCGGTGCCGCCGTCGCGGCCGCCGGTGCCGCCGGCGGTGATCCGGTCGAGCCACCAGGGCAGTGCCTGCGGTGCGAAGTCGTTGCTGAAGACCGCGGGCCGGCGCCCGCAGCGGTAGAGGTCGTCCCTGATGTCGCCGTGCACCCGGAAGCCCAGGCCGCGGACGAGCAGTTGGTACTCGGGGCTCGCCGTGGAGACGACCAGCCGTCCGCTGCCGACGGCGTGCCGGAGGACATGGCGCAGCAACTGCGCGCGGGCCGCCGGGTCGGGGCAGTGCGCGGCACCCAGGAACAGTCCGCCGGCGGCGAGTTCGCCGGAGTGCTGCTGGAGCAGCGGGGCCATGCCGTCGACCGTTCGCTCGCCGATCGGCATCAGGTTCGCGAGGCCGACCGGACGGCCGGAGCGGTCGTGGGCGAGGTGGAAGGCGCTGATGTCGTCGCCGGCCCAGCGTTCGGTGAGACGGTCGCAGCGGCGGCGGTCGAAGCCGCTGCGCAGCGCCCACTGGCGCATCAGCCGGCCGATGTCGTCGGCGTCCGTGTCGGTGGCCGCCCGGAACCGGACGCTGCGCTCGCCGGCCGGGAAGAGTTCGCGGCGTACCAGCGGGTCGCCGCTGAGGAAGAGGCCCTGTTCGGCGAGTTCGGCCCGCTCCGAGCCGCTCCCGGCGCGGCCGAGCAGGGTCAGCCGGTAGTCGCGGGCGCGGACCCGGACGGCCTCGTGGGCGTCGGGCTGCCGCCACCGGTAGGCCAGTTCGAGGACGGTCCGGTACGGTTCGGCGATCCGCAGGCCCAGTGGTCCGCGCCCGACGATGCTGAGCGCGGCGAGTGCGGTGAAGTGGTCCGGGCCGCCGGGCAGCAGCCGCTCGTCACCCGACCACACGGTGGCGAGCAGGCGTAACGCGTGCCGCCAGCGCCGTCCGGGCTGTTCGCGGGCGAGCCGCTCCACGATCTCCTCGGCGACCTGGTCGGCGACGGCCCCGGGGGCGGTGGCCGGCACGCCGGCCCGCAGGGCGCGGTGGACGGCGTCGGCGAGCAGCGGGATGCCACCGGCGAGCCGCACCACGAGTGCGCGGCCGTCCGGCTCCTCGATGCCGGCCTGGGTCGCGATGCGGCTGTCGCAGGCGGGTGTCACGGTCACGGCGACGGCGCCGCAGTCGGCCCACCTCGGGTCGGTGAGGACCGGCCGGCGGCTGACGACGACCACGGTCGGCCGCTCCTCGCCGACCCGGTCGAGGGCCTCGCGGACCAGGCCGAGCCGTGGCCGGCCGTCGGCGCTGTCCACCACCAGGACCCGCGGTCCCAGGTCGGCGAGTGCCGCGCGCAGTGCGTCGGGGGCGCCGGGGCGGTCGAGGTCCACCCGGAGCGTGTCCGCGAGGCCGGCCGCGAGCCGGGACTTCCCGACGCCGAGCGGACCGGTCAGGTTGACCAGCGGGTGTGCGGCCACCGCCGCCCGCAGCTCGTCCAGGACCGCCGGTCCGGATCTCTCCGTGGCGCCCACGAACACCTCCCTGTCGACCGGGCCCCGTCGCCCGCGCCGCAGGACGATACCGAGCGGGCGGCCGTCCGCCCAGACCTGAGGCAACGTCAATTTCCGTTCATGACGCGACGGGCGTGATCAGGTGGCACCGCACCCCCGCAAGCCCCCCAAAAGGGTGGGTACAGAGGCCGGGTGCAACGCCCCTAACGTCGCTTCCGGCGCCGGGGCCACTCCCCGGAGACCACGACCCACGAGGAGCGTCGGTGCTCGACTTCTGGCTGACGATGGCGGACAGGGAGTTCTACGTTCCGCTGGAGCGCGCGGTGGAGGTGGGCGAGCGGTACGCGCCGAGCGAGGTGCCCGCCGAATGGACCGGCAAGGCCGACGGCGTCTGGATGCACTGGCAGCCGGCCGACCCGGTGATCGCGGAGCAGGGCTGGAAGGTCCACGTCTCCACCACCCGGGAGCGGCTGGCGCACACGCTCGACACGGTGGCCGCCGTCTGCTTCGAGGAGCGGCTGCCCTTCAAACACCTCGCCGCGCAGCTGTTCTTCGAGGCCTTCCACCACAAGCACGCCTCCCGAGCGCAGGCCGGCAAGTTCGTCGCGGTCTACCCGCCGGACGTGGAGACGGCCCGGCGCCTGATGGACCGGCTGTCGGTCGAGCTCAAGGGTGAGGTCGGCCCGTACGTCCTCACCGACCGGCGCTACGGCGAGCAGGGTGTCGTGCACTACCGGTACGGCGCCTACCTCACCCGCTCCAAGATCCAACTGGACGGCACGACAATGCAGTTGGTCCGGGACGGGAGCGGCGAGGAGGTCGCCGACGTCCGGTCGGCCCAGTTCGTGCTGCCGCCCGGCATCGAGGACCCGTTCAGCCCGCCGGCCGAGCCCCACACCGGGCCGATCCTGCTGAACGGCCGGTACCGGGTCACCGCGGTCATCCGGCACAGCAACGGCGGCGGCACCTACCGGGCCACCGACACCGCCACCGGCCGCACGGTCTTCGTCAAGGAGGCCCGGGCGCACAACGGGCTGATCGGCGACGGCACCGACTCCGCCGACCGGCTGCGGCACGAGCACGCCGTGCTGGAGCGCGTCCACGCCGAGGCCCCCGGGCTCTGCCCCGAGCCGATCGACTACTTCACCGAGTGGGAACACGACTTCCTGGTCACCGAGTTCGTCGAGGGCACCGGCTTCCTGCAGTGGGTCGCCGCCCACACCGTGATGGGCCGGATCGGCATCGACCCCGCCCGGCACACCGAGTACCTCGGCAAGGTGGAGCGGGTGCTGGGCGCGCTGCGCGCCGACGTCGACCGGCTGCACGCCCTCGGCCTGCGCTTCGGCGACCTCAGCCACGGCAACGTCGTGGTGGGCGACGACCTGACCGTCCGACTGATCGACTTCGAGACCGCCACCCCGCTGGCGGACAAGCCCTCCCCCCTGGGCACGCCCGGCTACAAGCCGCCGCGCGCGCTCGCCGAGGCGGGCGTCGAGGACGACGAGTACGGCTTCTCCGGGCTCGCCCTGTGTGCGCTCTTCCCGCTCAGCCAACCCCTGGAACGCGACCCCCGCGGCCGGGCCGAGCTCTACCGCCGGGATCTCGAACAGGCGGTCCCCGTCCCCGAGGAGCTCTGGCGCACCGCCACCCGCTACCACGGCACGGCCGTCGCAGACACGCCGGCCACCGCCCACGACCTGCCCACCCCCGCCGACCTCGACGAACGGCCCGAGGAGGCGCTGACCGCCCTCCGCACGGGCATCGCGGCCGGCCTGCTGGCGATGGCCCGGCCCGACGGCCGCGACTGGGTCTTCCCGCCCTCGCCGCGCGGCTACGCCGTCAACACCCACTGCTTGGAGCACGGCACGGCCGGCGTGCTGCTCGCCCTGCACCGGTCCGGCACCGAGATCCCCGACGAACTCGTCGAGCGGCTGCGCCGCGACGCCCTCGACCACGCCCCGAAGCTCGCCCCCGGCCTGCAGAACGGCACCGCGGGCCTCGCCTGGGTGCTGGCCGAACTCGGCCTGCCCACCGAGGCGGAGGAACTCCTCGACGCCTCCCTGCGCCACCCGCTCAGCCTCGCCTCCGCCCACCTCGCGCACGGCGCGTCCGGCATCGGCCTGGCCCATCTCGCCCTGCACGCCCGGCTCGGCGGCGACCACCGGCTCACCGTCGCCACCAAGCTCGGCGACACCTTCACCGGCGAGCACCGCGACCACGTCCTCGCCGACGCCGGCACCCCCGGCCTCGCCACCGGACTGGCCGGCACCGCCCTGTTCCTGCACACCCTCGGCCGGTACACCGGAGAGGATCGCTACCTGCGGGGCGCCGTCGGCCTGATGCACGCCGAACTCGACCGCGCCGTCGACGGCGGCGCCGACGGACTGCTGTTCCGGGACGAGACCCAGACCCGCATCCTGCCGTACCTGTCGATCGGCTCCGCCGGCGTCGCCACCGCGCTCACCCGGATCGCCGCCACCACCGGCGACGAGCGGTGCACCGAGGCACTGCCGCAGGTCCTGCCGATGTGCCGGCTGACCTGCGCGGCCGAACCCGGCCTGTACACCGGCGTCGCCGGATGGGCGTACACCCTGGCCGACCACGCCGACCACGCCGGCGGGCCCGAGGACCGGCGGACGGCGCTGCACATCGCCACCGGACTCGCCAAGTACGCCATCCGGCACGCCGACGGCCTGCGCGTCCTCGGCGGCGGCGAGGAGCGCTTCCACGCCGACCTCGGCTCCGGCAGCGCCGGCGTCCTGCTGGCACTCGCCCGGGTGCTCGACGGGCCCGGAGCGCAGGCGCTGCCCGAACCGCACACCCCCTGAACTCCGGACCGCGACCGGTCACCCGACCCGCCGCAGGCTCCGGCGCCCGCCCCACCGGGGGACGGGCACACCCGAAACGGTGTGCCGACGGCACACCGCCCGAGAGGAAGGAATCACCATGAACGCTGTTCTCGCGCTGCAGGGCCTGGAGGAGACCGGCAAGGGCTTCGAGGCCCCGGCCATCACCGGCATGGGCAGCATGGTCAGCTACTACAGCTCCTGCTCCACCACCTGCCAGGCCTGCTGACCCGGCTCCGACCCGGTCCGGGCGGCACCCGGCACGCGGCCCCCGCCGCTGCCCGGTGCCGCCCGGCGGCACCCCGCCCGCGGGCCGACCACCACAGACGCGGGCCCACCACCACAGGAAGGAAGCACCCATGAGCGCCGTCCTCGCCCTCCAGGGCCTCACGGAGACCACCAAGAGCCCGGAGACCCCCGGCTACACCGGCATCGGCAGCATGATCAGCATCTTCAGCTCCTGCTCCAGCCACTGCACCGCCCTGTGACGACCCGGTCCTGACCGCCCCGGGGCGGCGCCCGACCGCCGACGGCGGCCGGCGCCGCCCCGGGGCCACGAGGGGGAGACCTTCCGATGCCCGACACCGCACCGCGCCCGGCCACCGCGCCCGGCCCCGCCGCACAGCCGTTCTCCCTCCGCGACACCCTCGCCGGCCTGCGCGCCCACGCCGCACCCGAGCGGCGCCGCCTGCTGACGGCCGGCCTGCTGCTGCTGGCCGCCGCGGGCGTCGGCCTGGCGCAGCCGCTCGTCGTCCGGCAGGTTCTCGGCGGCGCCACCCCGCTGCGCGGCTCCGGCCCGTACCTCGGGCTGCTGGTGGCGCTCGTCGTGGTCGGAGCCGGCGTCTCCGCACTCGGCCGCTACCAGCTGACCGCCGCTGCCGAAGGCGTCGTGCTGAGCGCCCGCCGGCGGCTCACCGCCCACGTGCTGCGGCTGCCCATGCCCGCCTTCCGGCGACAGACCCCCGGCGACCTGATGGCCCGGGTCACCGGCGACACCACCCTGCTCCGCCAGGTCGTGCTCCAGACGCTGGTGCAGGCCGTGACCGGCCTGATCACGGTGGTCGGCGCCCTCGTCCTGATGGCCTGCCTGGACCTGGTCCTGCTCGGGTCCAGCGTGCTGGCGATCCTCCTGCTGCTCGGCATGGTCGGCCTGGTGATGCCGCGCATCCGCACCGCCTCGCTCGGCGCCCAGAACTCCATCGGCGAGATGGGCGCCGTCCTCGACCGCGCGCTGACCGCCTTCACCACCGTCAAGGCCTGCGGCACCGAGGAGTTCGAGACCCGCCGGGTCGACGCCGCCGCCGAAGATGCGTACCGGAACGGGGTGCTGCGCGCACGGTGGGACTCGGTCGCCAACGCCACCGCCGCGCTCGCCGTCCACCTGGTCTTCCTGGTCGTCCTCGGGGTCGGCGGCCTGCGGGTCGCCGGCGGCGCGATCTCCGTCGCCACCCTGGTCGCCTTCCTGCTGTACGTCCTCTACCTGGCCGAACCGGTGATGTCCCTGGTCGCCGTCGGCGCGTACTTCCAGACCGGACGGGCAGCCGTCCAGCGGATCGGCGAGGTCACCCGGCTGCCCCTGGAACCCCCGCGCGCCGCCGCCACCACGCGCGAACGCACCCGCCCGGACGCCTCCGCCGCCCCCGCCGCGGTCCGGTTCGACCGGGTGACCTTCCGCTACCCCGGTGCCACCGGCGAGGCCCTGCGGGACTTCTCGCTGACCGTGCCGGCCGTCGGCCTCACCGCCCTGGTCGGACCGTCGGGCGCCGGCAAGTCCACCGCCCTCCACCTCATCGAGCGCTTCTACGACCCGGACCTCGGCACCGTCAGCCTCGACGGCACCGACCTCCGCACCTGGGACGTCCACGCCCTCCGCGCCAAGATCGGCTACGTCGAACAGGACGCCCCCGTGATGGCCGGGACCCTGCGCGAGAACCTCCTCTACGCCACCGGCGGCGCCACCGACGCCGCCCTGCACGAGGTCCTGGCCGCCACCCGCCTGGAACCCCTGCTGCACCGCCTCGGCGACGACCTCGACGCACCGATCCTGTACCGCGGCGTCTCCCTCTCCGGCGGCGAGCGCCAGCGCATCGCCATCGCCCGCGCCCTGCTCCGCCGACCGCGCCTGCTGCTGCTCGACGAGGCGACCTCGCAGCTGGACGCGGTCAACGAGGCCGCCCTGCGCGAGGTCATCCAGGAGCTCTCGACCCGGATCGCCGTGGTCGCCGTCGCACACCGGCTCTCCACCGTCCGCAGCGCCACCCTCATCGCCGTCGTCCGCGACGGCACGGTGCAGGCGACCGGAAGCCACACCGAACTCCTGCGCACCGACGGCCTGTACGCCGAACTCGCCGCCCACCAGCTGATCGCCGCGGCCACCGGATAGCGGACCGGCACCCGGCCGGCCGCCCCGGCGCAGCGCCGGGTCGGGCCCACCGGGCCGCGACTACGGTCGGACGATGAACGATCGCGCGGACTGGGCGCCGATAGACCGCCCCCACCCCGTCTGATCAGCGTCGTCGCCACCTGCTACCTCCTCGGCGTCAGCACCCGGCGGGTGGAGAAGCTCGCCGAGTCCTTGGGCGTCACCCAGCTCTCGAAGTCCCAAGTCTCCGACATGGCGAAGCACTTGGACGAGCGAGTGGACCAGTCTCGCAACCGTCCGCTCGACCAGGGCCCCTACACCTTCGTCTGGGTCGACGCGCTCACCCAGAAGGTCCGCGAGGGCGGCCGCGTCGTCAATGTCCACTGCCTGGTCGCGGTCGGCGTCAACAACGAGGGCCAGCGCGAAGTCCTCGGCCCGGACGTCGCCACCACGGAGGACGGAGCCGGCTGGCTGGCCTTTCTGCGCTCCCTGGTCGCCCGCGGCCTGACCGGCGTCAAGCTGTTTGCTCTCGCAGGTCCCGAAGTCCGACCAGCCCTGGGTCGCCACTCTCCTGCGGACCGTCTTCGAACAGCCCGACGCGAAGGCCGTCCGCCAACAGATGGCCACCGTCATCGCCGTCCTCGACGAGCGATTCCCCAAGGCTGCAGAGCACTTGGAGGCCGCTCGCGAGGACCTGCTCGCCTTCGCCGTCTTCCCCCGGACGGTCTGGAGGTCGATCTGGTCGAACAACCCGCAGGAGCGGCTGAACAAGGAGATCCGGCGTCGCACCGACGTCGTCGGGATCTTTCCGGACCGTTCCTCGATCATCCGGCTGATCGGTGCGGTCCTGGCCGAGCAGAGCGACGAGTGGGCCGAACAGCGCCGCTACATCGGATCCGAGATCCTCGGCCGCTGCCGCCTCCACCCGATCGAGGGAGAAACCCCCGACGAGACCACTGAAACAGCCCTGACCGCCTAGCCTGAATCCGGATCACCGAGTGGCCGTCGATACACCACTCCAGCGGACGTGACCTGGGCCTGCTGTTCATGGCGGACGGCACGAGCGACCGGCCCGACCCGGCACCCGCTTCCCGCATGCGCGGACCTGGCGCCCCATCACCTCGTGCGGTCCGTCGTCCCGCGCGGGCTGGGCTGGACGAAGGACATCACGTTTAGTCGAGACAACAATACGGATAATCACATGAGTGTCCCGGGGGGGGGCAGCCTTGCCGTTTCCGGCCCTGTACGACGAGAGAGACCCATGCGTATTCACTACTCCGTGGCCGCCGCAGCCGCGATGGTCGTCGCCGGCGCCGGACTGGCCGGCGCCGCGCCCGGTGACACGACGGTGACGTTCTCGGTGTCCGGCGGTTCGCTGGCGATCACCGTTCCCACCTCGGCGGGCCTGGGAAGCGCCCTGCCCGGCAACTCGGTCAGCAGCCAACTGGGCAACGTCACGGTCACCGACACCCGCGCGCTGCTCTCGGCCGCCTGGACCGCCTCCGTGACCTCCACCAGCTTCACGACCGGAGGCGCAACCGCCCCCGAGACGATCCCCGCCAGCGCGGCCTCCTACTGGTCGGGCACCGCGAGCGCCACCACCGGCACCGGCACCTTCACGCCCGGCCAGGCCACCGCGGGCCAGGCCCAGGCCCTCACCACCAGCCGCACCGCCTACACCCTCACCTCCGGCACCGGCAACAACACGGCGACCTGGAACCCCACCCTCATCGTCGCGATCCCCGGCGGCGCGGTGAACGGTGCCTACACCGGAACGGTGACGCACTCCGTCGCCTAGACCCGGTCGCCCGGTCTCCCCGCGCAGCCGAGGGGCCCGGCCCGACCGGGCCGAGCCCCTCGGCTGCGCGGGGGCGGTTCCGGGGAGTGCCGACGCCGGGTTCACGCGGACCCGAGGGCGGCCAGCTCCTGCTCGAAACGGGCGGCCAGCCGGCCCGAGTCGCCCGGCAGGGTATGGCTGACGACGCAGAGACTCAGGGCATCCGCGTAGCCGACCAGGGAGAGGTAGACGGTGCCGGGAGCGGACGGCGGCCCCACCAGGACCACCCGGGTCAGGGGCCTGCCGTCCAGGCACCACGGACCCCTCCTCCACCGGATCGAGGTACAGCCCACCGGCGCGACACGTGGCATCAGCGACGTCAACGTGCGCAGCGCCCCGGGACCCACCCGCGCCGCCGCGTTGAGCAGGTACCACCCGACGTCGTCCAGATGGTCCGCCCGCAAGCTCCCGATGAGGCCGCGACAGGCCGCCAGCCGATCCTCGGGGCGGCCCAGGTCGACCGGCAGCGGAGCCCGAAGGACCGTCAGCACGTTGCCGAGCTCCTCCGGCCTCGATCGCAGGTCCACCGGAACGCCGGCGAACAACGGCGCCCCCCTGCCCGGGCCCTGCTCACCTCGCCCGTGGACGGCCCGCAACGCACCGGCGGCCGCGGCGAGCACCACCTCGGTACGGGTCGCCGCCCGGCCCGGCAGCGCACTCCGGGCGGCCTCCAGCGTTCCGGCGTCCAGCGGCCTCCAGGCCGTCTCCGGCCGCAGGTCGGCCGGATCCACCGGCAGACGCCTGCTCGGACCCAGCAGGACGCCCGCCACCCGGGCCGCGCCGCCAAGCCCTCGCACCGGCGACCGGGGGAAGGCACGGGACGCCGACGGCGCCGGCCGCGGATCCACCGAAGGGGCCGCCGAAGGGGCCGCTGCGCCATCGAGGAGACGACCGAACAGGGTCTGCGTGGAGGCCGCGTCCATGAGCGCGTGATGCACCACCATGACGAGGGCGAACATCCCCTCACCGGCGTGCGGCACCAACTCCAGCCGCCACGGCGGAAATCCGTCGGGCAGCCGGCGGCCGAGAAGGGCGCGGTGCAGATCTGCCGCTGCCGGCCCCCCGTCATCGCAGGCCACGACCTGGCGGCGCGGATCGAAACGGTCGACCACCCCCCACCGCAGCCGCCCCGGACCCCGGCGGATCTCGGGAAGAACCCGCCGAAGCCTGGCAGCGGCGCCCCAGCGGGCGGCGACCCGTTCCCGCAGAACGTCGACGGCCGGCGGCTCACCCGAGAAGTACGCCACCACGGAGAACATCGGCGCTGCCGGATCGCTCGCGTGGGCTTCGTCCACCGGGGACAGATAGAGCTTCTCGTCCATCAGGCACCACCAGAGCGAACACAGGGGCGACGGAATGGGGCCCGGAGACCTCAGATCATGCCCACGCTCCGCTGAGGTACCGAGCCCGACCTGATATTTCATCAGTCCGGCTGCCGCCCCCGCCCGCCCGCCCGGCAGGGCCGCCCCTGGGTACGGCTGAAAGGAGTGCTTTACCGGAAACCTCCCGGCGCAGGCGCGTGCCTCGCGGCACGGGAACGGAGGCCGGAGGTACTTTCCGGAGCATGAAAAGAACCCTCGCTCTGGCCGCAGGACTCGGAAGTGTCCTCGCGGTCGCCTGGCCCGCCCCGGTCATGGCCCAGAACTTCACCACCTCCTGCGTCAACATCTCCTCCAAGGCACATCCCAAGGGACACGGCCACTGGGGCTTCACCCCGGGCGCCCGGACGTCCAACGACTGCAGCACGAACACCCCCGCCCTGAACATCGACACCCAAGGCGGCGGAGGCTGAACCCTCGCCCGTAGCGGACCACCGGCCGTCCGGGCACCTGGACGGGGGCGGCACCCAGGACGGACCGCCCCCGACCCGACCCGGGAGGCGGGCCACGACCACCGGCACCGACCGAACCGCCGCCCCCACGCCGGGAGAAGCCGATCACCCCCGCCCGGCCAAACACCCCGCCCGCTCGCGCTCGCAGTGCTGCCGCCACCGCGTCCGGCACCGGTCCGCACCGACCCGAGACCGACCCGAGACCGACCTCGACCCTCGACCGCCCTCCCAGCACCGCGTTCCCGGCACGGCCCGCGCCCTGCCGCGGCCCGGAAGTTCGCCGACCCCCTGCCCGCAGGCTGCGCCCAAGCCCCGTCCGTACACTGACCTCGCGGTCGAACGCCCCCGGCCGGAAGCGCCCCGGCCGGGACCGCTCCCGAGGTCCGGCACACCGCCAGGGCCGTGGTCGGCACGGTCCTGGTCCTGTTCGTCCTCCCGTCCTTCTTCACCGAGACCCACCGCCTGGCCGCCGACCTCCTGCACGCCATGCCCTACCCCGCCTTCCAGCGCCTCGCCCGGATCACCCTGGCGGGCCCGCGCCCCACCCACCACCCCGCCACGGTCGCCGGGGCCTGGATCACCTACGCCCTGTGGCCGCTCGCCGTGACGCTCGCCACCGCCGTGGCCCCTCGCCGGGACCACTGACCCCCGCAACCAGGCCCGAGGGCGGACGCGGGTGTCAGAGCTTCTCGGCGCAGGCGACCGGCGCGAACAGGTCGACCTTGGTGGAGGTGGACAGCGAGAACTGGACCGTGGCCGTCTCGGGGCAGCCCTCGTGCTCGCCGCTCTTGGCCATGTTGGGGACGTACTCCTTCACCACCCGGTACTCGGGAGGGTTGGTGCCGGTGCCGTCGCAGCGGGTCTCGCGTACGGCGGGGCTCCCGCTCGTGGTCCTGGCCTGGTACACGCAGTCGCCGACGACGATTTTGAAGCCGCCGCCCATGCCGGGATCGCCGGGGTGCGGGTCCTTGAGGTTGCGCAGGCAAGCGTAGGCCTCCTGGCGGCCCCGGACCGACTCCGCCCCCGCGGCCTGCAGCAGGTTCGGGCCGAGGTCGAGGACCAGGTCGGTGGTGTCCTCGCACTCCGGTGTCCTCGCGGCGGGCGCCCCGGAGGCGGTGGTGGTACTGCGCCTGGTGACCTTGGCCACCGCGAAGACGTCGCCGCAGTCGACGGGCTGGTAGGGCGGACCGGAGCCACCCCTGGACTTGCCGAGGATCGGGCCGGCGCACTGGCCGACCGCGAAGTACGCGTCGGTCAGTTCCGCCGGCGCCGGCGGCGGCCCGCTCGGCGAGGGACTCGCGCCCGTTGAGGCCGCGGCCCCGGTGTCTCCCGCCGGTGCCGGCCCGCCGGATCCGCAGCCCGTCAGCGCCAGGCCGACCACGATCAGGCAGGCCGCCCGGGCCGTCCGCCCCCTCAGGTTCCACATCCGCAACCACCCCCTGGCGTCCAGCCTACGCGCGGACGCCGGTGGGGGAGTTGAGTTTCCGTGAGCTTCCGGCGGGCCGGGCGGTTCACGACAGCGGGGCCCTCTCGTCGGTGAGCAGTGCGAGGAGGCCGGGGCGGTGGAGCGCGGCGGCGGGTTCGAGCAGGTCGGGGTGGCGCAGCAGGGGCACGGCCTCGGTGTCGCGCTGGGCGGGCAGGGTGAGGCGTCGTGGTTCGCCGGGGTGGGTGTGGTGGGCACCGCCGCCGGCTCAGGGCTCAGGGCCGGGTCAAGTCCCGGTACAGCCGCTCCAGTTGGGCGATCTTCACCGAGCCGCGTTCGGTCCGGGCGATCACCTCCCGGTTCGCCCGCCGCTCGTCAGCCGTCAGCGGCCGCGCCCGCGCCAGCGCGTCGGCCAGGCTGGCCTCCAGCGGATCGGGGAGCGGGTGGGTCAGCAGGCCGTCCGCCGCCAGTTCGCGGTACGGCGCGATGTCGGAGAGCAGCAGCCGGCAGCCGGCCGCCGCCGCCTCCAGCACCGATGAGCTGCGCTGGTCGCTGCCGGGCACCGAGATCGCGAACTGGCTCGCACGCATCAGGGCGAACACCTCGCCCTGGCCGAGCGTCTCCTCGATCAGGACGGCCCGGCCGCCGGATTCCGCCAGCCGCTCGCGCACCGTCGCGAGGTAGTCGCGCCGGGCCTCCTCGGCCCCGGCGCCGGCGGGCCGGTGACCGGCGAGCACCACGAGGAACAGGTCGGGCCGGAGGCGGGCGGCGCGGGCGAAGGCCGCCACGATCTCGTGCGTCCGGTAGACCTCGGCCGTGCTGCGGACCGCCAGGGCCACCGTGGCACCGGCCGGAATGCCGTACCGGGCGCGCACCGGCCACGGACCAACGTCGTCCCGGGTGTCCAGCAGCGCGTCCGGTACCCCCCAGGACAGGGTCGTGATCCGCGACCGGGGGACGCGGTAGCGGCGCTCCACGTGCCCGGCCACCTCGCGGGAGGTCGGCACGACGGCCGCGGCCCCGCGCAGCGCCAGCCAGGCCACCAGCGCCCGGCCGGGATGCCGGGCGGCCGCGCGGAGTTCGGAACCCCAGGGAGTGACCAGGCGCGGTACGGCCCGGACTGGCAGCGCCAGGGACAGGGCGCCGTGGACGCCGAGGGAGTGCACGTGGACGACGTCGGGGCGCACCCTGCGCGCCTCGCGGCGCAGCCAGCCGACCGCGCGCACCGCCCGCCACGGCCACCACGCGCCGGCCGCGGGCGCCGTCGCGAGGCGCCAGCCGGCCGGAGGGGGCCCCGGATCGTGCCAGCTGCACACGTGGACCGTGTGCCCGTGCGCGACCAGATCGTCGGCCCAGCGGCGGGTGTGCGCCGAGGCCGCCGGCGCCAGGAGGAGGACGCGCAGCGGCGGGCTCGGCCCCGGGCCGGCCCCGGGGCGCGGCCGGCCCCGGTCAGGATCCGGCACGGTACTCCCTCAGCACGAAACGGCCCTTGCCCGCCGCGGCCCGCACCCGCCCGGCCGGGCTGCGGGTGTAGCCGTCCCAGCGGGCCGCCACGGTCAGCCACCGCGGGTCGCCGAGCACCTTCCCGGCGGCGGTCAGCAGCGCGGCGTGCAGGCAGTGGTAGGCGAGCGTGGCCGGCGCGCTGTGCCTCAGGTCGTACCGCGTCCAGTACCCCAGGTCGAAGTCGGGCAGCGCCTCGCGGAGCCGGTCGGCCATCGGCTGGTGGGCGGGGCGGTGCCGGGTCCGGCCCAGTTCGAGGAGGCCGAAGAGCGCGAAGACGGCCCCGTTGAGAATGTGGCTGGCCGGGTCGGACGGGCACTCCTCGGGGAACGGGCGGCCATGGCGGTCGTAGTCCGCGCAGCCGCCGTCGCCCACCGGCCGGAGCATCAGCTCCGCCGCGCCCTCACCCGCGTCGAGGAAGGAACGCTCACCGGTCACCGCGTGCGCGCGCAGCAGCACGGACACCGCCAGGCCCTGGGCCATCGCGGAGTACCAGCCCGGGCGCACCCCGTACCGGGGGACCGGCACCGGGTAGCGCCAGCCCCCGTTCCCGTCCTGCGCGGCCCGCAGCCAGGCGGCCTGGGTCACCAGCGCCCGGTCGGCCCCGGGCCGGCCTTCGGCGAGCGCGCCGGTGTGCCGGCCGAGCGCGTACAGGCTGATCGAGACGGGGTTGCGGTACGCGTCGCCCGTCGCGGTGCGCGTCACCACCAGGCCCTCGTGGTCGAGCGGGGACCGCGCGGTCATCGGCCGCAGGTCGAGCGGGTACCGGCCCGGCGGGCCCGGTGGCATCCCGTCCGGCTGCGCGGCCGCGTCGACGGGGAAGCTCGGGCGCCGCAGGTCGCGCACCGCCTTGCAGGCGAGGCCCGCCAGCGACCCGCCCGCCGCCCGGCCCCTCATGCCGGACGCCCCGGTCGGCGAAGCCGCCCGCGGGCCGCGGGCGCGGCCAGCATCCGGTGGTAGAGCTCGTTCACCTGGTTCACCGTCCCGGTGATGTCGAACTGGCGCAGGGCCAGTTCTCGGCCGCGGCCGGCCAGCCGGCGCCGCGCCGCGGGGTCGGCGATCAGCGCGCTCACGGCCTGTGCCAGGGCGGCCGGATCGGCCGGCGGGACCAGCAGGCCGGTCGTCTCGTGCCGGACGGTGTCCGGCAGGCCGCCGACATCGGTGGCGACCACGCCCTTGAGCATCAGCAACGCCTCCACCACCGTGTAGCACGCGGACTCGTCCATCGACGGGTTCACCAGCACGTCCAGCCCCGCCATGACCGAGCCGACATCGGAGCGGAAACCCGTGAAGTGCACCCGGTCGGCCACGCCGAGCCGGGCGGCACGGTCCTCCAGCTCCCGCCGGTACCTCCCGTCCCCGACCAGCTCGTCACCGACCACGAAGAACCTGGCGTCCGGGTGCTGACGCAGGACCAGCGGAACGGCGTCGAGGAAGACCTCGTGCCCCTTGACGCCGATCTCCCGGAAATCCCGGAACGTACTCGGATACATGTACGCGACCATGCCGACCGCCGGGGTGCCGTCGCCGATCCCGAACTCCCGGCGGAACGGCTCCGCGGGCGTCGCCGGATCGAACCGGTGCACGTCGCAGCCGTAGTAGCTGACCGCGACCTCCCGCGCCCCCATCGCCCGGTAGCGGCGCGCGATCTCCCGGCACGACCCGAGCACCAGGTCGTCCCGGTGCAGCGAGAGCCGGTCCAGGATGCGAAACGGCGCCATCCGCAGATGCACCAGCCCCGGGACCTGCGAGACCACGAGCGCGGGCCGCCACCCGGCCGAGGCCACCCGGCCGGCCAGCACCGCGATGATCAGATGCGAGTGGATGACGTCCGGCCGGTACTCCCTCACGAACCGCGTCAGCCGCCACTGCGCACGCAGCAGACCGGGCAGCTGCCTGATCCGCCGGGAGAGACCGAACGGAATGATCTCCACCCGCACCCCGCCGATCCCGCGCAGCCGGTCGGCGAGCGGACCCTCGCGCGGCAGCACCGCGCACACCTCGTGACCCAGCCCCGCCAGCCCCCGCACCTGGTCGTGGAACCAGCTGCCGCCGACCGCCGTCGAGGTGATCTGCAGGATCCGCAGCGGCCGCGTCCCCGCCCTGGGCCTCATCGCGTCACCTCACCGGCCACCGGTACCACCCGACCCGGTACCACCCGACCCGGCACCACCCGGCTGGCCGGCACCAGCCTGCCCGCCGGCACCCGCCCGCCCGCCGCCGGCTTCGCGGCCAGGACGATCAGCACCAGACCCGACAACAGGGTCGGCACCAGCAACACCTCCCCGAACATCGAACAGATCCCCGTCCCCACCATCGCCAGGAGCGCCGCCTCACCGGCGTGATCACCCCCACGCAGCGCCCCCCACGCCCGGCGCACCCCCAGCACGGCCAGGGAGCCGAGCCCGACCGCGCCCACCAGCCCGGTCTGCGAAAGCACCGTCAGATACGTGTTGTGGGCGAACTCCAGGAGCGGGAACTGAAGGAACATCACGTTGTAGTGACCCGTGGCACGGTAGAAGTCCGGCAACTGCCCGGCGAAGTTCAGATAGCCGACACCGAAGACCGGATGCGCGTCGAACATCCGCAACGCGCTGCTCCACAGGTCGAGCCGCACCGCGGAGTCGGC
The DNA here is from genome assembly GCF_040571325.1 of Kitasatospora sp. HUAS MG31. Taxonomy (GTDB): domain Bacteria; phylum Actinomycetota; class Actinomycetes; order Streptomycetales; family Streptomycetaceae; genus Kitasatospora; species Kitasatospora camelliae. The sequence continues at coordinate 30,523 of NZ_CP159872.1, read as the reverse complement.
GTCCAGCGTGCTGCCGCCGAGCACCGACTCGAACCGGGCCGCGATCGCGGCGGGCATCAGAGGCACCAGGCAGGCCGCGCCGACTCCCAGCGCCAGGATGCCGCGCAGCGCCCGCCGGCCGGCGTACACCACCAGCATCGCGATCCCGGCGAGATAGGCCGCGCGGCTCAACGAGTACGCGACGCCGATGCTGAGCACGACGGTCCCGCCGCCGATCGCCCACCTGGGCAGGCGCGGGCGGACCGTGTGGAAGCGCGCCAGCAGGACGGCCGCCGCCATGACGAACAGCGCGCCCACGGCGTTGTGGTTGGCGACGCCCGGCTGGGTGGCGGCCAGCACGGCGCTGTCCGCGGCGGCGAGGTCCGAGCGGGCCGTGAGGACGGAGTCGGTGCGGACGATCTCGATCACGGCGAGGATCACGCTGCCGCCGCAGAACACCATGAGCGCCCGGTCCAGGGCCGGCCCGGGTCCGGCGACGAGCGGCAGCAGCAGCAGCGGCGCGCAGGCCAGCAGCAGGTACTGCCAGGTCCCGGCGCCCGACCGGGTGGTGCCGCCGGCCACGGCGGTCGCGGCGACCAGGCAGCCGATGGTGGCGACGGCGATCAGCGCGCCGGCCGGCCTCGGCCTGGCGACCCCCCGGCCCGTGAGGGCGCGGTTGAGCAGGCAGACGAGCATCAGCACGACCAGCCGGTTGGAGGTGACGAGCGAGGACCCGAAGGTGGACTGCGACAGCGGGATCGCGGCCGCGAGCGTGTACAGGCCCACGTCCGGGGTGAGTACGCAGGTCAGCACGACGACCACCAGCCCGCTGGCGACGGCCGTGGGGCTGGAGGCGGTCGCCAGGTATCCGACCGCCGCCGCGACCGGCAGCGCCGCCGCGGCCAGCGGCGACCCACCGGCCAGGGCGGCCGTCCACCGCGGCCGGGTGCGCCGGACCCGCTCGCCGACCAGGCCGGCCAGCGCCGCCCGGGCCGCCCGGACCGGCTCCCGCCACTGCCGCCGGTTCTGCCGCACCGGCGCGGGCGCGGCCGGCGGGCGGGCGGACGGACGCTTCCCGGCGGCGGGCCCGGAGCGGACCCGCGACCGGACGGCGCGGCCGAGCAGCACGGCGAACACCAGGAATCCGGCCGAGTCGGCCACGCCGGCACCCACCGCACCGAACGGGGCGGTCAACACCGCGAGCAGCACGAGGTTGACGACGGCCCCCAGCGCGGTCGCGGCGATCACCGGCCGCAGCCGGTCCGTGGCCGCCAGATAGGCCTGGAGCGAGCGCCCCGCACTGAACAGCACCAGCCCGGGGAGGGTGGCCCAGATCACCTGCACCGCCCCGGCGTACGGCGGCCCGTAGACCGCGGGAACCACCAGGGGCGCGGCCGCCGCCGCCACGGCGGCCGTCACGGCGGTGACGCCGAGGACCGTCCGGGCGATCCGGGTTACCGCCCGCGCGTCCACCGAACCCGAGGTCGCCTGGGGAAAGATCATCAACGCCACCGCGGTCGGCACCAGGAGCAGCCCCTCGGCCACCGGCAGCGCCACCGCGTACATCGCCACCGCCGTGGACCCGGCCAGGAGCTGGATCACCGGCACGTCCAGGCGCAGCATCCCGTAGTGGATGAGGTTCGGCAGATAGGACTTCAGCGCGAAGCTCCCGAAGGCCCCCACCGGCACCCGCGCACCGTCGGGGTGCACCCGCGCGGTGGCGGCGACCAGGAGCGCGGCCGCCGCCACCAGGTGCCCGGCGAGCGCCGCCAGGAAGCAGCCGGTGACGGTCAGCGCCCCGAGTGCCCGCAGGCCGACGATCCCGGCGAGGTAGCAGAGCGAGGGGAGCGCGGTCGTGAGGTAGTACGTCACTACCCGGCCGCGGCCGATCTCCGCGGTGCCCAGCAGCGTCGTCAGCAGGGTCACCGGGCACATGGCGGCCGCGAGCAGCGCCAGCCGGAACGGCAGGTCGAGCAGCAGCACCGGCCAGCGCTGCCCGAGCAGCAGCCACAGCCCGGGCAGCGCCGAACCGGCGACCAGGGAGAACACCAGGCTCCACCGGACGATCTGGCGGAACGCCGTATGCGAGGTGCCGGCGAACCGGGCGTTGGCGTTGTCCATGCCGAGGACCGTCAGGATGCTGAGAACGGCCGGGGCGGAGATCATGAGGGCGAGTTCCGCCCGGCCGTCCACCCCCAGGTCGCGGGCGGCGATCACACCCGCCGCGAAGCTCATCGCCGTGGCCAGCAGACGGGTCGTCAGCGTGCCGCCGAGCACGGCGGGGCTCATCCCGGGCAACCGGCAGCGCAGGCTCTCGATGATCCGCCGCACCAGGAAGGAACCTTTCGCAATCGTCCGGTCAGAGCAGACAAGCCGACGGGCACCAGCCCCGGCGTGTACACAACGTCATAGCATGAACACGTACCGTAGCATTCGTTTCCGCCCGCCGGGCGAGCCGGAGCCCCACCGTGTGCCGCCGGTGGCACCCCGGCGCCATCGACCGGCGCGACAGGGAGAAGCCATCGTGAAGGTGCTCAGCGTGGTCGGCACACGTCCGCAGCTCGTCAAACTGGCCCCGATCGCCTGGGAACTGGCCGCACGCGGCGATGACCACCTGATCGCCCACACCGGACAGCACTACGACCCCCTGCTGTCCCAGTCACTCCTGGATGACCTCGACCTCCCCGCACCCGACGTGAACCTGGAAGCCGGCTCCGCCCCCCACGCGGAACAGACCGCCCGCATGCTGACCGGCCTCGCCCCCGTCCTCGCCCACGCCCGCCCCGACTGGGTCCTGACCTACGGCGACACCAACTCCACCCTCGCCGCAACCCTCGCCGCCGCCGCGCAGGACCTGCCGATCGCCCACGTGGAGGCAGGACTGCGCTCCTACGACCGCCGGATGCCCGAGGAACGCAACCGGATCGTCGCCGACCACCTGGCCGACCTGCTGCTCGCACCGACCGCCGCGGCGATGGCCAACCTGACCGCCGAAGGCCTGGCCGCCCGCGCGGTCCACGTCGGCGACCTGATGCTGGACACCCTGAAAGCGGTCACCCACCCCTCCACCGGACCCCGCGGACACCAACGGCCCCCCTTCCTCACCGACCACCCCGGCCCCTACCTGCTCGCCACGGTGCACCGGCAGGCCACCACCGACGACCCCGAGCGGCTGGCCGCCGTCGTGGCCGCCCTCGCCGCCTGCCCGCAACCGGTCTGGCTGCCGGTGCACCCCCGCCTCGCCGCCCGGTGCCGCACCTTCGGCATCGACCTCACCCGCGGAACCCTGCACCCGGTCGACCCCCTGCCCTACCGGAGCATGATCACCGCCCTGGCCGGAGCGAGCGGACTGATCACCGACTCCGGCGGCCTGCAGAAGGAGGCCCTGGCACTCGGCGTCCCGTGCTGCACCCTGCGCACCGAGACCGAGTGGCCCGAGACCCTCCACGACGGCTGGAACGTCCTGGTGCCCGACCCCCGCGACCTGCCGGCCGCCGCGTCCCGGCCGAGGCCCGCGGGCCCGCCGCCGAGCCCCTTCGGAGACGGCCGCGCCGCCGCCCGGATCATCGACGCGCTGGCTCCCCGCACCGTACCCGCCGCCCCGGCCGCACCCCTGCTGACGAGGTGACCCCGCCCCACCGCCGCACCGAGAACCCGGCCCCCGACACTCCGTCAGACCGTGACCACGCCTGAGGCGCCCCGGCTTCCCCCCTCCCGCCACACGGAAGCTTCGCTTCCCTCCCCGGCCGAGGCCGCGGATCTCCACGAAGGAGCCCGAATGAAGATCTGGATCTTCAACCACTACGCGGCACCACCCGACTGCGCGGCCGGCACCCGGCACTACGAGATCGGCCGCGCTCTGACCGCGGCCGGCCACGAGGTCACCGTCTTCGCCAGCAGCTTCAGCCACTTCAGCAGACGCGAGGAACGACTCGCCCCCGGGGAGAGGACCGCCACCCGGACCATCGACGGCGTCCGCTTCCTCTGGGTCCGCACACCGCCCTACCTGAGCAACGGATACCGACGGGTCCTCAACATGCTCGCCTACACGGTCCGGGTGCTGCCCGCACAACGCCGCCTGGACCGGCCGGACGTGATCGTCGGCTCCTCGGTCCACCCCGCGGCCGTCCTCGCCGCCTGGCTGACCGCCCGCCGCCGCCGCGCCCGGTTCGTCGTCGAGGTACGGGACCTGTGGCCGCAGACCCTGATCGACATGGGCGCGCTACGCCCGAACGGGCTGCCCGCCCGCCTGCTCCGGCTGGCCGAGTCCTTCTCCTACCGGCGGGCGTCCGCGGTGATCTGCCTGCTGCCCGGCGCCACCGGCTACCTGGAGGCCCGCGGCGTCCCCCGCGACAGGATCCACTACGTGCCGAACGGGATCAGCGACCGGCCCGGGCCGGACGGCACCGGTGAGCGCGCCCTCCCCGACCTCCCGGAGGCGGGCGGCGGGGCCGCCGAACTGATCGACCGGATCCGGCGGCTTCGCAAGGACGGCTTCCTCACGGCCGGCTACATCGGCTCGCACGGTCCGGCCAACGGGATCGCGACCGTCGTCGAGGCCGCGGCCGAACTGCACACCCGGGGCGGGCCGCGGGTGGCCGTCGTGCTGGTCGGCGACGGCCAGGAGAAGGCCGCGTGCCGGCGGCTCGCCGACCGCCAAGGCCTGGACAACGTGCTGTTCTGGCCGCCGGTGCCCAAACAGGCCGTCCCGGCCGTGCTCGCGGAACTGGACGTGACGCTGTTCTGCCTGCGCGACGTCGCGGTGTTCAAGTACGGCCTGAGCAGCAACAAGCTGTTCGACTACCTGGCGTCCGGCAAGCCCGTGCTGTTCGCCAGCAACGCGCCGGGCAGCCCGGTCCGCGCATCCGGCGGCGGGGTGTGCGTGCCGCCCGAGTCACCGCCGGCCATGGCCGACGCCCTGGCCGCCCTCGCCGCGATGAGCGGGAGCGAACGCGAACGGATGGGCGAACTCGGCCGCCGCTGGGTGTACCGGCACCACGGCATGACCGCCCTGGCCGGCGCCTTCCTCACCGCCGTCTCGGAACCCTCCGAGAGCCGCCCGGTCACCGACGCCCGCGCGTGAACCCCGGCCACCCCCGGCGCCGGCCCGGCCGGCGGAACCGGTGCGGGCGGCGGCGCCGGGGGTGGCCGCCGCCTCAGGCCGGGGCCGGCACCTCCCCGAAGGCGTGGTCACCGCCCGGGGCCGTGGCCTTCGGCGCGGGAGGGACCGGGACGCCCGTGCCGACGGCCAGCCGGGGCACGCCGGACCAGAGCACCGGATCGGTCACCGATCGGCCGTCCAGCAGCGCGGCGACCCCCGGGAGGTCGGCCGGCCCGATCCGGGCGTACTGCGCGTGATCCGCCTGCACGATCGCGACGTCGCACGGCTCGCCCAGGCGGTAGGGCCGCAGACCGAGCGCGGTCAGCTCCGCGTCCTCGTACAGCGGGTCGTGGACCAGCGGGATCGCGCCGTGCTCGGCCAGCGCGCGGACGAGCGGGAACACGCCGCTGAACGCCGTCTCCTTCACCCCGCCGCGGTAGGCCGCGCCGAGGACCACGGCTCGCCTGCCGCGCAGCTCGCCGGCCAGCGTCACCAGCATCCGCACCGCCCGGCCCGGCATCGCGTCGTTGATCTCGCGGGCCAGCACCGGGATCCGGGCCGCCGGATCGCCGGCCGCGTACAGCCAGGGATAGACCGGGATGCAGTGACCGCCGACCGCGATCCCCGGCCGGTGCAGATGGCTGAAGGGCTGGCTGTTCGCCGCCTCGATGACCGGCAGCAGATCCAGCCCCACGTCCTGAGCGAAGCAGGCGAACTCGTTGGCGAGCGCGATGTTGACGTCGCGGTAGGTGGTCTCGGCCAGCTTGGTCAGCTCGGCCGCCTCCGCCGAACCGAGGTCCCAGACCCCGTTGGGACGCGGCAGGTCCGGCCGTTCGGTGAAGCGCAGCACGGAGGCGTAGAACGCGGCCGCGCGCTCCCCGCTGGCCGGGTCGATGCCGCCGACCAGCTTCGGGTACCGGGCCAGGTCGGCGAAGACGCTACCGCTGGAGACCCGCTCCGGGCTGTGGCAGACGCCGAAGTCGCCGCCCGGGCGCAGCCCGGACGCGGCCGCGAGCCGCGGGGTGATCCGCTGCCGCGTGGTGTGCACCGGCAGGGTGGTCTCGACGATCACCAGCGACCCGCGCCGCAGACCGGCGCCGACCGCGTCCACGGCCGCGTCCAGGGCACGGTGGTCCGGCCGCCGGTCGGCGCCGATGACCAGCGGCACCACGATGACGACCACCTCACTGCCGGCCACCGCGGCCGTGGTGTCCGTGGTGGCCCGCAGCAGCCCCTCGCCGGTGACGCGGGCGAGCAGGGCGTCGAGACCCGGCTCGCCCGGGAACGGCGGCCGGCCGGCCGCCACGCTCGCCGCCACCCCGGGGTCGATGTCCGCGCCCCTCACCCGGTGTCCCGCGGCGGCGATCGTGACCGCGAGCGGCAGACCGATCTTGCCCAGCCCGACCACCGTGACCGTGGCCATCAGAAGAACCTCCGTGAGTTCAGAGCCGGTACGTAGCCCGCCACCAGGACCGGCAGGCCCCCGTAGGAGACGGCGGGCGCCTGCGCGGGCGCGGCGTCGTCCTCGCCCGTCCGCGGCGGGACGACGGCGACGGCCGCGGAGCCCTGGGGCGCGGCATCGGCCCGACCGCCGTGCGGCACCTCGACGCCGACCCGCGGCGCCGAGAGGATGGCGCTGGTGACGTCCATGACCTCCACCCCGGCCTGCAGGGGCACGATGTGGTCGGCCCGGCCGCGCACGGCGGCCACGAAACCCTCCAGCTCGGCCTTCAGCGGCTCGTGGACGGCCAGCTCGCAGGCGACGCCCCGGCCGTCGGCCACCGGCCCGGCGCCGGCCCGCCCACCGGGCGCGCAGCCGCGGTCGTGGCGGTGCAGCCGGAGCGCGGGGGCCAGCAGGTCGCCGCGCAGCGAACCGAGCTCGCCGGTCACCGTCACCAGCCGCTCCTTGACCGGAGACAGCCAGTTCACCAGGTGGCTGACGACGGTGCCGTCCTCCAGCACACCGGCGACCGCGGCCAGGTCCTCGTGGCTGCTGCCGCCGACGACCCGGTTGGTCACCGCCGACACCTTCAGGTACGGCGACCCCGTGATCCACCGCGTCAGATCGATGTCGTGACTGGCCAGATCGAGGATCACCCCGACGTCGCGGATACGCCGCGGGTACGGTCCCTGGCGGCTGGTGGCGACCTGGAGCACGGTGCCGATCTCACCCCGGGCGATGCGCTCCCGCAGGGCACGGATCACCGGGTTGAACCGCTCGATGTGCCCGACGCAGCCGACCAGCCCGGCCCGCTCGAAGGCGGCCGCCAGCGCCCGCCCCTCCTCGGCGCTCGCCGCGAGCGGCTTCTCGATCAGGGTGTGCACGCCCGCCTCGGCCAGCCGGGTACCGATCCCGGCATGCGCCAGCGTGGGCGCGGCCACCACGCAGATGTCCAGGCCCAGAGCCAGCAGCCGGTCCAGGTCCTCAAAGACCGGCAGGCCGGCGACGGCGTGACGGGCGGCCCCCGGGTCCGGATCGCAGGCACCGACCAGGCGCACCCCGGGCAGCGTGGCCAGCACCCGGGCGTGGTGCCGGCCCATCGTCCCGAGCCCGGCGACCCCGGCGCGGAGCGCGGTCACCGGTCGCCGACCGGCTTCGGCCGGCCCACCGCGTCCAGCGTCCCCAGCGTCCCCAGCGTCCCCAGCGTCCCCAGCGTCCCCAGCGTCCCCACGGCCGGCACACGGCCCGCCGGCACGGGGGCGGACGCCACCGAAGCGGCCCCCGGCGGCGCGGCCGAAGCCCGGCCCACCGCGTCGGTCACCGCGTCGGCGATCTCGGCCACCTCGGCCTCGGTCAGCCGGTGGTGCACCGGGATCGAGAGCATCGCCTCCGCGACCGCCTCGGTGACCGGCAGCATGGCGCTCCCGCCGTCCGCGACCGGCCCCATGCCCGCGCCGCGCCCCGCGAAGAGCGGCTGCCGGTGCACCGGCGGGAAGTAGATCCGGGCCTCGATGCCCCGGGCGAGCAGGTCCGCCAGCACCCGGTCACGGATCCCGGGCAGCAGACAGGTGTACAGCATCCAGGTGCCGCGGGCGTCGGGCGCCCGGTACGGCGTGGTCAGGCCGGACACCCCGGCCAGCCGCCGGGTCAGCTCCCCGGCGATCGCGTGCTTGCGCTCCAGGATGCCGTCCAGCTTGCGGAGCTGGACCCGGCCGATCGCGGCCTGCATCTCGGTCAGCCGCCAGTTGTGACCCAGGCTCTCGTGCCGGTACAGCGCGCTCTGGCCGTGGTTGCGGAGCAGCCTCAGCCGCTCGGCGGTGCCCGGGTCGTCGGTCAGGACGATGCCGCCCTCCCCGGTGGTGATGTTCTTGGTCGGCGTGAAGCTGAACATCGCCGACCGGCCGAACGTGCCGACCGGCCTGGAGCGGTACTCGGCGCCGGCCGCCTGCGCGGCGTCCTCCAGCAGCGGCACGGCCGCCCCGGCACACACCCGGGCCAGTTCGTCCAGGTCCCCAGGCTGCCCGGCGTAGTGCACGGTCAGCACCGCCCGGGTGGCCGGGCCGAGGCGGGCGGCGACGGCCGCCGGATCGAGATTGAAGGTCCGCGGATCGATGTCGGCGAACACCGGCCTGGCCCCGACGTGGCACACCGCGGTGGCGGTGGAGACGAAGGTCATCGATGGAACGATCACCTCGTCACCCGCACCGATGCCCTCGGCGAGCAGCATCGCGTCCAACGCGGCCGTACCGGTGCAGAACGTCACCCCGAACCGCGCCGCATGACGGTCGGCGAACTCCTGACCGAAGGCCTCGTTCTCCGGGCCGTTGGTGAGCACACCGCTGCGCAGCACGCGGCGTACCGCGTCCAGTTCCTCCTCCCCGAGGTCGGGGCAGGCGAGCCGGATGCGGGTGTCGCTGTCAGGCACCTTGGGTCCTTTCTGGTCGGCGGGCGATCGGATCGCCCTCGTGGCTGGCGGTGGCGCCGTCGCGCGCCAGGACCGTCCAGATGGTGCGCAGGAGGATCGTCAGGTCGAGCAGCAGGCTCTGCCGGCACAGGTACTGCAGATCCCACTCGATCCGTTCCGGCCAGCTCAGCTGCTGCCGTCCGCGGACCTGGGCCAGGCCGGTCAGGCCGGGCATCGCCCGCAGCCGCAGCCTTTGCCGGCCGGTGTACCGGCCCACCTGGTAGGGGAGCGTTGGCCGGGGTCCGACCAGGCTCATCTCCCCGCGCAGCACGTTGATCAGCTGGGGCAGTTCGTCGATCGCCAGCCGACGCAGCACCCCGCCGACCGCGGTCACCCGGGCGGCCCGGGGGCCCTCCGGCGTGTCCGGCCCGTCCGGCGGATCCCCCATCGTGCGCAGCTTGAACAGGACGAACAGCCGTCCGTCCCGGCCGACCCGGCACTGCCGGAACAGCACCGGCCGGCCGTGCGCGAGCAGGTGCGCCAGCGCGGCCGTCGCGCAGACCACCGCGGCCGGGGCGATCAGCAGGCAGGTCACGGTCAGGTCGAGCAGCCGTTTGCCGCGGTAGGACCGCCGGCCGCCGGCCGCCGCGGCCGGCACCGGTGGGCCGGCCGCGGGCCGATGCCGCGTCGCCCGCGCGGTCACTGGCCCGCCTCCGCCGGTTCGGGCGGCGCGGAGTGGGCGGCCGGGGCCGTGCGCTTGCCGGGCACCGGCGCCCGCGCGGCGGTGAGCCGGACCAGGGCCGCGCGCACATCGTCGGGATCGGTGAGGTGACGGATGCCGGCCACCTCACCGGGTTCGAGCGCCGGTACGGGCACCTGCCTCACAAGCGGGTGCCGCGGCCGGTGGTCGCGCTCCCCGGCACCCAGCAGGTCCTCGATCAGCTTCTCGCCGGGCCGCAGCCCGGTGAACACGATCTCCACCCGGTGCGAGGCGGTGGCCGCCATCCGGCGCGCGAGGTCGGCGATGCGGACCTGCTCGCCCATGTCCAGGACCAGCACCTCGCCGCTGTGCCCCACGGCCACCGCCTGCAGGACCAGCTGAACGGCCTCGGTGGCCGTCATGAAGTACCGGGCGACCTGCGGATGCGTCACGGTGACCGGGCCGCCCGCCGCGATCTGCGCGGACAGGGACTCGAGCAGCGAGCCACGGCTGCCCAGCACGTTGCCGAACCTGACCGACACCCAGGTGCCCGGCGCCTGATCGGCCATGTACGCGGTCAACCGCTCCGTGATCCGCTTCGACGTGCCGAGCACGCTCACCGGGTCGGCGGCCTTGTCGGTGGAGATGTTCACGAAGGACTCCACCCCGCAGGCGGCGGCCGCCCGCAGCACGTTCAGCGTGCCGGCCACGTTGGTCTTCAGCGCCTCCGAGGGGTACCGCTCCAGGAGGGGAAGGTGCTTGACCGCCGCGGCGTGGAACACGATCTCCGGGCGGGCCTGCGCGAACACCTCGCTGATCCGGGCGGCGTCCCTGATGTCGGCGAGCACCGTCTCGTCGGAGTCGAGCAGCGCACGGCCGTGCAGCGCGAGCTGCACCGCGTGCAGGGCGGACTCGTCCCGGTCGAGCATCACCAGCGAGGCGGGGTGCAGCCGGTGCAACTGGCGGCACAGCTCGGAACCGATCGACCCGCCGGCGCCGGTGACCAGGATCCGCCGACCGGTGAAACGGCCGGCGGCCGCCGCCAGGTCGAGGCGGATCGGCTCGCGGCCCAGCAGGTGGGTGATCCGCGGGTCACGGACGCCGTCGATCCTGGCCGAGCCGGCGACCAGCTCGTGCACCGGCGGGATGACCTTGGCCGTCAGCCCGGCCGACTCGGCCAGCGACACCAGGTCCGTGATCACCTGGCCGTCGCCGCGCCCGCCGGCGATCGCGATCACCACCACCGCGGCCCCGGTCTCGGCCGCGACCTCGGCGAGCCGCTCCCGGCCGCCCCGCACCCGGACCCCGCAGATCCGCAGCCGGCGCTTGCCCGGGTCGTCGTCCAGCAGGGCGACCGGCTGGTACCGCGCGCCGCGCTGGCCCGCCAGCCGGTGCACCAACTGCGTGCCCGCACTGCCCGCACCGAACACGATCACCTTGACTGCGGCCGGTGCCGGCCGTCTCGGCCTGCGCCGGACGGCGGCGACCGCGGCCCGCGTGGTGATCATCCCCAGGGCGCTGACCATGGCGGCGATCCCCGCCACGACCGGCCGTGCGCCGATCAGCGGGAGCCGTCCGCCGCCGACAGCCTCCAGGCAGAGCGCGGTCAGGGCGGCGGTGCCCAGCACGGCGCCCAGCTCCGCGCGGCTCTCCCACGGGAACCGCCCGGAGTACAGCCCGCACACCGCGCCGGCCAGGACCGCGGTCACCCCGGCGGCGAGACAGGCGAGGACCACCGGGCCACCGGCCGACAGGCCCGGGCCGCCTCCGCCGTCCGGGCCGACGATCAGCACACCGCCCGCCCACACCAGGGCGTCGGCCGCGGCCCAGGCCGCCCGCGCGCGACGGCGGGTGGCGCCGCGGGACGGCCCGCCGGTTCCGGCCTGCGGCCGGGCGCGGTCGCCCCGCCCGGCCGCCGCAGGGCCGACCACCGCGTGACCGGCACATTCCCCGTGCAACGTGCCTCCCGATCAAGCCGGATCGTTCGTTCCGCGTGCTCTCCGTTCGAACACCCGGTCCGCGATCCCGACACGAACGAGCCGGACACGACAGGGCGCGACATCAGAGAGTAATGGACTGACTACTGATGGTAGTGTGAATCATCGCAGAGATTTGTGACCGCGCACCTGCGGACACGGTGAGGAAGGCGAGACGGATATGGCACTGCGGAGTCTCCTCGGGCTGATCAGGGATCGCTGGAAGCTCATCGTCGTCGTGACCCTGCTCGCCGGGGCCGTCAGCGCGGGCCTGACCGCGCGGGCGGAGCGCACCTACTCCTCCAGCCTCACCTTCCTGGTCTCGGCCCAGGTCGACTCGTCCAACGTGATGCAGGCCTACCAGGCCGGCCTTCTGTCCCAGCAGAAGCTCGAGTCCTACGCCAACCTGCTGACCGGACCGATGCTGGCGGGGGCCGTGGCCCAGACGGGCAGACTGCCCCTCGCCGCGGACGAGCTGCAGTCGCGGATCTCCGCCCAGGCGGTCCCGCAGACGGTGCTGCTCCGGGCGACCGTGACCGGTGACTCGCCGGAGCAGGCGCAGGAGATCGCGCGTGTGATCGCGGTCGTCTTCCCGCAGCAGATCAACCAGCTGGAGCGCCCGGAGACCGGCGGGGCGTCGACGGTGGTGATCCGGGTGGTCGCCCAGCCCAGCTATTCCCCCCAGCCCGTGTCGCCCAGGCCGGTCCGCAACCTGGCGGCCGGCCTGGCACTCGGCCTGCTGGCCGGGCTCGGCCTGGCCGCCGTCGCCCGCACCTTGGACACCTCGCTCAAGACCGTCGAGCAGCTCGGCCGGGCCCTCGGCGGGAAGCCGGTCCTCGGCGCCATCCCCTACGACCCGGCCGCGCGGGGCACCCCGGTGCTGTACGACGCCGATCTGGTCGGTTCGAGGATGGAGGCGTTCCGCAAGCTCCGGGTCGCCTTCGGGTTCGTCCAGGTCGACGCGCCCCGCAAGGTGATCATGTTCACCAGCGCGATGCCCCACGACGGCAAGAGCACGACGGTCTGCAACCTGGCGGCCGCCCTGGGCACGGTCGGCACCCAGGCGATCATCGTCGAGTGCGATCTGCGCAGGCCTCAGGTCGGCCGGTACCTCGGGCTGCCGAACGGGGCCGGCCTCACGGACGTCCTGCTCGGCCGTGCCACCCTGGACGACGCCGTCCAGACCTGGGGCGACGACGCCGTGGACGTCCTGACCAGCGGTACGCTGCCGCCCAACCCGGGGGACCTGCTCGGCTCCCAGAGGATGGAGCAGCTGCTCGAGGAACTGCGATCGCGCTACGAGGTCGTGCTGCTCGACCTGCCGCCGACGCTGGCCTTCGCCGACGCGGCCGCGGCGGGCCGGCACTGCGACGGTGCGATCGTCGTCGCCCGGCACGGCCGCACCCGCGTCGAGCAGCTGCGCAGGGTCGTCGAATCACTGACCGCGGCCGACACCCCGGTGCTCGCCGGGGTGCTGTGCATGGCGCCCCACCGCCGGGACACCGACGGCGGCTGGCGGTACGGCTACCACTACTACCAGGCCGAAAAGCCCCGCAAGTACGGCGCCCGGGTGGCCCGCGCACGCGCCGCACGCATCCGGACCGGCGCCGGAGCCGACGGCCGGCGGCTTTCGGACGGCACCGTGACCGTGGACGCGGACCCGGCCCCGCCGGTCGCGCGCTGACACGGCCCGGCCCCGGTGACCCCTTTCCGCCTCCGCTTCGTCTGCACCGCGAACCTGTGCCGCTCACCCCTGGCCGAACGGATCACCGAGCTGCGGATGCCGTCCTCCGCCGGACGGCCCTGGCTCACCGTCACCAGCGCGGGCACCCACGGCCAGGACGGCCTGCCGATGCACCCCCCGGCCGCGGAACTCCTCGCCAGGATCGGCGCCGATCCGGCCGGGTTCACCAGCCGCCGCCTGACCGCCGCCATGGTGGCCGGCGACGACCTGGTGCTGACCGCCGAACTGGCGCACCGCGACACGGTGATCGCCCTGTGCCCGGCCGCCTCCCGACGCACCTTCCTGCTCCGGGAGTTCGCCCGGCTGGTGCGCCACCCTCCGGTGACCGCCGGCCTGCCCCCACCCCCGGGCGCCGGAGGACCGCCGGCCGGGCCGGCGGCCCGGGCGCGGGGGGTGGTCGCGGCCGCGGCCCGCTACCGCGGCCGGGTGCCCTGGCAGGAACCGGCCCTCGACGAGATCGCCGATCCGGACGGCACCCCGGCGATGCTCACCGCCTGCGCCGAGGCCGTCGACAACGCGGTGACGTGGATCGTCACCGCCCTGGCCGGCCCGCCACCGAAACCCGCCACCACCGTGCCCGTGCAGACCATCGTCCCGATCGACGGAAGGGACTTTCGACCATGAACATCGCACCAACGGCCACCGAGCCGGCCACCGGGCCGGCCGCCGAGCCCGGGAGCGGCCCGGCATCCGCCGCGCAGGAGCGGCGGACCCCGCCGCCGGCGTCCCCGGCCGTCGGCGCCGACCGCGACCTCGCGGGCACCGTCCGCACCGACCTCCCCTTCGGCCCGCCGAGAGTGCCGGAGCACCGGATCCGGATCAGCGAGCCACAGCTCGGCGTCGAGGAGGAGACGGCCGTCCTCGCGGTGCTCCGCTCCGGCCGGTTGACCAGCGGCCCCCGCGTGGAGGAGTTCGAACGAGCCTTCGCCGCGGCCCACGGCGTCGCGCACGCCGTCGCGGTCAGCAACGGGACCACCGCCCTGGTCGCGGCCCTGCGCGCCCACGACATCGGCCCCGGCGACGAGGTGATCACCACACCGCTGACCTTCGGCGCGACCCTGAACGCACTGCTCGAGGTGGGCGCCACCGCGCGATTCGCCGACGTCGACGACGACTTCCTGCTGGATCCGGCGGCCGTCGCCGCCGCGATCACGCCCCGAACCTGCGCGATCATGCCCGTCCATCTCTACGGCCTGCCCGCGGACATGCCGGACATCACCCGGCTGGCCGACCACCACCGGCTCACCGTGATCGCGGACGCCGCACAGGCGCACGGCGCCCGGGTGGCCGGCCAGTCGGTCGGAGCCGCCTCGACGGCGACCTTCTCCATGTACGGCAGCAAGAACATCACCTGCGGCGAGGGCGGTGTGGTCACCACCCCCGACGCCCGGATCGCCGACCGGCTGCGGCTGATCCGCAACCACGGCATGCGCAACCGCTACGAACATCTGCTCGCCGGCTCGAACTACCGGCTCACCGAGATGCAGGCCGCGATCGGTTCGGTCCAGCTCGGCCGCCTGCCCGAGATCAACCGGAGGCGCGCCGCCCATGCGGCTCGCCTCACCGCGGGCCTGGAGGGCGTCCCCGGCCTGATCACCCCCCGCCGGCCCGCCGACCGGCTGCACGTCTGGCACCAGTACACCGTCCGCCTCACCGACGATGCGCGGGCCGGCCGGGACGAGGTGATCGAGGCCCTGGACCGGGCCGGAATCGAGGCCCGGGTGTTCTACCCGCGGCTCGCCTTCGACCACGACTGCTACCGCGACCACCCCCGGATCGCGCGCGGCGACACCCCGCGCGCCGAGCTGGTCACCCGACAGGTGCTCTCCCTGCCGGTCCACCCCCGCCTGACCGACACCGACCTCGACCGGGTGATCGACACCGTCCGGCAAACGCTCGACGCCCCAGCCCCGATCCGCACCCCGAACCCCGACCGGCCGACCGCGCTGTAGCTCGATCCGGTCAACGTCGGCTGCCATCCGCCGGTCACCACTGGGACAACCGCGACCAGCGTGTTTACGTGGGTTGCGCGTTCCCTGAACGCACCGCCGGCCATGCCGGCTCCGAACACTCGGAAGGAATCCCTCCATGAATGGCGGACCTGTCGAAGCGGCGGGGGACAGACACTCCACCGGCCTTCGGACCACCACGCGGCCAGCCCGCGGCATCCGCATCGCGTTGTTCATCGCCGTCCTGGCCGCGGCCTTATGTGCCGCGCCGGCGGCCCACGCCCACCGCCTGCCCGGCATCGCCTACCCGCCCTCCACCTGCGCGGCCAGGGTGAGCACCGCGCTCGTCCCCGTGGGCGGATCGCTGACCGTCTTCGGCTGCGGCTTTGCGCCCCAGTCGTCCGTGTCCATCGACGTCCTGAGCCAGGTCATCCACCTGACCACCGTGCGCGCGGACGGCAACGGCGACGTGGAGGCGGAGGTGACCCTCCCCAAGAAGGTCAAGGCCGGCCCGCACACCATCCGGCTGACCGGCCAGAACCCGGACGGGACCGAACGGGTCCAGAAGGTGGCCATCGAGGTCTACAAGGACGGGCACGGGGCAGTGCCCGCCCAGCCGTCCCCCGGCGAGCGGCACACCGGAGGACTGGCCGGGACGGGTCTCACCGGCATGACCGTCACCGTGGCCGCCGGCGCGCTCCTGATCGGCTCCGGAAGCCTGACCCTGCTCCTGGTCCGCGGCCGCCGTCGGCGGGCACGTGAGAGCTGATCCCCTCACCCCCCGGGCGAACGAGCCCGAACAGGCGGCCGGGCCGGCCAGACGCCCAAGGCCCGGCCGCCTGATCCTCCTCGGCGCCGCCGCGATCCTCCTGCCCCTGGCGGCGCTGAGCGGCGCCGCGGCGCTTCAGGCACGGGCGGTGCACAGCCACCTCACCGCGGCCCACCAGGACGTCGCCCGACTCGCCGCCGCGTTCGCCGGCGGCGCCACGCCCTCCGAGCACGATCTGGCCTCCCTCAGGGAGCACACCGGCGCCGCCCGCCGGGCGACCTCCGCGCCCTGGTGGACGGCGCTCGGCGAACTCCCGCTGGCCGGCCGTTCCTTCCGCACCGCGCACGGCCTCAGCGTGGCCGCCGACGAGGCGGCCACCCAGGTGCTGCCGGACGCGGTACGGCTGCGCGAGGTGGCCGACCCGGCCCGGATCATGCGCCAGGACGGCGGCGTGGAACTCGACCGGCTCACGGCCGCCGACCCGGTCCTGGCCCGCATCCAGACCGGCCTCGACCGCATCGGGCACAACCTGGCAGCCCTGCCGGACGCCACCGGCATCGGCCGGCTGGACGCCGCGCGCGCCAGGCTGACCGCCCAGGTGGAGCACCTGGCCGAGTCGGCCGGGAGCGCCCGTACGGCGGTGCGGCTGCTGCCTCCGCTACTGGGCGGATCAGGCCCGCGTTCGTACTTCTTCGCCTTCCAGACCAACGCCGAGGCCCGCGGCACCGGCGGCCTGGTCGGCGTCTTCGGCATCCTCACCGCCGACCACGGGCGGATCACCGTCCACGACCTGTCCTCCAACGACACGCTGACCTCCGCCCCCGAACCGGTGGCCGACTTCGGCCCGGACTACGAGAGCAGGTACGCGGCCGACGACAGCACCCGGCTGATGGCCAACTCCAACCTCTCCGCGCACTTCCCGTACGCGGCGCAGATCTGGACCGGCCTGTGGCGCCAGAAGACCGGCCAGCAACTGGACGGGGCGATCGCCACCGACCCGGTGGGGCTGGCCCGCGTCCTGGCGGCCACCGGCCCCGTGCGGCTGCCGAACGGCGAACAGCTGACCGCCGCCGACACCGTCGCGCTCACCGAGAGCACCGCCTACGCCCGCTACACCGACAAGTCGGCCCGCAAGGACTTCCTCATCCAGGTCGCCCATGCGGTCACCGACGCCCTGCTGCACGGCCGGCACGACCCCGTCGCCCTGCTGCGGGCCCTGCACCAGCTCGCCGGCGACGGCCGGCTGCGGATGTGGAGTACCGACCCGCAGACCCAGGAGGCACTCGAGGACACCGAGCTGGCCGGCAGCGTGCCGCAGCAGACCGGCCCCTACGCGGCCCTGGTGGTCAACAACTCCGCCGGGAACAAGCTGGACTACTACCTCGACCGGTCCCTGCGTTACGAACTGGCGCCCTGCGTCGCCGGCAAGCGCGAGAGCGTCATCCGCGTCCGGCTCGTCAACAACGCCCCGGCCTCCGGCCTGCCGGAGTACGTCAGGCTCCGCTCCGACGACCCCACGCACCCGCACACACCCGGTTCCACCCGCATCTGGGTCTCCCTTTACGCTGCCGTGGGAGCGCAGTTCAGGAGCGCCGAACTGGACGGACGACCGCTGCCGATGTCGGTCGGCGCCGAACGCGGCCACCCGGTGCTGGCCAGCGAGGTCGAGCTGGAGCCGGGCCAGGCACGGGAGTTGGACATCCACCTGCGCGAACCCGCCTCGGCCCGGACACCCGTGGTACCGGAACAGCCCCTGGTGCGGCCGCAGACCACCCAGGTGATCGCCGCACCGTGCCAGGAAGCCCCCTGACGCACGGCCGACCCTTGGCAGCGGAGGGTCACCGTTTCCCCTTCAAGAAGTCGACGACGTTCCGAAGACGGCGTCCAGATCCCGAAGGGGCCGGTGCAGCACCGGCGGACACCCCGCGCCGAGCCACCTCCGACCGGGCCGGCCACAGCCGGGCCGTCCGTCGTCGGGAAGCACCCGACGGTGCTTCAACTCATCTGTGAGCACTGTGATCTGAGGACTGGTCGGGTGACCGGAACGAGTGCCGGGAACCCGCAACGCCGCCGGGCTGAAGCCCGGCGTCCTGCGGGCAGGTCCCGGGGGTGCCGCGCCGCTCCGGCCGGCCTCGGTGACCCCCGCGTCTCCCGGCGCCGGAAGCCCGACGGACCCCCCTTGACTCGGTGTGACTGGTGTGCCAATGATGGGGGCCTGGTCTCCAGTGACCAGGCGTAGTGGTCGGCGCGACAGCGCCTGAGACGGCCGACGCCATCTTCTGGGCCGGGGGTGCGGGGCGGGGCATCGCACCGGGGGTTTCCTTCCAGGCCCGTGCGTCGTGACAGTGTCTCCTCCCATCTCCGCGAGCACTCCTGTGTCCTTTCGAGGGGCTCTCCGCGATGTGCCTCACCTCGCCCCGTGACATTTTCCGTGTCCGGTGGGCAACGGTCGGCAGCCATGCCACGCCATCGGGCTCCCCGCCCGGCGCACCGCCCTCAGGGCGGCAACCGCGCTGCGTGCTGTGGATCGCCCGGAACCGTCCCCCCGCGCGTCGTCGCAAGGCGCCGTGGGCCGACACTTCCGGCAGGCAGTGCGTCGCGGAGACGGACACCGCCGGCGGCTCGGCGACCGAGCTCCGCCCCGGCTGCCGCTCCCGCCACGGCTACCGCGCCGTTCGCCTCGGCTCCCCGAAGGAACTGCCGCGAACAGCCGGGACCGTGCCCGCAATGAACGGCGACGACACCGAAGCCGCCTGCCCTCGCCCTGCCGCCCGTGATTCGCTGCACACCCTTCCGACCTCCCCGCAACCGACCCCGACGCGTCGGGCGAACCTCCTTCGCCCGGCCCGCCCGGTTCCGGCGAGCCGCAGGAAGGCGTATGGGCGTGGTGCGGCCGCGTGGACACCCGCTTCGAGACCGGTCGACGCCGAGGCGGCCCCCGCAGGCCTCCCGAGTCCGGCATCCCCGCCGGCCCGGACCTGACCCGACCCGACCCCTGCCCACCCGCGGGGAAGGCCGCGGACGGGCGGCACAACCACCCGACGGCCGGCCCGCCCGGCAGCCGAGGACTGATTCCAACCCCCGGGGTGCGGTGAACACGTCCGCTCATCCCGTGAATTCCCGGTCGATCACCGGCCACCGCCTTCGGCGACGGCGCCGCGCGAAACGACCCGTTCCTTTCCGGAATCCCCCGGGAGAAAATCCCGGCCGATGCGCCGAAAAGTCATACCCGCCCGGCGCCCAGCGGATTTCTCGGACTCTCACATCCAATCAAGGATTTACCGTGACCCACTCGTCCCCCTCGGTAAGGAAGCGCCGGCGAATCCTTCTGCGGGCACTGCCCGGCCGCATTTGCCCTCTTCAAGGAAAGCCGGCGGAAGAACCCCGAAGCCGGCGCTTCGGGAGATCGCTCCGGCCCTGCCTTGCCGCGACCACGGTGCTGGCCATGCTCTCCCTCCCGGTCATCGCGCTGATGCCGGGAACGGCGGCCGCGGCCCCGCAGAACACCGCTTTGGCCGCCGCCGGAACCGTGGATGACACGGACTACATCCAGCAGCTCCTCAACAACCCGAAGAACGGCGTCGTGGACCTGCCCTACCGCCCCTCCTCCGCGCCGTTCGTCATCCGGCCCGGCCTCACCATCCCGCGGGGCGAGGTCATCAACGGGCACGGAACCACCCTCAAGGTCATGGACAACGCCGGCGACTACCGCGCCATCATGACGGCCCCGGCCACCACGGACCTCTCCGGTCTCAAGATCACGGGCATCGTCTTCGACCAGAACGCGGCAGGCAATCCCATTTCGGCGGGCCTGTCCGCAGCCTCACCGCGGTTCGTCCTCGCCCTTCTCTCCGGCACGGGGATCACCATCACGCAGAACATGTTCATCAACACGAACAACACGAACACCGTCGTCACCGGAAGCGCGACGCGCGATGTCGTCCTGTCGTACAGCACCTTCTCGACCGTCAACGTCCCGTGGCACGACCACTCCTCCGTCTACACCTCGGGAACCAACACGGTGATCTACGGCAACACGTTCAAGGGAAACGCCTCCGTCGCGGCCGCCATCGAAGTGCACGGTGACAAGGCGAACATCCAGAACAACACGATAAACGACTACTACCGTGCAACCAACATCGTGGCCAACAACACCACGTTCTCGAACAACACCGTCTACCGGGCCGCGAACGTGGTCGACCTCTGGTCAACCGTGTCCCCGGGCCTCCATGACGTGGCGATCACCAAGAACCGAATACAACTCGACCTCGCCCACTGGGACCAGGTGATGAAGTCACTCGGCCGCACCATGCCACCGCGGCAGTACACGCAGTTCATCATCTACGACGCGGCTTCGACCTACCCCTTCACCAAGATCTCCGTCCAGGACAACACATCGATCCCGCTGCCATGAACCGCCACGAACCGCTGTCCGGGCGCGGCCGTTGACCTGTGCCGCGCCGCGCCGTAGCCCCCGCCCCGCCCGTGGCCCCCCGGATGTCCGGGGGGCCGGCCGCGCTTCGGTGGTGCGGTGCCGCTGGTGGCGGATCCCGCAGGGGCATCGACGCATTCGAGCAGTAGTCATACAGTCCCTTTTTTGCGTCCGAGATGTTCGCAGACCGCCTTCCCGCCTGCGCCCCGGTGTTCCGGATTCACTCCATCGTGGTTTGCACGCCTTCTTTTCCGTCGCGGCCGATGCGGCTATCTTTCACCTGAGGCGCCTGACCGCGGGCCGAGGGCGGGTATTCCGGTTCCGCTCGGCAGCGCCTCGCAGAGCGCGCCATCCCTCCCTCCATCCGCCGGCGGCTTCTTTCGGCGGCAACGCATTCCACCCCTTCAACGCGCGGCGGTCGGCTGCTCCCGTGACCTCGGCGCGCCGTCCCCGAACTGGCCAATGGTCAGACAGCTGAAAGGAACGCGAAAGTGGTTCTCTCCCGACTGGGCAGCCGGGCCGTCATGGCGGCTGCCAGCCTCGCCCTCGGCGTCCTCCCGCTCGCCATGGGACCCGCCCCCGCCGTCGCGGCCTCCCGCTCCGTGAGCCTGGCGGTCGGACCGGTGCCCGTCCCGAACGTCTCCGTCTCGGCGTGCATCGACGCGGAGTGCGTCTCGACTCCGGTGCTCACCAGCGTGAGGCTCTCCGTCACCGCGACGGTGACGAACGGCCCGCTCCCCGCCGTCGTCCTCTCCACGGCCGCCTGCCCGAACGGCGGCCTGGGGGTCGCGATCCGGGCGACCAGCAATCAGGCCGTGACCGTCAGCCTCCGCGGAACGGTCTCCGGTACGACCACCAGCGGTTCGGTCAGCATCCCGCTGGGGCCCGTCACCGAGACGATCCTCCCGGGCACCCCGGGCGTGCTCGTGTCCGCCTGTACGGCCTGACTCGCGCTGTGCCCCCGGTCGTTCGGGACGACCCGTGAGCGGGGGCGAGGCAGGGGCGGCGGCCTGTTCGGCAACGCGAAGCCGAGCAGGCCGCCTTCCGCCACCCGGACCGGGCGGCGGCGCGCGCCCACGCCTCCGCCGTTTCCCCGGCCTCGCGCCGGCACACCCGGGTGCGCGGCGTTGGCCGGCGCGCTGGACGGCCCCCGGCGGCGCCGGTGCCCGGTGCCGTGCGGGTGCCGTGGCCGGGGCGTCTGCCGCGGCTACACCTCGCCGATCGTGTCGTCCTCCAGGGCCAGGATCGCCGTGAGCGGAACACTCACCTGGAGTCGCTCGGCGACGGTGCAGGCGGCCCGGCCGATGGGTTCGTCAAGGAACGCGGCGGAGAACTGGCCGAGCAGGACGACGGCGAGCTCCAGGAGTTCCTCATCGACGGGGACGGTTTTGGCGCCCTTGCCCGGCGAGGCGGGCAGGTGGTCGGCGAGGGCGGCGAGCCGGTCCCGTCCGCCGCGGTCGAGAGTGGTCATGCCTGTGATCCTCGAAACGCCCGGTGAGTGCCGCCACCGAGCTTGCCCCACACGGGTCAGTCCCGCGACGGGCGGAGCCCGATCCGGCGCCGGCGTGTCGCCCGTCGTGACAACGACCTGTCCGATGGCGGTCGCAACATCGCCGCCAAGGACCGCACCGAGTCGGCTCGGTTCTTCCGGGAAGTTCTGGAACTCCCGGAAGCACCCTCCTGGGGCCCCTTTACCAACATCCAGCTCCACGACGGGGTGCTGCTCCAGTTCGCCGACCCGCCGGTGGAGATCCAGATGCAGCACTACGCCTTCCTGGTCGACGACGAACTGTTCGACCGGGCATATCGGCGGATGTGCGATCGCGGGATCGCCCACTGGGCCGATCCGAAGATGCGCCGTCGGTGAGGCCAACGACGAGCACGGCGGCCGTGGCGTCTACGTCAAGGACCCCGCGGGCCACCTGATTGAGATGATCACCCGGCCCTACCTCTAGCGATGAGGAACCTGGCCGGGTGGCCGGCGGCCCCACCCAGCCAGGGGGCTGGGCGGTTCACGACAGCGGGGCAACCATAGCCCGGGCGCGACACCCAGCCCACCTCCTGCCGCTCAACACCGCTGCAGACACAAAAGATTGAGTGACCGTCAGGGCGCGCCCCCGACCGTAGAACCTCAAGCTGACTTGACGTCAAGTTCCTTTCCGGCCGCGGCCAGGCTGTCCGCCCATGAACCCCCGGCCGTCTCCTGGCCCCCGTGGCTCTCGTCCGCCCTCGGCTGGCCTGCCCCCTCGTGGGCACCCCCCCGAGCCCTCGACCCTGCGCGCTCCGCCGGCGGTGAGGCCGACCGGGTGAAGCGTGGCGATAGGCCGCAACGTGCCGGGTCGCCCGGTGGTTCGGCACCGTGTCCGTCGTCGCGCGGGGGGACCGGCGGCGAACCGGCGCCCAGGAAGCGTGAAGCGTCGTGGAGTTGGTGTCGGCGAGCGGTCCTGGCCGGGCCGGTCGGATGGGTGAGCGCGCTCGATCCGGTGCGCGATCCCTTCCTGACGAAGACTCAGTTCTCCCGTGCCGCTGCCGCGTGGTGGCACGCTGTCCTGCCATCATTGACGGGTGAAGGGAGGCGGTCTGATGGTCCGTACGGAGGAACCCGGCGCAGCCGTGTCCGCGCCGTCCTGCCTCGTCGGTACCGACCTGGGGGCGCTCTCGCCGGCGCAGGCCGCGGCCGCCCGCCGGATCGGGGAGGCCGCCGCGGGCGGTGACCTGGCCGAGGCCGGGCGGCTCGCCGCCGAACTCGACCAGAGGGTGCGGGCCGCGCGGGGCGCCAGCCATCCCGAGGCCCTGGCCGTCCAGGAGATCCGGGCCTATCTGGCCCATCTCGCGGGGGACCACCAAGGCGCCGCCGAGCTGTACGAGCGGACCGCAGCGGGGTGGGCGGCCATCGGCGTCGCCTCCGTCTGGCCGGCGACCGTCAACGCCCGGGCCTGCCGGACGCTCGGCGAGCATGCCGGGGCGTGGGCGGCCATCGGTGCCGCCTCCGTCTGGCCGGCGACCGTCAACGCCCGGGCCTGCCGGACGCTCGCCGAGCGGGCCGCCGTCGCGGACGGTCCCACCCGCCGCCCGCGTGCCGCTGCCCCGCGGTCCGGTCGGGTCGCGCGCAGAGGCGTCGTGGTGGCGGTGGCGGCCTCGGTGGTCCTGGCCTGGGGCACGGCGGAGCTGGCGATGGAACACGGTGCCGTGGTCGAGCGGTGGGAGATGGCCGCCCCGGTGCTGCACGTGCCGGCCCAGGCACCGGCCGCCGCATCCGCCGACGTCCCCTCGCCCGAGCCGATCCCGGCCCCGCCGCCCGGCCCGCCGTCGGACCAGGAGCGGGAACCCGAGGCGGTGGCCCCCGCCGGACCGTCCGGCCGCTCCGCCCTCCCGGCCCGGCCGAGGCCCCTGCGGGCCGCGGCCAAGACCTCCCCGGCCCGGCCCGCGCCGGTCCAGCAGCGGCCCCCGAGCCGGCCGCAGCAGGTGGTACCGGTCGACGTCTGCGGCAGGAGCGGCAAGGCAGGTCTGCCGCCGAGCCTGGTCACGATGTGCCGCAGGACGTACGGGCGCTGAGCGGACATCCGGGCGACGTGCCTCCCCCTGGGCGGCCGGCCGGAGGTCGTCGACGCGGCTGGTGAAGGCGGCCTGCCCGGCGCCTGTGGGACGAAACCAGCGGCCCGGGTGGAGCGCCCCGGTGTCCAGGAGGCGGCGAGGGGACGGCAGCCGATCCCGGGGAAACGTGATCGTTCCCAGAAATTCCGCCACCCGGAAGCGTCGGTGTGATGGTGCAGGCCCTCCACGCCCGAGTCCGAGGAGGTCGCTGTGACCCGTACGCCACAGGAGATCTTCGAGAGTTATGTCTACGCCGGTGCCCTGACCCGGAAGGCCGACGCCCTTGCCGCGGCCTTCACCGCGGTTGGCGTCTTCGAGGCGCCGCTCATGCCCGCCGTCCGCCTGCCCGCCGTCCGCCTGCCCGCTGTCCGGCAGCCCTAGCCGCGTGCCACCTGCGGCGTGGGTGCGGGGCTGAGCCGACGGCCGCACCCGAGCTTCCCGAACGGCGCTTGGTCGGTGGCCTTCCAGGCCGGAACGGCGGGCCGGCTCCTGGCCGTCCGAATTTCTGTTATGCCAATTGACGCAACATCAAGTCGGCTCCTAGGGTCACGGCCATGGAAGAAGAGGTCAAACGCCGCGGCCGGCCGCGGAAGGACCCGGAGCGACTGGCGCGCTGGACCCCGCCGGACGGCTGGTCGCGGCTGGTCGCCTGGGTCTCGCCGGAGGAAAAGAAGGCGCTGAAGCGCGTGGCCGTGGATGCCGGGGTCTCCGTCGCGGACCTGGTGCGGTCATTGGCGAGCGGCCTGGCCGCGGGGGCGATCACGCACGAGGAACTGGTCGGACAGGTCAGGAGAGGCAGGCAGGTCATGGAGAAGATCCCCACGCTGTTCGAGCGGGACGGCGACTTCCGTGTCGTGGACCGCCCGCGCGCCGAGTGCGCCTGGGTGTTCGCGGGGGAGGGCGCGCCGACCGAGAAGCTGGACGGCACCAATGTCCGCCTGACCGTCCGCGGGGGCCACCTGGTGCGGGTGGAGAAGCGGCGCAACCCCAGTAAGGCGCAGAAGCAGCAGGGCATCGTCGACGGCTGGTACGTCGACACCGACGAGCACGGCCCCGAGGACAGGTGGATCCTGGCCGCGGCCCGCAACACCGACGTGGCCACCTGGCCGGACGGTGAGCACGCCTGTGAGGCCCTCGGCCCGCGCATCCAGGGCAACCCGCTGGGGCTGGACGGCTACCTGTGTGTGCCGTTCGACCTGGAGGTGCCGGTGTACGAGGCGGTGCCGCGCAGCTACGAGGGCCTGCGGGAGTTCCTCGCCGAACTGGAGAGCCGCTACGCGCCCGGCAGCCTGGCGGAGGGGATCGTGTTCCACCACTCCGACGGCCGCCGTGCCAAGATCAAGCGCAAGGACTTCCCCACGGCGGTCTGAAGCCCGGCCGGCCCGCGCGTTCCCGGCCGGGAGGGGGCGTGGTACTCCCGGCGCGCTGGGCACTGGGCCACCCGCGACCGGCCCCCGGCCGCCGAAGTAACCGGTCGGCGATGCCTTGCACTACGGATCCGGTGAGTTGAGGGCTGTGTGGACGGGGATGTGACCAATCGTGAGGACGGCTGCCTCAATGCTGGCTGCGGGTGCACAGCCGTCATCGGTCTGATCATGTTCGGGTGGATCGTGGTGCTCCCGATCCAGCGGATCTGACCGTCGCAGCCGCACGGTGCCGGCCCGTTCGGGCCCCGCGCCGTGGGCGGACCGGCTCTGCGCCCGCAGGTGCTGTCACCCTCCGGGAGGAGTGCGGGTTCCGGTGGCGCCGGCCGTCTGCCGCGTTCCGGCAGTGGGCCCTTCGCGGCCAACGCCTTCAGGGGCGTGGCGTACGGCTGCGGGCTAACCGCTGTCACCCTGATCACCGGGTGGCTGCCGCATCTGTGATGCGGGGGTGCCGCGGTCTCCCGTACCGGGCGGCGGCACTGTCTGAACCGGTGTCCCGTCCGCCGGGGGTCGAGCACCTGTAACCCAAGAGGG
Source organism: Kitasatospora sp. HUAS MG31 (assembly GCF_040571325.1). Lineage (GTDB taxonomy): Bacteria > Actinomycetota > Actinomycetes > Streptomycetales > Streptomycetaceae > Kitasatospora > Kitasatospora camelliae. The sequence goes on along the minus strand of NZ_CP159872.1, from coordinate 4,476 downwards.
CCCTCCTGGTCGGCGGCGGGCGCCCGTACAGCGCAGCCGCCCTGGCACCGGGCGGGGACAGGCGGGAGTGTTGGTGGTGGCTGGCCGTGCGCCCCCGAGTACGGCCAGCCCATCTGGCCGGGGCACGGGTCGCTGACGTGCCCTTCCTGGTCTGTTCCGTCACACACTGCCGGGGTCCGTCCGCTCGCCTCAGCGATGCCCAACTTCGCGGAGGTGACGTCCGGCATCCGTGACGGATCCCGGCCCTCGCCTCAGCCGGTCCGGCCGGAGGCGTCCGCGCGGATCCGGGCGGCTACCCCCGATGGCCGTCCGGCGGGACCGGTTCGCTGCCGCCATCGAGCAGCGGGACGTGCAGCCCGGGGCTTCGCTGCTGCTCCTGGATACCGTCTCCGCGTTCGCGCTCGCCGCGTTCGCGCTCGGGGTCGTCCGTCAGGTCGTGTTCGTGGCCTGGTTCGTGGTCCTCGGTGGCGTCGAGGGCGTGGTCGCGGTCCTCGTCGGCTTGCTGTACCTTCTCCACCTGCGGTACCTCGTCGGCGCCCGGGCCCTGGGCCCGGCCCGCGCCCGGCTCCAGGCCGGCCAGTACGGCGCGGTGCTGGTCGGCTGGATCGCCGCCGGACTCGTCATCGTCCTGGCCGGAAGCGCTGCCGTCCTGGCCGGAAGCGCTGCCGTGCTGGCCGGATCATCGTGCTGGCCGGAAGCGCTGCCGTGCTGGCCGTGGACGCGGCCGGCTGCCTGCTCAGCACGCTCGTCCTCCTCGTCCTCCTCGCCATGCGCGCCATGCGTGCCCCTGGCCGTAAGGCGCACCGGGTTGGCTCGGTCGAAACCGATGACCCTGCGCAGGGCCGCCGCCGGACTCGCCTTGTTCGGCCGCTGCCCCTTCCACCGTGCCCTGGTCGTCTTGTTCACTGTCCCGGCGGCCGCCCTGGCCGGCACCGCCACCCTCACCGGACCCTTTCTGCTGCGCACTGTCCACCTCCCCGTCGGTGTCTACGGGTTGGCGTTTGTCCTGTCGGGTGTCGTGGGGCTCGCCGGATCCGCTCTCGCCGCCCGCCTGCTGGCCCCGGGCAGGGAGCCCCGCCCGCTTACCCTTGCCTGCTTGGCCGTGGGGCTCCCCGCTTTCCTCCTTCTGCCGTTCGCGGGTGGGCCCCTGCCCGTCGCCGTGGCTCTGGCCGTGCTCGGCACCGGCCTGCCGGTCTTCTTCGGCGTGATCGCCGACGTCGCTCTCGGCTCGGTCCTTGTCACCGACATTCCCCCCGGACGCCATGGGCCGGGCCACGGCCGCACTCCAGGCGATCGTCTCGACCACCATCCTGTTCGGCGCCCTCGCTGGCGGCGCTCTCGGTGACCACGTCGGCGTCCGGCCTGCCCTGGGGGTCCTGGGTACCTGCGCGCTGGCCGCGGTCGCTCTCGCTGGCCTACCCGCCCTCCGTGCCGCCCGCACCCTCAGCCCCGCCACCCCGCCCGCCACCCCGGAAACCACCACCACCGCCCGCGACCACCTCCGCCACCCGGGTTCCTCCGGTCGGACCGCCGGCAGACGCCACCCCCCCAACACCGCGCCACATCCGGCCCTTGACCGCGCCCACCCGGCGCCGGGATCGCCACAGGCATCCGTCCCTGCCCCGGGCCCCTCGCGGCTGCCAGACCCGCGCGCCCCGTACCCGTGCCGCCTTCGACCGTGCCGTCGGGCCGTCCCGCTCCCGTGTCCGGCTACGCCCCCTGCCGCCGCTGAGCGAGGGTGGTCGTATCCCGCCCGGGCGCCTGCCCGGTGTTCGCCCGCGACGGCGCGGGTCACTGTACGCACGGGCTACGGACTGATCCACGGAGAGCTCGGCCCGGGCCACGTCCTGATCGACACCGATGGCCGCCCGGTCCTGATCGGCATCGAGGGCGTGATGTTCTTCGACATCGCTTGGGAACACGCCTTCCTGCAGATTCGCTTCGGCCACCGCTACGGCGCCCTGACCCCGCCCGGCCTCCGCCTTGATCCCCGCCGGCTCGACCTCCACACGCTCGCGACGCGCCGGTCCCTCGTGGCCGGCCCGCTGCGCCTGCTCGACGGGGACTTCCCCGACCGGGGCCTCGTGGCGGGTATCGCCGAACACAACCTGCAGGAAGCCCTGGCCTGCTTCCGTAGCCATCCCGGTCCTGTCCTGCCCTTGTGAGCCTGCGGGCGGCACGGTGACGACCGCGCCGCGCGGTGCGGCGCCCGACATGCGTCGTCGCTTCCGGCCTCGGTCCTGTGGTGACAGGGGCGACGAAGCGGGGGGCGAGGAGCGGGCCCTTGAAGATCGTGCGAAGCCCCGCTCGTGGCCCGACCCGCCCTACCTGCTCGACCTGCCTGACCTGCCGGGGTGGGTGGCTGCGCCGGGTCGGGGTGCCGGCACCCCTCCGTACCGGCGGCCGGATCGCGGGGTCGGGCTTGTTCCCGTCCGCGTGGCGGACAGGGTTCGTGCCGGGGGAGTGCCCGGACCCCTTCCCGTCTTCCCACGGTGGCGCCCGAACCGGGCCGCCCGGGGACGGCCCGGGTGGATGGCCGGTTGCCAGGTGCCCGTAACCCTTCGGTCGGTGCGGGCCGGACACGTTCTGTCGGGGCGTCAACCCTTCGGTGGAATCCGCCCGTTCTACGGCAGACGGGCCCAGTGCTCTCCCTCTAGCGTCGAACCCGTCGGTGAGTGCCTCCGCGTCGTGCGGGACCTGGCGCCCGACCAAAGTCACCGGCGCTCCCGAGCGGTCGACGCACCGCCGGTGGTGCGCTGGTTTTCCCATGGAAAGGGTGATCCGTCATGACCAATGCCGAGCCCGGCGGCCCGATGAGGCGACCGGACAGGTCGCGGGCCTTGGCGCATGCCGTGCGCCGGGGCCCGATGGCCGTCGCCCTGGCCGCGGCCCTCGGGGTGGGCGGCGCCCTCGCGGCCGCCACTCCCGCGTCCGCCGCTCCCGCCTCCGCGCGGGCCTCCGCCACGGCCCCGGCCGGCACGGGCACCACGGCCACCGCGGGTACTACGGCCAAGAAGCCGTCGAAGGCGTCGAAGGCGCCTACGGTGCCGGTGGGTGCGGGGAAGCGGGGGCCGAAGATGCCGCCGGTGCCGCAGCCCGGCCCCCGCGGGTTCGACGCCCCGGGCACGCCCGCCCCCGGCCCCGGGGTCGTCGACGACTCCGGTGACGCGTTCCGGGACGCCCTCCTCGTCCTGCACCCCGAGATCGGCACCCCGCCCGCTCCGGGGTCGCCCGCTCCCGGTCCCGGGGTCGTCGACGATTCCGGTGACGCGTTCCGGGACGCTCTGCTCGTTCTGCATCCTGAGGTCGGCACCCCGCCCGCCCCGTAAACCGGCCGCCGCACTCGCCGAGCGTTGCCGCCCGCTTTGGGCCGAGGCAACACCGCGCCCCGGGAACGGCCACCGGTCCACCCGTGCCGCGGCTGACAACGACAGCCCGGCAACCGGTCGCCCGCTCGCGCCGCACCGCGCGAGCGGGCGCCGCCCGTCTCGCGCGGGGACCGCTTACGTGCGCGCCCTGTTCGAGCGCTCGCCGTGCCCCGGCCCGGGCCGCTGGGCCCTGTTGCCGGTTCCGGTCCCCGGCGGCAAGGGTCCCGTCGGCGCTTTTGCTCACGGCGGGCCCGGTCCCTCCCGATGGCGGCCCCTCGGCACCCACCCCCGGCATGTCCGCTGCCGCGCCGCCCGCGACGGTGTCAGTCGCCGCGTCCCGCGCGAGGGACCGCTCACGCGCGTGCCCTGTTCTGGCGCTCGCCGTGCCCCGGCCCGGGCCGCTGGGCCCCGCTGCCGGTTCCGGTCCCGTCGGCAAGGGCCCCGCTGCCGTTGCCCCGCCGCTGCTTTCGTTCCCGGGGGCCCCGGCCTCTGCCGATCGCCGCCCCGCATCCACCTCCGGCACACCCGCGCGCCCGCCACCGCGCCGTCGCTGCGCTCCGCGCGTGCGTGCCGTACCGGCACCGGGGGCGTCGGTGAACCTGCTTCGGGTACTCCTGCCCCCGGCGTGAAAACCCGGTCGGGTTCGGTTGTCACATCGGTGGGTCGGGCCGGGTCAATGCGGTGAGAGCCGACGACAGCGGCGAGCTGATCCCGAGAGCGAAGGACCGATTCCCGTGAACACTTCGACCACCCCCGCCGAGACCACCCCTGCCGAGACCACCCCTGCCGAGACCACCATCCCCGAGACCGTCACCCCCGAGACCGTCACCCCCGAGGCCGTCGCCGGCACCGACTCGGCCGCCGTCGTCGGGCAGCAGCCGCGGTCGCGGATGTCGGACCCGGCCGTGCTCGTCCCGGAGCTGCAGGAGCTGTCCGGCTGGCTGTACCGGGCGACCGGGAACCGTTCCGTGCCGCGCACCACGATCGGCCTGGTCCACCTGCGCGCCGGGCAGATCGTCGGCTCGACGTACCTGACCGCGCTGCAGACCGGTCTGCTGCGCAAGGCGGGGGAGACGGACGAGCGGATCGACGCGGTGGCGACCTGGGC